>OZ219914.1:0-5122195 GCA_964291595.2 Spirochaetia bacterium | reverse complement strand
ACGACCGTCGGCCGGGCGCTGGTGGAGCGCCTGGGCGAGCTCGGCCGCGTGGCGTGCCTGATCGACGGCGACGTGGTGCGCCGCGGCGAGCTAAGCCGCGGGCTCGGCTTTTCGGCGGCCGACCGGCGGGAGAACGTGCGCCGGGTCGCCGCGCTGGCCGCGCGGCTGGCGGGCGACGTCGACGTGGTGGTGGCGATGGTGTCGCCCACCGAGCGTATCCGGGAGCCGGCGCGCGCCCTGGCCGGGCTGGTCATGGTGTGGCTGCGCTGCCCGCCGGAGGTCGCCCGGCAGCGCGACGACAAGGGCGTGTACCGGCGCGCGTGGGAGGCCGCGGCCTACGAGCCGCCGGAGCCGGCCGACAGCATCATCGACACCGGCCGCGCGGGCGTCGCGGAGTGCGTGGAGCGGATCCTGCGCGACGCCGGCGTGCCGGCGCCGTAGGGCGGCCGTGGGCGCGGCCGGGGTCGTGGTGGTCAGCGGCGCGGCGTCCGGCCTGGGACGGGCCTCGGCGCTGCGCTTCGCCAGGGGCGGCTACGACGTCGGGTTGATCGACGTCGACCGCGTACGGGGCGAGCAGGCCGCGCAGCAGGTCCGCGCGCTGGGGCGGCGGGCGGTGTACTGCCCGTGCGACGTCTCCGACCGGGGACAGGTGGACGCGGCGGCGCGCGAGATCAAACGGACGCTCGGCCCCGTGGACGCGCTGCACAACAACGCGGGGGTGCAGGTGCCGGGCGGCATCCTGCGCTGCACGGAGGAGGATTGGGACCGGCTCTACGACGTGACCGTCAAGGG
Source organism: Spirochaetia bacterium (assembly GCA_964291595.2). GTDB lineage: Bacteria > Spirochaetota > Spirochaetia > SZUA-6 > Bin103 > CATQHW01. Next base: position 5,121,403 of record OZ219914.1, on the reverse strand, counting down.
GATCTTCCACCTGACGCGCGCGATCGTCCCGCTCATGGCCGGCCGGACCGGGGCCGCGATCGTCAACACCGGATCGGTCCTGGCGGCCCGTCCCGCCGGCGAGCGGGCCGCGTACGCCGGCGCCAAGGGAGCCGTCGAGGCGCTGACCCGTTCCATGGCCGCGGACCTGGCCGGCCGCGGCATCAGGGTCAACTGCGTGGCGCCCGGCGCGATCGACACGCCGCTGCTGCAGCGCTACATCAAGGAGTCCGCCTACCCGGCGGCCACCGGTTCGGGGCTGAAGGCCAAGTCGCTCTTCAACCGCTTCGGCCGGCCGGAGGAGGTCGCCGGCGTCGTGTTCTTCCTGTGCAGCGGGGAGGCGTCGTTCGTGACCGGCGCCACGTGGTCCGTGGACGGAGGCTGGTCAGCCTCGGGCTGACCCGGGGAGATCTCCGCGATCGGGGAGCCGGCATGGTACCGTGCCGCGGCACCCCGGCCGGAACGGGAGGAGCCGGACAGGAGGAGACAGTGGCGAAGATTCGCATGGCTCAATACGGGACCAGGCACGGGCACGCGTCCGGCAAGCTGAAGGCGATGCAGGTGAATGGCGATGTCGAGATCGCCGGGGTCTTCGAACCCGACCCGGCGCGGCGCGCCGAGCTGGAAAGGTCCGACGGCGCCTTCGCGGGCGTTCACTGGTACGGCGACCGGAGCGAGATGCTGGGGGACCGGAGCATCGTCGCGATCGCCTCCGAGGGGCACAACGCGGAGAGCCTCGATCAGACCGCGGAGATCGTCGCCGCCGGCAAGCACGTCTGGTACGACAAGCCCGCCGGCGACGACTGGGCGCAGTGGCAGCAGGTCGTGGCGGCAGCCGAGCAGCAGGGCCTGCTCATCCAGATGGGCTACATGCTGCGCTACCACTCGTCCTTCAGGATGGTCGCCGGGTGGGTCAGGTCGGGCCTGCTGGGCGACGTGTTCGCCGTGCGCGCCCACATGTCCACGCACATCGACGAGGCCGGGCGCGCCCGGATCGCCGGCGCGCACCGGGGCGGCATCTTCTTCGATCTCGGCGGGCACATGCTGGACCAGGTCGTCTGGATCCTGGGGCGTCCGGTGAAGGTGACGTCGTTCCTGCGAAACGACGCGGGGTCGGCGGAGGGGTTTGCGGACAACACGCTGGGCGTGTTCGAGTTCGAGAACGCCCTTGCCTTCATCGACATCGCGGCGCTGGAGACGCAGCCGGCGGCGCGCCGTTTCGAGGTGTACGGCAGCCGGGGCAGCGCCATCATCGTCGAGCCCTTCGAGCCCGGCCTGCAGGTCCGACTCTGCCTTGCCGAAGCCGGGGACGGCTACCGGCAGGGCGAGCAGGTCGTGAGCGTGGACGGGGAGAGCCGGCAGAGAACCTACGAGCTGGAGCTCGACGCGTTCCTGGCGACCATCGAAGGGAGGCAGCCGCGCGACCGGCCGGTGTCGCACGAGCTGCTGGTACAGGAGACCCTGCTGCGCGCCACGGGCGTGATCCCGGACTGAGGCGCCGTGCGTCAGGTGCGGATGCCGCGGCCGGCGATGAACTGCCGGTACCGGGCGAAGGCGGCGTCGACGGCCTCCGGAGTGAGGTCGAAATCGGCCAGGTCGTAGCTGTGCCGGATTTCGTGCCGGCGCCGCTCCGCCTGCCGTTCCTGCCACGCATCCATGGCGGCGACCGCAGCCGGCTCCAGCGGCCAGCCGAAGTGCTCGTAGACGGCTTGCACCGCCGACCACGGGTCGTCGACCAGGTCGGCGTAGCTCACGTCGCACCAGCGCTGCCGCAACTCGGGATGAGCTTCCCGGAAGGCCACGGCCCGGTCGAGCATGGTGCTCATGTCGGTGAGCTGCTCGGCTCCGAGGACGTCGCGGGGAATCGGTTCGGTGGTGCGCGTGCGGAGCTGCTCGATCAGACTCACCCACGAGCCCGTGAGCTCGCGGGGCTCACGGTGGGTCTGGATGAAACAGGCGTCCGGATACGCGCCCAGCAGCGCCTCCAGCTCCATGAGGTGGACGGGCGCCTTCAACAGCCACTGCGCCTCCTGCCCGGGTTGCCGCATGTGCCGCTGCCAGGTGAAGTGCTGCATGGCGCGGCGGTGGTATCCATAGGCGGGCTGCGAACCCGCCGTGGCCAGCCAGCGTCCATATTCGGGCACCACGTAGATGTTGGTGTTGGACCAGGACCGGAAGGTGTGCCGCAGGAGGGGGAGGTCCTCCTCGGGCTCATCGATGTCGAGGTGATGCGCGCCCGCGAAGGACTCGAAGAAGCCGGCCGCGATGAACACGTCCCGCAGCCGGGCGCGCCGGACGTCGGCGTCGGTCCACGCCCTGGCGTAGTCGCCGTCCACCACCACCGGCTCCGCCAGCTCGTAACTGTGCAGGGTCCAGAATCGCGGATCGCGCGCCAGCAGCCGGTGCAGGAACGTGGTCCCGGTGCGGTTGATGCCGACGATGAACACCGGGCGCACGATCCTCTCGCGTGCGATCGCCGGGTGCCGCATTCGCTCCCCGGTGAGCATCGCGTTGTTGCGCAGGCTGGCGCTCAGGTCGGAGACGACGACGGCGCGCTTGGCCTGCAACAGGCGCGCCTCCGGCGCCTGCAGAGCCTCCACGAGGCGGGCAAGCCCGTCGCGTATCCACTCGGGATAGGTCTCGGCGAACGGTGCCCCGAAGCGTTCCGCGTAGTGCCTGGCCCGCGTCAGCAGGCGGTCGTAGTCGATGCGCGACTGCGGCAGCGAGAACGGCCACTGCTCCCGGTGCTCCCTGATCCATTCGTTGGTGCGCCGGAACATGGTCAGGATCCCCGGCCACTCGATCGGAAACGGACAGTCCTCGCGCAGCGCGCGGACGCTGACCGGCAGGTCGGTCAGCGCCTTGCTGGGACTGAACCAGTAGGGCGCGAACTTCTCGAACAGCGCCCAGTAGCCGTGCAGCGGCGACTCCTCGCCGCGCGCCTGGCAGGCGCGCATGAACGTGTCGTGGGGAACCTCGCGCAAATAGTGACCGAAGTCGGCCAGCTCGATGTCGTGGGGACCGGATTGGCGTTGCAGCAGTGATACAGGGTGAACTGCCGCCTGGGGTTGGACGCGATCGCGGTACAGATCCGGCTCAGGGTGTCGACCGTGTGGTTCTGGCGCTGAAACGAAAAGCCGCCCGGCATCATCTCCACGTCCGCAACCGCGGCGTACACCCGCACCGAGGTGTCGCTGGGCTGGATGTAACCGGTAGTGGAGCGGCTGGTCAGCGGCAAGCGAAACACCGCCGCCGGCAGGCCGGCCTGGTGCGCGAACAGCACGCTCTGCTCGGCGACCAGCTTGCTCCACGAATACCCGCCGAGGGAGAGCGGGAACATGCGTTTCATCTCGGCGAGGTCGGGCTGTCCCTGATGCTCGATGCCGCGGCCGGCGAACTCGTTGGCGAAGTCACAGAAGTACTGCGGGAACACCCCCATGGTGGAAGCGTGGAACAGGTGCTTGCGGCGGGTGCGCAGGCACAGTGCCAGCACGTTGCGCATGCTGGATGCGTTGGTCTTGCGGATGGCCTGATAGGAGATCGACAGGCTTATTTCCGCCGCGAAGTGATGGACCGCGTCGATGCGCCGGGCGAGGTCGTCGAAGCGGTCCGGGCCGAGACCGAAGCGCGCCTCGCACAGATCGCCCACCACGACGCGGATGCGGTCCGCGAATGCCTCGTCCCAGATCTCCGCCTCCTCCATGGCGGCGCGCAGGCGCTGCAGTCCGTGCCTGGCGTCGCCGGCCCGCACCAGGCAGTGCACCACCAGGTCTCCCTCCGGGCACAGCAGGTCGCGCAGCACGAATCGGCCCACGAACCCGGTCGCCCCGGTCAGCAGCACCTCCCGGACGTCCGCCACCGGCACCGCCGGCGCCGGATTGCCGTCGCCGATGGCGCGGCGCACGAACGCCCGCAGGTCGTCCAGGTCGCGCTGACACGCCGGCGGCAACGCGCCGCGCAACGGCGCTACTCTCCTGTCGGCTGCGGTCGCTGCATGCGGCACGTGGCGGTCTGACTCCAACTCTAACGGGCTGCGGTGGCGGCCGCGGTGTCTGCTGGCGCCCCGGAGCCGTTGGGGAAGTGGTCGGCGGGGGCGCTGGCGAAGGCGGAGGGCACGCGGCGGGCGGGCGGTATCTCCGCCTCCACCTGCTGCGCTCCGGCGGCCTCGGCGCCGGCGTCGGCCTCGTCGCCGGCCTGGTCTCCCAGCATGATCGCTTCGGCGAGCGACAGGCAGGTGGCGGTGGTCATCAGCTCCAGGGCGCTGACCTGGTAGTTGAACTGCATGCGGATGAACGCGCCCAGCTCGGCGACCGAGATGGAGGTGAGGCCGAAGCTGGACAGCGGCTCCTCGGGGCTGCCCTCGTCGTGGCCGCAGAGCTCGGCCACCTTGGCGGCGATCTGCGCCACCACCGCCTCCTGGGTGAGCTGGCCGCCGGCGTCGACCGCGAACGCGTCCTGGTTGCTCAGCATGCGCCCGGTGCGCAGGTAGTCGGGGGAGTCGACCGTCCACGGCGGACGCGAGAACAGGGCGGTGACCAGGTGGTCGCGATCCGGCATCGCGCGCATGGCGTAGTCGAGGTTGGTGATGGCGAAGTCGGCGCTGATCGGCGGCACGCCGCCGGCCCGGCTCATGCGCAGCACGTGCAGGTTGCGGGCGGCCATGCCCGCCTCGGCGACGGCCGCGAGGTTGTAGCACAGCACCGGCAGCCCCTGCCGGTGGCGCAGGGCGGCCAGGCCGTCCACGAAGCCGTTGGCGGCGCTGTAGTTGATCTGGCCCGGATTGCCGAGCGTCGAGGCGATCGACGAGAACAGCACGAAGTGGTCGAGGTCGCAGCCGGCGGTCGCGCGGTGCAGGTTGAGGGCGCCGCGCGCCTTGGGAGCGAACACCCTGGCCATGGACTCGGAGGTGAGATCGGCCAGCAGGCAGTCGTCCAGGGTGCCGGCCAGGTGGAACACGCCCTTCAGCGGGCGCCGCAGGCCGGCGATGCAGCGCCTCACGTCCGCCCCGTCGGCAACGTCGCCGGCCACGATGTCGATCTCGATTTCTTCCGGGAGGTACCACAGGGCACTGGTCCTGCGCAGCCAGTCGGCGCTGCGGCGGCGCTGCGGATCGCGGTCCAGCAGGGTGATGTGGCGCGCGCCTGCCGTGGCCAGGTAGGGCAGCAGCAGGCGGCCGAAGCCGCCGAACGCGCCGGTGACCAGGTAGGTCGCCTCGGGGTCGAGGAAGGGACGCAGGTCGGCGACCGCCGGCGGCTCGTCGCCTCCGGCCGACGGCGCTTGCAGGACCAGCTTGCCGGTGTGCCGGCCGGTGGTCATCAGGCGCAGCGGCTCCTCGTAGTCGCGGTAGGGGAAGGTGGTGATCGGCAGCGGCGGCACCGCGCCCTGCTCCAGCAGGTCCAGGCACTCCTGCGACAGCTCGCGCGTCAGGTACGGGTCGTCGTTCATCAGCCGGTCGACGTCGATGGCCGCAAAGCGCAGGTTCTTGCGGAACACCGAAAGGCTCAGCGAGCTGTCGGCGTAGATGTCCACCTTGCCGATCTCGCAGTGCCAGCCGCCGGGGCGCAACGCCTCCAGACACAGGGCGATGTGGCGGCCGGCCAGGGAATTCAGCACCACGTCGACCCCTTCTCCGCCGGTGGCCGCCTCGAGATCGTCGTACCAGTCGAGGCTGTGCGAATCGAACGCCGCCCGCACGCCCAGCGCGCGGAGCTGCTCGCGCTTGGCGTCGCTGCCGGCGGTGGCGTAGACCTCGGCGCCGGCGTGCCTGGCCAGGGCGATCGCGGCCTGGCCGACGCCGCCCATGGCGGAGTGGATCAGCACCCGCTGGCCCTTGCGCAGGCGCGCCAGGTGGATCAGCGAGTAGTAGGCGGTGACGTAGACGGACAGCACCGAGGCGGCCTGCTCCATGCTCAGCGCATCGGGCTTGCGGAACACCTGGTAATCCCTGGCAATGGCGCGGTTGCCGATGCAGCCGCCCCGGGTGAACACGACCGCGTCGCCGGGCCGGCAGGTGCGCACGTCGGCGCCGGCGCGGCGCACGATGCCGCTCGCCTCCAACCCCACCGTTCGGCCCAGCGCCGAGCGCTCGAACGAGCTGGACGGCAGCAGCCCGAGCGTCACCATCACGTCGCGGAAGTTGAGCGCCGCCGCCGCCACCTCGATCTCCACGTCGAGCGGTCCGAGCGGCGCGGGCTCGTACGTCTTCATCTGCAGGCCGCCGATCTGCCCGGGATTGTCCAGGGACAGCCGGTAGGACGCGTCGGCGCCCGCGGGGACGCGCGGAAACCGTTCGCGGAGGCTGATCAGCCGCGGCGCCCAGACCCGGTTGCCGCGTACCGCCAGCTCACGCTCGCGCAGGTCGCAGGTGTCCAGCCAGGCCAGGGTTTGCAGGTCCTCGGCCGCGTCCAGATCCACCAGGCGGAAGTCGACGAGCGCGGCCGTGCCCGCCTCGGCCGCGACTTCCTGGGCGATGGCGCGCAGCGCTCCCCAGACCGCGCCGGCGCGCGGTTCGGCCACGTCCAGGACCGCGCGCCGCGTCACCACGGTCAGACGGCAGGCGGTCTGCGCCTGAGCGACCCGGTACGGGACCAGCGCCTTGACGAAGGCGGCCAGGCGCCCGGCCAGCGCCTCGCCGGTGGGGTCGCCCGGGTCGTCGCCACACAGGAAGTCGATCGCCTGCACCTCGGCCGCCCGCGGCCAGTCGGCCAGCTCGGCGACACGGTCGTCAGCCAGCTCCGCGTAGGGGATGGCAGACGCATCGGCTCCGGCGAACCGCGCCAGCCACTCGTCCGCCAGGCTGCCCGGCTCGCCGATCACCCAGCGCACGCCCGAGGGCCGCCGCGGTTCGGCGTCTTCGGGCGCGGCGAGCGGCGCCTGCAGGAGGGTGGCCCGGCGTCCGCTCCGTACCGTGGTCCAGCCCGCGCCGCCCCAGCCGGAGTCCGGCGGCGGCGCGGCGCCTTCCTCGTGGCAGATCAGCGCCAGGCCGCCGGGGACCGCCAGGCGGCGCAGCCGGCGCCACCGCTCGGGTCCGTATGCCGCGGCCTCGCCGTGCAGCAGCAGGATCTCGGCGGCGTGCGGCCGCAGCAGGCCGGTGTTCAGCTCCGGCGCCTCGTCGGCATCCAGGTCCAGGGCGGCGAAGCGCAGGGCGGCGTCGCGGTTGTGGAACGCGTCGTAGTGGGCGCGCGCCCGCTCCTCCGTGTCGCCGAGCAGCCAGTACTCGGTCTGCGCGATGCCGCTGCCCAGCCAGTCCAAGCACCGGTTGACGATGGCGTGTTCGGGGGCTTTCGCGCCGGCTACCTCGATGACGTGGCAGGCGTAGCGATGGCCGTCGCCGGCGGCAGGCTGCTCCAGGGCGGCGATCAGCGCCGCGGGCTGGAGCTCGCCCGCGTCACCGTCGGCCGGGCGGGGCAGGGCCGTGCGGGGCAGGAAGGAGCGCGCTTCCGGCACGAACCTGGGTTGCCAGGAAATGGCGTGCTTGCTGAGCGGCCGGTCGCTCCAGCGCGGGTTGGAGTTGAACGAGACGTACGCGTCGATGCACAGCACCAGGTCGCCGGTGTCGCCGTCGTAGAAGCGGATGCTGCCCCCGGAGCGCTCGCCGCGCCGCTCCGTGAACTGGCCCTGCTCGTTGATGTCCGCCCAGTCCGGTGCCTTCTTCACGAAGCAGGTCAGGCGCGGCCCGGTCGGCGGGCGCAGGAACGTCACCCCTTCGGCGCGGCGCGGCATGGCGAACAGGTCGGTCGCGCGCAACAGGTGGTAGAGGAAGATCTGCAGCCCGCCGTCGAGCAGCGCGGGGTTGGCCACGTAGCCCTCCTCGCGCCCCGCCAGCCACAGGCCCTCGTCCATCTCCACGTCGAACAGGTAGTCGGCGGTGTCGCTGTCCCACTGCACGCGCTGGATGTTGCGAAAGTGCGGGCCGTACTGGAACGTCTCGCCGAGACTGGCGTCGACACGCTCGTAGAAGTCGCTCTCCCCCACGTAGTAGTAGGGCTCGAACACCGTGGTGTCGACGTCGGCCAGCCGCAGCGGCACGTCGACCGGATGGTCCTCGCTCACCAGGCGCAGCGCGCCGCGCGAGTGCAGCTCGCTCCTGGCGTCCAGCTCGTAGGAGCGGGAGGAGATGGTGAAGGTGTACCGGTCGGGCGCGCCCGCCACCGGGAACAGCTCCGTCTGCAGCCGTACCGGCGTCTGCGGGATCGGACACGGCTGCAGGAACTCGAGCGACTCCACGTGCAGCGGCACGCCGCCGAACGCCTGCAGCAGCAGCTCGATGTAGCCGGCGGCCGGCATGATCGAGGCGTAATGCACCCGGTGCTCGGCCAGCCAGGGGAAGTCGCGCTCCGACAGCCGCGCCTCGAACAGCAGGTGATCGCACGGCACCCGGTGGCCGATGAGCGGGCCGTGGGCGTACTCGCCCGCCTGCAGGAACATCTCGTCGTCGCTCATCTCGTCCGCGGTGGTCTGCTCGTCACGCGGATAGCCGGGCAGCAGGTGGGCGATCGGCTCGGGGCGCGGGTACTGAGCGGCGAAGTCCAGCTCGACGCCGGCGCGAAACAGCGCCCCGAGCGCCTCGTGGAATCCCAGGCACACGTCGGAGTCGCGCCGCAGCGTGGGGATGCAGACCGCGCGCGAGGCGCTGCCCTCCAGGCACTGCACGATCGCGGACTGCAGGGCGCTGTGCGGGGCGAGCTCCAGCACCACGTCGGGCCGGAAATCGCGAACGGCGGTCTCCAGGGCGGCGGCGAAACGCACCCGGCGGCGGATGTTCGTCCACCAGTAGGCGTTGTCCAGCCGCTCGGTGTGCTCGCCGGTCACCGAGGAGACGAACGGCACGGCGGCATCGAAGGCACGGTCGTTGAGGAAGGAGAGCGCATCGTGGGCGTCCTCCTCGAGCTGATCCATGGCCGCCGAGTGGAAGGCGATGTTGCCCGGCAGCAGGCGGTGCTGCAGGTTGCGCCGCTCCAGTTCCTCCATCACCGGCCGCAGCGCCTCTTCCGTGCCGCAGATCACGGTGCTCGCCGGCGCGTTCTCGCAGGCGATCTCCACCGGCGGCGCGACGCCGTTCTCGAAGCGAAACGAAATCTCCAGCTCGTCGAGCAGCCCTTCCACGCCGCTCAGGTCGAGGCCGATCGGCAGCATGCGGCCGGAGCCGGCGGTGCGCTGCTGCAGCGTGGCGCGGTGGTAGACCAGGCGCGTGGCCTCGGCCAGCGACAGCGCCCCGGAGGCGCAGGCGGCGGCCACCTCGCCGGAGCTGTGGCCGACCACGCAGTCGGGGTAGACGCCCCAAGTCTTGAACAGCTCGACCAGCGCGCACTGCAGCATGAAGGTGACCGGCTGCGCCAGCCGGCACTCGTTGAGCTCGGTCTGCGGCGCCTCGAAGGCCGCGGCACGCAACGAGTGGTCGGCGTGCTCGCACCAGTGCTCCTCGATGGCGTCCACCGCGCGCCGGAACACCGGGTGGGCGTCATACAGCGCGCGCCCGCAGCCGGCCCACTGCGTACCCTGCCCGGTGAACACCATCAGCAGCCGCCGCCGGCCGTCGTCCACGGTGGCGACCGGCTCCGGGTTCTCCACGAAGGCGTCGAGCGCCTGCCCGAGCTGCTCGCCGTCGTGCACGGCGAACGCGGTACGCGCCGCGAAGTGGGTGCGGCGGCGGCTGAGGTTGCCGGCCAGCGTGTACAGGTCGGACGGCACCTCATCGAGCGCCTGCCGCAGACCGCGCGCGCTCTCCACCAGCGCGCCGGTGGTGCGCGCCGACAGCGGAACCAGGTAGCCGGCCCGCGGCGCCAGCGGCACGGACCAGATCCGGGGCTGGTCGGGGCGATACTCGCGCACCACGCAGTGGCCGTTGGAGCCGCCGAAGCCGAACGAGTTGATGCCGACCACCACCGGGTGATCGGGGAACGATTCACAGTCGGTCTGCACCTGCATGCCGAGACCGTCGAAGTCGATCTCCGGGTTCGGCACCAGGTGGTTCCCGGATACCGGTGCGAAGGTGCGCCGCTGCATCATCAGCACCACCTTGAGCAGCGCGCAGGAGAACGCCGCGGCTTCCATGTGGCCGACGTTGCTCTTGACGCCGCCCACCCGCAGTGGCGCCGCGCGCCCGGCGCCGCCGAGCGCTTCGCCGATCGCGTTGCCCTCGATGCGGTCGCCCACCACCGTGCCGGTGGCGTGCGCCTCGACGTAGTCGAATTCCTCCGCCGCGCGCCCGGCGCGGGCGCGCGCCTCGCGCATCAACTCCACCTGCGCATGGCGGGTGGGGGCGGTGATGTAACGGCCCTGGGCAAGGCCGACGCTGCCGTCGGCGGCGCCGGCCGCGTTGACCGCCGTGGCCTCCACCACGGCGTGAATCGGATCGCCGTCGCGTTCCGCCGCGGCCAGCGGCTTGATCGCGAACACGAACGCCCCTTCCGAGCGCATGTAGCCGTTGGCGTCCGCGTCGAAGGAATGGCACTTGCCTTCGGGACTGATCACGCCCAGGGCGTTGAAGCCGGCGCTGAGGCGGGCCGAGCCCAGGAAGCTGGCCGAGCCCACGAACGCCTGCTCGCAGTCGCCGCAGCGCAGGGCGTTGAGTCCCTCGTGCAGCGCGGTCAGGCTGGCCGAACAGGCCGTGCACGTCGCCAGCGACGGCCCCATCAGGTTGAAGTGGTAGGAAATGCGGTTCGCCAGCATGGCCAGGCTGATGCTGGCGATGGAGAACTCGTGCGCGCCGAGCGGGGCCCGCCAGTTGGCGGTTGCCGGCACCTGCGCGCCGATGAACACGCCGGTGCGGCTGTTGCGCAGCGCGTGCAGGTCCCAGCCGACCCGCTCGCACGTCTCCCAGGTGCACATCAGCAGCATGCGCACGTGCGGATCGGCGGTCGCCATCTCCTGGTGCGACATGCCGAACAGGCCGCGGTCGAACAGCTTCTCCCGCCCGTCGCGGATCAGCCCTTCGTAGGGACTCGCGAAGCGGCCCGGTCCGGAAAACTCGCCGATCGGCCGGTAACCGCGCTCGTAGCGGTCGAAGATCGGCTCCTGCACGATCTCACGCTCGCTGAGCAGCCGCCAGAAGTCGTCGTCGGAGACGATGCCGCCGGGCATGCGGTGGCTGTACCCGACGATCGCGACCGGATCACCCATGCTCTTGCACGGTCGTGCCGGCGGCGGCCGCGCGGCGGCGGGCGTAGAGCTCGCGCATGATCTCCGCGCGGCGCGTGGCGTCGAGCCGATAGTGCAGGTAGCACCAGATGCCGGCGGCGGAGAACACCATCAGCACGGGACCGTAGAAGATCCCCAGGTGGACGATGGTGTCGGCCGGCACGGCGCCCACCGTGACGCCGGCCCCGCGCGGCCAGTCGATCACGTCCAGGCCGACTCCGGCGACGATCTGGGCGATCGCGGCCGATGCCTTGACGGCGAAGGTGATGACCCCGAACAGGGCGCCTTCGCGGCGGGCTCCCGTGTCGAGCTCGTGCAGGTCGGTGACGTCGGTCATCATCGCGAAGTACGCGACCAGCGGCGAAGGCGGTGAATGCGCCCTGGATGGCCTCCATCGCGATCAGCGCCCACACCAGCGCTGACGTGCCGTTCGCGAGGAAAGAGGTCGGCCAGGCGCAGCAGCACCGGCAGGACCTGGAGCGACACGGAGCCCGCCGTGCCGAGCAGCAAGCGTGAACCGCTTGCCCGTACGGAACAGGACGAAACGGAGCGCGACGATGCCGGCGAAGAGTCCCACCAGCGTCGCGAGCTGGACGACCACCATCTGTCCGCTGCGGAGGGCCCAGAAATACTCCAGGAGATAGAGGCTCAGCGCCCTGTGCACTCCTGTCGAGACGAACAGCGCCGTCGTTCCGGCCGCGAGCCACACGAACGGCTTGTTGCGCGCGCTTTCCCGGACGTCGCGGACGATCTGCGCCAGGAACCCCTGCTGGCGGGGCGGTGCGGTGTTCACGTGCCGGATCTCCGACCGCGTTCCGGTGGCCGCCACCAGGATAGCCACCGTCATCGCCGTGCCGAGCGCGATCGCGAAGCTCGGATAGTTCTCCGCCAGGAGCCGGCCGCCGCGCGCGTCGGAGAAGAACCAGCCGACGCCGACGACGATCGCGAACGTCGTGCCCACGTAGGAGAAGAGCTGGCGCAGCAGGATGAGCTTGGTGCGCTCTTCGCGGGCTCCTCCGTGATCTCCGTGCCAAGGGCCAGATGCGGGACGTTGTAGAGCGTCAGGGCGAACCGGGTGAGCACGGCGAAGGCGGTCAGCCAGAGGAACAGGCCGACCTCACCGAGTCCGGACGGCGGCGCGAACAGTCCGACGAAGGCCAGCCCCACCGGCAGCGCCGCCGCGAACATGAAGGGATGGCGCCGTCCCAGCTTCGACCGGCAGTGATCGGACCACGTTCCGATCAGCGGGTCCGTGAACCCGTCGACCAGCAGGGCGATGAACAGCGCCGCGCCCGCCAGCGTGCCCGGCAGATCCAGCACCTGGTTGTAGTAGAACAGCACGAACAGGGAGGTCGCGTTGCGCTTCATTCCCTCGGCGGACTCGCCGATGCCGTACGCGATCCTGGTGAAGAACGGCACGCGCCGATCCTTGACGACGGTGCTCATGCGCCTATCCGGCCCGACCCGGGGGCCTCGTCACGCTACTCGGAGCGCGAACGCTGCTCGGAGCGCGAACGCTGCTCGGAGCGCGAACGCTGCTCGGAGCGCGAACGCTACTCGGAGCGCGAGCCCTTGCACGTCGCGAGCTTCTGCTTGGGGCCGTCGATCGTGCCGGAGATGGTGTCGCCGTCGACCGTGAAGGTGCAGGTCACCGCCCGCTTGCCGGGAAACAGGGGAATCGACACGTCGGACTTCCACCTGAGGGTGTTGCCCTTGCGCCTGCCGTTATCGAACTCCAGGGTCATCCGCTCGCCGATCAGCGCGCCGGTCACGGTCTCGCCGTCCGTGGACAGGTCCAGGGTGGCGTTTTTCTGCTTCCCGCGGATGGTCTCGATGTCAAGGTTCCAGCGCCCGTCAATGTCGCTCATGCCTACTTTCCCTCGCTTGTGTGCGGTCGGCCGCGGATGGTGACCGATCGTTCTGAGAAGCGCAACGCCACCGCCGCCCGAGGGCTATGGTCGGGAGCCGTGACGGCGGTCACGGGGGCTACTGGGGTTCGAGACGGCCACGCGGGACGCTACGGGCACGATCGGGCTCGCCGCACGGCCGTGGAACAGGAGCGATCTGCGGGCGGCTTGCGGGCGCGCAGCGACCCACCACGCGCCGTGCGGTCCGCTCGGCTCCTGTGCGGCGGCGCTGGGCGCCGGCCGCGCTGGTGACGTGCCAGGTGGCTGGCGGCGGCCTTCGATGCGGCTGCCGAGCGCCATCGCCACATGCGCGGCGCGCGCAGCGACTGGGGCAGCCGCGCCGACTGAACGGGTCGTCGAACCCGAACGAGCCGGCCAGGCGCCGTCAACGTCGCTGCGCTGGTCGTAGGCGGCGTAGCGCGCGCGGGCGCCGGGCACCCGCCGGTCCTCGCTGAGCGGTATGGCACGGCCGCGACACTGCTGATCGCACTCGGCGCCCATCGCGCGGCGCCGGACAGCGGATTCGGTGTCGCGCGTCGAAGCCGCCGCCGAACGCGCACGCAGCCTGACGCTCGCCCGGCGAAGGTGTAGCCTGACGTTCATCTGCGGCCCAGCGCCGTGTCCCCGTCGCCCAGGTCGCGACCGTCGATGGACGGCTTGATCTGATGCTGGTCCCAGGCGTGTGATCGAGCGCCGTCGTCGTGGGCGCTGGTCGGCGCTCAGGTACGCGCAGCGCTGACGCCGGTGGGGTGGCGCTGTTCGAGTTGAATCGAGTAGCCGCAGGCCTGCGGTGCTCGGCGCTGGAGCGGTGACCTCGCGACCGGCAGTTCATAGGTGGTGTCCACCGACGACGTGCACCATGAAGCTGGACCAGGCATGCGTCACTCGTGCGGCTTGCGCCCCAATCGCGCTTGCTCACGCCGCCGGTCGCGGTGCTCGCAGCTGTCACCGTACTCGGCGTACGTGCGCGGCCGGTTGGCCTGCGAGTGCAGTTCCGAGGTCGATCGCCAACGCCTGTCCGAAGTCCGGCAGCGCCTCCTGCACCTGGTCGGCGGCGTCGTGGAAGATCGCTCGACCGCCTGCGGCGTGGACTCCAACAGCCGGCGCTGGAAGCGGGTGTAGGCGTCCTGGGCACCGCCTCGAGCCCCTTGCACGTCGAACGCGCACAGGTGGCGCAGCCTGCGGTTGCGCAGCAGTTCCGCCGCAGCGCCGCGATGCTGGGCCCGAACACGGGCGCCGATCAGGGAGTTCGCATGGGCCGTACGGGTAGTCGTCGCGGCCGTTGCCTCGCTCGGCTTCCAGGATCTGCATCAGCGGTTCGTCTCGGCAGCGCGTCGAGCACGAGGCGCGGCTTCTGCAGGTCGCCCAACTGATCGACGCTGTCCCAGCGCCAGTTGTGGACGTGGTAGGGTTGCCATGCGTGACTCCTGTTCGTTGTTGGGCCGCAGCATGACGAGTTTCGGCGAGCACCCGTATTTTATTGCGTACTACAACTTACTCTATTGAGCGCCCGCGCGCTTCGAGAGCCGGCGACCAGTCATGGGGTAGACGAAATCGACCCCACTTCTATCTCATTGCCATCATTGCACTTGGAACAGCGCAATTGGCTCCACCCGTGGGCTATGGTCGGGAGCCGTGACGGCGGTCACCGGGGCTACGGGTTTCGTCGGCCACGCGTGCGCTGCCGCGCTCGTCCGCCGGCGGGCAGGAGCTGGTCTGCACGGTGCGGGCGCGCAGCGACACCCGCGCCGTGCGCGCGCTGGGGCCGGGGGTGGCGCTGGCGCCGGCCGCGCTGGATGACGTGCCGGGGCTGGCGGCGGCCTTCGCCGGCTGCCGGGCGGTCGTCCACTGCGCGGCGCGCGCCAGCGACTGGGGCAGCCGCGCCGACTTCGAGCGCGACAACGTCGCCGGCGCCGTCAACGTCGTGGAGGCGGCGGCGCGCGCGGGCGCCGGGCACGTCGTGCACGTGTCGACCGCCAACGCCGGCGGCTACGGCCGCGACCTGGACGAGGACAGCCGCGGCGCGAGGGCGTCCTCGCCGTACTCGCGGTCCAAGCGCGCCGCCGAGCGCGCCGCCCGCCTGCACGCCGCCCGGCGTGGCGTGTGCCTGACGATCCTGCGGCCCAGCGCCGTGTACGGGCCCGGGGACCGGCGCTGGACGCTGCCGATGCTGGAGCGGATCGACGCCGGCACGTGGGCGCTGGTCGGCGGCGGGCGCGCACTGCTGACGCCGCTGTACGTCGGGAATCTGGCGCAGGCGGCGGTGCTGGCGCTGGAGCGGCGCCTGCCCGGCATCTTCATACTGACCGACGACGTGACCATGAGCTGGAGGCAGCTCACCGTCCGCTGCGCCGGCGCGCTGGGGGTGCGCCCGAGCACGCGCAGCGTGCCGTATGCCCTGGCCCGGCCGGCTGCCGAGGCGGCCGAGCTGCTCGGGAGGATGGCGCGGCTGCGGCGTCCGCCGCCGGTCACCCGCTACCGCGTCGTCCGTGCGGCGAAGGACTTCCACTACGGCTGCGACCGCGCCAAGAGCATCCTTGGCTATCGCCCGGACCGCGACGTGGATACCCATCTGCGCGCCTGCGTGGACTGGTACCGCGGCATCCGTCCGGCATGAGAGGCGGCGTTCCGGGCGCATCGGACCGCCTGGCCGGACCTGGCGTGGCCGCCGTCGCGTCGTGGAGGCGCGTCGCGCCAGCGGAAACGGCCGCCGCTGGGCTGCTTGTGTTACCATGGAGTAGCGCCAGACTGAATGTCTGCGCATTGGGCTCCGGCCGGTGTCGCGACCTCGGCGAGACGGTGTGGCTTGCCTCAAAGAGTTGGGGACGAACGATTGAGGTCTTTCACGATCGAATACGGCGATGACGTGCTGATCAAGTTGGGGCTTTCTCCGGAGCAGTTCTGCGAAGAGGCAAGGATGATTATCGCCGTAAAGCTCTACGAGATGGGACGACTCTCCGCGGGATCGGCCGCGGCGTTTGCCGAAGTTCCGAAGCCGTTATTCCTGTCGAAATTGGCACACTACGGCGTAGACACATTCTTGATGTCGCGGGAGGAACTTCGCGCGGACGTGGCACGTGCCCGACATCGTATGTGATACGTCGCCGATTCAGTATCTGCACCAAGCAGGGCTTCTACATCTGCTGCCGGCGATCTTCGGTCACGTTGTGGTGCCAGGGGCAGTAGTAGAGGAATTGAGGATCACGGGCACCCTTGGCATCTTGTTGCTGGCAAAGGAGCGAGGCATCCTCGAGTCGGTTCGTCCGGCCCTGGATCGCTTGGAGGCCCTACGGTTTCGGCTGAGTATGGAGACCCGGCGGGCCGTGCTCGACGAGGCGGGCGAAGGCACCTGAGCCTATGCGGTAGGCTACCGGGGTGCGGCTGATCCCGGAGGGGCTCCTGGAGCGGGCGGCGGACCGCTGGCGTTCGGAACGGTTCGCCGACGCGCGCGACGGTCTGCGGCGGCGGGCCGGGGCCCTGCTCGCCGTCGACCTGGAACCGCCCGACGAGCCGGCCGGGCTCTACCACAACTACTTCTGCCCCGACCACGCGGCCGAGTTGCGCTTCGATCCGAGCACGCCGCACGCGCACGCCTGCCCGGTCGACGGGCGCGTGTGGAGCGGGTCGCCGTACGACGAGGCGTGGCGCTTCGGCGCCAATCACCTGCTCGCCCACGGCGCGCTGCAGGCCGCGCTGCTGTGGCGCCTGGCAGGGGATGAGCCCGCCGCCGATCGCGCGGCCGCGGTGCTCACCGGCTACGCGCGGCGCTACCCCGGCTACCCGCTGGGCACGCACAGCTCGCGCGGCGGGGGCCGCGGACGGGCCACCTTCCAGTCACTGGACGAGTCAAACATCGTCGTGCCGCTGGCGCGGGCCTACGACCTGCTGCGCGCGCGGCTGCCGGCGGCCGACCGGGACCTGATCGAAGGCGACCTGCTGAAGCCGGCGGCCTGTCACATCCGCGCTCAGCGGTTCCACGAAGTCCACAACATCGAGTGCTGGCACCATGCGGCGCTGGCCGCTGTGGGCATGGCCGTGGGCGACGGTGCCCTGGTGGACGAGGCGATCGACGGCGCCTTCGGGTTCCGGCGGCTGCTGCGCGACGGGCTCGCCGACGGACTGTGGTGGGAGTGCTCGTCGAGCTACCATTTCTATGCCGCGCACGCGCTGACCACGCTGGCCGCGGTCGTGGCATCGGCGCGCCCGGAGTGCGCGCGGGCCGAGGAGCTGCGCAGCATGTACGCCGCGCCGCTGGCGATCCGCTTGCCGGACGGGCGGCTGCCGGCCACCAACGACTGCTGGTTCTTCTCGTCGCTGCGCGGCGACGTCTGCCATGGGGTGCCGCCCGCGCGCGCCCTGTACGAGGTGGCGGCCGGCTGGTTCGGCGATAGCGACTTCCATGCGGTGTTGGCGGAGAATTACCGCAGCGAACGGCGCGACTCGATGGAGGCGCTCCTGTACGGACCGGACGAGGTGCGGGCCGCCGACGAAGCGGATGGCGGCCACGGCGGGACCGGAGCCGGAAGCGTCTGCCTGCCGGCCATCGGCCTGACCGTGCTGCGCGGGCGTCGCGCTCCGGGATCGCCCGAGCCGGCGGTGGCGCTGCTCAAGCACGGGCCGTCCGGGGGCGGGCACGGCCACCCGGACAAGCTGGCACTGTCGCTGTACGCCGCCGGCGAGCCGGTCTCGCCCGACCTGGGCTCGCCCGGCTATGGGGTGCCGCTGCACCGTTCCTGGTACCGGCAGTCGTTCAGCCACAACACCGTGATCCTGGACCGCCGCTCGCAGCCGCCCGCGCGAGGCGAGTCGATCGGCTTCGAGCATCCGCCCGGGGGCCCCGACCAGGTGCAGGCGCGGGTGAGGTTCGGCGCCGGCGGTGCGGGACGCCGGCGATGAGGCGGAGGCGCTCTACGCGGCGACCACCATGACGCGGGCCGTGGCGTCGAACGGGCCCTGCTTCCTGGACTGGTTCAGCGTCTGCTCGCCGGGCGAGCACGTGGTGCAGTGGCTGTTCCGTATGCGCGGCGCGCTCGCCTGGCTGCGCGGGACCGCCGGGCGCGGGCTGGCCGTCGATCTTCCGCACGTGAGCGTGCGCGAGAGCGGGATCGCCGCCGGTGCGGCGGCAGCGCTCTGGCGCACCGACGGCGGCTGGGTCGCCCTGCACCTCCCGGACGAGGCGGGCGGCTCGGTGGCCGTGGGGGACGCGCCGTTCAACCCCGCCTCCGAGCGGACCGACCTGCTGGTCCGCACCCGCCGGGGGCGGACCGCCGACTTCCTCACCGTGATCGAGGCCGGCCGCCCGGGTGAGGAGCCGGGTCAGGTCGAATGGGAGCCGCACACCGGCACCGTGGTCATCCGCCGCGACGGGGACGAACACCGCTGGCAGCCTCCGGACGCGGCCGGCGCCGGCTGGCGGGCCCTGGACGGATGAGCATGCGCGCGTTCTTCTTCTGGGAGGCTGGCGGCGACCTGCGGCTGGGCGGGCGCTCCAATCAGTACGGGGCGCTGCTGGCGCGGTCGCTGCGCCGCCATGGCATCCACCTGGAACCCGGCGACTATGCGTTCGGCGCCGACTGGCTGGAGCGTTCGCGGCCGGAGTACTCGGTGCTGCACCTGAACTGGCTGGACCGGTTCTATACGCAGGGCGGCCCGGAAGGGGCGCTGGGCGAGTACGCGCGCTTCGCGGAGACGCTCATCCACGCCAGGCGGATCGGCTACCGCGTCGTCTGGACCCTGCACAACCTGTTCCCGCACGAGCGTGCGCACCCGGAGCTGGACCGGCTGGTCAACCTGCTGGTGGCGCGCGAGGCGGACGCCGTGATCGCCCACTGCCGCTACGGCGCCGAGCAGCTCACCCGCCGCTACGGCGTGGAGCCCGTGCACGTGATCCCGCACGGGCACTTCATGGACGTGTTTCCGGACGAGGTCACGCGCGCGGCGGCGCGCGCCCGGCTGGGGATCGAAGACGGCCGCTTCGTGTACGTGTTCTTCGGCAACCTGCGCGGATACAAGGGGCTGGAGGAGCTGGTCGACGCGTACCGGCAGATCGCGCGGCCCGAGGACCTGCTGATCCTGATGATGAAGACCAACGCGCGGGCGCCGGGGCTGCTGGACCGGGTGGCCGCGGCCGCCCGCGCGGCGCGGTCGATTCGGATCGAGACCTCCGACTTCTTCGCGGAGGAGGAGTTTCAGTACTACCTCAACGCCGCGGACGTGGCCGTGCTGCCGTTCCGGGAGGTGATGACCTCCGGCAGCGCCATCCAGGCGCTCGGCTTCGGGTTGCCCGTGGTGCTGCCGCGCCGCGGCTGCATGGCGGACCTGATCGACGGCAGCATGGGGATCCTGTACGAGCCGGACGAGCCCGGCGCTCTGTCCCGGGCGATGCGGCGCGTGCGCGGCATGGACCTGCAGGCGGCCGGCCGGGCCGCGCGGGCACGGGCGAAGCAATTCGACTGGAACGACATCGGCGATCGGATCGCCGCTCTCTACCGCGGGGCCGGCGACGCGCGATGACGCGGCCGGGCGCGGCGGCGGCGCCTTCCCGGAACGGTGCGGACGGACCGGTCGTCGTCCCGTACTTCGCGGCCGGGGCCGGCCACCTGTCGGCGGCGCGCGCGGTCGCGGCGGCGCTGGAGGAGCGTGGCCGCGGCGCCGAGCTGGTCGACGCGGCGGCCCTGGGCGGGCCGCGCACCGAGCGCTTCTACGTCTCGTCCTGGGACTGGATCCTGCGCCACCGGCGGGCCGGCCAGCTTGCCTTCGCCGGCGGGGCGGCGCTGCCGGCGGTGACGCGCATGGTCAACCGCGCGGCGGCCGCGCAGGCGGTGCCGCAGGCACGCGAGCTGCTCGACCGACGCCGGCCGGCGGCGGTGCTGGCCACCCACTGGGGCACCGCGCACATCTTCGCCCGCGCCCGGCGGCTGGCCCGGCACCGGCCGCCGCTGCTCTACGTGTTCACGGAGCTGGGCGGGCCGCACCACCTGTTGGCCTGCCACGCCGACCGCTACTTCGCCATGGGGGAGGCCGCCGCCGACGCGGTGCGTGACTCCGGCGTGGGGCCCTCCCGCATCGAACGCGTGGCGCCCATCGCCCACCGGCGGTTCCTGGCCCCGCCGGACCGACGGGAAGCCAGGCGGCGGCTGGGCCTGGAGCCGGGGCGGCCGGTGGTATTCTACGGCCTGGGCGGCGCCGGCATCGGCGATGCCGAGGGGTTCGTGCAGGCGTGCGCGCGCGCGGTGCCGGACGCGCTGATGCTGGTGGCCACGGGCCGCAACGCGGCGCTGCGGCGGCACCTGGCGGCGCGGTTCGCCGGCAGCCGGGTCGTGCCGCTGCCGTTTCGCGACGACATGGAGGTGCTGCTGGCGGCCGCGGACCTGGCCGCCGGCAAGTGCGGTACGCTGTTCACGCTGGAGGTGACCGCCGCGCGGCGGCCGTTCCTGATCACGCAGGTCGGCGCTCCCAACGAGCGCCACAGCCGCAGCTTCATCGTCCGCAACGGCTACGGCTGGTACGCGCCGTCGGCCCGCGCGTTTCAGGCGGCGCTCCGGCGCGCCCTGGTCGAAGGCGAGGTGGAGTCCGCCCGGCGGGCGCTGGCGCGGGCGCCGCGGCCGACCGGCGCCGCGCAGGTCGCGGCGGCGGTGGCCGCCGCCGTGGACGCCGCGCCGTGATCGGCTGGGCGCGGCGCTCGGAGTCGGCCGCGGTCGTCCTCGCGGCCGCCGTAGGGGTGACCCTGTTCGCGCTGGCGGCGGCCCCGCCGGGAGCCGCGCCCCTCGCCCGGTTGCTGGCGGGCGGCGAGCCGGCGCCGTTCGCGGACTACGCCGTGCGTTTCGCGGCCGCGCTGGTGCTGCTCGGGCTGGCGCCGGCCGCGGTGCTGCGCCTGGGCGGCGGACGCCTGCACGAGATCGGCCTGCGCAGGGCGAAGCGCATCCATCCCGCCGCGGTGCTGCTGGCCTGCGCGGCCGCCGCGCTGGTCGGGTTCCTGTCGCGCCGGAACCCGCAGCTCGCCGCCTTCTACCCGTTCGGGCGGCCGGACATCCTGGAGCTGGCCCGGTCGCCGCTCGGCGTCGCCGCGCACGCGCTGGCCTACCTGTGCTGCTACTACCTGCCGTGGGAGCTCACGTTCCGCGGCGCGCTGCTGTTCCCGCTGGTGCCGCGCCGCGGCGCCGGCGCGTCCGGCGTGCTGCTGGCCGCCACCCCGCAGGCGCTCGCGTCCACGCTGCTGCACATCGGCCACCCGCCCATGGAGCTGGCCGCCGCCTTCCCGTTCGGCCTGGCCCTGGGGCTGCTGGCGGTGCGCACCGGCTCGATCCTGCCGGGGCTCTTCATCCACGCGGCCGCCGGCATCGCCCTGGACCTGTCGATCCTGGCGGCGCGCTGAGCGCCGGGCCGGTCAGCCGCTCCCGGCGCGCGCCGTACGGTCGGCGGCGTGGTCGTACACCACCGCCCCGCCGCGCAGGAACGGCACCGCCTGCGACCACAGCCCGCCGTCCGCTCCCAGGATCGGCTCGGCGCTGTACTGCGTGAGGTAGACGCGCCGCATGCGGCCGGTCGTGTTCGGTCCCGAGCGGTGGAAGTTGTAGCTCGTGAACGCCACGACCGAGCCGGCCGGGACGGTCATGGCGATCCCCGGATCGTCGCCGTGGTAGCCGACCAGATCGTCGTCCACCGCGTCGCGGACGTGATCGGCGATCATCTCCCTGGTGCCGCCGCGCGAGTGGGGGAGGACGTGGACGGTTCCGTTCGACTCGTCGACATCGTCCAGGGTGCACCAGCAGGACAGGTACGGCCGGTGGGTGGTCTGCCGGTAGCGGTTCTTGACGTAACCGGAGTCCTGGTGCCAGGCGAACGCGCCGCCGGTGTCGGCCGCCTTGACCACCCACTGCTCGTTGAACAGGTAGACGTCGGCTCCGAGCGCGGCCCGGCATACCCGCGCCATCACCTCGCCATACACGAAGCGCCACAGCCGCGGGCTCAGGTGGTAGCGGTTGCCGACGAAGTAGCGGTTGCCGCGCTGGTGGATCCCCTTCCGCTCCAGCCCGGCGGCGTCCATCTCCGCGTCCATGTATCCCATGAAGTACGAGCACTCCTCGCGCAGCATCTGCAGCGTGGCGTCGTCGATGGCGCGTTCCAGGATCAGGTATCCCTCCTCGTGGTAGCGGTCGATCTGCTCCCGGGTGATGGTGGCGGGCGGTCCGGACGGCGAGCTGGCGGTGTTCATCGGGCTACTCGATGCCTGAGGAGCGTGCGCGGCGTCAAGGCGCCGTCCGGTTTCCGCGCGCCTGCGACGCCTGTCTTGACGCCGACGGGCGCAAGACGGCCACGCTGCACGCATGGGTCGGGAGCCCGCCGCGGATACGGTCGTGACCGGCGCGTCCGGGTTCGTCGGCTCCGCGCTCGCCATCCACCTGGCGGCGTCCGGACGCCGCGTGCGCGGCATCTGGTTCCGCGGCGGACCGGCCGAGCGGATGCGCCGGCTGGCGGCGGCCGGGGTCCGCCTGCAGCGCCACGACCTGGGCGAGGATGCCGGCGCGGGCGCGGCGCTGCAGGGGGCGGCGACCGTCGTGCACTGCGCGGGGGCGGTCACCGACTGGGGCACGGCCGACC
Source organism: Spirochaetia bacterium (assembly GCA_964291595.2). Lineage (GTDB taxonomy): Bacteria > Spirochaetota > Spirochaetia > SZUA-6 > Bin103 > CATQHW01. The sequence continues at coordinate 5,098,739 of OZ219914.1, read as the reverse complement.
ATTTCCGGCGCTACAACGCCGAGCTCACGGCACGGCTGTGCCGGGCTGCGGAGGCGGCCGGCTGCCGCCGGTTCGTGCACGCCAGCTCGGCGGCCGTGCACGGTTTCGGCCCGCACTGCGACACCACGGAGCGGGGTCCGTTCTATCCTCCGGTCAACCCCTACCAGGAGACCAAGCTGGCCGCCGAGCGGAGCGTGCGCGAGCTCGTGCCCGACGCCGTCGTGCTGCGCCTGGGCAACGTCTACGGTCCCGACGACACCACCAGCTTCTACCGCATCCTGCAGGCGATCGAGCGCGGGCTGCCCGCCTTCATCGACGGCGGCCGCCACCTGACCTGCCCGGTATACGTGGACGACGTCTCGCGCGCGTTCGAGCTGGCGCTGGAGACCGACGTGGCGGCCGGCGAGGTCCTGCTGGTGACCGGGGGCGAACGCGTGACCTGGCGGCACCTGCTCCGCCACGCGGCGGCGCTCCTGGAACGGAAGCCGCCGCGCTGGCCGGTGCCGGCGCGGCTGGCGCTGCCGGCGGCACGCATGTGCGAATGCCTGTACCGCGCCGTGCCGGCGGCCGGCGAGCCGCCGCTGACCGTCTACCGGGTGGCCCAGACCGCGCACGACTATCACTTCTCCATCGCCCGCGCGCGGGCGGTGCTGGGCTATGCGCCGGCGACCGGCTACCGCTCCGGGATCGAGCGGACGGTGCGGGCCTACCGCCGGTCGCGGCCGAAAGGTGGGGATGGGCCGAAAGCGGAGCCGTAGGCGACGGTTTCGGGGCGCTACGGTGAAGCGGCGCGGCCGGCGCGGTACTCGGCCAGGGCCTCGATCACGATCTCGAAGGCGCGCTCGTCCACGACCGGCCCCACCATCGGTTCGAAGCCCTGCTGCAGCACCCGCCACTCGGCCGCCTGCTCGGCCGTGGGCTGCTGGATGGTCAGGCCGAAACGGCGCATGAGCTCGACGGCAATGCGCTCGGCTTCGAGCACCTCCGCGGTCGCCTCCGTGCCGATCTCCTGCACGACCTCCAGGAACGGCGCCCGAAGCTCCTCGGGAAACCGCCTCCACGTGCGCGTGGAGATCAGCATCGCGCCATAGAACGGGGCGATCTCCAGCGCGTTCATGTGCTTGGCGACGCCGAACCACTGCATGGGCGCGACGATCAGCGGCGTGTTCAGCACCGCGTCGACCAGCCCGGTCTGCAGTCCCAGCATGAGCTCCGTAGCCGGCACCTCGGCGATCCGGAAGCCCGCCGCCTGCCACGCCGCCACCACGCCCGGATCGGCGTCCGGTACGTTCAGCTTCTGCCGCTGCAGGTCGGAGGGGGTGAGGGTGGGCTCACGGGTGAAGAAGTGCACCCAGCCGGCCGCCGTCCACATCAGGATCTTGAAGCCGCGGCGCTCGAACTCCTCCTCGATCAGGGGGCGGAGCCGCTCGGTGGCGTATGCCACCTCCTCCTCGTTCTCGAACAGGAACGGCATGCCGAGCGCCAGCACGCCGGGATACACGCCGGCCAGGCCGATCGCGGAGATGGCGGCGGCGTCCAACTGGCCGGTGCGCATCTTGCGCAGCATGTCGGTTTCGTCGCCGGCCACGCCGCCGGGGAAGACGGTCACCTCGATGTCCCCGCCGGAGAGCCGGTTCCACTCGGCGCCGATCTGCTGCAGCGCCTTGTCCCACAGCGTGTCCTTCGGCGCCAGGCTGGCGAACTTCAGGTTCTGCCCCGCGGCGCCGGCCGCCGCCAGCGCCAGCAGCACCACGCACGCGCACGCACGGCGCGCGGCCGAGCGCCATCGTGGGCGGCAGTGACGATCGCCACGACGATCGCCGCGTCCTGACCAGACTGCGTATTCCATGATCGTGTCCATGGTCGCGTGCGGTACCGGGAGCGTCAATTCACCGCACCGCCGGACAGACCCAGCAGGCTGACCAGCGTGGTGGTGAGGGGCGGCACGTAGGTGATCACCAGCACCGACACCAGCAGGATCGCCAGGAACGGGAGGGTGGTCCGGTACAGCTTCGCGAGTGGAATCTCGAACCGGTAGGAGGCCAGGAACAGGTTCAGGCCGACCGGCGGGGTCAGGTAGCCGAGCTCCAGGTTGGCCAGGAAGATGATCCCCAGGTGCACGGGGTCTATCCCGTAGGACTCCGCGATCGGGGTCAGCAGCGGCACCAGCACGACGATCGCGGAGAAGATGTCCATCAGGCAGCCGGCGATCAGCAGCGCCAGGTTGAGCAGGATCAGGAACACGTAGGGGGAGCGGACGTGGTCGGAGAACCACTGCACCAGCGCCTGCGGCACCTGCGCGTCCACGATCGCGAACGACAGCGCCTTGGCCACTCCCAGGATGACCAGGATGCCGCCGATGATGGGCGCGGCCCTGGCGAACAGGCGGGGCAGGTCGCGCACGGACAGGTCGCGATGGATGACCATCTGCACGAACAGCAGGTAGACCACGGCGATCGCGGCCGTCTCCACCAGGTTGGTGACCCCGCCGAACAGCAGGCCCAGGATGATCACCGGCAGCGCCACCTCCCAACCGGCGTGCCGCAGCGCGCGTCCGACGTCCGGCAACGGCAGAGGGGCTGCGGGGCCGGCGGCCGTGGCCGCGCCCGGCACGGGCGCGCCGGCGGAGCGGCGGGCCGTGCGGGCGCGCACCAGCGCGAAGGCGATCAGGGCGAACACCATGAGGATGCCGGGTCCGACGCCGCCGGCGAACATCGCCTTGATGTTGTTCTGGCTGACGACGCCGTACATGATGATGGGGAGGCTGGGCGGGAACAGCAGGCCGATGCTGCCGGAGGCGGTCAGCAGGCCGGTGGACAGGTCCTTGCGGAACCCGTTCTCCGCCAGCAGCGCCGCCAGCAGGCCGCCGACCGCCAGGATGGTCACGCCGGAGGCGCCCGTGAAGGTGGTGAAATAGGCGCAGATCAGCGTCGCGGCGATGATCAGGCCGCCGCGGTAGCGGGAGAACAGGGCCGTGCACAGACGCACCAGGCGCGCTCCGGCGCCGCTTTCCGAGAGCAGGAAGCCGGACAGCGCGAACAGCGGCAACGCCGGCACGTGCACGCCGATGAGCATCGTGTACGCTTCTCCGGGGACGGTCTCCAGCACGCCGTTGGACGCGAACATCAACAGGGCGATGCCGCCCAGCACGGCGAAGATCGGCACGCCCGCCCCCGCCGAGACGATCATGAGGATCAGCAGGGGCAGCCGCAGCGACCGGATCAGGCCGTTCACCCTGTCGGCAAGGTCGTAGAGCGGCGCCTCCAGCGCCCCGAGTCCCGAGCCGATCTCCCAGGAGACGGTGATGGCCAGGTTTGCCAGCGGCTGCGTCGACAGGATCACGCCGAGCGCGATGCCGATCACGCCTGCCGCGGTTCCCGCCCGTCCCGAACGGCCCTCCTCCTGCGGCCGGGCGGCGGCCATCACCATGCGCAGCGCCATGAGCCCGAAGCCGACCGGCAGGATCGCCAGCACCGCCCGCTTGGGGAACGCCCCGACTCGTTCGTACCCACCGAAGCCGACCAGCGTCAGCGACGCCGCGCTGACGGCGATGCCGGTGGTGACGGCCACGGTGATGGCCGTGGCGGCGACTGCCGCCCAGCGATCGTACGGGGCGGGCAGCTTCGGCAGGCCCGCGCTCAGCGACAGGTGTTGCCGCTCACGCGTGGCGACGATGCCGGTCAGGCAGGCGCCCCAGACCACCAGGTGCCTGACGTAGCCGGAAGCCGCGGTGAGGGCGGCATCGAACAGCAGGCGGGCGATGACCTGCGCGGTAGGGATGACCGCCAGCAGCAGCAGCGCGACGATCACCGCGCCGTCCTCGATGCGCGCCGCGCGCGAGGGCGGCGGAGCCGTCGAGTCGGGAGCGGATTCGCTCATGGGCAGCGGTTCATCCCGATGCCCGACTGGCTGCCGGAGGCGGACCCTGGACGGCCGCCCAGGTGACGACCGCCGCGACCAGGAAGCGGTACCGGTCCAGGCTCAGGATCTCGCGGTCGGCCAGGCCGCCCTCGAGCTGCTCGGCCGCCGGCGCGTCGAGCGCCGTGCCGGACTGCATGGCCAGCAGCGCACGGGCGGCCTTCGCGAAGCGCGCATGATCTTCGCCCATCAGGTCCAGCATCTTAACCACCTGCTCGCGCGGCGTCCGCGAACGCCGATTCTGTGTCAGCTCGTCGCGGAGGCTGTCCAGCCCTGCGGCGGCGTCGTCCAGGAAGCTCCGGTAGTGCTGGTACAGGAAGCCGCCCGCGCCCAGGATCGCGGCGATCGCCAGGATCAGCTCGTCGCGCACGTAGGGGGCGAACCGGCGGCTCAGCTTGGCGATGAGCACCGGGACCGAGGTCGCGCTGCCGAACAGCTCCAGGGCGGTGGCCGCGTGGATGATCAGGCGAGGGTTCTCGGTGTCGGCCAGGAGCTGCTCGATCCGCCCCACGCTCGGCCGGTCGCCGAGCCGCCCCAGGGCCACCATCGCCTTGCCGGCCAGGAAGAAGTCGCGGGAGTCCAGGCTCTCGCGCAGGGCCGGGATCGCTTCCGTGATGCCCTTCTGGCCCGCCACGTTCGCGGCGAGGTAGGCGGTGGTGAAGTCGTGGTTGCGCAGTTCGTTGATCAGGGCCGGGGCCAGGTCCTCGCGGGTGTCGGCGGTGCTGAGCGCCGTGAGCGCTTCCGCGCGCACGGCGAAGCGCGGCGAGGACAGCTTGCGCACCAGGTCGCGGGCGGTCACCCGCGAGCGCGCCGAGCCGAGCTCCTGGATGAGCTGCTCCTCCTCGAACGGGCTGCGCACCCGCTGCAGCCGGTTGAGCAGCCCCAGCGCGCGCAGGTCGCGGATGGAGAACATCATCGACAGCACGTCGCGCGCGCGGTAGGCGCCCAGCCGCTCCAGTCCGCCCATGCCGAGGACGATGGCCGCGAACAGCACCGTGACCAGCGCGAAGTAGGCGCGGAACGAGCCGGTCACCCCCAGCGCGCCCCCCAGCACGTCCAGCAGCGCGCCGCCGGCCAGCGAGCCCAGCGTGCCGCCCAGCCCGGTGGCGAGCATGTACAGGATGCCCAGGTTGAGCCGCTCGGAGGCCTTGCCGATCGACAGGAAGTAGACGGTGGAGGCGCTCTGCATCCCGCTGGCGCCCAGCATGAAGACGAAGAACGCCGCCGCGCCGTAGATCCATGCGGCGGTGGCGGGCAGGGGAGGCGCCACCACCAGCGGCAGCATCACCACCGCCATGGCGGCGGCCGACAGCACCAGCAGCGGCTGCGCGCCGATGCGGTCGGTCATCAGGCCGCTGAGCAGGGCCATGCAGATGGCGCCGATCGAGCCGACCACCGTCACCAGCATGATCGAGTCGTCGCCCATGCCGTAGACCTGCCGCAGGAACACGATGAAGAACGGGCTGACCATGAAGGAGCCGGCGAACACGGCCAGGATCAGGAGCAGGAAGCGGCGCATGGTGGCGCCGCGCAACGCCTCGGCGGCGGCCCGCAGGAGCGGTCCGGAGCGTTCCTCGGCCGGCGGCTCCGGCAGGCGGAACACGGAGAAGGTGGCGATGACGCCGGCCGCCACGCCCACCGCCAGGATGACCGTGAACACCGCCAGCGGCGACTCCCGGTCCAGGACCAGGCCCATCAGCAGGCCGGTCACGATGATCACGGCGTGGATGATGAGCTGCATCCGCGACATGAACAGGCCGCGGTCCTGTGGCGTGGTCAGGTGGCCGATGACCGGCTGCATGCCGGCCATGCCGGCTCCGCGCGCCAGGTTGAAGCCCAGCACGCCGATGAACAGCAGCGCCACCGCCACGGTGGTCTGACCCGCGCCCGCGAACAGCGCCACGGCCAGCAGCGGCGCCGCCAGGATGCAGCGTGCGCTCCAGAACAGGCCCATGGAGCGCACGTTGCCGAGCCGGGTGACGAACAGCCGGCCGATGAGCGGCATGAACTGGGACACCGGAATGACGGCGAACAGCACCCCGATCATCACGCTGCCCAGCCCGACCCGGAGCCCGAACAGGGTGATCAGGTTGCCCGACAGGCACTGGAACGAGCAGACGTTGAACAGCGTGAAGACCTGGAAGGTGCGCTGCGCGGCGGTCCGCTGCGCGGGGCTGAGCGCGCGGCGCTCGGGCGGCGGGTCCGCGGTGCTCATCGGCCGAAGGTAGGTTCGGCCCTCGGGTTCGTCAATCGGCCGTCCGGCCGCCACGCAGCCATGAAAATACCCGCGCGTTTCCGAGGCGGAACCCCATCCGATCGATGAGGGAGAAGCGGAAATACTCGAGATTTTCGCCGGGAGTCGAGCCCGAGCAGTTCCGCTGCACGATCGGGGTTTGTCAATTTCGCCCGAGGGAGGAGGCGCCGTTCAGCCGTACCGCGCGTGCCGATGGCGGTGGTGGGCATGACAGAGCAATCGGAGATTTCCGGGATCGGCGCCACCGCCCAGCGCATACGGCAGGATGTGGTCTATCTCGATCAGATGCCGTGAGTTGCAGCGGCGTTCGGTCCGCCGGTCGACGTAGCTGCAGCGGCCGCCGTCCCGCCGCCACACCTGTCGTCGTACCGCCGCCGGAAGCGCGCGGCCCGGAGCGCACGTCTTCGCCGCCGGAGTGACCGCGTCGGACGGCTTCCTGTCGGCAGCGGCTGGTCGGTCCGTCGCTTCCTGCCTGGTCGGCGAGGGCGCCGAGGTCGGCGTCGGGCTGGGAGGAGTCCGCTCCGGCGCCGGAGTGGGGCCGGCGAAGATCGCCTCGTCCTGCGCCGTCGCGCCGTGACCGGGTACCGGGGCCACCCGTTCCTTCACTGCCGGAGCAGGCTGGGATTCGCCCTGAGCCGTCCGGCTGCCGGCGCGCGCCCGGCGCGGCGGCCGGCTCGGGTCGTGGCGGTCGAGCGCCTCCCGCACGATGCGCCCGACGAGCTGCCCCACGGTCATGCGGGGGTCCACGTGCGAGAGCAACCCGCGCAGGTGCTCCAGTCCCTGCTGGCAGTCGGCGTCGATGACCGCCTTCAGCTCGTAGCGCCCGTCGCCGAGCGGGCGCACGCGGTCGGCCGGCGGCGCCAGCTCCGGATCCAGGTCGGCCAGCATCCGGCGGACCTGCCGCGTGCTCTTGCCGGCCGCCTCCTCGACCAGCTTCTGTCTTCCTGCCGCATCGAGCACCAGCGGCGGCGCAGGCTCGCCCGCCACCGGATCGTCCGCCGACGCGACCTCGGCCGGCCCTGGCCCCAGCGCACCGCCCCCCGGCGCCGGCGCTTCCGTCGCCGCTGAGCCCGGCAGGGCAGCCCCGGCCGCGGCTGCCCCCGGCGCCACAGGCCCCGCCGGCGCGGTCGACGCGACTCCGGCGATGGCCCCGCGCCGCCGCTGCCGGTCGCACGCCCACTGCAGCTCCGCGGCGGCGCTCAGCGTCAGCGACCCGTCGCGCAGCCGATCGCGCGCGTCCGGCTGGTCCGTGCACAGCCGCACGGCGCCGATACGCCGGCCTGCGGCGGCGTCGCTGTAGCCGAACTCGCGCACCGCGTAGTCGAACAGGCTGGAGCAGCCGCGCCGCAGATGCAGGCTGCGGGACTCGATCTCGGCCAGGTGGTCGATGATGGACCCCTGCAGGTGGCGCTCGTGCCGGACCAGCGTGGTGGTCTGACGCAGCAGCGCGCGGTCGGAGAGCACGCGGACGGTGGAGGTGATGACCGGGATGGCGGCCGTCGCGGGAGTCGCGGTCTTCATGTAGTAAATATAATAATGATTTTCAGATAGATGTCTTTGGTCAGTCCGGGACTCGCACGCGATCCGCGTTCAGCAGGCGCTGAAGGGGGTTGGGCGGCCGAACGGGCATCCGAGCTTCCGGGAGGCCGGAAGGGGCGCGTTTGTGCTGTGACGTGCCATCTCGCGGGCGCGGAAACCCGTCAAGACCCTGCGACAAGAATCCTCGATTTTTTCGGCGTCAATAGCGGTAGGTGTGGACGACGGTGCCGCGGCCGTCGCGCAGCTCGGCAACGTCGCCCGAGTTGCTCCAGATGTTCTTTGTCGAGAGCTGCCGGCAGGGATGATGAGTGTCCACGCAGCCCGTGCCGCTGCCCACGGCCAGCGAGTCGCCGGGGGCCAGCACCACGCGCGCGGGAATCATCACCCCGTCCCCGTCATCGTCCAGAATGCGCCAGCCGGAGACGTCCACGGCGGCGTCCCCGTCGTTGCGGAGCAGCACGTGCTCGTCGCGGCTGTGGTTGGCGATGGCCACGATGATCACGCCCGAGCCGGCGCGGCCCTCCCACACGCCGAGCTGCCGCGACCGGGCTTCCCGCTCCAGTTCCTCGAACTCGGGCAGGAAGTACATCAGGTCATCGCCGCGGTAGACCACGGCCAGCCCGGTCTCGAGCAGCTCGGCGTTCAGCAGCGTGCCGTCCGGCAGGTAGACGAAGGCCAGCAAGCGATCGAACTGGTCGCGCCGCCGGAAGTCGAACGCCAGGTACACCGGCCCGGCGCCCGCCCTCCGTTCCACGTGCGCACGCGCTTCGGCGAACAGCGGCTCGTCCCGCTCGGGGGTGTCGATGCCCATCAGGCGCACGCGTTCGGCGGCGCGCATGCCGCGCGGCGGGTCGGCGATCGCGACCTCGAAGGTGTCGCCGTCCACGTGGCGCGTCACACGTGCCGCGGTCATCTGCCGCAGATCCGCGTCCCGGTAGTGCTGCAGGCGCGCCACCGTGACGTCGTAGACGACCGGCCGGACCGCCCTCTCACCCGTGGCGTCCAGGGCCCCCACGATCAATCCGGCCAGCACCACCGCCACCCGCGTCCACGCCGTCATGGAGCGGGAGTATAGGGACGCGCGCGCGGCGGTGTATCAAAGGCGGCGCCGGGGCTACCATGCGGACCCATGACGGCGAACGACTTTCGGCTCGACGGCAGGCTCGCCCTGGTCACCGGCTCGACCTCCGGCATCGGCGCCGCGCTGGCGCGCGGCCTGGGAGAGGCGGGCGCCCGCGTGCTGATCAACGGCCGCCGGCTCGATCGGGTCGCACAGATGATCGAAGCCTTGCGCGCGGACGGGATCGAAGCCGACGCCTGCCCCTTCGACACCCGCGACGAGCAGGCGGGGGACGAGGCGATCGGCGCCGTGGAGCGGTCCATCGGGCCGATCGACATCCTGGTCAACAACGCCGGCATGACGCGGCGCGCGCCGATGGTCGAGCTGGACTCCGCCGCCTGGCAGGAGGTGATCGACACCGACCTGACGGCGCCGTTCCTGGTTGGCCGGCGGGTGGCGCGCGGCATGTGCGAGCGCGGCCGCGGCAAGATCATCAACACCTGCTCGCTGATCAGCGAGCGGGCCCGGCACGGCACCGCCGCGTACGGGGCCGCCAAGGGCGGACTGCAGATGCTGACGCGGGCGATGGCGGTGGAGTGGGGGCCGCACGGGGTGCAGGCCAACGGCATCGGCCCCGGCTACTTCGTCACGGAGATGACCCAGCCGCTCGCCGACGATCCGGAGTTCAACGCCTGGCTGCGCGAGCGCACGCCGGCCGGCCGCTGGGGGGACACCACCGAGCTGGTGGGACCGGCCGTCTTCCTGGCCTCGGACGCCTCCAGCTTCGTCAACGGCCACGTGCTGTACGTGGACGGCGGCTTTCTGGCCCTGCTGTGAACGAAACCGGCACCTGACCTTCAGGTCATCCGAATCGGGGGCTCGGGAGTCGCCGGAGACTGGTCGAGCACGTGGGTCATCAGCGAGGGGATGCCGGCCTCGTACCGAACAGGCGACGGTTGGCCGGGCGGGCACCGGATTCAATCAACCGGGCGTCGGTGCCGGGTGAGTCGGCCGAACGCAAGCTGATGGAGCTGTGGGAGCGGATCGAGGAGGATTCGCGGCGTTCCGAGTGCCGTTAGTGGGGTTTATCGACATCCGCACCGCCCGCTACCGTCGAGCCCCATGGCAGACATCACCGCGAGCGACCTCACCGAGCACGCCGAAACCGCCAAGGCCATTGAGGCCCCCACACCGCACGCCGCATCGAGCTGCGCGTCATCTTCGGCGCCGTACTCGTGGCCGTGGCTGCTGATCGCCGTCGCGGCGGCGCTGCTGCTGGCCGGGTGCGATGGCGATGGGCCGGTGGTGGGTCCCTGGATGCCGGTGTCGGAACGGGTGTCGATCTGGACGCAATACTGGCTCTGGCGCCTCACCTCGTGGGTCGGCACCGGGGTGTGCTACTACCTCACCTCGGATACCTTCAAGACCCACGCGGGGATCGTCACGCTGGCGCTGGCGGGGTGGTACCTGATCATGAGCGCCGCGGTGGCGTACACGGCCGCCAAGTACCGCGCTTGCCGATGGGGATGGTGGTTGATAGTGGCGCTGCTGGTGACTCCGGTACCCGCTCTGCTGCTCCTGCTGGCGCGACCAGGGCACCGAGACAACGCGCACCGTCGCTGATCGACCACCTGCACCGACAGCTCAAACTCCCGGCCGCCAGCCTCCCCCTCCCGGGTCCCGACGGCGCGCCTGGTGTAGATGACTCATACCGGCTGGCCGGACAACGTCCGGAACTGCCGATCCCGAATGCGCGCGCCATACCGAATACGAAGTAGCAGCGTTGGTGCCCTCCCACGCCGACCCTCCCCCCTTCGGGGATCGGCTCTTGTCGGGCACCGCGGGCGCTGTTTGGAGGAGCTGATCGGACGCTGTTATCGTTCTTTCTGACGATGCCGACGCTGCTTCGTACGCCGCTGCATGCCGCCCACGAGCGGCTCGGCGCCCGCATGGTGCCGTTCGCGGGCTGGAGCATGCCCGTGCAGTACGCCGGGATCGTCGCCGAGCACCGCACGGTGCGCACCGCCGCCGGCCTGTTCGACGTCAGCCACATGGGAGAGATCGACGTGGCCGGCCCCGCCGCCGCCGCCTGCGTCGCCCGGTTGGCCTGCCTGGACATCGGGCGGCTGGCGGTCGGCGCGGCTCGCTACTCGCTGATCCTGGACGACGCGGGCAGGGTCATCGACGACGTGATCGTGTACCGGCTCGCGGACGACGGGTACCGCGTCGTGGTCAACGCCGCCAACACCGACGCCGTGGTCGAGCACGCGCGCGCGGTCGCCGCCGGCATGAGCGGCGTCGACCTGCGCGACCGGAGCGCCGAGTTCGGACTGATCGCCATCCAGGGGCCGCGGGCGGAGGCGATCCTGCAGGGTGTCGCCGGGGCCGACCTTGCCGCCATCGGCAGCTATCGCTGCCGGGAGACGGAGGTGGCGGGCGTCCCCGCGCTGGTGGCGCGCACCGGTTATACCGGTGAGGACGGGTTCGAGCTGTTCGCCGCCGCCGGGCGCACGGAGGCGCTGTGGACGGCGCTGCTGGAAGCGGGCGCCTCCGCCGGCCTGCATCCGGCAGGGCTCGGGGCGCGCGACACGCTGCGCCTGGAGGCGTCGTTCCCGCTGTACGGGCACGAGCTCACGCGCGACGTGTCACCCCTCGAGGCGGGACTCGGCCGGTTCGTGTCGACGGGCGACGCGTACGTCGGCGCGTCCGCCATCGCCGCGCAGCGCGCTGCCGGCGTGGCGCGGCGCCTGGCCTGCCTGCAGCTCGACGGACGCGCGATCGCGCGGGCGGGGTTCGCGATCACGACCGCCGGCGGCGAGCCGGCCGGAACCGTGACCAGCGGCGGCTATGCGCCGTGGCTGGAGCGCAGCGTGGCGATGGGACTGGTGGAACGCGGGCACGCGGCGGTGGGCGGCGAGCTGGCCGTGACCATCCGGGGCCGGTCGGTGGCCGCGACCGTGGTCGAACGGCCATTTTACAGGCGGAAGCCCACGTGAAGAGGAAGCGATGATGGAGTTCCCGAACGACCTGCGGTACACCGCCGAGCACGAATGGATCCGGAGCGACGGCGACCTCGTGGTGATCGGCATTACCGACCACGCCCAGCACGAGCTGGGCGACGTGGTCTACGTGGAGCTTCCCGAGGTCGGCAGCCAGGTCACCCAGGGCAGCCCGTTCGGCGTGATCGAGAGCGTGAAGGCGGCCAGCGACCTGTTCGCTCCCCTGACGGGCGAGGTGGTGGCCGTGAACGGCGACCTGGAGTCGGCCCCGCAGCTCGTCAACGAAGCGCCGTACGGCGACGGCTGGATCATCACGGTCCGTCCCAGCCGGCTGGACGTGGAGGAGCCGCAACTCATGGACGCGGAGGCCTACGCCCAGCTCGTCCAGTCGGCCTGATACCGCCGTGCAGTACGCTCCGCACACCGGCGCCGAGATCGCCGAGATGCTCCAGGCGATCGGCGTCTCCAGCGTCGAGGAGCTGTTCACGGACGTCCCGCACGCGCAGCGGTTCCCGCGACTGGATCTGCCGGACGGCCTGAGCGAGCCGGAGGTGGCCGCCGCGTTTCGCGACCTGTCCGACCGGAACAGTGCGCTCGACCGGCATAGCTGCTTTCTGGGCGCCGGCGCCTACCACCACTACACGCCGGCCGTGATCCCGCACCTGCTGTTCCGCAGCGAGCTGTACACCGCCTACACCCCGTACCAGCCGGAGGTGAGCCAGGGGACGCTGCAGACCATCTTCGAGTTCCAGACGATGGTCGCCCGGCTGCTCGGCATGGAGGTCGCCAACGCGTCGATGTACGACGGCTCCACCGCGCTGGCGGAGGCGGCGCTCATGGCCGCCCGGCTGCGCCGCGGCCGGGAGACGATCGCGGTCAGCGAGGCCGTGCATCCCGAGTACCGCGAGGTGCTTGCCACCTACCTGTCCGGCCTGGGCCTCCGCATCGTGACCATCCCGTTCGACCGCGCGTCGGGACGCACCGATCCGGCCGAGGTGGCACGGGCGCTCGGCGACGACACCGCCGCCCTGCTGGTGGCCTACCCGAACTTCCTGGGCGTGATCGAGCCGGTCGCGGAGCTCTGCGAGCGTGCGCACGCGGCCGGTGCGCTGGCGGTGGTGTCAGCGGACCCGGTCGCGCAGGCGGTGCTGCGGCCGCCCGGCGAGCTGGGCGCCGACATCGCCACCGCGGAGGGACAGCCGCTCGGCATACCGCTGTTCTACGGCGGCCCGTACGTGGGCCTGCTGGCCACCTCCATGCGCAACGTGCGGCAGATGCCGGGCCGCCTGGCCGGCATCGCCCACGACGAGCGCGGCCGGCGCGGCTTCGTGCTGACCCTCAAGCCGCGCGAGCAGGACATCCGCCGCGAGAAGGCGACCAGCAACATCTGCACCAACGAGGCGCTGATCGCCACCGCCGTGGCCATCTACCTGGCGGCGCTGGGCCCGTCCGGGCTCCGCGAGGTCGCCGATCAGTGCTACCACCGGTCGCACTATCTGGCCGCCGAGCTCTCCCGGCTGCCGGGGGTCGAAGCGCGCTTCTCCGGGCGGTTCTTCCGCGAGCTGACGGTGCGCACGCCGGTGGCGCCGGCCGAGCTGAACCGGCGGCTCTGGGCCGACCACGGCATCGTCGGCGGGCTCGACCTGGGCCGCTTCGACTTGGGCCTGGACGGCTGCTGGCTGCTGACCGCGACGGAGCTCAACAGCCGCGCCGACATCGACCGGCTGGTGGCGGCCGTGGCGGAGGTGGTCGCATGAGCGATGGTCGCATGAGCGATGGCTGCATGAACGATGGCCCCGTGAGCGCCGCGGACGCGTCCGGCGCCCCCGGCCTGTCCGGGGCCGCCCTGCTGCCGGAGGAGCCGCTGCTGTTCGAGCGCTCGGTCACGGGACGGACCGGCGTCCGGCTCCCGCCGCTCGACGTGCCGCGCGCCGAGGCGCTGCCGGCGGAGCTGTGCCGCGCCGGGCTGCCGCTGCCGGAGCTGTCCGAGCCGGAGGTGGTGCGCCACTTCACCAACTCCTCGCGCCGCAACTTCTCGGTCGACCAGGGCTTCTATCCGCTCGGCTCCTGCACCATGAAGTACAACCCCAAGATCAACGACCGCATCGCCGACCTGCCGGGGCTGGCGTCCGTCCACCCGTACCAGGACGAGGCGACCGTGCAGGGCGCGCTGCGCCTGCTCTGGGAGCTGCAGGAGTGGCTGGGCGAGATCGCCGGGCTCCCCGGCGTGTCCCTGCAGCCGTCGGCCGGCGCGCACGGCGAGCTGACCGGCGCGCTGGTCATCCGCGCGTACCATGAGGCGAAGGGCTCGCAGCGGACGACGATGCTGGTGCCCGATTCCGCGCACGGCACCAACCCGGCGACCGCCGCGATGGCCGGCTACCGGTCGCGCACCGTGCCGACCGGCTCCGACGGCAACCTCGACTTCGCCGCCGTGCAGGACGCGCTGGACGACAGCGTGGCCGGGCTGATGATCACCAACCCGAACACGCTGGGGCTGTTCGTGGAGCGCATCACCGACATCGCCGCTGCCGTGCACGACGCCGGCGGCCTGGTCTACATGGACGGCGCCAACATGAACGCCATGGTCGGCGTGGCCAAGCCCGGCGACCTGGGCACCGACATCCTGCACTTCAACCTGCACAAGACCTTCAGCGTCCCGCACGGCGGCGGCGGCCCCGGAGCGGGGGCGACGGCGGTCACCGCGGAGCTGGCGCGCTTCCTGCCGGTACCGGTCGTGATCCGCGATGGGGACACGTACCGCCACGACTACGACCGGCCCGACTCGATCGGCCGCGTGCGCGCCTTCTACGGCAACGTCAACAACGCCGTGCGCGGCTACGCCTACCTGCGGTCGCTGGGCGGCGACGGGCTGGCCACGATGAGCCGGCTGGCGGTGGTCGCCGCCAACTACGTGCGGGTCGCGCTGGCAGACGTGCTGGAAGTGCCCTATCCGCGGGTCTGCAAGCACGAGGTGGTCTTCAGCGCGCGCCGCCAGGCACAGGAGCACGGGGTGCGCGCCCTGGACATCGCCAAGCGCCTGATCGACTACGGCATCCACCCGCCGACCATCTACTTCCCGCTCATCGTGCCGGACGCGCTGATGGTGGAGCCCACGGAGACCGAGTCGAAAGGGACCCTGGACCGGTTCGTGGCGGCCATGCGCGCCATCCTGGCGGAGGCGGCGGACACCCCCGAGCTGGTGCGCACGGCCCCCCACACCACGCCGATCGGACGCCTGGACGAGGCGACCGCCGCCCGCCGGCCGGTGCTGGTCTGGCCGCAACGGGACGTCAGACCAGCACCTTGATCCGCCACGAACGCCACCTGCAGGCTCGGGGCCGGTCCTCCGAGAGGCACCGTTCAGCCGTGCGGCGCGTGCCGATGACGGTGGTGGGCATGACATGACAATCGGAGATTTGAGGATCGGCGCCGCCGCCCAGCGCATACGGCAGGATGTGGTCTATCTCGATCAAGTGTCGTGAGTTGCAGCGGCGTCCGGTCCGCCGGTCGAGGTAGCAGCAGCAGCCGCCGTCCCGCTGCCACACCTGTCGTTTCACCGCCGTCGGAATCGCGCGGCCCGAAGCGCACCGCTTCGGCGTCGAAGTGGCGGCGCCGGCCGGCTTCGTCTCCGCAGCGGCCTGGCGCTCCGTTGCTTCCCGCCGGGTCGGCGAATTCGCCGAAGTCGGCGTCGGGTGGCGCGCCTGCTCCGCCGTCGGAGTGGTGCCGGCGGGGATCGCCGCGTCCTGCACCGTCACGGCGCGATCAGGTGCCGGGGCGGGTTGATCGTTCGCTGCCGGAGCGGGCCCGGATTCGCCCTGCGCCGCCCGGCTTTCGGTGCGCGCCCGGCGTGGCGGCCGGCTCGGGTCGTGGCGGTCGAGCGCCTCCTGCACGATGCGGCCGACAAGCTGCCCCACGGTCATGCTGGGGTCCACGTGCGACAGCAACCGCCGCAGGTGCTCCAGTCCCTGCTGGCAGTCGGAGTCGATGACCGCCTTCAGCTCGTAGCGCCCTTCGCCGAGCGGGCGCACGCGGTCGGCCGGCGGCGCCAGTTCGGGGTCCAGGTCGGCCAGCATGCGGCGGATCTGGCGTGCGCTCTTGCCGGACGCCTCCTCGACGAGCTTCCGCCTTCCTGCCGCATCGAGCACCAGTGGTGGCGCAGGTTCGGAGTGGCTCGCCGTTGCGGCTGGCGCGACGTCCTCCGCCGGATCGTCCGCCCGCGCAGCCTTCGCCGGGGCTGACCCTACCGCACCGTCGGCCAGCGCCGGCGCCTCCCCCGGCGCTGAAGCTGGCAGGCCAGCCCGCGCCGGCGCGATCGACGCGGTGCCGGTGATCGACCCGCGCCGCCGCTGGCGGTCGAACGCCCACTGCAGCTCGGCAGCGGCGCTCAGCGTCAGCGAGCCGTCGCGCAGCCGCTCGCGCGCGCCGGGCTGGTCGGCGCACAGCCGCACGGCGCCGATGCGCCGGCCGGCGGCAGCGTCGCTGTAGCCGAGCTCGCGCACCGCGTAGTCGAACAGGCTGGAGCAGCCTCGCTGCAGAAAGAGACGGCGCGCCTCGATTTCGGCCAAGTGGTCGATGATGGCGCCCTGCAGGTGGCGCTCGTGGTGGACCAGGGTGCTGGTCTGACGCAGCAGCTCGCGGTCGGAGAGCACACCGATGGTGGAGGTGATGGCCGGGCGGGCGGCCGCATGAGTGGCGTTCTTCATGGGTTAAATGTACTACCGGTTTTCAAATAGGACTTCATGACCGGTCCGGGACGGGTCGGCGATGCGCGCGCAGCGGGCGCTGAAGGGGGTGCCGGGCGGCCGAACGGGCATCCGAGCTTCCGGGAGGCCGGAAGGGGCGCGAACGCGCGGTGACGTGCCACCTCGCAGGCGCAGAACCCCGTCAAGCCCCTGAGGCAAGAATGTTCGATCTTTTTTGCGGCGCGCCCGCCGCCGGGCCGATGCCGGCAGCGTCAGGCACCGATCGACCTCGCCGCCGCCTCGTGCCCCTCTCATCCACTGGGAGCGCCTGACGCTCGACGTGGCGGCGAGCCGGCCAGACCGCGTCGAGACGGCCCGGCGGCTCCGCACGCTCCCGGTACGGACTGCTCGGCCACGACCCGGGTCATGGACCTTGCAAACCGACTAGTCGCCTAGCTAGTATGGTGGCGAGTATGAGCACCTTGGGGATCTATGAAGCGAAGACGAAGTTCTCCGAGATCTGCGCACGGGTCGCGGAGACCGGTGAACCGGTGGTGGTGACCAAACGAGGTGTTCCGTTGGTGCAGATCTACCCGGTGGGGCCACAAGACGGCGCCGTCTCGACTATCTGGGGGTCCAGGGAGCGGTTCGTCGACGAGCACGGCGACTTCGAGGACGATCTCGACCTGCCGCCGAGAGTCGTAGAGGAATACAAGAGCCCATTCTGAGTCGTCCGTTGACCCATCTCCTCGACACGAGCGCCTACTCGCAGCCGATCAGGAGAGCGCCTCTGCGTTCCGTTCAGCGCCGGTGGGCCGCGCTTGGAGACCGGTCTTTGAGCACCTCGGTCATCTGCGAGGCCGAGGTGCTCCAGGGGCTGGAGGCGAAAGGCTCGGAACGACTCTGGAAGGCGTACCGGTCCGTCCTCAGGGGCCGCGTCCGGGTCCTGCCGGTGGACGTCGCCGTGGCAGAGCGCTACGCCCGCCTGCAGGCCGACTTCACGCGGAGGGGCCGCACCAGACCCGCGTTCGATCTACTGATCGCCGCAACGGCGCTCGTTCACGGGCTGGCGATCGCGACCTGCAATGTCCGGCACTTCGACGAAGTGGAAGATCTGCGAGTGGAGGACTGGAGTCACATTCCGGACGGATAGGGGGGTCCGGGGAACGGGCTTGCCTTTCTTCGGTTGAACCGGCGCCGAGGTCGGGGAATACTCGACCTCGACAGAGACGCCTAAGGAGGAACCGATGGCTTTCACCCTGGAAATCGGCGACCGTGCGCCCGACTTCTCCCTGCCCGCCGTCGACGGCAAGACCTATACCCTGGACGACTTCGCCGGCAGCGCGGCGCTGGTGGTCGTCTTCTCGTGCAACCACTGCCCGTTCGTGATCGGCAGCGAGGACCGCATGAACGCGTTCGCGGCCGACTATGCGCCGCGCGGCGTCGCCATGATCGCGATCAACTCGAACGAGACCGACAACCACCCCGACGACTCGTTCGAGCACATGGTCACCCGCGCCGCGGAGAAGGACTTCCAGTTCGTCTACGCCCGCGACGACGACCAGAGCGTCGCCCTGGCCTATGGCGCGCTGCGCACGCCGCACTACTACCTGTTCGACGCCGACCGCAGGCTGCGCTACACCGGGCGCATGGACGACGACCCCCGCAACGCCGCCAACGCGACGACGCACGAGCTGCGCGACGCCACCGACGCGGTGCTGGCGGGCACCGCCGTCGCGGTCGAGCTGACCAACCCGATCGGCTGCAACGTCAAGTGGGCGGGCGAGGACGCGCACTGGATGCCGCCGGAGGCGTGCGACCTGGTCCAGGCTTCGTGACCCGGAGGTGATCGGCGCCTATCTCGATCCCGCAGGGACGCCGCCAGCGCGGCCGCAACGGTCCGCGATGGATGCCGCCACCCGCGGGCTGCACGAGGGCATCGATGCCGCGATGCGCCGCACCGGAGTGCCCTACCTGCACCCCGAAGGCGAGACGATCCAGCTCGACCTGCTCGGCAGCGGCCCCATGGTTCGCTGGCAGGAGCGCAAGCAGGAGTTGATGTTCCTGGGCTCCGCGTGCTGGTCGGAGCAGCCGCAGATCTACGGGCGCTACGGCACCACGGTCTCGCGGCGGCTGCTGGCGTGGGTCCGCGAGCTGGAAGGAGCCGAGGCGGCGGTGCTCACCGACACCGGCATGCAGGCGTGCGCGCTGCTGTTTGACGCGGTGCTGGAGCCGGGCGACCACGTGGCCTGCGCTCGCGGCGTGTACAACAAGAGCAAGGCGTACCTGAGCCGGCTGACCACCCTGCTGGGCGGCGAGCTGACGCTGGTGGACGACCTGAGCCACGCGGGGCTGGCCGCCGCGCTGCGGCCGGAGACGCGGCTGTTGTTCGTGGAGACCTACACCAACCCGCTGATGCGGGCCGTCGACCCGGAGGCGCTGGCGCGCGCCGTGGGCGAGGTGCGCGCCGCCGGCGGCGCGCGGCTGGTAGTGGCGCTCGACAGCACCATCGCCAGCCCGTGGGGACTGGCGGAGCCGGCGCTGCGCTGGGAGGGCGTGGACGTGGCGGTGGTGTCCGGCACCAAGGCGCTGGCCGGACAGGACCGCGACATGTGGGGCTACCTTGCCTCCGACGATGTCCGCCTGCTCAACGGCGTGATGGACCTGCAGGCGATGCGCGGCGGCATCGCCGACTGGCGGCGCGCCACCGCGATCCTGGACGGCCTGGACCGGGCCGAGCCGCGCTTCCGGCGGCGCTGCGCGAGCGCGCGGGCGGTGACCGCCTTCCTGGCCGCCCACCCGCTGGTGGAGGCGGTGTTCCATCCCAGCGCGCCCGGCCATCCGGACGCGGTGGTCATCGAGAAGCACTACACCGAACCGGGCTCGATCGTGAGCTTCCGGCTGCGCGACGCGAACGAGCCCGAGACCCGCCACTTCTGCGACGTGCTGGCGATGTGCGGGGTGCTGCGCTACGCGCTGAGCTTCGACGGACTGGCCACCAAGCTCAACCACCACAGATCGGTGTCGGAGTACTTCACCGCCGAGGAGGAAGTCCGGCGCATCGGCGTGGACCGGCTGGTCCGCTTGGGCGTCGGCGTCGAGCACGCCGACGATCTGATCGCCTGCCTGAACTGGGCGCTCTGGCACTGGCAAGAGGTAGGAGATTCCCAGGTGGAAGCATGGCAAGCCAAGCGCGCCGCCGAGCTTGGGCTCGGTTGAGAAGCCTTCAGGGAGAGTCGGCGGTCGGGGGAATGGTCGAGTCGAAGTCGTCGTATTCCGCCATCAGTTCGACCGCCCTCGCCATGGCGTTCTCCACGTCCATCAAACCGTATCCGTAGACGTCGTCGACGCCCGGCGCGCCCAGGTCACGCGCCGATCTCAGCAGGAGGTAACCGATCTGCTCCGACGTAAGGTACGGACACTTCTGGCTCAGAATCGCGCTCACTCCCGTCACGCGTGGAGCGGCAAACGAGGTGCCGACAAATTTGTGCCCGCGGTTGTCATCGGGAGCGACGATGAAGGCGTGCCGGGCCGCGCCGGCCCGCGGAGAGTGTGCGGCGCCGTCGACGTCATGAGACAGGACCCATCCGTCGTCGGTGGACACGCCGGGCCGATAGTCGACTGCGCCGACCACCAACGCCGCGCTCTTGGCGTGCAGAAAGCCATCCCCCGCGAGTGCTTCGACGAACCCATTCAGCTTGATGACCGGCCCGGCACGATGCGGATCGCCCCCCGGCAACGGAGCCCCGACATTGCCGGCTGCATAGACTTCCATCCCTCCGTAGAAGCGGTCAGTGGAGTGGTCTCGTGTCGCTCTCGATTGCGGTCTATCGAGTCGATCCTCAACCTCCGGCGACGACCTCACGCCAAAAGAACGGTTGATCAAATGAAACGCGCTCTGGTCCACTTCGGGTGGTATTTGAGAACCCACGGTCGTGCCGGTGTAATGAACGTTCGCGTTCGGGGCGTAACGGCGCACGATGTCGGCGACGCCGGTGCCGTGGGAGAGGCTGCCGTCCTCGCTGAAGTAGTCCATGATGACGACATTGACGCCGTTGCCGTTCCAGCCCTCGGCATGCAACCGGCGCAGAAAGTCCCGTTCGTACTCGGTGAAGTCCAGCTCCTCGTTGGCCGGATAGCGGAAGTCGCGGGTCTCTGCGGATTGTCCGGCGCACACGGGAGCCGTTACCGTTACCGTGAACTGATCGCTGACCTCGTATCCGTAGCTGTGCGCCTGGACGTGAACTACCGCCATGCCGGGAGCACGTGCCGTGATCGTGATCGTCGAGCGGTCGGCATCCGATACGTGCGCGAACGCGACACGCGGCTGGTCCGAAAGAGCACTGACCCATAGCAGCGAATCGCCGGGGTCAGGATCCGTGAAGTAATCGGACACGCCGAGCGTCGTCGTCGGGTTGGCATCCAGGTCCAGAGACTGGTCCGGGATTCCATCTCCGATTACGGTCGGCGGGTTGTTCGGAGTATTCATGTCGCAGCCGCCTGCCATCATCACTACCAACACGAAGCTGACGCCGAGCACCACCGCCCTGTACCTTGAGCGCTTGGCCTGAGGGGTCTTCAGGAACTGAGGGTCATCGCGCGACACCACCAAGGCCGCACGTGCGGTCGAGACGAAATCCGCTTGCAAGACGGGTGCACTGTTACACCGATGAACGGCTACGTCCATCGGTCTCAGGGGTGCATTCCCTCGGAGTGATCGGTCCGGTCAGGCCGCGATGCGCTCGGTCTCCTGTGGGGGCGCGGGGCTCAGGCGTTCGTGGTCTGTGCTGAGGTGGCGGCTCTGGATGGAGGCTCGTAGCTGCAGGCGATGCGCGGCGGCATCGCCGACTGGCGGCGCGCCACGGCGATCCTGGACGGCCTGGACCAGGCCGAGCCGCGCTTCCGGCGGCGCTGTGCGACGGCGCGGGCGGTGACCGCGTTCCTGGCCGCCCATCCGCTGGTGGAGGAGGTGTACCATCCCACGGCCGACATGCGCGATTCGCAAGAACGTTCATACTTGCCCGTGAGAGCCGCCTGAAGGGCGCGATGACGCATTCGATTGACAAGGCGCCATGCGGCACGCACCGTCTTTTGGCATGCGGGATGCCGCAGCGACGGACCGATCGCCGGCGGTTCGCTTCAGCCTGCGTCCGCGCGTCGCCGCGAGCATCTGCTTCATCCTGGCTTCGGCCGTGTCCCTGACGGGACTGCTGAACCACTACGAGTACCGGAACTACCTCGCCGGCCTGCTCCGTGACCGGCATGCGCTGGTGCTGCAGGACATCGGCCACAACATCGAGGCGTCGCTCTCGCTGGGACTGGCCCTGAACGCGCTGCCGGGCGTGGACGGGGACCTGCTGGACAGCATGCAGCAGCACGACCAGGTGCTCTCGATCGAGATGTTCGACGAGCACGGGATCGTCCTCTACGGCACGGACGAGAGCCTGCGCGGCGACCTGGTGTCCGAGGACTGGGTTGCCGCGTGGAACGCGGGCGAGCCGGTCTGGTCGCGGCTGGAGCCGGACGCGCACGTGGTCGGCCTGCGGGTGGAGAACAGCCTGGGGCAGGCGGTCGGGTCCCTTGCGCTGCGGTTCTCACGCGCGGAGTTCGACGAGAACGTGCAGGACATGGCGCTGCGGATCGCCGGTCTGTGCGCGGCGGTGGTGGTCGGCTTCGTGCTGCTCGGCGCCGTCCTGTCGGTGTTCGTGACCCGGCCGCTGCGCCAGCGGCTCCATGCGATGCAGGCGCCCATCGATCCCGCGATCGAGATCGATGCCGCGATGGACCCCGATCCGTACGCCGTGCGGTTCGCGGAGACGACGGAGGCGGCCAGCCGGGCGGTGTCCAACGGAGCCGAGGAGATCCGCCGGATCGCGCGGGAAGCCGGCCAGCAGGTCGGCTCCGGCAGCGCGCGATGAGCGCGGCTCCCGCGGGTGTCCGGAGCGGCCGCGCGCCGGAACGGTCGCTGGAACGGTCCGAGCGGGGCGTCTACCGCAGCGTGGTTCTGCGGCTCGCCGGCCTGACGGCGCTGCTGCTGATCCTGTCCCAGGGGGTCCTGTCGTTGCTGCTGGCCCGGACCTTCGAGGACACCCTGCTTCCCGAGGTGCGGCGCAAGGCGGAAGTCGCCGGCGAGCTGGTGGCGGAGCAGATCGGCTATGCCGTGTCGCTGGGCATCCCGCTCGGCTCGCTGGTGAAGATGGACGAGTTCCTGGACGGGGTGCTCGCCGACAACGAGGATTTCACGTTCGTGGCCGTGCTGGATCCGAACGGCGCCGAGCTCTATGCGCGCGGCATCGCGGCGGAGTCGCCACGGGACGCCGCAGGCGGAGAGCTGGTGGAGCTGCCGATCAGGCGCGAGGACGGGACGCAGGTGGCGTCCCTGCGGGTGCAGGTGCAGGAGGGGACGGTGCGCTCCGAGCTTCAGGCGCTGCGCCTGGACATCGGCACCGTGCTGCTGGTCACCCTGCTGATCGGGATCGAGTTGCTGGTGGCCCTGGTGGTGGTCAGGGTCTCGGGGCCGATTCGCCTGGCGGACCGCCTGCTGGAGCTCAGCGCCAGGGGCGACTTCGGCAGCCGCTTCGGCGTGCGCCACCGCGACGAGGTGGGCCGCTTCGGACAGCTCATCAACACCGCGCTGCACCGCATCAACACCGCGTTCGCGGACCTGGTGGAAGAGGCCGAGGACGCGCACGAGGTGCAGCTCGACCGCGGCGTCCAGCGGCGCATCCGCGACGTGCTCGACGACATCAGGGCGCGCTTCCACTTCGCGATGCCCGGCTCGGAGAACACGCTCGTTTCCCGCTCGCCGATGGACGTGCGGATCCCGTTCTTCCTGTTCATGCTGGCGCAGGAGATCTCGCGTCCGTTCCTGCCGCTGTTCTTCAATGACATCTACGTGCCCATCGCCGGCCTGAGCCGCGAGGTGGCGATCGGCCTGCCGATCACGGCGTTCATGGTCATGGTGCTCATCGCCACCCCGATGGTCGGATCGCTGACCGACCGCATCGCGCCGCGCGGGATGTTCGTCGCCGGCATCGTCCCGTCCGTTGCCGGCCACGTGGGCACGGCGTTCGCCTCGACCATCGTCGAGGGACTGCTGTGGTGGACGCTCTCCGGTCTGGGCTACGGCGTCATCTTCATCTCCGCCCACGCCTACGTCGCCCAGCACTCCGAGCGTTCGAGCCGGGCGGTGGGCATGTCGGGCTTTCTGGGGGCCGTGTTCGCCGCCTTCGTGTGCGGCCCGGCGATCGGCGGGATGCTGGCGGGACGCCTGGGCTACCAGAACACCCTGCTGGTAGCCGCCGCGCTCGCGGCGGTCGCTGCCGCGGCCGCGCTCGTGACCATCGACCCGGGAGGCGTCCGCCGCGTGAGCCGCGGGAAAGGCGGCGTACGCGGCTGGCTCCGATTGCTCGGGCACCGCCAGTTCATGGCCGTGACGGTCTTCACGGCGTTGCCGAGCAAGTTCGTGCTCGGCGGACTGTTCTTCTACCTGGTGCCGCTCTACCTGGCGTTCCTCGACAACACGCAGTCGAACATCGGCAGGGTGATGATGGTGTACGGCGTCGCGTGCGTGGTGGCCACGCCGCTGGTCGCTCGAGCCGCGGACCGGCTCAGGCGGCCGCGGCTGCTGATGATCGTCGGCAATTGCGTCCTGGGCGTGGGGTGCGCGCTGCCGGCGCTGGCGGACGCGACCGGGCTGGTGCTCGCGTCGGTGGCCCTGATGGGAAGCGGATTCGCGATCGTGACCGTGCCCCAGCTCGCCGTGATTCAGGAGATCGCGCAGGAAGCCAGCGGCGAGGTGGGAATCAGCCCGGGCGGGATCGTCGGCATGTTCCGCACTTTGGAGCGGATCGGCACCGCGGGAGGAGCGGTGGTGGTAGGGGCCGTGGCGGCTGCCACGGCGTACGGGCAGGCGATGCTCGCCGTCGGCGTCCTGGTGCTGATCTGCACGGCGGTCTATGTCGTGTTGAGCCGCGCCGGCGCGCCGGCGCGGGAGGCGGCATGAGAAGGCTCACCTCGCCCTGCGGGCTCGCGGCAGCCGTCTTCGTCGCGCTGGCCGGCGCGGCGGTCGCCCAGACTCCGGCCAGCGCCCAGACCCCGGCCGGCACCCGGAGCCCGGACGATCCGTTCCACGTGTTCCTGGTGGTGTGGCGCGGCGAGACCGACGTCGAGCACGGCTTCCGGGCCCACATGCGGGAGCGCGGCATCCCCGTGCGCTACACGCTGCGCAATCTGGAGCAGGACCGGGGCAATGTCCCCGGGATCGTCGCCGAGATTCGCTCCGCCCAGCCGGACCTCGTGCACACCTTCGGCACCTCGGCGACGCTCGGCATCCTGGGCCCTCGCGACTCAGCCGACCCCACGGCGCACGTGCAGGGGATACCGGGCGTGTTCTCGATCGTGGCCTACCCGATCGAGGCCAACATCGTCGAGAGCTTCGAGTCCACCGGCCGTCCGGTCACCGGCACGGCGTTTCTGCCGCCGGTCAAGAAGCAGCTCGACGCGCTGCTGCAATACCGCACCGTCGAGCGCCTGGGCGTGGTCTACAACTCCCTGGAGCGCAACTCGGAGATCAACATCAAGGAGCTCCGCGAGGAGGCCGCGGAGCGCGGCATCGAGTTGCTGGAGGCGCCGGCACCGCTCGACGCCGACGGCAGGCCGGATCCCGGCCGGCTGACCGAGGTCGTCAACGGGCTGGCGGACGACGGAGCGGAGTTCCTCTACATGGGTCCCGATTCGTTCGTGACCCGCAACGACGTCCGCGTCACCGAGGCGGCGGTAGCGCGCGGCATCCCCGTCTTCGCCGGCACCGAGGCGAGCTTCGTGGGTTCGCAGGCGATGCTCGGCTTCGTGAGCCCCTACTACCTGGTCGGCAAGCTGGCCGGCGCCCAGGCCGAGCGGATCCTGGTCGATGGCGAGCAGCCGGAGGACATCCCGGTCCGCTCGCTCGGCCGGTTCTCGCTGGTGATCCGCATGTCGGTGGCGCTGGAGCTGGGGATCTATCCTCCGCTGGGCCTGCTGCGCGTGGCGCAGGTGGTGGAGTAGGTCCGGATGGGCCTCAAGGCGCGGATTGGGGTCATCGTCGTCGTGTTCATGGCGGTGATGGTGGCCGGCCTGGTGCTCGCCGGGAGCCAGCGTGAGCAGGCGCTGCGCGACCAGCTCGACCGCACCGCCATGACCGGCAGCCGCGCGCTCTGGAGCAAGATCGTGGAGACCGGCGTGCAGCGCATGCGCGAGCGCGCGCCGATCGTCGCGGAGAACCAGGCGCTGCGCGACGCCGTGGCCGGCGGGGACCGCGGTGAGATCTCGCAGGCGGCGCAGGCGGCGCTCAGCACCCTGCGGCGCGCCGGCGACGTGACTCGCCTGGACCTGGTCTCACCCGCCAGGGAGGTGCTGTATTCCTCGCAGCCGGCGTTCGAGCCGGCGGCGGCTGCCAGCGACGAGGCGCTGGCGCGGATGATCGAGCGGGGATGGACCGGCGGCGGCGTGGCGATCGACGCGGAGCGCAACGTGACGCTGTCGGTCGGCGTTCCCCTGCACGGCGCGGACGGCGCGACGCTCGCGGTAGCCATTCTGGCGACCGACATCATCGAGGCGCTGACCGAGCTCAAGGAGGACACCGGGGCGGAGGCGCTGATCGTGAACCGGCGGGGCCGACTCCTGGTGGGGACCGACCGGGTGATCTGGGAGCTCATCCGCGAGACGGGGTGGCTGCCGGGAAGCACTTCGGAGCCGGTCCGAAGCGGCGACCAGGTGTTCTCGCACGCGGCGTTTCCGCTGGAAGCCGAGCTGGGCAACCTGGTTGCGCGCGTGGTCACGGTGCAGGACGTCAGCGCCGTCTACGCCGATCAGCGGCGGGTCAGCCTGATCACCGCCCTGGCGGGGGCGGGATTCGTGCTGGCCTCGCTGGTCGGGCTCACGCTCTACCTGCGCGGCGCGCTTGCGCGCCTGACCGAGGGCGTCGTCGTGCTGGACGCGCTGTCCCGCGGCGACACGCAGGCGACCGTCGCGGTCAGCGAGGAGGAGTCGGACGACGAGGTGGCGCGCATCGCCCGCGCCGTGAACACGTTCCGGACGCAGACGCTGACATTGCGCCGGCACCGCCGCCGGGCGCTGCTGCGCCGGCGCCAGCAGGAGCGGTTCATTCAGGGCGAGATGACCCGCCTTGCCGACACCCTGAACGAGGAGGAGCGGCGGGACATCCTCAAGGACCTTGCCGAGGTGCAGGCGCCGGCGGCCACGGTGGAGGTGGACGCGGCCGGCGACAACGACAGCGGCAACGAGCTGCAGATGATCGGGCTGGCCTTTCAGAAGATGACCAGCAGGGTCGGCCGCCAGCAGCAGCGCCTGACGACGCTGGTTGCCCAGTTGCAGGAAGCGCTGCGCACCAGGACCGCCTACATGGCCCTGCAGCGCGACCTGCAGATCGCCAGCCGCGTGCAGCGCTCGTTCCTGCCGGGCGAACGCTTCGAGGCCCCGGGCGTCAAGATCCAGGCCGCCATGCATCCCGCCAAGGAGGTCGGCGGCGACTTCTACGACTTCTTCCGGCTGGACGAGAACCGCATCGGCGTCGTCGTCGGCGACGTCGCCGGCAAGGGCGTGCCGGCGTCGATGTTCATGGCGGTCACGCGCACGGTCATACGCGCCACCGCCCGGCAGGTGGAGCACGGTCCCGGCGAGTGCCTGCGCATCGTCAACGACACCCTGGTCGAGGCCACCGCCGGGGACATGTTCGTGACGGTCTTCTACGGCGTGTACGACGTGCGCGACGGCAGCTTCGTGTACGCCAACGGCGGCCACAACTCGCCGGCGCTGGTGACGAACGGCGGCGTGGAACGGATCCCGCTGACCGGGGGCGTCGCCCTGGCCATGTTCGACGGGCTGACCTACGAGGAAGCGGCGGTGAGCGTGCCGCCCGGCGGCAAGCTGTTCGTCTATACCGACGGCATCCCCGAATCGGCCGACGTGACCGAGGAGGAGTACGGCTACGAGCGCATGGAGGAGAGCCTCCGGGACAGCGCCGGCCGCGGCACCGGCGACACGCTGGAGATGATGCTGCGATCGATCGAGGAGTTCGCCGGCGAGGCGGCACAGTTCGACGACGTCACCATGGTCGTGCTCGGCCGCGAGACGGCCGAGGACGAGATCGCGGTCCGGCGCTTCTCGCTGCGCAACAACCGGGCGGACCTGCCCCGCATCGCCGAGGAGATCCGGACGTTCGCGGAAGGCGCCGGCATCGGCTCCACCGGCGCCGAGCACCTTCAGCAGGCGCTCCGGGAGGTCGTGATCGACGCGATCGACGAGCGGCTGTCGGCGGTCAGCGAATACGAGATCGCCGTGACCGCCACGCTCGACGGCGGCGTCGCGGAGGTCACGGTGGAGGACGACGGGGGAGCCTACGATCCGCTGGAGGAGCGCGCGGACGGCGGCGGCGGACCGGGCGACGCGGAGGAGGCGGCAAGCCTGGGAGCCGGGCTGATGAGCCGGTCGCTGGTGGACGAGGTGTCCTACCTGCGCGTGGGCGAGCGCAATCGGCTCACGATGCGCAAACGGGTCGATACATGACGATGCATGGGCCTCGGTCGACCTGAACGGTAATTTCGGATATCATCGGAGGCTACGACGCGGCGCGGCAGGCGCCGCATGACGGGAGAAGGATGAGTGCAAATCAGCAGTGAGCGCGACGGCAGCGCGTTGATCGTCGCCGTCGACGGTCGCATCGACGGCAGCAATTCCCAGGAATTCCAGGACCGGTTCGAGGAGGTCGTCGGCGACGACGATTCCGCGGTGGTCCTGGACATGGGCAAGCTTACCTACATCAGCAGTTCCGGCCTGCGGGCGACGTTGCTGCTCGCGCGGAAGCTTCAGCGGCAACAGGCCAAGTTCGCCATCTGCTCGCTCTCGCCGTCGATCAAGGAAGTGTTCGAGATCAGCGGTTTCGACCGCATCATCCAGGTGCACGCCTCCAGGGAGGAAGCCACCCAGGCGGTGAGCGCCTGATACCGATGGGTTCCGTGGAGGCGACCGCCGGCCGCACGGAACCGCCGCGCGGCGGCGAGAGCC
The DNA here is from genome assembly GCA_964291595.2 of Spirochaetia bacterium. GTDB lineage: Bacteria > Spirochaetota > Spirochaetia > SZUA-6 > Bin103 > CATQHW01. The sequence goes on along the minus strand of OZ219914.1, from coordinate 5,070,221 downwards.
GCGCATGAGGCGCTCGCGCCGGAGGTGGCGCGGACGGACGAGGCTCCGGGCGTGAGCGCCGACCTGCATCTGAAGCTGGAAGCCGACCCCGAACGGCTTTCGGACATCACGGATGCGATCGAGGAGCTGGGGGAGCGCGAACGGTGGCCCCCGGACTTCCTGTTCCGCATGAACCTCGTGATCGAGGAGATGACCCTCAACGTGATGACCCACGGCCGCGAGGCCGGGGCCAGCGAGCTGGAGGTCATCGTGGCCTGCGAAGCGGACACCGTCACCATCGAGATTACCGACGACGGCCCGCTTTTCGATCCGCTTCAGGACGCTCCGGTCCCCGACACGGACGCGGCGCTCGACGACCGCCCGGTCGGCGGCCTGGGCGTCCACCTGGTCCGCGAGATGATGGACGAGGTCAGCTACCGCTACGAGGACGGCCGGAACCGTCTCCTGATGCGGACCAGCAAGAACGATAATGCCTGACCGGCCGGACAGATAGCTCGCGCTCGGCGCACGCGCGGTGCCGGGCGCACGTTGACAGCACGCCCCGAGGGGCGCAGAGTACGCCTCTCATGCGGAACGCCGTGTCCACGGCTTCCACCCTGACCGGACGGACCCCTTTGGCGGCGTTGTGGAGGCGGATCAAGCTCGAACGGGCCTGGTACGCCATGATGATCCTGCCGGTCGCCTATCTGGTCATCTTCCACTACCTGCCGATGGCCGGCATCGTCGTCGCCTTCAAGGACTACCGGATCGCCAAGGGCGTGTTCGGCAGCGACTGGGTCGGCTTCAAGTGGTTCATCCAGTTCTTCGAGTCGTTCTACTTCTGGCGGCTCATGCGCAACACGCTGCTGATCAGCTTCTACACCATCGTCTTCGGGTTTCCGGTGCCGATCGTCTTCGCGCTGATGCTCAACGAGATACGCATCGTGCCGCTCAAGCGCGTCGTGCAGACGGTGAGCTACCTGCCCTATTTCGTATCCCTGGTGATCATCGTCGGCATGCTGGTCACCTTCCTGTCGCCGAACAGCGGCATCGTCAACCTCGCCATCAAGTCGCTCGGCGGCGAGCCGGTCAACTTCATGGGGCAGCAGCGCTGGTTCCGCCCGCTCTACATCGGCTCGCACATCTGGCAGTGGTTCGGCTTCAGCTCGATCATCTACCTGGCCGCGATCGCCGGCATCAGCCAGGAGCTCTACGACGCCGCGGAGGTGGACGGCGCATCACGCATCCAGAGGATCCGTTTCGTCACCGTTCCCGGCATGGCGCCGACCATCATCATCCTGCTCATCCTGAACGTCGGGCACGCTCTGTCCGTGAACTGGGAGAAGATCCTGCTCATGTACTCGCCGGTCACCTACGAGGTGGCGGACGTGATCGATACCTACGTCTACCGCCGCGGCATCGTCAGCGGCGAGTACAGCTTCGGGGCGGCCGTCGGGCTGTTCAAGAACGTGGTCAATCTGGTGTTTCTCGTGGTCTTCAATCGGATGGCGCGGCGCTTCACCGACACGTCGCTCTGGTGATCCCGCGATGACGGGAGGTGCAGGCATCCGCAGGGCGGTCACGGTCGAGGACGTGCTGGTCGACACGTTCGTCTACCTGGGCGTGGCCGTGGCCTTCATCGTCACGCTCTATCCGTTCGTGTTCGTGCTCAGCATGTCGATCAGCGATCCGGCGGCGGTCGCACGGCGGGAGGTCTTCCTGCTGCCGAAGGGATTCAGCCTGGCCGCCTACCGCACGGTGCTGAGCGATCCCACCGTGATCCGCAGCTACTACAACACCATCTGGTATACCGGCGTCGGCACCACGCTGAACCTGGTGTTCACGGTGATGGCCGCCTACCCGCTGTCCAAGCGCAACTTCTCGGCGCGTGGCGTGCTGATGTTCCTGTTCGTGTTCACGATGTTCTTCTCCGGCGGCCTGATCCCGCTGTTCGTGCTGGTGGTCAAGCTGGGGCTGTACGCCACCCGCTGGGCGATCGTGATCCCGACGCTGATCGCCACGTTCAATCTGATCATCTGCCGCACCTTCTTCCAGACCCTGCCCGAGGACCTGTTCGAGTGCGCCCGCATCGAGGGTGCGGGCGAGTGGCGGATCGTCTGGAAGATCGTGCTGCCGCTGTCCAGGCCGATCATCGCCGTGCTCATCCTGTTCTACGGGATCGGCCATTGGAACAGCTTCTTCCCGGCCCTGCTCTACCTGCCGGAGGCGGACCTGCAGCCGATCCAGATCTATCTGCGGCGGGTGCTCATCCAGGCGTCGCCGGAGGCCGTGCAGCAGTTCGAGACCGGCGAGTCGGGCAGGGGCGTCATGGCGATGGTGCAGATCAAGTTCGCGGTGATGATCGTGGCCGTGCTGCCGATCCTGCTGCTGTACCCGTTCCTGCAGAAGTACTTCGTCAAGGGCGTGCTGATCGGCGCGCTGAAGGGGTAGATCGGGTCGCGCTCGGAGCGACCGGTTGGTTGGTGGACCAATCGCAAACCACCGAACGACGGAACCAGAACGACGGAACGAAGGAGAACCGAAATGAAGCTACCGAGAATCGTGGTCCTGGGCGCGGTGCTGGCCATGGCGGCCGCAGGCGCCTTCGCCACGGGCACCGAGGAAGCGATGGCGCCCGACGAGCTGCCTACGCTGACCGTGGCGACCCATACCGGTTGGGCCGCGCTCCTGCCGCCGGCCGACAACGAACTGCCGGTCTACCAGGAGCTGGAGCGGCTCAGCGGGGTGCACATCGAATGGGAGAACATCCAGGTCGCCAACTACGCGGAGGTGATGCGCGCGCGGCTGGCAGCCGCCGTGAACCTGCCGGACGTGATCAACATGTCGCTGCTGGGCGACATCGGCCAGCACGGCCGTGACGGACTGATCATCCCGCTCAACGACCTGCTGGAGGACCACGCGCCCAACATCAACAAGTGGTGGAACACCGGCAGCAACGGCATCTACAAGATCCTGGACACCAGCCCGGACGGGAACATCTACGGCGTGGGCAACTACGTGCTGCCGCACTACCTGTCCCAGGGGCCGCTCTGGAACGTGGTGTGGCTGGACGCGGTGGGTATTCCGGAGATGCCGGAGACGCAGGCCGACATGATGACGGCGCTGCGGGCGTTCCGCGACGGCGATCCCAACGGCAACGGCGAGAACGACGAGATCCCCCTGGTGCCCGCCGCCGGGCGCGGCTACCTGCGGTTTCTGGGGAACATGTACGGGTTCGAGTACTCCATCGTCTCCGAGTACCTGGTCGACGACGACGGACAGGTCTACTGGATCTTCCAGAGCCCGCGCATGAAGGAGTACCTCACCTTCATGAACCAGCTCTACACGGAAGGACTGCTCGACAAGGCGTACGCCACCGACAGTTGGACCGAGACGCTGGAGAAGGTCACCAACGACCTGGTCGGACTGATCACCTGCTGGACCACGTTCGCCGGCACCTACAGCCAGGCGTCTCCGTCCGGCAAGCCCGACGGGTCGGTCCCGGTATTCGTGAACGGTCCGCCCATCGAAGGGCCGTACGGTGACAAGTTCTTCGTGAAGCGCGAGATCTTCGGCGGCGACCAGATGGGGATCACGAAGGATGCCAAGCAGCCGGAAGTGGCCATGCACTGGATCGACTTCATCCGCAACAGCGAGGAAGCCCTGATGCTGCAGAACTTCGGCATCCTGGGAGAGACGTACAACATGGTCGATGGCGAAATCCAGACCGTCAGCACCGACGACAAGCCGTTCAACGACCGGCTGCTGGAGGTCGGTGGCAGCCAGCCGCCGTACGCTCACCTGCAGTGGGACTTCGCGTGGGACTATCGCTTTCCGAAGTGGGCTCTGGAGAACAACACCGCCTACCAGGGCTACTACAAGGCGCCGTCCTTCCCACAGGTGCGGCCGACGCTGGACGAGCAGGAAACCCTGAACCAACTCCTGACCGACCTGAACACTTACAAGACCGAGTGGTTCGACAAGTTCGTCACCGGCCAGGAGCCGCTGAGCAAGTTCCAGGAGTTCGTCGACGGACTGAACAGGCTCGGCGCCCAGGACGTGATCGCCGTGCGCCAGCAGCAGTACGAGCGCTACGGAGAACTGGTCGGCAACTAGTGAGCCGGCCGATCCCGATGGGGATCGATTTCTCCACGAGCAGGCGGGCATTGCAGCCCGCCTGCTCGATGATGGTGCAGTGACCGGTGTTGGTGCAGCGCTCGGGGGTTACGCCACCTTGCCAGGCGGACCCACGGCCCGGGGTAGCCGGTGAGCGCCCCCGCGCCGCGGCCGGTGTCCTGGAGCTTCCCACGCACCGGTCCGGTCCTGGCGTGCGGGTTGGGAGGAGCCGGCGATGCCCGCCGCGCCTCGAGCCCGCACGTGCTGAGGTTCTGCGACGATTGCCATATGTACTACTGGGGCACCGGCGTGGACGGATTCCATCGCATTTGTCTGGCCATCGCTCCGGTGCATGCTCCGGAGCGATGGCGCTTCGCGGGAACGATGCTGGAGCGCCAGGCCGGCACCGCCTACAACGCCGTGGGGCCGAGCTTTCCGTTCGTGGTGCCGCGCGACGACGGACCATGGCTGATGTACTACGGGGCGTGGGGCGTGCCCAGAGACGATGGCAAGCTGGCCAATACCACCGGCTTGGCCCTCAGCGACGATCGCGGCCGCTCCTGGCGGCACGCCGGCGAGTCGCCGGTGCTGGCGCTGGACCGTCCGTGGGATCACGAGGGCACGGGCAGCGTCTGCGTGCTCGCCCACGGCGGCGTCTTCCGCATGTACTACACCGCCCTGGGCGACTATTCGCCCAGACCGGCGGGTGTGCGGACCGGCCACGGGGACGTGATACCGCACATCGGCGTGGGCTACGCCGAGTCGACCGACGGCATACGCTGGACCAAGCCGCTGGACGGACTGATGGTGAGTCCCCGCGGATTCGCCACCGAACCGTTCGAGTACATCGTCTCCAAGCCGTTCGTGCTGCGTCACGACGGCCGCTGGACGATGTGGGTCAACACCTTCGGCACGGCGTATCGCGTGCGCAGCCTGATCAGCGGCGACGGCGTGAACTGGACCTGGACGGACTCCGGACCCGACGGCGACCTGGGAGTCGGCGCCGCGGGAAGCTTCGACGATCACCAGCGGTCCTACGCGGCGGTGGTCGCGCATGCGGGCGGGCTGCGATGCTGGTACACGGGCAACGGCTTCGGCCAGACCGGCATAGGCTACGCGACCACGTCACGGTGACCGCCCCGTCGCGGTTGCGTCTCCGTATGCGCCTTCAGTCGGGCCGGGGAGGAGTCCTGTCGGCATAAAGCCACGCGTCGAACAGGTCGTGCAGGTCGCGTTCCGCGATCTCCTCGGCGACCGCCACGAAGTCGGCGGTCGTCACGTTGCCGCCCGCGTGGCGGGCCACGTACTCGCGCAGCACCCGGAAGAACGCCTGGTCACCGATCTCTTCCCGCAACGCCTGCAGCGCCATGGCGCCTCTCCAGTAGACCGTCAGGGCGAAGGGGTCTTCGGGCGCGGGGTTGCCCGGTGGCCCCAGATCAGGTCTCCACAAGGTGATCCAGAACTGCTCGAACAAACCGCGGTCGCGATCGGCCATGCTTTCGCCGGGGCCGTCCGGCAAGCCTCCGTCGAACCTGTGACTCTGCCACAGCCATTCCGCGTACGTGGCGAACCCTTCATTGAGCCATATGTCGCGCCACGAGGCGGGCGTCAGCAGATTGCCGAACCACTGGTGCGCGAGTTCGTGCGCGACGATCCACTCCTTGCCGCGCGCAAGGGTCCGCGCTTCGTAGACAGGCCTCGGCTGTGTCTCCAGGGCCAGGAACGGGTACCAGTAAGACGCCCCCCACGGTTCGCCGAACGCGACGATCCCGGAGTCGTAGCGCAGCCAGCCCAGCGCAGGAGTCGTCGCGGACGCTGCCCGGTACGAAGGGCGCCCTTCGTACGCGACGTTGGCCCTGAACGTCCTGCCTGACCGGATCGGCCCGGCAGGGGTGATCGTCAGCTCGAATCCGTCGCGGACGTGTTCCGCCGGCCGGCCGTCGACGGTGACGTGGGTGACGGCGAGGCCACGGAGGTCGAGGTTGAATGACCTTGGCGTCTCGGTCGCCGTCCACGGCGTCAATGTGTGCGGACGAGGCGGTTTCGGCTACTCTGACGGCGCACCGGGGAGGTCCCATGCACGAGGGTGAGATACGCGTCGGCGTGATCGGTGTCGGCCGCGGCGAGAGCTTCATCAAGAGCGCCACCGACGCCGTCGGGATGAAGCTGGTCGCCATCTGCGACGTGTGGGAGGAGCGGCTGCAGGCCGCCGGCCGCACCCACGGGGTCGCCACCTACACGGACTACGACGCGTTTCTGGAGCACGACCTGGACGCCGTGATCCTGGCCAACTACTTCCACGAGCACGGGCCGTTCGCGGTCAAGGCGCTGGACGCCGGCAAGCACGTTCTCAGCGAGACCTCGTCGAACGGCACGATCGCTGAAGGAGTGGCCCTCTGCCGTGCGGCGGAGCGCTCGGGCTGCATCTACATGCTGGCCGAGAACTACTGCTACACCGTGTTCAGCCAGGAGATGCGCCGGCTGTACCGCACCGGCGAGATCGGCCGGGCCACCTACGCCGAGGGCGAGTACAACCACCCAATGGCGCCCGACTCCCGCCTGCGCCTGGCGCCGGGCGAGCACCACTGGCGCAACTGGCTGCCGTCGACCTACTACTGCACCCACGCGCTGGCGCCGCTGGTCTACATCACGGGGTCGATGCCGAGGATCGTCAACGGCCTCTCCATCGCCGCCCCGGAGGTCGACGAGCTCAGCATGCGCCGCAGCGATCCCGGCTCGGTGATCCTGTGCCGGATGGACGACGGCTCCGTGTTCCGGATCTTCGGCCTGGTCCTGCCGGGCCACAGCAACTGGTACCGCGTGCACGGCACACGGGGGGCGATGGAGATCGCGCGCGGCCCGGGCTACTTCGGTCCGGGCGAGGTCCGGGTTTGGCACGAGCCGTGGAACCGCTCGTCCGATCAGCCGCTGGAGCGCACCTATCTCCCCGACTGGCCCGAGCACGCCGAGCTGGCCGAGCGGGCCGGCCACGGCGGCGGGGACTTCTGGACCAACTTCCACTTCGCGCGGGCGATCCGCTCGGGCGAGCAGCCGTTCCTGGACGTCTACCGGGGCGTGGCGATGAGCTCGGTCGGCATCCTGGCGTGGCGGAGCGCGTTGCAGGACGGCCAGCCGGTCGAGGTGCCGGACTTCGCCGACGAAGCGCAGCGCGCCAGGTACCAGGACGATACCTGGTCGCCGTGGCCGGACGGCGCCGAGGAGCCGGATGCGCCGCCCAGCATCGCGGCGACCCGCGAGCCGACGGCGGCGGCGAAGGCGCGGGCGCGGGAGCTCTGGGACGAGATGGGATACGGAGGCAGATGATGGCGATCGGCACCCAATCACCGGCCACCGCCGAGCACGTGGTGCGGCTCCAGCGGGACGGCTACTGCGTGATCCGCGGGCTGTATTCCGAGGAGGAGACGCGCCCGGTCCGCGCGCGGATCGAGGCGATGTACGAAGGCCGCCACGACTACGGGTGGCCCAACCCGCACCTTCAGACGTGGGATCCGGAGGACCGCGACACGCCCGGCGGCAACTACCGCTCAGGCTCCCTGCAGCGGCCGGCGGACATCGAGCCGGTCTTCGCCGCCTTCTCGGAGAGCCCGAAGCTGATCGGCGCGATGGAGACCCTGCTCGGCGGCCCGGTGCGCCACTACACCGACCAGACGATCTTCAAGCCGGCGGTGTTCAAGGCGGGGCGCAGCTTCTACCACCAGGACTGTTTCTACTGGAAGCTGCGGCCGAAGGTGTCCCTGAACTGCTGGGTGGCCCTCGACCGGGTCGACCGCGGGATCATGGCGCTGGGCTTCCTGCCCGGCTCGCACCGCCGCTGGCGGGTTCAGTTCCACGAGGCGTACTGGGACCAGGTGCCCAAGCATGGCCGCGACGGCAGCACGTACCAGCGCCGGCGGATACCGTTGGAGGTCGTCGACGACTCCGCGGAGGATCTGATTGCCGGCCAGCCCGGCGACGCGTTCTTCTTCGACAACTACGTCTGGCACCGCGGCGAGCCCAACCTGGGCGAGGTCAACCGCGCCGCGTACGCGATCGCCTACCAGCTCGACCGCGACGACAACCGGCTCTCGGACGCTGAGTTCGCGGAGCTGACCGACGGAGCGCCGTAGCCCGCCGGGACGCCGCAGTCGGGATGGCGCGCGCTACGCAGGCGCCACCGCCTCGCAGACCACCAGCTCCCAGCCATGGAACACGAGGACGAGTCCGGTGAAGCGCACGCCCGGGTATTGGCGCGCAAGCCGTTCGTCCGCCAGGTAACCCCGTAGCTGTGCGCTCGCCTCGGCGACCGCCGCCGCGATGCGCCCCTCGCCGGCCGATGCGCCCCGGCGCAGATACTTGAGCTCGATCAGATATCCGCGCTCAAGGTGCGGGAACCGCGCCAGCAACGGCTCCAGGCTGATATCCGCATGGCCCTTGCCGAGCTCCGCCTCGCTGCGGAACACGTAGTAATCCGTCACGTTCAGGTAGGCGGCCAGGAACCCCTGCAGCACCTTCTCGCCGGCGATGTAGTCGCGGATGGCGGTCTGCGCGGCGATGGCCTCAGCCAGGAACTCGAACACCGGCCGCCACTCGCCCTGATTGGCCATCCGCATCATCCGCTGCCCGAACTCGTACAGGTTGACGTCGAACGCCCCCGCGTCCTCATACGCCTCGCGCAGGTACTCGTACATCAGCCGTTTCACGGTCTGGTTGGGAATCGCCAGCCGGGGAACGCCGTCCACCATCTCGCGGATGCTCAGCAGGCCGAAGAAGTGCAGCAGGGAGAGGAAGTTCTCCCGTTTGATGAGCCGCTTGAGGGGAAAGCTCGGCTGAATGCGGGCGTCGGCGGACTCGGTGCCGATGATGCCGCGCAGCAGGTCGAAGTTGCCGTTGAGGCGCGCGGAGCCTTCGGCGCTGCGGCGATTGACCACCAGCAGGTGGCGGAGCTTGCCGTAGTCGATGCGCACGTTGGTGTCGATGAGGTATTCCGGCACCGGCCGGTTCGGCACCGACTTCTGCAGGTAGTAGAGCACCATGTCGGTGTTGTAGACGGCCGTCTGGGCCGCCGTGGCGAAGCGGTAGCCGTCGTACCACTCGCGCATGATGCCCAGCGCGGTATCGGCGTCCTGACTGAATGCGCCGTGGCGGCGGTACCGCTCCACCAGGCTGCGCACCTCCGCCGCCGTGAAGCCCAGCATCTCGTTGAACGCCGGGTCCAGGCTGAGGTTGGTGCCGATGTTGAAGCCTGAGGTCACGTCGTCGAGGGTGACGGGCGACACGCCGGTGATGAACAGCCGCTCCAGTCCGCCGCCGCTGCGCTCGGTGCCGGTCTTCAGCGTGGCGAAGAAATTGCGGTAGAAGCCGCCGCCGTGGGTGAGCTTCTCGTACGCCTCGGCGCCGTGGTGGGCCAGGATGGTGTTGGCGAAGTTGTCGTACTCGTCGATGAGCACGTACAGCGGAACGTCGTGCTCGCCGGCGAAGTGGAACAGCTCGGCGAGCTTGTCGGTGATGCCGTCCGGGGCCAGGATGCGCTGCTGCGCCGCTTCGGGGAAGAGATCCGGGTGGCGTTCCAGCGCCCCCCGCAACTCCATGTGGCAATAGGTCTCGAAGCTCCGTTCCAGTCGCGGCAGAGCGTCGTTGACAGCGGAGAAGTTGAAGCGCAGCACGACATAGCGATGGCGCTCCGCCGTCGGCTCGCGTCCGAGGTCGGTGCCGGCGAAGACGGTGTCGAACTCGTGCTCCCAGCGCCGGTCGTAGTAGTTCTCCAGGAGCGACAGCCAGCAGGTCTTGCCGAAGCGGCGCGGGCGGATGAAGAAGACGTAACGCTCGTCCTCGAGGACGTTCACGAAGTGGGTCTTGTCGACGTACAGCCAGCGATTGAGGCGGATGCGGCGGAAGTCGGCCTCGCCGTAGGGAATGCGGGGCCAGGGTCTGTTCATCGCGTGCGCCGGCATCTCGGACCCGGGTGCATGATGGCACGGCCGGGGATGCGCCGCCATCGCCGCGTGCGCGAAACGGGCCGTCCGGCGGGTGTATAATCGGCCGGTACGCGCCGAGGAGGGCCTGGATGGTCACGGAAGCACACAAGAAGCAACTCGACCGCGACGGCTACTGCGTCGTCCGCGGCCTGTTCGACGAAGCGGAGACCGTTCCCGTGCGCGCCCGGATGGAGGAGCTCTGGAACGGCTACCACGACTACGGCTGGCCGCACCGCCACCTGCAGACCTGGGATCCCGACGACCGGGACACCCCCGGCGGCAACTACCGCTCCGGCTCCCTGCAGCTTCCGTCCAGGATCGAGTCGGTGTTCGACGACTTCACCGGCCATCCCAAGCTGGTGGGCGCCATGGAGACGCTGCTCGGCGGGCCGGTGAAACGCTACACCGACCAGACCATCTTCAAGCCGTCGGTCTTCAAGGCCGGGCGCAGCTTCTACCACCAGGACAGCTTCTACTGGAAGCTGCGGCCGAAGGTGTGCCTGAACTGCTGGATCGCCCTGGATGAGGTGGCGCCGGACGCCATCGCCCTCGGCTTCCTGCCCGGCACGCACGCGAGCTGGCGGGTTCAGTTCCACGAGCAGTACTGGGACCAGGTGCCCCAGCACGGCCGCGACGGCAAGACCTACCAGCGCAAGCGGATCGCCCTGGACGTGGTCGACGACTCGCGGGAGGACCTGATCTCCGGCGGTCCCGGCGACGGCTACTTCTTCACCAACTACACCTGGCACCGGGGTGAGCCCAACCTGAGCGGCGTCAACCGCGCCGCCTACGCGATCGCCTACCAGCTCGACCGCGACGACAACCTCCTGTCGCAAGACGAATTCGACGAGCTGATGGTCGGGGCTCCGGAGTGACGCAGAGCGGGCTCCGGTCCCTGCGCGACCAGTGGACGGACGAGGGCTACTGCCTGTACCGCTCGCTGCTGTCCGCCGACGAGGTCGACGAGTTGCTGCGGATCACCGAGCGCGTGCGCCGGCAGTGGCTGGTCGCGAGCGCCGAGGACGGCAAGCCCGGCGACCCCGACCGCCACAACATGCGCCACCTGAACCATCCCGGGTACTTCCGCGACCACCCCGGCGAGTTCGTCACGCTCATGAACCTGATCGCCGACGAGCGCATCCTGGCCTTCGCCCGCGAGCTGCTCGACGGCGAGCCGATGTTCCGCGCCACCACCCTGTGGTTCGAGCCCACGGCCGCGCACGAGGACGGCTCGTGGCACCGCGATGTCCAATTCCTGAAGCCCGACGAGGGGGAACAGCGCAGGACCGTCGCGACCCGGACGAAGCCCGACGGCATCCAGCTCCAGATCGCCCTGGTGGAGACCTCCGACGTCGAGTACGTCCCCGGCTCACACCTTCGTTGGGACACCGACGAGGAGTACCGCATCCGCCTGGCCGACGGCCAGGCCAACAGCCGCTCCAACGACATGCCGGGCGCCGTGCGCGTCCACCAGCGCCCCGGCGACGCCGTCGCCTTCGAGGCCCTGGGGCTGCACCGCGGCCGCTACCACACCGACAAGCGCCGCCGCACCTTCATGCTGACCTACACCTCCGACCGCGAGCACCTGTTCGACTACTTCTCCGACCAGCCCTGGATCCTGTCATCGCCGATGATGGCCGCGCTTCCCGGCGCGACGCGTGCGTTCTTCCAGCGATTCATCGACATCTACGGCGACGACGTACGCATAAGGAGTGCCGTCGCCCCGGAATTCCGCACCTGATGCAGCCATGAAGTACACTGTCGTCATCGAAAAGACCGGCAACGGCTATTCGGCCTATGTGCCTGACCTGCCTGGGTGTGTGGCCGCAGGTGATACGCGTGAGGAGACCGAGGAGTTGATCCGAGAGGCGATCGTGTACCACTTGGAGATACTCCGCGAAAGCGGTGACCCGATTCCGGAGCCTGAGACCACCACTAGCTTCGTCGAGGTGTAGCGCGCTCCGCGATACTTCGCTTGCGCCGGCAGGTTCGGAGCCGCAACAGCATCATCCCGTATCCATAGGCCGATGACGCCACACCTTCCCGTCAACGACTCCGCGGAGGATCTGATTCCCGGAGAGCCCGGCGACGCGTTCTTCTTCGACAACTATGCGTGGCACCGCGGCGAGCCCAACCTGAGCGGCGTCAACCGGGCCGCCTACGCGATCGCCTACCAGCTCGACCGCGACGACAACCTCCTGTCGGAAGACGAATTCGACGCGCTGATGGACGGGGCTCCGGAGTGACGGAGCCCGCGCTCGGTCCCTGCGCGACCAGTGGACGGAAGAGGGCTACTGCGTCTACCGAATCGCTGCTGCCGGCGGACGAGGTCGAGGAGCTGCTGCGGATCACCGAGCGCGTCCGCCGGCAGTGGCTTGCGGCCAGCGCCGAGGACGGCAAGCCCGGTGACCGCGACCGCCACAACATGCGCCACCTGAACCACCCCGGGTACTTACGCGACCACCCCGGCGAGTTCGTCACGCTCATGAACCTGATCGCCGACGAGCGCATCCTGGCCTTCGTCGGCGAGCTGTTGGACGGCGAGCCGGTGTTCCGCGCCACCACCCTCTGGTTCGAGCCTGCGACCGCGCACAAGGACGGCTCGTGGCACCGCAACGTCCAGTTCCTGAAGTCCGATGAGGCGGAACAGCGCAGCGTCGTGGCTACCCGCACCACGCCCGACGGCATCCACCTCCAGATCGCCCTGGTGGAGACCTCCGACGTCGAGTACGTCCCCGGCTCACACCTGCGCTTGAACACCGACGAGGAGTACCGCATCCGCCTGGCCGACGGCCAGGCCAACAGCCGCTCCAACGAGATGCCGGGCGCCGTCCGCATCCACCAGAGCCCCTCCGACGCCGTCGCTTTCGAGGCCCTGGGCCTGCACCGCGGCCGCTACCACACCAACAAGCGCCGCCGCACCTTCATGCTGACCTACACCTCGGATCGCGAGCACCTGTTCGACTACTTCTCCGACCAGCCCTGGATCCTGTCGTCGCCCTTGATGGCCGACCTTCCCGCCGCTACGCGTGCGTCCTTCCAGCGCTTCCTCGACATTTACGGCGACGACCTGCGTGGCGGAACCCCTGTCCCGCCCGGATTTCGAACATAGGCCAGCGGCCCGAGACAACCCAGTCACCGGACCTCTTATCGCCTCATAGACCCAAATCGGGTCGATCGCGTCCATCTCCCCGCTCGGCGGGTCGCCCCTATTTCTCCTCCATGGATTGATCGTACGCGAACACGAATTCAGTGGCCTCGACCGCTACCCTGAGACACGCTAGCGCCAACGGCATCGCGTTGTTCCTGTGTATCTCGTCCGGCAGCATCTTGGTCAAGTGCCTGATCGCCGGAACTATGTCTCCCGCCATCTGGCGAAGCTCAGCCTCCGTCTTTCGTTTCATTCAATTCACCTCCGGACAGATCGTCCGCTACGCGCACGTCTGAGGTCTTCTTCCGAAAGGCCTCAAGCACATCCTCCGGAATAGCGACTGCTATCGTCTCGGGCAGTCGTGCGCACGCATCGGCATTGCGGAATCCGGTATAGGCAGAGATCGCGAGCCCCAGGGACGACCCGAGCGCGGCCGCCGCGGTGACACCCTTCGGAAAGCCGAATCTTTCCAATTCTTCGCTAACGTCAGGCGATACCACTATTACCAATCCTGAGGCCAGCATTGCCACCGCACCTACCGAATCGACGATGGGTGTTGCCGTTGATGTGCTGCACCCCGGTTCGGTTGTGGGGTCTTGCAGCATCGCCACAAAATCCTCATGGCTTGGGGTACGATTGAAAAGGTGGCTACAACCGGAGAGCAATACGATAGCGATCGCCACTAACACTATGCATCGAACTTGAAGTGAGGGCGTCAGACCTTGGTTACGAATACCGTGCATGTACCTGTGTCTCCGTAGACCTCGGACACTTCCAAGTAATAGCGCGTTCCGCCATCGAGGTCCATCTCAAGATAGGCATCAAATAAGGTGCCACTATCGTCGTCGAGGGCAACCAGCTCGATTGAGCCGTCGTCCTTCTCGATGTAGACGGTCACGATGGGATCAACGTCGTCGATAGCGGCGGCATCGATAGAGTACGTCCCCGAAGCGTCCACCTCCAGGACAAAGATGGCCGACGTCTCAGGCTCGAACTCGAGGGTAACTTCCTCATCAGGAAATATAGGAAGCGCCTCTGAAGTATCAGGTTGGGGCGCCCACGTGTCTAGGAACTCCTTCAGAAGAAGGTCTAACTCCTCCTCAATTGGGACTAGCGCCATCTGGACTTGGGCGAGAAGTTCTGTCGTTAGATCGCCAGCCGCTTGCTCCACGGTTCGCGCGGCGACGCTAGCGGCCTCTGCTGCGGCGACTTGAGTTGCTGTCTCGGACGCAACTCGAGCCGCCTCCCTGGCTGCGACTTCTTCGGCTCTGATAGTTGCGACCTCGGTTGCCTTAGCGATCGCTATGTCGGTGGCGATGGTCGCTGCTGTTCCTGCGGCAGTTGCGGCGGCTACTTCGGTTGCGGTGGCGGTTGCCGTGTCAGCAGCGACTCTAGCTGCCTTGGTGTCCGCCACGTCAGCTGCCGTTTCGGCGGCGACTCGGGCCGCTTCGGTGGCTGCGACTTGCTCGGCTATGCGGGTGGCAATCTCCTGCGCTTGGGACATTGCGACCTGAGTGGCGACCTCGGTAGCCGTCTGCTCGGCCCGTAGGCGGGCTCCGGTGTCGACACGGAAGGCCATGAAGACGAAGACGCCTGTGATCAGGATGCCAAAGAGAGCGATGCTGGCGGCGAGGATCGCGGTCTGAGAGTCAGGACGAGGGGCGGCGTCGGAGGCGGGGGCGGAGGCTATGGCCAGCTTTCTGCAATAGAGCCCGAGGATAAGACACAGGGTGATTGCTACTAAGGAAGTGGAAAGAGTGGGGAACCAGATGAGGATTTTGTAGGGATCGGTCATGGATGCAACTCGTAGATCACTCGGAACGGAAGGTGAGAGGGTGCGGCGGAGATGGAGTATCGGCGTCGGTACGGCGTCAAAGTAAGAGCGGGCGAGGCACTGATACGGATGGTTGTTCTGGTTTCCACGGGGATTCTGCGAGGAGCGGTCGTGGAGGCGAGGGGATAGATAATGGCTGCGGAACGTCGGTGGATCGAGAATCTGGAAGGGGGTGGTGGACGTTCGGAGAGGATCGCAGCGGCGGACGCGTTAGTCGTAGATGGACGGGCGATAGCGGTGATGTACGGTAGTTTATGGAACACGGGTGTCATTCTATGGGGATGGGGCGGGTGGGCAAGGGCGACGTCCGCGGATGACGGGATTTCGGTGTGTTAGGCTTAGGTTAGTGCGCGGACGTAACTGAGGATGCGCTAATTGCAGGGAGCGGTACGGGCGAGAGCGGTGGCGGAGTGCGGCTTTGGACGGCGGAGTCCGTGAGTTGATCTACGGGGTGGGGGAGTCGGGGGCGACGGTTTCGATAATGAGCTCCAAGCCCCCCCGGGCGGGGAAGGAAACCCAGTCTTGGTAGAGGTTCTTGCCGTAGAGGTCGCGAGGGAGAAGGTAGGCGAGGGTGCCGTTTGTGACCACGGAGATCAGGATTGGGCGGTCTGGGAAGCGGGAGCGCAACTCCCGCTGGAGGATGGAGTAAGGCTCCGCCGGGACGGAGAGCAGGAAGGCGTCGCCGATCTGGCAGAGGTGGAGGTCGAAGGGGATGGTGCCGCCGTCGGGGAGGGTCGGTCCGCGGAGCAAGCGGCGGCGGGCGCGTTCGCGGAGGGCTGTGGCGTTGCGGATGGCGATGGGATCACCGGAGGCCTGCGCGGCTTCCAGGTCGCGTGTTGCCTGGTCGTGGGCGGCGTTGAGGGCGTCCGGTGATTCGTGAGGCTTGATCGGGAGGTCGATGCGCAGAATGCGACTGCGCAGCGTGAATGACCGGTCCCCTGCGGGCGGATCGAGCTTGGTTCGCTTCCAGGCGCCGAGGGTGGCGCCGGAAATGATGGGGCCGTCGTACTCGAGCTGGGTCCCGGCGGGCAGCAGGGACTCGACGGCGGCGGCGGCGGCGAAGCCCAGGCGGCGACCGTTGGAGTCGGCGATGGCGGCGTCGCCGACGAATCCCTCGCGGGGGCCGGTGTCGCCGCAGGGGCTGAGCAGGAACAGGCAGGGGGCGCTGAAGGCGTCCTCCATCACTTCGCGCATGGCGCCGATGTAATCGGGGGAGAGCAGCCGGTTGGTCGGCCCCAGGGTCGTAGGGTGGCAGCCGTAATTGACCAGCGTGGCCAACACGCTGCCGTCGTCACCGCTGACGCGGGCGACGAGCACGGTATCGTCGGCTTCGCCCTCGGGGTTGAAGCCGGTGACGAACTGCTGGGAATCCTCGTCCCACGCGTCGCGGTTCTGGGCGAGGTCGCAGGTGCCGGATCCGAAGGTGAGCCATGCGGGTACGAGGTTGGCGATTGCCTCGGCGCCGGCCTCCGTGCAGCGGCGGATCAATTGCTCGAAATAGGGGCGGATCTTGTCGCCGCCGGGGTGGTCGCGCATGGAGCTCGACAGGTTGGCGCCGGCGTGGGTGTGGGAGAAGGCGATGAGCAGGCGGCCCTCGTCGAGGCCGAGCGGCTCGCGCACGCCGTTCAGGAACTCGGCCATCTCTTCCTTCTCCAGCCAGCCGATGTCGACGGCCAGCAGGAGCATCGGGCCGCCGTCGCCTTCCAGCTCGGCCAGGGCCAGGGCGGTGGCGGTGAAGGGCCGGTGGACGCCTTCGGCGGTTTCGTGCAGGGCGGCGCCGAAGGAGCGGCTCTGAATTCCGACTGGCGGCGTCACGTCGCGGCGGGCGACGCCGGCGCGGCAGCGGGCGGAGGGCGGATGGTACGGATGCAGTGAGTTCATGACTGCCGCTCAATCTACCACCAGGGCGCGTGCGGTCGCACCGCCACGGTCCGCTCGCGGCGAAACACAACGTGTTCGACAGCCATACCACACTTTGAGACGATAGCCACGGTGCGCACGTTCAACACGGAAGGTCCGGTGGTGACCGAGGACCACTACTGCATCCCGCCACTGGAACGAATCGATCTCGACACCGGGCTCGGCTTGGTCCGCGACAAGAAGTACTTCGTGCTGCACGCGCCGCGCCAGACCGGCAAGACCTCGGCGTTGCTGGCGCTGCGCGACCTGCTGAACGGCGGCGCCGCCGGGGACTACCGCTGCGTGTACGCGAACGTCGAGGCTGGTCAGGCGATGCGCGAGAACGTGGCGGAAGGACTGCGCACGGTGCTCGCCCAGTTGGCGTTTCGGGCCATCGTGACGCTGCACGACGAAACCCTGGAGAACCTCTGGCCGGCCCTGCTGGAGCGCGTCGGGCCGGGGCAGGCGCTGCACCAGGCGCTGGCGCGCTGGAGCATGGCGGACCCGCGCCCGCTGGTGCTGCTGATCGACGAGATCGACGCGCTGGTCGGCGACACGCTGCTGTCGGTGCTGCGCCAGCTTCGCACCGGCTACGATCAGCGTCCTGCGGCCTTCCCGCACAGCATCGTCCTGTGCGGGGTGCGCGACGTGCGCGACTACCGCATCCACTCGTCCGCCGAGGACCGCCTGGTGCTCGGGGGCAGCGCCTTCAACATCAAGGCGAAGTCGCTGCGGCTGGGCGACTTCTCCGAGCGGGAGGTTCGGGAATTGCTGGCGCAGCACACGGCAGCGACCGGGCAAGCGTTCACGGAGGAGGCGCTGCGGCTGATCCTGGTGCGTACCGCCGGCCAGCCGTGGCTGGTGAACGCGCTGTGCCGGGAGGCGTGCTTCGACGACAAGGCGGGCCGCGACCGCTCCCGCCCGATCACCGAGCAGGCGATCCTGGAGGCGCAGGAGCCGGACGGCACGCCGCACATCGCCAACCCGATCTACGCCGAGGTGGTGCCGCGGCATCTGAACTACGCGGTGCAGGCGGGGCTGCCGCAGCGGATGGCGTGGTACGTGGACGCTGACGGCGGGCTGGACGTGGCGGGGCTGATCGCGGCGTTCCAGGCGTTCTTCCGCGAACACTCCGAGCACTGGGTGCAGCGCTTCGAGCGGTACCACGAGGCGGGGCCGCAGTTGCTGCTGCAGGCGCACCTGCAGCGGATCGTCAGTGGCGGCGGGCGGATCGAACGCGAGTACGCGTTGGGGCGCGGGCGTACGGACCTGCTGATCGTCTGGCCGCAGGGTGGGCGGGAGCGCCGTTTCGTCGTCGAGTGCAAGGTGCTGCGGCAGGGCTTGGAGCGGACCGTCGCCGACGGCTTGGCGCAAACCCGGGGCTACGCGGACCGCTGCGGGGCGGAAGCGGGCCACCTGATCGTGTTCGACCGCACACGGGAACGGCCCTGGTCGGAGAAGATCTTCCGGCGCGCTCCGGCGGGAGATGGCGTACCGGTCACCATCTGGGGGATGTGAAGCCGAGCCCCTGGGCAGATCGACGCCGTTCTCAAAGAACGACCAATACATCGCGGGGCATGCGGTCGCACGGCCGGCGCGGTACCATGCCGCATGCGCTGGGCGGCGGCCGAACCGGACGTGGGGAACGTGCTGGCGGCGCATGCCGATCCGCTGGCGTCGCTGACGCGGGCCGAGGTCCCGGCCATCGTCCTGCGCGGGGCGTATCCGGCCGAGCACTGCGCCGCGCTGATCGACCGATTCGTGGCGCGCGGGCTGATGGACCCCAATCTGCTGGACGCCGACAGCGTGCAGCCGCGCCGGGTGGACATCGGCACCAGCCTGAGCAACCGCGCGGCCGACAGGGAAGGGTTCCTCTCTCACGCTCAGCAGACCCGCGAGCTGTTCGAGAACCTGTTCGCGGGCCATCCGTCGCCGGTGAAGCTGCTCTACAACCGGCTGGCGGAGCTGGCGGCAGGCAAGCGGGTCACCACGGCGTACGAGCCGGACGGGCGCGCCTACGGACCGGCGATCTTCCGCATCCACTATGCCGGGCACCGCTACCAGCCGCACGTCGACCACGTCGGCCAGCACGAGCGGCGGCTGGACTACGCCGTGAGCCGCTTCGCGCATCAGTTCGCAGGGGTGCTGTGCCTGCAGAACAGCCGCTCGGGGGGCCGCATCGCGCAGTCGATCCTGCACCGCTGCCTGTGGACGCCGGAGCTGGAGCCGTGCCTGCAGGCCGACGGATTCGCCGCCTACGCCGCGGCCAACGCCGTCGAGCACTACCAGGTGGACCTGCAGCCCGGCGACCTCTACTTCTTCAACACCCGCCTGGTACATGAGGTGCCGGCGCTGGAGGGCTCCTCGCCGCGCGTCGTGCTGGCGGTCTTCATCGGCTACTCGGCGGACGATCCGGAGGTGTTCGTCTGGTCGTGAGGCGTCTGTCCTTGGCACCCCGACGCGGCGGGCGTAGACTCGCAGCCGTTCGATCCAAACGGCTCACATCGGTTCAACCGACAAGGAGGAACGATATGCGGACGAGAATCAACGTGGCGCGCGGCGCCGCCCCGATCGCGGCGGCCGTGGCGCTGCTGATCGTGCCGTCGCTGGCGACGGCGCAGATGATGGACACCAACTCCGAGGTGCACCAGCTCGACGAGTGGCAGGGCATGCACGGGGCGATCAGCTCGTTCAGCGAGGCGCCCATGCTGGCCAGCATGGTGGCGGCCGGCGACCTGCCGCCGCTGGCAGAGCGGTTGCCGAGCAACCCGCTGGTGGTCGAGCCGGTGGACGAGGTCGGCCAGTACGGCGGCGTGCTGCGCGAGCTGCGCCCGGAAGGCACCATCATCAACGGCGACCACTGGGTGTGGGAGTACGCCACCGCGTACTCGCCGGACATGAGCTCGATCTTCCCGAATGCCCTGGCGGGCTGGGAGTGGAGCGCGGACGGCATGACCATCACCCTGCACCTGCGTGAAGGGATGAAATGGAGCGACGGCAAGCCGTTCGTCGCCGACGACTTCCTGTTCTACTGGAACGAGATCGGCCTCAACGAGGAGCTGTTTCCCTCGCCGCCGTCGCAGATGCGGTTCGGCGGCAACGCGGGGACGATGACCAAGGTTTCCGACACCGCGGTGCAGATCTCCTGGGACGTGCAAGCCGGCATGTTCGTGGAGTTCATGGCGCGCTGGCGGCCCGCCAACTACGCGCACTCGGAGTTCCTCAAAGCTTTCCACCCGGGTCACACGTCGATGGACAAGGTCGAGGCGGCGGTGAAGGAGAACGGCTTCGAGACCTGGACCGACCACTTCAAGGAGATCTACAACCCGCAGCACAGCCCGAAGACGCCGGTGATCGGCCCCTGGAAGCTCGAGAACGAGAAGACCGACCAGGTGCTGGTGATGAACCGCAACCCCTACTACTGGAAGATCGACACGGCCGGCAACCAGCTTCCCTACATCGACGCCATCCACTCGCAGGGCGTTCCGCCGGGTGAGGCCGAGCTGCTGAAGATCCTGGCCGGCGAGTCCGACCTGCAGGCGCCCGGCCCGTGGGGCGGCATCGCCAACCTGCAGGTGGTCAACGAGAACGCCGACAGCGCCGGTTATCGCCGCATCCAGTACTGGTGGCCGGGGGGCGAGCAGGGCCTGATCATTTTCAACTTCGCCCATGAGGACGAGGTGCTCCGGGACCTGCAGAGCGACAAGCGGTTCCGCATCGCGCTGTCACACGCCATCGACCGCGACGAGATCAACCAGACCTTCTACAAGGGGCTGGGCGTTGCGTCGCAGCCGACCGTGGAGGCCGGCCCGCCGTACTACGGCGAGAACCTGTTCAAGATCTACCTGGAGCACGACCTGGACAAGGCGAACGCCATCCTGGACGAGCTGGGTCTGGACGAGCGGGACGGCGACGGCTACCGCCTGCGCTCCGACGGCGAGCGCCTGCGCATGCAGATCTACGCGATGCCGTCCGGCCTTACCGCCGAGATCGCGGACCTGTACACCGGCTACTGGGGTGATATCGGTATCGAGACCGTCGCCCGCGCCGGGAGCTGGGACGCGTTCGGCGGCATCTACAACACCAACGACTTCGACCTGATCATGTTCCCGTTCGGGCTGGCCGGCCGGCCGATGAACCCGCTGGTCCGGGGTGAGGTCGTACCGGTCGGCACCTGGTTCACGCCCGGCAGGGAGTGGGCCGCCTGGCTGAACTCCGGCGGCGAGGAGGGCATGGAGCCCCCGGATGAGCTGAAGCAGATCGCGGCGCTGCGCGAGCGCGCGATCTCCATCTCGGACAATGAGGAACGCATCGCCATCACCATGGAGATCTTCTCGCTGTTGGAGGAAGGGCTGTACATGATCGGCGCGGTGCGCCCCCCGAGGCAGGACTACTACGGAATCGCCAGCCTCAAGCTGGGGAACGTCCCCGATCCGATCATCGCCGAGCACATCCACGAGGTGCCCGCGCAGTTCTACTTCAAATAGCACATAGCACGCGGATCTGTAGCGAAAGCAGGGAGGAGGGACGATCCCTCCTCCCTTTTATCAGGTGGAGGTGTACGGATCGGCCGCGTCGCGCAGCCCGTCTCCCAGGAAGTTGAACGCCAGCACCGTGACGATCACGAACCCGCCGGGGATCAGCAGCCAGGGCGATCCGGCCAGCACGTGGATGCGTTGCGACTCCTGCAGCAGCACGCCCCAGCTTATCGCCGGGGTCTGCAACCCCAGGCCGATGAAGCTGAGGGCGGTCTCTCCCAGGATCATCCCCGGCACCGACAGGGTCAGCGAGGCGATCATGTAGCTGGCGAAGGAGGGCAGCAGGTGGCGGAACAGGATGCGCCCCGTGCCGGCGCCGGAGACGACGGCTGCGGTGACGAACTCCTCCTCGCGCACGGCCATGAACTTGCCGCGCACCACGCGCGCGATGGAGGTCCAGCCGACCAGCGACAGAATCATGACGATGCCGAAGTAGACCCGCTCGGTCGACCAGTAGCGGGGCAGTGCCACGCTCAGCGCCATCCACAGCGGCAGGTCGGGGATGGAGCGCAGGAACTCCACCAGCCGCTGGATGGCCACGTCCACGGTCCCGCCGAAGTAGCCGGAGATCCCTCCCAGGATGACGCCGAGCAGGAAGCTGATGGCGATGCCGACCAGCCCGATCGACAGGGAGATGCGTCCGCCGTGGATCACCCGCGACAGCAGGTCCCGCCCCAGGTTGTCGGTCCCGAACAGGTACGCCCTGCCGCCGTCCGCGACCCCAAACAGGTGCCGGTCGGACGGAAACAGGCCCCACAGCTCATACGGGTCGCCGCGCACGAACAGCGCCAGCGGCTGCCGGGCTTCCCGGTCCACCTGGTACACGTAGCGGAACGTCTCCAGATCCAGCTCGGACGACAGCCCGTACACGAACGGGGCGGTCAGGCGGCCCTCGTGGAACAGGCGGATCCGCTGCGGGGGTGAGTACTGCTGCTCCGGGCTGCGCTGGCGGGGGTCGTAGGGCGCCGCGAACTCCGCGAACAGCACGCCCAGGTAGAAGATGCCGAGCACCACCAGCGCCGCCACCGCCACCTTGTGGCGCAGGAAGCGGATGCGGATCAGCCGCCACTGGGAGGAGACCTGCTCGCGCTCGGCCGCGTCGTAGAGGGCCACGTCAGACCGCCTCCCGGATGCGCGGATCGATCGCGACCAGCAGGATGTCGGAGATGAGGGTGCCGAGCACCGTCAGGCTGCTCAGCACCATCACCACGCTGCCTGCCAGGAACATGTCCTGGTTGATCAGCGCCTGCACGAACAGCGGCGCGATCGTGGGCAGGCCCATGACCAGCGATACCAGCAGCTCGCCCGACACCAGCGCCGGCAGGGTCCAGCCGATCGTCGAGATCACGGGGTTGAGCGCGATGCGCACCGGGTAGCGGAACAGCAGCGGCCGCTCGGCCACCCCCTTGGCGCGGGCGACCGTGACGTAGAGCTTGCGCAATTCGTCGAGCAGGCTGGCGCGCACCACGCGGATCAGGCCGGCGGTGCCGGCGGTGCCGACGATCAGGGCCGGCATCCACAGGTGCTTCAGCAGGTCGATGAGCTTGGCGACGCTCCACGGCTCGTTGGCGTACTCGGCGGAGAACAGCCCGATGGCCGCGGTGCCGGTGGCCTCGAAGGTGATCCACAGCAGGATCAGCGCGAACAGAAAATTGGGAATCGCCAGCCCCATGAAGCCGATGAACGTGAACACGTAGTCGCCGGGCGAGTACTGGCGGGTGGCCGAGTAGATCCCGATCGGCAGGCCGAGCAGGTAGACCAGGATCAGCGACAGGGTGGAGATCGCCAGGCTGGCCGGCAGCCGCTGCGCGAGCAGCTTGTTGACTTCCATGTTGTGCGCCATCGAGCGCCCCAGGTCGCCGCGCAGCACCCCCCAGATCCACTTGAGGTACTGCACGTGCATCGGCCGCTCCAGGCCGTAGCGGGCCTCCAGCGCTTCGATCCTGGCGTCGTCGACGGCGTCGCCCTGCATGCGCAACTGCGTGATGTAGGTGTCCAGGTAGTTTCCCGGCGGCGCCTGGATGATCAGGAACGAGAGGACGGAGATGGCGGCCAGGGTGACCACCATCAGCCGCAGCCGGCGCAGGACGGCAAGGATCATGGCATCACCGCTCGTAACGGTAGCGGCAGGAGATGATGGTCGCGCGGGTCTCCTCGACGGCGTAGACCAGGCGGTTCTCCTGGTCGATCCGCCGTGACCAGAATCCGGTCAGGGTCTCCTTCAGCGCTTCCGGCTTGCCGATCCCCTCGAACGGGGAGCGCAAGGTGTCGGCGATCAGCCGGTTGATCCGCCGCAGCGTCTTCCTGTCCTGTCCCTGCCACCACAGGTAGTCGGCCCAGGCCGCGTTGGTCCATGCCAACGTGCGCTGCATCTACTACGGGTCGATCGTCTCTCGTTCGAGCACGTTGCCGGCGCGGTATTGCTCGATCGTTTCGGCGAGGTGAGCGGCGTTCGCGGGCGACTTCAGCAGGTGCACGGTTTCCATCAGGCTGTTGTAGTAGTCGAGCGACATGACCACCGCGTCTTCGGCATCACGGCGCGTGATGATGGCGACGTCCGCATCGCCTGCGACTCCGTCGAGTATGGACTTCAGGCCTTTCCTGGCTTCCGTAAAAGAAACCGTTCTCACATCACCCTCCAGATTGTCGGTCTCACCGGAAGTCTACCGTGAACCGGCAACTTGTACCACTAACCGTACAGGTCGGACCGCGTAACAGGTCACGCCGTGTACATGGCGTAGAGCTTTGCCCGCGTCATCCGGAACTGGATCACCAGGGGCCTCTCGGGATGGACCGCGATCTCGGGCCGGCCCCGCCAGGTTACCGGATGGCGGATCTGGTCACCCCGCACGGGGTCGCACTGGGCGAACGCATACCCCTCGACGGGCACCCCCGTCTCATCGGTGAGCTGGACCCGTATCTCCCCCGACGGGTAGGTCGTGGCGTTGACCGACAGCGCGGCCAGCGGGTCGTCGAACACCGGAGTCGCAAAGAAGCCGCGTTCGTCGGCCTCCACCGCCGCGAAGCGGTCGGTGCTCCAGGTCGCCCAGAAGTACTCGCCCTGGTACTCCTCCCGGAACCCCTCCGCGGTGTCCTCGTTGTGGGTGTGGCGCCAGCGGCTGCACGGCACGGCCACGGTATCCGCGCCGTGAGGCGCGATGCCCACCCCGGCGTAGACGCGCTTCTCTTCTCCGGCGCCGTCCGCTTCGATCGGTACCACCGGCCGGTCTCCGAAGTACTCCAGGCGCACGCCGTCGCGGCTCGTGGCCAAGTGGACCTGCAGCGTGTCCTTTTCCCGGCTGAACTGGGCCGGGAAGAACAGATGCAGATCGTCCCGTCCGGGATAGAAGGCGTGCGCGTTGGTGTACAGATCGTGGGACGGATGGTGCGCCACGCCCAGGTACGCCGTCGTCTCGGGATGGGGCCAGGTCCGGAAATCGGCGGTTTCGGCGCGGGAGATCGACCTTCGGGACTGGCGCGAGCGGAACGATGAGCTGGGGACGTCGCTTTCGATCCATGTGCGGAAGTAGCCGACGTAGCGGCGCCGTACCGGGTCGTAATGTGCGGTGGTCTGGGTGTCGCTCATGAATCCGTCGATGAGCGGCTCGGCGATCGGAGTCCACTGCAGCCCATCCGCCGACACCGCGCCCTGCATCTGCCACGTGTCTGGCTCGGCGCCCAGGAAGATGTGCTTGTAGCGCTCGGCCGCCGGTGCGACCGGGTCGACGAACACCGTTCCGCCCAGACAGGCGCGTCCGCCGTTGCGCGTCCGGTCGAACACGATGTTCGTGTTCCGGTCGCCGCGAAACTCCAACAGGCCGAGGTTCGGCTTGCGCCAGCTCACGCCGTCGCTCGATTCGGCGTAGCACAGCCGGTGGCTGTAGTCGGTCAGGTCTGACGAACGCCAGTTGTAGTCGCTGGCGGCCGCCTCATACCAGAGCCGGTAGGTGCCGTTCTCGTAGATGAGCGACTGCGACTTGCCGAGCGCCTGCTCTTCCCACGGCCTGTCGGCGCGGAGCCAGGGGGCTGACCGTCGCGCGGGCTGCGATCGGATCGCGATCCCGTACGGCACGTTGCCGTACTTCGGCGAGCGCGGCATGTGCTGGTAGCCGGGTTGCACCAGCGACCAGTCCAGGAAGGGCCATCGGCGCGGCGTCTCTCTGACTGCCATTTGAGGATGCCTCAGCGAGCGCTCAGATCGAACGGATTGGACCAGGCCTTGCTGCCGTCGGGCGCGATCACCTCGAACCGCACCCAGCGGGCGTCGACCTTCAAAGGGAACGTCGCCTGCTCGAAGGTCGCATCCTGCTCGCGATAGGATGCTCCGCCCAGATCGCTGATCGCGTCGATCCGCTTTGCCTCCGAGCACACCACGGTAGCCGCGACTCGGCGCCCGCTCGCCGATCGCTCCCCTCGGAGTTGGATGTCATGGATGACCGGCCCGGTGGTCGCATAGGAGGCGCCGCTCACCAGCGCATCGACGATGGCCTGCGCTGAACGCTGGCGCGCGCGCACCATCGTCCATGCTTGGTACGTGTCGCGGCGATCCTCGTCTCGAAAGTGGGAGTCGTCGTTTGCCAGCGCCGGAATGAGCCGGTCGGCGTGCACCATCCACTCGTCCCAATGCACAGCCGACTCCGCCTTGCCCTGCAGGCCGCACGCGGCGTTGAAGATCTCGATGCCGGCAAGGCCGCGCAACGGCAGCGTGTCGCGCGGAATGCAGACGGAGCTCCAGTACGGGTGGGCCAGCCACACCGAGCCGCCCTGCTCGCGGATCGCGTCGATCACGTGTTGCGGCGCGAGCTTCGCGGCATCGATATCGTCGCTGACATGCAGGCCGACGAAGTGATGTGTTTGGCCCCCGAAGGGGTTGTCGGGATGCAGCTCCACGCCCTGGATCAGGACCAGTCCGTGGGCAGGGGTGATGCCGGCGAGGCTGGTGATGCGGTAGTGGTCGGTGATCGCCAGGAAGTCGTAGCCGGCGGCCGCGTAGGCGTCTGCGCGCTGCTGCGGTGACAGGAGACCGTCCGAGCAGGTGGTATGCGAGTGCAGGTTGCCCTTGAGCCACGCGTAGCCGTCGGCGGCGCTCAGCGTGAACGGATCGATCAGCTCCGCGCGCTCGTCGCCGGGCATGTTCCGACTATACATCGAGCGCCGCGGCCGTCGGAGTGACGCCGATCACCGAGGCCGCTCACCTGTCCGGCTCGAACACCAGTTCGGGCATGACCACTTCCCAGTCGTCACATCTCAAGGCGTCGTGGTATTTCGGGTCCGACGCCTCCCGGCTCCATCCCACGACCGCGAACATTGCCGCCGACCGGCACCGTGACCCGGGCGGCGGCCTGAACGATCCGGCCAAGCGCCCCACGGTCCGGCCGGCCCGGTCCAGCAAAGTCCAGCGCCCGTCCTTGCCGATCCGCACGTCCAGGGGATCGCCGACCGACAGTGCCGTGATTGCGCCGTGTACGGGATCGCCGGCACGGCGCCGCCCGGCGAACCCCAGGTCGACCTCCTGGAGGGTGGGCCGGACATGGCGATACTCCACCGCCTGCGGGCACGAGGGAAGCTCGGCAGCCTCGCGACGGATCGTGGCGGGGATGGTCAGCAGTTCGCCATGGAAGCTCCGGGAGCCGTCGAGTCTGGCCAGCGTCAGCGTCTGCCGCGCCCGCGTCATCGCCACATAATACAGCCGGCGCGGCGCGTCGGGATCCTCGTCGCGGCCCACGCGGTCCCAGCCGCCGTCCAGGACCGCCACGTGATCGAACTCCAGGCCCTTCGCGCGATGGGCGGTGAGCAGCAGCAGTCCCCGCTGGCGGCGGCGTATGTCCCGGCCCCACTCGGCCAGCCACTCGATGAAATGGTCCACCGGTGTTTCTCCGCCGCCGGTTTCCAGCGCATGTTCCTCGACCGCCTGCCGCAGCAGGTCGTGCCAGGGATCGGAGGGCCTCGCGTCGGTCAACCCGCGCAGGGACGTGCCGTCGACGATCCGCGTCTCGCGTCCGCGCAGCCACTCGACGAACGCCCGGGTCTCCCGCAGGCGCCAGAAATTCGGGATCTCCTCGTTCGCCATCTGTACGGGGACGTCATGCGCCTCGCAGAACGCCCGCACCGGAATCAGGTACTCCCACTCGCGCGCGATGACCGCGCACCCCGACCAGTCCCACTCCTGCGCCAGCTCACAGAGGCGCAGCAACTCCGCCATGGCGGCACGCGCCTGGCCGACCGGATCGCCTCCTGCCGGGAGAATCTGCACCCGCCCGCGCGACACCGGGTCCAGATCCGCCCACGCTCCGCCCGGCGGGTCGCTCTCTCGCACGCGGTCGACCCGGATGGGATGCCCGGCCTTCATGCGGTTCCGCGCAGGCTCGATCACCGCATTGGCCGCCGCCACGATATGGGCCGTCGAACGGTAGTTGGCGGTCAGGTAGGTGGGCCTGGGCCCGTAGTCGGCCTCGAAGCGCCGGATGAACTCCACCGACGCTCCGTTGAAGGCATAGATGTTCTGGTCGTCGTCGCCGACGGCGAACAGGGTGAGCTTGCCCGCGTCGTCTTCCAGCGTCCGCCCGGCCAGCGCCGATATCAGCTCGTACTGCTCCAGAGCGACATCCTGGTACTCGTCGACGAGAATCCACCGGAAGCCTGCGAGCAGGCGCTCGCGGCGCTCGTCCGCCTCCTCCGGCGACAGCTCCTCGCCGCGGAGCAACGCGACGGCGCGGCGCATCACGTCCCTGAACATCGCGTCGTCCGGGCGCTCCGACCGGCCGGTGAAGCTCGCGCCCGCCAGGCGCATGGCAAGCGCGTGGCAGGTGAGCACCGTCACGCCGCGCGCGTCGTCGCCGATCATCTCCGCCAGCCGGCGGCGGATGTCGCCGGCCGCGTGACGGTTGTAGGCCAGCGCAAGGATGCCGCGGGCGTTCTCCCGCCTGACACGGATCAGCCAGGCGATGCGGTGCACCAGCACGCGGGTCTTGCCCGAACCGGGGCCTGCGAGGACCAGCACGTTGGTCTGTTCCCGCTCGTCGGCCACGATGTGCTGCTGAAGCGTGTTCCCCAGGCTCTCGACGATGGCGCGCCAGGACGCGGGCGTCGTCTGCCGGCCGATCTCCCGGTCCCGGCCAGGCAGCCAGCGGGCCAGAAACTCCTCCTCCGTGAGTGCGAAGTAGTCCATCGCCAGGCGCAGCGCCTCGCTCATGGCGGCGAGGCCGCGCTCGGCGAACTCCTTCATGACGTGGATCTGCAGCACCTGTCCCTGGTAGTGAAGCGCAAGGGGCTCGAAGTCCGCCTTGGCAAAGCCGCGCCGTTCCCGCTGCTCCAGCCGGATCGTCATGGCCGGGCGGAACACCGCCAGCCCCTTGTTGAGGCGGATCACCTCCAGCTCGTGGAGCCAGAGCAGGGCGCGGTCCAGCAGCTTGGCCGGGTTCCTCACCATGCTCTTCAGCACCAGGTCGGACTCGATCGCCTGCAGGAGCTTGCCGAGCGTGGTCTCGGCCAGGAGGTCGGTGCCGCGGCTGCCGGGCGGCAGGCAGTCGAGCAGATGTTCGAGCAGGCGGCCGGCCGCCTGGCGGCGTATGTCGGCGATCTTTGCCAGCGCACCCCATGCGCGATGCAGCGTGACCCGTGCGGTCTCCGCGTCCCGCTTGCGGACCGTGAGGCTGCCCGCGGCGCCGTCCTCGCCGCGCCCGTCGAAGGCGATGCCCCGGACGATGCGGAACAGCCGTTCCGGCAGCGGATCGGCCAGACCCCGGTCCCGCAGCACCTGGGCGGCGATACGCAGGTGGAGTGACGAGCTGTCTCCCTTTCCGAGGTCGGGAGCGGCCTCCTGCATGTGCTCGATGAGAGCGGTCTCCAGGGCAGCCGCCTCCTGGAGGCGTTTCTGCGACGAGCGGCCCACGCCGGTGTGGACGAACGCGGTCAGCGCCGTGTCGTTGCTGGCGATGCCGAACCGCTCCAGGTCGTACAGGGCGCCGCGCACGCGTTCCGGACTCAGGCCCGAGATCCCCATCAGCTCGTCCGTGCTCACCCCCTCGTCGGCGTCCGCGCCGATCAGAGCCTCCGCGATCAGCAGGAGCTGCCTGCGATACGCATCCGCGATCTTCGCCTTGGCGAGCCGCCGTCCGGCCTCGTCGACCGTGCCCACCCGGAGCGAGGACGGGAACACCTTCACGACATTCTCCTCGCGGGTGAGGAGTTGCGACTCCTCCAGCCAGGCGACGGCGGTGCGCACGCGGGTGTCGTCGGTCGCGGAGTCGCGTTCGAACACCTTCTTCTCGTCCTCCCCGAGGATCTCGCCGGCGGTCGCCACCACGTTTCCGGCGAAGCGCTTCTTCCGGTCGAGATTGCGCAGGGCTCTCAGGATCCCGTGGATCTCCTCGCGGGTGAGACGCGAGCGCGCCGACATGCCGAACTGGCGCTCGACGTCGTCCGGCGCATAGAGAAGGACGCAGCGCGCCGGATCGCGGTCGCGCCCGGCGCGGCCGGCTTCCTGCAGGTAGTTCTCCAGCGAGCCCGGTATGTCGGCGTGGACGACCAGCCGCACGTCCGGCTTGTCGATCCCCATCCCGAAGGCATTGGTGGCCACGATCGCGCGCAACTCGCCGGCGATGAAGCGCCGCTGGACCTCCTTCTTCCTCTCCGGAGGCAGGCCCGCGTGGAAATGGTCTGCCGCCATCTCCTTCAACTGAAGGTACTCCCCGATGTCCTCGCTCTGCTGCCGCGTCGCGCAGTAGACGATCGCGCCACCCGGCGCGTCGGGCGGCAGATGGGACGTCAGGACCTGCAGGATGTCCGCGAACTTCTCTCCTCCCGTGGTCGGGATCACCTCGAAGGCGAGATTGGCGCGTTCGGCGCCGCCGTCGAACACGGCCAGATCGATGTCGAGTTCGTTCCGAAAGTGCCGGGCGATGTCCCCGATGACATCGGGCTTGGCGGTCGCGGTCAGGCACATGATCGGAGGCAGCGGTCCGTCACCTGCCTTCTCGCGGATGAAACGTCCCACGTAGCGGTAGTCGGGCCGGAAGTCGTGGCCCCAGCGCGACAGGCAGTGCGCCTCGTCCAGCACCCAGGCGCCGATCTCGCGCTGGTCCAGAACCCGCCGCAGGGAGCGCGAGCGCAACTGCTCCGGCGATATCAGCACGATGCCGGCGTCTCCCAGCCGGATCCGGTCCAGGGCGTCGCTCCGCTCCGGCATCGACAGCAGCCCGTTGACGGTCACGCAGCAGCCGATGCCGCGCTGCTCCAGCCCGGTCACCTGGTCCGCCATCAGCGCGACCAGGGGAGATATCACGACCGTCAGCGCACCGGTCTTGTCGTAGCGCGACAGCGCGGGGATCTGGTAGCAGAGCGACTTTCCCGTCCCGGTGGGCAAGATGCCCAGAGCATGTCCTCCCGCCATCGCCTCCTCGACGATGGCCTGCTGCATGGGCCTGCCGTCGTCATCCGCCGGTTCGGGACGAAACCCGTCGTAGCCGAACCAGCGCTTCAGCTCCCTGCCCGCGTCATGGCGTTCCCGGCACCAGCCGCAGGCCGGATCCGTGCACGCGGTGTCCCTGAGGCGGCGCACCAGCCGCCCCGCTTGCGGAAACTGGTGGCGGACCCAGGGCGGCATCACCGAGTTGCCGCCCGCCACCGAAAGCCATGCCAGGGCATAGGCCAGCGGCCAGCCGAGCCGGTGCGCATCCGCAACGACATCGCGTGCCCAGGTCGCGCAGGCGGCGTTCTCCAGCCGCCGTCCGATCGCCGCCTCAGCCTCCGTCGACGATGGCCGGTCCCGCGTTCGAAGCTGGCAGAAGAGCCCGTCCAGGGCGCGGTCCACGCCGGTGGGCTCGGGGGTGCACAGCCGGTGCCATGCGGCGAGCAGGTCCGGTGCGGCCTTCGCCAGCGCCTCGCACTGGTCGCCATGGAGCTTCAGCGCAATTCGGGAGTCGAGCTCGGGATCGTTCACCCGGCCGCGCTTCAGTCCGCCGTCCTGGTAGTGCTTGACCAGACTGTGATAGGGGTTGCGGGGGAAGGCGAGCGGGCTGAGACGCAGCGTGTCGACGGCCGGGAGTTTCAGAAGCCGGAGGGCCGGCTTCGCCGCCGCCAGGTGGGGCAGGTCGAAGGCGATCAGGTTGTGTCCCAGCAGGAAGGACGCGCCGTCGGCGAAGTCGTCCAGCCTCGAAAGCACGACGGCCAGACCGCCGCCCGAATGCGGCAGACTGCGGCCGGTATCCGCCCGTATTGCCCCGATGGCATGAATCCTGTCGTCCCTGCCGACCTCCAGATCCAGGGAGACGCAGGGCGGCCTGAAGAGGTCGCCATCCCGCGACGCGGCCGCGTCGGGGTCCGGCGGGGCGTCGGCCGCTCCGCTCCTCACGTGCCGTCCGGTTTGGGTTTCCGGGTGCCGCTTGAACTCGACGTCCCGACGATCCCTCTGGTCGTACGCGCCGGGCGGGGCAATGCTATAGCGGCTCTGTGAACCGCTCGAACGCATAGTTCTCGGTGGGATTCAATGCCGGGGCTGATTGCGCCCCGAGGTCGGCACATACGCCGACGTGGTCGGTGAGCGACTTGTCGCTGCAGTACCTGCTGATCAGAGATAGTGACTGGGCTGACAGGTCCTCACTGATCGCGATCTGGTCGATGACTCTGCGGCCGTCGAAGCCTAGGGCACTGGTTGCAATCGTGATGCGCTCTGGCAGAGCAGCTCTGAGCGTACCGCGTAGCGAGCGGGGAGCGTAGCCGGTCTGTCCTACCTGCTGGTTGAAGTCCCCCAGCAGAACCAGCGGGCTGGCTGGCGTAGATCTGAGCACCTCGTTCAGACCGGCAATGTACTGCTTGTGGTCTTCCCATGGTTTACGGGTTACGCCATCGTTCGTCCAACGGACTCGTGCGTCTCGATAAGGAATACAGACTCCGACTACGGTGACTTCGCCCAAAGGCGTCGTTGTGACGGCCGAAATGAATCTTCCTGGCGGCAGTGTATCGACCCCATCCGTGTCAACCTTCTCCCACGGCTCTTTCGACCACAGTACGACCTTCCGCAAGCTGCCGTCCTTCTTTGCCCGGACACCGTCCGGCTGAGAGTAGATCGTAAATCCCGACCGATCAGCCAACAGGCTGAAATCGGCTTCTGTGAGACAAACGATGTCGGGATCGTGATCAACGAATATGCGAGCCAGTATTTCGGGGCTTCGCCGGGAGCGGGGTGTAGCCCACTCGACATTCCAAGCCACGACCTTCGCGGTGAACCCGTGCCGCTTCTTGATGCTGTCATACCGGCACAGTGGCCAACCTCTCATCGTTGTGGGTTCGCGCTCTGATGACATGCCAAAGGAAGCTACCGCGCCGGATGCGGTGCTCGCAACGCAAGGAACGGAGGGCGCTGGCCTGACGGTGCGACCGTTTTACCGCCAGCAGTGCGCGGCGATGTTCGCTCGTCGACTCTTCGACCTGCAGCGGCTGGCCGCGCAGGGCGTGCTGTTCCGGCAGGCGTTCGCCGCCGCGCCCGGTCGTCTTCGGAGATCCACGTTTCGCGCCAGCGCATTGTCGGGCTCCGAGACGATCATCGGGACCAGCGCGATGCATCCCAGTATCTCACACACGAGGGACTGGGCAGGCTCACGCCCGGCCGGCAAGCGGCTCGCGGCGCGCTCTGATCGCGCTCATACCTGAGCTCCCTCAAGAGCCGAGAGTCCGGTCCCTCGTCGAATGGGTGTCCAGGACGAGAGCGCCTGCGTCGAGGCACGCGAAGGAGGCATGGACGGGATGTAGCCTGTTGGCTACAATCCGCGCATGTTCGAGGTCCGCAAGACAGAGGGCTACGCCAAGTGGCTGGACAGCTTGCGGGATGCGCGCGCCCGGGCTCGCGTCCTCGTGCGGATCGAGCGTCTGGCGGCCGGACACCCGGGAGACGTCAGGCCCGTGGGTGAAGGTGTTTCAGAGTTGCGGATTGACTACGGGCCGGGCTACCGGGTGTATTACAAGAAACAGGGCCGCAGGATCGTTGTTCTGCTGGCTGGCGGGGACAAACGGACCCAGAGCGACGACGTCAAGACGGCGTTGCGTCTGGCACGAAATCTGTAGGTGGGAACATGACCAAGACCAAGACCGCTACCTCACCGTACGACGTCGCGGAGCACCTTCGCACACGGGAGGAAATGGCCGCATACCTGGAAGCTTGTATGGAGGAGGCCGACGGCGATGCCGCGTTCGTCGCCAAGGCACTGGGCGACATCGCGCGCGCCAAGGGCATAGCGCAGGTCGCATGTGATGCCGGCCTGTCCCGTGAAAGTCTCTACAAGGCGCTGTCGGGAGAACGCAATCCTACGTTGGACACCGTTCTCAAGGTCATCGGCGCTCTGGGCTTGAAGTTTCGCGCCGAAGCGGTGCTCGATTCGGAGGCAGCCGGACAGGACGTATCGGCACGTCGCTGATTGTCGAGGGCTGGTCCGAAAATACCGGCCGGCAGCCGGTGCCCGTGCGACCGTCTTCGGCCAGCAGAGCGCGGCGATGTTCGCTCGCTCGTCGATTCTTCGACCAAGAGTGCTACCGGGCGAGCCCCGGTATCTCAGGGGCTCGCCTCGCGTTCCTCCGCCACAAGCTCGCTGACGTTGAGACCGTCAGCGAGACGAGGCCGTGGCGTCGCCAGAAAGCCGTCGACGTCGAGCGGTGCCTCCAGGGGATCGGCCAGCCCGCTGCGCACCAGTTCCGCCATCGCCTGGTCGTCCGTCAGTTCCGCCGGGTCGTAGGTGGCAACTTCAGGTGTGCGCTGCTGTTCCTCTACTGCCAGCCACTCGCGGATCGCTTCCTTGATGTTCGCGAGCGCCTCTTCGAGCGTAGTTCCCTGCGAGTGGCACCCCCGCAGCGCAGGACAACTCACCGCGTACCCTTCTTCAGACTCGATCAGGACGACGCGGTACTTCATGTGCCCCATTAGCCTACTGTTCCCGATGTCAGCCGACAACCACGCCATGAGCCGGACCAACATCGTTTTCATGCACTCGCACAACACCGGCCGCTTCGTGCAGCCGTACGGGCACGCGGTGCCGACGCCGCACCTGCAGCGGCTGGCGGGGCAGGGGGTGCTGTTCCGGCACGCGTTCGCCGCCGCGCCGACCTGTTCGCCGAGCCGGGCGAGCTTCCTCACCGGCATGTATCCCCACTCCTGCGGCCAGCTCGGCCTGGCCCATCGCGGGTTCGGCATGCCCGACTACTCCCGCCACCTCGTGCACGGAATGAAGCGGGCCGGCTACCACACGGTCCTGTCGGGCGTCGAGCACACCGCGCCGGACATCGCCGTGGTGGGTTACGACGAGGTGGTCTGCGACCACGACACGAACTACCCGGAGACCGAGCCGGCCGACGCCGCCGACGCGGCCGCCGCGTTCATCCGCGGCAGACACCGCAAGCCGTTCTTCATCTCGGTCGGCCTGAACGAGACGCATCGGCCTTTCCCGCCGGCGGACCCGGCGCATCACCCGGCGGAGGACGAGCGCTATTGCCAGCCGCCGGCGCCGCTGCCGGACACGCCCGCGACGCGCCGCGACACCGCGGACTTCAAGGCGGCCGCGCGCGTGATGGACGCCGCGTTCGCTCGCGTGCTGCGCGCGCTGGATGACGCCGGGCTGGCGGACGACACGCTGGTGCTCTGCTTCACCGACCACGGCCTGCAGTTCCCGCGAAACATGTGCAACCTCACCGACCAGGGCATCGGCGTCTTCCTGGTCGCCCGCGGCCCCGGCGGGTTCCGCGGCGGACGGGTGATCGACGCGATGATCAGCCTGATCGACCTGGCGCCGACGGCCCACGCTGCCGCCGGGATCGACATCCCGGACTTCGTCCAGGGCCGGCCGCTGCAGCCACTGGTGCGCGGCGAGGTCGACGCACTGCACGAGGAGATCCACGCAGAGATCAACTACCACGCGGCGTACGAGCCGGCGCGCTGCGTGCGCACCGAGCGCCACAAGTACATCCGCCGCTACGACGACTACGAGCGGGTGGTGCTGAGCAACGCCGATGACGGCCCGAGCAAGGAGGAGCTGCTCTCGCGGGGATGGGCCGAGCTGCCTCGGGAACGGGAGATGCTCTACGACCTGACGTTCGATCCCACCGAGCAGCACAACATCGTCGCGCGCAGCGATGTGCGACGAGTCGCGGACGACCTGCGCCGCCGTCTCTACCGCTGGATGGAAGCCACCGGTGACCCGCTGCTCGCCGGCAGGGTGGACCCGCCCGCAGGCGCGCGGATCACCGACGCGATGGCCCACTCGCCGGCCGACCGGTCGAGGACACGCACCGCGGGTTGACGACCGGGACGGATCGCCGGTACAAGCGCCCGGAGGCTGCGCTGATGGCACGGCAGACGAGACAGTGGAGTCCTGGTGACGCTGCCAACGCCTTCGTGCGCGTTGTCCTGTCGGATGCGGGGGCGCGGCTGGGGGGGCTGACGGAAACTGAGTGGGAAGAGACGCTCAGGTGGTTCGGCGGGCGGTGCGCCTACACGGAGGTTGAATTGGTCGAAGGCCGGATGGAACGCGACCATGCAATACCAATGAACCGTACCCACTGCGGCCTTCACCTCTACGGCAACGTCCTGCCCGCGACCAGGGAGGCGAACCGTCGGAAGGCGGGCAAGCACTATCTCGACTTCGTGGAGGATCCCGAACGACTCAGGCGAATCGAGTCGTTCGTCCGGGAGTCCGGGTATTGGGAGCGGGCTTCGGTGTTCGGCAACCTCCAGCGCTATTGCGAAGCGCAGTACCGGTCGATCGTTGCGCTGTGCCAGGTAAGCGGGCAGTACCTCGCAAGTCTGCTGCCCGAAGACGTGGACGACGAACAGGACAGCTCCCTGGAGCATCTGGGCTCGTCCCCCGTCACCCGGGGAGAGGGAGACGTATTGCCGATTACTCTGGATCCGCCTACGGAGGAGGCGTTCAGGGACGCGCTGCTACGCGAGCAAGAGGCGCGGATCTTCGAGATGCACCGGGATGGCCGGACGACCGAGCGGCGCTGGGCCGCGGGCGGCATGTCCGAGTCGTCGAACGTCATCGGGAACCTGCGAAGCCGTCCGCGGTATCGGAGAGGTGCCTGGAAGCGCCTGGGCATCCAGTCTCTGACCGTTTCCGTCAAGCAGCCGTAAGGGATGGGCCAGATGTTGCTCGACCACGTGCAGGTGGCCATGCCCCGGGGCGGCGAGGGCGCCGTTCGCTCCTTCTACGGCGCGGCGCTCGGGCTCCGGGAGATTGCCAAGCCGGCTCCGCTGGCCGCGCGCGGGGGTGTCTGGTACGCGGTCGGCGACCTGCAACTCCATCTGGGGGTAGCGGAGGACTTCTCTCCCGCGACAAAGGCGCACCCCGCGTTTCGCGCCCGGGATGCGGCCGCGGTTGCGGAACGGCTGCGGGAGGCGGGTTTCGCGGTGCGCTGGGACTCAGCCCTGCCCGGATGCACGCGCTTCTTCACCGACGACCCGTTCGGCAACCGCGTCGAGATCCTGCAGGCCGGCGCGGCCGGCTGACGGCGACGCTTGCCGGTGCGTGGGCGGGCTCCTACAGTCCCCGTTCATGGACATCGGCACGCGCAAGCAGCTCCTGGTCGACGATTTCGTGGTCGAGGACACGTGGAACCTGAAGCGGGTGGTCACCCGGCCGGCCAAGCACCACGCCAACCCGGTGCTGGTCGCCGACCAGCCGTGGGAGCACAGCCGGCAGCCGGGACAGGGCAACAAGGGGCTGCACGGCAACTCCGTGATGTACGACCGCGACGAGGGGCTGTTCAAGCTCTGGTACAACTCCTCGCACTTCGTCCACTGGAACAGCCCGGAGGACTGCACCTACACCTACTGGATCGGCTACGCCACCTCGCGCGACGGCATCGTCTGGGAGAAGCCGAACGTGGGCAGGTTCGAGTACGAGGGATCGGCGGCCAACAAC
The DNA here is from genome assembly GCA_964291595.2 of Spirochaetia bacterium. Classification (GTDB taxonomy): domain Bacteria; phylum Spirochaetota; class Spirochaetia; order SZUA-6; family Bin103; genus CATQHW01. The sequence goes on along the minus strand of OZ219914.1, from coordinate 5,032,824 downwards.
GTGGTCCTGACCGGCGAGTGGTGGGCCACCTGCGGCACGGTGCTGAAGGAGGACCACGAGCCGGATCCGGCGCGGCGCTACAAGCTGCTGTACACGGACATCTTCGGGGTCGAGGCGCCGGAGAAGCTGGTCGCGCAGCACCGGGCGGGCGAGCTGCGCGCGGGCGTCTGCATCGCGTACTCGCCGGACGGCGTCCACTGGACGCCGCACGCGGACAACCCCGTGATCGACGGCGAGTCCGACACCATGAACACCGTGTTCCGGGACGAGCGGCTCGGCCGCTACGTCCTGTACATGCGGCCGCCGGTGTACGCCGGGCGCTGGAAGCGCCGGGTGGCGCGCGCGGAGAGCCCGGACCTGCTGAGCTGGAGCTTTCCGCAGACGGTGGTCACGCCGGACGAGCTGGACCCGGTCGAGGTGTACGGCATGCCGGTGTTTCCGTACGAGGGCCTCTACTTCGGGTTGCTGCAGATGTACTACTCGGACACCTCCATGACCATCGACTCACAGCTCGCCTTCAGCCGCGACGGGAAGCGCTGGGACCGGCTGCCGACGCGGCAGACCTTCATCGAGCGCGGCATCGAGCACGGCCAGGCGCGGGAGTTCGACTGCGGCATGCTCTTTCCGCTGCCGCCCGTCACCGTCGGCGACGAGCTGTGGTTCTACTACACCGGCCACAACGTCCTGCACAACGACACGGGCGCGCAGGAGAGCGCGGTGGGGCTGGCGACGCTCAAGCGCGACCGCTTCGTCGCGCGCACGCCGGTGCGGCAAAGCGAGGGGGCGCTGGTGACGCGGGCGTTCGCATGCGAGGGGGACGGCCTTCAGATCAACGCCTGCGCCGCCAACGGACGGATCCAGGTCGAGGTGCTCACGGAGCGTGGCGAGGTGGTCGAGGGGTTCGGCCGCGGTGAGTGCGCGCCGTTCTCGGGCGATGCGCTCGCGCATTCGGTGAGATGGAACGGCGGGGGCCTGTCCGTTCTGCGCGGCCGGACGATCCGCCTGAAGTTCTACCTGAGCGAGGCCAGCCTCTACGCGTTCCAGATCACGGAGCTGGCGTAGCGCCCCGTCATCCGTCCAGCGCGGCGGCCAGCAGACCGCGGTTGTGGCGGACCACTTCCAGCAGGGTCGCGGTGCCGGCGGCGCCGGGGAAGTTCAGGAACGCCGCCACCGGCGCCGGCGCGTGGATCTCAGCGAGCGGCGCGGCCACCGTGTTGTGCTGGTTGTCGATGATCAGCACCACCTCCGCCTCGGCAAGGGAGGCGAGCGCGGCAGCCTGCGGCGGCAGCGGGCCGAACGTCGCCACCACGTCGAAGCCCAGCTCGCGCGCCAGCGGCTCCTGGAAGCGGTGGACCAGCGCCGGCGCCCCGGCCAGGCCGCGCTCCGCCAGCTCGGCGCGCCAAGCCGCGTACTCCCCGGCGATCGCGCGCAGGCTGGCCGCCGCTGCCGCCGTGCTGCCGCCAGCCGCCTGCAGCGCATCGAGCGACCGGCGGAGCGTGGACAGCGAGTAGTCGGTGTCGATGCGCAGGACGCCCGCGTCCTTCGGGGCCAGCTCCCGCATGCGGGCGGCCATCGCCTCGTAGCCGGCGAAGATCAGCGCGTCCGCGGCGGCGACGGCGCGCAGGTCCGACGGCCGCAACTGGTACTCGGCGGGATGGCGCGCAGCGGCCGGCGCCAGCACCGTCACGTCCGCGATGCCGGCCGCGCGCGCGAAGGCGGCCGTCCACTCGGTCGACGCGACCACGGCGCCGCCGTCCGCGCCGGCTGCGGCCGCGCATCCGATCCATGCCGCCAGCAGCAGGTAGCGCAGCCGCGGGAGCCGCCGGCCCCCGGCCACGGCGTACCGTCTCACGCGTGCCTCCGCCGGCGGGCGACGATCACCACCGGCAGCAGCAGGGCCGCCGCCAGCGTCACGCCGGCGCTCGCCGGCAGGTCGACCAGGAGCGCCACGGCGAACCCCGCCGCCGCCACGGCCAGGCCGGCCGCCGCAGCCAGCACGAACAGGCCGCGCACGCTGCGCGCCACGGCCAGCGCCAGGATCGCCGGCAACAGCAGGATGGCGTCGAGCAGCAACGCGCCGATCAGCTTCATCGCGAAGGCCACGGCGCAGCCTACCGCAAGCAGCACCGCCGCCCGCACCCGCCGCACGGCCACACCGCTCGCGGCCGCCACCTCCTGGTCGAACAGGAGCGCCGCGATGCGGCGGTGGGCCAGCGCCACGAACGCGATCAGCGCCGCCCCGAACGCCGCGACGGCGATCAGGTCGGTGCGGGTCAGCGCGAACGGATCGCCCCACAGCACCGCGAACACCTCCGGCGCCGGTACCGCGGCGCGGTAGATCACCGCTGCCGCGGCGCCGATGGTGATCACCATCAGGAAGGCGGCAACGTAGCCCAGCCGCAGCCCCGCCGCCCTGGCCAGCGGCACGTGCGTGACCACCAGCAGCAGGGCGACGGCCAGGCCGGGCAGGAGCGGGTCCAGACCGACCGCCAGCGCCACCGCCGCTCCCAGCAGTGCCCCGTGCATGAGGGTGAAGCGCAGGGTCACGAGCTCCAGGCGCAGCACCAGCACCCCGGCCAGGGGCAGCGCGGCGCCGGCGATCAGCACGGCGGCCAGCCCGCGCGCGATCGGCGCCACGGCGAGCGCTTCGAGCAGGGTGCTCAAGCCCGCACACGCCCGTCGCGCAGCTCGCCCACCGGCCACGGGACGCGCGCCCGAGCTTCGGGATCATGGCTGACCATCAGGATCGCCAGCCCCAGCCGTTCGCGCAGGCGCTCCAGCAACTCGATCAGCCCGGCCCGCGCCGCGGCGTCCAGGGCCGAGGTGGGCTCGTCCAGGAGCAGCAGCCGCGCGTCCTGCGCCAGGCAGCGCGCCACCGACACGCGCTGCCGTTCGCCGCCCGACAGCTCGCCGTAGCGACGCCTGCGCAGGTGCCGACACCCCGTGTCGTCCATGGCTGCAGCCACGACCCGGCCGCGCTCGGCGGCGCCCAAGCGCCGCGCCACGGTGCCGATCTCCACCACCTCGGCGGCGGTGATCGGCAGGTCGCCGGCAGGCGGCTCCTGCGGCACGTAGCCGGCTGCCGGAGCCCGCACGGGGCGCCCGCCGAAGGTGACCGCGCCGCGCCGCGGCGGCAGGAGTCCCAGGATCGCCCGCAGCAGCGTGGTCTTGCCGGTGCCGTTGGCGCCGGTGATCAGAAGCCCGCCGCCACCGGCGACCTCCAGGCTGACACCCTGCAGCACGTCGCGGGTGCCGCGGCGCACCCACAGATCGTCGACCCACAGATCGTCGACCCGGCCCCCGTGAGCCATGCCGGCCACCTCAGGACGACTCGCGCCGCCGGCCCTCCATGAGCCGGGTGAACGACTCGGTCGCCGGGATGTTGGCCAGCACGATGCGCAGCGCCGCGGTCATCGGCACCGCCAGCAGGGCGCCGATCGGACCCCACAGCCACCCCCAGAAGAACAGGAAGATGAACACCACCAGCAGGGACAGGTTCAGCGCGTCGCCGAGCAGCTTGGGCTCCAGGATGCTGCCGGTGAGGACCTGCGCCGCGGTCACGCACGCGATCACGGCGATCGGCGTCAGCCCGCCGCCGAACTGCGCGAAGGAGAACAGCGCCACGGCGGCGATCGACAAGAGCGATCCGACGCTGGGGATGAAGTTGAGCAGGAACGTCAGCAACCCCCACACCACGGCGAAGCGGACGCCGAAGGCCAGCAGGATCAGGCTCGTGGCGGTGCCGACCGACAGGCTGATCAGGGTCTTGACGCCGATGAAGCGGCGCAGCGAGCGGTCGATCTGCCCCAGGATGGCCGGCATCGAGCTCTGCGGATGCGAGAACGCGTCCGCGAAGCTTCGCGTCATGTGGTGCTTGGCCGACAGGAACAGCAGCGCGAAGAAGAACACCAGCAGGAAGGAGGTGACGCCGCGCAGCACCGACTGCGCCGCGTTGGCCACTTGATTGAAGGACGACAGCAGCAGGCCGCGCAGCTCTTCCAGGGGATTGAAGGAGAGCTCCACCCCGAATCTGCTCGCGAGGAACTCCGTCGCGTTCTGCAGGGTTCGGTCGATGGCCGGCATGAAGTCGTCGAAGTCCCGCGTGAACTCGACCAGGCTGCGGATGATGATCACGCCGATGCCCGACAGCACGGCCAGCGACAGGATGGCGGTCAGTGGCAGCGCGGCCCACAACGGCAGCTTCAGGCGCTCGTCCATCACCACCATCACCGGATCGATCAGGTAGGCCAGCATCAGCGCCACCAGGAAAAGGGTGAGCACCGGCTGCATCAGCTTGAGCGTCACGCCGACGGCGATGATGACGATGATGAACAGCAGGACGTTGAGCGTGCGGGAGTGGTCCACGTGCGCGGGAGCATAGCCCGACCGTGGTACGGGTTACACTGATCATCGTCATGGCAAGCGTCTTCACGCGGATCGTCGCCGGCGAGCTGCCGGCCCACTTCGTCTGGCAGGACGAACGGTGCGTGGCGTTCCTTTCCATCAACCCGCTGCGCCCCGGTCACACGCTCGTGGTGCCGCGGGCCGAGATCGATCACTGGATCGACCTGGACGACGAGACGCTGTCCGCGCTGATGCGGGTCGCGCGCACCATCGCCCGCGCCCTGCAGGAGGCGTACCGGCCCACCAGGGTGGGGCTGCTGATCGCCGGGCTGGAGGTCCCGCACGTGCACGTCCACGTCAGCCCGATCGACGGCATGCACGACATGGACTTCGCGAACGTCGGTCCCAACCCCGGCGACGAGGCGCTGGCTGCCGAGGCGGCGCGCATCCGCGCCGCGCTGCCCGGGTAGCGCCCGGCCATGGACGGCCTGAGACGGCTGGCCGACGGCACGTATCGCGGCCGCGGACTGGCGCTGGGACCGGCGCCTGACGGCCGGAGCGTGGCGATCGTCTACTGGATCACCGGCCGCAGCGAGCGCAGCCGCAACCGGCGGCTGGTGGAGTCCGCCGACGGCACCGTGCGTACCGAGTTCATCGACGCCGGGCGAGGCGATGACCCATCGCTGGTGGTCTATCCCCTGCTCATGAGCCGTGGCGGGACGCACGTCGTGAGCAACGGGGAGCAGACCGAGCCGGTCCTGGAGGTCGTGAGCACCGGCCACACGCTGGAACGAGCGCTCCAGGCATGGACCGCGGAGCCGGACGAGCTCGCCACGCCGCGCATCACCGGCACGGCCGACGTCGGCGCTCCCGGCGCGTGCCGGCTGGGCGTGGTCCGCGAGCGCACCGTCGACGGCCAGGCGGTCACCGAGCGCAGCGTCTTCTCCTACGACACGCTGCCGCCGGGCAGCGGGCGCTGCGTCACGACCTACGCCGGCGGCGCCGGCGACCCCGCGCCGTTCGCCGGCGACCCCCTGAGCGTGCCCTTCGATGCCGGCCCCGAGGCGACCTGCGAGCGTTTCCGGGAGGCGCTGGCCGGCCCCCTGCTGGTGAGCGTGATCGTCCGCTTCGCCGGCCCCGGCGGGTCCCGCACGGCCATCGCCAACCTGCAGGGCTGACCGTGCACGCGATCGTCGTCGGCCGCGCCCCCGAGCACTCCCTGCGCTGGGAGGAGGTCTCGGAGCCGGCACCGCCGCCGGCCGGCCACGTCCTGGTCGAGGTGGCCGCCACCGCGGTCAACCGCGCCGACCTGCTGCAGCGCGCCGGCCGCTATCCGCCGCCCCCGGGGGCCTCGGACATCCTGGGACTGGAGGTCGCAGGCCGGATCGCGGCGCTCGGTCAGGGGGTCACCGACTGGTCGGCCGGCGACCGCGTCTGTGCGATCGTCGCCGGCGGCGCCTATGCCGAGCGCTGCCCGGTTCCCGCCGGCAGCCTGATGCGCGTGCCGGAGCGCCTGTCCCTGGCGGAGGCTGCGGCGGTCCCGGAGGCGTTCCTCACCGCGTACGTGAACCTGTTCCAGGAAGCGGAGTTGCGGGCGGGCGAATCGGTGCTCATCCACGGCGGCGCCAGCGGTGTCGGCACCGCGGCCATCCAGCTCGCCGCCTGCGCGGGCGCGCGGGTGGCGGTCACCGCGCGCGACGAGCGCAAGCTCTCGGTCTGCCGGCGCCTGGGCGCCGAGTTGGCGATCGACCACACCCGGGAGGACTTCGCCGCCGAGATCGAGCGCGAGTGGGGCGGCGTGGACGTGGTGCTGGACATCGTCGGCGCCGATTACCTGGAGCGCAACCTGCGGGTGCTCGCGACCCGCGGGCGCCTGGTCCTGTTGGCGACGCTGGGCGGCGCGCAGGCGACGGTCGACCTGGCCGCGCTGATGCGGCGGAGGATCCGGATCATCGGCTCGGTCCTTCGCGGCCGCTCGGACGAGGAGAAGGCGGCGATCACGGCGGGATTCGCGCGGCGGTTCCTGCCGCTCTTCGACGAAGGGAGGCTGCGGCCGATCATCGACCGCACGCTGCCGATCCGGCAGGCCGGCGACGCGCACGCGCTGGTCGAGGGCTTCGGAAACGTCGGCAAGGTCGTCCTGGCGGTCCGGTAGCGATGGCGCACGTAACCTCGAGCGGCGCGGCGCTCTTCCGCAGGATCGACGGTGCGCTGCACTTCCTGGCCGTGGAGTCACGGTCGGAGCGCGGCTACTGGGGGCTGGTCAAGGGCCACGTCGAGGCCGGCGAGAGCATCGCCGAAGCGGCGCGTCGCGAGATCGCCGAGGAGGTGGGCCTCCGTGACGTGAGCTTCCTGCCGGGGTTCCGCGAGGAGGTCCGCTACCGCCTCCCGTCCGGCGACGACAAGGTCGTGTACTACTTCCTGGCCGACGCGGGTGCGGGCCGGATCCGGCTGCAGGCCGAGGAGATCGCCGACTGCCGCTGGCTGCCCTTCCCGGCGGTGTGCGAGCTGTTCACCTTCCCGGAGGCGGGCCGGGTGGTCGAGCGCGCGGCTCGATTCCTGGAGACCGCAGGCGACGACCGGGAACCCGACGAGCACATGCTGGTGCGGCCGCACGTCGCCGCGCTGGACGAGATCCTGGGCCGCCGGCTGGACGTGCTGGATGACGGCTTCGTGCGCGTCGTCGACTACCTCGGCGACGACGCCGCGATCGTGCAGGCGGCGCGCGTTTCCTACGGCTCCGGCACCCGGCGGGTGAGCGACGACCGCGGGCTGATCCGCTACCTGATGCGCCATCGCCACACCACCCCGTTCGAGATGTGCGAGCTGAAGCTGCACGTGCGCGTTCCCATGGACGCCTGGCGGCAGTGGATCCGCCACCGCACCGCCTCCGTCAACGAGATCTCGACCCGCTACTCGATCGCGATCGACGCCGCGCAGGCCACCTTGCCCGCGGAGTGGCGGACGCAGGCGTCCGGAAACCGGCAGGGATCGGGCGATCCCCTGGACCGCGCGGCCGGCGAGCGGCTGAGCGCCGCGGAGGCGGAGCTCCAGAAGCGGGCGCGGAGCGTCTACCAGGAACGCCTCGATGCCGGCGTGGCGCGCGAGCAGGCGCGCAAGGACCTGCCGCTGTCCACCTACACCGAGGCGTACTGGAAGATCGACCTGCACAACCTGCTGCACTTCCTGTCGCTGCGCATGGACGACCACGCCCAGCTCGAGATCCGCCACTACGCGCAGGTGATCGGAGCGGAGGTGGTCGCGCGCTGGTGCCCGCTGGCGTGGGAGGCATTCTGCGACTACCGGCTGCACACGACCAGCCTGAGCAGGATCGAGACCGGGCTCGTGGCGGCGCTGACTGCCGGCGACCGCGAGCAGGCCGCCGCGATCGCGCGAGCGGCCGGCTGGCTGGCCGAGCGCAAGGGACAGCCCGGCCGTCTGGCCCGCAATCGCGAGCGGGCGGAGGCGGAGGCCAAGCTGCGGTCCCTGGGCCTGCCGGCGCCGTGGACGGACGCTTCCGAGGGTAAGGGGCGGCCGGCTGCCGGCGTCGACTGAGGAGGAAGCGATGGAGCGGTCACGAAGAGGAGCGGGCGCCCTGCTGGCCGCCGCGGCGGCCGGCCTGCTGCTTGCCGGCTGCGGCGGCAGGGGCGGCGACGGAGAGGGCGGCGGGGCGGCTCAGGCGGACCTGCCGATGGCCCCCGATTTCTATTTCGAGGCGTACCAGGGTGAGAAGGAGCTCGGCGGCCGGGAGCTGCACCTGAGCGACGTGGTCGCCCTGGGCAAGCCGATCATCCTCAACTTCTGGGCGGCCCAGTGCCCGCCGTGCCAGGTCGAGATGCCGGAGTTCGAGGAGTACTACCAGAAGAACCGCAAGCAGGTGCTGATGCTCGGCGTCGACATCGGCGCGCTGGCCGGGCTCGGCCTGCCGGAGCACGCGGTGTCGCTTCTGCATACGCTGAAGATCACCTATCCGGCGGTGACCACCGCGGACGAGCACGTCCAGGCCGAGTACGAGCTGCTGGGCCTCCCCGCCACCTACTTCATCAACTCCGCGGGGCAGATCGCCCATACGTGGACCGGCTTTCTGACCAAGGAAAAGCTGGAGGAGCTGGCCGGCGCCCTCATCGAAGCGGAGCGGTAGCGCCCCAATGACGTCGCCTATGGCTCCGGCATTGGCCCATCCCCACCTTCCGCGACGGAGTCCTTGGGTGGTGCCCCTGACGCGGCACCACCCAAGGATTCCATAGCGCGGTGGCGACCGCGCGGACCATGGACCCGTCCCCGCCCGCGACGGGCGGGTGGCGGCACGTCCTGTGGTACTACGTGGTGCCGGCCGCCGCGGTGGTCGCCCTGGTCTACCTGCTCACGCGCGTGCAGGCCGGCGCCGAGAACGCGGCCACCGAGCTGGCCCGCTCGGTGCGGCTCGGCACGGCGTTCGGGGCCGGCATCGTCGCCTGCGTCAACCCGTGCGGCTTCATCATGCTGCCCACCTACCTGTCGCTGCAGCTCGGCACGCAGGAGAGCGGCTACGGCGCCGCGTCATGGCTGCGCCGCACGCTGGCGGCGCTCCGCATCGCCGCGGCCACCACCGCGGGATTCGTGGCGGTGGTGGCGCCGGTGGGCGCGCTGGTCGGCTTGGCCGGGCAGGCGCTGGGTCCGGTCCTGCCGTACGCGGCCACGGCGGTGGGGGCCGTCATGGTGGCGCTGGCGCTGTGGCTCCTGATCTCCGGCCGCAAGATCGGCATCGCCGCCGCCAGCCGTGTGTACGTCACGCCGCGGCGCAACACCCTGAACGCCCTGCTGTTCGGGATGACCTACTCCATCGCGTCGCTGAGCTGCGCGCTGCCGATCTTCCTGCTGGTGGTGTCGACGGCTCTGACGGCGGACGGGTGGCTGACGAGCCTCGCCCAGTTCGTGAGCTACGCGCTGGGCATGGGCGCGGTGATCACCGTGGTCACGGTCGCGGCCGCGCTGCTGCGCACCACGCTGGCGCAGAAGCTGCGGGCGGTGATGCCGTTCGCCAACCACGTCGGCGTGCTGTTTCTGCTCGGAGCGGGCGCCTACCTGGTCTACTACTGGGTGGCGGTGGCGCCGGTCGGACTCTGATCGATCTCAGCCGCCTTGCTCATGGAGGAGGCGCGTCACAACCGACGTCGTCATGGACGATTGATCCTATCCCCGCGGATCGACCGTGACCAGTCGGGGGCGTGGCGGCTCATCCCGTAGCGGGGTAACGTGGGGCCGGCAACCGCCGGTCGAGTCACCTGATTCGCCGGACGCCGCCCGGCACGTCCGGCGCGGCTACGGCGGCGTGGGCCTGTGTTGCGCGAGTTGCGGGAACGGAAACCGTGCCGACGAATGTGAACGTTGTCTACAACGAGCGGCAGGAGCCGCTGGAAGTGCTGCTGCGGACGATCGACCGGCCGGGAGACTACTGCATGCAGGACCGGTTGCTGGCGCCGATGCCGCGCGTGGATGTCGAAGGGGCGTGCTCGCTTTCCTTTCCGATCACCGAGGAGCAGGCGCGTTCGCTGGCCGCGGCGGCGGAGCCGGCTCCCTACGGCAGGGGTGAGCAGACGCTGGTGGACCGTTCCGTCCGCTCATGCCGTCAGATCGACGCGGCGCGGGTGCGCATTACCGGCGGAGCATGGGGCGACACGTTGGCCGAGGTCGTCGATCGGGCAGCAAAGGGACTCGGCTGTCCTCCTGAACAGACGTTCGCCCACTTGTACAAGCTGCTGGTGTACGAACCGGGCGGGTTCTTCGCCCCTCACCGGGATACCGAGAAGGTCGACGGCATGGTGGCCACGCTGGTGGTGTCACTGCCGGTCGCAGGTGCCGGCGGCGAACTGATCGTTTGCCACCGGGAGCGACGGACGGTGGTGGACGTGCGCACCGAGGAGCCTTCCGAGCTTGCCTTCGCCGCGTTCTACGCGGACTGTGTCCACGAGATACGGCCGGTGACTGCCGGTTACCGCATCGTCCTGGTTTACCACTTGGTCGTGCGGGGGGCCGCCGCCACGGTACTGCGGGCAGCGCCGGACTACGGCTCTCTGGAGGAGCAGATCGCCACCGAGATCCGACGGTGGGAAGCGACGTCGGCCGCCGGCGACAAGCTGGTCTGGCTTCTGGAGCACCGGTACAGCGAAGCGGGACTGTCGTTCGACGTGTTGAAGAACGCCGACGCCGCGCTCGGCCGCGTCCTCGTGCGGGCGGCGCAACGAGCGGATCACGTGCTGTACGCGGCCATCCTCAGCATCTACGAGTGGGCCACGCTCGACGACCTGGACTTTTCCGACTGGGACAAGCAGCGCGATGACTGGGAAGACTTGTCGGAGGACGAGATCGTTTCGACCAGAGAGATCCGCGCCCTGGTCGCCGCTGACGGCGCGCGGCCCGACTACGGCGCGCTGCCGCTGCTGCCGGGGGAACTGCTCCCGGCCGGCGCGCTGGATGGCGTGGCGCCGGATGACGACGACTTCACGTACACCGGCAACGAAGGCGTACAGGTGTCGCGCAGTTATCGCCGTGCGGCCCTGACGCTGTGGCCGCGGGAGCGGACGGTGGGGACGCTCGCCCGCGGCGGAATCGAACGCGCCGTCGCGTGGTTTGCGGACGACCTGGCGCGGTGCGAGGACGACACCGGTTCACGACGTCGCTTGGCCGGACTCGCCGCTCAGCTCATCGACGCGTGGCCGGCGCCGGACTCCGCTCGGTTCTTTCTTCGTTCTGACGAGGACAACGGCGTGCAGAAGAGCTGTCGGGACGCGCTGCGCCTGCTGCACCGGTTCGGGGATGAGACCACGACCAGGCGCTTCCTGTGCGAGGTTGCCACGCCGCATTACAGCGGCGCGGAGAACGAAGAGTTGCTGGCGGCGGCGACCTCCCCGGCTACCCTGCGCGCCTGGCTGCCGGAGTTCACGGCGTCGAATCTCCAGTACGCCCCGGAGCAGGTGCTCGACCTGCTCCGGCGTTTGTGCCCGCGTGACGACTCGCCTGCCGACCTGGACCGACGTCGGCGCCCCGCGCTGGCCGATGCTGCTCGTGCCGCGTGCCGGTCGTTGCCGGAGGCCGTGAACGTCGAGGCGTATGGGGGATATGCCCGGTTCTCGCTGAGCGCGGAAGCGATCCGCTCCCTGTTCGCACTCGTCTGGTATTGCGCGCCGGCCGCGGACGCCGAGGCAGCGGCCGCGGTGCTGGTACGGCATCCGCAGGCGGCGGCCCCGGATCGCGCCCTGCCGCAGGCGCTTGCGGAGTTGGCGCAATTACGCGATGCGATCGGTGACGCGGCCGAGCCGGCCGGTTTCCAAACCCTGTGGCGTCATGCGGCGCGGTTTCTGCTGACCCGTAGCGCGGCTCCGCCGGAGGAGCCGGGCGACTGGGTGGTCGAGGCCCGGATCCCGTGTGATTGCGAGCACTGCGTACGGCTGCGGGCGTTCTGTGCCGACCCGACGGCTACGACGATGCGGTTCAGGATGCGGGAGAAGCTGCGCGCGCATGTCGCGTCGATGATCGGAATGCAGAAGCTGGACATAGACTGCAAGACCGAGCGCACGGGCAGTCCGCACACCCTGATCTGCACCAAGAACCGAGCAACCTACGAGCGCCGCTGCGCCCAGTACGCCGAGGACGTGGACCACATGAGGCTGCTGGTCGCCGCCGCCTCACGTACTGCAGCGGCTGCCACCGATACCGCGAACCTGCAGACGCTCCATGACCTCGAACTGGCGGTCCGCACCAAGATCGACGGCGCGTAACCTGCGCCGACGTACCGGGTGCGCGCGCGATGCTGACACTGTTCCTGCCGCTGGCCCAGGTGGACGTCTGGCTGCCGGGCGTGGTGATGCTCGGCTTCGGGGTCGGGGTGCTCACCGGGCTGTTCGGCGTGGGCGGCGGGTTCCTGCTGACGCCGGCGCTCAAGGCGCTGTTCGGCGTGCCGTACCCGGTGGCGGTCGGCACGGACCTGGTGCAGATCTTCCTGACCGGCACCGTCTCCGCGTACCGGCACCGGCGGGCCGGCAACGTGGAGCTGCGACTGGGGCTGGTGCTCGGCGCCGGCGCGATGGCGGGGGCGGAGGTGGGCCTGCGCATCCAGAACGCGCTGGAGTCGATCGGCGAAGTGAGCGTGTCCGGCAGTGGTATCACGCTGCTCGACCTGGTGCTCGGCGCCCTGTTCGTCGTGCTGCTGGCGTCGGTCGCCGGCATGATCTGGCGCGAGACCCGGTCGGGGCGAGGCGACGGCGTGGACACGCGCTTGGCGCGGGCGCTGCGCCAGATCCGGCTGCGCCCCGTCATGGCTCTGCCGCGCTCCGATCTGGCCGGCATTTCGGTGTGGGTGCCGCTGGCTATGGGCTTCGGCGTCGGCATCCTCACCGGGCTGATGGGCGTGGGCGGCGGGTTCATCAATTTCCCGCTCCTGATCTACGTCCTGGGTGTGCCGACCCACATCGCGATCGGCACCAGCGCCCTGCAGGTGGTGCTGGCCTCCGGCTACGGCGCGCTCCGCCACGGGGGGCAGGGACACGTCGAGCTGCTGCTGGTGGTGCTGCTCACGGCGGGGTCGGTGCTCGGCGTGCAGGTGGGGGTGCGCCTCTCCAAACGGTTCAAGGGGCCTCGCATCCGCCGCCTGTTCGCGGCCGTCCTGCTCCTGGGCATCGCCATCATCGTCTGGGACCTGAGCCGGCAGCTACTCGTGGGTTAGAATCGTGCGGAGGTTGGCGCTGTGAGTGTGTCGCCCCGTTACCGGTACCCTCTTCACTTGCCCGAGTCGCTCAAGTCAAGTGCTATGCGTCTGGCCGAGCAGGATGGCGTGTCGCTCAACCAGTGGATCGTCGCCGCCGTGGCCCAGAAGATCGGCGCCGTCGAGTCGGCCGAGAGGTTTCTTACGGACCGCGCCGCCGGTGCGAAACCCGGCGCGCTCCTGAGCCTTCTGGAAAACGCCCCAAATCGGCCGTCAGAGCCGGGCGACGAGATCTTGAACACCTCTGCGGTGGAGAGATAACTCAATCAGTGACGACGATGGCGGGTATTCGGAAACTTGATGTCGGTCGTAGATCTCCATGAGAATCGCTACTTGGAACATCGCACACCGTAAGGAGTGTCTCTATCGCTGGCTGGACAAGTGCAAGTGCAAGCCGGACGTGGTCGCGCTTCAGAAACCCTGGGGTGCCTTTCCAACGGAGGAGCTTGAGTCGGCAGGATATAGATACCATGCCCTATCGCGGTACGAGCGATGGGGAGGTGTCGCCATCCTCAGCAGGAACAAGCCGGAGGAAGTACCGGTGGGCTTGCCTTGGAAGGACAAACTCGGTTCGAGACTTCTCACCGTCGAAGTGAACGGGATAGAGGTCTCGTCCGTCTACGCTCCGTATGGGGATGATATCAAGCGCAGAGCCGACTGGTTCGAAGCCCTAAAGGAGCATGTCCAATCTCGCGGTTTCGGTTCCCGGAAACGCGTGCTTTGCGGGGACTTCAACGTTTCTACCGAGAGACGAGGCAGGACCGGGGATAGGAAGACCGAAGACGAAGAGCTGAGGCGCAAGCTCTCAGCTTTGTGCGATCTGGGCTTGATCGATCTCTACATGGACCTTCCGATGGACGGCGGAGATCGATTCACCTGCCGCGGGAGCCAGGGGAGTTTCAAGCTCAGCAAACTTCAGTATATTCTCGGTACGAGCAGCGTGGCCGATCGCCTTCGCGGTGCACCGACGGTGGGCATCGATTATCGGAGGCCGGGATTGGGAAACGGAAGCCCGTGGTGGTGCCCGTTGGTGGTGGAGGTAGATGACTGACCTGCGGCTCCCGAGACGGGCGGCCCCCGCGTCTGTGTGACGGTACTTCCCGCCCGAGAAGGGCGGCTCACGCCCAAGGAGGAAACATGAGTTTACGGATCAGGGTCGGCGTCGTGGGCGCCGGCGCCAACACGCGCCAGTTGCACATCCCCCGCCTGCAGGCGATCGACGGGGTCGAGGTGGTGAGCGTCTGCAACCGGTCGCACGCTTCGGGCGCGCGGGTGGCTGCGGAGTTCGGCATCCCGGAGGTGCTGACGACGTGGCAGGAGGTGGTCGACTCGGACGTCGACGCGGTGGTGATCGGCACCTGGCCCTATCTGCACGAGCAGGTGACGGTCGCCGCGCTGAACGCCGGCAAGCACGTGCTGTGCGAGGCGCGCATGGCGCGCGACGCGGCCGAGGCGCGCAGGATGCTCGCGTCGTCGCGGGCGCATCCCGACCTGGTGGCTCAGATCGTGCCGTCGCCGATGACGGTGCGGGTGGACCGCACCATTCAGCGGCTGGTGGCCGAGGGAGTGCTGGGCGAGTTGCTGGTCGTCGACGCGCGCGTCTCCACCGGCTTCCTGGACCGCGACGCGCCGCTGCACTGGCGCCAGGACACCGACCTGTCGGGCCGCAACATCATGAGCATGGGCATCTGGTACGAGGCGATGATGCGCTGGGTCGGCACGGCCCGCCGCCTGTCGGCGATGGGCAGGACCTTCGTGACGCGCCGCCCGGACGCATCGGGCGTGCTACGCGACGCGCTGGTGCCCGAGCACATCGACATCACGGCGGAGTTGCACTGCGGCGCGCAGCTCCACCTGCAGGTGTCGGCGGTGATGGGGCTGAGCGGCGGCTCGCAGATCTACCTGTGCGGCTCGGACGGGACGATCCGCTTCGACAGCGAGAGCGATACGGTATGGGCCGGACGCAACGGCGACGACGCGTTGGCCGAGGTGGAGGTGCGCCCCGAGGAGGAGCAGTCTTGGCGGGTCGAGGACGAGTTCGTCGGCGCCATCCGCGGCGAGGAGGAAATCGTCCTGACGCCGTTCAAGATCGGCCTGCAATACATGGAGTTCACCGACGCCGTCAGCCGCAGCCTGACCACGGGCCGCGTGGTCGCGGTCGAGCCGGCGTAGGGCCTCGATCACCCACCACACTGGCGAGACGCTGGAGGAGACCGAGGCGCTGCTGGCGCGCACCGATCCGGCGAAGCCGTCGGTCGTTCGCTCAACGGGTGCTCGACGCGGGACTAGCGACGCGAACTCGGGGGGAGCGACCGGCATGACTCGCTCGGGGGTGACTGAGCGGTCCCGGCGGGACGGCCCGACGGCTGGATACCCGCTCCCACACCGCGCGCTGGCGGTCGTGGTCGGTGGTGACGGCGAAGGCCATCAGGGTCTCGATGTCGAGTTGCTCGGCGCGGTAGGCGTCCAACGGCTCAGGCGCGGCGTCGCCCAGGCGAAGCGTTCGATGCCGTCCCGAGTTTGGTGGCATCCTTTATCCTGTCATGTCAGGGAGAGGCGACGCGGACAGTGCTCGAACAGGCGGAAATGATGTCAGCGGGGAACGCTCAATGTCACGGGACAGCTTCTGGAAGAACAATCCAGATCTGATGATGACGCGGGCAAAGGAACTCGGGCGGCTTGTGGAATATCTCGATTCTGAACCGAGGGACGGTGCATGGCGTGAAGGAACGTCTGTAGCGGTCCCGGTTCTCTTGTCCCTCGCCGTCGAGATCGGTTTGAAGGCATGGCACCGCAGAGAAGGCAATCGGTCGCCCGTCAAAACTCACGATCTTCTGGAGCTGTTCGATGGCTTGGGAGAGAACACGCGGAAACAGCTTGAGGACAGGATGCCCGAAGTAGCAGGCCCCATGCCGGATTGGCCGATCTGTCCGGGCATAAGAAACGCATTGCGCCAAAACAATAATGTCTTCACGGAGTGGAGATATGCGCATGAACACGATGCCCTGTTTGTCGAAACAGGAGTCCTCAAGGCGGCGCTCGCGGCAATTGTCGAGGCATATTTCGTCCGAGGTCTTCAGCGACCGGTGCTCGGAAGATAGGTCTTTGCGGCCTTGCTCTTCGTGATCGCGGCTCCGACCCGCTCCACATCGAGATCGCCGCCCCAATCGATTGCGATCGCGCCGTGGGGAGTTGGGACGCGTCCCTCCGTGCCTTGGGTGCGGGTCTTGCGGTATCGGTCGCAGGCGCGGCGGATTGCGTTGGTCACGGTGCCGATCAGTCGGGGGCGGACCACTTTGGCGCTCCTTCGGGCGGTATCGGTCTGGTGTGCTATGCGGGGAGTGGGGGGCCTTGATCGTATCGCGGGCGAGATGAGCGGGAGCGGACCTCAGCGCCTCGCCGAGCCGGAACAGCTCCTCGCGGGTCAGGAACCGCTCGTGCTTCTCGACCCGGAAGCGGGGCACGCCCGGGCACGGGTTGGAGCCGGAGGGACGCCAGCCCCGACGCATCCGCCAAGTTGAACATCTTGACCAGGATGTCGGCCGCCCGGTTGGCGACGGTCGGCATCTGGTGCAGGCTGTTGTGAAGGCGAGGATGTCCTTGTACTCAATGTCCGCGACGAGGCGTTCGCCGAGGGACCGGCACGAGGTCGACGGAGAAGTCTGTGTCGCCATGGGTCCCGAGGCTGACGCGCTTGGAGCGGCCGAAGGCGCGCGTCTGGACGACGAAGACCTTCTTGCCGGAGGGGTACACTTGAACGTCGAAGCCGGGAAGTTCGTTGTCCCAGAAGACGGCGTCCTTGCCGTCGACCTAGAGACCGTCCGCGGTGCGCTTGGTGAGGGTGCTGTGCTGGCGTTCCGCCCTGGTACGGATGCTCCTTCGAGGCGCCTTCTGCGCGGCGACTTGCGCAAGCAGACCGTAAGCGCACAGGAAGCATGGTGACGGCAACAGTGGACGTGATGTATCCCACCGCCGAGGTCCTGCGCACCGCGCATCGTGGTGCGGTCACCTATCAACTGAGCTGGTCCGACGCTCATATGTGGGCGTACGCCGAGCACTACGGTCTGGCCCGGATCGTGTCAGAGGACTTTCAGCACGAGAGGATCTACGGCACCGTCCGCGCCCACGATCCTTTTCGGTAACCGCCGTGCAGCTACCCGAGCTCGCGCTGGTGCTGGTGGTCGGCGTCGCCGGCGGCTTCCTGAACACGGTGGCCGGCGGCGGCAGCGCGCTCACCATGCCGGTGCTGATCTTCCTGGGCATGCCCTCCAGCGTCGCCAACGGCACGGTGCGGGTGGCGATCATGCTGCAGAACATCACCGCCGTCGCCGGCTTCCGGAGCAAGGGCCACTTCGAGCCGGCGCTCGCGCTGCAGCTCGGCCTGCCGGCGCTGGCCGGCGCGGTGGTCGGTTCGCGCATCGCCGTGGACGTCCCGGACGCCGTGTTCAACGCGGTGCTGGCCGGGGTCATGGTGCTGGTGCTGGTGTCGATCTTCCTCAAGCCCAAGCCGGCCGAGGGACAGGGCACGGTGGAGCCGCCGGCCGGCTCGCGCCGCCTCCTGCTGATGGCGATCTTCTTCGCCATCGGCGTGTACGGGGGCTTCATCCAGGCGGGGGTGGGCTTCCTGATCATGAGCTCGCTGATCTTCCTGAGCGGCTACGACCTGGTGCGCATCAACGCGGTCAAGGTGGCGGTGATCCTGATCTTCACGGTGTCGGCGCTGACCGTGTTCCTGCTCAACGGCAAGGTCGAGTGGGGACCGGGCCTGACGCTGGCGGCCGGCAACGCCGCGGGCGCCTGGATCGGCGCCCGGTTCTCGGTGGCCGGCGGCGAGCGCTGGATCCGGGCGATCCTGGTCGTCGCCGTGGTCGTGATGGCCGTCCGCGTCTCGGGGCTGCTGGAGCTCATCGGCATCCTGTAGCCGCCCGGGTTCGGGTCGGCACGGTGCGGGGTGGCCAAGTGCGGGGTGGCCAAGTGCGGTATGGTCTGGCCATGCCAGTGACCCAGAACGCCGTGGTACGAAAGCTCGCGGCGGGCGAGGTGCCGATCGGGGCGCTCGCCACCGACAATACCCACGAATCGCACATTGAGGTGCTGCAGAGCGCCGGCTACGACTTCCTGATGCTGGACGCCGAGCACGGCGAGTATCCACCGGACCGCCTCGCCGCCATCTGCCGGGTCGGCCGGCTGGCCGGCTTCGCGGTGATCATGCGCACGTTCTGCACGTACGAGCACGTGCGCCTGGCGCTCGACTACGGGTCGCTGGGCGCGATCCTGCCCATGGTCGACACCCCCGAGCAGGTCGACACGATGCGCCGCGCCGCCTTCCTGCCGCCGGCCGGAGAGCGCGGCCCCGGCGGCCCGGGCAACCGCCACGTGAGCGACGTCCGCCGCGAGACCTGGGCGGAGCTGGAGGAGCAGCTCGCCCTCATCCCCATGATCGAGACGCCGCGCGCGGTCGACGACCCGTCGGTGTTCGACCAGCCGTGGGTCACCGCCTGCCTGGTCGGGCCGTACGACCTGGCCATGTCGCACGGCATCGCGCTGGCCGACTTCTACCGGCCCGGCGGGCCGCACGAGGCGGTGATCCGCCGCGCCATCGAGGGCTGCGCGCGGGTCGGCAAGCCGTGCGGGACGGTGGTCCCCGACGGCGAGAGCGCGGCGCGCTGGATCGAGATGGGCGCCAGGCTGATCATCTGCGGCGAGCTGAACGGCATGCTCGCGGAGGTCGCGCGCCGCAACGTCGATGCCATCCGGGCAGCGGCGGGCTGACGGGAAGGACGGGTGCCGGACCGCCCGCTCTACCCGACCGAGCTGATCGGCAGCTACGCGCTGCCCGGATGGCTGATCGCCCTGGAGGAACGCGCGGCGTCGGCCGGCGACCTGGGCGAGGCCGACATCGCCGAGGCGCTGGACGACGCGGTCAACGTGGCGCTGTTCGATCAGGAGCGCGCGGGGGTGGACGTGGTCACCGACGGCGAGATGCGGCGGCGGGACTTCATCCAGGGATTCTACAGCCGCCTGACCGGCCTGATGCAGTTGCGCCCGGCCCGGCGGCTGGGGGCCGCCGGCTACGACCAGAACCCGCGCTACCGGGTCGAGGGGCCCGTGCGGGCCGCGAACGGGCTGGGCATCGTCGAGGAGATCGCCTACCTGAGCCGCCACACGGCGCGGCCGTTCAAGGTGTGCGTGCCGGGGCCGGTGACGCTGTCCCTGCCGCTGCTGCTGCCCGAAGGCGGGATCGGCCGCGACGCGGTGCTGGCCGACATGATCGACATCGTCAACGCCGAGATGCGCGCGCTGGCCGCGGCCGGCGCCGCGTACCTGCAGATCGACGAGCCGCGCTACGCCACCAGCCACGCCGCGGGATCGGAGCTGGTCGACGTGCTCAACGCCACCCGTGACGGCGTGCAGGCACGCGTCGGCGTGCACCTGTGCTTCGGCAACTTCCGGGGCCGCTCGCGCGACCGGCGCGACTACCGCTACCTGTTCCCGGCGCTCACGCGGGCGCGCTGCGACCAGCTCAACTTCGAGTTCGCCAACCGCGAGCTGGCGCAGTTGGAGCTGCTGGCTCAGGTGCCGGAGCCGATCGACGTCGGCGTCGGCGTGATCGACGTGAAGTCCTACTTCGTGGAGGACGCCGAGGACGTGGCCGGGGCCCTGGAGCGGGCGGCGCGGCACGTGGATGCGCGGCGCATCGTCGCGGTGCCGGACTGCGGCTTCAACCACTGCCCCCGGCACATCGCCCGCGCCAAGCTGCAGGCGCTGACCGCCGGGGCGCGACTGGCGCGGCAGCGCAGAGGAGGAGAGACATGAAGCGCTACGGACTGATCGTCGGCCTGCGGGAAGAGAGGATCGAGGAGTACAACCGGCTGCACGCCGACGTGTGGCCGGACGTGCTGGACCAGATTCGCCGGTCCAACATCCGTAACTACTCGATCTTCCTGCGCAAGCTGCCGGACGGCAAGCACTACCTGTTCTCGTACTTCGAGTACGTGGGCAGCGACTTCGCCGCCGACATGGCGGCGATGGCGGCCGATCCCAGGACGCAGGAGTGGTGGAAGATCACCGACCCCTGCCAGGAGCCGCTGCCGGATCGCGCCGAAGGCGAGTGGTGGGCCGCGGCCGAGGAGGTCTTCCACGTCGACTGAGACCGAGCGCCACATCATCGCGCTCGGCGGCGGCGGGTTCGGCGACGGCGACCTCTTCATCGAGCGCTACATCCTGGCCCAGGCGGCGCCCGATCGGCCGTCGGTCGGCTTCATCCCCACCGCCACCGGCGACGCCGATTCCTACCTGGTCCGCTTCTACTCCGCCTGCGGGCGCCTGGACTGCCGGCCGTCACACCTGTCGCTGTTCACGCGCACGCCCGATCTGCGCGCGTGGGCCTTTGCGCAGGACGTGATCTTCGTGGGCGGGGGCAACACCCGAAGCCTGCTGGGCGTCTGGCGCGAATGGGGGCTGCACGAGGTCCTGCGGGCGGCGTGGCAGGCCGGGGTCGTGCTGTCGGGGGTCAGCGCCGGAGCGATCTGCTGGTTCGAGCAGGGCAGCACCGACTCCTGGGCGGACCGGCTGCGGCCGCTCGACTGCCTGGGCTTCCTGCCGGGAAGCTGCTGCCCGCACTACGATGCGGAGCCGGAACGCCGGCCGACCCTGCACGCGATGCTGGTCGCCGGAGAGATCCTCCCCGGCATCGCCCTGGACAACGACGCGGCCGCCCACTACGCCGGCACGGATCTGCGCCGCGTGGTGACGGCGCGGTCCACCGCGGGCGGTTACGCGCTCGGTCTCGCCGACGGCGACGTGCGTGAAACGCTGCTGCCGGCGGTGGACCTGAGCGCCGCGGACACCGCGGGCGGCTACTCCGAACCGCTCTCCGACTCTTCCGGCAGCAGCACGACCCGCACGTAGCGGTCGCGGCTGAGGTAGCGGCGGGCCGCCTCCGTCACCTGCTCCAGCGTGAGCGCGTCGAGGCGCTCGTCGAAGCCGGCGATCGCCTCGAACGGCTCGCCGCGCTGCACGGCGCCACGGATCTGACCCAGCCAGAAGCCGTTGCGCCGGAGCTGCTCCTCGCGGCTGGAGCGCAGGATCTCCTTCGCCGTGTTCAGGTACATCTGCTCGGCGCCCTCACGCGCCCAGTCCACGCCGATCAGCACCTCCTCGAACAACTCGTCGGCGCGTTCCGGATCGCTGGAGAACCAGACCGTGATCTGGTACTCGGGGTCGGGAAGGGCCGAGCCGGAAGCGCCGATCCCGATCGAGTAGGTGCCGCCCAATTCCTCCCGGACCCGCTCGCGCAGGCGGATCTGCAGCATCTCGCCGAGGGCCGACAGCTCCAGCGCCGCCTCCCGGCTCCACTCCATGTCGCCGGCGAAGGCGACGCGGGTGATCGAGCGCTCGTCGACTCCCTGCCGGACGATGCGTTCCTCGATCGCGGGCGGCGGGTCGATGCCCACGTCGCGCCAGGTCTCGACCCGGCCGGCCGTCGGCAGCGACGCCAGGTAGGTGGCCGTCAACGAGCGCAGCGCGTCCCAGTCGAAGGCGCCGACGATGATGAAGGTGAAGTCGCCGAGGTCGCCGAACCGGTCGTGATAGATGGCGGTGGAGCGCTCCAGGCTGAGATCCTCCAGCAGCTCGAGTGTGAACGGCCTGGTGCGGAAGTGGTCCTGGCTGATCGCGCTGCGGTAGGTGTCGGAAAATACCGCGTCCGGTTGCAACAGCCGGCTCTCGGCCTGGCTTCTCAGGTTGGACGAATAGCTCTCGTAATAGTCGGCGTCCAGGCGGGGGGCGGTCGCGTACAGGGTGACGAGCTGGAACAGCGTCTCCAGGTCGTCGGGCGAGGAGTCGCCCGTGAATCCCTCGAACAGCCCGCCGATGTACGGCGACAGCGAGGCCGTGTTGCCGGCCAGCAGCTTCTCCAGGGCGACCACGTCATGCGCGCCGACGCCGGAGCCGCTCACCAGGGAATCGGCGGTGAGTGCGGCGACGTAGTCGGCGTCCTCCACCAGCGACGTGCCGCCGGGGCTGGTCGCCGACAGCAGCACCTCGTCGTCCCGGAAGTCGGTCTGCATGGCGATGACGGTGACGCCGTTGGAGAGGTTCCAGCGCACGGCGTCGACCGCGTCGATGGTCTCCTCGGCGACGATGACGCCCGGCTCCGGGATCTCGGCCAGCAGCGGCTTGTCGCTGGCTTCGTCGTCGTACGCCGCGATCTCCATGGAAGGCGCGCCGGTGACCTTGGCGGTCAACTCCGCTTCGGTATCGGGGCCCGTCGGGATGCCGTCCGGACCGGACAGCAGCACCACCGCGTTGTGGATCCCGCGCCACGGCTCGGCGATCCGGTTCACGTCCTCCACGGTGATCTCCGGCAGCATCTCCTGGTGCAGGGCGTACTCGGCGTCGACGCCGGGCACCGGCTCACCGTCCAGGAAGTGGCGCAGGTACTCCTCCGCCAGCCGCTGCGACGGCCGCTGGTCCTTCTCGTGCCAGGCGCTCTCCATGGCGCGCAGCATGTTGGCCTTCTCGCGCTCCAGCTCGGTGGGTGTGAACCCGTGCTGGACGACGCGCTGCATTTCCTCCAGCAGCGTATCCAGCCCGCGCGGGATGCGGTCCTTGTCCAGGTACGCGGCCATGTACAGCGTGGCCGCGTCCCCGACCAGAAGCGACCTGCCGCTGCCGGCGGCCAGGAACGGCGGATCGGCCTCCCGGCCGCGCTCGTACAGCCGGGCGTTGATCATGCCGGCGAACAGGCGGTCGACCAGCAGGCGCCGATAGGCGGCACGGTCGTGGCCGACCTGCGCGGGCACCTTGTGGTAGATCCACAGCGCCGTGAGGTTCTCCTCGGGATCGGTCGCCACGTTCACCCGCAGGTCCGGGTGCGGGGGAACCGGAAACAGCGTCCGGTCGGTCGGTGCTTCGGTCCGGTAGGCGCGCGGGAACTCGGCCGCTCCCTCGGGCGGCGGCGCGAAGTGCTCGCGGATCAGGGCTTCCATCTCGTCCGGATCCAGGTCTCCCACCGCGACGAAGGCCATCAGGTCGGGCCGGTACCAGCGCTCGTAGAAGCCGCGCAGGTCGTCGGCCGTCGCGGTCTCGATGACGTCCTGCAGGCCGATCGGCAATCGCACCGAGTACTGGGAGTCGCCGAACAGCACCGGGAACTGCTGGTCGCGGATGCGCTGGCCGGCGCCGCGGCCGAGCCGCCATTCCTCCAGCACCACGCCGCGCTCCTTTTCCACCTCTTCCGGGTCCAGGGTCATCGCGTACGCCCACTCGCTGAAGATGTCGAAGGCGGTCGCGACCACGTCCGGGTCGGTCGGCACCTCCAGCAGATACACGGTTTCGTCGAAGCTGGTGTAGGCGTTGAGGTCGGGCCCGAAGGCGGAGCCGATCGACTCCAGGTAGTCGATGATCTCGTTGCCGGCGAAGGAGGCGGTGCCGTTGAAGGCCATGTGCTCCAGGTAGTGGGCCAGGCCGCGCTCGGACTCTTCCTCCAGCACGGAGCCGGCCTTGACCCCCAGCCGGAGCTGGATGCGCTCGGGCGGCTCCGGGTTGACCTTGATGTAGTAGGTCATCCCGTTGCCCAGCGTGCCGCGGCGGACCTCCGGGTCGAACGGGATCTCGTCCTGCGGATCCTGCGCCCACGCGGCCGGGAGCAGCATGACCAGGGCCGCGACCGCGGCGATGGTGACCACCAACCGGCGGCGCTGGCAAAGGCGGAGCAGTCTGGTTTTCATCTTGGACGGAAAGTACCGCTCCCCATGCGGATCGTCGAGAATCCCGTAAGAGCCGAGCCGCCGGCAGCAAGGTGATCGCCTCCGGGGTGCGTGGCATGCTGAGCGCCCCATGATCCAACGCTTCCACATCGACGTCTGCGACGGCGCCGGCACGCACCTCGCCGAGGTGGTCATCGACGGCGCCGGCAAACGCCATCTGGGCGTCTACCGCTTCGTGCTGGCCGACGGCACCGATGCGGTCGAGCCGGACACCCCGACATGGGACTGTCGCGAGTGGCAGTGGTGGGCGGGCTACGACGGATCGACGGAGATGCGGCCGCGCATGGTCCCGGCGGCGTGCGGAGGGGACGAAGTCGATGGCATGGCGCGGGTGTGGAGCGAGTACCGCTGCGACGGCGTGCGCACTCGCCACGAATGGGCCGTCCCCACCGTGCAGGAGCCGCCGCGGCTCGGCTACGACTGCACGATCACCGTCACCAACGAGACCGGGGAGGAGCTCGCCGAGTACGGGCAGTTCTTCGCCTGCTACACCAGCCTCAACCGGCCGGCCGGCCGGTGGCCGACGCGGGACACCGCGATCGGCTGCCGGTTCTGGGACGCCTCCGGCGGGCTCGTCAACTTCCTGGACATCGGCGGCTACCACATCGACCGGCTGATCGTGGCCCCCGACAGCCCGTTTCTGCCTCTGGGCAGAGTGCCGCACTGCCCGCGCGGCAACGGCCGCGTCGGCGGATCATGGACGCATCCGGCGCTCGTCTCGCACCCGGCTCCGGGCGGAGAGCGCCACGTCATCCTGTTCGAGCCCGCGACTACCGCCGCGGTGTGCATGGGCGCCGGCGGGCCGGCGATGGACTACGTCACCTGGCCCGGCTCGCCGGCCTTCGCGGCCGGCAGCAGCTACACGACCCGCGTCCGGCACCACGTCACGTCCCTGCCGGAAGGACGCGAGGTGGACGGGCTGCGGGAGCTGTGGGCTGATTTCGAAGCCGATCTGTGCCGATGATCAACTCATCATCATGGTCATTCAATGACCAAGATAGCATACATCATGGAAAACAGATAGCCAAGATGATATGATGCGTCCACGTCTCATGGACGCGAACCAGATCCTGGACCGAGACGGCCTGGCCGTGCGGACCGTCAGCCGTTTCACGCGCACGCGCTCTCTCTTTCCGGAACTGCAAGCCACTTCGGGCCGGCCGTTTGTCGCCCTCATCGGCCCGCGCGGCACCGGCAAGACGGTTCTGCTGCGGCAACTGCGCGCGCAGACGGAAGACGCCCTGTACGTGTCGGCGGACACCCTCGATCGGGGCGACCGACTGACCGACCTGGTGCGCCTCTTCGGCGACCGGTACCGCGTGAAGTCGTTCTTCGTCGACGAGATCCACCACCTGCGCGACTACGCGACCGACCTCAAGCAGGTCTTCGACTTCCTGCCGGCGCAGGTCTGGTTCGCCAGCTCCGTGGCGGTGTCGCTGTACGGATCGGTGGCGGACCTGTCGCGGCGCGTGCGCGTGCTGCGGTTGTTGCCCTTCACATTCCGGGAGTTCCTCCTGTTCGCGGACGATCCGGCCTTGCCGGCACTCAGCCTCGGCGCGGTCCTGCGGGACCAGGTCCCGTCCGCAGTCCTGCGGGCGTCGCCCCGGTTCGACGAGTACCTGGCCGGCGGCCTGTACCCGTTCGTGCTGGAGGCAGGATCGGATCTGGACCTGTTCGGCAACATCGTCGAGACCGTGATTCGCAACGACATCCCTGCATATGACCCTCATCTGACGCTCGATGACCTGACGAACATCGAGCGCACGCTCACCTTCGTGGGCCGCTCGCCGATCGACGGCGTCAACCACACGTCGATCGGCCGCAACCTGGGCATCACCAAGTACATGGCCGAGCGCTACGTCCGGGCACTGGAACGAGCATTCCTGTTGCGGCAGGCGTTCCCGGCCGGGACGAACGTGCTGCGCGAGCCCAAGGTGTTCCTGGAACCGCCGTACCGCCTGCTGTACCGGCCATGGGACGAGTGCGTCGGCGCCCTTCGCGAGGACTTCTTCGCGCTGGCGATGGCGCAGCACGGGACGCCGTTCCGGTATGCGAAGTCGACGCGCGGCGCCAAGACGCCCGACTTCCTGGTCACGCTCGACGGCCGGGACTACGTGATCGAGGTCGGCGGACGCGGCAAGGGGAGAACGCAGTTCAAGGGGCTCGACTACGACCGCAAGGTCGTCCTCTTCTACGGGACCGACCGGCGCTACGAGGCGGGGCAACGCGTCCCCCTGCACTGCCTCGGATTTGCGTGATGACCGTCAGTAGGTGATCACCTCGAGCCGAGGTATGCGCTGGAAGTGCTCGGCGTTGCGGGTGACGACCGGCATCCCGTAGGCCAGGCCGGCAGCGCCGATCCACAGGTCGTTGCCGCCGATCAGCCGGCCCTGCTCCTGCAGATAGCGATACGTGACTCGGTACTCCCAGCACACGTCCCGGGTGAGCGGCAGGATGCGGAACGGCCTGATGAACTCCTCCCACTGCTCGCGCTTGCCGAGCGAGACGCCGGAGGCGAGCTCGCCGGCGACGACGCCGGTGATGAACAGGCGACAGCGGCCATGACGCTCGAGGAAGTCCCGCGTGGACCCCGCCCGCCGCTTCGAGCGCTCGCGTTCCAGGTCGACCAGGAAGGTCGTCTCGAGGATCAGCGACCGGTCCACTTGTCCTCGGGCTCGCGCTGTTCCGCCTTGGCTCGATCGATCGCATCGAGCCCATCGGCCGTGAACGGCGCCGCGATGCGATCGAGCCGGTTGAGGAGCTCCCCCGCCGTGATCGTGACCTCCGGCCACGTCGCCCGCAGGATCACCTGCGTGAACGACTCGGTCGGGTATCTGCGGGCGCGCCGGAGCTTGTCGTAGGCCTCGGTCGTCACGGACACCGTCCTGGTCGGCATGCGCGGAGTGTGTAGAGTCTGTGTATCGTCGTCAAGCGCTTTCCGCTATGGCCTGCCCCCATGTTGACACCTCACAGGGCCAGTGGCAGGCTCACGACATCCTTTCGAGGCTCCGCCAGCCGCCAAGGATGGAGTGAATGGCTGACCTCTCCATCGCGACCGCGACAGTGCCTGGATCCGGGGATGCGCGCGTGAGCGCGGCCGGAGGTTCGGCGGATGTCTGACGTCTCCACGGCTCCTGCCGGCGTAACGGCAGACACCCAGGTCGAGTCGTCGCTGCGGGAGCGCAGGGCGGAGCCGCGCACGCTCGGGTCCCGTTTCGCCGGGAACATCGACGTGATCCGCCGCTTTCCCGCGCGGCACGTCATGATCGCGATCGCGCTGGTGTGGCTGGTGATCTTCCACTACATCCCGATCTGGGGCCTCACGTTCGCCTTCCGGCGGTTCAGCCCGATCGAAGGCTTCTTCGGCGCCAACTGGGTGGGGTTCCGGTACTTCGAGGACTTCCTCACCGACCCCAACACCCTGCGGCTGCTCCGCAACACCGTGCTGCTCGGACTCCAGCAGCTCGTCTACGGCTTTCCGGCGCCGATCATCTTCGCGATCCTGCTCAACGAGCTGGCGAACGCCCGGTTCAAGAGCTGGATGCAGTCGCTGACCTACCTGCCGCACTTCGTGTCGCAGGTGGTGATCGTCGGCCTGATGTTCCAGTTCGTCAATTTCGAAGGCCTGGTCACGCGGATCATCGCCGACATGACCGGGGAGGCGCCGGTCATCCTGGCCGATCCGCGGGCGTTCCGGCCGATGTACGTGATCTCCGGCATCTGGCAGAACCTGGGCTGGGGCTCGATCCTGTACCTGGCGGCGATGACCGGCATCAACCCGGAGCTGTACGAGTCGGCCGACATCGACGGCGCCGGACGCTTCCAGAAGATCTGGCGGGTGACCCTGCCCTCCATCCTGCCGACGATCCTGGTGCTCCTGATCCTGAACACCCGGACGCTGATCGACGTCGGCTTCGAGAAGGCGCTGCTGATCCAGAACCCGGCCACCTACGAGACGTCCGACATCATCCAGACCTACGTGTACCGGCGCGGCATCCAGAACGGCCAGTACGGATACGCGACCGCCGTGGGTCTGCTCAACTCCATCGTCTCCTTCTCGATCGTCTACGCCACGCACCGGATCGTCCGCAGGGTGCGCGGGCAGGGACTCTGGTAGAAGGGGGGCTCTGGTAGCGATGGCACAGGTGTATCGCCAGTCGGTCGGGTCGCGGCTGTTCGACGTCGGCAACATCGTCCTGATATTCGCGATCGCCGTGTCGGCCCTCTACCCGTTCGTGTACATGGCCGCGATCTCGACCAGCGACTTCTTCGCCGTCGGCTTCGGCAAGGTGACCCTCATTCCGGTCGACTTCAGCCTGGAAATCTATACCTACCTGTTCCAGTACAACCCGTTCATCGCCCGCGCCTACTACAACTCCATCCTCTACACCGTGCTGAACACGGCGCTGACGGTCATCCTGTGCGGGATGGCCGGCTTCGCGCTCGCGCAGCGCAGGCTGGCGTTCCGGGGCTTCATCGGCGGCGCGCTGCTGGTGTCGATGTTCTTCAGCGGCGGGCTGATCCCGAACTTCCTGTGGATCAGGGAGCTCGGCATGCTGAACACCCTCTGGCCGATCGTGCTGCCGACCGCGGTCAGCGCCTACTACGTGATCCTGTTCCGGGTGTACATCCACACCAACGTCAGCGAGGAGCTGCTGGAGTCGGTATACGTCGACGGCGGCGGCGACTTCCTGGTGTTCTTCAGGATCGTGCTGCCGCTGATCAAGCCCATGCTGGCGACGATCGGACTGTTCGCGGCCGTCACCATGTGGAACTCGTTCTTCAGCGCGCTGATCTACCTGAGCGACCGGAGCAAGTACCCGCTCACCCTGTTCCTGCGGGAGGTGGCGGTGGTCGGCGGCTTCGGCGGCTCCAGCGTCGGCAGCCCGGACGCGGGGCCGGAGCAGCTCACCGCGTACGAGGTCGAGGGGCAGTACGACGCGGCGCAGGAAGTGTGGCAGGGCGGCTACCTGAAGGCCACGCAGATGGCGTTCACGCTCATCACGGTGGTCCCGATCCTGTTCGTCTACCCCTTCGCGCAGCGCTACTTCGTGAGGGGAATCACCCTCGGCTCCATCAAGGGCTGAGGTTGCGACGCCCCGCCAGGGGGGACATACTGATCGGACGAGCCGCGCGCCGCGGCGCGCCGGCAATCCCGAGAGTAAGGAGGCGATGCATGAGACAATCGCTATCCCGTCTGAGCACCCTGGCACTCGTGCTGATGGTGGCCGCCGCCGGCGCGGTGTCGGCCGATGGGCCCGTCATCACCTGGTCCGGATTCTACGAGTTCAACAAGAACGCCACGTCGGAGACCCTGGTCATGAAGTGGCTGGGCGAGGCGACCGGCACCACCATCCAGCCGATGCACGTCGAGCAGGGCGACATGTCCACGTGGTGGAGCACGACCCTGGCGTCGCTGGATTTTCCGGACGTCATGCAGTACTTCGGCACCATGGGGGACGACCCGAACATCTACGGGCCGCAAGGCCTGTTCGTCGCCCTGGACGCCGAGCGCGATGCGGGCAACATGCCCAACCTGGACCGCGTCTACACCGCGTGGGACATCGACAACTACCAGCGCTTCGCGCCGGACGGCCACGTGTACCTGGCGAACCGCCTTGACACGCGCTTCCTGGCGCCGCGGGTGCCCGGGTTCGTGCTGCGCAGCGACCTGATGGAGGCGGCCGGCTACGACCCGAGCGTGCCGGGCCAGTTCACGGACGTCGACCAGGTCCAGGAGGCGATCCTGGCCATGAAGCCGCACTGGGACGCGATGTTCGGCGGTCCGACCACGGGCATGCACACGCGCGGCGACCGCGGCATCCGCAACCAAGGCCAGTTGCCCCGCGTCATGTACAAGGACGAGTTCGCGGCCGACACGGCCATGCAGATGGAGCCGGACAACGTCTGGCGCTTCGGGCCGCTGAACCCGCGCTTCAAGCGCGCCACCGAGTTCCTGCGCGCCATGCACGAAGCCGGCATCCTGCACCCCGACTACCTGACGATGGCGGAGAAGGACCAGCGGCGCCTGGACTGGGACGAGGGCAAGACCATGTTCTGGTGGGGCACCTGGGCCTCCAGCATCGAGCCGACGCAGGCCGAGCGGTACTGCACCCAGGGCACCGGCGGCGACCAGTTCTGCGGCTTCTCGTCCTATCCCGTGGTCGCCCCGCAGGTGAACGGCGAGGACGTCTGGATCCGCCAGCGCGGCATCGCCGGTCCCAAGGCGCTGCTCTCCGCACGCGGCGACAACGTGGCCGCGGCGGTGGCGCTCCTGGACTTCATGTACAGCGACGAGGGCGCCACGCTGAACAGTTACGGCCCCGAGGGCTACGCGTGGGAGTGGGACGACACCCCCGGCAACGACTGGCACCGCCGCTGGACGCTGTGCTGGAGCGGCGCCTACCCGAAGGTGGAGTGCGAGGAGAACGACCCCGATCGTTCCAAGACGCGCGGTGAGATGATCGGCGAGGGACCGCAGATCATGATGCAGGGCGGCCCGAGCGACACCTGGGGCATGGACTGGACCAACTACTACTGGGATCCCGCCGATCCGGACGGCCGCAAGGCGGCCCGCGCCGCGACCCTGAAGATCTGGGACGAGTGGCGCGAGGCCGGCACCTGGGACGTGCCGCCGGCGCCGAGCTTCGGCTTCAGCCCGGACGAGCTGGATGAGAAGGCGCAGTTGGAGCAGCAGCTCCACACCTACGTGGACGAGCAGATCGCCCGCTTCATCAACGGTCAGAACAACATGGACAGTGACTGGGACCGCTTCATCAGCCGCATCGAGCGCCTGGGCGCCGAGCAGTTGGAGGATATCTACAACACGGCCATGAACCGATACCTGGACCAGGCGGGTATCAAGCTCTGAGCTTCGCTGACTGAGCGCGATGCCGACGGCCAGGCTGAAGCCATCGCTTCGGTCTGGCCGTCTTCTTTTCCCATGACATCCAGAGACTGGAAGCGGAGGGGGCGGCGCGCCGTCGCGGTGCTGGCCTGGATCACGGTCTGCGCCGCGGCTCACGCCGATGGAGCCCCGGCCGACGTCAGCGTCGACGTGACGCCGTTCCGGCCACGATCCGGATGCGAAGCGGCGTTCCGGGCGCACGACCTGGACCACCGCACGCTGCCGTCCGGACTCCCGATCGAGCTGTTCGACAGCCACGGCGCCGGCGTCGCGGCGGGTGACCTGGACGGCGACGGCGACCTCGACCTGGTGCTCACCAACCTGGCGGGGCCGGTTTCGCTGCTCTGGAACGAGGGCGGCCTGCGCTTCCGCCGGCAGATCGTGCCGATCCGCCACACGCGCGCGGTCACCGTGGTCGATGCCGACGGTGACGGACTGCTCGACATCGCCTTCACCCGCGGCAACGGCCCGGCGGAGCTGTGGCGGCGCGATGCGCTCGACGGCGACTTCGACCGCCTGTTCGACCCCGCCCCGTCCGAGACCGCCTACGTGATGGCGTGGGGTGACCTGGACGGCGACGGCGACCTGGACCTGGTGACGGCGACCTATGACGCCGAGCTGGTGAAGAACCTGGGCTTCGGCCACGGCGCGGGAGGCGTCTTCTACCACGAGCGCGTCGCCAACGGCCTGCGCACGACGCGGCTGGCCGACCGGGCGGAGGCCCTGGCGCTGCTGCTGGTCGACCTGGACGGCGACGGCCACCTGGACATCCACGTCGGCAACGACTTCGCTCTGATCGACCAGGTCTGGCTGCGGACCGACGGCGGCTGGACGGAGGCGATGCCGTTCCGGGCGATCAGCCGCAACACGATGAGCCTGGACGCCGGCGACGTGGACGCGGATGGCGAGGAGGAGCTGTTCGCGGCCGACATGAGCCCGTACTCGGTCGAGCTGGCCCGCCACTACCTGACCGTGATGATGAAGATGGCCGAGGTGCCCGGCGAGCGGGCGGATCAGCAGGTCATCGCCAACGTGCTCCTGTCGCGGGAGGAGGACGGGCGCTACCGCAACAGCGCGCGCACGGCCGGAGTGGCCTCCAGCGGCTGGAGCTGGTCGGCCAAGCTCGGCGATCTGGATCACGACGGCGCGCTGGACCTCTACGTGGTCAACGGCATGGTCGGCAGCGAGCAGTTCCCGTATCTGCCGGACGGCGAGCTGATCGAGCAGAACCAGGCGTACCGCAACGTCGGTGACGGGCTCTTCGCGCCGGCCCCGGAGTGGCGGCTCGACTCCGAACGGAGCGGCCGCGGGATGGGAATGGCCGACCTTGACCTGGACGGCGACCTCGACATCGTCGTCAACAACCTGGCCACGCCCACGCAGCTTTTCGAGAACCGGATGTGCGGCGGCTCAGCGGTGCAGGTCGAGCTGCGCCAGAGCGGCGCTAACACGCGAGCGATCGGCGCCGTGGTGCGGCTGCGCACCGCCGTCGGCGTGCAGCGCCGCGACGTCCGCTCCGCGAGCGGATACCTGTTCGGCGACCCGCAGCGCGTGCACTTCGGCGTGCCGGGCGATGCCGTGCTTCAGACCCTGGAGGTGCGCTGGCCCGACGGGGCCGTGTCGACGATCGACGATCCGCCTGCCGGCGCGTTGCTCACGATCAGGAGACAGCCCTCCTGACGCCGCGTTCCAGGTCCCGCGCGGCGATGCTCCTGGGCGCGATCGGCGTCGGCGCCGCGGCCATCGCGGTGGCCGTGGCGCTCGCGCGGGAAGCCGATGATCCCGAACAGGAGGCATGGCAGGCGCTCCCCGACGTCCCCGAGGTCGTCGTCTCGAGCTGCACCGGCTGCCACGGCCCCCCCGATCCGGGCGAGCTGACACGCGCCGACTGGCTGAAGTCGCTCGCCCGCATGCGGGCGATCATGGCCGAACGGGCCGCGCTCGAGCTCACGGACGACCAGTATCTGGAGGTGTGGCGGTACTTCCGCAACCGGGCCCCGGACGCGCTCCCGATGCTGCCCGCGGATCCGCTCGACTCGCCGCTTGTGTTTACCGCCGAGCCCGTCGCTCCGCCCGAGGTCGTTCCGCCCTTGATCACCTCGGTGCGGACCGTGGACGTCGACGGAGACGGCTCGGTCGAGGTCCTGGTGAGCGATGCCCGGCGCAACACCGTCTCCGTTCTGTCGCGTGCCGGCGATGGGTGGACGGAGGCGGTGCTGGCCGATGTCGCGGCCCCGGCGCGGGCGGAAGTGCTCGACGCCGACGGCGACGGCGACCTGGACCTGGCCGTGGCGTCCCTCGGCAGCCTGGCGCCCACGGACGGGCTGGTCGGGGGTGTCGTGCTGCTGGAGCACGGCCCCGCGGGCTACACGTGGCGGATGCTGCTGCAGGACGTGGGGCGGGTGGCCGACGTGCGGCCGGGAGACCTGGACGAAGACGGCGACCAGGACCTGGCGGTGGCGGTGTTCGGTCACGTGGCGGTTGGTTCGATCGGCTGGCTGGAGCAGCGGGCGGCCGGGGATTTCGTCTACCACGAGCTGGAGCAGGTCGCCGGCGCCAGCCACGTGCCGGTGGTCGACATTGACGGCGACGGCCACCTCGACATCGTCGCGCTCGTCTCGCAGGCCAGCGAACGCATCGACGGCTTCCTGGGCCGCGGTGACGGAACCTTCGTGAAGCGGACGCTGTACCGCGCGCCGACGCCGCTGTTCGGCTCGTCGGGCATCGCGCCGGCCGACCTGGACGGCGACGGTGACCTGGACCTGCTCTACAGCAACGGTGACGCGTTCGACGTTCCCGCGGCAGGATCGACGACGATGCTGCGTCCGTACCACGGCGTCCAGTGGCTGGAAAACAGGGGCCGGCGCGGCTTCGTCCGCCACGACCTGCTGCGCTACTACGGCGCGTTCAGCCCGGTTCCGGCCGACCTGGACGGCGACGGCGACATCGACATCGTGGCCACCAGCCTGGTGAGCGACTGGGCCGATCCGGAGCGCCGGAGCCTGATCTGGCTGGAGAACGACGGCGCTCAGCAGTTCATTCCCCACGGGATCGCGGGTGCGCCGACCCACCTGGTGACCGCCGACGTCGCCGATCTGGACGGTGACGGCCGTCCCGACATCGTCGCCGGCGGGCTGCACATGTTCGGGCCCTACGACCGGCTCGGCCGCGTCACGCTCTGGGCCAACCGAGGATCCCGGAGTCGCTGAGGCGGCTTGTCCCGAGTGCAACCGCGGGACTACAGTGGAGCCGCTGACGGAGGCTGTCGATGGGCTGGGAAGAGTTCAAGACCGGCGCGATTCGGTACTTCACCGTCCTGGGCATCATCGTCGCGATCATCCTGCTGGTGGCCGCGTACTCGCTGCGCGGCAAGATCATCAGCAAGGTCTACGAGCACCGTGCCGGCCGGCAGGTGGTCGGCGTGTGGGAGGCGGAGCGCGACTCGCGGACGCTCGAGCACATTCCGCAGATGCGCGCCCGGTGGGAATTCGACGAGGACACCTTCAGCCTGACGACCGACTACTTCTACGCCGACGCGAACGAGTGGCGGCGCGTGCACGAGATGCGCGGTGACTACGAGTTCATCAAGCGCGGCGGTCTGAACCCGTCACAGGTGGCGCTCAGCAACGTCACCGTGCGGCGCTCGGGCAAGGAGACCAGCGTCGGCGATCCGATCGACCTGCGGCGCGCCCTGCGCCTGGATCCGATCGACGAATCCGAGGATGCCTGGGGAGCGCCGCGCATCGACTATCCCGACTTGACCGTCAGGTTCTCCCGGGACAGCGAGGTGCTGACGATCGGCACCAACCTGATCGGCGTAGCCAACTACGACAAGGTGGAGTGATCGGAAGGCGCCGATCCGGCCACGCGGTCACTGTCCTCCCTCGTCGATAAATACTCGACACAGCATGTCGTTATCTGTGATACATATGAGCACGTGATCTTCTCCGCGCCGGACGTGACCGCGTCCGACGAGCGTGTTCTCACGCGCATCGAGCAACGTCGTGAGGAGCTGCGCTTCTACCTGCATCGGCCGCGGCGGTGGTACGGGACGCTTCGCCGGGTGACCGAGGCGCGCGCGATCCAGGGATCGAACTCGGACACGGCGGAAGACCCCTACCGCTCCGATTGAGGTCCGGATCAGGAACCTGCGATTGCCGGTGGGCGACCGCCGTCGGCGATCAGAGCAGATCGGGGCGCACGGGTCTGCCCAGCTCGGCCGAACGCATGGCGGCCAGCGCCACCTGCAGCGACGCGCGCCCCTCCGCGGCGGTGACGCTGGGCTGCCGCCCGGCGGCGATGCCGTCCAGGAAGTCCTCGATCTCTTCGGCGATGGCGTGGCCGAAGCTGGGCCGTTCGTAGCGCTCGCCGGTCAGGCAGACCGCCAGCCCCTGCTCGACCAGGTCGACCCGCGCGGTGCCGCCGGTGCCGATCACCTCCAGCTTGATGTCGCCGCCGCGCGGGATCTCCCGCGGCAGCACCCAGCCGCTCTCCACGCACGCCACGGCGCCGCCGTCGAGGCGGCCCACGGTGAAGGCGACGTCCTCCACGTCGTATCCCCTGGCGGCGAGCAGGCCGCTGCGGGCTTCGGCGTGCACCCGCGCGAACTCGCGCCCCGTCAGCCAGCGGATCACGTCGTAGTCGTGGATGCCCAGGAAGAGCTGCACGGACACGCGGCCGCGCAGGTTCTCCTGCGAGGCGCTGGAGGTGATGCGGCGCGCGTGCAGGCTGATCGGCTCGCCCAGCGCGCCGTCGTCGAGCATGCGCTTGACGCGCACGTAGCGCGGGTCGAAGCGGACGATCTGCGCGACCATGAGCTGTCCCGCGGCCGTCTCCGCGGCGGCGACGATCCGGTCGGCGTCCGTCATCGTGGTCGCGATCGGCTTCTCCAGCAGCACGTGCTTGCCGGCTGCCAGCGCGGCAAGGGTCGGCTCGACGTGGTCGGCATCGGGGGTGCAGATGCTGACCGCCTCCACGTCGGATCGGGCCAGCAGCTCGTCCAGGCCTGCGAACGCGGCGGTGCCGGCCTCGTCAGCGACTGAGCGCGCCGTGTCCGGCCGGGCATCGAACACGCCCACCAGGTGCGCGCGGGGCTCGGCAGCGTAGGTACGGGCGTGGATCGCGCCCATGTAGCCCACACCGACGACCGCAACGCCGATCGCGGCGCCGCCCGCCCGGCCGCTCAACCGGGCGCCACGCCGTGCATGTTCCAGCCTGCCAGGCTCAGCAGCGGCTGGATCGCACGGTCCTGCTCCAGCACCTCGGGCCGTACGTCGTGGAGCGCCGCGCAGCGTTCCTTGAGCTCCCGCTCGGTCAGCGGCGTCCCCAGCGAAGGCTCGCCTGCCGCGTGCCAGCGGTCGATCTCGTCCCGGTGGCCCAGGCGCCGCAGCGCGTTCCAGTACCCGCGGTGGTGGTCGCGCTGGTAGCTGTCCCAGAAGAACAGGCGCTCGCTGCCGGCGTCGTAGAGCATCCTGGCCATGCGGCGGAACTCCTCCGGCGGCATGAAGCGCGGCATGACGTTCATCGCCAGCCGGCAGCCGGTGCCGGCGACGGCATCCGCGAACGGGCGCACCTGCTCCGGGCCGCTCCAGGTGTCGGTGGGCACCGGCAGCGCGTACGGGGCGCTGCTGTACGGCATCACCGTGTCCACCAGCCCTTCGCGCGCCCAGGCGGCGACGTCGATGCCGAAGAACAGGTTGTCCTGGATCGAGCCCAGGATGCAGGCGGAGATCTCGACGGGGGCACCGCGTGCGGCCGCCTCGGCATCCATGGCCTGACGCACCCGCCGCATGAATCCGGTCAGCACGTCGGCGCGGTAGCGCAGCCAGTCGGGGTCGTCGGCCGGCAACCGGAACGGATCGCGACCGGTCGCCGCCGTGAACCCCTCGGTCAGCGGGGGTTCGTAGTCCAGGTAGGGGGGGCGGCGGTTGTAGAGCAGCGTGACGCCGTCGACCGGGTAGGCGCGCACCACCTCGCGCAGCACGGAAATGCAGTACTCCTGCACCTCCGGGAACGCGTAGGACAGGCGCGCCTGATCGCGGCCGTCGCGGTCCTTGCAGCGCCACTCGGGGTGGCGGTCGTACAGGCCGTCGGCGAAGGCGTAGTCGAGCAGCGGCGGCGGGTAGGTCCACCCGGCCAGCCGGTAGGTCGCGTGGAAGCCCAGGCCCATGCCGTGCGCATAGCCGACCGCCTCTCCGAACGGGTCGATGCCGGCGGCCACCAGGCGGTTCCAGCCCTCGTGCAGGTAGCGGTCCCACTTTCGCCCGTAGTCGGGCGGCTCGATCTGGTCCAGGGTGCGCCCGATCCGGCTGGGATAGTTCATCAGGTCGCCGGAGCCCATCTCCCAGTGGATGCGGTCGAAGTCGCTGTCCCGGTACGACTCGAGCTCCTCCCAGATCGCGTCGATCGTGCCGGCGCGCAGCACGTTGCTCACGTCGGTGTGGCCCTGTAGCCGCTTGTGCGACCGGTCGGCTCGGTCGGCTCGCACCAGCGCCGCCTCTTCGTCGGTGAGGGGCACCAGCTTGACGTAGGCGATCCGCGCCGGGGCCTGGTCGCCGAGCTCCGGATGGGCTTCGGTGCCCGCGCGCAGCTTGTACTGCGAGAAGGTGATCTCCTGGTCGGTCAGGTCGGCGACCTTCCAGAAGATCTCCTCCAGGCGGCGGCGCTTGAGGTGTCCGCCGGGGTCCCATTCCAGGATGGAGAAGGACTGATCGCCGGTAAGCCTGGCCCGCAGCCACGCCACGTCGCCGGTGGAGTTGTGCCAGTCGATCTGTGCGATGTCGCTGGGGTGGATGCCGATCGAGATCGCGTGCGGGCCGCGGAGGCCCAGCCGGCAGGTGATGTCGGGCGCTCCGGTTTCCGGGTTGGCCATGAGCATGGTGCCGCTGAAGGCGGGCGTCTCGTAGGACAGGGTGCGCCAAGCGCCTCGGCGCGACTCGGTGCTCAGGGCGGTCGACGGGGTGCAGCGGTCCAGGTCGGAGACGTAGATCGGCGGCGAGGAGAACGCGCGGTCGCCGATCAGGTCGGGTGGAGGTGCCATGTCTGCTACGCTACGGAGTCTGTCCGAGGTGCCGTGAGGCCGGCAAGGTGTCGCCAGACGACCGCGCCAGCAGGTCCGCCGTAACGTCGAACACGGCACGGAGGCGCTTCATTACGTGCGGATCGCGGAAGTGCGGGCGCCACTCGAGCTCGCTCAGCGAATCGCTCACCACGCAGAGCCCCGCTGCGGCGACGGCGCGGACCTGCGCCGCGGCGTACACGGCGGCAAGCTCCATCTCCACCGCCAGCACGCCGGCGGCCTGCATCTCCCGCACCTCGGCCTCCGTCTCCCGGAACGGCGCGTCCGTGGTCCAGCAGGTGCCGCTGACGGTATCGATGTCGGATGCTGACAGCGCTCGCCGGGAGGCATCCAGCAACGCGGGATCGGCCCGCGCTTCCGCTTCCGCCGGCAGATAGTGGTAGGAGGTGCCCTCGTCCCGGATCGCGTGATCGCACAACAGCACGTCGCCGGGCTGCAGCCGGGCTGCAGCGCGCCCGCATACCCGACCACCACGACGCGCCGCACACCCAGCGCGACGCACATCTCCAGACAGACCACGGCCGCAGGCGCGCCCACGCCGAAACCGCCGGCCACGGCCACTGGTGCGTCGCCGCGATCCAGGACGATGAACGGCGCGCGATCGCCGGTCTCCTTGCGCACTGCGGCGGCGTTCAACTCGCGCCACAGGCTCTTCTGATAGAGGAGGATCAGGTCAGGCGGACAATCCGGCGGAGCGCCCTGCCGGCCAGCCTCGATCGCCCGGCGGGCCGTGATGATCGCCCGGCTGCCGTACTTCGCGGGACAGTGTGGAAGTGGGATGACCGATCGTATCGGACATGTGATCGCGGCGACAGCAGCGGCGCGACCTCGCCCGGCGAGCGACCGTAAACGAGTGCGGCCGTCGCCGGTACTCGTCTCCCAGACCGACTTCAGAGTCTCCTGTACCGTCGCCAGGTTCGCGAAGAGCGTGCGAGCTGCATGGGAGCGCTGAAACCAGAAGCGATCCAGGGAGTGTTGCAGCTCGACGGGGCGCGTGTAGTGCTGCTTGACTCCGTACATGCTTCGAATGAGCTGCACGAGCCAGACGTGAGGAGCGAAGCTGACGTCGTGGACCGAAACCCTGTGTGCGCTGCAGTACTCCCGTATCAGGACGGATGCCCTCTCCATCCAATCGGATGACGTGAAGTTCTCCGGACCAAACGCGATCCTCCCGACTTCGTAGGCGATCAGGAACGGTCTGGGCGGTTGGAAGTCGACGACGGCAGACACGCTGCCGTCCTTGAACATCACATTCGGGAGGCCATAGTCGTTGTGTATCACCTGCGTTGTGAGGATGGGGAGGGCCTGCAGGATCCTGGGAATTTCCCGAACGAGCTGTTTGCGTTCGATCAGCAGGGGAAGTGTCTTTCTGTCGAAGTCGTCGGGTTCGGGCTTTCGGCGGATGATCTCCGTGTAGTGCTCGACCTCGCTCAGCTTGTCGGCGGTGTCGAATCGGAGCCAACGCGGCGTCTCCGATGGGAGCCTCGATTCGATCGTGCTGAAGTGACGATGGATGTCGCCGAGTACTCCACCCGCCTGTGCCATCTGTTCAAGCGACAGGGATCGCGTCGCCGTGCATCCATCCGCCCATTCGAACAGGACGAACATCGTGTCGCAACTCGTGCAGATCAGGTCCTCGGAGCGAGTCGCGATGACCCGCGGAGTCGGTATGCCGCGGTCGCGCGCGAACATGGAGAGTTCGAGCGCCTGTCGTTCTTCGTCCGGGTTTGTGTGCCCGGGATACTCCTTGACGAAGAACCCGCCCTCCGCCGTGCGCAGGGACCAGTTCCGGGTGCCACACCCAGCGTACACGCGGCTCATCGACAGCGGTCGCAGGGAGTAGTTGCGGGCTACATCGGCAAGAATCGCATCCCGTTTGTCAGTCACTACGCGCCAGGCGCTCGATCAGCTCCTCGTTCCACTCGATGCCGAGGCCGGGGCGGTCGGACATCACGATCCTTCCGTCGCGGAACTCCGGCGGCGCGATCAGCTCGTCGGTCAGCAGCGCCGGGCCCATCTCCACGATCTGCCCGTTGGTGACCGCCGCGACCGCGACCGCGCCCAGGTGCGCATCGCCGTGCGGCGCCATCGGCAGGTGGTGCGCGCCGGCGTAGGCGGCGATCTTCACCCACTCGGTGAGCCCGCCGCAGACGTTGGGATCGGCCTGGATGTAGTGCGCGGCGCGCGCGTCGATCAGGTCGCGGAAGCCCCAGCGGGTGAACTCGTTCTCGCCGCTGGCGATCGGGATCGGCTGCGCGCGGGCCAGCGCCGCGCTGCCCTGTACGTCGTCGGCGTGCACGGGCTCCTCGAACCAGTAGGGGTCGCAGCGCTCGACCAGTCGCGCGAAGCGCAGCGCGGTGGCGACGTCCCAGGCGTTGTTCGCGTCGATCATGAGATCGACCTCCGGCCCGATCGCCTCGCGCACGGCGCCCACCCGCTCCGCGTCCTCGCGCAGCGTCACCCCCGGCCAGCCGATCTTCATCTTCACCGCGCGGAAGCCCAGATCCACCGCGCCCGCGGCCTCTTCCGCAAGCTCGTCAAGCCCCTTGCCTTCCTGGTAGTAGCCGCCGGCCGCGTAGGCGGGAAGCTCGCGCTGCGCGCCGCCGAGCAGCTTCCACGCGGGCTGGCCGGTCACCTTGCCGCGCAGGTCCCAGAGCGCGTTGTCGATCGCCGACATCGCGCGGATGTGCTCGCCCTTGGCGACCGGCTTGCGCCAGTTCCCCTGGTACATGCGCTGCCAGAGCGCGTCGGCGGCAAGCGGATCCTGCCCCATCACCACGGCGGCCACCTGATCGATGAGCGCCCGGTTCGGGCCCGGTCCCGGCGCCATGCCGACCGCCCCGTCGTCGGTGGTGATGGTGAGCCGCGAGAATCCCTTGCGCCGCGGGCGGGGTGGATAGCCGATGATCCCGTTCCAGAGGCCGGGCTCGGGATCGCCGTGCGAGAACGCGGTCAGCGTGACGCCCGTGATGCGCATGACGCCACTGTACGCCGGCCACGCGGCGTCTGAAACCCTGCGTGCCGGTCCGCCGTCCAAGCGCCACGCCTTGCCGGGTGCGGACAAACCTCGCACATTGTCCGCATTCCGTGCGGAGAATTGAGCAGTGTACCTGTGGGAGCGGGGTGATTGGCCGGCGTTTCGCTGGGATGCCGACGCCCTGCTGTCGCCACTGGCTGATGCCAGAGGCCGGCACGGACGGTTGCTGGGGGCAATGAGCCAACTCGGCTTCGATCTCAAGATCGAATCGGAGCTGCAGGCGACCACCGAGGATGTCGTGAAGACCTCGGAGATCGAGGGGGAGACGCTGGATCCGGCCGTCGTGCGGTCGTCGGTGGCCCGGCGCCTTGGCATGTCGGCTGGAGGCGTGTCGGTCTTCGACCGGACCGCCGACGGGGTCGTCGACATGGTGCTTGACGCCACGCAGCACCACGGCCGGACACTGAGCCCGGAGCGTCTTCGGGGATGGCACGCAGCGCTGTTTCCGACCGGTTACTCCGGTGTCCGCAAGATCACGGTCGCCGACTGGCGGGCCGATCGCGACGGCCCGATGAGGGTCGTCTCCGGGGCGATGGGCAGAGAGCGGGTCCATTTCGAGGCGCCTCCGGCGGAACGCGTCGCGACCGAGATGGACCGGTTTCTCACCTGGTTCAACGACCGTCCGCCGATGGATGCCCTGTTGCGCAGCGCGTTCGCGCATCTGTGGTTCGTCACCATCCATCCGTTCGACGACGGCAACGGCCGCATCGGCCGCGCCATCGCCGACCTGGCGTTGGCGCAGATGGAAGGAACCGGGCAGAGGTTCTACAGCCTGTCAGCGCAGATCCGGCAGGAGCGGTCGCGCTACTACCGGACGCTGGAGACGACCCAACGGGGAACGTTGGACATCACCGACTGGCTGGCGTGGTTCGTGGCCTGTTTCGGCCGAGCGATCGACGAAGCCGAGACGGAAAGACGTACCGTCCTCGCGAAAGCGGAGTTCTGGCGGCGCTACGCGCATGAGACGTTCTCCGTCCGGCAGAAGACCGTGCTCAACCGCGTGATGGATCGCTTCGTCGGGAAGGTGACGGCGAGGAAGTGGGCGAGCCTGGGGAAGTGCTCCATCGCCACCGCGCAACGCGACATCAACGATCTGCTCGCGCGAGGCTTCCTGATCCGCAATCCGGGTGGCAGCAAGCGCACCAGCTACCGGATCGTCGGCGGTCAGGACCCGCAATCGGGAAGCTGATCCGTTTCCACCCTCAGGTTCCCATCTTCCCTGGCCAGCGCCAGACGATGCGGCAGGCAGCCGATCAAGGAGTTCTCGAACAGGTACACCTCCTCGAGGCTGTCCAGGTCCCCGAGCTCGGCGGGGATCTCGCCCGTCAGCCGGTTCATGCTGACGTCGAGGATTTCGAGCGCGTGCAGCGCTCCGAGCTCGGCCGGTATCGGTCCCGTCAGGAGGTTGCCGCTCAGGTCCAGCTCCTCCAGCTCATGAAGGTCGCCGAGCTCCGCCGGTATCGTCCCGGTCAACCCGTTGTCGTGGAGCAAGAGGTGGCGCAGGTTGGCGAGATTCCCGATTTCCGCGGGTATCGGTCCGCGGAGGTCGTTGCGTGCGAGCGACAGGTGTTGGAGCTCGCCGAGCTCGCCGAGCCAGGCGGGGACCGCTCCGCCGATCCTGTTGCCATCGATGCTCAGCGCGGCGAGGTGGGCGAGCCCGGACAGCTCCCGAGGGATCGTGCCCGTCAGGCGGTTGAGACGGAGATTCAGGTTGCGCAGACGGGCGAGCTCGCCGATCTCCGGCGGGATGCCGCCGGTCAGGTCATTGTCCTCGATCCAGAGGAGGTCGAGGTCCTGCAACTCGCCGATCTCCGGCGGGATGGTCCCGCTCAGGCGGTTGTGGCCGAGCCACAGGCTGACGAGATTGCGCAGGTCGGACAACTCGGCGGGGATGGTTCCGGTCAGGAGGTTGCGGCCCAGCCACAGCGTGGTCAGGTTCGTGAGGTCCGCCAGCGAGGACGGTATGGGACCGCTCAGCCGATTGGCGTGGAGGTAGAGGCCGCGCAGGTTGGTGAGATCTCCAAGCTCCGGGGGTATGCCGCCGGTCAGCGAGTTGCCGGCCAGCGACAGGTTGCGAAGCTCGCTCAAGCCCGCGATCTCGGGCGGTATGCCTCCGCTGAGGCGGTTGTCGTCGAGCGACAGGCTGACCAGGTCGGGGATCCGGGCAAGTGCGGCGGGAATGCTCCCGGTCAGACGGTTTCCGTCCAGGGACAGTGCCCACAGGTGGGCGAGACCGCCGAGATCCGGCGGTATCTCACCGGTCAGCTCGTTCCGGCCGAGGTCGAGGTCCTCCAGCTCGCTCAGGTCTGCCAGCACCGCCGGCAGGCGTCCCTGAAGACCCGCTTCCCGCAGGTCCACTCCGATCACGCGGTCAGCCCTGAGCGACACGCCGGTCCAGTCGCCGATCGGCGTGTCGATGTCCCAGTCGAGGACGCCGGCCCCGCCGTCGAGGGCATCCCTGGCCTGCAACAGCGCTTCGCAGTCGGAGACGAGCCCGGCGTCGTCCCCCACGTCGCCCACGGCGACGGTGCCGGCGCACGTGAAGTCCGGGACCGGCGCCTCCTCCAGCCGGGCGCCGCCATCGATCAGCGCCTGCGCTACCTGCGGGTTGGCGTTGTAGGCTTTCGCGTACATCACGGCCGTCCAGCCATCCCGGTTGCGCGCGTGAATGTCGATCCCGGCATCGATGAGGAACTGCACCACGTCCGGGTTGGGATTGAAGGCTGCCGCCATCGCGGCCGTCCATCCGTCCGGCGTATGCGCGCCGAGGATGTTCGCGCCTGCGTCGATCAGCGTCTGCAGCACGTCGAGATTCTGCCCGTAGAGCGCCGCAAGCAACACGGCCGGCTCACCGCTCGGGGTGAGTTCGAACGCGGTGATGCCGGCATCGCCGATCGCATCTCCGGCGGCGATGATTTCCTCGGGCCGGCCGGGCATGAGCAGAGCCCTGGTTCCCACCGAGCCGCCGGGCTTCGTTTCGGCGCCCGCAGCGAGCAAGAGGTGCCCTACCTCGGGGTCTTGATTGAAGGCAGCCGCGGCCATCACGGCGCTCCACCCCTCGTCATCGCGCGCGTCGATCTCGATGCCGTGGTCGAGCAGGAGCTGCAGTACGTCCGGATTGTTGTGCGACGCCGCCAGCATGAGGGCCGTCATGCCGACCTCCGTCCTGGCGTGAGGGTCGACGCCGGCGCCGATCAAGACCTGCAGCGCCTCCGGGCTTCGGTTCGAGAGCGCGGCCGACATCAGAACCGTCCATCCGTCGTAGTCGTGCGGCGGCAGCTCGGCGCCCGCTTCCAGCAGCGCCCGGATTACGGCGGGGTTCCCGCTATACGCGGCGGCGCTCAGGGCGGTCTCACCGTATTCGTCAGCCGCGTGCGGGTCCGCCCCTGCGTCGAGCAGTGCGTGGATCACGTCGACGCTCTCGTTCAAACGGGCAGCGTGCATCAACACCGTCTGTCCGCCGTCATCGCGCACATGCAGATCGGCTCCCGCTTCCAGCAGCACGCGAACAGCCTCCGGGTCCTCGTTGTGGGCAGCGGCTGCGTTGAGAGCGGTCCAATTGTTCACATCCCAGACGTGCAGGTCTGCCCCCGCATCGAGCAGCGCCTGCACCGCGTCCGGGTTGGGGTTGTCGGCGGCTGCGGCCATCAGGGCGGTCCAGCCGTGGTGATCCGGAGCGTGCAGGTCGGCGCCGGCGTCAAGGAGTAGCCGGGCCACGGTCAGGTTCTCGTTGTGGCCGGCCGCGTGCATGAACACCGTCCATCCGGAATCGTCTCGCGCATGCGGATCGGCGCCTGCGTCCAGCAATACACGCGCCATCTCGGGGTTCTCGTTGTAGCGTGCCGCTTCCATCAAGGCCGTGTTG
This sequence comes from Spirochaetia bacterium, assembly GCA_964291595.2. GTDB lineage: Bacteria > Spirochaetota > Spirochaetia > SZUA-6 > Bin103 > CATQHW01. The sequence goes on along the minus strand of OZ219914.1, from coordinate 4,988,081 downwards.
CCGCGGTCGTCTCGTGCGAGCAGATCAGCGCCGGCATCGAGCAGGACGCGAACGACCTCGGGGTTCTCGTTGTAGTGCGACGCCTCCATCAAGGCCGTGTTGCCGTAGTCGTCTCGCGCGTGAAGATCGGCCCCTGCGTCGAGGAGGACGCGTACGACCTCGGGATTCTCGTTGAAGCCGGCGGCGTCCATCAGAGGCGTGTCGCCGTTGTCGTCGCGAGCCTCGACGTCGGCTCCGGCGGCAATGAGGGTTTCGATGGTCGCCGGGCTCCCGTCGTTCGCCGCAGCGTTCTGCAGCACGGTGTCCCCATGCGTATCGCGCGCATGCAGATCGGCGCCTGCGTCGAGCAGAACATGGACGATCTCCGGGTTCGGGTTGTCGGCGGCGGCCGCCATCAACGCGGTCCAGCCGACTTCGTCACGAACGTGCAGGTCGGCTCCGGCATCCAGCAGCGCCAGCGTTATCGCCGGACTCGGGTTGTAGGCGGCGGCCGACATGAGGATGGTCCAGCCGGTGTCGTCGGGCGCGTGCAGGTCGGCGCCGGCGCCGAGCAGCATCTGGATCACGGCGGGGTTCCGCGTGAACGCGGCCGCTGACATCAGTGGGGTCTCACCCTCGTCCGTGCGCGCCATGAGGTCGGCGCCGGCGTCGAGCAGTGCCTGGGTGACCGCGGGGTTGGGATTGAGGCCGGCTGCGGCCATCAGCGCCGTGCCGCCGCCGTCGACCGGCGTATTGACCTCTGCTCCGGCATCGGTCAGAACCCGAACGATCTCGGGATTCAGGTTGAAGGAGGCCGCGGCCAGCAAGGCGGCGTCGCCGCCACGAACGGGGCTGTCCACATCGCCGGCTTCGATCAGCGTCGGCATGAAGTCGACGATGGGGTTGTGGCCGGAGATGGAGCGGTACGGGACCGCTTCGTACTCGCTGCTCGCGGAGATCCTGGCTCCGTGGTCCAGGAGCGTCTGCACCACATCGGGATTGGGGTTGAAGGCGGCCGCGAACATCAAGGCTGTCCAGCCGTGGGCGTCGTGCGCCGCCACGTCGGCCCCGGCAGCGAGCAGCGCCCGGGTTACCTCGGGATCCGTGTTGTACCCGGCGACGTACATGAGCGGCGTCGTGTCGTGCTCGCCCGCTGCCTGCAGCGGTGCGTCGGCGGCGATGGCGGCACGCACGTCGGCGACCGTCAGATCGGCCGCGGACTCCGGCTCAGCGCCCACCGCCGCGAAGAACGCGACCACGGAGTCGCTTCGCGGCGCCGCTCCGGCGATGGCGCCGCTCGTCAACGTCAAAGCCGCGACCGCCAGCGACAGGAAACAGAGTGGCGGCACGGGGCGCTGCGCGAGGGCTTTCAGCTGCCGGCGGGAATCGGCTGCTCCGCGGGCAGGTCTGTCAGCTCGTGGTCCCGCTACCATGATGGCCACTGCTCAAGACCGGCAGTCAGGGAGCGGATAGACATCCACTGTCAGTTCCCCGTCATCCCTCGCCTGCGCTATGCGATACGGCAGGCATCCTGTCAGGAGATTGTGGTAGAGCGACAACTCCGTGAGATTGGCCAGATCGCCCAGGTCGGAGGGGATCACACCCGTCAGCCGGTTGCCGCTGAGATCCAGGGTCTCAAGATGGCGGAGCGTTCCCAACTCGGGTGGTATGGAGCCGGTCAATCGGTTTTCATAGAGCAACAGATCCTCGAGTTTCTGGAGCTTGGCGAGCTCGGCGGGGATGACGCCGTTCAGCCGGTTGCCATACAACCAGAGTTCTTTCAGGTGGGTAAGATCTCCCAACTCCGGCGGTATGCTCCCGGTCAAGTGATTGTCGTCGAGCCAGAGACTTTCGAGACGGTTCAGGGTGCCGATCCAAGGGGGGATCTCGCCGCTCAGGAAGTTGTCGCCGAGCCACAGAAAAGTGAGTTCGGTGAGGTTGGCCATCTCGGATGGTATCGTTCCGTTCAGCCGATTGCCGTGCAGATACAAGCCCCGCAGACTGGTGAGGTCACCCAGCGCGGGCGGGATGGGGCCGGTCAGATCATTGTCGTCGAGCCAGAGACTTTCGAGACGGTTCAGGGTGCCGATCCAAGGGGGGATCTCGCCGCTCAGGAAGTTGTCGCCGAGCCACAGAAAAGTGAGTTCGGTGAGGTTGGCCATCTCGGGTGGCATCGCTCCGGTCAGTCGATTGTCGTGCAGATACAAGCCCCGCAGACTGGTGAGGTCACCCAGCGCGGGCGGGATGGGGCCGTGCAGGTCATTGTCGTCCAGCCACAGACGTTGGAGTTCCTGGAGATTTCCGAGTTCCGGAGGGATAGGCCCGCTGAGCAGGTTGTCGCCGAGCCACAGACTGACCAGCTTTCCAAGCTGACCGAGTGCGGCAGGAATGTTTCCGGATAGTTGGTTCGCTTCCAGAGACAGTGCCCACAAGTTGGTCAGATCGCCCAGTTCACGCGGGATGGCTCCGGTCAGTTCGTTGTGTCCGAGGTCCAGGTCCTCCAGCTCGGTGAGCGCTCCCAGCACCGCTGGAATCCGCCCGCGGATGCCGGATTCTCTCAGGTCGAGTCCGACCACTCGGCCCAGCCTGACCGTTATCCCCTTCCAGTAGCGAATCCTCGTTCCCGTGTTCCAATCGAGGACGCCGGCACCCCCGTCGAGGGCGTCCCTGGCGTTCAACAGGGCCTCGCAGTCGGAGACGAGCCGGGCGTTCGTCGCGTCGCGGACGGCGACCGCGTCGGTGCAGTCGACGTCCGCTGGCGCTGTGCCCGCGTCGGATTCTGGCTGGGCCGGCAGCCGGGCGCCGGAATCGATCAGCGCCTGCGCCACCTGCGGGTTCTTGTTGAAAGCTGCCGCGTACATCACGGCGCTCCAGCCGTCGTCGGTACGGGCATGTATGTCGGCGCCGGCGTCGATCAGTGCCTGGGTGACCGCGGGGTTGGGATTGAGGCCGGCTGCGGCCATCAAAGCCGTACCGCCGCCGTCGACCGGCGTATTGACCTCTGCTCCGGCGTCGGTCAGAACCCGAACGATCTCGGGATTCTGGTTGAAGGAGGCCGCGGCCATCAAGGCGGCGTCGCCGCCACGAACGGGGCTGTCCACATCGCGGGATTCGATCAGCGTCCGCATGAAGTCGACGATGGGGCTGTGGCCTGGGATTGAGCGGAACGGGACCGCTTCGTACTCGCTGCTGGCCGACATCTCGGCTCCGTGGTCCAGGAGCGCCTGCAGCACATCGGGATTGGGGTTGAAGGCGGCGGCGAACATCAGGGCTGTCCAGCCGTGCGCGTCGCGCGCCGCCACGTCGGCCCCGGCAGCGAGCAACGCACGCGTTACCTCAGGGTCCGGGTTGTACCCGGCGACGTACATCAGCGGCGTCGTGACGTGCTCGCCCCCTGCCTGGAGCGATGCGTCGGCGATGGCGGCACGCACGTCGGCGACCGTCAGATCCGGCGCGGAGTCCGGCTCCGATCGCAGGGCCGAGAAGAACGCGTCTATCGAAGAATCCAGTGGCAGCTCGGCACCAGCGACCGAGATGGTCAAGGTCAGCGCGATGAGCGCGTGCAGCAGGGACGAGGGACGCCGCAGGGGTTGATACACCGACGCGTTCGCCGTTCGGCCTACGTCTCGGTCTGAACCGAAGCGCGCGTGCCCGGCTGCCACATCCTCAGTCTACCGCTGGACCGACGGAGGCAGAACCTGACCCCGATGTCCCCTCACGCTCGTATATGTCCGCGATTCGCCTCAGGATTTCGCTTACCCATGGGTGGTCGAAGGCCAGGCGTTGCGCACGGCGGCGGTAGGTCATGGCGAGCTCATGTTCCTGTTCGCCCCCTTTCTTCGTGCCGCGCCAGTGAGGACCTCGGGAGTTGTAGACTTGTGCCTGAAACCCCCGCTCGATGTGACATGAAGCGATGCGCTCCATGACTTCACAGACCGGTCCGCATGGCCGGCGGCCTTCGTCGTCGACCGGTGCGTGGGAAAGGAGTTCGCCGATGTGGTAATCGCCGACGTCCGCTCGGTCGAGGTCAGAGCACTGCCGGCGCACGTCTATGCACCACCGGTAGAGAAACTCGGCGTCCACGGTTCCGTCGTCGTCGGTTCCCGGGATTCGCCGCAGTCGCTTCAGCAGCGCGTGCGCGTTTCGGGCTGCGGCGGACTCCTGCATGGAGTCCTCGAAGCGCATTTCGGGAGGATCCGGGCGTTCGTCGCTACGTCGGTACACCAGGGCGATCGCCTTCGCGAAGAGGCTTGGGTCGTCGACGATGACACGTTCGAGATTGGGAATACCGTGTCCCTTGTCTCCATCAAGGCTGGTATCGAGTGCGTGGATGAACAGGAACTCCAGATGCGCCATCTCGTCGGGAGTAACGCCGGTCCGATGGTCGAGCGCTTCCAGAGCGTCCGACAGGTCGGCACGAGGGATGTCGTAACGGTCTGCTTCGGGCTTACCATGAGCGGTAGCGACATCGGTCAGTAGCCGTTTCAGAAGCGACGTCTCGATCCTGTTTCCTGCGCCATCGACCCAGAGCACACAATGGAACGCGGCTCTCGGCCGCTCTGCAAGCAGCAGGCGATCGACCATCTCTGCCAGCTCGACATCCGTCAGGAGCAAGCTGGCGGTGGGAAGGCCGATGGGTACGTCGTGCCAGTACCGCTTGCGCACCTGCGGCGGCTGTCGATCCAGCAGCCGCCACGTTTCCTCGCCGAGTGGCGAGCAGCGGAACACGCGTGCGATCTGGTCGGCAGAGGCGTTCCTGGCGACGGCCGGCAAGACGCGGGAGCGCTCGTCGATCCGCGCGAGGTACCCCTGCATGAAGCCATCGATCTTGTCGGCCGGAACGCCGTCGGACGATAGGCAGTCAGTCAGGATCTCGACTTCCCTGCCCCTGGTCCGGCGGGCCGCACAGGCCCCGGTCTCGAGCGCCGCATCGCTGTCGATCAGTAACCTGGCTAGGCCGTTCCAACCGTGATCTCGCCATATCTCCGCTATCGCACTCGTGCGTCGTCGGCGCGCTCGTTCCGCAGCCCGCAACCAGCCGCCGTCATCACTTGCGCCATCTTCGGTCGCGTCGTCCAAGCCCTCGACCCACGCCTTGGCGAACATCCACGCATGGCGGATGACCGGATCGCGCGGGGTCAGACTGACACTTGCGTCGCGCGCGCGCGCCCGGTCCGCATCCGTCATGTGTTCGCGCAGGCAGCGCCAGCGCGCACCCCGTGCAGAGAGCAGTCGGATGATCCGCGTTCGCAGCGCAGCCTTGGCTTTGTCGTCCGTCTCGGATCGCGCATAGGAGTCGACCGCATCCCACAATCGGATCCGATCCTGCCCGACAGGCCACAGTCCGTGACGCTCGACCAGATCGCCCAGGGACCTGTGGTCATGCTGCGGGCACGTCAGCGCAAGCTCCAGGGCGAGTTGCCTGAATGCGACATCCTCTTCTTCGGGTACTCCGTTGCCGCAGCCGGCGGCATAATCGCGCCACCGCGGCCGGCGCCCTGGGCTCGCTGACAAGTCGGATTCGATTTGCCGCATACAGATTCTCCAGCCGATGTCGGGGAACGTGCGGACAATCATCCGAAGTCCCTGAATGCGGTCACTCAACGGCGCGGATGTCTGCGGTAGCCACGACCGATAGATGCTCGTCAGGCTGGCGCACGGCGTTTCGCCGAAATTGTCGTCGATGTTCGTTCGAGCGAGCTGAGCCAGTATGCGACTGACACGAGGGAAGTGGTCTGGACTCCATGCCAGACACTCCAGCGCCCGCAGGAGGCCGATACGCCGGGGCCGGGCCGCTCCGAGCCAATACACTCCTTCCGGGGGCTTCAGCAGCCCTTGGAGAGCCGGTTCCGGGCGTCTCAGATCGTATTCCAGCAGGGAAAGGAACCGGTCCGGCGCTGCTTCGGCGTACCAGGGAAGATCGTGGTGCTGGGCCAGCAGCTTGTCGAGCGTCAGCGGACTGAGCAACTCATCGATCAAGGAAGCGACGCTGGCTTCCAGGTCGACGCCAAGGCGGGCCTGCAGGAGACTGTTGCCGTGGATCGACAGCAGCACAAGGGTGTCGCACATCCCGGTACGCAACTCGGATGAGTGCTTGCGGACCTTGTCGTACCGTGCCGGCCGCCAGCGCTGATCCTCCTGGAGTTCCAGCGCGGGGTCCACTTCCGACAGCACGCGTTTCGCGCATTCGAGAAAGCCTGTAATGTCCTGACCGATCAGGTATCCGCTGATGGCGAACAGGGCATCCATTCTGGAGGCGACTCCGCGATACTCGCCTGCCGACCAGACCGGTGAGTCGTCGAGTTGGCGCAGGAGTGCGAAGTGCTTTTCGACGTCCTCGTATCCGTGGCCTGCGAGATCCGACAAGGCGTTGCAGTCCGCTTTCGATGCCGAGTGCCAGGCGCCGGCGAGAGCCATCGGCACCAGCCTGCGAGCGACATCCGCGTCGCACGCCCAGTCGGGCGACTTGATCGCCGCAATCTTGGCAAGCCTCCGCCTCAGGATCGTCGGCGAGCGGCCCGACTCTCGCCCCAGCCGATCGGCATCGTCTTCTTCGATGTCCATATCTGCAAGCGCCTGACGAAACGCCTCACCTCCCGGCGACTCGATGGCGATATGGGGCATGTCCATCGCGGCGTTGCGCGGTCGCACGACGACGCACGGAAGACGACGATTCAGCGAAGCCAGCTCACGCTCGGTGTCCTCGCTCCAGACGATCGGGATGAGCGAAGGCGTTGACGGTGCCAGGGCCTTCAGCGTGGCGGGCGATTCGAAGAGCACCGCGCGATCTCCAGCGCCGGAGGGCACATCGGGACGCCGAAACAGGCAGGACAGGAACGCGAGCGCTTCCCCCGTCGAGTCGCCGGCCACGTACAGCGGACGGTCGCCGGGCTGGGTCAGCCACTCGTTGAAACGACGTTGGTGAGCCGCGATGGATGGCGCAAAGATCCTTTCGGTCATCGGCGGGTCGCTGGCGGCGCGCCATCGATCCCAGAACCGGTCGAGCGTCTCGCACCCGTGCCGAGGTTGTTCCAGTCGGTCGGCCAGCCACACCTGTCCCGGAATCGACTGCTCCAGCCACTGCTCCAGATCGCTGGCGTCGAACGCTCGTACGGCCTTCCAGTCCCCGGTCCGATTCTTCACGTCCTCCCATGCGTGCTTCTGTGGCCACGCGCGCGGCGTCACGAACACGAAGGTGCACCGTCGCCGTTTCGCCGCCGGAACGGACAGACGCTTGGCGTAGTCCTCGTCGGCCTTGCTTCGCACGTTGCGACTGACACCCAACTCCCAACCGGACGTGCCAAGCGGAATCCACGGCGTCGCTGCGTCCGCATCGACTCGGCCGTCCCATCCGGGACGCTGGGCGTCGTCATGGCCGGGGAAGTCGACGCGGCGCAGGTCTTCCCCGGTCGAGTGGATCAGCGTGCGGAGCAGGACCGGCAAGAGATGGCGAGCGTCTATGGTATCGGCCCACGCTTCGATCTGACGCGCCTTGATGGTGAGGAATGGGGGCACGAAGCGGCCTACCGCTGCGGCGCGATCAGCGTGGCGTCGGCGTTGCCGATTCGACGCGGCTTGACGCTGAAGAAGATCCTTCGCGTCCGCGCCGAACGCCCTCTCCAGGCGGGACGCCATCTCGTCCGAGAGAGATGCGTTCCCGTTCAGCAGGTTGGACAGAGCGGGCCGGCCGACCCCCAGTCTCTTCGCGGCTTCGGTGACCGTCATTCCCGGCGGCAGGACCTCTCGCCTGATGTAGGCGCCGACGTCGGCGAGCGATGGTCGGCTCATAGGTAGAATGTATTGTGCAGCGCTACACAATACAAGTCATTCTCGTGGGAGCGCTGGTGCTCGGCTCAGCTATGAAAGAACAAATATCTATCAGATAATAACTTATAGGAGACGATCAGAATGATTTCGTTTCTTGGCTGGCTGATTTCGGCTTCCTGTGATTAATGAGCGGGCTCCCTGGCTTTCGATTCTCCCGGCATCCACGCCGGCTGAGAGCGGGTACCCTGGTTGACGATCTTGCCGGAGCGTCGCAGATCCTGCAGGAGATTGGTAATCCTCGATCGTTTCTGGCTGTCCGTCAGCCGGTCTGGCAGCTTTGACATCAGAGCCTGATCGATCTCCTTGCGGTCGACCGGGCCGTGCTCCCGTACCAGCGCGAGGATCATGTCCATGTAGTAGTGCTTGTCGAAACCGCGTTCCCGGATGTGGCGGCCAGCGGTGCCAGTCGCTCTGGCCACGGACCCGGAGACCGTCAGGTTCGGGTACCGGCCCTCAACCAAGCCGGAATTCTTCAGTTGGCGATGTCCTTGCCGGTCGATCCGCAGTCGCTTCTGCACCCGATCGAGCAGCATCACCAGCTCGAGGTCCAGGTCGAGGCTCTCCATCAGGAGCAGGGTGTAGTGCTCGTCGAGGATACGTCCGTGGATGGTTACGTTAACGCGACTCGTCTCGGTCAGGTCGTAGTCCGGCAAGGGAAATGAACGCCTCCTCTGCGTTTCGAACATGCGCTTGATGCCGCCGCCCTGAGTGTCGATCAGGTTCAGCTCGACCATCGCGTCCGCCAGAAACGGGTTGCGATAGATAGCCTGAGGGGCGTCCTGACGGATGACCGTCTCGACGTCACCAGGCAGGAAGTCGCCGACGTTGGACATCAGAACACGGTCGGGGAACTCGACCACGAGGATCCGCCCACGCAGCGCGTAGTCCTGGTGCGCTATGCAATTGTGTACGGCCTCACGGATCACCCATCGGTCGTACTGCGTGATCTCCTGCGGGAACAGGGTCCCGTCCGGAAGAGCGCGGACGGTAAGGTTGCGCACGCGCTCCAGCAGACGGTCCCCGGCAAGAAGGAACGGCGGTCCCAGGTGCTCGTAGTCGAGCTCGCGATTGTGCTCGTCCTTGAGCACCCACGAGATCCTGGCGACCGTCGGCGCGAGCAGAACCGACGACTCCGGCCGTCCCAGCAACAGCAGCGCGGAGTTCGTCACTGCGCTCTGTTTCAACACCCGTGCCTTGTTGAGGAACGTCGTGTCGTCCCAGGCTGCGACGTCCTTCGCCTGCGTGGGGTGCTTGACCACGAATTGCTCGCGTGCCTTGTCCAGCGCCTCGGGATCGAGGTCATCCAGCGTCGCCTGTCTACACACCTCCGCCGACCAGTCACTGCCCCGCGTCCAGATTGCGCGTGCTTTCTCCGGATGCCTGCTGAGTTCGGTCTTGCTGGCACCGACGCGAACGTAGGCCGTTTGGCGGAAGCTGACAGGTTGGTCCCTGGCTGGACCGACCTCGAACAGGACGACGCGGCCGTTCGGATGGTCGACCATGTGCACCTCGAAACCGGTGTTGGGTTGCAGGCCCGCGCCAAGCCATGGAAGCAGGTCTTGATTGCCTTTCGCCTTGGCCGCGTACGGATCGAACCCCGTGCCGACGACCTCGTGTGTCTCGTCGTCGATACCGAACACCAGGTAGCCGCTCGACCGGCCGCCGAGGCATGCCGAATTCGCAAGCGCGGACAGGTACTGCCCGATTTGCTCCGGTTCATGGTAGCTGCGTTTGAACTCCAGCCACTCCGTCTCCGCCGGACGTTCCCGCAGCCGGTCGATCAGCGCTACGTACCTGCTGCCGTTCACATCGGTATGGGCTGCCTCGTCCTGTGAGCCTCAACGCACCAGGCGCCTGAAGCCCTCCACCGGCAGCGGGCCGCGCAGCCGTTCGGCGACATCGCCCTTGCGGATCGCGTCGGCGAGCTCGGCCATGACCGGCCCCATCGCCTCTTCGTACTTGTCGAGCACCTCTTCCGTATGCGCCACCGAGCAGTAGATGGTCGGCGGGGCCAGGAAGCCGCGCTCCAGCATGAGGTGCGTGTACAGGGTGCTGAGCTCGCGCGCCTGCTCGTGGTCGAAGGTGGCGCTCGCGATGCACGGATAGCTGTCGCTGACCACCATCGGCACCCCGGCGGCATCGGCCTGCCGGCGCCACGACGGCCTTGACGCGCTCGCCCACCGCGGCCACCAGCGCCGGCACGTCGAGCCGCTGCGTCATCTTCCTGACCGCGGCCACCGCCGCCGCCGGTCCCACGCCCTCGGTCCAGTAGCTGGAGGAGATGAACGAGTGCTCGGCGCCCTCCATGGCGGACGCGGTGCCGATGACGGCGCCGATGGCGTGGCCGTTGCCCAGGCTCTTGCCGAACGTGGCCAGGTCCGGGTTCACCCCGAAGCGGGCGTGCGCCCCGGCGCGCTCCAGGCGGAAGCCGATGGAGGTCTCGTCGAAGATCAGCAGCGCGCCGACGCGGTGCGCCTCGGCGCGGATGTGCTCCAGGTAGCCGGGATCGGGGTCCTGCCCCCGGCACGGCTCCATCACCACGGCCGCCAGCCGGTCGCCGTGCTCGGCGATGATGCGGTCGAACTTCTCCAGGTCGCCCCACTCGAAGACCTGCGCCGTGCCGCGCAGCTCGCGCGGCACGCCGAGCGGCTCCAGCCCCGGCATCAGGTGGCCGCGCAGCGCGTCGCTCTCTCCCAGGTTGGCCGCCAGGTACCAGTCGTGCCAGCCGTGGTAACCGCTGATCGCGACCACCGAGCGGTCGGTGGTCGCGCGGGCGATGCGCACCGCGACGGTCATCGTCTCGCCGCCGGTGCGCGCCAGCCGCACCCGTTCCGCCCAGGGGTGCAGCCCGCACAGCAGGTCGGCCAGCTCCAGCTCCTCGCGCGGATTGAGGGTCGAGCAGCTCCCCAGGCTGACGCGCCGGATCACCGCACGGGTGACGTCCGGGTCGCGGAACCCCAGGATGGTCGCGCCGATCCCGTGCGAGGAGCAGTCGAAGAAGTGGCGTCCCGCCTCGTCCCACACCTCGCAGCCGCGCGCCTCGCGGAAGTAGGGCGGCCACTGCCCGGGCGCCATGCGGTCCGGGTTCTTGCTGAGCAGGTGGTTGCCGCGCGGGATGATGGTGAGCGCGCGCTCGTAGCTCTTCTGGCCCATCTCGGGATCGACTGCCCGGAGACCCAGCAGCCGCTCCGCGTTGTCGCAGAACACGTCCTGCAGGTCGGAGTCGTTCAGGCCGAACCGGTCGGCCGCGTGCAGGATGGCGCGCACCTCCTCCAGGCCGACCTGGATCGGCTGCCCGAAGAAGGCGCGGTCGTTCCACTCGACCTGGTCGGTGGCGACCCAGGCGAAGCCGCTGCCGAGCGTGATCGACCGCCCGCGCTGGTGCGAGACCGGGAAGTCGGATCCGTACAGCAGCCGGCGCGGCCCGAACTCGTCCAGGATGGCGACCATGGGCTCCGCCTCGCAGATCGCGGAGGTGTCGAACCACACGTTCGAGAGCCCGCGCAGCGACGCGATCGACCTGGTGGTGTTGGGGCCGTGGAAGCCGCGCGCCGCGTGCGCCAGGATGAGCTGCGCGTTCGGGAAGCGCTCGCACTTCTCCCGGATCTGGCGCTGGTTTTCCGGGTCGTCCAGCGCGGGGTCGCGCACGATGTGCAGCATGATGAACCAGCCGCGCTCGTCGGCCACCTGCCACGTCCAGTCGGGCAGGAACTCGTCGATGTAGGACTGCTGCGTGTCCGCGCGGGCGCTGTAGCAGTGGTAGCACTTGAAGCCGCCGATCCCCGCGCCGTCCAGGTCTGACTCCACGTCGTCCAGCGTCGTGTCCGCCGCGACCAGGTACGCGCGGACTGCGCATCCGTGGCCGGCGGTCTGCGCCGCGACGTACTCGTTCTTGGGACCGATCGGCAGCTCCGGGGCCGGAAAGGGCAGGACCAGGGCGCCCGCCATCCGCTCGGGGCCGCCGAGCTGCGCGCCGACCAGCTCCCGCCACTCGTCCAGCCCGACCCGCTCCGGTCCCCACTCCATCATCGGACCCAACCTCGGAAAGTGTTCGACGTCATAGAGATGCATGTGGGCGTCGAAAACGCGCGGCGGGATACGCGCCGCTGACTCGGCTGCTGCCGCCCGGTCTGCCTCGGTCGTGGTCCAGCCGGTTTCCAGCCGTTCGTGGGTCAACATGGGGCCTCCTGGTCGATCGATGGAAATCGTAGCATGACGGGTTGCCACAACTTTCAGAATCTGCGATTGTTTGCCGCATGAAAGTTCTAGCAGCTCTTCTGACTATCGCACTCGTCGGCGCGACGGCTGCCTGGGCAAAGACCGGCAGCTTCACGTACGACGACGGCTCGACCTATGAGGGCGAGTTCGAGGACGGCAAGGTCCATGGCCAGGGTACCTACACCTGGAGTGACGGGACGATGTACGAAGGTTCGTTCGAGTCCGGTCTTCCGCACGGTGAGGGCCGTCTCACGTGGCCTTCGGGCGCCATGTACGAAGGGCCGTTCCAGGCTGGCGAGATGGCCGGTACCGGCATGATGACGTGGCCGAGCGGCGCGTCGTATGAAGGCAACTTCACCGCCGGTCGCATCAACGGCTACGGCACGCTGACCTGGCCCGACGGCCTGACCTACAGTGGCATCTTCGTGACCGAGACGATCGAGGGCACGGGCATGCTGATGTGGACCGACGGCACCAGCTACGAAGGCGACTTCATGGCCGGCAGCATCGACGGCTCGGGCATGATGAAGTGGCCCAGCGGCGACATGTACGAGGGCGGATTCATGGCCGGCGCGCCGAACGGCGAAGGCACCTACACCTGGGCCACCGGTTCCCGCTTCGAAGGCATGTACGAGGGCGGTCTGGCCAAGGAAGGCACCTTCCACGTCACGGATGAAGACGGCAGGGCCTGGCACTTCGTCGCGTCGCAGGACGCCGACGGAAACTGGATGGTCGACCATCCCGAAAGCCAGGAGATGTAAGGAAGGGCCGGCAAGGTCCGAAGCGACAGCGATAGGACAGCCGAGCTGAGCGTATAGATCGGGAGACGATGCTCCGGAGGGTCCGTCAAGGAACCGGCCGGGCATCGGCTCCCGGTGTTTTCTCCGTAGCGCGTACGCCAAGGCGGGTCACTGACCGGGCGGGTCATTGACTGTCAGGCGGCGCGTTTTGTCGTGCCCGGACGGATCGGGGTCCGGTCAGGCGCTCCGGTACTCCTCCAGCACCCGGTCCATCACCCAGCCGGTGCGAGCGGCGCTCGTGCCGGTGCTCGGGCAACTCCCCACGCCCCGCAGCTCATCCACGATCGATTGGATCAGCGGCTGCTGCACGTGCTCGGGATGGGAAATCTCGGTGCGCGCGGTGCCGCGGGATGTCGTGACTTCGAACGGGACGTCCCCGAAGGTCGAATAGCGCAACACGCCGAGGCTGCCGGCGATCTCGACCAGGTCGACCTCCTCCCGAGCGGTGAAGGCGAAACGGGCGGTGCCCACGACGCCGTCGCGGAAGCGCATGGCGACCGCCACCGCATCCTCCGCCCGATAGGCGCCGAGTTGGTTCACGGCGAAGCCGCGCACCTCTTCGATCGGGCCGAGCAGGTGATCCAGCAGGTCCAGCACGTGCGAGCCCATGTCGGCGAACAGCCCGCCGCCGGCGATCTCCGGACGGTAGCGCCACGGCAGCGGACCGGAGCCGAGAGACGGATCCGGCGGACTGGCGTACTGCGCGGTCACCGTCAGCGGGGTGCCGATGCTTCCGCCAAGCAGGGCGTCCCGCACCGCCACGAAACGCGGGAGCATCCGCCGGTAGTAGGCGACGAACAGCGGCAGCCCGGCCGCCTCGGCGGCGGCGTTCATGGCCAGGCACTCCCGGTGGGAGCAGGCCATCGGTTTCTCGACGTACACGGGCTTGCCGGCCGCCAGCGCCGCCAGGGCGTAGTCGTGATGGGACGACGGCGGCGTGGCGACGTAGACCGCGTCCACCTCGGCGTCGCCGATCAGCTCCGCCGCGTCGTCGTACGCGCGCGGCACGCCGTGCCGGCGCGCGTAGTCGCGTGCGGCGTCGCCGTCGCGCCGCATGACCGCCACCAGGCTGGAGCCGTCGGCCTTCCGGAACCCCGGTCCGCTCTTGACCTCGCAGACGTCGCCGCAGCCGATGATCCCCCAGCGGATCGCGGGCGGGCTCATGGCGTCCGCTCCGCCGGCGGCAGCAGCGCGCGCATGGCCCCCGTGTGGATCGCGCGCTCGGCGGATGCGCGCAACTCGCCGGCCGCCTCTGTCCCTTCGCATGCGTAGGTGTCGGACTGCAGGGCCATGTCGATCTTGTCCAGGTCCTTGACCAGCCTGCCTTCCGGCGTGCGCCGCTCGGCGTAGTCCAGCCACGCGGACATCAGTGTTCCGTGCGGGTCGAAACCGGCCAGGATCCGGCGCGCTGCCTGCTCCTCCCGCCGTCGCTTGGTGTTGCCCGGAACGCCGTCCGCGGGCGTCAGGTCGCCGGTGAGCGCTTCCGCCACGTCATGGATGACGGCGATGAGCACCGCCTGCGCGGGATCGGCGCCGACCTCGGCCGCCGTGACCGCCGCCAGCGCCGCCACGCCGAAGGAGTGCGCGGCGACCGACTCCGGATCCGGGACGCCGCGCTGCACCCAACCGGTGCGCGGCATTCGCTTCAGGGCCGCCACGTGCGCGAAGAACCCCTGGAGCCGCTCCGCGGTCATCGGCTGGCCGGCAGTCACCCGGTGAGGGTATGCCGAGCGGGGCACTCTCGACTACCGTACGGGTTGGCAGGCGATGGATGGTACGGGAGGCCCGGTCCGGTTGTTGCTGGACCAGGACGAGATCGAGCTTGCCGGCTACGACGAACGCGCCACGGTCGGCGACCTGATCGCCGCCCTGGAACGGATGCGTCTGCGGCCCGGACTGGCCACCGTCGGTTGCGCCGGATGCGGGCTGTGCTGCCGGGACCGGGTGCCGGTGCTGGGAGCCGACCTGCCCAGGCTGGAGCGGGCCCTCGGACTGCCCCGCGAGAAGCTGCTGCGCGACCACCTGGAGTTGCCCTCCCGCCCGGACCCGGCCGAGCGCGCGGCGCAGATCGCCGACCTTGCGCGGCAGTTCCGCGCGTCGCCGGCGGAGGCGACGCTTCTCTACGAGTGGAACACCGGGGAGCCGATCGTGCCGCGGCAGGGCGATGACGGCTTCTGCCACTGGCTGCGCGACCGGCGCTGCTCCGTTTACCCCGGCCGGCCGCTGATCTGCTTTTTCTACCTGTGCAACTTCGGCGACCGGCTGTCGGCGCTGTTCGACGCGATCGTGCGGCAGGGCGTGTGGCACAGCTACGTCGCGGTGGGCTGGATCGAGAGCAGCGTCGTCGCGCACAATCCGTTCCTGTCGGTCGGCGACCCGGCGCTGGCGCCGCTGAGGGCGTTCGACGTGGATGTCGCGCCGCTCCTGCAGCGCATGGCAGATACCTGGTAGGGACACGGGAGAGTTGGAGCACCTCTCAAAGGGCGTATGCGGAACGTTCGCCGGGGAAGGAATGCCGGCGGACCGGATGGCATGGGCAGTACGGGATCGGTGATCCAGCCCGCGGATCACACGACGACCTGGGCCGGGTTCGGCCCGGTGCTGCGCGTGTTGCGCATGGCGCTGGCCTATCCGGTGCGGTTGACCGTCGCCGTCGCCGCCACCGTCGCCGCGGCCGTGTTTCAACTGCTGCTGCCGCAGTACCTCGGGGACGTGGTGGACACCGTCAACGTGATCCTCTCGGACGCCGTGGACCCGGAGGCCGCCAGGCGGCAACTGCTGCAGCTTGCCGCGCTGATCCTGGTCGCAAGCCTGGTGCGCGGGCTGATGATGATGGTGCACACGCAGCAGGCGGAGATCGTCGGTCAGAGCGTCGGCTACCGGCTGCGGATGGACTACTACGACAAGGTGCAGCGGCTCAGCTACGGGTTTCACGACCGCGTGCACACCGGCGAGCTGATCACGCGCGGCATGCTCGACGTCGAGTCGGTGGCCAACTCGTTCAACCGCGGGATGATCAAGGCGATCTGGCTGCTGGTGCTGATCACGTGGGGCACCTGGCTGCTGCTGAGCACCGACCCGGTGCTGACGTTGGCGGCGCTGAGCTTCGCGCCGGTCGTCGCGTGGCGTGCCACGGTGGCGCGCATGCGGCTGCGGGTGGCGTGGCTGCGCCTGCAGCAGTGCCTGGGCCGGCTGACCAGGGTGATGGAGGAAAACCTGGGCGGCATCCGCGTGGTGCGCGCCTTCGCCGCGCGCGAGCACGAGATGGGCAAGTTCGACACCGTCTCCGAGCAGGCCAAGCGCTACACGGACCGCACCATCAACATCCGCGTGCGCGACGTGAGCCTGATGACGCTGGCCTACTACGCGGCGATGGCGCTGATGCTCTGGGTCGGCGGCACCCGCGTGCTGGCCGGGCACCTCACCGTCGGCGACGTCACCGAGTTCCTGGTCTTCATGCTGATCCTGCAGATGCCGATCCGGCAGCTCGGCATGGTCGTGAGCGCGCTGTCGCGCGCGTCGACGTCCGGTGGGCGGCTGTTCGAGATCCTGGACCTGCAGCCGGACATCACGGACCGGCCGGACGCCCACGACCTGGAGATCCGCGAAGGGGTGCTGCGGTTCGAGTCGGTGAGCTTCTCCTACGGCGGCGACGGCACCCGGGTGCTGGATGACATCAGCTTCGAGGTCGGCCCGGGCCGGACGCTCGGCATCGTCGGGCCGCCGGGGTCCGGCAAGTCGACCATCGCGCTGCTGACCGCCCGCTACTACGACGTCGGCGCCGGCCGCGTCACCATCGACGATCAGGACGTCCGTGCGGTGACGCTGCAGTCGCTGCGCTCCGCGGTGGGTGTGATCCAGCAGGACAACTTCCTGTTCACGACCAGCGTGGAGAGCAACGTCGCGTATGCCGACCCCTGGGCGCAGCGCGAGCAGATCGCCCACGCCAGCTCCTCGGCGCAGCTCCACGACTGGGTGCTGGGCCTGCCCGAGGAGTACCGGACGCTGGTCGGCGAGCGCGGCGTGTCGCTGTCCGGCGGCCAGCGCCAGCGGCTGTCGATCGCCCGCAGCATCATGGTGAGGCCGGCGATCATCGCCTTCGACGACTCCACGGCCGCCATCGACGCGGCCACCGAGCAGCGCATCCGCACCGCGCTGCGCAGGCTCACCGAGCGCACCGCCACGATCATCGTCTCCCATCGGCTGAGCTCCCTCATGCATGCCGACGAGATCCTGTTCCTGGACGCCGGCGCCATCGTGGAGCGGGGCACCCACGCCGAGCTGATGGAGCTCGGTGGCCGCTATCGCGCGCTCTACCAGCTCCAGGCCAACCCGTCGGAGTCGCTGGACCGGATCGCCGACGGCGTTGCCGACGGTGCGGCGCGGGCCGGGGAGGTGGTGCGTGGCTAGAAGGGGCGCTGACGGCGCCCGCGTCCGGGCGCGCAACGCGAAACGGCCGCACCTTGCATCCGTGGGTGCGCAGTCCAACCGCGAGGAGGTGATGTTCGGGGCGACCTTCGACGGCAGGATCGTGAGCCGCTTCCTGCAATTCGTGGTGCCCTACCGGCGTCGGCTGCTGTTCGGGCTGGCGGCGGTGCTGGTGTTCACCGCCACGCAGCTCGCGATCCCGCTGATCGTGAGCAACACCTTCAACTACGTGGCAGGCGCCGGCGACGCGGCCCTGACGCTGCTGCGGGCCGCGGTCGCCGTGTTCGTCGGCATCATCGTCGTCAACTTCGTCGCCAACGTCCTGCAGGAGGGCGTGGTGGCGCGCGCCGGCGAGCGGGTGCTGTTCGACCTGCGCCGCGCCATGTACCGCCACCTGCAGCGGTTGTCGCTGTCCTTCATGGACCGCACCGAGACCGGTCGGCTGATGTCGCGCCTGCAGGGCGACGTGTACGCGCTGCAGGAGTTCCTGGAGTCGTCGGTGTTCGCGGTCGGCGACATGGTGCTGCTCGTCGGCATCATGACGGTGCTGGTGGCCATGGACTGGATGCTCGGGCTGCTGGCCCTGGCGGTGGTGCCGACGCTGATCATCGTCCGCATGGTCTGGCTGCCGCACGCGCGGCGCACCTTCCTGCGGGCGCGGGAGGCATCGTCCATCGCCAACGGCGCCATGGCCGAGGCGATCAACGGCGTGCGCACCGTGCAGGAGGCCGGCCGCGAGCCGGTCAACCTGGATCTGTACCATGACAAGGCGCACGACAATCTGGTCGCGCAGTCGCGCGCGGTGATGATCGCGCAGATGATCATCCCGATCGTCGACACCCTCACCGGCATCGCCACCGGGATCGTCGTGGTCGTGGGCGGGGCGATGGTGCTCGACCGGAGCCTCGACCTGGGCGTGCTGATCGCCTTCCTGATCTACATCCAGCGGTTCTTCCAGCCGATCCGCTCGGTGACGATGCAGCTCAGCATCATGCAGCGGGCCATGGCGGCCGGGCAGCGGATCTTCGAGGTGATGGACGTGCCGATCGATATCAGGGACCGGCCCGGCGCGATCGACCTCGACGACTGCGACGGCTCGGTCGAGTTCCGCGGCGTCACCTTCGGCTACGTGCCGGACCAGCCGGTGCTGCGTGACATCAGCTTCACGGCGCGGCCCGGAGAGACGGTGGCCCTGGTCGGGCCGACCGGCTCGGGCAAGACCAGCATCACGGCCCTGGCGCACCGCTTCTACGAGGTGTGGGAGGGACAGGTGCTGGTGGGCGGCCACGACGTGCGCGACGTGTCCCAGGACTCGCTCGGCCGCCACATCGGCATGGTGCTGCAGGAGCCGTTCCTGTTCTCGGGCACGATCGAGGAGAACATCCGCTACCACAAGCCGCACGTGACGCGCGAGCAGGTCGAGCAGGCGGCCCGAACCGTCGGCGCGCACGGGTTCATCATGCGCCTGCCGGACGGCTACCAGACCGAGATCGAGCAGCGCGGCGGCAACCTGTCGCTCGGCCAGCGGCAGCTCATCAGCTTCGCGCGCGCCGTGGTGGCCGACACCAAGGTCCTGGTGCTGGACGAGGCGACCGCCAACATCGACAGCTACACGGAGATGCTGATCCAGAAGGCGCTCAGGAGGTTGCTGGAAGGCCGCACCGGGCTGGTGATCGCCCACCGGCTGGCCACCATCCGCGGCGCCGACCGCATCCTGGTCCTGCAGGAGGGCATGATCGCGGAGCGCGGCACCCACGCGGAGCTGATGGCCCTGAACGGCCTGTACGCGCGGCTGTACTCCATGAACTACTCGTCGTTCGACGACATCCCGGACGAGCTCATCGAGGCGGCCGTCAAGGCCACAACGTGAGCTGGTCCGCGCCGGCCCGGCAGCGGTCAGGAACCCGGAAGCGGCCGGCGTCGAGGTCGGGGGCGCGGGCGGCGACGCTGGCGCGCGCGCAGGAGCGCGCGAACATGGTGGCGACCAGGTCCGCGAACGGGCCGGAGCCCCGCATGCGGGAGCCGAACCGGGCGTCGTTGAGGCGGCCCTCATCGTGCCGGCTGCCGCCGCGGATCTGGCGGATCCGGGACAGCACCTTGCCTTTCCGGTCCGGCCGGTGGCGTTCGAGCCAGTCCTCGAACAGCGGCGCCACGGCCAGCGGCAGCCGCAGCATGACGTAGCCCGCGAACGACGCGCCCGCGGCTCCCGCGGCGTCCAGGATCGCCGGTATCTCGTGATCGGTGAGGCCCGGGATCACGGGCGCCGTCAGGACGCCGACCGGCACGCCGGCCGCGGCCAGGGTCTCCATCGCCTGCAGCCGCCGGGCGGGGGTGCTGGTGCGCGGCTCCATTGCGTTGCTGAGGGAGGCGTCGATGGTCGGGATCGACAGGAACACCGCGGCAGCGCCGTCCGCGGCAAGGTCGGCCAGCAGGTCGGCGTCGCGCGCCACCAGCCGGTTCTTGGTGACCACGATCACGGGGTTGCGGAACTCGGCCAGCACCTCCAGGCAGCGGCGCGTGATGCGGAGTTGGCGCTCCACCGGCTGGTACGGATCGGTCACCCCGGAGAGCGCCAGCGGCTGCGGGCGCCACCGCGGGCCGGCAAGCTCGGCGGCCAGCAGCTCGGGCGCGTCCTCCTTGACGACAATGCGGGTCTCGAAGTCGAGTCCGGCGGAGAAGCCCAGGTACTCGTGCGTGGGCCGGGCATAGCAGTAGGCGCAGCCGTGCGCGCAGCCGCGGTAGGGGTTGATGGAGGCGTCGAAGCCGACGTCCGGGCTCAGGTTGGTGGCGATGACCGACCGCGAGCGGTCGCGCAGCAACTCGGTGGCCGGCCGACCGGCCGGGGCGTCCGGGTCGGGGACGTACTCGATCCGCTCGAAGCGGTTCGGCGGATTGACGGCCGCGCCGCGCCCCTTCATGCGGCGTTCCCGCCGGTGATCAGCTCGGCGATCACGCGCCAGTACAGGTCGTGCTCGACCGCGGTGGCCCGTCCTTGCAGTGACTCCGGCGTGTCGTTCGGACGGATCGGTACGGGCCGTGAGTCGATGAGCGGCCCGCGGTCGTATTCGGCGGTGACGTAGTGGACGCAGACCGCGCTCTCGCGCAGCCCGGCCGCCAGCACGGCGCGGTGCGGGGCCATGCCGTACATGCCCCGGCCGCCGAAGCGCGGCAGCGGCGCCGGGTGGATGTTGACGATGCGGCACGCGTAGCGCGCGACTACCTGCGCGGGGAGGAGCTTCATGAAGCCGGCCAGTACGACCAGGCCGACCCGGTGGGAATCGAGGAGTGCGAGCATCGCATCCCGGTAGGCGTCCGCGTCCGGGTGCGTGATCGCGGAGAGGTGCGCCGCCGGGATGCCGTGCCGGCGCGCGATGGCCAGCGCGCCGCTGCCGCTGTTGTTGCTCAGCACCAAGGCGATCCGCGCCGGCAGCCGGCCGTCGGCGACCCGTGCGATGAGGACGGCCAGATTGCTGCCCCGGCCCGAGGCGAACACCGCAAGGTTCACGTCCTTGAAGGATGGCACGAACGCGCGACACGCCGTCGACAAGCGGTTTGACGCCAAATGTTAAGCATGATATTTCAACAGCATGGTACGCACCCAGATTCAGCTTCCCGATGCGCTCTACGAGGAGGCCAAGCGGGTCGCTCGTGAACGCGAGATGTCGCTGGCGGAGGTGGTGCGGCGCGGCCTCGAGTACATCACGCGAGCCTATCCGGCGGTCGGCAGCGACCGGAGCTGGACTCCTCCGCCGGCCAGTGACCTCGGCGCATTCAAGGCATCTCCCGAGGGCTGGCGGCTGTTGGTGAACGAGCCGGCGTCGGAGCGCTGATCGGGTGCTGTCGATCGACACCAACCTGCTGGTGTATGCGCAGAACACCGGCTGCGACGAGCACCGGCGGGCACGCGCGTTCCTGTCCGCATGCCGGGAACGCGACGTCGTCATCTGCGAGTTGGTGCTGGTCGAGCTGTACCTGGTCCTGAGGAGCGCGGCGATCGTGTCCCGCCCTCTCGCGGCGGAGGACGCGGTCGAGGTCTGCGCGGCCTACCGCAACAATCCCCGGTGGCGACTGGTCGAGCATGCTTCCGTCATGGCGGAGGTCTGGGATCGAGCCAAGGCGCCCGACTTCGCGCCGCGCAGGATCATCGATGCGCGGCTGGCCTTGACGCTGCGACATCACGGGGTGACCGAGCTTGCGACCGCGAACGTCCGCGATTTCCAGGGCTTCGGCTTCGCCCGGGTGTGGAACCCCATCAAGGACATCGAGAACCAGCCACTGATCATGGCACGGGAGGCCGACTCATGAACTTCGCAGGACTGGATACCGAGCGCTTCGACTTCGATCTTCGCTTCGACCGGATGCGCACCGAGGAGCTGGCCGTGCGCCTGGAAGACGACACGTTCTCACGCGCGCCGGTACGCGAGGAGTCGCTGCTGTCCAACTGGGACGCTCCCAACTGGATCATCGAGGGCAGCAGGGTGCGCCAGATCCGCAGTTGCGCGCGCGAGCGGGAGAGCCGCAAGCAGCGGATGCTGGACGAGTGCGGCGCCTTCGACCCCTTCGTGACGATCCAGGTGCCGCCGATCCCGACCCTGGCCTTCGGCGACTGGGGCTGGACGGACTACGAGCTGCGAGCGAGCTGCAGCGGTGGCAAGGACGGACCTACGGGGGTCGCGTTCCGTTACCAGGACGCCCGCCACCACTACGCGCTGACCGTGGAAGACGGCGCCGGCCTGCGGCTGGTGCTGCGCTCGGGCGACCGCCACCACGTGCTGGCGCAGGTGCCGCTGGGGGCTCCGCTTCCCGAGTACCGGATGGTGATCCGGGTCACCGGCAGCGAGCTGCAGGCGGGCCTGGTGGACGGACCGACCATCCGCGTCGTCGACGGCCGCTACACCCACGGCAGAGGGGCCTTGGTGTGCAGCGGGGCATCGACGTACGGACCCGTGCAGGTCACCGGCCGCCGGGTCAGGCAGTCCGAGTTGCCGCTTCCGGAAGCTCCCGACATGGAGCTGCTGGCCGAGGGCGCCCTGGACCAGGCGCTGTGCCGCAGCCGCGTGGTGTTCCAGGACCTGGACGGGGACGGGCTGCCGGAGCTGCTGGCCGATGACGATCACGGCACCGAGGTTCACTGCCAGCACCTGATCCACGGCCACCGGTGGCGGCTGGGTCCGTTCGAGCACCCGCTGAGCCAGGGCGGCGACCTGCCGCTGTGCGCCCTCGACATCGACGGCGACGGCCGGCGCGAGGTGGTGTTCACCGCTGACTTCGGCATCCACGTGCACGACGCGGCGAGCGGCGAGCACCGCGCCACCGTGCCGGCGCCCGAGGCCAACCCCTACCGTGAGCACGCCGACTACCCGCACGAGCGCCTGCTGGGCGATGCCGTCTGCCCCGTCCTCACCGACGTGGGACAGCCGCCGGGGTTCTACGTCAAGGACCGGTACTGGAACCTGTGGCTGTACGACCGCCGCCTGGAGCTGCGCTGGCATCGGGCGCTCAACACCGGTCACTTCCCGCTTCCGGTCCAGCTCAACGCCGGCGAGCCGGACTACCTGTTCGCCAGCCGCACACTGCTCTCTCCGGCCGGAGAGACCGTCTGGTCGCTTGACCTGCCCGATCACTCGGATGCCATCGGTCTGTTCGGCCTGAACGGGGAGCCATGCTTCTACGTCGCGGCCGGCGAGGAAGGGCTGATGGAGATCGAGCCGCGCAGCGGCGCCATCCGCACGCAGCTCAAGTGGGGGCACGTGCAGCAGTACGCGCTGGGCCGGTTCCTGCCGGGGCGCCCCGAGCCGCAGATCCTGGCCGTCACCCAGTGGCGGGAGCCGGGCATCGGCGTGCTGCTGGACCACCGGCTCGAGCTGGTCAGCCGCTGGGTGGCGATGTCGGCCGAGGCGGGCATCCGCCCGCTGCCGTGGGGCACCTCCGGCAGCGATCTCGCCGTGAACCGCGGCGGCATCCTCGATCCCCGGAGCGGCCGGCTGGTGCGGCCGTTCCCGGAGCGCTGCGGCCGCGTGCGCCACCTCACGGTGCTGGACCTGCCGCGCTACGGGTGCGGCTGTCTGCTGGTGGTGAACGAGTCGAGCTGGCAAATCTGGGGAGCCGGCGGCAACGTGGCGGTGGTGGCGCCGCGCTGGCGCCCGAACGCGCTGGCGCCCAGCGGCTACCTTCCGGCGCTCGACTATTGAGGAGGATCCGCGGTCAGATTCCGCGCAGCCGCAACTCGTCGGCGCGCCAGCAGGCGACCGTGCGGCCGTTCGCGGCGCGGTCCGCGCCGCGAACCGGCTCCAGATCGGGAACCTCGCGGCTGCAGCGTTCCTCGGCGTGCGCGCAGCGTGAGGCGAACACGCATCCCGGGCGTTCGCCGATCGGGCTCGGCACGTCGCCGGTCAGCAGGTCCTCCGCCCAGGGGGTGTCGGGGTCGGTATCCGGGCTGGCCGCCAGCAGGCCGGCGGTATAGGGATGCCTGGGGTGGGTGTAGATCTCCCTGGTGTCGCCCTGCTCGACGATCTTGCCCAGGTACATGATCGCCACCTCCCTGCAGATATAGCGCACCACGCCCAGATCGTGGGCGATGATCACCACCGTCAGCCCCATGCGGGCCTGGATGTCGAGCAGCAGGTTGAGGATCTGCGCCTGCACGGAAACGTCGAGGGCCGACACCGGCTCGTCCGCGAACAGCAGCGAGGGCGAGGAGGCGAGCGCCCGCGCGATGCCCAGCCGCTGCCGCTGGCCGCCGGAGAAGGCGTGCGGATAGCGCGACAGGAAGCGCGGATCGAGCCCCACCAGGTCCATCAGGTCCTCCACCCGGCGCCGGTAGGCCGGCCTCCGCCACTTCAGGACCTTGAGCGGCTCGGCGACGATGTCGAGCGCGGTCATGCGCGGATTCAGCGAGCTGAACGGATCCTGGAAGATCATCTGGATCTCCTTCCGCAGGGGTTTCAACTCCTTCCTGGTCAACTGCGCCAGATTCACCGACCGGTTGTCCTGCGTGACGTACTCGATGCTGCCGGAGGTGGGGGGAATGGCCCGCATGATCGTCTTCACGGTGGTGGTCTTGCCGCAGCCGCTCTCGCCGATGAGTCCCAGAACGGTGCCGCGTACGACGTCGAACGAGATGTCGTCCACCGCCCGGATGAAGTCGTCGCCCCGCCTCAGAAAGCCGTGCTCCACCGGAAAGTACTTCCTGAGGTTGCGCACCCGCAGCAGGGTTTCGCTCACGGGGTGTTGGCACGGTCGCGCCGTGTCCCTGAAGACGGCGACGGTGGATGAACTGGCATCGCCGGTTGGCCGGTGTGTTCGGGCCCCGGCACCGGGATGTTGTGGCAGGTAGCCACGTGGCCCTCGCCGATCTTGACCGCCGGCGGATGGGTCACCTCGCACGTGCCGGCGATCGCCTCCTCGCAGCGCGGGTGGAAGGGGCATCCCGTGGGCAGCAGGTAGGTGGTGGGCACCGCTCCCTCGATGGTGTGCAGCCGCTCTCCCTGCTGGCTCATGCGCGGCACCGACTTCATCAGGTTGCGGGTGTAGGGGTGGCGCGGGTTGCGGAACAGCTCCCGCACCGGCGCGTCTTCCACCACCCTGCCCAGGTACATGACGTACACGTGCTCGACCATCTTGGAGATGACGGCCAGGTCGTGAGTGATCAGCATCAGCGACAGCCCCATCTCCCGCTGCATCTCCTGGATCATCTTCAGCACCTGCGCCTGGATGGTCACGTCGAGCGCCGTGGTCGGCTCGTCCGCGATCAGGATGCGCGGCCCGCAGGCGATCCCCAGGGCGATCATGGCGCGCTGCCGCATCCCGCCGCTCAACTGAAAGGTGTAGTCGTCCACCCGCTGCTCGGGGTCGGGGATGCCGGTGCGGCGCAGCAGCTCGATGGTCCTGGCCCTGGCCTCCTCCCTGTCGATGCCGGTGTGCAGCATCAGCAGCTCGGAAATCTGGTTGTTGATGGTATGCACGGGGCTGAAGGCGGTCATCGGCTCCTGGAAGATCATCGAGATGTCGGCGCCGCGCAGTCTGCGGATGTGATCGCCGTCCGGATCCAGCGTGGTGAGGTCGGTCACGGCTCCGTCACGTTGCCGGTAGCGGATCGCGCCGCTGGTGATGCGCGCGGTGTCGGCCAGCAGGCGCAGGATGGAGTACGCCGACACCGACTTGCCGCAGCCGCTCTCACCGACCAAGCCGACCGACTGTCCCTCCCGGACCGCAAAGGAGACGCCGTTGACCGCCTTGGCGATCCCTTCGTCGCCGTGGAACTCGACCGTCAGGTCGTCCACCTCCAGGATGTTGCCCGGCTCCATCACCGGCTCCCGTAGGGATCGGCAGCGTCCCGGATTCCGTCGCCGAGCAGGTTGAACGCCAGCACGACGATGATCACGCACACGCACGGCAACAGGATCCACGGCGTGATGGCGATGGCGTACACGTTCTGCGCGTCCCGCAGCAGCACGCCCCAACTGATGGTCGGCGCCTGCAGGCCAAGGCCCAGGAAGCTGAGTGCGGTCTCGCCCAGGATCATCCCCGGTATCGACAGCGTGAGCGAAGCGATGATGTAGCTGTAGAACGAGGGCAGCATGTGGATGAAGATGATCTGCAGGTTGTTGCGGCCCATGAGCTCGGCGGCGGTGACGAAGTCCTCCGTGCGCAGGCTCAGGAACCTGCCGCGCACGATGCGCGCCAGTCCCGTCCAGCCGATGATCGACAGGATGATCGTGATCAGCAGGTAGTTCTGCAACTGCGACCAGTCCCGCGGCAGCGCCGCGCTCAGCGCCATCCACAGGGGCAGTTGCGGAATCGACAGCAGAATCTCGATGGCGCGCTGCACGACGTTGTCGACGACGCCTCCCAGATACCCGGCGATGCCGCCGATCAGGATGCCCAGAAAGAAGCTGATTGCCACGCCGAACAGTCCGATGGAGAGCGAGATCCTGCTGCCGTACAGGATGCGGCTGTACAGGTCGCGGCCCAGACGGTCGCAGCCCAGGAGGTGAAACGGCACGCCGGGGCGTTCGGGTCCGAAGAAGTGACGGTCCAGCGTGAGCCCGAAGAGCCGGTACTCGAATCCCTTCGCGAAGGGCACCAGCCTGGTCTCTTCTTCGACGATTTCGCTGAAATCCACCTCGAAGGTTTCCGTGTTCATCGCCTTGCGAAAGGGGTAGATGACCGGAAATAGTGAGAACTTTCCGGACTGGTTGACGAAGTGGATCCGCTGCGGCGGCGCCTCGCGGTAGTCGGCGTTCTTTTCGTTGGGATCGTGCACGGCGAAGAACGGAGCCAGCAGCGCGAGCAGGTAGAACACGATCAGGACGAACAGGGATACTACCGCCGGCTTGTGCTTGCGGAAGCGGATGACGATCAGCTTCCACTGCGACGACGTGTACAGGTCGTCGAGCTCCTGGATCTCCTCGGTTTGCCTGCCGCGGCCCGACTTGAACGCTGACAGCACCTTAGAAGAACCGTACCCTTGGATCGACCGCCGCCAGCAGCAGGTCGGAGAAGAAGGTGCCGATCACGGTCAGTACGCTGAGCAGCATGATGAAGCTGCCGGCCAGGTACATGTCCTGGGTCTGCAGCGCACCGAGCAGCAGCGGGCCGGTGGTAGGCATGTTCATCACCACGGAGATGATCGCCGAGAAGGAGATCAGGCCCGGCAGGATATAGGCGAACGAGCTGATGAAGGGGTTCATTGCAATCCGCATGGGATACTTCATGACCACCTTGCGATAGGCGACTCCCTTGGAACGGGCGGTGATCATGTACGGCTTCTTGAGCTCGTCCAGCAGGTTGGCGCGCAGGGTGCGGATCAGGCCGGCGGTGCCGGAGAGGGCGATGATGAAGCCCGGCAGCCAGATGTGTTGGAGCAGGTCCAGCACCTTCCCGAAGCTCCAGGCGGCGTCTTCGTATTCCGGGGAGAACAGTCTCCCGACGTCCAGGCCGAACGTGTCGAACGCGATGTACATCAGCACCAGCGCCAGCATGAAGCTCGGCACGGAAATGCCGATCAGGCCGAGGATGGTAAACAGGTAGTCGCCCAGCGAGTGCTGTCTCAGCGCGGAGTAGATGCCGATCGGAAGCGAGATCATCCAGGTCAGGATCAGCGACGACGTGCTCAGCGCTATGGTGAGCAGCAGGCGCTCCCATATGAGGGTGTTGACGTTGGCTCTCCACTCGAAGGAGTACCCCATGTCGCCCTGCACGAAGTTCGTTATCCAGATGACGTACTGCTCGAACATCGTCTTGTCGAGCCCGAACCTGGTGCGGTAGCGCTCCAGCATCGCCTCTTCGACCGGATATCCGCTTTCCTCAAGGTTGATGGCGAGCGTCGTCAGATAGTCGCCGGGAGGAAGCTGAATCACGACGAAGCTGATGATCGATATGATCCACACTGTGAGGATCATCAGGAGGATTCGCCGTACGGTATACTGAAGCATTCCAGGAGCGCCCGGCCGCGGAGCGTATGCGGAAGATCATAGCGACGGCGCCGCGGCGTGTCATCCGCTCATCGCCGTCGCGACCCCGCCGGTCGCGCAGTTGGCGACGCATTGACGACCGTCCGGGCGCCGGCTACACTCGCCGGCAGACCCGAACGACACCTAAGCATACCTGTCGCTGTTCAGGAGGAACTCATGAAGAGAATCCCGTTGGCACTCGGCCTGTGCCTTATCTCCGTAGCGTACGCGACCGCCATCCCGACGACCTGGCTGGAAGCGCGCACCGCGTCGCAACTCGGGATCACCAGCTTCAACGAAGCGCCGATGCTGGCCGCGCTGGTGGCATCGGGCGATCTGCCGCCGGTGGCCGAGCGGCTGCCCGACGACCCGCTGGTGCTGGAGCCGCTCAACGAGATCGGCACCTACGGGGGCACCATCAGCGCATCCAACACGGGAGGCTGGTCGGATCTGGGCCACGTGCGGCTGTCCTACCTGTTCACCACCGACCCAAGCTGCTCCGCGGTCATTCCCGACATCGCCAAGGGCTACGAGCTCTCGGAGGACGGCACCGAGCTGACCATCTACCTGCGCGAAGGCATGAAGTGGTCCGACGGCGCGCCGCTCACCGCGGACGACGTCATGTACTTCTACAACGACGTCATGCTCAACGACGAGATCAACCACTGGGTGCGCTTCGTGTGGACCATCGGCGGGGAGCTGGCGACCTTCGAGAAGCTCGACGACTACGCCTTCCGCATCAAGATGGCCATCCCCTATCGCCCGGTGCTGTCGATGATCAACCACTGGTACACGCTGCCCAGCTTCTTCATGATGCCCAGCCACTTCGCCAAGCAGTTCCATATCGACCACAACCCCAAGGCGAACGATCTGGCCAAGGAGCTCGGTCACGAGAACTGGGTCGACGCCCACTCGAAGGAGCTGAACGTATTTCCCAACGTGGACGCGCTGAAGAAGGTCCCCACTCTCGGCACGTGGGTCATGGAGACCGACGTGCAACTGAAGAAGACGTTCGCCCGGAATCCCTACTACCACGTCGTGGACACGGCCGGCAATCAGCTCCCGTACATCGATCGCGTGGTGGTCAACATCGTCACCGATCAGCAGGTCACGATTCTGGATGCCCTTCAGGGCAAGTCCGACGTGGCCGGCCGGCTGCTCAAGCAGTCGGAGATGCAGCTCTACAAGAGAGGCGAAGCGCAGGGCAACTACGAGCTGCGCAACTGGCAGCGGATCTACGCGGCGGACCCGGGGCTGACCTTCAACCAGAACCACGACGACCCGGCCAAGCGGGCCGTTTTCGGCGACGTGAGGTTCCGCCAGGCCATGTCGCTGGCGCTGAACCGCGAGGAGATGAACGAGTTCCTGTTCCTGGGCATGGGGGTGCCGCAACAGGCCACCATCCACTACGGCGCATCGTTCTACGATCCCACGTGGGCGACGAACTTCGCCGAGCACGACCCTGACGGCGCCCGCGCGCTGCTCGACGATATGGGCCTTGGCACGAACGACGACGGCTACCGGACGATGGCCGACGGCGAGGTCCTGCGGATCAACATGGACGTCGACGAGACCAACTCCGACTCCGCCGAGCTGATCCGCGACTACTGGGAAGCGGTGGGCGTCCAGGTCGACCTGAAGGTGGTTTCGGGCGAGCTGGTCAGCCAGCGGATACAGGCCAACGAGTTTGACGTGCGCGTCTCGCGCATCGACCGCATGCTGGAGCTGCGTTCCTATATCCCCAACTCCACGCCGTTCGACATCACCTCCAGCGTGTGGGGGCAGAAGTGGGGCGAGTGGTTCACGTGGTCGACATGGGACCAGGGCGGACGGATCGGTCCGGAGCCGCCGGCCGGCGAGGAGCCTCCGGACGACGTCAAGGCCTACTACGAGTCGTACATCAACTCGCTGGAGGCCGTGAGCGACGAAGACTACCGGCGCTATCGCGCCGAGGTCTGGCAGTTCTTCTCGGACACCCTGCCGGTCATCGGCACGGTCGCGTGGCCGGTGGCGCCGGTGATCGTCAGCAACCGGCTCGAGAACGTGCTGGAGACCGCGATCTTCTCCGACGACCTGAGCTGGTTCAAGGTGTCGCAGCCGGCGCAGTGGTTCCTGAACGGGTAGCCGGCGCCTGAACGACGTAGCCTGGGGGCGTCCGCCACACGGGCGTCCCCGGCCCTAGTACCCTGTCAAACTGTCATTTGGGGGTGTCACCCCTCGACATCAGTTTGACAGGGTACTAGACCGGCTGGCGGTAGCTCGGGGCGTGGCAGAAGCGCTGTATGCCCAGCCGCAGGCGCAGCGCCCGTCCCGGCGGCAGTACCACCTCCAGGTGGCGGTCGTTGACGTCGGTCTCACTCCCCGAGTCGAGATCCCGGACGATCGTGAAGCGGTGCTCGCCGAAGGCGCCCGCCTGCAGGAGCGCACGGCGCGTATGCACGGCGCCGAGGTTGACCAGCTCCAGCGTGGTGCCGTCGCCGTCCAGCGCCGTCACCAGGGCGGCCACCTCCGGGGGCAACCCGGGACGCCGTGCTTCGGCGTCGAAGTGGCGCACCCGCACGTGCAGCAGGCCGCCGTGGTAGATCACCTGGGGACCGCCGCAGGTCTGCTGCAGCAGCGCCTCGGTGTGCACGGGGTTGATGTCCTGCCAGTGGTGCACGTCCCACTCCTCGGGATCGCCGTCGTCGGCGCGCAGCAGGTCCATGCGGCGCACCACCTCCCGGTACTGCACGTCCAGCAGGCGCCGCGAGTAATCGGGCAGGCGCCCGTCCAGGTAGCAGAACCAGGGGCCGAAGTGGACGTCGTCGCCCTTGCCGCGACCCTCGGCCAGTTCCGTCCACTCGCTCCGGCTCTCCGGCAGGGCGTCGATCGCCTCGCGGTCGGCCCGCGCCTGTGACAGGTACCAGAGCTGGCCGACGGTGTGCGGTTCCAGCGGCCGCCAGGAGGTCCAGCCGGCGTCGGTGTGCCGGTGCGGCACCAGCAGCCGGCCGCCCTCGTCGCGTCCCAGCTCGATCAGGCGGGCCAACTGGCCGCGCGGGATCTCCAGGTAGCCGGCGTCGCCGGTCAACAGCAGCGCGTTCATCGCCGCGATCAACAGCGGCTCGATGATGGTGCGGCTGCCGTGCGGCCAGGCCCAGCCGTAGTAGCCGCCCCACCACTTGCCGTCCATGGTCTCGCCGACCGTGCCGCCGGGGCCGACGTTGTCCGGACACAGCCCGCCGTTGGCGCCGATGCGGTCCGCCCATGCCTCCAGGTAGTCCAGCACCCAGCGCCGGTAGCGCTCCTCTCCGGTGAGCAGGAACGCGTGCGTGATCAGGCTGGTGCAGGTCAGGTTGAGCGGCACGTCGCAGCGCATCTGGCGGCGGTTCAGGACCTCCAGGATCACGGCGAACACGGCGTCGTCGTTCCAGTCGGCCTTGGCCACCACCTCGCCGGGCTCCCACTCGGCGTCGCGGGTGGGCACGTCCAGGTCGTCGAACGGCACCGGGTAGTCGGCCAGTACCCAGCGCACCGCCTCCCAGTCCTCGAACGTGTTCTCGAAGCGCGGGCCGCGGCTGCCGGTGATGGGCGAGCGGATCATGCGCCTCCCGGCGTCCCAGTTGTCGGCTTCCGGGTCGGTTCCCAGGTACATGCCGGCGAAGCGCAGCGCCCGCGCGCGGTCCGGCTGGCGCAGCGGGTCGGCCAGCCCGAAGTAGTACAGGTACAGGGACGACTCGCCGTGGTGCATCCAGTCGTAGTAGGCGTCGAACTCGCGATGGATCTGGCCGTAGCCCGTGAACTGACGGGTCACCGCCTCCCACAGGAAGCGGCTGCGCTCGTGCAGGTCGGCGGCGCCGCCCAGGGCGTAGAGCAGCGGCCAGTTGTGATAGCTCTCGTAGCCGTCGTCGGAGCCGTCCATCCCCGGCCAGCGCGATCGCCAGACGAAGCTGCCGTCGGCCCGGGTATAGCGTTCCTGGTACACCGGCGCCGCCTGCTCCATCACCTCGATCAGCCGTCGCTGGCGTACCGCCCAGTCCGGCGGCGCGCTGGTCCGGGTGGCTTCAATAGAGCGTATAGTTGACCTCCGTGATCTCCGGCAGCCCGGGGGCCGACATGGCTCCGCGCTCGTTGCGGTACAGAAAGATGGTGCCGCCGTGGTCGGCCGAGATCATCACGTCGGGCACGCCGTTGCCGGTCAGGTCGCCGCGAGCGCAGATCAGGCCGCTCGGGTTGTCGATGCCCGGCGTGTCGAAGATGGCGACCTTGTCGCCGCGCCCGTCGAACAGGGCGTGCTCGCCGCCCACCACGAACCGGTCACGGCCACTGCCGTCCCAGTCGATCGGGAAGTGGAAGCGCGAGTTCCAGGTGAACAGCTTGCCGAGCAGCGCGCCGTCCTCGTCGAGCACGTGGATAGGCGCCACCACCTCCTCGTGCTTGGCGACGTCCACGACGATCTGCGGGCCCGGCAGCTCGGGATAGATCGAGCACACGTCGACCGATTCGTAGTGGCGGTTGTCCAGGGCCCACACGGTGCGGCCGGTGCCGTCGACGGACGCCATCCGCTCGTTGGCGCAGCAGGTCACGACGAAACGCCAGTCCTCAGCCGTTTCGCCCCGGCGCAACACCCGCGCGCAGTCCACGTGGCAGCCGATGCCCAGCGGCAGCTCCTCAGCCGCCTCCATCTCCCAGCGCAGCGAGCCGTCCGGGTTCAGCATCGCGTAGCCGACGATCAGCTCGTCGCGGCCGTCGCCGTCCAGGTCCACCGGGAACACCTGGTGGGCGGTCAGCCGTCCGGCCGGATGGCGCACGTTCCACAGCGCGCGGCCCTCGGAGTCAAGCGCCCAGATCTGCTCGTAGCGGGTCTTGATGAGCACCTCGGTCGCACGCTCGCCGCCGGACAGGTTCACGAAGGTGAGGCAGTCGGCGGCATCCTCCGGCACCGGCAGGCGGCGCTTCTCGGCTCCCGTGGCGCCGTCCAGCTCCACGATCTCGCGCGCGCCGACCACGACCACCTCCAGGCTGCCGTCGCCGTCCCAGTCGTGCACTTGGCAGGCCACGTCGTATCCCAGGCGCGCCACCCCGGCCTGCGGCTCGCCCCACTCCCACAGCACCGTGCCGTCGAGCTTGTGGGTGATGACCGACACCACCTCCTGCGACGGGCGGTCCGGGTTGTTGCGCGCGCTCACCAGCTCCACCTCGCCGTCGCCGTCCAGGTCCCCGGCGACGATCCACTGCCCCGCGCGGTCCGGGTCGACCCGGATGGTGCGCCATGGCGCGATCCTGGGCACGTCGGAGTAGTCCTTGCCATACGTCAGGACGTCGAAGTACTTGGGTCTCACAGCCTGCCCCCGGAACTACCGGCATGCTGCTGCGCCGGCCACAGCTCGTCAAATCGATCGATTGACATCGGCTACTCCCGGAACCACGCCGTAAGCGCGAGCGTCTCCGTGCGGCGAGCAACGCTGCGTGCGGAAGCCGGAAACCACGCCAGCTCTCGTCCGCTGCCGTCAAGCGTCTGCGCCGAGCGCGCGCGAATGCCGCGCAGCCGCTCGGCTCTCACCCGTACGCCGATCGGCTGGCAGCGGGCGTGCGGCACCAACGAGCCGTCGTGTTCGAGCGGGTAGGTTTCGGGCAGGCCTGCCGCCCGGACGCCGGCACGCGAGTGGACGTCACACACGATCTGACGGCGCGGCAGGAAGCAGCCGACCAGCATCGGACCGGTATCGTCTCGGAGGTCTTCGGGCTCATAGGGCCATGAGGCGATGAACGCGCGGAGATTCGCTCGCGCCGTCGCCGGATCCTGGTTGAGGTAGAGCGCCGGATGGCTGTCCGGCGGGTTCCACCGTCCCCCGTGTCGCTGAGCGAATCCGGGATCGAGCGGATCGGTCCAGGCTGGATCGGCGACCCGCCACCACTGGTGGGAGTCAGGCAGCGGCTCGCGCAGCAACTCCACGTCAGGCGTGTGCGCGCTCGAACCGGAACATGTCCCGGCATGCCGCCAGAAGAGTCTGCGTGTCTCCCCGCGCCAGCAGGCCCATCAGCGAGATCCCGCCCAGCACCGAAACCGGGCGGCGCACGACGGCCGGGATCCGGTCGCGCTTGAGGTAGTGGACCAGCAGATCCGTCGCAGCAGCCAAATCGGCGACCGCTCCCGCGCGCTCCGCAGGCACGCCGCGGCGCAGCCACTTGCCGATCGCCTGCCGACTCACCCCGAACAGGCGCGCCGCCTCCGCCTGCTTCATGTCCCATACCTCGATCGTGCGTGCGAAGGACTCCGCCGCACGCCGGCGGTCCAGGCTCTCGGTGAACAGATCGAGCCAGGCCCGCTCGTGCCGGTGAGCGGTGAAGATGTGCTCGGCCGCATCTTCCGGGGCGAGGTCGCGGATCGTCGTGATCGTGCTCATGAGCTTTCCGAGTCGTAGCTAACGTGACCCTGCAGCTACCGAATGTCAACCTCGGCGACGACCGGCGGGCGGGCGCGGTAGGGTGATCGCGGATTGTGGGCTGGAGGTGAGACCATGAACGGACGCTGCCGGGCCGTGGTGATCGGACTGGGCCGGATGGGAAGCACGATCGACGACGAGCGGGGGAAGTGGGCGCCCTGGCTGTACCCGACCGCGCACACGCCCTGCTACCGCGCGGCCGGGATCGAGGTGGCGGCCGGCGCCGACCCGCACGAGGGCCAGCGCGACGCGTACCGGGCGAAGTGGGGGGTCCAGACGCTCTACGCCGACTACCGTGAGATGATCGAGCGCGAGCGCCCCGACCTGGTGAGCATCTGCACGTCGGCCCGTCCCCGCGCCCGCGTCCTGCTCGACGTCGTGGAGATCGGCGCCTCGCGTGGCCTCAAGGCGATCTGGGCGGAGAAGCCGCTGGCCATCTCCCTGGAGGAGGGCGACCGGATGGTGGCCGCCTGCCGGGAGGCGGGCATCGTCTTCGCGGTGGGCTGCTCCCGCAACTGGTCGGCCTCCTACGACCGCATGCGCGAGCTGGTCGACGCCGGCGAGCTGGGCGACCTGCTGCAGATCGTCGGCATGGGCGAGGCGTTTATCTCCCACAACGGCAGCCACCTGATCTCCATCACCAACCGCCTGGTCGGCGGCCGGGTCCGGTGGGTGTTCGGCCACATGGACTCCGACGAGAACGCGGCCGGTGACGACGACCTGCAGGGCAACGGCTACCTGCACTACGACAACGGCGTGCAGGGCCTGGTGCGCATGCTGCCGTGCGGGGCCGCGAGCTGGCAGTTCGAGCTCACGGGCACGCGCGGGCGCCTGCACGCCCTGGCCGACGCCCAGGAGGTCACCTTCCACAAGCTGCACGCCTCCAGCCTGGAGGGCCGCGGCGAGGAGCCGGCGCGGCTGATCTTCCCCGAACCGCCGTCGGTCGAGAGCCCCAACACGCGCGCCGTGCGCGACCTGCTCGCCTGCATCGAGACCGGCAGGGAGCCCGCCTGCTCGGGCGCCGACGCCCTGCACGCACTGGAGACCGCCATGGCCATGCGCGAGTCACACCGGCGTGGCGGCGTCCGCGTGGAGCTGCCGCTGGCCGACCGCTCCCTGCGCATCTTCTCGCGGGAGACCGTCGGTGACTCGGAGCCGGCCGCGGTGCGCGCGGCGCGGCGCCGGGCAGGTGGCGGCTGACAGTCGACGAAGTCGCCCGATGCCTAGTTCTCAGGGAGATCGTGGCGAGATACCCTGACCGGCGGCGATCGTCACCTCCTCGGCGTGCGCCAGCTCCCAGCCTCGGAATACCAGCGCCAAGCCTCTGAACACCGCGTCCGGGTACCGGCGCGCCAGCCGACCGTCCGTCAGATAACGGCGCAACTGCGCAACCGCCTCCGCCGCCTTCGCGGACACCTCCGCTTCCGCCGCCGCGTCGCGGCGCACGTACTTGAGCTCGATCACGAAGCCGTGTCGCATGCCCGGATAGCGCGCCGAGAGCGGCGCCAGCACCATGTCGGCGTAACCCTTCGCCAACTCCATCTCGGAGTGAAACACGAAGTAGCCGGACGCGCTCAGGTAGGCCGCCAGGAAGCCCTGCACGACTTTCTCGCCGTGCAGGTAGTCGCGTATGCCGGTCTGCTCCGCCACCGCCGTGCCCAGCCGCTCGACCGCCGGCCGCCAATCTCCCGCCAGCGCCATCCGCCGCGTGAGCCGGTCGAACTCCACCAGGTCCACCGAGAACACGCCCACGTCCCGGTAGGCGTCGCGCAGGTAGCCGTACATCAGCCGCCGCACCGTCTGGTTGGGAATGCCGAGCGCCGGCACGCCGGCCGCCACGCCGCGAATGCTCAGCAGGCCGAAATAGTGCATCAGCGAGAGGAAGTTCTCTCGTTGGTCGAGCCGTGCCTGCGGGAAACTGTCCACGATCTCGCTGTCCGCCCGGTCCTGGGCGATCACGTGGCGCAGCAGGTCGAAGTTGCCGTTCAGCCGGCGCCCGGTGAGCAACAGGTGGCGCAGCTTGCCGTAGTCGATGCGCACGTTGACGTCGATCAGGTTGTCCGGCCCCGGTTTGTTGGGCAGCGATTGCTTCAGGTAGTAGAGCACCATGTCGGTGTTGTAGACGACGTGCTCGGCGGCCTGCGCGAACCGGTAGCCGTCGTACCACTCGCGCATCGTGGCCATCGCCGTCTCCACGTCCTGGTCGAACACGTCCAGGTTCCGGTACGTGTCCAGCATGCGCCGGACCTCCTCCTCGGTGAAGCCGAGCATCTCGTTGAACTCCGACCGGAGGCTGACGTTGGCGCCGATGTTGAAGCCTGAGGTCACGTCGTCCATGGTGATCGGCGAGACGCCGGTGACGAACAGCCGCTCCACGCTGCCGTTCTCGGTACCCGCCTTGAGGGTGGCGAAGAAATTGCGAAAGAAGCCGCCGCCATGCGTGAGCGCGTGGTAGGCCTCCGCCCCCTGGTGCGCCAGGATCGTATTCGCGAAGTTGTCGTACTCGTCGATCAGTACGTAGAGCGGGATGTCATGCCTGCCGGCATGCAGGAACAGCGCGTTGAGGCGTCCGTTGACGCTCGACGGCGACCGGATGCGTTCCAGCGCCGGACCCGGGAAGAGATCCGGATTGCGCTCCAGCGCATCCAGCATCTGCATGGCGCAGTACTCCTCGAACTCCCGCTCCAGCGTCTCCAGGGCGTCGTTGAAGGCGGAGAAGTTGAAGCGAAGCACGACGTACCGGCTGCGGTTCGGCGTGGGGTCGCGGCCGATGTCCGTACCGCCGAACAGCTCCGCGAAGTCGTCGGCCTGATTGCGGTCATAGTAGCTCTCCATCATCGACAGCCAGCAGGTCTTGCCGAAGCGCCGCGGACGGATGAAGAACACGAACCGCTCCTGCTCCAGCGCGTGCAGGAAGCGCGTCTTGTCGACATACAGGCAGCCTTCCCGGCGGATGCCCCTGAAGTAGGCGAGCCCGTAGGGGATCGCGGGGAATCGCGCGAGATCGCCGGACGCCGCAGCGGACGCGGACATGCGAGCATCCTATCAAACGCACGGTAAGCATCGTGGCCGAGCGCATCTCCCATGCCGGCTCCGGCGGACTCCTTGCCTGCGCCGCGCGCCGACGGTAGGTTGAGCCGGTGGCGTCTCCAACGCTCACGTGCCGGCCGCGGCGCAACCGACGGAACGAGGGCATCCGCCGCCTCGTGCGCCAGACGGAGGTGCGGCCGGCCGACCTGGTGCTGCCGCTGTTCGTGGTCGAGGGTTGTGGGGTTCGCGATCCGATCGCCGCGATGCCGGGCCGCCACCGCCTCTCGATCGACACCCTGATCAGGGAGGCCGCGGAGGCGTTTGCGGCCGGCGTTCCGGCGGTGGCGCTGTTCCCGGCGGTGCCGGACGAACACAAGGATCCGCGCGCGAGCCAGGCGATGAATCCGTCGGGCCTGGTGCCGCGGGCGATCCGCGCCCTCAAGGACGCCCGTCCGGAGCTGCTGGTGATCACCGACGTGGCGATGGACCCGTACTCCAGCGACGGCCACGACGGGCTGGTAATCGAGGGCCGCATCGACAACGATCAGACGCTGCCCATCCTGGCCGACATGGCCCTGTGCCATGCCGAAGCCGGCGCCGACCTGGTGGCGCCGTCCGACATGATGGACGGGCGGATCGGCTCCATCCGCGGCGCGCTGGACCGGGCCGGCCACACCGAAGTGGGGATCCTGGCCTACTCGGCCAAGTACGCATCCTGCTTCTACGGCCCGTTCCGGGAGGCGCTGGACTCCGCCCCGCGCTCCGGCGACAAGAAGACCTACCAGGTCGACCCGGCCAACGGCCGCGACGCCCTGCGGGAGGTGCGCCTGGACGTTGCGGAAGGCGCGGACATCGTCATGGTCAAGCCGGCGCTGCCGTACCTGGACGTGGTCGCCGCGGTCCGCGGCGCCGTGGACGTGCCGGTGGCCGCCTATCAGGTGTCGGGTGAGTACGCGATGATCAAGGCGGCCGCCGCCGCCGGCTGCATCGACGGCGAGCAGGCGATGGTGGAGTCGATCACGGCCATCAAGCGGGCGGGAGCCGACATCGTCCTGACCTACTTCGCGACGGAGATGGCGCGACGCTGCGATGGCTGAGACGCTCCTTCCGCTGTTCCCGCTCAAGGTCGTGCTGTTCCCGGACACCGCCCTGCCGCTGCACATCTTCGAGGAGCGCTACAAGGAGATGATCGGCGAGGTGATCGACGCCAACGGCGAATTCGGCGTGCTGTGCGCCAACGAGAACACCGTGGCCGACGTGGGCTGTTCCGCCCGCGTGGCCCGCGAGATCCGCCGCTACGACGACGGCCGCATGGACGTCCTGACCATTGGGCGGCGGCGCTTCCGGATCGGCCGTCTGCAGCGTGACCGGTCCTTTCTGCAGGGCAGCGTGAGCTTCTTCACCGACGATCCGGCCGGCGAGCGGCAGGAGCTCAAGACACGCTGCCTGAATCTCTTCCAGGATCTCTACGAGTCGACCCCCGGGCACCTGCCGGTGGCGGAGCTGGAGAAGGTCTCAACCGAGGTCGTCTCCTACTACATCTCCTATTACAGCGACCTGCCGCTGACGAAGAAGCAGAGCCTGCTGGAGCTCACCAGCACCGAGCAACGGCTGCTCGACGCCGAGCAGGCGCTGCAGGAGCGCATGCTGGCGCAGCGCGACGATCGCGAGCGGCGCCGGATCCTGCGCGGAAACGGCCACTTCCCGCGGGAGTAGGCTACTCGCCCCGCGATCACGGTTGACCTCCGCACAGATGACGTCATACTTCGGAAAGTGTGATCATGGGGAAAGTGAGGGTTGCGGTGTCCGTCGAGCATTCGCTGGCGCAGCGAGCCGATGAGGTAGCGAGGAAATCCGGAACGCCCCGCAGCCGCCTCTATGCGCGGGCGTTGGAAGAGTTCCTGACCAGGTGGGAGAACGAGGCTCTCCTGCAGGATCTCAACGATGCGTATGCCGACTTCCCCGACCAGGATGAGGCGGTGACCCTGCGGGAGATGCGGTCCCGGTCACAGCGTGCGCTCGACTCGTGGTAGTCAGCCAGGGTGACCTGTTCTGGGTCGACCTCGGCGAGCCGGTCGGCTCGAGACCGGGCTTCCGGCGGCCGTTCGTCGTGGTCCAGAATGACCTCTTCAACCGCAGCCGGCTGTCAACCGTCATCGTGTGTGCCGTGACGTCGAACCTGCGCAGGGCCGAGGCCCCGGGCAACGTGCTGCTGCCGAAGGGAGCAGGCAACCTGACGTCGAACCTTCACGGTCGACAAGGGGGAGCTGCGCAGGGCCGAGGCCCGGGCAACGTGCTGCTGCCGAAGGGAGCGGGCGCGCGCTGAACTCCGCACCTGCCGCCGACGCGCCCGTGCTACCGTACGGCATGCCTGCCGACGCCATCGCGGACCTGTACCGGCGGTCGATCATCATCGACTCGCTCAACATCAGCAACTGGCACAGCGACGACGTGTTCGCCGACCTCTGCGCCGGCGGCCTGACGGCCACCAGCGCCACCGTGGCCACGTGGGAGGGGTTCGTGGAGACCGCCGACGCGGTGGCCGCCTGGTACGAGCGCTTCCGTGCGCGCTCGTCGCAGATCCGGCCGGTGCGCTCGGTCGCCGACATCCACGCCGCCAAGGCGGAGGGACGGGTCGGCATCATCCTGAGCTTCCAGAA
This sequence comes from Spirochaetia bacterium, assembly GCA_964291595.2. Lineage (GTDB taxonomy): Bacteria > Spirochaetota > Spirochaetia > SZUA-6 > Bin103 > CATQHW01. The sequence continues at coordinate 4,948,263 of OZ219914.1, read as the reverse complement.
CGCCACGCCGATCGAGAACGACCTGCGCCGGCTGGAGCTGTTCGCGGACCTGGGCGTGCGCGTCATCCAGGTCACCTACCACGAGCAGAACCTGCTGGGCGCCGGCTGCTACGAGGCGCACGACGCCGGCCTGACCAACTTCGGGCGCGACGCGGTGCGGGAGATGAACCGGCTGGGCATCCTGGCCGACCTGTCGCACGTGGGGCCGCGCACCACCCTGGACGTGATCGAGCACTCGGAGCGGCCGGTGGCGATCACGCACGCCAACTGCAAGGGCTACTACGACGTGCCGCGCAACAAGACCGACGAGGCGGTGCGCGCCTGCGCGGCGCGCGGCGGCGTGATCGGCGCCACGGCGATCACGAGCTTCCTGCGCACGGGCGAGGCGTCCACCCTGGACGACATGGTGGAGGCGATCGACGACCTGGTGGAGCGGGCCGGCATCGACCACGTGGGCTTCGGGTCCGACTACACGCAGGACCAGCCGCGCGAGTTCTGGCGCTTCATCTCCTCCCAGCAGGGGACGAAGTTCCCGTCGACGTTCGCGAAGCCGGACGTCGACTACACGGCGATGCAGATGTACCCGAAGGGGCTGGAGACCCCGCGCGAGATGCCCAACCTGGCGACGGCCTTGGCCGACCGCGGCTATGCGCCCGCGGACGTCGCCAAGGTGCTGGGCGGCAACTGGCTGCGGCTGTTCGGGGAGGTATGGCATGCAGACGCGTAGGCTCGGCCCGACCGACCTGGAGGTGACCCGCCTGGGCGCCGGGCTGTTCGAGCTCAGCACGCTCGATTCGGATGCCGAGGCGGCGGCCGTGCTGCATGCGGCGCTCGACGGCGGCATCACCTTCCTGGACACCGCCGCCTGCTACGGCGACAGCGAAGAGAAGGTCGGCAAGGCGGTGGCCGGCCGGCGCGACTCGTTCGTGCTGGCGTCGAAGTGCGGCCATCAGGCGGGCGACGCGAACGCCGGCGAGTGGACGGCCGCGACCATCGCGGCCAGCGTCGAGCAGAGCCTGCGCCGGCTGAAGACCGATCACCTGGACCTGCTGCAGCTCCACTCCTGCTCCAGGAAGGTGCTGGAGCGGGGCGAGGCGATCGAAGCGATGGAGGATGCGCGGCGCGCCGGCAAGACCCGCTACATCGGCTACTCCGGCGACAACGAGGCGGCGATGTGGGCGGTGCGCAGCGGCCGCTTCCAGACCCTGCAGACCAGCTACAACGTGGTCGAGCAGCGCGCCCGCACCAGCGGCCTCCTGCAGGCGGCGCGGGAAGCCGGTATGGGCGTGATCGCCAAGCGGCCGATCGCCAACGGCAGCTTCGGCGCGGCGGAGAGCCCCCTCGCCTATGCCGACACCTACTTCGGACGGGGCCGCAAGGTCATGGAGCAGGGCGAGTTGCCCGGCGGCCCCGCGGATCGCATCGAGCTGTCGCTGGCCTTCACCCTGGACCGGCCGGAGATCGACACCGCCATCGTCGGCACGCGCAACCCCGCGCACATGCGCGCCAACATCGCCCTCGTGGACCGGGGCTGGGCCTGTCCGAGGAGCTCACCGCCGAGCTGCACCGCCGCTTCGAGCTCCTGGACGACGACTGGTTTCAGCAGACGTAGCGCCCCGAAACCGTCGCCTGCGCCGCCGCGGTCTACAGCGGCATCTCCAGGATGGTGTAGGTCTTCGACGGGGTCGCGTTCATCATGCCGAGCATGCTCATCACCGGGGCGTTGTCCTCCAGCACGTAGCCGACGTCGCAGTACTCGTAGCCGTGCTGCTGGGTGTAGATCTTCTGCTTCCAGAGCAGCAGGCCCTCGAGTCCCCGGTTGCGGAACTTCTTCTTCACGCCCAGGTAGCCGAACCGCATCCCGGTGATGCTGCCCTTGGTGAGCAGCATGCGTGCCGCCCGCCACAGCTCGAAGCGCGGGAACAGCCTTGAGGGCCGCATGCGGTCCAGGATGTTGGGGACCGCTCCGAAGAAGGCGGCGGGCTCGCCCCGGCAGTAGGCGATCGAGAACTGGCCGCGGTCCACGATGAGCTGCTCGTCGTCGATGATCTTGAAGAACTCCTCGTCGCGGTACGGGACGAAGCCCCAGTTGTCGTTCCAGGCGTCGTTGTAGATGTCCAGCATCTCCCGCTTGCGCTCCGCGAGCGGGCGCTCGGCCCAGGTCTCGAACACCACGCCGCCGCGTTTCTGGACGATTTCCGACACTCGCTGCAGCTTCGCCTCCATGGGCACGTGCACGGGCACCTCCCAGGAGCGCACGCGCTTGACGGGGCGCATGCCGGCAGCGGTCAGCAGATCGAGGTAGTACGGCTTGTTGTAGTGGTAGTAGATGACCGGACGGGAATCGAACCCCTCGGTCAGGACGCCCGGCGTGGCCTGATTGACCGGCAGGTTCTGGGGCCCGCGCATCGTCTCCATGCCGCGCTCCCGCAGCCAGTCGCCGGCCGCCCGCAGCAGGCCGCCGGTCACCTCCGGGTCGTCGATGGACTCGAAGCAGCCGAAGAAGCCGGTCCGCTCGTTCCAGTGGTCGTTGTGGTCGTCGTTGACGAAGGCGATGCAGCGTCCGACCGGCTGCCGGCGGTCGTCGTACGCAAGGAAGAAGGCGATGGCCGCGTGCCGGAGGAACAGCGAGCGCGGCTCGAAGTAGCCGTCGATGCCCAGCAGCCGGAAGCCCAGGTACTCGTAGTCGAGCAGCGGGACGTACCGCGGGTCGCCGCGGTAGTGGCTCCAGTGGAAGTCGACGAAGGCGCGCAGTCTGGCGCGTGCCCCGGAGTCGTCGTTGGTGAAGCGCTCGACCTCGATCCCGGCCATGCCACAAGCTATAGGCGAATGGCGAGCGGAGAATCAAGGAGTCTGACAACGGTGCCGCCGGTGACCGTGAAGCTCGCCGACGGCGCAGACCTCGGCGTCGAGCTTCTGCGCCGGCCGGTGTCGCCGGCCGACCAGCTCCGCGTGACCGGCCTGCTGGCAGCCGAGTGGGAGCGCAGCGACGTCGACTGGGTGCCGTCGCTGCGCGGCGCCTACGCCGACTCGCTCACGTCGGTGACCGCGATCGGCCGTCGCGGGGATGTGGACGTGGGGACCGCCACCGTGTCGTATGCGGCGGCCGATCCGGAGGTCGCGGTGGTGGAGAACGTCACCACCCTCGCCGAGCACCGGCGGCGCGGCATCGCCGCCGCGCTCACCGAGACGGTGGTCCGGTTGGCCTTCGACGCAGGCTGCCGCCTCTGTTTCCTGGGCAACGGGGGCCGCGCCGGACAACGGGCGGTGTACGACCGGATCGGCTTCGTGCGCAACGGGGCGGTCATGCGCCGCCCGGCGCCCGGCTTCGAGGCGTACGAGCGGACGCTGTACGCGGCGGACCAGCCGGTGTCGGTACGGGCGGCGTGCTGGGGCGACCTGCCCGGCGTGGCGGCGCTGGTCGCGCAGCCGCTGTCGACGCGGGTGCTGGACTACCAGCGCGGCATCGGCAGCGCGGCCGTGGTCCCGCCCGCGCGCTGCGTGTCCGCGTTCACCACCATCCACTACGACACGCAGAGCCGCGGCGGCGTGATGCGGGTGCTCGCCGGAGCGGGCGCCAGCCGCGTGCTGGGGTTCGGCACCGCGGCACCCGGCCCGGCTCCGCTGCGGAACGCGACCGCGGTGGTCGACCTGGTCACGCACGACGCCTACGCCGGGCATGCCGGCGAGTTGCTGGCCGCGCTCACCGAGGACGGGCGGCGCCTGGGCGCCGCGCGGGCGGTCGCCTTCGTGGCGGAGCCCGACGCCGCCAAGCGGGAGCGGTTCCTGGCCGCCGGCTACCTGCCGGCCGCCGTGCTGCCGCGCGACCTCACCCTGGGCGACCGACCCACCGATGTCACAGTATTGGAGCACACCTATGGCTGAACCATTCCTTGGACCGGACTTTCTGCTGCCGAACGAGTCGGCGCGCCGCCTGTATCGGGAGTACGCGGCCGGCCAGCCGATCTTCGACTACCACTGCCACCTGCCCGTGCAGGAGATCGCCGACAACCGTGACTTCTCGACCATCACGGAGATCTGGCTCGGCGGCGACCACTACAAGTGGCGTGCGATGCGGGCGCTCGGGATCGACGAGCGGCTGATCACCGGCGACGCCGGCGACTACGAGAAGTTCGCGGCGTGGGCGGAGGCGGTGCCCTACACGGTCCGCAACCCGCTCTACCACTGGACGCACATGGAGCTGCGCCGGCCGTTCGAGGTCCACGAGCTGCTGTCGCCGCGGACGGCCGAGGCGATCTACCACGCCTGCAACGAGCGGCTGCGGCAGCCGGAGCTGCGCACGCACGGGCTGCTGACCATGATGAACGTGCGCGTGGTCTGCACCACCGACGACCCGGCCGACAGCCTGGAGCACCACGAGCGCATCCGCCGGGCGGGCGCGCCCTGCACGGTGGTGCCGGGCTTTCGCGCCGACCACGCCCTGGCCGTCGACGATCCGGAGCGGCTGAACGGCTGGCTGGCCGGCCTTGGCGAGCGGGTAGGCCGGGAGATCACGGACTACGACGGGATGCTCGCCGCGCTCGCGGAGCGCCACGCCGACTTCCACGCCGCCGGCTGCCGGCTGTCCGATCACGGGCTGGAGGTGCTGGACGCCGAGCCGTACACGGCGCGGGAGGTCGAAGGCGCGTTCCGCGCCGCCGTGCAGGGCCGGGCGGCCGACCCGGACGCGGCCCGGAAGTACCGCTCGGCCGTCCTCCACGAGATGGCGTGCCTGGACGCGGATGCCGGCTGGGTGCAGCAATTCCACCTGGGGGCGCTGCGCAACACCAACCGGCGCGGCTTCCGGGAGCTGGGACGCGATTCCGGCTACGACTCGATCGGCGACCCGCCGTCGGCGCGGTCGATGGCGCGGTTCTTCGACCGGCTGGAGCAGGCCGGCAAGCTGGCCAAGACGGTCCTGTACAACCTGGACCCGGCGCAGAACGACCTGTTCGCGGCCATGATCGGCAATTTCCAGGGTGGCGGCGTGCGCGGCCGCATGCAGTTCGGGACCGCGTGGTGGTTCAACGATCAGATCGACGGCATGACGCGGCAGATGGAAGCGCTGTCCAACAGCGGCCTGCTGAGCTGCTTCGTGGGCATGGTGACCGACTCGCGGAGCTTTCTGTCCTACCCCCGCCACGACTACTTCCGCCGCCTGCTGTGCGGGATCCTGGGCGACGAGATGGAGCGCGGGCTGCTGCCGGCCGACTTCGAGCTGCTCGGCGGCATCGTCGCCGACATCTGCCACGGCAACGCCGAGCGCTACTTCGGGATCGGGTCCTGAGATGGCCGTGAGCGACCGCCTGCGCTGCTACGCGGCCATCCACGACACCGGCCTGGTGCCGCTGTTCTACGAGCCGGATCCCGAGGTCGCAGGGCGCCTGGCCTTCGCCTGCGTCGAGGGCGGCGCGCGGGTCGTGGAGCTGACCAACCGCGGCCCCGGCGCCCTGGCGGCGTTCGCGGCCGTCGTCGAGCGGCTGTCCGGCAGCGACGTGTGGGTCGGGGCCGGTTCGATCATGGATGCGCCGACGGCGGCCAACTACATCGGCATGGGCGCCCGGTTCATCGTCAGCCCGTCGCTCGACGAGGCGACCGCGCTCCTGTGCAACCGGCGCAAGGTCCCGTATCTGCCCGGCTGCATGACGCCGGGCGAGATCAGCCGTGCCGAGGAGCTGGGCGCGGAGATCGTCAAGGTGTTCCCCGGCTCGGTCGGCGGCCCGGAGTTCGTGAGCGCGATCCGCGGGCCGATGCCGTGGACGAGCATCATGCCGACCGGCGGCGTGGCGGTGTCGGCCGAGAGCATCGGCGCCTGGCTCGGCGCCGGCGCCTGCGCGGTGGGGATCGGCAGCGCCCTGTTTCCCGACGCGGACCGCCGGCAGGCCGACTACGACCGGATCGCCGCCCGCGTCGCCGACGCGCTGTCCCTGATCCGCGCGGCGCGCGAGTAGTACCCCATCAAACTGATGTCGACGGGTGACATTGGTGGCTACACGGGCTTCAAGCGCGCTGGAACAGCGCGCACGAGGTCGAGTCCCGCAGCACGCACCCGCACACTACAGTTTGATGGGGTACTAGGACCGGCGGCTCAGGTCTCGCCCGTCCAGTCGGGCGGCAGGGGCTGCCGGCCGGCGTAGCCTTCGTCGACGCGGTGGTAGAAGGCGAGCTCGGGCTCGTCGCTGCGCCAGCACAGGAACACCTGCTCGTCGTCGATGATCGCCGGAAAGTCGACCAGCCCCATCTCGAAGCTCCAGTCCTTGTAGAGGCAGCCCATCGACTCCAGCTCCGCCAGGTACTCCAGCAGGGCGGCGCGATGCTCCTGGATGGTCGGATCCTCCGCGAACTGCCGCTCGGCGGCGCGGCGCTGCTCGGCACGCGTCGAGCCGGCGGCCGCCGCCGCGCGGGCGCGCCGCGGCGTGGTGTCCTCCAGGTACTCCCGCAGGCTGCGGCCGGTGTCCAGGAGGTCGGCGACGATCCGCTTGACCAGCGGCAGCGTCCGCACCGCTTCGGCTCGAGAGAAGTATCGTTGGAACTCCATGCGGTGCCTGGGCTGCCCGACCGTACGGGAGCCATCCGCGGGGGTCAACCGGCGCGTGCATGGTAACCTTGGCCGCCTGTGACGGAGGTTCCCGCCCACCCGAAGCTCTACCACATCACGCATGGCGCGAATCTGGCTTCCATCATCGCTGGTGGCGCCCTGCTTGCCGACAGCGAGGCCGCTGGAGGTCAAGTGCCAAGGGGAATCGGCATGTCCAAAGTAGTGGCTCGGCGGAGGCGACTGCCGGTGCCATGCCATCCGGGCACCTGCGTCGGCGATTACGTGCCGTTCTACTTCTGCCCTCGCTCCGTGATGCTCTACGTAATTGGCCAGAGCAATCATCCGAGTCTGACGTACCGCGGGGGACAGACGCCGATCGTTCACCTTGAAGTCGACCTGCACAGGCTGGTCGCATGGGCCGAGCGGCAGGGGCATCTCTGGACGTTCAGCCTCTCCAATGCAGCCGAGAGCCATGCGGAGTTTCGGTGCCGGCCTGACACTCTTGGTGACGTGGATTGGGACGCTGTGAAGGCGCGGCAGTGGTCCGGCAAGTACAAAGCGGCCAAGCAAGCGGAGTTTCTCGTGTACCGCCATGTTCCGTGGTCACTGATCGAGCGAGTTGGCGTCCGGTGCATGCGCGTTGCCCAGCGCGTCGCGGAGATCGTTTCCGAGTCGTGGAGCGGCCGTGTCGAAGTACGGCGCGATTGGTACTATTGGGGTACGGCTGCGTGATGATCGACTATGTGGCAGGAGACCTCCTGAAGGCCAACACCGAGGCGCTGGTCAACAGCGTCAACAGCGTCGGCGTCATGGGCCGCGGGGTTGCGCTCGAGTTCAAACGTAGGTTCCCGGAGAACTTCAAGGCGTACAAGGAAGCCTGTGACTGGGGCGAGGTCCAACCCGGCCGCATGTTCGTGTTCGAAACAGGCGAGTTGATCCCGAGCTACATTGTCAACTTTCCTACCAAGCGCCATTGGCGCGGAAACAGCCGACTCGAGGACATCCAAGCGGGGCTCGCAGCGCTCGTCGTCGAGGTCGAGCAGCGTGAAATCCGCTCTATCGCGCTGCCGCCGCTCGGATGCGGGCTCGGCGGGCTCGATTGGCAACAGGTGAAGCGGCTCATACACGTTGCTTTCTCCGCGCTGCCCGACGTCGAGACAGCAGTGTTCGAGCCTGGCGGATATTCTCCACCGGTTCTGGACCCGCAAGAAGCGAAGCCTCCGGCCATGACTCCGGGACGCGCAGCATTGATCGGTTTGATGCACCGCTACCTGACGGGTCTGGGCGAACCGTTCGTGACTCTTCTTGAGGTTCATAAATTGATGTACTTCATGCAAGTAGCTGGCGAACCGCTTCGTTTGCGCTACGTTAAGGCCCCATACGGACCGTACGCGGAGAACTTGCGCCACGTACTGCGCGAACTTGAAGGTCACTACATCAGCGGAAGCGGAACTGGTGGCGATCGCGCGAACCAACCGCTACTTCTGATGCCGGGGGCGATTGCGGCGGCTGAGGAGTTTCTCAAGGCTCATCCCGAGACACGCAGCCGCTTCGACCGCGTCGCCGAACTGGTGAAGGGTTTCGAGTCACCGTTCGGTCTGGAGCTGCTGGCCACGGTGCACTGGGTGATCGGTGAAACCGGATCTTCAGTAGAAGATGATGTAATCCGCGCAACGTATGGCTGGAATCCTCGGAAGCGGCAGTTCGCGCGCAACCAGATCGCCTCTGCGAATGGGATTCTGCGAGACGGTGATTGGCCGCCGGGGATCTGACGATCGAGACGTGCATCGCATGAACCCATACGTGATCTGCATCAGCACGCGGGGGAACGAAGCGAGTTTGATCGTGGGGAGGGTGTACCGCAGGCTGCCGGATGCCCGTGCGCTGAGCCACAAGTTGTCGAGGGTGATCGACGAAGACCGATCGGAGCCGGACGGGTATCTCTATCCTGCATCGATGTTTGCTCCCGTGGAACTGCCGGGAGAGGCGCGCCTGGCGCTTCCTGCCGCCGGCATCTGAGGCTCCGGCGCGTGCTATTCTGCCGGCCGTGATGGAGCTACGCGCGCTCGTCTACGCCGAACCGAACGACCGGCGGGAGCTGGAGGCGCTTCTGGAGCGGCTCGCCGGGGCGGTCGGCGGCGACCGGGAGTTGAGCGAGTCGGTCGCCGGGTTCATCGCCCACGTGCGCCGCGACGGCGACGCGGCCCTGGTCGCGCACATGCGCGCGTTCAGCGATCCGGAGTTCGATGACTCGATGCTGCGCGTGGCGCCGGGCGCGCTGCGGGCCGCGGCGGATCGCGTCGCACCGGAACTGCGCGCCGCCATGGAGCGCGCGATCGCCCACGTGCGCCGCTACCAGGAGCACATCGCTCCCGCCACGCCGCCGGCGGTCGAGATCGACGGGGCGCGGCTGGGCCTGCGCGTGGAGCCGGTCGGCTCGGCGGGCCTGCTGGTGCCCGGCGGGCGGGCCGCCTATCCGTCGACGCTGATCATGCTGGCGGTGCCGGCACAGGTGGCCGGCGTCGAGCGCATCTGCCTGGCCACGCCGCCGCCCGACTCCGACCGCGGGACGACGAAGCGCGCCATCGACGACAGCGTGCTGGCCGCCGCGCACCTGCTGGGCATCGGCGAGGTGTACTGCATCGGCGGCAGCCACGCCGTGGCCGCCCTGGCCTGCGGGACGGCGTCCGTTCCCGCGGTGGACTTCGTCGCCGGGCCCGGCAGCGTCTACGTGCAGGAAGCCAAGCGCCAGCTCTTCGGCACCGTCGGCGTCGACGGCCTCTACGGCCCGAGCGAGATCGCCATCCTGGCCGACGGGTCCGCCGACCCTTCCTGGATCGCGGCGGACGTGCTGGCTCAGCTCGAGCACGATCCCGGCGCGGCGTTCGTGGTGTCCGACCATGCCGAGGTCCTGGACCGCGTGCGCTCGGCGCTGCAACGCCAGATCGCTGAACGCGGCCGGCAGGAGGCCATCGAGCGCGGTCTGCGCGAGTTCACCGCCTTCGTGCTGGCCGCCGACGGCGAGGAGGCGTGCGCGATCATGAATCGCATCGCCCCGGAGCACGCCGTGCTGGCGGTCGCCGATCCGCATGCCGTGCTCGATCGCGTGCACAACGCCGGCGCCTACTTCCTCGGCGCCGCTCCGGTGGCGAGCGGCGACTACTACGCCGGGCCGAGCCACTGCCTGCCGACCGGCTCCACGGCGCGGTTCTCCTCAGGCTGCAGCGTCTACACGTTCCTGCGCCGCGCCAGCCTGGAGGAATACCCGAACGGCATGACCCGCCGGGCGATCGACGACATCGCCGTGCTGGCCGAGGCGGAGGGGCTGGACGCGCACGCCGCCAGCGTGCGCATGCGCGGCGACTGAGGCGTCAGGGCGACCCGCACTCGATCGGCCGTGCCAGGATCTTGGATGCGGCCTGTGTGCCGATGGTAACGGCGCCCTGGTCGGTGCGGAGTGCCACCGCGTCGGCTGCGCGATCGATCGACTCGACCGTGACGCGGTTGCCGGGCTGCAGTCCGCTGCGGTGCACGAACTGCAGGAACTCCGGCTCCTGATCGGTCACGCGCTCGATGCGCAGCTCCGCCTGCTCGGACTGCTCCATGAGGCTGACGAAGACGGTCTGGTCGATCTGCCCGCGGCGGGTGGGAATGGGATCGCCGTGCGGATCGACGGTGGGGTGGTCCAGAAGCGAGTCGATGCGCGCCAGCACGACGTCGGAGATGGCGTGCTCCAGGTTGTCGGCTTCGTGGTGCACTTCCGACCAGTCGAGTCCCAGCACCTCGACCAGGAACAGCTCGACCAGCCGGTGGCGCCGCAGCACGTCGAGCGCCAGCGATTCGCCCGGCTCGGTCAGGCGGCTGCCGTTGCGCGGCTCGTACTCGATGAGTCCCAGTCCCGCCAGGGTCTTCATCATGGAGGTGGCGGTTCCCGGCGACACGTCCATCGCCTCGGCTATCCGGCCCATTGGCAGGAAGTCATCGGACCGGTCGCGATGGCGCAGGTAGATCGCCTTGACGTAGTTCTCGACGGTGCTCGAATACGCGCTCACGGCTTCGGGGTGGCGGCGCGGGCGGCGCCGGTCGTCATGCCGCCGTCGACCAGCAGGATCTGGCCGGTGACGTACTCGGATGCCTCCGACGCAAGGAAGACCACGGCGCCGTCCAGATCGGTTGGGGTGCCCAGCCGCTTCAGCGGGATGCGATCGACGATGTAGTCCCGCCACTCGGCGTCCTGGAACAGCACCTCGGTCTGGGCGGTGCGGAACCAGCCGGGGGCCAGGCAGTTCACGGTGATGCCGTGCGGGCCGAGCTCGTCGGCGAGCGCCCGCGACATCTGCAGCACGCCGCCTCGGCTGGCGACATAGGGGACGACGGCGCCGAAGCCGAACACGCTGGTGACCGAGCCGATGTTGATCACGCGCCCGTAGCCGCGCTCGATCATCCCCGGCGCGAATGCCTGCGTGACGAAAAAGCCGCTGCGCAGGTTGGTCTCCAGGACGGTGTCCCAGTCGTCCCAGGTGGTGTCCAGGAACGGCTTGCGGACGTTGCAACCGGCGTTGTTGACCAGGATGTCCACTCCGCCCACGTCCTGGGTGACCGCCTCTCCGAATGCCACGATGCTGGACTCGGAACGGACGTCCAGCGAGTAGGCGCGGGCAGTACCGCCCAGCGCGTCGATCTGCTCGATGGTGTCGGCGCAGTCGCGCGCGTCTCGTGCCGAGATCACCAACGAAGCCCCGGCACGCGAGAGCGCCTTGCTCATGTAGCTGCCGAGGCCCCGGCTGGCACCGGTTACCACCGCCGTGCGGCCGCTGAGGTCGAAGGAACTCACTCTCCACCCCCTGCAGCCATCTCAAGCGCCGCGAGTGCCGCCTCCCGCCCGCGGTTCACGAAGCCGCCGGCGCGCGCCAGGGCCTGTTCCTGATCGTTGGCGCTCACCACTCCAAGGAGCACCGGCACGCCGGTGCGGAGCGCGACCTGCGTGATCCCGCCGGCGACCGCGTGCGCCACGACCTCGTCGTGGTTGGTTTCCCCCTTGAGGATGCAGCCCACGCAGATGACGGCGCTCACGTCCCCGGACTGCGCCAGCCGCTGCGCCGCGAGCGGCAGCTCGAACGAGCCGGGCACCCACGCCACCTGCACGTCGCCGTCGGCGACGCCGTGTTCGGTGAGCGCCTCGGTGGCACCGTCCACCAGCCGCCCGGTGACCTCGTGGTTGTAGCGGCTGGCGGCGATGGCGAAACGGCGTCCGGTGCCGTCAAGCACGGCCGGCGGAGCGGGCGTGGCGGCCTTCACGAGGCGAGCTGGGCGACGTGCAGCATCGGCACGCGCAGGCGGAGCGCAAGCTTCGACAGCCCGGCGCGGCGCGCCATGCCGCCGTCGTCGTCGAGCACCGGGCAGATGGCGGCGGCCGCCGGCAGGCCGGCGCGCGCGGCCAACTCCACCGCCGCCTCGGTGTGGCCGGCCCGCGCGGCCACGCCGCCGGGATCGGCGACCAGCGGAAAGACGTGGCCCGGACGTGCGAAGTCGGCGGGGGACGCCTGCGGGTCGGCGACCGCCCGCAGCGTGGCGGCGCGGTCGTGGGCGGACTCGCCGGTGGTGGTGCCGCGCACCGCGTCGATCGAGACGGTGAAGCGCGTGCCGTGCAGCGCGGTGTTCACCTGCGCCATGGGCGGAAGCTCGAGCTGCTCGGCTCGTTCGGCGGTGATCGCCGCGCACAGCAGGCCGCTGGCCCGGCGCAGCATGCAGGTCGCGATCCGCGGGGTGACCAGGGACGCTGCCGCCACCAGGTCGCCTTCGTTCTCGCGGTCGACGTCGTCGATCATCAGCACCATCCCGCCGCGGGCGATCGCCTCGGCGGCCTCGTCCACGCCGGCCATGGGTACCGGCTCATCGGCGGCGTCGGCGGGATTGGCCGCATCCCGGGCGGCGCCGGCAGCATGCGGGCCGGCAAGCCGCTCCACGTACTTGGCGATCATGTCGACCTCGACGTTGACCGGATCGCCCACGCGCCGGTCGGTCAGGGCGGTGGCGCGCGCGGTGTGGGGGATGATCGAGAACCCGGCGCGGTCGTCCTCCAGGCCGGCGACCGTGAGGCTGACCCCGTCGATGGCGATCGAGCCTTCCAGCACGACGTACGGCAGCAGCGGCCTCGGCAGGCGGACCTCCAGCCAGCGTGCCGCACCGAGCTTCTCCCACCGGGTGACGGTGCCGGTGTCGTTGACGTGCCCTTGAACCAGGTGGCCGTCCACCCGGGTGCCGTATGCCAGCGGGCGCTCCAGGTTGACGCGCCTCCCGACCGCAAAAGACCCCAGCGTGGTCTTGCGCAGGGTCGCGCCCACGCTGTCGATGGTCAGCGTGCGGCCGTCGATCGCGACCACGGTCTGGCAGACGCCGTCCACGGCGATCGACGCACCCACCTCGGTGCCGGCCAGCACGGTGCGGGCGCCGATGGTCATCCGCGCCGCGTCCGGGGCGGGGCGGGTGAGGGCCGTGACGACGCCCACTTCCTCTACGATACCGCTGAACATCCCGCCTCCTCCGTTTCTGTCCGGGGGAGCGGTCCGCTTCCGGCGTGGCCGAGCGTCGCGGCCAGCGACCGGTAGCCGGTGACGATCACCTGGTCGTTGACCTGCCGGTGGCTGACGTGCTCCAGGCGCAGGGCGTCGACCAGGCGAGCGTTCCCCAGGTCGCCCACCGCGTCGACTCCCGAGCCGATGACGATCGGCGCCACCACCACGACCAGCTTGTCGAACAGCCCCTGCCGGATCAGCTCGGTGTGGAGCACCGCCCCGCCCTCGACCAGCACCGAGGTGACGCCCGCGCCGCCCAGCGCGGCGAGCGCCCGGTCCAGCGCCACCCGCCCGTCCGCGGTGCTTCCCACCACCGCAACGCGTGCGCCGGCGCGCTCCAGGGCAGCGCGCGCGCGCCGGTCGTGCCGGTCGGTGGTGAGCACCAGCGGCTCGCGTTCGCCGGCCATCATGCGGGCCGCGGGCGGCAGGCGCAGGGTCGAGTCGACGACCACCGGCAACGGCTGGCGGTCGCGCAGCAGCGGACTGAGCCGGACGGTGAGCTCCGGATCGTCGGCCAGCGCGGTGCCGGCGCCGACCATGATCGCGTCGTGACCGGCGCGCAACTCGTGCGTCATCACCCGCGCGTCGCGGTCGGAGATCCAGCGCGAGTCGCCGGCGGCTGTGGCGATGCGGCCGTCGATCGACTGCGCGACCTTGAGCGTCACGAACGGCAGGCCGGTGCGGTGGAACTTGAAGTGCACGGCGTTGAGCCGCGCGGCTTCGTCCTCCAGCACCCGCTCGATCACCTCGATCCCGGCCTCGCGCAACATGCGCACGCCTGCGCCGTCGACCTTCGGGTGCGGATCGGCGGTGGCGATCACCACGCGGCGTATCCCCTCGCGCATGATCCGCTGCGCGCACGGCGGGGTGTGCTTGCCGACGCCCGTCCAGCAGCAGGGCTCCAGGTTGGTGTAGAGGGTGGCGCCGGCGGCGCCGCCGGCGGCCGCGGCACGGTCCAACGCGACCGCCTCGGCGTGGTCGCCGCGCTCGTTGAGGTGGCCTTCGCCGATGATCCGGCCGTCGCGGACGACCAGCGCGCCGGTCAGGGGATTGGGCGAGCTCCGCCACTGCCCGTGGCGGGCCAGTTCCAGCACCCGGCGCATCAGCCCCTCGTGGTCATGCCCCTCTTGATCATGCATTGCCTGTCTCGTCCAGGGGGCATGCGTTGCCGCAGAAGCGCACCCGGACACGGCTCGCGCGCAGGACGCACGCGGGCCTCTGCCCGGTCGAACTTCTCCCATCCGGACTGTACCGTCGGCACCGGAATTCCACCGGTTCTGCTCCTGCTCATGCGAGCGAGAGCTCACGGGCTGTCACCGTCGGTCTGGAATAGGCGCCCGCCAAGGCGCCGCACCATGCCCCGAAGTTCTCTCTTTGGCCGCAGAGGCTACCGACCGGCCGACGGCGGTGTCAAACGCCGGTGGTCAACGGTCTGCGGATGCGTTCGGAGCGGCGCGGAAGCCTGCGCGACGCCCTCGCGGGGACTGTCGGGATGCGGTGCTATCCTGGGCCGCGATGGCCGTGGCGCGGGCGTTCGAGGTGCTGCTGGTCGCGCTCAGGCTTGGCCTCACCTCGTTCGGGGGGCCGGTCGCGCACCTCGGCTACTTCCGGGACGAGTATGTCACGCGCCGGCGCTGGCTGGACGATGCGGCCTATGCCGATCTCGTCGCGCTCTGCCAGATGCTGCCCGGCCCGGCCAGCAGCCAGGTCGGGATCGCCGTGGGCATGCACCGTGCGGGCCTTCCGGGCGGCATCGCGGCCTGGGTCGGATTTACGGCGCCTTCGGCGGCAGTGTTGATCCTGTTCGGCCATGGCGTGTCGGCACTCGATCACCTGGTCGTCCAGGGCTGGCTGCGCGGCCTGAAGGTGGTCGCCGCCGCGGTGGTGGCGTTCGCCCTCCTCGGCATGGCGAGGAGCCTGGCGCCGGACGCCCGCCGCGCGACGATCGCCATCGCCGCTGCGATCGCGATGTTGCTGTGGCGCACCCCGCTGGCGCAGGTGCTGGTCATCGTCATCGCTGCCGCGGTCGGCCGGCTGCTGTTGCGGGGCGTGGTGCCGCCGGCCGGCGCCGGCACTCCGAACGTACGGACCGGACCGTCCGCCGCCGTCGCCAGCCTGGCGCTGTTCGCGGTCCTGCTGGGCGGGCTGCCGATCCTCCGGCAGTTCGTGACGAGCGAGCCGCTCGATGTCTTCGACGCCTTCTACCGGTCGGGATCGCTGGTGTTCGGCGGCGGTCACGTCGTGCTGCCGTTGCTGCAGGCCGAGGTGGTGCCTCCGGGATGGGTGACGAGCGAGCAGTTCATCGCAGGCTATGGCGCGGCGCAGGCAGTGCCGGGGCCGCTGTTCACCTTCTCCGCGTACCTGGGGACGGTGATGGACGGCTCCGTCCGCGGATGGAGCGGTGGCTTGTTCACGCTCCTTGCGATCTTTCTCCCTTCGTTCCTGCTGGTGGCCGGCATCCTGCCGTTCTGGGAGCGGCTGCGGACGCTCCGCCCGCTGCGTGCGGCGATCGCCGGCGTGGGAGCGGCCGTCGTGGGGCTGCTGCTCGCCGCGCTCTACGACCCGGTGTGGGTCACGGCCATCCGCACGCCGCCGGATCTGGCGCTGGGTCTGGCGGCGTTCGCAATGCTGGCGTGGTGGAAGACACCGCCGTGGCTGGTCGTGCTCTTCGGTGCGGCGGCGGGAGCGATGCTCACCGCGCTCTGAGCAGTGGCCGGCGGACCGGATCGGCGGCAGTCAGAGCATCGCGCGGCGGCCGAAGGCGAGCGCCATGGGGTCGCCGACCGGTACCGGGCCGCGCATCAGGTACGGCTCGCCGTATTCGACGCCGATCAGGGAACCGTAGTAGCGGTGCCGGCCTTCCCAGGCCTCCAGATAGCCGGGGGACGAGATGGCCGTCTCCGGCTCGTCGCGTCCCGGATCGTGGAGCTGGGACCGGTAACAGGCGGCGGCCTTCCGCTTGCGCTCCCAGTGGCCGCTGATGTCCACCACCAGCGACGGCCGGAACTGGTAGCGGCTCATGTAGTGCAGCATCGCTTCCGGGCGGTGCGGAGCGCCACGGCCCGGGTGCTTGGCGACCCCGGCGAACCACCACGCCTCCTTGGCCAGCAGGCTGGCGTTGCTGTGGTCGGGATGGTGGTCCTCCCAGTACGGGGCGAGCACCATGCGCGGCCGGAGCTCGCGGAGCACCTCGACCAGGCGGACCCGGTTCTCCAGCGTGCAGGTCACCGCGCCGTCCGGGAGCTCCAGGTTGACCCGCTCGTCCAGGCCCAGGACCGCCGTTGCGGCGGCGGCTTCGGCATCGCGCTCGGCGGCGGTGCCACGCGTGCCCGCCTCGCCGCGGGTGAGGTCGCACACCCCGATCGAAGCACCGCCCGCCTGGGCGCGCAGCAGCAGCCCGGCGCAGGTCAGCTCGGCGTCATCCGGGTGCGCGCAGACCGCCAGCACGTCGATCGGCATCGGGCCGGATCATACGCCACGGCCGGGCGCGCGGCGAGCCGGCCGGGTGTCTGTGGCATACTTCCGGCGTGAAGCCCGAGCAGCGCTCCACATCGCTCCTGTGGACCCAGCGGGTGCCTCGACACGTGGCCAACGTGCAGCGCGTGGTCGTGGGTGTGGTGCTGGTTCTGCTGCTGGTGCTGCTGGGCGTGATGATCGTGCGGCTCGGCTGGCTGCTGGTGGTGGAGCTGTTCGGCACGCCGATCTCCGAGCTGTCGGTCGACCAACTCCTGAACCTGTTCGGCTTCGTGTTGCTGGTCCTGATCGGGGTGGAGCTGGTCGAATCGGTGCAGTTGTTCCTGACCGACGCGCACGTGCACGTCGAGTTCGTGATCCTGATCGCGCTGATCGCAATCTCCCGCAAGATCATCATCCTCGATCTCGGGGGTACCTCGGCGTTGACCCTGGTGGGCATCGCCGCGCTCGTGGTCGCGCTCGCCGGCGCCTACTACCTGGTCAAGGGCCGCCGGCCGGCAGACGCGGAGTAGACCCGTGCCGTGGCGGATGCTCCTGTTCCTGGTCGTGCTCGCCCTGGTGGTGGTGTTGTTCGCCGCCAACCTGGAGCACCGCTCGTCGTTCTCGTACCTCTTCGGGCGACTGGAGGACGTGCCGGTCTTCATGGCGCTGCTGGTGGCCTTCATCGCCGGCGCACTGACCATGCTGCCGTTCACCATCGGTCCGCACCGCCACCGCAGGAGGAAGCAGAAGAGGCCGGCGGGGACAGCCTCGCCCCAGGAGCGGCAGGCGCAGCAATCGGCACCGCACATCGCTCCGCACGAGGAGCCGCCGGAAGCGGAACGTGGGGCTCGGAGACGCAAGGAGCGACGCCGGCGGCGCTCTGCCCGACTTGACCGCGACCGCGCGGGGGGTCGAAGGTAACTGCTGAACCTGCGGGTCCGTGAGGCTCGCCCGCATCCCCTGCTGCGCTTAGAATCTGCTTTCTCGTGGAACACCATGCCACCGACGCACACCCGATGCAGCGCCGGTTGCCGTCCGAGCTCGAGCGGCTTGCGCGTGCGGAGGGCGTCGATCCGGGCGCCGCCCTGCTCGTGGCGCGGACCGACCTCAACCTGTCCGGCTCCTACGAAGCGGTCTACCTCGTGGTGGAGCACGATCGGCTCACGACCATCGGCGCTCCGGCGAACGGCGGCACCGCCGTTCGTGTCACCGTGGCCCGCGAGGAAGTCCACGACATCGGCACCCGCCCCGGCGTCGGTGGAGGCTTCCTGGAAGCCGTGATCGAGGATGCCGCGGTCGAGATCCTGGCGTACTCGAACCGCTCCGCGCCGCTGTTCCAGCGGGTGGCGGCCAAGCTGCAGGCGTGGGTGGCCGGCGATCCCCTGGTGGTCGGCGAGGAGGACCGGGAGGAGCCCGACCTCTGCCCGACCTGCGGCATCAGGCTGGAGGCGCCGGGCGAGGCGTGCCGGCGGTGCCTGAGCCCCGGCAGCCTGCTCGGCCGGGTGCTGCGGCTCATGCGTCCCTACGCCGGCCGCGCCGCGCTGATGATGGCGCTGGTGCTGGTCTCCATCGGCGTGGAGCTGCTGCCGCCGCAGCTCATCAAGGCCATCACCGACCGCGTGCTGGCGCCGGGACAGGCGGGCAACCCCGTGCTGCCGGAGGCGGAGGCGATCGCGCTGCTCGTGCGGATGATCGCCCTGCTGCTCGGCGCCTACCTCGTCGACGGGCTCGTGCAGTCGATCCAGTTGCGGCTGAGCAGCGCTATCGGCACGCAGGTCACCTACGACCTGCGCTCCAGGCTGTTCCGTCACCTGATGCGGCTGTCGGTGTCCTACTACGACCGCTACAGCACCGGGCAGCTCATGAGCCGCGTCGTGCAGGACACCGAGCAGCTCAAGGGGCTGATCGTGCAGGCCACCAGCGGCTTCGTGGCGCAGATCCTCAAGGTGGTCGCGGTCGGCCTGATGCTGTTCAGCCTGAACTGGCAACTGGCGCTGATCACCCTGGTGCCGGCGCCGTTCGTGGTCGGCGCCGCCGCCTTCTTCTGGCGGCGGATCTACCCCCGCTACTACCGGATCTGGGACGCGCGCAGCAAGCTCAACGGCGCGCTCAATTCCATCCTCAACGGCGTGCGCGTGGTCAAGGCGTTCGGACAGGAGCGGCGCGAGATCTCCCGCTTCCACCGCACCTCCGGCTACCTGCGCGACAGCTTCCGCCGCGTGGAGTACATGACCGCGTCGTTCCAGCCCGGCATGGCGGTGCTGTTCCAGCTCGGCGGCATCCTGGTCTGGTTCATCGGCGGGCGCCGCGTGCTGAACGACGTGATGACGCTGGGCACGCTCATGGCGTTCCTCAACTACCTGACCATGTTCTACGTGCCGCTGCGGCAGCTCACCCGCATGGCCAACTGGCTGACCAGCTTCCTGTCCGCGGCGCAGCGCGCGTTCGAGATCCTGGACACGCGGCCGCTGATCCTGGAGTCGGCCGACACCCGGCCGATCCCGGCGCAGCAAGCGGCGTCCGTGCAGTTCGACCAGGTCGAGTTCTCCTACGAGCGCAACGAACGGGTGATCAACGACCTGAGCTTCGAGGTGCGTCCGGGCGAGCACCTGGGCGTGGTCGGCAAGAGCGGCTCCGGCAAGACCACCCTCATCAACCTGATCGCCCGCTTCTACGACGTCACGGCCGGCGCCGTGTCGATCAACGGCGTCGACGTGCGCAACCTGCCGCTGCCGGAGCTGCGCCGCTTCGTCGGCGTGGTGCTGCAGGAGTCGTTCCTGTTCCGCGGGACGATCTACGACAACCTGACCTACGGCAACCCGGAGGTGAGCTTCGATGCCGTGGTCGAGGCGGCCAAGGCCGCCAACGCGCACGAGTTCATCATGCAGAAGCCGCTGGGCTACGACACCTACATCGGCGAGCGCGGCGCCGGCCTCTCCGGCGGGCAGCGCCAGCGCGTGTCGATCGCGCGCGCCCTGCTCTACGACCCCCGGCTGCTGATCCTGGACGAGGCCACCAGCAGCGTCGACACCGAGTCCGAGCACCTGATCAAGGACGCCCTGGAGCGCGTGACCGAGGGCCGCACCACGATCGCGATCGCCCACCGCCTGAGCACGCTCAAGAACTGCGACCGGATCGTGGTGCTGGACGGCGGGCGCCTGAGGGAGGAGGGCACGCACGAGGAGCTGGTGCGCCGGCGCGGTATCTACTACCGCCTGGTCAAGATCCAGACCGACCTGGCGCGCGACGCGACCATCGAGGAGTCTGTCGGAGGTGCCGCGTCAGCGGCAGATCCGAGAGAGTCCGAGTGAGGTTGGGGATGGGGGCAAAAGCGAGGCCGAAGGCCCCGGTTTTGCCGGCGGAGTCGCTGGAGCCGGGCCGATGAGCCCGCGCGGGAGCTGACCGAGGCGGAGCTGCGCGAGAAGCGGGGCGAGGGACCGGACACGGCCCGGCTGCGCTTCCTTGACCCGTCGATGTGCCGCTTCTATCCGGGCAACTTCGCGGCGTTGCACCTGGAGATCACCGGCATCTGGGTTTACGGTGGCGTGTATGCCGCGTACTGCTTCCCGGTGGAGCGCCGCGACCAGTTCATCGCCATCATCCAGAGCCGGCGCACGGGCGACGACCTTGAGATCGGGATCGTGCGCCGGCTGGGCGACTTTCCCGAAGACCAGGCCGAGCTGGTGCGGGCGGCGCTGCAGCGGCGCTACTTCTTCCACACCATCAGCCGCATCCGCCGCATCGGCTGGGACGGCGGCTACGTGTCCATGCGCGTCGATACCGACAAGGGCCCGGCGAGCTTCCTGATGCGCTGGAGCAACGACCGGGCCGTGAGCTTCGGCCGTGACGGCAAGCTCCTGATCGACGTGGACGACAACCGCTACCTGATCCCGCGGGTGGACGCGCTGCCGGCGCGCGACCGCAGCGCGTTTACGCGTATCATCTACTGGTAAGATCATCTACCAGTAGGAAGGCGATGGCACCGGTACCGCGCGTCAAGGGGACGCAGGACTTCTATCCCGACGGGTGGGCGCTGCAGGTCGCGCTGCGGGAGATCATGCTGGCCGCCGGCCGCTCCTACGGCTACCAGGAATACGAGGGGCCGGCGATCGAGTACCTGGATCTCTACCTGGGCAAGAGCAGCGAGGAGATCGTCACGCAGCAGACCTTCCGCATCCAGGACCGCGACGGCAAGGCGCTGCTGCTGCGCCCGGAGCTGACGCCGACCCTGGCGCGCATGATCGCCGCCCGCGAGCAGGAGATCCCGCTGCCGGCGCGCTGGCAGTCGTGGGGGCAGTTCTACCGCTACGAGCGGCCGCAGCGCGGCCGCGGCCGTTCGTTCTTCCAGTGGAACGTCGACCTGCTCGGCAGCGAGAGCGCGCACGCCGACGCGGAGGTGATCCAGGTGGCGTGCGCGCTGTTCGCGTCGCTCGGACTGGCGCCGGACGCCGTGCAGATCAAGCTCAACGACCGCGCTGCGCTGGAGGCCGACCTGACCGGCGCGTTCGGCGTCCCGGCCGAGCTGGTGCGGGGCGTGTTCCGCGTGATCGACCGGCTGGACAAGGTCGGCGACGATCGCGCCTGTGCACAGATGGTGGAGATCGGTCTGCAGCAAGGCCAGGCCGAGGGTGTGGTGGCATTCGTGCAGGAGCCGGTCGCCGAGCCGCCGGCGCGGCTGGCGGCGATCGTCGAGCAGCTCCGGATCTCCGGTCACGACCGGTACGTGCAGCTCGACCGCAGCATCGCGCGCGGCTTCGAGTACTACACCAGCACCGTGTTCGAGGCGTGGGCGGCCGGCGACCTGCGGCGCGCCATCTTCGGCGGCGGGCGCTACGACGACCTGACGCGCCAGGTGGGCGGCAAGCAGCGCGTGCCCGGGGTCGGCATGGCGGTCGGCGACATGGCGCTGCTGGAGCTGCTGAGGGAGCTCGACCGGGTGCCCGCGCCGGCGCCGTCCGGGCCCGACGTGCTGGTCACCGTGTTCGGTCCCGAGCAGCAGGAGGCGTCGGCCCGCGTCGCCGACCGCCTTCGCCGCCGCGGCGTGGCCGTCGAGCTGGCCCTGGATCCGGCGCAGCGCCTGGAACGCCAGCTCCGCCACGCCGACCGCGTGGGCGCGCGCTTCGCGCTGATCATCGGGCCGGACGAGGCGGAGGCGGGTACCGTGCTGGTCAAGGACCTGCGGCAGCGGCAGCAGGAGCGCCTGCCGGCCGGCGATACGGACGCGCTGATCGACCTGCTTCTCAGCCGCGCATCGCAGTCAGGCACCGGCTGAGCCGATCCAGCTACTGGCGGCCGGGCGTGCGCTTCGCGCTCGACCGATCCGCCCGGTTCAGACGCAACTGGCCGTGGAGCTCACCGGAGCCGGCACTCGCCGCCGACGGCAAGGCGCGCTGCCATGGCCGATTGACGCTGCGCGTGTCGTGTTATATACGAACGACATTTAAAGCTTATATGTAGCTGGAAACAAACATGCCAAGGCTGACGAAGATGGCCGACTCTCCCCCCGCCGCAGTCGAGGAGGGATTGCAGCGGCTGGGACGGAACATTCGCACGGCGCGGCTGCGCCGCCGGCTGCCGCAGATCGAGCTTGCCGAGCGCATGGGCGTGTCGCGGTTCGTGGTGGCCGATGTGGAGAGAGGGAAGCCGACCACCGGCGTTGCGGCCTACGTGGGCGCGCTGTGGGTGCTGGGCTTGCTCGACGGCTTGTCCGCGGTGGCCGATCCGGACCGTGACGAGGAGGGCAAGACGCTCGAACGCGCGCGCAGCCCGAGGCGGGCGCGGCGCCGCCAGCCGCTGAGCGATGACTTCTGAGAGCGAGCGGCCGACCGACCGGGTAGTGGGTCAGTCGGGCCGACCCACTGCCGGCGGAGCGACCGTGACAGGTCAGGCGGCCTTGTCCACGGAGACGATGCACGGCAGGTGCCGCAGCGACCCGGCCGCGTCCAGGCCGTAGCCGGCGACCCACACGTCCGGTACGTCGAACCCTACGAGGTCGGGGGCGGCCTTGGCGCGCTGCGCGAGGATCTGCGGGTCGGGGTCGGCGAGCTGCTTGTTCAGCAGCACGCACACCTGCACGCTGCGCACCCCCCATGCGGACAGGCGGTCGCGCAGCGCCGCCAGGGTGAAGCCGTGATCCAGGATGTCGTCCACCAGCAGCATGGAACGGCCGGCGACGTCCGACGGCTGCAAGTCGATGATGACGGTCCGCACGCCGGAGCCGTCGACTCCCATCGCCGAGCCGTAGGAGCCGGCCTTGGTCAGCGCATAGTGCACGTCCAGCGTGCTCTCCTGTGCCAGCGCGCGGCCCAGGTCGGCGGCGAACATGAACGCGCCGGTGAGCACCGGCGTGACCACCACCTCGGCCTCCGGGGGGTAGTGCTCGGCCAGCAGCCGGGCCATCTCGCGCACCCGCTCCTGCAGCGCGGCAGGAGGGATCAGCACGCGCCGGACGATGCGCTGCAGCGCACGGGGAAGCTCGATCCCGTGCGCTGCCAGCGTCGAGCAGGCAGGGTCGATACCGGTTTCGGGTACCATCTGCGAACGATACACGCTGGCGCGGCTTCCCGCACGCCGACGCGCCGATGTTCGACTTCGATCAGACACAGCCCGATTCCGCCGGCTGACGAAGCCCGCCGAGGTCCGGCAGGACCACGCCGTCCGGCGGCGGGCCGTCGAGCGGGTTGGGCTCGCGCCAGATCCTGCCGTCCCAGGTGCGCACCACCACCTCGTCTCCCGACCGGCCCAGCAGATACTGCGGTGCCAGCGGCACCTTGCCGTACGGGGTGTCGAGGACGTAGGTCGGTACGCCGAATCCAGTAGTGTGGCCGCGCAGCGCCTGCAGGATCGCCAGCCCGGTCTCGATCGTGGTGCGCAGATGCGCGGTCCCGGACACGGGGTGGCACTGGAAGATGTAGTAGGGCCGCACCCGGATCGCCAGCAGCCGGTGAACGAGCTCCAGCATCACCCGCGGGTCGTCGTTCACGCCCTTCAGCAGCACCGTCTGGTTGCCGAGCGGCACGCCGGCGCGCAACAGGCGGTCGCAGGCCGCGGCGGCTTCCGGCGTGATCTCGTCCGGGTGGTTGAAGTGGGTGTTCAGCCAGAGCGGGTGGTGGCGGCCGAGCACCTCGCACAGCTCCGGCGTGATCCGTTGCGGCAGCGTGCACGGCGTGCGCGAGCCGGTGCGGATGATCTGCACGTGCGGAATCGCGCGCAGCCGGCCCAGCACGTCGTCCAGCCGCTCGTCCGAGAACAGCAGCGGGTCGCCGCCGGTGACCAGCACGTCGCGGATCGCCGGCGTGCGCGCGATGTAGTCGATGCCGGCCTGGACCTTGGCGCGCGTGTGGTGCTCCTCGGTGTTGCCGACGAAGTACTCGCGGAAGCAGTAGCGGCAGTAGGTAGGGCAGACGTTGGTGATCTTGAAGGCGACCCGGTCCGGGTACACATGCACGACGGCGTCCACCGGCGAGTGCTCCTGCTCCAGGAGCGGATCCACGGCGCCCAGGTCGTCGGTGAGCTCCTGCACCGCCGGCACCTGCTGCCGGCGCAGCGGGCAGTCCGGATCGTGCGGGTCCATCAGCGAGGCGTAGTACGGGGTGATCGCCCAACGGTACCGGGCGCCCGCGGAGTCGATGCCGGCCCGCTCGTCTTCGGTCAGGTCGACGTACCGCTCCAGGTCGGCGGCGGACGTGACCCGGTTGCGGAGCTGCCACCGCCAGTCGTCCCAGTCGCGGTCGGGTATGCCGGCCGGTCGAGCAGTCCGTCGGGGTGGCGCGCCGGCGGCGGTTCCGAAGATCAAGCGCGATCCACCGCCAGTACGGCCAGCAGCTCGTCTGCGGTCACGATCGACACTGGAGCCGACCGAAAATCCGTCCACCTCGACCGGGCGGAACACCGATCGGATCAGGTGGAGGCACTCAAGCGCCCGCATCGTGCAGGTACTTCTCCTCCAGGGCCTCCTCGATCAACTCCCGGTCGGACCACTCCCGGTCGGATCGGTGTGATCGCTGCGTCACCAGCCCGCTCGCCTGCCTGGTGATCGGTCCAAGATCGCTCCGGTCAGCCGTCGTCTCCCGATCGAGCGCCCGTATCACGTGGGCGAACAGCGCCGAGAGGCTCATCCGACGCGACTTCGCCACGCGCTTTGGAGCGACCAGCTCCTCCTCAGCGCTCAGGGTCAGTTTCACTCGGCCCACCTTCGTACGATAGCAAGTCTTCGACAAGCGTTCTGCCCCGAAGTCCGAAGCGCGGCCGGCATGCGAGGTGCTATCATCGGGCGATCGATATGAGTAACGCAGCAAGCGATATCGGCACCGACCACCGGGCCTATGCCCCCGCGGCCATCGAGCCCAAGTGGCAGGAACGCTGGGAGCGGGACGGGCTGTACCGCGTCCGCATCGATCGAAGCCGTCCCAAGCACTACTTCCTGACCATGCTCCCGTACCCGTCGGGTGATTTGCACATCGGTCACTGGTACACGATGACGCCGTCCGACGCGCGCGCCCGTTACCTGCGCATGAAGGGCTGCAACGTCATGCTGCCGATGGGCTTCGACTCGTTCGGCCTGCCGGCGGAGAACGCCGCGATCGCCCGCAACATCCACCCCAAGGAGTGGACGTACGCCAACATCGATCGGATGCGCGCGCAGCTTCGCACCATGGGGGCGATGTGGGACTGGGAGCGCGAGGCGACCTCGTCCGATCCGGAGTACTACCGCTGGACGCAGTGGTACTTCCTGAAGCTGCTGGCCGGCGACCTGGCCTACCGCAACCGGGCGGCCGTCGACTTCTGTCCCAACTGCAACACCACGCTGGCGCGCGAGCAGGTGGTCGGCACGGAGCGGCTCTGCGAGCGCTGCGACACGCCGGTGACCAAGCGCGACCTGGAGCAGTGGTTCTTCCGCATCACCCGCTACGCCGAGGAGTTGCTGCGCTTCGACGGCCTGGACTGGCCGGAACCGGTCAAGACGCTGCAGACCAACTGGATCGGCCGCTCGGAGGGCGCGCACGTGGTGTTCCGCACCGAGCAGGGCGACGCCCTGGAGGTCTTCACCACGCGGCCCGACACCCTGTGGGGGGCGACGTTCATGGTGCTGGCCCCCGAGCATCCGCTGGTGGCGAAGCTCACCACGGAAGCGCAACGCGCCGAGGTGGAGGCGTATGTCGCGGAAGCCGCGCGCCAGACCGATATCGAGCGTGAGGCGGCCGGGCGAGAAAAGAGCGGCGTGTTCACCGGCTCCTGCGCGGTGAACCCGGTCAACGACGAGCGCATCCCCATCTGGATCGCCGACTACGTGCTGATGACTTACGGCACCGGCGCCATCATGGCGGTGCCCGCCCACGACGAGCGCGACTTCGACTTCGCGCGCGCGTTCGGCCTGACCGTGCGGCCGGTGATCCAGCCGCCCGGCGTGGAGCCGCTGGACGGCGCCACCATGAGCGAAGCGGTGGTCGCCAAGGGATCGATGATCGACTCCGGCCCGCTGACCGGCACGCCCACCGAGCAGGCCATTCCGCGCACCATCCGCTGGCTGGTCGAGCAGAACCTCGGCCACGCCGACGTCAACTACCGGCTGCGCGACTGGCTGATCTCCCGGCAGCGCTACTGGGGCTGTCCGATCCCGGTCGTGCACTGCCCGCACTGCGGGCCCGTGCCGGTCCCGGAGGAGGAGCTGCCGGTGGAGCTGCCGGACGACATCGAGTGGCGGCCGACCGGGGAGAGCCCGCTCAAGTTCCATCCCACCTGGCGGCACACCGCGTGCCCGACTTGCGGCGGCGCGGCCGAGCGCGAGACCGACACCATGGACACCTTCATGTGCTCGTCCTGGTACCACCTGCGCTACCTGAGCCCGGACTGCACCGACGGCCCATACGACGAAACGGAGTACCGCTACTGGATGCCGGTGGACACCTACACCGGCGGCGTCGAGCACGCCACCATGCACCTGATCTACACCCGCTTCTTCCACAAGGCGTGCCGGGACCTGGGCATCGGCTCCGGCGACGAGCCGATGACGCTGCTCTACAACCAGGGGCAGATCCTGGGCGCCGACGGCCAGCGCATGAGCAAGTCGCGCGGCAACGTGGTCGATCCTGACGAGCAGGTGGGGCGCTACGGCGCCGACGCGGTGCGCGCCTTCCTGATGTTCGGCTACCGCTGGTCGGAGGGCGGCCCGTGGAACGACACCAACATCCACGGCGTCGTGCGCTGGCTGCACCGGGTGTGGGAGCTGGCGCACCGCCTGCAGGAGCGCGCGGGCACGGGCGGCGCGGCCACTCAAGCGCCCGCCGGCGAAGACCGCGCGTTGCTGCGCGCCACGCACCAGACGATCCAGAGCGTCTCGCACGACCTGGAGGCGTTCGAGTTCAACACTGTGATCTCCGGGTTGATGCAGCTCACCAACGCGCTGCTCGCTGCCGAGGAGCAGGCCGGCGGCGGCGCCGCCTACCGCGAGGCGGTGCTGACCCTGCTCACCCTGATGGCGCCGGCAACGCCGCACATGGCCGAGGAGCTGTGGGAGCTGCTGGGCCAGCCGTACAGCATCCACCGGCAGCCCTGGCCCGAGGCCGACGCCGGGCTGGCCGCCGACGAGACGGTCACCCTGGTGGTGCAGGTCAACGGCAAGGTCCGTGGCCGGGTCGAGGTGCCGGCCAGCATCGACCAGGACGAGGCGCAGCGCCTGGCGCAGGCAGAGGACAACGTGGCCCGCACCCTGGACGGCCGGGAGCCGCGCCGCGTGATCCACGTTCCGGGCAAGCTGATCAACTTCGTCGTGTGAGGTAGCCGCTCCGTTGCCGTTCTCGCTTCGACACGTCATCCCCTGGGGACGGACCTTCGCCGAATATCGGGCCATGTTCGACCTCTCGGCGGCGGACCTGTGCCGGCGCATCCTGGGCTGCGGCGACGGGCCGGCCAGCTTCAACGCGGAGTTGACCGCCCTGGGCGGCGACGTGGTCTCCATCGACCCGCTGTACGCCTTCCCCGGAACGGCGATCGAGCGCCGGGTGGAGGAGGCCTTCGAGGTGGCGATGGACCAGGCGCGCCGCAACCCGGACGACTTCGTCTGGACGCACGTGCCGTCGATCGAGGAGCTGGGGCGGCGGCGCATGGGAGCGATGCGCCGGTTCATCCGCGACTATCCGTCAGGCACGGACCAGGGTCGGTACGTCGACGCATCGCTGCCCGAGCTGCCGTTTCGCCGACCGCTCCTTCGACCTGGGGCTGTCGTCTCACTTCCTGTTCCTGTACAGCCAGCAGTTCGACCTGGCATTTCACCTCGACGCCCTGCGCGAGATGCTGCGCGTCGCCGCGGAGGTACGGGTCTTTCCGCTGCTGCAGGTGGGCGGCGCGCCATCGCCGCACGTTCAGGCCGCGGTCGAGGTGATGCGCTCGGAAGGCTTCGAAGCCGCCGTCGAACCGGTTCCGTACGAGTTTCAGCGCGGCGGCAACCGCATGCTGAGGCTGCGCCGCGGTCAGGGCCGGTAGACGGCGATCCCCCAGGGGTCGACGAGGCCGGTGGTCACCACGTCTTCGATGCCGGAGCCGTCGAGGTTGGCGCGCCGGATCGTGTCCGTGCCCCAATCCGTCCAGTACATCTTCCGGTCGGTGACGTCCAGGGCGATTCCCTGCGGATTCGACAACCCGCCGGTGACCAGATCCTCGACATCGGAGCCGTCGAGGTTGGCGCGCCGGATGCGGTCGGTCCCGGCATCCGTCCAGTACATCTTGCCGCCGGCCGGGTCCACGGCGATCCCCTGGGGATCCGAAAGGCCGGCGGTCACCAGGTCTTCGACGCCGGAGCCGTCGAGGTTGGCGCGCTGGATCTTCCCGGTCCCCGGGTCCGTCCAGTACATCTTGCCGGCGGTAACGTCCAGGGCGATCCCGCGCGGGTAGCGCAGACCGGTCACCAGGGTCTCCGGGTTCGATCCGTCCAGCTCGGCGCGTCGGATGCTGTCCGAGGATGAGGTCGTTGCCGACTCCGTCCAGTACATCTTGCCGTCGGGGACATCCAGGGCGATGTCGTACGCGCCGGACATGCCCCTGACCCGGAGGACCTCGCCGCCGGTGCCGTCCAGCTCGAACCGCCGGATCTCGTTCGGCCTGGCTTCGGTCGGGTAGTGGTCGATCGCGTAGATCCTGCCGCCGGCGGCGTCGAGGGCGATGCCGCGCGGATCCGCCAGTCCCATGCCGACGAGGGGCTCGACGCCGGTACCGTCGAGGTTGGCGCGCTGGATCCCCGTGTAGATGTCGGTCCAGTACATCATGCCGCCTGCGACGTCGAGCGCGATCTCGTAGGGGCCGTGCACGCCGCTGGTGAGGACATCCTCGATTCGGAGCCGTCGAGGTTGGCGCGCTGGATCCTGCCCAGGTCGCGCTCCGTCCAGTAGATCTTGCCGGCTGCGAGGTCGAGCGCGATCCCGTCGCGCCGGGATCCCTCGGTCGTCGTCACCAGGTCTTCCACGCCGGAGCCGTCGAGGTTGGCGCGCTGGATCTTGTCCGTGAGCCGGTCCGCCCAGTACAACTTGCCGGCGGCGACATCGAGCGCGATCCCGCGGGGACTCAGGAGTCCCACGATCACGATGTCCTCGACGTCCGAACCGTCGAGGTTGGCGCGCTGGATCTTCTCCGTCCCCGCGTCCGTCCAGTACATCTTGCCGGCTTCGACATCCAGGGTGATCCCGTACGGGTTGTCCAGCGACGTGACTACCAGATCCTCGATCCCGGATCCGTCCAGGTTGGCGCGCCGGATCATGTTCGCGCCGTAATCGGTCCAGTACATCTTGCCGCGCCTGGCGTCCAGCGCGATCCCGTTCGGCCGGGCCGTGCGCACCAGGGTCTCGATGTCCGTGCCGTCCAGGTTGGCGCGCTGAATGCCCACCTCCCAGTCGACCCAGTACATGTTGCCATCGGCTACCGCCAACGCGATGCCGTACGGTTCGACCAGCCCCTGAGCCAGATCTTCGACGCCGGAGCCGTCCAGCCCGGAACGGCCGATCGTGTTCGTGCCGGCGTCCGTCCAGTAGATCCTGGCGGCAGACGGCGCATCGGCATCGGGAGCCAGTCCGGTGCAGGCGGCGAAGAGCAGAGCGATCGCGGCCAGTACGAGGGAGACTGATGAAAGGTTCCGGGAATTCACGTGCGGCAGGATAGGTCCCGGCGGGCCGCGTCACAAGTTGTATCGCTACCGTCCATGTGCAACGTTTTGCCGTGGCATTGGCAGGAGTTGAGGTGAAGCGGAGTATCGAGGTGTTTTCGGTGCGTGATCTTCGGGTGCGCTCCAGCGAGCCCGACAAGGATCTTGCGCTCGCTCTCTTCGAGCAGGGGCTGGTCACCCTGGCGAAGGCCGCACGGCTTGCCGGTGTCACTCTGGACGTGTTCATGGACCTGGTCGCCGAGGCCGGCCTGGTGGCGGTGGACTACCCTCCCGAGGAACTGGCGGACGAGTTGCGCGTGGAGATTCGATCTCGCAGGTCGCGGGACGAAGCGGGATCGCAAGGGGTGCGGGCGAACAGGTAGGCGCGGCTGCGCTTTCCGACGACGGAAAGGGCGCCCATGTGCCGGAGCGCGTAGGTCATCTCGCCGGCGGCGGCAGGGGAGATGCCGGCGGCGTCGGCCAGCGCACGATTGGTGAACGGCTCCTGCAGGCGCGCCGGCAGCAGGCGGGCCAGGTCCGCCGGCGTGCGGAAGCGTCGCCGGCCGCGCACGTCCAGCAGCCGGGTGTCCAGCACGCTGATGCCGCGGCGGCGCCAGCTTCCGCGACCGTCGGCGCAGCGCACCTCTTCCACGTCAACCAGGAGCACGTCGAGCGTGAAGTTGGGATCGGTCATCAGGTGCGGGATCCGGATCAACTCCGCGAACAGGTCGCGGTAGGCGCCGCGCTTCGGTGACAGCCGGCGGCGCAGGACCTGTCCCCGCGTGTCCGTGGTCACGATCCACTTGCGCTTCGCGATCGGAAACACCAGGCGCACGCGATGCGTGTGGACCAGCCGGGTCAGCTTGCGCTTGAGCTTCGCGAAGCCGCGGGTCTGGATCTCGATCAGGGTCCCGGGGGGGCGCACCAGGTCGATTACGTAGCCGTCCATCGGCACCTCGACCCGGTCGCGCGGCAGCGCGTACCAGGACTTCAACTCCGCGTGCAGCGACCGTTCGCGCAACTCGCCGATGGTGGGCGCGTGCTCCACACTTACCCTATCGGCAGAAGGCGGCTACAGCACCTCCTGCAGCACGTAGAAGTAGTTCTGGTCGGTGCCGAAGATCAGCAGGTCGCGGGACGCCACCGGGGCGCTCAGCACCGCGCCGTCCAGCTCCATCTCCCACAGCAGGCGGCCGTTGCGGGCCGACAGGCAGATCAGGCGGGGCGGGGCGCCGCGGAGCGGGTCGCCGCGCACGCCGAAGTACAGGCGGCTGCCGGCCACGGTCGGGGCGCTCGACGTGGGCTGCTCCAGCGTCACCCGCCACGCCTCCCGGCCGCTGCCGGCGTCGAAGGCGCGCACGACCTGGTCGCCGCTGGTGTAGATCACCAGGTTGCGCCAGAGCGCCGGCGCCATGTAGTCGAGGAGCTTGATGTTGTCCCAGAACAGGCGGACCGGGTTGTAGGGGGAATCCTCGCTGAAGTAGGGCTCCTCCCTCTTGCGCCAGAGCTCGCGCCCGGTGGTGCGGTCCAGCGCCAGGTAGTTGAGCGCCGTGGCGCCGCCGGTGGCGTAGTACATGTTCTGGCCGCGCAGGGCCGGAAACGAGTACCAGTTGACGTACGGGTCGTCGCCGTCGACGTACCACAGGTACGAGCGGCTCTCGATGTCATAGGCGCCGAAGCTGACGCCGCGTTCGGGCGGCGCGGGCGCCCAGTAGATGACCCCCTCGTAGACCTGGAACGTGTGGTAGGACCAGATCGGATTGGGGATGCGGTGCACTTCGATGCCGTCCGGGTCCAGGAAGTACGAGGAGCCGTTGTCACTGGTAAAGATGATCAGGTCCTCGTGGCGCAGGATCAGCGACTGCACGGTGGACTCGGTCTGGAACGACCACAGCTCCTCGCCGCCGTCGCGCGACACCGCGTACACGCTGCCGTCGTTGGACCCGAAGTAGACGGCGCCCTCGTCCGCGTACGGCACCGAGTTGTTGGGCGCGCGCGCCTTGAAGATCCAGCGCATGTAGCCCGATTCGGCGTCCAGCGCGTAGAAGTTGCCGTCGTCGGCGCCGAAGTAGATCGTGCCGTCGTAGACGATCGGCGGATTGAACGAGGTGGCCTGCTCGCCCACCTGCAGGGGCAGCTTCCACTTGAGCGCCAAGGGCGGCGCCACCGTCGTGGGGGCGACGCCGCGGCCCTGGCGGCCGCGGAACTCCAGCCAGTCGCCGGCGCTGCACGCCGTGACCCCCAGCGCCGCCGCGGCGGTGATCGCGATCGCGGCCGCGCGCGGGCCGGTCAGCAGGAGAGCCCCCGCAGGCTGAGCAGGCGCTTCAGCCACGCGATCAGGCCGCGCCGGCGCATCTGCGTGGCCGCCGCCAGGGCGGCGACGCGCAACTCTCCGGCGGCGCGCGCGTCGGGCGGGTTCGGCCGGTAGCGAAGCGCGGTGTAGCGCCGGGCGAATCCCTGCAGTTCCGGATACCGGTCGGCGTATTCGCGGGCGGTCTCCACCGGGGACTTGACCGCGTAGCCGTCGGCCGCCAGCCGCATGTACAGCAGTGACGCGCGCGCCCGCAGGCCGTGCCGCGTGGGCGCGCGGGCGGCCAGGGCCAGGATCCCTTCGCGTCCGTACCGCCACGCGTAGGCGCCGGCCACCCCGGCGATCGCCAGCGCACCGGCCAGGCGCAGCGCCAGCAGCCACGGGAACTGGAAGTCGCGGTCGAGCCGGTCCTCGATCTGGATGATCGGGATGACGACGTCCTGGCCGGTGGCGCCCAGCTCGGGCGGCGGCTGGATGGCGAACTGCGTGGCCTCGATGTCCACCCAGCCGTAGCCCGGCAGGTAGTACTGGGTCCAGGAGTGGCGGTGCGCGGTGGTGATCAGGTAGAGCTGGTCGAGCGGGAACTCCTGCAGCGGCTCGATCACCTCGCGCAGGCTCTGCAGGCCGCGCCGGTGGACGTCGGTCTGCAGGCTCTCGGTGCCGAGCCAGCCGGTGACCACGCGGCTGGGGATGCCGGCGATCCGGCCCAGGACCGCGGCGGTGTTGGAGAATTCCGTGCAGTCGCCGGAACGGGTCTCGAACAGGAACAGCTCCAGGTGGTCGACCGACACGTCGTCGGTGAAGCCGATCTCGTACTGGTAGGTCCGGTAAGAGCGCAGGATGGCGTCGATCCGGTCGAAGTAGCCGGTGGCGCCGGCGGTGACCTCCGCGACGTGCTGCTCGAACCCGGCCAGCCTCTCCCCGTCGAGCGGCACCTCCAGGTAGCGGGCCAGATCGTTCCGCTCGGCCGCGGACAGGTCGCCCAGGCGGCGCCACTGGTCGGGGCCGGTCGCGCTCACCCGCGAGGTGGTCCAGTAGGAGAGGTCGAACGGGTGGTAGAGCCGGTTCATCACCGTCGGCTCGATCTCGTACGGCCGGTACGGCATGACCCGGTCGTCGATCGAGGACAGGAAGAAGTACTCGCGCGGCTCGCGCCGGCGGTCGGGCAGGCGCAGCACGTCGACCCAGGTGGTCAGCAGGCGCTGGTTCACCAGGTCGTTGAGCGGCTCGTCGATGCTGTAGGTGAAGCCGCCCTCGGGATGCAGGTCGGCGAAGTAGCCGTCGGCCGCGTACACGGGATCGGTGGCGCTGGCGATCACCATGCGGCGTACTGCCGGTCCTCGCCCTCGCCGTCGCCCTCCTCGCCCTCGCCGTCACCTTCGCTCTTCCGGATTGTCCCTGCCCCTGCCCTGCCTGCCCTGGCCGCCACCTGGCCCCTCGCCCTGGCCGGCGCCGGAGTCGTTCCAGCGCTCGGCCGGGACGCCCTCCAGGCTCTGCTGGCGGTCCGCCTGTCCGCCCTCGCCCTGTCCGCCCTCGCCTTGCTGGTTCTGCGCATCGTCGCCCTGTCCGCCCTCGCCGCCGGCTTCGGACTGCTCGCCCTGGCCGCCCTGACCCTGTCGCTGCGACGGGTCCTGCGGCGGATCGAGCGGGCGCAGGTTGCCGCCGGGCGGCCCGGAGGAGTCCGCGCCGACCGGCTGCGGCTCCGGCACGGCGACCTCGTTCAGGTTGTTGAAGGCGATGCGGTTGGAGACGAAGTCGGGCGGCAGCAGGGCGCCGAGCGCGATGCTGACCGGCAGCGCGCCCAGCGCGAACGTGGCCAGCTCGCGCCGCCGGAAGCGGCCCCCGGACTCGGGAAACGCGGCCAGGTAGAGCGCCAGCGCGTGCAGGAGGAAGCCGCAGGTGATCATCACGACCAGCGCGGTGGTGATGCGCAGACTCTCCTCGGCGATCACGTCGTTGGCGCGGGAGAAGCGCAGCAGCTTCAGGAGGACGTATCCCACGAACAGGAGCTCCGCGACGGCGACCACGTGGCCGTGCTCGCGGCCGTGGAAGACCATGGCGGTCAGCACGAACGCCAGGAGGCCGATGCCGATCACCGTCAGGCTGCTCGTGTCCACGCCGGGACCGGCGACCGCGGCCACGACCGCCAGTCCGAGCGCCGCCGCCAGCCAGTACGAGAGGCGTAGCCGCGGCGGCTTGAGAAAGGCGGCAAGGGCCATCTCCAGGGGCACCAGCGCGAACCAGGTCACCCAGCCGACGCGGTCGTAGGAGATGGTCACCGCCGGGTGCACGATCGGGATGGCGATGGCGACCAGGTAGACCAGCAGGCGGGTCGCAAACAGCAGGGTCATGACAATCCGACCTCCAGGGGCTCGTCTTCGACGTGGACGTTCGCCCCGCGGAGCGAGGGGCCGAGCGCGAAGCGTTCGCGGCGCAGCGCCCACCAGCGCGGGAAGGAGCGACGCCGACGGCGGGCGCAGCAGCGTCAGCCGGATCCGATCGTCGTCGTCGCTGCGCGGCGGGATGGCGGACACGGTGCGGTACACGTGCAGGGCGGTGTCGCCGAGCTGCGCCACGTGCGTGGCCAGGGCGGCGTCGAACGCGGTGGTGAAGATGAACAGCTCGTGCGGCTGCACCTCCGGCCGGTGCTCGGGGCCGGGCGCGAAGGTGACGGACGCGAGGCGGCGGGCCAGGTCGTCGATGTCTTCGACGGTGTCCACGTCGTGCTCGCCGGCGCCGGTGATGACCCGGAAGGTGAAGTCCTCGTGCTCGGCCTTGACCGCGCGCAGGAACGTCAGCAGCCAGCTCTTCAGGTAGTCGAGGTGGAGCACCGAGTCCAGCGTCTCCGGGCCCGCCGGCCGGTAGTGGCGGAGCTCCACGTGCAGCAGCCGGGTCTGCTGCTCGCTGACCGGGGAGATGCGCGTGATCAGCTCGTTGAGACGGCTCGACGCCTTCCAGTTGATGTCCTTCAGGCGGTCGCCGGGCTCGTACTCGCGCATGTAGTAGCGCTCCTCGTCGGAGGAGCGCCGCCGGCGGGTGGTGTCGTCGCCCACGGCCGCGTCGATCCTGGGGGCCGAGCGCGCAGGCAGCGCCGCCGGGCGCACCGGCAGCAGCCGGCGTTCGTCGCGCCCCGGCAGGTGGCTGCGGGTCAGCCCGAACACGTCGCGCACCGCCAGCCGGGCACGCACCTCCAGGTCGCCTGCGACCGGCGGCTCCAGGCGGAGCGGCAGCTCCTCCGACGCCGAGGAGACTCCGCGCGCAGGTGCACGGCCGCGCGGTTGCCGGCACGCAGGCGTCCGGTGAAGCGCGCGTGCAGGCGGTAGAAGTAGTGCGGCCGTCCGGCGCCGGCCGCCTTCAGGTCGAGGATGCTCGCGGCGCGGGCGGACAGCGGCCCGCCGGTGTCCCACGCCAGCGTGACGGCGGCCATGCGGCGCGCCTGCAGTCGGCCGTCGACGGCCAGCGCCGCCAGCACCAGCGTGGCGGCGGCGGACAGCACGAACTCGTAGCTGTTGTCGGTCGCGAATGCGCTCCCGGCCAGGTAGCCGGCGGCCACCAGCAGGCCGGTGCCCAGCAGTGTGAACGGATAGTAGCGCAGCGCCGCGCGCGCGGCGGTCCAGCGTGGGCTTGCCTCACTCAGGCGCGGGGCGGACGGGAGGAACCGGAGACGGGAAGCGAGGCGCGGAGGCGAGGCGGTCGCCATCAGCCGGCGCGCGCGGGCACCCGGTCCACCCTGACGTTCGAGCGCACCTCGTCGATGACGGCGCGCGCGTCGCCGTCGGCGTCCTCCAGCAGCAGGCGGTGGCTGGCGCCGGGTATCAGCACCTCCTTGGCCAGGTCGATCGTCACGAACTCCTCGCCGCGCACCAAGGCCAGGGCGCGCGCCAGCCGCGACAGCTTGACGCCGGTGCGGGGGCTGGCGCCCGACTCCACCGCCGGATGGCGGCGCGTGCGCCGCACGCACTCGACCAGGTAGGCGACCACCTCGTCATGGATGAACACGCGGTCGACCAGCCGTTGCCAGCCGATCAGCTCGTCGCAGGAGACGACCGGGCCGATCTGGTCCCATGCGTCCTCGCGTCCATGCTGCTTGACGATGCGCTCCTCGTCCGCGGTCGACGGGTAGCCCAGGGAGAGCTGCACCATGAAGCGGTCGAGCTGCGGGATCGGCAGCGGGAACAGGTGGGCGCCCTTGAGGTTCATGGTGGCGATGATGAAGAACGGGTCCGGCAGCCGGTACGTGGTGCCTTCCACGGTGACGGCCTGTTCCTCCATCGCCTGCAGGAAGCTGCCCTGCGTCTTCGGGGTCAGCAGGTTGATCTCGTCGCAGAGCACGAAGTGCGCGAACAGGGGACCGCGTGTGAACGTGAAGGAGCCGCTGGCGATGTCGTAGCGGTTGAAGCCCAGGATGTCCTGCGGCAGCAGGTCGACCGTGCACTGGATGCGGCTGAAGTGGTCGATGCCGACGCCGTGATCGGACGTCTCGGTCGTGTGCCAGCGGATGGAGGCGGCCAGCGCCTTGGCCAGGGAGGTCTTACCCACGCCGTGCGAATCGGCCAGGATGACGTGGCCGCCGGCCAGCTTGGCCGCCAGCAGGTGCTCGATCGTGCGGGCGTCGATGGAGATGAGCGAGCGCACGTTGTCGATGATGCGGCGGATGCCGTCGCTGGCATCGCGCACGACTCCGGGCGTTGCGCCGTCGTTCGACTGACTCATGGCAGGTAGCCGCCGGTACGGCAGTACGAAAGGTTAGGGCTATCGTACCGAACGGTCAACGAACGGGACATGAACGGGACGTGAACGTGAACAGGACCAGGACAGTGAACAGGACCAGGACATGACATGATCGGTGCATGGAGATGATCCGCCACAGCGTGACCGTACGCCTGCACCACACCGACGCCGCCGGCGTGCTGTTCTACGGCCGGCTGTTCGAGCTGGTGCAGGAGGCGTTCGAGGAGGCCCTGCGGGCCGGCGGGCTGCCCCTGGCCGATCTGTTGCGCGACGGCGGGTTCGCGGCTCCCGGTCGTGCACGCGGAGGCCGACTACCGCCGCTCCGGTCCGCGTCGGCGACGTGTTGGACGATGCGCCTGTCGTTCGAGGCGGGCGATCGGTCGCTGCGGGTCAACGCCGAGATCGCCGATGGGACCGGGCGTCCGGTCGGGGCGGCTCGCGTCGTGCACGCCGCGGTCGATCCGGTCACGGGCGCGGCGGTGCCGCTTCCCGACGCCGTGCGAGCGCTGGCGCGATGATTCGGGCGTGGCTGCTCGACTACCGGCCCCTGGTCCAGTCGGCGGCAGGCGATGCGGCGGCGGCAGCCGTCACCCTGCCGGCTCGGCTGGAGACGGCGATGCGGGAAGTCGACGGCCCGCGCCCCGAATGGGCCGTCCTCTCGACCTGCCACCGCTGCGAGGTCTACAGCCATCCGTCGAACGCCGAATGGCTGCTCGGCGTGCTGCGCGAGCACTTCCCGCCGGCGGCCCGGGCCGCGCTGACCGCGGTGAGCAACGGATCCGCCGCCCGCCACCTGATGCGGGTGGCCTCCGGGCTGGATTCGATGCTCCTGGGCGAGACCGACGTCCAGCGCCAGGTGGCCGCCACGCTGGCGCGTTCGACGGAGTCCGGCAGCGCCGGGCCCGTGCTGAACGCGCTGTTCGGAGGCGCCGTCCACGCCGGCAAGCGCGTGCGCACGGAGACGGAAATCGGCCGTCACGGCACCTCGCTGGCGTCGGCGGCCGTCGACCTGGTGGCGGCGCGCCTGGAGTCGGTCGACCGGGCGCGGGCGGTGGTCTTCGGCGCCGGCACCATGGCGCGCCGCGCGTGCGAGCGCCTGCACGCGGTGGGCGTCGGATCGCTGGCCGTGGTCAACCGCACCATGGCGCGGGCCGAGCATCTGGCCGACACCCACGGCGGCCGCGCCGTTCCCTGGGAGGCGCGGCCGATGCGCTGCGGAGGCGGACGTCGCCGTGGCCGCCACCGCCGCACCGGAACCGTTCATCGACGCGACCATGCTGCGCGGCGTCGCGGCGGCGCGCGCCGGCCGGCCGCTGCACCTGATCGACCTGGCGCTCCCCCGGAACGTGCACGCGGGAGCCTGCGGCGCCGCCAATGTCCGATGCTACGACTTCGGAGACCTGGAGGAAGCCACCCGAGCCGGCCACGCGGCGCGCGCCGCGGAGGTGCCGCGCGCCGAGGCGATCATCGATCAGGAGGTCGCGCACTTCCTCGTGTGGCTCCGCGAGCACGAGGTCGCGCCCGCACTGCGTCTGCTCGGCGAGCTGGCGGTGGCGACCCGCGACGAGGAGCTCGAACGGGCGTGGCGGCGCCTCCGGAGCTCGACGCCCGGCAGCGCCGCGTCGTGCAGACGCTGGCGCACAACATCGCCCGGCGCCTGGTGCGCCGGCCCATGCTGCGCCTGCGCGAGGCGGCCGGAAGCGCCGAGGCGAATCGCTACCGCCAGGCGCTGGAGCACCTCTTCGCCGACCCGGAAGACGACGCGGCCGACCAGCCGGAAGTTCGCTGACAACCTCACGAACGGACAACGAAGGCGGCGCCCAGAGCATGGAGCATGGCGGAATATTCATGCTTGATGAACGGCTGGTTCTATGCCAGTATAAACTCATGAGACGCACATCAATTGAGATCGATGAAACACGGCTCACTCGCGCTCAGTCCGCACTCGGCACCACGGGAGTCAAGGACACCATCGACGTGGCGCTGCAGGAGGTCATCCGCGCCGATCTGCGCCGGCGATTGGCTGTACGCGTTCGATCGGGCGAGGGGATCGACCGCGGCCGGGAGGTGCTCGACGCCAGCCGGGGCTGGCAGCGTTGAAGCTGTATCTGGCGGACACCAGCGCATGGCACCGAGCGGACAATCCCGCAGTCGCCGGCGTATGGGAGACGCGGCTGATGGCCGACTCGCTGGCGACCTGCAGCGCGATGATTCGCCTGGACTCGAGGTCGCGGACGGATACGTGTCGACGGCGAGGTATCGAGTCCGCAAGGCGGAAACGATGAGGACGCCCGCGCGGTTTGCTTCACCCTGGACCGGCAGGAATTGAGCGAGCCAGGCAGCTTGCAGCGCGAGAAACGCTGGACGGTGTCGGAAATCGCCCGAGGACCCTGGACCGGCAGGAGTTGAGCCCGTTCGAGCGCTGCGGTGTCGGACTTCCGGCTACGATATAGTCGGTCAGGGCATGTCCTTCGCCGCCTGCGACGGCGGATGCACGGTCGGCGTCGCGATCGCGGAGACCGCGGGCTGGAACCGGAGCCTGTGGATTCGCGAATTCGGCATCGCAGCCTCGTACCGGCGACAGGGCTTGGGCCGCCGACTGATGGATCGTGTCGCCGTGCATGCCAGCAAGGCAGGCCTCCGAGTCCTGGTGTGTGAGACGCAGACCACCAACGTCCCCGCGATCGACTTCTATCGAAGCGTGGGCTTCGAGGTCGACGGAATCGATCTCTCGTACTACAGCAACAACGACGTCGAGTCGGGCGAGGTCGCGCTCTTCCTGAAACGCCGGCTGCGGTAGCCGCGGCGTTCGCCGTCAGGGCACGACCGCAAGGGTATGGCTCCCGTGGCCATCGGGCCGAATGTCCCAGACGGTGGAAGCGAAGCGCTCCACGAAGTAGCGGTCGTGCGATGCCACGACCACGGCACCGTTGAACCCACCGAGCGCGGTCTCGAAACGCTCCCGGGAGTCCAGGTCGAGGTGGTTCAGCGGCTCGTCGAGCAACAGGACCGTCGCGCCGCGGGCGACCAGGAGCGCCAGCGACAGTCGTGCGCGCTCTCCGAAGCTCAGCTCCGCTATGGGCTGCAACGGATCGTCGCCCGAGAAGAGGAAGAAGTGCAGGAAGGAACGGGCCTCGGTCTCCGACATCGCGCACTCGGCGCGGATCGTCCCGAGCGGGGTCGAGCACGGATCGAGCGTCTCCTGTTCCTGGGCCATGTAGCCGATCACGGCTGCCGCCGACGTGCGGAGCCTGCCCGCGGCCGGCTGCAGGTCTCCGGCAAGCGTCCGCAGCAGGGTGGTCTTGCCGCTGCCGTTCGGGCCCTGCAGCGCCACCCGCTCGCGCCTGCCCAGGTCCACCGTAACCTCCTCCAGCACGGGCGGACGGCCGTCGTAGCCGACCGCGAGCCGTTCGAGCGCCAGGGCGCGGTCGCCGCCGGCCGCATCGCCGAACTCCACCTTGAGGCGCCAGCCGTCGGTGGGGCGCTGCGTGCGCGCCGGGTCGTCGCGATACCGTTCCAGCTTCCTCTCCCGTGACCGTGCCTTTCTGGCCACCTTCTTCGCCAGGCGGCGCACGTTTGGATTCCGCGGCGTGGTGCTCACCTCCACCTGCCGTGCCTGTTCCCTGGTACGGGCGATGTCCCGGCGCATGCGTGCCATCTCCGCCTGCTCGCTGCGAAACAGAGCGCCCTGGCGCTCCCGTTCCCGCGCGCGTCGGTCCGCATAGGCGGTGTAGTTGCCGGCGTACCGCGCCAGCGTGCCGGACGCGGGATCGATGGCAAGAACCGCTGTGGCGACCTGGTCGAGAAACGCACGGTCGTGGGAGACCACGAGCACCCCGCCGGGAAAGCGCAGGAGGACCTCCGCCAGCCGGTCCAACGCCCCGGCGTCGAGGTGGTTCGTCGGCTCGTCCAGAAGCAGGAAGTCCGGCCGGTCCGTGAGCAGCCTGGCGAGCGCCAGCTTCTGCCGCTGCCCTCCGCTGAGCTCGTGCACGGGCATGGCCGGATCCAGATCTTCCAGGTCCCAGTCCGCCAAGGTAGAAGTCCCGTCGGCTCCCTGCGCCGTGGTCAACCGTTCCAGCGCGGCGGTGTAGGCGGCCTCCGTCCTCGGGTCGTGCGGCGAAGCCGCCAGACGTTCCGCGGCAGCGGCCAACCCGTCCTGCAGGGCCACGTCCGCATCGAGGAACTCGCCCACCGTCGCGGCGAAGCGCGCAACGTCGTGGCTCTGCTCGAGATACCCGACGGCCAGATCCGGCGGGTTCCTGGCCACGCTCCCGGACCGCGGCGTCAGGCGCCCCGCGATGCACTCCATGAGCGTGGACTTTCCGGAGCCGTTCGGGCCCAGGACGGCGATTCGTTCCCCGGCGCCGACGGAAAACGAGACGTCGGTGAACAGGTCGCGAAAGCTGCGACCGACGGTGAGGTTCGATACGGTAAGCACGGAGGCG
Organism: Spirochaetia bacterium; assembly: GCA_964291595.2. GTDB lineage: Bacteria > Spirochaetota > Spirochaetia > SZUA-6 > Bin103 > CATQHW01. The sequence continues at coordinate 4,907,078 of OZ219914.1, read as the reverse complement.
TTCTCCCCAAGTGACCGAACGAGGAGCATCCCCCGACGAGATGCTCTTGTTACCGTATCGTCCCTGCCATCCCGGCCTCCGTTCCCGAGTATACGCGCTCGCCTTGGTCCGCCTCAAGGACAATGCCGACGTACGCCGCTCCGATCAGGGGCTCAGCGGGTCATCCGGCGAGCGCGATCCAAGGGGCGCCCGGCCCGTCGCCCGAAAGCGTTCGCGAGGCTCGTCAGCGACCGCACGGTTAGTGCCACAATCACCACGCTCCCGGAGTCCCAGGTTGAGGTGGTTCAAGGGATCGTCGAACACGAAGGGTCTCTTGAACTTCACGATTATCGCGCGTAGAGTGACTGTACCAAGCGCTCTTAGCGGGCATAACGGGAAGTTGAAATATGGAATCCAAGCTTGAGGGCTATTTGCTGGAGCTCCTGCGCGAGGCGGCGTCCGCGGAGACCTTCGAGGAAACTCGATCAGAGGCCGATCTCATTGAGGCTCGCGACTATACTCTCTCCCACCTGTTCCCGACCGGAGCCGCGGGACCCAAGCAGGATGCGCTGGTCGAACAGGTCACTGGCGGCGAACCGGGCGAAGTTGAGAACCTTATTCAGCAGCTAGTCAGATCTGCGCTGGGGCGGCTGAGTGCAACGGCGCAGAGAGACAGGAAGCGAAAGAACCGAAGAGCTGCTATGGAAGCTGAGGGACGGGAGTGGGATCCAGAGGAAGACGAATGGTCTGAGTGGATTGAGAGGATCGAGGAGAGCAGGAAGGACACGGCCAAGATGTTGGCCGAAGCTAGAAAAAGAGGGATACCAGCCGTGTCTCACGAGGAGATGGAGGGAGACACGTTTCGCAGCGGGGTTGCGTTTGCGGGAGTGGACCGTGCTCCGACTGACTTGGCGAAAACCGCGCCTCCGATGAAGCCGGGGCGGCGCTCGGTACCCATGGAACCAAAGCCGTCTGTCCCGATGAAGCCTGCCCCGCCGAATCGCTGATCCTCATCCCCATGCCCAGGTGACGGCTGCGCCGACGGACGCGAAGCCGGGCGGCGAGCGGATGTACACGATTGCGGCGTCCTTGGTCGGTCCTCGACGTTCAACTAGCTCTCAGAACCTTTGGTCATTTCGGCGGCAAGAGTCCGACGGGCAGGATAGCGAACGTACTTCCGTCCTGAGCTGGCTTGTAGCTGCCGAAGTTGCCGAAATAGTTCCTTGATGTCATAGCCACACTGGGCGGCCAGTTCGTCCCGCGTTGCGCGAACTTCGGCGACGATAGGGTCATCCTTCATTGTCGATGTCCTCCATCAATTCCTCGGGTGTGCATATTGTAGGAGGCTCGTAACCGGCTGTCCGACACGCAGACTCGATGAGCGGCCTTGCTACCGCGTTTGCGATGTGGCGAAAATTCCAGGTTACGAGGTACTCCACACCGTTGACGGCGGCGATGGCGATGTGTGCGGCGTCGCGGATGGCGGTCTGGGGTACGGCGGCCGTACGAACCAGTGTTTCAGCTAGTGCGTCTGACCCTGCGGATGCGTCGAGTGTAGCGAGCGAGTCCAGAATGGAGAGGCGGGCACGTGCTGCATCTCGATCTCCGATTCCTGCCTCCTGGCGGACCAACTCGGAAACGACCAGTTCAAACCGTCGGGAAGCCAACTCCCACCAGTCACGGGTGCTCTGTTGATGCCCCGCCACGACCACGTCTCGCGCTGGGCGGGCCGTCAGGTAACTGATCACCGTGGTTTCGATGTACACCCGCGGTCTCATCGGCTCAATCTCATACTCGGAAGACCTTCATTACCTCGTCACCGAGGTGGTTGATGACCTTGACGGCGATGCGGCCGGAGTCCGGCCGGTCAAAGGGGCGGGAGATGTCGCTGTGCAGCGTCTCCCAGGCGTCGCGGCGGATCTCGGCCTTGAGGGTAGTCTTGAGCGCCTTGTAGGGGTCGTTGGCGCCGAGGAAGTAGGCGTGGCGGACGAAGAAGCTCTCCTCGTTGTAGTTGGTGTCGATGAACCAGCAAGCGATGCCGTCGGGACCGTCGCTACGGATCTCTCCGGTGTTGGGATGGAAAACGTCTACGCCGTTGACCTTGACCTGGATCTTGGGCGGCTCTTGGCCGTCGGTCTGGACCGCGATGATGTCGATGTCGGGCTCGCCGAAGATGACGAACAGGTTGCCCGTGCCGGTGTTCTTGAGGTCGCCGGCCATGTGCAGGTCGGCGTTCATGCGCGCCTTGAGAACGGGGATCCGGCCGAGCTTGCTGAATTCGCTGGCGTGTGCATCGTAGCTGAACGCGCAGGCGATCAGCACATCGTAGTCGGCGTCGGCGGCCTCGCGGACAGCTTCAACCAGATCGGGTCGGGAGACGGTGCCGAACTCGGGGCCGACGAATATGCCGGCGCGACGCTCGGCGCCGGCTTCCGCGTCACCTTCGACGTAGCGCCCTTCAGCGCAGATCCGGTGCCCCGGCCAAGGAGTGAGCGAGGTGAAGGAGATCCGATCCTCCCTGTGCGCTTGCTGCACGCCTGCCGTCTTCAGGTGCTCCAGAATCGTCGTAGCGAAGTCCTGCTTTACATCGTAGTCGGCCTTGCTCTCCGCGAGGTGGTCGATCAGGTCGTCATTCTCGTCTACACCGAGCGTGCGGTGTGGAGCCAAGCTCTCGACCGTGAACGGGCCGGCGACGCGGACGATTATCCGATCCGCGTATGGTTTGTCGTACAGGTATTCGTAGTCTGCCTTAGCGACGATTGACTCGTCGATCGCCTTCTGCCGGACGATGCGCGCTTCCCACCAGCGGCGATGCAGGTCAGTCGGGCCGACGGCCCACGGGTCGCGTGGCTGGTTGGGGACCTCGTCGATGGAGTAGTTCCGGCCCAGTGCGCCGTTCAACGTGCGCACGGCGGCCGTCTTCGCTCCGTCGGTCTGCGCCGTCTGCAGGCGCTTCCACGCCGCCGCAGCGGCGTCAGGCCATGGGTCGCCGGGTTCGCGCGGTATCTCCCACTCCTCCCATGCGCGGCCAAGCGTTGTGTTCAGCTCCGTGCGCAGCGGCTCCAGCGTCTCCCGCCAGCGCTCCCAGATCACGTCTATCTCGGCGTTATTGGCGATCGACTTCAGGCTGATGTGCGGAACGCGCTCGTACACGAAGCCCTGCTGTATGTCACCGCCCGTGGGGCTATAGGACGGCGCCGACCGGGTGAGCTCTGCTTCCTTCTGGCGGCCCGCTTCGCTGTCCGCGAGAAGGTAGTAGGGATAGCGCGCCCCCATGACGCGGGAGCGCGCCAGAGCCAGGGCCACGCGGGAGGTGTCGATGGTGATCCAGCGCCTCCCCCATTGCTCGGCGACGTAGGCCGTCGTCCCAGATCCGCACGTCGGGTCTAGAACAAGGTCGCCCGGGTCGGTAGCCATCAGGATACAGCGTTGAACTACTTTGATGCTCGTTTGAACGACGTACGTGAGACCTGTACCGATCTGAACTGATTCCCAGTAGTCGCTGAGAGGTACGACACGGAAGTCATCGACTCGTCGAAGATAGGTGAGTGCCCGACGTCCACCCCGGAGGCGGCCGGCCGCTGCGAGTCGGGTCAGCCCTTCGAAGTTTGACTTGAAGGTCCCCGTACCTGGCGTATACTCTACGCCCTCGTACGCAAAACTCTGGAGATCGCCCTCGCCCTTTGGCCGAGCACTTAATAGCGATGTCAGCCGACATCGAACTTTGTCTTTGACCTCGCCAGATGTAGCCTCCTCCGATGTTATCCGTCGGGTAGTCCCATCCTGCATTAGCACCATGTCGTACCGCTCGAGGGCGGTGGTCCCCCGCTGGCGCTCGATATACGCCTGCCGGTACTTGACGCGATCAATATTCCTGGCAAAGACCAATAGGTAGTCGACCGTCTGAGGTATCAGGGATTGATCTATTGATCCCGTCTTTTGAAAAACGATAGTTCCGACATAGTTCTCTCTTCCAAATATCTCCTCCATCGTTGCCCGTATGCGATGAACGTTCTCATTGCCGATCTGTACAAAGATGGTGCCGCTCTCATTCAGCAGATCCCGTGCGACGGTTAGACGATCGCGTAGGTAGGTCAGGTAGGAGTGGATCCCATCACGCCACGTGTCCCGGAACGCCTTGACTTGCTCGGGCTCGCGGGTGATGTGCTCGGTCTTGCCGTCCTTGACGTCGCGGCTGGTGGTGGACCACTGGAAGTTGGAGTTGAACTTGATGCCGTATGGCGGGTCGAGGTAGATGCACTGGACCTTGCCGCGAAGACCTTCGCGCTCGGCCAGCGACGCCATCACCTGCAGGCTGTCGCCCAGGATCATGCGGTTGGACCAGTTGGCGTCGTGGCGGTAGAACTCGGTGCGGGCGTTGTCGTCCGGCAGGCCGTTGAAGTCGGCGAACAGATCGAGCTGGTCGGCGGCAGCCTGCTCTCCCGCCTTGCTGCGCCGCAGCAGGTCGTCGATCAGCACCTTCGGGTGGACCTTCTCCTGGATGAACAGGGGCGGCGCTTGCACGACGAGGTCGGACCAGTCCTGCTCGTCCTTGCCGCGCCACACGAGTTGCGGGTCGAGGTCGCGGTTGCGGCGCTCGTAGGCCACCTGGACGGGGCTCTGATCGGACTTCTCCATCACCGACTGGTGCTCCGCCGTGGGGATGTTCTTGCGTGACGCCTCATCGTGGGTGATGGTCTCGACGCTCTTGCTCTGCTTTCGTTTGGCCATCTACGTGAGATCCTTGTCGGTGAGGCGAAGGTCTTCTCGCGGCTCCTCGTCGTCACTCGTCTTGCCGTCTGGAGGTGTTTCCGAGAACGTAACTCCCGACTCTTCGGCAACTCGCCTCAGGCGCAGGTCCTGCGTCCATAGAGACGCGTCGTCATACCTCAGAACCGAGCAGATCAGATGGGCATCGATGTAGCCAAGTCCGCGGCCCATGAGTCGATCGGACTCAATCGTCCGCATGACCTCGTCGTGCTCGGGCTCGGGAATGCGTGGCAATGACCGCAAGCGGGCCAGCGTCTGCGATCGTCTTGAAAGATTGCCGCAGGCGAGCTCCCCAATCACCATCGAGTGCGTGAGGACCTCACCCGCATCGAGGCGGTCGCGGAGTTCCGCTTCCGGAGCACGGAAGTGGTCGATCCACACCGATGTGTCCACAAGAATCACTCACCCGGCTCGCTTCTTCGGCGTGGGACGTACTCCAGGTCCGGATCGCTTCCGCCGGCCGCGGCCAGCCATGTGGCTGCCTCCTTCCGGGTTTCCCCAAGGAGCGCTTCTATCCGTTCGTCGAACTGTGCCTTGGCCTGTGCGCCGACCGCTGCGCCGAAGTCGTCGAGGATCGTGTACACGTCCGTGAATTCCGCAAACGCCCAGCGGCCGAAGGCGCCCAGCCGGTTCACACCCGGCACCCAGTAGGTTTCCATGGTCGCCTTCTTTTCCTTGGCGTCCTCGCGCCGGAAGCCCTTGATCTCGACCACGAGATGGAGCAGATCGTGTTCGCCGTGGCCGTCGTCCACCAGCACGATGAAGTCGGGGAGGTAGGTCCGCGCCTCGGAGCCGAAGCGGTACGGTACTTCCAGCCCCAGGCCGTGGTTCTTGACGTAGGCGCGGACCCGCTCATGTGACTCGACGAATCGGCAGAACTCCGCTTCCCAGTCGCTGTCGCATACCACCCAGTTGACGTGGCAACGGCGCGGGTCCGTTTCCCAACGGGTCTGCTTCGACGTGGTGAAGTTGACGTGAATGGTCGAGCCCACCGAGTTGTACGGATCCAGAACGGTCTTGACTTCGCGTTCACCTAGGTGGCGAGAGACGATTGCCCGCGTGATTCGTTTGCACGCGCGGTTGGCCAGTTCCTGGTACATCAACTGGGCCGGATTCGTGCCGCCCTTGCAGACCAGGTGATCGTCGATCCAGCGGCGCGCGATTCGTTTGAGCTGGGCGAACAGGTGGAGCTTCGGTTCCTGGTTGGGTTCGCGCCACTGTTCGAGCAGCGTCCTGGTGAGGTGGTAGACCAGCTCAGAAGTGCGCAGGCCGTTGCGGTGGATCAGGTCCAGATCCACTCCCTCGCCGATGATGCCCTCGTTGTGCGTGGTGGACGGTCCGACGATGTCGGGCGTGAGCACGAAGGTCGAGCTGTCGTCGAACGCCGCGTCCACGTGTTCCTCAGGCAGCTCCACGCGGTAGCCCTGGACCCGTGGAAAGCGGATCTCGCAGGCGTCTCTGTCCGGCGTGATCGCCTTGACCTGCACCGTCTGGCGTGGGGGTGGCGGCGGTACGACCACCGGCTTGGCGGTAAAGTCGAACGGGATGCCCAGGACATCGGCGTATTCGACGTCGAACAGGCCGTCTTCGTTCAGATCGTAGGACTGCCGGCGGAGGGCGCGGCCCACGACCTGCTCGCAGAGGAGCTGCGTACCGAAGGCTCGCACGCCGAGCACGTGCGTGACGGTGCGGGCGTCCCAGCCCTCCGTCAACATCGAGACCGATACCACGCAACGGGTGCCTCCGCCGAGCCGGCCCGCTTTGCCCACGGTGTTCATGACCTCGCGCAGCAGATCCTGATCCGACAGGCGTTCGGCCTGGCGCCGGTCGCCGGTGCGCTCGACGATCTCCCTGCGGAAGCGCTCGATCTCGTCGGACGCGGCGGCCCGGAAGTCCGCTCCGAGCGCCTCCCCGGAATCGAGTTGCTCGCTGTCGATCAGCAGCGTGTGGGGTTGGGCGAGAGGGTGGCCGTTTTCGTCGAGGTTGCGGAACAGCTCTAGGTGTCCGGGCACCGGCACGGTGGAGCCGTCTTCGTTTGGGCGATGGAACCCGGAGATGTAGTCATAGACCAGCTTCGAGGTCGATGTATTGTTGCAGACAACGATGAAGCAGGGCGGTACCTCAATCCCTGCTTTGCGCCACTGATCGAAGGTCTTCACATAATGGCCGTAGAGCGCGTCGAGTGCCATCTTCAGATACGTGGGAATGCTCTTAGGATCGAGGCCCGCGGCCTTACCGCGGCCTTTCCTCGGCATCTCCTTGCCGATGTGCTCCCAGAGGTTGCGGAACCGGGGCATGTCCGCGCCGGGGATGTTGTCCGCGACCGGTACGCGGGGGAGCTTGACGATGCCGCACTCGATGGCGTCCATCAGGGAGAAGTCGCTCATGGTCCAGGGGAACAGCGTTCCCTCGGCGTAACCGGAGCCGCGGAGAAAGAAGGGTGTCGCCGACAGGTCGATGATGCGGCTCAGGCCGAGCCTGCGCTGCACCGTTTCCAGCCCGGAGACCCACACGCGCGCCGCCTCGCTGTTCTTCTCCGCTTCCTTGCGGTCGTCGCCCTTGAGGTCGGTCTCTTCGCTTTCCTCCTTGGGGCGTCCGCGGTAGCAGTGATGAGCTTCGTCGTTGAACACCATGACGTTCTTCATGCCCATCAGCTCGGGCATCACGCGCTGGAGCATCTGTCCCTCGGTTTCTGAGGTCCGCAGATCAGGGCCGCGTCCCCGCAGGAGCGCGCGGCCTCCTTTGGACAGCTCCAGCGTCTCGCGGAGCATGAAGGCGTGGAAGTTGGTAGTGACGATCTTGGCTCGGTCCAGCACGCCCAGAAGGTCGCCGGGCACGAGTTCGCGGCTGCGGTAGTAGCTGTCGGGGTCGTTGGGCTGGAGCACGCGCAGGCGGTCGCGGATGGTCAGGCCCGGGGTGACCACCAGGAAGCCGCGGGTGAACCGGGGGCTGGTCGGGTGCCGTACGGCGTTGACCGTCTGCCAGGCGATGAGCATGGCCATGACGGTCGTCTTGCCGGCGCCGGTGGCGAGCTTCAGGGCAAGCCGCTCCAGACCGGGATTCGCCTGCTCGTTCGCCGATCGCAGGCGGTCGAGGAAGCGCCGCCCGGTCGCCGATCTGGACGCGACCTCCGTGAGCCAGATCGCGGTCTCCACCGCCTCGACTTGGCAGAAAAAGGGCCGGATGCCGTCAGTGGAGTGGTGGCGCCAGTGGTGCAGCAGGCGGGAGGTCTCCGGCGTGACCTGCCACTGGCTCGCAGGCAGCTCGCGCCAAGCATCGACGATCCGTCGCAGGTCGTTGATGATCGGCGTCGGGTCGTATTGCTGCCCGTCGGCTTCAAGCTCTTGCGCCTGCTGGTCGAACACGAGCTGGCGCTGGCCGCGCCGCTTCCGCGGAGCGGGGATCGGAGTGATGAGCGCGACGCGACGTCGCTCGTCGAGGATCCGGTTCGTGGGCTGTCCGGTCTGGTCCAGTTCCCACTGACGGCCTGGGTACTCGTACGGAGAGTTCAGGATCGGCTTGCGGTAGAACTCGTCCATCACACGTAGGTTACACCAATCGTGTCCTCACGTGCCCGGTCGGTAGCTCGACCGTTGCGAGCGCCGAAGGGTCAAGCCGCTCTGCTGGCAAAGCCAATCACATCCAAAGATTCGCAACGGCGCGTCGATGACGACTATAGAATGATGCCGTTTGACGGCTCAAACAGCATGTAGTACCACCTTCCGAGATGTATCTGGCGAAATGCGTCGGTTGCCTCGATCATGCACGAGATCTTCTGAAAGGTCGTGTATACATGAACAATCCAGCTTACTTCAGAGACCTGGAAGAACGACAAGCCGAGAAGGCTGGGAGAGCCGATTCCAACGAAGGAAGCTATATCTACCAAGGAAGACACCTAAGTAGGATGGTTATTTCCGTTAACGGACAGGATCGCGTAATACCGCCTAGCGATATTGTCAAGGTAAGTACCCACGCTAACGTATTAGACGCTTGGCGTGTCTTCAGTGTCTTTGCTGGATACCCGCGTCCAGGTGATCCAAAAGTAGTCACCGACGAGTCCCTTGCAAGAATCACGACGTTTCCTGCACAAAGACTGTCCTGCGAATTCGGAGATTACACGGTATTGATTCATAACATCCAACCGTTTCTTGATCGCGTTCAGGCTTATTGCGTTGACAGCGGATACGGTCTACGGACAGGGTTCGTTACGTATATCGATCCCGATAGGGATAGTGTTACCCCTGCCCGTGACAATCCCCTTAAGCCGATATTTCACAAGTACGACATCTTTGCATATCAACAGGAAATTCGTATTGCAGTGCTCCCGACACACGAGCAGGAAAGCCCACTGATTCTTGACATAGGAGACATTTCAGACATCGCTGCCGTGGTAGAGACCGGTTCTATACGTGTCAACGCATCTGTTGATAATGACACTCTAAACGTTCGTATTCGAACAGGACCATTACTAAGTCCCTTACAAGACAACGGTACTTGAGCTAGAAAGGCACCACCTCTTCAAGCTCTTGGGTTGGAATGGGAACTCGCGTCGGAGTGGCATTCAGAACGTCCGCGACGTTGTCGTCTTCCAGAATCTCGGCGCCGTACTTGATCTGTTCGTGGATCCACGGGACATGAGTGGAGGTGACGGCCGACTTGAGGAAATAGAGCGGGCGTCCGAGTCGAATCGCCTCCCATCCTTGATACTGCGTGCCGCTGCGCTCCCGGGCTTCGATGATGACGGTTGCGGGCGATAGGAGCGCCATGGTCCGGTTGCGCAACGTGAAGAACCACTTCTGAACGACGGTCCCCGGAGCGAACTGGGATACGACCACATGATCGCGGATGATCGTCTCCTGAAGCCGCGCATTGCTCACGGGTGTCGCTTGTTCGAGGGGCGTACCCAGCACCGCGGTCGTACGGCCGCCGTATTGCATGGCCGTTTCGTGGGCCACGGTGTCGACGCCCAGAGCCAAGCCGCTCATGACTGCGATCTTTCGTCTGACCAGCTCAGCCACCAGTCGGCGGGTTCGCCGGATTCCCTCCGGAGACGGATGCCGCGATCCCACGACCGAAACGATCCGGCCTTCGGAGAAGATCGAAGGATCGCCAGCGACCCACAACTGCGGCGGGGCGTGCTTGCGCTCAATCTCGTTGAGGGGACCGATCAGGTCCTCGACGGACTTCGTCACATCTCTATCAGGGCAACGGCGTGGCCGTAGGTTCGCTGGGTGCAGCGGGGATCACCCTTCAGCCAGGAAGTCGATCAGCTTCGTTCGTTTCTTGGCGCGGGCGACGTCGAGCGCCGTCTTGCCGGCGTCGTCCCGCCGGCCGACGTCCACGCCGCGCTCCACCAGCAGGCGGACCAGGGGCACTCCGGCGCCGGAGCTGACCGCCACGTGCAGGGCGGTTTCGCCGGTCTTGCTCATCACCTGGTTCGGGTCGCAGCCGTGGTCCAGGAACCAGGTGACGCCCTGCAGGCTGCGCATGTTGACCGCGCAGCCGAGCGGGTTGTAGCCGCCGTGGTGGGCGGTGCCGCGCGTGCCGTTCATGTCGATGGCGTCGTGGCGGAGCAGCGACTCCAGGACGTCGAACTGGCCGTCGCAGGCCAGGTGGTTCGGGGTGTCGTCGTCGTTCAGGCGGGCGCCACGCTCCAGCAGCAGGTCGGCGATCGCGCCGTTGTCGGCCCAGCACGCATGATCGAGCGCCGTGGCGGGGTCGGCGCCGTGATCCAGCAGCAGCGACGCCGTGGTCAGGCGGTCCTCGCCGCTGCCGGCCTTGCAGCGGGCGCAGTACTGCAGGGGCAGCCAGGAGCCGTCGCGCGAGTCGGGATCGGCCTGTGTCGCCGCCTCGGGGGAGTCCGCCAGGATGCGGGCGACCCGCGCGTGGTCGGCGATCGCGCACGCGGTGTAGAGATCGAGGTCGCCCGCGACGCGCTCCAGCAGCACCGGCACGTACTCCGTGCAGCCCATGGCGGCTACGGTCACCGCGTCCACCAGGTAGTAGCTGCCGCGCAGCATCGGGTCGGCGCCGTGAGCGAGCAGCAGCCGCACGGTCTCGGCGTGGCCGGGCGTCTTCGGAGCGGTCTTCTTGAATTCCACCGTGCGGTGCAGCGGCCGGTAGCGGTGCGCGGTGGGCGCCAGCACGTTGACGTCCGCCCCCTGCTCGATCAGGTACGCGACCACCTCGTCATGACCGCCGTAACAGGCGTTCATGATCACCTGCCAGTAACCGGCGGTCTCCGCATCGGCCTTGACCGCCGCCCGTACCGCTTTGAGGTCGCCCCTGCCGGCGGCTCCCGCCGCGGCCTTTGCCTTCGCCTTGTCCATGGCGGCGAGCGTATCAGGCCCGCGTCCCGGCCGCGATATCGAACACTCCGCCAAAGTCTCCATCCGGCAAACGAGTTGTTGAAGTGCCTCGAAGTGCCGCAGGATGGGTGTATGAGGTCCATGTCGGTTCGGAAGGTCAAGGGCGAGCTCTCCATGATCCTGGGCATGGTGCGCAGTGGGAAGCGGAGCGACGTGCGAGGTAGGAGAACGAAGGCTCGGCCGTCCGGGTGCGATGTTGGCTTCCTGGACGGCAAGGTCACGATCGAGTTCACCGATGACTACGAAATGACCGAGGATGAATTGATCGGGGCAGAGACGGAGGAGGAACGATGAGCCTGAAGGTCTACGATTTTCACACCGACATCGCCAACGTGCTGGTGACGCCGCAGATCCGCTGCCGGTTCATGAAGATGGAGGTCGGGCAGGCCGCGGGCGGCCACACGCACGACCTGGGGCACGAGATCTTCCTGGTGCTGCAGGGGCAGGCGGAGTTCGAGGTCGACGGGGAGCGGGCCACCCTGGGGCCGGGCGAGTTCTGCATCGCCCTGGTCGACCAGTACCACAGCGTGCGCAACGTCGGCGACGAGGAGGTGATCATGTTCCTGTCGGTCACCCCTCACATCCAGCCGACCCACACGTTCTGGAACGAAGACGGCACCAAGAAGCCGCCGCGGTTCATGCCGGCCGGCAGTTACGACGAGCCGGCCGACCGCGACACCCCGACGGCGGAGCTGGCCGAACGCCACGCGGCGGCGGCCGCGGCGCTCGCGGAGTCGGCTGACGCCGCAGGCGCCGTCCAGCGCGAGGAAGCAGACCGATGCCTGGAGGCGCTGGAGGCCGGGGACCGGCAGGCCGCCGAGGCGGCGCGCGAACGGATGTGGAACGCGGTGTCCGACGTGCTGAGCCATGCCATGGCGCTCGGCGACACGTGGAACACGTTCGCCGCCCGCACCGCCGATCCGCCGGCCGGCGCACCGGACGCATGAGCCGCCTCCGCGTCGGCGTGGTGGGCTGCGGGGCGATCGCCCAGATCCACCACCTGCCCAACCTGACCGCACTCCACGAGCACTTCGAGGTGTCGGTGGTGTGTGACGTGTCGCCCGCGGCCGCCGCTGCGGCCGCGCGCCGCTTCCACGTGCCCGAGCACGTCACCGACTACCGGCGCGTGCTCGACAGTGACGTGGACGCGGTGGTGCTGTGCCACACCGATCCGAAGACGGAGGCGGCGGTCGCCACCCTGCAGGCCGGCAAGCACCTGTTCATCGAGAAGCCGGTCTGCTTCTCCCTGCAGGAGATGGACGCCATGATCGCCGCCCACGGCTCGGGGCTGGTCGCGCAGGCGGCCTACGTGAAGGTGTACGAGCCCGGTTTCGAGCTGGCGCAGCAGGCGGTGGGGCGCATGGACGACATCCGCTTCGTGCAGATCAATCACCTGCACCCCGACAACCGGCTGCACCTGCAGCAGTTCGACCTGCAGCGCTTCGACGACCACCCGGCCGGCAGCCTGGAGGCGGCTACGGAGGCGCGGCGCGCCGCCGTCCGGCAGGCGATCGGCGAGGTGGACGCGGAGCTGGAGCGCGCCTTCGGCCTGCTGACCGGCAGCATGATCCACGACCTGTACACGCTGCGGGTGATGGTCGGCCGGCCGAGTTCCGTGATCGGCGTCGAGATCTGGCGCGAGGGCCGCGCGGTCACCTGCACGCTGGGGTTCCCGAACGGCGCCCGCTGCGTCGCCACCTGGATCGACCTGCCCGAACTGTGGGACTTCTACGAGACCCTGGAGATCTACGGCGACGCGCAGCGCGTGCTGCTCTCCTATCCGACCGGGTTCGCGCGCGGCATTCCGTGCACGCTGACGGTGCAGGGGATGGACGAGGACGGCAGGGCCTACCGCAGCGAGCCGGCCGTCGACTGGGAGAGCGCCTTCGCCCGCGAGCTGCGCCACTTCCACGCGAGCGTGGTCGACGGCGTCGCCAACCGCACGCCGCTGGCCGACGCCCGCCACGACGTGAGCCTCATCATCGACATCGTCCGCCGCTACCAGGCGACCGTTTCCGGAGCACCCGCATGCTGAAGACACCGCTCATCCATCCCGACATCCTGCGCGCGCTCGGCCGCGCCGGGCACGGGTCGCAGATCCTCATCGCCGACGGCAACTACCCGGCCGGCACCACCCTGGGCCCGAACGCGGAGCTGATCAGCCTGAACCTGGCGCCCGGCATCGTCACCGCCACCCAGGTGCTCGAAGCCGTGGCGTCGGCGGTGCCGATCGAGGCGGCCGCGGTCATGCAGACCCTCAGGGACGGCCCGTACGCGCTTGCCGAGCCGCCGCCGATCTGGGCGGAGTTCGGCGCCATCCTGGCCGCGGCCGGCTTCGCCGACGGGCTTCAGGAGATCGAGCGCTACGCGTTCTACCAGGCGGGACGCGGACCCGACGTGGCGCTGACCATCGCCACCGCCGAGCAGCGGATCTACGCCAACGTCCTGCTCACCATCGGCGTGGTCAAGCCGGACTGAGGGGAGCGCATGGCCACCACGGAGTCACCCATCGCCGGCCGCGACTGGAACGCGCCCGGTCCCTATCCCGACCCGGCGATCGAGGTGCTCGATCCCCGCTTCGCGTCCTTCAAGCTCAACAACACCGCCGTCGAGCGCCTGTTCACCGGCGCGCGCTGGGCCGAGGGGCCGGTCTGGTTCGGCGACCACGGCTGCCTGCTGTTCAGCGACATCCCCAACAACCGGATCCTCCGCTTCGATGCCGCCGCCGGCGCCGTGAGCGAGTTCCGCCGGCCGTCCAACAACACCAACGGGCACTGCCGCGACGCGCAGGGCCGGCTCGTGTCCTGCGAGCACGACACCCGCCGCGTGACCCGCACCGAGCACGACGGCACGGTCACGGTGCTGCTGGATCGCTTCGACGGCACGCCGCTGAACGCGCCCAACGACATCTGCACCCACCCGGACGGCTCGATCTGGTTCACCGATCCCGGCTACGGGACGCTCTTCCAGTACGAGGGCCACTGGGCCGAGCACGAGCTGCCGGCCCGCGTCTACCGGCTCGACCCCGCGACCGGGCGCGCGACGGTGGCCGTGGACGACATGGTGATGCCCAACGGCCTGTGCTTCTCCCCCGACCATGCGCGCCTCTACGTGGTGGAGACCGGCGCCTCCCATCACCCCGGCTGTCCCCGCGTGATCTACGCCTACGACATGGAGGACGGCCGTCCGTGCCGGCAGCGGGTGTTCGCCGACATGCAGCCAGGCAGCTCCGACGGGGTGCGCACCGACATCCACGGCAACCTGTGGGCCGCCGCGGGCTGGGGCGGCCCCGGCTACGACGGCGTGCACTGCTTCTCGCCGGAGGGCGAGCTGCTCGGCCGCATCCACCTGCCGGAGCCGTGCGCCAATCTCTGCTTCGGCGGGGTGAAGAAGAACCGCCTGTTCATGACCGCCAGCCAGTCGCTGTACGCCGTCTACCTGGAGACGGTCGGGGCGCAGAGCCCGTAGCAACCCGCACGCCGCCCGCCCGGGGTGCCCGGTCACACGATGTCGGGACGTGGATCGCCGATCGAGCCGGCGCAGTAGCGGCGATATACGCCACGGCTGAGAATGATCCCCTCTTTCCTGCCTCGATCCGTTAGAAAGTCAGGGTTGTTTCTAAAGGATCCTACCATGGACGTCGGCGCGGTGCCTTTCTCCGCAGCGAGCTCGCCAGCCGGCCAGCCGACCCTTCGACCGCGGTGCCGCGACGACCGAGCACGTCGCCGTCGAAGCAGGCTACGCTCGGGCCGATGACGCCTGAACCGTCCGAGCGGGAACCGGTCGACCGGCGCGCGGAGCCGTTCCGGGTGCTGGTGACGCTGGGGGAGAGCACCACCGCCGGCGGCTGGAGCTCCGTCAGGGAGCGCTGCTGGGCCTCGGTGCTGGCAGCGCTGATCAGCGACTTCCAGGACGAGCCGGTGCGGCTGCTCAACGCCGGCATCGGCGCCAACGTGATCTCCGACCGGGTGCCCGTCTATCCCCACTCCGGCAGGCCGGCCGCCAGCGAGCGGATCGGCAAGCACGTGATCGCCCACGCGCCCGACCTGCTGGTCGTCTCCTACGGCCTCAACGACGCGCGTGGCGGCACGCCGGCGGAGCTGTTCCGGGCCGAGTTGCGCGCGCTGATCGAGGCGATCCGCACCGGCTGCAATCCGCTCGTCGTCCTGCTCGGCCCCTACTTCATGACGGCGTTCCGCGGCCACGCCCATTTCGACCACGCGGACCTGCAGGTCTTCGAGTGCTTCAATCTGGTCGCGGAGCAGGTGGCGCGCGAGACCGATTGCCTGTTCTGCGACGTCCTGGGCGCCTATGGCGGATCGCCGTGGATGGTCCACGACGACGGCGTCCACGCCAACGACCTGGGCCATCGCCTGGTCGCCCACCGCATCTTCGAGACCCTGGCGCAGCACTGCTCCGGCCTGGCGGTTCGCACCAAGCGCCTGGAGCGCGAGAGCGAGCGCTGGCGGGACGAGTCGACGCTCAGGGCGGACTACGGGTACTGATCGTGCCCGTTTCGCTACAACGACGGTGAGAGTCCCCGCGCCCGGCCGCCGACCGCGTCTGCTGATAGACGGGTGCAAGGTGGCGCGCAATGCTGAGGGATGGCTCGTGGCTGCGCCAAGGAACGTGTTCGTTCGCGACTGGAAGGAACAGGAAACGTTCCTTGAAGTCAGCGTCGAGCATCCAGGCATTCGCGAGAGTTTCCCGGTACCCTTGAGGAGAGGTCCCCGCGGCTATCTTTCCGCCGGAATGAGCCTTCCGGAGCGTGGCCCATTCGGTTTGGCGCGCGTTTCCGTACACATGAGATACCATCGGAGCAAACCGCTCGCCGGGTGCACGTTTTGGTATTGGCCGAGCCTGAGGGGACTGCGCGGTTGCGTCTTCGATGCGGCCCGCCCGCCCGCGAATCTTGCGGAAGCACATCTTGACCACATGGAAAGGACGAACGGGCGGATTTCGCTGTCGGCGGACGCATCGCATATGTGCCGCCTGGCTTTCGAGGTTGACGGAAGGATCATCTCCTTCCTTCTCCGAGGAGGTCGTGCGATCGAGGCCCGGTAAGGGTCCCGCGCTGCACTCGTCGCCTCGACATCGCAGCCCCGACCAGGCACTCTCGGTGGCGTAGGCAAGGAGGGACGCATGGATCCGCTGCAGCGCGTACGGCTCGGAACGACGGACTTGGAGGTGACCAGGGTGAGCCTGGGCTGCGCGCCGATCGGCGGCCTCTACAGCAACATTCCCGACGAGCAGGCGACGCAGGTCGTGCGCACCGCGCTTGAGGCCGGCATCAACTTCATCGATACCGCCGCGCTGTACGGGGCCGGCACCAGCGAGCGGCGGGTCGGCGCCGCGCTGCGCGGCGTGGCGCGCGACAGCTATGTGCTGGCGACCAAGGTCGGCTGGCGGTTCGAGCACGTGCCGGGGCCGAGCGGGTTCTCCGAATACTGGGACAGCCCCGGCGCCTGGATGGTCGAATGCGTCAACGACTACTCAGCCGACTGGGTCGAGCGGTCGCTGGAGAACAGCCTGACGCGGCTGGGCATCGACCGCCTGGACGTCGTGCACATCCACGATCCGGACGAGGACGAGCAGTTCGCGGAAGTGATGGACGGCGCCTACCCGGTGCTGGACCGGCTGCGCTCGCAGGGGGTGATCGGCGCGGTCGGCGCCGGCATGAACCAGAGCGAGATGCTCGCGCGCCTGGCGCGCGCCGGCGACTTCGACTGCTTCCTGCTGGCGGGCCGCTACACGATCCTGGAGCAGGGGGCGCTGGACGAGCTGCTGCCGCTGTGCCTGCAGAAGGACATCAGCATCATCGCCGGCGGCACCTACAACTCGGGCATCCTGGCCACCGGCTCGCAGGGCGGCCCCGACGGCGCGCGCTACGACTACATGGAGGCGCCGCCGGAGATCGTCGCCAGGGTGCGGGGCCTGGAGGAGGCTGCGGCCACGCACGCGGTGGACCTGCGCGCCGCCGCCAGCCAGTTCGCGCTGGCCCACCCGTCGGTCGCCTGCATCGTGCCGGGCACGCGCCGGCCGGAACGGGTGCTGGACAACCTGGAGCTGGTGCGCGTGGAGATCCCGTCCGCGTTCTGGGGCGAGTTGCGCGACCGCGGGCTGATCCGGGCCGACGCGCCGGTTCCGGGCTGACGCAGTGGCCCTGCCTGACGCTCAGGCGGAGCCGGTGCCGTTGCGGGCAGCCGAGCCCACCAGCTCCGCGAACTCGGCCGCCTCCACCACCTCGGTCTCCAGCAGGCGCGCGGCGACCGACTCCAGCGCCGGGCGCTGCTCGCGCAGCAGGTTCAGCACCGTCTGGTAGCGCTCGGCGATGATGCGGGCGGTCTCCTCGTCGATGTACTGCTGCGTGGACTCGGAGTACTCGCGGTTGACCATGTGGCCGCCCTGGCCGAGCATCGGGCTCTCCTGGCGATAGGGCAGGCGGACGTTGGCGAACTTCTCGCTCATGCCGTAGTCGGTGACCATCCGCTTGGCCATGTCGGTCGCCCGGTCCAGGTCGTTCGCGGCGCCGGTGGAGATCTCGCCGAAGACCACCTCCTCGGCTCCGCGCCCGCCGAGCAGCACGTCGACCCGGCCCAGGATGTCGCTCTCCGTGAGCAGAAAGCGGTCCTCGGCCGGGGTCTGCATGGTGTAGCCGAGCGCTCCCAGCCCGCGCGGCACGATCGAGATCTTGCGCACCGGATCGGCGTCCGGCGTGTGATGGGCGACCAGCGCGTGTCCCGCCTCGTGGTAGGCGACGATCCGCTTCTCCTTGGGGTTGAGCACCCGGCTGCGCTTCTCCAGCCCGGCGACCACCTTGTCGATCGCTTCGCTGAAGTCGGCCTGGGCGACCAGCTTGCGGCGCGCGCGCACCGCAAGCAGCGCCGCCTCGTTGACGATGTTGGCCAGGTCGGCGCCGGCGAAGCCGGGCGTGGCGCGCGCCACCTCCAGGAGGTCGACCTCCGGGTCCAGCTTCACCTGCGCGCTGTGGGTCTTCAGGATCGCCTCGCGGCCTGTCAGGTCGGGCTTGTCCACCAGCACCTGCCGGTCGAAGCGTCCGGGCCGCAGCAGCGCGGCGTCCAGCACTTCCGGCCGGTTGGTGGCGCCCAGGATGATCACCCCTGAGCGGGCGTCGAAGCCGTCCATCTCCACCAGGAGCTGGTTGAGGGTCTGCTCGCGCTCGTCGTTGCCGCCGGCGATGCCCACGCCGCGGCTCTTGCCGATGGCGTCCAGCTCGTCGATGAAGATGATGCAGGGCGACTTCTCGCGCGCCTGCTTGAACAGGTCGCGCACGCGCGCGGCGCCCACGCCGACGAACATCTCCACGAAGTCGGCGCCGTTGAGGCGGAAGAAGGTGACCTCGGCCTCCCCCGCCACCGCCCGCGCCAGGAGCGTCTTGCCGGTACCGGGCGCCCCCACCAGCAACACGCCCTTGGGGATCTTGCCGCCGATCTCGACGTAGCGGTCCGGGTTCTTGAGGAAGTCGACGACCTCCTCCAGCTCGGCCTTGGCCTCGTCCGCGCCGGCGACGTCCGCGAAACGCACGCCGGTCTCACCCTCGGCCACCACCTGGGCGCGCGACTTCCCGAACGCCATCACGTTGGAGCCCATCGAGCCGAGCCGCTTGAACATGAAGCGCCACACCACGAACATCAGTCCCAGCGGGATCACCCACTGCAGCACCAGCCCCAGCAGCGGCCGGTTGCCCTGTGGAACGGCGTAGTACTGGACGCCCTGCTGGTCGAGCAGTTCCACGAATCCGGGGTCGTCGACCCGCACCGTGCGCCACTCCTGGACGTTCGACAGCGCTGCGGAGCCCGATTCCTGCAGGCGCCGCAGCTCTTCCTCGGTGACGCTGTAGCCGACGTAGTGCTCGTCGGTGATGCGCACGCGCTTGATCTGACCTTCGCCGATGAGCGCCTTGAACGTGCTGTACTCCACCATCGACGCGCCCTGCTGGCTGGAGAACAGCGAATTGAACAGGAGCAGGAGCGCGGCGGCGATGACGATGTACCACACGGAAAAGCGGAACTGGTTGCGGCTGGGCGGCCGGATGAGCGGCGGCTCTTCCTGAGGACCCCCGTCGGACTTCGGGGTCTGCCGCAGGCGCCATTGGCCGTTGCCGGCGGGCGTCGGGCGACCGCGTTCGTCTGGATCGGTCATGGTGCGCCTCCAACCTCAAGGTAGTGACGCTGGCGATCGGCGGCCACGTTTGCGCCCGCTGGTTCGTTCTGCCGAAGTGCCCTCGCCACCGCTCGGCCTCGATGCACCACGATGCACTCTCTCCAGACCACCCTCTGCCGTTCGCCGAGAATTGCTGCCGTCTGTCGCCCTCAGCGGACCGATGGTGATCGTTCTGATATGATCGATTGGCTGAGCCCCGCTTCTTTTCGACCTCGAACCAATCATGTGCGAAGCCATAGACAACGAAACCTTCGTAGTCGATACTAATGCAATCGTCGAAGAGAAATCATGACCGATAGCGAACGAGCCCTGGCCACCATCCGCCGCATCATCAGGGCGATCGACGTGCATTCGCGGGCACTGATGAAGAGTCACGGCCTTACCGGTCCGCAACTGGCGTTGCTCAACGAGCTGGCGCGATCGGGAGCGTTGATGACTGGGGAGATTGCGCGACGCGGCTACATCAGCCAGGCAACGGTGACCACCATTCTCGACCGCCTCGAGAAACGTGGCTTGGTACAACGGGTACGCAAGCCGCCGGACAAGCGGAAAGTGATGGTCTCACTCACCGACGAGGGACGGCGCACGCTGGACCAACAGCCTCGGCTACTGCAGGACGATTTCGTCGATCGCTTCGAGGATCTTGATGCGGCCAGGCAGCGCGAGATCGTCGCCGTTCTCGACCAGGTGGCGGTGATGATGGATGCGGGGGAGCTGGAGAGCGCGCCCTACCTCGTCACGGGCCCGCTTACAGACGACATCAGCCATCGGCCGCCCGCCGAGAGTTGATCGGCAACGCCCTCCCCACGGCGGTACCTGCTCAGTGGACCAGGACCGCATCGAGGAACTCGCGGGTGCGGTCGTGCTCCGGTTCACGGAGCAGCTTCTCCGCGGAGCCGGATTCGAGGATGCGTCCGTGATCGAACATCAACACGCGGTCGGCGACCTCCTTGGCGAAGCCCATTTCGTGAGTCACCAGCATCATGGTCATGTTGCCTTCCTCGGCGATGCGCCGTAGCACGCCAAGCACCTCACCCACCAGTTCGGGATCGAGGGCGGAGGTCACCTCGTCGAAGAGCATCACCTTCGGCTCCATGGCCAGGGCGCGAGCAATCGCCACACGCTGTTTCTGGCCGCCGGAGAGCTCGGCAGGGTACTGATCGAACTTGTCGCCGAGCCCTACCGAATCGAGCAGCTCGCGCCCGCGGTCTGCCGCCTCGTCCGACGCGATCCCGCGCACCGTGGTGGGCGCCAGCGTGACATTCTGTAGTGCGGTCAGATGAGGGAACAGGTTGAAGAGCTGGAACACCATGCCGATCTCCGCGCGCACGTCACGTATCCGGCGCTTCGACGCGGGTAGCAGCGTACCCTCTCTATCTTCGTGATAGAGGTGACGACCTTCGATCTCCACCGTGCCGGCGTTGGGCCGCTCCAGTGTCATGATCACGCGCAGGATGGTGGTCTTGCCCGAACCGCTCGGGCCGATGATGACCACCTTCTCGTTCTCCGCCACGTCGAGGTCGAGCTCGCGCAGCACGACGTTGTCGCCGAAGGCCTTGGTGACGCCGCGCATGCGCACCATCGGCGTAGCGGACGCTTGGGGAGGCGTTCCGTCGTGACCACTCACGTCGAGATCATCGCTTGAATCCATACCGTTTCTCCAACTGCCGAACCAGAATCGCGGCCGGCACGCTCACGGCGAGGAAGAACAGCCCCACCAGCGCAAACGGCTCCACGTTGCGGAACGTCACCGACGAAATGCGCTGCGCCGTGGCCAGCACCCCGATGACGGAGATGGCAGCGCCCAACGGCGCGTCCTTGAACATGGCCACGACGTAGTTGCCGAGCGCCGGGATCACGGTGGGGATCGCCTGCGGCAGCACCACTCGGGTCCAGGTAGTGACGCGGCGCAGGTTGAGGGCCACAGCCGCCTCCCACTGCCCACGGCCGACGCTGTCGATACCTGCCCGGTAGGACTCGGACGTGTAGGTCCCGTAGTGGATGCCCAGGCCCACCACCAGCGCGGTGAACGGCCGCAGCGTCACCCCGAGATCCGGCAGCACAAAGAAGATGAAGAAGAGCTGCACCAGCAGCGGCGTCGAGCGCACGAATTCGATCACGCCGGCCACGGGCAGGCTCACGATGCGCACGGGGGAACGGCGCAGCAGCGCCAGCACCAGCCCGAGCACCATGCCGATCGCGGTACCTCCCAGGGTGGCGGCAATGGTGACCAGCAGACCCCGCGCCACCTGTGGCGCGATCTCCGCGGCGAAGCTCCAATCCCACACCTGCATCGCTTCAGTCCCGCGCTCCGTGCCAGCGGCCGCCGACGAGACGCTCGAGGAGACGAAACAACCGTGCCACCACCTGCGAGAGGATGAAGTACATCACCAACACCGTGGCGAAGATCAGCAGGGTGGACGGGGGATCGGGAAGGATGATGCGGTTGGTGCGAATCTTCTGCGCCTCGAAGGTGATGTCGGACAGCGTCACGAGGGAGACCAGCGCCGTGCCCTTGAGCACCTCGATGGAGAGGTTGCCGTACGGCGGCAGCATGGCGACCACCGCCTGCGGCAGGATCACGTAGCGCAGTCGCTGCCACGGCGACATGTTGAGGGCCACCGTGGCCTCGGTCTGTCCGGCGTCAATCGACTGGATGCCGCCGCGTACGACCTCCGAGCCGTACGCGCCCATGTTCAGGCCCAGGGCGACCACCCCCGCTTGCATTGGTGACAGGAAGCGGATGCCCAGCAAGATGGGAAGCGCGAAGAAGACGAAGAACAACAGAATGATTGCCGACACTCCGCGGCCGAACTCGATGTAGACGCGGCTCAGCCCGCGCACGACCGAGTTGTGGGAGAGTGACAGCACGCCGAACAGGAGAGCCAATGCGCTGCCAAGGAGCGCGGCGAAGATGAACACCTGCATGGTGACCAGCGCTCCGTCGAGAAGGTTGAGGTATTGACGAGCGGACAGCAGCATTCGTTTGCTCTGCCTCCTAGTACCCCATCAAACTGATGTCGACGGGTGACATTGGTGGCTACACGGGCTTCAAGCGCGCTGGAACAGCGCGCACGAGGTCGAGTCCCGCAGCACGCACCCGCACACTACAGTTTGATGGGGTACTAGTTCAAACCGCGCGGGCGACGTGCGCGCGGTTGCGCACGTCGCCCAACACTATTGAGTGGCAGCACTATTGAGTGGCTGCGGTCGTAGCAGCAACTCGGTTAGCGGGTCAGATCCGCCGCGGTGAGTTCCTTTGCCTTGTCGACTGCGGTGCGGGAGAAGCCGAACTCACGGACGATCGGGTAGATCTCGTTGTTGTCCTGCATCTCGTTGAGGATCTGGTTGAACGCATCCCGGAAGCCCTGGTCACGGAAGCCGAAGCCGCCGCAGCCCAGTTGCTCTTCGCCGTCGATCACCGGGATGAAGCCCGCGGTGGACTCGAAACCCTCCATGGCTGCCACGTTGGCGGCGATGCTCACGTCCGTGAGAGCCACGGCGTCGGCGCGGCCTGCCGCCAGCGCATCAAAGGCATCCGGATTCTGACCGAAGCGCGCCAGGTTGGCTTCGGGCACGCCCAGCTTGAGGGCGTAGCCTTCCTCCACTGCGCCTGAAATCACCGCGAGCGTGATACCGGCCTCGGCCACCGACTCGAAGTCGCTGATGTCGTGCGGGTTGCCGGCCGGCACCGCGAAGGCGGTGGCGCCGCAGTAGTCGGGGTCGGAGAAGATGATCTGCTCGCCGCGCGCCGGGGTGATGAACATACCGGCGGCGATCATGTCGAACTGACCGGCCTGCAGACCGGGGATCAGTGCGCCAAAGTCGACGACCACGGCATCCATCTCGTCGATGCCGAGGCGGGACAGCACTTCACGGGCAATCTCCGGAGCCTCGCCGGTGACCTCACCGGTCTCGGCATCCTCGTACCCGTAGGGGATCTCGTTGGCGATGCCAACGGTCACACTACCGCGTTGCTGGAGCGCCTCGAGCCCGGACTCGGCGGTGGGGCTGGCGAACGCAGCCGTCGCACCCGCCAGGATCATGACCACGACAAAGCCCAGTGCGAGCAGTCGATTCAGTCTATTACGCATATCGTTCCTCCTTGCGTGTTTCGTAGCGCACGAAAAATACGTTGACGAAACAATACACTACAATTGATTCGTGGTCAAATGCTGTTGGTCGTCACTCGATGGCGCGTCGGCGCACCGACTGACAGATGGCGCCGATCTCGCGCTGCGCCTCCACTGGAACGTCTGCGGACGGAAGTCGGCGACACGGGGATCGGCGGACCAGGCGATTGACAGGTTCGGCGGCGATCGGGTAGAAGAAGCGAGTCGGTCTGGGTATGGCGCCGTTGGCGACCGCCCGGGCCCGGCCGCTCGGATGTGGCCACATCCGAGTGGGGCATCGTCCGGACGCCCATGCCAACAAACTCTGGTAAGAAGGAGGTAGTTGAGCGATGGACAATTTTCGCGGCCGTGTGAGGTATCACACGGTCTGACCCACGAGGGCCGCCCGTTTGGGCGGCCCTCTCACTTATTGCCTGCGCCCGGCATGGGCTCTCGCCAGGAGGTGCGGCGTGCGCCGAGCATGCCAAGTCCTCTACCGACCCGGCAGGGGGAACGGTGAGTCGAAGGCAAGGGTGCCCGTCGCGAGGCGGGATCTGAAGGAAGCCGGAGACAAACCGCTGGCCCGACGAACAGGAATCGCATAGGAGGCAGCCGCGTTGGATGAGAGGGCGCAAAGACTCGAAGTCCAGTACCTGCACGGAAAGCGCGGAAGTATATGCGGCGGGCATAAGCGGGAAGGTGGGAGTTCTTACCCGGGGAGGTCTGACGGCGGGTCGCCAAGGAGGCGACACGGAGCATCGGAAGGTGTGGCCGAGCCGTCAGAAGTCAGCAGAGGGCATAGTAGGCCGTCTCGGCGCGGTCGAAGGCCCGAACACGGAGCCGGGGTTGACGCCTGAACCTCGATGACGAGAGAGACGCTGGATAGTATGGCTGAGATGCCCGAATCCGCCGCGGGAAGTAGCCGACGGAATCGGCGAGGTAGCGCGAGCGGTGCGTCAAACGTCACGGCGGGGAGGGGGAACGGCGACCCGAGCGAGCAGAGGATGCTTGAGGAGGTGGTCGAGCGTCAGAACATGCGAGCGGCCTACCAGCAGGTGAAGCGCAACGCTGGGGCACCGGGGATCGACGGAATGAGCGTCGAGGAACTGGGGCCGCACCTGCGGGAAGAGTGGCAGCGGATCAAGGAAGCGCTGCTGGGCGAGCGGTACGAGCCACAACCGGTGAAGCGGGTGGAGATCCCGAAGCCGGGCGGTGGGATGCGCCGACTGGGCATTCCGACGGTGGTGGACCGGCTGATCCAGCAAGCGCTGCACCAGGTGATGAGCCGGGTGTTCGAGCCGGGGTTTTCGGAATCCAGCTATGGGTTTCGCCCTGGACGCAGCGCCCACGACGCGGTGCTGAAGGCGCGTGAGTACGTGGCCGGCGGCAAGCGGTGGGTGGTCGACATGGACCTGGAGAAGTTCTTCGACCGGGTGAACCACGACGTGCTGATGGCGCGGGTGGCGCGCAAGGTGAAGGACAAGCGGGTGCTGAGGCTGGTGAGGCGATACCTGGAGGCCGGTGTCATGGACGCCGGGCTGGTGTCGCCGACGACGGAAGGGACGCCACAGGGCGGTCCGTTGTCACCGTTGCTGTCGAACATCCTGCTGGACGAGTTGGACAAAGAGCTGGAGCGGCGCGGACACGCGTTCTGTCGGTACGCCGACGACGCCAACGTGTACGTTGGGTCGAGGCGAGCCGGGGAGCGGGTGATGCAGACGCTGGAGCGGTTTGTGAGCCAACGGTTGAGGCTGCGGGTGAACCGCGACAAGAGCGCGGTGGATCGACCATGGAAGCGGAAGTTTCTGGGATACTCGATGACCGTGGAGCGCACGCCGAGGCTGAAGGTGGCCCCTGAGTCGGAGCACCGATTGAGGCAGAAACTGAAGGCTGAGTTCAGGCGAGCGCGAGGGCGGAACTTGACGGCGCAGATCGAGGAACTACGGCCGCTGCTGATCGGCTGGTCCAACTACTACCGGCATGCGGAGGTCGCGGTGACGTTCGACCGACTGGACGAATGGATCCGGCGGCGATTCCGCTGTGTGCAGTGGCGGCAGTGGAAGCGGCCGCGCACGCGCGCGAAGAAGCTGATACGGGCCGGCCTCGCGGAGGATCGCGCTTGGTTGTCAGCTTCCAACGGGCACGGACCCTGGTGGAACGCGGGAGCTTCGCACATGAACGCGGCGTTGCCGAAGCGCTACCTTGCCGAGCATGGACTGGTGAGTCTTCTCTCACGGCATCGCCGCTGGCGGATGGCTTCGTGAACCGCCGTATACGGAACCGTACGTACGGTGGTGTGGGGGGACGGCGGGGGTGACCCCGCCTCCTACCCGGTGGGCTCACTTTACGGACACACGTTCGGGCTGACGCGGGCACAGCCGCAGGTCCTCCGCGCGGGCGTCGAGGACTCCCGCCTCGTCGCGGGTCAGGAGTTCCGAAGGCGTGGGCGATGCGCACCAGGGTGGGCTCGCTGAACGCGGTGCCGGTGAACATGACGCCGCGCGGCTCGATCGGCGCGGGGCTGCCGTCGGATGCCGGCACGAACCCGAGCGGGACCGCCACCGACGGATAGCCGGCGCGCGCGGCCACCGACGATCCCGAGCCGTTCGGGAACACCAGGGCGTCCAGTCCGTGTTTTTCCAGCGTGGCGTCGATGCCCTCGGTCCGGCACAGCCGCAGGTCCTCCGCGCGGGCGTCGAGGTACTCCGCCTCGTCCATGCGGCCGGAAGTCTCGTGCTCGGCGCGCAGCAGCCATACCTGCCCGTAGCGCAGCGCGCGGTCGGCGTGGGCGGCGTTGAAGGCGATCAGGTCGGCGAGCGTCCGGCACGGCGCTCCGGGGCCGAGCCGCCGCAGGTAGGCGTTCATCGCCGCCTTGAACTCGTACAGCAGCACCGGCGACCACGCGATGGCGTCGCGGGTGGCGATGTCGGCCGGGTCGACCACCTCGGCGCCGCCGTCGACGAGCGCGGCGCGGACCGGCTCCAGCGTGTCCTGCCACCGCTCGCCCTGCTCGTCCCAGAACCCGCCGCGCGGGATGCCGACGCGCGCGCCGCGCAGGCCGTCGCGGCGCAGGTGCGCGCGGAAGTCGAAGGCCGGCGCGCCGTGCGTTGCGGCGTCTTCCGGGTCGGGGCCGGCGATCACGGCGAGCACGCGGGCCGCGTCCTCGACGCTGCGCGCGAACGGGCCGGCGGTGTCCTGGCTGAAGGCGATCGGCACGATGCCGGTCCGGGACACCAGCCCGACGGTCGGCTTGATGCCGACGATGCCGTTGGCGAAGGCGGGCACCAGGATCGAGCCCGCGGTCTCGGTGCCGATCGCCACCGGGCACAGGCCGGCGGCCACGGCGGCGGCGGACCCGGAGCTGGAGGTCGACACCGGCAGCGCCGGGTGGTGGGGGTTGAGCACCTGTCCGCCGAGCGAGCTGTAGCCGCCGGGCATGCCCGTGGACATGTAGTTGGCCAGCTCGGTCATGTTGGTCTTGCCGATGATCAGCGCCCCGGCCGCCCGCAGGCGCTGCACCAGGGGCGCGTCGGCCGGTGCGAAGGAGTCGGCCAGGGCCAGCGCGCCGGCGCTGGTGGCCATCGAGCCGCCGCCGGGGCCGCCGGTGTCGACGTTGTCCTTGAGCAACACCGGCACCCCGTGGAGGGGCCCCGTTGCGGTGCCGGCCTGCCGCTCCGTATCGAGCCGGCGGGCCGTCCACTGCGCGTCGGGGTCGATGCGCAGCACCGTGTTGAGCTTGGGGCCGGCGCGGTCGACGGCCGCGATGCGCGCGAAGGCGTGCGCGAGCTCGTCCTGGACCGTCGTGTCTCCGCGGCGGTAGGCGTCCAGCAGCCGGCGGATCGCATCGTCGGGGCCTGAGGCTCTCATCGTCATAGGACCAGCGTACTCTGGCACACTCCCGCCGTCGCACGGAGGTTGAAAGAGATGGCGAAGATCGAGAAGTTCAGGGGATACGGGGGCGATCCGCACGGGACGAAGCCCGACGTGCCGCCGGCGGCCAACGTGGTGACCGCCCGCGACGGCACGCCGGTGCGCTATCCCGGCTGCGACGGCGTCGGCGTGCGGGTCGTGCACCCGTCCAATCCGCGCGCTCCGTCGCAAGCGATGGGGCTGGTGATGTTCTACCTGCCCCCGCACGTGAAGATGGAGCCGCGCGGCCACCTCCCCGAGGAGTGCTACGTGATCCTGCGCGGGCGCGGCGTGATGACCCTCAACGGCGAGGAGCGCGAAGTAGCGGCCGGCACCTTCGTCCACCTGCCGCCGTGGTGCGAGCACGGCATCGAGAATACGGGCGACGAAACCCTGGAGGTGCTGATCTGCACCGCGCCGCCGAATCGGTAGCGGCCGGGTGCGAACCCGGCTACTAGCTAGCCCAAGTTTAACAGACTGGAAATGATCCTGTTATGAGCAAACAACTTAGCGGACCTCATTTCTCCGTGTGGCACTACATTCTGCGCCCAACCGGTGAGCATCGCTACGTGACGATCATCTTCTTGATCCCACCGGGAGCGGGATCAACGCCCAACGCGTCGTAGATCGCCCGTTGCTGCGGCTCCGCCTGCGTGGCTTGGCGCACGTGCAGGGTGCGACCGTCAGCACAGCCGAAGGTGGCGGTGACCCGGTGCTGGGCGGCCAGCGTGCTGCGCAGCGTGGCCCACGATGCGTGCTCGTCGCGCTCGCGCAGCCGCCGCCGGATCACCTGCACCATCTGGTAAGCCAGCACGGTGATGAACAGATGTCCCTTGGAGCGTCGCTCGGTCTGATGAAAGATCGGTCGCAACCCCAGCTCCGACTTGAACGACCGAAACACCGCCTCCAAGTCGGTCAACATGATGTAGGTGCGCCACATCGTCTCGGCATCCCAATCGGTCTGGTTGCTGCGCAGGCAGTACACCCCCGGATGGGTCAGCTTCGAGCCGTCCACCGGTCGTTGTTCCCACCTGATCGCGACGGCCTTCTGGCCGCTCGCATCCGCGTCCACCTCAATCTGGTAGTGCTGCCCCACGCCCCCGCTGGCGGCCACCAGACGCCCGATGCGCTGCCAGATGTGCTCGATCTTCTTGTGCGTCCGTGGCCGCGACAGCCCTTCGTGCATCTGCTTGAGCTGCTCCTCGAAGCGCGTGACGGCCCGCTTCATCATCGCCTGCTCCTTCGCCTGGCGAGCCTCCGAGTAGCAGTACACACGCACCTCGGCGCCGTCCTCGCTGCTCACCTTCTGAACCTGTACCTGTTGTTCGCAGGCGGTCTTCACACACAACGCCGCCTGCGCATCGAACCTGCGCGTGCGCTCTCGGCTCACCGCCAGATACCGGTACCCGCGCCGGCGCATCCACTTCAGATTCTCCTCGGTGGCCGCCCCGCGATCCATCACGACCAGCGCACCGGCAGGGACCTCCAGGCGCTTGAGCATCGCCGCCAGGGTCTTCTCTTCCCGAACGTTGCCGGCCAACACCTCGCTGCGCCGCACGAACCCGCTGCCGTCCAGCACCAGGCCAACGTCAGCAGCGGACAATCGCTGCGCTTCTCCTTGGAGTGACCACGCTGGGCCAGTGGCTGATCGGCTGCCTCCCCCTCGAAGTAGGTGTTGCTCAGATCGTAGAGCGTGACGGTCGTCTGCAGCCCAAACAGATCGGTCACCTGGCTGAACAGATGCTGCTCGATCACCTGTTGCTGGCCGACCAGCGCGTCGCTGGCGCGGTAGAGCTGCATCATGCTCATCGTCTCGAAGTCCACCTGCAGCAGTTCGCCCAAGCCGCTGCGGTGACACAGCCAGCCATAGGTGGCCCGTTCGGAGCCGGGGGCGGCCATGCGGGCGATGATCGAGCCGAGCGCCGCAGCGCGCTGTCGACCGTTGAGCCCCAAGCGGTGCAGCAGGGGGATGAACTGCACCTGCTGCATGGCCCACAGGGCGAGGTGTTCGACGCCGACCGAGCGGGGACGCAGCAATTGCAGGGATGAGACGTCGACGGTGTGCAGGTCACGTTCTGCGCCCTCGCCGGCGTGCGGCTGCTGGGGATCTGGGTGCAGTCCACCGTGGCGGGCAAGCACCTGCGCGGCGATCCGTTGTGCTTGCTGTTCGAGCTCGGGGCCGATATCGGTGGCCAGCAGCGCATCTTGGGGGCTGAGAAGTTGCTCGATACGAGTGCACAGCAACGGCCAATCGGCTTGCGGGACCGAGAAATGGCGGCCGAGATTGAGCACCGTGCGCTGGCGGACGCGGGTGCCGCGGCGCTCGGATCGGACGAGGCGATGGGTGAAGTAGCGTTCGCCGTCGGCGGTGGCGCGGGTCTGGGTACGGCGTACGAACATGGCTGACCAGAAGGTAGAGGGGTGGCAATGAGGGGGTCAATGGGCAATGAATCTATTATGGCACTACATTGGCCACTTCGGCCCTGATACACTCAGAGACCCCTATAGATTCGCGGAAATCACTCCAATCTCGCCAAATCGCCTGCGCTGGTGTTAAACTTGGGCTAGTTCCTGTCCGGCAATCCTCGGTTTCGGGAGAGCGAGTCAGGAGGAGTGCGTCTCGGGGGCGTACAGGACGCGCTGGAATCGAGAGTCGGGCGTAGGCGAGCTTGGTTTTGACATTCGTTCGGGGACCCGAGTTCGCGGTAATCGGGCGTAGGTTCTCTTCATACCGACACATAAGTCGCACCAATCCCATCAAGACCCCTGGGAAACTGTGGGAGAACGATAATCGCCGCTGGCCGCAGCGCCTCACGTCGGCAGTAAGCGAACCAGCCTTATCAGGTTGTGGGCGAACACCGCCGAGTGCACGTACGCCCGGAACTGTTCCCAGCCGCTCCAGGTGCAGCGGTCCAGCCCAAAGCAGCGCTTCAGATACGATATGCCTGCTTCCGCACCGGCCCGAAAGCGCTTCAGTTGCCCGTAGATCCACGCCGACGGCGTCATGTCGGTCTGCTCCATGCCCCGTTTCTTGTGGAACACCACGTGCTCCACGCCCAGCTTCTTGGCGTCCGCCAGATTCGCCCGCGATGCATAGCCGCCGTCGAACGCCGCCCGCTGCGGCGGCTCGCCGTAGAGCTCCACATGACGCCTCAGCATCGGCAGGCAGCGCGTGCTGTCGGCCGGATTGCCCGCTTCGACCACCGCGTCGAGCACCAGCCCACTGCGCCCGCTGCTCAGGTTGATCTTGTGCCCGTACTCGATCGCACGCCCACCCTTGACGATGATGTCGGTGTGCGGCTCGAACAAGCTCACCACCTTCTCACTGGCCGGCACCGTCTCGCCGTCGAACACGCGTCGCTTGGTCTGGTCGACCACCCGCGCGACCAGCTCCAGGTAGGCGCCCACCTCGGCACACCAACTCTCGGCCCACGGCTCAGTTACGCAACACACACGAGCTCGCGCCGCCGCCGCGTAGCCGGTCGTCTGCCCCACCAGCCTCAGCAGCCGCCGATAGGTGGCCGCACGCCGCCGTGCGCCGCGTCCCGAGCGGATCTCCTGCTCGCGTCGCTTGGCGGCACGGCAATGGTCGCCAAACGACACCTCCGGCAGGTGCTCACCCGCTTGTCGCAGCAACCGCGTCAGCACCCGCACGCCGTCGTACAACAGGCGGCTGTCCGAGGGTTCCAGGACATCCGTGTCGGTCACCGTGGAGTCGATGCGCACCTGAGCGCCTGACTCGATGCCCTGCAGCCTGGCGTCCTGCACCAGCACGCCGTCGATGCTTCTCCAGACCTCGGCGTCGATCGCCTTGATGCCGGCGTGCAACGCCGACTTCTTCGGCACCGCGTGCGGATCGACCCGCGCGAAACGCTGCATGGTGGCCGAATCGTGCAGCGCGAACTCCAATCCTCGGTACGAGTAGCCCATCAGGTGTTTGAGCACCGCGGCGCGCAGGATCGTCTCGCAGGTCAGCCCCTGGCGACCGCGGCCAGCCGAGCCGCCGACGCAGCGGCCGACCATTTCCAGCAACTCGCGGTGTTGATCGAGCCAGCTCGAAGCCCGTTCCAACTCCTCGGCGACGGGACCTATTGCCTCAACTAAGAATCGAACCGTAGCGAAGGCCATGCCTCACGAGAGAATCTAACCGAAGGCGGCGGCGGAAACGAGGGGGGAGCGCGAGGGGGGAGACTCACAGGCTGTGGATATGTGGATAACCCCAAGCGTCGTCGTGGCGCCTGCGGCAAGAGTGCTCGCTGCAGACGGTGGCTGCCGTTGCGGAGCTCCCATCGGAGCGGATCGTGGCGAGCGCTGGGCTCCCGCACACCGGCAGGTGATCTGCGAGCGCAGGCAGCAGCGGTGGCGCCGCGGTGCAGAGCCGGGCGCGAACCAACGTTGGTGGAGCGCCCTGCGCTGAAGCGCCACCGTCGGCCCCGATGGCGCTTCAGTGGGGGTATCGGGACACCACCCCGGCTCAGAAAACGCCGTGAGGGCAATCCTCGCGCGTCGATTTCTCCGCTCACGGCCGGCTGAGGCCGAGCGACCCTCCAGAGCGGTCCGATCCGCCGTTCGGCGCCAGCGCTCATCGGTTGCTCGGCCGGACCGGGGGCGGCGTCTTGTTGGCATGCACCCGCAGCAGGTGATCGGTCAATCGGGTCAGCTCGCGCTTGAGGGCCACCGGGTTCAGCGTCTCATACTGCTGTTTGAGCCGCGCCTTCACCTCGGCGTCCACCGCCGGGGATTGCAGCACGCGCTGATACGGAGTCTGGGGCTCGTCGTAGATGCGCCGTACCTTGGAGCCGCAGCGGGTCTTCTTGATCAGCTTCACCGAGGGGTAGAAGAAGTTGACCAGGAGGCCGAGCGTGCCGTAGACGGCGTTGAGAGCGTCCAGCTCCTCGTCGGTGTCATG
Source organism: Spirochaetia bacterium (assembly GCA_964291595.2). Classification (GTDB taxonomy): domain Bacteria; phylum Spirochaetota; class Spirochaetia; order SZUA-6; family Bin103; genus CATQHW01. The sequence goes on along the minus strand of OZ219914.1, from coordinate 4,874,847 downwards.
GCGCAGGTAGCCGACCGCGCGGCGCACCACGTGGCCGTTCTTCTGCTCGACGTAGCAGGTGTCGTTCTTGCGGTACGGGCGCCCGCGCGTGAAGGTGATCTGGTGCTCGCGGCAGAAGTCGACCAGGTGGTGGTTGATGAATTCGCTGCCGTTGTCGGTGTCGATGCCCTTGAGCGGGATCGGCAGCGTGCGGCGTGCGTCCTGCAGGGCCGCGTGGGTCCAACGCTGCGCCTTGTTCTTCAGCCCGTGCAGCTCGACCCAGCCGGTGTCGACGTCGGTGAGGGTCAGCGTGTGGCAGAACTCGCCGGAGGCATCGCCGCCGTCGTGGCCCACCAGGTCGATCTCGAAGAAGCCCGGCTCCTGTTCGTTCCAATCGGCGAAGGTGCGGATCGGGATCTGGTGCTTCAGGAGGCTGCCTGGCTTGGTGTGGGTGCGGCCCTTGATCTGCAGCCGTGCGCGCTCGGGCCTCAGCAGCCGGTCGATGGTGGCGGCGCTGATGCTCAGCAGCTTGGCGCGCACCTCGGCGCTGAGCGGGATCTCGCCGAACGAGTCGAGCACCGGCAGCATGGTGCGCAGCACGACCACCAGGCGCTTGCCGCACATGAAGTCGAACACGTACCAGATCTGCGTGAGGGCCTTCAGCACCTCCTGGTCGTAGCGGCGCGGTCGCGCGCGGGGCTTGGGGCGCCGGGGGCGACCGACCACGAGCTTGACTATCTGTCCGTCGATGCGCACCAGGCGGGTGCGCCCCCATGAGTTCAGCAGATGGATCGCGTACTTGCGTGTGTAGCCGGTGGCCTCGACGAACTCGCCGAGGATGACCGTCTTGTCCTTCCTGGCGGCGCTGCGGTACCGCCGCGCCACCTGCTCGGTGAGTGCCCTGCGCTCACCCATCGTCAGCCCCATCTCCTCGGAACCTCCTCCGCGGTGTGCGAAGGGCTCCGGACCGGACCGTGAGGTCCAGCCGCTTCGGTTAGATTTTTAGGTGAGGCACGCTTTCGGCAGGGTTAGATTCCTGGTGAGGCAATGCGCGGGATGGACAATTTCGGGAGCTTGGAATACGCTGGGCTGGATGGTGCGTGTGGAGCGCATCTGACCTCCGGTGTTTCGGCTATTGTTTGGGTTTCACCAGCGATGGTAGCCGAAACACCGTTTCTTTGTCCGCTCGTCTCCAAGACTCAACTCAAGCCCGCTCAACGAGTTGCGAGTTTACGGACAGGAACTAGCTAGCCGATGTCCAGCTTGTGGCAGTACGATCCCCGGAGCAGGTTGCTCGGAATCAGCGCGTCCGGGCCGGTTCCGTCGGCGTCATCCCACCACTCGTAGCCGCCCACTCCGCACAGGCCAAGACGGGTCTGGCCGCGGTCCACCTCGTAGATCGCCGAGGCGCCCGCCCTGAACGTGGACGTGCCGGCCGGATCGACCCGCACCGGTGAGTGCAGGTAGGTCAGCTCTGCCGTCGTGGTCGTCGTCGTCGAGCAGCCCACGAGTATCGCCAGCCCCGACAGGCCGGCCACCAGTGCGCGTACTACGTAAGCGTCCGCCGAACCCCACCTTACGAAGGCTGAAGTAACGGACCATCGTCCCTGTGTAGGGGGGACGAACATGAACAAGAACCGCGGACGCGAGTATTGGAACCGTCAGGTGGAAGGGTGGCGGGGCAGCGGCCTGTCGAAGAGGGCGTACAGCGAGCGGCATGGCCTGCCGTACTCGTCGCTGTGCCGGTGGGCGGGCAAGTTGAGGTCGGCGCAGGCGAGTCAGCCGCTGGTCGAATTGGGACAGCTTGGCGGCGGTGCGGAGCCGCGAGCGGCGATCGAGTTGGTAGTGGGCGAGCGGTACGTGCTGAGGCTGAGGCCGTCGGTGCGCGCCGGGCATCTGCGTGAGGTGCTGGCGGCGCTGGAGGGCGAGCGGTGATCCGTCTGGAACTGGGGGCGGCGCGGATCTTCGTGCGGCCGGGAGCGACCGATATGCGCAAGCAGATCAACGGGCTGGTGCTGGTGGTGCAGGAGCAGATGCAGCTCAGCCCGTTCGAGACGGCGCTGTTCGTGTTCTGCAACGCGCAGCGGCGTGTTCTGAAGGCGGTGTACTGGGACCGCACGGGGTTCTGTCTGTGGATGAAGCGGCTGGAGAAGGGGCGATTTCCGTGGCCGCGCACGGCGGCCGAGGCGCGCCGGGAGATCGGCGCCGAGGAGCTTCGGATGCTGCTGATCGGGATCGATTTCTGGCACACGCACGAGGAGCTCCGGTACCGAGAAATCGCCTGATCGGGCTTGACAAGATCAGCGTATTTCGTGCTACTGTATCGACATGTCCGGAGCGTCAGCGGTCGCCGAAGAACGCGAGTCGTTGCGTGAAGACAATCGGCGCCTGATCCTGGAAAAGCAAGAGCTGACGGCGAAAAACGGCGAACTGGACACGAAACTTCGGGAGCTGAACAAGAAACTGGATCTCTACGAAGAACAGCTTTCCTGGTTCAAGAACAAGCTGTATGGACGCGGCACCGAACAGCTCACCGACGCCGAGCGGCTGCAGATCCGGCTGTTCGATGAGATCGAACAAGCCGCCGACAACGACCCGCCAGAGGACCAAGCGCCCGAGGATGAGCCGCCCCCGGATCAGGCGGCCGCCGAGGTGCTTACGCGTACTGGCAGCCGCCCGCGGCGTAAACCGCTGCCGCAGGCGCTGCCGCGGGTCGAGAGGCTCATCGACCTGCCCGAGCAGGACAAGCAGTGTGAGTGCGGCCACCCGTTGGTGCGCATCGGCGAGGACACCTCCGAGAAGCTCGACGTGATCCCGCCGCAGGTGCGGGTGATCCGCACGGTGCGGCCCAAGTATGCCTGCCATCACTGCGAAGGCTCCGGCGACGAAGAGCATCCGGCGGTGCGGGTCGCGCCGCCGCCGGCGGCGCTGATCCCGAGGGGGCTGGCCTCCGAGGGGCTGCTGGCGTTCATCGCCACGGCGAAGTTCTGCGACGCGCTGCCGCTGTACCGGCAGGAGCGGCAGTTCGCGCGGCTTGGAGTCGAGCTGTCGCGGCGCACGATGTCGGACTGGATGATCGCTGCCGCCACAGCCTGCCAGGCGCTGATGGAGGCGTTGCTCGACAAGCTGCGCTCAGGCCCGATCCTTGCGATCGACGAGACCACCGTGCAGGTGCTCAAGGAGCACGAGCGCGCCAACACCGACACCAGCTACGTGTGGGTGGCGCGCGGCGGTCCGCCTGATGAGCCGGTGGTGGTGTACCGCTATGAGCCCAGCCGCGCCGCGCGGGTGGCAGCCCAGATCATCGGCGACTACCAGGGCTACGTGCAGACCGACGGGTATGACGGCTACGCGCGCCCGTGTGCGCAGCCCGGCATCGTGCACGTAGGCTGTTGGGCGCACGTGCGGCGCGCGTTCAAGGAGGCCGCCGACGCGCTGGGCAAGGTATCGAGCCGGGCCGGCTCGGCGCTGGTAGCGCTGGGGTTCATCGCCAAGCTGTACCGCGCCGAATCGGAACTGTCCAAGTACCGCGATGAGGACCCCGAGCGGTTCGTGGCCGCGCGGCGCGCACGGGTGCAGCCGGTGCTGGCCAAGTTCCACGCTTGGCTGCAGGACAAACGCGACCAAGTGCTGCCCGGCACGGCGCTCGGCAAGGCGGTCGCCTTCGCGCTGAGCGAGTGGCCGAAGCTGATCCGCTACCTGGACCACCCGCAGCTGAGGCCGGACAACAACGCCTGCGAACAGGCGATCCGGCCGTTCGTGGTCGGCCGCAAGAACTGGCTGTTTTCTGGAAGCCCGCGCGGAGCCGAGGCGAGCGCGATCCTGTACAGCCTGATCGAGACCGCCAAGGCCAACCGGCGCGAGCCGTACGGGTATCTGCGTGAACTGTTCGAGAAGCTGCCGCACGCGCGCACCCGCGCCGACTACCTCACGCTCCTGCCGACCGCACGTCCTCCGCCGCCGGCCTCATAGGGGCTGGTTTCGCCGGTCGCTTACCGTACTACTCCCTGATTGCTCATTCGTTCCTCCTCCCAGCACCCGCAGGTGCCGGGTCACATTGAATCAGCGGCCGGCGGCCACGCAACAGGAACCCGTGATCCGGGGTTGCGCGCTCTCACTCCGCAATAAAGAAACGAACGATTCGTAGAGATGTTGTAAAAGAAACGAACGTATTCTAACGTCCGCGCTGAGGAAAGGAGCGTTTCCGAACGGTGCCTCGCCAGACCGGTCGCTACCGCATCACCAGCACCGCTGGGGAGCAGGTCCGGGCGTTCGTCCCGTTTCCGTTGCCCCCGGCGGATCCCCCGCTGGTCATAGATGCAGCGGCCGCAAAGCTCCACGCCGACGCGCTGGCCGCTCTCTCCCGCCTCAAGGTGGCGGGTGCAATGGGGCCGGATACCGGCTGGTTCCTCTATGGGTTCGTCCGCAAGGAGGCGGTGATCACCTCGCAGATCGAAGGAACGCAGGCGACGCTGCCCGACATCGTCACCTACGAAGCGACCGGTCGCGCCGAACGCCCCGAGGATGTCGAGGAGGTCTGCAACTACGTGGATGCCCTCGCGCACGCGCGCCGTCGGCTTGCGGATCCGAACGGGTTGCCGCTCAGCGTGCGCCTGCTGCGCAACGCGCACCGCATCCTGATGCGTGGCGCCCGCGGCGCGGACAAGCTGCCCGGCGAGCTGCGCCGCTCGCAGAACTGGATCGGCGGCAGTCCGGGTGTGGCGCGACAATCAGGATGAGAACCGAGCGACAATCAGGATGAGATAATCCGGTGTCGCAACGGGCGGAGGATGACCGAGGAGGAGGTCATGGTGCAAGTCCTGCTGAGGAGCCGGGTGAGAGGCGCCGTCACGGCGCACCGTGCCGTGGGTGAACGGGCTTCCTGCTGAGGTCAGATTGCTCGGAATCGGCGGATCCGGGGGGTATCCTGACACCACCGCTCGGGGGAAAACGCGTTGAGCGGCCGCTATGGAGCTGGTTTTCTCGCGGCAGCGGCACGGAGAGCAGATTTCGGCCCGAGAAGCCGCCTGGATGGGTGGGGTGGCGAGTGCGGTGGGTGTCAGCCGTCCTCCTGCGACGATGCATCAGCTTGGTCGGTTGCGGTGCTGGCGGCGTCGGGACGACGACGCCGTGTGCGCTTGGTCTCGATGGCGGTGCGACGCCGGTAGCTGTCGACGTTGAGCTCGAAGATGCTGGCACGGTGCACGAGCCGGTCGATGGCCGCCACCGTCATGCCCCGGTCGGGGAAGATGGCCTCCCACTGCCCGAACGGCTGATTGGCGGTGATGAGCATCGAGCGGTGCTCGTAACGGGCGCTGATGAGCTCGAACAGGACGCTGGTCTCGGCCTGATCCTTGGTCACGTAGGCGAAGTCATCGAGGACGACCAGGTGGAACTTGTCCAGTTTGGCGATGGCCGCCTCCAGGGCCAGCTCGCGGCGGGCCATCTGCAGCCGCTGCGTCAGGTCGGTGGTCCGGGTGAACAGCACCCGGTAGCCGTTCTCGATGAGCGCCAGGCCGATGGCGGCCGCCAGATGGCTTTTGCCGGCGCCGGGCGGGCCGATGAGGATGAGGTTGGCGCCTTCGTCGAGCCAGCGGTCGCCGGCGCTGAGGGCCATCACGTGCGCTTTGGAGACCATCGGCACAGCGGAGAACTCGAAGGACTCCAGCGTCTTGCCGCCCGGCAGATGCGCTTCGCGAAGCCGACGCTGGAAGCGCCGGCGGGACCGGTCGGCGATTTCGTGCTCGGTCAAGACGGCCAGCAGCCGGGAGGCTGGCCAGCCCTCGCGGTCGGCCTGCTCGGTGAGCCGTGGCCACAGCGACTTGATGCTCGGCAGGCGCAGCTCGCTGAGCATGAGATTGAGTGCGGCGGCGTCGACGGCGTTGGGCTTGCTCATGCGGCGCCTTCCTGGGAGACGTCGGCCTGGGAGACGTCGGAGTGCTCGGGGTGATCGAGAAGCTCGTCGTAGTCGGCCAGCGACCCTTGGCGGATGTTCAGGTGCGGCAGCGAGGACGGATCGGGCAGAAAGCGCTCGGTCAGCTCATCCAGATCGGGCAGCCGATGAGCGGCAAGCAGGTGCTCCAGGTGCTCGGCGAGGGCGGCCTCGCAGCCGCGATCGTGCGCCAGGGCCAGCAGCCCGACCATCCGTCGGCACGCCTCACGTTCATCGAGCGCATCGAGCAACGCGTCGAAGGTGCGCCGGTAGGCCTCACGGGGGAACAATTGATCGCGGTACACCAGGTGCCGCAGCGCCATGGGCTTGCGGCGCAGGGCGTGGATGAAGTGATGGTAGCTCACGACGTGGCCGCGGCGGCCGTCGGCATGGGGCTTGCCCCGCGGCAGGCTCATCAGCGCCGTGGCGCCGAGGAACACCTGCAGCCGATCGTGGTAGAGGTGCACCCGCAGGCTGTGGCCGATCAGCCGCGACGGCACCGAGTAGAAGACCTTGCGCAGGGTGAACCCGCCGTGGGAGGTGACGCGCACGCGCTCGATCTCGAAGTCCTGGGCACCGAAGCGAGGCAACGGCTGCAGCACGGCGCGTTCGGCATCGATGCGCGCTCGGTCGCGGGCGTTGTGGCGGCTGACGATGTCGCCGATCAACGCCCGGTAGGCGTCCAGGTCGTCGAACCGGCGCGATCCGCGCAGCAGCAGGGCCTGCTCGATGGCGCGCTTGAGGTGGCCGTGGGCGCTCTCGACACTGCCATTCTCATGGGCGACGCCGCGGTTGTTGCGCGTCGGGCGCATCTGGTAATGGCGGCACAGCTCTTCGTAGCGCTCGGTCAGATCGTCGCAGGCGGCGCGGTCCAGGTTGCGGAACGCCGCCGAGAGGCTGTCGGTGCGGTGCTCCCGCGGCGAGCCGCCCAGGATCGACAACGCCTGCTGCAGGCCGGCGCTGAGGGCGATGAAGCTCTCGCCGCCCATCACCACGTCGGCGTGCTCGAACCCCGAGTAGGGCAGCCGGAAGTGGTACAACAGGTGTGCCAACGGCTCGCCGGCCACGATGACCCCCAGGTCCGTGCCGTCGGTGAAGTCCGACAAGCCCATGTGGCCGGGCGGATAGCTCTGAGCGAAGATGACCTCTTGTTCGGGGCCGTGCACGGCACGCCAGCGCCGCACGCGACGTTCCAGCGTGCGCCGCACGCTGCGGGGCAACTTCGGGTGGCGACGCAGGAGTTCCTCGAAGATCGTCACCGCGCGCAGATGGGGCGTGCGTTCCAGCATCGGGAGGATCTCTTCATCGAAGATGCCGTCCAGGGGATCGGGCCGTCGGCGCGTGCGAGCGTTCCGTTTCTGTGACGGCAGCCGCGGGTCGGATTCGATGCGGTAGGCGCTGGCGGTGCTGATCGACGCCTTGGCGGCGGCCACCGAGGGTGTGTCCTTGCTGCGCAGGTTCATGTAGAGCCTCACTTGGCGATCGGTTATGTGTCGGCCCGGCACGGGTGCTCCTTGTTCGGTACTGCAGAGCACCCTACCCACGCCGGGTCGGCCACGATCACCGGCGGCGAAGCCCCCACGGGAGCGCCGCCACGCCTCTGACTCCGGTCGGGCTCCGCCCTCCCTGCGTCAGAGGCGACTACCTCCCCTCGATCTGGAGAGCCAGCCGCCTACTCGCGCGTTCTCACCTTGATTGTCGCTGCATTCTCATCTTGATTGTCGCTGGCCAGGCAATCCTCGCGCGTCGATTTCTGCGCTCACGGCCGGCTGAGGCCGAGCGACCCTCCAGAGCGGTCCGATCCGCCGTTCGGCGCCAGCGCTCATCGGTTGCTCGGCCGGACCGGGGGCGGCGTCTTGTTGGCATGCACCCGCAGCAGGTGATCGGTCAATCGGGTCAGCCCGCGCTTGAGGGCCACCGGGTTCAGCGTCTCATACTGCTGTTTGAGCCGCGCCTTCACCTCGGCGTCCACCGCCGGGGATTGCAGCACGCGCTGATACGGAGTCTGGGGCTCGTCGTAGATGCGCCGTACCTTGGAGCCGCAGCGGGTCTTCTTGATCAGCTTCACCGAGGGGTAGAAGAAGTTGACCAGGAGGCCGAGCGTGCCGTAGACGGCGTTGAGAGCGTCCAGCTCCTCGTCGGTGTCATGGCGCAGGTAGCCGACCGCGCGGCGCACCACGTGGCCGTTCTTCTGCTCGACGTAGCAGGTGTCGTTCTTGCGGTACGGGCGCCCGCGCGTGAAGGTGATCTGGTGCTCGCGGCAGAAGTTGGAGTTGCCCCGCTTTCGTGGACACATAGACAGTGAGGCACGGAGGAGGGAGCTGAGATGGCGAGAACGCATCAAGCGTATCCACCTGAGATCCGCGAGCAGATGGTCGAGTTGGTGCAGTCCGGGAGGACGCCGGAGGAATTGGCTCGGGAGTACGAGCCGTCGGCAGGGGCCATTCGCAACTGGGTGGCCCAACATGAACGCGACGGAGGGCAGCGCAGCGACGGGCTGAGCACCGACGAGCGCCTGGAGTTGCGGCGGCTGAGGCGAGAGAACAAGCAGCTGCGCGTCGAGCGTGACATTCTAAAAAAAGCAGCGGCCTGGTTCGCGCGGGAGAGCGACTCGATCCCCGGGAGGGATTCGAGTTCGTAAAGGACAACCAGGCCGCCTGGCCGGTGCGCACCATGTGTCGGGTGCTGGGTCTCTCCCCCAGCGGCTACTACGCATGGCTGGGCCGCGAACCGTCGGCGCGAGCGCGACGGGATGCGCAGTTGACCGAGAGGATCAAGGAGATCTGGAGCGGCAACTACGAAGTGTACGGGCGGCCACGCATCCACGCCGAGCTGCGCGAGGAAGGCAAGCGGATCGGCGCGAAGCGGGTCGGGCGGCTGATGCGCGCGGCCGGGATCGCCGGCGTCAGCCGCAGGCGCTCGGCCAAGACCACCACGCGCGAGCAGCGCGCTGCCCGCGTGGCGCCGGACTTGGTGGATCGGGACTTCAGCGCCTCCGCACCCGATCGGCTGTGGGTGGCCGACATCACGTATGTCAGGACCTGGACGGGGTTTCTGTACGTGGCGGTGGTGCTCGATGCGTTCAGCCGCCGGGTGGTGGGCTGGGCGATGGCCGGCCATCTGCGCACCGAACTGGTCCTGGACGCGCTGAACATGGCCCTCTGGCGGCGCCGTGCACACGGGGTGATTCATCACAGCGACCAGGGCTCGCAGTACACGTCGATCGCGTTCGGGGCGCGGTGCAAGGAGGCTGGCGTTCGTCCGTCGACCGGTTCGGTGGGCGATGCGTACGACAATGCGCTCTGCGAAAGTTTCTTCGCGACCCTGGAGTGCGAGTTGCTGGATCGGCGCAGCTTCCGCACCCACGCCAAGGCGCGCTTGGCGATCTTCGAGTTCATCGAAGGGTTCTACAACCGACGGCGCCGCCACTCGGCGCTCGGCTACCGGTCGCCGGCCGACTTCGAGGCCACTCACCGCGGGGCGGCAGCGGCCTGAGCGCTGCCGCGGGCGGGGGTATCGGCACACCACCCCGCCACAGAAAACGCCGTGACGACGATCCTCGTGCGTCAATTTTCCGCACCATGCTCGTTTCGGGTGCTCTGAAGCCGGATGCCCCCCGTGAGGGCGTTCCTTGGGCTGCGGCCAAGCCGACCTGCCCGTCGGCACGCTCCCGAGCCGATCTCAGGCTCCACTTATCCACAAATCCACAGGCAGCCGCGCCCCTCCCCCCGCAACCCCCCACCCCTTTTTCCGCCGCCTATAGGAGTGCCTTGACCCGCCCGTCTTCACCGCGTAGAACACTCCTCAGCGAGGACAGAATCCTCAGCGATTAACTGTCCACGTAACCGGGGCAGGCCCAAGTCGACCAGGTGGTGGTTGATGAATTCGCTGCCGTTGTCGGTGTCGATGCCCTTGAGCGGGATCGGCAGCGTGCGGCGTGCGTCCTGCAGGGCCGCGTGGGTCCAACGCTGCGCCTTGTTCTTCAGCCCGTGCAGCTCGACCCAGCCGGTGTCGACGTCGGTGAGGGTCAGCGTGTGGCAGAACTCGCCGGAGGCATCGCCGCCGTCGTGGCCCACCAGGTCGATCTCGAAGAAGCCCGGCTCCTGTTCGTTCCAATCGGCGAAGGTGCGGATCGGGATCTGGTGCTTCAGGAGGCTGCCTGGCTTGGTGTGGGTGCGGCCCTTGATCTGCACCCGCGCGCGCTCGGGCCTCAGCAGCCGGTCGATGGTGGCGGCGCTGATGCTCAGCAGCTTGGCGCGCACCTCGGCGCTGAGCGGGATCTCGCCGAACGAGTCGAGCACCGGCAGCATGGTGCGCAGCACGACCACCAGGCGCTTGCCGCACATGAAGTCGAACACGTACCAGATCTGCGTGAGGGCCTTCAGCACCTCCTGGTCGTAGCGGCGCGGTCGCGCGCGGGGCTTGGGGCGCCGGGGGCGACCGACCACGAGCTTGACTATCTGTCCGTCGATGCGCACCAGGCGGGTGCGCCCCCATGAGTTCAGCAGATGGATCGCGTACTTGCGTGTGTAGCCGGTGGCCTCGACGAACTCGCCGAGGATGACCGTCTTGTCCTTCCTGGCGGCGCTGCGGTACCGCCGCGCCACCTGCTCGGTGAGTGCCCTGCGCTCACCCATCGTCAGCCCCATCTCCTCGGAACCTCCTCCGCGGTGTGCGAAGGGCTCCGGACCGGACCGTGAGGTCCAGCCGCTTCGGTTAGATTTTTAGGTGAGGCACGCTTTCGGCAGGGTTAGATTCCTGGTGAGGCAATGCGGATTCTTGACCCGGCAACCGCAAGCTCTCAGCATGGGCAGTCGTGAGTGAGCCCATCGTAACGAATGCAGAGCCCGTTCCGGCGCGGGCCAGAGTCGCAGTCATCGGCGCCGGGATCGTCGGCAACTGCCTGGTTGCCCACTTGGCGGAGCTGGGCTGGGAGGACCTGGTTCTGATCGACAAGGGGCCGCTGCCCAACCCGGGCGGCTCGACCGGCCACGCGTCGAACTTCATCTTCCCCACCGACCACGGCCGCGAGATCGCCATGCTGACGCTGGAGAGCCAGCGCCAGTACCAGGAGCTGGGGGTGAACACCACGTGCGGCGGCGTCGAGGTCGCGCGCACCGAGGAGCGCATGGAGGAGCTGCGCCGGCGCATGACCTCGGCGCGCTCCTGGGGCATCGAGGCGGAGCTGCTGAAGCCGGACGAGGTGGTCGCGCGCATTCCGTACGTGAACGGCGACGTGATCAAGGGCGGCTTCTGGATGCCGGCCGTGTCGGTGGTGGACTCCGTGAAGGCCGGCACCATCATGCGCGAGCGAGCCCTGGCGAAAGGCGTGCTGACCGTACTGGACAACACCGAGGTCACCGGGGTGGAGGTCGAGCACCGGCCGTTCGGCCGTCCGCGCATCCGCACGGTCGTGACCGGCCGCGGCGCGATCGCGGTAGATCAGGTGGTGATCGCCTGCGGCGTGTGGAGCCCGCGCGTGGCCGCCATGGCAGGCGCCAGCATCCCGCTCACGCCGGCCGTGCACCAGATGGCCGACATGGGTCCGATCGACCTGATGAAGAAAACCGGCAACGAGATCGGCTACCCGATCGTGCGCGACATGGACGTGTTCATGTACGAGCGCCAGAGCCACGAGGCGATGGAGGTCGGTTCCTACGCCCATCGTCCGATCCTGGTGCGCCCGGACGACATCCCCTCCCTGGAAGAGGCGGAACGCTCACCCACCGAGATGCCGTTCACGGGCGACGACTTCGCGCCGCAGCTCGGCCACGCGCGCGAGATCATGGGCGAGCTGCTCGCCGGCTCCGAGATGCAGTACGCCGTGAACGGCCTGCTCTCCCTGACTCCCGACGCGCAGCAGGTGCTGGGCGAGACCGCGGAGGTGGAGGGGCTCTGGTCGGCGGCGGCGGTGTGGATCAAGGAGGGTCCCGGCACCGCGCGGCTGATCGCCGAGTGGATGACCCACGGCTACCCGCGCCTGTGCGACCCGCACGGCTCGGACATCACCCGCTTCTACGCGCACGAGCGCACGGAGCGCCACATCCGCGCGCGCGCGGACGAGCACTTCAACAAGACCTACGGCATCGTCCACCCGCGCGAGCAGTGGGCGTCCGAGCGCGGCATGAACCGCGCCCCGTTCCACGACCGCACCGCGGCGCTCGGCGCCGAGCTGTACGACGCGCGCGGCTGGGAACGGCCGCAGTGGTACGCGTCGAACGCCGACCTGGTGGAGCGCTACGGCGTCCCCGACCGTCCGCACGAGTGGGACCGGCGCTGGTGGTCGCCGATCATCAACGCCGAGCACCTGCACCTGCGCGAGAAGGTGGGCATCGTCGACCTGAGCGCGTTCCAGCTCTTCGACGTCTCCGGGCCCGGCGTGGTGCCCTACCTGGAGCGGCTGACGGTCAACAAGTGCGACCGGCCGCCGGGCAGCTCGATCTACACCCCGCTGCTCACCCCGGACGGCGGCATCCGCGCCGACCTGACCATCCAGCGGCTGGCCGCGGACCGGTTCCGGATCGTCACCGGCGCCTTCGACGGCGCCCGCGACGAGGTGTGGTTCCGCCGCCACCTCCCGGACGACGGCTCGGTGCAGTTCGAGAACCGCTCGTCGGCGCTGTGCACGATCGGCGTGTGGGGCCCGGACGCGTGCGCGCTGCTCGCCGGCATCACCGACACCGGCCTGTCGCAGGCGGAGTTCCCCTACGGGACGCTGCGGGAGGCGATCATCGACGGCGTGCCGGTGACCATGCTGCGCATCTCCTACGTGGGCGAGGGCGGCTTCGAGATCACCACGGCCATGCAGCACGGCGTGCGCCTGTGGGATGCGCTGTGGGAGGCGGGCCGCCCGCTCGACGCCCGCCCGGTCGGCATCGGCGTCTACGGCACCACCGGCCGCATGGAGAAGGGCTACCTGCTGATGGGCTCGGACCTCACCGCCGAGTACTCGCCGGTGGAGGCCGGCCTGGCCCGCCCGCGCGTGAAGCGCGACGACTTCATCGGCAAGCAGGCCTACCTGAAGGCGCGCGCCGGCGGTCCGCTGGCCACGATGTGCGCGCTGACCATGGACGACCACACCGGCGCGGCCGGCATCGACCGCTTCCCGACCGGCGGCAACGAACCGATCCTGACCGCCGACGGAGAGCGCATCGCCGACGCGCACGGCCGCGAGTCGCGCGTGACCTCGGCCGGCATGGGGCCGTCGGTGGGCACGTACCTGCTGTTCGCCTACCTGCCGCCCGAGCACGCGGCGGCCGGCACCCGCCTGCAGGTGCTGTACATGAACGAGCCCTTCCCGGTGACCGTCGCCCCCGGCCTGGCCCTGTTCGATCCGGGCGACAGCCGCATGAAGGCATGAACGCGCCGCCGCGCCGGCGGCCTTAGATCCGTGGCATCCCAGTCCGTCGCGCAGACCGAGGCGCAGATCGGAGAGGCCGCCGCGCTGCAGGCCCACCTGGCCGGCGACCGCCATCGGCCCCGCTACCACTTCATGCCGCCGGCGGCATGGATGAACGACATCAACGGCGCCCTGTTCTGGCGCGGCCGCTACCACATCTTCTACCAGCTCAACCCGCACGGGGCGTACTGGCACCGCATCCAGTGGGGACACGCCTCCAGCGTCGACCTCGTGCACTGGGTGCACCATCCGGTCGCCCTGGAGCCGGACCCGGACGGACCCGACCGCGTCGGCTGCTTCAGCGGCGGCGCCCTGGTCAGCAGGGACGGCGTGCCGACGCTCATCTACTTCGGCAACCCGGACGGCATCTGCATCGCCGAGAGCCGGGACGACCTGCTGATCCGCTGGACCAGGCATCCCGACAACCCCGTGATCCCGCAACCGCGCGAGGGCGACGCCGACTTCGGCCGCTACGAGGTGCACGACCCGTGCGCCTGGCTGGACGGCGACACCTACTACGCGGCGGTCAACCGCCGCCACCCGAACGGCGACGGCGACGCCGCGTATCTGTTCAAGTCACAGGACCTGCGCCGCTGGCAGTTCGTCGACACCTTCTACCGGTCGCGCCGCGAGTGGACGGAGGCGGACGAGGACTGCGCCGTCCCCGACTTCTTCCCGCTCGGCGACCGCCACATGCTGCTGTTCTGCAGCCACCTGCAGGCCACCCAGTACTACCTGGGCGAGCTGCGCGACGAGCTGTTCCATCCCCTGATCCACGGCCGCATGAGCTGGGAAGGGGGCCAGCTCGGCGGCCCGCGGACGATGCTGGATGGCTCCGGGCGGCGCATCTTCTTCGACTGGGTGCGCGAGATCCGCGGCGAGGCACGGGAGCGCGCGGCCGGCTGGTCGGGGGTGATGACGCTGCCGCGGGTCCTGGGGCTGGCCGCCGACGGCACCCTGACCATAGAGCCAGTGCGCGAGGTGGAACGGTTGCGCTACCACCACCGCCGCCGGCAGTCGCGCGCCGTGGCCGACGGCGCCGAGGCGGTGGTGGCCGGCGTCGCCGGCGACACGCTGGAGCTGGCGCTGGAGATCGACCCGGGGGAGGCGGCCGAGGTGGGCGTCGCGGTGCGCTGCTCGCCGGACGGCGCGGAGCGGACGCCGGTGACGTACGACGCCCGCGCCGGGGTGATCCGGATCGACGTGAGCCGCTCTTCGCTGGATCGAGAGATCGTCTATCACCGCTATCGGACCAGCAGCAACGGCCGTGCGCTGATGGACACGCTGCCTGCGAGCGAACGCACGGTCACGGCCCAGGAGGCGCCGTTCCGCCTTGCCGCGGGGGAGCCGCTGAAGCTGCGCCTGTTCCTGGACCGATCGGTGCTGGAGGTATACGCCAACGGCCGCCAGTGCGTGACCCAGCGCATCTATCCGACCCGCGACGACGCCGTCGAAGTCCGGCTTCTGGCCCGCGGCGGCGCGGCCACGGTCCGCCGGCTGGACGCCTGGGAACTGGCGCCGGCCCATCCCTGAGGCGCGCCGGCGCGGACCGGCTGGGCGCTCTCAGAGCCGGCCGGTGAGGCGCAGCAACCGCAGGTGGTTGCGCACGTTGTCGTGCTCGAAGTAGGCGTCCTGCAGGTGGCGCATGCCCGTGGAGCGGAGCGCCGTGCGGCCGTGCAGGACGCGGTGGCTGGCCATCACCATGATGTGGCCGGCCTCAAGGCGGCAGGAAGCCCGGACGCCGGGGTCGTTCATGCGCGTCGACAGCTCGTGGTAGGCGGCATAGAAGTCGTTCAGTCGCGGCTCTGACAGCGGAATGGGCTGCATCTGCTGCGTGTTGAAACGCACCAGCCGGACGTCGCCGCCGGCGTCCAGGTCGACCACGGGATTGACGGCGTAGCTCTCGTCGTCCTCGCTGAACAGCCGGAACGGCACCGGGACCGCGCAGAGCGCGTCGAACTTCTCCGGGTGATCGCGCCGCAACCCGTCCACGACCCCGAATGCGTCCACGATCGAGGAGTCGCCGCCCTCGCACTCGTTCACCAGCATGTGCAGGAGTTGCACGCTCGGCGGCCAGTTGTAGCTGGTGAAGTCGTTGTGCGGCGCGAGCGCCAGCTTCGTGTGCGCGACGCTGTAGCCGGCGGGATCGACCACGACGTTGTGGATGCGGTCGAACACCACCTCGCGGATCGGCCCCAGCCGGGCGGCGAGCTGCTCCGATGAGTCGGGCTCGGTGGGGCCGTCGACCAGCACGCACGCGCCGGTCTCCAGGAATTCCTCGATCAGGTCCGCGGCCGTTGGATCGTGGTGCAGGAACCGCTGGTAGTCGAATTGCCGCGGCCGGAAGCTGGCGTCCCAGTAGCGCAGGTCGGTGCGAGGCCGGCCGATGAGGCCGTGGATCTCGCTCGACCGGTAGCGCGTGTGGTGTCCGTCCGGCCACGCGATGGCCACCGCCTCGTCCTCGCATCCGGCGTGCTCGATGGTGACCTGCCGCGGCCGCAGGTCCACAGCGACCCGGAAGAGGTGGAACCGCTTCTCCGTGGTCTGCTCGACCCGGCATTCGCTGCAGCCGCAGTTGTCGCGCAACCACAGGTAGGGGAGATCGGTCCGTGCACCATCCTGCCAGACCGCGGCCAATGCGTCGCCGTTCTGGGCGACACTGCTGATCGAGTGATACATGGCGGACCCTCAATCGGAGATGACCGGCCCGGAACTCGGGCACGCGAACGCTTACGCGCGTATCAGGAATCTATTTCCAGCATGTGTCAAGCGTTTTTTTAAAAAAAAATTAACTCGTGGCGCCGGGACTATTGACCCGCCTATTGGTCACGCATACACCATGCGCAAAAGGAGAGTTACAGGCATGCCCACGACGACGACGCCGGACGCCCCCACGGTGAGCTTCGCCCACATGGCGGACGGCACCCGCGAGGACTACGAGGTGCTTGCCCGGTTTGAGGACGAGTTCGCCGCAGGCACCGCCGACCGGGTGCTGGGCCAGCTCCGCGCGCTGTCCGGATCGCTGGCCGGCTACCAGGTCGACCGGCTGGAGCACTCGCTGCAGACCGCGACGCGCGCCTACCGCGACGGCGCCGAAGAGGAGATGGTGGTGGCGGCGCTGCTGCACGACATCGACGACCTGCTGGCCCCACACAGCCACGGCGAGCTGTCGGCCCTGATCCTGCGCCCCTACGTGACCGAGCGGACGTACTGGATCGTGCGCCATCACGGCCTGTTCCAGCTCGTCTACTACGGCCACTTCCGCGGCTGGGACCCCAACGCGCGCGACAGGTACCGCGACCACCCCTGGTACCAGGACGCCGTGGACTTCTGCCACCGCTGGGACCAGTGCGCGTTCGACCCCGATTACGAGTCGTTGCCGCTGGAGTTCTTCGAGCCGATGGTGCGCCGGGTGTTCGCGCGCGAGCCGTTCAGCCTGGCGTCGAGGGAGCACACATGACCACGCAACCACAAAGCGTCGACCAGTCCGACCGCATCGTCCCGATCAACCTGCGCCAGAGCGGCCGCACCCCGACCGAGCTGCTCATCTCCACCCGCGTGCGCAAGTCGCCCTACTGGCACCTGTCCCACGCGGCCGGCTGCTGGCGCGCCACGGTCTACAATCGCGTCTACCACCCGCGCGGCTACGTCCGGCCGGAGGACGGCGGCGCGGCGGCCGAGCACGAGGCGCTGACCAATCACGTCACACTCTGGAACGTCGCGGTCGAGCGCCAGATCCGCGTCAAGGGACCGGACGCGGAACGGTTCACGGACTACGTCATCACCCGCAACGCGAAACGCATCGATCCCATGCACGGCAAGTACGTCATCCTCTGCAACGAGCGGGGCGGGATCCTCAACGATCCGGTGCTGCTGCGCCTGGCGGAGGACGAGTTCTGGTTCTCGCTCTCCGATTCCGACCTGCTGTACTGGCTGCAGGGGGTCAACGTCGGCATGCGCATGGACGTCGAGATCGACGAGATCGACGTCTGCCCGGTGCAGATTCAGGGGCCAAAGGCCGAGGCGCTGATGGAAGACCTGGTGGGCGCGGCGATCCACGACATTCCCTACTACGGGATCATGGAGACGGGAATCGCCGGCTGCGACGTGGTGATCTCGCAATCCGGCTTCTCGGGCGAGAAGGGCTACGAGATCTACCTGCGCGACGCCACCCTGCACGCCGAGAAGCTCTGGAACGCGGTGCTGGAGGCAGGCAGGGCGCACCAGCTCATGGTCATCGCCCCCGGCCACCAGCGGCGCATCCAGGCCGGCATCATGTCCTGGGGCCAGGACATCGACCACGAGACGCTGCCGTTCCAGTGCGACCTTGCCTACCAGGTGCCGCGCAAGAAGAAGGCCGACTACATCGGCAAGGAGGCGCTGGAGCGCGTCCGCGAGCAGATCGAGGCCGGTACGCCACCCTTCAAGATGATGATGGCCGGCATGACCATGGGCGGCAGACCCATCGACGACTACGCGCCCGACTTCTGGCTGGTGTCCGACGCCGACGCGGGCGACCCGATCGGCTACCTGACCTCGCCGTGGTACGCGCCGGAGCTCGGCTGCAACATCGCGATGGGGTGGGTGCCGGTCGGCCGCTCGGCCGTCGGCACCGAGCTCACCGTGTGGCTGCCGGACGAGTACGCCAGCGAGCCGGGCAAGCCCGACCGGGCGCAGGTGTGCGAGGTCCCGTTCCGGCCGTCGGTCAATCCGAGCGCGCGCGAGATCGCGCACGCCCGCGGCGAGGACGCCACGTACCCCATCAAACTGATGTCGACGGGTGCCGATAGGTGGCTACACGGGCTTCAAGCGCGCTGGAACAGCGCGCAGGAGGTCGAGTCCCGTAGCACGCACCCCCAAACTGCAGTTTGACGGGGTACTAGCGCCTGATTCGGTCAGTTCGGCCGTGACTGCCAGGATCGTCGATGGCGAGCCGCCTCTCGACCGGGAGCGGCTCTTCATCGGCGAGATCCTGGCGTTCCGGCGGATGCCGGCGATGGCCGCCCTGGTGGAGCGGGCGCGGTCGATGGCCTGCGCGGCGTTCGCGCCGCATGCCCCGCCGGACGCTCAGGCGTCGCTCGACCGAGCGGAGTTCGTGGCCAGAGCGGGCGACCTCCGGCGCTCGTTCATGCGCGACGGAGAGGTGCGCGCGGCGTTCCGGGCGGTGATCGAGGCGCTGGGCCTCGACGTCGGCTCCACCTGCTCCGACCGCCTCATCCTGCGCCTGCAGCCGAGCGGCGACACGCACCGCGGCCGGCGCGTGCGGGACCTGCCCGCGCACCGCGATACGTGGGGCTCCAACGTCATGGCGCAGATCAACCTGTGGGCGCCCGTGTTCCCGGTCGAGGCGGGCGCCACCATGGTGATCTGGCCGGCGCTGTTCGATCAGCCGGTGCCGAACACCAGCGCCGAGTGGGACCTGGAGCGGCTGCGCGAGTCGCCCGGGCGCTACCCGCTGCTGCCCGAGTGCCGGGCCCCGCTCGACGACGCTGCCGCGCTCCCGGTGCTGATCGAGCCCGGCGACCTGCTGTGCTTCTCCGGGGCGCACCTGCACGCCAGCCGTCCCAACCGGACGGGCCGGACGCGGGTGAGCGTCGACAGCCGCATCGTCGACCGCGGCGACGTGCGCGCCGGGCGCGGGGCGCCCAACGTCGACGGCCGCGCTCCGCGGGTCGCCCCCGAGTGGTTCCGTGGCGTCGCGGACGGCCGGCCGCTGGCGTGAGGGTGACGGGCAGCGCCGGTTCGGGCGACGATCGGGGCGTCATCCGGGCAGGAGGAAACAGCATGACCAGCTACCAGATCGTCGAGTGGGGCGCGCCGCTCGCGGAGAACCACTACGAGACGCCGGAGCCCACGGGGACCGAGGTGCTGCTGCGCGTGACCTCCTGCGGCGTCTGTCACAGCGACCTGCACATCCGCGCGGGCTACTTCGACATGGGCCACGGGCAGCAGCGCCGGCTGGAGAACGTCGGCGTCAAGCTGCCGCTGACGCTCGGGCACGAGCCGGTCGGCGAGGTCGCGGCCCTGGGCCCCGACGCCACCGGCGTGTCGGTCGGCGACAAGCGCGTGTGCTGGCCGTGGGTGGGCTGCCGGAGCTGCGCCGCCTGCGTGCGCGAGGAGGACATCTTCTGCGAGGCCGGCCGCTACCTGGGCGCCCGCGTGGACGGCGGCTACAGCGACTACATGCTGGTCCCGCATCCGCGCTACCTGCTGCCCTACGACGGGGTGGAGGAGGCGGTGGCCGCCACCTACGCCTGCGCGGGCATCACCGCCTACGCGGCGCTGAAGCGCGCCGTCGGCGGCCTGACCCGTGACGACACGCTGCTGCTGGTCGGGGCCGGCGGCCTGGGCACCAGCGGGCTGCGCGTGGTGCCGGCCATGACCGAGGCGAGGGTCGTCGTGGCCGACACCGATCCGGCGAAGCGGGAGCTGGCCGAACGGCTCGGCGCGGCACAGACCATCGACAACGGCGACCCCGATGCCGCCGCACGGCTGAAGGAGCAGACCGGCGGCGTGGCCGCCTCGGTTGACTACGTCGGCATGCCGGACACCACCCTGTTCGCGATCGACACGCTGCGCCGCGGCTGCACGCACGTGGTCGTCGGCCTGTACGGCGGCGCGCTGGACATCCCGATGCCCAACCTGATCTACAAGCTGCTGAACCTGCGCGGCTCGCACGTCGGGACCCCGCAGGACCTTGCCGAGCTGATCGAGCTGCGCCGCGCCGGCCGGATCGAGCCGCCGCCCATCGCCGAGCGCCGCCTCAACGAGGTCAACGCCGTCCTCACCGAGCTCACCGAAGGCAGGATCGAGGGCCGGGTAGTCCTGCGCCCGTAGCCACAGGCTCCGAGCGCCGATACACGACGTCCCAGGTGGCTCGGGCGGCAGGCGTTCATCCCAATACCGTCCGCCTGTACGAGCGGATCGGATTGCTGGCGCCGATAGCGCGAACGGCGAACGGCTACCGTTCGTTCTCGGAGCGGGATCTCGCGCAGATGCGCATCGCTCGCCTGGCGGTCGGCGGTCCCTACGTGGTGCCGAAGACCCTGGCCGTGGAAGCGGCGCGGCATGCCGCGCTGGATGATCTCGAGACCGCCTGCGAGCTTGCCGGGCGATTCGGGGCGCTCGTCGCAACGGAGGAGCGGCGGGCGCTCCGGGCGGCCGAGGCGCTCGACCGGTGGGCAGCCGGGCGGGCGAGCGCCGGACGAGAGCCGCGCATGGCGATCTCGGCTGCTGCCGAGCGCGTCGGCGCGAGCACGACGGCGCTGCGCGACTGGGAGCGCAACGGCCTGATCGCGGTACGCAGGGATCCGCGAAACGGCTATCGCACGTACACGAGCGCGGATGTCGACCGGCTGCGGGTGATCCGCACGCTGCTGCGTGCCCGCTACAGCGCCATGTCGATCCTGAGAATGATGACCCACCTGGACCGCGGCGGCCGGGAGGTCCCTTCGATCGTGATCGATGCGCCTCGCGGCGAGGAGACCGTCTACTCGGCTACCGACCGCTGGCGGAGCGCGCTCCGCGAGACCGGGGTCCGGGCCGAGCGACTGCGCAGCGCGATCGGGAGGCTGATGACCGACCCGGATTAGCAACCTTCCACTGGCACCCCAACGTCGACACTGGTCGGCGAGCGAGGAGGGGGAAATGCCTGCGATCGAGGTACGAGCGCTGACCAAGCGCTTTCGGGTACCGGTGCGCGGCTCCGGCCTGGCCGCGGCGCTCGGGAGTGTGATCCGCCGATCCTACGACGTGGTCGCGGCGATCCGGGATCTGTCCTTCGCCGTGGACGAGGGCGAGATGATCGGTTTGCTCGGACCCAACGGGGCCGGCAAGACCACGACCCTCAAAGTCCTTGCGGGCCTGCTGTTCCCGACCGGGGGCGCGGTGTCGGTGCTGGGGCACACGCCGTGGCAGCGGCGCAGGGAGTACCTGCGGCGGATCTCGATGGTGCTGGGCAACAAGAGCCAACTGACGTGGGACATCCCGGCGCGCGACTCGTTCGAGGTGCTGCGCGAGATCTACCGGGTGCCGCGCGACGCGTTTCGCAGGACCAGCACCGAGCTCATCGATCTGCTCGATGCCGGATCGCTGCTCGCGAAACCGGTGCGGACGCTGTCCCTGGGCGAGCGCATGAAGTGCGAGCTGATCGCGGCGTTCCTGCATCGCCCCCGCCTGGTGTTCCTGGACGAGCCGACGCTGGGTCTGGACGTCACCATGCAGCGCAGGCTGCGGGAGTTCATCGCGGAACGGAACGCGGATGGGGTCACCGTGCTGCTCACCAGCCACTACATGGCCGACGTGCAGGCGCTCTGCCGGCGCGTGGTGCTGGTCGACGATGGCCGGCTGCGCTTCGACGGCACGCTCGACGACCTGAGCGCGCGAGTCGCCCCGTTCAAGCTGCTGACCGTCACCACGCGCATACCGCCGGGAGCGTGGCCGCGGCTGACGGCGACGCGCGTGCTGCGGTCCACCGACCAGGAGCTGGTCCTGCGCGTCGAACGGGAGTCGGTGGCTCGCGTGACGGGCGTGCTCATCGAACGATTGAGCCCGACCGACCTGAAGGTCGAGGACCCGCCGATCGAGGACGTGCTCGACCGCGTGTACGGCCGGGAGGAGCGCCCGTGAGGGCGGCACTGGCGCTCGTCGCCCACACCTGGGCTGCCTGGTTTCAGTACAGAGGGTTCTTCTTCCTGCTGGCATTCGGGTGGATGACGCAGCCCCTGATCTTCCTCTTCGTCTGGTCGAACGCCGCCGCGTCCGGTGCGATCGGCGGCTATGCGCGGGGAGACTTCGTCGCCTACTACCTGGTGCTGATCGTGGTCAATCAGCTCACCTTCGCGCAGACCAACTGGACGGTCGGGGACCTGATCCGTGACGGCACCATGAACGCCATCCTCCTCCGGCCGATCGCGCCGATCGTCGACACTGTCGCCGCCGAGATCGCCGGCAAGGTCGTGTTCCTGTCGTTCGCGGTTCCGGTCGCGGGCCTGTTGCTGCTCGTCCTTTCGCCTGCCGATGTCCGGTTGCCGGGAGATCCGTTCCTGTTCGCGATCACGTTGCTGGCCGCCTGGGCTCTGCGGTTCCTGTGGGGCTACTTCTTGGCGCTGACGGCGTTCTGGAGCACCAGGTCCAACGCCCTGGTGCTGATGCAGGACACACTCGTGTTCGTGCTCGCGGGCCAGATCGCGCCCACGGATCTGCTGCCCGGCGGGTTGCGGACCGTCGCGGAGTGGCTGCCGTTCCGATACATGCTGGGATTCCCGATCGAGGTGCTGCTGGGCAGGGTGCACGAGGGCGCGCTGACACGGGGGCTGATCCTGCAGAGCGCGTGGCTGACCGTGGCCGCTGGGCTGGCGTACCCGTTCTGGCGGCTGGGCGTGCGGCGCCATGCCGCCGTAGGCGGCTGAAGCCGTGCCGGGTCTGCTGTCATGCCTGGCGGGTCATTCCGTGCGGTCGATGATCGCGTACCGCTCGCAGTTCTGGACCGAGTTGCTGGGCGCCGGCGTCCGGCTCGCGACCGGCGTGCTGAGCCTGACCGTGATCTTCGGCAACGTGGCCACGATCAACGGCTGGACGGAGGCGAGCGCGGGGGTCGTGCTCGGCGTGTTCTTCATCGTCACCGGGCTGCACGGCATCGTGTTCGGTCCCAGCATCGGCGCGCTGTCGGGACACGACGGCGCCATCGTGAGCGGCACGCTGGACTTCCATCTGCTGCGCCCGCGAAGCACCCAGGTGCTGGTGAGCGTCGCGCGCTGGACGCCCCTCATCGGCGTCGAGGTGATCATCGGCTCGGTCTTCGTCGCACGTGGGCTCGCGTCGCTAGGGAGTGAGCTCTCGGCCCTGCAGATCGTCGTCTTCATCTGCGCGGTGTTCATGAGCGTGTCGATCCTCTACTCCCTGACCCTGTCGCTGGCCAGCCTGATGTTCTGGAAGGCGGACTTCCTGTTCACGTGGCTGTTGCGGCCGGTCGTGCAATTGGCCCGATTCCCCGCTGCCCTCTATCCGGGATGGCTGAAGCTGCTGCTGACGTGGGTCGTGCCGGTGGGAGCGATCACGACGGTCCCGGCGGAGATCCTGCTCGAAGGGATCTCGCTGCCGACGCTGTTGGCCGCCACCGCCCTCGCGATCGGTGGCTTGGTCGCGACGAACCTGCTGTTCCGAGCGGGACTCCGTCGCTACGCGAGCGCGTCGAGTTGAACCGGCGACCCAACGGGTGGCGGAAATCGGAGGCCAGCCGCCGTGGCTACCGGGTGCCGAAACTGTATGGCGTCCACCCTTTTCGGAAATTTCTCGGAAGGTGACCAGGGGCGATCAGGGAGAGCCGGCCGCCTCCCGCACCGCCGCCGCCGTGTCGATCGCCGTCACCGCCGCCTCCACGATCGTCGCCAGCGCTCCGTCCAAACGTTCCACGATCTGATCGACTGCCGCGTCAACCACCACCTCCGACGCCCCGTCAACAACAGCTTGGAGCGCCGACTCCGTGGCCGTTTCGACAACCGACGAGATCGCGGTCTCCAGCACCGAGTTCACCGCGGCCTCCGCCATCGAAGTCGAACCGATCGCCACGATCCCCGCCACCACGCAGAGCGCCCCGCCCAGGATCGACAGCCCGTACCCGTTGACCTTGCGGGTCAGTGCGAGCAGCAGCCCAACCCCCGACAGCACGAGACCGATGGCCGCCATGGGAACCGCCACCAGCCCCAGGAACGGCACCCATGAGATGGTGAGACCCACGGCGCCCAGGACGACCGCCACCACTCCCAGGGAGAAGGCGACGAGACCGACTTCCGATCGGCCTGCAGGTGGCAGATCCGGGAAGTTCAGCTTCGCTCCGTCAGGCGACCACGTCGGCTCTTCGTCTTCCTTCCCATCTCTGCGCTCGTCCCACTCTACCTCGGGGGTGACGCGAGGCGCATCCAGTCCGAGCCGCTCACCCGGTCGGTACGCACCTCGGCATACGCGCCGAATTGACAGCGGTATCGGCGGCGCCTAGCGTCGTGACCCGACATGGCCAACACCTATCGCCTGATTCAGGTGGGCACCGGCGGCCGCGGTTCCTGGTGGTGCTCGCAGATCCTTCCTCCGCACGTGGCCGACGGCCGCCTGGAGGTGGTGGCGGCGGTGGACGTCAACCCCGAGGTGCACGAGCAACGCGCAGACCCACTCTCGGCCTGCCGGCCGAGCGGTGCTACACCGACCTGGAGCGCGCCTGCGCGGAGAACCCTGCCGACATCTGCACCGTGGTGGTGCCGCCGGCCTTCCACGAATCGGTGGTGGACACGGCGCTCGCGCACGACATGCACGTCATCTCCGAGAAACCGATCGCCGACACCCTGGCAGCGTCCGTACGGATCGCCGACAAGGTGGGGCGCGCCGGAAGGAAGATGGGCGTGACCATGAGCCACCGCTTCGACCAGGACAAGACCACGCTGCGCCGCGAGCTGCGCTCCGGCCGGCCCGGCGCGATCGACTACCTGGTGTGCCGCTTCACCTGCGGCCTGCGCAACTTCGGCGACTGGGGCGCCCGTTTCCGCCACACCATGCAGGAGACGCTGATGATCGAGGGGTCGGTGCATCACCTGGACATCCTGGCCGACCTGGCCGGCTCGAAGTGCCGCACCATCTACGCGCAGACCTGGAACCCGCCCTGGGGCGAGTACGGCGGCGGCTCGCAGGGCCACGTGATGATGACCTTCGAGAACGGCACGCGCGCCATCTACGAGGGCGCCAAGACCAACGCCTGCGGCTTCAACGGCTGGACGCGGGAGTACATCCGCGCCGAGTGCGAGCAGGAGACGCTGATCATGGATCACCGCCGTATCGAGCGGTTCCCCTACTCGCCGAAGAACCAGAGCCGGGAAGGGGAGGGCGAGGAGGTCCCCCTGCTGGAGCAGCGGTACTGGAAGGACGCCTGGCTGCTGGAGCAGTTCCTGGACTGGCTGGACGGCGGTCCGCCGATGGCGACCAACGTGGAGGCCAACCTGCAGTCGGTGGCGCTGATCTTCGCCGCCATCGAGAGCAGCCGCACCGGGCAGCCGATCAACGTCCAGGAGTTCCTGCAGGCCGCCCGCGACCGCGAGCGCCAGGCCGCCCGGCAGTAAGGCCGCAATCATATACGCGCGCGAGGGTCACACGTTCGGCGACACCTGGTACTTCGTCCGCGGGGAGGAGGCGCATCTGTTCTGCCTGACGAAGCCCGCCGGCAGCGAGCACGGGTGGGACATCGGGCACCTGGTCAGCAACTTCCGGGGCCACTGGTTCCTGCTCGGAACCGAGCATGCCGAGGAAGGCGCCCGGATCTCGGATCCCTACCCGGTCATCGCGGACGAGACCGGCGTGCACGTGACCGGCACCAGCGGCTGACGCGGACGCGTAGCGGCGCCTCAGGGCCCGGTACGCAGAGCTGCCAACCGAGGGAGGATGTGCGGCGCATCCTTCGCTTCACAGAGAGGCTCCAGCTCGGCCTCGACCGTGCGCCAATCGAGCCGCGGACCCGTGCGGATCAGGATGCCTTCGATATCCGCCCAGTCGCGCGAGCGATCCGCGAACGCCTTGAGAACGACGAGATCCTCGGCCGAGCAGGTATGCAGACGGACGTCAGCCAGAAAGCGGTACGAGGAAGCGCGTTCCACGACCCGTTCCTCGAATGGCAGCGCTCCGAGGGAAACGTCGATCGGGATGCCGCGCTCGGATTGCAGCAGGAGGACCCGGTTTCGCCGGGCGAACTCGGCGGCGTCCGGGAGGCGGCCATCGTACTTGGCGCAGAGCGCGCCGATGTACACAGCTTCGTCGCCAAAGCCCGTGAGGATCGTCAGGTCGACGTCGCCGGTGAGGCGGGGCTCACCCCAGCGCTGCAGCGCCAGACCGCCGATGAAGCAGAACTTCCAGCCACGTTCGCGGCAGAATGACTGTACCTCACCCGCCAGGAGAAACAGGTCGCGCATGCCGTATCCTGGAGAAGATCGCCTGCTGCTCGACGAGCCCTGAGGAGGTTCGCACCGGGCCGTCGAGCGTGGCTTCAAAGGCGCCGGTCAGCGACTCGATGACAGCGGCCACCTCGACACTGCGCAGTTCCTCCCGCCGCAGCTCCGCAAGCCGTGCTCCGGCGACCCGCCACCGTTCGACGAATGCGCGCATCTCGGCCTTGGGATCGCCATGCATGGCTGGCTGCATGTTACTCCGGTGAAACAGTTTGCACAACAGTGCGCTCGGTACGCGAGTGCCGGTGGGTTGGTAGGGCCGCCGTTCGCTGGTACCGTGGTATGCCCATGACACTTGAACAGATGCGGCAGCGCATGTACGTGGACGGCTGGTGCGTGATCGAGGACGTGATCCCGCCGGCCGAGATCGGCGACGTGCACGACAGCGTGCTGCGCACGGTCGACACCTACAAGCACACGCGCAAGAACGCTCCGGCGAACATCGGCGCCGTGTCCGGGATGATCGTCTACGACCAGTCCTTCGCGCCCTACCTGGCCGAGCCGCGCCTGCTCGGACTGGCCGAGTCGCTGCTCGGGTCCGACCTGCGCATCTCGTTCAACTCCAGCATCGTCAACTACCCGGGGAACAAGCGCTCCCAGTGGCACGCAGACTGGCCGTTCAACCAGAAGAATGCCGGCCACATCCCCGCGCCCTATCCGGACGCGGTGTGCCATCTGACGACCTTGTGGATGCTCACCGATTTCACGGACGAGAACGGCGGCACGCTCATCGTCTCAGGCAGCCATCGCTCCAACGACAACCCGACCGGCGGCGTCGAGGTGCCGCCGTTCGAGCCGTACCCGACCGAGGTGTGCGTGACCGGCCGGCCCGGCTCCGTGGTGGTATGCGACAGCCGGTTATGGCACGCCGCCGGCGCCAATCGATCCACCGCGCCCCGCGTCGGTCTGGCGGTTCGCTATGCCCCGTGGTGGCTGAACCTGGAGGTGCTGCGGCCGGGATCGCCCGACCGGCAGCGGATCCTGGACGCCAATCCCGAGCTGACCGAGAACGAGGTGCCGCCCGTGCCACGTGATGTCTTCGAAGGGCTGCCCCCCTCCGTGCAGCCGCTGTTCCAGCACTGGGTAGCCGCATGACCGCCGCGGAACAGGCCGCCCTGAAAGCCGACTATCGCCGCGACGGCTACGCGGTGGCGCGCGGCTTCATGAGCCGGGCGGAGGTGGCCGACATCAACGCCCACATCGACGCGCTCATCGACCGGTTGCCCGAGCTGGACGAGGGCACGGCGTTCTACGAGGTTCCCGGCGACCGGGAGAGCATCATGCGCCTGCAGTACTTCGGCCGATACGACCAGGACCTGCAGGACCTCTACGAGAGCGAGCGGCTCGCCGGCCTGGCCGCCGACCTGCTCGACGATGTGGCGGTCCCGAAGGAGCTGCAGTGGTTCGCCAAGCCGCCGCGCGTGGGCAAGGTGACGCCGCCGCACCAGGACGGCTTCTACTTCAAGCTGGAGCCGAGCGAGGCGCTGACCTTCTGGATCGCGCTGGACGACGTGGACGAGGAGAACGGCTGCATCCGCTACCTGCCGGGCTCCCACCTGCAGGGCTACCGCCCGCACGCGATGTCCAACGTGATGGGCTTCTCACGCGGCGTCACCGACTACGGCGACGCCGACCGTGCCGCCGAGCACGCGATCATCGCCTCGCCGGGCGACCTGGTCATCCACCATTGCATGATCGTCCACCGCGCCGACCCCAACCCGAGCGACCGGTGGCGGCGCGCCCTGGGACTGGTCTACTACGCGGGCCGCGCCCGCGTGACCGAGCAGTCGGAGGCGTACGTGGACGAGCTGATCAAGAAGTGGGTCGCCGAGGGCCGCGCCTGACTGGCGCAAGATGTGGCGCAAGAGTGGCGCAAGATCACGCACTTCCCCCGCATGGCGAGGCTCGGACGGTACTCCTGGCGGTTCGTACTCCCCAACCGCACCAGGAGGCCCTTGTCGACCAGGGCCTTGAGGTCGCGCTGCAGCGTCCGGCGAGGCGTATCAGGGGACAGCTCTTCCAGCTCGCCGATCGTGATCCGACCTTGGTCGAGTACGTGCCCGAGGACCAGCGCCTGCCGAGCGGTCAGGCCGTGCTGCCCGACTAGTACGTCCCGCCGGATCGCCTGCTCGCCCCGTCGCCTGACTTCGGCGAGCTGCGTCGCGAGCCCTTCGGTGAAGAACTCGATCCAGACGGTCATGTCCAGGTTGGCCCGCCGCACACCCTGCAAGGCGCCGTAGAACGAATCGCGGTCGCGGTCGTAGTACTCGCTGATCGAGAAGAGTCGCTTGAAATCGTATCCGGCTCGATAGAGGCAGAGCATCGACAGGAGCCGCGACGTGCGCCCGTTGCCGTCGAGGAACGGGTGGATGTGCACCAGTTGGAACTGGGCGATCGCGCTCACGATGACCGGATGGATGTCGCGCGGATCGTTCACCCAGACGATCAGTTCGCGCATGAGAGCCGGTACGTCAGTGGGCGGCGGGGGCGTGTAGATGGTCTGGCCGGTCGCTGCATTCACGATGTAGTTCTGTAGGCGCCGATACTCGCCCGGGGCGGCGGCCCCGCCGCGTACGCCGTCGACCAGCCGGCGATGGATGTCGCAGACGAGGCGCTCGGTGATGGGGACGCCCTCGTTCAGATAGCTGCTGACGAAGTCGAAGGCGCGCCGGTAGTTGAGGAGCTCGCGCGCGTCGTCGGGATCGGCCGCCGGAACTTCGGCGCCCTCCAGGAGCCGAGCGGCATCGTCGAGCGTGAGGCGCGTGCCTTCGATGTGCGTCGTGTGGTGGGCTTCGAGCAGGAAGGCTCGCGAGCGCATCGACGAGACCCAGTGCTCGGACAGCGTGGCGGCTTCCAGGAAGCCGCGCGCTCGTTCGATCCGGGTGAGCGATGACGCGATCGCGTTGGTGATGGAGAAGCGCGGGGAGAAGCTCACGTCTCCGTCCTGCGCGGGTGGGCGGAATGGAGTGGGCTCCGGATCCTCCCGATGATCGGGGCCGGATCCGGAGCCTTCGAGTCCGTGGAGAAGCCTCCCGGAACGTGCTACTGCTGGATGAACTCGGCGTCGATCTCGATGCGAACCTCTTCGCCCACGATCACGCCGCCGTTGTCCAGGCGGTTGTCCCATGACACGCCGAAATCGTGGCGGTTGATGGTGGTCCGACCTTCGATGCCGACGACGGTTGCGCCGCCCGGTCCCTGGACGGGACCGATGATCGTGATCGGCAGCTCGATCTGCTGGGTGACGCCACGGATCGTGAGATCGCCGACCACGACGATGCCGTCCTCACTCATCATCAGGCTGGTGCTGGTGAAGGTCATCGTCGGGTGGTTCTCGACGTCGAAGAAGTCGGCGCTGCGCAGATGGTTGTCGCGGTTCTCGTTGTTGGTGTCGATGCTGGCAACCTGGATCGTGGCCTCCAGCGAGAACGCGCCCATGTTCTCCGTGTCGTACGTGAACGTGGCGTCGAACTCGTTGAACGAGCCGGTGGTCTTGGCGACTACCAGGTGGGCGACCCGAAAGCCGACGTTGGTGTGGGCCGTGTCGACCTTGAATTCGGCGGCGAGAGCAACGTGCGCGAGCACGAAGCACGCCACTGCGGCGAAGAGAAGCTTGCGAACCATGGTGAAGTTCCTTTGGGTTGTGATGTACGCTCAAGTCTTGAGCGCCCGGGAGGCCCTGTCACGGTGCCCTCCCGGTGTCCCGACGACTCGGGATCGTTCTACCTTACCACGTATTCAAGAACGGTGATTTTCAAGAACGAGTATTTCCCAAAAGATCCATTGCCCATCCCACGGCTGCATCGTCCAGGGTTCCCCACCGGCACCAGCAGATCAGTTCGTCCGCACCGCTCGCGGCGAGACCGGCCACGGCCGCGCCCACGGTTTGCGGGGTGCCGATGATCGCCCGCTCCGCGAGGTACGCGGCCAACTGAGTGCCATCCGGCTCCGGCAGCCCCACCAACCGATTGCGGCGGCTGAGCGTCCAGCGCGCGGCTTCGAGAACCTGCCGATCCGGTGCGCCGTCGCGGGTGATCGCCACCAGACGCAGCACGCCGATCCGGCCCGTCCCGGATGGCGCGTCGCGATACGCGCGGATCAGTTCCCGAAGCTGCGCCCCCGCGCTCAACGCCAGCAGGTCGTATCCGCGGCGTCCCGCCCAGGCAGCCGCCTCCGGCGATCCGGCGGTGACGGCCACACGGGGATGAGCCTGCACGGGCCTGATCCCGTCGGTGGTGCGCCACTGCTCCAGGACGCGCCGAACCCCCTCGTCGTGCAGCCGATGGCGGTCGTCGAAGTCGGCGTCGAACGGCGCGTACTCGACCGGCGAGTAACCGGGACCGAAGCCGGCGATCACCCGCCCGCGCGAGAGCTGATCGACGGTGGCGATCTCCTCGGCCAGCCGCACCGGGTGGTGCAGCGGGGTGACGTTCACGGCGTAGCCGATGTCGACGCGCCGCGTGCGGACGGCCAGCGCGCCGGCAACCACCGACGGCGCGGAGCACCAGCCGTAGTCGGAGCCGTGGTGCTCGGTGACCCAGACCGAGTCGAATCCCAGCTCCTCGGCGCGCGTGCCGTCGGCCAACGCCCGTTCGACCACGCTGCCGGGCGCCGATCCGGCCGGCGCCGGCATGATGAGGAACAGGCCCAGACGCATCGCGTGCCTCGGGCGTGATCAGTGGTAGTAGGGCTCGCGCAGCAACGCCGCCTTGAGCGGGTCGGACGCCGCCTGGTCGCGGACCGCCGCCGATGGGGTGCAGTCCGGCCAGTCCAGCAGGTAGGACGGTCCGTACTGGTAGAGCAGCCAGCGCTTGCTCTCCGCCTTCGGGGCGGTGAGCGCGTGCGACAGCCCCTCCGTGTGCAGCAGCGCCTCGCCGGCGGCGAGCGGCAGCGGCCGCAGGACCGGCAGGTCCTCGGCGGTCCGGTCCGCCCAGGGGTGGGCGAAGTTGGCCTTGTGGCTGGCCGGGACCGCGCCGAAGGCGCCGTCGCCGTCGCCGGTGTCGTCCAGGGCGATCAGGACCGACACCAGCAGGCAGCGGAACTCGCCCTCCACGAACGCCCGGTACCGCCCGAAGCGGCGCGGGTCGGCGCGGCCCCCCTGCGTGACGCGGCCGCTGACCCCGGCACGGCGTATCAGCGCGCGGGAGGAAATCAGCCGCACCTGCTCGCCCCAGACCAGCTCCACCATGCGCGCGTGCAGGTCCGGGCGCGCGAACACGCGGCCCAGCGTGCCGCCGAGCTCGATGATGTTGCGCAGCTCCAGCTCCAGTCCGTTGCCGGCCGCGGTGACGCCGGACGGCAGGGCGTCGGGGTCGGCGATGGCGGCCCGCGCCTCGGCTAGCTCCGCGGCATCGAGCAGCGTGCCGAGCGGCAGGTAGCCGGCGATGTCGAAGCGGAAGCGCTCGGTCTCGGTGAGCAGCCGCTGGCCGGTGCCGGTCTGGTGCAGGGAGCTGTTGCTGGCGGTGCGGCGCGCGGGCGGAGCGGGTTCGCCGGCCGGCGCGGGAGGGGGCGCGGGTGCCTCGGGCTCGGCCGGCTCGCCGGGAGCGGCGTCGATCCCGCCTGCACGCTGCGAGATCGTCAAGCGCTTCACCGGACCAGCACCGGCTCTCCGCTGTAGGTGGTCTGCGCGCCGTACGGGGCGGGGCCGCGCACCAGCTCGAGCTGGCGCGGCGTGGCCCGCTCCTCGAAGCCGGGCGCGGTCACCGTCTGCTCGTTCCAGGCGGAGTGGAATGCCGGCGCGTAGGAGATGAAGATCGTGCGGCGCACCCGGTCGCTGCGGTTCACCAGCGCCCCGTGCGTGAGGTCCTCCGAGAACAGCACCGCGTCGCCGGCCTGCACGGTGATCGGCTCGACCAGCGGGTCGGCGGGGTCGGGAAGCTGCAGGTGTCCGGGAGTGGCGAAGTTGCTCTTGTGGCTGCCCGGAATCACGCAGAACGGCCCGTTGTCCGGTCCCACGTCGGTGAGGGCGTAGCCGATCTTGACGCTCGCGCACTCGAAGCGGTCGCGGTTGAGCGCGTACTCGCTGTAGGCCAGGAGCTCCGCATAGCCGTGATGGAGGACGCTGCCGCGCCCGGAGGTCCTGGACATGAAGTGCATGGCGTCCAGGAGCGTCGGCCCGCCGATCATCTCCTCGACCAGCGGCACCGTGGCCGGCACGTCGATGAGAGACTCGAAGATGCCCCCGTACGGGAGCAGGTGGCAGGTGTACTCCAGGTTCCCGTGCCGGTCGCGGTCGTCGCGCGTCTGGCGGATCGCTCCGGCCGCGTTCGCCTCTTCGGTGCTCATCGCATCGATGCGGTCCAGCTCGGCATTCAGCGCCCGGGCCAGGTCGGCCGGAAGCGCTCCGCGGACCGTCAGATAGCCGTTGAGATCGAACAGGTATCGCTGCTCGTCCGTCATCCCGCTACCTTAGCACGGCGATCTCGGGTACCGTCGCGGGCACCGTCACCATGGACACCGTCGATCCGGCGCTCAGCGCCCGCCTGGACGAAGCTGCCGCCCGCTACGGCACGCTGGAGGGTCTGGCCGCCGATCCGGCCCAGGCCAGGGACCAGCGCGCCTACCGCGAGCTGATGCAGGAGTACGCGCAGCTCGCCGCGGTGGTCCGCGAGCGGGACGAGATCCGCAGCCTCACCGCGCAGATCGAGGAGGCGGCGGAGTTGGCCGCCGCGGAGGACGACGAGGCGATGCGGGAGCTGGCGGCCGAGGAGGTCCGCGGGCTCCGGGAGAGTCTGGCCGAAACCGTCGAACGCGCCCGTGAGCTCCTGGTGCCGCGCGATCCCAACGCGTCCCGCAACATCATCATGGAGATCCGCGCCGGCACCGGCGGCGACGAGGCGACGCTGTTCACCGCCGACCTGTACCGGATGTACAGCCGCTACGCGGACGCCCGGCGCTGGAAGGTGGAGATGATCTCCTCCAGCCCGACCGAGATCGGCGGCTTCCGCGAGCTGTCGTTCTCGATCGCCGGCACCGACGTGTTCGACCACCTGCGCTGGGAGAGCGGCGTGCACCGCGTGCAGCGCGTGCCGGTGACCGAGTCGCAGGGCCGCATCCACACCTCGGCGGTGACCGTGGCGGTGCTCCCGGAGGCGCAGGAGACGGAGGTGGAGATCCGCGCGGAGGACGTCCGCGTGGACGTGTATCGCTCGTCCGGCCCCGGAGGGCAGAGCGTCAACACCACCGACTCCGCGGTGCGCCTGACGCACGTGCCGACCGGGCTGGTGGTCACCTGCCAGGACGAGAAGTCCCAGCACAAGAACCGCGCCAAGGCCTACCGGGTGCTGCGGGCGCGCCTGTACGAGGCCGAGGAGGCCAGGCGCGCGGCCGAGCGCGCCGAGAGCCGCCGTTCGCAGATCGGCTCCGGCGACCGCTCGGAGCGCATCCGCACCTACAACGTGCCGCAGAACCGCCTCACCGACCATCGCATCAACCTGACGCTCTACCGGCTGGAACAGGTGCTGCTGGGCGAGCTGGACGAGGTGATCGACGCGCTGCGCGCCCACGCTCGGGAGGCGGCCCTGAAGGAGGTGTTCGGGCGCGAGGTGCCGGCGTGACGGTCGCCGCCGCGTTCCGCTCCGGCGTCGCCGAGCTGGCTGCCGCGCCCACCGACACGCCGGCCCTGGAGGCGGCGGTGCTGCTGGCCGACGCGCTGGGCGTGAGCAAGGAGCGCCTGTTCGCGCGCATGGGCGACCCGGTCGGCGCGCGCGGCATGGCCAGCTTCCGGCGGGCGCTCGCGCTGCGGCGCAGGGCGGTTCCGGTGGCCTACATCCGCGGCGCCAAGGAGTTCTACGGACACACCTTCAGCGTCGACCGGCGCGTGCTGATCCCGCGCCCGGACACCGAGTGCCTGGTCGAGGCGGCGCTGGCGGCCGTCGCCGCCGACCGGTCCGTGCGGCGGGTGCACGACGTGGGCACCGGCTCCGGCTGCGTCGCCATCGCGCTCAAGGCGGCACGTCCCGAGCTGGCGGTGTCGGTGTCGGACGTCGACGCCGCCTGCCTGGAGGTGTGCCGGATCAATCAGCGGCGGCTGCTCGGCCGGGAGTGCCTGCCGGCACGGGTGGCCGACCTGCTGGCCGGGGTGCCGGGGCCGCTGGACATGATCGTCGCCAACCCGCCGTACCTGGATGCGGCCGCCTGCGCGCGGATGGCCGGGAGCGGCTGGCCGGAGCCGATGGGGGCGCTGCGCGGCGGCGCGCACGGAGCCGAGGTGACGCTGCGGCTGATCGCGCAGGCGGGCGGGAGGCTGCGCGCGGGCGGCCACCTGCTCCTGGAGACCGCGCCCGAGCATGTCGAGCGGCTGGAGGCCGCGCTGGGGGACGCCGGCTTCGCGGCCGTGGCCGTGCGCCGCGACCTTGCCGGGCGGCCGCGGGTGCTGGGAGCCCGTCGGCGATGAGCGGCCGGGCGGCGGGCGCCGAATCGTTGACCCTTGCCCCCGAAGAACTGGTCCGCTACCAGCCGGACGAGGCGCACCGCATCCATGCGGCGGTCGAGCTGGCGGCCGCGGCACACGACGGACAGGTTCGCGCCAGCGGCGAGCCCTACCTCGTCCACCCGCTCAGCGTCGGCCGCATCCTGATCGACACGCAGATGGACGCCGACGCCGTGTGCGCCGGCCTGCTTCACGACGCGATCGAGGACACCGGGGTCAGCGAGGACGAGCTGCGCGAGGGCTTCGGCCCCCAGGTCGCCGAGCTGGTGCAGGGCGTCACCAAGATCTCGCAGCTCCGCGGCCAGAGCCGCACGGTGCAGAAGGCGGAGACGATCCTGAAGATCCTGCTGGCGATGACCCGCGACGTGCGCGTCATCATCATCAAGCTGGCCGACAAGCTGCACAACATGCGCACGCTGGAGTTCCTGGATCCGGAGCGGCGCAAGCGCATCGCCGAGGAGTGCCTGGAGATCTACAGCCCGCTGGCCGGCCGGCTGGGCATGTACCGCATCAAGTCGCAGTTGGAGGACGAGGCGCTGCGCGTGCTGCAGCCGGCCGTCTACGAGCAGCTCCGCCAGTTCGTGACCCAGCGGCGCGACGACCGCCAGGACTACCTGCTGCGCCTCCGTGACCGGTTGGTCGAGCGGGCGGCCGCAGGCGGCCTGGACCTGGAGGTGCAGAGCCGCGCCAAGCATTTCTACTCCATCTACCGCAAGCAGCGGGACCGGGGCAAGGCGATCGACGAGATCCACGACCTGTTCGGCATGCGCGTGCTGTGCGCCAACCAGGGGCAGTGCTACGAGGTGCTCGGGCTGATCCACAGCCTGTGGCCGCCGATGGAAGGCCGCTTCAAGGACTACATCGCCATGCCCAAGTCCAACGGCTACCAGAGCCTGCACACCACGGTGATGGGCCCGCAGGGGCGCGTGGTGGACGTGCAGATCCGCACGCGCGAGATGGACCGCACCGCCGACAACGGCGTGGCCGCGCACTGGGTGTACAAGCAGCGCCAGCGCCGCAGCGCGGAGCCGTCGATCATCGCCAAGCTGCGCGAATGGGAGGCTCCGGGCGACACGCCGGTTACCCCCGATCCGCAGACGCCGGTGTTCTTCGAGCAGCTCAAGCGCGAGATCCTGAGCGACTCCATCTACGTGTTCACGCCGCGCGGCGACGTGATCGAGCTGCCGCGCGGCGCCACCCCGATCGACTTCGCCTACCACATCCACACCGAGGTCGGCCACCGTTGCCGCGGCGCCAAGGCGGACGGCGCGATCGTCCCGCTCGGCTCGGAGCTGCGCAACACGCAGGTGGTGGAGATCCTCACCGCCTCCAACGGGCGGCCCAACCTGCGCTGGCTGCAGTTCGCGCGCACCTCGCGGGCGCGCACCAAGATCCGGCAGTGGCTGACCCAGAACGACCCGGACCTGATCCTGGACCGGTCGATCGTGGCCAAGAAATCCGCCGCCGCGGCGGCGGGCGCCGAGCAGGCGGCCGGCACCAAGCCCGCTCCCGCCCGGCGCCGCACGCGCGCGGCCGACACGCAGATCCTGGACCCCGACAAGATGGCCGTGCGAGCCGGCGGCTTCGACGACCTGATGATCAACTTCGCGCGCTGCTGCGCGCCGGCCTCCGGCGACCCGATCGTCGGCTACGTGTCGCGCGGCAAGGGGATCACCGTGCACCGCACCGACTGCAGCAACATGCTGGCGATCCGCGATCTGGATGAACGCCGCATCGACGTCGCCTGGGAATCCACTTCGCCGAAGGAGACCTTCAGCTTCCGCGTCGTGGCCGGCGAGAGCGCGCACCTGTTCTCGGAGATCGAGAGCGGGCTGCGCAAGATCGGCGCCCACCTGATAGCGGGAAAGGTGGAGGAGGGGGAGGAGACGACGCGGCGCGCGACGTTCACCGTGGAGGTGGAGCCCGGCACGGACCCTGCCGTGGTGATCAAGAACATCAACGCGATTCCGACCGTGCACCGGATCGAGGTAGCCTGAGGCATGGCACGGCAACTCCTGATCGACTCGCCGGTGTTCGGCACGATCGTCGTCACGGTCGACGGCGACGGCGCGGTCAGCCGGCTCACCTTCAGCGACGAGCCGTCACGCGGGGCGGGGACCAACGGCCGGCACGCCGACGAGCCCATGAGCGATATCGAGCGCGAGATCCACCGCTACCTGGCCGGCGAGCTGACGGCCGTCCGGCTGCCCTACCGCGCGGCCGGCACGCCGTTCCAGCAGGCGGTGTGGGAGCAGTTGCGGGCCATCCCCTACGGCACCACCGCCACCTACGGGCAGATCGCGGCCCGACTCGGCCGCCCCGGCGCGGCGCGCGCGGTGGGCGGCGCGTGCGGAGCCAACCCGGTGCCGTTGATCATCCCCTGCCACCGTGCGGTCGCCGCCGGCGGCAGGCTGGGGGGATTCACCAGCGGCGCGTGGCGCAAGCGGCTGCTTATCGCGATCGAGGGGGAACTGTAAAGGTCAGCGCGCCTGCGGAGTCGATCCCGACCGACACCGCGCTGCCGGCCGGCAGCCGGCCGGCGAGCAGGTCCTCGGTCAAGCGGTCCTCCACCTCGCTCTGGAACAGGCGCGCAAGCGGGCGGGCGCCGGCCGCCGGGTCGTAGCCGCGCGCGGCCAGCGAGCTGCGCGCCGCCGCGGTCAGCGTGACCGTCACCCGCCGCGCCCGCAGCCGCGTCGCCAGGTCGGCCAGCAGACGGTCGACGATCTGCTCCACCACCTCCGGGCCGAGCGGGTCGAAGGTGACGATGGCGTCCAGCCGGTTGATGAATTCGGGCCGGAAGAGCCGCTTCACCGCCTTCTCGCCCTCGGTAGCGGCGGGGATCGGCCGTCCGTCGTCCGCGCCGGTGGCGAAGCCGACCGACGGCTCGGCCATCTCGCGCGAGCCGGCGTTGGAGGTCATCAGCAGGACGGTGTGCTGGAAGTGCGCGCTGCGGCCCTCGCCGTCGGTAAGCGCCGCGTAGTCCATGATCTGCAGAAGCAGGTCGAAGATGTCGGGGTGCGCCTTCTCCACCTCGTCGAGCAGGATCACGCTGTGCGGGGCCTTGATCACCGCGTCGGTGAGCAGGCCGCCGGACTCGTGCCCGACGTATCCCGGCGGCGCCCCGATCAGCCGTGACGCGGTGTGCTTCTCCATGTACTCGCTCATGTCGAAGCGGTGCAGGGGCACGCCGAGCGCCGCTGCCAGGCGGCGGGCCAGCTCGGTCTTGCCCACTCCGCTCGGCCCGACGAACAGGAACGATCCGATCGGATGCTCGGGCTCGCGCATGCCGGCGATGTCCCGCTTGACGGCGCGCATCACCCGCTCGATGGCGGCATCCTGGCCGAACACGCCGGCGCGCAGGGACGCCTCGATTCGCGCCGGCTGCTCGCGGGTCGCGCCCGACAGCGCCTCCAGCGGCCGCTTGGTCATGCGCGCGATCACGCGCTGGATGTCGCGGCGGTCGATCGTGCGCGTGCCGGAGCCCTCCTGCCCACGGTGCTTGGCCGCGGAGCCGGCCTCGTCCAGCACGTCGATCGCCTTGTCCGGCAGACGGCGGTCGGCGATGTGCAGGTCGGAGAGCTCGACCGCCGCCCGCAGCGCCTGCGCGCTGTAGCGGACGCCATGGAAGCGCTCGTAGCCGGGCGCCAGCCCGCGCAGAATGGTGGTCGTCTCCTCGCGGGAAGGCTCGTCGATGACCACCTTCTGAAAGCGCCGCGACAGCGCATGGTCCTTCTCGAACGAACGGCGGTACTCGTCGTGCGTGGTGGCGCCGATGCAGCGCAGGCCGCCGGCCGCCAGGCGCGGCTTGAGGATGTTGGATGCGTCCATGGAGCCGCCCGAGGTGGCGCCCGCGCCGACGATGGTGTGGATCTCGTCGATGAACAGCACCGCGTGCGGGATCTTCTCCAGGTCGGCCATGACCGCCTTCAGGCGGGCTTCGAAGTCGCCGCGGAACCGGGTGCCGGCCAGCAGCGATCCCATGTCCAGGGCGAAGATGCGCAGCTCGGCGAAGGCCGGCGGCACCTCGCCCTGTTCGACCAGGCGCGCCAGACCCTCGGCGATGGCGGTCTTGCCCACGCCGGCGTCGCCGACCAGGATCGGGTTGTTCTTGTAGCGGCGGCCCAGGATCTGCTGCACGCGCGCCAGCTCCTCCGTGCGGCCGATCAGCGGGTCGATCTCTCCCCGGCCGGCGCGCCGGTTGAGATCGGTCGCGTAGCGCGCCAGCGCCTTGGGCTCGCGGGCGCGGCGTTCCGTGCCGGATGGCTCCTGGGACGTACCGGCCGGCGCCTCCTGCCGGTGGGAGATGAACTCCAGCACGTCCAGGCGGGTGATGCCCTGCTGCCGCAGGAACCAGGCCGCGTGCGACCGTTCCTCCAGCATCAGCGCCGCCAGCACGTCGCCCGCGCCGGCGGTGCGCTTCTCGGCCGACTGCGCGTGGGTCTGCACCTGGTCGATCACGCGGTGCAGGGCGTCGGTGAGGTCGATCTCGTAGGGCGCCTGGTCGGGCACCGACTCCAGCGCATCGGCGAAGTGGCGCTCGAGCTGCCGGACGACCGCCGGCACGTCGCCGCCGCAGCCGCTGACGATCGCGGCGGCGACCTCGCCGTGCAGCAGGGCGAACAGCAGATGCTCGAGGGTCACGAACTGGTGGCGGCGGCTCTCCGCCTCGCGAAAGGCGGCCTGAAGGGTGAACTCGACGTCGCGGGAGAGCAGGCTCATGTCTGCTCCACCGAGCAGCGCAGCGGAAAGCCGCGCTCGCGCGCCATGCGGTGCACGGCGCTCGCCTTCGACTCCGCGATCTGCTCCGGGTACTCGCCGCAGACGCCGACCCCGCGCCGGTGGATCTGCAGCATGATCGCGGTCGCCTCCGACGGGGTCTTGAAGAAGATCCGTTCCAGCACGGCGACCACGAAGTCCATGGTCGTGTAGTCGTCGTTGTGCATGAGCACGCGAAAGGGCGGCAGCGCGTCGATCTCAGCCGCCAGCTCGGAGTCGACCTCCCTGAGCGGATCGTCGTGCATGGTCGGCACCCCGACGAAGATAGCCGCGCCGCGATCGGACGGTCAAAGGACGAGGGGAGCGCCGCTACAGCGGGAGCCGCAGCGCGATCTCCTTGAGCCGGCCGTGCCGTTGCGCGGTGTCCGGAATCGATCGCTCGACGAGTTGCCAGAATGCGGGGGAGTGGTTGCGGACTCTCAGGTGCGAAAGCTCGTGCACGACGACGTACTCGATGAGCGAATCGTCCAGCATCACCAGCCGCCAGTTGAGGCGGATCACGCCGTCCGAGCCGCAACTCCCCCAGCGCTTGCGTTGATCGCGCACCAGGACGGGGGGCGGGGGACCGGAGCCGAGCCGGCTCCACCAGGCTTCGACCTCGGCGGGGAGGCGCTCCGCGGCGCGCGCCCGGTACCAGGCGACGATGGCGTCGCGGGCCGTCGTGAACCGTTCCTCGCCGGCCAGCCCGGCGGGAACGGAGATGCGAAGTCGCGATCCGTCGAACCGCACCTGCGGCGCTGCCCCGTCCTGCCGGCAGGTGAGCGGGATGGTCCGGCCCAGGTAGGGGACGGTCTCGCCGCTGACGAATCGGAGCGGAGGCGGTGCGTCGGCGACATCGCGAAGTTTCTTGCGAATCCACGGCGCGCGCCTGACCACCAGGGCGCGGAGCTCTTCGTCCTCGGTGTCCAGCGGTGCGGCGAGTTGGACTCCGTCGCGATCGACGGAGATCAGAATGGTCCTGGTGCGGCGCGCGCTGCGGCGGATCCGGTACTCGATGGTGTCAGCGCCGCAGCGGGCAACACCTGTCTCGTCACTCTGCGTCACGGAGATGGTGCTCGTGGGGTTCCAGGTCCATGACGTCGTCCATTACCGCCGGAAGGGGTGCCGCAGCGGGGCGGTGCGCTGGGCGCGCTCGTACCAGCCCTGCGGCGCGTGGTCGGAGGTGTGCAGGTAGCAGCGGATCAGCACCTCGGCGCGTCCGGGCACGAACGTGAGGTGGCGGCTCATCGGCACCGTGGTGTGGGCGGCGTGATGCCGTGCCAGGGCGGCGACGTTGACGAAGGTCACCCCCCACTTGCGCTCCACGTGCGAACGCCCGCCGCGGGTGTCGTCCGGATTCGTATGCGTATGGCCGCCGAGCCACAGGTCGATGCACCCGGGGTGCTCGGCCAGGTAGCGCTCGAACTCCTGTGCGTCCGGGCGGCCGCCGACGAAGTACAGGTATGACGCGCCCTGCGGCGCGCCGTCGGCGAAGTAGCCGTGGTAGTTGCGCGCGCTGCCGTCCGGCGCACGCGCGAATCCCTCCCAGGGGCCGCTGGCCACCGTGGTCTCCCTCAGCATGTGGTGGTGGGCGCTGACGATGATGCAGTGCTGGTTGTCCTCGACCATCTGCCGCCACCACCGGAAGGTCTCGTCGGTGACCGCACCCGCGGGGTAGCCGCCGCGCGCCGCGCGCCCCACCGGCGGGCCGCCGTCATTGCGGTCGCTCATGAGCAGGAACAGCACGTTGCCTGCGCGGAAGGAGTAGCGCTCCCAGGTGCCGTCGATCGCGAACGGCCGCCTGCGCGCGTCGACGCCGGAGGTCGCCGTGTTGCGCCCCTCGGGGTCCACCCACGTGCGGAACCACCACTGGCACTCCTCGTCCGGTCCGGAGGCGTCGTGGTTGCCGATGATGTTGTAGAAGTCCTCCCGCCGGTGGCGGCGCGCGGCCCGGAACTGTCGCACCACCTCGGCGCCCTCCTCGTCGTCGGGAGGAGTCTGGCTGCCGGACAGATCGCCCAGGTGCAGGCAGATGTCCCACGCGAACGGCGGGCCGCCCTCCGCGCCGCCGTCCTCGGACTGGCGGATCGCCTCGGCCAGGCTCTGCCTTCCGCCCACGCGCAGGTCGGTGCCGACGTGAGAGCAGCACGCCGCCCAGACCCGGAACTCCGGCCCGCTCGTCGGCGTGCTTCCCCGCACCGGCATCGGGGTATGGTACACGCTGACCGGCACGGCCGGGGGCAGGGTGGCTCGCGGGCGGTGCGCGGTCGGGGTTAGTTAGGACGCCGCGCGGCAGTCCCGCGCCGTCAATCGGCGAACTGCAACGCGTACAGGCTGCAGCCGCGCAGGCGCAGGCGCAGACGGACCGGGCGGCCGGAGAGCCTTCGCAGCCCCGGCTGGGGCCGCCACTCGAGGGCCACCGAGTCACCGATCAGGGGGCCTGAAGCGTAGCCGTCGAGCGGGCGTCCCGCCGCGTCCAAGGCCTCGACCTGCAGGCTGCCGCCTCCCGATGCCTGCAGGTTCAGGAGCAGCCGGTCGCCGTCGAAGGTCAGCGGCCGGGTCACCAGCTCGCCTCCCTCGAATCCCGCCTCAGCGGCGACGAATCCGTCCAGCCGCAACACGGCGCGTCCCAGCCCGGTCAGGCGGCGGCCCGCCACCGGATCCACGAAGTGGTCGTGGTCGCGGTTGCCGCCGGCGTAGTAGATCCACAGCTCGTCGCCCATGCGCACGGGGTCCGGCAGGGCCCACACGCGCCTGGAATCGAACCGTCCGTCGGGGCCGAGCGACAGGAACGGCCGCCGGTCGGCCGGCCGGCGGAATGTCTTGCCGTCGCGGCTGTAGCCCAGGTACACGTCCATGGTCGACGGTGCCAGGCGCTCCACGGTCCGGTTCAGCGTCGCCGGATCCGGCGAATAGCCCCAGCGCTCCGCCTCCGGGCGGTCCTTGAAGTGCCAGAACGCTTCCGCCAGGCAGAGGTAGAGGTCGTCCGCGTCCGGGTACTTGTAGACGGCCGCCCCGTAGTAGTCGACCGGCGGCATGCCGGTCGAGGTGCGGTAGGTCGCCAGGTCGGCCGCGTCCGCCTCCCAGACCACGCTCTCGGAGTCCCAGTGCACGAGGTCGTCGGACTCCAGCCGGCGCACCTTGCGGTGATTGCGGTTCGGGTCGTCGTCCCGCACCCAGAGCCGCGTGTACATGACGTAACGGCCGTACGACTCGTCCCAGAAGACGACGTTCTGGGTGTCGCAGTCCTCGATGTGGATGCCGTGCAGGTGCTCCCAGCGCAGGCCGTCGGGCGAGGCGAAGAACTCCAGCGTATGCGGCCGGTCGGGATGCGGACCGCACTTGGCCTGGCTCTTGTAGCGCCGCTCGGGCGGCGCCTGCGGGTCGATCCAGACGCAGCAGCCCTGCAGGCGGTGCATGGCCATGACCGCGTTGGCCGGCAGGTCGGGGCCCAGAAGGTTGAGCTCCGGCGTCGTGAAGTGAATCCCGTCGTCCGATTCGGCGTAGCAGGTCGCGAACCGGGAGCGGGCGTCGTACCAGAGGCGAACCCGGCCGCCTTCGGAGCGCACCGAGCTGTATGCGTACACCTCCGGCGTCCCGCCATCGGGGGGCAGCAGCACCTCGCCCGTGGCTCGCGCGGGGTTGGAGCGCAGCGCCACGCCCCGCGACGAGTCGACGATCGAGTCGTCGATCATCAGGTGCTTGTGTCGTCCCAGGTCCATGGCGTCGTCCATCATCAGTTTCCTCGGCGATTGGCAGCGTCGAGTGCCCTTGTCATCCACTCCGGCATGTCGGCCGATCGGAGTTTGTCGAATTCCGCTGGACTCAGGGCGGACTCGATCGTGGCGACCGTCTCCGAGGTAACGTTCTCCTTGCCCAGGTACCAGAGGGCGGAGAGGGCAAGGCCGGTCGTTTCGCCAGCGAACTGCAGCCGCCGTCGGTTTGAGGTGTGAATCAACCTGACCTCGATGTTGCCGACCCGAATCGTGCGGCTTGAGGCACTGGTATGAAACACCGGCCCGGTCGGCACCTGGGTGCTGAGCCGGAGCCGTCTGGCGGCTTCCGCGCCGTGGACCTGGACCGTCTCGCCATTGCTGCGAGCTATGGCCTCGACCACCTCCATGATGTCGGGAAGGACGGTGGACGAACCGACTCGTCCTGGGCCGTACGTAAACGCCACGGGACACGCGCTCGATCTGACCCGCTCGCACGAGGCGGGAGAGCGCCCGGTCGACAGTGCCGCGAGCGCCGTGCCTGAGTAAGCGCGTGTTCGTGAAGGGCTTGCCTCTCGGCATCTCGCTAATGCCGGCTCGTATGGCTTCCGCAGTGGACATGGCAGGGACCGGTGTCCGCAAATATATCAGAATTACGGACACTCGGCACGCGCCGGAGGGAGTTGGTGGCACCCGTGCAAGGTGGGAGTGCCACCCGCGGGACTCGTGGCGTGAATGGCGGTGCCCGGCTACCATCCGCGAGTGCT
The DNA here is from genome assembly GCA_964291595.2 of Spirochaetia bacterium. GTDB lineage: Bacteria > Spirochaetota > Spirochaetia > SZUA-6 > Bin103 > CATQHW01. The sequence continues at coordinate 4,830,888 of OZ219914.1, read as the reverse complement.
GTTTGCTGCATTGGCCGCGGTCTCGTCAGAGGTGGGCTCCACGCGCAGCCGGAGCGGCAAGGTGAAGGCGCTGGCCGAGTGCCTGCGGGCGCTCGCCGATGACGACGAGCCGGTCGCGCTGGCCGCCGGTGTGTGCTTCCTGGCCGGGCGGCTCCGACAGGGCCGCCTGGGAGTCGGGCCGGCAGCGATGCGGCGGCTGCGTGAGCTGCCTGCGGCAGCGATCTCCTCGCTCACCGTGGGGGATGTCGACCGCGCCCTGGTCGAGTTCGAACGCCAACGGCCGCGCCGGGCCGAGCGGCTGCAGCCACTGATGGGCCGGGCGTCCGCGGACGAGCGCGACTATCTGCTGCGGTTGTTGATCGGCGAGGTGCGGCAGGGCGCCCTGGACGGCCTGCTGGTGGACGCCATCGCGACGGCTGCGGAGGCGCCGCTCGACCAGGTGCGCCGTGCGCTGATGGTGTCGGGCGACCTGCCGGCGGTAGCCCAGGCCGCGCTGCGCGACGGCAGTGACGGACTGGAAGCATTTCACCTGCAGGTGTTCCAGCCGGTGGAGCCGATGCTGGCGCAGTCGGCGCCGTCGGTGGCGGAAGCGCTGGAGCGCACCGGCGACGCCGCCGTGGAGGCCAAGCTGGATGGCATGCGGGTGCAGATCCACCGTGACCGGGACGCGGTGCGGGTCTTCACGCGCAGCTTGCGCGACGTCACGGCCGGGGTGCCGGCGGCCGTGGCGGCCGCGAAGCGGCTGCGGGCCGAGTCGGCGGTGGTCGATGGCGAGGCGATCGCCCTGGGCGCCGGTGGGCGCCCACGTCCCTTCCAGGAGACCATGAGCGCGGCCGGACACGCCTCGATCTTCCTGTTCGACTGCCTGTTCCTGGACGGAAGGGACCTGACCGGCGAGGCGTGGTCGGAGCGTCGGCGTGCGCTTGCCGGAATCTGTCCGGCGGAACTGCTGGTCGACGCGGTGGAGACCGCCGACCCGGAGGAAGCGCAGCGGTTCGTCGACCGTATCTTGCAGGCCGGGCACGAGGGCGTCGTGGTCAAGGCGGCGGGCGGCACCTACGAGGCGGGCCGGCGGGGTCATGCCTGGATCAAGGTCAAGCCGGCGCTGACGCTCGACCTGGTGGTGCTGGCCGTCGAATGGGGCTCCGGCCGGCGCGCCGGCTACCTGAGCAACCTGCACCTCGGAGCGCGCGATCCGGCCGGTGGCTTCGTGATGCTCGGCAAGACCTTCAAGGGCATGACCGACGAGGTCCTGCGCTGGCAGACCGAGCGGCTGCAGCAACTGGCGACGAGCCGCGAGGGCCACGTCGTGCACGTGCGGCCGGAGCTGGTCGTGGAGATCGCCTTCGACGGCATCCAGACCAGCCGGCGCTACCCGGGCGGCATGGCGCTGCGCTTCGCGCGCCTGCGCCGCTACCGGGAAGACAAGAGCGCCGCGGAGGCGGACACCATCGACACGGTACGGCGCCTCCACCGCCGCGGTGGCGAGGCTGGGACTCCGGCCCCCGCGAAGCCGGGATGACCTCGGCTGCCGCGACTACCCGTAGTGGCGGATGGTCCGCTGCAGCGCTTCGAGCTGGCTGTCCACCTTGGCCAGCGTCTGGCTGCCGGTCTTGAACAGGCACGCCGAGCGGCGCAGTCGCTCGGCGACGGGACAGTCGCCGGCGCGGTACGCCTTGACGGTTCCCCGGTAGCGCGGGTCGTGGTGGGGCGCCCGCTCCGGCGTGCCGTGGAACGACAGGTCGCGGAACACCGGTTCCAGGTGCACGGGCACCCACAGTCCGTACAGGCCGTCGCCGCCGTGCTCGATGAAGGTGCGGCGGAACGCGCGCCAGTCCACGCCCAAGAGGTCCTCGTCCAGCTTGCAGGTGTAGCACCAGTAGCTGTGCGTGCAGCCTTCCGGAACGACCGGCGGGATCAGCCACCGGCAGCGCTCCTCGCGGATCACCTGCTCGTACCCGTGGGCGATGATGCGGCGGGCCGCCACCAGGTACTCCAGCCGCTCGAGCTGCCCCAGGCCGAGCGCCGACTGCATCGCGGACATGCGGAAGTTGTAGCCCATGTGGGTGTGACGCTCGAACGCCCAGTCCTGGCGGACGTCGCGGGGGATCATCGTCGAGCCGGCGGCGGCTCCGAGCGCGCTGTAGCCCTGGATCGCCGCCTTGCGCACGCCGGTGGCCAGCTCCTCGTCGGCCGTGATCACCATGCCGCCGTCGCCGCCGCTGGTGATGTGCTTGGAGCCCTGCAGGCTGAAGCTGGCGGCGTCGCCGATGGTGCCGACCAGCCGCCCGCGGTGGTACGCCAGATAGCACTGCGCGTCGTCCTCGATCACGGCCAGGCCATGATCGCGGGCGATGGCGCCGATGGCGTCGAAGTCGGCCGGCAGGCCGAACAGGCTGACCGGGATGACGGCACGGGTGAGCCCGGTCACCTTGCGCCGCACGTCGGCGGGGTCGATGGTGAAGGTGTCCGGATCGCTGTCGGCGAACACCGGCACCGCCCCGCACTGCAGCACGACGAACGCGGTCGCCGCCATGGTGACCGTGGGCACGATCACCTCGTCGCCGGGCCCCACGCCCGCCGCCAGCAGGCAGGCAAGCAGGGTGCCGGAGCCGGAGTTGCAGGAGATGGCGTACGGCACGCCGAAGCGCCCGGCAAAGGCGTGCTCGAAGCGGGCGGTCATGTCCGCCGGCTCCTTGTTGCCGAAGCCGTCGGCCAGCACCTCGTCCAGGTAGCGGCGATCCGCCGGACCCACCCGGTTGGCGGGCAGATGGCGGAAGATCTCCTCCCGGTCCAGGGCCCCCGGATCCACGGTCGCCAGGTCAGATCGTTCGGCAATCATGGAGCCATCCTCGCTCGATCGGCATGGGGCGTCACAGGATCGCCTTGACCAGGAGCAGGCTGAGCAGGGCGAGGAGCGTGGCGGCCAGCAGCCCGATCGCGAGCGGCCTGCCGCCGACGCGCAGCAGTCCGGTGACGTGGACGCCCAGGCCGACCCCGGCCATCGCCACGCTGGCCAGGAAGCCGGCGACGATCGTCAGCAGCCGCTCCGCGGAGAGGGTCACGTCGCCGGCGCCCCAGGCGACGCTCTCCTGCAGGTGGAGCGTGACGGAGGGCAGCAGGTCCAGGCTCTGCAGCGAGGCGACGGCCACGAAGCCCAGGATGAATGGCGGCACCAGGGTGGTGATGCGAAACGGCTTGTCGACGTACGGCTGCCGGCCGCGGCGCCGCATGCGCGCGTACCACAGGCCGATCAGCACCACGCACGGGGCCAGCAGCAGGACGCGCACCAGCTTGACCACGACGGCGATCTCCGCCGCCTCGGTTCCGTAGGCGAAGCCGGCCGCCACCACCTGCGCGGTCGCGTGGATGCTGCTGCCGGCCCACACGCCGAACTCGCCCTGGGTCAGCCCGAGCAGCGCGCCGGCGGCGGGAAAGACGATCATCCACAGCAGCCCGAGCAGGTTGATCGCGGCGATCGAGAAGGCGGTCTCGCTCTCGTTCGCTTCCACGACCGGCGCGGTGACCGCGATGGCGGTGCCGCCGCAGATCGCCGTGCCGACCCCGACCAGCAGGCCGAGCTTGCGCGACGCGCCCAGCCTGAGCGCCAGCCACACCGTTCCCAGCAGCGCCACGGCCACGCAGATCACGTTGATCGCCAGTCCCCGCACCGTGGCGTCCAGCAGCAGGCGGAAGTCGAGCCGCACGCCGATCAGGACGATGGCCGCGGGCAGCACGCCGTGCACGGCGAAGCGCACCCCGTCGCGCGCCGCCCGCGGCAGCCCGACCAGGTTGCGCACCAGCGCGCCGATGACGATGGCGATCAGCATCGGCTCGATCGGGTGGCGGTCGCCGATCGTGAAGGGCGCGAACGGCAGGGCGTGAACGAACTGCGCGGCGACGGCGACCGCGGCGGCGATCGCGAGGCCGGGACCGTACGTCGCGCTCATCGGGAACCCATGCGGCGCTCAGATCAGGAAGTCGGTGCCGCCCAGCGCGCCCGACGGCTGGTCCATGCTCAGGTAGCGCTCCCAGCCGTCCGGCATCACGGTGACCACGCGCTTGCCGGCGCCGAGATCGCGGGCGACGGCACACGCGCCCCAGGCGGCGGCTCCGGCCGAGATACCCACCAGCAATCCTTCCAGGCGGGCCAGATCCCGGGCGGTGCGGAAGGCGTCGTCGTCGCTGCAGGGGAGCACGCGGTCGATGACCGACCGGTTGACGATCTCCGGCACGAACCCGGCGCCGATCCCCTGAATCGCGTGCGGCTCCGGCCGGCGCCCGCCGCTCAGCGCGGGCGAGCGCTCCGGCTCCACGGCGACCACCTGCACGTGCGGCAGGCGCTCCTTGAGCACCTCGCCGACCCCGGTAAGGGTGCCGCCCGTGCCCACGCCCACGACGAAGGCGTCCAGGCTGCCGTCGCAGTCGGCCAGTATCTCCTCGACCGTGGTGCGGCGGTGCGCTTCCGGGTTGGCCGGGTTGCGGAACTGTTCCGGCATGAAGCAGTTGGGGTTCTCGGCGACGATCGCGGCGGCGCGGTCGATGGCCCCCTTCATCAGGTCGCGCGCCGGGGTCAGCACGACTTCCGCGCCCAGGTGGCGGAGCAGGGAGCGGCGCTCCTCGGACGCGTCGTCGGGCATCACCAGGATGATGCGGTAGCCGCGCGCGGCGGCCACCAGCGCCAGGCCGATGCCGGTGTTGCCGCTGGTAGGCTCCACGATGGTCGAGTCCGTACCGAGCTGACCAGCCTCCTCGGCCGCCCGCACCATCGCCAGCGCGATCCGGTCCTTGACGCTGCCGCCGGGGTTGCGCACCTCGATCTTGGCCACCACCTCCGCGGAGCCGGCGGATGGCAGCCGGGTCAGGCGTACCATCGGCGTGCCTCCGATGAGGTCGAGCACCGACTCGTGGATCACCGCCGTCTCCCCGCCCCTATCCGGGGTGCTCGGTGCCTTCGCGGTAGCGGGCGATCTGGGCGTTGAGCTGGTCGATCTCGCCCTGCAGCCGCTCCAGGGAGAGTTGCAGGGGGTCGGGCAGCGCGGTGTGCTCCAGGTTGGCTCCCTCCTCCATGCGGACCCCGCCCCGGCGGGAGACGCGGCCGGGCACGCCCACCACGGTGGCGTCCGGCGGGACGTCGCGTACGACCACCGCGTTGGCGCCGACGGTGACGTTGGCGCCGATGGTGGTGTTGCCCAGGATCTTGGCGCCGGCGCCGACCACGACGTTGTCCCCCAGGGTGGGGTGGCGCTTGCCCTGCCGGCTGCCGGTGCCGCCCAGGGTCACCCCCTGGAACAGGGTCACGTCGCGGCCGATGACGGAGGTCTCGCCGATGACCACCCCCATGCCGTGGTCGATGAACAGCCCCGGCCCGATGTCGGCACCCGGATGGATCTCGATGCCGGTGAACAGGCGCGCGACGGCGGCCAACGCTCGCGGCACGATCGGCAGGCGCAGCCGCCACAACACGTGGGCGACGCGATGCACGACCAGCGCGTGGAAGCCGGCGTAGGTGAGGATGATCGACAGGCTGCTGGTCGCCGCCGGATCGCGCTCGCGCGCGGCGCGGATCTCGTCGGCGAACACCAGCCGGACGGCCACCAGGCAGGCAGCCAGCGCCGCGACGACGATGGCGGCGGTCAGCACCGCATCAGCACTCGGAGTGGCCGCAGTTGCTGCAGGTCTGGCAGCCTTCCGCGTGCACGAGGGTCGCCTCGCCGCACTCAGGACAGAGATCGGCGGTCGGCTGTCCGTCCGTCACCGGCCGATCCTCGCCGCTCGCGCCCGCCGGATCCTCCACATCCGCCGCGCCGTAGTGTTCAGCCAGCACCTGCGCCACCGCGTCGGGCAGGGAACGGACTCTGCGGCTGCCGTAACCGGTGGACCGCGAGCCGCCGATGCCGCGCAACTGGTCGACGATCTGCGCCACCCGCTCCTTGGGGGAGAGCGCGGAGACCACGCGCAGCAGCACGGACATCAGCCGCCCCATCGCCTCCGCCATCGCCTTCAGCTCGCTGCCGCCGCGGCCGATCTCGACGAATACCTCCAGCGGGTTGCCGTCCTCGTCGTCGTTCATGGTGACGTGCGCGGTGCCGACCGGGGTGCGGCTGCTGACGGTGGCGCCGAAGCGCTTCTGCGGCAGCGGTCTCACCTGGGCGCCGTCGCCGCTGGAGGCCGCGGGCGCCGCCTCCCCGGCCGCGCCGGCCGGGTGCTCCAGGTTGAGCACCTGCTCGTCGCGCGAGCGGTCGCGATAGATGGTGCCGCCCTTGCAGCCCAGGTCGTACATCAGCTCGTACAGCTCGCGGGTCTGCGCCACGGTGTAATCGGCCGGCACGTTGCAGGTCTTGGAGATGGAGGAGTCCACCCACCGCTGGATGGCGGCCATGACGCGCACGTGCTGCTCCGGGGTCAGGTCCATGGCCGTGACGAAGTGATCGGGCAGCGGCTGCCCGGGATGGTCGCGCTCCCAGTCGGCCGCCACCGCGGCGCGCTCCTCGTGGATGCCCAGCCGGCCCTTGCGGAAGTAGCTCCACGAGAAGTAGGGCTCGATGCCGGTGCTGGTGTCGACCATGGTGCCGGTCGTGCCCGTCGGCGCCTGCGTGAGCAGCGTGACGTTGCGCGCGCCGCAGGTATGGATGGCGGCGCGCACCTCCTCCGGCATCCCCCGCATGAACCCGGAGTCGAGATACCGATCCGGGTCGAAGGCCGGAAAGCTGCCCTTCTCGGCGGCCAGCTCGGCGGTGGCGTGGTAGGCCTCCACGGCGACGGTGCGGTAGAGCCGGTCCAGGAACGACAGGCTCTCGTCGCTGCCGTAGCGCAGGCCGAGCCGGATCAGCAGCTCCGCCAGACCCATCGTGCCCAGCCCGATGCGGCGCTCGCGGCGCTGTTGCGCCTCGTTCTCCTCGAAGAAGTACGGAGTCGCGTCGACCACGTCGTCCAGGAAGCGGACCGCGTAGCGCACCGCGGTCGCCAGCTCGTCCCAGGCCACCCCTTCTTCGCCGACCCCGCCGTCGCGCGCGAAGCGGCCCAGGTTGATCGCACCCAGGTTGCAGACCGACCATTCCGGCAGCGGCTGCTCCCCGCACGGATTGGTGCAGACGAGTGGCGCGTAGTATCCGGAGTTGCTCATCGCGTTGGCCCGGTCCCGGAACCACAGCCCCGGTTCGGCGCTGGCCCACGCTGATTCGATCAGCGTCTCCCAGACCTGCCGCGCGCGAACCGTGCGATGAACGATGGTGCGCTTGCCGCGCGCCTTCCAGGCGTCGAGGTCGCCGTTCCACCCCTCCTCGTAATCGGGGTCGTCGATGTCCGGGAAGGCGAGCTGCCACTCGCCGTCCGCCCGCACGGCCTCCATGAACGCGTCGGTGACGCCGACGCTGATGTTGGCGTTGGTGATCTTGCCCATCTCCCGCTTGGCGCCGATGAACTCCAGGACGTCGGGGTGCCAGACGTCGCAGATCAGCATCAGCGCGCCGCGCCGGCTGCCGCCCTGCTCGATCAGTCCGGTGACGAAGCTGTAGAGCGCGCCCCAGGAGACCGCCCCGCTGGAACGGCCGTTGACGCCGCGCACGTAGGCGTGGCGCGGGCGCAGGCTGGAGATGTTGATGCCCACGCCGCCGCCGCGGGACATGATCTCCATCATCTGCGCCAGCGTGTCGACGATGCCGTGGCGGGAATCGCGCGGCGACGGCACGACGTAGCAGTTGTAGAAGGTGAGCTGCTGGTCCGTGCCCGCGGCGGTGAGGATGCGGCCGCCTGGCACGAAGCGCCAGTCGGACAGCAGCCACCGGAACCGCTGCTCCCACGTCGCGCGTTGCGCGTCCGGCTCGACGGCGGCGATGCCGCGCGCGACGCGCGCCACCATCTGCTCGGGCGACGTCTCCAGCGGCTTGTCCACGGCGTCCAGCGAGCGCGTCAGCTCGGTGCCGTCGCGCAGCCGAACCGCCACGTCGTCGTCGGTGACCGTGCGCACCGTGCCCACCTCGCGCTGGCCGGTGGCGGTGTCGGTGCAGACCACCACCAGGTCGCCCGCAGCCAGCGTCGCCTTGGTCGCGTCCTTCAGCGCGTAGCGGTCCAGGAAGATCTTCTCGCCCAGGTCGGAGAGCTCCCGGTTCGCGGTGGGGGTCAGCGGCGGTTGTCCGCCGGCGTAGTCGTCAGCCATGCTCCTCGGTTCGCTATTGCACGGAGGCCGGTTCCTCGTACGGTTCCTCCGTACGGCCCTCCAGCCGGTCGATCTCGTTCCGGAACGCCCCGGTATCGGTGAAGCGTCCGTAGACGGACGCGAAGCGGACGTAGGCGACCTCGTCCAGGTGCCGGAGCTGCCCGGCGACCAACTCTCCGATCGTCCGCGAGCTGACCTCCGGGCCCGACGCGCGCAGCCGCGCCTCCAGGTCGTCGACGACGCGGCTCAGCCGCACCGCGGACACCGGCCGCTTGGCGCACGCCTTCTGCAGCCCGGCCATCACCTTGTCGCGCTCGAACGCCTCGCGGCTGCCGTTCGCCTTGACCACCGTCGGCGCGCTCCGTTCCACGTGCTCGTAGGTGGTGAAGCGGCGCGCGCATGCGCGGCAACTGCGCCGCCGCCGGATCGAACGCCCGTCGTCGAGCGGGCGCGAGTCGACGACGCGGCTGTCCTGCGAGTCACACACCGGGCAGCGCATCCGGGGCCTCCTTCCCTCCTTCGGCTATATATAGCGTTATCGGCCAGAGTGGAGCGCTACATGAGGCGGTGTCAACACCCCCATGCCACACCGCTAAGATGCCGCCGTGATACATCTGGCAACCATGACCAGCGTCTGCCCGGACTGGACGCTCGACGAGATCGTGTCGGCGATGAAGCGCCACGGCTACCGCGGGCTGGAGCCCCGCGTGGAGTGGGATCACGCCGCCGGAATAGAGGCTTCGATGACCCCGGCCGAGCGCCGCGCCGCTCGCGACCGGCTGGCCGGCGAGGGGCTGGAGTTCTGCTGCCTGGCCACCGGCGTGAAGATGGCGACCCCCGATGCCGCCGAGCGCGCGGGGCAGGTCGACGACCTGCGCCGCTACATCGAGCTGGCCGGGGACCTTGGCGCCCCCTGCCTGCGGACCTTCGGGGGAGCGCATGCCCCCGGTGACCTGCTGCCGATCGTCGACTACGTGGCCGACGGCTACCGGTCGGTGATGGACGAGGCCGAGGCCCGCTCGGTGACCGTGCTGATGGAGACGCACGACTTCTGGAGCGCGTCGGCGCCGGTGCGGGCGGTGGTGGAGCGCGTCGGCCACGAGCGCTGCGCGGTGCTCTGGGACCTGCTGCATCCCCTGCGGGTCCTGGAGCGGCCGGAGGTGACGTTCCAGAACCTGTCGGCGTCGACCCGGCACCTGCACGTGCACGACTACGACTACGGCCCGGACGGCCGTTCGCGGGCCGCGCCGCTGGGCGAGGGCCTGTACGACCACGAGCCGCCGCTGCGCCTGCTGGCGGACGCCGGCTTCGAAGGTTACGCGTCGGTGGAGATCATCCACGGCCGCGGCACCGACCACGATGCGGAAGGCGTCCTGGCCCAGTACGCCGGCAAGCTGCGCGAGTACCTATCTCCCAGGTAAGAGCCTTTCCCCCTGACTGACGGCTTCTCCAGCGATCGTTTGACGATCGCGGACTACGTTGAATCAGGGAATGAGTCCCCCACGTACGACGATCCGTCGTCTCGCTTCAAACAGGCTTCCAGCTACCGCCGAACCGCTTTCTCGATAGATCAGCGCGCTCGGACCTTGGTTTCCGAGGCGGGCACGGCCGCGCACGCCCGGTGATCGCCTCTCACGAGTGGCCGTTCCTCGATCCATGTAGTACAATCTCCTCCGACCACAACGCTGTTCCGAGCGGACAGCGACCAGCAATTTCTATTCAATAAGGAGCGATCTATGGCGTTTGATCTCCCAGCCCGTGGGCTGGTTTTCTGGCCCGTCGGAAACGGGGACAGTACGACAATCGTGGTTGACTCGGAGACCTATCTGCAGGTTGACCTCAACCAACGTGAGAAGTCTGAGGACGATGACGATCCTGGTTGGAGCGTCGTGGATGAAATCGTCGAGCGTCTGCCGACAGTCAACGGGCGCCCGTATCTCGCTGCGTTCGCTCTTACGCATCCCGATCAGGACCATTGCCGGGGTTTTGTGAAACTCCTCGATGAAGTCGACATTGGCGAGCTCTGGTTCACGCCAAGAGTCTTCCGCGAATACAAGAAGGACCTTTGCGACGACGCGGAAGAGTTCAAGAAGGAGGCAGAGCGCCGTATGAAGGAGACAATTAGCGTCAACGGCGATCCTGGCGCTGGAAACCGGGTCCGGGTCTTCGGTTATTCCGAGTTACTGGAGGACGAGTTCGAGGACTTCCCCGAAGCCCGCCTGACCATTCCTGGGAACGGACTCACCGTCATCGACGAGAAGGATGTATCCGAGGAGTTCCGAGCATTTGTGCACGCCCCTTTCAAGGACGATGACGCTGGCGAACGCAACGACACAAGCCTGGGCATGCAGGTTACTCTGTCCGAGGGGGACAATACAATTCGCGCCCTGCTGCTTGGGGACCTCTCCTACCCCATCATCAGGCGCATCTTCAAGGTCAGTGATGCTGACGACCTCGCCTGGAATGTTCTGCTCGCACCGCATCATTGCTCGAAGGCGGCCATGTACTGGAAGGATGATGGCGAAGACGAAGAGGAGCTCAAGACGCACATCGTCGATGAGATGGATGAAGCGTCACTGGATCCCAATCGTGTAGTGTCGAGTTCGAATCCGGTGCCTTCATCTAACAAGCCTGGAGACAACCCACCGCACGCGAAGGCCAAGACTCAATACGAGACCATTACCGATTCCTTCCTCTGTACGATGGACCAAGATGATCCGATTGTGGCTGAACTCAAAGATGGGTCGGTTGTTGTCACCGGGGTCGCGACAGCTTCCATGTCAGCGTCGCAGGCGGCGGACGAGGCACGAGGATCGAGCGAACCTCCCAGCGGCGCCTATACCTACGGCCGGGGCTTATGACGAGAGCCCTCGGGCTCGCGGACGAACAACTGCGGGACATCGCGGACGCATCCGAGGGCACGTTGCAGATACATGATGGGAGGATGGGGTCGGGTGGCTGGTGCCACTTTGGAGTAAGCATCCGGTTTGACGGCGTGGAGCGCGCGGAAGGGGGACTGCGCGTGAGAGCTCGGGAGCGTTTTCTGGTATGTGTTCCGCCTACGTTCCCGTTTGACTACCCGAGGGTGGTGACACCTCACGACCGCTTTGCCGGGTTCCCTCACGTGCAATGGCGACGGTGGATTTGCTTGTACAGAAGTCCTGCTGACTGGCGCCCGGAGGACGGTATGCACGCCCTCATCAGGCGGCTCGACGCGTGGATCCGCGACGCCGCGCGAAATATCCTTGATCCAGACGACGAGCCGCTCCATCCTCCGGTCGCGTATACTACGGTCGAACGTCTCGTCGTGCCTGTCGCAGATACTCCTTTGGTCGACGGGTCACCATGGTTTGGACTGGCTGAGCTACGAGAACGAGACAATCGCACCGAGATCATAGGCTGGCAGGAGCACGGTCAGAACAGACCAGTAGCGTGTGCACCTTCGATTCTCCTTCACAAAGCCCTTCCTTTCGAGTTTCCAAGCACTGTTCATGCTCTATTGCAGGAGTTGGAGTCTCACGGAATCGACTATGGTCGATTTATTTTCCATCTTGCGTCGCAGGCGCGACAAACCGACGCCGGGGAACCGCTGACGGTTGTTGTCGGCACCCCAATGCGCCGGGTCGAACGTGGCGGACGTGCACTTCAGCATCTGGCGGTGTGGGAGATTTCCGCTGACGACGCAAACAAGCTGCGTCAGTTGAACACGGCGATGCTGGTCGATGACACGGCCGAGTGGAGGAACGCGGTACAAGCAGTCGTCGCATGGTCGGTTTCTGCGAAGGTCGGTTGGTGCAAAGTCAGCGAGATGCGACCCGAGGTCACTAGACGGAGAGATCAAACGTGTCCGATGGCGTGGTTTCGCGGAAGAAGTGTGGCCATCTGGGGTTGCGGGGCCGTAGGCACCCATGTAGCGGAATCGGTGGTTCGCGCCGGGGCTCTAAACGTGGAGCTTGTTGACGACGGGACTGTTGTGCCAGGGCTCCTTGTACGGCAGGGCTTCGAAGACGCGGATATCGGGAGACCTAAGGCCCATGCCCTGGCCGACCGCCTCAAACGTATCGAGCCCGACCTCGGCACGGTCGTGTTGAAGGAAGACCTCATCGTGCGGATTACGGGTTCAAGTCCAGTCCCGAACGTGGATCTGGTTATTGATTGTACGGCTTCATTGGCGGTTCGGACGGCCCTTGAGCGGGAACTTCGGACCGTCGTATCACGCCCAGCTATTGCTTCCATCTCAATCGACAGCCAAGCCGCCACGGCCCTTGCTACTCTTTCCATGCCGGACCACCCGGGTGGCACGCTCGACCTCGTTCGAAGGCTAAAGTTGGAAGCATGTCAAGGGCCGAAGCTGTCAGAACCACTTGAAGCGTTCTGGCCAACAGCCACATCAAGTGAGAGCTTCCAGCCAGAGCCGGGCTGTTCGGAGCCAACTTTCATCGGATCCAACGCTGACCTTGCCGGACTCTCCGCCCGCATGCTGAACGCCGTCGCCAGTGCCATCGGTGAGCCTCGTGACAGTCATACTGGAGCAGGTTGGCTGGCTGGGAGCTTGGGAATGGTATACCCTTTCAAGTGGCTCCCTGACCAAGTCCTGAGTGACGAGGGGCGGGGCTACTCTGTCAGGGTATGTCCCCGTGCGGAGCGAGAGATGCGTGGATGGGCCAGGCGCTCCGTCCGAACGGCCGGCCCAACGATTGAGACCGGTGGCCTCGTCTTTGGCGAGTTGAACGAAGCGGCGGGAGTGCTCTGGGTAACAGACGTGGAAGGCCCGCCTCCGGATAGCGACGCGGCTGAGGATCACTTCACCTGCGGCACCGAGGGCATTGAAGAGGCGGCTAAGCATAGGCACTGCAGGTTCCGCGGCTCTGTAGAGTGCGTCGGCAGTTGGCACACGCACCCTACTTCGGCGCCGTATCCGAGCCATATGGATCTCAGTGCTGTCGCACAGATCTTCGCCGACTCCCGCAGCCGTCGCACCTTCCTTGTCCTAATCTTATCGGGTAGCGCAGATGAGCCAAGCCTTGGGGCGCACGCCTTTAGAGCGAGACTCGCTGGCGACAACCGTACTGTCGTCCATCCGAGAGTCTCGGCAACAGTGCGCCTCGGGAAAGGGTGGAAGAAAGATCGGAACGTCGGAATCGCCCTTTCCGGCGGGGGTTCGCGCGCTATCGCATTCCATCTTGGCTGCCTTCGTGCTCTGCACGACCTTGATCTACTTGGCCGTGTGCAGGTGTTGTCGAGCGTATCCGGGGGCTCGATCATCTCCGCGATGTACGCCTACTCTCGTGACTCCTTCGCGACGTTTGACGGACGTGTTGTTGAGCTTCTACGTCGAGGACTCCAGCGCGACATCTTCCGCGCGATGATCCATCCGATCTCCATCTGGAAGTCTCTGCAGAATCACTTCGCATCCGGAGTATCGTTTCTCTGGCGCACTCTGCTTCGCCTCGTACGGCCCACCATACAGGCGGGCGCGACTGAGCGCAACCCACCGCGGCGGTGCCGTACGTTCAGTCGGACGGAAGCCCTCCGCAACGTGGTTGCCAAGTCTCTGGTCGGGGACACTCGGATGCACGAAATCGCAAGGGATGGGCTTGATGCAGTCATCAACGCCACGGAACTTCGTACGGGGACGGCGTTTCGATTTGGGAGTAGGCAAAGCGGCTGCTGGCGGTTTGGGACAATCTCTAAAGAAGACGCCGTGGTTGCCGACGCCGTAGCGGCGTCCGCAGCCTATCCGGTCTGGTTGCCAGCGCTTGAGCGCAGGTATCGGTTCAGAAAGGGGCAGCGCGCCAAAGGCCGGACGCATGTCTTACTCGCCGACGGTGGAGTCTTCGAGAACCTAGGCGTAAGCACAATGGAACCTGGCAGGATACCCTCGATCAGCACCAACGTATTTGACCCTGATTTCGTCATTTGCTGTGACGCTAGTACTGGTGTATTCGACGATGATAGCTACCCGATGTACTGGGCTAGCCGCATGACCCGGTCGTTCCTCACTGTTTTCCGCAAGGTGCAGGATAGCACACGAAAACGGCTACATGAGCTCGCGGGAGCCGGGGAAGTTGACGGCTTTGCGCTCTGCTATCTCGGGCAGCGAGACGAATCGTTGCCTTGGGTCCCGGCGGGAATTCCGCGGCGCGAAGAGGTTCGGGAGTATCCGACTAACCTCGCCGCCATGCGGAGGGAGGACATCGAGCTCATGGCGCTCCGAGGGGAGCTCCTAATGAGGTTTCTCGTGGACTACTATCTCCCAGAGCTCTGATCTGATGAACCTGTTGCCAGAGTGGCCGGTGGGGGCCATTACCGGGTTTTCGCGCGGCGCAGCTCCTCGAATACCTCCGGGCTCGGCGGGTAGTAGCGGCCCGGGCACACGCCTTCGGCGCGGATCTTCCGCTTGACGTGGTTCTCGGCCTCCTCGTGCTCCAGCGCCCACTCCAGCACCGCCACGGCCATCCATGACGGCACCACCAGGACGCCGTCGTTGTCGCCGACCATCACGTCACCGGGGCGCACCAGCGCGCCGCCGCACTGGATCTGCCCGTTCTCCTCGGCCGGGGTCGCCTCCACGCTGCCGTGGAAGCTGCGCTGCGTGGCGTACACGGTCAGCCCGTAGTCCTCGTCGATGATCACGTCGAGGTCGCGGATGGCGCCGTCGATCACCACGCCGTCGGCGCGGTTCATGGCGAGCTGCAGCAGCTTCACGTCGCCGGCCACCACGTCCTTGCGCGAGCCCATGATGTCCGCCACCAGGACGTCTCCCGGTCCGCACCGTCCCATCGCCAGGAACTCCAGTTCATCCTCGCCGCCGGTTCTCTCGCTCGCCAGGTCGGGCCGCACGGGGAGGAACCGGAGCGTGCGCGCCCGCGCGGCGAACCGCTCCCGGCCGGGCGTGAGTTTGGTCAGTCCCTCGCAGACGTTCAGCCGGGAGCCGAAGTTGCAGACCCCGGCGTACACGGTCACGGTCGGGATCGACTTCAGTCCATCCAGAACTTCCTGCGGCACGTCCACGGGCTTCATGTCGAATGTTGGCATCTACAAGGTCTCCAGCGAGGAATGATACCGCCTGATGCGGCCTGCGTGCCGCTCAGGGGACCGACAGCGATGTGACCGGCGCGACTGGTGTGGTAGATCACGGCGGCCCCGACCCGCCATAGCGACTCGATGCGCGTGCCGTGGAAGTATCTGCGGGTCTGCTCGCCGCGAACGTACAGTGCGGGCGCAGCGAGCAGGCGTCGCAGCGCGGCCGCCGGGCCTCACACACGGTGCGACCGTGGCGGACCAGCAGCGCGTGATATTCGCCCAGCAGCTCGGCGTCGGCCGGGAGCCCCTCCATCAGCCACCGCTGGAATCGGGCGTAGGTTCCCTCTGCCGTTGCTTCGCCAAGCCGGGAGAAGATGCGGCGCGCGTAGGCGTCGACCACGAAGGTGGGGAGGCCCACCGCGTACAGCATGATCGCGTCGGCGGTCTCCGGACCGATGCCGTGCACGGCCAGCAGCTCGGAGCGCAGCCGCGCGGCACCGGCCGTCCGCATGCGGGCGACGTCATCGCCGTAGCGTTCCAGGCAGGCGCAGAGCGCGTGCAGCTTGCGCGCCTTGGTGCGAAAGAACCCGCTCGCCCGGATGTGCGCGGCCAGCGACTCGACCGGTTCCGCGCGCATGGGAGCGGGCGCCAGGAGTCCGTTTCGACGCAGGGAATCGATCGCGCGTGCAGCGTTGGCCCAGGCCGTGCGCTGGACCAGCACGGCGCCGACCATCGTCTCGAACGGCGACTCGCCGGGCCACCAGCCCTGCGGCCCGTGCTGTTCCAGGAGCAGGTCATGGACGCGGAGTCGGTCGGTCACGCGTCACACGATAGCGCGAGGCACCCGTTGTGAATCACCGGCGGCTGCGACAGTGTACGGCCACGGGGGTGGTGTGATGGCAGGAACCGCGCAGATCGGGATCGGCCTGGTGAGCTTCGCGCATCCGCATCAGCGGCCGTGGGCCGATGCGTTCTCCGAGCGCGAGGAGGTACGGGTGGTGGCGCTCTGGGATGCGGACGCGGATCGCGCCGGCCGGGAGGCCGCGCGACTGGGTGTGGAGGCGCACCGGAGCCTGGATGACCTCCTGGCGAGGAGCGATGTCGACGCCGTATCGATCTGTTCCGAGAACGCGCACCATGCGGAGCAGGCCGTGCCGGCCCTGGCCGCCGGCAGGCACGTCCTCCTGCAGAAGCCGATGGCGGCGGCGGTGGCCGACGCCGACCGCATCGTGGCCGCCGCGAGCGACAGCGATGCGATCTTCATGCAGGCCTACAACCTGCGCTTCGACGCGCTGCACCTGGAGGTGCGGCGGCTGCTCGCCGACGGCGCGATAGGCCGCGTGCACACGGTGCGCCGCCGCCACAGCCACCACTTCGCCATCGACCGCGCCGACCGCGAGGGCGTGCTGGGCTGGATGACCGATCCCGCGCTGGCCGGCGGCGGCGCGCTCATGGACGAGGGCGCCCACGCCCTCCTCTGGTTCCTGTGGATGTTCGGGATGCCGCGGGCGGTCACCGCCCGGACGGCCAACGGCACGGCGGGCCTTGCGGTGGAGGACAGCGCCCACCTGCTGCTGGACCTGGGCGACGGCCGCACCGGCAGCCTGCAGACCGGCTGGACGGAGGTCGCCGGCGGCCCGACCATCGAGGTCTACGGCGACGGCGGCACCATCCTGGCGACCGGCACGGACGTGGCGACCAGCAACAACCCCGCGCCGGGCGCGCCCCCGCTGCAGGTCTACCGGAGCGCAACCGGAGCCTGGGAGTTCCCGGAGGTGGAGCTGCCGGCCTCCCGCGCCACGCTGCCGCCGAACGCGTTCGTGGACTGCCTGCTCGCGGGAGGGCCGTCACCGGTCCCGGCCGTGCAGGCGCGGGACGCGGTGGCGATCGCCGCGGCCGCCTACGAGTCGGACCGCAGCGGCCGCACCGTGCCGCTGGTCTGACCGGGTCGATGGATCGCACCGGTTCGGTCACAGTGGGTGCCATGGCACGGAGCGGAGACCGAACCGACTGGCGGCTGATCTACGTCAGCGATCCATCGAGCATGACCAACTACGACTTCGACCCGGGACACCCGCGACCGCTGATCACCACCCAGCCCACCACCGTCGAGGAGCTGCGCCGGGTGGTGGACAACATCGCGCTGAGCGGCGCCGACACGCTGATCCAGGAGGTCTACAACGCGGCCTGGACCATGTTCTTCCGCTCCGAGCGGTTCGAGTACGACGCCCGCCCGCAGCACCGGCGCTTCATTCCCCTGATGGACCAGGGAGTCATGCCGCTGCAGGTGCTGCTGGAGCGCTCTCGGGAGCGCGGGATGGGTTTCATGGCCGGCTTCCGGATGAACGACAGCCACGGCGCGCCCGACCAGGGCGGCATGTTCCTGCACACGCATCCGGAGTGGAAGCTCACCGAGATGCCGGACGGGGCCGCCTTCGTGCCCGGCAACCGGATGGACTTCACCTTCGACGGCGTCCGCGACTACCTGTACGGGGTGATGGAGGAGGTGGTCGACCGCTTCGACGTGGACGGCCTGGAGCTGGTCTTCCGCGAGGGCCTCTACTTCCCGGCGCCGCGCGGCGACCGCAGCATCGGCCGCGCCCGGCAGCCGCTCATGACCGCCCTCATCGAACGGGTGCGGGCGCTGCTGGACCGGCGCGGCGCCGACCGTGGACGGCGGCTGCGGTTGGGCGTGCGGGTGCCGCAGACCGTCGCCGAGTGTCACGACGTGGGCCTGGACGTGCCGGCCTGGATCGCCGCCGGACTGGTGGACTACGTGGCGCCGATGGATTCGATGTACTCGGACTTCAACCCCGCGTACGAGGAGTTCGACTCGCTCACGGCCGGCTCTTCCTGCCGCTTCTATCCGGGCGTGCTTCCCTACTGCTCGCATCGGGACCGCTCCGGGTCGGCGCTGAGCCTCGACAACTACCGCGCGCTGGTGCACACCCTGCGGCGGCAGGGCGCCGACGGCATCTCCATCTACAACTACCAGATGCACTGGGACGGGTTCCGCTCCACCGGGCGCGACAACGGGTCGGAGACCATGTACCCGACGGCGCTCGCCCACCTGCGCGAGCTGGCCGACCTGGAACGGGTGGCGCGGGGCCCCCGCCACTACCTGTTCCACTCCATGTGGGGCGACCTCGACGCGTACCTTCCGCCGGGGACCAGCAGCTCCGGGGCGCGGCGCGATCCCGCGGTTCTGCTCAATCGCGGCGCCGAGGAAGCCTCCGGCAGCTACCGGTTCCGCCTCTACGAGGACATCGCCGCCGCCGGCCACGCGCGGCTCCACTTCCGCGTCGCGGGATTGACTCCCGCCGATCCCCTGGCGGTGGCGCTGAACGACGTTCCGATCACCGCCCCGCGCCTGCGCCGCATCTGGCACCCCGACGGGCGCGCCGCCCCGTACGGGCGGGCGCTGCCCGCCTACACGAGCTGCATGTTCGACCTGGAGCCGGGCTCCACGGTCGCCGGCGACAATCGGCTTGCCGTCACCGCGCCAGCCGGACCGCCGGCGGAGCTGCTGATCGACGAGGTGGAGGTGACGGTCATCCCGGCCTGACTCCCGGTTGCGCTACACTGCCGGTCATGGCCTGGAACGTGGTCGAACACGTCACGATCTACCGGCAGCCACGCTGGTACGCGGCGCATCCGAACGTCATCCGCACACCGGACGGGGACCTGCTGGCCCTGTTCCACCGCTCGCCGGACATGGGCCACGCCCACCACGGCCATCCCCTGTTCGACGTGCGCGCATGCCGTTCGCGGGACGAGGGAGCGACCTGGGGGCCGGCGGAGCTCGTCACCTGCGATCCGCTCGGCGGGGTGGTCGACTTCGGCACGCACGCGCTGCGCGACGGCAGCATCTTCCTGCACGCCTCGGCGGCGGAGCTGGTGCCGGAGGGGCCGACCACGCCCAGCCACACCGCGTGGTACTCGCGGCCGGGCATCCCGTTCTGGATCCGCTCGCGGGACGACGGCCGCACCTGGAGCGAGCCGGTGCGCTTTCCGCGGCTGCCGGAAGGGATCTGGGGCCATCCCGCCGAGCACTCCGGGGTGTCGCGCAGCCAGCTCGTCGAGTTGGACGACGGCCGCATGCTCCTGCCCAGCAAGGCGACCGAGCAGCCCGACGGCGGCCAGCCGTTCTTCGGCATGATGCGCGTATCCCGAGACGCCGGCGAGACCTGGGAGTACGGCGGCCGCATCGCCGTGGACTCGGTCGCCCACTTCAGCGAGCCGGCCATCCACCGCACGCCGGGCGGCCGCCTCCTGGTCCTCCTGCGCTGCCATCCGCGCCAGCCCCACGACACCCAGTGCCGGCTGGCGCTGGTGACCTCCGACGACGGCGGCGCCTCCTGGTCGCCGTGGCGCTTCACCTCCATGCAGGGCTGTCCCGGACACCTGCTGGGGCTGCGCGACGGGCGCATCCTGGCCACCGTCGGTACCCGCTGGGAGGGCCAGCGCGGCTGCCTGGCGCGGGTCCTGGAGCCCGAGGGCGGCGACCTGGACGACGCCCCGGACATCCAGGTCCGCAGCGACTCCGCCGACAGCGACTGCGGCTATCCGTGGGCGCTGGAGCTCCGCGACGGCCGCGTGCTGGTGGTCTACTACTACACGTACGCCGACGGCGTCCGCGGCATCGAGGGCTCGATCCTGGCGGAGTCCGGGTAGCGCCCGGCCAACGGGAATGCACCCCCGTGCAGCCACGCCTCCGCCTGCGGCAGCGCGGACCGATGCTCGACCTGGAGCTGGCATCGGGCTACCGGTGGTTTCTCGGCGTGACCGGCGCGGCGCTGTTCGCCATCACCGCGCTGACGACCCCCGCCGGCGCCGCGGTCTTCGGCGTCCGCAACGCGGTGCCGCTGGGCATGGCCGCCGTCATGGTGCTGGGGGCGCTGTATCACGAGCGCTGGCGCTGGAACGTGGAGCGGCGACGGGTGGAGCATCGCGTCGGCGTGGGGCCGGCGTTCCACTCCAGGTACTGGCCGCTGTCCGGGGTGCGGTCGTTGCGGCTGGGCGGCGTGTTGATCGCGCTGCCCTCCGAGGAGGGGCGGAGGCCGCTGCCGGTGCGGCTCATGCGGTTCGACCTCCGCCGCAGCGCCGTGCACCTGTCGCTGCTGGAGGTCGGGGGGCGGGTACGCCGCATCGACCTCGTCAAGGGGCCCGACGGCCAGAGGCTGGTGGCGGCGGCGCAGGCCATCGCGGACGCCTGCGGCCTGCCGCTGCACGACGAGATCCGCCGCCAGGACCGCTGAGCGATGCGTGAGGGGGGCGCGCGGCGTGGCCTGCAGGCGCCGCTGTGGGCCGAGGCGGCAGGGCTCGGGCTGTCGCTGGTGCTCGGCGGGTTCGGGTTGCTGGCGGCCATGTCCTGGCGCGGGGCGCTGTTCGCGTGGCTGGAACGGCTGGCGGTCTATCCCTTCGCGGTGCCGGTGATCGACAAGGCGTTCATGATCGCCGCCGGCCTGGCGGTGCTGATCGCGATGCTGGTGGCGCAGCACCGGTTCGCGGACGCCATCTCCGAGCGGCGGCTCGTCCGCCGGGTGCTCGGTGCGGCCGGAATGACGCTGCTGGCGTTCGGCGCAGCGCACGTGGCGTTCGCGGTGGCTCAGGGACCCGCCGCCTGGAGCGTGCCGCGGCTGGCCCTGGCAGTGGCGGAACTGGCCGCGGGGACCGCTCTGCTGCTGGTTCTCGCCCGCCGTGCGGGGCATCAGCGGCCGGAATCGGGCTCGAGTGCCGCTCTCCCTGCGCACGGCGTTCGACCGCCGCGGCCGTCTCCTGCCAGCGGGTCCAGGTGACGCCGCCGTCGTCGGAGTGGGCGATGCGGTTGGGGCGGTCGTTGTGGCGCACCAGACCGACCCAGTGGTGCTCGTCGAGCGGTAGGAAGCCGGTCTCCGAGGAGCCGTCGCCCAGGAAGCCGTGCTGCCGCCAGGTCGCGCCGCCGTCGCCGGAACGGAACAGGAAGCTGACGCGCTGCGCCGCCTGCGGGTTGCGGCGGTAGACCTCTGCCGTATAGGAGCCGCGGGCGTTGAACACCAGGTCGCCCGAGGGCAGCCGGCGCATCTGCCCGTGCGGCTGCAGCAGGGTGCCGGCCGGCGGCGCGATGCGGGACGGCGGCGACCAGGTCACGCCGCCGTCGCTCGAGCGGACCACCTCCATCCAGGGCTGCACCGTCTGGTCGTGGCTGTCCGAACCGGTGCGCCGTCCGGCGGCGTCGTAGCCGAGAACGGCGCCGTAGGCCATCACCAGGTCGCCCGTGGCTGCCTGTCCCAGCGCCGGGTTGCGGCGATCGACGCAGCGCTCCGGATCGCTCCGCACCGCCACCCGGTACGGGGACCAGGTCGCGCCCCGGTCGGCGGAGAAGGTGATGCTGATCTCGGAGCCGCTGCCCGCGTGCGGAGCGCCGGTGCGCAGGGCGCAGCACAGCCGGCCGTCATCGAGCAGCAGCAGCACCGGGAAGAACCCGCCGCCGGGCGCGAACGGCGGCGGCCATTCCGTGACGCTGCCGTAGTCGTCCCGCCGCGGGTCGCTGCGGCACTCGGGGAAGGTGCGGAAGTAGGGCTCGGGCCCCAACTCCTCGCGTACGCAGGGCCAGCGCGCGCCGGTGGTCACCACCGGGAAGCGCTCGACCGCCCCGGTCAGCGAGCGCTGCCGCGCAGGCATGCTCAGCGCTCGAAGCGCGGCTGGCGCGGGGCGAAGTGGCGCTCCAGGCGCAGGTCGCAGCCCGCAAGCGGCAGCGCCACGCGGGCGCCGCCGCGGCGGTGCGACTCGATGCAGGCGAAGATCAGCTCCGTGTTGGCGCGCGCGACGCGCACCCCGCCACGCGGCGGCCGGCCGGTGTCCAGCGCCTGCGCGAGGTCCGTGATCAGGTTGACGGTGGAGCTGTCGCGGGTGAAGGGCGGGAAGGTGCCGGGGCGCAGCACGGGGTTCCCGCGGTGGTTCACGCCGCCGGGCTCGCGCAGCAGGAACTCGCCGTCCTGGCCCTGGGAACCGATCACCGCCTGCTCGCACACCACCTCGGCCTCGAACGGCCGGCCGGAGTCGGCGGCGAACGCCGTCACGCCGTTGGCGAACTGCAGCCGCCCGCCGCCGTTCGGATCGCCGTCCAGCAGGCCGTCGTCCAGGTCGTCGCCCCCCTTGGTCAGGTGGAACTGCACCCACTCCACCGGCTGGTCGTCGTTCAGCCACTGGAACAGGTCGAACACGTGGCTGCCCATGTTGAACAGGCCGTGTCCCTGGTGGACGGTCATCGACAGCAGCCGGCCGTAGCGGCCGCCGTGGATGAGGTCCTTCATGACGGAGTACGGCGCCTCCCAGCGGCGGTTGGTGCCCATGTTGAAGGCGACCCCGTGGCGCTCGGTCGCCGCCACCATGGCGTCCGCCTGCGCGAGCGAGGCGGCCATCGGCTTCTCCGCGTAGATCGCGCGGGCGCCGTGCTCGGCGGCGTACGTGACGAGCTCCGCGCGCTGCTCCGGTTGCGTGGCGACGCTCACGATGTCGGGCCGTTCGCGCGCAAGCATCTCGCGGTGGTCCCGGTAGCGGCGTTCCGGAGGCACCCCGTAGCGCTCGCCGGCGCGGTCCATCACGTCGGCGCGCTGGTCGGCCAGCGCCACAAGCTCGGTGCGCGGACAGGCCACGTAGCCGGCCGCGTGCGACCAGGCGAGCGGTGAGGCGCTCTCGTTGTCGATGAAGGCGCCCATGCGCCCGCAGCCGATCACGGCGGCACGATAGGTCGGTGTCACGGGGCCTCCTCGGCCTGCCAGATCGGCCGGCCGCGCAACTCGATCTCCTGCCACCGCAGGCACGCGCTCCAGTGTCCGGGGGCGACCTCCTGGAGCTGCGGCACCTCCGTCCGGCAGCGCTCCTCGGCGTGCGGGCAGCGGGTGTGGAACGGGCAACCCGGCGGCGGGTTGGCGGGACTGGGAATCTCGCCCACCAGCACCTGGCGGCGGCGGGAGACGGCAGGATCGGGAACCGGGTAGTTCCACAGCAGCGCCTCGGTATAGGGGTGCAGCGGCCGCCGGTACAGCTCCATGCCGCCGGCGATCTCGACCACGCGCCCCAGGTACATCACGGCGATCCGGTCGCTCATCCAGCCGACGACGCTCAGGCTGTGGGCGATGAACAGGTAGCTGAGGCCGCGGCTCTGCTGCATCTGCAGCAGCAGGTTGAGGATCTGCGCCTGCACCGACACGTCGAGCGCCGACACCGGCTCGTCGCAGATGATCAGCTCCGGCCCCAGCGCCAGCGCCCGCGCCAGGCCGATGCGCTGCCGCTGCCCGCCCGACAGCTCGTGCGGATAGACGTTCATGTGGGCGCGCTGCAGCCCCACCGACTCCAGCAGCGCCCCCACCCGCTCCTTCAACGCCGCCCCGCCCGCCTGGCGGTGGGCGATCAGCGGCTCGCCGACGATCTCCAGCACCGGCATGCGCGGGTTGAGGGAGCTGTAGGGGTCCTGGAAGATCATCTGCATGTGGCGCCGGGCGGTCTTCTTGCCCTTGGCGTCCAGGGTGGTGATGTCCACGACCTGGCCGCCGCCGGCGAACAGCACGCTGCCGGCGGTGGCGTCGATCAGGCCGGCGACCACGCGCGCGACCGTCGTCTTGCCGGAGCCCGACTCGCCGACGATGCCCAGGGTCTCACCGCGCCCCAGCTCCAGGTCGACGCCGTCCACGGCCTTGATCCAGCCCACGGTGTGGCGCAGGATGCCGCGCTGAATCGGAAAGTGCTTGACGACGCCCTGGATCCGCACCAGCGCGTCATCCATGCTGCGCTCCATTCGGCTTTCCGTTCAGCTCTCCGTGCAACCAGCACTCCGCGTGGTGGTGGGCCTGCGGCTCGAACAGCGGCGGCGCGTCGCGTCCGCAGCGGTCCAGGGCCTGATCGCAGCGCGGCGCGAACGGACAGCCGGCAAGCTCCACGGTGGCGTCGGGCACGGTGCCGCGGATCACTTCCAGCCGGGTCTTCGGAGCGGGCGCCAGCGCGGGGTTGGAGCGCATCAGCGCCTGCGTGTAGGGGTGCAGCGGCTCCGCGAACAGCGCCTCCACCGCCGCCTGCTCCACCGAGCGGCCCAGGTACATGACCATCACCCGGTCCGCCACCTCCGCGATCACCCCCAGGTCGTGGGTGATGAACATCATCGACATCTGCGACTCGCTCTGCAGCTCCTGGAGCAGGGCGATGATCTGCCCCTCGATGGTGACGTCCAGGGCGGTGGTCGGCTCG
This sequence comes from Spirochaetia bacterium, assembly GCA_964291595.2. Lineage (GTDB taxonomy): Bacteria > Spirochaetota > Spirochaetia > SZUA-6 > Bin103 > CATQHW01. Next base: position 4,806,479 of record OZ219914.1, on the reverse strand, counting down.
TCGGCGATCAGCAGCGACGGATTGCAGGACAGGGCGATGGCGATCATCACCCGCTGGCGCATGCCGCCCGAGAGCTGGTGGGGGAAGGAGTTGACGCGCTCCTCCGGATCGGCGATGTGCACGCGCCTGAGCAGCTCGACGGCCTGCTCGCGGCTCTGCTTCCGGTTCACGTCCTGGTGGGCGCGCACGCCTTCGCCGATCAGCTCCCCGATGCTGTACACGGGGCTGAGGGTGCGCATCGGCTCCTGGAAGATCATGCCGATCTCCCGTCCGCGGATGCTGCGTATCTCCTCGCCGGCAGGGGCCAGCGCCGTCAGCTCGACCGTCCGGCCGCCGTCGCGCCGGAAGGTGATCGATCCGCCGGCGATGCGGCCGCCCTGGCTCGGCACCAGGCCCATGATCGAGAACCCGGTGACCGACTTGCCGCAGCCGCTCTCGCCGACCACGCCCAGCACTTCGCGGCGGCCGATGGCGAAGCTGACCCCGTTGACGGCGCGCACCTCCGCTTCGTCGCGCTCGAACCGTACCGCCAGGTCGTCGACCCGCAGCAACGCATCACTATGCTCACTCACCGGTCCACATCGCTCCGATCGCCCCTGCGCCAGCGGCACGAGCCTGACACAACCGGGCACGAGCTTGACACAACACGCCGTTAAGGTCTCAACTCAAGGATCAAATCCTACCACAAGCGAGAGGAGAGGTAACGATGGCACAAAGAATCGTGTTCGCCCCCATCATCGCGGCATTGCTGCTGCTGGGGGTACCGACCGTGTTCGCGCAATTTCAGGAGTCCCCCTTGCTTGCGGCAAGGGTGGCGGCCGGCGATCTGCCACCGATCGAAGAGCGCATACCGGCGGACCCCTTCGTCCGGCAGGTGGAGGAGGAGATCGGCGAGTACTCCGGCACCATGCGCGTGGTCTCGCAGCACCAGTGGGGCTACGGAACCTTCTTCACGCAGGGTGAGATGCCGGGCCTGTTCCAGATCCCGATGTCGCTCGAAGAGCACGTGGCCATGGGCGGCCCGATCGCGGGGTTCGAGGCCAAGTACGCCGAGTACTACACGTGGCTGGACGACGGCGCCACCATGGAGGTGAAGATCCGCGAGGGCGCCAGGTGGTCCGACGGCCATCCGCTGACCGCCGTGGACATCATCTGGCCGTTCGAGAACATGTACACCAATCCCGGCTACTCGGCGCGCATGACCAACCTGCAGAGCACCTACAAGGGCGAGCGCTTCGAGGTCACCAAGGTGGACGACCTGACGGTGCGGTTCCACTCGCCGGCGGGCCCGTGGGCCGGCCAGCTCCGGGAGACCTTCGAAGGGTATCCGCAGCCCGCGCACTACCTGGAGCAGCACCACCCCGACTTCGCCGACGGCAAGACCTGGGAGGACTTCCGCGCCGCCCGCTCCCGCGTCAACAACCTGGCGATACCGTCGCTGCAGGCGTGGCTCCCCGTCGAGACCGATGAGAGCACCGGCACGCTGTGGGAGCGCAACGCCTACTACCCGGTGGTCGACGCCGAGGGCAACCAGCTTCCCTATTTCGACTACGTGCGCGTGAACAGGGTGACGGACGGCGAGGCGCGCTACCTGTCCGTGATCCAGGGCGAGGTGGACATCTGCGCCGCCGACTGCGGCGATCTCAACAAGCACGCGGTGCTCAAGGACAACGAGTCCCGCGGCAACTACGACACCCTGATCTGGAAGGGATCGCGGCAGACCTCGCAGATTTCCTGGCGCTATCCCACCGGCCAGCAGCTCAAGGGCGCCGCACCCGGCACCCAGGACCCGAACTTCCAGGCCGCCGGCATGACCAACCAGTTCCGCCAGGCGCTGTCGATCGGCATCGACCGGGAGGAGATCAACGAGAAGCTGTTCGCCGGACTGGCGGTCCCGTCGGTGACCGGCATCCCGCGTGACCATGCCCTCTACGACCCGATTCAGGACACCTTCCTGGGACCGGACCGGGAGGAGGCGTGGAGGCTGTTCGCCGAGATCGGCATCACGGACAGCGACGGCGACGGCATGCTGGAGTACGCGGACGGCTCCGACGTGCACATCTTCGTGCCGGGGGCGACCAACGGCCTGCTCAACGTGGAGACCGTCGAGGCGCTGATCGACGAGTGGACGAAGCTGGGCGTCTCCACCACGCTGGTGGCCGCCGACTGGTCCACCATCGCCTCCAAGATGCGCGCCGGGGAGATCGCGTTGCAGGTCAGCACCGGCGTGCCCGACTACTCCCCGTTCCACTACCTGGGCATCTGGCACAACCGCGTCAGCTACGCCTGGGGGGATCCCATCGAGCAGCCGGAGAGCTACGACAAGGCGTTCGAGCTGGAGCTGGCGTACGCATCCGCGACCACGGTCGAGGAGCAGCAGGCGGCGGCCAAGGCGTTCTTCAACCACATCGCCACGGAGTCGCTGAGCTGGCCGGCGTTCGTCACCGAGCGGCCGCAGCAGGTGATCCGGCACAAGTGCATGGGCAACGTGCCCGACGTGCGCGTGTTCCAGAAGTTCATGATGACGGCCAAGACCGACCAGTGGTTCGTCCATTCGGACTGCAGCTACCCGCGCCCCGGCGGTTAGCCGCACCACGTTGCTGAGCGCGAGAGTCGGTGGAACATCGGTTCCACCGGCTCTCCTTGTCATGGAGAGTGAAGAGCGGTGACGACGTTCGTCGTGCGGCGCCTGCTCGCCATGATCCCGACGTTCCTGATCGTCTCCTTCCTGGTGTTCGCGGTCATCCAGTTGCCGCCGAGCAACTGGGTGGAGCGCTTCGTGCTGGAGTTCTACCAGGACCGGGGCGGCACCTTCGCCACCGAGCAGTACAAGCAGATGGTGGAGGAGCTCACCCTGCGCTATCAGCTCGACAAGCCCTACCTGGTCAAGTACGTCACCTGGTTCGCCAACTTCCTGCGCGGCGACATGGGGGAGTCGTTCGCCTACAACACCGAGGTCAACGAGATCCTGTGGAAGCGGGTGCCGTTCAGCATTGCGGTCGCCCTGCTGTCGCTGCTGTTCGTCTACGCCGTGGGGCTGCCGATCGGCATCTACTCGGCGTTGCACAAGAACAAGATCTCCGACCACATCGCCACCTTCGCCGGCTTCATCGGGCTGTCGATCCCCAACTTCTTCCTGGCGCTGATCCTGATGGTGTTCGCGCTGCTCGTGCTCAACCTTCCGGTCGGCGGCCTGTTCTCGCCCGAATTCCAGAACGAGCCGTGGAGCTGGCCCAAGCTGGTGGACTTTCTCAAGCACGTGTGGATCGCCGTGATCGTGATCGGCACCGCGGGCACGGCCAGCATCATCCGCGTCGTGCGCGGCAACCTGCTGGACGTGATCGGCGAGCCGTACATCACCGCGCTGCGCGCCAAGGGACTGCCGGAGCGCACCGTGACGGTCAAGCACGCGGTGCGCATCGCCATCAACCCCGTGATCACCGCCCTGGGTTTGTGGCTGCCGACCCTGATATCGGGGGAGACGATCGTCTCCATCGTCATGAACATCCCGACCGCGGGACCGCTGCTGTACGCGGCGCTGCGCAACGAGGACATCTATCTGTCGGGCAGCATCCTCATGGTGCTGGCCGTGTTTCTGCTGATCGGCAACCTGCTGGCCGACATCGCGCTGGCCTGGTTCGATCCGCGCATACGGTACGAGTGACGCATGGCGGAGTGACCTATGGGAACTGAGAGCGCGATCGTCGCGGAGGCTCCGCAGCACCTCACCGGCCGCACCGTCGGCCAGCTCATCTGGCGCCGGTTCCGCAGGAACAGGCTGGCGCGCGCGGCCGGCATCGTGATCGCCGTCCTGCTGGTGATGGCGCTGCTGGCGCCGTTCCTGAGCACCATGGACTACACGGAGCAGTCCTCCAGGCACCTGTTCGCGCCTCCGCAGCGCATCTACTTCCGCGACCACGACACTGGCCGCCTGACGCGCCCGTACGTCTACAACCTGGACAAGACACGCGACCGCGAAACGCTCAGGATCTTCTACACGGAGGATCGCGAGCAGCGCTTTCCCATCCTGTTCTTCCAGCGCGGGGAGCCGTACCGGATCCTGTGGATCATTCCGGGCAGCGTGCGGCTCATGAGCGTCGGCGAGGGCGGGCGCTGGAACTTCTGGGGCACCGACTCGCTGGGCCGCGACCTGTACTCGCGGATCCTGCGCGGCTCGCAGGTGAGCCTGTCGGTGCCGTTCGTGGGCACCTTCCTGACCATCCTGATCGGTTCCGTCATGGGCATGATCTCCGGCTATTTCGCGGGGCGCGTGGACCACTACATCCAGCGCTTCATCGAGGTGCTGATCGCGCTCCCGTCGTTGCCGCTGTGGCTGGCGCTGGCCGCCGCCATGCCGCTGAGCATGCCTTCCGGGTACCGCTATCTGCTCATCATCGTCATCCTGTCGATCATCGACTGGGGCGGCTGGCGCGGGTGGTGCGCGGCAAGGTGCTGCAGTATCGCGGCGAGGACTTCGTCGCCGCCGCGCAGATGTCGGGCGCCGGCCTGGGCCGCATCATCTTCCGCCACCTGGTTCCGGGCACGCTGAGTCACCTGATCGTGGTCTCCAGCCTCTCCATCCCCGGGGTGATCCTGGGCGAGAGCGCGCTGAGCTTCCTGGGCGTGGGCATCACGCCGCCGCTGACGAGCTGGGGGGTGCTGCTGCAGGACGCGCAGAAGATCGAGGTGCTCATCCAGCACCGCTGGCTGGTCCTGCCCGGCATCTTCATCGTCGTCACGGTGCTGGCGTTCAACTTCTTCGGCGACGGCGTGCGCGACGCCGCGGATCCCTACTCCTGACCACGGATCGGTCCGCGGAGCGGCGGCCGTCCCCCCGCGGCGAGCGGCGGCTGATCTACGTCAGCGATCCGTCGCTGATCGCCAGCCGCTACCTTCCCGACCCGGTCACGGAGGCACACCTGCGCGACTGGATCGACGACGTCGCCGCGGCCGGCCCGGACCTGTTCATCCAGGAGGTGTACACCCAGGGCTGGACCACCTACTGGCGCAGCGACGGGTTCGACTACGACGCGCGGCTGCAGCACCGCCGCTTCCTGCCGCTGCTGGATGCCGGCACGCAGCCGTTCGGGGTTCTGCTCGACCAGTGCCGGGTCCACGGCATGGAGGTGATGGGCGGGTTCCGGATGAACGACAACCACACCGACTCGGTGCGGCAGGGGGTGGGCGCCGGGGCCGGTTTCATCGTCGACAACCCGCAGTTCCGGCTGCGGGACGCGCCGCCGGGCCCGACGTACCGCCTGAGCGAGCCGCTGGACTTCAGCTTTGCGGAGGTGCGCGCCTACGTGCTCGGCGTGATCACGCGCTTCCTGGAGACGTTCGCCGTGGACGGCGTCGAGCTCTGCTTCCGCGACAACCGCTACTTCCCGCCGGGCACCGGCCCCGAGCGGGAGCACCTGATGACCGGGCTGGTGCGGCAGGTGCGCGCGCTGCTCGACCGCCGCGGAGCGGGGAAGCGGCTGCTGCTGGGGTGCCGCGTGCCATCCACCGTCGACGAGTGCCACGTGATGGGGCTCGATCTGCCCACCTGGGTCGGCGACGGGCTGGTGGACCACGTGGCGCCGCAGGACACCATGTACGCGGAGGCCAACATCCCCTACGCCGAATGGCGGGAGCTGACCGAGGGGGGACCGTGCCGGCTCTACCCGGCGCTGATGAACTGGGCCAGCCACCGCTCGCGCAGGCGCATGGGCCAGCAGCCGATCACCCAGGACCAGCGCCGCGCCCTGGCCACCAGCATGTACGCGCAGGGCGCCGACGGCATCTCCCTGTACAACCACTTCCTGGTGATGACCTGGTCGGGCGGCGACGCCGGCGACTGGACCTCCCGCGGCGCCGGCGCGCACGCGCCCTTCTACCCCCTTGCGCTGCATGACATGCATGACGTGCGCACGCCGGAGGCGGCGCTGCGGGGCCGCCGCCACTACGTGTTCGACCCCACCTTGGGCGGCCTGGGCGGGTTCGGTCCCGACCGCGCCTCCAGCGGCAAGGTCAAGGCGCAGCGGGCGGTGCTGCGGCGCCCCGGCGGCGCCGCGTCGTACCGGTTCCGGCTGTACGAGGACCTGGAGGACGCGGCCGCGGCCATGCTGCTGTTCCGCGCGCACCACCTGTCGCTTGCCGACACGCTCGCGGTGAGCCTGAACGGGCGCCCGGTACCCGATCGCGGACTGCGGCGCCGTGACGACGAGGTGCGCATCGACCTGCGTCCGAGCGAGGTGCCGCCGGGCCCCGACGCCGAAGCGAGCCGCGCGGACACGCGCCCCTTCGTGACCTACTGGTTCCCGCTCACCGCCGACCTGACCGTGCGCGGCCAGAACAGCCTGGATCTGCGGCTGGAGCGCAGCGACCCCGCGGCGCAGGAAGCCGCGGTCGTCGAGGAGGTCGAAGTCTATGTCATTCCCCGCGTTCGCTCATGATGAGCTGTGACGGAGGACCGCATGCCTCACATTAACTGGCAGAGGACGGTCGTCAGAGACGGCTGGCACAACATGGGCACCGATCTCTGCTTCTGGCGAGACTGCTACTGGCTGGTGTATTCGCGTAACGCCGCCCACGCCTCTCCGGAGGGAACGATCGTCGTCATGCGGTCGCTCGACCTGAAGCGGTGGCACACCGTCACGGTCATCGACTCGGGACTGGACGATCGTGATCCCAAGCTCCTCGCCACCGACGACAGGCTCTGCGTGTATTTCCTTGGCTGCCGGTTCAGCGCCGTCGATGGCGAGCTCCGGCAGGTGGGGCACACGTATCTTTCCTCAAGCGACAATGGAGTGAGCTGGACGACCCCGGTGCCGATTCACAAGTCGAACTATTGGCTGTGGAGCATCAGGCAGCATCAGGGCGCCTTCTACTCGGCCGAGAAGGGCGGCGAGCTCCTGACCAGCTCCGACTGTCTGAACTGGAAGACGGTGAGCCGTATCCCTCTCGCCGCGGACGACGTCGTGGATCCGACCGATCCGTCATTCGATCCGCGCACGGTGATCCACAAGCCCTGCAACTCCATCAGCGAAACGGACTTCACCTTTCGCCCGGATGGTGAGCTCTGGTGCGTGTCGAGGACGAACCGCGAACCGGACGACTCGATCTTCTACTGGTCCCAGCCGCCGTATCGAGAGTGGGACTGGGTGGATCTGAAGACCAGGATCCACTGTCCAACGATCTGCGAATGTGACGGAGTGTTGTACGTGGCCGGCAGGAGAAGCACGGACACCGCATGGAAGATTCAGCCGACACCGGCGGGCAACACGGCGATATTCGTGCTCGAGAAGGGAAAGGTCGAGCCGTTTCTGGCATTGGCGAGCGAAGGCGACGCGGCCTACCCGGGCCTGATCGCCACGGGGCCGCGCACGCTGGTGATGAGCTACTACTCACAGCATGCGTACCTGGGCGGCGTGGTGCCTGCCGACACGAATACGTCAGCCTTCCTTCCGGAGTTGGACGACAGAGCGTTGCGCATGACCGGCCCCGCCGACATCTTCCTTGCCGAGATCGACACCGAGGAGGAGGGGCGCGAGGTCAGATTCTAGCCTCGACGGCCGAGGGCCGCGTACGAGTCGGCCCACTGGCCGCACGGTGTTGCCGGTTGACACGCCCGACAGCACGCGCAACCGTTTCATTATCGGCGCGATTCGCGCGCCGCTTGAGCACCGCCGCGGTCGCGGGCCCGAGTCCGTGTCGCGCACAAAGGAGAACACGGTGGTACCACGCAGACTCTGGTCTCTCGCAACGCTCGCAACGGGGTTGATGCTCCTGGCCGCCACGCACGGCGCGGCCCAGTATCAGGAGGCGCCGATGCTGGCGGAGATGGTGGCCAACGGTGAGCTGCCCCCGGTGGAGGAACGCGTATCGAACAACCCGTTCGTGCGCGAGGTCTTGAACGAGATCGGCACCTACGGCGGCACGCTGCGCGGCGTCGATCAGGGCAAGCCCAGCATCGGCTGGCTCAACCTGGCCGGCTACAACACGGAGGGCGGCGGCATCGCCTTCGACATACCCTTCGACGTCCATCAGTGGGTCGTCGACGGCATGCACCTGGGCGCGAACACGCTGAACCCGTTCTACTTCGAGAGCTTCACGATCAACGACGACTTCACCGTGTTCGAAGGGACGATCCGGGAGAACGCGCGCTGGTCGGACGGCGAGCTGTTCACCGCCGAGGACATCGCCTGGGTCTACAACATGGTCCACATCCACCCGGAGGTGAACCAGATCCCGCGATGGTTCGCGCAGATCGGCGAGGACGTCGTGCAGGTGGAGGCGATCAGCGAGCGCACCGTGCGCTTCACGTCGCCGGTGCCGCATCCGCTCATGCACATGTGGATCCTGGCCGAGAGCACGCACGCCAAGCACTGGCTCGAGGACTACCACCCGGAGGTGAACTCCGAGCGAAGCTACGAGGACCTGCATCGCCGGATGAACCGCGAGGAACACCCGCAGCAGCCGTGGCTCGGCCCGTGGGTGCTGGAGAGCTATGACCCGGCCACCAAGCTGGTCGCGGTGAGGAATCCCTACTATCCCGTGGTCGACACGGAGGGGAACCAGCTTCCCTACATCGATCGCATCGAACGGCGCTCGGTGGCGAACAAGGAGGCGGCGATCCTGGCCATGGTGCAGGGCGAGGTGGACGCGCAGCAGGGGCTCATCGCCCTCTCCGACCTGCAGGTTCTGCGTGAGGGCCAGTCGCGCGGTGACTACACCATCGACATGTGGACGGGCGGCTCGCGCCAGGGCTGGGTCAACCTCATCGTCGAGCCGACGAACGAGAATCTGGCCAAGTACATCCGCGAGATCGACTTCCGCCGGGCGCTGTCGCTGGCTCTGAACCGCGACGAGATGAACGACACCCTGTTCTTCGGACTGGGGGCGACCGCGGGCACGGTCGTCTCGCCGAACTCCGTCTTCTACGACCCGCGGATGGACACCTACGCGGAGTACGATCCCGACCGCGCGCGCAGCCTGCTCGAGGGCCTCGGCCTCACGGACAGCAACGGCGACGGCATGCTGGAGTATCCCGAGGGCGGCAACGTGACGATGGTGCTGGACGTGCACTCCGGCGTCCCGGACACGATTCCTCCCTCCGAGCTGATCGTCGGCTACTGGCGCGAGATCGGCATCGACGCCACCATGGACGTCCTGGCCGGTTCGGCCTGGGCCGCACGCTGTGGCGGCGATGGCGAAGCGATCATGTGGGTCGGCCCGTCGTTCGAGCCGTACCTCCCGCATACCTTCCTGGGCCGCCAGTTCAGCCCGCTGTCACACATGTGCGGGCACGGCCTGGTGGACCCGCCGCAGGAGTACAAGGACATCTGGGAGCTGGAGCAGGAGCTGACCTCGGAGCTCGACGCGCAGCGGTTCGTCGAGCTGGTCAAGGACTTCTACGTCATGATGGGCGAGGACGTGCTGTTTCAGATCGCCCACATCGCCGAGGTGCCGATCCCGGTGCTGCGCAGCAACAAGATCGGCAACATGCCGGAGACCGGCGTGAAGCTGAAGGGAATCATGTCCGCGCATCTGGATCAGTTCTACTTCAAGTAGGATCCTGAAAGGCCGACGTTCAGGGACTGGCGGGATCTCCCGTCAGTCCCTTTTTGATTCGGCCCCATTTGATCTCGGCCCCATTTGATCCCTCATGACGACGTTCATCATCCGCCGGGTGCTGACCATGGTCGTGTCGTTCTTCCTGATCTCGATCGTGGTCTTCATCACCATCCAGTTGCCGCCGGGGGACTACGCGTCGAACCTGATCGCGCTTGCCGCCGGCACCGACGCGCGGGTGATCAACGCTCAGGCGGCCGAGGAGCTTGCGCAGAACATCCGGGCGCGCTTCGGTCTGGACAGGCCGCAGTGGCAGCAATACCTGTTCTGGATCGGCAACTTCATGCGCGGCGACTTCGGCCTGTCGCTGGAGACCTTCCTGCCGGTGCGGGAGATGCTGGAGGACCGGCTCCTGATCAGCTTCGGCCTGTCGCTCATCACGCTGCTGTTCACCTGGGCCATCGGCATTCCGATCGGCATCTACACCGCCACGCACAAGAACACCCTGGGCGATCACGCCGCCACCCTGGCCGGCTTCATCGGCCTGTCGATCCCGAACTTCTTCCTGGCCCTGGTCCTGATGGTGTTCGCGCTGTTTGCGCTCGACCTCCCGGTCGGGAGGCTGCTCTCCGCGGAGTACGAGGATGCGCCGTGGAGCCTCGCGAAGCTGTGGGACCTGGCCAAGAACCTGTGGATTCCGATCATCGTCATCGGCACCGCCGGCACGGCCAGCACGATCCGCATCATGCGCGGCAACCTGCTGGAGGTGCTGGAGCAGCCGCACGTGACCACCGCCCGCTCCAAGGGCATGGCCGAGCCGGTGGTCATCAGGCGCCACAGCGTCCGCATCGCGTTCAACCCGTTCATCAGCGCCCTCGGCCTGTCGCTGCCGGCCATGCTGTCGGGAGAGACGATCACCTCGATCGTGCTGAATCTGCCCACCGCCGGACCGTTGCTGTTCAGGGCGCTCCTGCAGGAGGACGTGTACCTGGCGGGGAGCATCCTGCAGTTCTTCGGGATCTTCCTGCTGCTGGGCAATCTCATCGCCGACATCGCACTGGCGTGGCTCGACCCGCGGATCCGCTATGACTGACGTAGCCGCATCATGAGCAGCGACGAGCGACCGACATCACCGCCTCCGGATCGCGCGGCGGCGGCTGCGGCGGCGGCTGCCGCCCACGCGATCGCGTCAGGAGATCCCACCGCCCTCGTGACCGAACGCCGAACGCCCCGCCAGCTTGCCTGGAGGAGGTTCCGCAAGAACCGGCTGGCGGTCGCGAGCGCGGTGGTCATCGTGCTGTTCTACCTGATGGCGCTGTTCGCGGAGTTCCTGAGTCCGTACCATCACGACGAAAAGTTCACCAAGCTGCGCTTCGCCCCGCCGCAGCGGGTCCACTTCTTCGACGAGGACGGCCGCCTGAGCCGGCCCTTCACCTACGCGCTCAAGCAGGAACTGGACCTGGAGACCTTCGCGCTCACCTACCAGGAGCAGAAGGACACCAAGTACCACGTGCGGTTCTTCGTGCGCGGGGAGCCCTACCGTTGGCTCGGCATCTTCCCGATGGAGCGCCACCTGTTCGGGGTCGAAGAGGGCGGCTCGATCTTCCTGTTCGGGACCGACACGCTGGGCCGGGACCTGCTGTCCCGCATCCTGATCGGATCGCAGGTGAGCCTGAGCGTACCGCTGGTGGGGACGCTGGTGACGATCATCATCGGCACCATACTCGGCATCGCCTCCGGCTACTTCGGCCGGATGATCGACCACGCGCTGCAGCGGTTCATCGAGGTGCTGATCTCGTTCCCGCGGGTGCCGCTGTGGCTGGCGTTCTCGGCCGCCATTCCCGCCACCTGGCCGTCGGGCTGGGTGTACATGGGGATCGTCGTGGCCATATCGCTGATCGGCTGGGGCGGCCTGGCGCGGGTCGTGCGCGGGAAGGTGCTGGCATATCGCAACGAGGAGTACGTCCTGGCAGCAGAGGGCGTCGGCGCCGGCACGTGGCGGATCATCACCAAGCACCTGCTGCCGGGATCGCTGAGTCACATCATCGTCGTGGCGACGCTGTCGGTGCCCGAGCTGATCCTGGCGGAGAGCAGCCTGAGCTTCCTGGGCGTCGGCGTCACGCCGCCCATGACGAGCTGGGGCATCCTGCTGCAGGGGGCGCAGAGCGTGCAGGCGCTGCTGCATCAGCCCTGGCTCGGCCTGCCTGCGATCTTCATCATCGTCATCGTGCTCGCCTTCAACTTCCTGGGCGACGGCGTCCGCGACGCCGCCGATCCGTTCGCCACATGAGCGCTGCCACATGAGCACTGCCACATGAGCGATGGGCTGCTCCGGGTGAGCGACCTCCGGACCTACTTCCACACCGACGACGGCGTCGTGCGGGCGGTCGACGGCGTGAGCTTCAGCGTGGCTTCGAACCAGACGCTGGGAGTGGTGGGAGAGAGCGGCTGCGGCAAGAGCGTCACCGCGCTGAGCGTGTTGCGGCTGGTCAAGAGCCCGCCCGGCAAGCTCGAGAGCGGTTCCATGGTGCTTGCGACCGAACGGGGCCCGGTCGATCTGGCCAGGCTGCCGCAGCGCGGCAGACGGATCCGTGCCATCCGCGGGCGTGACGTGTCGATGATCTTTCAGGAGCCGATGCGTGCGCTGACCCCGGTCTACACCATCGGCTTCCAGATGAGGGAGGCCCTGCAGGAGCACACCGACATGGGAGCGGAGCAGGCGACCTCCACGGCGGTCGAGATGCTGCGCGCCGTGGGCATGCCTGATCCGGAGCAGCGCATGAACACCTACCCGCACCAGCTTTCGGGCGGCATGCGGCAGCGGGTCATGATCGGGATGGCGCTGCTGTGCCGGCCGAAGTTGCTGATCGCCGACGAGCCGACCACCGCCCTCGACGTCACCATCGAGGCGCAGATCCTGGCGCTGCTGAAGCGGCTGCAGGAGCAGTTCCGGATGGCCATCCTGTTCATCACCCACGACCTGGGGGTGATCGCGAAGATGGCCGACGACGTGATGGTGATGTACCTGGGTCAGGTGATGGAGCGCGCCCCGGTCCGCGACCTCTTCCACGATCCCCGGCACCCCTACACGCAGGCGCTGTTCCGCTCGATTCCCTCCATGGCCGAGGAACCGAAGCAGCGGCTGGCGGTCATCCACGGGTCGGTTCCGCATCCGTTGACGCACAGCGCCGGCTGCCCCTTCGCGCCCCGTTGCGAACACGCCACCGACCGCTGCGCGCAGAAGCCGCCGGAGTTCACGGTGGGGGCGGATCACACGGTGGCGTGCTGGCTGAGGGCGCGTCAGGCGAGGAGTAGTCGTGGCCGAGGCACACCGATCTGCTGACCGTCGAGAACCTGCGGAAGCACTTCCCGATCGAGAAGGGGCTGCTGCGGCGCACCGTCGGACAGGTCAAGGCCGTGGACGGCGTCAGCTTCTCCGTGCGGAAGGGTGAGACGCTTGGACTGGTCGGTGAGAGCGGCTGCGGCAAGACCACCGCCGGCAGGGTGGCCGCGGGCCTCGCCAGGCCGTCCGGAGGCTCGGTGATCTTTCACTCCAACGGAGAACGTATCGACGTGCACGCCCTGAGCCGCCGGGAGCTCAGGGCGTTCCGGCGCCACGTGCAGGTGGTGTTCCAGGATCCGTACTCCTCGCTCAACCCGTACCTGCGCGTGATCGAGATCGTCGGCGAGCCGCTGGAGGTGCAGGAACGCATCCACGGTCCGGCGCTGCGCGCGGAGGTGGAGCCTCTCCTGGAAGCGGTTGGCCTCCGGCCGGCGTATGCGGACCGGTTCCCGCACGAGTTCTCGGGCGGTCAGCGGCAGCGCATCAGCCTGGCCCGGGCGCTGGCGCTCAAGCCGCAACTCGTCGTCGCCGACGAGCCGGTGTCCGCCCTCGACGTGTCGGTGCAGGCGCAGATCCTCAATCTGATGATCGAGCTGCAGCGCCGCTTCGCCCTGAGCTATCTGTTCATCGCCCATGACCTGAGCGTGGTCCGCTACATCAGCGACCGCGTCGCCGTGATGTACCTGGGGCGGATCGTCGAGTCCGGAACCGCGGAGGCGGTGTTCCGCAATCCCCGGCATCCCTACACGGAGGCGCTGTTGTCGGCGTTTCCGGCTCCGGATCCGGACGATGCCGACGACCGCATCGTCCTGGAGGGCGACGTGCCGAGCGCGGCCAACCCGCCAGCCGGCTGTGCGTTTCATACCCGATGTCCGTACGCGGCCGATGCCTGCCGTCAGGACGTGCCGCAGCTCGAGGAGGTTGCCGTGGAACAGATGAGCGCGTGCATACGTGCGAGCGAACTGACGCTGCAGGGGCGCGTCATCACAAAGCCGCCGTGGGCCGGTGCGGCGAACGGCGGGTCCGTTTCCGCCGGATCCGGAGGCTGAGATGGGTGCCGAACCGCGTCTGATCTCCGTCGCGCGGATCTGGGACCGGGCGCCGCACAGCGCCTTCACCGACCTGCTCCGCCACCGGGGCCGCTGGTGGTGCACGTTCCGCGAGGGACCCGATCACGGCAGGAGCATCGGCTCGCTCCGGGTGCTGGTCTCCGATGACGGCTCGGCGTGGAGCAGCGCCGCCGAGGTCGTGGAGGACGGGATCGACCTGCGCGATCCGAAGCTTTCGGTCATGCCGGACGGACGGATGCTGCTGCTGGCCGGCGGCTCGGTCTTCCGTGGCCCGACGTATCTCACGCGTTCGCCCCGCGTGTCGTTCTCCGAGGACGGCACGACCTGGAGCGCGCCCGCCCGCGTGCTCGCGGAGGACCACTGGCTGTGGCGGGTGACGTGGCACGACGGCGTCGGCTACGCCGTCTCCAAGCTGGGTGAAGGCAGCAATCCGCGCCGCGGCTTCCTGTACACGACCCGCGACGGCCTGGAGTGGCAGTGGGTGACGGAGCTGCGTCCGCCGGACGGGAGCTGGACGGTCAGCGAGACCACCCTGCGCATCATGCCCGACGGCGAGATGATCGCGCTGATCCGGCCCGACTGGATCGGCAGCAGCCGGCCGCCCTACACCGAGTGGTCGTTCGCGCACCTGCCGGTGAGCCTGGGCGGCCCCAACTTCATCCGCCTGCCGAACGGCGAGCTCTGGGCCGGCGCCCGCTGCAGCGATGCCGCGGGCGCGCCGGTCACCGCGCTGGCCAGGATGAGCCGCGATGCGTTCGACGTGGCGCTGGCGCTGCCGAGCGGCGGCGACAACTCCTATCCCGGCCTGGTCTGGCACGAGGAGCGGCTGTGGGTCAGTTACTACTCGTCACACGAAGGGAAGGCGAGCATCTACATCGCCCAGGTGGACCTGGGCTGACGCGTACCCGGAGCCGTCCCGGACGATGAACAGCGTCACCGTCGCAAGCGTCCAGTTCGACGGGCTGCCGGGCCACGTCGACGCGAACCTTGGCCGCATGGTGCAGCTCATCGACGACGCGGCAGCGCGGGGAGCGGAGCTCGTCGCGTTCCCGGAGGTGGCCGTGTCCGACTACTTCGGGACCGACTTCGCTTCGCTGGCGAGCCCCGTGCCGGGCGAGCAGTTCGCGGTGCTGGCGCGGGCGGCCGCGCGCCGCGGGGTGTTCGTGGCCGCGGGTCTGATCGAGAAGTCCCCGCGCGGCCTGCACAACACGGTCGTCCTCATCGACCCGGATGGAGCGCTGGCGGGCACGTGCCGCAAGACGCACCTCTCCCTCGGCCACTACGACCCGTCGATCTCGCGGGAGGTGGACGTGCTGGTCCCGGGCGAGGACCTTCCCGTGTTCGACACGCCGTTCGCCAAGGTCGGCGTCATGATCTGCAAGGACGGCGACTATCCGGAGGTGCCGCGGATCCTCGCCGTCCGGGGAGCGGAGATCATCCTCTGGCTCACCAATCGTCCCGGCGTGAAGCGCGGTGCGGCCGCCTACCACGCGGCCAGCAACTGCGCGGCCGTCGTGGTCGCCAATCGCGCCCAGGGCCACGCGCGCGGCGGGCACAGCGCCGTCTTCGACTGGAAAGGGAACGTGGTCGCCGAGGCCGGGGCCGGTGAAACGATCATCCGCGCCGAGCTGGACCTGGCCGCGATGCGAGAGGCGCGCGCCGTCCACTGGGACGAGGAGCGGGTCCGCCGGCCCGAGCTCTATGGGGCGCTGTCCGCGAAGGGGAGCCCTGCGTGAGCACGCCGGACGGCTCGAAGGCCGATCTCCTCGCCCTGTTCCGGGATCCGCCGGCCGAGTACGGCGACTTCGCCACCTGGTTCTGGGAGACCGGCACCCTCACCCGGGAGCGGATCACGTGGCAGCTCGAGCAGATGAAGGCCGCCGGGGTGAGCGGGACGTGGTACTACCCCCGCTTCGTCGGCAGCGAACCGCTCGCTCCCGACCCTCCTTACTGGAGCGACGAGTGGCGGGCGATCTTCAACCACGCGGTGGCCGAGCATCGCCGGCTCGGCATGAAGGCGGGATTCTCCGACTGGACCGGCCGCGGCTACTGGCAGGAGCGCCTGCGCGAGGAGGGCCGCACGCGGCCCGAGCTGGTCGGCCGGCGCCTGGTGTCGCCACGAGGCGGCCGTGGCCGGCGGCGGACCTGCGCTCGAGATGACCGTCCCGGCTGCCGAGTCCGTCGTCAGCGCGGCGGCCTTCCGCGTCGCGCAAGGCGCCGGCGACCGACTGGACGGAGACAGCCGGATCGACCTTGCCGATCGCTTCACGGGAGGCACGCTCACCTGGAGCGCGCCGGCCGGCGCATGGCGGGTCATCATCGTCACCAGCGAGAGCCACGACCTCGACTACCTGAACCCCGCCGTCGTCGCGCGCTGGCTGGAGCTCTACTCGGAGGTCCACGAGCGGGAGCTCGGCGACCTGTTCGGCGAGACGCTGGACGTCTTCCTGCACGACGAGCTGTGGGTGCTGCGCGGCGACATCATCTACTCGCAGTCGGTGCTGGATCGCATCAGGTCCGGCCACGGCTACGATCCGCTGCCCGAGATCGCGGCGCTGTTCCGGGACATCGGCCCGCGCACCGACAAGATCCGCTGCGACTACCACGAGGCGGTGGCGATCCTGCTGGAGGAGCACTTCTACCGGCCCTTCAGCCGCTGGCACGAGGAGCGCGGCCTGCGCTTCGCGACCATCGCCACCTGGGGCCGGCAGAGCGTCCTGGGCCAGACCTGGCACTACGTCGACTACTTCCGCTACCTCCGCCACTTCCACATCACCGGCAACGAGGACCCGCTCGGCGCCGAGCCGGGCAACCGCTGCCTGATCGACGCCAAGATGTCCAGCTCCGTGGAGCACATCTACCGGCGCGAGCGGTCGGCGGTGTGCGCCTACTGGCGCTCGGGCTGGGGCATGAGCCAGGACCGGAACCTCGCCTGGACCCACGAGAACCTCGCCTACGGCCTCAACCTGTACAACGGCCACGGCGGGCTGTACGGCAGCATGGGCGGCTGGTACGAGTGGGAGCCGCCGCTGATCTACTTCCGGCAGCCGTACGCCCGGCACTGGCCCGCCTTCGTGCAGCACGTCTCCCGGCTCTGCGCGGTCATGAGCCAGGGCACGCACTGCGCCGACGTGGCGCTGCTCTATCCGCTCACGACCGTGCACGCGCACTGGCTGCGCGGCGAGCACTTCACCAGCCTGGCGTACGAGGCGGGCAACGAGTGCTTCGCGCTGGCGCAGCATATCTACCGCAACGGCATCGACTTCGACTTCGTCGACGACCACTCCCTGAACGGTGCGGAGATCGGCGACGGTGTGCTCGTCATCGCCGGCATCGAGTTCCGCTGCGTGGTCGTGCCGCCGATGACGACCATCAAGACCGCCACCCTGGAGACCCTGAAGCGCTTCCACGACGCCGGCGGGACGGTGATCGGCTACCGCCGCCTGCCGACCGCGTCGCAGGAGCGGGGACGCGGCGACCCTCGGGTGCGCGAGCTGGTGCAGGCGATCTTCCAGGTGGCCCCCGACCGGGCGTACGCCCACGTCGCCGGCACGCGCGCCATGGATCAGCTTCCGCTCTACAGCCAGGCGCTCGACAGCGTGCACGTGAGTCGCAACGAGCGGGGCGGCAGCGCGATCTACCTGCCGGTGATGCAGATGCACGGCACGCCGCGCAACGAGGGGCCGCGTGTGGCCGCCATGATCGAGCGCGCCATCGACCTGGACGTCCGCTGCAGCGTGGCCGACGTGTACCACACGCATCGGCGCATGCGGGCGGCGGGCCGGCGGACCGACGTCTACTTCCTGTTCAACCAGAGCGGCGAGCGCCGCGAGGTCGAGGTGACGTTCCGCTGCGTGGGGGAGCCTGCGCTCTGGGACGCGGCCACCGGATCGACCCGTCCACTCCTCCGCTGGCGGCCGGCGCGTGGCGGCACCACGGTCCGGCTCGACATGGAGCGCTACGCCGGCCTGATCGTCCTGTTCGATGCCGAAGACGGTGCGGCGGGCTCACGGCCCGGCACGGCGCTGCGGGTGGTCGATGACAACCTCGACGAGCTGGTACGCCTCGACGGCGCCGGCAGCGACGTGGTCGTCGACGGGCTGGCCGACTCCGGGGGGCGGAAGCACGTCTCGGTCGCAGGCGGGGCCGGTCCGGACGGATTTCGCGGCGCGCTCGCGGTCGAGGCGCCCCCGGCGCCGCTGACGCTCGGCGGGGCGTGGCGGTTGACCCTGATGCCGACGCTGGACAACCGGTGGGGTGACTTCCGCCTGCCGGCTACCGAGCGACTCATCGGGCCGGAGGCGCGCCGGTTCAGGTACCGCGAAGAACAGGGCACGGCCGGAACCGATCTGGGCTGGCACACCGCCGGACTCGATGACAGCCACTGGCAGGACTACCTCTACTCGGAGGGGCCCTTCGCGTACAGCCTGGGACCGTTCCGGCCCGGCACGGAACCGGTGGAGCTCGACAACGGCGCGGTGCGGCTGGACGCCGAGCACGTCGTCGATGGCCGGACCCATCGCTGGCAGCCGTTCGCCGTCTCGCCGCGCTACGGCCACCGGCACTCCACGCCCGGCGATCCCGATCGCAGCAGCTTCGAGGGCGTCCCGGAGGAGTACATCGTCTTCCCGCCGAGCGTGGAGGACGGGGACGCCGCCGGCGGCCACGTGCGCTACCTGCTGGCCAGGGTCGTCGCGCCCGCGGCGGGCGAGTGGGACCTGCTCATCGGCGGCGTCGACGGCGCGGCCGTCGCCGTGCGGCTGAACGGCGCGGCGCTCGCGCTGTCGGCCGGCCCCGGCGAGCGGCGCAGGACGACCGTGAAGTTGGCCGCGGGGACGAACGAGCTGCTGCTCAAGCTCGCTCACGTGGGCGAGCGCCCGATCCGCATGTACGCCGCCTTGCTGGCTCCGGGGGAGGCCGTGGCAGCCACCGGGGGCCATCCTCTGCCGTCGTTGCCCTGGTTCCAGCCGGGCGGCGAGCTGGTGTGGGACGTGCACGCGAGCCGATCATCCGCGCGTGGGCTGGCTCCGGTTCGAGGCGCCTCCCGGCACCAGGGAGATGCAGCTCCCCGTGCAAGCCGCGGGTGCGCGGGTATGGGTCGACGGCACGCAAGTCGCCATCGACTCTGGGACAGTGACGCTGGCCGAGCCCACCACGGCGGTCGCTCAGGTGGCGGTGCGGCTCGAGCAGCACGCCGGCCGCTATGCCGGCGCGGCGATGCCGGAGCCGGTGGCATTCACCTGCGAGCCGTCCGCGGTCGAGCTGGCGGACTGGAGCGAGCTGGCGCTCGGCAGCTACTCGGGCGGGGCGGAGTACCGCGCCAGCTTCCCGCTGGAGCGGCAGCACCTCGACACCGAGATCGAGCTCGACCTCGGCTTGGTGCACACCACGGCAGAGGTCACCCTCAACGGCGAGCGGATCGGGGTCGCGCTGCGGCCGCCCTACCGGCTGCGCATCACCGAACACGCTCGTATCGGTGAGAATGATCTCGCGGTCGAGGTGTACAACACGCTGGCCAACCACTTCAGCGTCGGGTTCCCGCCGTCCTCCCACGCTCCCGAGGAGCAGCAGGGCGGCGGCCTGATCGGCCCGGTGACGGTCCGATTCCGGCGGCCGGTCAGCATCACCGCTCGCCCAGTGATCGGGTTCTGAGATGGATCAGCGATCGATCGCAGATTCCATGGCGGAGGCAACGTCGTCGCGAAACCTTGCCCAAGCAGGCACCTGATCCAATAGACCGCCTGGAGGAAGGTGCTCTGCAAGCTGCTTCCGCAGATTACCGAATTCGGCGTTGAGCCTCTTCCGGCGTCGCACTCCCCGGGGTGCTCCCGCCTTCATCAGCACGTCACGCAAGGTCCTCTTGGGGTCCGGCACACTCTCCAATTCATCAGGTGCGGGCAAGTCAAGCAGCTCCGTGCCGCGGGGCCGCCCCGCGACTCTACGTATCGCGGCTTCGTCCGCGAGCAGCCACGCCTCCATCATCCGCACCGGCACTACACCGATCCACCGCCCCTCGTATCCGGCAGCCGATACGCCCTGCCTGATCTCGCCGTATCTCGTATCAGGGTCCGCTCTGTCGGCATCGCGATGAACAAACAGCAAGTTCACGCTGCCATAGTACTGTAGCCCGAGGCGTACCTTGTCTCTCACACGCCGTCCACGAAACGATGCGGCTCCATCGGCTTCCGATGCGCCGCATTCGATGAGCAGCGCCTGAATGTGAGAGACCAGCGCTGCATCGGATGAGCCTTCGCAAATAAGAAGAAACCGTATTCTCATGAATTCTGCCAGAATTCCTCAGGCCAGAACTCGGCGGGGAATCTGAGCTGAGCATCTTCTGGCGGAATCAGATAAGATTGCAGCTCGACCTTACCGATGCCAGTTGACGCACTCGAGTCATCTTCCAGGTCGGCAGCGTCTCTCCACGAGCCTTGCAGAGGATAGCATTTTAACGGCCACACCGCGCTTCCAGTAACCGATTTAACGGCCGTGTTTTTTGCCAGAACAATTTCTTGCGGGCTCTGTAGCTGCACAAAATACGGTGAGTGGGTCGCGACAATTACTTGCCGTAAGGGGTTGTCCTCGGCCACGGGTTCGTCCGAGTCGACCGCGATGTCGTGCAGCAGCCGATTCATGGCCTCGAGCCTCTCAGGGTGGATCCCGTTTTCCGGCTCTTCCATGCAATACACCCCGGCGTCGGCGGCCTCTGCGATAGCGGTCAAAGCCAGGAATCGAAGGGTCCCGTCGGAAATGGAGTTGGCGCGCAAACGTACGCCGTCGGGTTCTTCAAGCTCCAGCGAAAAGAGCTGACGCACGTCGTCTCTCACCGCGCGGACTGTTCGCACCGGCACGAGGGCGGAGAGCGTACTCGCGATCCTGCTCAGGATGTCATCCTCAGGGTCTTCCGAAGTTCCGGAGTTTTGAGTCCCACTGGCCAGTTGGTTTAGTGTGGCGGGGATGTGTCCACCGTCGGGGGTAATGCCGGGTTCGTCGGTGAACTTGTCGGGCCGTCGCATGGCCGAGGGCTCAAGCGCCAGTATCCGCCACCGTTGCATTTCTCGACGAGCTGCAAGTATCGTAGGCGTCGCTGCAGTATTCTCGGTGCCGATGATCGTTCGAGGAGCGCGTTCGGCGGGCGCCGCCGGCCGGGCTCGTCCAGAGGAGCCGCCATCCTGATGGATGACGATGGTAGCGGGATCGGACGCTCCATCACCAATCGTTGAGATGTACCCGGAACCTCGCCGCTTGTTGTAGATAACGCTATTCCGGAACTTCTGTTTGATATGCGGAAATCGCAGTTTCTCGGCGGCGAGTCCGGAGGGAATGTGCCGAAGATCCTCGCGCTCCAGAACGAGGCCGCCGAGAGGCCCCGCGGATTGAGATGGTGGATCGTGTCGGAACGCAACCTCGTAACGAAGGAAGGTCGATGAAGGAACTCCTGGCCGGCCGAAGTCGTCCACAACTCGCCTGTCTACGATCATTTCGGCGGCGAACCTGATGCGGTTCACGGTGTTGCCGTTAGCCGAAAAGAACAGATCTCCGATTTCGCCGGTGTCCTGTTCCGAGCTGCGAATCAGCAGCGCGGATTGATTGATGGTGTGGTCGGTCAATAGCGAAAGAAATCGGATAGCGTCAAAGATGTTGGACTTGCCTACGCCGTTGACTCCCGCGATACAGGTATAGGGGCCGAGATCGAGGGAAAAGTCGACCAGATTCTTGAAGCCATCTACTTCAATACGGGTCAGCATGGCGGTCTCCTGTGCTGGCGGTCACGGGAACACTGTTGGTCGACGAATTCGAGCGCCGTGACTCCTCATGCTGGATCGTAGCATGCGGAACAGCGGCCGGCATCCGCGTGGACCGCATAGGACCCGCCGTCGTACCCTTCGCCCTTATGCCGGTGAGCCCCACAAGCACGCGACGGCTCGGTGCGACTGACGTGGAGGTCACGATCCTGGGCTTCGGCGGTGCCACGATCGGGGGGATCAGCCGGGTGCTCACCGAAGCGCAGGCACAGGCGACGATCGCCGCGGCATTCGACACGGGAATCCGCTTGTTCGACACCGCGCCGTCGTACGGGAACGGTCAGAGCGAGCATCGAATCGGCGCTCAGCTCCGCGATCGCATCGCCGGCGGCTGCGACCGGGCGGACCTGGTGGTTGCCACCAAGGTAGGCAAGCTGCTGCGGCGCCCGCGGCCGCCGGACGCACCGGATGCGACCGAATGGCCCGGCGGCCTGCCGTTCCGCATCCGGTGGGACTTCACCTACGGCGGCGTCATGCGCGCCTACGAGGACAGCCTGCAACGGCTGGGCGTCACGCGCGTGGACCTGCTGACGATTCACGACCTGGACTACAGCGAGCACGAATCGCCGGAGATCGCCGATCGCCTCCTCGACCAACTGGTGAACGGCGGCGGCCGCCGGGCGCTTGCGGAGCTGCAGGCCGCCGGGGAGATTCGCGCGGTCGGCGCGGGCGTCAACGACGTCGGCAGCATCACCCGGTTCGCGGAGCGGTTCGAGGTCGACTACTACCTGCTGGCCATGCCCTACTCGCTGGTGGATCAGCGCCCGTTGCACGACGAGCTTGCCTGGTGCCTCGACCACGGCATCGGCATCATCAAGGGTGCCCCCTATGCTTCCGGCATCCTGGCGGCCGACACCGCTCGAGTCGGGGACCGAGCCGCGGGCGCGGCGGCGACCTACGACTACCGCGCGCCGAACGCCGAGGTGCGCTCGACCGTGTCGCGCATCGCTGCCGTCTGCGCACGGCATGGTGTCCCGATGCGCGCGGCGGCACTGCAATTCCTGCTCGCTCACCCGGCGGTCGCGGCGGTGATCCCCGGTGCAGCCACTCCCGCGGAGGTGGCGGACAACGCCCGGATGTTGTCCGTCTCGATCCCGGCCGACCTGTGGCGCGAGTTGCAGCACGAGCGGCTGCTGCAAGATGGGGCGCCGATCCCCGACTGACCGGGATCGGCCGCGTTGACCGCCCGGTGCGGCGGTGTAAGCTGGCGGCTCGGAACCACCGCGCGAGGAGTCAGGCGAATGCAGCAGCCGACGGCCAGGCGTGACACGTTCTACCTGGAGAAGGACGCCGATCTCGGACACCTGAAGGGCAAGCTGATCGCTTCCCTGGGCTATGGCAGCCAGGGCCACGCGCAGGCGCAGAACCTGCGCGACTCCGGGTTGGACGTCATCGTCGGCAACGTCGAGGACCGCTACGCGGAGACCGCGCGCAACGACGGGTTCGAGGTGGTGAGCATCGCGGAAGCGGTCCGGCGCGCCGACGTACTCCTCGTCCTGCTGCCCGACGAGCTGCAGCGCCAGATCTACCTCGACGACATCGCGCCCCACCTGCGCGCAGGGCCAGGTGCTCGACTTCGCCTCCGGGTATGCCGTGCACTTCGGCCTGATCGAGCCGCCGCCGTTCGTGGACGTGGTGCTGTGCGTGCCGGCTTGCCTGGGCGAGATCGCCCGCCGGCGCTACGTCGAGGGCAAGGGGACCTACGGCTCGTTCGGCGTGCACCAGGACGCCTCCGGCAACGCCCGCGACATCGTCATGGCGCTCGCGCTGGGCATGGGCTGGCTGCGCTTCGGCTGCGTGGAGTGCAGCTTCGGCGACGAGGTGGCGGTGAACCTGTTCGCCGAGACCGCAGGGCTCAGCCTGATCCGGCCGCTGATGCTGATGGCCTACGAGGTGCTGGTCGAAGCGGGGTTCTCGGCGGAGAAGGCGTTCTCGGAGACGTTCTACGAGATGCAGTTCGAGGTCGAGGCGATCACCAAGGGGCGCGTCGGCGACACCTCGGGATCGCCGACTGCGGTCTACCTTGGACTGACGCAGAATCCCAGGATCCTGGACGAGGACCTGCGCGACAAGATGCGCGCCATGCTGCGGCGGGTGCAGAGCGGCGAGCTGGTGCGCGATTGGAACCTGGAGCAGCTCGCCGGGAAGCCGCATCTGAGGCAGCTCAGGCGCGAGCGGGCCGAGCACGACGTCCGGCACGTGGAGAAGCTGTTCCTGGAGCGCAAGGAGGCGACCGGCTGGTGATCGGAGGACAGCACGCCTACCTGCGCGAAGCCGTGGACCTGGCCCGGCGCACCGGCCTGCCCGAGATCCCGGCACGGCTTCGTCGACGACGTGCTGGAGCGGGACTCGCTCGCCCTGCTGGGGATGGCCTGATGGCCGGCAGGGACGATCCGGTCGGCGCGGGCGAGCACCGCTACCGGCCCGACCCGGGCTGGGGCACGCTGCCGGCCGGCTGGAGCTACGTCGAGGTCGCCGGCGTGGCCGCCGACTCGCAGGACAACGTCTACGTCTTCAACCGCGGCGAGCACCCGGTCATCGTGTTCGACCGCGCCGGCGCGTTTCTGGGTTCGTGGGGCGAGGGGACGATCGCGCGGGCGCACGGCATCTTCATCACCGCCGACGACCGCCTGTTCCTGACCGACGACAAGGACCACACGGTCACGGAGTACACGCTGGCCGGGGAGCGGGTGATGACGATGGGCGTGAGCGGGCGCCCGTCCGACACCGGCGTGATCGGCATAGACTACCGCACCATCGCGCAGGCCGGCGGGGCCGTTCAACCTGCCGACCAACCTGGTCGCGGCCGGCGGCGACCGCCTGTACGTCACCGACGGCTACGGCAACGCGCGGGTGCATTGCTTCTCGTCGGCCGGCGACTACCGGTTTTCCTGGGGTGCCCCCGGCTCCGGGCCAGGCGAGTTCAACCTGCCGCACGGGATCGACGTCGACAGCAGCGGCCGCGTGTTCGTCGCCGACCGGGAGAACAGCCGCATCCAGCTCTTCGACGCGGAGGGCCGTTTCCTGGAGGAGTGGCCGGACATCGTGCGTCCGACAGACCTGTTCATCTGCGACGACGACACGGTGTTCGTCGCCGAGGAGGGGGCTCGTTGCGGGCTGTTCCCCTGGATGACGCCGGAGCCCGATGCCATCGGCGGTCGGGTCGCCGTGTTCGCTCCGGACGGCGAGCTGCTCGCCCGCTGGGGCGGCGGGCTCGATCCCTGCTCGGCCGGCCGACTTCTACGCCCCGCCACGGCATCTGGCTGGACTCGAACCGAACCATCTACGTGGGCGAGGTGAACTGGTCGGCCGGCGGCAAGGACGGCGACATCCCGCCCGACTGCCCCTGCCTGCGACGCTACGTCAAGGAATAGGAAGGATCAGCCCAACAGCCCGACAGGAGGTGGACGATGCGGGAGATACTCGGTGAAGCGCCCGGCAGGCCCTACAGCCGCGGCACGCGCAAGGGAAACATGGTGTTCGTGTCCGGCCAGCTCGGCTGGGACGCCAATGACGACCCGATACCGGGCGGCGTGGGGCCGCAGACCCGGCAGGCACTGGAGTACGTCAAGGAGGTCCTCGCCCTGGCCGGCGCGACACTCGACGACGTGACGATGGTCAACATCTACCTGGACGACCTCGATCGCGACTACGCGGAGATGAACGCCGTCTACCGCGAGTATTTCGGCGACGACCGGCTCCCGGCGCGCGCCACCGTCGGCGTCGCCCGGCTTGGCCAAGGGCCTCCTGGTCGAGATCTCCTGCATCGCCGTCGTGGACTGACCGATCACGCAGGCGGTCCTCGCCGCGAAGTCCGCTCCGTATGGCGGTCGCGGTGAACGAAACAGAGCAATCTGAGGTTCGTCGGCTCCGCACCACCGCCCAAGGCATACGGGAACACGTGGTCGACCTGCAGCAGATGCCGTGACGCGCACCTGCGCCCGGTGCGTGGATCGACGTAACGGCAGCGCCCGCCATCGCGCTGCCACACCTCTCGCCGGACCCGCCGCCGGAATGGCGCGGCCTGCCCGAACGCCCTCCTTCGGCGCCGAAGTGAGGTTGTCTCCCGGACGTGCCGGCTGCTTCCCCACCGACCCCGCTCGACGGTCCGACCCCGGTTGACGGTCCGACCCCGGTTGCATGTGCGGCGCCGATGCGCCGGCGCTTCCGGTCGGGACGGATCGCTTCGACGCCCGCGGCGCGCGATCATTCAGGTCGCGCTCTGTCTTCGATCCCGAAGCGCCGGTACCGTCGGTACGGTCACTCCGCTTCGGCGCCGAAGTGGCACGGCGGGCCGCTCTCGGCTGCCTGTTCGCGGGCGAGCTGGCGGCGCCTTCCGGCTGAGCCCGCCGCTGCGTCGGCGACGGGACGCTGCGGGCTGAGCCTGACGGCGTCCTCGCCGCCGAAGTCGTGGCGTCTGCGTGCGTGGCCGATCGCCTCGACTCCGACGCCGCGGCCCGGTCGGAGTTCGCCCCCTGCGCCGCCGGCGATCGGCCGGCACTGGCGGGAGCGCTGCGCGTGCGCCCACGGTGCGGCGGACGGCTCGGATCGTGACGGTCGAGACCTTCGCTGACCAGCCGTCCCACGAGCTGCCCGAGTGTCATGCGTGGGTCGACGTGCGAAAGCAGCCCCTTGAGCTGCTCCAGCCCGCGCTGGCACTCCGCGTCGATGACCGCCTTGAGCTCCCAGCGCCCCTCGCCCAGCGGTCGCACCTTATCCGCCGGCACCACCAGCGCAGGATCCACGTCGGCCAGCATCTGCATCACTTCCCGCGTGCTCTTGCCGGCCGCTTGCTCCACCAACGCCTTCTGCGCCGAGAGGTCCAGCACCGGTGCCGGGCTTGGTTCCGGCTTCGGCGCTGCTTGCGCTGGGCGGACCGTGCCGGCGCCGGCCGCGTCGAGCCGTTTCGGCCGCAAAGCCGGGCCGGTCCCGCCCTCGCGCGCCACGCGCGCTCGCTGGCGCTCGCGCCGCTCGAAGGCGGCCTGCAACTGCGCGGCCGCGTCCAGGGTGAGTGAGCCGTCCCAGAGTCGCTCGCGTACGCCCTTGAACCGCGCGCACAGCTTCATGGCGCTGATGCGCCTCCACGTTGCGCCGTCGCTGTAGCCGAGGCCGCGCTTGACGTAGTCGAACAGGCTGGAGAAGCCGCGGGTCAGGTAGAGACGGCGGGCTTCGATCTCGATCAGGTGATCGATGACGAAGACGTGGATCTGGTGATCAAGGCCGGCGAGCTTGCTGGCTTGCTCCAGCAACTGGTCGTCCGACAGGCCGGAAACGGTGGACGCAACCTCGGTGTTGGCGGCGGGATAATTCATGAATAAATATCGCAATAATAATGATTTGAGTCAATAGTTAGCGACCCGTTGCGCGCCGCTCGGAGGCCGTCTCCGCATTCGTGGTCCTGGGTCGTCGACAGCTCATCCGGACATGCTCAGGGCCTAGCTACGGAAGAGACAGGCGTCGACGAAGAGGGCCCATTGCACGATCCGTATCAGCCCGTGGGGAGCTCGAAGCCGGCCGCTTCGGCGGTCGGCGCCGGCGGGCACGGAAGAACGCGAGAGGGTCGGCGATGGGCGCCGAACCGCACTTCGGTGGTGCGCCGGCGCCTCAGGAGCGCTGCATGGTGCGGTAGCGGTGCACGGCCAGCGGGGCGAACACGGCGATGATGACCGCCGCCCAGATCAGGGTGTAGAGCACCGGGTGCTGCAACGGCCAGACCTCCGGATCGGGCGTCCCCGGAGGAATGTTCCCGAACAGCTCCCGCGTCGCCTGGGTGACCGCGGAGACCGGGTTCCACAGGGCGAAGGTGCGCAGCACCGGCGGCAGGTTCTCGGCGGGAACGAAGGTGTTGGCCACGAAGGTCAGCGGCATGGTCACCATGAAGCTCGCGTTGTTGATGACCTCGACGCTCGGCACTATCAGGCCGACGAAGGCCATGACCCAGGAGAACGCGTAGGCGAACAGCAGCAACAGGGCGAATCCCCCGACCGCCGGCAGCACGCCGGTATCGATCGTCCATCCGACCACCAGCCCGGTCAGGGCCATGATCGCCAGCGACGCCACGTTGTACACCACGTCGCTGATCGTGCGGCCCACGAGCAGCGCGCTGCGCGACATCGGCAGCGAGCGGAACCGGTTCATGATCCCCTTCTGGATGTCCTCGGCCAGCCCGGCGCCGGTGAAGATCGAGCCGAACACGACCGTCTGGGCGAAGATGCCGGCGATCAGGAACTCGCGGTAGGAGCCGCCGGGGATGGCGATCGAGTCGCCGAAGACGTACGCGAACAGCAGCACGAACATGATCGGCGACAGCAGCACGAACACCAGCACCTCGGGCACTCGCTTGATCTTGATCACGTTGCGCTTGGCGATCGTGGCGGCGTCGCTCACCGCGTTCAGCATGGCGCTCACGTGGCGGCCTCCTCCGGTTCCGTGGGCTCGGCGGCGTGGCCGGTCAGGGTGAGGAACACGTCATCCAGCGTCGGCGGCGCAGGCCGACGTCCTGGACCGCGACCTGCCCCTGGTCCAGTGCGCGCAGCGCCTGCATCAGCGCCTCCGCACCGCCGCCGGCGATCGGCGTCACCACCGTGCGTGCGCGTTCGTCCACCTGCTGCTCCCCGACCGCGAAACGGTCCAGCACCTCGCGGGCATGACTCACGGCCTCCCCGGCGGCCACCGTCACCTCGATGCGCTCCGCCCCGACCAGCCGCTTCAGCTCGTCGGGCGTCCCCTCCGCGATCGCCTTGCCGTGGTCGATGACCAGCACGCGGTCGGCGAGCTGGTCCGCCTCCTCCATGTACTGGGTGGTGAGCAGCACCGTGGTGCCTGAGCCGACCATCCGGCGGATCACCTCCCAGAGCTGCCTGCGGCTGTGCGGGTCCAGGCCGGTGGTGGGCTCGTCCAGGAACAGCACCGGCGGGTCGGCCACCAGGGCGCCGGCCAGGTCGAGTCGGCGGCGCATGCCGCCGGAGTAGGTCTTGACCGGGCGGCCGCCGGCCTCGACCAGGTCGAACCGCTCCAGCAGCTCGGTGGCGCGGCTGCGCGCGCGGCGCCGGCCCAGGTGATAGAGCCGGCCGACCATGTCGAGGTTCTCGAACCCGGTCAGGTGCTCGTCCACCGCCGCGAACTGCCCGGACAGCCCGATCCTGCGGCGTACGTCGCGCGGAGAGCGCACCACGTCGGCGCCGGCAACGACGGCGCTGCCGGCATCCGGGGAGATCAGGGTGGCCAGGATGGAGACGGCGGTGGTCTTGCCCGCGCCGTTGGGGCCGAGCACGCCGAGCACCGTGCCCTCCGACACGGCGAGGTCGAGACCGGCCAGGGCGGTGACCTTGCCGTAGCGCTTGACGAGCCCGGTGGCTTGAATGAGATCAGGCATTGCGTTGCGGGGCCACCGAAGGGAAGGAGTGATGCGATCGGCAGCTCGCCCGAAACCTAAGCAGGTTCGACCGATCGGTCAAAATCGCCATGCCCGGAGGATGCTTGCGAAGGAGCGGTGCAACGGTAGACTTGGTTCGACCAAGAGGCCGATTTGTGACCACCGTCAACATTCGCCAGGCAAAGACGCATCTCTCCCGGCTGCTCGCCGAGGTTGCCCGCGGTGAGGAGGTCATCATCTCGCACGCAGGCACGCCGATCGCTCGACTCGAGCCTTACGCGGCGGCCCCGCCGCAGCGCCCATTGGGTCGCGATCGGGGTCTGTTCCGCGTTCCCGATGACTTCGATGCGCCGCTTCCGAAGGAGATCATCGAGAGCTTCGAACGATGAAGGTATTGCTGGATACGAGATCCTTCACGCCTGAACGCCGGCCGCGTGACGTGGATGCGGGCGGGCAGGTCACATGACCAGCGGCGCGGAAGTGCCCTTCGTCGACTTCGGGCGCTCCTACCTCATCGGGAACGGCAGCAGCACCGCCGCGTCGCCTGAGCCGATCGCGCAGGACGACGTGCGGCTGCAGGTGGAGTCGCTGGTACGGCTGTACGACGCTGACGCCAGCGTGACCCGAACGATCTATCAGTGCGCGGCCTGCAAGGCGGAGAACACGTTCGACGCCGCCGGGCCCGGAGACCTGTTCAAACGGCCCAACTACGACTTCCTGCCGGCCGCATCCGGCAATGAGCTGCTCATCTTTCGTCGTGGGCTGCTGGCCGCCGACGGCGGATACCGGAGCTACTACCCGTACATGCCGGCCTTCGGCGACCTGCGCGCGCACATCGTGGCCGCGCGCGGGGTCGAGCGGCTCACCGACTTCCGGTCCGTCGCCGAGGCGTCGAGCGCCGGCCGGCCCATCATCGGCAGGACCGTGCTCGCCGACAGCGGCACGGGGCTGAGCGCGGAGCTGGAGTACCCGGTCAAGACGATCAACATCCGCTACCGCCCGGACGTGTACCAGTTCGACACCGGCCCGGTGCTGTTCCCGGATCTCGGCGTGCGCCGGGAAATCTGGGCGGACTACCTGTCGCTGGCGTTCATGGCGTACGAGACCCGTACGGAGGGCTACGCGGATTTCGTGATCGAAAGCGCCGTGCCGGTCGGTCCCGAACCCGGCGCGCCGCGGGTCATGCACTACGACCGGCACGAGCACCGCCCGGCGACCAACACGATCTGGCAGGTGACGGGCTCCGGATCCGGGGCGCGCTGAAGCCGCCGGCGACGGACCGTGCGCTACGGCCGCGCGTCCACGTAGCGCCCGCCTCGGGGACCCGCTTCGCCGCGTACCAGATACACCGGAATCGGATGCGTCTCCACGTCGACCCAGGCGCTGTCGGTGCTGCAGAAGCGGATCGTGTAGCCGGCCCGGCGGCGCGACGTGCGGTTGGCGCCGCTGCCGTGCAGCAGGAACGAGTCGTGAATGGACAGTGCGCCGGCCGGCATCTCCAAGTAGACGGCCGAGCGCTCCATCGCCTCGGTGACGGCCACCTTCCTGGAGAGCATGTCGTCGCGGCCCGACGCCACGGTCGCGAACTCTCGCCACCCGGCGTGCGAGCCGGGGATGACCTGCATGGCGGAGTTGGCCTCGTCCGCGTCGTCGATGGCCAGCCATACCGTCGCCACGTCCGTGCCGTGCACGCTCGGCCAGTAGGTGTTGTCCTGGTGCCACGAGACCCGCTGCGGCCCGTGCGGCGGCTTGATGAACACGCTGGAGAACACCAGGATCAGGTTGGGGCCGAGCACGGCCTGCACGGCGTCGAGCAGCGGCGGATAGCGGCAGATGTCCAGCCAGCGATCGTCGCGGCTGTGCGGCTCGCCGAGAGAGCTTGGCCGATCGAGCGCGCCCGCCTCCGTCGCCTCGTCGAGCAGGCGGCGATTGCCGGCCACCCCGGCATCGTCGAAGACCCGCGGAAAGACGCAGTATCCCTCGCGCGCGAACCGTCGCGGGTCCCGGTTCAGCGCGGCGCCGGCCCCCGGCATCACTTCTCCCGCCACGGGAGCTTCCACGTCCCCAATGACATCATGACCACGGTGAAGCCGGCCAGCACGGCCAGCTCGAACCAGACATCGGCATCCCCGGAGAGGGACTTGGTGATGCCGTCCGCCGCATAGCGCAGCGGTGAGACGTAGCCGAGCTGCTTCAGCACGGGCGGAGCCTGCTCCATGGTGTAGTACACGGGAGAGAATGCCGCCAGGAGGAGCGACAGCAGGCCGGTCGCGAGACCGCCCACCTGCGCGTTGGGAGCGAAGCCGACCACGAACATCGTCAGGCCCGCCATCGTCAGCGCGGCCAGCAGGAGCGACGGAATCAGGCCCCAGGTGAGGTCCCACCCCACGTCGATCGCCGCTCCGAAACCGAGGAGCACGACGAGCGTCACGGTACCCGACAGCGACGCATGCATCAGGGATCCGAGCACGAATGCGCCCTTCGACACCGGCATGGCGATGAGGAGCTTGAGGCTGCCCTGGAAGCGCTGTCCGTTGAGGTTCTGCCCGACGAACATGCCGATGGAGAAGGCGACGCCGAACACCATCGTACCGGCCAGCAGCCTGAGCAGGACCTGCGGGTCGTCCGGGGCGATGGTGCGGGTCACGAAGAACCACGGCAGGGGGAACGCCGCGGCCAGCACCACCGTGACGTACCAGTACCGGAGGGAGGGAATGAAGTTGATCTCGAAGATGCTCACGGCGTCGTGCAGCAACTTGAGGAACCCGCCGGTCCGGTAGCCGTCTTCAGTCGGACGCATGGTGCTCATCGTCGCCATCCTCTTCCGCCGCTGACTCCGGTCCCGCTCCGGTCAGCCCCAGATAGACGTCTTCCAGGGTGGTGCTTGTCAGGCTGTACCGATCGATGCCCATCGCCCGCACCCGTTCCACGAGCTGCCGGTCGTCATTGCCGTGGAGGCTCCGCGTGCCGCCGGTGGTGGTGAAGGTGATCTTGTACCGGTAGCCGTACGCGGCGTGCAGGTTGCCGACCGTGTCGAGCGCCAGCAGCGAACCGTCCTGGATGATGGCGACGCGGTCGCAGAGCGCCTCCGCCTCCTCCATGTAGTGGGTGGTCAAGAGGACGGTCTTGCCTTCCTGCCGGTAGCGCCGGAGCAGATCCCACAGACCGTGCCGGGCTTCGGGGTCGAGTCCGACGCTCGGTTCGTCCAGGATCAACAGCGGCGAATCGGCGATCGCGGCGATGCCGAGCAGGACGCGCCTGCGCAGTCCTCCGGAGAGCGTCTCCGCGCTCTTGCGGCGGTGTTCCTCCAGGTCGAGATCCGCGATCAGCTCGTCACGCCGGCGGCGAGCGAGCCGGGCCGGCAGGCCGCGGAGCTTGCCGAAGATCCGGAACTGGTGGTGGATGCTGAGACCCCAGTAGAGCGTCGCCTCCTGCGGCATGACGCCCATCAGGCCCTTCACCTCGCGCGGACGCGCGACCGCGTCGATGCCGAACACGCGCACCTCCCCCGACGTGGGGAGCAGCTCCGTCGTGACCTGGCGGACCAGCGTGGTCTTGCCGGCGCCGTTGGGGCCCACGACGCCCAGGATCTCTCCCGGGACCGCGGACAGGGTGATGTCGCGGTTGGCCCAGATGCCCTGCTTGTATCGCTTGTGGAGACTCCGGACCTCAATCGGCGGGGAGCTCATGCTCGGTCGCCGGCACGACGAAGACCTCGACCTCCTCGACGACGATGCTCTCGGTCGCCTCGGGGTCGCTCGCGGTAAGCGCGAGGCCGAGCCGGTTCTCACCGCGCTCGCACAGCTCGGCGGTGAGCGGGAACCAGTACGTCACGCAGGGGCGGGTCTCGCGGGTCATCGAGCCGCGGGCGAACTCGTACTCCGTGTCGTCCGGACGGAGGTCGGTGCGGACCTCGTCGTCGCGGCGCTTGAGTCCGCGAGCCGGGACCGGCCGCCCGTTCAGGGTGATCGCGAGGTCGTCCGCCAGCGTCATGTGATAGGCGCGGAACAGGAGCTGTGCGACGGCGATGCCGTCGAAGTCCTCGTAGAGGCGGAAGGCGTACTCCGCAACGCCTGCCGGCCGCTCGATGACCGCGCGCTGCACCTTGACCGCGCCGGTGGAGGTGCGGCCGTCGCCGAAGCCGCTGAAGCCGCCCCAGGTGGCGTCGAACACGTAGTGCCTGCGCCCGCCGAGGGCGCAGGCGTCCGAGCGGACGTGGCGGGCGTCGTGCAGGGCCAGCGGATAGAACGGCGCGTGCGCTCCGCCGCCGCCGTGCATGATCTCGAAGTGGTTGTACAGCGACACGCCGTCGGCGCCCTGCGCGTACATGGTGTGCGCCAGCGCCCGCTGCTGGTCCTGGCCGGCCGGCTGCTGGGCGGTGCGTCGCCGGGCGATGATGCCCGTCCACGGCATGATCGACGGGTAGAGCCGGCAGGCGGTGTCCGCGGTCACGGCCGCCCACTCGTCGTAGGGCAGGTTGTACTCGGCGTACATGCAGTCCGCCGGGCTGAGGTAGTCGACCAGCCCGTCCTGCACCCAGGCCGGCGCGTCCAGGCCCAGGTCCGCGCACTCGTCGATGGTGGCGAACACGTGCGCGCCCAGGAACAGCGGCTCGGCCGTCCCGCGGCGCTCGCCCGCGGCATCGAGCATCGAGCGGATGGCGGCGACCAGCTCCGTCATCCGGTCCGCGCGGTCGCGGCCGGTGCCCGGCGGGAAGTAGCGATGGTCGCGGTAGCAGATCTCGATGCCGTCCACGTCGAAGGTGTCCACCAGGCGCGTGATCGCGCTCAGCAGGAAGGCGCGCACCTCCTCGTGGGTGAAGTCGAGCGGGGTGGACTCCGCGTAGAGCACGCCGGGCGGCGCTTCCTGAAGCTGCAGGTGCGGGTTGCCGACGATGAAGCCGGCGCCGGCGCCCACTCCCTGGGCGGTGGAGACGGCGCCGTGGTTGTCGTTCATGCGGATGCCGGCGCCGAAGCGGACGCCGCGCCTGCGGCACTGGTCTGCCAGGATGCCCAGCGGCTGGCGGCCGCCGTCGAGCAGGGGCAGGAACCGCCGGTGCTGCGGCCTGGCGTCGTAGTCGAAGCCGTCGGTGCGCCAGTAGGTGGTCCAGCCCTGGGTGTAGGCCTCCTGGATGAACAGGTCGATGCCGGCGTCGGCCACGTCGTCGATCCACTCGCGGAGCGACTCCTCGGTGGCCGGGTCGGGCAGGTAGCGGGTGGCGACGCTGGACGGATCGCTGACGTAGATGACCGACATGGTGGCTCCCACGGTAGACCTCTTGCGTGGCGGCGGCAATCGTAGGACGCTGGCCGCTCTGCGAAGGAGGCGGCGGATGGCCGAGTTGCGCGAAGTTTCGTTGGTGGATCGGATCGAGGCCGCCCCGGTGGTCGCCACCGGCTACCGCTGGCTGTGCGGGAGGGAGGACCATCCCGAGCACGTGGAGTCGTACTTCACGATGTACCCGGAGTGCCGGGACGACCCGGAGCGCGCCTCCTACGGCTCGGTCACCGACCCGGTGCCGCCGTTCTCCCGCGGCGGCGGCCTGATCCCGGTGCTGCTGAAGATGGACGACGGGCGGCTGGCCTGCCTGACGCGCACCGGCGCGCCGCACATCGGCACCGGCAGCGAGGTCAGCATCTCCTTCTCCGAGGACCGGGGCGCCTCCTGGTCCGACTACCGGCTGGTGGCGCGCGGCGAGCCGGACGATCGGCTCGACTACCGGGACCACTCCCTGGGACAGGCGTCCGACGGCACGCTGGTGGTCGTGTACGGCCTCCTGTTCGGGGAGGTGGAGGCATCGCGGGAGGACGACCCCGACCCGCGCGCCCGCCGCGAGGAGCACCTGGAGGTGGTGCGCTCCACGGACGGCGGCGCCACCTGGTCGGAGCCGACGCTGATCGACATGCCGGGACGCGGCATCTTCGTGCGCCCGCACGGGCAGATGGTGCGCTTGGCCGACGGCACGCTGGTGTTCATGGCGCGCGGCCACCAGAGCGACGAGATCCACGAGGCGGACCCCTCCGCCCACGAGCGGGTGAACTTCCTGTACCGGTCCGCCGACGGCGGACTCACCTGGGAGGAGCCGACCGAGATCAGGAGCGGCTGGAGCGAGACCGGCTTCCTGCCGCTGAGCGAAGACCGCTGGGTGGCCTACGTGCGCCACAACCAGCGGCCGAACCGGCTCGCCTGGTCCGGCGACGGCGGCAGGACCTGGACGCGCTGGGAGGACGCCTGCCTGAGCACCGGCACCCCGCCCGCGCGCCTGGCCGACCTGCAGAGGACCGGCCACTGGCGGATGGTCAACGGCAAGCCGCAGAAGCCGTCGCCCGGCAGCGTCGTGCGCCTGGCCAACGGCATCGTGCTGATCACCTACGGCTATCGCGCCTATCCGTTCGGCGTGCGCGCCATCGTCAGCCGCGACGGCGGCGAGCACTTCGACCTGCAGACCGAGTACGTGATCTCCGACCGCGCGTTCAGTTGGGACTGCGGCTACCCGAGCACGGTCTGCTACGACGACGGGCTGGTGGTCACCACCGCGTACTCGCTGATGGACCTCGACCATCCGGAGTGGGGCACGTGCTGCCTCGCCTACCGCTATTCGCAGGATCTGTTCGCGGCATGAAGCTGAACTGGGTCAGGACCGTGTTCTCGAACGGCCGCCACAACCTGTGCGTCGGCAACTTCGTCCGCTGGCGCGGCGCGTACCACATCTGCTTCGTCGACGCCCACCATCACGGTGCGCTCGACGGGCAGTTGCGCGTCATTTCCTCCTCCGACCTGGAGACCTGGGACACCTGCGTGGCCATGGCGGCCACCAGCTTCGACCCTCAGCTCCTGCCGCTCGGCGACCGGATGCTGATCTACGGGGTGCAGGGCGACTGGGAGGGGGACGACTTCGCCGGCTTCCCCTCGCGCCAGGTGGTCGCCGAGACGCGCGACCTGAAGACGTGGACGGAGCCGCGCCGCTGCTTCGTGGCCAACCACGACTTCTGGACGCCGATCGAGCTGGACGGCCGCTACTACCTGACCTGCGACGACTGCGGCCACGTGCCGGAGGGCATGAGCGGCACGGTCGACCTGTTGACCTCGACCGACGGCGAGCGCTGGCACTGGGTGTCCGAGGTGGTGCGCGGCTCCGAGGAGTACTCGCGTATCCCCAGCGAGACGGCGCTGTGCCCGCTTCCCGACGGGCGCCTGCTCGCGGTGGTGCGGACCAAGCTGCCGCGCGCCGTGCTGGCTACGGCGCCGCCGCCCTACGTCGAGTGGGAGCGCACGATCGTCCCGCACGCCCTGCAGGGCGCGGCCCCGGCGCGGGTGGGCGACCGCGTGGTCATCGCCGGCCGGGCCGCGGACGAGTGCGGCGAGCCCAGGACCGCCGTGTTCGAGTACCGGGACGGGGCGCTGCAGCTCGGGCTATTCCTGCCGAGCGGCCGCGACACCGGCTACTCGGGGCTGTACGCCGCCGGCGAGAACGAAGTCCTGATCGCCTACTACTCCGGGCACGAGTATCCCGATTCGGACGAGCGGGTCACCCACGGCCCCTGCGACATCTACCTGGCGTCCGTGTCCCTCTGAGCCGCGGCTGACTACCCCTCTTCCAGGATCGCGCCCTCGATGCCGCGCAGGCCGTCGTCGAAGTGGTGCCAGTAGGTGACCAGCACGCGCCCGTCGTCGAGCTCCACCGACCAGGGGTAGCCGCAGTCGGGGCTGATCGCGTCGTCGCGGATGATGATCTCCGGCGCGGTGTCGATGCTCTCGCCCTCGGGGTCCAGGACGCGCGCCGAGCAGCCGCGCTGGCCGGGCCAGCGCGTGCCGACGGTGAGGAAGATGCGCCCGTCGCGCAGCCCCAGCATGTGCCCGGGGCTGCCGTGGATCATCGTCGGCCGCCACTTCGACCAGGTGCGCCCGTCGTCGTCGGAGTGGACGAGCACCAGCAGGCGGTCCTCGAAGTCCCGGTCGGTGACGTGCGGGCCGGTGAAGCCCTGCCGGCGGACGATCTCCGGCCCCAGGGCGTTCGCGTGGCAGCGGTACAGCACCAGGATGCGGCCGGAGGGCGTGCGGTGGATGGTCGGCTCGCTGAAGTGCGCGACCGGGTCCTCGCAGATCCGGCCGCCGTATTCCCAGGTCTCGCCCATGTCACGGGAGACCCGCAGCATGCCGAAGTAGCGGAACTCGTGGCTGATGTCCGTGGCCTTGCTCGGCAGGAACAGGCGTCCGTCCGGCATCGCCAGCAGCCCGCTGCGGCTCACGCCGGTGTGCTCGGACGGATGGCCGTTGATGGCGTCCGGGAGCGGCGGGAAGCGGACCGGCTTGGTCCAGGTGTAGCCGTCGTCGGTGGACCGCACCCAGAACGGCATCCCGAAGCGCACGGTCCAGTCCCGGCCGTGCGCGGGCGATCCCTCGGCCGGCACCAGCTCCG
Source organism: Spirochaetia bacterium (assembly GCA_964291595.2). Taxonomy (GTDB): domain Bacteria; phylum Spirochaetota; class Spirochaetia; order SZUA-6; family Bin103; genus CATQHW01. The sequence continues at coordinate 4,768,915 of OZ219914.1, read as the reverse complement.
AGCACGAGGAGTGCAGGAAGATGCTGCCGTCCGGCAGCGTGTGGCAGCTCCGGTCCATCACCCCGCCCAGCGGGTCGATGGTCACCAGGTACGCGTCGCTCCAGGTTCGCCCCTCGTCGCTGGATCGGCACGCCTGCACGTTGAACAGCGGATGCTTGTGGTTGGGCAGGCTGACGTGGGGGGCGCGCTGGAAGGTCATCAGCAGATCGCCGCCGGGCGTCCGGTTCACGCAGGGCGAGAGCGCATAGAAGCCCTGTTCCCGGTAGATGGTCATCCGCTCGGTCACTCGCCAGCTCATGGCGGTCCATCATAGGAGACTACGAAGTCAGGTACACCATGGTGCCGTGGGACACGGTGAGAGTGGGTCATACTACCGCCCATGCGCCACGGGAGTGCCCATGTGGTTGGTAAGAAGGGCGAAGTGGTCATAGCGAAACAGATCAGGGACGCACTCGGCATCGCCCCGGGATGGACCTCCATCCAACGCCTCGTCGACGACCATGTGGAGATCTACTTCCTGCCGCCCGATCATCGCCCGTCACTCAAGGGATGCCTGGCACCGTACACATCGGCTCACGTCGCATCCGGGAACGCTTGGGCGGAGGCGAGGGAGCGCGCATGGACCGACGATGCAGCACCATTCGTCCAATGAGGGCGTCTAACCCACGTCTAACCCACCGAAATCGTGGCGAGCTTGATGTCGCTCCGCTTGGGGACTCCGGGCTCGTAGGGCTCCCCGTCGTAGTAGCACATCACCAGCGTGCGATCGTCGAGCGCGAGCATGCCGGCGTAGGACTGATCGCCGCCCCACCCGGTCGGCAGGTTGGCATGCCACGTCAGCGAGTAGTCGGATGGATCGACGGTGAACAGACCGGTTCGGCTCTGCCCCGGTTGATCGTCGGGGTAGTGCGTGCGGCTCGTGCGGCAGGAGAACACGAGCGTTTCACCGACCTGCACGGCGGCCGGGCCGGAATAGCCGGGCGGGTGCTCCCGAGCCCGGTCGTCCGGGGCCGCTCCCGCGACGGACCACGTCGTGTAGGGCGGCCGCGCGATCGACACGTAGTGGGGGCGGGTGAAGGCGAGCAGCGAGCCGTCGGCCAGAAACAGCAGCTCGGTCTCCGTGCAGCGCGAGGCGCGGACGATGACCGACACCGGCTGCCACAACTGACCGTCGCGTGACGACAGCAGCTCGACCTGCTGGTCGAGCTCTTCGACGTTCGGCGGCGTGACGTCGACGTCGGCCGCCACGTAGTGGATGCCGCCGTGCGTCTGCGGCTTCCAGTAGCCGTAGTTGTAGCGATAGGCGGACACCGGGCGGCACCACGTCCGGCCGTCCTCCGTGAACGACAGGTAGGTCTCCTGCGGCATCGTGAGCCGCGCCGGCCCGATGATGGTGGTGCTGAAGACGTAGAGCCGCTCTTCGGTCGCGAGCAGCTTCGGGTCACGGTCGTCGTACTCGCTGTCCAGGATCACCGACGGCGTCCAGGTCCGGAGGTCGGCAGACTCCAGCAGCATGATCCTGCCGTAGGTGGCCGGCACGTCTCCCCAGCCGTCCTCCCACGTCGCCGCGTGCGTGCCGGCGGACCGGAACGCGACGTAGTACCGGCCGCGCCAGCGCACCATGCTGGTGAAGGCGTTGTGCCTGCCGTCGGAGTGGATGGTCTCGGCGCTCTCGATCGTCAGCATCGCCTACACCTCTTCCAGGATCGCGCCCTCGATGCCGCGCAGGTCGTCGTCGAAGTGGTGCCAGTAGACGACCAGCACGCGCCCGTCGTTCAGCTCCACCGAGTAGGGGTAGCCGCAGTCCGGGCTGATCGCGTCGTCGCGGATGATGATCTCCGGCGCCGTGTCGATGGTCTCACCCTCGGGATCCAGGATGCGCGCGGAGCACCCGCGCTGGCCGGCCCAGCGCGTGCCGACGGTGAGGAAGATGCGTCCGTCGCGCAGCCCGAGCATGTGCCCGGGGCTGCCGTGGACCATCGTCGGCCGCCACTTCGACCACGTGCGCCCGTCGTCATCCGAGTAGACCAGCACCAGCACGCGGCCCACGAAGCTGGGATCGGTGACGTGCGGCCCGGTCAGACCCTGTTGCCGGACGATCTCCGGCCCGAGGGCCCCCGTGTGGCAGCGGTACAGCACCAGGATGCGGCCGGAGGGGGTGCGGTGGATGGTCGGCTCACTGAAGTGGGCGACCTCGTCCTCGCAGATCCGGCCGCCGTACTCCCAGGTTTCGCCCATGTCGTGGGAGATCCGCAGCATCCCGTGGTAGCGGAACTCGTCGGTGACGTCGGTGGCCTTGCTCGGCAGGAACAGGCGTCCGTCGGGCATCACCAGCAGCCCGCTGCGGCTCACGCCGGTGTGCTGGGCCGGGTGCCCGTTGATGGCGTCCGGGAGCGGCGGGAAGCGGACGGGGTTGGTCCAGGTGTGGCCGTCGTCGGTGGACCGCACCCAGAACGGCATCCCGTAGCGCACGGTCCAGTCCAGGCCGTGCGCCTCCGACCCTTCGGCCGGCACCAGCTCCGTGCACGAGCAGTGCAGGAAGATGCTGCCGTCGGGCAGCGAATGGCAGCCCCGGTCCATCACCCCGCCCCGCGGGTCGACGGTCACCAGGTAGGCATCGCTCCAGGTCTGCCCTTCGTCGCTGGAACGGCACGCCTGCACGTTGAACAGCGGATGGTTGTGGTTGGCCATGCCGATGTGCGTGGCGCGCTGGAAGGTCATCAGCAGGTCGCCGCCGGGAGTCCGGTTCACGGTGGGCGAGAGTGCGTAGAAGCCCTCTTCGTGGTAGATGGTCATCCGGTCGGTCACTCGCCAGCTCATGACCGACCATCATAGGAGACAACGCGTGAAGGCGGCCATACGCGCTACGGTCCGTGGAGTCTGGTACGCACCTCTGACGCGCCGGAGCTGGCGAGACAGCGCCAAAGTTCGTCGAAGCTAATGCTCGGCATCGAGCTGCTTGAGAATATCCTCGGCAACCTCCATCACTTCCGCCGGTGCGCGGACCCCCTCGCCCGTGCGCATGCGGAGAGCTACAATCAGCGGCGCCAGTTCGGCGGCTTTCTCCTGGTCGCTTGCCACGATCTCAAGGAGATCCCGCTTCGGCGCCCCGGATGCGATCAGGTCGAGCGCAAGTTTCAGGAGTCTACCCATAGTCACGCTCGTGGGACTGAATTGGGCGTACATGGAGCGGAATGTGTCGATCGCATCCGCTTGTCTTCCTAGGCGTAGCAGTGCCTTCGTTCTCAGCCATGCTGTCCACCATCCGAAGGCGACATCGTTGTGATCCGTCAGAGAACCGTAGCTATTGAGCGCTTCGCATGTGCGGAGAGCATCTGCCACAAGATCGCGCATGATCTGGCTGAATCCCTTGTGGACCAAGGCGGTCGCGACAAGGCCGCGCAGTGCCAGCGAGCCGCTCTCACCGTACCGGCGGATGACCTCCTCGTACGAGGCGATTTCACCGGCTACATCGCCGATCTGTGCTTGGGTGATGCCCTTGGCGAGGAGTGCCTTGGCGACCTCTGCCTGAAGCTCCGGCGAGTCGCTTGCGCCGAAGCGCTTGACGACTTCGTCGTACGCTGCGCTTCTCTCCTGGACATTGCCGAGTTGAAGTTGAGCGACTGCCGTGTTCCACAACGCCATGGCTACGTGCACGCAGAGTGCAGGCGAGTCGCTTGCGCCATACTTGCATACGACTTCCTTGAAGGTGGCGATTGCCGCATGATGATCATCGAGCCGACTCTGTGCGTTTCCCTTGTTGATCAACGACTTGGCGACCTGTACCTGAAGTGCAAGCGAATTCCTGGCACCATACCTTTGGACCACTTCGCTGAAGGTGACGATTGCTCCATGGTGATTAGCGCTCCGATTTTGTGCGGTTCCTATATTGAAAAGCGCCAGCGCCACGGCGGCTTCGATGGCTGGGATATCGCTGGAGATGAATCGCTCGACAATCTCTTCGTAGGCTGCGATCGCCGCGACGGCACCGCCGATTTCGGCCTGTGCGAGTAACTTGGCAGAGACCATAAAATCAACGAAGGTCGTCGAAGAGCGCAGTGACTCGTCGTCTCGGGACTTGAGGAAGCGGTCAACGAGCATGATGACTCGTTCACTATTTCCGTCCGCCGCGGTAGTCATGACTTCGATGTACAGAGCTCTGGCTCGCTCCACGGTGATCGACTTCATTGCCTGATTGCGAACCTGCTCTATGATAGAGAGCTTCTCCGGAGAAATGATATTGTCGCTATAGGTCGCTTCGGCGAGCGTTCGCTCGATGCCCTCGCGAATAGCCGGGGACTGTGCCGCTTCCACGCTCAACCTGTCGGACATGTCCGACAGTTCGGGATGGCTGTAGAACATCACCATGAAGCGAATGAGGTTGCTCACCACGGCAGCCTCGTCCCGCTCCCTTCGCAGCTTGTAGTAGACGGTGTAAAGGCGTTCGGATGCGGAGTATCGGCGCCTTTTGCCGTCGCCCTCCGAGATCAGCGCGCCACGATGTACGAGACGCCCGAGCATGGTAGATACGGTACGGATGTCGAGTCGTGACCGTGTGGCGATCTCGCCCGCAGTCGACGGTTGCCACAGATCGACCGTAGCGAGATAGACGCGGCGCTCGGTCTTTGCGAAGCCTTCCAGATGGCTGCGGAAGTACTCGGTGTGGTCGTCGATCAGCTTCACCAGTTGTTCCATCAACTGGCGGACGGAACGGTGCCGAGCGAAATCGGCGACGAAGACCAGGAGGCGGGGACTGCCGCCGGTCAGGATCTGCAAGGGTCTGATCTCTCTCGCCCGCAAGGCCTTGCCACTGAGGACGTGCCAGAGGAGCCGACATTCCTCTGTGTCCAGAGGATCGAGACCGAGGATGCGAAACAGCTCGAAGAATGGCTGTGTCGCGTCGTCCAAGCCCCGAAAACGGCTAGTGGCGGAGGCAAGCAGCATGACTTGAGGTTGGGTTTGCAGTTCCTCACGCAGCTTCCAACCAAAACGCTCGTCGACGTCGCCGGACAGGTCCTGCAGGTTTTCGACCATGAGGACGATCTTCTTTCCAAGCCGATCCACCGCGTCCAGCACGGCGGTCCGCGCCCGGGCTTCGATCAGTTCGTCCTGACGGCCGCGAGCGCTCAGAGCGCGATGAGTGTCCCGCAACTCACTCCTGAGTTTCGGATCGCACACCGCACTCTCCAGCGAGAGATGGAACAGGCACTCGAGCCAGAAGTCGGCCATATCGAACACTTCGTGGCTCTCCTCCATGAACCGGACCGGCAACAGGTCGCGGCTCAGGTCCTCATGGACCCGCAGCTCAGCGGCGACACGCGCCAGCAGCATGGTCTTACCGCGGCCTCGTGGCGCGACGAGCAGGATGTGCTGGCATGACGATGTCTTGGCGTTCCCTCGCAGGATCTCCATCACGATGTCGAGCTCACGGCTTCTGACCACGAACTGTGGGTTCCGGAAACTCTGGCCGGTGTTTTCCGGAAATTCTGGCCGGTTCATGGTGCGCGAGCTCGGCGCCGTCAACGTCGAGATCGAGGTGTTGGGTGCGATAAGACGGGCCATCGAGGAGCATGAGTCTACCGCGTTCGAGAATGCGGTCGACGATCGCCTCGGCCAGATCGGCGTCATGCAGCACGGCGCCCCAGGCGGTCAGCGGCGACTTGTTGGTCGTGAACAGCATCGAGCGCCCGCGCAGGTGTCGCTCGTTGACGACATGGAACAGCACGTTGGCCGCGTCGGGACCGTAAGACAGGTAGCCCACCTCATCGACGACCAGAACGTGCGGGTGCAGGAAGCCGGTGAGGACCGCCTGCAGCTTCCCCTGCCGCGAGGCTGCGGACAACTCCTCGATGAGCGCCGCGGCGGTGACGAAGCGCGCGGTGAACCCCTGCTGGATGGCGCGGTAGGCGATGGCGATGGCCAGATGGGTTTTGCCGCGACCGCTCTTGCCCTTCAGGATCAGACTGAGTCCGCCGGTGACCAGCTCCGGAGCCAGGTAGCTGCCCAGCAACGGCAGGCGCAGGCTGGACTGCAAGGAGAAGTCGAACTCCTCGATCGTCTTCAGGAACGGGAACCGCGCCTGCCTGACCGCGCGCTGCACGCGCGTATGCTGGCGGTGAGCGATCTCCTCGGTGACCAGCACGCCCAGAAACTCCCGGCATGACCAGCCGTGGGTCTCGGCACGCTGCAGCAGCTCGCGCCAGTGGCGGCGGGTGCTGGCCAGATTGAGTCTGCGCAGCAGCGGATCGAACTCGACGGTGGCCGCGTCGAACGGCAACGACGCGGTGGTGTGGGTGCTCATCGTGGCTCCTCCCGCCACGGCCCAAGGAGCCACTCATCGGCGGCTGCGCCGGTACTCTGGCACTGAATCCGGGCGCGTCGGCGAGCAACCGCGCTCATAGCGGCTCTCTGAGAGGTTTTGCGAAGGCCGGTGGTGTCCCAGTACCCCCGGCACCGACGGTCCCCGGTGGCGATCACGGCCATCATGCGCCACCTCCCCGGTGCTCGCCGGCGTCTGGAGGCAGCGGCAGCTTCACGCCGAGGCACTCGGCGACGAAGGAGCAGGTGTAGCTCTGCGCGCTCACCGCCGCCTGGAACGCGCGGTCCAGGTTCTTGGCCCCGCAGTGCTGCAACAGCTCGTGCAGGGTGTCGACCTGCCGGTACCAACTCCTCGGGCTGAGGTGGATGAGCTCGGTGAGGAACGACAGCGCCGCCGCTCCGGTCTCCAGCAACTGTTGGCGCTTCAGGTAGCGCCGCCCGCGCGCGCCGGAGATCGCCGCCAGGTGCGCGGTACGGTGCTCGGCCAGCCGCGACACGGCGCCGTTGGGCACGTGCCGGGGATGCTCGGCTTCGTAGCGGCCGGCCACGATATGCACCACGTCGCGGTACAGGTACAGGGTGCCGGCCATCCCGGCCGCCTGCGGCGGCATCGAGTAGCGCAGCCCGTCGTGGGACACCTCGCCGGTCACGTCCACCTGAATCGGGATCCGCAACGCCAGCCGCTCCGGCGGCGTGCGCATCGGCCGCAGCCGCTCAAGCTCCTGCTGGCGGCGCTGCTCGGGGACTTCGCCGGTGGCACGGTTGGGCCGCTGGTGGTTCGTCTCGTGCAGCCACTCGCCGAGTTGCTTGACCAGATCGCCACGGTCGTGGAACCGCCGCTGCTTGAAGAACGATCCTTTCACCCAGCCGACCAGATTCTCGACGGATCCCTTCTGGTTGGCCCGGTACGGCCAGCACACCTCCGCGGTGAACCCCAGCTCCAGGGCCGCGTAGGCGAACACGGGATTCCATTCGGTGATCTCGCCGCCGTCATTCCACTTCAGCGCCACCGTCTTCGGACGATCGAACACCGCGCACAGTGGCACTCCGCCGAAGCGCACGAAGTGCTCGGCCACCGTGCGCACCAGCGTCTCGGAGTCCTCGCCGTCCACCAGGTCGACCGCCGCCCATCGCGACCACTTCAGCCGCGAGCCGAAGAACTTGACCACCGCCTGCGTGCCGTCCAGGTAGCGCAGGCGCACCTGGCCGAAGTCGTGCTGGGAGAACTCGCCCGGCAGCCCTTCGAAGCGCATCATCACGCGCGTATGGCGCGGACGCAGCTCGGCGACCAGCTCGTAGAGCGCCGTCTTGCCGCCGTCGTAGCCGTCCAACCGCGCCCGGCGCAGGATCTCGACCGACTTCAACGGCGCGCGATCCTCGTCGGTCTCCTTGAGGAGCTGCTCGATCAACTGACGGAACCGCTCCACCTTCCTTGGTCGGCCGATGCGGCGCTGCACTCGCTCCTGGCGATCGTCCACGTGCTCGACGGCCGTCTCCGCGGCGATCCGGCGCACACTGCGCTCGGAGACCTTGGCCAAAGACGCCACTTCGGCCTGAGTGTGGCCGGCGTTCAGCAGGACCTGGATCTCGTGGCGCTTCAAGAGGGTAATCATGGAACCCTCTACGGCCTGGGTGGTCATCAACCCATGCCCGTTCGCCGTCTTCTGACTAGCGGTTCTCTCCGTGTCCTTCACTGCGGGTCCTCCGGTTCGGACCGGCCAGAATTTCCGGAAGAATGGCGGTCAGAATTTCCGGAACCCGCACGAACTGACGGATGACCTCGTGGTCAGACTGGAACGTGCCGGGATTCGCCTTTCGGATCGGTGCAGCAAGCGATTGGTTCATCGGAACCACCTCGGCCGTGCGGAGGGACGCTTCAGGAGGGGGGTGTGGTGGTCTCGGAATCGGGCGGACCACCAGTCCTTGAGCAACCGCGAAAGGAAACGGTGACCGTCGTCGCCGGCTTCCAGGTAACCGTCATGGATCAGCACTTCGAGAGCATCGGACACACGGCCGTGCGCATCGTCGATCAACGCGGAATATAGTCGTTCAAGGCTGCGCCGTGCATTTACCGTGAACACATCCTGGGTAGCCGCTTCAGCAAGGATTTCCATGGACACCCGATAGGTGTCGTCGTCCAGGCCTTCCTGCAGGCGTGTCTCGTAGTGCACGAGGTCGTTTTGGCCGGACGGACCGAGAAGCTCGTTGCGGTATACTTCGTCCACGTCCGCGAGGAGGATGCGGTCCCGACTGTGCATCGTTGCGTAGTCGCGGAGGCGAGCGAAGAGAGATTGCACGTGCTGAGGGATCCCGAGGCCGAGGGCCTCGTATGCGGCGTGAGCGACCCCTGCCTCGACCTGAATTCATAGCTCTCGGCAAGACGTTCGAGGCACGCGACGCTGGTCTCTCGGCTCCACGGTGGCAGGCGAAAGGAGTCGAGATGGTTGATGCGATCGGGGATCCCGCCGCTCGACCAGAGGCCGGAGGCCGATGCTGCCGGAGATGATGAGAACCAGCGAACCGTCGCCGAGATCCTGCAGCACGCCGCGAAACCAGCTCAGGAACTCGTCGACTCGCAGGGCGTTGCCGTCTTCTTTGAGCATCCGGTTGAGAAAGATCGGAAGCTCGTCAATCACGAGGAGTACGGGCTTTTCGTGATGAGCGCATTCGTGGAGCAGGTGCTCCCCGTGGCGACGCCAGTTTTACGGCATCCAATCCTGAACGGATCCGAACACGAAAATCGTAGGCGCTGACCTCCTCGATGGTGTCTCCCATCCAGCGCTGTATGGTGGCGGCGAAACGGCGCGCGATCGATCGAATCGGGTGGGCTTTCTCGGCGATGGAGGCGATCACGTCCTCGGGGCAGGTCGCTCCTTGGACGTCGGCAGGGATGAACCCCCATCCTCTGGCTTCGACGCGTCGACCGAGCTCCCTGGTGATGCTGGTCTTCCCCATGCGTCGCTGGCCGGTCAGGAGCACATGGTTGAAATCGCGGACACGGCCCTCCAGCGCCTTCAGCTCAAGCTCGCGATCGAAGAAGTCGTCGCCGCTCACCCAGCGGCCTGTTGATGATCTCATCGGATGGTCCCGATAAGAGAATCACATACAACAATATCGTTGTCAACAATGTGGTTGTATTTCGATAGGGCGGCTCTCTCACGGCGATCGGATGGACACGGGCTACTCCGGTGCGGCCGATCCGAGCGCGGCAAGGGAGCGGCTGACGATCGAGGCGCTGGCCGTCGCTTCCGCGGTGACGATGACGGTCGCGCCGGCGTGGTGCAGCGAGGCGCGGTCCAGCTCGTACGGGGCGCGCGCGACGATGGTGACACCGGGAGCGGTCGCGCGGATCCGGCGCACGGCGAGCTCGGTGGCGCGGGCGTCGTTGACGGTCAGCACCACCAGCCGCGCGTCCTTGCAGCCGAGCTCCTCCAGCACCTCCCCCTGCGTCACGTCGCCGAGCACGGCCCGGTCGCCGACGGCCCGCGCCGCGCGCACGTTGTCCGGGTTCGTGTCCACGGCCAGGTAGTCGAAGCCGGCGGCCCTGACGGCACGGCAGACCTCGCGTCCCGCGAGTCCGTAGCCGGCGACGATCACGTGGTCCGCGTGCGGCTCGTCCTCCTCGACGCCGGGCGGCTCCGCGCGCAGCAGCCGGTTCAGCCACGGGATGCGCGCCGCGCCGCCGGCCAGGTGGGGGCCGAAGGCCATGAACAGCGGCGTCAGCAGCATCGACAGGATGATGGCCATCATCAGGTGCAGGGACAGCGGATGGCCGAGCAGATCGGTTCCCGCCGCCACGTTCAGCAGCACGAACGAGAACTCGCCGACCTGGCACAGCGCGGCCGCCGACAGGATGGCAACCCGCAGCGGGAGGCGCAGGACGAGCGCGGTCCCGAGGACGATCGCGAACTTGGCGAACAGGATCACGCCGAGCAGCCCTGCCGTCCTCAGGACCTCCCCGGCCACGCCGGAGAGGTCCAGCAGCATGCCGACGGACACGAAGAACAGGCTGGCCAGGATGTCGCGCGCCGGGATCAGGTCCGCCATCGCCTGGTGACGGAACTCGCTGCCGGCGACGATCAGCCCGGCCAGGAACGCGCCGAGCGCCAGCGAGATGCCGGCCAGCGACAGCGCCCACGTCGTGCCGAAGCACACCAGGAAGACGGTGAGGATGAACAGCTCCCGCTCGCGGGTCCTGGCCACGTAGGCGAGCAGGCGCGGCACCAGGAAGCTGGCCGCCACCAGCACGCCGACCAGGACGGCGACCGCGGTCCCGATCGCGAGCAGGATCTCCCGCGGGGAGCTGTCGCCCCCGGCCAGCAGGGGCACCGCCAGGATCATCGGCACCACGCACAGGTCCTGGAACACCAGGATCCCGACCGCCAGGCGGCCGTGCGGCGCGTCCAGCTCGCCGCGCGCCGACAGCGCGCGCAGCACCACCGCCGTGCTGGAGACGGCGATCACGCACCCCAGGAACACCGCCGTCCCCGGTGCAAGCCCGAACGCCCTGGCCAGGACGACCGTGCAGGCAAGCGTCACCGAAACCTGGATGCCGCCGCCCAGGAGCACGGCCTTCCAGAGGCGGCGCAGGCGGTCGACGGCCAGCTCCAGGCCGATGCCGAACAGCAGCAGCACGACGCCGACCTCGGCCAGCAGCTCGACCTGGTGGGTGTCGTCCACCAGGCCCAGCGCCGTGGGGCCGGCCAGCACGCCGGTCAGGATGAACCCCGCGATCGACGGGACGCCGACGCGGCGCAGCAACGCCACGACCACGACGGCCGCCCCCAGCACGATGACCAGATCCTTGAGGAAGCCGGGATCAGGCACGCGAAGGTCCTCTACACGGCACGCGACCGCGGTTGGTAGAGCGGCTGGCGGGGCGTTACCTCGCGTTGCAGGCGCAACTCGCTGCCCGCCAGCGGCAGCGCCGTGCGGGCTCCGCCGTTCCGGTGCGACTCCAGGCAGGCGAAGATCAGCTCGGTGTTGGTGCGCGCGACGCGCACGCCGCCGCGTGTCGGGGCGCCGGTGTCCAGCGACTGCACGAGGTCCAGGACCAGGTGGACGGCCGGGCTTCCGGGCTCGAACGCCGGGTAGGTGCCGGGTCCCAGCACCGGCCGGCCGCGCAGGTCGGCGCCAGCCTCTTCGCGCACCTGCCATTCGCTGCCGACCGTGCTGACGATGCCGCGCTCGCACACGGCCTCGAGCTCGAACGGGCGGCCGCTGTCGAGCAGGAACGCCGGGACGCCGTTCGCGAATTGCAGGCGGCCGCCGCCGCCGGGATCGGCATGCAGCACGGTGCCCTCGATCCGGTCCGCGCCCTCCGACAGGTGGAACTGCACCCAGCTCACCGGCGCGTCGCCGTTCAGCATCAGCACCAGGTCGATCGCATGGCTGCCCATGTTGAAGAGCCCGTGGCCGCAGTGAACGGTGAGCGAGCGCAGCGCGCCGTAGCGCTCCTCGGCGATCAGCGATCGCAGGACCCGGAAGCCGGGGTGCCAGCGCCGGTTGCTTCCCATGTTGAAGGCGACGCCGTTGCGCTCCACCGCCTGCACCATCGCGCCGGCCTCCGCCAGCGACGCCGCCATCGGCTTCTCGGCATAGATGGCGCGTGCGCCGTGCTCGGCGGCGTGGATGACGATCTCCGCCCGGTGCTCGGGCTGGGTGGCGACGCTGACGATGTCGGGCCGCTCGGCGGCGAGCATCTCGCGGTAGTCGGTGTATTGGCAGGCGTGTGGAACGTCGTAACGCTCGCCGGCGCGCGCCATCACGTCGGCGCGCTGGTCGCCCAAGGCGATCAGCGTGGTGCGGTCGCACGCCTCGTACGCGGCGGCGTGCGAGTAGGGGTAGGGGTCCGCGACCTCGTTGTCGATGAAGGCGCCGATGCGCCCGCAGCCGATCAGGGCCGCGCGATAGGTCGTCATGGTACAGGCTCCAAACGGTAGATTGAGGCGCTGCGCGCGTCCTCCAGCAGCCACAGCATCCCGTCCGGCCCCTGCTTGACGTCGCGCACGCGCCCCACGCGGCGGTGCAGCAGCACCTCCTCCGCGACCGCCCGCTCGCCGTCGAGCTGGACGCGGCGCAGGTGCTGGCCGGCCAAGGCGCCGGCGAACAGGTCGCCGCGCCAGCCGGGGAATCGGTCGCCGTCGTAGAACGTCATGCCGGACGGGGCGATCGACGGCGTCCAGTGAAGCACGGGCTGGGCCATGCCCGGGGCCGCGGTGCCGACCCCGATCCGCGCGCCGCTGCGGTACTCGGCGCCGAACGTGATCACGGGCCAGCCGTAGTTCACGCCGGCCTCGATCACGTTGATCTCGTCGCCTCCCTGCGGCCCGTGCTCGTGCGACCAGACGCGGCCGGTCGCCGGGTGCACGGCCAGCCCCTGCGGGTTGCGGTGGCCGAAGGAGTACACCTCCGGCGCTCCCCCGCCGCCGGCGAACGGGTTGTCGGCCGGCACCGAGCCGTCGTCCCGCAGGCGGATGATCGTGCCGGCGTGGTCGTCCGGGTCCTGGGCGCGATGCCGGTCTCCCCGTTCGCCGAAGGTGGCGTACAGCATGCCGTCGGCGCCGAACGACAGGCGCGAGCCGAAGTGCAGGCGGGAGCCCGACGACCGGTTCATCGTGAACAGCACCTCCACGTCCTCCAGGCCGGCGTCGGTGAGCCGCCCGCGGGCGATGCTGGTCGCGTAGCGCCCGCTGCGGCCGGCGGCGTAGGAGAGGTAGACCAGCCGGTTGTCCGCGAACCGGGGATGCGGCTCCACGTCCAGCAGGCCGCCCTGACCGACCGCGGCGACCGCGGGTGCGCCGCTCAGCGTCCGCAGCGCGCCGGTCTCCGGGTCCAGGCTCAGCAGGCCGCCGGGCCGCTCGCTGACCAGCGCGCCGCCGTCCGGCAGGAAGGCGATCGACCAGGGGTGGTTCAGGCCTCCGGCAACGCGCACGACGCGGAATGTCTCCCGTTCCGATTCGACCTGCTCGGCGACCACGGTCGGCTCGGCGCCGGCCGCGAGCGTGACCAGGAGCGCCAGCAGGGAGGCGGCGCCGGCACGCATCAGGCGTCCTCCGCGAACGCGAAGACCTCGCCGCCGGCCAGCGTGCGGTAGTCGGTGGTCTGCATGATGATCGAATCGGTCAGCGCCCCCGCGTTGAAGGCGATGCGGTCGTTGGCCAGCACCGACGGGTCCACGCACAGCGGCAACGGCAGGATCGGCTCCCCGAACGGCGGCACACTGCCGGGAACCAGCCCGGTGAGCTCCAGCAGCTCCGGCGCGCTCGCGAAGCGGATGCGGCGCGTGCCGAACCGGGCGCGCACGGCGGTCGAGTCCAGCCGGAGCGACGCGCTCAGCACGAACAGCCGGAACCCGTCGCCGATCTTGACCACCAGCGCCTTGCCGCCGATCGACAGCGGCTCGCCCCGCACCTGTGCCGCCTGCTCGGAGGTCCGAACCTCCTGGTGGTGGACGTGGCGGTAATCGATCCCCGCCTCGTCCAGCATCGTCCGGATCCGCTGCAGGACGCTCATCATCGGCGCACGCTCAGAGCAGCTCGAAGACGAAGGTTCCCACGAACGGTTCGCCGTCCACGAAGTCGGTGTCGCCCTCGGTCAGCGCGGTGATGGGTTGGGCTGGGTCCGTGTCGGCATCGGCGGCTCTAAACACCGTCCCGTCGTCGGTGCCGGCGTCGTAGACGCGGAGATCCACCTCGATCAGCTCTCGCCAGGCTCCTTCATCCATCAGCTCCAGCGCGGACACGCCGACGAACCAATCGGGGCTCGGCGCCACCATGCTGACCAGCGTCACGAACGGATGCGTGGACACGGCGTCGAACACCAGGCTCACCGTCGCCGGGGAGGTCGACAGCCCGTCGCCGGAGAGCTTGTCGTGCGCGTCTCCGTCCTCGACGAGATGGTCGATCTCGTGCAGCAATTCGCTCTTGCCGCCTGTCTCCGCCATCAGCTCGATGCCGTCGGAGGCGATCTCGCCGGTCTGCCAGAGGCGCACACCGCCGTGGTGCGTGGCGCCCACCAAGCCGGAGAAGTGGGGCCCGCTGGGGAAATTGGTCGGATGGGTCTCCGCGCTCCAGGTGGCGTTGAATGTCACCCGATAGCGGGCCTCGGTCTCCATGTCTCCCATGGCGCACCCCGCACAGAGCAGCAGAACGGCAATCGATACTGACGCGATGAACGCCTTGCTCATGCCCGCCAGCATAGCGGAACGCCCGGTCGTTGTGGACGCCGTGCGGCCGGTCGCAGCAGAATCCGGGAAGGCAGGATCCTATGGCGTCCGATCTGCAGCGCGTTCCCGACAGCTATCGCCGTGACATGGACCGGCTGGCCGAGGTGGAGGAGCGTCTCGATGCCGAGGTGCGCTTCGACGACCAGCGGTTCGCCGGCCTGCGCGACTACCGGACCGTCCTCGAGCTCGCCACCGTGCGGCTCAGTCTGGCCACCCTCGCGGTCGAGGACGGGCGCGACGCGGAGCTGGCCCGCGCAAAGGCACTGGCGGCGCTGCAGGCGCTGGACGATCTGCGCGGGCTGTCGCTGTCCGAAGACCAGTCCGAGCTGATCCGCAGCTCGGACGCATTCGCCTCGGCGCAGGAGCAGCTCGAGCGCTTCCTGATGGCCGGCGGCGGCGTGCTCCTGGAGGACCGCGTCGCGGATGCGGACCGCTGCCGCAAGCTGGCGCGCATCGTGGCGTCGGCGGTCAGCAAGCACGCGCACCGCGACGACACCTATCGTCCCCTGTTCCGGACCGAGATGCTGCCGGAGCCGCTCCGCGCCCTGGTCAACATGCTGCTGCCCGTGCTGGCGCGTGAGCACCAGGCGGAGCCGCCCTACGGCCTGGAGGAAGGCGAGGAGGAGGTCCGGCGCGCGCCGCGCATGACCGTGCCGCTGCCGCAGGCCATCCATTACCTCGAAGAGGAGGTGCTGCCGGCGTACCGGGACGCGGCGGAGGCCACGCCCGGCGATGCCGGCCTGCAGGCGTCCATCGCCACCCTGGAACAGCGCATCGAGCGCCTGCAGGCGTTGCGCGTGTACCCCCGCTCCACGCCGCTGCCGATCGAGCCGGGCATCCAGACCGACACGCTGGTCGGTTTCACCGCCGACGGCGTGCCCCTGGTGACGCTGGGCATCGGCGTGGACGTACGTTCCGGCACCAACCTGGACCGGATGCGGGAGCTGATCCAGTCGGAGGTGGTGCGGCGCTGCGCCGGCGGCGGCTTCGCTGCCGAGATCGACCGGGAGTACCGGCGGCTGGCGCCCGCCGGCGGGGACCACCGCACCGGCACGCGCGCGCCCAGCCTGCGGCTGAACGCCAACCGCCTGTTCCCGGCGTTGCGGCGCTCCTACCCGGTGCTGCGCCACCTGGAGGACCGCGTGCAGCTCGCGCGGCTGCTGGAGCACTGCCGGCTCTATGGCGAGGCGGCGACGCGGCGGCTGATCGAGCTGGAGCTGGCGGCGCTGCCGGGCGGGAGTCCGGGTATCGCGGACACCGCCTCCCGCGATCAGCGGTGAGCGCCGGCGGCGCGTTCCGCATCGCCTTCCTGGACGGCGAGCCGCCGGAGGCGGCGCGGCGCGCCGCGGAGCAGGGGACGGTGGAGTTGATCGGCCGGCCGCACGCGACCGATCCGGCACGGGTCGACGGCGTGGTGATCGGCGGTCCGCTCGAGCGCCGGGCGGAGCGGGTGAGCGGCTTCCTGCGCGCCGGGACAGCCGTGCTGGCCGCCGCACCGTTGGCAGCGGCACCCGCCGCGCACGATGCGCTGGTGCGCGACGCGGAGGCGGGCGCGGGACGGCTCCTCCTTGCCTACCGGCAGCGGTGGCGCCCCGAGGTGGCGGCGGTCTGCGCCGCGGTGGAGGCCGGCGAGCTGGGCCGAGCCGGGCTGATCCGGCTGCACGCCTGGCGCGTGAGCGAGCCGGGAGGCGGGGACGTCAACGCCGCGGTGCGCGACGCCGTCGACACGGTGCTGCGGATCGCCGGGAGCGGAACGGACGTGGTCCATGCCACGGGCGACGAAGGATGCCTGCTGGCGCACCTCGGCTTCGCCGGCGGCGGCATGGCGCTGCTCGACCTGGCGGTCTCACCCGGCGAGCCGTACGACTCGCTCACCGTGATCGGGGCCGATGGCGCCGCGCACGCGGACGACCACCGCAACGTCCAGCTCCTCCACGACCGGCACGGGCTGCACGGCATGCCGCTGCGCGGCGATGCGGAGCTCGGTCTGGTGCGCGCCTTCGCCGGCGGGGCACACAGCGCCGCTACGCACGAGCGTTGCGTGAGCAGGGTGACCGAGGCGATCGGAGCGTCGCGCCGCACCGGCGCGGCGGTCCCGGTGGCGGCGTCGTGATCCCGGTCATCGCCCTGGGCGGCGCCCGGCACTGCTACTTCGCGCTCGCCGCGGCCGGTGGCCATCCCCGGTTCCGGCTGGTGGCGGTGGCCGACGGCCCGAGCGCGCCGGAATGGTCGCTCGCGCGGGCCCGGCGGCTGGCCGCCGACCTGCAGGTTCCGTTCGAGGACGACATCGATGCGGCGATCGCCCGCTACCGGCCGCAGGCTGCGTGCGTGAGCCCGGCGACCTCCCGCCACGCCGAGCTGACCGAGGTCGCCTGCGGGGCCGGACTGCACGTGATCCAGGACAAGCCGATGGCCCACACCCTGGAGGACTGCACCCGCATCGTGCGGGCGGTGCGGCGCGCCGGGACTCGCTTTCTCCTGTGGAACCGCAACGGCGCCCCGGCGATCCGTCAGGCGCGCGACCTCCTGGAACGCGGCTCGATCGGCACGCTGAAGGCCGTTCACGTCGACTTCTACTTCGCCAAGGATGCCGGCCCGCGCATCGGCGAGGGGCGGGCGGCGCCGCCGGATCCCGGCTGGGAGCCGCTCGGTGAGCTGTCGGTCGAAGGGATCTACCCGCTCGCCTACATCGCGTATCTGGCCCGGTCACCTGCCGCGACGGTGTTCGCGCGCGCGGCCAGCCACTTCCACCAGCGCCACCGCGACCACGGCATCGAGGACCTGGCGTCGCTGAGCCTGCGGCTGCGCGGCGGCGTCCTCGCCTCGGTCAGCCTGGGCCGGATCGGGCGGGCCAGCCACCCGGACCTGGGAGAGATCGCGCTGCGCCTGGTCGGCAGCGAGGGAAGCGCCGTGATCGCCGAGCCGCGGCCGGAGGTGGCGGTCTACCGGCGCGGCGCCGCGCCGTCGGAGTACCGGCACCGGCGGGTCGCCTCCGAGGACGCCCGCTTCCTGCTGGACGACCTTGCGCGCGCCATCGACACCAGCGGGCGGACCGCCTGCGACGAGGTGGACGGATGGCAGATCGCCGCCACCGTGCACGCCGCGCTCGCCTCCGCGCGCAGCGGCCGCGTGGAACGGGTGCCGGGGCTCAATGTTACGAAGCCTTAACATTCCGTTCTTTCGCTCGTAACCGGAGTCTGACGACTATACGGTCACCTCAATGGCAAAGGGCGCATGAAATGACGATAACCCTAGCAACCCGTGCCCGTTCCCTGCGTCACGCCGCGCTGCTGGTGGCTCTGAGCGGGCTCATCGCGGCCTGCGCGGCCGGGGACGGAGGGGAGGCCGCGGGTGCGGCACCCACGCCGCTGGCACACGGCGCCGGGGACGCGTCGTTCAGGCTGGTCGCCGACCAGCCGTTCGACGCGATGGATGCCGCGCTGGCCCTGCAGCAGGTGTTCCGCGACGTGGCCAGCGCGTCGGTTCCCACCGTGGTGCAGATCGACACCACGCAGACCAGGCAACGGTTCGGGTCCTCGTTCGAGCAGCCGAGCGGCACCGGCTCCGGAGTGATCTACGACCGCACCGGCAATACCTACTTCGTGCTCACCAACGCCCACGTGATACAGAACACGGACGGCATACGGCTCATCCTGCACGACGGGACCGAGGTCTCCGACGGCGTGCGCCTGGTCGGAGCCGACCGCAACCGCGACGTCGCGGTGCTGCGGTTCACTTCGCGCGACCCGCTGGCCGTGGCGATCATGGGGGACTCGGACGCCCTGCAGGTCGGCGACCAGGTGCTGGCGGTGGGCAGTCCCTTCGGTTTCCAGTCGACCGTGACCTCCGGGATCATCAGCGGCCTCGGCCGCGAGCAGCGCCTGACCCCGTGGGCGGAGTACATCCAGACCGACGCATCCATCAACCCGGGAAACTCCGGCGGCGCTCTGGTGGCGCTGGACGGATCGGTCGTCGCGATCAACACCTGGATCGCCTCCAACCGGGGGGGCACCAGCGTCGGGGTCGGCTTCGCGTTGCCGATCAACACCGCCCTGATCGTCGCGGGTCAACTGCGTCAGGGCGGCGTTCGCTACGGGTACCTCGGCGTCCAGTTGCAGCCTGCCGGCGACGTGGGGCAGTGGAGTGACGGAGCGCTGATCACCAGCGTGTACGCGCGCTCTCCCGCGGCGCGGGCGGGGTTCCTTGCCGGCGACGTCATCGTCGGCGTGGACGGCCAGGCGGTCACCGGCACCGGCGAGGTCATGCGCAACATCGGCGGGGCCGGCCCCGGGACCAGGCTGACGCTCACCGTGGTGCGCGACGGCGCGGAGCAGGAGATCACGGTACGGCTGGGCGAGCGGCCGGAGCCCGGGGACGACACGGGAACCGACTGGCCGGGGATCTACGTGGTCGACGATCCTCCCGGTCAGGGCGTGGGCGTGCAGCGCGTCTCGGAAACGTCCGCCGCGCGGGGCGCCGGTCTCCGGCCGGGAGACGTGATCGTCGATATCGACGGCGACAAGGTTGCCGTCGTGGAGGACTTCTACGCCGCGCTGCGCGAGGCCGACTCGGCGGAGCTCACGGTGTTGCGGCCCGGGTCGAGCCGCTCGCGTACCTTCACCGTGACGATCGACCGCTGAGGCGGACGCGGAATCAGTAGCCGAAGTCGGCGGCGACGCTCGACAGGCTGCGCGGCCCGCTCCGGATCAGCCGGCGTCCCTCGTCCGCGATCGACTCGAACGCGTGCCACCACGGCCGGCTGCGCGCCGTGGCCAGCTCCCGCATCTGGCGCACGCGCGGCAGCGCGATGCGCCGGAAGGCGTCAACCAGCCCGTCCCAGGTCGTGGCCTCGGGGGCGGTGAACGCCTCCTTGAAGTAGGCGCGCCCGCACATCGGCGCCGCCACCAGGTCGGCGACCAGCGCGTACTGCGCCGCGTACTGCGAGAAGTCCACCGCGGCGCTCAGCAGGAACAGCGGCCGCGGGCACGTCTCGGCGATGCGCCGGCAGGTCCCGCGCACCACCTCCGGGCTGGATGCCGGCTGCACGTTGCCGTCGCCGTCCTCGACCCAGAGCAGCGGGATCTGCGTCTTGTAGAACGCGCCGAAGGAGCCGAACTCCTCGGCGATCTGCACCAGCGCCTCCGGCAGGCGCGCGGCGAACGCGGCACGGTCCTCACCCGGCCTCTCCAGCAGCAGCGTCTCCGAGAACAGGGGCTTGCCGAGCTTCCGGCAGCGCTCGTCCACGTCGGCCAGCCAGTCGCGGTTGCGCTTCCAGCTCTCCGGGTGGCCGGGGTCGAGGTTGACCAGCGTCTTGAAGCCGTCCAGGTGCTCGGCCGCCTCTTCCGGCGTCAGTTCCAGCACCGACAGCTTGCCCGCGCCGCCGTCCACGGTCTTCCCGGCGGAGGACTCCAGGCGGCCGATCAGGTAGGTGCCGCCCAGCTTCTCGCGGAAGCCGTCCGAGGTGTAGGCAAGCCGGTTGAACAGCGCCGCGCTGGCCGTGCCGCCGAGCGCCGCGGCGAACTCGTGCGCCGTGCGCCGCACGTCGTCGTCTTCGGCGGCGCGCGGGTCCCGGGTGTTGGCCAGGAACGAGCTCAGCAACCGCAGGTAGGAGCCGTGCTGGTCGGAGGCGAACACGTCCAGCACGCCGTTCGGCGCCGCGGCCGCCAGCCGCTCGAATGCTTCCTTGGTGATCGACAGCCCGTCCGCAAAGCGGGCCCAGGGTTCGTTCATGCTCGTCCTTTCATGGCTCGGTGATCAACAGCACCTGCAGATCGCCGACGTTCGTACGCGTCGGCCCGGTACGCAGCAAGCCGTCGGCGCGGTCGAAGAAGGTATACGAGTCGTTGCGATCCAGGTAGCGCCGGGGATCCAGTCCCAAGCGTCGGGCCGCATCATATACCGCCGGGTCCGCGAACGCACCCGTGGCGTCGGTCGGGCCGTCCGTGCCGTCGGTGGAGGCGGCAAGGAAGTGCAGCCGGCCGCGCTCCGGGTGGTCGGCCGACTCGGTCAGGAAGGCCAGGGCCATCTCCTGGCTGCGGCCGCCCGCGCCGTCGCCGCGCAGCGTGACCGTCGTCTCGCCGCCGCCGATCACGCAGCAGGGGGCGGACGCCGCCACCCCGTGGCGGGCGATGTCGGAGCCGATCGCCAGGTAAACCTTGGCCACCTCGCGCGCCTCGCCGACGATCTGCGATGACAGCGCCAGGGTCGGCCAGCCCAGCGCCCGCGCTTCACGGCGCGCGGCGGTGAGCGCGGCCAGGTTGCTTCCCAGCAGCACGTTGTGGACGCCGGCCAGCTCCGCGGCGCCGGGCTTGGGCGTCTCCGGGAGGCGGCCGTCACGGCCGGCTTCGAGCACCCGGCGCGCCGCCTCCGGCAGCGACGCGGTCACACCGTAGCGGTCGGTGATCGCCAGCGCGTCGGCGTAGGTGGTGGCATCGGCCGCGGTCAGCCCGGAGGCGATGGTGTCGAGGCGGTCGCCGACCACGTCCGAAAGGATCAGGTTGAGCGAGCGGGCCGGATGGATCAGCGCCGCCAGCCGGCCCCCCTTCACCTGCGACAGGTGCTTGCGCACGCAGTTCATCTCCTGGATCGTCGCGCCGCAGGCCAGCAGCAGCTCCGTCACCCGCTTCTTGTCGTCCAGGTCCAGGCCGGGCTGACCGCCGCCGGTCTCCAGGGGCGCGGCCAGCAGTGCCGACCCGCCGCCGGAGATCAGTCCGATCACCAGCGTGCCGGCGTCCGCGTCGCGGCAGTGGCGGGCGATGGCGCCGGCGGCGCGCCGGCTCTCCTCGTCCGGGACCGGGTGGCCCGACTCGATCACCTCGATGCGCGCGAGCGGCTCGCCGTGGCCGGCCTTGGTGGCGATCGTGCCGCCGGCGATCCGGTCGCCCAGCAGTTCCTCCAGCGCCAGCGCCATGCCGGCCGACGCCTTGCCGGCGCCGATGACGACGATCCGCCGGGCGGCGTCCAGGTCGACCTGGCCGTCCCAGCCGGCGACCCGCAGCGTCCGGCCGGTGACGGTCACCCCGTTGCGGATCAGGCGGTCCGGCCGCACCGGATCCAGGCCGGCTCGGTAGATGCGCTCCAGTGTCTCCCTCACGGTCGTTCCCGCTCGATCCACGCGCGCAACGCGTCGACGGTGCTGGGAAAGGCCAGCTCCTCCCACGGGATGTCGGCCGGGTCGGTCCAGGCCGCCTCGTCGCACTCGTCGCCGGCCGTGAGGGTGCCGCCGGTGACCGACGCGGTGTAGACGATCAGCACCACGGTTACGTCGGGGTAGGAGAACACGCCGTGCAGCCCGTCGAGGCGCACGCGCAGGCCGGTCTCCTCCCAGGTCTCGCGCACCGCGGCGCTGTCCACCGGCTCGCCCCGGTCCACGTAGCCGCCGGGAAACGTCCACTTGCCGCGCGCCGGGCTGATCGCCCGCTTGATCAGCGCGATGCGGCCTTCCTGGACGACGATGGCGCCGGCGGCCACCTTCGGGTCGAAGTACACCACCGCGCCGCACCGCTCGCACACCGGCCGCTCCCGGCCGTCGATCCGGCGCGATGCCAATGGCGCGGCGCACGCGGCGCAGAACCGCGTCGCCGGTCCGTGGATGTGGTCAGCCGTGGCAGCCATGGCGTGCGTACACTGGAAGTCTCCCTCCAACCGGTCTACCGCACCAAGGGCTTGATGTCGACCCCGGTTTCCGCAATCGTCAACGAACCCATGAACTGGCGAGACCACATAGCCGTGGATCCCATCGTCTGTCACGGACGGGCCTGCATCGCCGGCACTCGCGTGCCGGTGACGACGATTCTCGACAACTTGGCGGCCGGGCTGGATGCCGGCGATCTCCCGAGGTGAGCCGCAGTGTCTGAATCAGGATCGCGCTCGCTTCGCCTGTCGAAGCTCGACGCGCAGGATTGGGCGTCGGAGGCGCTCCTGTGCGTCTCCTGCGGAGAGGAGGTGACCGGCGACGGGGCACGGATCAACGTCGCCGGAGCGCACCGGCACGACTTCTTCAACCCGCAGCGCGTCCACTATGCGATCGCCTGCTTTGCCCCCGCGGACGGCTGCCGCTCGGTCGGCGAGCAGAGCGACCGCTTCACGTGGTTCGCCGGGTATGCGTGGACGATCGCCCTGTGCCGGCGCTGCGGGACGCACCTGGGCTGGCGGTTCGTGTCCGCCGGGGGCGGCCACCGCTTCTTCGGGCTGATCGAGTCGCGCCTGGTGCGTCTGGGGCAGGGGCGCGCCAACTGAGCGATGCGCGCATGAACGGCCGCGTCGACGGCCCGCGCCGCTGCCGACCCGAGGAGTTGCCGCAGGTGATCGAGCTGATCGACGCGATCTTTCGCGCCGGCTCCGACCAGCACATCGCGACCGACTACCCGCTCGTGTTCACGCCCCTCCATGCCTATCGGTCGCGGGTCGTGGCGGTCGACGGCCGGATCGTCGCCCACGTGCCGGCCGCGCCGCGCATCGCCGCGGCCGGTCCGGACCGGTTCGGCGTGGCCATGATCGCCCCCACGGCGACCCATCCGGACTACCGCCGCCGCGGCTACGCCACGCAGTGCCTGCGCGACGCGCACCGCGTCATCGTCGCGCACGATTGCCCGGTCGCGGCCCTGTGGACGGAGCGGGCGACGTTCCCGTTCTATCGCCATTCGGGCTGGGAGGCGGTCGCCTCGCAGGGCGAAGCATTCGTGCTCACCGCTGCGGACCGGGACCGGTTCCGGCCGGCTCCGTTCGCGGTCAGCACGCTGGGCGACGACGAGCAGGGCATTGCCGAGCTCCTGGCGCTGCATCGGGCCGAGCCCTGGCGGCTGGAGCGCGACGATCAGCAGGCGCGCGCGCTGTTTCGGCTGCCCAAGATCACCGTGTTCCGCGCTGAGGACGCCGGCACCGGGCGCCTGCGCGCCTACCTGGTGCTGGGGGCCGGTACGAACAAGCCGGGCATCATCGAAGCGACAGGTGATCCGGTAGCGGTGGAGCACCTGCTGCACCATGTGCTCGGCAGCCGTGCCGGCGGAGCGCCCGTGCAGGTGGTGCCGCCTCCCGCCCGGCCCGACGGGGTCCCGTCGACCCTGTCCGCCGTCATCTCCGGTCGCGGAGCGGGGCGGCGCATCACGCTGGAAGAGGCCGCCGGGGTCGGCTTGCAGATGATGCGGCTCTTCGGCCTGCCGCGCTTCCTGCAGGCGATCGGCGGGTACCTGCGGCAGGCTGCGGCGTCCGGTGTCGAAGGGGCGCTCACGCTGGGCTGCCGGGAGGACGGCCAGGCGGTCCGCGTGCGGCTGGCGGGCGGCGAGACTTCCGTCGAGCATGCAGCTCCCGCCGCGGCGCAGATGCTCGACCGCCGGCAGCTCGTGCAGGTGATGTTCGGCCACCATCCCGGCGACGAGCCGCCGCCGCTGCTCGACGACACCGGCCTGGCGGCGGCACTGTTCCCGTACCGGTTGCCGCTCTGGGAACTGGATCACTGTTGAAGCCAGGAGGCGCGATCATGGAACGACGAGAGTTGGACGGCATGCCCGGCGGGGTCTCGGTCATCACGCTGGGGACCATGCTGTTCGGGCGTCCCGTGCCGAAGCAGGAGGCCGTCGGGCAGGTCCACGCCGCGCTCGACCTGGGCGTCAACCTGTTCGACACCGCCGACATCTACGAGGGCTACGACCGCTTTCTGGGCTCGCCCGGCGGGGTCGCCGAGACGATCCTGGGCGAGGCGCTGCGCGGGCGGCGCGACCGGGCGTACGTCACCACCAAGGTGGGCAACCCGGTCGGCAGCGGGCAGGACGGCGGCCACCCGGCGGGCGCCGACTACGCGGGGACCGGCCTGGGCCCTGACCACGTCGAGCAGCAGATCGACGCCAGCCTGCGACGCCTGGGCACCGATTACGTGGATTACTACCTGTTGCACATCGCTGACCCCGATACGCCGCTGGAGGGGACGCTCGGCGCCGTCGACCGGCTGGTGCGCGCCGGCAAGGTCCGGCACTGGGGCTTCTCCAACTTCGACGCGGCACAGATCGAAGCCATGCTCGACCTGTGCCGGGCAGGCGTGGCGCCGCCGCCGGTGGTCGCGCAGCCCTGCTACAACTGGCTGGAACGGGACGTGGAGTCCGGCTACCTGCCGGCCTGCCGGCGGGCGGGCATCGGGATCACCCCGTACCGGCCGCTGGCCGGCGGCCTGCTGAGCGGCAAGTACCGTCCCGGCGGGACGCCGCCGGCCGGCAGCCGCGCCGCGGAGTCGGCCTGGATCGACGCGGCGGAGATCCCGTACGAACGGCTGCGTCCGTTCGACGAAGAGGCGGCGGCCGCGGGCATGGCACCGGCCTCCTATGCGGTCCGCTGGCTGCTCGACCGCGAGGGGGTGGTATCGGTGGTGACCGGCGTGAAATCGACCGCACAGCTCGAGGAGCTGGCTGCCTGCGTCCGGGAGCCCACCTCATGAGCGCGGACGCCGCCCGCGACGCGGTCGACCAGGACCGCCTGTTGGCGACCGCCATGTCGCTGATGGAGGTCCCCAGCCCCACGGGAGAGGCCGGAGCGGCCGCCGACCGGCTGGCCGAGCTGCTGGCGGACGACGGCTTCGCCGTGGAGCGCATGGCCGCGGGCCATCCGGATGCTCCGGCCGTGATCGCGCGGCTGGCCGGCGAGCGGCCCGGGCCCACCCTGCAGTTCGACGGCCACCTGGACACCGTCCACCTGCCCTACCGGCCGCCGCGGCTTGTGGGGGAACGCTGGCCGGCACCGGCGCGGCCGACATGAAGGCCGGGATCGCCGCGGCGGTGGAGGCGCTGCGCGCGGTGCGCGACGCCGGCGGCCTGCCGGCGGGCGGGCTGCTGCTGACCGCGCACGACCTGCACGAGGCGCCGTGGGGCTACGGCGAGCAGCTCGACGCCATGATCGCCGCGGGCGTCGCCGGCGACGCGGTGATGCTGCCCGAGTACGAGGGCGCGGAGCTGCCGGTGGCCGGGCGCGGCAACGCGGTGATCGCCGTGACGGTGCGGCGGGACGGCGAGCCCTTGCACGAGGTCCTGGGCGGCGCGGAGCAGCCCGACGTGATCGCCGCCGGCGCCGGACTGACGCTGGGCCTGAAGGAGCTGGCCGCCGAGCTCGGCGCCGAAGGGGAGGGCGTGGCCGGCCGCGCCAACGTGTTCATCGGCACGGTCGCGGGCGGCCAGATGTTCAACCAGTCGCCGGTCGAGCTCGTCATGGAGGGCACGCAGCGCTGGCTGCCCGGCACCCGGCCGGAAGCGGCCGAGCGGCGGCTGCGCGACTGCCTGGCCCGGCACGCGCCGCCGGGGATCCGGGTGGACTGCCGCTGGCAACTCGTCCGCGGCGGCTTCGAGCTGGATTGCGGCCATCCGGTGGTGGATGCCTTCGATCGCGCGGTGGCCGTGGAGCTCGGCGCGCCGCTGCCGCGCGGCCCCAAGCGCTTCGCCGACGACGGCAACAGCTTCAGCGACCTGGCGGGGATCCCGGCCATCACGCACGGTCCGCGGGCGACCGGCGCGCACACGGTCGACGAGCGGGCGCCGGTGGACGAGCTGACCCGCGTGGCGCGCGTGTACGCGGCCACGGCCCTGCGTTACTGCGCCGCCGCCGGCGCCGGGGACCTGCGGCGGTAGAGCCGGTAGAGGACGATCGCCAGGACGCAGGCGGCGCATCCGGCCACGAACACCGGGTCGTAGCCCCACGCGGCGATCACCGGGCCGCCGCCGAAGCCGACCGCGATGAAGGACAGCGCCGCCGCCGTCTCGGTGGCGCCGGCCATCTTGGTCCGCCAGCGCGAGGACACGCTGCTCATGGCGGTCAGCAGGATGGCGGTGCGGGCGATGTGGGTGATGCCGTTGAAGCCGACCAGGGTGACCAGCGCGCCGGGACGCGAGTCGAACACGGCGATCGGCAGCATCACCAGCGCCACCGCCGCCATGGAGACGTACAGCGTGCGGTCGGCGCCGAACCTTCGGATCAGCTCCGCGGAGGCCAGCACCAGCGGGATGGCAAGCGCCATGGAGGCCGACCACGCGGTGCCGATGGCCTGCGAGGTGGCGCTCTGCACCTGGTCCAGGAAGACGCTGCCGTAGGTGTACATGATCGCGCCCGGCGTCACCCGCAGGAACATCAACAGAAACATCACCGCGATCGCCAGCAGCGGCGCCGGCTCGCTCGACGGAGCAGCCGGCTGACCGGCGCGCGCGGCCGGCTCCGGGCCGAGGTCCGCCGCGCGCGAGATCAGGTACGCCGCCGGCATCGTTGCCACGCCCACCAGCACCAGCGTCAGGGCGAACGGCTCGGCGTGCTGCTGGGTGAGCCGCAGGAGGTCGGCCGCGGCGGCCGACAGGAAGCCGCCGCCCAGGCTGCCGACCAGGCCGCCGGCCATGCCCGACGCCGCCCACGCGGCATAGGCGCGGGCGTGGGTGCTGGGGGTCGAGGCGGCCATCAGGTACGGCTGCAGCGCCACCATGTACAGGCCCAGTCCCAGCGAGCGGAACAGCATGATGCACAGGACGAACGGGGTGCGCCCCGTGGCCGGAATGAACAGCGCGAGCGGGACCAGCAGGTTGCTCGCCTGTCCGAGCACCGACCCCAGCATCATCGCCGTCCGCGGGCGCATCCGGAACGGCAGGCCGCCGGCGCTCACCGCCACCGCGCACGCGGCGTACATCACCACGCTGACCGCATGCAGGCGGCCGACCGCGGTGACGTCGTAGCCCAGGCGGAGCAGGAACAGGTTCATCACCGCGCTCTGCACCCCGAACACGGTGGTGGAGATCATCAGGTCGGCGCCGAGCACCCACCAGAGGTCGCGGCCGAGCCCGGCGGCCGGAGGCCGCAGTCGAGCGCTCAGCGGAGTTAGCTGACGACGTTGCGCGGCTCGCCGCGCAGGAACGCCAGGATGTTGTCGACCGCACCGCCGTTCAGCAGGTCCACCCCCTCGGGGGTCGTGTCCGCGCAGTGCGGGGTGAGCACCACCTGCTCGCACGTCAACAGCGGGTCATCGGCCGGCAGCGGCTCCTCCGCGAACACGTCCAGGCCGGCCCCGCCCAGGTGGCCGGAGTCCAGGGCGGCCTTGAGCGCCGGGGCGTCGACGATCGGACCGCGCGCGGTGTTGACCAGCAGCGTACCGGGCCGCATCAGCGCCAGCTCGCGCGTCCCGATCAGGCCGCGCGTGGTCTCGGTGAGCTTGACGTGGATGCTCACCGCGTCCGCGGTGGACAGCAGCTCGTCCAGCTCCAGGAAACGCACCCCCAGCCGCTCCGCGCGCTCGGGTGAGGGATGCGGGGTCCAGGCCACCACCTCCATGCCGAGCGCCCGCCCCAGGCGAGCCACGGCGCCGCCGATGTCGCCGGCGCCGATCACCCCCAGCGTCTTGCCGCCCAGAAAGACGTTGTCCATCCGCTCCCACCGGCCCGCGCGCATCGACTCGGTAAAGAAGGCGGCGCGCTTGGCCGCGGCCATCAGCAGCGCCAACGCGTGCTCGGCGACGATCGGGGCGGTGCGGCCGGGCTGGTTGCAGACCAGGATGCCGAGCCCCCGCGCCACGTCCAGGTCGATGTTGTCGACGCCGATCGAGCAGGTCGCGATCAGCGCCAGCTTCGGCAGCCGGCGGAGCGCGTCTTCCTGCCACTCAACCTGAGCCCGCGAGTTGAGGATGACGTCGGCGTCGTGCGCGCGCACCACCAGCTCGTCGAGTCCGCCGGGCAGGTCGGTGAAGATGGTGACCCGGTGACCGTCGAGCCGGGAGAGTTGCGGGGAGTCGGCGATGTGCGGCGGGTGGTCACCCGGAATCACGATATGCGCGGGGTTCCGAGCCGTGCGGTACGTCGTGGTCGGGGCGCTCATCGCGGCGACAAAGTAGGCGTTTACCGCATCACCGACAAGCTAAGACCAGCCGGGCAGCCGCACCTCGTCCTCGCCCATGCCCAGCGTGGCGCACAGGCGCTCCAGCCGCGTGCGCGATGCCCCCTGCCACCGCAGGTCGTCGACGGTCTCGGCGATCGGCACGTCGGTCACCAGGGTGGCCAGGCGCTTGTACAGCAGCGCCCGGTCGCGCTCCGCGTTGAGGTTCCGCGCCAGCGCCTCGGCGCCGCGCGGCCGCACCGACCACTCGTCCGCATCCTCCGGGATCGCCTCGATGCTGCCGTAGCGGGACAGCACCGTCGCCGCCGAGCGCGCGCCCCAGCGGGGGATGCCCGGCAGCCCGTCGGCGCCGTCGCCGACCAGCGCCAGGAAGTCGGGGACGGATGCGGGCGCCACCCCGAAGCGCTCGCGCACGCCGGCCTCGTCCCGGCCCGTGCGCCGGATGCGGTCGAAGGTGACGATGCGCTCGCCGTCCACCACCTGCGCCAGGTCCTTGTCCGGCGAGCAGACCACCACCTGAGCGACCTCGGGCCGCACGGCGCAGCGCAGCGCCGCCGTGGCCAGGGCGTCGTCGGCCTCGTGCTCGTCCATCGGCCAGGTGACGATGCCGAGCGCCCGCGACGCCTCCTCCGCCTGATCGAACTGGGCCAGCAGCTCCTCCGGGACGCCGGCGCTCGACTTGTACGGACCGAAGAGCCGGTTGCGGAACGACTCGATGGGGTTGTCGAAGGCGCAGGCGACGTGGGTCACGTCGCGCTGCCGGAGCAAGGCGGCCAGCGAGCGCAGCAGGCCGGCCACCGCGCCCACTTCCTGGCCCGACGGCGCGCGCAGGGGCGGCGCGCCGTGGTAGGCGCGAAACAGCTCGAAGGTGCCGTCGACCAGGTGGACCCGCACGGCTCTTGTCAGGTCAGGGAGTCAGCGAGGAGTCCCTACCACCACCCCATCTTGTCGCGCAGCGTGTTGACGTGGGCGATGTGATGCCGCCCGTGCCACGAGTAGCTCTGCACGATCCAGCTCACGGTGATCAGTCCCTGCTCCGGGTGATTCAGCGTTCTCTTGAACGCGTCCTCGTCCAGGGCGCGCAGCGCCGCCACCCAGCGGGCGTGCAGCGCCTCCAGCAGGCTCATGGACGATTCGATCGGGGAGCTCGAGCCGTCGGGCAACTCCGCCCAGGCGGCCTCGTCATAGGGCTTGATCGTCGGCTCCTCCTCGGTGAGGGCCAGCTTGGTGCGCACGTAGGCGTTCAGGTGGCTGTCGGCCAGATGGTGCACGACCTGCCGCACGGTCCAGCCGTCCGGCCGGTAGGGGGTGTCGAGCTGGCGCTCCGAGAGATCCTGGACCAGGGCGCGCAACTCGCCGGGGACCCGGCCGATCTGGTCGATCCAGCCCTTGTGCTTGGCGCGGGTGGGCTGCGGATCCGCCTCGAACCTCCCGATCGGAAACCGGAGGGACTCCATCCGCGCGTCGTCGATGGCCGCGCCGCCGCTTGTCGTTTCGTTCGCGTAGTCTTCCACTAACGAGTTTATACTGCCGCAACGGCCCCTCCGTCGAGCCGTGCTATCGTCACGGCCGTCATGGCACGGCTGTTTGGACGGACCTTCACGCGGGACGAGCTGCTCGATCTGGTCGGCGACATGAGCCAGGTCGCGAGCGTGCGGCGCGCGGAGCTCATCGAGGGCAACGAGCGCGGCTCCGGGCTGATCGACGTCACCAACGCATCGGGACTGTCCTTCTCCCTGCTGCCGGGCCGTGCCCTGGACATCGCCTCCGCCTTCTACCGGGGGATGTCGCTCTGCTTCCGCGGCAACACCGGCGACGTGGGGCCGGCGTTCTACGAGCCGCCCGGTTACGGCTGGATGCGCGGGTTCTACGGGGGAATGCTGACCACCTGCGGCATGACCTTCGTCGGCCACCCGGAGGTGGACCCGGAGGAGGAGAACGAGGAGCTCGGCCTGCACGGCCGCCTGTCCTTCCTGCCGGCCAAGCAGGTGCGCGCCGGCGGCCGCTGGCAGGGCGACGACTACGTCATGGAGGCCACGGGCACGATCCGCGAGGCGGTGGTGTTCGGCACCTGCCTGGAGCTGTCGCGCAGGGTGTCCACCACGCTGGGCGAGCGCAGCATCCGCGTCCACGACCGCGTGGAGAACCTGGCCGCCGAACGTTCACCGCTGATGATGCTGTACCACATGAATCCCGGGTTCCCGCTCCTGGACGCGGGCACCCGGCTGGTGGTGAACAGCGAGCGCACCACGCGGTGGCAGGACGATGTCGAGGTGGGGCCGGACGTGTACGCGGTGGCCCCTGCGCCGCAGCCGGGCGGGGGTGACGTGGTGTACGTGCACCGGCCGGTCGCGGACGCTGACGGCATGGCGAGCGCCGCGCTGCTCAACGAGCGACTCGGCCTGGGGCTCCGGTTCCGCTTCCCGAAGGCCGAGGTGCCGCTGCTGACGCAGTGGCAGCACTTCGCGACCCGCACCTACGTCACCGGCGTCGAGCCCGGCAACTGCAGCCCGCTCGGCCGCGCCTGGAACCGGGCGAACGGCTACCTCCAGCACATCGAGCCGGGCGAGGTGCGCGAGTTCCACATGGAGATCACGGTCCTGGACGGCGCCGGGGAGCTGGCCGCCGCGGAGCGCGAAATCGCCGGGTGACTCCCCGGGCGCGTGGCGGCCCGGCGTCACGCCGTCAGAGGTTGGCGGCTCCGACGTCGGTCGGCAGGTCGACTCCTCCGAGGGATCCGTTTCCGTTGTGGCCGTTTTGCGCGTCCGTCGCGTGCACGTGCTCGATCTCCGCGCCCAGCGAACGGTACACGGCCAGCACGTCCGGGTAGCGGCGGCGCAGGATGTCCGTGCCGTGGATGACGGTTTCGGCCGGATCGGCCAGCGCGGCCAGGAACAGCGCCTTGACCGACTGGATCACCTCCGGCGGGGTCACCTCTCCGCCGTGAAACCGGGTCGGCGGCTCCGGCACCACGACCCGCTGCGAGTCGAGCAACTCGATGTCGGCGCCGAGCTGGTTGAGCTGGTGGACGAAGTTCAGCCCGTGCTCGTACATCCAGTTCTGGAACAGGATGCGCCCGTTCATCTTGCACGCCAGGGAGACCATCACCGGCAGGACGTCGGTCGGGAATCCCGGCCACGGCCGCACCGCCAGCTTCGGCAGTCCGGGGGCGGCCGACGGCAGCAGCTCCGCGTTCAGGAACAGCTCGTCGCTCCCGTCGGCGATCAGGTCGGCGCCGTCGCGGGTGATGTCGAGCCCGAACCGCTCGAACCAGTCGATGAGCCCGGTCATGATGTCGGGCAGGTTGGCGCCGCGGATGCGGATCCGGCCGCCGGTCATCCCGGCCGCGACGATGAAGCCGGAAATGTCGACGTGGTCCGGGGACGGCCGGAAGTCGACGGTCTCCGTCCCGCCGCCGATGCCGCCGGTCACGGTCACCCGGTTGGTGTTGATGCCTTCGATCCGCGCGCCCAGGTCGCACAGCAGGTCGAGCAGGTCGCGCACGTGCGGCTCACAGGCGGCGTCGACGATCTCCACCGTCGTGCCGGTGCCGGCGGCGTACATGGCGACGTTCTCGGTCGCGGTGACGCTGGCCTCGGGGAGCCAGACGGTGCGCCGGGGCCGGTCTCCGCGCGGTGCGGTGAACCGCAGGTACCCGTCCACTTCCTCGACGGCGACGCCGAGCGCCCGGAACGCGGCGATGTGGGTCTCCAGCGCGCGCTGCCCGAGGCGGCAGCCGCCGGGCATCGGCAACTCGGCCACGCCGAAGCGGGCCAGCAGCGGGCCGACGAACAGCACCGGCGCCCGGAACCGGGATCCCAGGTCGGCATCGACCCGGTACGACGAGACGGGGCGGCAGTCGATGGTGACGTCCTGGCCGTCCACATCCACGCCGGCGCCCCAGTGGCGGTAGATGGAAAGGAACGTCTCCACGTCGCTGGTTGCCGCCAAGTCGCGAAAGCGCACGGGACGATTGGACATCACCGCGACCGGCAATGCCGCCATCAGAGAATTCTTGTTCTGGATCGGCAGGACCGTCCCGCTCAGCCGGTGACCGCCCACGATCCGGTACGTCCCGTTCATCGTACTCCCCTCCCCAGGGTAAGGTGCCACCATAGCATGACTTGCGTAGATGGCACAACGGGCGCCGGAAGCGTGGTCCGTACGCTCGGCCACGGCTCCCTGCGTGCTCGGTCGTGCGCTCGGCAACATGTTTCGCCCTCCCGGTGTTCATTGTCGGCAGGGATCGATGAAAGCTGTTGTCCCGCCGCGCGCTTTCCAGGGCACTGCGGCGCCGCTCGCCGGGCGTGCGTAAGAACCACCGGCTCCGCGCGGTCCAGACGGCGATGATGAAGTTTCAGTCCTCCCACGCGCGTGTCGCGTTCGCCATCGTCGCCGTTGCGATCCTGGCCGTCGCCGGGGTCTCGATCGCCGGCCCGCGGGCGGAGACCTCCGCGATGCCGACCGATGCCGGCAGCGTCGATCTGCTTCCCGAGGAGTCGGCGCCGCCCGGCGCAACCCGGCAGTTCCGGACCGACTTCAGCCGCCACACGGTGCCCTACTCGCAGATCCTCTCCGGCGGTCCGCCCAAGGACGGCATCCCCGCGGTCGACAACCCGCAGTACCTGTCGGTCGCCGACGCCGATGCCTGGCTCGAGCCACTTGAGCCGGTCGCCGTGATCGAGGCCGGCGGACAGGTGCGCGCCTATCCGATCCAGGTCCTGACTTGGCACGAGATCGTCAACGACCAGCTCGGCGACTTGCCGGTGACGGTCACGTTCTGTCCGCTCTGCAACACCGCGATCGCCTTCGACCGCCGCTTCGACGACCAGGTGCTGGATTTCGGCACGACCGGGCGGCTGTATTACAGCAATCTCATCATGTACGACCGGCAGACCGAGACGTGGTGGCAGCAGGCCACGGGTGAGGGGATCGCCGGCACCTACGCCGGCAGCCGGCTGCGCTTCGTGCCGCTGGCGATGATAAGCTGGGAGGACTTCAAGGCCTCCTTTCCCGACGCCGACGTCGTGTCGAGCGACACCGGCCATCGCCGCCAGTACGGCATGAATCCCTACGGAGGCTACGACCGCGAAGGGAGCCGCCCGTTCCTGTACCGCGGTCCCGCCACGCCGTCCGACCTTCCGGCGATGGCGCGGGTGCTGACCATCGAACTGGATGACGAGGCGGTCGCCTATCCCTACGCACTGCTGCAGGAGCGCCGCGTGGTGAACGACCAGGTCGGCGGCACTCCGGTCGCGGTGCTGTGGGCGGAGGGGACGGCGTCGGCCCTCGACCACTCGGTGATCTCCAGCGGCCGCGACGTGGGCGCCGCGGTGCCCTTCTCCCGCCAGGTCGGCGACCGGGTGCTGGAGTTCGAGTTGCGCGACGGCCGCATCGTCGACACGGCCACCGGATCGGTGTGGAACCACCTGGGCCGGGCGGTGGGAGGCGAGCTTGCCGACACCCAACTCGAGCCGGTCGTGGGGGTGAACCATTTCTGGTTCTCCTGGGCCGCGTTCCGCCCGGAGACCCGCGTCTTCGCCGGCTGACGGGGTGGGCATCGGCTTGATCCTGAGCCGCCGCTCCGGGCGTTCCAGCGCGAGCTTCGTCTCTCGTACGATAGTCAGCAAGCGCCGTGAAAGTGATCACCGGAGCCAGCGGCTACATCGGCGGCGTGCTCGCCCATGCGCTGGCCGAGCGCGAGGGCACTCGCTCGGTCCGGGCGATGTACCGCCGCGGGAAGGGTTGGGCATCGTCGCTCGACATCGAATGGGTGCCGGGCGACCTGATGGACGCGGACGCACTCCGTGCGGCGTTCGCGGGAGCGGACGTCGTCTACCATCTCGCCGCACTGGTATCGATCGACAACGGCCGGGCTGACGAAATCCATGCCACCAACGTGGTGGGAACCCGCAACGTCGTCGAGGCCGCCTTGGCATGCCGCGTGCGGCGCCTGATCCACTTCTCGTCGATCCATGCCTTCGATCAGAAACCCGCGGACGAGGTGCTCGATGAACGCCGCGCTCCCGCAAGCGGTGCGCACCACGATGCCTATGACCGGTCGAAAGCCGCCGGGGAGCAGGAGGTGCGCCGCGGCATGGAACGCGGTCTGGACGCCGTCGTGGTCAATCCGACCGGGGTGATCGGTCCGTTCGACAGCAAGCCGTCGCATGCGGGGCAGTTCCTGCTCGACCTCCACCGGCGCAGGATCCCGGCGCTGGTCGCCGGCGGCTTCGACTGGGTCGACGTGCGCGATGTCGCCGCCGCCGCGCTTGCGGCCGAGGAACGCGGGAGATGCGGCGACAATTACCTCCTTGCCGGAGGCTGGTACGCGGCCAGGAAATTGGCGCACTTCGCCGAGCAGGCGACGGGGGTTCGCGCCCCGCACCTGGAGTTGCCGATCTTCCTGGCCCGCGCGTGGGCTCCTGTCCAGGTCTCCCTGGACCGGCGTCGCGGCCGGCGCCCGCTGTTCACGCCGGCCGCACTGAACGCGCTGGCCGGCGGCAACCGCCGAGTCTCCTGCGCCAAGGCGCGCGCAGAACTCGGCTTCCGGCCGCGGCATGCGGCCGAATCGGTGCGGGACGCGTATCGATGGTTCGCGGAGCAGGGCCGGCTGAACGGATCGCTCTGAGATGGTCGAACAGCAACTGCACCGGCTGCTGGTGTGGGCCGTCATCGCCGCGGCCGCGCTGACGTTTCCGTATCTGCTGCGTAAACCGGCGCCCTACGGCCGTCACTATGGCGGCTCCGGATGGGGTCCCGACCTGCACAGCAGCCTCGCATGGTTCATCATGGAAGTCCCGACGACGGCCGTCTTCCTGGCCGTCTATGTCAGCGGAAGTGCCGCCGGCCAGATCGTGCCGATCCTGTTCCTGATCATGTGGCAGGCTCATTATCTGAACCGGACGGTGCTGTTCCCGCTGCGCTTGAGGGAGAGCCGGCGGAGGATGCCGATGCTGGTGGTCTGCCCGGGATTCCTCTTCAACACCGTGAACGCCTACGTCAACGCACGGTTCATTTCGGAGTTTGGCCGGTACGACGTGCAGTGGCTGGGCGATCCCCGCTTCGTGATCGGTGTCGCCGTCTTCATCGCCGGCATGGCGCTCAATCTGCACGCCGACGCCATCCTGCTGCGTCTGCGCCGGCCGGGCGAAACAGGTTATGCCGTCCCGCACGCCGGCGCGTTCCGCCATGTCTCGTGCCCGAACTACCTTGGAGAACTGCTGGAGTGGTTCGGCTGGGCGCTGGCGACCTGGTCGCCAAGCGGACTCGCTTTCTGTCTGTTTACGGCTGCGAACCTCATCCCCAGGGCGCTCAGCAACCATCGCTGGTATCGGGCAACCTTCGCCGACTATCCGGCGCGCCGGAAAGCGCTGATCCCCGGTGTGCTGTGACCGCCATGCAGGCGGCGGGCGCGAGTTGACGCACCGAAGAACGCCGAATACCGTAGGCTCCGGCGAGAGGGGGGACATCACGATCTCCGAGCCCGCGATCGTGCTGCTGTCTCGACCAGTTCCCGTCGACGACCCGTCTGCGCGATTCGCGGACCGTTTGGCGGGCAGGCTTGCCATGGAGCCGGTGAGGACCTGAGTACGTGCTGACCGTTACCGAAGAAATCCTGCTGCTGATCGTCGATTCCGAGAGCGGCGGCATTCAGCACTCGCTTCCGGCGCATCAGCGGGACGCGGTGGTTGCCGGTGCCGTGTTGACGGACTTGGCGCTCGAGAACCGTATCGACACGGATCCCGAGCGGCTCTTCCTGATCGATCCGAAACCGGTGGACGACGACCTGCTCGATCCCACCCTGCAGGACATTGCGGGCGAAGGCGAAACGCACGACACCGCCTGGTGGATCATGCGCACGGCGGAGCGAGGCAGCGCCATCCGCGCGGGGGCGCGCGAACGGCTGATCGCCCACGGCATCCTGGAAGCGGAGGCCAACGGCCTCGTGTTTCTGTCCCGGTGGGTCGCCCGCGCCCGCCGTTATACCGTCGACGGAGAGACCAGGGAGGAGGTCCAGTCCCGGGTGATGAGGACGCTCTTCAGCGAGGACATACCGGACCCGCGCGATGTCCTCATCATCGGCCTTGCGGCGGCCTGCGGCGTGTTCGAGAGCATCCTGTCTCGGGAAGAGCTGGCCGACGTGCAGGAGCGAATCGACACCATCTCCCGGCTCGATCTGATGGGTCGCACGATCAGGGAGAGCATCGGGACGATCGAGGCGGCCGCTCCTGAGGCGAAGATCGGTCGGGGCCACGAGGAAATACCGGTCGTGCCGGGATTGCCGGTCGCCGGCAATGCGTTCGAGATGGCGGGTGACGTTCGCGGTTTCCTTGCGCGAAGCTACCGGCAGCACGGTCCCATCTTCCGCATCCGGGCGTTCGGCTTTCGATTCATCGCCCTGGTCGGCCCCGAAGCGAACGTCTTCGCGACACGGATCTCGGGCACGCATCTCCGGTCGCACGAGCCGTATCGCGAATTCGGTGTCGCCATGGGGGGCCATCGCGTCATGTTGAACATGGACGGCCCCGAGCACCTCCGCATGCGCAAGCTGCAGGTCAAGGGTTATTCCCCCAAGACGTTCGAGTCCAACCTGGACCTGGTCCACGACATCACTCGGCGCGCGATCGAGGAATGGCCGGAGGGGCAGCCCGTCGGCGTGGAGCACGCCATGCAGGTGATCATCGCCGAACAGATCGGCGTGTGTTGCACCGGCGTATCGCCGCGCGCCTATATCGACGATCTCATCCATTTCCTGGGAACGGTCGTCACGGTTCACATCACGAAACGTCTGCCCAAAATGGTGGAGAAGATGCCGAAGTTCCGGCGCTCGAAGCGGCGGGTGAGAGAGCTCTTCGAGCAGATACTGGAAGCGCATCGGTCGGAAGATCGAGACGGTGAGCCCGACTTCGTCGATGACCTGCTCGAGATGAACCGGACCGATCCCCAGTTCCTTCCGGAGACGGACTTGCCCGCTAACGTCCTGGCTCCCTATATGGTGGGCATCGATACCTCCGCGAGCGTCTGCGCGTTCATGCTCTACGCGCTCCTGAAGCATC
This sequence comes from Spirochaetia bacterium, assembly GCA_964291595.2. GTDB lineage: Bacteria > Spirochaetota > Spirochaetia > SZUA-6 > Bin103 > CATQHW01. The sequence continues at coordinate 4,731,469 of OZ219914.1, read as the reverse complement.
CGCACCTCCTGGAGCGGATGAGGGTGGAGGTGGACGCCATGTACGAGCGCGGAGCGCCGACGCCGGAGGCGTTGCGCAAGCTGGACGTCACCCGCCGCATCGCGATGGAGACGATGCGCATGTATCCGGTCGTCCCGGCCCTCACCCGCACCGTGTCCAACTCCTTCGAGTTCGGAGGCTACCGGGTTCCCGCCGGCGCGGAGGTCATGCTCGGCACGACGGTCGGCCATCACCTGCCGGAGTACTTCCCCGATCCCGAGCGATTCGACATCGATCGCTACTCGGAAGGCACGGCCCAGCACCGGCAGCCCGGCGCGTTCGCCCCGTTCGGCGTGGGCCGGCACCGCTGCCTGGGCAGCGGTTTCTCGGAGGTGCAGATCGCGCTCACGATGGCGACGATCGTCCGCGAGACCGAGCTCGTCCTGGACCGGCCGGAGCGCCCGCTGAAGATCAAGCTGGCACCGGCACCCCACCCGGATGAATCGTTGCGATTTCGCCTGGTGCGCCGCCGGGGCGGATGATGGGTAGTCGACGGGGAGCAATAGTCGGGTAGCCGGCCCCTCACCCACATGAACCGGATTCCACTGCTCGAAGACGCTGCCGGAGTCACCGCAGAGTGGATGCAGCAGGCGCTGGCCGCCGGCGGAGCATCCGATCTCCGCCGCATCGAGTCGCTGGAGGTGGAGAAGCTGTCGGAGGTGACCAATGCGTTGGGCAATCTGTTCCGCTGCCGCCTGACCGCTCCGGGCGGCGGAGCAGCGGATCCCGCTTCGGTCATCGTCAAGTTCCCCACCTCCAATCCCCTTGCGTTCAGGCTGGCCAGGTGGCTGTCCCTCCACCGGCGCGAGTACGTGTACTACCGCGACATCGCACCGCAGGGACACGTGCGGGTTCCGTCCCTCTTCTATGGCGATTTCGACGCGAGCAGCCACCGATTCGTTCTGGTGCTCGAGGACCTCGAAGGCATGGAGGGGGTGCCCCAGATCGACGGCGTCGGCGGCGCGCGGGCGCGCCGTGCCATTCGCGAGATCGCCGCACTGCAAGGGCGCTTCTGGGAAGCCACGGACGATCCGGCCCTGTCGGCGTGCGGAGCGTTCCTCACGGCCAGGGAGAGCCGCATCATGCAGACGATCTACCTGCTCACGCTCCCCGCGGTGTTCGAACGCTTCGGCGACCTGCTGACGAGCGGCATGCGCCGGCTCGCCGACGCGTTCGGAACGCGGGTCGCCGCCCAGTTCGCCGCCGTCGCCGGCGGTCCGAAGACGATCGTGCACGGCGACTATCGGGGAGACAACGTGCTGTTCGGCGGCGGCCGGGACGACCTTGCTGTGATCGATTGGCAGGGTTGCGGCATCGGCTGCGGCATGTACGACGTCGCCTTCTTTCTCGGCACCAGTGTCACCGTCGACGATCGGCGCCGCATCGAACGCGACGCGGTGGACGAATACCACGACATCGTGTGTCGCATGGGAGCGAGGAACTACACGCGCGACGACTGCTGGCGCAGCTACCGCCAGAACATGCTCGGCATCCTCATGCCCATGGTGATCGGCTGCGGCGCGCTGGACATGAGCGAACAGAAGCTCGTGAACCAGACGCGGGAGCTGCTGCGCAGGACACTCACCGCGATCGAAGACCTGGACGCAGGGGAGTTCCTGCCGGCCCGTGAGCGGCTCTTCTCCGGCGGAGCCTTCTCGATCCTGTCGCGGTGCGGCTATGGGGCGTACCGGTTCCTCCTCGGGCTGCGGAAGAGAAAGGCCGGTTGACCGATTCGGACGACCGTCTCCCGGACGGCGCTCTGCAGGACGAGGGCGGCTTCGCGCCGCCGCCGAAGCGGCAGGCCTTGGCAGCGATGGCCTGCGTCGTGCCGGCCATGTTCCTGGGGGCGCTGAGCCAGACCGTGGTCGCCACGACGATGCCGCTCATCATCGCCGACCTGGGCGGTTTCGACCGGTACACCTGGGCGGCGACGTCCTACATGGTCACGGCCACGCTCGCGTACCCGATCGTCGGCAGACTGAGCGACATCTTCGGCCGCCGGCTGTTCCTGCTGATGGGCATGGCGGTCTTTTCCACCGGTTCGATCCTTCTGGGCTTCAGCGGATCGATGGATCAGGTCGTGGCGTTCCGCGCCGTGCAGGGCGTCGGCGGCGGCACGATCATGACCTCCTGCTATGTGGCGGTCGCCGATCTCTTTCGCCCGAAGGACCGGGGCAGGTTCCATGGGCTCCTGAGCGCCGTATACGGCGTGTCGTTCGTGGCCGGTCCGGTGCTGGGCGGCTCTCTCGCCGAAGCTCTGTCGTGGAACTGGGCATTCCTGGTGATCGGTCTGGCCGGCATTCCGGTGCTTCTGCTGACTGCGAAGGTGTTCCCGAAGCCCGCGTTCCTTCCCGCTGATCGCGATCTCGACCTGATGGGCATGATCGCGCTCGGCCTCGCCGTGCCGCCGCTGTTGGTCGCCTTGTCTTCAGGGGGTGTGCGGTACGAGTGGGGGTCACCGATCGTCGTCGGCCTGTTGCTGTTCTCACTGGCGATGACCGGGGTGTTCATGGCCATCGAGGCACGGGCCCGATCGCCGATCATGCCCCTGTCACTGTATGCGGACCCGGTGGTCAAGGTTGCCGTTGCCATCATGGTGCTGGCCAGCTTCGGGCTGTATGGAAGCGTTCTGTTCCTGCCCCTGTTCTTCCAGGCAGCGTTCGGTTACTCGGCGGCGGAAAGCGGCGCTCTGCTCATGCCCATGCTGTTGGGCATGGTTCTGGGCGGGGTCGTGGCGGGACAGGTCCTGTCCAGAGCCTCCGGAGCGTATCGGACCGTGGCGCTGGTCTGTGCGGGCCTCATGACGGCGGGACTGTTCCTTCTGGCCACGACGGAGGCGATGACCGGTGTCGTCCGGAGCCAGACATACGTCGTGATTGCAGGACTGGGAGTTGGCGGCGTCGTGGCGACGCTATCCATCGGCCTGCAGAACCACGTTCCGTTCGCCATCGTGGGCGTGGCGACCTCGGCCCTGCAGTTCTACCGGTCCCTCGGCGGCATGTTGGGGTTGGCAGTATTGGGCGTCGTCTTCGCAACGCAATTCTCTTCGAGCCTGCAGGGGGCCGTACCCGAAGCGGTGAGGGTCGCCATCGGCGACGGCCGGTTCGAAGACTTGCAGACCGACGCTCGGGCCATCGTGGATTCCGCCGCAGCGGAGAAATTGAGGGCGGATCTGGCGAAGGCCGGCCCCGCCAGCGCAGCGGCAGCGCAGGAGTTGCTGGACGCTCTCGCCGGCGCGCTGCGGGACGCGCTGGACAGCGTGTTCGTTGTTGCCTGCATCGCAGCAGCCCTGTCTCTCGGTTTCGCCGTGTTCTTCCGGGTTGCGGTTCGCCCGGAGCCCGCGCCCGGTGCTGCGGACATCGACGGGCAGCCTGGGGAGCAGGAGCCGTAGCGCCGGTCCGTCGCGGAGTCCGATGGGAAAGGCCCCGCGGTCCGCTCAAGGTTCCGCGCGCAAACGCACGCACGGTCGGCGCGTTGACCGCCGAACAGCCGGCAGGTATGTTCTGACCTCTACAGCGCCTGCATGGGGCAGGCGCCGACCGCGTGACGGCGTAGGTCCGCGGCCGGTACGATTGCGGACGGGGGATGACAGGTGAAGGCGAGTAACGACCGATGGCGAGCGGACTTGGCCGACCGGATACCAGGCGACTTGGCCGCTGAGATCGACGTCTTCGAGAGCGAGATCGCGCTCCGCAAGCAGAACCGGATCGAAGAGCGGGTATTCGCCGAGACCCGGCTGCGCCGTGGCGTCTACGGCCAGCGCTACGACAACGGCCACCGCCACGACGGGCGCGCCGAGCGCACGCTCGACTACCCGTCGGGTGAGCTGACCAAGGGCCCGGACACGGCGTGGGACGCCCCCGGGATGCAGCGCATCAAGATCCCGTACGGCGGGATGAACGCCCGCCAGTTGGAGGTGATGGCGGACTTGGCCGAGGAGTACTCGGACGGGATCGCCCACGTCACCACGCGGCAGGACTTCCAGCTCCACTTCATACACGTGGACGACACGCCGGCGCTGATGCGGCGGCTGGCGGCCGTGGGCATCACCACGCGTGAGGCGTGCGGCAACTCGGTGCGCAACGTCACCGCCTGCCCGATCGCCGGCGTCTGCCACGATGAGGTCTTCGACGTCACCCCCTATGCGAACGCCTGCGCGCAGTTCCTGCTGGGCCACCCCGACGTGCAGGACTTCGGGCGCAAGTTCAAGATCGCCTTCTCCGGCTGCAAGGACCAGCCGTGCGGCCTGGTGATGCTGCACGACATGGGCGCCATCGCCGTGGAGCGCACCCGCGACGACGGCACCGTCGAGCGCGGCTTCGAGCTCTACGTCGGCGGCGGGCTGGGCAGCGTGCCCTTCCAGGCCAAGCTGTTCGACGGCTTCGTGCCGCCTGAGGAGCTGCTGCCGCTGTCGCAGGCGATCTCGCGCGTCTATGCCCGCCTTGGCGAGAAGAAGAACCGCGCCGCGGCGCGCATCAAGTTCCTGATCAAGAAGCTCGGCATCGACGAATTCCGGCGCCTGGTGCTCGAAGAGCGTGCCGAGCTGCCGGACGATCCGCGCTGGCGGGAGTACATCGAAGAGGCGAAGCGGTTCTCCGAGGGGCCGCTGAAGGCGGGGGCGCCGACCAACGGCGTGCAGCCGCCGGCCGGCTTCGCTGCCTGGCGTGACTCGAACGCGTACCCGCAGCGGCAGCCCGGCTACGCCACGGTCACCATCACGCTGCCGCTGGGCGACATCACCGCCAGGCAGCTCCGCAAGCTCGCCGACATCGCCCGCACCTACGTCAGGGAGACGGTGCGCACCACGGTGGAGCAGAACATGGTGCTGCGCTGGGTGAGCGAAGCGGACCTGCCGGCCCTCTACCGGGAGCTGTCCGAGGTCGACCTGCACGCTCCCGGCGCGGGCACCATCGTGGACATCACCGCCTGCCCGGGCACCGACACCTGCAAGCTGGGCATCGCCTCCTCGCGCGGTCTGGCCGGCGAGATCCGCGAACGCCTGCTGCGCCGCTCGATGGAGCTGGACGAGGTGATCCGCGGCCTGCGCATCAAGGTGTCCGGCTGCTTCAACTCCTGCGGGCAGCACCACGTCGCCGACCTGGGCTTCTACGGCGTCAGCCGCAAGCGCAACGACTACACCGTCCCCCACTTCCAGGTGGTGCTCGGCGGCCAGTGGAACCACAACGCCGGCTCCTACGGCCTGGCGATCGGGGCGGTGCCGTCGCGCAACATCCCGGAGGCGGTGGACCTGATCACCGGCCGCTACCTGGCCGATCACGAGCCGGGCGAGTCCTTCCAGGACTTCATCCAGCGCATCGGCAAGGCGGCCTGCCGCAAGATGCTCGACGAGCTGACAACCGTGCCGACCTACGAGGAGGACGCTGCCTTCTACAGCGACTGGGGCGACCCGCGCGTGTTCACCATGGGCGACCACGGCGTCGGCGAGTGCGCGGGCGAGGTGGTGGCGCCGGTCGACTTCCAGTTGGCGGCCATCGAGCGGGAGGCGTTCGAAGCGCAACTCCACCTGGAGGCGGGCCATCTGGCCAAGAGCGCACGCACCGCCTACCTGGCGATGGTGCACGGTGCCGAGGCGTTGCTGCGCTACAAGCTCGGCAGCTTCGCCGGCGAAGAGGATGACGCCGTCAACGCGTTCCGGCAGGAGCTGTACGACACGGAGCTGTTCTTCGACCCCTACGCCAGGGGCAAGTTCGGCGCCTACCTGCTGCGCGCGCAGGGCCGCTCGCCGGAGGACTACGACGCCGAAGGCGCCCGCCAGCTCGCCGAGGAAGCCTCCCTGTTCGTGGAGGCCACGCACGCCTGCTACCAGCGCATGGCATCCGAACGGGAGAAGCAGCCGGCCTGAGCGCCGCCGTACACGAACATGGACATCAGTTCACTGCAGCACGTCAACGTCAAGGTAGCCGCGGCCGGCGCCGGCGGCTTCGATCTCACCCGCGTCATCCCGGTGTTCCACCGCTGGATCCAGGACGGCGTCCTGACCGACGAGCTGGCCATCGACGTCGCCGACTACCGTCACGTGCCCGAGGGGCCCGGCGTGATCCTGGTCGCGCACGAGTCGATCTACGGCCTGGACCTGGGCGACGGGTTTCTGGGCCTGCTCTACGACCGGCGCACGGCGGTGGAAGGGACGCCCCAGGAGCGGCTGCAGCAGGCCGCGCGGTCCGCGCTGCACGCCTGCCGGCTGCTGGAGGAGGATCCGGCACTGGGCGGCGACCTGCGCTTCGACGCCGGCCGCATCCAGGTCAGCGTCAACGACCGCGCGATCGCCCCCAACACCGACGACACCGACCGGGCGCTCCGCCCGGAGGTGGAGCGGCTGCTCGCGTCGCTCTGGGGAGCCGGAGACCACCAGATCGAACGGCTCGGCGAACCGCGCGAGCGTTATCGCCTGGGCGCCTCGGCCGGCCGGCAGATCCCGGTCGCGGAGATCCTCGCCCGGCTCTGACCCTTACCCCGCCTACCTGCGGCCGGCCACCAGGTCGTCGACCACGTTCGGCTCGGCCAAGGTGGAGGTGTCGCCGAGCGCGGCCGGCGAGGTTTCCCCCTCGGCGATCTTGCGCAGGATGCGGCGCATGATCTTGCCGGAGCGGGTCTTGGGCAGCGACGGCGCGAACTGGATCTTGTCGGGCGAGGCGTGCGGGCCGATGTGGGCGCGCACCTCGCGGACGATCCCCTTCTCGACGTCCTCGGAGGGCTCCTCGCCGCTCATCAGCGTCACGTAGGCGTAGATGCCCTGGCCCTTGATGTCGTGCGGGTAGCCGACCACGGCCGCCTCCGCGACCGCCTCGTGCTGGCCGATCGCGCCCTCCACCTCGGCCGTGCCGATGCGGTGGCCGGAGACGTTGAGCACGTCGTCGATGCGGCCGGTGATCCAGTAGTAGCCGTCCTCGTCGCGGCGCGCGCCGTCGCCGGTCATGTAGTAGCCGGGGAAGGTGTCGAAGTAGGTCTGGCGGAACCGTTCGTGGTCGCCGTAGACGGTGCGCATGATCCCGGGCCACGCCGCGCGGATGCAGAGCGCCCCGGTCGCGGGGTTGCCCTCGACCTCCTTGCCCTCCTGGTCGAGCAGCACCGGCTCGATGCCGAAGAACGGCAGCGTGGCCGAGCCTGCCTTGAGCGGCGTCACCGCCGGCAGCGGCGTGATCAGGATGCCGCCGGTCTCGGTCTGCCACCAGGTATCGACGATCGGACAGCGACCCTCGCCTACCACGTCGTGGTACCAGCGCCACTCCGGCTCCTTGATCGGCTCGCCGACCGTGCCCAGGAGCTGCACCGACGACCGGTCGTACTTCTCCACCCAGGTGTTTCCCTCCTTCATCAGGGCGCGCAGGGCGGTCGGCGCGGTGTAGAACTGCTTGACCCGGTGCTTCTGGCACACCTGCCAGAAGCGGCCGTTGTCCGGGTGGTTGGGCACCCCCTCGAACATGATCGTCGTCGCCCGGTTGGAGAGCGGGCCGTAGATGATGTAGGAGTGGCCGGTGATCCAGCCGATGTCGGCCGTGCACCAGTAGATGTCGCCCGGGTGGTAGTCGAAGATCATCTGGTGCGTGAAGGAGGTGTACACCAGGTAGCCGCCCGTGGTGTGCAGCACGCCCTTCGGCTTGCCGGTCGACCCCGAGGTGTAGAGGATGAACAGCGGGTCCTCCGCGCCCATCTCCGCGGGCGCGCACTCGGCCGAGGCGCCGGCCATCTCCTCGTGCCACCAGACGTCCCGGCCGGCCACCATCGGCACCTCGTCGCCGGTGCGGCGCACCACGAACACGCGCTCGATCGACGGCGTCTCGGCGACCGCGGCGTCGGCGTTGGCCTTCATGGGCAGGCCGCTGCGCGGGCCGCGCACCGCCGTGTCCTGCGTGACCAGCGCCTTGCACTGCGAGTCGTTGATGCGGTCGCGCAGCGACTCGGCGGAGAAGGCGCCGAACACGATGGAGTGCACGGCGCCGATGCGCGCGCATGCCAGCATCGCGATCGCCAGTTCCGGGACCATCTGCAGGTAGATGCAGACGCGGTCGCCCTTGCCGATCCCGTTGGCCTTGAGGACGTTGGCGAAGCGGCCGACCTCGGCCAGCAGCTCGCTGAAGGTGTAGCGCCGGTCGTCCCCGGGGTCGTTGCCCTCCCAGATGATCGCCGTCTGGTCGCCGTGACCGGCTTCCACGTGGCGGTCGAGGCAGTTGTAGCAGGCGTTGAGGGTGGCGCCCTCGAACCAGCGGATGTTGGCGTTGACGAAGTCGTACTGGCGGACGCTGTCCCAGCGGCGTATCCAGGTGATGCGATCGGCCACCTCCGCCCAGAAGCTCTCCGGGTCCGCGATGGAGCGCCGGTAGCGGTTGCGGTACTCGTCGATCGAGCGGATGTGCGCCCGGTCGATCGGGAAGCGGCTCTGCTCGGGAGGGTAGATCTTGGCCATGCGCGAAAGTATACCAAGGCGCGCGCGGCGCCGCGTCAAGGGCGAGCGCCCGTGCGGGCGATTGCACGGAACCGATCCGCGGTATGATCGGGCGAGAACCCGCGTTACGGGTGGCGGAGCAGGGAGCATGACAATCAGAGGTGCACTGGGGCCGATGGTCGCGGCCGTGTTGCTGGCGATTCCGGTGGCGGCGACCGCGGAGTGCCAGACGGCGCTGGACCAGGACGACGTAACGGTGGAGACCTGTCCGATCGGGAGGACGGGCTACAGCCTGGTGCAGACCGGCACCACGGCGGCCGGCACGGTCGGCGCGGTCGCCGCCCTGCTGCTGACGGCCGACGAGCGTGACGATGGTGGGGCACCCGGATACCAGTCGGTGCTGCACGCGGCCACCGGGGAGGGGTTCCGGCTCCGCGTGTCCGTCACGCGGCGGTCCTGGTGGCGCCTCGGCGACGGCGGGGTGGTCCTTGACGTGGTGGGCGACGACGACCTGCCGACCGATCTAGCGGGAACCCGGCTGCTCTGCCTGCGGTCGCGATGGACGATCACCCCGGCCGCCAGCGCGGGAGCGGTCGACATCCTGCAGCAGTTCGTGAGCGATTCGCGTCCGCCGCTGGGGATGAAGCGCCGTGCCACGCAGGCGGCGGTGCAGCGCCGGCATGCCACGGTCGTCGAGCTGAGGCAGCGGCTCGCGGGCACGCAGGACGCGGGCGAACCGGACTTGGCGTCGTGGCCGCTGCTGGAGGCGCCGCTGCCGGATCTGTCCGAGAGCTTCGAGAGCTGCTACGGGGGAGGTTGAACGGCGGGCTGAACGGCGGGGAGGCCGGTCAACAGGCCGGCTGGTGCCCCTGTGGCCGCGGCGGCGGGTGGCGCTCTCCGGTGATCGTGATCCGGAACCGGTCGTCCGGGCTCGGCAGCGGATTCATCACGACCTGCAACTCCTGGTCGGGCGGCTGCATCTCCACGTGGAAGTGGCGGAACAGCACCGCGGAGATGATCAGGTACAGGAGATCCGCGGTACTCGCACCCAGGCACGTGTGGGATCCCAACCCGTATGGACAGTACACGTTGGACTGCATGTGCTCCCGCCGGTCCGGTCCGTAGCGCCTGACGTCGAATCGATCGGGCTCCGGAAAGTACTCCGGAAGGTGATGGGTCACCGTGTTCGCGATGATGCAGTACTCGTCCCCGGGGATCTCATATCCCTGGAACCGGAAGGCGGCGAGGGACGTGCGGCCAAGCACCGGCGCCGGCGGATGCAGCCGCAGGACCTCCATGGCGGCGTGCCGGGTCTGGACCATCTGGCGCAGCGAGTTGCGGTCGGGACAGCCGTTGGCGAACGCCAGGTCGGCTTCGGCCACGACGGCGCGGTGCAGTTCCGGATCGCGCAGGACGTGGTAGAGCAGAAAGGAGGTGGCGCTGGCAGCGGTATCCATGCCCGCGATGAACGGTCCGATGAGCGCCGCCACGGCGTCCCGTTCGTTCATCAGCCGCGGGTGCTCGGCGTGGAACTTGCGGATCAGGTCGACGAAGTCGCCGTCCCGCTCCAGGTAGTCGCGCACGTGGTGCTCGTCCCAGATGCGGCGCATCATGGCCAGCACGGAGCGCTTGGATGAGGTGTAGCGCGGCAGATACCTCATGAAGCCGGGCCGCACCTTGCGGATGTGGATCTGCACGAGCGCCCGGAAGAAGTAGATCAGGTCGTCCATGATCTCATCCGGCTCCTCGTTCGTGGCCATGTAGCCAAGCAGCGATGAGACCAACCGCTTGACGTAGGCGAAGGCGGGGATGGCGGTTCCGCGCGGCCAGCCCTGGAGCAGATGGAGCTGGCTGCGGACCAGCTTCTCCATTTGGGCATACAGCGTCCTGCCCGAGTAGCCGTCCTTGAGGCCGGCGCGCATGGTGCGGTGATCGGGGCCGTCCAGCTCGATGAGCGTCGGGTTGTCGCCGCCGAGCACCTGGTGGATGTCCCGCATCACCGCCCCGGAGGAGAACAGGCGCTGGCCCTCGGTCTTCATCAGCGCGTTCGCCTCCGCACCGGCCAGCACCAGCGGGCGATGGTTCAGGATCGGCACGCGGAATACCGGACCCAGCCGCTGATACTGGGTGGTGAGGAACGTGCTCATTGCCGTGAGCATCGGCACGACGTTGCCCACGATCGGCAGTCCCGGCGCGAGCGGGATCGTCAGAGCAGCCGTTGCCATCGAACCCAACATAGGCACGACGGGAGGCTTCGGCAAGAGTGGCCGTGCCGGGCTCGATCCGAGGTATCATCAGCGGTACAAGTGACAATAAGACAAGCAATTGCGCCCATCGTTGCGGCCGTTCTGCTCGCGCTGCCGGCCCTGGCCGGCGCGGCGTGCACGCCCGAGGTGGACGACGGTGCGGTGATGGTCGGGTCGTGTCCGATCGAGCACACCGGCTACCGCCTGGTCGTCAGCCGCACCACGGCCCCCGGAACGGTCGGCGGAGCCGTCCTCCTGCTGCAGGAGGACGGCGAGCGCGATACCGGCGCCGGTCCCGCGCACCGCTCGGTCCTGCACGAGGCGACCGGCGCTGGCCTCAGTCACCGCGTGGTGGTCAGCCGCCGCTCGTGGTGGCGGCTCGACGGCGGCGGGGTGGTGCTGGACATCGTCGGCGCCGACGACCTGGCGACGGGCCTGCAGGGCACCCGTGTGCTCTGCCTGCGCTCGCGGTGGACGGTCACCCCGGCGGGCGCGGGGACGGTCGCCATCCTGCAGGAAACGGTGAGCGATCCCCGCCCGCCGCTCGGCCTGACGGGGCTGGTCACGGCGGAGACGTCGCGGGTCATGCACGGGATGCTGACCAATCTGCGCCGGCAGCTCGCGAGCCCTGAGCAGCCGTCGGATCCCGATCTGTCCTCGTGGCCCGTGCTCGGCGAGCCGTTGCCCGACGTCTCGGAACGCTTCGCGACCTGCCACCTCGACCGGTGAGCGGCCGTCCGTCCGGGCACCGGCGGCTCCGCTCAGCCGCAGCCGGTGCCGGCGGCCGTCGCGCGCCGCAGGTCGGCGTCCGTGTCGATGTCGAGCTCGCCTCCCGGGAAGTCGATCACCTCGAGTGGGGAGCAGGCGCGCAGCACGCGCTTCGCGCCGCTGTCGCCGGTCAGTGCCGCCAGGCGGTCGAACAGCCCCGGCGTGAAGAGCACGGGCGTGCCGACCGTCCCGCCGTAGCGGCACGCGACCGCGGCGGGATCGCCGTTCCGCGATCGCTCGATCAACGTCGCCAGCAGGCCGGCCGTCAACCTGGGCTGGTCGCACGGCAGCACGATGCAGCCGGCCGGCCCGCCGGGTGCGAGCGCGCGCACCCCGCTGGCTATCGATCCGCCGACGCCGTCCGCCCAGCGCGGGTTGGTCGCGTACCGCACCGGCAGATCGGCGACCGCCGCACGCACCGCCTGTGCCTGGGAGCCGAGCACCACCAGGACCGGGTGGCAGCCGGCGTCCAGCGCCGCCCGTGCGGCGCGGCGCACCAGCGGCTCGCCGTCGATCGGCACGAGCTGCTTGGGACGGCCGAGCCGGGCGGAGCCGCCGGCCGCCAGGACGACGGCCGCCACCGAAGCCGCGGCGCTCACGGCGACCGGTCGTGGATCGGAGCGGCGCGGTCGCGCAGGTGTCCGGCGGCGCGGGAGGAAAAGACCGCGAGGATCTCCCCGATCACGGAGAACGCGATTTCTTCCGGGGTCTGCGCGCCCAGGTCCAGGCCGGCCGGGCAGTAGAGCCGGCCGCGGTCGGCGGCATCCCAGTGCGCCTCTTCGATGAGCCGTTCGGCACGGGAGCGGGGCCCGACCACCCCGATGTATGCGGCGGGGGTTGCCTGAAGTCCGCGGAGGATGGCCGCGTCGCGCAGGTAGTCGTGGGTGATCGACACGCACGCGGTACGCGCTCCCGGGGCGATGCGGCGGACCGCCTCGGCCGCGTCGGCCACGTGCAGCACCTCGGCGGCGGCCGGATGGCGCCGCGCGTCGGCGTAGGCCGGTCGATGGTCCACCAGCGTCACGTGCATCCCGACCATGCCGGCCACCGCTGCCAGCGGTGCGGCGTCGTCGCCGGCGCCGAACACCGCCAGCCGGCGCACCGGGATCAACCCTTCGAGCATCACGTCGACGGCGCGGCCGGCGAGCGGGTACCGGCTCACGGTAGTGCGCTCGGACCCGAGCAGCGCCCACGCATCCCGTTCGACCGCCCCTTCAAGGTTCCCGTCACCCAGAGAGCCGCGTGCCTGCCCGTCCCCGGTCACCAGCAGGCGGGCGCCCAGGGGCGCGGGGCACCCCTCCGCGTCCGGACCCACCACGGTGGCCAGCACGGACGATTCGCCCCGCACGGAAGGCTCCAGGCACGCCTGCAGCGGCAGTTGGTGTCCGTCGTCGATCGGCGCCAGCAGGATGTCGACCACGCCCTGGCAACCGCTTCCCGAGCCCATCACCACATCCGCCGGTCCCGTGGTGTCGAAGCGGTGCACGGAGGTTCGGCCGCTGTCCATCGCCCGCTGCGCCCGGTCCTCCAGGTCGAAGCAGCCTCCGGACAGCATCCCAACCCGCTCTCCGCCGGCGCCGAACAGCATCCGCGCGCCGGCACGGCGGTAGCTGGAACCGTCGACGCGCACGACGGTGGCCACCGCGCCGGGCCGGCCGGCCCGTTCCAGTGCGGTCAGGTGGTCGAGAAGGCGCTCGCGTTCGGTCAACCGATCACCCCGAGGATCCGCATCGCACCGTGCCTACGCGCCCGGAGCGTACAGGAGCGCGTAGATCACCACGCCGGTGACCGATACGTACAGCCAGATCGGCAGCGTCACGCGGGCGAGGGACCGGTGGCCGGGATGGCGGGTCCAGCCGCGGCGCAGCGTCACGAGCGCCAGCGGTACGATCGTCACCGCGAGGACGATGTGGGTCACCAGGACGGGGTAGTACAGCCACGGCGCCGAACCCTCATAGGGCTTCGCGCCCCCGCTGGCTCCATGATAAATCAGGTACCCGGTGAGAAACAGCGTCGAGGCCGCGAACGCGATGAGCACCAGCGCCCGATGGGCGCCGACCGCCCCGCGGCGGATGGCGACGAACGCCGCCACCAGCAGGACGGCGGCGATCGCGTTCCAGGCCGTGTTCACGGCCGGCAGCGCCGACACGTCGAGCCGGGATGCCGTCCGCTCTCCGGTCACCACGAAGGCGATCGCAGCCACGGCGGCCACGCTGAAGATGGCGATGATCGTCAGCCAGAAGCGGTCGGCGGCGGCGCGCTCGGCCGCGGTTCGCAGCATGGAGAGATGAGTATACCCGCTGCAGGCGCAGGGAAAGGCGTCCGCCGCGCGCTGGTGATCACCGGCCCCGCGCTGGCGGCCGCGGGCGGCGAGCCTGCGGTGCGCCGGCTGTGCCGCGAGCGTGCGCTGGACACGGAGTTCGCGTTGCGCCGTGAGCGGGGTCTGGACGGTCTGGACCTGCAGGCGTCGTGGATGATCGACCGCCATGCGCGTGGTTTCCTGGTGGCGCTGGGCGCCGACCGGGCGGCGGAGACCGGCTTCCACGCATCCGTGTGCGGGTCGATCGCCGCCGCGCTGAGCCACGTGCGCGCCGTCTGGGACGAGCGGCCCACCTTCTCGTCCTGGCGTGCCGCGGCGGCCACCGTGGAGCGGCTCCGCGCCCGCGGCCGGCTGGTGTTCACCAACGGCGTGTTCGACCTGCTGCACGCCGGCCACCTGCGGTCGCTGGAGCACGCGCGCGGCCTGGGCGGTGCGCTGGTGGTCGGCCTCAACAGCGACGCCTCGGCGAGCGGGCTGCGGCCGGCCGGCCGGCCCGTGATCGGCCAGTTCGCGCGCGCCGAGCTGCTGGCGGCGCTGCGCTGCGTGGACGCGGTCATCATCTTCGACGAGCCCGATCCGCTGCGCCTGATCGAGGCGGTGCGCCCCGACGTGCTGGTCAAGGGCGGCACCTACGCGGCCGATCGAGTGGCCGGCGGATCCGAGGTGCGCGCGGCCGGCGGGGTCGTGGCGCTGTCGCCGGTGCTTGCCGGCACCTCCACCAGCGCCATCGTCGAGCGGATCACCGAAGGAGGCGCCGGCACGCGCTGAGCACCGGTTCGACGGCGATGTCGTCCATCGATGCGCCGGCCGGCGGCGCCGGCAGGGACGCGCAGCGATCGCCTGGTGCGATCTTCGTCGGCGTGACCACCAGCACCGGGCTGCCGGCCGGGGCCGGCGCCCACACCGCGGCGTCGCTGACCGCGAACAGCGCAACCACCGGCACCGGCAGCGCGGCGGCCAGATGCGACAGCCCGGAATCGTTGCCAAGCAGCAGCGTGCAGGAGGAGATCGCCTGCGCCGTGCGCGTGATCGGCCGGCCGCGCACGACCAGGTCGCCGTCGGCGGACGGCGGGCGCAACTCCTCCTCGGCCGGGCCGAGCAACCACATCACGTCCGCGTCCGGACGAAGTGCGTCCGCCACGGCAGCGAAGCGGCCGAGCGGCCAGTTCTTGCGAGCGCTGCCCGATCCGGGCGCGATGCCGACGCGGCGGGCGCCTCGCGGTTCGGCAGGAAGCTGAAGCGCCGGCGCCCGATCGTCCGCGGAGGAGGCGCCGACCGCCCGCAGATGGTGCCGGACGATGGGCTCCCGGCGCGCCGGCAGTGGAGGCACCACGCTGACCGGGCCGGACACCGCGGCGGCCAGCGCCTGCTCGATGGGACCGCCCGGCGCCGTGAACGCCAGCGCCGCGTCGATCGGAGCCGGAAGGGCAGGCGGCGCGCCTCGATACGCGCTGGCGAACCACGCTGCGCCGGCGTCCCAGCGATCGCCGACGATGCCTGCCGCCTGCAACAACTCGCCGGGAAGCCCGCGGCCGAGCAGCACCGGCCGTTCGGAGCCGCGGTCGCGGGCCCAGTGCTCGATCGCCGGCACGGCGACGATCAGGTCGCCCAGCGCGCCGGTGTGGTAGACCAGCCCCGTTCGCACGCTGGGAAACAGTAGACTACGCACGCCATGGGCAGCGGCAACGCCGGGACGGCAGACGACGGAACCCCGCGGCCGCGCGGCCTCGCGTGGGCGTTCCTCACCCTGGCCCGCGGCGTGGCGATGGGAGTCGTCGAGCTCGTTCCCGGCGTGAGCGGCGGCACCATGGCGCTGGTGCTGGGCATCTACGGGGAGCTGATCAACGCGGTCGACCGCACGTTCGCGTGGATCGGACGCGGGCTGCGCCGGCTGCTGCCGGGCGGCGGCCGTGCTGCCGGCCGTGGCGGTACACCGCCGTTCTCGTTCCTGGCGCTGCTGCTGGTCGGCATGGCGGTGGCGGTGCTCGCGGGCAGCCACCTGGTCACGGAGTTGCTGAGCACCGCGCCGGGGCCGACCTACGCGTTCTTCGGTGGTCTGGTGCTGGCATCGGTGGCCACGCCGTGGCGGCTGATGGAGCGGCGCGGGCCGGCCGAGGTGGCCGTGATCCTGTGCGCAGCGGCCGCGAGCTTCCTGGCCACCGGCCTGCGCGCAGCGGACGCCGGCACGCCCACGCTTCCGTTTCTGCTGGTCTGCGGGGCGCTGGCGGTGGCCGTGCTGGTGCTGCCGGGGGTGAGCGGCTCGTTCGTGCTGCTCGCGCTCGGAACCTACGGCTACGTGATCGAACGCGTGCGCGGCCTCACCGCCGGCGAGATCGGCCACTCAATCCTGCCGCTGGCGGTGTTCGGAATCGGCCTCGTGCTGGGGCTTGCCACGGTCACGCGGATCATCTCCTGGCTGCTCACGCGCCACCGGTCGCTGACCTTGGCTGCCCTTACCGGGCTGATGCTGGGATCGGTGCGGGCGCTCATGCCGTTCTACCGGGATGGGCAGGCGGTGGCGCTGCGCGAGGTGGGGACCCTGGGTGTCGAGCTGGTGCCCCTGGCGATCGCCGCCGGGGCCGGCGCGGCAACCGTCGTGCTGTTGTCGTGGGCCGCGCGCCCGGGCAGGCTGCCGCGATTGCCGCCGCCGACCGGTTGAAGCGCCGCCGTCGCCGGGGTCGGTCCGACTATGACGGCGCCAGGCTGATGCGTGTCCCGGTACGCGCGGACTCGTGCGCTACCTCGATCACGCGCAGGGTGCCGGCGGCGAAGTCGGCAGTGAGCGGCGCGCCTTCCGGCGCTGCCAGGCGGTCCTGGAAGTGGGCGATGGCGGGCGCGAACGCCGGGCCGCCGTTGTCGACGGTGATCACCTCGCGGCGGTCGCCGCCGGTCAGATGGATCGTGCTCTCCTCCGGCGGGTGGTAGGGCTCCGGCACGTGGATGGTCCCGGCGCTGCCGGTGATCGTGATGCCGCGGTGGCGGTGGTCGTCGAAGCCACCCATCGCGACGGCCTGCACGGCGCCGGGAAGCTCCAGCAGCAGGCTGGCGGCGCCGTCGACGCCGAAACGGTCGTCGTAGCGGACGGCCGCCTGCACGGTGAGCGGCTCGGCGTCCAGCAGGTGGCGGATGTAGGCGATCGGGTAGCACACCACGTCCAGCATCCCGCCGCCGCCGAGTGCGGGGTCCATGCGGATGTCGCCGGCGCGCTCGGTCCGGTCGAAGAAGAAGCTCATGTGGGCGGTGACCTGGCTGACCGTGCCGATGCGGCCGTCGGCGATCAGGTCGCCGACCACGCGGGTCTGCGGGTGGTAGCGAAAGACGAACGCCTCCACCAGCGGGACGCCCAGCTCCCGGCAGCGCGCCGCCAGCCGCGCGGCGCTGCCGCTGGCGTCGGTGAGCGGCTTCTCGCAGAACACGGCGATGCCGCGCTCGGCGGCGGCCAGCGTCCAGCGCTCGTGCTCGGAGTTGGGCAGCGGCACGTACACCGCGTCGACGGCGCCTGCGTCCAGCAGTTCACGGTACGAGCCGAACGCCCGCTCGGCCCCGTGGGCGTCGGCGAACGCCTCCGCGCGAGCGGCGTCGCGGCTGGCGACGGCGGCGAGCCCGGCGCCGCGCACCGTTCGCAACGCCGGGATGAAGACATTGGCGGCGATCTGCGCGGTTCCCAGGACTCCCCAGCGTACCGTGTTCATGACGCTCCCAGTGTACCGTGCTCGCCGCGCCCGCCGGGCTTCAGCGACCGCAGCCGGCTGCGCAACCAGCTCCGCCGGACCGTGGCGGCCGCGCGAGCGGCGCCGGCGACCTCCGCGGCCGTGGGCCGGTAGCCGGCGTAGGCGACGCGCACGAACAGGCCCACGAACTCTCGCAGCGCGCGTGCGGCCTCGGGGAGACGCGTACCGAACGAGCGCTCCCACGACAGCCAGCCGGTCGCTTCGGGAAGCGGAACACCGGCGCGCGCGCCGAGCTTGACGTAGCGTTGCGCGACGCGGCCGATCGGGCTGGCGCGCAGCGAGGCGCGGGTGGACAGGACCATGCGTACGGCGACCCAGACGACGGCAGCCAGGATCAGCAGTGCCGCGGCAGCCAGCAGCGGCCGGGTGTTCAGCGCGCGGCGCTCGGCCCGGAACTCCTGGCCGAGCATGGCGGAGAGTTGCCGCGCCGTGGCCGAATCGAGATCCAGCTCCTCGTTCACCGCCGGCGACTCCTCGGTTTCCGCCTGGCCCAGGCTGGGCACGAAGCCGGGATTGACCGCCGGGGTCGCCTCCCAGGTGGTCCAGCCGTGCTCTCCCATCCACACCTCCGCCCAGGTGTGCGCCGCCAGGCCCGTGACCACCGCTTCCGTAGTGACCAACTCCGCCGCGTCGAGGTCGGGATCCTCCACCTCGTCCAGACCGGTCACGATGGCGTCGAGCGACGTCACCGGAAAATGGACGAGGTATCCGGACACGTACCGGGCGTGAATGCCGTTGAGGCGGGCGAAGATGGTGAAGGCGGTGGCGAAGTGGACGCAATAACCCTCCCGTTCGCCCAGCAGGAAGTGCGCGATGAAGTCCTCGCCTCGGGGCGGCGTCGGCGGCGTCAGCGAGTAGACGGAGCCCGACTTCAGGAAGCGCTCGATGCTGCGCAGCCGATCGGTGATGCTCTCGGCTCCCTCGGTTGCCTGGTGGGCCAGCTCGCGGACCTCCGCCGGCAGGCTGGCCGGCACCTGCAGGTAGCGGTTGTCGGTCGGCGGAGCGAGGAAGCGCGTGAGGGGATCACGCCGCAGCGTCACCGACAGGCCGCGCAGGATCGGCTCCGCCGGAAAGAAGCCGCGGGCGTAGTCGGCGACGGCGAGCTGCGGGGCGTACGGGCTGACGCCGAAGTCGACCGTGTCGACCGTGTGCGGCAACCGGTTGTATGCGTCGGCGATCAGCTCGACCTGCACGTCCGAGTCGCTTCCCTCAGTGGGTGGGGGAAAGTTGATGAAGCGCTCCGTGTCGTCGACGCTCGCCGGCTCCTCCCGCGTGAACGCCCAGGTGGTGCCGTCGTAGTGGTCGAACACCTCGGTGCGCAGGTAGATGGTGTTCCCCTGCGGCGAGTACACGCGCAGCAGCGGCAGCGGCGACAGCACCGGCGTGCCGCCCAGCCGCCGCTCCTCGTGCTGGGTGCCGAACCCGGGTATGGAATACAGCAGCGGGAACTGCGGAAAGGTGGCGGAGATCGCCCCGCGCATGCGCGGGTGCAGCACCAGGTCGACGAAGTAGTTGCCGCCGGCCGCGCGCGGGAACAGCAGCCCCACGCCGGCGGCCAGCAGCACGATGGCCGCGGCGAACAGCACGGAGCCGCCGGTGCGTTCGACGCCGCGGCTGCCCAGCACGACCAGGGCCAGCACGACCGCCGCCAGGGTGAGCAGGTTGAGCAGCGTCGATTGCACGATCAGGGCCGCCAGGCCCACGCCCAGCACCGCCAGCACGGCCGCCGCCAGGCCGAAGCCGCTCGACAGCACCACCCCGGCCGCCGAGGAGAACGCCCATCCGGCGATCAGCGCGAACAGATTGGACACCGCGCCCTGCTGCTCGCCGGCGTATATCTCCGTGAACCACAGCCGGTAGGAGGAGAACGGCGTGATGAGGATGCCGACCAGGATCGACACGCCGAACAGCGCCGAGGCGGCCGCGGCCGTCCAGCGCAGCGGCCCGGCCGCAGGCGCCGGCACGAAGGCCGCGGCGATCTGCAGCGCCACCACCGTGCCGGTGAGGCCGAGCAGCAGGAGGACGGACAGGTTGGCGCGCAGCAGCCACCAGACGGCCAGCGGAAGCGCCAGCGCGGTGGCCGCCGCCGCCGCCGCCCGCAGGTGCTCGGGCTCAGGCCGAACGGCTGAGAGCCACCGGCGCAGCCGTGCGGAGATCGCCACCGGCCAGGTCCTCCTCGATCGTGTCCGTGCCCCGCAGCAGCATCACGCGCCCGCCGCGGTTGCGCACCGTGTTGAAGTACTGCTCGGCATCGTGCAGCGCGCGCGGGCTGCGGCCGGTGCCGTTGAAGATCACCCCGGTCACCTGCTTGGAGCTCACCGACGCCTCGATGATCGTGAACAGCTCGGGGTCGAGGTGATGGGTCAGGAACATGACCGCCTCCGCGTCATCGGCGCGGGCCTCCCAGTCTGCCCAGAACAGCCGTGCCGGCGACACGCTGTCGGCGAACGCCAACCGGAAGTTCTCCTCGTACAGCCGGTCGAACTCGTCCAGGTGCTGGCCGGCGAACGCGTACACGCCCTGTCCGACGGCAGCGCGGACCGCGGTGGGCACGCCCATCGACAGGAAGTGGCGGACCACGGCCAGCAACGCCTCGATCGTCACGTCCTCGACCGCCAGCACCGGCGCGTCGCCGGCGCCCGCGGCCGGCATGCGCAGGTCGACGTAGATGGTGACCGCCGGCTCCGAGCTGGCCTGGTACTGGCGGACGAACGGCTTGCCGATCGCCGCGAACTTGCGCCAGGCGATGTGGCGGACAGGCTCCCCGTGGCGGGCTTCGCGAAGCTGGGTGAACATGGCGTAGTCGGGCTCGCCGACCATCGACTCGCGTCGGCCCGCGTGTGGATGGGCCTCGTCGCCGGCCGCCAGTTGGTCGATCTTGAGCACCCGCGGATAGACCTGGAACTCCCGGAACGTCACCGTCGGGCGCGTGGCGAACAGGCGCAGCGGGTCACGCAGGGTCACGCGCCGCATGCCGACCGTATAGACGCCGCGGTAGGGGAGCCGGATCGTGTAGTCGCGATCGATCACCGCGCTGCCGCCCAGGTAGATCGACAGATCGGGGAGCACGGTCTCGCCGAGCGGGCGCACCACCTTGAACTCCACGTGGATCTGCGAGACCGGGATCACCGACCGGTTCTCGAGCCGAAACGAGTACACCATCTCCTCGCCCTTGACCGGGTGCGCGCTGGAGAAGGTCTGCTCGAAGGCGAGCGAGGATGTCGCCACGTGCAGGGCGACGAAGGAGAACAGCGGCACCAGCAGCAGGGTGATCGCCAGCGCGACGAAGAACCCGCCCAGGTAGGCTGCCGCCAGGTAGGCGATGACCAGGGTGGCGGCGTAGAAACCGAGCGCCCGCGCCCGTTGACCGACCGTGAATGACCGGGTCATCGCGGTGTGAATCTACCACGCCCCGGTCACCGTCGCCTGCGGCTCCGCTGACCGGCCCATCCCACGTGGCCGGGAGTCCGTCGCACCGCCTGCCTGCGCTGACTCATTGCCGGTGGCGATGATACGATGGCGGCTTGTCATGCAGGACGCTTCTTTGACGCTCGAAGGCACGTCGTTCGTGGTCACCGGCGGCGCGCTCGGCATCGGCGGCGCCATCTCCGACGCGGCGGCCGCGGCCGGCGCCAGGGTGCTGGTGGTCGACCGCGACGCCGGCGCGGGCGCGGCGCGGGTCGACCGGATCACCGCGGCCGGCGGCACCGCGGTGTTCCTGGAGGCCGACTTGGCCACCCACGCCGGCTGCCGGGCCGCCGTGGACGAGGCGGTCGCCGCCTTCGGCACCGTCGACGTGCTGTGCAACAACGTGGGCATCCAACCTCCCGCGTCCTACCAGACCGCGGAGGACACGACCGAGGAGATGTGGGACCAGATCATGGCGGTCAACGTGAAGAGCTACTTCCTGACCGCCAAGTACGCCATCCCGCACATGCGCAGCCGCGGAGGCGGGGCGATCATCAACATCGCCAGCGTGCAGGGTCTGCAGTCGGCGCCGCTGGTCCCGGCGTATGCAGCCAGCAAGGGCGCGGCCCTGTCGCTGACCCGTCAGATGGCGATCGACTACGCGCGTGAGAACATCCGGGTGCTGGCGGTCTGCCCGGGCAGCATCGACACGCCGCTGCTGCGCGCCGCGGCGGCCATGGAGGAAGGCGACCTGGAGCAGACCGTGCACGACTGGGGACTGTCCCACCCGCTGGGGCGCACCGGGCAGCCCGAGGAGATCGCATCGGTCGTGGTGTTTCTGGCCGGATCGGGCGCGTCGTTCATGACCGGCGAGTACGTCTGCGTCGACGGCGGCTACAATGCGCTGGGAGCCTGGGCGCAGCCGCGCGAACCGGGCGCAGCGACTGCCGGCGCAGCGCCCGGCGGCGACGCGTGAGCGATGGCCTGGACGGCCGCGTGGCGGTCGTCACCGGCGGCGCCGGCGGCATCGGTCGTACCGTGTGCCGGCACTTCGCGGAGCGCGGAGCGCGCGTGACGGTCGCCGACCTGGACGCCGACCGGGCGGCGGAGACGGCCGCCGAGTGCGGCGAGGAACACGCGATCGGCGTGCAGATCGACGTCGTCGATCCCGGCTCCGCGGCGGACTGCGTGGCAGCCACCGTCGAGCGCTTCGGACGCGTCGACCACCTCGTGTACTGCGCCGGCAACAACATCAAGGGACCGGCCCTGGAGCTGAGCCT
Source organism: Spirochaetia bacterium (assembly GCA_964291595.2). Taxonomy (GTDB): domain Bacteria; phylum Spirochaetota; class Spirochaetia; order SZUA-6; family Bin103; genus CATQHW01. The sequence continues at coordinate 4,709,273 of OZ219914.1, read as the reverse complement.
GGAGGACTGGCGCAGTGCGCTCGACATCCATCTCACCGGCGCGTTCGTCTTCTGCCAGGCCGTGGGACGGCGGCTGGTGGCGCAGGGGGAGGGGGGCCGCATCGTGCTGCTCTCGTCCGTCGCGGCGTGGGCGCCGATCCCTCAGCGGGGCGCCTACAGCCCCTCCAAGGCGGGCCTGGTGAGCCTGGCGCAGGTGTTGTCGGTGGAATGGGCGGAGTATCGGATCAACGTCAACGCCGTCTGTCCCGGCGTTGCCAAGACACCGATGACCGATATGGTGTATTCACGTGACCCAGAGTTGAAGCGAACCCGCCGGAACCGGATGCCGATTCCCCGCGAGGTGCTGCCGGAGGAGATCGCCGACCTGGTGGTCTTCCTGTGCGGCGCCGGCTCGGCCTACATCAACGGGGCGGCGATTCCGATCGACGGCGGCTTTCTCAACTCGGGGTTCATGCCGGAGCGCAACCTCGACGAGACCTCTTGAGGCAATTTCATAAGGAAGGAGCAAGGAACATGGCGGACAAGGACAAGAAACTGCAGGACCTCGACCAGCGGCTGATTGGGGGGATCATCGCCGCGCTTGGCTTGGTGTACTTCGTCATTGCGGTGCTGACCACACTTGGCGAGTTCATCGGCGTAGTCGCTGTGATCGTCGGTGTCATCGTCTACTTCGTCGGCGTCAGCAACAAGAAGAAATGGGAAGAGGTGAAGAAGGACCTGTACCCGGAAGGTGAAGACGCCGGCGGGGAGAGCAGCTAGCGCCCCGAAACCGTCACGGCCACGGTGGGGAGTCCGCTTCCGCCGCCGGAAACGGCCATGGCCGTATACTCCCTGTGATGACCCAAGCAGGCGCGGTGCAAGGCCTGTCGGTCCGCCCGGCGCGGCGTGCCGACATGCGTGCCTTCGTCAGGTTCCCGTGGACGATCTACCGGGACGATCCGCATTGGGTGCCGCCGCTGATCCGGCGCGAGCGGCGGCGCCTGAGCCCGGCGGCCAACCCGTTCTTCGAGCACGCGTCCATCCAGCCATTCGTGGCGATTCGGGACGGCCGCATGGCCGGCCGCATCGCTGCGATCGTCGACGATCGCCACAACGAGTATCACGGCGAAGCCGCCGGATTCTTCGGCTTCTTCGAGAGCATGGACGACGCGGACGTGGCTGCGGAGCTGTTGCAGGCAGCGGGCGACTGGCTGCGCGTCCGCGGCATGACCGTCATGCGCGGGCCGTTCAACCCATCCACCAGCGACTCCCTTGGCATCCTCGTGGACGGCTTCGGCAGCCCGCCGGCCTTCCTGATGGCCTACAACCCGCCGTACTACCCCGGACTGCTGGAAGGGGCGGGGCTGGGCAAGGCACGGGACCTGTACGCCTACTACATGCACTCCTCGGAATCGGAGATACCGCCCAAGATCGCCCGCGTGGCGGCCGCGGTGCGCAAGCGCCGGGGGGTGAGCGTCCGCGGGGGGGACCCGCGGCGCATTCGCGCCGAGATGGATCTGATCAAGCTGATCCACAACGAGGCCTCGGGCCGCAATTGGGGGTTCGTGCCCAAGACGGAGGCGGAGTTGGACCGCATGGCCCGCGACCTGAAGCGCCTGGTCGATCCGGAGCTGGCGCTGTTCGCGTTCGTGGACGGCGAGCCGGCCGGCTTCTCGCTGGCGCTGCCCGACTGGAACCAGGCGTTCGGCAACCTCAACGGCCGCCTGTTCCCGTTCGGGTACCTGAAGCTGCTGCGCGACCGGCGCCGCATCAACCTGTTGCGCGTGTACACCACGGGCGTGCGGCCGCGCTTCCGCAACCTGGGCCTGGACGCCATCTTCTACTACGAGACGTGGGTGCGCGGCGTCGGCCGGGGCCTGCTGGGCGGCGAGTTCTCCTGGGTGCTGGAGGACAACCTCAACATGCGCAACACCCTGGAGAACATGGGCGCACGCAGGCACAAGACCTACCGCATCTACGAGCGCTCGCTGTAGCGACTGGTGGCGGCTCAGCCCGCCGGTCGCGGGACCGGCGCCCTGTCCCGTCGACCATGGTCGCAATCTGGAAGGGATCTCGATCGAACGACTTGACGATGTGCTTCATCGCACCGATCCTGCTACAATTGCCGGTGCGGCACTACCGTACCGATGGGAGGGCGACGAAACGCGAGTAGCCCAAGTTGATGCCCGGCTGGCGGCGGCTTGGAGCACTCCGATTCGAGCGGAGTGGTCAGGCGGTCCCCCTCAACAAATGAAATGTCGCGCGAAAGGAGCAAGGTGAAGTGTCAACGAAGATCTCTCTGAAGCACACCCATAGCGGTGTCATCAAGCCCGCACCGATCGGGTTCTCGTGGACCACGTTTTTCTTCGGAGGATTTCCAGCGCTCTTGCGCGGTGATCTGAAGTGGGCGGTGATCATGTGGATCATCTGGCTGTCGGGCTTGGGACTATCCCTCCTCACGTTCGGCATTACCTCTTTGGTATTCGGAATCGTGCTTGGCGTCATCTACAACAAGCGGTATGTCGTCGAGCGCATGGAGGAAGGCTATGTGCCAGCGGACGATCACTCACGAAATGTTCTGTTGCGGGCGGGCATCGGTACTACATCACCGGTCGAGAGCCCAAAGACCGAAGATCCTTCGGAGCCGCCGCCACCACCAGAGGACGCGCTGCCGATGCAGCAGCGCATCTTGAAGTGCGCAAAGGAAGAAGGGGGAGTCGTAACCCCATCGAAGATCGCCATGGAGACCGGATGCTCCCTGGACGAAGCAAAAGCAGAGCTCGACGGATTGGTGAGTCAGGGACACTTTGAGGTGCGTCCGCGACGAGACGGCACAATAGTCTATACGAGTCCGGACTTGCTCACTGACGAAAAGCGGGCTGATCTCGAATCGATTACTTAAGGGCGCTGCCCCGAGAGTGACGTGTCGTCTTTGGAAGTGCGTTCCGTAGCGCCCTGACTTGAGATAGGGCAGCATGTCGTTGCTCTATCCACAGGCACGTGCGGGCGACTCGCGATAACCGCGCGCAGGAGGTTGACTAGGAGCCAACGGCCGCAATCTCCATCAATGCCTCGCGTCGTTGACCGGTGGTGAGATGGCGGGTAGCATTCCGGTTCTCATGTCGGTACTGGAAACCATCGCCGAGCGGCGCTCGATCTTCGACTTTCGGACGACGACCGTGCCGCGCGAACGGATCGAGCGCGCGCTACAGGCCGCCGTCTGGGCGCCCAACCACAAGCTGACCGAACCGTGGCGGTTCATCGTCGTGGGACCTGCGTGCAAGCGCCGGCTGGGCGACGTCTACGCGCGCATCAAGCAGGCGGACGTCCCCGTCGACATCTCGCCGCAGGCGATGGACGAGATCGGCCGCAAGGCGGTCAAGAAGCTCATGAGCAAGCCCACGGTGATCGCGGTGACCTGCGCCGTGTCCGGGGATCCCTTCCTTGACCGGGAGGACTACGCGGCCACCTGCTGCGCGATCCAGAACATCATGCTGGCGGCGTGGGAGGACGGCATCGGCATGCAGTGGAGCACCAGCGGCCTGATCGATGACGCCGAGGCGCTGTCCGTGCTGGGCGTCGATCCGGAGCGCGAGCAGGTCGTCGGCCTGCTGTACGCCGGGTTCGCCGAACGGGTGCCGACCTCGGCGCGCAAGCCGGCCGCCGAGCTCACCACCTGGCTGTCCTGAGGTCCATCTGAACATGAACGCCACCACTCCGATCGGTCTGCCGGTCGCCGAGCTGGACACCCCCGCCCTGCTGGTCGACCTGGACCTGCTGGATCGCAACATCGAACGGATCGCCGGCGTCGTGATCGACGATGCCGGCATCAACTGGCGCCCGCACACCAAGGGGCTGAAGACGCCGGCGCTGGCGCACAAGCTGATCGCGCGCGGCGCGATCGGCGTGACCTGCGCCAAGCTGGGCGAGGCGGAGGTAATGGCCGCCGCCGGCGTCAAGGACATCCTGGTCGCCAACCAGGTGGTCGGACCGGCCAAGACGCGGCGCCTTGCGCACCTGTGCCGGGGAGGTGCCGACGTGGTCGTCGCCGTCGACTCCGAGATCGGCATACGGCAGATAGGCGAGGCGGCCACCGCCGCCGGCAGCGAGGTGCGGGTCGTGGTCGAGCTGAACGTCGGCATGGACCGGGCCGGCGTCGCCCCGGGGGAGGAGGCGGTGCGCATGGCGCGCGCCGCCGCCGATACGCCGGGCGTGAAGCTGGCCGGGCTGATGGCGTGGGAAGGCCACACCCTCGGCATCGAGCCGATCGAGGCGAAGCGCGAAGCGATACAAGCCGCGGTCGGCCTGCTGACCGACAGCGCCGACCGCTGCCGCGCGGCCGGGATGCCCATCGACATCGTGAGCTGCGGCGGCACCGGCAGCTACTGGATCACCGCCCGCCAGCCCGGCGTGACCGAGATCCAGGCCGGCGGCGGCGTGCTCGGCGACGCCATGTACCGCCAGCGGTTCGGTGTCGACCACGACTGCGCGCTGCGCATCGCCGCCACGGTCACCAGCCGGCCGACCCCGCAGCGGGTCATCTGCGACGCCGGCCGCAAGACCATGAGCGTGGAGCCCACCACGCCGCAGGTGCAGGGCATCGCGGTCACGGAAGCGAAGTTCTCCGCCGAGCACGGCTCGCTCACCCTTGCGGAGCCGTCGGCGGAGCCCGGCGTCGGCGACCGCCTGGAGTTCATCGCCGGCTACTCGGACACCACCGTCTTCCTGCACGACACCATCTACGCCACCCGCAACGGCGTGGTGGAGGCGGTCTGGCCGCTCCTCGGCCGCGGACGATTGACCTGATGAGTCTGCCGGGTCGCCGCTGAGGCGGCGGTCCGACCAAGCCGATCAGTTACCCCGACTTGCCATGCATCCGGTGTAGCATCCTTGAGCGTAGATGCTCGGTGAGTGCTTTGCGGAGGTCGTGGCGGCGCTGCGCCGTTCGTGCGTCCGGCACTACGGCGACCGGTTGGTGACCGTCGGGGTGTTCGGGTCCGTCGGCCGCGGCACGCCAGGCCCCTGGTCCGATGTCGACACCCTGATCATCGCGAATGGGCTGCCGCGTGGGCGCGGGCGCCGGACCCGCGATTTCGATGCGGTGGAAGCGGCCATGAGCGATGTTCTTGCCACCGTCGCCCGCCGCGGTTGTCACACGACGATCTCGCCGGTCATCAAGACGCCGGCGGAGGTCGGCGCCGGAAGTCTGCTGTTTCTGGACATGATCGATGACTTGCGCCTGCTGTACGACCGGGACGGGTTCTTCCGGAGTCATCTGGATGGGTTCGCCGACCGGCTGCGGCGCCTCGGCGCCCGCCGCATCCACCGCGATGGGACGTGGCATTGGGACCTGAAGCCCGACTACCGTCCGGGCGAGGTCTTCGAGCTGTGACCAGCGTCTCGCTGGGAGCGAGTTACCTGGAGAAGGCGGCCACGCGGCTCAAGGTCCTGGAGCTGCTCCTCCGCGAGCAAGCCTATTCCGACGTGGTTCGCGAGGCGCAGGAAGTGGTCGAGCTTGCGCTCAAGGGCGTGCTGCGGGTGCTGGGAGTGGAACCGCCGAAGATTCACGACGTGGGCCCGCTCATTTTGGAGTACCGCGACCGGCTGCCGGGCGCAGTCCAGCCGGACGCCGATCGAATCGCGGAAGCGTCTCGCTGGCTGCGAAAGGAACGCGAGTTCTCGTTCTACGGCGAAGTCGATCTCATCCCGACCGAAGAGTACGGGAGCGAAGAAGCCGACCGGGCGTTGGCCGATGCCCGCTTCGTCGTGGGTCGCGCGCGCGGTCGTTGCCTTCGTGTGTGGAGAACGCCAAACCGTCGAGTCCTATGAGGGGCGCACCAACGACTGCACGCCTTAGCAGCCGGTCGACAGTCACGCGCACGTACGGGGTTCCGTTACGTTCTGATGTGCCGAATCGCCGCAACGGAGACTCGATGGAGGGCGCAACTGTGCTGAACCGGAGGGCCTTCGGAGCCCGACTCCATGACTCCGTACCGGTGGGTGGCGGCGCGTATAGCGGCAACCGTACGAATCCTGTGAGCGCGGAGGTGGTGCGGATCGTGGGCTCACAGTGTGCCTTCGTGAGTCGACGACCCAGCGATGCATGAACGTTCTGACTCGATTATCCAGCGAATGAGCACTATTCACGAAGGCCCATCGGGCTGTTCAGACCGTTGGCGCTACGCGAAGTGTCAAGGCCATCGATCTGACGAACCAACTCAACGGCCTCCGCAGGTCATTTACGTACTTTCGCGTATTCACGATCCTCGGATTTCACACGAAAGGCAAAACGATGTTACATAAATTCCCGATTCGCGTGTCGCAGGCCGTGAACGTCCCCCGGTGATTCAAGGCAAAGTGAATAGTGAATCGCCCGAGTTGACAAAGCCTTGATAACCTATGACAATCTGTCTATGGTCAAACCGGCAACGGGCCTCAACCAATTCAATCCCAAGCGCATCATGGTCGCAAGGGTGCTGTCCATGGCCATGGCCTTGGCGTTCGTCGGCTGTCAGCTCAACCCCGTAACCCGTCCGGAGCAGCGGCCGAACCAACCGGGCCCGGGCCAGCAACCTGAGCAGCAGACCGTTGTGGCCGCAATTGAGAAAGTTGTCAAGATCCAGGAAGGCGTTGCGGTGGCGTTGTTCAGCGCCACCGATCCCGACTCGCCCCTTGACGAACGACTGCGAGCCGTGGCGCAGAAGTTGACCGAACTGCCCACAGTAACCGACGCGGTCGCGGGTGCCGACACAATCCGAGTATCCTACGCGTCCGGGTTGGAAGGAGGCCTGCTGTACTTGCCCCAGGGCTCCACGCGGCGCGGCCCCACCGGAGCGCAGTCAAGCATCCACGGGTTTCACATTGACGACATAGACACTGTGGTAGAGGACTCTGGGGAATTTCTGCCGGCTACCGACGTTGCGCCGCCGCCGGTCGTGGTAAACGACAACGTCTTGATCTGCGCACCCCTCGACAACAACGTATTTGAACCGCAGTTTGCCGAGACCGGTGCGGCCGTGGCGAACATCTTCCGAAATGCTAAGGGTCGGTATCTAAACAGTTCGGAAGGGGCGGTCCGCTCACCTAATTTCAGAGTGACGTATTTGGATTACACGAAGTGCACCTTGGAGCAGCTCCAAAAGATGTCGGACTATGGAACCATCGTGTTTTCTGGCCACGGTATGTGGGGCTCCCATCTTCTGCTAGGGTATCGGGTTGATAGCAGGACATTCGCGAGTCTATCCGACGGATACCTGTGGAACGTCACTGTGAATGTGATAAACCGCGCTGGCATCGTCACAGGCACACGTACGGTCACCGCAATCACCGATCACTTCGTGCGACACTACATTCGGAATAGCCAAGTCGGCATGAACAAGGGTAGGATTGTCTTCGCGGCTGCCTGCACTAGCACTCAGGACAGGACTGCATTGGTAGGCGACACAGATTTGGTCGATGCCTTTAACAACAACGGATCGGAAGATTTCTATCTTGGTTTCGATAACAATGTGGATGATCAACACGCGGACTTGACAACAAGACGATTCTTCCAGTCGATGGTGGTGCCTGGTGGGGAGTCAGAAGCTTCTTACACGTCGATAGGCAATCTTGTTGATCCTACCCGATTACTTCCTCCACCTTCTCTTGGGATTCCTCCACCGGCAACACTGACCCGACATGCCGGCGTCCGGCTGCATACACTGAGGTATTCGACGCCACCGTCGTTCGGGGAACCGGGGACTTCAGGTCGGGCGGAGATTGAGGACCAATCCTATAGGAAGAACACAGCGATCACGCCGCAGACACTGCCATTGGCACTGGGCTTCGACGGCGACCTGACCTACCGGATAGAGCCCACGGTTCCCGGTTTGACGTTCCACCCAGTGGCTCGGATGCTGAGCGGCGCCCCGACAGAAGAGGGCACTTACGAGATGACCTATGTAGTGTCGGACACCGACAGGGACGAAAGCCCGGCCGATACTGATTCCCTTACCTTCACCATCACGGTGCACGATGATACGACAGTGAGTGTGCCCGATTCGTTTGTCGGTTGGACATTTAGGTCCGGTTGTACATCCTGTGTTCCTCATACAACGGGTGTGGAGGACGGCAAGTTCTACCTGCACAATTTCGGCCCAGGTCACTATTGTGCCACCGGAAGCTACGAAAAGACCGGCGAGCGAACCGCTCGCATAGAACTCGTGGCACCAACCGGAAAAGGACGTTGTGACGTGTTTTCGATGTCGATGAGCTTCGAAGAGGAGCGTTTGCGGGGCACATACATAGGGAGCCACACCGGTTGCGGAGACAGCTTTGAGTTCGTTGGCGGGAATCCACACTCATTCTACTTAGTAAGGTCGGAAGACGCGTACTTCGATCGATACGACGAAGAGTGCAGATGAGATGGGAGATCTGATCATTGAGAGGTAGGTTAGGGCATAGCGCGAAATAGCCGATACGATATGTGCGGATATGGAGATGTTGCTAAGAACGTACGAGGCGCTCGCGCCGATACTGAACGAGCGCACGCGTCGGGTGTGGGCGGCCGCCGAAGCCGAAACGGTTGCGGCGTCGGAATAGTCGCGCGCTTGGCCGGCATATTCACGGACGCGCATCGCGCGCGGCATTGAGGACCTTAGATCCGACGATCGATTGGAGCTAGGCCGTACGCTGCGCGCGGCGGCGAGGTGCGGGTCGTGGTCGGGCTGAACGTCGGCATGGACCGGGCCGGAGTCGGTCGCGGAGAGCACGCGGTGCGCATGGCGCGCATCGCCGCCGTCACGCCGGGCGTCAAGCTGGCCGGTCTGATGGCATGGGAAGGGCACACGCTCGGCATTGAGCCGATCGAGGCGAAGCGCAAGGCGATCGAAACCGCGGTGGGGCCGCCGACAGCGCCGACCGCTGCCGCGCGGCCGGGCTGCCGATCGACATCGTGAGTTGCGGCGGCACCGGCAGCTACTGGATCACCGCCCGCCAGCCGGGGGTGACCGAGATCCAGGCCGGCGGCGGCGTGCTCGGCGACGCCATGTACCGCCAGCGGTTCGGGGTCGACCACGACTGCGCGCTGCGCATCGCCGCCACGGTCACCAGCCGGCCGACCCCGCAGCGGGTCATCTGCGACGCCGGCCGCAAGACCATGAGCGTGGAGCCGACCACGCCGCAGGTGCAGGGCATCGAGGTGACCGACGCCAAGTTCTCCGCCGAGCACGGCACGCTGACCCTGGCGGAGCCGTCCGCGGAGCCCGGCGTCGGCGACCGGCTGGAGTTCATCGCCGGCTACTCGGACACCACCGTGTTCCTGCACGACACGATCTACGCCACGCGCGACGGCGTGGTAGAGGCGGTCTGGCCGCTCCTGGGTCGTGGCAGGCTGACCTGATGAGTCTGCCGGATCGCCGCTGGAGGCGGCGGTCCGGCAGGACCATCAGGGAGGATGGGATGGGCCAATAAGCGAAGTCGGAGGCTTCGGTTATTGGGGCGCTGATGAGCCTGTCGGATCGGAGCTGAGGCGGCGATCCGACCAAGCCGATCAGTTACCCCGACTTGCCATGCATCCGGTGTAGCATCCTTGAGCGTAGATGCTCGGTGAGTGCTTTGCGGAGGTCGTGGCGGCGCTGCGCCGTTCGTGCGTCCGGCACTACGGCGACCGGTTGGTGACCGTCGGGGTGTTCGGGTCCGTCGGCCGCGGCACGCCAGGCCCCTGGTCCGATGTCGACACCCTGATCATCGCGAATGGGCTGCCGCGTGGGCGCGGGCGCCGGACCCGCGATTTCGATGCGGTGGAAGCGGCCATGAGCGATGTTCTTGCCACCGTCGCCCGCCGCGGTTGTCACACGACGATCTCGCCGGTCATCAAGACGCCGGCGGAGGTCGGCGCCGGAAGTCTGCTGTTTCTGGACATGATCGATGACTTGCGCCTGCTGTACGACCGGGACGGGTTCTTCCGGAGTCATCTGGATGGGTTCGCCGACCGGCTGCGGCGCCTCGGCGCCCGCCGCATCCACCGCGATGGGACGTGGCATTGGGACCTGAAGCCCGACTACCGTCCGGGCGAGGTCTTCGAGCTGTGACCAGCGTCTCGCTGGGAGCGAGTTACCTGGAGAAGGCGGCCACGCGGCTCAAGGTCCTGGAGCTGCTCCTCCGCGAGCAAGCCTATTCCGACGTGGTTCGCGAGGCGCAGGAAGTGGTCGAGCTTGCGCTCAAGGGCGTGCTGCGGGTGCTGGGAGTGGAACCGCCGAAGATTCACGACGTGGGCCCGCTCATTTTGGAGTACCGCGACCGGCTGCCGGGCGCAGTCCAGCCGGACGCCGATCGAATCGCGGAAGCGTCTCGCTGGCTGCGAAAGGAACGCGAGTTCTCGTTCTACGGCGAAGTCGATCTTATCCCGACCGAAGAGTATGGGATCGAAGAAGCCGACCGGGCGTTGGGGGACGCCTCCTTCGTCGTGGGCCGCGCACGCGTCGTCTTTGCCTCGGTACGCAGAGAGAACGAAGCATCCCCGCGATGCCGGCCGCAGGAGTGTTCCGACGAGAGAGAGGACGCGGCAGACCGACGAGCGAAGTGACGAGCTACGGCGCCGCCTTCGGCGCCGAAGTGGTGATGTTCCGAGTCGGGCGGTTGTGCAGGCCGGCCCGCCTGCCGACCTCGGCAAGCGACAGACAGAGCGCTCGGAGCTGACTCACGCGCTTGAGCCGCGCCGTCACGGCTTTCGAGGAGAGGTCGGGCCGCCCGCTGCGGCTGTCGTCCTTCGCCATCACGTCGCGTCCGTAAGCTTGTCGATGTCGTCCTGATCCTGTCCGCTCGCGCGCAATCTCTTCAAGGCGATGAGCCCGTCGCGGGAGACCGTGGAGATGCTGCCGTACTCCCAGGGAAGCCGCTGGCGTCCTTTCCACACCGGCTCCAGGGGATCGGTCGCGTGCAGGAGATCGACGATGAGTGCATCCTCTGAATCGGGATCCAGCTTGACGAAGCGGGAGATGACCACCGAGCCTCCGGCGAACTCCATGTCCGCGCCGGTGAGACGATAGCCCAGGGGCCCGAGCGCGCGGCGCACGCGGTCGACGTCCGCCGTGCGGATCAGCAGGTCGACGTCGAGCGTGGCGCGCGGGATCCCGTGAATGGCCAGCGCCACGCCCCCGCACAGCGCGTAGTCGACTTCGCCTGCATCCAGCGCGGCGACGATCTGTCGCAGCTCCGCGTAAAGATCGAGCATGCGCTACGTCTGGCAGACCTCCCGCACCATGCGGCGGTAGACGTCCACGGCGCGGTGGAGTTGCGCCAGCTCGATCCATTCGCCGTCGGTGTGGGCTTGGGCGATGTCGCCGGGACCCATCACGACGAGCTGCAGGCGCTCCTTGAAGGCGTGCGCGTCGGTCCCGTACGGCACGGTACGGGCGCGCTCGGCGCCGGTGGCAGCCAGCGCGGTGCGCACCACCTCCGAGTCCGGGTCGACCTGGAACGGGGTGCCGGCGTGGGCTTCGACCTCCAGGCCATGCGCCCGGGCGCGCTCCGACACCATCTCCAGCACGTCCGGCGTGCGGTCGCCGGGCGCCGGCCGGAAGGACACGGTGCAGACCGCCTTGGGCGCGCTGACGTTGGGACGCGTGCCGAAGTCGGTGTAGACGACGTTGAAGCCGTTGGTCGGCGGATCGAAGTCGCGGTTCCAGAAGCTCTCGTCGGTGCGGAAGATCTCCGCCAGTCCCGGCAGCTCGGCCATGAACGGCGCCATCAGCAGGTTGGCCGACACGCCGCGGCCGGTTGAGGTGTGGGCGGCGCGCCCATGTGCGGTGACGATCACGCGCGCCCCGCCCTTGTGGGCGTACACCGGCACCATGCGGGTCGGCTCTGCGATGACCCCGCAGCGCGGCAGCTCGGCGTTGTAGAGCTCCGACTCCTGGTCGATCTGCCGCGCGCCGCGGCCGGAGATCTCCTCGTCCGCCGTGGCCGCCACGTACACCGCGCGTTCGAGCTGGTCGTCCCTTAGCGCCGCCGTCGCGCACAGCGTGGCCGCCAGCGGTCCCTTCATGTCGCAGCTCCCCAGGCCGATCAGCCGGTCGTCGCGCACCACCGGGCTGTGCGGATCGGTCGACCAGCCGTCGCCCGGCACGGTGTCCACGTGCGAGTAGAACGCCAGCCCGCCGGCGCCGCTCCCCTTCTTGCCGATCACGCTGTCCTTGCGCACGCCGGCGTCGTCGCGGTAGCTGAGCCGCTCGATCTCGAAGCCGTGGCGCTCCATGAAGCGCTCAACGACGTCGACTACCGGGGCGCTGCTCACCCGGCTCACCGAGTCGACGGCGACCAGGTCTCCGGTCAGGGCTACCGGGTCGGCCCCTGTCCCATCAGCCATTGCCGCCGCCCTCCGCCGGTGCGACCGGGCGGCCGGTGCGCGCCGACTCGTAGAGGGCGTCCATCAGCTCGCTCTGGCGCACGCCGTCGGTCGGGCCGGTCGCCGGCTCTTCGTCGCCACGGATCGCCGCCACGAAGTTGAGCGCCGTCGGCGTCGCCTCGCCCGTGCAGCTCAGCTCGTCGATCTCGCCGTCGCCGTCGTAGGCGCGCAGCCAGCTCCCCGACCAGCCGTCGATCGCCACGCGGCCGCCGGCGAATATGAACTCCATGCCGGAGGCGGACGCCGGGCAGTTGCCGGAGATGACGATGGTGGCCAGCACGCCGCTCTCGAAGCGGGCGACCAGGGCGGAGTTGATGTCCACCGGCATCCCCATGAAGTCGACCATCGCGTAGACCTCGGTAGGGCTGGACTCCAGGGTCCAGATCAGGCTGTTCAGCAGGTGGGCGCCGGAGTCGTAGGCCTGCCCGCCGCCGGCCAGCACCGGGTCGCGCTTCCAGGGACGGCCGCTGGAGGTGAGCTTCAGCCACGGCTGCGTCAGGTAGCCGGTGACCAGCTCCAGCTTGCCCAGCCGCTCGCTGCGGACGATGGAGCGCAGCCGCTGGAAGGTCGGGGTGCAGGGCGTGTTGTAGCCGATCAGGAGCAGCTTGCCGGCGGCCTGCACGCGGTCGCGCAGCGCGTAGGCGTCGGCGACCGTGGTGACCATCGGCTTCTCCACCAGCACGTGGCAGCCGGCGGACAGCGCGCGCGAGGCGTGCTCACAGTGCATGCTGTGCGGGGTGGCGATGACCACGCCGTCCAGGCCGGATTCCGCGTAGAGCGCCTCCTGGTCCGTGAACAGGGCCGGGCGCGGCGCGTCCGGGATGTGCTCGGCGATGAAGCGGTCCATGAGGTCCGTGCTCACGTCGCACACGGCGGCCAGATCGGCACCGTCCGCGGCGACCAGGGATTGGGCGTGCCGGCGGGCGATGCCGCCGCAGCCGACCAAGCCGATCCGCAAGGGGGTTTCGGGTGTCATGGGGCGGCATGGTAGAGGGAGCTGGGCCGGCTGCCCAGTGCGCGGCCGTGTCGGGCGACGATCGCTTCCGGCGCCGGCGGCGTGGTATGAATCGGGCGATGAAGCTGCCGCAGGCGATGCCGGAAGACGCCGGCCTGGAGCCGCGCCGCCAGGCGGTGATCGACGTGCTGAAGGATCGCTTCGCCCGTGGCGAGATCGAGCTGGCCGAGTACGAGCGGCGCATCACCGCGGCCGCGGAGGCGCAGCGAGTGGGCGATCTGGCCGCGCTGGTGAGCGATCTGGGTCGCAGCGCCGTGCCGCCGACCGTCCCGGAGGAGAAGCAGCAGCTCGTGACGGTGATGAGCTCCCGCAACCAGCTCGGCGACTGGCTGCGTGCCGATGCGGTGGAGGTATTCGCGTTGATGGGGTCGGTCAGCCTGGACTTTACCGAGGTGCGGCCCGGCGACCGCCCGGTCGTGGTCGAGCTGCGCACCATGATGAGTGAGATCACCTTCAAGGTGCCGCCCGGCATGCCGGTGCAGATGGACGTCGACACCATCATGGCGGAGGCGTCCGTGCACCGCAGCGTGTCCACGGAGCCGGTCACCGGCCACGGCGTCATCGTGCGCGGCGTGGCGGTCATGAGCACGGTCGACGCACGCGCGCCGCGCTGACGGCGCTCAGGCTCCAGAGCCGAATATCGCGAACACGCTGATCAGGTAGTAGGAGGCGATCGCCAGCATGGCCGCTCCGGCGACGCGGTTGATGATGCCCTTGTGGCGTCCCAGGAAGCGGACGATCGTCTGGCTGAATGCCCCCGACGCGAGCGCCAGCACCAGCAGCGGCGTGCCGATGCCGAGCGCGAAGATCACGAAGTTCAGCATGTTGACGCCGAAGTCGCCCACCGACACGGCGAGCTGCTTGGAGAAGAAGGCGCCGATGAAGCCGGGGTTGCACGGCAGCACGATGAAGCCGAAGAAGGCGCCGTAGCCGAACGCGGCCAGCACCGGGTTGCTGGCCGTCGGCGCGCGCACCACCGGCAGCAGTCGGCTGAAGTCGACGTTGAAGATCAAGAGCACGCCGATGACCGCCAGCACGACGAAGGCGATCGGCGACGCGACGGCGGTGACGCCGGTGAGCGACAGCTCCAGCAGCGTGGAGAAGACCAGTCCGATGCCGATCATGGCGGCGGTGACGCCTGCCACCACCGCCAGGCCCAGGGCCAGCGGCGCGCGCCGGGCGCCCTCCCGCTGGCCGGCCAGGAAGGCGATGAACCCCGGGTAGAGCGGCAGCACGCAGGCCGCCGTCAGCGGTGTGGCCAGCCCCAGCAGAAAGCTGGTGGCCAGGTTACCGAGCGTGGCGGGACCTCCCGGTCACCGGCCGCTCACGCGGAGCCGGCATCCGACCCGCCCTCGACTGCCGGACAGGCCGCGATCTGTTCCTGCAGGAAGTCCGGCCGCTTGACGCCGCGCTTCGACAGCAGCGTGCGCTCGGTCTGGCCCGGACAGATCAGGATCACCGGCGCCGACGGCGGGTTGAGCACGGCCACGCCGAACTCGTCGCGCAGCGACCGCGACAGCTCCACGGGGGAGACTGCGAACAGCCAGTCGAATCCGTGGCGATCCAGGTGGCGGACGACCTGGCTCTGCGTCTCGTTGGGGTCGGTGTTGATGGTGACGGAGATCACCGCATCGCCGACCTCTTCGTGCAGGGCGGCGAGCTGCCGCTGCTGGCTGGTGCAGGTCGGGCACCAGACCGCGAAGGTCTCCAGCAGGATCGGCTTGTCCGCGAACTGGACCAGCGTGAACGTGTCGCCGGTGCGGATGTCGGTGAGCTCGACGCCGAGCCACGGGACGACCGGCTCCGGGGCCGACTCCTCGGCCTCCTGGTCGGCCGCGTGGGCCACCCCGCCGAACGCGACGAGCGCGGCGATGATGAGGCCCGTCGTGGCGAGCCTGCGAGTGATCTGCATCATGTGTCTCTTTCCTTCCTCGTTGGTTCTACCGGTGGTGATCGTCCGAGCCGGACCTATCTTACCGCTCCCTCGAATCCAGCGCTCGTGAGCGCCGCTGCCTTGAGCGCCGGCCACCGACCGGTCATGCTGTGCGCGGAACATCGAAATGGCGGACATCAAGATCACGATCAGCGACAACGGACCTCTCCTGGTCACCGGGCCGGTGCCCCTGCTGGACGCGCGCGGCAACCCGGTGGAAGGGGCGTCGGACAAGATGGCGCTCTGCCGCTGCGGCGGGTCGAGCAACAAGCCGTTCTGCGACGGCACCCATCGCGAGATCGGCTTCAGCGGAACGTAGCGGGCCCGCCGCCGGCACCTCAGGCGAACTCGTCGGAGCGCTGGAACATGCCGGTCGGCACGGCGTCGCCTGACGGAATCCTGCCGACCGGGTTGCGGGACGGCGCCGTGCCGCGTGCGGGATAGGCTTCGAAGAACGGCCATTCGGCAAGATCGGCCTTCACGCGCGTGGAGCTGTAGCGGAAGGTGAGTCCCACGCGCGGGCGGCCGTCGCGGCTGGTCGTCGATCCGTGCACCAGGCCGATGTCGTGCAGGGACATCTGGCCGGCGCGCAGATCCATGCTGACCACGCGGTCGTCGTCGATGCGTTCGGCGGGAATCTCCTGCGCCAGCGCATAGTCGTCGCGATCGCTGATGCGGTGCTCGAACGCGCCGTCGCGATGGCTGCCGGCCACCACCTGCATGGCGCCGTTGCCGGCGTCGGTGTCGAACACCGCCAGCCACACCGTGGCCGCCTCCAGCGGCGCGAGCGGCCAGTACTGGCCGTCCTGGTGCCAGGGCACGGTCTGCCGCCGGTTGTCGGCCGAGGCGACCTCGCCCGCCGCCGGCAGCTTGCAGAAGAACTGCGCGCCCCAGCAGTAGAAGTCGGCGCCCAGCACGCCCTCCACGTAGTCCAGGATGGGACCGAAGCGCGACAGCTCGTACACCCAGCGGTTGGCCTTGTGCCAGCAGTTGACCCGGTTGATGTCGGTGCCGGCCGGCAGCTTGGCGAGCAGCTCGCGGAAGCGGGACTGCACCGTCCGCACCGAAGCGTCGTCCAGCACCGGGAGTCCCAGCAGGTAGCCGTCCCGTTCGTAGCCGGCCACGTCCTCGGCCGACAGCGGCGCTGCCCGGGCGCTGGCGGTGAGCGGCGGATGGCCGGCCATCGCTACTTCCACCCGAAGCGCCGCGCCGCCTCCGCCGCGGTGAACTCGGCGCTCTCGGCGAAGCGGCGCTTGCCGTCCTCCAGGTCGATCACGGACTGCACGGCGGCGAGCGTCTCCTCGGCGCGGTCCAGCGGCACCCGCAGGCAGCCGTTGCTGTCGGCCATGACCAGGTCGCCCGGGCGGATGCGGAGCTGGCCGACCGTGATCGGCGTGCCGACGCGCACCGGACGGAAGACGCCGTGGCCGGGCACCACTCCCCACGCGAACATGGGCAACCCGACGTCGCGGATCCCGTCCAGGTCGCGGATGGTGCCGTCGACGACCACCCCGGCGACGCCGAGCCGCTTGTGCATGACCGCCATCACGTCGCCGAACGACGCGCCGCGCCCCGGGCGGCTGTCGACGTCGCGCATGACCACCACGTGCGGCCCTTCGGCCTCCTCCAGGTGGCGGTAATGGTCGCGCCAGCTCGCCGCCGGCGAATCGGGATCATTGGTGGTCACCTCCACGGTGGCGGCATAGCCGATCACGCTGCCCAGCTCGGGGAGCAGGCAGCGGATCGTGTGGTCGGTGTATTCCTCGTTCGGCAGGCCGAACCGCGTGACCATCGCATTGAAGACGGTCGGCGTGTCGTGCGCTGCCAGCCCGGCGAAGACGCGGTCCGGTAGCCGTTGCATCACGCGGTGATATTACCCCATCAAACCGATGTCGACGGGTGCCGACCGGTCGTCTACAGCGCGCACGGTTTGATGGGGTGATAGTGCCCGGCGGCCGGCGGCGTGACTACCCGGCGATCGCGGCCAGTGCCTCCTGCAGGTCGAGCGAGAGGTCGATGGCCAGCGCCAGGTAGGCGCCTCCCAGTGCGTAGACGGCCGCGAGCGCGGCGTCCTCGGCTTCCTGCAGCGGCAGCGCCGCATCGGCAAGCTCGGTGTCGCTGAGCGCCCCGGCGGCGTGCCGGCGCGCCGCCTGATCGGCCTGCAGGGTGGCGCGTTCCAGGCGCAGTCCGGCCAACTCCTCGGCCGCGATGGCGCGCTGCAGGTCGAGCCGCGCGCGCTGCAGGCCATCCGCCGCCGTGCTCTGCGCGGACACCAGCGCCCGCTGCGCGGAGTCCTCCTGCGCCTCCGCCTGCTGCACCGCGGCGGCCTGCTTGCCGCCGTCGTAGAGCGTGTAGCTGCCGGTCACCGAGACGCTCAGGCCGCCCAGCCCCGGCGCGCCCGAGCCCTTGGTGTAGTCCAGGCTCAGGGACAGCGACGGCAGCGAGCCGCGCCGTGCCTGCTCCAACTGCAACCGCGCGGCGTCGAGCCGCGCCCGCGCTTCCAGCACCGCGAGGGCGCTGTCGGGGTCGGCCATCCCCGCGGATGCCTCCACCAGGTCGTGGGCCGCGCGGCGCAGGGAATCGGCGTCGACCTCCGGCGCGATCAGCGGGGCCTGCGGAAGATCCAGGTCGGCGAAGAACGCCGCGATGTCGAGTGCCAGCGACGCGCGCGCGTCGGTGACCGCGTTGCGCCGCTCGATCGCGGTGATCCGGGCGCCCAGCAACGCGATGCGGTCGGCCGCCTGCTGCTCCACGAGCGACCGCGTGTTGGCCAGCTCGCGCTCGGCGATGACCAGCCGCTCCTCCGCCACGGCCAGCGCCGCCGTCCGCTCCGTCAGGCCGACGAAGGTCACGGCGACCTGCTGCGCCACGTCGCTCTGCGTGCTCGCCAGGCGCAGCCGGGCCAGGCGCAGGTCGTCACGGCGGCCGGCCAGGGCGATGGCGGACGGCGACAGCCGGCCGGCCGGCAGCAGGTCCTGCGTGATCGTCAGGCGCTGCGCGTCCGTGAACCGTTCCTCATCGCCGGACCCGCGGCGGTCCAGATCGTCCAGCTCGACGCCGGCCGTGTAGGAGCCGCTGATGCTCATCCCCCACGGCAGGTCCACCTGCGCCGAGAGCGTGCCGCTGGCGTCGGCGTCGAAGGTGTCGACCACGTCGTCGAAGGTGCCGTCCTCCCATGGCGACAGGCTGACGCCGCCGGTGACGGGGGTGGCGCGCACCGACACGGTCACGTCGTGGTGTTCGAGCTCCGCCATGCGCAGCGAGAGCGCCGCCGACTCCAGGGCTGCCCGCTCCTGTATCACGGACGGGTGCGACGCGAGCGCGGCCTGAACCGCCGCGATCAGGCCGAGCCCGTCCTCAGCGGCTGCCGGTGCGGCCGCGACGGCGAGCGCCGCGAGCGCCGGCAGCCAGGCCCGTCGGCTCACCGGCCCTCCCAGACCGCCAGCACGTCGGTGCCGGCGGCGTCGTGCAGGCGGATCCACGCGAAGTAGGCCGCCCACTGCGCCGCGCGCAGCGTGTCCTGCGCGCCCACCAGGTCGGCCTGCGAGGAGGCGAGCTGGGACTCGGTGAGCAGGCCGGCGTCGAACTGCTCCTGGGTGCGCCGGGTGTTCTCCGCCTGCAGCTCGAGTTGCAGCTCGCGCAGGGTCACGGTCCCGAGCGCCTGCTGCGCGCTGGCGTAGGCGCCGGCGGTGGCGAGCTGCAAGTCCGAGGCCGTGCTGTCCACGGTGGCCCGGCTGCTGGTCACGGTGTTGGTGGCGGTCTGCAGGTCCAGCGGCGAGGTGCTCTGCATGGACTTCAACTTCAGGTCCAGCTCGTCGATCTCGAGCTGCCGGGCAGCGAAGTCGTGCTCGGCCCGCTCCGCCGTCGTCGCGAGAAAGGAGTCCAGGTCGCCCGGATCGGAAACGGCCGGCGGCTGCGAGGTGAGCACCGCCGCGTCCAGCACGGCCATGTCGATGCCGGTGGCGTCGGCCAGGTCGGGCAGCGTCGTGAACTGGCGCGTGTTGCGTGCGCCCGCCAGGTTCAGCTCCGCGTTGAGCGCCGCCACGCGGGCCTGCAGCTCGGTGACCGGGCTGGCGGCGCCGATCTCGACGCGCTCGGCCGCCTGCTGCAGGTCGAGCTCTGCCAGCCGCAGGCGTTCTTCCAGCATGCTCAGGTTCTCATTGGCTTGCTGCAGGCGCACGTACGCCTCCGCCAGCGACAGCAGCTCGCGCACGGTTGCCTGCCCGAAGGTGAGCTGCGCGCGCTCCCACTGCAGCTCGGCCTTGATCTGGTCCAGGCGTGCGTCCGAGGAGGCGATGGAGCGGTCGTAGGCGACGCGGGCGTTCTCCAGCGTCAGCGCCGCCGACTGCAGTGCCGGGTTGGCCGATTCGGCGGTCGTCAGCATGCCGGTGATGGACAGCTCCTCCGCGGCGGCGGGCAGCGCGAGCGCCGCCATCAGGGCGACGAGGGCCGGTAGCAGGGTGCGAGTCTTCATGGGATTCCTCCAACAAGGGTTATCCGCGCACGCCATGCCGGCGTCCCGCGGATGGGGTCGAGGCGAGATCGGCCGCCGATGGTGCGGCGCGCAGATCCTTCGAAACCGCGGCGAGCTCCAGGCCCGCCGCGGCGTGCTGCACATCGGTGGGGATCACCTCCGTGCCCATTATACGGTGCCGCTCCGCGCCGCCCGAAATCAGCCGCGCGGGGATCCTGATCACGAAGGTCGTTCCGGGCGAGTCCCGGCTGTCCACGTCGAGGCTGAAGCCGTGCGCGTCGGTGATGCTGCGCGCGATCGACAGGCCCAGCCCGAAGCCGGAGGAGGTGCCGGTGCCGCGGTAGAACGGATCGAACAGGTGGGGAAGGTCCTCCGCCGCGATGCCGGGGCCGGAGTCGGCGATGCGGACCTCGACGTCGCCGCCGTCGGCGACGGACGCCGACACGGACACGGCGCCGTCCTCCGGGGTGAAGCGCAGGGCGTTGTCCAGGATGTTCTCGTACGCGCGTGACAGCAGCGCCGGATCCAGAGGTGCCTCCAGGCGTTCGGGAATGCGGAGCTCCATCCGCAGGCACCGCTTCAGCACGGCCGCGTCGCCGGCGACGCCGTCGCACAGCTCGCGATGGAACGCGGCCAGTCCCGTCGGTATCGGATCGATCTGCCACTGGCTGGACGACAGGCGCACGTACTCGATCAGCTCGCTGACGCGTCCCCCCAGCAGGTCGGCCTTCTCGGCGATGATCCCCAGGTACCGGTCACGGGTTTCACGGTCCTCGGCCATGCCGTCGGCGATGGCCTCCAGGTAGCCCTTGATCGCCGTGAGCGGCGTCTTCACGTCGTGCGTCACCGCGGCAAGCAGCCGCGAGCGGCGTTCGGTCTCTTCCTTCAGGGCGCCGCGCATGGCGTCGAACGATCGCGCCAGCGACGCCAGCTCCGAGTTGCCGCGCGCATCCAGCTCGAAGTCGAGGTCACCGTCGGCGACCCTGCGGGTGGCGCGCTGCAGGCGGGTGACCGAGCGGTTGACCCCGGTGGCGATGATCCAGGTGCCGGCGGTGGTGATCACCGCCAGCGGCAGGAAGATCACCAGCCCGAAGCGCAGCAGCCAGCCCAGCCAGCCCGGACGCGCCAGCGTGGGCACCGCCGGAGACGGCATGCTCAGCAGGAACGTGCCGGCCAGCTCGCCGTCGTCGAAAAGCGGTTCCAGCATGGTGCGGATGTCACGGTCCGCGCGGGAGGCGCGCAGCAGCTCGCGCGGATCCACGGGGGCGCCGCGGCCATACTCCGCGGCGGTGGAGAAGACCACCAGGTTCTCGGTGTCCAGCACGGTCAGCACGACCCCGTCGGGCAGGTCGATGCTGTCCTGCTCGCCGGCCAGGACCCGCGGCAGGTCGTCTTTGATCGCGCGCATCGCCAGCGGGAAGTCGCGCTGCGCGACGTCCGTCGGCTGGCGCAGCACGGCGCTGGCGCCCGCGTAGATGGCGGAGACCAGGATCGGTGACAGGGCGACCGCCGCCACCAGCAGCAGGAGCTGGGTGCGCAGCCTCACGGCGCGTCCTCCGCGGCGGGGCTGAACCGGTAGCCGACGCCCCGCACGGTCTGCACCCAGCGGGCGCCGCCGTCGCCGAGCTTCTTGCGGATGCGCTGGACGTGCACGGTCACCGTCGACAGGTCGCCGAAACGGTTGCCCCACACGCGGTCGTAGATCTGCTCGGCGGTGAACACCTGCCCGGGCGAGGCGGCCAGCATCGCCAGCAGCTCGAACTCTCGACGTGCCAGGTTGAGGGGCTGCCCGTCGATCGTTGCGGCGTACCCGTCGGGGTCGATGGCCAGCGGCCCGTAGCGCAGGCCGGGCTCGGCCGTGTCCGCCGACGCACGCCGGCGGCGCAGGTGGGCGCGCACGCGCGCCGCCAGCACCTTGGGTGAGAACGGCTTGGTGACGTAGTCGTCGGCGCCGACGCCGAAGGCGAAGATGCTGTCCTCCTCCGCGTCGCGGGCGGTCAGGACCAGCACCGGCAGGTCGTGGCGGCGGCGCAGGTCGGCCAGCAGCTCGAATCCGTCCCGGCCGGGAAGGTTGACGTCCAGCAGCAACAGGTCGAATTCCTGCTCCTCGATGGCCGGCAGCGCCCCCTCGGCCGAGTCCTTCACCGTGACCTCGACGCCTTCCTTCTCCAGGTACATGCGCAGCAGATCGCTGATGGCGCGATCATCCTCCACGACCAGCACCTTGCCCTGCACCGTTCCGGAGCATAGCGCACCCGGGATTAACCGCGGCTAAACGAGTGCTGAAACGCCACGGAACCCGCGCCGTGGCGTCTCGGGGGTGATGGTGGGAGCGGCTCGGCCATTCTTTCCACGACAGGATACGAGTATCCCTTTATAAAGTAAAGTACGATATCAATATTTACAAGGTATGATCTGATCGGGCGACTCCGGCTCGTGATGCCGGCCGATGAGCCGCCCGTCGCGGCTCCGCGCCCGTACCAGGCACGAACAGGCGCCCGGGTATCGGACCGACCCGCTGCCGGTGACAATGCCGGCCCGCCGGCAGTATCATGGAGGCGAGGCAGAGCCATGACCCGAACCGCCCGGACCGCGCTGCACGCCGCATACGTGCTGGTCATTCCGGTCGCCCTGCTCGGCGTCTTCGCCGGCGGCTTCATCTCGCTGGCCGAGATCGAGGAGTATGACGGCGTGCGCGAGCTCACCGTCTACGGCTCGCCGATCACGCCGCTGTTCATCGGCGCGACCGCCGGTCCGGTGCTGCTGCTTGCCTACCTGGTCTACTGGCTGGTGCGCCACCTGTCCGGCGGCGGCAAGCGGTCACGGCGCACGCGCTGACCGTGGCCGGCTCCTGTCAGAGTCTGAGCTTCACGACCACCTTGACGGTCGGTACGGCCTGGCCGGCGACGCAGCCCGGCTTGTGGGCGTCCTGCGGGTAGAGCACCACGAACATGCCCGGTTCCAGGACCACGGGAAGCCCGCCGTCGTGCTGGAACAGCTCCGCGTCGCCTTCGGCCTGGTAGCCACCGCCCTCCGGCATGGCGGCGATGTCCTCCCAGTAGAGGGTCTCCCGGCCGGAGACGATGTAGTGCACGTCCAGCCAGGCGCGGTGCGCCTCGTACGGCAGCTCGGACGGCGCCTTCGTGGTGTAGCGGTTGACCATCACGTACATGCGCTCGCCGCCGACCTGCTCGCCGCCGACCTCGTGGCGGCCGGTGGTCAGCTCCTCGAAGCCGCCGCGGCGCAGGAACGCGAACGCGTCGGCCAGCCCGTCGACGGCCGCGTAGGTGTCGGCGTTGTCCAGCCGGTCCAGGATCATGGCAGTGCCCCCGTGCGCTCCACCGGCCAGCCGTGCTTGGCGGCCTGCACCGCCAGCCACTCCCGGTACGGCCGCGGGGCCGGGTCCGGATCGCCCAGGCCGGCCTCGCGGCGCAGGCGCAGCAGCGGGTGGTCTCGCTCGGTCTGCGGCAGCGTGACCGGCCGCCGGTACGCGCCGGACTCGAAGATGGCCAGGATGATCTCGATGATGTGGCGCCCGCGGCGTCCGTCCGAGGGGGGGCTGCCGCCGGCGTCCAGCGCGTTGACGTAGTCGTCCACGTACCAGTATTCGCCCTCCGACACCCCGTCCGGCGTTGGCGCCGGAGGCTGTTGCTCGGGGAGCGGCTCCCACTCGGCGCGGCCCGGCACCGCCCACGGGACCGGCAGGATCCAGCCGCCGTCGTAGTGCCAGCGCAGCCGCCCCTCGGTGCCGGCGATCTCGAAGCCCAGCGCCTCCCGCTCGATGCCCGGGAACATGTGCTGGTGCAGGGTGCCGGTGAGCATCTCGTCGAACTCCAGCGTGGCCGTGATCTGCTGGCCGGCGATAGTGCCCATGCCGGACGGCGACTGCACCACGTCCTCGGCCGTGATCGGCCGTCCGTTCGTGAGCAGGGTGGCGGTCACCCGCCGGCACGGCCCGGTCACCGACAGCAGCCCGCTGAGCATGTGCGTGCCCATGTTCATCAGCTCGTAGCCGCCGTAGTAGCCCTTGCCGTTGGAGGTGACGTGCAGCGGCACGCCGATGCGGCCCGCGTCCAGCGCCTCCTTGACGGCGCGGAGCGAGCGCAGCGAGCTGCCCTGGTGGTGGACGGCGATCCGGGTGCCCAGCTCCTCGGCCCGCGCAAGCAGCGTGTCGGCCTGCGCCAGGTCGACCGTCATCGGCTTCTCCACGTCCAGGTGACACGGGCGTGCGGCCAGCACCCGCATGGCCAGCGGAAAGTGCAGGTCGGTCTGCACCGGCACGATGACGATGTCCGGCTCGACGGCGGCGAGCATCCGTTCGATGTCGTCGAAGCGGGCGTCGACGCCCAGCTCGTCCCCCAGGCGGTCGAGCCGCTCCCGGTCCAGGTCGCACAGCCCGACCACGTCGGTGCGCGGGTGGTAACGGTACGCGCGCGAGGCATACGTGCCGCGGTTGCCGCAGCCCAGCAGCGCGGCGCGATAGATCTTCGCCATGGCAGCCGATACTCGACCCCGCCGGCCCGCCGGTCAAGCCGACGGCTGAGCTACTCGGTGCGCGCCAGCATCCCGCCGTCCACCGTCAGCGCCGTTCCGGTGATGAAGGACGCCTCGTCCGAGGCCAGGAACAGCACCGCGTTGGCCACGTCCTCGGGCGTGCCCAGGCGCTTGGCGGGCACCATCTGCGCATAACGGACCTCCCGATCGGGCGGCGCGCCCTTCCACGCCGGCGTCAGGATCGCGCCGGGCAGCACCGCGCAGACGCGGATGTCCGGGCCGTAGTCGATGGCCAGCGTCCGGGTCAGGCCCAGCACCCCGGCCTTGGCCGCGTCGTAGGCCGTGCAGGCGGGCAGGCTCACCAGCGAGTGCACGGAACCGGTGTTGACGATCACGCCGCCGCCGGTCCTGCGCATGACGGGGATCCCGTACTTTGCGGCCAGGAAGATCGCCTTCAAGCCGACGTTCAGGGTGTCGTCCCAGTCCTTCTCGTCCAGCTCGGTCGCCACCCCGTCGCGCACCCGGATGGCGTTGTTGTGCACGATGTCGACCCGACCGAATGCCTCCTCGGTACGGGCGAACATCCCGATGACGTCATCGCGCGCGCCGACGTCGGCGCGGACGACGATCGCCGTGCCGCCCGCGGCCCGTATCTCGCCGGCGACCTGCCTGCCCCGTGCTTCATCGATGTCGGCGACGCAGACCGAAGCCCCTTCACGCGCCAGGACCTCCGCGGTGGCCCGGCCGATTCCCGAAGCGGCGCCCGTAACGATGGCCGCCTTGCCGGCGACTCTTCCAGTGGTGCTCATGAGGCTGGTCTCGTCCTCCTTCGATTATGGGGAGATTAGGGATCTTAGCGATTTCTTGTAAGATGGCTAAGATCCGCATAGACTCCTGAGCAGTGGACCCCATCCGCAATCCGTACACGCCTGGGGCCGGGACGCCGCCGCCCGAGTTGGCCGGCCGCGACGAGATCCGCAGTACGGCGCTCGTCGCGTTGCAGCGGGCGATGATCGGCCGACCGGGCAAGAGCATCATCATGGTCGGCCTCCGGGGTGTGGGCAAGACCGTGCTGCTCGACCGGATCCTCGACGATGCCGAGGCAAGAGGCGTCCGCGCGCTCCGCATCGAGGCCCCGGAAGATCGGTCTCTGCCGTCGATGCTGGCGCCCCAGTTGCGTTCGGCGATGTTGAGACTGTCCGCTGGCGGCGCGGCCGGTGAGCTCGCCCGGCGCGCTCTTCGAGGCCTTGCGGGCTTTGTCCGCGCCCTCAAGGTCAAGTATCAGGACATCGAGGTCGGCCTGGAATACGAGCCGGAGCCGGGCCTGGCCGACAACGGCGATCTGGAATCGGACCTGCAGGATCTTTTCGAGGTCGTCGGCCGGGCGGCCAAGGCGGCCGGGGCGTGCGTCGCCCTGTTCGTCGACGAGTTGCAATACGTCCGTCAGGAGGAGCTCGCGGCGCTGATCATCGCGCTCCACCGCGCCGCTCAGCGGCAGTTGCCGGTCACGATGGTGGGGGCGGGCCTGCCTCAGTTGCGAGGCCGGATGGGCAAGGCGAAGTCGTACGCCGAGCGCCTGTTCGAGTTTCCCGAGATCGGCGTGCTTTCGGATGAGGACGCAAGGCGCGCCATCGCCAAGCCCGCTGCGGAGGAGGGCGTGGCGATCGATGACGACGCGCTGGATGCGATCGTCACCAGAACGCAGCGCTATCCGTACTTCCTTCAGGAATGGGGAAAGCACGTGTGGGACGCCGCGGAACGCTCCCCGATCACGGCCGCGGTCGTCGATGCGGCCTCCGAATGGGCGATTGCCGCGCTGGATGCGAGCTTCTTCCTGGTTCGGTTCGATCGGCTCACTCCGGCGGAGAAGCGGTACCTGCGAGCGATGTCGGAGCTCGGAACCGGTCCGTACCGTTCCGGAGAGATCGCGCGGGAACTGGGCACTCTGGTGACCTCGGTAGCTCCGCTTCGCGGTCAACTGATCAACAAGGGCATGATCTGGAGTCCGAGCCACGGAGACACCGCCTTCACCGTTCCCATGTTCGACGAGTTCATGCGACGGATCATCCCAGGAGACGATTGGCGCACCGCCCGCACCTCGGCATAGCGCACGTTCGGATCCATACGCGACTCGCTTGCCACAGGTACGCTCATGGCCGATCCTCGCCGCCATGGCCGCGATCAGCGCCACCAAGCTCCGGCGGAACCTCTACGACATCCTCGACTCGGTGCTGGATACCGGGATCCCGGTCGAAGTCGAGCGCAACGGCCACCGGCTACGGATCGTGGCCGAGAAGCACAGATCGAAGTGGGACCGGCTGACCGTGCATCGGGTCGTGGTCGGCGATCCGGACCAGCTCGTGCACGACGACTGGTCCCAAGAGTGGCGTGGCGACGTGCCTTGCCGGTCAAGCCGGCCATGAGTCGGGTTCTTCGGTTTCGGTGGAGGCCTTCGAGCTGCTCCCTGAGCCTTCTGAAAACCGGTCCGTGCGGCGATTATGAGGAAATTATGGATCTTAGCGATTTGTCCTAAGATTCCTAAGATCCGCATAACTCGCGCGTCTTCTCTCCCGCGGCCGGCGGCAGTACGTTGAGCATGCGATGAGCACCGTGGACACGCGGCCCGTCGCCGCGGAGCCGAGCTTCAACGAAGGGCTGTCCCTGACCGTGGACCGGGCCCTGCGCCACCTGGACCTGCCGCCCGGCCTGCCGGAGCAGATCAAGGCGTGCGACTCCGTGCTGCAGCTCCACTTCCCGGTGCGGCTCGACGACGGCGTGCTCCACATCTTCCAGGGCTGGCGCGCCACGCACAGCTCGCACCTGCTGCCGGCCAAGGGCGGCATCCGCTATGCCTGCTGCGTCGACCAGGACGAGGTGGAGGCGCTGGCCGCGCTGATGACCTACAAGTGCGCGCTGGTGGACGTCCCGTTCGGCGGCTCGAAGGGCGGCGTGAACCTCGAACCGGGCGACTACTCGGAGCGCGAGCTGGAGCTCATCACCCGCCGCTTCGCGCGCGAGCTCATCTCGCGCGGCTACCTCAGCCCCGGCGGCAACGTGCCGGCGCCGGACATGGGCACCGGCGCGCGCGAGATGGGCTGGATCGCCGACATCTACCGGATCATGCACCCGGAGGAGATCAACGCGCTGGCGTGCGTGACCGGCAAGCCGGTCACCATCGGCGGCATCCGGGCCGCACCGAGGCGACCGGGCGCGGGGTGCAGTTCGCGGTGCGCGAGCTCTTCCGCCGGCCGGAGGACTTGGCGCTGGCCGGACCTGGAAGGCAGCCTGGAGGGCAAGCGGATCGTCGTCCAGGGGCTGGGCAACGTCGGCTACCACCTGGCCAGGTACCTGTCGGAGGAGGACGGCGCCCTGATCGTCGGCGTAATGACGCGCGAAGGCACGGTCCTGGACGACGGCGGCATCGACGTGGACGGGCTGCGCGCCCACCTGGATGAGGCAGGCGGCGTCGAGGGGTACCCCGGCGGCCGCACGGACCTTGATGCGGACGCGTTCCTTGCGACCCCCTGCGACCTGCTGGTCCCGGCCGCGATCGAGGGCCAGATCCACCGCGGCAACGCCGCCGCCGTGCAGGCCAGCCTGGTGGTGGAGGCGGCCAACGGCCCGGTCACCTACGGCGGCGACGAGATCCTCCGGCAGCGCGGCATCCCGGTGCTGCCCGACCTGTTCGTGAACGCCGGCGGCGTGACCGTCTCCTACTTCGAGTGGATCAAGAACCTGTCCCACATCCGCTTCGGCCGCATGGACCGCCGCCTGGACGAGGGCCGGGGCGAGCGCATCGTCCGCGCCCTGGAGGTGATGACCGGCCGCTCGGCCGACGCCTCGCTGCGCGCCGAGCTGATCTCCGGCGCCGACGAGCTGGCGCTGGTCCGCTCAGGGCTCGACGACACCATGCGGCAGGCCTACGACGAGATCAGCCAGACCTTCCACGGGAACGACGCGATCGACGACTACCGCACCGCCGCCTACGTGGTCGCCATCACCAAGATCGCCAACACCTACCTCGACCTGGGCGTGTAGGGGCCGCGCGCCAGACCGCCTCTGGAATCCGGAGCCGCGAGAACAGGTCTCTGGGGATGAACAGCGAGTCGACTTTGGCGAGGGCGATCAGAGGTCCGGCATCGCTTATGACGTGAGCCACGGGGAGACGTCATCGGGTTCGGTGTTCGTGGTCTCATCCTGCCGGACGATCTCGATGCCCAGAGTGCCCAGATGCTGGATGAACTCGCTCAAGGAGAGTCCGCTGATTTTCGCGGCCTTTCCCAACGAGACGCTGCCGTCGTTATAGAGACTTGCCGCGAGCGCCGGTCGCATGCCGGCTTCGGTCTCGGTCAAGGACTTGTCCAGATGCATCAGCACCGCGGCCGTGTCTTACAGGAAGGATCGCAGGCCGGCCAGCGTCTCGCGGGTGGATTCGAGGCGGGAGGCGCCTTCCTTGCGCCAGTGGGTCTCCACGCTGACGACGCCCGAGTAGCCGTCGCGGCGCAGGGCGTCCACCTGGCCGGCGTAGTCCACCGAGCCGCTGCCGATCGGCGCCCAGCTCGTCAGGCCGGTGGCGTCGTCGACCACCGCGGCATCCTTGACGTGGACGTGCAGGAGGTAGGGGAGCACGGCGCGGTAGCCGTCCGGGTAGGGCACCCCGCCGGAGACGAAGTCGTTGCCCGGGTCCCAGATCGCGCGCAGGCGCGGGTGGTCCACGGCGGCCAGGATGCGCGCCGCGTTGTGCCCGGAGTTACCCCAGCAGGAGCGTACGTTCTCAAGCCCCAGGGTCACCTGGTGCTTCTCGGCGATGGCCGCCGCCGCGCGCAGCCCGGCGACGATCCTGGGCAGCAGGTCGTCCGGGATGGCGCCGCCGCGCGGCTCCCGCGGAGAGGGGTTGCCTGCGCCGGCCATGTAGCCGCGCCGGAACGAGAACAGGCGCACGATGCCGGCGCCCAGCTCGCCTGCCACCTCGCAGCTCCGGCGGATCTGCTCAAGGTGCTCGGCCACCGCCGGATGGCGGGTGACCTCGGCAGTCGGCACCTCGTCCAGCTCGATCGCCTTGAACGAGGGCGGGTCCACGGCCACCACCTGCAGCCCCTCGCCGGCGACCATGCGCCGGAGCTCGGCGACGTCGGCGCCGGACAGCTCGTGCACGCCCTGCTCGCCGACCTTGTTGAACTCCAGGTGGGTCAGGCCCATCTCGCGGGCCGCCGGCACGGCGACCGCGGGATCCGCATCGATCTCGTCGGTGACGACTCCCAGTTGGAAACTCAATCGTAACTCCCTTGCGGATGGTCCCCCATCAGGCGCCGCTGGCGCTCGCTGGCCATCGCCAGGATGTCGGGGTCGAACCGGAACCGGTTCAGGTAGGGCGGAAACCGCTGCGCGATGGCGCGCTGCCCATAGCTGACCTGCAGCAGATGGCGCACGCGGTCGCTGCGGTTGGCGCTGCCGCGATGCCACACCTCGCTCCGGAAAATCACCACGTCGCCCGCGTTGCAGAGGATGCTCTGCTCCTCCCGGCCCTGCCAGGACTCGTCGCCGTCGGGCCGGCGGCCGGCGCGGTGGCTGCCGGGGATGAAGCGGGTCGGGCCGATCTCCTCGTCCAGGTCGTCCAGGTAGAAGTGGGCGGTGGCGATGTACACCGGAATGCGCACGCGCGGATCGGCCATCACGTCCTCCGGCAGCGTAAGCGCCTGGTAGTCGGCGTGCAGCGCCTGGTCGGGCCGCCCCGGCCCGGTCAGCCAGGAGGTCATGGCGATGACGTGGCAGTCCGCTCCGAGCACCGCCTCGGCGATCTCGATCACGCCGGGGTAGTCCAGGAACTGCACGAAGTGCGGGTCGCGGTTGAACGCGTTGTTGATCGCCCGGTTGAGGAATCCGTCCTCGGAGGCGCGGTCGTAGCTCTCGGCCAGCGGCTCCAGCCGCTCCATGTGCCCGCGCAGCTCCGCGACTTGGTCGCTGTCGAGCACCCCGGGGAGGTACACGTACCCGTCCCGTTCGACGGCGTCGACCTGGCTCGGCAGGTCCGGCTGGGCTACCAGCGGCAAGGCTTGCGGCATCGCCTCTTCAGTCTACCGCGATCCAGGCGGACTCGGCAGCCTCCATCAGACCAATGCGCCGAATGACCGAATGTGCTATCGATTTGACGACACAGAGGAAAGAGTGGCGACTATCAACGTGAGGCGTCTTGATGACGAGGTCGTACGGCGGCTCAAGCAGCGCGCGGCGGTCAGCAACCGTTCGCTGGAGAGCGAGGCGCGTCACATACTCGAATGCGCTGCAGCAGACGATCTTGAGACGCGGCGCCGGACCTTCCTTGAGTTGGTCGCCCGGCTGCAGCACGACGGCCAAAACCGACGGCCACACACCCCATCCGAGGTTCTCATCAGGGAAGATCGAGACGGCGGCCATCGATTTTGACGACGCGACTGGTCGTGGACGCCAGCGTTGCCGTGAAGTGGCTGGTGGACGAGGAGCACTCCGCTGCCGCGAAGCGGCTGGTTGGCGGGCCATACGAGTTGCACGCGCCGCGCCTGCTGGCCTCGGAGGTCGCCAACGCCCTGTGGCGCAAGGGATCGCCTTGACGAGATCGGCCGCAGTACGGCCGGCTCTTTCGCCGAGGCGATTCCCGAAACGCCGCTGCGCTGGCACGAGGACGAGCAGGTGACGGCGGATGCGAGGTTCGCGCGTGCGCTTGCGCCGACCGAGCACGGCGGCACCGTGGTGATGTTGACCGACTTGGTCAGCGGGGGGGTGACCGTGTCCATGCGTGCATGACGCAACCACGGCGCGGCGGGTGGGCGACAGTACGCGGCCGTACTGTCGCTATTCCAGGATAGGCTGGTTATCTCTCAGAGAGGCGGGGATGCTGTCGAGGTCGAGCGGCTGATCGTAGTTCGGCTCGTTGGTCACGGGGTCGACCTCGTACCACGTGTCCGGCCCGGACCAGGCCACGTGGCGCCCGTCCGGCAGGACGTCGATGCAGTCGGGGCCGCGTTCGGGGTCGTCGGGGTATACCAAGTCCTCCCTGGTGACCTTCTCCGGAATCGGCGGCAGCGGCGTGCCGATGATGCTCAGCTTTCTTTCTCCAGCCATCCCGCTTTCTCGAGAACAGCGTATCCATCGCCGGCGCGACGGACAACCACTCCTCGAGCGGCCACTGCCGCAGCCGCATGCGCAGCTCGGTGGCGGTGCTGCGCGCTTCGAGCTGGGCCAGGCATCGTGTCGGTCTTACGGATGGCGTCGAGCAGCTCCTGCTCACGTCTCGCAGGCGATGCGCAGCTTGGTGCCCTTGAACTCCTCGACCCACTGCGGGGCGACGCGGACCTTGATGGAGTCGGACTGGAACTCGAGCTGGATGGGCTGTAGACGCCCTGGGTGCCGGGTGTGATGCCGGCCCAGACGGCCGAGCCGAGAAGGATGAAGCGCATCGGCTGGTTGGCGAGCCCTGCTCCAGGCGCTCCTGAATCTTGGCGGCGGAGGCGCTGGCATCGAAGGTGGAGCCGCTGTCGTGGGCGCCGGCCACCTGCACGGAGGCGACCTTGTTCTGCTTGGCGGTGAGGGCCGCGGTGACGGCGATGGTGGCTTCGTGGTAGCGGACGATCGACGTGTCGGTCGTGTCGTTGACTGTGGCGAGCGTGTCCGGGAGCGAGACTTCGGCGTATGTCATGCGGACGGGATAGCACGGTCCCCGCGGCGCCGTTCAGGTAAGGATCTGACCCCCCGGCCCTACTGCGGTGCGGCGCCCTATGCGAGCTGGGCCTTGCTGATGGGGTGGTCGAGGCGCGGCTTGCCGTCGCCGCCGACCAGGTAGAAGCGGTCGTCATCGTCCTCGACGGCCCAGCGTCCGTCTTTCGTGGCGTACTGAGTCGTGTCGATGTACTCATCGCTGTCCGGGCCCAGCTCGACGGTCGGCAACACCAGCGGCCGCCCGTCGAATCCGCTCCTCACCTTCTCGTCAGCCATCCCGCTTCCGTGAGCAGTCTATCCATCGCGATGGCGATCGGCCACCAGTCGTCGTAGTCCCACTGCAGCGGTCCATCCCCGCGTGGGCGGGGAAACCCCCTGGAGCCCCGACGACCTGTTCGCCGACGTGGGTCCATCCCCGCGTGGGCGGGGAAACCCGGATACGCGAAGCGATCGAACGCACGGCCAAGGGTCCATCCCCGCGTGGGCGGGGAAACCCGCCACGCCATACAGACGATGCCCGTCCAGCAGGGTCCATCCCCGCGTGGGGGGGAAACCTCGCCACCGCCAGCACCAGCCACGGCCAGATGGGGTCCATCCCCGCGTGGGCGGGGAAACCATCGGCCAGACCTACCGGGGTGTGCATTATTACGGTCCATCCCCGCGTGGGCGGGGAAACCACCAAGCGCCTGACCGTCCCCTCCAGCAAGGAGGGTCCATCCCCGCGTGGGCGGGGAAACCTCCGGGAGGCATACGGGGCGTGGTGGCTCCGGGGGTCCATCCCCGCGTGGGCGGGGAAACCTTGGCCCCGGTGGCGGTTCGAGTTATCTGGACGGGTCCATCCCCGCGTGGGCGGGGAAACCCTTGCCAGGCGTACCGGCTGGCACGATTCAGGAGGTCCATCCCCGCGTGGGCGGGGAAACCGCTTCCTGCGCCGACCGGAACAGCGCCTCGACGGGTCCATCCCCGCGTGGGCGGGGAAACCACCACGGCCCGCAGACGCTCCCGCATCCCTTCGGGTCCATCCCCGCGTGGGCGGGGAAACCCGCATCATCGTCCGCATTCGGCCGCGGTCCAGAGGTCCATCCCCGCGTGGGCGGGGAAACCTGGAACGACAGCGTGAGCATGGATTCCGCCTGCGGTCCATCCCCGCGTGGGCGGGGAAACCGTGCCTTTACGGACTTCGCCGTTCCTTGAGAGGGGTCCATCCCCGCGTGGGCGGGGAAACCACAGTCCCGACCATGACGACACGCTTTGAAGCAGGTGCGCGCGCCGCCCGAAAAGTGAGCCAAAACGCCGATCGGGTTTTGACCCACCCAAGCAGTTCAGAAG
The DNA here is from genome assembly GCA_964291595.2 of Spirochaetia bacterium. GTDB lineage: Bacteria > Spirochaetota > Spirochaetia > SZUA-6 > Bin103 > CATQHW01. Next base: position 4,675,972 of record OZ219914.1, on the reverse strand, counting down.
GAATGTAGCAGAGGCGGCGGAAAAGGGGGAGGGGGTTGCGGGGGAGGGGGTGTAGCTCCCTGTGGATATGTGGATAACTGCCAGTCTGCCGGCAAGGTGGCGCGGCCGGGACCGCGACAGCGCGCCGCTCGATAATTGACCCACCCCATCGGAGCGCCGCCCCGAGGATGACCCACCAGTGGAGGCCGCCAAGGAATCCAATACCAGCTCTTGGTCAGGTCGTGCTCGACCGTCGCCGGCGCGGGCGCGTGACCCGAGCCTGAGCAGCGTTTCGGCCTCAGCAGGGGGGTATCCAGACACCACCCCCTTGCGCGCAAGGGCCGTGACGGGCCGCTATGAGCGTCGTTTCGGCGCCGAACCGCTCCGGGCGCCGGGATAACGCCCTCATCGGCGTCCCAGCGGTCATGGCGCGGCCTGCGCTGAGTCGCTGACGGCGCCGTGGCGACGGGCAGCGGTGCGGTAGGAGGCCCCCTTGGTGGTGATGATGTGTGCGTGGTGAGCGAGCCGGTCCAGCAGTGCCGTGGTCAGTTTCTCGTCGGCGAACACGCTGACCCACTCCCCGAACGCCAAGTTGGTGGTGACCATCGTCGCGCGTCGTTCATAGCGATCGGCGATGAGGTTGAACAGCAACTCGCCGCCGGCACGGTCAAACGGGACGAATCCCAGCTCGTCGACGATCAAAAGGTTCACCCGCCGCAGCCGTAGCTGCAGACGCCCCAGTTCCCGATCATCGCGCGCCTCCAGGAGCTGCCGTACCAGATCGGCCGCCTTGACGAACAGCACGCGAAAGCGCCGCTTGGCCGCCTCGACGCCCAGGGCGATGGCAAGATGCGATTTGCCCGTGCCGATCGGGCCCGCGATCACCACGTCCTCGGGCCGTTCGATGAACTGACAGCTCGCCAGTTCGAGGATCTGCTGCTTGGAGACCCCCTGCATGGCGTCCCAGTCGATCTGTCCCAGGGTCTTCACGTCCGGAAAGCGCGCCTCGCGCAGCCGCCGCGTGGTGGTGCTGGCTTCGCGGGCACGGATCTCGATGTCCAGCAACTCCCGCAGGTACTCCTCGTAGGTCCACGTGTCAGCACGAGCCTGGCGCGCGAGCTGACCGTACTCGCGCCGCACCGCCGGCAGCTTGAGAGTCTTCAGGTGCTCCTGGATCACCGCGTCGCCCAGATCACTCATCAGTCAGCCCCCAGCAGCAACGCGTCGTAGGACGATGCGGGCGTGGACTCCACCTGATAGGCCCGCAGTGCCTCCGGCACCGGCACCGGCACCGCGTCCGGCGGTCTGTGCGGACCACCCGGCGCCTGCGGCGATGCGGCCAGCACGTCGCTGAGGGCCTCGGCGAGCACCTGCTCGCCATGCTCGACGATGGCGCCGACCAGCTTGGCCACCACCCGTGCGGCGTCCAGTTCGCTGTAGCGGGCGCACAGCAGCTTCCAGAGCCGCACGTACGGATCGCCGAGTTCCGCCATCAACTCCGGAGCCACTTGGCGCACCGCCTGCGGCTTCTTGGCCAACTCGTCCAGATAATGTCGGTACTGGACCGCCCGAGCGCCGCGCGGCTGCTTGGCGACCGTGATCCGTTCCTCGCGCCACTCCAGGACCACGTCGGCCACCCCCACGTAGGCGGTCGCCTGGCTGCCGGCCCAGTGACTGGGCACCGAGTACTGCGCGCCGTCGGCCCGCACCAGCGCTTGGCGGCTGACGGCCACCGGCTCGACGTGACGCGCCTCGAACGGGCGCTGCGGAAGCGCCCGCAACCGCTCTCGCTCCTCGCTGAAGCGCTGCGCCACGCTGCGTCCCTGCTGATCAACCCGTGTGTCGGCCGCCGCGTCCAGGTTCTGCACCAGCGCTGCGGCGATCTCGCCCAGCGACTGCCCGCTGGGAATCGGCGTCAGGTGCTGCAGGCGCACGTTCTTGCCGCTTGCCTCCACCCCTCCCTTGTCATGCCCCTCGCGCGGGCGCGCGAAGCACGGCTCGAACAGATAGTGCGCGCACAACGCCGCAAACCGTCCGCTGAGCTCCCGTTCGATCCCCAGCCTGCGTTTCACCGCCGCCCTCAGGTTGTCGTAGACACAGCGGGCCACCACGCCGCCGAAATGCTCGAAGGCGCGCACGTGACCGTCCAGAAACGCGACCTGGTTGCAGCGGTCGTACACCCACGCGAAGTCCCGCCCCGAGTACATCAGGTGCACGACGAACAGCCACGCCTTGCGCCGCTCGCCGCCGACCTCCACGGTCACGTCGAAGAAGTCGACCTGCGCCGCCTCGCCGGGGCGCCAGATCAGCGGCAGGTACACTTCCTGGCGCTGGCGCCGCTTCTCGGCCAAGTAGGCGCGCACCGTCGTGCTGCCAACCCGGTAGCCCTCCCCCACAAGCTGCCGATGCACCAGCGTCCCGGTGATGCGCTGCTTGTCGGTCGTCCGCTTCTGCCACTCCTGCAGGATCTCGTCGATCCGTCCGCGCACGTCGTCCAGCACCGGCCGCGGCCGCGGCGCACGCCGACGCTGCGGCTCCTCCGCGTCCCCGACGTACTTGCGCACGGTGTTGCGGCTCACCCCCAGATCGCGGGCGATCTGGCGAATCGACAGCCCTTCTTGGTGCCACTTGTGTCTGATAACGTAGATCCGATCCATCCCCAGCATCCTTCTCTCCGGTCCAGTTCGATGTTGTCCAACACCAAACTACCAACCGGACGTGGTACTGCCGGGGGTGGGTCATTTTCTGAGCGGCGAATGGCTCACTTTCTGAGCGGCGTATGCAGCAGGTCCATCCCCGCGTGGGCGGGGAAACCACGGTCGGCCCGCATGGTCGCGATCAAGCATCAGGTCCATCCCCGCGTGGGCGGGGAAACCCCCAGCGCCGCCAACCGGTACCGCGCCTCGGTGGGTCCATCCCCGCGTGGGCGGGGAAACCTCCAGCAAATTCCGCTTGATCCCGGATCCTGAGGGTCCATCCCCGCGTGGGCGGGGAAACCTCGGGCTCGGAGCGCTCGGCGGCATCGAGGGCGGGTCCATCCCCGCGTGGGCGGGGAAACCACGATCCGGCTGACCGGGACGAACGCGCGGACGGGTCCATCCCCGCGTGGGCGGGGAAACCGCGCGACGGCGGACCGGATTGACCACGCCCTCGGGTCCATCCCCGCGTGGGCGGGGAAACCGGAGGTGGAACTGCTACCGGATGGGACGTGGAGGGTCCATCCCCGCGTGGGCGGGGAAACCATAGACTGTCGGCAGCCGCGGCGGGTGGCCACAGGTCCATCCCCGCGTGGGCGGGGAAACCCAGGTCGCGGCGGCGGAGCCCGCAGACGCCGCAGGTCCATCCCCGCGTGGGCGGGGAAACCGATGCGGTAGCAACCGGATGCCCTTAGCCATCGGGTCCATCCCCGCGTGGGCGGGGAAACCTGCAGGTCGTCATGGTGCGCCTCTCCACGATCGGGTCCATCCCCGCGTGGGCGGGGAAACCCTCCCGATCGTCCGGCGCATGGCTCCGGACCTGGGTCCATCCCCGCGTGGGCGGGGAAACCATCCAGGTAGCGTACCGCGGCGCGGTGCGGACGGGTCCATCCCCGCGTGGGCGGGGAAACCACCGCATGGGTACGTCAAGCGCCGTCCGCCAGAGGTCCATGGGTGCATTCCCATTCTGTGACGGCCCGAGAAGAGAAGCCCCTCCCAGAGACTGACCTGATGCGGTAAGCATCAGGCAGTTCTGGGAGGGACAAACAAATGAGTCAGAACTTGATAGCCGAGTTGATCGGCTATTGCAAGAGCGAGTTCGGCGTCGACCTGAGCCGGTCGAGCGGGCCCCGGGATCTGCTGGCCGCCGAAATGGGGCTGCTGAAAAGCTTGGTGCGGCTCGGACGGGCAGCGATGCAGCACTGGTGCCAACAGCTTGGTGACGGCGATCGAGGCGCGCGGATCACCGAGGACGGCGTGTCGTACCGTCGCGTTGGTAAGCGGCCGAAGATCATCCATGGGCTGTTCGGCTGGGTGACCTACGTGCGCGTGTGCTATGCGCGCCTCGGCGGCGGTGCCGGCTGGGCGCCGCTGGACGACCAACTCGGCGCGCAGCGCGGCTACACGCCGGGGTGTCAGTACTTCATGGCCTGCTTCTGCGGGCGCCAGCCGTACCAGGAGAGTCTGGATCACTTCCATGAGGTGTTCCGCGCCGACGGGCAGGAGACGGTCTCGATGCGCAAGGCCTACGAGATGACGTGCGCGGTGAACCACGGGTTGGAACAGCAGCGTCAGCAGGAGATCACCGAGTACCTGCAGGAGGGCAAGCGCGTGGCCGTGCGGGAGGAGATCACTGATACGATGGCGGTGTGCATCGACGCGGGGAAGGTGCCAACTCGCACGAATGAGAACGTAGATGATGCTGGTACCAAGAGCTACGAGTGCCAGTACCGAGACGCGAAGGTCGCCACCGTGTCGGCGCTCCACAAGCCGAAGGATGCCGATACACCGGCCGCTGAGGCTGATGAGGACACCGAGGAGGCGGTGCGCCTGACGAACACGAGCTGCGTCACCGGCATCGAGCACGCCGACTCGTTCTTCGCCCGCATCGAGGTGGAGATGCAGCGCCGTAGCGCCCAGCTTGAGGCGCTGAGTCTGGTGATCATCGCCGACGGCGCATCGTGGATCTGGGACCGAGTGGCTGATTTGGCCGAGCGCGGCCAGCAGGTTTGGCACATCCTGGACTTCTGGCATGCGTGTGAACACCTGGCCACGATCGCTCGGTGGCTGTACGGCGTAAGCGTCCGGGCAACCCCACGTTACGAAGACTGAATTAGTGAGACATCGTCCCTATCAGGAGGGACGAAGTGAACGAGAGGCGCGGACGCGAGTATTGGAGCCGGCACGTAGCCGAGTGGCGGTGCAGCGGGCTGTCGAAGAAGGCGTACTGCGAGCGGCACGGGCTGCCGTATTGGTCGCTGTGCCGCTGGGCGGGAAAGGTGGCGCAGCCGCCGGCGCCGGAGAGTCAGGCGCTGGTGGAACTGGGGCCGCTGGCCGGGATCGACGTGGGCGCCGAGCAGCGAGCGGCCATCGAGCTGGTGGTGGCCGACCGGTATGTGCTGAGACTGTGGCCGTCGGTGCGCGCTACCCATCTGCGCGAAGTGCTGGCGGCGCTGGAGGACGAGAGGTGATCCGGCTGGAGCTGGGCGCGGCGCGGATCTTCGTGCGGCCGGGAGCGACCGATATGCGCAAGCAGATCAACGGGCTGGTGCTGGTGGTGCAGGAGCAGATGCAGCTCAGTCCGTTCGAGACGGCGCTGTTCGTGTTCTGCAACCGGCAGCGGCGGGTACTGAAGGCGGTGTATTGGGATCGGACAGGATTCTGTCTGTGGATGAAGCGGCTGGAGCAGGGGCGCTTTCCGTGGCCGCGTACGGCGGCCGAAGCGCGCCGGGAGATCGGCGTCGAGGAGCTTCGGCTGTTGCTGATGGGCATCGATTTCTGGAATCGTCACGAGGAGCTTACGTACCGAGAAATCGCCTGATCGGGGTTGACATGATCGATGTATTTCGTGCTACTGTATCGACATGTCCAGCGCGCTGACGATCGCCGAAGAACGCGATACGTTGCAGGAACAGAACCGTCGGCTGGCCCTGGAAAGGGACGAGCTGAGTGCGAAAAACGGTGAACTGGTCACCAGAAACGATGAGCTGGACGCGAAACTTCGGGAGCTGAACAAGAAGCTGGAGCTCTACGAAGAACAAGTAGCGTGGTTCAAGAACAAGCTGTACGGCCGCGGCACCGAACAACTCACCGACGCCGAGCTGCAGCAGATCCGGCTGTTCGATGAGATCGAGCAAGCCGCCGACAGCGAATCCCCCGAGGACCAGGCGCCCTCAGATGAGCCGCCCTCGGATCAGGCGGCCGCCGAGGTGCTTGCGGGTACTGGCAGCCGCCCGCGGCGCAAACCGCTGCCGCAGGCGCTGCCGCGGGTCGAGAGGCTCGTCGACCTGCCCGAGCAGGACAAGCAGTGTGAGTGTGGCCACGCGTTGGTGCGCATCGGCGAGGACACCTCCGAGAAGCTCGACGTGATCCCGCCGCAGGTACGGGTGATCCGCACGGTGCGGCCCAAGTACGCCTGCCATCACTGCGAAGGCTCCGGCGACGAAGAGCATCCGGCGGTGCGGATCGCGCCGCCGCCGGCGGCGCTGATCCCGAAGGGGCTGGCCTCCGAGGGGCTGCTGGCGTTCATCGCCACGGCGAAGTTCTGCGACGCGCTGCCGCTGTACCGGCAGGAGCGGCAGTTCGCGCGCCTCGGAGTCGAGCTGTCGCGGCGCACGATGTCGGACTGGATGATCGCTGCCGCCACAGCCTGCCAGGCGCTGATGCAGGCGTTGCTCGACAAGCTGCGCTCAGGCCCGATCCTTGCGATCGACGAGACCACCGTGCAGGTGCTCAAGGAGCAGGATCGCGCCAACACCGACACCAGCTACGTGTGGGTGGCGCGCGGCGGTCCGCCTGATGAGCCGGTGGTGGTGTACCGCTATGAGCCCAGCCGCGCCGCGCGGGTCGCCTTCGAGATCATCGGCGATTACCAGGGCTACGTGCAGACCGACGGGTACGACGGCTACGCGCGCCCGTGTGCGCAGCCCGGCATCGTGCACGTGGGCTGTTGGGCGCACGTGCGGCGCGCGTTCAAGGAGGCCGCCGACGCGCTGAGCAAGGCATCGAGCCGGGCCGGAGCGGCGCTGCAAGCGCTGGGGTTCATCGCCAAGCTGTACCGCGCCGAATCGGAACTGTCGAAGTACCGCGATGAGGACCCCGAGCGGTTCGTGGCCGCGCGGCGCGCACGGGTGCAGCCAGTGCTCGACACGTTCCACGGCTGGCTGCAGGAGAAACGCGATCGGGTGCTGCCCAGCACGGCGCTTGGCAAGGCGGTCGCCTTCGCGTTGGGCGAGTGGCCGAAGCTGATCCGCTACCTGGACCACCCGCAGTTGAGGCCGGACAACAACGCCTGCGAGCAGGCGATCCGGCCGTTCGTGGTCGGCCGCAAGAACTGGCTGTTTTCGGGAAGCCCGCGCGGAGCCGAGGCGAGCGCGATCCTGTACAGCCTGATCGAGACCGCCAAGGCCAACCGGCGCGAGCCGTACTGGTATCTGCGCGAACTGTTCGAGAAGCTGCCCCACGCGTGTACCCGTGCCGACTACCTCACGCTCCTGCCGACCGCACGTCCTCCGCCGCCGGCCTCATAGGGGCTGGTTTCGCCGGTCGCTTACTGTACGGCGAGGGCTCAGAACGCTGCACGGAGAGCTTCAGGCGCTGGCGCGGCATGCTGCGCGAGAGTCGCGGTGCCGAGGTGATCAAGGAACTCACGAAACTGCGCGACAGCGGCGAGTACCCGGCGCTACGTGCCGACATCCAAGGTGAGATCGACTACTTCACGGCCAATCAGCAGCGGATCGACTACCGCCGCTACCGGGAGCTGGGTCTGCCGATCGGCAGCGGCACGGTGGAGAGCGCCTGCAAGAACGTGGTCGCGGCGCGCCTGAAGCAGAGCGGCATGATGTGGGGCATGCCGGGCGCCACCGGCATGCTGCAGCTCCGTGCATCCCTCAAGAGCCGCCGCTTCCGCAGCGATCACCAGCGCCTGCTCCCCCTCTCACCTCCACAGGAGACTGAACGCATGGCTGCCTGATTCGTCACGCTGACGGAATGCACCCGAGGTCCATCCCCGCGTGGGCGGGGAAACCGATATGATGTACGCGCAGGAATACTGCTGTCAGGGTCCATCCCCGCGTGGGCGGGGAAACCGGTGCTGCCGGGTTCTCCGGGTATCATCCGCTGGGTCCATCCCCGCGTGGGCGGGGAAACCGCTCCGTTCTGCGAGTGTGTGGCGTCGCGGAGGGGTCCATCCCCGCGTGGGCGGGGAAACCGCTATGGGTATAAGCTATAGGCGCCTATAGGGAGGTCCATCCCCGCGTGGGCGGGGAAACCGCCGTGGCGCCGGTCGAGCCGATACCCTCCGGGGGTCCATCCCCGCGTGGGCGGGGAAACCTAAGTGTCGCCTACGTAGCGATCCGCAAGCGGGGGTCCATCCCCGCGTGGGCGGGGAAACCTTCGCCCCGGTGGCCGTGCGGGTGACCTTGACGGGTCCATCCCCGCGTGGGCGGGGAAACCGACGGCACCCGCGAGTCCCGCCCCGGTTTCGTGGGTCCATCCCCGCGTGGGCGGGGAAACCCCGGATGCCCTTCAACGCCTGCCGCAGATGATCGGTCCATCCCCGCGTGGGCGGGGAAACCGACTTGGCGTTCGGCTGCTGACTCGACGTTCGAGGTCCATCCCCGCGTGGGCGGGGAAACCGACGAAGGGATCGGGGGCAACCATCACGGCCACGGTCCATCCCCGCGTGGGCGGGGAAACCCGGTCAACAGCACGTTCACCTTCTCCTCGATTGGGTCCATCCCCGCGTGGGCGGGGAAACCGGCCGGGCGCCGGTCGTGCCGATACGCTCCGGGGGTCCATCCCCGCGTGGGCGGGGAAACCCGTATCGGTACGGCGACCTGCCCACGCTCGCGCGGTCCATCCCCGCGTGGGCGGGGAAACCGCGTCGGCGCTCATGTGGCGTCTCCTTCGATCGGGTCCATCCCCGCGTGGGCGGGGAAACCGCTTCCTGCGCCGACCGGAACAACGCCTCGACGGGTCCATCCCCGCGTGGGCGGGGAAACCGCCTGTAGGCTCCAGGCCGCCACGCGATCAGCAGGTCCATCCCCGCGTGGGCGGGGAAACCAAATAGGTGCGCCCAAGGTCGGCCCCTTCCAGGGGTCCATCCCCGCGTGGGCGGGGAAACCGCCTTCGTCGGCCTCCGTCACCGTGATGATCCAGGTCCATCCCCGCGTGGGCGGGGAAACCTCGTCGATGCGCGCGACAGATTCGGGAGACAGGGGTCCATCCCCGCGTGGGCGGGGAAACCGGGACCGAACCGGCGCGCGGTAGCTGGTGAGGAGGTCCATCCCCGCGTGGGCGGGGAAACCAACGACTGGTACTTCGTCTCCACGGTGAGCCAGGGTCCATCCCCGCGTGGGCGGGGAAACCCATTGCGCGGTGCAGTTGGCCGCCGGACCACCGGGTCCATCCCCGCGTGGGCGGGGAAACCTCCCCGTACCTCACCGACGTGAACGACTGGTATGGTCCATCCCCGCGTGGGCGGGGAAACCGTCACGTCGTCCAGGCGGACGCTCAGCTTCCGAGGTCCATCCCCGCGTGGGCGGGGAAACCTTTGAGATGGTGCCGTCGAGGTCGAAAACGAAGGGTCCATCCCCGCGTGGGCGGGGAAACCCTCTTGGGCAGCTCGACCTTCGCGTGCGCAGAGGGTCCATCCCCGCGTGGGCGGGGAAACCGGATCGGTGGTCCCATGGTCGGACGGCGTCGTGGGTCCATCCCCGCGTGGGCGGGGAAACCGCCGAGGGACGTCGAGCACTGCCTCCCGTACGAGGTCCATCCCCGCGTGGGCGGGGAAACCTGGTGACCCATCGGGCCGTCCACCGTGTACCAGGGTCCATCCCCGCGTGGGCGGGGAAACCTCTGCGTCATTCTGACCCAGTCACGTCTCGTATGTCAAAGATCGCGGACTGTTACGCTGATTCGCCTGCCATGCGGCGAATCAGGTTCCATACAAGCCGGGCGTCCGGCAGTGCTCGATGACGAGGTCCGGCCGCGACGATGGACTCGACCTCGCAGACCGTGGTGAGCGAGGCTCGAAACCCGCGCCACTGCTCGTATCGGAGCATTGCGCACTCCCAAGTGCACTCGATCCGAGGCAATCCGGCTGTCCGGCACGTGTGAGCCAGGACGTGCCGGTCGAACTCGGCGTTGTACGCGACTACGGTCCGCTGAGTCAGGATCTCCATGAGCTTCCCGTAGATCTGCTCGAATGGGGGCCGATCGTGGAGCGCTTCGACATCGAGTCCATGGACTCTGGATGCCTGTGGCTCCGGAGGAGTGTGCGGGCGGACCACCGTGTCGAGGAGGATGTTGCCTCGGCTGCCGATTATCGCCGCTTCTACGACTTCGGCTTGAAGACCGAGGCCAGTGGTCTCCACGTCGATCACCAGCCATTCGTCACGCTGCATCAGGTGATGGGCCCACGTCTTCGCCGCCGCCGTCTCGAAGGCGCGCGAGCGTCTTCTCATCGATCTCCCTTCTCGCCACATAGACGCCGTCGTGACGCCACACGTCCTGCTGAGGAATCCCAAGCACGCGGACTTCCTGACCTCCGGGCAACTTCGGCTGCGGCCACGTCATCAGGATCGCGTGATCCGGATCCGGACGGTACCATTCGGCGAGGACATTCCAGATCCGCTCCCTTACGGCCACGGTCATGCGAGGCGCCGTGTATACACCCGGTGCGATCTCGCACATGCAGGATGCCAGGAACCCGCGAAAGCGTCCCGGAGAGTTACGCGTTACGACTGTCGTCATGCTCGTCGTCGCCGTCGATCAGGAACTTGATGCGGTCGATCATGTTGGCGATCAGCTTCTCCTGTCGAAACGTCTGCGCTGCGAAGCGTCTGACGATTCTCTCGACCGGTCCTTCCCTGTTCCGGAGAATCGCGCTGGCGGCTCTGAATGCGACCGGCAGAAGGACGGAGTCGCGAAACAGATCGGATATGTCCAGGGCGAACGCGTTGCTGGAGTCCTCGTGAATGAATCCGAGCTCGGCGAGGGTCCCGGTGGCGGCGACCGCGGTCAAGGCCGCTCCTTCCGCAGCGCTGGAGGCGTGGTTGATGGCCTGGTTGGCGATGTCCGCCGACTCCGGGTGATCGCGGTCGTAACGGCGTCCCTGCCAGCGGACGCCGTGCCGCTCGGCCAGACGCTGGTAGATGACCTTCATGCGGGCGCCTTCCATGCCTCGCAACGCGTTGATGTCGGTCGAAGGCAGGAACTCACCCAGGCGCAAGGCATACATCTTGCGGACGATCGAGATCCGCGTTTCGGGATTGCACCACGCCAGTATCTGTCGCCGGGCGCGAGCCGAGGCCGCGGGGCCGGCCGGCAGGCTGGCGTAGAACCGCACGCCGTCCTCGCCGACACAGATCACGGTCGTGCCGTGGCGCGCCAGGATGCGCAGCGCGTCGTGGCTCACGGTGGTGCCCGGCTGAAGCAGCAGACAGGACACCATCTGAAACGGGATCGCGTAATCGCCGGGGCCGAGGTCGCCGAAGCCTGCCGTCACGAAACGGAGGGTCCCGGACTCGACGTACACGTTGCCGCGTCCCAGCCACATGAGGCCGTGCCGGTCAGTGTGGGGGACGCGTGCGGTTTCGAGGCCGAGCCGTCCTTTGAGCATCGTCGCCGTTACGCCTCAGAGTTGATTACCCGCAGGCTGACAATGGTAGATGTCCAGGAAGCGATTCGCGGCGACCACCCGTAGTTCCTGCCCTATGGACTATAGCAACACGCGGTTTCCCTGGGGAAAGTTCCAGTCAACCACCTCCTTTCACCCGCTCGAACACCACTGTGCCGACGTGGCGGCCTGCTTGGAGGCGCTGCTTGCCGATCCCGTGGTCCGGGGGCGGTTCGAGCACGCGGCAGGGAAGAACCACTTGGAGCACGTCACGAAGGCGCGGCTCTGCGCACTTGCGTTCCTCCACGACTTCGGCAAGCTGAACGCGGGGTTCCAGTTCAAGGTCTTCGAGCGCACTGAGTTGCCCCCGGCGGCGCCCCCGCGCGTCGGCCATGTCGCGGAGGCACTTCTGTGTTTCGGCCGGGAGCGTATGTGCGAGGCTCTCGGTCTCTACGCGATGTGCGACGCGTGGGGAGACGCCTTCGAGCCGCTGCTCCGTGCGAGTCTCGCGCATCACGGCCGCCCTGCCGAGAAGAAGCACCACACAGGCACCGGACCGGAGGCGCTGTGGGAGCCGTTTGCCCGGTACGATCCGCTTGCGGCCGCTCAGTCGTTCGGCGAACGGGTTCGCTCCTGGTTCCCCGACGCGTTCGCCGACGGTCCGCCGTTGCCGGACTCCGATGAGTTCGCGCATTTGTTCGCGGGGACGGTGGCGCTAGCCGATCAGATCGGTTCCGACGAAACCTGTTTCCCGTTCACATCGGATCCCGACCCGAGCTACATCGTAACGGCGCGGCAACACGCCGATCGTGCCGTCGCGGCTCGTCAGTTGCGACGCGGCGATTGGCCTGCCGGCACCGGTGCGGTGGAGTTCTCCGATCTGTTCGACCACCCGGAGCCACGGCCGCTGCAGAGCGCGGTGGCCGATGCGCCGCTCGACTGTCCGCTGCTGGTACTGGAGAGCGAGACCGGGTCGGGGAAGACCGAAGCGGCGGTGTTGCGTTTCAGCGCGCTGTGGCGCGCCCGACTCGTGGACGGACTGTACTTCGCCGTTCCGACTCGCGCGGCAGCCAGGCAGTTGCAGCGTCGCGTGGACGCTGCATTGCGCCGGCTGTTCTCTTCGGACATCCGGGCTGAGACTGTCCTCGCCATCCCGGGCTATCCACAAGCCGGCGATGTCCGGGCGCGACGGGTCGGCAGGTTCCAGGTCGAGTGGGAGGACGAACCGGACGAGAAGACTCGTCTCGCCCGCTGGTCCTCGGAGAACTCTCGCCACTTCCTGGGCGCCCCGGCCGCAGTGGGGACCGTCGATCAGGCATTGCTTGCGGCGTTAAAGGTGAAGTGGGCTCACCTCCGGGGGAGTGCGCTGTCGCGCAGTCTGCTGGTGGTGGATGAGGCGCATGCGAGCGACGCGTACATGACGGAGTTGCTGCGCGCGTTGCTGCGGGACCACCTGGCGGTCGGCGGCCACGCGCTGCTGATGTCGGCCACGCTCGGCGCTGCGGCGCGGATCGCGTTGACCGAGCAGCGGACGCGTGGCGAGACTCCGCCCGTTGCCGCGATGGAAGCGGTACCGTATCCGGCGTTGACGCTGGCGCGGTACGGCTCGTCCGAGACGCTCGGTCTGGCCGAAACCGGTGACACGAAAGCCGTTTCCGTGTGCGCTGAGCCGATTCTGGGCAACTCGGGCCGGATCGCCGCCCTTGCGCTCGCGGCGGTCGACCAGGGGGCGAAGGTGCTGGTGGTCAGCAACACCGTAGGGGAGGCTCAGGCGGTGTTCCAGGAGGTGCTGGAGCAGGGCGGATCTGCGCTGGCGCTCCAGGCCGCGGGCGGGCCGGCGCTCCACCACAGCCGCTTCGCCGCCGAGGACCGCGTTCTCCTCGATCGTGCCGTGGAGCGGGCGCTGGGCAAGGGGCGAGCCGGCGGTGGGATCATCGTGGTCGGCACGCAGACGCTGGAGCAGTCGCTGGACATCGACGCTGACCTGCTGGTCTCCGACCTGTGCCCGGTGGACGTACTGCTGCAGCGGATCGGACGGCTGCATCGCCACCGGGAGTCCGAGCGTGCGCCGGAATTCGCGGAGCCGCGCTGCATCGTTCTGGTCCCAGAGGAAGGCTTGGCCGCGGGGCTGGATGGCGCGCTGCGGCGTCATGGGCTTGGCGCGTCGAGGGACGGTCGCGGCATCTATCGCGATCTGCTCGGATTGGAGGCGACGCGCCGGCTGGTCGCCGCACACCCCGTGTGGACGATTCCGTCGATGAACCGGATGCTCGTGGAACGGGCGACGCATGAGGAAGCGCTGTACGCCCTTGCATCGGAGATGGGCGGCCCCTGGATGGAGCAGAGTCAGCGGACCTGGGGCTTCGCGGCGGCCGAGCGCGGGCTCGCAAGGGGGCATCTCCTCGACCGGACCAAGCCGTTCGACGAGGACTTGGTCTTTCCCGATCTCGACGAGGAGGTTCGTACGCGACTCGGCGAGGACGGCCCGCGGATCAAGCTTGCGCAGCCGCAGCGTGGGCCGTTCGGCGTGCCGGTGCGCACGTTCAACCTCCCGATGCACCTGTTCACGGGTAACGGAGAAGCATCGCCGTCGAAGGATGAGATCGATGCCTCGAACGCCGAGCCGACGGCCGACGGGCTGATCCTGAGCATCGGCAGGTGGGTCTTTCAGTACGATCGCCTCGGAGTACATCCGGGCGTTTGACACTTCCGACGGGATCAATGTACAAAAACGATGCAATACATGCAGAGTTGATTTAATGGATATCCGCCGTGGAGATCCGGCTACTTGAGGGAGGAAGAGTGCGAACGAGGACTGAACACACTCGTCGCAGAGCGAGAGCGTCGCTACGAAGAACGTCCGCCGATGCACCAGTAGAGCGTCGTACTGAGCGGGCGGTGTCCGTGCCTCTCGATGAGAAACACGTTGCATAACCTTCTGTGCGACCCGCTTATCAGGGTCCGCGTGGCCTGCACCGGCATCACCCGGGTGTCGCTCCCGGACCTCTACGCCGAGATGGTCCGCGATCGCGTCACCTCCTTTCCGGCCCTGCGTCCCCATCAGCGTCACGCTTGGCACGCGTTTTTGTGCCAACTCGGCGTGATCGCGCTCCATCGCGCGGGAATCGCGGAGATTCCGGAGTCCGCCAAGAAGTGGCGTTCGCTCCTTCAGGCGACGACCTCCGAGTTCGCCGACGACCAACCGTGGCACCTGATCGTCGAGGATCCAGGCCAACCGGCCTTCATGCAATGCCCGGCGCCCACTGGTCTCGACGATTACCGGGGGACGAAGGCAACTCCGGACGATCTGGACATCCTGTTGACGGCAAAGAACCACGAGCTCAAGCAGGCGACTGCTGAACGAGCAGACCCGGAAGACTGGATCTATGCGCTGATCGACCTGCAGACCATGGGCGGGTATCTCGGCGCAGGGAACTACCAGATCGCTCGGATGAACGGTGGATACTCGTCACGACCGTGCCTGGGACTGGCGCCTGCGGAAGGCGGTCCGGGCGCACATCTGTGCTGCGACCTCAGACGCATGCTCAACCGACGCGATGCCTTGCTCGCAGAATATCCCGATTATTTCCGGAAGGACCCCGGCGTGGCGCTGGTATGGCTGGAGTCGTGGAACGGCACCGGTTCCCTTGACCTCCGCGACCTCGATCCCTACTTCATCGAGATCTGCCGTCGGGTCCGGCTCACGCCGCGCGCGGGTGGCATTGCGGCGCGCACCGCTGCGTCTCGCGCCTCCCGGATCTACGCGAAGATGGCCGGGGGCGACGCAGGAGACTTCTGGACTCCCGTGCGCACGAAGGACGGCAAGGCGTTGTCGCTATCGTCGGCTGGGTTCCGATATGACCGGCTCGCGGAGTTGGTACTCGATGAGAAGTCCTATCGCCGCCCTCCGGCGATGCAGGTCGGCGCGGAGAAAGGCGCTCGCTGGCGGCTTGTCGCGCGTGGCGTCGCCGCCGGCCAAGGCAAGACGGAAGGCTATCACGAGCGCGCAGACATCGCGTTCACCACCGCCACCGTGCGAGCCTTGAGCAGGCAGGTTGGACTCGACACGCTCGCGGAAATCTCCGGCGCGCAGATCGAAGAGGTACAGGAAGTAATCCGGGCGCTGCGCTTCGGCATCGCCGTGGCGGCGGGCGGCGGAAGGGATGCCAGCGAGCTCACCAAGTCGCATCGGAGTCATGCCGGCCCGTATACCCGTCGGCTCGACGCGGAAGCGGACGCGCGTTTCTTTCAGGCTCTTGAGGAACGCTTCGCTGCCTCTACCAGCGCAAACGCAGACGCAGATGCAGCAGTGGCTGCCTGCCGCGCAGCCTTCGCACGGACGCTGATCGGCGAAGCCGAGCATCTGCTGGACCAGGCAATCGAGAGTGTTCCGTGTCCGGCGATCCATCGCCCGCGGGCTCGGGCACGCGCGACGAGTGCGTTCTGGGGACGACTGCGAGGCCCGAAGAGCATATTCAGCGATCAGCGCGAGATTTTCGCCGCCCACGAGATTGACCATGCCGCATGATGCGACGCCAACGACGACCGGCGAGGCGCCTGGCCGCCTGGCCTTTGGTCAGACAGTGGCTCGACTGGCGCAGGAGATTGCAGCGCTTGAACCGGGCCCTGCTTCGGCACTTCGTCGCGGACCTCAGCATGGCGCGGGAGCGGCGGCGTTCTGGAAGCTGCTCGCCAAGTACAGCCCTGACTACGAACTGGACCATGATGAGGAGGGCTGGAGCGCGCTAGTCCAGGCGATAGCAATCCTCACACCTAAGGGTCGAAGCACTGGCAGTGCAACGAAGGAGCCGGCGCATGATCCTCTGACAGCGATGGGCGCAGCGCTGCATGATGCAGGAGTCTCCGAGCTTCGACTCGCCCGGATGTTGATAGCACCGGAGCGGACGCGTCGGACCCTCGTCGTCCGACTGTGCCGTCGGCTCGCCGTAGCGGATCAGCGCCGCTTCGACTTGAGAACACTCGCGAGGTTCATCCTGTACGGCCAGGATGCGGGCCGTCGTATCGCCAGGGAGTATTACCGCGCCCAGACCGCGGCTGGACGCCAATCGGAACCCAAGGAGAACTGAACCCAATGCCGAATGCCAACTTTCTGCAGATCCACAGCTTGCACGGCTACTCCGCCGTGCTTCTGAATCGCGATGACTCAGGCCTCGCCAAGCGCATGACTTACGGCAACGCAAACCGAACGCGCATTTCTTCGCAGTGCCTGAAGCGCCATTGGCGGGTCGCCGACGGACCGCACGCGCTTCGGACGATAGAGGGCGCTACCGCGGCCGTGCGCTCGCGCGAGACGGTCACCCGCCGCGTGATCGGGCCACTCACGAACGCAGGCCATGACCCGAAGGCGATCAAGGCGATCGAGGCCGCATTTCAGCGCGCCGTGTATGGCTCTGACAAGGGGGAGACGAGCCGGCAACCGCTCCTGCTCGGCGAGCCTGAAGTCTCATACCTCGCCGAGCAGGCACAGGAGATCGCCGAGGCTCACGGAAACGACCCGCAAGCGGCAGACAAGGCGGCGAAGGACTGGGAGAAGAATGCGAAGGCGAACATGAAGGCGCTCCGCGAAAGCTCCCGGCTTCCGGGAGGGATCGAAGCTGCCTTGTTCGGCCGCATGGTCACCTCGGACGTGGAAGCCAACATCGACGCGCCTGTCCACGTAGCCCACGCGTTTACCGTTCACCAAGAGGAGAGCGAGAGCGACTACTTCACCGTGGTCGACGACCTGCCGCGAGTCGAAGACGAGCCGGGCGCGGACCATATCGGTGAGACGGAGCTCACATCGGGCCTTTTCTACGGCTATGTCGTAGTGGACCGGCGCATGCTGCTCGACAATCTCGCTCAGGATGCCGACTTGGCGGGCGAGGTGGTCGAGCGATTGGTTCGCCTGATCGCCACGGTATCGCCTGGGGCAAAGCTCGGATCGACCGCGCCGTACGGATATGCCGCGTGGATGCTCGTCGAGGCCGGCGACTGCCAGCCGCGCAGTCTCGCCGAAGCATTCCGTGATCCCTGTCAGCCGTCGGTCGAAGCGGCGGAGCGCGCGGCGCGCGAACATCTCCAGAAACTCGACGCCGCGTACGGGACCGGCGAGGCGCGGCGGGTCATGTGTCTCAACGGCGAATCGATGCCTTTGGCGGAGCCGTTGGACCTGACCGCGCTTGCGCGGTGGGCCGGCTCTGCAATTCGTTCCGGCGGAGCATGATGCGCTGGATGCACCTGAGCTTCCGGGCGCCGCTCGCGGCGTTCGGCGGGGAGGCAATCGACGCCAGAGGTGTGACCCGTGACTTTCCGTCGCAGTCGATGTTGACCGGCCTCCTCGCCAATGCGCTCGGCTGGAGGCGTGCGATGCGTCAGGAGCATCAGCGGCTTCAGAGCAGGATCGTGTACGGCGCGGTCCGCGACCATGAGCCCGTGCTCGGTCGGATGACCGACTATCAGACCGTTCAACTCGCCAAGGACGACCGCGCGTGGACCACACGCGGCACCCCGGCGAAACGCGACGGAGGGCCGGCTACCTATGACGGTGCGCATCAGCGATGGCGCGATTACCACGCGGATCTGCGCATGTCGGTGGTATTGCGGCTCACACCCGATGACGAGGCGCCGACCCTGGACGATCTGGAGACCGCACTCGTGCGGCCCGCTCGGCCGCTGTTCATCGGGCGTAAGCCATGTCTCCCGGCCGCTCGCATCTTCCAGGGATGGGTCGAGGCAAAGGACGTCCGCTCGGCACTGCGCGCGATTGCGCGGGTCAGCGAACAGAAGCTCCGTGCGCTCTGGCCGGCGTCAGACGGTGAGGCGGGCGCCGATCTCGTCACCGACGTAACCGATGAGCGCAACTGGTTGAGTGGGCTGCACGGCGGCGCACGCCGCGTCTGCGAAGGCCGGGTCATTCCCGCGGACACCGACGGATGAGGCCGTGTACCTGATCCACACGCCGCTCGATATGCGTGCCTTCAGTCGCTGGGCGGGCCAGCGCGGTTTGCTCCGCCGGGGAGCGTTCGACCCCGACTTTGCACTGCATATTCTCTTATCGGCGATGTTCGGCAAGCGGGCGCTCCAACCGTTCCGGCTGTTCTGGTCCGAGCGGCGGCGCTGCGGATCGCTGTATGCCTACGGTGACGCGGACCATGGAGCGCTGCAGGAAGTTGCCGCGGCGGCGGCGCCGACGGACTGCCTCGCACCCCTGAACCCGTCCGCCTTGCGTTCGAAGCCGATGCCGCCGATCTTCGCCGACGGGCGGCGGCTCGGGTTCGATCTGCGAGTACGTCCGGTGCGCCGGCTCAGGCGTGACCTGCACGATACCGAGGCCGGGGCCGTGGTGAGACAAGGGTGCGAGATGGATGCGTTCCGGCTGGCCGTCCTGCAGCGGTTTCCGGATGGTTGGCGCGAGCGTGGTGACCCCGCGAGGCGGTGCGGCATGAGCCGCGAGTCGACCTATGCCTCGTGGCTCTCCGAGCGACTCGCTGGCGCGGCAAGCATCGAGGAGTGCCGGCTTTCGTCCTTCAGTCGCAACCGCGCCGTTCGTGGTGACGGACATGGCCCGGAGGGGCCTGACGCTACGCTCCAGGGCACGCTCAGCGTCCAGGATCCGGAGAGCTTCGGCCGGCGGCTACGGGAAGGGGTCGGTCGGCACCGGGCGTATGGCTACGGGATGATGCTCTTGCGACCACCGAACCGAACGGCGCCCGCGAGGTGAGGAGCCCGCATGGCGGAAGAGCAATCGCGACGACGCCGGGCCGCGGGAGATTCAGGACATCCGCGGCGAACGCTCCGCACGTTGGCGGGAGATCGACCGTGAGATGCAGGAGACTGATCGGCGACTGCGGCAGACCTACGAGCTGTTCGTCAGCGAGTGGGACAAGCTGATCGAATCACTCGCCAAGCGCGACCTGATCCCACTTCTGAATAGCCGCGGGACCGAAGTGGACTACGTGTCCAGACACCACGAGCGGAAGTACGGCGGGCGTCGTTGGGCCGTCGACATCGTCGCCGTCAACAGCCGTGAGGTGGTGGCCGTTCTCGTGAGAACGATGCTGAAGAGAGACGGTGTCGATGAATTTCTGGAAATGTTGCGGCACGTCGACGGGGTGATGCGAGAGTATGCCGGGCGAGCCTTCTACGGGGTGGTCGCCTGCCTGCAAGCAGAGGACTCCGCCGATGCGTACGCGGAGCGCCAGGGGCTGTTCGTGATTCGGGCGACGGGCAGCGGCATGGGCATCACGAACCACGAGGACTTCCGGCCGCGCACGTTCGGGCACGGCGACCGGTCCTTGGGACCGGAGGCGCGGTCGTAACTCTCGGCCAGCGGCTCCAGCCGCTCGCTGTGTGCGGAGTGGCAAGATCCGGGGCGTACAGGGACGGTCGCGGCCGCGGCCTACAAGTCCGCGCGGCTCACGTGGGCCAGGAAGTCGGCAGTCGTGGCGCAGTCCACGATCCACTCCCCCGCTTCGGCGAGGCGATCCGCGTCGGTCATGCCGGCGAGCACCGCCGAAAGCCGCTCCGCCGCCGCCGGACCGAACCGGTGCTCCGCCAAACGGTGAAGCAACGCCCTCTGCCGTTCGATGCCCTGCTCGATCCCCCGTTCGATCCCCCGTTCGATCCCTTGCTCAATCCCCCGTTCCAGGATTTCCGCTTCCCAGCGATCGATCTTCTCCAGCAACACGGCGCTTACCTCCTCGTACTCACGGATCGACGGCAACTCCACGCCCCACTTCCGGCCCAGGACGCCAAGCCACAGGTCGAAGCTCTTCGTCAGGCCCGGCTCGCCCGCCTCTGCAAGCCATTCCCGCAACTCCCGCACCCGCTCCGGCAACGCGCCCGTCTGCGCATCCTGCTCCACCTCCGCCACCCATCGCAGCAGGTTCGGTCTCGGCAGATCATCCGCCGTCACCGCCACCAGATCAACCACGTCGTAGCTCACGGCGAGCTGCGCCGGACCGTCCCGCTCCGTCCCCTGCACCAGCCCGGCAAGCGTCAGCGGCGCGTCCCATCGCTTGTCGCCGTTGTACACCACCACGTGCAGCACCGGGTCGGCCCGATCGTCCTTGCTCCACGTGGTGCGGTCACGGTACAGCCGCTGGTAGAGCAGACTGGTGTAGTTCAGGAACCGCAGCGGCATCGAGTAGTCCACGCTCGACTGATGCTCGATCACGACGTGCAGCGTCTGCACCTCGCCGCGGCCGTCGCTGCGGTCGATCGACCAGACCACGTCACCGAGCCGGCGGCGCAGCGCGTCGGTGACGTTCTCGGTGGCGCCGTCGCGCAAGGTGGCGAAGTCGAGCGCCTCGGCCCAGCCGGCGGGACGCAGCGGGGCGATGAACCCGATGAGCAGGTCCCTGGCGATGCGTCGGTGGGTGAGCAGTCGCTTGTATGCCGGGTCGTCCATGATTCGGTTCCGATCGAGCACACCGGCGACGACCGCGTCGGCGAGGTGCCCGTTACCCTGACAATGCCTCGCAGTCAGCGGCGCTTCAGTCGCGCACGTTTGGCAGCCAGCCCGCGCTCGGCGGTGCCCGGTAGCCGGCGCCAGCACCGCCGCCACGTCGGACTACCCCAGGATCAGCGTGGAGTCGGCCAGTGCCTCGGGCAGGGGCAGGAGCTCGATGCCGTCGCGGTGTTCGCGGCGGTCGCCACCGAACAGCAGCACGCACCGTGCCATCGGGTAGTCGGCTCGGAACTGCTTGAGGGCGTGGAGGTCGGCGCGCCGGATGGTGCGGGTGCGCTTGACCTCGATCGCGATCAGGCCGTCGCCGCCGTAGGCGACGAAGTCCACTTCCGTGCCGGACGCGGTGCGCCAGAAGAAGAGATCCAGCTTGAGCGAGCGGTAGGCGATGGCGGCGCGCAGCTCCTGGTAGACGAGCGTCTCCAGCGCGGGGCCGTCGATCTCCTCCGGGCTGTCGAGCGGACCCGTTGGCCTGATCGCCCGGTAGACGCCGGCGTCGAACAGGAAGAACTTCGGATGGGCGGTCATGCGGCGCTTGGCTCGCTTGGTGAAGACCGGGACCCTGGTCGCGATCAGCAGGTCTTCCAGCAGGTCGAAGTAGGCGGCAGCCGTCTTGCGGTCCACCCCCACGTCGCGCGCCACCTCGGACACGTTGAGGGGCGCCGCCTGCGAGAAGCTGGCACTTTCCAGGAACCGGCTGAACGCGGCCAGGTTGCGGGTGCGTCCTTCTTCGAGCACCTCCTGGCGGAGGTAGTTCTCGACGTACGATGCCAGGTACGAGTCGGGGTCCGGCTGGGTGTACACCGACGGAAGCTGGCCGTGGATCAGCGCCCGCTCCAACGCGAAGTCGCTGCCGGCTTCGGCCGCCGTCAGCGGGTACAGGTGACGGGTGCGCGCTCGGCCGCCCAGCAGGTTGACGCCCCGCCGGCGCAGGCTGCGAGCGCTCGACCCGGTCAGGATGAAGCGCAGCCCGGCCGTCTCGATCAGCCGGTGGACCTCGTTGAGGACCAGAGGCGTCCGCTGCACCTCGTCGACCACGACCCATCCGTCATGGCCGGGCGGGATCAGGTCCCGCAGCCGTTGCGGCCGCGCCAGCAGCTCCAGGTACAGGGCATGGTCGAGCAGATCGAGGTGGACGGCATCCGGGAACCGCTGCTCCAGCAGCGTGGTCTTGCCGGTCCCGCGGGGGCCGAACAGGAAGAAGCTCTGGCGGCCGGTGGAGGGGATATCCAGAGATCTGGGATACATACTCCCATTTTACGACGTAAAACGGGAGTTGCAATCCTGAAATGCAGCAATTTTCGCAGCGCTGCCGTGCTACGAGCCCGCGCGGCTCACGCGGGCCAGGAAGTCGGCCGTCGTGGTGCAGTCCACGATCCACTCGCCCGCTTCGGCGAGGCGATCCGCGTCGGTCACGCCGGCGAGCACCGCCGACAGCCGCTCCGCCGCCGCCGGACCGAACCGGTGCTCCGCCAAACGGTGCAGCAGCGCCCTCTGCCGTTCGATGCCCTGTTCAATCCCCTGTTCGATCCCTTGCTCAATCCCCCGTTCCAGGATTTCCGCTTCCCAGCGATCGATCTTCTCCAACAACACGGCGCTTACCTCCTCGTACTCACGGATCGACGGCAACTCAACGACTATTTCCGGATCAGCGTGGAGTCGGCCAGTGCCTCTGCCAGGGGCAGGAGATCGATGCCGTTGCGGTACTCGCGGCGGTCGCCGCCGTAGGCGACGAATCCAGATTCTCGGTGGGTACTCAAAGGCACGACGGTGTAGAGCTGGGCCGAGGATCTCCGCCGGCGGGGCGAAATGACCACAACCGGGCGCTTCTTGACCATCTCCGGGGCCTTGAAGCCTGTATCGAAGTCGCACATCAGCAGCGTGCCTGGCTTTGGATGGAAGGTCAGCATCGAAGAGAAGTGGCAGAGTCCCCAGGCCAGGCCAAACGACAAAGGGGCTCTGCCAGGAGGTGGCAGAGCCCCTGAACGGGATCCCCGGTCAGCTTGGCACCAACCGAGGACCCGCTACCCGCCAGCAGGAAGGTAGTCTTACAAGCCCGACTGATCGGGAACTCCGACATGATACTCCTGGCAGCAGATCGCGTCAAAAAATGACCTTCGACGGATCGCGTCAAGATCTTCGGCCAGCCATGATGCTTGATCACAACGTGCAGCGGGGCGATGAACCCGATGAGCGTCCCTGGCGATGCGTCTGTGGGTAACGTCGTACTACCCCAGGGTCAGCGTGGAGTCGGCCAGTGCCTCTGCCAGGGGCAGGAGATCGATGCCGTTGCGGTACTCGCGGCGGTCGCCGCCGAACAGCAGCACTCACCGTGCCATCGGGTAGTCGATTCGGAACTGCTTGAGGGCGAGGGATGTTCGTGAGACGGACATGGCCCGTTCGGGCGGGGTGTCCGGTGCTCGGGACCGGAGGCGCGGTCGTAGCTCTCGGCCAGCGGCTCCAGCCGCACCATGTGGGGCGGAGCGGCAAGATCCGGGGCGTAGAGGGACGGTCGCGGCCGCGGCCTACAAGTCCGCGCGGCTCACGCGGGCCAGGAAGTCGGCAGTCGTGGTGCAGTCCACGATCCACTCGCCCGCTTCGGCCAGGCGATCCGCGTCGGTCACGCCGGCGAGCACCGCCGACAGCCGCTCCGCCGCCGCCGGACCGAACCGGTGCTCCGCCAAACGGTGCAGCAGCGCCCTCTGCCGTTCCATCCCTTGCTCGATCCCCCGTTCGATGCCCCGTTCCAGGATTTCCGCTTCCCAGCGATCGATCTTCTCCAGCAACACGGCGCTTACCTCCTCGTATTCACGGATCGACGGCAACTCCACGCCCCACTTCCGGCCCAGGACGCCAAGCCACAGGTCGAAGCTCTTCGTGAGGCCCGGTTCGCCCGCTTCCGCAAGCCATTCCCCCAACTTCCGCACCCGCTCCGGCAACGCGCCCGTCTGCGCACCCTGCTCCACCTCCGCGACCCATCGCAGCAGATTCGCTCGCGGCAGATCATCCGCCTTCACCGCCACCAGATCAACCACGTCGTAGCTCACGGCGAGCTGCGCCGGACCGTCCCGCTCCGTCCGCTGCACCAGCCCGGCGAGCGTCAGCGGCGCGTCCCATCGCTTGTCGCCGTTGTACACCACCACGTGCAGCACCGGGTCGGCCCGATCGTCCTTGCTCCACGTGGTGCGGTCACGGTACAGCCGCTGGTAGAGCAGGCTGGTGTAGTTCAGGAACCGCAGCGGCATCGAGTAGTCCACGCTCGACTGGTGCTCGATCACGAGGTGCAGCGTCTGGACCCCACCGTGACCGTCGCTCCGGTCGATCGACCAGACCACGTCACCGAACCGGCGGCGCAGCGCGTCGGTGACGTTCTCGGTGGCGCGGTCGCGCAGGCTGGCGAAGTCGAGCGCCTCGGCCCAGCCGGCGGGACGCAGCGGGGCGATGAACCCGATGAGCAGGTCCCTGGCGATGCGTCGGTGGGTGAGCAGTCGCTTGTATGCCGGGTCGTCCATGATTCGGTTCCGATCGAGCACACCGGCGACGACCGCGTCGGCGAGGTGCCCGTTACCCTGACAATGCGTCGCAGTCAGCGCCGCTTCAGTCGCGCACGTTTGGCAGCCAACCCGCGCTCGGCGGTGCCCGGTAGCCGGCGGCAGCGCCGTCGCCGGGTCTATAGAGAGGGCATCTCGGCCGAGAGCGCCCGCGCCGTTTCGACGATGCGGGTCCAGGCAGCCTCGACGTGCTCGCGGCGGGTGGCGGGAGAGCCGACCGCCAGGCGGAGCACGAACCGGTCGTCGAGCATCGTGTGGGTGAGGTAGAGGGCGCCCGATTCGTTGAGCCGGTTCATCAGGGCCTCGTTGAACGCATCGCCCGCGCGGTGGCGGAAGCAGACGAGCCCCACCGACAGCGGCGCGGCCAGATCGAGCTCGCCGCTCTGTTCCACCTGAGCGGCGAACCACTCGGCATGGGCGATGCTCGCGCGGACGTGGGCGCGCAGGCCCTCCGCGCCGTAGTGGCGGATGACGAACCAGAGCTTGAGGGCGCGGAAGCGGCGGCCGAGCGGCACGTGCCAGTCGCGGTAGTCGACGACCTGGCCGGATTCGGTCGCCTGGTTGCGCAGGTATTCGGGCAGGACGCTCAGCGCGTCGATGAGCGCGGCGCGGTCGGCGACCCAGAAGGCGCTGCAGTCGAAGTTGGTGAGCAGCCACTTGTGCGGGTTGAAGGTGTAGCTGTGCGCGTGCTCGAGCCCGTCGATGAGGCCGCGGTGCTCGGGGCAGATGGTGGCGCTGCCGGCGTGGGCGGCGTCGACGTGCAGCCAGATCCGCTCGCGGCGGCAGAGGGCGCCGACGGCTCGCACCGGGTCCACGGCGCCGGAGGAGGTCGTGCCGACGGTGGCGCAGACCATCGCGGGGATGGCGCCGGTTTCCCGGTCCGCGGTGATGGCGGCCTGCAGCGCGTCGACGCGCATGGCGTGGCGGCCGTCGGCGTCGACCAGGCGCAGGTTGTCGCGCCCCAGGCCGGCGATCTTCACCGCCTTCTCGAGCGAGGAGTGGGCGTGGCGGGAGGTGTAGACGGTCAGCCGCCGGCGCGGTGAGCCGTGGCCGGCGCCGTGTTCGTTGACGGCGCCGCCGCTGGCGCGTTCGCGCGCCGCGAGCAGGGCGGTGAGGGTGCTGCTCGACGCGCTGTCCTGGATGACGCCGCCGCCGGCCGTGCTCGACCGGAAGCGCTCCGGGAGCCCGAGCAGGTCGACCAGCCAGTCGAGGACGTGCGCCTCCAGCTCCGTGCAGGCGGGGCTGGTCGCCCAGAGCATGCCCTGCACCCCGAGGCCGGAGGAGAGCAGGTCGCCGAGGATTCCCGGACCCGAGGCGTTGGCCGGGAAGTAGGCGAAGAAATTCGGCGATTGCCAGTGCGTGATGCCGGGCATGACGATCTCGTCGACGTCGCGCAGCACGTCCGCGAAGGGCTCGCCGCGCTCGGGCGCGGTGCGCGGCAGTCGGTCGCGTACCGATCCGGGCGCAGCGCGCGAGAGGACCGGGTAGCGCTCGATCTCCTCCATGTAGCGGGCGATGCGCTCGATCATCTCGGCGCCGCAGCGCCGGAACTCGTCGGGAGTCATGTGTCCGGGGTCGTCCATGGGAAGCTGGTGCCTTTGCCTATGCAGGGGTGATGAAGGTCTCGGCGAGGGCGACCACGCAGGAGCTGCGGTCGCCGCCACCGATGACCGGCCGCCAGCGGCCGTCCGCGTAGGGGGCGCCGGGGACGCGGACGCCGTTCGCGTGGACCTCGGCCTCGCGGGCGAACAGCAGCACGTTGAACAGGGAGCGCTGCGCGTATACCTGCGGGTCGTCTCCGCGGTAGGTGACGACCGGCGTCTCGAATGCGCGCCAGACGACCCTCAGGTCAAGGCCGGCGCCCTGGATGGTCCAGGAGCGCTCGTCTCCGGCGCGGTCGCCGCGCGTGAGTCGGCCGCCTCGGACGAGTCGGCCGCCTCGGTTGAGGCGGGCGTCGAAGACGGGCGGATCCTGGCCGAACGGCCCGCCGCGGCCGCCGCCCCAGGCGTCGTGCACCCAGGCGGCAAGCGCGCGATTGTCGGTGAACACGCCCAGCACGGGCGGGGCGGCCTCGCCTGAGATCGACACGTAGGCGACCACCCCCTCGCCTTCGGGGCTCGCATGCGTGTGGTAGAGGCTGACGCGGGCGGTCTCGCCTTCCTCCTCGCCTCGCAGGCCACACACCCAGTGCTCGCCGACCCAGCGAAGGGTGCCTCCGAACACGCGCGACTGCGGGGGCGGCCCCGGGATGGTGCTCAAATCAGATCGTCGATCGTCACGTCGAGTGCGATGGCGATACGTTTCATCGCGTTGATCGAGCCGGGCTTCTTCCCGTTTTCGATATCCGACAGATAGGAGCTGGCAATTCCGGCGGCGGTGGCGAGCTCGCCGGCTCTCATCCCACGATACTCGCGCCAGACGCGGACGGGATGCTCGCCGTTGGCGATTCTCTTGACCAGCGTAAACGGCACGAGCTCCTGGTCGGGATCTTCAAGCACCCGCTTCATGATCGCGGCATCCATGGCATCTTCGTTGACGGCGTTTCGCAACGCTTCGTACTCGGCGAGCGGAACCACGGCATAATCCTCGCCGGCGAGCGTGACCGTCTGGATTGGGGTATCGCTCATCGGTATGCATCTCCACGAGGCACGACGGCTACGACTGTCATCGTTCGGGTGCTGGTATCGAGCGTGTACAGGACTCGCCAGTCACCGATTCGGAGTCGGAAACCGTCGACCGCCGTCAAAGCGGACACGTTGTTGTTGGGTACGAAGGGGTCGGCTGCGAGGTCGTCGATCTTGCTGATGATGGTTCGCTCCGTGTTGGAGGTTTGAGCCTTCCGGCTCAGAGACTTGGCGTGAATGATGGCTCTGGGAGCGGGTCGAGCGGGTAGATCGGGCGGGGGAGGTGCTTCCATTCGAGGTCGCGCAGCCCTGACTGGGTGGCGCCGGGCGTGTCGGCGCGAATCACCTGCGAGGTCCAGCGGCGGTAGTACTGCCAGTTGCTGGCGGTCTTCACCACGACGATCCCGGCGTCCGCGACTTCGACGCCGAAGTGCTCGTAGACCGCGGGATGGTTGCCGCCGATGCCGGTGCGCTCGCTGACCACGATGTGGACGGAGCCGCTGCGCAGCAGGCAGGCGGTGCCCATGTCGAAGGAGGCGATGGCCTGCACCGGAACCTCGATGCGGCCGCCGCCTACCGCCACCACCTCCGCGTCGATCTCCACGGGGTCGCCGAAGTGGGGGTCCAGCCGGCGGCCGATCGGCCCGCTCACCGCCCCGCCGGCACCGGCGCGGGCGGCCTGCCGGGCCATGGCCGGATCGACGATCGGCACCAGGGCCATCCGCGGCGGCTGCTGCCGGAGCAGCTCGGCCAGCAGCGTCGTGCTGTCGCCGGGCGCTCCGCCCCAGACGCTGTCGCCGGTGTCGGACAGCACGACCAGGCCGCGGTCGGCGGCGATCGCCTGCGCCACCGCCTCCGCCGGGCTGATGCTGTCCTGCTTCAGGAACTCGTCGCGCAGCTCCCAGGCCAGGTCCGCGAGTTCGGCGGCCAGGCGCTCGGCCAGCTCCCGGTCGCCGTCGGTGACGACCGCGCACGCCCAGCCGCCCTCGGCGATGTCCATCCACGGCTGCATGGGAAAGGTGGAGGCGGACGCCACGCCGGGCAGCCGCTCCATGGCCCGCGCGCGGTCGAACCAGGTCTTCATGGGGCCGGCCGCGGTCAGGTACTGCTCCTGGTGGGTGACGAGCGGGATCTTCCGCCACGCGATGGTGGGCGAAAGCTCCCCGCGCAGGATGGGCATGAGCAGGCGGGCGGCGAGTTGCCCGGTGTCGCGCATGGCGTGCGGCTGCGTGCGGTGCGCGACCAGCGCGTCGCAGTTGTCGACCATGCGCTGCGTGAGGTTGGCGTGGTGGTCGAGCGACAGCACGATCGGCGTGTCCGGGCCGACGGCGCCGCGGACCAGCTCCTGCAGGCGCCCCTCGACATCGGGATCGTCCAGGGCCACGGCGGCGCCGTGCAGGGCCAGGTAGACGGCGTCGAACGGGGCCGCGGCGCGGATGCCGGCGACGATGCGCTCCTCGAACCACGCGCGGGTGTCGGGCGTGAGCGGGCCGTGCGCGCCGGCCGTGGCGTGGATGACCGGGCACGGCTCCCAGTCGAAGCCGGCCGCGCCGAGCTCGTGCAGGAAGCCGCCGATCTCGTGATTGGAGCGGTTCTCCAGGGCCGCGGGACCCTCGGTCAGCCCGTAGGCCCGGAAGGTGTCGAGGGTCGTCCGCTGCGACGTGAAGGTGCTGGTCTCCTGGGAATAGGCGACGATCGCCACGCGCGGGTTCATGTGGTCTGCGCCATGGTACTGAGCCGCCTGAGGGCGCGACAGCCGGTCAGCCGTCCCCCGCGGCTGCGTCGGCGCGGCGGCGCTGCTCGGCCGGCTCGGGGAGGAGGGCGAACGCCACGCCGCCGGCCAGGCCCAGCACGCCGACCGCCAGCGCGCTGCCGGCCAGGCTGAGCGCGGCCGCGGCCACGCCGGCGACGGTCGGTCCCACGACGCTGCCGATGTCGCTGATCAGCCGCCAGATGCCCAGGAACTGCCCGGAACGGCCGGGCGGCGCCAGGTCGGCCCCGTAGGTCATGTTGATGCCTGAGCCCAGGCCGTTGCCGATCGCGCCGATCAGGCCGACGGCCAGCAGCGCCGCGAAGGACTGGGTCAGCGGCGTGGCTGCCAGCCCGACGGTGAGCAGCAGCGTCCCTGGGGCGGAGGCGAAGCGGCGGCCAAAGCGGTCCATGACCATGCCGGCCGGCAGGAACATCACGATCTCCATGCCGGCGGTCAGCCCGGCCACCAGGCCGATCTGCACCACGTCGAGGCCGATGTGCGCGGCCCACAGCGGCACGATCACGCGCCGCGAGGCGCGCAGCACCGACAGCGCGACCATGGCCGCGCCGGCCGTCGTCAGGATGCGCCGGCCGCTGCGCAGCTCCCGCCAGAGGCCGCCCAAGGCGCCGCCCTTGCGGCCGGCGGCGGGGGCGATCCCCTGCGGAGGGAAGGACGGCATCAGGCGCATCATCAGCGCGGACGCGACGAGCGCCAGCACGATGGGCACCACGAAGATCGCCTGCAGGCCGAACCGGTCGCCGATGAAGCCGCCGGCGATCGGTCCGATCAGGCTTCCGATGCGGGTGACGCCGCCGGTGGTGGCCAGCGCGCGGCCCCGCAACTGCGGCGAGGCGGCGCGGCTCATCCAGGCCAGGCGCGCCAGCATCCACGCGCCGTGGCAGGCGCCGATGCCCAGCAGCAACGCCCCGAACGCCGGCGCCGCGTCGACCAGCGCGATGCCGGCGCAGCAGCCGGCCAGCGCCACGCCGGCGGAGGCCTGCAGCCGCTTCTCCCCAAAGCGCGCGCAGGCCAGGCCGATGGGCACGGCGATGACCATGCCGCCCAGGCCGTGCAGGGCGAAGGCGGCGCCGGCGCCGGCGAACCCCGCGCCCAGCTCCACCGCCAGCAGCGGGATGAACGGGAAGACCGCGGCGACGCCGGCCGACTCCAGCAGCACCGGCAGGAACACCGGCAGCATCAGCCCGCGCATGGTGGCGGAGCCGGGAACGGCCTGTGCGCGTTCGCGGCTCAGCGGAGGACCTCGTCCGCCTTCATCCGCCTGAGGGCATCCTCCACCGCCGCGACGGTGTGGTCGATCTGCGCGTCGCTGTGGACGGCGCTGACGATGAACGCTCCGCCGATCGCGTCGACGCCGCGGTTGAGCAGCGCGCGCTTGAACGGCTCGCTGTAGCGCGGCGCGCGCCCCTCGGCGACCGCCTCGCGCGGCGCCGTGCACAGCTCGGGGTCGCCGTCGTGGGTGGCGCCGAACACGATCCAGACCGCCGAGGCGCGCTGGTGGCAGAAACAGGTCGCGCCGGCGGCGGCGATCGCGCCCTCGATGCCCTGCCGCAGGCGGCGCGCGGCGCGCTCGGCGGCGTCGTTGGCGGCGCCGTCGGCGATGAGCTCCAGGCAGCGCGTGCCGGCCGCGGCGCTCAAGGGGTTGGCGTTGAAGGTGCCGGGGTGGCCGATGCGCCGGCGCGCGTCCACGTCGGGCGGGAAGGACAGGATGTTGAGCAGGTCGGTGCGGCCGCCGACCGCGCCGCCCGGCAGGCCGCCGGCCAGGATCTTGGCCAGCGTGGTCAGGTCGGGCCGCACGCCGTAGCGCTCCTGGGCGCCTCCTCTGGAGACGCGGAAGCCGGTGACGACCTCGTCGAAGATGAGCAGCACGTCCCGCCGCGCGGTGATCTCGCGCAGGTGGCGCAGGAAGTCCGGGTGCACGCCGTAGTAGCCCATGGCGCCGCCGGTGGGCTCCAGCATCACCGCGGCGACGTCGCCGGCCGCCAGGGTGTCGTCCACCACGCCCGGATCGGCGTCCGGGAGCACGGTGACCGTGGCGCGGGTCGCCTCCGGGATGCCGGTCGCCGGGTAGCGGCCGGATCCGCCGGCGACGTAGTCGTGCCAGCCGTGGAAGTGGTCGGCGAAGGTGACGATACGCTCGCGGCCCGTGCAGCCGCGGGCGATGCGGATCGCCATCATCGACGCCTCGGTGCCGGAGCTGTGGAAGCGGATGCGCTCGACCGACGGCATCAACGCCCGCACCGCGCGCGCCCAGGCGATCTCCTGCTCGGTGTTGGCGCCGAGCTGGGTGCCGCGCGGGAGCTGGGCGGTGGCGGCGGCCACCAGCTCCGGGTGGCCGTGGCCGAGCAGCAGCGCGCCGTGCCCCATCACGTAGTCGACGTACTCGTGGCCGTCGACGTCCCACTTGCTGGCGCCGTCGGCGCGGGACATGAAGACCGGGAAGGGCAGCAGGCGGCGCACCTCGTGGGTGGCGCCGCCGGGAAAGACGTCGAGGGCCTCCCGGTACAGCTCGGCGGAGCGAGGATGAAGCGCGACGTACTCGCGCGTGATCGAGTCGGATGCGGTGAGCGTCGGATCGGCCATGGTCAGGACGGTAGGACTATCGGCCCCGGCCGTCCAACGCGAGATGAGTGGGGTCGCGTCCGGGCCGGCCGTTCTGGGCGATCATCGGGGACGCTTGCAATCTGCTGCTACCAGCACCATAGTGATGCGATGACACGATCCATTACCGTTCGTGACGTTCCAGCCGAGGCTTGTGATGAGCTGAGCGCCCGGGCGGCGGCTACGGGACGTTCCTTGCAGGCATATTTGCGCGCGCAGTTGATCGAGCTGGCACGACGCCCGGATCCCGAAGTGGTGCTGCAAAGGATCGCCGAACGAAAGGCGCGGACCGGTAGCCGACTGCCCGCCGCCAGCATCCTGCGCCATCGCGATGCCGACCGCCGGTGACGCTGGTAGTCGACGCCGGAGCGGTGGCGGCCGCGCTGATCGACGACGGCGTTGACGGCCGTTGGGCCGAACGGCAACTCGCCGCCGGCCGTGCGGCTGCGCCACACCTGATGCCGGTCGAGGTCGTCAGCATCCTGAGGAGGGCCGTGCGGGTGGGAGAGATCTCGGCTGACGCGGCATCGATGGCACACGCAGACCTGATGGAGCTGGGCGTGGTGCTGTATCCCTACCGTCCGTTCGCCTCCCGTGTGTGGGAACTGCGCGACAACGTCACCTCCTACGATGGCTGGTACGTCGCGCTGGCGGAGTCGTTGCAGGCGGATCTGGTGACCGTGGACAGGCGCTTGACACGAGCCTCCGGTTGCCGCTGCGGTTTCCGCACACCGAACGACTGAGTTCGTAGTTTCTACTTGCGGGCCAGAACGCGGCCGGGGAGGGCGCCGGTGGAGGTGCCGTCGGCGATGATCGGGCGGCCGTTGACCAGCACCCAGCGCATGCCGACCGCTTCCTGGCGCGGCTCCTCCCACGTGGAGCGGGCCGCCACCGTTTCGGCGTCGAACACCGCCAGGTCGGCCGCGGCGCCCACCCGGATGACGCCGCGGTCGGGGACGCGGAAGCGCTCGGCCGGGAAGCCGGCCATCTTGTAGATCGCCTCCGGCAGGCTCAGCAGGCCGCGGTCGCGGACGAACTCGCCCAGCACGCGGGCGAAGCAGCCGAAGCTGCGCGGGTGCGGGTGCGGCACGTCGTACACGCCGTCACTGGCGACCATCATGCGCGGGTGCA
This sequence comes from Spirochaetia bacterium, assembly GCA_964291595.2. Classification (GTDB taxonomy): domain Bacteria; phylum Spirochaetota; class Spirochaetia; order SZUA-6; family Bin103; genus CATQHW01. Next base: position 4,643,533 of record OZ219914.1, on the reverse strand, counting down.
CGGCGGTCGCGGCGATCACCCGCTCGTGCTCCTCCACCGGCGTCTGCCAGGGGAAGACCATGGTCGCGGCCCCCTCCTCCTCCATGACGAGGTCGAAGGCGAACTCGCCGATCGACTTCCCGGCCGCCGCCGCGAGGTCGGCGGTGCGCTCGCCGACGTGGCGCCCGGAGCGGCTGTAACCGACGATCTGGTCGCCGCGTCCCAGGTACTTGGCCAGCCACTCCACCGCCAGGTCGCGCACGCCGGGCCGGCGCAGCCGCTCGACCATGGCCGGCCAGCCGCCGGGGTGCAGGTGGATGGGCAGCGCCATCTCCAGGTGGGTCATGCCGGCCGGGTAGAGGTAGGACTCGAACGAGAGGTCCACCCCCTCGCGGTCCACCTGCTCCAGCGCCGCGCCCGACTCCGCGTCGACGCGCTCGTGGCTGACGTGCACCGGGCACCCGGAGGCCTTGGCCAGCTCGATCGTCTCCCGCCACGCGACCGGGCGGCCCAGGTGCGCGTAGCGCTGGTGGGCGGCGTAGATGCCGCCGTGCTCGGCGGTGACCCGGCAGAGGCGCACCAGCTCCTCGAAGCTGGCGTTGGCGCTCGGCTGGTAGTCCAGTCCCAGGCAGAGCGCGCCGGCGCCGGCTTCCATCCACTCGCGGGTGCCGTCCTCCATCGCCTGCAGCTCGTCCGGGGTGGCGTGGCGGGCGTCCCATCCCATCGCCCGCAGGCGGACGGCGCAGTGCGGGACCTGCGGGAACACGTTCAGCGGCGTGGTGCCGGCGAAGCGGTCCAGGTAGGAGGCGATGGTCGGCCAGCGCGCCTCCAGCTCCGAGCCGCCGTAGAGGGTCGCGGTGTAGGCGAACAGCTCCTCGCACGCAGGCGAGTCGAGCGGCGCCCAGCCGAAGCCGTCCGGGTGCAGCAGGTTGGTGGTGATCCCCTGCCGGGCGCCCACCAGGCTGTCGTGGCCGGCGAGCAGCGCCAGCTCCGAGTGCACGTGCACGTCGATGAACCCGGGGGTGACCGTGAGCCCGGTGGCGTCGACGGTGGTGTCCGCGGTGGCGGCGCCAAGGTCGCCGATGGCCGTGATCGCGTCGCCCTGCAGGCCGACGTCCGCCCGGTAGGCGGGGCCGCCGGTGCCGTCGACGATCGTGCCGCCGGTGATGAGCACGGAGAAGGTGGGAGCGGTATTCAGGCCCATGGACAGGATGATGAGTCCGGCGGGAGGGCCGCGCAAGCGGGCCGAGCGCCGGAGACATCATCGAGGTTGGGGCTGGGGGCAGACGGAGGCCGGGACGGCCTCGGTCTGCCGGCGATGAGTCCGGCGGGAGGGCCGCGCAAGCGGCCCGAGAGACCGCGCACCGTGCTACGGTGGCGCTGCCCCCGGCCATCCGGCTCCACCCGCACCCATGTCTCCACTTCCCCGCGCCATGCTGATCGACCTGGACGACACCCTGCTCGCCTCCACTGCCGCCGGCCGGCAGGCGATGGAGGTCATCACCCGGCAGGTCGCAGACGACACCGCGGTGCCCCTGGCTCAGGTGAGCCAGGCCATGGCAGAGGCCTCCACTTGGTTCTGGTCGGACGAGGAGCGCCGCGCCCGCGCTCGCCTGGACCAGTCCGGCGCACGTGCCCGCATCGTCGAGCGCGCCCTGGAGCTGCTGCGGTGCACGGTACCCGTCGACGCGGAGGCCCTGGGCATCCGCTCCGTGGCAGAACGCCTTCGCGTCCTGGAGCCGATCCCCGGCGCCCTGGAGACCGTCGCCGAGTTGCGCCGCCGCGGCGTGCGGCTGGCGCTGGTCACCAACGGCGGCGCGGCCGACCAGCGCGCCAAGATCGACCGGCACGCCGTCGACACCCGCTTCGACGCGGTACTGGTGGAAGGCGAGGTGGGCTTCGGCAAGCCCGACCCGCGCATCTTCCGGCTGGCGCTGGAGCGGCTCGGGGTCACCGCGGCGGACGCGTGGATGGTCGGCGACGACCTGCCCTGGGACATCGCCGGCGCGCAGGCGGTGGGCATCCACGGGGTATGGGCTCGCGACCACGCCGAGACGGGCGCAATCGGCGACGGAACCGTGCGGCCCGACCGCACCGTGGGGACGATCGCCGAGCTGTTGGCCTGAGCCGCGCCGCCGTCGCTACCTTGGGGGCGATGGCCACGCGGCTGCCGGTTCCCCCTCGCCTCCAGCCGGTCGACAAGCGCCTGATCGCCTGGATGGACCGCCACGGCGTGCGCCTGCTGCGCGTGACCATCGGCGTGGTGTTCATCTGGTTCGGGGCGCTCAAGCTCTTCCCCGGCGCCAGCCCCGCGGCCGGCCTGATCGTGGCGACGTATCCGTTCCTGCCGCCCGCGCTGTTCCTGCCGTTCCTGGGCTGCTGGGAGATGGCCATCGGCCTCGGTTATCTGACCGGGCGCCTGCTGCGCGTGACGGTGGCGCTGATGTACGCGCAGATGCTGGGGGCGATGTCGCCGATCGTGCTCAATCCGGAAGCGGTGTTCGAGGCCGCGCCGTTCGTGCTGACCCTGGAGGGCCAGTACATCGTCAAGAACCTGGTCCTGCTGGCCGCCGCCATCGTCATCGGCGCGAAGGTCCGCTGACCGCGAGTCCGTCGAGGTAGTCGGCAGAGCCGCCCGTCACTATCTTTGCCGGCGATCCCATGGTCGAGGTCACGGCACTGGGCAAGTCGTACGGGTCGGTGCGCGCGCTCGACGACGTGCGCTTCTCCATCGCCGCGGGAGAGATCGTCGGCCTGCTCGGTCCCAACGGCGCGGGCAAGACCACGGTCCTGAAGATCCTGACCGGCTACCTGCAGCCCGACCACGGCACGGTCACCGTGGACGGCCTGGACGTGCTCACCGACACGCTGGCGGTGCAGGAGCGGATCGGCTACCTGCCGGAGAACGCGCCGCTCTACCCGGAGCTGACCGTGCAGTCGTACCTGCGCCACATCGCCGAGTTGCGGCGTCTGTCCGCGGAGGAGGGGCGGGCGCGCATCACGACCGCGCTCGCGGAGACGGGACTGGCCGACCAGATGACCCGGCCGATCGGCGAGCTCAGCAAGGGCTACCGGCAGCGGGTCGGGCTGGCGCAGGCGATCCTCCACCAGCCGAAGCTGCTGATCCTGGACGAGCCCAGCGTGGGCCTGGACCCGACGCAGATCGTGCAGATCCGCAAGCTCATCCGCGCGCTGGCCCGGCAGAGCACGGTGCTGTTCTCGACCCACATCCTGAGCGAGGTGGAGGCGCTCTGCGACCGCGCGGTCATCATCATGAAGGGCCGCATCCGCGCCGACGCCGGCCTGGAGACGCTGGCAGCCGGCACCGCGGTGCTGCTCACCCTGGCGGACGAGGTGCCGGCGGCGCGCGAGCGGCTGCAGGCCCTGCCGGGCGTGTCGGCGGTGGAGCGGGAGCGCGATCCGCGCGGCATCCACTACCGGATCACGGCCGCAGCGCCGGTGGAGGAGCTGGGCCGCAGCGTGTTCGACGCGGCTGCCGCCGGCGGCTGGCCGGTGAGCGAGCTGCGCCAGGAGCGGCGCACGCTGGAGACGGTGTTCGACGCGTTGGCGCGTGACGCTGCCGCGGGCGCCGGTGCGGAGGTGGCCCCTTGACGCCGGCGCTGTCGGTCGCGCGCAAGGAGGTGCTGAGCTACTTCGGCTCGCCGCTGGCCTTCATCGCGATCGGCGCGTTCCTGGCCGCGACCCTGTTCACGTTCTTCTGGGTGGAGGCGTTCTTCGCGCGCGGCATCGCCGACCTGCGTCCGCTGTTCGCCTGGATGCCGCTGCTGGTGATGCTGCTGGTGGCGGCCCTCGGCATGCGCCAGTGGAGCGAGGAGCAGCGCTCCGGAACGCTGGAGATCCTGCTCACCCTGCCGGTGCGGCCGATCGCGCTGGTGCTGGGCAAGTTCCTGGCGATCGAGGTGCTGGTGGCCACGGCGCTGCTGTTGACCGTGCCGCTGCCGCTGACGGTGGCGCTGCTCGGCGACCTGGATCCGGGGCCGGTGATCGGCGGCTACCTCGCCTCGCTGCTGATGGCCGGCGCCTACGCCGCGCTCGCCCTGTTCCTGTCGTCGCGCACCGCCAACCAGATCGTCGCCTTCATCTCAACCGCCGTGGTCGGCGGCGCGCTCTACCTGGTCGGCACGCCGGGGGTCACCGACTTCGCCGGCGGCGCCGGCGATCTGCTGCGCCAGATCGGCACCGGCAGCCGCTTCGCCTCCATCGAGCGCGGCGTGCTCGACCTCCGCGACCTGGTCTACTACCTGTCGCTCATCGCCGGCTTCCTGGCCGCCGGGGTGCTGGCGCTGGACGCCAAGCGCTGGAGCCGCGGCGCCGTGACCGCCCGCTACCGGCGGCGCGCGCTGGCCGCCGCCGCGCTGGCGGCCGCCAACCTGGTCCTGCTCAACGTGTGGCTGGGGCCGTTCGCGCGAGCGCGCGTCGATCTCACGGCCGACCGCGCCTACTCCCTGTCGCCGGCGACCGTCTCGCTGCTGGAGGGGCTGCCCGAGCCGCTCGCGATCCGCGCCTACCTGAGCGGGCGCACCCATCCGCTGCTGGCGCCGCTGGCGCCGCAGATCGGCGACCTGCTGGAGGAGTACCGCATCGCCGGCCGCGGCACCGTCACCGCCGAGGTGATCGACCCGGGTGGCGACCCGGAGGCCGAGGCGGAGGCCGTGCAGGCGTACAACATCCGGCCCACGCCCTTCCAGGTGGAGGACCGCTTCGAGCAGGGCATCGTCAACTCCTACTTCGACGTGGTGGTCAGCTACGGCGACCAGTACGAGGTGCTGGGGTTCCAGGACCTGATCCGCATCGACCGCGGCCGGGACGGCATCACGGAGGTGCGCCTGCGCAACTTCGAGTACGACCTGACCCGCGCCATCAAGAAGGCGTCGTCCGGGTTCCGGAGCGTCGACTCGCTGTTCGCGGCGCTGCGCGACCCCGTGGAGCTGGCGCTGTACGTGACGCAGGACACGCTGCCGGCGGACCTCGACGAGCCGCGCGCCGTGGTGGCCGAGGCCGCAGGCGCCTTGGCCGAGCGGTCCGGCGGTGCGCTGGTGTTCCGGGAGATCGACCCCGGGCCGGAGGGGTCCGAGGGGCGCCAGGAACTGGCCGACCGCTACGGCCTGCAGCCGATCGCCGCTTCGCTGTTCTCGACCGAGACCTACTACTTCGACCTGATCCTGGAGTCGGGCGAGCAGACGTTCATCGTCCGGCCGGAAGACGAGTACAGCGCCACGGCGGTCACCGCAGCGGTCGAGGCGGCGCTGAAGCGGGTCGCCCCTGGGTTCCTGCGCACGATCGGTGTCAGGCTGCCTCCCGCAGGGCCCACGCAGGACCCGTTCGGGCGGTCGCAGCAGCCGTTCGCCTCCTGGCAGCTCCTGCAGCAGCAGCTTTCCGAGGACTACGCGGTGCAGCGGGTGGATCTGAGCCGGGGCGAGGTGCCGGCGCAGGTCGACGCGTTGCTGGTGGTGGCCCCGCAGGAGCTGAGCGACCGGGAGCGGTTCGCCGTCGACCAGTACCTGATGCGGGGCGGCGCGCTGCTCGTGGCCGCCGGCAGCCATCGCGCCGCCGCCGATCCGTACACCGAGGGCATCTCGCTGAGTCGCGCCGGCGAGGGGATGGCGGCGCTGCTCGCAGCGTACGGCGTGAGCGTCGCGCCCAGCGTGGTCATGGACCCGCAGAACGAGTCGTTTCCCAGCACCATCCGCAGCGGATCGGTCCTGCAGATCCGTGCGATCGACTACCCGTACTTCGTCGACGTGCGCCGCGACGGCATGTCCCGCACCCACCCGATCACGTCGTCGCTGGAGGCGGTGACCCTCAACTGGGCGTCGCCGCTGGCGGTCGACGGGGCGCTGGCCGCCGGCCGCCAGGCGGACGTGCTGCTGCACTCGACGGCGGAGGCCTGGACCACCGGGGAGCCGGCCACGCAGCCGGACTTCGCCCGCTATCCCGACGCCGGCTTCGCGATCGGCGACGACCGCCAGGAGTGGCCGCTGGCGGTGGCGGTCACCGGGCGCTTCGGGAGCGCGTTCGCGGAATCGGGACCGCCCGCCGCGGATGAGGCGGACGGCGGCGCGGCCGGCCGGCGCTCGACGATCGAGTCCTCGCCGGAAGACACCCGCCTGGTGGTGTTCGGATCGGGCGAGTTCCTCAACGACACGATCATGAGCCTGTCGGCGAGCCTGCACGGGGAGCGCTACCTGAACAGCCTGCAGCTCCTGCAGAACGCCGTGGACTGGGCGGTCGAGGACCTGGACCTGCTGGGCATCCGTTCCGAGGGAGCGGTGACCCGTCTGCTCGAGCCGATCGACGACTCGGCCCGGCGCGCCTGGGAGGTGATCAACTACGTCGTGGTGGCGCTGCTGCTCGGCGCGGTGGGCGTGGTGTGGTGGATGCGCCGGCGCGGCGAGCGTCCGATGTACGGTACCGCCGGGAGCGGCGCGCACCCCGCGGGGCAGGTGACGGACGCCGAGGACGGCGCGTCGGACGCGGAGGACGCGGAGGGTGGCGCGTGATCGCGGCGCTGCGTGGCGAGCGCGGTGTGACCGTGCTGGCAGCGGTCCTGGTCGTGCAGATCGCGATCCTGGTGCTCACGCGGCTGCCGGGCCGCGAGCAGGTGCCGGAGCCGCTGCTGGCCGGCCTGCAGGCGGACGCGGTGACCCGCATCGAGATCGAGGACGGCGCGGACGGGCACGTGGTGATGGACCGCGCGGCGGACGGCTGGGTGCTGAGCGACGCCGGCGGCTACCCCGCAGACGCTACGCGCATCGCCGAGCTTCTGGACGGGTTGGCGGCCGCCCGGCGCGACCGGCTGGTGGCGCGCACCGAGGCGGGCCGGCTGGAACTGCGCGTGGCGCCGGACGGCTTCGAGCGCCGCGTCCGCATCGACGCCGGCGCGGACCGGTTCCTGCTCTACGTCGGCACCACCGCCGGCACCGGCGGCGGCCACGTGCGCGTGGACGGCGAGGACGAGGTGTGGACGGTCGACGGCGTGGCCCCGTGGCAGGTGGCCGCCGACCGGGCGGACTGGGTCGATCCGGTCTACCTGCGCGTCGAATCCGATCGGGTCGCCGCCTTCGAGCTGGTGAACGCGGCCGGCCGGTTCCGCTTCGAGCGTTCGGGCGGGGCGTGGATCTCGCCCGTGCCGGGCGCCGGCGAGGTCCTGGACCAGGAGCGCGTGACCGCCTTCGTGGACCGGGTGAGCACGCTGCGGATGCGCCGGCCGCTCGGCACCGAGCCGCCCGGCGACTACGGACTGGCCGAGCGGGCGGCGGAAGTGCGGCTCGCGCTGGGCCCGGACGAGGACGGGGAGGCCGGCACCCTGGAGCTCCTGATCCTGGCCGGAGGGGACGACGAGTACGACTACGTCGTGAAGAGCTCCGATTCGGAGTATTATGTGGAGGTACCGAGCTTCACGCTCGCCGACCTGGTCGACGCCGACCGTTCGACGTTCGTGACGGCCGACGACACGGGCGGCTCGCCACCGGGCGATTCATCGCGGTGAGCAGCCGCCCGACGATACATATCGGACGCATTTCGGAAGAACATTCGGAGGTAATCGAATGAAGATGCATGTGGGCGGCGCCTGGGTGGATGCCGCCGAGACGATCGACGTACTGAACCCGTTCGACGGATCGGTCGTGGACACGGTGCCGCGCGCGACCACGGAGGACGTGCAGAAGGCGCTGGCGACCGCGCGGAAGGCCGCGAAGCAGGTGGCCGCCATGACCGGCTACGAGCGCTACCAGATTCTGCACCGCGCGTCGGAGCTGATGGTCGAGCGGGCCGCGGAGCTGTCGAAGATCATCACGCTGGAAGAGGGCAAGCCGGTCGGCGAGGCGAACATCGAGGTGGAGCGCGCCACCGAGATCATCGCCCTGTCCGCCGAGGAGGCGAAGCGCCTGGGCGGCGAGGTGTTGCCGCTCGACGGCGCTCCCGGCGTGCGCGACAAGGTCGGCTTCACCCTGCGCGTGCCGTGCGGCGTGGTCGTCGGCATCAGCCCGTTCAACTTTCCGCTGCACCTGGTCTGCCACAAGGTCGGCCCCGCATTCGCGGCCGGCAACGCCATCATCCTCAAGCCGGCGACCGATACGCCGCTGTCCGGCCTCAAGGTCATCGAGCTGCTGGTCGACGCCGGCGCCCCGCCGGAGGCGGTGCAGTGCCTGACCGGCTCGGGCGGCGAGATCGGCGACGGGCTCTGCGGTGATCCGAGCGTGCGCAAGATCACCTTCACCGGCAGCCGCGACGTGGGCGAGCACATCTGCAAGGTCGCGGGCCTGAAGAAGGTGACGATGGAGCTCGGCTCCAACGCGCCGTTCGTGGTGATGCCCGACGCGGATCCGGAGAAGGTGGCCAAGGCGGCCGCGATGTCCGGCTACTCGAACGCCGGCCAGGTCTGCATCTCCACGCAGCGCGTGCTGGCGCACAAGGACGCGTACGCCAACTTCGTGGACGCCTTCAAGGCGGAGGTCGATTCGATCAACACCGGCAACCCCCTGCACGCCGACAGCAAGATGGGGCCGATGATCCGCCAGTCCGACGCCGAGCGCGTGCAGGGCTGGGTCACGGAGGCGGTCAACGGTGGAGCCACGCTGGTCGCGGGCGGCGACCTTGACGGGCAGATGATGCAGCCGACCGTGCTGGAGGGCGTCAGCCCCGAGATGCGCATCTCCTGCGACGAGGTGTTCGGCCCCGTGGTGGGCATCACCAGGGTGGACGACATCGACCAGGCGATCGCGCTGGCCAACGACACCAACTACGGCCTGAGCGCCGCCATCTTCACCGAGAACGTGAACTGGGCCATGCAGTACGTGCGCCAGGTCGAATCCGGCAACATCCACGTCAACTGGGGCACCCAGTGGCGCGCCGACCTGATGCCGTACGGCGGCCTCAAGGACTCCGGCATGGGCAAGGAAGGGCCGAAGTACGCGGTCGAGGAGATGACCGAGACGAAGATGTGCGTCTTCCACCTGTAGGGGGAACGCCATGGCGGTACGCATGTACACGACGCCGAGCTGCGGCTACTGCACGCAGCTCAAGCGCTACCTGCGCGAGCGGCAGGTGAAGTTCACGGAGTACGACATCAGCCGCGACGAGCGCAAGGCGGCCGAGATCGCGCACCGCTCCCGGCAGCACGGGGTGCCGGTGCTCGACTACAACGGCACGATCGTCGTCGGCTTCGACCGCGAGCGCATCGACCGCCTGATCGCCCGGGGCTAACGCTGCGAGCTGCGCTGCAGGTAGCTGCGGCGCAGCTCGGGGTCGAACTTCTCGATCGCGTAGCGCAGCATCGTGCGCGGCATGCGCGCGGCGTGGCGGTCCAGGAAGCGCTCCTCGGCCGCCCGGTCGCGCTTGCCGATCTCGCGCAGCATCCAGCCGACCGCCTTGTGGATCAGGTCGTGCGGGTGCTCGCGCAACAGCTCGGCCAGCCGCAGCGTATCCTCGAACTGGCCGGCGCGGATGAAGGCGAAGGTGGCGAGCACGGCCACGCGTTGCCGCCACAGGTGCCCGGAGCCGGCCAGCTCGTAGAGCACGGCGCGGTCGCGGTCGAGCAGGTGGGCGCCCAGGATGTGCGGCGCCGACCCGTCCACCAGGTCCCAACTGTTCACGGCGTCCAGGTGGTCGAGGTAGAAGGCGGCGATCGCCTCCCGCTCCGCCGGATCGGCGCGCCGGTAGCGGTCGGCCAGCACGAACAGCGCCGCCTGCCGGTGCTCGTGCCAGGGGCTGGCCAGCACCTCGGCCAGGTCGGGCAGCGACAGCTCGCGATGCCGGCGCGCGATCGCCCGCACCTCCGGGACGCGCAGCCCCAGGAAGCGGTCCCCCTCGCCGTACTCCCCCGGTCCCGTGCGGAAGAACCGCTGCAGGTGCCGCGCGCGCTCCGGGTCGCCGGCGCTGTCCAGCTCTCTGCACAGCGCGCGGGCGGCCTCCCTCATCGCCAGCGGATCATAGCTCAGCTACGGGCTCTGTTTGAGCGCAGGCGCAAGCGATGCGGCTCAGCGTGCGCTATAGTGGTATGAGCCCCAGCCACATGATCGCGCCAGCAGCCGTCCAGGCAAACGGTACGGGAGAGTCCAAGGGTTACCTGCGGATCGACGCGCACGATCGAGTCTCCGTCAAGTCGTTGGATACATCGGTCCTCGTGTGCGGGAGTGCGAGTGACGCCCTGGAGCTACTGCCCGACCGGTGCATTCGGACGGTGGTGACCTCACCGCCGTACTGGTCGCTGCGGGACTACGAGGTGGATCGGCAGATCGGTCGCGACGACATCCTCGCGGACTACGTTGAGAGCATCGTGCAGACGTTCGACAAGGTCCACCGTGTGCTTGCCGACGACGGAACCGTCTGGCTCAACCTCGGCGACGCGTATACGTCGGGCAACCGACGATACCGTGCACCAGACCGCAAGAACCGGGCGCGCGCGATGGACGTACGGCCGGTGACCCCGGACGGACTCAAGCCGAAGGACCTGATCGGCGTCCCCTGGCGCCTGGCGTTCGCCCTGCAGGAAGCCGGCTGGTGGCTCCGGTCGGAGGTCATCTGGCACAAGCCGAACGCTCACCCGGAGTCGGTGCGGGACCGACCCACGAAAGCGCACGAGACCGTGTTCCTGCTCTCCAAGAGCCAGGACTACCACTACGACACCGACGCCGTGCGCGGGCCGGGAGGGCGCCGCCTGCGATCGGTGTGGGACATCCCGACAGAACCCCAGAGGCGCAACGGCGCGATGGATGATCACCCGGCGGTGATGCCGATGAAGCTGGCGCGGCGATGCGTAGCGATCACCAGCCGGCCCGACGACGTCGTGTTGGATCCGTACGCGGGTTCCGGGACGACGCTGATCGCGGCCCAGGACCTGGGCCGGAGATGGGTCGGAGTGGAGTTGAACCCGGCATACGTGAACCTGATCGAGCACAGGATCGGTGTCGGGACGCCCAACCTCTTTGCGGCGGCCGATCCAGCCGCCACATGAGTCCCGATCAGCACCACAAGGATCTGGCGGCGCTGAAGGCCCGGATCGACGATCTGTCGCCCATGGCGACTCGGTTTGTAGCTCGCCTCATAGGGTCTCTTTCTTCCCCGCCACAAGCGAAGGTGAATCCGCAGAGGACGTGGATTACGGAAAGCGCGGACTGGGTGGAGTACTTCAGCCTTGCGCTTTCAGTACATCACGGGACCACGACCGAGCCACTGGGTCTGACCGGCTTCGAGGTCGTATTCTGCAACGCCTGCGACGCCGTCGAATGGGACTACGAGAAACCGGCATCGGCTACGCATCGATTCGTCGACCTCGTGGTCCATCGCGACACGGAGCCGGAACGGAAGCTCTCCTTGAAGTCGACCGCGGCGCAACGTCTGTCTCGAACGACGGTTCACATATCCAAGCTCACGGAAGCCGCCTGGATCCAGGACATGCGGACGTCGAGAGAACGCCGCCGACGCACGGTCGAGCTCTTTCGGGACTACATGAAAGCGGTTGACGCGATCTTGATGCTTCGTGCGTTTCGTAAGCCGAGCGAAGTCCCGGACCGCTATCAACTCGTCGAGATACCGACATCGATTTTCCGATCCATTGAGGACGCGCCGCTGAGTGCGTTTGCCGCCGACGGCCCGACCGTCGACTGCTCCTTCGGGGGGCTCACGGTTGCCGCTCGCGTATCGCTGGACCGCTCGGACGCGAAGGTCACGGTCAAGCAGATCGCCCTCGCAGCGTGCACCGTCCATGCCGAATGGGATCTCGCGAAGTGATGTAGCGCGAGGTACGCCCATGCCGCAGTGCGACCGTATCACCGGCACCCGCTATCGCATCGACGGGGTCCTCGGGGACTATCTCGCCGGCGTCTCCGAGCAGTGGCTGAAGGTGGCGCCGCGCGCCAACCCGGCGCTGCTGGAGATGTTTCGCGACCGCGACCGCGAGCCGCTGCGCGAGATGGTGATGTGGGCGGGCGAGTTCGCCGGCAAGTACCTGACCGCCGCCGTGCAGGTCCTGCGGCTGACCGGCGACCGGGAGCTGCGCGAGGTGGTTTCGGGCGTCGTCGGCGAGTTGGTCTCGCTGCAGGCGGACAACGGCTACCTGGGACCGTGGCCGTCGCCGTACGGGCTGACCAACCGCGCCCCGAACTGCCGCCAGGGGGCGCCGCTGTGGGACCCGGAGCGCGGCGGCGACACCTGGGACGCCTGGGGCCACTACCACGTCATGCTGGGGTTGCTGCTGTGGCACGCTGACTCGGGCGACGCGGCGGCGCTGCGCTGCGCCCGGCGCATGGCGGACCGGCTGTGCGAGCTGTACCTGGGCGCCACGTCGCCGCGGCTGGTCGATACGGGCTGGAGCAAGGTGAACCTGGCGCCGGCGCACTCGCTGGCGCTGCTCCACCGGGTCACCGGCGAAGCGCGCTACCTGCAGCTTGCCGAGCAGATCGTGGCGGAGTTCGCCGCCTGCGACGCCGGCGGCAACCCGTTGGCCGGGAACTACGTGGACGGCCCCCTGTCCGGCCTGGAGTACTTCGAGCTGCCGAACACCGGCTGGGAGAGCCTGCACTCGGTCATGGCGCTGGCGGAGCTGTATCCGCTCACCGGCAACGCGCGCTACCGCGACGCGCTCAAGCGGATCTGGTGGAGCATCACCGCCACTGACCGCCACAACAATGGCGGTTTCAGCTCCGGCGAGATGGCGGTCGGCGATCCCTACGACCTGGGCGCGATCGAGACCTGCTGCACGATCGCCTGGATCGCGCTCAGCGTCGAGATGCTGCGCCTGACCGGGGATGCGCGGGTGGCCGACGAGATCGAGCTGAGCACGCTCAATTCCGTGCTCGGCCTGCACTCGGCCAGCGGGCGGTGGGTCACCTACGACACCCCGCCGGACGGCACGCGCATCGACTCCGGCGTCACGCTCGGCTGGCAGGGCCGGGAAGGCTCGCCGGAGCTGAACTGCTGCTCCGTGAACGGCGCCCGCGGCCTGGGCATGGTTTCCGACTGGGCGCTGATGCAGGACGCCGGCGGGCTCCTGCTCAACTGGTACGGCCCCTCCGAGCTCACGGCGCCGCTGCGCGAGTCCGCGGTCGAGGTCACGCTGCGCCAGCACACCCGGTACCCAGCGGAGGGGCGGGTGGCCCTGCGCGTCGCGCCGTCCACGCCGGCGGCGTTCGGCCTCAAGCTGCGCATCCCGCGTTGGTCCCGGAACACGACGGCCGCGGTCAACGGCACGCCGGTCGCTCCGGTCGAGCCCGGCGCCTACCTTGCCATCGAGCGCACGTGGCGCGACGGCGACCTGGTCGAGCTCGACCTCGACCTGAGCGTGCACTGCTGGCCGGGCCACAACGCGCGCTCAGGCACCACGTCGCTCTACCGCGGCCCGCTGCTGCTCACCTTCGACGCTCGCTACAACGCCATCGAGCCCGACGCGTTGCCCGCGCTCGATGCCCGCCGCCTGCGCCTGGAGCCGGCCGCCTGGCCGCACTGGCTTGCGCCGGTCACGCTGTTGGAATGCGCCGCCGCGGACGCGCGCACGCTGCGGCTGTGCGACTTCGCCAGCGCCGGAGAGAGCGGCACCCCGTACCGCTCGTGGCTCCCGGTCGCGAACGCCGCCGGGGCGTTGCCGGAGTTCTTCGCGCCACCGCGCGGGCGCCGGCTGCGCGCCGAGATCGGCCGCTTCGCCAAGCGCTACCAGGCGCACCTGCACAGCACGAACATCGCGCTCTACCGGCGCCGCGACCTGATCCGCCTCCGCCGCGACGCGGCCGGCTTCCTGCGGGCATGTGAACACGCGCGGGAGTTGATCGCCGCGTCCCCGGACAGGCCGGAGGCGCGCTCGCTGGCGGCGGCGCTGGAGCGTATCGAGGCCGCCTCCGACATCTTGGATCCCTCCCTGGAGGACCGCCTTCAGCGCGAGCTGGACGACCTCCACGACGAGCCCGTCTGCACGCTCTCCGACTGGCGGGTCAGCGAGCTGCAGCCGGCGCTGGCGGACATCCGCGACGCCGAGCCTCCGCCCGCGGTGGAGTTCGACCGCTCGCTGCCCCCGCGCGGCGGCAGCCTGTGGACGGGGGTCGACGCCGTGCACGGCGGCCGTCCCGGCACGCTGTTCCTGCGCGTCACCGCGACCATGCCGCGCACGGAGCGGGCGCGGCTGATGTACGGCGCCGACGGGCCGGTCAAGGTCTGGCTCAACGGGCGGGCCGTCGACTGGCGCCGCGACCCCGGCCACGAGGAGAGCCCGGAAGAGTACCGCACCGAGGTCGACTGGCGGCAGGGAGAGAACACGCTGGTGTTCGCCCTCGACACCAGCGGCGGCCGGGCCCGGAGAGGCGTGCACATCAGCATTCCGGACCGCTGACGGGTCGCCGGTGTCGCGAGCGGCTACAGCAGACGCAGCGCGCGGGCTGCGACGGCGCTGCCGACGCCGATCAGCAGGCCGACGGCCACCTCCGGGATGGAGTGGCCGACGTCGTGTGAGGTCACGGGCCGGCTCGCCTCGGGCATGGGCGCGATCATCTTGCGCAGCGCCTCGGAGTTGATCTGGATCGCGCCGCGAACGCGGATGGCGTCGAAGATGATGATCACGCTGAACGCGCAGGCGATCGCGAACAGGTCGGATGCCACGCCGGCGCGCAGGCCGACGGCGGTGGTGAGGGTGGCGACGAAGGCGGTGTGCGAGGACGGCATGCCGCCGGCCGCGAACAGCCGCTGCCACGCGAGGGTGCGCGTGCGCGCGGAGTGCATGGCAATCTTGAAGATCTGGCACCCCAACTGGACCGCGACGGCCACGAGGAGGGATGCGCTCACGCCGGCCGTCATCAGGACCGCGGATGGTACCATGCGCGCATGGGTGCGCTGGTAGCGCTAATTTCCCGCGATGCCTTCGCGGTCCCCGCCGACCTGGCCGAGCGGATCGCCGCGGTCGGCGGCGAGCTGCGCCATCGCGACTGCGCCGACGGCGCGGAAGTGATCGAAGCCGCGCGGGGCGCGAGGGTGGTCTGGGTGTTCGGCGGCGGGCGCCTGCTCACCGACGCGGTGCTCGCGGAGTTGCCGGACTGCCGGCTGGTGGTGCGCAGCGGCAGCGGCACCGACAACATTCCGGTCGCCGCCGCACGCGCGCGCGGCATCGCGGTCGGCAACACGCCGGAGGCGACCCGCGACGTGGTGGCCGATCACACGATCGGCCTGCTCATCGCCCGGCATCGCCACATCGTCCTCAAGGACCGCCACATCCGCCGCGGGGTTTACTCCCAGGACGACCCGCAGACCGGCCCAGCGCTGGCCGGCATGACCCTGGGCCTGATCGGCTTCGGGCACATCGGCACGGCGGTGGCCGCGCGCGCCGTCGCGTTCGGGCTGCGGGTGCTGGCGACCGACCCGGCCAGAAGCGATGACGAGATCCGCGCGGGAGCCGCGGAGCCGGCCGGGCTGGACGAGATCCTGCGCACCAGCGACTTCGTGTCCGTGCACGTCCCGCTGCTGGCGAGCACGACGGCGCTGATCGGCGCGGACGAGCTCGCCGTGATGCAGCCGCACGCGATCCTGATCAACACGTCGCGCGGCAAGGTGGTCGATCAGGAGGCGCTGATCGCGGCACTCCGGTCGGGGCGGATCGCCGGCGCCGCGCTCGACGTGTTCGACCCGGAGCCGCTGCCGCCCGACAGCCCGCTGATCGGCATGGAGCAGGTCGTGCTCACGCCGCACGCGGCGGGCTCCGGCAGCGCGATGATCCGTCGGTTCTGGGAGGACTCGATCGCCACCATCGGCCACTTCCTGCGCACCGGCCGGCCGCGGTGGGAGGTGGCCGCGTAGGCGCCGGGGCCGCGGTCGCTACAGAAGTGCGCGCAGGCGGTCGCCGATCACGGCCACTTCGGGCTCCGACAGGCAGGTCGGACTGAAGCGCAGCAGTCCCTCGCGCACGCCGCCGGCGTTGACGTGGATGGGAGGCTCGCCGCGCTGCAGGGCGGCGGTGAGCTTCAGGGCGTCGCGCCGCTCCGGGCGCACTTCCACGATCGGGGTGCCGTCGCGGCTGTCGTCAAGGCGCGTCTGGCACGGCGCGCCGCGCAGCAGCTCCACCAGGCGGTCGGACAGCCGCCGCCAGCCGGCGATCCGCTCGCGGTCGGGAATCGCCGCGAAGCGCTGCAGGGCGACCAGCAGGCCGGCGATCTGCTCCTTGCCGACCTTGCAGGGGCGGCCGATGCCGTGGTGCGGGGCGCCCGCCAGCGGCGGCTCGCCGGCGATCCAGGACGGCGGCTGCCACAGCTCCGGCAGCACGTCCTGGTCGAAGAGCTGCAGCGCCGCGGCGCCCACCAGCCGGCGGCGGCCACAGAGGATGCCCGTTCCCTGCGGTCCGCCGATCGCCTTGCCGCCGGAGAAGCACACCAGGTCGGCGCCGGCGTCGATGAACGCGCGCAGGTTGGACTGCGGCGGCAGGCGGCCTGCGGCATCGACGATCACCGGCACGCCGCGCGCGTGCGCTGCGGCGATCACCTGCTCCAGGGGCGGCTGCGAGTAGGACTGGGCGACGTAGGCGATGGCGGCGGTGCGCTCGTCGATGGCGGCGCCAAGCTCCCACGCCTCCGTGTCGCGGACGCCGGCCCCGGAGAACCGATCGGCGATGCCGACCTCGACCATCTCCGCGCCGGCGGTGCGCAGCGCATGGTCGTACAGGTTGCGGTGGCTGCGAGGGATGAGGATGCGGTTGCGGCCCGTCACGTGCGGCAACCGCCCCATGCGGTCGGGATCGAGGCCGGTCAGACAGGCGGCGGCGCCCAGCAACAGGGCCGCGGCCGCGCCGCTGGTGACCACGCCGGCTTCCGCGCCGGTGTGCCCGGCGATGATCTCGCTGGCGCGCTCCTGCAGTGTCTCGATGGCCACGCACTGACCCATCGCCTCCGCCACGGCAGCGGCCACCTCCGGGTCGGCACGGCCGCCGCCCAGGCGGGTCGCGGGACCCGCCGCGTTGATGATCGTGGGGACGCCGAGCCGGGCGAAGATACCCGGCGAAGGGTCAGTCACCGGTGCCGGAGCTCCGCGTGGCCGGTCGGGTTCAGCTTTCCTCGGGGAGGCCGTACCTGCGGCGGAACCGTTCGATGCGGCCGGCGGTGTCGACGAGCTTCTGCTTGCCGGTGAAGAACGGATGCGACGCGCTGGAGATTTCCAGGGTCACCAGCGGGTACTCGTTGCCGTCCTTCCAGACCACCGTCTCCCTGGACTTGACGGTGGAGCGGGTCAGGAACTGGAAGTCGCTGGCCGCGTCCTTGAAGACGACCGGCCGGTACGCGGGATGGATGTCGGGCTTCATCGGCCGCTCACCGGCCGCGCCACGTCCTTGAGCGCCAGGCCCTCGTCCTTGAGAAACTGCATCAGTCCCTTCCTGTTCACCGTGCGCAGTGCCCGCGTCGACAGCTTGATGCGCACGAACCGACCCAGCTCCGGCACGAACAGCCGCTTGTCCTGGATGTTCGGCCGCTGCACGCGCCGGGTCTTGTTGTGCGCGTGCGACACGTTGTTGCCGCTGAGCGGACCCTTGCCGGTCAGCGCACATCGCCTTGACATGCCGGGAAGTATGCCCAAAATCGGCCGGTTGGGGAAGAGGGCGCCGCGGGCGTCAGGACGGCGGGTCGCCGGCCAGCGTCACGCGGTGCATGACGCGCCGGTAGCCGTGGTAGTCGTTGATCGGCAGGTGCTGCGTGCAGCGGTTGTCCCAGATCGCCAGCGAGCCGGGCCGCCAGCGGTAGCGGCAGGTGAGCTCCGGCTGCACCTGGTGCCGAAACAGGTGCTCCAGCAGCGGCCGGCTCTCCGCTTCGCTCCAGCCCTTGAAGTGCGAGGTGTGCCCGCGGTTCACGTACAGCGCCTTGCGGCCGGTCTCCGGGTGGGTGCGGACCACCGGATGCTCGCTGGTGAGCACCTTCGCGGGCACGCCCTGCTCCCGAAGCCGCTCCTCCCGCGTCGCGGCCACCGCCGGTTTGGCGGAGGTGTATACGGCGGTCATCCCCGCGAGGGTCCGTCGCAGACCCGCAGAGAGCCGCTCGTAGGCCAGGTACTGGTTGGCGAACAGGGTGTCGCCGCCGCGGGGCGGCACCTCCACCGCGTACAGCAGGCTGCCCATCGGCGGCCGTTCCAGGTAGCTGGTGTCGGTGTGCCACACGCCGCCGAAGGCCACCCGCTCGTGCTCCAGCTTGGTGACCGCGGTCACGAGCGGCTCCTCGGGCAGACCCTGAAGCTGCGGGTAGGCCAGTGGCTCGCCCAGGCGCCGGGCGAAGGCGAGCAGCGACTTCGGAGTCAGCTCCTGCGCGGCGAAGAAGATCACCAGGTGGTCCAGGAATGCCCGGCGGATCTCCGCCACCGCTGCCGTGCCGAGCGGCCGGCTCAGATCCACGCCGGTGATCTCGGCCCCCAGCGCGCCGGACATCGGCCTTGCTTCAATCAGGTCCATCGCTCCCGTCCAACCATCTCGTATCGTAGTCCGTGGCCTCGTCAACCCGTTTGACGGTACTCTGTCACCGACGCATGACGACCCGCATCGGCATCATCAACGTATCGGACCGGGCCAGCGCCGGCGTGTACGAGGACACGCCTGGGAAAGCCGTGGTGGCGCTGCTGGAGCGCTACCTGACCACGCCGTTCGAGCCGGTCTACCAGGTGCTGCCCGACGAGCAGGACCAGCTTCAGGAGGCGATGTGCCGGATGGCCGATGACGAGGGCTGCTGCCTGATCATCACCACCGGCGGCACCGGACCGGCCCTCCGCGACGTCACGCCGGAGGCGACCGAGGCGGTGTGCCGGAAGATGCTGCCCGGCTTCGGGGAGCTGATGCGGCAGGTGTCGCTGCGCTACGTGCCGACGGCGATTCTGTCACGCCAGACCGCGGGGATACGCGGCGGCTCGCTGATCCTCAACCTGCCCGGCCGTCCGCGTGCCATCGAGCAGTGCCTGGAGGCCGTCTTCCCGGCCATCCCCTACTGCATCGATCTGCTCGACGGACCGCGCCTGGAGTGCGACCCCGCCGAGATCACCGCCTTCCGACCGAAGGGGGCGTAGGAGTTCCGGACGGATGGACCCAGACGGATGGACATAGCCACCCTGCCGACCATCGCGGACGTGCGCGAGGCGGCCGAGCGCATTCGCCCGCACGTGCACGCCACCCCGGTGTTCACCAGCCGGTACTTCGACCGCGAGGTGGGCGCCAGCCTCTTCTTCAAGTGCGAGAACCTGCAGAAGGTGGGGGCGTTCAAGAGCCGCGGCGCCTGCAACGCCGTGTTCAGCCTGCCGGACGACCGGGCGGCAGCCGGGGTGGCCACCCACTCGTCGGGCAACCACGGTCAGGCGGTGGCGTTCGCCGCCGGGCTGCGCGGCATCCCCGCGACGGTGGTGATGCCGCGCGGCACCACGGAGATCAAGCGCCGCGCCGTGCACGGCTACGGCGCCCGCACCGTGGAGAGCGGGCCGACCCTGGCCGAGCGGGAAGGCACCACGCAACGGATCGCGGACGCCGACGGCGCGCACGTGATCCATCCCTACGACGACGAAGACGTGGTGGCGGGGCAGGGCACGGTGGCCCTGGAGCTGATGCAGCAGTCAGGGCCGCTGGACGCGCTGCTGGTGCCGGTCGGCGGCGGCGGCCTCACATCCGGGACCGTGCTCGCGGCGGCCGGCGACGCCGGCATGGGCGGCGACGGTGACGACGGAGCGGGCTGGCCGGCCGGCCGGCCGGTGGTCTACGCGGCCGAGCCGGAGCTGGCCGATGACGCCTATGAATCGCTGCGCACCGGCGTGCGGCAGCCGGAGCGACCGCCGCGCACGGTGGCGGAGGGGTTGCGCACCAGCCTGGGTGACATCACCTTCCCGCTGGTCACAGGCGGCGTGCGCGAGATCCTGCTGGTCGACGATCGCGAGATCGTGGCGGCCACGCTCGCCTTCATCACGCGCACCAAGCTGCTGATCGAGCCGTCGGCCGGCGTCGTGATCGCCGCGCTGCTGCGCTACCGGGAGCGCTTCGCGGGCTCCCGCGTGGGCGTGGTCCTGACCGGCGGCAACGTCGACCTGGCCGCCCTGGGCGCGCTCGCGGAGGGGATCGATGGCTGAGGCCGCCGTAGCCGTACGGCCGCAGGCGGCGCCGCCGCGGCGTGAGACCGTGCAGGGCGTCGCCGACTTCCTGGCGGAGCTGTCCGGCCGGGTGCGCGGAGAGCTGCGCACCGACACCTACACCCGCATCCTGTACAGCACCGACGCCAGCATCTACCAGGTGATGCCGCACGGCGTGCTGATCGCCCGCGACGAAGAGGACGTGCACGCCGCCGTGGAGGCGGCAGCCCGCCACAAGGTGCCGATCCTGCCGCGCGCGGCCGGCAGCAGCCTGGCCGGCCAGGCGGTCAACGAGGCGCTGGTCATCGACACGTCACGGTTCCTGGACCGGGTGGTGGAGCTCAACGCCGAGGAGCGCTGGATCCGCCTGCAGCCCGGCATCGTGCTGGACGCGCTCAACGGCTTCTTGCGCCCGCACGGGCTGCAGTTCGGGCCCGACCCGGCTTCCAGCAACCGGGCCGCGATGGGCGGCATCGTCGGCAACAACTCCACCGGCTCCCACTCGATCCTGTACGGCATGACTGCCGACCACGTGCTCGGCATGCAGGCGATCCTGTCCGACGGCACCCGTTGCCGGTTCGGCCCGCTCGACGCCGACGGGCTCGCCGCCCACCAGGCCAGGCCGGGCCTGGAGGGAGCGGTCTATCGCGGCGTCACCGACATCGCCGCTGGCGGCCGCGAGGCGATCCTGGCAGGCACGCCGGCGCACTGGCGGCGCTGCGGCGGCTACAACCTGGACCGGTTCGTCGACGGGGCCAGCTTCACCTACCCGCAGGACCCGCACTTCAATCTGGCCAAGCTGGTGTGCGGCTCGGAGGGCACGCTGGCGGTGATGACCGAGCTGACCCTCAACCTGGTGCCGGTGCCGGCCCACACGGCGCTGGCGGTCGTGCACTTCGACGACCTGTTCAGGGCGCTGTCGTCGGTAGAGACGATCCTGGAGACCGACCCGTCGGCGGTGGAGCTGCTCGACAACTTCGGCCTGACGCTGGCCCGCGAGGTGCCGCAATACGCGCGGCTCATGACCGGCTTCATCTCCGGCACCCCCAACTGCGTGCTGATCACGGAGTACTCCGGCGAAAACCCGCGGGAGCTGCAGCAGCGCATCGACGCGCTCGGCGACCACCTGCGCCGCCGGGGCGTGCGCGCCACGGTGGTGCCCGCGCTCGACCCCGCGCTGCAGACCGACGTGTGGACGGTGCGCAAGGTCGGCCTCGGCCTGATGATGAGCATCAAGGGCGACTACAAGCCGATCCCGTTCATCGAGGACGCGGCGGTGCCGGTCGAGCACCTGGCCGAGTACGTGACCGGCATCGAGCGGTTCTGCAACGACATCGGCACGCGTGTGGCCTACTACGCGCACGCCAGTGCCGGCTGCATCCACATCCGGCCGCTGATCAACGCCAAGCTCGCCGCGGAGGTGGACAAGCTGCCGGTCATCTCCAGCTTCGCGCTGGAGCTGCTCGGCCGCTTCGGCGGCAGCCTGTCCAGCGAGCACGGCGACGGCCGCGCGCGGAGCTGGCAGAACGAGAGCTTCTTCGGACCCGACCTGTACCGGCTCTACCAGCAGGTCAAGGGAACCTTCGACCGGCACGGCATCCTCAACCCCGGCAACGTCGTGGACGCTCCGCCGATGACCGAGTCGCTGCGCTACGGCCGGGAGTACCGGACGCGGCCGCACCGCGAGCACCTGGACTTCCGCAGCGACCACGGCTTCACCCGCGCCGTGGAGATGTGCAACGGCGCCGGCATCTGCCGCAAGCGGACCGAGGGCACCATGTGCCCGAGCTTCATGGCCACGCGCGAGGAGGAGCACTCCACGCGCGGGCGGGCCAACGCGCTGCGAGCGGCGCTGTCGGGCACCCTCCCGCACGACGAGCTCACCAGCGAGCGCATGTTCGAGGTGATGGACCTCTGCATCGAGTGCAAGGCCTGCAAGGCCGAGTGTCCGTCGTCGGTCGACATGGCCAAGATCAAGATCGACTTCCTGGCCACCTACTACGACCGCCACCGGCTGCCGCTACGCTCGCGGCTGTTCGCGGACATCGGCCGCGCCAGCCGGCTGCTGGCAGGGCCGCTCGCCGGCGCGGTCAACCGGCTGCTCGCGCCGCAGCCGGTCAGGCGCCTCCTCGAGCGGTTCGCCGGCATCAGCGCTCAGCGCACCCTGCCGCCGTTCAGCGGCAGTCCCTTCCCCTCCTGGGCGCGCCGCCGCGGGCTCGACCGCGCACCCTCGCAGCGCCCGGGACCGGGCGAGGGCCGTCCGGTGGCGCTGTTCCCGGACACCTTCAACAGCTTCAACACGCCGGAGGTGGCGCGCGCCGCCACCGAGGTGCTGGAACGGGCCGGCTTCGCCGTCACCGTGCCGGACTACGGCTGCTGTGGACGCCCCATGCTTTCCAAGGGGCTGGTGCGGCGCGCCCGGCAGGCCGCCCGCGCCACCGTCGACCGCCTGGCGCCGCTGGCGCGCGCCGGCGTGCCGATCGTCGGGCTGGAGCCGAGCTGCGTGTCGGCGATCCGCGACGAGTACCGGTCGCTGTTGCCCGACGACGAGGACGCCGCGCTGGTGGCCGAGCACGTGGAGACCTTCGAGGAGCTGGTGGCGCGGGCGCACGCGGACGGCGAATTCGACTTCGACCTCGACCCGGACGGCCGCCTGGGGCGATTGCTGCTGCACGGCCACTGTCACCAGAAGGCCCTGATCGGCACCGGTCCCAGCAAGAGCGCGCTGGGGCTCACCGGCGCGGAGGTGACCGAGGTGGACTCCGGCTGCTGCGGCATGGCCGGCTCCTTCGGCTACGAGGCCGAGCACTACGACGTGTCGATGACCATGGCCGAGCGGCGTCTGCTGCCGGCGGTGCGGTCGCTCGACGGCGGCGCCACGGTGGTCGCCGCCGGCACGAGCTGCCGGCACCAGATCATGCACGGCACCGGCCGCCGTGCGCTGCACCCCGCCGAGGTGCTGCATGCCGCGCTGCGCGGCAACGACGACTCCCACGGCTCGAACGGAGGCTGATACGAGATGAGCGACCACTTCCACGCACTGGACGAACTGCGCGCCGGCGACCGGCGGCTGCGCTACTACCGGCTGGGTGCCCTGCAGGACGCGGGGCTGACGCGGCTGGCGGAGCTGCCGTACTCGATCCGCATCCTGTTGGAGTCGGTCTTGCGCCACAGCGCGGCCTCCGGCGGGCAGGCGGTGACGCGAGCGCACGTCGAGGCGGTCGCCGGCTGGCAGCCGCAGGCCCCGGAGCGGCCGAGCGTGCCGTTCATGCCCGCGCGCGTGGTCATGCAGGACTTCACCGGCGTGCCCGCGGTGCTCGACCTGGCGGCGATGCGCGATGCGCTGGCGCGCGCCGGCGGCGACCCGCAGCGGGTCAATCCGTCGATCCCGGTCGACCTCGTGATCGACCACTCGGTGCAGGTGGACCGCTTCGGCTCCGCGGACGCGCTGGTGCGCAACGCCGAGATCGAGTTCGAGCGCAACGCGGAGCGCTACCGCTTCCTGCACTGGGGGCAGCAGGCGTTCGCGAACTTCCGGGTGGTGCCGCCGGCGACCGGCATCGTCCACCAGGTCAACCTGGAGCACCTGGCGCCCGTGGTGGCGGTCGACGACCCGGGCGACGGCACCCCGGCTGTGGCCTGTCCCGACACCGTGGTCGGCACCGACTCGCACACCACCATGATCAACGGCCTGGGCGTGCTGGGCTGGGGCGTGGGCGGCATCGAGGCGGAGGCGGCGATGCTCGGCCAGCCGTCCGACCTGGTGCTCCCCGACGTGGTCGGCATGCGCCTGACCGGCCGGCTCTCGGAAGGGGTCACCGCGACCGACCTCACCCTGACGGTCACGCAGATGCTGCGCGCGCACGGCGTGGTGGGCCGCTTCGTCGAGTTCTTCGGTCCGGGCCTGGCGGACCTGGCGCTGCCCGACCGCGCGACCATCGCCAACATGGCGCCGGAGTACGGCGCGACCGTGGGCTTCTTCCCGGTCGACGATGAGACGCTGCGCTACCTGCGGTTGACCGGCCGCGGCGACGACGAGGTGGAACGGGTGGCCGCCTACTGCCGTGCGCAGGGGCTGTTCCGCACCGACGACGCGGCGGACCCGCGCTACAGCGCCACCCTGGAGCTCGACCTGGCCTCCGTGCAGGCGGCTCTGGCCGGCCCCAAGCGGCCGCAGGACCGGGTGCCGCTGGGCCAGATGAAGCGCCGCTTCGCGGAGTCGCTGGCGGCGCCGGTCGCCGAGCGCGGCTACGGGCTCGACGAGGCGGCGCGGCAGGCCGCCGCCGAGGTCGGCACCAACGGCGAGCGAGCCGACCTGCGCCACGGCGCGGTCGTGATCGCCGCCATCACCTCGTGCACGAACACGTCGAACCCGAGCGTCATGATCGGCGCCGGCCTGCTGGCGCGCAACGCGCGGCGGCGCGGGCTGCGCGTGCCGCCCTACGTGAAGACCAGCCTGGCGCCCGGCTCGCGCGTGGTCACCGACTACCTGGAGGCCGCCGGCCTGCTCGCGCCGCTGGCTGAGCTGGGCTTCGACGTGGTCGGCTACGGCTGCACCACCTGCATCGGCAACTCCGGACCGCTGCCGGAGGCGGTGACCGCGGCCGTGGAATCCGCCGACCTGGTGGCCGCTGCCGTGCTGTCCGGCAACCGCAACTTCGAGGGCCGCGTGCACGCGGCCGTACGCGCCAACTACCTGGCATCGCCGCCGCTGGTGGTCGCCTACGCGCTGGCCGGCACCGTCGACGTCGACCTGACCAGCGAGCCGATCGGCCGGGGCGACGGCGGCGCGGTGATGTACCTGCATGACATCTGGCCGACCAACGCCGAGATCGCGGAGGTGGTCGCCGGTTCGGTGAGCGCCGAGCAGTTCGCGGCCCGCTACCGCGACGTCTTTTCCGGCAACCCCGCGTGGAGCGCCATTCACGGCTCCGGCGGCACGCGGTACGCGTGGGAGTCGGACTCGACCTACATCCAGGAGCCGCCGTTCTTCGCCGACTTCGGCCGGGAGGCAGAGCCGCTTGCGGACATCGCCGGCGCGCGCGCCCTGCTGGTGCTCGGCGACTCGATCACCACCGACCACATCTCGCCGGCCGGCGCCATCGCCGCCGATAGCCCGGCCGGCCGCTACCTGCTGCAGCACGGGGTGGAGCGGGCCGACTTCAACCAGTACGGTGCTCGCCGCGGCAACCACGAGGTGATGATGCGCGGCACGTTCGCGAACATCCGCATCAAGAACCTGCTGGTGGCCGGCACCGAAGGCGGCGTGACCGAGCACCGCCCGTCCGGAGAGCGCATGTCCGTGTTCGACGCGGCGGTGCGCTACGGCGACGAGGGGGTCCCGCTGATCGTGCTGGCCGGTCAGGAGTACGGGGCCGGTTCCAGCCGTGACTGGGCGGCCAAGGGGCCGGCGCTGCTCGGCGTGCGCGCCGTGGTCGCACAGAGCTACGAGCGCATCCACCGCTCCAACCTGGTCGGCATGGGGGTGCTGCCTTTGCAGTTCGAGCCGGGCGAATCCGCCGAGGGTCTGGGCCTGTCCGGCCGCGAGCGGTTCGACGTCAGCGGGTTGTCCGGCGACCTGACGCCCGGTCAGCAGGTGACGGTGACGGCGACGGCCGACGACGGCGCGGTGACCCGGTTCACCGCCACCGCCCGCATCGACACCGACCTGGAAGTCGAGTACCTGGCCGCCGGCGGCATCCTGTCCAAGGTGCTGATGGACCTGGGCAGGCAGGACTGACCCTGGAGTACGAAGCGCGGCTGCGCATCGTCATCGCCGCCGAGGAGCCGTTCGACCGGTACGGCGTCCGTCGCCTATGGTGAGCACCGTGACCGGCACTACATCGCTTCCTTCGACCTTCGGCCAGCTCAAGGCATCCGGCTACCGTCCGCGCTCGGTCAAGGAGGAGCTGCGCGCCAACCTGCTGGCCCGCCTGCACGCGGACCAGCCGCTGTTTCCGGGCATCATCGGCTACGACAAGACCGTGCTGCCCGGGATCGTCAACGCGATCCTGTCGCGGCACGACTTCATCCTGCTCGGCCTGCGCGGCCAGGCCAAGTCGCGCATCCTGCGCGCGCTGGCCGGCTTCCTGGACGAGCACGTGCCCGTGATCGCCGGCAGCGACCTCAACGAGAGCCCGTTCGAGCCGATCCTGGCGGCCTCCCGGCAGCGCGTGCAGGAGCAGGGCGACGACCTGCCGATCGACTGGATGCACCGCGACGAGCGCTACCACGAGAAGCTCGCCACCCCCGACGTCACCGTGGCCGACCTGGTCGGCGACATCGACCCGATCAAGGCGGCCACCAAGCGGCTCTCCTACGCCGACGAGGGCGTCATCCACTACGGGATCGTCCCGCGCACCAACCGCGGCATCTTCGCCATCAACGAGCTGCCCGACCTGGCGCCGCGCATCCAGGTGGCGCTGCTCAACGTGCTGGAGGAAGAGGACATCCAGATCCGCGGGTTCCCGATCCGCATCCCCCTGGACATCCAGCTCGTCTTCTCCGCCAATCCCGAGGACTACACCAACCGCGGCAACATCATCACGCCGCTCAAGGACCGCATCGACTCGCAGATCATCACCCACTACCCGGACCGCATGGAGCACGCCATGGCGATCACGGCGCAGGAGGCGTGGACGGACCGCGACGGCGACTACGAGCTGCGCGTGCCGCGCTACTTCAAGGAGCTGATCGAGGAGGTGACGTTCGAGGCGCGCAAGAGCGAGTTCGTGGACCAGAAGTCCGGCGTGTCGGCGCGCATGCCGATCGCGTTGCTGGAGAACGTGCTCAGCAACATGGAGCGGCGCGCCGCCCGCCTGCGCGAGCCGGTGATCTACCCGCGCCTGACCGACCTGCACACGGCGCTGACCGCCATGACCGGCAAGATGGAGCTGGTCTACGAAGGCGAGCAGGAGGGCCCGGTGCTGGTGGCCCGCAAGATCATCGGCCAGGCGGTCAAGCGCACCTTCCGCCGCTACCTGCCCACGCCGGACGTGCGCTCGCGCGACGGCGAGGGGCGGCGGCGCTCGGGAAGGCCCGGTCAGGGTGAGCGCACCCAGCAGCCGGAGCAGGACGAGGTGGACTCCGTCTACCAACCCATCGTGAGCTGGTTCGCCGAGGGCCAGACCGTGGACACCTCGGACGAGCTTGCCACCGAGGAGTACATCCGCCGATTCGGGCGGGTGGCGGGGCTGCGCGACATGGCCGCCGAGCGCTTCAGGATCGCCGAGCCGGAGGAGCTGGGGCTGGGGATGGAGCTGGTGCTCGAAGGCCTGCACCAGCACTCCATGCTGTCCAAGCGCGACCTGGAGAGCTCCACCTCCTACCGGGACATGCTCAAGGCGATGTTCGACCAGATGACCGACGACGACACCGCCTGAGGCGGGCTCCATGCACTGGCGCTACCTGAAGTGGGACGACTCGCTGGCCGCCGCGGTGGCGGCCTTCGAGGACCTGCTCAGCCTGTTCAACTTCCTGCTGCTGCAGGCGTCGGGCGACGTCGACCGGGTGCTGCAGTGGATGCGCTACCTGCAGGAGCGCGGCATGATCGGCGCGGACGTCGACCTGGAGGAGTTCCGCGACCGGCTGGAGGACGAGAACCTGATCGAGCGCGACGGCGAAGGCAGCTACAACCTCACCGCGCGCGGCGAGCAGCGCATCCGCAAGGAGTCGCTGGCGCTGGTCTTCCGCAACCTGGCCAAGGGCGGCTTCGGCCAGCACCGCGTGCCGCACACCGGCGAAGGCGGCGAGCGCACCACCGAGACGCGCGGCTACCGCGCCGGCGATCCGATCACCCAGATCGACGCGCTGGGCACCATCAGCAACGCCGTCAAGCGCGGCGGACTGGACGACATCACCCTGCAGGAGCAGGACTTCGAGGTGTACGAGAGCGAGCACCAGTCGTCGTGCGCGACCGTGCTGCTGATCGACGTCAGCCACAGCATGATCCTGTACGGCGAGGACCGGATCACGCCGGCCAAGCAGGTCGCCCTGGCGCTGTCCGAGCTGATCATGACGCAGTACCCGCGCGACAGCCTCCACGTCGCCTACTTCGGCGACGACGCCAAGCTGATCGACGTGGGCAGCATCCCCTACCTGCGGGTGGGGCCCTACCACACCAACACCAAGGCCGGGCTGCAGCTCGCGCAGTCGGTGCTGCGCGCCGAGCGGCACGCCAACAAGCAGGTCTTCATGATCACCGACGGCAAGCCGTCGGCCATCTTCGAGGACGGACGGATCTACAAGAACTCCTTCGGGCTCGACCCCAAGATCGTCAACCAGACGCTCGACGAGGCGGCAGAGTGCAAGCGTTACGGGATCGTCATCACCACCTTCATGGTGACCGAGGACCCGTACTTGGTGGAGTTCGTCGAGGAGCTGTCGCAGATCAACCGCGGGCGCGCCTACTACGCGGCGCCCGGCGAACTGGGCGAATATATCTTCGCAGACTACGTACGGAACCGGCGCCGCGGCGTGCGGTGAACGGTCAACCCACAGGAGGATTCGATGGGAGTTCGAAAGGCACAGGCGGAATGGAAGGGCGATCTCAAGGGCGGCAGCGGCACGATGTCGATCGGCGGCCGCTTCGAGCAGCCGTTCACGTTCAGCTCGCGGTTCGAGGAAGGCGCGGGCAGCAACCCTGAGGAGCTGCTGGCAGCCGCGCACGCCGGGTGCTACTCCATGGCGCTGTCGCACGGGCTGGCCGAGGCCGGCCACACCCCGACCCGCGTCAGCACCACCGCGGACGTCTCACTGGAGGTGACCGACGGCGGCCCCACCATCACCACCATCGCGCTGGTGTGCGACGCCGAGGTGCCCGGCATCGACGACGCGAAGTTCCAGGAGATCGCGGAGGCCACCAAGAGCGGCTGCCCGGTCTCGCGCGCGCTGGCCGGCCCGGACATCACCCTGCAGGCGACGCTCCGGTAAGGCTCAGTCGCCGAGCGGTTTGGAGTCGTCGGCGTCGCGCGTGCGCACGAGGTGGTACTTGATGCGTCGCATCGACTCCATCGCGGGCTCGCCGCGGATCTCCGCCACCTCGTAGGCGATCATGTCGAACAGCGCCAGCAGCACGTAGCGCGCGGGGGTGGGTACCAGGATGTTCGCCGGCTCGGCGATCTGGAACGGCACCACCTCCGCGGCCGCCTGCGCGAGCCGCGAATCGGGCGCGGTGACGGCGATGGTGTGGCCGCCGTACTGACCGGCGACCTCGGCCGCCTGCACGATCGGCTCGTAGTTGCCGGTGATCGACAGCAGGATCAGCACGTCGCGGCGCTTGAGCGTCGCCGCCATCATGAGCTGCAGTTGGGCGTCGTTGCAGTGGGTCGCCCGAATCCCCAACCGGAACAGGCGGTTCTCGGCTTCCATGGCCGCCATGGAGGAACCGCCCCCGCCCCCGAAGATAAGCACCCGCTCGGCTCCGGCGATCGTCGTCGCCGCGCGTTGCAGCGCTTCCCCGTCGACTTGCTCGGTCAGCGTGTCCAGTACCCGGCGGAGTGACGACACGATCTCCGTCACCGCCTCGGTGGCCTCGATGAGCGCCAGCGGCGGGTGCAGGTAGCGGTCGCCGACCGCCTGCATCTTCGCCAGGGCCAGCTTCAGCTCGCGCAGCCCTTCGCATCCGACCGATCGGCAGAAACGCGTCACCGTGGAGGTGCTTACCCCCGCCCGCGCGGCGATGTCGCGGGTGTGCGCATGCACGGCGAAGTCGATGTCCGAGCTCACCAGGTCGCCCACGCGCCGCTCCGCGCGGCTCATGGTCGGCGTCGCGCGAACGATCTGCGAAAGCAGATCGCGCGTTCCGTCTCGCCCATTGTTGGGATTCGTTTTCATTTATCCGCCTTCATGACGCGAACGGGTTGACATTTTTGAAAACCATTTTCAATATCGCGCCACCACCAGCATGATACGCGGTCATCCGCGGTCGGTGTGACAGGAGGAGGAACGATGAGAAACTTCCGATTCTCAACTCGAATCGTGGCCGGCGCTGCGGCCCTGGGCTTGGCGCTGGCCACCGCTCCGGCGGCGCTCGCCGACGGGACGCTGCGTTACGCGACCGTCGGCGAGCCGCCGAGTCTGGATCAGCACGTGGTGACGTCGGATCTGGCGACCACCATCGCCCACCACGTGTTCGAAGGGCTGTACACCTTCGACGGCAACTACGAACCGCAGCCGCTGCTGGCTGCCGGCGAGACGGTGAGCGCCGACGGCACGACCATCACGATCCAGCTCCGCGAAGGGGTGCGGTTCCACGACGGTCAGCCCATGACGTCGGCGGACGTCGTGGCGTCGCTGAAGCGCTGGGGCGAGCACGGGTCGCGAGGCAAGCTGCTGTTCGCCAACATCTCCGATGTTTCGGCAGCCGGGAGCCATGCCGTGACATTGACGTTCACCATGCCGTTCGGGCCGTGGAAGAACCTGATGGCGTTCATCAACGGGGGGCCGGCCATCTATCCAGAGCGGGTTGCCGCCGCGGCCGGCAGTGCCCCGATCGACGTCTCCGACTACATCGGCACCGGACCGTACCGATTCGGCGAGTGGCGACCGAACCGCTACGTCGAGCTGGTCCGGTTCGACGGCTACGCCGGGCCGCCGGGCGACGCGAGCGGCTACGCGGGCGAGCGGGTGGCCGACTTCGAAACGCTGCGCTTCATTCCCGTTCCCGATCCCGGTACGCGCGTCAGCGGCCTGATGGCCGGGGACTACGACTACGCCGAGAGCATTCCGAGCGACCTGTTCGACTCTCTGGACGCCGACCCGGCAGTGGAGGTGGTCCTGAACGGCGGTCCGATCTTCGGCCTGGTGTTCATGAACTCGAAGGCCGGGCCGTTGCAGGAGAACTTCACCCTGCGCCAGGCGATCCAGGCCGCACTCAACAAGGAAGACGCGCTGCGGGTGTCGATCGGCCCGGAGAAGCTGTGGCGTGCCAACGGCTCGTTCCTGCCGCAGGGCAACTTCTGGTACTCCGATGCCGGCGCGGCGAGCTTCAGCGAGGGCGATGCGGAGAAGGCACGCGGGCTGGCCGAGCAGGCGGGCTACGACGGAACGCCGATCAAGTTCCTGGTGTCGACCAACTACGCGTTCCACTACGACCAGGCGGTGGTGTTCACGCGCCAGCTCCTGGAGGCCGGCATCAACGTGCAGATGGTGGTCGTGGACTGGGCGACCCTGATCCAGAAGCGGGCGCAGCCAGACCAGTGGGACCTGTTCTTCACCCACCACGGGTTCGTCCCGGATCCGATCCTGATCTCCGTGATGAACGACAACTACCCCGGATGGTGGACGACGGCGGAGAAGCAGGAGCTCGCCGGCGCCTTCACGGTCACCAACGATCCGGACGACCGCAAGGCAACCTGGGACCGGATCCAGGAGCTGATCTACCTGCAGGTGCCGACCATGAAGACCGGCGACGTCTACACGTACAACATCGCCTCGCCGGCGCTCTCGGGAATCGAGGCCACGACGCTGATCTGGCCTCACTTCTGGGGTGTCTCCAAGTAGCGCCGCCCACCGTTCCCTTGGCCGCGCAGGCCGTGTAGGGGATGGTGCCCCGGTCACCTGCCGGGGCACCATCCGCGCACGGCGCGCGTGACCGGCGCGTTCGCGCGCATCGGCTCCATCGTGCCTCGCTACCTGCTTCGTCGACTCGGGACGTTCGTTCCGACGCTGTTGGCGGCGTCGTTTCTGGTCTTCATCTTCGTCCGCCTGATTCCGGGCGATCCCGCCGCGGTTCTTCTGGGAGACGCCGCGACGCCCGAGGAGGTGGCTGTCCTGCGCAGCGAGATGGGGCTCGATGCGCCGCTTGCAGTCCAGTACGTGCACTGGCTGCGGGCGGTAGGCCGGGGCGACCTGGGCCGCTCGATTTTCTTCCAGGTTCCGGTCCTCGAACTGATCGTCGACGGACTGGAGACCAGCACGCTGCTGGCGCTCATGACCATGGTCTGGATCGTCTGCCTGGGGCTGCCGATCGGGATGCTGGCGGCGGCGCGGCGCGCCAGCCGCTTCGACCAGATCCTGTCCGGGATCGCGATGTTCCTGGCGTCGGTGCCCACGTTCTGGGTCGGGCTGTACTTGATACTGATCTTCGCGGCGACCCTCGGCTGGCTGCCGAGCTCGGGGTATCCGTCGATCTTCGGTGACGGCGGCCTGGCGAACCTGCGCCACCTGCTGTTGCCGTCGGCCGCCCTGGCGGCGCCGAACGCGGCGCTCATCATCCGCCTGACGCGCGCCAGCATGCTCGACGTCGCCGGGGAGGACTACGTGCGCACCGCTCGCGCCAAGGGAATCCATCCCGCCCTGGTGGTCGTCCGGCACGTGTTTCGCAACGCGCTGCTCACCGTGGTGTCGGCGCTAGGCTTCACCATCGCCGCGCTGATATCGGAGGCGGTGGTGACCGAGACCGTATTCGCGCTCCCCGGCGTGGGCCGGACGGTCGTGCAGTCGATCCTGCGGCGGGACTATCCGGTCATCCAGGGCGTGATCCTGATGATCGTGGTGCTGTACCTGGTGATGAACCTGATCGTCGACCTGCTCTACGCGTGGCTCGATCCCAGGGTGAAGCTGCGATGATCACGGAATCGCTGAAGCGCCTGTTCGCCGGCCGGCGCCTGTTCGCCGGCCGGCACCTGGCGCTCGCCGGCTTCGTGATCATCCTCTGTATCGCCGCGGGCGCGCTGTTCGCGCCGTGGATCGCGCCGGCCGACCCGAACGAGATCGATCCGCCGGCCAGGCTGTCACCGCCCGGTGCGGCCCATCCGTTCGGGACCGATCACTTCGGCCGCGACACCCTCTCGCGGGTGATACACGGGTCGCGCATGGCGCTTCTGATCGGCGTGGGCGTGGTGGTGCTGGCCCTGGCGGGAGGCGTGCTGTGCGGGGTGGTGTCGGCGATCTTCCCGCGCATCGGCATGGTGCTGATGCGCGCCGTCGACGTGCTCATGGCGTTTCCGTCGCTGCTGCTGGCCCTGGCCCTGATCGTCATCCTGGGCCGTGGGGTCGAGAACTCGATCGTCGCGATCGGCGCCGTGTACCTGACCACCACGGCGCGCATCGTCTACGGCGTGTCGCTCCGGCTGAACTCCGAGTCGTGGGTGGAGGCAGCCCGCGGCATGGGCGGCAGCACGGCGCGCATCGTCTTCCGGCACCTGCTGCCGAACCTGCTGTCGCCCCTGTTCGTGCAGGCCAGCTTCGTGTTCGCGTTCGCGCAGTTGCAGGCGGCCTCGCTCGATTTCCTTGGGCTCGGCGTTCCGCCGGAAACGCCGACCTGGGGCAACATGCTCGCCGAGTCGCGGATCTACATCACGCGCGCCCCGTGGCTGCTGCTGTTTCCCGGGCTGATGATCGCGCTCAGCGCGTTCTCGTTGAACGTGGTGGGCGATGCGGTGCGCGACCGCCTCGACCCGCGTCTCAAGGACGCGTTCTCGACGCGGGCGCGCTGATGCAGGCGCTCCTGGCCATCCGCGACCTGGCGCTGGAAGCGCAGGTCGATGGGGCGCGCAGGGCCGTCGTCGAACGCCTGTCGCTTGATGTCCGGCAGAACGAGTCGATGGCGCTGGTCGGGGAGTCGGGGAGCGGCAAGAGCCTGACCGCGCTCGCGATCATGGGTCTGCTGCCCGAGCCGGCGGTGACGGTGGGCGCCGGGAGCATCGAGCTCGGCGGCGTCGACCTGCTGGCCATGTCCCCCGGGGAACGTCGAGCGATGACCGGCCGTGATGTCGCGATGGTGTTCCAGGAGCCGATGACGGCGCTGAACCCGGTCGTCCGCATCGGCGACCAGATCGTCGAGATGATCCGCGCGCACGAGCCGGTCAGCCGGCGCGCTGCCCGCGCGCGGGTCGTGGAACTGCTGGCGATGGTCCGCATGCCGGAGCCGGCCGCACGCCTGCGCGCCTACCCGCACCAGCTCTCCGGCGGGCAGCGCCAGCGGGTGATGATCGCCATGGCGCTGGCGTGCCGGCCGCGGCTGCTGATCGCCGACGAGCCGACGACCGCGCTGGACGTGACCGTGCAGGCGCGCATCCTTGCCCTGCTGCGCGAGCGGCAGGCCGAGTTGGACATGGCCATGCTCTTCATCACCCACGACCTGGGCGTGGTGGCCAACGTCGCCGATCGGGTCGCGGTCATCTACTGCGGCCAGATCGCCGAGTGCGGTCCGGTGGAGCGGATCTACCGCAACCCGGCGCACCCGTACACCCGCGCGCTACTGGCCTGCGTACCCGACGCGGATCGTGCCGGCGGCCTGCTGGCGACCATCCCGGGTCAGCTCCCGGCGCCGGCCGATGAGCTCACCGCGTGCCGCTTTGCGCCGCGCTGCACGCTGGCCGACGAGGGATGCCTGCGGATCGTTCCGCCACGAGTGGCCGTCGCCGGGGAGCATGAGGCGTTCTGCCATCATCCTCGAACCGGGGCGGATTCATGAGCGGGATGCCGCTGCTTGAGGTGGAGGCACTGACTGTCACCTATGCGTTGCCGTCGCAACGGCTGTTCCATCCGGGCCGGCGGTTCAGGGCGGTGGACGGGGCATCGCTCGCCATCGAGCGGGGAGCGTCCCTGGGTCTGGTGGGTGAAACCGGATGCGGCAAGACGTCGTTGAGCCGGGCGATCTACGGGCTCGTGCCGGTTTCGTCCGGAACGGTGCGCTTCGACGGCGCGGACCTCACGGCTGCCGCCGGCGCCCGGAGCCGCGAGCTGCGGCGCGGCATGCAGATGATCTTCCAGGATCCCGGCGCGTCGCTGAACCCGCGCATGCGGGTAGGGCAGGCGGTCGCCGAGCCGCTGGAAATCCACGGGGAGGGCACGCGCCAGTCCCGCCGCGAGCGGGTACGCGAGGTGCTGTTGGCGGTCGGGCTGGGCGCAGATGATGCCCGCCGGTACGCTCACCAGCTCTCGGGCGGTCAGCGGCAGCGGATCGCCATCGCGCGTGCGGTGGTGATCCGGCCGACGCTGATCATCGCCGATGAGCCGGTCTCGGCGCTGGACGTGTCGCTTCGCGCGCAGATCCTCAATCTGATCGCAACGCTGCGGCGCGAGCTCGGACTGGCCTTGCTGTTCGTCTCCCACGACCTGTCGGTAGTGAGCCATCTGTGCGATCGCGTGGCCGTGATGTACCTGGGACGCATCGTCGAGACCGGCCCGGCTGCCGGGGTGCTGGCGGAGCCCGCGCATCCCTACACCCGGGAACTGGTCGCCTCGTCGCCGGTGCCGGATCCGGCGCGGCCGATCCGCTCGTCAGCCCCGGACGGGGAGCCGCCCAACCCCGCCGCTCCGCCCGCCGGGTGCCGGTTCCATCCGCGCTGTCTCCATGCGACCGAGCGCTGCCGCGAAGAGGATCCGGATCCTCGCGACTAC
The DNA here is from genome assembly GCA_964291595.2 of Spirochaetia bacterium. Classification (GTDB taxonomy): domain Bacteria; phylum Spirochaetota; class Spirochaetia; order SZUA-6; family Bin103; genus CATQHW01. Next base: position 4,608,139 of record OZ219914.1, on the reverse strand, counting down.
TCGCCCGGCCGCCGAGTGGCGTGCCACCACGCCGAGCACATCGCCGCAGCGCTGGATCGCCTCGAAGCAACGTGACGGCGGGGGAGCGTGGTCCACGTGGATGCTCCGACGAAAGAGGCGTCTGTTTTGTCGTGGTCTGCGATGTTATTGACGTCTCATGCCCCGGTGGTAGCCGCGGCGTTGCGGATGGCAGCGCTCACGCATTCGACCGCAAGCACTGAGACCAGGTCGAACGGCGCCGTGCGGTTGCCGGACGCCAGGGCGTAGGCGGTGTCGCCGTCGTAGGTCGTGTGGGCCGGCAGCACGGCGCGGGCGATGCCGTCGTGGGCCCGCTGGGCCAGGCGCCCGGCCTCCGGCTTGCTCATGGCGGCGTCGGTGAGCACGGCCACCAGGGTCGTGTTGGTTCCCGCGACCGGGAACTGGGCCGACTGAGGGAGCCAGCGCTCCGGCGTGCGGTCGGCGAGCCAGCCGTCCTCGTCACGCGCGCCGGCCAGCACCCGCCCGTCCTCGCCGAGCACGTCGCCGACCGCGTTCACCACCGCCAGGGCGGCCACCAGGGAGCCCCCGGCGTCGCGCTCGGCGTAGCCGACGCCGCCCTTCATCATCGACGCGCGGCCGCCCCACTTGCCGACGGTTGCACCGGTGCCCGCGCCCACGTTGCCCTGTGCCGACGGCAGCAGCGGCAGCGGGCATGCCGCCCGGCACGCGGCGTAGCCCAGCTCCGCGTCCGGGTGGACGGAGCCGCCCGCGAGCCCCAGGTCGTAGATCACGCTGGCGGCGACGATCGGGATCGGCTTGACGGGCGTCGGGTGGCCGATGCCGCGCTCGGCCAGATAACGCATCACGCCGTCCGCGGCGGCCAGCCCGAAAGCGCTGCCGCCGGTGAACAGCAGGGCGTCAAGGCGCGCGATCGGCTTGTCGGCGGCCAGCAGCGCCGTCTCCCGAGAGCCGGGCGCCGGGCCGCGCACGTCGACGCCGGCGACCGTGCCCTCCGGGCAGAGGATGACGGTGCAGCCGGTCGGCGCGTCCGTGTGCCGGGCGTGGCCCACGCGAAACCCCGCGGCGGGGTCCGGGACCTGCGCCGCGCCTCGTTCGGTGGCCGCCATGCGTTTACTGTGCATCAGAACGCGCGGCTCCTTCGCGCCTCTCCGGATCAGGCCCGACGTAACGCGCCCGCGGCCGCATCAGGCTGCCCTCCCGGTACTGCTCCAGCGCATGGGCGATCCAGCCGGCGGTGCGGGCGACGATGAACAGCGTCTCCGACGCGCCGGCGGGCAGGTCGAGCACGGCGGCCAGCACGGCCAGCGCCATGTCGACGTTCATGGGCGAATCGACCAGCACGTCGCGCACCGCGCCGTCCAGCGCATCGGCCAATTCCAGCGCCGGGTGTCCGGGCGCCGCCGCGCGCAGGTGGTCGAGCAGCGCCGCGGCGCGCGGGTCGCGCGTCCGATACACCCGGTGGCCGAAGCCGTGCAGCGGGCGTCGCGAGCGCAGACACTCCTCGACCACCTCGCGGGCGCGCTCGGGACGCCCCACCGCGCGCAGCAGCTCGGTGACCAGCGTGCTGGCCTGCCCGTGTAGCGTGCCGTGCACGGCGGCCAGTCCGGCCAGCACCGCGTGGTACGGGCTGGCGCGGCCCGAGGCGGCGACGCGGGCCGCCAGGGTGGAGACGTTGAGCTCGTGGTCGGCCAGCAGGATCAGCGCCGGTTCGATCAGCTCGGCGGCCCGTTCCCGGTCGCCGGCGCCCCAGGCCGCCGCCAGCGCCTGTGCGGCACGTCCCGCGGACGGGTCCCGCGGACCGCTCGCGGGGCTGCCTCCGGCGACGCAGGCCAGCTCCGCGCGCAGGATGCGCGCCCCGGTGCGTCTGACGGCCGCGGGCCGCAGATCCTCCGCGGCAGGGTCCGCGGCCGCCAGGCGCGGCAGCACCGACTGGAACGCGAACCACGGCTCCAGCGGGCGTCCATCCGAACGCAGCCACTCGGCGGGTACCGCGGGCGGGGCCACGCCCTCCGGCGCCGCGACCGCGGCGTCCAGATCGCCGCTCCAGAGCAGCGCGATCACCTGCTCGAAGGTGGCCGTGGCGGCCAGTTCAGTGGCCGGCAGTCCGCGGTAGTAAAGCTCCTCCTCCGTGATCAGCGTCAGCGACGAGTCCAGGATCGAACCTTCGCTGCGGGTGAACGCGTGGTGGGCGGCCGCGGCGGGATTCGCGCGCACCTCGACACGCCGCCTGAGCCGCAACACGTCGGCGCGCAGGTAGCGCCGGCGCCTCCCCGCACCCGCCTGCTCGGACCTGATCAATCCGCGGCTCACGTAGGCGTAGAGGGTCTGCGGCTTGACGCCGAGCGTGGCCGCGGCCTCGGCAGCCGTCAGATAGGCCGAGTCGGCGGATATGGGGTGAGCCATATATTGATTTATTGATCAATCTTGACAGAGACTCGCTGGGAGAGCAACCGTGCAGCCATGGCCAGCACGGGAACCGACGGACTGCGCGGCGTCGCGGTCGCCGCCACCACCCTCTCACACATCGACGGTGAGGCCGGACGCCTCACGGTGTGCGGATATGCGATCGAGGACATCGCGCCGCGCTGCTCGTTCGAGGAGGCGACTCTTCTGCTGCACGAGCGCCGCCTGCCGGTGGCTGAGGAGCTCGCCGGCTTCTCGCGCGAGCTCGCCGCCGCGCGGACCGTGCCCCCCGCGGTTGCGGCGCTCGCGCGTCAGGCGGCTGCAGGCGGCATCGCGCCGATGGACGCGCTGATGGCGCTGGCCGCGGCGCTGCGCCGTCCGGACCGCGACCTGCAGCCGGCGGAGATCGTCGCCGGCCTGATGACGGCCGCCGGGCTGTATGCCGGTCTTCGCGCCGGAATCGAACCGGCAGCGCCGCCGGAGGAGTGCTCCCACGTCGAGGCGTATCTCCGGCTGGCGCTCGGCCGCTTCCCCCATCCGGCCGCGGTGCGGGCGCTGGAGACCTACCTGATCACGGTGATGGAGCACGGGCTGAACGCATCGACGTTCGCGGCGCGGGTGGCGGCCTCCGTCCACAGCGATCTCCTGTCCTGCACCCTGGCGGCGCTCGCCGCACTCAAGGGGCCCCGCCATGGCGGCGCTCCCGGCCCGGCGCTCGACATGATCGAGGAGATCGAGGACGTCGGGCGCGCCGCCGATCATCTGCGCGCCGTGCTGGCGCGCGGCGAGCGGCTGATGGGCTTCGGCCACGGCGTCTACCGCACCCGCGATCCGCGCGCAGACGTGCTTGCCGCGGCGCTGGAAACGCTGATCGACGCGGAGCTCGACGGTCACCGGCAGGCGCGAACGCTGTACGACAAGGCACGCGCCGTCGAGCGCGCGGCGCTGCAGGTGCTGGAGGAGCACCGGCCGCAGGCACACCTGCAGACCAACGTGGAGTTCTATACCGCGCTGCTGTTGTCCGCCGTCGGGCTGGACCGGGGCTTGTTCACGACCACGTTCGCGGTGGCGCGGGTGGTCGGCTGGCTGGCGCACGCCATCGAGCAGCGCGACTCGAATGTGCTGCTGCGTCCGCGCGCGGTGTACCGCGGCGAGCATGGACGCCACTGGATCCCGATCGAGTCTCGTGGAGCCGGGTAGACGGTTTAGCTTCAGCGGGCGTTGCCCGGTGCTTCACGCCGCGTTCTCTTGGAGTTCACCATGTGGACCCCATCTTTGCTCCGAAATCACAGTCGCCGGATGGCGACGGGAGGAGGAGCTCATGAAGCTCTTGAAGGTATTCGCATTCGCCCTGGTGGCGATCGTCGGCGGGGCCGCTGTCGGCTCGGCGGTCGAGGTCGTCGGCCACACGGAACAGGGGACCCAACTCGCCCCGAACGTGGAGATTCTGGACTTCCTGGCGGAGCAGGGATTCGACGTCGAGCAGCTCGACAGCGCAGGTGCCAACGACCTGATGAACGAGCTGACGCGGGACGAGGAGGTCTATCCCGACCTCCAGGCGCTGATCCACGGCGAGTTGTGGCGCGGCCTCAACGCCGGCGTCGGAACGCTCAGCTATGCGGGCGACGACGAAACCGAGGCCGACGTCGTCTACATGGACATCGCCGGCTTCATGTGGCGCCTGTACCTCTCGGAGGAGTGACGGTGCGCGGTGCAGACGGAGGGAGCCGCAGGTAGCACTACCTGAAGCCCCCTCCTACGGACAGCGAGGTCCCGGTCCCGAAAGCGCCAAGCCCACGGACCGGGGCCTCGATCCTGCCGTGATCGTACCATGGCGATACGGCGCAAAGCCCAGCCGTCGGCTGGGCTCTCCCATGCGTGGCCGCCAAAGGAGGAGAGGCTTCGGCGTTGTCCCGCACAACGTCATGCGCGAAGTTCTCTCTCAGCCCGTTCACCGCGACTGATCAGCCCAGTGCGCGGGCTCACAGAGAACCCCGCATTGCGAAGCGCGATCAGTACATCGCCCAGATGGAGATCGTCCAAGACCAAACGTCTCTGGATCGCTGTTCGGAGAATGTTGGCGTAGACGAAGCTGGGACTCAGATCCTGCGTGTGGGACAGTTCTCCGATGGCCTCACGTACCAAGGCAGTAGTGTCGCCGTTGGTAAACACTGCCCGCGTGGGTTGCTCATCGAGATCGGGTTTCTGAACGGTCAGGACGAGGTCTATCGTCACGACAGCTTCCGAGCCGGAGTTGAGTCCCTTGACGGATCGCTGCCCCTTGTCGAGAACCGCCACGTGAACGGGTGCCGGCTTGAAGCCGGCATCGCGTAGTGCTCTCTGAACGAGTCCCCAGATCCGCCCGCTGCTGTTCCCGAATACCACGGACATGTAACGGCCGGGTTTGAGAATCCTCCACGCCTCCTCGAACGAGGCGCGAAGCAGGTTGGCGTAGCGTTCCGTGGCACCGCTTTTCTGCTTCCCCGTAGTGTGCACTACGGCTTCGGACGAGTGGTCCGTCACCCTCCCTAGCCATGCTTCCTGAAACAGATTCATGTCGCTGTAGAAAATGTTGCTGCCAAACGGAGGATCGGTAAATACGTAATCGATCGACCCTCCATCGAGGTGCGCGAGGCGGTCGGCTGACATGACGTCGTAGGTAACGTCCTTCAGCGAGAGCCCATCGAGCATAGGCTGGCGCCCGAACAGGGCGTTGTCGGAGCGGATCACGGCGTTCAACTTTCTGGCGAACAGATCGAACACATTCCACTCATAATATACCGGAGCAATGTAGTAGGTCTGATTCTGTGCATTCAACGGGCGCATCGGGCTCCACTGATATCTCTTCGACGCACGCGGAAGAATCGCCGTGAAAGCGAACCTGAGTTTCTGTCTAGTCGTGTCATCAGGCACTTCTCCGATCGCCTTCCAGAGCTCCAGCAGCGCGATCGCGTTGCGAGGCGAAAAGAACATCGCGGTCTCTGTCATTCGCGACTTTCCCAGCCCCGATCGGCCATACATCTCTCTATGCGGCTCGATCGTAAGCGACGGGATGTCATCGAGACGTGGGTCGCTCTTCGCATTGGCGATATTGCGCCAGTCAAGAGAGGATACGGACTGTTCGACCTGACGCCCACTCTCACCGTGCACCACTACGCGGACGGGCAGGTCGTCGCTGCGACGCCAGGAGCGGCGGGAAAAATCAGATCCGCAGCCGGGACAGCTCCTCGGGGCCTTGCCCTGTTCAGTCAGTTCCTCGAAATAGGTGATCTCGATATCACAACGAGGACAGCGGTAGCAGAACGACCACACCGTGCGAATGAGGTCGACCGTCGTGTTATCGGTCTCACGTCTCGTGTCATACAGGCGTCCTACCGCAGCGCGTGCCCGCTGAGTCGCTTCGTAGCTTGCCTCCCGAAGCGTCTCTTCAGGGAGGTGCGTCAGGTAGCCACGTGCGATGTGCTGACCGAGCACCGAGATGTCGCTGAGCCGCGCTCGACGATTGAGTTGCAGCGCGGCGAGGCCCGTCATCCCGGAGCCGGCGAAGAAGTCGGCTACGGTCTCGCCGGGTTCGGTGAAAGCCTCGATGAACGGTCGGACTGCGCCGATCGGTACCTTCGTCAGGTAGGTGTGGCAGTTGTAAACGGGGTCGGTTCGAGGTGCCACAAGGGTTGCGGCAAGGCTGCCCATACGTGCGATGGTGGCGTGTCGCATGCTTGCTCCGGTTGCACAGTAGTGACGCCTAGTCTGTAGACTCATAGTTTACAGGTTGCGTAGCGTGAACGGCAAGCGCGTTGGGGGCGTCGAGCGATCAGCGATCCGAAACACATACTCGCAGCCAATCTCCGGCGGCTCCGGACCTCTGCCGGGCTATCCCAGGAGGAGCTTGCCGCACGTTCGAATCTGCATCGCACATACATCAGCTCCGTGGAACGCGGCCGACGTAACGTCTCGGTGGAGAACATCTTCTCACTCGCGGATGCACTGGGTGTTCAGGCGGCGGATTTGTTGCAGGTTCGTCGCCACGGGGAGCGCTGATGCCGTTCAAGGCCGACGCGAGTTTTCTGCGGTTCCTCAGCATGGGTGCCGCAGGTGTGCAACGAACGATGGAGACTCTGCGCGACGGAGGCTTCGAACCGATTGAGCTGGAGCGCTACTGCGGCTCGAACAAGATCTGGTCGACGAAAATAAAGCGCCTGCGTGTTCCGGATCTCCTGTGCGTCAATACCGGATTGCGGGTGGAGGTTCGCGCGAAGACCGAGCTCAAGATTCGGATGAGCGATACACCGTCCAATCCGGATCGGGCTTGGGACGCGGGGCTGCGCGATCAGGACCTCGTTGCGTTCGTCGCCTGCTCGTTCCGCGATGGACGCCCGCATGTCGCGGACGAGCCGGTCTTCCTGACAGTCGCCGCATTGCGCAGCTCGGCCAAAGCCTCCACTCTCGGTCCCCCGAAGTCCGCCTCCGAAGGTGCGGAACGAGATCGTACGTGGCCGGCTACGGTTCCCTCTCGCGACGGGAGGGTACTTGAGGTGAGCGCCGACAGAATCGCCGTGGAGATGCACACCGATGCGGCGCGGCCTGCACGCCGTCAGACGTACCGATTGAAGGGAAGAAACTCCTATGTGCGCGTGGGCGACACGTTCAAGGCGCGCACCACGATGATCGCCGGCGTCCCTCCATCTCTTGCCAACCTGTCCTCTGCTGCGGAATGGAAGTACGAACCGCTCCCGGCGCTCGATTCCACAAGCGATGTGGATCGCTATGCTGCGGTGAGAGCCTTGGCCCATCGTCATGATCTCGGACGACGCCGCGCCACCGCGCTTGACAATGTGATCGACGTCGAGGGAGATGACCGCGTCGTGCTTGAGGCCGCGGGCGTCGCGGCGTCGCTCGGCTCCAGCCATGGGGAGGCATGCTTGTCCCGGTATCTGGAACAACGACGATCGGCCCGATCTCAGAATGGAAGCCGCGTTCATCCTCGCCGAGTTGGGCCATGCGCCGTTCGCTCACGAACACTTGACGAGGATTGCCCGCTCCGAGCGATTCCGGGACGACGAGTTGCGCCAAGCGGCGGTATGGGGGCTCGGAAAGAGCGGTCTCCGGCGGTATGACGACCTCCTCAGCTTCATTGATGATCCGGACGACGATGTCGCTTTACATGCCATCGCCGGCTTCGATCGCCATACGCCACCCGCCACCGTCAAGCGCTTGGTGGACGACCTTGCTTCCGGCGGAGACCGTCGGCGGGCTGCGGCTTCGGCGGCGCTCGTCGCCATCGGTTCCGACGAGGTGATCACGACGCTGGCGGCCGCGGCACGCACCGCGCCGGATGACTGGCATCTCGCCACACTCGGGCGCATGCCGCCGGCGCGCGTCCGTTGGCTCCTTGCTGGTGACAGCCTGCTGACGCGCATCTCACCCATGCTGCTCACCGCCGAGGGCGCGAACTGGCTCGCGACCGAGGAGAAGCGAGCGGACCTCGGTTTCCTGTTGGCCCAGGACCTCGCCTGAGCCCTGCGCCTGCCTCATGGTACGGTCCCGATCCACATGGGACTGACCACATGGGACTGAAACGAACCAAGACGTGCGGCGAGTTGCGGGCCGCCGACGCCGGAGCGCGCGTGGTGCTGGGCGGCTGGGTCGACTCCTGGCGCGACCACGGCGGCATCCGCTTTCTCAACCTGCGCGACCGCTACGGCGTGACGCAGGTGGTGGTGGACGAGTCCTCTCCGCAGGAGGCGCACGACGCGGCGGCCGGGTTGCGCGACGAGTACTGCATCGCGGTGGCGGGCACGGTGCGCCTGCGCCCCGCGGACATGGCCAACGCCGGCCAAGCCACGGGACAAATCGAGCTGGCCGCCACGCAGATCGAGGTGCTGTCGACCTGCGACCCGCTGCCGTTCGCGATCGGCGACACGGTCGACGCGCGCGAGGAGTTGCGCCAGACCTACCGCTACCTGGACCTGCGCTCCGGCGTCATGCAGCGCAACCTGGCCCTGCGCAGCGCCGCTACCGCCGAGGTGCGCGCGGCGCTCGCCGACCAGGGCTTCCTGGAGATCGAGACACCCACGATGATGCGCTCCACCCCGGAAGGGGCACGAGATTTCATCGTGCCGTCGAGAATCTCCCCCGGCCGGTTCTACGCGCTGCCGCAGTCGCCGCAGATCTTCAAGCAGCTCCTGATGGTGAGCGGGCTGGACCGCTACTTCCAGATCGCCCGCTGCTACCGGGACGAGGACACGCGCGGCGACCGCCAGCCGGAGTTCACGCAGATCGACCTGGAAGCGAGCTTCGTGGATCGCGAGGACATCTTCAGCGCGGTGGAGACCATGCTGGCGCGGGTGTTCGCGCGTTGCCTGGACCAGACGCTGCACACCCCGTTCGCGCGCATCACCCACGACGAGGCGATCGACCGCTACGGGTCGGAGAACCCCGACCTGCGCTTCGAGCTGCCGCTCGTCGACTTCGGCGAGATCGCCGCGCAGACGGACTTCAAGGTGTTCCGCTCGGTGCTGGCCGGCGGCGGCGTGGTCAAGGCGCTGACCGTGTCCGGCGACGGCCTGTCGCGCGCCCGCATCGACGCGCTGGAGCAGCACGCGAAGGCGCAGGGCGCCAAGGGGCTGGCCTGGACCCGAATCACATCGGATGGACTGGACGGCGGCATCGCCCGCTTCCTGGGCGGAGTGGCGTCGCAGGCGATCAAGGCGCTGGGCGCCGCTGCCGGCGACGTGGCGCTGTTCGTGGCCGACGGCCGCCAGACCGCCTGCGAGTCCCTCGGCTCGGTCCGCACGGCACTGGGCGCCGAACGGCAACTCGACGGTCACCGCTTCTGCTGGATCACGGACTTCCCGCTGTTCGAATGGAACGAAGACGAGGACCGCTGGGACTTCAGCCACAACCCGTTCTCGCGGCCCCAGGAGCAGGACCTGGACCGCCTGGAATCCGATCCCGGATCGGTGCGCGGCGAGATCTACGACCTGGTCCTGGACGGCACGGAGCTCGGGTCCGGCTCGATCCGGATCCACGACCGCGCGCTGCAGGAGCGGGTGTTCGCGCTGATGGGCATCGACCGCGAGCAGGCGCGCCGGCGGTTCGGCTTCATGCTCGACGCGTTCCGCTACGGGCCGCCGCCGCACGGCGGCATCGCCTTCGGGCTGGACCGGCTGGTGATGCTGATGGCCGGCCAGCCCACCATCCGCGAGGTGATCGCCTTTCCCAAGAACACGGCGATGGCGTCGCTGATGGACGGCTCGCCGTCGCCGGTCGACGCCGAGCAGCTGGCCCAGGTGGGCCTGCAAATCACCGCAACGGAGGACGACGATGGGTAAATACAGCGACACCCGCCAGGAGTTCTGGCGATCGCAATTCGAGGCGGCCAAGCCGATGGGTCCGTACCTCGCCGACGGGAAGGACACGCACCGCGCCAAGTGGGAGGCGATGGCCGGGCGCATCGCCCTGGGCGACGAGCAGCGGCAGCGCGCCGCGACCTTCGTACGCAGGATGCCCGTCCTCTGCCTGAGCGGCATCTGGTGCGGGGACTGCGTGCGCCAGGGGCCGATCCTGGAGTCGATCGCCGCCGCTTCGTCCGGGATCGACCTGCGCTTCGTCGAGCGCGTCGAGGACGCGCTGGCCGAGGAGCTGCGCATCAACGGCGCGCTCAAGGTGCCGGTGGTGGTTCTCCTGTCGGAGGACTTCTTCGAGGTGGCGCGCATCGGCGACCGCATGCTCAGCACCTACCGCAAGAAGGCGCAACGCGAGCTCGGGCCGACCTGCGAGGTGGGCCTGGTCCCTCCGGCCGCCGAAGAGCTGGCGGTCGAGATCGACGAGTGGCTGGACGAGTTCGAGCGGGCGCAGTGGATCCTGCGCCTGTCGCCGCTCCTGCGGGAGCGCTACGGCGACTGACCGGCCTCGCGGTCCAACATCGCGTCACATTCCCCACACGTGGATGTCGGGGCCGCCGGCGCACGGGCGCCGGTAATGGAACACCTTGTCGTCCCAGCTCCGGCCATCGCTCCGGTCGAAGATCACCAGATGGCCCGCGTCCGCCGCGCAGCGGTCCACGTAGCCGGCGGTCTGCTCGACTCCTTCGTCGATGGTGCTCTCCAGGCTCTTTCGCGGGTGCAGCACCTTGCACTCGATCACGAACCGGCTCACGCGGTCGTCCTGCGGCCAGATGATCAGCAGGTCGGTACGTCCACGTCCCAGGCCGTATTCCCGTTCGATGCGCCCGCCGCTGTTGACGACGCGCTGCAGGTACGCCTGCAGCAGAAGCTGCGGACCCGCTTCCCGGTAGTGAAAGCGCTCCACCCAGTGCTCGGAGTGCTCGCGGAAGAAGCGCTGGAAGGCTTCGAGCAGCGCGACGACGTTCAGACCTCCGTCCGGATCGACGTACCACGCCGCTTCCTGGACCAGACCCTCCTGGGTAGCCCAGGTCAATTCGCGCGGCACGACCTCCGCATAGATCGGATTGGCCATGCGTAGCGGCGGATCCCGAGCGACCAGACCGAGGTCGCGAACGTATTCCACGTCACGGCCCGTGTGATCGCTCTCGGCGGTACCACTCAGGATCGGCTCGACGACGCGCCGCACGCGCCCTTCCTCCAGCCGGTCGGTCAGATAGTCCAGGTGTGTCGCGCGGCGCTGAATGAGGCGCTCGCGTGCCTCCAGGACATCGGCAGAGGCGACCGGACGCACCCGGTCTCTCCGGGCTTCCGTGGAAAAGCAGGTCTCGCTCGCCAACGCGTTCACCAGCCACGGCTGGCCCCGGGTCTGCGTCCAGACCATGTCCAGAACGTCGGGCGTGAACGCCTGTCCGGTCTCCTCGGTGTGCTGCGCCAGCAACGCCAGCGTCTCGTCCCGCGAGAAGTCGCCCAGACGGAGCGACTTGGCCTTGATGTTGAACGGACTGCCGCCGGTGAGGGCGGGTTTGCCGGAAGGAGAGTCGATGCGGTAGTCGGCGACGTCGCGCAGTCCGCACAGGACGACGCTCTGCGGAAAGCCGTCCGGCCGGCGGTCGTAGCCGGCCCGCAACTGGCGCAGCACCGACAGCAGCGTGTCGCCGACCAGGGTATCGATCTCGTCGAGCAGCAGGATCAGGGGGTTCGGATCGGCCTCGGCCCAGCCGGTCAGCGCCGCGCGAAGAGCGCCGTTGGGACCTGACTTCGCCAGGATCGCGGGCCACCTCTCGTCCAGAAAACCGTCGCCCAAGGTCGCAAGCGCCCGCGATGCCAGTTCGTCGAGGATGGCGCGCAGCGCCTCCTCCTTGTCCTCACGCGCCGCCTGGGCGCCTTCGACGTTCGCGTACACGCATCGGTACGACCCCACGTCGCCGCTGTTGAGCAGGTCGCGCAGCGCCAGCAGCGCCGAGGTCTTGCCGGTCTGGCGCGGCGCGTGCAGGACGAAGTACTGCTCGTCCCGAACCAGGCCGAGCACGTCGTCCAGATCCAGCCGGCTGAGCGGCGGCACGCAGTAGTGCTTGTCGCTGCGTACCGGGCCGGTGGTGTTGAAGAAGCGCATGGGCGAATCGGGGCGAGGTTCCCGGTGTGGTGCCCCGTGCCGTGACGGTATCATGGACGGCGTGGAGCAGGCGGAAGAGGACCAGACGAGGGCGTTGCTGGAGCGGCACCGGCAGGCCGGGCATACGCCCAACCGCCTGATCGAGGAGAAGAGCCCCTACCTCCTGCAGCACGCCTACAACCCGGTCGCGTGGTACCCGTGGGGGGATGCCGCCTTCGAGCGGGCGCGCCGGGAGGACCGGCTGGTGTTCCTGTCGGTGGGCTACGCCACCTGCCACTGGTGCCACGTGATGGCGCACGAGTCGTTCGAGGACGAGGCGGTGGCGGCGTTCCTGAACGACCACTTCGTCTCCATCAAGCTCGACCGCGAGGAGCGGCCGGACATCGACCGCATCTACATGGCGGTGGTGCAGGCGACCAGCGGCTCCGGCGGCTGGCCGATGACGGTGTTCCTGACCCCCGACCGGCGCCCGGTGTTCGGCGGCACCTACTTCCCGCCGCGCGGCGCGTACGGCCGGCCCGGCTTTCTGGAAATCCTGAGGCGGCTGGCGCAGATGTGGCGCGAGAGGCGGGATGAGCTGGAGCGGGCGGCCGGATCGGTGGTGGACGGCATCCGCGGCTACCTGGAGGGCGCCCCGCAGGCGTCGGACCCGGGCGCGGTCGACCTGGCGGCGGCCGCGGCCGGGGCGGCGGCCGGCTACGACACCCAGGACGGCGGCTTCGGTCCGGCGCCCAAGTTTCCGCGGCCGTCGGTCGTGTCGCTGCTGCTGCGCCACCCCGACGCGGACGGCAAGGAAGGCCGGCGGCACCGCGACATGGCCCTGCACACGCTGGACGCGATGGCGGCCGGCGGCATGTACGACCACCTGGGCGGCGGCTTCCACCGCTACTCCGTGGACCGTCACTGGCGCGTCCCGCACTTCGAGAAGATGCTCTACGACCAGGGGCAGCTCATGCGCGCCTACGTCGAGGCCTTTCAGGCGACCGGCGCCGGGCGCCATGCCGCCACCGCCTGCCACACTGCCGACTACCTGTTGCGCGACCTGACCACAACAGACGGCGCGTTCTGCTCCGCGGAGGACGCGGACAGCGCGGTCTCCGCCGATGATCCCGAGCACACCAGCGAGGGCGCCTTCTACCTGTGGGAGTACGACGACGTGCGCGCCGCGCTCGAAGCGGACGGTTCGGCCGACCAGTTCATCTACGTCTACGGACTGGAGCGCCGCGGCAACACCCTGAGCGACCCGCACGGCGAGCTGGGCACCGGCAACGTCCTCTACCGCTCGGCGAAGCGCGACGCGCAGGCGGCCCGGCGCCTGCCCCGGCTGGAGGAGGACCTGGCGCGCTGCCGCCAGGTCCTCTTCGAGCGGCGCGCGCGCCGCCCGCGGCCGCTGCTCGACGACAAGGTGATCGCCGGCTGGAACGGGCTGGCGATCGGCGCGCTGGCGCTGCTGGGAGCCGCCGCCGGCCGCGACTCCTACGTGCAGGCCGCCGCGCGGGCGGCCGACTTCGTGCTGGCGGCCATGTGGGACGGCCGCGACGGCAAGGCCGTCCGGGACGGCGAGGCCGGCCGGCTGCTGCGGCGCTACCGGGAGGGCGAAGCGCGGTTCGACGGCTCCCTGGCCGACTACGCGGCGCTGGCCGACGGTCTGATCGACCTCTACCAGGCGGGCGGCGAGGCGCGCTATCTGCTCGCGGCCGAGGCGCTGGCCGACGCCCTGCGGAGCCGTTTCAGCGCCGCCGACGGCGGCTTCTATGACACCGACGGTGAGGCCGGCGACCTCCTGTTGCGCAGCCGCGAGCTGTCCGACGGGGCGGAGCCGAGCGGCCTGTCGCTCGCGATCCGCGCCCTGATCCGGCTGGGCCGCATGCTGGGCCGGGCCGACCTGGCCGATGCCGCCCTGGCGGCGGCGCGCCTCGGCGCCGGAGCGGTCGAGCGGGCGCCGGCGGCGGTTCCGGAGCTCGCGATCTCGGTCGACCTGGCCGTGGCCGAGCCCGCGCAGGTGGTGCTGGCCGGAGCATCCGCCGATCCGCGCCTGAGCGCGCTGCGGCGCGTGGTCGGAGCCGCGTTCCTGCCGCGCGCGGCGGTGCTGTGGGCGGCGGCCGACTCGCCGCTGGCCGATCGCGTGCCGGAGCTCGCGGCGATGGCCGCGGCCGGCGAGCCCACCGCCTACGTCTGCAGGGGATTCGTCTGCGACCGCCCGACCACCGATCCCGAGACGCTGGCCGGGCAACTCGCCGAGCTCTCGTAGTTCGTTCTCGTAGCCTACAGCAGGTGGCCCATCTTGGTGCGCTTGGTCTCCAGGTAGTCCTGGTTGAAGGGGTTGCCGGAGGTGACCAGGGGGATGCGATCGGTAACCGTGATCCCTTCCGCGCGCAGCCCGTCGATCTTGTCCAGGTTGTTGGTCAACAGGGAGACCGAGCGCACGTCCAGGAGCTCCAGGATGCGCGCCGCGATCCGGTAGTCGCGGGCGTCGGCCGGGAACCCCAGGTGGTGGTTCGCCTCGATGGTGTCCATGCCTTCTTCCTGCAGCCGGTAGGCGTGCAGCTTGTTGATCAGGCCGATGCCGCGGCCCTCCTGGCGCAGATAGATCACCGCCCCGCGCGGCTGCTCGGCGATGTAGAAAAGCGCGGCGTCGAGCTGCTCGCGGCAGTCGCACCGCTGCGAGCCGAATACCTCTCCCGTCAGGCACTCCGAGTGCACGCGCACGGGACAGTCGTCGGCGCCGGCGACCTCGCCGTGGATGACCGCCAGGTGGTCCTGCCGATCGTCGTCGGCGCTGAACGCGGCAAGCCGGAACTTGCCGAAGCGCGTCGGCAGATCGACGGTGGTCTCCAGTCGCACGCCGTGCGCGGCCTGCCCCATGGCGAAACCTATGGCGCAGGCCGTCGGGAGTCAACGCTGCCGGCCGGGAGCGGTCGGAGCGCGTTCAGGCTCGCTTGCGGCGTCGGGACGACTGGATGGTCCGGGTGAGGAGCGCGAACGCCTCTTCCACGTCGTCGACCTTGTGGACGAGCTGCAGGTCGGCAGCGCTGATGGCCCCCCACTCCACGAGCTTGTCGAAGTCGACCACGTCGTCCCAGTACTCGCGGCCGTAGACGATCACCTGCACCGGGCGTTGCACCTTGCGGGTCTGCAACAGGGTCAGCACCTCGAACATCTCGTCCATGGTGCCGTAGCCGCCCGGGAACACGACCAGCGCACGCGCCAGGTACATGAACCAGAACTTGCGCATGAAGAAGTAGTGGAACTCCACGGCCAGGCCCGGGGTGATGTAGGGGTTGGGCGCAGGCTCGTGCGGCAGGCTGATGGCCAGGCCGACGCTCTGCCCGCCCGCTTCGGCGGCGCCCCGGTTGGCAGCCTCCATCATGCCGGGACCGCCGCCGGAGCAGACGACCAGCTCGTTCTCGTGCCCGGTTTCCCGGGCCCAGGTGGTGAGCCTGCGGGCCAGCTCGCGGGCATCCTCGTAGTAGGCGGCCAGCCGGATCTGGCGCTGGGCGTAGCGCATCTCGGCGATGGACACGCCGGCTTGCCTGCCGGCGGCGGCCGCGCCGTAGCGTTGCTCCGCCTCCGCCATGGGAAGGGTCCGGCTCGATCCGAAGAACACGATGGCGTTGCGGATGCGGCGGCGGCGCAGGCGCGCCTGCGGCTCCAGGTACTCGGAGAGGATGCGCACGGTGCGGGCGTCCCGGCTGCGCAGGAAGGCCAGGTTCTCGTACGCCTTGCTGATGGGCTTGGGTTCGGTCGGTTTGGGGTCGCTCGGCTTGTCGCTCATGGCTGGTCGTCCGCAGCGGCCCGCGCTCAGCGGACGCCGGTCGGTACCGGTACCGAGTCCACGACGCGCTGCAGGACGGTGGCTGCGTCGAGGTTCTCGATGCGCGCCTCGGCGGACAGCACCAGCCGGTGCGGAACCACCACCGGAAGCATCGTACGGACGTCTTCGGGCATGACGAACTCGCGCCCGTCCGCCAGCGCGTACGCCTGCGCGGCCAGCAGCACGTGCTGGGAGCACCGGGGACTGGCTCCCAGCTTGAGCAGCGGATTGTCGCGGGTGCGGGCCGCCAGCGCGATCACGTAGTTCTTGATCGAGTCGTCCACCCGCACCTGCCGGACGGCGCCGCGCAACGCCACGATCTCCTCGGCGGTGGCCGCCGGCTGCAGGTCCGCCCACGGGTCGGCGCTCTGGAAGCGGTCGAGGATCTCCTTCTCCGCCTGGCCGGTCGGATAGCCGAGCGAGAAGGAGATGCCGAAGCGGTCCAGCTCGCCCTCCGGAAGGTGGAACACGCCGACGAACGTGACCGGGTTCTGGGTGGCGATCACGAAGAACGGCTGAGGCAGCTTGTGGGTGACCCCCTCCACGGTGACCGAGCCCTCCTGCATGGCTTCCAGCAGGCTGGACTGGGTGCGCGGCGAGGCGCGGTTGATCTCGTCTGCCAGGATGAACTGGTGCATGATCGCGCCTTGCTTGAACACGAAGGTGCGCTGGTCGTTGTCCCACACGGTCATGCCGGTGATGTCGCCGGGCAGCAGGTCGGGCGTGAACTGGATGCGGGCGAAGTCCACCCCGGCGCTGGCCGCCATGACCCGCGCCAGCGTGGTCTTGCCGACCCCGGGCACGTCCTCGATCAGCACGTGCAGTCCGGAGATGAAGCCGACCAGCATGAAACGGACCTCGCGGCTCTTGCCGACGAAGACGCGGGCGATGGCGTCCTCCAGGGCGCGGACCAGATCGGCGTTCGGCGGCACGGCGGCTACCTTGGTGCATCCGCGATAGCGGGTCAACGCGCGAATGTTTGACCGCGCATCCGCGCGCCACTACTGTCTGATGACCCTATGATTTGCGTGGCGGAGGCGGATCGCATCCTCGCCGATGCAGCGTGGTCGCTGCCGGCCGAACCGGTGCCGTTGCCCGAATCCTACGGCCGTGTCCTGCGGTCGCCGCTGCGCTCCGACCGCGACCTGCCGCCGTACGACCGGGCGACCATGGACGGCATCGCCGTGCGCTCCGCGGCGCTGGCCGCCGGCCGCCGCCGGTTCGCGGTGGAAACCGAGGCGGTCGCCGGACAGCCGGCGGTCAACCTGTCGGACGACGGCGGCTGCGTGCGCATCATGACCGGCGCGGTGCTGCCGCGCGGCGCCGACGCGGTGATCCGCTCGGAAGACGTCACCTTCGGCCCCGGCACGGCGGAGGTCGCCGCCGGCGTCGAGGCTCCGCCGTGGCACAACGTGCACCGTACCGCCAGCGACGGTCGTGCCGGAGACGTAGTGATCGAGCCCGGCGCCCGCATCGGCGAGCGCGAGGCGGCGGTGATCGCCTCGGTCGGCGCATCGCGGGTCAGCGTCTCGCGGCTTCCCCGCATCGCCATCCTCACCTCCGGGGACGAGGTGGTGGCGGTCGACGCTCCGGTCGCGCCGCACCAGATCCGGCAGAGCAACCGCTACGCCGCCGAGGCGATCCTGTACGGGGCGGGGCTCCCGGCGGGCAGCGAGCACCTTCCCGACGACCAGGAACGGCTCGGGGACCGTGCCCGGCGGCTGCTGACCGACCACGACCTGCTGATCACGACCGGCGCGGTGTCCATGGGGGTGACCGACTGCATGCCGCAGGTGCTGGCCGCCGCCGGCATGCAGGAGCGCTTCCACCGCCTCGACCAGCGGCCGGGCAAGCCGCTCTGGTTCGGCACCGGCTCCGTCGACGGCGTTCTGCGGGCCGCCTTCGGGCTGCCGGGCAACCCGGTGTCGGTCGCGGTCTGCCTGCGGCGCTACGTCCTTCCGTTCCTGTTCCGGCTCATGGCAGCCGCGCCGCCGGCGCCGGAGGAAGCGGCCCTGACCGAAGAGGTGCGCTTCCCGATGCCCCTGACCTATTACCTGCCGGTCGCCCTGGACGGCTCCGGGGGCACGCTTGCCGCCGCGCCGCGTCCCACCGGCAGCTCCGGGGACTACCTGCGGCTCATGGCCTCGGATGGCTTCGTGGAACTCCCCGCGGAGCCCGACCGGTTCGCCGCCGGACACGTGGCGCCGCTGTACCGCTGGGGTGCCCGTGCCGGGTGAGACCGGCGGCGACCGCTTCGGGCGCGCCCTGCACGACCTGCGCGTGTCGGTCACCGACCGCTGCAACTTCCGCTGCCCCTACTGCATGCCCAAGGAGGAGTTCGGTGACGACTACCGGTTCGTGCCGACCGCCGATCAGCTCACCGATGCGGAGACGGTGCGGCTGGCCGGCCTGTTCGCGGACCTGGGCGTCCGCAAGCTGCGCATCACCGGCGGCGAGCCGCTGCTGCGCCGCAACCTGACGGGGCTGATCGCGGCGCTGGCGCCGCTGCGCGCGCGCGGCATCGACGACATCGCGCTGACCACCAACGGCTTTCTGCTCGAACGGCACGCTCGGGCGCTGGCCGACGCCGGGCTGGACCGGGTGACCGTCAGCCTGGACTCGCTCGACCCGCACGTGTTCGAGCACCTGAACGGACTGGACCAGCCGCTTGCGCCGGTGCTGCGCGGCCTGGACGCCGCCGCGGCAGCCGGCCTGGGGCCGGTGAAGATAAACGTCGTGGTGCTGCGCGGCGTCAACGACGACGGGCTGATCGACCTGGTGGAGCGCTTCCGAGGCACCGGCGTCACGGTCCGCTTCATCGAGTACATGGACGTCGGCAACCGCAACGGCTGGTCCGCCGAGCAGGTGGTCCCGTCGCGGCGCATCGTCGCCGACATTCACGCCGTGCACCCGCTGGAGCCGCTCGAACCCGCGTACGCGGGCGAGGTGGCGCGGCGCTACCGTTACGCCGACGGCGCGGGCGAGATCGGCTTCATCTCCAGCGTGTCCGAGCCGTTCTGCGGCGACTGCACGCGGGCGCGGCTGGCGGTGGACGGCACGCTGTACACCTGCCTGTTCGCGTGGAAGGGAGTGCCGCTCCTGCCTCTGCTCCGGAGCGGAGCCGGCGACGCGGAGATCGCCCGGGTCCTGCGCGAGACGTGGGAACGGCGCGACGACCGCTACTCCGAGGACCGCAAACGGGTCCAGGCCTACATGGACGGCAAGCGCAGCGGCGGCAACGGCCGCGCGGCGGATGGCGCCGAAGCGGGAGAGGCCGCGCACGCCAAGGTGGAGATGCACCATGTCGGCGGCTGACCCGGCCGGCGCCGCCGGCTTCACGCATCTCGACGCCGCCGGGCACCCGCGCATGGTCGACGTCTCCGCCAAGGGGGCGACCACCCGCACGGCGACCGCGCGGGCGCTGGTGTCGCTGCCGCCGGCGGTGCGCGAGCGGCTGACCGGCGCGAACGGCGCGGCGGCCGATATCGTCACCGCCAAGGGGCCGGTGTTTCACACCGCGCGCATCGCCGGGATCATGGCGGCCAAGCGAACGGCGGAGCTGATCCCGCTGTGCCATCCGATCGGCCTTGAGGACTGCGCCATCGAGATCGACCAGACATCCGGCGGCGACCTGTCGATCGAGTGCCGGACGGTCGTCACCCACAAGACGGGCGTCGAGATGGAGGCGCTCACCGGCGCCAGCGTGGCGGCGCTGACCGTCTACGACATGTGTAAGGCGATCAGCCGTGGCATCGTCATCAGGGATGTGAGACTGCTGAGCAAGTCGGGCGGCAGGAGCGGCGACTACGCCGGGGATGGGGACCATGCCGGCGGCGCTTGAGCGAACCGCACCCGACCATGCCCCGGCCGGCCGCCGGGCGGCCGTGACGGTCGCCGTCCGCTACTTCGCCATCCTGCGCGAGGAGCGGGGCCGGGAGGAGGAGGCGTTCACGACCGGCGCCGCCACCGCCGCGGAGCTCTACGCGGAGTTGCGCACGCGCTTCTCCTTCAGCCTGTCCGCCGAGCGGCTGCGCGTGGCCTGCAACGGCGACTTCGTTCCGTGGAACCATCCGCTGCGCGACGGCGACCTGGTGGTGTTCATTCCCCCGGTGGCGGGCGGATGAAGCAGGAGCGGTTCGCCCTGACCGAGCTGCCGATCGACCCGGCGGCCGAGCGGGTCCACCTGTCCGATCCGCGCGCCGGCGGTTACGCGGCCTTCGAGGGATGGGTGCGGGACCACGACGACGGCCTGGCGGTGGCCGGACTCGATTACCAGGTCTATCCCGAGCTCGCGCTCCGCGAGGGCGAGCGAGTGATGACCGAGGCGTACGAGCGCTTCGACATCCTGCGGGTGCGCTGCGTGCACCGCCACGGGGAGCTTGCCATCGGCGACCTGGCGGTATGGGTGGGGGTGAGCGCCGCGCACCGCGACGCGGCCTTCGCGGCCTGCCGGTACGTGATCGACGAGGTGAAAGACCGCTTGCCGATCTGGAAGCGGGAGCACTATACGGATCGAAAGAGCATCTGGATAAACTGTCAACGTATCGGGGATCCGGTCCCCGGGGAGGAAGGAGCCCATGATCAAGCGATCGCTCGCTAGCCGGCTGAGTGCCGACATCGCCCCGTCGGAGATCACCGACCGCGACGCCTACCTGAACCGGCGCCAGTTCCTGGCGCGCGCCGGCGGCGCCGCCGCCGGTACCGCCCTGGTGCTGGGAGCGCCCGCGCTGTCGTGGCCGCTGGACGCTTCCGTGTACGCGAACGCTGCGTCGAGTCCGTACAGCACCGACGAGAAGCAGAACACCTTCACCGAGGCGACCACCTACAACAACTTCTGGGAGTTCGGAAAGCAGAAGTGGGAGCCGGCACAGAACTCGAAGGACTTCAAGCCGCGGCCCTGGACGGTGAGCGTTTCGGGCGAGGTCGGCACGCCGATCACGATGGACATCGACGACCTGATCGGGCGCTTCTCGCTGCAGGAGCGCATCTACCGGCTGCGCTGCGTGGAGGCGTGGTCGATGGTGATCCCCTGGGTCGGATTCCCGCTCTCGGAGCTGATCAGCGCCGCCGAGCCGACCTCGAAGGCGAAGTTCGTGCACTTCGTCACCCTCTACTCGAAGGAGCAGTTCCCGGCGCACAAGACCAACTCGTACCTGCCCTGGCCGTACGAGGAGGCGCTGCGCATGGACGAGGCGATGAACGAGCTGACCTTCATGGCCGCCGGCATGTACGGGCAGGAGCTCGCCAATCCCAACGGCGCGCCGCTGCGCCTGCTGGTCCCGTGGAAATACGGCTTCAAGAGCATCAAGTCGATCGTGTCGATCGAGCTGACCGAGCAGCAGCCCAGGGCAACCTGGAACCAGGCCAATCCGCGGTACTACGGCTGGTATTCCAACGTGAATCCGCGGGTGAGTCCCGTTCCCTACAGCCAGGCGACCGAGACGCGCATCGGCGAGAACGGGCGGCGCCGCACCGAGCTGTTCAACGGTTACGGGGACTACGTCGCCCACCTGTACGAAGACCTGGACCTGCGCCGCAACTACTGACGATTCCGCGGTGAATCCGTTCCGGCAGTTCTGGGAGGCGCGGCCGGTCGAGCGCGCGCGCCTGGCCAAGCCGGCGCTGTACGCCGCGGCGCTGCTGCCGCTGGTCAACATGGCGCAGGGCTGGTCGCGCGGCTCCTTCGCGACCAGCCCCGTCGTGGTGGAAGAGGTGATACTGCGCAGCGGCAACTGGGCGATCCGGTTCCTGCTGGCATCGCTGGCGGTAACGCCGCTGCGCGGCATCACCGGCTGGAACTGGCTTGCCACCTACCGGCGGCCGCTCGGACTGCTGGCGTTCACCTACGCCACCTTGCACCTGCTGGTCTACTACGGGATCAACCTGGGGCTGAGCCTGGAGTTCCTGATCCTGGAGGTCGTCGGGGCCAGCTACATCATCGTCGGCGTGACGGCGTTCGCCGCCATGGCGCCGCTGGCGGTGACCTCCACCACCGGCTGGATCCGCAGGCTCGGCAAGAACTGGACGGTGCTGCACCGCCTGGCCTACCTGGCGCTCGTCGCCGGGGTCGTCCACTACGCCCTGCAGCTCAAGCAGGTGGCCTTTCAGTTCCTGGTCTACGCCGTGATCGGGGTGCTGCTGCTGGGCTATCGCGGCGTGATCGCCCTCAAGCCCGCGCGCAAGGGACGCTGAGCATCTAAAGGCTCCGCCGCGAGGCGTCTGCCGGATTGGCGCGTTAGCGCCATATCCTGCAGACGCCGGAGCGTAGGAGGGGATGGGCCAAGGAAGCGGAGCCGAAGGCGATGATTCCTTGGGGCGCTATGACGCGCCGGCGAGTGCCGCCGGTGCGGCGGTTCCGGCGGTATCGAATACCAGGTCCCCGTCCACCAGGTCGACCACCACGGTCGAGCCGTCGGCCACCTCGCCGGCGATCAACCTGCGCGCCAGCGGGTTCTGCACCAGGTTGGTGAGCGTCCGCTTGAGCGGACGCGCTCCGAACTGCGGATCGAACCCGCGTTCGGCCAGATAGTCGCTGGCGGCCCCGGTCACCGACAGCACGATACGCCGGCCGCGCAGCCGCTCGGCGATCTGATCGAGCTGGATGCGGACGATGCGCCCGATGTGCCGCCGCTCCAGCCGGTGGAACAGGATCGTCTCGTCGACCCGGTTCAGGAACTCGGGGCGGAACGTGGCCCGCATCAGCGCGCCGATCTGCTCGCGCACCTCCTCCAGGTCCCGGGCGCTCCGGATCAGGTCGCTGCCGACGTTGCTGGTCATGATGACGATGGCGTTGCGGAAGTCGACCACGCGGCCCTGGCCGTCGGTCAGGCGGCCGTCGTCGAGGAGCTGCAGCAGCGCGTTGAACACGTCCGGGTGCGCCTTCTCCAGCTCGTCGAACAGCACGACCGAGTAGGGCCGGCGGCGCACGGCCTCGGTGAGCTGGCCGCCCTCCTCGTAGCCCACGTAGCCGGGCGGGGCGCCGATCAGCCGGGACACGGCGTGCTTCTCCATGTACTCGCTCATGTCGATGCGGGTCAGCGCGCGTTCGTCGTCGAACAGCCAGGCGGCCAGCGCCTTGGCCAGCTCCGTCTTCCCCACGCCGGTGGGGCCAAGGAAGAAGAAGGTCCCGAGCGGCTGCTCCGGGTCGGCCAGCCCGCTCTTGTTGCGGCGGATGGCGTCGGCGACCGCAGCGATCGCGTCGTCCTGGCCGACCACCCGTTCGCCCAGGATGCGTTCCAGCTCCAGCAGCCGCCGGCGCTCGCTCTCCAGCATC
Source organism: Spirochaetia bacterium (assembly GCA_964291595.2). Taxonomy (GTDB): domain Bacteria; phylum Spirochaetota; class Spirochaetia; order SZUA-6; family Bin103; genus CATQHW01. Next base: position 4,585,130 of record OZ219914.1, on the reverse strand, counting down.
TTGGCGACCGGGATTCCCGTCCACTGCGAGACGACGGCGGCGATGTCCTCTTCCGACACCTCCTCGCGCAGCAGGCGCGCGGCGTCACCTTCCGTGTCGTCGTCCACGTCCGTTGCCAACTCCGCCGCCTGCTGGTCCAGGCGGCGTTGCAGCGCGGGCATCGCTCCGTGCCGGATCTCGGCCGCCGCCGCCAGGTCGCCGCGGCGCACGCGCTCTTCCTGCTCCAGGCGCAGGCGCTCGAGCTGCTCCTTGATCTCGCGCACCTCGTCGATCTGCCGCTTCTCGTTCTCCCAGCGGAGTTGCATGGCATCGCGCTCGCCCTGCACCTCGGCCAGCTCCTGTTCCAGCTCGGCCAGGCGTTCCCGCGAAGCCGGGTCGTCCTCCTTGGCCAGCGCCTGCCGCTCGATCGAGAGTTGCAGCAGCCGCCGCTCCAGGCGGTCGAGTTCCGTGGGCTGGCTCTCGATCTCCATCTTCAGGCGGCTGGCCGCCTCGTCCACCAGGTCGATCGCCTTGTCGGGCAGGAAGCGGGCGGTGATGTAGCGGTGGGAGAGGGTCGCGGCGGCGACGATCGCCTCGTCGCGGATGCGCACCCCGTGGTGGACTTCGTAGCGCTCCTTGAGGCCGCGCAGGATGGCGATGGTAGACTCCACCGACGGCTCGGCGGTCATGACCGGCTGGAAGCGGCGCTCCAGCGCGGCGTCCTTCTCGACGTGCTTGCGGTACTCGTCCAGCGTGGTAGCGCCGATGGCGCGCAACTCGCCGCGCGCCAGGGCCGGCTTCAGCAGGTTGGAGGCGTCCATCGCCCCCTCGGCGCTGCCGGCGCCGACCAGCGTGTGCAGCTCGTCGATGAAGAGGATGATGCGCCCGTCCGAGCCGGTGACCTCCTGGATCACCGTCTTGAGCCGTTCCTCGAACTCTCCGCGGAACTTGGCGCCGGCCACCAGCGCGCCCAGGTCCAGGGTGAGCACACGGCGGTCGCGCAGCGATTCGGGCACGTCGCCTTCGACCACGCGCCGCGCCAGCCCCTCGACGATCGCGGTCTTGCCGACGCCGGGATCGCCGATCAGCACGGGGTTGTTCTTGGTGCGCCGCGCCAGGACCTGCATGACGCGGCGGATCTCCTCGTCGCGGCCGATCACGGGGTCCAGCTTCTGCTGGCGGGCCAGTTCGGTCAGGTCGCGGCAGTAGCGCTCCAGCGCGTTGTACTTGCCCTCCGGATCCTGGTCCGTGACGCGGGCGCCGCCGCGGATCTCCTTCAGCGCCGCGAGCACCGCGTCACGGCTGGCGCCCGCCTGGCGCAGCAGGCCGGCGACCGGCCCGTCGGTCTCCAGCAGCGCCAGGAACAGGTGCTCGGTCGAGATGTACTCGTCCTGGAGCTGCTCCGCCTCGCGCTCGGCGCGCCGCAGCGCCACGGCCAGCTCGCGGCCGACCTGCGCGGTGCCCGCGTCGCCATACACGCGCGGGCGGTCGGCGAGGAGCCGATCCAGGCCCGCGCGCAGGTCGGCGCCGTCGACGCCGAGCCGTTCGATCAGCGGCGGGATGACACCGTCGGCCTGCTCCAGCAGGGCGGCCAGCAGGTGCTCGACCTCGATCGTGCCGTGGTCGTGGCGATGGGCGACCGAGTCGGCGCTCTGCAACGCCTCCTGCGCCTTCGAGGTGAGCTTGTCGTACCGCATGGGGCTGTCCAGAACCTACGTGCGGACTCGCCGACCGGTCAAAATTCGCCGTGCGTCCCGTCACGGCCGCGGCCGGCACCGGTAGTTGACAGCCTCCATTCCGTTTCTTAATGTCCGTGCGGCGTCTACGGCGTTGTATCCCCGCTCACAAGAGGTACCTCCGGGCACGACCGCCCACCAGCACCTGCGGGGGACAGCCGCGTGCGCCGACGAGTACATCCGGTGAATCGAACAATCAAACGCGGACACGACATACGTCTGGCCGGCCGGCCGGATGACGCGGTCATCGACGCTCCTCTGCCGTCGGCCGTTGCCATCAAGCCGCCCGACTTTCGCGGCATCATCGCCAGACCGGACGTGCAGCCCGGCGACGCGGTGAAGGTGGGCTCGCCCCTGTTCCACGACAAGGAGCACGAGGAATTCCTGTTCACCTCGCCGGTGTCCGGCACCGTCAGGGAGGTCGAGCGCGGCGCCCGGCGGGCCATCCAGAAGGTGGTCGTCGAGCCGGACGGCCGCCAGGACGCGCTGCCGCTCGACCCGCCGGCCCTGGCGTCGGCCGACCGCGTCCAGGTGCTCGCCGCGCTGGGGCGCAGCGGCCTGCTGGCCGCCGTCACGCAACGGCCGCTGGCGGTGGCTCCGGACCCGACGGTGACGCCCCGGGACATCTTCGTGCCGGCGATGGACACGGCGCCGCTGGCCGCCGACTGCGCGGTCCTGCTGCGCGGCTCGGAGGATGCTTTCCGGACGGGACTGCAGGCGCTGTCCCGCCTCACGGACGGACACCTCCACCTCTGCACCGACGGGACGCTGGAGCTGCCGGAGGTGGAGAACGTCGACCGGCTGGAGCGGCACGTGTTCCGCGGCCCGCATCCGGCCGGCAACGCGGGCGTGCACATCCACCACATCGCCCCGATCGCGAACCGCACCGACGCGGTGTGGGTCTGTCCGCTGCAGGGCGTGATCCTGATCGGCCGCCTGTTCGAAGAGGGACGCCTGGTGCCGGACATCGTGGTCGCCTCCACGGGGAGTTCGGCGCCGCGCCATACGTACGTGCGCACGGTGCTCGGCGCTCCGGTCGAGGCGGTCACCGGCGGGCGCGCCGACCACGAGGCGCGCTACATCGCGGGCAACCCGCTCACCGGCATCCCCGTCGGACCGGACGGGTTCCTGGGCTTCATGGACACCTCCGTGACCGTGCTGCCGGAGCACCACGGCCACAAGCTGATGGGCTGGGCGATGCCGCGGCTCGGCACCGCCAGCCGCTCGCGGACCTTTCCGTCGGCGTGGCTGCCGGCCCTGTTCGGCCGCAACGGATTCACCGCCACCACCGAGTTGCACGGCGGGGAGCGCGCCTTCATCGCCACCGGCATCTACCGCGACGTGCTGCCGATGGACGTCTTTCCCGAATTCCTGATGAAGAGCATCCTGGCCGACGACATCCCGGAGATGGAGGGGCTCGGCATCTACGAGCTGGCCGAAGAGGACGTCGCCCTGTGCGAGTACATCTGCCCGTCGAAGATCCGCTGGCAAGAGATCCTGCGGCGCGGGCTCGACCTGATTCAGCGCGAAGCGTGACGGTGACATGAAGCGACCCGAAGGTACGGACCCGGGACACGAGAACGGCTCGGCAAGCATGATCGACAAGCTGATCCACAAGGCGGAGGCGCACTTCGAGGAAGGCGGCAAGTTCCACCGGCTGTACTACGTGTTCGACATGTTGAAGTCCATGCACTTCTCCCTGCCGACGCGCACGCAGGGCGGGGTGCACATCCGCGACGGCATCGACGTGCGGCGCATGATGGCCACGGTCATCATCGCCCTGATCCCGCCGCTGCTGTACGGCATGTACAACATCGGCTTTCAGAACCTGGTGGCCCTGGGCACCGATCCGGCGGCGGTCCCGATCGGCCGGGCCTTCGGCATCGGCCTGCTCAAGATGCTGCCGATCCTGGCGGTCACCTACGTGGTGGGCGGCGCATGGGAGGCGCTGTTCGCGGTCGTGCGCAAGCACGAGGTGAGCGAAGGGTTCCTGGTCACCGGCCTGTTGGTGCCGCTGATCGTGCCGCCGACCATCCCGCTCTGGCAGCTCGCCATCGCCACCTCCTTCGGGGTGGTCATCGGCAAGGAGATCTTCGGCGGCACCGGCATGAACATCTTCAACCCGGCGCTGGTGATCCGGGCGTTCCTGTTCTTCGCCTATCCCGTGCAGATCTCCGGCGACCTGGTGTGGGTGGCCGTGGACGGCCACACGGCGGCGACGCCGCTGGCCGTGATCGCCGAGGGGGCGCTGGAGACCGGCGACGTATTGACCGAGCTCACGGCCGCCGGCTTCACGTGGTGGAACATGTTCGTCGGCTCCATCCCCGGCAGCATCGGCGAGACCTCCACGCTCGCCATCCTCCTGGGTGGCGTGCTGCTGGCCGCCGCCGGCGTCGGAAGCTGGCGCGTGATGCTCTCCATGCTGCTGGGCGGGATCGTCATGGCGCTGCTGCTCAACCTGGTGGCGCCGAGCCCGGCCAGCTTCGCGGCGCTGCCGGCCCACTATCACCTGGTGATGGGCGGCTTCGCGTTCGGGCTGGTCTACATGGCGACCGACCCGGTGTCGGCCGCCGCCACCAACACCGGCAAGTGGATCTACGGCGCCATCGTCGGCGCGCTGTCGATCCTGGTGCGGACCGTCAACCCGGCCTACCCCGAGGGCGTGATGCTGGCGATATTGTTCATGAACATGTTCGCACCGCTCATCGACCACTACGTGGTCAAGGCCAACATGCGGCGGAGGCTGGCACGTGCAGCACAGTAAGCCCTACAGCATCGGCTTCATCCTGATCATCACCGCCCTCTTCGGCCTGCTGCTTGCGCTGGCGGCCAGCGCCCTGCGCGAACGCCAGCAGTTCAACGAGGAAGTGAACGTCAAGCGCAACATCCTGATGGCGGTCGGCGTGCTGGACCGCGACCGGGAGATGGAGCTGAACGAGATCGACGCCATGTACCAGGAGTCGGTGCAGAGCTTCGCGGTCGACCCCGAGGGCACGATCGTCGAAGGGGTGTCCGGCGAGTCGCTCGATCTGGAGGTGGTGCTGCAGAATCCCGACACCAGCCAGCACCGCTATCCGGTGTTCGTGGCCACGGATGCCGGCGGCAGCACCGTGTACGCGATCCCGGTGTTCGGCAAGGGGCTGTGGTCCACGCTGTACGGCTACCTGGCCCTGGAAGCGGACCTGGAGACGGTGCGGGGCATGACCTTCTACGCGCACGGGGAGACCCCCGGCCTTGGCGCCGAGATCGAGCAGGCGTGGTTCCAGGACAACTTCGTCGGCAAGAAGATCTACGACGCGGGTGCGTTGCGCACGATTCAGGTCGTCAAGGGAACCGTGGAGAACCGGATACAGGATCCCGGCGAGCGCGATTACTTTGTGGACGGCATCAGCGGGGCGACCATCACCGGCCGCGGGGTCAGCAACCTGCTTGAAACGAAAGTGGCCTTGTACGAACCTTTCTTCAGACGGATTCGTGCCGGAGGATGAGGAGCTCGACATGAGAGGAGGGAGCCATGGCTGACGCAGCCGTCGCCCAAGGGGCACGCACCGCGGAACGGGAGCCGCTGTTCTCGGCCAAGAACCGCAAGGCGTTCCGCGACCCGCTGATCGGCGACAACCCGATCGCGACACAGGTGCTGGGCATCTGCTCCGCCCTGGCGGTGACGACCCAGGTAAAGCCGTCGGTGGTGATGGGCATCTCGGTCACCTTCGTGATCGTCATGTCCAACGTGATCATCTCCGTGCTGCGCAAGCTCATTCCCTACAACGTGCGCATCGTCGTGGAGATGACCGTGATCGCGTCGCTGGTGATCCTGGTGGACCAGGTGCTGAAGGCCTACGCCTTCGACGTGTCGCGGCAGCTCTCCGTGTTCGTCGGCCTGATCATCACCAACTGCATCATCCTGGGCCGCCTGGAGGCCTTCGCGATGGCCAACAAGCCGTGGCCGTCGCTGATGGACGGGCTGGGCAACGGCCTGGGCTACGCGGCGGTCATCGTCATCGTCGGCTTCTTCCGCGAGTTGCTGGGCGCCGGCAACATCTACGGCGTGCAGGTGGTGCCGCAGTTCCTGTACGACTCCGGGTTCGTCAACAACGGCCTGATGGCGCTGCCGCCGGGAGCGTTCTTCCTGCTCGGGCTGCTCATCTGGGTGCAGCGCCTGATCGCCAAGGACGCTCAGGAGGACGGCTAGGCCATGGCGCTGATCAACCTGGCCGTCAAGGCCATCTTCGTCGAGAACATCCTGCTGGCCTTCTTCCTGGGCATGTGCTCGTTCCTGGCGGTCTCCAAGCAGGTGAAGACGGCCGTCGGGCTGGGCTTCGCGGTCATCTTCGTGCTCGGCATCACCGCGCCGATCAACTGGGCCGTGCACGAGTACCTGCTCTCCGACGGCGCCCTGGGCTGGGTCAGCCCGCAGATGGCCGACGTCGACCTGAGCTTCCTGAACTTCGTCGCGTTCATCGCCGTCATCGCCGTCATGGTGCAGCTCGTGGAGATGGTGATCGAGAAGACCTCGACCGGCCTGTACACGGCGCTCGGCATCTACCTGCCGCTGATCGCCGTCAACTGCTCCATCCTGGGCGGATCGCTGTTCCTGGTGGAGCGCAACTACACGTTCCTGGAGTCGACCGTGTTCGGGCTGGGATCCGGCATCGGCTGGATGCTGGCGATCGTCGCCCTGGCCGCGATCCGGGAGAAGATCCGCTACTCCAACGTACCGGCGGCCCTGCGCGGGCTGGGCATGACCATGCTGTTGACCGGGCTGATGTCGATCGCGTTCATGAGCTTCGCCGGCATCACGCTGTAGCGGAACGTTCGCAGGCATTCGAACAAGGAGGAACCGCCGTGGCAGTCGTGATCGGCAGCGTCATCGTTTTTCCCGTCGTCATCGTCGCGCTGACCCTGGCGCTGCTGGCGGCGGAGACCCGCCTGAAGCCCAAAGGGAAGGTGAAGATCACCATCAACGGCGATCCCGACAAGGCGATCGAAACCGAAGCCGGCGACACGCTGCTGTCGACGCTGTCGAGCGCCGGCGTGATGCTGCCGTCGGCGTGCGGCGGCGGCGGCACCTGCGGCGTGTGCAAGTGCCAGGTGACCGCCGGCGGGGGGGACATCCTGCCGACCGAGCAGTCGCACATCAACTACCGCGAGTCCAAGGAGGACTGGCGGCTGTCCTGCCAGGTGAAGGTCCGGGAGGACATGGAGATCACCGTCCCGGACGAGGTGTTCTCGATCAACAAGTGGGAGTGCGAGGTCATCGGCAACAAGAGCGTGGCCACGTACATCCGCGAATTCACGCTGAAGCTGCCGGAGGGAGAGAACCTGAACTTCGAATCCGGCGGCTATATCCAGATCGAGGTGCCGCCGTTCGAGGCCGACTTCAAGGACTTCGGCATCGAGGAGGAGTACCTGGAGGAGTGGACCAAGCTGGGCGTCCTGGACCTGCGCACAAAGGGCGTGGAGCCGGTTGCGCGAGCGTACTCGATGGCCAACCACCCGGCGGAGGGCAACATCGTGATGCTGAACATCCGCATCGCCACGCCGCCGGTGGACCGCGAGAAGCGGGCGTTCATGGACGTGATGCCGGGTTTGGCCTCCAGCTACGTCTACAGCCAGAAGGTCGGCGACAGGGTCACCATCTCCGGGCCGTACGGGGAGTTCTTCATGCAGGAGACCGACCGGGAGATGTGCTACATCGGCGGCGGCGCCGGCATGGCGCCCCTGCGCTCGCACATCTTCCACCTGTTCCACACGCTGAAGACCGGCCGCAAGGTCAGCTACTGGTACGGCGCCCGGTCGCGGCGCGAGATCTTCTACGAGGATCACTTCCGCAAGATCGAGAAGGAGTTTCCGAACTTCACGTTCCACATCGCCCTGTCGGAGCCGCTGCCGGAGGACAACTGGGACGGGCCGGTCGGCTTCATTCACCAGGTGGTCCAGGAGCACTACCTGGAGAGCCACGATGCCCCGGAGGACATCGAGTACTACCTGTGCGGTCCGCCCCTGATGCTGAACGCGGTGCGCAAGATGCTGGACGACCTCGGTGTCGAGCCGGAGATGATCCGTTTCGACGAGTTCTAGGGGGCAGCCGTCCCGGCCGGGCGGTGCCGACGCCATGATCCTGACGCGAATCTACGCCGCGTTGCGCGCGGACCTCGACGCGACCGGCGGCGAGCTGGACCGGCAGATCGGTTCGGTGGTCGCCGAGCGCCGCGAGCTGGCCGGGCAGTACGAGCGGCTGCGGGAGCTGATCGAGCAGCTCCGCTCCGTGCGCGGCAAGCTGCTGCGGCCGGTGCTGGTGCTGCTGGCGGCGCGCTCCGCGGGGGCCGCCGCAGCCTGCCCGGCGGTGATCCAGCTCGCGGCCGCCACCGAGCTCCTGCACTCGGCGTCGCTGATTCACGACGACATCATCGACGAGACGGATGTGCGGCGCGAACAGGTGGCGGTGCACAAGCGGTTCGGCACGCAGATGGCCGTGCTGATCGGCGACGTCCTGTACGCACAGTTCTTCACCGTGATCGCCCGGTTGCCGGTTTCCGACCAGGTGCGGGTGGCGCTGTTCGAGCGCTTCTGCTCGGTGACACGCGACATGTGCCTCGGCGAGATGGTGCAGCAGGGCGCGCTGCGCGGAGAGGTGCCCGTCCGCGAGCGGCTGTACCACGACGTGATCGACTCCAAGACCGCGGGCCTGATGTCCGGCTGCTGCTACGGCGGCGCCCTGGTCGCGGGCTCGGGCGCGGAGCGCGCGGCTGCCTACGCCCGCTTCGGCCGCGCCTTCGGCACGGTGTTCCAGCTCATCGACGACTATCTGGATGGCGATGCCGTCTACGGCGACCGGGCGGCGCTGCCCGGCCGGGCACGCCGGAGCGCCGAGCAGGCGAGAGCCGAGCTGGACCGGTTCGAACCCGGCACGGCCACCGAGCACCTCGCGTCGCTGCTGCGCTACACGCTGGCGCGTCCGCGCCACGAGGTGCTCGCCTGAAGAAGTGCTCGCCTGAGGTCACACCGACAGCAGCAGGGCGGGAGTCTCCAGAAGCTCGACCAGCGCATGGACGAACGGCGCGGCGGCCTCGTTCGCGCCTTCCAGCGTGAGATCCAGGCGCGAGCTCGCGCAGATGGCGCCGTCGCGATAGGCAGCGACCGCCACCGGTCCGTCCATTCGCAGCGATGACCCGCACGCAGTCGCGTTGGAGGTCTCCTGCGCAGGGACCCGCGCACCGGCGGCGGCGCGGGTCAGGGCCTCCATGCCCCGGCCGCCGACGTCGTGACCGCCGAGCACCCACCGCTCCGAGCCTCTGGCGATGCACAGCGGAGTCAGGGCCGGGCATGGGCGGAGGGCCACGGCCGCCGCCTTTATCAGCAGCGGCGTCAGCGGCGCCTCGTGCTGGCCGCTCAGGGCGGCAAGCGCCGGGAGGCGTTCGAGCAGGTCGCTCAGGTCCGCGCTCGCGGTCACGGGAGGGGGCGACCCGCGCGCCGGAAGCGGCACGGCGGCCGGGGTGGACGCCGCCCGCTGCACGTCCTCGACGGTGACGCGTCCGCGACGCCCGCTTCCGCAAACGCGGCGCAGGTCGATGCCCCGCTGGTGGGCCAGGCGCCGCGCGGCCGGTCCCGCGGCCGGCATGGTCATGGGAACGCGCGTACCGGTCCGGCCTTCAAAGCAGATCGCCTTCAGAGCAGATCGGCGGCCGAGAAGAAGAACCCGACCTCGGCGGCGGCGTTCTCGGGAGAATCCGACCCGTGCGTCGAGTTGCGCTCGATCGAGCTGCCGAACCGCGCCCGGACCGTGCCTCCCTCCGCTTCGGCCGGATTGGTGGCGCCCATCAGCGCCCGCCAGGCGGCGACCGCGTCGCTGCGTTCCAGAGCTGCCACCACGACGGGGCCTGCGGTCATGAACTCCACCAGGCTGTCGTAGAAGGGGCGCTCGGCGTGCACGGCGTAGAACGCGCGTGCCTGAGGGATGGACAGGCGGGTCATGCGCAGGGCGCGGATCGTGAATCCGCCCTCTTCGATCATCTGGACGATGGCACCGGTGTGGCCGGCCGCGACGGCGTCGGGCTTCACGATGGCGAGGGTGCGGGTGGGAGTGTCGTTCTGGTTCATGGTCGGGTGAACCATAGCACGAACAGGACGGATACCGGTAGAGATCCTACCGGAATGTAGGCTCGAACGGAAGGTGCCTACCAAAACGTAGGGCAACGTCGGCTACAGGAGGTTCTTTGCCTACTGGCACGATTTCTGTTTATAAAACGGCGGAGAGGAGGGTTCATGAAGGAACTCAAAACGGCTTCAGACGCACTGAAGCTCATTCAGGACGAAAACGTGGAGGTCGTCGACCTGCGGTTCATCGACTTCCCGGGCATCTGGCAGCATTTCTCGGTTCCGGCGCGCTCGCTGGACGTCGACGACTTCGAGGGCGGCCTGGGATTCGACGGGTCCAGCATTCGCGGGTGGCAGTCCATCAACGAGTCGGACATGCTGATCGTGCCCGATCCCGCGACCGGCTTCATCGATCCGTTCATGGCTCGCAAGACGCTGGTGTTCATCTGCGACATCCGCGATCCGATCACGGGCGAGGACTATACCCGCGACCCGCGCCACATCGCCCGCAAGGCGGTGTCCTACCTGGCGTCCACCGGACTCGGCGACACGGCGTTCTTCGGGCCGGAGGCGGAGTTCTTCGTCTTCGACGATATCCGCTTCGACCAGAACGAGCATTCCGGTTTCTACTACATCGACTCCGAGGAGGGGCGCTGGAACGCCGGCCGGGACGAGCAGCCCAACCTGGGCTACAAGCCCCGCTACAAGGAGGGCTACTTTCCGGTGCCGCCCACCGACTCGCAGCAGGACCTGCGCAGCGAGATGATGCTGATCATGGAGGAGATCGGCGTGCCGGTCGAAGCCCAGCACCACGAGGTGGCCACCGGCGGACAGGGCGAGATCGACATGCGCTTCGCCCCCATGGTGGAGATGGCCGACCGGATGATGAAGTACAAGTACGTCGTCAAGAACACCGCGCGGCGCTACAACAAGACGGCCACCTTCATGCCGAAGCCGCTGTTCAACGACAACGGCACCGGCATGCACACGCACCTGTCGATCTGGAACGGCGGGGAAAACCTGTTCGCCGGCGACGGCTACGCGGGCCTGTCGGAGATGGCGCTGAACGCCATCGGCGGCATCCTCCGCCACGCGCCGGCGCTGCTGGCGTTCACCAACCCGTCGACCAACAGCTACAAGCGGCTGGTTCCGGGGTTCGAGGCGCCGGTCAACCTGGCCTACTCGCGACGCAACCGCAGCGCCGCGGTGCGCATCCCGATGTACTCCAACTCGCCGAAGGCGAAGCGCGCCGAGTTCCGCTGTCCCGATCCGTCGGCCAATCCGTACCTGGCGTTCGCGGCGCTCCTGATGGCCGCCGTCGACGGCATCCTGACCAAGGCCGATCCCGGCGAGCCGCTGGACCGCGACCTGTACGACCTGCCGCCGGAGGAGCTGGCCAAGGTCCCGACGACTCCCGGATCGCTGCGCGAGGCGCTGGGCGCGCTGGCCGACGATCACGACTTCCTGACCAAGGGCGACGTGTTCACCGAGGACGTGATCGAGACCTGGATCGACTACAAGATCGAGAACGAGGTCCAGGAGATGGATCTGCGTCCGCACCCGTGGGAGTTCGCGCTCTACTACGACATTTGACGCCTGGGACAGTTCGACGCGGTTTCGGGGATACTTGATGCGCTACGAAAGCTGAGGAAACGAAGCGTCACGGCACGGTCGGTGCCCCGCTGGCACTGCGCCGGCGGGTCATCGTCCGCTGTCCCGAGATCGATGCCGAGTTCGTGGACGAGCACCTGTCGAGGCTCGGTGAACGGTACCTGAACACGTTCACCGAGCCCGAGCTCGTCCGGCATGCGCGCGCGGCCCACCGCCTTGGGCCCCAGATGCCGGCCAACGTCTCGGTGGAAGCGACCGCGTTCGAGCGGTTTGCCTGCACGGTGGTCGCCTTCGACTACCGGGACGAGTTCTCGCTGATCACCGGCGTGCTCGGCTCCCTGGGCCTGAGCATCGAGCAGGGCCACGCCTTTACCTACGCACGCGACCCGCGGCCAAACGCCGCGGAGCAGGGCGCGGTGTCCCGCCGCAGGACGCGCCGGCGGCGCCGCGTCGATCCGCGCCGCGCACCGCTGGGCTTCTCTGCCGAGCCCGTCGAAGCCCGAGGTGCGCTGAGGGCACGGATGGTCGATCGCTTCATCGGCCACGTGCCGCCGGCCCGCGCCGCGCGATTCGCGGAGCAGGCGGCCGCGGAACTGCGATCCGTCCTGGCAGTGCTGGAGCGGGACGGACGCGACGCCGCCAAGCAGCACGTGGATGAGTTGGTGGCCCGGGCGGTAGCCGCAGACGTTCAGCAGGAGCCGGTCCTCTACCCGGTCGAAGTGCATGCGGAGGTGCTGCCCGACGGCACGGACGGCCAGTCGGGACGCGCCCGCCTGGCGATCGCCTCTCAGGACACACCGTTCTTCCTCTACTCCTTCGCCACCGCGCTGTCCACGCTGGGCGTGGTCGTCGATCAGGTGGTGATCACCACGGAAGCCGGCCGCATCGCCGACGAGTTCGTGGTGTCGGCCGCCGCCGGTACCACCCTGGCGGCGGCGGAGGACCTGGCGCGCATCGAGCTGGCGGCGCTGCTGACCAAGCAGTTCACGCACTTCCTGGGCAGCGCTCCGGACCCGTTCGCGGCCCTGGGCCGCTTCGGCCACCTGGCAGGCGAGTTGCTGCAGCGCCCGTCGCGGATCGGCTGGGCGGAGCTGCTGAGCGACTCCGCGGTGCTCCGCGGCCTGGCGCGCCTGCTCGGTGCGAGCGACTACCTGTGGGAGGACTTCGTGCGGCTGCAGTACGAAACGCTGCTGCCCCGGCTGCGCGACGCCGGCGCCACCGGGTACTCCGAAGAGGGAGGCACGTGCGCCGCGCGGCTCGCCGAGGCGGTGGCGCGCTCACCGGCCGACCTCGCGGCCAGAAAGCGTGCGCTCAACGACTTCAAGGACCGGGAGGTGTTCCTCCTCGACCTGGATCACCTGCTCACCGACGGATTCGGGTTCCGGGAGCTGAGCGAACGGCTCACGGAGCTGGCCGAGGCGGTCGTGGACGCGGCCGTCACGATGGCGTTCGACGAGTTGCGCGTGCGGCACGGCACCCCGTGCACGTTCGCGGGCCTGGAATCTCGATACGCGGTGCTTGCGCTCGGCAAGTTCGGCGGGCGGGCGCTGGGATACGCCTCCGACATCGAGCTGTTGTTCGTGTACGGCGATCAGGGGAGCACGACCGGGCCGGAACCACTCCCGAACCGGGAGTTCTACCATCGGCTGGTGCGTGAGACCGAGGAGATCATCGCTGCGAAGCGCGAAGGGATCTTCGACGTGGACACGCGCCTGCGACCGTATGGCGATTCCGGGCCGCTCGCCTGCAGCCTGGAGACGTTCGCTTCCTATTACGACATCGACGGAGCGGCGCTGTCGTACGAGCGCCTGGCGCTGGTCAGGCTCCGCGCCGTTGCCGGTGATGCGACGCTCGGTGCGCGGGTCGAGCGGTTGCGGGACGGGATGCTGTACACGCGCGGATCACTCGACATGGCTTCTCTCGCCGACCTGCGGGCGCGGCAGGTGCGCGAGAAGTGTCCGGGCGGGGTTGCCAACGCCAAGTTCAGCCCCGGGGCTCTCGTGGATGTCGAGTACACGGTGCAGATCCTTCAGGTCGTGCACGGCTCGGACACTCCCTCTCTGCGGACGCCGAGCGTGCACGCCGCGCTGGATGAGCTGGGCAGGCTGGAGGTGATCGACCAGGCCGACGCGCAGGTGCTGGCTGCCGCCTACGACTTCCTGCGACGCCTGATCAACGGACTGCGCATGCTGCGCGGCTCGGCGCGGGATCTGCTGCTGCCCGCCACCGAGAGCGCCGAATACGCGCACCTGGCGCGGCGCATCGGCTACGGCGGCCGGGGCGGTCTGGGCGAGGCGGCGCAGCTCCGTACCGACTTCGCCGTGCACACCGCGGCGGTCCGGGCGTTCGTGGACCGCCGCTTCGGTCACGAGTCCGTCCCCTGGGGCGCCGATGCGGTCGGCCCGGCGGACCTGGTGCTCGCCGTGGGATCGGACCGGCTCCCCACGGATGCGGAGCTGGCGTTTCTGCGGCGGGCCGGATTCCGCGACTCGGGGCGGGCGATGCGCAACATCGTCGGCATCGCCCATCGGTCGGGGGTGGGCCGGGCCGACCTGGGCGGGGCGGACGTGGACGGGCCGGGGGACGGCGAGCAGCGCCGCGCCCTGGCGCGCCTGATGGTGCTGGCGATCGACGATCTCGCGCGCAGCGCCGATCCGGACATGGCGCTCAACAACTGGGAGCGCTTCGTGGCGGTGCAGCCGGACCCGGCGGCGCACCTGGCGCGCATGCTGGAACAGCCGGTGCGGCTGGGGCTGCTGCTGTCGATGTTCGCGACCAGCCAGTTCCTGGTCGACTCCCTGGTGCGGAATCCGGAGTTCCTGGAGTGGATCGCCGACGAGCGGCGGCTGCACGGGCCGCGTTCGCTGTACGCGATGCTGGACGACCTGCGGGCGCTGTCAGCGGAGGCAGCCGACCACGAGCCCTGGCTGCGCTCCATCCGGTTGTTCCGCCGCCGGGAACTGCTGCGCATCGCGGCTCGCGACTTCTATCTGGGCGCACCGATCGGGGTGACGACCGCCGAGTTGGCAACGGTCGCCGACGCGGTGGTGACCGTTGCGCTCGAGCGCATAGGCTCCGACCTGTACGGGGAGCTCGGCAGCGGCGTTGCGATCCTGGCGTTCGGCAAGCTGGGGGGGAGCGAGCTCAACTACAGCTCGGACATCGATCTGACGACGGTATACGACGCGCGCAGGGCCGGTCTGCGGGAACGCGCCGCGGCGCTCACCACCCGGTTGCGGCAGGATCTCAGCGCGCACACCGGCGAGCAGCACGCCTACCGGGTCGACCTGCGGCTGCGTCCGTACGGCGGGTCGGGGGAACTGGTCACCGGCTCGACGGCGTTCGTCGACTACTACGAACGGCGCGCCGGACTGTGGGAGGTGCAGGCGCTGCTGCGCTGTCGCGCCATCGCCGGCGACGTCGCGTTCGGGAAACGGCTGCTGAAACGCCTGCAGCCGGTCATCCGGCGCGGCTTCGGCCACGCCGAGGTGTCGGCCACGGTCGCGCGGATGCGCGACGCGCACACCGCCGCCTCGGCGGTGGCGGCCGCGGGGCCGGGCCGCATCCGGCGCGGCATGGACGTCAAGAACGGCCGCGGGGGGATCCGGGACGTCGAGTTCCTGGTGCAGGGGCTGCAGCTCACCAACGCCGGCGAGCATCCGCAGGTGCTGACCGGCCATACGCCCACCGGCATCGAGCGTCTGGCGGATGCCGGTCTGCTCGGCGACGATCGCGCCCGCGGGCTGGCGGAGGACTACGCGCTGCTGCGCCGCACCGAACACCTCCTGCAGGTGCTGGATGACCGCCAGGTGCATGTCATCCCCGGCGACGGTCCCGCGCTGGTCGCACTGGCACGGCGCCTGCTGGGCGCCGAGGCGACCGAGCGGAATCTCGCCGAAACGCTCGCCGCCGCAAGCGAGCGCGTGCATGCCGCGTACCGCGACTGGCTGTCATCGTCAGCAAGAGGAGAGAGGGTCCCGCCGTAGCGGAACCCTCTCTCGCGGTGACGGCGGACGACGGAGCGGCTAGCCGATCGCCGCCTCTCCGCGCTCACCGGAGCGGATGCGGATACACTCCGGCAGGTCCAGGATGAAGATCTTGCCGTCCCCGATCGAGTCCGTGCGGGCGCCGCGGATGATGGCGTCGGTGGTCCGGGCGACGAAGCCCTCGTTGACCGCCACCTCCAGGCGGACCTTCTTGAGCAGGTTCACCTCGGTCTCGACACCGCGATAGGTTTCGGTGTAGCCGCGCTGCTGGCCGCAGCCGAGCGCGTTGGTCACCGACATCTTGAAGACCTCTTCCTTGTAGAGCTCCTGCTTCACGTCGCCCAGCTTGTGGGGCTGTATGTACGCGATGATCAGTTTCACGGTCCGCCTCCTATTGCGATGAGAAGATCTGGAAGCCCGAGTACGCCTCGGCCCCATGCTCGTCGATGTCCAGACCGCGCAGCTCCTCGTCGCGGCTGACGCGCAATCCCATGACCGCCTTGATGACCGCGAACAGCACGAAGCCGGCCCCCATGGTCCATGCGAACACCGCCACGACGCCCACGAACTGCGCGCCGAGCTGGGCCAGGCCGCCGCCGAAGAACAGTCCGGAGACGCCGCCGATGGCCTCGTTCGCGAACAGGCCGACCGCCAGGGTGCCCCAGGCGCCGCACACGCCGTGCGCGGACACCGCGCCGATCGGATCGTCGATCTTGCACACCTTGTCCAGCAGCTCGACCGACAGCACGACCAGCACGCCGCCGAGCAGCCCGATCAGGACCGCCATGGCCGGCGCCACGAACGCGCAACCGGCGGTGATCGACACCAGTCCGGCGATGGCGCCGTTGAGCGCGAAGGTGGGATCGGGCTTGCGGAACCAGATCCAGGCGGTGAACAGCGCGCCCACCGCGCCGGCGGCGGCCGCCACGTTGGTGTTGAGCGCGATCAGGGCGATGCTCAGGTCGGTGCCGGCTACCGTGCTGCCGGCGTTGAATCCGAACCACCCGAACCAGAGGATGAAGACCCCCAGCGACGCGAGCGGCAGGCTGTGGCCGGGGATGGCGCGTGCGGTCAGGCCGGAGCCGTTCTGCACGTACTTGCCGACGCGGGGTCCGATGACCATGGCGCCGACCAGGCCCAGCCAGCCACCGGTGGAATGGACGACCGTCGAGCCTGCGAAGTCGGCGAAGCCGGGGCCGACGTCGTTCAGCCAGCCGCCGCCCCAGGTCCAGTGGCCGACGATCGGATAGATCAGTGCGGTCACGAACACGCTGTAGACCATGTAGGCGGGAAAGCGGGTCCGTTCGGCCATGGACCCGGAGACGATCGTCGCCGCGGTTGCGGCGAACATCGCCTGAAACAGCCAGAAGGCGAAATCCGAGGCGTTGCCGGTCCCGGCCGAGCTGAAGTTGGCCAGGAAGAACTCGCTTGCGCCGAACAGGCCGGCCTTGCTTGCGCCGAACATGAGGGCGTAGCCGATGGCCCAGAACGAGAGCATGCCGATGGAGAAGTCCATGAGGTTCTTCATCAGGATGTTGGCCGCGTTCTTGGCCCGGGTGAGGCCCGTTTCGAGCATCGCGAAGCCGGCCTGCATCAGGAAGACCAGGACGGCCGCGAGCAGCGTCCATACCGTGTCGATCGCCAGGGCGTTGGATTCGGCGTCCGCGAACGCGGTGAGCGCGACCCCCAGGCCCACGAGCACCAGGACACGGCGCTTTGGTAGGTGCGGTAGTTTCATGAGCAACCTGAAGCAAGGAGTGTGCCAACACCGCAGAGCCGGATACGTCGGGCCGGCTCGGTTACATGGGTGTAGGCATGCTTCTTCTTTCCTACCGATAGGTAGGATGGAATGTCAATTCCTACCGAAACGTTGGAACGCAAAAAGAAACGGGGGATTGGCCGAAGACGTCAGCCGGCGCCGCGCGGAGTCAGGATCTGAACCGATGGGGGTCGATGCCGTACTTGCGGACCCGCAGCCCCATGATGCGCTCGGTCGTCCCGAGCCGGCGGCCGGCCGCGGAAAGGTTCCCGCGCGCCCACTTCAGCGCCTCTTCGATCAGCTCGCGCTCGACCCGCGCGATCATGGACTTCAGCGTTCCGCGCGGGCCGGTGCCGGTTGCGTCGGCGGTCTGCAGGCTCGGCGGAAGGTGGTGCCCGTGGATGACCTGATCGCTCGACAGCAGTGCGGCGCGCTCGATGCAGTTCTCCAGCTCCCGCACGTTCCCGGGCCAATGGTAGCTCATCAGCATGTCGATCGCCGGTGTCGAGATGCGGCGCATCTCGTAATGTTCGACGAAGTGGTCGGCGAGCTGCATGATATCGCTCCTGCGCTCGCGCAGCGGCGGGATGTGGACGGGGAACACCGCCAGGCGGTAATACAGGTCAGCGCGGAACGACTCCTGGTCGAGGAGTTCCTCCAGGTTGCGGTTCGTCGCGGCGATCAGGCGCACGTCGCTGCGCAGGGTGGCATCGCCGCCGACGCGCTCGAACTCGCGCTCCTGCAGGACCCGCAGCAGCTTCACCTGCACGTGCGGCGCCAGGTCACCGATCTCGTCCAGGAAGATCGTGCCGCCGTGCGCGATCTCGAACCGGCCCTTGCGCGAGGCGACAGCGCCCGTGAACGCGCCGCGCTCGTGTCCGAACAGCTCGCTCTCGATCACGGAGTCGGGCAGCGCCGCGACGTTGACCTTCACGAACGGCCGCCCCGCGCGCGGGCTGTTGTAGTGGATGGCATGTGCCACAAGATCCTTGCCGGTGCCGGTCTCCCCACGTATCAGGACGGTTGTCTCGCTGCCGGCGACCTGCTCGATGAGACGGTAGACGGTACGCATCGCCTCGGAGTTGCCGACGATGTTGGCCGGCCGGAACCGCGACTGCAGCTCGCCGCGGAGCCGGTCGTTCTCGGCCGCGAGCCGCTGGCGCTGCTCCTCCGCGGTCTGGCGCAGCTTGACCGCCTGCGCGATCATCGACGCCACGATCGACAGCAGCCTGACGATGTCCTCGGAGGCGTCCGGGTCCGCCAGACGGCCGGTGGCCAGCGCGCCGACCACCTGGTTGCCGAGCTTGATCGGCACGCAGGCGAATGACTCGCCGGCCGCACCGCCGGTATCGATGGCGCCGGTACGGTTGAGGAACAACGGCTCGGCCGCCACGTCGGGGACGTAGACCGGCTCCCCGTTCTGGATGACGCGGCCGATGATGCCCTCGCCGATCCGGTAGCGGCCGCGCTCGCGCTGCAGTTCCGAGAGGCCGAGCGCGGCTTCGATCGAGATCTCGCCGGTCTCGCGGTTGAGCAGGCCCAGCACGCCGATGCGCACGCCAAGCCGTCTGCGCAACACCTCCAGCACCGGCCCGAGCACCTCGCGCAGATCCAGGCTCTCGTCGAGGATCCGGCTGATGTGGAACAGCAGGGTCAACTCGCGGACATCGCCACGCACCCCGGCCGGAGTTCCGGTCATCCTTGCACACAGGGCACGAGTCGGCAGAGCCCTGTCAAGGCCAGCGGTACGCCCAGTATCGGCGGCCGGGCATTCATGGCAGCAAAAGGACGCCCGCCGTGTTACGCGGCGGGCGTCCGTCAAGGTCGCCGTGGTCAGCGGCGACGAGGTCCAATGGTCGACAAACCGTACTTCATACCCGACACGCTGTCAAGCGCCGGGACGCAGCGGATCGTTGACCGGAGGTCGGCCCGGCCGTATCCTCCGCTGCGTGTCCGACGCATCCGCTCTCCATCCGCTTGCCGCGGACCTCAACCGGGTCCTCGAGCCGACCGCGATAGGCCGCTCACTCTCCCGGTTGGGGCACCGCCTGTACTTTCCGAAGGGGGTCGTCGCCCAGTCCGCGGAGGCGGCCGAGCACGCCGACCGCTTCAACGCGACGGTCGGGCTGGCCGCCAGCGGCGGCGAGCCCATGCACCTGCCGGCGATCGCCGATCGCTTGCCCGGGCTGACCGCCGAGGAGGCGTTCGCGTACGCTCCGACCGCGGGCATACCCGCTCTTCGGGACCGCTGGGCGGCAGAACTGCGCGCAAAGAACCCTTCACTGAGATCAGCGGTGTCGCGGCCGGTCGTGACGGCGGGCCTTACCGCCGGGATCGGCATGGCTTCCGACCTGTTCGTGGATGCCGGTGATCCGGTACTGCTGCCGGACCTGGTCTGGGGCAACTACCGGCTGATCATGGGCGAACGGCGCGGCGCCCGCGTCCGGGGCTACCCGTTCTTCGCCGGGGATGCCATGGACGTGGACGCCGTGCAGCGGATGCTCTCCCAACATCAGGCGGGGACCAAGGTCGTGGCGATGTTCAACTTCCCGCACAACCCGACCGGCTACTCCCCGAACCGGACGGAAGCGGAACGGCTGACCGCGATCCTGGCCGCGGCGGCCGAGCGCGGCCTGCGGCTCGTGGTGCTGATCGACGACGCCTATCACGGGCTGTTCTACGAGGAGGAGACGCTCAAGGAGTCGCTGTTCGCCCGCCTCGCGGACGTGCATCCGAACCTGCTGGCGATCAAGATCGACGGACCGACCAAGGAGGAGTACGTCTGGGGCTTCCGGATCGGCTTCGTCACCGTCGGCGCCGCCGGCCTGGGCGACGAGCACTACCGGGCGTTCGAGCAGAAGGCGATGGCGGCCATCCGTTCAACGGTGTCCAGCGCCAACCGGATGGCGCAGCACCTGGTGCTGGCCGCGCTGGACCACCCCGAGCACGACCGGCAGCGCGCGGCCAACCAGGACGAGTTGCGGCGGCGCTATCTGACCACGGGCCGCGAGGTCGGCAAGCGGTCGAGCGCGGCGATCCGGCCGCTGCCGTTCAATTCCGGCTACTTCATGTGCTTCCACCTGCCGGGCGGGACCGCCGAAGAGGTGCGGCGCTACCTGCTGCACGAACGCGGCATCGGCACGATCTCGGTCGACGCGGAGCACCTGCGGGTGGCATTCGCGGGCGTCGACACCGCCGACCTGCCCGAGCTCTACGCCGAGATCTACGCCGCCGCCGAGCGGTGTGCGGTCCACACGGAACCGCCTGGAGGAGTCGCGGCGGCGAGCCGTTGATCCGCTCGCACGCGGCGCGGGCGCTGCTGGCCGCGGCCCTCGCATGCCTCCTGGGCGCCTGCTCGGGCTGGTCCAGGACGCTCGTGCACGTCGACACCGCAAGCGCCGATGTTGCCGCCTACGCGGAGCGCTACAACCTGTCCCAGGACCGGTACCGCGTCGTCACGCGCTTCGTCGAAGCTCCCGCCGAGTCGCTCGCGCGCGGCGACAGCGATGCCGACGTGCTGATCGGTCCGGGCCTTGCGAGCCCCGATCTGGCGGAAGCGCTGCTGCCCCTGGAAGGGCTGTTTCGGTCCGGCCTCCTGAGCGCGTCCGCCTTTTTTCCCAGCTTGCTGGAGTCGGGCCGAGCCGACGGGACCCTCCGCGCCCTTCCGTTGTCATTCTGCATCCCCGTGATCGCCGTGCGCGCCGGCCGGGACGATCTTTCCCCGTTCTCGGTCACGCCGGACGAGTTGGCGGCGCTCGGTCCGGCATCGAACAGTTGGAGCGCAGAACTGGTGTACGAGGCGGCCGTTCTCTACGGCGCCGACTTTCGGCGGTTGCAGGACGGCCGCCTCGGCCTGCGGCAGGGTGCGGTCGGCCGGGCGGTCGATCAGGCGCGCCGGTTGTACGAAGCGGAGCCGGGCGTGCAACCGCCCGACACGCCCGACGCCAATCGTCGCGACGCCCTGCCGCCCGTGCAGATGCTGCTGGACGGACGGATCGAGTTCTTCCTGACCGACCTGCATCGGTTCATGGACATTCCCGCCGAGCGGCGCGACCTGCTCGCCATGCGCTGGCTGGGGAGTGGCGAAGGACTGCGGGCGGGCGACGACCTGACCTACGCGGCGATCCGTGCCGGTGCCTCCAACGCGCGGGGCGGGCAAGCGTTCCTGCTCTGGCTGTTCGAGCCGGCAACGCAGGCGGCGCTGCTCGAGCTCGGCCGGCGCGAGCAGCTTACGGGGTTCGGCATCGCGGGTGGGCTCCCGGCCGTCGTGGACGCGGCACAGAACGAACTGGTCTTGCACTATCCGCTACTCGTCGGACGCGTCCCGAGTTCGGCCGAGCTGCATGCTCCGGCGGCGCCCGGCGTCGACTGGGCACGGCTGCGCGCGGCGGTGGTGCTGCCGTGGCTGTGGGCCGAAACCCGCGGTGCCCGACAGCCGCCACTGTCCGATGCGGTGGCCTCGTGGCGCCAGCGGAGCGCGGACGGCGCGGCGCAGGTAGACCCCGGAAACCCGGCCCGTCTCGTTGACACGGGCAAGAACGGCCGGTAGGCTTGCCACCAATAACATAATCTGCCGTGGCATGGGTTTCCATGCTCGGCCAGGAGAGAGACAATATGGCCACCGTTGAACTCCAGAACCTGTCCAAGATCTACGAGGGCGGCGTAAAGGCGGTCGACAACGCGAACATCAGCGTCGAGGACAAGGAATTCCTGGTATTGGTCGGTCCGTCGGGATGCGGCAAGACGACCACCCTGCGCTGCATCGCCGGCCTCGAAGAGATCACCGACGGTGAGCTCTCCATCGACGGCAAGCGCATGAACGACGTCGCCCCCAAGGATCGCGACATCGCCATGGTGTTTCAGAACTACGCGCTCTACCCGCACATGTCGGTGTACGAGAACATGGCCTTCGGACTGAAGATCAGGAAGTACCCGCGGAGCGAGATCGAGACCCGCGTGCGCGACGCTGCGCAGATCCTGGACATCGAAGAACTGCTCGACCGCAAGCCCAAGGCGCTGTCCGGCGGCCAGCGGCAACGCGTGGCGG
Organism: Spirochaetia bacterium; assembly: GCA_964291595.2. Classification (GTDB taxonomy): domain Bacteria; phylum Spirochaetota; class Spirochaetia; order SZUA-6; family Bin103; genus CATQHW01. The sequence continues at coordinate 4,562,915 of OZ219914.1, read as the reverse complement.
TCGGCCGCGCGATCGTCCGCAAGCCCAAGGTGTTCCTGTTCGACGAGCCGCTCTCCAACCTGGACGCGAAGCTGCGGGTGCAGATGCGTGCGGAGCTCGCATCGCTGCATACCCGCCTGCAGGCGACCATGGTCTATGTCACCCACGACCAGGTGGAGGCGATGACCATGGGCGACCGCATCGTGGTCATGCGCGACGGCGTGATTCAGCAGATCGGCACGCCCCTGGCGCTGTACAACACGCCGGTGAACCGGTTCGTCGCCGGTTTCATCGGCTCGCCGCCCATGAACATCATGAAGGTCGGCCTGAAGGAGTCGGGCGGCGGTCTGGTCGTGGGCGAAGGCGACTTCGAGCTAGAGGTCGCCCCCGCTCATCAGGACCGCCTGCGGTCACACGTCGGTCGCGACCTCCTGCTGGGAATCCGGCCGGAGGACCTCACCTACACGGGCGACACGCGCGGCAGCACCCTTACGGCGTCGGTGGACGTCGTCGAGCCGCTGGGCGCCGAGACACACGTCTACGTGACGGTGGGATCCAACCAGCTCATCGCCAAGGTGGCGCCGGACGTCGATGTCCGGGTCGGAACGGAGATCACCCTGGCTCCGAACATGGAACGCGTTCACTACTTCGACATGGAGACCGAGGCGTCTCTCACTCAGGCTGCCGCGGCCACTGTCTAGCGGAAACAGAAGGAAGGTTAGGGCGAACTCATGACCAAGCACCCGGTCACCAGGTGGTACCGCCTCGCGATCGCTGCCGTAGTACCGCTGGTGCTTACGGTCTGTTACACGCCGCCCGACGCAATCGATTCGATTTCCGACCTCGGCAACGTCGAAGTCGAGGTGCCGTCGACGACGGCGCTCGCCGCGGCCGAACCGGCGCCCCCGGTGCGGCCGGAGATGGCGGCGTCGGAAGCGGCCCTTGACCAACCGTCCCAGCCCCTGATCGGACCGGAGGGGACGGCGACCCTCGCCGCGTTCATTGAGCCGATGGCGCCGGATCATCCGGTGATGTTGGCGGTAGCGCCGACGGGCGAGGTTGGAGTGCCTGGGACGCCGATGGGTGTGGGTGCTGACGGCGCGCTGGAGCAGATGCCTGAGATGGAGCCGATGGCGCCGGATCATCCGGTGATGTTGGCGGTAGCGCCGACGGGCGAGGTTGGAGTGCCTGGGACGCCGATGGGTGTGGGTGCTGACGGCGCGCTGGAGCAGATGCCTGAGATGGAGCCGATGGCGCCGGATCATCCGGTGATGTTGGCGGTAGCGCCGACGGGCGAGGTTGGAGTGCCTGGGACGCCGATGGGTGTGGGTGCTGACGGCGCGCTGGAGCAGATGCCTGAGATGGAGCCGATGGCGCCGGATCATCCGGTGATGTTGGCGGTAGCGCCGACGGGCGAGGTTGGAGTGCCTGGGACGCCGATGGGTGTGGGTGCTGACGGCGCGCTGGAGCAGATGCCTGAGATGGAGCCGATGGCGCCGGATCATCCGGTGATGTTGGCGGTAGCGCCGACGGGCGAGGTTGGAGTGCCTGGGACGCCGATGGGTGTGGGTGCTGACGGCGCGCTGGAGCAGATGCCTGAGATGGAGCCGATGGCGCCGGATCATCCGGTGATGTTGGCGGTAGCGCCGACGGGCGAGGTTGGAGTGCCTGGGACGCCGATGGGTGTGGGTGCTGACGGCGCGCTGGAGCAGATGCCTGAGATGGAGCCGATGGCGCCGGATCATCCGGTGATGTTGGCGGTAGCGCCGACGGGCGAGGTTGGAGTGCCTGGGACGCCGATGGGTGTGGGTGCCGACGGGACGGCGATGCAGGCGGCGTCCGTGGAGCCGATGGCGCCGGATGACCCGGTGATGCTGGCGGTGGTGCCGGTGGGCGTGCCTGGCGAGATCGGAGTGCCGGTCGGCGTTGGAGCCGACGGGACGGCGATGCAGGCGGCGTCGGTGGCGCCGATGGCGCCGGATGACCCGGTGATGCTGGCGGTGGCGCCGATGGGCGTACCTGGCGAGATCGGGGTGCCGGTCGGCGTTGGAGCCGACGGGACGGCGATGCAGGCGGCGTCGGTGGCGCCGATGGCGCCGGATGACCCGGTGATGCTGGCGGTGGCGCCGATGGGCGTACCTGGCGAGATCGGGGTGCCGGTCGGCGTTGGAGCCGACGGGACGGCGATGCAGGCGGCGTCGGTGGCGCCGATGGCGCCGGATGACCCGGTGATGCTGGCGGTGGCGCCGGTGGGCGTACCTGACGAGATCGGGGTGCCGGTGGGAGCCGGCACGGGCGGAGTGCCCGAGCAGGCGGCGTTCATGGTGCCGGCGCGCCCGGGCCATCCGGTGATGGGCTCGGTGGCGATCGGCGTACCTGGCGAGATCGGGGTGCCGGTAGGCGTCGGTGCCGACGGGCGCCCGATGCAGGTTGCGTTTACCGTGCCGACGCGTCCGGGTCATCCGGTGATGGACTCGGTGGCTATCGGCGCTCCAGGCGGGATCGCCGTTCCGCTGGGAGCCGGCACGGATGGCGCGCCGCAGCTCGGCGCGCAGATCGAGCCGCCTCGACCCCCGAACCCGGAGTTGCTGGCATCCGTACCGATGGCCGCGCTCGTCGAGCCCGGAGCGCCGGCGAGCGCCGGCGGAGCGGACGCGGTGCGCGACCGCGCCGGCGCCGCGCCGCCGATGGCGCCGCCGCACCCGGCGATGGACTGGTCCGTGCCCGCGGTGGCGGCGCACCCGGATCCCGCGGGAGCGGCCGGACCGTCGGTCATCACGGGTCCGACCGACGAGGACTTCAACCGGGTACGCGTGCTCATCGCGCGCGCCGAAGAGGTCGATGCCGACTTCTACGACCCGCAGAACATGAATGCGGCCCGCGAGGCTCTGGCCCTTGCCGAACGCATTCGCGTCTCCGATCCGGTCGGATCGTACGTGGCGCTGGCGGTGGCCGAAGCGCACGCGAACGCCGCCTTCGAGCATGCGGTGCGGTTGACCGCCGAGCGCCTGCGCAAGCTGCTGGCGCAACGTCTCGACGAGTTGCGGGAGATCCAGGCGGATCTCTGGGTGCCGGTCTCCTTCCAGGAGATGGTCGACGCCGTGCAGCGCGTGGAAGAGCTGTTCGAATCCGGCGACCTGTTGGCGGCGTACCGGCTGGCGCTGGCGACCGCGGACGACATGCTCGCGTTGCGCGACTCGTTGCTCGACCGGCTGGAGTTGCTGTATGGCCGGCGCGCGGAGACGGAGCGTTGCCTTGCGGCGGCGCAGAAGCTCGACACGAGCACCTGGACGGCGTCCAGGCTTGCGGAGTTGCAGTCACTGTACGACCGGCTCAACGCGCTCTACCTGGTCGGTCTGGAAGCCATGCAGAGTTACCGGCTGGAGGATGCCGAAGAGGCCTTCGGAGCCGCGGTAGAGGTCTGCCGCAGACTGATGGCGGTGGCAGACGATGCCTACATGGACCTGATGGAACGGGCCGCGGCGCTGATGAAGGCGGTGATGGAGGAGATCGAGGAAGCGTCCGAGCTGCACGTGATAACCGAGACCGGCGAGGTGATCAGGCCGCAGCCATGGAACGGCCAGGAGGTGCTGGACCAGCTCCGCGCCGGCGGCACGCAACGCGACGCGCTCCTCGACGGAATCGATCGCGAGGGCCAGAACGACCTGCAGAAGGCGCAAGGGCTCTGGATGGAAGGCGTGGTGGAGTTCGACGACGAGAAGTACGGACAGGCCATCAGCCTCTTCGAGGACGCACGCCGCTATCTGGAGCGCTACAAGTTCTACGTGGTGCTCGGCATCCATACCGTGAGGTTGATTCCGGAGCGACGTGAGAGCCTGTGGCGCATCGCGGAGTACCCGCAGTGGTACGGCGATCCGTTCCTGTGGCCGAGGATCTGGCGGCGCAACCGTGACCTGATCCAGAACCCCGACCTGATCTACCCGGGCTGGCAGTTGATCATCCCGGCCATCTGAGCCACGGAGGGGTTGCCAGGCTCTGCCTGGCACTGACAGAGCCCACGTTGGCGCGCGCGGCCGAGTTGGCGCGCGCCAACTCGGCGCGTATCGACCTGGTCGAGTTGCGGGCCGACTTCCTGGACGACGGGGAGTTGGCCCAGCTCACCAGGTTCCCGGCCATGGTCGGGATGCCGGCCATCCTCACCGTCCGGCGGACCGCGGAGGGTGGAAAGTTCCGCGCGGACGAGCCATCACGCCGCCGGTTGATCGGCGCCGCGGCTGGCGCGTTCCGTTACGTGGACCTGGAGTCCGACGTGGATCGCTCCTTCGATGAGCTGGTACCCGCCGGCACCCGGGTAATACGGTCCCTGCACGACACCGCCGGTGTTCCCTCCGGGATCGAACGGGTGATGCGCGATCTTCCCCGCACCGGGAGAGAGATCGCGAAGGCGGCCGTCACGCCGCGCACCGGCAGCGAGATGGTCGGCCTGTTCCAATGTGCGCGGCGGCTGGGAGCAGCCCCGGACGCTCCCGAACGGATTCTGTTGGGCATGGGACGGTTCGGACTCCCCACCCGGATCCTGGCGGCTCACCTGGGCAACTTCCTGACGTTCTGTTCGCGTGCCGGCCGCTCCGCGGCGCCCGGCCACCTCGACCCCGATACCATGGTCGAGCTCTACCGGTTTCGGTCGATCCACGCGGGAACGCGGGTGTTGGGTGTGGTCGGCACCCCGTTGTCACACTCGCGTTCGCCGCAGATCCACAACCCGGCGCTCGCCGCCGCAGGGGTCGATGCCGTCTACGTGCCGATCGAGCTGGACGATCTGGCGGAGCTGGACCGCCTGGCGCGGCTCCTGCCGCTCGACGGCTGTTCGGTCACCATCCCGCACAAGGGCCATGCCGCCCGCATGTCGGAAGCAGGGCCGATGGTGCGGCGGGTCGGCGCGTGCAACACGCTGGTGCGGACCCCGACCGGGTGGCGTGGCGAGAACACCGACGTGCACGGCTTCCTCGAGCCCCTACGCGAAAGGTCGATCGTTCCCCTGCGCGCGACCGTGATCGGAGCCGGCGGCGCGGCACGGGCCGTCGCCTTCGCGCTGCGCTCGCTCGGCACCGAGTTGCTGATACTCAATCGGACCGAGCAGCGCGCGCGGTCCCTGGCGCGGGACTGCGGCGGGAGGGCAGGCGCTCTGGACGCCGCGGGGCTGGCGCAGGTGCCCGAGCACAGCGAATTGATCGTCCAGACCACGAGCGTGGGCCTGCCCGACAATCCCGGGGATCCGATCGCTGGCTATTCATTTGGTGGGCATGAATTGGTCTACGACCTGGTCTATGGCGAGGGGCTCACGCCGATACTTCGGCGAGCACGTGAGGCGGGATCCGCGGTCATCGACGGCAGCCGGATGCTGGCCGAGCAGGCGTACGAGCAGTTCCGGCTGTTCACCGGCCGCGCGTTTCCCGACAGCGCAAAGCCCGGCCGGGACGTGTCCCCGAGCGCGGCGACCGACGGCTGACGGGACCGGTCGCTGGCGATGGTGATTGGGGTCGCCGGCAAGCTCGGGTCAGGCAAGAGCGCCGTCGCGGGACTGCTTGCCGATGCCGGCTGGCGGGTGATCGACGTCGACCTGCTGGGACACCGGGCGCTGGTCACGGAACGCGACCGCATCGTCGATGCCTTCGGCCGGGGCGTGCTGGATGCCGATGGCAGGATCGATCGCCGCCGCCTGGGACCGCTGGTGTTCGGGAGCGCGGATGCCCGACGCCGCCTGGACGCGATCGTCCATCCCGTGATGGTGAGCAGCGTGAGGACCCTGGTGGAGAGCGATCCGGGCGGGATCGTGATCGACGCGGCACTGTTGTATCCCATGGGGCTCGACACGCTCTGCGACCTGGTGCTGTGGGTGCGCGCGCCGGTGCTGCTTCGCCTGTACCGCGCGCTGGCGGTCGACCGAAAGCCGAGGGCCACCGTGTTCGGGGCGCTGTGGGCGCAACGCGGCCGGCGGCTCAAGCGTCCCGTGGTGGGCGTCGATACACGTAGTGTCTCGCATCGCGACATCTGCAACGTCGCGACGCGAAGGATGCTCCGGCGCCAGATCGAGGTCTTTCTCTAGCGCCGGCGACCATGGAGGAGGACGCTATGGACAGGCAAGCGGCGGATACGCAACGGATTCTCTGGGCGGTCGTGGCGGTCAGCCTTCTGGTCATCATCGTCCTGGCGGGAGGGCTCTACTTCCTCCGGCCACGGGGCGCGGAGGCGACCGAGGTCGCGACGGCCGACTCCGACGCGCCCACGTTCGATCCGTTCGAGTACGTGCGCAGCGACCAGGAGACCCCCGGGCTGGAGGAGACGGCGGACTCCCCCCGGCAGGTAACCCTGGTCGTGGGCGATGTCCAGGCGCCGGCGTCCACCGAATCTCCGGCGGGACGCGAGGCTCCCGCGCTGCCGGCGCCGGCCATCCCGGCCGCGGCCACCCCGGCCGCGGTGAGCCCGGTGGCGGTGAAGCCGACGGCGGGGTCCGTGTCGAACGCTCCCGTCCCGGCACCAGCGCCGGCGCCGGCGCCACGCGCGGTCAGCGACTTCCAGTACTGGATCCAGGTCGGCTCGTTTTCCTCCCGATCGCGAGCCGACGACCTGCACAAGCTGCTCGTCGACCTGGGCTACGCGGGGAGCATCACGGCCCACGACGCCGACGGCGTGACCATGCACCGGGTGCGGATCGGGCCGATTGCGTCGCGTCCGGAAGCCGACCTGGTGCTCGGGAAGCTGCGGACCGCCAACGACATGGACGGCTGGATAGCCCAGGTGAGGGGCTAGCGGCCGCGTAGGCGTGCCGCACCCCCGCCCGGGCCCGGCTCAAGCGATGGCCAGATACGAATTTGCAATGCTGGATGGCGGCGGCTATGGTGTGTGGACATGGCGCTGCTGCCGGTGATAGCACAACGGCGGAGTTGTCTGCGCTTCGATGGTCGAGTTGTCGACACCGCCAAGCTCGACCAGATCATAGAAGCGGGGCGCTTGGCGCCTTCGGCGAAGAACCGGCAGGAGTGGCGCTTCATCGTCATACGCAAGTCCGAGCTTCGCGAAAGGATCGCGGCGGCGGCGTTCCGCGAGCAGAACGTCGGCACGGCTCCCGTGGTGATTGCGGCGTGCACGACGAACATCGACTACATGATGCCCAACGGGCAGTACTCGCACCCCATCGATCTGGCGGTGGCCGCCACGTTCATGGCGCTGCAGGCCGAGGAGGAAGGCCTGCAGAGCTGTTTCATCACCACGTTCGACGAACAGGAGGTCAAGGACCTGCTGAGCGTCCCGCATCGCATGCGGGTGGTGGTGCTGCTCGTGTTGGGCTACGCGGCCGAACAGACGCCGCGGCAGCCTCGCAAGCCCCTCCAGCAGATCGTTTCCTACGACCACTGGTGAGCCTCGGGCTCGATACCAGCCTCTCTCCCCCGCCGATGGCATGAACGCCTACCTGCAGGCGCCGCGTGCGGGCGGAGGACTGTCGTTCGGACGGGCGGCCTCCCGCAGGCGGCTGCGCGAGCGGCTGCTCGATCTGTTCGCCCTGTGGGGATACCGGCTGGTGGAGACGCCGGTGTTCGACTACTTCGAGGCGTTCCGTCCCGTGCTGGACCCCGAGATGCTGGAGCGGGTCTACCGGCTGATCGATCGCGAAGGAGAGCTGCTGCTGGTGCGCTCGGACGTCACCCTGTTCGCGGCCCGGCAGGCGGCCCGCACGCTCCGCCGCGCCGCGTTGCCGCTGCGGTTGTGCTACGCGGATTCGGTCGTCCGGCATGAGGATGCCGAGAGCCTCTCCCACAACGAGTCGTATCAGGTGGGCGCCGAGCTGATCGGCCGTTCGGGGACGGACGCGGATACGGAGATCATCGCGCTGTGCCTGCGCGCGTTGGAACACGCCGGCGTCGAGAACGTGGCGCTGCACGTGGGGTCGCGCTCGGTGTTCGACGGCTGCTACGCGGAGCTCCCCGACGCCGAGCTCGTCGAGCTTCGCCGGGCGATCCGGGACCGGGAGTGGGACGTGGTCCGGGAGCGTTCGTCCGCTGCCGGCGCGGCACATGCGGACGCGCTGGTGCAGTTGTTCGCCATGATCGGCGGGGTCCGTGAGATCGACGAGCGGGTCGCCGAGCTCGGGAACCGTCTGCCCGGCGCCGCCCGCGAGGCGGTCGCGCATCTGGTGGCGGTGGCAGATGCGCTCTGCATGCTGGACCTGCCCCCGGTCACCCTGGATCTCTCCGAGCTCGGCATTCAGTCCTACTACTCCGGGATCGTCATGTCGGCGTACGTGGCCGGCGCGGGCGGCCCGATCGCGGTCGGCGGCCGCTACGACGGTCTGCTCGGGCGATTCGGCGGCACATGTCCATCCACCGGGTTTGCGCTGCTGCTCGGTCGCGTCGAGCGTCACGCGCGCCGCGTCGAGGTCGCCGCCGAGGAGCCCGTGGACCTGAGCGGCAGCCCGTTCACGGCTACCTACCGGCACGCCGAGGCGTTGCGCGCGCGTGGACGCGCGGCGATCCAGTAGGCCCATGCCGGACGGGGACGGCGAATCCGCGCTGAGCATCGCGCTGCCGAAGACGGACCGGCTGCTGGCGGCGATACTGGAGCGATTCGCGGCGGCGGGCCACGAGCTGGCGTTCCGGCCTCGCGAGCTGATGGCCGACGACAGGAGCGGACGGCTGCGGGCGATCCTGGTGCGCAACCACGATCTGCCCATCTACGTCGATCACGGTATCGCCGGACTGGGGATCTGCGGCAGCGACGTGATCGGCGAGGCGGACGGCCGTTTCCTGCGCCTGCACCGATTCGACTTTCGTGGGGGCATGTTCTGCCTGGCGGCCACGCGCGGCAGCACGCTGGAGCGGATCCTGGCGGACGGCAGCGAGCTGACGATCGCCACTTCCTATCCGCGGTTCGCCCGCGGCTACTTCAACCGCCGGGGGATACCCACGCAGATCATTCGGCTGACCGGGTCGGTGGAGCTGGCGCCGGTCCTTGGGCTGGCTCCCTGCATCGTCGACATCGTCGAGACCGGGGCCACGCTGGCCGCGCAGGGGCTGGAGGTGATCGAGCGGATGGAGCCGACGGCGGTCTACTTGATCGCGAATCCCGCCTACTATAAGTTGCGGTTTCGCGCCGTCGACCTGCTGGTCAGCCGGTTGGCAGCGCACTGATCCCCATGGGCGGCCGGCACTATTCCTTCGAGCGCAACACCAGGGAGACGGAGGTCGCGGTGCGCCTCGACCTGGATTCCACGGACACGGGAAGCGTCCCCGTGGTCGACGTGTCCACGGGGGTGCCGTTCTTCGACCACATGCTGCACGCGATGGGTTTCCACGGCGGTCTGGGCCTGCAGGTCACGGCCACCGGAGACCTGCAGGTGGATGCCCACCACGTCGTGGAGGACGTGGGCATCGTGCTGGGCGAGTGCCTGTTCCGGGCGATGGATCAGGGCGCCCCGCTCACCCGCTTCGGGCATGCGGTGGTGCCGATGGATGATGCCCTGGCCGAAGTGACCGTCGACGCAGGCGGCCGCTCCCACTGCCGGTTCGACGCGGCGTTTCCGCAGGAACGAGCGGGTGACTTCGATGTCTGGCTGCTGCGCGAGTTCTTCACGGCCCTGGCCGGGCGGGCGCGCATCAACGTCCATGCCGCGGTGCGCTACGGTGACAACTCCCACCACATGGCCGAGGCGCTGTGCAAGGCGCTCGGCCGCGCCCTGGGCCAGGCGTTCCGGGCGGCCGCGGGGCGGGAGCCTCGCTCCACCAAGGGCCGGGTCGTCTGAGGCCGGCATGTCCCTCAGCGGGAAATCCGTGTCTCAGGAACTCTCCAGCACGGCGCGGATGCGCCGCACGCCGCCCGATGACGACTGCTCCTTGACGATCCGGAACCGGCCGAGCTCCCCGGTCCGGCCGGCGTGCGGACCGCCGCACACCTCCTGGGAGTAGTCGCCGATCGAGTAGACCTTCACGTCCTCCTGGTACTTCTCACCGAAGAGGGCGATGGCGCCGCCGTCCAGGGCGTCCTGCAGCTTCATCACCTGCATGCTGATCGGCAGATCCTCGGCGATGCGGTCGTTGACGGTGGCCTGAACGCGCGCGACCTCATCCTTGGACATGGGCGCGCCGTGCGAGAAGTCGAACCGCAGCCGCTCGGCGGTGATGTTGCTGCCCTTCTGCTGCACGTGCTCGCCCAGCTCGTCACGCAGTGCCTGGTGCAGCAGGTGCGTGGCGGTGTGCAGGCGCTGCACGGTCTCGCTGGCGTCGGCCAGCCCCCCCTTGAAGGTCTTGTCGGCGCCGGCCTTGGACCGCTTCTGATGCTCGGCGTACCGCCGGTCGAACCCGTCGCCGTCCACCCTCAGGCCATGCTCCTCCGCGAGCTCCTCGGTGATCTCCAGCGGGAATCCGTAGGTGTCGTAGAGACGGAACGCGACGTCTCCCGGGATTTGCTTGTCGTCACGCGCAAGCAAGCCTGGCAGCGCCTTCTGCAGCTCCGCCTCGCCCTTGGCCAGGGCGGCGGAGAAGCGCCGTTCCTCCTGCGACAGCTCGCCCAGGATGGTGCCGCCGTGCTCGGCGAGCTGCGGATAGGCGCCGCCGTAGTGGTCGATGACGCTCTCGGCGGTGGCGCGCAGCATCTCGCCGGGGATGTCGAGCTTGCGTCCGTGCCGGATCGCGCGGCGGATGATCCTGCGCAGCACGTAGCCCTGTCCCAGGTTGGAGGGGGTGATGGCGGCCTCGTCGCCGAGCATGAACACGGCGGCGCGCACGTGGTCGACCACGATGCGGATCGACCGGTCACGTTCGGCATCCTCCCCGTAGGCGGCGCCGGCCTGCCCCGCGGCGGTGGCGACGATCGGGGCCATGACGTCGATGTCGTAGACGCTGGCCGCGCCCTGCAGCACGGCGGCGGTTCGCTCCACGCCCATGCCGGTGTCCACGCACTGCTGCTGCAGCGGGACGAAGCGGCCCTCGCTGGTCTTGTCGTACTGCATGAACACGTCGTTCCAGATCTCCAGGTGGCGGTCGCCGTTGCCCGGGGTGCGGCCGTCGTCGCCGGCGTCGGGGTACAGGTCGATGTACATCTCCGTCGTCGGCCCGCAGGGGCCGGTCTGGCCGGCCGGTCCCCACCAGTTGTCCTCGTCGAGGAAGTGGATGTGATCCTCGGGGATGCCGAGCGAACGCCAGGCGCCGGCCGCCTCTTCGTCGCGCGGCACCATCTCGTTGCCGGCGAAGCAGGTCACGTGCAGGTGCTCGACCGGAAAGCCAAGCCAGCGGCTGTCGGTCAGGAACTCGTGGCTGAGCTCGATCGCGCCCTGCTTGAAGTAGTCGCCGAGCGACCAGTTGCCGAGCATCTCGATCAGCGTCAGGTGCGACAGGTCGCCGACCAGGTCGATGTCGATCGTGCGGATGCACTTCTGCACGTTGACCAGCCGCCGCCCGGACGGGTGCGGGGCGCCCAGCACGTAGGGAACCAGCGGATGCACGCCGGCCATCACGAACAGGGCCGTGGGGTCGTTCTCGGGGACCAGCGAGTGGTTGGGGATGCGCGCGTGGCCCTTGGACTCGAAGTAGGACAGGTAGAGGTCGCGGAGCTCGTTGGCCGTCAAGGCTGACGTTCGTATGGCGGACGTTGGCATGACGAAATGTGCTCGGGCGCCGGCCGCGGTGTCAAACGCGCGCGGCTCACGTGAGCGGCTCGATCAGGTCCTCCGCTTCGGGGGTGAGCAGGTCCGGGAACACGTAGATCATGCCGCCGCTCCTGCGCACCCGCAGCTCGGCGTGTCCGCGGGAAACCAGGTCGTCGAGGCACGCCTTGGACTCGTCGAGGCTGTAGTCGCCGTCAACGGCCACCTCGGTCGGCGTGACCACGCCGCCATGGGCCTTGGCGGCGCGCAGGATCACCGTCTCGATCGGTTCGACGGGTGCGGTCCCCACGTCGAGATCGGGCGGCAGGCGGGTGGGCGCCGGGCCCCCGATGCGTCGTGCGGTCTCCGCGTCGACCATGGTGGGGATGGTGAACAGGTCGATGATGTTGCCGATTCCGAACAGCCCCCAGGTGCAGAGCCAGAGGATGCCGGTGCCGATCCGTCCCAGGTAGAAGCGGTGAATCCCGGAGACTCCGAACAGGCACAGCGCCCACAGCAGGTAGGCGGTGCCCCGCGAGTAGCTCATGCAGCGCTAACTCAAGGGTACAACCGTTGCAGCGTGCGGGGAAACGCGATCGCCTCCCGGACGTGCGGGATGCCGGCGACCCAGGCGAGCGTCCGCTCCAGGCCGATGCCGAACCCGGAGTGCGGCACCGAGCCGAAGCGGCGCAGGTCCAGGTACCACTCGTAGGCGTCGAGGGGCAGGCCGTGCGCCCGGATGGCGGCGACCAGGGCGTCCAGGTCGTCCTCCCGCTGCGAGCCGCCGGCGATCTCGCCATAGCCTTCCGGCGCCAGCAGGTCCGAGCAGCGCACCCGGTCCGGGTCGGTGGGGTGGCCCTTCATGTAGAACGCCTTGGCCGCGCGCGGGTAGTCGGTGACGAATACGGGACGGTCGAAGCTCAGGCTCACCGCCGTCTCCTCGTCCGCGCCCAGGTCCTGGCCGAGTTGCATGTCGGCGCCGGCGTCCTGCGCGATGCGCACGGCGTCCGCGTAGTCGATGCGCGGAAACGGTGGGGCCATCCGGGCGAGCGGCGCGGTGTCCCGCTCCAGCGTGGCCAGCTCGCCTTCGCAACGGGTCAGGACGTGGTCCACCACGGCGAGCACCAGGTCTTCCTGGAGCTGCATGTTGGCGTCGCTGTCCGCGAAGGCGACCTCGGCCTCCAGCATCCAGAACTCGCTGAGATGGCGGCGGGTCTTGGACTTCTCCGCCCGGAACGTCGGGCCGAAGTTGTACACCTTGCCGAGCGACTGGCAGGCGGCCTCCAGGTAGAGCTGGCCGGTCTGCGCCAGATGAGCCTCGCCCAGGTCGTAGTAGGGCAGGGTGAACAGCGACGACGCGTTCTCGCCCACGGCGCCGGTGAGGATCGGCGTGTCCACCAGCACGAAGTCCCGTCGCTGGAAGAAGTCGTGCATGGCGATGCGCAGCTCGCTCCGCAGCCGCATCAGCGCCTCCTGCCGGCGCGAGCGCAGCCACAGGTGGCGGTGCGCCAGCAGGAAGTCGACGCCGTGCGCCTTCTTCGCGATCGGGTACTCGGCCGTAGGCGCCTGCACCACCTGCAGCGCGTGGAGCTGCAGCTCGTAGCCGCCGGGGGCGCGTGGCTCGGCCCGCACCGTGCCGCGCGCGATCACGCTGGACTCCAGGGGGAGCCGGGCGGCGCGGGCGAAGGAGTCGGGCTCCGTCTCGCCGTCGATGGCGGTGGCCTGCATGCGCCCGGTGCCGTCGCGGAGCTGCAGGAACAGGATGCGGCCCTTGGAGCGGGCGTTGTACAGCCAGCCGGCCAGCTCGACGGAGCCGCCGTCGTGGGCGCCCACGTCCCGGATCGCCACGCGGGGCGGGGCGGCGCCGCTCATGGCGGCTCACCCTCGATGCGGTTCAGCAGCCGCTCGGCCTGGCCGGCGTCGAAGGCGGCCGCGAGCAGCCGGCGCGCCGCGGCCGGTCCCCCCGTCGCCGTGGACCGGACGGTGGACGGACCGATGCCGTACTCCTCGACGACCCGCCGGGCATCGCGCTCGCTTACCGCCTCCAGGCGGGCGATCACGCGGCAGATCCCCACGACTTCCTCAGCGTCCAGGGCACGCAGCACGGCCGCCGTCGCATCCGCATCGATCAGCAACAGGAACTGGGCGGCGCGCTCGAAGCCGACGTCGCGCGCTTCGTCCTTGGCCCGATGGGCGAGCTCGCCGGGCGTGGGCGTGTGTGTCGCGGCCGGAGCGGGAGTGGGGTGGGCGGAGGCTGGCGTGGTCACGGCGGGGGTCTGTACGGTAGTCACCGGCGGTACTGCGCGTCCAGAAGATCGGCCACCGGGAGCGGGTCGCAGATCGACGGCGCGCACCGCGTGCCCCCCCGGGTCAGGTTCAGGCCATGGTCGCCCACGGCCTGCGCCACCGGGGGCGCGTCGGCGCCTCCCTGCCGGGCGTCCAGCACCGCGCGCAGCATGGGATGGACATCCCGGAGCGCCTGCTCGAACAGATCGAAGACGCTGGCCGTCGATTCGTCGGCGCGATCGCACGGGTGGCACCAGCGCCGGTGTGATTCGTTGGCCCAGTCGACGCCGCGGTCGATCCCTACCGGATGGAACATCGCCAGGCGCCGGCGGCCTCCCTGCTCGCGCCGTTCCATCTCCATCGCGCGCCGGCGGAAGCCGGGGTTGCGCGGGTCGGTCATCGCGAAGAATCGCAGGGCGTCGCGGTAGGCGTTGCCGACGCGCGCGTGGTCGGTGGCCGGGTCGTGGGCGCGCGGGTACACCTCGGCGATGGCGGCGACCAGGCCGACCCGCAGCGCGGACGGGAGCTCCCCGCCCAGGTGGACATCGGAGAAGACGTCGACCGCCTGCACGCCGCCGCGCAGCCTCTCGGCCAGCAGGACGTCCAGGATGCGTTCGAGAAAGGCGTGACAGCGGCGCAGGCGCCGCGTTGCCGGATTTCCCGGCACGAACCAGCCGGCGTGATAGACCACGTAGGGGTGCCAGGCACGGTCGAGGGCGGCGTGGGTGGCCATGCCCGCCGCGAACGCCGCGGTCTCCCCGCCCGGAGGGGCGTGGCGCAGGAAGGCGTCCACCAGACTGCCGAAGCGGGCGCGGTGCATCAGCGGCCCGAAGCGGAACCCGTGCGGCCGGGTCCGCAGGGCGTGGAAGAACAGGTCCGGTCCCTGCGCACCCAGGCGCAACGCGTTGCCGGCCGCGGAGAGCAGCGCATCGCCGTCCGCGCCGAGACGCCGCGCTGCTTCCTCCGCGAACAGCAGGTGGGAGACGTGAGCGGGCATGGCTGCGGACGAGTCTGTCGGAATCGCGGCGTCAGCGGAATCGCCACCGCCGGCGGCAGCGGGGCACGGGTATTGTCTGCGGTCTGCGCAGATGGTAGAACACGCTCCGAAGCCGCTGTAGCTCAGTTGGTAGAGCAAGGGACTGAAAATCCCTGTGTCAACAGTTCGATTCTGTTCGGCGGCATCGGGGGGAACGGCTTCAGTCGCGCTGCCAGGCATACGGTCCGCTGAGGTAGCCGCTTCCTTCGTCAGGCGGCTCGGCGTACACGTACAGCAGCAGCTCGTCGGCAAGGATGCCTTCCGGGAGCGCGGACTCCAGGTCGATGCGCTCGGCGAACGACGCCGCCGCCAGGCGAGTCCCCGCGTTCCCGTACAACCACACCTCGTACGATGCGAAGGGCCCGGTGACGGCCAGCTCGTTCGCGTCGATCGCCACCTCGATCGCCTCTGCCTGCCGCCGGGCCTCGGCCCCGCCCCCGGCGCCGCCATCGATCCGGAAGCTGTCCTCCGCGGTCTGACCGGCGATGTCCTGAACGATCACGCGATACACCCCGGCCGGCAACGGCTCGTCCTCGGGCATCGCCAGCGCCGTCGATCCGATCCAGGTGCCGGAATCGGACCGATCGACCACCCAGTCCTCGGGCGTCAGCCTCCAGAAGAGCTGCGACCGGTCGTTCATCACGTACAGCGCGTCCAGGTTGTCCAGGCCGTCGGCGTCGCTGACCCGCGCGAACAGGGTCAGGGTCTCGTAGGTGCGCCCGTGGCGCAGGTCCGCGAACACCACGCGCTTCCAGAACAGTTCGTGTGTCTCGGGAGCCGCAACCTCGCATGCCGCCAGCAGGCCGGCCGCCAGCAGGCCGGCCGCCAGCAGGAAGAACAGGCCCAGGACTCCGGAGGCGCGGATGAGCGCGCCCCGCCCGCTACGTCCCGCAGGATGCAAGCACATCGGCCAGCCCCGCCAGCAGCGAGCGGTTCTCCCGCTCGGTGCCGATGGTGATGCGCAGCCAGTCGGCGAGCGCCGCCGGCTGCGTCCAGCAGCGCACGACCAGCCCGCGCTGCAGGAGGTCGTCGGCCACGGTGGATGCTCGCTCGCCGAGCCGGACCATGATGAAGTTGGTGTGCGTGGGAACGAAGGGCAGCCCCAGGACGTCGAATCCGGCGGTGAGCTGCTCCTTGCCGTCGCGGTTGATCTGAAGCGTCCGCCGCAGGAACTCGCGGTCATCCGCCGCTGCCATGCCCGCGGCCTGCGCCGTCACCGACAGGTCGAACGGCGGGCGCACGCGGTGCAGGAGGTCGATCACGCGTGGATCGCCGCAGGCGAAGCCGAAGCGAATGCCCGCCAGGCCGTGGCTCTTGGAGAAGGTGCGGGTGACCAGCAGGTTGGTCACGCCGTCGCGCACCCGCCCCATCGTGTCGGGCCGCAGCGCGGGGTCGGCGAAGTCCGCGTACGCCTCGTCGTGGATGAGCAGCACGTCACCCGGCAGCGCGGCAACCAGATCGGCGAAGCGCCGCTCGTCGATCAGCGTCCCCGTGGGGTTGTTGGGATTGCAGAGGAACACCGTCTTGGTCGCGGGGGTGACCTCGTCCAGGATCGCGTCCACGTCGATCGCCATGCCGTCCATGGCCGACCGCACGACGCGCGCGCCCATGATCCGGGCGACGATCTCGTACATGCTGAAGGTCACTTCCGGCACGATCACCTCGTCGTCCGCGTGCAGGAACGCCATCGCAGCGGCAAGCAGCAGCGCGTCGGAGCCGTTGCCGGCGATCAGGTGCTCGGGGGTCAGGTGCAGGAGGGAGGCGAGCCGCTCGCGCACCTGCCGCGTGCTCGACTCCACGTAGCGGTGGGAGAGGTCGAGCGCGTCCCGGATGGCCGCGACCGCGGCCGGCGATGCGCCGAGCGGGTTCTCGTTGGAGGCCAGCTTGATCACGTCGTCCCGGCCCGACTCCTCCCTCGCCTCTTCCAGGGACTTGCCGGGGACGTACGGGGCGATGTCGAGCACGGACGGGTTGGCCCGCCGGTAGGGATCGAACGGCATGGCGTGACGCTATCCGATTCGACTCCGCCGGTCATGTTGACAGGGCATGCAAAAATCTGCATGAATATTCCATGGCTGATCGAAGACTCAGGTTGGCGGCGATCCGCAGGATCATCAGCCGGGGCGGGACCGCGCAGCAGGAAGAGCTGCTGGCAGCGCTGGCGCGCGACGGATTCGCCGTGACCCAGTCGACCCTGTCGCGTGATCTGCGCGATCTCCGGGTGGCACGCGTGCCGGACGGCGAGCATGGCTATCGCTACGGCTTCGCCGACGCGGAACCGATGGCAGGTTCCCATTCCGGGCTGGTGAATGACATCAAGAACGGCTTGGTGGAGCTGGTCTTCTCCGGCAACCTGCTGGTCGTGCGCACCCTTCCGGGACACGCCGCAAGCGTTGCGCGCGCCCTGGACAACCTGCCGATCGGCGAGCTGGCGGGAACGATCGCCGGCGACGACACCGTGCTGGCGGTGCTGCGGGAGGGCGTCGATCGCGACCGGTGCCTGCGCGGCCTGGCGGCGGCGGTGCCGGGCGTGGCGGGGTTGTCCGCATGAAGGCGGCGGTCCTGGGCGCGACCGGTTATGCCGGGGCGACGCTGGCGCGCCTGTTGGCCGAGCACCCGGACGTGCGTACCCTGGTCCTTGCCTCCGGCTCGCGGGCGGGTGCGCCGGTCGCGGAGGCGGTGCCGGAGCTGTCGCCGCGCGGGTTGAGGGCGGTTGACGGCGGCACGCTGGCATCGGTCGACGAGGCGGCCGCGGCCGGCGTCGACGTGGTGTTCGCCGCGCTGCCGCACCTGTCGTCCGCGCAGACCCTGGAGCCGTTTCTGGGGCGCACGGTGGTCGTGGACCTGTCGGCGGACTTCCGCATCGCCGACCCTGCGCGGTTCGCCGCCGCCTACGGACAGGCGCCGGCGCGTCCGGACCTGCTCCGTGATGCGGTCTACGGCCTTCCGGAGCGTTACCGGGAACGGCTTCGCTCGGCCGACCTGATCGCCAGTCCCGGGTGCTTTCCGACGGCCGTGCTGCTGCCTCTGTTGCCGGTGCTGGATGCCGGCCTGGTGAGCGACCCGATCGTCGCCTGCGCGGTCACCGGGCTGTCCGGCGCCGGCCGCAAGGCGGACGCCGAGTGGACGTTCTGCGACCGCAGCGAGACCGCGGCTGCCTACAACCCCGGCACCAGCCACCGCCACGTGCCCGAGATGGTGCAGGAGATGGAGGCCGTGCGCCCCGGTGCGACGCTCTGGTTCACGCCGCATACGGCGCCCATGAAGCGCGGCATCGCCGCCACCATCACCGCGCCCGCGGCGGCCGGCTCCGATGCGCAAGCGGTGGGCGGGGCGCTGCGGGATGCCTACGGTGACGCGCCGTTCGTGCGGCTGCTCGACGACCGCCTGCCGGCGACCGGCTCGGTGTGGGGATCCAATCGCTGCGACATCGCGTGGCGGGTCGACGGCGGCGCGGTGCTGCTGTTCGCGGCGCTCGACAACCTGGTCAAGGGCGCCGCAGGCCAGGCGGTGCAGGCGATGAACCTGCGCATGGGGCTGCCGGAAGAGCGCGGCCTGCCCATGCACGGGACGCCATGACCGGCAGGGGCACGTCCGCGCGGACGGCGGTGATCAAGCTCGGCGGGCGGGCGCTGGAGGAAGCGGCGCTCCGCGGCGTGTTCGCCGCGGAGCTGGCCCCTGGCCGGTGGTGGGCTGGCCGGTGGTGGGCTGGCCGGTGGTGGGCTGGCCGGTGGTGGGCTGGCCGGTACGTGGCGCGTGATCGTCGTGCACGGCGGCGGGGCGGAGGTGACCGCGATGAGCCGCCGCCTGGGACACGAACCGCGCTTCCACGAAGGCATCCGCCTGACCACCGCGGACGAGATGGAGGTGGTCGACATGGTGCTGGCCGGCAGCGCCAACAAGCGGCTGGTACGCGCGCTGAGCGCCGCCGGCGTGAGCGCGGTCGGCATCTGCGGATCGGACGGGCCGACCTTGGCGGCGCAGCCGGAGGCGGTGCCGCCGGGCACCCGTACCGGGCGCATCGACGGCGTCGACACCCTCCTGCTCGCCACGCTGACGGACGCGGGGTTCGTGCCGGTGGTCAGCCCGGTCTGCGACGACGGCGCCGGCGGCGGCATCAACGTCAACGCGGACACCGTCGCGTTCCGGGTGGCGACGGCGCTCGACGCCGATGCCCTGCTGTTCATCTCCGACATCGACGGCGTGCTCAAGGAGGGGACGGTGGTACGGCGCCTCGATCCGGCGAGCGCGGATGCCGAGATCGAGGCGGGGACGATCACCGGCGGCATGATCCCGAAGATCAGGTCGTCGGTCGCCGCGGTCACCGCGGGCGTCGGCCGCGTGCACATCGGCGACTATGATGCCGCCGGGGCGTTGCGGGCGCTGCTGGACGGCGCGCGCGGCACCGTGATCGCGGCTGCCGCGGACGGAGCGCCGTCGCGCTGAACCGATCGACTCGCCCTGAATGAATAGCCCTGGACGAATTGCAAGACCAACCGAATCAACGATCAGAGGAGAACCCGACCATGCAGATCAAGGACGCGATCGTCACCGATCATCTCTTTCCCAACGCCTTCTCGCCGGAGATGCTGCTGTTGGAACACGGCTCCGGGTGCCGGGTCACCGACGCCGCGGGCAAGAGCTACCTGGACCTGGGGGCCGGCATCGCCGTGAACGCGCTCGGCTACGGGCGTGAAGACCTGGCGGACGTCGCCGCCGCGCAGATGCGCAAGCTCGTGCACGTCTCCAACCTGTACACCACCGGCCCGGCGCTGGAGCTCGCCGGCAAGCTGACCGGCGACCGCTTCGCGGCGGTGCAGTACATGAACAGCGGCGCGGAGGCCAACGAGTCGGCGCTCAAGTTCGCGCGCATGTACGCCCATCGCGGCGAGGAGAACGCCGAGCGGCACAAGATCCTGGCGTTCACCGGCGGGTTCCACGGGCGCACCTACGGCGCGCTGGCCTGCACGGCGACGCCCAAGTACCAGGAGCCGTTCCGGCCCATGCTGCCCGGCGTCGAGGTCGCGCCCTACAACGACGTGGAAGCGCTGCGAAACACGCTCGACGGGACCTTCGCCGGCGTCATCGTCGAGGTCGTGCAGGGCGAGGGCGGGCTGCAGTCCATGACGCCGGAGTTCGCGGCGGCGCTGGGCGCCTGCCGCGACGAGCACGACCTCATCCTGATCGCCGACGAGGTACAGACCGGACTGGGACGCTGCGGTCACCTGTTCGCGTCCGACAGCGTCGGGCTGAAGCCGGACATCGTCACCCTGGCCAAGCCGCTGGCCGGCGGCCTGCCGCTGTCGGCCGTGCTGCTGCCGGCTGCGGTGAACGACCGGCTGCACTTCGGCGAGCACGGCACCACCTTCGGCGGCGGGCCGGTGACCTGCGCGCTGGCCTCGCACGTGTTCGACATCCTCACCGATCCGGCGTTCCTTGCCACCGTCCGCGAGCGTGGCGAGCAACTCCGGCAGGGACTGGAGTCGCTGCGCGAGGCGCACGAACTGGGGCCGGTGGTGGGCGCCGGGCTGCTGCGCGGCGTGCACGTGCCGGGAAAGGCCGGCGAGCAGCCCCGGATCCAGGCGCTGTCGACCGCGCTGCGCTCCGCCGGGGTGCTGGTGCTCCGCTCCGGCGATGACGTGATGCGCATCGCGCCGCCGCTGGTGATCTCGGCCGACGAGATCGCCGAGGGGCTGCGCTGCATGGACACGGCGCTGGCCGGCCTGTAGGGAAAGGAGCACGACATGGCTTCGGACGAAATGAAGCGCCCGGACGTCAAGCGCATCGCGCTGGCCTACTCGGGCGGGCTGGACACCTCGATCATCATCCCGTGGCTCAAGGAGCGCTATCCGGGCGCGGAGGTGGTGGCCGTCTGCGCCGACGTCGGGCAGTCCGACGACCTGTCGGGACTGGAGGAGCGGGCAGCGGCGTCCGGCGCCGCCAAGCTCATCCTGCGCGACGTGCGCCGCGAGTTCGTCGAGGAGTACCTGTTCCCGATGCTCCGCGCCGGCGCGGTGTACGAGGGCAAGTACCTGCTCGGCACCTCCGCGGCCCGGCCGCTGCAGGCCAAGGTTCAGGTCGAGGCCGCCCGCTCCGAAGGGGCCGACGCGGTCTCCCACGGCTGTACCGGCAAGGGCAACGACCAGGTTCGGTTCGAGCTGGCCTACCGGGCGCTGGCGCCCGACCTGCGGATCATCGCGCCGTGGCGCCTGTGGGACATCCGCTCGCGCGAGGACGCCATCGAGTACGCGGAGAGCCGCGGCATCGACCTGGCCGGAATCTCACGGGTCAACATCTATTCGCGCGACGACAACGTCTGGCACCTCAGCCACGAAGGCGGGGACCTGGAGGACGCCGGGCGGCGACCGCAGGAGACGCTGTTCCAGCGCTCGGTGTCGCCGGCGGAGGCGCCCGACCGCGAGCAGGAGGTCACGGTCGACTTCGAGCGGGGCATCCCGGTGGCCGTGGACGGCGTCCGGCACGGCCCGGTGGAGCTGGTGCTCAGGCTCAACGAGCTGGGCTCCGCGAACGGCATCGGCCGGGCGGACATCGTCGAGACGCGCGTGGTCGGCATGAAGAGCCGCGGCGTGTACGAGACGCCGGGCGGCACGATCCTGTACGCGGCGCTGCGCGAGCTGGAGATGCTCACGCTGGAGGCGGACGCCCTGCGCAGCAAGCAGAAGCTGGCCATGACCTACGCCGACGCCGTGTATGGCGGCCACTGGTTCTCGACCCTGCGGGAGTCGCTGGACGCGTTCATGCAGCGCGTCTGCGCGCGCGTCACCGGCGCGGTGACCCTGAGCCTGTACAAGGGCGGCATCACGGTGGCCGGCCGCCGCTCTCCGTACTCGCTCTATGACGAGGGACTCGCGTCCTTCAGCGCCGGCTCCTACGACCACCAGGACGCGAGCGGCTTCATTCAGCTCTATGGCCTGTCGACACGCACCGCGGCGATGGTGGAAGGGCGGACGGCCGGAGGGGGCTGAAGCGCGCCGCCGCCGGCACCCGGGGCAGCGCGGCGCGGTGCGCGTGGACTCGGGCGTGCGCGCGGCGGTACACTTCACCTGTGAGGCGTCCGCGGCGGACGCTTCCGTTTCGGGCTGTGGCGCAGTTGGTAGCGTACACGTCTGGGGGGCGTGGGGTCGGCGGTTCAAGTCCGCCCAGCCCGATGAAGCGCGGGGGAAGCCGGTTCGCGAAGGAGAAGGGTTGCGGCATGGGAACCATCAAGTCGTCGTGGGAGATCGCCCTGGAGCGGACGAAGGACGTCGTCCCCGACAAGGAGAACCTCGAACAGAACCGGTTCACCACCGAGGGCAGGAAACTGGTGTCCCGCTATCTCGGCGATCTGGAAACCGACCTGGGTGAGTTGCTGGATCCGTTCGAGGGCAAGCAGGCCGGCTGGGTCCGGGAAGGCGTACGCGACGCGCTGCTCAGCAACCTCACGCTGCCGACCGACGAGTTCGCGCTGAAGCGCAGCCGCCGCGCCGGCGAAGGATTCGGGGCGCTCAGCACCAACGACCGCAAGCTGCGCATGCTGCTGAGCCAGCTCGAGCAGTTCTTCCAGGAGTACCTGGGAGAGCGCAACCGCATGCGGCAGGAGGTCGACCGCGCCTACGAGCCGCGCCGCCAGCAGAAAGAGGAGGAACTGGCCAAGAAGACCGGCCAGCGGATGCAGATCAACCCGCAGAACGACCCCGAGTACGTGGGGCTGTTGCGCCAGCAGCTCCTGATGGTGGACGACCGCTACGGTCAGGTCCTGCAGGGAGTGCGGGACGAGCTCACCGCCATGTCGGCGTGACGGTTCGCGTCACGAACCCTCCCTCGTACGGTGGTCGAGCCTGAACTGATCCGGAGCGCCCTGGACCGGATCGACGCGGCCCACCGCCAGGACCCCACGGGCCGGGCGTTGGAGTACGCCTGCCGCATGACGCGCTGGCTGGACCGCCTGACGCCCACTCCGTCGGCGGCGCTGGCCATCGCGGTTCGCGCCCAGCACCTGCGGCGCTGGGAGATCCCGCGCGCCGCCTACCCGGAGGGCCGCTCGGGCTACCTGCGCTGGCGGCGCGCCTGCGCCCGCCACCATGCCGGCCAGGCGGCGCTGATCCTCGGCGGACTGGGCGCCCCCGCCACGCTGATCGAGCGGGTGTCTGCGCTGGTCCGCAAGGAGGGGCTGGGGCGCGATGCGGAGACGCAGGTCCTCGAGGACGCGGCGTGCCTGTCGTTCCTGGAGGCGGAGCTGGCCGGGTTCGCGGAAGGGCGCGATACGGAGACGTTGCAGCGGGTGCTCGGCCGCACCTGGGGCAAGATGTCCGCGCGAGCGCGCGAGCTTGCGGCGGTCCTGGACGTGAGCCCACCGCTCGACGAGGTGATCGCCCGGATGGGGCCGCGGGCCGGTCAGTAGCGAACGGCGGCGCTCACCTCGATCAGGTGCGCCTGCTCGTCGGCGCCCCGCACCCACTCGCGGTTGCTCGCCTGCTCGTAGGTGTAGGCAAGCGCGACGTTCAGCTCCACGGGCTCCAGGTCGACGCGCAGATCGATGCCGGCGCGCGCCTGCAGGAGGTGCTCCAGCACGTCCTGCTTGAGGAAGGTCGAGGGACCGGTGAACACGAAGGTGCCGTCGACCAGGCCGTGGTCCCAGACCGAGCCGCCGGCGGGGCCGCCGTGGCGCACCCGGCGGAGCGACAGATCGACCCCGAGCCACGCCACGGGGAACGCCCGGGCGCGGACGAGGATCTCGTCGGAATTGGGATGCAGCAGGGTGCCCAGGTGGCGCCCGTCGTGGGTGTACTGCAGGTAGTCGAGCGCCGACGGATGGTGTGCGTACAGGTAGGGCGTGACCATCCGGTAGCGGGCGGCCAGCACCGTGAGGACGGGCAGCGGCGGGGCGACGCTCGCCTCCAGCTCGACGGCCATCTTGTTCTGGTCGGAGTCGAAGTCGAAGCGCCGTATCTTCGTCAGGTTCACGTCGTCGACGAACAGCACGGCGCTCGCCGACGCTCCGTACGGCAGCCGCACGCGGGCTGCGGCGCCGACGAAGGCGTTGTCGTAATCGTCGAGCTGCATCTGCGTGTACAGGACCGGGAACACCGGCAGCAGATAGGTCGGCGACAGCCGCCCGCCGAATATCACGGACTGCAGTGCGGTCAGCTCCAGCCAGTCCGTGGGATAGAAGCTCAGCGACTGCGCGACCAGGTACTTGCTCGGATGAAAGCCCTTGTCCTTTCTGGCGCGAGCGCGCAGCGAGTAGCGTTCCCGTTCGGCGCCACAGAAGCCGCGTTCCTTCGTGGCGGCGCTGCAGATTCCGTACGTGGCGATCAGGTCCATGAACGTCGCCGAATACGCGACCCAGGACCCGCGGTAGGTCCCGGCCAGGTACCCGGCCGGCGCCGCGGCGGCGGAGACGACCGGGCTGTCTTCCCCGTAGCCGAAGGAGCTTCGGCCGAAGCCGGCCTGCACGAACCAGGCGCCGGGCCCGGTTCCCAGGTCGCTCGCGCCGAAGAACCCGTTGCCGGCCAGCTCCACCTGCACGTCGAACTCCTCCCCCAGGATGGTGGTCCCGTCGCCCGGTGCGCCCGGGTCGTAGGGATCGAGCGTGAGCTCGGGCGCGATGGGGATGGGCGTGACCGAGGTGGCCAGCGTGCGGACGGCGAATCCGAAGCCGATCTGATCGCTGACCGGCAACTCGATCCCCGCGCCGAGCCGGACCGCGAGCTGCGCCGCCGACGCGTCGGCGGCAGGTGCCCCGCCGGAGGTGATCGGGGCCTTCG
This sequence comes from Spirochaetia bacterium, assembly GCA_964291595.2. Classification (GTDB taxonomy): domain Bacteria; phylum Spirochaetota; class Spirochaetia; order SZUA-6; family Bin103; genus CATQHW01. The sequence continues at coordinate 4,538,251 of OZ219914.1, read as the reverse complement.
ATCTGCGCGCGACCTGCGCCCGGCCCTGCACCGGCAGCGCCCCGAAGTAGCGTTCCAGCAGGCGCCGGGCGATCTGCCGGTCGGTCTCATGCTCCGAAACCGCCACCTGCTGCAGCGCGCTGCGCACGAGCGGCGCCGGCAGCGGCCGCAACGGCGGAAGCCAGTCGATCAGCCCCCGCTGCTCCCAGGCGTGCAGGTGTCCGTAGACCGGGTCGTTCGGGGAGACCAGCGTCTGGGCGCCGGCGCAGAGCGGCAGGCCGATCAGCGCTGCCAGCAGCGCTGCCAGGAGCGCGGCGCGAGAGCAGCGGATCACGCGCGCACTATACCGTGCCGTCCTCGCGATCCGCGGTGCTCAGGCGGCGCCGAAGCGTTCGGCCACGGCGCGCATCGCACGATCGGCGATCTGCAGGCTCTCGTCGATGTCGGCCTCGGTGTGGGCGGCGCTCAGGAACCAGTTGTGATGCGGGTGGAAGTAGGCGCCGCGCCGGGTCGCTTCCGCGCAGAAGAGCTGGCTGCGGTGGAAGTCGGTCTCGTTGGCGAAGCGGACGAACGGCATGGCCGGCAGGCCGGTGACGGCCAGGCGCTGCCCGTGGCGGTCGGCGGCCGCGTGCAGGCCGGCGATGAGCCGTTCGCCCAGTGCGTCGACCCGGTCGATCACGCCGTCCTTCTCGATGCGCCGCAGGCAGGCCAGCGCCGCGGCCATCGGGTAGGCGTGCATCCAGAACGTGCCGGTGCAGAACACGCGGCTGGCCGCGCCCTTCAGATCGCCGCGGCCCAGGCACGCCGCGACCGGATAGCCGTTGGCGATCGCCTTCGAGTAGCAGCACAGGTCCGGCTGGTATCCGAAGCGCACGTGCGAGCCCCGCAGGTGGGCGCGGAAGCCGACGCGGATGTCGTCGCTGATCACCAGCGCGCCGCGATCGCGGGCGAGCGCGCACAGGCCGTCCAGGAACCCGGCGGCCGGGAGCTCGGAATCCGCGAAGGCCGGGTGGTGGTAGGGGTCACCATGACCGCCGCGACGTCCTCGGGATAGCGGTCGAACAGGCCGGCGACGCTGTCCAGGTCGTTCCAGCGGAAGCGATGGACGTGGGCCAGGTCCTCTTCGAGCAGGCCGGCATGGCCCGGCACCGCCCACGGGTGGGCGCCGTGGTAGGCGCCGTGGGCGGCCAGCAGCTTGCGGCGCCCGGTGTGTGCGCGCGCGGTCTGCAGCGCGTAGGTGGTCATGTCGGAGCCGTTGACTCCGAACAGCGCCCAGCCCATGCCGGCGATGCGGGAGGTGAGCTCCTCGGCCAGCTCCACCATCTCCGGGCAGGGCGTGTTGAAGCCGAAGCCCCGCCGCATGGCGGCGGCGGCGGCATCGTCGACGGCGCGGTCGCGGTAGCCGAGCAGGTTGCCGCCGAAGCCGCACAGGAAGTCGATGTACTCGTTGCCGTCGACGTCCCGGAAGCGGCAACCGGCGCCGTTCTCGGCGTAGTACGGAAAGGAACCCGGCACCACCAGCGCCGGGCTCTTCGTGCCGTAGATGCCGCGCGGAATCACTTCCACGGCGCGGGTCAGCAGCTTTCGGCTGCGCGTGAAGCGGAAGGGTGCGGCCATCATCCCGCCACTATCATCCGGCCACCATCATCCGGCCAGCAGCATCTGCACGTCGCCGACCACCTGGAAGACGGCATCCGCAAGCAGGGTCTGCCCGCGCAGCTCGATACTGCCAAGACCGATCGCTGCGGCCGGTTCCAGGCGGCCTGCCAACAGGTCGTGTCCGCACGACACGGACGCGAAACCCAGGGTGAGGTTGGGGGCGGCGTCGGGTTCGGGCTCGATGGTCAGCCGATCGCCGCGCTTGCGGGCCGCGACGTCCGCCATGCCCGGCGCCCGCAGCGCGATCGTGCCGTCGGGGGCTTCCTGCAGGGTGCGGCGCGCCCGGGAGTCCACGCTTGCCAGCACGGCGACCGCGCGTACCAGCGCGTCCAGCCGCATCCGCAGCGCGAGGGTGAGGGCCTCACCATTCCTGTCGCCGGGTTCGGGCTCGCTCAGGCTGAGGTAGTGGCTCAGCCGGTTGGTCAGCGTCGGGAGAGCGCGCAGCAACCCGACCCGCCACACGCCGAAGAGCGGGATCGGTACGCCGCTGCCGGTGAAAGAGCGGACCAGCGCGCGATCGGTTGGGAACCAGAGGCTGAGCCCCGGAGCCGTGCGGCGCACCGGCTCGAAGCTCACCGCGCCGTCGCGGAAACGCAACAGCGCGGCGGGGCCTCCGGCCAGCGCGAACTGGATGCTGGTGCGCCAGCCCCGCACCAGCGCATGGGATTCGGCATCGCCGGCGCACAGCGCCGGGATCTGCGCCAGCACGCCGTGCAGGAAGATGCGCGCCCGGATCGCGTCGGGGGTCACGACGGACCCTAGGATACCGCACGCGCGGCGTCGCTCGGGGGCCGCCCGCGCGCCCGCGGAGCGATGCGGCCGGTCCGGCGGAACCACTCGAACGATGCGCGGATCGCCCGCTCGATGCCGGCGACGTCGTCCGGCACGTAGCCCAGATCGCGCGCCGCCTTGGCCGACGAGTAGTGGAACGATTCGCACGCGGCGCGGGCGAGCGGCAGGCTCAGTCCCGGGTCGCGGCCCGTGAGACGGCCGGCGGCCGATCCCGCCGCACCCGCCGAGCAGATGAGCCACCCCGGCAGCGGCACCGGCCGCGTACGGCTTGCGGTCACGCCGCAGATCAGCTCGAACAGCGTCCGGTAGCCCAGGTTGGAGCCTCCCAGCACGTAGCACTCGCCGGGGACGCCGTGCCGCAGCGCCCGCTCCACGCCCCGGCAGACCGTGCCGATGCCGGCGACGTTCCGTCCCCGCCCGGCCGGATAGGGGTAGATTGCCGGCGACCGGGCCAGTTGCTGGATCAGGCGGCCGGGTCCGGGCACGCGGTCATGGGCGCCGAACAGGAAGGTCGGGTTGACCACGACCGCGGGCGGATCGGCCCGCAGCGCGACCTGCTGCGCCTGTTGCTTGCTGACGATGTACCCCAGGCCGTAGCGCCGGCCGCGGAACGGCGTGCGTTCGTCGGTCTGTCCGCCGTGCGGGGCGGGCCCGAACGAGTTTGCGCTGCCCACGTGCACGATGCGGCCCACCCGTTCGGCGCGCGCGGCATCCAGGACGGAGCGCGTGCCGTCCACGTTGACGCGGAAGCAAGAGGGGCTGTGCGCCGGCCACACCGCGGTGTCGGCGGCTGCGTGCACGACCGCCTGCACGCCCGACATCGCCGCCCGCAAGGCGTGGACGTCGAACAGATCGGCGCTCACCGGCAGAGCGCCCAGGCCGGCAAGCTCCTGTGCAGCCGCGGCGCGCCGGCACAGCGCCCGTACCGTCCAGCCGGACTCGACCAGCACGGGTACCAGGTTGCGACCCAGGAAGCCGGTGGCCCCCGTGACCAGGACCGTGCCCCAAGACCGTCGCCTGCGGCTCCGCTCTTGGCCCATCCCTACCTTCCGCTCCGGAGCCTGTCGGATCTGCCGCTTACGCGGCCTATCCGACAGACGCCTCCGCGACACGTGGCTCCCGGCTTCGCCGGCCTTCTGCTCCGTCCTTGGCCCATCCCCGCCTTCCGCTACGGACGGAGTCTGTGGGATTGTCGGTTGCGCGCCAATCCGACAGACTCACGGGCGCGACCATGGCCGAGCGATTCAATCCCGAGGGCAAGGTCGCGCTGATCACCGGTGGCGCCGGCGGCATCGGCTTCGCGTTGGCGCGTCGCTTCGGAACGGCCGGATGCCGCGTGGCGTTGCTCGACGTCGACGAAGTGGGGTTGGAGGAACGCTCGGCGGCGCTCGCCGAGGCGGGGGTGGAGCATCTGGTCCGCCGTTGCGACGTCACCGACCGCGCCGACGTAGGCGCGGCCGTGACCGAGGTCTGCAGCCGCTTCGGCGGCGTCGACCTGCTGTTCAACAACGCCGGCATGAGCCACCGGAGCGCGTTCCGGGACACCGCGGCGGTCGTGTACGAGCGCGTGATCGCGGTCAACCTGTTCGGATCGCTCTACTGCGCGCAGGCCGCGTTGCCATCGCTGCTGCGAAGGAAGGGCATGATCGTCGTCACCTCCAGCATCGCGGGATTCGCTCCCCTGCTCGGCCGCACCGGGTACTGCGCGTCCAAGTATGCCCTGCACGGCATGTTCGAGACCGCGCGGGCGGAGCTGATCGGCACCGGGGTGAGCGTGCTCATCGTCTGCCCCAGCTTCGTCGACACCAATATCGTCGCCAACGCGCTGGACGCCTCGGGCAACCGCACGGAGCGCCCGCGGGTCGAGATGGGCAAGGCCGCGAGCCCCGACTACGTAGCCGAACGCATCCTGGCCGCCGTGGTGCGGAGGAGGCGGTTCCTGGTGCTGTCGGGGACCGGCCGCGGGGCGTTGCTGCTGTCGCGGCTGGCGCCCGGCGTGTACGAGCGCTTCATCCGCCACCGATTCGCCGACGAGCTCTGAGGCCGCCGGTCGGCGCCGCGCCCCTCGTCCGCACGTGGCGAAGAAAGAGCTCCCACTTGATCACCGACTCGCGCGGCATGACCACCTCGAACACGCGGCGCCGGGAGGAGAAGTTCAGGCGGCGCTTGAGATCGACCGCCTCGGCCCTGATGTCCGCCATCGGGATCGACCACGGGGTGATGCCGCTGACGCGGAGCACGTCTGCCGTGAGGACGAGGTGACCGCGGCCGACCAGCAGCGGGTCGGGATCGGTGACGTCGTAAAGCCGCACCGGCTCGCTCTTCAGCAACTCTCCGGGCGGCAGCGCGCCGTCCGCGGGCAGCCACGGCTCGGGAAAGCGGCTGCGAATGCTGTCAGCGGCCGCGCGCAGGGTCATCGGCCGCCCGCCGTCCGCGGGATGGAGCCTTGACTCGGTATCCACACGCCACGCTGCGCCGCAGTCTCGGCAGGACGCGACGTCACGGCGCTCGTCGATCGCGTCCAGCCGCAGGCAGACCGGACAGGCGAACAGCACGTTGCCGATCCCGGCGGCCAGCCGCCGCCCGCGCACCGGCCAGCTCGGCCCATCCTCGGCGTCCACGCTGATGCGCTCCTCGATGTAGCGGCGTATCGACTCCAGGGAGTCACCGGCCGCGAAGCGGCGCGGCGGATCGGCCTCGACGTGCACGCGGCCGCGCCGCAGGGTGGCAGCCCAGCGCGGCGACTGCCGCCAGCCGTTGTACACGCGGACCGTCACCACCGGCAGGTCCATCACCCGTACCAGCTTCTCGACGCCCGGCAGGATCGGCAGCGGCCGGCCGTCCCACGTTCGTTCCCCTTCCGGGAACAGCCCTATGGAGCCACCCAGGTCACGCCAGCGGCGCAGGCGCAGGATCGCGCGGGGATCTGCGGTGAACTTGCGTTTCGGCACCGCGCCGAAGAACTGATTGATCCATCCCATCCCCCCTCCCGAGAACGCCAACTCGGTCGACAGGAAATGGACCGCGCGCCCGACCGCCAGCGACAGGAACATCGGGTCCAGGAGGGAGGAGTGGTTGGACACGACCAGCGCCGGCTCGCGCAGCAGCTCGCGGGGGCCGAATGTGGTGCGCACGACCGGCCGGAACGCGTAGCGGACCAGCAGTCCCAGCCACTTGACCCGCGCCTCGATGCGGCGGCGGTTGCGCGGCGTGGGTTGCAGGGGAGTCAGGCGCCGCCGGATCCTCACGGGCTCACCGTACGCGCGGAGCGTACTTCTGCAGGTAGGCTTCGATGCGGCCGCGCAACTCCCCGTCGATCACGGTGCGCCCGTCCACCGGTTGCCGCGACAGCACGTCGACGATCTGGCCGATGGTGGCGATCGCCGCCGTGGGCAGATCGAACTCGCCTGACAGCTCCTGGAGCGCGCTGCGGTCGCCGGCTCCCCGTTCCTGGCGGTCGACGGCCACCAGCAGCCCCGCGGGCCGAATCCCCGCCTCCTGCTGCAGGAGCTCCATCGCGTGCCGCTTGGATGCGCCGTCGGTGACCACGTCGTCGACGATCACCACCCGGTCGCCTGCGGTGGGAAGCCGTCCGACCAGCAATCCGCCCTCGCCATGCTCCTTGCGCTCCTTGCGGTCGAAGCAGAAGCCGACCGGCTGCGCGCGGTCCCGGCTCAGCGCCATCGCCGCCGCCGCCGCCAGCGTGATGCCCTTGTAGGCCGGACCGAACAGCAGCGTCGCGTCCGGAAACCGGTCGGCGATGGCAGCGGCGTAGTAGCCGCCCAGCTCACTCAGAGCCGCCCCGTCCGCGCACGCGCCGGTGTTGAAGAAGTACGGCGACGCACGTCCCGACTTGGTGGTGAACCGGCCGAACCGAAGCAGGCCGGCGCGCACCGCAAACCGGGCGAAGCGTTCCCGATAGTCCGGCCCCCGCGCCACGCGTCCGATCATAGCAGCATCCAGAACGCCGGTTACAATCCGGTCTCGGATCGGCCTCCGGCGTCAGGGCGGGCGCAGGGAGGGCTCAGCTTCCTGCAGGATGTGACGTTGATCACCGGTGCCGCTCGCCGCCTTCGAGGCGACCTACGGCGAGTCTCCCACCTCACCCCACCTATTGGGCGTACGCCTACGACGCCGCGACGCTGCTCCTCACCGCCATCGAGTCTGCGGCGGTGGCGAAGGACGGGACGCTCCACCTGGATCGCGCGGGGCTCCGGGAGGCGATGGGAGCGATGGCCGGGTTTCAGGGCATCACGGGCGTGCTCTCCTGCGACGCGTTCGGCGACTGCGGCACGGGACGCATCAACATCTACCACCATACGGACTCAGCCACTACCGACGCCGCGCAGCTTGCGGTGGTCTACCGGTTCAACCCCTGAGAGGGCCCGTACACGTGCAGGCATCCGACTGCACCTGTCGCTCTGTGCCCCGTCGAGTAGGTAGGATCTGAGCGGCAGATGATCTCCCGCTTGGCGATCAGGAACTTCCGCCAGCGTCAAGGACATCGAACTGAAGCCGGGGCGATTGACGGTGCTCATCGGCCCGAACGGACGGGCAAGTCCAACGTGATCGACGCGCTGAGGAAGCACGCGTAGGAAACCTTTTGGTCGGTCATCCCGGCGGCGCGTTCAGCATAGTGCATCTCGGGTTTCAGAGAGGGGTTCGTACCGGAAAACGATGCGTGGCGACTCCCCGACTGGAGCTTCTATCGCCTGGACCCGAGCGCGACCAGAGGCCCCAAGCCGATCCGGAGCGAATACCGGCTCGACGAACGCGGGGACAACCTGGCGACGGTCATTCACACGCTGTTTCTCGGACGGAAACCCGGCGCTTGACGATGCGATCGAGATCCTGAAGGCGCAGGGCTTGATGCTGAGATCGAATCGAGTGAAGACGTACATTCGAGCGCTGATTGCTCAGGACGCCTTCATCGACGCCCTCGGACTGTCCTCGGAAGTCGGTCGGTCAGGGTCACGATGACTTACTCCTTCGCGTCCCACCCGAATCCTTCGTAGTACGTACCATTCCGATAGTTCTTCAGGCCCTGCCTGACGCATGGCACCATATTGGCGGGCAAGTCAGTGATCGGATGCCATGACAGGTCATCGCACTTGTCAGGCTCCGCGTTGACGATGTCGCCGCTCCACGTGCGACAGACCAGGAAGAACGACACGCGACCGATCCCCGCCTTCCTGTGCATGACTCCCTCTACCTTGATGTCTTCCGGCCGGATGTGGATGCCCGCCTCCTCGCTCGCTTCCCTGGTAGCCGCCGCCACAATCTCCTCGTCAGCGTCTACGTGCCCGGCGACCGCGCCGTAGTGGCCGTCATCATGGCCCGTATTGAACCGCCGGAGGAGCAGAATCTGATCCAGATCGTTCATCAGAAAGACCTGGACTTCCGGGATCACTTTGAAGCGATCGGACATGAGGTCCCGATTCACCGGTCGGACACGATCCCAGCCGTAACTGGCGTAGCACGTACCCTGCCGGTAGTTGGCGAGCGCCTGTCGGACGTAGGGGATCACCTCGGACGGCAGGTCATCGAGGTGGTGCCACCCGACGGCATCGTGATGGTGCGGCTCCGCGTTCACGATCTCGCCGTTCCAGGCGCGCGCGGCCATGAAGAACGCCACGGACACGAAGCCGTCGTCCGCCTTGCGGTGGATGACGCCTGCCACTTCGACGTCCTCGGCCCGAACCTCCACGCCCACCTCCTCCCGAGCCTCCCGGATCGCGGCGGCGGTGACCTCCTCGTTCGCCTCCACCTTGCCGGCGACCAGGCTGTAGCTGCCGTTCTCGTAGTCGGTGTTGCAGCGGCGCAGCAGCAGAACCCTGTCTTCGTCGTCCAGCAGGATGAGGTGAGCTTCCAGGAGCAGCTTGAATCGGTCGGACATCGGCTTTCCAGTCGGTGCTCGCCGATGTTCGCGGTCCGCCGGACCGCGGTCAATCGGCCCGTACGGTTGACGCCGGCCTGCCTGCGCCGGTACAAGGAGCGATGCGCGCCATACGAGTCGCCTGCGGCCAGTTTGAGGCCGGCAACCTGTCCGACAACGTGGCAATCATGCGCGATCAGGCGGGTGAAGCCCGGTCGCGCGGTGCCGAGATCATCGTGTTTCCGGAGCTGGCGCTCACCGGCTATCTGCCGGCGCCGGAGGTCCTCGACCACTGCCAGCCGCTCGACGGAGACGGCGTGGAGGGCATGCGCGACATCGCCCGCGAGCACGGCATCGCCGTGGTCTTCGGCCTGCCGGAGCTCACCGGCGGCACCCGCTACAACACCATGCTCGCCCTCGATGCGACCGGCGCCGTCGCGGGGGTCTATCGCAAGATCCATCTCTGGAAGACCGAGAGTTGGGCGCAGCCCGGCACCTCGATCGATCCCTACGAGCTGGCCGGCGTCACCTGCGCATCGTGGATCTGCTACGACACGCGGTTCCCGGAAGTCGGCCGCGCGGCGGCGCTGGCCGGCGCCGATCTGTGCATGATCTCGACCGCGTGGCTGGGGCCGGGCGACGAGTGGGAACTTGCCGTCCGGTCACGCGCTCTGGACAACTCCGTGTTCGTCGCCGGCTCGGACATCATCAATCCCGATCCGTCGCTGCGCACCCGTGGCCGCAGCCTGATCGTCAGTCCGAAGGGCCACGTGCTGGCGCGCGCGGTCGAGGACACGCCGGGCGTCATCGTCGCCGACCTGGATCCGGAGGAGCAGCAGGCGCAGAAGGACCGCGTCCCGCTGCTCGGCGACCGGCGCCTGGAGACGCTGCTCGATCCGGCGCCCGGCGCACATGACCCGGGCATGCTGCAGTCGGTGGCCGGGTCGTCGCGCGGGCCGGCGATCTGGCGGCCCGGCGCCTGAGGCCCGACGCACGTGTCGGTCGGCTTCGGAATCGTCGGCACCGGTCTGATCGCCGGCATGCACGCCCAGGCGCTTGCGGGGGTGGCCTCCGCGCGGCTGGTGGCGTGCCTGTCCCGCGATGCCGAGCGCGCCGGGGAGTTCGCGCTCGCGCATGGCTGCGCGGCCTTCAGCGACCTCGACGCCTTCCTGGCGCATTCCGGCCTGGACGCGGTGAGCATCTGCACGCCGTCCGGGGCACACCTGGAGACGGCGCTGGCCGCCGCCGCGGCCGGCAAGCACCTGTTCGTGGAGAAGCCGCTGGAGGTCACCCTGGAGCGTTGCCGCCGCATCGTCGACGCGGCGGACGCCGCCGGGGTGATCTGCTCGGGCGTCTTCCAGTCGCGATCGCTGCCCGACGTGCTCCTGATCAAACAAGCGCTGGAGCAGGGGCGATTCGGCGACGTCGTCGTCGGCGACGCCATCGTCAAGTGGGTACGGCCGGCCAGCTACTACCGGGAAAGCTGGCACGGAACCCGCACGCTCGACGGCGGCGGAGCGCTGATGAACCAGTCCATCCACACCATCGACCTGCTGCAGTGGCTGCTCGGTCCCATCGAGTCGGTGCAGGCGTTCACGACGCGCCGCGCCCACGCCGGGCTGGAGGTGGAGGACACGGCGGTCGCGGCGCTCCGCTTCGCGTCCGGTGCGCTCGGCACCATCGTGGGGTCGACCGCCATCCATCCGGGATTCGAGCGGCGCATCGAGATCGGCGGCACGGCCGGCAGCGCGGTGCTGCTCGGTGACACCATCGGGGAGTGGCAGTTCGCCGACGAAACCGACGAGGACCAGGCGTTGCGCGCGCGCCGCGTCGGCGTCGATCCGGACCGCGGCGGCGCCTCGGACCCCGCCGGCGTGGGCATCGCCGGCCATCGGCGGCAGTACGAAGAGGTCACGGCTGCCATCCGTGCGGGCGGAGCGCCGGACATCGACGGCCGCGCGGCGACCGCGGCGGTCGCCATCGTCCTGGCGATCTACGAAAGCGCGCGGTCCGGGCGTCCGGTCACCCCCGTGGCTCCACCGCCCGCTCGATAGGCTTCCCGAGGCGCGGGCGGTCGCCGTCCTTTCCCGTTCGCGGAACGCGTCGGGAGGTTGTCGGTGAGGGCTCGACCGCCTACACTCGGCCGCTATGGACGTGCGCAGTTGGTCGCAGACGATCGTCGACGAAGTCGGCAAGGTGATCCTCGGCAAGGAGCAGGTGATCCGCCGGCTGTTGATCGCCCTGCTGTGCCGCGGCCACGCGTTGCTGGAGGACGTGCCCGGCGTGGGCAAGACCATCCTGGCGCGGGCGCTGTCGCTGGCGCTGGGCGGCGAGTTCCGGCGCATCCAGTGCACGCCCGACCTGCTGCCGGCCGACGTGCTGGGCGTTTCCGTCTACAACCCCAAGTCCGGGGACTTCGACTTCAAGGAAGGCCCGGTCATGACCAACATCCTGCTGGTGGATGAGGTCAACCGCGCCACGCCGCGCACGCAGTCCGCGCTGCTGGAGGCGATGGCGGAGGGGCAGATCAGCGTCGAGGGCAAGACCACGCCGCTGCCGCAGCCGTTCTTCATGATCGCGACCGAGAACCCGGTCGAGTTCGAGGGCACGTTCAACCTGCCGGAGGCGCAGAAGGACCGCTTCTTCCTCACGCTGCGCATGGGTTACCCGCCGCCGGAGGCGGAGGAGGAGATCATGCTGGCGCAACGCCGGCTCACGCACCCGGTCACCGACCTGAAACCTGCCACGGACCTCGACTCGGTGCTGTCGCTGCAGCAGCAGATCCTGGAGGTCGAGGTGGCGGACGAGGTGCAGGAGTACATCCTGACCCTGGTGGCGGCGACCCGCAGCGACAACCGGCTGAACCTGGGAGCCTCGCCGCGCGCGTCGATGGCGCTGTACAAGGGCGCGCAGGCGGTGGCCGCGATGAACGGCCGCACGAGCGCCACGATCGACGACGTGGTCGACCTGGCGCCGGGCGTGCTGCTGAAGCGCATCAGCGTCAAGTCCGAGCACCAGCTCAAGGGTCTGGACGAGGATCTGATCATCGACGGCCTGCTGGATTCCACTCCGCGGGAGCCGGTCGCCGACACGGCAGCTACCGGCGGCTGACCCGGTGGCGATCAACGCCGGAGGGCGGCTCCGTTTCTTCGTCGACCTCCTGTTCCCGCTGGTGCTCCTGGGAACGTTCCTGTTCGCTCCGTTCCGCCCGTTCCGCTTCGCGGTCCTGGCGCTGCTGGTGGTCCGCGGCCTGTCGCTGCTGTACTCGTACCTGGCGCCGCGCCTGGTGCAGGTGACCCGCAGCGAGACGCTCATCCACGCGCAGCGGTTTCAGCGCTTCCGCGTGACGCTGGACCTGCACAACCGGGGGCCGATCCCCATTCACTACCTGACCGTGGCCGACACCTATGGCAACTTCGTGGTGCGCGGCGGCTCGTTCATGGTCGCCCTTCCCCCGGGCGGGCGCACGCAGGTGACCTACGAGGCGGAGAGCCACTACCGCGGCGAGTTCTCGCTGGGCCCGGTGCGGCTGCGCGGCGCCGACCCGATGGGCTTCTTCAGTTGGGACCACCAGTCTCCGACGCCGGGCACCGTGCTGGTCTACCCGGCGGTGTTCCCGGTGGAGATGCATGAGAAGGACGGTCTGCCTTCCGGCAGCATCACGGTGTCCAGCCGCCTCTACGAGGACACGACCCGGTTCCGTTCCGTGCGCGAGTACGTGGCGGGCGACGAGTTGAAGCGCATCAACTGGAAGGTGTCGGCGCGCATGGGGAAGCTGTTCTCCACCGAGTACACGCCGTCCATCTACTACCCGGTCATGATCGTGCTGAACCTGACGGAGGCCGACTACCCGATGGGGCAGCGCGAGCACCTGATGGAGCGCGCGATCGAAGTGGCCGGCAGCCTGCTGTTCTTCTTCGTCAGCCTCAAGCAGGAGGTCGGCATCATCACCACCGGCTCGATCCGCGGCAGCGACCGGCCGCCCTCGGAGCCGGCGCGCGCCGGGGTCGGGCACGCCATCGGCATCCTGGAGATGCTGGCCCGCGTCACCGCCGGCAAGGAACCGATCGACTTCACCGGCCACGTGCTGGCGTGCGGGGTGCCGATTCCCACCGGCGCCAAGGTGATGGTGGTGACTCCGCCGACCACGCAGGCCCAGAACGATTCGCTGGTGGGGCTGCGCCGTCGCGGACACGACGTTCAGGTGTTCGTCGTCTCCACGCACCAGACCCGTGAAGAGGACGTGGTGGTGCCCGGCATCCGCTCGCACGCGGTGCGCGGCTACGGCTCGGAGCTGATTCAGCGATGAATCCGGACCGCCTGCGCTTCTACCGGAACACCCTTCATCCGTTCCTGTCGATCGCGATCCCGTTCCTGCTGCTGCTGTCGGTGGAGACCTTCGTGCGGGCCATGGTCCTGCACGCCGTGCTGCCGCTGCCCGGCTACCTGTGGGCGGTGCTGCTGCTGGTGGGCGTGATCCAGGCGGTGGCCGCCAACCGCGCGGCCGAGGAGGGGACCTCCAGCATCGCGCCGCGCCTCCGCGAGCTGCTCTTGATCCTGATCGGCACGCTGGTGCTGTTCATGCTGGCGCAGGGCCACCTGCTACGCCTCGACATCAATCCGGTCAAGGCCGACGTGCTGTATCCGCTGGCGCTGACCTTCGTCTACTGGATCATGGCCTTCGGGCTGCACCGCAACATGCGCGAGCGCGAGGCGTTCCTGGCGCTGGTCGTGGGCCAGGACGGCGACCAGCTCAAGACCGCGTTCCGGGACTACTCCGAGGAGGCGACCACCTCCTCCGCTCGCATGCGCGCGCTGCGCCGCGCCATCCTGTGGTTCCAGTCGCTGTCCCTGATCGCGTTTCTGATCCTGCTGATCGCGGTCGAACCGATCGACCCGTGGTGGACGGTGCTGGCGCTCGGCCACGTGGGCTTCGGGCTGGTCTTCCTGGCGATCGTCAACGGCTTCATGGAGGAGCAGCAGCACCTGGGCCAGGGGCTGCCGGTGCCGCCGGCGCTGCAACGCCGCCGCGTGCGCGCCACCGTTCTGACGTTGCTGTTGACCGCGGTGGTGGTGCTGCCGCTCACCGGCCGTGAGGCGCTGCTGCCGGCGGAGGCGATCGGCGCCTTCATGGAGTGGTTGGAGGAGCGCCTGCGGTTGCCGGAGCGCGAGGTCAAGGTCAAGGTCCGCGAAGGCGGGGACACGGAGGCCTTCCAGGAGGACTTTCGGGAACCCGATCTGGGCGACCTGAGCGGCGAGCGCGAGGAGAACGACTTCCTGGAGCGGCTGGTCAGGATCGTGCTGATCTCCATCGGCGCGCTGCTCCTGATCGGGCTGCTCTATTTCCTGGTGCGCCCACTGCTGTCGCGCGACTACCGGGAACGGTTGCGCCAGGCGCGGCCGCTCGCCCGGCTGGCGGCCGCGGTCGGCCGCTTCTTCACGGCGTTCGCCGAGTCGGTGCGGCGCATGCTCGAGGCGTTCGCCCGCTCAAGGCAGTCGCTCGCCCGGTTCGGCGAGTCGCTGGTCGAGCGCGCCCGCGAGCGCAGCGCGGCGCGGGCCGCGGCCCGCGCCCGCGATGCGGAGCTCGACAGGCAGCGCCAGCGCGCGATCGGGCAGGCGTCCAAGGCGTTCGTGCGGCTGATCAAGTGGGCCGAGCGCGGAGGGGTGCCGTTCCAGAAGTGGATGGGTCCGATGGAGTACCTGATGCTGGTGGCCGAGCGCTCGACGCCCAACGCAAGGGCGCTGATGGAGATCGGCACCATCTTCGAGCAGATCGCCTACGCCGCCACCGACCCGCCGCAGGAGCGGTCGCAGACCTACTACAACCTCATCAAAGAGGTGACGCGCCAACGCATGCAGGAACCGGCAACGACCCGCGCCCCGGACGCCCCGCTGGCTCCGGTGACGCGGTGACCCGGCCAACGCCCCGGGAGTCGGCGGCAGCAGCGTGAACGGCGTTTCTGAGCAGAGCAGAGGAGTGAATTGATGGCAGACGTGCAAGCATGGGCCGAGCGGTTGCGCGGCTCGGTGGAGCAGGCGTTCTTCGGCAAGCCCGAATCGATCGAACGGGTGCTGGTGGCGCTGCTGTGCCGCGGCCACGTGCTGATCGAGGACGTGCCCGGCACCGGCAAGACCGTGCTCGGCCGCGCGGTGGCCAAGAGCATCGGCGGCGAGTTCCGCCAGCTCCAATGTACCCCGGACCTGCTGCCCGCCGACGTCCTGGGCGTGTCGGTCTTCAACCCGCAGACCGGCGAGTTCGACTTTCGCGAGGGCCCGATCATGACCAACATGCTGCTGGTCGACGAGATCAACCGCGCCACGCCGCGCACGCAGTCGGCGCTGCTGGAGGCGATGGCCGAAGGCCAGGTCTCGGTCGAAGGGCGCAGCCAGCCGCTGCCCAATCCCTTCGTGCTGATCGCCACCGAGAGCCCGGTGGAGTCGGAGGACACCTTCCCGCTGCCGGAGGTGCAGAAGGACCGCTTCTTCCTGTCGATCAAGATCGGCTACCCGTCGCGGGAGGCGGAGAAGTCCGTGATCTCCATGCAGCGCGTCATCGAGCCGCCCCTGGAACGCATACACCCGGTCACGGGGATCGACACCTTGTTGGAGATGCAGGAAGCGGTGATGGAGGTGCACGTCGAGCCGTCCATCCGGCGCTACATCCTGGCGATCATCAACAGCACGCGGGAGGACAACCGCCTGATGATCGGCGTGTCGCCGCGCGGGTCGCTGGCCATGTTCAAGGGCAGCCAGGCGCTGGCCGCCGTGCGCGGCCGGGACTTCGTCACGCCGGAGGACGTCCGCGACCTCGCGCCCTCCGTGCTGCGCAAGCGGCTGCTGCTCAAGTCCGAGCACACCGCCAAGGGCATGACCGAGGACGCGGCGGTCGACGACCTGCTCGAGTCCGTGGACGTGCCGCCGCTGGCCGAGGCCGTGTAGCCCGCCGCGGCGGCGGAGAAGGGGCACCCGTGCCGACCGACACCGGCCAAACGAAGACCGGCCCGGGCAGGATCGGTACGGCGCCGGTCGCCGCGCCCGGATGGACCGCACGGAAGGACTCCGCCCTTCGCATCGTCGACTGCGACGTCCACCACAGCTTCGAGTCTCCCGAGCAGCTCCTGCCCTACCTGTCGAAGGCCGACCGGGAGCATCTGATCGACCAGGGGATGCACATCGGCGGCACCCCCTACCCGAACGTCCCGTTTCGCACCACGCGGCCGGACCTCAAGGATCCCGGCCTCAAGCGCCGCGACTTCAACTTCACCCTGGAGTTCACGCAGCGGGAGCTGCTGGACCGCTGGAACATCGACGTCGCGCTGTTGACCGGATCGCCGTCCGACATCTACGGGGCGTGCGGCGTACCGGACCCGGACTGGGGGGCGGCGCTGTGCAGGGCGTTCAACGACTACACCATCGAGCACTGGCTGGAAAAGGACGAGCGCGTCGTGCACGCCATCCTGGTGGCGGCGACCGATCCGGCGCAGGCGGTCGCCGAGATCAGGCGCCTGGCCCCCCGCAGGGACACGGTGGCCGTGCACGTCCCCCTGAACACGGGGCGGCCGTTCGGGAACCGCTGCCACGATCCCATCTGGGAGGCGTGCGCCGAGCACGACCTGCCGGTCGTCGCCCACATCGGTGGTGGCGGTCCGGGCAACACGCCGACGCCGGTCGGCTACCCGACCTACTACGTGGAGACCCGCCTGGCCCGCCAGCCGGTGGCCATGGCCCAGGCGGCCTCGCTGATCGTCGAGGGCGTGTTCGAGAAGTTCCCGACCCTCACGTTCGGCATGATCGAGGTGCAGCAGATGTGGGCGGTCTCGCTCATGTGGCAACTCGACTTCGACTGGAAGGCGATCGGCGACCAGACGCCGTGGCTGAAGCGGCTGCCGAGCGAGTACTTCCGCGAGCACATCCGCGTGGGCACGCAGCCCATGCACGAGCCCGAAACTCCCGAGCACCTGCTGCAGTCCCTGGAGATGCTGCACGCCGGGGAGACGCTCATCTTCTGCAGCGACTTCCCGCACTTCGACCAGAACGATCCGGTCACGGCGCTGCCGGGCATATCCGACCACCTGCGCCGCCGCATCTTCTCGGACAACGCCCTGGAGATGCTGCGATTGCCCGGCCCGTGAGCGGCAGGCGCGCGCCGGCCATGCGTCGCGTGGTCGTCGGCACGGTCGCGGAGATCCCGGTGGGCGGGCGCAAGATCGTCGTGCCGTTCCGCGGACGGGCCGGCATCGGCGTCTTCAACGTCGCAGGCCGCTTCCACGCGCTGCGCAACATCTGTCCGCACAAGCTCGGACCGCTGTGCACCGGGCGCGTGAGCGGCCGGCCCGTCGCCGACCGGCCGCCGTCGAGCGCCGGCGCCACGCTCACGATCGAGCGCGACGGCGAGATCCTGCGCTGCCCGTGGCACAATTGGGCATTCGACATCACCGACGGCCGCTGCCTGACCGACCCCGCGGTACGGGTGAAGACCTATCCGGTGGCGGTCGACGGCGACGACGTGGTGGTCGAGTACGCCGAGGACTCCTGAGGAGGCAGCCATGCGCGCGATTCCTTTCAACGTCGCCGAAGCGGTGTTCGAGCCGTTCTGGGACCCGCAACTCAGTCGGCTGTCCGAGTGGCAGGTCGCCGAAGGCCGCCGGCACGGCCTGGAGGTGGGCCAGTTCTGGTGCTGGGTGGAGTTCTCCTGGACCAGGGCGCCGCGCTCCGGTCCGGCCCTGCGCATGCAGCGCGCCCTGGACCTGGACTGCAGCGGCTACGACCGGTTGCTGTTCTCGCTGGTGGCGCCCGAGCGAAGCGAGGTGACGATCGCACTCGACACCGATGCGGGCGAGCGGCGATGCCGAGAGCGGGCGCCGGCCCTCAAGCGGGAGTACGGCGTAGAGCTGGACGGAGCGGAACACATCCGGGCTGTCCGACTGGAGGTCACGGCTCCGCCGGACGGCGGCGCGGGCGCGGGATGGCTCAACTGGGTCGGGCTCCAGAACCGGGATCTGCTTGGGCGCCACCTCGCTTCGCACCGCGACCGCGCGGAAGCCATGGAGCACCTGCTGCGGCCTAGCTCCGTGCGACCGCGCATGCAGCCGTCGCTGGAGGTGGTGATCACCGCCAACGAGCTGGCTGCGGCGCGCAGAGTCCACGCTGCCACGGTCGCGCGCGGCGAGCGGTCGCCGTTCGCGAAGGCGGCGGCACGGGCGCTCGCCACCGATCCTGCAGACCTGGTCAACGACGTGATCCTGACCGCGCCGGACACCCGCTACGGGCGCGAGCGCGAGCACGGCGTGGGCTGCATCGGGCAGGCCGCGGCGGCGCTGCAGGCGGCGGTGGTGCTGGAGGACGCGGAGTTGCTGCGCCGCGGCGCCGAGTTCGCACTGGCGGCGGCGCTGACGCCGGTCTGGGACTGGGGCTTCATCTCGCGCTTTCCCGGCAGCGCGTTCGAGAGCCGCGCCTTCCTGCAGGGGCTGTGCAGCTCGGACCTCGCGCACGCGCTCGATCTGGCCGGCGACCTCCTGACCGACGCGGGACAGGCGCTGTTGAGGCGCCGCTTGGCGGAGGACGGCATCGGCGCCGTCAACTTCTCCGCGTGGCGGCACGAGTACATCCATCACTGCAACCAGTTGGCCCTGTTCTCCATGGGCCGGCTGGCCGCCTACGGGGTACTGCGAGGCGAGTGGCCGCGCGTCGCTCCCTACCAGGAGCTGGCGTACCGGGAGCTGTCGGCAAGCCTGGAGGACATCATCCTCCCCGACGGCGGCTTCGTGGAGGGGCCGAACTACTTCGCCGGCACCATGGCGCGGGCGCTCACCGCGCTGGCCCACCACAGCCGGTCCCTCGGCGAGCCTCCGCACGCCCACCTGCCGGCCGCCCTGGCGCGCAGCGACGCGCTGGCCGCGGCGCTGGTCTCCACGGACCGGGACACCGACGTGATCCCGATCTGCGACGCCCGCGCGGTGCTGGGCAGCGAGTGGCTGGCGCTGCTGGCCGCCGCGCGGCCGGAGAGCGGGTGGGTGACCGCCTACCGGAGCGCCGAACGGCGCCCCGGCTTCGCGCTCGCCTATCTGCCGGCGATGGCGCAGGCGGAGCGGATCCCGGCCCAGGCCCCGCCGCCCCCGGCGCTGGTGGTGCTGCCGGAGATGGGCATCGTCGCCTCGCACCGCCCGCTGCACGGCCACACGGTCAAGCTGCTCGTCATGGGCAATCGAGCGCGAGCCGGCCACACCCACGAGGACAAGGGCAGCTTCGTGCTGGAGTTCGCGGGCCAGACCTTCGCCCTGGATCCGGGCACGACGGACTACTCCAATCCGCTGAGCGGCCTTCTCAAGCACTGCGAGCGGCACTCCATGCTGGTGCCCGCCGGCACCGACGCGCGCCCGCATCCCGAGTGTCCGATCCCGGCCGACGTGAAGCCGCGAGCCTCTGGAGACGACCGGCGTTTCGACGCCGAGATCGACGTGAGTCCCGGCTGGGAAGGCTGGTACCGGCGCTGGCGGCGGAGCTGGTCTGCTCCCGATCCGTCGGTGCTCACGATCCGCGACGACTACGAGCTTGCCGCCGGCACCGGCGTCGAGTGGTACTGGCAGACCGCCTTGCCGGTGTCGGTCGACGGACCGCGGGTCGCCATCACCGGCCGGTACGGACGTGTGCTCCTCGAGGCGCCCCCGGCGGCGCGTATCCGCGTGGACGAGCTTCCGCTGGCGGACGGCGCCGTGCAGCGCCGCATCGCGCTGGCCGTCACCGGCACGTCCGGCACCATCGAGGTCACCGCCCATCTGGAGTTGCTGCCGTAGGCTGACGTCCAACGTGTCCGGGTGGCCGCCTTCGTGCAACACTCGATCGACGGGCCGGTGGGGAACGAGGTGACCGAGTCGCTTCGGTATGCAGTCGTCGGTGTCGGCGACATGGGCCGCGAGCACCTGCGGAACACCGCAGTTCCCGGCGGTGAGGTGGTGGCGGTCGCGGACCCGCACCAGGCCTCGATCGACCAGGCCCTTCGAGTCGCTCCGGGTGCGCGCGTGTTTGCCGCGGTCGAGGACCTGATGGCTCACGTCCAGGTCGACGTGCTCGTCGTTGCAACTCCCAACCACACGCACCGGGCAGTAGTGGAGCGCATCGTCGAGCGGTCCGGCGCCCCCGCGCCACACCTGCTGCTGGAGAAGCCGCTGTGCACGACCACCGAGGATTGCCGGCATCTCGAGCGGCTGCTCGACGGGTATCCGGCTGTCACCTGGGTGGGCATGGCGGGGCGCTACAGCCCGCCGGTCGCGACCCTCATCGAGGAGGTGGAGCGTGGCGTCACGGGGACCCCACGCATGGTGTCCATCCGCGAGCACCGGCGCCCGTTCTCGCCGAAGGTCGGGAACTGGAATCGGTTTGCCCGGCACACGGGCGGAACGCTGGTCGAGAAATGTTGTCACTTCTTCGATTTGATGCGGCACATCCTCGGGGACGAGCCGACCCGGGTGATCGGTTCCGGCGGCAACGACGTGAACCATCTCGACGAGCGTTACGGAGGCGAGCAACCGGACATCCTGGACAACGCGTATGTGATCGTCGATTTCGCGGCGGGCGCTCGAGCCAGCCTGGATCTGTGCATGTTCGCCGAGCAGTCGCGCCATCAGACCGAGATCGTGGTGAGCGGCACGGCGGGGCAGGTCGAGGTGGGACTGCCGGAAGGCGTGGTGTGGGTCGGGGAGCGCGAGCTTCCGTGGCGTCCTGAAGCGCGGCGCGATCCCGACCGGATTCGGACCATTGACGTGCAGGTCGACGAGGCGGCGCTGCGGCTCGGCGCTCACCATGGGGCGACCTGGTTTCAGCACCTCGCCTTCCAGCGCGCCGTTCGCGACGGCCGGGCACCGGGGGTTGGCATACGCGATGGAC
Organism: Spirochaetia bacterium; assembly: GCA_964291595.2. Classification (GTDB taxonomy): domain Bacteria; phylum Spirochaetota; class Spirochaetia; order SZUA-6; family Bin103; genus CATQHW01. Next base: position 4,518,063 of record OZ219914.1, on the reverse strand, counting down.
TGATGGCCGTGGCCATGGGCCAAGCCGCCGAACGGTCGGTGTCACTGGGGCGCCCGGTCATGATGGAAGAGGTTCTCAGGCCGGCATAGCGCGCGGCGATCCTCAGGCTACAGTGCGAGAACCAGCCTGATACCTGCTTCCACGTCCCGGAGACTCTCCGGCTCGACGCTTCCCGCCTTCTCTACCAGCCTGATGCGGTCAAGGCAGGTCACTTGGGACACGACGATTACCGACTCCTTGCGCAGGCCGGATTCAGCGGTGTCCAGATCACCACGAGTCATCTGCCGTGAGCTCCCGCAGGCTCTCCAGCCCAGCGTCGGTGCTCGGGATCCGTCGTTCCGGAAGGCCGCCGTACACCGCATCCAGCCCCTCGGTCACGTCCTGCTGCCGGTGCTTGCGAATGAACTCCTGGAGTGCCAGCGCGACGAGCCGACTGCGGGGGATGGATAGCTCCGAAGCCATCTCGTCCGCTTGCCTGAACAGGTTGTCCGGAAGCGAAATCGCCGTCTTCATGTCACGAGTATACTCGGGTACTACTGCTGTTCAGCCTGCTCCGCCGGCGGTGGGAATACAACGGGATTGCCTTGCCGTCGCCACGCCGGAGGGCATCGTCACCGACCAGTGCTGGCTCAGACGTCCACTTCCAAGAACAATACGCCTATGCCACCGACTCCCTCCGGCGTCACGCGTGCCGAGTTGACTGCGGTCATCGAACGCGACGGTGACGGTTTCGTCGCTCTCTGCCCAGAGGTCGATGTTGCCAGTCAAGGAAGCACGGTGCAGGAGGCGCGTGCCAACCCTTGAGGAAGCCCTGGAGTTGTTCTTCGAAACGGCATCGGATCGCGAGATCGTGAGGAGGCTCCGCTCGGAGGTATACGTCACCCGCATCGAGGTTGCGGTGCGGACGCCTCAACCCAACGCCGTTCAGTGATCCGATAGTCCTCGACCGCTGCTCGACTCCGAGCGCGGTATCCCAGACTGACGGACATTCGACCTCAGGGTATTCCACGTTCAGAGCGCCTGGTTCGACCGGGAGTGCCTACGGGAGGATCCGGCCGATGGGGTGACCGAGCTGCTCTGGCCGTATTAGCCTGCGTCCGCCATGGCGCCGAGTGCAGCGGCCGACGTGCCCTTCGACGGGCGCAAGCTCGAGGCGCTCATGGAGCGGTTCGACGTGGACGTGCTGCTGGCCAGCTCGCGCCACAACACGCGGTACCTGACCGGCGGCTACTACCACTGGTTCCACGCGCGCATGGCGCGGGCGGCCGCCCAGCGGTATCTCACCTTCGTGGGGATCCCCCGCGGCCGCCTGGACGACGCGTTCTTCGTCGGCGGCATGACCGAGGAGGCCGGCCTCGTCTCCCACGACATCTGGGTCCCGGATCAACACCTCACCGAGCCGCGGCGCAGCCCGTTCTTTCAGTCCGCGCGCGCCGCCACCGAGGGAGCCCTCCGCTGCCTGCGCCGCCGCGGTCTGACGGCCGGGCGCGTCGGCGTGGAGCTGGAGTTCCTGCCGGCCAGCTCGTACCGGCGGCTGCAGGCAGAGCTCCCGGACGCCGAGCTGGTGGACGCCACCGGCCTGCTGGGCGAGTTGCGGGCCGTCAAGACGCGGGCCGAGGTGGAGATCCTGCGCCGCAACGCCGCCGGGTCCGTCGAAGCCGTTCAGGCAGCGCTTGCGGCAAGCGGGCCGGGGGACACCACCGCGCTGATCCATCGCCGGCTGCAGTCGGAGATGGCCCTCCGCGACCTGGAGCTGCAGTGGTTGATCATCTGCATGGGTCCCGACGGGGTGACCACCAAGTGGCCGTCCGACCGAGCCTGGGCTGACGGAGAGGCGCTGCGCGTCGATCCCGGCAGCAGCAGCGGGGACTACGTCGCCGATCTCTGCCGCATGGCGTGCCTGGGCGAGCCCTCGGCGCGCGCCGAGCAGATGATCGAGGACTGCATCGCCGTCAACGACCGGCTGCAGGCGGAGATCCGCCCCGGCATGACCTGCGGGGAGCTGAACGAGCGAGGGCAGCGCCTGCTGTCGGAGACCGCGTACGCCGAGCACGGCTGGCACATCGTGCACGGCTGCGGGATGGTGCCGCACGAGCCGCCGGTGGTGCGCGGGGATCCGGCCTACGTGCTGCGGGAAGGCATGGTCATGTCCATGGAGACGGAGTTCCAGCATCCGGAGGTGGGCGACATCAAGATGGAGGACATCGTCGCCGTGACCGCCGGCGGCTGCGAGTGCCTGACGCCGGCCGCGCGGAGCTGGATCCGTCCCGGAGCCGCCGGGTGCTGAAGGTCGGCGTGGCCGGCACCGGCTTCATCAGCGACGAGCACGTGCTGGGCTACCGCGGCTCTGCCGACGCCGAGATCGTCGCCGTGTGCGACCTGGACCTCGGCCGCGCCCGCGGCCGGCTGGAACGGTGGGGGCTGCCGGACGCTCGCGCCTACGACGGCATCGAGCGCATGCTGGACGGCGAGCAGCTCGACCTGGTGGAGATCCTGACCCCGCAGACGCGCCACTGCGAGCACGTGCTGCTGTGCGCCGGAGCCGGCGTGCCGTTCATCAGCGTGCAGAAGCCGATGGCCGTGGGCATCGCGCAGTGCGACCGGATGATCGAGGCGTGCCGCGGCGCGGGCGCGGTGCTGCGGCTGTACGAGAACTACGTCTTCTATCCGGTCTACCACGAGGCGAAGCGGCTGCTCGACGACGGCGTCATCGGCGCGCCGGTCTCGGTCCGCGTGCACACCATCGGCGGGGTCCGCGACGGCGCCCCCTGGCCCCACTTCTGGGTTCCCGCCGACGTGCGGGAGAGCCGTTCCTCGGTGCTGGTCGGGGACGACGGCCTGCACAAGTTCTCGCTCGCCTGCTGGCTCATGGACCGCGAGATCGAGCGGGTCGGCGCCTGGATCGACCCGGATACGCCGGTCGATGCCCCCGCCTTCATCCGGGCGAGGTTCCGGACGGCGCCGGGGGAGCCGGCCCGATACGCACAGATCGACTTCAATTTCTCCACCAAACTCTCCATCCCCTGCGACGTCTGGCTCGACGACTTCGTGGAGATCTGCGGCGAGCGCGGCGTCATGTGGATCCACCAGTGCGCGGGCGCCGGGAGACCGCCCGCTGTTCAGGGGCAACCGGATGTCGGACAGCAGCGCCTTTCCGCCGATCGCCGTGTTCGTGGACGGCCGGGTGACCACGTACCTCGACCACCTCTCGCCGCAAGAGCGCAACTGGTCGACGTCGTTCGCCGCCTGCACCCGTCACTTCGTCCGAGTCGCCACGGGCGGGGGCACGCCGATCTGCACGGGCGAGCAGGGCAGGGACCTGAACCGCTACGCCACGGCAGCGCTGCTGGCGGCGCAGGAAGGGCGCGACGTGGACCTGAGCGAGATCACGTCCGAGGCGGAGGAGCGGGGCGCGTTCGAGCTCCGCGACAACTTCTGCCGCCTGGAATCGATCATGGAGGCAACCCGATGAAACCGACGACTCGGCTCAGCAAGGGAATGACAAGCGGCGCCACCGTGGTCGCCATCGGCGCCTACGACGCCTTCTCGGCGCGCATCGTCGAGAAGGCCGGGTTCGATGCCGTGTACGTGGGCAGCTACGCCACGGAGGCGGCCACGCTCGGCAAGCCGGACCTGGCGCTGATGAGCAAGACCGACCGGCTGGCCATCGCCCGCAACATCGTCAAGGCGGTCGACATTCCGGTCATCGTCGACGCGGAGGAGGGCTACGGCAACGCGATCAGCGTGATGGACACCGTCCGTGACTTCGAGGACACCGGCGCGGCCGGCATCCACCTGGACGACGAGGCGCTGCCGTCCAAGTGCCCGTTCCTGCCCGGCATCCCGCAGAACGAGCTGATCAGCACCGACGAGATGTGCGGCAAGGTCGAGGCCGCCGCGCGCGCCAAGACCGACCCCGACTTCAAGGTCATCGTGCGGTCGGACGTCATCGGCACCGTGCCGCGCGACGTCTACTACCGCGAGAAGCGGATCGAGGAGGTGGTGCGGCGGAGCAGGGCCTACGCCGGCGCCGGCGCCGACGCCATCTTCGTGATGGCGCTCACCGACCAGGAGGTCGATTACTTCGCCCGCGAGATCGACGCGCCGCTGGTCGGCATCTTCGCCACCGCCGAGCCGCTGCCGATCGCCAGCTTCGAGCGGGCCGGCTATCCGCTGGTGATCGGATCGCTGGTCGGCATCTACGCCGCGGGCAAGGGCCTGCTGCGGGCGATGCGGAAGCTGGCTGCGACCCGCGACTGGAACGCGATCCAGGACGAGATGATCGACGACGCCGAGTTCTTCGACATCGTCGACGTCGAACGGTACCGGTCCTACTACGAGGACTTCAGAATCCGCTGATGGTACGCGGGATGTGGAACTACGCCGTCAAGGCGCCGGACGTGGAGGCGGCCACCCGCTTCTACGTCGAGCACATGGGAGCCGAGTTCCGGATGAGCGGCGAGGCGTTCGGCTGCCGGTATGACGTCGTCCGCATGGGCCACACGCGCCTGCTCATCTTCGACCGCGCGCCCTACGAGGAGGCGCACGGCATGGACCTGCCGCCCGGGTTCCTGCACGTCGTCTACGAGGTCGACGACCACGAGGCCCACGTCGCGATGCTGCGGAAGGCCGGGGTGCGCTTCCTGATCGAGCCGCAGGAGATCGACACGGCCGTGGGCCGCCGCAAGATCGCCTTCTTCGAAGCCCCGGACGGGATCCGCACCGAGGTGATGGAGATCCTCGAAGACCGGGAGGAGGAAGCCGTCCGCTCCGCCTGAGGCGAACTCCCCCCAGACGGAAAGGGCGCGGCCTCCCGGCCGCGCCCTCAGGGTCGAATCGACCTCGGAGTGCTACTGGAACTTGAGGTTGATCTCGTTCATGCGGTCCTCGATGACACGGAGGTCGCCGCCTTCTGCCCAGCGCGCGACCCAGTCGTCGAACGCGGACAGCGGTTTCGCGCCGGTAATCAGCTCGACGAACAGCACGTTCTCCTGGCTGCCGACGTCCATCTTGCCCCAGAGATCATCACCGTTCTCATCGGTGATAGGGAAGAAGCGGGTCGTCGGCTGCCGCCGGATGTTGGCGTCCGAGTAGATCCCGTCCGGGTTCTTGTGGAAGTCGTCCAGCGCCTTGACGACGCCCGGATGCTGCCAGTTCGCCCGGAACGGCGTGTAGCTGTACAGCGCGCCCCAGAAGTAGCCGGCGCCGATCTGCTTGGAGGCATCGGTGCCGATGAATTCTTCCTTGCGCTCCGGGAAGCCGAACTCGTTGACCTCCCAGTGCGTGCCCTCGATGCCCAGGTTGGTGAGCACGTTGTAGTCCTCATCCGTGTTCAGCTTGTCCATGATCTGCATGATCAGGTGCAGGTCGTCGGGCCGGTCTTCCAGGTGTCGGCCGAATCCGTAGGAGCCGCCGTGGAAGGGGTTCCACACGTAACGCGCGGGCCTCACGTCGTCGAAGAAGCGCGGGAACGGTCCCATCTTGATCTTCGCCTCCGGCACGACCTTGCGGATCCAGTTGCCTTCCGTGCCGGGCCGGTCCAGCGAGTCGTCCCAGGAGCCGTAGCCGATCCACTCCTTGACGATGGTCTGCCCGTTGCGGAACAGGTTGACGTTGGTGCCCGAGTCGTAGGTCGGGAACTCCGGATCGATGTAGCCCTTGTCGTACCAGTCGCGCGCCACTTCGTAGCCGAGCATCATCTCGGGCTGGTTGAAACCGCGGACCAACCGGCCGTCGCGGACGTTCCAGCGCCACTGCGCCCAGCCGGTGCCGTCGAAGATCATCGGGAAGCACTGCCAGGTCAGCCCCTTGGCCGGACAGGCGTACGGTGACTGATCCGGGTACATGGCCTTGTAGGCCGCGAAGACGTCCCCGATGTCCTCATAGGTGCCGGGCACGTCGTCGAAGCCCAGGTCCTCCAGCACGTCCATGCGCCATGCGATGCCGTGCGGGAACTGGCCGCCGAACCAGACGTTCGGGATCTGCACCAGCTTGCCGTTGCGGCGGAAACGCTCCCAGGTGCCCTCCTCGTTGAGGCCGACGACCTTCATCACGTCCACCAGCGCCTGATAGACGCCCGGCATGTGCTCCTGGACGTCGGACAGCTCGAAGCGGGCCGTTCCCTGCTTCATCACTTCCTCGTTCCACCACACGGGGAACACGTCCGGCATGTCGCCTGATGCCAACAGCAGGTTGATCTTCTCGGTCACCTCGCTGTCGGCGTCGACGCCTTCCGGCAGGATGGTCACCGCGCGGCCGAAGTCGCGCTGGATCCACTCCTCGACCATGGTGAACACCTCGGTGCGCTCTTCGGGCACCTGGCGCAGCCCGAACCAGCGGATCTCCAGCGGTGCGCCGGCGGCTCCCTCGCCCTGGCCTGCGGCCAGGGCCAACGCCGCGCTGCCGAACAGCAGCAACGCGCCGAGTACGACGGTAAGCGATTTCTTCATCACTCACTCTCCTCGAAATTGGATTGTCTGCCCTGCAACGCAGAGCCGCCCCGTGGGGCATTGAGTTTCACCGAGCACACACGGGCTCATCCCTTCAGCGATCCCAGGATGATGCCCTTGACGAAATAGCGCTGCATGAACGGGTAGGTGCAGAGGATGGGCAGCGTCGAGACCATCAGGATGGAAGCCTTGATCGTCTCCGGCGTGTAGCGCCGCACCAGTTCCTCCTGGCGCTGGATCGCCTGCACGTCGGCTCCCAGGCCGGAATAGGAGAAGTTGCTCTCCAGCAGCACGCGGCGCAGCAGGATCTGCAAGACCTTGATCTTGGGGCTGGTGATGTAGATGAGCGCGTCGAACCAGGAGTTCCAGTGCAGGACCATCGTCCACAGCGCCACGGTGGCGATGATCGGCATCGACAGCGGCACCACGATACGCGCGAAGACGGTCAGGTCGTTCGCGCCGTCGATGCGGGCGCTCTCCTCCAGCTCCTCCGGCAGCGCCATCAGGTAGTTGCGGGCGATGATCAGCGTGAACGGATCGACCAGGATCGGCAGGATCAGCGACCAGATCGAGTTCACCAGTCCCAGGCTCCGCACCAGGATGAAGGTGGGTACGATGCCGCCGCCGAACAGCATCGTGATCAGCACGAAGATGGTCCAGACGGTGCGCAGCGGCAGGTAGCGCTTGGCCAGCGGGTACCCCATCGACATGGTCACGGCGACGGTCAGCGTGGTGCCGAGCGCGGTGCGCAGGATGGTCCAGAAGTAGGCGTTGCCGATGGCCGGGGTCTGCAGGATGCGGCCGTAGGACGCCAGGCTCATCGCTCCCGGACGCGGAAACGCCTTGAAGCCGATCTTCATGGCTTCCTCGGCCGTGCTCAGCGACAGGGTGATCTGCCGCATGAACGGGTACAGGATGGTGATGCAGAGCAGCACCATCAGGACGGCGTTGGCCACGTCGAAGACCTTCTCGCCCAGGGGCCTCTGCAGCGCCATCGTTACCTACCAGAGGCCGTAACCGGTGAATCGGCGCACGACCCGGTCGACGGTCAGGACCAGCACCAGGGCGATCACGTTCTTGGTCAGTCCCACCGCGGTGGCGAACTCGAACTCGAACGACTGCAGGCCGACCCGATAGATGTAGGTGTCGATGATGTCGGCGATCTCGTACACCAGCGTGTTGTAGAGGTTGAATATCTGATCGAAGCCGGCGTTGAGGATCTGCGACATGCTCAGGATCAGCAGGATGGCGGTCACCGGCAGGATGCCGGGCAGGGTGATGCTGATGGCGCGCCGCCAGCGGCTGGCGCCGTCCACCACGGCCGCCTCGTAGAGCTCGGGATTGATGCTCGACATGGTGGCCAGATAGATGATCGTGCCCCAGCCGACCTCCTTCCAGATGCCGGAGATGATCAGGATCGGGATGAACCAGGTCTGGCTGGTCAGCAGCACCGTCGTGTCCGCGCCGATCAGGCGCATGAGGTAGCCGTAGATGCCGCGGCTGGGGGAGAGGAGCTCGGTGATCAGGCCGGCCACCACCACCCAGGACAGGAAGTGCGGCAGGTAGGAGATGGTCTGCACCGTGCGCTTGAACTTGGTGTTGAAGATCTCGTTCAGCAGCAGCGCCAGGATGATGGGCATGGGAAAGCCGAAGACGATCCGAAGCACGCTGATCTCCACGGTGTTCCAGAACACGCGGGCCACGTCGTGCTGCTCGAACAGGCGGCGGAAGTGCTTGAGGCCCACCCAGGGGCTGAACAGGATTCCCTCGTAGACGTCGTATTCCTTGAAGGCCAGGATCACGCCGTAGATCGGGACGTAGCGGAATACGACGAAGTAGGCGATGCCGGGCAGCATCAGCAGGAGCAGGTAGCGGTGGCGGAACAGCTCCCGGGCCAGGCTGGGCTTGCGGTACTCCACCAGCTCCGCGGGGGCGACGGCTGCTGTGGAAGAACGATCGGCCATTCGGGAACCTCCCTCAGTCTAACCCTTCAGCGCGCCGATGAGGGCGCCCTTGACGAAGTACTTCTGCATGAACGGATAGGTGAGCAGGATCGGCACGGTGAACACCAGCAGCATCGCGGCCTTGATCGTCTCCGGCGTGTACTCGCGCAGCAACCGCTCCTGGGCCATCATCTGCGCCGCGGTCTCCGTCGTGCCCAGCCCGGCGTAGCTGAAGTCGCTCTCCAGGAGCACCCGGCGCAGGACCTGCTGCGCCACCTTGATGCGCGGATCGGTGAGGTAGATGAGAGCGTCGAACCACGCGCCCCAGTGGAAGACGATGGTCCAGAGCGCCACCACCGCGAACACCGGCTTGGCCATCGGCAGCACGATGCGAACGAACACGAGCAGCTCGTTGGCGCCGTCGATGCGGGCGCTCTCCTCCAGATCCTCGGGCAGGGTCAGCATGTAGCTGCGCATGACGATCAGTGCGAAGGCCGATACCAGCTCCGGCATCACCAGCGCCCAGATGGTGTTGATCAGCCCCAGGCTGCGCACCAGCAGGTACGTGGGGATCAACCCGCCGGAGAAGAACAGGGTGATGAACACGAACACGGTCCAGGAGCGGCGCAGCGGCAGGTAACGCTTGGCCAGCGGGTAGGCCATCATGCCGGTCACGACCAGCGTGAGGGTCGTGCCGATGCTGGTGCGCGCCAGCGTCCAGAAGTAGGCGCGGGCGATGGAGTCGGTCTGGAAGATGCGCTCGTACGACGCCAGGGTGACCTTCTGGAGGTTGGGAACGATGTGGGCGCCGAACCTGAGCGCCTCCTCCGCGGTGCTGAGCGAGATGGTGATCTGGCGCATGAACGGCAGCAGGATGGACACCGACAGCAGGATCAGGAACAGGTGGTTGGCGACGTCGAAGATCCGGCCGCCGACCCCGGTCGTGCGCAACGCCGGGCTCCGCGCCTCGCTCTGAGCCATCCCGGCGAGCATAGCCGATCCGGCGATCTCTACCTACACATCTCCATTACACTGAGCCGTCGTGACTCGCATTTCCGTGGCACCCGGCGGCGATACCCCGGACCGGTTCGAGACCGTTCAGCAGGCCCTGCGGGCCGTCCGCGAGCTGCCGCGGCCCTGGACCGGCGACGTGGTGGTCGACCTGGCGCCGGCCGTGTACCGCCTCCCGGAGCCGATCGAGATCGGCCCGGATGGAGGTGGGAGCGATGGCCATACCCTCACCATCCGCACCCGGCCCGGAGGCGGGCGGGCGGTGCTGGACGGAACCCACCGCGTCGATGATTGGCAGCCGACCGGGCCCGGGCGATGGCGAGCCTCGGTCGGGGAGCGGCGCTTCGCCTCCCTGTTCATCGACGGTGCGCGCTGCGCGCAGGCGCGGTGGCCGGCCGAAGGCTACGCCCGCGGGCTGGGATACGATCCGGACGCACCGCGCCGCCGCATGCGCATCCCGACCGCGGACCTGCCCCCGATCGCGGACGCGCGCGCGTTGCAGGCCTTCGTCTGGCCGGGCGGCGAGAGCGGCGAGTGGAACTGGTTCTCCGAGGTGGCAGCGGTCGAGGAACTGGACCGCGCGGGCGGCATGCTGACGCTTGCCGGCGACGGCCGCTACCCGCTGGGACCCGGCACGCGGTTCTTCCTGATGGGGGCGGTGGAGTTCCTGGAGCTGCCGGCCGCGGGGCCGCGCTGGTACCTGGATCGCGAGGCGGGGGAGGTGCTGTTGCACCTCGACGGCGACCTGGCGGGCCGCGAGGTCAGCGTCCCGGCCGTGTCGGCGCTGGTGACCATGCGCGGGCGCGGGGAGGGGCCGGCGGTCAGCGACGTGCGCCTGGAGAACCTGGTGCTGCGCGGCTGTGATCCCCCGCCCGAAACGCCGGCCTCGCCGCCGGCGGCCGCGCGCGCCACGGGCGCCGTTAACCTCGCGGGCGCGGAGCGGGTCGCGGTCGTGGGCTGCGAGATCAGCGCCACCGGCCTGCACGGCGTCCACGTCGACGGCGCCAACCGCGAGGTGACGGTGGCCGACTGCTGGCTGCACGACATCGGCCACACCGGCGTGCAGGCGGACGCCCCCAGGCTGACGCGCCGGTTCGCCAGCCGCGGCCACCGCATCGTCAACAACCTGATCCACCATACGGGGCGCTGCGTCGGCCACGGCGCCGGAATCCAGCTCTCCGGCGCCGGGGAGTGCGTCGTGGCCCACAACCGCGTCCACCACACGCCGCGCTACGCGGTGAGCATCAAGGGCCCGCGGCCGGGCACGATCGTCGGCAGCCGCATCGACGGCGTGACGGTCACCCGCGAGAACGCCCACGAGTTCATCCACTCGCGCGACAACGTGGTCGAGTACAACGACCTGTCGCACGCCAACACCGACTCGCAGGACACCGGCGTGTTCGAGTCCTGGGGGCCGGGGCTGAACAACGCGGTGCGCAACAACCGCGTGCGCGACAGCGAGATCCGCTTCTCCTTCGGCTTCGGGATCTACCTGGACGACGCCAGCAACCGCATGACCGTGGAGCGCAACCTCGTGCACGGCCTGCAGCGCAGCCGCGCCGCGGCGCGCGGGGAGTTGGGCCTGCTGCGCCATCCGATCTACTCCAAGGGGATCGGCAACGTCTTCCGCGACAACGTCGTGGCCGACAACGGCGCCGCCGCCTGCTTCGGCAGCTTCGAGATGGCCGGCGAGCCGTGCCGCGACCTGACGCTGGAGCGCAACGTATTCGCCGACAGCGGACCGGCGGTCTACAGCTTCCAGAACTGGTCGGCCGACCGCTTCACCGCCGCGGACCGCAACCTGTTCTTCGACCCCGGCGGCTCCTACCTGGTGGACGGGGTACCGGGCGTCACCGACCTGGACGGCTGGCGTTCGCATTCCGCAGGCCACGACCGGGCGTCGCTGACGGCCGATCCCGGCTTCATGGATGCGCGACACGGCGACTTCCGGCTGAGGCACGACTCGCCGGCGTGGGCGCTCGGCATCGAGCCGGTCGACCTGGCCGCCATCGGGCTGCAACCCGGGCACCCGTTCGCCGACCCGGACGACCCGGTCGCGGCGGTGATCGTGGCGGCCGACGACGGCCGTCCCTTCGTGCGTCTCTCCGTCGGCGAAACGGTGCGGTTCCACCTGACGGTCCGCAGCGAACGCGGCTTCGTCCTCGATCCCGCGTCCCTGGAGGTGTTCTGGAGCAGCCGCACGCCGCGCGTGGCGGCGGTGGACGTCAGCGGCGAGGTCACGGCCAACGCACCCGGCGTGTCGCGGATCACCGCAGCGGCGTGCCGCGGCGGCCGGATACTCTCGGGCGGTGCGGACGTCGTGGTGTCCTGATCCCCGGCCGATGGGCTGCGTCAAAAGGAAGGGCGCGGCCAGGAGGCCGCGCCCTTCGGTGTCGAGTCGACGAATCGACGGGCAGGCGAGCTTACTTGAGATACAGCCGGGTGGCGTGCTGCTCCCACTCGCGGCCGCCGTTGGCGTAGTAGTACTCCAGCCACTCGTCGTAGTACTCCAGCGGGCGCTCGCCGGTGATGATCTGCACCGCCATCACGAAGTAGTCGAGCTTGGCGTCACCGGCCATCATGGCGCCGATGTCCTCGCCGCTCTCGTCGCGCACCGGACCGCCCACGACCGGGAACCACAGGTCGAGGTTGTTGGCGCCGTAGATCCCGTTCGGATCCAGCGCGTGCTCCTCGATGAGGGCCTGGATGGCGCTCGATTGGAAGCCGTAGGTGCTGAACGTGCCGTCCCAGTAAAAGCCGAAGCCGAACTGTTCCGTGCGGTCGGCGACGCTCAGCGCGTTGACCGCCGGCAGCAACTGCGGAGCGGTCTCTCCTTCCGGAATCGTGTAGTGCTCGCCTTCGATCCCGAACCCGGCCAGCAGCTTGGTCTCCAGGTCCTGGGAGATGACGTCGGCCACCTGCATGATCTTGTGGATGTGCTCGTGGTCATCGTCCAGGTGCTTGCCGAACACGATGAGCTGGGTCAGGAACGGGTTCCAGACCCGCTGGATCGGCTTGCTCGCCTCGTCCCTGGCGATGTGGGTGGCTGGCACCACGACCGCGCCGGGGACGTTATGAAACAGCGGCCCGATGAAGCGCGCATTCTCGTCAGCCGTCCAGTTGCCGCGTCCCATCCACTCGGCGGTCAGGTAGTTGCCTTGGGAGAATACCTGGAACTTGTCGATGTTGGTGTGCGTGATGAACTCGGGGTCGATGTAACCCTTGGCGTACCAGTCGCGCAGGGTCACCAGCGCTTCCTTGTACTCCGGGAAGGTGAAGTACTGCTTGATCATGCCGTCGCGCACGCCCTGGCCGCCCGCCACGATGCCGTAGGCGTTGAACACCTGGTCGAACGCCTGCCACGTCGGGGACTTGCCGGACGCGCCCATCGCGTACTTGTCCGGGAACGCGGCCTTGTAGGCGGCGAACACCTCCTCGGTCTCGGCGATGGTGGTTGGGACCTCATATCCCAGGTCGTCCAGGATGTCCTTGCGCCACATCTGGCCGGAGGGAATCCAGCCGGTGTCCCAGATGCGCGGGGTGCCCCACATGCGGCCGTCGCTGGCGTCCTGGTACTTGGCCCAGGTCTCCTCTTCGTCCAGCCCGAGCTGGCCCATCAGGCCGCGCAGCCACTTGGTCGACTCCGGCATGTGCTCTTCCATCTCCGCCAGCTCGAACTTCGCCGCCGCCTGGGTCAGGAAGTCGGTGTTGATGTTGAACACGTGGAACAGGTCGGGCAGCTCGTTGGCGGCCAGGTTGAGCTGGATGATCTCCATGTGGTTGTCCACGGCGCCGTAGATCTCGAACTGGACGTCGAACCCGACCTTCTGGCTCACCAGCTCTTCGAGCATCGGCGGGATCGGCGCGTCCGGGCCGGGCACGCCGCGGGTGCCGAACCACTTGATCACCGTCGCGCCCTCGGCGGCGCCCCCCTCCGCTTCGCCGGTCGCGCCGGCCGTGCCGGCTGCGAGGACCAGAATCAGCAGGGCCGTTCCGGTCAGTGAAAAGAACCGTTTCATCGTGCCTCCTCAGTGACAACGATAGTGGATTATTGCGCCCCGATACCCGAGGCGTTGGCTCGGCTTAGCCCTTGAGCGAGCCGATCATGATGCCCTTGACGAAGTAGCGCTGGAAGAACGGATAGGTCAAAACGATGGGAATCGTCACCACCATCAGGATGGCGGCGCGCAGCGATTCCGGCGTGTACTCCTGGAACTCGATGGCCAACGCCTGCTCGTCGATGCTGGTGGCCGTGTACGAGGCGTCGATCAGCACGCGGCGCAGGATCTCCTGCAGGATCCGGATCGGCGGGCGCTGGATATAGATCAACGCGTCGAACCAGGAGTTCCAGTGCTGGACCATCGACCACAGCGACAGGGTGGCGATAATCGGCATCGACACCGGCACGTAGATCCGGAACAGGATGGTGACGTCGTTGGCGCCGTCGATGCGCGCGCTCTCGGCCAGCTCCTCGGACACGGACATCATGAAGTTGCGTGCGATGATCAGCGAGAACGCGTTGGCCACCGTCGGCAACACCAGGGCCCAGATCGTGTTCATCATCCCCAGCGACCGTATCAGGAGGAAGTTCGGTACCAGCCCGCCGGAGAAGAACATCGTGAACACCACCAGCAGAGTCCAGAAGTTGCGGTACGGCAGATACCGCTTGGACAGCGAGTACGCCATCATGATGAGCACGGTCACGGTGATCGACGTGCCGAGCACGGTGCGCAGGACGGTCCAGAAGAAGGCCGGCACGATCGATCCGCCGAGCAGCACGCGCTGGTACGATTCGATGGTCATGCGGCCAAGGTGGGGGAACAGGTGGAGGCCCTTCGACTGGACGTCGAGGCGGGTGCTCACCGACAGCGTGATCTGGTTCATGAACGGGTAGATGATGGTGGCGCAGAGCAGCAGGATCAGGCTTACGTTGACAATATCGAACGCCCAGTCGCCGGCGCTGCGGCGATGCATCATGGGAGAATCCGCCCGGCTACCATGGGCCGGCTACCACAGGCCGACTACCACAGGGTAGCGTCCGAAAAGGCCCTCGTGACGCGGTTGGCCAGGACCAGCAGGACGCATCCGATGACGTTCTTGGCCAGGTTGACAGCGGTGGCGAAGCTGTACTGAATGCCTTCCAGGCCGATTCGGTAGACGTAGGTGTCGATGATGTCGGCCACCTCGTAGACCGCCGGATTGTAGAGATTGAAGATCTGGTCGAACCCTGCCTCCAGCAAATCCCCGACGCGCAGGATGAACAGGATGACGATGGCCGGGGCGATCGAGGGGATGGTGACGTGCCACATCAGGCGGAAGCGGCTTGCGCCGTCGATGGTGGCCACCTCGTACAGCTCGGGATTTACCCCGGCGATCGCGGCCAGGTAGATGATGGTGCCCCAGCCGATCGATTTCCACACGTCCGAGAGGATGAGGATGCCGATGAACCACTGCTGGTCGGCCAGCAGCACCGGCGGCACGGTCCCGAACAGGGAGAAGACGTAGCCGAGCAGGCCGGTGGAGGGCGACAGCACCTGCCGCACCAGCCCGGCGACCACCACCCAGGACAGGAAGTGGGGCAGGTAGGAAATGGTCTGCGCCGTGCGCTTGAAGAGACCCACGCGCAGCTCGTTGAGCATCAGCGCCAGGATGATCGGCGCCGGGAACCCGATCAGGAGGCGCAGCAGGCTGATCTCGACCGTGTTCATGAACACCCGACCCACGCCCGGGTAGGTGAACAGCCGGTTGAAGTACTTCAGCCCCGCCCAGGGGCTTCCCAGGATGCCGTCGGCGGCGACGAAGTCCTTGAACGCCAGGGTAACTCCGTAGATGGGGACGTAGCGGAAGATGAAGAAGAAGACGAGCCCCGGCACCATGAGGAGGAAGAGGTACTTGGCCCGGTCCAGCTCGGCCAAGCGTCTCTGCCAGCGGGTTCGTCCGACGACGGCTGACGGCGCGCTAGTGCTACTCAAGCAGACTCAGGCTACCTGCGGGGGCACCGGCTGGCAAGGTGCGTCACGGCTCTGCCCGTACCGTGGGCACCGCTCGTCATGAGGTCGCGCGGTACCTCTCGAGCACGCTGCGGTCGGGCTCGAAGCCGATGCCCGGGGCCGTGGGGATGGTGAACACCATGCCGGGGCCGACGTCCGGCGGGGTCAGGTTGAGCTCCTCGCGCAGCGGGTTCCAGGTGCGGTCCAGCTCCAGCAGGGGCTCGCGCGGCAGCAGCGCCGGCGGGCAGGGGGCGAGCATGGCCAGCACCTGCAGGGAGGCGGCGACGGCGATACCCGTGCCCCAGACGTGGAGGATGCAGCGCACGTGCGCGGCGTCGGCCAGGTCGGCGATCTTCAGCGTCTCGGTGATGCCGCCGGCCGCGCAGCAGTCCGGCTGCACGATGTCGGCGGCTTCGTGGCGCAGCAGCTCGGCGAAGCCCCAGCGCCCGAACTCCGCTTCGCCGGTGGATATGGGAATCGGTGACTCGCGGCGGAAGCGGCCCAGGCCGCACAGGTCCTCGGGGATCAGGGGCTCCTCGAACCAGTCGATGCCGGCGGGATGGATGCGGCGCGCCACCTCCAGCGCCGCCGCCCGGTCGTAGGCGTGATTGGCGTCCACCATGATCCGAACGTCCGGACCCACGGCGTCGCGCACGGCGTTGACGACCGTGACGTCGTCGTCGATGCCGAAGCCGATCTTGAGCTTCAGCGCGGTGAAACCCGCTTCCACGTAGCGCAGGGCCTCATCCACGAGCAGCGGCGCCTGCCCGGTCAGGCTGCCGGCGGCCCGCTTGCGGTAGAAGCCGGTGGCGTAGGCGGCGACTTGGCTGCGGTAGTTGCGCCCCGCCAGCCGGTGGCACGGCACGCCGAAGTGCTTTCCGGCCAGGTCCCACAGTGCGATGTCCACGGCGCTGAGCGCCTCCAGCGCCGTCCCCTTGCGGCCGTGGTCGCGCATCGCGGTGTAGAGCTCCAGCCACCGCGTCTCGCGGTCGAGCGCGTCGCGCCCCAGCAGCAGCGGGGCGTACACCTCGTCGATCAGCGCCGCGTTGGTGGCCGGGGGACCGAACGCCTCCCCGTACCCGACGGTGCCGTCGGCGGTCTCGATCTCCACCACCAGGGCGCGGCGGCGCAGGAACCAGGCCTGCGAGTAGGCGAACACCTCGCCGTCCGGCAGGTCGACGCTCAGGATGGTCGGACGCACGTGGGCGATCTTCATGCCGGGAGCATATAGTGATCGGCACATCGTGAACGGCATGGCCAAGATCGTGATCATCGGCGCGGGCAGCGGCTTCGGCAGCCGGCTGTCCATCGACATCCTGGCGCGCGAGAGCCTCGCCGGCTCCACCATCGCGCTGTGCGACATCCACGAGGGGCGGCTCGCCCAGGTGCGCGACTACGTGCAGCGCGCGATCGACGCGCACGGACTGCCCGGCACCGTGGTGGCCGGTACCGACCGCCAGGAGCTGCTGCCGGACGCCGACTGCGTGGTGACGGCCGTCTCCATCGGCGGCGCGGCGTACTGGGGCGAGCCCTACCGGTCGGAGGTGGAGATCCCGCTCTCCTACGGGGTCGTGCAGACGGTGGCCGACACGGTCGGCGTGGGCGGGGTGTTCCGCTTCCTGCGCACGGCGCCCGAGCACCTTCGGTTCGCGCGCGACATGGAGCGCCTGTGTCCCGACGCCCTCATGCTCAACTACACCAACCCCATGTGCATGCTCACCTGGCTGCACTCGGTCGGCTCCTCGATCCGCAACGTGGGCCTGTGCCACAGCGTGCAGGGCACCACCAGGAAGCTGGCCGCTGCGCTGGGGGTGGACTACGACCGGGTGAGCTACCTGGTGGCCGGCATCAACCACCAGGCGTGGGTGCTGCGGCTGCGCCACGGCAACGAGGACCTGTATCCCCGGCTGCGTGCCGTGCTCGACGCGCACGAGGCATTCGCCGACGACCGGGTGCGCGCCGAGATGATGCGCCAGTTCGGCTACTTCGTGACCGAGAGCACGCCGCACAACTCGGAGTACCTGCCGTACTTCAACCGCACGCCGGAGTTGCGCGACCACTACGGCGTCGCCAGCCGCGCCCCCATCCCGATGGAGAACACGCGGGTGCGAGACTGGATGAAGGACTCCGGCGGGGAGCAGGACGGTGCCGGGGGCGTGCCGCCGCTGGCCGCCTCGCACGAGTACGCCTCGATGATCATCGAGGCGCGCCTGACCGGGAGGGCGTTCGCCTTCAACGGCAACGTCATGAACCACGGCTCGATCACCAACCTCCCGGAGCGATGCTGCGTCGAGGTGCCGTGCCTGGCCGATGGCGAGGGCGTCCATCCCACCTTCGTGGGGCCGCTGCCGGCGCAGTGCGCGGCCCTGAACATGAGCAACATCGCCGTACAGGAGCTGGCCGTGCAGGCGGTGCTGGAGCGCGACCGCGAGGCCGCCTTCCACGCCTGCGCCCTCGACCCGCTGACCGCCGCCGTGGTGCCGTTGCCCAAGATCAGGCAGATGTTCGACGAGCTGTGGGAAGCCGAGGGTGACCGCCTGGCCTACTACGAGTAAACGCTGCGGCAGGGCCGAGCGTACAGCGTCCGCCAACTCAATTGCGCGGGACGCGGCTGTTCTCGGGGCATGGGGCTCGGGCCGCTCGACCGAATGCATAAGCCCCAAGATGAGAGCCGCGTCGAGGCCGTAGAGAAGGCCGACAATCGCGGCGTCCGGACCGGCCCGCAGATGCCCGTGCAAGGCCGCCACCACTCCACGACGCGGGCGAACTCCAAGGCGGGATCTCGCATCAGCTCAGCTACGGCAGGTTGACAAGTGACGATGGAAAGTGCATCACAACCGTCTAAAGGGTGATGACGGCGTCGATGAAACCAAAGAGGACCCTTGGGGGATGCGATCACCGACCGTCCCCGCAAGTCAGACTGCCTTAGCCTTGCTCTTCGAGACTGACCGCCAAGCACTCCTCCGGACGGTGTGCGGCAACTCACCACCGCGCACAAGCGGTCAACATGAAAGGAGAGGACATTACTTGTGTTCGCGATTTGAGCGACGGTTGAGATGGTGAATAACGACAGATCGCCCACTCTATCCGAACCAGAGAATCCACTTTGGTGCGGACTACTGGCCCGAGATCATCACCTTTCGTCGTTCGGAATCAAGCTCTCAGGTGGCGGAGCACACCAGTCCAAGACAATGATGTTCCGCGAGCTAGAAGCCCTGATTGGTGCCGGCGCATCGTTGCCTGACGAGTTTCGGACCGCGGCAATAGATGAAAACGCAATCGGCAAGGGGACTATCGCCACAAGGCGGCTGACATTCAGGCACCTTGCTTCTTTGTACGGGCTTCTGGACCAGCCGCCTTTGACCAAAGTGCTACTGAAAATGTGGCTACGCGACATACACGGGCGCCGCTTGCACGCTTTGCTCGTAGCATTGGCGCGTGACCCGCTATTGAGAGAAACAGCGCCAGCGATCATGTCGGGTCCAGTGGGGCAAAGGCTGCGGTACCCGTGGCTCCAAGACGCGCTGATCGCCGCATTTCCCGAACGTTTCAGTGAGAAGATGCTGCGGTCGCTTGCTCAAAACTGCGCTTCATCATGGACCCAATCCGGCCATCTCGAAGGAGCAGTGAAGAAACAGCGCCAACGAGTAACCCCCACTCCGGCGACCGTCGCTTTCGCGGCGCTCATTGCGACAGCGGCGGGCTTCGGAGGCCCGGCAATCCTGAGCTCCGGCTGGATGCGAGTCCTCGACCTCGGGCCAGACCAGGCGCGCGACGCGTTGCGACGCGCGGAATCCATCGGCTTGGCCCGTGTGCGCTCAGCGGGTGATGTGACGGAAATATCCGTTCGCCACCCAATGGCGAGTGCTTTAGGAGTGCCAGAACTTGAACACCTTTGAAGACATCCTCGCCGCATACAGCGAGCAGGTCCAGCTACCCTGGGCACGAGATGCGCCTCCAGCGGCGCGCGTCTGGATTGTCTGGTACGATAAGTCACTGCAAAGACGTTTCACCGGGCGACTTGCGGAGTTCGAGCACGCGACACTAAAGGCCGGGCACGGTTGGAGACAGTTGTCTATCGCGAATTGGTTCGGCACGTGGATCGGGCGGCATGAATTCTTCGACGCATTGGTCGAACATCCAGCGGAACTCAGAGGGCTCCTTCCCGAGATGGAGAGCAGCGTAGTCGACCAGCTATCGCAAATAGCGAGCTTGTGCACCACTAACGATGTTCTGGCCATCGATGGCTGCGGTGCTCTGTTCGGAATCGCGCGAGTCTCAACTTTGATCAGGCGTGTTGCCGACTTCATTCCCGGGCGACTACTTGTCGGCTTCCCTGGTAAACACTCCGCCGGCGTCTACCGTCTGCTCGATGCACGAGACGGATGGAACTATCACGCCATTCCTATTCCCACCGAGAGCACTTTTTGAGGGGAGATAACATGCTCAACCGCGAGACTTTCCACACTGATCCTGCGGAGTACAAACTGGCCAATCAAGGCGTTGCCAAGACCTCATTTCCGCCAACCGCGGAAGCCCTAGAGACCCTGCGAGGAGAACTCACTACGTTCGTGTGTGATGGCGCGTATGCCAATGGGCTCGCGCGCATCCTGGAGGCGTTCCTCGGGTCTGTCGGCCACGGCAACAGCGCTCCCGCAGTCTGGATTTCCGGCTTTTACGGATCCGGGAAGTCCCACCTTGCAAGCATGCTCGCCGCCTTGTGGACGAATCTGGAGTTTCCAGACGGGGCAACTGCCGAAGGACTGGTCCATCATTTGCCTCCGGAGGTGTCAGCACCCCTCAAGGAGCTTCGGATTGCGGCTCATCGAGCCCGCGGCGTCCTCGCGGCCGCCGACACGCTCGGCACAGGCCCGGCGGATCCGGTGGAGGCTACGATCGGCATCGTGCTGCGGGCCGTTGGCCTGCCTAGCGATCTCCGCGCGGCTCAGGTGGCGTTTTGGCTGGCCGATCTCGGCATCCTGGACAGTGTTCGTGGGGCGCTTGGCCGCACTTTCGACACCGACATTCGGAACTTTATTCTGTCGCCCCGCTTCGCCGCCGCGGTTCGGGCCGCCAAACCCGATTTGGCCGCCTCGTCGAGTGAACTGCGCGGCCTGCTCCGCTCGCAATTCCCCGAGCCGCCCGCTGTAACGGTGGATCTTCTCGAGACAATGGTGCGGCGAGCGCTTATGCTGGGACGCACGGAGCTCCCGTTGACTCTAATCGTGCTCGACGAAGTACAGCAATTCATTCGCCAGGATCCCGGCTTGACGTTAAAGATCCAGACGATTGCGGAACGGCTAGCAGGTCGTTTTGACGGTGGGGTTCTTTTGGTGACGACTGGCCAGCAAGCGCTCAGTGATGTTCAAGATCTTCAGAAGCTCCTTGATCGTTTTCCCGTGCAGGTGGCGCTCGGAGAGGCCGATGTCGACACGGTCATCCGGAAGACAGTCCTTCGCAAGAAGACGAGCTCAGAGAAGCCGATCCGGAGCATGCTCAGCGCGAATGCGGGCGAGATTAGCAGACACCTGCGCGGTAGCGGTCTGGCACACACTGTGCACGACGACAGTGAGGCGGTTCTCGACTGGCCGTTACTTCCTTCTCGTCGCCGGGTCTGGGAACGCATCCTCCGGGAGCTGGATCGTACTGGGCTTGGGGGTACGCTGAGAGGGCAGCTGCGGACGACTCTGGACGCCGCACGCAGTTACGGCGACAGGCCGCTCGGTCATGCTGTTCCAGTGGACTTCCTTTACGGAAGGTTCTCAACGGAGGCCTATAACGCTGGACTTCTGCCGGGCGAAGCTCGGAACCGCATTGAAGCGCTGCTCGGTGGACCGGAGACAGATCAACTGAAGGCGCGCATTCTGATGTTGGTGTACATGCTTGGCCGTATCACTCCGGAGGCAGAACAACACGGGGTGCGTGCAAGAGCGGAGACCATCGGCGACCTCTTGGTCGTGGATCTTGGGGGAGAGGACGATCTGCGTCGCAAGGTGCCTGGGTTATTGCAGGAGCTTCAGGCCGACGGCGCGGTGATCGAGGTGGGCGGCGAGTGGCGATTGCAGACGAAAGAGAGCGCCGAGTGGGAAGCCGCGTATCGTAATGAGCAAAAGGCCATCCTGGCCGATCAGTCGGGGATGACGCGCGCGCGCCGCGAAATCCTCGACGAGGCGATCGAAACTTGCTTGGCCGGCGCGGGGGCGGTGACGCAGGGCTCCAGTCGTGAGCAAAGGCGAGTTCACCGCCTGGGCCCCGACGAAAGGAGGCCGCCCGATGGTATCCCGTTGTGGCTCAGGAACGGATGGCAGGAAGATCTGAAAGTTGTGGAAGAGGAGATCGCGGCATCATCGACATCCGACCCTTCAGTCTATCTGCTCACCTCTCGCCATCCAACGCGTGATAGTGAGTTGAGGAGGGCGCTCACGACATGGCGCGCTGCGGAACACGTTCTGCAAGTGCGGGGACTGCCACAAAACGATGCAGGGCGTGAGGCTCAGTCGGCGATGCAATCCCGCGCGAGCAAGGCGCTGGCGGCGGCCAAGGAGATTGTCCAGGAAGCCGTAGGACAAGCCCGTGTGTATCAAGCAGGCGGAAAGCTGATCGCAGGGACCCCCGGCGAGGCGGTAAGGGAAGCGGCCACCAACGCTCTTGCCCGCCTCTACCCTCAGTTCGCGGACGGCGACCATCCTGGCTGGGACAAGGCTCGTGACCGGGCACGACGCAAGGACCCGGACGCCATGAAGGCGGTAGAACACCCCGGTGCGCCCGAGAGCCATCCGGTTTGCAAGGCGCTTCTGGCCGAACTGGGACCTGGCCGAAAGGGCTCGGACCTGCGGTCAAAATTCACCGGTCCGCCCTATGGCTGGTCCCAGGACGCCGTGGATGGCGCGCTTATCGTCCTCGCCAACGCCGGTCTGGTGCGCGTAACCGGGAACGACGGGATGCCTGCCTCGCTTCCCGATTTGCCGCGGCAGAAGCTCGGCACATGCACATTCCGCGGTGAGACAACGATCATCACGATTGCGCAGCGCATGGCGGTGCGCGGATTGCTCACGGACGCCGGCATCGCCTTCGAGGGCAACCAGGAACACTTGGCGCTGACGGCGCTCCTTGAGCGGCTCGAGCGAGCTGCGAGACAGTCCGGTGGCGAACCCCCCGCGCCGGAGCCGGAGAAGGTCCCGAACATCGCGTCCTACAAATCGCTATCGGGTAACGATTTGTTAGCGGCTCTCGCAGCGGATGCGACGACTTTGCGCGACAAGCTCGAGGCATGGAACGAGACCGCGCAGAAGGTCGGCGACCGTCTGCCGAATTGGCGACTGGCGAAGCGTCTTGTCGCCTTGGGCGCGGTAGAGCAGCAGGGCGACCTTGACGATTTGCGCAAGGGGCGGCGGCTACTTGCTGACCCGGATCCAATGCCGTCGCTGATCTCCTCGGCCGCCGATACTCTGCGGGCGCAGCTCAATGCTGCCCACGCGGATTGGGAGGCGACATGGCACAAGGGCGAGGAGCGGCTCGCGCACGATCCGACTTGGAGCAAGCTGTCTTCGGAACAGAAGCACACGATCCGCCAGGAATGTGGGCTCCTGATGGTGACCAAGCCGACCGTTGACGCGCCGCAGACAATCGCCGAGGCGCTCTTGCAACGCGGCCTTTCGGAATGGGAGAACATGTCCAAAGCCTTGCCGACGCGGATCGAGGAGGCGCTCGCTTCCGCCGCTGCGGCGCACAACCCCAATGCGCGAGCCCTCTCCCTCCCTGGAGCCATGCTCGCGTCGGAAGAAGAACTCGATGAGTGGCTTAGCAGGATTCGTGAGCGTGTCTTGAAAGCCCTGGCCAAGGGTCCTGTGATCCCGAAGGTATGACGAATGACCAACCGCTACCTCCCTACCGCCCAGCGCCGCGCGCTTGAGAAGGCGGTCAAGGCCGCCCGGCTCATCGCCGAGGAAGGCGCACAGGACGCCATACGGCGCCTCGGCGTCGCGGACAGCAAGGCGCCGCCGTATCTGAACGATAACGAGAAGGTACTTCGCCGCCGCCTGCGCGCCCACGCCCGGGCATTGGGCGATGTGCTCGACAAGTCGGGCAAGACGCAAGAGACGAAGCGGCTGGTCGAAGGTGCGGCCTATGCGCACTGGCATCGCATGCTCTTCGCACGCTTCCTGGCCGAGCGCAGTCTGCTTCGAAACCCGGAGTACAACGTGCCGGTCTCTCTCGAAGATTGCCGGGAGCTGGCCGAAGCCGAGGGTATGACCGACCCGTGGATCATTGCGGAGCGCTACGCCGCGACCATGCTGCCTGGTGTGTTCCGGATCGACGATCCGGTCCTCTCGATCGAGTTCGACCCGGTGCAGACGCAAAAGTTGCACTGGCTGGTCACGGCGCTCGACGCCGAGGTGTTCGAAGCCGAGGACAGCCTTGGCTGGACTTATCAGTTCTGGCGCGCGGCGGAGAAGGACGCGGTCAACAAGTCGGGCGTGAAGATCGGGGCGGACGAGCTGCCCGCCGTCACTCAGCTGTTCACCGAGCCCTACATGGTGCGCTTCCTACTGCACAACACACTGGGAGCGTGGTGGGCGGGCAAGGTCCTGGCAGCCGGTCCGAACCTGGCGCGGACCGCCGCAGACGAGAACGCACTGCGCGGCGTCTGTTCGCTGCCGGACTACAGCTTCGACATGCTGCGCTTCGTCCGCGAAGGTGAGGACGGCCCTTGGCGTCCGGCTGCGGGCACCTTCCCCGGCTGGCCGCAGGAGGCCAAGGCGATCACCTTGCTCGACCCCTGCTGCGGTTCCGGGCACTTCCTGACTGAGTCTCTGGCGATCCTGGCGGCGCTGCGCCAAGCCGAGGAGCATCTGTCGCCTACCGACGCAGTACCAGCTGTGCTGCGGGACAATCTTCATGGGCTCGAGATCGACGGGCGATGCGTGCAGATCGCTGCCTTTGCCGTCGCGTTGAGCGCTTGGCGAATCGGAGGTTGGCAGGCACTGCCGCTGCCGCACATCGCCTGGATCGGCTCGCCACCACCGCTGCCAAAGCGCGAATTTGTCGGACTTGGAGACGGAGACCCAGAGCTCGAATTCGCTCTAAGGGCTATACATGAGCTATTCAGCGACGCTCCTCTACTTGGAACCTTAATACAACCCTCGGGAGGCGACCTCTTCGAGGCTCCAAAGCTCGAACAAATCGAGATGCACCTCGACAGGCTGCTTGAGAAGGCGCGTGGAGCCCAACCGGAGATTGCAGCGGGCGCCGTCGGAGCACGCGGTATGGCCGATGCGGCAAGACTTCTGCACTCGCGCTACACACTCCAGATTACGAACGTGCCATTCTTGGGGCGAGGCAAGCAAGATTCCAAGATGATCCGGTATATAGACGAAAGATTGCCGAGATCAAGAGCTAATATAGCCACAGCAATGATTGCTCGGATGACGGGGCTCGCAGCAGATGGCGGCAGCATTTGCTTTGTTTCTCCTCAAAACTGGCATTTTCTCACCGGATATTCAGATTTCCGTTACGATCTGCTTTCTAATTTCGAGTTTTCATTAGTCGCCGCACTTGGGAAGAACGCATTTGAAACGATCTCGGGTGAGGTTGTTAATGTGTCGCTGTCAGTCCTTACGCGAACAAGGCCAACTGAGAGCTCTGTATTCGTCGGAATTGACGCCAACAGTAGACGAAGTCAGAAGGAGAAAGCTGTTGAATTGGCGTTTGGCGATTTGAATATTCTTGAGCAACGCCTGCAGAAGGCTAATCCGGATCACCGAATTACTGTCCGTGGTGCACTTACCGGTCCACTGCTATCAGAATATGCGTCGGCATATCAGGGGATCTCACCAGCCGATGCGCCTCGCTATGCCCGATGTTTTTGGGAAGGATACCGGACTCAGGAATTCTCATACTGGCAGAGTACTGTGCCAGAAACACGACCGTTTGGAGGACGTGAACTCCTTCTCTGGCAAGGTCGAGAACTTGAAAATGCAGTTGCGTCCGGACAAGCGTATATTCGCGGTACACAAGCATGGGGGAAGCGAGGGGTAGCGATCCGTCAGATGGGAGCCCTCCCCGCAACAATCTACGAAGGCGAGGTATTCGATACGAATACGGCTGTTATCGTGCCGCTCAGCGATGAACATGTTTTGCCCATCTGGGCATTCTGCTCGTCTTCGGAATTCGAACCCCTAGTCCGACAAATTGATCAAAAGATGAACGTCACGAATGCAACGCTGGTAAAGGTACCGTTCGACATCAAGAAATGGTCGAGGGTAGCCACGGAGCAGTATCCGGAGGGATTGCCTGAACCGTACACCAATGAACCAACGCAGTGGATATTCCATGGCCATCCGGCTGATGTGGTCAAGGGGGGAGCACTGCATGTCGGCCTAGCTCGGGTCTGCGGCTATCGCTGGCCAGCCGAAGCTGACTCGAACATGCAGCTCTCAGTCGAAGCGCGAGCCTTGATAGCTAAGGCGGCCGAGCTCCCGCCCGGCGACAGTGACGGCCTGCTCAGCGTCTCGGCCGTCGCTGGAGAGAAGGGGCTGGCCGACCGGCTCCGCTCCTTCCTCAGCGCAGCGTTCGGCACCGATTGGTCAGATGCGTTGGAGCGTCGCCTAGTGGCCGAAGCCGACGAGACGTTCGACAAGAGGAGTAACCGCGAGGGGTCGCTCGAAGCTTGGCTGCGCGACCGGGCCTTCCGCCAGCACTGTGCCCTGTTTGGCCACAGGCCGTTCCTTTGGCACATCTCGGATGGGCTGCAGGAGGGGTTCTCGGTCTTCGTCCACTACCACCGCTTGGACCAAGCCAATCTGCGTAAGCTCACTTACACGCTGCTTGGCGACTGGCTCGCACGGGCCGAAGCAGAGAATAGGGCGCTGCGCTACGAGAAGGGCCGCGAGCTGCAGCAGAAGCTAGAGAAGATCTTGGAGGGCGAGAAGCCGTATGATGTCTTCGTGCGATGGAAGTCGCTCGCCCAGCAACCGCTGGGCTGGGACCCCGACCTTGACGACGGAGTGCGCCAGAACATCCGCCCCTTTATCATGGCGGGCGTGCTAACCTATGATCTGTCGAAGATCTTGAAGGATAAAGACCGGGGCAGGGACGTCGGCTCGGCCCCGTGGTACGATGTGTTCAACGGCGAGCGCCGCAATGACCACCACACCACACTGGCCAATAAGCGCGCCGCACGCGAGGCCTCCGCGAGACAGGGGGAGACGCCGAAGTGACGACACCGCTCGACGCCCTTGTGGCTGCCGTCCGAGATGCCGCGAGCTACAACGCCGCGGCGGAGGCGCCGCCGGAAGCGGTCTTGTGGTGTGACGTGAGCGAGGAGTTCCTACCACTCCTCCCGGCACTGCGGGACCGACTCCCGGAATTGCTGACCTACGGCGACTTCGACGTGGCGACGCGGACCGGACCGGCCGTCTGGCTACGCGCCGCATTAGCTAGGGCCGCTTCAGAGATCGACGTTCCCGAGCGCTTCACGCCGATCCTCTATCTGCCTGGCGTTGGGCGAGAGACGCTGAAGAGCGCAGACGATTGCCCGGCCCTTCTGCAACCGCTGGTATGGTACACGGTGGCAGGCACCCTGTTCGGACACGTTAACGGAAAGGACTGGACGCTGCGGGGCTTTCTCGCGTCCGACCGCGGCCACCTGAAACTTAGCATAGCCGAGGACAATGCGACCCGCGCCGCCCTCGCGCTGGCCGCCCCGCGTTTCTGCAGCCGCCCTGTGGAAGACCTGCGCGGCAAGCGTTGGGACGCGGATCAGCTGAACGCGCTGCTGGCTCCTGACCTTGCCGCTGACATGCTTTATTGGATCGACGGCGCGTTTACAGAGGCGGGTGATCAAGGCCGGTTCGCAGCCTTTGCCAATATTGCAGAAAAGCAGCTCAAATACGATCCACGCAAATTGTCCCCGCAGGATGCGGCGCGGCGTCTGGCCAAACGCGAAGGTAGTTGGGGCAAGGTCTGGGAACGCTTCGCAGCCTCGACTGGTTTCGAGACGGTCGTCACCTATCTCCGCCTCGAAGAACCAGAGACTTTTGTCGAGCACTGGGAAAACAGAGATTCATATCCACGGCTGAACACGCAAGACGAGAACAGGCTGCGTGACGCACTGCTGTTGCTCTCTGACCTATCGCCGGAAGCTTCGAAGGAGCGGATCGCTCAGCTAGACGAAGAGCACGCCGCGCGGCGAGAGACTGTCTGGGGACGGCGCGGCGAAGCGCCCTTGGCGCAGGCAGTCGCCTTCATCGCCAAAGTCGCGGCGGCCAAGCCGCTTCCGAGTCATGACGGCAACGCGCTGGCGGAGGCGTATGTCTCGGCGGGTGCCGACACCGACTGGGCCGCAATGTGCGCCTTGGCCGCAGCGCCGCGCGAACTCGACCGTAAGGCCATTACTTCGGCGCTGCGAGCCGTCTATCTGCCCTGGGTGGAGGCAGGCGCGGCTTCGCTCCAAGAACTCCTCCGAGTTGGCAAGGTGAAGCTCGCCAATTCGCCCGATGCCGAACAGCAGGTCACGACTATTCTGTTTGTGGATGGCTTGCGCATGGACCTCGCGCGGGAGCTCGTCCGAGACCTTGAAGCTCAAGGCGTGAAAGTATCCCTGGACTGGATGTGGTCCGGGTTTCCAACGGTAACCGCGACGTGCAAGCCGGTCGTCTCACCAGTGGCGTCCATGTTAACCGGGCCGCCAACGACATCCGACCTCCTGCCGCTCTCTCCGGGAGGCAAACCGGCGACGAAGCGTGTGCTCTTCAAGCTCATGGAAGCTCAAGGATGGGAAACCGATAGCACCCTCCTTCCCGATGTGAAGCTTTGGGCGGAGACCGGGCGCTTCGACGAAGAAGGACATGCCCTGGGGGCACGCCTCGCCGAACGCCTCTCGGCAGGCATCCGGGATGTGTCCGATCGTATCCTGCAGTTGGCAGGGTCCGGCCGAAGCCTCCGAATCGTCACCGACCACGGATGGCTGCTGATGCCGGACGGGCTACCGCGTACCGCGCTCGACGTGGGGCTGGTGGAGCCGAACGGCAAACGAACGCGTTGCGCTCTAGTGAAGCCGAAAGCGCATACATCCTATCTTCAGGTCCCTTGGACGTGGAACTCCGAGGTCGCGGTAGCAACCGCGACGGGTGCTCGGTCCTTTTTTTCGGGCCATGAGTACGCGCACGGCGGTGTCAGCCCGCAGGAATGCATCGTACCGGTCCTGGAGGTGGAAAGCGTCGTGGCAAAGCGCACCGTCACGATCTCAAACGCCAGATGGGAGGGGCTACGCCTTCGCGTACACGTCGCGAGCGGAGCCGATCTCACAGTCGATCTTCGCATCGGTTCGGAGACCAGCGGACAGAGCTTGATTAAGGGTGGTCGCGTCCTAGACGAAGGGGGGCGCACCTCCTTCCTGGTGAGCGACGAACATGATCGCGAGACTGCATGCCTCGTCGTCCTGGACGATGCAGGTCGCGTGCTGGCTTACCGTACGCTGACGATTGGGGAGGACTGACGTGATCGAGCTCGACGAACTCGACCACAAAGCGGCCGAGGCCTTTCCTGGGCACATCGTGCGCAAGGACTTGGTACGCCGTTTCCGTGGTCAGTTTCCCGTTCCGACCTACGTGGTCGAGTTCATGCTCGGCCGCTATTGCGCGAGCACCGTGGCTGAAGAGATCGAGGAAGGCCTGGAAATGGTGCAGTCGCAGCTCTCCGATAGGTCGGTGCGAGCCGGCGAAGAAGAACTGTTCAAAGCCAAGGCGCGCGATCGAGGCTCCGTCCGCGTCATAGACATCATCACGGCCCGGCTCGACGCCAAGACTGACAGCTACATGGCAACTCTGCCGAGCCTCCGTCTGAACGACGTGCGTATCTCCGACAAAGTCGTCCGCGATCACGAGCGAATGCTGACGGGCGGCTTCTATGCCGAGGTCGAACTCGCATATGACGCGAGTATCGCGCAGGAGAAGGGCGGCAGGCCGTTTGAGATTCTGAACCTCCGCGAGATTCAGCTATCGACTCGCGACATTTTGCATAGGGTCGCCAGCGGCCGATCGACCCTGACCACGCGCGAGTGGACGGATCTCCTTCTCCGCAGCGTCGGCCTGGAGCCAGCTGCGCTCAGCGCCCGCGCCCAGCACGCAACCCTGCTCCGAATGGTGCCTTTCGTGGAGCGTAACTACAACCTCGTCGAGCTCGGCCCGCGTGGTACGGGCAAGAGCCATCTGTTCCAGCAAGTTTCACCCTACGCCCACCTTGTTTCCGGCGGCAAGGCGACCGTCGCGCGCATGTTCGTCAATATGGCTAACGGCCAACGCGGACTCGTCTGCCAGTACGATGTCGTCTGCTTCGATGAAATCTCAGGGATTTCCTTCGATCAGAAAGACGGCGTCAACATCATGAAAGGATATATGGAGTCCGGCGAGTTTTCACGAGGCCGGGAGAGCATTCGCGCTGAAGGCAGCATCGTCATGGTCGGCAACTTCGACGTCGACGTGCAGCATCAGCAGCGAGTGGGGCACCTATTCGGTTCTATGCCCCCTGAGATGAGGAATGACACCGCTTTCATGGACCGTATCCACTGCTATCTGCCGGGATGGGACCTTCCCAAGATAGGCAGGGAGTTATTCACGGATCGCTTTGGGCTGGTCAGCGACGTACTCGCGGAATGCTTCTCCCGGCTTCGCTCGCAGAGTCGGGTGAATGTGCTTCAGGGGCGGGTACACTGCGGCGGTGCCCTCTCCGGGCGAGATCAGAACGCTGTCAACAAGACAGTGTCGGGACTGCTGAAACTTCTCTATCCTGATCCCGCTGTCGCTGTTCCGGACGACGACTTGGAGTGGGCGGTGCGGCTCGCCCTGGAGGTCCGTCGTCGAGTGAAGGAGCAGCAAAAGCGCATCGGATCGGCAGAGTTCCGCAACACGCAGTTTAGCTACGTGATGGGGTTGGACGGTGTCGAGAAGTTTGTGTCCACTCCGGAGTTGCAGAGCGAGAGTAGCATCGGCTCAGACCCGTTGCCAGTCGGTCAAGTCTGGGTGGTCAGCCCTGGGGGCCAGGACGAGAGCACAGGATTGTTTCGAATCGAGGTGACGGAGAGCCCGGGTGGCGGCGTCCGAATTCTGAACCAGACTCCCCCGCGTCCTTTCCGGGAAAGCGCGGGCATTGCGGAGCAACACTTGTACGCAAGGTCCCGAGAACTCGTCGGCGAGCGCAATCCGCGAGATCATGAGTTTGTACTGCAGCTTCGTTCGTTCGACGCTGCCAAGAGCGGCGAGCAGCTCGGCGTCGGAGTTCTAGTGGGGCTTTGCTCCGCGCTACTTGGCAAGCCGTTGAGGGGTGGGCTTGTTATCGCCGGCGGAATCACTCTGGGGGGAACCATCGAAGCGATTTATAGTCCGATCGACGTGGTAGAACTGGCGATGGAAAAGGGGGCTACGGCAGTGCTTGTTCCCGTTTCCAGTCGACGGGCGCTGATCGATCTTTCGGACGACGTCGCCACGAGGGTCCAGGTTCTTTTCTACGCCGATGCACCGGATGCACTCCGCAAGGCACTGCACGAGTAATCGTATGGTCAGCCGGCACGCAAGAGTTGCGGCGGCGACAGACTTGGGACAGCGGTTTCTCAGAATTGTGTGGCTCGGCGGGGCTGTCCGCCGGGAGTACGGGACACCGTCTTCGAAGGGTACCCAACGACAAGGCCCAGAGCCGCGCCGCTACGGGTGGGAGGCGTGGAGCGGGTCCGGTGTGTGAACCGGCAAGGTAGCGCCCCTTCCTCGGCATTCATAGCGACCTCGGCGTCGGCATTGAGAGCGAGCGCCGTGGTCCCGCTGCCCAAGATCAGGCAGATGTTCGACGAGCTGTGGGCGGCCGAAGGCGACCGCCTGGCCTACTACGAGTAGCGAAACGAATGGCTCAGGAGTCCGCGCAATAGCGGTCGGCTTTCAGGTTGCCGACAGCAGGCGCAGGAAGTCCTGCTCGTCCCGACACTCCAAGGCTGTAGCCAGCAGCCGCTCCGATACGCCTTCCATCACTGCCAGCCGATCGGTCAGCGAAGCCGACACGGAAATGCCGCGGGAGGCGAGCACCTGGAGCGCGCTTGCGCGCAGAGCCTCCTCCCGGCCTTCGGCGCGTCCTGCTGCTCGGCCCTCGGCGTGGCTTTCCTGGCGGTGGTGGCGCAGGAACGGGTCGCCGTCCGGCTCCGTCCCTTCGGCTGCGCCCAGCGTCCGCCCCACGCGGTTCAGCACCACGGCGGTCTGCGCGGACAGCTCCGGCTCATTCAGTGCCGCGTGGATCTCGTCGGCCGTCCAGCCGGGAAACGCCAGGCTCGCCGCCGCCGGACGCAAGATGCCGTCCTCCTGCAGGTGGCCTTCCCGCAGGTAGATCGTCAACCCCGGACGCAATGACGCCGGCCGGCTCGGCTGCGGCTCCTCCGGCACCTCCACCCATACCTCCGGGAAGCCCCACGACTCGTACAGCTTGAGCTTGTTGCGCCGCACGTCCGTGGTGTTGTCCACCTCCAGCACCATATCCGGCAACGCGTCCATGCCCACTTCGACCGCATTGCCTGCGGGTTCGGTCTGCGCGGGGCGCAGGAACAGGATCTGGTCGGCCTGCATGATGCGTTGCCGCTCGCCGCGGGCGTTGCGCACCAGCAGGTCGGTGTGGCCGGCCGCCTCGATCGGCGCGCCGCGCGCGGACGCGATCCGGTCGGCCAGCCGAGCGAGGCGCGATGCCGGCCGTTCGTGGTAGTAGCTGACCGGTTCGCAGATCATGGCGATCTCGGTGTCGGCATCCCAGTATTCAAGACGGATGTCGCCAACTTCGAGTTCATCGCGGGGGATGCGTACCGGGTGGCATCCCGGAAACTCCAGCGCTTCCGGCTCGCGGCGCTCCGCGGCCGGCGCCGGAATGGTGGCGACGACCGGTTGAGCCATGGCCCAGACTGGCACGGGCGGTCTGCTCAGGCAAACAACAGCGCCGAGCGTACAGCGGCCGCCAGCTCCGTTGCGCGGCACGCGGCGGTCCTCTCGGCCTCGGGATCAGGCCGCTCGGCTGAGTGCAGAAGCCCCAGGACCAGAGCCGCGTCGAGCCGATAGAGAAGGTCGACGATACGCGGCGTCCGCAGCGGTCCGCGGATGCTCTCGTAGGCGATGCGAAGACGCGTGCATGGGCGCCACCACTCCGCGATTCGCGCGAACTCCAGGGCAGGGTCTCCCATCAGGGCATTGGACCAGTCGACGATGGCTCGAATGGAGCCCGCCGCCGCAAGGATGTTGGGCGGCCGAATGTCCATGTGCAGAAGCGACGGGCGGCAGCCGCGGCGCCTGAGGATGCTCTCGATCCGGTCAGTGTCGGGAACCGGGAGTGACACTCCGGTCGCCTTTTCGAGCTCATGAGCCCGTCGCGTGATCCGGCGTGCGATGCAGGAGGCGAACGGCAGGCCCTCGTGAGCAACCGGGGTTCGAGGCGCCGTGCAGGCGTGTATCCGGCTGAGCAGATGAGCCAGATGATCGTCGCTCACCTCGCTACTCTCATCATGCTCGACGAACTCCTGGATCAGGCATGGGTACGGGCCGTCGGTCACCAGGCCGAGACTGATCGGAACCGGGATCCGCTGCGAGCGCAGGTGGCGGACCAGATGCTCTTCCTGGCGCAGAAGGGCACGCGCGGAGCACGAAGGATCGTTCGCATTGCTCATGTCCTCGCGCGGTGCCGCCTTCAGCACGACCTTGCGCGCTGGACCCATCACGGCTCGGAAGACCGTGAACTCCGCCCCCTCCCGGAAGGGAGTGACGGAGTGCACGCACATCCCGAGCTGCCGATGAATGTGGGCCGCCAGCACATCGCGATCTATCACGCCGCTCACGAGAACGTCTCCCGATTGTATACGGTGCATCGGGGCACGGTGATAGACTGACCGGAATCGCAGGGAGCACGAGCATGACGCGCCGATGCAGACTACGCGCTTGCGTTGCTGTCAATGAAGTAGGGTGAGGAGGAACAGGATGCCCGCACCAAAGCCTCGCTACAGCAAAGAGGAGTTCGCCCGCCGCGGCGACGAGATCTACGACCGAGAGATCGAACCTCATGTCGGCCCTGACGACGAGGGCAAGTTGGTCGTCATCGACATCGAGACGGGAGCCTATGAGATCGATCATGACGAACTGGCGGCATCGGACAGGCTTCTGGCCCGCATACCGGACGCGCAAGTGTGGACGATGCGTGTCGGGTCCCGATATGCTCGACGGGTTGGATCTCGGTACGAGGCGAGCGATGTATGATGATCGGCCATGTCACTGCATACCGTGAGGCCGTCATCTCACTGAGTGTGGAGGGATCCAGCAGCCTGAGACGCGATATTTCTGCGGTTATCGACACTGGTTTCAACGGCTATCTCACACTTTCAGCGGCGCTCATACAGGCGTTGGGGCTTGTCTGGCGTCGGCGAGGGCGAGCGATGCTGGCTGACGGTAGTGACAGCGTATTCGACATCTACGAGGCCGCCGTCACATGGGATGGCACCTCAAGACGGATTGCCGTGGACGAGGTGGAGTGTGATCCTCTTGTCGGGATGTCTCTGCTATATGGCTTCGAGTTGACCATTCAGGTCGCAGATGGTGGCCGGGTCACCATAGGTGCGCTGCCCTAGAGGGTAGTGCGGGGACTCCTGGCGAACCGGCTGATCGAGTACACTCTGCCCGACAAGCCGCGCAGCCGTTTGCAGCAAGTACCGGCTGACGGACCCGGGGGCGAGCTGTGGCGGCAACTCTGGCGCACGAGGAACACAGAGCCGTGAGCACGGTCGGTGAACGGTCGAACGCGACATGCTCGCCGGCTGGCTGAAGCGACTGAGACACAACGACTGAGCCCAAGCGGCGAGGAGCGTTTGCATGCCTGAGAGCCTTGACCTGTACGTATCGCCCGCCGGTGACGACGCCTGGAGCGGCCGTCATCCCGATCCGACCGGGGACGGCAGCGACGGGCCGTTCGCGACCCTGGAGGCGGCGCGCGATGCGCTGCGGGAGCGGCGTCGTTCCGGGACGGCCGGCGGCGCGACCGTGTGGCTGCGAGGCTGGAGCTATCAGCGGGAATCGACCTTCGAGCTCGGCGCCAAGGACGGCGGCAGCGAGGACGCGCCGGTCGTCTACCGCGCCTTCCCGGGCGAGGAGGTGCGCCTGATCGGCGGGCGCACCGTGTCGGGGTTCCGGCCGATCGCCGGGTCCGGCGCCACCGTGGAGGCGTGGCAGCGCCTGTCGCCGGCCGCTCGCCCCCACGTGCTGGTGGCGGACGTCCGCGCGCAGGGCATCAGCGACTACGGCACTCTCGAGCCGGTGGGCTTCGGCCGCGGGCGACGGCCGACCTCCCTGGAGGTGTTCCACCGCGACCGGCGCATGACCCTGGCGCGCTGGCCCGACCACTCGTTCGTGAACGTCGCCCGCGTCGACGTGCCCGGCCGCAGCGGGACCGACGACGTGCCCTGGGACGCCAGCAGTGACGAGCCCAACCGCAGCTTCGAGTACTTCGGCGACCGGCCGCGCGGCTGGCGCGAACCGGGCGAGGCGCTGGTGCACGGCTACTGGAC
This sequence comes from Spirochaetia bacterium, assembly GCA_964291595.2. Taxonomy (GTDB): domain Bacteria; phylum Spirochaetota; class Spirochaetia; order SZUA-6; family Bin103; genus CATQHW01. The sequence continues at coordinate 4,483,103 of OZ219914.1, read as the reverse complement.
CTATGACTGGGCCGACTCCTACCAGCGCATCGAGTCCATCGACCTCGACGCCCGCCTGATCACCACCGATCAGCCCGGCGCCTACGGCTACACCACCGGGCAGCGCTACTACTACCTGAACGTCCTGGAGGAGCTGGACTCGCCGGGCGAGTGGTACCTGGACCGGCAGGCCGGCCTCCTGTACTTCTGGCCGCCCGGCGATCCGTCACCGCCCGAGGTGTCGGTCACGGTGTCGCTCCTGGCGGAGCCCGTGATCGCCCTCCGCGGCGCCTCGCACGTGCGGTTCCGCGGCATCACCGTCGAGTCCTGCCGCGGCGACGGCATCTCCATCGGCGGCGGCCAGTCCGTCACCGTCTGCTGCTGCGAGGTCCGCAACACCGGCGAGTACGGCATCAGGGTGGAAGAGGGCAGAGGCCACCGCATCGAACGGTGCCTGATCCACCACACCGGCGCCGGCGGCGTGTCGCTCGCCGGCGGCGACCGCCGCACGCTGAGTCCCGGCGGCCACGTGGTCGAGAACTGCGACATCCACCACTTCAGCCGCCTGCAGCTCACCTACACGCCCGCGGTCGACCTGCACGGCGTCGGCCACCGGGTCGCGCACAACCACCTGCACGACGGGCCGCACACCGCGGTCCTGCTGACCGGAAACGACCACGTCGTGGAGCTCAACGAGATCGACCGCGTCTGCACCCAGACCGGCGACGCCGGCGCCTTCTACATGGGGCGCGACTGGACCGAGCGCGGCAACGTGGTCAGGCACAACTTCTTCCACGACTTGGGCATCTTCGGCTACGGCCGGCACGGGGTGCGGGCGGTCTACCTGGACGACTGCGCCAGCGGCACCACGATCTACGGCAACGTCTTCCTGCGCTGCACCCGCGCCGTGCTGATCGGCGGCGGGCGGGACAACCGGGTGCAGAACAACCTGTTCGTGCACTGCGAGCCGGCCGTCCAGCTCGACGGCCGCGGCCAGTGCCTGACCGAGCAGTGGCGGGACATGGTCTACAACACCATGCGCCCACGGCTCGCGGAGATGAACCACCACGAGCCGCCCTACGCCGAGCGGTACCCGCAGCTTGCCGAGCTGGACGCCGTGTACGAGGCGGGCGAGGGCTTCGCGCCCACCGGCAACGTCATCGCCAACAACCTCTGCTACGGCGGACGCTGGCTGCTCACGCTGCGCGACGTCGACCCACACCTGCTGCCCGACGACGGCAACCTGATCGGCGTGGACCCCGGCTTCGCCGACGAGCCGAACGACGACCTGCGTCTGGCGACCGGATCACTCGCCTACGAGGCCGGCATGCAGGCGATCCCGTTCGACCGCATGGGCCCGACCGCCCAGATCGGCCCTACACGTTGAACTTGACGTCGATCACGTCACCGGCGGAGATACGGTAGCCGCGGTCCACCACGCGCAGCAGGCCCATGGTCTTCGCCTCCTGGGGGGTGCGGAAACGGTCCAGCTCGCCCACGTTGAACACCTCGGCGCGGATGAAACCGCGCTCCAGGTCGCTGTGGATCTGCCCGGCCGCTTCGTCGATCGCCGCGCCGCCGCTCACGTCCCACACGCGTGCCTCGGTCCTGCCGGCCGTGTAGAAGAACAGGCGGCCGAGCGCCCGATGCAGGGCGCGGACGTGGCGGTGCAGCTCCTCTTCCGGAGGCGGACCGTCGATCACCACGCCGGGCCTGAGGGTCGAGAGGTTGAGCCCGCGCAGGTACCGGATCTCGTCGCCGGCGAACGGCTCCCCGTTCAGCGGCCGCTCCTCTTCGAGGACGGCCAGGGCCCGGCTCAGCAGGTGGTCACGAGCCGGATCGGCGTGCAGGTTGCGCTCCAGGATCTCGGTGTCTTCGAGCATCCAGTCCAGCAGCTCGTCGGCGGTGATCATGAAGCAGTCGGCGCGATGGCGCCGTTCCTGCTCGAAGCTGGCGGAGAAGTAGACGCGCCGGGCCGACCGGTAGCGCTCGGCCAGCGCGTCAAGGAGAGCGTCGCGGAGCTGGAACCGTCCTCGCAGATCGGCTCCCTGTACATGGATCTTCATCGTCTTCGGATTCTCTGTCTCTGGTTTGCGGCGGAGAGCCGGTGGTGAACCGCCGGACGGGCGCTCCACCAGGATGGTCGTCGGTCTCGCCAGCGGCGGGAGTATACCCGCGGTGACCGAATCCGGCATCTTCATCCCCATGAGCCGTTCCCCCCGCCACCAAGTGCCGTTGCGCGACGGAAGCACGTTGGCCATCGAGATCGCCGAGCCGCCGTTCGACCGCTCCCGCGACTGGGCCCGGCTCTGCTCGTGGCCGCTGATCCGCGAGGACATGATGGAGGGCCGGCTCAACGGCTGGATCCACGCCCCGCACTTCATTGGCCGCGTCGGCGGCGAGGTCGCGGGCACCATGTGCTACTACGCGCCGGCAGACACCCGCGACGTCGGCGCGCTGGAGTTCGTCTCGACCGAGGAGCGGTTCCGGCGCCGCGGCGTCGGCTCGGCGCTGGTGGGAGCTCTCGTCGATCACTTCACCGCGCACGGAGGGCAGGCGCTCTACCTGTGCACGGCCAACCCGGTCGCCGGCCACCTGTACGAGAGCCACGGGTTCCGCTACCACGTCGGCGACGGCATGCGCTTCCTGGCTCCCGGCGCCGCAGACTTCGACCGGCACTGGTTCGCCGCCGGCGCCGCGACCATCCGCGACGCGCACTGGGGCGACCTGGCGCGGCTGTGCGTCCTGTACAACCACCCCGATCCGGCCTGGCTGCTCAAGGATCCCCTGTCGGAGTCGTTCCGGGACACGCGGTACGAGAGTCACTTCATCCGCGTGATGCGAGCGATCGAGGGCGGTAACGGTGCGTTCTTGGTGTTGGAAGCGAGCGACTCCCGCGTGGTGGGCGCGGTCGCATTCCGGAGGACCGACACCTTCTGCGAGCAGCACGTGGCTGAGCTGAGCTTTCGCATCGGCCGCGCGCACTTCGACCGTGCGGCCGACCTGCTGGACACCGCCGCCGAGCGCGCCGCAACGCTCGGCATCCGCCAACTCGCCCTCAGAGTCGCCGCCGATGACGACGAGCAGCGAACGCTGGCCGAATCGGCCGGCTTCACAGAGGGAGCACGCTGGCCGCGGCGGCTGCGCTCGGACGAAGGGTTCAGCGACATGCTGTTCATGCTGCGCGACGTGGCGACGCCGGCGGCCCCGAGCAAGCCGCGGGAGTCGTTCTACGGCGAGCGGAAGCCCTGGCAGGCGGCGCGCGTCGCGTCCATGAGGTCCGAGATGGAATGAACCGCCCAGCAGATCCGGGCTACGTCATACGCGAGACACGCCGAGATGGCGGAGTTGGACAAGCAGGCGGCCTCCAGGCACTCTGCAAGCGGAGTCGACATGCCCGAGGAGGAGATTCGCTGGCACTACCGGTTCCGCAATTTCTCTCGGGCGTTTGGCCGGTTGCAGCACGCGTTGCAGGAGGGAGCAAAGGCCCTGAACGAGCTTGAGCAGGAAGGCGTCATCCAGCGCTTCGAGTACACCTTCGAGCTGGCATGGAATACGCTCAAGGACTACCTGGAGTACGACGGCGTGGTACTGAGCTCGGCAACCCCACGCGCCGTCCTCCGCAAGGCTTACCAAGCCAAGCTGGTCTCCGAAGGCGAACGCTGGATCGATATGCTGACCGATCGCAACCGCATGTCACACATGTACGACAGCGATACGTTCGAAGCGATCATCAAGGAGATTGAGGAGCGCTATGTCGAACGCTTTCACGAGTTGCATCGCCGGCTGAGCCGAGAGATGGCTGAACAGGAAGTGGGTGAGTCGTGAACGAAGTCGAACTGCCCGCCGCAACGCTGCGCGATCTCGTCGCCGTGTTCAGACGTTATCCTGACCTGGAGCAGGTGATCCTGTTCGGCTCCCGGGCCACCGGAAGAGCAACCGAACGATCCGACATCGATCTGGCCACTCGCGGGATCATAGACCGCCACCGGCTTGGCCGGCTCTCTCTCGACCTCGACGAGATCGCCATCCCCCAGGAGTGCGAGGTTCACGCGTACGAGCAGATCGATTACGAACCGCTGAAGGCCCACATCGACCGATGGGGGGTTCCGATCTACGAAGAGGGTGCCGGAGCGAGGTTGCGATCCGCCGACCGGTCCCGATGACATGGCTCGGCGGCGGCTGAAGCCGGTTCTGCCCGCCGGGTCCGCGACCGCGTCAGTTGTAGCGGTGGGCGGCGACGAACTCCCAGTCGAGGGTCACGCCCAGGCCCCCGGCGGTCGGAACCGCGACCGTCCCGTCGGCGTCGATGGGGATGCGCTCCCGGGTGGTCCGCCAGCGCAGCGGCGAGGAGCTGGTCGAGTACTCCAGCACCTCCTCGTCGCGGTGGTTGGCCAGGAAGTGCAGGTTGGCGGCGATCTCGATGTTGGTCTTGTAGCCGTGGGTGATCACCCGCTTGCCGCGCTCGGCCGCCGCGGCGGCGATGCGAGCGATGTGGGTGAAGCCGCCGACTTGGGTGATGTCGGGCTGGCAGATGTCGGCCTTGCCGCGGTCCATGGCCTCGATGAACTCGTCCACGTGGGTGAGGCCCAGGTCGCCCACGCCGAGCGGCACGCCGCGGCCGGCCATGCGCGCGTGGCCGGCCACGTCGTCCAGCGGCAGCGGCGCCTCCAGGAACCAGATGCCGACCTGCTGCAGCATGGGCAGCAGGCGCAGCCCCTCTTCCGCGGTGCGGTAGGCCATCTGGGCGTCGACGATCAGCTTGGCATCCGCCCCTGCCTCGGCCCGGCCCGCCTGCAGCAGGCGCGCGGTGGCGTCCAGGTCGTCCATCCACCACGGATCGGCCGAGAACTTGAAGTTGCGCAGGCCCATGCCGCGGGCCGCGGCGACCTGCGCGCGCACCGCCTCTTCCTCCCGCGCCATCGGGTAGATGGTCCCGTACGCCTCGATGCGTTCGCGGCGGCGCCCGCCGAGCAGCTCCGAGATCGGTTTGCCGGCCGCCTGTCCGGCGATGTCCCACAGCGCCAGGTCGATGCCGCCGATGGCATGCATCATCAGGCCGCGGCGGCCGACGTAGTCGGTGGCGTCGTACATGAGCTGCCACAGCCGTTCCGGGTCGGTGGGATCCCGCCCGACCAGCAGCTCGCGCAGCCCGCGGGCGTGGTTGTGCGCCGCGCGCGAGCGCACGATGGCCTGGATCGCCGCCGGCAGCGACTCGGTCTCGCCGATGCCGGTGAGCCCCTCGTCCGTGCGCACGACGATCACGCAGTCGTCGTAGGAGCCGTCGAACAGGCCGATGTTGGGGTCCTCGATGCGGATGTGCATCGCCTCGATGTCGGTGATCTTCATGTGCGGTTCGCTCCTCGCGGGTTCATGGGGGTGAGGTCAACGCCGCCTGCAGCCCCGGCGCATTGTCGCAGAGCGTTCGGCCGTTCCAGGCCACGCCGGTGGAGGCGAGGGCGGCACAGCCGATCGGCTCACCGTCCCGCAGCCGCACCACGGCAACTCGGCCGCCGACTTCCAGCACGGACTCGCCGCAGCTCACGGTACCGATCCGTAGGCGGTCACCGAACAGTATCAGGTCGCGCCGGTCGCCGCGGGTGACGCTGACCGCCTGCAGGTCGTTCCGGTCCCCGATCGCGTCCAGTCGCGGCTGTGCCTGATCGCGGCCCGCCGCGGCCAGCACGGTCAGGCCGCGGAAGCGCGCCGCCGGGGCGTCGGTGGCGACCACCACGCGGTACGCGGGGATCTCCGGCCAGTGGGTGCCCCAGCCGCTGGCGGTCGCGCTCTGCGGCTGGCTGCCGAGCGCCAGCAGGTGCAGGGCGTTGCGCTCGGTGCGGGAGGTCACCGCTTGGCCGTCGACGGCCGGGGCGCCGAGCAGCGTGAAGTTGCGCTCCACCGGCAGCGCGGACGGGAGCTCCACCTCGTCGTAGAGCACGCAGACGTCCGGCCGCAGGAACAGCAGGTGGCGGACCACGCGGTCCGCCTCGCCATAGACCGGGGTCAGATCGAAGATGGCCCAGTCGATGCCGCCTTCCGCGCCGGGGCAGGTGGCTCCGGACGAGGAGGCGAAGTCGACCACCCGGACCGGGAACGACCCGGTGCCGCCGAGCTGGCTGCGCTGCGCGAAGGTGACCGTGCTGTGGCAGAACGTCTCGTGGTACTGGTCGGAGGCGGGGTCGCTGTAGCCGATCATCCCCGGATCGGGCACCAGCGCCTCGCCCCCGAACTCGAAGATGATGCTGCCGCGATCCTTGTGGCCGTGGCCGGTCACCTGGCGGAGGGCGTTCAGGCAGAGCAGCGTGTCGCCGGGCCGCCAGCCGGTGCGGAAGAAGGCCATCGGCTGGTCGCGGTAGACCTGCGCGGGTGGAAGCTCGGGCTCGGTCGCGGCCGGCTGGTCGGGCAGGTTGACCAGGCAGGTCAGGGTTTCGGGCGGCGACTCCGCGAACGATTCCTGCCAGAACAGCCCGGCGACCGGGTCGCCCAGGACCCCTGCGAAGAACGCGCAGACCTCGCCCGACACCCAGTGGTACTCGCTGCCGTCCGAGAGCCCCAGGAAATGCGGGCGATGCTCCCACACCGGACTGTCCCAGGTGGAGCGCACGTGCTGGATGTAGCGCAAGACCTTGCGGGCGGAGTGGGGAAGAGTCTCCTCGACTCCCGCGCCGGTGCAGGCGGCGATGATCGGCTGCGCCTCCACCAGCTCCAGCAGGGTGCCGACGCCGTACCCCGGACCTTCGCCGCACACGCCTTCCTCGTTCCACGGGCGGCGTGCGAACTCGGCCAGGAACTGCCGCGTCCAGTCGAACAGCCGCTCGTAGACCGGATCGCGGCCGCGCAGGAACGCGGTCATCATCAGCAGCGGCAGGGCGAACAGGATCCCCTGGTTCATCGCCACGTAGTAGTCGCGACGCTGCTGCAGCTTGTCGGCCAGCAGGTAGACGCCGCGGCGCGCGAAGGCGTCCTCGATCGCGGCTCGCTCCCGCTCGTCCAGCGCGTGGTAGACCATGTCGTACGCCACCGCCACCCCGAAGGCGACGTCGGCGACCACGAAGGGGTGGTTCATGTAGCCGGCGAACCCGCGCGGGTACCAGCCGGTGAAGCTGTCCCAGTACGGGAGCCGGTCGCCGATGTTCGGACGCGACACGCAGCCGCCGTGGTCGCCGCGCCAGTCGTCGGCGTGGGCGGCCCGCAGCAGCCAGCGCCGCACCGCGACCGCGTAGCGCGCCTCGCCCGTGAGCAGATGGGCCAGGGCGACCGTGGGCGCGAACACACGCATGCCCGCGCCCAGCACGCCCTTGGGCTGGCCGATGCCGCCCCCGTACGCCGTGCCGTAGAAGTTGCGGTCCACCAGGTCGGTGGCGAGCGCCCGGTCCGCCTCCGCGCGGATGCGGGCGAACAGGGCGGCGGCCGGGCCGGCGGCGACCCGCTGCCGCAGGGCGGGAAGGGTGTCGCGGCCGACCAGGAAGCCGAACGGCAGGCCGTCGCGGAGCGGATCGCCGATCGGCGTGGCCGACTCGGCCGGCTCGTGGTAGGGAACCTGGCGGACGGTCCGGCGGGCGGTGGGGACGGTGTCCGGGTGGTTGTCGTGGGCCCGCACCAGGCGGGCGGCGACCTGGTTGAGCGGCTGCCGGTCGAGCTCGGATTCGCGCCGCAGCAGGATCCAGAACAGGCTGACCAGGACCTCGCGCGACTGCACGCGCCGGCCGGCGACCTCCTCGATGCGCACGTCGACGTGGTGCAGGCGCCGCGCGCCGTCGAGCGGAGCGCCGATGGTGAGCCAGAGCTCGTCGGGCTCCAGGTCCCGGCACAGAAAGATGGTGCGGCCGTCGTCCACCGTGGCGGTCACCGTCAGCCGCGTGTCGCGGTCCCAGACCAGCTTGGCCAGGATCTCGCGCTGCCCGCCGACTTCGGCGTCGAAGCGGCGGCGCACGGTCAGGTGGCCCGGCCGCTCCTGCATCGGATAGCCGAACTTGAGCCAGGGGGCGGAGCCGGCATGATGGAGACCGCTCCCGGTGTCGAACCTCTGCCCGCCGTAGGGTGAGTAGAGCAGCGGCGCCGGGCCGCCGGGATCGCCCGCGACCGACCACTGCGACGGATGGCTGGCGATTCTGTGCCAGCCGGCCTCGATCACGGTGTCGCTCTCGCTGACCCGCCACGCCGGCGGCTGGTTGCTCGGGACGGGCGTGCCCACGCCCAACTCGGCCGGCCACCAACCTGCGGAGCGCTGCCGCAGGCGCAAGTGAGTGACCGCGCCCAGCCGCTCGCGGTCCGGCGCGCCGGAGCGCGGCTCCAGCGTGTCGGGCCAGAGCTGGATGGCGTTGTCCCCCTCCCAGTCGAGCGCGAAGACGGTCGCGGCGACGACCGAGCGCTCCGCGTCCAGCAACTCCAGCGCGATGCGCGCCCCGGTCTGGCGCGGGCAGCGCACCGGCAGCGTCAGCGTCGTGGCGGTGCGAAGCTCCCTGCCGTCCAGCGGCAGGCACAGCTCGCCCCGCTCCGGGCGCCACGAGGTGAGAAACGGCTCGGTCAATGAGGTTCCTTTGTCGGTCCTGTTAACCGTACCTGTTCATAGGTCGTGCGACCGGTTACCCTCTTGTTCGGATCAGGAGTGGTTGCCATGGCAGTGAAGTTCTCCGAGGACATCATCCCGTTGACGGACCTGAAGACCAACCCCGGCCGCGTGGTCAGGCAGGTCGTCGACTCGCGCCGCCCGGTGCTGCTCACCAGCCGCGGTCGTGGCGTCGCCGTCGTGCAGTCCGTCGCCGACTACGAAGCCGCGGAGGAAGAGCGGGAGTTCATGCGGGCGGTCGTGCAGGGGATCGCCGATGTCGAGGCAGGCCGCGAGGTCTCGATCCAGGAGGTCAGGGGCCGCCTCGGCATCGAGTGATCGCGGATGGCCGTGGAGATCCGGTTCGCCGAGTCCGCGGTAGCGGATCTCGAGGACCTTACGGCGTGGTACGCGGAGAAGGAAGCAGGCGAGGTCGGAGTCAGTCTCGTGGCGGCAATCCTCGAACGCGTCGAGCGCCTCGCCGAGCACCCCGATATGGGGCGAATGGTCCCGGAGTTCAGTCAACCTGCGCTGCGAGAGATCATCCACCCGCCCTTTCGGATCGTTTACAGGCGTGATCCCAACGCCGTACGGGTCGTGCGCGTATGGCGGGGCGAACGGCTGCTGAGGCTTGCCGACGATTGAGCTTCGGCTCACCTATGTGTGACGGAGCGATGCCGGGTCGCGGAGCGCTGTCGACAGATGGGCTTCCACTTCTCCTTCGTCGCACTCCGGCATCAGGACGCGGCCGGAGTTGAGGTCGCCGAACATGTCAGTGACTTCGGAAGCCGGCATTGGGCGGCGCATCGTGTCAAGGGGATTGGCCAGCAGCAGGTGGTCGACTGCCAGGGAGCGCGTCACGAGCGGCAGGTCCAGGTGGCGGAGCGCGTTGGGCAGGAAGGCGGCCGCCGGCCAGCGGTACTCGGGCTCGGTTGCCAGGTCCAGGAAGCGGGCGGGGAAGTCGATGGCCGCAACCAGGCTGAGCGGTGCGGCCGGCTCCGCGGCGGCAGGGTCACGCAGCAGCGCCGCTGCCAGCAGCGCCGCGGGACCGCCCAGGCCGCGTCCGACCAGCGCCAGCGGCGCGCCGGCGCGCTCCTGTGCCACGGCGCGTGCCAGCCCCACCAGTGCCCTGGTCTGCACCGCGAGCAGGCCGTCGCCGATCGCGCACGCCAGGTAGGACAGGATCCGGTCCATGCCGCCCCAGCCGGCCGTCGCGAACGGCGCCAGTGCCGGGCGCGTCTCGCCCCAGCCGGGAAGGTCCGCCACGACCAGCTCCGGCAGCACGGCACCGGGCGCTCTCTCGAATATGGCCGACAGGCGCGCTGCCAGGCCGTTCCGCTCCAGCGCCGCGTGGCGGCCGCGATCGTCGGCGAACACGACCAGGGCGCCGGTCCTCGCTGTCGGGCGAGGGCGCAGCACGCTGGCCGGCATCGACAGACCGTCCGCGGTGACCGCCAGCGCCTCGCGATAGTCCTGCGACCAGAGCTGGAAGGGCTCGCCCTCCGACCAGCGGGCGGGACCGCCGGGCGTTCCAGTGACCGCGCGCACCGCCTCGGCCAGCGCCGCCGCGTCCAGGCGTTCGGGCAGCCGTGCCGCCTGCCGGCGGGCCAGTGCGGCGTTGAGCGTGTACATGTTCTCGACGGGCGCGGGATGGCAGCGCAGGTGCCCGTAGGGGAGCATCGGGAAGTCCGCCGGATCGAGCGCGGGCACCGGCCGCTCCGGATCGCCGAGCAGCCAGCGGTTCATCCAGGCGGTGAAGCGGCGGACCTGCGCCAGGGTGTAGTCGTGGCCGGCATCGTCCTCGAAGAACGCGAAGCGCTCGCCGCGGTCGGCAGCCTCGAAGGCGCCGGCGCACAGCGCCGCCAGGCTGCGGCTCCACTCGATGTGGAAGACCTCGTCGTGCCGGCCGGCCATCAGCAGCGTCGGGGTCGGCATGCCGGCCAGCAGCACGTCCACCTCGTCCACGCCGGCGCCGATCCGGTTCCACCACAGGCCCTCTGGACACGGCGCGTACAGGTCGCCGACGGGGTGGTCGGCCATGCGGTTCAGGCAGCAACTCGGGCCCTGGCAGGCGATGCGGTCGTCGAACAGGGTCGCGAACAGCGTGGTGTGGCCGCCTCCGCTCACGCCGCTCATGCCGACGCCGCGGCTGGAGTCCACGTCGCTGCGGGTGGCCAGGTAGTCGATGCAGCGCAGCGCGTCCAGGACGAAGTAGCGGTTCGACGAGTGGCCGGTCAGGTAGGTGCGCACGCCGTCGGCGAAGTGGTCGTTGCCGGGCTGCTTCTCGGAGTCCTGTCCCGGCGGATCGAACAGCACGGTCAGGAAGCCAAGGCTGGCGAACGCCTGCGCGGGTATCTGGTACTCGGCGTGCTGCTTGCCCGAGTGCCCGACCGGCAGCACCACCGCGGGAAACGGTCCCGCGCCGTGCGGGACGAAGACCGAGGCGTTCACCTCCCAGCCGGGGAACGACTCGAACAGCACGTTCTCGATCCCGCAGTGGCGGGTCTCGTGCCGGCTGACCGGCCGCGCGTCCACCGCCGCCCCGGCGTCCCCGAACGGCATGGGGCCGAACGCCTCGCGGACGTGGGCGCGGATCGCCTCGCCCAGCTCCCGCCAACGGCCGGCGGCCAGGAGGCGCTCGCGTTCCCGGTCGCGGCGATGCAGCCGGTCGACGGCGCGTGCGACCAGGTGCCGGGTGAGCTCGGTGCGCAGGTCGCCGGCGGCCGGCTGCGGAGCCGGCACGCCGGGAGCGATCACGTTGCCGACAGCAGTTGCAGGAAGTCTTCCTCGTCCCGACATGCCAACGCCGCAGTCACCAGCCGCTCCGATACGCCCTGCATGGCTGCCAACCGTTCGGGCAGCGAAGCCGACACGGAAACGCCGCGGGAGGCGAGCACCTGGAGCGCGCTTGCGCGCAGCGCCTCCTCCCGGCCCTCGGCGCGCCCTTCCTGGCGGTGGTGGCGCAGGAACGGGTCGCCGTCCGGTTCCGTCCCTCCGGCTGCGCCCAGCGCCCGCCCCACGCGATTCAGCACTTCGGCGGTCTGCGCGGACAACTCGGGCTCATTCAGTGCCGCGTGGATCTCGTCGGCCGTCCAGCCGGGAAACGCCAGGCTCGCCGCGGCCGGACGATAGGCGCCGCCTTCCCGCAGGTGGATCGTCAGCCCCGGACGCAACGACGCCGGCCGGCTCGGCTGCGGCTCCTCCGGCACCTCCACCCATACCTCCGGAAAACCCCACGACTCGTACAGCTTGAGCTTGTTGCGCCGCACGTCCGTGGTGTTGTCCACCTCCAGCACCACATCCGGCAGCGCGTCCGTGCTCACCTCCACCGCGTTGCCTGCCGGTGCGGTCTGCGCCGGGCGCAGGAACAGGATCTGGTCGGCCTGCATGATGCGCTGCCGCTCGCCGCGGGCGTTGCGCACCAGCAGGTCGGTGTGGCCGCCTGCCTCGATCGGCGCACCGCGCGCCGCCGCGATCAGTCCGGCCAGACTGGCAAGGCGCGAAGCCGGCCGTTCGTGGTGGTAGCTGACCGGCGGGTCGCAGATCATGGCGATCTCGGTGTCGGCGTCCCAGTACTCGATGCGGATTTCCTCATCGTCGATCCGGTCGCGGGGGATGCGCACCGGGTGGCAGCCGGGAAACTGCAGCGCTGCCGGCTCCCGGCGCTCCGAAGGAACGGTGGCGACGACCGGTTCAGCCATGGCGCAGTTTGGCACGGGCGGTCTGCCAGGCAAAGCAACAGGCGGTGGTGTCTCACTTTGACTGAGACACGACCCAACAGGCGAAGCCGGACCCGGGTGCGCAAGGCGCTCGCTACGCCCCGTACACCGCGGCGAAGATCGTGAGCCTGGTCGCGTCGCCGATCTGCTCCAGAAGGGGGCGGCGGCCGGACAGGCGTTCGGACGCGCGGACCAGCTTGAGAAAGCCTTCACCGCGCGCCTCCATGTAGCTGGTGCCGGTGAGAGGGCTCTGGTAGTCCCGCATGAAGCCGGCCAGGAACTGGTTGCGGCGGGCAGGTTGGCACCCCGCGTACAGGTTCTCGACGGTCAGCGTGTTGTACAGGGCGCCAGGGTTCTGGAACTCGATGCGCTCGGGGAACAGGCGGATGATGATCTGCGATCCCCGCGCCTCGTAGTCGCGGTGGACGATCGAATTGACGACGGCTTCCTGAAGCGCGGTCTGCGCGTAGCTCGGATAGTCGCGGCGGCCGTCGCCGTCCTTCCTGGATGCGGTGGGGATCAGAGGGGACGACCGGAAGTAGGTGAGCACCTGCCCTATCTGTTCGGACAGCGGCCCCGTGATGCGCCTGCTGTCAACGGTGTTGCCGTCGGCCGTGTCCTGATGGTATGCGGCCACGTCCACGTACGCGCCGGGCAGGTACCGCTCCGGCTGCTCGGCGAACAGGAGTATTCCCAGGTGGGTGGGAATGACGCCCGCATCGGTGGTGGCGGCGAGCTTGTGCGTCACGAGCGTGTGCGCCCAGTCGTCCGGCCGTGACCAGTCCGCAAACCGGTCGCGAAAGTACCGCTCCAACCGCAGATCGTGGAGGTCGGCGAGCGCGCTGCCAAACACGGGCCGCTCCTCGATCGGGCTGGCCATGCGGCGGGCGCTCAGCATGCGGGCCAGCCGCTCGGCGGGGATCAGCCGCCGGTGGCTGCCGATTCGGTGGAGGAAGCGGCCGTCGCTGGTCTGGTGCACGTCGAACTCCGACGGCGGGATTTCGACGATCAGGCACAGCACCGGCTCCTGGTCGGCGCCGGGCAGGTACTCCCAATTCAGCGCCGGAACGATCATCGGGACGCAGTTGACCGTCGCCGCGTTGATGACGAACTGCTCCAGGAGATCGCGCCGGTCCGGATCGATGCCGACCGGTGTTCGGTCGGTGTCGCGGACCCCCATCACCACCAGTCCGCCCTTCGTGTTCGCCATGCTCGCGAACACCTCGGCGAGCCGTGCCCCCGCACGGGACTCTTCTCGTGCGAACGCGATCCGGTTCCCGCGGAAGATCACCTCCTTCAGTTCGAGCTCGGTATCCTCGCCGGCCCGGATCGACGCGATGAGGGCGCCGGTGTCAAGCATGGTTCAGGACGTTACATGATCGTGTGAAGCTGAAACAGTTGACATGCAAGCAGACGCTTGCATATCCTCCTGACATGCAAGCGGGCACTTGCCTTAGACTGGTCGTGTGGACGTGTATCGCGCGATCGCTGACCCAACCAGGCGAGCCATCCTGGATGAACTCGTCGATCGGTCAGGTCAATCGCTCTTCGAACTCTGCGCACGCCTGACCATGAAGCACGGCATCAACTCCTCACGGCAGGCGATCACGCAACACCTGGATGTCCTGGAGGCCGCCGGGCTGATTTGCACGAGGCGCGAGGGGAGGTCGAAGCTCCACTGGTTCGAGGGCGGCCCGCTGAAGGCCATCGCGGAGCGTTGGCCGATCTCGACAGACGAAAGGGAACTTGAAAGATGAGAATTCACGTGGCCAGCGTCCTGGTAGACGACCAACAGAAGGCACTCCGCTTCTACACGGAAACGCTTGGCTTCCGGTTGAAGCACAACATCCCCCTGGGAGAGCATGCCTGGATCACCGTCGTATCCGAGGAAGCTCCGGAGGGGACGCAGTTGGTGCTCGAGCCTGATGCCCATCCCGCGGCGCGTCCTTTCAAGAGGGCGCTCGTGGAGGACGGTATCCCCTGGACCTCCTTCGCGGTCGACGACGCCGCAGCCGAACACGAGCGTCTCGTGGCACGAGGCGTGCGATTCGTACAGCCGCCAACAGACCTCGGGACGGTCATTACCGCAGTGTTCGACGATTCGTGCGGCAACTTGATCCAGATCGTGGAGGAGAAACGTCAACCACCACAGTCTTGAGCGGTTGGAGAACTCAGACGACGTGACGCGTCAGGTGCTCTCCTGCTCGGCCCGATCCTGCTCGGCCCTCCATTGCTCGTACTCGCGCTGCCCTTCCTCGCTCAGCGGGTAGTAGGTGCTGATCGAGCCGCCCTCGGCCAGGCGGAGGCGGCTGAACTCCTCCCACTCCTCGTGGGCGGTCGTGCCAACGGCCAGGTCGCCGGCCATCTTGCGCGGCACGATCACGGCGCCGTCGTCGTCGGCGATGACGATGTCGCCCGGCAGGGCCAGCACGCGGCTGACCGCCACCGGCACGTTGTACGCCCACGGGAACAGCGACGCCTGCGAGGCGTAGTGCGGGGTGACCCCCACCGTCCAGAGCGGCAACCCGATGTTGCGCACCTTGGGCCAGTCGCGGATGCAGCCGTCGACCACCAGTCCGACGCCGCCCCGGCCCTTGAGGTAGGTGATCAGCATCTCGCCCAGGCAGCCGGTGTAGCGGTCGCCGTACGCCTGCACCACCAGCACGTCGCCGGGCCGGATCTCGTCGAGCACGCGCCACAACGCGCTGACCTTCTCCGCGTGCTCCTGGCCGATGCCGGAGGCGATGTCCTCGCGCTGCGGCATGAACTGCAGCGTGACGGCGGTGCCGATGATGCTGGTGCCGGGCAGCCGTTGCACCGGCCCCTGCACGAAGCTCTGCCGCACGCCCATGCCGTGCAGGCCGGCCGCGGCGGTGGCGGCCGAGACCCGGCTGAGCTCCTGGATGAGCGCCGGGTCCGCGCGCGGGAAGTCGGGTCCGTGAATGGGCAGCGACAGGCCGTCCGGCATGTGCTGCGGGCCGACGCGTCGTTCCTCGTGCTCTGACATGAGTGCTCCTTGGCGGGTGACCGGTCGGTCAGTCCCAGGGGGTATGGTAGCCGGGCGCGCCGGCGTGGCGGTCCATCGCCAGGGTCAGGCGCAGCTCGGTGCCGGCCGGCAGCACCACCTGCAGGTAGCGCGCGCCCGCGGAGACCGTGCGCGGCGCGGTGTGGATCTCCGGTGGCGGGCCGTTGCCGATGGCGCCGGGGTAGTCGCTCACGCGCTCCCGGAACACCGCCTCCCGGAAGCGGTGCTCGCCGAAGCCGCCCGCCTGCAGGATCACGGTCCGGTCCGCGAGGCCGCTGGTATTGACCAGGTGGAGGTTCAGGCTTCCGCGGTCGACCGACGTCACCAGCGCGGCGACGTCGGCGGGCAGTCCGGGCCGGCGCCGGTCCGCGTCGAAGTAGCGCAGGCGGCAGTTCAGGAGGCCGCCGTTGTAGATGATCTGCGGCGAGCCGGTGGTCAGGTGCACCAGTGCCTCCGTCGTGATCGGGTTGGCGTCCTGCCAGTGGTGGATGTGCACGGTGGTGATGTCCGCGTCGTCGCGGCGGATCTGGTCGAGGCGGCGGCTGGCCTGGGCGTATGCCTGCCCCAGGATCGCCTCGGGGTAGTCGGGGTTGTCCCCGCACAGGTAGGCAAGCCACGCGGGCTCGTGGTCGGCGTCCTCCTTGCCGCGCATGGGCACCACCCGGCGCCAGTCGGCGGTGGAGCGCGCGCGGATGGCGAGCAGCCGATTCCAGTCCTCGGCCTCCTCGGTCACGTTCCACAGCGCCGCCGGCACGCGCGTGGACATGGGCTGGAAGTCGAACCAGCCGTGGTCTGAGTACCGGTACGGGACGACGAACTCGATCTCGTCCGGCGGCTGCGTGGCGAAGAACTCCCGCAGGCTCATCTCCAGCTCGGCGTACGGCAGGTCGCGGCCCTGCTCCCAGACCGCGTCGAACTGCCGGCGCGGCAGGTCCAGGAAGCGGCGTTCGCCCGAGATCAGGAAGGCGTTGAGCGCGGCGTCGACCGCCGCGTAGCCGATGTTGTAGTAGCCGTGCGGCCAGGTCCAGCCGTACAGCCCGCCGTACCACTTGCCGCCCAGGTACTCGCCCACCCGGCCGGACTGGCCGATGTTGTCGGGTAGCAGCCCGCCGTTGGCCTCCGCCCTGGCCAGCCACGCGTCGGTGTACTCCAGGACCCACTCGCGGTAGCGCTCCTGGCCGGTGAGCAGGAACGCGTTGGTGATCAGGCTGGTGACGCACAGGTTGCCGGCGACGTCGCCGCGTCCCATGCGCTCCTCCATCACCTGGCCCATGCGGCGCGCCAGCGCCGGGTCGCGCAGGTCGTCGTAGGAGGTGATGCCCGGAACGTCGTGGTACGGCAGGCCGTAGCGGGCCATCCCGGGCGACCAGCCGTAGTGTGATTCGGTGTCGCTCAAGCCCCAGCGCGGCCCGCCCGCGCCGTTGTGCGGGGCGCGGATCAGGCGCCGTTCCGGGTCGTAGTTGGGCGCCTCCGGGTCCGAACCCAGGTAGAAGCCGGCGAAGCGCTCCGCCCGCTCGCGCAGCAGCGCGTTGCAAGGGTCGGCCAGGCACAGGGCGTAGAAGTAGATGTAGCTCTCCGACTGGTGGAACTGGTCGTAGCCCAGCTCGTACTCGCGCGTGACCACGCCGTAGGAGGTGAGCTGCCGGGTCACGGCGTCCCACTGCCGGTGGCTCAGCGGCAGCAGGCGGTCGCCGCCGCCGAGCAGGTAGTACAGCGGCCAGTTGCCGAAGCTCTCGTAGAAGTCGTCGCCGCCGTCGCGGCTGGGGTATCCCTCGGTCGCTGCGTCGCGCCAGATCAGGGTGCCGTCGGCGGCGGTGTACTTGTCCAGGAACGGATCGACCGACGCGTCCAGCAGGTCGAACAGCCGCCGCTCCAGCACCGCCCAGGCGGGGAGCTGCGTGTACGGCGTGGTGGCGGTGATGGAGGTCATGGTCCGCTCCCGACGGTCACGTTTCCGGCAGCTCGTTGCGGAAGTTGTCCTCGGGGCCGAACGCCTCCCAGGCGCTGTTGAAGAACGCGCGCTGCGCGTCGGTCAGCCTGGCCATCGTCTCCGGGCCGGGGATGCGGTCGCGCTGCCAGTGATAGGTGGCCGCCCGGTCGTTGTACTTGTAGAACAGCCCGTAGCGCGGCTCGTCGGCCTGCCAGCGGTTGGCGCCGTGCGCCAGCGTCTCGGTGAAGATGATCGCCGACCCCTTGGGTGCGGGGATGTTCCGCACCAGCGGGCCGTCGACCGCGTAGAGTCGTGCGCGGTCTTCGTCGGGGACGCGGAAGTCGGACTTGTGGGAGCCGGGGATGCAGGCGAAGCCGCCGTCCTCGCTCGTGATCTCCTGCAGCGCGAAGGAGATCACGGTGAGGCCGGTGAAGATCCGGTCGCCCTGCACGGTATAGCGGAAGTTGACCCGGCCGCCGCGATGGCCGCCGTGCATCTCGAACTGCGGGCAGCCCTTGGAGCGCACGAAGCTGTAGGCGCTCTCCAGGCGCAGCTTGGGACCGATGATCTCGGTCAGCACCTCCATCAGCCCGGGGTGGTCGATCAGCGAGATGAACGGCTCGCCCGCTTCCACCAGTCCCGCGCAGCGGTGCCAGGTGCCTGCGGCGTCGTAGCCGTCGGGCGTCTTCTCCAGCGGCTGCATGCGCTCGGTGATCTTGCGCTTGGCCGTCTCGCACTGCTCGTCGGTGAGCACGTCCTCGACGAGGAGGTAGCCCTGCAGGTCGAAGAGGTACTTCTGGGTGGCCGTCATGGCCTGAGCCTATGTGCCCGCGGGATTGCCGCGCAAGCGTGTGCCCGACAGCGGTCGGGCGTCCACCAGCCAGACATCAGCGGCCGAACGCTTGCAGACGGGTCTGGTCGGAAGAGAGGTCATCGACACCGCTGTCCACGCAACCGGCGAGATCGCCAGCGAGATCGAGCGCAGAGGCGGGGGCGGCTCTCAGGTGCCGGTCCAGAATGCTGCGGACGATCTCCGACTTCGAGAGGTGTGAGCGGCTAGACTCATGCTCGAGCAACGCGGCCAGTTGTTCCGGCAGTCTGACCGTAAGGGTCTTCACTCAGAGCCACCGTTCGAAGATGCGCTCCGCGTTCTCGTGCAGGATTGCGTGGCGGGCCGCATCGGAGATCCTGGAGAAGAGCACGCAGCCGATGCCGTAGTGCGGGTTGAACCACGGCAGGTCGTCGCCATACAGGATCTTGTCCTGGACGCCCGCGTTCACCATTCGCGTGACGCTTCCGTTCACGTGGTAGGCGGCGCACAGCTCCAGGTACACGTTGGGGAATCGGCGGGCCAGCTCGATGCCGGCGTCCCAGTCGCCGTATTGCGCGTGGCCCATGACGATCGTCGCCCGGCCGTAGGTCTGCGCGATCTTCTCGACGTGAGGGCAGTCGCCGTAGCCGTCATGCCCCCAGGTGTGTATCAGCACCGGGAGCTGCTCGTCGTGCGCCCGCTCCCACACCGGCTTGCATCGCGGGTCGGTGATGGCGACCCGGTAGTAAGCGGCGAGTATCTTGAATCCGGCGAATCCGGGATGACGGTCGAGCTCGGCCGCTTCCTTGCGCACGCGCTCCGGGTACAGGGGGGTGACGGCCCAGTACCCGCCGAACCGGTCGGGAAACCGCCGGATGGCCGCCTCCGCGTCCCGGTTGCCGAGCTGGCTGTCACGCAGGGCGCGGTGATGGGCAAAGAAGGTCTTGCGAATGCCGCACCGGTCCATGGTGGCGATCATGTCTTCGGCACGGTTCCGCGGCATGTAAATCCGGCTGTACGGCCCCATGTGGGCGTGCGTGTCGATCACGGGACATGACGCGCTGCGGCCCGTCTCGACGAACTCGGCGACGATGGGCGAAGCGCAACGGGCCTTCATAACCTCACCTCGCCGAGGATCGTCTGCAGGTTGCCGGAGGCGATCGCGGCGCGGTCGTCCTCGCCTATCTCTGCATGCCGGACGAGCAGCGACGATCCTCCCATGGGGACGTGGTGATAGGCGCTCCCGAAGAGCAGCCGCCGGGAGCCGTAGTGCTTCACCACGTCTTCCAGCCCGCCGTCGAGCTCGTAGCGGGAGGTGTCGATGTGGAAGTGGCGGTAGCGTTCGAGAAGCGGCCGGAAGAAGCGGTCATCGCCCCAGCAGCCGTGATCGGTCGCGATCAGCACCAGGTCGGGATGGGATTCGAGCACGTCGTAGAGGAGTTGCCACCCCTCCTCGACGTTCACGAAGAGCGGTATGCGCCGGTCCACCAGCTCGCCGAGCACCGTTCCCATCGTGACCTCGTTGAGCAGATAGCGATGGGCGTCCGGGCGTGCCCGCAGCGCCGCGACGCCGTGGTCCCGCATCCCCGCGAGCAGCTCGTCCACGGGCATCTCCGTGTGCGGCGGCAGGATGTTCCAGACCGGCAGCAGGCGCTCGCTTGACCGGCAGAACGCCGTGATCTCGGCGTTCGATTCGAGCGGGTTGGAGAAGTCTCCGCCGTCGTGGTTGACGAGCGCACGGTCGACGCCGCAGTGGTCCATCTCGTCCAGCAGGGCCTCCGGGGCGAGGGCGGGTTCGAGGGGCGGAAACTGACCCGCCCCCGCGTAGGCGTTGCAGTCGAAGAACTCGACGCCCCCGCCGGGCATCACGCGGCGTCGCCGGTCGCCAGGGAGGCCGCGGCGCGGTTGATCCGCCCGATGATCCGCGTCACGTCGGCGTCCGTATTGTCGGGATGGGTCTCCACGCACACCGTCCTGCCGAGGATGTCGAGCGACTGCCGGCACATCTCCTTCGAGTAGTCCATGCGGCAGCCCCTGTTCTGCGGGAGCTCGAACGGGTTCAGCGCCGGGTGGTGGGCGCCGCGGTGCTGCAGCACGGGATCCCACTCCGTGTACACGTGCCGTCCCGTCTTGAGCGCGACCCAGCCGCCGCCCGCTTCGGCGAGGGCATCGGCGGCCGCCGCCGACGGGAGCAGGTAGGTGACGTGGGTGCCGCACTCCCAGGCGGGGCTGTTGTTGGGGCTGGCCGACAGGCCGGACGGCTCCGTCTCACTGACGATCCTGGTCTTCTGAGCCCGCATCGCGCCGACCATGTCGTCGATCCGGTCGAGCTGGCCGTTCATGATCGCACCCTCGATCTCCGACGCCCGCGCGCCGTTGGCCACGTATCCGGCGAAGCTGTCCTTCCTGCCGTCCCAATAGAACCGGCAGGGATCGATCGCGCACTCGATGCGCTCGGCGAACGCGTCGTCGCCGGTCACGACCGCGCCCCCCTCTCCGCAGCTCATGTTCTTGTAGTGGTTGAAGCTGAACGCGCCGACGTGGCCGATCGACCCGAGCATCCGTCCCTCGTAGGCGCCGCCCACTCCCTGACAGGCGTCCTCGATCACCAGGACTCCTGCTTCGCGGGCGAGGTCCATGATCGAGTTCATGTCGCAGGCCAGCCCCCACATGTGCACGGGCATCACGGCGCGGGTTCGCGGTCCGATCGCATCCCGCACGGCGGCCGGACTCAGTCCCAGGCTCTCGTCGATGTCGACGATGACCGGGATCGCGCCGGCGGCCAGAACCGAGCCGGGGGTGGCCATGTAGGTGCAGGCGGGCACGATGACTTCGTCACCGGGGCCGATCCCGGCGCCCATGAGCGCCGCGGTCAGCGAGTTGGTGCCGCTGGCCGTCATGAAGCAGTGGCGGACACCCAGTCGGCGGGCATACCGCTTCTCGAAGCGCAGGCACTCGCCCTCCGCGTCTTCCATGTACCGAAACAGGCGCTTGCTCCTGAACACCTCGGCAAGCCTGTCCAGCTCTTGCTGTCCGATCCTGTACATACGGTCTCCTCCACTTCCTCGGGCCGTCGGCCAGGGTGGCACCATAGCCGGCCGCGGCTGCCGGATCCAATCGCGCGAACCGTCCTCATCCCTTGACGCTGCCGATGACGATCCCCTTGACGAAGTACCGCTGCAGGAACGGATACAGGAGCAGGATGGGCAACGCCCCGAGCAGAATCTGCGCGGAGCGCAGGGTCCTGTCGGAGATCGTCGCACAGTCGCGGGCTTCCTCCAGCGTCACGCCGCGCAGAGAGGTCATGTCCGTGACGGCGATGATCGACCGGAGAAACGTCTGCGGCGGGTACAGATGACGGTCTGGATCGTGCACCGCAGTCCCTTGATGCGGATTTCGTTCAGCAGAAGGGCGACGACGATCGGCACGACCAGGCCGAAGACGATCTTCAGGGACGCGATGATGAGGGAGTTGCGGAACGCGCGTGCGGCGTGCGGGAGGTTGGCGACATAGAGGAAGTTGTCGAGCCCGATCCACTGCTGGTCACCGAACAGGCCCCTGGCGGGGATGAACTTCTGGAAGGGGATGACGATCCCGGCCATCGGCACGTATACCCGCGTCAACCCGATAGAATGCGCGGATGAGCGCCCCGAACGTCCTTCTCATCTGCGTCGATCACTGGCCCGGTGCGCTGCTGCGCGCCGCCGGCCACGAGCACGTCTTCACGCCCACGCTTGATCAGCTCTGCCGCAACGGCGTGCGGTTCGCGCAGGCCTACACCACCACGCCAACCTGTATCCCGGCGCGGCGGGCGCTGATGACCGGAACCAGCGCGCGCACGCACGGCGACCGCACCTTTCGCGAGCACGAGCCGATGGACCCGTCGCTGCCGACCATGGCGCAGACCTTCCGCGACGCGGGGTATCAGGCGTACGCGGTCGGCAAGCTGCACGTCTATCCGCAGCGCGACCGCATCGGCTTCGACGACGTCATCCTCAACGAGGAGGGCCGCCACCACCTGGGCGGCGGCAGCGACGACTACGAGCGCTACCTGCACGACCACGGCTACGGGGGCCAGGAGCTGACCCATGCCATGGGCAACAACAGCTACACGGTGCGGCCGTGGCACCTCCCGGAGCAGTTCCACCAGACGTTCTGGACCACGCGCCAGATGTGCGAGACGATCCGCCGCCGCGACCCGACCCGGCCGGCGTTCTGGTACTGCTCGTACACGGCGCCGCACCCGCCGATCACGCCGCCGGCCGACTATCTCCGCCACTACGAGCACTTCGGCGTGGACGAGCCGTTCGTCGGCGACTGGGCGCGCGAGTTCGACGTGCTGCCCCACGCGCTGAAGCTGCACCGGGGCCGGCGCAACGACGGCCTGGACGGTGACGAGACCCGGGCGGCGCGCATGGGCTTCTACGCGCAGTGCACGTACATCGACCACCAGATCCGCCTGCTGATCGGCCAGCTCCGCGAGGCGGGCCTGCTCGACGACACGATCCTGATGTTCACCTCCGACCACGGGGACATGCTCGGCAACCAGCACCTGTGGGCGAAGCCGCCCATGTACGAGTACTCGGCCAAAGTGCCGATGATCCTGGTCGGGACGGCCGCGGACGAGCGAGTTGGCGCGCGCCGCACCGACGGGCGGCTGGCGGCGCTGCGCGACGTGATGCCGACCCTGCTGGACCTGTGCGGCATCGACGTGCCGGCCACGGTCGAGGGCGAGTCGCTGGTCGGCGAGCCGCGGCGGACCCACCTGTACTGCGAGCACCACGAGGAGGCGGCGGCCATGCGCATGCTCCGGCGCGGCCGCTACAAGCTCATCTACTATCCGGCCGGCAACCGCCTGCAGCTCTTCGACCTGGAGAGCGATCCGCGGGAGCTGCACGATCTGTACGGCTCTCCGGCAACCGCGGACGTCGCCGGGGAGATGGAAGCGCTGATGGCCGGGGAGCTCTACGGCGAGGATCGCGCGTGGGTGCGCGACGGCCGCCTGGCCGGCATGCCGGAGCCGGCGTACGAGTACCAGCCGGACCGCGGCCTGAGCGGCCAGCGGGGGTGGCGGTGAGCGCCCGCGACCTGCACGGCTGGGCGGAGATCGCGCCCTCCGGTCCCATCGAGGCCGGCTCGACCGGCACGTGGCGGATCACCTACCACGCGGGCGAGCGCGGCGTCGACGACGGCGGCTCGATCAAGTTCGCGTGGCGCGACACCAGCGACTGGGGGACGCCGCAGTTCACGGAGCCGGGGGCCGCCGACTTCGCCAGCGTTGCGACCACCGGTGCTGCCGCGCTGCGCGCCGGCTACGAGCGGCAGCGCTACATCCGGCCCTGGCGGCGCTGCGTCACCGTCGACGTGTTCGACGGCTGGCTGCGGCAGGGCGATACCGTCACCTTGACGCTCGGCGACACCACCGGCGGCAGCCCGGGGAGCCGCGCCCAGACCTTCATCAACGACACGTTCGAGTTCCGCGTCGCCGTCGACTGGGCGGGAGCCTGGCAGTACACGGTGGTGCCGTCGCCGGTGGTCCAGGTGACGGGCGGGCGGCCGCACCGCCTGGTAGCGGTCGGCCCATCCGTCATCGCGCCGGGCTCGCCCGGCTGGCTCGGGGTACGGGTGGAGGACCGCTGGGGCAACGTGTGCCGTGACTTCGCGGGGAGGATCGAGCTGGACGCGGACGGCCTGCGCGGGCTTCCCGAGCGGTACACCTTCCAGCCCGGCGACGGCGGCGCGCACCGCTTCCGGGACGTGCGCGCCACGGCTCCGGGCGTCCATCGCGTGACCGTGAGCGCCGAGGGCCTGGGGGCGGCTATCGCCAACCCGCTGGTGTGCCGAGCCTCGCACGGCGGTCCACAACCCTACTGGGGTGACCTCCACGGCCAGAGCAACGAGACGGTCGGCACCGGACCGGTCTCCGCCCACTTCACCTACGCCCGTGACGTCGCCTTCGCGGACTTCGCCGGCCATCAGGGCAACGACCTGCAGATCACCGAAGCGATCTGGGACGAGATCAAGCGGCAGGCGAACGGTCACGACGAGCCGGGCCGCTACGTCGCGTTCGTCGGCTGGGAGTGGTCGGGCACCACGGCGTCCGGCGGCGACCGCAACGTCTACTACGCAGGGGCCGACGGTCCGCTGCATCGCTCGAGCCGGGTCCTGG
This sequence comes from Spirochaetia bacterium, assembly GCA_964291595.2. Taxonomy (GTDB): domain Bacteria; phylum Spirochaetota; class Spirochaetia; order SZUA-6; family Bin103; genus CATQHW01. The sequence continues at coordinate 4,458,922 of OZ219914.1, read as the reverse complement.
TTGGCGACGCGCCACGCGCCGACGGGGCCGATGCCGACGCTCCGCACGTGCGCGACCTGTATGCGGCGCTGCGCGGCCACGCGGCCGGGCCGCTGATCGTCCCGCACATGGGCGGACGCCGCGCCGACCTGCGCTGGCACGATCCGGAGCTGGAGCCGGTCATCGAGGTGCTGTCCGAGTGGGGCGAGTTCGAGTGGTTCCTGCGGGAGGCGCTGGAGCGCGGGCACCGGGTCGGCTTCGTCTGCGGCTCAGACGACCACAAGGGCCGTCCGGGCACCGCCAACCCGGGGCGCAGCACGTTCGGCGTCAACGGCGGACTGGCCTGCGTGCTCGCGGACGAGCTGACCCGCGAGGGCATCCTCTCCGCGCTGCGCGCGCGCCGCTGCTACGGCACCTCCGGCCCGCGCATCCAGGTCGAGGCGAGCGCGGACGGCCATCCGGTCGGCGCCGCGGTCCAGGCTGCCAGCGCACCACGAATCAACGTCAGCGTTGCCGGCACGGCGCCCGTGGAGCGCATCGACTGCTTCCGCGGCACGGAGCTGGTCGCCACCTTCCCCGAGCGGCTGCCGCGCGCCGCCGACCGCGTGCGGGTGAGCTGGGCCGGCGCGCGCAACCGCGACCGGCAGCGCATGCTGCGCTGGGACGGATCGCTGTCCATCGCCGGCGGCACGTTCGGCGCCGCCGAGGGCTGGGCCTTCGACTCGGCCGCCGAGGGCCTGGAGGAGACGGGCCGCGACCGCATCACCTGGCGCTCGGTCACCACCGGCGACGCCGACGGCCTGCTCGTCGGCGTGGAGGGCCCCGACACGGCGACGCTCAGCTTCGACACCGGCGTGCTTCATCATCGAGCCAGCCTCGGCGAGGTGCGCCGGCAGCCGGTGACGGTGCCCGGCCCCGGCATCGACACCCGCCTGGTCATGGAGATGGCGCCGACCGGCAGCGGCCTGGAAATCGCGACGACCTTCCGCCACAGCGCGGCACCGCCGGGCCGCCACGCCTACTGGCTGCGTATCACCCAGGTCGACGGCGCCAAGGCCTGGCTGAGCCCCTGGTACGTGACCATCGAGTGAGGGATGACACGCCGGGCCGGCGAACCAGCAGAAATGCGCGGCCACTCCGATGAATTCTACCGAAAATCAGCGGAGTCGCCGTTGATTTCAAGGATTGGGCCGGATATGCTCTGGATCCGTGTACTCGCGAACGTTGGCCGTCAGGAAGCTCGCCAAGCGAAAGTCGCTGTTTCTGTTCGGGCCCCGAAGCACCGGCAAGACGACGTTGCTCCGCCAGCAGTTCGGCTCGGGCGCGATCGTCAATCTTCTGCGCAGCAGCGTCTACCTGCCGCTGGCGGAGAATCCCTCTCGATTGCGCGAGATCGTCGCGGAGGGCCGGGGCGACGCGTCGGCCGATCCTCCGGTCGTCGTCATCGACGAGATCCAGAAGCTGCCGCCGCTGCTCGACGAGGTGCACGACCTGATCGAGACGGAGCGGACTCACTTCGTCCTCTCGGGCTCCAGCGGCCGCAAGCTCACCCGGGGCGGGGCGAATCTCCTGGGCGGCCGCGCGTGGCAGGCGAACCTGTTTCCGCTGACGAGCGCGGAGGTGCCGGAGCTCGACTTGGGGCGGTACCTCCTGCATGGCGGCTTGCCGCAGGTCTATGACGCCGAGTACCCGGAGGAGGAGCTCGACGCCTACGTCAACACGTACCTCGCCGAAGAGATCCGGGGCGAGGCGCTGGTCCAGAACTTCACGCACTTCGCACGCTTCCTGAACGTCGCGGCTGTTTGCAACGGCCAGCAACTCAACTTCGCGAACGTGTCGCGCGACACGGGGGTGCCCGTCACGTCGGTGCGCTCCTACTTCGACATCCTCAAGGACACGTTCATCGGGTTCCTGCTGCAGCCCTGGCGCGGGTCGCGGCGCCGCAAGGCCGTGGCGACGGCCAAGTTCTACTTCTTCGACGTGGGGGTGGCCAACTTCCTGCGCGGCATCCGCATGCTGAACAGGAACAGCACGGAGTACGGGATCGCGTTCGAGCACTTCATCGCCATGGAGCTGCGCAGTTACCTCTCCTACCGCCGCATTCGGAGAGAGCTGACCTATTGGCGCACGCAGAGCGGACTCGAGGTGGACTTCGTGATCGGATCTTCGGCGGCGATCGAGGTCAAGGCATCCAGCCGTGTGTCCGACCGTGACCTGCGAGGTCTGCGCGCCCTGGCCGAAGAGGACGGATTGGACTCGCTGATCCTCGTCTCCTTCGACGAGCTCGACCGGCGCACCGACGACGGCATCCGGCTCCTGCATTGGCGCACGTTCCTCGAAGAACTGTGGAGCGACGCGATGCCCTTGCGCCAGTAGACCGACCCGGAGTCGTTCGGCGAGCGGGCGCTGCTCCGCAGCCTCGACATTCTCCCGATCAGAGGCCGAGGACGCGGGCAGCGGTCCCCCCCATGATCAGGTCCATCTCCTCCTGGCTGAGGAAGTCACAGTACTTGACGATGTGGTCTATCGACTGCCGGTAGGTACAGTGGCGGTTCTGGAAGGGCATGTCCGTGCCCCACATCAGGCGGTCGGCTCCGATGCGCTCCACCATGCTCTGGAAGGTCGGTATCGCCTCTCGATAGGGGAAGTCCCACAGGTCGCCTATTCGCACCGGGAAACAGACCTCGATGCTGAGATTCGGGTTCTGGAAGGGCTGGTAGACCGCGTCGGGCAGGACGATGCGGTCGCCATCGATGAAGGAGCGGTACGGGAATCCGTGGGTGATGCTGACGATCGTGTCGGGGTAGCGCTCCATCCACCTCATGAGAATGCTCAGCTCGTTCGCGTAGCCGTCGCGGGCCTGGGTGGTGGCGTCCCAGCTCCTGGCTTCCGGCCCCGTGCTCAAGGAGAAGAAGATCGGCACGCCGAGGGACGTTGCAGCCTCCCAGAAGGGTCGGTAGAAGCCGTCGTCCCAGGGCTCCGCACTGACCTTGTATCCGTCGGCGTTGAACTTGATCGCATGGAGTCCGTGCTTCGTGATCGAGTCCTCGAGCTCGCGGATCACGGCATTGGTATCGTCGCGGATACGCCATTCGTCGACGGGCGCCATCGAGACGATCCTGCCGGGGAACCTGCGTACGCACTCGGCCTGGTAGGCGCTGCTGCGACCGAGCATCGGGTTCGTGTGCAGGAGCGCCATGTCCACGCCGGCGTAGTCCATCTCGCCGATGAGGCTGTCCGGCCCAAAGGCGCAGCCCTGCAGGTTCGGCGGGTAATAGTGCTTGGTGTAGTCCTCGCCATCGACGGTCCATACCACTCTTCCGGCGGCGTGGTCGATACGGAAATCGACGTCGGGCAGTCCGGTCAGGACATCCGACTCTCCGGGAGCCAAGACCTCGGATGAGCCCCGGGACCTGTCGCCGAGGCTGAAGGCCGGCTGATAGTGGCTCGCCTGTCCCGCCTGCACCCATCGAAGATGCTCGTCTACGCTGTCGTAGCCCATCAGGCTGTCCGCGGCCTCGAACGTGTAGGCGTGTGAGTCAATGATCATGGGGTACCCCGGAGGTCAGGTGCGCTCCACGCGCACTCCAGCCCAGCGTATTCCAAGCACCCGACGTCGTGCACCCCGGCTCCGAAGAGCCTCTGGAGCGACGCGTTCTCCTGGTACCATCCGGCATCTGGAGGCGGACGATGCAAGACTCTCGCCGAATGCTTGACGAGTCCTTCTCGGAGGTGACCAAGAGCGCCGTGCGCCCGCCTGACTCACGTACGGCGGCGGCATTGCTGGTGGCGATCAGACGTATGCCGGTCATGCCGGTCGCCGATCTCGACCTCCTCGATTCGGCGCAGCGCGCAGACCCGCCACCGCCGGATCGATGGCGGGCCAAATGACCTGCCGTTGACCTCGGGCCGCTCATGGTCAGAGCCCCGGGTGCTTGGAGCCTCGCAGCCGGATGCGGTGCCCGTCGCCGATGTCAACGTCGTAGCAGCGGTACCAGTGCAGCTTCGTGGGCGCACCGACCCGCATGCCGAGCGCCTGGCACCTGGCTGCGTGCTCGCCCACCTTGCCGCCCACGTCGAGCTCGACCGTGGCGGGCGGGATCGGCTCGCCCGCGGACGCCGGACGGATCGCGATGGCAGGCGCCCCGGCGAACGCGGAGATCGCTACCCGCTTCTCGTCCGGGGAGGTGCCGGGTGTCCGTGTGTCCACGTGCATGCCCAGGCCGTCGACGAGAAGGCGTGTCGTGCGCTCCACGTCGCGGACGACCAGTTGCGGGCGCAGTCCGAGCAGGGCCGGTTCCGGGTCACCGGCCGCGCGGGCCATCACGACGTTGTGGACGATCCGTTCCTGTACGTCCGAGTAGTAGGCCATGCGGCCGTGCTCGGTCATCCCGGCGTTGCGCGCGACGGCGATCGAACGGCGGTTGGTGTGGTCGATCCAGGCGTCGAGCCAGGCGAAGCCGGCCGCGCCGAGCAGGTGATCGACGGCCGCGGCGACCGCCTCGCTCGCCAGTCCGTTGCCCCAGTGGTCGGGGTGCAGGTACCAGGTCAGCGACCGCCACACAACGTCACCCGGAAACAGGGACACCGAGCCTATGATCTGCTGATCAGCGGCCGCCCGGATGGTCCAGCTCCATCCGCCGTTTTCCGCCATGTGCGTAGCTGTCACATCGGCCGTAGGGGGTTCCGAGTCTCCCATGGTCGACCAGACTCGTCGGTCACAGCGGATGGCGTGGAGGGCGGGGGTGTCCCGTTCGGCATCCAGCGGGTGAAGCTCCAGTCGAGCGGTCGTCAGTTTGGTCGCGCTCATCCGGGGTTCTTCACGAGGTGCCGCTGCCACCCGTCGGTGATCGCAGGACGTTGATCATATCGCGAGCTGGGAACTTAGTCGCTCACGGTATCGCGCGCGTCGAGCGCGAGTCGTCCCTGTTCGAGCGCTGCGCGATCGTCATCGGTGAGCGGCTCGTCCACCTCGGCGGCGTTCGACAGCGCCGCGACGAGCGGATCAGTCTGCCGCATTCGGGTGTCGGGCGCCGAGCCGCTCCAGAGCCATCGGTGCAGCCAGGCCTCGGTTTCGCGAGCGGCGGCAGGCCCATAGGCGTGCGGACCGCCCGCCCACACCGCGGCAAACCGGTCGGCGTGGCCGAGGGTGGCATACCGGGCTGCGATCTGCTGCAGCGCCGCCTGCTGCTCGGCGATGTTGGGGAAGGTGCCGTCCTCTCGGGCGCTCAGGTGGTCGTTACACGACGATCCGATAGCGGTAGACGTCAGCGGTGAAACCGGTGTGGAACTCGCCTGCGCGGGGCAGGCCGCTGGGCTGGTAGTGATTGAGGTACAGGACGAGCTGGCGGGTCTCCCGGTCCTCGTGCACGTGGAAGTTCGAGTACTGCACGCGCTCGTCCTGATCCGGCGCCCGGTCGGCGATCACGGCGATCGTGTCGCGGAGCAGCAGGCCGGTGGCGGGGTCGACCTCTCCCATCACGAGCGGGTAGCGGGGGCTGTTGCCGTCGGCGTTCCGTGCCGAGATGTTGCCGAACCAGAACAGCCGGCCGTCCGAGTGCGGGACCAGGTGGGAGATCGAGCTGGGCGAGAAAAAGCGCTCGCCATCCTCGTAGGTCCACGGGTCCGCCCGAGTCCACGTCCGCCCCTCGTCCTCGGAGATCGAGCACCACTTGTGGGCCGGCAGCTCCGTACGCCCGCCGTTGGAGCCGCGCATCACCATCAGCAGCCGGCCCCCGTCGAGCGCGGCCAGCGTGGGCTCGAAGATTCCCCGCGTCGTCCGCTCCGGATCGGGGATGATCCATGCGACCGACTCGGCCACGAGTCGGTCTCCGCTGAAGCGGGCGGCCAGGCAGCCAGTCTCGATATAGCTGGAGCCGTACGGATTGAAGTAGCGGCCGTCGGCGTCGAGCGCGGTGCGGCTGACCGGGAACAGCAGCCGCCCGCCGTCTCTGGCCAAGGGAGTCCCGAGCCCGGTGAAGGCGTTGCGGCCGGTGTGCACGCCGTCGATCGGGTGCCAGCGGTCGTAGCCCGCCCCCTGCTGGATGATCGGCGCCTCGTGGAAGAGCGAGCGGCCGCCGTCGGCGCTCAGGGCGTAGAACCGCGACACGCGGGTCAGCGCGTCGAACGCGTCGTCGCTCTCCTGGAGCCACTCCGTGCCGGAGAAGACCAGGTGGCCGGATGCCGGGTCGACGAAACAGGCCGACGAGGTGCGGCGGACGATGGTGCCGTCGTCCCGGCGCTGCGTGATCGGCACCTCGACCGGGTCGCTCCAGGTCCGGCCGTTGTCGCCGCTCCAGCGCCGGAAGCGCGCGTCGTCGATGTCGCTGATGATCTCGTAGCGGTACTCGCAGAGCATCCCGGTCCCGGTCGGGCTGCAGTAGTCGGCACGGCCGAACACGGAGGTGCCGCGGTCGGGGGTCTCGATGAACAGCTCCGGCTCGCCGATGGCTGCCATGGCTCCAGCCTATGGGCCTGTTGGGGATCCGGCAAGGTCTCCCGGGCTTCCCGCCTCCTTCTCGAACGCCGGAACGCGCGGACGCGGATCCATGACGGCCTTGGTATGACGTCGGCGTTGTCGCCGTCCAGGTGCAGCTCGGGATAGCCGTGCCGGTCTCGGTCACGGCACGAAGTCCCGCTCCTTCACGCTCACCGCCAGGGGAGTCCCCGGCGGCCTGGGCCGGTTGTGGGTCGTCACGATCCAGATCTCGCCCGGACGGCGCTCGACCATGTAGGGGTAGCAGAGCCGGCCGTACGGGTAGTTGACCCGGTCCGCGCGCATGCGGCCGATGACCACCGGCTCTGACCACGAGCGGCCGTCGTCGTCCGAGAAGGCCAGCGAGAGCTCCTCGCGGTGCACGCTCATCGGGCGCTCGGCCCACGGGAGCGACACGCGGATGTAGCTGTCCTCTCCCTGCGGGTAGAGCCGGTTCCACGCCAGCGCCAGGCGTCCGCTCTGCAGGCCCAGCAGGTAGCCGGGCGCGCTGCTGGCGTCGATCGGGCTGGGCCGGATCTCCCGCCACGACAGGCCGCCGTCGTCGGAGTACGCCTCCCAGAAGCGGTCCAGGCTGGTGCGCAGCAGCATCAGCAGCCGTCCGTCGGAGAGCTCGGCGACGGTGCCTTCGCAGACGCCGTCGTGGTGGCCGTGGCCGCCCAGGTCGATGATGCTGCTCTGCCGCCAGCTCCGGCCGCCGTCCATCGACACGCACGTGAACTGGACGTGGCGGGCCGGGTCGCGCCAGAGGTGCTGCACGGGCGTGACCAGGTTGCCGGCGCGCGTCTCGATGATGTCGGTCACCGCACCGCAGAAGCCCAGGAAGACGGGCTGGCGATCGGTCCAGGTCCTGCCCTCGTCCGCGCTGCGGATCGACCACACGTCGCAGCGCACGTCGGGATCGGGCTCGTTGGTGGCCTCGCCCCACCCCCACCGGTAGGTGGTGGAGTCCCCGTAGGTCAGAACGACGTCGCCGTCCCTGGTCCGCACCATGGCCCCCTGTTGCGGCACGCCGGGCTCGGAGCCGTCGGTCATGGGCACCGGCGCCGACCACGTGACCCCGTCGTCGGCGCTGGTGCGACAGGCGTTGCCGGTCACCTGCAGCAGGCGGTCGTCGCCTGTCACCACCATCGGCTCCGGGAAGTCCCTGCTCCCGTAGTCCGTGATCGGCAACGGCCGGCAGCGCGGCTCGGTCCACAACGTGCCGTTCTTGGCTTCACCCATGGTCCGCCTCCCTGGTGTCAGGCCTCCGGCAGCTCGTTGCGGTAGTTGTCCTCCGGTCCGAACGCCTCCCACGGCGAGTTGAAGAAGGCGCGCTGCGCGTCGGTCAGCCGCGCCATGGTGTCGGCGCCGGGGATGCGGCCGCCGGTGTGCTGGTAGTGGTAGCTGGCAGCGCGGTCGTTGTACTTGTAGAACAGGCCGTAGCGCGGCTCGTCGCCCTGCCAGCGGTTGGCGCCGTGGGCCAGCGTCTCGGTGAAGATGATCGCCGACCCCTTCGGCGCGCCGATGTTGCGGACCAGCGGGCCGTCGACCGCGAACAGCCGCTCGTGGTCCTCGGGCACCGGGAAGTCGCACTTGTGGGAGCCGGGGATGCAGGCGAATCCGCCGTCGGACTCCGCGATGTCCTGCAGCGTGAACGACACCACGGTGAGGCCGGTGAAGATCCGGTCGCCCTGCACGTGGTAGCGGAAGTTTACCCGGCCGCCCCGGTGGCCGCCGTGCATCTCGAACTGCGGGCAGCCCTTGGAGCGGACGAAGCTGTAGGTGATCTCCAGGCGCAGCTTGGGGGCGATGATCTCGGTGAGCACCTCCGTCAGCCTGGGGTGGTCGATCAGCGAAATGAACGGTTCACCCGCGTCCAGGAGCCCCCAGGCGGCGTGCCAGGTGCCGTTGGCTTCGTAGCCGTTCGGGGTCTTCTCGAGCGGCTGCATGCGCTCGGCGATCTTGTGCTTGGCGGTGTCGCATTCCTGGTCGGTGAGCACGTCCTCGACCACCAGGAAGCCCTGCAGGTCGAACAGGTACTTCTGGGTCGCGGTCATCGCCCGAGCCTACGAGCTTGCCGGAGTGCCGACAAGCTCGCGGGCTCGCGGTCTATTGGCCGGCGGTGACCCGGCCCGGCAGCGACAGGTCGCCGGAGGCGATGTCGTGCACGCCGGTGACGCACAGCAGCGGAGCCTCGGCCTGCTCGTTGATCTGCAGCTCCGCCGTCACCGCGTCGAACGACACGTCCTCGGTCTGGCTGACGGGGACGGTGATCCTGGCGGTCGCGCCGCTCAGGAGCGGGCTCATGCCCGGGCTGTCGAGCGCGATCGGCAGGTACGGCGCGGTGTCCGGGAGCAGATCGACGCCCGGCGACACGTCGCGCACCTTCAGGCCGGCGCCGCAGGTGTCGTCCGGGACCAGCACCACCCAGTGCGAGTGCCACTCGGCGCCGTCATTGGCGGGATCGCCGTCGCGGTCCTCGTCGAACAGGGGGGTGTCGTCGAAGTCGGGGTGGGCGGTGATCGCCAGCGCCAGGATGCCGGAGCCGGCATCGAACCCGACCACGGCCGGATCGAGGCTGGTGGGCCAGACGTAGGACTCGACCCTGGCGCCGGCCAACTGGCCGATCGCCGCCGGCTTGCTGCTGCCGGCCTGCCCGGCCACCTCCATGACGAACGTCGTCAGGCGGCCGTCGGTCGTGGCGCCGACCTTGACGATGTCGAAGGCCGCGGGCGTGCCGGCGTCGACCTCGCTCTCGATCTCGTTCTCGTGGGCGAGAGCGCCGTACAGCGGCAGGCCGGCGATCATCAGCCCGGCGAGTATGCGTTTCATGTGAACCTCCATATGATATCGACTCGATACTACGAGCAGTGTAGGCACCCCCGGCCGGCATTGCAAGACTGGTTTCGAGTCGCGACTATAGGGCGATGACCGGCGGCGGCCCGGAGCACATCGCAGCGCTGATCGAGCGCATCGGCCGCCTGCTCAGCACCGACGCGCACGCCGCGGGGCTGGCGCCGGTGCAGTGGGAGGCGCTGCGCTATGTGGGCCGCGCCAATCGCTTCTCCAGGACGCCGGCGGCGCTGACCGCCTACCTGGGGCTCACCAAGGGTACGGTGTCGCAGACGATCAACGCCCTGGAAGCCAAGGAACTGATCGTGAAGCAGGTCGATCCCGGCGACCGCCGCAGCAGGCGCCTGTCGCTCAGCCCGGCCGGCCGTACGCTGTTGGGGCGTGACCCGCTGACCCAGACGGTGGACGCGGCCCGGAGCCTGCCCGGACCGCAGCGAGCAAGGCTGGCGCACGGTCTCGAATCGATACTCTCCTCCCGCCTCGATGCGCGGCACCGCAAACCGTTCGGCCAGTGCCGCGAATGCCGGCACTTCGCGCGCAGGCACCCCGGCGGCGCGCCCCACTACTGCCGTCTGCTCGACGAACCGCTCGCAGCGGAAGAGAAGGACCTGATCTGCCACGAACAGCAGCCGGCCGCATGAAGCCGGCGCCCCGGTCGCATCACGACCCTGGCCAATCGGCACCGGCACCCGGGCCCAGAACGTGCCAGTGCATGTGCGGCGTCACGCCGGGAGCCGCGGCGTTGGCACGCACGTAGAACCCGTCGCCATCCAGGAGGCCGAGCGATGTCGCGGTCGCTTGAATCGCCCGGACCATCGACGTCAGAAGGTCACCGTCGAGGGCGGACTCGTCGAGCAGGGACGGGACGTGACGCTTGGGGACCACGACCACGTGAGTCCTGGCCGCGGGCCTGGGATGGTGGAAGGCGAGGACTCGGTCATCCTCGTAGACGCGCTGCACGTCGAGCCTGCCCGAAAGGACATCCTCGCAGTACCAGTCACGCCGAGCCATCGGGCCACATCCTCTCGTGAAGGCGCCGGGGATCGGCTCAGGCGAGCAAGGCGAACAGTGTCGTCAGAGAGGTGACGACCACGAACCCGACACCGATCATCCAGGTGAGCGTATTGAAGCGGGCGTTGGTGTGCGCGTTCGACTCCTCGAAGCGCGTGTTCATGTACTCGAACATGTCTTCGAAGCGGCGCGCCATGAAGCCGAAGCGCTCGTCCATCAACGTGCGCTGTGCCTTCAGTTCTTCCTCGACTCTGACCATCCGTTCGAGAAGCTGAGGGCCGGCGCCACCCAGCTCCTGGCGGGGTACCGCCTCCTCCACGAGTTCGCGCAGCCACGGCTTGACGTACTCTCCAATGCGGCCGACGTCTTCGTCTCTCAGGGTCATGGGCTCTGCCATCGCCACCTCCTACTATAAACCCGATAACGGGCTCGGCGGCGGCACCGCTTCAGGCGGGAGCTTGGCGAGGACCGTTCAGCGAGCTACGCGCGGAGTGCGCGGTCGATCGCCGCTCGCAGGATCGCCTCCGAGGCGCCGGACACGAAGGCGTCGGTCGGTTCGTAGCCTCCTTCGGCGAACGACCGTTCCAGCGTGATGTAGCCCGGTCCCAGGTCGCCGTAACCGGCGACGGCCACGAACGCGCCGGGCCGCGCGGCCTGGGCGTGGAGCTGGTACTCGATGAAGGTCTCGCCCGGCAGGTGCAGGATCGCCGCTTCGGCGCCGAAGTGGAGGCAGGTGACCGGGATCGGGCGCTCGTGGCGGCGCAGGTAGGTGAGCATCAGGGCGGCCCTGCTGAGATCCTTGCTCTCGACTACACCCGGCGCGCGTATGCGTGCCAGTAGCGCCTCTTCGTCCAGGTCGGGCCGCGGCGGCAGGAGCACCGGCTCCACGACCCAGCGCAACTCCGCGAGGGGATGGCGCTCCGCCGCCTGCTCGGCGGCGATCATCGCGTCGTGGATGCGGCCGGCGAACCGCTCGCGGTTGTCGGCGATGCCGTCGTTGTACTTGCCGGCGGCCACGTTGCCGGCGCAGCCGGTGAAGTAGAAGTGCGGCACCCCGGACGCCGCGGTGCGCCGGTCGCGCGCCAGGCCCACGAACTCCGGGTTCACCACGCCGGTGCCGTCCAGGCTGGTGGGGTGCGTGGCGTAGTAGTGGGCGACCGCCAGCGGCTCGCCCCCGTTCCAGAAGCCTATGGTTTTGAGCATCGGGTCGATCACCCCTTCCGGCGCGGCGCGGACCGTGGGATCGCTGGTCTTGGTCCAGCGCATCGCCCACAGCTTTCCGTCCTGTCCGATCAGGCGCCGGTTGGAGGCGATGCGGTCCACCCGCGCCTCGCCCGTGGTGAAGTGCGTGCAGGCCCGCGGCTCGGCCATCGCCGCCGCGGCTGCTTCCGCGGCCGCGGCGCGCGCCCGTTCCGCCCAGTCGCCGGCCATGATCACGTCCGGCCGGCCGTGGGCGTCCAGGACGTCCTGCGCGTCGCGGTCCGGCCACGGCGTGTCGTGCGCGTGGGTGCAGTGCACGGCCACGCGGTCGGGGTGCGTGCCCACCGCCCGCGCCAAGTCCGCGCGCCAGCGGTCGTAGTCGCCGTTGCTCAGCTCGGCCCAATCCAGCGCGCAGAGCACGAGCGGCGGCTCGCCTTCCGGGACGAGGATCAGGCCCAGCGCCCGCAGCCGGCCGCCGATCTCCCGCGCCGGAGGATACCAGCCCGCGCACAGCGGATGGCCGACCGGCGGCGTGACGTCGGACGCGAAGGTGCACAGCCGGATCATCCGCACACCTCCCGCAGCACGCGCAGGTAGTTGCCGCCGATCATGGCGGCGATCTCCTCGTCGGTGTAGCCGCGGGTGGCGAGCGCCACCGTAAAGTACGGCGCGGCGACCCAGGCGAAGCTGCCGTCGAGCTGGCTCTCCATCGGCTCGGGGGCGTCCGCGAACAGGTGCGGCCGGATGTCGTGCGGGATCGAGCCGCGGTAGGAGACGTCGGATCCGCGCCCGCCGACGTGCTCGATGCCCGCCACCTCGGCGACGTGCTCGACGTGCCGGAGCCAGTCGGCGAACCCGCCGAGCGGCTCGGCCAGGAAGCGGCGGCCGGGGCCGCCGAGGATCGACACGACGCCGCCGGTGCCGGCGATGGCGCGGATGGTCTGGTCGTCCAGGTTGCGCGGGTGGTCCCGCACCGCCGTGCAGCCGGTGTGGCTGTCGATCACGGGCGCCGTGGAGGCGGCCGCCGCGTCCAGGTGGGCACGGCGGCTGCAGTGGGCCAGGTCGACGACGATGCCCAGGCGGTTGAGCCGCCGCACGTAGTCCACGCCGGCGTCGGTGAGGCCGTGGTCACGGCGGTCGTAGCACTGCGTTCCCAGCCGGTTGGTGTAATAGAGGACCTGCGCCTGCCGGAATCCGAGCCGGTGGTAGATCTCCAGGTTGTCCAGGTCGTGCTCGATCCACGGCGGCGGTCCGCCGGTGCTCCACATGATGCAGTGCTTGCCGGCGCGCTTCGCTTCCACCACGTCGCCGGCGCACCGGAACTTGACCAGGTGGTCGCGCAGCGCGTCGAGCACGGCGGTGGTGCGCGCCACCGAGCGCAGCGTGATCATCGCGTCGTTGACCAGCCCGCCGTACCCCTCGGTCCGCCAGGAACAGAACATGTGGCCGTAGTCGTTGGCGAGCGTCACGCCCGAGCGGCGCCACGCCTCCAGGTACTCGGAGCGCACGCCGGCGTCGTGCACGACGTCGCGGTCGGCCACCTCCTGGAGCTGCAGCTCCATGTCCTGTGGGGCCGTCCCCTTGCGGATCAGCTCGCGGCCGAGCGCGCTCATCGCACGCGTCCACGGCCGGGCGCCCCCGGATACCGGATCGCAGACGATGGCGTCGCGGTGGATGCGCAAGCCGCGCTCGATGTCGGCGTCGCCGGCGCCCAGCTCGTCGAGCGCGGCTTCCCAGGCACGGTCGATCGCTTCATGCATTGCGGACACTGTGCATGCGCGCGGTGTGGCTGAACAGGCCGGCAATGCGGTGCCGCCTCTTGACGCGGTACACTCGGTTGCACGCATATCCTGTGCTTGCTACGGAAGAGGAGTAACACGATGAAGGACGTGGTCCGCGCCGAATGGGACCCCCCCGGAGAAGAGTGGCCGCTGCTGTTCAGACACTTTGAGGAGGTGCGCGGCAAGGACTTCAAGGTCTGCGTGATGATGATGGGCCGACTACTGGCCACCATCGACCCTGAGACAGGCTCTTGCACGATCGACGGGGTCTACCCCGGGTCCCTGTTCGCCGAAGGCGCCAGCCTCTCCGAGGCGAATGACAACCTTCGCGCGGACATCTCGAAGATCCTGGAGGACGTCATGGTGTCCAGCAGGAACGTGACGGATTTCAGGGCTCACATCGAGGACTTCATGCAGACGACGGACGAGGTTGCCGTGGCGTCGTGGAAGAAGGCCCTCGACAGGGTGAGGTCGGGGCAGGAGGAGGGGGCGCCGGACCTGCGGAAGTACGATGCTTCGGACTGGTCGGACTTCGCGGTCGTGGAGGACGTCCGGGAGACGCAAGACCACAAGCCCCTCATGGCGATCCCTGCTCCGCCAGAAGCGAGCCTGCTAGCAGCCTGATCTTTGATCAAGATCGCATGAAGACCCGCGGCTCGGGGCGGACGGGGCCATGCCGGGTCGCCTGATCGGCTTCCACGCCGGCGGACGCCTGGGCGTCGTGGCCGAGGACGGCAGCGGCGAGCGGTACCTCGACCTGGACGTGCCCGGCCAGCAGCGCTGGCAGTTCGGGCCGCCGCTGCCGGACGGCCGGATCATCCTGCACAGCTTCGAGGACACGACGATGGCGCGGATGGTGATGGGCGACGTGCAGGTCAACCTCTGGTTCCACGATCTGCAGAGCGGCAGGCTCGAGTCCCTGGAAGTCGCCGACCGTCCGAGCCGCTTCTTCACCTGCGGCGCGGCCTTCGCCGACGGGCGCAGGCTGCTGGCCAGCGCCATGATCGACGGCGCGCAGCAGCTCTTTGTCATGGACGCCGACGGCAGCGCATGCCGCGCGCTCACGCACCCGGGCCAGGGCTTCCACTACGGGGCCGAGATCAGTCCCGACCAGACGCGCGTCGCCTGTCACGTCACCGGCGACAAGTCGAGCCGGTACCCCAGGGTCTACCCGTACAGCATCGAGGTGATCGACGTCGCCAACGGCGACCGGACCATGGTGGCGGCGCGGACCGGGCACCTGTACTTCGCGCCGGTGTGGTCGGCCGGCGGCGACCGGCTGGCGTACCTGGACTGCCACTCCTCCACCGATCCCGCCCACTTCGCCGCCGACCTGTGCATCGGTCATCCCGACGGCACCGCGCACCGGGTGGTCACCGCCGGCCAGTCGCACTGGTTCGGGACCTCCTATGGCGCCGACGGCTATCGGGGCGGCGGCTCCAACATGACCACCTGGATCCCCGGCCGCGAACGCATCACCTGGACCCGGCTGCTGCCGGACTCGCACGCGGACGCCCGCTTCGACGCCTCCCTCCCCGATCACGAGGAGCTGGTCTACGCACCCGAGCTGGCGCGCGGCGGCACGCAGCTCTGCGCCCTGGACCCCGACTCCGGGGACGTGGAGGAGATCACTCCCGCCGAGGAAGGCAAGTGGGACTATCACGCCTCCTGGTCGCCGGCCGGGGATGCGGTGGTCTTCTCACGGGCGCGCGTCACCGAGCCGCCTGAGCTGTGGATCGCCTCTGCCGACGGCTCTGGCGCGGGGCGCCTGAGCGCCGGTCACGACCGCTGGGGCGCCGGCTTCGGGCGCTGGCTCAGCGCCTAGAAAGCGCCGCAAGAGACGATGACACGGCCACACTATACTGTGGCAAAAGGCGCTGCGCGCCCGCCGGATCGGTGGAGGGGGCATGCACGCGAGCCTGAGGAGGATCTGATGGCAGAAGCAAAGCGGAGCTATGTAGTCGATGAGAACGGCAATAGGACAGCCGTCATGCTGCCGATCGAAGAGTACGAAGAACTGCTGGAAGACTTGCAAGACTTGGCGGTCATAGCTCAGCGCAGAGACGAGCCAACCATTCCTCTCGACGTTGTGGTGGAGCAGCTGGAAGCGAAGTGGCGAGGCGTCGAGTCGAGATAACCCGTTCCGCTCATCGCGACCTCGACGCTCTGACTCCTCGCATCGGCAGGAGAATCCTGACTTCCATCGCCGGGCTTGCCGGAGACGCACGCCCGAATGGATGCAGGAAACTCGCCGGCAGCCTCAGCTCCTATCGCCTGAGGGTTGGGGACTACCGGATACTCTACCTCGTTGACGACGTTGACCGGTCGGTCACCGTATTCGCCGTGGGGCATCGCCGCGATGTCTATCGATAGCGCCTTGATGAGGAGATTCCGCGCGTAGGCGCTATTGTAGGAACCGGGCGCGCCGTCGGCGCGGCGCCACGTACAGGTGGTCGTCTTCCTCGGCGAGCGCGCTCACGTTGCCGGTCGACGGGTACCTGGCGATGGCGTCCTCGACGATGTCCACGCCGAGGCCCGGAGCCTCGCTCAGGACGATGCTGCCGTCCACGATGTTCGGCTGCGGTTCCATCACCTCGTAGCGGGCCGGCACGTCGTCGGCCAGGTGCTCCAGCAGGAGGAAGTTCGGGACCGTCGCCAGCACGTGCGCGGCGGCCATCTCCGCGACCGGCCCGAGGGACCCGTCGTGCGGGGCGATGAGGGCGTAGTGCGCTTCCGCCAGCGCCGCGATCTTCTTGAGCTGGAGCAGGCCGCCGGCGCGTCCGGTGTCCGGCTGGATGACGTCGGCGATCTCCTCCTCCAGGAGCTGCCGGACGCCCCAGAGGTAGGAGTGGCGCTCGCCGACGGCGATCGGGATGTTGACCGACTCCGCCACGCGGCGGATGCCCTCGATGTTCTCCGGTGCGACCGGGTCCTCGTAGAACAGGAGGTCGTACTCCTCCAGCCGCTGGCCCAGGGCGATGGCGTCGCGGGTGGTGAGCCACGGCGGCCCGTGCACGTCAACCATGAGGTCGACGTCCGGCCCCAGGGCATCGCGCAGGCCGGCGACCTTCTTGGGCAGGCCGTCGGTGCCGCCGGTTTTGAGGGCGCCGTAGCCCATCGCGACCAGCTCCTCGTTCCGCTCCGGCGTTCCGGCATGGGCGTAGAGGGCCACCTCGTCTCGAATCCTGCCGCCGAACAGCTCGTAGACCGGCACGCCCAGCGCCTTGCCCTTCAGGTCCCAGAGGGCCATCTCGATGCCGGTCATGGCGCCTGAGCCGACCACGCCGGTCATGCCGTGGCCCATCATCGCGGTCATGATCTTCTGGCAGATGCGCTCGATCCGGAATGGATCGTCGCCGATGAGGATGGCGCTCAGGTCCCGGATCGCGGTCTCGACGACGCGCGGCCAGCCGCTCGCCTCGCCGACGCCGTAGAGCCCTTCGTCGGTGCGCACCTTCACGAACAGCCAGTTGCGCCGTGACCAGGAGTCCTTGCCCGTGGCGGCGCTCATCAGGTAGGTCTCGATCCCCGTGATCTTCATCTCGTCCCTCGCTTCATGAGTTGCGGAACGCTACACCGGTAATGCCCATTCTGCTCCGACCCGTTACCATCGGGTGAAACCGCCGACGGCGTGTCGCACGGGCCACACGGAGAGCCGGGAGGAGGACCGCATGCAGGACGAAAGAGCCGCAGACCGCGCCAGCGTTCGCTTCGAACCCGACGACAAGCCGCCGAAGCTGCTGACGTTCGGCCTGGGCCTGCAGCTCGCCATCCTCTGCCTGGGCGGGATCGTGCTCACGCCGGCCATCGTGGTCCGCGCCGCCGGCGGCGGCGAGCCGTACCTCTCCTGGGCCGTGTTCGGGGCAGTTGCGGTCTCAGGCCTCACCACGGTGGTCCAGGCGGTGCGGGTGGGCAGGATCGGCGCCGGCTACGTGCTGCTGATGGGAACGTCGGGAGCCTTCATCGCGGTCTCCGTCACGGCGCTCGCCCAGGGTGGGCCGGCGATGCTCGCCACCCTGGTGGTCATCTCCGCGCTGTTCCAGTTCGTGCTCGCCGCGCGGCTGTCGCTGTTGCGGCGCGTGCTGACCCCCACCGTGGCGGGTACGGTGATCATGCTGATCGCGGTCACGGTGATGCCCATCGTCTTCGACATGCTGGGGGAGGTGCCGGAGGGCGCCGCGCCCCTGTCCGCACCGCTGAGCGCCCTGGTAACCGCGCTGGTCATCATCGGACTCGCGCTGAAAGCCGCGGGAGTGCTCCGCCTCTGGGCGCCGGTCATCGGCGTGGTCGTCGGCTCGGTGGTCGCCGGACTGTTCGGCCTCTACGACACGGCATCGGTGGCCGCCGCGGCGTGGATCGGCGTTCCGGCAGGCGGCTGGCCGGGTTTCGACCTGAGCTTCGGTCCGGTCTTCTGGGCGCTCCTGCCGGCCTTCGTGTTCGTGACGCTGGTCGGCGCGATCGAGACGATCGGCGACGGCGCCGCCATCCAGCGCGTGTCGTGGCGGCGGCCGCGGGCGGTGGACTTCCGCGCGGTGCAGGGCGCGGTGTCCGCCGACGGCGCGGGCAACCTGTTGTCAGGCCTGGTCGGCACGGTGCCGAACACCACCTATTCGACCAGCATCGCGGTGACCGAGCTCACCGGCGTGGGGGCGCGCGGCGTCGGGGTCGCCATCGGGGTGATCTTCGTGGCGCTGGCGTTCCTTCCCAAGGCGCTGGCGGTGGTGCTGGCGATTCCCGGGCCGGTGGCCGCGGCCTACATCACCGTGCTGCTGGCGATGCTGTTCGTCACCGGCATGAAGATGGTCATCCAGGACGGGATCGACTACCGCAAGGGACTGGTGGTCGGGGTCTCGTTCTGGGCCGGCGTCGGCTTCCAGAGCGGCGTGATCTTCCCCGAGTACTTCGCACAGGTGGCCGGCGGGCTGCTGCAGAACGGCATGACGGCCGGCGGCCTGGTGGCCATCCTCATGACCCTGTTCATGGAGCTGACCTCGCCCGGCCGCCGCCGGATCGAGGTGCGGACCGACCTTGCCGACCTGCCGAAGATCAGGGAGTTCCTGGGCGCGTTCGCGTCCCGCAACGGATGGGACGAGGCGATGGCCGGGCGGCTCGACGCCGCCGGCGAGGAGACGCTGCTGTCGCTGATCGGGGAGGAGGAAGACGGCCAGCGCGAGGCGCGGCGGCTGCTGCTGGTCGCCCACAAGCAGGACGGAGGGGCGGTGCTGGAGTTCGTCGCCACCACCGGTCAGGAGAACCTGCAGGACCGGATCGCGCTGCTCGACCCGCGCTCGGCGGAGGTCCCGGACGAGCGCGAGACGTCCCTGCGGCTCCTGCGCCACATCGCCTCGTCGGTGCGCCACGAGCAGTACCACGGCACCGAGATCGTGACCGTGCGCGTGGACGGCCCGCAGCGGGCCCGCTAGCTCAGCTCACCAGTTGGTGAAGGCGCCGTCCTCGCGGGACAGGCGGGGCGGCCAGCCGGTGGCCGTGACCGTCGAGGACGCCGCCACGTCGAGGTCCATGTCCACCCCGAGGCCGGGGGTGTCCGGCGCGAAGGCGAAGCCGTCCTGCCAGCCGATCTGCCGAGGGAACAGCGCGCGGGCGAAGCTGCCGGGGCGTTGCGGCATCTCCAGGACGCCGACATTCGTGGACGCCATGCACAGCGCCGCGCAGGCGGCGGCGCTGACCGGCCCCAGGGGATTGTGCGGGGCGATGTCGATGTAGTGAGTCTCCGCCCAGTGCGTGATCTTGAGCGCCTCGGTCAGGCCGCCGACGATGCACAGGTCGATGCGCGCGTAGCTGATCAGCTCCTCCTCGATCACCTCCCGGAACGGCCACTTCGACGCCCACTGCTCGCCCGCCGCTATCGGCAAGGAGACGTGGCGCGCCAGGGTGCGGTAGGTGGCCGGGTTCTCTGAGCGGATCGGGTCCTCGATGAAGAACGGGTGGAACTCCTCCAGCCACTTGCACATGCGGATCACGTGCGGCGGGTCGAGCCGGGTGTGCACGTCGAAGCAGAGCTCGATCTCCGGGCCCACGGCCTCGCGTATCGCGCGCATCTGCTCGACGGCGATCGCCACCGACTTGTGCGGGTCGAGCACGGCGCTGCGCGGCGCCTCGAGCACGCCCGAGGTCTCCGGCTGGCCCCAGCGGACGAAGCGCCAGCCCTCATCGACCTGGCGGCGGGCGTTGTCGACCAGCGCCTCGGTCGTCCGCCCCTGCGAGTGGGGATAGCACACCACCCTGTCGCGCACCGGGCCGCCCAGCAGGCGATACACCGGCAGCCCGGCCGCCTTGCCCTTGATGTCCCACAGCGCGATGTCGATGGCGCTGATCGCGCAGGCGTAGACCTTGTCGGCCGGGAAGAACCCGCCGCGGAACATGAGCTGCCACAGGCGCTCGGTCTGCCAGGGATCGGCGCCGACGACCAGCTCGCCCAGGTGCTCGACGGCGCGGGCGATCGACCCTCCCCAGTTGCGGATGCCCGCCTCGCCCAGGCCGTGGATGCCGGCGTCGGTATCGACCCGGACGATGAAGTAGCGGCGCCCGCCGTCGTCCTGTACCGGGAAGCTCCTGATTTGCGTGACCTTCACACCGATCCTCCTCTGCGCGCCCGCAGGCGGCGAACTCCGATGGTAGCGCAGCCCGGCTGCGACCGCGCGGTCGTGGCGGGCCGCTTTGACAGCGGCCCGTGGGCAGGGGAACCGTAGCGGCGGACATGGAAAGCACGACGCATGCCGAACGGGTCGATCTGTGCGTGCGCGATGCCGAGCTGGTGGTGACCATGGACGCCGAGCGCCGCGAGATTCGCGGCGGCTGGGTGGCGATTGACGGTGGCATGGTCACCGCGGTCGGGGAACCGGGACGGGAACCGCCGGCGGAACGGTTGATCGACGCGGCCGGATGTCTGGTCACGCCGGGGCTGGTCAACACGCACCACCACCTCTACCAGAACCTGACCCGCGCCTTCGCGCAGGCTTTGGCCGGCGGCTTGTTCGACTGGCTACGAACCCTGTATCCGGTGTGGAGCCGCCTGGACGAGGAAGCCGCCTACGTGTCCGCCTGGATCGGGCTGGCCGAGCTGGCCCTGGGCGGCTGCACCACCAGCACCGACCACCTCTACCTCCATCCCCGCGGCGCCGGCGACCTGATCGGCGCCGAGATCGCGGCGGCGCGCGAGCTGGGCTTCCGCTTCCATCCCACCCGCGGGTCTATGAGCCTGTCGGTCAAGGACGGAGGCCTGCCGCCGGACGACGTGGTGCAGGAGGACGACGAGATCCTGGCCGACAGCGAGCGGCTGGTGGCCCTCCATCACGACCCGGCTCCCGGCGCCATGGTGCGCATCGCCCTGGCGCCGTGCTCGCCGTTCTCGGTGACACCCGAGTTGATGGCGCACACCGCGGAGCTGGCCGAGCGCCTGGACGTGCGGCTGCACACCCACCTGGCCGAGGACGCAGGCGAGAACGACTACTGCCGGGAGGCCTTCGGCTGCCGCCCGGTCGAGCACTTCGAGCGGGTCGGCTGGGGCTCGGACCGCGCCTGGGTCGCGCATTGCGTGCACCCCGACCCGGCGGAGGTCGGGCGGCTGGGCCGCTGGGGCACCGGCGTCGCCCACTGTCCGAGCTCGAACCAGATCCTGGGCGCGGGCCTGGCCCCGATCCGCGAGCTGCGCGACGCGGGCGTCCCGGTCGGCATCGGTTGCGACGGCTCCGCATCGGCGGATTGCGCGTCGCTCTGGCTGGAGACCCGCGGCGCGCTACTGCTCGCGCGGCTGCGCGGCGGAGCGCGGGCGATGCAGGCGCGCGAGGCGCTGGAGATGGCCACCTTGGGCGGCGCCGCCTGCCTGGGCCGGGACGACATCGGCTGCCTGGCGCCGGGGCGCGCGGGCGACCTGGTGGTATGGCCTGTCGGCGGCATCCCGTTCGCCGGCGCCCTCTCCGACCCGGTGGAGGCGCTGCTGCGCTGCGGCCCGGCGCATCCCCGCCACACGGTCGTCGCCGGCCGCTCCCTGGTGACCGACGGGGTGCTGGTCACGGAAGGGGTCGAAGAGATGCTGCAGCGTCATCGCCAGATCGCCGGCTCGTGGCTCCAGGCGGCGACGGGTAACTGAATACGATCGGTCGTTCTTCTTGACGGTGCGGGCGCGTCGGCGGAGGATGGCACGAGGACTCTGTTGCGGATGACCGGAGCCGTGGAGCCGATCGCGATCGTCGGCATGGCGTGCCGGTTTCCGGGCGCCGATACCCCGGCCGAGTTCTGGCGCCGGCTGGCCGCCGGCACGGACCTGATCAGCGAGGGGGAGCCCGGCTCCGGCGTCGGGCGCGTCGGCAAGCTCTTTCCCGACACCGCGGAGCGTCGGCCGGCGTGCCGGTTCGGCGCCTACCTCGACGACCTGGAGCTGTTCGACGCCCCGTTCTTCCGCATCTCGCCGGTCGAGGCGCAGATGCTCGACCCGCAGCAGCGCCTGATGCTGGAGACGAGCTGGCGCGCGCTGGAGGACGCGGGATTCGACCCGGAACGGCTGGCCGGCAGCCGCACCGGCGTGTATGCCGGGATCAGCAACAACGAGTACCGCAGCCTGATCATGGAGGCCAGCGACACCGCCGAGCCGGCCGCCAGCCTCTACACGGTCACCGGAACCTCCTTCAACACCGCCATCGGCCGCGTCGCGTTCGCGCTGGGTCTGGAGGGGCCGGCGATGGCGGTCGACACCGCCTGCTCATCGTCGCTGGTAGCGCTGCACCAGGCGGTGTCCGGGCTGCAGCGGGGCGAGTCCGACCTGGCGCTGGCCGGCGGGGTGCACACGATCCTGTCGGGACGGCTGCTGGAGCTGCGCGCCAACGCGGGCATGCTGTCGCCGGACGGGCGCTGCAAGACCTTCGACGCCGCCGCCAACGGCTACGTGCGCGGCGAGGGCTGCGGCATCCTGGTCCTGAAGCGGCTGGCCGAGGCGGAGGCGGACGGCGACCGCATCTGGGCGGTGGTGCGCGCCACGGCGCTGAATCAGGACGGGGCGAGCCCCGGCCTGACCGTGCCCAGCGGCCCGGCGCAGGAGCGGGTGATCGAGGCGGCCCTGCAGCGCGCCGGCATCGCGCCGGCGGACGTCGACTACGTGGAGACGCACGGCACCGGCACCGAGGTGGGCGACCCGGTCGAGGCCAACGCCACCGGTGCGGCCTACGGCCGCGGGCGGCCCGCCGACCGGCCGCTGCTGATCGGCTCGGTGAAGACCAACATCGGCCACCTGGAATCGGCGGCCGGCGTCGCCGGCGTGATGAAGGTGGTGCTGGCGATGCAGCAGGGAGTGATCCCGCCGCACCTGCACTTCCGCAACCCGAGCCCGCAGATGGACTGGAAGCGGTTGCCGCTGCGGGTCACCGCGGAGGCGACCGAGTGGCCGGTGCGCGACGGGCATCCGCCGCTGGCCGGCGTGAGCGGCTTCGGCTGGTCAGGCACCAACGCACATGTGCTGCTGCAGGGACACGCCGACGGCGACGGCCGGGCGGGCGTGGAGCGGACGCACTGGGCGGCCGGGCCCGCGCGGCCCATCGCCGTGACCCTGCCCGAGCGGGTCGCGGAGGTGCCGCAGGCCGCCGCCGGGCTCGCCGCCCGCGCGAGCAGGTTCCTGCCGCTGTCGGGCAAGTCGGAGGAGGCGCTGCGCGACCTGGCGGCGGCTACCTTGGCTGGCTCGACGAGCATGGCGCGGAGCTGGAGGATGCCGGCGCCGCGGCCGACGTGCCGCTGTCCGACCTGGCGTGGACGGCGGGCACGGGGCGCAGCCACTTCGCCTGGCGCGCCGGCGTGGTGTTCCGCGACGCGGCATCGCTGCGCGAGGGGTTGCGCGCACTGGCCGAGCCGGACGCGGACGCCGGGCCGCCGGCGCGGGCGAAGACGGACTCGAAGGTGGCCTTCGCCTTCACGGGACAGGCCAGCCAGTGGGCCGGCATGGGACAGACGCTGTACGCGAGCGAGCCCGTGGTGCGCGCCGTGCTGGACCGCTGCGACGCGCTGCTGCGCGCCGAGCGCGGCGCCTCCCTGCTGGACGTGATGTTCGGCCGCCCCGGCGCCGCCGGCGACCTGGACGAGCCGGCCTGGAAGCAGCCGGCGATCTACGCCCTGGAGTGCGCGCTCGCCGCGCTGTGGGCGAGCCTGGGGGTCAGCGCGGACGTCGTGGTCGGCCACAGCCTGGGCGAGATCGCGGCGGCACAGACCGCGGGCGTGTTCAGCCTGGAGGACGGGCTGCGCTTCGCGGCGGCGCGCGGCGCCCTGATCGGGGCGCTGCCCGAGGCGGGGGCGATGGCGGTGGCGTTCGCGCCGGCTGACCGGGTGGCGGCCGCCGTGGAGGAGCACAACGCGGCCGCCGCCGGGATCGGGCTGTGCGTGGCCGTGGACAACGGCTCGAACCAGGTGATCAGCGGGCCGGCGGACGACGTGGCGGCCCTGCTTGCGCGGTTCGAGGCGGAGCAGGTTCGCGTGCGGCTGCTGCGCAACAGCCCGGCCTACCACAGCGCCCTGGTGGAACCGGCCCTGGACGACCTGGAGGCGGCGCTCGAGCGGGTGGCCTTCGCGGCGCCGGCGATCCCGCTGGTGAGCAACCTGACCGGCCGGCTGCTGGAGCCGGAGACGGTGCCGGACGCCGCCTACTGGCGCCGCCACGCGCGTCAGAAGGTGCAGTTCCGGCAAGCCGTGGAGACGCTGGCCGGGCTCGGGGTGGAGGCGCTGGTGGAGGTCGGCCCGCACGCGGTGCTGGGGCCGATGGCGGTGCTGGCGTGGCCGGCCGCCTCACCGTCCGGCGGGCCGCCGGCGGTGGTGGCGAGCCTGCGGCGGCCGTCGCGCGACACGCCGTCCGCAGAGGTGGAGAGCGCGTTCACGGCCGCGGTCGCCGGCGCCTACGAGGCGGGCCTGCCGGTGCGGTTCGAAGCGCTGTTCGCGGGCGAGGAGCGGCGCCGCATCTCGCTGCCGGGCTACCCGTTTCAGCGCGAGCGCCACTGGATCCCGACGGCGCGGACACGGCGCACGGGCGCCGGCCACCCGCTGCTGGGCGAGCGGCACGAGTCGGCGCGCGGCGAGGTGGCGTTCGACACCGAGGTGCTGCCGGCGGATCCGGCGTGGCTGGCCGACCACCGCGTGTTCGGCCGGCTGCTGGCGCCGGGCGCGCTGTACGGCGCCCTGGCGGCGTCGGCGGCGGTCGCCGAGGGCGGCGGCGCGGCGGTCGTGGAGGAGATGCAGCTCCACAGTCCGCTGCTGTTCCAGGACGACGCCGCGGCGGACGGGACCGACGCCGCGCCGGCCGGCCGCAAGGTGCAGGTCCTGCTGGACGCGGCGGGCGAGGGGGCGGTGCGCCGCGTGCAGATCCTCAGCAGGGGCGCGAGCGAAGAAGAATGGACGCTGCACGCGGAAGCGCAACTCTCCTCCGGGACCGGCGGACAGGCACCGGCGGCCTCCACCGCGGATCCGGACGCGCTCAAGGCCGGCATGTCGGCGGTGGACGTGGCCGCCTTCTACCGCGCCAAGGCGGGCGTCGGCATCGAGCTCGGCCCGTCGTTCCGCACCCTGCAGGCGGTCTGGGCGCGGCCGGGCGAGGCGGTGGGCGAGGTCGTCCTGCCCGCGGCGCTCGGCGGCAGCGGGCTGGACGTGCATCCGCTCCTGCTCGACGGCTGCTTCCAGGTGATGGCGGCGGCCCGCAGTCAGGAAGGGGCGGCCGGCCGCGCCACCTACCTGCCGTTCGGGTGGGAGCGACTGCGGCTGGCCGGGAGCCTGCCGGAGCGGCTGATCTGCCACGTGCTCATGGCCGGGCGGCCGGACGACGAGGAGGCGGAGGAGGCAGCCGGCGCGCCGCCCGAGGTCCTGACCGCCGAGCTGCGCATCCACGACGCGAGCGGAGCCCTGCTCGGCGAGTTGAGCGGCTACATGGTCAAGCGCGCGACCCGCGCGGCGCTGCTGTCCGCGGTGGAGGGGGTGGAGGACCTGCTGTACGAGGTGGTGTGGCGCGACCGCGCCCTGCCGCCCGGCATGCCGGGCGCGGACTTCCTGACCGCTCCGTCCGCCATCGCGGCCGGCTCGGAGCCGTTCACGGGATACCTGGCCGCGGAAGGCGTGGGCGCCGAGGACCGCGCGGCGCTGCTGTCCGACCTGGAACGGCTGGCGCGCTGCTTTGCGCTGGTCACCCTGGACACGCTGGGCTGGCAGCGCACGCCGGGCGACGTCGTGGATGCCGGCGCGCTGCGCCAGCGCCTGCAGGTCGGCGCCGAGCACGAGCGTCTGTTCCGCCGCATGCTGGAGATGCTGGTCCGGGCCGGCGTGCTGGATGAGCAGGAGGACGGCTTCGTCGTCCGGGTCGGCTCCGGCGCGCCGCTGCCGGAGGACCTGCCGGCCGATCCCGAGGAGCTCGCCGCCGCCATGGCCGGCCGCTATCCGCACGGGTCGAACGAGATCGGGCTGTTCCGGCGCTCGGGCGGCGCCCTGGCCGACGTGCTGCGCGGGCAGGCCGATCCGCTGACCCTGCTGTTCTCGAGCGGCGAGCCGAGCGCCGCCGACCTGTACCGCAAGGCGCCGGTGGCGCGGGCCGCCAACCGGATGCTCGGCGACGCGATTCGGGCGCTGTTGAGCGCGCTGCCCGCGGACCGGCGGCTGCGGGTGATCGAGGTGGGCGCCGGCACCGGCTCGGCGACCGCCGCGGTGCTCCCGGAGCTGCCCGACGGACGCTGCGACTACGTCTACACGGACATCTCGGCCGGCTTCTTCGCCGAAGCGGAGGCTCGTTTCGGCGGCGGCGAGGCGGCGATCGAGTACCGGGTGCTGGACATCGAGAACGACCCGGTGGCGCAGGGCTTCGACCCCCACGGCTACGACCTGGTGATCGCCTCCAACGTCCTGCACGCCACCCGCTACCTGCAGGAGACGCTCGCCCACTGCCGGATGCTGCTGGCGCCGTCGGGACTGCTGGTGGCCCTGGAGAACCTGCGCGGGCAGGGCTGGCTGGACCTGACCTTCGGGCAGCTCGACGGCTGGTGGCGGTTCGCCGACCACTACCGCCCGCACCATGCCCTGGCCAGCCCGGCGGTGTGGCGGCAGGCGCTCGGCGACGCCGGGTACGGCGACGTGGCGGTGCTGGGCGTGCCGAGGTCCGATGCCGGCGAGATGCCGGACCGCGGCGTGATCCTGGCGCGGGGTCCGGCGCAGGTGGCCGAGCAGCCGGGTGCGTGGGTGCTGGCCGGCGACCGCGGCGGGGTCGCCGCGCACCTTGCCGGGGAGCTGGCGGCGCGCAACCAGACCGTGGTGCTGGCGGCACGGAGGCGGCGTCCGGCGACAGCGAGACTGCCGGAGAGGGGGTGGTCGCGGCGTCCGTGGAGATGGAGCGGCGCGACGCGTGGCAGACGCTGCTCGAAGGGCTGCCGGCGGACGTGCCGCTGGCCGGCGTCGTGCACGTCGCGGCGCTGGACGGCCACGGGCCGCAGGCGACCACGGAGCAGATGGCAGAGGACACCCGCCGCGCGGCGGCGAGCGCCCTGGCGGTGGTGCAGGGCGTGCTGGACGCCGACGCGACCCCCGCGAAGGGCGTCTGGTTCGTCACCCGCGGCGCGCAGGTGCTGGAGAAGGAGCGCGGCGGGGAGCTCGCCGGCGCCACGCTCTGGGGCCTGGGCAAGGTGATGGCCCGAGAGGCCGTTCACCTGCAGCCGCGCATGATCGACCTCGACCCCGAACCGACCGCGCCGCCGGCGGACCTCGCGGAGGAGCTGCTCTATCCCGATGCCGAGACGCACGTCGCCTACCGCGGCGGCTTGCGTCAGGCCGCCCGCCTCGTGCGCGCCGCGGCCGTCGAGCGGCTGGCCGCGCCCGAGCAGGGACCCTGGCTGCTGGAGCCCGACCCGGCCGGCGTCCTGGAAGGGATGCGGATCGACCCGCTGCCGGCGCGCTCCCTGGAGCCGCGCGAGGTGCGGGTGGCGGTGGAGGCGGCCGGGCTCAACTTCTGGGACGTGTTCCGGGCGATCGGCCTGGTCGACGCCGGCCTGCTCGGCGGCGAGCTGTGCGGCCGGGTGGTGGAGGTGGGCGCCGAGGTCACCCACGTCGAGCCCGGCGACCTGGTGGTGGGGCTGGCGTTCGGGACCTTCGGCTCGGAGGTGACGACGCATGCGGACATGGTGACCCGCGCTCCCGCGGGGATCCCGGTCACCGAGCTGGCGACCATGCCGACCGCGTTCGTGTCCGCGCTGCTGTCGTTCGACGAGGCGGAGCTGAGGTCCGGCGAGCGGGTGCTGATTCACGCCGGCGCCGGCGGCGTCGGAATGGCGGCGATCCAGTTGGCGCAGGCCGCCGGCGCCGAGGTGTTCGCCACCGCCAGCGCTCCCAAGCAGGACTACCTGCGCTCGCTCGGCGTCGCGCACGTGTTCGACAGCCGCACCACCGAGTTCGGGCACCGCATCCTGGAAGCCACCGCCGGCGCCGGCGTCGACGTGGTGCTCAACAGCCTGACCGGCGAGGGGTTCATCGACGCCAGCCTCTCCTGCCTGGCGCGCGGCGGCCGCTTCGTGGAGATGGCCCGCGTGGACATCCTCAGCGAGGAGGAGATGGCGGCTGCGCGGCCCGACGTCGCCTATACCATCCTGAAGCTGGACGTGCTCAAGGAGCACGACCCGGCCGTGCCCGGCGACGCCCTGCGGCGGGTCATGGAGCGGGTGGCGGCCGGCGAGCTGCGGCCGCTGACCTTCAGCCGATGGCCGCTGACCGAGACCGGGCCGGCGATGAAGTGCATGCGCGCGGCCCGTCACCTGGGCAAGATCGTGCTCACCGCCTCGCCGCTTGCCGGCGGCAAGCTGCGGCCGGGCCGCACCTTCCTGGTGACCGGCGGCCTGGGCGGGATCGGCTGCTCCGTGGCTGCCTGGCTGGCCGACCGCGGGGCGGAGGCGATCGTGCTCAACGGCCGGCGCGCTCCCGATCCGGAGGCTGAGGAGGCGATCGCGGCGCTGCGCGAACGCGGCGTGCGGGTGCAGGTGGAGCTGGCCGACGTCACCGACGCCGCCGCCGTGGACGCCATGCTGGCGCGCATCGAGGGCGAGCTGCCGCCGCTCGGCGGCGTCATCCACTCAGTCGGCGTGCTGGCGGACGCCGCCCTGGGCAACCAGAGCTGGGAGACGTTCGAGCGGGTGCTGTGGCCGAAGATGCTGGGCGCCTGGCACCTCCACCGCGCCACCGAGCACCGCGAGCTGGACCTGTTCCTGCTGTTCTCGAGCATCGTCGGCACCATGGGCAACGCCGGGCAGGCCAACCACGCCGCGGCCAACGCGTTCCTGGACCAGCTCGCCGCGCACCGGCGGGCGCGCGGCCTGCCGGGCCAGGCGATCGCCTGGGGCGCGTGGTCGGGCCTGGGCGAGGCGGAGGAGCAGCGCGAGCGGATCACCCGCCAGCGCTCGGCGTTCGGCGGCGGCTGGTTCACCCCGCAGCAGGGGCTGCGCGCGCTGGACCGGCTGGTGCGCCAGGACCCGGCGACCGCGGTCGTGATGGCGATGGACTGGCCGGTGTTCGCGGAGGCGGTGGAGAGCCGCCCGCCGCTGCTGGAAGAGCTGCTCGCCACGGCCGTCGAGCCCGACGGCGACGCCGAGGCCGAAGCGGACGACCTGCCGGCGCGGCTGCGCGCGGCGCCGGCCGCCGAGCGCGAAGGCATGCTGGTGGCGTTCCTGCAGCGCGAGGTGGAGGCGGTGCTGCGGCTCGGGTCGCCGCCGGCCCCGGCGGTCGGCTTCTTCGAGCTCGGCATGGACTCGCTGATGGCCGTCGAGCTGCGCAACCGGCTCAACCGCGCGTTCGCGGAGACCTACACGGCCCCGAACACGCTGGTGTTCGACTACCCCGACATCGCCGCGCTGGCGCGCCACCTGGCCGGCGCGCTGGGCGACGGCGCCGAGGCCGGAGCGGCCGGCGAGGAAACCCCGGCAGCCGCTCCCGAGGCGCCACCCGTGACGGACGCCCGTGAGGAGGTGCCGGCCGCCCGGCGGGCGCGGACGAGGGGATCGCGATCGTCGGCATGGCCTGCCGCTTCCCCGGCGCTCCGGACCTCGACGCATTCGTCCGGCAGCTCGAGGAGGGGCGGGACGCGGTCACCGACGGGCGCCCGGACGCCGGTCACGGTGACGGGATCGCCGGCGGCTCTGCCATCGGCGACGGGGCATACGGTCGCGGCGGCTTCGTGACCGAGATCGACCGTTTCGACGCGCGCTTCTTCGGGATCCGGCCGATCGAGGCACGGCTGATGGACCCGCGGCAGCGCATGCTGCTGGAGGCGAGCTGGCAGGCGCTGGAGGACGCCGGGATCGATCCGGAGCGGTTGCGCGGCAGCCTCACCGGCGTCTACGTGGGCATCGCCGCCAGCGAGTACCGCGACCTGATGACCGCAGGCGACGGTATCAGCTACCTGGGCACCGCCGCCAGCATGACCGTGGGCCGTGTCTCCTTTCAGTTCGGATTGGCGGGCCCGACCATGCCGCTCGAGCTCAACTGCGCGTCTGCGTTGGTCGCCGTGCATCAGGCCGTGGCCGGCCTGCGCCAGGGCGAGGTGGATCTGGCCCTGGTCGGCGGCGTGCACGCGATCCTGTCACCGGGAGTCACCCGCGAGATGGCGGAGCTGGGGTTGCTGTCGCCCAGGGGGCAGTGCGACGCCTTCGCGGCCGGCGCGGACGGTTTCGTGCGCGGAGAGGGCTGCGGGCTGGTGGTACTCAAGCGGCTCCGCGAGGCGGAGGCGGACGGCGACCGCATCTGGGGCGTGATCCGCGGGTCGGCGGTCAACCAGAACGGGGCGAGCGCCGGTCCGACGGTCCCGAACGGTCCGGCGCAGGAGCGGGTGATCGCGGAGGCGCTGGCGCGCGCCGGCGTGGCGCCGGCGGAGGTGGACTACCTGGAAGCGCACGGCGCCGGCTCGGACCTGGGCGACACGATCGAGGTGCAGTCCGCCGCCGCGGTGTACGGCCGCGGACGCGCGGCGGAGCGGCCGTTGCTGATCGGCTCGGTCAAGACCAACATCGGCCATCTGGAACCTGCCGGCGGCATCGCCGGCCTGATCAAGGCGGTGTTGGCGATGAACCGGGGCGTGATCCCGCCGCAGCTCCACCGCGGCGAGCTGAACCCCAACGTCGATTGGGAACGGTTGCCCGTGCGCGTGACCACGGAGCTCACCGAGTGGCCCGCTGCCGCCGCGCGGCCGCCGCGGGCGGGGGTGAGCGCCCTGGGCATCTCGGGTGCCAACGCCCACGTGGTGGTGGAGGGCCACGGCGGCCCGGCTACCGAGCGCTGGCCCGCGGGGCCCATGCGGCGCGTGGCCGTCGACCTGCCGGTGTCGCTGTCGGACGGACCGCTGTCGGACGGACCGCCGCCGGAAGGAGAGCCCGCGCCGCGGGGCGCGCGCCTGCTGCCGCTCTCGGGCAGATCGGACGCCGCGCTGCGCGCGTTGGCCGCCCGCTATCTGGCCTGGCTCGACGAGCGGGAGGAGGAGCTCGCCACCGACGAGGCCGGACCGTTGCTCGCCGACATGGCGTGGACGGCCGGCGTCGGCCGCGGTCACCTCGCGTGCCGCGCGGCGGTCGTGTTTCGGGATGCCGGCGAGTTGCGCGACCGGCTGCAGTCGCTGGCCGCCGCGGACGACGGAGCCGAGCGGGAGCCGCGGCAGGCGGCGAAGGTGGCGTTCGCCTACGCCGGCCAGGCCGGCGCGTGGCGCGAGGCGGCGCGGGGGCTGTACGAGAGCGAGCCGGTGGTGCGGGCAGCGCTCGACCGGTGCGACGCGACGTTGCGCGATGCCCGTGGTGTTTCGCTGCTGGAGGTGCTGTTCGGAAACGCCGGCACGGCGACGGAGCCGGACGACCCGTCATGGGTCCGGCCGGCCGTCTATGCGCTGCAGTGCGCGCTGACCGCGTTATGGGCGACGGTCGGAATCCGGCCACACGCCGTGCTCGGGGATGGGCCCGGACAGCCCGCCGCGGCATGGACGGCGGGCGCGCTCGACCTGGAAACGGGCCTCACGCTCGCGGCAACCGGGGAGGAGCCGGAGGCGGCGGCGCCGGCGCTCCCGCTGATCGACGGCGCGACGGGCCGCGTGGCGGAGCCGGGGTCCGCGATCGACCGGACCTGGTGGCACGAGACGGCATCGGCCCCGTCCCGCTCCGGCCTGCGTGCGCTCGCCCGCCTGGGGATCGAGGCCGTCGTCGAGATCGCTCCGTGCGCGACGCCGGGCATCACGGCCGACGGCACCGGCGTTCAGGTGATCGGGGCGAACGGCGCCATGATGGAACGTGCGGACGCGTTTGTGGAAGCGGTCGCGTCGGCCTATGAGGCGGGCCTCCCGGTTGCCTTCGCCGGGCTGTTCGCGGGAGAGGCCCGCCGCAGGATCTCACTACCCTTGTACCCGTTTCAGCGCCGCCGCCATTGGATCGGCCCGCGCCGAGACCGGGTCGATGCCTGACGCCCCGAAAACGTCGCCTGCGGCTCCGCTTTCGGCCCATCCCCACCTTTCGCCTGGGAGTCTGTCGGCCTTCCCGCTGGCGCGGCAAAACCGACAGACTCCCAGCCGCTCGCCGTCGCCGGTCACGACATGAGCGCCACGCGCGCCGGCGCCTCCGGCGTGCGCTACCAACCGGACGAGCGGCCTCCGCCGGCGCTCGCCATCGGCCTCGGCCTGCAGCTCGCCGCCCTCAACCTGGCGGCGATCATGCTGATTCCCACGGTCGTGATGCGCGCCGCCGGCGAGAGCGAGGCGTTCGTATCGTGGGCGGTGTTCGCGACGGTCGCGGTGTCGGGTCTGACGACCGTGCTGCAGGCGTTCCGCCTTGGCCGGTTCGGCGGCGGGCACGTGCTGCTGATGGGCGCCTCCGCGGCCTTCATCTCGGTGAGCATCACGGCGGTGGCGGAGGGGGGACCGGCGCTCCTCGCCACGCTGGTGGTCATCACCGCTCTGGTGCCGCTGGTACTGTCCTGGCGGCTGGCGCTGTTCCAGCGGGTCCTGACCCCAACCGTTTCGGGCACCGTGATCATGCTGATCCCGCTCACGGTGCTCCCGGCCGTGGGCGATCTCCTGTCCAACGTGCCGGCCGGCAGCCCGGCGCCGGCCGCGCCGCTCAGCGCCCTGGCGACCGTGGTCGTGATCGGCGCCCTCATGCTGAAGGCGCCTGCGGCGTGGCGTCTCTGGGCGCCGGTCATCGGCGTGGGCGCAGGCGCCGTGATCGGCGGCTGCTTCGGCCTGTACGACTTCGGCCGCGTCGCCGGGGCGGCGTGGGTCGACCTGCCGCGCGGGCAGTGGCCGGGCTTCGACCTGGCCTTCGGGCCTACCTTCTGGGCGCTGCTGCCGGCGTTCCTGCTGGTGGCGGTGATCGCCGCCGTGCGCACCATGAGCAGTGCCGTCGCCGTGCAGCGCGTGTCGTGGCGCGGCCGCCGCGCGGTCGACTTCCGTGGCGTGCAGGGTGCGGTGACCGTGGACGGCGTCGGGAACCTGCTCTCCGGGCTCGCCGGCACCCTGCCGAACACCACCTACTCGGTGAGCGCGCCCCTGATCGAGCTGACCGGCGTTGCGGCCCGCGCGGTCGGGATGGTGGCCGGCGCCGCGTTCATCGTGCTGGTGTTTCTGCCCAAGGCGCTCGCGGCGGTGCTGGCGGTACCGGACCCGGTGTTCGCCGGCTACCTGCTCGTGCTGCTGGCGTTGCTGTTCCTGGTGGGCCTGAAGATCGTGGTGCAGGACGGCCTCGACCCCCGCAAGGGCATGATCGTCGGCATCGCCCTGCTGGTGGGCGTGAGCTGCCACTACGGCGTGGTGTTCCCCGATCTCCTGGAGGAGTTCGCCGGCGGCCTGCTGCGCAACGGCATGAACGCCGGCGGCTACTCGGCGATCCTGATGACGCTGTTCCTGGCGCTCACCGAGCCCCGCCGCAGCCGTCTCCGGGTGGCCTGCTTCGACCGCTCGGTGTTGCCGCGGGTCAGGGAGTTCCTGGGCGAGTTCGCCTCCCGCAACGGGTGGGACACCGCGATGGCGGAACGTCTCTGTGCCGCGGGGGAGGAGACGGTGCTGACGCTGCTCGGAGAGGAGGAGGGCGGAGAGGACCGCCGCTCGCGGCGCCTGCACCTGGCCGCGCACCGCGAGCCGGCAGGCGCGGTCCTGGAGTTCGCCGTCGGCCCCGGCGGTGAGAACGTCGAGGACCGCGTGGCGCTGCTCGCCGGGCAGAGCGACGAGACCGCCTTCGAGCAGGAGGTGTCGCTGCGGTTGCTGCGGCACCTGGCCTCCTCGGTGCGCCACCAGCAGTTCCATGACACCGACATCGTCACGGTCCGCGTGCAGGCCGCGGCGGACGCCGGCTCGTCACGCCGATAGGCCGGCAGTGCCTCACGTGAGGTGCCTCACGTGAGGTGCGCCGCATCACACCAGGTTGTGGGACTCGAGGAACTCCCGGATCAAGGCGACGCAGTCCTGCGGCTTCTCCAGCGGCAGCAGGTGCGTGGCCTCCGGCACGAAGTCGTAGTCGACCTCGGTCATGTCGCCCAGGTCGAGCGTCGGGAGATACGCGTACGGCAGGGTGGGATCGGACCCGATCACCTTCGTCGGGCAGGGCAGCGTGCCGTAGTCGACCAGCACGCAGTAGATGCGCGTATACTCCATGACCTGCGCTTCGTAGTCGCGCGGGCAGCGCAGTTCGTACCCCTGTCCGTCCGCCGACCGGCGCAGCGTGGTGCGTGCCATGAGCTCCCGGACTCCCGGAAGCACGCGCGTGAAGGCCGGCACGTAGCCAAGGAGCTCCTCGAAGTCCTCCCGTGCCTGAAACCGGTATCCGCGCCGCCGGATCATCGAGGCGGCGCGTCGGGCTGCCTCCTCCAGCTCCACCTGGGTGACGCCCGGCTTGCAGAGGGTCGGATCCAGCAGCACCTGCGCGGCCAGCGGACTGTTCCCCGGAGCCGGCGGCGGATCGGCGGTCGAGGACCACAGGAGGGAGATCAGCGCGGAGACGGAGTGGTATATGCCGATCTTGGGTCTCGTTCCGCAGTGGCGATCGATCGCTTCCAGAACGCGGACGTGGTCCTTGATCAACGTCGGCATGTTGTGAAGTTCGCGGGCGCCTACGGCGTTCCAGCCGTGGTTCCTGAGGTCGTACACGACCAGGTCGAAGTCGTCGGTGAGCAGTGACCAGAACGGGACATAGAGATCGACCGCCAGACCGCTGCCGTGACACAGGACGAGCCGCGGCCCGGCGGGGTTGCCGTGCCTCCTCAGGGTGGTGACCGTGTGTTCGTCGAGCCGCACCTCATGCGTGGAGAGAGGCTTGGGGATCTCCCACACGCGTTCCGACGTCACGCCGACACCGGCTCCACCTCGGTGGCGACCGCGGCGGCAAAGTCGGGGGTGCCCAGGTTGTCGAGCCGCCAGCCGACCGCCGGGTCGTGCGGAAACCGGAACACGCCGGTCCGCGATCCGCGGCGCATCCGGGGAGGGATCTCGAATCCGGACGTATCCAGCGACAGGCCGACGCCGAGTGCCTTGATCAGTGCCTCCTTCATCGTCCACAGCGTGAAGAACAGGTCGACCTTGTGCGCCCCCCGCGCGGTGGCAAGCTCGTCCTGCTCCGCGCGCGAGAACACGGTTCGGATCGGGCCGTCGGGGTCGGGGCGGGAAACGCGCTCCTCGACGTCGACACCGACCCGCCCCCGTTCGGCCAGCGCGATCAGCCCGTGCGCGCCGCTGTGACTGACATTGAAGCTGACCGGCGCCCGCGCTCCGCAGACCAGTGCGGACGGCTTGCCGTGAGGCGACGCCCGGAACGCGAGATCATCGTTGCGGCAGTCGAGGTGCCGGCAGAGCACGGCCCTCAACGCCGCGCGGCACAGGGCGAACTCGGTGCGGGGACGGAGGTGCCGGTACCGGCCCCATCGCGTCCGTTCGGTCTCGTCGAGCGATTCCAGCGCCTTCGCCGCGCGGGCGGCATGCCACGTCAGGTCGACGTGGATGATGGCGGCATCCGCGATCCTCGTGAGCGGACGCCACCATCGTTCGTCCATCGAAGCATCCGCCCCGGGCCGTGCGCCCGGGGCCACGGGCCGCTTATCCGGCGCGCGCGTCCAGGTATCCGACCAGGTCGCTGAGGGTCTGGAGCTGGGGGAAGTCCTCCGGCGGGATCGTCACCTTGAACTCCTGTGTGATGACCTTCAGAAACGCAACCGTGTCGACCGAAGACACGCCGGCTTCCGCGAGCTTGGCTCCGAAATCCACGCCGCGGCCAACGTCGAGATGCTCCGCCACGAGCGTCCTGAGGCGTTCTTCCGTCGATGTCATAGGGTGTGAACCTCCTGGCGATGTCGCCGGTGCGTACCGTAGTGGCTCCGAGGCTGACGGTCAACAGAACAGAACGGTCGGGAACCCCGGGAGGATGCGTACTATAGTCGGTGCCAGGGCGAGAGAGGGACACGATGACCGATGCGTACTTCGTCGACGGCGAGCAGCGCGCCGCCGAGCTGGGCAACCGCGGGCCACTCCGGTTCGATGACGACGGCAGGCTGCTGCCGGAGATCCTCGAAGCCTACTGGCGCACCGGATTCTACGTGTTCCAGGGGGTGCTGGGGGCGGAAGAGCTCCGCGATCTCGGGGCGGACTTCGAGCGGGTTCTGGAACGCGCGCCGAGCTCCAGCACGGCTACCACCGATGCCCGCGGGCGGCCGGCGCTCGGCGTCGACGTCAAGCTGCCGCAGTTCCATTTCGCCAGGCCCCTGAGCGACCCGGTCGGCGGCACCGGGATCCTCGACGGCCGGCACCCGGTGAAGATGTCGGAACCGGACGCGCCCGACGGCGCGCCGGAGGAGGTCGTGTACTACATCGGCAGCGGCGCGCTGCAGCTCATGGACGCCTATCTGCGGCTGTACGGACACCCGCGGCTCCTGGCGGTGGCCGAGCAGATCAACGGCCCGGACTTCGTACCGTGGTACGAGGCGATCTTCATCAAGCACGCGGGGCTGGGGCCGTCGACGTCATGGCACCAGGACGGGACGACGCATTGGGGCAACGCGGCGCTCGGCCCCGGTGCGCATGGATTCAACATGATGGTCCAGCTCCATCCGACCACGCCGGAGAACGCGCTCTGGGTCGTTCCCGGCACCCACGGGAGCAAGGTCGACATCGCCGCCCGGGTTGCGGCCAACGGCGGATCGGACCGTCTGCCGGGCGCGGTGCCGATGCTGTGCCGGCCCGGCGACGTGGCGATCAA
Organism: Spirochaetia bacterium; assembly: GCA_964291595.2. Lineage (GTDB taxonomy): Bacteria > Spirochaetota > Spirochaetia > SZUA-6 > Bin103 > CATQHW01. The sequence continues at coordinate 4,422,410 of OZ219914.1, read as the reverse complement.
CAACCGCCAGGTCGTGCACGGCTCCTTCGCCAACGCGTCCGATTCCCTGCGGGTGACGCTGGTGTTCGGCTTCTACCCGCGCGCCTCGGTGCTCGGGGTGGTTCGCGGCAATCCTCCCCGGCCGTACGACGCCGCGCGCATCCATGAGCGTTCCCGCATCATCCCGCTGGCCGTCGATGCGCGGCGGCAACGGTATCCGCAGGAGCGTCCCTACCGGTACGGGCCGCTCGCCGGCGAGCTGGACGACCATCGATGGAGCGAGTCCACCCGCGAGTCGGTCCTGAAGAACTACGACACGAAGACGATGTTCATCTGAGCGCGTGCGGCGGCTTCAGCGAAGCAGTTTGTGGGTGCCGGCCGGTCAGAAGGGCGCTTCGCGGGCCGGAAAGTGGTGGAAACGGTCCCGGCCCCGGACCAGCACCGGCTCGTGCAGATTGCCGTAGGAGTCCGGGGTGACCTGCCTGATCGCGGGCGAGATGTAGCGGGCCACCAGGCCGCAGCGCCGCCGCTGGGAGCGGTTGGGATTGCTGGCGTGCACGAGCCGGCCGTGGTGGACGGACATCTGGCCGGCGCGCAGCTCCAGGTCGACGGCGCCGGTCGTGTCGAGCTGGTCGTCCGGGATCTCCTGGTTGATCGACAGCAGGTTGCCCTGCCGCTCGGCTGTCCCGTGCGCCTTCACGCCCTCGCGGTGGGAGCGCGGCAGCACCCGCATGCAGCCGTTGGCGGCGTCGCTGTCGTCGATCGCGATCCAGGCGCTGTGCGCCTCGGCCGGCTCCAGGCCCCAGTAGGTGACGTCCTGGTGCCAGGCGACGTAGGAGTCGGCGTCCGGGTCGGGCTGCTTGTTGAAGAAGTGGGTGCCGAGCAGCATCACGTCCGGGCCCACCACCTGCTCCATGACGTCCAGCACGCGCGGGTCGGTGGCCAGCCGCCACACGAACTCGTCCTGGAAGTGGCGGGCATGCAGGCCGATCTGGCGCTGCTCGGCCGGCACCGAGCGCTCCAGCTCGTCGAAGGCACGCCGCGCCGCGGCAACCTCGTCCGCGTCCAGCACGTCGATCCCGGTCAGGAAGCCGGCGTCCTCGTAGCGCGTCATGCGATCCGGCGCAGGCCGTCGGCCAGCCGGTCCAGCGCCTCCGCAAGGGTCGCGTCGTCGGGCGCGGCGTAGGCGATGCGCAGGTAGCAGCCGTCGGTCAGCCCGAACGCCGCTCCCGGCACGGCCGCGACGCCGTGCTCGGTGATCAGCCGCGAGGCGACCTCCACCGAGTCGGCGTCGGTCGCCACGCGCGCCAGCGCATAGAACGCGCCGCGGGTGGCGGGCACCTCCACCAGCGGCGCCAGCTCGCCCAGCGTCTGCAGGACCGCCGACCGCCGTGCGGCGATCCCGGCAAGATATCCGCGGCAGTAGTCGACGCCGGCATCCAGCGCCGCGCACGCCGCGTACTGCGACACGATGGGCGGGCAGATGGCGATGGTGTCCTGGATCTTGGCGGCGGCGTCGGTCAGGTGCGCGGGCAGGCGCAGGTAGCCGACCCGCCAGCTCGCGAACCCGTACGCCTTGGACAGCGAGAACAGCGAGATCGTGTGCTCGCCGGCATCCGGCAGCGACCCGGGCGAGAAGTGCCGGGCGCCGTCGTGGAGGAAGTACTCGTACGCCTCGTCGTGGACGTGGTAGACGCCGCGCTCGGCGCACAGGCGGTTCAGCTCGCGCAGGTCCGCCTCCGGATACACGGCGCCGGACGGATTGTTCGGGGAGATCGTCACCACCGCGCGTGTGCGGTCCGTGATCGCGCCGGCCGCGGCGTCCAGGTCGAGCTGGAAGTCGGCGTCGGTGGCCACCAGCACCGGCCGGCAGCCGGCCATGGTCACCGCCATCTCGTGGTTGAAGTAGTACGGCGTCATCAGCACCACCTCGTCGCCCTCGTCGCAGGTCGCCAGCAGCGCGTTGACGAACGCCATGTTGCCGCCGGCCGACACCATCAGCTCGTGCTCGTCGCCGACGGCGATGCCGTTCTCACGCGCGAGCTTGGCGGCGATGCGCTCGCGCAGCGCCGGGATGCCGTACACGGAGGCGTACTTGTGGTTGGCCGGGTCGGCCATGAAGCGGTCCAGCGCCGCAGGCACCCCCGGCGGCGGCGGGTAGCCGACCACGCCCTGCCCCAGCGAGATGGTGCCCGGGTTGTCGGCGATCAGCCGGTGGATGCGCGGGATGATCGGCGGCTGCACGCGCCGCATGCGCTCGGACTGGCCGAATGCGGATTGGCCGAATGTCGTCTGAAGGGTCTGCCGCACCTTGGTATGCACCGCCTTAGTATAATGGCCGCGAAAGGGGGAACGGAGAACGAATGGCAGGAAAGATCGGTTGGATCGGCACCGGCGTGATGGGGCGCTCGATGTGCCTTCATTTGCGCAATGCCGGCTACGAGGTGGCGGTCTACAACCGCTCGAAGGACAAGGCGCAGGACGTGCTCGACGCCGGCGCCGTCTGGTGCGACACGCCGGCCGGCGTGGCCGACGGCAGTGAGGCGGTGTTCAGCATCGTCGGCTTCCCGCGCGACGTGGAAGAGGTGTTCCTGGGCTCGGGAGGGGTGCTTGCCGCGACGGCGAGCGGCAGCATGGTGATCGACATGACCACCTCGGAACCGGCACTGGCCAAGCGGCTGCACGAGCAGGCGGCGGAGCGCGGCGTGGCCTCCCTGGACGCGCCCGTGTCCGGCGGCGACTCGGGAGCACGGGCCGGCACGCTGGCGATCATGGTCGGCGGCGATCGCGCCGACTTCGACCGCGCCATGCCGTACTTCGAGATCATGGGCGAGAACATCGCCTACATGGGACCGGCCGGCGCCGGACAGCACACCAAGATGAGCAACCAGATCCTGATCGCTTCCACCATGGTGGGCGTGGTCGAATCGCTGCTGTACGGCCACAAGGCGGGCCTGGACCGCGACGAGATCATCGCCGTGATCGGCAAGGGCGCGGCGAGCTGCTTCGCCATCAACAACCTGGCCCCGCGCATCGTCAAGGGCGACTTCGAGCCCGGCTTCTACATCAAGCACTTCGTCAAGGACATGGGCATCGCCCTGGCCGAGGCGCAGGCGATGCGGCTGGCGCTGCCGGGCCTGTCGCTTGCCAACCAGTTCTACACGGCGGCGATGGCGGAAGGCCTGGAGGACCGCGGCACCCAGGCGCTGTACAAGGTGCTGGAGCGCCTGAGCAGCTGATCGCGGCGCCGCCGCAGGCAGGAGAGGGTGCGGTGCGCGTCGAGACCGCTGGCGTACGTTACCGCACTCAACACGCTGCGCGTGGCGGCCACGGCGCGCTACCTGGTACGGGTCGGCGGTGGACCGCCCGGCCGCGTGGCGCGGGAGCTTGCCGACCTGCTCGGCGAACCGCGCTTCGACCGCCTGCCGCGTATGGTGCTCGGCGGCGGCAGCAACGTCCTGTTCGCCGGCGACTACCCCGGCGTCGTGGTCATGCCGCGCTCAGGCGGGATCGCCGTGCAGGAGGCCTCGGAGTCGGTGATCGTGACGGCCGCGGCCGGTCACGACTGGCACCGGCTGGTGGGTTACACGGTGGCGCGCGGCTGGGGAGGAATCGAGAACCTGAGCCTGATCCCGGGGTCGGTGGGCGCGGCCCCGATCCAGAACATCGGCGCCTACGGCGCGCAGCTCTCCGACGTGTTCGTCGACCTGCAGGCGGTGCCGCTGGACGGCGGCGAGCCGCGCACCATGAACGGCGCCGCGTGCGCGTTCGGCTACCGGGACAGCGTCTTCAAGCACGGCCTGCGCGACCGGATGCTGATCACGGAGGTGCGCCTGCGCCTGCGCACGCGGCCGAAGCTGAGCCTGGAGTATGCCGGGGTGCGCGAGGAGTTGGCGCGGATGCGGGTTGCGGATCCCACGGTCGCCGACGTGAGCCGGGCGGTCGTCCGCCTGCGGCGCCGCAAGCTGCCCGATCCGGAAACGGAGCCCAACGCCGGCTCGTTCTTCAAGAATCCGGTGCTCCCGGCAGAGCGGTACGAGCGGGTCCGGGAGCGCTGCCCGCAACTCGCCGGAGTGGCGGCCGGCGGCGGCTACAAGGTGCCGGCCGCGCAGTTGATCGAGGCGTGCGGGCTGCGCGGCCGCCGCTTCGGGCGCGCCGGCGTGGCCGAGCGGCATGCCCTGGTGCTGGTCAACCACGGCGGCGCCAGCGGCGCCGAGCTGCTGGCGGCGGCGGAGGCGGTCGAGGCGGCCGTGGTGGAGCGGTTCGAGGTGCGGCTGGAACGCGAGGTGCGGGTGATCGGCGGCGAGGAGGAAGAATGAGCGTACCGGCGCACACCGTGAGGCTGGGCCGGGGTGAGTGCGGCCGTTTCGAGAGCGCCGCTCGCAAGGAGTGGCTGGTGACCAACGGCCTGGGCGGGTTCGCTTCCGGGACCGTGGCGGGACTCAACACGCGCCGCTATCACGGCCTGCTCGTGGCCGCGCTCAGCCCACCGCAGCAGCGCACCCTCGCCGTGGCCAAGATCGATACCCTGGCCTGCTACGACGGGACCCGCTATCCCCTCTTCACCAACGAGTTCGGCGCCGGCACCGTCGACCCGCACGGCTACCGCTGCATCGAGTCGTTCCATCTCGACCACCTGATACCGGTGTGGACCTGGGCGTTGGCCGACGGACGCCTGCAGCAGCGCATCTGGATGGACCACGGGCACAACACCGTGCGCCTGAGCTTCACGCTCGCGCGTGCCACCGGCACCGTCACGCTGACCGCCACCCCGCTCGTCGCCTGGCGCGATTTTCACGGCCACACGCGTGGTGGCGGCGAGGTGGCAACCGATCCGATCGCCGGCGGGGTCGCCGTGCGTGCGGGCGCCGGTGCGCCGCCCTGCAGGATCGTCGCCGACCGGGGGGCGTTCCGCGCGCATGCGGAGTGGTACTGGGACTTCAGACACCGCATGGAGGCGGAGCGCGGTCTGGACGCCGTCGAGGATCTGTTCTCGCCGGGAACGTTTACTTGCACGCTCGCGCCGGGGGAGACGGTGACGTTCTCCTGCTCACTGGAGGATGTCTCACTGGAGGATGTCGTCGCGGACGGCGGCCGGGAGTCGCTGGCGCGGGAACGCGCGCGGCAGGCCGGACTGCTGCGCGCGCTCCCGGCCGGGGAGCCGCCGTGGGTCCGCCACCTGGCGCTGGCCGCCGACCAGTTCGTGGTCCGGCGATCGCTCGCGGACGGGCCCGGCCCAACCGGAACGGCGGGAAGGACGATCATCGCCGGCTATCCCTGGTTCGGCGACTGGGGGCGCGACACCATGATCGCCCTGCCGGGGCTGACGCTGAGCACCGGACGCGCCGAGATCGCCGCCGACGTTCTGCGCACCTTTCGGCGCTACCTGGACCGGGGCATGCTCCCCAACCGGTTTCCGGACGAAGTCGATCCGGGCGCGGCGGCGCCGGAGTACAACACCGTGGACGCGACTCTCTGGTACTTCCATGCCGTCCATCAGTACCTGTTGCACACCGGCGACCTCGCGCTCGCGGAAGAGCTGTATCCCGCGCTGGCGGAGATCGTCGATCGTCACCGGCGGGGGACGCGCCACGCCATTCGCGTCGACGCGGACGACGGCCTGCTGTACGCCGGCGAGCCGGGGGTGCAGCTCACCTGGATGGACGCCAGGGTGGGCGACCGGGTGGTGACGCCGCGCATCGGCAAGCCGGTCGAGGTCAACGCGTTGTGGCACAACGCCCTGCGCGTGATGGCCGACCTGGCCGATCGTCTGGGCGCGGCGGAGGACGGCGCCCGCTACCGCGCCGCGGCCGAGCAGGCCGCCGACAGCTTCCGGCGGCGGTTCTGGTACCCTGCCGGCGGCTACCTCCACGACGTGATCGACGGCCCGGAGGGCGAGCCGGCGGCCGATGGCCGCCGTTACGACGGCCGACTCAGGCCCAATCAGATCTTCGCGGTGTCCCTGCCGTTCCCGCTGCTGGCGGACGACCAGGCCAGGGCCGTGGTCGACGCCTGCGCCCGCCGGCTCTGGACCTCGTACGGCCTGCGCAGCCTGGCGCCCGACGATCCCGACTACGTCGGCCGCTACGGCGGCGGTCCGGCCGAGCGCGACGCCGGCTATCATCGCGGCACCGTGTGGGGCTGGCTGCTCGGGCCCTTCGCCACCGCCCACTACCGGGTGTACCGGGACCCGGCGGCGACCCGCGGGATCCTCGCCCCGCTGAAGGATCACCTGGCCGACGCCGGCCTGGGATCCATCAGCGAGGTCTTCGATGGCGACCCGCCGCACCTTCCGGGCGGCTGTGTCGCGCAGGCCTGGAGCGTGGCGGAGGTGCTGCGCGCCTGGAGGCAACTCCCGGCGGCCGGACCGGCGCCGGCGGTGCGGGCAGCGTAGTGACGCGCCGTCTCATCGCCGGCTTGCTGATCGGCCTCGTGGTTGCCGTGCTGGAAGTGATTCTGATGACGCTCGGCCCGGCCGCGGCGCCTGGTGGGATCGTCGGGAACGCCGGAGGAGCGATGCGGCTGCTCGCGGCAGGGGCATCGCTGGGCGCCGCCTACGCGCTGCTGTTCCGTCCCGCGCCAGGGAGTCACCCGGAGAACGTCATGGGCGGTGTCGTGATGGGAGTGGTGACGTGGGCGGTCTTCGCCCTCAGCCTCTTCCCCATCCTCGACGCGGGCGCTCCGATGTGGCGCGTGGACACGGCGGCCCGCATCGTCCCGGAACTGATCGCCTACGTGCTGCACGGCAGCCTGACCGGATTCCTCTACGGCCTGGCATGCGAACGCCTGCGCTTGGCGCCGGCCGCGAAGCCCTCGCCGGAACCGGCTGTGAAGACGAACGTCGTCATCGTCGGCGGCGGTTACGCCGGCGTGAGCGCAGCCAGGTCGCTCGACAGGGCGTTCGCCGACGATCCCGGCGTGGACGTGTGGCTGGTCAGCAAGACCAACTATCTCGTGCACACGCCCATGCTGTCGGAGGTGTCGTCGAGCGCCGTCAATCCGCAACACATCAGTCCGCCCCTGCGCACCTTCTTTCGACGGGTGCACGTGGTACAGGGCGAGGTCGCGCGCGTCGACTGGGCACGGGGTCGCGTCGACCTGAGTCCCGGCGCACGTTCGCCGCACTCCAGCCTGGCATTCGACCACCTGTTGATCACGACGGGATGCGTCCCCAGCTTCTTCGGCAACCGGGACATCGAGGCCAACACGCTCACCTTCAAGTCGTTGCAGGACAGCGTTCGACTCCGCAACCAGATCATCGACCGGTTCGAGCGGGCCGACTTCGAGCAGGAGCCTGCGACGAAGCGCCGGTTGCTGACGTTCGTGGTCGTCGGGGGTGGCTTTGCCGGCGTCGAGCTGATCGGCGGCATCAACGACTTCGGCCGGGGCATGTTGCCCTACTATCCCAACATCGCGCCGGACGACGTGCGCTTCGTGCTGGTCCATCCCCGCGACGTCATATTGCCCGAATTGAGTGAGTCCCTGGGGCGGTTCGCGCAGGAAAAGATGACCGCGCGAGGCGTCGAGTTCATCGCCAACACCAGGGTCACCGGTGCCGCGCCGGGGATGATCCTCATCGGCGACGAGAGGCTCGCCGCCGACACCGTGGTGTGGACGGCAGGCAATCAGCCGAATCCGATCGTGCATGCACTCGGCGTCGAGCTGACGCGGCGGGGTCAGATTCCCGTCTCGTCCGAGTTGCGATCGGTCGAGAACCCGGCCTTGTGGGCGGCGGGCGACTGCGCACGGATCCCCATCCCCCACGACGCGGGCTCCTTCTACCCGCCGACGGCCCAGCACGCGTTTCGCGAAGGGAAGCTCCTGGGCCGCAACGTCGCGGCCGCGATCCGCGGCACGCCGCTGCACCCGTTCGACTTCAAGACGCTGGGCAGCCTGGCCGCGCTGGGCCACCAGTTGGCGGTGGCCGAAGTGCTGGGGCATCGCTTCTCCGGGTTTCTGGCATGGATCATGTGGCGGGCCATCTACCTGTCGAAGCTCCCCAACCTGGAGAAGCGGCTGCGCGTCCTGCTGGACTGGGTTCTGGACGTGTTCTTCCCGCCCGACATCGTGCAGACCATGAGCTTCGATGCCGAGTCGGAGCGGGACGTGCGGTCATGACGCGCAATCGTCTGCTGGCCGGGACGATCGCCGGGGTGCTGGGCGGCAGCGTGTCGGGCCTGTTGGCAGCGCCTGCCACCCCGTGGCCGGTCCACCTGACGATGAGCGGCGTCCTGGGCCTGCTCTTCGGTCTCGGGTTCGGGTTGCGGGTACGCACCGCCGGATCGGCGCTCATGTGGGGGCAGGCGTACGGCATCCTGTGGTGGCTGGCCGGTCCGCTGACGCTGTTGCCGCTCGTGGATGGACGCGGTCTGCAGTGGACGGTGCCGGCGCTACAGGACGGCTTTCCGCAACTCCTGGCGCACATGGTCGGCTTCGGGGCGGTGCTGGGCCTTGCGATGTACGGCCTCGGCCGCCTGCTCCCGTTCGTCCCCGCTGCCCCCGATCCGCCGCCGGCGGAGCCGAGGGCTCCCGAGCTGGTGCCGCCGCTCGTGCAGGCGCTCGTCGTCGGCGGAGTGGGCGGGCTGCTCGGCGCATGGGTGTTCCTGTGGGGGATCGAGACCGCGGGGTTTTTTCCCCTGGTCGCCGGAATGGTCGGCACGGGCTCGCCCGCGGCGGGCGGCCTGCTGCACTTTCTCATCGGCCTGGTCATCGCCATGACCTTCGCCCTCCTGTTCCACCGCAACGCAGGCGGCGTCGGCTCGGCTCTCATCCGGGGCATGGGGTACGGCGTGCTCTGGTGGATTCTGGGCCCGCTGACACTGCTTCCGCTGTTCACCCACAGTCCGATTCAGTGGACGGTGGAAGCGGCGCGGGCGAACTATTCGTCGCTGGTGGCGCATCTCCTCTATGGAGCTGTGGTCGGTCTGGTCTATGCCCTCGTCAATCGCCTGTGGATGATCCTGTTCGTGGACTCCGATCCGCTCAGCCGCACGCGTGAAGGCGCCGGCACACGCAGCGTCCGCGGCGTGCTGATGGGGCAGGCCGGCGGGGTTCTGGGCGGGATACTCTTCACCGTCGTCATGTACGGCGTCGGCGCGCTGCCCAGCGTCGCCAGCCTGGTCGGCTCCCGCTCGCCCGTTGTCGGCGTGCTGGTGCACTTCGTGATCTCGATCCTCATCGGCAGCAGCTTCGGCCTGCTGTTTCAGCGCCATGCCTGCAGCCCCGGAGCGGCGATGAGCTGGGGATTGTCATACGGCGTGCTGTGGTGGCTGCTCGGCGCGCTGACGCTGTTCCCGGCGCTGTTGCGGCAACCGGTCGACTGGTCGCTGGCGGCGGCCTCGGCCAGCTACGCTTCCCTGATCGGGCACCTGTTCTACGGCGTCGGCCTGGGGCTGCTGCTGCATCACCTGGTCTCCCGATACGACCCGGCAGGCCAACCGGACCGGCAGCGCGATACCGGTACGCCGGAAGCGCTGTGGGCCGGCACCGTGCTGGTGGTGGTCATCCTGCCGCTCGTCTTGGCCGGATAGGCTCGAAGATAGAGAGAGAAGCCCGGCTGGGACGCGAAGTGCGGGTGAACGGGGGCGGGCGGTAAAGGGGACGGCAACCGGACCGGGTCCGGTTGCCGTCGCTCAGAGGTCGTAGCGGTCGAGGGTCATCACCTTGTTCCAGGCCGCGGCGAAGTCGCGCACGAACGCCGCCTGCCCGTCGTCGCAGCCGTAGACTTCCGCGAGGGCGCGCAGCTCGGAGTTCGAGCCGAACACCAGGTCCACCTCGGTGGCCGTCCACTTGACGTCCCCGCCGGCCGCGTCGCGGCCCTCGAAGACGCCGTCGGAAGCCGGCTGCCACTGCGTGCTCATGTCGAGCAGGTTCACGAAGAAGTCGTTGCTGAGCGCTCCCGGGCGGTCGGTGAACACGCCGTGCGCGGACTGGCCGGCGTTCGCGTTCAGGACGCGCATGCCGCCGACCAGCGCCGTCATCTCGGGAGCGGTCAGCGTCAGCAGGCATGCCCGCTCGACCAGCTCCTCGGCCGCCGAGGTTCCGTTGCCGGCCTTGACGTAGTTGCGGAACCCGTCCGCGGCGGGCTCCAGCACGGCGAACGACTCCGCGTCCGTCCACTCCTGCGACGCGTCCGTGCGTCCGGGTGCGAACGGGAGCTGCACGTCGTGCCCGGCATCGCGGGCGGCCTGCTCGACGGCCGCGCAGCCGGCCAGGACGATCAGGTCGGCCAGGGAGACCCGCTTGCCGCCGGTCTGCGCGCCGTTGAACTCCGCCTGGATTCCTTCCAGCACCGGCAGCACCTTCGCCAGCTCGGCCGGGTCGTTCACTTCCCAGTCCTTCTGCGGTGAGAGGCGCAGGCGCGCCCCGTTGGCGCCGCCGCGCTTGTCGGTGCCGCGGTACGACGCCGCCGCCGCCCACGCGGTCGCGACCAGCCGGGAGACGGACACGCCCGAGGCCAGCACCTCGGCCTTGAGGTGCGCGATGTCCTGCTCGCCGATCAGCTCGTGGTCGACGTCGGGCACCGGGTCCTGCCAGAGCTGCGGCTCCTGTGGGACCAGCGGTCCGAGGTAGCGGCTGCGCGGCCCCATGTCGCGGTGCAGCAGCTTGAACCACGCCTTGGCGAAGGCGTCCTCGAGGTCGGCCGGATTCTCCAGGAAGCGCTTCGAGATCGGCGCGTAGACCGGGTCCTCGCGCAGCGAGAGGTCGGTGGTGAGCATCATCGGCGCGTGTTTCCTGGCCGGATCGTGGGCGTCCGGCACGGTGGCGACTTCGGATGCGTTCACGGGCGCGTACTGCGACTTGCCGGCGGGACTCTTGGTGAGCTCCCACTCGTGGCCGTGCAGGTTCTCCATGAAGTTGTTGTCCCACTTGGTGGGTTCGTTGGTCCACGCGCCCTCCAGGCCGCTGGTGATGGTGTCGCCGGCCTTGCCCGAGCCGTGGCCGTTGCGCCAGCCGAAGCCCTGCTCCTCGACGCCGGCGCCCTCGGGCTCGGCGCCCACCTGGTCGTCGGGCGCGGCGCCGTGCGCCTTGCCGAAGGTGTGGCCGCCGGCGATGAGCGCGACCGTCTCCTCGTCGTTCATGGCCATGCGGGCGAACGTGTTGCGGATGTACTGCGCGGCGGCCGCGGGGTCGGGGTTGCCGCCCGGCCCCTCGGGGTTCACGTAGATCAGTCCCATGTGGTCGGCGCCGACCGGACCCTGCAGCTCGCCGTCGGCGTCGTGGCGCTCGTCGCCGAGCCACTCGGTCTCCGACCCCCAGTCGGTCTCGTCTGCCTCCCAGACGTCGGGACGGCCGAAGGCGAAGCCGAACGTCTTGAAGCCCATCGACTCCAGGGCGCAGTTGCCGGCGAAGATGATCAGGTCGGCCCACGACAGGTTGCGGCCGTACTTCTGCTTGACCGGCCACAGCACGCGGCGCGCCTTGTCCAGGTTGCCGTTGTCCGGCCAGCTATTCAGGGGCGCGAAGCGCTGGTAGCCGGAGCCGCCGCCGCCGCGGCCGTCGCTGATGCGGTAGGTGCCCGCGGCGTGCCAGGTCATGCGGATGAACAGCGGCCCGTAGTGGCCGTAGTCGGCCGGCCACCAGTCCTGGGAGGTGGTCATCACCCGCTCGACGTCCTGCTTCAACTCGTCGACGTCCACGCTCTTGAACGCCTCGGCGTAGTCGAAGTCCCCGCCCATCGGGTCCGATGCGGGAGAGTTCTGGCGAAGAGCCTTCAGGCTCAACTGATTCGGCCACCAGGTCTGATTCGTCGTCATGGCTTCTCTCTCAATACGGCAATCTCTCTATACGGGAAACTGCCGGGTGTCGCGCGACCTTCCGTTATCTACGGCGCGCACGGCGCATTGTAGCCCCGATCGTCGACTCTCGGAAAGGCCTGTCGGCATGGTTCCGGACGCTGGACGCTCCCGCGCTCGGGGCGTCATGCTGAGCCCGGAGGTGAGCTATGGAACAGGCATTCCGATTCGTTGACGGCTGGGGCGGCGGCCCCGCGGGACGAACACTGGGGATCGCGTCCGCCGTGGCCGTCGACAGCCGCGACCGCGTCTACGTGATCGACCGCGAGCCGGATCCGGCCATCGTCGTGTACGACCGGGAGGGCAACGTGATCACCACGTGGGGAGAGGACATCTTCAGCGTGCCGCACGAGCTGTGGATCGACGAGCACGACCGGGTGCTGGTCGCCGACTGCGGCGACCACACGGTGCGCATCTGCACCGCCGACGGCCAGGTGCTGCAGACCCTGGGCACCCCCGGCGTCCCCGGCGCGGCCGGCATGCCGTTCAACCGGCCCACGCGCGCGGTGGTGGCGCCGGACGGCGAGATCTGGGTCGCCGACGGCTACGGCCAGGAGTGCCTGCACCGCTTCTCGGCCGCCGGCGAGCTGCTGGCGACCTTCGGCGGACGCGGCGCCGGACCGGGCCGGTTCACGCTGCCGCACTCGGTGGTCTGCGACTACCGCGGTCACGTCCTGGTCGCCGATCGCGAGCCCAACAACCGGATCTGCATCCTGGACCATTCGGGGCGCCAGGTGGCCGAGTGGGGCAACAAGCGAAGTCCGTGCGGCCTGTTCGTGGGCGGCGACGGCACCGTCTACCTGGCCGACGGCACCCTGGTGATCCTGGATCCGGACGGCAACGAGCTCGCGGACATTCCGATGCCGGAGCAGCCCACCGACCGCTCGCACGGCGCGCACAGCGTGTGGGTCGACCGGCACGGCGACATCTACGTGTCGGAGGTGGGCGTGGAGAACCTCGTGCACAAGCTCACGCCCGTGTAGCGCCCCGCGGGCGCTACCACTTGAGCAGGTTGCCGCCGAAGGTGAGGCCCGCGCCGAACCCGACGGTGATGAGCAGGTCGCCGGCCGACACCTTGTCGTGCTCGTACAGCTCGTTGAGCGCGATCGGGATCGTCGCCGCCGACGTGTTCGCGTACTCCTCGATGTTGAGGTAGAACTTCTCGTACGGAATCCGCGACCGCTTGGCGGCGGCCTCGATGATGCGCTGGTTGGCCTGGTGCGGGACGATCCAGGCGACGTCGTCGATGGTGAGCTCGTTGCGCGTCAGGATCTCGCGGATGACCTCGATGATGGCCGGCACCGCGAAGTTGTAGACCGGCTGCCCCTCCATCTTGATCAGCAGGTCGCGCTCCGCGTCGCGGCCCGGCTTGAAGGGCGTGCGCGTGCCGCCGACCTCGCGCGCCAGGTAGGCGGCGCCCGAGCCGTCCGCCTTGAGCACCGAGTCGAGGATCCCGCAGCCGTTGTCGGACGGCGTGATCACCGCGGCGCCCGCCCCGTCCCCGAACAGCACGCAGGTGCTGCGGTCCGTCCAGTCGACGATGCGGGTCAGCACCTCGCTGCCGATCAGCAGCACGCGCTCGGCGGCGCCGGAGGCGATGAAACCCTTGGCCGTCTCCAGCCCGTAGACGAACCCCGTGCAGCCCACGCCGATGTCCATCGCCGCCGCGTTCGTGGCGCCGATCATGTCCTGCACGATGCAGGCCGTGGACGGGAAGCCGACGTAGTCGGAGGAGGCGGTGGCCACCAGCACCATGTCGATGGACTCGGGATCCGCGCCGGAACGCGCAAGCGCCACCTTCGCCGCCTCCGCTCCGAGATCGGAGGTGGCCTCGTCATCGCTGGCAATGTGGCGGTAGCCGATGCCGGTGTGCGATCGGATCCATTCGTCGGAGGTGTCCAGGAACTCGGCGAGCTCGTCGTTGGACATGCGTCGGGACGGCGTGTAGGCGCCGATCCCCTCAATTCTTGCGCCCATCGGGTCTCCTTGGAGCGGTGTGGGAGGCTTCCGCCTTCTGAAGACGACTGTCGGTTGCCGAATGTAGAGTCCCCGTCTTCTCCGGGTCAAGCGGCTGGCGCTCCGCGCGTTGACCCGCCGGGGCGGGTAGGGCTACCCTGACGCGAGCCCAAATCCGATGCGGACGTGTTTCCTGTTCCCGGCGCAGGGCGCCCAGTACCCGGGGATGGCCCGTGATCTGTGGGATCACAGCCAGGCGGTCAAGGACCTGTTCCAGATCGCCTCCGATGCTACCGGCACCGACCTGCGGCGCCTGCTGTTCGAGGGTACCGAAGAGGAGTTGCGCGCCACCGACCGCACGCAGATCGCGGTGACCCTCGCCAACCTGTCAGCCGCCATCGTGCTCGGCGAGCACGGCGTGACCGGTGACGGCTTCGCCGGGTTCAGCCTGGGCGAGTACTCGGCGCTGCACCTTGCCGGGGTGATCGGCGCGGCCGACATCTTCCCGATCGCCCGCGAGCGCGGGATCGCGATGGAGGCGGCCAGCCGCGCCTCCGATACCGCGGACGGCCGGTCCGGGATGGCCGCCGTGATCGGGCTTGCGCCGCAGCGCGCGGAGGCGGCGATCGCCGATCTGCCGGACGGGACGATCTTCGTCGCCAACTACTCCAGCCCGCGGCAGGTGGTGCTGGCCGGCACGGCCGGCGGCCTGCGCGATGCCGAAGCGGCGTGCAAGGAGGCGGGCGCGCGGCGCTTCATCACCCTGAAGGTCTCCGGGCCGTTCCACTCGCCGCTGATCCGGGACGCGGCCGACCGGCTGGCCGAGGTGCTGTCCGACGTCCCGTTCGCCGATCCGGTACGGTCGGTGTACGCCAACGTCACCGGCGCGCAGGTCACCTCCGGCAACGAGGCGCGCGAGCTCTGCGTGCGGCAGGTGGTGTCCAGCGTGCGCTGGACCGACGAGGTGGCCGCACTGCAGGCGGCAGGCTACGACCGCTACCTGGAGGTGGGGCCGGGCCAGGTGCTCGCCGGGCTGTTCCGAGGTTTCCGTGGCGAGTTCCGGTGCGAGGCGGCGGGGACCCTGGAGGCGATCGAGGCGGCCGCGGCGGCCTCCTCCTGAATCCCCGGTCATGAGCCTGGACGGCGCGGTCGCGGTGGTGACCGGCGGCTCGCGCGGCATCGGCGCCTCCGTCTGCAGCGCCCTGCTGCGTGACGGCGCCAGGGTCTACTCGCTTTCGCGGACCGCCGCCGAGGACGCGGCGGGGCTCGGCGAGCGGGGCGACTACACGTGGCTGCCGACCGACGTGGCCGACGAGCAGGCGCTCAACGCACGGATCGAGGAGATCCTGGCGGAGAAGCGCGGCGTGCAGATCCTGGTGAACAACGCCGGCATCACCCGCGACGGACTGGTGTTCCGGATGTCGCGGCAGGACTGGGACGCGGTGCTCGCGCTCAACCTCACGGCGACCTTTCTGACATGCAAGCTCATCGCCCGCGACATGGCGCGGCGCCGCGCCGGGTCGATCATCAACATTTCGTCCGTGGTCGGCTTGACCGGCAACCCCGGCCAGACGAACTATAGTGCGTCGAAGGCCGGCATCGTCGGCTTTTCGAAGAGCCTCGCGCGCGAGGTGGCGGGCCGCGGCGTGCGGGTGAACGTGGTCGCCCCCGGCTACATCGAGACCGGCATGACCGCATCGCTCAGCGACGGGATACGGGAGAGCATTACCGGCATGATTCCGCTCGGCCGCACGGGAACGCCGGAGGACGTGGCCGAAATGGTGGCGTTCCTGGCCTCGGACCGCTCCACCTACGTCACCGGACAGGTGCTGCAGGTGGACGGCGGGCTGTTGATGTAGCGGAAGGTGCTCGACCCTTTACGAGGGAGTCGGACGAAGGAGTAGGGACCAAGGAGATGGGAATGGACAGACGCGTGGTGGTTACGGGGCTCGGCGCCGTCACTCCCCTGGGAAACGACGTCGACACGTTCTGGCGTGCGGTCAGGAACGGCGAGAGCGGCATCGACCACATCTCGTCGTTCGACGTCTCGGATTATCCCTCGAAAGTGGGAGGCGAGGTCCGGGACCTCGATCCCTCACAGTTCCTGGATCGTCGCGAGGCGCGCCGCCTGGACCGCTTCGCGATGTTTGCGATGGTCACGGCACTGGAGGCGTTGGGCGACGCGGGTCTGGCGACCGACGACCTGGAACCGGAGCGTACCGGCTGCATCCTGGGGGTCGGCTTCGGCGGCATCCACACCCTGCATGCCGAGTTCAGGCACCTGTTCGACCGCGGCCCCAAGGCCGTGCACCCCCTGCTGGTGCCGAAGATGATCAGCAACATCGCGGCCGGCCACATCGCCATCAGGATCCACGCGCACGGCCCGTCCTACACGGTCGTCTCCGCGTGCGCGTCCGCCAACGACGCCATCGGCGAATCGTATCGATGGGTCAAGGACGGCACGGTCGACATCATGGTGACCGGCGGCGCCGAGGCGGCCGTCGCGCCGCTGGCCCTGTCCGGGTTCTCGGTGCTGCAGGCGGTCACGTCGTCGTTCAACGACGACCCCAAGCGGGCCAGCCGGCCGTTCGACAAGGACCGTGACGGCTTCGTCCTGGGCGAGGGTTCCGGAACGCTCATCCTGGAGGAGCTGGAGCACGCCAGGGCTCGCTCCGCGCCGATCTACTGCGAGGTGGTCGGCTACGGCGTCACCTGTGACGCCAACCACCTGACCGCTCCCCATCCGCAGGGCAAGGGCGCGGTCAACGCGATGAAGATGGCGATCGCGGGCAGCGGCCTGGCGCTCCAGGACTTCGACTACGTCAACGCGCACGGCACCTCGACGCAGCTCAACGACTCCACCGAGACGCGCGCGATCAAGGAGGTGTTCGGCGATCACGCCGCCGACATGAAGGTCTCGTCGACCAAGTCCATGGTCGGGCACCTGCTCGGCGCCGCCGGCGGCGTGGAGGCGATCGCCACGATCAAGGGGCTGCAGGAACAGTTCTACCCGGCGACGATCAACTACGAGACGCCGGACCCCGAGTGCGACCTGGACTACGTGCCCAACCGCGGCCAGGAGGCTCCCATGCGCGCCGCGATCAACAACGCGTTCGGCTTCGGCGGTCACAACGCCGTTGTCGCCCTGAAGCGCTACGACGGCTGACGGCCGGAGCCGCGCGATGCCAGCCGGAGAGGGGCGGATCGCCGTCGTTTCCGACACCCACGACAACTGGCCGGCGCTGGACGCCCTGTGCCGGCGCCTAGCCGACACGGGGTGCACGCACCTGCTGCACTGCGGCGATGTCTGCGCGCCGCTCACGCTGCTGCGGTTGCTGGACGCGTTCGCTGGGCAGGTGGACCTGGTAGCCGGCAATGTCGACGGCGACCACTACCTGATGACCACGCGTACCGCCGGGAGGGAGAACTTCCGGTTCCACGGCGCGGAGCTTGCGGAGCTGGCAATCGGCGAGCGTCGCATCGCCATGCAGCACTACCCGCGCCTGGCACGGGCGCTCGCCTCCGGCGGGGAGTACGATGCCGTGTTCTACGGCCACGACCACGTGGCCCACGTGGAGCGGCTCGACGCCGGCGGCCGCGGCGTGCTGCTGGCCAACCCGGGCACGCTGAGCGCCATGGGCAGGACGCCCACCTACGGCCTCTACGACCCGGCGAGCAACGATCTGGAGCTGGTCGACCTGACGGTGTAGGGGCGCGAGGAGTCTGTCGGATTTGCCGCGCCAGCGGGAACGCCGACAGACTCCGACGCGAAAGGTGGGGACGGGCCGAAAGCGGAGCCGTAGGCGACGGTTTCGGGGCGCTAGGCGGCGAGCTTGCCGCGCAGCACGCCGATCTCATCCTCGGTCAGCCCGCAGTGCCGGCGCAGGTACCGCTCCACTCCGCCGTAGCAGGTGCGCAGCCAGTGCAGCAGGATCGGCATCAGCTCCGGCGGACAGAACGCGCGCTGGTAGGCGCGCTCGTCGCGCACGACCGGGAGCCCCGGCGTGTCGATCGGTAGATCCCGCAGGCGCGCCAGCCCGTTGCGGGCGGTGTGTCCGTAGTCAGCGGCGATGACCAGCTCCGGCACGTCAGCAAGCGTCAACAGGAGAGCGGCGATCACGCCGGTACGGTCTTTGCCGCCCCGGCAGTGGAACAGCGTCGGACCGGCGTCGCGCTGCGCGAGCACTCGCATGATCGCGGCGATCGCTTCGCTGCGCGCGACCAGCCAGCCGCTGTATTGGCGAAACTGGTGGTAGACGGGGAAGCGGGGCAAGCCGGTGGCGTCGTCCACCTGCTCCACGTCGAGCGTTGCGGGGTCCACTCGGTACTGGGGGCCGATCATGTCGACGTGGTGATAGCGCACCGCGCTCACCTCGCGCAGCGGGTTGGGCTCGCGCTGCGTGAAGGCAACCCGGCGCAGATCGATCACGGTACGCACGCCGGCGTCGAGCACTGACGTCACCCCGGCGTCGGTCAGCGCCGACAGGTCGTCGGCGCGGAAGAACACCCCCGAGCGGGTGTGGCCGCCATCCCGGCGTGGCAGCCTGCCGAGATCGCGCATGTTGTAGAGCCCGCCCGCGGCCACCTCGCGCGGGGCGGTGAGCTCCTCGTAGGTCGGCAGGTGCACACCGCTCATGTCGTGTGCTTCGGCGGCGGACTGGTGCGGCGTCATCGACCTGCCGGCGGTCGGAGTCGAACCGACACGGGGGTTACCCCCCACCAGATTTTGAGTCTGGCATGTCTACCGATTTCATCACGCCGGCCGTCGCGCGACCTCATCCGGTTGCGCGCGGGCGGCTCGTGCCCGGTTCCGTGCGGCCGCCACCGCCATCCTAACCGATGCGCGGGCGGGACGGTACTGCTCACGCGTCACCGATCGTGGTCCCGCGGTACGGTCGGCCTTCCAGGATCGCCCGCAGGTTGCCGGTGTTGCTGCCGGTGAAGACCACGGTCATTCCCTGTCGGCCGGCGGCGCGGGTAGCGACCGGGTCGAACGGCAACCTGCTCCCCGGGTGCCACTCACCGTCTCCCATCCGTGCGAGCTCCCGCCAGGTCACGCGCTCGAGCGGGCGGGCTTGCGGGTCCCGCCCCGGATCACCCGAGTAGACCATCGCCACGTTGGACATCTTGATGACGGTCGCGGCGGCGAAGCGCTGTGCCAGCAGCACGGCGTCGTAGTCGGTGGAGAAGCCCGGCTTCCAACCGGCCGCGATCATCACCCGGCCGGGGAAATCCGTGACGGCCGTCGGGTCGGTGATCACGGGCGCGCAGCAGTCCGGCGCGAATGCGTGTCGCAGCAGCTCGCCATGCAGGCGCGTGGCGGCGATGCCGATCCAGTCCTGCGCGTCGTCGGAGGGGGGCGACACCACCCGGCGATAGGCGGTCTGGTAGTCGCGCGCGAGGTCTCCGCCGCCGGTCACGACGATCGCCTTGTCGCCCGCAGAGGCGTCCAGGGCGCCGATCACGGCGGCGCGAAAGCTGGCGAGGTACGGGGCGGCGCATGCCTCGCGCTCGATGAGCGACCCGGAAAGGTCGATGACGTGAACGGACATCGTCGCCGCGATGATACCACCCCCGCGGACCCGGTCACCGCGGGCCCAATCCCCGCGGGGTTGCGTCGCGGCCTCGGCATGTCGTTATCATTGCGTCGCGGGGTGGCGACATACCGATGGACCGTGACCTGACGGAAATCCTCGCGGACTGGCAGTACGATGCTGACGACCAGTACCGCGTGATCAAGGCGCGCGACGGGCGTCGCGTGCTGCAAGTGCGCCAGCCGCTCGGCATCGAGCAGTACGAGCTGGACGGACGGCCGGACGGCCTGCGCCCGTTCGGGAAGGAGTCGGTGCTGACGGAGATGCTCGATCGTCTCGGTGCCTGGGACGACGCCGGGGAAGGCGACTTCCTCATCGACCATGACGACTTCGTTCGGCTGCAGAACGAGGGCATCCTCTACTACTGCCGCTACCTGGTCCTGTTCCAGATGGGCGACTTCGAACGCACCATGAGCGACACCAGCCACAACCTGCAGATCTGCGAACTCGTGGAGCGGTACGTCGAGGAAGCGGACGATCAGAACGAGATCCTGCAGTACCGCCCGTACATGATTCGGATGAACGCCATGGCGGGCGCCATGCTGCAGCTCGGCGCCGAGAGTCCGGGCGACGCGCGCGGTACCCTGCAGAAGGCGATCGACGACATCGGCGCGCTGGAGGAAGTCGACACGCCCACCTACCACTACGAACGGTTGCGGTCGCTTCAGTACCTGCGCACCGCGCTGAAGCAGATCAAGGTTCCCGCGCAGGCCGTGCTGGACAAGCTGAACACCCAGTTGGACGAGGCAGTCGAGCAGGAAGCCTACGAGCGGGCGGCGGAGTTGCGCGACAGGATCCACGCCCTGCAGCAGCGTCGGACGTAACGCGCAGCGGCATGCGCGACGCACTGCGGCGCACGAGTTCCGGGCGAACACCGGACCGCCGGCCGCCCGAACGGCGTTGGCCTCGGCGGTCAGGCGGCGCCCTCCTGCTGGCGGGACTGGTCATGGCGGCCGATGTGACGGTCGCGCGCGAGCTCGTGACCGCCACCGTGCTCTTCGACGAGGTCGCCCGCAGATATGCGGACATCCGGGACTATCAGGCCGATGTCGTGATGGCGAGACGGCGGATCGGGCGGGTCGCCGACGACGGCGTGCAGGCCGGCGCGACGTGGTGCGGCTCCAGGCAACGGGAGGTAGAGCTTTCGCGCTGGGAAGGAGCCCTCTCATTCAAGGACCCGGACCTGCTGCGCATCGACTTCACCGTACCGGCCGGCCAGGTGCTGGTGTCGGACGGAGCGATGCTGACGATCTACATGCCGGCGCTGGACTACATCATCGAGCAGCGGCTCACCCCGGCGGCGACTCCGGCGGCAGCGTCGCTGCCGCCGAGCCTGGAGGCGTCGGCGCCGGGCCTGCGGTTCCTGCGCGCCAACTACGGGATCGCGTACGAGCAGGGACCGGATCCCGTGCCGCTCGGCGACGGATCCCGCCAGCAGGTGATCAGGCTGCTCCTGGAGCGACGGGTCCCCGAGGAGGCGTTCGAGACCATCGAGGTCGCCGTCGGAGACGACATGCTGATACGGTGCATCGTCGGCGAATATCGCTCCGGGGATCGGGTGGCCATCGAGTTCCGGGCGGTGCGCACCAACCGGTCGATACCCGATGCCCGGTTCCGGTACGAGCCGCCGCCCGACGCGAACGTCTACCGCGATCTGCTGCTCGGCGAGGCTGACTGAGCCCATCATGGTGGAGCACGGCCAGGAACCCGCGGGAAACACGCCTCTTCTCCAAGCCCGCACCGCACGGGGAATCTCCCTCGAGCAGGCGACGCGCGATATCCACATCAGCAAGAGCTTCCTGGAGGCGATGGAGGCCGAGGACTACTCCGAACTCCCGGGTGATGCCTACATCACCGGGTTCATCCGCAGCTACGCCGACTACCTGGGCATGGATCCCGAGCCGCTGATCGAGCGCTACCGGACGCAGCAGGCCGCCAGCGCGGCGGCCGCCGACGTCACGCCCGGCCGCAGACGGCCGGCGCTGGTGGCGGTGCTGGCGCTGGCGTTGCTGGTGTTCGCGGCCGGTGTGGCCGCGCTGCTGCGCTGGGTGATCCCTCCGGCCGGAGCGGGCGACCGGGCCGTGGCCGGGTGGAGTGCGGAGCAGCGGGCCGGCCTGGCCGGCAACAGGTTCGTGATGACCGATGACGTGGCGATCCGGGTGCTGCCGGTCGGTGCCGTGGTGCAGGTGCCGATCGGAGATCGGCGATACGACGTGCTGCTGGCCCGATACGACAACGGCCTGGTCATCGACTACGGCGGGAACGAAGTGCTGCTCGCGGTCGGTGGAGAGCGGCTGCTCGACCTGGACGGAGACTCCAGGACCGACCTGCGCCTGCTGCTCAACGATGTCGACCGAACCGTCGAGCCGATCCGGGTGAACCTCACCCTGCAGCTCGGCTCGGCACGGCGGCAGGCGCTGGTGTCGACTCCGGCCGGCTCCGCCTGAGCCTGTTCGGGCGCACGGTGCCGGATACGGAGATCGCGGGCGGAATGGCGCTGATCGACCGCCACCTGGAGGTCTTGAACGAGCCGCAGAGGCGCGCCGTGGAGCACTGGGGCTCCCCGTTGCTCATCCTGGCCGGCGCCGGATCCGGCAAGACACGGGCGATCACCACCAAGATCGCCTTTCTGGCCGAGCGGCGCGGCATCCCCCCGTGGGCGATGCTGGCGGTGACCTTCACCAACAAGGCCGCCCAGGAGATGCGCGACCGGGCAACCGCGATGCTGCCGGCCGCCGCCGAAGCGAACATCCGCACCTTCCACTCGTTCTGCAACTGGCTGCTGAGACGTTACGGATCCAGGGCCGGCATCGATCCCGGCTTCTCGATACTGGACGGCGCCGACGCCCTTTCGGTCCTGCGCGACGCGTCCGGCGGTGGATGGGCCGCGGACGAGCTCAAGGCTGCCGGCGAGCTGATCGCGCGCGCCAAGGATCACGGACTGCGGCCGAGCGACGACCTGGACCAGCTCGCCGCGCCGGCGGTGCTCGCTCTGAACGAGCTGTATGCGGCGTACCAGGAGCATCTGCAGCGCAGCAACGCACTGGACTTCGGCGACTTGATCCTGCGGGCGATCGACCTGCTGTCGGACGATGCCGGGGAAGAGATCGCCGGCCGCTTCCGCGCACTGCTGGTGGACGAGTACCAGGACGCAAATCGGGCGCAGTTCCAGTTGCTGCGGCTGCTGGCGCGCGGCGATGCCTACGTCTGCGCCGTCGGTGACGATGACCAGTCGATCTACGGGTTCAGGGGCGCCGACGTGCAGGCGTTCCTGTCGTTCCCGGACCACTTCGAGGGCGCCGAGATCATCCGTCTGGAGCAGAACTACCGGTCCACTCCGCAGATCCTGCGGGTTGCCGACTGCGTGGTGGCCGGCAATCGAGACCGTCTGGGCAAGAATCTGTGGACCGAGAACGAGCCCGGGCCGGCACCGCGGCTGCACGAGCTGCCCGATCAGGAGGCGGAGGTCCGGCTGTGCTGCGAGCTGGTCGACCGGGATCCCGACCTGGAGACCGCGATCCTCTACCGGATGAACTTCCAGTCGCAGCCGTTCGAGACCGCCTTCCGGCGGCTGCGCATACCGTATCGCCTGGTCGGATCCATCGGTTTCTTCGAGCGCCAGGAGGTGAAGGATGCGCTTGCCTACCTGACGCTGACGGTCAATCCGGCCGACTCCGTCGCGTTCAGGCGCGCGGTCGTCACGCCGCGGCGCTCGGTCGGCCCCAAGACGCTCCAGCGGATCCTTGCGGTGCCGGCGGATGCGTCCGCGCGTCCGCAGGTCGAGACGCTGTTCGACGTCGGACCGCCCACCGCCACCGCCATCGACAGGGCGCGCGCCGCGCAGAGTTCGCTGCCGGGCCGGGCGCGTGCCGGGATCGCGGACTTCCTCGAGTTGCACCGGGAGCTCTGCGCGATGGCCGACCACGAGCCGGTGGCTTCGCTGGTGTCCGCCGCCGTGGAGCGCTCCGGCCTCGCCGAGCACTACGGACGGCTGGACGCGGTCTCCGGCGCCAGCCGCCTGCGCAATCTGGAGCAGCTTGCCGCGAGCGCCGAGGCGTTCGGTTCCGGCCGCCAGGAGCTGCAGCGGTTCCTGGAAGCGGCCGGGCTCCACGACACCGGCGGCGAGAGCGACGGCGAGCACCGTGGCGCGATCCGACCCGTCACGCTGATCACCATGCACAACACCAAGGGTCTGGAGTTCGAGCGGGTCGTGATCACCGGCCTGGAGGAAGGCGTGTTTCCCCTGCTGCCGGCCGACCGCGCAGCCGATCCCGGTCGGCCCGACCCCGATCAGGCGGACCGCGATCTCGAGGAGGAGCGCCGCCTGTTCTACGTCGGCGTGACGCGGTCCCGGCGCCATCTGCATCTCACCACCTGCGCCCGCCGTACCGTGTTCGGCCAGCGGCGCGATCAGCAGACGAGCCGGTTCCTGTCGGAGATTCCCGGCCGTCTGCTGGCGCGCGACGGTGCGAGTCCCGGGCAGGGGGAGGCCGCGGACTTCCCGGCCGGGGCCGAGGTCTATCACGAGGACTACGGGAGCGGGGTCGTCACCCGCCGCTGGAGCAGTGCCGGGACGTGGTTCGTGACGGTGCGATTCGCGACCGAGCACGAGGCCTCGTTCGCCGTGCGCTACTCGGCCCTGGAACGGATCCGGTCGTGAACGCGCCCGATCCCTCCGTCCGCTCGCGCCTCGGTCGGCTGGGGCCGATCCGCCGGGCGCGCGGCTATCGCCTGTACGACCACCGTGGCCGGCGCTTCCTGGATCTGTGGCAGGGCGGGGGCCGCGCTCTGCTCGGACATCGTCCCGATCGCGCGCTGGCGCGGGTCAAGGGCGCCCTGTCCCAGGGGGTGAACGGCGGTCTGCCGTCGGTTTACGAGCGCCGGCTGCGCAATCGACTCCGGCACCTCATTCCCGGGTGCGAGCCGCTTCTGACCGCGGGTGACGCCGAGGTGCGCGCGGTCCTGCAGCACCTCGGCGTCACACCGGGCGACGTGCACGATCCCGCGGTCGACGAGAGGCCGGCGGAAGCCTGTGTCGCGGGCCTCTGGCGGCCTCTTGCCGGGCCGACGCCGCCTCCCCCCCAATGGCGGGCCCTGGTGCCGGTCCTGCCGTCCACGATCGGGGAGGCGCCGGCGCCGCTCTGCCTGCCGGCGGGGCCGGCGGCCGCGGAGCTGGAGGCACTGATCGCGCCGGCGCCGCAGCCGGCGCCGCTTCTGGCAGCCGGCCTGGCCGGACTGGAACGGCTGCCCGGGTACGGTGGCGCCGCCTGGGCGCAGCACGCGTGGCCGGATCCGCACGGATGCGCCGGCTGGGAGCGGCGGGGGCCGTACCTGGCGGCGCGGTGCGACGCCGCCGTCTATGACGCCGTGTTCGACCGGTTCCTGCGAGCGGGGGTCCTGCTCTCCCCGTACCACCCGGGACCGAGCATCCTGCCGGACGAGGTCTCCGCCGGCGAGGCGGCGGCGCTGATGCGGTTGTTCGCTAGCGCCGTCCCAGCCGCAGCAGGAACAGGAACAGGTTGAGCATGTCCAGGTACAGCTTGAGCGCGCCGAGCACCGACAGGCGGACGAAGGTCGTCTCGTCCATGGACCCGGCCTCGGCCTGCCAGCGCTTGATCACCTGCGTGTCGTATGCGGTCAGGCCGAGGAACAGCGCCACCCCGCCGATGGAGATCAGGAGGTCGAGGATGCCGCTGCCGACCAGGAGGTTGACGACCATGGCGATGATCAGCCCCAGCACGCCCATGCTCAGGAAGCTGCCGATGGACGTCAGGTCGCGCTTGGTCACGTGGCCGTACAGGCTCATTCCCGCGAACATCCCCGCCGCGATGAAGAACGCCTGCGCGATCTCCTGCTGGGTGTAGACGGTCGCGATCACCGACAGCGTGACGCCGTTGAGCGCCGCGAAGGCGATGAACCCGCCGGACGCCGCGCCGATGCTCATGGTCATGATCCGGGCGCTCAGGATCCAGACCAGCGCCAGCTCGCCGATGATGAGTCCGAAGTACAGCATCGGGTTGCGAAGGATGGCGCCGAGGAGCACTTCCTGGCTGACCACGAACCAGGCGACGGCCCCGCTCAGGACCAGTCCGCCGGTCATCCACAGGTAGACGTTGCTCAGCAGTCCCGTCTGGGCCGCCGTGTGGACGCGGCCGTGTACTGCGCTTCGCTCCGACATCGTTCCTCCTCGGCCCGGCGCCGCCGGCCGGGCACGCGTTCCTCTCAAGCCTCATTGTCCTGCCGTCGACCGGAGCCGGTCAAGAACGAGCCGGTCAAGAGAGCCGTGGTTCCGGACCCGCGCGGCGCACGGAGCGGAACGTACGGTGGCAACGTGAGACCCGGCGGTTGCTTGACGCGCCGGGAAACGCTACCCTTAGGAGACTCTCAGCGCATGAGGCGACGATGATTGCTCTATTGGTGGGCTTGGTGCTCCTGTTGTTCGCGGTCTACTCGGTACTGCCGGTGCCGTGGTCGATGCAGTGGTGGCCGGACGTCATGGCATTCCTGAAAGGAGCTATCCCCGTGGCAGCCCTGCTCATCGGCCTGATCGCGCTGTTTGTCGGATTTGCGGATATCAAGGACAAGATGGAAGCCAAGAAGGAAGAGCGAGAGGCGAAGGAGGCCGAAGCGGCCGAGGCCCGCGGGTCCGGCGGCTCTCCGGGGTCCGGCGGCCAGGGAGCCGCCGGCTCCTCGACGTAGGGAAGGCGGCACGGCAAGCGATGAAAACGGTATTCGTGCGTGCTCGGGACGTCGAGCGACGATGGTACATCGCGGATGCGGACGGCGCTCCGCTCGGCCGGCTGGCGGCACGGGTGGCCAGCGTGCTGCGCGGCAAGCACCGGCCCTACTTCGCACCTCACCAGGACCTGGGAGACCGCGTCGTGGTCATCAACGCGGCCAGGGTGGCCGTTTCCGGAAACAAGCGCAGCGACAAGCGGTACTACCGTCATTCGGGGTACCCCGGGGCGCTGCGTAGTGAGACGTTCGAGCACGTCATCGACCGCAAACCGGTGTTTCCGGTGGAGCAGGCCATACGCGGCATGCTTCCCAAGGGCCGCCTGGGTCGGGAGTTGTTTCGCAACGTGCGCGTGTACGCCGGCTCCGAGCACCCTCATGAGGGCCAGCACCCCCAACCCCTCGACCTGCGTTCATCCGAACGACGTTCACCCGAACGACGTTCAAACGGCAATCATCCGCACGGGATCAGAGCTGATGGCAGAAACGGACAGCATCAACCTCGCCTTGGGCACGGGCCGCCGCAAGACCGCGGTCGCGCGGGTATTCCTGCGCCAATCGGCGGCGGGCGCCGGCGCCGGAGAGACCGATCTGCAGCGCCTCGCCGCCGGACAGATCACGGTCAACGGCAAGTCCCTGGACGACTACTTCAACTCGGAGGAGCTGGTACAGCGCGTGACGTCCCCGCTGGACGTCACCGACAACCTGGGCAAGCTCAGCGTCATGATCAACGTGACAGGCGGCGGCCCGGCGGGTCAGGCGGATGCCAGCCGCCACGGCTTGGCGCGCGCCCTGGATGCCTACGATGACAGCAACCACGAGAGCCTGCGCGCCAACGGCTTCCTCACGCGCGATCGACGCATGGTGGAGCGCAAGAAGTACGGCCGCCCGAAGGCGCGCAAGCGCTTCCAGTTCTCCAAGCGGTAGGATCGGGACCGGGGGGCGGTAGCCCCGATGGTCCTGCGGTGTCCGTCCTCCGTGGGTATGGCCTCCGCGGGCATGGCGTGGAGGCGTTGACCGGGCAAGCCGCCGCGGCGCTGGAGTATGCCAAGGGGTTGATCGCCCGCCGCGAGCACTCCGTCTTCGAGTTGCGGCGAAAGCTGCGCCAGCGGGGGCACGCCGCCGTTGCCGGGGCGGTGATCGATTCGTTGACCCGTGCCGGTCTCCTCGATGACGAGCGCTTTGCTCGCGTCTGGGTGGCCGCCCGGATCGGACGCAAGGCTGAAGGACGGCGCCGGCTGAGGGCGGAGCTGATCAAGCGCGGCGTCGGCGACTCGGTGGCCGAGACCGTCGTGGACGAGGAACTTCCCGTCGCGGTGGAACGGGAGTTGCTGCGTTCGAGCGCCGCGGCGCTGCGGGCCGGCGGCCACAGCCGCGACGCGATCGCCCGCCGGCTGCTGGTCCGCGGGTTCCCGGCGGAGGCGGTGCGCAGGACGGTCTCGATGGACGACGGGCGGCAGTAGCCGGGCAAGGGAACCGAACGGCCCTCGGCCTCGGCCGCTCGACCCGCAGGCGGCTCAGCCCGCGGGCCGCTCAGCCCGCAGGAAAGGCGGCGCGCCCCGGATAGATGGCCTGGTCGCCCAGCGCGTCCTCGATGCGCAGCAACTGATTGTACTTTGCCAGCCGATCGGAGCGCGAGAATGAGCCGGTCTTGATCTGGCCCGTCGCGAGCGCGACGGACAGGTCGGCGATGAAGGCGTCCTCGGTCTCGCCGGATCGGTGCGACACCACCGCGGTCATGCCGGCCCGGCGGGCCATGTCGACCGCCTCGTACGTCTCGGTCAGCGTGCCGATCTGGTTTACCTTGATCAGGATCGAGTTGGCCACGCCGTCGTGAATGCCGCGCGCCAGGCGCTCGACGTTGGTCACGAACAGATCGTCGCCAACCAGTTGTACCCGCGCCCCGAGCGCGTCGGTCAGCAACTGCCATCCTTCCCAGTCGTCCTCGGCCATGCCGTCCTCGATGGAGACGATCGGATAGCGCTGTACCCAATCCACCCACAGATCCGCGAGGTCCCTGGAGGTCATCGACGGCCTGTCCGTCTTTCGGAACGCGTAGCGGCCGGTCTCCGGGTCGTACAGCTCCGAGGTCGCGGGGTCCAGCGCTATGGCAATGTCATCGCCCGGCCGCAGGCCGGCAGCCTCGATGCTCTCCATGATCAAGCCGAGCGCGGATTCGTCGGAGGGAAGATCGGGCGCGAAGCCGCCTTCGTCGCCGACGGCGGTTGACAGTCCGCGATCGGCGAGCACCCGCTTGAGGGCGTGGAAGACCTCGGCGCCCATCCGCACCGCCTCGCGCAGGCTGGGCGCGCCGACCGGCACGATCATGAACTCCTGGAACTCCAGGCTGTTGTCCGCGTGCGCTCCGCCGTTGACGATGTTCGCCATCGGCACCGGCAGCAGGGTCGAGTGGAACGTGCCGAGATACCGGTACAGCGGCAGGTCCAGGTCGGCGGCCGCTGCGCGGGCCACCGCCAGCGAGACCCCCAGGATCGCGTTGGCTCCAAGCACGCGCTTGTTCGCGGTTCCGTCCAGTTCGATCATCTCGCGGTCGATCCCGACCTGGTTGATGGGGTCGTAGCCGACCAGGTTCGGAGCGATCCGGGTGTTGACGTTCTGTACCGCCTTGAGGACCCCCTTGCCGCCGTAGCGGTCACCACCGTCGCGCAGCTCGATCGCCTCGTGCACGCCGGTGGAGGCCCCGGACGGCACCGCGGCGCGCCCGCGTGCGCCGCCTTCCAGGCCGACCTCGACCTCCACCGTGGGGTTGCCGCGCGAGTCCAGAATCTCGCGTGCTGCGACCATCTCTATCGTTGCCATCGTCCGTTTCCGTGCTCAGTCATGCTTGCGTTGGCGATATAGTAGTGGGTGGCAGGGGAGCGGTGAAGTTCGACCTCGTTCCGGAGATCGTGGAACGCATCGTGTTCGCGATGGAGGACCAGGGGGCCGACTACTCCGTGGACGTGGAGACCGCGGAAATGGTGAAGGACCGCGGTGCGCATCTCGGAGAACGGTTCGTCCCCATACCTCAGTGGCGCCCGGTCGACGGCTTCCAGCTCATGGAGCGTTTCGTGGCAGCCCTGCGCAATCCGATCCATCGTGAGCGTCTGCGGAACGCTCTGAACTCGCGCGGGCGGGTATTTCGCGCATTCAAGGACGAGCTCCGGCGCCTCCCGTACCTGGAGCAGCGCTGGTACCGCTTCAAGATGACCGAGATGCGGAGAATCGTGACGGAGTGGTACGACCTCGAGCGGCGGTCGCGCGGGCTGGAACGACTGGGGCCGGAGCCGGAGGAGACCGACGACCTGGTGGCCAGCGAGTTCGCCTTCGGCCGTGCCGACGCCGGGGACCTGGAGCACGTGGTCGGGCTGCACGAGGCCGCACGGCCACTCACGGCCGATCCGGATGCGCTGGTGGTGGTGGTGCGCGGGAGCCGTCCGGGGATCGCCGGCTTCATCGGCGGCCTGCCGGAAGGGCGCGACACCCTCTGCGTCGCAGCGATCGCGGTGGCCCCCGAGTTCCGGGGGCTGGGCATCGGGCGGTCGCTGCTCGCGCACTTCATCGACGAAGCGGCGGGAGCCGGCTACTCCTCGGTACAGGTCGAGTTGAGCGACCGGGAGCAGGAACTCGAGCGGCTGTTCGCCCAGCAGGGGTTCAGCCCGGTCGCGAAGACGCTCCGGCTACCACTTGTTCCCACGGAGGAGCGGACACCGTAAGCGGCAACGCCAGGAACATCCTCCGGGGCTGCGCGCCGTCCGGTTCCTCCGCGGAGACCACGACCCCGATGTCGAGGGAGAGCCACTCCTGCGTGGTCAGCAGGCTGTCGGGAAGATCGAGCAGCACCTCGACCGTCTCTCCGGGCTCGATGCGGCCGACCGGTACCTGTACGCCGGCGGCAAGGAGGCTGACACCGGTGCGCGCGACCACTCCGGGATTCTTCACGTGTACCGGGGTGGTCATCGGAGATTGCAGCTCGGCGGCGTCGAAGTGAAGGTCCGCACTGACGGCCAGGAACGGCTCCTGGAAGATCACCTTCTCCGCGTCTCCACGGACGGCGAACGCCCGTTCCAGTCCGGAAAGGCTTGCCTCGTCCTCGGGCGCCATGCCGAGCGTGTATTCGAACAGTGCCGCGGCCAGACCCGCGCGATCGTGGGCTTGCGGCAGGTCGCCCCATTCCAGCGAGGCGACCGCATCGGCAAGCGCGAGCTCGGCGAGCTGCCTGGAGATGTCGGTCGGCCCCGCCGCGGCGGCATCGTCCGTTTCGCCCGCGCCGTGATCGCCGAAACGCAGGACTCTCGCCCGTTGCGCGTCCAGCAGGTAGAACGCATCCTTGCCCGGTGCCGGTTCAAGCACGAACTGGGCCGGCAGGATCTCCTGGCCGTCGCGAGGAGCGTTGAGCAGCCATCTCTGGCGCCCGAGCTCGTCGAAGGCCAGGACCAGCCCCGAGCCTCCCAGGAGGACCGTTCCGCCAGGAAGCACCGCGAGCGCGTGCGGGAACTTGAGCATCCGCGGGTCCACCTGGGGACGGATCGAGGCGATCTCGCGACCATCCAGGCCGACTATCACGACTCTGCGATCGAACTGGTCGTACAGCACCATGCGCCGCCGGTCGTCGATGTCCATGGCGTTGACGAAAGGCGCAGCGACCGGGACCGGGCGCTGCTCGATGGCGCCTTCGGTCAGGTGCACGTAGGCCGGTCCGTTCCTGGTGAGCGCCGCCAGCCCGCCGCCCGGGACGGCCTCCAGCCGGCGCGCGTCTTCCAGGTCGAGGAAGGCGGCATCGCCATCGCCGTTGCGGCGCCGGACGATGCGCGCGTGGCCCACATCCACCGCGATCACGTCATGGGTCCAGCTCGTGCGGGCGATCTCCTGTGGGGCCGCGACCCCCGGCGGTCGGGACCCCGGCAGCAGCGATGCAGGGGTGGCCGCGATCAGCTCGAAGCGCGGTCCCAGTTCGGCGGACCCGCCGGTCAGAAGCACGCTTACGCCGCCGTCGTGGGCGGCGACGTCCAGGATCTGTCCTTCGTACCCGAACGCGGACTCCACCACCGGTTCCGAGTCGCCGGTCGCCTGATCGCCGGTCGCCTGATCGACGGTCCGGAGCAATGCGGCAATCCTGCCGCCGTCGATCACGTGGGTGATGTCGGGTGGAAGGTAGATCGGCGGCGGGAAGCCGCCGCGCGCCGCGTGCAGGTACCCGAGGTCGGCGACCAACGCGGCGACGACCGTGTCGAGCCTGGTGACGGCGGCCGTGCGCACGGTGGACGTCAGACTCTCCTCCGCCTCCAGGTCGGAGCTGGTGACGATCAGGTCCAGCCCTCCGGGACTCTCGTAGGCGTCGATCTCGATCCGGATGCGAGACGGGAAATCCGGGGGAATGCCGGCCCCATCGGAGGACAGGACTTCCTGCAGCCGTTCGACCAACTGGCCTTCGTCCAACTCCGTGCGCGGGTCGATCGACCACTCGGCGATCCGCAGCCCCACGGCCGGAACACTCGCGACAAGCAGTGCAGCACACGCCGCGGCCGCTCGGAACGAAATCATGTCGTTATCATGCCAGAGATGGTAGAATCGTGCGTCTGGAGCGCCGGAGCACCGAGTGCCGGAGCACCGAGTGCCGGAGCACCGAGTGCCGAGCACGCTTCGGTGACTTCGTCCCACGGCTGCACGTGATCGGCGTGCTCAATGCTGCGCTCGTGGCCCTTCCCGAGCAGCAGCACGGTGTCGCCCGGTCGTGCAAGCTCCACGGCCGCACCGATCGCCTCGCGCCGGTCCGGGATGAGCCTGGGCGCCGACGCGCCGGCGGAGAAGCCGGCGGCGATGTCCTGGAGGATCTTCAGCGGATCCTCGCTGCGGGGATCCTCATCCGTAAGGATCACGATGTCGGCGTGCTCGGAGGCGACCCGGCCCTGCATGGCGCGCTTTTCGCGATCCTTCTCGCCGGCCGAGCCGAACACGACGATGGTGCGGCCGCCGGCGGCACGGTACGGGCTGCGGCACAGCCGCAGCCCGGCAAAGAGCTGCTGGAACGCTGCCGGCGTGTGCGCATGGTCGACGATCATCGTGAAGCCGCGGTCATTGGCGATCTGCTGCATGCGGCCCGGAAGCGGGCGGAGGACCGGCAGCGCATCGAGCACGTGGTCGGGGGCGGCTCCGCTGGCGCCGGCCGCAAGCAACAGGGCGGCGGCGATGTTGCCGGCCTGCACGGGGTCGCCGAGCCGCACCCGACAATGCCTGCGGATGCCGTGCAGCCGGACGGCCAGAGTCAGGCACGAGCCGTCGGCTGACAGGACCGTGGCGGTGCAGTCGGCCTCGCCGCCGCCGGGGGACGCCGGCGAAGCGGTGCTGAAGCTCTGCGACGCGGGGAACCGCGCGCACAGGTCGCGCCCCGCCGCGTCGTCACGGTTGAGCACCGCCACGCCGCGGGAACCGTCCGGACGGTCCACGACCATGTCCAGCAGCGCCGCCTTGGCGTCCCGGTATCGCTCCCAGTCACCGTGGAACTCCAGGTGCTCGTGGGTGATGTTGGTGACCGCCGCGGCGGCAAGCGGCAGGCCGTGCACCCTGCCTGCGGCCAGCGCGATCGAGGTGGCTTCGATGACCGCGGCGCGCCGGCCGTGGCCGGCCATGGAGGCCAGCAACTCATGCAGTTCCGGAGCTTCGGGCGTAGACAGCCGCCACGGCGTATCCGCAACGCCGGTCCCGTCGTCGACGTAGACGCTCGACACCAGTCCCGCCGGCAGGCCGAGCCGGTCGAGGATCAGCTTCGTGAACCACGCCGTCGAGCTCTTGCCATCCGTTCCGGTCACGCCGACGAGCAAGAGGTCGCGTGCCGGATCGCCGGCGTGCCAGGCGCCGGCGGCCGCCAGGGCGGTCCTCGCGTCGGGTACCTGCAGGTAACAGACGCCGGGGGCGTAGCCCGGCAGATCGCGCTCGTGGATCACCGCTCGCGCCCCCCGGCGCACGGCATCGGCGATGAAGTGGTGGCCGTCGTCCTTGCTGCCGGGCCGGGCGACGAACAGCGAGCCGGGACCGGCCTGGCGCGAGTCGTAGCGGATCGCCTGGATGGGGCCGGCCGCCTCACCGCGGATGCACCGGGCTCCGATGCGGTCTGCCAGATCCGCAAGGTCGAGGCGTCGGGCACCGGGAGGAGATGCGTACATCATACGGCCCCTACCGTTCTCATCGGCACGATCGGGCCCCGACTTGTGCTTCGGGACGAGGACGCCGGCCCCGCGAGGGCGGGAGCCGGCATCGTCAGCGCTGTTCGTAGAGGTAGTCGAAGAACTCCGCTTCGGTGGAGAGCGTCTTCTGGAAGTTCGGCAGCAGCGCGCGGTACGCCTCGATCGCCTTGAAGAAGGCGTAGAACTCGGGGTCGGTGTTGTAGGCGTTCGCGTAGATCGCGGCCGCCTCGGCGTCGGCCTCACCGCGGATCACCTTGGCCGTCCGTTCCGCCTCCGAGATGATCTCCAACTGTTCCTTGTCGCGCTTGCCGAGCCACTCGTCCTTCAATCCCTCGCCGTCGGAGCGCCACGCCTGCGCCACCTGCTGGCGCTCGGTGATCATGCGGCTGTAGACGCTCTCGGTCAGGTCGTCCGAGTAGCGGATCTGGCGGATGATCACGTCGAGCAACTCGATGCCGTAGAGCCGCTCCGCCTCCTTCGCGCGCCCCAGCATCTCGTTGGAGAGCTCGTCGCGCCCCTTCTGGATGTCGGGGTAGGTGACTTCGGTGTAGGTGTCTCCCAGGATCGAGCTGGCGTCCTGCGCGTCGTCGGTGGACCGCCGCACGATCTGGTTGATCACGTCGGAGTTGCGCACCGCCTCCTGCAGCCGGTTGTTGGAGATCACCTCCTTGACCGCGGAGTCGATGACCGCGTCGAGCCGCGTCTGCGCTCCCTGCTCGTCCTTGACCGACTCGTAGAACAGCTCCGGATGGACGATGCGCCAGCGCGCGGTGGTGTCCACGTAGATGAACTGCCGTTCCTGCGTGGGCACCAGGGTCGGGTCGCCGTCCCAGGAGATGATCTTCTTCGGATAGCGCACGACCTGGTCGATCAGGGGCGCCTTGAGCGCCAGCCCGGCGTCGGTCTTGGACCGGACGATGCGGCCGAACTGCAGGATGATCGCCTGCTGCCCCTCCTGCACCACGTAGAACGGCCCGAGCATCAGGAAGATCAGCAGGCCGGCGCCCGCGACCACGACGACCGTAATGAAACGCTTCACTGGTTGCCTCCGAGCGACAGCTCCTGTCCGAGCTGCTTGAGCGGGATGAAGTTGGTCAGGTTCTTGTCGATGAGGTCGGTGCCCTCGGCGTCCTTGAACACCTCCTCGAACATCTCGTAGTAGAGGCGGGTGCGGGTCACCTCCGGGCTCTTGCGGTACTCGTCGTACAGGTGCACGAAGCGCGCCACGTCACCCTCCGCGCGGTTGAGGCGCTCGGCCCGGTAGCCCTCCGCCTCGGCGATGAGCTGTCTGGCTCTTCCGTTAGCGCGCGGGATCGTCTGGTTGTAGGCTTCCTTGCCTTCGTTGATCAGCCGGTTGCGGTCCTGGATCGCCTTGTTGACGTCCTCGAACGCGTTCTGCACCGCGCCGCGGGGCGGCACCACGCTCTGCAGCGTCACCACCTCCACGCGCACGCCGATGTCGTAGCCGTCGGCGCCGAACAGGGCGTTCATCTGTTCCTGCGCCCGCAACTGGATGATCGGCCGCTCGTCGCCCATCACGTCCAGGATCGCGCGGTCGCCCACCAGCCGGTTGAACACCGACCGGGAGATGTCCTTGATCGTCGTCTCGCCGTCGACGATGTTGAACAGCCACTTGGCGGGCTCGATGATGCGGTACTGGATCGACCACTTGACGTCGACGATGTTGAGGTCGCCGGTCAGCATCACCGACTCCTCCGGGAACTCCTGGGTGGAGAAGACCGTGCGCACGCCGGCCTCCTCGGTGCGGAAGCCGAACTCCAGCTTGTGCTGCGCCTCCGTCTCCACGTTGTAGACGCGGTCGATCCCGAACGGCAGCTTGAGGTGCAGGCCGGGATCGCTGGCCCGGCCGACGTACCGGCCGAAGCGCAACAGGATGCCTTTCTCTCTCGCGTCCACGACGTAGAAGCTGGACAGCACGATGATGACCAGCAGGATCGCGCCCAGCATGAGGCCGACCGCCCGCGGGCTGAAGCTGCCCGGCGCGCGCCGCTCTGCGGATGATTCGTTTTCTGACATGGGACTCCTCCCTTGAGGGGGACCGGGGCCGGCCGCGAAAGCCACCCCTTACACGCTCTCGACGATATACCCGGAGCCGCGCCAAGGTCAAACTGGAGAGTTCCCGGCCGGGAGGAAGCGCCGCGCATGTTCACACACCTGAGGAAAGTTCAATGCATGTTTGACTATGTGAAGGGATGCCCATAGATTCGGAACATGGCGTCGGATGTCCAACCTCCGCTGGGTCCGTGCCCGATCTGTGACCAGCGGCTGCAGGTGGCCGAGTACGCGTGCGGTTCGTGCGGGGTGACCATCCGCGGCCGCTTCGCGAGGTGCGATCTCTGCGCCCTCCCGGCCGACCTGCTGCACTTCGTGCGGCTGTTTCTGCACGTGGAGGGCAACCTGCGGGAGGTCGAGCGGCGGCTCGGGATGTCCTACCCGACGGTCAAGGCACGCCTCAAGGCGGTGAATGCCGCGCTCGACGCGTCGGGCGCACGACCCGGAGGCCCTGTGGAAGCCGGCGCTGTGGAAGGAGGTGACCAGGGCCGCCTGCGCCTGCTGCGTCGCCTCCGCGACGGGGAGCTGTCGCTCGACGAGGTCATACGGCGCCTGCACGCCGAGGACGCGAGCACCGGAGGGGGGAACGATGGATCGGATCACGCTTGATCTGGATGGCGTCGCGGAGGTTCGCATCGCGACGCGCCGGCGGGGGATCGTCGCGCGCGCGGTCGAAGGCGACTCCGGGACCCTTGCGGGCGACGCTCTGGATGCGATCCGGGTCGCGCGCGACGGCGACCGGCTGGAGATCGCGGAGCCGCGGCGCGGCGACGACGAAGAGGTGGGCGGCACCCTCGAGCTGTCGCTGCCGGCGGCGCGCTCGTGGGAGCTGAGCGCGGACAGCGCCAGCGGCGCGGTGCTGATCGCCGGCATGGACGGGACGGCACGCGTCCGCACGGCGAACGGAGCGGTCACCCTGCAGGACCTCACGGGAACCGCCGACGTGCGCTGCGCCAACGGGTCGATCACCGCCGAACGGATAGCCGGGCAACTCAACGTGTCGGCGGCCAACGGCAAGATCACGGTACGCGACGCCGAGCTGACCGGGGGCAAGTTTCACAACGCCAGCGGCCGCATGGCCCTGCAGGTGCGGCCGGCAGGCGACGGCAAGGTTACCGTCATGTCGGGATCGGGCCGCGTGCTGCTCGCGTTGCCGGCCGACGCCGACCTCAGGGCCACGGTCAAGTCACGCGGCCGGCTGGTGAACCGGCTCGGATCATCGGTGGTCACCACGGGGCCGGGCTTCGCGCAGGTCACGCTCGGCTCCGGAGCGTTCTCGATCTTCGTGCACACGCTGGGGAGGTGTGAACTGGTGGGCTACGACGAGTTCGACGGCAAGGAACAACGGGCGGGAGACCGGTCGTTCACCGACGATGACGACCATGCGTGGGACGATCCGGACTTCACCTTCGAGATCCCGAACGAGATGTGGGAGTTCCTCAAGGAAATGCGCGGCTACGGCCTGAAGTTCGGCAAGCTGGGAGAGGAGATCTCGCGGCAGGTGTACGAGGCGTTCGGCGCCGCAGGGCGCGGCCCCGGGCGCGGCGGCGCCGGGTTCCGGCGCGGGCCTGGCGGAGCGCGGCGGCGCGGCGGACGCTCGCACGACCATGCCGGACCGGGACGGAAGGGCGGTCCGCGGCCGGCACCGGCGGATGGCGCCGACACCGAGGAAGAGGTGAGGCTGGTACTCGACATGCTCAAGGAAGGCAAGCTCTCCGCGGAGGAGGCGACCCGCCTGATCAGCGCGCTGCGCCGCTGAGAGGGCGCGACGGGCCGCTTCGGTGCATGCTCGTGCCCGTGAGCGGGGCAGGAGCGGACGATGGCGGTGCCGGGGGCGACAGGCGCAGCGGCCTCACGGCGCGGCGTGTGGAGCTCGAGGCGCTGGCCGGCGACGAGTTGCTGCAGAGCGGTTTCTGGGGAGCCTTTCGTGCCCGGCTCGGGTGGCGTCCGCTGGCGGTCGACGTCTCCGGCGTCGGCACGGTGCTGCTGCTCGGCCGCCGAACGCCGGCCGGCACCTTCGTGTATTGCCCGCTCGGGCCGCAGGCCGAGCCGACTTCAGGCGCGAGCGGCGCCTATCTCGATCGTCTGGCCCGAGCCGTTCGACCGCTGCTGCCGCCGGCCAGCCTCGCCGTCCGCTTCGATACGCCGTGGCGGGAGGAGCGCTGGTCCGGCGGCCTGCGCGCTGCCCCGGCCGTGCAGCCACGGAGCACCGTGATCGTCGACCTGCTGCGCGACGAAGCCGATCTGCTGGCCGCGATGAAGCCGAAGACGCGATACAACGTCCGGCTTGCCGCACGCCGCGGCGTCGTGGTCCGGGAAGCCGGCGCCGCGGGCCTCGACGGCTGGTACCGTCTGCATCGCGACATGGCCCGCCGCCAGGGCATCACCCGGCACAGCCTGCGCTACTTCGGCGAGCTGTTTCGCACCGCCGAAAGCTACCGCGGCCGCCGGCCGAGACTGCTGCTCCTGATGGCAGCATGCGACGGGGAGGACGTGGCCGGCATCGTCGTGTCGCTGTTCGGGCAGAGCGCGCGCTATCTGTACGGCGCGTCGTCGGACCGCCATCGCCACGCGATGCCCAACTACGGCCTGCAATGGACGGCGATGCGGCTGGCCAGGGAAGCCGGCTGCCATACCTACGACCTGTTCGGCATTCCCCGCACTGCCGACCCATCGCTGCCGATGGCCGGTCTCTATCGCATGAAGACCGGGTTCGGGGGGGAGATCGTGCATCGGGCGCCCGCCCACGACGCGGTGCTCAACCGTCCGCGCCACGCCGCGTTTCGAGCCGCCGAGCGGGCGCGCGCGTGGTACCTGCATCGCGGCCGCTCGCCGGGCGCAGGAGGTTGAGCGCCTCGGGCCGCTGCGAGCGCTAGAAGAACCCGGTCGCGGCAGGCCCCTCGATACGGAACAGCGGCCTCCCGGCGCTGAGCCCCGGCCAGGGAATCGAGGCGCCGACCAGAAGCAGGGTGACGGCCACGGCGACGGCCGTTCTGCGGAAACGCAGCTCTGCCGGCGCCCGCTTGATCCGCCCGGTGGCGATGCTCATGAACGTGACCGCGATCGCCATGAGCAGCGCATGCTCCACCAGGAAATAGCGGAGCTGCGCGTCCCGCATCGCGGCGCCCAGGTCCTCCAGCGCCACGCGGATCAGCGGGCTGAACGCCACGTACAGCAGCAGACCGATCAGGAATTGCAGGGAGAGCAGGTGGGTCGCCGCCTGCAGGAGCGCCGCGTCTCCCCGGCGCCACTGCGCGCGGCGCGCCCAGCCGGTAGCGCCACGTACCAGCAACAGCAACAGCAGCGCCAGCAACGGCCAGCGCAGGTAGGAGTGTGCGATCAGAAGAATCGAGTACACGCACAGAACATAGGGGCACCGACGGCCGGCATCAACGCGAGGACGCGTGCTGCGCGTGCTGACGCGAGGACCAGCGTCCGGAAGCGGTCGCCCCGGTCGAATTCGTTGCGGAACATCCCGAACGACGCGCAGGCCGGCGAGAGCAGCACCGTCGCTCCGCACGGGGCTGTCGCAAGCGCCGCGCCGAACGCCTCCTCCAGTGAGTCGAACGGGCCGTCGCAGGCCACTCCGGCGCGGCGCAACGCCGAGTCGAGCTTCGCCGTGGCGCTGCCGGCGAGCAGCGCGCAGCGGAGCACGGATCCTGCCGAGGCGGCCAGTTCGGTGAAGTCGAGCTCCTTGTCCGCTCCGCCGGCCAGCAGCACCACCGGAGCCGTCACGCCGGCCAGGGCCGCCATCGTCGCCTCGGGAATGGTGGCTGCCGAGTCGTTCACGAAACGGACGCCCGCCACTTCGCC
This sequence comes from Spirochaetia bacterium, assembly GCA_964291595.2. GTDB lineage: Bacteria > Spirochaetota > Spirochaetia > SZUA-6 > Bin103 > CATQHW01. The sequence continues at coordinate 4,383,281 of OZ219914.1, read as the reverse complement.
GACGGGCTCCAGGCGGTGCGGCAGCCCGTGGAATCGGCGGAGAGCCCGGCGTATCGTCGCCGGCTCGATGCCGAACGAGGCGGCCGCCGCCGCCGCCGCCACCAGGTTGCTGCCGATGACGCGGCCGGCGGCCGGGAGCCACGCCGTGTCGAACGCGACGCCCGAGCGGCCTTCCACCGAGATGCGGCCCACGCCGTCCTGGAGCCATGCGCCGTCGCCCGCCGGACGCTGCCGGGCGGAGCACAGGACGATGCGGGCGGCGGCGCCGTCGGCGAAGCGCCGGTGCCACGGATCGTCGGCGTTGAGCACCAGCGCCGCGTCCGGCGGCTGTGCCTCGGCGATGACACGCTTGTCCTGCAGGTACTCTTCCATGGAGCCGTATCGGTTCTGGTGATCGCGCAGCAGGTTGGTGACCACGGCCACCGGCGGCGCCAGCAGGCCGCGGCCGCGCAGGTCCCCCAACTGCCAGGACGACAGCTCCAGCACCACCGGGGTGTCGGCGGTCAGCTCGTCCAGGAAGTCCAGCGGCGAGCCGCCGATGTTGCCGCTCAGGCGGGTTGCCGGCTCCTTCTCGCGCAGTATCGCTGCCAGCGCGGCGGTGGTGGTCGACTTTCCCTTGCTGCCGGTGACCGCCAGCACCGGCGCCGGGCAACGGGCCAGGAACAGCGACTGCTCGGTCTCCACGTCCGCTCCGGCGTCGCGCGCCGCCGCCAGGAACGGCGAGTCCGGAGGCACGCCGGGATTCTTCACCACCAGGTCGCAGGCGGTGAAGTCACCCATCCGATGGCTCCCCAGGCTCAGCCCCACCCCGGCCGGCAGCGCATCGACCGCGGGACGCAGCTCGCCGGCCGTCTTGAGATCGGTGACGGTGACGCGAGCGCCGCGCGCGTGCAGGAAGCGGGCCGCCCCAAGGCCTCCGCCGTTGAGGCCGAGTCCCATGACGGTCGCGCGCAGCCCGCGCAGCTCGGCGGCGGGCCGCCCGGCGGTCAGTTGTCGGTCCCTCCCCGGCTCTCGGCGTCCGAGGCGGCTGACCCGACCGCCGACGCGGGAATCGGTACCCGCTCGACCGGCTCCAGCCGCTCGATCACCCAGTCCTTGCCGGTCCAGCGCAGCCACAGGCGCTCGGTCACGAGCACGCCGGGTGGATCGGTCACGCTGGCGATGTCTTCGAGGTTGGGCGTCCAGAAGTGATAGTGGGCCCTGAAGATCGGCTGGGGCTGACCCTGCTCCGCGTGTACCTCCAGGTCCGTGATCCCGTAGACCCGAAACGGCGGCTGCTCGATCCGGCCCAGCTCGTCCCACTCCGGCGCCGGCACCACCCGGCTGCCGCCGCGATTGGCAAGCGCCATGCGCGACTCCAGGAACATGTGCAGGGTCTCGTTGATCAGGCCCTGGCCGGCGTTGTCGGTGGCCGCGTCCTCCATCGGCTCCGTGTCCATCGCGTTGATGGATCCGTAGAACAGCTCGACCACCTCCGCCGGCTCCAGGCCACGCGTGACCGGCGGCGCGAGCGCGCGGCCCAGGATCGGCACCAGGATCGACAGCGCCACCGCCGCTCCGGCGCCCCAACCGATCAGCCGGCGCCAGTTGCGGTTGAGGAACCGGCTGCGCGCGAAGCGCCGTTCGGCCAGCTCCGCTTCGGTATCCGCTGCGCGGAGCGCCTCCGGCGGCGGATCGCCGAGCCCGGCCAGCGCGCCGGACGCGGCATCATCGCCGAGCAGCAGGTCCCACGAGGCAAGGGTGGGCACGTCCTGCGATCCCTGGCCCAGGGAAGCCATCACGGTGTCGCACAGCTCGGCCGGCGCCGACGGCTGAAAGGCCCGTGGTGAGACCACCGGGAACCCGCGCACGCGGTCGTGGATCGCTTCCTCGGAATCCCCGTCGAACGGGTAGCGGCCGCACAGAATCCGGTACGCGGCGACGCCCAGCGCGAACGCGAGCTGGTCGGGGCCCTGCCGGTGTGGATGCCGGTAGCGCTCGACGTGCGCCAGGCGCTCGGCGGGTGACTTGACGCCGTTCAGCCGGTCCATCACCGCCGGCGGCAGCAGCAGCAGGCTGCCGTCCTCGGTGAAGACCACGGCGTCTCCCTGCAGTGGTCCGCCGAAGTCGACCCGCTCGGAGAGCGCTTTCAGGGCCGTCGCCAGCCGCTGCAGGCGCTGGCCGCGGATCGGTGACGGCGGCTCGGCAAGCGCCTCGTCGAGGGTGACGCCGCCCACCCACGGACCGACCACGTAGACCTGTCCCCCGTGGTGCCGGTAGCCGGAGAAGCGCCAGACCTGGATGGTCGGAGGACTCCCGGCGGCGCCGTCCGACACGATCCAGCCGTCGGACTGCGTCACGGCGCCGAGCTGCGCAAGGCTGTACTGGTTGTGCCGCGACCCTGCCGGAATGCCGAGGAGCGCCTCGCCGTCCAGATCGAGCCGTTCGGGCCGTGCCACGTCGGGCCGTACTATAGCGGATGGCGCGGCTGGCCGGGTGACCGGACCGCCTGCTCCGCGCCCGCGTCGCCACCGGAGTCCGCGGGGCCGAGCAGCCGGCGCAGCCGCGCACGCTCCAGCCTCACGAACAGGTTCTTCTCGCGCATGGGGACCACGGCTCCGGGCTCACCGCCCTTCGCGCGCCGCAAGTTCTTGACCTGCGTGTAGTGCACGTCGGCGTGGCCGTTCCGGCGCGCCTTGCTGAAGAACACGGCCAGGGTGGCGGCATCCAGCAGCACCGGCAGCGGCGGGTTCTTGCCGCGCCGGGCGGAGAGGAACACGTGGGCTCCCGGATGGTCGCGGCAGTGGAACCAGTAGTCGTTGCCGCGGGCCGCGTGCCGGAGGATGGCGTCGCTGGCGACTGCCGATCGCCCGACGCGCAGCACCCAGCCGGCTGACGCGAACAGGTTGCCCGGCCCGCCGGACGCGCCGCCGGACGCGCCGCCGGACGAGGGCCTGGAGGCCGGCTTCGGCGCGGCGCCGGCATCGGTTGCGGAGACGGCCGGGCCCAGCGCACGAAACGCCTGCCAATGTCGTTGCGCGGCGGCCAATTCGCCCTGCAGGCGCTCGACCGCCGCGCGCCGCCGGCGATACTCGCGGAAGTAGCGGCTCGCGTTTTCGGCCGGCGACCACCGCGGGTTCAGCGTGATCTCCGCGCCGCCGTCGGCCGCCGGCAGCCGGCTCACCGATCGGTCGAGGAGATGGGCGTTGGCCAGGATCGTCTGGCCGGCCGCACGCATGGCCTGGTAGTCGGCTGCGTGCCGCACGGCGGCGCGCAGTCGGGCGATGCGGATGGCGCGGCGCCGGCGCTCGCGCTCGAACCGGATGCGGGCGGCGTGCGCGTCGCTCGCGGCGCGTGCGATCCGTTCCCGCGCGCGGTAGTGCGCGTCCAGGCGTGCGCTGTAGTCGCCGGCGCCGGACAGAGGGCGCAACCGGTAGCGCTGCGGGTCCCGGCCGCCGACCTGGATCGACGGCGCGAAACGGGAGCCGGCCGCCTCCCCGCGTTGCGGGCGCCGGAACAATGCCTCCAGGATGGTCCCCCGATCATCGGTGACCACGCAGTTCGAGGCGCCGCTCCACAGACGCAGCCAGATGATGCGCCGCCGCGCCCCGGCCCCGCAGCGGATGCGGACGATCCGCTCCGTGCCGAGTTGCAGCGCCGAATCGATTCGGCTGTTGCGCACGTGAGCGCGCAGGAAGGTGACGAATCGTGACGGGGGTGCCCGCCCTCCCGGAAACGGTTCGGCGGTGCGATGCAGCCGGCTGCCGGCGGCGAGACGGCACAGGAGGGTGAGCCGGCCGGGGCCGATGCTCCGGTCCGGGGCAGCCGGACGATGCAGTGAGAACAGCAGCGTCGCCGGGCCGGTCTGCGCGACGTCCCGTATGAAGGTGCCCGCGAGATCCAGCTCGACGAGCACGCGGTCGATCTCGCGCCAGTTCAACGCCGGCCCGAACGCCTGAGCTCCGGACGAGGTGCGCGTGCGGTCGTGTGCCACGATGGACTCCCAATGAGACCCGACTCCCAATGAAACCGGGCCGCGGCCTCCGCGGCTATGCCCGGCGTCCGGTGACGGCCCGGGCCTCGACACGGGAGTTTGGTAAGCGGATGTAAGGCCGGGCGCGGGAGGCGCCGTGCGGCCGGCCGCCTGGCTGGCACCGTTCTTGCTAACCGCTACGGCATGACGTCTTGCATCATCCGTGTCTCGTTCGCGCTCGCCGTCGCGGCCACCGTGTCTGCGCAGGAGCTGCAGGTCGACCTCGCCGGCAATGCCGCGGAGGTCGAGGCCGCGGCCGTCGGGGTTCTCCTGGACGAACTGCGCCTGATCGCCCGAACCGACCGGGACACCGAACGGTCTGTCGCCGGGGTCGATACCGGGTCGCTCACGGTGGGTCCGCTGCGGCTTGCCGGCCTGACCCGCCTGCTCATGACGACTCCGCTCGGCGTGTATCCCTGGAGTTCCGTGCTGACCGCCGATGGTGGCGCGCTCCTGGACGCGGCACGCGTTCCCTCGGGGCGGTTCGGCGCGGCGCTGCGGGCCGACGACGCCTACGTCTTCGTGATGCGCCGGTCCGCAACGCTGAACCGGTTCGGAGCCGGCGGAAGAATCCGCCACGGGTCCGGCCTGGAAGCGGAACTGGCGGCCGTATTCTCGCGACTCGCGCCTGCGCCCGAGGGAACGCCCGCCGAGGAGCGCGCGGAGCCCCGCGAGCGGATGATCCACGCGGCTGCCCGCTTTCGCGGGACCGGCAGCCTGCTGCGGGTGACGGCATTGCCGGTCGTCATGGCGGCGGACCGCCTGCCCCTGTCGGGCGCGGGAGTGGTCGGCGCGGGGTTGGTCGCCGACTGGCTCACGCTGGACGGCTCGCTGGCGCTCGCCGGCCGGGGCTACTTCACCGGCGACGCGAAACATGCCGCGGGAGCGGCCGCGGCGCTCCGCGTGCGCGTCGCCGGCGACTCCTGGCCGTCGCTGGAGCTCCGCTCGCGGTGGCGCGCCGACGCGAGGCCGGAGCAGACGATGTCCGCCCGGCTTGCCGCCGGCGCGGGCGTCTCGTCCGGGTTGGCCGGCAGTGCCGAGATCTCCCATCGAAAGACGCGCTCGTCGGATCGCGTGCGCGTTTCCGGGCGGGCGGAGGCACGCGATCGCGGCAACCGCGCCTGGCTGTCCGGATCGGCGAACGTGACCGGCGATCGACCGGCTCCCCGCGTCGAGATCGGAACGCGGCTCCGGCTTGACCCTCGGCTGCAGCTCACGGTGGCGGCGGGCTGGGCAGGAGAGTGGAGCGCCCGCGTGGAGTGCGTGCTGCGGGAAGCGGGGAACGAAGCGCGCCTGGATCTCCGGGACGACGGCGACTGGGCGATCGGCCTGGAGCTCGGCCGGTGAGCGCGGGCTTCCGTTGCCCGGAGCCCGCGGCGGCGCGTAGAATCGCGGAATCGAAGACACACTTTCTCTGTACAACACGCTGACCGGCACGGTGGAGCCGTTCGTGCCCCTGGTCGAAGGCCGGGTGGGGATGTACTGCTGCGGTCCGACCGTCTATCTCGACCAGCACCTGGGGAACCTGCGCACCTACCTGTTCGAGGACGTGCTGCGACGCACCCTGCAGGACTGCGGCTACGAGGTCAGCCACGTCATGAACATCACCGACGTCGGCCATCTCACCGACGACGGCGACGAGGGCGAGGACAAGATGATCAAGAGCGCCCGCGCCAGGGGCTTGTCGGTGGAGCAGATCGCCGAGCACTACACCGATCAGTTCTTCCGGGACTGCCGGGCGCTGAACATCACCCGGCCGACCGTGGTGTGCAAGGCGACCGAGCACATTCCGGACATGATCGCGCTGATCGAGCGGCTCGAGGAGCGTGGCCATACCTACCAGGCCGCCGGCAACGTCTTCTACGACATCTCCACGTTCCCGGGCTACGGCCAGATGGCTCGGCTCGACCTTGACGAGTTGCAGGCCGGCGCCCGCATAGAGGTGGATGCCAACAAGCGCGGACCGCACGACTTCGGCCTGTGGTTCACCAAGTCGAAGTTCGAGCGCCAGGCCATGCTCTGGGACTCGCCCTGGGGGCGGGGCTATCCCGGATGGCACATCGAGTGCAGCGCGATGTCGATGCGCTACCTGGGTGAGCGCTTCGACATCCACTGCGGGGGCGTCGATCACATCCCCGTGCATCACACCAACGAGATCGCGCAGTCCGACGGAGCGGTCGGCGAACCATGCGTCCGGTACTGGGTCCACGGCGAGTTCCTGGTGATCGAAGGCGCGCGCATGGCCAAGTCGGGCGGCAACATCGCCACCGTGTCGGAGCTGGTCGAGCGCGGGTTCGAGCCGCTCGACTACCGTTATTTCTGCCTGGGCGCCCACTACCGCGATCAACACACCTTCTCGGCGCAGGGGATGGAGGCCGCCCGCGCCGCCCGCCGACGGCTGCTCGACCGCGTCGCGGAGTTCGCGGAGCGTGCCGCCGGTGCCGAGCCGCCGGGCACCGAGGAGCTGGCGGAACGTGCGTGGATGGACTTTCGCCGCCACGCCCGCGACGACCTGCACATGCCGCGCTGCCTGGCCGTGCTGTGGGGCCTGGTGAAGGAGCCGTGCGTGGGAGCGGCTGCCAAGCTCGACGTGCTGCGGCGCATGGACCGCATTCTGGCGATCGGCATGGAGGAGGCGGCCTCGGGCGGCACGGAGCTCGCCCCGGAGCTGCGTGAACTGGTCGAGCGACGCTCTGCCGCCCGCGCGCAGCGGGACTTCGTCACCGCCGATCGGATCCGTGACCAGCTTGCCGCCCGCGGCGTGGTGCTGGAAGATCGGCCCGACGGGGTGCGCTGGCGGTACTCGAACGGAAAGGGCTTGCCGAGGTTGTAACCTCGGGACCGGGATGTTGTTGTCTAACGATGTAGCGGACCGCGACTTTGACGACATCTACCGATCCCTGTTTCCCACCCTGTACCGGGTGGCCTACCGAATCTGCCTCGACCAGGGGGTGGCGGAGGATGTCTGCCAGGAGGCGTTCATGCGCTACCTTCGGCGGCCGGCTCCGCTCCCCGACCTCGACCAGACCAAGTACTGGCTGCTGCGAGTGGTGCGGAACCTGTCCCTCAACGTCGAGAAGCGCAGGAAGCGCGAGCTTCGCGCCAATCGCGACCTCACGCGCGCTCCGCGGGGGACCAGGGACGAGACGACCGATGACGAGGTGCTGCGCTCCGAAACCCAGGCCGCGGTCCAGGACGCGCTGGGCAAGCTGCCCGTCAACCTGCGGACGCCGCTCGTGATGCGCGAGTACGGCGGCCTGAGCTACCGCGAGATCGCCGGTGTGCTCCACCTCACCGAGAGCAACGTCAAGGTGCGCGTGTTTCGCGCCCGCCAGCGCCTGGCCAAAATCCTCGATCCGAGCAGTCTGCATGTTTCCTGACGACGATGTTTCCTGACGACGATGTGTCCTGACGATCCGGTCCTGTCGAGCTTCCACGACCACGAGTTGCCGCCCGGAAGGTCCGAGCGCATCGAGGCTCATCTCGCCGGATGCGAGGACTGCCGCACGCGCCTGCGGCGGTTTCAGTCCGTGTCGCACCGGTTGCTCGAGTGCGAGGAGCCCGACGTGGAAGAGGCGGCGCTCCGGGTGTGGAGACGGCTGGACGCGCATGCGCCGGCATCCGCGCGCCGTCGCGGTTCGCTGCGGTTGCCGATCGCGGCGGCGTCGGCGGCGCTGGCGGTCGCTTTCGTGTTCACCTTGGCGCTCGGGGACCGTCCGCCGGCTCTGGGCGAGTGGGGACGTGCGGCGTTGAGCCGGATGGCTGCCGTTCCGGATGAACCGACGGAGCCCTACGCCGGCTCGGAGCGCGCGGTGGTGATGGAGTTGGCGCTCCCGAGCACCAGCGAGTTCCAGCTCTTCGGTGCCCCGAAGATCCTGCATGAAGTCGAGTTGCAGCCGTCTTCGGCGGCGTCGCCCGGCGGCCCCGGGATGCTGGCGGTAAGCCTGCCACCCGCCCGGTTTCAGCTCGTAGGATCGCCGGTCATCGTGCATGAAGGCGAACTTGAGACGGCCGGGCCGTAGGCGTCGCGGGCTCCGCTCCCTGGCCTGCTCCCTGCTGATGGCCGCCGCGGCCGGCACGCCGGTCGCGGCGCAAAGCGATCCTGCCGGCAACGGATCCACGTCAGCCGGGCCGGGCGCGTTGCTGGAGGAGTTCGCCGCCCGCCCGCTGGAGATCCGCCTTGCCCTCAGTCTGGTCACCCTCGACGGCCGCATCATCATGAAGCTGGACCAGTCGCAGGCCACCAGGCCCAGGCAGGCGGTCGGAGCGACCCTGGAGCAGACAGACCGGCTGAGGGTGGAGGCGTTGTTCACGCCGGTGTGGATCACCGCGACCGAGCTCACGCTGCACGTACAGCTCCAGATCTGGGAGGCCGACGCGGAAGGCGCGTACGGGAGTGAGCCGGTGGCAAGCGCCTATCGCGCGATGCCGGTGGCGCTCGGCGATCATGTGCTGTTGTTCCCCCTCGGGGGCGAGGATCAGTTGCAGGGGAACACCAGGCGGTTCCACTTCCGCGCCGATGCCTTTCCGGTCGATCCGCCTCAGGGTGGCGCAGCCGGCGGCGACACCGAGGACGGACCGGTGGCCGTGGTGATCGTGATGGCGGTCCAGGTGGACCTTTACGAAGAGAACGAGGCCGCGCAGCAACAGCACGCCGTTTCCTGAGTACCGACCCGGTGCCCCGCATGCGACCGGGCCCCGGGGCCGCCGGCGCGATGGCGGCCCTGCTGCTGGTGGCTGCGGTGTCCTTCGTCATTTCCAGGGGGGCGGCGCCGGCCCCACGACTCCATGCACTGGCGCCGCAGGTGGCGGCCGCCGGGCGGGTCGTCAGCCTGCAGGGCCGCTTCTTCGGCGACGAGCGCGGTGCCGGCGCCGTGTCGTTCGCCGGCGGGGAGCCGGGCACGAGCGCATACCGCTCCTGGTCCGACGGGCGCATCGTGGTCGTCGTGCCACCGTCGTTCGCCAGCGGGCTCGTGCGCGTGGTAACCCCGGCCGGAGCCAGCAACGGGATCCTGCTGACCCACCGCGACGACCTTCCGAGACCGGTAGCCGACAGCCCGCGCCCCGGGAGCCCGCCGATCGTCGCGGCGGTAACCCCGTCCGCGGGAGCGGTCGGCGAGCAGATCACCATCAGCGGCGCAGGCTTCGGCGCTTCGCCCGGTGCGGTGCTCTTCACCGCGGCCGCCGGCGGTGAGCCGGCTGCCGCCGCGGGGCCCGGCGCGCAGGCGCCGCCGCGCCGTGTGGTCGAAAGCTCGGCGGTCGACCTGGACCACGTTCGCTGGAGCGACCGCCTGATCGTGGTGCGGGTGCCGGCGGGCGTGCGCTCGGGAGAGGTGTCGGTCCGTACCCGGACCGGACAGAGCGCCGCCCACCGGTTCGAAGTCCGCAGCGAGGCGGGAACCGTTCGCTTTCTCGACCCGCGCGGATACGCGGCGACCCACGCGGTCAGCGTTTCCGCGGCGGGCGCGGCCGACGGAGCAGAGCTCTACCTGTGGGTCCCGGCGATCCCGTCGACGCCGGCGCAGCACCACCTGGCGGAGCCGTCCGGCAACCGGCGACCGGTCCACCGTGACACCGCGGGCGTCGGGCTGTTCCCGTTCCGGGCTCCGGTCTCCAGCGGCGGTTACGAAGTACGAAGCCATTACCGGGTGCTCCGCTACGCCATCGAAACGAGCATCGATCCGTCGTCCGTGCGCGGGTACCGCACCGACAGCGCCTTCCATCGGCGATTCACCGGCGGGGACGCGGTCGTGCCGTCCGGCGGGCGCCTGCCGGCGATCGCGGAGCGAGCCATGCAGGGCTACGTCAATCCACTGTGGCGGGCCCGCCTGGCGTTCCGGTACGTGGTCGGGCGCCTGCAGCCCGCCGCCGCCGCGGGCGCGCGCATCGCACCGGCAGGCGTGGGACCCATGGAGGTCGTGATCGCGGCGATCGACGGGCGCCCTGCCGCGCCGTACGAGTACGCGCTCACGTTCAGCGCCGTGGCCCGCGCCGCGGGCATCCCCGCACGCCCGGTCGCCGGATACCTGATAGGCGCCGACGCGATGGCGATTCCGCACTACTGGGCGGAGTTCTACCTGCAGGACTTCGGCTGGGTGCCCGTGGATCCTGCGATGGAAGCCGGTGCGACGCTCCTGACCCTGGCCGCGGACGACGCGGCCGCGGACCGGTGGTTCGGGAGGTTGGACAGCCGCAGGATCGCGCTGGCCAAGGGGATCTCCGATCCGCGGCCGATCGCGCGGGCGCGGCGCATCCAGCGGCCGGAGGTCCCCGGGCTGCAGACCGCGCACGTCGATGTGGTCGGCGCGTCCGACAGCGCCGGTGCGTCCGACAGGGCCGGCGCGTCCGACGAATTCCGGACGAACTGGCATGGGCTCACCGTCACGGAGCGCTTCCAGGCCCCGTAACCGACCGATCAGGCGCCGACCGGAATCGAACCGGTGCATAAAGGTTTTGCAGACCTCTCCCTTACCACTTGGGTACGGCGCCGGGTTGCGTGCTACACCATAGTGCGCATCGGGCGGCTGCGTGTCGATGCCCCGGAACCGGCGGAGCGGTCCGCGGCGCATGCCGCGCGCAACTCGCGCCGCATCACCTTGTTGGAGGCGGTCCGGGGCAGCGTATCGACCAGCCGGATCTCCGAGATCTTGAACAGGGGATTGAGGCGTTCGGCAAGCGCGCGCTGCAGTAACGGGAGCGGGTCCGGCAGCGATCGGGACGGAACCGCGAAGATCACCAGGCGATCGGGACCGAGGCGGTCCGCGACGGCCACGGCCGCGCACTCGCTGATGCCGTCAACGCTCGACAGTGCGCGCTCGATCTCCGCGGAGGACACCTTGATCCCGGCAAGGTTCATCGTGTCGTCGACACGGCCGAGAGCGCGGTAGTAGCCCCCCGGCAGCCGCTGCATGTGATCGCCGTGGCGGCGCAGCGGCCGTCCGTCGGCGATCGGCGTATCGGCCAGGTACACGTCGTGGTGATCGTCGTTGAGCAGCTCCGTGGACAGGCCGACCGAAGGCGGCACCAGGAACAACTCGCCGCTGGTCGCCGGCCGCCCGTGCTCGTCGTGGATGGCCAGGTCCAGCCCGAACGCCGGAGTCGTGAAGGTAGCCGGCGCCGCCGGCTGATCCATCGTCGCCGAGACGTATCCGCCGCCGATCTCCGTGCCCCCGCAGTACTCGATGACCGGGCGATAGCCCGCGAGCGCCATCAGGTAGAGCTGGTCTTCCGGATCCGAGCACTCACCCGTCGAACTGAAGCGGCGTATGCGGCTCCAGTCGATTCCCTCCATGCAGCCGGAGCGGCGCCAGATGCGCACCAGCGTCGGCACGAGCCCGAGCATGGTGACGCCCGCGTCCCTCACGAACCTGCCGAAGTCCGCGCCCTTCGGGCTCGGGTGGTACAGGGCGATCGTCGCCTGGTTGAGAAGCGCGGCGTAGATCAGCCACGGGCCCATCATCCAGCCCAGGCTGGTCGGCCATGCCAGCACGTCGTCAGCTCCGACGTCATGCAGCAGAAAGGCGTCCGTCGCGCACTTGATCGGGGTCAGATGAGTCCACGGGATCGCCTTGGGCTCGCCGGTGGTGCCTGAGGAGAACAGGATGTTCGTGTGGGCTCCGGTCGCGCAGGGGACGGCGGCGGCCGGGGCGGCGGACGCGACCCGATCCCAGGGGGTGTCCACCGCGCGCGGCCTGCGCCCGTGCGGCAGCTCGCCGATGACGATGGCGTCCAGGTCGGGAGCGGCGTCCAGAAGTCGCTCATAGGTGCGCGTGGAGACGACCGCCAGCGAGACGTCGGTGATGCGCAACCGCACCGCCACCTGCGGCGCGGCGAAGCTGTCGGCGATCGAGACCGCCGTGCAGCCGGCCAGGATCACTCCCAGGTAGGCGGCGACTGCCTCCGCCGTCATGGGCAGATAGAGCGCCACACGGGCTCCCGGCCGCAGCCCGCGCTCGCGGCAGTGACCGGCGACGGCGTACGCCAGCCGTGCCAGGCCGGCCCGGCTCATCCCTTCCAGCGGTCCGTCCTCGCTCGTGCGGTAGACGATCGCCAGCCGGTCCCCGGACGATCCCGGCTCGAGGCAGTTCTCCGCGATATTCACCCGCGCGTCGGGAAACCACCGGCCGTCGCGCAAGGCGGGCCCCGGATCGCCGTGGAAGCCGATCCGCAGTTGCTCGGCCATCAGCCCCCAGAACTCGGCGCGATGCTCGATCGACCAGCGGTGCAAACCGGCGACGCCTTCGACGCCCACGCGCCGCGCCAGCCTGCGTACGTTGGTGTCTCGGGCCCCCATCTCCGGCATCCACGCCGGAGCCGGCGGCAGGTCCGGGTCGCGCTCCGAGTACGCGGCGGCGAAACACAACCGGTGCACGGCGAAGGGGATACGGGTGAGCGGCAGCGGTTCGGCCAGCACCTCGCGGACCATCCGTTGCCAGCGCTGCTCTCCCGTCGGCTCGGCCGCGCAGCGCGCGATGCGCTTCGCGAGCGCGGCCGCATCGTCGATTCCGAGCGCCGCCAGCCTCGGCAGGACCGCGGGCGTGGGCGTCGCGTGTGCCTCCATCCGCAACCGTGGCGAGTCTGCCGAGCCGGCCGCGTGCGGCGCAAGTCCGGTTGGGGCCCGTGCCGGTCTCGGCATGTGACCGGAGCCTGGATCCGTGCGGGTTCATCGCTCCAGGGGCCGCAGGTTGCGTGTGTCCCCCCGGAGCGGTACTCTTTACGCAGCCATGGTGCAGCGCCTGACTCCGGAGGGGGCGTTGGCGCCCGAGTGTCACGACGACCCGGGCATGACCGACCAGCAGCTCCTGTACGCGTTTCAGGTGATGATCCAGTCACGCGCCATCGACGAGTGGGCGGTCAGTCTCACCCGGCAGGGCAGGCTGCTTCCCTATCCGCCCGCCGTCGGCCAGGAGGCCAACAGCGTCGGCGGGGCCATGGCGCTGCGCGACGACGACTGGATCGTCCACGCCTACCGGGAGCTCGGCGCCCTGCTGGTGCGGGGCCTGCCGATCACCACCCACTTCCAGTACTGGTACGGGATTGAGGACGGAAGCCGGCTGGACATCGACCGCTACCACCTGGCGCCGGTCGCCATCCCGATCGGCTCGCAGCTCCCGCACGCGGTCGGGCTCGCCTTTGCCGAGCGGCACCTGGGACGCGACCGCGCGGTGCTGTGCTACTGCGGCGACGGCGCCACGTCCCAGGGCGACTTTCACGAGTCGCTCACCTTCGCCGGGGTGTGGAAGACGCCGACGGTGTTCTACGTTCAGAACAACCAGTATGCGCTTTCGACCCCGCGCGGCATGCAGTGCGCGTCGCCGTCGCTGGCCGCCAAGGCCGAAGGCTACGGCTTCGCCGGCGTGCAGGTGGACGGCAACGACATCACCGCCGTCTACCAGGTGGTGCGCGAGGCGGTGGGCCGCGCCCGGGCGGGTGACGGGCCCACGCTGATCGAAGGGATCACCTACCGGGTCGGGGCGCACACGACCACGGACGACCCGACCCGCTACCGGACCCGCGAGGAGGAACGGACGTGGGAGCGTCACGATCCCATCAGGCGCCTGCAGCGGCTGCTGATGGAACGGGGACTGCTGACGGAATCCGACACGCGGACGCTGGTGGCCGACGCGCGGACCAGGGCCCGGCAGGCATTCGAAGAGGTGGAGTCGCATCCCGATCCCGATCTGGACGCCGGCTTCCGCCACACGTTCGAAGAAGCTCCCCCGGTGCTGCAGGAGCAGCTTGCGCGGCTCCGCGAACTGCGTAGCGACCGATGAGGGGCGACCGATGAGACCGGTCAATCTTGTCTCTTCCATCAACGACGGGCTGCGCACCGAAATGCGCCTCGACGATCGGGTGATTGCCTTCGGGGAGGACATCGGCGTCAACGGCGGCGTGTTCCGTGCGACCACGGGCCTCCAGGAGGAGTTCGGTTCGACGCGCTGCTTCGACACCCCGCTTGCCGAGAGCGTTGCCGTCGGCAGCGCGATGGGGATGGCGGTGGCGGGGCTGCGCCCGGTCGTGGAGATTCAGTTCAGCGGGTTCATCTGGACGGCGTTCAACCAGATCATCAGCCACGTGTCGCGGATACGGACCCGCACGCAGGGCGCCTTCACCGCACCCATGGTGATCCGCATGCCGTACGGCGGCGGCGTGCGCGCGCTGGAGCACCACAGCGAGAGCATGGAGGCGATCCTCGCGCACGTTCCGGGCATCAAGGTGGTGATCCCGTCGACCCCTCACGACGCCAAGGGGCTGCTGATCGCCGCGATTCGGGATCCCGACCCCGTGATCTTCATGGAGCCCAAGCGCGTCTATCAGGCTCCGAGACAGGAGATCCCCGGAGGCGACTTCGTCGTCCCGCTGGGCACCGCGCGGGTCGTGGCGGCCGGCACCGACCTGACCGTCGTTTCCTACGGAGCCCAGATGAAAGAGGCGATCGCCGCCGCGCGGCAGCTCCGCGGCGAGGCCTCGGCGGAGGTGATCGACCTGCGCACGATCTACCCGCCCGACCTCGCGACGGTGGTGGAGTCGGTGCGCAAGACAGGCCGGCTGCTGGTCGTGCACGAGGGCCCGCGATCGTACGGCGTCGGCGCGGAGTTGACCGCGGCCGTCGCCGAACAGGCGTTCCTGCACCTCGAGGCGCCGCCGGCGCGCCTGACGGGCAGCGACATCGTCGTGCCGCTGCCCCGCCATGAGCGGCACTACCTGATCAGCGTCGCCGACATCGTCAGCGCGGCACGGCGGCTGCTGAGTTATTGAGGCGGTTGAGCGATGTACGAATTCAAGTTCCCGGACATCGGCGAGGGGCTGCACGAAGGCAAGATCCTGGAGCTGAAACTGCAGCCGGGCGATGCGGTGGAGGAGGGCGACATCCTCGCCATCGTCGAGACCGACAAGGTCGTGGCGGAGATTCCATCGCCGAAGACCGGGGTGCTGCGGCGCTTCGGGTCCGCGGCCGGCCAGGTCGTCAAGGTGGGCGACCCGTTCGCCTACATAGAGGTGGAAGGCACAGAGGTGGAACGCACAGAGGTGGAGGAAGGCGAGGAGAACGGCGCCGAGCGGGCGGAGATCGGCGAGGGCGCCGACGGCGACGGGGTGAGGCCGACCGAGGGGGCAACCATCGTCGGCCGTCTGGATGCCGGCGACGACCTGCTCCCACCGAGCGACGAGGCGCTGCCGGCCGCCGCGGGTGACGGGGCCGCGCAGCCGTCGTCGACCGGGCGTCCGCCGGAGCTCCCGCTCCGCCGAGCGCCCGGCGCCGCGCTGGCGACCCCGGCCGCTCGTCGCCTCGCGCGTGACCTGAACGTCGATATCGGCTCTGTCGAGGGAACCGGCGAGGGCGGCCGCATCAGCAAGGACGACATCTACCGCGTGGCGGAGAACCGCGGGGCAGAGAATCAGGCGGCGCTGCCGGTGGCCGCGCCTTCGGCGCTCGACAAGGACGCGTTCGGCTTCCCCCTGACCGACGACCCGCTCACCAGACCGGTGGACCTTCCGGCCGGGCAACGGGTGGAGCTGACCATCCTGCGCAAGACCATCGCGCGCAACATGGAGATCAGCCGCAGGATACCCACGGCGATCGTCCACGATCTGGGAGAGGTGGACGAGCTGGTCGAGCTTCGCGCGAAGGCCAATCGCAACCGCACGACGCACATCAGCTATCAGCCGTTCTTCATGAAGGCGCTCGCTACGGCGCTGAGGGACGTCCCGGTTCTGAACGCCACCTACGACGCGGTCTCCCAGGAGGTGACCGTGTACCGGGAGGTGAACGTCGGCTTCGCGGTCAATACGGAGGCGGGCGTGCTGCTGCCGGTGATCCGCAATGTCGACTCCAGCACGATCCTCACCATCGACGAGCAGATGAAGCAGCTTGTGGAGGCGGCCCGCAGCCGCTCCCTGGCAGCCGATGACCTGCGCGGGGGCACGTTTGCCCTGACCAACTTCGGACCGTTCGGCGGCTTGTGGGCTGCACCGATGATCTTCCCCCCGCAGGTGGCCATCCTCGGCATCGGTCGAATCCATCAGGCGCCGCGCGTGGTCGCCGGAGGTGCGATCGAGGCGCGCGTGGTCCTGCCGGTATCGCTGGCGTTCGACCACCGCGTGGTCGACGGCGTGCCGGCCGCCACCTTCGTGTCGCGCTTCCTGGAGCTCCTGTGCTCGCCGCAGGAGCTGATGGTGTCGATGTAGTCCGTTCCAGGTGACCGTTCCAGGTGACCGGGAGCCCCGCTCGACCAGCCCCTGGGGCGCCCCGATACATCGTCTGCACGTCACCACGTCGACGATGGACGAGGCCGCCGGGCTGATCGTCGCGTCCCCTGCCCACGGGACCGCCATTTCCGCCGAGCGCCAGACCGCAGGGCGCGGCCGCAATGCGGGGAGCCGCTGGTCGTCAGAGACCGGGGCGAATCTCCTGTTCACGCTCATGCTCCGCCAGGACCGGACGGCGGCGGAACCGTCCACGGTCCCGCTCCGCGTCGGTTGCGCGCTGGCGGAGGTCGCCGCCGCGTGGGGCCTGTCGCCGTCCATCAAGTGGCCGAACGACCTGCTGATCGGCGGAAGCAAGCTGGCGGGCGTGCTGTGCACGGCAACCCGCGGATGGCTGCTGATCGGCGTCGGCATGAACGGCAACCAGCGGTCGTTCCCGCCCGAAGCCGGAGACGCCACGTCGATGGCGCTGTGCCTGGGCCGCAGCATCGACCGCGCGCGGCTGGAGCGGGACGTGCTGGCGTCGATGCACCGCCTGCTGGGTGCCGGCGACTGGCTCGAACGGCTGCGCGGCAGGCTCGCCGGCGTCGGCGGGCCCGTACGGGTCGAGCAGGCGGGCGAGTCCCTTGCCGGCGTGCTGGTGGGCGTCGACCGGCACGGTGCGCTACGGCTTCGTACGGGCTCCCTGTCAGGTCCGGTCAGGCGGGTGGTGAGCGGCAGTCTCACCTTGGAAGGCGCGCTCGAGGGTCCCGAGACAGAAAAATGACCGCAGATGTTGGCGCTTGCGGCCGGAGTTGTTATCTTGGCGTCAACTATCCCAAATTACATAACTCTTCAAAAAAGGGTGATCCATGGCTAAGCAACTGCAGTTCGATGAATCGGCGCGCAAAGAGCTCCTCTCAGGTGTCACGAAGCTCTCCAACGCCGTCAAGGTGACGCTGGGTCCGAAGGGGCGCAACGTCGTTCTGGACAAGAAGTTCGGCGCTCCGACGATGACCAACGACGGTGTCACGATCGCCAAGGAGATCGAGCTCGAGGATCCGTTCGAGAACATGGGGGCGCAGCTCCTCAAGGAAGCGGCCACCAAGACCGACGACGTGGCTGGCGACGGCACGACCACGGCGACCGTCCTGGCCTACTCGATGATCAAGGAAGGGCTCAAGTCGGTCGCGGCCGGCATCAACCCGATGGACATCAAGCGGGGCATTGCCGTCGCCGTCGATCAGGCGGTCGACCACATCAAGGCCTCCGCCAAGGACATCAATGAGAAGGAGGAGATCGCGCAGGTCGCCGCCATCTCCGCCAACAACGATCCGACGGTCGGCGAGCTGATCGCCAACGCGATGGAAAAGGTCGGCAAGGACGGCGTCATCACGGTCGAGGAGTCCAAGTCGATGGAGACCAACCTCGAAGTGGTGGAGGGCATGCAGTTCGACCGCGGGTTCCTGTCGCCGTACTTCGTCACCAACCGCGACACCCAGGAGGCGGTGCTGGAGAACCCGTACGTGCTGATCCACGACAAGAAGATCTCCAGCATGAAGGACCTGCTGCCGATGCTGGAGAAGCTGGCGCAGTCGGGCAGGCCGCTGCTGCTGATCGCCGAGGACGTCGAAGGTGAGGCGCTGGCCACCCTGGTGGTCAACAACCTGCGCGGCACGCTCAACGCCTGCGCGGTGAAGGCCCCGGGCTTCGGCGACCGCCGCAAGGCGATGCTCGAGGACATCGCCATCCTCACCGGCGGCCAGGTCGTGGCCGAGGAGCTGGGTCTGAAGCTGGAGAACACCGAGCTCGAGCAGCTCGGCACCGCCAAGAGCATCAAGGTCGAGAAGGAGAACACCACGGTCATCGAGGGCGGCGGCAAGCAGAGCGACATCACCGACCGCATCGCCCAGATCAAGGTGCAGATCGACGAGACCACCTCCGACTACGACAAGGAGAAGCTCCAGGAGCGCCTCGCCAAGCTGGCCGGCGGCGTTGCCGTGGTCAACGTCGGCGCCGCAACCGAGGTCGAGCTCAAGGAGAAGAAGCACCGGGTCGAGGACGGCCTGTCCGCCACCCGCGCCGCCATCGAGGAGGGCGTGATTCCGGGCGGCGGCTCCACGCTGGTGCAGGCGGCCGGCAAGCTGGGCGAACGGGACCTGGAAGACCTCAACGAAGCGCAGCGCGTCGGCTTCAAGATCGTGCAGCGTGCGCTGGAGGAGCCGATCCGCCAGATCGCCGTGAACGCCGGAATGGACGGCTCGATCGTCGTCGAGCGCGCCAAGAACGAGAAGCAGGGCGTCGGCTTCGACGCTCAGACCATGGAGTGGCGGGACATGTCCGGCGCCGGAATCATCGATCCGGCCAAGGTGACCCGGTCGGCGCTCACGAACGCGGCGTCGATCGCGGGCCTGTTGCTCACCACCGAGTGCACGATCACGGATTTGCCGGAGAAGAAAGATGCTGCGCCCGCGGGACCTCCGGGCGGCCCGGGCGGTGACATGGGAGGCATGGGGTACTAGAGTCGGAACGGCTGGGACAATCACAACGGCTCGGACAGTCAGAACGGCTGGGACTGGAGATCGTTCTGCCGGGGCCTCACGTTCGCGCTGCGCGGACGTGAGGCCTGTCTCGTCTGCTCGATGAAGCTGAAGCTGCTGGAAAACAGGCGAAGGCCTCGCGGGCTCTCGCGAGCCGATTTCATGTTCACCATCGGCTACCGGGGCAGTGTCGCAATCGTCGATCGCGCCGCTCGGCGACGCCATGCGCGGCTGTCCGGCACCGGGTTGCTCGAACGCGGGCTGTACAAGGCGGCGCTGTGTGCCGCCGAGTTCGACGGGGACCGTGCGGCTCAGGAGGCCGTGCTGGATTCCTACAACGCGCAGGCGATCGTTCCGGTTGCCGACATGGACCAGCTCCGCGCCCGGTTCGGCGTGTTCGGCGTGCCCGATTCCGTGACCGGCGTCGAGCGGGTTTGACCATGTTGACCGGGGACGGGTCGATCGGGGATGGGTCGATCGGGGACGGGCGGAACCGGGTCGCCAGCCCGGCCGGCGGCTGCCGCCGCGGTTGTACCGGAGCCGGCGGCGTGATAGCTTCGGGCGGTCGGCGAGCCGACGATCGCTTCCGGCTCGCCCGCGGCCGTTAGGAAACCAACGGAACTCTAAGGAACTCGCTGCATGCAACCCAACGACCCGATCATCGGGCTGATTCTGCCGTTCGCCGCCATCTTCCTGATCTTCTACTTCCTGGTGCTCCGCCCGCAGAGCAAGAAGCGCAAGGAGACCAAGGTGTACCTGGAAAGCCTGAAGAAGGGCGACAAGGTGGTTACCATCGGCGGGATACACGGGGTGATAACCGCCATTCGCGAGGACTCCGGTACGCTGACGCTGAAGGTGGACGACGATACCAAGATGGAATTCGACAAAGCGGCTGTCCGGTCACCGGACAACACGGATTCCAAGTAGCACCGCCGGACCGGTCCCGGCGCTCTTTCTCACGGTAACGCTGATCAGATGAGCAAACGCCTCCGTCTCGGGATCATCCTGGTATTCATCGGGATCGCCGTGGCCTTCCTGATGCCGACCATCCGGTGGCACCTGATCCTCCCGGAAGACGAGCGACACCTCGCCACCTCGTCGCGCGAGCAGATCCGGATCGTCTCGCAGCAACGGGCGGGCGCCGACCTGGAGCGGCTTGTGACCCTCGGCGTTGCCGAGCCCGGATCATCGGTGCCGGAAGATCTGCGCTTCCTGCGCGTCCCGGCACGGGACCAGTACCGGTTCGAGGGTCAGCCGGTGCCGTCTCCGTGGACGGTGCAGGCGCTCCTGGACGGTTTCGGAAGCCAGGCGACGCTGCTGGGCGCGCTGGAGTCCGATCACCGCCAGCGGCTGCTGGACCTCAAGGAGCTGACGACCCGCAGCCTGCAGCTCGGCCTGGACCTGCAGGGCGGCATGTACGTGCTGATCGAGCCGGACTTCGAGGAGCTGGCGAACGAGCTGGGACCGCTCAGCGACGCCGACCGCAGGGATGCGCTCGACCGCGCCCTGGAGATACTCCTCAACCGCGTCGACCAGTTCGGACTGACCGAACCCTCGATCAACCGCGTGGCCGACGACCGGATCGTCGTCGAGCTGCCCGGCGCGCCGGATCCCGAACGGATGCGCAACTTCATCGTCGGCAAGGGCCGGCTGGGATTCCACCTCGTGGACCAGGACGGCCAGGCCGCGTTCGACGAGTACCAGCGCGCCAATCCCGGCAACTTCCTGGGCCCGGACGGCGGCCTGCGCGATCCGGACGTGCTGCCGGCGGGCACCGTGCTGCGCGGGGTCTATGAGAAGGACACCTACGGCGTGGACCAGCTCCTCGGCTACGCGGTCATCAAGGACCAGGAGGGGTTGTCGGGAGAGTTCATCAACGACTCGCGCGTGGACCGCGATCCCCTCACGGGCCGGCCGGAGGTGCTGTTCTTCCTGAGCCCGGAAGGCGGCGACATCTTCTTCAACCTCACCCAGGAGAACGTGGGAGAGGTTCTCGCGGTCGTGCTCGACGACCGCGTCAAGGCTCGCGCGCAGATCTCCCAGGCGATTCGCCAGCAGGTGCGCGTCACCGGATTCACCCAGGATGAGGCGGAAGACCTGGCGCTGGTGCTGCGCACGGGCTCTCTCCCGGTGCCGCTCGACATCGTCAGCCAGCAGCAGATCGGCGCCGGACTGGGCGAGGACGCCATCCGCGCCAGCCTGCGGGCGGTCGCGGTGGGGGCCGTGCTGGTGTTCGTCTTCATGGCGATCTACTACCACGGCGCGGGATTGATCGCCGACCTGGTGCTGGCGCTCAACCTGTTCTTCGTCGTGTCGATCCTGTCCGTGCTGGGCTTCACGCTGACGCTGCCCAGCATCGCCGGCGTGATCCTGACGGTGGGCATGGCGGTGGATGCCAACGTCATCATCTTCGAGCGCATCAAGGAGGAGGTGCGCGCGGGCAAGTCCGCCGCCGCCGCGGTGCGCGCGGGCTTCGCCAAGGCATTCCGCGCGGTGCTGGACGCCAACATCACCACCTTCATCGCCGCGGTGGTCCTGTCACAGATCGGCAGCGGTCCGATCCAGGGCTTTGCGGTGACCCTGTCGGTGGGCATCCTGTCGTCGATGTTCACCGCCCTGGTGGTGTCGCGGCTGATCTTCGACTTCATGATCGAGGTGCTGCGGGTGGATCGCCTGAGCCTCGGCTGGGCCGGCGCGGGACGGAGGACGGCGTGATACGCGCGACGATCGAGTTCACCCGCCTCCGGGTGCCGATGATGATCCTGTCGCTGGTGATCATCGGGGCCGGACTGGCGGTGACCGTTCAGCGCGGCTTCAATCTCTCGGTCGACCTGGCAGGCGGCCTGTCGCAGCAGATCCAGATCGCTCGACCGGCGCTGATCGTGGACCTGCGGGAGGGCGCGGAGCTGGAGATCGTGGTGCAGCAGGCCACCGACCGGATCATCGTCCGCACCACCGACGTGCTCGGCCAGACGACTCTGGATTTCGGCGACTACCCGTCGCTCGGGGAGATGGCCGACGCGATCGCGGCTGTTCCGGGGGTCACGGCCGCGACGGCGGCGGAGCCGGGACTGGCCTCCGACGAACTCCTTGCCGAGAGCCCGCGGCCGATGAACGGCCGCCTGGTCCTGCACGCCCGGGCGGATGGGGACGAGCCACTGTCGATCGACGAGGTGCGCGCCGCGCTCGTGCCCCTGGGGAAATTCCAGATCAAGACCATCGGGGCACTGGCCGACCAGCAGTTCGTGATTCGCGTGGAAGTAGCGTCGGACGACGACTCCGAGTTGCAGGCGGTCCAGGAGCGGGTGTGGGCTCTGCTGGCAGACGAGTTCGGCGATGACAGCCTGATCGTCCGCTCCACCGACTTCGTCGGCCGGCGGTTCTCGCAGATCCTCAGCCAGCAGGCGGTGTGGCTGGTCGTGGTCGCGTTGCTGCTGATCATGGTGTACGTCGGCTTCCGCTTTCGCCCGGAGTACTCGGTAGCGGCGCTGGTGGCCGTCGCCCATGACGTGCTGGTGATGATCGGGGTGCTCGGCACGTTCCAGCTAGAGGTCTCCACCGCCACGATCGCGGCCCTGCTGACCATCGTCGGCTACTCCCTGAACGACACCATCGTCATCTTCGACCGCGTGCGCGAGAACGTGTCGCTGATGCGCGACGCCGACCTGCGCCGGGTGATCGACACCAGCATCACGCAATCCCTGTCCCGCACCCTCATCACGTCATTGACGACCCTTCTGGCCGTGGTCGCCATCTACGTGTTCGCGACCGGGCCGATCCAGACCTTCGCGCTGGCCGTGATCATCGGCGTGATCGTCGGCACCTACTCGTCGATGTACATCGCGTCGCCGATCGTGCTGGTGCTGCAACGCCGCCGGCGTCCGGCAGCCGGCGGCCGCGCCGCTTCCACGGCGACGCGACCCGCGCCGGACGCGCCCGCTCCCGCCGCGGAACGCTCGCCAGCCGCGACCGCGGCTTCCACGGCAGGCGACGCGCCGCCTCCCTCCGCTTCACCTCGGCCCGCAGGCCCGCGGGTGCAGCCTGTCAGCAAACGGCGAAACAAGAAGCGCAAGGGCAAGTAACGGCCCGGTCGTTCGTCGCCCGGCCGTCCGGTCAGCGTGCCCGGCTTGCTCAGGGCGACCGGGGCCTGGTGTTCCGGGCCGTGCGGGCGAGCAGGGTGACCTTCTCCGCGGCTGACGCTACCAGCACGCCCGAGAGTCCCAGCTCCAGGACGGTGCGCAGCACGGGCAGGGTCCCGGCCGAAGGCATCGCCCGCGCCCCGAGCGCGGCCGCCAGCTCGGCCGCGAGCAGCACCATGCCGGCGGCGATCGATGCCTTTCCCATGCGGGTGGCCGACGGCAACGGCCGCCCGGTCGAGACCAACCACAGGACTGCCGCGGACTGGAGGGTGAGCCGCCCGACCAGCACCGCGAATACCCACGGTGTGCCGACTCCGTAGATCAACAACAGGATCGCCGCCGTACCGAGCAGCAGGTAGTCCGCGGAGGAGTCCAGGTAGGAACCGATGCGCGTCACCTGGCCCCTGCGCCGCGCCAGTGCGCCGTCGGCCAGGTCGGTCAGCAGCACGATCGACAGCAGCGCGATCACCGGCCACACCGGAGCGGTCCGGTCGGTCGCGGCAGTGATGAGCATGACGACGGTGGGAATCGAGGTCAGTCGCGCGAGTGTGAGCACGTTCGAGGGGTTGACCCTCGACAGTAGCGGACCGTCGAGGAGCGCGAAATCACATCGACGCTTCAGGAGCAGCACGGTCAGCCCGCCGGCCAGCACCGTGTGCAGCAGGGCGTACGGGACTACGCCGGCCGTCACGCCGAGATCGGCGGCGATCGCCACGATCGAGACCTGCAGAAGCCACAGGCTCAGACACGTCGCGACGATGCTGAGCGCAAGTCGGTCCCAACCGCGGCGGGCGGCGATCGGATCGAGGTACCAGTACAGGGACACGATCGACAGGACCGCCGCTGCGCCAACCAGCGGCACGGCCACCTGGCGTGCGTAGCCGGGCTCGACCAGCAGCACCAGCAGCGCCACGATCGCCGCCGCGGCCTGCAGCACGGTCTTGAGCTTGCCCACCGGCCGCGCTCCGGCGTCGATCCGCATGCGCAGCAGCGCGGGCCGGACGAGCCCGTGCATGGCCGCTTCGCGCGCCGCGATCAGGGCCGGCAACCACGGCGGGAGCACTCCGCGAACTCCCAGCCCCACGAAGATCGCGACGAACACCATCGCATCGGTGAGGGCGTCGGCCACCTTTCCGAACCTCGAAACGACGGCGAAGCGACGCGCGACCGCACCGTCAAGGTAGTCGGTCACGACGGCGACCCCCGTGAGGATCAGCGCCAGGCCGGCCCCTCCATCGACGCCGGCGGCCAGCGATATCAGGATGATCGGGGCCAGGAGCGCCCTGCTCAGGGTCAGCGCGTTGGCGGTGGTGCGGGCCAGGTCCATGGGTCGTGCCGGAACCGATTATGATCCGATGATGGTCCCACACGCACCCCGATCTGAGGTATCATGCAAGGGGAGAGCGGGGCCTGTAGCTCAGGTGGTTAGAGCGCACGCCTGATAAGCGTGAGGTCGCTAGTTCGAGTCTAGCCAGGCCCAGTACAACCTGCCCGCTCGGTCGCCGGAGCGTCGCTACCGGCGCGGCGGGCGAGTGACCGGGGGTGCGCGGTGTCGAAAACATACGTCGAAACCTCGTCCGACCTGTTGGCCGGGATCGACCGCATGGTGAAGGACGGTTTCTATCACGACCGCACCGAGGCGGTGAACGATGCCATCCAGCAGCTGCTGAAGGCGTACAAGCTGTCGAAGCTGCACATGAAGGACGAACGGCGTACGGAAGGAGCCGTCCTCTGACGGATGCGTGACCGCGACCGGCGGTCGAACCGGTCGGGCCCTGAGGAAGGGGATGCCTGCCGCATGGTGCACCGCCAGTTGCAGAGTCGGGGCATCACGGATCCGCGGGTGATCACCGCGATGAAGTGGATCCCGCGCCACCGCTTCGGCACCTCCGGTGCGCGCGTCGGCTGCTACGACGACCATCCCGTGCCGATCGGCTTCGGGCAGACAATGTCGCAGCCCTTCATGGTGGGGCTGATGACCGAGATGCTCGAACTCACGGGGCGGGAGCGCGTTCTGGAGGTCGGAACCGGCAGCGGCTATCAGACGGCGATCCTGGCCGAACTTGCCTGCCGGGTGTGGTCGGTGGAGATCATCCCGGAACTGCAGTGTCCCGCCAGGAGGGTGTTGGCTGACCTGGGGTTCTGCAACGTCACGTTTCGCGTCGGCGACGGGCGGCTGGGGTGGCCGGAGGCGGCTCCGTTCGATCGTATCCTGGTGGCCGCCGCTTCCTCGTCGGTGCCGCAACCGCTGATCGAGCAGCTCGCGGACGGGGGCGTGCTCTTGATACCGATCGGTGAGACCGACGGCTACCAGGTGATGACCACCATCCGTCGCTCGGGCAACGCGACGCGGACCACCCACGGCGTGGACTGCCGTTTCGTGCCGCTGCGCGCGGAATCGGCGTCCGCGGCGGCTCCAGGACGGGGGTCCTGAGTGAACCGGGTTCCGGTGTTCCGGCCGACGGTGCGGCGCGACGGGATGGACAGCGTGCTCGGCTGTCTGGTCACGGACGAGATCGGGCCCGGAGACCGCGCGCGCGAGCTGGCTGCCTCGGTGGCGGGCGTCCTGGGCATGGCAGGGGGTATCGCACTGGCCGACTACCGAATGGCGCTGTCGTGTGCCCTGACCACCATCGATGTGCCAGCCGGATCCGGCGTGATCTGCTCGGCACTGGCTCCCCTGGCACACCGAGACGCCGTGGAGGCGAGCGGCCTCGTGCCGGTGGTGGTGGACGTAAGCGCCGAATCCGGCGTGATGGACCTCGACGCGGCGGAAGAGGCCCGCGGTCAGGCGGGGGCAGCCCTGCTGGATCACACGCTTGGATTTGTCCCCGACCTGAAGCGCGTGGGGACCTGGGATCTGCCGGTGATCGAGGACGTTACCTGCTCGCTGGGTGGATACGATGGCGATGCGGCGCCGGGACCTCGCGCGGACCTGGTGGTCGTTTCGCTGGCGGAGACGGCGCTGCTGACCGCGGGGGGAGGTGCGTTGCTGCTGTGCCGTACGAGTGCCTTGCTCGCGTCTGCCCGGAAGGCGGCCGCGGACCGCGCCGAGCCGCTGGCAGACCTCAACGCCGCCTTGGCGCTCGCACAGCTCAAGCGCCATGACCGAGACATGCAGACGCGGCGCAGCATCCGTGACGCGTACCATGCGGCGATCACCCGTACGCGCCACCGCACGCTGAGCCTTCCACACGGCGCGGAGCAGAATCTGCAGGTGCCGTTCTCCTATCCGGTGGTGGTCGCCGATGGCGCTCGTGACGTGCAGCGGTACGCTGCCCGCGCCCGCGTCGACACCCGCCAGGCCTTTGGAGGCTCGATCGTCTCCGGAGGGGGAGCGACGAACGGCGCAGCCGCTGACCCGCACGGCAGAGCTCCGGGCGATGCGCACGCGGCCGGAGCCTGTCGTGCCGCTGACTCGCTGGCACGGCGCTGCGTGCTGTTTCCGTTGTACCCGCTGCTCGGTGACAGGCACGTCGAGGCCGTCGCCAAGATCCTGGCTACCCTGCCATAGTGGAACCCCGGCACCAGCGTGGACCTGTGGCTCGCGACGTGAAGAAGGTGGCCCGGGCGCTTCTGGTGCACAAGCCCGGCAATCCCGATGCGGAGTTCGTGGACGAAGTCGACGGCTACCTGCGGCGCGAGTCCGTGCAAACGGACCGGATCGAGGCCGATCCGCACGCCCGCTGCGGCGCGCCGCCGGACATCGCGTTGTCGCTCGGGGGCGACGGCACGCTGCTGACCTGCGCGCGGATCGTGGCGGGACTGGAGACCCCGATATTGCCGGTCAATCTCGGGACGCTGGGCTTCATCACCGAGATCGCCAAGGCGGAGTGGCAGGAGGCGTTCGAACGCTACCGCAGCGGGCGGCTGGCGGTCAGTCCGCGTCTCATGGTGGTTGCCACGGTGATTCGAGCCGGTCTGGAGGTGGCCCGTCTTCCGGGGCTCAACGACGCGGTCATCTCCACCGGCGGCACGCCGAAGATCACGCGCCTGAAGGTGGCGTTGTCCGGCACCGCGGTCGGCCGCTATCGCGCCGACGGGGTGATCCTGGCCACGCCCACCGGTTCCACCGCTTACTCGATGGCTGCGGGCGGTCCGATCCTGCATCCCGAGATGCAGGCGCTGGTGCTCAATCCGGTCTGCCCGTTCACGCTCTCCAATCGCCCGCTGGTGGTCCCGGCCGACGAGGTGGTGGAGATCACCGTGGAAGAGCCGCAGCGTACGGAAGTGATGCTGACCGTCGACGGACAGGAGCCTCTGCCGCTGCAACCCGGCGACCGAGTGGTGCTCAGGCACTACGAGCATTCGGCGCTGATCATCCAGTCGGACCGGCGGAACTTCTACGAAGTACTGCGGCACAAGCTGCACTGGGCGGGGGAGCCGGGTGCTTGAGGCACTCCACATTCGAAGCTACGCGCTGATCGACACGCTCGACCTCACGTTCGGGCCCGGGCTGACCGCGATCACCGGCGAGACCGGATCGGGCAAGTCGATCATCATCGGCGCCCTGGGAGTCGCCCTGGGCGCCCGCATGTCCGCCGAGGAGATCCGTTCCGGCTCCGACGTCTGCGAAGTGACGGCCGTATTCGATCCCCCGAGTGGCGAGGAGATCGATCGGTGGCTGCGCTCGCGCTCGATAGAGCTGGATGAGGGATCCCTGTTCATGCGGCGGGTTGCTCGCCGGGGAGGCCGCGGAACGGCGTTCGTCCAGTCGGTGCCAGTCCCGCTCGCGGATTACGCCGAGCTCGGGCGCCTGTTGCTGGCGATCCACGGGCAGCACCAGCATCAGGCCCTGCTGTCGGCAGCGGAGCAGCGCCGGCTGCTGGACCGGTACGCCGACGTGGAAGAGCAGGTGACCTCCATCGCCGCCGACACGCGCCGTCTCACCGGGCTGCAGCAGCGTCTGGACCGAATGCAGGCCGATCTTGACCGCTCCGAGCAGGAGCGCGAGCTCCTGCAGCACGCGGCTTCGGAGATTGCGGGGGCTGAGCTCCGCGACGGCGAGGAACAGGAGCTGTCGGACAGGCAGCGCGTGCTCCGAAACCTGGAACAGGTCCAGCGGCTCCTGGCCGCGGCACGGGCGGCGACGTCCGAAACGCAGGGAGGCGCCGGCGCGGGGCTGCGCGCGGCACTGCAGGCGCTCGGCGAGCTGACCGGCATCGACGGCCGCTTCGACGGGCTCGCGCAGCAGGTGGAGACCGCGCTCTACGAGGTCGAGGACATCACCGACGCGCTCGGCAAGGCCGAGAGCGAGACGGTAGACCCTGGTGAGCTGCTTGCAGTGGAGGACCGCCTGGCGGCGATCCGCACCGTGGTCCGCAAGTATGGCGGCACCGAAGCGGCTGCGCTGGCACACGCCGACGACTGTCAGCGCCGGCTCGAGAGTCTGGCGGCAGCCGGGGAGGAGGTGTCCGGCTACGGCGAGCAGGTGGCCGCGCTCGACCGGTCGCTGCGCGCCTCGGCTACCGCGCTGAGCGGCGCGCGAAAGCGCACGGCGAAGGACATGGCGCGGTCCGTGCAGGAGCAGTTGCGCGAGCTCGGCATGCCGCAGGCCCGCTTCGCGATATCCGTAACCCCGCGTCCGGACGGGATCGGTGCGGCGGGGGCGGACGTCGTGGAGTTTCTGCTCGCACCCAATCCCGGTGAGGGCCTCGCCCCGCTGCGCTCGGTGGCCGCCGGCGGCGAGCTGTCGCGGGTCATGCTGGCGCTCAACGCCGTGCCTGCCCGCGCCCGCGGAACGGCGGCAGCGGTGTTCGACGAAATCGACGCCGGCGTTGGCGGCCAGATCGGCGTGGCCGTCGGCGAGCGCCTGCGCTGGCTGGCCGAGCGCCAGCAGGTGCTGTGCATCACGCACCTTGCGACCGTGGCCGCGCGCGCGGACGGGCACCTCAGGATCGAGAAGACGACCTCCGGGGGCCGCAGCTCGGTCACCGCCGCCGCCGTCGACGGCGCGGCGCGGGTCGATGAGCTTTCCCGCATGCTTGCCGGCGACTACAGCGAGGGAGCCACGCAGCAGCACGCTGCGCGATTGCTGGAGACGGCGCGCCGCCGGGTCGGCTGACCCGTTCGGCTACGGGCCCGTCCCGCTACAGGGCCGTCCTGCTACAAGGCCGTCCCGCTACAGGGACTGCTCTCCGCCGTCGCCGCCAGGCCGCTCGCCCAGCTCTTCCTCGGAAGAGTCTTCCACCAGCGTGAACGGCCGGATGCGCGAGCCCGAGTCCGCTGCGAATTCTTCGATCAGGGAAACGGTCTGGAAGGGAATCATCAGGTGCGAGGCGTCGCCGAAGGTGCGCCTGATCTCCTCTTCGGAAGGGTTGATGATCAGCTTTTCGTCTTCCTTGAAGACGATGCCCTTGATCGATACGAAGTACGGATGGGTGAGGTCCAGGCTCTCCGCCACCAACTGCACCTCTTTGTTCCGCCACCTGAAATGTACTCGATATAGGGTCACGGGGCTCTCTGCGTCGACGCTCGTCAGAAGGTAAGGGCGCTCCCTCGGCGGTGTCAAATCGGGCACGGCTCTTTCGCCGCTACCCAACGGATGTTTACCATTCGAAGGCGATGAACGTCCGATGGGACGTCGTGAGCAGTGCATCGGCCGTTCGGCAGTTGACATGTGGTGAGTGCTCCCTACTATAGGGAACTTCGTGGGAAAAAGTGGGAGATGGTGGAGGTCCATCGACGGCGGGCTTCCGCGCTCCGGGAGATAGCGGCGTGGTTTCAGGCGAGTACCGGTACGCGATGGACGAGAAGGGCCGGTTGATGGTGCCGGCCCCGATTCGCCGGTCCATCGCGGGCAATCTGGTCGTCCTGACGCGTGCGATCGACCGCTGCCTGTGGCTGTTCGCTCCGGAGGAGTGGAAGGCGGTGTCCGCCAAGCTGACCGGATCGTCGTCGCTGTTCCTGGCCAGAGACCGGATGTTGGGCCGCCGGTTCCTCGCTCCCGCACAGGAGATCGAGATCGACCGGAGTGGGCGGATCGCCATCCCGCCCACTCTGCGCGACTACGCCGGACTGCACAAGGACTGCATCGTGCTCGGCATCAACAGCTACGTGGAGGTATGGGACGAAGAGACCTATCGGGCGTACGAACTGGAGACCGACGACCAGTACAAGGAGGCCGCCGAGGAGATCGGCGGCAGCATCACGCTCTGAATGGCGACCATGGCAGACCGCACGATCCTGACGGGCCGGTACACGTCCCGGTGCTGCAGCAGGCGGTGGTCGACCACCTGCGGCCGTCGCGCGCCTGCAGCACGTTCGTGGACGTCACGCTCGGCGAAGCCGGGCACGCCACGGCCATGCTCGCGTGCTATCCGGACATCACCCTGCTCGGGTCGGATGCCGATGAAGTCCTGCTGGCGCGAAGCCGCGACCGGCTGGCCGCGCATGCGGGCCGCTTCGTCCTGCGGCATGCGTGGTCCGATGAAGCGCTGGGGGAGTTGGCCCCGGCCACGGTGGACCTGATTCTCATGGACCTGGGATTGTCCCGGTTTCACATCGAGGGTGGCGCGCGCGGATTCTCGTTCATGCGTGACGAGCCCCTGGACATGCGTTTCGATCCGCGCCGGGGCATCTCCGCCGCCGACATCGTGAACGGCGGTTCGGCGGACGACCTGTGCGATCTGCTCACTCGCTACGGGGGTCCCCGCAACGCGCGTGCGAACGCTGCGGCGATAGAGAGCGCGCGCTCACGGCAGAGAATCGAGACCACCTACCAGCTTGTGCGCGCCATCCTGGCTCGCACGCCCTGGCGTGGGGGCAGCCGTCATCCCGCTACCCAGGTGTTCCAGGCGCTGCGCGTGGCCGTCAACGATGAGGTCGGCAGGTTGCGCCGTTCGCTCGACGCCGCCGCCCGGGCGCTGCGGCCGGGCGGCCGTCTCGCCGTGATCGCCTTTCACTCGATCGACGACGGCATCGTCAAGCGCTATCCGGCCGGCAATCCCCACATGGTGGCGTTGACCAGGCGGCCCGAGATCCCGAACGACTCCGAGGTGCGGGCGAATCCCGCATCGCGCAGCGCTCGTCTGCGCGTGCTGGAGCGTCTTCCATGACCATCACGGCAGGGCGCCAGCGGCTGCTCACGATCTGCGTGGCGCTGGTGATTCCGCTGGCGGTCCTGGTGACCACCTGGAGCGGACTGCACCGGCACCTGTTGGCCGAGGAGCTGCGGACCCTCGAGCACGAGCAGACCGCGTGGCTGGAGCGAAACAAGCGGCTGCTTGCGTCGATCGCCATCTACCGCTCGCCGCAGCGCATTGGGGAGCTTGCGGGGCAGGAGCTGGGGCTGGCTCCGATCAGCGCCGAGCACGTGACCATCGTCGAACCGGCGGTCCCGGCGGGTCAGCCGCGGGGGGCGGCGTCGCCATGAACTACACCGTGGACGAGATCGCCGGCATGCTGGGTGCCGGGGTCCGTGGCCGCGCCGGAGCCCGGGTGTATCAGGTCACCTCGGACTCGCGGCTCGCGCGCACCGGATCCCTGTTCGTGGCCCTGCCGGGTCAGCATGCGGACGGGCACGAGTTCGTCCACGACGCGTTTCGGCGTGGAGCCACCGCGGCGCTGGTTCGTCAGGACCGTCACATCGAGCCGGGAGAGCACGGCACGCTGATCGCGGTCGACGATCCGCTGACCGCGCTGTACGACCTGGCGCGCGGTCACAGCGAGGTCCACGGCGCTGCGGTGCGCATCGCCGTCACGGGCAGCAGCGGCAAGACCACGACCAAGGAGATCCTGGGCTCGATACTGCGCCGGGCCAGCCGCAGCCTGGTGTCGGAGGCGTCGTTCAACGCCGAGATCGGCCTGCCGATGTCGGTGCTGCGCATGACCGGTGACGAGCGGTTCGCCGTCTTCGAGGTCGGCATCAACTCCGTCGGCGAGATGGAGCGCTACGCCGCGCTGGCGCGCCCGGACCACGCGCTGATCACCAACATCGGCAGCGCTCACGTCGGACGCATCGGCAGCCGACGCGACATCGCGCGCGAGAAGGGCGCGCTGCTGCGATCGGTCCCGGCGACCGGTCGTGTGTACCTGCGCGAGCAGGAGCCGGCGGCCGAACTGCTGCTGGCCGGGGTGGGCGCACGGGTCATCAGGTATGGAGCGAATTCGACGATCGGGTACGAGCGAAGCGAGAATCTGGGGCTGGATGGCTGGTCCATCCATTGGGAGGGGCTCCAGTTCCGCTTCTCTCTACCCGGTCGTCACAATCTGGAAAACGCGTTGGCCGCGCTGACGGTGGCCACGGAGCTGCGATGTGATCCCGAAACCGTTGCCGCCGGAATCGAGGCGGTACGCCCGGCGCCCGGCCGGTTGACGGTGCACCGGGGGCGCTGCACGGTCATCGATGACGGCTACAACTCCAACCCGGAGTCGGTCCGGGCGGCCTTGACCATGCTGAGCGAGGACCGTTCGGCCGCTCGTCGGCTGGTCGTGCTGGGACCGATGCTGGAGCTCGGCCGCTACGGTGCCCGTGCCCACCTCGACCTGCTCTGGCCGCTGATCGACGCCGGGACCGGGGTTCTGTGCTGTTTCGGCGCGGCCACCCGACCGCTCCACGACGCATTCGCCGACGAAGTCGGAGGAGGTGACGCCACGGACCGCGCGGTCTGGACGGACACCATCGAAGGGATGGACGATCGGCTGCGCGCCATCGTTCGGGATGGAGACCTGGTCCTGCTCAAGGCCTCACGAGCCTTCCGCATCGAACGGTTGCTGCCGGCGCTCGGCGTGAGTGCCGCATATCCCCCGGACCGGTGTGATGACTGACGGCGACGTGCCGCGTGCGGACCGCCGCACCGACCTGACCCTGATCGTCATCCTGATCACCCTCACCGGAATCGGGCTGGGAGTCTTGCTGTCGGCTTCGCACTTCCGGGCGCAGCAGGTGTTCGGCGACTCACTGTATTTCGTCAGGCGCCAGGCGCTGTTCATCCTGATCGGGACGATCGCGGCGGTGGTGGTCTCCCGCGTGAACGGCGAGTTCCTCAGGCGCCTGTCGATTCCGCTGCTCGTCCTGTCGGCGGTATTGATGGCGCTGACGCTGATCCCGGGCATCAGCACACCCATTCAGGGAGCGCGGCGCTGGTTGGTCGTGGCCGGTATCTCCTACGAGCCGTCGGAGCTGGTCAAGTTCACGCTGGTCCTCTACCTGGCGTCGATGCTCTCACGCAAGTACGAGGCCAGAACCGACGCCGTCAACACGTTGCTGCCGCCGGTCATCGTGGTGTGCGTCTTCGGGGGGCTGATCTACCTGCAGAATGACTTCTCCACCGTGGCGCTGCTGATGCTGGTGACCGGCATCATCTTTTTCGTGGGTCGCGTGCAGTTCCGGTACTTCGTCGCCCTCGCGCTGGTGGGTGTCCCGCTCGCGGCGATGATGATTTTCACGCGCGTCCACAGAGTCGAGCGGGTGATCGCGTTCTTCAACCCGGAGGCGGATCCGACCGGGTCCGGCTATCAGGTGCTGGCGGCGCGCCAGGCGCTGACCTCCGGCGGGTTGACCGGGCTCGGGCTCGGGCAGGGCGTCCGCAAGCTCGGCGACGTTCCGGAGATTCACTCCGACTTCGTTTTCGCGGTCGTGGGCGAGGAAACCGGACTGATCGGCGTCGCGATCGTGCTGGCGCTGTTCGTTGCGTTCGCCTCCCGCGGCTATCAGATCGCCGGCATGGCTCAGGACCGCTTCGACGCCTACCTGGCGTGCGGGATCACCACGTCCGTCACCGTGCAGGCATTCGCCAACATCGCGGTGGTAGCCGGCCTGCTGCCGTCAACCGGCATCCCGCTGCCCTTGTTCTCCCATGGAGGGTCCGCGATGGTCATGACCCTGGTGATGGCAGGCGTGCTCTGCGGCATCAGCCGGCGCGCGGCCAGCGGATCGCTGGCGGCCGGCGCCGGATTGTCCGGACGGGCGCGTCCGGTGGGAGTACGCGATGCGTAGGGCCGCGGTGGCCGTGCTGCTGGTCGGCGCGGTGGTGGTGTTGGGTTTGCTGACGCAGGTCCTGTTCAGCAGCCTCATCGCGCCGCAGTTCCTGATCAGGAAGATCGTCGTGCACGGCGCATTCCCGGTTTCGACCGTGGAGTTGAAGCGCATCGCGGGACTCGACGGTGACGATCACGTGTTCGACGTCGACACCCAGGCCATCGCCGAGCGGATCGCCGCCCACCCGACGGTCCACTCGGCATCGGTGCGAACGCGCATCCCCGGCACGCTGGAGATCACCGTGACCCCCCGCCGGCCGCTGGCGACGTCGCTGACGACGATCGAGGGCCGGAGCGTGCCGGTGGTGTTCGACGCAAGCGGGGTCATCATCGATGTCGGTCCCGGCACGCCGCCGGAGTTGCCGATCGTGTCCGGGCTTCGCTTCGCCCAGCCGCCACGGCCCGGCATCACCCTGCCGCAGGAACTGCTGCCGGCCGTCTCCGCTCTGGCTGCCATCCGGGATGACGACTCACGGCTGTACGGCCTGATTTCGGAGGTCGTGGTGTCCACGACGGATGCGGGCGCGCTCGACCTGTCCTTCTATCCCAGCATCTTTCCCGTGGCGGTGCGGCTGGGGACACGCCTTGACGCCGAGGTCATCAGGCATGCTCTGGTGGCGCTCGACGTGCTGGAAGCGGACGGCACGTCCCCGCTTCCGCACGAGATCGATCTGCGAGGCGGAGAGGCGGTGTACGTCCAGGCGGCGGCGCCACGGTCGCAGGTGGCCGCGCCCCACACGCAGGTCGAGGGACGCACAGGGGTGAGGGGGTAACGTGGCACGGGACGACCTGATCGTCGGGTTGGACATCGGTACCAGCAAGGTGTGCGCGGTCATCGCGCAGATCGGTCACGACGGCGCGCTGGAGATCATCGGCGTCGGCACCACCCCGTCGCGCGGACTGCGCCGTGGCGTCGTCATCAACATCGACGCCACCGTGCGCTCCTTGCTGAACGCCGTCGAGGCTGCCGAGATGATGTCCGGCCGTGAAGTCACCGGCGCATTCGCGGGCATCGCCGGCGGGCACATCGAGGGAATCAACTCCCGCGGCGTCGTCGCCGTCACGGGACGGGATCGCGAGATCACACGCGACGACGTGGACCGCGTGATCGATGCCGCCAAGGCGATCGTCATACCCATGGACCGGGAGGTCGTGCACGTGATCCCGCAGGAGTTCACCGTCGACCAGCAGGACGGCATACGGGACCCGATAGGGATGATGGGCGTGAGGCTGGAGGCGGAAGTCCACATCATCACCGGCGCGGTCTCCTCGGCGCAGAACATCATCCGCTGCATCAACCGTGCGGGCTTCAAGGCCGACGACATCGTCCTGGAGCCGCTTGCCGCAGCCGCGGCCGTGTTGAGCAGGGACGAGCAGGAGCTGGGCGTGCTGCTGGTCGACATCGGCGGCGGCACCACAGACACCCTCGCCTATCTGGACGGCGCACCGTATCTCACCAACGTCCTCGCGCTCGGCGGCGACCAGGTCACCAGCGACATTTCCATCATGCTGAAGACGCCTCTGGAGGTCGCCGAGCGTCTCAAGCACGAGGCGGGCAGTTGCCATCCCGCCGGTCTGCCCGCCGGTCTGCCCGCCGATCTGGAGGACGATGAGATCGAGGCCAGCATCCCCGGGGTGGGCGGCCGCCCGCCGCGGACCATCAAGCGAAGCCGCCTCACGGAGATCATTCGCCCGCGCATGACAGAGGTGTTCGGCATGGTGAAGGATCAGCTTGACCGTGCCGGCTACCTCAAGCTGCTGAGCGGCGGGGTCGTGCTCACCGGCGGCGGCGCGCTGCTGCCCGGCGCGGCGGAGCTCGCGACCGACGTGTTGGGGCTGCCTGCGCGAATCGGAAATCCGAAGCCCATGGGCGGACTGGTGGAGGAGTATCGCAGCCCGCAGTTCGCGACGGGTGTCGGCCTGGTGATGTACGGCCACGGCAAGCGGCACCCGGAGCAATTCGACATGGATACCAGCGAGAGCGGATACGACAGCGTGTGGGACCGCATGAAACGCTGGTTTCGCGAATTCATATGAGTGCTCTATGATGAGTGCGGTCATCGAAGGAGGGGACGATGACGATAGAGATTCATGATGGGGAACCGAGGTCGCTCACCGAGATCAAGGTTCTCGGAGTAGGAGGGGGCGGCAGCAACGCCGTCAACCGCATGATCGCCTCGGGATTGCGCAACG
This sequence comes from Spirochaetia bacterium, assembly GCA_964291595.2. Classification (GTDB taxonomy): domain Bacteria; phylum Spirochaetota; class Spirochaetia; order SZUA-6; family Bin103; genus CATQHW01. The sequence goes on along the minus strand of OZ219914.1, from coordinate 4,347,234 downwards.
TCCGCTTCCTGGCGGTGAACACCGACCTGCAGGCGCTGGAGTTGAGCCGATCGGAGTTGAAGGTGCCGATCGGTTCGCGGCTGACCGCGGGGCTGGGGGCCGGCGGCGATCCCGAGATCGGCGAGAAGGCGGCGTTGGAGGACCAGCAGCGCCTTGAAGAGGTGCTCCGCGACGCCAACATGGTGTTCATCACCGCCGGCATGGGCGGCGGCACCGGTACCGGCGCCGCTCCCGTGATCGCACGGACGGCTCGGGAAGCCGACATCCTGACCGTGGGCGTCGTGACCAAGCCGTTCGAGTTCGAAGGCGCCCGCAAGATGACGCTGGCCGAAGACGGGATCGAACGGCTTCGCAAGGAAGTGGACACGCTGATCATCATTCCCAATCAGCAGTTGCTGCGGATCGTGGAGAAGAAGACCTCCATGAAGGAGGCGTTCTATCTCGCCGACGACGTGCTGCGCCAGGGAGTGCAGGGCATTTCCGACCTGATAACCGAACCGGGCGAAATCAACATCGACTTCGCCGACGTGCGCACGGTGATGAAGGAAAAGGGCGATGCGCTGATGGGCGTCGGCGTGGGAACCGGCGAGAATCGCGCCGTGGATGCCGCGACCAATGCCATCAACAATCCGCTGCTCGAGCATGCCCGCATCGACGGGGCACAGGGGATCCTGGTCAACGTGACCGGCGGCGAGGACCTGTGCCTCACCGAGTACGAGGACGTGCTCAAGATCATCACCGCGGCCTCCGACGAGGCGCTGGTGATCGCGGGCATGGCGACCAATCCCGACCTCAACGACGAGTTGCGCGTGACCGTGATAGCCACCGGGTTCAATCGGGAGGCCGAGCAGCCCGCGCCGGAGGAGCCGTCCGAGGAAGAGGTCGACGTGTTCTCCTACGAGGAGTGGATGAGCCTGAACGGGGGCCGGGGCCATCGGAACGGCAGGGGCCACCGGAGCCGCGAAGGTGACGACCTGAGCGTCCCGGCGGTGCTGCGTGAACAGCAGCGCTCAGCCCACAGCGAGTCCCGGCAGACCGAACCCTGAGCGAGCTTGACGCTGACTTCGGCGCGCATCTGAGCGCGGAGCTCGCGCTGGCCGCGACGAGCGTGGCAACGTACCGGCAGGAGTGCCGGACCTTCGAGTGCTTCTGTGTCGAGCGCGGGATCGCCGTCGCCCACGCTCGCGCGGCCGACATCATCGACTACCTGATCGAGCGCCAGCAAGGCGGGATCGACGCGCGCACCGCAGCCAAGTCGGTCAGCGCGCTCCGGGCGTTGTATCGGTTCCTGCAGGCGGAAGGGATCGCGACGTCCAATCCGGCCGCGCTGATCGAGCCGCCGCGGCCGACGCGCAAGCTGCCCACCGTCCTCAGCCCTGACGATGTGGATCGCGTGCTGGCAGCCGTGGACACCGCCACGCCGTCCGGGCTGCGCGACCGGGCGCTGTTCGAGATGATCTACTCGTGCGGGCTGCGCGTCAGCGAGGCCGTGGCCTTGCAGGTGACCTCCCTGCACCAGGACCAGGGATTCGTTACCGTGTCCGGAAAGGGCGGACGGCAGCGTCTGGTGCCGCTGATGGGAGCGGCGCTCGACTGGATCCAGCGCTATCTGCAAGACGGCCGGCCGGCGCTCGCCAGGCATGCCGGAGAGGCAGCCCTGTTCGTCAACCGCTCGGGCCGCCGGCTCACGCGCGCCGGCATGTGGAAACGCTTCCAGGACGCCGCCATGCGGGCCGGGGTCGGCGGAAAGCTGCACGCGCTGCGTCACTCGTTTGCCACCCACCTGCTGGGCGGAGGCGCCGACCTGCGTTCGGTCCAGGAACTGCTCGGCCACGCCGATATCTCCACCACCCAGATATACACCCACGTGGACGCCGCCGATCTGCGTGACGCGCACCGGCGTCACCATCCACGGGGGAGCGCCGGAACGTAAAGCACCGCGGATTTACCGCCGTTTGTATGTTCGAAGGAAGCAAGCGCGGTTGCAGGCCGGGGAACGGGTTTCGGAAGACGATCGGCGCTGCCCGGAGCCGGACCGCGATCTTCTCACCGCGGCCCTGGCGATCGATCGCATCGGCTGCCTGAACGCGGCGGAGAAGCTGCGGCTGCTCGACCGCGCCCCGGACGTGCGTGCCGTCTCGCGACTCACCCCGGGCATCGTGCGGGAGCTGTCGGCACGCCGTCTCCGCTCCGTCCCGGAGGAGCCGGGCACGCTGGTGGAGCCTGCGGAGCGGGAGCGATCGCGCTTGACGCAGCTTGGCGGAGGCTGCATTTTGTACGGCAGCGGGCGGTACCCTGCCCTGCTGACGGCGATCCACGATCCGCCGTTCCTACTGTATTACCGTGGTAATCATCCTGAGCTTCTCGCGTCCGCCGATCATCTGTCGGTCGTCGGAACCCGTCGCCCGTCGGGGGCGGGCAGGCGCGCGGCGTTCGAGGTGGGTTTCCAGGCGGCACGGCGGGGCGCGGCCGTAGTGTCGGGTCTTGCCCGCGGCGTCGACACGGAGGCTCACCGGGGTTGCGTGGCCGCCGGCGGCCGCACGGTGGCGGTCCTGGGAACCGGTGTCGACACGATATACCCGGCTTCGAGCGCATCGGTGGCGCGTGCCCTGATCGCCGCCGGCGGCCTTCTCCTGTCCGAGTATCCGCTGGGCACGCAGCCACGCCGTCATCACTTCCCGAGTCGCAACCGGATCATCAGCGGCCTGTCGACCATGCTCGTCGTGATCCAGGCGCCGGCGAAGTCCGGAGCGCTGATCACTGTCGACCATGCCCTCGATCAGGGCCGCGAGGTGGTGGTGCATGCGGCCGGCCTCGGTGACGCGCAGTGCTCGGCCGGCAGCGACGCGCTGGCGGCCGACGGCGCTCCGGTCATCGACACCGCCCGCGGCGCGCGTGCGCGGGAATCGGGCTCCGGCAGGGATGCTTCCGGCGTGGGGAAGCGGCTCTCGCAGTCCCTGCGGTCCGAGCTGGCCGGCGACGTGCGCGGCTACGGGGGTGACGATGGTTGACACCTTCGTCGCCTATCTCAACGCCGTCCGCCACTGTTCGCCCGCCACCGTCACTGCGTACCGGCGGGAAGTGGAGCGGTTCCTGAGCTCCACCGGCACCGAGGATCCGCGTACGGTCCAGACCGCTACCGTACGCCGCTACATCGCTTCACTCGTTCGCGAAGGCCTGGGGCCACGGTCGGTGAATCGGGCGATGAGCGCACTACGCTCCTTCTATCGGTTCCTGCGGCGCTATGACGCCGACACTCCGGATCCGACCGCGGGCCTGCGCGGCCTGCGCGCCGATGCGCGGTTGCCCGTCTTCCTGTTCGAGGACGAGGCTGCAGCCATGCTGGAGTCCGCGGCCATGCCGGAGTCCGCGGCCATGCCGGAGTCCGCGGCCGTGCCGCCGTTGACGGGAGACGCCCTGACGGCCCTGCGTGACGCGGCGCTGATGGAGTTCCTGTATGCGACCGGGTGCCGCGTCGCGGAGGTGGCCGCGCTGCGGCTCGAAGACGCCCGGATCGAAGCCCGTACCGCCCGTGTAACCGGCAAGGGCGGCAAGCAGCGGATGGTCTACCTGACGGAGTCGGCCGCCCGTTCCCTGCAGGTCTACCTGCGCAACCGGTTCGCCGCACACCCCGAGTCCCGCTCGGTGGCGGCGGTCTTTCTCAACCGGCGTGGCGGCGCCCTGAGCGACCGCGGCATGCGCCTCGCGGTAAGCCGCTACCGTGACCAGGTCGGCAAGCCGGTTTCTCCGCACACCTTCAGGCACAGCTTCGCGACGCACCTGCTCAACGGCGGCGCCGACATCCGCACGGTGCAGGAGTTGCTCGGCCACGCCAGCCTGTCCACCACCCAGGTCTATACGCACACCAGCGTGGACCGTCTCCGGGACGTCTATGCCGTCGCCCACCCGCACGCACGGCGGCCTCGCACGGGAGCGGCGCCGTGAAGGCACGCGACGTGTGGGCACACGCGACCACCGTGGTCGCCGTTCGCCGCGACGGCACGCTGGCGATGGCGGCCGACGGTCAGGTATCCCTGGAAGCGACCGTGGTGAAGAGCACCGCGCGCAAGGTCCGAACGCTGATGGGCGGCAGGATAGCCGTCGGCTTCGCCGGCGGCACGGCTGACGCCTTCACGCTGTTCGAACGGTTCGAGGCGAAGGTGAAGGAATATGGCGGGGATCTGATGCGTTCGTCGGTGGAACTGGCCAAGGAGTGGCGTTCCGATCGGGTGCTGCGGCGACTGGAGGCCTTGCTGGTGGCCGGGGACGCTCACGCCACGTTTCTGATCACCGGCAACGGCGACGTGCTGGAGCCGGATCACCCGGTCGTCGGGATCGGCTCGGGAGGCGCCTATGCCGCCGCGGCGGCGCGGGCCTACCTGGACGCCTCGGACCTCCCGGCCCGAGAGATCGCCCAGCGCTCCATGGCGATCGCCGCCGACATCTGCGTGTATACCAACGATCGGATCGTCATCGAGGAGGTCTCGCCCGGGGCCGGCTCGCCCAAGGAGAGGGTCGATGACCGTTGACCTGGACCAGTTGACGCCGGCGCAGATCGTCGAACAGCTCGATCGTTACATCGTCGGTCAGCACAAGGCCAAGCGGGCAGTCGCCATCGCGCTGCGCAACCGGATGCGCAGGCGCAAGCTTCCCAGCGACCTGCGTGACGAGGTCTCGCCCAAGAACATCGTCATGATCGGTCCGACCGGCGTCGGCAAGACCGAGATCGCACGACGGCTCGCAAAGCTGTGCGGCGCCCCGTTTCTGAAGGTGGAAGCCACCAAGTACACGGAGGTGGGCTACGTCGGCCGCGACGTGGAGTCCATGATCCGTGACCTGACCTCCGTCGCGGTGGCCATGGTCAAGGCGGAACAGCAGGCCGGCGTCCAGGAAGAGGCGGAACGTCGGGTCGAGGACCACCTGCTGGAGCTTCTGCTTCCACGGTCCGCGACGGTCGCGGGGCCGGCGGGCGGAACTCCCTCCGCCGATGCAGTCAGTCCCGAAGCCGGGAACCGTACCGCCGACAAGCTGCGCGAGAAGCTGCGGGCCGGCGACCTTGACGATCGGCCGGTGGAGGTCACCGTCAGCGCCCAGCAGATGCCGAACGTGTCCATCCTCTCCGGTCAGGGTGTCGAGGAGATGGATCTCAACTTCAGCAACTTCTCGAACCTGCTGGGCGGCAAGACCACCAAGAAGAAGAAGGCGTCGATCAAGCGAGCCCGGCAGATGCTGCTGAACGAGGAGATCGACCGTCTGGTGGACATGGACCGGGTGTCGGAGCTGGCGGTCGAACGGGTACAGGAGATGGGGATCATCTTCCTGGACGAGCTGGACAAGATCGCCTCGCGCGAGGGCCGCAACGGCGTGGACGTCTCGAGGGAGGGCGTGCAGCGCGACATCCTTCCGATCGTCGAGGGCAGCAAGGTCAATACGAGACACGGCGTGGTCGACACCACGCACGTGCTGTTCGTCGCCGCCGGCGCGTTTCACATGTCCAAGCCGTCCGATCTGATCCCGGAGCTCCAGGGCCGGTTCCCGATTCGGGTGGAGTTGCAGCAACTCTCCCGGGAGGACTTCGAGCGGATCCTCACGCAGCCGGAGAACGCCCTGCTCAAGCAGTACACGGAGCTGCTCGGGACCGAGGGGGTGGAGCTCGAATTCACCCCGGAAGCGATCGTGCGCATCTCCGAGGTTGCGAACGAGGTGAACTCCAGCACCGAGAACATCGGAGCGCGCAGGCTGCACACGATTCTGGAGCACATCCTCGAGGAGGTGTCGTTCCACGCCCCCGACGCAAAGGGGCAGAAGATCACGGTGACCGACCGGTACGTGGACGAACGGCTGTCCGGCGTGATCGAGGATCGTGACCTGACGCGCTTCATCCTGTAGCACACGCCGTCCGCCCCGGCGCCCGTTGACGGCGCCCCTCGCCCGGGTTAGGTTCTGAATTCGTTCGGCGTCACTGGGAGGGGACACTGAATTGACGATCGCCCGCGGTCCGTGGCGGCGTTCGCTATCCAGGGATCGCATCTGCCTGCGGCCGACCCGCGCATGAGTCGGCCGCGCATGAGTCGGCATTGCGCCGACGCACTGCTTGGCGGCATGGCGTGCTCTGATGTATACATGCTAATATGCCGACGAGCTCAATGGCCTGGGAGACCGATGACGAAGGCGGCGATGCGCCGCGGCGGCGTCCCGCGCGGAGTGGAGCTTCCGTGATCAAGGCACATCCGCGTTGGCAGGAGATGCCGGAAAACGACCTGTGGAAGCACTACCGGAAGCAGAGGGACCCGTCCATCCGGGAGTACTTCGTCCATCAGTACGCGCCGCTCGTGAAATACGTTGCGGGACGGGTTGCGATCGGCATGCCGAGCGCCGTCGACTTCGACGACCTGGTGCAGTGCGGGATGTTCGGGCTGTTCGACGCCATCAGCAAGTTCGATCCCACCAAGCACGTCAAGTTCAAGACGTACGCGGTAACCCGCATTCGCGGCGCGATCTTCGACGAGTTGCGCGCGATCGACTGGGTGCCGCGGTCGGTGCGTCAGAAGGCACGGGAAGTGGAAGACACGGTCCGCGAGCTGGAGGCAGGCCTGGGCCGGGCGGCGACCGACGAGGAGATCGCCGGCGGCATGGGGATCAGCGTGCCGGAGTTCCAGCGCATCCTGGTACGGATCGCCGGCACCACGGTCGTGTCCCTGAACGACGTCTGGCACGGCAACGAGGACGAGGACCGCGTTTCCATCGAGGACAACATCGAGTCGCCGACGGAGTCCGGACCCGCGACCATCGCGGAAAAGGACGAGATGAGGCGGGTGATCGTGGAAGCGATCCGGGAACTGCCGGAGAACGAACAGCAGGTCCTTGCGCTGTACTACTACGAAGAGCTTACCCTCAAGGAGATCGGGCAGGTGCTGGAGGTGACCGAGTCACGCGTGTCGCAGCTTCACACCAAGGCCAGACTGCGCCTGCGGACCAAGCTCACCAACGTCAAGCGCGGCATCTGACGCCGCCGGCCGCGCACGCCTCCGGCGGCGCAGCACGCCGGGGCATCCCCGGACCTCACCGCAGTGTGAGGCGTACCTCCAGACCGTCTCCGATCGGTGTTCCCGGCGGCGGACTCTGCGCGTGCACGAAGCCGTTGCCGATCAGGCGCACGCGCAGCCGGCTGTCGCTCAGCAGGGGCAACAGGCTCCGCTTCGGCAGCCCCCGATAGTCGCCGATCTCCGCTTGTACGGCCGGCGCGGCTGGCGTCCGCCGGGTCACGGCACCGTGGTACCGCACGCGCGGTGAATCGGCGCTCGACAGCGACAGGTACGGCACGAGGAACTCGGCGGCCTCCGCGAACAAGGGAGCCGCGATCAGGCCACCATACCTGGCCGGCCCCCGCGGATTATGGATGGCGACGTAGAAGATCACCTGCGGGCTCTCGGTCGGCGCAATGGCCAGGAACGACGCGATCACCGCATCGTCGGAATAGGAACCGGTGCCTTCGTCCAGGATTTCCGCGGTACCGGTCTTGCCGGAGACCCGAAGGCCGGGAACCCGCGCCAGCACGGCCGTGCCACCGGGCTCGGTCGCCCCTTCCATCATGGCAAGCATGGTGCGGGCGACCGCCGGCTTCACGGCCTGTCCCACCGGTTCGGGCGAAAAGTCCTTCACGGTGGTGCCGTCGGCGGCGACCACCCGCCGCACGATCCGCGGCCGCATCATCATCCCGTCGTTGGCGATTGCGCTGGCGGCACGCATGATCTGGACCGCCGACACCGCCACTTCCTGACCCATCGCCACGGTCGGCTTCGAGCGCAGCGACCACCGGTCGACGTCGTGGAAGATGCCGGCCGTCTCACCGGAGAAGGGAAGGTCGACCACCGAGCCGAACCCGAATGCGCGCAGCGATGCATGGAAGCCGCTGTCGTCGATCCGGTCCGACGCGTAGCCGGCCCCCGCGTTGCACGAGTACCTGATGATGTCGGCGGTGGTGATCGTGCCGTGCGTTTTCAGATCGGCGATCCGGATGGTGCCGCCGCCTGGCGTGCGGCGTGTGTAGTGGCCGCCGCAGTAAAAGGTATCGGTCGGAGTCACCGCTCCGTCGTCGAGCAGGGAAGCGATGGAGAACACCTTGAACACGGAGCCGGGCTCGTAGGCGACCGCGACGGGACGGTTGATGCGGGTCTGCGCCGAGCTCGTGCCGATCGAGTTCGGGTCGTAGCGCGGCGACGAGGCATACGCCAGCAACTCGCCGGTCTGCGGCACCATGACCAGGATCGTGACCCACCCCGCGCGATGCTCGGTGCGCGCGCGAACCGCGATCTGCTCCATCGCGTACTGCACGTTCACGTCGATGGTGAGCACCACCTGGTGACCCCGCACGAGCTGTGCTCCGGGCTGGACGACCGCGGGCGAGAGCACGTGATCGAAGGTGTTCTCGATCCCGTCAAGTCCGATGTCGTCAACCCCCACGAAGCCGAGCACGTGGCTGGCCAGCTCCTGCTCCGGGTAGGTGCGGCCGAACTCCGGTTGCAGCGATACGCCGCGCAGCTCGCCGGTCTGCAGGTGCGCTCGCAGTTGCGCCGATTCGGTCGGCGTGATCTTGCGCTTGAGATAGGCGAAGTGGGGCCGGCCGCGGAGCCGCTGTTCCAGCCGTGACCGGTCCAGGTCCAGCACTTCGCTCAGCGTCGCCGCCGTCGTCGCAGGGTCGGTCACGTCCGGGGTCCAGACCGAAACCGAGTCGAAACGCGTTGCGATCGCCAGCAGACGCCCGTTGCGATCCAGGATCGGCCCGCGCTCGACATCGGCGACCTGCACCGCGGAGCGCGGATCCGGCAACGGCTGGACGGCCATCAGCCAGACGAACCGAGCCGCGATCGCCACGGCGACGGCGCCCAGGCCGATGATGACCGTCCACATGCGGTAGCGTTCGCGCGCTTCCAACATCGGTGCCGTCCGGGTCCCGGCAAAATGTAATAGGTGGCGCGGGATGTGTCGATACAGAGGACGATGGTACGTGCACTCCATCGTCAGAAGGTCGCCGCACCCGGCCGTGCCCGGGCCGCGTTCGTTCGCGAGCTGAAGAGGCAGCACGCCCCCGGCCTCCGTGTGCGCCCGGGGCGATTCGATGAACCCTTCGACTTCAGCCCCCGCCGTTCGGCACAGCTCACGGTCGTCCCCGCCGGCGTCTCCGAGGCGGCCGACCGCGCTCGCGGCGCATCGCTGCGCGCCCTGTGGCGGCGCGGGTCGCGTGACCGGTTGCGCAGCCGACTGCGCGGCAGGTTCCGCGTGATGATACGAGCGGCGCTCGCCATCGCCGCGGCGGCCGTACCCGCCGGCCTGGTGATCGCCGCTGCCCGGCCCCACGGCCCGCTTCCGGTGCCCGAACCCGGGCCCGCCGATAGCCTCGTGCACCGTGAAGTGGCACCGGCGGACGTCCGTCCCGCGGACGCCGGGGGGTGGGGCGTCGTCCCCGTCCTGTCGCTGCGCCCGTATCTGGTGCAGGCGGACGACTCCCTTTCGGAGATCGCGCACCGGTTCGGCATCGACCTCGATACCGTGATCAGCTTCAACGGCATCCGCGACGTGAGCGATCTGCGGGAAGGCGTGGAGCTGTCGATACCGAGCGCCTCAGGCCTCTCCTACTCGGTGCGATCGGGTGACACGCTGAGCGAGATCGCCGCCCGGCACGGTGTGCCCCTGGCGGAGTTGATGGAGTGGAACGACGTGCCGTCGTCCAGTCTCGGCGTGGGGCAGAAGCTGTTCATTCCGGGCGCCGCGCTGCCGATGGACGCACGAAACGCCGTGCTCGGCAGGCTGTTCCTGAAACCCGTGCCCGGCCGGGTCACCACGCGCTTCGGCTACCACGCGGATCCGGTCACGGGCATTCGCCGCTTCCATGACGGCATCGACATCGTGCACGCGGCAGGTACTCCCGTGGCCGCCTCCATGGCGGGACGGGTCGGGCGCGTCGGCGTGAACGGCACCTACGGGCGTTACCTCGTGCTCGTGCACGCGGACGGCTACCAGACGCTGTACGCCCGCCTGTCACAGGCTCATGTCGCGGCAGGCGATCTTGTAGCCCAGAGTCAGGTCATCGGCACGATGGAACCCGCGCAGGATGGCGGGGACAGCCACTTGCACTTCGCCATCTTCAAGGCTGGCGAACCTGTTGACCCGAGCCGCTATCTGCACTAGCATGATGGGCGCTCGTGGTGGGGCGCGCTGATCGAATCCTGCTGACAGGAGTCGTCGCACTGTCGGTGATCCTTGTCGCCGCACAGTCCGTCGGGCTGTCCCTGACCAAGCGCGCCACCCTCGAACGCGACTACCTGCACCTGCCGGAGCGATGGTTCGAGGTGCTGCACCAGCCTCGCGTCATTCCCGCGGCGGTCCTGCCGTCCGGCGGCGCGGCTTCGGCGGCGTGGCCGTTGCCCATCGCCACCATGCGCTACGTGGCGCGGCCCGGCGACAACCTGACCCACATCAAGAAGCGGTTCGGGCTGACGCTGGACACGCTGTCCAGCCTCAATCGCGACGCCGGTTCCGGCGTCCACAACGTCAAGATCGGTGAGGTCTTCACGATTCCGAACCAGGACGGCCTCTTTCTGGAGGTGGAGAGCAGGGACCATCTGGAGACCGTGGCAGGCGATCACGGGCTGGCCGGCAGCGACGTGCTGGCCGCCAATCCCGGCGTCGACGCCCAGTCGGTGAGCGGTGCGCTGTTCTTCCCCGGCGCCCAGAACTCCGGGTTCGAGCGCCTGCTGAGGATGGGTCTGGGGTTCAGCCGGCCGCTGTACGGAGGCTGGGTGAGCTCCCCGTTCGGGATGCGCGTGCATCCCTTCAGCGGCAAGTGGCGCATGCACCGCGGCGTCGACATCGCTGCGCCGCACGGGACACCGGTGCAGGCGGCCGCGGACGGCCGCGTCGAGCGGGTGGCACGCGACGGCGTCCTGGGGAGATTCGTCGTCATCGACCATGGAGCGCGTTCCTACCAGTCGCTGTACGCCCACCTGTCCTCCGTGCACGTCAACGTCGGCGAGCTGGTGTCCACCGGCAACACGATCGGCCGCGTGGGCTCGACCGGCCAGTCCACCGGCCCCCATCTCCACTTCGAGCTGTGGAGCCGGCGGCAGCCGATCAATCCGGCCTCCCAGGTACCGGGCCTGTAGCGCCCCGCGAACGGCGCCGTGCGACGGCGCCGTCCGCGGCCCAGCCCCTCCTTTGGCTCGGACCGCATCGGTGCCCGATGCGCTCCTCGCCGGATACGGGTTGCCCCGGCGCCTTTGGCGCCGTTCTGGTTGGGGCGGGGAGGATCAGCCGCGAGGTGTCTCCTGGCCAAGGGACCATGGATCGATGCGGGTCAGGCTGACGGATCCCCGGGCGAGCACGTCGATGTCGGACCCTTCGCCGGGGACGCGGATGGCGGGAGCTCCCACGTGGCGCAGCACGTCTCCGTGGCGCTCGAAGCACGAGCCGTAACGCGCGCGCTCCAACGCGCACGGGACCAGTTGCCAGTCGGCGGCCAGGCGCGCGGGGAAGTTCACGCTCCAGGTGACGGGGCGTTCGGTCCGGCGTTCGCCGGGGGGACGCACCCGGGGCAGCAGGTCGGCAAGCAGCGTCGGCAGTACCCGGTCGAGCCGTGCGGCGGAATCCCCCAGTTCCGTTCCCGGATTCGCAGGCGCACGCGCGGCCCAGCGGTCGAATCCTGCGGGAGTGAGCTGCTGGGACAGGGCGATCGCCGGAATCAGCGCGATATTGGCCTCCAGGCACGCGCCGATCGTGCCGGATGAGGCCGCATAGGAGACGCCCGTGTTCTCGCCGGCGTTGACCCCGGAAAGGACCAGGTCGGGTGGGCGCGGACCGAGCAGGTAGCTGCCGGCGTTGACGCAGTCGGCCGGCGTGCCTCCCAGGGTGAATCCGGTCACGGCGTGCCCGTCGGGACCCCGGTGGTCCCGGCGTACCAGCGGCAGATCGGCGTAGCGGGTCATCGCCTTCGCCGTCCAGCTCCGCTCCGATGCGGGCAGGACCACCGTGACGGATCCGAGCGAGGCGGCGGCCCTCACCAGCGGGGCCACGAACGGAGACTCGGGGCCGTCGTCGTTGGTAACCAGGATGTGCATGCCGTCACACGTGGGCGTTGAGAGGTCCGGGGGCCGGCCGGTCAGCGTCCGTGGCAGAACTTGAACTTCTTGCCGCTTCCGCAGTAGCAGGGCTCGTTGCGTCCGAGTTTCCGCTCCGCCTGCGGCGCGGAAGGCCCCGGCAGTGCCGGCCCCGCGCCGGCGGGTGTTGCCACCGCGGCGGCCGAGCCGACGGAGGTGCCCGGCCTGCCGGGCGCCCGCCGGGCGGGCATCGCCGAGGCGGATTCCGCGTCGCCCGGCCGCATCGCCGCGAACTGTCCCAGCTCGCGATGCACGGTCGCCATGCCTTGCGGCTGCAATCTGGGCTCCGGCCGTCGGCCACCCGCCGTGCCGTTCCCGGTCCGGATCGTGACTCGGAAGATCTTCTCCGCGATGGTGTTGCGGATGCCGGCGAGCATCTCGTCGAAGATCTGAAAGCCCTCGAGCTTGTACTCCAGCAACGGGTTCTTCTGGCTGTAGGTGCGCAGGTACACCGCGTCGCGCAGTGCGTCGAGGCTCTCCAGGTGATCCTGCCAGCGGGCGTCGATCAGACGCAGGTACTCGTAGCGGATGAACAGGTTGAAGTTGGCCGCGCCGACCAGGTCCGCCTTCTCGGCAAGATGGGCGTCCATCGCGGTCATCACCCGGTCCCGCAACGCGCTGCCGCGCAGGTCGGTCAGCGACGACTCTCCGTCCGGCATGGTGAATCCGAATCGGGAGCGCAACGCGGAGAGCGTCCCGGCCGCGGAGTACTCGGCCGCGCCGGTCAGCTCCTCGACCGCCACCGCGGCCGTCTCCAGTACCCGGTCGAGCAGACCGTCGTCGGCCATGATCTCGTCGCGCTTTCCGTAGATGTACTTGCGTTGCTCGTTGAGCACGTTGTCGAAGTCCAGCAGGTGCTTGCGCAACTCGAAATTGCGCTCCTCGACCCGCTTCTGCGCGCGGGCGATCGACTTGTTCAGCCACGGATGGGCCAGCGGCTCTCCGTCCTTCATCCCCACCTTCGACATCATGCTCCGCAGGTTCTCTCCGAACAGGCGCATCAGGTCGTCGTCGAGCGAGATGTAGAAACGGGACGACCCGGGGTCGCCCTGGCGTCCGGAGCGGCCGCGCAACTGGTTGTCGATGCGGCGCGACTCGTGGCGCTCGGTGCCGAGCACGTGCAGCCCGCCCGCGCCACGGACGGTGTCGTAGCGATGGCGCCAGTCATCCAGCTCGCGCTCGTAGATGGCTCTGAACCGCTCGTCGTCACCGGCGGCGTCCCCGACTCCGTTTCCGCTGCCGGCGGCATGGCGGCGGCGGGCGGCGTACTCGGGATTGCCGCCGAGCTTGATGTCGGTGCCGCGTCCGGCCATGTTGGTGGCGATCGTCACCCCACCCTCGGCGCCCGCCTGGGCGATGATCAGCGCCTCGCGCGCGTGCGCCTTGGCATTGAGCACCTCATGCGCGACCCCGCGAACGTGCAACAGCTTCGAGAGCTGCTCGGACTTCTCGATGGAGACGGTGCCGACCAGTACCGGCTGCCCCGCCTTCTGGCAGGCGGCAAGCTCGTCGCAGATCGCGGCCATCTTGTCCTGCTCGTTGAGGAAGATCACGTCGTCGTGGTCGGCGCGGACCAGTGGACGGTTGGTGGGTATGACCACCACGTCCAGGCCGTAGATGTTGCTGAACTCGGTCGCCTCGGTATCGGCCGTGCCGGTCATGCCGGAAAGCTTGTCGTAGAGCTTGAAGTAGTTCTGAAACGAAATGGAGGCCAGCGTCCGGTTGCGCTTGAGGATCGGGATGCGCTCCTTCGCCTCGATCGCCTGGTGCAGGCCGTCCGAGTAACGCCGGCCATGCAGAATGCGGCCGGTGAACTCGTCGACGATCTGCACGGTGCCGTCCTCGACCACGTAGTCCACGTCCCGCTGGAACAGCCGGTGGGCGCGCAGCGCCTGGGTCAGGTAGTGGATGAACTCGAAGTTCTCGTCGTCTACCAGCGATCCCCGGATCAGGCGCTTGCCGCGCAGCACGCCTTCGGCTGCGGCGATCCCTTCGTCCGTGAACGAGATGCGCTTGCCCTTCTCGTCGATCTTGTAGTGGCCGATCGGCTCCTCGGGGTAGTCGTCGGTCTCCGGGTCCTTCGCGCACTCGCGCAGCGCGCCCACCAGCCGATCGACCTGGGCGAACCGCTCCGTGTCGTCTTCGGCCGCCCCCGAGATGATCAGCGGGGTCCGGGCCTCGTCGATCAGGATCGAGTCGATTTCGTCCACGATGCAGTACTGGTGACCGCGCTGCACGCGAGCATCGGAATCCCAGCGCATGTTGTCGCGCAGGTAGTCGAATCCCAACTCGTTGTTGGTGCCGTAGGTGATGTCGCAGGCGTACGCATCGGTCCTGTCGCGCATCTCCATGCGCGACAGGACGACCCCGACGCTCAGCCCCAGGTAGCGATGCACACGGCCCATCCACTCGGCGTCGCGTTCGGCCAGGTAGTCGTTGACCGTGACGACGTGTACGCCGGCCCCGGAGAGCGCGTTGAGATAGGCGGCGGGAACGCTGGCGAGGGTCTTTCCCTCACCGGTCTTCATCTCGACGATCGCGCCGCGGTCCAGGATGATTCCCCCCATGAGCTGGACGTCGAAGATGCGCTCGCCGAGTTGCCGGCGGGCGGCCTCGCGCGCCAGCGCGAACGCCTCGGGCAGGATCCGGTCGCGCGCTTCGCCCGACTCGAGCCGCGCCCGCAGCTTGTTCGTCCACGCCGGGAAGTCGGCTTCGGTGAGAGTGACCATCCGCGACTCCAGCTCGTTGATCCGGTTCACGAGCGGAACCAGGGCCTTCAGATCACGGTTGGACTTTGAGCCGAGTACGCGGGAGAGGATACCCCGCATGTCACGAGTGTATCGACGGTTGGAAGCCACGGTCAAGGAGCCTCACGGGCGCGGACGCGGAGTCGGTGCGGCGGCGCGTCTGGCCGTGGCGCTGGCCGTCGTGTTGGCCGCGGCAGGTTGCGCGGAACGGACATCGCCGGTCACGCGCCAGGAGCTGTTCAGCCTGCCGGTGGGACCACTGGAAGACCAGGTACACGTAGTCCCCGGTTACGAGCAGGCTGGTGTCTGGCTGTCGCTGAACGGTGGTCTGTTCCATGTGGTCAACACGCCGGTGCGCAAGGTGATGCGACTCTCCTCGTTCGGCGACCTGCTGCTGCTGCTGTACGACCCGCGCTTGAACCCGAGGCCGGTGGGGCTCGCCGAACCGGGGGCGGACGGCGTATCCACCCGCCTCGCGCGCAGCCTGCCGCTGGGTCCGCTGGGGCGGGTAGCGGTCGATTCGCAGGGGACGATGTACGTCCAGGAACGGCTCGCGCCGGGCGACTGGCCCCAGGAGGACGGAGTCAACCGCAGCTACGTGGTGCGCCGGTTCGACCGTACGGGCGCCGATCTGGGCTACCTGGGCCGGGAGGGGGTGAGCGGCACGCCGTTCGGACGCGTGCAGCGCCTGCTCGTCACCGAGCGCGACGAGTTGTTCGTCGTCACCCGCGACGCCGGTTCGTGGCAGGCGTTCTGGTTCGACTCACAGGGGGAGTTGCGGTTCCGGCGCCGGCTGTCGGCCGGCGATCTGCAGGGCGCGGACGATGTCCCGCCCCTCACGGAGATCGGGTCCGTGCATGCCGACGGCCGCGGGCCGCCGCACCTGCTGGTCGAGACGGTGGCGCTGACCGGCGGTCAGGCCGACGTCTGGCGCGTGACCGGTGAAGGCGATCCGCGCCCGGCGTTCCCTGCGCCGCACTCCCCGGATGCGCCGTTCCGGCTGATCGGCAGCGCCCGGGGGCGGCTGTTCTTCGCCTCGCACGGCGGTGCCGAGGAGGCCGGAGGCGCGGGATCTCATCGCGTTTCACTCACCATCACCGATGGAGAGGGTCGAGCCCTGGCGCAGGCCGAGCTTTCCCTGCAACATCCGGCCCTGCAGTTCTCGGAACTGCAGGTGGCGACGGATGGCGTACTGTACGGTGCCCGGATCGGGCCGGAACGGGTGGATTTCTTCTGGTGGAGAACCGACCTGTTGATGCAGCAGCGGTGATGGCCGCGGACGCCGGAGCGCCGGGTCCGGTGGACGAACCAGGCGTGTGCCGCCTGGTCGACTCGGCGCAGATGTCGGCGATCGACCGCGAGGCTTCCGAGCGATTCCGGATCCCGTCGCCGATCCTGATGGAGAACGCCGGTCTCAAGGCGCTGAACGCGATGCAGCGGCGCATCTGGCGCCGGCCGGTTCCGGAGGAGCCGGTCACGGTCGTGGCGGGGCGGGGCAACAACGGGGGCGACGCGCTGGTCATCGCGCGCCAGTTGCACGCCATCGGCGCGCGAACGCTGACCGTGCTCCTGAGCCATGGCGAACCCGCGGACGGAAGCCAGTGCGCGGCCAACCTGGCCATCTGCCGGGCGCTCGGCATCGCCGTGCTGGACGGCTCGAAAGGTGCGCTCGAATGCGGATGGGTGATCGACGGCATGGCCGGGACGGGACAGCGCGGCGCGCTGCGCGGGCCGGCGGCGGCGCTGGCCGAGCGGATCAACCGCAGCCCGGCGCGGGTCATCGCCCTCGATGCGCCGAGCGGTGTCGGCGACCGATTCACGGCCGGCATGCCGTCGGTCCGCGCCGACTGGACGTTGGCGCTGGAGCTGCCGAAGCGGGCGCTCTACCTGCCGGCAGCCCGGCCCGCCTGCGGGAGCATCATCGTCGTGCCGATCGGATTCCCCGCGGCGCTCACCGATCCGGCCGGGGGCACCGCGCGGCTGCTCGGCCCGGCGGCGCTGCCGGGACTGCTCCCGCCGGTGCCGGCCGACGCACACAAGGGGACACGCGGTCACGTGGCGGTCCTGGCCGGCTCGGCCGGAACGGCCGGCGCCGCGCGCCTGGCCGCGACGGCCGCCGCCTGCAGCCGCGCGGGACTGGTGACGGTGCAGGCGGATGCCGACACCTATCAGGTGCAGGCCGGCGCGCTCACCTCGGTGATGGTCGCTCCGTGGTCGGAAGCCACGTCCCCGGACGAGCTGCGGCGATTCGACAGCCTGGTGGTGGGCCCGGGGTGGGGGACCGGGCCGGCCCGCTCGGAGTGGCTGCAGCGGCTGCTCGCCCTGCCGTACTGCGGCGTGCTGGATGCCGACGCGATCACGCTGCTGGCGCGGGCGCGCGAGCGGACCGAGCGGCTCGCCGGCCGCTGGGTGATGACACCCCATCCCGGCGAGCTTGCGCGCCTGCTCGATGCCACCGTCTCCGGGGTCCTGTCGGATCCCGCTGACGCCGCGGCCGCGGTGGCCGCTCGATTCGGAGCAGTCGTCGTGCTGAAAGGGCATGTGACCTGCATCGCCGCTCCGGCCGGCGGCGCCGCGGCCGGCGAGGACGGAGAGCCGCCGCTGAGCGTGGTGGACGGCTTGCAGCCCTGGCTGGCGACCGGCGGTTCGGGAGACGTGCTGGCCGGGGTGATCGGCGCCCTGTTGGCCGGCCGCCGGCTCGGCCCCTATCAGGCGGCCTGCGCGGGGGTGCTGATCCACGCCGCGGCGGCTCGCCGCCTGTACCGCGAACGCGGCTGGTTCCTGGCGGAGGACCTGCCGGCGTCGGTATCGCGCGTGGTAGCCGGCCGGGCTCTCGCGTAGCACGGGCCGAGCATCGCCACATTTGCGGACTCCGCGTTTCGTTGTTGACCTGACGGCGAGTGCGCGCGTACCCTGTCCGGGTGCATATCTACCTGTTGTCGGTGTTGAGCACCATCGCCGCCGGTGCGACCCTGGCGGCCGACTACCTGGTGGAACGGGTGCCCGCTCTGGAGCCGCTGCGCCGCTTTGCGGCGAGCAGCCGCGCCAAGGGTACGCTGGGCGCGATCGCCCTGGTGGTAGGATTCGTGAAGCTCTTCTGGCGCGCCCCCGGTGAGGTGATCATCGTCGGCGATTTCCTCCCGGCGATCGCCGGCATGCTGATGGGAGCCATGCTCATGGTCGATCGCTACCGCGAACGGCGGTTGCCGGCAGACGCGTCCGAGCACGTTGCCGTAGAGGGCGAACCGGGTCAGGGCGACGACGCGGGCGAATCGTCGGACGCGGGCGCCACCGGCATCGCCAGGATCGACGATGCACTGAGGCCGTACCGGACTCCGTTGGGGCTGTCCGGCATCGTGGTCGGCGTCGTCCACTTCCTGCTGGCAAGCGTACTGTTCCTGTAGGCGGTACTGTTCCTGTAGGCGGCGAGGGCCGAACGCTCAACGCCGTCCGGCGTCGCTCGCTCGGCTTGCTTGCCTTGGGTCGCTTGTTTGCCCTGGTCGCTTGTTTGCCCTGGTCCGTCAGTCTCCGTCCGACTGCTTGGCGCGGGCGATCACGTCCTCGGCCACCTTTCCGGAAATCGGCGAGTAGTGGCTGAAGGTCATCTCGAAGGACGCGGTGCCGGAGGTCATCGACTTGAGGTCGATGGAGTAGCGCAGCATCTCCGACTGCGGAACCTGAGCGCGGATTTCCTGCAGCGCCCCGATCGGCTCCTGCCCGGTCACGCGCCCCCGGCGTGAGCTCAGGTCGGAGAGGATGTCGCCCAGGTACTGGTCCTCGGTCAGCACGGCGAGGTCGACGACCGGCTCCAGCAGCACGGGTTTGGCCTGTGCCAGCGCCGCCTTGGTCGCCTCCCGGGAGGCGAGCTTGAAGGCCAGCTCGGAGGAGTCGACCGAGTGCTCCCTGCCGTCCACCACCTTCGCCTCGACGTCCACGACCGGGTAACCGGCCAGCACGCCGGACTCCAGCGCCTCCCGCACGCCCTTCTCCACCCCCGGGATGTAGCCGCGCGAGATGGAGCCGCCGACGATGCCGTTCTCGAACCGGAACTGCTCGCCCCGCGGCAGCGGCTTGATCTCCAGGGAGACCTTGGCGTACTGGCCGTGCCCGCCGGTCTGCTTCTTGTGCTGGTAGTCGGCGGCCGACGGCCTGTTGATCGTCTCGCGGTACGCGACACGCGGCAGGTCGGTTTCCACCTCGATCTTGTGACCGTCGCGGATCCGGCTGAGGACCACCGCCAGGTGCAGCTCCCCGATCGCCGCGACCACGGTTTCGCGCGTCTCACCGTCGTAGCGGACGCGAAACGTCGGATCGGAATCCGCGGTCCTGCCGATGATCTCCGAGAGCTTGTCTTCATCCTGCTTGGACGTGGTGCGCAGGGCGAGCGCATGCACCGGGTGCGGGAAGTCCGGCGGCACGTAGGCGACCGGCCCTTCCGGGGCGTGCAGCGTGTCGCAGGTGGCGACGTCGGTCAGCTTGTTCAGCACGCCGATGTCCCCGGCGGACAGTTCCTGCACGTCCTCGAGCTTCTCGCCCTGGCGCGTGCTCAGCTTGGTCACCCGGATCTTGGATCCCGTACGCGCGCAGATCAGGTCGGCGTCGGAGCGCAGCCCCCCGGTGATGACCTTCACGAACGACAGGCGGCCGGCGTACTGGTCGACGCTGGTCTTCAGTACCAGCGCGGATGCCGGTCCGGACGGGTCGATCTTGCAGGGGGTGATCTCGCCGGTGCCGTCGGCCTGCACCGTCGCTCCCGCCGGTGACGGCACGGTGCGGACGATCGCGTCCAGCAGCGGCGGGATCCCCACGTCGTGCAGGGCAGAGCCGGCCAACACCGGGAACACCTGGCCGGCGGCGACCGCGGCCGTCAGTCCCGTGAGGATCTCCTCGTCGGTGAGCACCTCGTCCTCGAGATACTTCTCCATCAGGGCGTCATCGCCCTCCGCAGCGGCTTCCATCAACTCCATCCGCCGCTCCTCGACCGCGTCGCCGATCGCGTCCGGAACCGGAGCGTCGCCGTTGCGCGAGCGCAGCAACGCGCGCTGGCCGACCACGTCGACGACGCCCTCGAACGAGTTGCCGGCTCCGATCGGGATGCTCAGCGGTGCGAACACCCCGCCGAACGTCTGGCCCAGATTGTCGAGCACGGCGTCGAAGTCGGCGTGCTCCTTGTCCATGCCGTTGACGAAGATGATGCGGGGCGTTCCGTCGCGCTGCAGGCGGCGCCACAGCTTCGCCGTCTCGATCTGCACGCCGACGTCGGCGCCGACCACCACGACCGCGCATTCGGCGGCGCCGAGCGCGGCCACCACCTCGCCGATGAAGTCGCCGGAACCCGGCGAGTCGATCAGGTTGACTTTCCGACCATCCCAGTCGACGTGGGAAAAGGCGCTGTAGATCGAGATCTTGCGGGCGATCTCCTCCTCCGTGCAGTCGCTGACGGACTTGCCGGGGTCGAACTTGGGAACCACGCCGCCGTGAACGAGGATCTGTTCCATCAGCGTGGTCTTTCCCGTGCCGCTGTGGCCTACGAGGGCGACGTTGCGAATTCGGTCTGTGGGGACGCTCATACGATGATGCTCCGGGCTTGACTGTCGACGGCGACGCTATGCAGGCGGTATTGCGCTGTCAAGCGGCGTCCGCGCGGGTGCGGCCCGCGGCGGGCGGGGTCGCCTCAGTTTCCACGCGCCGGCGCGTAGTGAGCGAACGCCATCGTGTATGCGGCGCGGCCCTGGGTGGCGCTGCGCAGATCGGTGGTGTACCCGAACATGGCCCCCAGCGGCACCTTGGCGCCGACCCGTTCGGCTGCGTGGCCGGACTCCACCGTCTCTATGGCCCCGCCGCGCATCTGCAGGCCGCCGAGCACCTCGCCGACGAACTCCTTGGGAGTGGTGACGTCCACGCTCATCACCGGCTCCAGCAGGATCGGCGTCGCCTTGCGGCAGCCGCTTACGAAACCGCTCGCCGCCGCGGCTTCGAACGCGAACTCGCTGGCGCGTTCCTGATCGTAGACGCAGTCGGTCAGCTCGACCGCGACGTCGACCAGCGGGTAGCCGAAACCGGGGCCGGAGGAGAAGCCGGCCTCGATGCCGCGTGCGATCGCCGCGCACAGGTCCGGCGGAAGGCCTGCATCGGCGGGAGCCGTCCCGGGATCGAAGCGGCACTCGCCGCCCTGGCTGCGCGGCGCGACGCGCAGGCGCACCGCCGCGTAGTGGGCACGACCGCCGATCTCGCGGTCGAACTCCTCGCGGTGCTCGATCGCGGCGGACACCGACTCCCGGAAGGAGACCTGCGGCTTGCCGACGTTGGCGTCGATGCCGGTGCGCTCCGCGATCTGCCGCATCAGAACCTCGAGATGCAACTCCCCCATGCCGGAGACCAGGAGCTGCCCGGTCTCGTCGTTCTCCTCCACCGCGAAGGTCGGGTCTTCCAGCCGCAGCGTCTCCAGGGCGGCGACCAGGGCGGCCGCATCGGAGGCGGAATGGGGCTCCACGGCGACCGATACCACCGGCAGCGGGAAGCGCATGCGCTCCAGCAGTCCGGACGGCTGTTCGCCGGCTCCCGACCGGCCGCCGCGCTGCCTGCTGGTCAGGGTGTCGCCGGTGCGGGCGAACTTCAGGCCGACCGCCACGGCGATGTCGCCGGCGCTCACGGAGTCGATCTGTTCGCGCCGGTTGGCGTACATGCGCAGCAGGCGCTGGATCCGTTCGGTGCGGCCGCGGCTGACGTTCAGCAGCCGGTCGCCACGGCGGAACGTCCCCGAGTAGACCCGCAGGAAGCTCAAGGGGCCGGACTCGCGGTCGTTCTGCAGCTTGAAGGCGAGCGCGAGGGGCGGCCCGGCGGCCGACCGGTCCAGCGGTGGCCGGTCGGCGGCCCGCCCGTCGCGGTCGAGGAGCTGCAGGGCTGGAAGCTCGTCGGGTGCCGGCAGGTACCAGACGATCGCATCCAGCAGCGGCTGGATGCCGACATTGCGCCGCGCCGCGCCGGCGAGCACCGGAACGATCCGGCCCGAAGCCACCGCCGCGCGGACCGCCTCGCGCAGCAGGGGGACCGGCAACTCGCGGCCTTCCAGGTAGCGCTCGGCGATCTCGTCCGATCCGTCGGCGAGCGCGTCGACCAGCAGGTCGCGGCGCGGTGCGACGTCCGGGTCGGCGGGATCGGCCGCGGAGCGCCGCATCGCGATGCCGTCCTCGCTCCACGAGATCCGCTCCATCGTGATCAGGTCGACGATCCCGCGCAGCTCGCGGTCCTCGCCCCACGGCACCTGCAGCGCCACCGGCTCGGCTGAGAGCAGGTCGCGCATCTGCGCGAGCACCGCGTCGAACGATGCGCCGGCGCGGTCCAGCTTGTTGACGAACGCGATGCGGGCGACGGAGTGGCGGTCCGCCTGGTGCCATACCGTCTCCGACTGCGGCTCGACCCCCTCCACGGCGGAGAAGATCGCCACCGCGCCGTCCAGTACGCGCAGCGAGCGCTCCACCTCGGCGGTGAAGTCGACGTGCCCCGGGGTATCGATGAGGTTGATCTGGTGATCGGCCCAGAAGCAGGTGATGGCGGCCGAGGTGATGCTGATGCCGCGTTCCTGTTCCTGCGGCATCCAGTCCGTGGTCGCCTCGCCGTCGTCCACCTCGCCGATGCGGTGGGTGCGCCCGGTGTAGAAGAGCATGCGCTCCGTAGTCGTGGTCTTGCCGGCATCGATGTGCGAGATGATTCCTACGTTGCGGATGGGCGGCATCTCTCACATACCCCACACCGTGACCGGCGCGTCCACGCCGGGCGGCACTTCCCGGCGGAAGATCTTCTGCTCCCAGGTCCGCTCCCGCGAGCGGTCGAACACGACCAGGTGGCCCGCCTCCGCCCCGCACCGGTCCAGGTAGACGCGCGTCTGCGCCACCCCCTCCGCGATGGTCCGCTCCAGGTCGCCGCGCCGCACCTTGCACTCCACGACGAAGCGCCGCTCGCCGCCACTCTGCGGCCACACGATCAGCAGGTCCGTCCGCCCCCGCCCCAGCGCGTACTCGCGCTCGATCCGACCGCCGCCATTGACGATGCGCTGCAGGTGCGCCTGCAGCAGCAACTGCGGCCCGGCCTCGTGATACTGCTCGAAGCGCTGCACCCAGTGTTCGGAATGCTCCCGGAAGAACGCCTGGAACGCCGCGATCAGCCCCTCCACGTCCAGCGCGCCGTCTGCCCCCACGTACCACGCCATCCGCTGCGGCAGTCCTATCTGCACCGCGTGGTTCAGATGACGCGGCACCACCTCAGCGTAGATCGGGTTGGCGATGCGCGGCAGGCCGTCAGCGTCCTGCGCCACCAGCCCCAGGTCGTGGACATACGCGACATCCTCGGAAGACCACGTCTGCCGGTCGGCTCCAGCCAGGATCGGCTCGATCACGCGCCGGACGCGCTCTTCGCGCAGCTTGTGCGCCAAGTCGTCGATATGGGTGTCACGCCGCAGGATCAGCCGCTCCTGAGCCTCCAATACGTCCGATGCCGTAATCGGGAGCTCACGGTCGCGCCCCGGCCTATGGCGGAAGCAGGCGTCGTAGCACAGCGCGTTCACCAGCCATGGCTGCCCGGCGGTGCGCTCCCAGACCATCTCCAGCGCATCTTCCGTGAACATCTGCCCGGTCTGTGCCGTGTGCTGCGCGGTCAGCGTCCGGATCTCCTGCTCGGTGAAGTCGCCGAGCCGCAACGACTCCGACTTGATGTTGAACGCGCTGCCGCCAAGGACCAGGCGATTCTCGGCAGATGAGTGGATGCGGTAGTCGCGGACGTCGCGCACCCCGCACAGGACGATGCTGTGCGGAAAGCGCTCCGGTCGGTCCACGTACCCGGTGCGCAATTGGCGCAGCACCGACAGCAGGGTGTCGCCCACCAGCGCGTCGATCTCGTCGATCAGCACCACCAGCGGGCGCGGGTCGGCCATGCTCCAGCGCAGCAGCGCCTGGCGCAGCGCCTGCCCCGGCCCGACACGGTCCAGCAGGGCGGGCCAGAGGTTCTCCAGCGTCTCGTCGTCCAGCGTCACGCTTGCCTGCAGCGCCAATTCCGCAAGCACGGTGCGCATGCCCTCCGCGACGTTCTCGCGGGCCGCCTGGCCAGCCTCGAAATCGGCGTATACACAGCGGTAGTCTCCCGCCTGCCCGCCGTTCAGCAGGTCGCGCAGCGCCAGCAGCGCCGAGGTCTTGCCGGTCTGCCGCGGCGCGTGCAGCACGAAGTACTTCTCGTCGCGGATCAGACCGAGCACTTCGTCGAGGTCGATCCGCGACAGCGGCGCGATCTGGTAGTGCCGGTCCGCGCGGACCGGACCGGCGGTGTTGAACGAACGCACGGCCGCCATTGTCGCGGGACGTGCCTCGGCTGTCATCCGCGTGGCGTTGCGGTCAGCGCTCGAACCTGCCGAGCAGCGCCGCCATCCGCCGGCTGCCGTCGCGGCCGGCCGCCCGCTCGGCCCGGAAGGAAACCAGCGCCGGCGAGCAGGCCGTGCAGTCGTCGTAGACGGTGATGCCGGCGACGCCCGCGGCCCGGAGCAGGGCGATGTTGGCCGCACGCAGGTCGATGCGGCCTCGCGCTCCCGACGCCTCGGCCGTCTCCGGCCCGAATCGCTCGCGGAAACGGAGCGCCCGCTCCGCGGTGACGTCGTAGCAGCACGGGCCGATGCCGGGACCGACGATCGCGTGATAGGCGCCTGGGGAGCGGCCGAAGCGACGCTCCAGGCAGGCGAGCGCGTCGGCGACGATGCCGGTGCCGCGCCAGCCGGAGTGCAGCAGCGCCGGGAGCCGTCCGTCGCGGGGGATCAGGAAGATCGGCAGGCAGTCGGCGACGGTCACGCACAGCACGTCGTTCGGAGTTCCGGCGATCATGCCGTCCGCCGCGGTGCCGGCAGCAGCCGAACCGGCGACCAGCACGCGGCGCGTGTGCTGCTGCACGACGCGCCGGATTCGCTCGGGTCCGACGCCGAGCGCTCCGCAGATCCGCCGCCATGCGGCCGGATCGCTCATGTCTCCGGCGGCCGCGGTGGTCAGGACGGCGCGCAACGGTACCGGCGCAGCCAGATCGACGATCGGCGCGGCTGCCGCTCCGGGCTCGAGGACGCGCCGGTCGATCCTTGGGGCCGGCGCCGTCAGTTCGTGCGAACCAGCCGCCAGACGGCCGGCATGAGCAGGGCGGCAATGCCCAGTTTCACGAGGTCGCCGACGATGAAGGGGGTGAGCCCCCACTGCAGGATCGGGTTGTCCCAGCCGGCGACGCTCCCGAGCCACAGCAGCCCCGGGACGTAGATGACGACGTTGCCGATCAGCATCGCCGCCGCGGCCAGCGGCACGCTGCGGTCCCACCCCGCCTCGGCCAGCAGGCCGATCACCAGCGTTGCCAGCAGGAAGCCCAGCAGGTAGCCGCCGGTGGTGCCGAGCATGTAGGTCAGGCCGATTCCCCTCTCCGGCGTGCCGGCGAAGACCGGCAGCCCCACCGCCCCCTCGGCCAGGTAGACCAGCACCGTGAGGCCGCCCAGGCGCCAGCCGCCGGCCATGCCGATGACCAGGATCACCAGGGTCTGCAAGGTCATCGGCACCGGCACCATGGGAACCTGGATCTTCGAGGAAACCGCGATCAGCGCGCTGCCGGCCAGCGCCAGGAACACCACCCGCACCACGTTGATGGCGCGGGAGCCCGCGGCTCCGGCGCGCCCGGAAGGCGGCCACAGGCGATCGATCAGTATCTGCGAGTCTGGTCGCTTGATCATCGGCGGCCATCATAGAGCAGGTGCGAAGCGACCGCACAGCGCAGCCACGGGCACGTCGTTTGACGCCGTGGCGGGCCGTCCCTATCGTTGCCCGCTCACCAGGAGCAACCGTGTCACTTCGTGTTCGTTACGCCCCGTCGCCGACGGGGCTCCACCACATCGGCGGGGCGCGCACCGCCCTGTTCGCCTACCTGCTGGCGCGCTCCGCCGGCGGGACCTTCATCCTGCGCATCGAGGACACCGATCGCGCCCGGTTCGACCCGGCCGCGCTGGAAGACATCTACGACACCCTCGGCTGGCTGGGGCTGCGCTGGGACGAGGGGCCGAAGGTCGGCGGCCCGCATGGCCCGTACGTGCAGTCGGAGCGGGTCGGGCGCCACCGGGAGGTGGCCGACCGGCTGGTGGCGACCGGCCGCGCGTACCGCTGCTATTGCGACCCCGAGCGCCTGGCGCGGGTGCGCGAGGCCGGCAGCGGGTACGACCGCCGTTGCCGCAACCTGTCGGCGGCCGAGCGCCGGCAGCACGAAGATCGGGGGACGCCCTCGGTCGTGCGGTTCAAGGTGCCGCTGGACGGAGCAACGCGCTACGAGGATCACCTGCTGGGTCCAATCGAGCGCCGCAACAGCGACATCAATCCCGATCCGGTCCTGCTGAAGTCCGACGGCTATCCCACCTACCACCTGGCCGCCATCACCGACGACCACGACATGCGCGTCAGCCACATCCTGCGCGCCCAGGAGTGGGTTTCCTCGGCGCCGCTGCACGTGCTGATCTTCCGGGCATGCGGGTGGGAGCCGCCGCGGTACGCCCACTTGCCGGTCGTCAACGGGCCTGACGGAAAGAAGCTGAGCAAGCGCCACGGAGCGATGAGCGTCGCCGAGTTCCGCGACCAGGGCTACCTGCCCGAGGCGCTGGTCAACTACATGGCCCTGCTCGGCTGGTCCCTGGACGGCTCGCGCGAGCTGTTCACCCTGCAGGAACTGGAACAGGCCTTCAGTCTGGAGCGGCTGCACGCCTCCCCGGCGGTGTTCGACGCCGACAAGCTGCGCTGGATGAACGGCACCTACATCCGCGCCCTGCCGCCGGAAGAACTGGCCGGGCGGCTTGCGCCGTGGCTCGCCGAGGCGGGCGCGGCCGACCCGGAGCGGGCGGCGCGGCCGGTCGCCGAGCTGGTCCGCGAGCGCCTGACCGTGCTCGGCGACACGATATCCATGGCGGGGTTTCTGTTCGCCACGACGCTGGACTACGATGGCGGCGCGCTGGTGCCGAAGCGGCTCGACGGGGCGCGGACGGCGCGGGTGCTCGAGCGGGCGCTCGACCTGGTCGATACGGCGTGCGGCCCGGACGAAGAGGCGGCCGAAGGGTCGTTCCGCACCGCTGCCGATGAGCTCGGCGTCAAGTTCGGCGACCTCATGATGCCGGTGCGGGTGGCGGTCACCGGCGCGCGCGTGTCGCCGCCGCTGTTCGGCAGCATGCGGATCCTGGGCGCGGCGGCCTGCCGGCGGCGGCTGCAGGCGGCGCTGGCCAAGCTGAGCACGGAACCTCGGGACGAGTAACGGAAGGAACATGACGCGCACGACACTCGATCAACTGGTATCGCTCTGCAAGCGGCGGGGGTTCGTCTATCCGTCGAGCGACATCTATGGCGGGCTCGCCTCCGCGTGGGACTACGGGCCCCTCGGCGTGCAGCTCAAGAACAACCTGCGCGACCGCTGGTGGCGGACCATGACGCGCGGCGAACTGCCGGTCGTCGGCCTGGACGCGGCCATCCTGATGCACCCGCGGGTCTGGGAGGCGTCCGGGCACACCAGCGCCTTCAACGATCCGCTGGTCGACTGCCGCAACTGCAAGGCGCGGTTTCGCGCCGACCACCTCGACGACCCCGCGGGCGCCTGCCCGCAGTGCGGGCAGCGGGAGCTGACCGAGGCGCGCCAGTTCAACATGATGATGCGCACCACGCTGGGACCGGTGGAGGACGGCGGCGCCGACGTCTACCTGCGCCCGGAGACCGCGCAGGGCGCCTACGTCAACTTCAAGAACGTGGTGCAGTCCGGACGCGTCAAGGTGCCGTTCGGGATCGCCCAGGTCGGCAAGGCGTTCCGCAACGAGATCACCACCAAGAGCTTCATCTTCCGCACCTGCGAGTTCGAGCAGATGGAGATGCAGTTCTTCGTGCATCCGAGTCAGGACGAGCGCTGGTTCGAGCAGTGGCGCGAGGCGCGCTTCCGGTACTACACCGAGCTGGGCATCGAGCCGTCCCGGCTGCGGCTGCGCCCGCACGGACCGGACGAGATCGCCCACTACGCCAAGGTCGCCGTGGATATCGAGTACGAGTTCCCGATGGGGTGGCAGGAGCTGGAAGGGATCCACAACCGCACCGATTTCGACCTGCGCCGGCACTCCGAGCTGTCGGGCAAGGACCTGACCTACCTCGACGACGGCAGCTCCGGGGGCGCGCAGGGTGAGCGGTTCGTGCCCTACGTGATCGAGACCGCGGTGGGGCTGACCCGTACGGTGCTGGCGGTGCTGGCCGATGCCTACGACGAGGACGAGGTGGAAGGGGAGAAGCGCACCGTGCTCCGCTTCCACCCGGCGATCGCCCCGATCACGGTCGCGGTCTTCCCGCTGCTCAGGAAGGGCGGCTTGGCCGAGCTGGCCCGCGAGGTGGCCGCCGACCTGCGCGCCGACCACGACGTCTTCTACGACCAGGGCGGCGCCATCGGCCGGCGCTACCGGCGCCAGGACGAGATCGGCACGCCGTACTGCGTCACGGTCGATCATCAGACCAGGGACGACGGGACGGTCACCGTGCGGCTGCGCGACTCGATGGAGCAGATCCGTGTCCATCGCGATGCGGTGCGCGGGCAGTTGGCCGAGCTGACGGCGGGTTACTCCCGCAGGGAAACCTCCTGATGGACGTGCTGGCCACCCTGTCCAGGCGCGGTCTCGTCAAGCAGACCACCGACGCGTCGGTGCTGTCCAGGCTGCTGGAGCGCGACCGGGTAACCTTCTACCTCGGCATCGACCCCACCGGACCCAGCCTGCACGCCGGCCACCTGGTCGGGCTGCTGGCCATGGCGCACCTGCAGCGCGCCGGCCACCAGCCGGTGCTGCTGATCGGCGGCGCCACCGCCCGCGTGGGCGATCCCAGCGACAAGGACGACATGCGTCCTCTGCTGCCGGTCGAGACGGTCACCCGCAACGCCGAGCTGATGCAGCGGCAGGTAGGCCGCATCATCGACCTGAGCAGCACCATCGTGGTGGACAACGCCGACTGGTTCGCCGAGTTGGGCTACCTGGACTTCCTGCGCGAGATCGGCCCGCGGTTCTCCGTGAACCGGATGCTCGGCTTCGAGACCTATCGTCGCCGGTTGGAGACCGGCCTCTCCTTCCTGGAGTTCAACTACCTGCTGCTGCAGGCGTACGACTTCCTGGTGCTGCACCGCCGCCACGGATGCCTGCTGCAGATCGGCGGCGACGACCAGTGGGCGAACATCCTGGCCGGCGTCGACCTGATCCGCCGCGTGGAGCGGGCCGAGGCGCACGCGCTGACGTGGCCGCTGGTGACCACCGCGGACGGCAAGAAGATGGGCAAGACGGCCGCGGGCGCCCTGTTCCTGGACCCGGAGCTGGTCGCGCCGTACCGGTTCTACCAGTACTGGATCAACATACCGGACGCCGACGTCGGCACGCTGCTGGCGCTGCTGACGCTGCTGCCGGACGCCGAGGTCGAGGAGCTCGGCCGTCTGCGAGACCGGGCCGTCCTGCAGGCCAAGGAGCGTCTGGCCATGGAGCTGACCACCCTCGTGCACGGCGCCGGAGAGGCCGAGCGCGCGCGTCAGGCAAGCCGCGCGCTGTTCGCCGGCAGCGGAAGCGACAGCGGCGCGATACCGAGCTCGCCGCTGGACGAGGCGGAGATGGGAGCCGGCATCACGCTGGTCGAGCTGCTGGTGCGGGGCGGACTCGCTTCCAGCCGTTCGGAAGCCCGCCGGCTGATCACGCAGGGCGGCGCCTACCTCAACGAACGGCAGTGGACGGACATGGACCGGCCGGTGCCCGCGACGGACGTGACGGGCGGGCAGCTCATCGTCCGCGCCGGGAAGAAGCGGCACCATCGATTCGTGATCGAGAATGATTCCTGAAGGCCCCTGGACGTCGTCGCGGCATCTTCCGGGCCGGCGAGTCTTGACGATCGCTTCGCCGCACTGGTAGCTTGGCTGGCGATGCCCGCGAAACTCTCCGCTGCCAAGCGCCAGCGTCAGAACATCACCCGCCGGTTGCGTAACCGGGCCGTGCGCAGCCGCATGCGTACCGCGATTCGATCTTTCGTCGATTCCCTGGACGGGGATCAGTCCGAAGCCGTCGAGCGGCTCGGCCATGCCGTGCGTGCCGTGGACCGGGCCGCCTCGAAGGGCGTCGTGCACCGGCGCACCGCCGCGCGTTACAAGCGCCGCCTTGCCGGGCGCCTGCGGCGGCAGTTCGCCACGACCTAGCGACATGCAGGGCCACAAGGAGCGATCTGGTGGCGGGTGAGAGCGCTGACAGGGCTGAGAAACTGACCAAGGCGGAGATCATCGAGAGCATCTACGCCGAGGTGCCGGTCAGCAAGAAGAACATCCATCGCATCCTGGATCTGTTCTTCGACCAAGTGAAGGCCGGCATCATCGGCCAGCGCGCGGTGGAGCTGCGCGGCTTCGGAACGTTCGAGTTGAAGCCTCGCAAGGGCCGGGTCGCGCGCAATCCGCGCACCGGCGAACGGGTCGAGGTGGAGAACCACGGCGTGGCTTCGTTCCGCCCGGGACGCGAGCTGAAGGAGCGTGCCTGGTCCAGCCAGGTGTGACACGCTCACGTCCGCCATGGCCGATCTGAGTAGGTCGGCCGTCCCCGCCGGATCGGAACGCCGCCCCACCGGCAGCGCGTGGCGGCCGGTCGTCGCCGAGGTCGCCGCGCTGACGTTGTCGGCGGCGCTGTTCGCGCTGTCATTCCCCAATCCGCTCTCCACGTGGGGGTGGTACCCGCTCGCCTTCGTGGCGCTGGCGCCATTGTTCCGGGTCATCGGCAGGGCGCCGTGGGGCCGTGTCGTGCTGTACGGCGTTCTCTACGGGTTCGTCAGCTATGCGCTGTTCAACTACTGGCTGGCGAAGTTCCACGCACTGGGCCTGCTGTTCGTGCCGACTGTCCACGCGGTCTACATGCTGGCGCTGTTTCCGGCTCTGAAGCTGGTCACCGACCGCTTCCCGCGGCATGCGCCGCTCTGGCAGGCGGTGGTCTGGGTGGCCTACGAGTTTCTGAAGACGCAGGGGTTTCTGGGCTACTCGTACGGGATCATCGGCTACACGCAGTACCTGTTCGGACCGCTGGTCCGCTCCGCGGGACTGGCAGGTGTGTGGGGCGTGTCGCTGCTGGTGGTGCTGGCCAACAGCTACCTCGCCCACGTGATGGCGGCGCTGCGGCCGTTGCGGGGCCACGTGTGGCGGCGCTTCGGCCGGCTGCTGCGGGCGGGGCCGCTGGTTCCTGCGATCTGGACCCTGCTGTTCGCGGGTGCGGTCGTCTACGGCGCCGCCCTGCCGGCCGACTACGGCGACAGCCCCAGGTGGCGGGTCGCGCTGGTTCAGCAGAACATCGATCCGTGGCGGGGCGGATACCTTGCCTACGAGCGTTCCCTGCACGTCCTGCTGCGGCAGAGCCGGCAGGCGCTGGCCGAGGACCCCGATGCCGTGATCTGGTCCGAGACGTCGTTCGTGCCCGCCATCGACTGGCACACGCGCTACCGCCAGCGCGACCAGGAGTCGATCCGGAAGTACGAGCTGGTCCGCCAGCTCCGGGCGTTCCTGGACGAGCAGACCGTGCCGTTCGTGGTCGGCAACGACGACGGGCAGAAGGAGCTCACCGCCGACGGTGAGGAGCGTGTGGACTACAACGCGGCGCTGCTGTACGAGGGGGGCCGGATCGTTCAGACCTACCGCAAGCTGCACCTGGTGCCGTTCACCGAGCACTACCCGGACTGGGGACCCCGGTTCCTGAAGGACCTGCTGGAGGACTTCGACACCCACTTCTGGAAGCGTGGCGAGGCGTGGACGGTGTTCGACGCGGGCGGAGTGCGCTTCTCGACGCCGATCTGCTTCGAGGACACGTTCGGCTACCTGAACCGCGGGTTCGTCAACCGCGGCGCGCAGGTGATCGTCAACATGACCAACGACACGTGGTCGAAGTCCGTGCCGGCGGCGATGCAGCACTTCGCGATGGCCGTGTTTCGCGCGACCGAGAACCGCCGGAGCGTCGTGCGCGCGGCCAACAGCGGCATCACGGCCATCGTCGAGCCCTCCGGGCGGATCACCGCAGCGCTGGAGCCGGACGTCGAAGGCACCCTGATCGGCGACGTGCCGGTCTTCGACGAAGCCCGGACGCTCTACTCCCGCGCCGGCGACTGGCTGGGAGTAGCGCTGACCGCAGCGGCGCTCCTGCTGATCGCGGGCGCCCTGGGCGGAGCCGTTCTCGCCGGTCGCGTGCGGCGCGTTGACAGGGACATGCCGGCCGGGATGATGATCATCCCGTGACCGGTGACAAGATCCTGATCGTCGACGACGAAGCCACGAACGTCGAGATCTTCGACCTGATGCTGTCGAAGCTCGGCTTCTCCACGGATACCGCCTCGGACGGGGTGGAGGCGCTGGAAAAGCTGCGGAGCTTCCGTCCTGCCCTGATCCTGCTGGACAACATGATGCCGCGGATGACCGGCTGGGAGGTCACGCGGAGGATCAAGCACGGTGACGAGCTCGCCGAGCACCGCGACGTGTCGATCATCATGTTCTCGGCGGCCGACGACGTCGAGGACAAGGTGCAGGGACTGGAGCTGGGGGTGGACGACTACATCACCAAGCCGTTCAACTTCACCGAGGTGCTGGCCCGCATGCGCGCGGTCCTGCACCGGCGGCATCTGCAGGAGCAGGTGACCAGGCGCGAGCACCGGATCGGCGTGATCGAGTCGCTGAACGAGTCGCTGATATTCTTCTCCCAACATGTGCGCAGGCCCCTGGAGCAGCAAGTGCGGATGGTCGACGCTCCGGACGCCGCATCCGCGGAGACACTCGCCGAACGGATCAGGACTGACGCGCGCGCGATCCTCGCGAAGCTCGATGCCCTGGAGCAGGAGATCGGCGACCTGCAACGTCAGGGCGATGAGCTCAAGGCGGGAGATCTCTCCCTGGACGAACTTCATCGCCGGCTCGCCGGCATCGCCTCCGCGGGCGTGACGGGATCCTGATCGTGCTCGGACGCAAGAGGCCGGAGCAGCGGTCCAATCCGGACGCGCCGCCGACCACGCTGTCTCCCGAGACTCACATGAAAGGAGTGCTGCGTTTCGACAGCGTTCTTCAGATAAACGGCTCGTTCGACGGCGAGATCCACTCCGGCGGGCGGCTCCTGGTCGGCGAGGACGGGAAGGTGTGCGCCAAGATCCAGGTCGGGTCCGCGGTGATCGGCGGCACCGTGCGCGGCGACATCAAGGCGACCGACAGCGTCGAGATGCTGGCGACGGCCCGCGTGATCGGCGATGTCGGTACGGCGCGGCTGATCGTCGCGGACGGCGCCGTCTTCGAAGGCGAACTGGAGATGGGCGGCACGTCCGAGAAACCCGACGCGTCCGGGAAGCCCGCGGAGGAGTGACGAAGCGGGCGGGTCGCGCGGCCGTGTTGCCGGTGCGAACTTGACACCTCATTCTCGGGGCGAGTAACTTTCGGCAAGCACTCACTCCTTCCCAGCGCCCGGCACGGGACCGCGAGAACGCCATTCAGCAGGTACCGGACGCAAACGGGCGCACCGATTCCGCGGGGAAGTCCCGGGGAGCACCATGCCGGAAAAGAGCACAAGCAGACGTTCAAGATCGCGAAAGAAGCTCAGGATCGAAGTCAAGGACGGCTTCGACGGGGTCGACGGCACCATTGCCCAGCAGGCCGCCGTCGCCCAGGCGGAGCAGGCGGCCGAGAAGCAGGCGCAGGCTTCAGGCGGCGACGGCGTGGACGGACTGCGTGCGCCGGCCGACGACGGAACCCCGCGCGAGAAGCTGCTGATCAGCGATCTCGCCGTCAAGGATCTTCCGGAACTGCGCAGTCAGGCGGCCGCGATGGGGCTGAGTCCCGAGCACCTGGTCGGGATGAAGAAGACCGATCTCATTTTCGGCATCCTCAAGGAACATGCGCATGCCAAGGGCGGCGTGATCTACGCCCACGGCGTGCTGGAGATCCTTCCGGATGGATACGGCTTCCTGCGGTCGCCCAACTACAGCTATCTCCCGGGCCCCGAGGACATCTACGTGTCGCCGTCGCAGATCCGGCGGTTCAACCTCAAGACCGGAGATACGGTCTATGGCCAGATCCGGCCTCCCAAGGACGGAGAGCGGTTCTTCGCGATGCTGCTCGTGGAGACGGTCAACGAAAACCCGCCGGTCGTCGCGCAGAACCGGGTGCCGTTCGATCACCTCACTCCGCTGTATCCGGACGAGCGCCTGAATCTGGAGACCGCCGACGGCAACCTGGAAACGCGGATGATGAACCTGTTCTGTCCCCTCGGAAAGGGGCAGCGCGGGCTGATCGTGTCGCCGCCGCGCGCCGGCAAGACGATGCTGTTGCAGCGGGTCGCCAACGCCATTACCGAGAACCACCCCGAGGTATTTCTCATCGTGCTGCTGATCGACGAGCGTCCCGAAGAGGTCACCGACATGCAGCGCAACGTCAAGGGCGAGGTGGTCTCGTCGACGTTCGACGAACAGGCCACCCGGCACGTGCAGGTGGCGGAGATGGTGATCGAGAAGGCGCGGCGCCTGGTCGAGCACAAGCGGGACGTGGTGATCCTGCTGGACTCGATCACCCGTCTGGCGCGCGCCTACAACCAGACCGTGCCGACCTCGGGCAAGATTCTCTCCGGCGGCGTCGACTCCAACGCGCTGCACAAGCCGAAGCGATTCTTCGGCGCGGCGCGCAACGTCGAGCACGGCGGAAGCCTGACGATCGTCGCGACCGGCCTGATCGAGACCGGCAGCCGCATGGACGAAGTCATCTTCGAGGAGTTCAAGGGCACCGGCAACATGGAGGTGCGGCTTGACCGCAAGATCGCCGACCGCAGGATCTATCCGGCGATCAACATCAAGCAGACCGCCACCCGCAAGGAAGAGCTGCTGCTGAGCGACCAGGAGCTGGCCAAGTTGTGGATCCTGCGCAAGGTGCTCGGCCCCATGGACGAGTTGCAGATCGCCGAGCTGCTGATCGAAAAGATGCGCAAGACCAAGACCAACGATGCCTTCCTGCGCTCCATGAACACCTCCGCCGTCGGCGACTGATCGTTCGCGTCCTGTCTCCTTCCCGGCCAGTCTGTCGGGGTTTGGCCACACCACGCCGCGGGGCTCCCGCGTTCGCGCTCGACCGCGTCACGTTGCGCATCGACGCGACGCCGATCCTGAAGGGCCTGAGCTGGTCGGCGGCGCCCGGACAGCGCTGGGTGGTGCTGGGGCCCAACGGCTGCGGCAAGAGCACGCTGCTCCGGCTCCTGGCCGGCCGCGCGCATCCCTCCTCCGGCACGGTGGATCTGCTCGGCCATCGGGTGGGCCGGGTCGACCTGGGACCCTTGCGGCGCGCCATCGCCTGGGTGCACGCCGACCTGCTGCAGTGGATCCCCCGCTTTCAGACGGTGCAGGAGACCGTGGTCGCGGGCATGCGCGGCACCTTCGTGGTCTACGACCGGATCGCGCCTCCGGAGGCGGACCGGGCGCAGGAGGAGTTGCGCGCGGTAGGCATGTGGCCGCTGCGCGACCGGCGGTTCGTGACGCTGTCGACCGGTGAACGGCAGCGCACGCTGATCGCACGCGCGTTCGCGGCTCGTCCGCCGCTCGTGCTGCTGGACGAGCCGTGCGCGGGCCTGGACCCGCGGGCGCGCGAGGAGTTCCTGACCGCGCTGCGGTCGGCCGTCGACCGGTCAGCGGCAACGGTCGTCTACGTCACCCACAGCATCGAGGAGCTGGATGGCTCCTACGACGGGGTCCTGCTGATGAAGGACGGTGCCGGCGCGGGCGCCGGGCCGCCTGCGATACAGCTTACCGACGCGAACCTGTCACGGCTGTTCGGCGTGCCGTGCTCGGTGATCGCCGACGGCGGCCGGTACTGGCTGCATGTCGGCCAAGAAGGGCGATCAGCGCCAGGATGAGAGCCACCGGCAGATAGTCGCCAAAGGCGGTATACGTCGTCGTAGCCGGTGTGGCCGGCACCTGCAGCGTGACCAGCGCGGCGTCCTCCGTGAACGGCGGCAGCACCGATCCGGGAATCGTCCGGCCGTACACGTCGAGCGCCGCGGTGATGCCGCCGTTGGTCGCGCGCAGCAACGGCCGTGCGTTCTCCACCGCCCGGAAGCGCGCCGCCACCAGGTGCTGGGTCTCCGACGACACGGTCCGCGACCACGAGTCATTGGTGAGGTTGACCAGCAGCTCCGCGCCCGCGCGCACGAAGCGCCGGTTGAGGGCCGGAAAGGCGTCCTCGAAACAGATCGGCGTCGACAGGCGCACGCTGCGGCCGTCGGGCAGACTGACGGTGAACACGGTCGGATGGTCGCCGGCAACCCACCCGGAGCCGATGCCCACCGCCGTACGGTAGAACCGGCGTATGAAATCGACCTCGTAGAACGGCACCGCTTCGGCGAACGGGACGAGTTGCTGCTTGCGGTAGTGGTCGATCGCGGTCGCCCCGGGGCCGATCAGGAAGGAGGCGTTGCTGTCGCCGATCGCCGGATCGACTTCATATGGGGCGCCGGTAATCAGGTGAGTCTCCAGTCCGCGCAGGAACGGCGCCAGCGGATCGCCGTCGGGCATGACCTCATAGGACTCGGCGTCCGGGTGACCCACCGGCTGGACGACCAGGGCGGTCTCGCTCCAGACCACCACGTCGGGATCGCCCTCGTCGAGCACCCGGCGGGTGAGTCGCATCAGGGTGCGTAGACTGTCGTTCACGGCTCGGTAGTGGGCGATGAGGTCCCGCTCGGGCCATGGATCGTGGTTGTGCTGGATCAGCGCCACCTCGATGGGCGTGCCCGCTCCGGCCCCCGACTCCCGGCTCGCCTCGGCGCCAAGGCGGACGAATCCGTACCCCAGCGCGCCGATCGCCAGCACCGCAACCATGGCGTAGGTCCGCGCCGGCTGCCGCCGCCACGGGCGTTGCACCCCCTCCGCGACCGCCGCGTTGACCAGCGCCATCAGCAGCGACAGTCCCCACACGCCGGTGAGCGCCGTGAACTGGATCAGGGGAAGGACCGTGTTCACCGGATAGGCGGCCAGACCCCAGGGAAAGCCCAGGAAGCCGCCGGACTTCAGGTACTCGTAGACCGTCCAGGCGGCGGCGACGGCGTACGGGCGCGCGGGGCCGGCGGCGACGGCGACGCCGCGGAGCACCGGTCCCAACAGCGCCCCGAACAGCGCGTACCCGAGCACGGGGCCGCCCAGCGTCCAGATCGCATACTCGTGGAAGTACAGCAGCCAGTAGTACGACAGCGGCGTGGCGACCACCATGAACAGGACGGTGGCGGCCGCTGCCTGCGCCAGGGAGCGGCAGCGGTAGATGGACAGGAACAGCGGCGCGAAGGCGAACGGGCCGAGCAGGGGGTTGCCCAGCGGCGCAAGCTCGTTCGGGAGAGCCAGGGGCACGGCGATCGCCGATACGGCCGCCGGCACGTAGCGATGGAGCCACACGCCGGACATGGTAGCTCGCCGTCGCGGCTCGTTCCCGCTATGCTGAGGGCCATGTTCGCCGACCTGCAGCGCAAGTGGGAGGATCTGTGTACGCAGTGTGGGCAGTGCTGCTATCGCCGCGACCGGGTCCAGGGCGAACTGGTCATCGACCGCGACTCACCGTGCCGATTTCTGGACGTGTCGACCCAGCTGTGCACGGTCTACGAGTCACGGCTGTCCACCTGCTCGAACTGCAAGCGCCTGACGATCTTCCACGCGCTGTTCTCGCGCCATCTGCCCGACGACTGCGGATACGTGGAAACCTTCAGGAAATGGCGTACACCACCCAGCGGCCGTCAGCGTCCCGGAGCTCCAGGCTCTGACCGGAACGCAACGACGGAAACGCCTCCTGATACTGAGCCTCGAAGCTGACCTCGACCCGGTACCGTGCGCTGCCGTCGCCTCCATCCAGCGCCTCGACCATGCCGACCATGATCACGTCCGCGGCGGTCAGGCCGCGGTAGGGGGATCGGCCGAAGTAGTCATCCAGCATCGCTCGCAACGACTCGCGCGTCAGCGCCGAGCCATCCGGAAGGCGTAGTTCTTGGTCGACGGCTGCCAGCATGCCGGCGGTGTCCTTCTCCAGGAACCGGTCGGCCGCGTCGATCACCGCAGTGACGACCGAGATCCGGTCGGCCAGCGCCTTGTTGCGGGCGGCCGAGGCGCGCATGCGCCGCTCGGCTTCCGCGGCTGACTCGACGGGAGCAGGAGACCAGTTCGCGGGGACCCGCTGGTCGTCGGAAAACAGGATGGCCGAGACCAGCCACGTGTCTTCCACGGGGCGCAGCACGAACCGCTGCTGCGTGCCCCAGAACGGAACGTCGGCCGACAGATCCATGCGAGCGTCCAGGCTGACTTCGAAGGCGTCCGCCAAGGCCCCCGTTCCGATCGTGTATCGGTGGGCGATCACGTTGTCGACGTCATAGATCTGACTGAGAGAGATTCCCGCCAGCGATCGCTCCGCGAACAGCGCGTCCAGTGCGGTGTGCGCCTGAGAGCGGGTCACGTCCAGGCCCGCCACGTACACCGAGCCGTCCAGCATGGACACGATCGCGTTGGAGTCGTGGGCCAGGAAGGCGCTGGCAAGACGCAGCAACTGCGATACGACCAACCTCGACATCCAGCCCGTCGTGTCGACCGGATCGGCCGCCGGCCGGTCGGGCAGCTCGATTCTCTCGCGTTGCGGCTCCTGGATGGCGTCGGGATTCAGGTCGGGATTCAGCTCGAAGGCGAGCCGGCGCATCCCGGCTGCCAGATCGACCTTGCCGACCTCCTCGTACTGAAGACCTGCGAGGTAGTACGAATCGGCCATCTCGGCCTTCTTCTCCGGGGACAGAGCCGCCAGATCGGCCGGCAGGGCGAAAGTCGGCGTACCGAGCGCGAGCAGACAGATGACGAGTACTGTTGAGGTCACGAACCGACGAACGGTAACCATGGCGGATAGACTATACCATCCGGAGCGGCGTGTGGCGACACGACGCAAGCGCCGGGCGGACGGGGGTCGTGAGCCGCGGGCGGAACCCTGCCGGAGACCGGATTCGAACCGGTACGGTCCGTGCGGACCAGGGGATTTTAAGTCCCCGGTGTCTACCGTTTCACCACTCCGGCGCGGACCCGGAGCCTAACGACGGCTCCGTCACCGGGTCAAATCTCTGCGCGGCTCCACGGATTTGACCGCGATGGCTGGAGCGTACTACCGTTGACCCGTGTATGCGCTCGTAGAGATCAAGGGAAAGCAGTACCGGGTGAGCCCCGGTGCTGAAATCGTCGTCGATCGGCTGTCGACCGCGCCGGCGGAGTTGGTCGACCTGGACTCGGTGTTGCTGTTGTCCGACGGTCAGGACGTGCAGGTCGGCGATCCGTATGTCGCCGACGCACGGGTTCGGGCACGTGTGGCCGGTGAGGAGCGCGGCAAGAAGATCAGGGTATCCACCTACCGCCGCCGCAAGCGCACGCAGCGCACGCGCGGCCACCGGCAGCGCTACACGCGTCTGATGATCGAGGACGTGGTCGCGGGCGCAACCGGGGAAGGCGCGGCTTCCTGAGGAGAGACGGAACATGGCTCACAAGAAGGGTGGCGGAAGCTCGCGCAACGGACGCGACTCGATCGGGCGCCGGCTAGGCGTCAAGCACTACGGCGGCGAACGCGTTCACGCGGGTGCGATCCTCGTACGCCAGCGCGGAACGCGGGTGCATCCCGGTCCGAATGTCGGGCGGGGCAGCGACGACACGCTGTTTGCACGTTCTTCCGGCCTGGTCAGGTACTACCGCCGCCGAAACCGGAAGTTCGTCTGCGTCGATCCCGGGGATGGGGTTGGTTCGCGCGGCCCTGCTGACGCACGCGGCCCTGCTGACGCGCGCGGCGCTGCTGACGCACGCGGCGCTGGTTGATTCTCGCGGCGCTGCCAGTTTCCGCGGCCCTGCCAGTTTCCGCGGCCCTGCCGGTTTCCGCGGCCCGTCGAAGCAACCCGGCGTGCGCTGAGCGGCGGCCGGGCGGATGGCGGCCGGCCGCCCCGTTTCCTGCGCCGGTCCGGTTGCCGTGACGACGGCGATCTTCGGCGGGACCTTCAATCCCGTCCACAACGGCCATCTCCATCTGGCCGCGACCGTCTGCGCGGAGTTGGAGTACGGGCAGGTGATCTTCGTGCCAGCGCACATTCCTCCGCACAAGGACGCCGACGAGCTGATCGCCGGGTCACACCGCCTGACGATGCTGCGCCGGGCGGTCGCCGGACACGACTCATTCTCGGTGGACTCGTGCGAACTGGACCGTCGCGGGGTTTCCTACACCATCGACACGGTACGTTTCCTCGGTGCGGTGCGGGGCCGGTTGGGCGTCATCATCGGTGACGACCTGGCGGCCGACTACCGGTCGTGGCGCGAGGCGCCCACGCTGGCCCGTGAGGCCGACCTGATCCTGGGCCGACGCCTCGACGGCAGCGCGCCGTTGCCGTTTCCGCACCGGGTCGTCCGCAACGTGCGGCTGCCGCTCTCCTCCGGGCTCATCCGCGACCGGCTTCGCGCCGGCCTTGCGGTCGATCACCTCACGCCGCCCGCGGTCCTCGAGTACATCCGTTCCCACGGGCTGTATGGCGCGACATGAGAGTCGCCGGCCCACGCAGGGGACGGGCGGTGACCGGGGTGATCACGGGGCTCATCGTGGTCATCGCGACCGGTGCATTCGTCCTGAGCTTCGTGAGACTGCGCAGCGACGCGGTGAGCGACCTGATCGATGCCCAGGGTCGGATCGCCGTGACCTTCATGCTGCCCATCGACGACCCGTCGCCCTCCTTCGAGGTGCTCATGCTCGACGCGAGGACCGGCCGGGCAGCGCTGCTGTTCGTTCCGGGGTCGATCGGCGTGGTGCTCCCCGACCCGCAACGCATGGACGCCATCGCGGCGCTGTACGGCCCGAACGGGCACGCTGCGCTGGCGGGGCGTCTGGGTGAGCTCCTCGATCTGCAGGTCGACTTCTTTGTCGACCTGTCGCACCAGGGGCTGGGGCGGTTGGTGGACGTGCTCGGCGGCGTCGAGGTCGTGATCCCGGACACCATCCAGGTCCTGGACGCGGACCGCCGCGTCCTGCTGCCCTCAGGCAGCG
Source organism: Spirochaetia bacterium (assembly GCA_964291595.2). Lineage (GTDB taxonomy): Bacteria > Spirochaetota > Spirochaetia > SZUA-6 > Bin103 > CATQHW01. The sequence goes on along the minus strand of OZ219914.1, from coordinate 4,306,229 downwards.
TGCTGCTCGATGGCGACATGGCACGCGCCTATCTTTCGTACCGGACCGCCGAGGAGCCTGCCGCCGAGCGGGTCGAGCGGGTGCATCGCCTGATGCAGGGCCTGTTGCGATCCATAACCGACAGCCGTGTCGTGCTGGCCGATCCCACCGCGAAGCGGTTGCTGTTCGACGCGGTAGTCACCGACCTGAATCGCCGCGCGTTCGACCGGCTGTTCGCAACGCTGGTCGAGCTGGACGCCGATCGGGTCGGGCTGTTGCGGGTTCTGGGCCGGGTCCAGGCGGTCGACGGCCGCCCGCTTCTGTTCCCGTATGAAGAGGGCGCGCTCCTCCGGGACTCCGTCAAGCAGACCATCGCCGCCCTGTCCGTCCCGCTGGAGGCCGCGGACGGCGACGTGGCTCCAGCGGTGGAGGTGCTCAACGGTACCCGCACGAGCGGCCTGGCGGCTCAGGCGGCGACGGTGTTCGAGAGCTTCGGCTACCGGGTCGTGGCGGTGGACAACGCCGACCACCCGGATTACGAACGGACGCTGTTCGTCGGCCGGCGGGGCGATCCGGAGCAGGCGCGGGTGGTCGCGGCATTGATTCGGTGCGAAGCAGATGCGGAGTTGGCCGCGGACGCGGCCATCGAGGCGACTTCGGCTGCCGCGGACGTGACGGTGGTCCTGGGTCGCGACTTCAACGGGCGCTTCTGTCAGTCGCGGTAGAGGCATGGCACGACAGGACGGCGGCAACCTCGTGAGCGGAAGCCTGGAAACCGCCTTGGCCCTGGCCGAGCTGCTGGTCGAGCACCAGGCCGAGGAGACGGTCGTCCTCGACGTGCGGCGGCAGAGTGGCTGGACCGACTACTTCGTGATCGCGACGACGCGCAGTCACGCTCATCTGCGCGGCGTTCTTCGCCACCTGGACACCGCGCTGCGCCGGATGGGTGACGCCGGCCGCGAGCGCGCCGGGCACAGCCTGCGCCGCGCACCGGACGACAGCGGGTGGGTGCTGGTCGATCTGGGAAACGTCGTGATCCACCTCATGACCGACGATCAGCGTCGGTTCTACGAGTTGGAGAGGCTCTGGTTCCGGAGTCCGGCTGTCTTTCGCGACGGCGGTTCGGGCCGGGGCACCGATACGCAGTCGAGGTAGGAGTCCGCCATCCCGCCGTCACCGTCGGCGAAGGCGTCCTCGAATTCATCCTCGTCGTAGTCCTCGTCCTCGTCCTCGTCGTAGTCCTCGTCGTAGTCGAAGTCCTCGTCGCCTTCTTCCATCCCCTCGTCGTCGATCTCATCCTCGTCGTCGAAGTCGTCGAAGTCGGCCAGAGCGTCGTCGTCCACGGCGAAAGGCCGGACGCGGGTTCGAGGTGGTTGGCGGCTTCGCGGCATCACCGGGTCTTTCACGAACCGGTCGTGCGCCGTCCCCCCGGGCGGCGGGTCGAGCCATGAGATCGAGGCAGCGGTTTCCAAATCGTGTTCACCGTCCGTATAATTCTTTGTCGATGGGACGTCGGCAAGCGGTAAGCCACCGGTTTTTGGTACCGGCATTCGCAGGTTCGAATCCTGCCGTCCCAGATGACACCCATGGAGTTGATACGTGGAGCGATTGGCATTGCGGGCTGAGCCCAGATCGAAGACCCGGACGCGGGAGGCGCGCCGGCTGCGCCGTGAAGGCCGGGTGCCGGCGGTAGTATACGGCGCGCACGAGGCGGAGTCGGTCTCCCTTGACGCGAGGGAGGTGCAGCGGCTGTTCCGCCATGCTTCCGAGAGCACCATCATCTCCCTTTCCAGCGGTGACGGCGAACGCGACGTACTCATCAAGGACTACCAGACCGACCGCGTCACCGACAGGCTCCTGCACATCGACTTCCTCGAGGTGGTCGCCGGCCGGACCCTCCGCACCCACGTCCCGCTCCACTTCCTGGGCACCCCGATCGGGGTACGCGAAGGAGGCATCCTGGAGACCCTGCTGCGCGACCTGCACGTCGAGTGCCTGCCGCGCGACTTGCCGGAGAGCCTCGACATCGACATCGAAGGGCTGGACGGCGGGCACTCGATACACGTGCGCGACCTCGACACGCCCGAAGGCGTTCGCGTCCTGAGCCCCGCCGACCAGGTGGTCTGCCTCGTCGCTCACCGCCTGGAGGAGGAAGAAGAAGAGGTCGATGAGGAGGAGATCGAAGAGGCAGGAGAGGACGTCGAGGTTCCCGACGCAGAGGCGTAGGCCGGGCTCGTCCCAAGGCCGGCTCCTGGTCATCGGTCTGGGCAATCCCGGTCCCCGGTACCGGGACACGCGGCACAACGTCGGGTTTCGGATCGTGGAAGCGCTGGCGGATGCGGCCGGCGCGCGGTTGAAGCGGCGGGGGATCGGCCGCTACACCGTGTCACGCGTCGCGTCCGACGGCGGCAGTATCTTCCTGGCGGAGCCGCTGACCATGATGAACCGTTCCGGCGACGTGCTTGCCGCGCTTCTTCGTTTCAGCGGATGCACGCTGGCGGAGACCCTGGTCGTCTGCGACTCCATCGATCTTCCGGCAGGAGCGCTGCGCCTGAAGCGCTCGGGCTCCTCCGGCGGTCACAACGGGCTGACGTCGATCATCGCCGCCGCCGGCGGCGGCGGGTTCCCGCGGTTGTGGGTCGGCGTGGGCCGGCCTGACGGCAGGGGCGACGTGATCGGTCACGTGCTGGGGGCGCCGGGCGCGGACGATCGCCGGCGAATCGAGGCGGCCGAGCGCTTCGCCGCGGAGCACGTGCCGCGCATGTTGAACGAACCGATCGATCGGGTGATGCATGCGGTCAACTCATACGAACCAGCCTGAAAGGAACCGGCCTGAAAGGAACCGGCCTGAGGCGATCCCGGCCGAGGTAGGGCACGCCCTGCGGTCTCTCGGGGTCGGGCCCGGCCAGACCGTGGTCGCCGGATACTCCACGGGTCCCGACTCCACCGCGCTGCTCGCGCTGTTGTGCCGGCTGCGCGCGCGGATCGGCATCGAGGTGGTCGCCGCCTACTTCGATCACGGCCTGCGGCCCCGCCGCGAAATCGACGGCGACATCGCCCACGCGCGCGCGGCGTCGAGCCGGCTGCAGGTGCCACTGCGGGTGGGCGTCTCGACCTCGGGGGAGGCGTCCTCCCGGGGAGGCCCGGAGGCGGCCGCCCGCGCCGCCCGCTACCGCTTTCTGGAGGGTCTGGCCGACGAGTGCGGCGCCGACTGGATCGCGGTGGGGCACTCGGCCGACGACCGCGCGGAGACCGTGCTCATGCGGGCGCTGCAGGGAACGGGCGTCGCCGGCCTCGGCGGAATGCGGGCACGCCGAGGCCGTGTCATCCGTCCGCTCGAGTCCCTGCGGCGTGACGATCTGCGCGCGTGGCTGGCTGGCGAAGGTCTGGCGTTCCGTCGCGACTCACAGAACGGCGACCCGCGTTTCACCCGCAACCGGGTGCGCGACCTGCTGGGCGACATCGAACGCGGGTTCCCCGGGGCCGCGGCGCGCCTTGCCGAGGTCGGGCGGCAGGCGGAAGAGACTCACGCGTTCGTCGCGGCGCAGGCGGCGGAGCGACTGCCATGGAAGCGAACCGCGCTCGGCATCGCCGTGCCGTGGGAGGACTTCCGGGCCGCTCCGGGGGCGCTGCAGATGGAGGCGCTCTTCCAGGGGTACGATCTCCTGCTGCACGGCACCGGCCCGCGACGCCTGCCCCGCCGATTCCTGCTTCCCATTCGCCAGGCGGCGGAACGGAACGCGCCGCGCGTGCGCGCGGACGGCCACGGAGTGGTCATCGAGCGCCGGGCAACCGAGCTGTTCATGTCGGCCGCGGTTGTCCACGGCTCCGGAACCGGCTATCTTTGGGAGGCCGTAAGGAGCGGATCGTATAAAATACCGGAGACGCAGGTCGAAATCCGGAGAGCGGAACCCGTGGCTGGCGAACGGACGGTTGCCGGCACGGTTCACGTGGGCTCGATTGAAGGACCCCTCCTGGTTCGGTCGTGCCGGCCCGGGGACACGATCCGGCTGCGCTCCGGCGTCAAGCCTCTCGCCGCCCTGCTGCGCGAGTGGGGCGCCCCGGAAGCGCGTCGGTGGATGATCCCCGTGGTGGCCGATAGTCGTGGTGTGCTGGCGGTCTGCGGTGCTGCGTTCGGGTATCGGGACGTGCGCAGCGTACGCTGTGCCGACGGCAGGGGCGGCGGCACGGGCGCGGTGATCGCGATCAGCCGCGTGGAGGAGGAGTCGTGAGTAACCGTTCGCAAGAGCCGAAGAAGCCGGACCCGGGGCTGCCCAAGCTTCCGTTCAACAACCGGGTGGCGCTGATCACCCTGCTCGCGCTCATCGCCCTGTTCGTGCTGCTGGTCGTGTACAACAACGAGCGCAGTTTCGCGCAGGAGATCGCCTACTCCGTCTTCCTGGCCTATGTCGATGGGAAGGAGGTGGCGGAGGTCAAGATCGTCGATGGGTTCGAGATCCTCGGCACCTACCGGGACGACAACCGGCAGTTCAGGACCACCATTCCCTATCACGATCCGCGGCTCCTGAACCGCCTGGAGAGCAGTGGCGTGAGGGTCACGGGCGGCCCGAAACCGGTTTCGCCCTTCCGGATCTTCATCGAGTTCCTGCCGTGGGTGCTCGGCATCTTCTTCATCTGGTTCATGTTTCGCCAGGTGCAGGGCTCCGGCAACCGCGCCTTCTCCTTCGGCAAGAGCCGCGCCAAGCGCTATCTGGACACCAGCAAGAAGATCAGCTTCACCGACGTCGCCGGCCAGGATGAAGCCAAGTACGAGCTCGAGGAGGTGGTCGAGTTCCTCCGCAATCCCGCCAAGTTCTCGCGCATCGGCGCCAAGATCCCCAAGGGGGTGCTGCTGGTCGGGATGCCGGGAACCGGCAAGACCCTGCTGGCGAAGGCGATCGCCGGTGAGGCGAACGTGCCGTTCTTCCACATGTCCGGTTCCGACTTCGTGGAGATGTTCGTCGGCGTGGGCGCCAGCCGGGTCCGCGACCTGTTCGAGCAGGGCCGCAAGCACGCCCCGTGCATCCTGTTCATCGACGAGCTGGATGCGGTCGGGCGCACACGCGGCGCCGGCTACGGCGGCGGTCACGACGAGCGCGAGCAGACGCTGAACCAGATGCTGGTGGAGATGGACGGCTTCGACACCAAGGACGGCGTGATCATCATCGCCGCGACCAACCGGCCCGACGTCCTGGATCCCGCGTTGCTGCGGCCGGGCCGTTTCGACCGCCAGGTAGTGGTCGACATGCCGGACGTCAAGGGCCGGGAGGAGATCCTCAAGATCCACTCGAGCAAGATTCCCGTCGGCGGCGACGTGGACATGAACCGGGTCGCCCGCGCCACTCCCGGCTGCTCGGGCGCCGACCTGGCGAACATCGTCAATGAGGCGGCGCTGCTGGCTGCCCGCAACGGCAAGGACCAGGTGGGCATGGCCGACCTGGAAGAGGCGCGCGACAAGATCATGATGGGGCTGGCGCGCCGTTCCAAGGTCATCCAGCCGTCCGAGCGGGAGATGATCGCCTTCCACGAAGCCGGCCACGCGTTGCTCCACTACCACCTTGAGCATGCCGACCCGCTGCACAAGGTCACGATCGTTCCGCACGGCCGGGCCCTCGGCGTTTCCTTCTCGCTGCCGGAGAACGACATGTACACGCGCGGCAAGGGCTGGCTGCTGGACCGCATCACCATCACCATGGGGGGCTACGCGGCGGAGAAGCTGCGCTACGGAGAGACCAGCACCGGAGCTCAGAACGACATCGAGCAGGCCACCGAGCTGGCACGCCGCATGGTCTGCGAGTGGGGCATGAGCGAGACGCTGGGGCCGGTTTCGTACGGCCAGAAGGAAGAGCCCATCTTTCTCGGCAAGGAGATCGCCCGGCACAAGGACTACTCGGAGGAAACGGCTCGCCACATCGACCAGGAAGTGGGCGCCATCATGTCGTCGCGGCTGCAGCAGGCGACCGACCTTCTCAAGACGCACGACGATCAGATGCAGATGCTGGCCACGGCGCTGCTGGAGCGGGAAACGGTCGAGGATGCCGAGATCCGGGTCCTGCTCGGTTTCCCCGAGCGCGACGACCTGTCCGGTGGGGACGCGCTGGCCGAAGGCCGGCCGGCCTGAGGGAGCGTTCCGGGAGTCCGCTCGTGCGCGAGCCGATTCGCAACTTCTGCATCATCGCCCACATCGACCACGGCAAGTCGACGCTGGCGGACCGCTTCATCCAGCGAGCGCACGTCGTGTCGGACCGGGAGTTCCGCGACCGGCTGCTCGACAGCATGGACATCGAGCGCGAGCGCGGCATCACGATCAAGTCGCAGGCGATCTCTCTTCCGCACCAGCACGGCGGCACCCGCTATCTCCTGAACCTGGTCGACACCCCCGGGCACGTCGACTTCACCTATGAGGTGTCGCGCGTGATCAGCGCCTGTGAGGGCGCGCTGCTGCTGGTGGACGCCACGCAGGGCGTGGAGGCGCAGACCCTTGCCAACTACTACCTCGCGCTGGAGCACGACCTGGAAGTGATCCCGGTGATCAACAAGGTCGACCTGGCGGCCGCGGACATCGACCGGACCCGGGGGCAGATAGAACGGGACTTGGGCCTCGACGGGGAGGACGCGGTGCTGGTGTCCGCCAAGACCGGCCAGGGGATCGACGAGCTGCTGGAGGCGATCGTCACGCGGATCCCCGCGCCCGAGGGTGACCCGCAGGCGCCGCTGCAGGCGCTGGTGTTCGATTCGGCCTACGACCCGTACCGCGGCGTGGTCGTGCATCTCCGCGTGATGTCGGGCCGGATCGTTCCGAACGCGCGGATCCGATTCTGGGCTGGCGACGATGCCACCTACCGGGTGGAGGAGCTGGGTCTGTTCGGGATCAAGCCGCGACCGGCGGATGTCCTGAACGCCGGCGAGGTCGGCTACCTGGTGGCCGGCATCAGATCGGTGGGGCAGGCGCGCGTCGGCAACACCATCACCGAGGCGGAGCGACCGTGCCGGGCGCCCCTTCCGGGGTTCCGGGAGGCGAAGCCGGTGGTCTTCGCGGCCATCTACCCGATCGACGCCGACCAGTATGACGAGCTGGCAGCGGGGCTCGAGCGCCTGCAGCTCAATGACTCCACGCTGAGCTTCACCAAGGAGTCGTCGGTGGCGCTCGGCTTCGGTTTCCGCTGCGGCTTCCTGGGCCTGCTGCACCTGGAGGTGGTCCAGGAGCGGCTGGAGCGGGAGTTCGGGCTGGGCGTGGTCCTGACCGCTCCGTCGGTCGAGTATCGGATGCAGCTCCAGGACGGGTCGAAGCTCAGCGTCCATACGCCGGGTGAATATCCCGACCCGGGCAGCATCGAGCAGACACGGGAGCCGTACGTGCGCGCGTCGATCATCACGCCGTCCGACTACGTGGGCGCGGTGATCACCACCTGTCTGGAACGGCGCGGCCTCCAGCAGTCCCTCAACTACCTGGACGAGACGCGCATGGAGCTGCGCTTCGACCTGCCGCTCGCGGAGATCGTCACCGACTTCTACGACCGGCTGAAGTCCGTCACGCGCGGCTACGCGTCATTCGACTACGAGGTCGCCGACTATCGCGACACGGACATCGTGCGGCTGGACGTTCTGTTGAACGGCCAGCCCGTGGACGCGCTGGCGCAACTGGTATACCGCGGTTCGGCGGTCCGCCGCGCGCGCGAGGTGTGCCGGAGGCTGCGCGACGAGATCCCGCGTCATCAGTTCAAGATCCCGGTGCAGGGAGCGATCGGCGGTCAGATCATCGCCCGGGAGACGATCAACGCGTATCGCAAGGACGTGACCGCGAAGCTCTACGGGGGCGACGTCACGCGCAAGCGCAAGCTGCTGGAGAAGCAGAAGGCGGGCAAGAAGCGCATGAAGGCGGTAGGAGCCGTGCAGATCCCCAAGGACGCGTTCGTGGCGGTGCTGCGCGGCGCCGACGCGTAAGCCCCCGCTCCGCGCGGCGGCGGGGCTGCGCGGATCAGCCGCCGCCCGTGACGAACGCGAACGCCTGCGCGAAGTTGTCCTCCAGCAGGCCGTTGGTGTTGACCCACAACACCAGGTCGTCGTTCATCGCCCGTTCGGTGAACCACCCGAACATGCTCTCCCCGAGCACCTCGCTACGCAGGTGCTCCTGGGGCAACTCGCGCTCTTCGAGCAGGCTGAGCACGACCACCTGATCGGTCAGGCGGACCGGCGCCGAAACGTCACCGATCCGCTGCAGCGCGAAGCCCTGCTGGAAGAAGTCCTCGAAGTCCTCGGCACCGGCCAGCAGCAGCGGCTGATCACCCGCGGCCCGGACCGCTCGCAGGGACACGGAGTTCCGAAAGTTGATCGGAAACCACTCGGTCGCGTGCACGGTCAGCTCGAGATCGGTGGCGGCCGTGCGGAAGTCGGTCTGCGACGCCGCCACGGCGAACCGGTCGGCCTGCGCCAGCAGGTAGTCTTCCACCCGGCCGCGTTCGACGGTGACCAGGTAGGCCCGGACCATGGCGAGGGTGTCCGTGTCCGAGAAGTCGGGCTCGATGACCCGGCTGTCGGCGCGGTAGAGGTAGAACACGTCTTCCGAGCGCCCGGCGAGCACGGGGGACACTTCGCCTTCGCCCAGGGCGAACACCTGGTTCGCCGTTTCCGGGTCATCGAAGGCACGGCTCACGTCGAAGAAGTAGCGAAGTCCCATGTCGCCCCCGGATTCACGGAACCCGTCCTGCGAATGGGCGCGCGCCTGGTCCTCGAACGTGGCCGTGCCGGAAACGATGCGCTGCCGGATCTCCTCCGCCGCTTCGGCTTCACCCCTGACCTGGATGCGGCTGAGGCCGGCGCGACGGAAGTCGCCCGCGTTGTCTTCGGCGTAGGCGGCGACTTCCTCGTCGGGGTAGGCGCCGTAGCTCAGGCTGACGAACTCGAAACGCCGCTCGTGGCGGATCATCTCCTCGTAGAAGGAGATCTCGTTCTCACTGGTCAGGCGTCCACGCGTCAGATCGTCCCGGTAACGCTGCCTGATCAGCGACTCGCGCAGTCGCTCGAGGTTGCCTTCCCGCGTGGTCACCGGCATCCGCTCGAGGTCTTCGTAGCGCGCCACCGACTCGATGAGCGCATCGTCGACGCGCTGCTGGGATACGTGGACGCCGGCGGCCACCGCCAGATGCACCTCCGCGGTGTGCAGTACGGTGGCGCTGTAGGCGTCGCGCCAGATGTTGCCGAGCAGGTCCCTCTGATCGGTTTCTTCCGTCGCCCGCGCGGTGTGGATCTGATAGAAACGATCGTACGACGCTCCGAAGAAGTTGGTCGGGGTGTACGAGAGATCCTGGCCGTCGTAGGTCCCGAACACGAGCGCCGACCCGTCCGCGCCGCCCCCCGTGGGGGCCAGCGTACCGATCATCGACACGCCGATGATGACCATTACCACGATGCTGAACCCGTAGAGGAGGTAGGACCGGTTGGTGCGTGACTCTACGGACAGCGGGTTGCCGCCCCGCGCCATGGACGACGAAGGTAGCCACGCCGCCGGCCGCTGTCAACGCAGGGCCGCCACCACCGCACGCCCATCCGGCTGGCCAGCCGGCCTTGACAAGCGTGCCACGGCGGCGCACCCTCCGGCTTTCATCCGGGGGCGTGGCGAAGCTGGTTATCGCGCCGGCCTGTCAAGCCGGAGGCCGCGGGTTCAAGTCCCGTCGCTCCCGAACATACGACTGCGGGCTGTGGCGCAGTGGCTAGCGCGCTCGGTTCGGGACCGAGAGGTCGGGAGTTCAAATCTCCCCAGCCCGATTCCCGCGCGGCGCGCTCCGTGGCGCGCCTGCCGCTTCTTCCGGATTCCACGGCACGGGATGCTCAACCCCACGCGGCGAGCCGCCGAAGATAGGGGAGTCGTGCTGCGAGGGTTGGTACTGCTGTCGGCTTGCCTGTGGGCGGTTGGCTGCGCACACGGCCAGGAGCGCTACTACGTCATGCAGCGCGGGGACACGCTGTACAGCGCCTCGCGCGAGTTGGGCATCCCGGTGCAGCAGCTCATGACCGCCAACGACATAACCGATGCCCGGCGGGTCCCGGTGGGCATGCGTCTCAGGCTGCCCGGCGGCGGGGGCGCCTCATCGGGAGAACGAGCCCCCGTTCCGTCGATGCCCGTCACCTACTCGATGGTCAGGGGCGACACGCTGTACTCGATCGCGAACCGGTTCGATCTGGACGTCGGCGAGTTGATGCGCCTGAACGACATCGACGATCCGCGCGACCTCGCCACGGGGACCGTGCTCACCCTCCAGGGCGTGAGCGACGGCGCGGCGGATCTGGAAGGGCCGGTGCTGTGGCCCACCGACGGGGAGCGGCAGAGGCTGACCGGCAAGCTGCGGGGCGTGGCGATCCACGGGGCTCGTGGGCAGGCGGTGCGGTCGGTCTCCTCGGGTACGGTGACGTGGTCGGGACCCGTTCGCGGCTACGGGTACGTCGTCCTGGTTCGCAAGGACAGCTACGTCTACGCGTACCTGAACAACGAGCAGGTGCTCGTGAAGGTCGGCAACCTCGTACAGGTCGGCTCGGAGATCGGCAAGCTCGGAGTCACGTCTCACGACAACACTCCTCAGTTGTACTTCGTGGTCACGAAGGACTCGCGTTTCGTCGATCCCGTTTCCGCGCCGCGGGCCTAGCGGCACCACCCGGCCGATGGAGGAGTCCCCGCCAGCGGCCGGCGGGAACCCGGATACGTCGGACCTGGCCTTCCGGTTCGGGGCGTCGCCGTCGACGATCCGTTTCGTCCCGGCTCTGTGCCCTGCCGACGTGGGGCCGCCGGACAACGCGCTGCTGGTCTGCGACCGCCACACCGCGCCGCTGCTCCCGCCCGGGTCGCCCGAGCCTCTCGGCATCGATGCGGAGGAGGCTGACAAGGACTGGAGCACGGTCGCGCGCGTGATCGACGCCGCGTACCGGGCGGGACTCGATCGCGGCGCACGCGTCACGGCGCTCGGCGGCGGCGTACTCTGCGACGTCGTCGCGTTCGCCGCGTCCGTGTACCTGCGCGGCGTCCGCCTGGTCCTGATCCCGACGACCCTGGTGGCCATGGTCGATGCGGCCGTGGGGGGCAAGACCGGAATCGATTACGGGGGCCGAAAGAACCTCATCGGCTCCTTCTATCCGGCTGCCGAAGTGATCGTCTGGCCCGGCGCGCTTGCGAGCCTTCCGGCGCGGCAGCTCGCGGCCGGCATGGCCGAGGTAGTCAAGACCGCGTTGCTGGGCGATCCCGGCCTGGTGGAGGTGTTGGAACGTGACGGGTTCGCGGCGGTCACGGGCGACGCGGACGCGGCCTGCGCGGTAGTGCGCCGTTGCCTGCAGGTGAAGGGTGGCATCGTCGCCGCCGACCCGACCGAGCGCACCGGCCTGCGCGACGTGCTCAACCTCGGACACACCTTCGCACACGCCCTGGAGGCGGTGACGGGCTTCGGCCCGTGGAACCACGGCGAAGCGGTGGCGTGGGGCATCGCCCGCGCCATGGATCTCGGCGTGCATCTCGGCGAGACGCCGCCGGCGCACCGGGAGCGGGTGCTCGCGCTGCTCGAGTCGCTCCGTTTCCGCCTGCGCGTGGGTGCGGAAGCACGACCGGCGGAGCTGGTGGAGGCGATGGCGGCCGACAAGAAGCGCCGCGGCGGTCAACTGCGCTTCGTGCTGCAGCGCGGCGTGGGCGATACGTTCGTGCGCCCGGTGGAACGGGCCGAGGTGCTGCGCGTGCTGGCGTCGGCCGCTCTGTAACGCGGGCGGCGTCGGGTCTACCGCTCGGAGGCCCGCTCCAACAGCTCGCGCAGGCGTCCCATCAGCGGCTGCGCACCGCCGGCCACCGCCTGCAGGCTGGCCAGCGTCTCCTCCAGGGCATGGCGCCATCCGCGGCGCGGCTGCAGGCGGAAGCCGCCTGCGCCATCCGTGGCCAGGGACAGGAAGCCCAGTCGGCGGCTGCCTGCTCCGCGCGGGACGACGCGCAGCGCAAGCTCGGCAGCCGCGAGCAGCGGCGCCCGGTCGGCGTGCGGGTCGTACCGCCGATCCGGCCAGGTCCGCAGCACCCCCTCGTCGAGGCGCAGGTGGGGCAGTGCCTGCAGAATGGCGGAAAGCGGCGCGCCGCGCATCAGCTCTCCGCCGCTCTCGCGGATCACCCCGCGCACGTCCCCCAGGTCGCGGCGGTTCGCGCCGGCCAGCTCCATCCGCCGGTCGCGGACCGCGCTCCACTCCAGGATCGCGTAACGCCGCGATCCCTTGCCGGGGGTCAGCGGCAGGACCACCCCCGCAAGCTGCAGAGTTGCGCTGCCGCGTCGCGCCCGCGATGCGCGAGCACCTTCGCGGTCACCGCGGTCACGCTTCGGGCCGGACCGCGCTCGCGGTTCCGGAACCAGGGCCTCCGCCAGGCGCTGATCGATGCGTGCGAGCATTCCGGTGCGCAGCGGGGAGACCGATCGGGCGTACAGGCGGGACGTGCGCACGATCTCGCCGGCGACGATGAAGCGCGCATCCTCCCGGTACATGGATGACCCCGGGTGGATGTGGATCCTCTCGGCCGACAGTGAACGGTACACTCCGCGTCCCGTGTTGACGCACACCGATTGGATCAGCCCGCGCGAGATCGCGCACAGGTAGTCGTGCAGTGGGCCGCCTCCCGCGAGCGGGACACCCATGTCCGAGACGATCTGGCCGAGCTGGCGCTTGATGTTGGAGACCTCGCCAAGCACCCGATCGTCCAGGAAGTGGTCCTTGCAGAACCCTTCCCGGTCGCCCGCTTGCTCGAACCTGCGCAGCAGGTCCAGGAAGCCCGCGAAATCGCCGAGCCGGTGATGGAAGGCCTGGTGAGCGCTTCGCGCCTGGTCCTCTTCCCCCAGCGGGTACAGGAACGGCGACGGCGTCGAGAGGAACGCCGCGCCGGTGATGGCTTCTTCGATGACCGTCGGGTAGCGGTGGATGGCCTCGACGATGACGCGGGCGAGCCGGGGCAGAATCGGAAACAGAACCATCTGTTCGCCGACTCCGGTCAGTTGGCGGCCGTCGTCCAGGGCGCCGAGCCAGCGCAGCGAGTCCACGGCTGCGCGGATGTGCCGCCGCCCCGGGGGCGAGATGAAGTCGAAGCCTTCGAAGTCGTCGATCCCCAGATCGGCCATGCGCAACACGACCTCGGTCAGGTCGGTTCGCAGGATTTCTTCCTCCGTGAACGCCGGCCGGTCGTCGAACGACCGGCGGTCGTACAGCCGGAAACACACGCCGGGCCGCGTCCGTCCCGCGCGGCCCGTGCGCTGGTTGCAGGAGGCGCGGGAGATCGGTGTCTCGGTGAGAGATGCCGTGAACGTGCGCGGGTCGTAGGCGTTGAGCTTGGCCCGACCGGGATCGATGACCCAGACGATCCCGTCGATGGTCAGGCTCGTTTCGGCGATGTTGGTCGCCGCCACCACCTTGCGGCGCCCCGGGTAGTCGTCGAACACCCGCTGCTGCTCGTCGCTGCTCAGCCTGGCGAACAGCGGCAACGGCGCGAGCGGGCGGTCGAGCGGCAGGGATCTCAGGGTCTTGATGCACTCGCGGATCTCGCGCTCGCCGCTCAGGAAAATCAGAACGTCGCCCGGGGCGCCGGTGCGGTCGATCTCCGTGATGACGTCGCCGATCGCCGCCTGGGTCGCGTCGGGATCGTTCTCGGGATGGATGGGCCGGTAATGAACGTCGACCGGGAAGGTACGCGAGTCCACCCGCACGATCGGGCAGCCATCGAAGTAGGCCGAGAAGACGTCGGCGTTGATGGTGGCCGAGGAGACCACGACGCGCAGGTCCTCCCTTCGCTTCATCACCTGCTTGAGCAGGCCCAGCGTGAAATCGATGTTGAGGCTGCGCTCGTGCGCCTCGTCCACCACCACGACCTGGTACTCGCGCAGGTCGGCGTCGAGCTTGATCTCCTGCAGCAGTATGCCGTCGGTCATGATCTTGATGGCGCACGAGCCGGTCGTGGTGTCCTCGAAACGCATCTTGTAGGCGATCAGGGCTTCCGGAGCGCCGTCGTCGGCGGCCATCTGCCGCTGCAGGTACCGGCATACCGAGACCGCGGCGATGCGCCTGGGCTGGGTGATGCCGATGCGTGCCGCGCGGCCGTAGCCGTGCTCATACAGCAGGCGAGGGATCTGCGTGGTCTTGCCGGAGCCGGTCGGACTCTCCACCACGACCGCCCGATGCGATTCGAGCGCCGCCAGGATGAGTCCGCGGTGCCGGTAGACCGGCAGGTGCGCCGCTGCGTCCGGCATCGGCGTCAGGAGCGGCCGCGGGGCGATCGGCGCCAGCCGTCGCCCGCGCCCACGGCGCGTGATTCAGGCACCGTGACGGGGTAGGATTGCCTCCGGTGTTGAGGCGGTACCGGATGTCGGCCGACGGCGAGCACGCCGTCACCGGCCGCGTCTATACGCGTGACGAACACGGGATCGACCGCGAGCAGTTCGATCGCGACGCGCTGGCCGTCGTCGGCCGCCTGCAGCGCGCCGGCCACGAGGCATACGTCGTCGGTGGCGCCATCCGCGACCTGGTCACCGGCCGCACCCCGAAGGACTTCGACGTCGCAACCAGCGCCCGTCCGCGCGCGGTCACGCGGCTGTTCTCCCGCGCGCGCATCATCGGCCGGCGGTTCAAGCTCGTGCACGTGCCTGCCGGCCGGCAGGGGATCGTCGAGGTGTCGACCTTCCGCGGGCCGGGCACAGGGGGGCCGGGGACGGGCGGGCCGGGTACGGACGGCGACAACCACTACGGCACCATGGCCGAGGATGCGCTGCGCAGGGACTTCACGGTCAACGGATTGTACTACTGTCCTCGGCGCCAGCAGCTCATCGACTACGTGGGCGGCTTCCGGGATCTCACCGCAGGCCGCCTGCGGACCATCGGCGATCCCGAGCAGGCGTTCGTGGATGATCCCGTGCGCATGTTGCGGGCGATCAAGTACGCTGCGTTTCTGGGCGTGCGGGTGCCCGAGCAGTACCGGCGGCTGATCCGGCGGCACGCCGGGCTGCTCGGCGCGTGCCCCACCGGCCGGTTGAGCGAGGAGCTGCGCAAGCTGCTCGCCTCCGGCAACGGCTCGGCGATCGTCCTGGACTGCGCGCGGCTGGGCCTGCTGGCTGCCATGCTTCCCGCGGTGGCCGGCTGCGTGCGCCCGCGCCGTCAGGATCCCCTGATCGTGGAGCTGGCCCGCATCGAGCAGACCGCACCTGCTGGCGAGGAGACGCGCCAGCGGGCGATGGCGGCGCTGGCTGCCGCCGTGAACGGGACGGCCGGCGAACCCACCCTGGGCGGCGTGAAGGCGGCGTTCGCGCCGCTCGCGATCACCAACGAGGACGCCCGCTCGATCGTCGCGTCCCTGGGCGGGGGTCGGCTCGAACCGAACGGCAGCCGGCGGCGCGGGCGACGCCGCACCCGGTCGCGCACCACCCGGCGGTAGGCAGCCGGTCGCTGGGCCGCAGGCGGTCGCCGGCCGTAGGCGGTCGCCGGCCCGTCATCGCGGATTGCCGTCCGGACCCGGAAGCAGGCTGCCCACGGTTACGTCCACCTGACTCAGGACCAGACCCGCGTAGCGCTGCAGGCTCGACATGATGAGCTCGCGCAGGTCGTGCAGCCCCGGTCCTGCCGCGACGCCGGACGGGACGTCGACGATCACCTCCAGTGCCCACGCTCCGGTCGACTTGCTGACGATCACGCGCGCAAGGCGCAGGCCGGGATCGTGCTCGTGCAGGCAGTGTGCGACCATCTGCGTCAACGCCGCCTCGGAGACCGAGACCGCTCCGCGGCTCTCGCCGATCACCTCGGTCTTCTCGAACACCATCCCCTTGTTTCGCAACACTCCCCGCTGCCAGAAGATTCTGATCGCGTCGATGGCCATGTGCGCGTAGTCCCGGCGCACTTCCACGGGCGGCACCGGAATGATGTGCTTGCCCTCGGACTCCCGCGCCGCACGTGCCGCGTCGATCTCCGCGCGGCTGGCGATCTCCTCGATGTGCAGATACTTGTGCGGCGCCGGCAGGCCGAGCCTGCGGGTGATGAGCTGCACCATCTTCGCCGACGTTCCCAACACCAGCACGCGGCGCGGGCGCATGGCGGCGATCCGCCGCCGAACTCCCTGAGCGGCGCGAGGGTCGTGGAAGACCGCCGTCTTCACGGCCGCGAGAGCGTTGTTGGCGACCTTGGCCGACCGGCCGCCGAGGATCTTCTGGTTTCGGATCAGCAGCCCGTCATCGATGATGAGGTCCATGCCGCGCCGTGTGGCGATGAGTTGGGCTCGGAAGCTCTTGCCCGTGCCGCTACGGCCGATCAGCGCGGTGACGCGCACGCCGCGCAGCCGCCACGTCAGGTGATGCACGAGCGTCCGAAGCCACGTCATGGATCTGCCGGGCGATCAATATACCCGGCGCCAATATACCCGGCGCGCAGGGGCCCTGCCGCTCGTTTCCAGTCGGCCGAGTGCCGGGCCAGCCGCGCGATCTCCGGCGGCGCCTCCAGCCACCGCGCGCCGGTACAGCGCAGCAGGGCAGGGTCGCCGGAACACAGCAGCCACGCGTGCAGGAACGGCCGCCGCTGTCGTCGCGATCCGTAGCGCCGGTCGCCGGCGAGGGGTGTCCCGGCGCTGGCGCACAGGGCCCGGACCTGATGGCGCCGGCCGGTGCGGGTGGCCACCGCCGCGAGCGTCATGCCGGCCGCCGTGCCGACCGGGTGCAGGGAGCCCTGCAGCAGCGCGGCCCCGTGATCGATCACCGCTCGGCGGCGTGCGGAGTCGTAGCGGAGACGCGCCCGCAGAAGCTGCGGCCGGCGCACCGTGCCTTCCACGACCACGAGGTAGACCTTGGTGGCTCTGCTCTCGCGCAGCACGGCCGTCAGGTCGCGGGCCGCGTCGATCGTCTTCGCGTAGACCAGCAGCCCGGAGCAGATGCGATCCAGCCGGTGCACGGCGACCGGGCGGAACGACAGGGACTCCGGCACCCGCTCGGCGAGGATGGGCTCGAGGCTGTGGCTGAGCGGAAGCGGCCGTTCCGAATCCGGCCCGGCCACCGCCACGCCGGCCGGCTTGCTGGTCACGAACACGTGCTCGTTCTCCAGAAGGGTGGGAACCGCCGGTGGGATCCTCGTGTCTGTCCGGGGACTCCGATCGGATCGCGCGGCCGCCGCGGCGCTCGCGCTCCGTGCCGTTCCGGCGGGCGTGCAGGAAAGCGACGCCGGCAGCGTGATCCGATCACCGGGCGAAACCCGGGCTCCCGGCACGGTGGGAGCGCCGTTGAGGCGCACCACGCCGGTCCGCACCAGCCGATACAGCAGGCTCAGCGGCGTGGACGGAAGCATGCGGCGCAGCACGCGGTCGATGCGCCGGCCGGCGTCGTTGCGCTGCGCTTCGTAGATCGTGCGAGGCCCTGTCATCGTTGTCCGATCACGAGTGCCCGCGGGCGGTAGACTCATGTCACGCGGATGGTACCGCAGCGTGGCCGTCGAGACCGACACGGCCGCCGCCACGAGTCGGCTTCGCGCATCGCGCGTTGCACGTGCGGCGTCCAACGCCGGTCAAGGGTTCTTTCCTGAAGCGAGCTTGGCGGCAGCGCGTGCGAGACGTGAGGATGCGTCCGGTGGGCGTAGATTGCCGGGTGTCCGGTCACGTTGACACTCCCCCGGCCCGGTTCGATAGTGAACGGATGCGCCTACCGGAGGCGGCTGCGCGCGACGCGACCGGGGACCGGCGCGTCGCGCCTGCCGGGCGGGGTCCTGCTCGGCGCGGTGCGGCCCGGCGGACGACAGTCGGGATCCTGCTCGCCTGTCTGTTCGCGGGCTCCATCGCGGCACCGGCGACCGTTCCGCTGTTCTCGGCGAACGCACAGATCTGGGACGGATACTACCTGCTCGGCGGTCGACTCTCCGTCCCGCTCGAGCCGGCGTTCCCCGGGTCGCTGACCCATGCCGCGCCGGTGCGGTTCACGGTCTTCGACGGATTCGCGGAGGTGCCGGCACATCGGTTGACGCAACGCCTGGACCCGGTGGATCCACGCTTCGATCCGTTTCTGCGCGGCGTCGCGGAGTTCTTCGTCACTGACGAGCCGTCCGGGGAGCGCAGGAGCCTGAGCTACGTGCGCACCGACCTGCCGCCGGCGGGTCTGCTGCTCCGGCTGGCGTTCCGTGCCCCGGCGGCAGCGCTCACGGTCCTGGACTTCGATGTCCGCAGGCGGCTCCTGGCGGCCGGCATGGTCGCCGCCGTCGCCCTCGCGGAGTTGGGGGTGCGCGCAGTCGCCGGCCGTCCCGCGTCCGGACTCGCCAAGGCCGGGATGACCGTGCCGTGGGCGGTGGCGGCGCTCAACGCCGGCGGGGCTGCGGTGATCGCCGCGGCCGCGGTCCTTCCCGCGATCGGGCGCTTGGGGGGCCCGGAGCCGGCACGGGCGGCTGGCGGAGCCGCGGCCGTGATCGTCGTGGTCGCCATGGCCAGCCTGATGCTGGGCGGAGCGCCGGCGGGCTTCGCGGTCGCCGCTGCGACGGTGGGTTCGATCGCGCTGGCGGGGGGGCGCTGGAAGGCCGGCCGGAAGCAGTCCCGGGGCGTCCCACGCGGCCGGCGCGCTGCCGCGGCGGTCAGCGCCGGAACGCTGGTCGCCCTGGCGACCGTGGTCGCGACCACGGCGACGCCGCCGGCCGTACGGGTGCCTGCCCCCGATGCCGGCGGAGCGGCGTCCCCGCGGGAAGGGATCACGTGGGATGCGCTGACCGGGCTCGGCGTGTCGGCGAGTGGCTCGGCAGATCTGCCGAACGCCGCCGACTACGTCGCGCACGTGGCCTTCCAGGAGGGATTGCCGTACGGCCGAGCATATCGGCTTCCGGCGGAGGGCGAGCGCCTGGCGGTGTCCTCGTTTCGGGTCGTCGGACAACGGGGCCGCATGGTGCGCGATGAGCGCGTGATCTCCGTGTACGACCTGAGTTGGCTGCAGCGGACGGTCTCCGAGGCGGGCGGCGTCGGCCGGCTGTTGCTCGACGCGGGCGCCGTCGCGGTACGCAGGCAGCGATTGGCCGATGCGGCACGTACGTACCGGAATACCGCTGCGCTGGCGCTGGCGCTGGCGGCCGGCGGCATCTCGGTGGGCGCCGCGCTGTGGACGTTCCCCGCCCGGGCGGGACGCCCGTGAACGGGGCGGCGGACACGGTCAACCTCATCCTGGGCCTGTGCAGCCAGCGGCCGGTCGGGTGCTCGGACTCGGACTACGAGTCGTTCTATCAGACCCGATACAAGCCGCTCGCGCAGCTCGCCTACCGGTTCCCGCAGTGCCGCTGGATGTTCCACCTGGGCGGTGAGTTGCTGGAATGGATCGATCGCCGGCACCCGGAGCTGATCATGCTGCTCCGGGAGATGGTCAGGCGGCGCCAGATGGAGACGCTCGGCGGCGGCTTCTACACGCCGGCGTTGCCGATCATCCCGGCGCTCGATCGCGTCGGACAGATCGAGAAGCTGACGACCGAGCTCCGCGTGCGCTTCGGCACCCGGCCCCGAGGGGTGTGGCTTGCCGACTGCGTATGGGAGCCGTCGCTGCCTCATTCCCTGGTGGGCGCCGGCATGGAGTACGCGTTCGTGGATCACACGCAGGTCGCGGCCGCCGGCGTCACCGGCGGCAAGCTCCACCGCGCCCATCTCACGGAGAGCGAGGGCAGGGTGATGTCGCTGGTGCCCGTTCACGATCGCCTTCGGCGGCTCATGGAATCGGGCTCACCGGAGCAGGCCGTCGCGTCGCTCCGCGGCGCCGGTGACGCCGGCGGGAGCCGGGTGGTGGTCGCCATCGACGAGCCGGAGGCACTGGGCGACCACCGGTGGCTGGAGCGCTTCCTGGAGCTGATCAGCACGGACACGCGCATCGTGCCGACCACGCCCCGCGCGTACCTGCGGAGGCACGGGACCGGTGGCTTCGTCTATCTGGAGTGCGGCATGGATTTCGGCGGAAATTCGCTCTCACCCGCGGGCGCCGTGTCCGCAGGTGACCGCGGCGGGTTCCGCCGGCATCTGTCGCACCTGCCTGACAGCCGCCTCCTCTACGCGAAGATGGTGCATGCGAACCTGCTGGTAAGCCAGGTTCGCGGTGACCGCGAGCGGCGCCGGGCTGCCCGGAACGACCTGTGGCGGGGGCAGTGCGCCCACGCGTACTGGGGCCGGCCCGATGGCGGGATCCATGCCCGTCGAACGCGTGATGCGGTCTACGCATCCCTGCTGCAGGCCGAGGTCCAGGCGCGCGACCAGACGTCCTTTCTTCCGTCGATCATCCGGACCGACTACGACATGGACGGACACCCGGAACTGCTGTACCACGGCCGGCAGTACAACGCCTACGTGCACACCGTCGGCGGCATGCTGTTCGAGCTGGACTACCTGCCGGGCTCCGTCAACTACCTGAACACGTTCACTCGCACGCACGACACGAGCACGCACGACCGGGCGCCGGACCGCACCGACCCGTATCTCAGGCGGGGGTTCCTGGATCACTTCCTGGCGTCCGCGCCAACGGTGGCGGACTACACGGGGGGCTTCCGTTCCGCCCCCGGGCGGGTCGACGAACGGTACATGGTGCAGTCCGTCGACAGCGATGGGCTCACCCTGCTGCGCCGCGGCGTGGCTCTACCCGTCTCGGTGCCCGGCGTCGAGGCGGGCTCTTCCGTCCCCGCAACCCTGCACAAGTCCTATCGGTTCCGCCCGCGCTCGATGGAGGTCCGCTACGATCTGGCCGCCGAGGAGGACGCGGACTCATGGCTCGGCGTGGAGATCAACCTTGCGGTCGCCGCCGACAGCACGGCGCTCGCGCACGGGCCGCGGGGCGCGCAGCGCGTGCTGCGGCAGCCGGTGTCGTTCGGCCCGACCGCGTCTGTGGAGATCGACGATCCCGGCGGCGGCGCCCGGCTGACGATCCGCACGGGAGACGCTCAGGCAGGGGTATATGCACCGGTGCGCGTCGGCGGAGACTACCAGTACAGCGGACTGGTGATCGCGTGGCGGTTGCGCTCGGGGGGCGGCATGCGCTGGACGCGCCGCGTATCGATCACACTCTCGCGCCTTCGCGCCGGCCGGGTCTCGTGATATCATCCCGGCTGACGGCGGTATGCACATGATGCTCTCCGAACTGCGGCAACGGCTTGCGGTGCTCTGCACCGACATCGGCGCTGCATGGGGGCGTCTTTGACCCGGAAGAGTCCGAACGGCGGCTGGCCGAACTGGAGGCGTTGACCGCGGCGCCCGAGCTGTGGAACGACCGCGCGGGCGCGGAGGCGACGCTGGCGGAGTTGAAGCGGCTCAAGGGTCGCATCGAACCGTGGAAGGCCGTGCGGGACGCTTCCGGCGAACTGGAGGCCCTCTGCGAGCTGGCCGAAGAGGAGGGATCCGAGGAGCTGTCGGAGGAAATCGAGGCTGGCCTGGTCGAGCTGGAGAGCCGCTTCGGCGCGCTCAACCTGCAGTCGATGCTGGCTGGTCCGCACGACCGCGCCGACTGTTTCATGACCATCCATGCAGGCGCCGGCGGCACCGAGGCGTGCGACTGGGTCTCGATGCTGCTGCGCATGTACCTCCGCTGGGCGGAGGAGCGCTCGTTCGGCACCGAGGTCATCGACCTGACCGAGGCCGAAGGCGGCCTGAAGTCCACGACGGTCCAGCTTTCGGGCGAGTACTCATACGGCTACCTGCGCGCCGAGACGGGCATCCATCGGCTGGTTCGCATCTCGCCGTTCGACGCCAACAAGCGCCGCCACACCACCTTCGCGTCGGTGTTCGCCTCGCCTGTGCTGGACGACGCGGCCGACGTGGAGGTGCGTCCCGAGGAGATTCGGGTGGACACCTACCGCGCGTCGGGCGCGGGCGGCCAGCACGTCAACAAGACCGACTCGGCGGTGCGCATCACCCACCTCTCGACCGGCATCGTCGTGCAGTGCCAGAACGAGCGCAGCCAGCACAAGAACCGCGCGACCGCCATGAAGGTGCTGCGCTCGCGCCTGTTCGAGCACCATGAGGCCGAGCGGCAGAGCAAGCTGGAGGCGATTCAGGGCGACAAGAAGGAGATCTCCTGGGGCAACCAGATCCGCTCCTACGTCTTCCATCCGTACACGATGGTCAAGGACCACCGCACGAAGCATGAGAACGGCAACGTGCAGGCGGTGATGGACGGGCGCATCGATCCGTTCATCGAGTCGTACCTGCGCATGGCCGCCACCGCCTGAGGGCAGGCGTGAGTGCCCGGCGCCGGCTGGCACTGCTCCTGGCCGCCTGCTGCTCGGCCGCGCCGGTGGCGGTGGCCGACGCGTCCGACGGGTCCGCGCCGCCACCGCGGCGGGTGGGATTCAGCCCGCTCGCCGGCCGCGAGCTTGCCGACGAACACCGCTATCTGGCCGAGACCCTGCCGCGGCTGCTGCGCGAGCGGCTCGCCGGCATCGCCGGAGTGGAAATCGTCGAAGCGGACGCTCCCATCGGCGTGCTGCCCCGCCACGTCGCGGCCGCGCGGGACATCGACCTGCTGATCTGGGGCACGATCGAAAGCGCCGCCGATCACCTGCTCCTGGATATGCGCGCCTTCGACACGGCGTCGGTGCGCACCGTCTGGTCGTACCATGAAGCCGGGCAAGCCGATGCGCTGCAGAGGGCGATCGATGCGGTCGCCGACGAGCTCGCGCCGCTGCTGCTGGGCCAGCCGTGGTCCCGGCTTGCGGTCGAGCCGGTGCCGGCGGACAGCACCGTCCGTCTCGACGGGGCGCTGATCGGCATCGGCGCGACACTGCTGCGCTACACCGCGCCGCGCCGCGCCACGCTGACGGTGTCCCGGCCCGGCTATCACCGGTCGGTCCGGCAGGTGGAGCTGGCGCCCGGGCAGGAGCTCCGTATCGCCGTGGAGCTGGTGCCGCGCGACCTGGGCACGGTGCTGCTCGACTCGCAGCCGACGGGCGCCGCCGTCTACGTCGCGTCCGCCTATGCCGGGGTGACCCCACTGCGGCTGCCGCGTCCGCCGCAGGACGCGGCCGTGTCGCTGGTGCTCGACGGCCACGCCGACACCGCCGCACGCCTCGGACCTGCCACGCCGGCAACGCTGACCGTGCCCCTGCTGCCGGCCGGGTTCGACGGCGCCGCGGCGCAGGCGGGCGGTCGCGAGCGGTTCTACGAGGAGCTGGGCTGGTTCGCCGTTTCGCTCCTGCCGCCGCTGCTGCTCGGCGCCCTGGTCACCGACTTCGCCGCGCGCGACGTCGCCGGCCACCAGGGCAGCGGGCCGATCGCCTGGCAGCCGGCAACGGTGGGGGTCACGGTCGGGGCGGCGGCGGCGGCGGGCTACTCCGTGTACCGGCTCGTGCGTACCATCGGGGTGATGATCGACTACACGGAGACGGCCGACCGGCCGGCCGGCTGATGTTCGGCCTGGGAAAGAGGCTTCGCGAGCTGTTCGGCTCGCAGCCGGATCGCCTTGACCTGATCGAAGACACGCTGCTCGAGGCGGACATCGGGCCGCGCACGGTGGACGAGTTGCTCGACGGCCTCGACGGCCGGGCGGGCCGCGGCGAGCGAGCGCTGGACACCATCCGCCAGCGGGCGCTCGATCGCCTCCGCGCCGCGGCCGTGGAACCGGACGCGACCGGGGTGTCCGTGGTGATGGCCGTCGGCGTCAACGGGGTCGGCAAGACCACGAACCTGGCCAAGCTGGGTGCGCTGTTCAAGCGCAGCGGCCGCCGCGTCCTGTTCGCCGCCGCCGATACGTTCCGCGCCGCGGCGGTCGAGCAGCTCGGCATGCACGGACAGCGCCTGGGGATTCCGGTCGTGGCGCAAGGGCAGGGAGCGGACGCCGGCGCGGTGCTGTTCGACGCGATCGACAGCGCGACCGCCCGTTCGGTCGACATCGTGCTGGCCGACACCTCCGGGCGCATGCACACCAACGCCGGACTCGAGGCCGAGCTGCGCAAGCTGGTGCGGATCGCCGAGCGGCGCGGGGTCGCGCTGCACCGTCTGCTCGTAGTCGATGCCACGACCGGCCGCAACGCCTTCGATCAGGCACGCACCTTCCGCGACGGCGCCGGAGTGGACTCGATCCTGTTGTCCAAGCTGGACGCGACGGGGAAGGGCGGTGTGGTGCTCGACATCTGCCACGAGCTCGAGCTGGGCGTCTCCTTCGTCGGCACCGGCGAGCGGATGGAGGACCTGTCCCGATTCGATCCGGAGACCTACGTCACCGGCCTGCTCGGCGACGGCCGCGGGGCGTGATGCGCGGGTCGCTGACCGCGCTCGCGGCGTCGCTCGCGGTCACGGCGCTCCTCTCCATCGCGGCGCAGGGAGCCCACGGTCAGGAAGCGTACTACCGCTCCAACGAGATCGGCATAGCGTTCGAGGAGATTCCGGAGTCGGCCGCCGGCGGGCACCGGTTCGTCCTGGTGCGTCGCGGTTCGCTGGAGGATGGCGAAGGGGCGGGCGAGGAGCGGCTCCTGCTGGACGGGGGGCGCCGGATCCGTCGGTGGGTAACGCTGCGCGACGCGGGCGGCACCCTGATCGCGGAGTCCGACTACGCGCACGGGAAACTGGTCGCCGAGCGGAGCTTCGACGGCACCGGCAAGCTCACGGTGGCGCACGCGTACGACGACGGAGTGCTGGTCAGCCGCACCGCCTACACGTACGAGCCGCGGATGGTCCGGGTGGAGGTGACCGGCAGCGATGGGGCGGTGCTGCAGACCGCCACCTACGAGCTTGCCGCCACCGGCCAGTTGCGTGACTTCGTCCGTGTCGAGCCGGGAGTGGACCGGCTGGGCGTCCGTTTCGTGTTCGCCGGCGGGACCCTGGTCGAGGAGGCCGTCGTTTCGGGGACGACCCGGCTGGTGTCGCGCTATCTCGCAGGCGTTCGCTACGAGGTCGAGGAGTGGCGTGGCGACGTCCTGCATGCGGTCCGCGAGCTGGAGCGCTCGCCCGACGGGGTCCTGGTGGGCGAGGTCAGGACCGAGCCGGCGCTGGACCGGCGCACGGCCACCCGTTTCGACGAGGCGGGCCGGATCCTGGAGGAGGTCATCGCCGAGGGCGGCCGGCAGGTCGAGCTGGTCCGGCACTACCGCGATGCCGCCGGGAGGATCGTCACCACGTGGCGGGAGACCGACGCCGGCGAGGAGCGGTGGGAATACGAGTACGTCGAGGCCCCCCGGGCCGCGTCCGCTTCGGGAGACAGCCCGGACGATCGCCTTCGCGCCGTCACGTACGAGCAGAACGATGAGACCGTGTCGGTCACCGTCTACCGATGGCCGCCAGGCGATGGGCAGCCGGCACGTCAGATCGACTACTACCGCGGCGGGACCCCCTACCTGCGCGTGCACTTTCAGGGCGACACGCGAGTTCGCGAGCAGGTCGTGAAGGACGGCCAGGTGATCCGGGAACGGGTGTTCGATGGCGTCGACGGCGCGCAGAGCTGAGCCCGGGGCGGCTCGGCCATCCGCCGCCGGCGAAATCAGGCTGGCGGTTGCCCTGGGGTGCGCCCACCTGCGCGGCGGCCCGGGGCGCGGCCGCACCTCGCTCACTCTCGCCGTGGTCGGCATGGGTGCGGGCGTGATGATGCTGACCAGTGTCCTCGGCATCATGAACGGGCTGCAGCTCGGCTACATCGAGGACCTGGTGGAGATCGGCTCGTTCCACCTGCGTCTCAGCCGCGACGGACACGAGCCCCTGCCGCCGCCCGTCCTGGCCGACATCGAAAGCCGGCCGACCGTGCGGACGGTCACACCGCTCGCGGACCTCACCGCGATGGTCGGCCGGCCGTCCGGCGGTGTACGGCATGGGATGACGCTCCGCGCGGTGCCGGCCGACGTCGCCGAGCGGACGCCGTCGTTCGCCGAGCAGCTCGGCCTGGGAGCGGCACCTCTCGAGCTCGGCACCCTTACGCTTGGCGTGGGAGCGGCCGCGCGGCTTGGCGTTGGTGACGGCGATGCGGTTGCGGTGTACCTGGTCGACCGCACGGCATCCGGCGGGGGGCCGGCGGCCCGGGTTGCTTCCCTGGTCGTGGCCGGCACGTTCGAGAGCGGCTTCGCGGAGTTCGACCGGCACTGGGCCGTGACGTCGCTGTCGACCGCGGAGCTGATCACGGGCGGGGGCGTGCCGCTCGAGTACGGCATCAAGCTGGTCAACCGCTTCCGGGAGCGCACGGAGCGCGCGGCGCTGGAGCACATTCTCAGCGACGGCCTGCCCGCCGACGGCCTGCCCGCCGAGGACTACGAGGTGCGAACGTGGCGGGAATTCAATCAGGCGTTCTACGGCGCGCTGCGCACGGAGAAGCTGCTGATGTCGACGCTCATCGGGCTCGTGTTCGTGGTGGTCGCCTTCAACGTGTTTCACGGCATGCGGCGCCGTGTCCAGGAGCGGCGGCAGGAGATCGGCGTGCTGCGCGCGCTGGGCGCAACCCCGACGATGCTCCGGCTGGCATACGCCGTGGAGGCGGCGGCGGGCGGTGTGATCGGCGTGGCGTGCGGCCTTGCGGTCGGTCTGGCGATCGCGGACAACCTGGCCGCGCTGCTGCGGGTTACCGAGTGGGCGACGAACGCGCTGTGGTCCCTGGCACGGCTGTTCGCGGCGCCGTCCGCGGCGCCGCGCGCGCTGCCGTCCGGGGCGATGTTTCAGCTCGAGCGGGTTCCCAACCGGGTCCTGCTTCACGAGGCGGTGCTCACCTGCGCCGTGGCCATCGGCGCCGGGCTCGCGGCGACGCTGGCGGCCGGGCGCTGGCTGCGCGGCATCACCCCGGAGCGGATCCTCCGCGAGGCGCGTGAGTGAGTGCGCCTGCGGTCCTCTCGATGCGCCGGGTCACCAAGCGCTACGGGCGTGCCACCGGCGACGGGCTGGTCCTGCGCGGGGTCGATCTCGATCTCGCCCCCGGCGCCTCGGTGGCCGTCACCGGCGTCAGCGGCTCGGGCAAGAGCACGCTGCTCAACGTGGCCGGCGGTCTGGACCGCGTCACGTCCGGCACGGTACGGCTGGACGGGAAGGATCTCACGGACCTGGACGAGGTCGAGCTGGCGTTGCAGCGGCGCAAGCTGGGCATGATCTTCCAGTTCCACCACCTGCTGCGCGACTTCACCGTGCTCGACAACGTGACGATGCCGGCGCGCCTGCAGAACCGCCCGGCCGCGGTCGCGGTTGCCGAGGCGCGCGACATGCTGGATCGCGTCGGACTCCTCGGCGCCTGCCACCGATACCCCTCGGAGCTCTCCGGAGGCGAGCAGCAGCGGGTGGCGGTGGCACGGGCTCTGGCCGCGAGCCCTGCCCTGATCCTGGCCGATGAGCCGACCGGCAACCTGGACCGGGCGGCGTCGGACGCGGTTGCCGATCTGCTGTTCAACCTGGTCGCCGACCACGGCGCCGCCTGCCTGCTGGTCACGCACGACACCGACCTGGCCATGCGTGCCGCTCGCGTGCTGACGCTCGCCGACGGCGTACTCGTCGAGGGGGCGGCGGAGGCGCCCCCTCCGGCCGCCGGCACGCCATGAAGCTGCCGGCCGCGCCGTGGCTGGGGGCGGTGATCGCCGGGCGCGGGCACGTTCGCGGCGGTCCCGGCCTGGCCGGCACCACCGTCGGCATCGCCCTGAGCCTGGTGCCCGTGATCGTCGTGCTGGTGGTGGCGGACGGCATGATCGAAGGCATCACCGGGCGGTACCTGGAGGTGGACACCTATCACGCGCGGATCGTGCCGCCGGCCGGCGGCGACACGGACCGGCTGTTGGCGGCGGTGCGCGCCGTCCCGGGCGTGACGCTGGCCGAGGTCGAGGTGCGCAGCCTGGGGCTGCTGTTCAGCCAGGAGGGGCTGCGTACCGACGCGCAGGTGCGGTTCGTCGACCCGGACCTGCTGCAACGGGATGCGGGCCTGCGGCGCTACCTCAGCGTGGAGGGATCCTTCGACCTGGGGTCGGGGAAGCAGGCGGTGCTCGGGCGGGAGCTGGCCGACACGCTGGGCGTGACGACCGGCGACGCGGTCGGGCTGTGGGTGCAGGGTGCGCCCCGCGTCGCCACCGTGCGGATCGCCGGGGTGTACCACTCCGGTTACCAGCACCTGGACGGGACGTTCGCATTCATGGCCGCGCCGGCCGCGGCGGAGCTCGGCGCGGCCGGCTTCCGCTTCCTCGGCGTCAAGGTCCGCGACCCGTTCGGAGAGCTCGACACGGTGATGGAGGAACTGGGAAGGCTCCTCCCCGCGCAGGCGCGGTTGACCGGCTGGTTCGATCTGCACCGCTCCGCGTACCGGTCTTTCCGCGCCACCAAGGTGTGGCTGACGCTGATCATGGCCGTGATCGCGCTGGTGGCGACGATCAACGTGGCCTCCGCCCTGCGCATGCTGCTGATCGAGCGGAGCGCCGAGATGGCCTACGTGCGTGCCATGGGCGGTTCGGGCGACCAGGTCGGCATGGCGTTCCTGACGGTGGGGCTGATCACCGGCGCCGCGGGCGGCGTGGTGGGGGTGACGCTGGGGCTGGCTGCTGCGGTCAACGTCAACGAGCTGCTGGCGGCGATCGAGTGGGCCGTCAACGCGGCTGCGCGGCTGCTTTCCGGAGCGGACGGACCGGCGCGACTGATCGACCGCTCCTTCTACCTGGAACAGATTCCGGTACGCCCCGATCCCGGGCAGTTGCTGGCCGCCGTTGCGGGGGTGACCGTTGCCGCCGCGATCGCGGCGGTGCGTCCCGCGCTGCACGCCGCGCGCCTGCGGCCGGTCGAGTCGCTCCGGCAGCGATAGATTGATCGGTGGGGCGTCCTTTGCGATACTCTGCTGCAGGCAGTGCATCGCGACCGGTGCACAAAGCTCCCCGGGAACATGTGAACCACGGAGGCAGGACATGATGTGGAAGGGCCTGACCCAGCGCGCCCAGAAGGTCATCTCGTTCAGAGCGCAGGAAGAGGCGAAGCGGTGTCATGCCGAGAAGCTGTTGCCGGAGCACATCATCCTGGCGCTGCTCAAGGACGGCGAAGGGGTCGCGGTCAAGGCCCTGCAGCGGGTCAAGGTCAACATCGACGAGATGCGAAGGGACGTCGAGCGCAGCCTGACACAGGGGAAGGGCGGCCTCATCCTCGGCGACATCGAGGTCTCCGAACGTGCCCAGACGGTGCTGAAGGGCGCGACGCACGAAGCCAAGAACATGGGCCACGTCTACGTCGGCACCGAGCACCTGCTCCTGTCCGCCGCGCGTGACGAAGGTGGCGCGACGTATCGCTACCTCGCGCAGCGCAACGTGTCCCCCGAACAGCTTCGCGAAGCGATCATCCGCATCAACGGGCTCGGCGAGACGCGGCAGAGCTCCTCGACCCCCAAGCGGCGCACGCAGACGGCCACCCGCAAGCCCACGCCGACCCTCGACGAGTTCAGCCGCGACCTCACCACGCTGGCGCGCGAAGGCAAGCTGGACCCGGTGGTCGGCCGCGCACGCGAGATCCAGCGGGTGATCCAGATCCTGGCGCGGCGCACCAAGAACAACCCGGTGCTGATCGGCGAGCCGGGCGTCGGCAAGACCGCGATCGTCGAAGGGCTGGCCCAGAAGGTGGTCAACGGAACCGCCCCCGACGTCCTGCACGGACGGCGCGTGCTGACGCTGGACCTGGCGTCGCTCGTGGCCGGCACCAAGTATCGGGGCGAGTTCGAGGAGCGGCTGAAGCGGGTGATGAAGGAGATCGTCACCTCCGGCAACATCATCATGTTCATCGACGAGCTGCACACGATCATCGGCGCCGGCGGCGCCGAAGGGGCGATCGACGCCTCCAACATGCTCAAGCCCGCGCTGTCGCGCGGCGAGCTGCAGTGCATCGGCGCCACCACGCTGGCCGAGCACCGCAAGTACATCGAGCGCGACGCCGCGCTGGAGCGCCGCTTCCAGTCGGTGTTCGTGGAGGAGCCGTCGGTGGAGGAGACGGTGGAGATCCTCAAGGGGGTCAAGGACCGCTACGCCCAGTTCCACGGCGTCGTCTACACCTACGAGGCGCTGGAGGCGGCGGCGTCGCTCTCCGCCCGCTACATCTCCGACCGCCACCTGCCGGACAAGGCGATCGACCTGCTGGACGAATCGGGATCGCGCAGCCGCATCGACAACAGCGCCCGACCGAAGGAGCTGGTCAAGCTCGACCAGGAGATCGAGCGGCTGATGATCGAGAAGACCAACCTGGTCAACAGCCAGAACTACGAGAAGGCGGCCGCGGTGCGCGACAAGGTGGGCCTGCTGCGCCAGCAGCTCGACAAGCAGGAGCGCGCGTGGGCGCAGACCACGCAGGGCGAGCAGCGGCTGGTGGAGCCGGAGGACATCCAACGCGTGATCTCCGAGATCACCGGCGTGCCGCTGGCGCGCATCGCGCAGTCGGAGTCGCGCCGCCTGCTGGAGATCGAGAACGAGCTGCACGAGCGCATGGTCGGCCAGGAAGAGGCGATCAGCGTGGTGGCCGCGGCGATCCGCCGGTCGCGCACCGGCCTGTCGTCACCGAAGCGGCCGATGGGTTCGTTCGTCTTCCTGGGCCCGACCGGCGTGGGCAAGACCGAGCTTGCCAAGACCCTGGCGGAGTTCATGTTCGGCGACGAGGAGTCGCTGATTTTGGTCGACATGTCCGACTACATGGAGAAGCACAACGTGTCGCGGCTGGTGGGAGCGCCGCCCGGCTACGTCGGCTACGACGAAGGCGGCATGCTCACCGAGAAGGTGCGGCGCCGGCCCTACAGCGTCATCCTGCTGGACGAGATCGAGAAGGCGCACCCCGACGTGTTCAACATCCTCCTGCAGGTGCTGGAGGAGGGGCAGCTCCAGGACCACCTGGGCCACACGGTGTCGTTCCGCAACACCATCCTCATCATGACCTCGAACGCGGGCGCCCGCGAGATCATCCAGGACGGCTCGCTGGGCTTCCGCGCCGAGAAACAGGCGATGCGCTTCGCGGACATCAAGTCCTCGGCGCTGGCCGAGATGAAGCGGCTGTTCCGCCCCGAGTTCCTGAACCGGGTCGACGAGGTGGTGGTCTTCCACGCCCTGGAGCGCGAGCACCTGGACAAGATCCTGCACCGCCTGATCGGCGAGGTCGGCGAGCGGCTCGCGGAACAGAACATCGACCTGCGGGTCAGCCGCCGCGCGCGCGCGTACCTGATCGACAACGGCTCCGACGAGAAGTACGGCGCGCGGCCGTTGCGGCGCCTGATCCAGAAAGAGGTGGAAGACCCACTGTCCCTGGAGATCCTGCGCGGCCGCTTTCCCCCCGGCAGCGGGGTGACGGTCGACGTCAAGGACGATCGGCTGGTGTTCCGCAAGCGGCGCGCCGCCCAGCCGGCCAAAGAGCTCGTCACTACCTGAGTTGTCGGACTTCTGCGTACGGGGCGTGCCGGTCACGCGCGCTCTGTGGGTGACGCTGCTCCTGACGCTGGCCCTGCCGGCTGCGGGTCAGGACGCCGGCGATCTCTACGAGCGGGGCCGCGACGCCTTCGCCGACGGACTGTTCTCCAACGCCGCGGACACGTTCACGGCGCTGGTCGAGCGCTATCCGGACTCGGAGCTGCGCGGGGACGCCACCTTCCTGCTCGCCCTCGCTCACTACCATCTCGGGCGCTACGCCAACTCGTACGACCTGCTGGGGTCGTTCGCCCGGCTGTATCCCGATTCCGAGCACGTCGCGGTCCTCGGCCACTGGCAGGCGGCCATCCGCCTGGCGCAGGGGCGGGCGACCGAGGCCGTCGAGCGGGCCGAGCGGCAACTCGAGCGCGGCGACACGCCGGCGGAGTACCGCTGGCGCACCCTGCTGCTGCACGCCGCCGCCCTGGAGCAGGATGGCCGCGCGGAGGATGCCGAACGCGCCTATCTGGACGCGGTCGACGAGCTCCCGGCATCGCAGCAGGCCGATGCGCTGTTCCGGGCGGGGCAGCTCGCGTACCAGGCCGGCCGCTATGCGGAGGCGGCGGAGACCTTCGGGCGCATCGTGCTGGCGCACGCGGACAGCCGCCGCGCGCCGCAGGCGCTGTACGCGCAGGCCGATGCCTCGCTGCTGGACGGGCAGCCCGGGGCAGCAGCGGAACGCTTCAGCCGATACCTGGAACTGTTCCCGAATGGCCAGCTTGCGCGGTCGGCGCGGATGCGCCTTCCCTTCCTGTACCTGAGCATGGAGGAATTCGCGCTGGCGGCGCAGTGGGCCGACGCGGCGCTCCGTGAAGAGCAGGCAGCCGACCTCGCCGCCCGGCTGCTCCAGGTCAAGGGCGAAGCGGCGCTGCAGCTCGGCGATCCGGCCGGTGCGGTGAGCGGGCTGACCGCGGCGCTGGATGCCGGCCTCGGCCCCGGCGACTCGCAGCGGGCCCACTGGTATGTGGCGCTTGCCTACCTGCAGACCGGCCAGCGGGAGCCCGGCCTGGAGTCGCTGCAGAGCGCCGGCGAGGGACCGGACGCCGACCTGGCGGCGGGGGCCGTCCTCAACCGGGCCTACCTGCTGATCGAGGACGGAGCGCTGGAGGCGGGCGCGGCGGCGCTGCAGGACTTTACGGAGCGGTTTCCCAATCACCCGCGCGTGGCCGAGGCATTGCAGGTGCTGGCGCAGACGCGTGAGGCGTTGGAGGACACGGAGGCCGCGCTCGACGCCTGGGAACGGCTGTGGCTGGCGGCGGAGGCGACGGACTCGACCGCCCTGCTCGCTTCGGCCGGTTCCGCAGACGTGTTGCTGCGCGTGGCAGATGCTGCCGTCGCCGTCGATGAGGACAGTCGTGCGCTCGGTCTGCTGGCCGACCTGCGGAAGCTCGACGCCGATCCCCAATCGCTCAGGTCGATCTATCGCCTGGAGGCGATCTACCGCATCGGCCGCATCTACGGCGCGCGCGGCGAGCACCGGCGCGCGGCCGACTTCTACCGGGAGGTCGTGGACGCCCGCCCGTCCGGGGAGCTCAACTGGCGTGCCCGCCTGGCTCTGGGAGCCGAGCTGTACAACGCGGGCGAGTACGAAGAGGCCCTGGTCTACCTGCGGGACGGTGACGGCGGCGTCTGGGAACCGTATCGACACCTGGCGCTGGGGCGCACGTACTACCGCCTGCGTCGGTCGGACGAAGCGAACGCGGCGCTGGCGGTGGCGGCGCAGGCACCCGACGAGACCGTGGCGGTCGAGGCCTCCTACCTGTATGCGTCCGCTCACTACCAGGGCGGACGCTTCGATCCGGCGCGCGACGCGTACCTGGAGTTCACCGAGCGGTTTCCCGAGGCTTCGCAGGTGCCCTCCGCGTTCTACCGCGCCGCTCTCAGCGAACTGCGCATGGACCGGCCCGACCAGGCGCGGGGCCTTCTCACCACCGCACTGTCGACCATCGAGTCACGGGAAGGCGAGGCACGAGAAGGCGGGACCGGCGGCGTGGACCTGGCGCAGGAAGTCCTGTACATGCTGGTGGAGGGCGCTCTCCTCGCCGGCCGCACCGACGAGGCGGGGGCGGCCCTCGCGAAACTCCGGCAGCGGGCGCCGGCCGGGCTCATGGCGGCGGAGGCCGGCCTGCAGTACGGGGAATACCTGGTCGCCAACGGTCAGGGGGACGCGGGCCTGCAGGCCCTGCAACAGGTGGCGGCGGACGCCGGGGAGGATGGGCCCGGACGGCGGGCGCTGTCGTCCGCTGCCGCGGCCGCGGAGTCGCTCGGGCGCCACGCGGACGCCGCCGGTCTCCATTGGCAGACGCTGCTGGCCGCGCACGACACCGGCCTGCGTGATCGGGCGCTCGAGGGGCTGCGCGCGAGCTTCCAGGCGATCGGCGCGGCGAACGCCAGGCGTTACTACCTGATGGCGGCTGTCGCCGATGAGGACACCCTGCCCGCAGAGGTGCGCGCGCGCGTGATGTACGACTACGCGATGCTGATCCAGCCGGATCAGCCGGGCGACGCAGTCTCGATCCTCGAGGAGGCGCTCGGTGACCTGACCCAGGGACCGGAACGTGATGACGGCTATTTCCTGCTGGCTGAGCGTTACGCGCGGGCGGGTGAGCCGCAGCGCGCGATCGACGCCTATCGCGTGGTTTCCGAAGTCGCGGTGGCCGGCGGCGGAAGGCAGGCGGAGGCGCACCTGCGTCGGGCGCAGCTCCTGGTCCAGACCGAAGGCGAGCAGGCGGCCGCCGATGAGCTTGCCAACGTGGCGCTGCGGTTCCCCGGGGAAGTCGAGGTGGCAGCCGAGGCGCTCTACCACGCCGCCGGGTTGTGGCGGAACAACGGCGCGGAACGGGCAGCCAACCGCCTGCGGGACCGGCTGTACGAACGCTATCCGGACAGCCCGTGGGCCGAGCGCATGCGCAAGGAGCAGCGGGCCGCAGGAGGCTGACGGCCGCCGGCGGGCGCCATTCCGGTGAGCACTATTCCGGGGAGCGCTGTTTCTGCGGGCGGCGTTGCAGAAGCACGGCCCGGTAGCCGCGCCGGCGCCGGTCCTGCCCCTTGGCCATCCCGGCCGCGGCGCCCCGATTCGAAGACTGCCGGTCATTCAGTGAGCGCAGCGCCCGGTCGACGGGAGTGCTCGACCCGATCAGCAGCAGCCGGCCGCCGGGCGCCAGCAACGCGTCCGCGGCTTCGGCGATCCATCGCCACCAGGGGCCGTCGACCTCGGCGTGCGTGGCGACCACGGCGCTGTAGCGCGCGCTGAAGCAGGCACCGGTCGTGGCGGCGCCGGCGATCGACGGAGCATGCAGCCCGGCGGCGGCAACGCCGACTCGCCGCAGGTTGTGGCGCGCGGTCTCGATCTGCAGGAGATCGCGGCTGCCGACGGTGATCTCCGGGCCCCCTCCCGCGGCGGCCAGGCCGCTCGCGCCGAGCCCCTGCCCGGGGTTCCAGACCAGCACACGGGGACCGAGGTCACTGCCGCACACCAGGGGCTCGGCGGCGCGAAGGGAGTAGGGGACGGCGTCGAAGTCCGGCAGTCCCCACGCCGTCTGCAGCCGCACGGCGTTCCCGCCGTAGCGGAACTCCGCATCGCCGCGCAGGTAGGCGGCAAACCCGTCTTCGGCGGATGGAGGGCCGGCGGTTGCAGCCATCGCCGTCTCGGCCACGAGCACCGTGTGCGCCCGCAGCTCGCGCCGGTGCAGGATGCGCGCGCGTCCCTGCAGGGCTCGCTCCACCAGTTCCTGGCGCGGCCGGATCACGACCAGGGCAAGGTGACCTTTCGGAGCCGCGGCGGCAGCCTGTCGCACCAGCAGGCGGAGCACGGGCTCACCCACCTTTGCCGGCAGGTTGGCCGCGATCAGGTCGAACGGGGCGCGGGCCGCAGGAACCCCCAGGCAGCCGATCGCGGCGGCGCGGGACGCGTCATTCTCCCGCGCGTTGAGAGCGCTGACGGTGACCGCCAGCGCGTCCCGGTCGCTGAGGATCACGTGTGCGTGCGGCCACAGACGCGACAGAGCCACCCCGATGACCCCGCTCCCGGAGCCCAGGTCCAGCGCGCGCCGCACCGGCAGGCCCCGGAGACGCTCGGCGATCGTGTCCAGGAGCGCGCGCGTACCGACATCGACGTCGTCTCCGCTGAACAGCGACTGCGACAACCAGAACCGGAGGGTTCCTCCGGCCCAGGGCAGGACGACCCGCTTGTGCAGGAGGCCGTGCGCCCGCAACGCGGCAACCGCGGGTGCTCCCTCCCCAGCGGGCTCGACCGGAGCCGCGCGATCGCCGGTGATGGGTTGGGTCAGCCCCGTTCGACGTACGCGCCCGTGGTCGTGTTGACGACGATGCGGTCGCCGGTCTTGATGAACAACGGGACCTGCAGCGTCAGGCCGGTCTCCGTGGTGGCCGGCTTGGTGGCGCCCGTGGCGGTGTCGCCGCGTTCGGCGTGCGGCGCGTCGGTCACCTCCAGCTTCATCTTCAGGGGGAGCTGCACCGCGAGAGGGTCCTCCCCCCACATCAGGACCTGGTAGGACTCGCCCTCCTTCAGGAAGCGCGTGATGCTCTCTTCGACGCTCGCGGCGGGAACGCTGAACTGATCGTAGGAGCCGATGTCCATGAACACCAGGTGGTCGGCGTCCGCGTACAGGTACTGAGCGTCGCGCGCCTCCACGTCCGCTTCCTCGACCGTCTCATGTGACTTGATCACTTCTCGGATCACCTGTCCGGTGCGTGCGTGCTTGAACTTCAGCCGGACGAATGCCGATCCCTTGCCCGGATTGACGAACTCGCGATCGGTGACCAGGTACGGGTCTCCCCGGAACAGCACGTACATTCCCTTGTCGATAGCGCCTGCTTTCATTTCCCTTGAACCGTTCGCCGGACCCTATCACGGCAGGACCGCCCCATCACAGCCGGAGCGCCCTACAGCCGGAGCGCATGGTGTAGCGGAAAGGGGATCACGTGGCTGATCTCGTGCCGCCCATCGAGCGCCATGATCAGCCGTTCCACGCCGAGCGCGACGCCGGCGCAGATCTCCGGGCCGCCGCGCACCTCGTCGGCCATCGCATGGTCGGGCGGGTGTGGAGTCACGGCGGTTCGCTGCTTCCGCGCCGCCTCACGCTCGAGGACCCGCGCCAGCCGCTCGGCATCGGTCTCTTCCTGGAAGCAGTTGGCGACCTCCAATCCGCGCGCGTACAGTTCCCATCGCCGGCAGTACGGGGTGCCCTTGATCGGCTGCGCGAAGGTCGGCACGCGGCGCGGATACTCGTGGACGACCGTACCTCGATCGCCGGGCAGACCTGGTTCCACCACGGTCAGCCAGATCCGGTTGAATACCTGCTCCCAGGTATCGTCGTCGGCGGTCCGCACGCCCGCCGAGTCGGACGCGCGGCGGAACCTGTCCCGGTCGTCGACGTGGTCGAGATCGATCCCGGCGGCCCGCAGAACGGCTTCGCGAACGGTGATGCGGTCGAACGGGACCGGCAGCGGCGCCTGGGCCGGCAGTGACGACACGAGCCGCTCCAGCAGGTCCACTTCGGCGAGATAGCCGCTGCCCGGCGAGTACCACTCCAGCATCGTGAACTCCGGACTGTGCGTGCGATCCAGCTCGGCGCCGTTGCGGAACGCGGGGGCGAGCTGGAAGATCGGCCCCGACCCCAGGGCGACGAGCCGGCGCATGTGGCGCTCGGGAGACGGGCTCAGGTACAGTGGCAGGCCGCCGTCCGGGGCGCGTTCGGCTCCCGGATGATGGAGACGCGTCGCGAATACCTCGATGGCAGGCTCCGGCAGCAGCGCGGGCGAAACGAGCGGCGTGCTCACCTCCAGGTAGCCGGCGTCGGCGAAGAAGGCGCGGATTGCCGCCAGCATGCGGCTGTGGCGGCGGGAGCGGTCGAGCGGCGATCCGGTCACGACGGAGTCCTGCGGGTGCGGCCCGGTTCCCGGCGGCTGCCGCGGGCGCGGCAAGCCGGCAGGCTCCTATCGCCCCGAATTTCGTCGCCTCCGGCTCCGTCTTTCGGCCCATCCCCACCGGTATAGGAGTCAGCAGGACTGCCGCTTGCGCGGCAGTCCTGCTGACTCCTATACTCCCGCGTCCGGCCACTCTGGGTGGCCATGCTCCTTACTGCCATCTGCGCATGAACCTCGATATCTTCGTCCTGGGCACCGGTGGCATGATGCCGCTTCCGGGCCGTGGACTGACCTCCGTGCTGGTGCGCCGCGAAGGCGACCTGCTGCTGTTCGACTGCGGCGAGGGGACGCAGATCGCGTTCCGCCGTCTCAACCTGAAGTGGAAGAAGATCACCAGCATCTTCATCTCCCACACGCACGCCGACCACGTCACCGGGCTGCCCGGCATGCTGTCGCTGTCTTCGCAGGTCGACCGGTCGGAACCGCTGTACATCTACGGGCCGCCGCGTATCCGTCAATACATCGAGCAGACGCTGCGCGTGCTGGACATCTACATCAACTACGAGATCATCGTGCACGAGTTCTACGATGACGTCACCGTGATGCAGGGCGACGGTTACCGGATCGACTCGCTGCGCGTCCGGCATACCAAACCCTGCCTGGGCTACCGGCTGGTGGAGGAGTCTCGGCCCGGCCAGTTTCATCCCGAGCAGGCGATGGCCGCCGGCGTGCCGCGCGGACCGCTGTGGTCGACGCTGCAGCGTGGCGAACCGGTACGGCTCGAGGACGGCACCGTGGTGGAGCCGGAGACGGTGGTGGGGCCGCCACGCCCCGGCCGGACCTTCAGCTTCGTGACCGACACGGCCGCCTTTGCCGGCCTGGCCCCGTTCGTGGCCGGCTCCGACCTGCTGATCTGCGAGGGCATGTTCTGCGCGGACCTGGCCGCCGACGCCAGCGCCAAGAAACACCTCACCGCGCAACAGGCGGGCCGCATCGCCCGCGCGGCCGGGGTGGGCCGCATGGGACTGATCCACTACAGCCCGCGCTACACCGAGCGCGATCTCCGGCAACTGGTCGGCGAGGCCCGTGCGGAGTTCGGCGAGTCGTTCCTGACTCGGGATTTGCAGGAACTGAGCCTGCCGTACCGGGAGTGATCCCCGAGCGAGATCCTCTCACCGTGAGCGCCGGGCAGCGGGGCGTGCCGTCAGACCGGTTCCACGGCCATCTCAGTCCGCCTCTTCACCCTCCCGTTCCGGCTCCGACCGTTCGACCGGCCGCGGATCGAGACCGATGGTGCCGGTCCCGCGCGCTCCCGGCACCGACAGCGACCAACGCTTGACCCAGACGCCACCACCGGCGTGGGTGGCTCCTTCGCGCTCGGAGGCGCGACGCCGGGCGCGGTCCCTGTCCGCTATGTGTGGGAAGGATGCATGTGGCATGTCCAGAAGTGTTGCGGGGCCGTTCCCTCCGGTCGACGGCCTCGCCCAGTATGAGCCGGGCGCAGGCGGCGCTGTCAACGGAAACCGGCGCGTTCAGCGCGTTCCTGCTCTCAACGCGGGCCGGGCCCGTGCCGACCATCAAGAGGGTAGGGACAGAACGGTAGGGATGGGGATGCTTCGCGGCCTGTCGTGCGCGGTCACGGCCTACTTCGTGTACACCGTCCTGAACCTGGTGACCGTCGCCATCGCGATGGACCGCATGCAGGAGCACCGGGACGCGCTGCACCGGAACGTGGAGGCGCTGAAGGAGATCAACCAGCACCTGCAGGCGGAGTTCGACGCGCTGTCCACCAGCCCCGATCTGATCAGGCTGTACGCGCGCGATCTCGGTCTGTATGCGCCCGGCGAGCGGGTGATCCGTCTGCAGGGTACGGGCGCACGATCCACGTTCCATGAAGCGGGCTCCGTGGTGTCGGCGAGCAAGCCGCCGCCGGCGCCTCGCTTTCCATTTCTTCTGGCCGGCCTGGCCGTGGGAGGGCTGCTCTATGTGCGGCTCAGGTTCCGTGAACGATCGCGGGGCGATGAACGATCGCGGGGCGACCGTGTTGCCCGCGCGTCACCGCAGAGTCATGCCGATCTGCTGCCGCGTGCTGCGTCGCGGCGGGTTGGTGATCCTGCCCGGTGACACGATCTACGGTCTGATCGGCGCAGCCCCGGCGGCCGAGGCGCGCATTCGGCGGACCAAGAGCCGCGCGGAAGACCGGCCGCTCCTGGTGTTGATTCCCGACCGGACCTGGCTGTGGCGTTGCGGGGTGGCCGGCGGCCTTCCCGAGCGCCTGCTGCGCTACTGGCCGGGAGCGCTCACCATCGTGCTGCCGCGTGCCGGCGGCGGGACCGTCGGTG
Source organism: Spirochaetia bacterium (assembly GCA_964291595.2). Classification (GTDB taxonomy): domain Bacteria; phylum Spirochaetota; class Spirochaetia; order SZUA-6; family Bin103; genus CATQHW01. Next base: position 4,266,702 of record OZ219914.1, on the reverse strand, counting down.
TCCGCGTGCCGGACGATCCGTTCCTGTGCCGGCTGGCGCGTTGCGTGGGTGCGCCGCTGTATTCGACCAGCGTCAATCGTTCGGGGCTTCCCCCGCTGTCCCGGGTGAGCCGGATCGTGGCCGCGTTCGGTGCGTCGGTGGACCTGATCGTGGACGGAGGCGAGCTCGGCTCGCCCGTGCCGTCGACCGTGATCGACGCCACGACGCGGCCGTGCCGGCTGCTCAGGCCGGGCGCGGTGGACGTCCCGGCGGACGTGCTCGCCGCTCCCTGAGGCGCTTCAGCGAGCGGCCGTTTGGTCGCCGGCGGACTCCGCCCCGGCCAGCAGGGCGGGCAGCAGGTGGCGGTAGTGGGTCAGGAACACCTGCTGGATGCCGAAGAAGCGGCGTTCCAGCTCGCTGCCGGCGCGTCCCAGGTACCGGAAGTGCCAGGGTTCGTACCGATAGCCGGTGACGTCCTCCAGTCCCTGCGGGTAGGACAACGAGAAGCCGAACCGCCACGCGTTGGCCAGCACCCACTGCCCTTCGCGCGTCTCGCCGTAGCCCAGGTCGATGCTGCCGAAATCGATGGCGGTGCCGAGCTGGTGCTGGGAGTGACCCGGCCGCGCCACCAGACTCGACGCCTGTTCCAGGCCGTCGCGCTCCACGGCAGAGGCAAACAGGTAGGACTGCCGGGCATAGGAGCGATAGGCTGAGGAGATGGTCACGTCGGTGCCGGCCAGGCGCGCCGCCTGTGTCATGGCAGCCAGGTCGGGCAGGACCGGCGCCCGCAGCCGCATCGACGGCCAGGTGACCGTCAGGTCCCGGTTGTCCAGATCGACCAGATCGGCCGGCCGGTAGTCCTCGGGGAGCGCGTGCTCCTTGTCCACCAGCACCAGCAGGTCCGCCCCCTGGTTCAGCGTCTTGGCCATCAGGTCCAGGAAGACGGCGGGCTCGGCGAGGATGCGGGTCCGCACCGACTCGGGAAGCGGCTCGACCAGCGCGGCGAGGCCTTCCAGGGTGACGCCGAACGCCGCGTGCAGCGGTGCCGGTTCCGTAGGCTTCGCGCATGCGGACAGCGTCACGGCGGCCGCCAGGGCCATCGCCATCGCCAGCGCCCGACCGGCCCCGGTGCCGGCCCTCGTCGTGCTGCGGCCGCTCAAAGGATGATCTCGACGACCTCTTCCATCGTGCCGACCGGATGGAAGTCGATGCCGCGCCGCACGCGCTCGGGAATGTCTGCGATGTCCACCTCGTTCGCCCGCGGGATGACGATCTCACGGATGCGGTTGCGATTGGCCGCGATCACCTTCTCCTTGAGCCCCCCGATCGGCAACACGTCGCCTGTCAGCGACAGCTCGCCGGTCATGGCAAGCGAGCGCGACAGCCGCTTCCCGCACGCCAGCGACAGCAGCGCCGATGCCATGGTGATGCCGGCCGACGGACCGTCCTTGGGCGTGGCGCCGGCCGGGATGTGCACGTGGATCTGCTGTTCGTCGAAGAAGGCGTCGTCGATGCCGATCCGCCGCGCCGCCTGGCGGGTCCAGGAGTAGGCGATGGTGGCCGATTCCTGCATCACGTCGCCGAGCTGCCCGGTGAGCTTGAACCCGCCGCGCCCCTTGGTGCCCAGCGCCTCCACGGTGAGCACGGCGCCGCCCAGCGGCGTCCATGCCAAGCCGGTGGCGGTGCCGGGCCGCATGGTGCGGCGCCGATCGTGGTCGCGAAAGACGGGCTTGCCGAGGTAGTCGGCGACCCGGTCGCGATCGATCACGAACGGCGCGCCGTCGCCGTTGCCGGGGTCCGGATCCGTCTCCACCACGGTGCGCGCGATCTTGCGGTGGATCTTGTCCAGCGCCTTCTCGAAATTGCGCACGCCGGCCTCGCGCGCGTAGCCGTCGGCGATCGCCAGCAGCGCGTTTCGTCGATAGCGCACCGAGCCGCGCGGCAGGCCGGCGCCGGCGGTCGACTTGGGAATGATGAACCGGCGCGCGATCTCCAGCTTCTCGGTGTCGATGTAGCCGGAGAGGCGGATCATCTCCATGCGGTCCAGCAACGGCGCCGGGATCGTGTCCTGGGTGTTCGCGGTGGCGATGAACAGCACGTCGGAGATGTTGAACGGCAGGTCGAGATAGTGGTCGCGGAACGCCGCGTTCTGCTCGGGGTCGAGCACCTCCAGCAATGCCGAGGACGGGTCACCCTGGAACGACATGCCGAGCTTGTCGATCTCGTCGATCATGAAGACCGGGTTGCGCGTTTTCACGATGCGCAGTCCCTGGATGATCTTGCCCGGCATGGCGCCCACGTAGGTGCGGCGATGGCCCTTGATCTCGGCCTCGTCACGCATGCCGCCCACGGAGAAACGGAAGAACTCGCGGCCCAGGGCGCCGGCGATGGAGCGTCCGATCGAGGTCTTGCCGACGCCGGGCGGACCCACCAGCCCCAGGATCGAGCCGCGGCTTGCGGGGTTGAGCTTGCGCACCGCCAGGTACTCGAGCATCCGCTCCTTGACGTCGTCGAGTCCGTAGTGGTCGGCGTCGAGCGCGGCGGCGGCGCGCTTCAGGTCGATCTCTTCCGGCGCAGGGTCCGCCCACGGCAGGGTGGCGATCGTGTCCAGGTAGTTGCGCGTGACCACGAACTCGGCCGAGCTGGGATCCATGAGCGCGAACTTCTCCAGCTCGTCCGACACCCGCTCGGCCACCTCGCCTTCGAGCTGGAGCGACTCGAAGGCTTCCTTGAAGCGCTGGTACTCGTCGCTCCTGGCATCGACCGCCATGCCGAGCTCGGCCTTGATCGCCTTCAGCTCCTCCTTCAGGAAGTACTGCCGCTGGCTCTTGGAGATCTTCTCCTCCAGCTCGCCCTGGATCCGCTTCTGGATCTTCAGCAGCTCCTGCTCCTTCTTGATGAAGACCAGCACCTGCTCCATCCGCTCGCGCACGTCCAGCTCCTCCAGGACGCGCTGCTGCTGCTGGCGGTCGATGTTCAGGATCGACGCCAGGAAGTCCGCGATCTTCCCGGGCTGGTCGATGTTCACCATGTTCAGCCGCATCTCTTCGGAGAACAGCGGGTTGCCCTCGGAGACCTGCTTCATCTCCGAGATCAGCGCCCGCGCCAGCGCCTGCACGTCGTCACTGTCGAGGTTCACGTCGTCCAGGGGCTGTACGGCGGCCACCAGCGGCGGCCCGGCGTCCAGGACCTTGGCGATCCGGAAGCGGGTGATGGTGGAGATGAACACGTTCAGCCCGCCGTCGGGCAGGTTGATCTTGCGGACGACCTTGGCGGCCGTGCCCACCCCGTGCAGCCGGTCCGGAGCCGGCTGTTCGTCATCCGGGTCGCGCGTCAGCACCAGCCCGAGGAACCCACCGAGCTCCAGCGCGGCGCTGACGGTCGCGGTCTGGGCGCCGGGCGATGCCACCAGGGGCGTCAGCATGCCGGGGAAGATCGGCTTGCCGGTCAGGGGGAGCACGACCAGGCGGTTGGGGAGCGTGCGTGCCGCGGGGACGACCTGCCCCGGCGGAGACGGCGGCATGCATGCAAGATAGGGAGCTTGTCGCTGTCGCGCCAACCTCCTCGCCCGCACACCGCTGCCATGGGCAGCGCTGTGCGCCCAGCCGCGCCTCCCATAGGAGCTTGTCGCTGTCGCGCCAACCTCCTATGGTGCGGGGATCGCTCGTGCTCGTGCCCTGACGCGCCGCCACCTCAGATCTCCGGCTCTGGTTCTGCGCACGACGCCGGTCGGCGAGATCAACCGGCTGGTGACCTTCCTCAGCCCGTCGTTCGGGCTGGTGCGAGCGATGGCGTACGGCGCCGCCAAGACGACCAGCCGCCTGCGTCTGGCCACCCTGCTGTTCATGCACGCCGACCTGCGCCTGTACCGCGACCCGGTCAAGGATCAGTACAAGATCACGGAGATCGCGTGCCGGGACGAATTCGGCGGCATTCGCGCCAGCGTCCCGCGCTACTTCGCGGCGTCTCTATGGGCGGAGGTCGTTCTCCGGTCGCCGGGCGCGGCGGAGCCCGCCGATCTGTACGCGCTGCTGCTCGGCTGCCTGCTGGCGCTTGACGTGTCCGACCAGGCCGCGCAGCGCGCCCTGTCCGTGCAGTTCATCTGGCGCTACCTCGGCCACTCCGGCCTGCAACCCGATCTGCACGTCTGCGCGGCGTGTGACCGGGAGCTGGCGCCGCCGGTGCCCGGCTACCTGTCCGAGCGATACGGCGACCTCCGCTGCGCGGAGTGTTCGAGCCCTGCCGATCAGGCATTCACTCCCGGCGCACGGGCCTACCTCAGCCACACCGAACAGCTCAGCCCGGGCCGCGCCGCGGCGGTGCGTTTGCAGGACGACCGCGGGCTCGCCAACGTCATGTATCGCATGGTGCAACGGGCGCTCGATGCGCCGCTGACGGCGCTGCAGTCGGGCGCCGGCGTGCTGTGATGGCGCGGGTGTTCTTCGGGCTGCCGGTGCCGGACGGCGCAGGGGACCGCCTGGCGGCGTGGTGCTCGGCGGTCGGGGCGGAGTTGCCGGGCGCGCGGCTGGTCGTCCCGGCCAATCTGCACGTGACGCTGCACTTCGTCGGCGAGGTGGATGACGAGGAGGTGGGCCGGCTCTGCGCCGTCTGCCGGGAGGTGGCGGGCCGCGCGGCGCCGGTGGCAGCGACCCTCGCGGGGCTGGGGTTGCTGCCGTCCCCGGCACGGCCGCGCGTCGTGCACCTCGGTGTGGAGGACGGCGCCGAGGAAATGCGCGCATTGGCATGCGCGCTCCGCGTGCGGCTTGGCGTGAGCGGAGGCCGAGGGTTCCTGGCCCATGTCACCCTGGCCCGCGTACGCCGCGTTCCGCGGCAGGCGGGCGAACGCCTGTGCCGATTGCCGCTGCCGCCCGTGCGCGGCACGTTCCGGTCGCTGGTGCTCTTCCAGTCGGTGCTGCGGCCGAACGGGGCGGCGTATCAGCCGCTGCAGGCGGCCCTGTTGGGCGGCGGCGCGTGACCGGGCACGCCGCCCGCGGCTGGATGCTGCCGGGCGTGGAGACCTCCGCAGTCCGCGCCCTGTCCGACCGCCACCAGCTCGATCCGTTGCTGGCAACGGTGCTGGTGCGCCGCGGCCTCACCGAACCGTTCGAGGTGGATGCGTTTCTTGGACGCGGCCCGCTGCCGCCGGTTCGGATCGAAGGCATGCGGTCGGCGGTGGAACGAGTCGGCCGCTGCGCGGGCCGGCCGGTGTTCGTGTTCGGCGACCCGGACGTGGACGGCATCGCAGCCACGGCGATCATGGTCGAGTTGCTCCGGCAGACGGGCGCGCGGGTGCGATGGCGGATTCCGCCGGGAGGACGCCACGGCGTGCCCGACGGCGGGATTCGTGAGGCTCGCACGGTGGGCGCAGAGCTCGTGGTCTGCGTGGACTGCTCGATCGGACCTGCGGAGTCTCGGGAAGCGGCCCGGAACGGCATCGACGTGCTCGTGGTCGATCATCACCGGCCGATCGACTCGCGCCCGTCCGACTCCCTGCCGGAGACGGTCCGGGTGCTCAATCCCGCGCTCTCGGGCGGGAAGGGAGCGGAGTGCCTGGCGGCCGGCGCGGTGGCGCTGAAGCTCGCCGAAGCGGTGCGACGGGCGGCGCCGGCCGGCGCCGCGCGCGAGGTGGCCGCGACGCAGCTTCCGTACGATCTGGCCATGCTCAGTACTCTTGCCGACAGGATGCCGCTCACCGGAGAGAGCCGTCGGATCACCGCCCTCGGCCTCGACGCGCTGGCGCGGTCCGAACGCCCCGGGCTCCTGGAGCTGTGGCTGCGCGTGGGGCGGGCCGCGCTGGTGCCGAGCGCCGATCGGGTCAGCCGCACCCTGAACCCCGTGATCGGCTCGGCCGCCCGCTACGGCGAGGGCGACCACGCCGTGCAGTTGCTCGTGAGCCATGCTCGGGGGGAGTGCGCGGAGCTGTCGGATCGGCTGCAGGAGCTCGATGCACGGCGCCGGCGAGAGAGCGCGGCTGCCTGGAACCGGCTGCTGCCCCGCGCACGCCACCTCGCGCGCGACTACCCGGATGCGCGCTGTCTGGTGGTCGATGACCGGCAACTCGCGTGCGGACTGACCGGTCCGATCGCCTACCGGCTGAGCCGCTTTCTGGACCGGCCGGTGGCGGTCGTCGCATGCGAGGACGGCGCCGTCTCCGGCTCGATTCGCAGCCCCGACCATGGCGAGAATGCGCTGCTGCTCCTTGCGGACACGGACGGCCTGCTCACTTCGCGCGGCGGCCACCGCAGCGCCGGAGGCTTCACGGCCCCCGAGGAAGCCCTCACCGAGTTGCGCCGGCGCTGGTCCGACAGGCGCACCGGCGCCGCGCCCGGCATGCGCAAACCGGCGCGGGTGCTGGATGCCGAGGTTCCGGCCCGCGAGCTGACGCCGGCGCTGGACAAGATCCTTGCCGCGTTCGAGCCGACCGGAGTCGGCAACCGGCCGCTGACGCTCCGGACGCGCGGGCTCGAGATTTCGGAGGTGAGCCTGTTCGGCCGCGCCTCCGAGCACTGCAAGCTGTTGCTCGATGCCGGAGCCTATCGATGGCCGGCGCTGTTTTGGCGCGCCGGCACGCGGGCAGGCGAGTTCGGTCCGGGCGATACCGTCGACGTGGTGTACCGGCTGGAGCCGGAGTATCCGGACGGCGAACGCCGGCTGCGTATGGTCGTGCTCGACCTGCGCCGATGATGAAGGTGACACGCGGGTTTGACAGGACCGCGTCTCGCGCTATGATGGAGGACTGCGGAGTTGCCCGGCGCCGCGCCGGCGGCCCGTGAAGGAGGTTAGCGGCCATAGCGTTCGTACAAGTCGGTGAAGAGGAACTCCTCGAGAAGGCGCTGAAGCGATTCAAGAGGATCGTCGAGAAGGAGGGGATCGTCCGCGAATGGAAACGGCGCGAGTATTTCGAGAAGCCGTCGACCGTTCGCAACAAGCGGCGCAAGGCGATGGAACGCAAGCGCCTGAAGAAGCTGCGCAAGATCCAGACCCAGCAGAGGCGCTGAACACGTCAGCCGGCCGGAGAGCGAACCGCTCGCCCGGTCGGTGGCCGTGGCGGCACCGCCACAGGCCGGTCATCCGCATGAAGCCTCGCGCTTGACGGGCCGCTGGCGGCCACGGTATAGTAATGCCTGACAAGAAGACGCAGGGTAGAGCAGTTGGCAGCTCGTCGGGCTCATAACCCGGAGGTCGCAGGTTCGAATCCTGCCCCTGCTATTCCTCACCGTAGCGCGCTCGGTCCCGTCGGGATGCGTCCCGGCAGGTCCCGGAGGCCGCGTTGCCGGAGAGCACGTCGATGCCCGTTACCGGCGGCCGCGTTTCGCGACGGGCGGCCAAGCGGAACCGCGTAACCAGGACACTTCCAGCCGGAAGTCCTCGTCAGCCGGAGGTCTTCGTGTTCGGGGGTTTCTTCGTAGCCGGGGTTTCAGTGCCCGGAATCTTCGGAACGGGGAAAGTAGCGGCGAAGGGACTCGAACCCCTGACCCAGCGGATATGAGCCGCTTGCTCTACCAACTGAGCTACGCCGCCATGCGCCTGAGATAAGCGCACTCGGGACGGGATGTCAAGCTCAGGTCCGCCAAGCCCAGACCCGATCGCCCGCGGCGTGTGTCCGGCGTCAGCGCGGCCCGCCGCCAGGGGCAGCAGGCTCCCGGCCGTGTCGTGAAAGCCGTCGCACTGAGCGAGGTGTCCCGCAGGGAGCGGTTCCGGCAGCAGCGGCTGGTGTTCCTCGGGACGCTGGCGGCGGCGGTCGCCGTCTTCTACCTGGTGCGCTTGATCGCCGGCGCCGAGACGGTGGTCCGCCTTGGCGGAGGGCTCGCCGGCGTCCCGGTTCGCCCGCTCGACCGCGTGCTCATCCCGGTGGTATCGGCCGGAATGCTGGCAGCCGGCTTCTTCCTGCTCGGCGGCGCAACCTACCGGTCGGCATGCCGGATGGCCTCGCTGGCGGCATTCACGCATGCGGTCACGGTTGCCGTGCGCCCGTTCACGTCCGAGTCGGTCCTGAGTCACCTGCTGGCCCAGGTGGGAACGTTCACCCCCTGGCTCCTGGCGATGGCGGTCCTGGCGATGCCGCAGAGCCGTCTGCCGCGACGCCTCCGGGTCGCTACCGTCGTGGCCGGGCTGGCGCTTCCCACGTTGATGGCGGTGCTCCGTGTCCTCCTGTTCCGGGCCGCGGCCGGGGGCGATGCAGGCTGGCTGGCGCGCCATGAGCTTGCGGGCACCCTGTCGGACGCGGGTACGGCGGTCGCGCTGGTGATCGCCCTGGCCCTGCTGATCAGGGCGAACGGCCGGGCGCGGAGACCGCACACCAGGGAACCCGTTCTGTGGACGCTCGGCGGCTTGCTGGTGTCGTTGCCCGCGTACCTGTTGCTGCGCCTTCCGGCCGGAGTCACGGAACACGGCTTTCCCGTACCCTCGGGGGCGATCGCCGATCTCTTGCTGTTTCCGCTGCCCGCGTTCTTTCTGGTCGGTACCCGGCACATCCCCGGCGTCGATCAACGCCGCGGGATCAACCGTCTCTGGGCGACGGCGATCGTCCTGGCACTCCTGCTGCTGATCGTCTCGGTCGCGGGCGACTTCCCCCGGCAGCAGATCGCGGCCAGCTACGGCCTCAGCGACCGGGTCGCCTCGTTCCTGGTGCTCGCCCCCCTGTTCGTGGCCTTGCTGGTGCTGCACGCCGCTCTGGTGCGTACGTTCGATCGAACGGGCGGAGCGGTGCCCGCGCAGGCATCGGCGCGTGGCGGCGGGGAAGGCTTGCGCGGGGTTCGCGATCTGCGCGTGCTGACGCGAGCGCTGCACCGCTCGCTCGGCGGCTCCGTGACCGCGACCGCGGGCGTCCTGGACGCTCTGGAGGCCGAGTTGGAGGCCGAGCGCGACGGGTCCCGATCGCCGGCGGCCGCTCCGTTGCGTTTGCCGAGCGGCGCGCTCGAGACCATTCGCGGATTTCGCGAACGGGCGCTCACCGTCCTCGCTGCGCTGCGCAGGCTCGATGACGGCACCAGGTCCGGCGGCGCGGTGGTCGCCGTGCAGGTCTCCGACCTGTTTGCGGCGGCGTACACGCGCGCCGGGCGGCGCCGTCAATTGAGGGCGGAGCTGACCGACGGGGGCGAGCTGGTGGTGGCATGCGATCCGGCCGAGATGGCGAGGGCGCTGGCCGAGTTGCTGGTAAACGCGGAGGAAGCGGGCGTTCGTCCCCGCTCGCGGATTATCATGAGCGCCCGTGAACGGGGGAACGAAATCGTGATCGAAGTCCAGGACTCCGGCGCCCGCCCTCTCGGGCCGGGTCGCTCGCGCGTGTTCGAGCCGTTCTACTCGACCAAGCCCGGCCACCATGGACTGGGCCTCTACATCAGCCGCGCGCTCATCGAGCACAACGGAGGCTCGCTGGTGCTGGAACGGGGTACGGAAGGCACCTGCGCGGTCGTGACGCTGCCGGCGGCTGTCTCGTGACCGTCCACACCGACGGCGGCTGCCTGGGCAACCCCGGTCCCGGCGCGTGGGCCTACGTGGCCGAGGTGGCCGGCGGGCAGAGGCGCGACGCGGGCTATGCCGCCGACACGACCAACAACCGCATGGAGTTGCAGGCGGTGATCGAAGCGCTGAGGCTGGCGCAGGAGCAGGCGGACGGGGACGTCACGGTGGTCACCGACTCGCGCTACGTCGAGGGCGGCATCAGCGAGTGGATCCCGCGCTGGGAGGCCAACGGCTGGAGGACCAAGGCGCGGTCGCCGGTCAAGAACCGCGAGCTCTGGCAGGAGCTGCAGGCGCTGAAACGGGCGCTGGAGGGGCGCGGCCACCGGGTCGCGTTCCGGCGCGTGCGCGGCCATTCCGGCGTCGAGCTCAACGAGGCCTGCGACCGGCTGGTCCAGGAGACGATCGCCGCCGCCCGCCGGGGACGACGCTGAGCTGAAGCGCCACCGAACGCCGGAACGCTCTCCTCCATGACGGGAGCCGCGATGCGGCGCCCGGAGGAGAGCGACAGATGCTGGCGCGTGTTGCCTGCCATGCCCCGATCGGCGTGGAAGGCGTTCTGGTTACCGCGGAGGTGGACATCCGTCGTGGGATGCCGGTGGTGGACATCGTCGGTCTGCCCGGGGGCGCTGTGCGCGAAGCGCGCGACCGCATCCGCGTCGCGATCCGCAACAGCGGCCTGTCGTTTCCCGACGACCGCATCCTGATCAACCTGTCGCCGGCGGCGGTCCCCAAGACGGGCTCTGCCTTCGACCTGCCGCTCGCGCTGGGCGTGATCGCCGCCTCGGGCCAGGTCCCCTGGGACGATGAGGTGAGGATCATGGTGCTGGGCGAGCTGACCCTGCGCGGCGACGTCCGCCCCGTGCACGGCGTGCTGGCCGCGGTCAGCACCGGGCTCGATCGCGGCATCGACCGCTTCGTGGTGCCGCGCAGCAACCTGGCGGAGGCGCAGGCACTGGGCCGGGGCTCCATCGTCGGCGTCGATTCGCTCACGGAGGCGGTCAAGACGCTCCGCGAGGCGCGCCCGGAGACGTGGCCTGCTGCGGAGCGCCGGCGCGGCGCTGCCTCGGCCACCGCACCTGCCGACGTGGCGGCCGGCGACTTCGCCGACCTGCGCGGCCAGGACCGGCTGAGGCGGGCGCTGGAGATCACCGCGGCGGGCCGCCATCACGCGCTGCTGTTCGGGCCGCCCGGCAGCGGCAAGACCATGGCGGCGCGGCGCATGCCGGGCATCCTGCCGCCGCTGAGCGGCGCTCAGGCGCTGGAGGTGACCCGCGTGCACTCGGTGGCCGGCACCCTGGGCGAGGGGGCGGCGCTCATCACGCGGCCGCCGTTCCGCATGCCGCACCACAGCGCGTCGCTCGAAGGGCTGATCGGCGGCGGCCGCATGCAGCGCCCGGGAGAGGCGTCGCTGGCCCACGGCGGCGTGCTGTTCCTGGACGAGACGCCGGAGTTCCGCACGGCGCTGCTGCAGGCCCTGCGCGAGCCGCTGGAGTCGCGCGAGGTGACCGTGGTGCGGGCCGGCTACTCGGTGCGCTACCCGGCCGGCTTCCAGCTCATCTGCGCCGCCAACCCCTGCCCGTGCGGCAACCTGGGCCGGGACGCCGCGGTCTGCCTGTGCTCTCCGGCCGACGTGCACCGCTACTGGCGCCGGCTCGGCGGGGCGCTGCTCGACCGGATCGACGTACGCGTGCCGGTGTCGCCGCCGCGCTCGGCGGACCTGCAGGCGCCGGCGCCGGAGGGCAGCGCGCAGATCGCGTCCCGCGTCGCGGAGGCGGTGGAGCGCCAGAGGCACCGCTACCGCGGCCTGGGCTGGGAGCGCAACGCCGAGCTGCCGCCCGGGGCGGTGGAGGTCCACTGCCCGCTCGACACGGCCGGCCGGGCCGCGCTGCGCGAAGCCGTGGACAAGCTCGGCCTCTCCGCGCGCGCCTATCACGCGATCACCCGCGTGGCGCGCACCGTCGCCGACCTGGAGCGCTCGGACGGCGTCACCGTCGACCACCTGCTGGAGGCCGTCCAGCACCGCCGCTACGGCGACGGCGACCTGTGCTGGATCACGCTGTAGCCGCGGGCGGAAAGCGGGTCATCGGGATGCCAGGCGGGCGCCCTCCACCAAGGAACGGAGCTTCTCCCTGGCCGCGTCGATCGGAAGCCAGACGAGCCCGCAGTCGGGCGCGGCCCACACCCGGTCCCGACCCAGAACGGCGACAGCGCGTTTGATCCTCTCCGCGATGCGCTCGGGGTCTTCGACCGCGGTGCAGCCGACGTCCACGAGACCGAAGACGACCTGCTTGTCTTCCGGAAGTCCCAGGAAGAACTCGGGGTCGATGCGGCTGCTTGCGCACTCGAAGGCGAACTGCCGGGCCCGGCAGGAACCGATGTCGGGCAGCATGCGGGCGAGGGCCGAGACGGTAGCCGGATCCCGCACGGTCGGAGTGTCGTTGACCGGCGGAAAGCCGAGACAGAAGTGGACGCACGTGGTCGCCTCGATTCCTTCGAAGGCGAGGTCGAGGGCCGCGCGCCCCCACTCCCGAAAGGCGCCGGGACGCTGGGTCGCCTGCGGTTCGTCGAGCTGGATGACGTCGCATCCTGCCGCCTGCAGGTCCAGCATCTCCTCGTGCAGCGCCCTCGCCATCGCCATGCCCAGGTCCGCCTCGCGGGCGTAGTGCTCGTTGGTGAGCCAGTACATCGCCGTCATCGGTCCGGGCATGGTCATCTTCACGCGCCGATCGGTGTGAGCCTTCAGGAACCGCAGGTCTTCCACCGCGTATGCGTGCTTGCGGCTTACGTCGCCGGTTACGACGGGAGAGGCCCGGTTCACCGTCCCCTCCTCCACGTCGGCATAGTTCGATCGCTTCGCGTCGATCCCCGACAGCGAGGACACGAACCGGCTGATGTAGTGCATGCGGCGCTGCTCGCCGTCGGTGATCACGTCGATGCCGGCGGTTTCCTGGTCGCGGATCGCCAGCCGGGCCGCGTCGTCCTTCCCCTGGCGCAGAGCCTCGCCGGCAAGTCGCCAGAGACGGATGTCGTCGTCCCGGACCAGCCAGGCCGGTCGTGGCAGACTGCCGATGACGGTCGTGGTGACGGGGGACGCCGCGCCGCTTCCCGTTGGCAATGATCCCTCTCGACGACCTAACGTAGCATCACGGCTCGACTGACGGGCAGGTTCGGCTTGCGCTCATGACCATCTGCAACGTACGCGACTTCGGCGCCGCCGGGAACCGGCAGGCACTCGACACCGCGGCGATCCAGGCGGCGATCGACGCTGCCGGCCGCTGCAACGGTCAGGTGCGCATGCCGGCCGGCGAGTACCTGTCGGGCAGCCTGATGCTGCGAAGCGGCGTCTCCCTGCACCTGGAAGCCGGCGCCTCCCTGGTCGCCAGCCGCGACATGCGGCACTTCGCCGCTCCGGCGCCGGACAGCTACGTGCATCATACCGGCTCGCGGTTCGCGTTCATCCACGCGATCGGCGCCGCTGACGTCCACATCCTGGGCAGCGGCTCGATCGACGGCCATCTGGCCCTGGACGGCGGGCATCGCGGGCCGCTTCCGTTGCTATTCGAGAACTGCCGGAACCTTCGCGTCGAGGGGATCAGGGTCGTCGACTCGCCGGGATGGGCGGTCACCTTCTGGGGCTGCCGGCACGTCACGGTGGCCGGCGTGCAGATCCTGAACAGCTTCGCCGACGGGCTGAACCCGTGTTGCTGCCAGGACGTGCTCGTCGAGGACGTCACGATAGAGGGCAGCGGGGACGATCCGGTCTGTCTGAAGAACGACAGCCACCGCTACGAGTTCGCGACGCGTCCCGAGTGCGGATTCGTCTCTCGCGACATCACGATACGGCGCGTGTGCATCCGCGACACGACCCACCCGGCGTTCAAGATCGGAACCGGGACGCACGGCGTCTTCCAGAACATCGAGATAGCGGACTGCCGGCTGGAGAACACCGGCGCGCTGTTCTGCGTGCAGTTGATGCGTCCTACGTACGCCGAGACGCCGCGCCGCGCGATCGAGGACGTGGACGTGCACGACATCCGGGGGGATGGGGTGGCCGGTCTGCTGGACCTGACGTCGATGGACGTCAGCCGGTGCGTCGTCGACGGCCTCCGATTCCAGCGTATCCACGTTGCGAAGGTGAACGCGCCTTCTCGGGTGCACGGCCTGGCGGACGCGCCGATCCGGAACATCACGCTGCGTGACGTCGCGATGGAAGACCCTGCGGATGGAGCGCCGTGGCTGCACGGGCGGTTCGTGGATGGCCTGAGTCTGCAGAACGTGCGCATCAATCAGGACGCAGGAAGCGCGGCGGGGCTGCTGTTCCAGGACTCCCGGCGCCTGACCGTCGAGGGACTGCGCGTGGATGGCGCCGGTACCGGCCCTCCGGTGCTGATCCGGGACTCCCGGGACGTGCGTTTGGCAGACTTCGAGGCGGCGGCTGCCGGGCCGCTGGTGGGCGTGGAGGGGGAGTCGTGCGACGCCGTGGACCTGGCCGGACTTGCCGGCCGGGGAGGCGTGGAACCGGCGGTAGCCGACGGGGTTCCGAACGGCGCAATCGTGCCGGCCGGCGGACCATGCCGCTACGCCGACCTGCAGGTGCCGCCGCAGGCCGATCCCGGCCGGGAGCTGTCCCTGTCGGCAGCTCTCTCGAACGAGGGCCGGGCCGGATTCGTGAAGACGGGCGTAACCGTGGACGGCCAGCCCGCCGGCGCCCGCTGGCTGTGGCTGGGCGAGGGCGAGTCGCGGACGGTGCGATTCCGCACGGAGCGCCTCTACAAGGGCGGACTCCACGAGGTCCGCGTGGCCGACTGCGTGGCCACGACCCGGATCGCCGCCACGCCTGCGCGCTTCCGGTTCCTGGAGCCGGTGCGGGTGGTTCCGGGAAGCGGCGGCCGTCGGACCTTCAGCGTCGTGGTGCGCAACGTCGGCGGGGAGAGCGGGTCGGTCGAGGTGCCGCTCGAAGTGGATGGGGTCCGGCGATGTTCCAGCACCGTCACGCTCGACCCGGGCGAGGAGCGCGAGGCAGCGCTATCCATCGTTCCCGGCGAGGAGGCCGGCCACGCCAGAATCGGCGGTCGGGAGTGGCCGTGGCTGACCTTCACCAACAGGTCAGCTCGTTTCTCCCGATTCGGCGAGCGCATCGAGGTGACGGCGGGTGGCGGACTGACCACTGCCTGGGACGCGACCGGCGCGGAGTTCGCCAGCGCCTACACGCAGGTGCGCGGCGACTTCGCCGTGTCCGTACTCCTGGAGAGCCAGGATCCGAGCGGTCCCTATGCAGCCGCCGGATTGATCGTCAGGAACCGCATCGCCCGTACGCCCGTCAGCCCGGGCTACCTGATGCTCTGCGTCTGCCCCAAGTATGGCGGTCTTCCCTACTGGGGGGCCGATCTGGACGGCGACGGCGCGCTGGACACGAAGGAGAACTTTCCCGTGCGGTACCCCATCTGGTTTCGCATCCGGCGTACCGGGAACCGATACGCCGCCTGGACCAGCCTCGACGGCACGAACTGGCGCGCGGGACGAGTCTTTCAAGTGAGCTCGGCCGCGGGCACTCAGGATGTCGGCGTGTTCGCGAGCGCCTACTCGGCGAAGGGTGAATTGGGACGCGCGGTGTTCTCCCGTTTCGAGGTGGAGAGCGTCCGGCACGAGTAGTGCACGTCATCCGGGAAGTCGTCATCGCTCCGGATGTCGATGAGGCGACGCGCGAAATTGGCTGCACCCGCGATGCCGGATACACTGCACGCCTTCATATCGGGTCCGGGAGGCGGACGATGATCCAGGCCGAACAGCAGACCTCACCACCTCTGACGCTCGGATGCTCCACCCAGTTGTTGCTGGACGACTACGTGGTGGACGACGCGTGGAACATCCGGCGCTCTCCCGAGCTGCCGGTGAAATACCTGGGCAATCCGATCATCGACTCCCATCCCGTGGTCGGCGATTGCAGCGTGGTCTGCCAGTCGGTCATGTACGACGAGGAGGAGCGCCTCTTCAAGCTGTGGTCCACCCTGGTCGACACCAACCTGGACACGTTTCCGCCCGGGTATCACCAGGACAGCGTGCACAGCTACATGTACCGGGGCGCGTACGCGGTGTCGCAGGACGGGTTGGACTGGGAGTGCCCGGACCTGGGCATCATCGAGTACCGGGGGTCGACCGCGAACAACCTGTTCCAGTCCGAGGGCTGCGGGTTCGTCCTGAAGGACGGCCACGAATCGGATCCGTCGCGCCGGTACAAGATGCTGACCAAGCGCACCAACCCGGGCGGCCGCGTCTTCGCCGCGTTCTCTCCGGACGGCATCCACTGGACGGACCATCCGGGCGGCCCCGTGGTGCCCAACTCGCGGGATGGCGCCAACTCCTTCCTGTACGACGAGCGGCTCGGCAAGTACGTGCTGTTCTGCCGGCCGACGGTCCTGCCCCTGGACATCAGCTACGACCCCGACGAGCTCGGGTTCCCCGACCGCAACGTGCATGTCGACGACTTCCACACCGATGACAAGTTCGAGTGCAAGGACCGGACCTCCCGCCCCCGGTTTCCGGACGAATCCGACTACGTCATGCGCTGGGAGACCGAGGACTACGTCCACCGGCACCTCAAGGTGTTCCCCTACACGCCGATGCGCTCGCTGCGCATCTCCCAGGGCAGGAGCCGCTACATCGGCTGCAACCGCAGGATCGCCCGCAGCGTCAGCGACGACTTCGTGCACTGGTCGCTTCCGGAGGTGGTGATCCGTCCCGACGAGCTGGACCCGCCGCGGCTCTACAACATGGACGTGACGCGCTACGAGGGGCTCTACATCGGGCTGTTGCAGGTCTTCCACTCGTGGGGCACGCGCCGCCTGCCGGGGACGCCCGACGAGCCGGAGACCTTCGACCTGCACCTCGCGTTCAGCCGCGACGGGATCCGCTGGGAGCGGCTGGCGAACCGTCCGGTCTTCCTGGAGCGCGGCTACGTCGGCGACTTCGACGGCGGCATGATCTCCGGCGCCCACGTGCCGCTCATTCCCTACGGGGACGAGCTGCGCATCTACTACACCGGGCACGTGGGCTGCCACAACGTCTCGCCGGCCTCCCCCAGCTCCAGGCATGCCATCGGCGTGGCGCGACTGCCGCGGGGCCGCCTGGTCGCCCGCACCGCCGGGGACGAGCTGGGCGTCCTGATGACCAAGCCGTTCGTCGTGGAGGGCCGGCGGCTGCAGGTCAACGCCGACGCCCGCCGCGGGCTGCTGAAGGCGGAGGTGGTCACGGCCGGCGGGGAGAAGATTCCCGGCTACACCTGCAGCGAGTGTCACGGGATCACCGGGAACGGGTTCGAGCTGCCGATCTCCTGGAGCCGCGGGTCCGACCTGCAGGAGCTTGCGGGGCAGACCGTGCGCCTGCGCTTCTACCTGCGGGAGGCCAGGTTGTACTCCTTCCGGCTCCGCGGCGGACCTCCGTCATGACTCGTTCCCGCCGTTGAACCTCCTCACGGCACCGGCTACGATGTGACGGCTCGAGCGCGTCGCCGGCGGGACCTGCCGGCCGGGACGCCTCGGCGGGGCTGCAGGCGGATGTTTCCCGACCTCACGGCGGTCGGGAGGAGGCGCGCGGTGACAGCACGACCGGCGGCGCGGTTGACCGGAGTGCGGGCCCCGGCCGAGGTGCGCTGATGGCGGTGCTCGACCGGTCCCATCCCCACGCGGGCATTCGCAGGTTCCTTCCGGGCATCGACAAGGCGACCCGCGACCGCATGGTGCGCATGCGCTTCCTCTATCTGCTGCTCGCCGTTCCGGTCGTGCACTGGGCCATCTTCCACTACGCCCCCATGTACGGGCTGCTGGTGGCCTTCAAGGACTACAACATGAAGCACGGGGTGTTCGGCAGCCCGTGGAACGACTTCGCGCATTTCCAGTTCCTGTTCACCAGTCCCGGCTTCCACCGGGTGATGCGCAACACCTTCATCATCAGCTTCCTGAAGCTCGCCTTCGGCTTCACGGCAAGCATCGTCTTCGCGCTGCTGATCGACCAGCTCATGAGCCTGCCCTTCAAGCGGACCATGCAGTCGATCTCCTACCTGCCGCACTTCATTTCCTGGGTGGTGCTGGGCGGCCTCATCAAGCAGCTCCTGTCGCCGTCTCTGGGAGTCTTCGGCGTGCTGATCGCCAACATGACCGGCGAGCCGCTCAGCCTGCTGACGGACAAGGCGGGGTTCCTGGCCATCCTGGTGGCCAGCTCGGTCTGGCAGGGCGTGGGGTGGTCGGCGATCATCTACCTGGCCGTGCTGGCCGGGGTCGACCAGAGCCTGTACGAGGCGGCCGAGGTGGATGGCGCCAGCCGCCTGCAGAAGGCCCTGCGCATCAGCCTGCCGGCCCTGTACCCGCTGATGACCATCATCCTGATCCTGCGCATGGGCCAGATCCTCGACGCCGGCTTCGACCAGGTCTTCAACCTCTACAACCCGCTGGTGTACGACGTCGCGGACGTCATCGACACCTACCTGTACCGGGTCGGGCTGGTCGAGCTCAAGTACGACTACGCCGCCGCCGTCGGGTTGTTCAGAAATGTCGTGGGCCTGGTGCTGGTGATCTCGGCCAACTACCTCGCCCGGCGCTACACCGAGTATGGCCTCTGGTAGGCGCGCGCATGGCACGGCGGAGCGTGGGCGAGACGGCGTTCGACGTGGCGAACGTCATCTTCATGCTGGCGTTCTCGGCGACGATCATCTACCCGTTCTGGGACGCATTTCTCCTGTCGTTCTCCGGTCCGCGCGAGATATCGGGCGTCGGGTTCCGGCTGTGGATCACGCATTGGTCCATGGACACCTACCGCTACATCTTCGACCGGGGACTCATCCTGATCGCCTACCGGAACACCCTGTTCCGGACGGTGGTGGCCGTCTATCTGACCACCATCACCTGTCTGTTCGCGGCCTACCCGCTGTCGAAGCGCCGGCTCCCGGGGCGCACGGTGTTCACGGCCTACTTCGTGTTCTCGATGTTCTTCAGCGGCGGGCTCATCCCCACCTACCTGTTGATCCGGGGGCTGGGGCTCCTCAACAACCTGTGGGTGCTCGTGCTCCCGCAGATGTTCAACGTCTTCTACATGATCATCATGCGCAACTACCTGATGGCCGCCCATCTCGAAGAGCTGGAAGAGGCGGCGCTCGTGGACGGCGGCGGCTACCCGTACATCCTGTTCCGCATCATGGTGCCGCTGTCGATGCCGCTGCTGGCCACGGTGGCCCTGTGGGTGGCCGTGGCTCACTGGAACGAGTGGTTCTACGCGCGCATCTACCTGACCGGGAACCGGTTCCTGGTGCTGCAGTACCTGCTGCAGCGGCTTATCGAGCACCATCGCCAGGACGAACAGGTGCTCAACGACTACGTGGCGCAGACCGAGACGGAGATCAACACCGCCAACGTCGTGGCGGGGACCATGATTCTCACGATCGGTCCCATCGTCCTGCTGTACCCGTTCCTGCAGAAATACTTCGTGAAGGGGGTGATGATCGGGTCCTTGAAGGGATGAGTCGGCCGCCGTCCGCTCATGGCGCGGCGGCGAGCGGACTCATGTCGATGAGAGACCCGGGTGACGCCGGACGGGCGCGCGCCGGGACTCGCGATACAAGGGAAAGAGAGAGAACGGAATGAATCACATGTTCAGAAGAGCGGTCGCCGTGCTCGCACTGGCGTCGCTGTCGTCGATCTGCGTATTTGCGGCAGGAACGGCGGCTTCACAGCCGGAGTCCGCCGAGCCTGCGATCATGCAGATCACGTGGCTGGGCCGAACCCACGACCGGGGATTCCCGGAGGGGAGCTTCCTGCACCAGATGCTGGAGGAGCGCTTCAACGTCGACTTGATCGAGCCCTCCCTCATGAACTACAAGGACGCGGAGAAGTTCTACCTGCTGGCGGCGGCGAACGACCTGCCGGACACCGGCGTCGTGCGGCTGGATCACAACCGCGCGTATGAGCAGGGCATGATCCGCTCGATTCCGCGGGACATGATCGAGGAGTACGCGCCGAAGGTCTCGATCGCATTCGATCAGTACAACGGCTGGAGCTTCAACGTGGCCCCGGACGATGCCGGCGCCTACATCGGCTTCGGGGCGCTGCGGGAGCGGGACTTTCCGGCCCACTCCAACTGGTATCGCCTGGACTGGCTGGAGGCGGTCGGCATCGAGCCCAACGGCGAGCTGGTCAACACGGCCGACCGGCTCTACTACACGACGGAGCCGTTCACGCTCGATCAGTTCAAGGACGTCATGGTCGCCTTCGCCCAGAACGACCCGGACGGCAACGGCGAGCAGGACACCTTCGGGGTCTCGACCCTGCTGATCGACTCGGTGCTCGGCGCCCACGGCACGATCGGCAAGTTCGGCGACGACTACAACCACTACGAGAACGGCGAGCTCAAGATGTGGTACGCGACCGACGGCTTCCGGGCCTACCTGCTGTACATGAAGGACCTGTACGACGCGGGAGCGATCGACCCGGACGCGATCACCGGGCAGAGCACCCTCACCGGCCACCAGAAGTGGGCCGCCGGCATGTTCGGTGCCCAGGATGCGGGAATCGTGTACGCCGATCCGTCCAACGCGTCCTTCATGGGACGCGCTCCCATGAACGTGCTGGAATCCATACCGACGTCCAAGCTGATGTTGGCCCCGTTCGTCGTGGGGGCGAACGGCAAGAGCCAGTACCGCGGCAGCGTCTCGCGCGGAAGCTACTTCACCAACGCCTACTTCACCTTCGTCGGCGCCCACGTGCAGGACGACAAGCTGGCGCGCATCCTGTGGATGATCGACGACATCAACCTCGACCCCGAGCTGAGCATCTAC
Source organism: Spirochaetia bacterium (assembly GCA_964291595.2). Lineage (GTDB taxonomy): Bacteria > Spirochaetota > Spirochaetia > SZUA-6 > Bin103 > CATQHW01. The sequence goes on along the minus strand of OZ219914.1, from coordinate 4,246,436 downwards.
GCCTACTTCGGCGAGCCGGGACGGCACTTCGACTGGGCGGGCGAACCGTTCAACTCGGCGATCTCGGCGATCCCGGGCAAGGAGTACGACGACCCGTACAAGGAAGGCGTGGCCGGATTCGACGCCGTGTGGGGCATGCTGGATCGCTCGCGGCTGGGGTGGAAACCCACCTACAAGGGCTTCAACGAGTACCTGGAGGACAACCAGCGGGACCAGATGGCCATCTTCGGACGGTTCGACATCTTCAACGAGACCGACATCAGCGAAGTGCTCGCCAAGTACATGCCCGAGCAGCACGTCATCGCCCAGACCTACATGGTCGAGGCGATCACGGGACAGGTGGACGTCGCCGAGACCTGGGACTCCTATCTCGCCGACCTGCGCGCCGCCGGCTACGACGACATCATCGCGGCGTACGAGAACACGACCGACGTCCGGGCGTTCATGATGGGGGAGGGCGGCTGAGCTCGCCGTTTCCTGAACGCTTCGGTCTGCCGTGCATGCGGCGGCCGGCCAGGGCACGTGCCTTGGCCGGTCGCCCACCTTCCTCCGTGCCGCCGCGTTACGCCTGTGGCAGTTGCAGCGCGTACAGGCGCGCCCGCTCCAGGTAGAAACGGATCCGCGCGGGCAAGCATGCGCCCACGTCGGGATTGCCGTTCCACGTGAACGTGTGGGACAGGCTGTCGCCGGTGAACGTGTCGCAGTCCTCGACCGAGTAGCCGGGAATGACGTGCCCGTCGACGCTGATCAGCTCCGCGCTGATCGACCCGTCGACGGCGTACGCGTTCACGGTCAGCCGGTTGCCGGGGGAGAACAGGGGCTTGGTCGTCAGGGTCGCCGGGTTGTTCTTCGGGTGCCGGTCGTTCGCCGGGGACTCGATGGAGGCGAAGCCGTCCAGGCGCAGCGTCGCCAGCCCGACCGCCGTGTTCCCCTGCGTGTCGACGCCGGTGTAGTAGACCCGGAGCTCGTCGCCGACCCGAACCGGTGCCCGGCTCACCGTGATCGACTTCCCATCCCAATCGTCGGCCGGCCCGGGCGCGAAGAACGAGTCCGTCCGCACGCGCTGCCAGTGGAAGCCGTCCCGGCTGTGGGCCAGCCAGCTCTCCATGAAGTTGGGCGCCGTGTGGCTGACCCGGAGGAAGCCCAGGTACAGGTTCTCGTAGAACATCGGGGCCATCGCCTCGAAGTCGATGTCCAGGTCATCGAGGCCGTCGCGGTCGATGATGTGGACCGGCGTGGTCCAGTGAATGAGGTCGTTGCTCTGCATGCGCAGGATCGAGCGCTCGGTGCGGTGGACGAGCATGGGACGCGGATACACCGGGCGGCAGAAGCCCACGTACTTGTGACTGACCGGGTCGTGCAGGATCGTCAGGTTCTCGTCGCCGCGGCTGTGGTCGTAGGGACCGGGCGCCGGCTCCCAGCTCAGGCCGTCGGGCGAGTACTGGACCATCGGGTGCTGCACCCCGCCGTCGGCGGTGGAGTACACCATCTTGTAGCGCCGGGACGGAGCGGCCCCGGCCTCCTTGAGGACGTACTGGCCCTTGCCCTGGTAGATGATGTTGGTGTCGTTGCCCTCGGGGTCCCTGACCAGGCCGAGCGTCGGCCGGTCCCAGTCGATGCCGTCCCGGGAGGTGGCATACAGGAAGCGGTAGTAGTGCCTCCGCACGGGAACGTCGACGACCGTCAGGCCGTTGTACCACATCTTCCAGACCCCATCCTCCTCGTCCCACATGATGTTGGCCGGCCACGGCGCGGACTCGCCCTCCCATGGGTATATCGGCTTCATGATCGGATTGCCGGCGAAACGCTGCGGCTGATGGATGGTGCGCCTGACGAAGGCGGTCGCCCGCAACAGGTGGCCGGGGACATCGCCCTGGATGCGGTCCGTGCCCTCGCTCCATCCGTCCAGGTCGGATCGGGCGTGGGCCGGAGGCTGGATCCAGCGCGCCGTCCCGGTCTGGTGGGGCGTGACCCAGCGCGTCGTCTCGATGATGTAGTCGTCGATGAAGAGCTGTTTCCGAGTACCCACGTTGACGATCGACTCGGAGCCCGGCACCTGCAGTCTCATCTCGCTCCTCCTTGCCTGGTCGCGCGACGGTCAGGATGAGAACCGATCGACCATGACGCAGAAGGCAGTGCTGTAGCAAGCTGTTCCCGGTCAGGCAGGTGTCGGCAGGTAAGGTAGGGTGCTGAGCAGAGAGACCGGGGAAACATGAACGAAGCGTCCTGGGTGCACCGGGGGTTCGAGGCGTTCGCCGCCGGCCGCTTCGAGGACGGCGGCAGCAACCTGTACGTCAACGCGCACGGGATCATCGAGACCATCCACCGCACCGACGTCGACAACGACGGCTACGTCGACATCGTGCTGCCGAACGCCCAGGGCTACAACGAGCGCGGCCCGACGTGGATCTACAAGCCCGGCCCGGCGACGGCTCGGACTGGGAGCGGCGCGAGCTGCCCACCGACAGCGGAGACATGTGCCGGATCGTCGACCTGGACGGCGACGGCTACCAGGACCTGATCGTCGTCAACTCGACCAACGGCGTGTCGTGCGAGCTGCTCTGCCACATCTACTGGGGCGGGCCCGGCGGGCTCACCGGCGAGCGGACCGACCTGCCGACAGTCGGCGCGTACGACGTGGCCGCCGTCGACGTGAACGGCGACGGGCGCCTGGACCTGGTCTTTCCGTCCGCGTGGGTCGACCACCACAACCCCGGCCGCCCGCTGCCGCTGCACGTCTACCTGCAGGGCCCGGACCGGCGCTTCCGGGACGTGGGCCGGGAGTACGGGCTCGCCGGCATCGGCGCGCGGTCGGTGGCCGCGGCCGACCTGAACGGCGACGGCCACGTCGACCTGGTGGTGGCCAACTACCGGCACGAGTTCGAGTACCGGATCGACTCGTACGTCTACTGGGGCACGGAGGACGGCTTCGACCCGACGCCGCAGGGGCTGCCGACCGACACCGCGACCCAGGTCTTCCTGGCCGACTTCAACGGCGACGGCCGGCCGGAGATCCTGTTCTGCGGCAACAACAAGGTGCTGGTCTACTGGAACGACGAGGGCCGGTTCAGCCCGGACAACCGCCTGGTGGTCGAGACGGAGGGGCTCAGCGGCGAGTTCCACCACGGTGACCTCTACGCCACGGCGGCGGACGTCGACGGCGACGGCCGGGACGAGCTGATCGTCGCCACGCTGCGCGGGATCGAGATCCGCGCCGCCGACGATCTGACCGAGGTGCGGCAGTTCCTGCCGCTGAAGTTCGCCCACTGGGCGCACGCGGCGGACCTGGACGGCGACGGCCGGCCGGAGCTGATCGCCAGCAAGTATCAGGAAGACGAGACCTTCAACACGCGCTCGGCGATCTTCTGGAACGGGCCGGACGGCTACTCGCCCGACCGCTGCAGCCGCGTGGCCACGATGGGGGCGGAGGGGGTCGCCGCCGGCGACCTCGACGGCGACGGCAAGCCGGTGATCGTGTTCTGCAACACCATGACCGGGCACGCCAAGACCAGCCCGACGCTTCCCTCCTACATCTACTTCGGCGGACCCGGCGCCGACTACGGCGTGCACCGCCGCCAGGAGCTGCCGGTGGGCGGCGAGTGCGGCGACTGCGCCATCGCCGACCTCGACCTGGACGGCTGGAACGACCTGGTCTTCGGGAAGATGACGGGCGTGCGCGTGTTCCCCGGCGGTCCCGACGGATTCAGTCCTGAGCGGCACTACGACCTGCCGTGCTTCCTGCCGTGCGTGCAGGTCGCCGACTTCAACCGGGACGGCTACCTGGACATCCTGGCGCTCAGCCACACGTACGACGACAAGCCGGAGACGTTCGCCAACTCCTCGCGCATCTTCTGGGGCTCGGCGGAAGGCTTCAGCCCCGACCGCTACGACATCTTCCCGACGTTCTGCGGCGCCACCGGCTACCTGGCCGACCTCACCCGCAACGGGTACCTGGACGTGCTGGTCGGCGACAAGCGCGGCTACGTGCTGATCTACCTGGGCGGACCGGACGGGTATTCACTCGAGCGCACGCAACGCATCCCCATGTGGAAGGACTGGAAGGGGGGCGTCAACACGGCGGCCGATCTCAACGGCAACGGCTGGCTGGACCTGGTGGTGTCGAGCTCCGGCCACTATCACCGCAAGCCCGACACCCTGACGGTCTTCTACGGCGGCCCCGACGGCTACGGCTGGCACAACGCCCAGGACTACAAGGGCGGGTTCTCGCCCGGGCAGATGTCCGTCGCCGATCTCAACAACAACGGCCTGCTGGACCTGATCGTCCCCGCCTACTCGACCGACCTGACGCGGGTCGTGCCCATCCAGATCTTCTGGAACCTCGGGGATCGCTTCGACCTGGAGCACCCGCTGGAGCTGCACGCCGACGCGGGATTCGAGGCGCTGCCGATCGACCTCAACCGCAACGGCTGGACCGACCTGTTCGTGGCCTGCCACCGCAACGACGTCGGCCACGTCGTGGACTCGCAGATCTTCTGGAACGGCCCGCAGGGACTCTCGAACGACCGCACGACGCCGCTGCCCGGCATGGGGCCGCACCGGCTGAACGCGCGCCTGCCGGGGAACGCCTACACGCGAGCGCCGATCGAGCGCTACACGTCGCCGCCGCACGAGACCGGAAGCCGGCGACCCGCCCGGATCGCCTGGGAGGCCGAGGTGCCGGACACGACGGCACTGCAGTTCGAGGTGCGGTGCGCGGAGCGTGAAGAGCTCCTGGAGCAGGCGCCATGGATGGGCCCGGGCGGCCAGGGCACGATGTTCGAGCGGCCGGGTTCGGCGATTCCCGATCTGTGGCCTTCGACGCGCTTCGTGCAGTACCGCGCGACGTTCACCTCGCTCTACGGCTGCCGCTCGCCGCGGCTCCGCGAGGTCCGGATCGACTTCAGGGACTGAATCAGGCGATGGCCTGGTTGTATGCCAGATCGGCGGAGTGTAGATGGAGAACGTGGAAAAGCAGCGTGTTTCGTCGTCGACGGTGATTTCGATTGGCTACGACGCCCCGACACAGACCCTGGAGATCGAGTTCGGGAGCGGTCGCGTGTACCAGTACTATGGCGTTCCGGATCACACGCATGCGGAGATCATGCAGGCATCGTCGAAAGGCCGGTTCTTCAATATGCACATCAGGAATGCGTTCCCATTCTCGCGCGTGGCGTAGGCAACGGTCTCCATGCAGTCCGCGGTGCGGTGGTAGACCCGGGAAGCTGGCTACCGGCGACCGGGTGCCGTGCTCCGAGGGCCGAACGTGCGCGGCGTGAACTCCTGCCGGTTGGTGATGCTGGCGCTGCTGCCGGTGGCGCGAATCACGAACAGGCCCAGCCGCTCGGCACGCACGTCCGACTCCTGGTATTGCCCCACTGGCCGTTGAACAGCTCATCGAGCCCGCGGAGGCGCCGGTCGGTCTCAGCCGTAGACGGTCAGGCGGTCGGGCTTCTCCGGGTCCACGGCCCACAGCTCGTCGGGCTGGTAGACGCGCGGGGCCGGCGGCGGCCCGTCGGGGAGTTGCCAGTCGGGGTTGTACTGGCGGATCAGCTCCATGATGTTGCGGTAGGCGATGCGGTCCTTGAGGTCGTCGTCGATCGGCGCCTCCTCGATGATCCGCTGCAGCAGGCGGTAGTCGTAGTAGGGCAGGTCGGCGCCGAAGATGATGCGCTCGCGGCCTACCTTGTCTGCGAGCTTGGCGAAGTCCCACAGGCTGCCGCGCTCGTCCGGGTACTGCACGATCTCGAACCAGACGTTGTCCATGCCGGCGAAGGACTCGGCGGCGTGGCTCGAGGCGTGGGTGATGAAGGTGGCGGCCGGGAACATGCGCGCGACCTTCCCGAACAGCGCGTCGTGCATGTGCACGTTGCACAGGCCGCCGCGGCCCGCGGCCATCTCCACGAACGGGATGCACGCCTCGCGCACCGGCGGGTGGGAGACGATGCCGTGCAGGCCCAACTCGCTCATCGCCCACTCCGCCTCGTCCACGGCGACCGGGCCCAGGCAGGGCTCGACCAGCGCCAGCCCCAGCGGCACGTGTTCGGGGAAGTCGCGGCGGGCGCGGGCGATCACCCGGTTCTGGTCGCGGATGTCCTCCAGCCCGCGCAGGATCAGGCCGCCGGTGGCGGTCGGCATGGACAGGCAGGCGTAGACGCCGGTCTCGGCGAAGCGGGCCAGGCACATGGCGGTGCTCTGGCCGGTCGGCGGCAGCCGGTTCAGCGTGCGGCCGATGTGGTTGTGGCAGTCGATGTACGGTCTCATGGGGTTCCTCTCTCCGTGATGGGGCTTCAGTCGTCGGTCGCGTGCAGGTCCACGGCGCGCCGCTCGGCGGTGGCGCGGCGGGCGGCGGCGACGATGCGCAGGTTGTGCAGGGCTTGCGCGCCGCCGATCGGCGGCGGCACGCCGCGCGCCAGGGCGTCGAAGGTGGCGGCGAAGTAGCGCGCGTGGCCGCTCTCCGCCCAGGCCGGCTGCGGCGGCAGCGCCACCTCCTGCCACTGCGCGGTGCTGCGCGCGTACTGCCAGAGCCCGCGTCCGCGGCGCATGACGCGCACGCCGCCGTTCGGGCCGTGCACCTCGGCCAGGTTGGCGGTCTCGCCCCCGTCGCCGCCGGGGACGCACCAGGAGGTGGACACGGTGGAGAGAGCACCGTCCTCGTGCTCCAGGAGCAGCAGCGCCAGGTCGTCCACGTCGAAGGCGAAGTGCGCGGTCGCCACCCGCGCCTCGACGTAGCGCACGGGCGAGCCGACCAGCGTCTCCAGCAGGTAGATCTCGTGGTAGGCGGTGTCGTTGATGGCACCGCCGCCCGCCGCCCGCGAGGCGCGCCACTCCCGCTTCGGGTCGGCCCGGTCGTCGGTCTTGTTGAACAGCGACTTGGCGCGCCCGTAGAACGGCGTGCCCGCGGCGCCGTCGGCCAGCAGCGCCCGCGCCCGCTCCGAGCCCTGCGCGAACAGGAAGTTGTGCACGACCGCGTAGGACACGCCGTGGCGCTCGACCGCCGCCAGCACCTCCCGCGCCCGCTCCACCGAGGTGGCCATCGGTTTCTCGGAGATCACCGCCACGCCCGCCGCCGCCGCGTCCATCGCGTGCGCGGCATGCATGTGGTGCGGCGTGGCGATGGTGACCGCGTCCAGATCGGCGTGCTCCAGCATCTGCCGGTGATCGGCGTAGCGCCGCTCCGGCGGCACGGCCAGCATCTCACCCATCTGCTGCAGGTTGTCGCCGACCGGATCGGCCAGCGCGGTGACCTGCACCAGGTCGGGAATCGACTGATACCCCGGCGCGTGTGCTGATGCGCACGATGCCGCCGCAGCCGATCAGACCCAGGCGAATCGGTCTCTGCATCTCTGCCACCTCAGTCCAGCTCGACCAGCCGCCGCTCTCGGCGGGATCGCTCCGCGGCGAAGGCGATGCGGTGGGTGGCGAGGGACACCGCCACGTCGGTGACGACCGAGGAGCGGTCACCGGTGTGGATGGCCCGCAGCCACGAGTCCACGACCCGGCGGTCTCCACCGCCGTGGCCGCCGGATTCCGGCTCGATAACGATGCGATCGACCACGTTCTCCCCCAGGCGCCGCACCTCGATGCCGTCCTCGGAGAACTCCGGCGACCCCCTCGGTGCCGTGCACGCGGGTGCGCCGGCCGCCGACGGCGGTGAAGCCGGTCATCGTGAACGTGGCGGTCGCGCCGCCGTCGAACTCCAGCGCCACGACCTGGTTGTCGACGACGTCGTTGTCGCACCGCCACACGCAGCGGCCGTACGGGCCGTCGGTGATGGCCTGCAACTGGGCCTCGCGGCTGTGGTCGAGGGTCAGCCAGCTCACCGGCCCGCCGTCGCGATCGGTGTCGGCGTAGAGCTTGATCGCCGAATAGACGCAGTCGGGCTCGACGTCGCAGTCCACGCAGCGCTCGCCGCTGCCGGCCGGGGCGTGCTCGGGGCGAAAGTAGTTGAGCGACCCGAAGGAGCTGACCGCCCGGCAGGGCCGGTCCACCAGGTAGGCCAGGTAGTCGACGTCGTGGCAGCTCTTGGCCAGGAGCATGAAGGACGAGCGCGCCTCGTTTCCCCACTTGCCGCGCACGAAGCTGTGCGCCTGGTGCCACCACTGGACCTGCTCCAGGTGATCGACGGTGACCACGCTGCCGATGCGGCCGGAGCTCACGACCTCCTTGAGGATCCGGAAGGGACGCCCGTAGCGCATCGAGTGGCACACCGCCGTGATCGCCTGCGAGTCGGCGGCGGCCGCCGCGATGCGCTCGCACTCTTGCAGCGACGGCGCCATCGGCTTCTCCATGAGCAGGTGGTGGCCGGCGGCCAGGGCGGCGAGCGACGGCTCGGTGTGGTCGCGGTCCATGGTCGTGACCAGCACCGCGTCCAGGGGCAGCGATGCCGCGAACAGGTCGCGCCAGTCGCGGAAGCGGTGGCGCTCCTCGATGCCGTGGGTGCGCGCGAAGTCCTCGCGGTAGTCGTCGCGCGGCTCGGCCACCGCCACGATGTCGGCCCACCGCGGGCGGCTGGCGACGAGGTTGCCGAGCGACCGTCCCCTGCCGCCGGCGCCGATGACGGCTACGCGTCGAGAACTCATCGCCGCAGGGTAGTGGCGGTCAGCCTGGGCGGCAAGGCGCGCTATAATCAGGCGCCTCCGTGTCCACGACCGCCGATCCCCGCGAGATTGACCGCACCCGTCCGGACCTTGTCATCCACGACCCGACCGGCGGCGTGGAGCGTCCCTGGGACGACGAGGAGTTCTACTGGCTGAACGAGCACATCCTCGTCCACCCCCTCGGCGACGGCTCCCTGCTGGCGACGTGGACGGCGGAGCGGCTCGACGCCCCCTGTTTCATGCGGATCGGGGTGAAGCGCAGCACCGACGGCGGCGACTCCTGGTCGCCGGTGGTGTGGGCGGACGGACGAGGGGTGGGCGGCGACGGCGAGGCCGCGGCGTGGCAGGTGCCCCTGGAGTCGCCCGGCGGACGGGTGTACCTGCTGTACACGCTGTGCACGCCGTCGGCGGGCTACACGGGCGGACTGTACTGCCGTTGCTCCGACGACCGGGGCACCTCCTGGTCGCGGCGCCACGAACTGCACGTCCCGCCTTCGGCCATCGACGGCCTGGATCCCGTACGCGAACCGGTGCGCTGGATCGGCTGCAGCGGCATGCACCGCACCGCCGCCGGCGAGATCCTCATTCCCTTCACCCATTGGGCGTGCAATCCACGGGTGCCCGCGGGCACGGCGCCGTTCAAGGAACGGTACAGTCACATCGAGCTGATGCGGGTGGAGAACCTGCACGACTCGCCGCCGCCCGACCGGCTGGAGCTCTCCTGGCTCAACCGGGACGCCCCGGTCACCGCACCGCACGAACACGTGGCCGGCGCCTCGTTCGCCCAGGAGCCGTACCTGGCGAACCTGCCCGACGGCAGGCTCTTCATGGTCATCCGCACGAACCGGGGCGAGGTGTGGTACGCGGTCTCCGCGGACCAGGGGCGGACCTGGGACGAGGCGCGGCCCATGCGCACGCGCGACGGCGGCCCGAAGCTCCGGCATCCCTGCTCACCGTGCCCGGTCTTCAGCCTCGGCGACCGGCGGTACCTGCTGCTCTTCCACGACAACGACGGCTACGCCTTCGGCGCCGACGGCCGCTGGCACGTGCGCAACCGGCGTCCCACCTATGCCTGCGTCGGGGAGTTCCGTCCCGGCGCCGGGCAGCCGATCTGGTGGGGCGAAGCGCGGCTGCTCATCGACAACGACGCCGTGCCCTGGGGTCCGCCCGGCCAGGGACGCTTCGAGTCGGCCGCCTACGTGAGCATGACGCACGTGGCCGGCCGGCGAGTGCTCTGGTACCCGGACCGCAAGGGGTTCCTGCTCGGCAAGCGGCTGGACGAGGAGTCACTCGCCGGCCACGGCGGCTGAACGCGGTCCGCCTGCGCCGGCAGACGGCCGGTCACCAGGCGATCCGCCGGCGGTCCGCCTCCACCGCGTCGAACCAGCTCTCCAGCTCCCGCTCCATGCGGGCGCGGCGCTCGGGATGGCGCTCCGAGAGGTCCACCTCCTCACCGGGGTCGTCGGCCAGATTGAAGAGCTCCGGCTGTCCGGGGGACGGCACGGGGCGCTCCAGCATGGTCTGCTCGATCTCCATGGTGAAGTGGGGCTCCGTGAACATGCGCTCGTACCAGCGCGTGTCCTCGTCGGACTTGTAGCGCGCCTCCGGCAGGTACGGCCAGACCAGCTTCCAGTCGCCGTCGCGCATCGCCGCGTTGCAGTTCCGCACCGGCCGGTTGCGGTTGTGCTGCCAGAACAGCTTCGTGCGGGGTCCGTCCCCGGCATCGCCCTGCAGCGCCGGCAGCAGGTTCGACCCGTCCAGCGGGAGGTCGTGTCGCCCGTCCACGCCGCAGGCGGCCAGCAGCGTGGGCAGCCAGTCGGTGAAGTGGGCCATTCCGTGAAACACGCGACCGCCGGGGATCGCCGCCGGCCAGCGCACCATGGCCGGCACGCGGATGCCCCCCTCCAGCACCAGGTTCTTCGCGCCGCGGAACGGACCGTTGTAGCGGCGGTAGTCGCCGCCGAGCAGCGGCCCGTTGTCACTCGTGAACAGCAGGATCGTGTCCTCGGCCAGCCCCAGATCGTCGAGCGCCTCCATCACCCGGCCGACGCCGGCGTCCAGGCGCCGGATCATGCCGTACAGGGTGCTCACCGTGTCGCTGAGTCCGCCCTGCCCGGCGAAGGGACGCACGTCCTCCGGCGGAGCCTCCAGGGGCGCGTGCGGCGCGTTGTACGCCAGGTACAGGAAGAACGGCTCGGAGCGGTGGCGCCGCAGGAAGTCGACCGCTTCGCCGGTGAACACGTCGGTGAGGTAGCGGCCGTCGGAGCGCCACGGGGTCCCGCCGCGATCGAGGATCCAGCGCCAGTAGTACATGCCGCCGTTGAGGAAGCCGACGAACTCGTCGAACCCCCGCGCCCGCGGGTGGTGGCGCGGGTCGAAGGCGCCGTTGTGCCACTTGCCGACCATGCCGGTGGCGTACCCCGCCGCGCTGAACAGGTCGGCGACGGTCCTCTCGCGCGGGGCGATGCGGTCCATGCCGCGGTTCGACTCCACGCTGAGCGCCCCCGTGCGCTGGTGGTAGCGGCCGGTGAGGAGGGCGGCCCTGGCCGGGGCGCACAGGGGCGCCCCCGAGTAGTGCTGGTCCAGGCGGACGCCCTGCCGGGCGAGCGCGTCGAGGTGTGGGGTCTCCACGGCCGGATTGCCGTAGGCGCCCAGATCGCCGTAACCCTGGTCGTCGGTCAGGATGAGCACGACGTTGGGCCGCGTCGCCGTCGGCTGCCGGCTCACACGCGCACCCGCTGGAAGTTGATGCGCTCCTTCAGGTGGCTGTAGTGGGTCAGGCGGATCATGCGCGCCAGCATCCGGTCGACCAGCTCCGCCTCCACGTGGCGGTGCTCGGCGCTGCCGGCCAGGTTGTGCAGCTCCCAGGGGTCGCGGCGCAGGTCGTAGAGCTCCAGCACGCCGCCCTGCTCGGGGTCGTAGACCAGCTTGGTGCGGGCGTCGCGGATCATCATGGCCGTCCCCAGCTCCGAGAACACCTCCCGGCGCGGGGCGACCTGCCCGCGCAGCAGCCCCAGCAGACTGATCCCTTCCCGGGCGCGATCCCCGCCGGGCCGCGCGGCCCCCGCGGCGTCCAGGAAGGTGGGGTAGAGGTCGACGCCGCTGGCCAGCTCGCGGGCGGCGGTCATCCCGACTCTCGCATCGGCCGCCACGCCGGGCCCGGCCATCAGCAGCGGCACGCGGCTCACCGGTTCGTGGAAGAAGCGCTTGCCCTCCAGCCCGTGATCGCCCAGGAGGTTGCCGTGGTCGGAGGTGAACACCACCAGGGTGTCGTCGATCCAGCCGCGCTGCGCCAGCACCTGCAGGAGGCGGTCGACCTGGTGGTCGATGAACGCCACCATCCCCAGGCTGGCGGCCCGCTGGCGGCGGAACCGGTCGATCGCCGCCGGGTCGTCGAGCCTGGCCTCCCGGGCCAGGTCCCGAGCGTCATAGAGGTCGCTGCCCGCGCGCACGCGGCCGCGGATGCCGACCGGCTCGGCCACCTCGTCCGGAGCGAACAGGCTGGCGTACGGCTCCGGAGCCCAGTACGGTCCGTGCGGGCCCACGAACCCGACGGTGAGAAACAGCGGTGCGTCGCCATCGTACGACTGCAGGTAGCGCACCGCCGACTCGCCGATGTAGCCGTCGGTGGTGTCGGCCGGGTCGCTGCCGGCCACGTACTCGGCGCCGACCTTGCTCCGCCACTCCGCAAGCAGTCCGCGCTCCTGCAGGTGGCGGGTGAACCGGTCCGCTCCGCTGCGGGCGTCGGCCACGTCGCCCACCTGCCAGACGTGGTCGTACCCGTACTCCCGGAGCAGCGGGTCATCCTCGACCAGGTCGTACGCCAGTCCGGAGCGGTCGATATAGTGATGCTTGCCGACGTAGGCGGTGTGGTAGCCGAGCTCCTGCAGGTGGCGGGGACAGGTGTCGGCGCGCAGGTCGGCGGCGATCGGCTCGCCCATGTTGCCGCACACCCCGTGCTGGCCGGGAAACAGCCCGGTGACGATGCTGTTGCGCGACGGCGAGCAGAGCGTGGCCGCGCAGTAGCAGTTCTCGAATCGCACGCCCCGCCGCGCCAGCGCGTTGAGCGTGGGGGTGGCGCGCCCCAGGGCATCCGGGCGCATCTGGTCGACCAGGACGAACAGGATGTGCGGCGGTTTCAGTCCGCTCCTCCTTGGCGCACTACCCCTTGCCGCTCAGGGCGTAGGGGTCGGCGGCATCGCGCACCCCGTCGCCGACGAAGTTGTAGAGCAGGACCGTCACGATCACGAACAGCGCCGGGGTCAGCAGCCAGGGGTAGATGGCGATGCTGGTCACGTTCTGAGCCCCCTGCAGAAGCGTCCCCCAGCTCACCGCGGGCGGCTGGATTCCCAGCCCCAGGAAGCTGAGCGCCGTCTCGCCCAAGATCATGCGGGGAACCGCGAGGGTGAGGCTCACGATCAGGTAGCTCAGGAAGCCGGGGAGGAGGTGGCCGGCGATGATCTTCCCGGCGCGCGTGCCTGCCAGCCGGGCGGCGGTCACGTATTCGTACTCGCGCAGCTCCAGCAGCTTGCCGCGCACCACGCGCGCCACGCCGGTCCAGCCCAGCACCGACAGGATGATGGTGATGGCGAAGTAGGTGCGCAGGATCGGCCAGTTCACGGGGATGACCGCGCTCAGCGCCATCCACAGGGGAATGCTCGGAATCGAGTTGAACACCTCGATGAGGCGCTGGATGACCAGGTCGGGCACGCCGCCGAAGTAACCGGAGATGCCGCCGAGCAGGCAGCCGAGCACGAAGCTGATCAGCACGCCCACCAGGCCGATGGTCAGGCTGACCCGGCTGCCGGCCAGCACGCGCGAGAACACGTCGCGGCCCAGATCGTCGGTGCCCAGCAGGAACACGCGACCCTCCCCGGCATCGAACAGGTGCAAGTCGGCGTCGATCACGCCCCAGAAACGATAGGGTTCGCCGTGCACCATAAGGCGCACCGGGTGCATCACCGCCCGGTCCTCCACGAACTCGCGCTGGAAGGTCTCCAGGTTCACCTTGCCGGTAAGCCCGTAGACGAAAGGAAGGCGCAGCCGGCCGTCGGGGTCGATCACGCGGATGCGCGTCGGCGGCGCGTGGACGAACCCTTCGTGCTGGGTCAGCGAACCGTACGGGGCGCAGAACTCGTACGTAAAGGCCACCAGATAGGCCGCGATCAGTACGGCGCTGGCGACGACCGCCATGCGGTGCTTCCTGAACTTGCGCCACATCAACTGCCGCTGCGAGGCGATGAAGTAGCGCTCCTCGGCGGTGGCGGCCTGCGGGCCGGCGCCGGTCACGGCAACGGTATCGGTCGCCATGTCAGCCCTTGCGTTCGTAGGTGATGCGTGGGTCCACGACCACCAGCAGAATGTCCGAGACCAGGACCCCGATCACGGCCAGAGCGCTGATCACCATCAACACGCTCCCCGACAGGTTGATGTCCTGGGCGCGCACGGCGGTGTATATCAGCGGGCCGAGCGTCGGCAGGCCCAGCACGATGGCGACGATGGTCTCGCCGCTGATCAGTTCCGGCAGGACGTTGCCCACCCCGCTGACCATCGGGTTCAGTGCCAGCCGGACCGGGTACTTGAAGATCACGCGGGGCTCCGCGACCCCCTTCGCGCGGGCCGTGATCACGTACTGTTTGCCCAGCTCGTCGAGCAGCGTGCCGCGCATGACCCGGATCGTGCCCGCCATGGCCGCCGTGGCGATCACGATGACCGGTATCCACAGGTGGCTGATCAGGTCCAGCAGCTTGGCCATGCTCCACGGCTCCACCTCCATGCCGGGCGAAAAGAAGCCGCCGATGCTGAGTCCGAAGAGCTTGTAGAACACGTACAGCAGGATCAGCCCCAGCAGGAAGTTCGGCATCGCCAGCCCGATGAAGCCCAGGGTGGTCAGGCTGTAGTCGGTCAGGCTGTACTGGTGGGTGGCGCTGTAGATGCCGATCGGAATCGCCACCAGGTAGGTGAGCAGGATGCTGATCAGCGACAGCATGATGGTGCCGCCCAGGCGCTCGGTGATCAGGTCGTTCACCGGTACGCCGCGGATCGAGCGGCCCATCTCGCCTCCCAGGAACTTGACCATCCAGTCGGCGTACTGCACCGGCAGGGGACGGTCCAGGCCGTACTGGTGGCGCAGCGCCGCCTGCTCGGCCTCGGAGACCACGTCGCCTTCCGCCTCCCGCTGCGCGACGATCGTGTCCACGGCGTCGCCCGGCGGCAACTGGATCACGATGTAGATCACCACGCTGATGAGCGCGAGGGTCGCCGCCATGTAGAGCAGGCGGCGCAGCAGATAGGTGGTGTAGTTCATGTCCGGGAAAAGGAAAGGGAGAATGGGCGGCGGGTCACGCCACCCATTCTCCCTTAGGTCACGTCCGGTTCGGAGTCTCGCTTACTCCGCGATGTACCACTGTTCCGGCTTGTACGGGGCGTAGAAGTTGGTGTCGGAGCCCCAGAAGATGTTGTCCGCGGGAATGTTCCTCATGCGGTTGTGGATGATGACCGGATGCGGCGCCAGCCCGACGGTCGGGATGATCGGCAGCTCGTTGGCGAAGTACTCGTAGTACGCCTTGCCGCGCTCGACCGCTTCCGGGGTGCCGGTGGCGGCCTGCTTGAACGACTGCCAGCGCTCGTTGAGCGCCTTGATCTCGTCGGGCGGCTCGATGCCGATCTCGCCCCCGGTGACGAACCACAGGCACCACTGGCGGCCCCAGCTATTCGCCGTGCAGCGCTCGAAGGCGAACTCGTCCGGCGTGCCGCGCCCGAGCAGCGTGGTGCGGCCCAGGTGCCATGCCGCGATCGCCGTCTGGTTGGTGTCCAGCCGTTCGCGAAGCAGGGCGCCGTCGATCACCTTGCAGGCGCCGTCGATGCCCACCTGGCGCCAGTCGTTGGAGATCAGCTCGCAGATCTGCTGCTTCGGCCCCTCCAGGACGCCGATCTCGATCACCAGGCTGAGGCGCGTGCCGTCATCGGGGCGCACGCGGAAGCCGTCGGCGTCGCGGTTGGAGAGCCCGACGGAGTCGAGCAGCTCGTTGGCGCGGTCCGGATCGTACGCCAGGTTGTCGTTGTACCAGGCCGGATCGAAGAACTCCATGGTGTTCAGCGGCGTCGCCGGATGAGGGTCGCCCATGCCGAAGAAGACGATCTCGTTCATCTGGTCGCGGTTCAGGGCGACCGACAGGGCGACGCGGAAGTCGCGGTTGTTGAACAGGTCGGTCAGCACCGGCTCGTCGATGTTGTGGTTGATGAACAGCACCAGCTCCGCGGTGCGCAGCGACTGCGCGATGATCGTTTGGTAATCGCCCTGTGCCTCGCCCGCCTTGTAGGTGGGCAGGCTGGGTGCATTGGCGTAGTAGGCGGCGAAGTCCACCTCGCCCGCCGACGCCTTCAGGTGGTAGAGATCCAGGTCGCCGACGTGTCTGACCTCCAACCGGTCGACGTACGGAAGCTGGTTTCCGGCCGTGTCCACGTGGTGGTAGTAGGCGTTGCGCACCAGCAGCACGCGATCGCTCTCGATCAGCTCCGGCGTGTGCATGTCCATGTAGGGGCGGCCGATGATCACTGCGGACTGGGTATAGCCCTGCGTGCCGTGCGCCCGGAACATCGCCACCCAGTCCTCGTAACCGAGCTCGGATGCCAGCGCGGCGGCGTCCTCGTTGAAGCCGGCGTGGAACCGCTTCAGGTAGTGCGCGGGCTGGAACAGCACGTTGTCTCCCGAGAAGTGGGTGCGCCCGAAGCGGTCCATGGCGACCGGGTTGGGGGCGGCCCAGGTGATGCTCAGCGTCTGGTCGTCCAGCGCCTCCCAGACCGCGGGTGCTCCGCCCAGCGTGAAGAACGCGTCGATGCCGCGCGTCGAGAGCTCCTCGTTGAGGATGTCCTGCTCCCATTTGAACAGCATGTCGGCGGTCGTGAACGGCTCGCCGTCCGACCAGCGCAGCCCTTCGCGCAGCTTCAGGGTGAGGGTGCGGTTCTCGTTCGACCACGCATGGCTCTCGGCCAGGTCGGCCTCGAACGCGCTGGCGGTCTGGTTGTAGCGGAACAGGCCGGTGTGGCGCACCCGCAGGCCGATCGACATGCGGTCCGACACGTCCATCATCCGGATCGGGCCGGCGCTGTAGGTGCCGATCGAGTCGAACGGCTCGACCACCAGCGGGTTGGACGGCAGGCGCTCGGCCACGGGCGGCAGGTCGCCGGCCTCGACCATGGCGGCCAGCATCGGCGCCTCCTGGTACGTCATCTGTGCGAAGGCGGTGCCTCCGGCGAGCATCGACAGCGCCAAGGCTGCGAGCATTCTCCGCGCTACGGTGACTTTCATCGTTACTCCTTGTGCGTGGGCGGGCCTGGGAGCCGGCCCGATGGAATCGAGGCGCAGGGTATCCCAGCCGGGCGCACCGAGCAAGGCCGGACGACGGCGGCCGGCGACGAGGATACATATCAATGTGAAGACCAGTAAGGATCAGACGCATTGATGGGTATGGATGATCGAACTTATGATGGCTGTATGAAGACCACGATCAACCTCGACGACGATCTGGTTCGCGAGGCGATGGCGATCCATCCCGGCAAGACCAAGACCGCGGTGCTGGAGCTCGGTCTGACGGAGCTGATCAACGCCGAGCGGCGCAGCAGGCTGACCGCGGCCTTCGGGTCTCAGCCAGAGATGCAGTCGGTGACGCGACGGCGCCCGGCACGCGGCCGGCAGTGACCGTCCTCATCGACACGAGCGTGTGGCTCGGGTTTCTGCGGGGGGAGGAGTCGGGGCTGGCCGCGAGGGACTGGATCACGAGCGGGCAGGCCCTGGTGCATCCGTACGTGGTCGGTGAGTTGCTGCTCGGCGGCCTGTCCGCGGAGAACGAGGCGCTGATGCATTCGCTGGACTGGTGCGAACCGGCCGCCGCCGGCGAGCTGCACGACTTCATTCGCCGTTTCCGCCCCGCCAATACCGGAATCGGCTGGGTGGACGCCGCGCTGCTCCTTGCTGCGCAAGCGGTCGCCGCATCGCTTGCTACGTACGACACCACCCTCGCCCGCTGCGCTCGCCAGCTCGACATCGGCACTTCCCTGCCTCTGCCGGCGCAGTAGCGCCCCGAAACCGTCGCTTCCAGCTCCGCTTTCGGCCCATCCCCACCTTTCGCTACCGAGTCTGTCGGCTTTCCCGCTGGCGCGGCAAATCCGCCAGATTCCTCGCGGCGCGGTCCCGCACCGGGTGAGCGCCAAACGCTGGTCAATCGCTGGCGTTCGCGCGGCGCTCCGCCTCCACGGACGCGAACCAGTTCTCCGCCGCGATCCGCATGCGGGAGAGACGGTCGGGGTGGGCCGCCGCCAGGTCGCGCGCCTCGCAGGGGTCGTCGGCGAGGTGGTACAGCTCCGGGTCCTCCGGCGGCGACAGCGTGCGCTCGACCGGCGGGTTGCGCACCGCCATCTCGAAGTGCCCCCGCGACATCAGGTCGCGCACCGCCACGTTGTCCTCCTGCAGCTTGACCATCGCCTCCGGGATGCGCGGCCAGTAGAGCTTCCAGGGGCCGTCGCGCATCGCCAGGTTGCAGCACGGCACCGGGTCGTAGCGGTTGAACTGCCAGAAGCGCGGCGCCGCGCCGGCGGGGGAGGAGCCGCGCAGCCGGGGGAGCTGATCGCAGCCGTCCAGCGGCAGCCCGTCCGGGGTGACGCCCGCGGCGGCGGCCAGCGTCGGCAGCCAGTCGCAGAAGTGGATCATCTCGTCGCACGCAACGCCGGCCGGCAGGCCGTCCGGCCAGCGGGCGATCGCCGGCACGCGGATGCCGCCCTCCAGCACGTCCTGCTTCTGGCCGCGGAAGGGGCCGTTGAAGCGGCTCATGCTGTGGCGCCGTCCGCCATACCGCTCCGGGCCGAGGTGGGGACCGTTGTCGCTGGTCAGCAGCACCACGGTGTCGCCGGCGCAGCCGGTGGCATCGAGCGCATCGAGGATCCGGCCGATGCCCTCATCCATGCGCGCCACCATGCCGTACAGGGTGGCCAGCGCCGGGTTCAGGTCGCCGCGTTGCAGGAACGGCTCGCAGCTCTCGGCAGGCGCCTGCAGGGGCGAGTGCGGCGCGTGGTAGGCGACCACCAGGAAGAACGGCTGCCGGGCTGCGGCACCGGGCGCCGCCGCGCACCGCCGGATGAAGTCGACCGCCTCCGTGGTGAGCACGTCGGTCTGGTAGCGGCCGTCGGCGCGGCGCGGGCTGCCGTTGTAGTCCAGGAACCAGTTCCAGTAGTCCATGATGCCGCCCAGGAAGCCGGCGAACTCCGCGAAGCCGCGCCGGTTGGGGTGGTACCGCGGATCGTGCAGGCCGCTGTGCCACTTGCCGACGTAGCCGGTGCGGTAGCCGGCGGCGGAGAAGGCGTCGCCGATGGTGCGCTCGCGCAGGGCGATGCGGTCCAGGCCGCGGTTCGATTCCACGCTCAGCGCGCCGCAGCGGTGGTGGTAGCGCCCGGTGAGCAGCGCGGCCCGCGCCGGCGCGCAGATCGGCGCGCCGCTGTAGTGCTGGGAGCAGCGCACGCCCTCGACCGCGAGCCGGTCGATGTGGGGCGTGGACAGGACGGTGTTGCCGTAGCAACTCAGGTCGCCGTAGCCCAGGTCGTCGGCCAGGAAGAGGACGACGTTGGGACGCGTGCGCGGCGTTGCGACAGCCATGGGGCGCGGACGGTCCGCGAATATGCGCCGGCGGGCTCAGGCGCGCGCCGGCTCCTTCTTGAGGTGCTGCTCCTGCCCTTGGCCGACCACCTTGTAGGTCAGGCCCGCCTGCTTGCCGCGGCGCTTCAGGCCGGACACCACGAAGTTGTTGTAGGGCTCCGTCGGCTCCACGAAGGTCGGCCGCATGCCGGCCTCGTGAAAGCCGATCCGTACCGAGCGGCGCCAGCCGTCCGTGCGGTTCATGTCCGACCAGTGGATGGTCAGGTAGCTGAAGAAGATCACGTCACCGGCCATGGCCGGCACCGCCACCGAGGGAGTCTTGTCGGGATGGTACTGCTCCGGCGGCAGGTAGGGTCGGGTGTGATCGCCGGTGATGTGCTCCAGGGGGCCCTGCTTGTGGCTTCCGGGAACGACCTGCAGGCAGCCCGAGGCCTCGGGCGAGTCGTCCAGGTGCAGCAGGCAGTCGACGAAGTCGGGCCCGTCGTGGGGATAGAACGGGTAGTCCTGGTGCATCGGAAACGGCGTGCCGCGCTCCGGCGGCTTGGCGTGCAGGATCGTGCCGTGCCACTGCACGGCGGGGCCCACCAGGGCGCGCACGCACTCGGTCAGCCGCTGGTGGAAGATGATCCGCCCCCAGGCCGCCGAGTAGAAGTGCGGATTGGCGATGAACACGGCGCGCGTCTTCTCCTGCTCGCCCGCGGGCAGGTAGTGGTCGCGCCACGGCCCCTTCCAGCCGATGCTGTCCTCTCCCCACCACTCCTCGACGATGAAGTCCATCTCCCGCTCCAGCTCCTCCAGCTCCTCGTCCGTGAAGATGTTGGAGACCCGGAGATAGCCGTCGTTGCGGTACGCCTCGACCTGTTCCTGCGTCAGCATGGGAGACGACGGTAGTCCAGCCCGCGACCCCTGTCGAGGGCTTTACTCGGCGAGGAGAGGAACCAGCGAGGTGCAGGCCGATCGACGAGCAAAGATGGGGGCCGCCGCGTCAGACTCTAAGTGACCTGAGTGTCCTCGGGAGGTACCAGTGGTTCGATGAGAGAAATGAGACGAGGAATGTCGTTCTCGACGATCTCCCACACGCGCTGAAGATCCACATCAAAGTACGCGTGCACCAAGCGATTTCGCATCGCAGTGATCTCCGGCCAAGAGATCTCGGAGTGCTGTTCCCGTGTTTCGCTGCTGATGCGGGCAGCGGCCTCGCCGATGATCTCGATCGACTTGAGGATGGCGTTCTGGTGAAGGCGGCTCTGCTTGAACTCGTGGAATGCCATCCCGTCAGCGAACTGAACGGCGTCGCGAGCGGCCAGAAGCATGTCCAGCAGATAGGCATCATCATGCCGCATAGACTGTCTCTGCATGGCGAAGGATCTCATTGCGACGGATATAGTTGCGGCTCGACTCGACGGCGTCATGTTCAACCAGATCGGCTTGTCGACCAAACATGAGGCTCAGTTCTTCCTGCATCTGCGCCATGTCGAGAAGCGTTCGGCGCGCATCCGAATGGAAGCGGACCAGTACGTCGACATCGCTGTCGGGGCCAAAGTCTTCTCGCAAGGCGGAGCCAAATAGCGCCAGTTCCTTTATCTGCCAGCGTCTGCAGAAGCTGGCAATCTCGTCTCTTGGCGGTTCGAACCTTGCACTCACTGGCAGACAGTCCCTTTGCCCACTTGAACGGCTACTACGGCGTGCCGACTCCCGGGACGTCCACTTCGACCGTACGAATGCGCCCGTCGCCGGGACTGCGGGGCTGCCCCAGCACCGTCGACTCGCACAGGAACAGCGTGGTCGCGTCAGGTCCGCCGAGCGTGCAGGCGAAAGCGCTGTACCCGCCCACGTCGATCCGGTCGCGCAGCTCGCCGCCCTCGGCGATGCGCAGGTAGCCGCCGGTTTCTCCGTAGCGGTAGTAGGGCACGGCGACCCACAGGCAGCCGTCCCGGTCCAGGGTGATGCCGTCGGGGGGCACGCCGAGGTCGGCCCACACGCGCCGGTTGACGAGCGAGCCGTCGGGCTCGATGTCGAATGCGGTCAGGCGCCCGGCGAACGTCTCAGCCGCGATCAGGGTGGCGCCATCGGGGGTCACCACCATCCCGTTGGGGAAGGTCACGCGGTCGGCGACGATGCGCGCCGCGCGCGGGGCGTCCCAGGCGGCGCCGGGCGCCGGCGGCTCCACGAGCGCGATGCTGCTCAGCCGCGGCATGTTGCCGGGCATTGGCAGCCGCCCCTCGTCGAAGTCGGTGTCGTCGCTGCCGACGTAGGCGCGGCCGGCGCGGTCGATCACCATGTCGTTGCAGGGGAACCCCGTGATCCGGCGCATCTCGGCGACGGCGGCGGTGCGCCCGTCCCGGCACGCGAGCAGCCTGCCGTCCTGCAGCGAAACCACCTGCAGGGTGCCGTCCGGCAGCCAGCCGAGCCCTGACGGAAGCTCGTCGACTGCGGCGATCGTCTCCAGGGTTCCGTCGAGGCTCAGACGATGGACGGTGCCGGCCAGGACATCGGAGAAGTACAACCTGTCTCCCCGCCAGCGCGGCCCTTCCGGGAAGTACAGGCCATCCTTGAGGATGCTCGGTTCGCGGCGTGCCATGGTGCCGCCATCGTACACCGGACGCGCCGCAAGAGGCCGTCGGGACCACCGGCGCGGTATGATCGGTACTGTGACCGGCTTGGTGGGGTCGACTACCCTCCCGACGTGGTCGGGGCCGTCGTTGGAGGCCGCCCCCGTCGAGGCGTCCCCGTGACGGCTCCACGCACGGGAGGGGACCGCGGATGACCCGGGAGGAGCTCCTGGAGCTGATCGAGGCGGGGGAGAACTCGGGCGTCGAGTTCAAGCGGGACGAGCTGCGGCCCGAGCAACTGGCGCGAGAGGTGGCAGCGCTGGCCAACTTCCAGGGCGGACGCGTGCTGCTGGGCGTGGAGGACGACGGGACCATTTCCGGGATACGCCGCGCGGGCCTGGAGCGATGGGTCATGGACACGGTGTTCGGCCATATGGTCCATCCGCTGTTGCTGCCGTTCTACGAAGAGGTGCCGGTCGCCCCCGATCGCCGCGTCGCCGTCGTCACGGTCACGCAGGGTCCCGTCAAGCCGTACGTGGTCCGGCAGCGCGGCCGCGAGGACATCTACGTGCGCGGCGGCAGCACCTCGCGGCTGGCCACGCGGGAGCAGCAGGCGCGGCTGTTCGCCACGGGCGGTCTGCTGCACACGGAGATGCTGCCGGTTTCGGGCAGCGGCCTTGCCCACCTCAGTCGGGAACGCTTGGCAGACTACCTCACCACGATCGTGGGAGAACCGAGCGCGCCGCAGGATGAAGCGGCGTGGCACGAACGCCTGTGCGCCTTGGGCTTCATGGTGGAACGCGACGCCGGCCCGCCTGCGTGCACGATCGCCGGGCTGCTGCTGTTCGGGTACCGTCCGCGCCGCCTGCTGCGCCATGCCGGCGTACGCTGGATGTGCTTCAAGGGGCGGGAAAAGGCGTACGACGCGCTGGATGATCAGGTGATCGAGGGGCCGCTCACCGGCCACTGGCGGGACTTGCCAGGAGGGCGCGAACTGGTCGAGAAGGGACTCATCGAGCGTCTCGCGGACGCTATGCGCCCGTTCGTCTCCGAGGAGCCGGGCGCGGTGGATGAGTCGATGCGCCGGGAACGGCGCTGGCACTACCCGCTCGAAGCGCTGCGCGAAGGCGTCGTCAACGCGCTGACCCATCGCGACTGGACGCGCTATGAGGAAGTGGAGGTCGTCCGGTACGTCGATCGGATGGAGATCGTGAGCCCCGGCGCCCTGCAGAACGGCATGACGGTCGCCAAGATGATCGCCGGCCAGCGTGCACCGCGCAATCTGCTCATCTCCGAGGTGCTGCGCGACTACAACTATGCCGACGCGCGCGGCATGGGCGTGCGCAACAGGATCATGCCGCTGATGCGCGCCCGCAACGGCGTGGACCCCGAGTTCGAAGCGACCGAGGACTACGTGCGGCTGAC
Source organism: Spirochaetia bacterium (assembly GCA_964291595.2). GTDB lineage: Bacteria > Spirochaetota > Spirochaetia > SZUA-6 > Bin103 > CATQHW01. Next base: position 4,223,214 of record OZ219914.1, on the reverse strand, counting down.
GCTGCGCCGCGGCTCAGAACGCTGAAACCATGGCCAGGGCATGTCCCGGCTGCCCCGGTGGCCGGTGCGAATCGGTGGGGTGACCGGGTCAGGCGATGCTCGCAATCGCGTCCAGTTCGTCGGCGATCACCGCCTGTTGCTCCTCCAGATCGTAGTCATCCTGCAGGCCCAGCCAGAACCGCGGCGTCGTCCCGAAGAACCTCCCCAGTCGAAGCGCCGCGTCAGCCGTGATTCTGCCTCGCTCCTCGATGATGTCGGCGATGGCTGCCTGGCACATCCCGGTCTCCTGTGCCAAGCGCTGGGGGTTCACGTGCAGGGGTTCAAGGAACTCCTCCTTGAGTACCTCTCCCGGATGAGTGTTGCGCAGCTTTCTCACGTCTCCGTCCTCAGAGGGTAGTGCCACTTCCACCTCGTCCATCACAGATCGCGTATGACCCGGACCGTGGAGGAGCCTTGATGCCTGGTTACCTGGATCTGTTGGGAGAACTCGGAGCGCAGTTCCGGGATGTGGGTGATGACGCCGACCATGCGGCCGGCGACCTGGAGGCTCTGGATGGTCTCGGAGACCGTCGCGAGCGTATCCGGGTCGAGCGTGCCGAAGCCCTCGTCGATGAACAGGCTGTCGAGGTTCACGGCCCCTGCCGCATCCTGCACCTGCCTGCTGAGCTCCAGGGCCAGGGACAGTGAGGTGAGGAAGGTCTCTCCGCCGCTCAGCGTGTCGCTGATCCGCGTCTCGTCGGCATTGTCGTGGTCGACGACGAGGATCTGGTCTTCCTGAAACGTCAATGAGTAGCGTTCGCCGGACAACGTGAACAGCCGGTCCGATGCGCCGTGCACGAGCTTCGTGAAACTGTCCTCCAGGACGTACGCCTGGAACCGGTCGCTGCGGAGATCGGTGGCCAGGCCGCTGAACAGGCGATGGTCGTCTCTCATGGCCCGCAACTGCTCGTGGAGTGCCTGCGCCCGCGCAAGGCGCTCGGTCATCGTCTCGACTTGCTGCCCGAGATGCGCGTTCCTCGTGACGAGCTCCTCGACTTCGCCCTTGATCCGTCGGTCGTTGGCGCTCGCATCATCGAGCTGTTCGTCCGAGACCCGCTCGCCACCCAGGTCGTTCTGCAGGTCGCGGACGCGGAGCCCGGTGGCGTGCAGATCGCGCTCGTAGCCGGCGACGGAATCGCTCAGTCGGGCCTGTGCGTTCTCGTCCCGCACCGCGTTGCGGACGTCGCCCACGCTGTCGAAGCGTGCCTGGGCGACGTGTCGATCACGCTGCTCGACCCGGGCCGCCGCTTCCCGGTCAGCTTCCCCGGCGGCTCGCTCGCGTTCCCCGTGGGCCTGCTGGGCCGCCGCCAACCCGCGGCGGGCTTCCGCCTCGGCTGACAGGGCCTCACGGTGTCCGGCTTCCAGATTATCGATGCGAGAGGACAGGTCGGTCCGTTCCTGACCGGGGTCGGTGGATTGGGTGACCGCTGCGATCTCGGCTCGCACGGCCCGGAGCCGCTCCTCGTCGGCGGTCACTTCCGCGATCCGTTCGCGCCGCTCGTTTCGTATTCGGTCGAGCTCGCCGCGCGTCGTCTGATCGCTCCGGCGCAGGTCGCTCAATTGGAGCTCCGCCGTCTCGAGGCGATCGTGCGCGTCCTCGAAGGAGCTGCGGGCAGCCGCCGTCGTCTCGATCCGTTCCCGAAACCAGGCCACGACGGCATCGTCGTCGACCGGCACGCTGCCGCCGATGGCCTCCCGGATTTCGGCTGTCAGTTGACGGATGTCCGCACGCGCCTTGTCCGTGGTGCTGTCCGCTTCGGTCAGCGCCTCCTGAGCGGCGCGCACGTCGCCCTGGGTCCCCACCAGCGCGTTGCGAGAGTCCTGCGCATCGTCGCGAGCGCGCCGCAGCGTGGTGCTGGCCTGGTCGCGGCCGGAGCGGGCGGCTGCGACGTCAGGGTGCAGATCGGCCGCCGGCGGATCTGCCACGAGTTGCGCACAGACCGGGCACGGCGCCCCCGCTGCCAATGATCCGCGCAAGTCGTTGGCCGCGTCCTGACGGTGGGCCGCGTGCAGTGCCTCCTCCGCAGCCTCCACGGCTTGCTCCGCGTCGTGCAGGGCATCGTCTCTGTCTCGCGCTTGGCCCGTGAGCCGCTCGACTTCGACGGCCAGACCATCCAGCGTCTTGCGCCGCCGCTCCTGTTCCGGCTTCGCATCCTGGAGCTGCCTTCGGGCGATTGCGAGTTTCGTCGCCGTCTCGCGGACCCTGTCGAGCGCGGTGTCGAGCTCGGCGTCGTACCCGATGGTGTCGAGCTCGGCGCGGGCTGTTCCCACGGAGGCCTGCTGTCGCGCGGCTTCATCCGCCAACTGCTCCAGGCGCTCGCTACCCTGTTCGAGCTCCAGGTCGAGCTGCGCGGTGCGGGTGCGTCTTCTGCGAACCTCGGTTTCGAGTCTCGTGAGCTCGGGGAGGCGCCCGAGTATCCGGTCGAGGTTGGCAAGGCGGTCACGCAGGGCGGGAATCTCCTCCGCCTGTTCCCGGGCCTTTGCCAGCTCCCGCTCGCGTTCCTCGTGGACACGCCCGGCCGCCTCCTTCGCGTGCCCGGCTTCCTGCGCGGCGTTTCTTGCGTGGTCGGCCTCCCGCCCGGCCCGGTCGGCCTCCTCGATCAGTTGAACCAGCGCCGCGGCCCGGCGCGCGGCGTCAAGCTCACTTCGCGCTTCCTCGATCTGCGGGGTGATGCCGTGGAGCTCCGCCAGCCGTGCCTCGCTCTTGGCGAGGTCGACCGTCTTCGCGTGTCGATCCCGGATCTCGATCAGCCGGGACTCGGCGGCTTCGCTCTCCTTGCGCCGCTCTTCGAGCCGCGCTTCCGCCTGCTGCAACTCACCCCGCAAGGCTGCCAGCGCCGCCTCGGAGACGCCGCCGTACTCCTCGCGGAGGCGTTGCTCCAGCGCGTCGAGATCGTGCTTCTTCCGGGTCGACGTGTCCTGGGCGGTCTGTCGCATCCGCTCGTACACGTCGAGGCGCAGCAGCGTGCGCAGCATTTCGCGGCGTTTGCGCGGATCGGCTTTCAGGAACTTCGCGAATTCCCCTTGCGGAAGGATCACCGCCTGGGTGAACGCGTCGACGTCCAGGCCGAGCAGGCGCGTCACTTCCGCGGACGCCGGGCGGACCTGATCGGCGAGGACGGTGTTGAAGTCCGTCCCGTCGTGCTCTTCCAGGCGGACGGCAGCCGCGCCCTTGCGGCGCAGCGCGCGGGCGACTCGGAATCGCCGCTTCCCGACCGCGAAGTCGAAGCGGACGCTCACGCGCTCCCGTGCCGCCGAGATCATCTCCTTCAGATCCTGCTTGACGACGCGCGGGACCTCGCCGTACAGCGCGAACAGGATGGCGTCCAGCAGCGTCGACTTGCCGGCGCCGGTGGGACCCGAGATCGCGAAAAGGTCCAGGCCGGAGAAGTCGATCTCCTGCTTCTCCTTGAAGCAGGTCAGTCCTTCGACGGTGAGCTGGATCGGGCGCATCGGTCAGGCGTCCTCGCGGGCGCGCTCATGGAGGTGCCCGAACGTGTCGAGGACCGCAGGCTCGGGCTCCCGTTCGTGAGCGCGCCGGTGGTAGGCGGCATACAGCTCGGCCGCGGGCGCCCCGGCGTCGGGCCGGTCGCTGTCCGGTATCTCGGACTCGGGCAGGTCCACGCGCACGACCAGCGCGGTCGGCAGGAGCTCGCGCACCTTGCGGTTGATGTCCGGGTCCTTCTCGTTGAGCTTGACCGTGACCCGCAGCCAGACGCCGTCACCGTTCGCGCCGGGGTAGCCCGTCAACTCATCCAGCGTCCCCTCGATGTCCCGCAGCGGCCGTCCACCCTCGTAGGGCACGTGCTCGACCCGCGCCGGGCGGCGCGGTGCCGCTTCGACGACGATGAACGTCTTCTCCTGGCCGACCTCGCCGAAGTCGAGCTGCAGCGGCGATCCGGCGTACCAGGCGGGCAGGGTGCCGGCCACCTTCTGCGGCTTGTGGATGTGGCCGAGCGCGATGTAGGTCGCGGTCGGCGGCAGGGTCTGCGGCGTCGCCGCCCAGTCCTCGGACAGATGGACGCGGCGCTCCGACTCGCCGAATGCCGCTCCCTCCAGGTGTGTGTGGGCCATCAGCAGGTTCACGGCGTCGTCGCGGTACCCGGCGCAGAGGTTCTCCACCGCTCGCTGGAACAGGTGGGCGTAGCGGGTTCGAGCGGACGCCTCCTCCCCGGCGAGGTCCAGGGCGGACACCCACATCCCGGGCGAGGCGAACGGCAGTGCCGCGACCACGGCCTGCTCGCCGCCGCGGGTTTCGAGGATGAAGGTCCCGCCGCGGCTCGCGCTGCGGGGGCGGCCGAGAATGTGGACGTTGGCGCCCGCCGCCAGCAGCGCACGCGCGTCGAACCGAAGCGGATCGTCGTGATTGCCGGCGATCACGACGGTACGGGCGCCGGCACGGCCGACGCGCACCAGGAACTCGTTGACCAGCCGCTCCGAGTCGCCCGTCGGGTTCCGGCTGTCGAACACGTCGCCGGAGTGGAGGACGAGGTCGATCGACTCCCGCTCGATGAAGCCGGCGAGGTGATCGAGGACCGCCTCCATCTCGTCCAGCCGCTGGATGCCCTTCCAGCGGCGGCCGACGTGCCAGTCGCTGGTGTGCACGATCCTCACCAGGAGATCCTCACCAGGAGACTCTCATCGGGAGATCCTCACGCGCGCAGGAACGGGTCCTCGTCCCTGCCGTCGTCCTTCACCTCGCTCTGGCGCGTGGCCCAGGAGGGGAACGGGAAGTTCAGCAGGATCGGGGTCGGGAGCTCCGGCTGCGTGACGATCATCGTGCCCGGCGACAGCATCGTGGCGCGCTTGCGGGCGACCTGGGTGAGGAAGCCGTACTCGCCCCGTTCCGCTTCGGCAGCGTCGAGGCGTCCGACCACCTTGAGCGCCGCGTTGGCGACCACCCGGCGTTCCACCTCGCTCGCGGTCTGCTGGGCGCCGAACAGGGAGACGCCGAGCGATCGGCCGCGCTCGGCGATGTCGAGCAGGACGTCCTGGATCGGACTCCAGCCGGAACGCGGCGCGTACTTGTTGAGCTCGTCGAGCACGACGAACACGAGCGGGCGGGCGGTGCCCTGCTGCTCCTTGTCCTGCAGCATCCGCTTGAGCAGGACGCCGACCACGAACATCTGCGCGGTCTGGTGCAGCGTGTGGATGTCCACCACCGTGACCTGGTGCGCCTGCCAGTCGATGCGGTGGCGCGCCGTCTCCCGGTCGCCGCGCACCAGGTGTCCCATGTGCTGCGTGGCGGCGTGCAGCCGCCGGCGGAACGCGTCGAGCGTGCCGGACGCGGCGGCCGGCGCCATGTGGTCCAGGGCCTCGGTGTCGAGCAGCTCGATCAGGTCGTCGAAGCTGGCGAGGTGCGCCTCGTCCACCGTGATGCCCGGATCGTTCCGGTCGCCCGCGCGGGCGGCGCGCTCCAGCACGCGCTCGACCCGGTAGATCAGGAAGGAGAGCTGCGAGCGCGCGTCCTCGCCCTCGGCGAAGATGAAGCGCAGCAGGCGGTTGCGGGCGAACTCGCGGAGCGTCCACGCGTACGCCCGGACACCCTCGTGGCGGCTGCCGACCTCGGGGATGAGCACCTCGCCGTGGCGCCGGGTCGGGGCGAAGAAGCCGACGTCCTCGAACGGTCCCGCGTTCAGGCCGAGGGCGCGGTAGCTGGCCGCTGCATCCTCGTCGATCTTGGCGTTCGGCTTGTCCAGCCACAGCAGGTCCTCGCCCTTGACGTTGAAGATGATCGCCCGTGCGTTGGCGGCGTCCCGGCCCAGGGCGTCGGAGTGGAACAGCGAGTAGAGGAGGAACGTGGCGTAGCTGGTCTTGGTGGCCACGCCGGAGATGCCGCTGATCGAGGCGTGCGCGCCCCGCTCGCCGTCGAGGAAGTCGAGGTTGGCATACACCGTCTCGCCGGCGCGCGTGCCGCCGATGGCGACCTTGCGCTCCATCCGGTCGATGAACAGGGCGCGCCGGAACTGCTCGCCTCCGACGATGCGCACCTCGCTGCCGGGATGCGGCGGGACGAACACCTCCGGGTCGATGCGGGTGACCTGCACGTGCGCGGCGTAGGAGACGTCCACCGGCAGGATGCCCTCCGACGCCCGGAACGCGTCCGAGTCGAACTGCGCGCCTTCGTAGCGCTTGCGGACCACGTCGACGATGCCGAAGAAGCTGACGGTCTCGCCGTCGACGACCGCCTCCACGGTCACCAGGTCGTCGAGCTGCAGGAAGCGCCCTTCGCTGACGCCCACCCAGAACTCGAGCGGACCGGCGTCTTCCGATCCGAGCACCACGCCGACCGGGAGTTCCGGCGCGCGTTCGGTGTCACTCATGCGCGGCCTCCCGTGCCACCAGGGCTTCGATCCAGCGCCGGATCAGCCGCGCGTCGCCGAGCCGGGCACGGAGCTGCTGCTCCAGCGCGCCGATGGGCAGGAGATTCTGTGGAGACCGCGGGTCCCTGGAGCGCTGCGGCGCGACTCCGGGCAGCCAGGCGGTGGCCGCATCGGCCAGGCGGCGGGCCGCGTCGACGCCCGCGGACGCGCCGACCTCCAGGCGGACCAGGCCGTGCAGCTCCACGGCGCCGTGCGCGGGGTCGCCGAGGCGCTGGAACCACGAGTACCGGGCGAACCCGGACCGGTCGCCGCGGATCGCGAACAGGGGCGTCCTGGAGCCCGCCGGGAGGGTCGCCATGAGCGGCAGGAACCGGCCCGGCAGGTAGAGGTCGTGCAGGCGCTTGATGTAGCCGACGGCCTGCTCCGGCCGCTCGGGCACGAAGCTGAGCGGGCCGTCGACGATGACCAGCGTGTCCGGATCGCAGAGATCGGCGGCCATCGCCGCCTCGGCGGTTCGCATCGAGTCCTGGATGTGCCGCAACGGCCCGTCCACCTCCGTCCTCGGGGTGCTCTCGGGCTGGTACACCAGATCGTCGCGAACCTGCACGGCAGCCGGCAGGGGGTGTCCGCCCCCGAGCACCATGGTGCGGGACACGCGGATCTCACCGAAGTCGGCAGCCGGGCCGCGCATGATCGCAGCGCCGACCGCGTAGCTCCCGAAGCCGCCGAAGATCAGGGTCTCGTCCTGCCGGACCTGCACCCGGGCGTCGAGCCTGCGGACACCGTCGACGAACGCGACCCGGTCGCGAAACGAGCCGGGAGCCGCGGGCACGATCGCCGTCCATTCTTCATCGGGCAGCTCGACCTCGTGATCGACGTGCTCGCGCGGCCGATCGTTCCGGGACTCCAGCGGCGTCTGGTCGCCGTAGTCGACCTCCCACGGATCGATGCGGACGTGGTAGTCGCCGAAGACCCGGGACATGGCGGCGCCGGTCACGGGGCGCCGTACACCGGCTCGTAGTGCTCGACCTCGGGAAACGGGTCGTAGAAGTGATGCAGCAGCCTGCGCCACTCCTGGTACCGGGCGGAACCGCGGAAGCCGACGGTGTGGTCCTCCAGGGTGCGCCACGTCACCAGCAGGAGATAGCGGCTGCGCTTCTCCAGGCACTTCCGCAGCTCGTGGGACACGTAGCCGTCCATGCTGGCGATGATTCCCTGCGCCTCCGTGAAGGCCGCCTCGAAGTCGGCCTCCAGGCCGGGCTTCACGTCCAGGATCGCGACCTCCAGGACCATGCCGGGCGGGTCAGCAGCGATAGGAGGGGTCTTCCCGGTCGAGGATCGCGCCCAGCTCCCGGAAGTGGTCCTCGCTCAGGTCGGGGTAGTTTCGCCACTGGAGCTCGGTCTTGGCCGCGACGCGGTCGGAGACGGCGCGCACCTTCAGGCCGGTCTGCAGGGCGATGAGGTACGTGCAGCAGGCGCGCTCGTAGTAGTAGAGGTCGTCGAACGCCTGCGCGACCGTCGGGCCGAACACCATCACGCCGTGGTGGCGCATGAGCAGGATCGGCTTGTCGCCGACCAGGCGGCCGACGCGCTCGGCCTCGTCGTCCAGTCCCATGCCGTCGAACTGGTCGTCGATGGTCACCCGCCCCCAGAAGCGCATGGCGTTCTGCTCGACCGGCGGCAGCGTGGGGTCGTCCAGGCAGGCCAGCGCCGTGGCGTACTTCGAGTGCACGTGCAGGACGCAGCGGGCGCGCGGCACGTTGCGGTGGATGCTGCCGTGCAGGGCCCATGCGGTCGGGTCGGGCGCGTCCGGGCGCTCCATGGTCGTCGGGTCGCCGGCATCGAGGAGCAGCAGCTCGCTGGCCCTGACCTGCGAGAAGTGGCGCCCGCGCGGGTTCATCAGGAACTTCGTGCCGGCGTCGTCGACCGCCAGGCTGAAGTGGTTGGCGACCGATTCGTGCAGGTCGTAGCGGGCCGCCCAGCGGAACGCGCACGCCAGGGCGATGCGCTCCTCGGCGAAGTCCATGCCGGTGTTGCCGTCGACCACGGGTTCGGTGGCGATGATCTGGGTTCCTGCCTGCATGCCGGCCACGGTACCCGTCCGCCGCTTGTCCCGGCAACGGCGCGGGACCTATGATCTGTGGGCCAGGAGGGGCAGCGATGGGAACGCGGCAGACGGCACGGCCGAAGCAGCGCCTGATGTACATCCACGCGCAGACGCCCAACATCCTGTCGCCGATCCTGGGCTTCACGATCTACGAGCCGGTGCCCGGCTTCTCGGTCGAGCTTGCGGTCGATCCGCCGCCGTGTCCGTACGAGTCCGTGCACGACGCGGTGTGCGACGGCTGGCAGATCGTGCAGTTCCCGCTGCACCAGGCCGACTTCGACGACGACGACCTGGACATGGTCGGCTACGAGTTCGTGCTGCAGAAGATGGAGGTGGTCGAATGAGCACGGCAGTAACGGCGCCGCCGGACACGCTCCTGGACGACCGGGCGGTGGTCGACTTCATCATCCGCGGCCATCTCCTGCTGGAGCTCGACCTGCCGGCCGGCGTGAACGAGCGGATCGCCGCGACGCTGGACGGCATGGACGGCAACCCGGGCGACGGGATCACCGACGCGGTGCCGGAGCTGCACCGGGTGCTGGACCATCCGATGGTCCATGGCGCGCTGACCAGCCTGGCGGGCGAGGACTACCAGGTCATGGCGCACCGCCACTGGCACTGCAAGGAGCCCGGCACCGCCTACATGCACTGGCACCAGGACGGCAAGAACCGGCGCGGCGTGGGGCTGGACCGGTTCCTGGGGCTCTACTATCCGGCCGACGTCACCGCCGACATGGGGCCGACGATCATCGTGCCCGGCACCCACTTCCGCAACGCGCCCACCGACCGCATGCGCACCTACACCAACATCCGCGGGCAGGTGCCGCTGGTGGTCAGGGCGGGCACCTTCGCGCTCACCCACTACGACCTGTGGCACGGCACGGCCGCCAACCGCTCGGGCCGGCGCCGGCACATGATCAAGTTCCTGTTCAACCGCACGCGGCCCAACGAGCGGCCGACCTGGAACCACGACCCGGAGGCCATGAACGGCCTGCGGGACTGGAACCGGCGCTCCGCGTCGGAGCAGCCGCTCGACATGCTGACGTTCACCAATCCGCTGAACGTGTCGCAGACCGACCACTACAAGGAGGTCGCCAGGCGGCGCGCCGTCTGGGACGAACTCACCGGGGCGGCGCCCCCGTGAGCGGGCGAGGAGTCGCCAGCGGGCGAGGAGTCGCCGGCACTGCCGGCGTTCGCGCCGGGCGCCTGCTGGGCGCGGCGGCGGCCGGGGTGGTGCTGACGGTCGCCGGGCTCGGGGTGGGCATGCTGATCGCCCGCCACGCGCCGCGCGCGCCGGCGGAACCTGACGTCCCGCGGCCGTGGGCGCCTTCCACCCCCGCGCGGCCGGTGCAGTGGACGGAGGGCGTCGCAGGCGGGCGCTACTACTCGGCCGACGAACGCAACAACATCGCCATCTACGACGCCCTCAACGAGGGGGTGGTCAACGTCTCGGCCGAGGGCAGCGTGGTCTTCCGCTATCGCCCCGTTCCCCGCTCCGACTCGGGCTCCGGCGTGATCATCGACGCCGACGGCCACGTGCTGACCAGCCACCACGTGATCAGGAACGCCACCCGCCTGACGGTCACGCTCTGGGACGGCAGCGAGCACGACGCGGCGCTCGTCGGCGCCGATCCCGAGAACGACCTGGCGGTGATCCGCTTCGAGCCGGGCGACACGCCGCTGACGGTCGTCCCGTTCGGTGACTCGACCGACCTGCGGGTCGGTCAGAAGGTGCTGGCGATCGGCAACCCGTTCGGCCAGGACCGGTCGCTGACCACCGGCATCGTGTCGGGACTGGGCCGGCCGGTGGAGGCGGACGACGGCCGCATCATCCAGCAGATGATCCAGACCGACGCCTCCATCAATCCCGGCAACTCCGGCGGACCGCTGCTGGACGCCGGCGGCCTCATGGTCGGCATCAACACCATGATCTTCTCGCCCACCGGCGCCTCGGTCGGCATCGGCTTCGCCGTGCCGGTCGCCACCGCCCGCCGCGTGCTGCCCGAGCTCCTGGAGAGCGGCACGGTGCGGCGCGGCTGGATCGACATCCGCGGCGTGTCGATCTCGGCGCGCCTGGCGCGGGCGCTGGACCTGACGCGTGGTGACGGGTTGCTGGTCCACGTGGTCGAGCCGGACTCGCCCGCGGCGCGGGCCGGCCTGCGCGGCGGCACCGAGCCCGTACGCTGGGGCCAGCGGGTGTTCTATGCCGGCGGCGACATCATCGTCGAGGTGGACGGTCACCAGGTCAGCGGCTATCAGGAGCTGCTGGCCGCGCTGGAGGACAACAAGCCGGGCGAGGTGGTGACCGTGGTCGTGGAACGCGACGGCCGCCTGCGGGAGCTGTCCGTCACGTTGAGCGAACGCTCCCAGTGAACCGGTTCGCCGTCCACGCGCCGTTCCAGCCGGCCGGCGATCAGCAGCAGGCGACCCGGGCGATCGTCGCCGGCCTGTCCGGCGACAGCCGCTTCCACACCCTGAAAGGGGTCACCGGCTCGGGCAAGACCTTCACGATGGCCAAGATCGTGGAGGCGCTGCAGCGGCCGACGCTGGTCCTGTCGCACAACAAGACGCTGGCCGCGCAGCTCTTCCGCGAGTTCAAGGACTTCTTCCCCGAGAACGCGGTCGAATACTTCGTCTCCTACTACGACTACTACCAGCCGGAGGCGTACGTCGCCTCCCGCGACCTCTACATCGAGAAGGACGCGTCGATCAACGAAGAGATCGAGCGCATGCGCCTGTCGGCCACCACCTCGCTGGTCGAGCGGCGCGACACGATCGTCGTCGCCACCGTGTCGTGCATCTACGGGCTGGGCAACCCGCGCGACTTTCGCGAGATGCGCCTGCAGGTACGGTTGGGCGACACGTTCGATCTGCGCGGGTTGCTGCGCGACCTGGTCGCCGTGCAGTATGAGCGCAACGACGCCGTGCTGGCCCCCTCCACGTTCCGGGTGCGCGGCGATGTCCTGGAGATCTTCCCCTCCTACTCCGAGCAGGCGATCCGCATCGAGTTCTTCGGCGACGAGGTGGAGCGTATCCGCCAGGTCGATCCGCTGAACGGCACGGCGCTCGGCGAGCTCGACTATTGCGCGATCTATCCCGCCAAGCACTTCGTCACGCCGCAGGAGCGCATCCGCGCCGCCACCGCCCAGATCCGCGCGGAGCTGCAGGAGCGGCTGGCCGAGCTGCGCGCCGCCGAGCGCATGGTGGAGGCGCAGCGCCTCTCGACCCGCACCGAGTACGACCTGGAGATGCTGCAGGAGATGGGCTACTGCCCCGGCATCGAGAACTACTCCCGGCACCTGAGCGGCCGCGAGCCCGGCGAGCGCCCTGGCGTCCTGATCGACTTTCTGCCCGAGGGCTTCCTGACCATCGTCGACGAGTCGCACGCGACCCTGCCGCAGCTCCGCGGCATGTTCGAGGGGGACCGCTCGCGCAAGCAGGCGCTGGTCGAGCACGGCTTCCGGCTGCCGTCGGCGCTCGACAACCGCCCGCTCACCTACGACGAGTTCGAGGCGCTGGTCGGCCGCGTGCTGTTCGTGTCCGCCACGCCGGGTCCGCTGGAGCTGAAGCTCTCCGACCACGTGGCCGAGCAGGTCATCCGGCCGACCGGGCTGCTCGACCCCGAGATCCACGTCCGGCCGAGCGAAGGCCAGATCGACGACCTGTACGGGGAGATCCGCGCGCGCGTCGACGCGGGCGAGCGCTGCCTGGTTACGACCCTGACCAAGCGCATGTCGGAGGACCTGTCCTCCTACCTGGCGGAGATCGGGCTGCGCGTGCGGTACCTCCATTCCGAGGTGGAGACGGTGGAGCGCGTCGAGCTGCTGCGTGACCTGCGCGCCGGCGAGTACGACGTGCTGGTCGGGGTGAACCTGCTGCGCGAGGGACTGGACCTGCCCGAGGTGTCGCTGATCGCCATCCTGGACGCCGACAAGATCGGCTTCCTGCGCTCGGCGACGTCGCTGATCCAGATCATCGGCCGCGCCGCACGCCACGTGAACGGCACCGTGCTGATGTACGCCGACGCCGAGTCGGAGGCGATGCGGGAGGCGATCGCGGAGACCGAGCGCCGCCGCGCGATCCAGATGGAGCACAACCGCCGCCACGGCATCACGCCGACCAGCGTCAGGAAGGAGATCCAGCAGCTCCTGGTGCGCAAGTCGGAGGAGAAGCGCGATACCGCCGCGCGTGACCTGGAGATCCGCCGGGGAGAATACGACGTGGAGGTTCCGGAGCAGCGCGACGACCTGATCCGGACGCTGGAGCAGGAGATGCTGAAGTTGGCAGAGGATCTGGAGTTCGAACGGGCGGCGGTGCTGCGCGACGAGATCGAGCGCCTCAAGGCAGGAGGGCCGGCGGAGCCGCGGCAGGACGGCGCGCGACGCGGCGAATCCGGCGGGCGCCGGCGCAGCGGGTCGCGACGATGAGAAGCCGTGCGGCGGGCCTGGCGGCGCTGGTCCTGACGGCACCCCTTGGGCTCGCGGCGTGCGGGGCGCCGAAGATCGAACCGGCGCTGGTGTTGCCGCCGACACCGGTGCTGGCCATGTCCATCCGGTGGGCGGTGGTCGACGTGGACGGCCTGCGCTTGCGGGACAAGCCGGATCAGACCGGCCGGATCCTGCTGTCGCTGGCGGAGGGGGCCCGCGTGGAGATCCTCGCGCGGACGCCCGATGCGGTGGAGATCGACGGGCAGACCGACTACTGGTACCAGGTGAACCACAACGGCCTGCGCGGCTGGACGTTCGGGGCGTTCCTCACCGAGGTGCCCGGCCTCGCTGAGGCGTCCGCCCTCACGGAGGGGGCGTCCCGCGCCGAGGGGAGTGCGGACGCGGAGACGGGCCCGGCCGGAACCGATCGTTGACCATTCCGTCCGTCGAGGTTCCGTTCGTCGAGGTTCCGTTCGATGCGGTCGTCGCCTGGCTGCGCGTCTGGGCGGTGCCCCCGCTGATGGGCGCGGCCATCGGCTACGCGACCAACTATGTGGCGATCCGGATGCTCTTCCGGCCGCTGACCCGCAAGCGCGTCCTCGGCATCCCCGTCCCCCTGACACCGGGCGTGATCCCCCGCCAGCGGGGCCAACTCGCGCGCAGCATCGCCGCCGTGGTCTCACGGGAGCTGCTCACACCGGACTCGATCCGCGCCCACCTGCAGCGGCCGGAGTTCAGCGAGCGCCTGCGCGCGCAGCTTGCCTCGCTCTCGGGTGAGCTGCTCGCCATGCCGGTGCGGAAGCTGGCGGGAGCGGTGCAGGGCGCCCGGCCTCAGATCGAGCAGGGGCTGGCGGCGCTGCTGCGCCGGTTGTTCGGCTCACGCGGATTCATCTACGCGCTGCGGGGCCTGGTCGGGCGCGCGGTGGAGAGCGCCGGCAGCCGGCGCTTCCGCGAGGTGGCGGACGATCTCACGCTGTCGGCCTTCGTGAACGGCCGCCTCCTGCCGCGGTTGACCGGGCCGGAGGTGGGACGTCAGATCGGCCGCGCGGTCTCAGGCGTCGCCGAGCGGCCGCAGGCGACGGTGGGCGACCTGTTGTCGCCGGCGGTCGCGGAGCGCGTTGCCGCCATGCTGCCTGAGTTCATGCCGTCGCTGATCCGCGAGCTGATCGGGTGGTTGCGGCGGCCGTCCATGCGCGGCGAGCTGGAGACGCGCGGGAGGCTGCTGCTGCGCGACATCCTGGATCGGCTCAACCTGATGCAGAAGCTGTTCATCGGCGCCGCGCAGTACGACCGCACGCTCGCCGAACGCATGCCGGAGATCGTCGACGACGCGCTGCGCCAACTGGAGCACACCGCGGACGATCCGGAGGTGGTGGCGCACATGCAGGAGGCGCTCCGCGAGTGGCTGGCATCCGCGCGCGACCGGCCGTTGGCCGCGGTGCTCCCGGATGCTCCCGAGCAACGGATCGGCGAGCTGTGGGGGGCCGTGGCAGCGGGACCGGTCACGGCGCTGATCGACGCCGTGCTGCAGCGGTTCCTGGAGGAGCACGGCGAGACGCCCGTCGCCGAGATCGCGGCCCGTTACCTGGGCGTGTCGGCAAGCGACACGGTGGACGAGGTCTCGCAGCGGCTCCTGCGCTACCTCTCCGACGAAGGGACCGCGCGGTCGGTCGCGGCGCAGATCGCGGGCGCCATCGACCGGCTGGCCGACTCCGGAGACGTGACCGTCGCGGAGCTGCTCGCCCTCGACCGGGACGCCAAGGCCGCCCTGGATGACGCGGTCGCCGCCCGTGCCGAGCGGTTGCTGGTGGAGCAGGTGCCGGCGATGGTGGCCGCGCTGGACGTCGAACGGCTGGTGATCGACCGGATCGACCGGCTGGAGGTGCGCGACGTGGAGCGCATCCTGCTGGCCGTCATCGCGCGCCACCTGAAGTGGATCAACCTGTTCGGCGCCCTGATCGGATCGCTGATCGGGCTCTCGCAGCTAGCCCTGCGCGGTGCCGGCTTCGCCGGCGCCGGCCTCTGAGCCGGTGCCGCCCTCCGGCCGGGCGACGGTGGCGGCTCTGGCGACGATCCAGTCCTGCATGGCGGCCAGGCGGCTGCGCAGCGATGCCTCCACGAAGCTCTCGAGGAACGTGCCGCTCCGCGCCTGCGCAGCCACCAGTCCGTACACCGTCCATGACTCGACGCCGCCGCCATCGGAGTCCGCGGCGCCCTGCCCCGTGCCGGACGAGTCGTCGGGGGCGATCAGCAGCGCGATCAGCAGCCGATCGGGGTCGATCAGTCGAATCCCCATCACGCGGAGCGGCAGCGGGTTGCTGACGATGAGCAGGATGGCGTCGTGTGCGCTGCGGTACTCCAGCCGGTATGGCGATCTGCCGAACGAGGCGTCGTCGACCAGCGCGTACGCGTCCCCGTATCCGTCGCCGGACGGGACCGGATCGGCGATGGCAGCGCCGTGGGTGTCGATGGCATGCGCGGTCTTGAACAACACCCGCTCGCCCCGATGCAGGACGGAGAAGTACCGGATGCCCTCCAGGGTGCTGATCGCGTGGAGCGCCGCGTACAGGTCGGCGGCCATGGCACCGTTGGCCGGCAGCTCGCCGCGGGTCTCGAACGCATGGCTGGGCAGGAACGTGGCGAATCGCGCGTGGACCTCCCGACCGAGCGGGGTGTCGGCCGGCATGCAGGCCAGCGTTCCATCGACGCGCTGCACGGCCGGGAACTCCCGGCCGTCGTCGGCGACCATCCGGCCGGACGGGAGGCACGTCGGGCCCCAGTCCGCGCCGATGACGGCCGGAAGCAGCAGGCACAGCGCCGCGGCCAGCGGTGCCAGGCGCGGGCGGCGGCCGGGGAGCGCGCGATGCGAGCCGCGACGGTAGCGGGCGCGACGATCGCGCTGGCCGGCGGCGGCACCGCCGGGCACGTCAATCCGGGGCTGGAAGTGGCGCGGATGCTGCGCGCGCGCGGCCTGCGCGTCTTCTGGCTGGGCACCCACGGCGCCCTGGAGGCGCGGCTGGTGCGTGCGGCCGGTATCGAGTTCCATGCGCTCCCCGCGGGTAAGTTGCGACGGTATGCATCGCTGCGCAACATCACGGACATCGGGCGCACCGGCGCGGGAGTCCTGGGCGCGGCGCGCATCCTGCGCCGCGAGCGCGCCTGCGTCCTGTTCGCCAAGGGGGGCTTCGCCAGCGTGCCGCCGGCGGCGGCCGCGGCGCTGCTCGGCATCCCGGTCGTCACGCACGAGTCCGACAGCACCGCCGGCCTGGCGACCCGGATCATCTCGCTGGTGGCGAAGCGGGTGCTGGTGTCGTGGCCGTCGTCGTCGGCAACGCTGCCGCTGCCGGCGCGCGCCCGGCTCACGGGTCTCCCCGTGCGTGCGGCGATGCGCGCGGGCGACGCGGAGCGCGGGCGTCGCTATCTTGGGGTAGGGGACCGGACGCGGATCATGCTGGCAGTGGGAGGCAGCCTGGGCGCCGCTACGCTGAACCGCATGGTCGGCGAGGCGCGGGGTGGGTTGGCTCGCGACTGGATGGTCGTGCATCAGACCGGCGGCACCGGGCAGGCCGTGGACGAGCCCGGCTACCGCGCGCGGCCGTACTTCGACGAGGAGTTCCCCGATCTGCTGGCCGCGGCCGACGCCGTCGTCAGCCGCGCCGGCGCGACCTCCGTCGCGGAGTTCGCGGCGACCGGGACGGCCGCCGTGCTGGTGCCGCTGCCGCGCACGGCAAGCCGCGGCGAGCAGATCGTCAACGCCCGCCTGCTGGCGTCGGCCGGCGCGGCCCTGGTGCTGCAGCCCGGCGCGCAGACCGGGGCCGGGCTGTTGCGCTGCGCGCGCCGGCTGACCGACGATCGGCTCCGCGCCCGCATGTCCGCCGCGATACGCGCGCTGGACCGGCCGCATGCCACGGCCGAGGTCGTGCGGCACACCCTGCGCGCGGCCGGGCTGGAACCGACGGTACCCGGGTGAGCGACCGCGCGATGGCCCATGGACTGATGGCGGGATGACCGAGCTCATGGCGAACGTGCGCGATCAGATTCCGGTCTTCATGGATCGGCTGGCCGCCGTCCTGGCCGGGCTGGGCACCCTGGACGTGGTGCTGATCCTGGTCACCCTGATCCTGGCGATCCGCGCCGCGATCCGAGGCTTCGTCGCGGAGGCGTTCGGCGTCGCCGCGGTGGTCGCCGGCGTCGCCGTGGCCGCCGTCCTGGTGGTGCCGGCCAGCGCCTACGTCGACGTGGCCGCCGGCAGTGAGTCGTTCTGGAACAAGGTGGTCGCCTTCCTCGTGCTGTTCCTGATCACCTACCTGGTGCTCAAGCTGGTCGGGCACATCCTCCAGCGCGTGTCACGGACCCTGCGCCTGCAGCAGCTCGATCACCTGTTCGGCCTGGCGCTGGGCGTCGCCGAGGGCGCGGTGATCGGCGCCGTGGCGATCGCCGGCATGCAGGCCCAGCCCTGGTTCGACGTCGCGGCCCTCCTGGAGGAGAGCGTGGCCGCGCGGGTGGCCGAGCAGACCCTCGGCATCGGTCCCCCCTCGGTCGGGAGCGCAGCCGATGTTCGCTGACCTGATCGGCCACGCCGCAACGGCGGACCGCCTGCGCGACGCGGTGCGGAACGGGACGCTGGCGCCGGCCGTCCTGTTCGAAGGGCCGCCGGCCGCCGGCAAGCTGACCGCGGCGCTGGAGCTGGGCCGCGTGCTGAACTGCCGGGAGGGCGGGACGCCCGCGTGCGGCTGCCCGTCGTGCGGGAGCCACCGGGCGTGCCGGGACCCGCACGTGCTGCTCCTGGGCGGCCGCGACTTCGCCGCGGGGATCGCCGCCGCGTCGGCGGCGCTCGCCAGGTCCGACACGGCCGCGTCGCGGGAGCTGTTCGTGCGCTCGGTGCGCACGCTGACCCGCCGCTTCGACGACCTGCTGTGGTCGGGCTCCGAGCCGCGCCTGCGGCGGCTGCGCCCGCGCGTCGCGGAGCTGGAGGAGCGGCTGGAGACGCTGCGCACCGACGGCACGGCGGAGGTGGCGAGCGAGTTGGCGCGCGCCGCCAACCTGGAGGCGGTGTCCGTGAACGCCGTGCGCGCGATCGAGACCTGGGCGCGGGTGGCGACGCCCGGCGTCAAGGTGATCATCGTCGAGGTGCGGCGGTGGCTGCCGGAACCGGCCTCCAACGCCTTGCTGCGCACGGTGGAAGAGCCGCCGGGCCGCACGCACTTCATCTTCACCGCGCCGTCGCCGCAGGCGCTGATCCCGACCCTGCTGTCACGGCTGTCCCGCTACCGGTTCGCCGAGCGCGGCGCGGCCGGCCGGCGCGCGGCGGCCGCATCCACGGCGGGCGCGGACGACCTGCAGCGCGCGGCGGCGCGGTTCTGCGATACTGCCCTGGCCGGCGGCGCCTGGGATGACGCCGGCGTCGCCGTGCCGGCCGACCGTGAGGAGAGCTTCGCGTTCCTGCAGTCCTGCGCCGAGCACCTGCGCGCCCTGCTCAGGTCGCCCGAACGGGTCGCCGAGGTCCAGCGCATCGAGCGCTGGTACCGGTTCCTCGACGACGCGGCGTGGAGGGTCAAGACCATGAACATGAACCCCGAGACCACGGTTGCCGACATCACCCGCAGCATGGCCGCCGGCGGCGAGCCGCCGATGAGGCGCTGGTGAGCCGCTTCTACCAGAAGGCGATCGAGCGGCTCGACCGCCTGGACCCGATGCAGGCAGGGACGCTGCTGCGCGGCCTGTCGGCGGAGAACGACCTGCTGGCGATGGTCGTGGAGGCCATGACCGATGGCATCATCGTCCTCGACGAGGCCCACGGCATCCGCCTGATCAACAAGGCGGCCGAACGGATGCTGCCGTTCGCCGGCGACGAGCTGACCGGCCGCGCCGTCTGGCAGGTGGTCGACGACGAGCAGGTGGCCGCGTTCCTGCGCGACACCCTGATCGGCTCCGACCGGGTTCTGGACGGCGAGTTCACGCTGGAGGGATCGCATGCGGCGACCCTGGAGATCACCATCGTGCCGCTGGTGCGCGACCGACGCATCGACGGCAGCCTCGTGCACCTGGACGACGTCACCGATCGCCGCTCGGAGGAAGCGAGGCTTCGGCGGGCCGAGAGCCTGGCCTCGATGACGACGCTGGCCGCCGGGGTCGCGCACGAGATCCGCAACCCGCTCACCTCCATGAGCATCCACCTGCAGCTCATCCAGAGGTCGCTGGGCGGCCAGACGGTGCCGGAGGAGATCGACGAGAGCCTGAGCACGATGACCGAGGAGATCCAGCGCCTGAACAAGATCGTGGTCGACTTCCTGTTCGCCGTGCGGCCGATGAACTCCGAGCTGCGCGAGGGGGACATCAACGACGTCCTGCATCCGCTGCTGGCCTTTCTCCGTCCGGAGCTGAGCGCGAGCGGCATCGACGTCGTCGAGAAGCTGGCGCCGCGGCTTCCGCCCGCGCAGATCGACGAGCGGCTGATGCGGGAGGCGCTGCTGAACATCGTCAAGAACGCCAAGGCGGCGATGCCGGCCGGCGGGACCCTCACCGTGGGCACGGTGCTCGACGGCGAGCGCATCCGCATCACCGTGCAGGACAACGGCATCGGCATCCCCGACGACATCGCCGACAAGATCTTCGAGCCGTACTTCACGACGCGCGAGTTCGGTTCCGGGCTCGGGCTGACGCTCACCTACAAGATCATCAAGGAGCACGCCGGAGACATCGACGTGTCCTCCAGGCCGGGCGCCGGCACCACGTTCCGGGTCCGCATTCCGGTCTCGCCCCGCGCCAGGCGTATGGTTGAGTATCAGGCAGTCGCGAAATGAAAGCCACGATCCTGGTCGTCGACGACGAGCGGAACATCCGCGAAGGGCTGCGCAGGGCGCTGGAGTTCGACGGCCACGCGGTGATGACGGCGGCCGACGGCAGGGAGGCGCTCAGCACGCTGGCCACCGAGGAGATCGACCTGGTCATCGCCGATCTGCGCATGCCGCGCCTGTCCGGCGACCAGCTTCTCAAACAGGTCGCCGAACGCCACCCGACCGTGCGGGTGATCATCCTCACCGGCCACGCGACCGTGGAGGTCGCCGTGCAGGCGATGCGCGACGGCGCCTACGACTTCCTGGAGAAGCCGGTCAACCTGGAGCGTCTGGGCCTGCTGGTCGAGCGCGCGCTGGCGGAGCGCAAGCTGACCCTGTCCAACCGCGAGCTGCGCCGCGAGCTGGAGCGGCAGCAGGCGTCGCGCGGCCTGCTCGGCAGCAGCGCCGCCATGAGCCGCGTGTTCGAGATGGTCGAGCAGGTGGCGCCCAGCCGCGCCTCGGTGCTGATCACGGGAGAGAGCGGCGCCGGCAAGGAGGTGGTGGCCGAGGCGATCCACCGCCTGTCGCCGCGCGCCGAGCAGCCGCTGATCAAGGTGCATTGCGCGGCGCTGGCGGAGACCCTGCTGGAGAGCGAGCTGTTCGGCCACGAGAAGGGAGCCTTCACCGGCGCCGCCGGTCTCAAGCGGGGGCGGTTCGAACGGGCGCACACCGGCACGATCTTCCTCGACGAGATCGGCGAGATCAGCCCGGCCGTGCAGATCAAGCTGCTGCGCGTGCTGCAGGACCGCGCGTTCGAGCGCGTCGGCGGAGAGGAGCGGGTGGAGGTCGACGTGCGCGTCATCGCGGCCACCAACCGCGACCTGACCGCGGAGACCAAGGCGGGCAGGTTCCGCGACGACCTGTTCTATCGGCTCAACGTGGTGAACATCCCGGTGCCGCCGCTGCGCGAGCGGCGCGAGGACATTCCGATCCTGGCAGCCGGCATGCTGAAGACGCTGGCTACCGAGAACGGCAAGGAGATCGAGGGCTTCGACACCGAAGCCAGCCAGCGGCTGTGGTACTACGGGTGGCCGGGCAACGTTCGCGAGCTGCAGAACGCCATAGAGAGCGCGGTGGTGATGGCGCGCGGGTCGATGATCACCGCCACCGACCTGCCGCCGCACATCCGCGACCCCGCCCTCGATGCGATCGTCACCACGGAGTCGGGGGACGTCGAGGTGCGGCTTGCCGTGGGCAGCCTGCTGGCCGACGCCGAACGCGAGCTGATCCGTTACACGCTCGCCGCCCACCGGGGCAACAAGACCAGGGCAGCCGCGGTGCTCGGCATCGGCCGCAAGACCCTGCACCGCAAGCTGGCCGAGTACGGGATCGATTCCGAGCCCTGAGCCTGCGCAGGATCGACCGGCCGCGCGCCGGGTACTACGAGGCCTCGGACGCCTCGCGGATGCGGTTGAAGGATGCGTTGAGCTTCGCGGAGATCTGGGTGGCGACCCGTTGCCGCTCCGGATCGTCGGCATACCGGTCGGGGTGGTAGGTGCGCATCAGCCGCCGGTATGCCTGCTTGACCGTGGCGAAGTCGGTGCCCGGCTCCAGCTCCAGGTTGCGGTAGTCCTGCGCGGCCGCCTGCGGGCGTTCGCGGAACCCGGCCGATCCGCTCCCGCCGGACGCGCCGGCGGCCGAACCGGGGCGCTCCTCGCCGGTGCGCAGAAACTCCTCCAGCTCCTCCCACGCCTCCGAGTAGAGCCTGTCGCTCCTTCGCCGGTCGGACTCCTCGTCCGGTTTCAGCAGCGTCTTGATGACCCGCTCGACGCGGGAAAAGAACGCATCCATGCCTGAGCCATCCATGCCTGCACCGCTGCCGGATCGATCCTATCGGTGTGCCGGCCCGGGGACAACGTCCGCCACACGTCCCCGGACTCGGGCACGAAAAAGCCCGCTCCCCGAGAGAAGCGGGCCTTGGCGCGTCGGGGTGGGATCTAGCCGACGACCGCGAGCACGTCGGCGGCCTTGATGATGAGCTGTTCCTCGCCCTCCACCTTGATCGTGGTCCCCGCGTACTTGTCGTAGATGATCTTGTCGTCCTTCTTGACCTTGATCTCCTCGTCGTCGCCGATCGCCAGCACGACGCCTTCCTGGGTCTTTTCCTGGGCGGTCTCCGGAATGTAGATACCGCCCGCGGTCTGCGTCTCCGCGTCGACCGTCTTGACAAGGATTCTGTCACCGATGGGCTGAATCTTCATGGGCTCCTCGCTGTTTTGATGTGTGGTGTAGCGCCGGCCGAGGGCCGGAGCGCGTTGTGATTGTGATCGCTGGCGAATATACGGTCGCCCCCAGGGAGCGTCAAGACCGATCCGGGTCGCCGTGCCGCCGGTCCGCCGTACAGGGTAAATGTGACACGAACTGATGCCGATTCTTGGACATACGGGTCATTGTGACCCATCGGGCTGTCGGGCCGGTCGACCATCTCGATCGCAAAGACCTTGCCTGCAAACAAATAGCTTCAGCAGGAACGTTCCCGAACGTGGCACGCATCTTGCTTCAATGGTGGCGAGGTTAAGAAGATGGCAAGAGAGACATCCAGCGATGACAGCGTTCTCGCGCGGTACCTGCGCGAGATCAATCGCATTCCGCTGCTCACCAGAGAAGAGGAAGAGCACCTGGCCCGCAAGGTTGCGGCGGGCGACAACGACGCCAAGGAAGCGCTGGCGCGCGCCAACCTTCGGTTCGTGGTGAACGTCGCCAAGCGGTATCAGAATCAGGGCCTGCCGCTGCTGGACCTGATCAGCGAAGGCAACATCGGACTCCTGCACGCGATCGACCGGTTCGACGTGGACAAGGGGTATCACTTCATCTCGTATGCCGTGTGGTGGATCAAGCAGGCGATCCTGAAGGCGGTGTGCGAGCAGTCCCGCCTGATCCGCCTGCCGCTGAACCGCGCGAACGAGCTGGTCCAGATCGACCGGGCGCGCAAGGAAGTTCAGAGCGAGACCGGCACGGAGGGGACGGCCGAGCAGATCGGCAAGCGTCTGCAGCTCAAGCCGGAGCTGGTCGAGGAGCTCACCTCGATCTCGCGCGAGCTGGTTTCGCTCGACGCGCCGATGTACGCCGACTCCGAGTCGGCCAACCGGTCGGAGTTCGTGGAGGATGCCAAGGGCGAATCGCCGGATGACAGCGCCCTGATGCGGTCGCTGCGCGAGGACATCGCCACGGTGCTGCGCTCGCTCACCAACCGCGAGGCCGACATCATCAAGCACCGCTTCGGCCTGGAAGGCCGCCGGCCGCTGTCCCTGAAGGAGATCGGGCTGCGCTACCACCTGACCAAGGAGCGCATCCGCCAGATCGAGAAGAAGGCGCTGCGCCAGCTCCGCCATCCGTCGCGCGCCCAGCACCTGGAAGCCTACGTAGCTTAGACGACAAGATGCGGCGCCCTTGGCGCCGCATCTTGTGCCCAACAAGGGAGTTGCGCCGGTCGACTGTCCCCCGTGCATGCGACGGACCGCGCACTCGCGGGCGGCGCCAAGGGCGCCGGGACAACCCGTA
Source organism: Spirochaetia bacterium (assembly GCA_964291595.2). Taxonomy (GTDB): domain Bacteria; phylum Spirochaetota; class Spirochaetia; order SZUA-6; family Bin103; genus CATQHW01. The sequence continues at coordinate 4,199,981 of OZ219914.1, read as the reverse complement.
TCCGGCTCGGAGCGCAGCGGGAACCGATGCGGTCCGAGCCAAAGGAGGGGCTGGGCCAGGGGCGGGCGCCGCAGGCGCCGGCCCCTGGGGCGTTGACACTGTACGGCTTGGCCTTTCTCCTACGGGCAGCACACCCGGTCGCAGGACGGGAGGGGGCACACGTGGCACAGGGCAAGAACGAGAGCAAGTACGTCTACTTCTTCGGGGACGGGTCCGCCGAGGGGAAGGCCGACATGAAGGAGCTGCTCGGCGGCAAGGGCGCCAACCTGGCCGAGATGACCAGCCTGGGCATCCCGGTGCCGCCGGGGTTCACGCTCTCCACCGAGGTGTGCGCGGCGTTCCACGAGAACCGGCGCACCTACCCGGACGGTCTCCGTGAAGAGGTGGCCGCACACCTGCAGCGCCTGGAAGCCCTGATGGGCCGCACGCTCGGCGGCTCCCGCGATCCGCTGCTGGTGAGCGTGCGCTCGGGGGCGGCGCAGTCCATGCCGGGCATGATGGACACGGTCCTCAACCTCGGCCTCAACGACGCCGCGGTGGAGGGCCTGGCCGGGCAGTCGGGCAATCCCCGCTTCGCCCGCGACGCCTATCGGCGCTTCATCCAGATGTACGGCGACGTCGTGCGGGAGGTCCCGCACGGCGCCTTCGAGCACGCGCTGGAGGAGGCCAAGCAGCGCAAGGGAGTGACCGAGGACACCGACCTGGACGAGTCCGACCTCGACGAGGTGATCGCCGCCTACAAGGAGATCTACTCCACGCACACCGGCGAGGCGTTTCCGCAAGTCCCGCTGGACCAGCTCTGGGGCGCCATCGACGCCGTGTTCGGGTCATGGAACAACGACCGCGCCATCCGCTATCGCCGGTTGAACGACATCAAGGGCCTGCTCGGCACCGCCGTCAACGTGCAGTCGATGGTGTTCGGGAACTCCGGCGACGACTCCGGGACCGGCGTCTGCTTCACCCGCGATCCGTCGACGGGCGAGAACGTGTTCTACGGCGAGTACCTCCAGAACGCGCAGGGCGAGGACGTGGTGGCCGGCATCCGCACGCCCGAGCCGCTGACGGCGCTGCGCCGGCGCCATCCCGACGTGTACCGGCAGCTCGAAGAGGTGCGCACCGGCCTGGAGCGCCACTACCGGGACATGCAGGACCTGGAGTTCACGGTCCAGCACGGCGACCTCTACCTGCTGCAGACCCGGTCCGGAAAGCGCACCGGCGCGGCGGCGGTGACGATCGCGGTGGACATGGTGAGCGAAGGACTGATCACCCGCGAGGAGGCGATTCTGCGGGTCGAGCCGCAGCAGATCGACCAGCTCCTGCACCCCGGCATCGATCCGGCGCGGCGCGGCGAGCTGGGCGAGCCGGTCGCCACCGGCCTCAACGCGTCCCCCGGCGCCGCGACCGGGCGCGCCGTGTTCACCGCCGACGAAGCCGAGGAGTGGACGGCCCGCGGCGAGCGCACGCTGCTGGTGCGGCGCGAGACGTCCCCGGAGGACATCGGCGGCATGGTCGCCGCGCAGGGCATCCTGACCTCGACCGGGGGCATGACCTCGCACGCCGCGGTGGTGGCGCGCGGCATGGGAACCCCGTGCGTGGCCGGCTGCACGGCGCTTGCCATCACCGCCAAGACGGCCAGCGTGGGGTCGGTGCGGTTCGGCGAGGGCGACTGGGTGACGATCGACGGCTCCACGGGCGAGGTGTTCCTGGGTGAAGCGCCGCTCACGGAGCCCGAGATCTCGGGTACGCTGGCGGAATTCCTGTCCTGGACCGACGAGGTGCGCACGCGCGTGCAGCTCGCCGGCCAGCCGCGCGGCTTCGGGGTCCGCACCAACGCGGATCTGCCGCGCGACGCCCAGACCGCTCGCGAGTTCGGCGCCGAGGGCATCGGCCTGTGCCGCACCGAGCACATGTTCTTCGACGAGGGCAAGCTGGCGATCTTCCAGGAAATGATCGTGGCGGAGGACGCCGACGCGCGGCAGCAGGCGCTCGACCGGCTGCTGCCGCTGCAGCGCGCGGACTTCCGCGGCATCTTCCGGGCCATGTCGGGCTTTCCCGTGACCGTGCGGCTGCTCGATCCGCCGCTGCACGAGTTCGTCCCCCGGACGCAGGAAGACATGGAGCAGCTTTCCAGGAAGACCGGCGTGCCGCTCGAACGCCTGCAGGCGCGCATCCACGGCCTGCACGAGCAGAACCCGATGCTCGGCCACCGCGGCTGCCGGCTCGGCATCACCTATCCGGAGATCTACGACATGCAGGTGCAGGCCATCATGGAGGCGGCCTGCGCGGAGGCGGCCGAGGGCATCGAGGTGCTTCCGGAGATCATGATCCCGCTGGTCGGCACCGAGGAGGAGCTGCGCCGGCTGCGCGAGCATGCGGAGGCGGTCGCGCAGGCGGTGCTGGCGCGCTCGGCAACGCCCGTTCCCTACCAGATCGGCACCATGATCGAGATTCCGCGCGCGGCGCTCACCGCGGAGCGGATCGCCCGGCACGCCGACTTCTTCTCGTTCGGGACCAACGACCTGACGCAGCTCACGTTCGGCTACAGCCGCGATGACGCGGGGGTGTTCCTGCCGGAGTACGTCGCCGAGGGCGTGCTGGAGCAGGATCCGTTCCAGGTGATGGATCCCGACGGCGTCGGCGCGCTGGTGCGCATCGGCGTCGAGCGCGGCCGCGGCCCCAAGCCGGAGCTCAAGGTCGGCATCTGCGGCGAGCACGGCGGCGATCCCGCCTCGATCGACTTCTGCCTGCGGCACGGCATGAACTACGTGTCCTGCTCGCCGTTCCGGGTGCCGATCGCGCGCCTGGCGGCCGCGCAGTCCGCGCTGCAGGCCGGGGTGGCCATGCCGGCCTGACGGCCGCTACCTGAAGGTCGAAACCTTCTACCTGCCGAACCTTCTACCTGAAGGTCGACCCCTTCAGCTCGCGCTGCGTCTCGTAGATCGAGCCGGAGCGGATCGGCGGCGGCTGCGGCAGGCGCACCGGCGTCGAGGTCATGCGCACCTCGTTCGATGCCTCGCCGCGCACGAAGGTGGCGCGGTACTGGTCCCAGCTCATCTGCCCGCCCGCGATCCAGATCGGGTAGGCGTCGCCCGCGCAATACATCAGCAGCAGCAGGCGCCGGGACGCCTGCGAGGCGTTGGGCAGCGACCCGTGCAAGGTGCGCACGTGGTGGATGGAGATGCCGCCGGCCGGCACCTCGATCGCCTCCGCGTCCTCGGGATCGAAGCCGTGCTCGGTCACCGCGCCGACGAAGGCGCCGTCCTGGTTGTGGTCCAGGATCGGGCCGCGGTGCGATCCCGGGATCGCCAGCAGGCAGCCGTTGTCGCGCGTCATGTCGTCGATGGCCAGGCCCACCGCCAGCACGTCGTCGTTGGTGTGCGGGTAGAAGGCCCAGTCCTGGTGCCACTCAACGGGGCTGCCGAACTCGCCCGACTTCATGTTGAGCTTGCTGCCGTGCGTGCGCACCGCCCAGGTGCCGAGGAGCTGGCTGGACATCTCGACGATGCCCTCGTCGCGCAGCGCGCGGTCGTACGCCTCGTGCACGAGGTGCGGCTCCTTGATGCGGCGCAGCTTGGGCTCCTCCGGCGTGTGGTCCGGCTCCAGGTCGAACACGTCGGTGTGCTCGGTGGTCTCACGCGACCGCTCGACGAAGTCGTCGGTGACCCGCTGCAGCTCGGCCACCTGCTCGTCCGGCAGGACCCCTTCCACCGCGATGTAGCCGCGCTCGTGGTACTCGTCGATCTGCGCCTGCGTCAGACTCCGCGTCAGTTCCCGTGTCAGCCCCTGTGCCAACCCCTGTGTCTGCATGGTCAACTCCTCACCGCCCGACCGATAATACCCCTCCGGCGGCACGGTCGGCGATAGGGAACGGATAAGGAGGAACGGGAAGTGGCGAGCGAGTGGCGTCCCGGCGGGACGCAGGGACAGGGCGGTCGCACCCGGGCGCGCCGACGGCCGTACGACACGCGCTCGGCGGCGCGCTGGATCCTGTCCCACCTGCGCCGGTATCCGCTGCTCACCACGGGCGCGGCGGTGCTGCACTCGGGCGCCTGGTGGGCGTACGGGCTGGCGCCGATCATGGTCGGCCGGGTCGCCGCGCAGATCATCGACCCGGCAACGCCCGCTGCGCCGGCGGCCGGGATCCTCATGGCCTGCCTGTGGCTGCTGGTGATCCTGGCAGGCGACGCCTGCTTGTCGATGGCCGCCAACGCCTGCACCCTGACGCTCGCCCACCGGGTCGAGCGGGACGCGCGCGACGAGCTCTACCGCAACCTGCTCGGCAAGAGCCAGACCTACCACGACCGGCAGCGAATCGGCGACCTCGTCGCCCGCGCCACCGACGACTCGCGGATGCTGTCGATGATGATCCATCCGGGGATCCTCTTCATCAGCGACATGGTGATGGGCTTCATCACCCCGATCGTCTACATCCTGCTGCTGGACGCCGAGCTGATGCTGGTGCCGGTGCTGTACGCCGTCTCCTTCGCGATCACGTTGCGCGCGTTCGTCCGCAAGCTGGGTCCGGTGCTGTTCGAGCAGCGCCGCGCGCAGGGCGAGATGACCGCCGCGCTGGAGGAGGCGATCTCCGGCATCGAGGTGGTCAAGGTCTCGGTGCGCGAGGCGTTCGAACGCGGCCGCTTCGGCCGCACGGTGAGCGCCTTCAAGGAGCTGTTCGTGCGCTCCAACCGGATCGAGGGCTTCTACGTCCCGATGCTGATCTACGGCGCGCTGGCCGGGCTGGCGCTGCTGCACGGCGTGCTGGCGCTGCAGCGCGGCGTGATCGGGCTGGACGGGCTGATCGCCTTCGTCGGTCTCATGCACGCGCTGCGCATCCCGACGTTCATCTCCGCGTTCTCGTTCTCGATGCTGCAGGGCGGCATTGCCGGCGCCAAGCGCATCCTGGGCGTGCTCCGGCAGACCACGGGCATCGACTGGAACACCGGCGGCGTCAGCGCCCCGATCGAGGGTGCGATCTCCTTCCAGGGGGTGAACTTCGGCTATGAAGGGAGCGGCCCCGTCCTGACCGGAGTGGACCTCGACCTCGCAGCCGGGGAGACCGTGGCGATCGTCGGGCAGACCGGCTCCGGCAAGAGCTCGCTGACGCGGCTGGTCAACCGCACCTACGACCCCACGCACGGCAGCGTGCGCGTCGACGGCATCGACCTGCGCGCCTGGAACCTCGAGAGCCTGCGGTCGCAGATCGCCAGCGTGGAGCAGGACGTGTTCCTGTTCTCGCGCTCGATCGCGGACAACATCGCCTTCGCCCACCCCGGCGCATCGCGGGCGGACATCGAGGCTGCCGCGCGCGCGGCGGCGGCCGACGGGTTCATCACCTCGTTCGTCGACGGCTACGACACCGTGATCGGCGAGCGCGGCGTCACCCTGTCCGGCGGCCAGCGGCAGCGCCTGGCGCTGGCGCGCGCGTTCCTGAAGGACCCGCGCATCCTGATCCTGGACGACTCCACCAGCGCCATCGACAGCGCCACCGAGGACGAGATCCAGCGCGCCCTCACCCGCATCCAGCGCGGGCGCACCACGCTGATCGTCACCCACCGGCTGTCGCAGATCCGCTGGGCCGACCGCATCCTGGTGCTGGACGGCGGGCGGCTGGCCGCCAACGGCACGCACGCCGAGCTGCTGGCCGGCTCCCCGCACTACCGGCGCATCTTCAGCCGCTACGACCTCGACCTGCCGCCGCTGGCCGGACGGGGTGCGCCCGTTTCGCCGAACGGCGTCCCGGAGCCCGGCTGATGGGCTTCCTGATGGACGGCATCGGCGCCGAGCCGTACGACCGCTCGTACGGCGACCGGGAGCTGGTGCGCCGCATCCTGGCCCGGTTCCGGCCGGAGCGCCGGCGCATCCTGCTGGTGTGCGGCTCGATCCTGGCCGGCGCGGTGAGCGGCACGCTGCTGCCGATCATGGTCTCCCGCGCCGTCGACGGCATGAGCGCGGAGCTGGCGGGCGGGGCTCCGGTCGCGCTGCGCTGGGTGCTCGGCACGGCGGGGGCGATCATCGGCCTGAACACGCTGAGCTGGCTGTTCAACGCCCACCGGCGCGCGTCCGGGTCGCGCGCCATCGGCGGCGTGGTCGAGCGGCTGCGCAACGACGCGTTCGCGGCGCTGATGGGCCACGACCTCTCCTTCTACGACGCCAATCCGACCGGCAAGGTGGTCAGCCGCGTGGCCTCGGACTCGCAGGCGTTCTCGGAGGTGGTGTCGCTGACCATGGAGCTGGTCAGCCAGGCGGTGCTGGTGGTGCTGGTGTTCGCCTACCTGTTCACGGTGGACGTGCTGCTCACCGGCGTGACCCTGCTGCTGGTGCCGCTGATCGTCGGCGTCGCGCTCGGCTTCCGGCACGTCGCGCGCCGCACGGTCACGCAGTCGCGGCGCGCCCTCGGCGATCTCACCGCCCACGTGCACGAGACCATGAGCGGCATCGCCGTCGCCAAGTCGTTCCGCAAGGAGCAGTTGATCTACGACCGCTTCACCGGCGTGAACGACGCCTCGTACCGGCTGAACTGGCGGGCCGGCCTGGTCTTCTCCGGCATCTTCCCGCTGCTGTTCGCGATCGCGGGCGTGGCCAGCAGCGTGCTGGCCTACCTGGGCGGCGTACGGGTATCGGCGTCCGGCCTGTCGATCGGGCAGTGGTACCTGTTCCTGCAGGGGGTGGGGCTGCTGTGGTTCCCGCTCACCTCCATCGCCTCGTTCTGGAGCCAGTTCCAGCTCGGCCTGGCGGCCGGCGAGCGGGTGTTCGCGCTGCTCGACGCCGAGCCCACGGTCCGTCAGACCGGCTCGGAGCCGGTGGCCACGCTCTCGGGCCGGATCGAGCTGTGCGACGTCGACTTCGCCTACCAGGAGGGGGAGCCGGTGTTCGAGCGCTTCTCGCTGTCCATCGACGCGGGTGAGACGGTGGCGCTGGTCGGCCACACCGGCTCCGGCAAGTCCAGCATCACCCGGCTGATCGCCCGCTTCTACGAGTTCCAGGGCGGCTCGATCCTGGTCGACGGCCGGGACATCCGCGGCCTCGACCTGGCGAGCCTCCGGTCGCACCTGGGCTTCGTCACGCAGGTGCCGTTCCTGTTCAACGGAACGGTGGCCGACAACATCCGCTACGGGCGGCCTGATGCGGGTGAAGACGAGGTCGAGCGCGCCGCGCGGCGGATCGGCGGCGGCGACTGGGTGAAGACCCTGCACGACGGGCTGGCCACCGCGGTCAGCGAGCGCGGCCGCAGCCTGTCCATGGGGCAGCGCCAGCTCGTGGTGCTGGCGCGGGTGCTGCTCAAGGACCCGTCGGTGATCATCCTGGACGAGGCCACCGCCAGCGTCGACCCGCTCACCGAGGCGCTGATCCAGGAGGGACTGGACGAGGTGCTGCGCGACCGCACCGCCGTGGTGGTCGCGCACCGCCTGTCGACGGTCCGCCACGCCGACCGCATCGTCGTGCTGCGCGCCGGGCGCATCATCGAGGAGGGCGACCACGAGTCGCTGTCCGCGGCCGGCGGCCACTACGCGGAGTTGTACGACACCTACTTCCGGCATCAGAGTCTGGACTACATCGAGCGCCAGCCGGTGCCGGCATGAACGGGAAGCTCAAGTCGAATATACTGAGGCAAGCAGGTCTCAGGGAGGGACGAAGGTGAAGCTCCAGTACGCCGTGGTGTTCGAACGAACCCCCAACAACTGTGGCGCATACGCTCCCGACCTGCCTGGCTGCATCGCCACAGGAGCGTCCATGGACGACACTCGAGCCACCATACGCCAGGCGATTTCGCTGCACATCGAGAGTCTGGCGGAGCACGGTGAGCCGGTACCCGAACCGCGGATGTCCGTTGGCGAAGCTCGAGCCTTCCACCGCGCCAGTCTGGCGGACGCCGAAGCTTCGGACTCCGATACGGAAACCACCTTCGGCATGGTCGAGGTGGAGGTCGTGCCATCAAGCACGGCTACGGCGTGATGATGCGCCGCGCGTTGCCGGCGTAAAGGAGAACCACATGGCACGGATCACGATCACGTACATCGGCCACGCGTCGTTTCGTTTCGAATCGGACCGCGGCACGGTCAGCTACTTCGACCCGTGGCTGGACGACAACCCCACCACCACGCTGAGCCGCGACCAGGTCGACGCCGCCGACATCGTGCTGGCCACCCACGGCCACGCCGACCACATCGGCGACAGCTACGAGATCTGCAGGCGCACCGGCGCGACGTTCATCAGCCACTACGAGTTGTGCGAGGTGGCCAAGGCCGTCGGCCTGAGTGAAGACACCCTGCTGCCGCTCAATCCGGGCGGCTCGGCGACCGTGGCCGACGTGGAGATCACGATGACCCAGGCGCACCACTCCCACTCGCTGTCCGACCACGTGCTGCCGCACCCGCTGCCGCAGGGCGTGCTCTACCACACCGGCGGCGCGAACGCCGGCTTCGTGATGGCCTACGACAACGGCGTGACCGTGTATGACGCCGGCGACACCTGCCTGTTCAGCGACATGCAGCTCATCAGCCAGATGTACGGCCCGCAGGTGGCGATCCTGCCGGTCGGCGGCAAGTACACCATGGGCGTGCGCGAAGGCGCCCGCGCCGCCAGCCTGATCCGGCCGACGTGGTCATCCCGTGCCACTACGGGCAGGAGCTCGGCCAGCCGGCCGACATCGACGAGCTGACCCGGCAGGTGGCGTTCCTCAGCCCCGGTACTGCCGTGGTGCCCCTGGAGCCGGGCCAGTCGGTGACCTACACCGCCAGCTCCTACGAGGTGAGCGGCTGAGCGCAGTTCCTACTTCTTCTTCGCGTACTGGTGGGTGCCCATGATGGCGCGCACCTCCTCGAAGCCGTTGGCCTCGAGCAGGCGGCCGACCCGGTCCTCCTCGTGCTCCAGCAGCTTCTTCGCGTTGTTGACCACTTCCTCCAGCCGGTCGCCCGGGAACTTCACCGCGCCGTTCTCGTCCATGTGGACGATCTCGCCCGGCGCCACGTCCATGCCGGACAGGCGCACCGGCACCTGCACGGCCTGCAGCGCCTGCGGCCCGTGGCCGGCGCACACGCCGCGGGTCAGGTACTGGAACCCCATGGGCCGGATCTCGTGGATGTCGCGCGAGGGGCCGTTGCTGATCGCGCCGACCGCTCCGCAGGCGCGCAGCGCGGAGGTCATGTTGCCGCCGGCCAGCCCCACCTTGTCGGCCAGGTGCGGCGGGAAGCGCTGCTCGAAGCAGAAGATGGACGGCTTGCCGAGCCGGTCGGTCGCTTCCAGGACGTCCAGCAGGGTCAGTGCCGAGTAGGCCGGGTCCGCGACGCCGTAGACGCAGGTGACCGCGTAGCCGGCCACCGGGCCCAGCTCCGGGTACCAGCACGACAGCCGGTTGTCGGTGTACCAGCTCGCTTCCCACGGGTGGTACAGCTCCAGGCACAGGTCGTTGCCGGGGTAGGTGGCCACCACGTTGGTGACCGTGGGCGTGTCGATCTTCCTGAGCTCCTCCAGGAGGGCTGCGTCTGACATGGGGTTCTCCTCAGTTCACGGGGATCCCGCTCGGAATCTCTCACGGCCGGCCGTGAGGCGCGGGACCGGACCGCCGCAGTCTATCCCATAGCCCGCGCAGCGTTCAGCTCGAATGCGCGGCATGCGCGGACTATACTTTCGTCAAGGAGTCGGCTCGCTGCCACCTCGGACGTGCGAGAGGCTCTCAATCGCCACCGCCGGGTGAGTCGGTCTCCGGCCGTTTCGAACGCCGGAGTTCGCGCTCGGCGTCCGTGAGCTCGCGCAGCACCTGAGCCAGGTCTTCTCGAAGGCCGGCGCGCAGTTCGCGCTGCAGCTTCATCGCCCACGCGGGTGCTGCTTCCTCGCCGGAGGCGGGACGCTCGCGCACCGACTGGCCCTCGTAGCCTCTGCGCGCGCGGGCCGAGTCCGGCTTGCGTGGCGGTCCGACGTAGAACTCCAGCCCGAGCGCGGACGAGACACGCTCCAGCGTGGTGCTCAGCGCGGCGCGCCCCTGCATGAGGCTGCGGAGCTGCCCGACGGGGATTCCGGTCCGTACGGAGAGCGGCCGCAGGCCCTCCCGCTCGACATGCAGCCGTACCGCGGAGCGGAGATGATCCAGCCCGAATCGTGTCACATGTAACACGATAGCCAGGAGCCTGGGAAAAGGCCAATCCGGGCGGTTGACGCCAGGCGGCCTGCGTGCTACCAATCGCACATTGTGATATGTATGACACGGTGAACGAATGGCTCTGGCGCCTCTGCACGATCTTCGCTGCGCGTACGCGGCGGCGGCTGTCGACGGTGTCCCGTCTTGCAACCGGCAGCGGCGAGACGATCGCGCGCCTGAGGAACGGCCGGACGATAACGATACGGCGCGCTGCTCGCGCGTTCCAGTATCTCTCCGACCACTGGCCCGACGACCAGGAATGGCCGACCGAGATCCCGCGTCCCGAGGCGGAGCTCGGTCCCGCCCGCCAACGGCCGCGCCGCCGTGCGGTGCGCGGCCGGGGCGCCGCCAACGAGTGACGAGAGACGTGGGACGCGAGGACGTTCACAACGGTCATGCGCATGTGCCTTGAGTCGCGGGGTGGACGCCGTCCGAACCGTTGGCGTCGGTGTTGCCATGGCACCGCCTCATGTACGATGTCGTTCGCGGTTCGTGGACGTTTTTCGATTCGTGAGATGAGTGGATGGGAGCTATCGTGCCCCTCGTTACTTCTTTGACGCATCGCGAGATCATTCGCGAACCACGTATCGTGCCCGTCGCATCTGTCGCTGTGCCGCTGCTGTTCGCGATCAGCACTTGAGGGAACCATGAACGACTTGAACAATGTTCGAAAAGAACGACACCACGGGATTCTTCTGGCCGTGCTCATCTGTGGTGCGCTCGCAAGTTGCCAAGGGCCGATCGGATCCCCCGGAGAAGGCAGAGTCCCGGATCTGCTGGTGACGTCGCCGTCGGTGAGCGAGGCCGGCCTGGAACCGGCCGGGCGGTTCACCCTGTCGGCGACCGTCACGAACGCCGGCGATGGAGCTGCGGCGGCAACGACGTTGCGCTACTTCCGGTCGGCGGACCCGGCGATCACGCGATCGGACACCGAGGTCGGCACCGACGAGGTGGACGCGCTGGCCGCTTCGGGAGGTGGCACCGAATCGGTGGACCTGATGGCGCCGACAACCCCCGGGACGTACTACTACGGGGCGTGCGTTGACGCGGTGGCCGGCGAGTCGGACCTGACGAACAACTGCTCGACCGGCGTCAAGGTCACGGTGACCACCGTGACCAAGCGACCGGAACAGCCGGACCTCGAGGTGACCACGCCTTCGGTGAGCGACAGCTCTCCAGCCGGCGGGACCGGGTTCACGCTTTCGGTGACGGTGCGGAACGCCGGCGGGGCGGCAGGGGAGGCGACCACGCTGCGCTACTACCGGTCGACGGATGCGACGATCACCGCATCGGACACGGAGGTCGGTACGGAAGCCGTGGCGGAGCTAGCCGCTTCGGGAGGCGGCAGCCATTCGGTGGACCTGACGGCGCCGACAACCCCCGGGGCGTACTACTACGGGGCGTGCGTTGACGCGGTGGCCGGCGAGTCGGACCTGGCGAACAACTGCTCTGGTTCGGTACGGGTGACCGTCCCGGAGCCGCAACGACCGGATCTGGTGGTGATGTCGCCGTCGGTAAGCCATGGCCAGCCGGTCACCGGGACGGCCTTCACGCTCTCGGCGACGGTGAGCAACGACGGTGACCACAGCGCGCCGGCGAGCACGCTGCACTACTACCGGTCGACGGATGCGACGATCACGACATCCGACGTACAGGTCGGCACGAGCCCGGTGGCGGAGTTGGCCGTTGCCGGAAGCAGCAGCCACTCGGTGGATCTGACGGCGCCGGCGACGCTGGGGACGCATTACTACGGGGCGTGCGTCGAGGCGGTCGCGGACGAGTCGGACGTCACGAACAATTGCTCGGCATCCGTCGAGGTCGAGGTGCAGGACGAGCAACCCGATCAGTCGCCTGACCTGGAAGGCCAGCCTGACCTGAACGTGACAGTGACGGACGAGTCCGTCAGCGACAGCCGTCCGATCGCCGGGACGAGCTTCACGCTCTCGGCGACGGTGAGCAACGACGGCGATGGAGCCGCGGTGGCGACGACGCTGCGTTACTACCGGTCGACCGACGCGACGATCACGACGACGGACACGCAGGTGGGGACGGACGACGTGGGGGCGCTGGCGGCTGCCGGCAGCAGCGCGGAGTCGATCTCGCTGACGGCGCCGGCGACGGCTGGTCCGTACTACTACGGGGCGTGCGTGGATGCCGTGACGGACGAGTCCGACAGGACCGACAACTGCTCGTCATCGGTGAAAGTGGACGTGGAGGAGCCGACGTACCCGGACCTGGAGGTGGGAACGCCGGGGGTGGACGACACGAGTCCGGAGACGGAGGCGACGATCACGCTTTCGGCGACGGTGAGCAACGGGGGCGACGCAAGGTCGCCGGCGACGACACTGCGTTACTACCGATCGACCGACGCGACGATCACGACGGCGGACACGCAGGTGGGGACGGACGACGTGGGGGCACTGGCGGCTGCCGGCAGCAGCGCGGAGTCGATCTCGCTGACGGTGCCGGCGACGGCTGGTGCGTACTACTACGGGGCGTGCGTGGATGCCGTGACGGACGAGTCGGACACGACGGACAACTGCTCGTCATCGGTGAAGGTGGACGTGGAGGAGCCGACGTACCCGGACCTGGAGGTGGGAACGCCGGGGGTGGACGACACGAGTCCGGAGACGGGGGCGACGATCACGCTTTCGGCGACGGTGAGCAACGGGGGCGACGCAAGGTCGCCGGCGACGACGCTGCGCTACTACCGGTCGACCGACGCGACGATCACGACGACGGACACGCAGGTGGGGACGGACAACGTGGGGGCGTTGGCGGCTGCCGGCAGCAGCGCGGAGTCGATCTCGCTGACGGCGCCGACGACGGCTGGTGCGTACTACTACGGAGCATGCGTGGACGCGGTGACGGGCGAGTCGGACACGACGAACAACTGCTCGGCATCGGTGCAGGTCACGGTGCAGACCACCGTGACGGAGCTCTCAGGGAGATCCGGACCTGACGGTGATCTCGCCATCGGTGAGCGACAGCGATCCCGCTGCTGGTGCGGCATTCACGCTGTCGGCGACGGTCAGGAACGCCGGTGATGGAGACGCGGAGGCGACGACGCTGCGCTACTACCGCTCGTCGGACGCGACGATCACGACGTCCGACACCGAGGTGGGCACGGACTCGATCGCGGGGCTTGCCGCATCGGGGAGCGCGGGTGCGTCGGTGGAGCTGACGGCGTCGGCGACGGCTGGGACGTACCACTACGGGGCGTGCGTGGACGCGGTGACGGACGAGTCGGACACGACGAACAACTGCTCGGCATCGGTACAGGTGACGGTGCCGGAGCCGAAGCGTCCGGACTTGACGGTGACGTCGCCGTCGGTGAGCGACAGCGATCCCGCTGCCGGTGCGGCGTTCACGCTGTCGGCGACGGTGAGGAACGCCGGTGATGGAGAGGCGGAGGCGACAACGCTGCGCTACTACCGTTCGTCGGACGCGACCATCACGACGGCGGACACATCGGTAGGGACGGACACGGTCGCCAAGCTTGCCGCATCGGGGACCAGCAGCCAGTCCGTGGAGTTGACGGCTCCGGCGACGGCCGGGACGTACTACTACGGGGCGTGCGTGGATGCCGTGACCGACGAGTCGGGCACGACGAACAACTGCTCGGCGTCGGTGCAGGTGACGGTGCCGGAGCCGAAGCATCCGGACTTGACGGTGACGTCGCCGTCGGTGAGCGACAGCGATCCCGCTGCCGGTGCGGCGTTCACGCTGTCGGCGACGGTCAGGAACGCCGGTGATGGAGAGGCGGAGGGGACGACCCTGCGGTATTACCGCTCGTCGGACGCGACCATCACGACGGCGGATACATCGGTGGGGACGGACACGGTGGCCAAGCTTGCCGCATCGGGGACCAGCAGCCAGTCCGTGGATCTGACGGCTCCGTCGACACCGGGGACGTACTACTACGGAGCGTGCGTGGACGCGGTGACGGACGAGTCGGACACGACGAACAACTGCTCGACATCGGTGACGGTGACGGTCCCGGCACCCAAGCCGGACCTGGTGGTGGGATCGCCCTCGGTAGACGACAGCAGCCCCGGGGCTGGTGCGGGATTCACGCTGTCGGCGACGGTCGGGAACGACGGCGGCGGAGCCGCAGCGTCGACGACGCTGCGTTACTACCGGTCGACGGACACGACGATCACGACGTCCGACACCGAGGTGGGCACGGACGCGATCACCGGGCTTGCCGCATCGGGAACCAGCAGTCAGTCCGTGGATCTGACCGCGCCGTCGACGCCGGGGCCGTACTACTACGGAGCGTGCGTGGACGCGGTGACCGACGAGTCGGATACGACGAACAACTGCTCGGCATCCGTGACGGTGACGGTGACGGTGCCGAAGCCGAAGCCTGACCTGGTGGTGAGATCGCCGTCGGTTAGCGAGAGCAGCCGCGCGCCTGGGACGCCATTCACGCTGTCGGCAAGGGTCGTGAACGACGGCCGGGTAGCGGCGGCGACGACGACGCTGCGTTACTACCGGTCGACGGACGCGACGATCACGACATCCGACACCGAGGTGGGCACGGACGCGATCACCGGGCTTGCCGCTGCGCGCAGCAGCAGCCAGTCGGTGGATCTTACGGCGCCGTCGACGCCGGGGCCGTACTACTACGGAGCATGCGTGGACGCGGTGACCGACGAGTCGGACACGACGAACAACTGCTCGGCATCCGTGCAGGTGACGGTGCAGGAGCCGCAAGTTCGGGAGCCGCAACCGGACTTGCTCGTGGTGTGGGGGTTCCCTTCGGTAAGTGATCGCTATCCAGCCGTCGGCGAGCAGATCACCCTGTCGGCGACGGTGCGGAACGCTGGCGACGCTGCTTCGGCGGCGACGACGTTGCGCTATCATCGGTCTCGGTCGAGGGACAAAACCGCCACGCCCGTCGGCACCGACGCGGTAGCGGCGCTGGACGCTTCGAAATACAGCCAAGAGTCGGTGGACGTGACCGTACCGTCGTCCCCTGGTACGTACCTCTACCAGGCCTGCGTGGACGCGGTCGCGAACGAGTCGGACACGACCAACAACTGCGGGAGTTTCAATCAGGTCACGGTGTTGGCCAAGGCCGCGGCCAAGGTCGAGCTCACGCCAAGTTCGGTGAGTTTCACCGAGATAGGCGCCACGGAGACCCTGACGATACGTGTCCTCGACTCCGACGGCGATGAAATCAGTCCCAACTCCCTGGGCTGGTCCTCGGAGGATGAGACCGTGGCAACGGTATCTGGCAGGCACGGACAGAAGATCTCCGTAAAGGCGACCGGGGCCGGGTCCACCACGGTCACGGTGACCGCGAACAGCGACGTGAAGGGAACGGCCACGGTGACTGTGACCCCGACCGGGCGGCGCGTGGAGGTCTCGCCGAATTCGCTGACCTTCACGGCGCTCGGCGACTCCAAGACGGTGACCGTGCGTGTTCTGGACGAGAACGACGAAGTGGACCCCGACGCGTCCTATAGCTGGTTCGGCTTCTCCTATCCGGGCGACACCGTGGATGTCGAGACGGTGGCAGGCGGACTGAAGGTCACGGCGAATGAGGGCGGAGGATCCGAAATCGATGTTTTTTCGACGGGCGCGAGCTCAGCGATCTTGTTGGTGCGCGTGTCCCAGGAACCGGCTTCCGTGGAGGTTTCGCCGTCTTCGGTGAGACTGGCGCCAGGGCAGACGGCAACGATGAGTGTGCGGGTCTTGGACGCCAACGACAATGACATTGCGGTGGCCGGCACCCGGGGGCGCATCGTGTACTGGACCACAAGCAACTCGGCGGTGGCGAGCGTCGCTGGCACACGCCGTCTCCGCGAGGGTTACGAGACCGGTGCCACTGCGACGGTTACCGCGGGCACCGCCGGTACGGCCAGGATCACGGCGAGACCGGGCGGAGAGACCGTCGAGGGCACCGCCACGGTCACGGTGGCCACGCAATAGGACCCCGTGGGCGGCTCGCAGTCCCTCATAGTCGCAACCTCGTCCACCTCGCACACCGACGGTGGATAGAGATCGTCTGTGAGACGCTACGCGTTCTGAAAGTCTTGCCAGTCGACTCCCAACTGTCGGATCGCGGTCCGAACCGTTCCAAGCTTCAGATCGCGACCACCCCAATCCGGGAGCACGGTCGCCCGGCCGGACACCGGATTGTGCCACTTGCGATGGGAACCGCCACCTCGTCGCTCGAGTTCCCGACAACCAAGTACCGTCAGTTTTCGCGCTACATCTCGATACTTCACGCGGTCGAGATCAGAGTCTCGAACCAGACCGGCCCACCTGTATCCGGTATCTGCGTGCTCTGAGGCAGGGGCCGTCCGAGTTCCGCGTATAGCTCGATGACGGCGGCCAAGGCATCTCTGACGTTCTCCAACGTATCGCCAATCGTGTCGCCTTCGGTTATCAACTCCGGCAACAAGGGAGACGTCACGGTGTAGCCGCCCTCGGGTTGCGGGGTCATGATGAGCGGTACTTTGTAGTCCACCAGCGGCTCCTTTCGTTCTCCTCGCGGCCGGTCGTGCGGAGGTTTCTACGATATCCCTTCGGCACGTCGGTTGACAACGAACGCGATGGTCGAAGACGGCAGTGGTTGGTTCCCTGTCCCTTCTGTGTAAATGCCGGCTACGCTGGAAACAGCTCCAACTGCCGCTGGTTGCGGCGGATCTCGTCGAAGTCGCGCTGCAGGATGCGCAGCACCGGCTCGGCGACCGGGCGGATCTGCCGTTCGATGTAGTGCTCGTGGTCCAGGAGGTTCCCCTGCCGGCCGGTCGGCTCCGGGCCCTCGACGGTGATGACGTACTCGATGACGCCGCGCAGCTCGCCCGCGGCGGGGGCGCCCCGCTTGCGCGCGGCGACCACGTGCGGCGGCAGCGCCCGGTACTCGCCCGCCTCCTTGCGAAGCGCCTTGCGGTAGACGAGTTGCCGGTCGCGCTGTCCGGCCGACACCTCGTCGATCACCTGCCGCAGGTAGTCGTCGACCGGATCGCCGGCGAACAGGCGGGTGTAGAGCTCGCGCTGGACCTCGTGGGCGAGATCCGTCCAGTCGCTGCGCACGACCTCCATGCCGGTGAAGTGCAACTGGCCGCCGGACAGGCCCACGTAGCGCTTGGTGGCGCCGCGCTCGCCGGAGCGCAGGGGAGGCAGGAACAGGCGCTCGAACAGGGTTTCGAACTCCATCTGCAGCTCGCTCCGGACGCGCCAGGTCTCAGCGATGTAGTGGGCAAGGTCTGCGGTCAATTCCTCCGCCAGCCGCACTCCCTGCGTCGCTGCATCGTCTTCATCCGCCGCGACGAACAGACTGTCGGTATCGCCGTACAGCACCTGGAGGCCGTGCTGCTCCATCCACCCCTTGGCCCAGAGCAGGAAGCGCTGGCCGAACCCCGTGATCGCGTTCGCCAGCCGGTGGTCGTGGAACCGGCACGACGGCGTCCCCAGCACGCCGTAGAAGGAGTTCATCAGCAGCTTGATGGCGTTGCCGGCCACCGTGTCGCCCGCTTCCCTGGCCCGTGCGCGGCTTTCGAACAGCCCGTCCAGCAACTCGGTCAGGATGCCTCGCGCCCGGCGGAAGCAGGCGCCGTTGGGGGCGCGGATGACCTCGCTTTCGTCGCCGTCGGGAACCGGCTCCCGGATCAGTCCCAGCGGATCGATCTGGAAGGTGCGGATGATGCTGGGATACAGGCTCCGGAAGTCGAACACCATCACGTTCCCGTGCAGCCCCGGCTGCGACGGCAGGACGTACCCGCCCTGCTGGCCCTGACGAGCCTCCGTGCCGTTTTCGCCTTGCGCGACCCCGACGGTGGGGGCCACGACGCCCCGCTCCCGCAGGCGCGACAGGTACAGGTAGTCGAAGGCGGCGATGGAGGAGCCGGCGCGGTCGGGCGGCATGCCGGTGAGCAGGCTGCGCTGCACGGTGAACGGCACCAGTTTCAGCTTCTCCAGGATGTCGAAGGCGAGCCGCGCGTCGGTGAGGTTGTAGCGCACGAAGCGCTCCGGATCCTGCTTGAAGGTGAGCTGGATCTCGGCGGCGTGATCGGCGGCGTGGAAGGTCTTGCCCTCGCCCAGGATGTGGCGCGAGGCGGTCTCCAGGCTGTAGTCCGGTAGGCGCACCCCGACCGCGCGCAGCAGTCGGATGCCGTCGAGCACCGTCCGTCCCGGGATGAATACCGAGTCGCTGAACCGGCGCGCACCGCCGCCGCGCTGGCGGAGCTCGCCCGGCGCGCGGCCCAGCTCCAGCGGCACGCCGGCCGCCGCCGCCAGGCGGATCAGCACCGGCACGTCGAAGTCGATGATGCTCCAGCCCGTCAGCACGTCGGGGTCGAGCTCGCGGATCCGCCGGCAGAGGAGGGTGAGCAGCTCCTTCTCGTCCGCGCACGGCGTCGCGCCGGGAGGGCAGGCGGCGCGCGCGGCCTCGTCCGGACACCACAGCAGCACCTCCCGCGCCCCGCATCCCCAGAGGGACACGGAGTAGAGCTGCTTCGCCGTTCGGGATCGGTCTCGATGTCGAGTGAGAGCGTGTTCAGCTCCGGGGTCCAGTCGGCCGGCTGTAGACGCGGCTCGTGGAACAGGACGGTCCGGGAGAAGCCCCCGCCCAGGGGAGCGGGATCGCCGTGGATGCGGACGGCGCTGCGGATGCCTCGATCGATGAGCTGGCGATAGGCGAAGCGGACGTCAGCCTCGTACGTGGGCATCCCGGCGCGGTGCAGCCGCTCCCGTAGCGGCGGAGCCTCCTGGGGGTGAGTCAGCTCCACGCGGCAGACGCGGGTCCCGTGCAGCGTGCGGAGATCGGTCGGCGCGAGACGGGCGCCCGCGGCTCCCGCCCGCACCCGGTCGGAGTGCTCGACGTAGAAGTAGGGGACCGCGCGGCCGTCGCGCACGAGGAACGGGCGGCCGTCCTGTAGCTTGCCGTACAGGTGGACGACTGCGCGCCCATCGGCGCCGGTGGTGGCGTACGTGGCGTTGAGGAGGTAGCCGACGAACCCGCTCACCGTGTTCCCGCTCGCTCCTGCGTGTTCATCGCAGCGCTCATCATCCTCGATTTCTCGCTCGGCCGCTCTGCCTGGGGTGTGTGAACCCCAGCGCTCACGAACCGCCGCGAAGACCGCAGTGCGCCTGAGGAGCCCGGAAGTGTCTTCATCGCCACTAACTTCGCCGCATGGACCGCTACAGCACGGTCGACCTGATGATCGGGGAGGCAGCCTATGGAGCAGGACTTTCGCCTCTGGACCCGCCCCGCACATGCGTGGAGCGGATTGGCTGAGTGCCTGAGGAGATGCCGAAACATGAAACGAATCCTGTTGGTCGTGATGGTCGTGCCGGCCCTGATCGTCGGTGCCGGTGCGGCCTTCGCTCACCATGAGCCGGAGCCGGAGACGGCAACCGAAGAGGCGTGGATCGAGTGCAGCATCGGAACGCTGATCGACGGACTGCGCAGCTCCGACCTGGACTTCTCGGATAGCGAGATATTGCAGTTCGTGGACGCCGTCCGTAGAGGCGCCGCAGGTGGCGACAGCGGTGGATACGAGGCGATGCCGATCCACGGCGGCTGCTCGCACTGGGAAGGTCATGCGGCCTGCATCGATGGCCCCCACGGCACGTGCCTCTACTGGTATGAACGCTGTGAGCACGACGGCCACGTGCACTGGAATGTAACCCTGGTGGATTGCGGAAACTGCCAGCCGCAGGCCTGACAGAGGCCTCCTTCGTCCGAACGTGATCGGATCCTGGGGCGGGCAAGGCGAGCGATGTCGAACAGCTCCCGCCTCAGGATTCGGTCGACTCTATGCCGGCCGGTTGTCACGAACCGCCACGAAGACCGCGTCTCTGACCTCCTTCGATCCGCCCCGGCGGTAGTACTCGATCCACGCGGAGCTGTCGAGCAGGATCACGGCTGGCGGCGCAATTCCGCGAGTCCCTCCTGGTCCAGCTCCAGGTCCAGCCGGCCTGCACGGCTCAATGCCGCGGCGCGCCGCGAGGCCTTGACCGCTTCCCGCAGCGCCAGCTCGATCGTCTCGCGCTTCGTGGACGTGCAGAGCGCTTGGCGTGCTTCCTCGATGAGCTGTTGGTCAATCGTCACCGTTATGCGATCCATCCGATATCTCCCGAAACATCAACAGGATGTACCAATACGATACACCAAGGATGGGCCCGTGACGGTCGCACAGCGCGATCGCTTCATCGAATCGGGGGTGCTCGTCACGGTCGAACACCGCCCACACTTGATCGTTTTCCTCGAACGAGTCTTTGCTTCGACGGCTGCCTCGAATGAGTCCCTCGGCCCGGGCTCGCTGGACGACTCGCTCGGCGATGGTATAAGGCACTCCCACGCCAGGGGTGACTTCCGCGGCGATCAGAGTCCTTGCCCAAGCGCGCTTGATCGCCTCGAAGTAGGCCGGCTCCGTGTTCTTGCCTTCGCAGTAGAGAAGAAACCGTCGCTTCGGCTCGCGCTGAGACCGGCGGCGCTTCAGGTTCGGCGCTGGGCGTTCCCGACGCCTGTGATGCCGTGCCACTAAGCCCGGCTTATTCGGTGCGCCGTGACAAGGCGTCATTCCCCAGCGGGAGGAAGTCCCGTCCGGCAACTGTCGCTCCGGCCGGTAGCAATCGGAGCGGACGAAGGAGGTAACGAATCGTCTGAAGCGCTTCGATGGAACGGGCCGCCAAGGGCGGTTTAGCGAGCGTGCGGGCCGCAACGCGAGTGAACGCTGAGCAGGCCTCGAAACGGGTAACGCGGAAGCCGAGCCGCCCGAATAACGGCGAAGGCTGCCACCGGCTGGGAAGCGAGCGACACGTGCACTGGTCGGTTCCGCCGGGGTAGTGGCGGCGGCACGCATGCACAGGGGAATAGAGGCAACACGGGAAGTCCCGACGGTGGCGTAGCACGCGCCAACCGGAGTTCCGTGAGGAGCAGGTCCGGGCCGTGCGGGATGGCGGAGAGGCCCGTAGTACTGATGAAGCCGGGTAACGCCGGTGGAGAGAAGGGGCCTTGGTTCGAGAGCAGCGGTGGAAGGAGGAAAGGACATGGGGACTGGCGAGAGCCTATCAGCCCCGGAAAGAGTTCGGAAACTTCAGAAGGCGCTACATGCGAAAGCGAAGGAGTCTCCAGGCCTTCGATTCTACTCACTGAGCGATAAGGTGTGGCGAGCCGATGTCTTGCAGGCCGCTTGGAGTTGCCCCGCTTTCGTGGACACATAGACAGTGAGGCACGGAGGAGGGAGCTGAGATGGCGAGAACGCATCAAGCGTATCCACCTGAGATCCGCGAGCAGATGGTCGAGTTGGTGCAGTCCGGGAGGACGCCGGAGGAATTGGCTCGGGAGTACGAGCCGTCGGCAGGGGCCATTCGCAACTGGGTGGCCCAACATGAACGCGACGGAGGGCAGCGCAGCGACGGGCTGAGCACCGACGAGCGCCTGGAGTTGCGGCGGCTGAGGCGAGAGAACAAGCAGCTGCGCGTCGAGCGTGACATTCTAAAAAAAGCAGCGGCCTGGTTCGCGCGGGAGAGCGACTCGATCCCCGGGAGGGATTCGAGTTCGTAAAGGACAACCAGGCCGCCTGGCCGGTGCGCACCATGTGTCGGGTGCTGGGTCTCTCCCCCAGCGGCTACTACGCATGGCTGGGCCGCGAACCGTCGGCGCGAGCGCGACGGGATGCGCAGTTGACCGAGAGGATCAAGGAGATCTGGAGCGGCAACTACGAAGTGTACGGGCGGCCACGCATCCACGCCGAGCTGCGCGAGGAAGGCAAGCGGATCGGCGCGAAGCGGGTCGGGCGGCTGATGCGCGCGGCCGGGATCGCCGGCGTCAGCCGCAGGCGCTCGGCCAAGACCACCACGCGCGAGCAGCGCGCTGCCCGCGTGGCGCCGGACTTGGTGGATCGGGACTTCAGCGCCTCCGCACCCGATCGGCTGTGGGTGGCCGACATCACGTATGTCAGGACCTGGACGGGGTTTCTGTACGTGGCGGTGGTGCTCGATGCGTTCAGCCGCCGGGTGGTGGGCTGGGCGATGGCCGGCCATCTGCGCACCGAACTGGTCCTGGACGCGCTGAACATGGCCCTCTGGCGGCGCCGTGCACACGGGGTGATTCATCACAGCGACCAGGGCTCGCAGTACACGTCGATCGCGTTCGGGGCGCGGTGCAAGGAGGCTGGCGTTCGTCCGTCGACCGGTTCGGTGGGCGATGCGTACGACAATGCGCTCTGCGAAAGTTTCTTCGCGACCCTGGAGTGCGAGTTGCTGGATCGGCGCAGCTTCCGCACCCACGCCAAGGCGCGCTTGGCGATCTTCGAGTTCATCGAAGGGTTCTACAACCGACGGCGCCGCCACTCGGCGCTCGGCTACCGGTCGCCGGCCGACTTCGAGGCCACTCACCGCGGGGCGGCAGCGGCCTGAGCGCTGCCGCGGGCGGGGGTATCGGCACACCACCCCGCCACAGAAAACGCCGTGACGACGATCCTCGTGCGTCAATTTTCCGCACCATGCTCGTTTCGGGTGCTCTGAAGCCGGATGCCCCCCGTGAGGGCGTTCCTTGGGCTGCGGCCAAGCCGACCTGCCCGTCGGCACGCTCCCGAGCCGATCTCAGGCTCCACTTATCCACAAATCCACAGGCAGCCGCGCCCCTCCCCCCGCAACCCCCCACCCCTTTTTCCGCCGCCTATAGGAGTGCCTTGACCCGCCCGTCTTCACCGCGTAGAACACTCCTCAGCGAGGACAGAATCCTCAGCGATTAACTGTCCACGTAACCGGGGCAGGCCCAGCTTGGCAGGCAGTCCGCCGCAACGGCGGTGCTGCCGGCGTGGACGGCGAGACGGTGCAGCGCATCGAGGCGCGAGAGGTAAGCCGATGGCTTGGAGAACTGGCGCGGGACTTGAAGGAAGGCACCTATCGGCCGGGCGCGGTGCGGCAGGTGCTGATCCCCAAGAAGCAGGCAGGCAAGTACCGACCGCTGGGCATACCATGCGTTCGGGATCGGGTCGCGCAGACGGCGGCACTGTTGGTGCTGACGCCGATCTTCGAAGCGGACCTGCAACCGGAGCAATACGCCTACCGGGAGGGGTGCAGCGCGCAGGACGCAGTGAAGCGCGTGCACGGGCTGCTGAACCGGGGCCACCGGGAGGTGGTCGACGCGGATCTGTCCAACTACTTCGGCGAGATTCCGCACGCCGAGCTGATGCGCAGCGTCGCCCGCCGCGTGAGCGACGGCAGACTGCTGGGCTGGATCAAGGCGTGGTTGGAGATGCCGGTGGAGGAGGACGACGGTGATGGCGGCACACGCCGCACGAACTGGGCGCGACGGGAGAGGAAGGGGACGCCGCAAGGTGCACCGATCTCCCCGCTGATCAGCAACATCTACATGCGACGCTTCATAGTGGGCTGGAAGGTGCTGGGCTACGCCCGGCGCTTCGACGCAGAGATCGTGAATTACGCAGACGACTTCGTGGTCTGCGGCAAAGCCCCCGCGGAAGCGATGAGGGGCGTTGTCGAGGACATGATGGAGCGCCTGCGGGTGCCGATCAACGCGGCGAAGACCCGCAGCATGCGGGTACCGGAGGAGCCGTTGGAGTTCCTTGGGTACCGCATTGGCCGCAACTACCGTCCGACTACCGGGCAAGCCTACATAGGCACGCGCCCGAGCCGGAGCAGTGTAGTGAGCGTATGCCGCAGAATCAGCGAGTTGACGCACCGGAGGTACGGACTACTCGACTCGGAGACGGTCGTGAGGCGCCTGAACCGGGTGATGACCGGATGGGCGAACTACTTCCAACTGGGACAAGTCAGTCCGGCCTATGAGGCTGTCGACGAGCATGCGATCCGGCGGCTGCGTCAGTGGCTGTGCCGCAAGCACAAGGTACGGGCCGGGAAGTACGTGCGCTTCCCGAACGAGCGTCTCTGGAGAGACCTGGGCCTCACCCGCCTTGCTTCGCGAACGGCACGCCTTCCGTGGGCGAAGGCATGATCTCGTCCGAGAGCCCGGTGCCGGAGATCGGCACGCCGGGTTCGATGAGCGGGGAGAGGAAACGTGGCTACGGTGGAGACTGAGGCACCGGCACGTGCGAAAGCCGCCGGTAACGGCTACTCCCTCCACCTACGGCCGGGCGCGCCTCTCCTCGACTCTACCGTAGGAGTGGAGAAGAAGTAGGCGCGTCCGCCGATTTGCAGTAGAGTCAAGGTGTTAGGCCGAAACCACTGCAAAAGGACGGGACACGCCGTGGGTGAGACTCTACCGATCTTTTCGACGACCTTCAACGGCTCGGTGCAGGTCGAGGCGAGGGCGGACCATCTCAGCGCTGACAGCGGTGCGCTGCTGCTGCGTGAGGTCATGGAGCGCACCGGCATCGTTGACTGGATGGACGAGCGGCTGCTCGATCCGCGCAATCCGCTGCTGACCACCTATCCGCTGGCCGACTTGGTGCGGACCAGCCTGTTGCTGCTGGGCCAGGGCTGGCGCGACCAGGACGACGCCGACCGGCTGCGGCACGACCCGAGCTTTCGGGTGGCCAACGACACCCGCCGGGGCACGTGCGCGCTGGAGCCCGACAGCGTGCTGCCCTCGCAGCCGACGCTGTCGAGGTTGGTGAGTCTGTTGAGCGCGCCGACCAACCAGGAGGTCGTGCGTGAGGGGATCATCGAGCTGGCGGTGCGCCGGCTGTGGAAGGACAACGGGAGCCGGCGGCGCAAGCGGTTGATGATCGACGTGGACGGCCTGCCGTTCGAGGTGCATGGGCAACAGGCCGGCAGCGAGTACAACGGCTACTACGGGCAGCGGATGTTTCATGCGCTCATCGCCAGTTGCGCCGAGAGCGGCGACCTGCTGGACGGCACGCTGCGGCCGGGCGCGGTGGGGTCGGCCGACGGGGCGCTTCAGTTCATCCAGCGGGTGGTAGAGCGCGTGCGACATCGGGTGTGTGAGTCGGTGCTGGTGCGCCTGGACGCCGGGTTTCCCGACGGCGCGACGCTCAAGGGCCTGGAGTCAGCAGGCATCGACTACGTGGCGCGCATCCGCAACAACGCGGTGTTGGACCGTATGGCCGAGCCGTATTTGCGCCGTCCGCCGGGGCGTCCGCCGCGCGAGGGGCGGGTGTGGTGCCATGAGCTGCGCTACCAGGCCGACTCCTGGGAGCACCCGCGGCGGGTGGTGCTGGTGGTGTTGGAGCGGCCCGGAGAGTTGTTCCTCGACTACTTCTGGCTGATCACCAACCTCAAGCGCAACCGGTACAGCGGCGCGCGGCTGCTGGGGCTGTACCGCATGCGCGGCAAGGCTGAAGGGCACATGGGAGAGTTCATGGACGTGCTGGCGCCGGCGCTGTCGTCGTCGGCCCGTGCGAAGAGCCACTACCGGGGTCGCCGCCTGGAGGCCGTCGCCCAGCCGGAAGAAGCAGGAGTGCGGGCTCAGAATGAGACGCTGTTGCTGCTGAACCTGCTGGCCTACGAGGTGCTGCACGCCGGGCGGTGCGTGATGGAGCGGGCCACCGGCGTCGGCTGGAGTCTGCGCCGGTTGCGCGAGCGGGTGCTGCGGGTGGCCAGCCGTGTGGTCCGCCACGGGCGCAGGCTGACGTTCGTCATCGCCCAGGACGCCGCCCCCGATTGGCAGCGTCTGTGGGGCAAGCTTGCGGCGCTCGACTGGGCGCCAAGCTGAGGCTTCAGGGGGCACTCCGAGCGGCTCGCGGGCGCTGTGCTACGGGCCGTACCATGTCCGCCCCATTCGCTCGGAAGACCCGCGAATCGCCACGTGCGGCCGATCAGGGCCCGCAGATCGCTGACGCAGCATCCCGTCCGATCGCGAGTGTCTCCCGTCGTCCGCGTTCTCACCGATCCGCCCCGTGAACCGGCTCGAATCCTCAATTCAGCCAACTTTCGGGCTGGAGCGCGAATAATCCGGGCTAAGACATGTGGACGGTCTCGGGGACTGCACCGTAGCGGCCCTGCAGGTACCCCCTCTCGAAATTGTCGCTCCCGCGGGTTCGGATGTCGGTCAGCGGATAGAGATGGGTCGCTCCATCTGCGTCCTTTGACGTGAACCAGAGCTGGTCGCGCCTGAGTACGGAGGCATCCATCAAGTTGGTGTCGTGGGTTGTCGCGATGAGTTGCGCTCCCCTGGGATTCGTCTCGGGGGAGCAGAACAACTTCAGAATCTCGGCACCGGCCAGCGTGTGCAGGCTGGCGTCGAGTTCGTCGATCGCCAGAGGCGTTCCCTCGTCAAGCGCCCGATACACCAGGCTGAGCACCAAGAGCAGGCGCCGAGTGCCGGCGCTCTCCAGGTTGAGATCGAGAAATACCGGCTTCCCCTCTCGACTTCGGTGGCCCAGTTCAACCGTTGCCCGCTTACCTTCAACATCGAATTCCATAGACGCACTCGATCGCTTCCTGACGAGTTCGAACAGTTCCCGCGGCAGCGTTTGCATCTCTTCTGGGAGTTCCCTTTCCGTGCGCCTGTAGTCACAAATCCCGGTGTCGATCTTTCCCAGTAAGTCGATTACCCGAGAGTCCACTTCTTCATCGACCAACCAGGCGGAGGCCTCCGGACCCGCAACGCCTACGCCCATGAAGCCATGGAACGAAAGAAAATACCCGAACACTGCGGAGAGCTGTTCGTGACGGTTCTGGGCGGCTGCCGACACGTAGAGGCTGTTGGGTCTGGTCAAGCCGGCGATGACGCTGTTCTGCCCCTTCAAGTCGCGTCCAAACCGGTAGTCATCGCCATCGCGTACGAACAAGCTGCGTCGGTGCGATTTGGGAAATGCGTAGAGCCACTCTGACAGGAACTCCCGGTCATTGGCTTCGAACCCATAGTGGTGGCGCACGCCGTCGAGCACGAAGTCGATCTCGAAGCGCGACGGTCTCCGGTAGCTTTCGGTGTCGAGTCTGAAGGCGTGGCGGGGTACGCCCCCGCCCGGATCGCCCTCGGTGTGCGAGCGGAGGACCATGTGCCTCATGACCGTTATGGCTTCGAGGAGGTTGCTCTTGCCCGAGGCATTGGCGCCGTAGATTACCACTGCCGGCACGACCGATCCGTTCGGCGCGGCCGCGCAGTCGATCAGTCCGTCCGATCGATCCTTCAAGGAGGACGCCGTAAACAGCAGTTCCTGAGAGTCACGTATCGAAAGGTGGTTCGAGACACTGAAGCGCAGCAGCATTGTGGTGACTCCGTTCTCGGTGCCCAATGTGCCGAGAAACAGACTTGAATGCAGAATCACAGCACATTTTGGCAAAACACGTCAAGCAAGACGCGCAATACATGGCCACCGGCGTCGACGCTCCGGGTCGTGGTCGGCGAAGGAGGTTATCGAGGGCACCGCACCGCACCTCCAAGAAGCTGCCCAACGCTGCGTGGTTGTCAGGAGCCGGGGATCAGCCTAGGCTGCGAGCCTCCACCGCCCGTGGAGCTCTGGCCATGCGCATCACCGACGTCCGCACGTTCCTGGTTTCCGGCGGCACCCCTGAGCGGGCCGGCTGGCGCCACTGGCTGTTCGTGAAGGTCCATACCGACGCGGGGCTGTACGGCGTCGGCGAGTGCTGGGGCTGGCCGCGGGTCGTGCAGACGGCGATCGAGGACCTGAAGCCGCTGGTCGTCGGCGAGGACCCGTTCCTGATCGAGCGGATCTGGCAAAAGCTGTACGCCTCCACACAGGGTCACGGCATGACCGGTGTGGTCGGCTCGGGCGCCATCACCGGCGTCGAGATGGCGCTCTGGGACCTGAAGGGCAAGGCGCTCGACACGCCGGTCTGGAACCTGTTGGCCGGCAAGATGCGCGACCGCATCCGCCTCTACGGCCACGCCTTCGACGACGAGCGGGCCCGCGAGCTGGTCGACCGCGGCTTCACGGCGATGAAGCTCTTCGGCTGGCGGGACGCGGTCAGCCGCGTCGGCAGGCTGCGCAGCGAGTACGGGCCGGAGATCGACCTGATGGTGGATGCCGGCGGCGGGCCGTGGCAGACGCCCGCCGACGCGATCTCACTGGGCCGGCGGCTTGAGCGTTACGGCCTGCTGTTCTACGAGGATCCCGTTTCCGCCGTGGACATCGACGGACTGGCGCGGGTGGCGCAGGCGGTCGACCTGCCGATCGCGATCGGCGAGGCGTATCCCGACCTGTTCGCGCTGCGCCCGCTGATCGAGCGTGGCATCATCGACGTCGCGCAGCCGGACACCGGCCGCTTCGGCGGGCTGTGGCAGATGAAGAAGCTGGCCGCCATCGCGGAGGCACACCAGGTGATGGTCGCCCCGCACCAGGGGTCACTCGGCCCGGTGGCGGAGATGGCGGCGATCCACCTGCTCGCGACCCTGCCGAACTATCTCATTCACGAGTATCTGGTGAACGACGTCCCACAGCGTTACGAGGTCATGACCGGGCAGCCGGAGATCGAGGACGGCCACATCCTGGTGCCGGACCGCCCCGGACTCGGCATCGACCTGGACGAGGAGGCGATCAGCCGGTACCCCCCGCAGGGCAACGCCATCCCGGTCGAGGAGGACCCGGACTACGACTACCAGTACGTAGCCGGCCATCGGCGCCGCGCCGCGTGGCTGGCCGGCTAAGACGATCCGCTACTCTTGGATCCCGCGGTCCGCGATACGAATAACCTCGACATCGGGTAGGCGTTCGACATCTGCGATAGCCGACCGGATAGCGGTCTCCCGATTTGGCGCATCCCGGTCGAAATCAAGGTACTGGATCCCGTCAGTACGGCTGACCAGCGCATCACTGCACCCCGCATCGAAAAGGGCGGCGACAGCCGCGTCGCTCTGCAGATCGGGACCTGCGACAATCAAGATGAACTGATGCGCAGGCTTGTTCATAGCTCGTTATTGTAAATCATGCTTTGGATAGAGGACTATTCTCCCAAAGCAGCTATGCCACTCAGTGTAACCGGCGGACGGTCGGGAAACTCCGCGACCAAGTTCAGCTTTCCACCCATTGCCTCCACATACCCGCTGAGTGTAGAGATCAGCAGATCGCTACGCTGTTCGATGCGCGACACGTTCTCTTGGTTGATGCCGAGCTTCGCTGCCATTCGGGCTTGAGTCTGATTTCGCGCCTTGCGCAAATCGCGAAGTGTCATCTCTTCCGCGATCAGCGCGTCGGCTAACTTCTCGACTTCCTTGCGGCGATCTTCGGGAAGAGATGCTATTTCTTCCCGAAGTGTAACTATTTTCATGTGAATCCTCTCCATGTGATGCGGGCCATATGCTCCGAATACTGTCTCTACACTTCCTTGCCTCCCATGCTCGCTAGATATGCGCCGAAACGCTGATCCGCTTGTGCTATCAGACTCCGGTAGAAACGCTTTCCTTCGACCTTCGACTTATCCCCGATCGCTAGCAGGATAGCTCTGCGATTGGGATCAAAGGCAAATGCGACACGCCATGTGCCGCCACCCGCGCTAAAGCGAAGCTCTTTCATATTGCGATGGCGTGATCCGTTCAGCGAATCCGCCCATGGACGACCGAGCGTTGGCCCAAACCTCTCGATGAGCTCGGCATAGGCCAGGAGCTTGTCGTGAACTGACACTGGCAAGGCCCTGAACTCCGCGCGAAAGGTCGGATGGAGTCCGACGGACCACATGATGGCCATTAGTATGACGCTAGTCGCATATGCCGTCAAGAGCATAGGGAGAGTTGCTGCTCTTGGAGGGGGCGATCGTCCACTGGCTGACGAGCACCACGCACCGTGCGGAGCCGGAGAGATCCGGCAGGTCGAGCTCTGACGCGCGCAGTGATGACCGGCTAGCCGGGTGATCGAGAGCGCCCACATCCTCGTTCGCGACAACCCCGGACTCGGCGTCGACCTGGACGAGGAGGAGACTGAGCGCCACACTCCGCAAGGCAACGCCATCTCCGTCGACGAGGACCCGGACTACGATCACCGGTACGTCGCCGCCCACCGGCACCGCGCCGCTTGGCTGGCCGGCTGCGTACGATCCGATGCGGCGTAGATGGAGGCGGTTACACGATAGAACGGCGTGCCTGAGGAAAGTGATGGGAGAGCGCATATACACGAGAAGCCCAGAGGGAGGGCTTGAACCGCTGCAAGCGGAACCGTTCTCGACGGAGGACGAGCTCCAGGAACTGATCGCGAACCATCCCGAGCTGTTGGATGGAGAGCAGGTGCGACCGGATGATCCCAGGCGTTGGATCCTGGTTACCCGGGAAAAGGGCATCGCCGAGTCCCCAGGGGCTGGTGCTCGCTGGGCACTTGACCACCTGATCGTCGATCAGGATGCGCGCCCCACGTTGGTGGAAGTGAAGCGGGGCAGCAATTCCGAGATTCGACGCACTGTTGTAGGGCAGCTTCTGGAGTACGCCGCGAACGCGGCAGCGACGTGGTCGGCAGAAGACCTGCGCACGAGTTTCGAGGCGACAGCAACCGAACGGGGACTCGAGCCGGCTCAAGAGCTTGAGAGACTCCTCGAGACGAACGGGGAGCAGGATGCCGACTCCTTCTGGGACGATGTTGCGACAAACCTCGTCGCCCATCGGCTTCGGCTGCTGTTCGTCGCGGACGACATTCCCGACGAGCTTGAGCGCATCGTACGCTTTCTCAACTCCTCGATGCCGGAAATCGAGGTCCTCGCTGTAGAGGTCAAGCAATTCCGCAGCGATTCCAGTCAGACGCTCGTGCCGAGGGTGATTGGGAGATCGGCGGCGGCCGTTCGGCGAGGCAGAAGGCCCCGTCGTGTGCTCACACAGGTGCTGTTTCTGGACGAGTTTCCAGACGGCGATCAGCGGGACGTGGCGCGACATCTTCTCCAGGTCGCCGAGAGACACGGCGGCAAACCAGCCTGGGGTTCAACCGGAGTCAGCATTCGTGTGCGCTGCCCGATCTGGAATCAGCCCGTGACCGTGGCTTGGCTCTATCCGCCGTCGACTTCGGGATGGATGCGTACTAGAGACTGCACCTTCGGCGCAAGCATGAGCGATGACTATCCGCCAGGACTGTACGAGGTGCTCAGAAGATGGATCGATCAGTTCGCTGAGGACGGCTTCTTCGAAGACGCTTCGAGTGAGGGCGTCGAGGCCAAGTGGGCGTCGTACGATGTTGTCGCTCAGCACATCGGCGCGTTGGAGAAGCGCCTCGGCTCCGTCTTGGCGAAACTCGCCTCTCTGAAGGAAGGTGCCGGCCGTATCGACCCTCCCGATAGCGTAGAATCGATTTCGTCATGAGAATCGTACGCTACGAGCAGAACGGGACGGCCGGGTACGGCCGGCAGCGGGACGACGGGTCGATCGTCGCCATCGACGACGGGCCGGCGGCGGCCGCGGGGCGGGCGTGGGAGATCGCGCTGGACGCGGCGGACGGGCCGGTGATCGAGGGGGCGAGGCTGCTGGCGCCGGTGGCGCCGACCGGGGTGCTGTGCATCGGCTTGAACTACCGCAAGCACGCGGAGGAGTCGGGGGCGCAGGTGCCCGAGCAGCCGATCCTATTCATGAAGCTGCCGTCGGCGGTGCAGGCCCCCGGCGGCGACATCGTGCTGCCGCGCCGGCTGCGCAGCGACCAGGTGGACTACGAGGCGGAGCTCGCCGTGGTGATCGGGCGTCCGTGCCGGAACGTCGCGCGCTCCGAGGCGCTGGACTACGTGTTGGGGTACACCTGCGGCAACGACGTCAGCGCCCGCGACTGGCAGCTCCAGTGGGGTGGGGGACAGTGGTGCCGGGGGAAGACGTTCGCCACCTTCTGTCCGCTGGGGCCGGCGCTGGTGACACCGGAGGACATTCCGGATCCCAACGCGCTCGGTATCAAGAGCATCGTCAGCGGCGAGACCATGCAGGACTGGACGACGCGCGACATGATCTTCGACGTGCCGGAGCTGATCGCCTTCCTGAGCGGCAGCACCACGCTGGAGCCCGGCACGGTGATCATGACCGGCACCCCGCACGGCGTGGGCTCGGCCCGCAAGCCGCCGCGCTTCCTGCAGCCCGGCGACAGCGTGACCATCGAGATCGAGTCGATCGGCGCACTGACCAACCCGGTGGTCGAGGAGTCCTGACCGTGGCGGGGCTGAGCACGGAGCAGGTCGAGCGGTTCCGCCGCGACGGCTACCTGATCGTCGACGGGCTGTTCGACACGGAGAGCCTGGAGCCGGTGCGGCGCCGCATCCGCGAGCTGGCCGCACCGGACGCGCCGCAGATGGTCAAGGCCAAGCGGCAGGTGGAGCCGCGCGTGGAGGCGGGGGAGATGCGGGCCGACGGCTACGCGGCCTCGCTGCGCAAGATGTCTCACATGGCGTTCGAGGACCCTGTATTCCTGGCGCATGCGCGGGAGCCGCGGATCGTGGACATCATCGAGTCGCTGCTCGGCCCCGATCTCGTGCTGGCGCAGGACCAGTTGTTCATGAAGCCGCCGCGCGTCGGGTCACGGCAGAAGTTCCACCAGGACACGCCGCTGGGTTTCCACCTGGATCCGCCCGACCGGATGGTCACCTGCTGGTGCGCCCTGGACGAGGCGACCATCGCCAACGGCTGCCTGTGGATGATTCCGGGCAGCCACCGGGACGGCGTCACCGACCAGGAGACGTGGCACCGCTACGAGCCGGTCGACGGCGTGGAGCCGCCGGAGGCGCGGCCGGTCGAGCTGGCGGCGGGGAGCTGCAGTTTCCACCACGGCCTGATCCTGCACGCCAGCCGTCCCAACCTGACCGACCGGCCGCGCTGGGGCTATGCCACGCACTACGCCAGCGCCCGCTGCCGGTTCGGGGGCGAGGCGGGCGATCACGTGACCATCCGCGGCCGGCGCTTCCCCGGCTGCGTGTAGGCTCCCCCTACGGGGCCAGTCGGCGCCGTCCTGCGGGACGAAGCCGATGGTCCGGCGGGGGTGCTCCAGGTCGCGGTAGCGGCCGCGGTTGGCGGAGACCGCGAACAGGATCGCGAAGCGCAGGTCGTCCGGCGCGTCGATGCAGCGCTCGACCGCCTGCACGGCGTCGCGGTGGCTGAGGTAGACCGCGGCCTCGCGCGGGTCCCGCGGCCGATCGCCGGGCAGCACGCGGCCGATGCGCAGGCAGATCATGGACAGGCCGTGCGAGTCGGCGTAGTCGCGGGCCAGCGCCTCGCCGAACGCCTTGGTGGCGGCGTAGAGGCCGTTGGGCCGGACCGGGTCATCGGTGGTGATCGCGGCGCGGTCGGCCGGCACGTCGTCCCAGCGCGCCTCGACCAGGGCGCGGTACGGCTCGTCCGCCTCGTAGCCGGCGGCGACGGCGCCGGAGCTGGCGTAGACCACGCGGCGGACGCCGGCGGCGCGAGCCGCCTCGAATACGTGGTAGGTGCCGGTGACGTTGGTGGAAAGCTGGCCGGCCGGATCGTCGCCGAGATAGGCGGCCAGGTGCACGACCGTGTCGATGCCGTCGAACGCGGGGCGGATCGCGTCGAGGTCGTTGAGGTCGGCGCGGACGGTGTCGACACCGTCGACCGGGGAGCGGTTGAGGGCGCGCACGGTACAGCGGGACGACAGCGAGCGGCCGACCAGTCCTCCGATCAGGCCGCTCATGCCGGTGATCAGGACGTGACGTGGCGGGGACATGGACGTGTTGTACCACGGGGTGGGACCGGCGGCCGGCGCGGTATCATTCGGATCGATGCCCGACCGCCCCAACATCCTCTGGATCTGCACCGACCAGCAGCGGCGCGACACGCTGGGCTGCGCGGGCAACCCGTTCGTCCGCACCCCACATCTGGACGCGCTGGCGGCCGGCGGCGTGCGCTTCGACCGCTGCTTCGTGCAGAACCCGCTGTGCGCCCCCAGCCGCGCCAGCTTCCTGACCGGGCGCTACCCGCGCACCACGCGCCTGCGTCAGAACGGCCAGACCATCCCGGCCGACGAGCTGATGGTCACCCGGCTGCTGGCCGACGCCGGCTACCACTGCGGGCTGGTGGGCAAGCTGCACGTCGGCGCCACGGACGCCGCCGCCGGATTCATCAGCGAGGAGCGGCGTGACGACGGCTACCACTACTTCCAGTGGTCGCCCAAGCCGTTTCCCGACTGGCGGGACCCGGAGGACTACTCGGCGACCAACGCCTACGCCCACTGGCTGATCGAGCGGGGCGTGCCGTATCCCTACCGCGCCCAGCCCTTCAAGGGGTCGCGCTTCGTCCAGGTCGGCATCGGCGAGGCGCACCATCAGACCACCTGGTGCGCGGAGAAGACCATCGCCTTCATCCAGGCCAACGCCGGCAGCGGGCGGCCGTGGCTGCTGTCGATGAACCCGTTCGACCCGCACCATCCGTTCGACCCGCCGGCCGACTACCTGGCCCGCTACCTTGACCGGCTCGACGAGATCCCGCTCCCCGCGTGCCGACCCGGCGAGCTGGACGACAAGCCCGTCTTCCAGCGGCGCTTCCACGAGGTCGGCGCCTACAACGTCCCGGGCGCGTTCCGCTACGGCCATCTGACCGACCGCAACCACCGCCTGGTGCGGGCCGCCTATTGGGCGATGGTCGACCTGATCGACGTTCAGGTCGGCCGCATCCTGGACGCGCTGGAGCAGACCGGCCAGCGCGACCGCACCCTGGTCATCTTCACCTCCGACCACGGCGAGATGCTCGGCGATCACGGCATCTATCTGAAGGGGCCGTTCTTCTACGAACAGGCGGTCGGCGTGCCGTTGATCGTAAGCCTGCCGGGGACGGTCGGCGGCGGCAGGACGACCGATGCGCTCATCGAGGCGGCCGACCTGGCGCCGACGCTCGCCGATGCGGCGGGGTTGCCCGTGCCGGCCGGCATGCAGGGACGCTCCTGGTGGCCGCAGCTCACCGGCGAGGAGCCGATCGCGGCGCAGCGGGAGGACGTCTACAGCGAGTACTACAACTCCAGCATCATGTTCGCCGATCCGGAGATGCGTGCGAACCTGACCATGGTGCGCACGGACCGGCACAAGCTGGTGGTCGCGCACGGCCGCGGGGAAGGGGAGCTGTACGATCTGGACGACGATCCCGAGGAGGCCGTCAACCGCTTCTTCGATCCCGACTACCGCGAGGTGAAGCTCGACATGCTGAGCCGGCTGACCGACCGGATGGCGTTCACCGCGGACCCGCTACCCGAGCGCCGCGCCCGGTGGTGAGGCTGGTGCGCGGCAGCATCAGGGCGGCGGTGAAGATCGCGCCCGCCGCGATCGCCATCACCACGAACAGCGCACCGAATCCCCAGCCCGCGTGGATCCCGGCGATGACGGGGAGGGTCGTGGCCATGACCGAGAAGGTCACGATGTACCTGAGGGAATAGACCCGGCTGCGCCAGCCGCTCTTCGTGATCCTGCCCACCAGCACGTCGTTGATCGGGATCTGGCCGAAGACGGCGAGCATGAAGGCGACGGCGGCGAGCAGAGCGGCAACGCCGGTGAGCCGGTACATGAGCGCGAAGAACACCGCCTGCAGGCCGGCGACGAAGGCGAACACGGTCCGCACCGGGTGGCGGTCCACGAGATACCCGACGACGAGCTGCGCGAGAGCCGCGACCGCGAACACCAGCGACGCATAGCCGCCGATCGCCGTCGCCGAGCCGGCCAGCTCGCCGAGCCGTTCGTCGAAGATCTTCGGGAGCGCGAACGTCGTGCTCTGGAAGACCAGGCCGCCGATCGCGGTCGTGACCACGATGATCGCGAGCACGCGCCGGAACACTCCGCGTTCGATCGACGAGGCCCCGGCCTGCGCCTTCTCGGCGGCCGGGCCGCTCGTGCCGCTGGAGGCCGGGCGGCGCTGTCCCGCCCATACGAAGACCGCGTAGGCGAAGCCGAGACCGACGGTGCCGGCGCCGGGCAGGACGAATGCATTGCGCCAACTCCCGGTGTCGATGAGAAGGCCGGCGATCAGCGCCGCGGCGGCGACGCCGAGGTTGCCGGCCACGCCGTTGATCGCGAGCGGGACGCCGGTCTTCCGGCGCCCCTGCACGACCATCGCGATCCCGACCGGGTGGTAGATCGAGGCGAATGTCCCGATCGCGAGCAGCCCGAGCGCGATCTGCAGCGGCGTGTCCGCCAGCGCCGTGGCGATCGAGCTCGCCCCGATGCCGACGAAGAAGACGACCATCATGCCTTCCCGGCTCCACTTGTCCGCGATCCAGCCGGCCGCGATCGCGCCGACTCCGAACGCGATGAAGCCGGGCGTGGCGTAGGGGATGAGCGCCGCGTAGCTCATGCCCCACTCCTCGGCAAGCCGTACCGCCGCGACCGTCGCGAAGATCAGCATGAAGAGATGGTCCAGGAAGTGCCCGGCGTTCAGGAAGAGGAATTCCACTCGATCGCGTGGCATGAGGTCCCCTCGGGACGTGGCCCAGAAGCGGGTGCTACAGGTCGGCAGCCATCAGGCGCATGATCTTCACCACGTAGTTGCGGGTCTCCTGCGGCACGTATGCCTGGACGTTCGGCCACTGCGTGCACGCGGACGCGCAGCGGTCCTGCGCCCGCAGGGTGCGGCTGCGCCCGCCGTTGTAGCTGGCGAAGGCGAATGCCAGGCGCTGCCGGCGGTCGGGGATGTCGTCCCAGAGGTCGTACAGGCGCCGGTCGTAGAACACGCCGGCGGCGATGTTCTGGGCCGGGTCCTCGGTGTCGCTGAGCGTCAACGAGGACAGCTCCGCGATCTCCTGGAACGTGGCCGGCATGATCTGCATGATCCCGCGGGCGCCGACCCAGCTCGTGGCGTCCACGCGCAGGCCCGACTCGATGATGCCCTGCGCCTTGAACCAGCGCCAGTCGAAGGCGACGCTGAAGAACCGCTTCGAGTACTTGCGGAAGTGGTCGTCGAAGCGCGTCGTCCACTGCTCGTCCTCGACCGGCAACCGGCCGCGCGTCTGAACGGCCGGAGGCGCGCCGGAGGCCGCGGCCGGGGCCGGCTCGGCGGCGGCTGGCGGTTCGCCCGGCACCGAAGTGTGCCAGACCAGCAAGGCGGCAAGCCCCGCCAGAGCGAGCCCGGCGATCGCGGTCAGCAGCCGCATGGTAATGACGTCCCTCAGTTCAGCCCCAGGCCGATCACCAGCCCGACGGCGACGCCGATGCCCACGAACATGCCGGCGACCACGACGCCGACCGCCATGTTGCCGTTGGCGAGCTGATCGTTGGTGTCGAACCGGGTCACGTGATCCAGGACCTTGAAGCCGGCGTACATGAACAGGATGGCCCCCGCGCCGCCGATCACGGCGTACAGCAGGTTCAGCAGGACCACCTGAAAGTCGAACAGGCTCATTTCCCCTCCCCGTGGCGTGGTGCGGCGTTCCGTCTGGCACCGGCCGCCCGCGGAGAGGATAATGAGGCCGCAAAGGAGTTGCACAACATGTCTTCACCGTCCCTGATCGATCCCTTCGGACCGGGCGCTTCCGGCGCCTGGCTCAAGGGCAACCTGCACGCCCACACCACCGAGTCGGACGGGCACGTCGAGCCCGGCCCCCGCGTCGCCCAGTACCGGGAGCGCGGCTACGACTTCCTGTGCCTGTCCGACCACCACCGCATCACGCGCGTCGACAGCGTGCCGGTCCCCGAGGGAATGACGCTGGTCCAGGGCGCCGAGATCCATCCGGACAACCCGTTCGGGGGACAGGGGTACCACCTGTTGGCCTACAACATGACCGACGACGTGGACGCCCAGCGCATGCCGCCGCAGCACGTCATCGACGCGGTGCGCGAGCAGGGCGGCTCGGTGTGGCTGGCGCACCCGCACTGGAGCGGCATCAACGTCCGGCGCGACGTGATGCCGCTGACCGGGCTGGCCGGCATCGAGGTGTTCAACTCGATCTGCCAGCGCATGGGCCGGGGCGAGGCCGGCATCATCTGGGACGACTGGATGGACCACGCCGGCCACCCGCTGCCGGCGATCGCCAACGACGACTGCCACGGCAACCCCGCGCACGGCGACGACCTGTTCCAGGGCTGGACGATGGTGCGCGCGGCCGACCGCTCGCCGCAGGCGATCGTGGCCGCGCTCGAACGCGGCGCATCGTACTGCACGACCGGGCCGGAGATCCGCTCGCTGCGGGTCACCCGGTCCGACCAGCCGGACGCGGACGATCGGCCCTACCGCCTGGAGGTGAGCTGCTCGCCGGCGGTGCGGGTGACGGCGGTCTGCAGCCTCAGGGGCGCGGACTACCCGTCCGGTCCGACCGATGCGGCGCACCCCTTCGAGCACGCCGTGCTGGGGCTGCGGGAGGCCGACTGGGTGCGCGTGGAGGTGCTGGACACGCACGGCCGCAAGGCGTGGAGCAACCCGATCGACCTGACCGGGCTGGACGCCGCCGCCTGACCGTCGGCGCCACGGGCTCCGCGGTCGCCGGCTGCAGCGCTCGGCGACCGCGGAGGCACGCGGCGGCGCCGGCGATGGCGCCGCCGCGCGGGAAGAGGAGGGTCAGTTGCCTCCGACGATGTCCAGGTAGCGGTCCCACTTCTGCTGGTAGACCTGCACGAACTGGTCGCTGCCCAGGCGGGCGACGGTCTGCAGGTACTCGTCCCACTTCTCGTCGATCGACTCCTGGCCGACGATGAACTTGTCCTTCATCTCGTTGTAGTAGGTGACCAGGTCGCCCCGGACCTCGTTGATGGCGTCGATCTCCTCCTTGGTGCTGGCGATCGGCGGGAACGGCTCGATGTAGAAGTGCTGCAGCTTCTCGTCGAGCGGAAATATCCAGCCGGGGAAGCGGTTGATCCACGCCTGCTTGACCTGCAGGTGCGGATAGGGCGGCTGCCCCGCGCCGATCTGCAGCAACCGTTCGTTGAGGGATATGTCCTCGTCGGTCGGTATGAACTCCTTCTTGCCGTCGACCACGCGGTAGGTGAGCCCCTCGACGCCCCAGTTCTGGATGGTGATCGCCTCCTCGCTGTTGCGCACGAAGTCGATCCAGCGCATGGCCCAGTCGGGCCGCTTGGCGTCCCGCGTGATGACCAGGCCTCTGCCTCCCGACAGGATGCGCCGCTCGAAGTACTGGTCGCCGTGCGGCCCGATCAGCGGCGGCGGGACGTTGAAGATCGGCGTCTCACCGTCCGGCGTTCCATGCGGGTGGGAACGGCTGAAGACGAACGCCCACGTGCTCCAGAAGCTCACCGTGCCGACCCGGTCGTTGCCCACCTTCTCCAGCGTCGTGCCGCTGTTGTTCGTCAAGTACTCCTGGTCGAGCAGTTGCTCGCGGTAGAGCAGGTTCATGTACTCGAGGTATTCCCGGTAGCGGTCGCTCTCGTAGTCCCAGGAGACGGCGCCGTCGGTCACCGTGTAGGGGAGGTACATCGCCAGGTGCAGTCCGAACGCGTTGCCGATGATGTTGATGTCGCTCTTGCCGGTCGGAACCAGCGGGATCTCGTCCCGTTCGCCGTTGCCGTTGGGGTCGCCGTCGCGGAATGCGGTCAACAACTCGACGAAGTCATCGGTCGTCTCCGGCGTATCCATGTCCACGGCTTCGAGCCAGAGCATGTTGTGCATGAGGTTCTTCGACAGCGTGTTCGGCAGCACGAAGTGGTTGATCGCGTAGATCTCGCCGTCCGGGCTGGTCATGGACGCCTTGTGAATCGGGTACTCCTCGAACCAGCGGCTGAGGTTGGGCGCATGCTCGGCGATCAGGTCGTTGAGCGGGATGACCAGCCCGTCGAGCGCGTAGGTGTACACGTCGCCGATGCCGCTCGGGAGGTCGATCACGTCCGGCAGGTCGATGCCGGCGGCCAGCCGGGCGCGCAGCACCTCCCGGTAGTTGGAGGTCTCGATCACGTTCCACTCGACGTGGATGCCGGATTTCTCTTCCAGCGCCTGGTACGCCGGCAGGTCGTTGCTCGCCGGGCGATGGTGGGCCGCCGCGCCGGAGTTGACCATGACGGTCAGCGTGGGCGTCTCCGCCGCGCCCTCGGCCATCGATGCCGCGTACCCGTTGGCGATCCCGAAGATCCCCATCAGGACGATCACCGCGACCGCGGTGATCCAGAGTTTCGAGCGTTTCATGTGCATAACTCCTTTTCAGGGTTGTCAGGTCGTTGTCGGTTGACGATCAGGCTGCGGTTGCTGCGATAGGCCACCTCCTCAGTCTGCGTTCGATGGTTCCGCGCATCCCGGCGCGTGTCGCCCTTCATCCCTTGAGTGCCCCGATCATGACGCCCTTCACGAAGTAGCGCTGCAGGAACGGGTACAGCATGACGATCGGCGCGATGGCCACGACGATCACGGCGTACTTGATCTTGATCATGGCCAGCACGCCCTCCTCGAAGTCGCCGGTGTCCGCGTGCTGCAGCAGCGTCTCCAGCCGCGACATGACCACCACCCGCCGCAGGTAGATCTGGATCGGATGCAGGTCGGCATCCGGCAGATACAGGAGCGCCGGGAAGAAGCTGTTCCAGTGCTGGATGCCGTAGAACAGCGCCAGCACGGCGACGATCGGCTGCGACAGCGGCAGGACGATCTTCCACACGATGCGCCACTCTTCGGCTCCCTCCAGGCGCGCGCTCTCGAACAGGTCTTCGGGGAGTTGCTGGAAGAACGTCCGGCAGATGACCAGGTAGTACACGGATATCAACGCCGGGAACACCATCGCCCAGCGCGAGCCGTAGAGGCCGAGCCTGGCGACGATGATGAAGGTCGGGATGATGCCCCCCTGGAAGAGGAACGTCACCATGATCGCGACCATGAAGAAGTTGCGCGCGAAGAACTTCCGCTTGGACAGCGGATAGGCCGCCATCACCGTGAACACCAGGTTGAACAGCGTGCCCACGGCCGTATACCAGATCGTGTTGTAGTAGCTGCGCCAGATGCGGTCGTCCATGAGCACCGCCCGGTACGCGTCGATCTGCAGTCCCTTCGGGAGCAGCCATACCTCGTCGCGCAGCACCGCGTCGGTCTCGCTCAACGACATGCTGACGACGTACAGGAACGGATAGAGCGTCACGACGAAGGCGGCCACCACGATCACGTGCACGGCAAGGTCGAACCCCCGGTCCCCTGCGGTCCTGCGGAGCGTCGTCGCGGTCATCGCGCCCTGCCGGTCACCAGAGCGAGGTGTCGGACAGCTTGCGGGCCATGTGATTGAACAGGAGCAGGAACGCCACGTTGATGACCGAGTCGAACAGGCCGACCGCGGCTCCGAAGCTGTATTCGCCGGAGAGGATGCCCCGCCGGTACACGTAGGTGGATATGACGTCGGCCACCTCGTAGGTCAGCCCGGAGTACATGAGCAGGATCTTCTCGAACCCGACCGTGAACATGCGCCCGGAGCGGAGGATGAGCAGGATGATGATGGTGGCGCTGATCCCCGGCAGGGTGACGTAGCGGATGCGTTGCCAGCGCGAGCAGCCGTCGACCTCGGCGGCGTCGTACAGCTCCTCGTCGATGCCGGCGATCGCCGCCAGGTAGATGATGGAGCCGAAGCCGAAGTCCTGCCAGATCTCGGAGAGCACGTACATCGGCCGAAACCAGCCCACCTCGTTCATGAAGTTGACCGGCGTGCCGCCCAGGCGGGCGATGATGACGTTGATGATGCCGCCGTTGATGGAGACGAAATTCACCATCATGCCGACCACCACCACCACCGAGATGAAATAGGGCAGGTAGCTGACCGTCTGCACGGTGCGGCGGAAGCCGACCGAACGCACCTCGTTCAGGCACAGCGCGAACAGGATCGGGACGGGGAAGCCGAACAGCAGCATGTAGAAGCTGATGAGGAAGGTGTTGCGCACCAGGCGCCAGAAATAGAAGGAGTCGAAGAACTGCAGGAACCACTTCAGCCCGACCCACTCGCTGCCCCAGATGCCGCGTCCGACCGAGTAGTCCTTGAACGCGATCACCGTGCCGTACAGCGGCAGATAGCGGAACAGCGCGAAGTACAGGAGCGGCAGGATCATCATGATGATCCACGCCCGGTCACGGCGGATGAGAGAGATCAGCGACGGCCTTGCCCCGGTGAGGGCCGGCCTGGCCCCGGTGGTGGTCGGTTGCGCGCTCACCTCAGCCTCATGCGATGGGCATCCGGAGAGGCTAGAGTGTGGGTGGCGCGCCGAACTGGTGTCAACAGGCCGCCTGTCCACCGGACCGCGGCAACGCCGCACGCTCTCGCCCCGCATGGGCGGCAGCCACCCGGCGCGGTGGCAGGTGCAGCCGTGCGGCGGTTCTTGACACCCCCCCTCCGCACGCGCACGATCGCGGTGATGCCGAATTCCTGGTCTGCGTAACCGAAACTGTGCTCGGAGGAGGCGACTGTGTTGACGTGCACGGATTGCCAGAATCAGGGGATCCCGGCAATCAGGGACAATCCCGACAAGGAGACGCTATGACGGATACGAGAAGATTGAACGCACTGATCTTTCCTGTGTGCTTCGCGGCCTTGATGAACGTGGCCGTTCTTGGCTTTGCCTCCGGTGAGACCGAAGCGGCGGCGGAACCGGTTACTCTGAAAATGACGTCGTGGATCAGTCAGTCTGTAGACACCTACGAGAATCATATCGTAGGACCCTT
The DNA here is from genome assembly GCA_964291595.2 of Spirochaetia bacterium. Taxonomy (GTDB): domain Bacteria; phylum Spirochaetota; class Spirochaetia; order SZUA-6; family Bin103; genus CATQHW01. Next base: position 4,157,469 of record OZ219914.1, on the reverse strand, counting down.
CAACGAGGCGCATCCCGGAATCGAGATCGAATTCGAGATGTTTCCCTGGTCGACGTATTGGCAAAAGCTGCAGACGCTGTTTGCGTCCGGTGACGAGCCGGACATAATGGAGATGGCGGCCGATTACAAGGGCGCATTCGTCGCCAATGGACACCTTCTCGATCTGACGCCTTTTCTCGAAAGAGGAGACATCGACAAGGACGATTTCTTCGAGGAGAGCTGGAATCGCGGATACGTGGCAGGGGCGGACGGTTTCTATGGCATGTACTCCATGGTCGGAACGGGCGTCCTCATGTACAACAAGGACATTTTCGATGACGCAGGAATACCCTATCCGGACTCGACGTGGGACTATGACAAGCTGCTGGAGGTCGCCAAGGAGCTGACGGTCGATGAAGACGGCGATGGAACCCCCGACCAGTGGGGAATCGTGGCGGGCGGCCACTATTGGAATCATGCTCTCATACAATCTTTCGGAGGGACCGTCCTCACCGAGGATCTTTCCGAATCGAATCTCCTCTCTCCGGGGACATTGGCCGGTCTGCAGTACGATCGTGACCTGATCCACAAGCATGGCGTAGCGCCAACGCCGGAGATGGCCGACGGGCTGGGCGAACTGTTCTTCACGGGAAAAGTCGCCATGCGGTCGAATTCGGCGTACAATATCCAGCGGTTCAGGGAAATAGAGGATTTTCGCTGGGACATTGCGCTGCTTCCGGAGGGACCCGAAGGACGAAAGATAACCCTGGCCGGCGACCCCGCGCATTCGATATCGGCAAATACCGAACACCCCGAAGAGGCATGGGCGTTCTTCAAGTGGTACTACAACAATCTGAGTGTGGACAACCTCATACTTGGCGGCAATTTCACCGGAAACAAGGCCCTCGCTGATGTGTGGACTGCAGATCAGGAGGGCATGACGCCCCACAATATCGGAGTCGTGCAGGAAACCGTCGAGGTATATGGAGCGCGTCCCGCCTATTGGGATGTGGGCATACGGACGCTGCCGGAAATCAGACGGGCCGTAAGCGATATGATTCGCTCGTATAGAGGCGGACACGTGACCGTGGAGGAGGCGGCAGCGGAGGCCACCGCCACGATCAACGAAGCGCTCTCGAGATAGACCTCATTCTTCGTTCGCGGCGTCGAGAGAACATGCACCCCGGTGGGAATATTCCCGCCGGGGCGCTCATTTATCTTGCGATGCACATGCGTACCTGATCCGAGCATCGGCGCACGCGAACAGAGCACGGGAGACCCACGTGGCAGAATCGACTACCACCTCGAAGGCGGTTGCTAGGAGGAACATCAAGAACGCCCGTGTAGCATATCTGTTTGTCCTCCCCACCGTTTTTTACCTGATCTTCTTCAGCTTGGGGGCGATGGTGGCGGCCCTCTTCTTCTCGTTCCTGGAATACGATGTCCTCTCTCCGCCCAGATGGACCGGGCTTGACAACTTCCGGCGGCTGTTCGCGAGCCCGCTGTTCCCGAAGGCGGTGTGGAACACCATATACTTCGCCATACTCTACGTGCCGTCTCACACGATACTCGCCCTGCTCCTGGCATTGCTGGTCAATCGCGATCTGAAAGGCGTTGTCGCGTTCAGAACGGCCTATTTCCTCCCCGTGGTTTCTTCGGTAGTGGCGATTTCCCTGCTGTGGACGATGATGTACGGCAAGGAATTCGGGTTGATCAACTACGGCCTGAAGACCGTGTTCGGTGTATCGGGGCCCGGTTGGTTGAGCGATCCCGCGTGGGCCATGCCCGCGGTGTCGATCATGAGCGTATGGAAGGGTCTGGGCGTGGGAATGATGATATTCCTTGCCGGCTTGCAGGACATCCCCAAGGATTTGTACGATTCGGCACAGATCGATGGGTCCGGCGCGTGGAGGAGGTTTCTGCACATTACGCTGCCGCTGGTATCGCCGACGACGTTCTTCGTGGCGGTGGTGAGTACCATCAATTCGCTGCAGGTTTTTTCGCAGATATACGTCATGACGGAAGGTGGGCCGCGATGGTCGACGACGACATTGGGCTACTTCGTCTTCGTGAGCGCCTTCGAAGACTTCCGCATGGGGTACGCCTCGGCGGTCGGTGTCGTGCTGTTCGTCATCGTGATGTTCTTCACTCTGATTCAGTTTCGACTGAGAAAGAGTTGGGTGCACTATTAGGTGCCGAAGGATGATGCGCGATAATCTCATGTCGTCGCTTGCGTCGAACCGCCGCAACCAGTTGGCGGGAAAGGCGGCCGTCAATCTGTTCTTCTACGTGCTGTTGATATTGGTCGGACTGACGTTTCTGCTGCCTTTCCTGTGGATGCTGTCCGCGTCCCTGAAGAGTGTTGCCGAGATATTCAGCTTCCCGCCCAAGTGGTTTCCCCGCGTCCGGAGGTGGAGCAACTACACGGATATATTCGTCGTCATGCCGTTCGGCCGCTTCGTCTTCAATAGTTTCAAGGTGAGTCTGCTGTCCACGGCAGGTGTGGTTTTGAGCAGTGCGCTCGCGGCATTCGCATTCGCCAGGCTGAGGTTTCCGGGGAGGAATCTCATATTCGCTCTTCTGCTGTCTACGTTGATGTTGCCCGGGGAGGTCACGCTGATCCCGATATTCTTCGTAATGAGAGCGCTGGGAGTGATAAATACCCATATTCCGCTGTACCTGCCCGACTTCTTCGGGAACCCGTTCGGTACGTTTCTGCTTCGTCAGTTCTTTCTTACGGTCCCGAAGGAACTTGAGGACGCCGCGGCGATGGACGGGGCCGGTCCCTTCACGATTTTCGGGCGGATATTTCTGCCATTGGCGAAACCCGCACTGGCCACGCTGGGGGTGCTCACGTTCATGTGGCGGTGGGAGGAGCTTATCAGGCCGGTGATCTACCTGGGCAGTCGCGACAAGATGACGCTGACCGTAGGTTTGACGGGTTATTTCGCGGAGTTCGGCGGCGGGGAGATATTTCGCTGGGACTTGCTGATGGCGGGGAGTGTCGTGAGCATCATACCGATTCTCGTGCTCTTCATAATCGGGCAGAGGTTTTTCATACAGGGAATTACGATGACCGGGATAAAGGGGTAGGCGGATACGTCGGCCGTGCGTGGCTGTGTCCGAGAGTCGACAAGCAGGCGGGGATCGCGGCGCTCGCGGCCGGTCCGGCGGCGGAGCGTCGACGCGCTGGACGCAGCGCGGATACGATCGAGCGGTGCTGATTGAACCCGGCCGGGGGAAGCGGGCCGATCTGGAGATCGACGGGCGCGGTCGCCTGCGCCTGGTGCGCTCCGGGGCCAGGTATGCCGGGCGAGGGCGCTTCGAGTCGGCGCCGTACCGGTCGCCGGCGGGGCGCGTGCAGCTCGACTGGATCGAGCAGTGGACGGCACCGCAACGGTTCGTCAAGCGCCGGGCCAACCCGATCTACGGGCCTGCCGACTCGGGACCGTGGGACACCTGGACCAACGGCGTGTCGATCGTCCCGTGCGCGGATGGCAGCCGGTACCGCATGTACTACGCCGGGCGGAAAGGCGAGGGGATCGGCTTCGCGGAGGCGCCGGTCGACGACCCGGTGACGTGGCGGGAGCATCCGGCCTCGCCGGTGCTGCGCCCGCGGGCGGACGACTGGGAAGGGAACCTGCTCAACCAGCCGCGGGTGGTGGCGCTCACCGGCGAACGGTGGCTGATGTACTACACCGGCTGGGGGTTCCGGGTGCCGGCACGACTTGGGCGCTGGGGCTGGCCGAGTCGCGGGACGGCGGGACGACCTGGGCGCGCCGCGGCGAGGATCCGATCCTGGAGCGCGGCGGCCCCGGCGCGCCGGATGAGGGGGGAGCGGTCGTCCCTTCGATCATTCGCGTCGGAGACGAGTGGTGGATGTGGTACACGGCCGCGCGCATCCACCCCGACGGCCACCAGAACATCCACCTGTGCCTGGCCACCTCGCCCGACTGCGTGCACTGGCGCAAGCATGAGGGCAACCCCGTGCTCGGCGATGACTTCACCGACGGCGCCCCGCGCAGCGTCACCTCGCGCTGTTTCGTGCGCCATGAGGCGGGCGTGTTCCAGATGTGGTACAGCTTTGCCAAGCCCGACTACCGGATACGCTACGCGGAGAGCCTGGATGGCATCGAATGGGAACGCTCGCCGGTCGACCCCGTGCTCGGACCGTCGCCGGGGCCGGCGTGGGATGACATGATGGTGGAGTACCCGGAGATACAGGTCGTCGACGGGGTCTATCGCCTGTGGTATTGCGGCAACGGTTTCGGCACGGTCGGCTACGCCGAAGGAAGGCCGGACGCGCGGGTGGACGTGTCGGTTCGCACCGGCGAGCACCCGGAGCCCGACCACACCTGGGGGGCGTGGCGGCCGGTGCGACGGCGCGAGGTCGTCCATCTGCGCCGCAACGTCCAGATCAGGGTGGAGCTCCGGACCGAAGGGGTGAGCCCGGCGGTGTCCGCAATTTCGCTGTGCACGCCCCCCGCGTGATCGCCGCCCTACGGGTCGCCTGGAGGGGAACGACGTGAGTCCGAAGGAACCGATCAGGATCGGCGTGGTCGGCGTGAGCCGCGGCCGGACGTTCGCGCGCGGATCGGAAGCCGCGACCGGGCTGCGCCTGGTGGCGCTCTGCGACACGTGGGAGGAACGGCTGGAGCAGGAGCGCCGCGAGCTTGCGGCGCGCGGAACCGCGGTGACGACCTATACCGACTACGAGCGGTTTCTCCAGCACGACATGGACGCCGTCGTGCTGGCCAACCACTTCCACGAGCACGCGCCGTTCGCGATTCAAGCGCTGCGCTCGGGCCGCCACGTGATGAGCGAGTGCGCGGCCTGCCACACGCCGGCCGAAGGGGTGGCGCTCATCCGTGCGGTCGAGGAGACCGGCAGGATCTACCTGTTCGCCGAGAACTACCCGTACATGGCCTACAACCAGGAGATGCGCAGGCTGTACCGCGAGGGCACCGTCGGCACCTTCCTGTACGGCGAGGGCGAGTACGTGCACCCGGACAGCGCGCGCACCAAGGCGGGGCGAAGCTTCGGGATGGACCACTGGCGCAACTGGATACCGGCGACCTACTACTGCACGCACTCGCTGGCGCCGGTCATGTACATCACCGACACGCGGCCGGTGAAGGTCAACGGCTTCGTCGTGCCGTACTCGGCCGACGACCCGACGCAGGCCATGCACGTGCGCCGCAGCGACACCGCCGGCCTCATCATCTGCCGCATGGACAACGACGCGGTGGTCAAGTCCCTGCACGGCGGGCTGCGCGGGCACCAGAACTTCGTGCGCATCCACGGCACCCGCGGACTGATGGAGAACTGCCGCCACGGCCACCACGCCGCCGTGCGCCTGCGGCGGGAGCCGTTCGACAAGCCGGCCGGCGCGCCGGCGGAGACCGTGTACGTGCCGGACTTCCCCGAGCACCACGACCTGGCCACGCGGGCCGGCCACGGCGGCGGCGACTTCTTCACCAGCTTCCTGTTCGCGCGCGCGATCCGCACCGGCACGCAGCCGTATCTGGACGTGTACCGCGGGGTGGAGATGAGCCTGGTCGGGGTGCTGGCCTGGCGCTCGGCGCTCGAAGACTCCCGGACCGTCAGCGTGCCGAACCTGCGCGAGAAGTCCGAGCGGCACGCGTTCGAGGACGACCACTGGTCGCCCGATCCCGCGCGCGCGGGGCCGGGCCAGCCGCTGCCGAGCATCCTGGGCCACGTCGAGCCGTCGGATACTGCCAAGGAACTCGCCCGCGAGGTCTGGGCCGAGGCCGGCTACCGGGAGCCGGACGCCACGTGATCATAGCGCCGAGGCGGCGGTTGCCAACCGGCAGCGCCTCGTACCACTGGCGGGCGGGAGTGCGAACCAGATCGCGCGAGGCCCCGCGGCTAGCCAATTGGAAGCAGCGCTTGGCGCAGCCTGGGCCTGCACGACTGAGCGAGGCGCCTCGCCCGAACCGGTACCGGCACTCCGGCGCGACCCACGCCCGCAGCGTGGTAGGATGCCAGCGTGCGCGTGACCAGAACAGAGATCCACGCCGTCGCGCAGCGCATCGGCGCGGAGTTCAGGCCCGAGAAGGTCATTCTGTTCGGCTCCCACGCCTACGGCACGCCGTCGGAGGACTCGGACGTTGACTTGCTCGTGATCATGGAGCACAGCGGCAGCGGTGTCGCGCAGGCCATCGAAATCGTGCGCCGAGTAAGGTCGAGAATCCCGGTCGACCTCGTGGTGAGGACTCCACGGGAGATGCATCAGCGCCTCCAGTGGAACGACTATTTCCTCAAGGAAGTCGTGAAGCGGGGGGAAGTGCTCTATGAATCCGCTCACCCGTGAGTGGATCGATAAAGCCGAGGGCGACTTCGCCACCGCTGGCCGCGAGTTGCGGGCGAGGAAGAACCCCAACTACGAGGCCGCGTGCTTCCACGCGCAGCAATGCGCTGAGAAGTACCTGAAGGCTATTCTCCAAGAGCAATCCATCACGTTTGGCAGGACTCATAACCTGATTGCCCTCCTGGACCTGCTACTGCCGCTCGCGGGGGCCTGGGAGGACGCTCGCCCGCACCTTGAGATCCTCAACGTGTACGCCGTTGCGGTCCGTTACCCCGGCGAGTCCGCTGACAAGCCGTCAGCGCGGGAGGCCGTGCGCCATGCAACTGCAGTACGGAGCACTGCCAGGCGTAGCCTGTCCTTGCCAGCCTGATCTCGGCGGTTACCCACGTCTTGGCGCGATCAGTCAACTCAATCAAGGCCTTGGGCATGGAGCCAGTGCTGTTCATGGGCGAACCGGCGTTCTTCAAGAGTGTGTATGAACGTGGGATTCGAGAAGGTCTGCTCAAGTTCTCCCTCATCATCGTCGCCAGCGTTCCGGTGCTCCGCATCTACCGGTTCGTCCAGAAGTACTTCGCGAGAGGCGTCATGATCGGCTCCATCAAGGGATGATGCGACATTCCCCGCCACCCGATCGGCGACGTACTCGACCACGCTTGACAACAGGCGCGGCAATCGTCACGGTCGACGGAGTGGACTCTGTCTGAGCGGGTGTGTACTTGGCCGCTGAACGGGTAGAACTCAACGGGGTCAGGTACCGGGTTCCGGACGCTCCGGTCGCCGCGGTGTGTGTCGACGGCGGCGACCCGGAGTACTTCGAGGCTGCCCGGGTGGCCGGGTGCATTCCCACCGTCTCCCGCTTCATGAGCGACGGGTTCAGCGCGGTCGCGCACTGCGGCATCCCCAGCTTCACCTGCCCCAACAACATGTCGATCGCCACCGGTGCGCCGCCGAACGTGCACGGCATCTCCGGGAACTTCTATCTCGACCGCGCCACCGGCCAGGCGGTGGTCATGACCGGGCCGGAGTTGATGCGCTCACGCACGGTGTTCGACGTGCTGTCGAAGGCCGGCGCCCGGACCGTGGTCGTCACCGCCAAGGACAAGCTCCGCACCCAGCTCGGCAAGGGCCTGGACGTCGCCGCCGGCAACGTCTGCTTCTCCTCCCAGCACGCCGACCGCTGCACCGCCGCCGAGCAACGGCATCACGGACGCCCTGGGCTTCGTCGGCCAGCCGCTCCCCGACATGTACTCCGAGGAGCTGTCGCTGTTCGTGCTCGACGCCGGCATCCGCTTCCTGGAGCGGGACGACCCGCCGGCGCTCCTGTACCTGTCGCTGACCGACTACGTGCAGCACAGGTACGCGCCCGACCATCCCGCCGCGCTCGCCTTCCACGCGGCGCTCGATCGACGGTTCGCGCGGCTGGAGGAGCTGGGCGCGACCGTCGCCCTGACCGCCGACCACGGCATGAAGGACAAGTGCGCGGCCGACGGGAGCTACAACATCGTCTACCTGCAGGATCTCCTGGACGAGCGCTTCGGCGCGGGCCGCACCCGGGTGATCTGCCCGATCACCGACGCGTTCGTCGGCCATCATGGATCGCTCGGCGGCTTCGTCCGGGTCTACTGCTTCGGCGGCGTGCGGCCGCGCGCCGTGGCCGACTTCATCCGCCCGCTCGACGGGATCGAAGAGGTGCTGGAACGCGAGGAGGCGGCGCAGCGGTTCGATCTTCCCGCCGACGTGGAGGGAGACGTCGCGGTCATCTCCACGGCCGACTACTGTGTCGGCATGGGGCGCGCCGATCACGACCTGGCCGACCTGCACGGCGAGCGGCTGCGTACCCACGGCGGACTGTCCGAGCGCGACGTGCCGTTCATCCTCAGCCGGCCCCTGAACGCCGGCTACCGGGCGCGGGCGCACTCGGAGCGACTGATGAACCACCAGGTCCTCGACTACGCCATCAACGGCACCGGGTGAGGGCCGGCCCGTGGCACCGCGCACGGCCCGCGCCGCCGTCTACGACGCTCCCAACACGCCGTTCGTCGTGCGCCGCTATCCGCTGCGCGACGCGCGCCGTGACGAGGTCCTGGTGCGGGTCACCATGTCGACCATCTGCCGCTCCGACATCCACTCCTACCACGGCCACCGTCCCAACCCGTGCCCGGGAATCCTCGGCCACGAGATCATCGGCGTCATCGACCAGCTCGGAACGGACATCCGGACCGACCTGCGCGGCGATCCCGTCGCGGTCGGCGACCGCATCACCTGGACCGAGTACTTCCACCACGGCCCCTCCTACTACCGGGAGGTGCACGACCTGCCGCAGAAGTCGCCGGGGGTGAGGAAGTACGGCCACGACCTGGTAGCCGACGACCCCCACTTCCTGGGCGGCTTCGCCGAGTACTGCTACGTCCTGCCCGGCACCGGAATCCTGAGGCTCCCGGAGGACCTGAGCGACGAGGAGGCGACCCCGATCAACTGCGGCGTTGCCACCGTCGTCGCGATCACCGAGGCGACGCGGATCGGGATGGGCGACGTCGTGGCCGTCCAGGGCCTGGGCCTGCTGGGGCTGTACGCGTGCGCGATCGCCAGGACGCGCGGCGCCCGGCGGGTGATCGGCCTTGACGCCGTGGGCGATCGCCTGGAGGCGGCCAGGCGGTTCGGCGCGGATGACGCGATCGATATCTCCGGGCGCGACTCGCAGGAGGTGGTGGCCGCGGTGCGGGAGCTGGCGCCGCCGGACGGCGTCGACGCCGTGATCGAGGTGTGCGGCGAGGCCGCCGTGATCCCGGCCGGCCTGGAGATGCTGCGCGTCGGCGGCCGCTACACCCTGGGCGGCATCGTCACCCCCGACGCCGACGTCACCATCGACGCCAACGTGCTGGTGAAGAAGTGGATCACGCTGCGCGGCGTCCACAACTACCATCCGCGGCACCTGATTCAGGCGCTCGATTTCGTGGTCGCCAACCGGGACCGGTTTCCGTTCAAGCGGATCGTCGACGCCCGGTTCGGGCTCGACCAGCTCGACGAGGCGTTCCGCAAGGCGTCGGAGCGCACGGTGCTGCGCGCCGCGATCGTGCCCTGATGGTCGTGCCCTGATGAAAGCGCCCGACCTGGCCTTCGAGCCGCGGGGACTGTTCATCGGCGGCGAATGGGTCGCCGCCCGGTCGGGGCGGACGATCACCAGCATCAATCCCGCCAACGGCGAGGTGCTGGGCGCGGTGCCGCTGGCCGACGAGCACGACGTGGACCGGTCGGTGGCCGCTGCCAGGGACGCGTTCCCGGCGTGGGCCGCGCTGCCGGTGACGCGCCGCGCGGACTGCCTGCGCCGGCTGGCCGATGCCGTGGAGGGCAACGCCGACTACCTGGCGCTGATGGACGCGGTGGACAGCGGCAACGCCATCTCCGGCATGCGCGGGGACATGACCTGGACGGCCGACGCCTTGCGCTACTTCGCCGGGCTGGTCACCGAGATGAAGGGCCAGACCATGTCGCGCGAGCAGGGCCACCTCAACCTGACCCTGCGCCAGCCCTACGGCGTGGTCGCCCGGATCAACCCGTTCAACCATCCGTTCCGTTTCTGCGCCGAAAAGGCGGCCTCCGCGCTCGCCGCCGGCAACACCGTGGTGATCAAGGGCCCGGAGCAGGCGCCGCTGTCGAGCCTGAAGCTGGGCGAGCTGTGCGCGGAGATCTTCCCGCCGGGGGTGGTGAACATCGTGACCGGCGACGGCGCCACCGGATCCGCCATGGTGCGCCATCCGGACGTGGCGCGGGTGGGCTTCGTCGGCTCGGTGGAGACCGGACGCCGCGTCGCCCGCGAGGCGGCCGAGAGCCTCAAGGAGGTCACCCTGGAGCTCGGCGGCAAGAACCCGATCGTGATCTTTCCCGACGCCGACCCGGCCAGGGCGGCGGCGCAGGCGGTGGCGGCGATGAACATGAACCGCCAGGGGCAGTCGTGCTCCTCCACCTCGCGGGTGCTCGTGCACCGCTCGCTGCACGAGCGGGTGAGCGCCGAGCTGGTCAAGGCCGCGTCCGCCATCCCGATCGGCCTGCCGTGGCTGGAGGACGCCGAGATGGGGCCGATCGTGTCGCGGCCGCAGTACGAGCGGGTGCTCCGGTACGTCGCCTCCGGCCGGGAAGAGGGCGCCGAGCTGCTGACCGGCGGCGGCCCGCCGTCCGCTCCGGAGCTCGCCGGCGGCTTCTTCATCGAGCCCACCGTGTTCGACCGCGTGCGGCCCGAGATGCGCATCGGCAGCGAGGAGATCTTCGGCCCGGTGATGGCGATCATGAGCTGGTCCGACTTCGACGAGATGATCGAGGTCGCCAACGGCGTGATGTACGGCCTGACGGCGTCGCTGGTGACCAACGACTTCGGCGCCGCGATGCGCGCCGCCGAGCGGTTGCAGGCGGGCTACGTGTGGATCAACTCCTCGGGCCGCTACCTCGGCGCGCCCTACGGCGGCTGGAAGCAGAGCGGGATCGGCAAGGAGGAGTCGTTCGAGGAGCTGCTGAGCTACACTCGCGTCAAGAACATCAACATGCGCTGGTAGCCGCTTGAGCCGCGCAAGGGGAGCAGTCTGATGGGTATCAGCGTCGCGATGGTCGGGACGGGGGCGTTCGCGCAGGGGTTCATCCCGCTGTTCAAGGCGCACCCGCTGGTCGAACGGATCGCTCTCTGCGATCTGGATGCGAAGAAGCTCGAGGACAACAAGGCCCGCCACGGGATCGCCGAGTCGTTCCCGTCGCTGGACGAGGTGTGCGCCTCGGACTTCGATGCCGCCGTCATCATCACGCAGCCGTGGTTGCACGGCCCGCAGGCGGTGCAGGCGCTGCGGGCGGGCAAGCACGCCTGGTCGGCCGTGCCGGCGGGACGGACGCTCGACGAGTGCCGGGCGCTGGTGCAGGCGGTGGAGGAGACCGGCCGCATCTACATGATGGCGGAGACCAGCTACTACTACCCGGCGGTCATCTACTGCCGCCGGCGCCACGGCGAGGGGGCGTTCGGCAGCATCGTCTACTCCGAGTGCGAGTACTACCACGACTGGGACCACGGGCTGTACGCGGTGGCCCGCTGGCGGGGCGGGGAACGCTGGCGCTGGAGCGCCGGCGCGCCGCCCATGTACTACCCGACCCACTCCACCAGCCAGATCATGTCGGTGACCGGCGCCCGCATGACGCGCGTGTCCTGCCAGGGGTTCGTCGACCACCACTCCGACGCCGTGTACCAGGCGGCCAACAACGAGTACGGCAACACCTTCAGCAACGAGGTCGCGCTGTTCGCGATGTCGGACGGCAGCGCCTGCCGGGTGAACGAGTTCCGCCGCATCGGACACCCCGGAGCGGTACGGATGAGCCTGTTCGGGACCGAGGGCTCGTTCGAGGAGGCCGTGGGCTCGCAGCGGTTCCTGGGCAAGGGCAATGACGACGCGGTGGACGTGTCCGATCTGTTGACGTGCCGCACGGAGCCCGCCGATGGCGACCGCGGCGCCCAGGTGCGTGCCGTCACCTCGCGCGACGGCACGCACCTGGGCGCCGCGCCCATCCACCCGGTGGAGCGGCTGCCGCGCGAGTTCGCCGGGCTGCCCAACGGCCACGCCGGCGCCCACCAGTTCCTGGTCGACGACTTCGTTCGCTCCTGCCACGAGGGAACACAGCCGCCCAACCACGTGTGGAACGCCGCCGCCTACACGGTGCCGGGCATCGTCGCCCACGAGTCGGCGCTCCGCGGCGGCGAGTTGCTCGACATCCCGGACCTGGGGTCGCCGCCCGGATGATGAAGGCAGTATCGCGTATGGCTCTTCCGGGTTTCGTGTGGATGAGCGGGCCATGAGGTCGGCGGCGGCAAGGTCGTCCGGTCCCTGATGCTGCCGGCATCGGCCGGCAGCGGGGTCGCGGCGAAAAAATCGATGATTCTTGCCGCAGGGTCTTGACGGGGTTCGGCGCCTGCGAGGTGGCATGCCACCGCATGCACGCGCCCCTGCCGGCCTCCTGAAAGCTCAAATGCCCCTCGGGCCGCCCAGCACCCCTTTCAGCGCCCGCTGCGCGCGGATCCGTTGCCGGTCGCGGACTCGACCAAAGGGTCTATATCGAAACCAGTATTACATTAACGCCATGAATACCACCTCTCCTGACGCCGCCGCCGGCCTCGTCATCACCTCCACCATCGGCGTGCTCTCCGACCGCGAGCTGCTGCGTCAGACCAGTACCCTGGTCCACCACGAGCGCCACCTGCAGGGGGCCATCATCGACCACCTGGCCGAGATCGAAGCCCGCAGCCTGTATCTGCGGAGAGGCTGCTCCAGCCTGTTCGACTACGCGGTGCGCGAGCTCGGCTACAGCGACGCTGCCGCCGGGCGGCGGATCGGCGCCGTGCGGCTGTGCGCCGACCAGCCGGGCGCGCGCGAGCGGTTGCGAGACGGCTCGCTGACGCTGAGCGCCGCTGCCGAGCTGCAGTGGGCGTTCGACCGTCAGCGGCGGCGCGGATCGATCGCCGGCACCGCGTCGGCCGCGCCGGCGGGGGCTGTGGCGCCGGGGGCGGCGGCCGCGGCTGATCTGGCAGGCTCAGCGCCGGCGCTGGGGGGCGGTGCGTTGGGCTCGGCGCCTGCCGATGCTGCTCCGGCGAACGATGCGGCGGCGGACGGCGCGCCGCCGCTGGTGCTCGATGCGGCAGGAAGGCAGAAACTGGTCGAGGACGCGGCCGGCAAGAGCGCGCGGCAGGTCCGCCGGATGCTGGCCGACCTGGACCCGGAGCTTGCGCCGCCGGCCGACCGCGTACGTCCGCTCGGCGACGGGCGATACGAGTTGAAGGCCGTCATCGACGCCGACTGCCAGCAGGGACTGGAGCACCTGCGCGGGTTGCTCTCGCACGTGGACCCGCGCATGACCGTGGGGCAGCTTGTCGGCCGCATCGTGCAGGAGGCGCTCGATCGCCACGACCCGAGCCGGCCGCCGCGCCGGGCGCGCACGGGCACCGGGGCGCACAGGGCGAATCCCAGCCCGCTTCGGCAGCGAAGGAGCGGGCCAAGCCGGAACCCGGTCACGCCGTCACCGCGCAGAACGCGGTGGCCCCCGCCGGCGCCACTCCTACGCCGGAGCGGACTCCGCACCCGAGGCCGGCCTCCGCGCCTTCGCCGATCCGCCAGCAAGCGACGCACCGCCGAGCCGCTGCCGGCACGAAGCCGGCCGGCGCCGCCACTCCGACGGCGAAGCCGTGCGCTGCGAGCCGCGCGATCCCGGCGGCGGTGAAACGACAGGTCTGGCAGCGAGACGGTGGCCGCTGCAGGTACGTCGATCGAGAGACCAAGCGCCGCTGCAACTCACGACACCTGATCGAGATAGACCACATCCGGCCCTATGCGCTTGGCGGTGGTGCCGATCCCGGGAATTTGAGGCTCCTCTGTGGAGCCCACCACCGTCATCGCCACGCGCCGCACGGCTGAACGGGCCTCCCTCGGAGGATCGGCCCCAAGGCACCACGGTCGCACCGCCCTCGGTCTCGCCCATACGAAATCCTGAAGACCCTCGCGTATAATGGGACGCGAGGAGCATCAGCATGGAACTCGCCTTGCATGAAGCTGAGACGCGTCGTCTTTCCGAGCTCGTGACCGCCGCAGAGAGCGGCGAAAGAGTCGTCATTACCAGGCACGGCGAGCCCGCCGTCGAACTCGTCCGCTGCGATCACAGGCGTGGGGGCACATCGAAGCCGCGTCGTTGGACGAGTTTCAGGAAGTCATGATTGCCCTCGTGCCCGAGTTGATTGCTGCCAATCACGGTGAGGAGGGACTGATGTGCCACGAGACAGAGCGCGCATGTTGACAAGAAGGTATAGTCCCTTGTCTCCCACCAATTATCACAACAACCCAATCTAGTGGTGCCCCGGATTCGCGTCGATGCCGTGCGAGTGGTCTGCGACGACGGCATGCACAACGCCTTCACCGACCTCTGCAGCTTCGGAGGGTGCTACTACCTGACGTTCCGGAGCTGTCCGGACGGGCACATGATCTACCCGACGTCGCGGATCGTGGTCCTGGCCAGCAGCGACGCCGTGAGCTGGGAGCGGGTGCACTCCTTTGCCGTGCCGGGTCGCGACGTGCGCGACCCGCACTTCCTGGCGCTCGGCGAACGCCTGTTCGTGATCTCCGGGGCGGTGCGCGTCGGCCCCGGTGCGCCCGCGGCGTACGACATCGACCAGCACCAGGGCTTTTGCACATGGACCGAGGACGGCACCACGTGGCACGGCCCGCTCGCCATGGAGGGGACCGCCGGGTACTACGTCTGGCGGGCGGTGAGCCGCGAGGGCGTCGCGTACCTGTGCGGGCGCCGCAAGCGGCGCACGGCGCCCGAGAACGAAGCGGACGAGCTCCGCCTGCTGCAGGCCACGCTGCTGGCAAGCCGAGATGGCTTCTCCTGGACGGAGGTGGGCGTCGTGCAGGCGGAGTACGGCGGCGAGACGGCGTTCCTGTTCGAGCCGGACGGCTCCCTGCTCGCGATCGTCCGCAATCGCGCCGCCGAGTTGCCCGCCCGCGTGTGCCGTGCCGGAGCGCCGTACCGCGCATGGACCGGGCGCGACCTGGACCGCAACATCGGCGGCCCGCTGCTGGTTCGCTGGGGCGGCAACCTTCTGGTCGGCGGCAGGAAGCACATCGCCCCGGACCGCCCGGTGACGGCGCTCTACTGGCTGACGGACGATCGGCTGCAGGAAGCGGCGGCGCTCCCCAGCGCCGGGGACAACTCGTACCCCGGGTTCGTCGAGCTGTCCCCGGCCAGCGGTCTGTTGTCGTACTACTCCAGTCCCGTCGACACCGACGCCGGCCCATCCGGCACGGGCGATCGGGCCGCGCTGCGCCGCCCCTCGGCGATCCACCTGGCCGAGCTCAGCCTGCATCCGTAGCGCGGCGGTGGGCCGCGTCTGGACCTGAGGCTCGGGACTGCCGTAGAGTGGGGCCTCCGCGCATCAGGGAGGTACCTCTGACGCCCCCGCAGTCGGCAACCAAACCCGCGGTCCCCGGCCGGTTTCGCTCGCGGTCCGGGAGTGACGAGCTGCGGGATTCCCTGCGCGCCCAACGCCGGAGCCGGGCGCACCGCATGCGGGTGCTCTACCTCATGCTGCTGCCGGGCATCGCGCTGGCGTTCGTCTTCAAGTACCTGCCGATCTACGGCGTGCTGATGGCGTTCACGGACTACCATTACGTCAAGGGGATCCTGGGCAGCCCCTGGAACGACTTCGCCTACTTCAAGCTCTTCTTCCAGGATCCGTTCTTCGGCCGGGTGCTGCGCAACACGGTCATCATCCGCGTCTACCAGCTCGTCTTCGCGTTCGGGGCGCCGGTGGTGTTCGCGCTGCTGCTGAACGAGATCCGCAACACGGCGTTCAAGAAGACCATCCAGACCGTGTCCTACCTGCCCCATTTCGTCTCCTGGGTGGTGCTGGGACTGCTGGTCCGGCAGCTCTTCAATCCCACCTACGGCGTCATGCCGTGGCTGTTCGGGCTGTTCGGGGCCGAGCCGGTGTATCTGCTGACCTACGCGCCCACGTTCCGGCTCCTGCTGATCGTCACCGGCATCTGGCAGGGCGTGGGCTGGGGGTCGATCATCTACCTGGCCGCGCTGTCGTCGATCGATGCCGGGCTCTACGAGAACGCCGCCATGGACGGCGCCAACCGCCTGCAGCAGGCCGTCCACGTCACCATTCCGGGGCTGGTGCCGGTCATGGTGATCCTCTTCATCCTGAGCCTGGGCAGGCTGCTGGAGGTGGGCTTCGACCAGATATTCAATCTCTACAACGAGGTCGTGTACGAAAAGGCCGACGTGATCGACACCTACGTGTACCGCAGGGGAATCCTGGGCACGCAGTACGGCTACACGGCGGCGGTCGGCCTGTTCAAGAACGTCGCCGGCATCGTGCTGCTCATCGGCTCCAACCTGGTCATACGCAGATTCAGCGAGTACGGGATCTGGTAGCCGATGCAGACCTACACGCGCGGCGCCGGCAGCCGCCTCTTCGACGCCTGCAACTACGGAATGCTGGCCGTGGCCGGCTTCCTGTTCTTCTATCCGTTCTGGAGCCTGGTGCTGACGTCGTTCTCCAACTCGCTGGAGATCCAGCACGTCGGGCTCAAGTTCTGGAACGCGACCTGGACGATCGAGCCGTACCGGTGGGTGTTCGAAGCGCAATCGGTGTCCATCGGAAGAGCCTACTACAACTCCGTCTTCCGGACGGTGCTGGGCACGGGAGCGATCCTGGCCGTCACGTTCCTCACCGCGTATCCGCTGGCAAAGGTGCGCCTGCCCGGACGCACGCCGATCATGCTGTACTTCGTGATCACCCTGTTCTTCTCCGGCGGCCTGATCCCGACCTACCTGCTGATACGCCGCCTCGGCCTGATCGACACCCGCCTGGTGTACATCCTCCCGGAGGCGCTGAGCGTGTGGTACGTCATCATCGCCCGCAACTTCCTGATGGCGATCGACGACGAGATGGAGGAGGCGGCGCTGGTCGACGGCGCCGGCTACCTGACCATCCTGACCCGCATCGTCATGCCCCTGGCCAAGCCGATCGTCGCCACCATCGCCCTCTGGGCATCGGTCATGCACTGGAACGCGTGGTTCGACGCGCTCATCTACATCCGCGACGGCAACAAGCGCGTGCTGCAGCTCCTGCTGCACAAGATGATGAATCTGCTGCGCAATTTCGAGGAATTCGAGGAGCTGAACATCCCGATGGAGATCACGCTCCCGCCCGCATCGGTGCAGGCGGTCACCGTGCTGGTCACCATCGGTCCGATCATCCTGGTGTATCCGTTCTTTCAACGCTACTTCGTCAAGGGCATCATGATCGGGGCGCTCAAGTAGGGAGGCCGGGCCTATGAGATGAATCGGGACCGAGATGAATCGGGATAGGGCCATCGCGGCAGCGGTGCGCTGTCGCACGGTGTGGGTGCCATGCCCACGAAACGCTCATGGGGAGGAACACATGAGATACGCACGACGAGGGACGGGTCTTCTGTTCGCGGCGCTGCTGCTCGCGGCGGCGATCGCCGGCGCGGCGCCGACGGCGGAGGAGGGAGCCTCCGGGCCGATGGAGATCGAATGGATCGGATCGTGGACCTACAGCGTCCCCGAGGACGCGCTGGTGGTGACCATGATCGAGGAGCGCTTCGGCGTCGACCTCAAGCTCAAGCAGGTCGACCTCAACGATGCCGACGAGCGGAACCTGCTGGTCTCCACCGGCGAGTTGCCGGACGTCGGCGAGTTCATCCGCGGGCAGGATCCGCTCAAGATGTATCAGGACGGCCTGATGCGGTCGATCCCGAAGCAGATGATCCGCGACCACGCGCCGAACATGACCGAGCACTACGACAAGTATCCGGCCATCTGGCTGATGGCCAACGCGCCGGAAGACGCCGAGTCCGTGTACGTGCTGGCCGCCTACAAGGGCAACGGCCAGGGGGTCAGCGACCTGCCGAAGATCCGCATCGACTGGATCGAGAACGTGGGCATTCCGTTCGACGAGTCGCTGCTGATCGACTACACGCCGAGCGGCAAGGACCCGCAGTTCGACGGGCGCTACCAGTTCTACGACGCGCAGATCACCATCGACGACCTGGAAACGATCATGTACGCGTTCCGCGACGGCGACCCGGACGGCAACGGCAAGAACGACACCGTCGCGCACGCGGTCACCGCCGCCCACCGCGGCATACGGCCGATCTCGGGCGCGTTCGGCGTGGACGGCTGGGTGTACTGGTGGACGTATTTCGATGACGGGGAGACCAGGCTCGGGGTCACCTCCGACCGCTGGAAAGAGGGACTGCGTACCCTGTCCAAGTGGTACGCGGACAAGCTGATCCCGCAGCAGCTCCCCGACTTCGGCTACAACGACGCCTGGGCCCTCATCGGCGAAGGGCGCTCGGGGATCTGGACCGACGGCATCGGCTTCGGCAACGAGACGCGTCCGCCGATGAACATCCTGATGCGCGATCCGGAGGCGAACGTCGCGGTGGTGCCGGGATTCACCGGTCCGGACGGCTTCGCCGGCGCGCCGTGGGACTACCCGCTGTGGGTCGTTTCCGGCGGGTACGGCGTGCGCGCCGACGTCAGCGACGAGAAGCTCGCCAAGATCCTGGAGATCGCCGACTGGACCAACTGGACGCGCGAGGGCTTCATCCTCATCCACTACGGGATCGAGGGACAGCACTTCGAGTGGGCCGGCGAGCCGTATTACTCGTTCGCGGGGCGCATCGGCAGTCAGCGGCCGCCGCACCCGGACGGCATCTACGCGTTCCGCTACAACGTGCCCGACTGGTTTCCCGAGATCGCCGGCGACCCGCAGCAGACCGCGGTAAACGCCGAGCTGACCGCCGGCAAGTGGTCCTGGGTGTCGAACAGGCCGTACCGCTACGACGTGTTCGTGGAGACCGACTTCCAGGCGGTGCGCCAGCAATACGGCACCGCGATGGGCACCCTGCATTCGGAGTTCATGTGGCGGATCATCACCGGCCAGGGCGACCTGGACGCCGAGTGGGAAGGCCACGTCGAGCGCTTCATGAACGCGGGCGGCAGCGCGCTGCTCGCCGAGCTCAAGAAGGCGCCGATCGTTCCCGAGCTGGAGATGGGCAACAAGGTGACCGGCCCGTAGCCGGCAGCCGCCCCGCAGGCGGCTTCAGGCGAGGGGGATGGCCGGCGGTCCATCCTCCTCGCTTCGATTCCCTTCATCGCCACAGGAGAAGTCATGGACGACATCTCGTTTTCGGCAGACCTCAACGTGGAGATCGACCCGCGCGCGGGATTCCCGACGCCGGTGCGCATGGAGATCGACTTCGCTCCCATCCTCGGCGAGCGCTCTGCGAGCCGCCTGGTCGACCCGCACACCATCGTCGTCAAGCGGCGCACGGCGGCCGGCACGCGCGACTATCCGGTGCAGTTCGCGGAGACGCTGTATCACTCCAACCGGGGCTGGGTGGCGTGGATGGTCGACGCGGCGCCGGACGGCTGCGCATGGTCGATCGAGTGCTCGCTCCGCGCGAAGGACGGCGGCATGGCCGCGGCGCCGCACCTGCCGATCGTGGGGGTGGGCGAGGAGCTCGCCTACAACGGATCGCGCTGGCAGCCGCTCGACGCTCCCGGTCGCCACCCGTTTCCGATGGCCGTGGACTGGGACGGCGACGGCCTGGTCGACGTCCTGTGCGCCTGCCACCACAGCAACGTGATCGGCATGCCGTGGGGGGCGGTGTTCTTCTGGCGCAACATCGGCAGCAACGCCGAGCCGCGTTTCGCGCCGCCGCTGCGGCTGTCGGCCGGCGGCGTCGATCAGCAGCAGCTCAACGGGAACATCGAGCGGTTCGAGGAGCCGCGGCACGGCTACATCAGCGAGGACTACATAAGCTGCGACACCTTCGACTGGTTCGGGAGCGGCCGGCCGGACCTGGTCACCATCAGCCGCCACGGCGGCATCAAGGTGTACCGCAACCTCGGGACGCGCGACGCCGCGGGCCTGCCGGAGCTGGAGCTGGCCTGCCGCGTGCCGTTCCCGGAGGGATTCGGCGTCGGCCGCTACCTGCACGTGCGGGCGGTCGACTGGGATTCAAGCGGGCGTCCGTCGCTGGTGATCGGGTCGCGCGCGAAGGACAAGCGGCACCGCTCCGAGAGCGAGCAGATCTTCCTGATGCTGAACGACGGCCGGGACCCGGAAGGCGGCGACTGGCGCTTTCGATCCGGCCCGTTTCCGATCTCGGGAGGGCGCATCTTCGGGTCGGACAACAAGCTCGCCGACTGGCGCACCGGCAACTTCACCAACGGGCGCGCGCTCAGTTTCGACGTGGCCGACATCGACGGCGACGGCGCTCTGGAGCTCCTGTGCTGCCACGTGGAGCGGTTCGACGGACCGTGGATCGAGGTGTGGCGCAACGTCGGCTCGCCCTCGGAGCCCGAGCTCATGCTGGACGGCACCCTGCCGTGGAGCCGGGACGACATGGCGTTCGGCTTTCGCTTCGTCGACGACGCCGCGTTTCGCGGCTGCCTGCGCGCGAGTTGGTACAGCGATCACGGATTCCGCTACTTCCGGCACGTCGGCGACGACCCGTGGCAGCCGGACAGCTTTCGCGACTCGGGCCCGCTGCTCGGCGAGGGCTGCAAGGTCAAGCACTGCGGGATGGTCAAGGGCGATCCGATCGACGTGCGCGGGGACGGCGCGTTCGACCTGGTGTGCGGCAACCTGGCCGGCTATATCACCCTGGTACGGAACCGCGGCACGCGCGATGCGCCGGCGTACGCGCAGCCGGAGCGGGTCACCGACGCCGCCGGCGTCCCGGTACGCGTGTATCGCGAGGGCCTGATGAAAGATCAGAACTCCGAGGGCCCGTGCGGACAGCTCAAGCCGCTGGTCTGCGACTGGGACGGGGACGGCAGGCTGGACATCATCGTCGGCAACAACAGCAACCGCCTCGTCTGGCTGCGCGGCTACGATCCCGAGGCGAACCGCTACGAAGCGTGGCTGCAGCTCGGGGTGCGCGGGCTGCACGACCCGTTCGGGTTTCGCAAGGGCCCGGCGGCCGCCGACTTCGACGGGGACGGCCGCCTGGAGCTGGTGGCCGTCGACAGCAAGGGCAGGGTCAGCATCTTCGCGCAGGGGCCGGGCGCCGGCGGGGCACGGGTGCTGGAGCCGCCGGTGCCGCTGTGCTTCGCCGACGGCGCGGTAATCATGAACGCCGATATCGGTCAGGCGCTCGCCGACGCCGAGGGCGTGCCGTTTCCGCAGGGGCTGCCGGGCGTCTGGAGGGAGCCGGCGGCCACCCTGGCCGCCTGCGACTGGACGGGAACCGGCACTCTGGACCTGATCGTCTCCTCGTGCTGGTACACCTTCGTGATGGAGAACGTCGGCAGCAACGCGGAGCCCCGCTTCGACCGCCCGCGGCCGATCCGGGACGAGCGGGGAACGCCGGTCAAGGTCTCCCAGCACGAGAGCCACGTGACCGCCTGCGACTGGGACGGCGACGGCACCCCGGACCTGATCGTGGGCGGCGAGTCGGGCGGGCTGTACTTCTTTCACCACGACTGGGTGAACGGCATCTACCACCGGGCGGAGGTCGCGGGGAGCGCGTGATGGGGCCGATCGAGGTCATCGGCGAGGTGACGGTCGCCGCCGGCCCCGGCGCCGCCGGCCTCGGCGCGGCGCTGCCGGCCTCGGCGCCGCCCACCGGGCGTGGCCGTCGGTCGAGCGCGCGGCCGACGGCGGCCTGGTGGTCGCCTACAAGGTCGGCCCCGACCATCACAAGACCGACGACGGCGTCGTCTGGGTGGCCCGTTCGGAGGACGGCGGTCGGACGTGGCCGTTCCGGCGGCCGGTGATCGCCGAGCCGGGGTGGGACGTGTTCACCCATCACGGCCTGACGCGCCTGGCCGACGGCAGCCTGCTGCTGCACTGCGTGCGCGCCCGGCACCTCGGGGCGGAGGAAGCCGGCGATGCGGGCGAGGGCGCCTTCTTCGCGCGCGGCGCATTCATCCGCTCGGAGGACGGCGGCCGGACCTGGCGTCCGCTCGGACCGCCGCTCGAGATGCCCTTCATCAGCGCTACCGGCCGGGGGTTCTGCTACGGGAAGATCCAGGAGCTGGCCGGCGGCGCGCTGATCGTCCCGTTCTACGGCACGCCGGCCGGCCGCACCGACGAGCTGCAGCGGGTGCTGGCGATTGTCCGTTCGGACGACGGCGGCCGCTCATGGCGGGAACACTCGTTCATCTCCGCGGACCCGTCCTCCCCCCTGCGGCCGAGCGAGACCGATCTGCTGCGGCTGGGCGACGGCCGGCTGCTCGCAGTGGTGCGAGCGAACGCCAGGAAGCGGCTGTACCGCGCCTGGTCCGCGGACGACGGGCTCTCCTGGAGCGAGCTCGAGCCCACGCCGATGCCGGGCCAGTCGCCGGCGCTGCTCGCGCTGGACTCCGGCGCCATCCTGTGCGCCTACCGCGTACGCACCGAGGAGGCGTTCGGCCTGGGCTGTGCGGTGAGCCGGGACGGGGGAGCGACCTGGCAGGTCATGGGCAGCCTGTACGCCGGCGACAGCAGCGACTGCGCGTACCCTTCGCTGGTGAAGCTCCCCGACGGCACCGTCTATTGCGCGTTCTACACCAGCCCCCGCCCGACCGCCGGCGGCCCGGACTCCGAGATCCGCGGACTCGTCATCGCCGACCGCACGGCGACGGTCTTGGGGCGCTAACCGAAGTTCGCCAGCGCGTACTCCGCGATCGCGTCCTCGATGCTCCGCGTGACGCTCTCCAGGATGAACCTCCGGCCTCCGACTCCGTAGCGGCCGAAGTTCCAGTCGTACACCAGGTCCGGCCGTTCGGTATCGCGGGGCGGGCTGAAGTGTACTTCCTGGCTGAAGATGGGAGGATCGTCCTCCTGCACGAAACACGACAGGGCGATCTGCAGGTGCGTTTCCACGAACGCGAACCGGGATCTCGTCAACTCGTAGCGGGCCATCGTCGCGTCGACGATCTGCTCCACGTCCCGCCGGCCGATCGGGCAGTCCAGCTCCACGAACACCCGGTATCCAAGCTCTTCGGGATTGTCCTTGCGGATGGCTTCATGCAGCCATGCCGGGGCGTCAGCCGACACGCCCGCGGCGACAGGGAGAAGGGCCGCCAGGGTCGCGAGCCGAAAGGCGTTGTGGATCGTCACGGGTCGAGCACCTCCGCCTTCGGGAGACGGGCGCTCAGCATACCATGGCCGTGGCCGCGCCGCGGTTGGCCGGCCTCTGCAACAGAATCTGCTGGCGCGGGGTGAGCGCGACCGAGTCAGGCGGCGGCACGAGGCGCGTCGACCAGGCGATGTGCGACTGGCAGTACTTGTAGATGAGGGTGCGGCGTCGGTGGGCGCCCTTCCAGGGCGCGGTGCCGTGGGTCAGCGCCTCGGAGAACAGCACCACCGACCCCGCCGGCGCCTCGGGTATCACCACGCCGGGAGCCAGGTCGTCCCCGTCCATCATCTCCCAGTGTCCGTGCGTCAGGGCGGAAATCGGGTTGGGGCGGACGAAGTTGCTCTTGTGGCTTCCCGGAACGCAGCAGAAGCCGCCGTACGCAGGCCCGGTGTCCACGAGGTTCCACGACACGACGGTGAAGCCGTTCTGAATCACGCCGTCGCGCACGTGATAGGACTCGCCCGGCGAGTACGGCGCGTTGCCGCCGTGGAGCTGGCCGAAATCCATGCCGGCATCCAGGTTGATGCCGAACAGGCGGTCGAGGCGGAACCAGTCGCCGAGCGTCACCTGCAGCAAGGGCATGATCCGGGGATGGTCGAGCAGAGCGCAGAATTGCGTGCCCCACTCCAGAAACCCCGCCAACGGCGGCACCTTGCCCGGAGCGATCCCGAAGCGGATCTCCTCCCGCGGCGGCGGCAGGTGCTGCGCGTCGATGAGCCGGTTCAATTCGTCGAGCTCGCCCTGGCCCAGGACGCCGGGAATCACCAGGAACCCCGCCAAGTCGAACAGGTAGCGCTGCATCTCCAGATCGCGGTCCATCGTTCCCTCCACCCGGCGGGATGCGGTCGCCGAGGCTATGCCGAGTCGGATGCTGCTCCGGCGTCACCTGCGTCGATGCCCAGGCCGGCCGCCGCGGCGGCGAAGCGGTCCCAGATGTCGCGCGCGATCGGGACGCCATGCCGCGTGCGGTGGGCGCGGGCGCGCGCCTCGGCCAGCCCGGGGTAGAGCACCCGGTCGTTGCCGGCGGCGGGGGCGCTCTGGCGGATCGCGGCGAGCAGCGCGTCGTTGCCGTCCAGCACCCCCGACAGCGGCTGGAACAGGTCGGCGCGCAGCAGCAGAAAGGTCACCCCCTGGTGGCTCATGAGCGGCACGCCTTCATCCGGCACCGCGTGCGCGTCGGCGCCGGTGAACGACCGGCCGAGCAACTCCACCGCCAGCATGATCGCGAACCCCTTGTGACCGCCTGCCTCGCCGCCGAAGGGCAGGTAGGCCCCGCCGGCGAAGAAGTCGTCGGGATCGGTGGTGGGGCGCCCGGCGGAGTCGACGATGCTGGCCGGCGGCAGCCGCTCGCCGCGCGCCTGCGCGTTGGCCACCTTGACCCCGGACAGGGCGGTGGTGGCGAAGTCGATGATCACCGGCGCCTCGCGGCCGGCGGGGAAGCCCATGCAGAACGGATTGGTGTCCAGCAGCCGGTCGCGGCCCCCGAACGGGGCGGCGCGCGCGCCGGTGACCGCGAATCCTCCCGCGCAGATCAGCGAGATCAGTCCCTCCGCGGCGGCCAGCTCCGCGTAGTGGCCCAGCCGGCCGATGTGGTTGGCGCGCACCAGGGCGCCGACGGCCACGCCGGCCTCGCGCGCCAGCGGGATCGCTTCGCGGGTCAGATGCTCGGCGGCGACCTGGCCGAAGCAGAGCTCCCCGGACACCAGCAGGCGGCCGGCCTCACGCTCCAGCACGCGCGGCTCGGCTCCGGGCACCAGCTCGCCCCGCTTGATCTCCCCCAGGTACTTGGGGATGTGGAAGATGCCGTGCGTGTGCACGCCGGCAAGCTCGGCGCCGACCAGGTGCGCCGCCAGCGTGTCGGCGGCCTGCGCGGGGGTGCCGACCGCGGACGCGACGTGCGTCACCAGCCGGTGCAGTGCGTCGGGCTGAACGACAACCGTATCCATGTGCTCGAGTGGCGATCGTATCACGAGGAGTCCCGCGGGCCGGGAACGGCGGTGATGCGGTAATCTGTCACCGTGTCCGGACCGGTACGGCGGTCCGCGCGTGGGAGGAGCGATGCCTTTCGATCAGAGTGTGGGGCAGATGCGGCCCTGCCCGAGCCGACTGACGGCCGAGCCGATTACTGCTGGACGACCGCCAGATGCGGGAGTTCGTCACCCGCGGCTACCTGACGTTCCGTCTCGACCTGCCGGAGGCGTTCCACCGCCGGGTCCGGGAGCGCGCCCTGGAGGACATCCGCCGCTGCGAGGAGGCCGGCATCCGTTCGCCGCTCAACAACGCGCTGCCGCGCATACCCGAGCTGCGGCGGGTGTTCGACCATCCCCGCGTCGCCGGGGCGCTCACCAGCATCCTGGGCGCCGGCTACTACCTGCACCTGCACCGCCACGTGCACGACAACCGGCCCGGCAGCGACGCGCAGACCATCCACCAGGACAGCCTGGGCAACAGCCGCTTCGCCGTGGACGGCAACCGCCGCCACCACCACTGCCGCTGGGCGATGGCCTTCTACTACCCGCAGGACACGACCCTCGACATGGGTCCGAGCGCGGTGGTGCCCGGCTCGCAGTACCTGACCGGGGGCGCGGAGCTGGACGTCGAGCAGGCGCTTCAGGGGCCGGCCGGCACGGTCACGGTCGTCCACTACGACCTGTTCCACCGCGGCCTGGCCAACCGGAGCGTGACACGCGGCTGATGATCAAGTTCCTGTTCGCGCGCATGGAGGAGCCGGTGCGGCCGAGCTGGAACGCGGCGCAGGCGGCGTGGCCGGAGGAGCCGGACGAGGATGCCCGCGACCGGCAGCGGGTGTGGCGCCATCATTGGCGGTGGTTCCGCGGCGAGTCCGCCGCCAACGGTGACGGAGCGGCCGCGACGGCGGAGCTGCGCGCCCTGGAGCGTGACCTGGACCACGCGGACGAGTGGCGCGGCCTGGCCGCGGCCTACGGGCTCGGTGCCGCCGGCGCCGCGGGTGCTCCCGCCCTGCTGGCGGCGCTTACCGGAAGCGATCCGGTCGCGCGGCGGCGCGCCGCGTACGGGTTCGGGCCGCTCGGCCGGGCCGGCGTCGGCGGGCTGATGGAGGCCGCCGGGCATGACGACGCCGAGGTGCGCGCCCGCGCCGTGGACGTGCTGGGTGACGCGGGGCGGGCCGCCGGCGACGCGGTGCCGGCGCTCGGCGCGCGCCTCCGCGACGAGTCGTCCGACGTGCGCGCGCTGGCCGCCGACGCGCTGGGGATCGCCGGACAGGGCAGCACCGCGGCCGGAGAGGCGGCCGCCGGCCGTGCTGCGGGTGAGCTCACCACGGCCATGGCGGACGCGGACGCGGTCGTGCGGCGCAACGCCGCGCTGTCGCTGGCGCGCCTGGGACCCGCGGCGGCGTGTGCGGTGCCGGCACTGGAGCGGGCACTGGGCGAGGAGGACCACTACGTGCGCGGCTACGCCGTGCAGGCGCTGCGACGCGTGGCAACGCCGCGCGCCACGGCCGCGCTGCTGCACCACCTGGAGACCGCCCGCTGGGACCCGCGGCAGGACGCCCTGGCCGCCGGCGCCGCGTGAACGCCGTCTGAGGAGCCCCGCGCCCGGGCCTCCGGATCTCTCGCACCACATCGTCACCAACCGGCGCGTTCGGCCGGACGGCAGATGGAGGCGTGGCACCCGCGGCCGGACCCCACGGGCGCGATCCGTCACGCGGCGGTCCCGGTCGCGGCGGTGGGCCGCCGTGACCACCGGCCGATGCCGCTGCAGGTCGACGCCCTGTGCGCGGCCGTCCGCGCGGACCTGGGGCGGCAGGGCGACGAGCACCGCGACGTGCTGTTCTTCATCCA
Organism: Spirochaetia bacterium; assembly: GCA_964291595.2. Lineage (GTDB taxonomy): Bacteria > Spirochaetota > Spirochaetia > SZUA-6 > Bin103 > CATQHW01. The sequence goes on along the minus strand of OZ219914.1, from coordinate 4,130,650 downwards.
CGGCCACCGGCTGTGGTTGCCGGGGCTGCGGCTGGGACTGCTGCGCGAGCTCCACGAACGCTACGTCGCCGGACCGCGGGGGCCGGTGGGGGTGATCGTCTTCTTCTCCTGGCCGGACCGCGGCTGGCCGTGGTCGGAGGATGACGAGGCGTACGCGTCCGGAGACGCCTTCTTCGCGCGGGGGTCCGGTCTGCTGGCGGCGCTGCGCGATGCCGCCGGCGGCCGGCTGCACCTGCTGGTGCAGTCGTTCGGCCATCACCTGCTGGCCGGCATGGTCGCGCGGGCGGTCGCGGAGGGCCACGACCGGCCTCCGTTCCGGAGCTGCCTGCTGACCGGCGCCGACGTCCCGCAGGCGTCGATCCGCTGTGGTGGCGTCACCCTGACCAGCCGCGGCGATGCCGGCCGGAGCTACCGGTTCGACCAGATGCACCGTCTGGCGGAGCGGACGGTCGTCTACTACGACCCGCGCGACCGGATCCTGCCCCGCCGCCCGTACGCTGATGATGAACCGCTACCCGCGCCTGGGGCGGCTCGGCTGCGCCGGCCTGGAGGTGCCCGACCACATCACCTGCCGGGACGTCAGCGGGGCCGGCGACCTGCCGCGCTGGCCGCTGGCGCGCCACCGCTCCTTCATCACCTCGCGGGCGGTCGCGGAGATGATGGCGGCTCAGATCCGCTGCTGAGCGGCCCCCTGCTTCCGAGCAGCCGTGTCCCATGCCCGGTGGCGGGCGTAGCTGTGCCGGAACTCGCGGGTGGCCGCGAACGCGGGCGGCAGCGGGCGGCCGCTTGGCAGGCTGAGCCACAGGCGCAGCATCAGCCGGCCGGCGCCGCCGCCTGCATCCGCGAAGGCGGAGCGGGCGTGCAGGACGTCGTAATTGTTGGCGACGAGCACGTCCCCGGGCCGCATTTCGAACTCGAGGGCCAGCTCGTCGCAGACCGCGTCCATCAGGTCGAGCGCCGCCCGCTGCTCGGACGTGAGCGGCGGCACCTCCGCGAAGCGCTGCGCGGCGTCGATGTACTGCCGCTTGTAGAGCGTGCAGAGCCGTTCCCGGTGGAAGTTGAAGATGGGCACCGTCTGAACCCGCGGGGCGCCGGCGGCCTGCTGGCCGCGCAGGTCGAAGTGGAACGGCTGCTGCAGGACCACGGCCAGATCGGGAGCTTCGCGCACGATGCGGTTGAAGGCGGCGACGCTGGAGACGATGCGGCTGCGTCCGCCGCGGGCGGCCGTGCGCACGCACAGCAGCATGAAGACGTCGGCGCCGTCGTTGTGGAAGGTCAGGTCGCGGCTGGTCTGGAAGTAGCGGACGTCGCCGTCGCCGATGTCGCGGCCGGTGTCCTGCACGCGGTGCAGGAGCAGCCCGTCGCGGTCCTGCGGCTCGGCGGCGCCGAGGTGGGTGCCCAGCCCCCAGAGCAGCAGCTCCAGCTCCGGGTCGGAGTGCTCCGCGACCGGGAAGCCGCGCAGCAGCACGACGCCGCGCCCGCCTTCCAGGCGGCCGGCGATGTCGTCGCAGAGCCCGGCCACGGTCGGCAGCGGGAAGTCGCCGCGCGTCACCGCGAACGGCATGTCTCCGTCCGTCGCCCGGCGCGCGGCGGCTCCGGCCGCGGCCAGCTCCGCCGCCTGCGCGGGCGACAGCTCGATCACCCAGTCGTCGCTGCCGGCCAGCTCGGTTCCGTCCCACGCTGCCGGCGTCGGCAGGGGTTCGCGCAGGAACCCGCCGCCGTCGCGATCCGCTTCGCTCATCGCTCCATCCTCGCCTCCGCCGTCTCGATCACCAGCACCCAGTCCTGGATGATCGGCGGGCGCGGCGGCTGCCAGCGGCCCCCGTCATCCGGCGCGACCGTCCCGGCGTCGTGCTCGCTGCCGCGGCGCGGGTCGAACCACGACGCCCGGTAGCGGGCGTCCGGCTCGATCCCGCAGACCGTGACGATACAGCGGGTGGGGACGAAGATCACGCGCACCTCGCCCGGGATCCCGGCGGCCAGGGGCTTGAGCGTCGCCGCCAGCGGGTCGTAGTAGTGCCCGCCGGCCCACGTGATCCACTCGGCATGCGGACGGAACCGCCACCAGCGATAGCGTTCCAGCAGCCGCTTGCCCAGTCCCACCTGGGCGGAGCCGGGAAACGCCATCGCCACGTCCCACGGGTCGTCGTCGAACGCGTCGCCGAACACCCGCGGATCGTGGCCGAACGGCTCCTCGCGGGTGTTCACCTGCCAGATGCCGCTGGCCCCGTAGGTGTGGCCGGCGGCGCCGCGAAGCATCGTTCCCCAGAACAGCAGGCGCTGCACGTTCTCCCAGTTCCAGCCGCCTTCGCCTTCGTAGCAGCCCTCGCCCAGCAGCCGCGGCAGGCGGGGGGAGGCGTCGAGGCGGGTGTCGAGCTCCTGCATGACCCGCGCCACCGTGATCACGTCGTGCAGGCCGCACTGCGCCATGTCCAGATCGATCAGCGAGGCGTCCTCCACCAGGTCGAGCGACCAGCTTCCGGAGCTGGGATGGATGGAGACGGGGCGGCGGAACGGGTCCGCGGACCGAACGTAACGGGTGATGGCCGTCCACTCGGCGCGCGCGGTGCGCTGGTGCTGCAGCAGCCGCTCGGCGGGCGGTTCGGAGGGGGCCATCCGGGCGCGGTGCAGGTCGCCCCACAGCTCCGAGGTGTAGAACGGCATGAGCGCCTCGCCGGCGATGCACCAGACCACCGGCCAGGCGCCGTAGCGGGCGATCAGGGTGCGCCAGTGCCGGCGCAGCACCCCGGCGCCGGCGAACTGCATGAAGTAGCCCCAGGAGCCGACGATGGCGGGGACCATGCCCTGCTCGACCACGTGCTCGATGCGGCGGTCGGCGGCGTCGAACCAGGCGGGATCGAGGCGAGTGAACTCCTCGTCCCAGGGGAAGCCGGCCTCGTTGGCGCCGCGCGGGTCGAACGGCGGCATGTCCGGGTAGAGGCCGGCGACCAGGAGCGCCACGGAGAAGCCCTTGCCGGCGCGGTCCGCGGCCAGCCGCCGGAAGTCCTCCGGCCAGCGCAGGCGCTGCACCAGCCCCATCCACCAGGTGTCGGCCAGCCACAGGAACGGCGTCCCGTCGGCGTGCTGCAGGTGCCGGGCGCCGGGCTCCACGCGCCGCAGCGGCCCGTGCCGGTAGAGCGGGTTGGCCTCGTCGGGGGCGGGCTCGACCTCGATGACGCCGGTGCGGCCGTGCAGGGCAGAATCGCCGGGATCGGAGCAGCGGGTGACGAACCGGTGCCGGCCCACCGCCGGCGAGGCATAGCGCACGCCCCAACGCCCCGCGCCGGCTTCGAACGCCGGTATGGTCAGCTCCCGGCCGTCGGGACCGGTGACCAGGACGTCCAGCTCGACCCCGGCCGCATCGGCGTTCGGACGGCCGGAGGCGTACTCCCACGAGCACACCCGGTTCCGTGTGGTGTGGAGGAGCTGGTTCATGTCAGCGGCGCGCGCGCCGTCCGTCGTCCGGGGGCAGGGTGACGATCACGTCGACGCAATCGGGCTGGCGGCCGACGTCGACCACGCGGTTGACCTTGATCCGGCCGCAGCGGCTGCAGCGGTGCACGATCTGCGGCCGGCGGCCGCTGCGGCGCAGCCCGACCGGCTGCATCAGGCCGCCGCACCGGCTGCGCCGGTCGCCGGGCTCCCGGTCGACGTGCAGGGAGTACAGGCAGAACGGGCAGTGGTTGCGATAGCTGCCATCGGTCGACGGCTGCACGTCGGCGCCGCAACGCAGGCATTGGAAGGGAGTGTTCTCCGTTCTGCGGCTCATCGCAGCCGAAGCGCCTGAGCGGAATCGAACCGCCATCTCAAGCTTGGAAGGCTTGGGTATTGACCGTTATACGACAGGCGCGACGCCCGCCCACGGTAGGGCCGCCCCGTGCTCCTGTCAACATCGTGCCCGGCGTGCTACGGTTGCCCCGTGGGTCAACGAGGCGAGCTGTTTTCGAGCCGAACGACGGTCGGCAATCGCACCTATTTCTTCAACGTGAAGGAAAACCGGGCGGGCGACATCTATCTCAACGTGGTGGAGAGCAAGAAGCGCGGGGACGATGCCAACTTCGAGCGCCACTCGATCATGATCTTCGAAGAGGACATGGGCGGATTCCTGGCCAGCTTCGACAAGGCGATCCGCTTCATCCGCGCCCGCGAGCAGACCCGCCGCGGCTGGCCGGACACGTCCCGGACGTCCGACCAGGTCAACCCCGAACCCGAGCGTCGTAGGCGTCCCTGATCCGGGCCAGCGTGTCGGCGGGCAGCCGGTTGCCGTCGGAGATCAGCGCGTTCGCGCGCAGGTGGCCGGGGTCGGTGGTGCCGACGATGGCGGTGCTGACGTCGGCCCGCGACAGGGTGTAGCGCAGCGCGAACTCGACCAGGGGCATCTCTCCGGCCAAGCTCGCGCAGCCCCAACCGTTGCGCCAGGTCCCAACTTTCACCGAATCCGGTCGCCGGGCGCTCCGCTCTCAGGTAGGCGGCGTTGGCGATGGGCCGCTTGACGATCACGCCCATGCCGCGCTCGCGCAGGGCCGGAAGCAACTCCCGGTCGGCCTCCTGATGGAGGATGTTGTAGGTGAGCTCCTGCGCATCCAGCGGCCGCCGGCGCGCCTCCTCCGCGGCGGCCGGACCGTCGCCGGAGACCCCGACGAACCGCGCCCAGCCGCGCGCCTTCGCCTCCAGCAGCGCGTCGAATGCCGCGTCGGCGTCGTAGTCGCCGCGGGGCAGGCCGTGGAACAGCACGATGTCGAGCACGTCCCGGCCGAGCCGCCGCCGGCTCTCGTCGACGATCCGCAGGATTGATGCCGGGGAGTAGTCGACGACGATCCGCGGCGTTCCGTCCTCCAGCACCTCGTAGTCGCCGCACTTGGTGGCGATGATCACGTCGGCGTCCCGCGGCAGGTAGCGGCCGATCCTGGCCTCGCTCTCGCCGTACATGGCGGCGGTGTCGATGAAGTTGACGCCGACCTCCAGCGCCGTGCGGAGCACCCGCTCCGCGGCCTGTTCCGGGACCGAGCGAATGCCGATCTGCGCGGCGCCGAGCCCGATCTCCGAGCACTCAAGGCCGGTTCTTCCCAGCTTCCGATACCGCATCAAGACACTCCCGTGACGCCCCGCAGGGCGGTGTCGGGCCGCTCGGCGGGCAGGGCGACCTCACGCCCGCCGACCGACAGGCGGGAGCCGCCCAGCACCATCGCGCCGCGCACGCGATCCGCCGTCCTGCGTACGACGGCGGCATCCGCGTCGGTGACGACGCCGAAGGCGCCGTCGCCGGTCCGGCCGTCCTCTTCCGTGGTCCGCCGCACGCACAACTCTTCGCGGTGAACGCCCTCGCCGTCCACCCACCTGACCCGCGCGCCGATCCAGCCGGGCCCTGCGGCCGTCTCCACTTCCGGCGCGGGCCCTGCCGCCGGTGCTGCCGCGAGCACGGTCAGCGGCACCGCGCGGCGCGCCGCAGGGAGCCGCCGTTCGAGCCGATATGACGGCACCGAGGACCAATGGGTGCCCCACAGGGACGTCTCGGTGGACACGGAATGGTCCGCCACCGTGGCCAGGTCCAACCGGTTGCGCCCCGTCTCGGACACCGCCCGGCTCCCCTCCGTGCGCAGCGGCCCGAGCACGGTGAAGTTCAGCCACACCTCCTCGGGCCGCTCCGGCTCCACGTCGTCGAGCAGCAGCACCACGCAGGGCCTGAGAAACACGACGTGGCGTCGCACGAGTCGCGCTCCCTCGTATACCGCCGTCGCGTCGGCCGTGACCCAGTCGACGCCGGCCGGGTCACCAGGACAGCGGTCGCCCGAGGTGCTCCGAAAGTCGGTGATGGCCGTCTCGTGCGCGACCAGGCCGCCGCGCTGGTCACGGCCGCCGAACGTGAGCGTGTTGTGGCAGGGGGTGCCCTTGTAGAGCGCGCCCGACGGGTCGGCGTAGCCGATCATGCCCGGGTCCAGGAGGAGTTGCTCGCCACCGTACTCGAAGATCACGCTGAGGCGGTCGCGATGGCCGTGACCGGTGATCTCGCGGATGTTGTTGAGCATCACCAGGCTGTCGCCGGTACGCCACCCGGTGCGGAGGAAGGCCATCGGCTGATCTCGGTAGACGGCCGCGGGCGGCAGCTCGGGCGCGGTCGGCCGGCCGGCCTCCAGGTGCAGCAGCGCCGGCAGGCTGGCGGGTGCCGCGCCGGCGCCGAAGCGTTCTTCCCAGAAGTAGCGCGCCACCGGGTCGCGCAGCCGCCCGGCGAAGAAGGCCAGCACGTCGGGGCCGATCCACTCGGCCTCGCTGCCATCGCTGATGCCCAGGAAGTGGGGCCGGCCGTCCAATCCCGGCACGTCCCAGGTGGAGCGCATGTGCGTGAGGTACTCCAGGACGCGCGGGAGCGGCTCGGGAATCACCTCCGCGATCTCCTTGCCGCGGCAGGCGGCCAGGACCGACAGCGCCTCGACGTACAGCCCGACGGTGCCGACGCCGTAGCCGGGCCCCTCGCCGCAGACGCCCTCGGCGTTCCATGGCGTGCGGCCGAACTCCTCCACGAACTGCAGGGCGAACCGGTACAGCTCGCCGTAGCGGGCGTCCCGCCTGCGCAGGAAGGCGGTCTGCATCAGCAGCGGCAGCGCGAACAGGACGCCCTGGTTCATCCTGCTGTAGAACGAGTGCTGCTCGCGCAGCTTGTCGGCCAGCAGGTAGATGCCGTGCCGGGCGAAGGAGTCCTCGACCGTCCGCCGCTCGTCCGGGCTGAAGCAGTGGTACAGCATGTCGTAGGCGACGGCGATGCCGTGGGCGGCGTCGGCGATCCAGAAGGGGTGGTTCAGCGAGCCGGCGAAGCCGCGCGGATGCCAGCCGATGAAGCTGTCCCAGTAGGGGAGTCTCTCGCCGGCCTGCGGCCGGTCCAGGCAGCCGCCGTGCTCGGCGCGCCAGTCGTCGCTGTGCGCCGCGCGCAGGATCCAGCGGCGCGCCGCGACGGCGTACTGCTCTTCGCCGGTGATCAGGTGGGTGGCCGCGACGACGGGCGCGTAGACCCGCATCCCGGCGCCCCGCAGGCCCTTGGGGTGGCCGATCCCGCCACCGAACAGCGTGCCGTAGTAGTTGCGGTCGGTCAGCTCCGTGGCGATGCCGCGGTCCGCCTCGGCCCGTATCTGGTCGAAGATCGCGTGCTGCGGGCCGAGCGCCCGCCGCCTGAGCGCGGGCAGCTCGTCGCGGCGTATCAGGAAGCCGAAGGGCATCCCGTCGGCCAGCGGGTCTCCGACCGGCGTGGTGGACTCCGGGGGCTCCGCGAACGGAACCGAGGGCACCTCCCGCCGCGCCGTGGCGCCCGGATCGAGCGGCCAGATCTCGGTGTGCTGGAGACGTACCGTCACCGTCCGCAGGGGCATGTCGTCCAGCGCGCTCGGCCGGCGCAGCAGGATCCAGAACAGGTTCGCGCCGATCTCGCGCCCCTCGACCCGCCGGTCGGGGCGTTCGGCGACCGCCACGCGGACCGACCGCAGGACGCGCGCGCCCGCCAGGTCGGCGCCGAAGGTGATCCACTGGCCGAATCCCTCCCGCCCACGCTCGCCGCCGGCGATCGTGATTGCACGGCCGTCATCCACCAGTGCGGTGACTTCGAGGTCCGCGTCGCGGTCCCACAGCAGCTTCGCCATGATCTCCCGGTACTCGCCGACCGGGAGGTCGAACCGGCGCTCCAGCGTCAGGCGGCCGGGCTGGTCTGCCTGCAGGAACCCGAAGCCCAGCCACGGCGTGGGGCCGCCGTCCGCGAGCTCGGCCGGCCGGCCCCGCGGGAGCTCCCGGGCGGGCCGATGGTCGGTGCCCGGCTGCGGCGCCCGGTAGAAGACCGTCCCGGTCGGCACCGCGGTGGCGTCGGGCACGACCCGCCATTCGGACGGCCGGACGCCCTGCTCGTGCCAGCCGAGCTCGATCACGGTGTCGCTCTCGTTGACGTCCCATCGCGGTGCGTCCGCGGAACAGGCCACGGTGCCTGCCATGAGCTCCGTCGGCCACATGCCGGACTTCCGGCGCGACAGACGCATGCCCGCCACCGCCGCCCAGCGGGCGCGCGGACCGCGCGGCTCCATGTTGTCCAGCCACAGCCGCATCGGGTTCTCGCCCGTCCAGTCGACGCAGAAGGTGGTCGACCCCAGACAGGCTCCGCCGGGGTCCAGGATCTCCAGCAGGATTCGCTCGGCGGTGCGGCGCGGCGAGCACAAATCGAGGTGCAGCGTCCGAAAGGGGGTCCAGTCCGCCTCCGGAAACGCCAGGGAGAGCGCGCCGTCCGCGGGGTCCCAGCGCATCGCGCCGGTGTCCCCGTCCGGAGTTCCTCCGCGCCAGCCCGACGTGGCGCTCCGCCACTGCGGCATGACTCCCATCCGTCACTGACGATGCAGGATGATGTCCTTCAGTTCAATCAGAGCATCGATTCGATAGCTGGCCTGCGAAAAGTCCTGTGACCGTGTGAATTCGTTATGGACGATCGCACAGTCGATACCGGCCGCCACGGCCGAGCTCAGCCCTCTGGAGGAGTCCTCTACCACCAGCGTCTCTCTCCTGGCGGCTCCGAGGCGCTTCAGGCCGGTCAGGTAGGGTTCCGGATGCGGCTTGGCAAGCGTGTAGTCTTCGCGAACCAGGACGAAATCCATGAATTGTCTGATCTGGCGCTTCTCATGGATCAGCTCGAAATCAACCCGTCTTGAAGTCGTCACGATGGCCATGCGGGCGTATCTCGACAGTTCGGCGAGAGTCTCGACGACACCCTCGATCTCGATGGATTCCGTTCTCAGGTATTCCTGATAGTAGACGTCACGAGCCTCGCGCTGCCTGTTGATGGTCCCTTCATCGATACCTGCCGCCCTGGCTTGGGCCCAGGTGCCCAAGCCCCGAGTCATGTCCCGGAGGTATCGATCTCTGTCCAGGGTGAATCCGATGTCAGCCAGGGCGCGCTCTCCGGCCTTGAAATACCAGAACTCGGTATCCACCAGAACACCATCATGATCGAACAGCAGGTACTTCTTCACGCTCGTGGGGTCACTCCTCTTCCCCGCTGAAACAGGCCACGTCCATGCACTGACCGCCACGGCGCGCCGACTCCCAGCCGGCCAGCACCGGCGCCAGTGTCGCCAGGCCATCATGGTAGTCGCTGCGAAGCAGGGACGGATCTCCGGTCCGCACCGCCTCGATGAACGCCCGGTCCTGCGCCGCCCACGGATCGAACGGCTCGCCGCGGAAGACCGTGGCGCCGTCGCGCTCGATGCGGTCGTAGCCGTGCAGGGCAAGGTGGCCGCCCTCGTACAGGACCGTGAACCAGTTGCCGGGGGGCGCGGTGCCGACGCCGTCCACCAGGGTCATCGTCATCGTCGCGCCGCCGCTCATGCGGAAGTGGTAGCAGTAGGACAGCGGCTGCCGGTAGCCGGACGGATGGTAGTAGAAGGCCTGCGCCGCCTCGGCGTTCAAGCCGCTGATGTAGCGGGCGCAGTCGAGCGCATGCACGCCCCAGCCCAGCCCGCTCCCGCCGGTTCGTGCGAAGCTGTCGCGACCCTCTTCGGATCCATCGACGCCGGTCCTGAGACGCTCGGCGTCCCGCGCGGCGGTGGTCCCCTCGGAGAGGAAGTTGATGTGGATGATCCTGCGCCCGGCGAGCAGCCGGCGTGCCTCGGCGAACAGCGGGCGGTACCGCTCGCGAAAGCCGACCGTGCTCAACACCCCCGCGCGGCGCACGGCGGCATCGATGGCGCGGGCGACCTTCATCGACAGCGCCTGCGGCTTCTCGCTGAACAGGTGGATGCCCTGCGCCGCGGCGCGCGCTTCGACGTCGGTGCGGTCGGCCGCGTTCACGAGTGAATAGAGCACGTCGATCTTCTCGTCGTCCAGCATCCGGCCGGCATCGGCGTACGCGCGGGGAATGGTGAATCGCTGCGCAGTTGCCTCGCGAGCCTGCCGGTCGACGTCGCACACCGCCACGATGCGGACCCCGTCGATGCCGCGCAGGTTCGGGATCCGGCACGAGTTGGCGAACGAGCCGGCGCCGTAAATCGCGACGCGAATCACGAAGCCGGCCCCCCGGATGCCACACTGCGCGCCGGCGCGGCTCCACGATCGCGGCAGGCTGGTCGCTCGTTTTCGGACATACGGCGGATGCGTTATGTTACCTGTCTCTCTGAGGCTGCCGCGATGACGATCAACTCCATGCAGGATCTGGTCCGCGTGTTGGACGAACACCCGGAGTGGGTAGAGGCGCTGCGCGTCCGCCTGCTGACCCGCGAGTTGCTGGAGTTGCCGCAGAGGCTCGCCGACTTCGTCGCCGCGGCGAACAAGCGCTTCGAGGCGATCGAAGCACGGCTCGACCGGATGGATGACATCTGTCCATGCTGAAGGCCGGTCAGGCGAGGATGCAGGAGAACCTGTCTGTGCTGAAGGACTGGCACGCCAGAGACGCCGCCGAGCGGCAAGCCGGTCTCATCGCCGAGGACCTTGGATTCGAGTACGTCCGCACGCTGACCTTCGATGACGTCAGGGACCTGGTTCGGTCCCACGACACGGCCGACATCCCCGTGAATGACCTGCGCAGCTTCCGATTGGCGGACCTGATCGTGGAGGCGACGGATGCAGGCGAGTCCTGTTATGTCGCGGTAGAGATCTCCTTCACCGCCAACGGCAGGGACACAAAGCGGGCACTTCGCAACGCCGGTTTCCTGACCAGGTTCACCGGCAGGAGGGCGTGTGCCGTGATTGCCAGCGTCCAGGTCGATGATCGCATTCGCGGAATCGTTGATGACGGTGACGTATCGTGGTACCGGCTGGACCGGAAGAGTCTGGACGTGGAGTAGCCGCGATGCGGGCGATGCCCACCTGCGATCGATTCCTGGCTGCCGGGATGATAGAGAGGCTCGTTCGCTTATCGCTGAGGATCCGTCCATGAAGAGGCTGCGGATTGCGGTCATCGGCCTGGGGGCCGGTCCCGGCTCCCGCGCCCGTCACTTCCTGGCGACGATCGCCCGCCTGACGGACCACTATGAGCTGACAGCCGTCTGCGACCGCAGCGCCGAGGTGCTCGCGGAGATCGCTGCCCTGTACCCGTCGCCGGCTCGCTTCCGGAGTCAGGCGGACCTGTTCGCCGCCGAGAAGCCCGACGTGGTGCTGAGCCTGGCGCCGAAGGACTCCCACGTCGTGGTGGCCCTCACCGCGGCCCGTCACGGCGCCCACGTCATCACCGAGGTGCCAATCGCGCTGACCCGGCGGTACGCCGCGGCCATCGACGACGCGTGCCGGCGGTCGGGCGTGCTGTGGGAGACCGCCGAACAGGTGTGGCTGTGGCCGGTGGAGCGGATGAAGCGAATGGTCATCGACGCCGGCCTCCTGGGCGAGCTCACCCACGCTCGCCTGCGCTACCTGACCGGGCAGTACCACGGCTTCAGCGGGGTTCGCGCCTTGCTGGGGGCCGAGGCCACCGAGGTGCTGGGCTACTGCGGCGAGGTGAAGACCGAGCCGTACGTCGCCTACGGCGGAGAGCCGGAGTCGACCGTGCAGTGGGACCACGGGCTGGTGAAGTTCGCGAGCGGAGTCGTCTGCCTGTTCGAGAAGCCGCCGCGCATCTTCCCGTCGGCCCGCCACGCCTTCCCGGTTGGCTGGGACGTCGAGGGGACCCGCGGCCACGTCAGCGGCACGCGGGTCACGCTGTATCGCGACGGCCGCACGACGGAGATCACCGAGCACTACCGGGAGGCCGGCGGCGAGCGGGTGCTCGACTCCATGCGGGTCGAGCTCGATCGGACGCTGGTGTGGGAGAACCCCTTCATCCGTTACGGCATCGGCGACCCCGACGACGTGGCGAAGGCCAGCATCCTGGTCGGCTTGCACGAAGCGATCACCGAGGGGGGCGCGCCTCCCTACGGCGCCCGCAACGGCCTCCGGGACTGGGAGATCTGCCTGGCCGTGCGCGAGAGCGCCCGGCTGGGCAACCGGTGGGTGAGCCTGCCCCTGGCCGGCCCGACGGAGCTGGAGCAGCGGATCGAGGCGGAGTTCGTGCGCCGGTACGGCCACGATCCGATCGAGGAGACCGAGGCGTTGCTGGATGCCCCGTTCTCGCGTTCGGCGACCCTCTGGCCCGTCGCGCACTGGCTGTGACGCCGATGGACCCCGAGATCCGCGAACGCCTGCTGCGGCTGCGGTTCCTGCCCACCCGGCCCGAGCTGTCGGATACGGAGGTCGCGGAGCGGTTGGATACCGGTCAGCCCCACCTGCGGGCCGTGCACGAGTCCGCGTCGGGCGGCGGCGCGGCAGCCCTGCGGCGCGCGCTGGCGGAGCACCTGGACGCCTGCGTTCTGAGCGACGCACGGGACGTTCGATTCCCCGCGGACTGGTACGACGCGCACCCCGGTGACGTGCAGGACGCGGAGTCCATCATGCGCGGTCGGATCGCGTACGTCGGCAAGGTCCTGGACGTCAGACCGCGCATCGACTGGCACGCCTGGGACTATCCGTGCGCGGAATCGCGCTTCGTGCGCTGGTTCTGGATGCGCCCGCTCGTCTCCGCGTACCGCACCACCGGCCACGGGCGCTACGCGCGCGGCGCGATGGACATCGTGCGCGCCTTCCACGCCGACGCCCGGCCGCCGGCGCAGCGCCCGGTGACCTGGTACGGCTACAACGGCCCCTGGCAGGCGCTCATGGCCGCGGGCCGGGTGCCGATCGCCCTCGACCTGTACCGGACCATCGGCCGTTCGGACGCCCTGGACGACGCCGACCGGGTGACGTTTCTCAAGCTGCTGCTGGAGCACGCGGAGTTCCTGTACACGGTGTCCGACACCCACGTCGCCCACAACTGGGAAGTGGCGATGATGGTGGCCCTGCTGGAGCTCGCGCACGCGCTGCCGGGCTTCAGGGACTCGCCGCGCTGGAAGGAGCGGGCCGTCGAGCGGTTCACGCAGAACATGCGCGACTGCGTGCTCGACGACGGCGGGTACTGGGAGCGCAGCGAGTACCACTTCAGCGGGATCCTGGAGTATGCGGTCGCCTGGCGGGCGCTGCGGGAGGCCGGCGAGCCGGTCCCGCCGGAGTGGCCGGACGCCCTGCAGCGGATGTACGAGTGGGCGATGTACGTGCTCACGCCGCTGCGCCAGTATCCGCCGGTGGGCCACGCCTCGTTCGGCGGCGGCCGCAGCTACGTGTCGCGCTTCGACGAAGAGCGCTGGGGCGGCCTGCCGGAAGACTCGATGGTGCCGGTGCTGGGCGAGGCGGCGGACCTGTTTCCCGAGCGGAGCGACTTCGGGTGGTTCGAGACCGGCCGGGGCAAGCCTCCGGAACGGACGTCGCGCGTCCTGCCGCACACCGGCCTTCTGGTGATGCGCAGCGGCTGGGAGCCCGACGACCTCTACCTGATCATGAGCTACAACGGCTCCCCCGACGTGATCGACACGCACCCCGACTTGCTGTCGGTGGGGGTCTGGGCGCACGGCCGGGCCTACCTGTCCAACAGCGGCTCCACCCACGGCTACGAGGCGTCCGAGTTCCGGAGCTGGGACATGCAGACCCGCTCCTCCAACACGGTCATGGTCGATGGGGAGAGCCAGGCGTACCTCTCCAACGGCGGCCGGCTGCAGACGTGGGAGAGCCTGCCCGGCTTCGACCATGCCGCCGCGGTCAGCCGCGCCTACGAACGGCTCGGCGTCGAGCACCGCCGGGCGGTGCTGCTGGTCAAGCCGCGCTACTGGGTCATCCACGACGTCCTGGAAGACGGCGGCAAGACGCACGAGTACCGCTGGCACGGCCACTTTCAGCCGACCGAGCTGACGGTCGACGCGGACGCCGGCATGATCGCTACCGACGAACGGGCAGGGCCGCGCCTGTTCGCGGCCTGCCTGCCGGATGAAGGGCAGACCCTGGAACAGGACACCGGCCCGATCGCGACACCCGCCGGCACCAGGGAAGGGCCCTACGTGGCGCTCGTGCAGCGGTCGGCGCGGCCGGTCGCGTTCACGGTGGTCCTGTATCCGGCCAGGGCCGGCGCGGACCCGCCGGAGGTCAGCGCGCTGCCGGTCACCGCACGAGGCGCGCCGGTGCCGACCCATGAGGCCGTCGGCTGCCGCGTGGCCGACGGTGCGCGCGAGGACATCGTTCTGCTGGCGCGGTCTGCGGGGTCCCGCACATGCGGGAGCGTGCGCACCGACGGGGAGACCGCGCATGTCTCCGTGCAGCACGGGCGCGTAGCGGAAGCCGGCCTGACGGGCGGTACGCGATTGACGTACCGGGGACGCAAGATCCTCGCCGTGGACAGGGGCATCGCCGCCGCCGGCGTGCGCTTCGCCGGCGACCGCGCGGAAGTCTCCTGCCGCGGCTCGGGCCGTATCTCGCTGGCGCCGGGCTCGGCGACCAGCGCGTCCGTGAACGGCACCCCGGTGCCGATCCAGGAGATCGGCGGCCGTCTATCCCTTGTGACTCCTGGAGCCGGCACGCTCGCGATGCACCCGATCACGGTGTCGGAGGACCCGCTGGATCTGTGCCTGGCACTGGGCGTGCCCTTCGCTCCGGCACACCTGCCGGACGGCAAGGAGTCGGTGTGGGCCGGCCGCTCGGCGACCCCGCCGCGCTCGGTCCTTCTGCGCTGGCAGACCTCGGCACCGGCCGACTCCTCGGTGGAGTACCGCAGGCGCGGCGCTCGGGCATGGCTCCGAACGGTCAACCCGGAGGCTCGCGTCGACCACCGCGTGGTACTGAGCGACCTGGACCCCGGCGAGGTCTACCAGGTACGCGTCACCTGCGGCGACGCCGCCGGCACGGCGGCATCGGCCCGCGCGAGAATTGGGATTAGGGCCCCTTCTCCGTAGCGCCCGAGCTGCTTTCGGTCGTCCGCACCCAGATCGCCAGCCTCGACTTCCCAAGGGCGCTCCAGGTGGGCGACCACTTGCCCGTCGCCGGATCGGTGGCGCTCACCTGCTCCACCGCGAGGGTGAACTCACTCACTGTCCGCGGATATGCAGCGCACAACCTCCCGGGCTGAATCGACCCACGGAGACCGTGAGAAGGTCTCCGGCCGTCGTGACTCCCAAACTCCGCGCGCTCGGTCGGGACATTGTCGCGCCACGTTCCGCAATTGTCGCGCGCGTCGGGACATTGGTGCCCGTGCTACAGTGCCCACTTGCAGTGGATCCGCACCGCGTGCTCTTCGGAAGCCACCGCCAACGAATTACCATCACCTTGGGGCCGACTGGACATTAGATGAATCCGTCGATCCGCAGGATTGACTTTCTGCTGATTGAGGTTTACGTGTCTTCTCTATCAACGCGGAGACCGCCCAAGGAGGTAAGAACATCCGACGGTGCGGCTACACTTCACGTCAACCTACTCATCGTGGTTGAACCAGGTGGAGCTGGGGTCTGCGAAAATATCGCGCGACGTGATCACCCGCGGAGTGTTCAGTTCGGTCCCGATCTGAAGAACAAGCTGTTGAGATACATCCGCGAATACAAAAAATCTCCGCGTCGTGAAGTGGCACTACGTTGATCCATCACGACACATTGGTGCATGAGTGATCGTTATAGTGCACTATCAGGAGTGTCAACAGCGTTCGCATGCATACGGCGACCCAGTTGGTGGCCCCGCACATCAATTCATGCGAGCCGACCACTCCTCGTCAACCGAAGTTAATTGGCTCACTCGTTGGTGGACCCGCGAGTCTGAATCCGCTGCCCCTCCTTCGGTTCCTCGCGATTCTCCATGATCTCGGCTAGCTGACGCCGGGCTTTAGTGAGAAGCTCTTCATCGCCAAGCCGCTCATAGGCCGGTATCTCTTCCTCGCGTCGAATCCGCACCGCCTCATCGAGATCCCCCTGACTTTGAACTATATTTGCGATCTCGCGATGCGTCATCGCGAGCGAACGTTCATCACCAACTTGTTCGAAGACCGGAACTTGCTCCTCGCTCCGGATGCGCAACGCCTCACTATCGTTCCCGAGTTTCTGCATGATTCCGGCGATCTGGCCCAAGGAAAAAGCAACTGATCTCACATCTCCTAGCCGTTCATACGCGGGTATCTCGTTCTCCCGTCGAATCCGTATCGCATCGTCAAGATCCCCGCGATCAGTCAAGATGTCGGCGATCTGCCCCCAGGTAATAGCAAGCAGCCTTGAAGTGCCGAGCCGCTCGTAGGCCGGTATCTCTTCCTCTCGTCGGATCCGTAGGGCTTCGTCGAGCTCCCCGCGATGGTGTAGGATGTCCGCAACTTGGCCCCAGGTAATGGCAAGCGACTTTTCTGCGCCAAGCCGCTCGTAGGCGGGAATCTCCTCGTCGCGTCGAATCCGCAGTGACTCGTCAAGTTCGCCGCGATCCTCCAAGATATCGGCGATCGCCCCTCGAGCGATCGCTAACGACCTCACATCGCCAAGTTGCTCGTAGACCGGAACCTGCTCTTTGGACCGAATGCGGAGCGCCTCATCCGATTCGCCGCGAGACCGCAGAATATCGGCGATGCGGCCACGTGTAATCGCCAACGATCGCACGTCTCCAAGTTGTTCAAAAGCTGGGACCTGCTCTTCTGTGAGGAGTCGGAGCGCCTCGTCGGAGTCCCCGCGGGAGTGAAGAATGTCGGCAATGCGGGAACGAGCGATTGCCAACGAACGAACGTCCCCGAGTGTTCGGAACACAGGAAGCTGATCTTCCGTGTAAATGCGCAGCGCCTCATCGACGTCTCCTCGGGCGTGAAGGACGTCGGCGATCTGCCCTTTTTGAATGGCAATCGCCCTGAGATCACCGAGACTCTCAAACACAGGAAGCGCGTCTTCGGTATAGATCCGCAGTGCTTCGTCCAAATCCCCCCGCTTGTGGAGGATTTCCGCGACGGAGGCCTGAGCAATCGCGACCGAATGTTGATCACCGAGGCGCTCGAAGACGGGAATTTGTTCAGTCGTATAGATTTGCAACGCCCGTTCCAACTCGCCGCGATCCTCGAGAATGCTCGCGATCTGCCCTTTCGTAATAGCGCGTGAGCGTACATCGCCGAGTACCTCATAGACGGGAAGCTCGTCGTTCTCGCGAATTCGAAGTGCTTCGGCGAACTCGCCCCTGAGTTCGTGAAGGTCAGCAATTTGACCCCAGACGAACGCTCGACGCCTTGGATCGTCCATGAGCGCAAGCGCCTCGAGGGCTCGGCCATATGCTTCTTGCGCTTCTTTCAGTTCACCGAGGGAACTCTGTAGCGCGCCCAGCTCAATCAAGAGGTCGATGTCGACTGGGCGCAAATGGGAGCGGCCATGGAGGTGGTGCTTCAACTCCTCCAAACGCGCGCGACGAGAAGGGGCGTCCGCGGTCGCGCGGTCGACGCGTGATCGATACACTTCGGGGACGGCTTGGGCCGGGGGCAGGGAGAAGTCGAAGACCCCGGACCGCCATGCCCAAAGGTCGGCGGCTCCCGTTGCGAGGGCGGAGATATCGCGGGACGCGATCCAAACGAGCAGAGGTCGTCTACACCGCGCCGCCAACGCTTCGCGTCTATAATTTAGCCGCTGAACCAGATCGGTAAAACCGTCGTGAGAGGACTCGAGGCCGGTAAGCTGCGCTGCACCGTTCGGGGAGCCCGCGCTCAATTGGCCGAAAAGATCCTCTGTCCCGATTCGGGTACGGTGATTGATGGATACTCTTGTGCGCGCGTCCAAGAGCGTTTCGAGAAAGGCGGCCGCGGTATGACGGTACGAACTATCCGAGTACGTCAGAAAGCACAAAACAAACGAACGTTTGCCTTCCAACAGCCTGCGAAGGCGGAGCACGGTCCCTGAATGGTCCGAGAGCAGGGGCCAAGCCGGTACGACGCTAGACATCGTCGCGTTTTGCGATCGCCGCCCGAGCCTCTTGATAAGCTTCGGTTGTTCGGATGACGGGATGGCTGCGCCAGTAGTAGTTGTTGTACTCCAACAAGGCCAGATTGTATAGAAGATCGCGGACACGCTCCGACCCCGACGGCAAGGAGTGGCCCGAGTCTACGGATGCCAGCAGGTCATAGTCCTCTGGGTCCAAAATGCGGCGATAGTCATTGGCCAACTCTCGCACTGCGTGTCGTGCGGATGCCTCGTCGAACCTTTCGTTCTCGGCGTACTTGAACGCGTTGATCAGAAGCCGCAGGAGATCGCGGGGGTGTCCGCCGCAGTGGTCGATCAGGTAGTCGGCTACCCCATGGTCAAATAGATCGGGAGCCGCCCGCAAGTGCAGGATGTCACGCATTGCCGTACGGCCACGGTCGTTATGAGAGCCGTCCTCATCCGTGACTTTGACCATCGGTAAGCGAAAGATATCTGTGAAATTCTGCCCTATTGCGCTACCTTCATACACCAAGCTGACCGGTGCACAGTATATGAACAGTCCACGCACCTGCTGGAGTTGGTGCACGTCGGCTATAAAGAGCGCTCTCGCATCGTCGCCGGTCAACCGATCGGTGCCGTCGAGGACAAATAGAATGCGGTGGCCCTTTGTTTGCGTGCGGATGGAATCCTCCGCTACTTCGATTAGGCGGTTGAACGCATCAGCGAAGTCCGAAAAAGAATTTCGTAACGCACGCCGGATCTCCTCCTTGTACGTAGAGTTCGTCTTGATGGTCATGCTCATCGAGGCGAAGATCTTTGCAAGGAATGGCAGTCCAACGGTGGCCTCCGCACCCGTTTTGGCGTCTATGGCGAATGCGCGCGTCAGGTCATGTTTTTCCACACGCTCGGTGAACCAGTCATGGAGGCGTTGCAAGTGCACGGGCGGGATCTCGATGCCGTCCGCGAGGAGCTGTCCGACAAGTCTGCCCGCTAGATGCAATAGAATGTCCTGGTATCGAAGATTATTGACGTCGAGTTCCTCTGTAGCATCAGCGAATACGACGTAATACACGTTAGGGTCATGAAGGTCGTTGGATATACGCCGGAGTTCGGTGCTCTTACCGCAGCCGCGGTGGCCGGAGAACAAGCAGTAGCGTTGTTCATGGGCTGATAGTCTAAGCTTGGAGGGGTGGACCCCAAGGACTCTACGGAGGGTATTCAGGCTGTATTCTCCGCGCGCGTCCTCGGTGTCCACCCAGCGGGGATCGTCTTCGCCGTTGAGGTGCTCGTCGAGCCGCAGACGTTCATTTACCTCCCAGATGTTCGTTGGGGAACTATAGATGCGCACGGTGGGCCTCCGTTGGGTATCAATCGCGGTCAATAGTTAATACCATAGAGTAGGGGACGTCAAGATGATGAGGAAGGGGATGAGCGAGATGCAACGTCGGGGTGAATGAAGGAATCGCGATATGGAAGGCGGGATGAGGTAGCGTCGAGAAGACCATGCATCAGGCGAAACAGGGGGGGTGGTAGAGGAGGATACGGCGCCGAGTGGTGGGATTAGAAGGCGTAGGTGGGAAGGGCAGTATTGGGCGGACAGGGCGCGTGGGAGGTCCTGTCAATAGGTGTGTAAACGAGTCAGGCAGCGTCCCGCTCCCGATCTTCGATTCGAACCCCGTCTCGGTACGCGGCTCCCTCCCACAGATCTTGAAGTAGCTCTGGCGCGTTCAGCTTCCGGAACTTCGTCTCGGCCACCAACAGCATCTTCCAGATCACCGCGGTGGCGTTGGCTACCTTCTTGAGTCGCTTCGCTGCGTCGGTTCGTCACCGCAGCGCCGCGAACGGCGACTCGATCACGTTGGTCGTCCGCAGGTGACGCCAGTGAGCTCGCGGATACCCGTAGTAACTCACCATCCGCTCCCAGTCCTCCGCGATCAACTCGGCGGCTCGCTGCAGCTTCTGGCCACGCGCCCAGCTCTGGAACGATCGTCGACGTTGCTCAGCCCCCTTGAGCGTCTCGGCGTAGGCGATCGTCCTCAGCTTCCCCTTCGCCTGCTCCTGCGATCGCTTGGGCACATGGTCCAGTACGTTGACGATCCGGTGATTCGAGCACCGCTGCTCATCCGCGTCCGGATACACCTCCCGCAGCGCCGCCCAGATCCCCAGGTGCCCGTCCCCGATCACCACCCGCGGACAGCGAAGCCCCCGCTGTCGGGCATCCCTCAGCATCCGCTTCCAGGTCTCGGTCGACTCCCGGTACCCGCTGCGCAACGAGATGAGCACCTTGCGCCCGTCGGCCAGCCCGCCGATCGCCGCCAGCAGCGCCGCCTTGTCCCTCTCCAGCACCGCTTTGACGTACACCCCGTCGACCGACAGGTACACCAGCTCCAGTTCCGCCAGGCTGCGTTCGTGCCACGCGGCCGCCTCGGAGTGCCGGCGGTCCTTCAGCCGTGCCACCGTGCTTGCTGACAGCGGCGCTCGGTCTCCGAACAGCCCGCGCAGCGCCAGCTCGAAGTCGCCCAGCGCCAGCCCGTGCAGGTACAGCTCCGTCAGCACGTCGCTGACCTCCGGCGTGCGCCGCGCGAACAGCGGCAGCAGTGCGCTCTCGAACCGTTGCTCCAGCCCTCGCACCCGCGGCCGACGCACCGTCACCGTGCCGGCCCGTGTGGTCAACTGCCGCGGCTTGCCGTAGCCGTTGCGGTATCCGCGTTCGTCTCCTTCACGGCGACGGTAGCGGGCTCGGCCCAAGAATTCGGTGACCTCGTCCTCAAGCAATCCCTGCAGCCACTGCTCGATGTGGCGCCGGGCCATCTCCTCCATGTCCAACGGATTGGGACCACCTCAAGTGCGCGGGGTGGGGGGGCGTCTTGGCGTTACGATCGAGAGCGTGTGGTAACGGCTCAGTGCGCAAACGTGAAGTAGGGGACAAGGTGGATGCGGAAGTGGAGGTTCACGGAGTCGACCGTTCGAGGGGCTCATCGCTCTATATTGGAGCGATAGCCCGAGCCGAGGCCTGAGGCCAGGCTGTGGTCTGGGGAAAGGAAGTTGAAGAAGTGGAAGAAGGCGCGGGAGAGGGTCGAAGGTGCCTCCGTTCATGAGCCACGGAAGTCGGCGGACATTCGGCAGCGGCGGCTATCGGCCTATCGACGTTCAGGATGCGCGAAGGAGAAGGTCCAAAGCGTGGCCTACGCGCCGACGTGGGAGGGAGCCGAGTACCGAGACGGAGTTCGAATCGACGATCATCAGGAGCGGGCGCTGCCTGACTGACTCGTTTACACACCGATTGACAGGACCTCTCCGCGCATCGTGAAGTGGACTCCGTTGATCCACACGCCAAATCGGTGCATGAATGCTGGTTACGGTACTATGAGGTATGGTCAGGGTTGGGCCTGCCCCGGTTACGTGGACAGTTAATCGCTGAGGATTCTGTCCTCGCTGAGGAGTGTTCTACGCGGTGAAGACGGGCGGGTCAAGGCACTCCTATAGGCGGCGGAAAAAGGGGTGGGGGGTTGCGGGGGGAGGGGCGCGGCTGCCTGTGGATTTGTGGATAAGTGGAGCCTGAGATCGGCTCGGGAGCGTGCCGACGGGCAGGTCGGCTTGGCCGCAGCCCAAGGAACGCCCTCACGGGGGGCATCCGGCTTCAGAGCACCCGAAACGAGCATGGTGCGGAAAATTGACGCACGAGGATCGTCGTCACGGCGTTTTCTGTGGCGGGGTGGTGTGCCGATACCCCCGCCCGCGGCAGCGCTCAGGCCGCTGCCGCCCCGCGGTGAGTGGCCTCGAAGTCGGCCGGCGACCGGTAGCCGAGCGCCGAGTGGCGGCGCCGTCGGTTGTAGAACCCTTCGATGAACTCGAAGATCGCCAAGCGCGCCTTGGCGTGGGTGCGGAAGCTGCGCCGATCCAGCAACTCGCACTCCAGGGTCGCGAAGAAACTTTCGCAGAGCGCATTGTCGTACGCATCGCCCACCGAACCGGTCGACGGACGAACGCCAGCCTCCTTGCACCGCGCCCCGAACGCGATCGACGTGTACTGCGAGCCCTGGTCGCTGTGATGAATCACCCCGTGTGCACGGCGCCGCCAGAGGGCCATGTTCAGCGCGTCCAGGACCAGTTCGGTGCGCAGATGGCCGGCCATCGCCCAGCCCACCACCCGGCGGCTGAACGCATCGAGCACCACCGCCACGTACAGAAACCCCGTCCAGGTCCTGACATACGTGATGTCGGCCACCCACAGCCGATCGGGTGCGGAGGCGCTGAAGTCCCGATCCACCAAGTCCGGCGCCACGCGGGCAGCGCGCTGCTCGCGCGTGGTGGTCTTGGCCGAGCGCCTGCGGCTGACGCCGGCGATCCCGGCCGCGCGCATCAGCCGCCCGACCCGCTTCGCGCCGATCCGCTTGCCTTCCTCGCGCAGCTCGGCGTGGATGCGTGGCCGCCCGTACACTTCGTAGTTGCCGCTCCAGATCTCCTTGATCCTCTCGGTCAACTGCGCATCCCGTCGCGCTCGCGCCGACGGTTCGCGGCCCAGCCATGCGTAGTAGCCGCTGGGGGAGAGACCCAGCACCCGACACATGGTGCGCACCGGCCAGGCGGCCTGGTTGTCCTTTACGAACTCGAATCCCTCCCGGGGATCGAGTCGCTCTCCCGCGCGAACCAGGCCGCTGCTTTTTTTAGAATGTCACGCTCGACGCGCAGCTGCTTGTTCTCTCGCCTCAGCCGCCGCAACTCCAGGCGCTCGTCGGTGCTCAGCCCGTCGCTGCGCTGCCCTCCGTCGCGTTCATGTTGGGCCACCCAGTTGCGAATGGCCCCTGCCGACGGCTCGTACTCCCGAGCCAATTCCTCCGGCGTCCTCCCGGACTGCACCAACTCGACCATCTGCTCGCGGATCTCAGGTGGATACGCTTGATGCGTTCTCGCCATCTCAGCTCCCTCCTCCGTGCCTCACTGTCTATGTGTCCACGAAAGCGGGGCAACTCCAGGTGTATGCTCCTGAGGAGTTAAAGTGGAGGTGATGAGAAGGTCCCCGGGGCAGCGATAGGCTGTTGATAGGCGATAGCAAACAGCAGAGGAGAGCAGCACGATGACTGGAAATTACATGGCATAGATCGACTTGGCTGAGAAGATCCAGGACGACTTCCTTCTCAAGACGGGTCAGTTGCCGCTGCGATGGGTGATGGAACAGGGGGTGGGACGCCAACATGCTATAGTGTGTTAGGTTCTGAACCTGATGGCTTGAGGTGCGAGACGTTGACGTTGAGTTATTGCACCCACACCACCTGGTTCGACAGGATGTCGGTGAGGCTGTCGCCCGCGGGACCTTCCTGGTAGAGGATGCCGGGGGAGGCCGGCGGCGGGACGATCCCCAGCGGCCGCTCCAGGTGGGGGAACCAGTGCGCCGTGGTCGGATCGGTCGTGCTCAACTGCTCCATGGAGAAGGTGGCGCCGCCGTCGGCGGACACGAAGCGCACGACCTCGCTGGCCGGATGGCCCCATGGAACCTGGTCGGCAGCGTCTTCGGTGGTCGTCACTCCGACCAGCCGGCCCGCGGCGTCGAACACGATGCTCGGCGCAACCCCGAGGCAGCGTCCCGGCGGAAGCTCCACGCGATCGTTCAGGACGATGCGGCGCCAGCTTCCGTCGCCCGTGGGTGTGCATAGGACATTGGTGCCGACGCCGGCCGACCACTCGCTGTGGACCAGCCACGGCGTGCCGTCCGGGGCCACCGCCAACGCGCCGGCCTCCAGGGCACTCCCGTAGTCCAGGCCGCCGGCGGCGATCACGTCGAACGTCTCGGCCGTCACGGGCAGGGTCACCTGCGTCCCGTCCGAGCGCTGCCAGGTCCGCCCGGCATCGGGGCTGAAGAGGTAGCCGACGGTCTGGATGCGGCCGTACGCCTCGGCGTCCGACTTCTCGTGGAAGCGGATCGTCGTGTGCAGGCCGACGCGGTCCGGCGCCCAGGCGTAGGACTCGCCGAAGTGGGCGTAGTTGGGATAGCCGGAGCGAGCCAGTACGAGCGGCTCGCTCCAGGAGCCGCCGGGGCTCTTGCGAAGCAGGTGCAGCTCCCAGGGCCGGTCGTGCCCGAGCCTGCGCTCACGCGTCAGGAAGCTCTGCCGGCAGCTCAGGAAGAGTTCGTCGCCGGCGCCCACGGCGAGCTTCGGGTAGCTGTAGCCGTCGCCGATCAGTTCCTCGTCCGTCCATGCCGAGGCGTCGCCGGGGCGCAGGGAGCGGCGGTAGCGGACCTCGTGGTGATGCGGGTAGTAGGCGACGTGCAGATACCCTTGGCTGTCGTTCACCAGCGCCGGGCCGCCGTGGTTGTCGTAGGCCTCGCCGATGGTGTGCGTCTCGGACCACGTGCCGCTCGCGCGGTCGAGGGTGCTGATCCGCACCCGGAACCCCTCGGCGACCGAGTCGAGCCAGGCGACGTGCACGGCGTCGCCGAGGGTGACGATCTTGTTCTCCTGCGGGTACGCGGTGGCGCGGCCGCACCCGTGCGTGGAAAGAACCGTCACTGCACCCAGATCACCCGGTTGGTCAGCACGTCCTTGAGGCCGTCGCCCGCGGGGCCCTCCTGGTAGAGGATGCCGGGGGAGGCCGGCGGAGGCACGATCCCCAGGGGGCGCTCCAGGTGGGGGAACCAGTGCGCCGTGGTCGGATCGGTCGTGCTCAACTGCTCCATGGCGAAGGTGGCGCCGCCGTCGGCGGACACGAAGCGCACGACCTCGCTGGCCGGATGGCCCCAGGGAGCCTGGTCGGAGACGTTCTCGGTGGTCGCGACCCCGACCAGCCGGCCGGCGGCGTCGAACACGACGCTCGGCGCCAGCCCGAAGCAGCGCCCCGGCGCCAGTTCTACCTGCTCGTTCAGGACGATGCGGCGCCAGGTTCCGTCGCCCGCGGGCGTGCACACGGTGTTGGTGCCGCCGCCGGCCCCCCACTCGCTGTGGACCAGCCACGGCGTGCCGTCCGGGGCCACGGCCAACGCGCCGGCCTGCAGGGCGCTCCCGTAGTCCAGACCGCCGGCGGCGATCATGTCGACGGTCTCGGCCGTGACGGGCAGGGCCACCTGCGTCCCGTCCGAGCGCTGCCAGGTGCGTCCGGCGTCCGGGCTGAAGAGGTAGCCGACGGTCTGGATGCGGCCGTAGGCCTCGGCGTCCGACTTCTCGTGGAAGCGGATGGTCATGTGCAGGCCGACGCGGTCCGGCGCCCAGGCGTAGGAGTCGCCGAAGTGGGCGTAGTTGGGATGGCGGGAGCGCGCCAGCACCAGCGGCTCGCTCCAGGAGCCGCCGGGGCTCTTGCGAAGCAGGTGCAGCTCCCAGGGCCGGTCGTGCCCGAGCCTGCCCTCACGCAGGAAGCTCCGGCGGCAGCTCAGCACCAGCTCGTCGTCGCGGCAGACGGCGAGCTTCGGGTAGCTGTAGCCGTCGCCGATCAGCTCCTCGTCCGTCCACTCCGAGGCGTCGTTGGGACGCAGGGAGCGGCGGTAGCGGATCGCGTGGTGGTGAGGGTAGTAGGCGATGTGCAGGTACCCCTGGCTGTCGTTCACCAGCGCGGGGCCGCCGTGGTTGTCGTACGCCTCGCCGATGGTGTGCGTCTCGGACCAGGTGCCGCTGGCGCGGTCGAGGGTGCGGATCCGCACCCGGAACCCCTCGGCGGCCGAGTCGAGCCAGGCGACGTGCACGGTGTCGTCGAGGGTGACGATCTTGTTCTCTTGCGGGTACGCGGTCGAGCGACCGCACCCATGCGCGGAGAGGAGCTGGCCTGCCATTTTCGAACCTCCTGTGCGCGATCGAATCACGCGCCCATGTCGTTACGGCGGATGGATCACAGCCACCCGGCGACCGTCCAGAACACGCCCTCGCGACCGAAGGAGCGGTCGAGCAGGCGCGCCGCGTCCGTCGTCGGATCCGCCCCGTAGGTTTCCACGTACCGCTCGTGCAGCCGCCGTTCCAGCTCGGTCTGCTCGACCAGGGGCAGATCCATCCAGCGCGACCTCTGCAGCGCGCTCTCGCGCGCGCCGATCCAGACCTCCAGGTCCTTGCGCGCTTCCGCCGCCCCGTACTCCGGCCCCTGTCCCTCGGTCACCGCCCGGTGCAGGCTGTTCAGGATCGACGCCTTGGCGACGTCGTCGTGCGCGGAGAGCCCGCTGCCGATCCCGTGGCCGGCGAAGGGGTTCTCCCAGACCACCGGCGGGTCGGTCTCCACGCGGACCGCCGTCAGGACCTGGCGGTCCCCGGCCTGCTCGTGCACGTCGACGAACGGGTAGCGCTCCGCCGTGCCGTCGCGGTAGAGCACCAGCTCGTCGGTCGTCATCCCGTTGCCGGAGAGGTAGCCGCCGGTGCCCTCGATGTCCCAGTGGCTGCCGCGCGCTCCCCCCGGCGGCATCTCGTAGAGGCAGGTCACGTCGCCTTCATGCTCGACGACGGCGCTCTCCCACCAGCGCGTGGTCTGGCGTGCGCCGCCGTAGGTGGCGTAGGGAGGGACCTGCAGCTCCTGGGCGTACCCGAGCACCCGCCTGGGGTCGAGGCCCATGGCCTTGCGCACGCCGTTGAAGCCGTGATAGCTGCCCGACGCGTACCAGAGCCGGGCGTGGTTGAGCGTTCCCAGCAACCCCCGCTCGACGATCAGGCGCTTCAGCCGCTCGCGCGGCCAGCGCCAGACGTTCTCGGCGATCTCCCAGCACAGGTTGCGCGCCTCGCACGCGCGGCGGAGGAAGTCGCCATGGGCGAGGGTGTCGCCGTAGGGAATCTCGGTGATGAGGTGACAGCCGTGCTCGACGGCGGCCAAGGCCACGACGATCTGGCCGTCGGTCGGCACCAGGACGAAGACCACGTCGGGCGTCTCGGCCTCGAGCATCTCCGTCACGTTGTCGTAGCGCTTCTCCACGCCGAAGAGGTCGCCGGCGGTGCGCAGCGAATCGGCTCCGCTGTCGCACAGGGCGCACAGGTCGTAGCGGTCGCCGAGCTGCGTCAGGACCGCCAGGTAGCCGCGTGCCCGGGAGTGCTCGTACGTGCCGACGCCGACGACGGCGATGCGCAGCCGTTGCGCGGCGTTGCCTGCGATCCGGCTACCCTCCGCCCGCGCATTCGGCCAGGAAGGCGTCGTGCAGGGGCACCAGCGGCGAGAGAGACGCGTCGGTCTCCGTGACCTGGAAGCGTGCCCGCACCGTGCGCCCGGAACCGGGCACCAGGTCGTCGCCGAACAGCGACAGGTACAGCGGGTTCTGGTCCTTGAAGTGATCGGCCAGGTTGGGGGTGTCGTAGCCGGAGATCACCGCGTAGCAGTCCTCGGGGTTTGACATGAGCACCGCGGCCACGCGGTTGGCGGGATCGGTCTGGCACATCAGCGGCCGGGCATAGAAGCGCTGGGGGTTCCACTGGTAGGTGCCCCAGATGCGGTCCCAGCGGCCGTCGGTCGAGCGGCGGGCCGCGTGCTGGTCGCGCGCGAACACCAGCCCGGTACCGACGAACACGTCGCTCAGGACCGGCGCGATCCACTGGTCCTGGTCGGGCGGATCGGCGAACTGGCCGCCCGCCACGAAGACGTGCGGCACCATCGAGGTGTCGAAGTAGCTCGACAGGAAGACCTCGTAGGCGGGATAGGGCCAGTGGGAGCGGACCGTGACCTCCAGGTCGATGATATTGGGCTGCTTGACGTGATAGGTCGCGGTCAGATCGGCCTTGTGCTCCTCGTTCGGCTCGAAGCGGACCTCCAGGGAATCGCCGTCGGCGCGGACCGACCGCTCCAGCAGGCGCGCCTGGCCCATCCAGTGGTTGGTCGAGAACAGCAGGAAGAGGTTGAAGACGTCGAACTTCGGGTGCACGACCTGGATGCCGGTGGGCTTGTGCAGCACCTCCTTGACGCCGTGGCGTTCACCGTAGGGCTGGATGAACCCGCGCAACTCCTCCGTCTCGAACTCCCACACGTCGTTGCCCGCAGCGTGGATGAGCGCCATGGTGTTCCTCCAGGGGGCGCTTCGAGTCGCCCAAGGGCAGTATCAAGAGCAGTGCGGCGAGAATCAAGGCGGTGGGCGTGATCGAGCACGTGCGCCATCAGCGACGGGATACCGGCGATCCAGACGTGAGCGCCGGTGGCGCGGCGCCGTCGCCGGGCGTGAACAGACGCTGCTCCGGCGCCTCCATGGCGGTCAGTATACGATGCGGAAGAACGGATGAGCGGTACGCAAGCGGTCCCCGCGCACCCGGTGCCGGAGTACGAGCCACAACAGCTCAGCATGAGCATGGGCCGGGACCGGCTTCTCGGGCTCTCCGGCGCGCGGGTGCCCGAGAGGTATCTGCTGCGGGGCGGCCGGGCCAGCGACAGCGGTGGCATCGCCGGCGTGCTGGACGCCTCCGGCTTCCAGGGGTGGACGGCCGGGAGAGTCGCCGACTACCTGGCGGAGCCCGAGCGCCGTGATGGCACCCGCGTGGTCGCCTGCGGCACCCGGATCGTCGCTTCCACCTTCGCCTCCTGGCAGGAGATGGGCCGCATCGGCGTGCTGGACTACGTGGCGTGTCACCCCGACCACCGCGGGCGGGGGCTCGGCCGCGCGGTGTGCGTGGGGGTACTGGAGTTCTTCGCGCGGCGCGGCTACGAGTCGGTGACGCTTTCGACCGACGACGTCAGGCTGCCGGCGATCGCCCTCTACCTGTCGCTGGGCTTCGCGCCGGACATGACGCGCGACGACATGCCGGGCCGCTGGGAGAAGATCATGCGCCGGCTCGACGCGCAGGGCCGATGAGCGCGCTGGAAGCCGTCAACGTCGGGATCGCCGGCGCGGCCGGCCGGGGCGGCCGCCTCCGCCACGCGTTCGAGCTGCTGGACGCGGTGCGGATCACGGCGGTGTGCGACATCGACGCCGAGGGGCTGGAGCGCGCGCGGCACGAGCTCGGCGCGCCGGAGGCGTACCTCGACTACGACGAGATGATCGAGCGCTCGGAGCTGGACGCGGTCATCGTCGGCACGCCGATGCCCCTGCACGCGGCGCAGGCGATCGCGGCGCTGGAGCGCGGCGTGCACGTGCTGAGCGAGGTGCCCGCGGCCGTCTCGATCGACGAGTGCCGGCGCCTGGTGCGCGCGTGCCGCGCCAGCCGGGCGAGCTACATGCTGGGGGAGAACGTCACCTACACGCGCCCCAACATGATCGTGCAGGAGATGGTGAGGCGGGGCGAGTTCGGCACCCCGTACTATGCCGAGGGCGAGTACCTGCACGAGCTCAAGGGCCTGAACGAGGTCACGCGGTGGCGGCGGCGCTGGCAGACCGGGATCAACGGCGTGACCTACGGGACCCACAGCCTGGGGCCGATCCTGCAGTGGATGCCCGGCGACCGGGTGATGAGCGTGTGCTGCGCGGGCAGCGGCCACCACTACCGCGACCCGCGCGGCGACGAGTACGAGAACGAGGATTCCTGCGTGATGTTGTGCCGCATGCGCTCGGGCGGGCTGGTGAAGATCCGCGTCGACATGCTCTCGGACCGGCCGCACTCCATGATGAACTTCCAGCTCCAGGGCACCGACGGATGCTACGAGTCCGCCCGCGCTCCCGGCGAACGGGACCGCGTCTGGCTGCGGTCGCGCTCCCCGGACGCCAACACGTGGCTGGACCTGGAGGAGGTGGGCGAGTCGTTCCTGCCGGAAGCCTGGCGCGTCCACGGCGAGCTGGCGCGCACGGCCGGCCACGGCGGCGGCGACCTCCTGGAGATCCTGGACTGGGTGCATGCGATCCGCGACGGCGCGCCGCCGCGGATCGGCATCCACGAGGCCATGGACATGACCGTCCCCGGCCTGGTCAGCCAGCAGTCGATCGCCGAAGACGGACGCTGGATTACGGTGTCGGACTCTCGGGAGTGGTGAGCGGGGGCTCGCGCAACTCCTCCACCACGTCCGCAAGACGCCCGCGGAGAAAGCGGATCGTCCCCGAGATCGTTTTCGGCACCGACGGCATCACCGTGCCGAACGACAGATCGATGTCCGTGCACGGCCAGTAGGACCAGCTCAGCGCGGTCGCGTGGGGCGAGCCGATCGCCACGGTGAGCGGGTCGTCCCCGCGGCGCTCGGTGGCGATGAACTTCCCCTGCGCGCCGTGCAGGGGGATCTTCTCGTCCGGCGCCTCCCGCCCCAGCCGGGCGATGGCCTGGCGCTTGAGCTCTGCCTCGCGTTCCTCTTCGGCCAGCGTCACCGAGCGGATCCAGATCCGCCCCGGATTCGGGATCGCGTGCAGCGGCGTGAGCCGGTCACGGCGCAGGACGAAGGCCTCCCTGCCGAAGCCCGGGGCCCAGCAGTGGTTGAAGCAGGCGTGGCAAGAGAGGTCCGGCCACGGCGCGCCTTCGTCGACGCGCACCGTCAGCCGGTAGTCCACCCGGCCGGGACCGGCATCGAACCGGCACTCCAGGCTGGCGGCCGGCTCCGGGCTCCGGTAGCGGAGGCTGCACGAGCGGTCGCCGCGCTTCTCCCAGGTGAAGTCCCAGGGCTGGATGCCGCCGCGCGCCGGTATGCGGCGCTCCGGCTCCGACTGGCAGGTGACCGTGCCCTCGGGCATGTTCAGCGCCCAGCACGCGCCGGGAACCCGGTCCCAGCGGATGACCAGGGTGCAGCGGCGGTAGGCGGCCATGCGCTGCCGGTAGGCCGGGTCCCCGTTCCACTCCTCCACGGACAGAGCCACGTCCTCCGTGCCGTCCTGCCGCAGCCGCTCGGCGGTGCGGCCCGCGGGCAGCGGATCCTCCGACTCGATGTCGGGATAGGGCCAGAGCGTGATAGCGTCCGAGCTCACGGGGGGTCCTCCTCGCGCCGGGCTCCGAGCCACGCCAGTATAGGATCCCGAGACGCTCCGGGTAACCGGGAGGGAGCCGCGATGAAGCACTCGGTGTTGTACAAGAAGGAGGGCGTCTACACGGGCTGGCCGCTGCCGGCGCTGCTCCCCGACGGCAGGCTCACCGTCGTGGTGCAGGTTTCGCACCTGGTCGAGCACTTCGCGCTGGGGGAGCGCATCACCCTGGTGTCCGACGACCACGGCGAGACGTGGTCGGAGAGCGATGATCCGTCCATTCCCTCCAACTGGCCCGGGTCCTCCACCCGCGAGCGCCACGACCGCTTCGAGGGCGTGCTTGCCAGCGGCCGGTACCTGGCCGCCGGCGGGGTCGGCTGGGAGGTGTGGCCGGCCTCGGACCGTGCGAAGGCGGACGAGATGGGACTGGCGGTCTTCGACGGCCCCGACCCGGCGACCGACGACCTCATCGTCGGCGGATACCGGCTGTACGTGCAGTGGTCGGACGACCGCGGACGGACGTGGCAGCGCCGCGAGTGGACGGTGCCGGGGGCCGTCCGCTTCCTGTCGTTTCCGCGCTCGGCGCCTTTGGCCGACGGGACCGTCCTGGTGCCGGCCTACGACCTGGGCTGGTACAAGGACCGGCTCATCGACACCGTCAACGCGCCCGAAAGCCCGCGCCGCGACGTCCACGCCACCTACGCGATCCGCGTGATCGGGGGCCAGACGTGCGAGCTGGCCGAGATCCCGGGGGGTGGTTTCGGCAACGAGCTCGCCCTGGTGGAGACGGCGCCGGGGACGGTCCTGGCCCACCTGCGCGACGACACGACGGGGTACCTCCTGGAGAGCTGGTCGCACGACGGCGGCCGCACGTGGTCGCGCGCCCTGCGCACGGAGATATGGGGCTACCCGCCGCACCTGCTGAAGCTGTCGGACGGCAGGATCCTGTGCTGCTACGGCTACCGGCGCGATCCGATGGGAGTACGGGCCGTGCTGTCGAGCGACGGCGGCAGGAGTTGGGACCTGGAGCACGAGGTCGTGCTGCGCGACGACGCCGTGGCGACGTGGGGGAACCGGCTCGGACAGCACTGCCCGGGCGACCTGGGGTATCCGCTGTCGGTGGAGTTGCCCGACGGCACGATCTTCACCACCTACTACTTCGTGGAAGCGGACGGAGTCGTCCATGCCGCGGCCACCAGGTGGCGGCCGGACTGAGGGGTGGGTGGGTGACTGACCGCATGAAACACGTGGTGGTGTACAAGAAGAAGGGCCTCTACACGGGCTGGCCGCTGCCGGCCATCCTGCCCGACGGCAGGCTTACCGTCGTCGTGCAGGCTTCCGGCCTGGTCGAGCACTACGCGCTCGGGGAGCGCATCACGCTGGTCTCCGACGACCTCGGTGACACGTGGTCGGAGAGCGACGATCCGTCCATTCCCTCCAACTGGCCCGGATCCTCCACCCGCGAGCGCCACGACCGCTTCGCAGCCGTCATGCCCGGCGGCAGGTATCTGGCCGCCGGCGGCGTCGGCTGGCAGGTGTGGCCGGCCTCGGACCGCGCGAAGGCGCATGAGATGGGACTGGCGGTCTTCTACGGACCCGACGCCGCCACCGACGACCTCATCGTCGGCGGAAACAGCCTGTACGTGCAGTGGTCGGACGACCGTGGACGGTCGTGGCAGCGCCGGGAATGGGCGGTGCCGGGGGCGGTCTGCCTGCTGTCGTTTCCGCGGTCGGCCCACCTGGCCGACGGGACCATTCTGGTGCCGGCCTACGATCTGGGCTGGGAAAAGGACAAGATCGTCGACGCCGTCAGGGCGCCATCCGAGGGCGAGCGCCGCGACGTCCACGGCACCTACGTGATCCGCGTGATCGGGGAGCGGACCTGCGAGCTGGCCGAGGTCCCGGGAGGAGGCTTCGGCAACGAGTTCGCCGTGGTCGAAACGGCCCCGGGGACGGTCCTGGCCCACCTGCGCGACGACTCCACCGCCCAACGCCGCGCCGACTCCACGGGGTATCTCCTGGAGAGCTGGTCGCACGACGGCGGCCGGACCTGGTCGCGTGCCGTGAAGACCGGGATCTGGGGCTACCCACCGCATCTGCTGAGGCTGTCCGACGGCAGGATCCTGTGCAGCTACGGCTATCGCCGCGACCCCATGGGGATACGTGCCGTGCTGTCGAGCGACGGCGGCAGGAGCTGGGACCTGGAGCACGAGGTCGTGCTGCGGGACGACGCCGTGGCGGCATGGGGGAACCCGCTCGGGCAGCACTGCCCGGGCGACCTGGGGTATCCGCTGTCGGTGGAGCTGCCGGACGGCACGATCTTCACCACCTATTACTTCGTGGAAGCGGACGGAATCGTCCATGCCGCGGCCACCAGGTGGCGCCCGGACTGACGGCTGCGGGCGTCTACGGCCGTCCCGGCCGCCGGTTCTCCTTGACAGCGTGTCGGCGAATCTCTAGGTTCGGTAGTTCTCAAGGTACGTCGTACCGACCGCAACAATCTTCAAGGAGGTGCGTGATGCAGAGGTTTGCACGCACTACGGCAGTCGCCGCGGGTCTTCTTCTGCTGCTGGCGCCCGCGGTGTTCGGCTCCGGGGTCGAGGACGCAGCAGCGGACGAGCGGATGGTGATCACATGGGCAGGACCGTACGGCCCCGTCGGCGAGATGGGTGAGACCGGCGAAGGAGACTCCTGGGCGACGATGATGTTCGAAGAGCGCTTCAACGTCGACATCCAGGCCAACGGGATCGGCTCCAACGAGGGCGAGAAGGTGCAGATCATGCTCGCCTCCGGGGAGTTCCCTGACACCGGCGCCCTGTGGGGCCGCGCCATCGATCACTACGACGACGGCATCATCCGCCCCATTCCCGAAGCCATGATCCGCGAGCACATGCCCAACTACACCCAGCGCATGGACTCCGAGTACCCCGACGGCTGGCTGCGCGACCGCAACCCGGACAATCCCGAGGAAGAGGTGCTCGGCATCCAGGGGTTCTCCGCGCAGAACGTCAGCATGGGCTACTTCATCGCCTTCCGCACCGATTGGGCGGCCAACGTGGGCGCGACCCTGTCGGACTACGAGAGCTCGAAGGTCTCCATCGACGAGTACGGCAGGGTCCACTACTGGCCCAACCCGGACGGCAGCGCCACCCTGGAGTGGTTCGAGCAGATGCTGATCGGATTCCGCGACGGTGACCCCGACGGCAACGGCAAGAACGACACCATTCCCTTCGGCGGCGGCGGCGGACCCCGGTACGGCTGGCTGCAGTCACCCATTGCCGGCGCGTTCCAGGCGCAGCTCGAGGGACGCCGCAACACGCTGGTGGACGGCAGGCTCTACACCGAGGAGATCAGCCCCAACTACCGCCAGTACCTGCAGCTCATGGCCCGGTGGTACGCGGACGGGCTGCTCGACAAGGAGTTCCTGACCATCGACCGCTCCAAGGCGTGGGACAAGGTCAAGGCCGGGCTCACCGCATCGCAGAGCATCCACTACTGGTACTCGGGCCGCGAGGACCGGCTGCAGCTCCCGCCCAACAGCTTCGTCCCCGAAGAGGACCTGGGCAAGGCGGAAGTCCCGCTGTTTCAGCCCATCGGCCCGGACGGGTACCGCGGCGGCGGCGCCTACAACGCCAGCCCCTGGTACAACATGAACCAGTACGTCAACGCCAGCGTCGACGACGAGAAGCTCAAGGTGATCCTGCAGATCGTCGATGCCGCCTATTACGGCACCGCCGAGGACTGGGTCCACCAGCGCTTCGGCAAGGAAGGCGTGCACTTCGACTGGTCGGGCGAGGCGTGGAACTCGACCCCGGTCCGGCGCGCGGAGGAGGACATCTCCCCGACCGCGGGCGAGCCGACCGTGGGTCCGTTCGTCAACTCCTACCCGCCCAGCGCGTCGGTTGACCGCATCGTCTTCAACAACGCTCCCATGATCACGACCTTCCTCACCGACCACATCCTGTCGTCGGAGGGCATGGCGCGGACGCTCCTGCCGTACCGCTTCGACTCCAAGAGCGAGACCAACCTGCCCGACTTGTACTCCGAGCACGGCGAGGTGCTCAACACGCTGACGAGCGAGTTCTCGGCCAAGGCGGTCGTGGGCGAAGTCGACATCAACGACGACGCCGTGTGGGACGGGTACGTCGCCGACTATCTCAAGTTCGGTGGCGCCGCGATCCTGGACGAGTGGCTGAAGGCGCCGGTCTACGAGAAGTTCAGGAACGGCGTGACCGAATACGCCGCCGGTCCGAACGAGAAGTGGTGGTAGCGATCGGCTGACGAACGCGACAGCTACGCCGGTAGCGAAGGGGGGATGCCGGGCGGATGAGCCCGCCGGGCGTCCCCTCTCTCTGTCTGTACTGCGGTGGCGGTCAGCCCTTCAGCGACCCGATGAAGATGCCCTTGATGAAGTACTTCTGCAGGAACGGGTACAGCAGCACGATCGGGCCGATGGTGAGGATGGTCAGCGCGGCCTGAGCCGCCTCGGTCGGCAGGGTCGGCAGGTCCTCGATCGCCCGGAAGCGGTCAACCCCCAGCAGCGCTTCCTGGATCTGCTGGATCATGCGCCGCAGCAGGGTCTGCAACACGATCTTGCGTTCGCTGCGGATGTAGATGAGGGCGTCGAACCACGAGTTCCAGTGTGCGACCGCCGTCCACAGCGCCAGCGTCGCAATGATCGGCTTCGACAGCGGCACGATGATGCGGGCCAGGATCGACGGATAGCCGGCGCCGTCCACCAGCGCCGCGTCCTCGTACGCGGGGTCGATCGTCATCAGGAAGTTGCGGGCGATGATGATGTAGAAGCCGTTGACGGCCAGCGGCAGGATCAGCGCCCAGCGCGTGTCGATCAGGCCGAGCCGGCGGATCAGCAGGTAGTTCGGGACCAGCCCGCCGGCGAAGAACAGCGTGATCAACAGCACGATGGTGAGCAGATTCCGAGCGGGCAGGTTGCGCTTGGCGAGCGGGTAGGCGGCCAGCAGCGTCATGGCGACGGCGACGAGCGTGCCCAGCACCGTCCGGTAGATGGAGTTGTAGTAGGCGACTTGCGCGTTGCCGTACTCGGAGAAGGCGAATTGGTATGCGCCGAAGCTCCACTCGCTGATCCAGAACTTGAAGCCCAGGGAGGTGACCTCCTCGACGGTCGAGAACGAGGTCAGCAGCGTGACCCAGAACGGGTAGACGATCGACAGGGCGAACAGGGTCAGAAAGACGTACATGCAGCCGCGCGACAGGCGGCTGCCGAACGACGGGTGCAGCGCGTGGAAGGCTCTACCAGATGCCATATTCGCTGAAGCGCCTGATGATCATGTTGGCCGCCACCAGCAGGCCGACGTTGAGGACGCTCTTGAACAGGCCCACGGCGGTGGCGTAGTCGTACTGCCGGTCCAGGATCCCCTTGCGGTAGACGAAGGTGTCGATGATGTCCGCCACCTCGAACACGAGCGGGTTGTACAGGTTGAGGATCTGGTCGAATCCGGCCTCCATGATCCCGCCGACGTTGAGGATGAACAGCACGACGATGACCGGGATGAGTGAGGGAACGGTGATCCGCACCGCCATCTGCAGCCGGTTCGCCCCGTCGACGGTCGCCGACTCGTAGAGCTCGGGGTTGATGCCGGCGATGGCTGCAAGGTAGACGATCGTTCCCCAGCCGACGCCCTGCCACATGGCGGTGACCACCAGCATCGGCCGGAACAGCCCCTGCGAGTACATGATGACCGGCGCCTCCATGCCCAGCAGCGTGTAGAGGTAGCCGACGACGCCGCGCTGCGGCGAGAGCATCTCGATGATGATGCCGGAGAGCACCACCCAGGACAGGAAGTGCGGCAGGTAGGAGATCGTCTGCACGGTCCGCTTGAAGGCGGAGCTCTGAACCTCGTTGAGGATCAGGGCCAGGATGATCGGCGCCGGGAAGCCGAAGACGAGCTTCAGCACGCTGATGATGACGGTGTTGCGGAACAGCCGGGCGAAATACGGGTTTTCGAAGAGCTGGCGAAAGTGATCGAAGCTGTTCCAGGGACTGCCCAATATGCCCTTGGCGTATCGGTAGTCCACGAACGCGATGCCGATTCCGTAGATGGGGACGTAGCGGAAGATGATCAGGATCACCAGCGGCGCCAGGAACAGCAGGTAGAGCGCGTACATGCGCTT
This sequence comes from Spirochaetia bacterium, assembly GCA_964291595.2. Classification (GTDB taxonomy): domain Bacteria; phylum Spirochaetota; class Spirochaetia; order SZUA-6; family Bin103; genus CATQHW01. The sequence continues at coordinate 4,093,984 of OZ219914.1, read as the reverse complement.
GGCTCTCCGCCACTTCTCGTTCCGCAGGGCGGATTCGTACGCCTGTTGGATTCGAGCCGGCCGGGCGATCACGTCCGCATACTCCCTCGCGTCCTCCCGTGCGGGGACCGGGCCGGGCCGTCCTCCGCTGCCATTAAGGGATTGCACGCTAGCGGCTCGGGCCGGCCGCTGTCAATCGCAGCCGTGCCGAATCGGTTCGTCACCGGCTCGCGTCCGTCGCTCCGGCGAACGCGCGGTAGTGCTGCAAGGGCCGCGACAGGTCGCCGTCGAGCCGCAGCAGCGCCAGCCGCACTCCGACGGTGACCTCGTCGCCGGGCACCAGGTCGTTGCCGAACAGGGACAGGTCGAAGGCGCTGTAGGGGGCCATGCGGTCGGCCTCGTCCTCGGCGAAGTAGCGGGTGCTGATGGCGTAGCAGTCCCGCGGCCGGGCCATCAGCGCCGCGGCAAGCTGCTCGCCGGGGTCGGTGAGGAAGGCCAGGCAGTGGGCGTAGTACCGCACCGGGCACATCTGCACGGTCGGCGCGTCCGCCTCGCTGCGGTTCCAGCGTCCGTCCACGCAGCGCCGCGCCGCGTGCGGGTCGCGGGCGAACACCAGCACCGTGCCGCGATAGACGTCGTTCACCATGGGCACCACCAGGTCCGGATCGCCCTCCGCCTCACCGTAGCGGTTGCCCCTGAGGTAGACGCGCGGGCGCAGCGCCGGGTCGAAGTAGCTGGGCAGGAACAGCTCGTAGCCGGCGTAGGTGCCTTCGCTGCGCACCGTGACGTGCAGATCGATGGCGTCCGCCTCCGGCACGGTGTATCGCGCCACCAGCTCGGCCTGGTGCTCGGCGGTGGGCGGCCAGCGGACCTCGACCCCGCCGGCGACCGCCGACGTCGAGCGTTCCATGAACCGCGGCTGGCCCATCGCCTGGTGGTGCGCGAACAGGCGGAACAGGTTGAGCGCCGAGTAATCGGGGTGGATGAGCTGGCGACCGGTTCGCTTGTCGAGGAGGCTGCTGACGCCATGGTACGCACCCGCCGGCTCGATGCGGCCGGCCATCACGTCGGTGTCGAAGGCGAAGGCGCCCGTCGTGCGATCCGGCTTCAGCTCGAACATGGCGCCGGCTTACCCCGGGCCGATGCGCCGGCGGCTCCGCGGGGCCAGCGCCAGCGGGGAGTCGGCGCGTCCGATCCCCTCGATCGTGAGCGTGCCGCCGCGGTCGCTCAGGTTGTCGAGCAGGTACTCGGCGCCGTCATCGTGTTCCAGGTGGAGGGTGAGAGGCGCATCGGCGCGCAGCGCGAACCCTCCCCACTCGACGCGCGTCGCCTCCACGGCGTACAGGTAGTCGAGCGTCCCTCCATCCCCCGTGCAGAGCACGACCACCGCTCCGTCGGTCGCGAGCTCGCCGTAGCGGACCGGCGACGGCTTCCACGCGTAGGAGACCGCGACGTACACCGTGCCGCGGCCCCGCTCGACGGCAAGCCCGGCCGCCTCGCTCGGAAGCCCCCGGCGCTCCTTGCTCACCGCCAGCTCCCGAACGCTCCCGATCGTCGGCTGCCCGCGAAACGGTTCGATCACCGTCAGGTAGCGGGTGCGCGCATGCGGCGTGGGCGCCTGGCGCCGCGCGAACAGCACGTCCAACCGTTCGTCGAGGGTCGTCCCCGGTGCGGTAGCGGCGATCACTTCGGTCCCCTTCTCCCCCAGCATGGTCAGCCGCACGCCCTGGCCCTCGCTCTCGAAGGTCGCCGTCCAGGTCCCATCCGCGCTCCCGCGCCGGACGTCCCGAATGTGCTGGTAGCCGTTGTCCTTCCCCAGCGGTCGCTCGTCCCCGGCCAGCTCCGCGCTCACCCGCAGCTCGCCGAAGTTGCGGTACACCCAGTCCATCTGCCGTTCCCGCTGCCGGTTCGGGCCCGCGCCGCCGACGCCGAACAGGTCGACGACGAACGCTCCGTCAACCAGGACGACCGTCCGCCGCATCCGTACCCCGTGCTGGTAGTCGTGGGCCGACGCGTCCGCCACCTGCACCCGCGGACCGGCCGCGAAGCGCTGCAGCTCGCCCCCGATCCGGTGCTGGGACACCTGGTCCACCACCACGGTGTTGTGGCTCACCGTCTGCCGGAACCAGTTGTGCGACTCGGGCAGGCTGTAGTTGCAGATGCCCAGGTCCGGGGCCTGCACCCGCCCGTTGGCGTAGAGCACGACGTTCAGCTTGTCCAGGTGCCCGTGGCCGCCGCCGTGCGGCCCGTACTGCAGCAGGAGCTGCACCTCCTCCGCGTCGGGGCGCGGTGCGCGGGCGCGCAGAATCGCGTACCCGCTGGCGGGGAAGTTGACGCTCTCCCGTACCGGCGGGCGTGCCGGGGGCTGCCACACGGGCGTCAGCCAGAGCGGCGCCACGTACCCCCGGCGCAGCCCCCGCGCCCGTTCATCCCCCTCCGAAACGCGTCCCGCGACCAGCAGCGGCCGCACGTCCTCGTCCCTGGTGCGCGCGTAGTACACCTCCGCCAGGGTGCCGAACACCTCCGTCAGGGACCTGCCGAAGTGGTCGTCACCGACCGCCGGGTAGGTGCCGTCGGGAAAGCCGATCCGGACCGGCGCCGCGAACAGCCCGCGCACCCGCGGGTGGCGGTACAGGTCGATCCCGGAGTGCCACGCCGCCTCCGTCAGGCACAGAATGTCGCCGACCGTGCCGATGGCGTAGCCGATCGACCCCTCCCAGAACAGTCCGTCCGAGCGCACGGACCGCTCCATGAGGGCGTTGAACCCGAGCGGCCCGTTGATCGCGAAGTCCACGATCTCCTCGTCGCGCAGCGCGAAGCCGATCACGCCGATGGCGGCCGTGCACAGCGCCTGCCAGTTCGACGGCAGCGGTTCGTGGATGTCGGCGTCCACGGAGGCGATCAGCCGCGCGGTCGGCCGCAGCAGGTCCTCCTCCACGTGGCGCCGCCGCTCTCCGCCGAGCGCCCCGGAGTCGAGGATCAGGTCGTAGGCCGACGCCACGTGCAGGGCGAAGAAGCCGTCCTCCAGCGTCTGCGAGCCGACCTTCGAGAACTGCTCGACCGGGTAGGCGTCGTACCGGTCGGCGTACTCGCAGAGAATCGCCGCGGCGGCCTCCGCGTACCGCGCCTCGCCGCCGACCGCGTACCGGAGAGCCAGGTCTTCGGCCGCACCGGCGATCTTCGCGTGCTGATAGGCGCGCCAGGTCTGGTCGTAGACGCCGCCGGTATGCACCTCTCCGCACTTCGGGCAGGTGTGCCGGTGCGGCTCGTGGGGATCGTAGATCAGCCCGGTGCTGTCGGCCGGGCAGATGTACAGCCCCAGCCACTTGCCTTCCGCGTTCTTGTCCGGGATGGGAAGCGGACGCGCAGCCACTCGTCGGTGTCCCGCACGATCGCCTGGTAGCGCCGGTGCTGGAAGGTCCCTTCCTGCCGGGCCAGCTCCCGGATCGTCGCGATCTCGCCCGCGTCATAGAACAGCAGCGGTCGCTGCCGTGGTTCCAGCCGGATCCCGTCCGTGTGCATGCCAACCTCCGTCAGCTCGCGGACGCCCATGGTACCGCCCGTGGGCCGGATGTGCAGCGACCCTTTCACCGAGCGCGAGTAAAGCGGCACGGAATACAGGTCGGTCTCTGTGTCATCAGAACGAGTCGGTTCAGCTCCCGTTCGTGATGCCGGCATGGATGCTTGCACGGTGTCCGCCGGCCGGTAGCGTCGTGGCAGGGAGCCGAGGGACGACGGGAGAGGTGTCCATGGGCTTGGAGATCAGGATCAACGCGGCGATGATCACCATCGGGAAATACCGGTGAACGACACGGGGCGCGAGGCGCTCTGGAGCGTGGCCGCGGCACGTCTGCCGGTGTACCTCTTCGTCTTCGGCGTGGTCATCGTCGTGGCGATGGTGACGGCCGTGCTGACGGCGACGGGGCCGAGCGCTGAAGCCGTGTTTGCGGCAGCATCGCAGATAGCGTCCGCCGGCGCTGCTGCGGCTACGATTCTCATATCGATGGAGGGACTCTTGATGGGAGCGACGAAGGTACTCTTCGAGAGACTGAGGGAGCGAGCCCGACGGGAAGGGATGCAGGAAGGTCGGCAGGAGGGTCGGCAGGAAGGTCGGCAGGAGATGCGCCGGCAGTGGGAAGCCTGGCGGGAGGAGAACGTCAAGGCTGGGCGCGACGTCCCTGAATTGCCGGCGGAGCCGCCGGACACCAGGAACGAACAGAACCACGCGCAGTAATCATCTGATCTGATCTGATAGCTCGACGTTGCTCCCCGCATCCGACTGATCTACGCTGGGGTGCGCCATGATGAGGATCTCGAGCGGCGGCGGGGATCTCTCGGACAGCTCCCTGCGGCGCGCCATTCAGCTCGGTGTCGACTGCATCGACCTGGGCTGCCCGCCCCTCGACCGACTGACTGCCGTCAAGAAGCGCATCCGGTCGTTCGGCCTGGACGTCAACCGCATCTCCCTGCCGGACATGAGCGCCGCCTTCATGCGCGGCGAGGAGGGCTCGGAGAAGGAACTGGACGACGTCGAGCGCACCCTGCGCGCCTTCGGCGACGCGGGCTACCGGATCACGTTTCAGCGCTTCGAGGGCAGCAACTTCAACCACCTGGTCACCTTCTACGAGTCCGTGCACCGCGGCGGCTACCGCGGCTCGGGCAAGAGCGTGTGGCTGACCGGCCGGCGCCCGCCCGAGCGGCCGGAAGAGGAGCTCCGCCAGGCGCGCATCGCCTACTGGCCCCACTTCGGCCACGACGAGCCGCCCGACCGCGCCGATCTCGACGCCTGGTGGGGACAGTTCTGCCGCGTCTTCGAGCGGCTGGTGCCGATCGCCGAGGAGTACGAGATGCGCATCGGCGTGCACCCGGCCGACCTGCCCCTGGCGGACACCCCGTTCGGAACGCTGGGGTTCCACCGGGTGATCGACGCGTTTCCGAGCCGCAACGTCGGCTACCTCTACTGCTGCGGCACGCGCGCGGAGGCCGGCGGGCTGCCGCTGGTGCTGGAGGAGATCCACAACTACGGGCGGCAGGGCCGCCTCTTCATGATCCACTTCCGCAACATCCGCGGCAGCCTGATGACCTCCGGTGCTTACGAGGAGGTGCTGCTGGATGACGGGGACATGAACATGTTCAAGATCCTGATGGAGTTGCACCGGGTGGGCTTCGACGGCTGCCTGAGTCCCGACCACATCTTCAGGCTGGAAGGCGATCCGGATGCCAGGACCGACCAGAATCGCGCGTACCAGGGGCTGGCCTTCTCGATCGGCTACCTGAAGGGGCTGCTCGCCGCGCTCGCGGTGGTGGGGTAGGAGAGGGAGGAACCGCATGAATGCCGAAGACCTCTACCGGAAGCTGGGGGTGCCCGCGGCCGTCAATGCCGTCGGCACCGGCACGCTGGTCGGCGGGTCGGGGCCGCCCGACTTCGTGCGGGAAGCGATGGAGGCCGCGAGCGGCCGCTTCGTCAGGATGGACGATCTCCTGCGCGCCTGCGGCGACGCCATCGCCGCCCAGGTGGGCACCGAGGCCGCCTACATCTCCTGCGGCGGCGCCGCCGGCGTGACCCTGAGCGCCGCCGCCTGCATCGCCGGCACCGACCCCGCGGCCATCGGCCGCCTGCCGGACGCCGAGGGACTGCGCAACGAGATCGTGGTGCAGAAGCGGCACTCCGACAGCTACGATCGCTGCCTGCGCGCCGCCGGGGCGCGGCTGGTCGAGGTGGGCCGGGACGACGGCTGCGACGCCGGCGAGCTGGAGGCCGGCATCACCGGCGACACGGTGGCGATCTGGTACCCCTGGCCGCCGCTGGGCGACCAGACCGGCCTCTACCCGGAGATGCCCGGCCCGGACGAGATCGTCCCGCTGGAGGAGGCGCACGCCATCGGCAGGCGCCACGGCGTGCCCGTGATCGCAGACGCCGCCTCGGACATCTACCCGCTGGACTTCATGCGCCGGTGCGCCGCCGCCGGAGACCTGGTGGTGTTCGGCGGCAAGTACTTCGGCGGCCCCAACGCCAGCGGCTTCGTGTGCGGCGACCGCGGCCTGATCGAGGCGGTCGCCGCGCAGGGCTTCACCATGCCGGCCGGCGCCATGGGGATCGGCCGCTCGATGAAGCTGGACCGCCAGCAGGTGATCGCCCTGACCGTCGCCGTCGAGCGCTGGTTCGCGACCGACCACGCCGCCCGCTTCGCCGCCATCGACCGCAGGCTCGCCGTGGTCGAGCAGGCCCTGCGCGATCTGCCGCACGTGCGGCTGGAGCCGCACATGGTGACTCACGGCTTCTACGGCTCGTTCCTGGTCGTCGAGCTGGACACCCAGGCGCTCGGCAGGACGGCGCCGCAGATCGCCGAGGAGTTGTACGTCGGGAAGCCGTCGGTGCTGGTGCAGTCGCCCACCGAGTCCACGCTGTGGGTATTCTTCTACACCGTCGAGGACGGCGAGGAGCGGATCATCGCCGACCGGATGCGTGCCGTGCTGCGCCACGTGCCGAGCCGATGATCGATTGGGGGGCGCGCGGCACCTACGCGGCGCAGGGCGCGGCCGGCCGCTCTCTGCCCCGCATCTCCATGGGGTCGGCGGAGCTGTCCGACAGCTTCCTGCGCCGCATCGTGCAGCTCGGGGTCGACTGCGTCGACCTGGGCTGTCCGCCCCTCGACGGGCTGTCCGCCCTGAAGAAGCGCGTCCGGTCGTTCGGGCTGGACGTCAACAGCGTGTTCCTGCCGGACATGAGCGCCGGCTTCATGGGCGCTGAGGACGGCTCCGGGAAGGAGCTGGATGCCGTCGAGCGCACCCTGCGCGCCTACGGAGACGCCGGCCTGCGGCTCGTGTTCCAGCGCTACGAGGGCAACAACTTCAACCACCTGGTCACGTTCTACGAGTCCGTGCACCGCGGCGGCTACCGCGGCTCGGGAAAGAGCGTGTGGCTGACCGGCCGGCGCCCGCCCGAGCGGCCGGAGCAGGAGATGCGCCGCGCGCGCATGGCCTACTGGCCCCATTTCGGTCGCGACGAGCCCCCCGACCGCGCCGAGCTCGACGCCTGGTGGGGACAGTTCTGCCGCGCCTTCGAGCGGCTGGTGCCGATCGCCGAGGAGTACGAGATGCGCATCGGCGTGCATCCGGCCGACCTGCCGCTGGCGGACGCGCCGCTGGGGACGCTGGGGTTCCACCGGGTGATCGACGCCTTTCCCAGCCGCAACGTCGGCTACCTGTACTGCTGCGGCACGCGCGCGGAGGCCGGCGGGCTGCCGCTGGTGCTGGAGGAGATCCACAACTACGGGCGCAAGGGCCGCATCTTCATGGTGCACTTCCGCAACATCCGCGGCAGCCTGATGACCTCCAGCGCCTACGAGGAGGTGCTGCTGGACGACGGCGACATGAACATGTTCAAGATCCTGCTGGAGCTGCGCCGCGTGGGCTTCGACGGCTGCCTGAGCCCCGACCACATCTTCCCGCTGGAAGGCGATCCGGATGCCTCGGCCGACCAGACCCGCGCGTACCAGGGGCTGGCCTTCTCCATCGGCTACCTGAAGGCGCTGCTCGCCGCGCTCGCTACGGTCTGACGGCGGCCCGGCCGCCTCAGGCGGGGCCGAGATTGCGCCACCAGCGGACTTCGTTGCTGCCGCGCTCGGCGGCCGCGACGATGTCCAGCCGGCCGTCGCGGTCCAGGTCGACCAGGATCACCTGGTCGGCTGCGGTCCACTCCTCCTTCAGGACCTGCATGCTCCATGGCCCGCGCGGGTCGCCGCCGTGCTTGAAGAGGGCCAGTCGGCCGGCATCCTCCCATCCCGTGGCCACCACCTCGATCCGGCCGTCGCCGTCGAGATCCGCCGCGACGGCCTCGAACGCCTGCGGGAAGGACTCCGCGATGACGTGCCGGCGCCACGGCACCTGATGAGGATCACCGGGGTTCTCGTACCAGACGACCTGGTGCGGCACGTCGCCGACGCCCTCCAGCGGCCGCATGCCGAGGGCCATGACGATGTCCAGGTGACCGTCGCCGGTCATGTCCACCGGGCCGCCGTGCGTGGGCTGGGGTGACGTGTCGATGACGTGCTTCGTCCACGGCCTGCGCGCCGGATCGCCGGGGTTCTCGTACCATCCGACCTGGTTGCCGGCGACCGCCGATCCCAGCAGGTCCATGCGGCCGTCGCGGTCGAAGTCCACCGCCAGGATGGTCCGCGGCTCGCCGATGCCCTCCTCGATGGTGTGCTTGACCCACCGGTCTCCCCGGTTCTGGAACCAGGCGACCTCGTTGCCGATGCGCCAGTTGGTCGCGGCGACGTCGAGCCGGCCGTCTCCGTCCAGGTCGGCGACCGCCAGGTCGTAGGCGCCGGGGAAGCCGCCGTCGGTGATGTAGTGGTGCGTCCACGAGCGGCGCTCGCGCGGGTCGCCGTCGAAGGAGAACCAGAGCAGGCTGCCGCCCTTGTTGTCCACGCTGACGATCTCCGGCCGCCCGTCGCCGTCGATGTCGGCGATCTCGTGCCGCTCCAGCCACTCGCCCGCGCGCTCGTGGACGACATGCCGGGTGAAGCGCCCGCCGCCGTCGTTCTCGAACCAGTAGAGGCCGACGTCGGTGTCCATGGCCACGACGTCGGGAAAGCCGTTGCCGGTGAGGTCCACCGTCGAGATCCCGAACGCGTAGGAGAACCCGTCCCCGATCAGTCCCTCTTCGAACCGGATGTGTTCCGCCATGTGTCGTCCTCTCAGCCCGCGTGCCGGTGTTGTCCGGACGGCTCGCTGCCCGCCAGACTGGGCCGCCCATCATGAAGCATTTCGACCCGTGGGACACGCGCTTCGCCTTCTTCTGGTACAACGACCAGGAAATCTTTCGCGACACCGACGCCGACCTGGCGCGCAAGGCGGAGGCGCTCGCCGACGTCGGCATCAACCACGTCATCACCTTCAGCGCCACCCATTTCCGCTGGTCCTTTCGCCGCCACTGGGACCTGCTGACCGACACGCTGGCGCGCGTGGTGACCGCCTGCCACGCCGCCGGCATGCGCGTGACCGAGCACCACTCCAGCCACCTGACCCACAACCCGCTCGACGATGAGGGCGAGCGCCAGGTGGAGCGATGGCTCCGCAAGCGCGGGTCGAGCCTGGCGTCGTGGCCCCACCTGCGCGAGGACTTCGACGCCGATCCGGTCATCGACGGCGTGCGGCTGTCGAGCTGGCGCCAGGTCGACGGCCGCACGGGGAAGTGGGCGCGCTCGGCCTACCCGGGCCGCTACGACTACCAGGGCTGGACGTTCTGCTTCAACAATCCCCACTACCGGCGCGCCTACCTGGCCTACCTGGAGACGCTGTACGCGACCGGCATCGACGGCATCATGACCGACGACGTCGAGTGGTTCGGCGCCGGACACGCCTGCGCCTGCGCCACCTGCCGCGCCCTGTTCCGGGAGCAGACCGGCCACGACCTCCCGGAGCCGGGGCCCGCCTGGGAGCGCTGGCACGGCGACCACGGCGATCCGTCCTACGTCGCCTGGCTGCGGTTCCGGACGGCCTCCACCACGGCCTTTCACCGGGCGGTCGCAGACCACTACCGCGGGCTCGGCATCCGCCCGCTGCGGCCCAACTACAGCGAGCGGGTTCTCCACCGGGACCCCCACGGGGTGTCGCTGGAGGACCTGCCCGACCTCGACTGGATCTTCAAGGAGAACGACTACTCCACGATCGTGCGCTACTCCTGGTGCGCCTGGGCGATCGAGGCGGCGCACCGCTTCTCGGTCGGCCGCTGGCGCGGCATCCCGCCGATGAGCATGTTCTACCCCGACCGCCCCGACACCGTTCGCTTCTGCTGGGCGCTGGCGATGAGCTGGGGCCACCTGTACCTGGCGACACCGGAAGGGGAGGCGCTCCAGGACACGGAGAAGCGGCTGCGCCGTTTCGAGGTCGCCCACCCCGAATTGCTGCGCCGGGTGCGCCGGGTGGCGTCGCTGGGCTTCTACGACTCGCGCGCCACCCGCGACCTGTACGAGCACGCCGAGGAGCGCAGCCTCGCCGGGCTGATCGCCTGGACGCAGGCGTGCTATCGGCACAACGTGCCGTTCGACCTGTTCCAGCAGGAGGAGCTGGCCCGGCTGCCGCTCTACCGCGTGGTGGTCCTCAACGAGGCGGTCTTCCTGAGCGACGCGGAGCTCGACGCGCTGCGCGGGTTCGTGCGGGCCGGCGGCACGCTGGTGTGGACCGGCGCCACCGGCAGCAGGGACGAGAGCGGCGCCGTTCGCGACGCCCGCGCGCTCGCCCGCTCCTGGGGGATCGAATCCTTCGCGGAGGTGCCGGACGGCGCGCCGCCGGTCACCATCCGGGTCGGCGCCGGCCGGCTGGTCCGGGTGGCCGGGGACTACGCGCTGGAGCCGGTCGAGCGCATCGCCCGCCCGGTCGACGGCGGCCGCGAGGCACGCATCCCGTGGCAGCCGGTTTCGATCGAACACGAGCGGCTGCGGGATGGGCTGGTCGAGTTCCTGGCTGGCCTGACAGCCGGGGCAGACTTGGAACTGGAGCGCATGCCCGCCGGCGTGCTGGCGACCGTCTTCGCCACCAAGAGCGGGGACTCCCTCGTCTTCCACCTGGTGAACGCGGCGCAGACCCTGGCGTTGCCGGGTGGGGCGAGCGTCGGCCACGACGACCCCATCCCGTTTCCGCGGTTCGGAGGCGGGTCGGCCGCCATGACGCTGCGCCTGCCTGCGGCGCTCGCGGGGCGTGCGGTGCGTCAGGCGCTCTATCACGACCCGGATGTGTCCGCGGCTCGCCCCGTGGCGGCAGAGGCCGCGGCGGGCCGGATCACGGTCACCCTGGATCCGGCCTGGATCGGCTCCTACGGACTGGTGCAGATCGAGCTCGACTGAGACCTGACACTACCGCAGCTTGAAGCTGCGCCGGTGAATGGTCGACGGTCCGTGCAGCCGCAGCCGCTCCCGGTGGGCGCGCGTGGCGTAGCCGAAGTGCGACTCGAAGCCGTAGCGGCCGTCGATGCGGGCATACCGGGCCATCCAGCGGTCGCGCGCGGTCTTGGCCAGGATCGACGCCGCCATGATCTCCGGGATGCGGGCGTCGCCGTCGATCTCGGCCCGGCACGGCAAGCCCACGGCCGGCGCGAAGCGCCCGTCGACCAGCACCAGGCCGGGCGTGAGGTCCAGCCCGCGGCAGGCGCGCTGCATCGCCAGCAGCGTCGCGTGGTGGATGTTGATGCGGTCGATCTCTTCAGGCCACGCCCAGCCGACCGCCCACGCACGGGCGCGTCCGCGAATCAGCGGCGCCAGCTCTTCGCGGACCCGCGGGTCCACGACCTTGGAGTCATCCAGGCGCTCATCCGGAAACGGCTCTCCCAGGATCACCGCCGCGGCGGTGACCGGTCCCGCCAGCGGCCCCCGGCCTGCCTCGTCGATGCCGCAGACGATCGTTCCACCCTCCCGGTTTGACGCTGATTCGACCGCGATGGTAGCGTCGGCCCGGCAAGCCCACAACGCGTGCGCTGTGCTCACATCATGAGCGGGCAGCTACTGAAGCGGGTCGAACTCCTCGGCTTCAAGTCCTTTGCCGACCGCACGGTACTGGAGTTCGGCCCCGACGTGTCCGCCCTGGTCGGACCGAACGGCTGCGGCAAGAGCAATGTCGTGGACGCCATTCGCTGGGCGCTGGGCGAGCAGGCGCCCCGGTCCCTGCGCGCCGAGCGCATGGAGGACGTGATCTTCGACGGGGCCGGCACCCGGAGGTCGATGAGCGTCGCCGAGGTGACGCTGGTGTTCTCCAATGAAGACGGGCGGCTGCCGACCGACTCCGCGGAGGTTGGCGTCAAGCGCCGCCTGTATCGCTCCGGCGAGAGCCAGTACTTCGTCAACAACACGCAGAGCCGGCTGCGCGACGTGCGCGAGGTGCTCGCGGATACCGGCTTGGCCACCTCCGGCTACGCGTCGCTGGAGCAGGGTAAGATCGACCGGATACTCTCGGAGAAGCCCGAGGAGCGCCGCGAGGTCTTCGAGGAGGCGGCCGGCATCCTGTCCTACCGCACCCGCGCCGTCGAAGCGGAGCGGGAGCTGAAGCAGGCGGCGGCCAACGTGGCCCAGGTGGAGAACGTCCGGCGCGAGGTGCAGCGCCGCCATGAGACCCTGCGCGTGCAGTCGCAGGCGGCCGAGCGCTACCGCTCCCTGCGCGCGCAGGCGTTCGACGTGGAGCGCGACCTGGAGTTGCTGCGCCTGCGCGGCTTGCGGGACCGCCGGCAGCGGATCGGGAAGCGCCTGTCGCGGGAGACGCAGAAGCGGGACGAGGTGCAGGACGAGATCGACGCGGCGGCGACCAGCGCGCGCAATCATCGGGCTGCGGTCGAGCGCCTGGAGGGAGAGCGCGCGGCGTCGCAGGAACGTCTCTACGAGATCGCCACGGCCATGAGCGGGGCCGGCAGCGAAATCCGGCTCGGCCGTGAGCGCGTGGACGAGCTGGAAGCCAGCATGCACTCGTATCACAGCCGGGATCAGGCGCTCGCGGAGCGCATCCGCGCCCTGGAGGTGGAGGTCGAGACCGTCCGCGCCGGGCTCACCGAAGCGGAACGGCTCGCCGCGGTCGCGGAATCGAAAGCGGCTGCGGATCGCGGGGATGCCGCGGCCGTGGGCGCCCGGATCGCGGAGACGGAGCGGCGCATCGCCGACGCCGCCGCGCAGGCGGCATCGCACGAGCAGCGCCTGGACGGCTTGCGCGACCAGCTACGCGAGGTCACCGACGAGATCGTGACCGAGCTCGACCAGCGGCTGGGACAGGGCATGCAGTCCACCCCGTCGGCGGCGCTCGGCAACGACGTGGCGGAATCGCTCGCCCGGCTTCGCCACGACCTCGGCCGCCTGGCGGTCTCGGCCGTGCAGATGGACAGGGAAGAGCTCGGGCGGCGGCTCGGCGACTTGGTGGAGGCTGCCGAGGGGCTGATGGAGGGATTCGCGCGCTATCGGGAGACGACCGGATCGCTGCTCGACGAGCTGATCTCGTCGGAGGGAATCGTCACCCACAAGCGGGCGATCGACCGCGACATGGGGGAAACCTTCTGGGCGATCGCGGAATTGCGCAAGCAGTCCGAGCAGTTGCGGCGGACCAATCGCGAACGCACGGAACGGCAGGGAGAGCTGCGTGACGCGGTACAGGAGAGCCAGGTGGCCGCCGCGCGGGCGCAGGAGCAGGCTGCCGCGCTGCGCAGGCAGCTCGCGGCCGCGCAGCGGCAACTCGACGAGCAGCGCCAGGTCCGAGCGGATCTGGCCTCGGAGGAACACCAGACCGCGGAGGCGATCCGCGCGCTGGCGTCCAGCACCTCCGACCGCGAGCGGGAGAAAGCACACCTGGACCGCGAGCACGATCGGCTGCAGAAGGAGCTGGGCCGCGCCTCGGCGCAGCTCGCCGCGCATCGCCGGGAGATGGACCGGATCGACCAGGCGGCCCAACAACGCTCGGCACGGCTGCGGCAGGCGCAGGAGACGCTGGAGCGGGTTCGCGTGGAGCTCGCCGAAGTGGAGGCGGAAGACAAGGCCATCCGCCACACGTTCGCGCAGACCCACTCCCAACGCCTCGAGGAGCACGAGGACCGGCTGGAGAAGATCGAGGCCACGCCGCGCGAGCTGCGCGACCGCCTGGGCCGGTTGCGAGAACGAATCCGCAGCCTCGGGCAGGTCAACCTGCTCGCCCCGGAGGAGTTCAAGGAGGTGGCCGAGCGCTACCGGTTTCTGACCGACCAGCTCGAGGACCTGAGCCAGGCGCGCGCGGACCTGGAACGGGTGACCGAGGAGATCCAGCGCGAGTCGGCCGAGCGGTTCGGAGCCTCGTTCCAGGCCGTCGCCGACGCCTTTCGGGACATTTTCCGGCGGCTGTTCGGCGGCGGCCGCGCCGAGCTGAAGCTCCGCGGCCGGGACGTGCTGGAGGCCGGCGTCGACATCCTGGCGCAGCCGCCCGGCCGCAAGCTCGAGAACGTGGGGCTGCTCTCGGGCGGTGAGCGCTCCCTGACGGCGGTTGCGCTGATGTTCGCCATGTACTCGGTCAAGCCGTCGCCGTTCTGCGTGCTCGACGAGCTGGACGCCGCGCTGGACGACGAGAACATCGGTCGCTTCGTGGCGCTCCTGGAAGAGTTCGCGCACGACTCCCAGTTCCTGATCGTCACCCACAACAAGCGCACCATCGCCGCCGCCGCGAACCTGTACGGGGTGACGATGGAAGAGCCGGGCGTCTCCAAGCTGGTGACCCTGCGCATGCCGGAGCGCACCGAGCGCGAGCCGGTACCGGCGTAGGGGTCGCTGATCCGAACCGGCGTACGGAACGCGCGTGCCGCGGCGTCTACCGGTGAGGGCCGAATTGCCAGCGGCAGCGGACGGCCCTATCATCGGAGCGGCGGAAGACAAAGCACATGAGTGATCAGGAACGGAACCAAGCGCAGCCGGAGGACTCATCGGACTCGCACGGCCAGGAAGACACCGGCCAGGAGCGCTCCCGCGACCGGTTCTGGCAGGGAGTGGGCGTCCCCGACCTAGTCAAGCAGCGGATCGACGTCATCAAGGCGCAGCAGAGCCGCGGCCGCAAGCTGCTGATGGCGCTGCGCAAGTTCTACGCGATCGTGCCGATCGCGGTGTTCATCTATTTCTCCCTCACCAATCCGACATTCCAGAACACGGTGCTCGCCATCCTGCAATTTGCGGTGCAACTCCTGTTCGCGATCTTCTACGCGATCATCCAGTTCGTCGCCATCTTCTGGTTCATGGCCCGATCCAAGGTGGAGAAGGTGCGGCCCACCGATCCCAAGTCGATCACCTTCGACGACTACTGGGGCCAGCCCAACCTGAAGGCGCTGGTGCGGCAGTGGTTGGGCCTGCTGGCCGACCGCAGGGAGTTCGTGCAGATGGGTGGCCGCTACATCAACGGCCTGCTGCTCTACGGTCCACCGGGCACCGGCAAGACCATGCTCGCCAAGGCGATGGCCGGAGAGGCCGGGGTCGCGTTCATCTCCATAGAAGGCTCCGGATTCCGGGCGATGTTCGTAGGTGTGGACGTCCTGAAGATGATCTGGTTCATACGCAAGGCACGCAAATACGCCCGCCGCTACGGCGCCTGCATCGCCTACATCGACGAGATCGACGCCGTGGGCCAGTCGCGCGGCGGCGTGCAGGGAGACAACAACGTGTTCGCCGGCGGCGGGATGTTCGGTGGAGGCGGCACCGGCGCCCTCACGCGGCTGCTCTACGAGATGGACGGCGTCGATCAGCGCTCCCTCAAGGAACGAGTGGTCGCCAAGCTCTATCAACTCCGCGGCAAGAAGCCGCCGGCCCGCAACTGGCACGTCCTGTTCATGGGTTCAACCAACCGCCCTGACGTCCTGGACCCGGCGCTGACGCGGCCGGGCCGCTTCGATCAGATGATCGAGGTGGGACTCCCGGATCGCTCCGGCCGCCGCGCCATCGTCGAAGGCTACCTGTCGACCATCCGCCACGACGACTCGGTCGACGTGGAGGCGATCGTGTCCAATACGCCGGGCGCATCCCCGGCGCAGATGATGGCGGCGCTCACCAAGGACACGGTGCGCATCGCCCTGTTCGAGCACCGCAACGTGGTAACGCAGCGGGACATCGACCGCGCGCTGATCCATCAGCTCGCCGGCATGGAGAACCCGATCGAGGAGATGGACGCAGAGCAGCGCCGCTCCATCGCCGTGCACGAGGCCGGGCACGCCGTGGTCGTTCACTACGTGCTGCCGGAGAAACGGATCGGCCACCTGACCATCCTGGCGCGCGGCCAGACGCTCGGCTTCATGCTTCCGCTCGACGAGGTGGAGCAGTATTCATACCCCCTGCGCCGGATCGTCGCCGACATCATGGTCGCGCTGGGCGGGCACGCCGCCGTGCGCATCGTCTACGGCGAGGAGTGGACCGGTGCCTACAGCGACTACCGTCAGGCTCGGGACCGGTTCCGGCACCTGTACACGCTCGGCCACTTCGGCCCCCCGACGGGCTGGGTCTCCAACATGGCCGACGGGCTGGGCACGCCAACCGGTGCGCCGCCGCCGGAAGTCAACCGGCTCTGGAAGGAACTGGAGGATCGCACCGAGCGGTTGCTGCGCGATCACCGCGACGAACTGATGGCTCTCACCGACGCCCTGCTCGATCGCAACGAGCTCAATACCAAAGAGGTGCTGGAGATCCTCGGCCCGAACGGTCACAACGGCACGAACGGCCATTCCGGCCCCGGCGGAGTCCCGCCCCGGCCCGAGGGCAGCGGGCAGAGCGGAAGAGCGGAACGCTGCCCGGCAACCTCCCGGCGCGTGACCTGATCGACGAACCGCCGGACGGCGGCGCATCCCAGGAGCCCGGCCCGGAGAACCCGCAGGACGACGCCGACACCGAGCCGCCCGTGGAGCCGGCCCGGTAGAATCTACCGGATCGACATCTACCGGATCGACCAGGCTCCCAGATCGCCGCGGGTCACGAAGCGCGGTTCGAGGTTGCCCGAAGCCGATCCCAGGAAGATGCCCGGGAAACCGCCGCGCGCCACCGCGGAGAACACCAGCCAGTTGCCGTCCGGCGACCAGATGCTGCCCGAGCGCGTGTACTGGTCGAAGAACTGCAGTGCGCCCAGGCTGCCGCGGGTAATCGGAAAGGTGGCGACCTTCCAGGAGTCGCCCGAGCGGGCATCCATCACCCGCAGGTGCACGTAGATCTGCTCGGGATCAGCGGCGAACACCGGTTCCACCACGAGCTGCTGGAGCTCCTCCGCGCTCACCGGTACCAGGTAGGCGATCTGGCGGCTGTTCGGAGCCCAGAAGAAGGCGATCACCGTTGGCTCCTCCAGCTCCACCGAGCGCTCCAGCCGGCCCGGCACCAGCACGCGCAGGGTGCCGTCGGCCGAGAGCTGTGGCGTTGACGACTCCATGATCGCGACGCGCCTCCCGTCGCGGGAGAAGCTGAAGAAGGCGCTGCCGGACACGGTCTTGAGCACGTCCAGGCCCGGCCCCTCGATGTCCCGCAGCACGAGCTGGGCCGATCCCGACTCGCTGTCCACGTACAGCATGCGCTCGCCGTCCGGAGACACCTGCGGCGACTGGAAGCGGGTGGGGCGCACGTTGAAGTTGCGCTTCTCGGTTGCGCCGCGGACGTCCAGCAGCGTGAGGCGGCCGCCCGATGTCGTGCCGCCGCCGACGTGGGCCAGCATGAAACGGTTGCCGGGGTCCCATGCCCAATACAGCGGCAGCCCCGTGTCCAGCGGCTTGTAGCTGAGCTTGCCGGCGGGATCGACCAGGCCGAGCTCCATGCCGTCCTCGGCGGTGCGCTGGGACAGCACGCTGATCCAGCGGCTGTCCGGGGACCAGTACAGGTACACCGGCGCGAGCGCGCCGCTCTCCCAGATCACCTGTGGATTGCGCGACCCCGAGTCGCTGGTGAGAATCGCCGCGTCGAGGCTGCCGTCGGTCTGCTGGTCGAAGCGGACGAAGGCGAGGCGGCGGCCCCGTGCCGACCAGGTCGGAGACGCATACCAGCGGCGCACGCCCTCGCGGCTGCCGGCGTCATCGGTGAGCTGCGTCAGGCGTCCGCCGGTCTGGTCGGCCGTCGCGATGTTGCCGTCCAGAGCGATGAACGCGATCAGCCCGGACTTGCGCTCGAACCGCTCCAGCAGGGAGCTCTGCGACATCTGCGCGCCCCGCACCGAGCAGGAGACCAGCAGGGCGGCGGCCAGCGGGAGCAGCGGGAGCGCCTGCAATGGGAAGCGTCGCCGCAGCGCCGACGAAGTCCGGTTCGTCACTGCCATGACCAGAAGCCTATCAGCCCCTGCGCCATCTTGCGCGGCACCAGGTTGCCCTCCGCCCGCGCGACCATGACGTGCGGGCCGGCGTCGGTGAGCGCGGCGTACACGAGGTTGCGGCTGTCCGGGGACCAGATGCGCGCGGCCTGGCCATACTGGTCGAAGACGCGGATCACCGCCGCGAACTGCGGCGTGGGCACGAACGTCTCGATGTCCGCCGACGACCGGCGCTCGCGGTCGTAGACGCGCAGCGTCAGCACCAGGGTCTGGTCGCTGCCTTCGTTCAGCGACTGGACCGACGGGACGAAGTAGGCGACGCGCCTGGAGTCCGGGGACCAGAAGAAGGCGAACACGTCGTCCTCCTCGAGCATTGTTTCCGCGCCGGTCGCGACGTCACGCAGGTGGAGGCGGCTGACGATCGATTCGACCTCCTGGCGGCGGGCGATGTAGCCGAGCGAGGAGCCGTCGGGGGACCAGAGAAAGGTGACCGCTCCGTTGGCGGTGGCGATCGTCTCGCGACGGTCCCGGTGCTCGGGGTGGGCGATGACCAGGTCGGTCCGGCCGCCGTCGGCGATGGTCGCCAGCACGACTCCCGAACCGTCCGGCGACCAGGCCGGGGTCTGGAACTCGCCCGGCTGCAGCGGCAGGCCGCTCTCGATCACCGCGGCGCCGACCTGCAGGAACGACACCCGGCGGCCGGAGGTGCGGACCGACCCGGCGTGGACGGTGACGCCGGTGCTGTCGGGCGCCCAGCCCCAGAACAGCGGCCGGCCGGCATCGAGCGTCTGCACCGGAGCGGCGCTGCCGGGCTGCCAGCTCAGCAGCAGGAAGCCACCGCCCCCCGATCCGGCGGTCAGGAAGCTGAGGGAGCGGCTGTCGGGAGACCAGTAGAGATTCGCCGGCAGCCGCCCGCCGGTGGAGATGGCTTGCGCGTCGCTGCCGTCGGCGCGGGCCGTGAGCACCCGGCCGGACGTGCGGCCCTGGAAGGAGTCTATCCCCACGAACGCCACCCGCTTGCCGTCCGGCGACCAGATCGGGGTCTGGTAGATGCGTGCGGCGCTCTCGGACTGGCCGGCGTCGGTGGTGATCTCCTGCGTGGCGCCGCCGGCCTGATTGGCCACGTAGATATTGGCGTCGATGCCCATGTAGACGATCTTCCCGGACTTGCGCTCCAGGGCGCCCATCAGCGAGCTCTGCTGGCTGGTATCGGGCAGGCGGCAGTCGACCATCAGCGCGGCGCCGATCGCGGCCACGAGGAGCAGCGTCCCGCGGGCGGCCGCCCTTCGCCTCATGGGCACACCGCTCAGCCGACGCCGCGCCGCAGCACGGTGAGCGCCGTGTTGCGGACCGGGTCGGTCTGCTCCGATACCTCGTCCCAGTCCAGGGGCGCCGGCACGTCCGGGCGCACGCCGTCGATGCCGACCTCGCGGCCGGCCGGCGACTGGTAGGCGCTGGTCATGATGGTCAGCCGGGAGCCGTCCGGGAGCACGAAGTCGACGAAGTTCTCCACGTTGCCGGGCGTCCGCAGGCCGACCACGGTGGCGCGGCGGCGCGCCTGCAGCGCGGCGGCCAGCACCTCGGGAAGCCCCTCGGTGTCCGGTCCGACCAGCACGACCAGCGGCACCGCCTGCGAACCGTTCAGGTCGTAGCCGTCGACGGATATGGGCTGCGAGCCCTCGGCGGTGTAGATCTCGCCGTGATCGCCGTCCGAGAACAGCGACAACATGGGCACGAGCGGCCACCGCAGGCCGCTGGCGATGCGCAGGTCCAGGATGATGCCGCCGACTTCTCCGGCTTCGGCGAGCGCCTCGAGGCTGCGGACCGTCTCCGTGACCAGGGACTCCGAGGAGACCCGCGGAAACAGCAGGTAGCCGACGCGGCCGGGCTCCAGCAGGCCGTACCTGAGCGGATTCAGTACCTCCGCGAGCTGCACGCGGCCGCGGATCACCTGGACGTCGCGGGTCGGCCGGTCGACCGAGCTGACTCGCAGGACCACCGGCTGGTCGGCCGGTCCGCGGATGCGGGACACCGCATCCGGGCCCTCCTCGGCCCGCACCGGAATGCCGTTGACCGCCGTCACCGCCTCGTGGGGGCGCAGCCCGGAGCGGTCGGCGGGAGAGCCGGGCATCACCGACAGCAGGATGATGCGCGGCTCCGGGTTCTCGCGGTAGGCGACGTAGGCGCCGATCCCTTCGTAGGCGGAAGGATCCTGGAGCTCTTCCTGTATACGCTCCGCGCGCGTCTCCCAGCGGGCGGCCAGCGGCGGCAACTCGTCGAGCATCTCCCGCACCGTCGCCGGGAAGTCCTCGCGCGAGAGGAGGTTCACGATCAGCGGGCGGTAGCGCTCGCGCAACTCGTTCCAGGGGACTCCCTGCAGGTCGCCGTACACGTAGTGGTCCCGCAGCAGGGTCCACATCTCGTCGAAGGTGCGGATCTGCAGGGAAGTGATCTGCTCCCGCCGTTCGGCGGGATCGAGCACGGGAGCGAAGTCCGCGTCGTCCGTGGACTCCCGGGTACAGGCACCGAGGACCGACAGCGCGGCGATCATCGCCAGGAGGGGCACCGCCATCGCCGAGGTCGACGTTGCCGGGCCGATGGTGGCCGGCGCATTCCACAGCCGGGGTCGCATGGGGGAACGCTACCTTAGCATGGCAGCCGCAGCCGCGGTGTCGTGATTCATTGACAGCTCAGAAAAGCGGTCGATATATTGCCTCCCTGCGCATGCGCACCAGCCTGAGTTCCCGCCTGATCGACGTCCTGCGCAACGTCACGACGCGCAAGCAGTTGACGGAACGCAACGTCCGCGACGCCGTCAACGAGATCAGGAACGCCCTGCTCGAAGCCGATGTGAATGTGCGTGTCGTGCGCCGCTTCGTCAACCGGACGGTCGAGGAGGCGACCGGCGATCAGCGCGTGTCCGGCGTCTCGGCCGCCGACCAGTTCACGCGCACCGTGCACCAGCGTCTCACCGACATGCTCGGCGGCGACGACACCGGGCTCGACCTGCGCGGCCTGAAGCCGCCGGCGAAGATTCTCATGGTGGGGCTGCAGGGTTCGGGCAAGACCACCACCGCGGCGAAGCTGGCGCGGCGCCTGGCTGCCGACGGGCGCCGCCCGCTGCTGGTCGCCGCCGATCGCGCGCGGCCGGCGGCCGTCGAGCAGTTGGAGCTGCTGGGGCGCACGATCAGCGTCGATGTCTACACGGCCGCCGGCCTCCGCGGGGCCGAAGGCGCCGCCCGGGTGACCCGTGAGGGGCTCCGGCATGCGCGGCAGGGCGGGCACGACGTGGTGATCGTGGACACCTCGGGCCGCAGCCAGGCAGACGAGGACCTGATGCGCGAGCTCGAGCAGGTGCGGTCGGTGCTGGAGCCGGACCGGACCCTGCTGGTCGCCGACGCGATGACCGGGCAGGCGGCGGCGACGGTGGCCGCAGGCTTCGAGGAACGCATCGGCATCACCGGCGTCATCCTGTCCAAGACCGACTCCGATGCGCGTGGCGGGGCGGCCCTGTCGATGAAGGGAGTGACCGGCAAGCCGGTGTGCTTCATCGGCACCGGAGAACGGCTGGAGGAGCTGGAGCCGTTTCACGCGGAACGGTTCGCCGGGCAGATCCTTGGGATGGGGGACGTCGTCAGCCTGGTGGAGAAGGCCGAGCAGGTGATCGACCAGCAACAGGCGGAGCGGACGCTGCGGCGCGTGCGCTCGAACACGCTGACGCTGGCCGACTACCTGGAGCAGATCCGCGGCCTGCGCAAGATGGGCAACCTGGAAGCCGTGATCGACAAGATCCCCGGCGCGCGCGCGGCGATGGCGGAGGGCGCGATCGACGAGGACGTGCTGCGCATGGAAGAGGCCATGATATTGTCAATGACCCCGTCCGAGCGCGATAATCATCGTATCCTGGGCCCATCACGACGGCGCAGGGTGGCGCGTGGAAGCGGCACGAACGTGCTGGCGGTCAGCCGCTTCCTGAAGAAATTCGACAAGATGTCAGCGGCCATGCGGAAGATGGCTCGCGGGGGCGCCGGTGGCGGGATGAAGCCGGTCCGCGCCGCCCGTGGCGGCAGACGCTTTCGCCGCTGACGCCGATACACAGGAGCGAACAGATGAGCGTAGCGATAAGGCTCAGGCGACATGGTACGAGAAACCGGCCGTTCTACCGAATCGTCGTGATGGACTCGCGGCGGCCGCGCGACGGCAGGGTGATCGAGGAGGTTGGCCGCTACCAGCCGACCGAGCCCGAAGGCGCGCAGGCCAGCCTGGACGAGGTGCGCGTACGCGAGTGGATGGGCAAGGGCGCCCGGCCATCGGCGACCGTGCGCCGCATCCTCAACCGGCAGACGCGCGCACCGTCCAATGGCGAGGAGTCCAGTGGCGAGGAGCCCGGTGGCGAGGAGATCGGAGACGGAGCAACCCCGGCGTCCGACGAGTGACATGCCGCACCTGTGACGGGCCGCGGAGTGAACGGTGGAGGTGAACGATGGAGAAGGAGCTGGTCGAGTTCGTCGCTCGCGCCCTGGTAGACGAGCCTGACGGCGTCGAGGTCACCGTGGTCGAAGGGGAGAAGTCGACCATCGTCGAGTTGAAGGTGGCCGACGGCGACCTGGGCAAGGTCATCGGCAAGCAGGGCCGGATCGCCAAGGCGATCCGCACCATTCTCAGCGCCGCCGGCACCAAGACCGGCAAGCGGGTCGTGCTCGAGATCATCGACTGAAGCCGGCAGTATCGACTGAAGCCATGGGCGGACAGGTCGCTCGAGGCGGCGCGGCCGCTCGGAGCGGACGGGCCGCTCGGAGCGGAGGGGCCGCCCGGAGCCGACCTGCGGGGCGCCGCGCGCGGCAGGAAGGGCGGATCGCGGTAGGCCGCATACGGCGCGCGCACGGCGTGCATGGATTCGTCCGGTTCGAGAGCCTCTCCGGCGAGATCGATCATTTCCCGGCGATGCGGGAGGTGGAACTGCGTGGCGGCGGTCAGCCGCCGCGGCGCTACGAGGTGGAGTCGTTCCGGCTGTCCGTGCCGACGCTGCTGATGAAACTCGCGGGCGTGGACGACCGTGACGCGGCCGCCGCGCTGTCCGGGCTCGAGATCTGGGTGGAACGCCGTTACGCGGCGCCGCTGGGTCCCGACGAGTTCTATCTGGCCGATCTGACCGGATGTGAGCTCCACCAGGACGGCCGGACGGTCGGCACGGTGCGATCCGTCCTTGAGGCGGGAGCCGGAGACGTGCTGGAGGTCATTGGTGGCGACGGGCGCACCGTGCTGATTCCCTTTCGGCGACAGTACGTGAGCTCGACCGACATCGACGCGGGCGTCATCGAGCTTGCCGGCGACGCGGCCGTCGAGTGACGTTCACCGTCCTGACGCTCTTTCCGGAGCTGTTGGCCCCGTTCATGGCGACATCCATCGTTGGCCGCGCCGTGGAGCGCGGCCTGATCGACATCGAGACGGTCGACATCCGCGACCACGCCCGCGACCAGCACAACACGTGCGACGACAGTCCGTACGGAGGGGGCGCGGGGATGGTGTTGAAGCCGGAGCCGGTCAGCCGCGCGATCGAATCGGTTCTGACCCGGCGCGTGGTCAGGCCGCGCACCGTGTACCTCACTGCCGGCGGCGCGCCGTTCGATCGCGATCTGGCGCTCCGTTGGGCCACCGAGGGCCGGGAGCTCCTGCTCCTGTCCGGCCGCTACGAGGGGATCGACCAGCGGGCGGTCGACCTGTTCGTGGACGAGGAGGTCTCGATCGGAGACTACGTGCTGATCGGCGGCGAAGTCGCGTCGATGGCGGTCATCGAGGCGGTGGCGCGCCTCGTCCCGGGGTCATCCAGGCGGAATCGCTCGCGGAAGAGAGTTTCGAGGGCGACGTGCTCGAGTATCCTCAGTACACTCGACCTGCGGTGTTCCGCGGCGTGCCGGTGCCGCCGGTACTCCTGTCCGGAGACCACGCACGGATCAGGGAGTGGCGCCGCCGGCAGGCGGCCGAGCGAACGGCCCGCCTGCGTCCGGACTTGTTACGAAGGAGCGAACGATGCAGCAACTGATACAGGAGATCGAGGCCGAGCAGACGCGGTCCGAGGGGATGGACTTCGGAATCGGAGACACGGTACGGATCCACTTCAAGATCATCGAGGGGAAGACCGAGCGGACCCAGGTGTTCGAAGGAACCTGCATCGTCCGCAGGGGCACGGGCATCAGCTCGACGTTCACGGTCCGGAAGATCTCCTACGGCGTCGGCGTGGAGCGGGTGTTCCCGCTGCACTCGCCCAAGATCGCCAAGATCGAGGTGTTGCGCCGGGGCCGTGTACGACGTGCGAAGCTCTTCTACCTGCGCGATCGCGTCGGCAAGGCCGCCAAGGTACCGGAGCGTCGGACCCGCAAGCGATAGGAGTCTGCCGGAGGCGGCGCGTCACCGTCACCTCCGACCGAGGCCGCATCGGGAAGGGTGGCGACGGGCCGGGAGCCGGGCCGGCGAGCCTTTCACGGTCGAATTGAAGCGACAGCGCGAAACCCGCGCTCCAATGGTGACGATACTGTATGCAGACATCGGCAGGACCGATGGGCGGCGCGGCCCGGACGGCGTCCGAACCGCGCCGACTACATCGACAGGACCGGGTGAGCAGTGTCCAGAAGGGTAGAATCGGTGAACGTGAGGCCGCCTCATACCTCCGGGAGCGCGGCTACCGCATCGTCGACCGCAACGTGCGCATGCGGATGGGAGAGATCGACCTGGTCGCACGTCGCGGCAGCAGCGTCGTGTTCGTCGAGGTCAAGGCATGGAGCAGCTTCGGCGCCTCCGATCTGGCGGCCGTGGTGAACGGCCGCAAACGGCTGCGGATCGCTCGCACGGCGGCCGCGTTTCTGGCCCGCAACCCGAGCTTGCAGCGGCTGCGGCCTCGGTTCGATGTCCTGCTGTTGCGCGCGGGACAGCCGCCGCTGCACCTGGAATCGGCATTCGCCGCCGACGGGACATCGTTGTGATGCCTTCCGGCCGCAGGCGTCGGCGCCCCATGAGCCGCGCGTTTCCGATCGTCTGGTACCGCATGCCCGTGCGGCGTCGCCAGTCGCGCACGGGACGGGACAGGAACGGACTTCGGCACGTGCCCGCAGGACTGCCTCCGCTGGTCTCGCGGGGCGGGTACCGGATGTCCGCGCGCCGCGCCGAGTTGCGAAGCAAGATCAGGGACCGAAGTTACCTGGAGCGGGCCATCCGCTACCTGGCGAGGCTCCTGACCGACGCCGAGCCACGCAAGCTTCGCCGGTGAATCCCCACGCGTCGCGTTGTCCGCTCTGTTCGGAGGCCGTCGAGGACCTGGTGCATGCCCTGGTGCATCCCGACACCGAGGCTCCGGCCCACTTCGAGTGCGTGCTGCGCTCGATCCGTGAGGGCGAACAGCTCGAGCCCGGGGAGGAGGTCTGCTACGTCGGTGGCGGCGTGTTCGCCATCGTCCGCGCCGGACGCGGGCGGCGCAGCACCAGGATCCGCAAGCGCATCCCGTTCGAGTCGGAAAGCGCTCCTCCGCAGTGGCGTATCGACCAGGTGCATCGCCTGCCGAACCCCTGACCCGGCTTCTCCCGACGGTCTTGCGCCAGGCGGGCACAGCGCGGCGTTGACAACCGTGCCGCGTTAGCAATAGCTTCCCGGCACAGGACTGAGATGGCTGTTCCCGCACGCAAGACCTCCAAGGCCCGCAGCCGGCGCCGGCGCGCCGTCAACATGCGGATCAAGGCGCCGTCTATCGTCGAGTGCGGCACATGCGGCAATCGGGTCCTGCTGCACCGGGTGTGCCCCAAGTGCGGGCACTACCGCGGAAAGCCGGTGCTGGAAACGGCGGAAATCGCCTGACCCCAACCCTTCCCTGGAGGCGATGCGAACATGGATGCTGAACTCTTCGACAAGATGAAGAAACTGATCGCGGACCGGCTGGAGATCGAGGAGGACAAGATCACGCTTGAATCTTCGTTTCGGCAGGACCTCGGTGCCGACAGTCTGGACACGTACGAGCTCGTCTATGCGATAGAGGAAGAGCTCGGCATCACCATTCCCGACGAGAAGGCGAACGAGTTCGAGACCGTCAAGGACGCGCTGGCCTACATCGAGTCACAGATAAAGTAGCTTCGCGCGGCGGGGGAGTGTCCCTCGGAGGATCCGGTGGGCGATGCGCTCACCGGGACACCCCTGCTCCAGGTTGATGGCAGCCTCGGGTTGATGGGCCGCAAGCTCGTGCCGGCGCTGGGAGGCGGCTTCAAGGCCCTTCGTGGGGAGTGGCGTGCCGCGCGCCGCGGGCCCCGACCGCAGAGTGCCGACCTCCGGCTGGTGTCGCCCGCACGGCGGTCCGAGCTGCGTTCCCTGCAGCGCGGCATCGGCGTCCGTTTCCGCGATGAGCGCCTGCTGAACCTGTCGCTCTGTCACCGTTCCTATACCGCCGAAGCGCAGGTGGCCAGCAACGAGAGGCTGGAGTTCCTGGGCGATGCGGTACTGGGTTTGGTGGTCAGCCAGTGGCTGTACCGCCGGCTGCAAGGGAGACCGGAGGGGGACCTCGCGCGCGTGAAGTCGGTCGTGGTCAGTGAGGAGAGCCTGGCTCAGGTCGCCCGGAGGCTCTCCGTGGACCGTTACCTGCTCCTGGGCCGTGGAGAGGAGCGGTCCGGCGGGCGCGGCAAGAGTGCGCTGCTCGCGGACGCGCTGGAAGCGGTGATCGGCGCTTGCTACCTGGACTCCGGCCTGCAGGCCGCCGAGCGGTTCGTGGAGCGGGCTTTCGCCGAAGAAGTCGAGAATGTGATCGCCGGCCGCCACCGTCAGGACTACAAGACGCTGCTGCAGGAGTTCTCCCAGAAGCGCTTTCGCGCGTTTCCCAAGTACCGGGTCACCGAACGCCGCGGGCCCGACCACGACCAGGTATTCGCGATGGACGTGGTGGTCGCGGGGCGGCCGTATGGCCCGGCGGAGGGCAAGAGCAAGAAACAGGCCGAACAGCGAGTCGCGCGCATCGCCTACTCGCGGCTCGTCGAGGCGGAGGCATCCTCCGACGAATCAGGCTCCGCGGGATCTACCGCTTCGTCCTGAAGCGCCCGCGCGGCATTCAGCAGCCGGACTCGGTGGTTGGCGGCCGGGTCTGCCAGGACTTCGCGCAGCAACGCGTGCAGCAGCCGTCCGATCTTCGGACCCGGACGCACGCCGAGCTCGCGCTGCAGCACGGCGCCGTTGACGGCCAGCTCGCCGATGGTCAGCGCCTGGTTCGAAGCCGCCTGGACGCGCACGCGCCGGGCCAGCGGAGCGTCCATCTTCGCGATCGCCTGCCGGACGGCTATCGCGTCGGCCGCCGCGCCGCGGCCGACGGCGGCCAGCAGGCGGCGGATGTCGGCATCGGAGCTGTCTGCGGCGATCGCGATCGCCAGGCTGCCGATCGCGGTGACCACCCGCCGCGTCACCGCGCGCGGGAAGCGCAGGCGGGTAAGCGCCGCCCGCGCGTGCGCGCAGGCGGCCGGTACGTCCGCGGCGTCCTCGGGCGCCAGCAGCATCGCCAGCCGCAGCGGCGCGTCACCCGGCGCCGAATCGACTCGGGCGTACCGGGCTGCCCGGTCGGTTGCGGACCCGGCCGCGCTGCCATTCAGCGCGGGAAGACACAGCTCCATGAGTCCGGACCGGTCGAGCAGACCCAGGCCGATCGACGGGGTCGGCGCCAGCAGCAGGCGGCGCAGCTCTTCGCACACTCGCTCGACCGCAACCCTGCGAGCGGTCGGCAGTGCGTCGCGCATCGCACGAACGGTCTGCCCGTCGACGGCAAGGGTCAGCTCCGCGGCCAGCCGGCAGCCGCGAAACGGACGCAGTCCGTCCTCGGCGAATCGTTCCCGAGCGATGCCGACGGCGCGGAGGCGCCGCGCTGCCAGATCGTCGCGCCCGCCATGCGGATCGTGGAGTACGCCGGTAGCGACGTCGACGGCGATCGCATTGATGGTGAAGTCGCGCCGCGCCAGGTCTTCCGCGATCGTCCCGGCAAAGCGGACCGAATCGGGCCGGCGCCCGTCGGAGTAGCCGGCCTCCGTGCGGAAGGTCGTGACCTCGAACCGGTCGCGGCCGAACAGGACCGTGACCGTGCCGTGGCGGATTCCCGTGGGTATGGTCCGGCGGTAGAGGCTCCGCACGCGATCGGGCGTCGCGTCGGTGGCGATGTCCCAGTCACCGGGCGGCTGGTCCTGCAGGAGGTTGCGGACGGCTCCTCCGACCAGGAAAGCGGCATGCCCGGCTTCGATCAGGACGCGGGCGAAGCGCTCCACGGCAGCGGGCAACGCCATCCCGTCCGACTTCCTCGCGTCTTCCGATCTCATCCTCAGGCCGCCTGCAGGGTACCGGAAACCGGCCGTGAACGGAGAGCTGCCGCGCCCGGGTCCTGGCCCCGGGCGCGGCGGTAGCGCTATGCTCCGGACCGCCGGCATGTCGCTGACGGGTCTGCTTCTCACGGGCGGGTACGGCCCATCGCGCGCCGACCTGGAGCCCTTTCTCAAGACCGTGGGGCCGATCGTCGCCGCCGACTCCGGCTACGACCTGGCGCTGTGGCTGGAACTGCAGCCGGACCTGATCGTCGGCGACATGGACTCCGTGCGCGCGCAACGGCTGCCCGCCGAACGCGTGCGCCGCTTCGCGCGTGACAAGGAACACACCGACACCGAGCTTGGCCTGCACGCGCTGCAGGAGCTCGGCTGCGATCGGGTGGTAATCGCGGGCGGCGGCGGCGGTCGACTGGATCACCTCTTGTTCATCGCCGGACTGTTCGAGCGGGAGACGCTGCCGATCTGCTGGGTCACCGCCCATGAACACGTGGAGGCGATTCGCGGTACGGCCGCCTACTTCGGCTGGGTGGGCCAGACCGTGTCGTTCCTGCCGCTGGCGGAGGGCGCGACGATCGAACGCTCGGCCGGGCTCCGCTGGCCGCTGGACGGGCTGCGGTGGCGCCCCGGAGAGGGCGGGGTCAGCAACGTCATCACCGCTTCGCCGATGCGCGTGACCGTGGCGGAGGGTGCGTTGCTCATGATCCGGTCGTTCGCCGTGCACGAGGTCGGCTTCCGACCCGGGTAGGCGCGGGTTCCGGCGGCGGCCGGCGCCGGCGGCTACGGTCCGGCCGGCTGGGCCACTCCCAGCACCCGGCCGAGCAGGTCGGCCGGTGAGCGGGTCAACAGGTCCACCAGTTCCGGAAACTCCGCCAGCGTGCTGCCCAGCGTGGCGAGCAGCTCGGCGTGCTGGGCAGCACGCTCGCGCACGAGTGCCAGGTCTGCGACGACCGCCAGGCGCGCCCGCTGCCGGGCGTCGATGCGGTCGTCGAACGCCGTCTTCGCGTGCCGGTACAGGTCCGGGTCCGGCACGGAGTACGGAAACAGCTCGACGTCGATGATCTCCATCTGCGGAAACCGCCTGGCCAGCAGGCGGCGGACGCCTTCCTCCAGGCTTCCGGGATCCGTCACCAGCGCGGCGGCATCGCCGGCCAGCAGCGCGCCGGTAGCGGCGTCGGCCGCGGCCGCGGTGGCCCGGTCGTACCAGGCCGGCAACGTGTCCGGGCGCAACTCCGCATCTGCCGCCAGCGGCGCCAGATGCTCTGCCCGAAGTTGCAGCCGGACGGTGACGCCGAGGTCGTAGGAGAGCGCCGCCGGATCGATGCCGATCTCGGCTGCGTACACTTCCGCCGACGGCAGGAGCGCGGCCACGCGGCGCTGCACCTCCCGCGGGGTCAGGTCGAACAGGTGCAGGGTCATGTTGGTCGGAATCAACCGCTCCCAGCGCCAGGTGATGCCGCCCGGTGCGATGGCCTCCTCGTCCCATCCGCCCGACTTCGTGAAGGCCACGCCGTAGGTGCCGGGCGGCAGCGACAGTTCCACCCATCCGACGAAGAACCCGGCGACCGCCAACGCGAGGAGCGTCAGCAGGGTGATGGCGATCTTCACGCCAGGCAGTATATCGTGGCCGCATATCGTGACCGTTGTACCGCGTGAGACGGCGATCGGCCGTGTGTCGGCCACGTCGGCGCAGGCACGGCCCGAGGATCTGAAGCAGTGATGATAGCGGTACGGGGCGCGGTTCAGGTGAGCGCCAACGACGCCGACGCGATTCGGTCCGCCGGCGTGCGGCTTCTGAGGTGCGTGCTCGACGGCAATGGCGTGGCGCGCGAAGACATCGTCAGCATCATCTTCTCGCTGACACCGGACCTGACGCGTGCGAACCCGGCGACCGCCTCGCGCAACGCCGGATTCGATGAGGTGCCGCTGTTCTGCGTTCAGGAGGCCGACGTGGAGGGGCAACCGGGTCGCATCATCCGGCTGCTGCTGACGTTTCGCGGCGACGGCGACCGCAAGCCGGTGCCGGTGTACCTCGATGGCGCGCAGGTGCTCCGCCCGGACCTGCCGCCGGCGAGCCCGTGAGCCACGGCCTGGAGCTGCGTTCCTGGCCCGGCGCCGCGTTTCGCCCCATAGTGGGTACGCCGCGTGGGAAGAAGGGCACCGCCACCTTAGCTCAATCGGTAGAGCACGAGATTTGTAATCTCGAGGTCGTCGGTTCGATCCCGACAGGTGGCTGACCGGGCGTCGTGCAAGCAGGCGCCTCGGCTTGACAGCGGTGGCCGGCTGAGCGAGCATGCGGCGCTCCGACAGCGGGGAGGTTCCCGAGTGGCCAAAGGGGGCAGACTGTAAATCTGTTGGCGTTGCCTTCGAAGGTTCGAATCCTTCTCTCCCCATATCCGTGGCTGAGCTGTTCTACCGGACATCCGCCGACGGCGGACTGCGCTTCGACTGCACCAGGTGTCAGCGTTGCTGCCGGCTCGAGCCGGGTTACGTCTTTCTGTCACAGCGCGACCTGCAGGCACTGGCGCGGGCGAAGGCCCTGACCGTTGCCGAGTTCACGGACCGCTACTGCCGCACCGTGGACATCGGCGGATTCGAGCGGCTGAGCCTGACCGAGAAGGCGAACTTCGACTGCAGCCTCTGGGAGGATGGCGCCTGCACGGTGTACGAGTCGCGGCCCCTGCAGTGCCGGAGCTTTCCGTTCTGGGACGCGAACCTCGCATCCCCGGATGCGTGGTCGGAGGCTGCCGCATCGTGTCCGGGCATCGGCCAAGGGCCGGTACGGCACGCGGTCGAGATCGACTACTGGCTCTCACGCCGTCACGACGAACCGCTGATCCGCCCCTGAGTCACGGCGCCGCGGGCGCCGTGACTCAGGCCCAGCCCCTCCTTTGGTCAGGACCGCATCGGTTCCCGATGCGGTCCTGACCGGATACGAATGATCCCGGCCCTGCGGCGCCGTCATGGCGCTGGAACGTCGCATCTTTCGCTTCGCGGGCGGTGGGGTTACATTTGCCGGTGCAGGTGTGTTGGGGTATCGCGTGAAGCGCATCGCGCTCGGGATGGCCGTCGCGTGTGTGGTCTTCGGCGCCGGTGCGGCGGTGGCCGCATCGTATCTGAGCGGACCTCCAGAGGACCGGGGAGCCGGGTCTGCGGTCACCTTCACCGTCCACCCCGGCGAGCCGTTCGGCGCGGTGGCCGCCCGTCTGGAGGAGCAGCGGCTGGTGCGTTCCGAGCTGGCGCTGCGGATCCTGGCCCATCTGCAGGGCGCCGACAGCCGGATACGCGCCGGCCACTACTCGCTGTCCCCGTCGCTGCGCGCCAGCGAGGTGCTGGCCCTGCTGCTGGAGGGTCGCGAGGAGGAGATCACGGTCACCTTCCCGGAGGGATGGACCGTTCGCCGCATCGCCGCGCGGCTCGAGGAACGGGGCGTGACCACCGCGGCGGCATTCACGGCTGCGGTCGCGGACCCGGCGCTGGTCGAGGAGCTCGGCATCCGCGCGGCGAGCATGGAAGGGTACCTGTTTCCGGATACGTACCGGTTCCCGCGCGGCTTTCCGGCCGAGCGCGTGGTGCGCAGCATGGTCGGCAACTTCTTCCACCGGCTCGCCGAGGTGCGTCCGGACGTCGGGAGCATCGACCCCGGCGAGTTGCACGATACGGTCATCCTGGCGTCGATCGTGGAGCGCGAGTACCAGCGTCCCGAGGAGGCGGGGCTGATCGCCTCCGTGTTCGTCAATCGCCTGGCTGCCGACGCCGGGCTGCAGTCGTGCGCCACCGTCGCGTACGTGCTGACGGAGTTGGAGGGCAGGGACCACCCGCGCGTGATCACCCATGAGGAGCTGGAGGTCGACTCCGCCTACAACACCTACAAGTGGCCGGGGCTCCCTCCGGGGCCGATCGCGAATCCCGGGATGGTGGCGCTGCAGGCGGCATTCTTCCCGGCAGAGAGCGAGTACTGGTACTTCGTGCTCAAGGATCCGGACACCGGTGAGCACCACTTCTCCCGCGAGCTCGACGAGCACAACGACGCCAAGTACTTCTATCTGAAGGGCGTCGCCGGCTGAGGGGCACCCGCGTTGCAGCGACGCCCATGAGCCCGTGATTCCCTCCCACCAGATCGCGGAGCTCAACGATCGACTGAGGATCGACGCCGTCGCCGGCGACTACGTGCGGCTGCAGCGCCGCGGCCGGCGGTTCGTGGGGCTGTGTCCCTTCCACACCGAGAAGACTCCCTCCTTCACCGTCACCCCGGAGCGGAACCTGTTCTACTGCTTCGGCTGCCAGAAGGGCGGTTCGATGCTCGACCTGGTCATGGAGCTGGAGAAGCTCACGTTCCCGGAGGCGTTCCGGCTGCTCGCCGAACGCGCCGGCATGCAGGTGGAGGAGGTCGCGGGCTCGGAGGGCAGCGAGCGGCAGAGCTACCTGGAGCTCTACCGGCGCCTGGCCGACAGTTTCCGCCACATCCTGGTCCACACCGCCGCGGCGGCGCCGGCCCGGGAGCACCTGGCCAACCGCGGATTCCCGGCCGAGTCGCTCGATCGCTACCGCGTAGGCTATGCGCCGCGCGACCGGGAGTGGCTGCTTCGCTTCCTGCGCTCCCACCACTACGGCGACGAGTTCCTGGCCCGTTCAGGGCTGTTCACGAGCACCGCGGGTGGGATGCTGGCGCTGTTCCGCGACCGCATCGTGTTCCCGATCTCCACGCCGCGGGGCGAGGTGGTCGCCTTCGGCGGCCGGGCCATGGGCGACGGACCGAAGTACCTCAACACGCCGGAGACCGCCTACTACCACAAGGGCGAGGTGCTCTACGGCCTGGCCGAGGCGCGGGAACGGATCAAGCAGTCCGGGGCCGTGCACGTGGCGGAGGGCTACCTTGACGTGATCGCCCTGGATGCGGCCGGGAGCGCGGCCGTGGCGCCGCTCGGCACCGCCCTGAGCGGAGCTCACGCTCGGCTGCTGGCGCGCTACACCACGGACGTGCGCCTGGTGATGGATTCGGATGCGGCCGGAGCGAACGCCACCAGGCGCGCCATCGCCACGCTGGAGGACGCGGAGCTCTCGACGTCCGTGGTCCCGCTCCAGGCCGGTCTGGACCCTGCCGATTATATCCAGCAGAATGCGGGAGACCGGTTGCATACCGCCCTCGCATCCCCTATATTGGCGTTCCAGTACCTTCTCAGACTGGCGACATCTGCGCTTGATCTGCGACAGGCAGACGCGAAGGAACAGGTATTCCGGGAGTTGCTCCCCTATCTCACACAGGTACGCTCGGAGTTGAAGCGTGAGGCGTTGCTGCACGACGTGGCGGACCTGCTGGAGGTCAGCCGCGACAGCATCGTGCGCGATTACCGCCGGCGTGCGTCGGCGGGAACGGGCCGGCGGGACTTCCCGGCGGCGCGGACGGTCGCACCGGGTGCGCGGACGGTCGCACCGAGTGGCGGACGTGGCGTCGTCCGGCGTTCGCTGGAGATGACCTACATGCTGGCGGCCGCCGCCAACCGTGACCGGTTCGACCGCGTGCAGCGGCGGCTGGGGTCGGACGACCTGCAGGATCCGATGGCGCAGGAGCTGTTCGTCGCGCTTGCCGAGTGCGTCCGGCAGGGCGACGAGTCACCGGACGGCCTGCTCGGCAGGCTGCAGACCGAGGAGTTGCGCTCCCTGGTCGTCCGCAATCTCTCGCAGCGGGAGTTCACGGTGAACCCGGACGAAGTGCTGGACGACGGAGCTCGGAAGCTGAAGGCTCGCGCGCTGGAACGCCGGCGCCGTGACATCGAGGCGAGCATGCGCCGCGCCGAGCGCGGCGGTGACCGAACGCCCGGCGCGGCGGTCCGGGAGCTGCTCGAGGAGAAGGTCTACCTCGATTCGGAGCTGGAGAAACTCAAGAAGGTGAGGGTGGATGTCGGATCTGTTGACTGACCCCGCGGTCGTACAGCTGCTCGAGTACGCCCGGCAGAAGAAGAGCATCAGCTACGAGGAGGTCAACGACCGCCTCCCCGATCAGCTGGTGAACTCGGACCGCATCGACGAGGTCGCAGCCCTGCTGGAGCAGCACGACGTCACGCTGGAGGATGAGGAGGCCGGCGACGACGTGACGGAGGACGACCTGCGGCAGGCCGCTGCGGCCGCGAAGCGCCGTCTGGTCTACAACACCGATCGGGAAACCGCCGTCGACGACCCGATCCGCCTCTACCTGCGGGAGATCGGCAGGGAGAACCTGCTCACCGCCGAACAGGAGGTGATCCTGTCCAAGCGGATGGAGATGGGGGAGAACGTCATCCACCAGGTGATCAAGAGCTGTGGCGCCACGCTGCCGGAGTTCTACCACATCGCCCAACGCGCACGCTCGAACAGGGACCCCCGCGAGCTCAACCTCACCAAGCAGGAGCTCTCCGCGCTGATGGCCGACCGGCGCCGGCTCAACGCCTGCTACCGGGAAGCCGTGCAGGAGATGTACCCGCTGCTGAAGGCCTACATGGATTACAAGGAGACGCTGGCCGGCGAGGACGGCCGCATCTTCGAGGACGAACGCCTGGCCGGGTTACGCGCGCAACTGCAGGCGTCGCTGGCCAGGGTGGAACTGCACCAGGACGAGATCGCGCTGCTGTCGAACCAATTGGCGGACGCCGCCCAGCGGCTTGGTTCCCTGCAGCGAAAGAGCGAGCGGATCGAGCGCCGGCTGCGGATCAGCACGCCACGGGATCTGCGCTCCGTCAAGCGCAAACTGTCCCGCTCCGCGGAACGGGCCAAGCTGGAAACGGCGATCCGCATGCAGGCCGACGACATCCGCGCGAGGGTGGCAGAGTACGAACGGCTGCAGGCCGGCATCCGTGCGATCGAAGTGGCGTTCGAGCATCGTGCCGACGAGGTGCTGGCGATGCACCGCCGGCTCGAAGAGGGCAAGTACCAGCTCAAGCGCGCCAAGGACCGGCTCATCCAGGCCAATCTCCGGCTGGTGGTCAGCATCGCCAAGAAGTACACCAACCGCGGGCTGCATTTCTTCGACCTGGTGCAGGAGGGTAACATCGGCCTGATCAAGGCGGTGGAGAAGTTCGAGTACCGCAAGGGCTACAAGTTCTCCACGTACGCGACGTGGTGGATCCGGCAGGCGATCACCCGCTCGATCTCCGATCAGGCGCGGACCATCCGCGTGCCCGTGCACATGATCGAACAGATCAACAAGGTGGTCCGCGAGTCGCGGCAGCTCATGCAGGAACTGGGGCGCGAGCCCACCGACGACGAGGTCGCCGAGCGGCTGCACTGGTCCGCGGCGCGTATCAAGGCGGTCAAGGGGGTCGCGCGCGAGCCGATCTCGCTGGAGACGCCGATCGGAGAGGAAGAGGACTCGATCCTGGGCGATTTCATCGAGGACAAGGACGTGGAGAACCCGTCCACCACCAGCGCGTTCCGGTTGCTTCAGGAGCAGCTCCAGCAGGTTCTGAGCACGCTTCCGGAACGCGAGCAGGAGGTCCTGCGCATGCGCTTCGGCCTGGAGGACGGGTATTCCCTTACCCTGGAAGAGGTGGGGCTGCACTTCAACGTGACCCGCGAACGCATCCGCCAGATCGAGGCGAAGGCGCTCCGGCGGCTGCGCCACCCGAAGCGCAGCATGCGGCTGAAGGACTATCTTGACGAGTGAGGCGACAGCGCATGACCGAGGCGCAGATGACGGAGGCGCAGATGACGGAGGCCGTACATGACCGGAGGGCGGTGTGAGTAGCGAATCGATACCCATCGAGCGGACGAACCACGGGACGCCGGCGGTTCAGGAGGCTCTGGACAAACTGCGGGCGCTGCAGGAGGTGCTGCACAAGAAGCACGAGATCGAGGCGCAGATCGAGGAACTGCCCAGGTCGCTCGCCACGAAGACCGAATTGCTCAACCGGCTCAAGCGGACCTACCTGGAGCGCAACGAAGAGCAGGACTCGACCACGAAGCGAATCGACGGGTTGCGCCAGGACGCGGTGGAGTCGGAGCGCATCCGCGAGGAGTACGAGCGCCAGATGGACCAGATCCGTACGCAGCGTGAGTACGAAGCGCTGGACAAGCAGATCCGGGACGCCTCCGAGCGCGAGATGGACTACCGTCGGACGCTGCAGGAAGAGGAAGAGCGGCTCGACCAGGTGTCCGAGGAGCTGGCCCGCGAAGCGGAACTGATCGAGCAGCAGGAAGGCGTCGTGCAGGAGGAGGAGTCGCGCATCAAGGTCGAGCTGGCCGACCGGGAACAGCGGCTGGCCGCGCTGCAGGGGGAGGAGGAGGAAATCGCCTCCGGTCTGGATGCGGAGCTGCTGTTCAAGTTCGAACGGATCGTCCGGTCGACCGACGGATACGGGATCGTCCCGCTGCAGGGGCAGGTCTGCACCGGGTGTTACATGACCCTGCCCGCCCACTTCGTCAACCGGGTCCGCCGCGCGGAGGACGTGCTGTTCTGCACTCACGGGCGCATCGTCTTCTACGAGGACGCTCCAGCCGACGACGACTCGGAAGTGGAGATCGACGTCTTCGACGACGAGCCCGGCTTCTTCGCCGATGCGGACGGAGACGAGGAGATCGAGGAAGAGGAGGAGATGTTCCTTGACCTCGACGCGACCGACGACAACGACGGCGAGGAACACGACGGTCACGGCGCCGCCGAGGAGGTCGCGGACGACCATGCGTCGGACGACGCCTGAGCGCCTGCGCCATGGTGCGGGCTGCGCCGGACCGGCGGCCACGGCCGGCGTGATAGGCTACCGTGAAGGTGGAAGGAGGCGGGCCGGCCATCGCTGCGCCCGATACGGGCGTGGAGGAAAGTCCGGGCTCCGAAGAGCAGGGTGCCGGGTAATTCCCGGGCGCCCGCGCCTGTGCGCGGGCGACAGACAGTGCAGCAGAGAACAGACCGCCGGTCAGCCGCGCCGCAAGGTGCGGTGCCCCCGGCAAGGGTGAAACGGTGGGGTAAGAGCCCACCACTCCGGCGGCGACGCCGGAGGTATGGCAAACCTCGCCCGGAGCAAAGCCAAGCAGCGGGTCGGGTTGCTCGCCACGTGAGGGCGCTCCCTGCGGGGATGCCGTCCTCGGGCCCGCGGGTAGGCTGCTCGAGTGCCGCGGCGGCGCCGGAAGGCGCTGCCGCGTGCGCCAGATGAATGATGGCCCGCCCCGATGGCGACCGGGCCGCGCACGCGGTTCGGGACGCGTCGGAGTGAACAGAACCCGGCTTATCGGCCCGCCTCCTCTTTCCTTCTCCGCGGCGCCGCGCTACGGGCCTGCGCCGAAATGGGGCTACCAGCCGGCCGGAAGCCGCCGGGAACGGACAGCGGGACGGCGCCGCGCGATACTCGCGTTGCTTCTCATCGCCGGCGCCGTGGCCGCCGGTGTCCTGCTGCGGGCCGACCGCGCGGTCGCCGCCTGGCTCCGGCGTGACCGTGACGTGAACATGCGCGTGCTGGTCGCCGACGGGCGCTACGCGGAGGCGGTCGATGCCGCGGAACTGACGCTGGTCAGACGGCCGCTCGACGCGGAGGCGAACCTGATCCGCGGCGTTGCGTCACTCTACGCGGCGATCGCAGACGGCGGCAGCGGCACTGCGGCCGCCGATCGCCTGTCCGCTGCGACGGTATCGCTGCGGCGGGCGCTGCTGGACTCCCGGATCGCCCTGGCGGAGCCGGCCGCGCAGTACGCGCTCGGCAAGGCCTACTATCACAGGGGGTACCTGTACTACGACCTTGCCGTGCGGTACCTGGAGGGCTCACTTGCGCTCGGCTACGATGGGGCGGACACCTACGAGTATCTGGGGCTGGCGTACACGGAGCTGGGCGACCCCCGCGGCCTGGAATACTTCCGTCATGCCCTGACGCGCCGGCCGTCCGACCTGCTGCATCTGAAGATGGCCACCATGCTGATGGATGCAGGCGACGTCCAGGAAGCGCGGCGCAACCTCATCCAGGCGATCGACCTGACCGACGACCCCGCCATCGCGCAGCGGGCGCGGTACGAGCTGGGGGCCGTGTATCGCGCGCTCGGCGAACTGCTGCTGGCCGAGGAGCAGTACCGGGCGATCATCGCCGGCGACGCGCGGGCCGCCGACGCTCACTACTATCTGGGTGAGATCCACTCGCAGCAGGGCGACTCGGACCGGGCCGTTGCCCAGTGGCGAGTTGCGCGCGAACTGGACCCGAACCACCGCCGCGCGATCGAACGCTTGCGATAGCGCCCCAAGAGCGTCGCCTGCGGCTCCGCTCTTGGCCCATCCCCACCTTTGACGTGGTTCCCGGCTTCGCCGGCCTGCGGCTCCGCTCTTGGCCCATCCCCACACCTTTGACGTGGCTCCCGGCTTCGCCGGCCTGCGGCTCCACTTTCGGGCCCAGCCCCACGTTCCGCATCGGAGTCCTGTCGGTTTGCCGCCAGCGGCTCAATCCGACAGACTCGTGGGGCGTGTTCGGCACCATGACGCGGAGGTACACTCTATCCGATGGCTTTGTTCAATAACTTTTCGTCAGACATCGGCATCGATCTGGGCACCTGCAATACCCTCGTGCACGTCAAGGGCAAGGGCATCGTGCTGACCGAGCCTTCCGTGGTCGCCATCGACCACGACAGCAAGCAGGTGGTCGCCGTCGGCACCGAGGCCAAGCGCATGCTGTGGAAGACCCCACACACCATCGAGGCGGTGCGTCCGCTGCGTGACGGCGTGATCGCCGACTTCGAGATGACCGAGCAGATGATCCGCCACTTCATCATGCAGGTGGCGCCGCGGCGCTGGTTCGTCAAGCCGCGCATGGTGATCGGCATCCCCGCCGGCGCGACGGAGGTGGAAAAACGGGCGGTGCAGGAGAGCGCCGAGCAGGCCGGCGCGCGCGAGGTGTTCGTGATCGAGGAGTCGATCGCGGCAGCCGTCGGCGCCGATCTGCCCATCATGGAGCCCGCCGGCCACATGATCTGCGACATCGGCGGCGGCACGACCGAAGTGTCGGTCATATCGCTCGGCGGCATGGTCGTGTCGAATGCCATCCGCATCGGCGGCGACGAGTTCGACGAGGCCATCATCAAGCACGTGCGGACCGTGCACAACCTGATGATCGGCCTCGAGACGGCCGAGAAGATCAAGATCAAGATCGGCAACGCCGACCCCGACCAGAAGATCGTGCGCATGGAGATCAAGGGCCGCGACGCCATCACCGGCCTGCCGCGCCGGCTGGAGGTGGACTCGATCGAGGTGTGCGAAGCGCTGCAGGAGCCGACGCGCCAGATCCTGGAGGAGATCAAGCGTGCGCTGGGACGTACCCCGGCGGAGCTGGCATCCGACATCGTGGAGCGCGGCATCGTCATGACCGGCGGCGGCTCGCTCCTGCGCGGGTTGCCGCGCCTGATCGGGCGGGAGACAGGCGTGCCGGTGATCGTGGCCGAGCAGCCCCTGCTGTGCGTGGCGCTCGGGGCCGGGAAGTACTTCGAGACTACCGGGATCGGCAACCGCCGGCAGTACCGGTAAGGGGATCGTGACGGCACTGCGGGGAGTTGAGCCGAGTACGCGTCCGTGACCGAGGTACGCCCCTTCGTCAGCCGCCGCCGTTCGGGCGTCACGTTCGCGGTGTTGCTGATCAGCTCGTTGCTGCTGGTGGGGTTGAATCCCCCGCCCGGGCACGTCGGGTTGCTGTCCCTGGCGCAGGCGGGCATCAGTTCCGGAGTCCGCTGGGTCGTGGATTCGGTCGCCGCGATCGGGGAGCTCAGCCGAAGCAGGGCGGAGGTGCAGGAGTTGCGCGCCGAGGTGCTGAGGATGCAACAGCAGCAACGCGACAACGTGCAGCTCAGGATGGAGAACCGCAACCTGCGCGCGCTTCTCGACCTCCCTCGTGCCGCCGCTCCCACCGTGATTCCGGCGGAGGTGATCGGCCGCGACCCGGGCAGCCTGTTCAAGACGGTGACGATCAATCGCGGCCGCAGGCACGGCGTTCGCGTCGATGCCACGGTGGTCGCCGACGCCGGCGGCATCCAGGCGCTGGTCGGTCGGGTGGCATCGGTCTCATCGGTCACGGCGATGGTGCGGCCGATTCTGGATGCCTCCTCGTACGTGGCCGCGCGCCTGCAGCGCACCGAGCACGACGGGCTTATCGAAGGTGATCCGGCGGGCAATCGGCTGGTCATGCGCTTTGTGCCGCGAATCGCCGCGGAGGACCTGGCGGTCGGCGACCTGGTGATCACCTCGGGCATGCGCAGCCCGTATCCGCGCGGCATCTTCATCGGCCGCGTCACCGAGCACCGCGCCGGTGACGATCGGTCGACCATCGAGGTGATCGTGCAGCCGCTGGTCGAGTTCGGCCGCCTGGACTACGTGCTCGTGCTGGATACCGCGGAGCTGGCCGATGGGTGACCTCCGCGTCATCCTGGCGACCACGGTGCTTGCCGTCGGCGCCTCCCTGCTCAGCTCGACGCTGCTGTCCTGGGTGGCCGTTGCCGGTGTGAAGCCGGACCTTGCCCTGGTGATCGTCGCCCTGATGGCAATGCGCCGGGGCAGCATGCCCGGCCAGATCGCCGGGTTCGCCTCGGGCCTGCTGGCGGACACGATCAGCGTCGCGCCGCTGGGGCTCACCGCCATGACCCGCACGGTGGTAGGGTACGTGGTGGGCCGCATGGAAGGCGTGATCAGCGTCGACTGGCTTCTGTTGCCGGCCGCGGTGGCGGTCGGCGCCACGGTGCTCAAGGCCCTGGCGCTCGCTGCCGTGGGAC
Source organism: Spirochaetia bacterium (assembly GCA_964291595.2). GTDB lineage: Bacteria > Spirochaetota > Spirochaetia > SZUA-6 > Bin103 > CATQHW01. The sequence goes on along the minus strand of OZ219914.1, from coordinate 4,053,227 downwards.
TGGCCGTGCCCTGGGTCTCCGGTCGCTATGGGATCGGACCGTCCGCGTTCCCGGCCAGCTTCCTGATCGAAGCGGGGCTGAACGCCGTGGCCGCCCCCGCCCTGTACGTGTTGGTGAGCCTGTTGCCCGGCATGCGCGAGCGCGCGTCCCGGGTGCAGCGCGTCCGGATGCGACGGTGAACGGCCCCCACGCCGACGACTCCGCCCCGGTTTCCCGCATTGCGGGGCTGCGCATCGCGCTGCTGTGCGTGCTGGGCGGACTGGCGCTCTACCTGTTCGTGCTGCAGGTGATCAAGGGCGTCGAGTTTAAGGAGTTGGCGAAGCAGTTCGCCCAGCGCGAGACCGTGGTGCCGGCGCGGCGCGGAGCGATCTACGACGGATCGTACACGCGTCCGCTGGTCGCGAATCGGCCCGCGTTCTCGATCGACGTCACCCCCGCGCTGGTGCAAGGCGACCGGGACGACCTGGACGCATTGCTCACCTCGCTCGCGGAGGCGCTCGACGTCGACCCGGAGTACCTGGCCGGGCAGGTGCCCCTGAACGAGAGCCACCTGTTCCAGCCGATCGAGGTCTTCTCGGGCGCCGACTTTCCGACCGTGGCCTACCTCGGCGAGCACATCGACCGGTTCCCGGGCGTGAGCTGGCGGAATGAGCCGGTGCGCGACTACAGCGACCTCGGCGCCCTGGCGCACGTGATCGGTTACGTGGGCAAGATCAGCGTCGAGGAGCTCCAGGTCCTGTACAACGAGGGCTACCGCCGTGGCGACACGATCGGCAAGAGCGGCCTGGAGCAACGGTATGACGCGCGCCTGCGGGGGACGCCGGGGCTGAGCTACCGGACCGTGGACGCGCTCCAGCGCGACCTGGGCACCCGCGAGAGGCGCCCGCCCGTACCCGGCAACGACCTGGTGCTCACCATCGACGCGCGCATCCAGCGCCTGGCCGAGGACGCGCTGGCCGGCCGCATCGGCTCCGTGGTCGTGCTCCGGCCGACCACCGGCGAGATCGTGGCGATGGTCTCCTATCCCTGGTTCGACCCCGGACTGTTCCGCGGGGCCGACGGGGCGCAGGAACTGCGCCGGGCGCTGCAGGATCCGACCTATCCGTTCGTCAATCGGGCCGTGCACTCGGCCCACCCGCCGGGATCGGTGTTCAAGCTGATCATGTCCGTCGCCGTGCTCGAGGAGCGGCTGATCCCCCCGGAGCAGACGATCCATTGCTCCGGGATATTCCGGTTGGGCAGGGGTAGTTGGAAGGACCACGTCTATCCCGACCGCCACGGTGACGTCGACCTGCGCGAAGCGCTGGCCGAATCCTGCAACATCTATTACTACACGGTGGGCCACAAGCTGGGCGTCGAGCGCCTGGTCCACTACGCGCGCGCCTTCGGACTGGGCAGCCCCACCGGCATCGAGCTGCCGCGCGAGCAGACCGGCTTTCTGCCCACCCCGGCCTGGAAGCAGCGCCAGTACGGCGAGCCATGGGTGGGCGGCGACACCATCAACATGTCGATCGGCCAGGGGTTCGTCACCGCGACCCCGTTGCAGATCGCCAACGTGGTGGCCGCGATCGCCAATGACGGCGTCGTCTATCGCCCCTACCTCGTGAAGGAAATCCGCGACGGCGGCGATGGGGCACTCGTCAAGCGACCGTCGCCCGTCCCCTTGCTGGAGGTCGACGTGCAGCCGGAGACGTTCGCGTTCGTGCGCGAGGCGATGCGCTACACGGTGACCGACGGAACCCCGGCGGTGGCGATCACCACGCCGGCGGTGCAGGCGGCCGGCAAGACGGGCACCGCCCAGACCAAGTCCCTGGATGCCGAGGGGCCGGAGCGCAAGCACTCCTGGTTCGCGGCCTTTGCGCCCGCCGACGCGCCGCCGGAAGAGCAGTACGTGGTGGTCGTCATGGCGGAAGGGACCGATTACTGGGAGTGGTGGGCGCCGAAGGCGACCAACGTGCTGCTGCACGGGATCTTCACCGGCCTCGACTACAATGCGGTGATACCGGACCTGCAGCGCCATACGTCCGGGTACAATCTCCTCGGTGAGCCCAGGCCGGACGAAGAGACAGAGACAGAGGGAGAAGGGGACGGCGGCGATGCCGAAGCGGGCTGACCGCCGGGGCGGTACGCGACGGTGACCGGCGGGGACGGGGCGCGGGCGGTGCCGCTGCTCGGCGCCACCGCGGCGCTGGTCGCGATCGGCGTCCTGTTCATCTACTCGAGCGGCGTCGACTCCACCGGCGAGTCGGTGTCCCGGGAGTGGATCAAGCAGATCGTCTGGGCGCTGACCGGGTTCGCGCTCCTGGCCGTGGTGGCCGCGGCGGGGCCGGGCTGGCTGCAGGCGGGGGCTCCCGCCCTGTACGCGGGTGGGCTGGTGCTGCTGGCGGTCACCGCCCTGTTCGGCAGGGAGGTGAACGGCGCCCGCGCGTGGATCGGCATCGGCGACTTCGGCGTGCAGCCGTCGGAGTTCGCGAAGCTCACCACCATCCTGTTCCTGGCGTCCTACCTGGCCGGCATCGGCAACGGCATCAAGGAGCTGCCGCGCTTCGCGCTGGGCCTGGCGATCGTGCTGCTGCCGGTCGGGCTCGTCCTGATGCAGCCCGACATGGGCACGGCGATGGTCTACGTGCCGATCTTCCTGGTGGCGGCGCTGGTTGCAGGAGCGGAGATTCGCCACCTGGCGTTCATCCTGGGCGCGACGGTCGTCACCTTCGCCATGGCGGTGCTGCCGAATCTGAACCCCGAGGGCATCCTGCGCACGGTCGCCACGGCGCTGCTCGACCCCGGTATCGTGCGGCTCGCCGCCATGGCGCTGCTGGCGATCGTCGGCCTGGCGTTCATCGGCTACCGGCTCAGCCGCAGCCGCTGGCTGTATTGGGTCGGCTACCTCGCCTCCATCGTTCTGGGCGGGGTGACCGGGTCGGCGCTCGTGCGGTCGGTTCTGAAGCCATATCAGATCCTTCGCCTGGCGGCGTTTCTCGATCCGTGGGCGGATCTGCGCGGCGCAGGCTGGAACATCATCCAGTCGATGACGGCGGTGGGGTCCGGAGGCCCGACCGGCAAGGGCTACCTGCAGGGTACGCAGAGCCACTACCGCTACCTGCCGCAGCAGAGCACGGACTTCATCTTCTCCATCCTGGCCGAGGAGTGGGGGTTCCGCGGCTCGCTGCTGGTGCTCGGGCTGTTCGCCGTCATCCTGCTGCGATCGATCGCCATATGCCGGCGCGCACGCGACGACTTCGGCGTGGCGATGGCCGCGGGCGTCGTCGGCATGTTCGCCACCCACGTGCTGGTGAACATCGGAGTGGCGAGCGGCATCATGCCGATCACCGGCATTCCGCTGACCTTCGTCTCCTACGGGGGCTCCGCGCTGTGGACGGGGCTGTTGGCGGTCGGCATGCTGCTGGCGTTGCTCCGTCCGGGGCCGGGCGGCGGGTTGCGCTTCTCGTCACGCTTGACCGCATCCCAGTGGCGGTCGAGCTCGGCCAACGGCAGCTCGCCCAGGGTGGCGCCGGTTTCACGCACGCGCCGCTCCACTTCCTGAAAACGGCGTCGGAATCGCCGGTTTGCGCCGTTCAGCGCCAGCAGCGGATCGACCCGCAGGTGGCGGGACAGGTTGACCACCGCGAACAGAAGGTCGCCCAGCTCCTCTTCGGTGCGTTGCGGCTCGATCCCGGCCGCCTGGTCGACCTCGGCCAGTTCTTCGGCCACCTTCGCGAACACCGGACGGGCGTCGTCCCAGTCGAACCCGACGGTGGCGGCGGCGGACTGCAGGTCGACGGCATGGCGGAGTGGGCTGGGTGACGAGCCGCGCGAGTCGAGCGCGGAGGAACGGGGCTCGGTTTCGCGCCTCTCGCTCTGCTTGATCCGCTCCCACTGGCGCAACACTCCTTCGGCATCGGTAGGGCCGGCATCGGTAGGGCCGGCATCGGTGGGATAGCCGGCCCCGGCATCGGTGGGATAGCCCCCGTCCGTCCGGCCGCCGGCGGGCGGGAACACGTGCGGGTGGCGGCGGCGGAGCTTGTCGACCACGCCGGTCAGCACGTCGGTCACGGTGAACGAGGCCTCCTGTTCCTTCATGCGGGCGATCATCGTCGCGATCAGCACCACGTCGCCCAGTTCCTCGTTCAGGTTGTCATCGTCGCCGGCATCGATCGCGGAGATTGCCTCGAATGCCTCCTCCAGGAGCATGGTGCGCATCGACTGGGGAGTCTGCTCGCGATCCCAGGGACAGCCGTCCGGCGCGCGCAGTCGGCAGACGGTCCGGTACAGCTCGGCGAAGGCTGCGCCGGGGCGTTCGGCGTTCGGTGACCGGGTGGACTCCATGGAATTCGCTCCGAAGGCCGCCGGGTGTTGCGACCCGCCCCGGCGTGGTAGGCTGCGGCCTTCACGGTAGCGCATCGCCGCTGCCGGTGCATCCGCTGTCCATGCGCATTGCATCCGTCTCGCTCAAACACCCCTCCCGGCTGATTACCAATGACGAGATCGTCACGTTGCTGCAGCAGTGCAGCAACGGCGTCGACCCGAAGGTGCTGCGCAAGTACCAGCGGCTGGTGCGCGGGTTGCTGAAACGCACCGGGTCGGTGACTCGCTACGTCCGCGACGTACAGCGGGGCGAGCGCGCCAGCGACCTGGTCAGGGACGCGATGCTGCAGGCTCTGGAGCAGGCGGCGATGGCGCCTTCCGACATCGATCTGTTGATCTACTGCGGGGTGGGCAAGGGGTTCCTGGAGCCCGCCAACGCCTATTTCTACGCGCAGGCCACGGGCCTCACCTGTTCGTGCTTCGACATTGCCGATGCCTGCATGAGCTGGATGCGCGCGCTGGAGATCTCGTACCGGTTCCTCCGGTCCGGGACGCTCCGCACCGCGATGATCGTCAACGGAGAGTTCAACTACAAGGAGCACGGGTACCCGGAGAACTTCGAGGTGAAGGGTCTCGAGCAGCTCGAATACACGTTCCCGACCTACACCATCGGCGAGGCGGCGACCGCCACCATCGTCACCGCGTCGGACGCCGAATGGCGTTTCGACTACCACTCCGTGCCCGAGCTGTGCGGTCTGTGCAACATCCCGCTGGACGGGTACGAGGATTTCGTGGATTCGTCGGATCGGATCGCGCTCAACGGCGTGAACATGTTCGTGGCGTACGGGCACGAGCTGTTCGCGCGGGCGGAGGAGTACCTGTTGCCGCTGGTCCGGCGCACGGTGGGAGACCTGAACGCCCCGGACATCTACTTCCCGCACGCCGCCTCCAGCGTCGCGTACCTGCGCGCCGGCCGGGCGGCGGGGGTCAGGAACGGCAAGGTGTACAGCGAGGTGTTCCCGAAGATGGGCAACCTGGTGTCCGCAAGCATTCCGGCTGCCATGGTCCTGGCCGAGGCGGAAGGGCGGCTGCAACGGGGCGACCGGGTCGTGCTCGTGCCGGCCAGCGCCGGCATGGTGTTCGGCGTCGGTCAGTTCACCTACTGAGCTCATCCACCGGGTTGCCGGTTCACGCCTCCACGGCGGCCAGGGCCGGCGCGCGCCGGTCGGCCGGATCGTTCAGGAAGACGCGCCAGGATTCGTACTTCGGGCTCTGCAGCCGCAGCAGGATCAGCGGATTGCGGCGCGGCTCCACGGGCTTGCGGACGAGCTGCATGCCGGCCGCACGCGGCGTCCGGCCGCCCTTGCGCGTATTGCAGGGCATGCACGCGGTCACCAGGTTCGACCACGACTCCGTGCCGCCGCGCCAGCGCGGGATCACGTGGTCGATCGTGAGCGCCCGCGCGGCCAGGCGCTTTCCGCAATACTGGCAGGTGTTGCCGTCGCGGGCATACACGTTGCGCCGCGTGAGCGCCACCCCCTGGCGCGGGAAGCCGTGGTAGTCGGTCAGCCTGATGACGCGCGGCACCGCAAGCGTCAGCGTCGCCGTGTGCACCCAGTCCAGGTGACCGTCGCCTCGCGCCGCGAGGACGCCGGACTGATCCGTCCAGCGGGCGAAGTCGAATGACTCGTAGTGTCCGTCTTCGGTGGTGATGACCTCCGCGGCCTGCCGCACCAGCAGGACGAAGGCCCGCCGCGCGCTCACCAGGCGCAGGACCGTGTATGCGCTGTTGAGGACCAGCACGCTGCATTCCAGGACCCGAGACTCCTGAGACATTCCGGGTGCTCTACCACGCCCCTAATGCCCGGTCAAGATTGCCGCTCGTCCATGCGCAGATCGTCGGCGTGGATCCAGCCGAAATCCCGGTAGCTGCCGCGGACCCGCACGTCGTACCAATCGCCGTCCCGGCCCATCGCCATCAGCAGGTCGGTCGGCCGCAGGTAGGAGCGTACGGTCGACTCGCGCGTGGGTGCGGCATGCAGGGGCACCGTCCTGCGGGCAGGCCAGAGTACGGTCGGGGCCGGTGGGATGACCGCGGTCGGGTCCATCGGCCCGTGCTCGGCCAGGAACGCCAGGACGCCGCCGGCGATGCCGCGTGCGGCCACGTCCGGGTGGTCGGTCAGGAACGCGCGGTCGGCAGCATGGGTGAGGTAGCCCATCTCCAGGATCGCTGCCGGGGTGGTGATGGCGATGGCGTGCCGGAACCGGCCGCCGAATGCGTAGTAGCCGCGCATGTTGTACGTCACCCCGTTCAGGTCTTCCCTCAACCCGGTGACCGAGCCGTAGTGCTCGCGCAGCAAGGCGCTCAGACGGCGGGATGCGGGGGAGGCGCGCCACGGGGGGGCGACCTTGAAGCCCGAGCTGCCGCCGCCGTCGGCGTGGATCGCCACGAAGGCGTCGGCGTCGAACCCCGGGGGCACGGTGGCCGGCAGCAACACCACGTCGATGCCGTGCTCGCGCAGCAGCTTCGCGGCTGCCTTTGCCACCGCCTTGTTGACGTCGACTTCAGCCACACCGCCGGCGCTGGCGCCGGTCGCCGTGCGCCGATGCTCCAGTTCGGGCGGGTACTGGTCGGTGTCCAGGTGCCCGATCTGCAGGGCGACCCGCCAGGGCGCTATCACTCCGCGCAGAGAGAGCCCCGGGTAGTGCTGGCGAGCCGGCGCGCGCAACGGCACGAAGCGCTCCGGCTCGGAGGGTTCGTCCTGCAGCGCCAGGGCGACGGCTGCCGCGGCCACGGCGGCTGCCGCTGCCGCGGCGATCAGGAGGCGCACGACGACAGCCATCCGCTGCCACTATACTGCCACGCGCCGGGCGTACCACCCCCGGCGTCGCCGGGTTCGGCCGGCACGGGCGGTTGGCTCAGTTGGGAGAGCGCCTGGTTTACACCCAGGAGGTCGGCGGTTCGAGCCCGTCACCGCCCATCACGAACATGAGCACCCAGCCGGTGGCCGCGGTACGGCGTTCGCTCCGAGGCTGGTTTCTGTTCGCGGTCGGCATGGGGGCGGTCGTGCTGGGCGCGGCGCTCGCCGGCCGGGCGCTGCGCACTCCGACCGCGGATCAGGCGTTCGACCCGGTGACCTGGTCCGACCGGGTCCAGGCGTTCACGACCATCTTCCTTGGCATCTTCATCGAGGCGGTGCCGTTCGTGGCGATCGGGGCGCTGCTCTCCGGGGTGATCGAGATGGCGGTGAGCACGCGGACGCTGGCCCGCTGGGTGCCGAAGCGGGCCGGGGCGGGGGTGCTCGCGGGCGCGGCGCTGGGGTTGGTGTTCCCGGTCTGCGAGTGCGGCGTGGTGCTGGTCGTCCGCCGGCTGTTGAGCAAGGGGCTCCCGCCGCCGGTAGCGATCGCCTTCCTGCTCGGCGCGCCGGTTCTCAATCCGGTCGTGATCGCCAGCACGGCCACGGCGTTCGGGTTCGGCTGGATGCTCATCGGCCGCCTGGCGCTCACGCTGGTTGTCGCGACGGCCGTCGCCGCCGCGTTTCGCCGGACTCGTCCCGCAGACATCCTTCTGGCCGCCGACCACGTGGACGGAGAACACTTCCCGGCCGGGGGCGGCCACGTGCACGATCACGATCACCATGACCATGACCACGAGCACGAGCACGACCCTGGTGACCGGTTGCCGCACGAGCGCCGGCGCAGCATCGGTACCTTCGCGCGCGACGCGTTGCTGCACGGATCGGCCGACCTGTTCGACATGGGTCGCTACCTCGTCATCGGGTGCGGCCTGGCCGCCCTGCTGCAGACCCTGATGCCGCAGTCCGTCCTCATGGACATCGGCCGCGGCGGGGCCGCGTCGGTGACGACCATGCTCGGGCTCGGCTACCTGCTCTCGGTGTGCTCCTCCGTCGACGCCTTTCTTGCGCTGGCGTTCACGACCACCTTCGCGCCGGCCTCCATATTGGCGTTCCTCGTGTTCGGGCCGATGGTGGACGTCAAGAGCACCCTGCTGTTCCTGAGCGTCTTCCGCACCAGGGCGGTCGCCTACCTGGTGGTGCTCCCGCTGGTTCTGACCTTCGCGGCCGCACTCATCGTGCACAACCTGGTTCCGTGGGCGTAAGCATGCGCGGGCTTGACCGGCCGCGGCTGCTGGCGGCGGTCGTGCTGTACGGGATCGTCGCGGTCCTGCTGCACCGCCTGCTGTCCGGCACGCTGGTCTACTACATCAACGAGCGCTACGCGTGGCTCACCTGGATTGCGGTGGCCGGCCTCGGCGCCATGGCGCTGGCGCTGGCGGGAACCGCCTGGCGCGGAGCCCGGCACGCCGGCCGGCGCGTGCACGGCGTGCGCTTGAGCTGGAGCGCACTGGCGGTGCTCGCGCTTCCGGTGGCCTTCGGGATGGCGCCGGAGCAGCCCCTGGGGGCGGCGGCACTCGGCAACCGGGAGGTCGCCGTGGCCAGCCTTCCGCCGACCGCCCTGCAGTCGACGACCACGCAACGGGCGGCGCGGAGCGCCGCAGGGGAAGCGCTGGGTCGATCGATGCTCGACTGGCTGGTGGAGTTCCACGTCGCCGATGACCCGGACCGATTCGCCGGGCAGGAGGCGCGGATCACGGGATTCGTCTCACGCAACGCCACGCTCCGCCCCAACCAGGTGAGCCTGAGCCGTTTTCTGCTGAGTTGCTGCGTGGCGGACGCGACGGCGATCGGGATCGTCGCCGAGGCAGCGGAGCTCGCCCTGGTGCCGGACGACCAATGGCTGACGGTCCGAGGCCGCTTCAAGGTGGAAGAGATCGACGGCGCACGGATTCCGGTCCTGGCCGCCGTGGAGGTGAACCGGATCGACCCGCCGCCGGTGCCCTATCTCTACTACTGACCCATGAGGCCGCTTGACCGGCACGCGCTGGCTACCCTTGGCGTGGCCGTGGTCCTGGCGGTGGCGGCCGCCGTCGCGGGCGACCGCGTCGGCCTGCGGGTCGTCTCCCTGACGCCGGCGCACGGGGCCGAGCACGTCTCCACGCTGGCGACGATCGAGATCCGGTTCTCGGAGGCGATCGATCCTGCCGCGCGTACGCCGACCCTGGCGATCGAGCCTCCCGTCGAGGGATCGCTGCGCTGGGGCAGCCGCACCGTGCGCTTCGACCCGGACCGCACGTTGTCCGCGCGCACGCGCTACACGGTGCGGGTCGACCGGTCCGTGCGGGCAGCGTCCGGACGCCGTCTGCGCGGCGCGGTCGAGTGGAGCTTCGACACCGGAGCGCTGCGCATCGCCTACGTGGCCGACGGAGCGGCCGAACGCACCCGGATCGCCGCCCGCGTCGTGGCCACGAACGCCGGGAGGGCGGCACGGGACAGGCCGGAGGAAGGCGATCGGACCCTGGCGGCGTTCGAGCGGCCGGTGCGCGACTTCCACCAGTCGCCGGACGGCGGCTCGCTGGTCGTCACGCTGGGCACCGACGCGTTCGCCGCGGACCTCTGGCTGGTCGACTCCGACGGAGGTCGTCGCGAGCTGCTTGATTGCGGCGGCGCGGAGTGCAGTGCGGCCAGATGGGCTCCCGACGGGGCTACCATCGTCTTCTCGAGGCGCCGGCTGCCGCTGCCGCCGCGTCCCTGGCTGCTGGATCCCGCCACCGGTGACCAGTGGCCGCTCATGGAACAGGAAGTGGTCGGCTTCGACCCGCGCTGGTCGGACGATGGAGCATGGGTGGCGTTCGTGTCGCCCGTGGAAGGGGGCTTGCGCGTCGTCGACGTGGCCGATGGCCGTACGGTGCTCGTTCCGACACGGGCCGCGGCTCCGGGGGCGTGGCGTCCCGGATCGAGAGAGATCCTCACATCCGACCTGCGCGACGTGGCGGGAGGCCGCGCCGTGGACCTCCTGATATCGATCGACCTGACCGACCTCACGGTGCGACGCGTACTCGGGACCGAACAGGGCGCCGACCGGGCGCCGGTGTGGGCGCCGGGAGGCGAGCGGTTCGCGTTCATACGGGATGCCGACGGTGGGGAGCAGGTGTGGTTGGCAACCGACGCGGACGGGCCGCGGTTCGACGCAGAGCCGTTGACCGCCGCGCCGGGACTCACGTACCGGGAGATCGTGTTCGGACCCGGCGGAGAGCTGCTGGCCGCGCAGCGTTCGCGGCTGGACGTGGCGTTCCCGGAACCCGAGGTGGTCGTGCTCGATCTCGCCGGGCGGGAGCTGGCGGTGATCGCGGGCGCCACGACGCCCCGCTGGCTGCCATGACGGCATGAACCGCAGCGACCGTGACCGGCAGTAGGCCGGAGCGGATGCTTGGCCGTATACTCTCGTTCCCAGGGCCGGAGCGGGATCCGGCCGGTGAGAGGAGTTCGCTATGGCGGGTGAGATGCAGGATACCGGTACGTGGACGGTCAAGACCGGGCTGGCTCAGATGCTGAAGGGCGGAGTGATCATGGACGTGGTCACCGCCGAGCAGGCCAGGATCGCCGAAGACGCCGGCGCGGTCTCGGTGATGGCGCTCGAACGGGTGCCTGCCGACATCCGCAAGGCCGGCGGCGTGGCGCGCATGGCCGATCCCACCAAGATCGAGGAGATCAAGCGCGCGGTCACGATTCCGGTCATGGCCAAGTGCCGCATCGGCCACTTCGTCGAAGCTCAGGTCCTGCAGTCCCTGGAGATCGACTACATCGACGAGTCCGAGGTCCTGACTCCGGCCGACGAAGACAACCACGTGTGGAAGCACGACTTCACGGTGCCGTTCGTGTGCGGCTGCCGGAACCTGGGTGAGGCGCTGCGGCGCATCCGCGAGGGGGCCGCCATGATCCGCACCAAGGGTGAAGCCGGCACCGGCAACGTGGTCGAGGCGGTGCGCCACGCCCGCACCGTGCTGCAGGCGGTGCGACGGGTGCAGGGCCTGAACGACAGCGAGCTGTCGGCATTCGCGAAGGAGATTCAGGCGCCCTTCGAGCTGGTGGCGCAGCTGCGCGCGGATGGGTCGCTGCCGGTGGTCAACTTCGCCGCCGGCGGCATCGCCACCCCGGCGGACGCGGCGCTGATGATGCAGCTCGGCGTCGACGGTGTGTTCGTGGGCTCCGGGATCTTCAAGTCCGAGAACCCGCAGCGCATGGCGGAAGCGATCGTCAAGGCGACGACCAACTACGACGATCCGGACATCCTGGCCCAGGTCTCCCGCGGGTTGGGAGAGCCCATGCGCGGGCTGGAGATGGCGGCGATCCCCGCAGGGGAGCAGCTCGCCGTACGCGGCTGGTAGCACATGGCGGTGGGCGTCCTGGCGCTGCAGGGCGACGTCCGTGAGCATCTCCATGCTCTCGCCGCCATCGGCCAGCCGGCCTCGCCGGTGCGCACCGCCGCGCACCTCGCAGCGGTCGACGCGCTGATCATTCCCGGTGGAGAGAGCACGACGATCATCAACCTGCTGCATACGTTCGACCTGGCAAGGCCGCTCTGCGACCGGCTGACCGGCGGCATGCCGGTGTGGGGAACCTGCGCCGGCATGATCGTGCTTGCCGCGGAAGTGCGGGATCCGCGCCCCGAGCCGCTGGGGCTGATGGACATTTCCGTGCGGCGCAACGCGTACGGCCGCCAGGTGGCCAGCTTCGAGGCGGCCCTGGATGTCCGGGACCTGGGACCGCCGCCGTTCTGCGGCATCTTCATCAGGGCTCCGTCGGTGGAGCGGGTCGGCTCCGCGCTTCAGGTGGTCGCCGCCTTGCCGGACGGCCGTCCGGTGGCCGTGCGCCAGGGCGCGATGCTGGCGACCTCGTTCCATCCGGAACTCACCGGGGACTACCGGTTCCATCGATACTTCTGCTCGTTCCTCGAGGCCTGCGGCCGTCCCTCCGCCGATGCGGCGCAGCAGGAACCTGCGGCCCGTGCGCCGGTCGCAGGCCGGGTTCGGCTGGCCGAGAGCCGGCTGCCCTGACGGCCATGGCCGACTCGGGCCCCGCAGCGGCCGAGCGGGAACGCGTGCAGCGGATCCGCGACAACCACGACGCGGTACGGGAGCGCGTGGGCGCGGCTGCCTCGCGCGCCGGCCGGCGCGCCGACTCGGTCCGGATCATGGCGGTGACCAAGAGCTTCCCCGCCGATCACGCGTTGGCTGCCGTCGCCGCCGGACTCGGTCTGTTGGGCGAGAACCGGGTGCAGGAGGCGGCGGACAAGCACGGCGACGGCTCCATGCATGGAGAGTGCTCGCGGCCGTACGAGCTGCACCTGGTCGGTCACCTGCAGCGCAACAAGGCCAGGGACGCGGCGCGGGTGTTCGATGCGGTGCAGTCGATCGACGCCGTGCACACGGCCGCCGCTCTGGAGCGACGCTGCGCGGCGCTCGACCGAACGATGCCGATCCTGATGGAGTTGAACGCATCGGGCGAGCCGACCAAGGCCGGCTTCGGGGCTGCGGACGATCTGCTTGCGGCAGCGGAGGAGATCGCCGCGGGCTGTCCGCATCTGCGGCTGGCCGGAGTCATGACGATCGGCGCGCACACCGACGACGAAGCGGTGGTGCGTGCGTCCTTCGCGCGGCTGCGGGCGGTCCACGAACGCCTGCTCGGCGACCACCCCGACGCCCGGGAGCTGTCGATGGGCATGTCGCAGGACTTCGAGCTGGCGATCGAGGAGGGGGCGACCCTCATCAGGCTCGGCACGGCCCTGTTGGGGCCGCGGCCCGCCCCATGAGGCGGCCGGTGATGAGCCGCGTGATCGCGGCGCTGCTGATCGGAGCCGCTGCCGGCGCAGCCTGGTGCCAGGAGTCGGCTGGTGCCGATGGAGACCGCGCGGCCGCGCTGCTGGAGCCGGTTCCGTACGAGCATTCCGAGTTCCCGGACTGGGCGCACGCGCTGCGCCGCGCCGAGGTGGTGGCGATCGGGTCCCTGCCGTTGACGCTGTTCGGCGTCCGGCTGCTGTACGACTACACCCGCTATATCGCGCACGGTTTCGCGCCCGAGGTGCGCCCGTTCCCCTTCCGGCCGATCGGCGGCGGAGCGGCGCTCACGGAGACGGAGATGCTCGGGATCGTCATCGGCGCGGCGGCATTGTCGGTAGCGATCGCGCTCATCGACGCCGACATGCGCGTGGTCGCACCGCCCGACCGCCAGATCCCGTGAGACAGATCCCGTGAGATCGTCGCAGACGGTTGTCGGGGACGAGCGCTTCGCCGGGGCGCGGCTGGACAGCTATCTGGCGGCCGGGCTGGGGCTGTTTCCGCGCAGTCAGGCGCGTGCGCGTATCGACGTGGTCACCGTCAACGGCCGTCCTGCGAAGCTGGGGACACGCCTGTGCCCGGGCGACCGCGTGGCGGTCAGCTACCGCGACCCGGAGCCGCTGATGGCGATACCGGAGGAGATGGAGCTGTCGATCCTTCATGAAGACGGCGACGCCATCGTCCTGGACAAGCCGGCCGGCGTGGTGACCCACCCCGGGGCGGGCAACCGTACCGGGACCCTCCTGAACGGCGTGCTCGGCCACTGCGGGCGGCTGCGCGACGCGTTCCCGGACGAGCCGGCAAGGCCCGGCGTGGTCCATCGGCTGGACAAGGAGACTTCGGGAGTCATCGTCTTCGCCAAGTCTCCGCACGCGCATCTGGCGCTGACCCGACAGTTCGCACAGCGGCGCGTACGAAAGCGATATCTTGCGGTGGTCGACGGACGCCCGCCCGAGCCCGGAGGAACCGTGGACCTGCCGATCGGCCGGGACGACCGCGACAGGACCCGTTTCGCGGTGGCGGCTCGAGGCAGGCCGGCGATCACCCGCTACCGGCTGCTGGGCGGTCTGGCTGATGGACGCTCGCTGCTGCTCCTGGCACCGGTGACCGGCCGCACCCACCAGTTGCGCGTGCACCTGGCCGCGCTCGGCTGTCCCGTGGCCGGTGACATGGTGTACGGGAGGGGACGCCGGTCGCAGCAGCCGTCGATGTTCCTGCAGTCCTCGATGCTCCTGCATTCCGCCTCGCTGCGGCTGCGGCTGCCGGGTTCCGAGGAGCCCCGGCGGTTCCGGGCTCCGCTGCCGGAGCGGTTCCGGGCGGCGAGCGGCGTGGTCGACTACCTGCGCGCCGTCAGTCCCGCAGGTGGACGTTGAACCGGCGCTCGATGCCGATCGTGGTCGGCGGCCCGTGGCCGGGAAGCACGACCTCGTGGTCGGCGCGGCTGAGTACGCGCTCGCGGACGGAGTGCTGCAGCGCGGCCCGCCTCTCCGCCGTCGCCGCGGTGCCGATGGTTCCGGCCGCCAGCGTATCACCGGTAAAGACCACGGGCGGCAGCGCATAGCAGACCGAATCGTCGGAGTGACCGGGCGTCGACAGGACCTCGATGGTGAGGGCGCCGATGCGCAGCTTCTGCCCGCCGGCGACGAGGGTGGTGGGGAGCTCGGGGACCGCAGCGGCGGCGTAGATCTCGGCGCCGAACACTTTCTGGATCGCGGCCGCGCCCGCGCAGTGGCTGGGGTGGGTGTGCGTCAGCAAGACCGCGCTCGGCGGCAGATCGCGCTGCTCGATGTGACCGACGAGGGCCGCGTTCAGGTAGCCGGGATCGACGAGTACGCCGTATCCGCCCTCGTCCGGCCCGATCAGGTAACAGGTGGCGAAGCCTCCGACGGCGAAGTGCGTGGAGATGGTCATCGGTCCGGGGCGCTCAGTGGCGATGCGCTTCGGCCAGGTTGGATCCCGGCGTGGCCAGATCCCCCAGGTCCGCCAGCTCCAGGTGCGTGTGATACAGGTTGCAGTCGTCCATCGTGACCTGTCGCAGCGTTCCTCCGATGAACCGGGACGAGGCCAGATCGCAACTCTCGAAGAGCGTCCGGGAGATGGTCGCCGCCACGAAGTTGCAGCGCTGCACGTCGCAGTCGTCGAAGTGGCAATCGCTGAGCTGGCTGCCGGCCAGGATCACTGCTGCCAGGCGGCAGTCGACGAAGCGGCACTCTGACAGCACGGCGTCGTGCAGGAACACCAGGCTCAGATGGCATCTCTGGAAGGACACCCGCTCCAGCGTTGCTCCGACGAGGCGCGTGCCCACCAGTCGCCGGTCACGGATGTGCCGGTCTCTCACCCGCACGCCGCTCAGGTCGACGTGGGTCAGGTCGGCGCGTTCCGCGAAGCGACGCCGCGCTCGCCGCTGGAACGCCTGCTCGTCCGCGACGTGGGCGTAGCAGCAGTCCTCGCCGGTGAGCGCCGGAGCCGTGCAGGCAGGTACGGCGCAGGGGGCCGCCTGGATCATCGCCGTCACCGTATCACGACTCCTTGCGCCCCAGGACCGTCGCCTGCGGCTCCGCTCCTGGCCCATCCCACCGGTCGCTTCGGAGTCCGCCGGGTCTCCCGCGTGCGCGGCAGCCCCGACAGACTCCTTGCGCGCTTGAGGGCCGTCAGGCGACAGTCGCGCGGTGAGCGTACTCACCGGACAGGTGCACCGCAGCGCCGGCAGCTATTACGACGTGAGCGTCGACGGGACGCTCATGCGCTGCCGGATCAAGGGCAAGACGCTGCAGGTGGAAGAGCGCGTGCACGCACCGGTCGCGGTGGGCGACTTCCTGGAGATCGAGCCCGACCCGTACGAAGACACCTCCGGATGGATCCTGAACCGGCTGGAGCGCACGACCCAGATCGATCGATGGAGCCGCAAGCACCGCGCGATGCAGGTGCTTGCCGCCAACGTCGACCAGGTGGCCTGCGTGACCGCCCCGGGCTCGCCCCCGTTCCGTCCGCGTTTCATCGATCGCCTGCTGGTGTCCGCCGAGCACGCCGGCGTCGACTCCCTGATCATTCTCAACAAGACCGACCTCGGCATCCCCGCAACGGTGGCCGAACGTATCGCCGACTTCCGGCGGATGGGCTACCGCGTGCTCGAGTGCTCGGCGGTCACCGGTGAGGGAGTGGCGGAGGCGCGGGCGGCGCTCGGTGCGGCGTTGACGCTGATATGCGGTCAGTCGGGGGTGGGCAAGTCCAGCCTGCTGAACGCCTGGGATCCGAACCTGCTGTTGCGTACGGGCGCGGTGTCGCGCAAGTTCGACCGCGGCGTGCATACCACGATCCGTGCCGAGCTGCTGGAGCTCGCCGACGGAGGACGGCTGATCGACAGCCCCGGCATTCGCGAGCTGGAGCTGGGCGCCATCGAGGCGCGCGACATCCGTCACCGTTTTCGCGATTTTCAGCGCTGGCTGCTGCGCTGCGAGTACAGCGCCTGCCTGTGCGACGGCGAGCCGGGGTGCGCGGTGCGCGCGGCGGTGGAGGCGGGCCGGATCCACCCCGACCGCTACGAGAGCTACCTGCGGTTGCTGCGTGAGGTGCTCGACCGCGAGCGGGAGCGAGCGCACTCGTGAGCGGGACATCTCCGAACGAGGGACTCGCGACCGGCCAGGCGCAGGCAGCGGCGCTGCTCGGCCTGCCCGGCGTGCTGGCGCAGGTCGCCGAGTATTGCGCGGGAGCGGAAGGGCGGCGCCAGGTGCTGGCGAGCCGTGTATACGACGACCCGCCGTCGGTGCTGGCCGAACGGGCGCCCGCGGTGGAGCTGCGGCGCCTGTTGGAGTCCGGCTTCCGCGTGCCGGAGCTGGACCTGCCCGAGATCGGCGTGCCGCTGGGCCGCCTGCGCCGCGGGGCTCCATGGCTCGATCCGGCCGAGCTGGCGGCCGTCGGACGGCTCGCGAGCACGGCGGAGTCGATCCGCGGCTCGCTTGCCGAGGTCGTCGATCCCGTCGAGCGCCCCGCGCTGTTCGCCCTGCACGCGGAGCTGCCGGCGCTGCGATCGCTGGCCGCCGAGGTGCGGCGCGTGGTGGGCGCCGACGGGACGGTGCAGGACCACGCGATCCCGGAGCTGGCGCGGGTGAAGCGCGACCTGCGCCGGCTGCAGATGCAGATCGAGACGGCGGCCGGGGAGCTGATGGCCGATTCCGCCCTGCGCGGCTGCTTCAACGGCGCCGTGCCGACCCAGCGCGGCGGGCGAACCGTGGTACCGCTGAAGGCCACTCACCGCGCGCGCGTGCCCGGCGTCGTGCACGAGGTGTCGGCGAGTGGAGCCACGCTCTACGTGGAGCCGCTCCGCGACGTGGAGGCCAACAACGCCGTCGTGGCGGCCCGCGACCGCTACGCGGCCGAGGTGCGCCGCGTCCTCCGCGAGCTGACCGGCGCCGTGGCGCGGGAGCGGCCGGCCCTGGAGCGAGCTGCGGCGGTCACGGCGCGTTACGACTGCGTGCAGGCACGGGCGCGCTACGCGCGCGCGCACGCGGCCGTCGCCGCATCGGTCGGCCCGCTGGCGTTGCACGGCGCCCGCCATCCCGAGCTTGGCGCGGCCGCGGTGCCGCTGGACGTGAGCATGCCGCCCGGGGCGCACATTCTGGTCATCACGGGACCCAACACGGGCGGCAAGACCGTCTGTCTGAAGACGGTGGGTCTGCTCTGCCTGATGAACCAGGCGGGCATGGAGATCCCGGCCGGTCCGGACTCGACCCTGCCGGTCTACCGCGGCATCTACGCCGACATCGGCGACGAGCAGTCGATCGCCGCCTCCCTGTCCACCTTCTCCGCGCACGTCGAGAACCTGGCCGCGATCGTCCGGGACGCCACCGCGCGTTCGCTGGTGCTGATCGACGAGCTGGGCACCGGCACCGACCCGGAGGAAGGCATCGCCCTGTCGCGTGCGCTGCTCGACCGGTTCCTGGCCTCGGGAGTGACGGCCATGGCAACGACGCACCATGGGGCGCTGAAGGTGTACGCCTACACCGAGAGCGGGGTCGCCAACGCCTCGATGGAGTTCGACTCGCGCACGCTGCGGCCGACATACCGGGTCCTGGAGGGAATGCCGGGCGAGAGCCACGCGCTGGACATCGCCCGCCGACACCGGATGCCGGATGCCGTGATCGAGCGAGCCGCGAATCTGCTGGACGCCGGGCGCACCGAGGAGGGCCGGATCATCAACGCGCTGACGCGCCGGCAGCGCGAGCAGGACCGGGAGGAGCGCGAGCTGTGGGAGCGCGCGGCCGTGCTCGCCCGGCGGGAGGCCGAGCTGGCAGAGGACCGGGCGGCGCTCGCGCAGCGCGAGCGCGAGCAGCGCCGGCGGGCGGCCGGCGAGCTGGGCCGTTTTCTGGCCGAGGCGCGCCGCGACGTGGAGCGCGCCATCCGATCGGTGCGCGCGACCGCCCCGGGGGCGGCCGCCTCGGCGGCGGGCGGCGAGCGGGAGAACCTCGGGGCGGCCACGGCTGACGCGGCTGCGCGCGCCGCACCGCGGGCAATCGAGAAGCGCCTGCAGGAAGAGCGGGATGCGCTGGCGGCGCTGGACGCGGCGGACGGCGCGGCTCCGGACGGCGCTCCGCTGGCGCCCGGCAGCGGCGTGCTCATCCGCCGTACCGGTGCGGCCGGCCGCGTCGTGCGCCGGCACCGCCCCGACCGGTATCCCGACCGCTACGTGGTTCAGACCGACACGATCCGCGGCGAGTTCCGCGCGGCCGAGCTGGTGGCGGCCGATCCGCGTCCGTCTCGCGGTACGAGCGCCCGCGTGGAGCTGGTGAGCCGGGCGGATCCGGTGCTGGAGCTGCACGTCCGTGGCATGCGCGCGGAGGAGGCCCTGCTGCAGGTCGAGCGGCAGCTCGACGCGGCGGTCATGCGGGGCATGGCGGAGTTCTCGGTCGTGCACGGGCACGGCCACGGCGTGCTGCGCCACGCGATACGCGAATACCTGCGCGACAGCTCCGCGGTCAGCGACTATCAGGATGCCCCGGCCGACGAGGGTGGACATGGCAAGACGATCGTCCGGCTCCGTCGCTGACGGAGGGGTCGCTGACGGCGGGGATGGCGCTCGACCGGGTACCGACCGCATCGTCATCCGCGGCGCCCGCGAGCACAACCTGAAGGGGATCGACCTGGACCTGCCGCGCAACCGGCTGATCGTGGTGTCGGGGCCGAGCGGCTCGGGCAAGTCGTCACTCGCGTTCGACACCGTGTTCGCCGAGGGGCAGCGGCGCTACGTCGAATCGCTGTCGGCATACGCGAGGCAGTTCCTGGGGCGCCTGGACAAGCCGGACGTGGACTTCATCGACGGGCTGTCGCCGGCGATCTCGATCGAGCAGCGCACGGCGCAGCGCAATCCACGGTCCACCGTCGGCACCGTGACCGAGATCTACGACTACCTGCGGCTGCTGTTCGCCCGTACCGGCCGCCCGCACTGTGCGGAGTGCGGAGCGGCCATCAGCGAACGGTCGACCGACCAGATCGTCGACGCCATCGCCGCCCTGCCGGCCGGTTCGCGGATCATCCTGCTGGCGCCCGTGGTGCGCGGCCGCAAGGGACGGCACCGTGCCGTGTTCGAGGACGCGGTCAAGGCGGGATTCGTGCGCGTGCGGGTGGACGGCCACATCCACTCGCTCGACGATGTCCCGGAGCTGGACCGGAACACGGCGCACACGATCGAGATCGTGGTCGACCGTCTGATCGGCCGGCCGGACCTGCACCAGCGGGTGGCCGGCTCGGTGGAAACGGCGCTGGAGGTGGGCTCCGGGCGAATGATCGTGCTGCTCGACGGCGACGGCGACGGCGTACCGGTCGAGCAGCGATTCTCGCAGACCAGCTCGTGCGCGGACTGCGGCGCGCCGTTCCCGGAGCTCGAGCCCCGGCTGTTCTCGTTCAACAACCCGCACGGCGCCTGCCCCGTCTGCTCCGGGCTGGGGGTCAGCCTCGAATTCGACCGCGACCTGATCGTTCCCGACCCCGGCAAGTCCTTCGACGAGGGCGGCATCGCCACGCACAACCCCCGTGCCAAGTGGACCCGGTCCCTGTTCCGGGCGCTCGCCCGGCACTGGGGCTTCCGGCTCGATACCCCGCTGGACGAGGTGCCGCCCGCCGTCCTCGACGCCCTGCTGTTCGGGGCCGGCGACCGCATCCAGGTCGAGCACCGAACCGCCACCAAGGCCAGCTACCGCTACGCGACCACCTATCGGGGCGTGATTCCGGAGCTCAAGCGCCGCTACCTGCAGACCGCGTCCGATCACGTCAAGCGGTGGCTGGAGGGCTTCATGCGCGAGCAACCCTGCCAGGGATGCGGGGGCCGGCGGCTGCGCCGGGAAGCGCTGGCCGTCGAGGTGGGCGGCCGCAGCATCGACCAGGTCACCGCAATGTCGGTGGAGGAAGGAATGTCGTACGTGCGCCGCGTGGCCGACGAGAGCGGCGGCGACTGGGCCAGGGTGGCGGGGCAGATCGTCAGGGAGATCGGCGACCGCCTGGAATTCATGGCCAGCGTCGGACTTTCCTACCTGACCCTGGACCGGCGCGCCTCCACGCTGTCGGGCGGCGAGGCGCAGCGCATTCGCCTGGCCACGCAGATCGGCTCCGCGCTCGTCGGGGTGCTCTACGTGCTGGACGAACCGACCATCGGCCTGCACCAGCGCGACAACGACCGCCTGCTGCGCACGCTGTTCCGGCTGCGCGATCGCGGCAACACCCTGCTGGTCGTGGAACACGACGAGCAGACGCTGCGCAGCGCCGACTACCTGGTGGATCTCGGCCCCGGCGCCGGCGAGTACGGTGGCCGGGTGGTGGCGTGCGGCGCGCCGCACGCGGTGCAGGAGCATGACGGGTCCGTGACCGGCCGCTACCTCGCGGGGCGGGAGGAGATCGCGACACCGCCGCAACGTCGGCTGCCGACCGGCGGCCTGACCCTGCGCGGCGCAGCCGCCAACAACCTGCGCGGCCTGGACGTGCTGCTGCCGCTGGGAACGCTGACGGTGGTGACCGGCGTGTCCGGTTCGGGCAAGTCGACGCTGGTGTCAGACCTGCTGGGCCCCGCGCTGCGGGCGGCCCTGGACGACCGGCGGCTGCCGCAGGGACTCGATGGCGTCGAAGGCTGCGAGCAGGTCGACAAGATCATCGAGATCGATCAGGCGCCGATCGGCCGCACGCCACGGTCCAATCCGGCCACGTACGTCGGGCTGTTCACGCCGATCCGGGAACTGTTCGCCGCGCTGCCGGAAGCGCGCGCGCTCGGTTACCGGCCGGGCCGGTTCTCCTTCAACGTCGCCGGCGGCCGCTGCGAGAACTGCGCCGGCGACGGCCAGATCAAGATCGAGATGCACTTTCTTCCCGACGTGTTCGTGACCTGCGACGTGTGCGGAGGGCGCCGGTACAACCGCGAGACCCTGGCGATCCGCTACAAGGGACGGAACATCGACGAGGTGCTGCGGATGTCGGTCACCGAGGCGGCCGAGTTCTTCACGCACGTCCCGCAGGTGGCGCGCCGGCTCGGCACGCTGCAGGACGTGGGCCTGGGGTACCTGCGGCTCGGCCAGTCGGCGCTGACCCTGTCGGGCGGGGAGGCGCAGCGCGTGAAGTTGTCCCTGGAGCTCTCGCGGCGGGACACGGGCCGCACCGTGTACCTGCTCGACGAGCCGACCACCGGGCTCCACTTCGTCGACGTGCGGCAACTCCTGGCCGTGCTGCAGCGGCTGGTCGACCGGGGCAATACCGTCGTGGTCATCGAGCATCACCTCGACGTGATCAAGCAGGCCGACCACGTGATCGACCTCGGCCCGGAAGGCGGCAGTGACGGCGGCGACCTGGTCGTGGCGGGGACGCCGGAGGTCGTGGCCGGACACGGGGCCAGCCACACCGGCCGCTACCTGCGGGAGGTGCTGTGAGCGCCTGGCGCGTGCTGGCGGTCCTGCTGGCGGTGGCGGTGGCGGCGGCGGCGGTCGCCCAGAGCCCGCCTCCCACCAGCGACGATCCGCTGTTCGCCGAGACCCTGCCGATCGACATCGACACGGCCCGCGCCGTGGAGCTTGCCGCGTGGCTGCGTCAGCTCGGTCTGCCGGACGGCGGTGACCGGGTCGCCCGGCAGCAGCGGCTGCGCGAGCACTACGGGCTGCCGAGTCCGGAAGAAGCGTCCGTGGAGGACGCGGGCAGCAAGATCACGGTGGAGTCGGCGCGCTCCGCCCGTTACCGTTCCGACGAGCTCGGCCACACGACGCTGGTTCTGGAGGGCGAGGTCGTCGTCACCGCCGTGGACCGGGACACCGGTGCGCGTCATCGGATCCAGGCCGACCGGATCACGTACCACGACGAGCGCAACAGTCTCACCGCATCCGGTTCGGTGGCGTACACGATGACGACCGACGACGGCTCCGAGGTGTTCCGCGGGCAGAGCCTGTCCGTCGATACCGAGGGATGGGAGGGGATCTTCTACGACGGATCGAGCCAGGTCGATCAGACCGGGACGGAGCAGGCGGCCGACCAGGACGTGACTTTCACCTATTCCGGGCAGGCGATCACCCGGCGTGCCGACGATACGGTGGTGATGGAGCGGGCGACCGTCACCTCGTCCGACGATCCCGGCGACCCCGATTACCGGATCGAAGCGGAGCGGCTGTGGATCCTGGCGCCCGAGGAGTGGGCGGTCAGCAACGCATTCCTGCACGTAGGAGAGGTGCCGGTGCTGTACCTGCCGTACTTTCTCCGGCCGGGGGGCAGGCTGCTGTTTCACCCGGCGATCGGGCAGCGCAGCCGCGAGGGCATCTACCTGCAGACGACCACCTACCTGATCGGGCGCAAACCGGCCGATGACGTCCCGCTGTCGTTTCTGCAGCGCAACGCGGGCGAGACCGGCTACGCCGACGAGCGCCGCGGGCTGTTCCTGCTGCCGGTGCGCGCAGAAGCGGATGCGGCGGACGCCGACGTGCTGGCGCTGATGGTCGACCTCTACAGCCGCCTCGGCATCTTTGGCGGGGTGCAGGGGCGAATCGGCGGTCTGTCGCTGTTCGGGGGCGTCGCCGCGTCCCGTGCGCTGGTGGCAGACGCGGGCGCGGGTGTCGGCCACACGCCGTACCTGCGCGGAGCGGACGGGGAGCTGGTTTCGCATTGGGACACCTCGACGATCCTGGGAGCTCGAGTTCCGTTGCGCTACGGGCTGGAGACGGAAGTCGCGATCCGCGGCGCCCTCGGATCGGTGCAGGGCAGCTTCGAGCTGTTTTCCGATCCGGGCTTCACCACGGACTTCCTGAGCCGGGCTCACGACCTGCCGACCGGGGGACTGCTGGGCCTGCCGCAGGGTCCGCTGATCCCCCCGCCCCCGCGCGACCGGCTGGAGTGGCGGCTCGGAGGCGATCTGTCTCTGCATCCGCTGCTCGCGACCCCGGCGTTGCGGACGCTGACGTTTCCTACGCTCTCGGCAAGCTGGCTCTGGGGTAGCCGTACCGAGCCGCCATCGGCCGGCGTGCCGTCGGCGCCCGACCGGCTGCAGGCCGCGTCGCCTACTCGCCGTTTCTACTATCCGGAGACGCTGACGCTGCCGGCGGTCGCGGCGGTCGCCTCGGGGTCGCTGTTCCGCTGGGCAGCCGAGGGCGGCGGGCTCTCCGCCGATGTCGGCTACTCGCTGCGTCCGGTCGTGTCCGTCGATCACCGCTTCGATGACGGGCCGGTCGCTACGCGCGATCAGGTCGATCTGGACGTGCTCCACACGCGCGTCGACACTCGTGCCAACGGACAGATCAGCTACACCGTCTCCGCCTTCGACCGCGTCGTCGGCCTGAGTGGCGCGCTCGTCGAGACGGCGAGCTACCAGGTGCATGCCCGGAAGGCGGACGGCATCGATCCCGAACTCGCCGAGCAGTTGAGCCAGTCGGACCTGAGCCGGACCAGCGCGCGGCTGCGGCTGAACAACACGCTCAGCCTGCGGCCGCTGCGGTCCGTGCCCGCGTGGTCGGGGTCAAGCCTCTCGTACGGACTGGGTCTCCTGCTGCATGACGTGCACATGGCTCCAGACACCGGCGATCCACTCGTGCGGGGCCCGGCGTGGGACCGGGACAGGGTCCTGGCTCACCGGGCCGGGGCAGACGCGGCGTTCGCGGTCACCGGCATCCGCGCCCGCGTTGGTGCAGGAATCGACCTGCCCCCGCGGCCGCTGGCCGCCGACGGCCGCGTGGAAGCGGATGTCGGGGCGTTCTCCATGGCGGTGCGCGGCGGCGTTGCCGAGCAGGCCGAGGGAGCCGACGCCGGGCAGCTCAAGCCGACCCCGATTGATGGGCGCGGGAGCGTGCGCATCAACTCGAGCGCGTCGGTGAGCCAGTCGTTCCGGCTGGATGAGCAACAGCGCCTCGATCGCCTCCGGACCCAGGCGAATGCCTACGGAGTGACCGGTACGGTGACCGCGGCGGTCCGTGAGCCGCTCGATCCCTTCGGGGACCCCCTTCCCGACGGCCGGCCGGCTCTGCGGGCGACGCAATTGGCGGTAGGATACCGGCTGGACACGGGGACGATCGCGTTCTGGAAGAACCGGATACGGCTGGATGCCGGCGTGCAGACCCGCCTGGCCGTCGACCCGGATGCCTTCGTGCGAGACAACTCGTTCTCGTTCGACCTGCGGCTGGGCTTGCAGATTCACCGGTTCCTCGACCTCTCATTCAGGTCAAGCTCGGTCAATCGGCACCTGTACCGCTATCTGCCCGGCACGGCCGAGCAGGCCGGCGACCGGTGGGTCAACCCGATCGTGGATCTGGCGCGGTCGTTCAACTTCCTGAATTCCGAAGACCGGATCGCCTCGGCGTTCAAGCTGGAGTCGCTGCGCTTCGAGGCGTTGCACCGGTTGGGCGACTGGAACCTGTCGCTCGCCTATCAGGGCCGGCCGGAACAGCACGTGGAGTACAATCCCGACACCGACCGGGAAGAGCCGCGCATCGTCTGGACCCCGGCCCTCTCGGTGGAGGTCCGCTGGCTGCCGGTCCCGGAGCTGTACTCCAGCTTCCGCATCGATCGCCAGGGTATCGACATCGAGGATCGCTGACACTACGATCGCGACCGTCGCGATATGGGGAAGCCGCTCGCGGTCGTCCTGGATGATGCCGGTGTCCTGAGCGACGTATGCGGGGTCAACGACCGGAACCTGCGGGTTCTCGAAGAGTTGCTGAGCAGCCCGGTCTACTCGCAAGGCAACCGAATCATGCTGGCCACCGACGATTCGGCGACCCGCAAGACGTTCGCGGCGTTGCTCGGCGAGGTGCGCGACCGCGCACGGCTGGGCCTTGAACCGGGGCCGGAGGTGATCCGCTCGATCTACCGGCGCATGGAGGAACCGTCGGTCACACCCGGACCCGACCGTCACCTGTCGATTCCGAAGGGGCTGCGCCAGGTGGCGCCGCGCAGCGCCAACCAGATACGCTACCTGGAGTTGCTCGCCAAGCGTGACCTGGTGATCGCGGTTGGCCCCGCGGGTACCGGCAAGACCTACCTGGCTGTGGCCGACGCCCTGCGGGCGGTGGGCAGCCGGCAACTGCGCCGCATGATCATCACCCGGCCGGTGGTGGAGGCAGGCGAGAGCCTGGGCTACCTGCCGGGGGACCTGGAGCACAAGATCGAGCCGTACCTTCGTCCGCTGTATGACGCCATGCAGGCGTTGCTGCCCGCCGACGTGCTGCGCCGCATGGAGCAGGCCGGCACGATCGAGGTGGCGCCGCTGGCCTACATGCGCGGCCGCACGCTGGCCGACGCCTATGTCATCCTCGACGAGGCGCAGAACACCACGCGCGAGCAGATGAAGATGTTCCTGACGCGCATGGGCGAGGGCTCCCGGGTCGTGATCAACGGCGACATCACCCAGATCGACCTGCCTCGCCGCCGTGACAGCGGATTGCTGCAGATCACGGAGCTCTTGGCACACGTCGGGGAAATTGGTTTCATTTACTTCGACAGGGAAGACGTGGTACGCCATCCACTGGTGCGCAAGATCGTGCAGGCTTACGAAACCGCGCCGGCCGATGCGGACCACCGCCCGTCCTGATGTCGCCGTCCTGATGCCACCGCCTTGATGATGGAAGATCCCGAGCAACCTCCGAGTACCGGCCGGTCGGCCACCTCCGCCAGCCCCGGTGTCCCGCGCGCCCTGCCCGTTGCGACCGGGCGCGTGGAGATCGGCGTGGCCGACCGCGTGCGCGCTCCCGCCGGCGGCGAACGGGCAGCGCTGGTTCGTTTCGCAGAGGCCGCGCTGGACGCGCTCGGCCGCAGCTCCGCGGAGTTGTCGGTGCTGCTGTGCGACGACCGGTGCATGCGCGAGCTGAACCTCCGCTTCCGCGGAATCGATGCGCCGACCGACGTGCTGTCCTTCGAGCAGGACGTGCCCGTCGGCCGTGGCTCGATACCGGGCGGCTCGATATTGGGCGACGTGGTGATCTCGCTCGACACCGCCCGTCGGCAGGCGCAGCGCCGCAACCTCCCCGAGTCGACCGAGCTCCGCGAGTTGCTGTTGCACGGGATCCTGCACCTGCTGGGCCGGGACCACGGGGAAGGCGACGTCGCGGACGAGCCGATGTTGTCGGAGCAGCAACGGCTCCTGGAGTCTCTGCCATGGGAATCCGGCGTCTCCTGATGAGCATTCTGGACCGCCTGCTGCGCAGGCCATCGGAAGAGGAGATCCGACTCGAGGAGCTGCGCCCGCGTGTCCGCGAGATGGTCGACGGCGTGGTGCAGCTCTCCTCGAAGATGGTCAAGGACATCATGGTGCCGCGTCCCGACGTCGTCTTCGCGCCGGTGGATGCCACGCCGGAGGAGCTGATGGAGACGATCACGGAGAGCGGCCACTCCCGGCTGCCGGTGTACCACAAGACCGTCGACGACGTGATCGGCGTGCTGTACGCGAAGGACCTGCTGGGCCAGATCGTCGGCAATGGCCGGAACGTGAACGCCGGCACGGCGATGCGCAAGCCCTTCTTCGTGCCGGAGAGCAAGCGCGTCGACGAGTTGCTGCACGAGTTCCAGCGCCGCAGGGTGCATCTGGCGATCGTCACGGACGAGTACGGGGGAACCTCCGGGATCGCCTGCATGGAGGACGTGCTCGAGGAGATCGTCGGCGACATTCAGGACGAGTTCGACAATGAGAGCGAGGACGTCCTCAAGCTGGGTGCCGGCGTCTACCTGTGCGACGCGCGGGTGCGCCTGGACGAGCTCGACGGCTACGGGCTGACGCTGGAGCTGCCGACCGAGGAATTCAACACGCTCGGCGGTTTCGTCTTCGACCTGTTCGGGAAGATCCCGGTGATCTACGAGACCAAGCGGTACGGCGACGCCGACTTCGTGATCCAGGGGATGGACGGCCGCCGCATCACGCGGGTGAAGATCGTCCTGCGCAGGGAGCCGGAGGCCGAAGCGCAACAGGATCCGTCCGCGTGAGCGGCGGCGCGGCATCCCGCGGCCCGCGCACACGGCATCGCGGATGCCCGGCCTGGACGACCTGGACCTGCGTGGGCGGACCGTCCTGATGCGGGTGGACTTCAACGTCCCGCTGGCCGACGGGCGGGTCGCCGACGACGCGCGCATCCGTGCGACGCTGCCGACCATCCGGGCCGTGCTGGATCGGCACGGCTCGCGCCTGGTGCTTGTGAGCCATCTGGGCCGCCCGGCAGGCGCCCGCCAGGAGCGGCTGCGCATGGCGCCGGTGGCACGGCGGCTCGGTGACTTGCTGACGGGCCCCGTGCGCGCGGCCGACGACTGCGTGGGAGAGGGCGTCGAGCGCGCGGCCGCCGGGCTCCGCGCGGGCGAGGTGCTCATGCTGGAGAACGTCCGCTTCCATCCCGGCGAGGAGGCCAACGACGACGGCTTCGCCATGCGTCTGGCGCGGCTCGGAGAGGTCTACGTCAACGACGCGTTCGGTGCGGCGCACCGCGCGCACGCCTCGACCGTCGGGGTGCCGGACCTCATGCCGGCCGGCGCGAAAGGTGCGGGGCTGCTGATGCAGCGCGAGGTGGAGGAGCTGGGAAGCCTCTTGACCCATCCTGCCACCCCGTTCGTGCTGGCGGTGGGCGGCGCCAAGGTGTCCTCCAAGATCGACGTCCTGCGCACCCTCCTGGAGCGGGTCGACGCCATCCTGATCGGTGGCGGCATGGCCTATACCTTTCTGGCCGCCCGGGGCGTGACGGTCGGCGCGTCGCTCATGGAGGAGGACGCGATCGGCACCGCCCGAGAGCTCCTCGAGGCAGCTTCGGCGCGGGGCGTGCCGGTGCTCCTGCCGACCGATCACGTGGCCGCCGCGCCGCCGATCGACGGCGCGGCGGCGCGAACCGCGGTTCCGGTCGCCACCCGCGACATTCCGGACGGGTTGGCCGGAGTGGACATCGGCCCGCGGACCGCGCGCGCGTTCCGCGACCGGATCGCCACGGCCGGGACCGTCCTCTGGAACGGGCCGATGGGCGTTGCCGAGATCGACCGGTTCCGGCGCGGCACGCTGGCGGTGGCCCGGGCCGTGGTCGACAGCCCCGCGCATACCGTCGTCGGCGGCGGCGACTCGGTCGCCGCCCTGCAGGCACTCGGCATCGACGCCGGCATCGATCACGTCTCGACCGGCGGCGGCGCGTCGCTGGAGCTGCTCGAAGGCCGTATCCTGCCGGGCGTGGCGGCGCTGCGTGGGTGAGTCCGGCCGGTCCGCCGCCGGACGCGGCGTGCTGATCACCGGCAACTGGAAGATGAACCTGCTGCGGGCACCCGCGCGGGAGCTGGCGGCCGCCGTGGTGCGGGAGCTCGACACCGGCGGCCGCCTCCGCGCCGGCGTGCGCGTTGCGGTGGCGCCGCCGTACACGGCGCTCGACGTGGTGCGCGACGCGACACGCGGATCGGGCGTGCTGCTGGCCGCGCAGGACGTGGCGGCCACCACCGAAGGGGCCTACACCGGCGAAGTGGCGGCGGCGATGCTCGCCGACGCCGGCGTGGAGCTGGTCATCGTCGGCCACTCGGAACGTCGGCACGGCCTGGGCGACACCGACGACGTGGTGTTGGAGAAGGTGCGGCGCGCCTGCGAGGCGGGCCTGGAGGTCACCCTGTGCGTCGGCGAGACTTCAGACGAGCGCGACGCCGGCCGCGCGCAGGAAGTCGTTGCGCGGCAGGTGCGTGCGGTGATTCCGCAGGTGGACCTCGGGCGGGTGTCGCTGCAGGTGGCCTACGAACCGGTGTGGGCGATCGGCACCGGCCGCACCGCCACCCCGGAGGATGCGCGCGCCATGCATGCGCACATTCGCCGGACGGTGGCGGCGGCAGCCGGTGCGGAGGCCGCGGCAGGGCTGATCATCCAGTACGGCGGCTCGGTGAAACCGGACAACGCCGCGGCGCTGCTTGCACAGGACGGCGTCGACGGGCTGCTGGTCGGTGGCGCGTCGCTGGAGGCGGCTTCGTTCGCGGCGATAGTGCCCCTTTAGCGGCCCTGCCTTATAATGGACACGCAATGGCGCTCGCCGGAATAGTCATACTGGTCGTTTTCATCATCACCGCGGTGCTGCTGGTGCTGATCGTCCTCATCCAGGACGATCAGGGCGGCGGCATCGGCGGCATGTTCGGTGGCGGGGAGAGCTCCTCGCCGTTCGGTTCCCGGACCGGCAACGTGCTGACAAGATTCACGTCGATCCTGGGGGCCGTGTTCCTGGTCGCCGCGTTCGCGCTGGCATGGCTGAACCGCACGCCCAACCAGGACGACTTCCTGCAAAGGGCGCGGCTGCAGACGCAGGTTCAGTCGGAGGAGGGCCAGTGGTGGGTGCGGCCGGCTCAGCCGGCTGCCGCGCCGCAGGCGACCGATGCCCCGCAGACCGAAGGGACCGAGGACGCTGCCGGGCAGGGGGCCGCCTCCGCGGGTGAGGGCGCGACCGGGACCGTCGGGCAGGCGGACGCCGCCGCAGGCAGCAGCGGCAGCGGGGGCGGGTCCGGCCAGTGAAGGCGCTCCTGATCGTCCTGGCGGTGATCGCGGTGGTCGCCGTCGGGTTCGTGGTGTTTCCGCACGACATGGCCGCGATCGAGGTAAAGGCCGAGCCGATCGGGCTGGGCAAGCACCTCACCAATGCCGTGGTGACCTCGTTCGTGCTGTCGGCGGCGCTCGCGGTCTTCGCCTTCTTCTTCGGCCGGCGCCTCAAGGAGCGGCCGGGCGGCCTGCAGAACGTGGTGGAGGGGCTGATCGAGGGCCTCGACAACCTGGTGAGGGACGTCGCCCCCAAGCGCTGGGCGGAGACGTTCTTCCCGATCGTCGCCACCATTTTCCTCTACCTGCTCGTCGTCAACATGTTCAGCCTGCTCACCCCGTTTCTGGGGGCGGTCGGGCCTGCGCACTCGACGTACAAGGGCGGCGTCGATCCCGGTGCCACGGGGTTCGCCGGCATCCCGAGCGTGCTGCTCATCGGCGGAGAGTTCGACGACCTGAAGCCGCTGCACCCTGGAGAACACCACGATGGGCACGACGACCAGGTGGTGATCGTCCCGTTCCTGCGCGCTCCCTCTTCCGACCTCAACATGACCCTGGCGCTGGCGCTGATCACGGTGATCCTGACCCAGTGGTTCGGGCTGCGCGCGCACGGCGCGCGCTACCTGTCCAACTTCCTGCCCCTGGGCGGCCTGCGCCGCAAGGGCTTCACCGCCTGGGCGATCGAGCTGTTCGTCGGCGTGCTGGAGGGGATCAGCGAGCTCGCGCGGATCGTCTCCTTCTCCTTCCGGCTGTTCGGCAACGTGTTTGCCGGCGAGGTGGTATTGATCGTGATCTCCAGCCTGGTGCCCCTGGGCCTGGTCGTCGTGTTCTTCGGGCTCGAGATCTTCGTGGGCCTGATCCAGGCGATCGTCTTCTTCCTGCTGGCCCTGGTGTTCTTCTCGATCGCAGCGGCCGAGCACGAGCACTGATCGCAGCCGTCGGCGTCCCCGACTTGGCGTCGGGGGTCGCGTCTGGTAGCTTCCGCACCCATGGAGCTCACGCAAGAGACATTCAAGTTGCTGGCCGCCGCCCTGGCCATCGGCATCGGCGCGCTCGGCCCCGGCATCGGTATCGGCCTCACCGCACTCGGCGCCCTGCAGTCGCTGGGACGCAACCCGGAAGCGCAGGGGATGATCCGTACCAACATGCTGGTGGGCATGGCCTTCGCGGAGTCCGTGGCGATCTACGCCCTGGTCATCGCGCTCATCATCCTGTTCGTGCTGTAGCGATGCCCCGGATGGATTCGTAGACGATGGAAGCGCTCGGAGTCTCGCCGATCGGACTGGCCGCCTACGCGGCCAACTTCATCATCCTGGTCGTGTTGCTGAGGCTGTTCCTGTACAAGCCGGTCAAGGCGATGCTGGCCCGCCGCCAGCAGAGGATCGCCGACGGGCTGGAAGCGGCCGAACGCGCGCAGCAGGAAGCGGAAGGCCAGCGCGCCGCGTTCGAGCGCGAGCTGGCCGCCGCGCGCGACGAGGCGCAGCAGGAGGCCCGCGCTGCGGCCGAGGCGACCGAACGCATGCGCGGCGAGGTGCTTCAGGCCGCCCGCGAGGAGGCGGAGCAGATCAAGGCGCGCGCCCGCGAGGACGCGGAACGCGATCGCGAGCAGGTGACCGAGTCGTTGCGGCGCGAGGCGGGAGAGCTGGCGTTGCTGATCGCCGGCAAGGTGATCGCCCAGACGGTCGATCCGGCCGCCCACCGCGCGCTCGTCGATCGCGTGCTGGTCGATATCGACAGGGCCGACACCGGTGGGGATGAGTGAATCCGGGTGAGCTCGCCGAACGGTACGCGAGCGCCTGCTTCGGCATCGCCCTCCAGGAGTGGATCGAAGCGCTGCGGGCGGTGAGCGCGGCGCTTGCGGCCGACGAATCGGCCGCCGGCGCGCTCGACGACCGGGCCGCGCCGTTCGCCGAGCGGCAGCGGCGCATGGAGAAGATGATACCGGCCGGCACCTCGGCCGCCGTGCGGCGCTTCTTCGGCACGCTGCTGTCCAACGGCGACGTGGCGCTGCTGCCGCGCGTGCTCGCCGGCCTGGAACGGCTGGCGACCGCGGGGCCGTCGGCGCAGCTCGCGACCGTGACCAGCGCGGTCGAGCTGGATGCCGCGACCCGGCAGCAGGTCGAGGGTTCGGTCAGAGGCCGGTACGGCGCGGACGTGCAGATCCGCTACGAGGTCGACCCGCAACTGGTCGGCGGGCTGCTCATCCGCGTCGGGGACGAGGTGATCGACGGCAGCGTCGCCGCGCGGCTGCGCGAGCTGGACAGCACGCTGCGGCGGGCCGTTTGACGGCCCGGGGAACATGACGGACCGGCCGAAAAGGGGACGGACAGGGCAAGCCCATGGCGATACGAGTCGATGACATAACGCGGCAGCTTCGCCGCCAGATCGAAGGGTTCGAGCCGCCGCTGGAGCGGCGCGAGGTCGGCACGGTGATGAGCGTCGGTGACGGCATTGCCCGCATCTCGGGGATGAGCGGCGCCATGGCGACCGAGCTCCTGGAGTTCCCGCAAGGGGTGGCCGGCATCGCCCTCAACCTGGAGCGCGACGTGGTCGGCGCGGTGATCATGGGTCCCTACGACCACATCGAGGAAGGGGACACGGTCAAGAGCACCGGGGAGATCGCATCGGTTCCGGTCGGCGACGACCTGGTCGGCCGCGTCGTCGACGCGGTCGGCACGCCCATCGACGGCAAGGGCGATCTGCACCTGGCCGAGCGCTTCCCGATCGAGCGCATCGCTCCCGGCGTGATCGAGCGCGACAACGTGGATACCCGGTACAGACCGGCATCAAGGCGATCGACGCCATGATCCCGATCGGCCGCGGCCAGCGCGAGCTGATCATCGGCGACCGCCAGACCGGCAAGACGGCGATCGCGATCGACACGATCCTCAACCAGCGGGGCGGTGACCTGCTGTGCATCTACGTCGCCATCGGCCAGCGCCAGGGGCAGATCGCGCAGGTGGTCGCATCGCTGGCCGAGCGCGGCGCGATGGAGCACACCGTCGTCGTGGCGGCCTCGGCGGCGGAGCCGGCGCCGCTGCAGTACATCGCCCCCTACGCCGGCTGCGCGATCGGCGAGTACTTCATGGAGCAGGGCCGCGACGCGCTGGTGATCTACGACGACCTCAGCAAGCACGCGTGGGCCTACCGGCAGGTGTCGCTGCTGTTGCGCCGCCCCCCCGGCCGCGAGGCCTATCCCGGCGACGTGTTCTACCTGCACTCGCGGCTGCTGGAGCGCGCGGCGCGCCTGTCGGAGGAGCGCGGCGGCGGGTCGCTGACCGCGCTGCCGATGATCGAGACGCTGGCAGGCGACGTGTCGGCCTACGTGCCGACCAACGTCATCTCCATCACCGACGGGCAGATCTACCTGGAGAACGAGCTGTTCCATTCAGGCCAGCGGCCGGCGGTCAACGCCGGACTGTCGGTCTCACGCGTGGGCGGCGATGCGCAGACGAAGGCGATGAAGAAGGTTGCCGGCAGGATGCGCCTGGAACTGGCGCAGTTCCGGTCGCTGGCGGCGTTCGCGCAGTTCGGCTCGGATCTGGACGCGACCACCCGCGACCAGTTGGAGCGGGGGCTGCGCCTGACCGAGCTGCTCAAGCAGCCGCAGTACGAGCCGGTGCCGCTGGAGGAGCAGGTGATCGCCATCTACGCGCTGACGGAGGGGTTCGCGGCGCAGGTGCCGGTCACGGACATCCAGCGCTACGCGCGCGAGCTGGTCGACTTCATCGGCAGCACCCATCCGGAGATCCGCGCCACGATCGCCACCCTCAAGGAGATCACCGACGACGTGGGTCAGGCGCTGCGGGCCGCGCTGGAAGAGTTCGGCGGACGCTTTCAGGCGACCCCCCGGCAGTCGGCGGCCAGGACCTGAGCCGCCGTGGCATCGGTCCGCGAGATCCGGCGCCGCATCCGCAGCGTGCGCAACATCTCCCAGGTCACGCGGGCCATGGAGATGGTGGCGGCGTCGCGCATGCGGCGCGCGCAGGAACAGGCGCTGGCCTCGCGCGCCTACGCCGCCAAGGCGTGGGAGGTGCTCATGCACCTGGCGGCGATGGTGGGAGGTTCCCAGCACCCGCTGTTGACGGAGCCTGCGACCAGCCGGACCGCGGCGCTGATCGTGATCACCGGTGATCGCGGCCTGGCAGGCGCCTACAACGCCAACGTCATGCGCGTGGCGACCCGCTTCGCGGACGACAGCGAGCTCGACATCAAGATCGTCGCGGTCGGCCGCAAGGGCCGCGAGCTGCTGCTGCGTGGCGGCTACGACCTGCTCGCCGAATTCGTGGATCTGCCGGCGCGTCCCACCGAGGCGGACGCTGCACCGATCGCCGAGGTGGCGCTCGGTGCGTTCCTGTCGCAGGAGGTGGATCGGGTGTACGTCGCCTACAGTGACTTCATCAACGTGCTGCGCCAGGAGCCGGTCGTGCGCCCACTGCTGCCGGTTCGAGCCGGCGATCCGGGCAGCCGGGTGCTCGCCGAGTTCCTGCACGGAGAACCGCCGGAGCAGACCAACCCTTACATCTACGAGCAGGGCTACGACGAGCTGGTCGCCACGGTGGTTCCGAGCTTCACGCGGCTGCAGCTCTACCAGGCGATCCTGGAGAGTCTGGCCAGCGAGTACTCGGCACGCATGGTGGCCATGCGCAACGCCACACAGAACGCCGACGACCTGGTCGGAGAGCTGACCCTGTCCTACAACAAGGCGCGGCAGGAAGCGATCACCACCGAGATGCTGGACATCGTCGGCGGGGCGGAGGCACTGGCCGGGGCTTAGGAGCCCGGGTCGCAACCGAAGTGAACGGATTGGAGGAGAGCATGGCAGAGGGAGCTACCGGGACCGTCACCCAGGTCATGGGTGCGGTCGTCGACGCCGAGTTCCCGTCCGGCGAGCTGCCGGAGATCCACAACGCCCTGCAGGTACAGGCGCAGAACGGCGGCGAGCCGCTGGTGCTGGAGGTGCAGCAGCACCTGAGCGACGACCAGGTGCGCTGCGTGGCGATGGACGCCACCGACGGACTGCGCCGCGGGCAGCCGGTCGAGGACACCGGCGGCCCGATCACCACGCCGGTGGGCACGCCGGTGCTGGGCCGGATCTTCAACGTGCTGGGCCGGCCGATCGACGGCGGAGCCGCCGTCGAGGAGGCGGAGCGGCTGCCCATCCACCGGCCGCCGCCCGGCTTCAGCGAGCAGGTGACCGAGCGGGTGATCTTCGAGACCGGGATGAAGGTGATCGATCTCATCGCGCCGTTCACCCGCGGCGGCAAGATCGGCGTGATCGGCGGCGCCGGGGTGGGCAAGACCGTGATCATCCAGGAGCTGATCTCGTCGCTGGCGCGCGAGCACGGCGGCTACTCCGTGTTCGCGGGGGTCGGTGAGCGCACCCGCGAAGGTACGCAGCTCTACAAGGAGATGGAAGAGGCGGGCGTCCTGGACAAGCTGGCCATGGTGTTCGGGCAGATGAACGAGCCCCCCGGCGTGCGCCTGCGCGTGGCCCTGACCGGGCTGACCATGGCCGAGCACTTCCGCGACGGCGGGGGGGACGTGCTGCTGTTCATCGACAACATCTTCCGCTTCGTCATGAGCGGGGCGGAGGTGTCGGCGCTGCTCGGCCGCATGCCGAGCGCGGTCGGCTATCAGCCGACGCTGGGCACCGAGATGGGCGAGCTGCAGGAGCGCATCACCTCCACCACCAGGGGATCGATCACCAGCATGCAAGCGGTGTACGTGCCGGCCGACGACTACACCGACCCGGCGCCGGTGGCCACCTTCGCCCATCTCGACGCGACCATCGCCCTGGAGCGCTCGATCGCGGAGATGGGCATCTACCCGGCGGTCGATCCGCTGGCGTCGACCAGCCGTGCCCTGGAGCCGCAGGTGGTGGGCGAGGAGCACTACCAGGTGGCGCGCGGGGTGCAGCAGGTCCTGCAGCGCTACAACGAGCTGCAGGACATCATCGCCATCCTGGGCGTGGACGAGTTGCCGGAGGACGACAAGTTGATGGTGGCGCGGGCGCGCAAGATCCAGCGCTTCTTCTCCCAGCCGATGTTCGTCGCCGAGCAGTTCACCGGGCAGCCGGGCCGCTACGTGCAGGTGGCCGACACCGTCGCCGGCTTCAAGCGCCTGCTGGACGGCGAGCTGGACGACATCGCCGAGCAGCACTTCTACATGGCCGGCACGGCCGACGAGGTGATCGAACGGTCGAAACAGGCGCAGGCCGATCCGCAGGGGGCGGCGTAGGGTGTCGATGCGGCTGGAGGTCATCACCAGCGAACGCCACGCGTTCGACGAGCAGGTGGAGATGGTCATCGCCCCCGGCGCCTCCGGCGTCCTGGGCATCCTCCCGAACCACGCGCCGCTGATGTCCACGCTCAAGCCCGGGGCGCTGGAGGTCAGGGTCGCCGGTCAGGAACCGCTGTTCATCGCGGTCGGCGGAGGCTTCATCGAGGTGCAGCCGGACCACGTCGTGGTGCTGGCCGACAGCGCCGAGCACGGGCACGAGATCGACGTGGAGCGCGCCCGCGAGGCGCGCCGCGCCGCCCGCGAGCACATGGAGCAGGAGCGCGCCGGCGACCGCGTGGCGTTCGAGGCAGCGCTGCACGCCCTCCTGCACCAGGAGGCTCGCCTGCATGCCGCCGAGACCCATCATCGGCGGTCCGCGTCCGGAGCTCCGCCGCGGGCCTGATCGGCACCGTCTCGGTAGATGGGCGCGGCGCCGACGGTTTCGCGGCCCGCTACGGGAGCGCGAAGATCGTGGCCTGCAAGCCGGCCCGAACCTCCTGGCGCTCGCCCGACCGGCGCTCGACGATGACCAGCAGCTCCTCGAGATGGGCCGCCGAGAAGCCCTGCGGGCTGGATGGATCGACCAATACCGACTTGCGGTACGTGCCCTGCTGACCCGGTTCGTCGTCGGGATGGATGAGAGCGATCCGGTGACGTCCGCCAGGCTCCTCGCCCGCGTCATCGACCACGAACTCGTCGATGACGAAGCTGAAGCCGTCCGGGTGCGGCAGGAAGTACAGCGACGTGGTGCCGATCGCCAGCGTGACGGCGGTCGTGGGACCCAGGCCGTCGCCGGACACGGGTGCAAACAGCACTTCGCTCGTGGATGGCAGGTGCCACAGAACGTAGGGGACCCCGTCCGCGCACGCGGCGAAGTGCGCGCCGGCGCCGCCTGTGAGCGGCTGGGACGTGCCGTCACCGCGGTGGCGGACCAGCGAGTCGCCGGCCGCAGGCGCGACGAACGACGCGCCGCCCGCGCAGGGGACGGGCCAGACGACGCGCGGGTGATCGGCCAGCCCCTCCGGCCGGTGTCTGCCCGAGCCCGAAACCGCGGAGAGCTCGACCACCGATGGACCGTGCGGGGTTGCCGTGACCAGCAGCAGATCGCCCGACTCCTGCGGCATCAGCGCGCGCGGCGTTCCATCGAACACCGGGGACGTCACCCACCAGCCGTCCTCGCCCGCGTCCCGATGCACCCACTTCGGGATCAGCGCGTCGGGCTGCTGCTGGTCCAGGTAGATCACGTGTTGCCGGCCGACGTGCACGGCGTAGGCGTGCACTCCGAACGCGGTGAGATCGGACGGGTAGATGCCGACCGCATCGATGGTCTCCAGGGTGAGCCGGTTGCGGCGGGGGTCGAGCCGTGCGAGCTGCAGCGTCAGCGTGTCCAGGCTTGCGAACAGCACGTGCAGCTCTTCTTCCACCGTCGCGATCGTCAGCGGCGCCGCCACCTGATCCTCGCTCAGCACGGCGACGTGACGCGGCGCGAGCCCCGTCGGCTCCTGCCTGCAGGCGGCAGCGAGCGCCGCCACGGCGATGAGCGCGAGCACGCGCCCCTGGCGCACGCCGGGGGGGCGTAGCCGAGCGGCGTCATGGTGCGGCACACTGCCGGCATGCGCGTGGGGGTAGTCTTCTTCGCTGACCGCAACCGGCAGGGCCTGCTGGCGCTGGCTCGGGCCCTTGGTGCGGGTCTGGAGTCGCAGGGCCATCAGGTTGAGGTGGTCGACGGCACCCGCGACGTCAACACGAAGCTGACTTCCCACCAGTACGCCATCGTCGGGACCGAGTCGCTGTCGATCACCGGCAAGATACCCGCCCGCGTGGCGCCGTTCCTGGCCGGCGCCGGGCTGATACAGGGGAAGCGGTGCTATGCGTTCGTGTCCAAGTCCTTTCTGGGCTCCAACCGCGCACTGATAAAGCTGATGCGCGCCATGGAGCACGAGGGCATGTACCTGAAGAACTCCGGGGTGCTGAAGTCGCCGGAGGAGGCGCGGGCGATCGGCGCCAACCTGCGCGTCGGCTGAACGGCCGCAGGGAGTCTACTCCTTCCAGGGGAAGATCATCCCGCGCAGCGTGCGCACGCCCACCTGCTCGCGGTCCTCCGCCAGCAGCGCGTCCCACGGTATCCGTACCCGCTTGCGCTTGCCGCCTGCCTGCTCGACCTGGCCGGTATCCGTCCCTTCCTGGTCGGCGCCGGCCTGTTGCCGTTCCTCCAGGAAGTCGTACTTGTACATGCGCAGCTTGAAGGCGACCGTCAGCAGCAGCACCGCGCTGGCCGGTCCCGGCAGCAGCAGCATCGGCGATCCGAACGCCAGCAGGCGGGTGGGGGCGCCCAGGAACAGCAGAAGGAACAGGCCGAGCAGGTACGGGGCCGACACGTTCAGCGCGATGAACAGCCCGACGGTGAAGCCGGTGTTGTCGAACAGCAGGGTGAAGCACTTGCGGAGCGTCTTGCCGAACGGATCCCCCATCCGCGTGGTGAGCGGGAAGAACGACTGCAGCGACAACAGCCAGAACACCGCCGCCCAGCCGAGCAGACCGAGCGCGACCAGGCCGAGGGTCGACTGGGTGTAGACCGGCACGGCGATCACCAGCAGGAACAGGAAGATCGCCGCGTTGATGACCACCAGCAGCACGGCCGGCAGCCACCGGGCGCGGATGGCGTCCAGGAAGATCCTCCACTCCGGGGTCCTGTAGTCGGCAAGCTCGCTGACGATCGCGGCGGTGCCCATGGTGAACACCGAGAGCGCGGCCGAGCCGAACACCAGGACCGCGAAGTAGGCAAGCTGGGCCTGCGGCACCGCGCTGAGCAGAAAGCCGGTGCCGCTGATGATCAGCACGTACCCCAGGTTCAGGGCGAAGATGCGGAACAGGTTGTCCCACATGTCGAAGAACGCCTTCTTGATCAGGAACGGGAACATGCGCGGGGGACTCAGTGTACCCGCTGACGGGGCGGCAGCTCAATTTGACCGCCGGGCGGCCGGCGGCTACCCTGAGCGCGGAGTGACGGTTGGAGGACTACTACCGGCTCCTGGGTGCCGACCCGGAGGCTTCACAGGAACGGATCAAGCGCTGTTTCCGCCAGCGCGCCAAGGAGTTGCATCCCGACCTCACGGTGCTCGCAGAGGAGCAGGCGGAGTCGCGGATGCGGCGGTTGCTCGATGCCTACCGAGTGCTCGGCGATCCGGAGCGGCGCGGCGAGTACGATCGGCTGTACGGCCATGCGCTGCGTCGGCGCCGGTTCGACTACCGGTCGTTCCTGCGCGCCCGCGCCGATCCCGTGAGCCTGGCAAAGCTGGTACTCTACGACCTGATGCGCTCCCGCGATCAGGAGGCGCTGGCCACGCTCGGTGAGCTCGAAGCGCACATCGAGTCCGATCTGGCCGCGTTGCTCGACTATGACGACTTCATGGACTGTGCGTACCTGCTTGCGGAGGCTCTGGAACGTGACGGCGCGTACGGCAAGGCATGCGAGTACTACATGCGCGTCTACCACGCGGAGGCAAACCGTCCGTACTTTCGCCACTTCATCGCGGAGGTGGTCGAGCGCCTGCGCGAGGTGGCGTGCGTCAAGATGGCCGGGACCGTGGCGGCGGCCGACTCGGTGCGCTGGATCGAGGAGTTGATAGATCTCAACCTGTCCGACCGGGAGTCGGCGTTCTTCTGCAAGCGCATCGCGGAGATCTATTCCGAGGCGGGCGATCTGGACGCGGCGCGCCGCTACCTGGAGCGGGCGCTGAGTCTGGATGAGAGAATCGCCGGCGTGAAGAAGCTCAAGGAGCGGGTCGGCCTGCACGAACCGGTCATGCAGGCCTCGCGGGCGGCGGAAGTAGTATCCTGAAGGCATGAGGCAACTGTTCATACGGAACGGCGTCGCTGGCGCGCCGACGGCGCGGGGCCGCGTCCTCCCGGCCGTGACCATGGCCGTGGCCGGCGTCGTCATGATGAGCACCGTGTCCGCCTGGCCACAGTCGATCGCCAGAACGGTGGCGACCGTGAATCTGCACAAGCCGCAGATCATCTCGTCGCCTCAGTTCACGACGTTTGCGGGCATCGTGGCGCGCCAGAGCGGGCTCGCTACGCTGGATCGCGCCCAGTGCCGGACGGTGCTCGAAGCGCTTGTCGACGAGATCCTCATCGTGCAGGAGGCCGCCGAACGGCGCCTGATCCCTACGGAGGCCGAAATCGACCAACAGGTGGTCGCACGGCGCAGGCAGGTCGAACAGGAGCTCGGCGTGGATCAGCCATTCACGGATGACGCGTGGCGGGCGGTCATCGAGCAGAATTTCCGCCTGACGCCGGAAGAGTATCGGGATCGGCTTACCGCGTTGACCGTCACGGAACGTCTGGCGGCGCAGATGCGTCCGGGCCGGCTGGAAGCGGTCGAGTTGCCGTCCGAAGCGGAGGTCACACGGTACTACGATCTGAATGTCCCTCAGTTCGCCCAGCCGAAGATGGCGCTGGTGCTCCACATCCACTTCAGGACGCAGGGACTGGACGAGGACGCCGCGAAGCGGGCACGGGAGCGCGCGTCACAGGCGCTTCAGGAGTTGCGCGACGGCGCTTCGTTCGACGAACTGGTGGTGAAGTATTCCGACGACGGGAACTCGCGTTACAGCGGCGGCGAGCTGGGCAGTCGCTACCTCCGCCGGGACGATCCCAGGGGAATGGAAACCCTGGGCGCGGCGTTCCTGGACACCGTGTTCTCCATGGAGGCCGGAGCGACCAGCGAGGTGGTGGAGTCCAACGTCGGCTTCCACATCCTCAGGGTTGCCGACCTGATCGACGCCCGGCTGCTTGCCCTGGACGACCCGGTGACGCCGCGCTCGGCCCAGACGGTGCGCGGACAGATCACCGCATTGCTTGCGACCCAGCGACAAGTAGGCACCTCGCAACAGGTTGTCCAGGAGGTCATCGCCGAACTGCGCGATCGGGCCGACGTCGAGATCTTCACGGAGAATCTGAACGCCACCTGTCCCACCGAGACGTCTTGATCGCCGATGCGACCAGCCGCCGCAGCGCCCGCGTGCTGGCGGTGCAGTCCCTGTACCGGTACGACCTGTGCGGGGGCTCGATCGCCGACGTGGTGGACCTGTCGTGGATGGACGCCATTCAGCGCGACGCTCTGAGTGAAGAGACCTGCGCGTTCGCCAGGCTGCTGGTCGCCGGCAGTATCGAGAATCTTCAGGCCGTGGACGGCTGCATCGACCGGCAGCTCGAGCACTGGGACCTGGAACGGCTCTCGCGCGTCGACCTTGCGATCCTGCGGATGAGCGTGTACTGCCTGCTGCACCAGCGGGATGTCCCGGCGTCCGTGGTCATCAACGAGGCGGTGGAGATCGCCAAGGGGTACGGCACCGACGACTCCTACCGATTCGTCAACGGCGTGCTGGACGGCGTGCGCAAACGGGTGGCATGAGCGCGTCCTGGAGCGTGCCGTGACCGCGCGCCGGCGCCGTGGCCGCCGATCCTCGCCGGCGCCGGGCATGCCTCCGCGGTTGCCGGGCCGCGCGCGCCGCGCCCGTCGCGCGGCCGACGCCGACGCCCCGGTGATGACCCGGCTGAAGAGCGAAGCCGATATCGTGGGCATTCGCGAATCGGCGCGCATCCTGTCGGAGACGCTGCGGCTGGTCGCCGCGCGGGTCGAGCCCGGAGTCACGACGGCCGAGCTCGACGACATCGCCCGTTCGCACATCGAGGCGAACGGTGCCCGGCCCGCGTTTCTGGGCTACCTGGACTATCCGGCGACCCTGTGCGTGTCCATCAACGAGGAGGTGATCCACGGCATCCCCGGCCGGCGGAGGCTGGCCGGTGGCGATATCGTCGGCATCGACTGCGGCGTGGACCGCGCCGGCTGCTTCAGCGACGCTGCGCTGACGCTGCCGGTCGGGACGGTTGCGCCGGGCATCGAATCGCTGCTGGACGTCACGCGTGAGTGCCTTCGGCAGGCAGTCGCCGCGGCGGTGCCCGGCAACCGCCTGCGCGATGTCGCCAATGCCGTCTACCGGTACGCGAGCGCCCGCGGGTACGGCGTCGTGCGGCAGTTCTGCGGACATGGCGTCGGCTTCTCCCCGCACGAGGATCCGCAGGTGCCCAACTACCCGTCCCCGGGCAGCAATCCGCGCATCAAGCCCGGGATGGTGCTGGCGATCGAACCGATGATCACCGAGGGCACATGGGAAGTGGAGGTGCTTGACGATGGCTGGACCGTCGTCACCGCCGATCGCAAGCGTGCCGCTCACTTCGAGCACACGGTGGCCATTCTGTCCGACCGCGCCGAAGTGCTCACCACGCACCCGTGATCGGCGGGTGCCGCCTCACCGGGTCGCGATGTCGGATGAGTCTGCCGGGTGCAGCCCTGCTGCTGGCGGCAGCAGCGAACCTTGGTGCGCAGGACGCCGCCGCGGCACCGAATGCGGACGCCCCGAGCGTGACCTCGGCCGTGCTGATCGACCTGCAGCAGGCGGTGCGCAACGTTGCCGAGTCGGTCACGCCGGCGGTGGTAAAGCTCGACACCGTGGCCGCCGGCCAGTCCCGGGCGGACCTCCGCCCGAACCTCATGCCCGTGCCCGGGGTCGGATCAGGGGTGTTGGTGCGCCGTGACGGCGACCGGCACTTCATCCTTACCAACTACCACGTCGTGAGGTCCGCCGAGCGGATCGTGGTGACGCTCAGCGACGAACGCAGCTTTCCGGGGGAGGTCGTGGGCGCCGACACCCGCATGGATCTGGCGATGGTGGCCGTGCGGACGCCCGACGAGCTGCCGCTCGCCGATTTGGGCGACTCCGACACCCTGCGGGCGGGCGATCTGGTGCTGGCCGTCGGCAGCCCGTTCGGACTGGACGCAACG
Source organism: Spirochaetia bacterium (assembly GCA_964291595.2). GTDB lineage: Bacteria > Spirochaetota > Spirochaetia > SZUA-6 > Bin103 > CATQHW01. The sequence goes on along the minus strand of OZ219914.1, from coordinate 4,010,132 downwards.
CTGACGCTCGGCATCGTCAGCGCGGTCGGCCGTTCCGGTGGCGAGGTCCACAACATCAGCGATTTCATCCAGACCGACGCCAACATGAACCCGGGCAGTTCCGGCGGAGCCCTGGTGGACATCACCGGCCGCGTGGTAGGCATCAACACCTGGATCCAGGCGCAGGGCAGCCGTTGGGCCGGAGTTGGCTTCGCCCTGCCGATCAACAACGCCAAGCCGGTCATCGACCAGTTGATCGAGGACGGGAGCGTCAGCTACGCGTGGCTCGGCGTCGGGCTCACCGGGCCGGACATCGTCGACTACCTGACCCCCGGGCGCTCCGGAGCCGTCCTCTTCGACCTCTACGATGGCGAACCGGCCCACCGGGCAGGTCTGCGCCCCGGGGACGTGGTGCTGGGAGTCGCCGGACAGCAGGTCGCCGACCGCGACGACCTGATCAAGGCCATCGTCGCGCTGGAACCGGGACAGCCCGCGCGGTTCCGCCTGATGCGCGACGGTGTCGAGCGGGCCGTCGTGGTGTGGCCGGGAGCGGAGGAGCCTCAGCCGGGCACGGTCTGGCCAGGCGTGCGTGTCCATTCGTTGCAGGCGCTGACCGAGCAGGCTCAGGCGGCGCTGCCTGGTGCGGGTGTATTCGTGATGGAGGTAGCCTCCGGCAGTGCTGCCATGGAGTCCGGTATGCGGGCTCAGGACGTTATCGTCCGTATCGACGACCACGAAGTCCGTGACCTGCGTGGCTTCTATCGGCTGATCAACGCCAAGCAGCAGGGCTCGTTCGACGTGCGCGTGGTACGGGGTGGCCGGGAGGTGACCGTCCGGATCGATCGCTGAGCGTACGCCCCGCCTTCTGCTGACGGGAGGCGGCTATTCCAACTGCCAGCCGTCCGGCACTTCGCCGGGTTTCACGGCAGCGGACCAGAGGCCGTCGCTGGCGGTGAGTGCGAACACCGTGCCGCCGTTGGACTCGGGATCCACCCAGAGGCTCAGGATGGATGCGTGGTAGATCGCCTCGGTGGTGAGCGGCAGCCGTCGCACCGTGAGGCCGCCCTCCAATGACGCCGTGTAGTAGCCGTGGTCGTCGGTCCCGACCAGCGCCGTACCGTTGACGGCGACCGCGCTCCGCAACGGCACGGCCTGCTCGTCGGCCCGGACCTCGTGCGTATCCGGCCAGGTCGCTCCGCCGTCCCGTGATCGCCACACCGTCCCCGTGCTGCCGGTCAGCATCAGGGTATCCGCGCCGTCATGGACCACGCCGCGAAACGTCTCGGAACCCTCGGGCGAGGGTGCCGTGCCGGACTGGCGCAAGCCGCCCAGCGGCCCGGTGTAGAGATCGCCGCCGGACACGGCCCAGTAGGTGCCGGCTCCGTCGGTGGCGACCGCTTCGACCGGATGGCCGAGATCTTCAAGCTCCACCCGGAAATCGGGTGCTCCGGACGATCGGCTGACAGCGCTCAGAAGCCGGTAGGAGCGGTTCTCCCCTCTCGATCCGGCCATGACCGCGAACAACACCGACTCGTCGCCGTCAGGCGTGAACAGGCCGACCACCTCACGCCCGCGCACCGTGGACTCCGTGACCGCCTGCCAGGCTACCGAGCTGGCCGTGACCCCGCTGGCGGACGCCTCCAGCAGGGCGAAGTTCTCCTCGTTGACGGACAGGGCGCCCGCGAGCAGCGTGGGCTGGCCGGCGGCAGGCCGCCATCGGACCAGCGGCAGCATCACGACCGAATCGCTCTGGCCGTCGACCGTGACCGTCATCGGCCCCCACTCGCCGGGAGGCTTCCCGTCAGTGCCGACCGCCCGTGACCACAGCTTGCCGGCGGCGACCACATAGCGGTCGCCCCAGCGCGCGACGCCGCCGATGGTGATGTCGTTGGCCAGGTTCCGGTCCACGGTGGGCTGCTGGTGGGCCAGATGATGGAAGATACCGGTGACGGGCTCCTGGCAACCCGCCAGGACGAACGACAGCGCCGCGGCGGCCAAGCCGGCACGCGTGCGCCGCACGGTCATATCCTTCATGGTCGACCCCTTCATGGTCGATCGTATCCGCATCACTGCAATCGCCCGTCAGAAACTGCCATCGCCCGTCAGAAGTGCCATCGCCCGTCAGAAGTGGTAGACGATCTGCGGGGAGATATCCAGGAACGTGGCCAATCCCGGACCCGACCCCGCGCTCGCCGCACCCCAGAGCGGCTCGAACATCAGCCAGACGCTGACCGAGCCTCCGAAGGACCAGTTTCGATCGTACCGGTAGAACACGGACGCGCCTGGCCGAAGGATCAGGTTCACGCTGAACAGGTCGGCCAGCTTCATGAACCCGACGCCGGCATTCACGAAGATCGGCAGGTCGAACTGTCCCAGGCCGAACAGGTCCGAGCTGAACTGGTAGCCCAGCCGGCCGGTGACCGGAACCAGCAGCAACGGCTCCCCGTGCCGGTCGATCGCGAACATGCCGCCGACCTCGGCACCGACTGTCAGGCGCGGCCCGAGGAACGCGTTCCAGTTCAGTGACAGCTTGCCTCCCGGCGTCAGGTTGGTGCCGGTGATGCTGGAGCCGTCGATCTCGTCGGTAGGCAGATAGGTGAACAGCGGCAACACCAGGCTGGCGCCCAGCGCCAGCATCTGGTCGCCCAGGACATAGGGGGCGTCCTGGGCGGAGGTGCCGGGAGGCGTCCGTGACTCTTCCTGAGCCACGGCGTGACCTGCGGCGAACACGATGGCGACCGTCGCGACGAGGAACCGTTTCAAGACTGAATCCGCAGTATATCGCGAGCCGCGCACCGCATCCAGTGACCGGAGACACCAGCGGGCAGGCCGGTCGCCGGCGCAGTGGCCCTTTGAGTATATTTACGGTCATGAAGGTACGCTCATGAACGACATCGTCCCGCGGGAGACGCTGTCCCGGCAGGGCGTGGCCGGCTTCACGGCGGTCGCCGGCGGCGTCGGCCTGCTGGTGATGGGGGCGTTGCCCGGGGTGGTCGGGATCGTCATCGCCGGCCTGGTCACCGCAGGCGGTCTGGCGTTCGCGACCAGCAAGGAGGACCGGCGCCCGGGGCTCGTGGTCGCCGGCGCCGGCGTGCTCGGCATCCTGTCCGCGGCCATCGGCGGATTCCCGGGTATCATCCTGGGGTTGGCGGGCGCGGGCCTGATCGCGTACGGCGGCCTGTCCGTCTACCGCTTCGTTCGCGGCCTGAAGTCCCGGATGTAGAGCCGGGCCCCGGCCGCCGACAATGGAAGCGGAGGGGGAAAGCGGAGGGGGCTCGACGACACCATCCCTGAAGCCCTCCCCAGGGAGGACTGTCAGGTGAACGGCGGGGTAGCGGGAGGCGGGCGATGGCTCGTCATTCCGGTGCTTGCGCTGACCCTGGGGGTCGGCCGAGCGTCGGCTGCCGACCTGGAAGCGGCGTGGGACGCCCAGTTGCGCGGGCGTCTGCAGCAGGCGCAGGTCCTGCTGGAAATCGACCTGGTACCCGCGACGCCAGCGCATCGGCTCGCCATGGCCGGCGTGGCCCTGGAGCTGGGCGACCTTGACCGTGCTTTGTCGGCCCTGCAGCCGCTCGTGGACGACACCGCTCACCCGGACTTTGCGGGCGCGGCGTTGCTGCTCGGGCGCCTGCACCTCGCCGCGGGACGGGACGACGATGCACGCAGCGCGTTCTTCGCCTCCCTGGAGCGGTCCGCGGACGGTCCGTACGCACCGGCGGCTCACCTCGCGCTGATCCGTCTCGACGTCCATTCCGGGAGGTTCGAGGAACTCGATGACCGGCTGCGTCGTCTCGCCGCGCTGGGCTCGTCGCCGGAGCTCGAGATGGCGCTCGATCTTCTGAACCCCAGAGGCGGAGGTGGACCGGTTCGCCCCTTTCCCTCACCTCTCGGACTGTTCGATGCGGCGCGACTGGCCGATGGGCTGGTGCGGTCCTCGCTGCCGGAGCTTCCCGCGGTCCGGCCGGCGGTGGAGCTACGCTCCGCGCCGGCCGACGCCAGCGAACGATCGACTGCGTCGGGCGGGGAGGCCGCCGCTCAGGGTTCCGGATCCGGGGCGTCGGACGGGGAGTCGATGGCCGGTCGTGCGCGCCCGCCGGCGGGTCTGGTTCCCGTGGCCGCGCCGGCGGCCCGCGGCGGCCCGCAGTTCACCTTGCGGATCGGCTCGTTCAGAGACCCGATCAACGCGCGGCACATGGTGAACGCACTGCGCGACGCGGCGTTTCCCGTACGCACGCGGCAGAACGGCGACCTGGTGCAGGTGCTCGTGGGCGCCGTGGCCACCCGGCAGGCGGCTGAGCTGCTGCTGAAACGCGTGCAGGCGATCGGCTACGACGGCGACGTCATTCCGTATCGTGCCGACCCCGGTCCGTGACCGGCCGTACCTGGTGCAGGTGCAGCACCCTCGCCCCGCCGGCGGGCGAGAGGGGAGGGGCCGGGCCAACCCGTGTCAGCCGCAGGGAGCGCTCCACGCGATCGGACGCGGATTCCTCCGCGTACTCGATCAGGAAACTGAGATAGCCCTGATGGGTCCCGCGCGGACCGACGAACTTCATGGAGAGGAGCCGTCCGCGAAGGGCGAATCCTCCTTCAAGGACCCGATCGCCATCGGTCCACACGAAACGGTCGCCCAGGAACTCCAGCGACAGCCCGTCGGCGGACCGGTAGTGTCCGCCGAACGCCGCGACGGGCGCCTGGACCCCGGTGGGAAGCAGGGCCTCCTGCTCGGCCGGCGTGAGCCGCCGATAGGTGCCGCCGCTGACCGCATACGGGTCGTGGCCGCGGACCTGGACCAGGATCTCCGCGGCTGACCGAGTCTCGATGGCCAGCGTCCTGGCGATGACTTCGATCTCCGCGTTGCGGGTCCATACGCCCAGATGCGCGAGCAGTGGACGGTGCGATGCGACCCACTCGAGCTGCTCCAGAACCGCGCCGTCGTAGAGGGAGATCGTGCGCTCGTCAGGAGCAAACACGATCAGCTCCCTGGGAACGCCGGTGCCGGAGGTGTCCGAAGGGACATCGCGATACCACGGTCCGGCGAGGAATGCTTCGTACGGTTCGACGCCGGGGTCCGAGTACAGGGCGAGCAGCCGCGCTTCCGGGTCGGCGGGCACGTCGACCGGTTCGGTCCGAACGAGCGCGTACCGCGCGCTCTGGGCGTCCCACCCATAGGTCAGGCGCAGCAGGTCGAGCCCGCTCTCCGACTCGGGCGCATTCACGTGAGCCACGAGTGGCACGGCAGCGCCGTCCTCGCCCCGCTGCGCGCCGCCGGCACGCCGCTCGCCCGCGGGATCATCGATCGTCAACGTGCCCTGAACGGCGATGCGGGCGATCGGCCGGTACCCTGCCGGACCCTGGGAGTCCGGCGCGCGCTGATAGGCGTCCAGCGTCTGACGGTCCGAGCCCGCCGTGCCGCGGATCACGATCTCCGGGGTCGGATCATCGACCAGGTCGACGAGGGTGATCTGCAGCGTGCCGGGGTCGAGCGCCTGGGTATCCGCCTCCCAGACCATGCGCCAGCTCACGCCGTCGTCCTGGTAGTCGATCACGCCGACCCGGATCGGACTGTCCGCGGAACCGGTGCGGCGGAACGCGGCGATCTGCTCCTGGCCGGGGTCGTCGTCCAGTGCCGCGGTCAGGAGGGCGACCTGTTCGAGGCCGGATCCGAGCGTCGGCTGCGGCGGCGCGGAGTCGCCGGGTCTCACGGCGCCAGTGTCGAGGCCGTCTTCGCCGGCGGCGCTGATCGACGCGGATCTGCCCGCGTCCGTGCCCGCCTCGCCGCATCCGGCAAGCGCGGCAACGACGCCGCCCACGAGCAGCCACGCTCGGACCGTCACCCACCACCGCATCATCTGAGAGGAACCTTACCGGACCGCGCGGGCCGCCGCCTTCCCGTTTTGACACGGCGGCGGAACCGTCGGCACAGTGCGGCATGAAAGGCGGCATGAAAGGCGGCATGAAAGGAGGCACGAAAAGCGGCATGAGAGCCGACAGCGGCGAGAGCCGGAGCATCTTCCGCAACCTCTCGCCGCTCGATCATCGCTACTACCTGGAGAACCGGGAACCCTTCGAACGTCTGGCCGACTTTCTGAGCGAGGAAGCGGTCGTGCGCTCCTACGTGCGGGTGGAGATCGCGCTGCTCCGGCACCTCGTCCGCATGGTGCCCGATGCCGTTCGCCACGGTCCGGGCGACGGTGAGGAGTTGCAGAAGACGCTGGACGCGACCGCCGCGGCGGTCGACCCGGCGGAGGTGCACGCCGAGGAGCAGGTCACGCGGCACAACCTGCGGGCGGTCGTGCACGTACTGCAGCGGCGGCTCCCGGAGTCGGTCCGCCACCTGGTGCATCTGGGAGCCACGTCGTTCGATATCCAGGACACGGCGACCGCGCTGCGCATGAGCGGAGCGGTCCGCGCGGTGGTGGTGCCGTTGCTGCTCGACCTCACCGACGGCCTGGCCGATCTCGCGGAAACGGAGGCAGCGACGCTGCAGGTGGGGCGGACGCACGGCCAGCACGCGGTGCCGATCACCTTCGGCTTCGCCGTCGCCTCGTTCGTGGCGCGCCTCGACGACGTGCTGCCCCGCATCCTGCGGGCGGCCGACGAGCTGCCCGGGAAGCTCTCCGGGGCGGTCGGCGCCTACAATGCCACCACGCTGCTGGTCGACGATCCCCTGGAGTTGGAGCGGCGCGTGCTGGCCGACCTGGGGCTGACGCCCGCGGCCCACGCCACGCAGATCGTACCGGCCGAGCCGCTCGTCCGGCTGCTGGTGGAGATCAACCTGGCGTTCGGCGTGCTCGCCAACCTGGCCGATGACCTGCGCAACCTGCAACGAACGGAGATCGCGGAGGTGGCCGAGTCCTTCGACGCGTCTCAGGTGGGCTCGTCGACCATGCCCCAGAAGCGCAACCCCTGGAACAGCGAGCACGTCAAGAGCCTGTGGAAGGCATTCTCGCCGCGGGCGGGCACCTTCTTCCTGGATCAGGTCTCCGAGCACCAGCGAGACCTGACCAATTCCGCTTCGGCCCGTTTCGTCGGCGAGTACCTGGCGGGTTTCACCGCCGCCGCGAACCGGACGCTGCGGGTCGTCGGCTCGCTGCACGTCGAGCGGCGGCGCATGGCCGACGCCGTGGGCGCGGGCGGCGATGCGGTCGTGGCGGAGGCCGCCTACGTCGCGCTTGCCCGCGCCGGCGTGGCCGACGCTCACGAAGTCGTCCGGCAGGCGGCGGCCGAGGCGCGATCCTCGGGAGGGACCTTGGCGGACGCCCTGGAGCGCGACCGTGACCGCTGGGCGCTGCTGGAACGGGTCGCGGTCGGCCCCGAAGGGGCGAGCGTGGCGGAACTGCTGCGGGATCCCGGGCGGTACCGCGGGATGGCCGCGGAGCGGGCGCGGGCGGTGGCGGCCCTGCATCGCGAACGGGCGGCGGCGCTGCGACGCGCCCTCGGCGCCCGCGCCGGCTGACCGCCATGGACACCATCCTCGTCCTGGACTTCGGTGGACAGACCGCCCAGCTCATCTGTCGGCGCATCCGCGACGCGGGCGTGTACAGCACCATCGCCCCCGGCGACCAGCCGCTCGCGGGCGACGTGCTGGAAGACGTCAGGGGCATCGTGCTGTCCGGCTCCCCGCACTCGGTTTACGAACCGGCGGCGCCACGGCCGGATCCCTCTCTGCATGCGGCTGGCGTCCCGATCCTGGGGATCTGCTACGGGCTGCAGCGGCTGGTCACCGACTCCGGCGGCCGGGTCGCGGCCGGTGCGACCCGGGAGTACGGGCGGTCCCGCATCCACATCCGCGAGCGCAGCCCGCTGTTCGACGGCGTCGAGGACGGATTCGTGTCGTGGATGAGCCACAGCGACGTCATCGAGCGGCCGGCGGGCATGACCACGCTGGCGGTTTCGGAGAACGGCCACCCGGCCGCGATGCAGGACGGCGCGATGACGTACGGACTGCAGTTCCATCCGGAGGTCTCGCACTGCGAGTTCGGAACCCGCATCCTCTCGAACTTCGCCGTCGAGGTGTGCCGGGCACGGCGTGAATGGAACATGGATCGATTCCTGGAGGCGGTCGCCGGCCGCGTGCGGCGGCAGGTCGGCGGCGCGCCGGTGGTGACGCTGATCTCCGGCGGGGTCGACTCGGCGGTGGTGGCGGCACTGTTGCTGCGGATCCTGGAACCCGATCAGGTACACCTGCTGTACGTGGACACCGGACTCATGCGCGACGCGGAGACCAGGGAGGTCATGGCCAGCCTGCGCGCGCTGGGCGCCACCAACCTCCACGCCGTGGACGCATCGCGCCGGTTCTTCGCGGCGTTGTCCGGAGTCACCGACCCGGAGTGCAAGCGTACGGCGGTCGGCGACGAGTTCGTGCGAGTCGCGGTGGACGAGCTCGGGCGGCTGGGAATCGCCGGCGCCTATCTCGCGCAGGGAACGCTCTACACGGACCTGATCGAGTCGGGCAAGGGGGTGGGATCGCGCGCGGACGTGATCAAGTCTCACCACAACGTGCGGTCTCCCCTGATCGAGGCCAAGCGAAGCTCCGGCGTGCTGGTGGAGCCGCTGGCGGACCTGTACAAGGACGAAGTGCGCCGGTTGGGCCGGAAGCTCGGCCTCTCGGCGCGCGTGGTCGGCCGCCACCCCTTTCCGGGGCCGGGCCTGTCGGTTCGGATACTGGGCGAAGTGACCAGCGAGCGGTGCCGGACGTTGCGCGCCGCCGACCGGATCCTGATCGAGGAGCTGCACCGGCGCGGCCTCTACGACGCCATCTGGCAGGCGTTCTGCGTGCTGCTGCCGGTCCAGTCCGTGGGAGTCGCCGGCGACGTACGCCGCTATGGATCGGTGGTCGCGATCCGCGCCATCACGTCGGAAGACGGGATGACCGCCGATGTCTATCCCATGGCGGCCAGCGACCTGCTGGAGATTTCCTCGCGCATCACCAACGCCGTTCCGGAGGTGGGTCGGGTGGTGTACGACGTCTCCAGCAAGCCACCGGCCACCATCGAGTGGGAATGAGCCGACCGCGATGAGCCGACCGCGATGAGCCGACCGGGATGAACCTGTACCTGTTGGCCGTGACGCCGCTGACGTTCTACGCGGCGTGCGCTCTGCTTCGTGAGCGCTCCCCCTGCGTCCCGATCGTTCTGTGGCGGCGGTTCCTGATCGGAGGACTGCTGGCGCTGCCGGGATACCTGGGCGCCGGGATCGTCGCCGGCTGGTTCGGCTCCTCCTATGCACCCGCGGCCCTGTTCGCGCGGCTCACCACGACCGGGTATCTGCTGCCGGTGGGGATGGCGGCGGTTGTCGCGCTGGCGGCGGAAGTGCCGACCGAGCTGGCGGCGCGCCGCGGTGCGGAAGCGGCCGATCGGCGTGCCGGCGTCCGCACCGCGGACGACGCGCTGCTCGTGCTCGCCTCCATGGCCGGCTTCATCGCGTTCTTCGCCGCCATTGAGGTGGCCGCGGGCCGCGTTCCCTCCAGTCCCATGCAGCTCCTGATCATGCCGACGCTGCGCGCGGCGGCGATCGTCGTCCTGGCCTTCGCCTGGACGCGCAGGGAGCGCCCGCTTGCGGCCGTGCTGATCGCGGTCGCGGCCCTCCTGTTCGCGGGTGAGGTGTCGCACCTGTACGCGGTCGGCTTCCGCGTTCCGGCCGGCGTGCTCGCCGCCGCGGCGGCCGGAGCGGGGGGCATCGCGCTGCGGGCCATGCGCGGAAGCCCATGAAGGGGCACGTCCGAGCCGCGCTGGCCGCGGTAGCCGCGGTGACGGCGGCGGCTGCGCTGACGGGTTGCGCCCGGACGGCGTCACACCTGGTGTTCCTGGAAGCACCGCTCTGGAGCGCGCTCGACGGCAGCTCGCTCGCCGAGCGGCTGGCACCGGTGGGGAGCCAGGTGGGCCGGCGCTTCGAAGTGCGCCGCGCGCGCGCTGACCAGACGCCCGTCCGGGAACTGGAGGAGATCCTCGACAGGCGCCCGTATCGCGGCGTGGTGGTCGGCCCCTTGCTGGCGCTGGAGATACACCAGATCGCGCCGATGTTCTCCGCGGTGGAGTTCGTGGCGTTCCGGCTCGAGGAAGCCCGGCCGGGGGCGGCGGCCGGCGGCGCGGCGTCGGCCGGGCTGCCGGCGAACGTCACCGAGCTCCGCTTCGCCCGCGGCGACGGGTACCGGGCCGCGGGCCGGCTGCTCGCGATCGTCGAACCGGATGGCACGATCGGAGTCATCAGCGCGTGGGGGCGGGACGAGCGGCTGATCGCGGCGTTTCGGGAAGGATACGCGGCGGGCGGCGGGCGGGCCTCGATCGATCACCGCCGGCTCGTGTCCAGGCGGGACGAAGGCGAGATCCTCCGGTTCGTGGAGGATCTCGCCGGGAAGGGCGTCTCCACGGTGCTGCTCCCGGCGGGCCCGTTCACGCCGCACGGCCTGCGGGCGATGCGCGGCGAAGGGATGCGCGCCATCGTCTCGAACTGGGGGCTTGCCGGCGGTGAGCGGAGCCGGCCCCTCGCAGACACCGTGCTCTGCTCGATCGACGACGACCTTGCGGGCGCACTGCTCGCGCTCTTCCGCGCGCTGGACCAGGGGAGCGCCGACGGCAGCATGACCGGCTCCACCCTCATCACCTGGGGCGGCGCGGCGCCACTGCCGGACGAGGCCGCGGTCTACGTTGACCGGCCGGCCGGCTCTTGATAGCTTCGTTCCGCGGTTCCCGGTTGTGTAATTGGTAGCACCCAAGATTCTGGCTCTTGTTGTGGGGGTTCGAGTCCTCCCCGGGAAGTAATCCACCCTGCCGTGGCGTCGAAGCTGGTCTGAATGAAGCTGGTCGCCGACCTGCATCTGCACTCCCACTATTCGCGCGCCACCAGCAGGGACCTGACGCTGGAGCACCTCTGGAAGTGGGCGCAGATCAAGGGGGTGCAGGTGGTCGCCACCGGCGACGTCGCCCATCCGGGATGGCTGGCCGAGGTGCGGGACAAGCTCGTTCCGGCAGAGGATGGGCTGTTCCGGCTCAAGGGGGAGCTCGAGGCCGCGGTGGCGGACGACGTTCCCGTCTCCTGCCGCGGGACCGTCCGCTTCCTGATCGGCGGCGAGATCAGCAACATCTACAAGAAGCATGACCGCACCCGCAAGGTGCACAACATCGTCTTCTCGCCGTCGTTCGAAGCCACCGGGAAGCTGCAGGCGGAGCTGGAGAAGATCGGCAACATCCGCTCGGACGGACGGCCGATTCTGGGGCTGGACAGCCGCGACCTGCTGGAGATCGTCCTTGCGACCGACGAGCGGTGCCACCTGATTCCCGCCCACATCTGGACGCCGTGGTTCTCGATCCTGGGCTCCAAGTCCGGGTTCGACTCGGTCGACGAGTGCTTCGCCGACCTGACGCCGCACATCTTCGCGGTGGAGACCGGACTCTCATCCGACCCGCCGATGAACTGGCGGGTCTCCTGGCTGGACCGCTACACGCTGATCTCCAGCTCGGACGCCCACTCGCCGCCGAAGCTGGCGCGGGAGGCCACGGTGTTCGAGACCGACCTGAGCTACGACGCGCTGTTCGATGCGCTCGCCGCCGGTAGCACGGCAGGCTATCGCGGCACCGTCGAGTTCTTCCCGGAGGAAGGCAAGTACCACCTGGACGGCCATCGCAAGTGCGGGGTCTGCTGGGAGCCGGCCACGACGATCGCGCACGCCGGCCGCTGCCCGGCCTGCGGCAAGCCGGTGACGGTGGGCGTCTACCACCGGATGGAGGAGCTGGCCGACCGCCCGCCCGGCGCGCGTCCGGATGGCGCCGGACCGTATGCCAGTCTCATCCCCCTGCCGGAGGCGCTCTCCGAGATGTTGGGATCCGGCCCCGGCTCCAAACGCGTGCAGACCGAGTACCGCCGCCTGCTGGAGCGTCTGGGGCCGGAGCTGACGATCCTGCAGGACCTTCCGCTGGAGGAGATCGCCGCGGCCGGCGATGCGCTGCTGGCAGAGGGCATCCGCCGCATGCGCGCCGGCGAGGTGCGGACCCGGAGCGGGTACGACGGCGCGTACGGGGTGATCAGCCTGTTCGACGGCGAGGCGGACCGGGCGTCGGTGTTCCAGCTCGGCATGTTCGCCCACCCGACGCCCGAGCGGACGGCGGCACCTGCCGCCGAACCGTGGTCCGTCACCGCCGGCGCGATCCCGCGGGATGATCCCGCGCCCGGGGATGCCGGCCCGGAGTCGGCCGGCGCCGTCCCCCGCTCCGCGGCATCGCCCCGCGTTCCGGCCGGCTGGATCGACGGACTCAACCCTGCGCAGCGGGCGGCGGTGACGCACACCGATGGTCCCCTTGCGGTGGTCGCCGGACCCGGCACCGGCAAGACCCGCACGCTGACCGCGCGCATCGCGCATCTGATCGAGTCGCGGGGCGTCCCGCCCGAGACGGTGCTGGCGCTCACCTTCACCAACAAGGCCGCCGAGGAGATGCGCGAACGGCTCGCCGGCCTGCTCGGGGACGGCCGGCCGCTCGGGATCACCGTCGGCACGTTCCATCAGCTCGGTGCCGCGGTGCTCCGGGAGTTCGCCGCCGCCGCCGGCCTGTCGAGCACGTTCGCCATCGCCGATGACGAGGACCGCCGCGTGCTGTTGCGGAGAAGCGCTCCCGAGCTGTCTGCCGCAGAAATCCGGCGGGTGCTGGAGGCGATCTCGGGCGCCAAGAATCTCCTGACGCGCGAGTCGGCCCGCGACCAGCCGGACGAGGGTGACCACGGCGGCACGCCGGACCCGGCGGCGCTCCGGGACGGGTACGACGCCGCCCTGGCCGAGGCGGGGGCGCTGGACTTCGACGACCTGATCTTCCGCACCGTGCGGTTGCTGGAGACCGACGACGCCATCCTCGACACCCTGCAGAGGCGATTCCGCTGGATCTCCGTCGACGAGTACCAGGACGTGAACGCCGCCCAGCACCGGCTGCTGCGGCTTCTGGTGGCGGGCGGTGCGAACCTGTGCGTGATCGGCGATCCGGACCAGGCGATCTACGGCTTTCGCGGGGCGGATCACCGCTATTTCCTGTCGTTCGCCCGCGACTTTTCCGGCGCGCGGCAGCTCCACCTGGAACGCAACTACCGCTCTCCGCAGGCGTTCCTGGATGCGGCGGCGCAGGTGATCGCCCGCAACCCGGACCGCCGGGCGACGGCGCTGATCGCCGACTTCGCCTGCCAGGTGAAGGTCGACGTACACCGCGCCCCGACCGACCGGGCGGAGGCCGAGTTCGTCGTCCACCAGGTGGAGCGGATGGTCGGCGGCACCAGCTACTTCTCGCTGGACTCGGGCCGCGTCGATGGCGACGGCCCGGCCGAACAGCGCGCGTTCGGGGACTTCGCCGTGCTGTACCGGCTCAACGCGCAGGCGCGGCTGCTCGAAGAGGCGTTCGACCGTTCCGGCATCCCGTATCAGACCACCGCCGCCGCTTCCGCGCAGCAACCGGTGCGGGCGGTCCTCTCGCTCCTGTGGCTGACGCTGGCGCCCGACAGCCGCTTCCATCGGGCGCGGCTTGCCCTCGAAGGTCATGGCGCGCCCGGACTCGCCGAGGTGACCGACGTGCTGTCCGCGTTCTCGGCGGGGACGGGAGCGTCAGGCTCAATGCCCGTCGCCGAGCTCGTGGGGTCCGCGGCCACGGCCTGGAGCGAGTTGCGGGGAAGGACGTACGACGCCGCCGAGCAGGACCGGATCGCCCGCGTGCGGCACGCTGCCGCTCGGTTCGACACCCGCCTGCGGGACTTCCTGACCGTGATGGCTCTGCAGAGCGAGACCGACCGGTATGACGATCGGGCGGATCGGGTGACGCTGATGAGCCTGCACGCCGCCAAGGGGCTGGAGTTCCCGGTGGTGTTCATCGTCGGCTGCGAGGAGGGGCTGCTGCCGTATCGGCCCGCGCATCGGGATGCCGAGCCGGACGAGGAGGAGGAACGGCGGCTGTTCTACGTCGGCATGACCCGCGCCCGGCAGAGGCTGGTCCTGACCCACGCGGAGCGGCGCCGGCTGTTCGGCCGGACGACGGAGAACCCGCTGTCCGGCTTCGTCGAGGACATCGAGGAGGCGCTCCGCGAGGCGAACCGGGCAGCGCGGCGCCGACGGCCGGAACCGGCCGTCGACGCACAGCTTCCGTTGTTCCAGGATCCCGGCAGCGAGGGAGGACCGAGATGAGCATCATCGCCGGCTACGACGTCGGCCGCCTGGTAAGGGAGTTCCGGGTCAACGGCTTCGTGGTCTTCGACGGCCTGATACAGCAGGCCACGCTCGACCGCATCCAGGAGGCGTGGACGCCGATCCGCGATGCCGGCATCGAGCGCCAGGGCCCGAATCCGCGGCGCGGATGGGGGCGGTACAACGTGCGCGTGCCGTTCCGCCGGCCGTTCGTGGACCAGGAGATCTTCGAGCACCCGGCCCTGGTCGCGTTCCTCGAAGCCGTCCTGGGCCCCGACTACGTCTGGCCCCACTTCGACAGCAACATCCCGCTGCCCGGCACCGACTACCAGCACTGGCACCGCGACGGCCTGAGCTCGCCGTTCCCGGGGATCCGCGTACCGACCTACCAGGTCGGCGTGAAGTTCCCGCTGGTCGACACCAGCGAGGAGAACGGCAGCTTCGAGGTCGTGCCGTGCTCGCAGTACGTCGGTGACGAGGAGCTGCCCGGGGAGCTGGACGACCTGCTCGGCCGCGGGCCGAACGACGGGGCGACCTTCCGCTCGCGCCGCCTCAACCTCGAGCGCGGCGCGCTCTGGGTGCACGACAACCGCGTGCTGCACCGCGGCACCCCGAACCGGTCCGACCGGCCGCGCGACGAGCTGTGCATGGCGATGAACCGGCCCTGGGTCTTCAACTCCTGGCAGCACACGTACACCGAGGGGCACTTCCCCCGCGATCTCTGGGAGTCGCTGTCCGAGCACGCCCGGCAGGTCCTGCGCCTGCAGCGGCTGGCCGAGGTCTGAGGGCGGCTGGGTGAAGCGCAAGAGTCTCTACCTGGCCAATCCGTACGGGTTCTCGGCGCAGCAGCGCGACGGGCCGCTGGCGGACCTGGTCGAGGCGCTGAGGGCCGCGGGGGCGGAGGTGTGGGAGCCGTTTGCGCGCAACAACCAGATCGACCGCACCACGGCCGGCTGGGCCTACCGCATCGGGCAGGCCGATCTGCGCGACGTGCGCGAGGCGGACGGCCTGTTCGCGGTGGTCAACGGCTGCCCGCCGGACGAGGGGGTGATGGTCGAGCTGGGGCTGGCGATCGCGTGGGAGAAGCCGGTGTTCCTGTTCCGCGACGACTTCCGGCGCTGCACCGACAGCGAGGTCTATCCGCTCAACCTGATGCTGTTCACCAGCCTGCCGGAAGTCGGCTGGGAGGCGTACTGGTACCGCTCGGTGGCGGAGATCGCCGACCCCGACAAGGCCCTGGCCCGTTGGCTATCCTCTGCCGTATGAGTGAAGGTGACGTATGAGTGAAGTGACATTGCGCGCCGGACCGCATCGCCGGGCTTGGTGCCCGACCTGGTTCGACGCCCCGGACGGCGTCGCGCCGCCCGCCTGCCAGGCCAGTGGCGACCGCGCCGCCTGCATCGTGACCGAGCTGGATGCCGGTGGCGAGCTGACGCTCGACGGCAGCGGCGCTCCGGCGGCCGGCGGTATCGCCGTCGACGAGCGGGACGGAGCCCTGGACGTCTCGGTGGGCGGCGCTCCCTGGTGCAGCTACCGCTACTCGCCGGGCGACGTGCGCCCCGTGCTGCACCCGATCGCCGGTCCGCACGGCATCCCCATGACGCGCGCGTGGCCGCTCGCCGGCGACGTGGCGGACGAGGAGACCGACCACGTCCATCACCGCTCCTTTTGGGTCGCGCACGGCCTGGTGAACGGCGTCGACTTCTGGAGCGAGGCGGAAGGCCACGGCCGCCAGGCGCGGGTGGCGCTCGACGCGGTCGAGAGCGGCCCGGTGTTCGGCCGGATCGCCGAACGGCTGCGCTGGGAGAGCGCAACAGGGGATCCCGTCGTGGACGAGCACCGCACGCTCGTCTTCTGGAACACCCCGGAGCGGCTGCGGATGATCGACATCTCCGTCGGGTTCCATGCTGCCCACGGCGCGGTGCTGTTCGGCGACACCAAGGAGGGCGGGATCGTCTCGCTGCGCGTGCCGGAGGCGATCAAGGAGAACCGCGGCGGCACCATGGTCAGTGGGTCCGGCGGCATCGGCGAGGGCGAGTGCTGGGGTCAGCGCGCCCCGTGGGTGGACTACTTCGGCACGCTCGCCGATCCGCGGGGCGTGCCGCGGACCGTGGGCATCGCCGTGCTCGACCATCCGCGCAATCCGCACTATCCGACCTTCTGGCACATCCGGGCCTACGGCCTGCTGTCCGCCAATCCGTTCGGTCTTGCCGACTTCCGCTCCAGTTATCAGGAACGCGGCGACTGGACCCTTGAGGCCGGTGCGACGGCGACCTTCCGCTACCGCATCGTGCTGCACGAAGGCGACACCGGACAGGCGGCGATCGGCGACCGGTTCGCCGACTGGGCCTGGCCGCCGCAGGTGGGCGCCTAAGCGACAGTCCTACGCGGTCACCGAGCCAGGCACCATGGGCTTCAGGATCGGCCTCTGCGGCGTCAGCAAGTTCGGCAGGAAGTTCGTCGCGCTGTTCGCCGCCCATCCCGACGTGGACGAGGTGGTGCTGGCAGACGTGAGGCCGGCCCGGCTCCAGGAGGTCGCCGGACACCACGGGATCACCAGGACGGTGGGCTCGCTCGACGAGCTCTGCCGAAGCGACGTCGACGCGGTCGCGCTGTTCACGCAGCGCTGGACCCACGCTCCGCAGGTCGTGCAGGCGCTGCGCGCCGGCAAGCACGTCTACTCCGCGGTGCCCGCCGCGGTCACCCTGGACGAGCTGGCGGAGCTCGTGCGCACGGTGGAGGCGACCGGGCTCGTCTACATGCTCGGGGAGACCGGCTACTACCACCCCCACAGCGCCTTCTGCCGCCGCCGTTACGCGGATGGCGACTTCGGTGAGTTCGTCTACGGCGAGGGCGGCTACTACCACGACATGGCGCACTTCTACCGGTCGTTCTGGCTCAGCAACGACGACTGGAGGCCGTTCGCCAGCCTGCCGCCCATGTTCTACCCGACCCACTCGACCTCGCAGATCCTGGGCATCACGTTCCGGCGAATGACGGAGGTGAGCTGCTTCGGCCAGGCCGACCGCCACCCGGACGGGATCTTCGACGAGAGCCTGAGCCACTGGAGCAACTCGTTCAGCAACGAGTCGGCGCTGTTCCGAACCTCCGACGGCGGCACGGCGCGGATCAACGAGTTCAGGCGAATCGGCCACGGAACCCTGCGGGTGACGCTGCTCGGCACGCGCGGGGCGTTCGAGCAGCAGACGCGCATGGACGGCGGGATGGCGGACGGGGACGCGGTGTGGACGCGCTTCGAGCAGGTGGCCGCCAACCCCGTGGACGGGGTGTTCGACTACCGCAAGGAGTACCTGGAGAAGCGTCACGAGGATGTATCACGGTTCATGGCCCATGACGACGGCGTGGAGATCACCGAGGAGAACCTCGGCGACCTGCCGAGGGAGTACCTGGGAAGAAAACATCTCCGAGTCTCCGCGGCGCACCCGATCGAGCGCATCCCCAGGGAGTTCGTCGGCCTGCCGAACGACCACTTCGGCTCGCACCAGTTCCTGGTGCTCGATTTCGTCGAGGCGGTGCGCTCAGGCAAGCTGCCGCCCAACAACGTGTGGCAGGCGGCCCGCTACAACGCTCCCGGCCTGGTCGCGCACGAGTCGGCCAGGCGCGGCGGCGAGCTGCTGAAGATCCCGGACTTCGGGACGCCGCCCGCCGACTGGCCATATCTGGATCCCGGGACCACACTCAGAGACTGAAGGCGGCGGAGCCGTCGCCGGGGAGGATCGCATCCATGGCACACGCCGCACCGCTGACGAGACTGGCCGCGGGAACGGCGCGGGATGACGCCCGTATCGGGCGGGCGCTCGATGAGAACTCCCACTTCGAGCTCGCTGCCTGCACCGACCGCAAGGCGTGGCTGCAGCGAGCTGAATATCTGCGCCGACGGATCCTCTGCTGCTGCGGCCTGTGGCCCGTGCCCGAGCGGCAGCCGCTGAACGCCCGGGTGTTCGGCAGGGTCGAGCACGACGGGTACGCCACCGAGAAGGTGTACTTCGAGAGCCGGCCCGGGTTCTTCGTGACCGGCAACCTGTACCGGCCGCTGGAGGAGGGGCCGCCGCGCCCGGCCGTGCTCTGCCCGCACGGACACTGGACGCACGGCAGGCTGGAGGATTCGGATGCCTGCTCGGTGCCGGCACGGTGCGCCACCTTCGCGCGAGCGGGGTACGTCGCCTTCTCCTACGACATGGTGGGATACCTGGACAGTCGCCAAGTGGATCATGCCTTCCGCGCGCGGCGCGCGCCGGACGGCTCCATGTTCCTGGGGAGCCATCCGGACGACGCGCTCTGGGGGATCAACGCACCGGGAGTGCAACTGTGGAACAGCATCCGCTCCCTCGACTTCCTGCAGACCCTTCCCGACATCGACGGCGACCGCATCGGCTGTACCGGAGCGTCCGGCGGCGGCACGCAGACCTTTCTGCTGACAGCCGTGGACGACCGGGTCGCGGTGGCGGCGCCGGTGTGCATGGTGTCCCCGAACATGCAGGGCGGCTGCATCTGCGAGAACGCGCCCAATCTCAGGATCGACACCTCGAACATCGAGATCGCCGCGCTGGCGGCGCCGCGCCCCCTGCTCCTGGCATCGGCGACCGATGACTTCACCCGCGAGGCGCCGAGGTTCGCCGTTCCTCCGATCAGGGAGGTCTACCGCCTGTTCGGCGCGGAGGAGAAGGTCGACTTCGTGCACGTCGCCGCCGGCCACAACTACAACGGCGAGAGCCGGCAGGCCGTGTACGAGTGGTTCGGCAGGTGGCTGCTCGGCACCGACGACACGCTGTCCCTGCGCGAGCGGCCCCGGCGGCGTGCGACGGGCTGGCTGCGCGACGCGCTCGTCTTCTACGGCACGGAGCGACCGGAGCGGGACATGGATGACCAGGTTCTGCGAGACGACCTGCTGGCGGAAGCGGTGCGGACGATCGATGACCTGTCCGCGCGGGATGCCGCGGGCGTCAGGAGCTGGTGCGATGCGCTGGGCCCTGTGTTCGAGCACTCGCTGCTGGCATCGCTGCCGAAGCCGGGCGACCTCTCCGTCGCCGGGGGCGCGGAAGTCCGCATGGACGAGATCACCCTGAGAACCGTCCAGCTCTCACGGCACCGGATCGGCGACCGGGTCGCCGCGGTGGAGGCCGCTCCGGCGGGCACCGCGCCGACGGGCGCCGCCCTGCTGGTCCACGGCGACGGTTCGAAGGCCCTGATCGACCTGGAGAGCCGCTATTGCGCCCCGCTGGTCCGGCAGCTCGCCGTTCAAGGCCGGAGGGTGCTGGTCGCGGACTGCTTCGCGGCTCCCGGCAGCAGCGGCCGGGACGACCTGCTGCACAGGGAGCAGGAGCGTCGGTTCTTCCAGACCTACAACCGGACCGTCGCCATGGAGCGCGTCCAGGACATCCTGACGGCGCTCGCCTACCTGCGGCATGCCGCCGGCACGGAAGCCATCGACCTCGTGGGCTTCAAGGACGCCGGCATCTGGTGCCTGCTTGCCAGGGCCGTGGCAGAGAGCACCGGGTCCACCGTCGCCGATGTCGACGGTTTCGACCCCGACGACGACCGGGCGTGGATCGAGCACGCCTTCATCCCGCTCATCCGGCGCGCCGGAGGACTGGACACCGCGCTGGCGCTGGCCGCTCCGGCAAGGCTCTTCATCCACAACGCCAGTGACAGGTTTCCTGCCGCCAGGGTGTCCCGCCTCTACCAGGCCCTGGGCAGCGCGGAGCACCTCAGGATCGAGCAGGGCGGCCTCACGGACGAGGAGATCGTCCGCTGGATGGCCGGGTCTCACTGACCGGGGGACACCCATGCCGAATGCCAGGCGCCCGAACATCATCTTCCTCATGACCGACCAGCACCGCTGGGACGCGCTGGGCTGCGTGAATCCGGCGGTCAAGACGCCTCACCTCGACGCGCTCGCCGCGCAGGGGATCCGCTATGGCCAGGCGATCTGCAACGTGCCGTGCTGCATCCCGAGCCGCTACTCGATGATGACCGGCCTGTACGGCTCGCAGTGCGGCATCCGCGCCAACGCGCAGATGATCCCCACCGACGAGGACCTGCCCTTGCCGGTCATCCCGCAGCGGCTCCATCGGCTCGGCTACCAGACCGCCGGGTTCGGCAAGACCCACTGGTACGCGGAAGTCCCCGGCGCCCCCGGTCCGCGGCCGTCGCGGCGCGGGTTCGAGGTGCGCACCCACACCGAGAGCCGGCACACCGTGCACGCGGAGCCGGGCATGCTGCACCAGGACCAGGACGACCCCGAGGGCTTCGCCCGGTTCAGGCGGGAGATCGCCCCCTACGGATACGGGGGAGAAAACGCGGCCGGCTACATCGGTTGCACCAGCGCGGTTCCGGAGAGCGAGCACCGCGAAGCGTGGGGTGCCGCGCAGGCGCTCCGCTTTCTGGACGAGCAGCGCGATCCGGAGAGGCCGCTGTTTCTCTACCTCTCCTTCGACCAGCCGCATGCCGGGTTCAACGTCCCTGCGGGCTACGAGGACCTCTATCGGCTCGACGACATTCCGGACCGGCCGCTGCCGCCCTGGGACGACGGAGCCTCCCGGCACTGCATGCCGCACGAGCACGCTCCGCTGCCGACCAGCGGCCGCATGGACCTGCGGGAACGCTGGACGAACATGGACCCGCGGGAGCGGCGGCGCACGACGCTGCGCTACTACGCGATGTGCTCGTACGTGGACGCCATGTTCGGCCGCGTGCTCGGCCGCCTGCGGGAGACCGGCGAGCTGGAGGACGCCTTCGTCATCTTCTGCTCCGACCACGGCGAGATGCTCGGCGACCGCCTGCACCTGTTCAGCAAGTACTGCCTGTACGAGGGCAGCGTGCGCGTGCCGCTGATCGTCGCCGGCGCCGGGGTCCCGGAGGACCGGCGCGGCAGCGTGGACGACCGCTGTGCCGAGCTGATCGACGTCCTGCCGACGCTGCTGCAGGTGACCGGCGAGCCCCCCGACCGAACACTCCCGGGCCGGAGCCTGCTGGAGCCGCCCTGCCGCAGGGGCGGTTTTGCCGAGTATCACGGCGTGGGTGGCGAGACGGTGCAGAGCGGTCCCGCCTACATGTGGCGCACCAAGACCTGGAAGCTGATCCTGTACTTCGCCGAGGACCTCTCGCAGGCGGTGAACCACACCGACCGGGTGCGCGGCGAGCTGTACGACCTGGAGCACGATCCGCACGAGTGGCACAACCTGTTTGCCGACGAGCGCTACGCGGAGCGCCGGGAGGCGCTGACCCGGGAGCTGCTCATGCACCTGGCGTGCGCCTGGGCACGCTACCCGCGCCACGCCGCGAAGGCCGGCCTGGGCGCGTGAGCTGCCGGCCGCGTGAACTACAGGGCCGCGTGAACTACAGGGCGCCGCCCTTCAGCGAGCCGAGCATGATCCCCTTGACGAAGTAGCGCTGCACGAAGGGGTACACCAGCAGGATCGGCACGACGACCAGGATGATCGTCGCGGACTTCAGCGTTCTCGGTATCACGTCCTGATACCGATAGGCGTCCAGGCTGTCCAGGTCGACCCGGCCGCTCTTCAGCCTGAGCTCCGCGCCCTCGACGATGTTCCTGAGGAACAGCGTGACCGGGTGCAGGTTGGGGTCGTTGAGATAGATCAGGGCCGGGAACCAGAGGTTCCAGTAGTCGACCGCGTAGAACAGCGCGATGGTGGCGACGATGGGCTTGGAGAGCGGCGCGTACACGCGCATCAGGATCTGGATGTCGTTGGCGCCGTCGATCTTGGCGGAGTCCTCCAGGCTCTCCGGGAGCTGCTCGAAGAACACCCGCATGAGGATCATGTTGAACGGCACGATCGCGATCGGCAGCACGATTGCCCACAGCGTGTCGAACAGGCCCAGCCCCCGCACCAGCAGGTAGCGCGGAATCAGGCCGCCGTTGAAGAACATCGTGACGATGATCAGCACCATCAGGATCGTCCTTCCCTTCAACCGCTTCTTGGAGAGCGCATAAGCGCAGGCGGTGGTCATCATCACGCTGATCAGGACGCCCGAGACGGTGTATCTGAGCGTGCTCGCGTAGCCGGTCCAGAACCGCGGCTCGCTGACGATGCTCTCGTACGACGCCAGCTCGAATCCCACCGGCAGCAGCGACACCTGTCCGCCCATCACCGCCAGCGGGTCGCTGAAGGAGACCATGAGGACGTGCCAGAGCGGGTAGAGCGTGGCGACCAGCACGCCCAGCAGCAGCACCGTGTTGAACGCCCGAAAGGTCCTGGCCGATCCGCCGCCGTGTATCACCGTGCCCTCATGCCTACCAGAGCGACGTCTCGGAGAAACGCCTGGCGAACCAGTTCGCCGCGATCACCATCAGCAGGCCGACCACGGCGTCGAAGAATCCCACGGCCGTCGAGAAGCTGAAGTGGCCGCCCAGGATGCCCATCCGGAACACGTAGGTCTGGATGATCTCCGACGACTCCCGTATGAGGGGGTTGTCCAGCAGCAGCACCTTCTCGAAGCCGACGGCCAGTATGTGACCGATGCGCAGGACCAGGATGATCACGATCGCGGGCATCATCTGCGGCAGGCTCACGTGCAGGGCCTGCTTGAAGCGGCCCGCGCCGTCCAGGGCGGCCGACTCGTACAGCTCGACGTTCACGTTGGCGAGCGCGGCGATGTAGATGATGGCCTGCCACCCCGTCCACTGCCAGATCTCGGTGCCGATGTAGATCGGACGGAACCATCCCGGCTCCGCCAGGAAGTGGACGGGCTCCCATCCCAGGTAGGTGAACAGGGCCGCGACCGGGCCGTTGTTGGGGGAGAGGAACTCCTTGGTCAGCCCGATCACCACCACCAGCGACACGAAACGCGGCAGGTAGGACACGGTCTGCACCGCTCTCTTGAACCGGAGGCTGCGCACCTCCTCCAGCAGCAGCGCGAACACGATCGGAACGGGGAAGCCGACGACGAGATTCAGCGCGCTCAGCGCGATCGTGTTCCTGAACGCCCGCCAGAAGGTGGGGTCGGTCAGGAAGGACTCGAAGTAGTGCAGGCCGCGCCAGCGGGCGCCGAACATGGGGCCTCCCGGCACCCACTGCCGGAAAGCCAGGCTGAGCCCGTACATCGGGACGTAGTGAAAGACCACGAAGAACGCCACCGGCAGGACCAGCAGCAGGTAGAGCAGGCGGTCCCTGCTCACCGCCGCGCCCAACGCGCGGATGCCGCTTCCCTGCCGCGCCAAGGCGGGGCCTCGTCTCCGGTCCTGCTCCGTGGTCTGGATCATGATCGGCCAGGAGCGGCCGGAACCGCCAAGCGTGACGGTGCCGGCCGCTTACTCACAGGGCATCCGCCGATTCGAGTGAATCAGCGTTACGTCCTACCCTCCTTGCCAGGCCGCGTTGTAGAGATCGACCAGCTCGTCGCGCCCCAGCTTCCTGGCCTCCTCCACGTAGGCATCCCAGCCGTCCGCGATCGACGCCCGGCCGTAGATGAACTGGGAGATCATCTCGTCGGTGTAGCCCTTGAGCCTGCCGACGACGAGGTTGGCGTCCTCCGTGTCATCCGCCGACAGCTTCACCACCGGATCCTGGGCCGGCACGATGTCGAGCTGGAACAGCTCGTCGTAGTAGTCCTTCTGCGCGCCGGCGGAGCCCACATTCCAGGCCAGGAGCTTGTCGGCCGGCTGGAACCGGGAGAGTCCGTAGATCATGTTGTACCCGGTGTCCTTGGAGAACTTGTCGCGGTTGACCGAACCGTTCGGCAGGAGGAACTCCTCCGTGAAGCGGGTCATGCCGTCGACCGTCTCGTAGGTGTAGCCCTCGGTCCCCCACGTCATCAGGGTGATCCCCTCTTCGCTGAAGATCCAGTTCATGAAGCCGAGCACGGCGTCCAGCTTGCCGTCGTCCGCGATGCGCGCCGGGGTGACCATGAGGGAATCGCTCATCCGGTTCCTGGCCTTGTGCACCATCCCGGCAGGGCCGGTCGGCGGCAGCACCGGGATCATGTTGAAGCTCTCGCCATAGTTCGCCACGCCGCCCTCGGTGTAGCGGATCGCGTTGCCGGACCAGTCCGATGCCAGGAAGTACTGGCCGTTGGCCACGTTCTCCATCCACTGCGTCGCCTCGATGGTGGGAATCTCCGGATCGAACAGGCCGGCCTCGTACAGGCTGTTGAGGTGCGTCAGGAGCGCCCGGTAGTTGTCCGAGGTGGGCTCGTGGTACCAACTGTCGCCTTCCCAGTCATAGATCATGCCGTCGTTGTCGTTGCCGATGACGCCGAACAGCGGCCCCCAGAGGGTCAGCATCAGTCCCATGCCGAGCTTGTTCGAGTAGCCGAACTTGAGCTCCGGCTCCGCTGCCTGGATGGTGGTCATCATGTCGGTGAGCGCGTCCAGGTTCTCGGGCGGCCACGTGAAGCCGTGCTTCTCCACCAGGTCCATGCGCACCAGCCAGGCGTGTCCCTGGAAGGCAACCTCGGAGAAGGCCGGAATGCCGTAGAGGTCGCCGTTCACGTCGCGCACGTTGGCCACCTCACCTCCGAAGCCGAATTGCTCGACCAGGGCGGTGAAGTTGGAGAGCTTGTCCTCGTGGTCGCTCAGGTTGAGCAGCACGCCTCCCTGGCCGTAGCGCCAGGAGTCGGGCGCGCGAACGGTCGGCATGAGATCCGGGATGTCTCCGGAGTTCAACAGCACCTGTACCTTTTCCTGCCACTCCGACTGCGGCACGATGTGCGGGACGATCACCACGTTCGCCCGCGTCGTGATCTCCTCCCAGATCGGCCATTCGGTCTTGACGGGATCCTTCGGCCACTCATGCAGGAGCATGGTGAGCTCGACCGGCCCCTCGGCCATGGCGGCATCTGACTGCGGGCTGCCGAACAGCCCCGCGGCCACGAACAGGAACGCCAGCGACGCTACGAGTCCTTTGCGTAGAGCAGACATGCGACTCCTCCCCGGACGTGACGCAGTAGGTTTCGCCCGTGAGCCGGCCGCGGAGAGCGACGTTGCCGACCGTGACCGCGAGCCTACGTCATCTCCGTATCCGCTACACGCTTGGGCATCGACGCCCGCATGTCAAGCTGACCTCGCCCGAGGTCAGCCTCCGTCGGGGCCTGTGTGCCGGGTCACGGTGATCAGGTGATTCAGGGGCGGAGTCCGAAGCACTGACGGCCTTCCATCCGGCCAGACGATGCGCGCCGCCAGCAGCCGGCTGCCCGGCGGGACGCCGAAGTGCAGGCGTGGGGCGTCGCCGGACAGATATCCGCTCGCCGCACGCACGGTGCGCAGGTAGCTGCCGGTCGAGGTGTCCAGGTAGACCCGTGCGCCGAGCGCGTAGCGGTTGGCGGCGGCAGGCCAGCGCAGGTCGATCTGCAGGTGGCCGCCGCCGCACAGGCGGTTCTCGAACAGCCGCGCCCGCGTCGCCAGGTTGTTGATGACGATGTCGAGGTCGCCGTCGCCATCCAGGTCGGCCATGCTCATGCCGCGGCCGCTCTCCCGCGCGCCCAGCCCCCATTCCGGGGCGGGAGCGAAGCGGGTGCCCTGCACGTTGCGGAACGCCTGGTTCTCTTCCACGAGCTCGTCGCCCGGCAGATGCTCGAACAGCTCCACGGCGATCATGCCGTTGACGATATAGGCGTCCAGGAAGCCGTCGGTGTCCAGGTCGCCGAACTTCGACGACCAGCTCCAGCCGCTGGCGTCGATCCCCCACTCGATCCCCCGTTCGTGATAGGCGCCGCCGCGGGCGAGCTGCAGCACGTTGCGGTCGATCTGCGCCGGGTCGGGCGCGGGCGGCAACTGCAGCGGCTCCCAGGCGCTCCGGGACTCCGCGTCCGACGCGTACGGCTTCATGTCGGTGGCCAGCAGGTCCATGTGGCCGTCGTTGTCCACGTCGCCGGCGTCCAGGCTCATGGTGTTGTGCGCCATGCGGCCGAACAGGCCGCCGGGGTACCAGCCGTCGGCCGACCAGAGCCACTCGTAGTCGGGCAGGAAGAAGTCGTTGCCGACCGCGACGTCGATGCGGCCGTCCCCGTCGAGGTCGCTGGCCAGCACCGCCAATGCCAGCGAGCGGGTGGCGAGGCGGGTGTCGAGCCGCAACAGGCCGCCGGCCGCGCGCGGGTCTCCGCCGTTGCGGTACACGAAGACGCCGCCGCTCGCACCCGGAGCCACGGCGTGCAGCTCGGCGTCGTAGGTGGCGCCCGCCAGGTCCAGGTCGCCGTCGCCGTCGAAGTCGGCCCAGTCGGCGGTATAGAGCGGTTCCCGCACGCCGGCGTCGGCCCGCACGAACTCCGTCGCGCCGGAGTCGCCGGCGTTCAGCCAGAGGGTGGGCGGCGCGACCGAGTGGGTGAAGAACAGGTCCAGCCGGCCGTCGCCGTCGGCGTCGATGAGATGCACGGCTCGCGACGCCCCCACCGGCAGCACCTCCACGCGGAACCGCAGGGCGCCCTCGTTCCAGTGGATGGTATTGGGGCCGGCCAGGTTGGCCAGCACGATGTCCAGGTCGCCGTCGCCGTCCAGGTCGCCGATGCCCACGCCGGAGCCGTTGCTGGCGTAGAAGCCGATGCGTCCGCCGCCGGCGGAGGTGGTGTGCTCCAGGAGGTGCTCGACGAAGTGGCCCAGGCACGCGCGGGCGTCGACCCGGCTGGGCATCGCTTCCGTCGACAGGGGTCGCGGCAGGGGAAAGGGAGGCAGCGGCGCGGGAGCGGGCGGCTTCGATGCCGGGGGCGGCGGCAGTGCGGGGCCGCTCTGCGCCGGCGCGTATGGCGCCGTCGCCGCTGTCAGCAGCAGGGCGGCGGCCAGGGCTCGTACGGCACCTTGGCGGCGACCGGCGCGGCGCATCATCGCTTGTACGGGTCGGCGGCGTCGCGCAGCCCGTCGCCCAGGAAGTTGAACATGAGCACGGTGACGATCACCGCCAGCGCCGGGAACAGGAGCCAGGGATGGATCGCCATGGCCCGAAAGTTCTGCGCGTCCTGCAGGAGCACGCCCCAGCTTACCACCGGAGCGCGCAGCCCCAGGCCCAGGAAGCTCAGAGCCGTCTCGCCCAGGATCATGCCGGGTATCGACAGGGTGACGCTCACGATCAGGTAGCTCATGAAGGACGGCAGCAGGTGCCGGGTGATGATCGCACCGTCGGCATGGCCGGCGATGCGGCCCGCCAGCACGAAGTCCGCCTCCCGCAGCTCCAGCAGCTTGCCGCGCACCACGCGGGCGAGCCAGTCCCAACTCGTGTGGCGCAGGTTCCGCCGGCACAAGCTGGCGCTGCTGGGGGGGATCCTCGCCGTCTTCGTCGGCGACGGTCTTCGCGACGCTGCGGATCCCTACAAGCTATGATCCGCGCCGTGGAGGACGCCGAGGCGCCGCGCGACCACCTGTTGAGCGACGACCAGGTGAAGTCGTTTGTCGTGCGTGGTTTCCACTTGGTGCACCTCGATCCGGCGGACCCGATTCATCGGGACGCGTGCCGGGAGTTGGCCGCCGCGGCAGTCGGCGGGGAACCGGAAGACGATCTCTACTACGACTGTCCGGCGCTCCGGAGGGTCGTGCAGCGCCCCGAGTTGCGCGGCGCGCTCGCCAGCCTGCTCGGCAGCGGCTACCGGCTGTTCACCCACCGGCATGGCCACGTCACTCCTCCCGCCGCCGAGGGGGCGGCCGGTTCGCAGCGCCCCCACCAGGACGGCAGCTTCCGGCGGTTCGTCGGCTGGAGCCGGCCGTGGCGCCGGCATCACCGTCCGCGCGTGCTGCTGGCGTTCTACTACCCGCACGAGGTCACCGCCGAGCTGGGGCCCACGGGGATCGCACCGGGATCGCACTACTACCGCCACCTGCACGACCGGTACGACCGCCACGAGATGCACCTGGTGCTGCCTGCCGGGACCGTCGCGCTGTGCCACTTCAACCTGTGGCATCGCGCCACCGTCAACCGCGGCACCCGGCCCCGGCTCATGGTGAAGCTGCTGTTCCGGCGCCAGGGCGATCCGGCGGCGCCGAGCTGGGCCGCCGATGCGGGCGCCGGCAGCTTCGCGTCCGGTATCGAGGCGGATGAACCCGGACGCGAACTGTATCGACACCCGCTCATCTGGCAGGCGTTGTGGGGCTGGCTCCGCGGGGATGACGCACGGAGTGTCACCGCTCTCGCGCCACGCCAGGGCCGGCTCGCGGAGCTCGACTCCGCGTCCGAGGCCGACGCGCTCGACGCGGCATACCGGCTCGGTCTCGGCGATGATCCGGCCGGCGTCGCCGCGCTTCAGGAAGCGCTTGGCTCGACCGGCGAGCGGCGCGAGATGGCGCCGTTCGGGCTCAGCGTGGGCGGCAGCCGATCGGTGGAGGTGCTGCGCCGCGCGCTCGGTCACGCCGACCCGTGGGTCCGGGCGACGGCCGCCGACACCCTGGGCGACATGGGGCAGGCAGCGCGTAAGGCGCTCCCCGACCTTCGGGCTTCCCTCCGTGACGAGGATCCGTGGGTGCGGCACAACGCGCTGGAGGCGTTCACCACCTGGGGCGAGGCGGCGGAGGATGCTCGTGCCGCGGTGACGGCGGCGCTTGGAGACCCGGAGCCGTTCGTGCGCTTCAACGCCGTTTCCGCTCTGGCCCACCTGCGCTCCACGTCGGCGACCACGGCGGCGATCGAGGGGCGTCTGGCCGACGATCACGAACGCGTGCGCTACCACGCCCGCGAGACGCTACGCCGCATGGCCGAGGCGTAGCCGCCGGGCGCGACCGGGCGACCCCAACGGCTCTCTCCACCATGGGTCTACGATGCGTTCCAAAACATCAAAAAAGATGTTGCAACGGGATATTTCCCATGTAAGAGATCATAGGTGATATGCAGTGCGTTGCCGATGGCGTTGATTTAACAAATCAAATATGATAATTTATTGGTCGATAGCGACGTTAGCCATCAAATACGAATCACTATGAAAATCTCACGTGACACCTCGGATCGCGCGGCACTACGAGAGCTGGGCAGTCGCATGGCCCGCCATCGGCTGAACAGGAACCTCACCCAGGCAGCGCTGGCCGTTCAGGCGGGCGTCTCGACGCCGACCGTGCAGCGCATCGAGCAGGGGAAGTCGGCACAGGCCTCGAACCTCATCAGAATCCTGCGGGCGCTCAGGCTGCTCGATCATCTCGACACCCTCGTTCCCGAGCCGCCCGTCAGCCCGGTCCAGCAGGCCAGGCTGCGCGGCAAGCTGCGGCAGCGGGCCTCGTCCCCTTCGTCAGGCATACGGGAATCGTCTCCCGAATGGAGGTGGGAGGATGACGCATGACCGTGCCGAAGTGAGGCTATCGCCTTCCTGATGGATCGCTCGGGGCGCTGGTCGCTCGCTCCCGCCTTCGACGTCACCTACAGCTACAACCCGACCGGAAGCTGGACCGGCACGCACCAGATGACCCTGAACGGCAAGCGCGACGGGTTCGAGGTCGGAGACTTCGTCGCGTGCGCGCAGAACGCCGCCATGAAGCGCGGCCGGGCCACGGAGATCCTGCGAGAGGTCCAGCACGCGGTGTCGCGCTGGCGCACCTTCGCGGAAGAGGCCGGAGTCCCGGATCGGACGGCGCGCGCGATCGCCGCCACCCACCGTACCGGTCTGCTACCCTGACGCAGGGCCGCTGCCGCAGCGGCGGGCTGGAGGCGCCGATGAACGGAATCCGCATGCCGCGCTTTCGCGTGCAACTGTTTCCGCTGAACAACGGTCTTCCGCAGTCCTGGCGGCCGATGGAGGCCGATCCGCCCTTCACGGCCCCGTTCGTCCTGCGCTGGCGGGCCGAGACCGCGGCGTGGGGGCCTGAGCCGGCGCCGGTCCCGCAGCGCTACGAGGTCAGGCTGGCCGGACCGGGTTGCGACCGGCCGGTCGTCGTGGCTGCCCCCGAGGCGCACGCCGATCTGGCCTGCGTCTGGGATCGGCTGGCGAGCGGGATCATCCGCTACGACATCGTCGCGTTCGACGCGGACGGCCGGGAGATCGGCTGCAGCCTCCTGCACAACTTCGTCAAGGACGCCCACCCGATCAGCCTCCTGCGGTTCCCGGAGCTGACCCTGGCGGAGGGGGCGCGCGTGGGCACGGTCGAGTGGGACACCGTCACGGGCGCGATGATGCGCCACCTCGATCCGTTCGTGGTGACGCCCACGATCGCCGACGCGGCACAGGGACGCTCCGTGGCGGGCTGGCGGCTGCAGATCGTGCACGGCGGCGGCTGCGAGACGGTCGACGGGCCGGCGCCAGCCCTCGACGTGGCGCCGGTCTGGGACCGGGTGGCCGTGGGGCCGTGCGCGCTGCGCATCCAGGCCCTGGATGCGGCCGGCCGCTGCGTCGGCGTGAGCCGGGAGATCGTGTTCAAGCGCGGCTGCGAGTATGCCGCCGATGGCGGGGCGGCCACGGACGGCTCAGGCGAAGGAGACGCGGCAGCCGAGCGCGACGCGATCCGCGCGTGCGTCGACCGCATCGCCGGGTACCTGGTCTCCGTGCGCAGCCCGAACGCGTACCGGCCGGCCCTGCCCGTGCACCTGTGGCACTCCAGCATGAACGACTTCGGCGCTGTCTCCGGCAGCTCCTATCCCTCGCAGTTCGAGGTGGGGGTGGAGGGGTGGCTGCGGTACCACGACTGGGATCGCGCCGGCGGCCTGACGGTCGGTCCCGATGAGGCGCTGCGCGAGGCGCTGCGGATGATCGACTGGACCCTGGAGCAGCGGACGCCTGCCGCGTGGGCGTATGGCCGGTTGCCGGCCACCACGCTCACGCGTGGCGCGATCGGGGGGCATGCCGAGGGAGGTGCGATCTCGCTGCCCGGCGTGGCCACCATCGCCCGCACCTACCTGTGGGCGTACGAGCGGACCGGCGACGACGCCTACCTTGACGCGGCGGTCGTCGCCGGCGCTGCACTGGAACGCTCGCAGCGTTCCGACGGCAGTTGGCCGTGGCGGGTGCAGGCCGAATCGGGGGAGCCGGACCCGCAGGCCGACTACACCTCGCAGACCATCGAAATGGTGCGGCTGTTCCGGATGCTCGATGCCGTCTACCCGCGCGCGCCCTGGCGCGACGCCGCGCGCCGCGGGCTGGAGTGGCTGCTCGCCAATCCGCTCGCGACGATGCGCTGGGAGGGCTACTACGTGGACGACTTCGCCGACCGGCCCCGCTACATCTCGGTCAGCCACCTGGACGCGGTGTGGACCGCGCGCTTTCTGGTCGCCCATCGGGACGAAGACCCGTCGTACGAGCGCTTGGCCCGCGGCGTCTGCCGTTGGGTGGAGAACCACTTCGTCCTCCACGGTCGGGAGCTGCATTGGGGCAACCGGAGCGTGGTCGCCACCGAGCCGGTGACGCCAGCGGTGATCGAGAAGCCGTTCTACCAGCGCACCGTGACCGGCCACGACGCAAACTGGTGCGGCCTGCTCCTCGACCTGCACGCGGCGTGCGGCGATCAGGAGTACCTGGACAAGGCGCGCGCGGCGGGCCGGGCGATGCGTGCGGCGGTATTGCCCGACGGGCCGGTCTGCCCGGAGTCGCCGGACCGCGTGCTTCGGCGTCGCCCCACCGGCGAGTCGCTCTGGTTCTGGAACGCCTGGGCGGTGATGAAGGGTCTGATCGAGCTGGACGGCCACCTCGCCGAGGTGTGACTGCGGGCGTCCCTGAAATCATTGTCGAAAATAGGCAATATGGCATAGTATCGCAAACGAACGTCATGCGCTTGGACGCGGCCCTCGACCTCCTCGGATCCTTGCCCTTCTTCGACTTGGCCACGGTCGCGCAACTGACGGACGAACCCCATGGGAGCATCGTCAACCAGATGCATCGCTGGAGCCGGGCCGGAAAGCTGGTGCCTCTCCGCCGAGGCATGTACGCGTTCGCCGATCGCTATCGCCGGGTACCGGTGTCGCCGGCCGCCCTGGCCAACGCCCTGTACTCCGCCTCGTACGTAAGCGGGCTCTGGGCGCTCGGGTTCTATGGGCTGATCCCGGAGGCCGTGTCCGCGTACACCAGCGTCACCACGCGCACGCCGCGCCGGTTCGACAATCCGTTCGGGACATTCGTCTACCACGCGATCAAGAGGGACTACTTCTTCGGCTACCGGACCGTATCGATCGCCGGTTCCGACGTGGTGATCGCTGCCCCTGAGAAGGCGCTGCTCGACCTGTTCCACCTGAACACCGGCGAGTGGGACCGCCCGCGCATGGTGGAGATGCGGTTTCAGCAGGGCGAAGGCATCGACCGGCGTCGCCTGCGGGAATACGCACGGCGGATGGGGAAGCCCAGGATCCTGCGCGCCGTGCAGGTGTGGCGCGAGTGCTGCGACGCGCCGGATGACGGCGGGATGGACCTGTGAAGGATCGCGCTCTGGAGGCGGCGATGCGCTTCGACGATCCGGTGCGCAGGCTCAACGCCCTCCGCGAGTATCTGCAGGCGTTCATCATGCGCTCCCTGCATGAGAGCGAAGCGTCGCGGGCGATCGCGTTCGTCGGCGGAACGGCGCTGCGCTTTCTGGAGGACCTGCCGCGCTTCTCCGAAGACCTCGACTTCTCGCAAATCCTGACCGAGGGGTACGATCCCGTGCGCTGGCTGCGAAAGCTCAAGCGGGATCTCGATCTCGCCGGCTTCGACAGTGCCGTGCGATGGATCGACCGAACGCCGGTGCAGGTCGCCTGGATACGCACCGCGTCCCTCATGGAGGAAGCGGGGCTATCCGGTCACAGGGAGCAGAATCTCTCCATCAAGGTCGAGATCGACACGCGTCCGCCCGCCGGAGCGGCGACGCAGCGCTCCGTCATCACCCGTCACTTCACGTTCGTCATCCGTCATTACGACCTGCCGTCGCTGATGGCCGGCAAGCTGCATGCGCTGCTCACGCGTGGCTATCCGAAGGGTCGCGACTGGTTCGACCTGGTGTGGTACCGGTCGCGGCGCCCGCCGGTCGTGCCGAACCTGCCGCTCCTCCAGCATGCCCTGGATCAGACACAGGGCACGGGTCGGTACCGGGCAGCCGACTGGCGCGGGCTGCTCCGGACGCGGCTCGCCGATCTGGACACCGCCGCCCTGGCCCGCGACGTGGCGCCCTTCCTGGAGCGGCCGGCCGACGCGGCGCTCCTGGAACGCGTCAATCTCGAAGCGGTTCTTGCGGACTGAGCCGCTGTCGCCCGGCGGCTACGGGTGGCGTACGGCCAGCTTGATGCCGGCATCGGGATTGCGCTCGATCTCGCGATATGCCTCCGCGCTCTCCTCGAACGGCACGATCGGGTCGAGCACGCCGTCGGCGCGCAGCTTCCCCGCGACCAGCAGGTCGATCACCTGCCGGTGCATCCGCTCGCTGTCCCAGCGCGGGTCGGCGCGCAACGGGTCGTTGACGTTGCGGCTGGAGATCAGGGTGAGCTGGTTGCGGTGCCACTCCCCCTGCAGGTGCAGCGCCTCGGCGGTGCCGGTGTAGTAGGCGAGGGAGGCGACGGTGCCGCCGTACGCGGTCGCCCGCAGGGCGTCGTGCAGCGCGGCGTAGCTGCCGGAGGCCTCGACGCTCACGTCGGCGCCCTGGCCGCCGGTGTGGCGCTTGACGGTCAGTCCGACGTCCTCGGCGGTGGGATCGATGACCAGGTCGGCGCCGTGCGCGGCCGCCAGGTCGCGCCGCCTGGCGAACGGATCCGAGCACGCCACCCAGCCCGCGCCCTGCAGCCGGGCAAGCTGCGCGGCCATCAGCCCGATCGCGCCGAGGCCGGTGACCAGCACCCGGTCGCCGACGCGGATGCCGGAGTCGTGGATCCCGCACAGCGCCACCGACGCCGGGTCCCAGCACACCACCGCCGCCGGATCGGCGCCGGCGGGGACCGCCTTCAGGATCTCCTCCGCAACGGTGTGGGTTTCCCGGACCGGCAGCGGACCGAACACCGGGTCGCCCGGCCGGAAGCGCTCCGCACCCGGCCCGGCCTCCGTCACCCGAGCCACCGCCTGGTGGCCGAGCGGAAGCGGGAAGGCGTTGCGCCGCTCGCCGGGCAGGTGCAGCCTCAGCGTGCGGTCGAACGGGTGTGTCGCATCGCGGGTGTCGGCCCGGAACCCGCGTAGCTCGGTGCCGTGCTTGACGACCGACAGCACGCTGCGCAGGCGTACTTGGCCGGGTCCGAGCTCCGGCTCCCGATACTCGACCAGGGCGGGCGTTCGCGGGGCGGTGGCTACAAGCGCGCGTGGCATGGCGTAGATCTTAGCGCCGACCGCCGTCCACGTCAGGCCGGCGGATCGCGCGAAAGAATGGCATCCGCCTCCGCCAGCACGTCATCCATGTCGTGCCCGATCCCCGCGGTGATCTCCTGCTCGCTGCGTACCAGGAGTCGAAGCATGTGGCGCTCTCGCTCCCTACGCTCGTAGTCGTCTGCGCTCAGCAGCACCGCCGCCGTCCTCCCGCGATAGGTGATCATGACCGGCCGCCCGGAAGACTGCACCCGCTTCAGTACCGCTGCGGTCGCCGTTCTCAGATCCCTGGCGGAAATCTCCCGTAACTGTGCCATGAACAGGTCCTCCAACGGTACCCTGAAGCATACGATAGAAGCCCGCCTCCGCAAAATTCGCATGGCAGGCTCTCGTGATCAAGGGTCCGCCCAGTCGACGGCGTACCTTGGCCCCATGCACGCCACCGCCGGATGCCTTCGTTCCAGTGATTGACATAGACACCTTCAGTCGATAGCGTCGCTCCGTGAAGGTCGAGTGGGATGAAGAAAAGAACCTCCGCAACCTCGACAAACACGGCATTCGTTTCGAGCAGGCTCAGGAGCTATTTCTCTCCGACGCCGATTACATCGAGATCTTCGACGCAGAGCATTCCGACGACGAGGATCGGTTTGTTGCTGTTGGGGAGATACGAGAAGGTGTTGTTGTCGTCGTATGGACTGAACGTGACGATGAAACGATCCGAATCATCAGTGCTCGGTGGGCTACCCGAAGGGAGACCCGTATGTTCCAATCATACTTGGACGTGGTCCGGTGAGTGACATACCGGAACTGACCGATAAGCAATTCGCAAGCGCGATACCGGCAAGCCTGAGGAGACGTCTTGTAGCCGGTCAGATAGAATCCGGTACGGACGTGGTAGCGCTACGTCGATTTGTCGGTTTGCCGCAAGCACAATTCGCTGATGCCCTTGGCGTCAGCATGCACACCCTTCGTACATGGGAACAGAATAGAGCAGTGCCGGAAGGCCCAGCACTCGCTCTCTTGCGTATTGCGGCGCGGCATCCGCGCATCATCAGAGAGAATATCGCCTCGGTCGCGTAACTCGTAATCGCCGGTGGCGACACGGGGTCGAGTCTTCGCTGGTCCATCGTATCGCTTCAATGAGGCCATCGGATATTACCGACGGAATCTCGGCGACCACCTCGACCGGGTCGGTCACCGCATGTCCCGGCAGAGGTCGAGGACCTCGCCGAGATCGATCTGTTCCAGAGGCGGGATACAGTATAGTGGCGATCCGCTACTACGGGCCTTCGGTGCTGAACATGAGCGCGTCAGCCCGGAAGTCTGTCGGACGTCCTGAGCGAGCGGCAATGAGCGAGCCACTCAAAGCGCTGCGTCGCCGTCGAGGGAGGCGAGGAAGCCTTCGCAGTTGGTTCGGGACTGGTCGCCGGCCGGGATCGTCGAGCAGACCTTCAGTACCTCGGCGCGTATCCGCGCAAGGCGGTCTACGTGCGCGCCGTCGGCGTTCCACTCGTGGAGCGCGGTCTCCAGCCGCTCCATCGCGCGGGTGACGCCATGGAAGAACGCGTCCGGCGCGTCGTCCAGTTCCCGGAACAACTTGATCGTGGTGCGTTCGATGACACGGGAGCTGTGGGGCATCAGTGACAGCAGCGCCTGGACATATCGCGTGCCGCGGCCAAACCGGGTCGCCGGCCCGGCGGTCGCACTCCACGCCTTTCTCCTCCAATACAGCGCCTCGTCAGATTGTTGGTTCTCGTAAGAGGCGGCAAGGACCGACATGATGTAGTCGCGAGCGTGCGAGTCCTCGGCCTCGTCCATGACATAGCTCCGGGTCCGAGCGTCGTTCCCCACCTGCGTCAGCACCGCCCAAGCGCTGCTGAACAGCTCCAGCCGGGCGTAGGGATCGACGGTGTTACGGGCAGCGCTCAGCACCGCTTCGCGGGCCTCTCGCACGAGTGAAGACGGGAGTGCTCCCTCGGGTTGCCGGGCTTTGACGAGGCAGATCTCGCCAAAGTACGTGCCGACGCGATCGGCTGGAGATGTCTCGGGGGCTTCACGGATACGCTCGATCGCGGCTTCCCACGCATTCTCCAGGTCCTCCCGGCCGGTGTCGCCCGGCTGCGCGATCATCGGCAGCAGCCAATGGGCTCCGTACACGACAGAGAGCTGAACGGCCCCGGTCAGGGCGGGATCCTGGAGGATTTCGAGCATCCACTCCTGTGCCTCCAGGCGTTCCTCGGCGGGCAGCGTCGGTTCCCGATCCTCCTCGTTCGCGGTGCTCCCGTAGGCGCCCAGGTAGTGCATGAACAGGAGCGCTCGCTCCACCGAAAGGTCGTCGGGAGTGCGGCCATACAGGTCCCTCAGCGCCTCGGGCAACTGCTGCTCGGGCACGAGCCATTCGCGGTCTTGGCCCCATGAGTAGTACGCCAGCAGACGATAATCGGCGGGGGTCGCGTCGCCCTTCAGCGCAGCATCGTACGCAGCGGCGACCGGCCTCGCTGTCTCAAGTGCAAGATTCAACGCTTCCAGGTGCCCCGTCAGGTCGAGCCCGAGGGAAAGACGAGTGATCTCCTGGCCACCTGGCGAGAACACAATCGTGGTGGGGTATCCCACAACTCCGAACCGTTCACCCAGTTTCTGCGCGCCCGGATCGTCCCCGTCGAGGCTCACGGGGACGAACAGCCGTGTCCGCTCGATGAACTCCCGGCGATTGAAGACCGTGGCCTTGAGCCTGTTGCAGGGTGGACACCAGTCCGCGCCCCAGTAGAGCAGCACCGGCGTCCCCTGCGAGCGCGCCAGCTCGAATGCGGAGTCGACGCTCCCGGCGTACCACTCGATACCGTAGGAGCCGGTGTCTTCCGCCTGCCCGGCCGCGCCGCGAAGGCCGCGCGATCGCCGCAGCCGGCCAGGACGACGCAGAGTACGCTCAACCACCCGACGATGGAGCGGGGTGGCAGTCCGCGACCGTCAACGGTCACGCGACCACCGTAGCGCCGGCCGCTCGCGGTGGCAAGAATTGCCTCGGGCTACGGGATCACGTGCAGCTTGTCCTTGCCGTGAACGACGGCTTCATGGTGAATCCGTGAGTCCGTCGTGGCGAAGTCGATGCCTTCGCTGACCGCCAGACCGAGCAGGTATACGTCGGTGAGCTGCTTCGGCGTGACCCCGGTCAGCGACCTGAACACGCGCGTATCCGACAGAGAAAGCGAGTCGGAGATGAAACGGTGCGTGCGCAGGTTGAGCAGGTAGTGCAGCTCTACCAAGGCTTCGGCCGGCGAGCCGGGCCCGCCGGGGTAACGCGGATGCCCATAGATCCTGAGGAAACCGTTCTGCGTGAGCGGGCATGTCACGAGATGCTCCGAGGCGTTGTCGCGTTGCCAGCGGGTGACCCGCTCGTGGTGCTCGTGGCGCGGGTCGATCCGGGCGATCAGGACGTTCACGTCCAGAAGGAACGGCACGACCGGCTATACTCCTTCCTCTTCGCGAAGCTGGTTGATGAAGTCATCGGTGATCACTCGGGTGTCGCCGTCCGGCCGTTGGAGAATCGGCCAGCCGTGCTCGTCGGTGCGGATGCGTTCGCGCTGCGGAACCTTCGGACCAGGCGCCGCGGGTTCGAGCAGGTACACCTCCAGCGACTCCATGAGCAGTGAGCGCAGCGTGGTGCCCCGCTCAGCCGCGCGGATCTTTGCACGCCGATAGAGCGCGTCGGGCAGATCGACGGTGGTCTTCATCGGACAACATTGCCACATTTGTGGTTCGGTTCCAAGGTTGCGAGTGGACTCCGGGCGATCAGTAGGCGAGGAGGCCGCCGTCGGGGGTGAGGGTGGATCCGGTGAAAAAGCGGCCTGCGTCGGAGGCCAGGAAGACGACCAGGTCGCCGATGTCGCGGGGCGTGCCGGGGCCGAGGGGCGTCGTGCGGGTGTAGGTGTAGGGGCTCCGCGGGCTCTGCATCAGGTCGATGATGGGTTGCACGGTCTCCGTCTTGATGAATCCGGGGGCGATGCAGTTGACCGTGATGCCGTGGCGGGCCAGCTCCAGGGCCATCACCTTGGTGAGCCCGATGACGCCGGCCTTGGCGGCGCAGTAGGCGGCGGCGAACTCCTCGCCGATCAGGCCCATGACCGAGGAGATGTGGATGATCCGGCCGGCGCCGCGCCCGATCATGTGGCGGGCCGCCGCCTGGCTGGCAAGGAACACCCCCTTGAGGTTCGCGTCCAGGACCTCGTCCCACAGATCCTCGCCCATCTCCATGAAGGAGCTGAACTTGGCCATTCCGGAGCGGCCGGCGTTGTTGACCAGGATGTCCAGTCCGCCGGTCCAGTCGAGCGCCGAGCGCATCAGCGCGTCGACCTGTGTGCGATCGGTCACGTCGCTCTGCACGGCCAGTGCTTGGCCGCCGCTGCCGGCGATCGCCGCGGCCGCCTCCTGCGCCTTGTCGAGCCGCCGCTGGGCGATCACCACCCGGGCGCCTTCGGAGGCCAGGCGCTCGCTGATGCCGAACCCGATGCCCACGCCGCCGCCGGTCACGATCGCGGTCTTTCCTTCCAGGCGCACCGCGCTACCGCGTCATGTAGCCGCCGTCGACGACGATCACGGCGCCGGTCACGTAGGACGACTCGTCCGAGGCCAACCACAGGGCGGTCTGCGCCACCTCGCCGGCCGTGCCGACGCGGCCGAGCGCGGTGCGCTCGCGCCAGAAGCGCGCCACGAACGGGTCCTCGTAGGAGCCGCGGGTCATCGGCGTGTCGATGGAGCCGGGGCAGACGGCGTTGGCGCGCACGCGCTTCGGCCCCCAGGTGCTGGCGACGCTGCGGGTGAAGGCGATCACGCCTCCCTTGCTGGCGGCATAGGCGTCGTAGGTGTCCTTCCCGGCGCGCAGGGCCGAGACTGAGGAGACGTTGATGATCGAGCCGCCGCCCGCTTCGACCAGGTGCGGGATCGCGAACTTGCAGCCCAGGTACGCCCCCTTGAGGTTGACGGCGATGATCCGGTCCCAGGTCTCCTCGTCCAGGTCCGGGGCCGGGCCGTCGGCGGGGAGCCAGACGCCGGCGTTGTTGTACAGGACGTGCAGCGCCCCGAACGCCCGCACCGCCACCTGCACCGCGGCCTCCACCTCCGCGGAGCGGGTGACGTCGACCACCGCACCGATCGCCGACCCGCCGGCGGCGCGTATACCGGCCACGGTGGCGTCGACCGCCCCCGCGTCGCGGTCGCCGGCCACCACGTGTGCGCCCTCCGCGGCGAACAGCTCCGCGGCGCTCCGGCCCATGCCGCTGCCGGCGCCGGTGATCAGCGCGGTTCGGCCTTCCAGCCGAACGCCGGCTCGGGGCGAGTCCGCCATCAGCCCGCGCCCTGCCGATCCGCGGCCCTCAGGCGCGCGGTCTCGGTTTCATCCACGACCGGCAGCCCGTCCGGTCCGGTGCGGACCGCCACCCGATACTCGTGCGCCGCGACCTCGGCCGACACGAACCCTTCGCGTACGTCGGCGAGCACCAGCTCGACGTCCCGCTCGGCCGGGTCGCCGTAGCCGGCGCCGCCGGCGGAGTCGATGCGGACCCGGTCCCCCTCGCGCACCACCACGTCCGCGAACTTCGAGGGGCTGACGACGCCGAACGCCTCGGGAAAGGTCAGGAGCGTGCGCTCGCCGGCTCGCCGCACCCATACGCCGCTCAAGCCGCCGGTGGCGCCGCCGAACAGGCCCAGGGCGCCGCTCTTCACGTGGTCCATCATCATGCTCACGGTGACCTCGCCGCCGGTCACGAGCAGGTCGCGGCGGGTGCCGAAGCCGCCTCGCCTGCGCCCGGCGCCGCCGGAATCGCGGTTGAGGCCGTAGGAGAGGACCCGGAACGGGAACAGCGTCTCGAAGATCTCCACCGGGGTGTTGCGGCAGTTGCCGTGGATGTGGTTCTGGGCGCTGTTGCCGTCGGTGGCGGCGCGTCCGCCCCAGCCGCTCGCCTCGAAGTGGTAGTGGGCGTAGTACTCGCCGGTGCCGGGGTGGACCCCGCCGAACAGGAAGTTGCAGGAGGTGGCGCCCTCGGAGGCCATGACGCGCTCCGGGACGGCCGCGGCCAGCGCCCGCAGGATCACGCCGACGATGCGGGGCTGGGTCTCGGTGTTGCCGCCCACCGACGGGCCGGGGTAGCGCACGTTCACGATCGAGCCGGGCGGCGCGATGATCGTGACCGGCCGGTAGCAGCCGGCGTTGCGCGGGATGTGGGTGCCGGTGACCTGCAGCACGGCGTTGTAGGTGGCCGAGGCGGTCACGCCGAAGGTGGCGTTGATCGGGCCGCGCG
Organism: Spirochaetia bacterium; assembly: GCA_964291595.2. GTDB lineage: Bacteria > Spirochaetota > Spirochaetia > SZUA-6 > Bin103 > CATQHW01. Next base: position 3,969,587 of record OZ219914.1, on the reverse strand, counting down.
CCTGCGGGTCGGAACGGGTGAAGTCGACCAGGACGCCGCCGCCGCGCACCACGACGGTGACGCGGATCACGTACGGGTCGCCGGTGATGCCGTCGTCCTCCAGGACCTCCTCGGCCTCGTACTCGCCGTCGGGGATGGCGGCGATCTCGGCGCGCATCAGCCGCTCCGAGTAGTCGATGAGCTGCCGGGTCGCGGCCAGCACGGTGGCGGCGCCGTAGCGGGCGAAGAGCTCGTGGCAGCGCCGCTCGCCCACGTTCAGGGCGCCGAGCATGGCGTGGAAGTCCCCCCAGGTGGCGCGCGGCGTGCGGTGGTTGGCCATGACGATGCGCCAGATGTCGCGGCAGTGCTCGCCGCGGCTCATGAGCTTCACGGGGGGCAGGCGCAGGCCTTCCTGGAACACCTCGGTGGCGTTGCTCGCGAAGGAGCCGACCACCATGGCGCCGATCTCGGCGACGTGGCCGATGACCGCCACGAACAGGCGGAGCTCGTCCCCGTCGAACACGGGCTTCAGCAGCAGGTGCTCGGGCAGGTGGCATCCGGCGCGGTAGGGGTCGTTGTGGATGACCACGTCGCCGGGCGCGAAGTTCCCGGCGCCGATCTCGCGGACCGTCCAGCGCACGGTGTGCGTCATCGCGCCGAGCTGCGCCGGGCAGAACTCCCCCTGGCCGACCAGCTCCGCGTCGGCGTCGAATATGGCGCACGAGAAGTCCTTGGACTCGCTGAAGATGGGCGAGTAGGCCGCGTGCATCATGGCGGTGCCCATCTCGCGCGTGATGTTGGTCAGGCGGTTGTCGATGATGGCCAGGGTGACCGGATCGAGCGCCCCAAAACCGTCGTCTGCGGCTCCGCTTTTGGCCCATCCCCGCCTTTCCGCTTCGGCGGCGGTGCCGGCAGCGTCCGCGGTGGACGCCGCTGCCTCGGCTTCCGGCAGCGCCACGCGGAAGATGCCGTCCGGGAGCACCGACAGGGTGTGGCCGGCCGGGATCAGCGTCGTCGAGTCCAGTTCCTCGACGATCAGCGGGCCTTCGAGCGTGCAGCCGGCCGGCAGCGCGTCGCGACGGTAGACGAGGCAGTCGCGATGGGCGCTGCCGCCGATCCGCACCGCGCGGCGCTCGCGCGGTTCTGGCGGCGGTCCGGAGGCCAGCGCGGGCAGGGCCGGCGCGGCGGTGGCGCCGATGGCGGTGACGTTGAAGTGGATGATCTCCACCACCTCGCCGGGGAAGTGGTGGCCGTAGAAACGGCGGTGCGCCTTGCCGAAGTCGTCCAGCAGGACCTGCAAGGTATCGGCGGTGACCGGCCCCAGGGGGACGGGCACGTCCTGCTCGTAGCTCTGGCCGGCGTAGCGCATGCTGATCGAGCGCTGCACGATCGGCTCGCCGGCGAATCCCTGCGCGCGCGCCTCCGCCACCGCCTCGCGTTGCAGGCGGGCCAGGGTGGCATCGATCCCGGCGGCGTCGGCCAGGTCCGATCGATGGAAGCGGGTCGCGCGCTTGTCGACGCGCACGTCGGCGGCCAGTGCGCCGAACGCGGAGGTGAGCCCCGGGTGCGGCGGCACGATCACCTCGTCCATCCCCAGCGCCGCGGCCACCGCCGCGCCATGCAGCGGGCCGGCGCCGCCGAACGCGACCAGCGCGAAGCGGCGCGGGTCGATGCCGCGCTCCACGGTCAGGACACGGATGGCATCGGCCATCTGCTCGTTCACCAGGTCGATGATCGCCGTCGCCGTCAGCTCCTTGGTCATGCCCAGCGCGCCGCCCAGCTCTGCCATCCTGCGGTGTGCGGCCGCGGCATCGAGTTGCATCTCGCCACCCAGGAAGAAGCCCGGACTCAGCCGGCCGAGCACCAGGTTGGCGTCGGTGACGGTCACCTGCTCGCCTCCCTGGCCGTAACAGACCGGGCCCGGCGCCGCGCCGGCGCTCTGCGGTCCCACTCGCAACATGCCGCCCGCATCGATCCAGGCGATCGAGCCGCCGCCGGCGCCCACCGTGCGCAGGTCGACGCCGGGGGCCGACACCGGCAGGCTGAAGTCGACCTCGTAGCCGGTCGTGTAGGAGATCTGCCCGCCGAGCACCAGGGCCACGTCGGTGCTGGTGCCGCCCATGTCGAAGGTGATCAGGTCGCGGCGTCCGGCCTGCGCGCCGAAGTAGCGCCCGCCGATCACGCCGCCGGACAGGCCCGACAGCATGGTGTGCGCCGGCAACTCCCTGGCCGCGGCCGCGGCCACCTGTCCGCCGTTGGACTTCATGATGGTGAGGGCGCCGCCGAAGCGGCGCGCGCCCAGACCCTGCTCCAGCTCGCCGATCCAGCCCGACATGCGCGGCCTGAGATAGGCGTCCAGGATGGCCGTGCTGCCGCGTTCGTACTCGCGCCACATCGGCGCGATGGCACTGGCGACCGAGACCGGCAGGTCGGGAAAGCGGCGGCGGAGGAACTCGGCCAGACGCCGCTCGTGCTCGGGGTTCACGTAGGAGAACAGCAGATTCACCGCCAGCGCCGCCCCGCGCTCGGGCGACTCGGCCGGCTCCGCAAGCCGCTCCGCGACCACCTCCGCGACGCGCTCCAGCTCGTCGCCGGTCAGCTCCGTGAGCACCGCACCGTCGGCCGCCACCCGCTCGCGCACGCCGATGCAGTCGCGGCGCGTCACGAACGGCACCGGCTTCTGCCACTGCAGGTCGTAGGGGTCCTTCTTGTCGATGCGCTGGATGAACGGCACGTCCTGGAAGCCGTCCGTGGTCAGGTAGAGGACGCGGGCGCCGCGTCGCTCCAGTACGGCGTTGATGCCGAGCGTGGTGCCGAGCACCAGCAGCGACAGCTCCTCGACCGGGACGCCGGATCCGGCGAGCGCGTCGAACACCGCCTGGCCCGGCGCTGACGGTGTCGAGGGGACCTTGGCGATGCGCAGCCGGCCGCCTGAGGCCGCGTCGACGGCGACCAGGTCGGTGAAGGTGCCGCCGGTGTCGATGCCCATGCGATACGCCATCGGCGCCGGTCCCCGCCTACGTCCGTTCGGGGGGCTGGCTCTCGGCCCGCTCGTACCGCGGCACCCAGTAGGTGGCGTGGATGCGCTCGCATGCGGGGCCGCAGAACCGCTTCACGTGTCCGCGCTCCTCGACCACCCAGACGCGGCCGGCGATCATCTGCCCGCAGAGTTCGCAGTGCACGATGTCGGTCGCATACCACGTCGTGTCGAGCTGCCGCCAACCGGTCACCGGGCACTCATTTCACGAGCATTATGACCGCGTTCCGCCCGGATGGTAGTCTGCCCCGTCGTGGCGCGGTGGATGGCGCGGTGGCTGCCGATGATCGCCGGCCTGTCGCTGGGTCTGTCCGCCTGCTCCAATCCGCTGATCGGCACGTGGTCGGGAAGCTGCGCCGCTCGGGACGGCGCCACCGCGGAGGTCGCCTTCACGTTCAAGGACGAAAGGGTGACCGTGTCCACGGAGGGGAACGTGTACAGCGGGACGTATCACCGGAAAGGGGACCGGCTGACGATCGAGGTCGACTCCTGGTCCGGCTCCGCACGATTCGAGAAGGTCGGCTCGGAGCTGACGCTGGAGTACGAAGACGCTCCCCCGGTCACCTGTACCCTGAACCGGGTGAAGGCGTTCAGCCTGTAGGCGAGGAGGTTCCCGTGCAGCAGGCCCCGCACTTCGTCAACACGCTCGGACTGAAGATGATCCGCGTCGGCGCCGCCGCGTTCGACGCGTGGACTCCGTCGTTCGCCGACGCCGAGACCGCCTCCGTCGAGGTGTCCGGCGGCCTGGAACGGCCGCCGCTGTCGCACCGGGTGGAACTCCCCGGCGACTTCTACCTGGCGCAGGTGCCGGTGACCAACGGCCTCTACCGCCGCTTCGTGACGGAGACCGGCCACCGCACGCCGGGCGGCGAGTTGTTCGACATCGACCGGGTGAAGACCGGCAAGGGCTTCTCCGGCGTAATCCAGGTCAGCGAGGGGGTCGAGGCCTGGGACCGGGACGGCTTCGCGGCCGACGACCAGCCGGTCGCCGGCGTCAACTACATGGACGCGGTGGCGTTCTGCGCGTGGCTGTCGGCGGCGGAAGGCCGGACCTATCGCCTGCCGGAGGTCTACGAGTGGGAATACGCCTGCCGCGCCGGCACCGACACCCTGTTCTGGTGGGGCGACCGCCCGGATCCGCGCTGCATGAACTACGCGGTGTCGCGCATCGGCCATCCGACGCCGGTCGGCTTCTACCCGCCGAACCCGTGGGGGCTCCACGACCTGCACGGCAACGTGGCCGAGTGCTGCGAGCAGATCGGCCGGCCCGGCGGCGTGCAGAAGGGCGCCGCCTGGAACTACCCGGCCACGCTCACCGGGGCCGACATCTACGTCGACGTGCGCGGCACCTTCATGCCGCACATGCCGATCACGCGGCGCACCCTGGACATCGGCTTCCGCGTCTGCTGCGACGCCGGCGAGGCACCGGCACAGAGCAGTGCGGAGGGGAGCCCGATCGTCCTGGCCGGCGGTGACGGACCCGACCTGCCCGAGCTCTCGATCACGCTCGGCGAGAAGCTGGACTTCGGCACCACCGGCAACCAGATCCGCTCGTTCCTGGTGACCCGGTCCGGCCGCTGGCTGATGAACGACCGGCGCTCCGACGACCGGGGGGCCACGTGGGAGCCGTGCGCGATGCTGGCGTTCAATGCCCTGCAGCTCCGCGACGGCACGATCATCCAGTGCACGGGCCCCGGCGCGCGCTCCTCGGGCTGGGACTTCGACGGCCTGTCCGGCGGCTTCGGCATGATGCAGGTCACCGTCTCGACCGACGACTGGCAGACGGTCAGCACGTTCGAGGCGCCGATCGAGATCCCGCTGGGGGTTCAGTTCGGCTCGGACGCCGCCATGGTCGAGCTGGACGACGGCACGCTGCTGATGGGGCTCTACGGCTGGATGGACGGCGACCAGGTGCGCGAGGACAACCCGATGTTCCCGATCGTGGACGGCGCCTACAAGACGCGGGTGATCGCCGTGGTGTCGGAAGACCGCGGGCGAAGCTGGCGGTACCGCTCGACGATCTGCAACCACCCGGAGATGGGGCGGGAGGGCGCCAACGAGACCACCATCATCGAGCTGCCGTCAGGCGACCTGTTCGCGGCCATGCGCACCGGGCTGCACGGCTACCGGGACCGCCACGGCCGCGAGCACCTGGACGAGCCGTTGCTGTGCGCCTGGTCGCGGTGCGACGGGCGGAGCTGGAGCGAGCCGGCGCGGATCTACGTGGGCGACCGGCTGGTCACCGGCATCTGGCCGCGCTCGGCGCTCACCTCCGAAGGGGTGCTGGCGGTGCTGCGCGCGCGCCCGGACGGCAGCGTCGTCCTCTGCCCGGACGGCACCGGCACGGTGTGGACGGACGAGGTCGTCTACCGGACGGAGAAGGGCGGCGGCAGCATGGACGGCATGGCCATGATCGGACCGGACACGCTGCTGGTGGTGTACCTGGACGAGATGGCCATGCAGGGCGGGGAGCGGATCTGCCACGTCAGCGCGCTGCCGATCACGGTGCGCAAGAAGATCTGACGGCAGTCAGCGACGTACGGTACTGTGAGGCGTTGCGGTCGAGGGAGGGCGCCCTCGGTATTCGAACCCCCGATCGCTCCAGGAGGGTGGAGAAGTGGCTGACAACGCGTCCCGGCCGTATCCGGCGCGTCTCGCGGTGGAGCGCCCGGAAGGGCCGAGGGACCGGCTCTCGGTGTTCGTGCGGATCATTCTCGCCATACCGATCCTGATCATCGGAGCCCTCGTGACCGGATCCTCCCAGTTCGGCCAGGCGGACCACGGCTGGGACTTCGGGCGCACCGAGGCGTTGGTGGGTGCGGTCGGGCTCTTCCTGGCGACGGCGCTGATGATCCTGTTTCGTCAGAAGTACCCGCGCTGGTGGTTCGACTGGAACGTGGAGGTGGCGCGGTTCACCACCCGGATCAACGCCTACCTGCTCCTGCTGCGGGACGACTATCCGTCCACCGACGAGCGGCAGGCGGTGACGGTGGACATCGACTACCCGGACGCCACGAACGATCTCAACCGTGTGCTGCCGCTGTTCAAGTGGTTCCTGGCCATCCCGCACTACGTCGTCCTGAGCGTGCTGGGCACGGCGGGCGTGGTGGTGGTCGTCCTCGGCTGGTTCGCGGTGCTGATCACGGGCACGCTGCCGACGTGGATGTTCCGGTTCCTGGAGGGGATGATGCGCTGGGGTCTGCGGGTCACCGCTTACGCGTTCCTGCTGACGACGGACCGTTATCCGCCGTTCCGGCTGGGCGATTAGTACCCCGGATGATCTGAGTCGCTGCGGGCGCGGGATTCGATCGGCAGGTCGAGCATGGTCCGCCTCGCTCTCAAGCGGCTGGTCCACAACCGGTCGCTGAGCGCCGCGCTGCTGCTGGCGGCGGTGCTCTGCGTCGCGGCGGCGGCGAGCGTGCCGATCTACACGCGCGGGGTGCTGCAGAAGCTGCTGCGCGCCGATCTGGAGCGGTTGCAGCACACCGGGGCGACGTTTCCGGGTCGGATCCACGCGGAGCTCGACTTCTCCCACCCGGCGCAGGGCGACGACGGCTTCGCGCGGTACCGGGCCGTGGGCGCGGCGATCGAGGGGATGGTCAGCGATCTGGGGCTGCCCGTGCTGGCCGCAACGCAGCAGCTCACGCTTGGCCCGGTGTTCTTCGAGTCCCGCGGGCGGCCGGACGCGCGGCGGCTGATCAAGGTGGAGGCGCTGTCCGGCCTTGCCGAGCACGTGCGGGTAACCCGGGGTCGCCTGTTCAGATCCTCCGCTCCGCCGGAATCTCCGTACGAGGCGATCGTCACCGAGCGCGCCGTCGCGCAACTCGACCTGCGGCTCGGCTCCACCTACGAGCTCGAGCGGCCGTCGCCGGACGGAACGGGGCCGCTGGCGGTCACGGTGGTCGGCGTGTTCACGGTGGCCGATGAGCGCGATCCGTTCTGGTTCCTGCCGCTGCGCTTCTACGACGACAGCTTCCTGGTCGACGGCGGACGCTTCCGGCGCGAGCTGCTGCACGCGGGTTCCGAAGGGCTGAAGGCGGCGCAGTGGCACTACGCCATGGACTATCACAGCCTGGCCGTGGGCGACCTGACGCGCGTCGAGCGACTGGTCGACGCCTACGGCCGCCGCGCCGCGGAGGTCGGTCTGCGCTGGCGGGTGGCGTTCCGGGACACGCTGGCCGCCTATCGCGAGCGGGCGCGCCGGCTGCGGTTGACGCTCTGGTTCCTGCAGGTGCCGGTGCTCGTGGTGCTGCTGCTGTTCACGCAGGCGATCGCCCGCGCACGGGTGGAGTCGGAACGGATCGAGATTGCCACCCTCTTCAGCCGCGGCGCGCGCGCGCGCCAGCTCGCGAAACGCGCGCTGGTCGAGGGCGGGCTGCTGGCGGGGGCGGCGTTGCTGCTCGGCCTTCCCGCCGGCCTGCTGTTCAGCCGGCTGGTGGGCGCGTCGGCGGGATTCCTGACCTTCGTGCGGCGGCCGGCGCTGCCGGTGATGCTCGACGCCGGCGCATGCGGCGCGGGAGCGGCCGGGGCGCTGCTGTTCCTGCTGGTCATGCTCGCCGCCACGCTGCGCCACACCGGGCGGACCATCGTGCACGTGGCCATGGGCCACCAGGAACGCGACGTTACCGCCGCGAGCCCGGGGCGCGGACGGACCGGCCGAGCCGTGGCGGCGGGGGTGGCGCTCATCGCGGTGGCGCTGTACGGCCTGCTGCGCGCGTCGGCGCACGAGGAGATCCTGGAGCGGACCGGCGCCGCCGGCGCCGATCTTCCGCTCGATCCGCTGCTGTTCGCGGGCGCCACGTTGTTCACCGTGGGCGTCTCGCTGCTGTTCGTGGCGCTCTTTCCGTCCCTTGTCGGGCTCGTCTTCGTGTCCGGGCGCCGCACCTGGAGCCCGGCGCTGTATGGAGCGCTGGCGCGCCTGACCCGCGGCAGCGGGGAGCGGGCGAGCGTGATGCTGTTCCTGACGTTGGCGTTCGCGTTCGGGGCGTTCTTCAGCGTCACCGCGCGGACGGTCAACGCCGCGGCCGAGGACCGCATCCGCTACCGGGAGGGCGCCGATCTGGTCATCGAGCCGCTGTGGCGCAGGCAGCCCGCTGCCGCCGCCGGCGGGTCCGCCGGCTACCGGTACGTGGAGCCGGACCTGCAGCGCTATGCCGGGATCGCCGGGATCGAAGGGGTCACCAACGTCCTGCGGCGCTCCGGGGTGACCGCCGTGATCGGCGGCGGGCGCGGCACGGTGGTCGAGCTGATGGGCGTCGTCCCGGACGGCTTCGGGGAGGTCGCCTGGTTCCGGGCCGGCCTGCTGCCCGTGCACCGCAACCACTACCTCAACCTGCTGGCCGCCGACCCGCGGGCGATGCTCCTCTCCACCACCCTGCAGCGTGCGTACGGCATCGAGCTCGGCGCTCCGGTCAGCCTGACCTGGGCCGGGCAGGCGCCGCTGGCCGGCCATGCCGCCGGGTTCGTGGACTTCTGGCCGGCGTATGATCCGCACCGTGACCACCTGGTGGTCGCCAACCTGGCGTACGTGCATGCCAGGATGCAGCTCGAACCGTATGAGCTGTGGGCCGAGCGCGCGGCGGGGATCGACAACCGGACCATCCTGGAAGGCATCGAGCGCGCGGGCGTGCGCATCAGCGCGCTCACCGACACCGGCGCCCAGGTCAGTGCAGCGCGGCGTGAGCCTGCGACGCTGGGCCTGAACGGCACGCTCACGATCGGCTTTCTGCTGGTCACCGGGATCGCCGCCGCCGCGTTCGTCATCGCCGCCGCGATCTCGCTCCGCTCCCGGCAGGGGGAGCTGGCCGTGATCCGATCGATGGGACTTTCGCGCCGCCGCGTGGTGGCGATGGTCGCGTGGGAGCAGTTCGTGGCGGCGCTGTCGGCGGTGGTCGCAGGCGTGGTGCTGGGCGCCGTGGCCGGCAGGATCTACGTGCCGACGATGCAGGTGGTGGCCTCTGCCGCCGAGCGCGTGCCGCCGCTGCGGGTCGTGGCGGTGCCGGGCGACTTCCTCCGTCTCTATGCGATCGCGGCGGCGGCGCTCACCGCCGGCGCGCTGGTGGTGAGCGGCCTGGTCGGCCGGCTGCGGATCCACCAGGCCATACGGTTGGGACAGGAGTGATGCGGCCCGGCACGGCGCAGGTCCGGACGGCAGCGGCATGGCTGGCCCTGCTGCCGGCGCTCGCGGGATGCCTGTTCCCGCGCGAGGAGGAGCCGCTGGCGCCGCCGCTGGTGCGACCGGCCGAGGTCACCTACCGGACGGTTCCGGCCTTGCGCACGACCATCGAGCAGACCGTGGTGGTGACCGGGCACGTGACCTACCGCACGCAGAGCGCGGTGGCCTTCGAGCGTGGCGGCGGCAAGCTGCTCCGCATCGCCGTCGAATTCGACGAGCAGGTGCGCGCCGGCGATCTGCTGGCCGAGCTGCGCAACGATGATGTGCGGGTTCGGCTCCGCGAGCGGGAGATCGCGCTGCGCAAGGCGGAGCTCCGCCACGAGCGCGCGCGGGCGAACGGCCCCGATCGCTTCGAGGCGGAGTTGGCGGCTCTGGACGTGGAGCTGGCCGCGCTGCACCTGGAGGTCGCCCGCCGGGATCTGCTGGGCACCGAGTTGCGCGCGCCCATGGACGGCCTGGTCACCTACACGCTGCCGGCCGCTCCCGGCGATCATGTCGACCCGTTCGTGACGGTGGTGCGGCTGGCCGACCCTGCCGGGCTGGTGGTCGAGTACCGTGGCGCCGAGGCCGGCCGCTTCGAGCTGGGGGTGGAGGTCGATCTGACCCTCGGCGCCGAGCAGGCGCAACACCGCGGCCGCGTGATGGAGACGCCCTCGTCGCTGCCTCCTGCGCGGCTGACGCAGGAGCCGGCGGCGCGCGACCGGATCCGCATCCGCATGCTCGAACCGCTCCCGGAGTCCTACATCGGCCAATCGGTCCGGGTCGTGCTGACCGAGGAGCGCCGCGAGGACGTGGTGGTCATCCCGCGCAACCTGGTCCGCAGCTATCTGGATGCACACTACGTGTACGTGCTGGACGGTGGTGAGAAGCTGGAGCGGGCGGTCGAGGTCGGGCTGCTGACGGCCAGCCAGGCGGAAATCGTGCGCGGACTGCAGGCCGGCGAGCAGGTCATCGTCCGGTAGGGGCCGGGACACGGCGCCGCGCCGTGCCGGACGCCCCGGACCCGCCGAGCCGGCGGCGACTCAGTGCGTTGTTCCGGCGCTGTCCGTGTCCCGATCGTCGAGCGCGGCGCGGACGGTGCGCAGGTAGGTGCGGCTTACCGGAATCTCCTGGCCCGTGGTCAGACGAAGGACCGTGCGCCCGTCCTTCTGCAACACGCGCTTCATGTAGCGCTTCGCGACCCAGTACGACCGGTGCACCTGCAGGCCGTGGGCGCTCAACTCGGCGACCGCGTCCGCGAATCTCATCAGGATGAGGCCCGAGCCGGCAGGCGTGAATGCCTTGACGTAGTGGTCTTCGACCTTGAGGTAGATGAGGTCGGTGCCGATCTCGCGCGGCAAGCGGTCGAACACCGATCGTGGCCGCGTCAGCGGTGCCCCCGCGGCGCCGGCTGCCGGCGGCAGGCTCCCCGCGAACTGCTGGTGGGTCGATCCTGCTTCCTGTGTCGCGGCCGCATCGGGCTCCTCGGCGACGGCGGTGGACGGACCCTTGTCGCAGCGACGTGCGAGCCCGGCATCGTCCGCCCGGACGGGAGGCGCGGCCGGTTCGGGCGCCTCCGCCTGCCCCGGAGCTCCCCTCAGCTTGACGCGCTGCAGCGCGATGAAGTGCACGAGGAGCGTCGCGGGCAAAAGCACGGCGAGGACCCGGATGTACGTGATGAGGAGTCCTCCCACGCACTCGGGCCGGATCAATTGATCGATCGTGCACACGATACCGGTCGCGGGAACGGCCGCGAGCAGCGTGGTGCCCGCCAGCCCCAGGGTAGCCGCCCGCGGCCTGCTGTCGCGCAGCCAGTACAACGCCACGACGCTCATGCAGAAGCACACCGGCCAGGCGACGAAGTACCACAGTGACCAGTAGCCCAGTCGCCGGAGCGGGGACAGCGTCTCGTAGGTGCTGATGGGCCCGATGATCGTGAACACGGCCACGACCGCGATGAGGGCGGCCAGCACGTCCCGGACCATGCGCGGCGTGAGCAGTTCCCGGTACGCATACCGCATCGCGTGTGGTCGATCGATGCCATCCGGGAACATCGCGAGCTCCCCGGAGCGCCTCTGCTCCGGCTTCGAAGGACCGATTGCATCATCCACGGCAGTCCCCCTGTCGTTCATCAATTCATCGCGTCATATCGCTGTCGGAAATATATGAACGACGATTCCGGAACATCAAATCTCCGGCATGTTGCCGCGTGCGTGCGCCGCCACTCCGAAGACCGTAGTCGGCGATGCGCGACAGAGTCCCAGCGCACGTCATAGTAGCCGTCCCTGATGCAGGACGTACCGACACGAACGAAGTTTCGTGCGCCATGAACTCGAAACCGGTGGGCGCACCCGACGCACAAGGCACGAGCGGTGCCGTTTCCATCATCGTGCCGACGTTGCGCGAGGCGGCCAACATCCCGATTCTGGTCGAGCGCATTCGCGGCGCGATGTCCGGGGCGGCAATGCAGTGGGAGCTGCTGCTGGTCGACGACGACTCCGGCGACGGCAGCGAAGAGATCGCCGCCGAGCTCGGACGGCGCCTTCCGGTGCGCATGGAGGTGCGGCGCAACGCGCCGCGCGACCTCTCCCTGGCAGTGCTGCACGGCATGCGGCTTGCCCGTTACGACCGGATGGTGGTGATGGACGCCGATCTTTCGCATCCGCCGGAACGGATCGGGGCGCTGCTCATGACCCTCGACGGCGACTGCGACATGGTGATCGGCAGTCGCTACGTGCCGGGAGGCCGCGTCGATCGCACGTGGGGCTGGGGGCGCCGGCTGAACTCGCGCGTGGCAACCGCGCTCGCGCTCCCGCTGGTGCGGTGCAGCGATCCCATGTCCGGGTTCTTCGCGACCGACCGCCGGGCGTTGCCCGACCTCCAGCGGCTGCAGCCGATCGGCTACAAGATCGGGCTGGAGTTGATGGTGCGCGGGCGGCTGCGGGTCGCGGAGGTTCCGATCGACTTCGTCGACCGGGATCTGGGCTCCAGCAAGATGGACTGGCGGCAGCAGGTCAACTACCTGCGCCATCTGTACCGCCTGTACCTGCATCGGTACGGCTCCGCTGCGCGGCTGGCGGGTTTTGCTCTGGTAGGCGCCAGCGGCTTCGTCATCGACGTCTCCGGCTACCTCAGCCTGCAGGCGATCGGCGTCGAGCATCGGGTGGCGCGGTTCGTGTCGTTCTGGCCCGCGGTCACCTGGAACTGGGTGCTCAATCGCGGGCTGACCTTCGAGGAGCGCCTGCGGCAGCCGCACATCCGGCAATGGACGAAGTTCGTGGCGAGCAGCATGATCGGCCTCGCCGTCAACGTCGGCAGCTACACGGTGCTGACCAGCTTCGTCGGCTTCTTCTCTCGCAATCACCTGCTGGCGCTGATCCTGGGCGTCGGACTGGGCGGCTTCGCCAACTTCCTGATCGCGAACCGGCACGTGTACCGGCGGCGCCCCTGCGGAGGCCGGGCTGTGCGATGATGGACCGCTACCGTAGCGATGAGAACCACATGGCCGGGCCGGTGTCTCCATGTCTCGCCCCGCGGCGACGACCGCTGGTCCGGTACGGTCCCCGCCCCCTTCGGTCACGGGGGACCTGGTGCCGCCGGGCCGTTCGCGACCCTGACCCGCGCGCGCGACGAGATCAGGACGCTCAGGGCACGGGGAGCGATCGACGGACCGGTCGACGTGCTGGTGCTGGGCGGCACCTATCGGTTCAGCGAGCCGCTGGCGCTGGAGGCCCGCGACTCCGGCACCCCTGAGCATCCGGTGACCTACGCCGCGTTTCCGGGCGAACGGCCGGTCCTGAGCGGTGGCCGGGCGCTCACCGGCTGGGAGCCGTACCGTGGCGCGATCGTGCGGTGCGCGGTGCCGCCCGGAACGGTATTCCGGCAGCTCTTCCACGATGACCGGCGCCAGATCAGGGCTCGCTGGCCGGCGCGCGATCCGGCCGATCCGCGCTACGACGGATGGGCGTTCATCGACGAGGTGCTGCCGAAGGGTGAGGGCGAGCAATACCCGCGCACCTTCCGCTGCGGGCCGGAGCGTCCGTCGCGGCGCTGGGCCCGGCCGCGGCAGGCGGAGGTCTTCATCCATCCGTGGCTGTGCTGGCTGAACGACATCATCCCGGTCGAGTCGATCGACGAGTCCGGCGCCATCACGCTGACCCGGTTCGCCCACCACGGCAAGCACGAGCTCACGGTCGGCAACCGGTTCATCGTCGAGAACGTGCTGGAGGAGCTGCGCGGCCCCGGCCAATGGTGCCTGGATCCCGACAGCGGCACCGTCTACTTCTGGCCGCCCGGTGGGACGGTCGAGGAGGATGCGGTGGTCGCGCCGGTCACGGACCGCATCTTCGAGCTGCGCGGCACCGGCGCGGACCCCGTACACGACATCACCATCAGCGGCTTCACCTTCGCCCACACCCGCTCGCCGTTCCCGGACCATCAGCACGCGGAGACCTTCCACTCGCCCGGACTGCGCGGCGGCACCGTGCACCTGGAGCACGCCGAGCGCTGCCGGATCGAGCGCAACACCTTCCGCGCCGTCGGCGCCGACGGCGTCCACCTGGAGGGACCCAACGCCTTCAACACCGTCGCGTCCAACGAATTCGCCTACGCCGGCGCGTGCGGCGTGTCGGTCGCCAGCAACTCGAAGCAGAACACCGTCACCTGGATGGACCGCGAGGTGGTGGCCGAGCGCACCCGCGAGTATCCGCGCTTCACCGGCAACGTGATCCGCAACAACCACATCCATCACAACGGCGTGATCAAGAAGCGCTGCGGCGCAATCCAGGTGTTCGCCATGAACAGCGTCGACAACGTGATCGCTCACAACCTCATCCACGACACCTCCGACAAGGCGGTGATGATGAAGGACGGCTTCGGGCGGATCACGGTCGAGTACAACCGCATGGAGCGCCTGGGTCTGGAGTGCGCGGACACGGCCGCGGTCATGTCCGAGTCGTGGTTCGTGCTCCCCGACGACCCGGATCTGAGCAAGGGGCTGGTGATCCGCAACAACCTGATCCGCGACGTGATCGGCTGCGCCGCCTACGGCACTCCGATGAAGCGCGATTACGTACGCGGCACCCGGGCCGGCGGCAGGATCTGGACCCCGTACTTCAACTGGGGGATCTACTCGGACAACACCGGCATGAGCATCCTGATCACCGGGAACATCGTCGCCGGCACGGTGCTCGGCGGCGTGTCGCTGCCGGTCGGCAACCCCACCGACATCCTGATCGAGAACAACGTCTTCGTGGACGCGCTGGCCAGCCAGGCCGACCTGCAGATCGGCGGCGGCTGGACCAAGGGTGAGGGGGCCTCCGGCAACCGCTTCCTGCGCAACGTCATCTTCTACACGACGCGCGATGCCGCCCTGCTGAACACGACCGAGCAGACCCGCACCGCCTTCGCCGAGTGCGACCACAACCTGTACTGGCCGGCCGCGGGGCAGACGCCCGTCGTGAACGGGGTTCCGGACGGCTCGTTCGACGCGTGGCGGGAGCTGGGCTTCGACCGCCACTCCGTGTTCGCGGACCCGCTGTTCGTGGACTACGCGAACGGCGACTTCCGGCTGCGGCCCGAGTCGCCGGCGTTCGCGCTCGGCTTCCAGCCGATCGACGTGCACCGCATCGGGCTGGAGTCGCCCGGAGCGGTGGGCGCCGGTTCGGGCGCGGGGCGGGCGTGAGCGTACCCGCACCGCCGGCCGGGTTCGTCAACTCGGTGGGGCTGCGGCTGCTGCGGGTCGAGCCCCACCCGTTCGACGCCTGGGTGCCCAGCATGCGCCGCCGGGGCGAGCAGCAGGCACGGGACGGCAGGCCCGACGCCGCGTTCGCGCTGAACCGGCCGCGCGTCCCGGAGCCGTCCGACCTCGCCCGGCCGTACTACCTGGCGGAGCTGCCGGTCACCAACGCGGTCTATCGGCGCTTCGTCGCCGCGACCGGACACCGGCAGCCGGGCGGCGTGGTGATGGACATCCACCGCCGCCTGCACGAGGGGGACACCTGGGACCTGCATGCATTCGCCGGCGACGACCTGCCGGTGACCGGCGTGGACGACGGCGACATCGCTGCCTTCTGCGCCTGGCTGTCCGAGCGCGAGGGCCGGGCCTACCGCGTGCCCACCATCGACGAGTACGAGTACGCCAACCGCGCCGGCACCGACACGCTCTTCTGGTGGGGTGCACACCCGGACGTACGCCGGATGAACTTCGCCCTGTCGCGCATCGGCCATCCGCTGCCGGCCGGCTCCTATCCCGCCAACCCGTGGGGCTTCCGCGACCTGCACGGCAACGTCTGGGAGTACTGCGCCGACCGGGACTGGTACATGGCCATGGGTTCGGCGTTCAACTCGCCGCAGGTCCTCACCGGCGCCGACGCCTGGGGCAACTTCAACCAGGGGCCCAACCTGATGCGCCTGCTGAGCACCGGTTTCCGCCTGGCGTGTGGTGGAGGCGAGGCGGCACGCCGCGGCGGATCGGAGCCGCTCGAACGGCCCGCCCCGGTGACGGCGGCCGGCGGCGAAGGCCCGGTCATTCCGGCGCTGGAGGTCACGGTCGGCGAGCGCATCGACCTGGGGCCGGTCGCGACCAACGCGGCGAACATGCTGGCCACCCGCGACGGCACCTGGGTGCTCAACGACAAGCGCTCGACCGACCGGGGAAGGACGTGGCAGCCGTGCCCGCAGCTCGGCGAGGCGAAGTGCCAGCTCCGCGACGGCACGGTGATCGCGGTGCTCGGCCCCGATTCGGGCGGCGGCCCGTGCCGGATCGACGCCCCGCTGTCCGGTCACGGGAGGATCATGCTGGCCCGCTCCACCGACGACTGGGCCACGGTCGAGCAGATCGCCGCGGACGTGCACGTGCCGCTGGGCCGGCACTTCCTGCCCGTGCGCGGCCTGGTGGAGCTCGACGACGGCCGGCTGCTGCTGACCATGTACGGATACCTGGACGGCGACCTGATCCGCGAGGACTCGCCGGTCGCCTTCGAGCTGGACCCGGAGTGGATCAAGACGCGGGTCATCCTGATCGAGTCCAGCGACGGCGGACGGAGCTGGCGGTACCGGTCGACGGTCAGCTACCGCCCCGACCTGACCAGCGAGGGACAGAACGAGAGCGACCTGCTGATCCTGCCGGACGGCGACCTGATCGCGGTCATGCGCACCGGCATCCACGGCACCCGCGATCCGCACGGCCGGGAGTTCCTGGATCAGCCGGTGCTGATGACGTGGTCAGCGGACGCGGGCCGCACCTGGACCGATCCGCAGCGCATCCACGTCGGCGACCGCCTGATCACCGGGATCTATCCGCGCCTGCAGCGGACCGCTTCCGGCGTGCTGGCCCTGTTCCGGGCGCGCCCCGACGGCAGCGTCGTGCTCAGCCCGGACGGCGCCGGCTCGCTCTGGACCGAGGAGGTATTCCACTACCGGGCCGGTGAAGGCCACCGTCACGCCGGCATGCAGGACCTGATCCCGGCCGGCCCGGACACCGTGCTGGTCACCGACCTGATCATCGACAGCGCCGCCGAGCGCCGGTATCACGTCGAAGGGGTGCCGATCACGGTCGTTAAACGCCCGGCCGATCGATCGTGACCGACAGCTTCGCGACCCTGGCGGACGCGGCGCGCAAGGTGATCGCCCGCTGCCCGTGGACGACGGTGCGGACCGTGGAAGAGTACGTGGCGTACATCCGCAGCGAAGCGGACGAGCTCGTGGCCGCCGTCGCGAACGGCGATCGGCAGAACGTCAAGGAGGAGCTCGGCGACCTGCTGTTCACTGTCGTGGTCTGCATGCTGCTGGCCGAACGCAGCGGCTCCTTCCCGGCGCGCGAGGTCATGGACGGCGTGGTCGCCAAGATGCGGCGCCGCAAGCCGTTCGTCTTCGACGGCACGCCGGTCACGGTGGAGGAGGCGAAGCGTCTGTGGGCCGAGGAGAAGGAGCGGGAGAAGCGCTCGCGCTGACCGTCGCCCCGGCCCGTGCTACCGTCCCGGCATGTCTCAAGCGGATCTGCTGAAGCGCGCCGGGCGCATCTTCGTCGGCGGCACGATGGGCGAGTTTCACCTGCCCGACGACGCCTCCATGGTGTTCGTGCGGGCGCAGGGCAGCAAGCTCTACGACGCCGACGGGCGCGAGTACGTCGACTTCCTGAACGGCAGCGGGCCGATGATCCTCGGCCACTGCCACCCGGCGGTGGTGGCGGCGGTGACCGAGCAGGTGCAGCGCGGCACCACCTACTTCGGCGTCAACGGGAAGGTCATCGAGCTGGGCGAGCGCATCGTCGACGCCTCGCCGTGCGGGGAGAAGATCCGCTTCGTGGCCACCGGCTCGGACGCCGTCACCTTCGCCGTGCGCATGGCGCGCGCCTTCACCGGGCGCAGGCGTGTGCTGCGCTTCGAGGGCGGCTGGCACGGCGTCAGCGACTTCGCCCTGCACGGCGCCAAGCCGCTTGCGCCCAGCGCGTACCCGCGCGCCACCGCCGACGCCGCCGGCCTGCCGAAGGCGATGCCGGACGACCTCTTGCTGTCGCCGTTCAACGACCCGGAGCTGGCGCGGGAGCTGATCGAGCGGCACGCCGGCGACCTGGCCGCGGTCTGCGTGGAGCCGCTGCAGCGCTGCATACGCCCCAAGCCGCCGTTCCTCGAGACCCTGCGCGAGCTCACCGCCAGACACGGCATCATCCTCATCTTCGACGAGGTCGTGACCGGATTCCGCATCGCCTGGGGCGGCGCGCAGGAGCGCTACGGCGTGGTGCCGGACCTGGCCGCCTACGGGAAGACGATCTCCGGCGGCCATCCCAACGCCGCGGTCTGCGGCCGCGCCGACGTGCTGGAGACCGTGAATCCGTGGCGGGCGCTCGACGACCCGCAGCGCACCTTCGTGTCCGGGACCTTCAACGGCAACCCGCTCTCGGCCGCGGCCGGCCTGGCCACCCTGAACGTGCTGGCCGAGCCCGGCACCTACGAGCGGCTCGACGCGATGGCCGCCCGCATCCGCGCCGAGGTGGAGGCGATGGGCCGCGAGTTCTCGATCCCGCTGCTGATCGGCGGCGACGGGCCGGTGCTGCAGGTGCTGTTCACGGAGGCGGACGACATCGTCAACTACGAGAGCATGCTGTACGCCGACAAGGAGCGGGCGTTCCGCTTCGGCGTCGGCATGATCAGGCGAGGCTTCTTCGTCAGCCCGTACGAGAAGATCTACCTCTCGACCGCCCACACCGACGAGGACCTGGACCGCGCGCTGGCGGCCATGCGCGAGGTGCTGAAGGAGCTGCCAGACGAGGCATGAATGCCGAGGTCGCGGCATGAAGGCCGTCGTCAAGACCCGCCCGGAGCCGGGCAACGTCGAGTTGCTGGACGTCCCGGAGCCCACCGCCGGTCCGGACCAGGTCGTCATCCAGGTCCACAACGCGGGCATCTGCGGCACCGACATCCACATCCTGAAGAGCGAGTACGCCATCCATCCGCCGGTGGTCATGGGCCACGAGGTGTGCGGCGAGATCGTCGAGACGGGGACCGGCGTCACCGGCTTCGCCGTGGGCGACCGCGTCACCGTCAATCCGACCGCGGGCCGGCTGTGCGGGACCTGCCGCTACTGCCGCTCCGGCGCGCCGTTCTTCTGCATCGACCGCGCGGGCCTGGGAAGCGGGATCGACGGCGGCTTCGCCCGGTACTGCGCGGCCCGGCAGGGGATCCTCTTCCGGGTGCCGGACGGCCTGGACTCCACCGTTGCCGCGCTGAGCGAGCCGCTGGCCTGCGTCTACCAGGCGGTGGTGGAGCTCACCGAGATCAAGGCGGGCGAGCTGGTCGTGGTGACCGGCCCCGGCCCGATCGGGCTGATGGCGCTGCTGCTGGCCAAGGTGCGCGGCGCGCGCGTGCTGGTGCTCGGCACCGGCGCCGATGCCGTACGGCTCGACTGCGCCCGCAGCTGGGCGCCGACCTCGTCCTCGACGTGGAGCGGGAGGACGCGGCCGCGGCCGTCGACGACCTGACCGGCGGCTACGGCGCCGACGTCGCCCTGGAGTGTTCGGGGGCGGCCGGCGGAGCCGCGCAGTGCCTGGAGCTGCTCAAGAGCGAGGGCTGCTACACGCAGGTGGGCATCTTCGGCACGCCGATCCGGGTCGACCTGGACGCGGTGGTGATCAAGCAGCTCCGCGTGCAGGGCTCCATCTGCCACACGTGGCAGACCTGGGAGCGCACGATGGCGTTCCTGGCCTCGGGAGCCATCGACCTGACCCTGCTGATCTCCACCCGCCTGCCGCTCACCCGCTGGCAGGAAGCGTTCGACGGCGTGATCGCCAAGCGGTCGATCAAGACCCTCCTGTACCCCGACGATTGACCGCAAGTTGTCTCTGGCTGGTGCGTCGGCCAGCACGAGCTCCTACTTCCTCAGGTTCCTTCCGAGGCCAGCGACTTCTCTTTCCATGCACTCAAAGATCCCGAGGACGTTGGCACACTTCCTCACCTGGTACGCCTTGCCGCAATGACGGACGGCTTCCACCCGCTTGAATCGCGGTGCTTGATGTCGGGCGCGTTCTCGGCACCATTGCGGATCTTCTGGCGCGCCTTCTTCCAGGCCGACAGGGCCACGGGATCGCCCGGGTGCTTGGCGAAGAACTGGACCTTCTTTTCGAACTCGTCGAAGTTCTCCGACTCACCGGCGAGGTCGGTCAGAATGCCGGTCATGAACACCGTGAGGTTCTCGTACGCCTTGGGGAGGGACTCATCCCCCTCCGAGACCTGATACGGGAACACGCCGTCCAGCCAGCAGTGCCCCTCAGTGATGGTCGCGAGTAACGCCCCGTCGATGGCGACCATTGCCTCGAAGCCCGATCCGCGGACGTCGAACGTGTGTTTGAACAGGAGCGGCCACTCTTCCCCCGGCGGAGTCAGTAGGGACGGTCCTGGTTCACGGTGCATCTTCTGCTCCTTCGATTTGACCGGCAGGGGGTGCTTTCCCTGCTCGTGGGCGAGTACTTCCCCGCGCTGACTTCCCAAGGAAGAACCCCGTTTGAAGCACATGAGGAAATGTATCGACGCTATGGCGTCTGTCAACCTTCACAGGTCGATTGTGCCGGCCTCCTGACGGCCCAGAATGGTCCACAGGGTGCCTGTCTCCGGCCTCGCGATGGATCCGTCACTAGGTGGCACGCTGCTTTCCCGGCACGAACGACTGACCGCCGCTACAGACGGATTCCGCGGACTCTACCAGACGTGGCTGAGATCAAGACGGAAGCCGGGAAGCACTGGGCCACCATCAACGCCGTCGGGGTTGTCCAACACGTCGACGGCGGCGCCGGGTCGGTAGACGTACACGCGGCGCGCGAACGGATCGATCAACCAGCCGAGCCGCAGACCGTTGTCCAGGTACTCGCGCATCTTGGCCTGCGCGGCATCGAGCGTATCGCTCGGCGATCTCAGCTCGATCGCGAAGTCCGGGCACAGCGGGAGAAAACGGTCCTGCTGCTCCTGCGGCACAGCCGTAAGGCGGTCGCGTCGAATCCACGCGGCATCCGGCGCGCGCACCGCGGAATTGGGCAGGATGAATCCGCCCGAGGACTCGGTTGGCACTCCGGTTCCGTCGCGCTCGGCCCACCGATCGAGCTGGACGACGATGCGCAGGTTGATGTGGCTGGACCGAAAGGACGCCGGCGCCATGATCAGCAGGTCTCCCTGCGCGGTACGCTCGATGTCGAGGTCGCTGTTGAGTCGACAGAACTCATAGAACTGCTCGTCGGAAAACAGGCCGGCCGGCCGGATGCGCACGGGGAAGCATCGGAGAGCGTCCGGCATCTCCCCCCCGGGCCGCTCCCGGCTGACGTCCGGCAGTACGGTTTGTTGGGCCACTGCTCGACCGAGTCTAAGTCTGTGACGCGCACGTGACAATCTGGCATCTCTCGGCACCGGCGCCCGGACAGCTCCAGTCGCGGGCGCCGTGCGGCCGTAGCGGCGGTTGTGGCAGTCTTCCAGGCGATGATCGAGATCGCGAGACAAGAGATAGCGGAGATTCCCTGCATCTCGCTGCGCGACACGCGCCTCCGCACGGCTCCCGTGGTGATCCATTACCATGGGTGGACCGGTAGCAAGGGGGCTGTCGAGAACCCGGACCAATCCCTCGTGCAGCTTGCGTCGGCCGGCTTCCTGGTCGTGGCCCCGGACTGCTACGAGCACGGCGAGCGCGCGACCGATGCCTGGTTTCGGGCCGGGTTCAACGGCTGGGCGTTCGTCTGTCAGGCCATGGACCGGACCCGCCAGGAGGCAACGGGGTTGCTGGAGGCGGTGATGGCGCTGCCGTACAGCTCT
The DNA here is from genome assembly GCA_964291595.2 of Spirochaetia bacterium. GTDB lineage: Bacteria > Spirochaetota > Spirochaetia > SZUA-6 > Bin103 > CATQHW01. Next base: position 3,948,127 of record OZ219914.1, on the reverse strand, counting down.
TCCCGGCAGCCGCAGGTAACCGGCACCTCGATGGGCGGGCTGATCGCGCAGATGGTGTTCGCCGAGAACAAGGCGTACGTCGCGATGGTGTCGGTAGTGGGACGTTCCAGCTTCTTCCAGGCCGACGAGTGGTGCCGGCAGGCGCAGCGGGGCACCTGGTGCGACGACTGGTGCGCGGAATACGCGACCCAGTCGCACCCGGACCGGTTCACCGACCGGCCGGTCCTGTTCATCGACGGCGGTCTGGACACCGACTGCCCGGCGGCCACCAACGCGGAGACCGTGCGGCTGATCAACGCCGGTGGCGGACAGGCCGCCCACTTCGTGGACCCGGAGGCCGGGCACGCCTTTTCGCGGATCATGCGCCGGACGTTCGTCGACTGGGTGACCGGCCACGCCGAGGCGACGGGTTAGCTCGCCGCCGTGTCGCGGCGGACGATCTCCTTCACGTCCTGGTAGCCGGCGTGGCGGGTGAGCTCCAGGGTGTCGGGGGAAAGGCGCCGCTGGATGGCTTCGGGCAGGTCGCGGTTGCGCTGGTACTGCGGCACGTAGCGCAGGACCAGGATCATGCGCATGCGGTCGCCGCCGCGCGGGGTCCAGGGCAGCACCCCGTGGGTGACCAGCTCGTTCATGACCACCATGTCGCCGGCTCGCGGCGTGACGTTCACGACGCCCTCCGGGAGCGCGTCGAGAGTCTCGACCGTGCCGTGGTTGAACAGCTCCGGCGGCCGCTCGAACATCGACTTGTGGGAGCCCGGCACCACCAGCAGGCCGCCGTCGCCGGGGTGGACGTCGGTGAGGTAGGGGAACACCACCGTGTGGTCGCAGAAGATGCGGCCGTCCCGCACCTCGTAGCGGATCGCGTCCCAGCCGAAGTCGTCGCGGGCGCAGTGCAGGCGCATGGCCTCTGACGCGCCTTTCGAGGCGTCGTCGACCTGCAGCGTCCCGCTGGCCAGCCGCGGGCGTCCGCGGGTCAGCTCCGTGACGATCGGCCAAGTCGACGGGTGCAGGGCCAGCCGCTCCAGCGCGGGGTCGAACGCGAAGCCGTTCAGGTAGCGCTTGCCGTCGACGCCGAATCCCTCCGGCAACTCCTCCGGCGTTGTGGCGACGTAGCGCTCGGCCGCCGCACGCGCCGCAGCCAGCTCCTCGGCGGAGAGCGCGTCTCTCACGTGCAGGTAGCCGTGCAGGTCGAACAGGTAACGCTGCTCGGCCGTCATCATGGCGATCGTTCCTCCGGCACCAGCCGGTGGGCCGCCGGCGGCACCGTGCGGTGCCGCCGCGACCCTAAGGGTCTCTAACCGGCCGCGGCGGTCAGCGCGCGGCGCACGAACACCTTCGCCAGGTGGCGGCGGTAGTCCTCGTCCGCGAACAGGTCGGAGAGCAGTTCCCGTCCGTCGGCCGCTTTGGCTGATGCAGCCTCGATGGTGGCGGCGTCGAGCGTCGCGCCCTGCAGGACGGCCTCCACGCCGTCGTCACGGAACGCGGCGGCGGCCACTCCGTTGAGCGCCACGCGCGCGCCCGTGCAGCGGCCGCCGTCGGTCGCGACCGACACGGCTGCGCCGCACACCGCGAACCGCGACGCGGGGTGCGGAAACTTCTGGTAGCTCGAGCCGGCGCCGCCCTGGTCAGGGACCTCCACGGCGGTGACGATCTCGCCTTCCTCCAGCGCGGTGGCGTACAGGTCGACGAAGAAGTCGGCGGCGGCGACCTGCCGGCTGCCGCCTGAGCCGCGCAGGTGGATGACGGCGTCGGAGGCCAGCAGCGCGGCCGGGTAGTCGGCCGCCGGGTCGGCGTGCGCGACGCTGCCGCCGATGGTGCCCTTGTTGCGCACCTGCACGTCGCCGATGACGGCGGCGGCCGCGGCCACCAGCGGCGCCCGCGACCCGACCAGGTCACAGCCGGCGATGTGCTCGTGGGTGACGGCGGCGCCGATGCACACGCCGGCGCCGCTCTCGGAGATGGCGGACAGCTCGTCGATGCGGCTGATGTCGATCAGGGTACCCGGCCGGTCGAGCCGGAGCTTCATGGCGGGCAGCAGGCTGTGTCCGCCGGCAAGCAGGCGGGCATCGCCGTCGGACTCGCCCAGCATCTTCAGCGCTTCGTCGACCGATGCGGCGCGTCGATACGCGAATGTCGCGGGAATCACGTGGTACCTCCGTTGGCGTTCATGGCGCGCCAGACCCGTTGCGGGGTAAGCGGCATCTGCAGGTCTCGTACGCCCAGATGCCAGAGCGCGTCGACGGCGGCGTTCACGACCGCCGGCGTGGAGCCGATGGTGCCGGTCTCGCCGGCGCCCTTGACGCCGAGCGGGTTGATCGGACATCGCGTCTCGGTGCGGTCCACCTCGTATGACGGAACGTCGTCCGCTCTCGGCATCGCGTAGTCCATGTAGGAGCCGGTGAGCAACTGGCCGGCGTCGTCGTAGGCGGCGCCCTCCAGCAGCGCCTGGCCGACGCCCTGGGTGATGCCGCCGTGCACCTGGCCGTCGACGATCAGCGGGTTGATCACGCGGCCGACGTCGTCGACCGCCACGAAGCGCTTGAGCTTCACCTGGCCGGTGTCGGCGTCGATCTTGACCACGGCGATGTGCGTCCCGAACGGGAAGGTGAAGTTCTCGGGGTCGAAGAACGAGGTGAACTCCAGCCCCGGCTCCACGCCGTCCGGGTAGTTGTGCACGGTGTAGGCCTGCGCGGCCACCTCCTGGAAGCTCATGCCGCGGTCGGTGCCGCGCACCTTCCAGCCGCCGTCCACGTACTCCAGGTCCTCGGGCGACGCCTCGATCAGGTGGGCGGCGATCTGCGCCCCCTTCTCCTTGATCTTGCCCAGGCTCACGTGGATGGCGCTGCCGCCCACGGCGATGCTGCGGGAGCCGGCGGTGCCGTTGCCCATCGGGATCATGTCGGTGTCGCCGTGCACGATCTCGACGTCATCCATGGGGACGCCCAGCTCGTCGGCGACCACCTGCGCGAAGGTGGTGACGTGGCCCTGTCCGTGCGAGTGGGTGCCGGTGAACACCGTCACCTTGCCCGAGGGCTGCACGCGCACGGTCGAGCTCTCGTAGAAGCCGCCGCGCGCGCCCAGCGCGCCCGCGACCTTGGAAGGCGCCACGCCGCACGCCTCGATGTAGCTGGAGAAGCCGACGCCGAGCAGCTTTCCTTCCGTCCTTGCGGCGGCCTGGCTGGCGCGGAACGCCGGCAGGTCGAACACCTCCAGCGCGCGGTCCATGGCGCCGCCGTAGTTGCCGCTGTCGTAGACCATCGCCACCTGCGTCTCGTAGCCGGGCTCGGTGACGCCGTCGAACGGCGGGATGAAGTTCGCGCGGCGGAGCTCCGCCGGGTCCCTGCCGGTCTCATGCGCGGCGGTGTCCACCAGCCGCTCCAGCAGGTAGGTCGCCTCCGGCCGGCCGGCGCCGCGGTAGGCGTCCACCGGAGTCGTGTTGGTAAAGGCCGCGGTGACCTCGACGTGGATGGCCGGGGTCGTGTACTGGCCCTGCAGCAGCGTCCCGTACAGGTAGGTCGGGATCGCCGATGCCACCAGCGACAGGTAGGCGCCCATGTTCGCCTGCGTGCGCACCCGCAACGCCGTGAACGTGCCGTCGGCGTCCAGTGCCAGGTCGGCCGTGGTGACGTGATCGCGCCCGTGCGCGTCGGTCATGAAGCTCTCGGTGCGGGATGCCGTCCACTTCACCGGCCGGCCGATCCTGCGGGCGGCCCAGGTCACGGCCGCCTCTTCCGGGTAGTGGAAGATCTTGCTGCCGAAGCCGCCGCCGACGTCAGGGCCCACCACGCGCAGCTTGTGCTCGGGAAGCCCCAGCACGCCGCCCATGACCGCGCGGATCGTGTGCGGGTTCTGGGTCGAGGTGTACAGCGTCGAGCGGCCCGACGCCGCGTCGAAGTCGGCCAGCGTTGCCCGCGGCTCGATGGCGTTGGGAATGAGCCGCTGGTTGATGAACTCCAGGGTGGTGACGTGGGCGGCGTTGGCGCAGGCCGCGTCGGTGGCCTCGCGGTCGCCCAGGTCCCAGATGAAGGCGAGGTTGCCCTTCGCTTCGGCGTGGATCTGCGTCGCCCCTTCGGCGATCGCCTCCGGAACGGACGCCACGGCCGGCAGCTCGCGGTAGCTCACGTCGACCAGCTCGGCGGAGTCCTGCGCCTGCTCCTGGGTCTCGGCGATCACGCAGGCGACGCCGTCGCCGACGTAGCGGACCGTGTCGGACGCCAGCACCGGGTGCGGCGGCTCGTTCATGGGCTCGCCGGTGTTGAAGTCGACCTGCCACGCGCAGGGCAGGCCGCCGAGGCCGTCAGCCTCCACGTCCGCGCCGGTGAGCACCGCGACCACGCCGGGTGCCGCCGCGGCCGCTGCCGTGTCGACGCTCTCGATCGCCGCATGCGCGTGCGGGCTGCGCAGGAACGCGCAGTACGTCATGCCGGGAAGCTGGATGTCGTCCGTGTAACGGCCGGCGCCGGTGATGAACTTCTGGTCCTCGACGCGCCGGACCGGTTTGCCGATCTGTGCCGTAGCCATGACCCCTCCTTACGTCAGGGTGCCGGCAGCGCGCTGCACGGCCCGGACGATGTTGTGATAGCCGGTACACCGGCAGTAGTTGCCTTCCAGCGCGTGGCGGATCTCCGCCTCGCTCGGCGTGTCGTTGCGGTCCAGCAGGTCGACCGCCGTCATGATCATGCCGGGGGTGCAGAACCCGCACTGCAGGCCGTGCTCCTCCCGGAACGCCTCCTGCAGCGGATGCAGGGTGCCGTTGTCGGCCAGCCCCTCGATCGTGGTGATGTCGGCGCCGTCGGCCTGCACGGCCAGCATGGTGCAGGTCTTGACGGCCTTGCCGTCGACGATCGCCGTGCACGCCCCGCAACTCGACGTGTCGCAGCCGACGTGGGTGCCGGTCAGGCGCAACTCGTCGCGCAGGTGGTGCACGAGCAGGCGCCGCGGCTCGACCTGGTGTTCTGATGTACGGCCGTTGACCGTCATGGTGACCGTTTCAGCCATCGCGTTTCCTCCCTCGCTCCGGTGGCGTGCCCGGAGTCGGAGGTCCGGAAGCCGGCACGCTCACCTACCGTCAATGATCGTCCGGAAACGGCCGGCGTCAAGTGGCAGTACCGACCCTTGTCGCGGGATATTCAGGAGCAAATGATGATTAAGACAAATTGTTAATGAAGATTAATCTGATAAATTATGATTTATAGCCGGTGGAGATGAACCCCGAAATCCGCGACTCAGTACGCGCGGGCGAACACCACGTCGGCCGCGCCGCGCGCGCCGGTGAAGGCGCACGTCCGGGCGGCCGATGAAGATGCTCCGTTGTCGCCTGCGGAGCCGATGATGCAGCGCGGCGTGATCTTCATCCGCTTCAGCAGCTCCTGGAACGCAGGGTCCTCCTCGGCTTCGGCAGCCATCGGCGCGATGGCGAATCCCGAGTGCGCCTCGTCCTCGAAGTACCCCTGCAACGATCCCAGATCCTCGACCTGCTCCGTGTGGGCCTCGCGGAACGCGCGCGCGCGCTCCAGCAGCCCGTCCTGAATCTGGCCGAGCACCGCGGGCGCTTCGGCGGCGAAGCGCTCCCGCGGCAGCGACTGCCGCTCGCGAGGCGGCTGATCGCGGCGCGCGACCGACACCACGCCGGCGTCGAGATCGCGCGGGCCGATCTCGACGCGGATGGGCACGCCGCGCTTGACGTGGTGCCAGTTCTTCTCGCCGCCGCGCAGGTCGCGGTCGTCGATCTGGACGCGCAGCGGTTCATCGGCATAGCGCGCATCCGTCAGCTCGCGCTTCAGCGCGTCGCAGGCGCTCATCACCGCGGTGCGCTGCTCGGAATCCTTGTAGATCGGCAGGATGACCACCTGTTGCGGCGCCAGGCGCGGCGGCAGCACCACGCCGTCGTCGTCGCCGTGGGTCATGATCAGGCCCCCGACCAGCCGCGTGGACACGCCCCACGAGGTGGTCCAGGCGTGCACGAGCGCTCCGTCGCGGTCGCTGAAGCTGATGTCGCACGCCTTGGCGAAGTTCTGCCCCAGGAAGTGGGAGGTGCCGGCCTGCAGCGCCTTGCGGTCCTGCATCATCGCCTCGATCGCGTAGGTGTTGACCGCGCCGGGGAAGCGCTCGCCCGCGGTCTTCTCGCCGCGCAGCACCGGCATCGCCATGTACTGCTCGGCGAAGTCCGCGTAGACGTCGAGCATGCGCAGGGTCTCCTCGACCGCCTCATCGGCGGTGGCGTGGACGGTGTGGCCTTCCTGCCACAGGAACTCGGCGGTGCGCAGGAACAGGCGAGGGCGCAGCTCCCAGCGCACGACGTTCGCCCACTGGTTGATCAGGATCGGCAGGTCCCGGTAGGACTGTACCCACTTGGCGTACATCTCGCCGATGATCGTCTCGCTGGTGGGCCGCACCACGTAGGGCTCGTCGAGCTCGCCAGCCGGCACCAGCCCGCCCTCCGGTCCCGGCTCCAGCCGGTGGTGGGTCACCACCGCGCACTCCTTGGCGAACCCCTCGATGTGCTCGGCCTCGCGCTCCAGGTAGCGTAGCGGGATGAACAGCGGGAAGTAGGCGTTGGTGTGGCCGGTGTCCTTGAACATGCCGTCGAGCACGCGCTGCATGTTCTCCCACAGCGCGTAGCCCCACGGCTTGATCACCATGCAGCCGCGCACCGGCGACAGCTCCGCCAGGTCGGCGGCGCGCACCACCTGCTGATACCACTCCGCGTAATTCTCGTCGCGGGTCGGCGAGATCGCCGTGCGAGCTGATTGTCTCTTTGCCATGATTCGTGGGGCTAACTTACCCGGGGCGGTCCTGGAAGAAAACGGCCGCTCCGGCAATGCTGTGCAACGATGAGCACCGCTGACGGAGGCCGCCGTCCCAACATCATCCTGATCATCACCGATCAGCAGCGCTACGAGACGGTGGGAGCGCTGGGGTATCCCCACGTCGACACCCCGCACCTCGACCGGCTGGTGCGCGAGGGAGTGAGCTTCTCGCGGTGCCACGTGACCGGGCCGTCGTGCGGGCCGTCGCGCGCCAGCCTGTTCACGGGCTTCTACCCGCACAGCGCCGGCGGGCTGCGCAACAGCGACCCGTGGCCCCGCACCTGGGTGCACGACCTGCGCGCGGCCGGCTATCATTGCGTGAGCGTCGGCAAGATGCACGCCGAGCCGCACCCGGAGATGCACGGCTTCCACGAGCGGTTCGTGGTGGAGAACAAGCAGCGCGGCCGCGCCGAGCCGCTGTGGAGCAGCAACCCGCAGGCGTTCGACGACGAGTGGGACAAGGCGCTGGCCGTGCGCGGCCTGGAGCGTCCGGAGAAGCCGTTCTACCAGGCGTGGCCGGACGTGGCCGAACGGCAGGGCGCCTTCGAGTGGCGGCTGCCGGAGGAGTTGCATGCCGACGTATTCGTGGGGGGGCTGGCGCGGCGCTGGATCGACCGTGCGCCGGACATGGGCGACGAGCCGCTGTTCCTGCAGATCGGTTTTCCCGGCCCGCATCCGCCGTACGACCCGATCGAGCGCTACGCGCAGCCCTACCTGGAGCGCGAATTGCCCATCCTGCCGGTCACGCAGGCGGAGATCGACCGGCAGCCGTCGACCCTGCACGCGCTGCGCGCCCGCCTGGTCGAGCGCATGGTCGACTCCATCGCCTTCGATCCGCTGGCGCCGGCCGGGCAGCGCCACCGGCAGCGCGCCTACTACCTGGCCAACATGACCATGATCGACGAACAGGTCGGCGGCATCCTGGAGCGCCTGGAAGGGCGTGGACTGCTGGACGACGCGGCGGTGATCTTCACCTCCGATCACGGCGACTGCCTAGGCGACCACGGCCTGGTCGAGAAGTGGAACATGTACGACTCGTCGGTGCGGGTGCCGCTGGTGGTGTGGAGCCCCGAACGCTTCTACGGGGGCCGCGCCTGCGACGCCCTGACGCAGGGGTTCGACATCGGCCCCACGGTGCTGGAGCTGGCCGGCGCCGGGTCGCCGGCGAAGATGGACGCCGTGTCGCTGCTGCCGCACCTGCAGGGGCGCGCGGACGCGGCGCGGCGGCGCTACGTCCATTCCGAGCACGCCGCCAGCTCCATGCTTCAGACGGTCGGGCATCTGCTGATGGTGCGCGACGAGCGCTACAAGCTGGTCGAGTACCTGGGCACGGGCGAGGGGCAGCTCTTCGACCTGGAGCGCGACCCCGACGAGATCGAGGATCTGTGGTCCGACGGCGCCCACCGGCGGATCAGGGACGAGCTCCGGGAGCAACTGCGGCGGTGAATCGTGACCAGCACGATCGCCGCTTCCGGCTGGTGGAAGCCGGCCCGACCATGACGTATCGACGCGGACCGAGGAGGCATTGAGCATGGCCCCAATAGACGGCACGGCGGGCAACGGACTCGCCGCGGACATCGATCGCGACCGGTTCCTCCGCGAGGGATACCTGGTCGTTCCCGAGGTGATCGAGCCGGCGCGGCTTCCCGAGGTGCGCCGCGCCTACGAGATCCTGGTGGAGCGCCAGCGGGCGGTGTGGGCCGCCGAGCGCGCACCCGGCGACCCGCCCGGCGGCACGTGGGAGACCGCGCGGCAGCCGCGCCTGCACCTGTCGCGCGAGCTCGGCGTGCAGGTGGACGGGAGCTGCGCCGCGGCGGTCGAGATCTGGACCCGCGACCGGCTGCGCGCGGTGGCCGACCGGCTCCTGGGCGTCGAGGACGCGGGCGCCACCGAGCTGATGATGATGTGCAGCCCGGTCCGCGACCACGGACCGGCCAACTGGCACCGCGACATCCACCCGATCGACACCGCGCCCCTGCGCGGCTACATCGACGACATCGTCGAGAACGGGCCGGCCTACATCCAGTGGAACATCCCGCTGTACGACGACGACGTGCTGTGGGTCATGCCCGGCACGCACGTGCGCGTCAACACTGACCGTGAGAACCGGCTCCTGCTGGATGACGACCGCCGGCCGCTCCCGGACGCCGTGCAGACCCGGCTGCGTGCCGGCGACGGCGTCGTCTACATCACGCCGATCCTGCACTGGGGCAGCAACTACAGCGCCAGGCTGCGCCGCACCGTGCACGGCGGCTTCTCGCCGTTCGCGCTGCGGGAGGGCGATCCGTTCGTCGCTCACCTGCAGCCGCCGGCGCAGGAGATCTTCCGGCGCTGGCAGCGCGCGAGCGACGCCAGGAAGGACCGCACGGAGGCGGCGCTGCGCGCGGCGCTGGCCGGCGACGCTACCGCCTACGACCGGGCGCTCGCGGAGCTGCGGCCCGGGGTGGCGCAGAAGGGCAAGCTGCTGCTGACGGTGTTTCTGACCAAGGCGGCGCTGTTCATCCGCCTGTGCAAGCGCCCGGAATTGCGGTCCACCGTCCCTGAGCGGGTCGCAGCCGCAAGCGCCGCCCACCATCCGATCACCCTGAACTTCGGCCCACGATTCGCGGAACGGTTCACCCCGGACGAGGCGGAGCTCCTGTGGCGGCGCTTCGCCCCCATGGAATCGCGGCTGAACGGCGACGAGGAAGGCTTCATGCCGGGCTTCCAGGCCGAGCGCATGCACCACTCGTTCGTGGACATGCCGGCCGGTTTCGGCGTCGCCGAGCTCACCGCCACGTGGGCGCAGGTCGACACGGTCGAGATACTACGACGGCTGCGCGGCTACGATCCCTCGTGAGCCGTGGCACGAGCTATTCGCTTGGCGGGCTCTCCAGCTCGCAGTCGCCGGCAAGGGCGGACAGCGTTCTCCGGCGGGTCAGTTCTCCCAGCAGGCGGCGCTCGTGGTCGAGCACCGGGATCGGCCGGCTGCTGTCGGCCACGACCGACAGCAGCTCGTCAAGGCACTGGTCGCCGAGGGCCGTCGGGGCGTTGTCGCGCAGGACCTTTCTGAGATCGGAGTCGCCACGCTCGACGGCATCCGGTACGTCGTCGACCTCGACATAGCCGCGATAGCGGCTGTCCCCCTCGGTCACGAACACGACTCTCCGGCCGTTGCCGCTCGTCTCGGCCAGCGCCTTGTCGGGCGAGGTGTCCACGTCCAGTGCGGAGACTCTCTCCATCGTCGCCCAGGCGGTCAGCACGCGCGCACGATTGACGTCCCGCACGAACTCGGCGACGTAGTCGTCCGCCGGATTGGTGATGATGTCGATGGGCGCACCGACCTGCACCACCTTGCCGTCCTTGAGGATGGCGATGTGGTCGCCGAGGCGCAGCGCCTCGTCCAGGTCGTGGGTGATGAACACGATCGTCTTGCGCAGGTCGCGCTGCAGGCGGACCAGCTCGTCCTGCATGTCACGCCGGATCAGCGGGTCCAGCGCGCTGAACGGCTCGTCCATCAACAGGATCTCCGGGTCGGTGCAGAGCGCCCGCGCCAGACCGACCCGTTGCTGCATGCCTCCGGAGAGCTGCCGCGGCCGCATGCGCTCGTAGCCCTGCAGCCCGACGACCTCGATCCACCGGGCGGCCTGCTCCAGCCGCTCCTCCTTTGGCACACCCCGGACCCTCAGACCGTACGCAACGTTCTGGACGATGTTGCGGTGCGGGAGCAGTCCGAAGCTCTGGAACACCATGCTCATCCTGGTGCGCCGCAACTCCGTGATCTCCGCGGCGTCCATCTCCACGACATTGGCGCCGTCGATCAACACCTGGCCGGCGGTCGGATCGATGAGCCGGTTCACGCAGCGCACGAAGGTCGACTTGCCGCTGCCGGACAGCCCCATCACCACGAAGGTCTCCGCCCCACTGATGCGCAGGTTCACGTCGTCGAGCCCGACCGTATGGCCGGTGCGGTCGAGGATGTCGTCCTTGCTCACGCCAGCGGAGACCTGCGCCATCACGTCCTGCGGGCGCGGACCGAAGATCTTGTACAGGTGGGTTACTTCGATGTCGCTCGGAGAGCCGGTGGTGCGGTCGAGGTCGCCGCGGTCGCCCATGCCAGCTACGCCTTTACCGTTTGCGTGGGATCGAGTCGCACGCCGAACGCCGCCGTGATGCGATCGAAGATGATCGCCAACGCAAGAATCGCCAAGCCCGCTTCCAGGCCCATGCCCACGTCGGCGTTCTGCAGCCCCCGCAGCACCTGCCGCCCCAGGCCGCGTGCGCCGATCATCGATGCTATCACCACCATCGACAGCGCCATCATGATCGTCTGGTTGACCCCCGCCATGATGTTGGGCATCGCCAGCGGCATGCGCACACCCCACAGGATCTGGCCGCCGGTGGCGCCAAACGCATCCGCCGCTTCCACCACGTTGCGGTCTACCAGGCGGATGCCCAGGTTGGTAAGCCGGATGATCGGCGGGACGGCGTATACGAAGATCGCAAAAGTTGCGGCTACGTTGCCGAGACCGAAGAAGAAGATGAACGGGATCAGATAGACGAAGGGTGGCACGGTCTGCATCGCGTCCAGGATCGGGCTGACCAGCGAGCGCACCCAACGATTGGTAGCCATCAGGATGCCCACCGGGATACCGACGATCACCGTGAGCGTGGTGGCGAGGAACAGCATGGACAGCGTCCGCATGGTGTTTTCCCAGAGATCCATCATGCCGATGAAGATCAGGGCGGCACCCAGCCCCACCGCGAGCAGTCGGCTGCGCGATGCCAGCCACGCGATCAGGCAGATCGTCACGACGACGATCCACCAGGGCAGCGCGAGCAGTGACAACTCCACCTGCCGCAACACGAACAGCATCAGGTCGCTGAGGGAGTCGAAGGTGCGGCCGAAATTGCGCACCAGGAACTTCAGGCCGTCGTTGGTCCACTCGCGGAGCGGGATCTGACAGCCTTCCGGGAACGCGGAGAATATCCCGGCAAGACTGCCGGCGCACTCCCGCAACCAGTTCTGCATGACTCAGGAATCCGAGCCGCGGCGACTCACTCCATTGCAGAGCGGGGGCATCTCTGCCCCCGCTCCAAGTGGGTCACGCGGCGATCCGGTGACTTCTGTCTCTAGTTGAGCGCTGCCTGAATGCGGCCGGCCACCTCGTCGGACACCCATGCCGTCCATATGTCGGCCTCGTTCGCCAGAAACGCACGGGCGACGTCTGCCCACTCCGCATCGGTATTGCTCTGCTCAGCCAGATACGCGCTGACGACCATCTGGTCCATCTCGTAGGCGGTCAGGAACTCGACCATTTGCTCAGATGCGCCATCGGCGAACCCCTTGCTCACGGCGACGTTGACGACCGAGGGGCGAAATGCGCAGCCGCGTTCGCCTTCCCAGCACTCCTCCGACCACTCGGGCTCTTCAAGCTGAATCATGGGGTAGAGGCCGAGGATGGTGGTGGGGCCCCAGTAGTAGCCGAGCCACGCTTCGCCCTTTTCATAGGCGGCAACGATGGACGCGTCCAGTGCCGGCGCGGCGCCGGGCTTGAAGTTGGTGAAGTGCTCCTCCAGGCCATACGCGGCCATCTTCTTGTTGTTGGTCAGCTCGCACTGCCAGCCGATGATGCAGTTGTAGTAGCGTCCCTTGCCGGGCTCTTCCGGGTCCGTGAACACGTCCGCGTACATCGGCAGATCGGCCACCGACTTGAGGTCGGGCGCCATCGGCTCGATGCCCCGTTCGGCGTCGCCCTCGATCACGTAGCGCGGCACCAGAAACGACATTTCGGCGGCGTTCATGTTCAAGCCCAAATCGAGCACGTCGCCGGCGTCGGCCGCTTCGTGGTAAAGGTCCGGCGCGGTGTTGAACCAGATCTCCATGTTGATGTCGACGTCGCCGCGGACGAGTCCTTGGACCATCGGGATCGTGGATCCCGGAATGTCGGTGTACTCGCAACCGAATCCGATCTGGAGAATCTGACCGGCGATGTGGTTGTGGAGCTGAGCGCTGGCCCAGTCCAGGCCGGCGAACACGAGCTCGCGATCGACACCGTTGCAGTCCTCGGTGTCGGCGACTGCGATCGGCGCCACCAGGGCAATGCCGATCAGGGCGATGAGGAGCCTGCGGGGCCCTCTACGAGCGAAGCTTTCTGTCGAATCCGATTCTGTGGATATAGACATATCACCAACGATCATGGCATGGCGCGCGAGGGGGTGCAAGCGCCGCGGACGGTGATCGCCGATCCCCATCACCGATCGGCTAACTAACGTCAAGCGGTGATGGACGTTACGCAGGGGGGCGGCGCGGGGGAATCGGTTCCAGGATCGATCGCCGTTCCGGGGTCAGGCGGCGCAGCAGGGCCGCCGAGAACTCGTAGTTGAAGCGCGTGCGCACGAATCGCGGCGAGTACCGGTACAGCACGGTGCGGCGGTGGCCGGCTGCGGTACGCCGCGCCGAGCCGTGCGTGACCGCGTCCGTGAACAGCAGGGCGTCGCCGGCCTCCAGGTAGACCTCCTGCATGCCCAGCGCGGTGCCGGCCGACTCCCGTTCGTGGCTGGCGGCGGCTATGGGGGCGCCGTCGACTGCCAGCCGCGGATGGACCTCGGTAACCTTGTGACTGCCCGGAACCAGCACCGTGGGACCGTCGCCGGGGCCGATGTCGTGCAGCGCCATCAACACGTTGATCTGACCGACCATCCACTCGCCGGTGTTGTGCTGGCGAAAGGTCATGTAGCTGATGGGCATGTGCCCGCCGGAGTGGATGTAGAGGAAGCCGCCCGGACCGCGCACGTTGAGCAGGTTCTCGTGGATGGAGAGCCTGTTGATGGGATTGATGAAGCGCGTGACCAGGGGCAGCCACGCCGGATGATCGATGAGCCGCTCGAACACCGCGCCGCCTTCCACGATGTTCTGAAAGTTGACGCCGTCGTCCGGCCCGTAGCTGTGCAGCTCGACGTGGCCGATCCAGCAGTCCGGCCGCACCCGTTCGCCGACCACGGGGGCCTCATCCACCGGGGGGTTCTCCACGTAGGACCAGTGATCGTCGACCCAGCGATTCATCTCCGCGAGATCGTCGCGGCCGATCGCGCCCTTGAGGACCAGGTAGCCCCGGAGGTCGAACAGGTAGTCCAGGTTCTTGTCGCTCGTGCCGGCGTCCATGTTGGTTGGTCCCTCGCTTCGGAACCCCAACCCTACCCACAAACGTCCCTGCGTGGCGCGCCTTCAAACGCGGATCAGGGGAGATCCGAACCATGACGTGGGTGACGCAGGTGATATGGTGGGGCCATGCGGCCCGATGGGAGTGCAGTCGAGCGGATCGACGCCACGCGCCGGCAGGCGGCGGGGGCGATCTGCGACCGCGTGATCGCCCGCGTGCGCGATTGGCGCTACGTGCCGCCGGAAGCGCTCTGGGCCGAGAGCACCGCCTACCGGGCCGAGCTGGCCGCCACCCTGGCGATCGCCGGCCATCTGCTGGGCCGGCAGCGTTGCATGGACGTGGCCGAGGCGATGCTGGAGCGGATCCTGGCCGAGCGGGTCGACGGCGCGCTGTGGTCGGTGGGGCGCTGGTGCCAGTTTCCCGTCTACCGCGGTCTGCCCATCGACTGGCGCGACGAGCTGACCCGGCCCGACACCACCTACACCAACCCGATCGTCCTGTATTGCCTGGGCGTGTACCATCGGATCACCGGCGACCGCCGGTTTGCCGCCAGCGTGCGCACGTCGTTCGATCGCATGCAGGCCGGGGCGTACTTCGGGGATCCCGCCGCCCTGCACCACATGACCCCGGAGTGGGTGGCGCTGGCCAGTTTCCTGTGGCGGGAGGAGTTCCCGGAGTACTGGCAGGCGGCGCGACCGATCGTCGACTGGGTGCGCGCCGGGCTGGTGCCGGGGGCGGCGCTCGACTTCCCGTTCGTGACCGCCGTCCGCATGCACCTGCTGCTGGCCACAACCGGAGCGGAGCATCTGCACGCGGCGATCGGCCCGGCGATCGACGCCTTCCTGGCCGACGAGTCGTGGCGGTACGAGCACGAGCGCCGGGACGTTCGCCACATCAAGGAGCTGGGAGAGCACGTGGACATCCGCGCCAACGGGGCGATGGCGGTGGCGATGCGGATGTTCGATCTGGCCGCGGGCGAAGAGGTCTACCTGGCCGGCTGGCACCGACCAGTACCGGTACCTGGCCGGATGGATGGACGCGATGCGCGATCCCGACGGCTCCTGCTACGGCTGCCGCGACGTCGGCACCGGCCGGCGGTTCTGCCTGGGCTCGCCGCCGCACTACATCCAGCTCTGGTGGATCCTGGGCGGCTTCCACGTGTGACCGCGTGATCGCTGGACGGACGAGCTGACCGTCGCCTGCGGCCTGGCAACGGGCTGGAACGCCGTCGCCGTGCGGCGGCTGACCGGCTGATCGCTTCACCGGGGCGATGCTGAATCGGCGCGGCTCATCGCCGCGGCGCTGTCTGCGGACGCGGCATCTACGCACGCAACGTCGCGTGCGGTCGGGCGACGCTGACGCCGCCGACCAGCCTGCGGCGCCTGGGTGGGCACGCACGGCATCCCGCCTGTCGCCACCACCAACGGCTTCACCACCGAGTCCTGCCGGGCGGACTTGTGGGAGACCGCCGCCCGCGCCGGCCGGAAGAGCGTGCTGCTCAAGTACCCGGGGGGCCTGCCGGCGCGGGGCGCCGACGTCGCGTGGACGACACGAGTGCGAGAGGGCGGACGCCGCGGATCACCCTGGTTCGCCGGCGGCCGGGGTGACGCCGCTGGACCCGATCGAGCTGGGGCGGAGCCGACCGGCAGATCGTCGAGGGCCGTCGCAGGATCGCTACGGCCCCGAGCGGGTGCCGGAACGCCGTGGCCACCGGCTCGGGCACGGAGTACGAGCGCGTCCGCTGAAAAGGACGCCTCCGAGGACTCCGCGAGTGGTCGAACGCGCGCGAGCTCACGCTGTACAGCACCAACGTGTTCCCCGCCGCCGGCGACTGGGCCTACCCGGCCGCGCTCGCCCCGGAGCTGACGGAGGCGGTCGGCCCGTTCCTGCCCAACATCGGCGGCTGCGACACCGAGCAGGGCTTCGCGCGGATGGGAACGCGGTTCGGAGCCGGGGCGAGCGCGCGGTGCTCGACCTGTGCCGCTACCAGGCCGATTGGCTGGGGCGGGCGGCGGCCCACCTGACCGCGGGCGGCGACTGGGACCTGCTGTTCACGCCGCCGACAGGAAGTCGCAGTGCACGCGGATGAAGTCGAGCGACTGCCGGTACGTGCACCACTGCGTCATCCCGTACGGGCTGTCGCTTCCCCACAGCAGCGACTCGGCGCCGGCGCGGTCGCGGAGCTCGCGCACCGGGGCGCCGCACCGGCAGCTTCTGGCCGTGTCGACTCCGGGTAGGGGTAGTCCGGCCACTTGGCCGGCATCAGCAGCTCGGCGTGCACCTGCGGCCGGTCCAGCACCCGCAACAGCTCCTCCGGCACGCCGATCTCATGGATGATCGCGGCCGGCACCAGGCCGTGGGTGATCACGCACGGCACCGCCGGGTGGCGCCGCGTCCACGCGTCCAGCTCGGCGACGCGGCGCATGAACAGGCCGACCCGGTCGAGCGCACGGTCGTCCAGGAACCAGAACACCGGCAGCCCCCGCTCCTCGACCAGCCGCCAGAGGGCGTCGAAGGTGGGGTCGTTGAGCGAGCGGTCGACCTGCATGACCGACAGCGGCTCGACGCTGAAGTACAGGCCGCGCATGCCCAGCTCGTCGAAACCCGCGCGCAACCGCTCCAGACGGCCCGGGTCGTCGGCTTCCGGCTCCCAGATTTGCGCCAGCGCGATGAAGCGGCCGGGATACCGCTCGGACGCCTCGGCGTAGTACTCGTTGAGGTCGCCGTAGACGTGATCGGACTGCAGGACGCCGACGTCGACGCCCGCCAGGTCCATCTCGCCCACCATCCGCTCGGGCGTCGCCTCGTTGTTGGTGAGGCTCGGCGGATAGATCTGCAGCCGGTAGCCGACCCCGTGTACGGTGATTTCCGCCTGTCCGTGGTCGGTCAGGTGAAAGCCCACGTCCGGCATGTCGGCGATGGAGTGGGAGCCGAACTCCAGCAGCGGGTCGGTGACGTGCTCGCCGGTGTCCGTGCGCCAGAAGTCGACCCATTCGCGCGAGTGGTACTGCCAGAACTTGAGCCGCAGCGCGGGCGGGATGCCCTGCGGCTGCGATCCGAGCCGCGGGAAGATGTGGTAGTGCGCGTCGATGACCGGCGTGTCGCCCGCGGCGCCCGGCAACACCCAGCCGCCGCCCGTCCAGCGCGGCGCCGCCTCTTCGCTCATGCGTTCGGTTCCTCCGGTTGCGCCTGAAGCCAGGCGTCGAAATCGCTGCCGCGCCACCCCGAGCGCGGCCGGTAGCCCAGCAGCTCCACCGCCTTGGCGGAGCTGAACGGCGAGTCGACCCCGGCCAGCGGTGCGCGCCGCTCGACGTCCGGGAAGTGCCGGTCCAGGAGCTCCGGCGTCGGGACCAGGCTGCAGGTGTCGGCGCCGGCGATCAGGAACACCTCGTGGCGGAGATCGGTGGCGGCCAGCGCCAGCCCGAAGGCGCCCGCGGCGTCGCGCAGGTCGGTCACCGCCCACAGCAGGTTGCGCGGCGGAGGCGGTCCGGGCGTCGGCCACCCGCCGTCCGGATCCCGGATCGCGCGCCGGTAGCGCTCGCCCCAGAGGCGCTCGCGGGTCATGCCGGCGCGGCCGGCCCAGCCGCAGCGCACCGCGACCTCCGCACCGGCGGTGTCCACGCACCAGTTGTGGTTGATCCGCAGGCAGATCGTGGGCAGGCCGTGGCGGTCGGTGTAGCGCTTGCAGGCAGCCTCGGCCAGCAGCTTGCTGAGCCCGTACTCGTCCTGCGGGGCGTCGGGATGCGCTTCGTCGATCGGCAGGTAACGCGGGACGATGTCGTGAGTCTGGAAGGAGAAGCCGGTGGCGGCTGCGGAGGAGGCGAGGATCACCCGCTCGACCCCGCAGGAGACGGCCGCCTCAAGGACGTTGACCGTGCCGATGACGTTGAGCGTCAGCAGGTCCGCCGGGGAAGCTCTTCCGGGTCCGGGGACGGCGGCAAGATGGATGACCGCGTCCTGACCGGCGCATGCGCGGCTCAGGCCGTCGGCGTCCATGAGGTCGCCGCCGATCCAGGAGTCCCACGGTTCGGCGGGCGCCGTGCGGCTGAAGCAGGTCAGCCGGTGCGCCGGCGTGAGGGCACGCCGGAGGTAGCTGCCGACGATGCCGCTGCCGCCGGTGACGAGCACGCGCATGCCGTAGCGTAGCGGTTGCGGCGCCGCGGGCGCGACCACGCGTACCGCGCAGGCGTCACTCGCGCCAGGCGTCCGCGGCCACCTGCAGGCAGGCGATGGCGTGACGCCGGCTGTGCTCCAGGGGGAACTTGTCGTGCTGCTTGACCATGCAGGAAATGGCGTTCAGCCGGACCACCGCCTGGAAGCCCAGGCTCGCCTGGTACAGCCCCTCCTCGTGACCGGTCCAGTTGCCGTGATGGGTGTCGGGCAGCGCCAGCAGCCGCTCGTCGATGTCGAGCCAGATGGCCCGCAGTGCGTCGTCCGCCAGGCACTCGGGGCGGTAGCGCAGCAGCATGTGGCCCGGGCGCCGCTTCCAGTGGTTGGAGTGCCACTCCCAGAACAGCCAGGGGCGCTTCTCCTCCAGGTAGCGCCAGACGTTGTTGACCTCCGGGGTGGACTCCGGGAGGTGCTTGGCGCCCTGTATGCCTTCGAGGTAGGGGAACCGCCCCTGCGAGTCGCTGACGCCGTAGCCGAGCACGGTTCCGTCCGGGTTGGTCATGGGGATGAAGCAGACGTGGAAGCGCCGCACGATGGCGCGGGCCTCCGCGCTGCCCGAACCCAGGAAGTCGATCATCGCCCGGCAGGCCAGGCTGCCCATCTCGGAAGGCTGCGGCGTCTGCGTGTGCACCATGGTGGGGTTGCCGGGATCGCCGAACTCGACGGCGTACACCGCGCGGCCCTGGAAGCTGTGGCCGAGCTGGCGCACCGTGCCGGACTCGACCGTCTGCAGCCAGTCCAGCATCTCGGTGTAGGGCCACCAGTGGTAGTTGCTGAGGAAGATCGTGCCGTCCCGCTCCGGGCCCCCCGGCGGCAGCGTCAGGTCCAGGTCCAGGGAGTCGGGCAGGTCCGGCACGCGGTGGATGTCGTCGCTCGGGATCTCGCTCCATACGCCTGCATGCCGCACCTGGAAGCTGGCCGACTGCTCTCCCCAGGTGCCCTCGAACGGGGCGTTCAGGCGCAGCCGCACGCGGCGCCGGCGCGGCAGCTCGTTGCGCACGCCCACGCACACGTAGTAGCCCAGGCCGCCGAAGCGGTGCGTGCCCGGCTCCTTCTCCAGGTCCACCGCGTAGTGGTCCGGCGCCAGCGCCCGGAAGTTGCAGCCGTTGGCGCCCTCGAAGTCGGAGGCCAGCAGCACCTCCGCATCGGCGAACACGTCGCCGCGGCCGCCGCGCGTCCCGCGCTCCCAGCGCGGATCGTAGTCCGCCAGTCCGTGCTCGGCCTCTTTCATGCCGTCCTCCTCCTTTCAGCCGGCCGCGCTCGCGACCGCGCTGTCCAGCCACCCTTCCAGGGTGAATCGCGCAGTGCCCACCTCGCCCGTGTCCAGGCAGCGCCGGTGATCTGCCGGTAACGGCCGCACCTGCAGATCCGGCAGGCGCAACCCGCGGAAGTGCAGGGGCGTGCCGTACAGCGCCTCCAGCGCCACCCCGCAGCGGTCCGCCCAGTCGCCGAACAGCACTTCGGGCAGCTCCAGGAGCGCGGCCGGGGTCATGCCGGCCGGCTGCAGGTGCGCGTGCGCCCACAGCAGCGCCGATCTGGTCAGATAGTAGTGGCGGTGCCCACCGCCGGGCTCCAGCAGGGCGCCGATGCGGCCATCCGCACCGTCGTACAGGCGGTAGATCTCCTGCGCCTGTTCCAGGCTCGCGCCCAGGCCGCGCACCGCCACCATCCCGCTGCCCTGCTTGTCGATGACGGTGTCCGCGTCGCCGTTGGCCACCAGCACCGCGCAGTGCGGGGCCGCCAACCCCAGCAACTCCCCGTTGTTCATCACCTGCTGCATCTCCCGGGCCGGGATGCGGGAGCAGTCCTTGCCGATCACCCGGTCTTCCGGCCGGAAGAACCAGCCGGCGGGAATCGCCACCTTCAGCCGCTCGTCCAGCGCCAGCAGATAGCCGGCCACCGTGCCGCCGAGCGAGACCCCGGCGCAACCGAGCCGTTGCGCGTCGACGTCGCGGCGCGTGGCCAGGTAGCCCAGCCCCATCATCAGGTCCCACACCATCTTGCCGATCACCGTGCGGCCGGCGCCGCGGGAGCGGGCGGACACGTCGGCCGCGTCGTGCGCGCGGGTGCCGCAGCGCCCGGCGCGGTTGCGCTCCTCCTCGCCGATCGGGTCGGCGCACAGACAGGCGATGCCGAGGCGGGCGAACAGCGGCCCGGCGTGCAGCGGGCCGGGCGTGGTCTTGCTCTCGCCGTGGCCCATGCTGATCACGACCGCCGGAAACGGCGGCGGGCACGCGGCCGGCAGGTACAGCAGCGCGGGCACCGCCTGACCGGGCTCGGTCTCGTAGACCAGCTTCTCGACCACCACGCCGTCCCACTCGATGCGGTCGCGCACCTCGCCGGCCGGCTCCACGGTCGCCCGCGGCCGGCCCAGGATGCGCCACAGCTCCTCCTGGAGCCGCTCCCGGCGGCGGTTCCAGGCCGGCAGCGTCACCCGTTCTTCCTCATGCGTGACGCTTCCTAAGCGTACGGATCGGCCGCATCGCGCAGGCCGTCGCCGACGAAGTTGAACGCCAGCACCGCGGCGATCACGAAGAACGCCGGGATCAGCAGCCACGGATTGAGGCCCACGGCGTTGATGTTCTGGGCCTCGTGCAGCAGTACCCCCCAACTGGTCACGGGCGGCCGCAGCCCGATGCCCAGGAAGCTCAGCGCGGTCTCCGCCAGTATCATTCCCGGGATGCTCAACGTGATGGTGACGATGATGTGACTCATGAACGACGGCAACAGGTGGCGGCCGATGATCGCCCCTTCCGAGGCGCCGGCGACCACCGCGGCGGTCACGAAGTCCTCCTCGCGCAGCGAGAGGAGCTTGCCGCGCACCACCCGCGCCAGGCCGGTCCAGCCCAGCACCGACAGGATGATGGTGACCGCGAAGTACACCAGCAACGGCGACCACTCGGCCGGGACCGCGGCGCTCAGCGCCATCCACAGCGGTATGGACGGGAACGAGCGCAGCAGCTCGATGACACGCTGGATGATCGTGTC
Organism: Spirochaetia bacterium; assembly: GCA_964291595.2. Lineage (GTDB taxonomy): Bacteria > Spirochaetota > Spirochaetia > SZUA-6 > Bin103 > CATQHW01. The sequence continues at coordinate 3,927,018 of OZ219914.1, read as the reverse complement.
GGTCACGCCCCCGAGGTACCCGGAGATCCCGCCCAGGATCAGCCCGATGATCAGGCTCAGAGCCACGCCGACCAGGCCGATCGAGAGCGAGATCCGGGCGCCGTAGACGATGCGGGAGAACAGGTCGCGGCCCAGCCGGTCGGTCCCGAACACGAAGAAGGTCGCCTCGTCGGCGACGCCGAACAGGTGCAGGTCGGTGTCGAACAGCCCCCAGAGGCGATAGCTCTCGCCGCGCGTGAACAGTTCGACCGGGTAGGGCGTCGTACGGTCCTCGGTATAGATCTTGCGCCGCGACTTGGGATCCACCTCCCGCGTCATCCGATACACGAACGGCGCCTGCAGACGCCCCTCGTGCACGACGTGAAGGCGCTGCGGAGGGGCGTAGACGAACTCCACGCGCCGGGTGTTCAGGCCGTACGGAGCGACGAACTCGCACAGCGCGCCGAGGCAATAGAGGAAGACCACCACGGCGGTGGCCGCCACCGCCACCCGATGGCGCCGGAAGCGCAGCCACATCAGCCGCCATTGCGAGGCAAGGTAGAGACGCTCCTCGGCGGCGGTGCGCGCGGCCGCCGCCGCATCCGCCCGCGCCTCAGTCGCCACGGCGGCCGAACCTGATGCGCGGGTCGATGACGGCGAGCAGGAGGTCCGAGACCAGCGTGCCGATCACCGTCAGAGCGGCGAGGAACATGACGAAGGTGCCGGCCAGGTACATGTCCTGGCTGCGCAGGGCGCGCAGGAGCAACGGCCCGGTGGTAGGCAGGCTCAGCACCACGGCGGTGATCTCCGCGCCCGAAATCAGCTCCGGCAACAGCCAGCCGACGCTGCTCACGATCGGGTTCAGGGCCAGGCGCACCGGGTACTTGAACAGCAGCCGCGTCTCCGCCAGGCCGCGCGACCGCGCGGTGATCACGTACTGCTTGCGCAGCTCGTCCAGCAGGTTGGCGCGCATCACGCGGATCAGTCCCGCCGTGCCCGCGGTCCCGACCACGATGATCGGGATCCACAGGTGGCTCACCAGGTCGAGCACGCGCGCGAAGCTCCAGGGCGCGTCGACGAACTCCATGGAGAACAGCCCGCCCACGCTGATGTCGAAGTAGCGGTAACCGACGAACATCAGGATCAGCGCCAGCAGGAAATTGGGCGTCGCCAGGCCGACGAACCCCAGGAACGTCACCGTGTAGTCGCTCAGCGAATACTGGGCGGTAGCCGAGTAGATGCCCACGGGAACGGCCACCACCCACGTGAACAGCAGCGTCGACAGCGAGAGCACGACGGTCAGCGTCAGGCGGTCGCCGATCAGCTCTCCCACCGGGCGGCGCAATTCGAAGGAGTGCCCGAAGTCGCCCCGCACGAACCCCGATACCCATTTCAGATACTGGACGTGGAATGGATCGCCGAGTCCGTACTGCGCCTTCAAGGCATCCAGCGTGGCGGCGTCGACCAGGTCTCCGCTTGCCTCCAGGTTGGCGGCGTACGTGTTCAGGTAGTCGCCCGGAGGAAGCTGGATGATCACGAACGACACCACCGAGATGAGCAGCAGCGTCGGCACCATGAGCAGCAGTCTGTGGCCGATGAATCGTCCCATTGGGTGTGCCGCCGAACCGCCGGCGCGGCTGCAACTCTGCAACGATCCGATCACGCCGTCCACCGGACGCCGGCAGGGTCCTTTCGGCTGCCTGCCGGCCTCGCGCTGCCTTGACGGCACCCCGCGCGCGTGCAACGTTTTTTCGGATTCAACTGGAGGGCTCTCATGACGAACCGGAAACTCATGTCGTGCGTGGCGGTACTGATCGGCCTGGTCCTGACGGCACCGGGCATCTGGGCACAGATGCAGTACCAGGAAGCACCGGCGCTGGCCGCGATGGTTCAGGAGGGGGCGCTTCCTCCGGTCCAGGAGCGGCTTCCCAGCGAGCCGATGGTGATTCAGACCGTCGAGGAGGTCGGCCAATACGGCGGACGCTGGACCTTCGGCATCCCGACCCAGAGCCAGTTGGGCGTGTACAGCTACGCCACCTACGACTTCGCGGCTCGCTGGAACCGCCCCGCCGATCAGATCATCCCGAACGTGATCCGCGACTGGGAGTTCTCCGAAGACGGCCGCACCATCACCATGCATCTGCGCGCCGGCATGAAGTGGTCCGACGGCCAGCCGTTCACGGCCGACGACATCGTCTTCTGGCTCGACGACTTCGTGCGCAACGACGACCTCTCGCCGGGCAAGCCGGGCTGGCTGCTGGTGGCCGGCGAGTTGCCCGCCGGCGAAAAGATCGACGACACGGCGGTGAGCTGGACCTTCGCCGCGCCGCCGGGGTTGCTGCTCAACGACTTCGCCACCACCCGCGGCAACATCTTCGCGCCGAAACACTACATGGAGCAGTTCCACGCCGAATTCACGGACGCCGACAAGGTGCAGGCGATGGCCAAGGAGGCAGGGTTCGAGGACTGGACGCAGCTCTTCCGCAACAAGCGCGACTGGTATCGGGCACAGAACCACGACTACCCGGTATTGAACGCGTGGGCGGTCAAGACGTCCTTCGACGACTCCCCGACCCTGACGGTGTACGAGCGCAATCCCTACTACTGGAAGGTGGATCAGGCCGGCAATCAGCTCCCCTACATCGACGAGGTGGCCATCGCCATCACCACGACGGCCGAGACGCTCAACCTGAAGACCATGGCGGGCGAGTTCGACTTCCAGATGCGCTACCTGAGTCCCGCCAACTTCACGCTGTTCTACGACAACCAGGAGCGGGGCGACTATCGCATCCTGGAGTGGCCGACCGGGATCGGCTCGGACGCCGCGCTGTTCTTCAACCAGTCGACTCCCGACCTGGTGCTGCGCGAGTTGTTCCAGGACGCGCGCTTCCGTCAGGCGTTGTCGTTGGCGATCGATCGCGATGAGATCAACCAGCTCGTGTTCGACGGCCAGGGCCAACCGCGGCAGGCGACCGTCGTCGAGCTGTCGCCGCTGTTCAAGCCGGAGTACGCCGCGGCGTTCGCCGAATACGATCCCGACCGCGCCAACCAGCTGCTCGACGCGATGGGGCTGACGCAACGTGACGGCGACGGCTTCCGGCTGCGGCCGGACGGCGACACCCTGTCCCTGCTGCTCGACTCTCCGGGCGAGAAGACCGCCACCATCGACTCCATCGAGCTGGTCATCGAGTACTGGGGCGACATCGGCATCAAGGCCAACGCCAACCACACCGAGCGCAGCGCCTATCGCTCGCGGCGCAACGCCAACGAGACGCAGATCAACGTGTGGGAGATGGGCTTCATGATGTATCCGAGCAACCCGCTCTTCCTGATCCCGTCATCATCGGGCAGCGATTTCGGACCCGACCTGGGAGTCTGGTACAACACCGGAGGCGCCGAGGGTCAGGAACCGCCGGAGGCGATGAAGGAGGCGTTGAGCGCCTACGACCAGATCAAGCAGACGCCCGACACCGCGCAGAAGAACGAGCTGTTCCATCGCATCCTGGAGTTGCAGGCGGAGAACATCTGGGTCCTGGGCCTGGTCGGCGGCGTGAAGGAAACGCTGATCGTGAAGAACCACATGCGCAACGTGCCGGACGAGTCGATCTTCGACTCTCTGGTAGGACGCTACATCGGACTGACCGCGGCGGAGCAGTACTTTATCCGCCAATAGCCCGCCACGGTGGGCCCCCGAACGCGACTGCCCGCACCGGTTCTGGTGACCGGGGCGAGCGGCTACGTCGGCGGCCGGTTGGTAGCCGCGCTGGAGAGCGCCGGTCGACGCGTACGGTGTGTGACGCGCCGGCCGGAGCTCGCCGCCGGCCGCTTCGGATCCGGCACCGAGGTGGTGGCCGGCGACGTGCTGGACGCGGACAGCATGCGGCGCGCGATGGCGGGGGTCGGCCTCGCCTACTACCTCGTGCACTCGCTCGGGTCGCGCGGGCACTTCGAGCAGGAGGAGGAACGCGCCGCGCGGTCGTTCGTGGCCGCCGCGCAGGATGCGGGCGTGCGCCGCATCGTCTACCTGGGCGGTCTGGCGCGCCCCGATGAGCTCGCGCGGGGTGCGGGCGCCGGCGCGTCCGCGCACATGAGCAGCCGCCTGCGGGTCGGAGAGCTGTTGCGCGGCTCGGTCATCCCCACCGTCGAGTTCCGGGCCTCCGTCGTCATCGGCGCCGGCAGCCTGTCGTTCGAGCTGATCCGGGCGCTGGTGCAGCGGCTGCCGGTGATGATCACGCCGCGGTGGGTGTCGGTAGAGGCGCAGCCGATCGCCATCGCCGACGTGATCGCCTACCTGGTGGCGGCGCTCGACCTGCCGCTGGACCGGTCGCGGGTGTTCGAGATCGGCGGGGCGGAAGTCACGTCGTACCGGGGCCTCATGGAGGAGTACGCACGCCAGCGGGGGCTGCGGCGTCTGTTCGTGTCGGTGCCGTTCCTGACGCCGCAACTCTCCAGCCTGTGGCTCGGCCTGGTGACGCCGATCTTCGCGCGCGTCGGGCGCAAGCTGATCGAGAGCATCACCATGCCCAGCGTCGTCCGCGATCGGAGCGCGCTCGACGGCTTCGGGGTGCGGCCGCGCGGGTATCGCGATGCGATTCGTCAGGCTCTGGCGGACGAGGATGCACGCCTGGTCGCGACCCGCTGGTCCGATGCCCTGTCCACGTCCGCGGGCGGGCGGGGCTCCGGAGCCGGCGCGCGGTTCGGGAACCGCCTGATCGACTCGCGGGCCGTCACGGTGGCCGCCTCCCCGAAGCGGGCGTTCGCCCCGATCCGGAAGATCGGCGGCGCGCGTGGCTGGTACTACGCGAACGCGCTCTGGCGGCTGCGCGGCGTGGTGGACCGCATGCTGGGCGGCGTGGGGATGAAGCGGGGACGCCGCGACCCCGAGAAGCTGCGCGCCGGCGACGTGGTGGACTGCTGGCGGGTGATCGCGTGCGATGCGCCGCGGGTGCTGTCGCTGGAGGCGGAGATGCGGCTGCCCGGCCGAGCGTGGTTGCAGTTCGAGGTCACGCCCTGCGCGGAAGGGGCGAGCATCCGGCAGACCGCGGTCTTCGATCCGATGGGGCTCGGTGGACTGCTGTACTGGTACGTGCTCTTCCTGCCGCATCTCCTGATTTTCCGCGGGATGCTGGCGGCCGTCGCGGAGCGGGCGGACTCGGCTGACGGATAGGCTTCGCTCTCAAGCGACAAACTCTGCTTAACCTGATTAATGAATATTAATGTATGCTCGGTCTCAGAGGCGAAAGAGACAGTTATGGAGACAAGCGTCGATCTACGGCCGGACCCCGCGGCCCGCGGGGCGGGCTGGTTACTGCTGCTCACCGCGGCCGCGACCGTGGCGGCGGTTGCCGGCCGTGTGTCTGCGGGCGCCGACCTGCCCACGTTGGTGGAGTCGCTGGCCGCCATCGGCGCCGCGCGGGGCAGCTACGGGCTCGGCGGGGCGGCTCGGCTGCTGTCAGGCATCACGCTGGCGGTGGGGGCGCGTTTCCTGCTGCGGACCTGGATCATGCGGGAGCGGCTGGGCACGCGAGCGGTGCCGATCCTGCTGACCGGCTCCGGAGCCCTGACCGGGCTGTCCGGTGCCTGCGCGGTGGTGCTGGCGCTGGTGGTGGCGAATCCGTCGGAGGCCGCGGCGCTCGGCGGGATCGCTCCGGCGATGGCGGTCCTGGACAGCCTGCACGGCGTCGCCGGCAGGGCGGGGTTCAGCTTGGCAGGCCTCGCGTTGATCGCCGCCGCCTACCGGATGTGGCGGGTCGGCGACGTGCTGCGGTTCATTGCGCCCGGCTCGGCGGCCGTCGGCTTCGCCATGCAACTGGTGTGGGTCCACGCCGTGATCGTCGTACACCGGGTCTCTGGAGCCGCGTTCGTGGTATGGCTGACGCTCATCGGCTTCATGCTGGTGACCGGCCGGGTAGAGCGGATCTTCGCGTCCCGGGTGCGCGGCCGGTAGCACTGCGGCTGGCTCCGTCCGGGCTACATCGGGCCGATGCGTTCCTCGCCCACGTCGACGGCGGCGCGCATTGAGGCGTCGAAGCTGCGCAGCAGCAGATCGGACTTGACGGCGGCCGCGGCCGGCTCGTCCCAGAGGTTGTCGAACTCGCCCGGGTCGGCTTCCAGGTCGTAGAGCTCGCCCAGGCCGTGGCCGTGGTAGGCGACCAGCTTGTGCGTCCGCGTGCGGTACATCGTCGCGTAGCTGCCGTCCGGCCCGTCGACGGCATCGAAGTACTCGCTGCGCACCGCCTCGCGGCCCGCGCCGCCGTCCTGCAAGGAGTGGCCCTGCATCCAGGGCGGCACCGGCTGCCCCGCCGCCGCCAGCAGGGTGGGAGCCAGGTCGGTCAGCTCGACCAGCTCGTCGCGCACCCGTCCTGACTCGATCCGGCCCGGCCAGCGCAGGATCAGCGGCACGCGCACCAGCCCCTCGTAAAAGCGGCAGCCCTTGCAGATCAAACCGTGGTCGCCGAGCGTCTCGCCGTGGTCGCTGGTGAAGATCACCAGCGTGTCCTCCGCCTGGCCGGACTCCTCCAGCGCGTCCAGCATGCGCCCGACCTGATCGTCGATGAGCTCGACCATCGCGTAGTAGGCGGCCTGCAACGTCTTCGCGTCGCGGGCGAACGTCGCGGCGTCGGCCTCCTGAGCGGAGTCGCGGCCGGGGTAGTACGGCAGCACCGGATGGGCGATGTCGAGCGGGCCGGACGGGTCGCGAGCCTCGCTCTGGAAGTCGACGGCGCGCAGCCGCCGCTGTTGCTCCAGGTCGCTCTGGCGAAAGAGCGGGCCGGGCATCCGTTCCGGGTCGAAGCGAGCGCGGTACGCTGCCGGCGGGTTGAACGGCTCGTGCGGGTCGTAGATGTTGACCGTCGCCAGCCACGGCGTGTCGGTGCCGCGCCGCTCGCGCATGAACTCGATCGTCTGTTCCGCGCACCAGGTGGTCTGGTGCAGTTCCGCCGGTACGCCCGCCGGGTCCTCGATCAGCTCGCCCAGGTCGTGGCCCTGCGCCCGCACCCAGTCGGCATAGGCGTGGCCCGACGGCCAGCCGTCGCGGGGCGCATGGCTCCAGCGCCAGTAGCGATAGCCGTCGTCGCCGCGCGGCTCGGGCCGCTCGTACGCGCCGGCCAGGTGCAGCTTGCCTACCAGGCCGCAGTCATAGCCGGCGCCGGCCAGCAGCCGGGTGACCAGCGGATAGCGCCCGCGGTAGCGCGCGTTGCCGTTGCGGGTGTTCTGGCAGGTGCTGGGGTAGGTCCCGGTCAGGAAGCTGGCGCGGCTCGGCGTGCAGATCGGGCTCTGGCAGAACGCGTGCGTCCAGGCGGTGCCCTCGCGCCACAGGCGGTCCAGCCGCGGCGTGCGGACGTGCGGGTTGCCCCCGGCGCCGATCGTGTCGTAGCGCTGCTGGTCGGTGCAGATCCAGAGGATGTTGGGTGCCATCGGGTGTCGAATCGCCTCCCGGTCGCGATGGTACGGGGAACGGCTCCCGCCCCGCGAGCCCCGGCTCGGGGATTGACGGCTGCTTCCGGTCAAGGTAGGAGTAGGAGCGTGGCCGCGACGCCCGAACCACCGCTGGCGGCGCCGTCCCCGCAGGAGGCGCTGTCCTCACTGCTCTGCGACGTTCTGCCTCCCCAGGGCGCGTGGAGTGACCGGGAGTACCTGTGGCTCACCGACCACACCAACCGCCTGATCGAGCTCGCCGACGGTGACGTCGAGGAGTTCGCGCGCGGCGAGGCTGCCACGTCGCCGTCGCTGACAGGTTTCGCCACCGATGTCGACGCCGTGTTCGACGCTCCGGAATCGGGCGCCTGAACGGCCGTCCCACCCGCATGCGCGTCACCGTCCGCCGGCGCGAGCTGGCGCTCGACGAGCGCGGCTACCGCGACTGGCGTGTCATCGAGCGGCCGGCCGACCTTCACCCGGAGCGCACGGCCCTCCTGCTGTGCGACGTGTGGGACCACCACTGGTGCCGCGGCGCCCAGGAGCGGTTGGAGCCCCTCGTACCGCGCATCGACCGCACCGCCCGCGTTGCCCGCGAGCGTGGCATGCTGGTCGTGCACTCGCCCTCCAGCACGATGCCGTTCTACGCCGGCCATCCGGCGCGGGTACGGCTGCTGCAGGCGCCGCCGGTAGCCGCACCGGCCGAACGCGCGCACCCCGATCCACCGCTGCCGATCGACGGCAGCGACTCCTCCGATACCGCCGGCGATCCGGCTGCCGAGGGCACCCGCTGCTGGAGCCGCCAGCACGCCGGGGTATGGATCGACGGCGAACGCGACGCCATAGGCGATGACGGCCTGGAGCTCCTGGCGCTGTACCGGCAGCGCGGCATCGACACGGTGCTGATCGCCGGAGTGCACACCAACATGTGCGTGCTGAACCGCAGCTTCGCCATCAAGCAACTGGTGCGCTGGGGGGTTCCGGTCTACCTGATCCGCGATCTCACCGATTGCATGTACAACCCGGCGCGCGCCCCCTACGTGAGCCACGAAGCGGCTACCGAGATGGCCGTTTACTACATCGAGCAGTTCTGGTGCCCGAGCGTAACGAGCGAGGAACTCTGCTCGGCGCTCACTCGATAGAGCGCCGGCTCGTCGAAGCGGTGGCTTTGCTCAACCGGAGACAGGGCGCGTAGACTCGGCTCCCGTGGCAGCTTCCGAGTATCCCAACATCATCGTCCTGATCACCGACACGTTCCGGCGCGACAACCTGGGCAACCGCGCCGCGCGGCCGGTGCGCACGCCCGCGCTCGACCGCTTCGCCGCCGACCGCGCGACCGAGCTGACCGGGCTCACCATGGGCAGCTTCCCCACCATCCCGCACCGCACCGACTTCGCCAGCGGGCGCGCCGGCTGGCCGCACTACGGCTGGCAGCCGATCAGCCACAGCACCGGCAACCACATCGCCACGCTGCTGGCCGAGCAGGGCTACTTCACGCAGCTCATCTGCGATACGCCGCACCTGTTCAAGGCGGGCCTTCAGGTGGGCTTCCAGGGCAGCTACCAGCACCGCGGCCAGGAGGGGGACCTCACCCTGCTGCACATGAACGACCCGGTCGGAGAGGCCATGCCGCGCGCCAAGACGCGCCGCCTGCCGGAGACCTTCGGCGGCACGCTGGTCGATCTGCACGAATGGACGAACGCCATCCGCACCGAGGCCGACACCTTCTGCGCCCGCACCGCCGCGTCCACCGCCACCTGGCTGGAGCGCAACTACCGCGCCGGGCCGTTCTTCCTGTGGGTCGACTTCTTCGATCCGCACGAGCCGTGGGACCCGCCCGAATACCTGGTGCGCCGCTACGACCCCGACTACGACGGGCCGCCCATGCTGCATCCCAACTACGGGCCGGCGGACCACTACTCCGAGGCCGAGCTGCGCAACCTGTGGGCCCACTACGCCTCCGAGGCGGAGCTGGTCGACCGCCACATCGGACGCGTCCTTGCGAAGGTCGACGACCTCGACCTGTGGCGCAACTCGCTGGTCGTGGTGATGGCCGACCACGGCATGGCGATCGGCGAGCACGGCTGCTGCGGCAAGAGCAGCCACGTCGTCGACGACGGGCGGTTCTGGCCGCTCTATCCGGTGCTGAGCGACGAGCTGTGCCTGATCGCCGGCCGCGCCCAGGCCGGCCCGGTGCCGGCGGGTGCGCGGCTCGACCTGCTGGCGCAGCCGTTCGATCTGCTGCCCACCCTGTGCGAGCTGGCCGGCGTGGAGATCGCTCCTCCCGAGCCCCTGCACGGCCGCTCGTTCGCGCATGCGCTGCTCGCCGGCTCCGGCACGCTGCGCGATCACGTCATCACCGCGGCCCACATCCGGCCGGCAGCCGACACCCCGGATCGGATTCCGGCCCGCGCCAGCACGCCGTTCCTGCGCGCCCGCACGGCGTTCTCCGGCGCCGGTACCTGGGGTTACGCGCCGGTCGGCCCTAGCGGGGCGCCTCAGCTCTTCGACCTGGCAGCCGATCCGCGTGCCGAGCGGGACGTCGCCGAGGCGAACCGTGGCACGGTAGCCGAGCTGCACGCGCTCCTGCTGGCGTCCCTCGATGAGTACGGGGCAGGTGACGCCGTGCAGGCGCTGTGGCGGTCACCCGGCAGCGGCGCCGCCGGCGGGAGCTGGGCGCGCGACTACCTGGAGCGGTAGCGGCCGGAGGCCGCGTCACTCGGAGTGAGCTCGCCCACCAGTTGGTCGTGCGAGATCAACTCCACGGCCGGCGCGTCGAAGCGGCCGTAGCCGTTCCAGACCTTGAAGCCGACCAGCTCCTTGAGGCGCAGCGGAGCCTCGGCGGCCACCTCCGGCATCAGGCCCAGGGTGTAGTTCTCCTGCGGCCGGAACTGCGGGCCGCAGTAGGTGTTGAGCAGTCCCATGCGCGGCTCGTCGGTGCGGTTGGTGCCGGAGCCGTGCCACAGCCGGCCCTCGAAGAACATCGCCGTGCCTGCCGGCGCCTCGATCGGCACGACGTCCTCCTCCCGGTACAGGTCCGGCTTCGGCTGCCGGCCGCTCAGGTGACTGCCGGGCACCACGCGCGTGGCGCCGTTGTCGTCGTGGAAGTCCACCAGCAGCCACATGCTGTTCAGGGCCGCGGGCGGTGCGATCATGGCCGCGCCGTCGCGCACCTCGCCCGCCTCGGCGCGGGTGATCGATCCCACCGGCAGCCCGAACCGGCCCCTGGGCACCGGCGGCGGCATCCACCACGCGTCGGTGTGCAACTCCATGGGCGCGGCCCCCTTGCCGATGATGTTGGCGGTGCTGCAGGAGAGCTGGTAGTGGTCGCCCAGCACGTGCCCGGCCAGCTCCAGGGCGTGCTCCATGAGCACGATGTCGCGGAAGATCCGGCCCTTGTTGAGCAGCATGAACAGGCGCTGGCTCACGCCGCCGGCCGCCACCGTGAAGCGGTCCTGCTGCACCGTGCCGTCGTCATCGGCGAAAGCGCCCCAGTTCTTGCCGGGCGTTCCGTCCATGTAGGCCACGCCCCGCTCCCGCTCGGCGGCGGCCTGTGCGGTCAGCCGCTCCTGCGCCTCGCGCAGCTCGGCGGGGGTCAGTGCGTCCGCCAGCAGGCAGTAGCCGCTCCGTTCCAGGTCCGCCTTGCAGCGCTCCAGGTCGGTCGTGAGCCGAGGCCGCTCCGTCATAGTTGCACCGATGCTCGTACCCATCGTGACCCCTCAGCTTAGCGCACTTGGCGCTTCGCCAGACGGTGTTGGTCCAGCGCCTGTCGAAGGTACGACTTGATGACTGCCTGTCGGCTGATGTTCAGTTCGGCGGCGATCTGATCGAGCTCCTGCAGCATGGCGGCCGTAAAATCGACGTTGACGCGCCTGATGGGCTGCTTCATCGCACCCCGGTTCGTGAAGTATTGCGAAACATCTTCTCCGCGGTCCGCCATGTCGGCGATCTCGTCCGCAGTGGGCGTCCTAGTGGCGTTGCTCATAGAGCCTCCGTTCCTCTTTCGTCGACTTCCACAGTGTCACCAAGCGATAGTACTCGCCTCCCACGTCTTCTCGAACTTCGTACACGAGCGAGTACAATTTTCCGTTCACCCAGCCGATCGCACGGAACTGCTCAGGATCGTCGGATCGGCAGTCTTCGTAGTACGGGTGGGAGAAGATCTCCTGCGCTTCTTCGAATCCGATACCCCGCTTCGGATTGTTTCGAAGCAGCGAGCTCTTGTTTGAGTCGAAGTCGAAGCGCATCTTATAGTATAACAGTTATACCTTCTAGTCGTACGGCTTGGCAAGGCGGTGCGCCCGGTCCCGCAGCCGATTCAGTGACTCCTCCGTGTGGTAGAGCAGGTAATTTGACAACGCATTTGTTTGCAACGATATTGTTGCAATCTCACGGGGACGATAGTGCTGAAGAGCAATGCCACGCGACTCGACGCTGCACTTCCTGCCGACTGAGAGGCTGGACCGAAGCTCCCATGGTCACTAAGAACCACAATCCTGGGTTTCTCACCGACGACGAGCTGGTCGCGTCGTTCTGCGTACGGACCAGCGAGTTCGAGTCGATCGTCGAGACGCTGGGCGAGAACACCGGCAATTCCAATCAGCATCTGATGGTGATCGGTCCCCGCGGCAGCGGCAAGACAATCCTGATGCTCCGCGTCGCGACCGAGTCACGCCGAAACCCGGAGCTGTCGTCCAGGATATTCCCGATCACGTTCGCGGAGGAGAGCTGCGGGGTCAGTACGTGCGGGGAGTTCTGGCTGGAGTGCCTTTCACGTCTGGCCGATCAGGCGCCGCAACCGGACTGGGCGGCGGATCTGGGACGCTCCTGCGAGGACCTGAGCTCGGTTCAAGACGACCGGCTCCTGGCAGAGCGCTGCCTGGGAGCCTTGCTCGACTTCGCCGACCGTGCAGGAAAACGGCTGCTGCTCGTGGTCGAGAACCTCGACACGATGTTTGCCGGCATGCTGGACCCGGACGCGGGATGGCGACTGCGAAAGACGCTTCAGACCGAGCCGCGGATCATGCTGTTGGGAACCGCGACTAGCCGGTTCGCCGAGATCGTGCGGCCGGATCGAGCCCTGTATGACCTCTTCCGGGTGATCGAGTTGCGGCCGCTCGACGAGACGGAATGCAGCGCTCTCTGGCAGGCGGTGTCTGGCGAGCGTCCTGCGACGGGGAAGATCCGATCGGTGCAAATCCTCACGGGCGGCAGTCCCCGGCTGATCTCGATCGCGGTGGCATTCAGTACGGCCCGCCCGCTCGATGGGCTCATGGAGGATCTGCTCAACCTGATCGACGCGCACACGGAGTACTTCAGGAGCCGTCTCGATGCGCTCGCGCCGCAGGAGCGGCGCGTGTGCGTCGCCCTTGCAGAGCTGTGGAGACCGGCAACCACGCGAGAGATCGCCGACCGGGCTCGACTGGGTTCGAGCATCTGCAGCGCCCAACTGAAGCGCCTCATCGGTCGCGGGTTGGTGTCGGATGAAGGCGGAACCCCGCGCCGAAAGCGGTACTCTCTGGTGGAGCCGCTGTACAACATCTATTGCCTGCTCCGACGCCGACGGCGGGGCGCCTCTGACGCCGTCGAGCGCCTGATCGGTTTCATGAACGCCTTCTACACACAACCCAGGAGTCAGCGGGTTGGTGACCTGCCGGACAGCGAGCGAGACTTGTCGACGACTCTGAGCGGCTTGGTGGGGGCCGAGGATCTCTCAGCGCCCTCCCTTCGTACCCTGCTGGTCTTGAGCGCTCAGCTCGGGCCGACCCGGGTTCTCGGAGCGATTGAAGGCTCGTCGGCCGCGGATGGGTTGCTGCCGCTGACTACGGCCCTGCAGCGGGAGGTCGGACTCAAGCCGCGCGTGCCTCGCGAGGTCGAGGAAGTCGCTCACGACATCCGCAAGGAACTGGCCAGGATGCGGACTGGCATGCGCGCATCCAATACGATAGCGCCGGCTCATGACTGAGGCCGACACCTGCCGGCGGTTCGTCGTCCCGTGCCTCCAGGCGGCGGGGTGGGACAACGCCCCCCATGTGATCAACGAGCAGCGGACCTTCACCGACGGCCGCATCCTCTTCTCCGGCGGTAAGGCGCGACGTGGCCCTCAGAAGCGCGCGGACTACCTGCTGCGCTACCGCCCGGACTTCCCGATCGCCGTGGTCGAGGCCAAGGCCCACTACCGGCTCGCGGGCGACGGCATGCAGCAGGCCAAGGAGTACGCCGAGATCCTGGGTCTGAAGTTCGCCTACGCGACGAACGGCACCGAAATCATCGAGTTCGACTACACGACCGGGATCGAACGCACCGTCTCACCGCCTTCCCCAAGCCCGACGACCTGTGGCACCGCCTTCGAGCCGCTGAGGGGATCGCTGAAGACGATGTCGCCCGCAGCTTGCTCACTCCCACGTTGCCCGACCCTGCGCGGCCTCTTCGCTACTACCAGGAGATCGCCGTCAACCGGGCTACCCAGGCCGTTCTGCAGGGACGCCGCCGAATCCTGCTCACCCTCTGCACGGGCTCCGGCAAGACTGCGATCGCCTTCCAGATCTGCTGGAAGCTCTGGTCGGCTCGCTGGAACCGTGCGGGCGCCGTCCGCCGCCCCAAGATCCTGTTCCTGTCGGACCGCAACGTGCTCGTGGACGACCCCATGGCCAAGGACTTCAGCCCGTTCGCCGACGCGCGGCACAAGATCTCCGGCACGGCGGTCAAGAGCCGCGACATGTACTTCGCCATCTACCAGGCGATCGCCCGAGACGAACAGCGCCCTGGCCTCTACAAGGAGTATCCGCCGGGCTTCTTCGATCTGATCATCGTCGATGAGTGCCACCGCGGCAGCGCCCGTGACGACAGCAACTGGCGGGAGATTCCTGGAGTGGTTCGAGCCGGCGGTGCAGATCGGCATGACGGCGACTCCGCGGCGAGAGGACAACGTCGACACCTACGACTACTTCGGCCAATGGAACATAGATGTCAAGACGCACCAACAGGGCGACGCCGACCGTATGGTTATAGAGCGATAATCCGTGAGACGCTCAAGGCAGTAGACGATCGGATCAGCAGACATGGTGGCCTACTACCGGCGGCACAGGGTCACGGTCGGCGGCGACCCACGAACGCTCATCGCGAGATCTCTGTTTGTGAGAAGGCTATCAATCACTTATGTCGATGCATTGCAGCAGAGAACGTGCGACAATGTGGATTCGTGTCCGAACTCTATCGGGATGATCATGTTACTTCTCCAAAGGACGAGAAACGCATCGAGAATTTATTCTTCGCGAGCACGCTCTTGTCCTGATCTGCTTCTTCGACCGTAATCAGATTGGATCGGATGGCGAGCACGTAGAGGCCGGGGGTATTGATTATTCGTCCGGTACCAAGACGTTTGGTGGCGAGAGTATGGAATCGGCGTCGCTCGTCGGATGCGATGTTCCATCCGTGCAGCTCTGCGATGGCAAGGCACGCGGCTTCGCCCTTGCCGAGTACCTGCACGTATGAGGCGTACAGAGCGAGTTCGGCGACACTCGAAAATGGTCGGCGGCGTAAATGAGCTGCGTCAAAGGCGCCGCCGAGTGCCGCGGAATGTTGAGGAGTGATAACTTCGGATTCCACTTCGCCCGGGACGACGAAATCGTAGCCCGATAGCGCGCCAAGCAAGGAGAGTCGATCGACGTGGATCAGGTTGATGAGCACGTTGGTGTCGGTCACGACGATCGTTGTGGGGGTGGGTTCATCCGTTGCGTCCAAGTAGGTGTACCTCCGCGCCTTCGTCCTGATCGAGACCCAAGGCACGAACAGCGTGATCGACCTCGTGGGAGCAGATTTCGACCATGGCGGCGACTTCGAGCAGCTTGGCTCGGGAGATCTCCTCACGGCGGAATGCTTCCAGCGCGAGCCCCAGAAGACGATTGCGAAATTCGTTGCGCAACGCGTGGTGGTCTGGCTCGGGAAGGCCCAGGAGCTGTTCCAATCTACGGCCGTGGTCCGCGCGCTCCTGCTCCAGCAATACGGCGAGCTGCGGGGGCGTGAGCAGTCGCGTGCTTCTGAGCCGGTAGCAGGCCGAGGTCCGACTGACACGAAAGTGGTGGGCCATCCGAACGACGTCGTAGAGCTGTATCGCTTGGCTCCCGGGGGCCGAACGCGCGCGGGCATGGATCGGAGACCGCTCATCGAACACCTCGGCTTCCATCCGGCTCGGACGTCCTTTGCCGGAGGCGTGGATGAACTGGTGTACGGCCTCGGTCGGCATCAGGAAGCTGGCGGCGAAGGAGTTGGCACGGACCTCGCGCAACTCGTCGCGGTCCTTCCCTTGGCTGACCAAGCCCCCTTGGTCGCGGTCCACGAGCACGT
The DNA here is from genome assembly GCA_964291595.2 of Spirochaetia bacterium. Lineage (GTDB taxonomy): Bacteria > Spirochaetota > Spirochaetia > SZUA-6 > Bin103 > CATQHW01. The sequence goes on along the minus strand of OZ219914.1, from coordinate 3,911,277 downwards.
GGCAGTACTCGTGCGCGTACGAGAAGCGACGGCGGACGACGTGGTGATCGCGATTCGCAACGACCAGGAAGCCGATCTCCGGCTCGATGAGCGTCAGGCCGGAGATGTCATCAGGCAACGGCACCTGCGCCGTGTGGACGTCCTGCGTTTCCAGCAGCTCGGCGAGATCGGGGAGTGAGGCGAGTCCCAACCCAAGGCGCCTGCGCTCGTCCTGAGCGACGCGTTCACCTTGTTGAATGGCCTCCCACGTCGTCCGTGGCGGCGACAGCGGGTAGGCGGCGACGGTGGCAAAGTCGCGGTCGATGTCGAGCAGTCGCTCCAATCCGGTCAGCTCTCTGCCGAGCGCCACGCACCGGCGTAGCGCCTCGCGCACTTCCTCCACGGTCGACAGCTCCGGGTGATGACGAAAGAGTGCTACGAGCGCATCCTCGTTCTCGGGTTCGTGGTCCGCGACCAAGGTCCTCACGTCCTTGCCGAACAGGTAAGCGAGACGCGACAACTCGAGGCCCGTGACCGCACGATTCCCGAGTTCCATCTGTGCCACGGTGGGGCGCGACACTCCGAGGTGACGCGACACGTCGTCCTGGGTCATCGCGCTGATCTCACGTGCCCGTCGAAGCCTCTTCCCGAGCTGCCTATGGTCTAAGGCCATGACATCCACTGATCGGCTGATCGGTTCGTGGCGGTTGGCTCCGCGCCTCCGCGTCCGGCCGAGGGGGCCGACTCCAGTGCGCAATCACTATTCATCATGTATACGTTAGGATGTATAACATAGAGTGTCAAGGTGTGGTAAAATCATGTTAGCGTTCTTGATTAGGTGCTGGGCGCCGATTCGATGCCTGCTACTGGTAGGCTACAGTTCGAGGCCATGACCACGGCGGAGTTCGACAAGCCGGCCGGCAGGACGCCGGTCGTCACCGCTCCGGTCACGCCGTTCCCGGACGAGGGAGCCGGGGAGGCCGAGGTGATCGGCGGCGTCCGCGAGCGGCTCGGCCGCAACCCGTACGCCGTCGACCGCGACTTCGGAAACTCCTACTCCGGCATCCCGCACCCGATCACGCACCAGCTCGACGAGCTGATGCGCAGCACGTACTTCGCCGAGTGGGCGGCCGATCAGCAGCCCGGCACGGTGGCGCTCGATCGCGAGGCGGTGCGCATGGTGGCGTCGCTGCTCGGTGAGCCGGAGGGGGCGGGCTTCATCACCACCGGTGGCACGGAATCGAACCTGGCGGCGATGAGGCTGGCGCGGGCGCACGGCGGACAGGCACGGCCGCAGATCGTGGCGCCGGTCACCATGCACTTCAGCTTCCGGATGGGCGCGGAGCTGATGGGGATCGAGCTGGTCGAGGTCGACGTGGACCCGCAGAGCTTCGTGCCGCGCATCGAGCACGTCGAGCGGGCGATCACGCCGCGCACCGTCGGGCTGGTCTGCTCGGCGCCGGCGGGCGGCTTCGGCACCATCGAGCCGGTGGAGGCGTTCGCCGACCTCGCCCAACGCAAGGGGCTGTGGCTGCACGTGGACGCCGCGTTCGGGGGCTTCATGCTGCCGTTCAAGCGCGATCTCGGCCATACGGTCGAGCCGTTCGACTTCGCGCTGCCGGGGGTCACGTCGATGATGACCGACGGCCACAAGCTGGGCCTGATGCCGATCTCCACCGGCTTCTTCATCGTCCGTGACCCGTCGCTGTTCGACGCCATCCCGACCGAGTCGACGCTGATCCACACCACGTCGTCGACGAAGCCGGGCAGCCGCGCGGCCGGCGCGTGGGCGGTGATGAAGCACCTGGGACGCGCCGGCTACCGCCGGTCGACCGCCCACCTGATCGACCTCGTGAGCATGCTGGCCGACGGCATCGGCCGGATCGAGGACTTCAGGCTGCTGGCCGCGCCCGCGGTGTCGGTGGTCGCGTTCACGTCGCGGTCCATCGACCTGGCCGACGTGCATCGGCGGATGGCCGCCGGCGGTTGGGGACAGGGGTACGGCGACCTGCGCGGCATGCCCTTCATCCGGCTCTCCGTGCACCCGTCGCGCGACCGTGAGAGCGCGGCGGGCTTCCTGCGTGCGCTGGCGGAAGCAGCCCGCGAGGCCCGGCGGCGATGACGCTGGTCGGCTACAGCGACCGGCCCGGCGCCGCTCCGGGAGAGCGTATCCGGTTCATGGTGAGCTGCGGGCAGCCCGCCTACGACGTGCGGCTGGTCCGGCTCATCCACGGCGACACCAACCCGAGCGGCCCGGGCTTCAAGCAGCGCGTGGTGCCGTCCGCGATCGACGGCCGCAGGCCGGGCAAGCGCGAGACGATCCGCAGCGGCTCCTACGTCGACATCGCGCTGGACGGCGTCGATCTGAGCCGGGAGGTGAGCTTCTGCGCCTTCGTGCAGGCGACCAATCCGGCGGCCGGGACGCCGCAGGTGATCGCCGGCCAGGGCACGCCGGTGGACGGCACGGGGTGGGCGCTCGCGCTCTCCGCCGAGGGCGACCTGCAGGTCATCGGCGCGGGGCAGGTGGTCGCCCGGCTGGGTCCGATGAGGCGCTGGACGTGGTACCTGCTGGCCGTGTCGCTGAGGATCCGGGAGGACGGGGCGTCCGCAACGGGGACGGCGTGGCACCGGCCGATACGTGCCTGGCCCGACGATCCGCCGGCCGAGATGGCGTTCGCGGCGGGCTCCATCCTGCCGGCTCCGGGCGCCGCGCTGATGCTTGCCGGAGCGCGCGATGCGGCCGGCGGTCACGCCCACCACTTCGACGGCCGCATCGACCGCCCGCGGCTGCTGGCCGGGACGGTCACCGGGGAGCGGCTGCGGGCGTGGGCAGACCGCCCCGACGACCTCGCCCTGTTGGCCGAGGCCGGCGAGCTGGCCGGCGCGTGGAGCTTCTCGCGCGACGTCGACACAGCCCTGGCGCGCGACGTGTCCGGCAACGGCCGGCACGGGCGCGTGGTCAACCTGCCGGCGCGCGGGGTGACCGGCCACAACTTCCGCGGCGAGGAGACCTGCTTCCGGCTGGCTCCGGAGCAGTACGGCGCCATCCACTTCCATCGCGACGACCTGGAGGATGCCGGTTGGTCCGAGGACTTCGCGCTGCAGATCCCAGACGATCTGCCGAGCGGGGTCTACGCGGCGTGGCTGACCACCCCGGACGGGCGCCACGAGGAGCACGTGCCGTTCGTGGTCCGGCCGCCGCGGGGCCGTCGCACCTCGCGCATCGCGGTGCTGATGTCGACCGTCACCTATCAGTGCTACAGCAACTACACCGACCTGGGACCGGGGGCATGGCGGGAGGGCACGGACGCCGACTGGACCTCGAACGCGCCGTTCGCCGATCCGTCACTGTCCCGCGACGTCTACCGCTACATCGACGACAACGCGCTGTACGGGCCGTACGACCGGCACCCCGACGGCTCTGGCGTCATGTACGGCTCCTGGCTGAAGCCCAACCTCACCATGCGCCCGAAGTTCCGCTACCGCCCGATGGCGGTGCCGCCGCGCTTTCCGGCCGACCTCTACCTCGTGGACTGGCTGGACGCCAGCGGAATCGAGGCCGACTTCCTGACCGACCACGACCTGCACGCCGAGGGCTCCGCGCTGCTGGACGGCTACCGCGTGGTGATCTCCAGCTCCCACCACGAGTACTGGACCGGGCGTATGCTCGACGCGCTGGCGTCCTACCTGGACGCCGGCGGCCGCTTCATGTACCTGTCCGGCAACGGCCTGTACGGCGTGGCCAGCATCGACCCGGCCCGGCCGCACGTGCTGGAGGTGCGGCGCTGGGGGACGAGCTGGCCGTTCGAGGTGCACCCGGCCGAGCGCTACCACAGCACCACCGGGGAGCCGGGCGGCACCTGGCGCAACCGGGGCCGGCCGCCCAACCTGCTGGTCGGCGTCGGCACCGCCGGAGCCGAGTTCGGCGCCGGCGTCCCGTTCCACCGCATGCCGGCCAGCCGCGATCCGCGCGCGGCGTTCATCTTCGAAGGGGTGGGGGACGAAGAGCCGATCGGCGACTTCCCGAATCTGCAGGTTCGGCACGGCGCCGCCGGGTACGAGTTCGACCGCGTGGAAGCCGAGCTGGGCTCCCCGCCCGGGACGCTGCTGCTGGCATCGTCGGTCGGCTTCGACACCGCGCTGGCCAACCCCATGATCGACGAGCGGCTCTGGTTCATGGCCGGCCGCGACGGCGCCAGGCCGGACGACCCGCAACGGCCGGATGCGCCGCACCGCTTCGTGCGCGCCGACATGGCCTACCTGGAGTACCCGAACGGGGGAGCGGTGTTCGCAGCCGGCGCCATCTGCTGGCGCGGCGCCCTCTCCTGGAACGGCTACGACAACAACGTCTCCCGGATCACGGAAAACGTGCTGCGCGCGTTCTCGACCTGACCCCACCTGACGTCACGTCGATCGGCTGCCCACGGCCTCCCTCAACTCGGAATCCGCAGGATCAGCATGAGCGGCTCACGGTCCGAGAATCGCGTGAACCCATGATGCTGATAGAACGTCGCCACACGCTCGTCGAGCGCCTGCACGACGATGGCCCGCGCGCCGATCACGTCGGCTGCAGCCAGCGACCTCCTGCCGGCATCGAACAGCAGGTCCGATCCCAGCCTCTGCCTTGGTAGTCCGAGTCAGTCGCCAGCTGTCCGAGCAGGATCACGGGGATCGGTTCAGGCATGCTTCTGCCCACGCGCGACGAAACGCGTCGCCGTTCCACCGAGCGGGCCGCCAGGCTGTAGAAGGCGATCACGCGATCTGTGCGCAGACGACGTAGATCCGCGCGCCACCCTTCGATTCGTTCAGCCGGGCCTTCCGTTGCAGCCAGGCATTGATGCCCGGCACCCCGCAGTCGAACTGCGAAACGTCGTGCCTCGGCGAAAGTCGTTCGGGAGCTGCTATCGCTCCCACAGCGGTGTGCGCGTCACCAGTTTGAGCAGACGGTCGTTCGGTTCGACCGGCGAATCGAGCGCGGCGACGAACGCATCGTAGACATCATCGTCGAGCGCGATGACCGGGCGATCGCTCAACGCTTCGATCGCCGCCGCTTCGCTCGACCGGAGCACGAATTCCGTTCGTGTCACGCCGCGAATTGCGGCGGCCCGGTCGATGAGAGCCAGGCGCTCGTCTTTCATCCCGAAGTTCACTTGTCCATTGTGGTCAACTCCTGGAAAGCGAGGATAAGATGATCCCACAGGTTGTGTGCCGATTGTATAGACATGAGGTCAAGTGAGGAGTGGACGTGAGCGCACTCACCGAGCGTCAAGTCGAGTTCTTCCGGCGCGAGGGCTACGTGATGGTGCCGGACGTCTTCGCCGCGGCCGACCTGGAGCCGCTGCGCGACGAGTTCACGGACGTCATTCACCAGACGGCTCTCGATCTGCGGGCGGCCGGCACGCTGTCGCGGCTCTACGAGGAGGAGCCGTTCGAGCGGCGCCTGTCGCGCATCTACGCGGAGACCGACGAGATCCTGGGGCCGATCGTCGGCCGGGGCGGCGGCGGGTACAGCGGGCCGGCGCTGTTCGCGGTCATCACGCACCCTGGCCTGCTGGAGGTGGTGGAGTCGCTGATCGGGCCGGAGATCGTCGCCTCGTCGGTCTACCGGGTCCGGCCGAAGATTCCGGGCATGGCACGCGGCGTGGTGCCGTGGCACCAGGACTCCGGCTACTTCAACCCGCACTGCGACCGGGACCTGATCGTGACCTGCTGGATCCCGCTGGTGGACGCCACCGTCGAGAACGGCTGCCTGGAGGTGCTGCCGCGCGCCCACCGGCAGGGCGTGGTGCGGCACTACACAGAGGGCCCGAACGGCTACCTGGCGATCGATGACGGTGACCTGCCGCGCACCGGCGCGCCGGTCGCGGTGCCGGTGCCGCTCGGCGGCGTCCTGCTGCTGACCAACGTCACTCCGCACAGCTCGACCCCCAACCACAGCGACGTGGTGCGCTGGAGCCTGGACCTGCGCTACCAGCACGCGGGCGTGCCCAACAACGTCGGCGAGGCGCCGCAGGACTTCACCTGGGAGCGGCCCGACGCCGAGATCGCCTGCTACCCGCCGGAGGCGGACTTCGTCGTGCGGAGCGCCCGCGAACCGGACTCGGTCGTGCGCTCCGCGGCGGATTTCAACCGCATCCGCCAGCGCTACGAGCGAACGCGCCCGCCCGGCCCCGAGCGGGGCTGGATCCCCTACGACCGGCGTCCGGGAGCCTCCTGATCGACAAGGTCGACGTGCCGCCGCCGAGCGGCGTCTTCGCGCAGCCGTGGTCGCTGAAGAAGATCGTCGGGTTGCTGGCCGTGTTCGGGCCGGCGGCGATCGTGAACTTCGAGCTGCCGGCCTCCTACCGGACGCGCCCGCCCATGCTGGCCGGCGCGATCGTGTCGGCGGTGATCCTGGTCGCCTTCGCGGGCATCAGCGGCTGGGGACTGGCGGGCAAGCTGTTCGGGATCTGACGAAGCGGCGATGCGGGTCAGCGGCGCCGATTACCGCTCGCTCGCGACGTGGCGGCGCAGACGCCGCTCCAGCGCCCGCACCAGGATCGACAGTCCGATGGTCATCACCAGGTAGAGAAAGGCGACGGTGTTGTAGGTCTCGAAGAAGCGGAAGGAGGAGGCCGAGTACACCTTGGCCTGCTGGGTGATGTCCCCCACGCCCAGCACGGAGACCAGGGCCGAGTCCTTGATCATGGCCACGAACTCGTTGCCCAGCGGCGGCAGCACCGTGCGCGCCGCCTGCGGCAGGATGACGTGCAGCATCGCCTGACGCCGGCTCATGCCCAGCGACAGCGCCGCCTCCAACTGCCCGCGCGGCACCGCCTCGATGCCGGCACGGAAGATCTCGGCCAGGAAGGCGCTGTAGCCGATGGTGAGGGCAATGATCGCCCGCCAGACGAAGTCGACGCGCCGGACGCTCAGCGGCTCCATCCAGCCGGCGGCGATCACGGGCTCGGCCAGCCGGTTGATCAGCAGCACCGCCGCCGGCGCCGCCACGAAGGCGACGTAGTAGAGGATGACCAGCATCGGCACGCCGCGCACCACCTCGATGTAGACGCTCGCCGCCTCGCGCAGCACCCGACGGTGGGAGGCGCGCATCAGCCCGAACAGCAGGCCCACGGCCGCGGCCGCGACGTAGGCGATCACCGACACGTACAGCGTGGTGACGATGCCGCGGCTGACCGCGCGGAAGATGATCCGGTAGTCCTCCTCCCGCACCACCGACCACACCGCCAGCACGCCCAGCAGCATGATCGCCAGCAGCCAGTAGGGCAGGCGGGAGAAGGACGCGACCGGCAGCAGGTGCCGCCGCGACGTGCCGGCGGCGCCCCTGTTCACGGCAGCGGGTCGAGAGTCCGGCGGGCCTCTACGGGCTGTACTCGAAGAACCACTTGACGTTCAGCGCCTCCAGGAACCCTTCCTCGGCAAGCTCCCGGATCGCCTCGTCGAACGGCTCGCGCAGGTCGGAGCCGGGCGTGAAGATGAAGCCGAAGTCCTCCGTGCCCAGCGCCTCGCCGACGGTCTTGAGGGCGTCGGGGTTGGCGCCGATGTAGCCGCGGCTGGAGGCCGCGTCCATGAGCACCAGGTCCACGTCGCCGATGATCAGCGCCTGCACCGCGGCGCCGAAGGTGTCGAACAGCTTGATGCGCGGGTTGTCCTCGTTCCCGTCCAGGATGTCGTAGACGGCCACGTAGAAGTTGGTGGTGCCGGCCTGCGAGCCGATCAGCAGATCCTCGTCGGCGGCGACCTCCTCCGGCGTGGTGAAGCGCTCCTCGTCCGCGCGCACCAGCATGAACTGCTGCGAGGTGAGGTAGGGGATGGAGAAGTCCACCCGCTCGGCGCGCTCTTCGGTGATGGTGATGCCGTCCATGCCCACGTCGAACTGGCCGTTGCGCACCGCCTCGATCATCGCGTCCCAGGCGGTCACCTGCCAGTCGACGGCGCAATTGAGCCGCCGGCAGATCTCGTTGACAGCGTCGTACTCCCAGCCGACGGCCTCGCCCGTCTTCGGGTCGACGAAGTTCAGGGGCACGTAGTCGTTGCCGGTCACCGCGACCACGGTGCGCCCGCCCAGATCCGGCAGGCCGAACGCTGCCTGCGCGGCCAGCAGCGCCAGCGCCGCCACGAATCCTCGTATGGTGTGTTTCATCGCGACGGGAGTGTTCCGGTTCCACGGACGCGGGGCAAGCGGCCGTGGCGCACGGTTGGTGTGCCATCGTGCTTTGACGCCTCCTGGGAGCCGCGCTACGGTCCCCGGCATGAACGTCTCCATGAGAGCGCGTTCGCGCGCCAGGCGCCGGGTGGCGGCGCTGATCCCGGCGGTCCTGGTGCTCCTGAGTTGCGGGGAGACGGCGCAGGGCCAGCCGGCAGACCAGACACCGGTCGTCCTGTACGGGCCGGCCGGCACCCCGATACCGTCCGCCCCCGCCGTGCCGGACGGAGCGGTCTCGGCCGAGGTCACCGAAGGCCTGGAGGCGCTGTTCGACCGCACGGTCCCCGGTGGGCCGGTCGAGGCGATCGACCGGTTGGGCGCCGCCGGCGACCCCCGCGTGCTGTGGCTGCTGACCGACCTGTTCCCGTTCTCGAACCGGGACATGCTGACGGCGGTCCGGGCCGCCTTTGTGGCGCTCACCGAAACCGAGCTCGCGCCCGAGGACGACGGACGCCTGACGATGATCAACCGCCTGATCGCCTGGGATCTGCCGGCCTTTCCCGGCTATCGCGAGTACAAGTGGCGGCTGTTCCGGTTCATCGAGCCCTTGTGGGAGCCGTTCTTCACCGACGAGGACTCGATCATAGACTGGCGGCTGGTCGGCTGGGGCGGCGTGGCGATCGACGAGCGGCTGCACGCGACCCCGGAGGCCCGCTGCCTGCGCGGCTGCATCCCGGCGATCGACGATCCGGCCGTCACCTCCGCCTCCGGCGGCGACTGGTACCCGGACGAGCGGCTGGTGTTCGGCCTGGTCATCAACGGCGAGGCGCGCGCCTACCCGAAGAACATGATGGAAGTGCACGAGATGGTGAACGACACGCTGGGCGGGCGGCGCTTCGGCATGCCGTACTGCACGCTGTGCGGGTCCGCGCAGGCGTACTTCACCGACGACGTGGAGGGCTTCAGCCCCGTGCTCCGCACCTCCGGCCTGCTGTCCCGCTCGAACAAGTTCATGTACGACCGCAGCACCTGGTCGGCGGTCGACACCTTCACTGGCATGGCGCTGTCCGGGCCGCTGCACGACGCCGGCGTGGTGCTGACGCCGGTGGCGGTGGTCACCTCCACGTGGGGCGACTGGAAGCGCCAGCACCCGGAGACGACGATCCTCGACCGCTTCCGCTCCTATCCGCTGGACCCGCTCCGGGGCCGTGACGACCATGGCCCGATCTTCCCGGTCGGCGACGTCGACCAGCGCCTGCCTATCCAGGAGCGTGTTCTCGGAGTGGAAGGCCCGGACGGTCCGATCGCCTTCCCGGTGGCGCCGGCGGTGATCGCGTTGAAGGAAGGCGTGGCGGTGGAGATGGGCGGCGTGCGCCTGGAGCTGGACGGCAGCGGGCTGCGCGCCTTCATCGGCGAGCGGGACGCCGCCGCGCATGAGGCGTTCTGGTTCGCCTGGAGCCAGTTCAAGCCGGACACCCGGATCTGGGAGCGTGACGGATAGCCGCGCCAGCGGCGATCCGGGCACGGTCGATCGTCCTCGGGCCGCCGGCATCTTTGCCCGGCTCGGGGTGCGCACCTACGTCGACCTGACCGCCACCGAGTCCATTCACGGGGGCGCGCCCATGCTGCCGGAGGTGCGCCGGGCGATGGCCGAGGCGGCCGACGGCTCGGTGGTCATCGACGAGCTCATGGCGCGGGCCGGCGAGCGGATCGCCGGGCTGCTCGACGTTCCCGCGGCGCTGGTCACCAGCGGCGCGGCGGGCGCGCTCACCGCGGCCACCTGCGCGTGCGTGGCCGGCGGCGACCCCGAGCGGGCCGTGCAGCTTCCCGACCTCGACGGCATGCGCGACGAGGTGGTCATGCCGGTGCAGTCGCGCACCGTGTTCGACCAGACCATCCGCGCGGTCGGCGTGCGGCTGGCTGCGGTCGACACCGCCGCGGAGCTGCGCGCGGCGGTCGGCCCGCGCACCGCGCTGCTGGCGATGTGGGCGGGCGCGGCGTCCGCCCAGTCGTTGTCGGTGGAGGAGCTGGTTGCCGCCGGCCGGCAGCACGAGGCGCCGGTGGTGATCGACGCCGCGGCCGAGTTGCCGGCCGTGCCGAACCGCTGGCTGGCCGCCGGCGCTGACCTGGTCTGCTATTCCGGCGGAAAGATCCTGCAGGGACCGCAGGGCGCGGGGTTGCTGCTGGGGCGCGAGGACCTGGTGCAGGCCGCGTGGATGCACTGCGCCCCGCACGGGACCTTCGGCCGCATGATGAAGGTCAGCAAGGAGGAGATCGCCGGCATGCTGGCCGCGGTGGAGCACCTGGCGGGCGGCCGCGACCTGGACGCGGAGTTCGAGCGCTGGCGCGGCTGGTACCGGCGGATCGCCGAGGCTCTCGCCCCGGTCGGGGGCGTGCGCACGGAGGTGCGGGAGTCGGGAGGCCGCAGCCCGTACCCGATCCTGGTGGTCTCCTGGGATCCGGGGCAGGTGCCGCTGACCGCCGGACAGGTGGGAGCGGCCCTGCGCGCCGGCTCGCCGCCGATCCTGTCGCATGCCGAGGGCGGCGGCTGCGAGTTCATGATCCGGCCCGTGTCGATGGCCGACGGCGATGCGGAGGCGGCCGCCCGCCGGCTGGCGGAGATCCTCGGCGGCGCAACAGAGCCGCGTCCGGTCGAACCGCCGCCGGACGGCATCGACGGCGAGTGGGAGGTGGACGTCCGCTTCGTGACGGGGTGCGCCCGGCACCGGTTCAGCCTGACGGGCGCGACCGGCGGAAACGGTATCAGCGGCCGGCACCGGGGGACGCGGGCTGCGGGCGAGCTGACCGGTCAGGTCGACGGCGACGCCGTGGTGCTGGACGGCGTGCTCGCCACCGAGGGCGCCCGGCTGACCTATCGTTTCGACGGCACCGTCGACGCGGTCGCAGGGACCATGGCCGGTACGCTCAGGCTGGGCGAGCAGCTCGTGGACGGCTTCGGCGCAGGCAGCGTGACCTGGACGGCGCGCCGCGTGGCTTCAGGCGCGTGACCAGCGGCTGGGGGCCATCCCCGGCGCGTCGGCGGCCATGCCATCCGGCTTGTTGCCGACCGTGAAGTCGAACTCGCGGGCGTTCGAGTCGCTGAAATAGGGCCGCACGGACGCGGGGAGCGTGGCCAGCTCCTCCTCCGTGGCCATGGGGACCTCCGCGATCGGTCCCGCCCAGGCCGGCCGGTAGGCGATCGCGATCATGCGCCGCGCGCGGGTGCCGGTGTTGGGCAGCGTGCCGTGGAACGCGCGGTGGTTGAGGAACAGCGCGGAGCCGGCGCGGCACGGCACCACCACCTGCTCGGGATGGGTGGTGTAGCGCTTGTACGGGTGGGCGTCGGCGTGCATGCACAGGTGCGAGCGGGGGATCACCCGGAACGGCGACACGTCCATGGTCAGGTCGTCCAGGTAGTAGAGGACACGCACCGTGATCGGGCAGCTCCCCTCGTAGCCGAAGATGGTCGACCCGTACGGCTGGCCGTCGGTGTGCAGGCTGATCCCCGGCGTACCGGGCTCGGAGCAATCGTAGGTGACGTTGTGCAGGCACAGGATGCGGTCGCCGAACAGACGCTCCAGCAGGTCCAGCGTCGGCCGATGGGTCACCAGCTCGGCCAGGACGGGGCTGCGCAGGTGCACCCGGCTGCAGCCGCGCTGCCGTTCGCTGTAGTCCCGGCCCTCCGTGGGCAGCATGTCGGTCTCGGCGCGCAGCGTCTCCAGGTGCTCCGGTGAGAGGATGTCGGGGACGATCAGGTAGCCCTCCAGCTCGATCTGCCGGATGCGCTCCCCCTCGCTCAAGGCGGACCAGTCGCGGTCGTCGACGTTCAGGCCGTTCCACGTGTGCATGGCGCCTCAACGTAGATCGCCTGACGATGGGGCGGCAAGAGCCGTTCGCCCGCTCCGGCCGTTCTCCGGCCGCCATCGGCCGCCCGGGACTGGTGGCACCGGGGCGGTGTTTGGGCTATCTTTCCGGGTGGTGGCAGAGAACCTGACCCGGAGGGTCGATCTCCCGCAGCACGGTTCGGCCGCTTCCGCCGCAACCGCATCCCAAGGGATCGGCAATGGAACGGAGCCGCCGGCCGCGTCGCGCCCCGTCGATGCCGGGGTCGCGCCCAGCCGCAATGGCGGGGAGGCCTCCGACGTCGAGCTCCGCGAGTGGGTGGAGTCGCTCGACTACGTCTACCGGACCGGCGGGACCGAGCGTCTGCACCAGGTGCTGCGCACGCTGCATCGCTACGCCAAGGCGGTCGACGCCGACCTTCCGTTCACGGCCAACACCCCGTACGTCAATACGATTCCGCCGGAGCGGGAGCCGCCATACGCGGGCGACCGCGCCGTGGAGCGGCGCAACAAGAGCATCATCCGCTGGAACGCCATGGCGATGGTGGTGCGCGCCAACAAGAGCGACGACGGCATCGGAGGCCACATCAGCACCTTCGCATCGGCCGCCACGCTGATCGAGGTGGCGCAGAACCACTTCCTGCACGGACCGGACAGCCCGCAGGGCGGCGACCAGGTCTACTTCCAGGGCCATGCCGCACCCGGCATGTACGCACGGGCGTTCCTGGAAGGCCGACTGAGCGAGGAGCATCTCACCAACTTCCGGCGCGAGCTGGCTCCCGGCGGCGGCCTGTCGTCCTACCCGCATCCGTGGCTGATGCCCGATTTCTGGTCCTTCCCGACCGTCTCCATGGGCTTGAGCCCCATCCAGGCGATCTACCAGGCGCGCTTCAACCGCTACCTGCAGGACCGCGGCATCAAGCGGACCGACCGGCAGAAGGTGTGGGCCTTCCTGGGCGACGGCGAGATGGACGAGCCGGAGTCGATGGGCTCGATCACGCTGGCGGCGCGCGAGCGGCTGGACAACCTGATCTTCGTGGTCAACTGCAACCTGCAGCGGCTCGACGGCCCGGTGCGCGGCAACGGCAAGATCATCCAGGAGCTGGAGGCCGCCTTCCGCGGCGCCGGCTGGAACGTGATCAAGGTCATCTGGGGTTCCGACTGGGACCCGCTGCTGGCCGCCGACCGCCACGGGTTGCTGCGCCGGCGCATGGAAGACACCGTCGACGGCCAGTACCAGAAGTACACCGTCGAGCCCGGCTCCTACATCCGCGAGGACTTCTTCGGGACCGACCCGCGCCTGCTGGAGCTGGTGAAGGACTACTCGGACGACGAGCTGCGCAAGCTGTACCGGGGCGGCCACGATCCGGCCAAGGTGTACGCGGCGTTCAGGGCGGCGGTGGAGCACCGCGGCGCGCCGACCGTGATCCTGGCGAAGACGATCAAGGGCTACGGCCTGGGCGAGGCGGGCGAGGGCAAGAACATCACCCACCAGCAGAAGAAGCTCAACCAGGACGAGCTGGTCGCCTTCCGCTCGCGGTTCGACATCCCGATCTCCGACGAGGAGGCGGCCGCGGCCACCTTCTATCTGCCCGACGAGCACGGCGGCCAGCGCACCTACCTGCGCGCCCGGCGGGAGGAGCTGGGCGGCTACCTGCCCGCCCGCGCCGCGCGCGCCGAGCCGCTCGTTCCACCTCCGGCCGAGCTGTTCGCCGAGTTCCTGCACGGCACCGACGGCCGCGAGGCGTCGAGCACCATGGCGTTCGTGCGCATCCTCACCAAGCTCTTGCGCGACAAGGAGATCGGGCCGCTGGTCGTGCCGATCGTCCCGGACGAGGCGCGCACCTTCGGCATGGAGCCGCTGTTCCGTCAGGTGGGCATCTACTCGAGCGTCGGCCAGCTCTACGAGCCGGTGGACCGCGAGAACCTGCTCTACTACAAGGAGGCCAAGAACGGCCAAGTGCTCGAGGAAGGCATCACCGAGGCCGGCTCGTTCTCGTCCTTCATCGCCGCCGGCAATGCCTACGCGACGCACGGGGTGAACACCATCCCGTTCTTCATCTACTACTCGATGTTCGGCTTCCAGCGGATCGGCGACCTGATCTGGGCGGCCGCCGACCTGCGCTGCAAGGGCTTCTTTCTGGGCGGCACCTCCGGCCGCACCACCCTCAACGGCGAGGGACTGCAGCACCAGGACGGCCACAGCCACGTCGCCGCGCTGGCGGTGCCGACGCTGCGTTCCTACGACCCGACCTACGCCTACGAGCTGGCGGTGATCATCGAGGACGGCATCCGGCGCATGTACGTCGACCAGGAGGAGGGCTTCTACTACCTCACGGTCATGAACGAGAACTACCCGATGCCGGCGATCCCGGAACCGGTGGAGGACACGCGCGAGGGCATCCTGCGCGGCCTGTACCGGTTCAGCGCCGGCGACCCGGACGCGGAGCTTCCCAAGGCTCACCTGCTTGGCTCGGGCGCCATCCTCAACGAGGCGGTACAGGCGGCGGCGCTCCTCGCGGACCTGGGCGTCTCCACCGACGTGTGGAGCGTCACCAGCTACCAGCAGCTCTACCGGGACATCGCCGAGACGGAGCGGCACAACCTGCTGCATCCGGGCCAGGAGCCGCGCCGGTCGTACGTGGCGCGTGCCTTCGACGGCGAGCGCGGCGTGTTCGTCGCCGCCACCGACTACCTGCGCGTGCTGCCGGCGCTGATCACCGACCACCTGCCGGGACCGGTGACCCGGCTCGGCACCGACGGCTTCGGGCGCAGCGACACACGCGCCGGCCTGCGCGACCACTTCGAGGTCAGCGCCCGCTACATCGCGCTGGCGGCGCTGCAGCGGCTGCGAGCCGAAGGATCGATCGATGCGCGTGCGCTGCAGCGCGGCATCCGGCGGCTGGACGTCGACCCGGACAAGAGCAACCCCTTGTCCGCCTGACATGGATCTGTGAGATGGCTGTAGAGATCACGTTGCCCGTGCTGGGCGAGGGAGTCGACTCCGGCACCGTCGCCGGTGTCCTGGTCGCTCCGGGGGACACGGTGGCGGCGGATGCCCCGCTGATCGAGCTGGAGACCGACAAGGCCGTGATCGAGGTGCCGGCCACCGAGGCCGGCGTCGTCGCCGCTCTCCCGGTCAAGCCCGGCGACACCGTGGCGGTGGGCCAGGTGATCGCCACCATCGAGCCGGATGACGCGCCGGCCGGGCCGTCATCCGCTCATGCCGAGGAGCCGGCCGCCGAACCGCCGGCTGTCGCCACGGCGCCCCAGGCCGTCGCTCCGCCGGCCCCGCCGCCGGCACCGGCCACTCCGCCCTCCGTGGCGGCGCCGGCCGTGCACGCACCCGCCGACGAGTTCAATCTGCCGGAGTGGCCGATCCCTGCCACCCCGAACACGCGCCGCTTCGCGCGCGAGCTGGGCGTCGACATCACCTCCGTGCAGGGCACCGGCAACGGCGGACGCATCCTGTCCGGCGACGTGGTGCGCACCGCGCGCTCCCTGCTGGATTCGGCAGCCTCGGGCGCCGGCCCGGCGGCCCCGCCGCCCCTGCCCGACTTCAGCCGGTGGGGCGAGGTGGAGCGCGAGCCGATGAGCGGCATCCGCCGCACCACCGCCGTGCACCTGTCCACGTCGTGGACGACCATCCCGCACGTCACCCAGCACGACGATGCCGACGTCACCGAGCTGGAGCAGCTCCGCAAGCGCTTCGGCCCGCGGGTGCAGGAGGCGGGCGGCAAGCTCACGATGACCGCGATCGCGGCGCGGGTGGTGGCCAGCGCGTTGCGGGTGTTCCCGCGCTTCGCGGCCAGCGTCGACATGGCCAGCCGCGAGCTGATCCTCAAGCGCTACATCCACGTCGGCGTGGCCGTCGACACCGACCGCGGCCTGCTGGTGCCGGTGATCCGGGACGCCGACCGCAAGAACGTGACCGAGCTGTCGGTCGAGATCGGCGAGGTGGCAGCGCGCGCCCGCGCCGGCAAGCTCACCCTGGAAGAGATGCAGGGCGGCTGCTTCACGATCACCAACCTGGGCGGTCTGGGTGGCACGGCTTTCACCCCGATCGTCAACCACCCGGAGGTCGCGATCCTGGGCATGTCACGCTCCCGCGTCACGCCCGTGCATCGCGACGGCGGCTTCGAGCCGCGGCTGCTGCTGCCGCTGTCGCTCTCCTACGACCACCGCGCCATCGACGGCGCCGACGCCGTGCGCTTCCTGCGCTGGATCGTCGAGGCGCTGGAGAACCCCTTCCTGCTGTCCCTGGAAGGGTAGCCGGCCGGCGCCTCCCGCCGTTACCAGTTCGCCGTGCGCGCGACGCCGAGCTGCTCGAACAGCGGCGCCTGACCGTCGAGGCGGGCCTGGAAGTCGGGCCAGTCGCGCGCTTCGGGCAGGCTCCACGCCGCTTCGGCCAGGGCGCACAGCCGCGGCCAGGTGAGCTCGTCGATGTCGCCCTGCGTCTCCACGTACTCCGTCCACAGGCACGCCTGGGAGCCGATGATCCTGCCCGCCTCCGGCTCGTCGAGTTCGGCCGGCGCCGGATCGAAGGCGTACGCGGTCTCCAGGGAGAGCCGCCGCGTCTGATGCCCCGGCGGCCGCGGCGGGTCGTACGGGGTGTAGTTGAGGTAGGTCGAGGGATTGGGCGTCATGATCACCCGGTGGCCGCGCCGCGCCGCCTCGATGCCGCGGTCGGCCCCGCGCCACGCCATGATCACCGTGTCGCCGCCGGGGCCGTCGCCTTCCAGCACTTCGTCCCAGCCGATCACCGTGCGGCCGCGCTCGCGGAGGTAGCGGCAGGCGCGGCGTACGAACCAGGCCTGCAACTCCTCCGGAGAGGACAGGCCCTCGTCCCGCATGCGCTGCCGGCACTTCGAGCACGCCGTCCAGCGATCCTTGGGCACCTCGTCCCCGCCGATGTGCACGTACGGGCTCGGGAACAGATCCAGGACCTCGTCCCACACCCCTTCCAGGAACGCGAACACCTCGTCGTTGCCGGCGCAGTAGACGTCCCGGTAGATACCCCAGGTCGTGCCCACCTCGAACGGGCCGCCGGTGCAGGACAGGTGCGGACAGGCGGCCAGGGCCGCGGCGCAATGGCCGGGCAGCTCGACCTCCGGCACGACGGTGACGTGCCGGGCCTGCGCGTAGCGGACCACGTCGCGTATCTCATCGGCCGTGAAGGCGCCGGCGTGCGGGGTGCCGTCGCCGGTCGACTCGCGGCGCCGGCTGGCGACCCGCAGCAACTCGGGATAGCGCTCGATGGGAAGGCGCCAGCCCTGGTCTTCGGTCAGGTGCCAGTGGAACCGGTTCAGCTTGAAGCGCGCCGCCAGGTCGACGTAGCGCTTGACCGTCGCGGCGGGGAAGAAGTGGCGGGCGCAGTCCAGCATGACGCCGCGCCACCCGAAGCGGGGACGGTCGACGATGCGCACGGCAGGCACCCGCCGGCGGGTGGCGCCGCTGACGAGCTGCAGCAGCGTCTGCGTCCCGTGGAAGGCGCCCGCCGGCGCCGCGGCTGCCAGCTCCACGCCGTCCGGGCCGACCGTCAGGCGGTAGCCGTCGGCCGGCAGCTCGGCGGCCCGGACGATGCTTACGTCGGCACTCGCGCCCGGACCGGCGACGGACGTGCGGCAGTTTCCGGCGGCGTCCAACTCGCCGGCGAGGTGAGAGGCCACGTCCGCGAACGGCTCGTCCGCGATGCTCACGCGCAACTCGTGGCCGAACAGCCAGTCACCCTCCTGCCTGACGATCTCGGCCGGCTGCGGGATTATCGGCAACGGATGCCCTTGAGAATTCGCCATGCGTTCCTCCATCGTTGGTGCGGTCATGATAGTGCGTGCCGAACCGGAGACCGCGCCGCACCGCCGGATCTGCCGCCGGCCGTTGCCATGCGCCAGTCTCGGATGACACGATCGGCGCATGGCTGACACCGTGCGGCTGGCCCTGGTCGGCTGCGGCGCGATCGCCGGCTACCACGCCAGGGCGATCCGCTCCATCGACCGCATCGAGATCGCGGCGGCGATCGACCCGAAGCGGGAAGCCGCCGAGTCCCTGGCCGCGGAGTACGGCGTCGGCGCGTTCGCGACCATCGAGGAGGCCGCGGCGGCGGTCGACTTCGACGCGGTGGACATCATGACGCCCCACGACCTGCACGAGGCGCTGACCGAGCAGGCGCTCGCGCTGGGCAAGCACGTCCTCCTGGAGAAGCCGATCGCGCAGGACCTGACCACGGCGGAGCGGGTGCTGGCGACCGGCGCCGCCGCCGACCAGGCGTTCATGGTCGGCGAGAACTCCCAGTACTGGCCGGACGTGGTCGCGGTCGAACGCCTGCTGCGCGACGGCGCCGTGGGCGACGTGATCGCCGCGCAGGCTGCCTTCGAGTGCCGGTTCGATCCGTTCTGGTATCCCGGCACCCGTCCCTGGCGCTTCGACCTGCAGCGCACCGGGGGCGGCGTGGTCATCGACGGCGGCGCGCACTGGATCAGGCCGCTGCGCGTCTGGCTGGGAGAGATCGACGCGGTCACCGGGACCACCGGCAGACCGATCGCCGGGATGGACGGCGAATCGCTCGCGCAGGCGTTGCTGCGCTTCGAGTCGGGTGTGATCGCGTCGTTCATGGCGCTGACGTCGCCCGCGAACCTGTCCGACATGCCGTGGTTTCGCGTGATGGGCACGAAGGGAGAGGTGCTGATCCGCGGCGGCTTCGAGGGCGGCGGCGTCGAGCTGTACGACGAAGACCATCCGGACGGGCAGGCCCTGCCGGGCGACCACGGCTACTTCCACTCGTTCAAGCCGGAGCTCGAGGACTTCGCGGCGCTGGTGCTGGACGGCAAGCCGCCGGTGGCTCCGCCGGAGAAGGCGCTCGGCGAGATGCGGACCGCCCTCGCCCTCTACCGGTCGGCCGGGAGCGGTGCGTGGGAGTCGGTCTGGGGCGCCTGAGAGGCAGGAGCGCCGCATGAGCATGGCGACGATGACGGCCGTGACGCCGTTTCGCGTCGTGGCCGACGACGGGCGTGCGGACGCGGCGCGGGAGGACGGCTACCTGTACCTGCCGGGGTTGCTTTCCGCCGACGAAGTGCTCGCCGTCCGGGCGGAGGTCACGGGCGTCGCCGCGCGCCACGGCCTGCTCCGGCGCGGGACGCCGACCGGCGACGCCGTCGCCGATCAGTGCGCCTTCGTGCACGAGAGCAACCCTACACCGGAGTATCGGGCCTACTACAACGACCTGCTGCGCCTGCGCGCCGTGCACGCGCTCGCGGTTCGCCCGGAGCTGATGGGCGTGCTGGAGACGGTGCTGGGCGAGTCGGTGCTGGCCCATCCGCGCAACATCGTCAGGACGGTATTCCCGAGCCGCCCGTCCATCACCACGGCGCCCCACCAGGACCACCGGCCGATCAAGGCGTCGCCGGAGGTATGGACCGCCTGGATCCCGCTCGGCGATTGCCCGGAGCAGCTCGGCGGCCTGGCGGTCGTCCCAGGGTCCCATCGAGGCGGCCTGCACCCGGTGGAGGAAGGAACGATCTATTTCGAGACGGCCGGCGACGTACCGTGGCGCTGGAACCCCATGCCGTGCGGCGACGTGCTGCTGTTTCACAGCCTGACCGTCCACCAGGCGCGCGACAACCGGTCGCCCGACCGAATCAGGTTCTCCTGCGACTTCCGCTATCAGGGCCGCAGCACGCCCGTGCACAAGTACTCGCTGATGCCGCACATGGGCTGGGCCGGCTGGGAGGAGATCTACGCCGGCTGGGCCGCCGACGATCCCCTGCGCTACTACTGGCGGGCCTTTCCGCTCGACATCCGCAGCGACGACCGGCTGCTGTTGTCATCGTAGCGCGCATGAGGTAGGGCTCGGCTTTGCACTTCGACTCGTACGATGTCGACCAGGCATGCTACGACGAGATGTTCCTGCCCGGCGGCGCGCCGCGCGAGCACTTCCGAGCGCTCCACGAGGAGTTGCTCCGCCTTCCCGCCGATGAGCTTGCGAGCATCCAGGAACGGGTGACGCGCTCGTTCTCCACCGAAGGGATCACGTTCACGGTCTACGATGACGCCGAGGCCGAGGAGCGGATCATCCCCGTGGACTGCGTGCCGCGCGTGCTCACGGCCGATGAATGGCGGCACCTGGAGGCCGGCCTCACCCAGCGTCTGCAGACGCTGAATCTCTTTCTCGCCGACATCTACGGCGCCGCCCGCATCGTGAGGGACGGCGTCATCCCGTCAGACATGGTGTACGGCTGCCCGCAATTCCGGGCGCAGATGCGCGGGTTCCAGGCACCTCAAGGCACCTGGGTCGCCATCTGCGGCACCGACTTGGTGCGCACCAACGACGGCTTTCGGGTGCTGGAAGACAACCTGCGGGTCCCCTCCGGGGTCTCTTATATGATCGCCAACCGCAGGGCGGTCAAGGCGAACTTTCGCCGCCTGTACCGCAGCTCCCGCGTGCGGGAGGTCGAGCACTATGGGCGGGTCCTGCTGAGCACGCTGCGGGAGCTGGCGCCTGCCGGACGTTCGGATCCCGTGATCGCGTTGCTCACGCCCGGGGTCTACAACTCCGCCTTCTACGAGCACATGTTCCTGGCCGGAGAGCTCGGCGCGGAGCTGGTGGAGGGCCGCGACCTGGTGGTGCGCGACGGCCGCGTCTACATGCGCACGACCGACGCCCTGCGCCGCGTCGACGTGATCTACCGGCGGCTGGACGATGACTTCATCGACCCGCGGGAGTTCCGCGCGGACTCCCTGCTCGGCGTTCCGGGCCTGATGGACGCCTGCCGGCGCGGCAACGTGACGCTCGCGAACGCACCGGGCACCGGCGTCGCGGACGACAAAAGCATCTACGCGTTCGTGCCCGACATGATCCGCTACTACCTCGGCTCCGAGCCGCTGATCGCCAACGTCGAGACCTACCTGTGCCGCCGGCCGGAGGACCTGGAGTACGCCCTGGACAACATCGAGCGCCTGGTGTTCAAGCGGGTGGGGGAGTCGGGCGGCTACGGGATGCTGATCGGCCCGCACGCCACGCCGGGAGAGCGCGACGAGTATGCCCGCCAGGTGCGCGCCGATCCCGCCGACTTCATCGCCCAGCCGACCCTGGCGCTGTCGCGCGCTCCCTGCCTGATCGACGGCCGTTTCGAGCCGCGCCACGTCGACCTGCGCCCGTTCATCCTGCACGGCAGCCGCACCCGCATCGTGCCGGGCGCGTTCTGCCGGGTCGCGCTGCGCCGTGGCAGCCTGGTGGTGAACTCCAGCCAGGGCGGCGGCGGCAAGGACCTCTGGGTGCTCGGGGACTGAGCATGCTTGCGCGCAGCGCCCAGGGCCTCTACTGGATGAGCCGCTACCTGGAGCGCGCCCAGCACCTGTGCCGCCTGCTGCGGCTGCAGACCGAGGCGCTGGTGGACCGCCCGGTGCGGGAGATCCGGTTCGGCTGGCACCGCATCTACCAGGGCATCGGCCGGCAGCCGCCGGAGGGCAGCCTGGAGGCGTTCGACAGCGAGGACTACACGCTGGCGGACTCCTACACCCTGGCCGACGACCTCACCTTCGAGCGGCTGCACTCCGACTCGGTGTGGAGTTGCGTGGCGCTCGGCCGCGAGAACGCCCGCCAGATGCGGCAGTGCATCAGCGCGGAGATGTGGACGTGCCTGAACCGGACCTACCTGCGCCTCCGCGACCTGGAGATCCAGAACATCTGGCGCACGTCACCGGAGAGCTTCTACGCGCGTACCGCGGAGGAGGTCGACACCCTGTTAGGCGTGGCCGCGGCGACCATGTACCGCGACGCCGGCTGGAGCTTCATGCAGCTCGGGCGCGCCGTCGAGCGCGCCCAGCTCTGCGCATCGCTGCTGCTGGCGCAGCTCGGCGCGGCGGGAGAGAACGGCGAGTCGGACGACGCCGGCTGGAGCAGCCTGCTGCGCTGCTGCCATGCCCTGGAGACCTACAACCGGCTCGGCAGCGTGGCGGTCGAACCGGACCGGGTCCTGGACCTGCTGGTCACCGACCCCCTGTTGCCGGCTTCGCTTCGCCGTGCGCTCGACGACGCGGCGATGGCGCTCACCGCCATCGGGCCCGGCCCGCCGGTGCGTGCCGGCGAGGACGTGCACCGCACGGCCGGACGGCTGACGTCCCTGATCCACGACGAGTGGGCCCGGCGCCAGGACCGCGAGGAGCTGCTGCACGAAGTGCTGGAGCACTCCCGCACGCTCCACCGACTGGTGAATGCCACCTACTTCGAGTACCCGGTCGAAGACCTGACGGCCGGCTGAGGCTGCCTCCGGCCGGCGCGGTCAAGGTGACCCGGGGCGTCTTCGCATGCCACCGTCTACACCATGCCGTTCATCAAGATCAACGACTACGAATCGGTCGAGCTGATGCCGGGGGTGCGGGCGCGCACGCCCTACGGGGAGCGGATCATGCTTTCCTACCTGGAGATGGAGGCCGGCAGCTTCGTGCCCATGCACCAGCACCCGCACGAGCAGGCGGGCCTTCTCATCGAAGGCCGCATGGAGCTGGTCATCGGCGGGGAGTCGCGCATCTGCGAGCCCGGGGACATGTTCATCATCCCGCCCGACACCCCGCACAGCGCGCGGCCGGTGGACGGGCCGGTGAAGGCGCTCGACGTCTTCAGCCCCGTGCGGGAGGACTACGCGGAGAAGTTCAACCAGTACTTCGGGCCTGCCTGATGGAGGATAGGCCTGCGCGACGACCGAACGTCCTGCTGCTGCTCACCGATCAGCACGCGCCGCTGGTATCCGGGTTCGCGGGCGACGGAATCGTGCGCACCCAGGCGCTGGACGCGATCGCCGCCGACGCGGTGCAGTTCGACACCGCGCTGTGCGCCAGCCCGGTGTGCACGCCGTCGCGCATGTGCCTGATGACCGGCAAGGAGGCGCACCGCTGCGCGGCCTGGAACAACCACTGGGTGATCTTCCCCGAGCACGTCACCTGGCCCGGCCACTTCGCCGGGCACGGCTACCGCACCTGCCTGGTCGGCAAGATGCACTTCGGCGGCGCCGACCAGATGCAGGGGTTCCAGCACCGCCCGTACGGCGACCTCCGCCACGGGCTGGGCCATCAGATCGACCCGATCGACTTCTTTCCCGTCTACGCCGGGGCGTCGGGCGCGGGCGTGACGGAGATCCCGGAGAGCCTCCTGCAGGAGAACGTGGTCACGCGCGAGTCGCTGGCCTTCCTGCTGGAGCACCAGGACTCCCAGCCGGACACCCCGTGGTTCCTGTGCGCCTCCTACAGCCGCCCGCACTCGCCGTTCACGGCTCCCGGCCGCTACATCCGGCGCTATCGCGACCGCGTGCCGCCGGCCGAGCTGCCGGACGGCTTCCCAGACGGGCTCGACGACTACGCGCGCCGCTGCTTCGCGGACGAGGTCGGCGAGGAGCTGACCGCCGAGCAGCAGCTCCGCGCGCGCGAGGCGTACTACGCCTGCGTCGACTTCGTGGACGACTGCATCGGCGAGCTGATGCGCGGGCTGGATGCCGCCGGACTGCTCGACGACACCATCGTCATCTACACCAGCGATCACGGCGAAATGGCAGGACACCACGGGCTGTGGGGGAAGACCGTCCACTTCGAGCCGTCGGTGGGCGTGCCGCTGCTCATGTCGGGGCCGGGCATCGCGCCGGGCCACGCGCGCGTCGCGCACCCCGCGTCGCTGCTCGACCTGTTCCCGACCACCTGCGCGCTGGCCGGCCTGCCGATCCCGCCGGACCTGGACGGCGTGGACCTGAGCCCGCTGCTTGCCCACCCGGCGAGCGGCGCCGCGCCCCGTCGCTACGCCCCCAGCGCCTACTACGCCTACGGCAACCGGGTCCGCGGACTGACGGAGAGCAGGGAGCTCGAGCCGCACCAGGCGATGCGCCTGGTGCGCGACCGGGACTGGAAGTACGTGGAGATCGAGGGCGGCCGGCCGGTGCTGTTCGACATGCAGGGCGACCCGGGAGAGACCACCAACCTGGCCGCCGACCCGCGCCACGCCGAGCGCTGCCGGCGGATGCGAACGGCGCTGTTCGACGGGTTCAGTTGGGACGGGGTGCACCGGCAACTCGCCGCCGATCGCGAGCGGCTGCCGCAGTACCTGTCCGGCCTGAAGCCGTCGACCCCCAACCAGTACATGCTGAGCGACGGCCGCGTCTTCGACGCGGAGGGCGACCTGTACGGGGCGCGCTGGCTCCCGTATCCCGACCTCAAGGGCGGCGGCGTCATCCCGCAGCAGTTCGGCTGACCGGCCGGCCGATGCCCGGGAAGGCGTGAGTGGGCTGGTTGGCGTAACGCTTCATCTTCAGGGTCAGGCGGGCGCCGGCCCCGGGCGCCAGGTGCACGGTCAGGGCCGGTTCGTCCAGGGGAGTAGTGCTGCCGTCCGCCTCGACCGCCGTGAACTGGTGCTCGGCATAGGCGCCCGCCTGCAGGACCAGGGCATGGCGGCGCACGGGGCTGAGGTTCACCAGCGTGACGGTCACTTCGTCGTCGCTCATCGAGTCGACCAGCGACGCCACGTCCTCCGGGATGCCGGCACGGCCGCGGTCCAGGTCGAAGTAGCGCACGCGGGTGTGCCAGGCGACGCCGATGTGACGTGACGGCAGGCCGCCGAGCATCAGCTCCACCAGCCGCCAGATGCAGGCGCCCGGATTCATGGAGTTCATGCTCTCCGACAGGCGCGTGTCGGGCGTGGTGGTGTCCTCGCGCATCCGCTGCACCGCCTCGCCCAGCGCGGCAAGCTCGCCGGCCAGCGCCGTGACCGGGTACGTCGGATCGTCTCCCGACAGGTAGGCGCCCCAGGGTTCGCGTCGCGCCAGCGCGCGGTCGCCTTCGGCCATCGACCAGTAGAACACCTCCAGGGCGCCGTGGTCGTAGGGCTCCGGCGTGAACTCGTACCAGCCGTCGTCGCCGCGCTTCTGCGGGTACTGCAGCACGCCGTCGATCTCCTTCGCGTGGGCGCTGACCGCCTGGATGTTGCGCCGCCACACGTCCACGTACCGCTGATCGCCTGAGACCAGCAGGGCATTGCCGAAGCCGTACGGCGCCAGGGAGCGGAAGTACGCCTTGTGGTCCCAGCCGTACACCGCCCCCCACCAGCGGCCGCCGGCGCCGCCGCCGGGGGTGCCGTCCAGACCGACGTTGCTGGGGATGATGCCGCCGTTCTCGTCGGCCCGCTCCACCCAGGCGTCGGCGTACTCCAGGATCCAGTCGCGGTACTTGGGATCGCCCGTGCACAGGTACGCGTTCAGCGCCATCACGGTGACCGCCAGGTTGCACGGGGTGTCGCCGGTCACGTCCTGGTAGATGGAGAAGTGATCGACGTAGTCCTGCCAGGTGCGGTGCCAGCGCAGCGGCGTGAAGCGCCCTTCGCACTCGAACGGATCGCCTCCCCAGTCGATCGGGGTGGTGCGGCGCAGCACCGGGCCGCGGCTGCCGGTCATCACGCTGCGGATCAGGCGGTGCTCGGGATCGTAGTTGGCGGCGCCGGGGTCCTCGTCCATGTAGAAGCCGGCGTAGCGGCGCATGCGCGCCTGGTAGGTGGGGTCCCACGGCTCGGCCAGTCCCTGCTGGAACAGGCCGTGGAAGCCCTCGGCGTTGTGGACGAAGTCGAAGCTGGTCGGGAACTCCTTGTAGTACATGCCTTCGCGCGCCAGCGGGCACTCGACGGTGCGCGCCTCGGTGTATTGCCGCATGTGGCCCTCGATGCCCTGGCGGTACAGGTCCAGCACCCGCTCCGGGCCGCCGAGGGCGTAGAGCTCCGTCCAGCCGGTGACGTTCTCCGCGGCGTCGTCGGGGCCGTCCAGCGCGCCCCAGCGCGGGTAGCACAGCAGGTAGCCGCGCTCGTCGAAGTACTTCGCGTAGAACTCCTCGATCGCGTCCGGGAGGGCGGCCATGAGCCGGCGCTCCAGGAGCGCCCAGTGCGGCGCCGGCATCGGCGTGGTCAGTTCGAGCGTGGTCTCGGGCAATGGGCGGTCGTGCATGGAGCGTTCCTGTCGCGGAGGTTCCGGCTGGGCCGGCCGAGTCTTCGATCGGGGTTTGCGGGCAGTATACTGGGAGGAAACGGGGAATTCATGGATCTGAGTCGGAGCGAGGAGGCGTACGCTTTGGCGCTCAAGCTGCTGCCCGGCGGCGTCAACAGCCCGGTACGGGCGTTTCGGCGCGTCGGCGGGGACCCGATCTTCTTTCGCCGCGGTCGCGGAAGCCGCTGCACCGATCTGGACGGCAACAGGTACACGGACTACTGCCTGTCGTGGGGGCCGCTCATCCACGGCCACGCGCCGGCGCCGGTGGTGGAGGCGGTGCGCAAGGCCGCCGCCGACGGGCTCTCCTACGGTGCCTGCCACGAGCGCGAGCTTGAGCTTGCCGCGTTGGTGCTCGACGGCGCGGGTGAAGGCAAGCGCCTGCGCGCGGTGAGCTCCGGCACGGAGGCGGTCATGACGGCGGTCCGCATTGCCCGCGCGGCCACCGGCAGGGACCTTGTCGTCAAGTTCGACGGCGGCTATCACGGCCATGCGGACGGCATGCTGGTCAAGGCCGGGTCCGGGCTGGCGACGCACGCGATCGCGGACTCGGCCGGCGTGCCGGGAGCGGTCGCGGCCACCACGGTGGTGGTGCCGTTCGACGACGACGCGGCAGTCGAGGGGGTCTTTGCGCAGTGGGGCGGACGGATCGCCGCGGTCGTGATGGAACCGTTGCCGGCCAACAACGGCCTGCTGGAGCAACGGCCCGACTTCCTGCACTCGGTGGCGGCGCTGGCGCGGCGGGACGGAGCCCTGCTCATCCTGGACGAGGTCATCAGCGGCTTTCGGCTGCGCTACGGCGGGCACGGCGCCGGTCTCGGCATCGATGCCGACCTGCTCACCTTCGGCAAGGTGATCGGCGGCGGCATGCCGTTGGGCGCGGTGGTGGGAGCGCCCGAGCTGATGGACCTGCTGGCCCCGGACGGAGCGGTGTACCAGGCCGGGACCCTGAGCGGCAATCCGCTGTCGATGGCGGCCGGGATCGCGGCGCTGCGGGCGCTGCGCGACGACCCGCCGTACGAGCGGCTCGAGCGACTCGGCGTGGAGTTCGACGAGGCGGTTGCCGGTCTCCGCCGCGATGACGTGCAACTCCAGCGGGTCGGCTCGATCGCCTGGCTCTACCTGGCGTCCGGCGGCTGCCGCGCCGCGCCGACGGCATCGATCCGGCGGCGGTCGAGCGCTTCGGCGCGCTGCACCGGCCGCTGCTGGAGCGGGGCCACTACCTGCCGCCGTCCGCCTACGAGGTGCTGTTCCTGAGCACCGCGCACACGGTGGAGCAGGTCGAGGCGCTGGCCGCCGACCTCGGCGCGCTGCTGGAGGCAACGGAGTGACGATGGACACCGATTCCCGCAACAAGCTGCTCGCCGACGTCGAGGCGTTCTGCCGGGAGGTGCGTCCGGTCGAGGATCTCTGCTACCTGGAGCACCGCTTCAACGACCAGACGGTCGAGCTTGCGCGCAAGCACGAGATCATGGGCCTCAACGTGCCGGTGGCCTACGGCGGGCGCGGCGCCGACCTGCGCACCTACGTCGACGCGCTGGCGCGCATCGGCCGCGAGGGGACGGGCGTGCGCACCCTGTTCTCCGGCCACTGCTCGATCGGGCAGACGGTGCTGATCGAATGGGGGAGCGAGGCGCAGAAGCGTCGCGTGCTGCCGGAGACCGCCGCCGGCCGCGCGATCATGGCGTTCGGCCTGACCGAGCCCGAGGCCGGATCGAACCCGCGCGAGATGCAGATGACCTACCGGCGCGAGGGCGACCGCTTCGTGCTCAACGGCGTCAAGTACCTGATCTCCAACGGCAGCATCGCAGACCTGATCGTGGTATTCGCCTATCCGGAGCCCACCGGCGATCCCGCGGCCGACAAGGCGCGGCGGTTCAGCGCCTTTCTGCTCGCAACCGACCAGGAAGGCATCGAGCGGGAGATGATGACCGCCAAGGTGGGGCTGCCGACCAGCGACACCTCGATGTTCGAGCTCGCCGACTACCCGGTGCCGGTGGAGAACCTGCTGGGCGAGGAGGGGCAGGGGCTGACCATCGCCATGCAGACCCTGCGCGCCGGGCGGCTGAGCGTGGCGGCCGGCTGCCTGGGCGTGATCGAGGACTGCCTGGAGGAGGCGTGCGCCTACGCCAAGGAGCGCTCGCAGCACGGCAAGCCGATCGCCCGCCACCAGTTGGTGCAGGAGCACATCGCCACGATCGAGCTGGCGCGGCAGGCCTCGGAGAGCCTGATCCACACCGCGGCGGACGCCAAGCAGGCCGCCTACGACGACCCCGGGGACGCTGCCCTGATGGCGCGCGTCGACCTGCTGGTGGCGGAAGCCAAGCTGTTCGCCTCCGACGCGGCGTTCCGCGCGGCCGACAGCGCCATGCAGGTGTTCGGCGGCCGTGGCTACTCGGAGCTGTTCCGACCGGGCCGGCACTGGAAGGACGTGCGCGTCTGCCGGATCTACGAGGGAACGGACGAGATTCTCAAGCTCAAGGTCGCGGCCGGCGTGCTCGGCAAGGAGTACGAGGCCTACCGCTGAGCGGGCCGCTACGGCTGAGCGGCGAGCTGACTCCGGAACCCCTCCCACGCGCTGGCGATCACCTTGCCGGCGGACGCCTCGATCAGGCCGGCGCCCACCGGCTTGAGCAGCCCGCCGAGCTCGTCCACGGCCGCCCTCCAGTCGATGGCGGAGCCGCTGCCGGCCTCGCGTACCACGAAGGTGGTGGTCACCGCCGCCATCGATCCGATCCCCTTGCTGCGGATGCCGAGCACCAGGCGTGGCTCCGAGCGCTCCCGCACGTCGATCGTGGTCGACAGCGATCCGGTCAGGAACGACAGCCCCGGCTTCACCTTGCAGGTGACGTGGTCCTCGCTCGTGCTGGAGAGCGACGACAGGCCGGGGATCGCGCCGGCCAGAAAGGACAGGTCGGACAGGCGCCGCCACACCTCCGCGGCCGACTGCGTGAAGCGCTCCACGCCGGACAGCTCGATCACGCCGCCTCCCGCTCGACGGCCACTCCGCACGCCTCGCCGCCGCCGATGCACAGCGCCGCCACGCCGCGCGCGGCGCGGCCGGCCGGCAGCGCGGCAAGACCGTGCAGCAGCGTGGTGAGGATGCGGGCGCCGCTGGCCCCGATCGGATGGCCCAGCGCCACGGCGCCGCCGTCCACGTTGCAGCGATCGCCGGCGATGCCCAGGTCGCCCTCCACCGCCAGGTTGCCGACGGCGAACGCCTCGTTGATCTCGAACCGGTCGACGTCGTCGATCGCCACGCCGGCCCGGGCCAGGATCGGCGGGATCACCTGCGCCGGCGCCACCAGGAAGCGAGCCGGGGCGGCCGCGACGCTGCCGTGCGCGACCAGCGTGGCGAGCGGCGTGATGCCCAGCTCGGCCGCGCGGCGGCCGGTCATGACCACGCAGGCGGCGGCGCCGTCGTTGAGCGACGACGCGTTGGCGGCGGTGATCGTGCCGTCGGCGTGGAAAGCCGGGCGCAGCGAGGTCATCTTGCCGAAGTCGGCGCGGGCCGGCTCCTCGTCGGCCGTGACCGGCGGGCTGCCGGGCTTCACCTCGACCGGGACGATCTCCGCGTCCCAGCGCCCGCTGCGCTGCGCGTCGAGCGCGCGGCGGTAGGAGCGCGCCGCGTAGTCGTCCTGCGCGGCGCGGCCGATGCCGTACTCGCGGGCGATCAGCTCGGCGGCGTCCCCCATGTGGAAGTCGTTGTACACGTCCCAGAGCCCGTCGACGATCATGCTGTCGGCGACCTGCTGATGGCCGTAGCGGAAGCCGCGGCGGGCGCCGGACAAGAGGTAGGGGGCGTTCGACATGCTCTCCATGCCGCCGGCCACGGCGATGCCGGCGTCGCCGGCCAGCACGGCGCGCGCGGCCAGGATCACCGCCTGCAGTCCCGAGCCGCACACCTTGTTGACCGTCGTGCAGGGAACGGCTTCCGGCAGTCCGGCGCCGATCGCGGCCTGCCGTGCAGGCGCCTGGCCGGCACCGGCGGTGAGCACCTGGCCCATGAAGACCTCGTCCACGTCCTGCGGGGCTACGCCGGCGCGGCGCACCGCCTCGCCGATCGCCGCCGCGCCCAGCCGCGGGGCCGGCACCGACGCCAGTGCACCGCCCAGCGCGCCGATCGGGGTGCGGCAGGCCGCGGCTATCACGGCGCGTTCGGCGGGCATATCCTGAGGCGCCAGTCTGTCGGAATGGCGCTTCCACGGCAAGTCCGACGATGGCGGTGCCGATGCGATCAGGTCGATGCTTACCCATTGAGCATCGGGTCCAGGTACGGGCTACATTGTCGGCGTGAAACGTCGTCGGTTCGCCGATCTCGGGCTGCCGGGTGGCCACGTGGTCGATGAGGGGCTGGCCGACCTTGCCTCCGGTCGTACGAGCGCCGCCAGCCTGCTGGTGTCGCTGGCGGCCCCACGTCTTCGCCGTGAGGGCGTGCCGGTCACGGACACCCAGCCTGAACCGGAGCTGCAGCTCTATCGGCTGCTCTCGTCCACCGAGGGCGATCTGGCGTATGCGCGCTACAACGCGCACCTCCGGTTGATCGTGTCGTTTGCGGACGCGTGCTCGGCCGCCCGATCGGCTGAGGCGGGGCCAAGCACGTAGCAGGGAGAACCTCGACGACCCGGAGGGCGACCTGAGGACGTGACGATTCCGTGGATAGCGGCCGGCGCGAAGGTCAGGAAGGCCGGCCGGTGCGATCGAGGGGCCGGTACGTATCTTCGACACCGCACCGACCCTCGGCCACGTGCTCGAACTGCCGTTGTCGGGCGATTGGGAGGGACGGCCGATCTCCCCGATCTTCTGACGCTGGAGGAAGGCCGCGGGCAGCCACGGCGGGAGCTTGCCGCCGCCGTGGTTTCTCCCCACGATGCCGCGTCATGAGCGACCATCCCCTGAGTGAGGCCACCCGCGCCCATTTCACCTACCGCGGCGAGCAACTGAACGAGATCTCGTTCCCGCTCGGTGGAATCGGCTCCGGCTGCATCGGCCTGGCCGGCAACGGCCGCCTGATCGACTGGGAGATCTTCAACCGGCCCGCCAAGGGCAGCGTCAACGGCTTCAGCCACTTCGCCGTCAAGGCGGAGCGTGCCGGCGAGGTGGTGGACGCGCGGGTGCTGCAGGGCGACCTGACCGGGCCGCTCTCCGGCAGCCTGCGCTCGACCTGGCTGCACAGCTTCGGATTCGGCCCGACGCGCGCGTCCCTGGCCGGCCTGCCCCACTTCTCCGAGGTCGAGTTCGAGGGCACCTTCCCGGTGGCCACGCTCACCTTCCGAGACGACACGTTCCCCGGCGCCGTCACCCTGCGCGCCTTCAACCCCTTCATCCCCGGCAACGCCGACGACTCCAGCATTCCCGCCGCCTGCTTCGAGGTGCAGGTGAGCAATCCCGGCGCCGACGACCTGGACTACACCGTCGCGCTGGCGGTCTCCAATCCCGCCCGCGCCGGATCGGTCAACCGCGCCCGGCGCGACGGCGCGGCGCAGTTCCTCACGCTGGCCGCGAGCGGCATCGCCTGCGATCACCCGAGCAGCGGCGACCTCACCATCGCCAGCGACTGCGCGGACGTCAGCTACCAGGAGTGCTGGTTCCGCGGCATGTGGTTCGACGACCTGACCATCTACTGGCACGACTTCACCGCGCCCGGCGGTTTCGAGAACCGCAGCTACCCGGAGCCGGGCACAGCAGGGCACGGGTTCGCGGGGGGCGACACCGGCGTGCTGGCGGCCGCGGTCGGCGTCCCCGCAGGGGAGACGCGCACCGCGCGCTTCGCGCTGACCTGGAGCTATCCCAACTGCGTCAACTACTGGCATCCCGTGGGCGTCGAGCAGGAACAGCGTGACGCGCCGCCGCCTGAGCTCGACCACGCGGAGTGGCGCAATCACTACGCGACCCGCTTCCCGGATTCCGCCGCCAGCGCCGTCTACTGCCTGCGCGAGTGGGAGCGGCTGCGGGACCGGACCCTGGCGTTCCGCGACGCGCTGTATGCCAGCACCGTTCCGCCGTCGGCGCTCGATGCCGCCGCCGCCACGCTGTCGGTCCTCAAGAGCCCGACCGTGCTGCGCCTGGAGGACGGCACCTTCTACGGCTTCGAGGGGGTCCGCGTCGAGCAGGGCTGCTGCGAGGGGAGCTGCACGCACGTGTGGAACTACGCCTGCGCGCTGCCGTTCCTGTTCCCGGACCTGGAGCGGTCGATGCGCGACGCCGACTTCCGCTACAACGCCGGCGCCGACGGCGGCATGACCTTCCGCCTGCAGCTTCCGCTGGGCCGGGAGCGGCTCGGCTTCCGGCCCTGCGCCGACGGCCAGTTCGGCGGCGTGATCAAGGCGTACCGCGACTGGAAGATCTCCGGCGACACCGCCTGGCTGCGCGGCCACTGGGAGACCATCAAGCGGAACATCTCCTTCGCCTGGGCCGAGAGCAACCCCGACCGCTGGGACGCCGACCGCGACGGCGTGCTGGAGGGGCGGCAGCACCACACGCTGGACATGGAGTTGTTCGGCCCCAACTCCTGGCTGAACGGCTTCTACCTGGCGGCGCTGGCGGCGGGCGCCGAGATGGCCGAGCACCTCGGCGAGCCGGACACCGCGTCCGAATACCGGGCGCTGTTCGCCCGCGGCAAGGAGTGGGTGGACGCCAACCTGTTCAACGGCGAGTACTACCAGCAGCGGATCGACCTCACCGACCGCTCGATCCTGCAGGCGTACGAGGGCGGCGACGCGGCGGAGCGCTACCGCGGCGGGCGCTCGCAGGTGTGGAACTACTGGGACGACGAGCACGGCCAGATCAAGTACCAGGTGGCCGAGGGGTGCGCGATCGACCAGGTGCTGGCGCAGTGGCATGCCAACATCTGCGGCCTGGGCGAGGTCTTCGACCGCGGGCAGACCCGCTCCGCGCTGGCGGCCATCTACCGCCACAACTTCAAGCGCTCGTTCCGCGAGCACTTCAACCCGGCGCGGCTGTACGCCGTCGATGACGAGGCCGGCACCATCATCTGCTCCTATCCGCGCGCCCTGCCGGTGGTGCCGATCACCTATGCCCAGGAGACCATGCACGGCTTCGAGTACCAGGCGGCCGGCCACATGATCCAGGAGGGCATGCTGGCCGAGGGCGTGGAGCTGGTGAGGGCGGTCCGCGACCGCTACGACGGCAGCCGCCGCAATCCCTGGAACGAGATCGAGTGCGGCAGCAACTACGCGCGCTCCATGGCCGCCTTCGCGCTGCTGCTGGCGTATTCCGGCTTCGAGTTCGACGCCGTGCGGGGCCACGTCGGCTTCAGCCCCAAGGTGGACGGACACGCCGTTCACGGCATTCTGGAGCCTGGGCTCCGGCTGGGGCACCTGCACGCTGGACGCGGCGAAGATCCGGCTCCGGGTCGAGTCGGGCGAGCTTCCGCTGACCACGTTCGCCAGCGACCGGCTGGACGGCGCCGCGGTGACCGGAGTCCAGGTCGGAGAGGGAGCGGCCGCCTTCCGCAGGGAGGGAACGACGCTTGCCTTCGGCGATCCGGTTCGCGTCACCCCCGACGCGCCGCTCACCATCGCACTGGCGGCGGCAGTCTGATGTCGACCGCTGCCGCACTGCGCTGGTCCGTCGGCTCTGCCGGCGATGCCGCCGGGACCTCGGGCATCGAGTTGATCGCCAGCATCGACATCCGCCAGAACCGCTACGCGGGGTGGCATCCGATGGCCGGCGCTACGCCGGCGCGTGGGATCCGGGCTCGACGCCGTTCAACGTCCACCAGACCGGCCAGGTGCGCCCCAACGGGACGGCGTTCGGAGTGGAGCCCGCATGCGGGGCGTTCCCGGGGCAGGAAGCGGTCACCGGCTTCCAGGGCCGGCGCCTGGTCAACAGCAAGAACCGCAACCTGGGCACGCTGATCGGCGAGCTGCAGTCGGAGGTGTTCACGATCGCCGGGGACGGCATCGACTTCCTCATCGGCGGCGGCGACTTCGCGGACGTCACCTGCCTCAACCTGTACGTGGACGGCGCCGCGGGTTGGGAGCGGGTGCGCACCGCGACCGGCGAGCGCAACCTGGAGCTGGTGCGGCGCGGCTGGGACGTGGCCGAGCTCCGCGGCCGGCAGGCGTACCTGCAGATCCTGGACTACGCGCCCGTGGAGCCGTGGGGCTGGCACGCCGCGCCGCGCTATCCGGAGGACGACTGGGGGTTCATCCTGGTGGACGACATCCGCCAGACGGACGGGGCCGCCGATCCGCGCCGCGTCGACGAAGCCGGCGACCGCGCCCGCAACTTCGACTTCGAGACGCTGCTCCCTGAACGGTTCACCGTCGTCGCCTCTCAGGCGGCCGGCGGTGCCGGTGGCGTATTCGAGATACGCGACCGCGAGCGCGATGGTGCGATGGGCTCCCTGTACTGCACCGCCGCGGTCGAGCGGCGCGCTCCCGATCTGTGGCAGGTGTGCGTCACCTGGCGCTACCGCGGGCCGACGCTGAGCGGAGTCAAGCTGCGCCTCACCAGCCGGTTGCCGATCGCGGCCGGCGCCGCGCGCCATACCCTGCACCCGGGGCTGCTGTATGACGGCAACCCGACCGCCGAGGCGTGCCACTACCTGGGCGAGGACTTCCCGGAGGCCGCCTCCACCGTTCCCGCCGGGTTCAGCGTCGAGGACGCGGAGCGGGTGTGCGCGGGCTGGGTCGCGCCGCAGCAGCGAGCTGCCGACGTCACGGCCAGCGTGCGCCTGCAGGTGGACCCCGAGTCGGGCCGCTACGAAGCCGTGCACCAGCTTCCGGAATCGGCCGTGTTCGGCCGCCGGCTGCTGCTGGACAGCGACGAACGGCTGACCCTGGACGACGGCGACTGCCACGCCAAGACGCTCTACCTGTACGCCGCCGGCCGCCGGCCGGGACCGGTCTACCGCCCGGGCTACTGCGGCGCGCTGTCGGCGGCGTGGCGGCAGCTCTACCCGCTCTCACCGACCAATCCGCCGCACACGCTGCGCGCGGACTACGAGATGCGCCTGCGTACCACGCTCGACGACCACGGCCTGATCCAGGAGATCGCCCGCGGCGGGCGCAGCTACCGCGTGTTCTATGTCGGGCGCTGGGTGTACGGCGACGCGCCGACCGGCGGCGGGCGGTTCCTTCCCAAGGAGTATTTTCACCGGTTCGTCGGCTTCTCGTGGTCCGGCATGGCCGGGCTGGTGGCGCACGCGGCGCTCGATCACGGCCTGCAGCACGGCGACGACGAGGCGGTGCGGGTCGCCGTGGACACCATGGATTTCTTCGCCGAGCACGGCATGTCGCCGCTGGGCATCCTGTACCCCACCTACCACGAGGACCACGCCGGGCTGGTCGACACCTTCGGGACCTACTACGACCCCGGCCGCATCGACATGGGACCGCTCGGCGAGGGGCTGTACTGGTATCTGCGCTGCGCCGACCGGCTTCGGCGCCACGGCAGCGAACCGCCGGCGAGCTGGGATGCGGCGGTGAGCAGCTCCCTCGACCGTATCATGGAGCTCTTCCCCGACGGCGACGTGCCCGGCCGCATCGACGGCACGAGCGGCGAGCCGGCCGCCCGCCGCATTCAGCTTCTCTACTGGGAACGCTCGCGCTGGACGGAGCGTCAGAGCCGGCCCGCCGACATCGTCTTCGCCAGGCCGAGCGAACGGGGAGCCACCAACTTCATCTACCTGATCTGGGCCTACGTGCGGGCCGCCCGCGACCTCGGCGAGCAACGCTACCTGGACTACGCGGCCACGCTGGGCGAGCTGGCGTTGCAGGTGATGGAGCGGTTCGCGGTCTTCGCCGGCTCCGAGATGGACTTCTACAACATCGACAAGCGCCAGGGACACGCGCTGCTGGCTGCCCACGTCGACCTGTACGAAGCCACCGGCGACCGGCGCTGGCTGGCGGCGGCGGAAGTGGCGGCGAGCTGGTTCGGCACCTGGCAGTACCACTACAACACCTGCACCGACGGCCTGGAGCACCTGCCGCTCGGCCGCTGGGACTACCGCACGGTGGGCGGCACCACGGTCGACATCAAGTACTCGACCAACAACCTGGTGTACGCCCAGGGGGCCACCGATTTCCTGCGGCTGTGGCGCCACACCGGCGATGCCGAGTGGTTCGAGCGCGCCCGCGCGCTGCTGCACCAGGGCGTGCAGAGCTCGCTCACCGAAGACAAGCGGCGCTGGCTCAACGCGCACTACCAGTCCGAGGCGCGGGTGCCGGCGCAGCACGCGTTCAACCCGGACGCGCAGTTCGACGCCGCCTGCCTGGGCGGCGGTACCGAGGACGTGCTGCCGGCGTGGCCGTATCGCGGCAACTGGACCACCAAGTACGGGGCCATCCTGAGCATGTACATGCTGGCCGAAGCGCTCGACGTCGATCCGATCCTGGCGCGCTACGGCGGCATCACGTACCGGCTGGGCGAAACGCCCGCGGACGACTGGGTCGGAGCGTTGGAGACCGTCGATCGCGTGCGCGGGTGGCGCTCGGGAGGCGCGGTCACCATCGAAGCCCGCAACATGGTCCCGGCCGCCGCCCGCTACACCGCCCGGGTGCTGGACGCGGACGGCAACCCCGTGGCGGACGCCGCCTCCGACTTCGCTCCCGGCGCCGACGGGCGCATCCGGGTGCCGCTGCCCGCGTAGCGCCGCCGCTGACGCTCCCCGCGCGCATGGTAGGATCCGCCGCCATGACACAGACACCGAATGGAGGAACCGCTGTGAATCGAATTCTGACGATCCTGGCGCTGCTCGTGGCCTGCACGGCAGTGGCATTCGCCCAGTATCAGGAGGCGCCGATGCTGGCCGAGCGCGTGGCATCCGGCGAGCTGCCGGCAGTCGACGAGCGCCTTCCCGACGAGCCGCTGGTGCTCACCCTGGAGCGCAGCGCCGCCCCCGACGGCATGCTCGACGAGCTCGCGATCGGGTCCTACGGAGGCGACGTGCGCCTCATCAACCTGGCGCCGAACTTCGCGCCCGAGATGTACTTCATGACGATCGAGACGCTGCTGGCGCGTCCCGGCTGGATCAGCATGGGGCATCCGCTCACCGGCAACATCTACGAGAGCTACGAGATCAGCCCCGACGGGACCACGTTCACGTTCCAGTTGCGCCGCGGCCTGCGCTGGTCGGACGGCGAACCGGTGACGACCGGCGACGTGACGTTCCATTACGAGAACATCCTGCACAACGAGCAGCTCACCCCGAACATCGGCTGGCAGTTCCGCTCGGGGCTCCTGCCCACCGGCGACGTCTACGAGCTGGAGGTGATCGACGACTACTCGTACCGGATCACGTTCTCCGAGTCCACGCCCGGCTTCC
Source organism: Spirochaetia bacterium (assembly GCA_964291595.2). Classification (GTDB taxonomy): domain Bacteria; phylum Spirochaetota; class Spirochaetia; order SZUA-6; family Bin103; genus CATQHW01. The sequence goes on along the minus strand of OZ219914.1, from coordinate 3,874,014 downwards.
TTGACGAGATCAACAAGCCGTGGATGGACTACACGGGTTTCCTGCAGCCCAGGCACTACCTGTCGCAGTTCCACGCCGACTTCGCCGACGCCGAGGAGCTGGCCGCCAAGGTGGCCGCCGCCGACCTGCTGGCCGACGAGTGGTGGCGCCTGTTCCAGCTCAAGATGCTCACCCCGTGGGAAGGGAAGACGCCGGACGTGGTGGACATCCCCGTCCTGCATCCGTGGGTGGTGGTCTCGACCTCGCCTACGCAGACCGTGTTCGAGCGCAACCCCTACTACTTCAAGGTGGACGCCGCCGGCAACCAGCTTCCGTACATCGACCGCATCGTCAGCACCAAGGTGGAAGGCCCCGAGGGCGCCAGCCTGAAGATCATCGCCGGCGAGGTGGACCTGGCCGACGAGCTGGCGAAGATCTCGTCGCTGCCGATCTATCGTGAGAACGAGGCCAACGGATACCGCGCGGTCACTTCCGGCGTCGCCTACAACCCGGTCGTGCACGCCTTCAACTTCGCGCTCGAGGACGAGGTCTGGCGGCAGGTCGCCGGCGACCTGCGCTTCCGGCAGGCGCTGAACCTGGCCATCAACCGCGACGAGATCATCGACGCCGTGTACTACGGCTTCGCCTCGCCGCCGGAGTGGGTCCCCGCGACCTACGATCCCGACGAGGCCGGCCGCCTGCTGGACGCCGTGGGGCTGGACAAGCGGGACAGCGACGGCTGGCGCCTGGGACCCGACGGGGAGCGCTTCGAGATCAACCTGGAGGTAACCGCGCACCTGCCGGACACCGTGCCGGCCAACGAGCTGATCGCCGAGCACTACCGCGCGGTCGGCCTGTACACCACGCTGGAGGTGGTCGAGATCGGCCTGTTCATCGAGCGCCGCAACGCCAACCAGTACCAGATCGACACGCTGTGGAACGAAGCGACCACCCTGCACGCCTTCGGACACGCCAAGCACCACCTGATCGGCCACATCCCGCCGTGGGGGCAGTGGTACAACTCGGGCGGGGAGCAGGGCGAGGAGCCGCCGGCCTGGTTCCAGGAGCTGTACGACCTGGGTCTGGGCATCGGCCCCGGCATCCCGTGGGATCAGGAGGTCGTGGACCGGTACCAACAGACGTTCTACGACACGATTCCGCAGATCAACGTCACCTACAATCCGGCGACGGTCCTGATCGTCAACCAGGACCTGCGCAACGTCTTCACCGAGGGCGTGGCGCAGTGGGTGATCTACAGCTCGGAGCAGCTCTATTACGAGTGACCGACCTGTAGCGGCATCGGCCCGCCGGCGCTGAGCTGAGCGGGCCGATGCTTCAATACATCGTGCGACGGGTAGCGGCCTTCGTGCCGCTGCTGTTGCTCCTCTCGGCGGTGAGCTTCACGATCATCGAGCTCCCGCCGGGAGACTATCTCACCTCGTACATGCTGCGCCTGGAGCTCCAGGGCAGCCGGATCACCGACGACCAGGTCGCGAACCTCTCCGCGTACTACGGGCTGGACCAGCCGGTCTACACGCGCTATCTGCTGTGGCTGCGCAACATCCTGCTCCGCGGCAACCTGGGCTGGTCGTTCGCCCATGACCGGCCGGTGTCGGTCGTGATCGGCGAGCGACTGGGGCTCACGCTGGTGGTGACCATCTCGACGCTGATCTTCACCTACGTGGCGGCGGTGCCGATCGGCGTGTACTCGGCGGTGCGCCAGTATTCCTTCTTCGACTACTTCTGGACCTTCTGGGGATTCGTGGGGCTGGCGATCCCGAACTTCCTGTTCGCGCTGGTGCTCCTGTGGATCGCGTTCCGCTACTTCGGCGTCGCGATCACGGGGCTGTTCGCGCCCGAGTTCGTCGACGCTCCCTGGAGCCTGGCGCGGGTGTGGAGCATGCTGCAGCGGCTCTGGGCGCCGGTGGTGGTCGTGGGCACCGCGGGGATGGCGGGACTGATCCGGGTCATGCGCGGCACCCTGCTGGACGAGCTGCGCAAGCAGTACGTGGTGACCGCGCGCGCCAAGGGCGTCGGCGAGGGGCGGCTCCTGTTCAAGTATCCGGTGCGGATCGCCGTCAACCCGATCATCAGCGGGATCGGCTGGCTGCTGCCCGCCATCATCTCCGGCGCCACCATCACGTCCATCGTGCTCAACCTGCCGACCACCGGCCCGGTGCTGCTGGGCGCGCTGCTGGCGCAGGACATGTACTTGGCGGGCAGCTTCGTGATGATCCTCAGCATCCTGGTGCTGGTGGGCAACCTGATCTCGGACATCGTGCTGGCGTGGATCGATCCGCGCATCCGTTTCGGCCGCATCGAGTCGTGAAGCGGCGCACGCGCACCGACGACGAGAGCTACTTCGTCGCGTCGCAGTGGCGGATGATGTGGTGGAAGTTCCGCCGCCACCGGCTGGCCGTGGTTGCCGGTCCGGCGCTCGCCCTCATCTATCTGCTGGCGCTGTTCGCGGACTTCGTCGCGCCGTACGGGGTGACCACCCGGTTTCCCGGCTACCTCAACGCGCCGCCCAACCTGATCCGGTTCGGAGGCGGCGGCGAGGAGGGGGCGTCGGGAGCCTTCGTGTACGGACTGACGGTGGAGCGCCACCCGTACACGATGCGCAAGATCTACCAGCTCGACCGGGAGCAGCGGTTTCCGGTGCGCTTTCTCGGCGCCGGGGAGGAGTACCGCTTCCTGGGGCTGTTCAAGGCCAGCGGCCACCTGTTCGTGCCGGCGTCGGCGGATGCGCCCCTGTTCCTGTTCGGCACCGACCGGCTGGGACGCGACCTGTTTTCGCGCGTGCTGCACGCGGCGCGCATCTCCCTCTCCATCGGCCTGGTGGGCGTGCTGCTCAGCACGGTTCTGGGAGTGCTGCTCGGCGGTCTGGCCGGGTACTTCGGCGGCATCGCCGACCGCGTGGTGATGCGGCTGGTGGACCTGCTCTCTTCCATTCCGACCATACCGCTGTGGATGGGGCTGGCCGCGGCCGTACCGAGGGACTGGTCGGTGGTGACGACCTACTTCGCCATCACGCTGATCCTGTCGCTGGTCGGCTGGACCGGGCTGGCGCGCGCGGTGCGCGGCCGCTTCCTGTCGCTGCGGGAGGAGGACTTCGTCATGGCCGCGGTGGTGTCGGCCGTGCGCGAGCGCACCATCATCTTCGGCCACCTGCTGCCGTCGTTTCTGAGCTACATCATCGTGTCGCTGACGCTGGCGGTCCCGGCGGTGATCCTGGGCGAGACCGCGTTGAGCTTTCTGGGGCTCGGCATCCAGCCGCCGGCGGTGAGCTGGGGCACGCTGCTGCAGGACGCCCAGAACTTCCAGGCGGTGGCCAGTCAACCGTGGCTGCTGATCCCCTGCATCTTCGTGGTGGTCACGGTGCTGCTCTACAACTTCCTCGGCGACGGCCTGCGCGACGCCGCCGACCCTTACGCCTGAACGTTTCCCATCCGCATCGTCAGGTCTCGTAGAAGCGCGCACCGGACTCCGCGACGCGGCGCAGCAGATCGGACGGCGTGAAGCGCTCGCCATGCTGACCGCGCAACCCGTCCAACAGCGCGACGATCCGGTCCGGGCCGTGGTCGTCGGCGTGCGCCAGGATGCCGCCGCGCTCCTGCGGGAAGCCGGTACCCAGGATCATGACCATGTCCAGCGGCATCGGCTCGGTGACGATGCCTTCCTCCAGGCAGCGGCTCGCCTCGTTGGCCATCAGCGCCAGGCAGCGGTGCAGGTCGCGGGCGGCCGCTGGACGGCGGTTGCCCGGGCGCCGTAACGCGGTGGCCCCAGGACTGGGGCGGACCTCGCGGCCGGGACCGTAGGCGTAGAAACCCTCCCCGTTCTTTCGGCCGAGCTTGCCGGCATCGGCCAGCCCGCGGGCCAGTTCCGGGCACCGGTACCGGCCGCCGAACGAGCGCTCGAGCGAGTCGGCGATCTTGACCGTGACGTCGATGCCGATCTCGTCCATGAGCCGGTAGGGCCCCATCGGCAGGCCGAACTCGATGGCGAAGCGGTCCAGGCCGTCGAGGTCGTCGATCCCGCCGGCGTCATCCGCCAGGTGGAGGGCTTCCAGGAGGTAGGGGAACAGGACGCGGTTGGAGACGAATCCCGGCCGGCCGCCGACCACGATCGGCGTCTTGCCCAGGGTGCGGGCCAAGGCGACGGCGGTGGCCAGCACCGCGTCCGTGGTCTGAGGCGCGCGCGCGATCTCGACCAGTGGCATGCGGTTGACGGGATTGAAGAAGTGCACGGCGACGAACCGCTCAGGCCGTTCCAGCACGGCGGCCAGCTCGTCGATCGGCAGCGACGAAGTGTTGGTGGCGATGATCGCGTCGGCGCCGACCCGCCCCTCCAGATCCCGCAGCACCCGTTTCTTGAGATCGGGGTCCTCCGTCACCGCTTCGATCACGAGGTCCGCGCCGGCCAGCGCGGCAGTGTCGGTGGTGGACGTGATGCGGGCGAGCCTCCCCTCCACGTCCTCCGCGGTCATGCGGCCACGCTGCAGCGGGAAGTCGTACATCGCGCGGGCCGCTGCCATGCCCCGTTCGAGCTGGCCGTCGTCGACGTCACGCATGACGACCGGCAGGCCGGAGTCGCAGAGCGCCCAGGCGATGCCGGCGCCCATGGTGCCCGCACCCAGCACGGCCGGGCGCTCGACCGGCCGTGGGGCGGCGGAGAGCCCCCAGCGCTCCTTCCGCAGCCGGTCGCGGTTGAAGAACATGCGCATCAGGTTGCGCCCGGCGCGGCTGCGGACCCGGTCGACGAAGGCGGAACGCTCCACGTCCAGGCCGGCCGCCATCGCCGTGCCGGCCGTGCGGACGACGACCTCCAGCGCGGCCAGCGGCGCCTCGCCGTGCAGCCGCCCGCGGGCGACGAGCTGCCGGGCTTCTTCGGCCTGCTCCTCGCCGACCGCCGGCGCCGGCAGGCGCAGGTCGGGCCCGTCGGGCGCGGGCGCCGCCGCCAGCAGCTCGTCCACGGCTCGGTCGAGGTCCCCGCGCGCCGCGCAGGCGGTCGCCAGCCCGAGCTCCACGGCACGCGGTCCGTCAACGGGGCGGCCGCTGCAGATCATCGGCAGGGCCTGCGCCACCCCCACCAGGCGCGGCAGCCGCTGCGTGCCGCCCCAGCCGGGGATCAGGCCCAGGGTCACCTCCGGCAGGCCCAGGGCGCAGCGGCGGTCGTCGGAGACCAGCCGCCATGTCGTCGTCATGGCGAACTCCAGCCCGCCGCCCAGGCAGGCGCCGTCGATCACGCTGACGGTCGGCACGCGCAGCGCCGCAAGCCGGCTGAACAGGCGCTGGCCGCGGCCGATGAAGGCGTCAGCGACCACCGGATCGGTGAGCGTGCGCAGCTCGCCGATGTCGGCGCCGGCGATGAAGCAGCCCGGCTTGGCGCTGCGGAACACCACCGCACGGACGTCGAGGTCGGCCTGGATGTCGTCGAGCAGGCGCTCCAGCTCGTCCAGCACCGGGGTCGAGAAGGTGTTCACCCTCGATCCCGGCTGGTCGAAGAGCACCTCCAGGCGCCCGCCGGGGCGCCGTTGCGTGGTGATGGTCGCCATAGCGGGCTGGATTGTAGGCCGCCGGCAGACTCCTTGACAGCCGGTAGCGACCTCGCCAGTGTCGCCAACCGTGGCGCAGATGACGTTCGCGCAATCGGTCAACGCCGGCCTTCGGGAGGAGATGCGGCGCGATGCCGGCGTGGTGGTGATGGGCGAGGACGTCGGCCACTACGGCGGCGTGTTCGGCGTCACGCGCGGCCTGCAGGACGAGTTCGGCGCCGAGCGCGTGCGCGACGCGCCGCTGTGCGAGGCGGCGATCGTCGGCTTCTGCGTCGGCCTGGCGGTGGCCGGCAAGCCGGCCGTGGCCGAGTTGGAGTTCATGGACTTCGTCACGTTCGCCATGGACCCGATCGTCAACCAGGCCGCCAAGCTCCGCTACTTCTGGGGCGGACAGGTGTCGGTGCCGCTGGTGGTGCGGGCCCCGGTGGCCGCCAACCTCGGCTTCGGCAGTCAGCATTCGCAGAGCCTGGAGGCGTGGTTCATGCACGTGCCCGGCATGCGCATCGCCATGCCGTCCAACGGCTACGACGCCAAGGGCCTGATCAAGACGGCGATCCGCGACCCCAACCCCGTCCTGTTCATCGAGAACATCAGCCTCTACCCCAGCCGAGTGGAGGTCCCGGAGGAGGAGTACCTGATCCCGTTCGGGGAGGCCCGCGTGGTCCGGACCGGCAGCGACGTCACCGTGGTGGCGCTGGCGTCGATGGTGCCGCGCGCGGTTGAGGCCGCCGACGCGCTGGCAGCGGACGGCATCAGCGTGGAGGTCATCGACCCGCGCACGCTCGCGCCGCTGGACATCGACACGGTCGTGGAGTCGGTGCGCAAGACCGGCCGCGTGGTGATCGCTCACGTGGCGCACAAGACCGGCGGGGTCGGCGCCGAGATCGCCCAGCAGATCACGGAGCTGGCCTTCGACCACCTGGAAGCCCCCGTGCGGCGGGTCGCGGCGCTGGACAACCCCGTCCCCGCCAGCCAGCCGCTGGAGGCTCAGTTGTTTCCGGGAACCGACGAGATCGTGGAGGCGTGCCGTGCCCTCGGTTGACCAGATTCCAGCCGAGCAGCGCGTCGAGACCCTGCGCCGGATGTGGCTGATCCGCCACTTCGAGGAGGCGGCGGTCCGGCTGTACGGTGAGGGCCGCTACCGCGGCTCGACCCATCCGTACATCGCCCAGGAAGCGACCGCGCTGGCCGTGTGCGCGGCGCTGCGGCCGACCGACACGGTGCTGGCCACCTACCGCGGGCACGGCGCCGCGATCGCCGCCGGCTGCGACGTGACCGCCATGATGGGCGAGCTGCTGGGCAAGGAGAACGGCCTGTGCAAGGGCAAGGGCGGCTCCATGCACTTCAGCCACGTCGGCGACCGCCTGTTCGGCTGCAACGCCATCGTCTCCGGGCAGATCCCGATGGCCGGCGGCATCGCCTTGGCCACGCGCATCGACGGCGGGGACGCGGTCACGGTCGCCTTCTTCGGCGACGGCGCCTCCTGCGAGGGGGTGTTCTACGAAACCCTGAACATGGCCGTGCTCTGGAAGCTGCCGCTGGTGCTGGTATGTGAGAACAACGAGTACGCGATCTCCACCCACTACACGCAGGCGGTGAGCGTGCCGCGCATCTCCGACCGGGCGAACGGGTTCGGCCTGCCGGGCGTGCACGTGGACGGCTGCGACTACGACGCCGTGCACGCGGCCGCCGCGGATGCGGTCGCGCGGGCGCGGGCAGGCGAGGGGCCCACCCTGATCGAGGCCAAGACCGTCCGCTGGACCCGCCACAGCGCCGTGGCCGCCGGCGGTTCGAGCGAGGGTGGCGAGAAGTGGCGGGAGACCGATCCGATCCCGCGCTTCACCGAGCAGGCGATCGCCGAGGGGGCGCTGGACGCCGCGGCGGCCGAGCGCATCCGCGACGAGGCCCGCGCGGAGGTCGAGCGCGCCGCCGAGGCGGCGATCGCCGCGCCCTATCCGCCGCCTTCGGCGTTGACCACCGACGTGTTCGCCTGACGGCATGGTCGAAGCGGTCATCCCGAAGCTGGACGAGACGACGGAGGTCGCCACCGTCGAGCGCTGGCTGGTACAGGAGGGAGAGCGGGTCGAGCAGGGACAGCCGATCTGCGAGGTCGAGACCGACAAGGCGCTGGTGCAGGTGGAGGCGCCGGCTGCGGGCACGCTTCGGCGGCAGCTCATCGCCGCCGGGACGGAGGTGCCGCCGCTGACCATCGTCGCGCTGGTCGGCGACCCGTCCGAGCCGCTCCCGGAGGTCGATCCGTACGCGCGCACGGCGAGGTCGCAGTCCTCCGCGCCGACGGCGGGCACGCCGGCCGCGGCGCCATCGGCTGCACCGTCGGCCGGGTCGGCCTCGGGCCGACCGGTCGCCTCGCCGCGGGCCAGGCGGCTGGCCGAGGAGCTGGGCGTCGACCTGGGCACGGTCACCGGCACCGGGCCCGGCGGCAAGGTCACGGATCGCGACGTGCAACGGGCGGCGAACCGGTGAGCCGGGCGGACGCACCGGTCTTCTTCGACTCGGACGCCGTCGCGTGGCAGGCACACCCGCTGTTTCCGCCGATCGACATCAAGGACCTGCAGCCGGGAGCCGCCCATCCGGCCGGCACGTTCAGCCTGATGCGGGTCAGGGTGGCGGCCGGCGGCCGCATCGACCCGCACACCCATCCCGTGGAGACCGAGACCGCCTACGTCCTGCGCGGCTCGGCCCGGCTGCTCTGCCGGGGCGTCGCCACCGAGCTGCGCGCCGGCGGCGGCGTCTCCATCCCGCCCGGCCTCGAGCACTCGCTCGAAGCCGATGCCGAGGTCGAACTGCTCGCCATCCACACGCCGCCGCTGCGCTGACCACGCCCCCGGCCTTGGTAGGCTGACGGACCCATGGCGATCGTCGTCGAGCCCAACGTGATGAACTCGGCCGACTTCTCCGCCGACCGGAAGTATCGCTACGTTCTGCGGCGCGAGATTGACTCGTCCGCGCGGCGCGTTGTGTTCATCATGTTGAATCCGTCCAGCGCGGACGAGGATCGGAACGACCCGACCGTTCGCAGGTGCGTCGGATTCGCGCGGCGCTGGGGATTCGGGGCGTTGGAGGTCGTGAACCTGTTCGCGCTGGTGTCAACCGACCCGAATGGCCTGCAGGACGCGGACGATCCGGTGGGGCCGGGAAACGACGCCGCGATCCACTCGGCGCTGTCGTCAGCGGACAGGGTCGTTCTGGCGTGGGGCAACAACGGGCTGCGGCGCCGGGACAGGCCGGACGCGGTGATCGCGATGGCGCGGAACGCGGGTACGCCATGCTGCTTCGGAATGACGAAGGAGGGCGCGCCCAGACATCCCTTGCGCCTGAGCTACAAGGCGGCGCTGACGCCATTCTGAACGTGGTTTGGGCGCCAGAGCATTGCTGTCTGATACCATGGCGAACCACGAGGTTTCAGGATGAACGACGTGTCGACGCTGGGGGCCTACACGTTTGCCGATGCCGCCCGCTACGTGGTGGCTCCAGTGGCAACCGTCCGTGCCTGGTTTCTTGGCACAACCACCGGAGCCGGTCGCTTCGAGCGGGTGCTGCAGTTGGACGACTCCGAGCATCGCATGCTGTCGTTTCGCAATCTCGTGGAGCTCCACGTGCTGAACTCCGTGCGACGGCGCCACCGAGTGACGCTGTTCAAGGTCAGAACGGCTATAGCAATCCTGTCGGAAGCCTGGGGCTCCGATCATCCGCTGGCTGAGCGGGACATGCTCACGGACGGCTACAATCTGTTTGCTCATGTGGCTGGCTTGCTGACGAACGTGAGCACGTCTGACCAGCAGATCCTGCTCGACAAAGTCTTGCAGGCTGCGCTACGGAGAATCGACAGGCACCCGGCGGGCGGGGCGGCGAAGCTCTTTCCCTTTCCGTCGGACGACCTGGAGTCGGAGGAGCCGAAGACGATCGAGATCGACCCATCCGTTCAGTTCGGCCGGCCGTGCCTCACCGGCACGGGCATCCCGACGGAAGCGTTGTACGACCGACATGCCGGCGGGGAGGCCGTGGATCAGCTCGCTGACGACTATGGACTGGCCGGCGAACGCGTACGAGATGCCATCGCGTACGAGGAGCAGTTGCGCACTCGGCTGTCTGCCGCGTAACCGGCCATTCTCACGTTCTTCATCGACCGTTCTCTCGGCTTGGGTGGATGCACGCGAGGGCCGACCTGCGGTAGGATGTCCGCATCGAACTGAAACTGGCCGGCGCGGACTTCACCTTTCCCCTGCTGTCGCATGACGACTCGCTGACGCTGATCGCCATGCTGGGGCTGACCGGGGTCGACATCGGTCTGTTCGAGGATCGCTCGCACCTGTACCCCAGCCACGTGCTGGCCGACCCCAAGGCGTCCTCGGCCGAGCTGGTCGCGCGCGTGACCGGCAAGGGGCTCATCATCGCGGACATCTTCCTGCAGACCGCCGGCTTCGACACCATGACCGTCAACCACCCCGACGCCGCCGAGCGGCGCGGCTCGCGCGAGCTGTTCGAGCGCATGCTGGAGTTCGTGCAGCTTTGCGAGACCAGCCACATGACGATCCTGCCGGGGATCGAGTTCGACGGGGAATCGGCCGAAACGTCGCTGGCGCGCGCCGCCGAGGAGCTGTCGTGGCGCCTCGAACGGGCGGCCGGCACCGGCGTCACGGTCAGTGTCGAGGCGCACGTCGGCTCCATCGTCCCGGATCCGGACGCCGCGCTGCGCTTGGTGGAGATGACGCCGGGGCTGACCCTGACCCTGGACTACACCCACTTCACCCGCGACGGCCTGCCGGACAGCGAGTCGGAGAAGCTGGTCCCGCACGCGTCCCACTTCCACGCCCGCGGCGCGGCCGAGGGACGGCTGCAGGTCAAGTTCACGGAGAACGTGATCGACTACGCGGGCGTGCTGCGTGCGCTCGACGCCGCCGATTACCGGGGCTGGGTCGGCGTCGAGTACGTCTGGCAGGACTGGGAGCGCAACAACGAGGTCGACAACGTGTCGGAGACGATCCTGATGCGCGACTTCCTGCTGGCCAACGCGCCGTAGGCAGCCTCATGGGGGCTGGCATGCGCGTCGACGGCCGGATCGCGATCGTCACCGGAGCGGGGCGCGGCATCGGCGCCGCCATCGCCCAGACGCTGGCCGGCGCCGGGGCCACGGTGATGGTCAGCGACATCGAGGGCGATCTGGCCGAGGCACAGGCCGCCCGCATCCACGGAGCCAACGCCATCGCCGCCGACGTCAGCAAGCCGGCCGAGTGCGACCGCCTGGCGGAAGAGACGGAGCGCCGCCACGGCGCCGTCCACATTCTGGTCAACTGCGCGGCGATCTGCCCGCGCATCGACATCCCCGACATGACCGAGCCCGACTACGACCGGATCATGGACACCAACCTCAAGTCCGTGTATTTCCTGAGCCGGGCGGCCGGCCGGGCCATGCGGCGCGCCGGCTGGGGCCGCATCGTCAACATGACCTCGGTCGGGGCGCGCACCGGCGGCATGCACCGCGTCACCGTCTACGCCGCCAGCAAGGCCGCCATCATCTCGATGACCAAGGGGTTCGCCCGCCACCACGCCCCGGACGGCATCCTGGTCAACGCGGTAGCGCCCGGCGCCGTGGACACGCGGCTGATCCGCATGCTGCCGCCGGAGGACCAGCAGGCGACCGTCGACGTGATCCCCCTGAAGCGGCTGGCCGCACCGGAGGAGATCGCGCGCGTGGTGCTGTTCCTGGCCTCCGATGCCAACACCTACATCACCGGAGCCACCACCGACGTCAACGGCGGCTCCTTCATGCCGGACTGAAGCGTCTCAACGGGATGGAATGAGATGAAGATCGTCGAGGTGCGCGCCTACCCGCAGCGCTACCAGGAGCCCAACGACCGCATGATGTGGCGCCACGTCACGCTGGCCCGCATCACCACCGACTCCGGCCACGTCGGCTGGGGCGAGTGCATCTCGCAGTGGCCGGAGGCGGCGCTGGCGGTGAAGATCCTGATCGAGCAGGGACTCGGTCCGGCGGTGCTGCTCGGCAGGAACCCGCTCGACAACGGCGCGCTGTTCGCGGCCATGAAGGCGCACGACTGGTGGTACGGCGACACCGGCATGGCCAACTTCGCGGTCAGCGCCCTGGACGTCGCCCTCTGGGACCTCAAGGGAAAGATCCTCGGGCAGCCCGTGCACCGCCTGCTCGGCGGCAAGGTGCACGACCGGCTGCGCGCCTGCGCCAGCACCCACCCGTCGAAGGCCGGCCTGCAGGACCTGGCGGACGAGCTGGCCGCGCACGCCGGCGACGGCTACACGGCGGTCAAGGTCGGCTTCGGCAAGGCCGGCGACGCCGCGCTCGGCGTGGACCCCAAGCGTGATGTCGCCTACGTGCGGACCGTCCGACAGACGATCGGCGAGGAGGTCGACTTCATCGTCGACGTCGGCAACAAGACCCGCTGGGACTACGCCTCCGGCGTGCGCATGGCGCGCGCGTTCGAGGAGTACCGACTGCGCTGGCTGGAGGACCCGTTCCAGCCCACCGACGTGGCCGCCTACGTGCACCTGCGGGAGGCGATCGAGACGCAGATCGGGGCCGGCGAGCGCTCCTGGCAGGCGTCGGACTACCGGCGGCTGATCGAACTTGGCGTGGCCGACGTCTACCTGGTCGACCCCGGCCGCGCCGACGGCATCACCGGCTACAAGCAGGTGATGGACCTCACCGCGCAGGCGCACCTGTTCTTCAACGCCCACTCGTGGAGCAGCGCGATCAACACCGCCGCCTCCATCCACGCGACCGCGACCGGCGCCAACTACATCGTCTTCGAGCTCAAGCCGGTGCCGAGCCCGATGCAGCACGAGCTGGTACGGGAACCCTTCGAACAGCGCGACGGCTGGGTGACGGTGCCGGACAGCCCCGGCCTGGGGGTCGAGATCGACGAGCAGGTAGTGGAGCGCTATGGGTTCACCTCCGTCTAGTCAGGCGAGGCCGACGGCGTCGGCCATGGGCCGGCTGGGCACGGAGACCGCCTTCGCGGTGTCGGCCGACGCGGCCGCGTGGGCGGCGCAGGGTCACCGCGTCTATCCGTTCCACCTGGGCGACATCAACCTGCGCACCCCGCTGAACATCATCGAGGCCGCCGAACGCGCGATGCGGGACGGCAAGACCGGCTACACGCCCGCTCCGGGAATCCCGGAGCTCCGCGAAGCGCTGGCGGAGCGGATCGGCGCGGCGCGCGGCGTGCGCTACGGCCCCGAGCACGTGTCCGTGCAGCCGGGAGCCAAGCCGATCATCGGCAAGCTGCTGATGAGCCTCATGGACCTGGGCGAGGAGGTCGTGTACCCCAACCCCGGCTACCCGATCTACGAGTCGCAGGTCGACTACCTGGGGGGACGCGGGCGCCCCTACGCCTACGTCGAGGAGGCCGACGGCTTCCGCATCGACCGCGCGTCGGTGGAGGCGGCGCTCGGCGACGCGACCCGCGTGCTGATCGTCAACGCCCAGCACAATCCCACCGGCGCCGACGCGTCGGCCGACGAGATCGCCTGGCTGGCCGGAATCGCCCGCGAGCGCGACCTGTGGGTGCTCGCCGACGAGCCGTACTTCGACATCCGCTACGGCGGCTCGAGCCGCAGCCTGGTCTCCGAGCCGGATATGGTCGAGCGCACCGTGATCGGCTACACGTTCTCCAAGACGTACGCGATGACCGGCTGGCGGCTGGGCGCGGCGATCGGCCCGGCCCGCGTCATCGACCTGATCAACAAGCTCAACACCAACCACGAGTCGTGCACCTGCGGGTTCATCCAGCACGGCGGGGTGGAGGCGCTGCGGGGCGACCAGTCCGGCGCCCGCGAGATCCTGGCCACGCTGCGCGAGCGGCGCGACGTCGTGGTCGACGGCCTGAACGCCATCGACGGCGTCAGCGTCCATCGCGCCACCGCGACCTTCTACCTGTTCGTGGACGTCACCGGCGTCTACCGGCGGCTGGGCTACGACGACCCGCAGGCCTTCCGCACCGACGCGCTCCGCCAGACCGGGGTGTCGTTCTGCTCGCGCACCCACTTCGGGCGCGCGCTGCCCGGCGAACGGCGGACGTACGTGCGCTTCGCCTACTCCGGCATCGATACGGCCGATGCCGCCGAGGGGCTGGCGGCGCTCAAAAAGTACTGGGAGCGGTAGCCGGTAGTCGCCCGGCTACTGGATGACGCCGTGCTGCCGGCCGACTCGGGCGAATGCCTCGATCGCCCGGTCCAGGTGGGCTCGCTCGTGCGCGGCCGAGATCTGCACGCGGATGCGCGCCTGCCCTTCCGGCACCACCGGGTAGGAGAAGCCGATCACGTAGATCCCCTCGGCCAGCAGGTCGGCGGCCATCGCCTGCGCCAGCCGCGCCTCGTACAGCATGATCGGCACGATCGGATGCACGCCGGGCCGGATGTCGAACCCGGCTGACGTCATGGCGTCCCGGAAGTAGGCCGTATTCCCGGCAAGCCGGTCGCGCAGCTCCGTGGTCTGGTCCAGCCGTTCCAGCACCGCAAGGCCGGCCGCGGCCAGCGACGGCGGCAGCGAGTTGCTGAACAGGTACGGCCGCGAGCGCTGGCGGAGCAGCTCCACGATCGGCCCGCGCGCCGCGGTGAACCCGCCGGAGGCGCCGCCGAGCGCCTTGCCGAGCGTGCTGGTGATGACGTCGATCTGGCCCAGCACGCCGCAGTGCTCGATCGAGCCGCGGCCGGTGGCGCCGATGAAGCCGGTGGCGTGCGAGTCGTCCACCATCACCAGCGCGTCGTGCGCGCGCGCCCGCTCGACGATGCGGTCCAGCGGCGCGATGTCGCCGTCCATGGAGAACACGCCGTCGGTGGCGATCAGCCGCAGGCGCGCGCCGGCGGCCTCCTTCAGCTTCGCCTCCAGGTCGTCCATGTCGGCGTGCGCGTAGCGGTAGCGGGCCGCCTTGCACAGGCGGATGCCGTCGATGATCGACGCGTGGTTGAGCGCGTCGGAGAGCACGGCGTCGCCCTCCTGCAGGAGGGTCTCGAACAGTCCGCCGTTGGCGTCGAAGCAGGAGGTATAGAGAATGGCGTCGTCGGTCCCCAGGAAGCGCGCCAGCGCCTGCTCCAGCCGCTTGTGCAGGTCCTGCGTGCCGCAGATGAAGCGCACGGAGGACAGCCCGAAGCCGTGCGTGCGCAGCGCCTCGGCCGCCGCGTCGATCACCGCGGGGTCGCTGGACAGCCCCAGGTAGTTGTTGGCGCAGAAGTTCAGCACCTCCTCCTCGCCCGATCCCACCTGGATCGCGACGCCCTGCGGGGAGGTGATGACGCGCTCGTCCTTGTACAGGCCGTTGTCCCGGATCTGCTCCAGGGTGGGCTGAATCACGCTGTCGATGGTTGCCATGGGGCGGTTACTCCTTGATGTTAAGGACTCACTTCGTGACGTCCAAGACGACCTTGCCGCAGCGGCCGGCGGCCATCGCCGCGAAGCCCTCCTCGAAGTCGCCCAGGGCCAGCCGGTGCGTCAGCACCGGCGAGACGTCCAGGCCGCTTCGCAGCATCTGCGTCATCTTGTACCAGGTCTCGTACATCTCGCGGCCGTAGATGCCCTTGATGCGCAGGCTCTTGAGGATCACCTGGTTCCAGTCGATGGTGGTGGAGGACGGCAGGAAGCCGAGCAACGCGATCTGGCCGCCGTTGTACATGTTGGCCAGCATGCTCCGGAACGCGTCCGGGCTGCCGGACACCTCGATGCCGCGGTCGAAGCCGTTCGACATGCCGAGCTGCTCCACGGCGTCCTCCACCGAGTCGCGGGTCACGTTGACGGCGAGGGAGGCGCCCACGCGGCGCGCCAGGTCCAGCCGGTAGTCATTGACGTCGGTGACGACCACGTGGCGGGCGCCCAGGTGGCGGCAGATCGCCGCGGCCATCACCCCGATCGGCCCGGCGCCGGTGATCAGCACGTCCTCGGCCACCAGGTCGAACGACAGGGCGCAGTGCGTGGCGTTGCCCAGCGGGTCCAGGAAGGCGGCGATCTCGGTCGGAATGCTTGAGTGGATCGGCCACAGGTTGCTCTCCGGCATCACCACCAGCTCCGCGAACGCGCCGTCCCGGTGCACGCCCACCCCCTTGGTGAGGTGGCACAGGTGCGGCTTGCCCGCTCGGCAGTTGCGGCACAGGCCGCAGGTGATGTGGCCCTCGCCGGAGACCCGGTCGCCCACCTGATGCAGCGTGGCGCCCGGTCCCAGCGCGACCACCTCGCCCACGAACTCGTGGCCCAGCACCAGCGGCGGCTCGACGACGCTCCGCGCCCACTCGTCCCAGTGGTAGATGTGCAGGTCGGTCCCGCACACCGCCGCCTTGATGACGCGGACCAGGACCTCCTTGGGGCCGGGCTCGGGCTCGGCCACCTCGGCCAGCGTCAGGCCGGGGCCGGCCGCCTCCTTGAGCAGTGCTTTCATGGATGGGCTTTCATGGATGGCCAGCGGACAGTGTAACTCACCCGCGCGCCCACGTTCGCCTGATGCGGAGCCCGCTACACGTCCTCTTCGCTGGGATTTCGCAGGTACTCTGCGACGAACGCACCGGGGAGGCTCACACGCACATCCCGCAACGCCTCATCCGGGAAGTGCTTCCGATTGCCGGTTACCAGAACGTCGGCACCGGCTGCGGCCGCCACCTCGACGAACATCGCGTCCTCGGCGTCCGGCAGTTCTACGCCGAGAGTCTCCGAAAGCGCGAACTCCCCGTGGGCTTCGATGAGGGCCAACACCTCGTCGACCCGGTCAACGTCGAACGCGAAGCTGCCCCGCGACAGGACGTCCCGATACTCGGCGAGGATCCGCTCATCGAAGCAGACAGTGATGCTGCCGGCCAGAACGGACCTGAGAATCGCGCCGGGCGGGCCGTGAGGAGAGAGGAACCCGGACACCAGGACGTTGGTGTCCAGCACGATTCTCACCGTGCGCGGCGGCGCGCACGAGCAGTCTTGATTTCCGCGTCGATCTGTTCTATCGACATCCGGTCGAGACCGCGCCGTGCGGCTTCCCGTCGAATGCCGTGGAGCGCGTCACGCGCCCGCTGACGGCGGATCTCGGCCAGCGAGCGTTCGAGTGACTCCTCCGTCGTGGCGCTCAGAATCGCGACCGGCTTCCCGTGGTTCGTGACGACCAAGTCTCGTTCCTCGGCGAGGTCTCTCCAGAGCTGCGATGTGTGGCTGCGAAGTTCCCGGACTGAAACGAACTTCATCCAACTTCTCCCGCGGAACAGTTGTGCACGCAACTGTAGATACGATTGGGTAGACGTTCAACTCTACAACCTCACGGCTGACGCTCGACGGCGGCACGGGGTAGACTCGCCGGAGGGACTGCCATGGCGTTCGACACGTCGGTGCTCGACGCGGCGATCCGCCGCCGCCGTGATCGGCTGGAGGAGAAACGGGCCGAGTTGCTGCAGCGGGTGGCAAGCGCGCTTCGGGCGCAGGCGGGCGCACTGGGTGTCCGCCGTGCCTTTGTCGTGGGTTCTCTGACGCGCGAGCACGGCTGGTCCGACGACTCGGACGTGGACGTGGCGATCCACGGAGGCGATCCGCTCGCGGTCATGCGTCTGGTCGAGGATGCCTCCGGGCGCGTGGTGGACGTGATCGACCTGGATCGGCACCCGGTCCCTGGTCTGTTTCGGCGGAACGGAGTGCAGGTCGTTGGATGACCGACGGCTGGAGTTGCTTCGGCAGGACCTGCAGGATCAGTGGGAGATCATCGACCGCGTGTTCGCGAAGATCGCGGACCGCAGCGTCGGCCCTTCGCCATCGGCCGTGCAGGTGGAGGCGCTGGCCTACCAACTCCACAACCTCTACGGCGCCTGCGTGCAACTGTTCGAGCTGATCGCGCGGGCGTTCGAGAACCAGATCGACGGCCCGACCTATCACGTCGATCTGCGCCGCATGAAGGCGGAGATCGCCGGCGTCCGGCCCGCGCTCCTCACCGAGGGGCTTGCCACGACTCCGAACGAGCTGCGCGGGTTCCGCCACTTCTTTCGTCACGCGTACGATTCGGAGCTTCACTCCGGGCGGGTCACCGCGCTGGCGGCAACGGCGCTGGCGCTGCGTCCAGAGCTCCGGGACTCCATGGACCGATTCATCGCCCGTCTGCAGGACAGTTGAGCGACGACCCACCCGCCCTGACTGCGCGAGCGCCTTGACGCCTACACAGTATGAGGGGTAGCTTCACCAAGATGCCCGGAAGGCTCTTCGGGCCGATGGGCACAAATCTCATATCAATCCCACGTGAAAGGGAGGTTCGCAGAACGATGAGAAAACTGCTCATCTCGCTCCTCACCCTGGGCTTTGTCCTCGGATCCGCCTTTGTGGCGACCGCCGAAGGCTCGGAAGAGTCGATGGCGGAAGGTCCGATGGAGATCAGCTTTCAGGGCCTCTTCGGCGACGCGGTCGTCGAAGGCAACTCGATCCAGGTACTCCTGGAAGAGAAGTTCAACGTCAAGATCACCGATTCCACCCTGGCCCGCCGCCCGCAGGAGACGATCGACTTGATGATCGGCGCCAACGAGCACCCGGACGCCATGTACTCCTGGACGAATCACGACCAGTGGTACGCCGCCGGTGCGTATCGCCCCATTCCGATCGACATGATCCGTGAGCACGCGCCCAACCTGGCGCGCGACTGGGACACGATCGGTCCGGGCGCCTGGATGATGTCGGCGGTCCCCGGCGACGCGACGGCCCTGCGCGGCATCCCGCGCGGCTATGCGCATCAGGCCGGTGCCGGCGCGGCAGTCAACTTCCGCTACGACTGGCTGGGCATGGTCGGCGCGCGCGAGGCGCTCGGCGTGTCCCAGGACATGGAGTCGAGCCCCGAGAGTCCGGAAGGCGTGCTCGACAGCAATCCCGGGTTCGACCCCGGCCACTGGTTCATCAGCTACAACACGCCGAACATCGTCGACGTGGAGGCGGCTCTGGAAGCGATCGTCGCGGCCGACCCGGTCGGCGGCGGCCGGACCATCGGCTACAGCGGCTGGCCCCGTGAAGGCAGGCCGTGCTACTGGTGGTCGTTCGGTGCGGTGTGCCAGGCATACGGCGTCGCCTCGGAGTCATGGTGGGTTCACTCTGCCGCCGACGGCAGCGCGACGATCCACTACGGCTGGGACAACGTGAAGACCGCCCTGGAGACCCTGCAGCGCTGGTTTCAGAAGGGCATCCTGGACAGCGAGATCCCGGCATTCGACCGCCCCGCGTTCGACGACAAGGTCGGCGCAGGCCTGGTCGCGATGTACGGCCGCGGCGCCCAGGGATGCTGGAATAAGCCTGACGGTCCGGCCAATCCGAACGTCGGCTGTCTGGCCCGTCTCAACAACCCCGATTTTCAGGAGTTGATGGTGCATGCGGTGACCGCTCCGGACGGGACCTACGGGCTCCGTCACGAGAACACGGCGCTGCCGCTGGGCGGCCCCGGCGAGTGGTTCGTGGTCCGCCACGACGTCTCCGACGAAAAGCTGGCCAAGATCCTGGAGATGTTCGACTACACGACCGGCACCTGTGAGGGCTTGCTGCTTTCGGACTACGGAGTCGAGGGCGTTCATTACAACGTCGAGGGTCCCGCAATCTGCACGGACGACGGCATCGAAGCTGCTCGCGCCGGCGGCGTGGTCGTCCCCTCCATGGATTGGCCAGAGCGCTCTGCCGACGGCGTAGCCCACTACTTCGACAACAACGGGTTCTACACGCGGCTGTTCGGTTACAACGGCAACACCCAGTGGGAGCCGCTCAAGACCTACGGCACGTGGCGCGGCCCCGGCGGCGGCGGCACCACCCACCTGATCCGCATGTACAAGGAGGACGTGTTCAACGAGACCCGGCACAATGAGCTGCGCGCTCAGTACAAGGGTGCCCTGGACACGATCCACGGCGAGTTCATGTACAAGGCCATGACCACCGATCTCGACATCGATGCCGAGTGGCCGAAGTACATCGAGCAGCTCAACGCTGCCGGCATGGCTGAGATCAACGCCGAGTTGAACAAGCTGCAGTACACGGTCGCGGAGCTGAGCACCGTCGGCGTGACCTGCGGTGAGTCCGGGTGCCTCGCTAACAAGTAGGCGCAAGCATCTGGTACCGAGCAGCCTCCCGCTGGCTGCCCGGATCTGAGAAGGGACGGCCGCGATGGCCGTCCCTTCGTCATTGCTGCGCCCGGCATGGGCTTTCGCCAAGTCCTCTGCCGGCCCGGTTCCTCTACCGGTCTACCGGTCGGCAGGCAAACGGTGAGTGGAGAGGCAAGGACAGGTCGGGATCATCGATCACTGCTGCGAGGACAGCGTAGCAATTCGACTTCCACCCCGGTACGATCTGGGCCGTGGCGGTCAACGGTGTCATCCAACGCAAGTTCGCCCTGCTGGATCAGCATCTCATCGAGCTGCGGGGCGCGATCGAGGGAGTCGGCAGGGAGGAGTTCGCTGCCAACTGGCGATTGCGGCTGATGACGGAGCGGTCATTGCAGGTGATGGCGGAGATCCTGATCGACGTGGCCGAACGCATGTTGGCACTGCGCGGGGCCGGACCTGCGGCCACCGCCGCGGAAGCGCTGACGAAGATCGCCAACCTCGGAGTGATTCGCGACGCTGATCGATACGCCGCTATCGTGCGCTTCCGCAATCTGATCGTCCATCGGTATGACGAAATCGATCCCGCGATCGTCTTCGACATCCTGCAGAACCATCTCGACCTGTTCCGCGAGTTTCGTGATGAGGTGGACCACGCCGAATGACGACCTTCGACGTGGACCGTCTGGCATTGGCGCTGGCCGCTGCCTGTCCCGATGTCCGCCTTGCGTTGCTGCTCGGCTCGGCCCGTAACGGCGTGATCAAGCCGGGTGCCGACGTCGACGTGGCACTGTACGCGCCGGGCAGCGCGCCGTTGCCGGTGCTGCAGCAGGCGATGGCGACGATCGCAGAGCAAACCGGCGCCGAGCCTGACGTAGGATGGCTGGGACGGTCGGAGCCGGTATATCGTTTCGAAGCCCTGAACGGGCGCCTGCTGTTCTGCCGCGATTGGGAAGAGTATGCCGCTTTCTTCTCATGTACGTGTCGCGAGTACGAATCGCAGATCGCCGGCTACGAGCGACAGCGTGCCTATCGCCTGTCTCGTTCCGCCACGCCGTTCCGTGTCGGAGCTAGCCTTTGACCGATCCCAGCATGACGCCCTTCACGAAGTACTTCTGAATGAAGGGGTAGAACAGGACCACCGGGCCAATCGTGATCAGCGTGGCCGCGGCCTGGATCGACCGGTGCGGGATGCGCGCCCAGTCCGGCTCGATGCCCTGTGCGCGGAGCTCCTCCACCAGGCGCTGCATGGAGTCGTCGGTCTGGAAGCCCTGCAGGCGCTGCACGATGTCGCGCAGCAGGAGCTGCAGGATGCGCTTGTCCTTGTCGGTGATGTAGATCAGCCCGTCGAACCACGCGTTCCAGTGGGCTACGACCGTCCACAGCGCGATGACGGCCAGCACTGGCCGCGACAATGGGATGAAGATGCTGAACATGATGCGCCAGTAGCTGGCGCCGTCGATCACGGCGGAGTCCTCCATCGCCTGGTCGATGGTCATGATGAAGTTGCGCGTGATGATGATGTTGAACGCCCCGATCGCGGGGATGATCACCAGGACCCAGCGGGAGTTGATCATGCCCAGGTTTCGCACCAGCAGGTAGGTGGGAATGATGCCCCCCTGGAAGAACAGCGTGAAGACCAGCAGGAACGTGATCACCCCCCGCCCCGGCAGGTTGCGCTTCGAGAGCGCGTACGCGGCGCAGAAGGTGACGAACAGCGTCAAGGTGGTGCCGAACACGACGCGGTGCAGCGTGTTCAGGTAGGCGGTCCCGACGGTGTTCTCCTTGAACAGGAACGTCCACGCCTCCGTACGCCACTCGTCGTTCCAGAGGTGCAGCCCCCGGCCGGGCAACGATGCCGGCGACGCCAGCGAGGTGGTGACGACGACCCAGAACGGATACAGGATCGACAGCGCGAACAGTCCCAGGAACAGGTAGTTGGCGACGTCGAACGCGCGACCGAGCGGCGTCACTCTGACCAGTGGATTCGCCATGCGCAGCTCCTACCAGACCCCGTACTCGCTGTAGCGGCGCACGATCTGGTTGGCCCCGACCAGGACGACCAGGCCGACCGCGTTCTGGAAGAGCTGCACGGCGGTCGCGTAGGAGTAGCGCGCCCCTTCGATGCCGGAGCGGTACACCAGCGTCTCGAACACGTCGATGACTTCGTAGACGTTGGAGTTGTACAGGTTGAAGATCGGGTCGAAGCCGAACTCCAGGATGTTGCCGACGCTGAGCAGGAACAGGATCGTGATCACCGGCACCAGCGCCGGGATGGTGATGTGGATGGCGTTCTGCCAGCGGTTGGTGCCGTCGATGGCCGCACTCTCGTAGAGCTGGGGGTCCACCCCCGACAGCGCCGCCAGAAAGACGATCGTCCCCCAGCCGACGCTCTGCCAGGTCGTGACGGCAATGATCAGGCCTCGAAACAGCTCCGGGGTGGTCAGCACCGGGAACGGCTCGATCCCTACCTGCTCCATGAGGTAGGGGATCACGCCGCTCTGCATCGACAGCAGTTGCCTGACGATGCCGCTCAGAACGACCCAGGAGAGGAAGTGCGGGAGGTAGCTGATCGACTGCACGGTGCGCTTGTAGGCCGTCACGTGCACCTCGTTGAGCAGCAGCGCCAGGATGATCGGAGCCGGGAAGGAGATGATCGTCCGCAGGACGGCCAGGATCACCGTGTTGCGCAGCACGCGCCAGAAGAACGGGTCGTTGAAGACCCAGTCGAACCACTTGAAGTTGTTCCAGGTGCTTCCCAGGACGCCCTTGACGATGTTGTAGTCGACGAAGGCGATGCTGACCCCGTACATCGGGATGTACTTGAAGACGAACATCAGCACCACCGTCGGCGCCAGCAGGACGTAGAAGTCCCGCATCCGCCACGCGCGCCGCGCGGTCTGCTTGCGCAGGACCTGCTTGAGGTAGGCGGCGCGCTCCTCCTCGGTGCCCAGGCTGTCGTAGACGCCCACGCTGGGGGCGGGGGACGCCGGGGGCTGCTCGCGCCGTTCGGTGGAGAGGTCAGCCATCGATCGTTCGGTGTCGCTTGAGGGTCATGGCGGGGTGGCGAACGCCGGTCGCGACCCTACCGGATGGGGTGCGCTGCGTCAACGTCCGCTTACCAGATCGAGTACTCGTTGTAGCGGCGCACGATCTGGTTGGCCGCGATCAGCAGCACGAACCCCACGACGTTCTGGAACAGGTTGATGGCGGTGGCGTACGAGTACTTCGCGCCTTCGATGCCGGAGCGGTAGACCAGCGTCTCGAACACGTCGGAGACCGACACCACCACGTCGTTGTACAGGTTGAAGATCTGGTCCCATCCCTGTTCCAGGATGTTGCCGATCTGCAGCAGCAACAGGATCGTCATGACCGGGATCAGGGCCGGCAGCGTGACGCGCAGCGCCATCTGCATGCGGTTGGCGCCGTCGACGCTGGCGCTCTCGTACAGCTCGGGGTCGATCCCGGACAGCGCGGCCAGGTAGATGATCGAACCCCAGCCGACGCCCTGCCAGATGCCGGTCACCACCAGCAGCGCCCGGAACGTCGGGATGTTGGTCAGGAAGCTGACGGGCTCCAGCCCGACGAGAGCCATGAGGTACGGGACGGCGCCGGTCTGCATCGACAGCATCTCCCGGATGATGCCGCCCAGGACGACCCAGGACAGAAAGTGCGGAAGGTAGCTGACCGACTGGACCGCGCGCTTGTAGGGGTGGTTGCGGATCTCGTTGAGAAGCAGCGCCAGGATGATCGGCGCCGGAAAGCCGATCGCCAGGCGCAGCAGGCTGAGGATCACGGTGTTGCGCAGCACGCGCCAGAAGAAGTAGTCGTTGAAGACCCAACTGAACCACTTGAAGTTGTTCCAGGTGCTGCCCAGGATGCCCTTGACGATGTTGTAGTCCACGAACGCGATGCCGACGCCGTACATGGGGATGTACTTGAAGACGATCAGCAGCGTCACCGCCGGTACCAGCAGGGCGTAGAAGGGACGCATGCGCCACGCGCGTTCCAGGGTCTGCCGCCGGTCGAAGCGGCGCGTCGCCTTCAGGTCGGCCGCCGGCTCCTCGTGCGTGGTCGATGACAGGGTGGGAGGCTCGCGCATGCCGGGAGGCTTGTTGGCCCGGCGCACGCTAGTGCGGAGGGGAACCGGTGTCAACGCACCGCCTGGGACTGGACTATGTTCCCTCGATCGGATCCCTTCACCTCATGATTCCCTTGATTACAATCGCTCCGTGATAACAAAGGTGCGGGTGCTGCCGAACATCGCTCGCGTCGCGTCCGCTCTGCGTGGGCGGGGTGCCAGGTACGCGAAGCGGGCTGGCAGCGGCGTGGACGATTGATGGATGAGCGTCGGCGCGAAGACCGCGAAGCGGAGCGTCGGTGAGTGCCGACACCCACGTGCTGGATACGTCCGCCGTTCTGGTTCATCGAGACCCGCACATGGAGTCGATCCCGCAGCGACTGGTGGCCCAGATCGTACTGCCACCCCGCTGGGACTCCGCAGGGTGACCCTCGGCCGGCCGCGCCGGAGCACTCTCAGGAGCGCACGAAGACACCGCGGCTGACCAGCTTGCGGCGCATCGCAGGCGTCAGGTCGGTCCCGTCGGCCAGTTCGACGACGCCCTCCGAAAGCAGGCGGCCTCGCTTGCCCACCGCCGACAGCACGCGGGCGGCGGTCTCCGCATCGCCGCAGTCGACCAGCACGGCGGGGCGCACGTCGATCCAGCGCACCTCGGCCGCCCAGTCCCGCATCTGCCGGGTCACGTTGGCCGGCAGCGGCTGCTTGGACAGGTCGCCGGCCCCCGCGATCACCTGCTCGGCATCCTGGCCGGCCATCACGGCCCGCTGCACCGACGCGCGGTCGATGACGAACAGGGTGCCCACCGACTCCGGGCTCTTCAGCGCCGCGGTCGGTGCCGCGAACGCCCTCGCCCGCACCTGTTGGATCGGTGACGGCGACAGGAACACGATCTCGAAGTTGGGCTGTACGACCACGTCTCCGGTGTCCTCCGGGGTGTCGAGATCGAAGTCGTCGGCCTCGCCGAGCAGGTAGCGGCCGATCTCGGTCATGCGGAAGCCGGCGTTGCCTTCGGCAAGGGGGCCGAGCGCGACGCCGCCGAGCGGGAGCAGCCGCTCGTGGAAGAACGCGAGGAGCGTCGATCCCCAGATCCGCTCGACGTCGTCGCGCCCGTCGTCGCCCACGAAGTGGTCGTAGCCGATGAACGTGTCGAGTGTGAGCAGGGGATTGCGCTCCTCGGCGTGGAAGAGGATGAACCCCCGCAGGTCGAGGATCGAGTCCCGGCCGACCGCGCGGAACGCATCGACCACACCGCGGTCCGGACTGGTGAAGAACCAGCCCAGGCCGTCGACATACGGGACGAAGTCGAGCGGCACGGCCTCGGGATCCTCGGCGTACCACGAATCGGCGAACCTGTGACTCTCTTCCGGATGGAGCATGGCCTCCTCGCGCAGCAGGTCGAGGATCTGCTTGAGCCGCTCCTTGGCCGGACGCGTCAGCCACCGCCGGCCGTCGTCGGTCACGGCCAGCCGGCGATTCGTACCGGAGCCTTCCTGCGGCTTGGCCAGCCGCAGGGAGATGGCGAAATGAACTGCGCGTGCGAGGCGCCGTTCCGGGTTCAGAGGTGCGAATTCGGAGGCTACCCACGCCGGCAGTGCGGGGAGTACGCGGCCGATCGCGCGGAGGTTGCGGACGAACAGGTGGGAGGTTCCGGACTTCAGCCGTGGCGGTTCGACGATCGCTTCCAGCAGCACGGTCGAGATGTCCTCGATCAGGAACGGCCGGTCGAGCAACTCGTCCCCGCGGAACGTGGCCTCGCGGGGTGAGGGTTCCGAATCGCGCTGCAAACGGTGCAGGATCGGCGGCCAGATGCAGACGAACGGCACCATGGCCGCGTCGACGGCGATCAGCAGCAGCGCCTCACGGAAAGCAAAGTCCAGTCCTGCCGCCAGATCGTCGCGGTCCGAGCTGCCCCCAGAGGTCTTCAGCAGATCGGTGATGGCGACCGGTTCGCCGTATGCCACCACCGTGTCGATGAGCTCCTGGGCGGTGGTGACGGCGGTGGGCGGCGCCTGCTGCCAGCGGCCGTGCGCGCCGAGCGCTTCGCGAGGACCCACCGGCGCGGCGGAGTCCGCTTCGTGGTCCCAATCCAGGAACTCGCGCCACCACTCCACTCTGACCATGTCGCAGGCAAGCTGGTAGCGGTTGCTGTGTGGCCGTCGGCGGCCGAGGCGGGAGACCTCGTCGCCGGTGTAGTGCTGCGCGAGGTAGTCCTGCAGCACCAGGGTGGCGGCGATGTCACCGGCGGGGGCTTCGTCGGGAAACGGGGTCGCGCGGGACATGATGCGAAGCAGTTTCAGCCAGAATCGCCTCCGTTCCGGCACGCGGTACCGGATTACCGTCTTCGTGCGCACCGGTTCCAGCCAGCCGAGATCGATCAGCTTCTCGTCCCCGGTTCGTGAGCCGTAGCCGGCGACACTGCGATCGATCAGGAAGCGCCGCTGCTCGACCGGGAGCGCCTCCCACTTCGGCAGCAGGTCGAAGACCTCGTGCCAGTCGAGGTTCAGCAGCTTCACGCGATCGGCTTCCGCATGGTCCCGCCGGCGTCGGCGATAGCCTCCGCTACCGCGGTCGTCGTCGCCCGCTCCGCCTCCGGCGCGTCGGCGATCGCGTACTCGTAACCCTGCTCGCACAGGAAACGCTGCCGGTTCATCGCGAATTCCTGCTCCACGGTCGCCGCGCTGACCAGGGAGTAGAAGTGCGCCTGCGTGCCGTCGCGCTTGGGGCGCAGGATGCGGCCCAGGCGTTGCGCCTCCTCCTGGCGCGATCCGAAGGTGCCGGAGATCTGGATGGCGACGTTGGCGTCCGGCAGGTCGATCGCCAGGCTGCCGATCTTGCTGACTCCCAGGCAGCGGACCTCACCGTCGCGGAACGCCTGGAACAGTGCGTCGCGGCGCTTCTGCGATGAGGCGCCGGTGAGCACCGGCATGTCGAGCGCGTCCGCCACGCCCTTGATCTGGTCGACGTACATCGCCATCACCAGGATCCGGTCGTCGCGATGGAGGCTCAGCAGGGCGCGCACCAGCGCTCGCTTGTCCGGGTTCTGAGCCGCGATCGGGAACTGCTGTCGGGGGGAGGCCGCGGCGTACTCCATGCGCAGCGCCGGCGGCAGCGGCAGGCGCATTTCCGTGCAGTGCGCGGTCGCCACCCATCCCTGGCGCTCCAGCTCGCGCCAGGGGACCTCGGCCTTCTTCGGCCCGATCAGGGCGAACACGTCCTCCTCCAGCCCGTCCTCGCGGACCAGGGTGGCGGTCAGCCCCAGCCGCCGCCGCGCCTGCAGGGCCGCGGTGATCTGGAAGACCGGCGCCGGCAGCAGGTGCACCTCGTCGTAGACGATCAGGCCCCAGTCGGCGCGGTCGAACACCTCCAGGTTGACCATCGGCTCGTCGCTGCGGCGGCGGTGGGTGAGCATCTGATAGGTGGCGACGGTGAGTGGCCGCAGCGCACGTTTCGGGCCGGCGTAGATGCCGATCTGATCCTCGGTGAGCGTGGTCTTGTCGAGCGTCTCGGCGATCCACTGCTTGGCGGCCGTGACGCTGGTGCAGAGGATCAGCGTGGTGGTCTGCAGCGCGTGCATGCAGGCCAGGCCGACGATGGTCTTGCCGGCGCCGCACGGCAGCACGATGACGCCGCTGCCGCCGGCCGAGTGGCGCACGTCCTCGAAGGCGCGCGCCGCTTCGTCCTGGTAGTCGCGCAGCCGGAACGGCAGGCCGGCCCGGGTGGTGTCCCGCAGCTCGAACGCCAGCGGGGTGCCGGCGGTATAGCCGGCCTCGTCATCCGGCGGGAAGCCGGCACGGACCAGCGCCAGCTTCAGCAGCCCGCGGCGCTCGGCGTCGACCTGGAACGTGCGCCGGCCCGTGCGGTCGCCCAGCCACTTGGAGACGTCGCGGTTGCGGCGGGCGATCTCGATCGATTCGTCGTCGCGGGACTCGAGCATCAAGCCGTCGTCGTCCGCGATCAGCCGCAGCTTGCCGAAACGCGAGGCATGGGTCCTGATCTCGACGATCGTGGCGTCCGGCACCGGGTAGCGGCTGAACTCGTGCAGGGTGCCGATGATGTCGTCCACCGTGACGCCGGCGGAACGGGCGTTCCAGATCGACAGCGCCGTCATGCGGTAGGTGTGGACGTGCTCGGGCGCCTTGATCAGCTCAGCGAAGGCGAGCAGGCAAGAGCGCGCCTCCTCGAACCGGGGGCTGGCCACCTCCAGCAGCAGCGTGTCGACACCCTGGACGATGAGCGGCTGATCGGAGGTCATCGCGACGGCTCGATTATAGCGGGCGAGGCTTCAGGGTGACGGCGGTGACTGTCGGCGAACCGAACACCTCGGGCTACCGGACGTGGCTCCTGTGGACTCGGCGCTGCTTGCCGAGGAGCGAGCGCGGAGCTACGCTATTGTGGTGTACGTGGTAGCGTACAGCAAGCAGGCTTTGAACGCTCTTCGGAAACTGCCGGTCAACGAGGCACGACGGATTCGCGCCAGGATCGCTGCCTACGCTGCCGAGCCAGAACTTCATGCTCATCACGTGATGAAGCTCAGAGGTCGAGACGGCTTCCGGCTTCGGGTCGGCACCTGGCGGGTTCTCTTCGACGTGAACGGCAGTGTCCTGGAGATTCTCGAAGTCGGCTCGCGAGGAAGCATCTATCGTTAGGAGAAGCACATGATGCCCGCTGCACAGGTGATCGAGACCCCCGGCGGAGAGCGTATGGTGGTTCTTTCGCTCAAGGACTATGAGCAACTCTGCGCAGCGGCCGAGGACATGGCCGACATCCGCGCTTACGACAGGGCGAAAGAGCGCCTCGAAGCGGGTACGGATGAGATGATTCCGGCCGATTTCGCCGATCGCATCCTGGACGGTGAGAGCCCGGTTCGGGTATGGCGGGAATACCGGGGTCTCAGCATCAAGCAACTGGCGGCGGGGGCCAATATCAGCGCCGCCTACCTGTCACAGATCGAAGGGGGCAGCCGCAACGGTTCCCTGTCGACCCTGAGGGCGTTGGCGAAGGCTCTGTCTTTGGACGTGGATGACTTGACGTAGCCTCGGACGGCAGTACCGTACCGATATGAAGGCGACGGACGGTCGCGAGCGGGAGTCGCACAACCCGCTGGCCATGTGGCGCGGCCGGGATCGCCCGCCGCTCGTTGAGGACGCGGACGACTACCTGCGGCGGATTCACGAGGGCGCCCGCAATCGTCCCGATCTGTACCCGAAGATGCCTCAGGTGCTCCCTGAAGGGAGCGCTACGCGGTTGCTGGATGCAGACCGCGGAGAACGGTAGATCCGGCGTTCCACGCCAAGCCGCAACACGAGAACCAAGAGAGGAACGAACACATGAGAATCGATCGCTATCTGCAGGGGACGCCGTCGTGGGTTGACCTGTCTACCACCGATCAGGACGCCGCCAAGGCGTTCTACGCCCGCCTGTTCGGCTGGAGCTACCGGGACATGCCGGTGGACGAGACCGGCGAGCGGCTCTACACGACCGCGACCATCGACGGCGCCAGCGTCGCCGGAATGTACACGCAGCCGCCCGAGGAGGCGCAGATGGGCGTTCCCCCGCACTGGAACGTCTACCTGACGGTGGACGATGCCGACGCCACCGCGGTGCGCGCCGTCGAGCACGGCGGGGAAGTGCTGGCCGAGCCGTTCGACGTGTTCGACGCCGGCCGCATGGCGACCATCAAGGACCCGACCGGCGCCGTGGTCTCGCTCTGGCAGCCGCGGGGGAGCATCGGCGCCCAGATCCGCGCCGAGCACGGCGCGCTCTGCTGGGCGGAGGTCCTGACCGCCGATCCCGCCGCGGCCGCCGGGTTCCTGGCCGCGCTGCTGGACGTGCGCACGGAGACCGCCCCGATGCCGGACGGCGTGCAGTACACGGTGGTCATGGCCGGGGACATCCCGGTCGCCGGCGTGATGAAGATGCCCGAGCACCTGCTGGAGATGCGCCATCCCGCGCACTGGAGCACCTACCTGCAGGTCGACGACACGGACGCTGCCGTCGCGGCGGCGGAGGCCGGCGGCGGCTCGGTGCTGATGCCCGCCGCGGACATCGCGACCGTGGGGCGCATCGCCGTCATCGCCGATCCGCAGCGAGCCGCGCTCGGCCTGATGACCCCCGAACAATAGCGCTGCCGCCGTGCACTATCGGACCCTCGGGCGCAGCGGTGTCGAGGTGAGCCTGCTCGGCTTCGGCACCGGAGGCCCCACCACCTTCACGGAGGCGAGCATCTCCGACGCGGACAAGACTCGCCTCCTGCACCGCTGCCTGGACTGCGGCATCAATCTGATCGACACCTCGCAGGGGTACGGGGACAGCGAGCTGTTCCTGGGCGCCGCGCTGGCCGGGGTGCCGCGCGACAGCTACCTGCTGTCCACCAAGTGGGCCTACTCGCAGTGGACGGGGCTCGACAGCGAACCGGTGGAGGGCGACCTGATCGGCGACTCGCGGGCGCTGGAGGAGGCGGTGGACGCCAGCCTCAGTCGGCTGCGGACCGACTACGTCGACGTCATGTTCATCCACGGCCTCAAGCCCGAGGACTACGACGCGGTCTACCAGCGCCACGGACCGTCGATCGAGCGGCTGAAGCAGGCCGGCAAGATCCGCCTGGCCGGCTTCAGCGAGCGGATGGGCGACGACCTGGAGCACCGGGTCACGATCGACGCCGTCACCCGGCATCCGTCCTTCTGGGACGTGTCGATGCTGCGCTACGGCATCCTCAACCAGTGCGCCCGCGACCGGGCGCTGCCGCTGGCCGCCGAGCACGGGCTCGCGGTGATGAACATGTCTCCGGCGCGCTACCTGCTGCCGCACCCGGAGCAGCTCGCCGAGCGGATCGCGGCCTGGAAGGCGGACGGCTCGCTCGCGCACGGTGCCGTGCCGGACGACGATCCTCTCGGCTGGCTCGTGCACGGCGAGGTCGAGTCGGTGGTAGCCGCCGGCATGAAGTTCGCGGCCGACCATCCGGGGGTTTCCACCGTGCTGACCGGCACCCGCAGCTTCGACCACCTGGAGGCCAACATCCGGGCTCTGGAGGAGCCCCGCCTGCCGGACGCCGATCACGAACGCCTGGTCCGGCTGTTCAGCTTCGCCCGCGAGTGGCGGTGACCCGTCACCGGTGCGCGGCCAACACGGTCGCCGAGTGGTCGGTGGAGTCCGGCGCGCGCCGTGCCGACCCGTACGCGGAGGTCGGCGTGCACGCGCTGGTGTGCGACCCGCGGGGCCGGGAGCGCCGCGTGCCCGCCTTCTGGCGCGGCGGGGACCGCTGGTCCTTCCGGTACGCGTCGCCGTTGCCGGGCGTTCACACCTGGCGCACGCAGTGCAGCGACACCGCCGACGAGGGGCTGCACGGCCGGCAGGGCGAAGTCGAGGTCATCCCGTACGAGGGCGACAATCCGCTCTACCGGCACGGGCCGCTGCGCCGTTCGGCCGGACACCCGTGCCTGGAGCACGCCGACGGCACGCCGTTCCAGTGGCTGGGCGACACGTGGTGGATGGGGCTCACCCGGCGCCTGACGTGGCCGGACGACTTCCGGTGGCTGACCGCGGACCGCGCCCGCAAGGGGTTCACCCTCGTCCAGATCGTCGCGGGCCTGTACCCGGACCAGCCGCCGTTCGACCCGCGCGGCGAGAACGAGGCAGGCCATCCGTGGACACGGGCGAGCGACGACGGCCATGCCCTCGGCCGGCCCAACCCCGCGTACTGGGACCGGGCCGACGAGCGCATCGCGCACCTGGTCTCGTCGGGACTGGTGCCGTGCGTGGTGGGCTGCTGGGGCTACTACCTGGAGCTCTGCGGCGAGGCGTCGGTCCGCCGCCACTGGGACTACCTGATCGCGCGCTGGGGCGCCCTGCCGGTGGTCTGGTGCCTGGCCGGCGAGGCGACCAGCCGCTACTACACCACCGGCGCCGACTGGGACTCGGCGCGCGCCGAGGCGGCCGAGGACGAGCTGCGCGCCGGATGGACGCGCCTGCTCCACCACGTCAGGCAGCAGGACCCGTTCGAGCGGCCGCTCACCATCCATCCCACCTTCTACGGACGCCGCATGGTCGACGAGCCGGACCTGCTGGACGTGAACATGCTGCAGACCGGCCACTTCGGATTCCACACCCTGTCGACCAATGCCGACATGATCGAGGAGGAGGTCCGCGCCGCGCCGCGCCAGCCGGTGGTCATGTCGGAGGCGTGCTACGAGGGCATCCGCGCGACCTGCTTCGCGGACGTGCAGCGGTTCATGTACTGGTCGTCGATCCTGAGCGGCGCCTACGGGTTCACCTACGGCGCCAACGGCCTGTGGCAGGTGAGCACGCGGGACGATCCGTACGGCGCGTCGCCGCACGGCCAGTCATGGGGCCGCGTGACGTGGAAGGAGGCGGCGGCCCTGCCGGGCTCGACGGAGATCGGCCTGGCGGCGCGGCTCCTGTCCCGTTACCGCTGGTGGGAGATGCGCCCGGCGCCGGGATGCCTTGCATACCACCAGGGCCCGGGCAACCGCATCGCCCCGTACGCCGCGGGCATCCCGGGCCGGCTGTACGTCGTCTTCGTGCCGTGCCTGGCCGGCGAGGTGTTGTTCGACGTGATGCGGCAGCGGGAGCGCGACCGCGCCGTCGACCCGGTCGACCGCCGCGACCCGGGTGTGCTCGCCCACGCGAGCGCCGCCTACAGTGGCCGGGTGCCGGTGACCGGCCTCGATCGCTCTGCCGCGTGGCACGCGTACTTCTTCGATCCGGTCACCGGCGACGAGGTCGAGATCGGCGCGGCGATCCCGGACGCGGATGGTGCCTGGCAGTCGCCCAACCCGCCGGTCCTCCAGGACTGGGTGCTGGTCGTCGAAGCAGACGGCGCCCGTTGAATCAAAGGCCGAAGAGGCGGGCGGCGTTGTTCCAGAACACGTCCTCGACCTGCCGGTCGGTGAGCCGCTCGGCCCAGCAGGCCCACTTCACCGAGCGCAGGTGCTCCAGGACGATGGAGACCGGCTTGATCGTCATGTGCTTCTCCTTCCAGACCGGCGCGTCGTCGTAGACCCAGAAGAAGGTGTCGGCGACCGCGGAGTGGCGGCCGTGGCTGTGGCTGGCGGCGCCGAAGTCGGTGCCGAACATGAAGCGGTCGTGGCCGAAGATGCGCATGATCGCCACGTGCGCCATCGGCTCGCAGTTGGCGCTGGAGTCGAAGTACAGGTTCGGCAGGTCGGCCAGCGCCGGCAGCCCCTCGAAGTTGTGTGACGGCTGAAAGCCGCGCGCCGAATGGGCCAGGATGAGTTTCATGTCCGGGTAGCGCTCGCAATAGGTGCGGATCCAATGCTGGTTGCCGGGGTCGGCCACCGCCCGGTCCTTGACCATGTGCAGGGTCACGTACCACCCCTCCTCATGCGCCACCTTCATGACCGCCTCCGGCAGGTACTCCGGGATCTCGGAGTCCAGGGTCGGCGTGCGCAGCGAGAAGGTGTGGTAGCACTTGAGCCCGCGCAGGCCGAGCCGGCGGGCGTGCTCGCGCACCCACTCCGGGTCGTCCTCGGGCTTGACCAGAAAGGCCCCGCGGCAGGTGGGCTTGCCGGTCAGGGACGCTCCGACCCACTCGCTGACGCTCAGGGTCTGCTCGCGGTGCTTGACGGCCGGTTTCGGCAGGAACCAGGCGCCGAGCGTCCGGTTCGGGAACACCTCCCCACTCAGGCGCAGGTAGTCGTCACTGTTCATATCGGCCGGAAAGCCCGGTGGCAGCGGGGCGGCGTAGGCGTCGCCGCGCCACAGGTGGGCGTGGCAGTCGAACACCTTGTCGGGGACGAAGGATGCCAGCTCGTGCTCGAAGAACTCGCGGTCGTGGTCCTGGTAGGCGTGGTCGCCGGTGTACTTGATCACGTGCCGGATGGTAGGGGCGGAAAGCGGGCGTGCCAACCGCACGTCCCGCAGGTGGTGACGCCGTGGCGGTCGAAGGCGCCGCCGCGCCGGAACAGGTCGGGGTGGCGGCCGTTGGCGCGGCAGAGCGGCACGCGCATCTCGCCGGCCGCGTGGTAGCCGGCGAACGCCGGGCAGTCCTCCCGCACCGTGAGGTCGCCCGCGCCGGGGGCGGCAGCGGCGGCGTCCGGGATCGGCACGGGCGCCAGGGGATGCTCTTCGATCGCGGGCCGGACTGGCGGCGCGTCGTCGGGGTCCGTGCGCCGCCAGGCGCGCAGCATGGCGGCGGCCTTGCGCAGAGCGTCCACCGCCAGGTCGCCGTCATCGCGGTCCGGCGGGCGCAGCATCAGGCAGAACGGGTCGTCGGCCAGCGCGGCGGCCATGAAGCGGCGGAACCGGCCGACCGACATCAGGCCGGAGGTGCTCTTTCCCACCGGTCCGGTGGCCAGGATGCCGGCCGCCCGGCACAGGTCCTGCAGCACGCCGGGGTGCTCGTACTGCAGGCGCAGGCCGGGCACGGTGTTGTTGAGATGGCGCTCGGCCGGCCAGAGGTGGCCGGCGTAGGGGAGGAGCCACACCTCCTCGTAGAAGTGCCAGAGCGTCACCCGATCGACGCCGACGCCCAGGGTGAGCACCAGGTCGTCGTCGCCGAGCAGATCGAACGGGTTGCCGGCGCCGCACGAGCTGGGCGCCGCGCGGTGCCCGGTCAGCAGGTCGCGCGCGCGGGCGCCCAGGCCCACCCAGGAGTGGGTCTTGTGGCAGCTCCGCAGGCTGCCGGGCCGGCGGCGCACCTCCTCCGGAATCACGCCCTGGAACCCGGGTTGCCGGCTCGGGCACAGTCGGTCTGCGCTGGTGCAGTCGCAGTCGCCGTTGGTGAACTCGGCCGGGTCGCCCCACACCGAGTCGCGGAAAGCCGGCACCAGCAGGGTGCCGCCGTCACCGACCGCGTCCAGCAGCGCGTCGACCACGGTCGCGGCGCCGCCGTCCACCGGTCCCAGCGCGCTCAGGCTGCTGTGCATCATCACCGCCGCGCCGGGCCGGATGCCCAGCTCGCGCAGTTGGGAGGAGAGTTGCGCACGGGTGGCGGGAGGCATGGGCCAAGCGTAGAACGGCGCCCGGCCGGTACCCAAGCGAAGGCCGCTCCCGTAAGCTGCGGCCGATGGCTGAGAAGATACGGATCGGTCTGATCGGATACGGCGGCTGGACGCGCACGGCCTACGTGCCGGCTCTCCACGCCGCCGGGCGCGCGCGGGTGGTGGCGGTGGCGGCGCCCAGCGCGGAGACCCGGGAGCGCGCCGGGCGCGAGCTGGGGCCGGAGGTGGCGGTGTACGCGTCCGCCGGCGAGTTGCTGGCCGGCACCGCGGTGGACGGCGTGATGGTGGCCGTGTCGGAGGCGGCGCACGCGGAGGCGATCGGCGCCGCGATCGATGCCGGAACGGCCGTCCTCTACGAGGGGCCGCTGGCCGCCACGCGGGAGGAGATCCCGGCGATGATCGAGCGCCTCGAAGCCGCGCGCGCTCCCACGCACGCCGACATCGAGCTGGGATTCCTGCCGGTCGTGCGGCGCGCGGCGGAGCTGGTCGCGGACGGGACGGTGGGCATCCCGCAGTTCGCGGAGGTGCGGCTGGAGTCCGACTGGGGCGCGCTGCCGGAGGAGGACCTCTGCAAGGTCGATCACCTGGCGCCGTGGTACGTCGATCCGCTCGACCGGGTGCTCGGCAGGACCGCCGCGCGCGTCCTGACCATGGACGGCTCGGGATCGGCCGGACGGGCGCAGGCGCAGAGCGCCATGCAGCTCGATTACGGCGGCTGCTGGGGCACCTTCACCGTCAACACCGGCGCCGTGTCCGGCCCCGACATGCGCATCGCGGTCACGGGCACCGCCGGCGACGTGCGCGTCGACCTGCTCACGGGCGGACTGCGCTGGCGCAGCGCCGACAGCCCGGCCTGGACGATCGAGACCTGCCCGCCGATCGAGCCGGTTCTGGGCCTGCCCGGCATGCACGAGTGCGTGCGCGCCTTCCTGGACTGCATCGAGTCGGGCACGGAGGGCGAGGCGGGGCGCCATCGCGTCGCCCGGCTGCACCGCGTGGGCCTGGCCGCCGAACGTTCGCGCGACACCGGCACATGGGCCGAGGTCGAACGGCCGTAGGAGTGTGCGTCTACAGCTCTGCGAGCAGGCGCAGGTGCTGATCGTCGTGGAGAAGAGACGTGCCGTGATGGTGCGCGCACGCCTGCACCACGAGGTCGACCGTCGGTACCGTGACACCCTGGGCGCGGGACGTACGCGCCGGGTCGTCTGCGGTGTTCCAGACAGCGGGCGTCAGTGGAAGGTCTAACGGCGTTCCGCGCATCTCATCGAGTTCTTTCAGGGACATCAGGTCGTCACAGGTT
The DNA here is from genome assembly GCA_964291595.2 of Spirochaetia bacterium. GTDB lineage: Bacteria > Spirochaetota > Spirochaetia > SZUA-6 > Bin103 > CATQHW01. Next base: position 3,838,051 of record OZ219914.1, on the reverse strand, counting down.
CCCAGGTAGCGGGTCAACGCGGCGCACCGCGCGCGGCGATTGAAGTCGGCGACGGCCGTGACGATCGCTTCGCGTTTGGTCTTGGCTCCGGTGAGCCGCATCGCTTCCTCCAGGACATGCTCAGGAATATCAACCGAGGTCTTCATGCTTCCAGAGTGATGCCTCGAGTAATCCTGGTCAAGGATGCGGCGAGCCTAGAGCCTACCCCGGACCGGCTTCCTGAAGCCTCGCGATCTCTTCGGCGCTGAGCTGCAGGTCCAGGGCGGCGGCATTGTCCGCGAACTCCTCCGGCGTCGCCGAGGCGGCGATCGGGTACACGTCCAGGCCGGTCTGCATGATGTAGGCGAGGGCGACGCGCGCGGACGACACGCCGTGCGCGCGGCCGATCGCCTGCGCCGTTTCCAGGCGGGTGAAGTTGCCGTCCGAGCAGTAGGTGGCGGCGGAAAGCTCTTCCCGGCCGGAGTCCGGCCTCGGCTTGTCGCGGCCGAACCGGCCGGAGAAGAAACCGCCGGCCAGGCTGGACCAGGAGAACACCGGGAGCTGCGTGCGGCGGTACCAGTCCCGGTCCCCGGCCGCCTCCGGGCCGCCGATCGACAGGCAGCCTGCCCACGGAGCCTGCAGTTGCACGGCCAGGCTGTAGTTTGGACTGCTCGCCGCGAACGCCGGTAGCCCGTGGCAGGCGGCGTAGGCGTTCGCCTCCTCGATGCGCGGCACGCTCCAGTTCGAGCCGCCGTACGCGTGGATGCGGCCGGCCGCGTGGTGCTCGGCCATCGTGGCCACGATCGCGTCGACCGGGAGTGTGGGGTCGTCGCGGTGGAGCAGGTACAGGTCGACGTAGTCGGTGCGCAGCCGGATGAGCGAGTCCATCAGGTCGGAGGTCAGGTCGGCGGGCGTCACCCGGTCGCGGTCCTGGTTGTGGTGGCACCCCTTGGTGAGGATCACCACCTGGTCGCGGTTGGCGCGCCGCTCCATCCAGGCGCCCAGCACCCGCTCGCAGTCGCCGCCGCCATAGTTCCACGCCGAGTCGAAGGTGGTGCCGCCGGCCGCGAACACGCCGTCCAGCAGGTCCACGCCTTCCTCCAGGGCGTCCGTGCTCAGCATGGTCGTGCCGTGCACGATGCGCGCCACGGGCTTGCCGACCCCGTTCACCCGTCCGTACTTCATCCGATCACCCTCCTGCGTGTCGCGGCCGTGGTCGCCGCGGCGCGCGCCGATCGTTAGTATGCCCCGAACGGAGGTATCGTCGATGAGTTCAGAGTGTTGCGGGTGGGACGATCTGCTGGCCCGCTCGGTGCCGAGCGAGCCGGTCGCGCGCACGGCGCATCCGACGGCCCTGTACGACTTCGGGGTCGCCTATCCCGATCCCGACTCGCTGCCGCTCGACGCGCTGGTCGAGTGCCTGCGTGAGGAGCTGGCCGTCGCCGGCCGCAGCCTGGCGCACTACCCGCACCCGCTCGGCTATCCGCCGCTGCGAGAGTGGCTGACCGGCCGGCTCGCCGAGACCCGCGGATTCACGGTGGACGCCGACAGCATCCTCCTGGGCTCCGGGTCGAGCGAGCCGAACTTCCTGGTCGCGCAGGCGCTGGTCGACCCCGGCGACGTGGTGCTGGTCGAGGACTTCACGTACGCGGGCACGCTCGGCATCCTGCGCCGCTTCGGCGCCGACATCCGCGGCGTGGAGTCGGACGACGAGGGCATGCTTCCCGACTCGCTGGAGTACCAGATCCAGGCCGCGCTGGACGACGGCAAGCGCGTGAAGGCGGTCTACACGGTGCCGACCTTCCAGAACCCGCTCGGCTGGGTGGAGTCGATGGCGCGGCGCGAGGCGGTGAGCGAGATCACCGGCCGCTACGGCGTGCCCGTGTGGGAGGACGACTGCTACGTCGACCTGGCCTTCGAGGGCCGGGAGGTGCCGGCGGCGATCCGTTCGCTCGACGACAGCGGGCGCACGATCTACGTCGCTTCGTTCTCGAAGAACATCGGCCCCGGCATGCGCATCGGCTACGTGACCGCTGCCCCGGCGCTGATGGATCGGATGATGGCCGTCAAGGGTGTCGGCGCCGTCAGTCAGTTCACGGCCATGGCCGTGCACCGGTATGCGGAGAGCGGAGGGCTTGCCGCCCACATCGACCGCGTGAGCGGCCTGCTGCAGGCCAAGCGCGACGCGATCCTGGCCGCGCTCGACACGCATCTGGGCGGCCGCGCCCGCTGGACCACCCCGTCCGGCGGCCTGTTCGTGTTCGTGCAGATGCTCGACGGCTCGGACGCGGTGGAAGCCAGCGAGCGCGGCGCGGAGAACGGCGTGCTGTTCGCGCCTGGACCGCGCACCGCGGCCGACGGCGTGTCGGGACGCGACCGCATGCGCCTGTGCTTCGGCTGGAACCGCCCGGACGAGATGGACGCCGCCATCGCGACGCTCGCCCGGCTGCTGGAGCCGGCCGTGGAGGCGGTCGCCGGCTAAGGCGAGCGCGCCAGCAGCGCGGAGAGGCGCACGGCCAGGCCCCGGCCCATTTCCATCATGCCGTAGTCGGCGGGGTGGATGAGGTCGGCGCTCAGGCCGCTGATGTCGGTCAGCAGCTCCGGCCCCTCCAGCAGGTGCGCGTTCGCGTGGCCGGTGGCCGCCACCGCGTCGCGCAGCTCCTGGCGGAACTCCTCCGGCGTGCCGCCGTACTCGCCTGCCGGCTCCCAGCCGAAGTCGCGGTAGTACGGCCAGAGCGTGATGCAGGCGACCGGCCGGCCGGCATCGGCGCCGGCGACGCGGTCGACCAGGTACTGCACGCGCCGCCGGAACTCCTCCATCGGAAAGCCCTGCATGTTCACCGACAGTCCCAGGCTGGCGACGTGCCAGTCGGTGCGTTCCGCCATGTAGTCGGCGATCTCGGACTCGCAGTGGGCGGAGCCGGCCACCCCCAGGTTGATCAGGTCGGCGCCCAGCCGGCGCGCCGCGTGGCCGACATAGGTCAGGTGCGGCCCCTCGGCGAAATAGCCGTGCGTGATCGAGGTGCCGTAGGTGAGCAGGCGCAGTGACGGCACCTCGTCCGCCGCCGGCGGGCGGACCTCCTCGCCTTCGACCCCGTGCAGCAGCACCGGGTCGCGCTCCGGACCGCCCAGGACCAACCGCACCACGCGCGGCGAGAACGGCATGCCGGCCGTGTAGCGGTCGGGGAGGGCGTCGAGCGCCTCGCTGGGGGTGACCTCGATCGTCTGCGGCTCGCGGCCGACGACCGCGCGCTGGTAGGAGTCGAACTGACCGAAGAAGACGCTGACGCGGGTTTGCCCGTGCGAGGAGAGCGTCACCTTCGAAGGACCCACGGCGACGTAGCGGATCTCTGCGTTGTCCGGCTGCAGGACGCAGAGTTGCGCGCCGGGGTTGAGCGCCCTGCGCACCGACTCCGGCACGCGCTGCAGCCGGTAGCCGCCGCGGCGCGCTTCGTAGCGGAGCTCGGCGACGTTGTGCAGCTCGACGCGTTCGTGAATCATGCCGGCCGGACTAGAACGGATGGCGCAGCCGAAGCTGCCCGGCCGCGGCGCACATCGCCTTCAGCTTCAGGTACGCCTCGTCCACTGGGATCGGGTTCTGCACCGACGGGGCGAAGCCGCAGTCGGGGTTGAGCACGATCCGCTCCTTGTCCACGTAGCGCATCGCGGCCTCCACGCGGGCGACGATCGTCTCCGGCGCCTCGATGGCCTCGTCGCAGTGGTCGACGCAGCCCAGCCCCAGGCGCGCGTCCCGGTGGAAGCCGGACAGCGAATCGAGGCCGCCGGCGTCCGGCGTGGCGTACTCCATCAGGATGGTGCCGACCCGCGCGCGGGCCAGAGCCGGCATGATCAGGTCGTAGGAACCCGCGGTGCTGTGCCGGTGCTGGAAGTGGGCGTGGCACAGGTGCATGGCGGTGTCGATGCCGGAGACCCCGTCCAGGGTGCGGTTGAGCAGGTCGATGCAGAGCTCCATCGCAGGCTCCGGATCGCCGATCCCCTCGCCGGCGCGGAACTCGGGGTCGACCATCACGGCCAGCCACGGCTCGTCGAGCTGCACGACGTCGGCGCCGGCGGCGCGCACCGCCTGGATCTCCTGGCGCAGGATCGGCACCACCGCCTCCATCAGGTCCTCGCGCCGGGGGTAGGCGTCGCGCGAGTGGTCGGGGTGCCACATGCGCCGGCCGATGATGTAGGGCGCCGGCAGCGTGATCTTGAGCCGCCGCGTGGTGCGCGGGCGCGCGAACGCCACCTCCTCGGCGGCGATCGGCCGGTAGTACTCGATCGGCTCGACCACCGCCGGGTAGGGGATGTTGCTGAGGTTGAGGTCGTTGCGGAAGCCGCGCACCCGCTCGGCGAACACCTTGACGTAGCTCTCGCGCCGCCACTCGCCGTCGGTGACCTCGTCCAGGCCGGCCCGCTCCTGCAGGGAGATCGCCATGGCGGCCGCCCGGTCCAGGTGCGGGTTCGCCTCCTCCTCGGTGATGCGGCCGTCCTTGCGGTCCAGGATCAGCTCGCGCAGCCACTCCGGCCGCGGCAGGCTGCCGACGACGGTCGTGGGGAACAGCGCCATGCTCAGGTTACCTCCCGTGGTGTGCGAGTGGCTTGTTGGCTTCTTTCAGTCAGGCGGTTACCGGCGACAGGGCATACACCTTGGCGTGTGCCGCGGCCGACGCGATGTCTCCTCGCCGAAGTGCTTCTCTTACGTCGTCGAGTTTGTAAGCATCTTCCTGGGAAAGATATGGAGACCACCCGTGGTCGGCGGTGAGCACCGCTACCTCCACTTCGGCAACATAGCGACCCTCGTGAATGAGTTTCCGGCGGACTCGCTTTTTCATCGGACTCTCCTTCTATAAATTCAGTCAATCGAACAGAGCCTCGGGATACCCACGGCGCGGCAGCCGCTCACCGCCAGCGGAGCAGCTTGAGCCGGTTGTTGAAGTGGTCGGCGAAGAGCAGGTGGTCGTCGCCGTAGCGCCGGATGCCGCCGAGGTGGTTGAAGCGGGCGCTCGCGGCCGGACCGGAGCCGGTCTCGCCGGCCTCGCCGCAGCCGGCCAGGGTGCGGAGCTCGCCGGCTGAGGTCAGGCAGCGGATCACGTGGTTGCCGGAGTCGGTGAAGAACAGCGTGCCGTCCGGGGCGACGTCGAGCCCTCGTGGGGTGTCGATGCGTGCGCGCCGCGGGTCGCTCCCGTCTGCGGCATGCCCGGCCGTGCCGTCGCCGATCACGGTGTCGATGATCCCGCTCCGGGTCACCCGGCGGATGACGTGATGGACGCTGTCGGCGAAGTACAGGCTGCCGTCCGGCCCGAACGCGAGCGCTTCCGGCGTGCCGATGCGGGCGGCGGTGGCCGTGCCGCCGTCTCCCGAGTAGCCGGGCAGGCCGGTGCCGGCCACCGTGGTGATGATCCCGGTGTGCGGATCGATGCGCCGGATGCGCCCCACGGCGTCGCCCAGGTACAGCGCGTCGTCCGGCCCGAAGCGGACCGACATCACCATCACCACGCCGGCGCTGATCGACGGCCCGCCGTCGCCCTTGTCCCAGGGTTGGCCGATGCCGCAGACCGAGCGGATCATCCCGTTCGTATCGACCAGCCGGACGTGGCAGCGGCGGTTGTCGGCGATGGCGACCCGTCCCCGCGCGTCGATCGCCACGTCGGACGGGTTGCCCAGGTAGGCGCCGACCGCCGGGCCGCCGTCACCGCCGTAGGAGCGCGCGCCGTTGCCGGCGACGGTGGTGATCGTGCCGTTGGCGGCGTCGATGCGGCGCACGCGCTGGTTCCAGCGGTCGGCGAAGTAGATGGAGCCGTCGGCGGCGACGTCGATCCCCAGCGGGCCGCGCAGGAAGGCGCTGTCCGCCGCCCCGCCGTCGCCGACGCCGGTGCCGCCCAGGACCGTCGTGACGATCCCGGTGGCGCCGTCGTAGCGGCGCAGGCGTCCGGAGCAGTCGCCCCAGAGCACGGTGCCGTCCGGGTCGGCCCAGATCGCCGCCTCGACGGAGTTGCAGCCCGTCTGGCTGCCGTGCAACCCCTCCTCGCCCCACGCCGGCACGCCGTTGCCGACCAGGGTGGTGACGATGCCGCTGGCGGCCTCCACCTTGCGGATGCGGAAGCCGTACTTCTCGCCGACGTAGAGGTTGTCGTGGACGTCCAGGCAGATCGCGTCCGGCATCAGCGTGCTGGCCTCCACCGCCGGCCCGCCGTCGCCGTTGGAGGCGCGCTGCCCGTTGCCCAGGACCGTCGTGATGATGCCGGTCCGCATGTCGATGCGGCGGATGCGGTCGTTCGAGTTGTCGCAGACGTACAGGTCGCCGCGCGAATCGAACGCCAGGTGCTCGGGGTGGTAGAAGGCGGCATGCGAGGCGGGGCCGCCGTCGCCGTGGTAGCCCATCAGGCTCAGGCCGGCGCCGGCGAACGGGCGGCTTTCGCCCCGCTCGGACGGGTAGTGGCGCGCCGCGTAGCCGGCGAACAGGTCGATGATGCCGGTACCCGCGTCGACGCGGCGGATGTTGCAGGCCCACTCGTCGGACAGGTAGACGTTGCCTCCGGCGTCGACGGCGACTCCGCAGGTGCAGTCGAGCTCCGCATCGACCGCGGGGCCGCCGTCGCCGCCGCGGCCGACCCGGCCGTTGCCGGCCACCAGGGTGACGATGCCGGTGCGGTAGTCGATGCGGCGGATGGTGTGGTTGCCCAGGTCGGACAGGTACAGGTTGCCGTGCCGGTCCTGGTGCAGGTCGTGCGGCTCGCGGAAGCGCGCTTCCGCGACCGGGCCGCCGTCGCCCTCGGTGCCGGCGATGCCGTCGCCGCCGAACAGGTGCAGGATGCCGTCGCGGTCGATGCGCCAGATGCGGTTGCCCCAGTAGTCGTTGACGATCAGGTCGCCGTCGGGGCGGCGCGCCACCCCCATCGGCCAGCCGGCCGGGGCATCGCGGGCCGGCACCCCGTCGCGGAAGCCGGCGCCGGCCAGCACGGCGACTTCGCCCGCCGGCAGGGCGCGGAGAAGGGTGACCGGTGACATGGCTCAGTTATCCTCCTGCTCGATCGTCAGCGTGTAGCCGCCCATGCCGTCGCCGTAGGCATCATCGATCACGACGCGATAGGTGCGATCACGGTCGGCCCGCAGCACCAGCTCCGCGCTCTCGCCAAACACCCCGCCGCCGCTGTCGTCGTCGGAGATCACGTCGTCGGAGAACCGGTAGTCGACCGTCAGGTAAGGATCGACCGCGGTCGAGTCGACGCGGATTCGGACTGTCTCCCCGGCCCGAGATGCACGTGGAATTGGTCGACGTCGTACGGATAATCCAGCGCTGCCGCCCTCCTGGCAGGCACCTGCAGGAACGAGCCGTCATCCGGGTCATCGATGGGCATGAGGCCGACATCGGCCTCGATGACCACGTCCGCCGCCTCTTCCATGAGCTGTTCCACGATCACGAGAAACGGTGGAGTGCCGCCCAGCGTCGCGGCGACCGACTCAGCGTCCTCTTCCGTCTGGTCCGCTTCCGCGATGGTGTCACCCCATACATCCACGATCGTTACGGCGAGGTCATTCGCGCTGCGCGCCGTGATCGTCACTTCCGTGCCCGGCTGCGCGTCGATGACGAACGCCCGTTCGGACCAGAGGGTGGGGAGCACGAACGATATCGGCCCCGTGTTCGCCGGCTCGTCCCAGCCACGGTCACCGAGCTCGGCGGGGTCCTCGCCGGCAAGCAGGGCGTCCACCCGCGACAGGACGTCGCGGGCCGAGATCGCCAGTCCGAAGTGGCCGAAGTCTCCGAATATCGTCATCCCGACGACGGCACCGTCCGCGGAGGCCAGAACCCCTCCGCTCTGACCGCCGTCGACCAGCGCATCGGTCTGCAGGTAGGTGATCTCCTGGTCCGGCCAGTGGCGGTACCGCGACAGGACGCCGCGGCTGATCGCAGGCTGAGGGTACGGTTCCTCCTCGGCTGGATAGCCGATCGTGAACACGTCGGAGCCGATTGCCGGCTCCGACGCCGCGCCTATCGGCGGCGGAGGAACCGCGCTCGGTACGGGGCCGAGCACGGCGACGTCGGCCATCAGATCCCAGCCTATCACGGGGACGTCGAGCAGCTCGGCGCCGTGGGAGAAGACGATGCGTGCCGAGGGGTATGGGTATACGACGTGCGCTGCCGTCAGAATGGCACTGGATTTCAGTAGCAAGCCGCTGCCGGTGCCGCTGGCTGTCTCCACGAAGACCACCGCTGGAGCTACCGATTGGTATACCGCCGCCGCGGTGCCGTGCTGAGCGTGAGCGGCTGACGCGCAGGCGAGTAGCGCGGCAGCGATCCGTCCGATCCGATCGCGCCGGTCCACGCCGCTCATCATACCCCGCCGGTGATGCCGTCGCCGGCTATACTGGGACGTCATGGCTACGGGACGACTGGAAGGGCGCGTGTGCATCGTGACCGGCAGCACGGCCGGCATCGGCAGGGCGACCGCGGAACGCTTCGCCGCGGAGGGCGGCTCGGTCGTGGTGAGCGGCCGGCGCTCCGAGCTGGGCGAGGAGATCGCGGCGGCGATCCGGGAGCGGGGTGAGCGCGCGATCTTCGTGCGCTGCGACGTCGGCGTCGATGCCGAGATGGACGCGCTGGTCGCCCGCGCCGTCGAGGAGTTCGGCGGGCTGGACGTGCTGGTGAACAACGCCGCCGCCGTGGACGAGGGCCACAGCTACAACGCCGAGGACCTCGACCCCGAGTCCTGGGACCGGCAGCTCCGCGTCAACCTGCGGTCGGTGTACTACCTCAGCCGGCTGGCCATCCCGCACCTGCGCTCACGCGGCGGCGGGGCGATCGTCAACGTCTCCTCGGTCGGCAGCCTGGTCGTCTGGGAGAACGCGGCGGCCTACCTGACGTCCAAGGGCGCCATGAACCAGCTCACCCGCTCGATGGCGATCGACTTCCAGCCGGACGAGATCCGCGTGAACGCCGTGCTGCCCGGCTGGATCCGCACCGAGGTCGAGGAGAAGCGGCTGGCCGAGAACCCCAACGCGATCGAAGAGGCGCTGGCGGTGCGCAGCATCCGGCGGCTCGGCAAACCGGGCGAGATCGCCTCCGCGGCGCTCTTCCTGGCCTCCGACGACGCCTCCTACGTCACGGGCACCTGCCTGGTGGTGGACGGCGGCTGGACGCTGAGCTGATCGGCCGAAAACTGGCCCGGCCCGGCTACAGGTTCCCGCGGTCGATGCCGATACTCAAAGTGTCGGAAGGCCGCCGGGCTGCACCTTTGATGGGAGGGGAGCTCGGGCTTGACAACCTCGATGCAACGGCGGAGGTAGCTGAGCCGATGGACAGGTGAGATGGCCGTTCTTGCAGACGGCCCGCTACAGAGCAGTCGCACTCATGTGAAGCCCGCCAAGCGGGCTTCGGCTCAGACGGCTCGGCGACCTTCCGACTCCTTCCTGACAGCCAGCCGGCGTTGACGCCATAGCCACCCCATGACGACAATCACGGGCGGAGGAACCATGCCAGCCTACGACTACCACTGCCCCACGAACGGCCAGACCGTCGAGGTCCGCCACCAGATGACCGCCATGCTCACCAGTTGGAAGGAGCTCTGCGACGCCGGCGGTCTCGACCTGGGCGAAACGCCGGCCGACGCGCCGGTGAAGCGCTTGTTCAACGCGCCGATGGTGGCCACGGGAGCCGAAGAGGCCGCCGACGTGTGCATGGACAACCCGGCCGTCTCGCGCGGCGGTTGCGCGCATGGCGCCGCCTGCGGTTGCTTCTGACCAGGAGCCGCTCCACTCTTCAAGGGTGACCGCGGACACGCCGCTCGCCACCTTCGTCCCCAAGCAGTTCCGAGACCTGAGCGACCCGTCGCGTGATCTGCCGCGGCTCGCCAAGGAGCCGTCCGCGATGGCCGCGATCGAGTCGGCCGCGTTCCAGGTTCCGTCCAGCCATCGGCTGTTGCTCGGCGACGCCCGCTACGCGGCCCTGCCGGCCGAGTCCGTGCACCTCGTGGTCACCTCGCCTCCTTACTGGACGCTGAAGGAGTACCGCCGCAGCGACGGCCAGTTGGGCTGGATCGAGGACTACGACGAGTTCCTGGACCAACTCGATGACGTCTGGCGCATGTGCTACGAGGCGCTCGTGCCCGGTGGGCGCCTCATCTGCGTGGTGGGCGATGTCTGTCTCTCCAGGCGCAGGAACAACGGCCGTCACACCGTCGTCCCGCTGCACGCCTCCATCCAGGAACGGTGCCGGGCGCTGGGATTCGACAACCTGGCGCCGATCATCTGGCACAAGATCGCCAACGCCACGCACGAGGTCGATCGAGGATCCGGCGGCTTCCTGGGCAAGCCGTATGAGCCCAACGCCGTGATCAAGAACGACATCGAGTTCATCCTCATGCAGCGCAAGGGAGGCGGGTACCGGAAGCCGGACCTGCACACCCGAGTCCTCAGTCTCCTGTCGGAGGAGTGTTTCAAGCGGTTCTTCCGGCAGATCTGGACCGACCTGCCGGGGGCGTCCACTCGGGACCACCCGGCGCCCTTCCCGGTGGAGCTCGCCGGCCGGCTTATCCGCATGTTCAGCTTCGTCGGAGACACCGTACTCGACCCGTTTACGGGGACAGCCTCCACGCAGGTGGCCGCCGCGGCCTTCGGCAGAGACAGCGTTGGCGTCGAGGTCGATCCCGTCTACTTCGAAGACGCTCTGACGCGCCTGCGGAACGCGACCGGCGGCCTGCTGAAGACGGTCGAGGTGCACGCAGGCACGGTCAACGCGCAGCGTCCTCAAGCTGTCGCCGTCTGAACTCACCCATGCTTGTCCCGCAGGACGCCGTCGACAGCTTGTACCGCACGGCCGTCGCCGAGGACAAGACAACCTCGACGGCCCGGCTCGATACGCTTGCCGAGTACTGCGTCCAGGAACTGACGGGGCGCGGCTTACGTGATGTCGAACGCGAAGCGTCGATACCCGGTGCGGGTCGAGACAAGAAGTGGGACGTCGCTTGGAGCTACGACGCCAAGTATCGGCTCGGTTTGTCGCTCAAGTCCCTGCTGAAGAACCTGGGCGGAACCGTGCCGAACCGGATCGACGACCTGATCGGCGAGGTTGCGAACGCACAGCTTCACTCGCCCGAGATCGTGATCGGCTACGTGATGATCTTCAACATCCAGGAAGACCGATACTCCCAGCGACATGGCTCGACCTGGTCGGATCTTCTGCAGGCCCGCCTGACCTCACTATCAGGCCGACGCGCGCCGTCTTGGACGACCGGCACGGTCGAGGATTTCGTCGTGGTAGAGGTGGACTTCGGTGCGGGGCCTCAGATCGTATCGACTACCCAGCCGTTCGACGGTTTCTTTGACACCTTGGTCGAGCAAGTCAAGGTCAGGAACCCCAACGCGATTTCCGAGTGAAGTGATATGGGTAACGACGAACTGGCGTACGCGTCCGCCACGGAGCTGCTGCGGCTGATCGCCGTCAGGCACGTTTCGCCGGTGGAGCTCACCGAGCTCTTTCTGGACCGCATCGAGCGGCTCGATGGGAAGCTACACGCCTTCCTGCTGCTCACGCCGGGCTTGGCGCGTGAGCAGGCCAGGGCCGCCGAGAAGGCCGTGATGAGCGGCGACGAGTTGGGCGCTCTGCACGGGCTGCCGATTCCGATCAAGGACACGCAGATGACCGCCGGCATCCGTACGACCAGCGGCTCGGTCTGGTTTGAGGACCGCGTTCCGGAACGCGACGACGCGGTCGTTGAACGCGTACGCGCGGCCGGCGCCGTCATCCTGGGCAAGACCAACGCGTCCGAGCTGGGCTTCGTGGGGACGTGCCAGAACCTGCTCGGACCCGACGGCGGCAACCCCTGGAACCCGATCACACTCCCGGCGGGTCCAGCGCCGGGGCGGCGGCGGCGCTTGCCGCGTATCTGTGCCCGCTGGCGACCGGCAGCGACGGAGGCGGCTCGATCCGCATTCCGTCCCACTTCTGCGGGATCTACGGCATCAAGCCCACGCAGGGGCGGGTGTCGTTCTACAGCGGCGGCCCATCCGCGCCGGCGCCGAACATCTTCTCCCAGAGCGGACCCCTGGCCCGCACGGTGCGGGACGCCGCGCTGCTGCTGCAGGTCCTGGCCGGGCACGACCGGCGCGACCCGCTCTCGATCCGCGAGGAGCCGGCCGACTACGTCACCGCGGTCGACCGCGGCGTCGCCGGCCTGCGCGTCGCGTGGAGTCCTGACTTCGGCTTTGCCGAGGTGCAGCCCGATGTCGCGGCCGTCACCCATCGCGCGGCGCGCGCGTTCGAGGAGCTGGGATGCCAGGTCGAGGAGACGAAGCTGAAGCTCGACCCCCCGTACGACACGTACGGAGCGCTCATGACGGCCAACGCCTACAACCGCTACCGGGAGCTCTACGAATCCCACGGCGACCGGCTGATGGGTTACTCCACGTTCTTCCTCGAGCACGGCTCCAGGGTCACCACCGCGGACTACGCCCGCGCGCTCGCCATGATCGACCGCCTGCGTGCCGACTTCGCTGACCTGTTCGAGGACTACGACCTGCTGCTGTCACCCACGGCACGATTCCCGGCGTTCCGCAACGCGCCCTATCCGGGCGAGGTGTCGGGCACCTCGGAGTTCCCGGACCAGTACTTCAACGGCGCGTTCACGATGCCCATAAACGCCAGCGGGCACCCGGCGGCCTCCGTGCCGGCCGGCTTCTCCGCCGACGGCCTGCCCATCGGCCTGCAGATCGTCGGCCGGAAGGGCGACGAGGCATCGGTCATCGCCGCGTCGGCGGCGTTCGAGGCCGCCCGCCCCTGGATCCAGCACCGGCCGCCGGTGTCCTGACCCGGCCGGCTCGGCGCGCTGGAAGGGCCTTACGCGAAGTCAGATCTCCACAGATGCGTCGCGCGCGCGGCGAGTCGGCCCTGGCGGGCATCCATCAGCTCGGGCGTCCAGTGCTCGGGCGCCATGTCCGGGACTTGACGGCTCAGCGCATATCGGCTCGTGCCGTACGCGACGATCTTTTCGGCGTACACGGCATTGCCGACGTCGCGGTTGTGGCTCGCCTCCAGCAGGGTGAGGTTGCCGAGGCGGTACACGGAGCTCTCCCATAGATCATGGGCAAAGGTCTCCCGCCATTCGTCCGAGGGGTTCTCCGGCAGGATGTGCTCGATGGTGCCGGGGTCGGTTTGCGGATCGCAGGGACGGTCTGCGGCATCCTGCTCGAGCCGCGCCAGGATGTACTTCGCCAGCCTCTTGCTCTGCCCTCGGGTGCTCACGACCAGTCGGGAGAAGTCCTGTCGGGTCTTCGGGTCGTCCACGTAGACCGTGCCGAGGCGATCGAAGACCGCCGCCGGGCCGCGAGCGGCTCCGTCTCGAACGGCCTTGGCGGCGCGGTGATAGACGAGCTCCAGTGCGTTGGGGTTGAGGCCGCTGACCACCGAATAGCGGAACGATATCGCGCTGACCAGCCGCAACACCCGGACGAAGTCTTCCGTGCCGAACGACTCCCATGTTGCGAACAGGACCGGCGTGGCGTGGCGAACCCGAAACAGTTCCAGTTCGCGGATGTATTGCTGGCCTCCGGCAGATCCGTCCAGTAGCCATGGTTCGGATCCGACACCGCCGCGAACAGCTCCGCGCGCCGTTCCAGATCTTCGAGCAGCGCGAACACGTTCTCCGGAGTTTTCGTTCGGTCGCGTATCAGCTTGAACAGCCGCTGGCTGCGTACCGGCGGCAACTCGCACAGCAGGTGACAGCGAAGGAACTCCGGGAACCGCTCCTGCTCGACGGTGGCAACGAGCGATCGCCAGCGGCGCTGCAGCGCCTCCAGGTCGGCCCTGACGCGTACGAGTGAGAACAGGTAGTTCTTGAGCAGATCGGTCGTGGTCAGCTCCGACCAACGGGAGTTGAGAGTCTCGAAGACCGTATAGGCATTCAGCTCGTCGTCGACCGTGATCAGGATGAAGAGCAGTTGGCGCGCGACCGTCTCCGAGAGCAGCCGAGCCACGGCTCGCCCGTCCTGCCGGAAGTCGGCCAGGGCGCCGAGCCGCTCGGTGAAGTAGCGGAAGCACTGCCAGAGGAGCCGGTTCGACTCCGGCAACCGCCGCGGGTTGAGCGGTTCCCTGAGTTGGACCAGATAGTCCTGATAGAAGGCGTTGTCCGTTTCGTTGAGGTACAGACGGCTGCTCTCCGTGAGCGACGCGGGGTCCTTCTCGCCGATGAAACGATTGCGCAGTTCCTGCCCGCGCTCGGCATTCGCGTCCGGCTCTACGCCTCCTGCAGCCATCGCATGTAACCGCGCGATCACGGCCAGCGCCAGCACGCTGAGCGTGGCGAGCCGCTGCTGCCCGTCGATGATCAGGAACTCGCGATCACCTCGTTCTTCGACCACAAGCGCGCCAAGATAGTGGCGGTCATCCGGGGTCGACCGCATGTCGACGATGTCGTGCCAGAGATCCTCCCATTGCTCTTCCGTCCAGGAGTAATCCCGCTGGTATGGCGGCACGCGGTAGTGTCTGCCGTTGCCGATCAACTCCAGGTAGTTGATGGTACGGGTGTTCAGCATGGGGGCCCTCGCCATCGCTGAACCGTCCGTCAGACCCAGCCTTGCTCCACGAGCGGCTCGGTCAGCCGGCGCAGCGTGGGCCGGTCGGTGTGCAGGAGCTCCGGATGGTGCACGCCGTCCCATTCCGGCGTGGCACCGCTGTACGACAGCGCCGTGACGGCACGGTGCGAGCCCTCGTATGACCGCTGCATGCTGGCCCGCGCGGGCTCGTCTTCCGGGATCGTGCAGTAGCACAGCGTGAACATGCGCCGGCCCGAACGGCCGCCGAAGGAGGCGTGGAAGAGGTTCTGATCGAAGAACACCACGTCGCCGGGGCGCGAGGCCACCACCTGGCACGGCAGGGAGTCCTGCTCGACGCCGAACGCCGGGTCGGCCGCTTCCACGTCGAAGCCGCGCTCGCGGTACTCGTCGAGCTGTGACGGATCGCCGCGGCCCTCGGCGATGACCTGCCTGGTCCGTTCCACCTGCAGCACCTCCAGCTCGCCGTGCATGGGGTGGCGGTGCGAGCCCGGAATGAAGCGGATCGCGCCGGTGTCGCCGTCCACGGGGTCCAGGTAGAGCGACACCTTGATGCGGCGCAGCGCGAGCTCCAGGTCGCAGCCGTCGGGATGCCAGGCGGTATCGCCCACGTAGTAGTTGCCGTCGGAGCCCCACCACATGATCGGCTGCCGGAACACCTGCTCGATCGGCCGCACGATGCGCGGGTCGTCGATCAGCGCCCGCATCGCCGGGTGGCGCTCGGCGCAGGCGACCACGGAGTGGCGCTTGTCGCCGCGGAACGACTCGCCGGCGCGGTCCTCGGCCATCACCTCCTCGAAGGCGGCCACGATCCCCTCCGTCTCCGCGGGCGTGAAGAGCTGCGGGCGGACGACGAAGCCGAAGGTGTCGAAGTGGCGGACCTGCGCCGCGGTCAGCTCAGCCGTCATCGCCGAAGTCGATGCTCACCTTGAGCGCGCCGTCGTCGCCGGAGCGGGCCAGCTCGAATGCCTCGGCAGCCTGCTCCAGCGGGAACCGGTGCGTCAGCATGGGGCGCGTGTCCACCTCGCCCCGCAGCACCAGGTTCATCGCTGCGCCGTAGGGCGACCAGTAGGGGGTGGCCTGCTCGATGCCGGCGCCGGAGGCCTGCACCTCGAAGCGCTTCTCGGCGAGCGCCGCCGCGTCCAGGTGGTACGGGGACTCGTTCGGCGCGCCGAACAGGTGCAGCCGGCCGCCGGGGCGTACCAGGTCCACCGCCATCCGCAGGCCGGCGGTGGTCCCGGAGGTCTCCACCACCACGTCGGCCAGGAAGCCGCCGTTGGCGTCCTGCACCTGCCGCACCGTGTCCCCGTCCGGCACGAGCGCCAGCGTCGCACCGAAGCGCCCGGCGGCCGCGACCCGCTCCGGCCGCGTGTCGATGCCGGCCACCACGCCGGCTCCCATGCGCGCCAGCAGCGCGTCGAACAGCAGCCCGGAGGAGCCCTGCCCGACCACGGCCGCGCACGCGGTGGTGAGCGGCGGGAAGGAATTGCACGCCTCGATCACCTGACCCAGCGGGCGTGCGGTGGGCACCGCCTGCAGGTCGGGGTCCTCCGCCGGCGGCAGCCAGTACACGGCCGAGTGCGGGACGACCACCGTCTCTGCAAGGCCGATCGCCTGCGTCCCGTAGAACGCCACCAGATCGCCGGCTTCGTACTCCCGCCACTCGCGGGCGGTGTACGTGGCCTCGACCACGCGCGCCACCAGCTCGTGGGCGCTCGCGCCGGCCGGCAGCGGGTAGCCGCTGCCGGCGCCGTCGTAGACGCGACGCACGTCGTCGCGCGCCAGCGTGGCGGTGACCGGCCGCAGCATCACCTGGTCGGCCTCCAGTGCCGGCTCCGGGCCGTCTATCACCTCGATCTGTCCGGGCCCCGTCACATGAACGGCTTTCATCCTGATTCTCCTAGTTGCCGGTGCTGTTGCGGCGGCGCGTGGGCCGGGGCGGCGTGACCGCCACGTACGGGCTACCGGTGTCGTAGTCGCTCCGGGCATCGGGCGAGGTCAGCGCATACACGGCGGACCCGCGCAGGTAGATGCGCACCCGCACCCGCTCGCCCGCCAGCTCGCTGCCGTCCCTGCCGCGCCAGCGCAGCGGATGCCGCAGCTTGTCCAGCGGACCCTGGAGCTGGCAGCCCTCGCGGTCGTAGCCGGTGATCACCTTGCCGGCGCCGTCGATCAGCTCCGCCAGCACGTAGTTCTCGTTGGCGGTGTTGTCGACCCCCTCGCCCGGCACCGCGACGTTCAGGAACAGGCCGCCTGAGCCCATCACCAGCGACGCGGTGGTGAAGTGGCTGTTGGACCATCCGGTCACGTAGGTGAACCGGTCCACCGGCACGCCGTCGGCCGAGTTCGGCCCGCGGAACACGACGCGGTCGCCGATCAGCATCGGGTCGTGGATACCGCCGACGCCGTTGCAGCCGTGCTGGTTGGGCCGGTTCCAGGTCAGGCCGTCGCGGCTGGTCCACAGCTCGTTGCCCAGCGCGCCGCCGGCGCCGTGGCCGTCGGAGCGCACTGGCGGCCAGGCTGGCTCCGTGAACGATCCCGAGTAATTGTTCACACCCATGAAGTAGCGGCCTTCGTAGACGAACGGGTGGCCGTTGTAGAACTCCATGTCGGGCGGATCCCACTCGTTCTGCTCGAGCTGGTACTCGGCGGACAACAGCGGCGCGTGCAGGATGCGCATGCCGCGCACGACCTCCTTGTCCACCTTGTAGTCGCTGGCGATCTGCGGCGTCCAGGTGAAACCGTCCGGGCTGGTGCGCACCGTCAGCACGCGCCGCGCGTTGAGGAACAGCTCGTTGACCCTCTTGTGCTCGTAGCGCTGGATGCCCTTGGGGGTGAGGATGAAGCGCTGCGCGGCCGAGCTCCAGATGCCTCCCCAGTTGTCGCCCTCGTTGAACACCGGGTTGTGCTCGTAAGGGGTCCAGTTGTCCCCGTCCTCGCTGTGGAAGATGTGCATGGTGAAGCCTGAGTCATCCGAGGTGTTCTTGGTGTAGATGTAGCGGCCGAGCTCCGGGCTGTAGAGGCAGCGGGCGTTGTAGCCCCAGTGGTTGCCGGGCTCGTCGTGGACGATGCGGATGTTCTCCAGGTGGATCCCGTCGCGGGTGGAGGCGCGGTAGATCTGCCAGGGGATGCGGGTGCCGACCTTGTGCCCGATGACGTCGTACGACCCGTCCGGCAGGCGGCGGGTGTGGCTGACGTTGAACGGGATCGGCGGCGCCGGCGCGAACACGCGCGGGGCGCTGGCGCGGAAGCCCACGCTCCCCCACGGCTCGAAAATGTCCGAGTGATCGGCGAACAGGAACTTCATGGGTGCGGGTCTCCTTGTGCGGCGCGCGGCGACGTCATGCGAAGTCGCCGAAGGTGAAGGCGAGCGGCAGCTCGTGGACGATCAGGTCGCCGGTCTCGTCGACCTGCAGCACGTCCTTCATGTACTCGTTCCACTTCGGCGTGACCGGATCCGTGCCGGTCCGCCGGAAGTGCTCCTCGGTCGGTGCGGTGCCGTGAATGAACAGCCACTCCCCGTGCCGGTAGATCACCATGCTGACGTCCTGCGCGTGCATCATGCGCTCCATCTCCGGCCACAGCTCGTCGTGGCGCTTCTTGTACTCCGCGTACTGGCCCGGCTTGAGCTTGAGCGCCATCCCGATCGAGTACATCCTGCGTCTCCTTCTCCGTCGGTGTGCTGGATTCAGGGTAGCATGGCCGCGGACGGCGGCGAGGCAGGCGATGGAACAGGCGAGGGGGAAACGCGCCGCGGTCATCCAGCACGAGGCCGTGGAGACGCTGGGCGGCAACTTCACGGCGGTGCTGGAGGAGGCCGGCTTCCGGCTGATCCCGGTGCCGCTGTATCGGGCGGCGCCGGCCTTCGAGCGGCTGGACGCTCCTGACCTGGCGGAGATCGACCTGATCGTGGCGCTGGGCGGCCCGATGTCGGCCAACGACGGCCTGCCGGCGCTGCGGCAGGAGATGGACTACCTGCGCGCGGCTGCCACGGGCGACCCGCCGACGCCGGTGCTCGGCATCTGCCTGGGCGCCCAGTTGCTGTCGCGGGCGCTGGGAGGCGAGGTCGCCCCCACCGGCGGCTACCAGTTCGGCCTGCGCAAGATCGACGTGACGGCGGCCGGCGCCGCCGACCCCGTGTTCCGGGAGATCGCCGTGCCCCTGGTGCCCACCCTGCACGGCGAGCGGTTCACGGTCCCGGACGGCGCGGAGCTGCTGGCGGAGGGAACGATGCTGCGCCGCGACGGCGCCTGGCTGCGCTTCCCGACGGCGTTCCGCTACGGACTCTCCTACGGCTTCCAGTTCGAGCCGCAGCTCACCCTGGACGAGCTCCGCGTCTGGAACCGGGAGCTGGCCGGCGACTACGAGCTGATGGGCGACCGCTTCGACCCGTCCGAGGAGGCGGCGCGCAACCTGCGCGAGTTCACCGCCTACTCGCCGCTCTACGAGCGGCAGATGGCCCGCATGCTGCGGGCGCTCCTGCAGCAGATGCCGGCGTGAGCCGAAACGCCCCGCGCCGGCGCAGTGTGATAGGGTCCCACCATGTCCACGATGCAGCATGATTCCAGTTCAGCGGCGACGGTCGCCGCGAACGGCCGGCTGGCGGAGGCCGCGCACTTGCAGGCGATCGAGGGCAATCCCCTGACGGCGGAAGAGATCGCCATGTTCGAGATGTTCGAGCGCGAAGGATGGTCGCCCGAGCGGCGCCGCGCTCATATCGCCCGCCGTATCGGGGACCGCGGTCGTGTCGCCGCGGCTGAGTGAGCGACCGCGACTACTGCTATCCGCCTGACTACACCGTTCTCCGCAACAGGTTGAATTTCCGGGCCGCCCCGACGCTGGAGGCGGCGGAACGCCAGCTTGTCGCCCAGCGTCTTCTTGAGCCCGTGCTGGGGGGCGACTTCGACCTCGCGCACCTGCAGGCGATCCACCGCCACCTGTTCCAGGATGTCTACGCGTGGGCGGGCGACATCCGCACCGTCGAAATCGCCAAGCGCGAGAGCCGGTTCCAGCCGCGGAGGTTCATGCGACCGGCATGGCGGACGTTCACCGCCGCATTGTGGCGGCGGGGTATTTCAGAGGAGTGGAGTACGGCGATCCGCTGCCCACTACTTCGGCGCCGAAGTAGTGGGGTCGATTGTGACTTCGGCGCCGAAGTTCGCTCAGCGCCGGCTGTCGCTGGCGTAGAGCCCACCGCGCGTCGTCCACTGAGCCTACCGGCTCGCAGGGAAACGTCCTATCGTGTGCCGCGAACCAGGGCACGGGTATCGCATGCTGACCAGGCTTACGGTCCGGAACTTCAAGCGCTTCGGGGAGCTGGTGGTGGAGCTGGGCAACCCCGTGGTCTTCATCGGGCCGAACAACTCGGGCAAGACCTCGGCCATGCAGGCGCTGGCGCTCTGGGACGTCGGCCTGAAGCGCTGGAACGAGCGGCGGGCCGGCAGGAAGACGCCGGAGAAGCGTCCCGGCGTCACGGTCAACCGGCGCGACCTGGTCTCGATCCCCGTCCCCGCGGCCAACCTGCTGTGGCGCAACCTGCGGGTGCGGGACGTGCGCACCGTGGACGGCCGGCAGCGGATCAGCAACATCCGCATCGACATCGTCGTGGACGGCGTAACCAACGACCGCGCGTGGACCTGCGGCCTGGAGTTCGACTACGCCAACGAGGAGTCCTTCTATTGCCGGCCGTTGCGGGTCGGCGGCGAGTCTGCGGAGCGCATGGCGGTGCCCGACGAAGCGGCGAAGGTCCGCATCGCGTTCCTGCCGCCGATGTCCGGCCTCGCCGCGACGGAGGCGCGGCTCGACGCGGGCTCCGTGAACGTGCGCATCGGCGAGGGGCGGACCGCCGAGGTGCTGCGCAACCTCTGCTATACCGTCCACCAGGAGCGCGAGGACCAGTGGGCGCAACTCGTCGCCTGGACTCGCCGGCTGTTCGGGGCGGAGCTCCAGCCGCCGCGCTATGTCCCCGAACGGGGCGAGATCACGATGAGCTACCGCGAGGGCGGCACGGCGCTCGACCTGTCCTCCGCCGGCCGGGGCCTGCAGCAGACGCTGCTCCTGCTGGCCTACCTGTACGCCAACCCCGGCTCGCTGCTGCTGCTGGACGAGCCGGACGCCCACCTGGAGATCCTGCGCCAGCGCCAGAGCTACCACCTGCTGTCGGAGGTCGCGCGCGACACCGGCTGCCAGGTGGTCGCCGCCAGCCACTCGGAGGTGCTCCTCAACGAGGCGGCCGGCAGGGACGCGGTGGTCGCCTTCGTGGGCGCGCCGCACCGCATCGACCGGCGCGGCAGCCAGGCACTGCAGGCGCTCACCGAGATCGGCTTCGAGCAGTACCTCCAGGCGCGCGAGACCGGCTGGGTCTTGTACCTGCGGAGCTCGACCGACTTGGCGGTGCTGCAGGCATTCGCACGGCGGCTCGGCCACGATGCCGCCAGGGAGGCGCTGTCCCGGCCGTTCGTGCGCTACGTCGCCAACAACCCCAGCGAGGTGACTCGGCACTACGAAGGATTGCGGGAAGCGGTCCCCGCGCTGCGGGGCATCGCCCTGTTCGATCGCGTGCCGGACGGGCCGCCGGACCTCGCGCCGGTCGAGCGCCTGGTGTGGGAGCGGCGTGAGATCGGGAACTACCTGTGCACGCGGCGGACGCTGGAGGCGTACGCGGCGGAGTCGAGCGACGTCGACCGGCTGGGCTCGCTGTTCGCGCCGCCGGAAGTCGAGCGGCGAAACGCGGCGATGCAGGACGCGATCGCGGAGGTGGAGGCGGAGCTGGCCGCGAACGGCACGGCGCCGCCGTGGAGCGCCGACCACAAGGCGGGCGAGCAGGTCCTGGAGCCCATTCTCGCGGCCTTCTTCCGGAAGCTCGACCTGCCGGTCGCGAACCGGAGCCTGCACGAGCTGGCCGAGCACGTACCGGAGGACGAGATCGCGCCTGACATCACACGCAAGCTGGACGCCATCGCGCAGGTTGCGGCCGACGCGAGCTCTGCTCTCGATACCTGACCCGCGTGGGGACGGGTGCCGTCGTAACGGTGGACGTCACCTTCGGTGGACGCTGCCGCCGCGAATGCGCAGGATGCCGCCATGGGTGTTCTTGACACGTTCTCGTTGCGCGGCAAGACGGCGGTGGTGACCGCCGGCGCAGGGCCGCTGTTCGGCAGCAGCATCTCGGAGGCGCTGGCGGAGGCCGGCGCGCGCGTGATCACCGCCTCGCGGTCGCTGGAGCGCAACCGGGAGTACGCGGCGGCGCTGGCCGCGCAGACCGGCGCGGAGGTGCACGGCATGGAGCTGGATATCGGCGACGCCGAGGCGATCGCGCGCTTCCACGCCGAGGTGCTCGACCGCTTCGGGAACGTCGAGGTGCTGGTCAACAGCGCGCTGGTGCGCGATGCGACCGCCGGCAGCTTCGAGACCCAGACCATCGACGCCTGGCAGCGCTCGGCGGCCGGCGACATGGTCGGGCTCTACGCCATCTGCAAGGCGTTCATCGGCTCGATGGTGGCCGCCGGCGGCGGCAGCATCATCAACATCGCAAGCATCTACGGGGTGGTGGGCAACGACCCGTCCCTGTACGAGGACACGGAGATGGTGCAGCCGCCGAACTACAACTTCATCAAGGCCGGCATGATCAACTTCACCCGCTACGTCGCCAACTACTACGGCAAGAAGGGGATTCGCGCGAACTGCATCTCCCCCGGCGGCTACTACACCGGTCAGGCCGGCCCGTTCGTGGAGCGCTACAACAAGCGGGTGCCGATGGGCCGCATGATGGACAACGAGGATCTCAAGGGCGCCGTGGTGTTCCTGGCCTCCGACGCATCCGCGTACGTGACCGGCCACAACCTGCTGGTGGACGGCGGCTTCACGACCATCTGACGTTGGATCGCGATGCTGGCGTGTCGCGCAGGTTCGTTGGCTGGTCCCGGGCGGACAAGCTCTTGACCCGTGTCGGCGTGGGGCGTACGGTCACTGGTGGAGGCTCGGTCTCGTATGCGGTCCGCGTCTTGATGCGCGGAAGGCAGGCGAGGCGTTGCCTCCTTTTTTTTCATGCCGCTGCCCTCGGATCGTACGGGCCCAGGGGCGTAGACGACGTTCTCCTCCGGGAAATAGAAGAACCTCTCAACTCAGCAAGGAACACCGCATCTTTCCTCAGGTAGTCGTGGAATCGGTGTTTGCGGCGGCTTGAGGACGCCGCGCGGGATAGCCGAAGCCATCAGCACAGATCGATCGTGCTTCAGAAGGCCGAAGATGGCACGGGCATAATGTATCCGTTGAGGCGCGAACTGAAACAGGCGATACCGGGAACCACCCGAGGAGCAAAGGCCCCAAAGTGGCGCGTCCGGTGAACCACCGGTTTCGCGCGATGATGCCGGGATCCACTGCCTCGCTGAGCCCGCCGGGCTTATCCTGGTGCATGACACCGGCGGCCCGATCGCGTCTGGTTGTTCATGTCGAACCATGTTAGGACACGAGGACAAGCGGAACTGCAGTGATGTGGTCGACGCTCCTCGAAGTTCAGACACGGTGGAAGCGATCAGAGCTCTTAGCACAAAGTTTCGACAGGCGAATGAGATGAGCAGTAGCAGTCTCGTGGCTTTGTCACCGGTCTTCAGTACTTTTCCGGAAGGTGCATGCGGAGACACGAGCCTCCTGCTATTTAGGTGGCTAAGAGATAACGGACACGATGGATTCGATTACGTTCTTCTGACAAGAAACGAAGAGCAACACACGCAAAGCCATGCATGGCTTTAGGATAAACATAACTTGGTCGTGGACATTACAGGAGATCAGTTTGCCTCAACCTTAGAGTTACCCGATTTAGAGTCGGTTTTTGTTGGCTTAAGGAACAAACACGTCCTTTCGGAATATTTCAAAGAACAGGATCTTTTCCAGGCGGATTTCGAGGACTATGATTGCAGAACTCAGCAGCGCTTTCGGCGTATGTGCGAGACTCTGAAGGCCGCCACCACCGGATGGGAATCGCGTAGCGCGAATTGACGAGGAGGATATAGGGTGCTCGCGAAGAGGAGACTCTGTCAACAACTCTGGGGTGCTCGACGGTCTGCCCGTTGGGGGGGTGTATACCGACACGCTAGTCGAGCGGGCCGAACCGGTCGACATAGGCTTGCACGCCGATCAGCCGCGCCCGCTGCTCCTCCAGGCTGGGTAGGCCGCGGCAGGTGACCTCCACGGCCCGTAACGTCTCTTCCCGCGCCACGGCATTTCCAGCTCTTCTGAATGACTGCTACGGAGCACGACGCTCGACAATGAGGAGACTCTCGGGAGCCGTCTCAAACTCCAAGAGGCGACTCTCATTTTCGGCGAGCACTGCAGCAAGCTCCGTCACCGTGCAGTTCCCCACGCGCAGCCAGATCACTTTGGGTGGTGCTCCATGCAAGAAGCTCAGTTGTCGGAAGTCGCTGTCCTTGGAGACGATCGTGAAGTCGTTCCGGGCCGCGTAGTCGTAGATCTGCGAGTCCGGGGAGTCGTCCAATCCAAGACCGATCACATGGTCGGAGCCCGGAAAAGTGCGGCTCAGGGTCCGAAGAAGGCTTCGCGGGAGATTCTGGTCGAGAAGGAGCTTCACCCGTGGCTGGAGGCCAACCGTCGTTCGCGCACCGCGGCGAACTGCAGGACCGCCTGCACATCATCGCGGGCAAGTTCGGGGAACTCAGCCAGAAGCTCGTGCGTGGACATTCCTCCTGCCAGGTATTCGAGGACGTCGTACACAGTGATGCGGGTCCCGCGAATACACGGCTTGCCCGATCGCCGGGCTGGATCGATGACGATACGACCCAGGAGGTCCTTCACGGCAGCTTCAGGATAGCTGACATGCCGTTGGCGGCGCTACCCGAACCAGATGCCCAGGTACTTGGTGAACCAGAACAGGCCGATGTAGGTGGCGACGGCGGCCACGGCCAGTACGGCCAGAAGCCGCCACGACCGGCGGGCGCCCGCCGGGGTGCACATGCGCCGCCTGCGCAGGTACAGGGCGACCGCCGTGGCCGCGACGGCCAGGCCGAAGGCGCGGAAGAGCCAGGCGTAGCCGTAGTAGAGGGTGTCGCCGAGCGTGACCGCCTCCGCGGCGGTGGCGATGCCGAGCAGCACCAGCACCACCGGCGACACGCAGCACATGATGCCGGCCAGCCCGGACAGCAGGCCGTACTTGATGCCCGTGCGGATTTCGCCGCCGTGTCCGGCGGCCTCGGCGTTCATCGTTCCGCTCAGGTCGAGCGGACCTCGGCGATCACCGGCGCATGGTCGCTGGCGATCATGCCGTCCTTCTTCTTGCGGTAGTCGCGGTCGATCGTGACCGCCGTGGCCCGCTCCGCGAGCGGGGGCGTGGCGAGCAGGAAGTCGATGCGCAGGCCCAGGTTCTTGTGGAAGTTGCCGGCGCGGTAGTCCCACCACGAGAACTGCCGTAGCTCCGGGTTCAGGGCGCGGAACAGGTCCACCGTGCCCAGGTCGAGCAGCGTCCGGAAGCGGCCGCGCTCCTCCTCGGTATGGAAGATCTTCTCCCGCCACGCTTCTTCGTCCCAGGTGTCCAGCGCGGCCGGGCAGAGGTTGAAGTCGCCGCCGATCACCAGCGGCCCGTCCGGGCGCACCTCCCGCTCCGCGAAGCTCACCAGGCCGTCCAGGAAGGCCAGCTTGTGGCCGAATTCGGGGTGCTCGACGGTGCGCCCGTTGGGGACGTACACCGACACGCAGTCGAGCGCGCCGATCCCGTCGACCTCGGCCCGCACGCCGATCAGCCGCGCCCCCTGCTCCTCCAGGCCCGGCAGGCCGCGGCTGGTGACCTCCGCGGCGCATACCGTCTCCTCCCGCGCCAGCACCGCCACGCCGTTCCAGCTCTTCTGGCCGTGCACGAGCGCGCGATACCCGGCCTCGCGCATCTCGTCGTGCGGGAAGCGGTCGTCCGGGAGCTTGAGCTCCTGCAGCAGCGCCAGGTCCGGGGCGCGCGCCGCCAGCCAGTGCCGGACGAAGCCCAGCCGCGCCTGCATGCCGTTGATGTTCCAGGTGGCGATGGTCATCGCGCGCCCGTCAGCCGTCCGTCCGCCAGCCGGCTTCGGCCAGCGCGGCGAGCCCGTAGTCGAACTCGCCTCTGATGTGCGGGATGTCCGGCATCCGGTACTCGAAGTCGAGCGACACCGTGCCCCGGTAGCCGGCCCGCTCCAGCGCCTCCCGGAACGCGGCGAAGTCGACGGCACCGCGTCCCGGCGTCAGCTCCAGGTCCTGGCGGAAGTCCCGCGTGTCGCTGCCGGCCGCGTCGCGCAGGTGCACGTGGCGCAGACAGTCGCCCAGGAAGCCGAACAGGTCGTCCGGGTCGTAGCCGATCACGCCCCAGTGGCTGGTGTCGACGGTGGCGGCGACCGCGGGGTGGTCGACCTCCTCGAACATCGCCTTGACGTGCTCGACCGAGTCGGTGATCTGGAACAGGTGAGGGACCTCCAGGTGGATGTACAGGCCCAGGTCGGAAGCGATCTTCGCCTGTTCCCTGAACGCCCGCGCCGCCCCCTTCAAGTGGCGCAGCCACTCGCGTTCGTCGAGCCGCCGCCGGGCCGTGCTCATCGTCACCGTGCGCACCCCCAGGCGGGAGGACAGCTCCAGGTACCAGCGGCCGAGCGCGACCGCTTCGCGCGCGTCGGCGGACTCGGTGTAGTCGAAGAAGCGGTCGCGTCCGTCGGGCTCCCACCGACCCAGCGAGATGTTGCAGGCGATCGGCCGCACGCCGTTGCGGTCGAGGGCGTCGGCCACCGCCTCCGGCGTGGTGCCGGGGTGGGGGAGGTGCACGCAGAAACTGCCCATGTGGCTGATCTCGACCTCGCTGAATCCCGCGTCCGCCAACTGGGCGAGCGCGGTTTCCAGCCCGTACGCGGAAAAGCCGAGGGTGGTGGCGGCGCTGATCTTCATGCTCGGCCATAATGATCGGAATGGAGGACCGATGCTAACCCTGTTTGCCGAGCTCACCCGTGAGGAGGCGCGCGAGCGCGCCGCCGATTCGCTGGCAGTCGTGCCGACGGCGTCGATCGAACAACATGGCCCGCACCTGGCCGTGGTCACCGACACACTGCTGGTGACCACCGTCGCCCGCCGCAGCGCCGAGGCGACGGATGGTTCCGTGGTGGTCACGCCCACCGTCTGCTACGGAAACTCGCACCATCACCGCCCCCATCCCGGCGTTCTGTCGCTGCAGTCCGACGTGTTCCTGGCCACCACCCGCGACGTGATCGAGGGGCTGAGCCTGTCCGGCTACCGGCGGATCCTGCTGCTGAACGGCCACGGCGGAAACACGGCCGCCAACCAGGTCGCGGCGCAGGACGCGGTCAACCGCTACGGGCTGCCGGGCAAGGTGCACGCGGCCCCGTACTGGGACGTGGCGCGCGCGGCCCTGGTCGCCGGCGGCCTGGAGAACGAGCGGCTCCCCGGCCACGCCGGCCATTTCGAGACCGCCATGGTGATGGCGATCCGGCCGGAGTTGGTGCGCCAGGACGTGCTGGACGACCTGCCCGCCGTGGATCGCGAGAGGATCGGCCTGCCGGCCGGCAAGCCGGGCACCGCCACGCAGCAGAACCGCGACTGGGGGATCGGCCCCGGCTATACCGACGACCCGGCGTCCGCCACGCCGGAGGCGGGCAGGCGCTACCTGCAGACCATCATCGAAGAGGTGAGCAGGCTGTACGCCAGCCTCTGAGGCAGGGGGCGCGGCGGGCGGAATCCCGGCACTACGAGCCGGTTTTCGAGTCTTCCTTCCCGGATGTGCTTTCCGGGCGCTTGAACAGTCCTTCCAGCGTGTCCTTGACGGAGTCGATCCCGTCCCAGACGGTCGCCTTGGCCTTCTCGAACCCGTCCTGGTAGCTGCCGGCCGCCTCCTTGAAGTCGGCCGCCGCGTCGTCCGGCTCCTGGCCGCGGCGCACGTAGTCGCCGTCCAGGACCGCCTGGTAGGAGCCGGCGTCCACCCAGGTCTTGAGCTCCGTGAGCCGCAGCACGGCGAACGGGTGGCGCTGGCCAAGCAGGTTGAGCACCTTGTAGACCTGATCCAGGAAGCCCGAGTCCTTGCGGTACTCCTCCGCCTGCTCGAAGAACGCGCCGATGTTGAGCTGGCTGGTGTCGCCGCCGCCGGCCAGCTTCATCAGCAGGTCGTAGCTGCCGCCGGTCTCCTGGCAGACCAGCAGTCCCGCCCGGTCGGCGCTCAGCTCGCTCTTGCGGTCCCACTCCAGCAGCGCCAGCAGGATAGGCAGCACGATGAGCTGGCCGACGCGCACGTAGGACAGCGACACCTGCAGCAGCATGGCCAGCAGCGTCTTGTACAGGGCATGCCCGCTCAGGCAGTGGCCGAGCTCGTGGCCGATCACGGCGATCAGCTCGTCGTCGCTCATGGTGTGCACGATGGAGCTGGTCAGCGTGATGAAGGGCTTGTCGACGCCGATGATGGTGCCGTTCAGGATCGGGTGCTGGACGATGTACAGCTCCGGCATGTGCTCGGCGTCCAGGCAGGCGCTCGCCTGCTGCAGCAGCACGTTGATGCGCGGGAACTGCCGGTCGTTGACGCGAACCGCGGAGGCCAGGTGGAGGAGGCGCAGCGACCGCTCCGTGGTCGAACCGATGAACTTGCGCAGCAGCTCGTCAAATCCCGGGATCTTCTTCAGCGCGTTCAGCGCGGCGCGGTCCGCCGGATGCTCCCAGGTTCGCGAGCTGATCTCCGGAAACGAGCGCTTCCCGGCGCGTCCACGCGTCACGACTTCGGTGTTGCCCTGCTCGGCCATGGGTCCCCCTCCCGCGCCCGGCCGGCACGGGTTCGAGCCAAACGTACGCCGGGGCAGGGGAGGGGGCAAGGTTGCCGGAGTACCGGTACACTGCGGCGGATGGCGACCGAAGCATCCACCGACGGGCTCACCGGGGCGCGCAACCGCTACGGGGACTTCATCATCGACGCCGGCAGCCTGCCGGCGACCGTGTCCGAGTTCGATGAGCAACTCGGCCGGGCGCTGCCCGCCTGGCGGCCCGGCCACAAGGTCCTGTGGCTGGAGGTGCCGCTGCATGCCACCGCGCTGATCCCGGCCGCGGTCGCCGCCGGATTCAGGTTCCACCACGCGCGGCCGGAGGCGGTCACGCTCACGCTCGCGCCGGCGCCGGACAGCTTCGTCTATCCGAATCCGTCACACTACGTCGGCGCGGGCGGGGTGGTGGTCGACGACCGGCGCCGCGTGCTGGTGGTCAGCGAGCGGTTCCGCGGCGACATGAGCCGGCCCTACTACAAGCTTCCCGGCGGGTTGCTGCACCATCGAGAGGACCTGGCCGACGCGGTGACGCGCGAGGTGTTCGAGGAGACCGGCGTGCGCACGCGCTTCCTGGCGATCAACTCGATCCGGCACCGCCACACCGGGGCGTTCGATCACTCCGACCTGTATGTCGTCTGCCGGCTGGAGCCGCTCAGTCGGGAGATCGTCATCCAGGCCAGCGAGATCGAGGAGTGCTTCTGGATGCCCGTCGACGACTACCTCACGTCGCGGGACGTGCACGACTTCAACCGCCGCATCGTCCGCGACGCGCTGGCCAATCCCGGCCTGCCGTACTCGTCCATCGTGCCGGACGCCGAGGTCTTCATGGCGGACGGAGCCGGCTGAGCGGGGCGGTCGCCGCCGGCTACCCCTTCACGGAACCGATCATCGCCCCCTTGACGAAATACCTCTGCAGAAACGGATAGAGCAGCAGGATGGGCGCCGTCGCCACCATCGTCGTGGCGAACTTGATGGTGTCCGCGATCCTCTCGTGATCGCCCATGGATCCGGCATCGCCGCCGCCGATCATGGTCTCGGCGGAGTTGGCGATGAGGATTTCACGCAGGATCAGCGAGATCGGATACTTGATCCGGTCGCGCAGGAAGATCATCACGTAGAAGTAGCCGTTCCAGCGACTGACGCCGTAGAACAGCACCATGGTGGCGACCACGGGCGTGGCCACCGGCAGGATGATGCGGAACAGGATCGTGAAGTCGTTGGCGCCGTCGATCTTCGCGGACTCCTCCAGGCTGTCGGGAATGGTCATGAAGTAGGTGCGCATGATGATCAGATTGTAGGCGCTGATCGCGAACGACAGGATCACCGACCAGTGGCTGTCGAGCAGCCCGAGCGACCGCACCGTCAGGTAGAACGGCACCAGCCCGCGCTCGAACAGCAGCGTGACCACGGCCATCACCATGATGACCGGCTTCCAGTAGAGGTTCCTGCGCGACAGCACGTAGGCGGCGAAGCTGGTCAGCAGCAGGTTGACCGCCGTGCCGATGGCCACCAGATGCACGGAGTTCAGGAACCCGCGCACCACCATCGGGTTGTTGAACACCAGCCGGTAGGCGGCGCCGCTCAAGCCCAGGGGTCCGGCCAGCGGCCCGGTGTGCGCCATCAGCCGGTACCCGTCGCTCAGCGACGCGGCCAGCACGTAGTAGAGAGGGTAGAGCATCGCCACGCACAGCACGATGAGAAACGCCCCGTTCAGGGAGTCGAACAGCAGGCTCCCGACAGAGCGCTTGTGGACCGCCACCGGGACGCTACCAGAGGCTCGTGTCGTTGACGCGGCGGCTGATCGCGTTGGCCATGACCACCAGCCCCAGGTTGATGAGGGAGTTGAACAGGCCCACGGCGGTCCCGTAGCTCCAACTGAAGTCCAGCAGGCCCTTGCGGTAGACGAACGTGGCGATCACGTCGGCTGTCTCGTAGATCGACGGGTTGTACAGCAGGATGATCTTTTCGTGACCGACGGTCATGAGCTGTCCCAGGCGCAGGATGAGCAGGACGACGATGGTCGGCGCGATCGACGGCAGCGTGATGTGACGGAGCTGCCGAAAGCGGTTCGCGCCGTCTATGGTGGCGGCTTCGTAGAGTTGCGGGTCGATCGCCGACAGCGCCGCCAGATAGATGATGCTCCCCCAACCGATCTCCTGCCAGATGCCGCTGGCGACGTAGAAGCCGCGGAAATAGCGCGGATCCTGGAAAAAGGGAATCGGATCCCCCCCGAACAGGCCGCGCAGGTCGTTGAACAGCCCGCCGCTCTGGGAGAACTCCAGCAACAGGCCACACACCACGACCAGGGAGATGAAGTGCGGCAGGTAGGTGAGGCTCTGTACGGCGCGCTTGAAGTTGGTCGTGCGTACCTCGTTGACGAGCAGCGCCAGGATGATCGGCGCCGGAAATCCCCAGACCAGGCTGAGGACGCTGATCAGGATCGTGTTGCGGATGATGCGTACGGCGAAATAGGACTCGAAGAAGTCCTGGAAGTACTTGAGCCCCACCCATGGGCTGCCGAAGATGCCGAGCGCCGGGGTAAAGCGCTTGAAGGAGATGACCAGTCCGAACATGGGCGCGTAGTAGAAGACGAGGAAGAACGCGACCACCGGCGCCGCCATGAAATAGACGGTGCGGTTGCGTACGAAATCGCTCCTGAGCATCCTGCCGTAGCCGGTGCCCAGGAACCTCGGGCGGGCCGTCAGCCCAGGGGTTGCCGCACGCTCACGCTCTGCCACCGCGTCACACTCCAGCACGGAAGCGAGCGGCCCGGCGCCGCGCCGGGCCGCTCTTCCGAATCTTACCCGATGTCAACCGCCGCCAGGCGGCACAGTGTCAGCGTGCGTTGTATCTGTCCAGCCCCGCCTGCTTGATCTCGACGGCACGTTCGATGCCCATCTGCTGCAGCCGGCTCTGGTACGCGCCGAAGTTGGACAGTGGCTCCTGGCCGGTGATGAACTTGACCACCATCTCGTCCACGTAGGTGTTGATGTCGCTCATCATCTCGGCCAGCTCCTCCGCTTCATCCGGGGTGGCCGTGACCGCCGGGAGCTTGTGCACCGCCGCTTCGGTCTGGCCCCAGATCTGGACCGCGTGCCGCTGCTGCGGACGCCGCGCGTACTGATACATGTAGCGCCGGTCCTGGACGATCGGGCCGGAATAGAAGGCGCGGGTGTAGAGCCCGCCCATCTGCGCCAGGGTCCTGCCGTCCGCATCGGCGTTCATCACGTCCGTATACACCGGCCAGCGCTCGCCTTCGAATCCCGGGTAGCTGGTGGACCACTCGTAGCTCTCACCCTCCAGGCCGAAGTTGAACAGGACGTGCCCCTCATCTCCGTAGGCGAAGTCCGCAAACTGCGCGGCCAGCGCCACGTCGCGGGCCTGGGTGGTGATGGCCATGCCATGGCCGGGCAGGGGATTGTCGCGCTGTCCGAAGAACGGCGTGTCTCCTTCCTCGAGCACCGGATACGGGGCGGCGACGATGTCGAAGGTGCCCTCGCCCCCGTTGGCGTCCAGGTAGGCGCCGATGCCGGAGCCGGTATAGGAGAGCCACGCTCCCGCCGTGCCGTTGAGGATCTTGGCGTCGAAGGTGTTGCGTTCGTTGCTGAACGACTCGGGGTCCACCAGGCCCTGGTCGAACCAGCCCTTGAAGAAGGTCAGGAACTCCCCGAACTGGCCTTCGTACGGACCGTAGTGCACCTGTCCCCCATCGTCCCGGTAGAAGTCCCAGATCGTTCCGAACGGCTGGATGAAGGCGCTGCGGTTCATGCCGCGCCCCCGGCGGAAGTTCGTGAACGTCAGCGGGTACTCGACCAGGCCCTCCGACTTGAAGGCGGTCAGCACCTGCTCCCAGTCGGCGAGCGTCTCCGGCACCTCCAGGTCGAGCTGGTCGAGCCAGTCGGCGCGGAGCTGCGGACCGAAGAACACCATCAGGTAGTCGTCGCCGCGAATGAACGGGAACATGTACAGCGTGCCGGTGTCGGTCTTGGCGGCCTTCAGCCACTCGGGATTCCTGGCGAACAGCGCGCTCAGGTTGGGCGCGTGGTCGTCGATCACGTCGTTGAGACGGAGGATGACGCCGTCGGAAATCGCCTTCTCGGGACCGCCCGGATAGTCGCGCGACCAATGGGAGTAGATCATGTCCGGCAGATCATTGGACGCGATCATCAGGTTGAAGCTCTCCTGCTCCTGGCCCTGTGCCGGGTGGATCCAGGTCACCTCGACGCCGGTGCGGCGCATCACCTCCTGGTAGAGCGGCGTTTCCGCCAGGCTCGACACCGAAACCGCGGCGTTGTACCACAGCCCTTCCCAGATGGTGAGCTCCCGGGGCCCCTCGGTGGCGCTCTCTTCGGACGGAGCGCCGTACGCGAAGGCGGCGGCGTACAGTGCCGCCGCTACGATACACACTCTCTTCATGACAACCTCCAGTGGCGAGTAGTCGAACGATTCATGCTCCCTGCGTGGGCTTCGCCCTGTAAATCGCGAAGTCGGCACATCCGTCGCGCAAACAGGAGGTTTCGATATCGTGTTTGGCACGTCGGTCGCGGATCGCGAAGTTCCCGCGATCAGACCGCCTGGTCGTGCAGCGTCGCCTTGTACTCGCCGGGCGTGACCCCTTCGCTCGCCTTGAAGCCGCGGATCAGCGCGTTGCTGTCGGCGAAGCCGATACGATCGGCGATCTCCCGCACGGTGAGCTCCGTCGTCTCGATCAGCCGCTTGGCCCTGGCGACGCGCAGGTTCTTGACGTAGGTGCTGATGCCGATGCCGAACTGTTCGCGGAAGAAGCGCGCGATGTAGGCGCTGTTGCGCTGCACGTGGCCGGCGATCGCCTCCGGGCCGAGGTTGCGTTCGTCGCAGTGATCCTCGATGTATCCGACGATCGCCTGCCTGAGGTGCTCGGTGTGCGGGGTGCGCTGGGCGCGCACGTGCCGGCATACCTCGGTGAGGATGGTCTGCATCTCCTCCTGCAGCCCTTCGAGAGAACGGCAGGCGGTCAGCCGCGACACCGGCTGCATGTGCGCCCAGAACTCCGCGTCCTGATCGCCCGTGTGCAGCGACTCCATCGTCTTGATCATGGTCGAGATCAGGTCGAACATCAGGCAGCGCGCCATCTCCATCGACAGCCGCGCCTGCGCGAAGTTCTCGGCGTAGATCGACTCCAGGATGGCGCCGGCGGCTTCGTCGTTGCCGGCCTTGATCGAGTTGATCAGCCGCATCTCCTCGTCGAGCGGGAAGTGATAGGTGTGGCCGGTGGTGATGACGTCGGAAAAGCGGATGGGGATCGAACTACCTCTGACCAGCCGGTAAGCGAGCGCGGCGCGCGCTTCCGGCAGCAGGGACGCGACCTCGGCAAGAGGATGCGCGTCGCTCACCCCGATGGCCGACGTGATGCCGAGGTGCCGCTCCAGGTCAACCTTCAGCCCGGCGAGCATGGCGGTCACCGGCGGCGGATCCCGGCGCGACGTGCTGATGAGAAGGCCGGTCGCGCCGTCGAGGTCGTGCACGACGAGGAGTTGCATCTCCGGGGGACGCCGGAATCCATCGAGATGGGTCTCCACCGAATCCCGCGACACGTCGTTGGGCTGATCGATCTCCACCAGCGCGAGGTACAGGGTGGAGTGGGTGAACGCGAAGCCGAAGCGGCGCAACCGCGCCTCGATCGAGGCAGCCGGCTGGTCGCCGTCACGCAGCAGGCGCCGCAGGTAGCTCTGCAACAGGAGCGGGCGCGATCGGGTCAGCTCCTGGCGCAGCCGTCGATCCTCCCTCAGGGTGCTCTGCACGGAACCGGTGATCAAGGCGAACTCGTCGGATTGCAGGGTCAGGGTACCGTTCGCGTCCGGCTTCACCAGCGCGATCAGGTCCTGGATCGGCCGGTACCGGATCGATGCCATCCAGTAGATGAGCAGGCCCGCGACGGTCACGCATATGACCAGCGCCAGGATCGTATACCGGTAGAGGCCAGCGAAGCGCTGCGCGTACAAGCCGCCCGGAACCAGGGAGACGTAGTACAGGTCGACCACGTCGGACGGCACCGCCCTGGCGGCGTAGGTCGTCTGGCCCAGCGTCACCCGATCGAGGAGACCGGTCTCGAGCACACGGGCACCGGCTTCCTCGATCTCCGCGACGTCGACGACGTTGTCGGACGCGGCGATGACGCCCAGCTCGCGGTGGTAGACGAGCTGCAGCGAGTCGGGCGTCCAGGCGGTCTCCGCGAAGATCCTCCGGAACAGGTCGCGTTCGATGTGAACGACCACCCAGCCATGGGGGGTGCCCGTTCGCTGCCACGCCGGCAACGGGGTGACCATCTCCACCGTGTCATGCACCACGTCGGCCAGGGTCATGCTCTGCGAAGGACGAAAGCGCCGTCTGGTGACGTCGGCGAAGGAGCCGAGCCATGCGTCGTAGCCGGTGTCCAGCAGCGGCCGCTGCGCCATCTGGTAGTTGGCGGTGGTGAAGTAGCCGCGCGGCGAGATCACCATGTCGAGCTTGGGAAGGTAGACGTACACGTCGGTGCTGCCGGTGCTGGCGGTGTCGAAGTCGAACAAGTCGCTGGCGATCCGATAGGCGCGGTAGTACTCGTCGTGGGACACCGGCCGCGACTCGTAGAGCATGCCGCCGAGCGTGCCGTGGTTGGAGACGATGTAGTTGAGCTGGGCGACGTCGCTCATGATGGTGTCGAGGTAGGACTTCATCTGCTGCAGGAGCAGCTCGTTGGCGCGGCTCGCCTCCTGGGTCAGGATCGAGCGGGCGCGGTTGAAGACCAGCGAGCTGAAGGCAACCGGGACGATCAGGATCAGCAGGAACGAGAGCAGGTAGGTGTAGAACAGCCGGCCCTTGTGGCGTGACCCATGCATGCGCGGTTCCATCCAGTCTGCCGGCACCGCCGTGCATCCCGCAGTGTCCGCCTGCGCGGAGTCTTTCGCCGTGGCGCGACAATCAGGACCTTGGATCGATGTCGCGGCGTGCCCGAAGCGTGGGCGCAGGGTCGTGATTGCGCAAGGGGGTGTCCGTCAGGACGTCTCGAGGCCGCGGCGGCCGACCACGCTGCAGATCGGGCAGTCGGCCGGCCGGTGGCGGCGAGCCGGGCAGTGGGTGCGGCCGAAGATGATGATCTGCAGGTGCAGGCGGCTCCAGAGCCGCTGCGGGAACGCGCGCTTCAGGTCGCGCTCGGTGCGCGCCACGCTGCGGCCCGGAGAGAGCCCCCAGCGGTACGCCAGGCGGTGGATGTGGGTGTCCACCGGAAAGGCGTCCGCGCCGAAGGCCTGAGCCAGTACGACCTGCGCGGTCTTGGGCCCCACGCCCGGCAGCGCCTCGAGCTCCTCCTGGGTGCGCGGCACCTCGCCGCCGTGGCGTTCCAGCAGGATGCGGGAGGTCTCGCTGATGCTGCGCGCCTTGCTCGGCGCCAGGCCGCACGGCCGGATGATGTCCTCGATCGCGTCGACCGGCAGCGCGGCCATCGCGGCGGGAGTGGATGCGCGGGCGAAGAGCGCCGGGGTGATCTGGTTCACCTTGGCGTCGGTGCTCTGTCCGGAGAGGATCACCGCCACCAGCAAGGTGAACGGGTCCCGGTGGCGCAGCGGGATCGGCACGTCGCCGACCAGGTCGTCGAGCGCCTTTACGATGAACGCGGCCTTGGCGGTGCGGCTGCGCCGGTCGACGGCCGGGGGGGCCGCCGCGTCAGTCGCCGGCATGTGCCCGATGCACGCTCGGGATCGCTCTGGTCATCGTGCGGGGCGGACTATAGCATCGGCCGCACGGCAGGGAGGCGAGGAATGGAGACGGCGACGCTGGGCGGCGGGTGTTTCTGGTGCGTGGAGGCGGTCTACCAGCGCATCTCCGGGGTACGGCGGGTGATGTCCGGGTACGCCGCGGGCAAGCAACGCAACCCCACCTACGAGGCGGTGTGCACGGGCCGCACCGGACACGCCGAGGTGGTGCAGATCGAGTTCGACGAGAACGCGCTGTCGTACGCCGACGTCCTGGAGGTGTTCTGGAAGGCGCACGACCCGACGACACTCAACCGCCAGGGAGCCGACGTGGGCACGCAGTACCGGTCGATCATCTGCTACCACGACGAGCGTCAGCGGGAGATCGCCGTCCGCTCCAAGGAGCAGGCGGGCGAGCGGCTCCGCAAGCAGATCGTCACCGAGATCGTGCCGCTGGACGCGTTCTACCCGGCCGAGCGCTACCACCAGAACTACTACAACCAGAACCGCCGCGCCGGCTATTGCCGCGTCGTGATCGCCCCCAAGCTCACCAAGCTCGGGATGCCGTCCTGAAAGAAGGACGGCGAGCACCGGAGCGCCCGCCGTCCTTGCATGAAGGCGAGCCGGCCGGAGCCGGCTCACCGAGCCTCGGAGCCGATCAGTTCGTCGGCATCGGCAGCGCGCCGGAGAGGATGTCCTCCACCAGCGGCGCCTTCTGCAGCTCGTCGATGACTTCCTGGCCGCCGTTGGCCAGCCACTGCTCGACGAATCCGGGCCATTCGGCGTCGATGTCGATCGAGCTGTCGGTCACCCACCTCCACCAAGTCTCCTCGCGGAAGGTCTGCAGGTTGCCGCCGTAGCGGGCCCAGAGCTTGACGTACTCGGTGCGGTTGAAGATGTCCTCGCGGTGGTCGCGCACGGCGATTTCCATCGGGTACGGCTCGCGCAGCATCATGGCCCAGTTGAAGCCCTGCGCCGAGTTGATGGTCGCCCCGCCGGCGGCCTCGACCGGAATCCCGGGCTTCATCTGCGGGCACTGCCAGAACATGTCGTGCCAGCTATAGGCGGTGTAGACCAGGCTGGTGCCGTTGCTGTGCCGTTCCAGGGTGGGGGTCCCCACCAACTGGGCGACGCTGCAGTCACCGGGAGTGCCCAGCCACCGGTAGTTCTGGTCTTCGGCAAACGGGCCGCCGACCCCGTAGCCGACGGCGAGCACACCCTCCGGGTCGTGGTTGATGTAGTCGTACATCTGCAGGATGCGGGCCAGCTTCTCGTCGGAGACGCCGGTCTTGACGCCGAAGCCCTCGTGCGGATTGAGCACCGTGGAGCGGTTGTCCCACTGGCAGCGCATCTCACCGGTGGGGCCGTACGCGGGCAGCATGGTCACGAAGCGGGCGTCGGGCACCGCGTCCCTGCGGATGATCGTGCAGTCGTCGTTGCCGCCCGTGAAAGCCGCCAGGCCGCACGGACCGCGCGCCCACATGCCGACCAGCCCGGCACGAATCTGCTGGCGCCACTCGTTGCGGCCTACCGCCGGCAGCGCCGGGTCCAGGATGCCGTCGGCGAACCAGCGCTGCAGGATCTTCAGCGCCTCGCGCGACTGGCTGGCGATGTCGACCTTGACGGTCAGCCCGGTCTCGATGTCCAGGTAGTTGTCGACGTCGTTGAGGCCGTAGGCCCAGAACGGGACCGCCGGGCCGGAGTGGTACAGCCACTCGCGTCCCTGGAACCCGCCGTGATCGCCGATGGTCCCGTACGGGATCTCGTCACGCTGGCCGTTGCCGTTGAAGTCGGCGTCGCGGAAGCCGTACATGGCGGTTTCCATCTCGTCCCAGTCGAGGTGCCCGGCCCACCAGAAGTAGGTGTCTGGCGCCGTCGGCTCGCCCAGGTCGACCATCTCCCCGGCGCGGTCCCAGCCCGGCGCCTTGGGGTCCAGATCGGTCGGGTTGATGCCGACCTGCTCCAGCCAGTCCAGGCGCATGATCAGGGTCGCGTCGCAGTGGTGCTGGTAGTGCTCCCCGCGCGGGATGTTCATGTACTCGTCGGTCGTCCCAGGCGCCAGGCTCACGCCCCAGGCCAGCGGTCCCTGCTGGTCCCGGTAGGCGGAGTGCAGCGGCGCGTAGGTCTCGATCATGTCGCGCGGGATGTTGCGGAAGGCGCCCTTGTGGTACCAGTCGACCATGTCGATCCAGGTGTAGAACGCCTCCGGATACTCGCCCGAGGACATGAAGAGCTGCTTGGCTTCCTCGTCCGAGCGTGAAACGCCCTTGGTCACGATGGTGACGTTGAACTTGTCCTCCAGGAATTTCTGGACGGTGTTGTCCTCCTCGGCCATGTCCGAGGTGAGGCCGCCCCACGAGATGGTCATGTGCTCGTCGGTGGTGAACGAGAGCCGGTCGGTCTGGCCCTCCGCGAACGCCCAGCTCGCTATCAGGAGCAACCCGAGCGCTATGGCGAGAGACTTTCGTTGCATGTCTTCTCCTTGTTGATCGTACGTCGATCGTGCGTCGATCGTGATCGGTCATCCCCGACGGCGGCCCGGGCCGGGTCCGGTGTGCACGGTTAACAGTAACGGCGCGCGAGTCCTCCGTCGTGATCGCGCCTCATCCCTTCAGCGACCCCAGCATCACCCCCTTGGCGAAATACTTCTGGATGAACGGGTAGATGAAAATGATCGGCCCGATGGTGATGACGATGGTGGCCGCCTGCACCGCCTCCGGCGGGAACGGCTCGATGTCGATGCCGGCCAGCCGCATCTGCTCCCACCAGTCCTGCAGCACCGCAACCTGCAGGTCGGCGATCAGGTCGCGGATCATGAGCTGCAGCACGCGCAGGTCCTTGTCCGGCGAGTAGATCATGGCATCGAACCAGCCGTTCCAGTGTGCGACCGCGGCGAACAGCCCGATCACCGCGATCATGGGCTTGGAAAGCGGCGCGATGATGCGCCACAGCACCTGCCAGTAGGAGGCGCCGTCGATTACCGCCGAGTCCTCCAGCGCCTGGTCGATCGTCATCAGGAAGTTGCGGGCGATGATGATGTAGAAGACGTTGACACCGATCACCGTCGCGCTGCCGAGCGAGATGGTCAGAATCAGGCGCGTGTTGATCAGCTCCAGCGCGCGTACCAGCAGGAAGGTCGGGATCAGGCCGCCGTTGAAGAACAGCGTGAGGATGTAGATGGTGGTCAGCACCTTCCGCCCCGGAAGGTCGCGCTTGGCCAGCGCGTAGGCGCCCGTGAAGGTGACGAACAGGATCCAGGCGCTGCCCGCCACGACCCGGAAGATGGTGTTGAAGTAGGCCAGCCCGACCCGCTCCTCCTCGACCGCGTAGCCCCACGCCTCGGTGCTGAAGCGTCGCGGGAACAGATGGAATCCCAGTCGGTAGATGTCCTCCGCGGCGGAGAACGACTGCACGATGATCGTCCAGAACGGGTAGATGAAGGTCAGGCTGAGCAGAAAGAACCCGCCGTAGTTGCAGACGTCGAAGATCAGCCCGCTGACCGACCGTTTTCCGGTTACCGAAGGCATCGCTCCGCCGTCACCAGACCCCGTAGGCGCCGTAGCCCAGGCGCCGCAGCACCCAGTTGGCCACCAGCAGCACGGTCAGGCCGGCGACGTTCTGAAACAGGCCGACCGCGATCGTGTAGTCGTACTGCGCCTGCACCACGCCGGCGCGGTAGATGAAGGTGCCGAAGATGTCCACCTTGCTGATCACCGAGGCGTTGGACATGTTGAAGATCTGGTCGAACTGCTCGTCGAACAGGTTGGCGACCTGCAGCAGCAGCAGGATCGTCATCACCGGCACCAGCGCCGGCAGCGTGATGTGCAGGACCCGCTGGAAGCGGTTGGCGCCGTCGATCTCGGCCGCCTCGTACAGGTTGGGATCGGCCGACGCCAGGGCGGCCAAGTAGAGGATCGTCGCCCAGCCGACGGTCTGCCAGATGCCGGTGACCACGATGAGGCCGCGGAAGGTGGGCTCGTGCGTCAGCCAGTTGATCGGCTCCAGCCCGAGCTGCACGAAGATCCAGGCGATCGGGCCGCGCTTCAGATTGAGGATCTGCGCGAAGATGCCGCCCAGGATCACCCAGGAGACGAAGTGCGGCAGGTAGCTGACGCTCTGCACGGTGCGCTTGTACCAGGGCGAGCGCATCTCGTTGAGGAGCAACGCCATGATGATGGGAGCGGGGAAGGCGAACAGGATGCGCAGCACGCTCAGCCAGACCGTGTTGAACAGCACCCGGCCGAAGAACGGGTCGGTGACCATGCGCTTGAAATGGTCGAAGTTGTTCCACGGGCTGCCCAGCCAGCCGTTGTGCAGGCTGAAGTCCTTGAACGCCAGACTCAGGCCGTAGATCGGCACGTAGCGCCACAGGATCAGCATGGCGAGCGACAGCGACAGCAGCAGATAGATCGGCCGCATGCGCAACGCCCGGGCGATGGTCTGGCGGCGGAGGACGCGCCGGTAATCGGCCCCCGTGGCCCCGTCGGCCGCTCGCTCAACCGGCGGCGTGCGTGCCATGGATCAGGCAGTCACCTCGTTCTCGCGTACATAGTCGAAGTCGATGTCGTCGCCCAGGCCGGGGCGCTCCGGCACGTGCACGTAACCGTCCGCGTCCAGGGGATCGTAGTGGGTCTTCTGCCAGGGGAGTGGGACCTCGAAGTCGCGCATCGGGTGGACCAGCCCGCGCTCGTAGTACTTGCCGTGGATGCCCATCGCGCACAGCACGTGCATGTTGTCCGGGCCGCCGCCGTGCACCTCCATGCGCATGCCGTAGGCCTCGGCCAGATGGATGGTCTTCATCATCTGCGTGATGCCGCCGGAGCCGGCCGCCGCCCGCAGCATGTCACAGCCGCCCCGTTCCGCCCACTGCACACGCGTGAGCGCGCCGTTCTCGGCGTGCTCGGGACCGCAGATCGCCAGGTCGTCGAGCTTGCTCCGCAGCCAGACGTAGCTGGACAGCCGCGACTCGTTCATGGGCTCCTCGATCCAGACGTACCGCAGGCGCTGGCACTCCCTGGCCAGGTACAGCGCCTCTTGGCGGTCGTAGTGGTGGTGGGCGTCCAGCATCAGGTCGATGTCGGGGCCGACCGCCTCGCGCACGGCAGCGCACAGGGCCGCCTCGCGCCTGACGTCGGGCTCGGGGATGATCGGCGGCATCCAGGTGTGCAGCTTGACGGCGCGGTAGCCCTGCGCGACGAGCTGCTCGGCGAACGCCGCGTACTCCTCGATCGTGCTCAGGCCGCCGGGGACGTCGTCG
The DNA here is from genome assembly GCA_964291595.2 of Spirochaetia bacterium. GTDB lineage: Bacteria > Spirochaetota > Spirochaetia > SZUA-6 > Bin103 > CATQHW01. The sequence goes on along the minus strand of OZ219914.1, from coordinate 3,796,784 downwards.
CCCGGCATGGTGCTGGCGTAGGCCAGCACCCTGGTACGCGCGGCTCCGAGCATCTTGTAGACGGGGATGCCCAGCGTGCGGCCGGCCAGGTCCCACAGCGCGTTGTCGACCTGGCCGATCGCCATCTCGCCCAGGTTGGTGAGCTTGCCGATGCGCTGCATGCGCTGGTGCAGCATCTCGCGGAAGAACGGGTCCTCGCCGATCAGCGCCGGCTTCAGCAGGCCCTCGACCAGCTCGGGCGTGCAGCCGCCGCAGATGAAGTGGCCCTCGGCGCCCTCGTCGGTGACCACCGTGAGCAGGCGGTTGGTGGCCCAGTGCTCGTCGCCGATGTGGGGATGGCCCTCATAGTCGCGGACGGTCCGGGTGCGGAAGCGGAACGTGGTGAGCTTGAGGTCGGCGATCTTCATGGCCCGAGGATACACGTTACGGAGTCTCCCGGACCGGCTCCCTCGGGTCCGCCGCGCCGCGGACGCCGACCGCCGCCCAGTGCAGGGTGGGCGCGACGACCAGGGCGGCCATGGCCCACAGGGCGGCCGGGATCGACGCCCATTCCAGCACCGCGCCCACGCCGGCCGAGCCGGCGGCGCCCAGCAGGGTGAGCGCGGCGTGCTCGGTGGCGATCACCCGGCCGCGCAACTCCTCGGGCACGGTCTCCAGCAGGAGCTGGGTGCTGAAGACCCAGACCAGGCCGCCGCCGACCCCGCGCAGGGTCGAGCCGATCATCACCAGCGCGAAGCTGGCCAGCGGCGCGGCCAGCGCCAGGGCCGCGATCATCGCCGCGTAGCCGGCCAGCATCGTCAGCCGCATCGCGCGGTGGTCGTCACCGACCAGCCAGCGCGCCACCACCGGGCTGAGGCCGGAACCGACGCCGCCGGCCGCGAACAGCAGGCCGAGCGCGATGCCGTCGCCCAGCCCGACGGCGATCGCCGTGCCGGCGATCGCAACGCTCGCGACCTGGAACCCGGAGAAGAAGAACAGCAGGAAGCCCTTCTGCAGCGCCACGGCCAGCACGCGCTGCTGCCGCCACAGGTAGCGCAGCCCGTCGGCATACGCGCTGGCGCCGGCGCGCACGGCCGACGCCACGCGCGCCGGCTGGCCGTCGGGGGCAGCGGAACGGTTCGGAGGCGTGTACGGCATGCGTACCAGCAGCACGGCGGACAGCGCGTAGGTGGCAGCGTCCACGATGAACGCCGCCTGGATGCCGAACAGCCCGGCGAACAGGCCGCCGGCCGCGGCGCCGACCGTCAACAGCGTCGACCACGTCACCGAGGTGAGCGCGTTCGCCGCGCCCAGCATGCGGCGGGTGGCGACTTCCGGCAGGATCGCCACCCGCACCGGATAGAACACCCCGCTGATGCCCACCTGGACCGCGGTCAGCACGAACAGCAGCCACACCTGGCCCGGCGTGCGGACCAGCAGGAAACCCAGCACCACGGCGGCGCGCAGCAGGTCGGTGACGATCAGGATGCGCTTGCGGTTGAAGCGGTCGCCCAGCACGCCGGCCAGCGGGCTGGCCACGAAGGCGCCGAGCATGCGGATGGCGAACAGGGCGCCGAGCGCCGCGCCGGCGCCGCTGAGCTGCGCCAGCAGCGACGCCGACGCGATCGTGTTGAACCAGTCGCCGAACAGGCTGGCGATCTGCGCGAACCACAGCAGGCGAAACGCTCGATTGGTGCGCAGCAACTCGCCGTAGCCGCCCGTCCCGGTCCGACGCGACATGCGGGCGATCCTAACGGGCGCGGGCCTGCTTCGTGCGAGCGCCGGCGCCGGTTAGGATCGGCGCCCAGAAACGATGGCCCTGCGCGCACTGATCTTCGACTTCGACGGCCTGATCGTGGACACCGAGTCGTCCTCGCTGGCGGCGGTCCAGGAGGCGTATCGCCGCCACGGCCACGAGCTCCCGCCGGAGCTCTGGCAGCGCTGCGTGGGCTCCATCTTCGACCCGTACGATCACCTGCAGCGGCTCGTCGGTCCCGGCGTCGACCTCGCGCCGGTGCGGGAAGAGGTGCGTGTGCGCAAGCATGCCGCCGACGCGCGCCTGGGACCGTGCGCGGGAGTGACGGATCTGATCGACGCGGCGGCCGCGGCCGGATTGCGGTTGGCGGTGGCATCGTCGTCTTCACGCCGCTGGGTCGAGGGCCATCTTGAGCGCATCGGCGCACTGGAGCCCTTCCATGCGATCCGCTGCCGCGACCACGTCCGGCAGACCAAGCCGGCGCCCGACGTCTACCTGGCCGCGCTCGACGGCATCGGCGTGAGCGCCTCGCAGGCGGTCGCGTTCGAGGACTCCCCGAACGGGTCGCAGGCGGCCAGGGCGGCCGGCATCTACACGGTGGCGGTTCCCAATCCGGTCACGCGCGGCTGGGCATTTGACCATGCCGACCGGGTGATCGAGTCGCTGGCCGGCGTCACGCTCCAGGCGGTGAGCGGCTGGCTTGCCGCCGCGTCCGAGCCCGCATAGGCGCCGATGCCGAGCGAAGGCGACGCGCTCGCGGCGCTGGCCGTGCCCCCTCCGGTGCGGCCGATGCTGGCCAAGGCCATGCACGCACTGCCGGACGGGAGCGACTGGATCTTCGAGCCCAAGTGGGACGGCTTCCGCACCCTGGTGTTCCGAGCCGGTGGCGAGCTGCTGCTGCAAAGCCGCGACCTGAAGCCGATGAATCGCTACTTCCCGGAGCTCCTGGAGCCGCTGGCGGCGCACCTGCCGCAACGGTGCGTGCTGGACGGCGAGGTGGTGGTCGCCACCGATTCCGGGCTCGACTTCGAGGCGCTGCAGCACCGCATCCACCCGGCGGCTTCCCGCGTGGCCATGCTGGCCGAGCACACGCCGGCCGCGTTCGTGGCGTTCGACCTGCTGGCCGCGGACGACGCCGACCTGTCAGCGGCCGGCTTCGCCGAGCGGCGCGAGGCCCTGGAGGGGGGCATGGCCGGCTGTGCGCCCCCGCTGCACCTGACGCCGATGACGCGGGACCGGGCGGTCGCGCAGGACTGGTTCGAGCGCTTCGAGGGAGCCGGCCTGGACGGCGTGATGGCCAAGGATCCGGCGGGTCGCTACCAGCCGGGCAAGCGCGCGATGGTCAAGGTCAAGCCCAAGCGCACGGTCGACTGCGTGGTAGCCGGGCTGCGCTGGCACAAGAACGGGCCGGGCACCATGGTCGGATCGCTGCTGCTCGGCCTGTACGACGAGCAGGGCAGGCTCCATCACGTGGGGGTCGCGGCCAGCTTCCGCGAATCCTACCGGCGCGAGCTGGTCGAGGAGCTCGCGCCGCTGCGCGAAGGCATCGACGCCGGCCATCCCTGGCACGGCTGGATCGAGGCCGCCGGAGCCGCGACCGAGGGCCAGCCGGATCGGCGCGTGCCGGGCAGCATGAGCCGGTGGAGCCAGGGCAAGGACCAGAGCTGGGTGCCGCTGCGCGCCGAGCGGGTGGTCGAGGTCACCTACGACCACATGCAGGGCAGCCGCTTCCGGCACACCGCCCACCTCGTGCGCTGGCGCGCCGACAAGGACCCCGGCGAGTGCACGTACGAGCAGCTCGCCGTGACCCCGCCGGTGGAGTTGAGCACGATCTTCAAGGCATAGCCCGGGCTACGGCGTTGCGAAGGCACCGGGCCACGGTTCGGCGCCGGTTTCCACGTCCTGGTACTCTTCCTCTTCCTTGTATGCCTGCAGGCCGCGCGCCCGGTAGTTGGCCAGGGCGTGCGGATGATCGGCCGTGCAGGTGTGCAGCCAGACGCGTCCGGTGCCGATCGTGCGCCCGCGCTCCACGGCGTCGCAGAGCAGGCGGCCGCCCAGGCCGCGGCCCGTGAACGACGGGAATATCCCGAACTGCCGGACCTCCACGCCGTCTGCTCCCTCGTCCACCAGCTCGAAGTAGCCGGCCACGGTACCGGTGACGTAGGCGACCCAATACTCCTTGCTCCCGTCGGCCAGGTCGCTCTCCCACTTCGCGTAGCTCCACCCCACCCGCCGCGTCCAGTTCCAGGGGTAGCCGACCCCCCGGTAGAGGAACCGGGCGAAGTCGGGCGTGATCGCCACGGCGTGGCGCAGCTCGTAGTCGGGGCATGGTCGCGACGGCCGCCGCAACGGCGCGTCGATCGCGATCTCCAGGTAGGTGGTGCGCACCAGCGTTCGGGTTACCGGCATGAGCCGATGGTGCCCGCCGAACCCCGTGCCGTCGAGAACCCCCTGACCATGGCCTGTTTGACCACCCCCGGCGGGTCGCCTACCGTCGCCGAGCGCGGACGGCCGCGGAAAGGAGGCAACGGTGGCAACGGATCTGGCGAGTCATATCGAGGAGACGGGGCTGGTCGACACCCACGAACACCTGAAACGGGAGCCGGACTGGGTGGACGACGGCCCCGACATCCTGGAGGACCTGTTCGGCAACTACGTGGGAGCCGACCTGCGGACCGCCGGCGCTTCCGAGGAGGCGATGCAGCGCCTCTTCGACGCCTCCGATCCGGACATCGCCGGCCGGTTCCGGGGAATCGAGGCCGCGTGGCGGGCCACGCAGCTCACCGGCTACGGCGAGGCGGTGAGCCTGATCGCCCGGCACGCCTACGGCCTGGACGAGCTGACCGCCGAGGGCCTGGCGGCCGCGCAGGGCCGGACCGCCGAGCTGCGCGCGCCCGGCGAGCGCTACCGGCTGCTGCACGACGTGGCCAACCTCGACCACGTGCAGACCGACGACTTCTGCTGGCCGTGCACGCCGGACGACTCCGGGCCCGGCTTCTTCCTGTACGACCTGTCCTGGTTCAGCTTCTGCTGCGGCGACATCGACTCCCAGGCCATCCACGCGGAAACCGGCATCGAGGTCACCGATCTGCCGTCGCTCAGTCGCGCCATGGAGGCGATCTTCGCCAGGCACGCGCCGTGCGCGATCGCGGTCAAGGCCCAGCACGCGTACGCGCGCACGCTGAACTGGAGCGAGCGCAGCGACGCGGACGCCGCCGCCGCCCTGGACGCCATCCTCAGCCGTCCCAAGGACCAGGTCGACCTGGACACCTGGCTCTGCCTGGGGGACTGGTGCTGGGCGCGCGGCGTCGAGCTCACGATCGAGCACGACCTGCCGTTCAAGATCCACACCGGCTACTACGCCGGCAACGACCGGATGCCGGTGGAGTTCATTCCCGCCGGCAACATGTGCGCCCTGTTCGCCCGCTACCTGGATGCGAAGTTCGTCCTCATGCACATCGCCTATCCCTACTGCGACGAGCTGGTGGCGCTGGCCAAGCACTACCGCAACATCTGGGTCGATCTCTGCTGGGCGTGGAGCATCGATCCGTACAGCTCCCGCGACTTCGTGCGCCGCTTCATCCACGCGGCGCCGATCAACAAGCTGTTCGCCTTCGGCGGCGATACCGGCTGGCCCACCAGCGCGATGGCCTATGCCATGCAGGCGCGCCGAGGGATCCGCACCGCGCTTGAAGCCGAGGTTGCCGACGGCGACCTGACCGAGAAGCAGGCGATGCAGGTCGCCTCCCGCATCATGCGCGACAACCAGTACGCCTGCTTCGACCTGGAAGGGACCCGCGCGAACATCCGCAACGCGGCGTAGCAGTGAGCAGCGCCGACGGCCTGCGTCTGGCCGTGAAATGGTGCTATGCTCACTCGTGTGTCAGTGAGGCTTCATCCTCACGCTCGGCAGCGTATGATCGAGCGTGGCGCCTCCGAGGACGAAGTCGTCGCCACCGTACTCCAGGGCGAACGCTTTCCCGCAAAGCACGGTCGCGTTGGTTTTCGACGCAACTACGCGTTCGGAGGAGTTTGGCGCGGACGAGCATACGGCACCAAGCAAGTCGAGGCTTATGCGGTTCAGGAAGACCAAGATTGGACTGTCATAACGGTAATAACGAAGTTCTACTGATCAGTAGGAGCAGAGGACCATGGAAGTCACCTATGATCCGCGCTACAATGTCGGATACATTCGCTTTACAGAGCCCGTTTCCGAAGTGGACACGATCAAGGTAAGCGACAGTATTAACATCGATCTCTCACCGGACGGCAAGGTGGTTGGAATAGAGTTGCTCGATGCAACGAGGCAGTTCGGCGATGATGGGTTCCTGACGTTCGTCAACGAGGCTTCCGGTAACCGTCAAGCAGTGCCGACCGGCTGAGAGGGCCGACCGGCTGAGGCTCGTTCGCACAATGCCGTGTCTGCTCCCCGCACGCTGACGGCGGTGCTTGACCGGCGTCGGTGGTAGTCTGACGTCATGCGTATCGCCGACGTCGTCACCTATGCCGTGCAGCCGGCCGGCATGCCGCTGGTCGTCGCCAAGGTCGTCACCGACCAGCCGGGGCTGGACGGCTGGGGCTGCGGCACCTTCACGCAGCGGTTCCGCGCGGTCGAGGCCGCGATCGAGCGCCACGTGAAGCCGTTCGCGATCGGCCGCGACGCGGCGGCCATCGCCGACTTCTGGTACAGCGCCATGCACGACAGCTACTGGCGCAACGGCCCAGTGCTCAACAACGCCGTGAGCGCCGTGGAGATGGCGCTCTGGGACATCAAGGGCAAGGCTGCAGGCCTGCCCTGCTACCAGCTCTGGGGCGGCCGCAGCCGCGGCACCGCGGCCGTGTACGTGCACGCCGACGGGCGCGAGCCGCAGGAGGTCCTGGACCGGGCGCTTGCGTTCTGGGAGCAGGGCTTCCGTCACATCCGGTGCCAGATCGGCGGCTACGAGGGAGTCGACGCAGGGCGGGTCGGAAGCGCGGCCGGCAGCCTGGCGGACGCCGGCGGCAGCGGCTCGGCGTTCTTCGATCCCGGCGAGAAGCTGCTCCGGGTGCCTGAGATGTTCGCGCACGTGCGTGCCGGACTGCCGGCGGAGGCGGAGTTGCTGCACGACATCCACGAGCGCCTGGCGCCGATCGACGCGGTGCGGCTGGCCAAGGCGCTGGAGCCGTACCGGCTGTTCTTCCTGGAGGACCCGCTGGCGCCGGAGGACCTCGGCTACTTCCGCATGCTCCGAGGGCAGTGCGCGGTGCCGCTGGCGATGGGCGAGCTGTTCGTCCATCCGCTGGAAGTCGAGCCGCTGGTCAGCGAGCGGCTGATCGACTTCGTGCGCGTGCACGTCTCGACCTACGGCGGCATCACCGCGGCGCTGCGGCTGGCGCACCTGTGCGCGGCCTTCGGCGTGCGCACCGCCTGGCACGGACCGAACGACGTGTCCCCCATCGGCATGGCCGCGAACGTGCACCTGGACCTGCACGTGCCGAACTTCGGCATCCAGGAGTGGGCGTTCCGCGCCGCGGCGGAGGAGGACCTGTTCCCCGGCATCCCGGAAGTCTCCGACGGCGCCGTGAACGTGAACGAGCGGCCCGGGTGGGGGATCGAGATGGACGAGCGGTTGGCCGCCCGCTTCCCGTGCGACGACCGCGCCAGCCTGCGGCCCGTGCCCCGCCTGGCCGACGGAACCAGCCGACCGTTCTGAAGCCTTACGCGGGTCCGGTCATGAGGATGCGATCCCAGAGGTAATCGGTCGGCCGCAGGATCGTCATGCCCCCAACGGTGCGTCCATAGTGGGCGCGAAAGTGGCGCACGTCGCCGGTGATCAGATGCGTCGCTCTTGCCGCGAGCGCGGCAGCAACCACGGCGCGATCCTTCGCCGCCACGTCGATAGGGCAGATCTCCCCCGGTGCATCGGGCACCAGAAGCGTCTCGTTCAACTTCTCCTGCAGACGCTGTTTGAGTTCCGGTTGCAGATTGCGTCGAGCCTCATCGCTGACATAGCTGGAGACGAATAGCCGGCAGTGGCCGTCCCGTTGCAAAGACCAGAGTCGTTCGATCCGCGGGCTCCCGCATGCGGCGGAGAACAGTACGTTCGCATCGAGAAAGAGCCGATCCACTCCTCATTCGACCCGCGGCCGCTCGTGAAGCACCGTTTCGGGGTCGATCCCCAGCTTGCGGACCTCCTGCACGGCCCACGCGTAGTCCTGCTCGTCGACGGCGTTAGAGAGCAGAAACTCCGCTTTCCGTTCGTCGGTATAGTGCTCCACCGGCAGGGCGACCGCGGGACGTATCAGCACGCCATCGCCATGCGCTTCGGCGATCACCAGCGAACCCTCCTCGATTCCGTACCGACGGCGGAGTTGCGCCGGGATCACTACCGTCCCGCGCTTCCCGACCTTGCATGCGTCAGCCATATCAACCGCCTGATCTTCAGACATTCAGAGCATTGCAGCCCAGCGCGTCAGGTTGTCAATTGGCTTCGTGTGGCGGGTTCCACTCGACGGAGGGATCGTAGTCGGGATCGGGCGGTTCCTGCGGGGGGCGCTCGGCCTCCGGCACGTGGCGGAGGTTGACGCGGATGCGGGTCCAGATCGAGTGGCGGCCGCGCATCGCGTCGACCAGGACGTCGTCCGGCTGGAGGCAGGCCGCCGCCTCGGGGTGGCGCGCGCGCCAGCGGTCCAGGCCGGCCTGCGCCTCCGCTTCCGTCTTCGCCTGGGCGATCACGATCAGCGGCATGGCCGAGCGGCGCCGGCCGGTGGGCGAGGGGCCGCTGCGCCGGCGCGACGGGTTCACGCGGCGCGGCTCGCCCCGCTGCCGGGCGAAGTGCGGGGGCCAGGGCGCGTCGCCGCCCAGCCCCTCCGCCTCGTGGCGCGCGGAGACCTCCAGCAGCGACTCCAGCGACCCCGGATGGGCGTCCATGCCCGCGGCCGGATCGCCGGCCTCGCGCAGCCGCGCCGACATGGTGCGCAGCGTGAAGTCGGCCGGGTCGCACGCCGGCACCTCGTCCCAGGTGAGCGGGGCGGACACCATCGCCCGCTGGTTGGGCCGCACCGAGTAGGCGGCGGCGATGGTGCGGTCCTTGGCGTTCTGGTTGTAGTCCAGGAACACGCCGACCCGTTCCTCCTTCCACCACTTGCTGGTGGCCAGGCCGGGGGCGCGCCGCTCCACCTCGCGTGAGACGGCGAGCGCCGCGCGGCGGACCTCCGCGAAGCCCCAGCGGGGCTCGATGCGGGCGTAGACGTGCATGCCGCGCGAGCCGGAGGTCTTCGGCCACCCGACCAGGCGGTTCTCCTCCAGCACCTCGCGGGTGACTGCGGCGATGCGGCGCACGTCCTCCCAGGGCACGCCCGGGCATGGGTCCAGGTCGATGCGCAGCTCGTCCGGGTGCTCCATCGCGGTGGTGCGGACCGCGTGCGGGTTCAGGTCGATGTTGCCCAGGTTGGTCATCCAGGCGAGCTGCGCGGGCTCGGTGACCACCAGCTCGTGGGCGGTGCGGCCGGACGGGAAGCGCAACTCCACGGTCGGCACCCAGTCCGGGCGCTTGGCCGGCGCGCGTTTCTGGAAGAAGCCCTCGCCGGTGATGCCGTCCACGTAGCGCTTGAGGACGATGGGCCGGTCGTGGACGGCGCGCACGGCGCCCTCGGCTACCTCCAGGTAGTAGCGGACCAGCTCCAGCTTGGTGATGCCGGCTTCCGGGAAGTAGACCTTGTCCGGGTTGGAGACGCGCACCTCGCGCCCGTCGACGTCCAGGATCTCGGCCGGTGTCCTGCTCGCCACGGCGGACACTATCGCCCAAAACGCGTCGCCTGTGGGCTCGGCTTTGGTAGGCTGTGCCCGTGCCGGAATGGGACGGGCGGGTTTCCGCGGACGCGATCCTGGAGGCGCTGGACGAGTTGCGCACGCTGACCGTGCTCGACGACGGCGCGCAGTCGTTCCGGGCGCGTGCCTATGGCAGGGCGCTCGCCGTCCTGCGCGACGAGGTAGGCGAGGCCGTTCCGGCCATGACCGAGGCGGAGTTGGTGGCGCTGCCGGGCGTGGGCGCCACGATCGCGCGCAAGATCCGCGAGTACGTCGACACCGGCACGATGGCCAAGCTGGAGCGGCTGCGGGAGCGCTATCCGCCCGAGTATCAGCGGCTGGTGAGCATGCCGGGCGTCGGGCCGAAGACGCTGGCCCGCCTGCGCCGGGAGCTGGGGATCGACTCCCTCGACCGGCTGCAGGACGCGCTGGCGAGCGGCGCGGTCGACGCGCTGCCGGGGCTGGGCAAGGGCGTCAAGGCGGCGCTGGCGCGGGGCGAACGGTTCCTGGTGGAGACGGGGCGCGACGCCTGGCCGATCGCGCGGGTCATGCCGGTCGCCGAGCGCATCGCTGCCGATCTGGCTCAGATGGCCGGAGTGGAGCGGGTGGAGGTGTCGGGGGAGCTCCGCCGCCTGCTGCCGATGGTGCGCGAGGCGCGGCTGGTGGCCGGCGCTGCCGAACCGGCGCCCGTGCTGCGCCGGTTCGCCGGGCTGCCCAACGCGCGCGTCGTGGAGACGGCGCCGGCCGGCGCCACGCTGATGACCCATCGCGGGCTGCCGGTGCGGCTGGACGTGGTGCCGGCGGAGCGGTTCGCGGTCGCGCTCTTCCTCGCCACCGGCTCCGATCGGCACCTGCAGGAGCTCGCCGGCCGGGCGGCCGGGCGCGGCCTGCGGCTGGACCCCGACGGACTTGCGGACGCGGACGGCGCGCCGGTCTGCGTCGCCGACGAGGTTGAGATCTACGGACGGCTGGGATTGCCGTTCGTCCCGCCGCCGGCACGGGAAGGTTCAGGCGAGGTCGAGGCCGCCGCGGCGGGCCGGTTGCCGCCGCCGGTGTCGCTGGCGGACATCAGGGGAGACCTGCACCTGCACACGGACCTGTCCGGGGACGGGGTGTCCACGCTCGCCGAGGTGGTGGGCGCGGCGCTCGAGCGCGGCTACGCCTACTTGGCGGTCACCGACCATGCCGAGGCGATCGGCCGCAACGGCGCGAGCCGCGAGGGGCTGCTCGACCAGCGCCGCCGGCTCGCACGGGAGCAGGAGCGGCACCCCGACATCCGACTCATGCACGGGGTAGAGCTCAACATCGCCGCGGACGGCAGCATGGACTACGACGCCGCGTTCCGACACGGGTTCGACTGGTGCGTCGCTTCCGTCCACTCCCGGTTCGAGCTGGACCGGGAGCGCCAGACCGAGCGCATCATCGCGGCGATGCGGGACCCTGCCGTGAACGTCATCGGCCACCTCACCGGACGCATGATGGGCAAGCGGCCGGCCGTCGAGCTGGACTTCGAGCGGATCTTCGACGCCGCCGTCGCCACCGGCACCGCGATCGAGATCAACAGCGGGCTGCCGCGCCTCGATCCCGACGCGGCGCTGTTGCGACAGGCGGCGCGGGCGGGCGTCACCTTCGTGATGAGCACCGACGCCCACCACGTGCGGGAGTTCGACCGCATGCGCTGGGGGGTGCAACTCGCCCACGCCGGCTGGGTTCCCGCAGAGGCGATCGCCAACACCTGGCCGGCGGAGCGCTTCCTGTCCTGGGTGCGCGACGCCCGCGCCGGCTGACCGAGACCATGCGGAACAGATTCAGCCGGGGCGAGCGCAGTTGGGTGCTGTACGACGTGGCCAACTCCGCCTATTCCCTGGCGGTCACCACCGCGGTGTTCCCGCTGTTCTTCAAGACCGAGATCGCCGCCGGGGTTCCGGGCGCCACCTCCACGGCGTGGCTGGCGTTCGCCAACAGCCTGTTCACGCTGGTGGTGGCCGTGCTGGCGACCGGACTCGGCCCCATGGGCGACTACGAGGGCCGCAAGAAGAGGTTCTTCGCGTCGTTCTTCGTGCTGGGGGTGACCGCCACCGGCGCGATCGCCTTCGCCGTCACCGGCCGGCCGCTGGTGGCCCTGGCGCTGTACGTCGTCTCCGGCATCGGCTTCGCCGGCGCCAACGTGTTCTACGACGCGTTCCTGACCGACGTGAGCCCGCCGGAGCGCATGGACCGGGTGTCCTCGGCAGGGTTCGCCTGGGGCTACGTGGGCGGCTCGCTGCCGTTCGTCGTGGCCATGGCGGTGATGATGGGCCTGCCGCAACTCGGCCTGAGCCATCGACGGCTGGGGGGTGCGGCTCGCGTTCCTGATCGCGGCGCTGTGGTGGCTGGCGTTCACGGTGCCGCTGCTCCGGCACGTGCGGCAGGTCCACTTCCTGCCCGCCGCCGGGCGCGGCGTCGTCGACACGTTCCGCGACGGGATCTCGCGAGTCGTGAACGTGGTGCGGGAGATCCGCCGCTACCGCACGGTGATGCTGTTCCTGCTCGCCTACTTCTTCTACATCGACGGCGTCGGCACCGTCATCAAGCTGGCGACCGCCTACGGCACGGACATCGGGCTGTCGGCGCAGACGGTGCTGGTGGTGCTGCTGGTCGTCCAGTTCGTGGCGTTCCCTTGCACGCTGCTGTTCGGGAGGCTGGCCGCGCTCACCTCGCCGCGGACGATGCTGCTGGCCGGCATCGGGGTCTACGTCGTGGTCACGGCGCTGGCGTTCGCGATCCCGCGCCTGCCCGTGCCCGCGCAGGTGCCGACCTTCTGGGCGATCGCGCTGCTGGTGGGCACCTCGCAGGGCGGCATCCAGGCGCTCTCCCGCTCCTACTACGCGCGGCTGATTCCCGCCGACTCGGCCGCCGAGTTCTTCGGCTTCTACAACATATTCGGGAAGTTCGCGGCCATCCTGGGACCGCTGCTGGTCGGCGTGTTCGCGCAGCTCACCGGCGACACCAGCATCGGTGTGCTCAGCCTGGTGGCGCTGTTCGCGATCGGGGGCGTGCTGCTGCTCCGCGTGCCGGCGGTGCCGGAGGACGCCCGGGTTGGCTGACGAGGATCAGCGGTCGGTGCCCTGCAGGCCGTCCTTCCGGTACGTCGTTCCGGTCTCGATGACGGAGAATCCCATCGCCTCGTGGAAACGGAGGGCGTCCGGGTCGGGCTGGTGCACCTGCAGTAGCGCATCCGTACCGCCGCGTTCCGCGTGCGTGCGCATCTGCTCCCGCATCAACCGGCGGCCGATTCCCTGACGGCGACGCGACTCGGCGACCTCGATCCACTCGACGATCACCCAGCGCCGGTACTCGGGGTGGTCGGCGACATGGCGGCTCAAGCCCCATGCCAGACACTCGCCGACCTGTCGGCCGCCGCAGCGGGCGACAAGCTTCCACTCCGGCACCTCGGCATCCTCGTGCCACTCCAAGGCCAGACCATCGATGTCCGCCGGGGCGCCATCGTCCAGGTCCGACATCCGCGCATGCATCATGGTTGACTGCGATTCGACCGCGAATCCGTGTTCCTCGAGCCCCGCGCCGAGGTGGGCCCAGGACGCCGGTACGCCGTACCGGGCCGGGCCCACGCCGCAGCCGTCACCGGCGGTGATGCGGTGGCATCCTAGGCGCTGCGCCCTGCCGGAGGCCGCTTCCAGCAGGGCGTGGAGGCCGTCCTCGGACCGAGGATCGGACAGCAGCCACAGGACTCGGCCCCATCGCGGCGGTCGCCCGGCAGTCGTCCGTCGGACCAGCGTGGATCGCTCGGGTCAGGCAACCAAAGAGCCGCGGCCGCGACGAGTCGCTCGTCGTCCATCACGCATACGATCTCCGCCACGCCGGGCTGAGGCTCCTCGCGGAAGTAGGGCCCGTACTGCAAGGGGTCGCGAAGCACTGAAGCCAACTGGCGCTCGGTAGTCTCCCAGCCGGGCGTGAGCAGGGCGAGATGCCGGTTCGCCAGCCGTCTGAGATCGGGAAGCAACCGTTCGCGATACTCCACTACCTTCAGAGTCTCCTCCTTGTCGCATCAATCCAAAGGCCGTCGATAGTGAGTCGGCACAAAGTTGACATCCTGATCGTTGCCAAGAAAAAGTAAGGACCATGTCCTCTGTCAAGGAAGCAGCGCAGGAGGTCATCGAACGACTTCGTGACGACGCCACGTGGGACGATCTGATGTACGAGCTCTACGTGAAGCAGAAGGTCGAGCAGGGCATCGCCGATGTCGAGGCTCGCCGCGTCGTGCCGCACGAGCGCCTAAAGGCCGAGCTGCTTGACGGTGAGAGTTAGCTGGTCGCATAGCGCACGAGACGACCTCCGCGAGATTCGAGATCACATCGCGCGGGACTCGCCTTACTACTCCCGCAGATTCGCTCACAAGATCATCGAAGCCACCGGGAGGTTGGCTTCGCATCCGCACATCGGACGCCGAGTGCCGGAAGCTCGGCGCACCGACGTAAGGGAACTGCTCTTCCAAAGTTATCGCATCATGTACCTGGTCCGTCCTGACCACCTGTACATCCTGACTATCGTCCACGGTAGTCGGGATCTCGCCGGACGGACGCCGATGCCCTGGGAAGTGGTTTGATCGCAGGCTTGAAGCGCCAGTCGAACGAGCCGCCGTTCGCTTGGGCGTGGCGGGCGCAGCGGTCGCAGTCCGCGGCCAGTGCGCTGGTGTCGATCCCGCGGCACCGCTCGGGCGCTCCTGCCAGGTTGGCGCCCGCCTTGCCGAGGTTCTTGCGGACGCCGGCCATGTTGCCCTGCTCGGCCTTCACCATCGCCGCCGCCACCTGGATGACCGCCCGCAGGAAGTCGCCCTCGCTTGAGCCCTTCCGGCGCAGCCAGAGCGCCTCCCACGCCTCGTGCGCGTGCCAGTGGTCGCCGGCCGCGTAGAGCGTCAGGCCGCGTTCCCACGCGTCGTCGTCCGTGTTCGGTGCTTCAGCCTTGCCCGTATCGTTCATCTGCGCGTGCCGCGCATGGTACCGTCCGCGGGATGACTACGGCACTGAATCACGTCGGCGGTGGATGGCGGCAGTCCGCTGGAGCCGACTTCCTGGACGTCCACAACCCCGCGACCGCGGCCTCGATCGGCCGTGTCGTGCTCTCCGCCGCAAGCGATCTGGACGCGGCGGTCGAGGCCGCCACGGCGGCCGCCCGCGAGTGGCGCAACACGCCGGTGGAGGACCGCATCCAGCCGCTGTTCCGGCTCAAGGCGCTGATGGACGAGCACACCGACGAGCTGGCGCGCATCATCACCGAGGAGAACGGCAAGACGCTGGCCGAGTCGGTGGGCGAGCTGAAGCGGGCGATCGAGAACGTGGAGGTGGCGTGCGGCACGCCGACGCTCATGCAGGGCGACTTCCTGGAGGACGTCGCCTCAGGCATCGACGAGCTGATGGTCCGGCAGCCGGTCGGCGTGTGCGCGATCGTCTGCCCGTTCAACTTCCCGGCGATGATCCCGTTCTGGTTCTTCCCGTACGCGGTCGCGTGCGGCAACACCTGCATCATCAAGCCGTCCGAGCGCACGCCGCTGACGATGCGAGCCGTGTTCGAGCTCCTGGAGGAGGCGGGGTTCCCGCCCGGCGTGGCCAACCTGGTCAACGGCGACCGCGGCGTCGTCGACGCGATCCTGGAGCATCCGGGGATCAGGGCGGTGAGCTTCGTCGGCTCCACGCCGGTCGCCCGGCACGTGTACGCCACCGCGTCGGCCGCCGGCAAGCGGGTGCAGGCGCAGGGTGGCGCCAAGAACCCGATCGTCGTGCTGCCGGACGCCGACATCGACGCGACCTGCACGATCGCGGCGGACAGCGCCTTCGGTTGCGCCGGGCAGCGCTGCCTGGCCGCCTCGCTGGCGATCACGGTGGGCGACGCCGCCGACCCGTTCGCCGACGCGATGGGCCAGATCGCCAGCACGCGGGTGGTGGGCAACGGCCTGGACGAAGGCGTCGAGATGGGGCCGGTCATCACGCAGGAGAGCCGCGGCCGGATCGAGGGGCTGATCGGCGCCGCCGGCGATGAAGGGGCTCGCGTGGTCGTGGACGGGCGAGACCGGGCCGTCGATGGCCACCCCGGCGGCTCGTTCGTGGGACCGACGCTGCTGCGCGGCGTGCCGCCGGCGGGCACGACCGCCGGGACCGAGATCTTCGGACCGGTGCTCGGCGTGATGGAGGTGGCCGACGTCGACGAGGCGATCCGCCTGGTGAACGGCGGCCGCTACGGCAACATGGCGTGCCTGTTCACCGGCAGCGGCGCGGCCGCCCGGCGCTTCCGCCACGAGGCGGACGTGGGCAACATCGGCATCAACCTGGGCGTGGCGGCGCCCATGGCGTTCTTCCCGTTCTCGGGCTGGCGCGACAGCTTCTTCGGCACCCTGCACGGCCAGGGCAAGCACGCCATCGAGTTCTTCACGCAGACCAAGGTGGTCGTGGAGCGCTGGCCGGAGGGATGGTCACGGCGGTTCTGAGGCGCGACGTGAGCGAGGCCGACGCCGCCGCAGGGTTCCAGCGGGACGGGTACCTGCTGGTGCGCGGCCTGTGGTCCACG
Organism: Spirochaetia bacterium; assembly: GCA_964291595.2. Lineage (GTDB taxonomy): Bacteria > Spirochaetota > Spirochaetia > SZUA-6 > Bin103 > CATQHW01. Next base: position 3,780,699 of record OZ219914.1, on the reverse strand, counting down.
GAAGAGGCGCGGGCCATGCGCGCGGCGGTGGCGCGGGTGCTCGCGGACGGCGTCGACCGGACCGGCGTGCGCGTGCTCGCGCCGGAGCGCGCGCCGCCGGACCTGCTGCGGGCCTGCACGGAGGACCCGATGCGGTCGGCGGTGCGGGCGATCATCGGGCCGCGGGTGGAGTTCCTGAGCGTCAAGCCGGTGGTCAAGACGGCCAGCGTCACCGCGGCGTCTCCCTGGCACCAGGACTGGCCCTACTGGAAGGGTGCGCACAAGGTGTCGGCCTGGATCGCCCTGGACGCCGCGGACATCGACAACGGCTGTCTGCGCGTCGTAGCCGGATCCCACGCCCGCGCCTGGGATCACCATCGGCACGACAGTCCCGACGGGTTCGGCAACCGCGTCTCGGAGGAGGACGTGGCCGCGGCGTTCGGCGCCGCCGCGCTGCGTTCCGTGCCGATGGCACCCGGCGACGCGCTGTTCTTCCACGACCGGTCTGCTGCACGGCTCCCACCCGAACGTCCAGCGGACGTGACCGCTGGGCGCTGATTCCCACCTTTCGCGACGCGTCGGTACCGGACGACCACACGCTGCCCGAGCTCTGGCGGGCGCCGATCGCGCTGGGATAGCATGATCGGCCATGGCCTTTTACGAGATTCGACGCTACGAGGTCGTCCCCGGCAAGATGGGCGAGTGGCTGAGCTTGATGGAGGGAACGATCATCCCCTTCCAGGTGGCGCGCGGGATGGTGATCGCCGGCAGCTTCCGCGGCGAGGAGGACGACACCACCTACATCTGGATCCGCCGCTTCGAGTCGGAGGCGGAGCGTGAGCGCCTGTATGAAGCGGTGTACGAGGACGAGGAGTGGAAGGAGACGATCAGCCCCCGCGCCGGCGAGCTGATCAACCGCGACACCATGCAGGTGACCCGCGTCACGCCCACGTCGCGGTCCGTGCTGCAGTAGCGGCTCACTCGTGGCGTAGCGCCTCCACCGGGTCCATGCGGGCGGCGCGGCTGGCCGGGTAGAGCCCGGACGCCAGGCCGGTCCCGAACGCCAGCAGGAACGCCAGCCGCACCGTCCCGAGGGAAATCAGCCCCGGCCACTGGGTCGCCTCGGCGACGATGGTGATGGCGGCCGCCGCAAGGCCGATGCCGAGCAACCCGCCGCCGCCGCAGATCAGCACCGCTTCCGCGACGAACTGGTTGAGGATCGACGCCTGCTGGGCGCCGATCGCCTTGCGCGTGCCGATCTCCCGCGTCCGTTCGCGCACGGAGACCAGCATGATGTTCATCACGCCGATGCCGGCCACCACCAGCGCGATCACGCCCAGCAGCGAGACCATGGCGGTGATGGTGGCCGTGGTGCTGTCGATCGTCTCCAGGAGCTGGTTCATGTCCTCCACCACGAACTTGCGGTGGCGGCCGTCGTGGCGGCCGTGGTTGGCGTCGAGGATCGCCAGGATCTGCCGCTTGGCTTCGTCGATCTTCCGCAGGCTGGCCGCCTGACCCCAGAGGAAGAAGATCCCCTGCCAGCCGGTGAGGCGCTGCAGCGTCGACACCGGCAGGAACACCCGGTCGTCGACCGATCCGGCAAAGCTGGTGACCCCCAGCAGACCCTGCTCCTCCGGAGCGAGCACGCCGACCACCTCCAGCTCGAACCACGTGCCGACGGAGATCAACTCGCCGAGCGGCGACCCGTCCGGGAACAGCCTGGCCGCGACCTCGGAACCGATCACCGCCACCTTGCGTTGCAGGCGCTCGTCATCGGGGTTGAGGAACCGGCCCTGCGCCATGCTGACCGTGCTCGCCGCGAGGTAGTAGTGCAGCGTGCCGTAGAGCGTCGTGTCGGGATCGCTTGAGCGGTCTCGGTAGCGGACGGTCTGGCCGTTGATCATCACCTCCGGCGTCACCGCCTTGACCGCGTCGGCCTGGGCGTTGATCTGCTCCACGTCCTCGATCGTGATGAACTCGGTTTCGTAGCGCTCGCCGTCGGCGTCGCGAGCCCGCCAGTCTGGCATCACCATCAGCGATCCGGCGCCGAAACTCGAGATCGCGTCGCGCACCACGACCTTGGCGCCGTCGCCGAGACCGACGATGGCGATCACGGAGCCCACGCCGATGGTGATGCCCAGCACCGCCAGCACGGCGCGGAACCGGTTCGTGGCCACCGCTGCCGCCGCCTCGAACACCAGCGACCCGGGACGCATGCCCGGCAGAAAGCGCCGTCGCGCCGGCGGGTTGCCGGGCGATGGAGCGGGCCGGGCGATGCGCAGTGCCATGCGGGGGTGCCGGCGCCTTACTCGCGGCTCAGTGCCACGACCGGCGGCAGGCGGGCGGCCTTGCTGGCCGGGTAGACGCCGAAGAACAGGCCGATCGCGACCGAGACGCCCAAGCCGACCGCGGCCACCTGAGGCAGGATCAGGCTCCAGCCCAGCGCCAGCGCCACCGCCAGCGTGCCGCCGAATCCCAGGATCACGCCCACCGTCCCGCCGAGCAGGCAGATCACCACCGACTCGATCAGGAACTGGCCCATGATGTCGCCGTCGCGGGCGCCGACCGCCTTGCGAAGCCCGATCTCGCGGGTGCGCTCCGAGACCGAGACCAGCATGATGTTCATGATCCCCATGCCGCCGACCAGGAGCGAGATGCCGGCGACCAGGGTCACCACCGTGGTGATGATGTCCAGCACCTGCCCCTCCGTCTCGATGCGCGCCTGGTCGGTCTCCACGGCGAAGGGCAGCAGCGAGTCGGTGCCCGGCAGCACGCGGTCCAGGAAGAACTGCACGCGCGTGATCGACTCGACCAGGCGCGCGCTGTCGCGGGCGCGCATGGTCACCTCCTGGACGTGCGGCCCGAGGTCCCCCCACTCGTGGATGGTGCTGTACACGTCGTACAGCAGGTACGCGGTGCGGTCGTCGGAACCGTCGCCGGCAGAGCTGAGGCCGCGCTGGTCCAGCACTCCGATGACCTGCAGGTGGAGCCGACCGACCTGCACCGTGGCACCCACCGCGCCCTGCGGGTCGCCAAACAGCGCGCCCGCGGTGCGGTTGCCCAGGACGATCACGTGGCGCTTCGCCCGCAGGTCGTCCTCGTCCAGAAAACGGCCCGCCAGCAGTGGCGGAGACCAGATGTCGCCGTACTCGGGGCCCACCCCGAAGAGCTGAGCGTCCTCTTCGGTGTTGCGGAAGCCTACCGCGGCTTCGCCGCGAACCAGCGGGGTGAGCCAGCTCGTGTCGCGCACCAGGTCGTGGATGCCCGCAACGTGGTAGTCGCGCAGGTATTGCCGCCGCTTCTCGCCGCGCTCCCACCAGTTGTCGCTGCGTTCCGGCTCGATCCAGTACAGGGCGCCGCCGAGCGCGGCGACGTCTTCCATCACCGCGCGGCGCCCCATGATGCCGATCGCCATCACCGCGATCACGGAGGCGACGCCGATCACCAGGCTGAGGATGGTCAGCGCGGTGCGCAGCTTGTTGTGACGCACCGTGTCGAACGCCTCGCGGATGCCCTCGGTCACCTTCACGACGGCGGCTCCGCTGCAGGAGGGGTGGCCGGGACGCTCGCCGGCCGCCGGGTCACCGGCTCGTCACGGGTGACCAGCCCGTCCCGCAGGTGAATGACGCGGCGGCTGTAGGCGGCGATGTCGGCGTCATGGGTGACCAGGATGATGGTGGCGCCCGTCAGGTTGAGCTCCGTGAGGAGTTGCATGATCTCCGTGCCGGTGGCCGAGTCCAGGTTGCCGGTGGGCTCGTCCGCGAACACGATCGACGGGTAGTTGACCAGCGCGCGGGCGACGGCGACGCGCTGGCGCTGGCCGCCGGACATCTCGGTGGGGCGGTGGCGCACGCGGTCGCCCAGGCCGACCCGCTCCAGGGCTTCGGTGGCGCGCCAGCGGCGGTCGCGGCGCCGGACGCCCGCGTAGATCATGGGCAGCTCGACGTTGCGCAGCGCCGTCATGCGCGGCAGCAGGTTGAAGGTCTGGAAGATGAAGCCGATGCGCTCGTTGCGCACGCGCGCCAGCTCGTGGTCGGACATCCGCGACACGTCGGCGCCGGCCAGCTCGTAGGTGCCGGCGCTGGGCCGGTCCAGGCAGCCGACGATGTTCATCAGGGTCGACTTGCCCGATCCGGACGGGCCCATGACCGCGACGAACTCGTGCTCGTCGATCGACAGGTCGATCCCGGCGAGGGCGGTGACGGTGACGTCGGCCCCCATCGGGTAGACCTTGGTGATGCCCGCCAGGCGGATCATGACCCTTCCGTGGACGCCTCTTCGGCCGGCTGCTCCTGTGCCGGAGCCTCATCCGGGGCGGCCCGGTCCGGCTGTCCTTCGCCCTGCGCGCCGTCCACCTCCGGCTCCGCTTCCGGCGACGGCTCCGGCTCGACCATCACCGACAGGCCGTCGCGCAGCAGCGCCAGGTTGCCGACCACGACCAGCTCGCCTGCCTCGATGCCGTCCTTCACCTCCACCTGGCTGGGGGTGGATACGCCGATTTCCACCTCGCGGCGCTCCAGCACGTATTGCCCCTCCTCTCCCTCGACGGGTTCGGCCACGAACGCGATCGTGGCGCCGGCCCGCTCCAGGAGGGCGGCGTAGGGGACGGCGGTGGCGTCCTGCTTCAGTTCCGCGTCGATCCGCGCGCGGCAGGAGGAACCGGCGAGCAGCCGCGCGCCTTCGGGCAGGCTGTCTTCGTCGACGTCCACGTCGATGGTGACCAGCGGCACGTTGCCGGTCTGCTCCATGCTCGGCGGCACGAGCGTGATCGTCCCCGAAAGCTCCGCGTCGCGCAGGGTCTCGGTGGTCAGGAGCACCTCCTGGCCGAGTCGGATCTTGCCGATGTCGACCTCGTCGATCTGCACGCCGGCCAGGATGTCGTCCAGGGTCTCTACCGTTGCGACCGGCTGGCCGGCTCCGAGGTGGTTGCCGAGGGTTGCCTCCAGCCTGGTCACCGTGCCGTCGAGCGGCGCCACCACGGTCGCCTGGCTCAGGTCTTCCGCGGCTCGCGCGGCGGCGAGCCGTGCCTGTATCACGGCGGGATCGTCGGCGATGATGCGCGCATCGCCGCCGGCATCCATCGGCGGCTCGGTGTCGACCGGCAGGCTGGCCGCCAGGTTGAGCTCGGCGCGGGCGCTCTGCAGCGCATCGAAGGCGTCGCGCTCGGACTGCTCGGCGTCCGCGAGTTGGTCGTCGGACACCGTGCCGCTGCCGTGCAGGGTCCGGTTGCGCTCCAGGGAGCGGACGCGGTCCTTCCACGTCCGCTCCGCCGAGACGATGGTGGCGCGCAGCTTGGCAAGCCGGTGTGCCAGGCCCAGCTCGGCTTCGCGCAGCGACGCCTGCGCCTGCGCCAAGGCGTTGCGCAGCTCGGTCTGCTCGAACTGGACCAGTGTCTGGCCGGCGGTGACCGCGGCGCCGACCTGGACCGGAATGGCGATCGCCCGTCCGCCCACGTCGGAAGTGACCTCCACGCTGCGCCGCGAACGGAAGGTGCAGCTCCCGACGACGCGGGTCTGCATGGCGGTGACCACCGCCTCTTCCAACTCCACCGGCACGGCTTCGGCCAGCGGGTCGCTCCCGAACAGGCGGCTGAGCGCGAAGCTGGCGACGATCAGCAGGATCACCGCGATGCCCGCGAAGCGCAGCAGCAGGCTGGTTCTTCGTTTCATGTTTCGGTCTCCCTCACGCCAGAATGGCCAGCCGGCCGCCGACGGCGGCGTCCACGACCGCCCACAGCACGGCGATGCAGGCGGTCTGTGCCAGCGCCCGCCGCGCAGGAATGCGCAGCAGCACGGCGGTGCCCACAGCCAGCACCGCCAGCGCCCACAGGCCGAAGGGATCGGTGAGCAGCACCGCGAAGCGCTCGACGATCCCCGGCAGGTTCCAGCCGGCCAGCGACGCCAGATCGAAGCGAGCGATGATCAGTTCACGGTATTCCGCAACGGTGGTCACGTTGGCGGCCGACGCCGGGTCGGTCGCCAGCGTCAGGGCACCGGACAGCAGCCGCCGCACGGCGAGCGGCACGAACGCGACGCCCACCAACCGGATCGATGCGCGGGGCCGGTCGGGCGCGACCGGCTCCTCGCCGCCGAAGAACTGCGTCAGAACCATCAGCGCCACCCAGGTCATACCCAGGGCGGCGAGCAGTGAGGCCGCTGCCAGCATCACGCGAAACGTCTTCGCGCCGGGCGTGGACGGTGCGATCAGCCGGTTGTAGGCGCGAGCCTGTTGTTCGTGGATGCGTTCCTCGCCACTGAACACCGCGGCGCGTTCGGCGATGTGGCGCGCTTCGACCAGCGCGATCTCCCGCATGACCGGCGAACGCGAATGCCACAGGATGAGAGTCTCGCCGGCGGCCGTGATGCCGAACACCAGCACCGCCACGGCGAACATCGAGAAGGTCGGCGTGTGCTCGGGCGCGAAGGCGCGGCCGGGGTGGGTGGCTGCGCGCGTCAGCGCCGCAAGGAAGCGCACGGGAAAACCGTAGTGCCCCGCGCGCCGTTCGTCACTCTTCGAGTCGGGTTCTCTGCGCTCACCCCCACCGACGGATGCCATTGTGTCTGAGGTAAGCATACCCCATCACATAGTCAAGGTAACGATCAATTTTTTCAAGGGGCTGCATGCGACCCGGCATGGCCGCCCCGACGCTACGCGTACGAGACCCGAGGCTTGATCACCAGCTCCGTGATGCAGGCGCGGTCCGGCAGGGTGGCGGCCAGCAGCGCGGCCGCGGCCACGTCCTCCGGCTGCAGCATCGCTTGGCGCCGTTCGGCGCTCACCGGCTCGGGACGCCGGTCCAGGATCGGCGTCTCCACCTCACCGGGCAGGATGACCGTGGAGCGGATGCCGTTGCGGGACTCCTCCTCGTTGATGACCGAGTTCAGGCCCATCACGCCGTGCTTGGCCGCGCTGTAGGCTGCGCCGGCCAGGCTCGAGCCCCAGCGTCCCGCGGTCGAGCCGATGTGGACGATCGTCCCGCCGCCTGCCGCGCGCATCGCGGGCAGTGCGACCCGCACGCAGTAGAAGACGCCCGACAGGTCCACCGCGACCGTCTGGTCCCAGTCGGGAAGCGACACGCCGGAAACCGAGCGTGGGTTGGTGTTGATGCCGGCGTTGTTGACCAGGATCGTGGCCGGGCCGTGCGCCTTCGCCGCCTCGTCGAAGGCGGCCTGCACGGCGTCGTGGTCGGAGACGTCGCAGGGGCAGGAGTGCACCCGGCCGCCGCCGATCCGGCCGGCGACCTCGGCCAGCGGCTCGGGACGCCGGCCGATCAGGGTGACCGCGGCTCCCGCGCCGTGCAGCGCGACGGCGATGGCGGAGCCGATGCCGGTGCCGGCGCCCGTGACGATGGCGGCGGTGCCGTCGAGCGCCGCCACTACGGGATCCTCGTGGAGAGCGTGAAATGCTTCATCGTGGCGGCAGTGTAGGATGCCGCCACGCCCATGGGAAACCTGCCGCTGTCGCGCCTGCGCCGCGCCGCCTTCATCGTCCTGACCGCAACGATGGCGGTGGTCACCGCGGCGCTGGTCGTCGTCCTGGCGCTGCCCGACTCACCGCAGGAGGTGACCGAGCGGTTCCTGCGCGCCCGCTATGCCCGCCACACCGAACGCCTCTACGAGCTCGCCTCCGCGGCCGACCGGGCCGAGCGGACCCTGGAAGAGTTCCTGGAGGTCAATCCGCCCTTCCCGGAGGCGTTCCAGCCCGGCGTCGACGCCCTGGCGGCGGCGATACGCTTTTCGGGCGCCGATGCGGACGTGACCGGCGACCAGGCGCGGGTTGCGATCCGAGCCGCGCTGCCCAACTCCGCCGACGGGGACCTGAACGCCCTGCTGCGCGCCGCGGAGGCCGACCGCGCATTCGGCGGGGCGGAGTCGCCGCGGGACGTGGTGCGCAGCATCCGTGCCGACGCGCGCGCCGGCCGCCTGCCGGTGGTGGAGGTGACCGAGACGGTGGACCTGATCCGCGAAGGCGGCCGCTGGCGGGTGATCATGGGCTGGGACGCCGATCTGCCGGTGACGCTCGCCGCCCTGGTGGCCGACGGCCTGCCGCTGGAGTTCGCGGTCGTTTCCGAACCGGATCTCCGCGTTCGGCCCGGCGAGACCGCGCGCGCCACGTTCGCGGTACGCAACACCTCGGACGAGCCCCTGCGCGTGATGGCGACGCACGCCTACACGCCGCCGGCCGCACAGCGACACGTCGAGCTCATTCAGTGCTTCTGCTTCTTCGAGGAGCGCCTGGATCCGGGCGAGTCCCGCGAGCTGTCCCTGGTGTTCCGGCTCGGCTGGGACCTGCCGAGCGCGATCGACGCCGTGGGCGTCACCTACCGCTACGGCCCCGCAGACACCGACGGTTAGCTCTTTGCCGCGGCGGCGTGGCCTTCCTGCACGAAGCCCCATGACCCTCGGGCGCTACAACGAAACCGGCCGGCCGGTGCGGACGGACTCGATTGCCGCATCGCTGACTACTGAGCCGAACGCGCCGTGGCGGCCGGGCGACAGGTTCTCCGCGGCGCCGCGCGCCACGTCGATCAGGTTCGCGGACGGCCCGCCGACCGGATAGGTGTCCTCCAGCGGCTCGTACTCGGTGAGCCCGTCCGTGCCGTCGACGGTCAGCGTGCCCTTCCACAGCTCCTGCTCCAGCACGCCGCCGGTGCCGTGCACGCGCAGCTCGTAATGCATCTTCGCGGCCGTCGCCGCTCCGTTGGAAGCCAGACTCACCAGCGTGCCGTCGTCGAGCACGACCACCAGCGCGTCGTAGACGTCCACCGCCGCGCCGTCGTTCTCGAAGCGGGCGAACACCTCGACCGGCTGCCGCTCGGTGAGGTAGCTGACGTACGCCGCGGGATGGGAGACCTGTGTGTAAATCTGGCCGCCGCCGGCGATCGCCGGGTCGCTGTACGAGGTCTGGCCCGGCACCAGGTACGGCCGCTGGTGCTCGGAGCGCGCCTCGTCCTCGGACGGCATCGCCTGGTCCCACTCCAGCCCGCGGTACAGGCCCTGGGTAAGGTTGGTGAACAGGATGCTGATCATCCGCACCGTGCCGATGCCCCCGGCCCTCAGCACCCGTCGCGCCTCCTGGCAGTGGCGGGTGAAGTGATAGGTGGCGCCCACCATGAGGTGCAGCCCCTTCGCGTCGGCCAGGCGCACCAGATCCCGGCCCTCCTCGCCGCGGATCGTGAACGGCTTCTCGATCAGCACGTGCAGGCCGCGTTCCAGCGCCGCCCTGCCCTGCTCGTAGTGAAGCGCCGGCACGGAGCTGATCACGACTGCCTGCAGTCCGTCGATCGCCAGCACCTCTTCCGCGGTCGTGCAGGCGTGCGCGACGCCGAAGTCGCGGGCGATGCGCTCCGCGGTCGCTCCGTCGCGGTGCTGGACCGCCACCAGGTCGGCATGAGGATTGTCCCGCAGGGCCGGCACGTGGGCAGTCGTCCCCCACCAGCCGGCGCCGATCACCGCGCACTTCACTCGCTCCATGGACGCCAGCATAAGTCCGACGCGGTCGCCGGCTCAACTGAATCCACGGAGCGGTCCGTTGCGCGGTCGCCGACCGCGCCCGAATGCATGCGGTCAGTCAGAGACAAGGCAGCGGGCGCATGCGGATACCGAGCTCGGTGACCACACAGAAGTGCCCCTTCCAGTCCACTTGCGTCTCAAGGCTGTCGGTTATGAATCGGGACAGTACCTCAGGGGGCACGCTGGGGAGTCGAAACAAGACGACGCCCGAGCGTGCCCTCAAGCCGGCGCGATACGCCAAGTCACCGAAGTCCTTGTCGAATGTCACGAGCAAGCGGCCTTCATTCGATGCGCGTTCCAGTACCTCCGGGTCCGCAGTGCCTCGTGCATCTTCGGAAACCCAGGATACGTCGTGTCCCGCGTCGCGCAGCCGTGCCACGGCGGCACCCGGCACATTCTCGTCAGCAAGGATGTCCACGCGCCCGTGGGCTCAGGCAGCCCCGATCGGGAACACCTTCTCCGAACGCAGCACGTCGCTTGCATAGTGCAGGCACGCCCGGATGTCCTCGCTACGCAACTGCGGATAGTTCGTCAGGATATCCATCTCGGACCATCCCTGCGCCAGGAGTTCGATGACGAACTCCACTGCCAGGCGAGTGCCTCGTACGACCGGCTTGCCCGTCATCACGTTCGCATCAGCGCCGATTCGCTCTTGCCAAGCCATCTTCGAGTCTCCGTAGCCCGTTGAACCTCGAAGGCTCACGACCACGCGAGCCAGCATAGTTCCGGCGCGGTCGCCGGCTCAACTGCTATCGTGGGCGGCATGCAGAGAATCAGGCGAGCGCAGGCCATGCGCTACGAGTTCGTCGCCGACGAGCCGCTCATCACGGTGGAGGAGGGCGAGAGCTTCCAGGTGGAGACCGAGGATGCCGGCTCCGGGCTGGTCACCTCGCCGGAGATGGCCGACCGCATCCCGTCGCTGCCCACGAAGCGCTCGACGCCGCCGAAGAGCAACCCGATCGGCGGGCCGATCGCGGTGTCCGGCGCCGAGCCGGGCGACCTGCTGGAGGTCGAGATCGAGGCGATCGACCTGCAGCCCACCGGCTACACGAACTGGGGACCGGACCGCACGAAGATCGGCGACGACTTCCGCTGGCCGGAGCTGAACCGGTGGACGGTGCGCGTGTTCGAGCACCGCGACGGCAGTACCTTTCTGGACGGCGAGCGGCTGTGGCCGACCCGGCCGATGGTGGGTTGCATCGGCGTCGCCCCGGAACGGGAGGCGCTCAATACCTCGACGGGACAGACCATCTCCGGCGGCAACCTGGACTCGCGCGACATCACCGTCGGGACGAGGGTGCAGCTCAACGTCTACCACCCCGGCGCGTTGCTGTTCCTGGGCGACGTGCACGCCAGCCAGGGGGACACCGAATACTACGGCACCGCGGACGAGACGCGGGCGGTCGTGCAGGCGCGGTGCCGGGTGATCAAGGGCAAGCGCATCCCCTTCATCCGGCTGCTGAAGCCGGACTCGATCGTCGCGCTGCGCTCAGGCGCGCCACTGGCCGTGCTGGTCGACCAGGCGGTCGAGGACCTGATGCGCTGGCTGGTGGACGACCATGGTGTAAGCGCAGAGCGCGCCTACCTGCACACCTGCGTCAACCCCGACTTCCGCATCAACGTCTATCAGTACACGCTGGGACTGGCCACCGTGGGCGCCGAGCTGCCGGTCAGCTACCTGCCGGCGTGAATCGCGGTTCGCGGTCTGCGATAATCGGACGACGGGAGCGTGAGAGATGAAGATTTCGAGCGAGCAGGTGGCCGCCTACCGCCGTGACGGCTTCACGGTCGTGGAGGACGTGCTGACGGCGGACGAGCTGCGTGAGACGCGCGACCACATCGAGGCGATCGCCGAGGGCCGGGTGCCGTTCCCGGAGGCCAACCTGGAGTACGAGCCCGGCGCGCGGGACAAGGGCCGCTCCCTGGACACGCTGCGCAAGATCAACGAGGCGGCGCCGCACGATGCGTTCTTCATGGAGTACGTGCGCCACCCGCGCATCATGGCGGTGGTCACCGCCCTGCTCGGGGAGGACATCATGCTGTTCGGCGACCAGACCTTCATGAAGCCGCCCGGCGGCGTGGAGAAGCCGTACCACCAGGACTCCGCCTACTTCAACATCGAGCCGGCCGATCTGGCCACCTGCTGGATGGCGCTCGATGACGTGACGCTGGAGAACGGCTGTCTGTACGTCATCCCCGGCAGCCACCTGCAGGGGATCCGCGACCACAGCCAGGCGTGGCAGGTCGGCGACCGCACCGACAAGCAGGTGCCGGACGAGGCGATCGACCTGGCGAGCGAGGTGCCCATCACGCTGCGCGCCGGGAGCTGCTCGTTCCACCACAGCGTGCTGCTGCATCGCTCGGGACCGAACCGCACCCCCCACCGGCGGCGCGGGCTGGCCGTGCACTACATGAGCGCCCGCTCCCGCTGGACCGGCGACCCGGCCGACAAGCCGGACTACCCGCTGCTCCACGGCACGGCGCACCCCGGCTGCGTCTGAGCCGTCGACGTGCAGGGCGCCCTCGTGACGGAGAAATGGTCACAATATGGTGATGTTATTGCCATGTTATGGATGAAAATGCCCTTGATTTAAGCCATTCAACGCTTCAACACCCTGGAACCACGGGAGATCCTGGACCAGATCGGCGTTCTCCGAGGGAAGCCGGTCGAACCGGGCCGCACCCTCCTGTTCATCGACGAGATTCAGGCGTGCCCGCTGCCGTCGTGGCACTGCGCTACTTCTACGAGGACATGCCCGCGCTGCACGTGATCGGCGCCGGATCCCTCCTGGAGTTCGCGCTGGAGGCAGAACGGATGTCCATGCCCGTCGGCCGTGTCCAGCCCCTTTTCATGCATCCGGTGTCATTCTCGGAGTCCTGCCGGCTGTCGGCGAGGAGCCCGCGCTGCAGGCTTCCAGGACGCTCGCCGGCGGCACGAGCTCTGCCGTTCACGAGCACCTGATCGGCCTGCTGCGCACCTACCTGCTGCTCGGCGGCATGCCAGCCGTGGTCGCCGAGTACCTGGCAATCGGCAGCGTCGCGCGGGCGACCCGCGTGCAGGCCGCCATCGCGCAGACGTTCCGGGACGATTTCGGCACGTACGCCCGCGCCTCGCATCACCATCACCGGGATCGGGTCTTCCTGCACGCCGCACGCCTGGTCGGACGCAAGTTCATGTACTCGAAGGTCGACCCGGACAGCCGATCGCGGGATCTGCGCTCGGCCGTGGAGCTGCTGGCGCGGGCCGGAGTGGTCCATCGGGTGTGCTCGACTTCGGGAGCGGGCCTGCCGTTGGGCGCGGAGGCCGATGACCGCCACTACAAGCTCCTCATGGTCGACGTCGGTCTCATGCAGAACCTGAGCAGCGCGACCGAGCAGCGCCTCGACGGAGATCCGATGCGGATCGACGACGGAGCCGTTGCCGAGCAGTTCGTGGGGCAGGAGTTGCTGGCGCATCGCAGCCCGTACGAACGCCCGGAGCTTTACTACTGGCATCGGCGCGAGAAGAGCAGCAGCGCGGAGGTCGACTACCTGGTGGCGGCCGGGTCGCGTGCTGCCGGTGGAGGTCAAGGCGGGCAAGGCCGGCCGGTTGCGGAGCCTGGGCGTCTTTGCGGAGCGCTACCGGCCGCCGCTGACCGTCCGCGTCTACGGCGATCGCCTTCGTCGGGACGGCGACCTGGTATCGGTCCCGCTCTACGGTCTGGAGCGCCTGCAGCCCTTCCTGGCGGAGACGATCGATCCGGGGATCAGCTCCAGGGCGCCGTCGTCCCGGTGAGTGGCGTCGGCGGCCGGCTCACGGGATGGCATACCTGCAGCCCGGCTCCAGAACCGTGACCGCCTGTCCGGCGGAGGCCGCCTTGCGCCGGAACTCCTGCGCGTCGACGTCGATCTGCGGGAAGGTGCCGAAGTGCATCGGCAGGTGCATGCGTGCGCCGATGAACTCGGTCGCCTTGACCGCGTCGTCGATCCCCATGGTGTAGTTGTCCCCGATCGGCAGCAGCGCGGCGTCGAACGGCCCGTTCAGCTCGGCGATGAGCTGCATGTCCAGGAACACGCCGGTGTCGCCGGCGTGGTAGATGCGCTTGCCGCCCGCGTGCAGGATGATGCCGGTCGGGCTGCCGAGCGCCTCGCCGTCGGGGCCGGTCGATCCGTGGTGGGCGATGGTGAGCTTGACGAAGCCGAACGGGAAGTGCCAACCGCCGCCGATGTGCATGGCGTGGGTGTCCAACCCCTTGGCGCCGAAATGCGAGGCGATCTCGTAATTGGCCACGATCAGCGCCCCGGTGGCGCGCGCGATCTGCTCCGCGTCGCCGATGTGATCGCCGTGGCCGTGACTGAGAAGAATCGCATCCAACTCCTGGAAGTGCTCGGGACCGACGTCCGCCACCGGGTTCCCGGACAGGAACGGATCGATCAACAGGCGGTGCTCGCCCTGCACCTCCCAGCATGCGTGACCATGGAATATGAGTGTCGGCATCGGATTCTCCACGAACTCTGAGGTAAGCCGCGATCATCCCATCCACGGCCCCGCACGACAAGGTATGCTTGTGGCCTCGACGCCGACCGCCGACACTCTCCGCCGTCGCGCCGGTCGCCGTCATGTCGAGCCCTGATGCCATGCGCAAGTTCAACACCGAAGGTCCGGTCGTCGCCGCCCGTCATTACTGCATTCCGCCGCTGCAACGGGTGAATCTCGGGGAGATTCTCCAACTGGTACGGGACATGCGCTACTTCGTGCTGCACGCGCCCCGGCAGACCGGCAAGACCTCCGCCCTGCTGGCCCTGCGCGACCTGCTCAGCAGCGGCGCCGAAGGCGACTTCCGGTGCGTGTACGTGAACGTCGAAGCCGGCCAGGCACTGCGCGAAGACCTGCCGGCGGCGATGCAGACCATCATCGGCGAGCTGTCGGATCAGGCGCTCCTGTCAGGCGACGGGTTCCTGGACGACGTCTGGCCCGACCTCCTGTCCAAGTTCGGCCCCGGTCGCGCTCTGAGCGCGGCCCTGACGCGCTGGTGCATGGCCGATCCGCGTCCTCTGGTGCTGTTGATCGATGAAGTCGACTCCCTGATCGGCGATACCCTGATCTCGCTGCTCCGCCAACTGCGCGCCGGCTACGAGCGGCGTCCATCGGGATTTCCGCAGAGCATCGTGCTGTGCGGCGTGCGCGACGTGCGCGATTACCGCATCCACTCCAGCTCCGAGAACGCGGCGATCGCCGGCGGCAGCGCGTTCAACGTCAGGGCCGAGTCATTGCGCCTCGGCGACTTCACGGAGACCGACGTGCGCGCGCTGCTCGCCCAGCACACCGAGGAGACGGGGCAGGCGTTCACCCCGGAAGCCTTGGATACGGTGTGGAAAAAGACTCGGGGCCAGCCTTGGCTGGTGAACGCTCTCTGTCGCACGGCCTGTTTCGACAACGACGCCGGCCGCGACCGGTCGCGGGCGATCGCCGACGGCGACCTGCTCGACGCCCAGGAGCGGCTTATCCTGAGCCGGGTGATCCACCTCGATCAACTCGCCGACAAGCTCCGGGAGGAGCGCGTGCGCCGCGTGATCGAGCCGTTGCTGAGCGGCGGCGACCGGCGCACGTCCACCGCCCGTGACCTGGAGTACGTGCGTGACTTGGGGCTGATAGCCCGCAAGGACCCGCCGCGCATCGCCAATCCGATCTACGCGGAGGTCGTGCCGCGGGAGCTCACCTCCGTGGTCCAGGCAGAGCTGATCGAGGACGTCGCCTGGTACGTGGATGACGACGGCGGCCTCGACGTCGACAAGCTGCTGGCCGCGTTCCAGGCGTTCTTCCGCGAGCACTCCGAGCACTGGGTGGCTCGCTTCGACTACGCCGAAGCGGGCCCGCAGCTCCTGTTGCAGGCATTCCTGCAACGGATCGTCAACGGCGGCGGGCGCATCGAGCGTGAGTACGGCCTGGGCCGCGGGCGCACCGACCTGCTGATCATCTGGCCGCAGCCGGGCCGCGGGCCGCATGCCGCGATGCGCGTCGTGATCGAGTGCAAGGTGTTGCGCACCAGCCTGGAACGGACGGTTCGTGAGGGCGTCGAGCAAACCGCGCGCTACATGGACCGTTGCGCGGCGCAGAGCGGTCACCTCGTCGTATTCGACCGGACCGAGGGAAAGCGGTGGGAGGACAAGATCTTCCGTCGTGAAGAGCGTTCCCGTGAGCAGACCTCGGTCATCGTGTGGGGGATGTAAGGGACGTCCCGGCGGTGTACCCTCACCCGCATGGCACGCCACGGGGTCGTCAAGCATTCAGCCGAGGTGCCGTGCGCGCCGGTCGCCGCCGGCACCGCGACGGAGACGGCGGTGCTGATCGGCCCGGACGACGGCGCGCCGAACTTCGCCATGCGGCGCTTCACGATGGGCGAGGGCGGCGGCATGCCGCGCCATACCAACCTGGTGGAGCACGAGCAGTACGTGGTCCGCGGCCGCGCCAGGATCACGGTCGGCGACACCGTGCACGAGGTCGGGGAGGGCGACGTGCTGCTCATTCCCGGCGGCACGCCGCACTCCTACGAGGTGGAACAGGCGCCGTTCGAGTTCCTGTGCATCGTCCCCAACCGCGAGGACCGGATCGACCTCTGCTGATCCAGGGCCGCCGCACGTGACGCCGGCGGCAACCCGTCAGGCCCGCGGCTTCAGCCCGAGTCTCCGATACTGCTCGGGCGGGGCGTCCGCCTCGGCCATCAGCCGCACCAGGTGGTCGACCATGCGCGCCTCGATCGCGTCGTCCGCAAGCGGCGAGGTCTGACCGGGGTCGCTCTGCAGGTCGAACAGCCGTGAACGGTTCCGGTCGGCATGGCGGCCCCGTTCCGCCCCGAACCGCACCTGGGTCGGGATGCGCAGCGTGCTCATCCCCTTGGTGAAGGAGAACGGCTCGGCCAGCGTCGCGTCGCGCATTTCGTCCGGGCCGAAGCGGGCGCGCATGCGCGCCGGCATCAGCGTGTAGTCGTAGAGCTCCTGGTCGTCGACGTCCTCGGGGCCGCGCCAGTACACGTGGCGGCCGTCGGTGACGTTCACGTGCGCGCCGTGCTGGCCGAAGATCGCTGCCTCGCGGACCGGCTCGTCGCGCTCGGTCACCGGCGCCAGGTCGCAGCCGAGCATGTCGTCGAACCGTTCGAACCCGAAGTACGACAGCAGCGTCGGCCCCAGGTCGATCGACGGCTGCACCAGCGCCTCACGCCGCTCGCCGCGCACGCCGGCGCGCGGGTCCCACACGAAGAACGGCGTGTGCGACACCTCCTCGTAGTACGGCGCCCACACCTTCGCCCAGCACTCGTGCTCGCCGAGCAGGAAGCCGTGGTCGGTCCAGACGATCAGCATCGTGTCGTCCCACAGCGACAGCTCGTCCATGGTGTCCAGCACGTCGCCCAGGCGCGCGTCGCACATCGACACCAGGGACGCGTACTCGTGGCGCATGTGGTCCACCAGCTCGGCGTCCTCGGTGACGTAGTCGTAGCGCGGCCAGTCGAACAGCGGTCCGTTCTTCGCCCGCCACCCCGCGTAGTGCTCGGCGTAGCGGTCCTTGAACTCGCGGTTGCTGTAGAACGGCTCGTGCGGGTCGAAGGTCTCCATGTGCAGGAACCAGTTGTCGTCGTCGCGGTTGCGGCGCATGAAGTCGATGCCGGCGGCCACCGTCTGCGACTGCGGCAGCTCGGCGGTGGTGCGCATGAACAGGCGGTTGACGCGATCCTGCACCCGCGTCGGGTCGTCGGATGCGTTCTGGCCCAGGGCGCTGCCGGCCGGCGGCGGGGTGACCATGCCGATCCAGGGATCGCCCTCCTGGCCGCGGAAGAACTCCCAGCTCCGGTAGCGGGCGTGGTAGTTGGCGCCGCCCTCTTCCCAGTAGTGGTAGTGGTCGGACGACAGGTGGGTGTAGACGCCGTTCTCGCGCAGGAAGTCCGGCACCGAGTCGTCGAACGGCTCGATCGGGCCCCAGCTCCGGTGCAGGAAGTTGGGCCTGCCGGTGTGCAGGTCGCGCCGCGCCGGCATGCACGGCATGGAGCAGATGTAGGAGCGGTCGAACACCGCCGTGCGCTCGGCCAGCCGCGCGAAGTTGGGGGCATGGACCGGCGGCGCGGCGCTGCCGCCGTACGGGGGCAGCATGTGGCGGTTCAGGGAGTCGAACATCAGCATCACGCACTTCATGGACGGGACGGTAGCACGGCGCCACGCCCGGACGACTCCCCCGTGCCGATCTGCTATGGTGCCCGTCGATCGTGCAACACACCGACAGTCCTCCGGTCTTCGACGCCAACATCGCCGTCGGCGACACCAAGGTCAGCCTCTCGCCGCTCCGTGATCGCGCGCAGCTCCTGGCGGAGATGGACCGCCACGGCGTCGGCCGCGCGCTGATCCATCACCCCAACAGCCACGAGCCGTTCGTGGACGGCACCGTGACCGACGAGGAGCTGGACGAGTGGCGCAACGATCGGCTGTTCCCGCAGTGGACGGGATTTCCGGTGCCCATCTCGATCGAGCGCCTGGTCGCGCGGCACGCGGCCGGCGACCTGACCTGTGTGCGCATCTGCGCGGGCGAGCGCGTGTTTTCGCCGTTCACTCCCTGGCTGTACGGCGAGCTGCTGACGTGGCTGGCCGAGATCGGCGCGCCCGCCGTGATCGACCTGACCGAGCTGGCACCGGATGACATCGTGCGCACGCTCAACGGTTTTCCGCGCCTGCGCAGCATCGTGGTGGGCGCCCATCCCACGCACCAGTACTTCGTGCCGGCCATGTTGCGCGCGGTCGACGGCATGCACCTGGAGCTCAGCCGCTACGAGCCGCTGGGCGGCGTGGAGGCGCTCTGCCGGGAGTTCGGCTCCTCGCGGCTCCTCTACGGATCGTGGTATCCCCGCTACGCGATGGGACCCATCGTCCATTTCCTGCGCACGATCGAGCTGTCCGACTCCGACCGCGCGGCCCTGCTGGCCGGCACCCTCGAAGGACTGCTTGGAATCACCACATGATCATCGACTTCCACGGCCACACCGGCATGGGCGCCACCGCCGGCGAGATGCTGCGGTGCATGGACGGGGCGGGCGTCGACCGCGCCTGCCTGTTCAACATCTATCATCCGACCGGAACGCGCGCCAACGACGAGACCGCCGCCTTCTGCGCCGCCCACCCCGACCGCTTCGTGGGCTTCGCGTTCGTGTCCCCGCACCTCCCCGAGGCGGACATCACCGCCGAGCTCCGCCGCGCCGCCGACGACCTGGGCCTGGTCGCGATCAAGATCTACCCGCCGTACGCGCCGTGGTCGCTCGACCACGAGCGCTACTGGCCGATCTACCGCTTCGCTGACGATCGCGGTCTGGCGGTGATCAGCCACACCGGCCGCGAGTGGCAGGGGCACCCGAAGTACCTGTCCGTGGTCGCGCCGCTGTTCCCCGGCGCGCGCTTCGTGTCCGGCCACACCGGCAACGTGCAGCCGTACCGTGGCCAGGCGCTCGCCGCCGCCCAGGAATACCCGAACGTCTACCTGGAGACCTGCTCCACCTTCCGCACGCCGGGGGTCATCGAGGAGCTGGTCGCCGAGGGAGGCGAGGACCGGGTGCTGTTCGGCTCCGACATCCCGCTCATGGACCCGCGCAGCCAGATCGCCAAGGTGCTCACCGCCGACATCAGCGAAGCCGCCAAGCGCAAGGTGCTCGGCGAGAACGCGGCACGCCTCCTCCGACTCTGACCTGACGGACCCTCAGCCGCCGCCGCGTGCCCGCAGCTTGGCGACGAGCTGATGGACGCCCCAGCCGACGGCCGCGACGAGCACGCCGTACACCCACCACGGCAGGTTGCGCCCGAAGACCAGCACGTACAGGTAGGGGACGACGGTCGCCGCCAGGAAGACCATGCTCCAGCGCCCGACCGCCCGGCGGTCGCTCCGGAGGGCGCGCGCCATGCGGTACAGCGAGTAATAGAAGAGGGGACCGCAGACTGCCGACAGCGCCAGGAACACGTACGGATTGACCGCGTAGCGTTCCCGGATCGATGTCACCAGGTCGCCGATCCAGGCGATGACCGTCTCGACCACGAGGGGCGCGGATCGTACCACGCCCCATTCGTGCCGTAACATGTGCCAGCGAAGGCCATGGCGGGGGCGAAGATGGAGAGCACCGATCGAGACGCATTCGACAGGGACGGCTACGTCCTGCTGCGAGGGCTGCTTGCGCCGGAGGACCTCTCCCCGGTCCTGCGGGTGATCCTGGAAGCGGCCGGCCGGCTGATCGACGACCTGCACGAGCAGGGGCGGCTGCCGTCGCGGTTCGGAGACGACCCCATGGTCGCGCGCTGGCAGCGCGCGGTCGCGGCCCTGGGCGGCGAGCATGAGCGGCGGAGCTGGGATGCCGACGTGATAACTCCCGAACTGCACGCCCTGATGGCGGACCCGCGGGTGCTGGACGTGGTGGAGCCGCTCGTCGGCGGGGAGATCGAAGCGACCGGCATGATCGCGGTCCGCCCGAAGATCCCGAACGACAAGCGGACCACCGTGCTCTGGCACCAGGACAGCAACTACTTCGGCGAGCAGACGGCGGCACAGCGGATCGTCAGCGTGTGGTTCCCGCTGGTGCCCGCCGGCGCGCACAACGGCTGCATGCAGGTCATCCCCGGCAGCCACCGGCACGGCTATCACGCGGCGGAGATCGACCCCGACCACAAGGCGCTGCGGCCGCTGGACGATCCTACCCGGTTCGGGGAGCCGGTGACGCTGCCGATGCAGGTCGGCGACGTGCTGTTCTTCAGCAACCTGACCTATCACCGCTCGCTGATGAACGCGAGCGATCACACCCGCTGGAGCATCGACCTGCGCTACCACCGGGCCGGCATGGAGCATCCGCGCAAGCCGGACTTCCTGCCGGGCTTCATCGCCCGCAGCCGCGCCGATCCGGCGGCCGAGGAGGGATGGCCCGAGTGGCGCGATCAGGTCGCCGGTAGCACGTACTTCAACCGGATGCGCGCCATGAAGCGCGCCGCCCCGCTGGCGGTCTGAGCTGCTACGCTAGTACCCCATCAAACTGTCGTTTGGGGATGCGTGCTACACGATTCGGCCCTGTGCGCGCTGTTCCAGCGCGCTTGAAGCCCGTGCAGCGACCCATGTCACCCCTCGACATCAGTTTGATGGGGTACTACAAACCGCCGCCCACTCCCACGAGCAGGCTGAGGCTGAACGACCAGGGCGTGAGCTTGGGCTTGCTGCCCTCCAGCACCGGGGCGCCGTCGAGCAGGCCGGCGCCGCCGAACAGCCGGTACGTCGGCTCCAGGGGCGCGTAGGCGACCCCGGCAATGAGGCCGGCGTGCAGCCCCCAGGGGTCGCCGGGTGGCAGCACCGCCAGCTCGAAGCCGGCCGAGGCCCTGAGCACGAGCGTGTTGGTGCTGACCGAGAACACGCTGGGACTCCCGTCGAACGAAACCACCTCGTCGAATCCGCCGGGTCTGTCCGGGTATCCGCGCAGCCCCACCGTCTGCACGCCCGCGCCGGCGGTGACGAAGCCGATCGCGGCCGGCAGCTTGAGCGGAGCGTAGCCGACCTGCAGGGACAGCGCGTCGCTGGACAGCTCCACGGACCGGCTGTTCCGCGTGCTTGCGGTCCCTGCGTGGCTGCTCTCGAGCATCGCGACGAACTGCCCGTAGGTGACCAGGGCCCCCCAGCCGTGCGAGAAGCTGTTCCGGTTCGGGTCCCGGCTCTGACTCAGCCGCTCCAGGAGGTCCGGATACTGCTCGTCGAACCCGAGATGGGTCCAGCCGGCGCTGTAGTAGGTGAGCATGGTCAGGTCCGGTGGCCCGTAGAAGGCCGCGAGCAGGTCCTGTTGCGGGTTGTCCTGCGCCACGGCAAGCCCCGATACGCTCAGCGACACGACTGTCGCTGCCAACCATGCGAATCGCCTGTGCGTCGTCCTTCGCATGTCGTTCCCCTCCACGCCCGGCAGGCACGGATGCCCACCGGACACGCGGAGTCTACTACGTTTCGCCGCCGCTGTCGGTGTCCGTAGCGGACCGCTCCTCGCCCCAAACCGCCGCCTACGGCTCCGCTTTTCGCCCAGCTCGACCTCGCTCTGCGGAGTCGGCCGGGTCTGCCGCTGCCGCGCCAGAGCCGTCCGACTCCTTGAGCCAGAAGCGCAGCATCATCAGCGCCGCCACCGACAGGGCGACCACGCTCAGGCCGCCGATCCAGAAGATCGCCGGCGCCGTCTGGTCCGCGAGCCGCGGAGCGTAACCCACGCCCAGCACGGCCACCACGAATCCGGCGATCACCGTGCCGACGGCCACCCTGGTCAGATAGGCGCGCCTGACCGCGTAGCGGCGGCCGGCGGCGCGGCCACGCAGGATGGTCAGGTGGTCGTAGGACGCCTCCATGATCATCAGCAGCCCCAGCCCGTACGCCAGGCCCGGCCACACCTGCACCGGAGCGCCGGCGGTCACCAGCGCCCCGGCGTGCGCCACCAGCAACGCGAACACACCGGCGGTCACGAAGCCGGAGCGGTGCTGCTGGGCGCCGTAGACGACCGCCGCCACGCCGGCGAGCGACGCCAGCACCGTGCCCGCGGTGATGCCGGCCAGAGCCAGGTTCCACGCGCCCAGGACCAGCGGCAGCCCGAGCAGGACGATCCGGGTCATTGCAGCAGCAGCCGGCGGCGCCGCAGCGCGTCGATCCGGGCGGCCAGGAGCTCCACCGGCTCGTCAGGCTCCAGGCGGATGATCGGCACGCCGGCCTCGGCGAGCTGGCGCGAGGCGGTGTCGGTCTCCATGCGCCACAGCGGCAACGCCGCAGCTTCGCCGGGCGTGGCGCCATACACGGGGGCGAGCGCCAGCGCGGGGTTGATCACCACCGCGGCCACGTCGAAGCGGCGGCTGGCCAGGTTGAGCAGCGTATCGGTGAAGCGCACGTCGATCAGGGGAGTGAAGGCGGCGATCAGCGCCTGCGACGGCAGGATCTGGCGGGGCACCTTGGTGATGTCGCGGTCGACGTCGCTTTCGCGGGCGCGCACGTCGGTGAGAAACTCCAGGATCCGGTACTGCTGGCGGGTTCCCAGGTTGGGGCTCACCCAGCGCAGCAGGCCGGACAGCTCGATGCAGCCCACGCGGTTGTTGCCGGTCAGGAAGTAGCGCGCCAGCGACGCGACGATGCGGGTCGCCTGGTCGAGCACCGTGGAGCCGAACGCGCCGGCGTCCTCGAATGCATCCAGCAGCAGCACGACGTCGGCGTTGCGCTCGCGCGTGTACTCGTTGACGTACATGCGGCCGTTGCGCTGCGTGGCGCGCCAGTTCACGGTGCGCAGCCGGTCGCCCGGCACGTACTCGCGCATGCTGGCGAACTCCAGACCCTCGGACGCCTCGCGCGACGGGTAGTTGCCGACGTTCACCTGCGTGTGGAACGGCCGGACCGGCCGGCTGACGGAGTCGACGCGCGGGTAGGCCGTGCAGATCTTGGGGTCGCTCCATTCCGCCTCCCACATGATCATGCCGGAGCCTGCGTAGGCGCGGTGGAACAGCCGCCCCTGCGTGAAACGGGAGCGCCGGTCGATGCGCAGGCGGTAGCGGCAGGTCTCGGTCTGTCCCGGACCGAGCGAGACGACCACGCCGTTGCGGCCGGAAACCAGCGAGGCGCCGGCCGGAAGAGGATCGACGACCTCCGCGATCGGTACCGCGGTGCCGCCGTGGACGGTGAACTCGACGTCCACCTCGTCCCCTTCGAACAGGGTGAGCCGGGAGATGCTGTGGCTGAAGCGCAGGCGCGGCTGGCGGTCGCCGAGCAGCGCGGCGACGATCGCCACCGCGAACGTGGTGCCGATCATCACCAGCTCGATGCGCCGCAGCAACGCCGCGAACACCAGGCTGACCAGGGTCAGCGCCAGGTAGACGACGAAGCGGGAGCCGAAGTGCTTGGTCACCCTATGGCCCTGGTCACCCTATGGCCCTGGTCGCGATCCGGTCCTGGTCGCGCTCCGGCCCCGGTCACGCTTCGGCTTGCGGCGTGGGCACCTCGTTCATCGCGTCGGTGACGATCGACTCGTCGGAGATGCCGCGGACCCAGTACTCCGGCTTCATCACGATGCGGTGGGCGAGGGCGATCACCGCCACGTCCTTGACGTCCTCCGGCGTGACGAAGTCGCGGTTGTCCAGGACCGCGTGCGCCCGCGCCAGCTTGAACAGCGCGTACACGCCGCGCGGCGAAGCGCCTACCTGCACCTTGGAGTCCTCGCGCGTGGCCCGCGTCAGGTCGACGATGTACTTGCCGATGGGCTCCGAGACGTGCACGTCCTCCAGCGCGCGCTGCATGGCCAGCAACTCCTCGTGGGAGACGACCCGCGTGAGCTCGACCGTGTCCTCCTTGCGCTCCTGGCGGCGGCGCAGTATCTCGTACTCGTCCTCGGCGCTCGGGTAGCCGATGCTGGTGCGCATGATGAAGCGGTCGAGCTGAGCCTCCGGCAGCGGGTAGGTGCCCTCGAACTCGACCGGGTTCTGCGTGGCGATGACCACGAACGGCTTCTCCAGCGCGAAACGCTCGCCTTCCACGGTGACCTGCCGCTCCTGCATGGCCTCCAGCAGCGCCGACTGGGTCTTGGGCGTGGCGCGGTTGATCTCGTCGGCGAGCAGCAGGTTGGCGAACACCGGGCCCTTGCGGAACTCGAAGGCGGCATCGCGCTGGTTGTAGATGTAGCCGCCGGTGATCTCGCCCGGCAGCAGGTCCGGCGTGAACTGGATGCGCGTGAAGCGGATGTCGAGCACCTGCGCGAACGACTGCGCGATCATGGTCTTGGCCAGTCCGGGGAAGTCCTGCAGGAGGATGTGCCCGTCTGCCATCAGACCCATCAGGATCTGGCGCAGGACGTCGTCCTTGCCGACGATGAAGCGCCCGACCTCCTCGACCGCCCGTTGCGTGGTCTCGCTGACCCGTCTCAGGTCCATGGACCGCTGCGCGATGTCGCTGATCCGTCCAAACTCCGTGCTCACTCGGTCACTCCTGTGTCAGGTGATGTCGCCCGCGTCGGCCTGGTCCAACTCCTGCACCACGCCGGCGAGCTGCGCAAGCGGGACCCCCCGGCGGGTCAGCCGTTCCGGCAGCCGATCGGCCAGCGTGTCGCCGGGCCGCCCGAGCGCTTCGACGCGGTCGAGGATGCGGCGGCGATCGGCGCTGCTCACCAGCCCGGACGCGACCGCCGCGAGCCGGGGCAGGAACACGCGCCGGTAGTAGCGCCTGCTGGTCTGCGAGAGCTCGAGCTCCGCGGTGATCTTGGTCAACGGCGTCGGCACCGCGGGCTGACCGCGCCGGGCGGCCTGCTCGCTCAGCACCCGTTCCAGCCGCGGGGCTTCGTGGAAAGCCAGCTCGCTCTGCACCGAGCTCACGGCCACCACGGCGGCCAGCGAGGCGACCGTGGCGCCGATCGCCAGCATCACCTCGTCCAGGTCCTGCACGCCGGAGGTGAAGGTCACCAGCAGCACCAGGCCGGCGGTGAGCGCCGCCAGGCCGATCGTGCCCAGCAGGCGCCGCGTGCGGCTGCGCCCCGTCTTGCGGGAGCGGAACGCCGACGGTCCCCAAGTGGAGCTGCTCATTCGGGTGCGCAGGGTAGCACCACAGGCGGGATGCGACAAAGCGATCTGCGGTAAGGTCGGCGCATGACGGAGGGACTGACCGGCATCGGGACGTACGCGTTCCGGCCCGGCGAGTGGCGGGACGAAGGACAGGGACGGGAGACGCTGCGCACGCGGGAAGCGCGGGCCGCATGGAACCCGATGGTCGACTGGGACGAGGTCCATCCCGGCAATCGCGGGGTCACCCGCGACGGCCGCTACGAGCTGTTCGACGCCCCGGTCGGCGTGCGCCTGGCGGTCGAGCCGGCCTGCAAGTCGGAGGCGCTGATCCGCTCCGACCCGGCGGTGGAAGGCGGCGGCGGGCTGCACAACGTGCTCGCCTGGCACGACGGCGACTACCACATCCTGTACGGGTCCTTCCCGGCGGACGGCAGCCCGGCGCTGCGCTACGCGCGCTCGGCCGACGGCTACCGCTTCGAGAAGACGCCGGTGGGCGGACGCGCCGACAACGTCACCAACGGGCCGGCCCACTGCGGGATGTTCATCGACCCGACCGCAGAACCGGCCGAGCGCTTCAAGGCGATGCGGATGGCCGGCGGCTATTTCGATCCGGACACGAACGAGCTGCTGCCGTCAGGCGAGTGGCAGAAGCGCATGGCGGCGGCCGACTACGCCGGCGCCGGCTACGACGGCCCGCGCATCGTCAACCGCAATTGGCTGGAGGGGTGGACCTCTCCGGACGGGCTGCAGTGGACGGTGATCGGCGAGCCGCTGGCCGACATGCCGGCCGACGGCGGCATCGCGCCGGGCTACGACCCGGCGACCGGCTGCTACTTCGCCTTCGTGCGTCCCGGCGGCACCGGCCGCCGCAGCATCGGCATCACCAAGACGGCGGACTTCCGCCGCTGGCCGCTGTCGCGGCTGGTGCTTACCGCCGACCCGCAGGACCCGCCGGACACCTCGTTCTACGGCATGTACTACTTCGCCTATCCGGGCCGGGACGACCTGCACGCGGGCGTGGTGCAGGTCTACCACCAGATCGGCGACAACGGCGACGCGCAGCTCGCCTTCAGCCGCGACGGCCTGTACTGGACCCGGCCGGAGCGGCGGCCGGCCATCCCGGTGGGGCCGCCCGGCAGCGACGAGGCCGGCATCGCCTGGCCGTGGGGCGTGGGGCTGATAACCCTGCCGGACGGCTGGTGGGCGGTGCCGTACGACGCCGGATCGTGGCTGCACAACGCCGGCCACACCATGCCGAAGGCCAACGGCGCGATTCGCTGGGCGCGCTGGCGCCCGCACCGGCTGGCGGGCTTCGACGCGGAGACGGAGGGCCGCTTCACCATCCCCACGATCACCCGCTCGGGCGGCCCGCTGCGCCTCAACTACCGCTGCCGGGCCGGCGGCTGGATCAAGGTCGAGCTGATCCGCTCGATCCCCTCCCGCCTGAACCCGGACGTGAAAGGACTCGACGGCTACACGTTCGAGGCGTGCGATCCTCTCACCGGCGACGAGGCCGACCGCGAGGTGACCTGGAACGGCAACAGCGACCTGGAGGCGGCCGGCTCCACCGTGGTGATCCGCATCAGGATGTTCGCGGCCACGCTGTTCGCCTACCGGGTATGAGCCGCGTCCTGATCCGGCACGGCGCACCGGAAGCGGCGGAGCTGCTCGCGGACGACCCCGACCTGCAGCCGACGCTGGCGCCGGGCGAGTTCGACCGGCGCTTCCTGGCGCTGCACCGGCAGCTCTTCCGCACCGACGAGCCGGACTTCCACGAGGTGACGGCGCACGTCTATCGCCCGCCGGCGCCGTACCACATCGCCGATCACCAGTTCCTGTGGGACGGGAGCCGCTGGCACCTGCTGTACGTGACCGGCGACATCAGCCGGATCGATGCCTACCGCCGGCACATGGAGGCGGGCCGGCTGGACGAGGCGGCGGCCGAGAGCCCGGAGATCGGGATCGGCCATGCCAGGGGGGACCGCCTCGGCGCGCTGGCCTTCCACCGCAACCTGCTGCTGCCCGCGCAGGGCGCATTCGACAAGGTGACGCGCGGCGTGCCGTATTGCTTCCGCCATGGCGGTCGCTGGGGGATGCTGTACGAGGTGCGCGGCGAAGGCGGCGACCACCAGAGCCTGGCGTGGTCGGAGGACGTGGAGGACTGGACGCAGGATGCCGGCAACCCCGCGTTCGGTCTGCCGTCGTGGGGGCCGAACCCGGGCGGAGCGGCGCAGGACGTCTGCGTGCTGCGCCGGCCCGGCGGGCTGTACCTGATCTTCTTCAAGTCGAGGGCGGACGAAGGGCAGGTCGCGGTCGGCCTCAACGCGACGCGCGACTTCCGCACCTTCGTGGAGCTCGGGCCGGTGTTCCGAACGCCGCCGATGCTGCGCGGCACCATCGGCCTGGAGTCGCCGTGCGTGATTGAGCGGGACGGCATGTGGCACCTGTTTTTCACGCTGGGGCCGGGGACGTGGCACGCGGTGAGCGACCGGCCGACGGGGTTCCTGCAGGGCGGCACCTACTGGCGGGTGGGGACCGGCAGCTACCTGCTCGGCCACTTCCACGCCGCCGAGGTGTTCGGCCGGAACGGACGCTGGTTCCTGTCGACCACGCGCAAGGAGCAGTCGCGGCTGGAGAACCGCCGGCAGGGGCGGCTCTGCTACCGGGGCACGTACGAGGACGAGATCGTCCTGGAGGAAGGGGTGTTCCTGAGCGAAATAGAGTGGGACGGCGATCAGCCGCTGCTGGCGAAACCCGATCTGGCCAAGACGGATGTGGCCAAGACGGATGTGGAGGACGTATGAGCACGGTGGCCACGGGCCTCTGGCACTTCAGCTACACGGTCCGCGACCTGGACCGCAGCATCGACTTCTACTGCCGGCTGATCGGCATGGAGCTCGTCCACCGGCAGCGGGGGGCCAACCCCTACACGGCGCGCCTGGTGGCGTACGCGGACGCGGACATCGACGTGGCGATGCTGCGCATCCCCGACTGCCCGGTGGACGTGAGCGGCCACCACCTGGAGCTGGTGCAGTACCTCCATCCGGCCGGCGCGCCGATCGATACCGCCACCAACCGTCCGGGCGTCGCCCACATGGCGTTCATGGTCGACGACATCCATGCGATGTACGACCGGCTGGCCGCCGAGGGCGTGCGCTTCAAGAGCGAGCCGGTCCCGATCGAGGCGGGCCGCAACAAGGGCGGCTTCGCCGTCTACTTCAACGACTTCGACGGCATCCCGCTGGAGCTGCTGCAGCCGCCGCCGAGCGCGCGATGAGGTCCCGCCGGCTGCGAACCGCCGCGCTGGCCGCCGGCGCCGTGCTGTGCGCGGCGTCCGCGGCGGTGGCCGAACCGACGGCCCGGGATGAGACCGCGGCCGCGTCCGCCGCGGCCGACCGGTTCCTGCAGACGCTGGATCCGGAGCAGGCCCGCGCCGCCGTGCTGCCGCCGGACAGCCCGTTCATCGTCAACTGGTCGAACCTGCCCGCCGGCATGACCGGATTCGAGCGCAGCGGGGTGCGCATCGGCGACCTGAACGATGGGCAACGGGCCGCTCTGTACGACTTCCTGTCGGCGGCGCTCAGCCGCGCGGGTGCCGAACTGGTACACGGGGTGATCGCCGCGGAGGCCGTACTGGCCGATGCATCGCGAGCGTCGCGGGTCGGCTGGCACCCCGACAACTACTGGCTGGCCTTCTTCGGGGAGCCGTCGGCGGCGGGCGACTGGAGCTGGCAGTTCGGCGGCCACCACCTCGCGATCAACATTGCCGTAGCCGGCGGCGTCATGAGCATGTCACCGTCGTTCATCGGCATCGAACCGGCAGCGTTCGTGCTGGACGGTTCGGAGATGGCGCCGCTGCGCGGGTACGCCTCAGGCGGCGTCACCCTGCTGGGCGCCTTGTCCGGCGAGAAGCGGGACGCGGCGATCGTGAGCGGCCGTCCGCGGGACCTGTACGCGGGGGCCGGCCGCGACGGTGTGATCCCGCCCGTCGAAGGGAGCCCCGTCGCCGGCTGGCCGGCAGAACGGCAGCGGCAGCTTCTCGATCTGATCGGCCTGTGGGTGGGCGTCATGCCGCCGGCGGCAGCCGAACGCAGGCTGGCGGAGATCGAAGCGGAGCTGCCCGAGGTGCGCTTCGCGTGGAACGGGCGGACCGACGGGTCGGGCTCCATCTACTACCGTATCCAGGGCCCGACGCTCCTCATCGAGTTCTCGACGCGGGGCTCGCTGGGCGCCGAGGGCGGTCACTACCACTCGATCTACCGCAACCTCAACAACGAGTACGGCCGCCAATGATTCTGACCACCACCCCCACGATCGAAGGCAAGCGCATACGCGACTACCACGGCATCGTTACGGGAGAGGCGATCGTCAGCGCCAATACGCTGAAGGACCTCCTCGGCGGCATTCAGGAGCTCGTCGGCGGCCGCCCCGCGGACTACGAGCCCGAGCTTCGCGACGCCCGCGAGAAGGCCTTGCAGCGCATCGCGGAAGCGGCGGAACAGAAGGGGGCTGACGCGGTGGTCGGTGTCGCCGTCGACTACGAAGCCTTCAGCCACGGCGAGATGATGCTCATGCTGATGGTTACCGCCGCGGGGACCGCAGTCTCCACCGAGTGATCCTGGGAGCCGACGTGGCCGAATGACCACACAGGTTCGCTGGAAGTCGCCGGATTCGGCGTGACAGTGTAGATACGGTTCGAGGCGATCGGCATGCAACTCCAGCAGGTTCTTGAGGATCAAGCGTTCTCGCCCACTCTGATCGCGGGCGCGCTGCGCACGACGAAAGCCGAGATCGCCGGCACGCTCGGGCTCAGCCGGGACGCGCTGTCGCGGCCCACTCGAATCCGCGCACGGAAGACGCAGACCCGGCTCGGGGAGATGGTGGGGATTCTTCGCCGCGTCGAGCACTACTCCGGTTGCTCTGCGCTCGTGGCGTATGCCTGGTTTCGCTCGGAGGCCCTGCCGGGACTCGCCGGGCTCACGGCCGATCGGCTGGTCCGCGAGGGCAAGGCGAGCTACGTTCATGCCCACCTTGATCGGGTCATGGCCGGCGGCTACGCCTGATCGTCTGGGTCTTCAGGATTTCGTGTGGGCGAGACCGAGGGAGATACGACCGCGATGGGGTTGGGTCCGATCCCGCGGAAGGCACCTGTCAGCCGTGCGGCGCGTGCCGATGACGATGGTGGGCATAACAGAGCAATCGGAGATTCCCGGGATCGGCGCCACCGCCCATCGCATAGGGCAGGATGTGGTCTATCTCGATCATGTGTCTTGAGTTGCAGCGGCGTCCGGTCCGCCGGTCGAGGTAACTGCAGCGGCCACCGTCCCGCTGCCAGACCTGCCGCCTCACCGCCGCCGGAATCGCGCGGCCCGAAGCGCACGACTTCGCCGGCGGAGTAGCTGCGCCAGCGGGCTTCGTGCCGGCAGCGGCTGGTCGGTCCGTCGCTTCCTGCCGGGTCGGCGACGGCGCGGAGGCCGGATTGGGCCGTGGCGTCCCCTCCGGCGTCGGAGTCGTGCCGGCGAGGATCGCCGCGTCCGGCGCGGTCACGGCATGATCGGGTTCCGGGGCGGCCTGCTCCTTCGCTGCCGGAGCGCGCTCGGAATCCCCCTGAGCCGCCCCGCTGCCGGTGCGCCCCCGGCGCGGCGGCCGGCTCGGGTCGTGGCGGTCCAGCGCCTCCTGCACGATGCGGCCGACGAGCTTCCCCATGGTCATGTGCGGGTCCACGTGCGAGAGCAACCCCCGCAGGTGCTCCAGTCCCTGCTGACAGTCAGCGTCAATGACGGCCTTCATCTCGTAGCGTCCGTCGCCGAGCGGGCGCACGCGGTCGGGCGGCGGCGCCAGCTCCGGGTCCAGGTCGGCCAGCATGCGGCGGACCTGGCGTGCGCTCTTGCCGGACGCCTCCTCGACCAGCTTCCGCCTTCCTGCCGCATCGAGCACCAGCGGCGGCGCAGGTTCGGAGTGGCTCGCCGTTGCGGCTGGCGCGACATCGGCCGCCGGATCGTCCGCCCGCGCACCCTACCGCACCGTCGGCCAGCGCCGGCGCCTCCCCCGGCGCTGAAGCTGGCAGGCCAGCCCGCGCCGGCGCGATCGACGCGGTGCCGGCGATCGACCCGCGACGCCGCTGCCGGTCGAACGCCCACTGCAACTCGGCGGCGGCGCTCAGCGTCAGCGAGCCGTCGCGCAGCCGCTCGCGCGCGCCGGGCTGGTCGGCGCACAGCCGCACGGCGCCGATGCGCCGCCCGGCTGCAGCGTCGCTGTAGCCGAGCTCGCGCACTGCGTAGTCGAACAGGCTGGAGCAGCCGCGCCGCAGAAAGAGCCCGCGGGCCTCGATCTCGGCCAGGTGGTCGATGATGGCGCCCTGCAGGTGGCGCTCGTGGCGGACCAGGGTACTGGCCTGACGCAGCAGCGCGCGGTCGGAGAGCGCGCCGATGGTGGATGTGATGACGGGGCGGGCGGGGCTGGCAAGAGTAGCGGTCTTCATGGAGTAAATGTACTACTGGTTTTCAGATAGACCTTCTTGACCGGTCCGTGACGGGCCGTCGATCGGCGCGCAGCGTGCGCTGAAGGAGGTGCTGGGCGGTCGAACGGGCATCCGAGCTTCCGGGAGGCCGGAAGGGACGCGTGCGTGCGGTGGCGTGCCACCTCGCAGGCGCGAGAACCCCGTCAAGACCCAGCGGCAAGAATCCTCGATCTATTTTGGACGGCGCGCCCGCTGCCGGGGAGAGCCGGCATGATCAGAGACCGGTCGACCTCGCCGCTGCCGACCTCATGGCCGCCTCAGCCACACGAAACCTGGAAGAGCGGTGACGAAGACCGGACTGCGGGCTTCCCGAACTCAGCCCCCGGCACGCCGGGCCGCGAAGTAACGGCGCAGGTCCGGGTTCAGGTCGGCCGCGAACGACTCGTCCCAGGAGTCCCGGTAGGTTGCCGTGAACCGCTCGAAGGTTTCGCGCGCGGCCGGGGTGGTGTCCTCGAGGTAGGTCGGCTCGTCGAACCACGGCTGGTAGCTTGCGACGTAGCCGCCGAGCCCGTTCATGTCCTCGCGCGTGGCGGGCCGCGGACGTGACGCCGTCCCCCAGGTGACGGCGATGGTGCGGCGCCGCTTCCGCCGGCTGTACAGGCCGCGATGGATGGAGTTGACGTGGAAGAACGCCAGGTCGCCGGCCTGCAGCCGGATCGGCTCCCTGCCGGGCATGTCGTCCGACCAGTAGTCGTTGACGCGGACCTCGTACTCCTCCGGGGTGTCCCAGCGCCGGTGGGAGCCCGGCACGATCTCGGTGGCGGCCGAGTCGCACAGGCAAATGTGCATGTGCACCTCCCGCGCGGGCACCGCCTCGCTCAGGATGATGCGCTCGGTGTCCTCGTCCGGACGCAGGTCGAACTTGTCGTACTGGCAGTCTCGGTGCCAGCCGCCGACCCACGACTCCCGCGGCGGCTCGACGTAGAGGTTGCACTGCAGGAACAGCGGCGGCTCGGCCAGGATCGCCGTGGCGATCGCGATCGCGTCCTCGCCTGCCACGGCGTCGAGGAGCGTGGCCAGGTCCGCCGGCCGCTCCCGGTGGTAGTCCGGGTGGTTGAGGTGTATGAGCATGCGCGCCCGGGCCGAGTAGTTGCGGCCGCTCGGCTGGTTGTCCTCGGTCCCGGTCGTGACGAAGCGGGCGAGCGCCCCTTCACAGATCCGTCGGAGCTCCCGCCCCTGACCGGCATAAGCGCCGCGGACGATCACGTACCCCGCCTCGGCAAAGCGCTTGCCGAGGGTGGCGGCGTCGACAGCCATGATTGCGTTAGGGGTGGCGGTGGTAGGTCAAGGTGATCGTGAGGCCCGTATCGATCTCCGATTCGAGCTGCAGCTCGTCGTCATTGACAAACTCGTACGTGAGCCGTGTCTGAGTGACGCTGGCGGCTCTGGGGGTCAGGATCAGAGTGTCGTTGTCGTAGTCGTAGGTGCCCTCGATCTGGATCCGGAGACTTCCCGCGCCGCTGGCCGACGCGCTGACGTAGCGGTAGCTGCCGTCTCTCTCGAATTCGTACGTGTACGAGATGCGGCCACTGGATGCTGGAAACTCGGCGTGCCACTCCCCCACGAAAGGGTTCGGCGGGGAACTCACCACGACGACGCTGCATCCGGACAGCAACGTCAGGGCAAGCAGGACGGCGCTCAACGCCGCCGGCGCGACCACGCCGATCGGCACGCCTCTCCTGCGACCGTGTGCGGCAATGTCTCCATGCTGATCAGCCATCGGCAGGGAGTCTACCACCATGGCGGCGTACGCGTGTAAGGCGCGCTCGCGCGCGCACGGCACCGGCGTGGCCATCTCCTGCTCGCCCTGCCGTGCTATCCTCAAGCGGTGAACCTGGACACGGCCAAGGCGATCTTCGCCCGTCACGGGGACAAGTTCATCACGGCCTACGTGTTCGGCTCGGTCGCGGCCGGCACGGCCGACGAGTACAGCGACATCGACGTCATTCTGGTACGTGACACCGCGCTGCCGTTCTTCGATCGCCTCCGCGAGATCATGGATCTGCGCCTCGAGTTCGGGGCGGCCGACCTGCTCATCTACACTCCCGCCGAGCTGAACGAGATGCTCGCGGAGGACGGCCGGCACTTCTTCAAGCATGCCGTCCGAACAGGACACCGAATTGAAGGAACCCAACCGAGAAGCCGATCGGTGGCTCAAGCAAGCCGAGAGTGACCTCGCCTACGCCGAGCTCGGCCTGCGCGAGCGGTTCTTCGCGCAGGTGTGCTTCCAGTGCCAGCAGGTGTGCGAGAAAGCGATCAAGGCCCTTCGCTACGGGCGCGGTGAGCGAGCTGTTCTCGGTCACGCGCTGGTAGAGCTGGCAGCCCCGCTGGAGGCGATGGCAAGGTTCCGCGAGAACCTGGCGGTCCTTGATCAGTACTACGTGCCCACCAGGTATCCGAACGGATTGCCGGGTGGCATTCCCTCCGACGTCTATACCCGGTCCCAGGCGACGAAGGCGGTGGAAATCGCTCGCGAGGTCGTAGCGGCGGTGGGCGCGGAACTGGGACCGGGAACAGACGCTCGCGAGGCAGGCGCGCCGTCGGACGGCGATGCGGAAGGGAGTCCCGGTCGGTCAGAACAAGGTGACGCCGAAGCGTAGGCGTTCAGCTCGGCACGTCGTGGATCGTCAGGTCGTCAGGGGGCAGGCGGTGGGCCGAGCCGATTGAGGCCCATCGTGTCGGTGCCGTGGATGATCTGCAGGGCATGGTCCGGGGAGTCGTACTCCAGCACCTTGACGATGGGGATGATGGCCCGGACCGCCAGCCCGATTCGGCGCAGCTCTGAGTGGTTGGCCTCCGAGTGGTGCAGGGTGCGCTCGTTGAACAGGATGAACTCGCCGGGCTGCATCTCCAGGTCGGTCAGGTCGCCGGGATCGTAGTAGCCGGCATCCGCCATCACCTTGAACTGCATGTCGGGGGTCGCCTCGACGTGCGGGACGATGGTGCGGTGCGATCCGGGGATTATCTGGAGGTTGCCGTTCTGTCTGGTGGAAGGATCGACGGCGATCCAGGCGGAGATGATGACCGGCGGCTCCAGCGGCCAGTAGTGGAAGTCCTGGTGCCAGGGGATCGCCTTGCTGCCCCGGTTCTTGACGAAGAAGTTGGTCCGCCACAGCAGCAGGTCGGCCCCGTACAGGGCAACCATGCGCTCGACGATCGACGGATCGGTAGCCAGGTCGTACA
Source organism: Spirochaetia bacterium (assembly GCA_964291595.2). GTDB lineage: Bacteria > Spirochaetota > Spirochaetia > SZUA-6 > Bin103 > CATQHW01. The sequence goes on along the minus strand of OZ219914.1, from coordinate 3,745,965 downwards.
CCGCGCGGCTGTCGAGGTGACGGTTGTGGACACGGTTGTGCGACCCTGGCGGATCGGTCTCCAGAACCCGTTCGATCGCCGGCCGTAGCGCGGCCATCTCGTCCGGCGAGCACAGTGAGTAGGGACCGAGGTACCCGTCATGGCGAAACCGCTCCACTTCGGCGGCGGAGAGCGCCGCGGGCGCTGAACCTGACGTCTGGTCGAGTGGCTTCATACGGGTTCAGAGCGGCGTGACGGTGATCAGGCGCTCCTCGCCTCGCGCCGCGAGCGAGTTGCGTAGCGGCCGGCCGAAGTGGGGGGACTCGATCTCGAAGCGGTCGCCGGTCTGGGGCTCGATGCCGTGGGCGCAGCTCAGGATGGGGGCGCCCAGGAAGTGGCAGTGGACGTCGCCGGGGCGGCGGAACAGCTCGTACTTGAACAAGTGGTGCTCCATGTTGGCCAGGGTGTGGGTCATGTTGGCCTCGCCGGTCAGGAAGGCGGCCTGCCAGAGCACGGCGGCGCCGCGGCGGACGCGCACCTCGCCCTGGACGGAATCGGGCAGCGGGCCGAGCAGAAGCTCCGGGCCGATCGAGCAGGCGCGCAGCTTGGAGTGCGCGAGGTACAGGTAGTTCTGGCGCTCGATGACGTGGTCGGCGAACTCGTTGCCGAGCGCGAAGCCGACGCGGCGCGGGCGGCCGTCGCGGCCGATCAGGTAGATGGCCACGGCCTCCGCCTCCTCGCCGCCGTCGCCGGCGAATCCCGGCAGGGGGAGCTCGTGCTCCGGCGGGATGAGGATGCTGCCGTCGCCCTTGTAGAACCACTCGGGGGCCACGCCGATGGTGCCGGCCGGGGGCTTGCCGCCGCGCAGGCCGAGCCGGAACATGCGGATCGAGTCGGTCACGCCTTCGTCGTCGGCGTCTTCGCCGGAGCCCGATCCGCCGTGCATGGCGTCGCGCGCCATGGCGCTGCCGGTGTGGTTGAGGCCGGTGCCGGAGATCACCAGGTGGGCGGGGTCGGGGTGGTCGATCGGCGGCAGCAGGCGTCTCTCGTCGACCAGCGACTGGTAATCGACCTCGGCCGTACGGTCGCAGCCGGCCGCCAGGTCGACGAGCGCCCGGCCGGTCGTGTCCGCTTCGTGGGCCAGCTCCAGGGTCGACGCGACGCCGGCCAGCTCGTCGATCCGGTCGCGGTCGGCGACCACGCCGACGCGGCGCTGACCGGACGGGGTCACGTACTGAACGAGGCGCGTGTCGCTCACAGGCGCTGCACCTCGCCGGTACGGATGGCACGGTCGGCGGCCAGCACGATGCGCGTCGCCTGGATGCCGTCGGTGGCGTCGAGCTCCGGGGCGCGCCCGGCGCGCAACGCGGTGATGAACTCGCGGTTCTCCAGCAGGAAGCCCTCCTCCTCCTCGACCCGTTCCGACCACTGGCGCTCGCCGTCGTTGAAGGTGGCGGCCTTGAAGCGGTCGTGGAGCTGCACGCTGCGGCCGCCGCCGAACAGCTCCAGGAAGAACTTGCTGGTCATGATTCCCAAGGCCGCGTCGCCCTGGATCCAGCTCGCCACGGCGCCGGAGGCGAAGCGGATCGAGGCCACGCACTGGTCGATGCGCGGATGGCCGGGGTGGGTCATGGCGCCGCCGGCCGCCCACAGCAGCTCCGGCTCGCTGCGCGCCATCCAGCGGATCACATCGGTGGTGTGGCAGCCCTGGCTGTAGACGTTGGCGCCGCCGCGCACCGGGTCCTGCGCCCAGGCGTCGTCGCGCCAGCGGGCGTCCATCATCTGGCCCACGATCACCTGCGGCTCCGGAATGAACTCGCGCGCCTTCCGCAGCAGCGGGTAGTAACGCATCTTGAACGCCGGCATCAGCCACACGCCGGCCTCCTCGACCGCGGCGGCCACCGCCTCGCATTCTTCCACCGACAGCGACAGCGGCTTCTCGATCAGGATGTGCTTGCCGGCCCGCGCGGCCTCGATGGCCAGCGGCGCGTGCGAGTCGTGGTGGGTGCAGATGTAGGCGGCGTCCAGGTCGGAGTCGGCGAGCAGACGCGGGATGTCGGTGGTGGCGTAGCCGCCGTGCTCGGCCGCAAGCCGCTCCGCCGCGGCCGGCACCACGTCGGCGAAGGCCGTGAAGCGGGCGCCACCCACCTCGCTTACGCAGCGTGCGTGCACGGCGCCCAGGCTGCCGCAGCCGATCAGGCCGAAGCGCAGGTCGCGGGCGCTCATCTCGGCGGATCCGGGGCGGTGATGTCTCCGGAGGCGTCGTACATCAGCCGGTGCAGGTCCGTGAGCAACCGGTCGTCGGTGGTCATGCGCATCTGCGGCGCGACGCACGGCATGCCACGGCTCAACGTCGGGTCGCCGTACACGTTGGTCTTCCGGTGGGCCAGGTCGATGTCCGCGCAGGCCACGCCGTCGCCGTGGATCTCGGCGACGATCGCCCCGGACGAGTCGATGATCATGCTCGGCGGGCCGGTCGCGGCGGCGACGAAGTAGAGGCGGTTGTCGAGCGCGCGCGTGCGCCACGTGATCGGCTTGCCGCCGGCCACCGGCAGGAACAGGATCTCCGCCCCCAGGTGCGCGTAGTAGCGCGCCACCTCCGGGAACCACTCGTCGTAGCAGATGTGCAGCGCCACGCGCCCCACGTCCAGGTCGAAAACCGGGTACTCGGTGCCGCAGGAGATGCCGCCGCGCAGCTCGCCGAAGGTCAGGTGGGTCTTGTCGTAGGAGCCCAGCAGCTCGCCCGAGCGGTCGAAGAGGACGGCCGTGTTGAACACGTGCGGGCCGCGCCGGCAGATGACGCCGGCGATCACGTACATGCGGTGGCGGCGCGCGGCCTCGGCCAGCACCCGGCACACGGGGCCGTCGGGAACCGGCTCCGCGGCGTCGGCCCATGACCCGTAGGCGCGTTCCGGGACGCCCTGCACGGGGGAGAACTCGGTGAGGGCGGCGATGTCCACGCCCATCGACCCGGCCTGGTCCAGCTTGGCGGCCATGCGCTCGCGCTGCTCGGCCATGGTCAGCGGGGCGGGCGGCTCGCCGAAGCGGATGGTGGCGATGCGCGCGATGCGCGCCGGCGGGCGCGGGACCTGCGTGACCACGACGCGCGACCACGCGATCCGGCCGGTTGGGGCGGCGCGCAGGTAGAGCTCCATCCGCTCGTGCTCGGATGGGTGGGGCTCGTGCCGGAACGTGCACTCCAGGGACAGCGTGCCCGCCGGCGCGGCCCTCTGTTCGGCGGAACGCAGCAGCCGCGGCGCCAGGAAGTGGCCGGCACACTGGGCGAACACCGAGAGCGCGGGCCGTTCGATGTTCTCCGGGCGGGCCTGCACGCTCGCGCGGTACCAGCAGCCGGGGACCAGGCGCACCGGGCGCTGCCAGCAGCCGAAGGCGTGCAGGTCGCCGGTGCCTTCCAGGACCAGCTCCTGCTCTCCGTCGCCGCCCGTTTCGATCCGGGCGCGCGGCGCGAGCTCCGCGCGCGGGGTGTCGGCCCGCCACTCGCCGTGCAGGCGGTTCGCGTCCGGCAACGGTGCGGGCTCTCCCGTCTCACCCGGATTGACGCCGGCTGCCAGCAGCATGCCCACCCATTGGCGATGGTTGCGCGTCACCGACTCCGGGTGCGTGCGGCTGCGGGCCACGAAGCCGGGGACGGTGCTGCGTCCGGTGGGTCCGCCGAGGCGGCAGTAGCGGGTGTCCAGGCTCCAGCGCACGGTCCGTGAAGTATTCGGCAGCGAGCGGTGCGCGACCCGCTCCATGGTCATGAGGGCGTCGCCCGGCTGCATCTCGCAGGTGACGCGCTCGCCGTCCGGGAGGTCCTCGTCCTCGATGCCGTGGTAGGCGACGACACCGGGGATGCTGGTCTCCAGCAGGTGCGGAACGCTCTGCCGGTGGGAGCCTGAGATCACTTCCAGGCAGCCGTTCTCGCGCCGGGCGCTGGTCAGCGGAATCCACAAGTTGAGGATCACGTTGTCGCCGATGTCCTCGGCCAGGTACGCGTCGTCCTGGTGCCAGGGCACGTCGGCGGGGTCGTGCTCGGGGAGCTTCACCCGCAGCACCGTCTGCGGATGGGCCAGGATCTCCGGCCCGACCACGGACTCGACCGCGTCGAGCAGGGCCGGATGGGTGCGCAGCGCGAACATGCCGGCCGTCTTGTGCCGCTTGCTGTGCAACCGGCGCCAGATCCAGGCGAGGGCCTCCTGGTCCAGCTCGGCGGCGACCGCGGCCAGGCGCCGGTCGAAGGGCTCGTCCGCGAAGGTGGCGGCGGGATCCAGGCGCTCCCAGATGACGAGCTGCTCGACCGCCTGCTCCACCGCGGCGGCAAGGTCGTCCGCGAGGGGCTGGAAGGCCGTCCGCGGCAACAGCCCGGGGAGGATCAGGTAGCCCCGTTCGTGGAGCTCCGCGCACTGCGACTCGGTCAGACCGGTGCCGTGTTCCATACCGGAGCGATTGAACGTCGGCGTGCGCCGCCTTGACAAGCCGCTCGCCGGCCGGGCGATGGTCCGGCGGTGATCGGCCTGTTCGTCCGCTACCACGTGAGACCGGCGGTCAGGTACTACACACGGGGAGTCACGCCGCTGACGGTGATCGGGGCGGCGGCGGTCGTCGGCCTGTTCGCGATGGCGTACGGGAGCTACTTTGCGGCGGTACGGCAAGGAATCGTGCCGGTCGAGGTATCGCTCCACCACCTGCGCGCCCTTACCCTGGAGCTCGTGGCCGGGTTTCTGGTGGCCGGCCTGCGCAAGCGCCAGGGAGTGGTCACGTTCCTCGCGTCGACTCCGCTGAGGCCGGCAGATGCGCTGCGGCTGCTCCTCCTGGCCAATGGCGGCAAGGCGGTCGGCGGGGCGGCGGTATTCGTCGCTTTCGATCTGCCGTTCGTCCTGCGGTTGTCGCCGTCGATCGAGCGGGCTTTCCTGCACGTTGCCAGCGATGCGGTCGCGGTGGTGCTGCACTACCTGGCGGCGACCGTGATCGCGGCGCTGTGGCAGCGCAGGCGGAAGGACGGGACGCTAGCCGCCGCGGTGTTCATGGCACTCGTGGGTGTGGAATTCCTGGTGTTTCGCCAGTGGCCGGACGCGGATTACGTGCTGCTGCCGGTGAACGTCGCCGCGTGCGTCGCGTGTTGGACCGTGGTGATCGGGCGGCTGGATCCCACGAGGTTTCAGCGATTTCTCATCAGCGCCGTACCGAGGAGGGGTGGCCGCCCCACGCTCAACCGGATGCTGCGTCCGCTGCCGGTGGAGGCGAAGCTCTACGTGAAGGAGTGCCTGATGCGTCGCGAGTCTGCGCTCGCGGTGCTCACCGCCGCCGCGCTGTTCACCGGACTGCTCGTTGCGCTGATCCTCGGCATCCCGGACGAGGCGCGCACGACGACGATCATCGCCTGCATGTACGCGGCAGCGGGATTCGGCGCCGGAGTGATCGAACGGCCCGATCGTGCCCACCTGGAGTTCTTCAAGACCACCCCGGTGACGTTCGGTCGTCTGACGGTTGCCATGCTGGCGCCGCACTGCGCGGCGTATCTGCTGGCGGCGGCGATCGTGGGAACGGTGGGCGCGGCGGGAGGGATGCACCCCGGTGCCCTGCTCATCCTGATGACGCAGGGCGTGTTCGTGGCATTGGTGACGTGGTTGATCCCGTTCCGGTTTCTCTACAGCTCGAAGCTCTTCGTGCTGTTCGTTTCCGGGCTGATTCTGACCGCGGGATTCGTGCTGGCCGTCGGAGCCGGGGCGGTCCAGGGCGCGGGACTGCCGGTCGCGTACGCGGGGTTCGTGGTGCTGATTCCCGCGATCCTCTATCCAGGGGCATCGTTAAAGTACGAGGTTTCCACCGTCGAAGACTGGGGTTACACGGCGTGATCGAGCTTGTCGGGGCGGGCAAGACCTTCGGGAACGGCAAGGGCGTGTTCGACGTCGACCTGCGGCTGGAGGGCGGGCTGACCGGCTTCCTGGGGCGCAACGGTTCCGGCAAGACCACGACGATGCGGCTGATCATGGGGTTGCTGGAGCCGGACGGAGGCACGGTGCTGGTCGACGGGCATGACCTGTGGAAGTACGACCACATCTACACGCTGAAGCGCCACCTTGGCTTCCTGCCGAACGACGACTACTTCTTTCCGCGGCTCACCGGCCGCGAGAACCTGGACTACCTGAGCCTCCTGAAGACCGGCGATCGCGACGCCTACGCTGAGCTGGACCGGTTCATCACCGAGCTGGAGGTGGACGCCTTCATCGACGATCCGTTCGACAGCTATTCCACGGGCATGAAGAAAAAGGCGCAACTCGTGGGCGCCCTGATCGGCGATCCCGGCAACATCCTGCTCGACGAGCCGCACAACGGGCTGGACGTCCTGGCGAACATCGCCCTGAACCGGACGTTGCTGAAGCTCCGCGACGAAGGCCGGACGGTCTTCGTGTCCAGCCACCTGGCGGAGGTGTTCGACACGATCGCCGACGCGCTGGTGGTGATCGACCAGGGCAGAATCGCGGCTCAGCACCGGGCGCCGTTTCAGAAGAAGCCGGTGGACCTGTACCTGGATGCGATCGGCGCTTCAGGCGAGGCTTCGCCGCCGGCGTAGCGGGGCCGGTCGACCCTTACCGCTCCAGCGTCTCGCGCAGCACGCCCGTCGGTCCGACCAGGACCACGTCGCCGAAGCGGAGCTCTTTCGCCATGAACTGCTCTTCCGCATGCTGCAGCGCCCGGCCGGGCTCGATCGCGACGACCGTGGCGTTGTCCGTCAGCGTCTCCTCCGCCAGGCGATCCCAGATCGTCTCCACGCTCCGCTGCGCGGTCCAGCGCTCCTCGCCTGTTCCCTCCTCGAAGGCGGCGGTCCCTGTCCAGCGGATCGGGTCGTGCGCGCCGTCCGAGGTCATGACGACCCTGCCTTCGTCCGGGGTGTGCAGGATGTGCCGCTCGGCGAGGATTCCCTCGGGTATGCCGATCGCGTCGAGCAGGCTGTTGTCCGGTTCGGTCGGCCTATACGGTTCCTCCGTCCGATAGGGCTCCGCCGGCCGGCCCGTGCTCAGCCGCTCCAGCGCGTCCTCCAGACCGGCGCGGGTGTGGTCGGTGGTCAGGCACCGGAACGGGCGCCCCGGCTCGATCAGGTGCGCGCGGGTGTCGCCGACATGCACGAGCATCCCGCTGCTCCGTTTCCAGACCGCGGCGGTCAGGGTCGTGCCGCCCCGGCCCCGGAGCGCCTCCACCACCTCACGCTGCGCGGCCACCAGGGCGTCCGCCAGCATGTCGCGGGGCGTGTCGTGGTCGCCGGAGAGGCACCGCTCGACGACGATCTGCACGGCGCGGCGACTCGCCCAGCCGCCGTCCTCCATGCCTCCCATGCCGTCCGCGACCACGGCCGCACCGTGCGGGGACAACACGCCGCGGGGAACCCAGAGCAGCGCCGCGCCGCAGTCCTGCTGCTCCGGGCGCGGGCCCTGCTGCATGCCGACCGCCAGCGCGCCGTCCGCACCGGCGTGGATCGCCCCGTCCGCGTAGCCGGAGAGATCGAGCGCCTCAGCGACCCATTCGCCCACATCCGAGTATTTCATCGTTACGCCCCACCACCGGGCGCCACGGTCTCTACCCCGCCGCCGCGGTGGTCTTCTCCCGAACGGCGCTCTTTTCCTGCGCCTGACCGTCCCGGAACCCCAGCCGCTTGCGTCGGCCGCGCATGGCCGCGTGCGCCGCAGGCGACCCGTCGTGGAAGCTGCCGAACCACTTGTCCAGCGGCACGCCCTCGTTGCCGTAGTTGCATTCGAAGTAGCGGTGGTGCAGGTAGTGGAAATAGCCGCCGTTGCTGAAGGTCTTGTCGTCCTTGAGCACGAACTCCGAGAAGCCGGAGTGGCCGGCCGCCGGGCTCAGTCCGGTGTGCATCAGGTGGAAGACCGCGTGGATGGGGTGCGACGGGATCACCCAGTGCACGAGCACGCCGGAGAAGTAGATCAGGTGCTCGATCGGATGCATGGACAGCCCCGACCAGGGGCCGATGTTGACGTTGCGGTGGTGCAGGTAGTGCGCCATCTTGTAGAGCGGCTTCCAGTGCGTCCACCGGTGCGTCCAGTAGAAGTGCAACTGCCGTATGAACAGCACCGCCAGCATCATCAGCGAGCAGTAGGCGATGCCGGCCGGCGTGCGCCATTCGACCCGCGGCAGCCAGCCGTTGCCGTACATCCACAGGGTCACCGCCTCGTACGCGGTCCAGATGCCGGCGCCGGAAACCAGCGACCAGAACATGTTGTCCCAGGTCTGGTTGCCGAACAGGAACGCCCGGTTCTTCTTCGCCAGCCAGCGCCCGTTGTACTTGAACTGCTTTCCCTGCGCGCGCTTGATGTACAGCCTCAGGTGCAGCCCGCCGGCGATCAGGACCAGGAGCGCGACGTTGCGCAGGTAGATCTCCGCGATCCAGCCGACCTGGAAGGTGGCGGTGCGCTCCAGGGAGGGCGTGAGAAAGAGCCACGCCACCACGGCGATGGCCATGTAGACCAGGTTCTTCGGCCACAGGATGCCGTCGTGGCCGAAGATCGCCTTGAGTATCACCTTCATCCGGACCGGCCGGTCCCACATCGGGGACGGTTGCGGGAGACTCGCCGGCTGCCACTCGCCCTTCGCGTCGCGAACGCCCAGATCCGCCTCAGCCATGACGTTGCAGGATAGCACGCGCCCGCCGGATGTAAACCCCTGTGTGGCGGTCATTCACGCGCGCGCGGCGGTTCGGCGTGCCGGCAGGCCGGTGCCCATCCCGCGTGCTACGCTCCACTTTCGTGAGTGACGGAACCAGCCCCGATCGACTGGACGCCGAGCGGCGCCTGTTCGTCGACCTGATCGACGTCGACCGCCGCGACAACGTGAGCCTCACCTTCCACCAGGCCCGCAAGCACGGCTTGCCGGTCCTGGCCCAGGAGGAGCCGTGGGAGCGGATGGGCGGCATGACCGCCTCGGTGATCCACGACCACGAGGAGGGCGTCTTCAAGGCGTGGTACATGGCCGGCATGTATGCCCCCGACAAGGAGCACGTGCAGTGCCTGGCGCTGTCCGACGACGGCGTCAACTGGACCAAGCCCGTGCTCGGCCTGCACGAGGCGCTCGGCAACACCGACAACAACATCGTCGTGCCGGCCGAGTACCACGACGGCAAGGACCACTTCGAGACGATGGTGAAGGATCCCATGGATCCCGACCCCGAGCGCCGCTACAAGGCGATCGGCTGGGCCAGCTACGACTGGGACGGGCCGCTGAGCGGGATCTACACCGGCACCTCGCCCGACGGCATGCGCTGGACCTTCACGCCGGAGCCGATCATCCGCTACCACCCGCGGCCCGGCACCGCCGACCTGGGGCCGATCGGCGACGCGCAGGCGATGATGATCGACACCCGTCGCAAGCGCTACGTGGCGATGCTGCGCGGTGCGGGCGATCATCCCGGCTGGCGGGTCATGTCGGTGAGCGAGGACTTCGTCACCTGGACCAGGCCTGCGCGCTTCCTGTTCCAGCTCAATCACGAGGAGTCGCTGTACAACAACAACGGCTTCGTCTACGGCGCGCAGTACCTGGGCATCCTGACCCACTTCGACCGGCGCGCCGAGCACCAGTCGCAGACTCTCAAGCTGCTGACCAGCCGCGACGGCGACGTGTGGATGCGGGCGCCTGCCACCGAGCCCCTGGTCGGGCTGGGCGACGTCGGCGACTGGGACCGCTTCCAGATCATGCTCACCGGCGCGCCGCCGATTCCGGTCGGCGACCGCCTGCACATCTACTACCGGGGCACCTCGCGCCGCCACAACAAGGTGGTGGGCGAGTTCGAGCCGCGGATCGATCCGGACCAGGAGCGCGGCGGCATGTCCATCGGGCTGGCCACGCTGCGGCTGGACGGCTTCGCCTCCCTCGACGCCAGCTACGACGGCGGCACCATCACCACGGTGCCGTTCGCGCTGGCCGGGGCCGAGCTGCACGTCAACGCCAAGTGCGACTTCGGCCGCATCGCGGCGGAGCTGCTCGACGAGGCGTACCGCCCGATCCCGGGCTATGCCGCCGACGACTGCATCGCCGTCAGCGCCGATGCCACCGACCAGGTCATCCGCTGGCGCGGGGAGGCGGGCGGCCGGCCGCTGTCCGCCATCGCCGCCCCGGCGCGGATCCGCTTCCACATGGCCAACTCCCGGCTCTACAGCTACTGGCTGCAGTGACGTCCCGAACCATCGGGCCACCCGGAACCCGACCAAGGAGCATCGCATGATCACCGTCCAGAACAGCGTCCCCAACCCCGTCGTCGAAGAGGCGGTCCTGTTCCCGTTCGACACCTACAGTTGCCCGTTCTCGGCCGGGCTCCGGCTGCAGCTCATCCCGGGCAAGATCCCCGGCCGCGGCAACCCGATCGTCGTCGCCGCCGGCGAGCCGGGGGCGCCCGACGACTCTTCCACCCGCTTCTACGGCACGGTCATCCCCATCGACGGCGAGCTGCGCATGTGGTACCTGGCCCGCAGCACCCGGGACGCGGACGGCAGCAACGGCGGCCAGCTCCGCTGCTGCTACGCCACCAGCACCGACGGCGTCACCTGGGACAAGCCCGACCTGGGCCTGATCGAGTTCAACGGCAGCAAGGACAACAACATCGTCAACCTGCGCGCCGGCCGCTGCGACTTCGCCGCCCTGCCGGTGATGTACGAGCCGGACGATCCGGATCCGGCGCGGCGCTTCAAGTGCGTCTTCGAGAGCGAGGCGTACGGCAACCAGTTCGCCGTCGCCTACAGTGCGGACGGCCTCAACTGGACCGAGTCCCCGAACAACCCGGTCGGACCCGGCCTGGAGCAGACCGGGCTGCTCCGCCACAACGGCTGCTACTACGTCAACGGCCAGGGCGGCTCCCACTACACCACGGGGCGGGCGCTCGCGACCTTCGCCTCCTACGACTTCGAGACCTGGACTCAGGCGTCCTGCATGGGCTTCCGACGCGACATGGTGCCGCCGGAACCGCTGCTCTACGACCCACTGTCCTCGGCGCCGAAGGCCAAGTGGAACCAGAGCGAGGAGGTGCACCTGGGGGCCGGCCTCTGGGACCGCGGCAACGTGATCCTGGGCATCTACGACATCTGGCACGGCACGCCCACCAGCGACCGCCAGCTCATCTCCATGGACCTGGGCCTGCTGGTCAGCCACGACGCCCTGCACTTCCAGGAGCCGATCAAGGATTTCCCGATCCTGCCCGCGTACGAGGAGGCCGGCGCCGTGGTCGGCAAGCCGCCGACGGTCAGCCACGGCCAGGGCATGGTCAACTGGGGAGACAAGACGCTGCTGTGGTACGAGGCGTGGGGGAACCTGCCGGTGGAGGTGCGGCTCGCCACCTGGGAGCGCGACCGGATCGGCTACTTCGAGGCGATGCGCGGCGAAGGCGGCCACCTGGTGACCTGCCCGCTGGCCGGCGCCACCGAGTTCAGCGCCAACGTCGGCGGCCTGGGCCCGTACACGGAGTTGCGCTTCGAGCTGCTCGACGAGGGCTTCCATCCGCTGCCCGGCTTCAGCGGCGCGGACGCCGCGGTGTTCACCGCTCTGGAGGGAGCGGGAGAAGGTGAGGAGGACTTGGTGCCGGGCCAGCAGAGCCGGCGGGAGGCCGCACCGGCCGCCGGATTGCGCGAGCCGATCCACTGGCAACGCCCCGTGCCGGCCGACGCCGGCGCGCTACGCCTGCAGGTGACCTTCGCCGGCATCCGCCCCGAGGACGGCCAACTGTACGCGATCTACGCCCGCTGAGCGCGCGTCCCGAACCCTCATCAAGAGAATGGACCAATTCATGGATACAAAATTGACGAGAATCGGAGTGTTCTACGACGGAAGCTACTTTTCGCACGTGAGCAATTATTACTGCTACGACCACCAGCGGAAGGCACGGATCAGCATTTCTGGCCTGCACGATTTCATACGAGAGGAAGTTGCGAAGAACGAGCAGGCGGACGCGCGCTACTGTCAGATTGTCGACGCACACTACTTCCGTGCGAGGGTCTCGGCTGCCGATGCGCAGGATCGTGACGCGCTGTATCGGGAACGGGTGTTCGAGGATGTTCTGATCAACGAGGGCGTGACGACTCACTTTCTTCCGTCGACACCACGTGGCGAGAAGGGCATCGACGTATGGTTCGCCCTCGAAGCATTCGAGCTCGCCATCTACAAGAAGTTCAACGTCGTCGTGCTGGTCGCAGGAGACGGTGACTACGTCCCGTTGGTTCGCAAGCTGAACACCCTCGGAACGCGAACGATGGTTACGGCGTGGGATTTCAAGACCAGCGGGATTGACGGTCAGGAACGAGAGACCCGAGCCTCGCAGTTCCTGATCAACGAAGTCACCTATGCTGTCATGATGGACGGCATCATCGACGATCGATCACGCAGCGGCGACCGGGTCGTGAACAACCTGTTCGTCGCTCCGTCCCAGCCACCCGCGGCACGCGCCGCGCGACCTGTCGTCGCGTCAGGTGAGCTCCAGGAGGGCGTTATACAGAATCTCAAGGACGGCTTCGGCTTCATCACGCCGGATTCCGGAGGTGACAACCTGTTCTTCCATTGGCGGTCCGTGAAGAACGGCGACTTCGATGAGCTGCAGGTGGGCGAGATGGTCCTGTTCGTGCTCGGCAGCAACGACCGTGGCCCGTGTGCGCTTGACGTGAGGCGGCCAGATAATCCGACTGCGGGAGGATAGGCGGAGAAGCCTCGCGCTGTTGCGCGGCTATTCGGTCATCTCCCTCGGCATCACCCTGTAGCTCTGCGATCAACGTTGCGACGCGCGCCTTTTCGTTCATACATCACCTTGCCGTGATGCTCGACCGCCCGGCTGATCACCGGGCTGGCGTTCGGTAGATCGACGACGTCGACCTTGAACGTGCTGTCGAGCGCTATCGAGACCAGACGGAGATACTGTGGTGAGTCAACGGCCAGATCGACGTCCGGCTCCCGGTTGCCCAGGTCGCCGGTAGCCAGCGAACCGAAGAGCACGACCGTGCGGAGGTCGGGATCGGCATCGACGAAGCACTTGGTGAGCCGCTCGGCCTCCGCCAGGCCGGCCGCTCGCCATTCTCGGCGCATGTGTTCGAGGTGAGCGGATCTCCGGCGCTCTCGCGCCTTGAGCCCTTCGGCTACGCCTCGAAGGAAACGCTTTCGTTCCTCGTCCACAGTCAAAACGTAGTCGGCACAGACGGCCGGTGTCGAGAGTCGCCGCCGCCGAGCGCTTACGCTTCGCGGCCACTTCATCGCCGAACTCCAGGCGGATCACTGCCCGTGTGCCCTTGCGCATGGCCAGCAATCTGTCGCGGGCGTGGTACGCTCCATGCCAACGACGATGTCGGGCGGATTCGAGCCAGAGCCTAATCCTAATCGAACATCTGCCGCAACGATGTTTGCGGCTCGACGAGCAGGTCCGATACACGCTTTCCTAGAGCTTCAGCGATGACGGTCAATGTCTTGACCCGGGGCGTCTGTTCGCCGTTCTCGAGCCGTACCAGCGTAACGCGCCCAATGTTGGCCGCTCGTGCCAGCTCCTCTTGAGTCAATCCCGCCGAATCTCGCAGCGCTCTGAGTCGCTCGCCGAGCGTCCGTCTGCCGCGCATGGCTATCGCCTCAACGGTGGGCCGGTAGGATTCGTCACAGTAGTGACGCGCGAAATCCCAGGGGATCTCAATGTGTTCACCGTTGACCGTGTTGAGGATCATCTCGTATGGGTTCGGCAATTCAAGGCCGGACAGGTCCTTAGCATCATTAATTTCGTCGATATCGCCGTAGGGTATCATGCCTCTGCACCCATCTGCGAAGCTCAACCGGACTCCTTCGGCGACTATGGTGGCAACCATCATCATCCGATCGGCGTTCTTTACCAGAACCGCATCCATCGCCTATCCTCCGTGAATGGCTTCCCACGTGTATTACCCGACCACGTCGTCGCCGAACTCCAGGCGGATCACCATCACGGTGCCGGTCATGCGGTTGACCGGCAGGCCGCTCAGGCGGAGGTAGGGCGGTTCCTGCCAGTGCCACGGCGTGGTCTCCACCGTGGCGCGGAGCTCGCTTCCGTCGTTCAGCAGCGTTGCCCGCTCGGGAGCCACCCGCAGCGGCTTGAGGATCAGGCCGGTGCTCTGCGGCGCCGCCGGCAGGTGGACGTAGAAGGTGTTGCCCTTGCGCGTGACCAGCAGGCTGTCGCGGGGCACGTGGCGCTCGCCGCCCTGCATGCCGATCGCGTCGTCCTCGATCACGGTGGAGGCGGGCACGGCGCCGTCGAACGCTTCGCGGACCTGCCGGTACCAGTTGCCCACCCGGGCGAGCGTGCTCAGGTTCTCCACCGGCAGGCTGCCGTCCGCCCTGGGGCCGACGTTCAGGATGTAGTCGCCGCCCATCGCCAGCACGCGGTCTATGCTCTCGATGATGTGGCGGTCGCTGTAGTAGTCCTCGTCCTCGCGATACCCCCAGCTCTCGCGGCCGAGCGCCTGCACGGCCTGCGTCGGCGCGTCGAACTCGCGCGCCTCCGGGACGTGACGTTCCGGGGTGCCATAGTCGCCGGGACTCGGACCGCGGTCGTTGATCAGGATGCCGGGCTGCAGCTCGCGCACCATCTCGTTCAGGCTCGGGTCGTGGTGCTCGGCGACGTTCACGTCCCAGAAGAAGTCGCGCAGCGGACCGTAGTTGGTGCAGAGCTCCCGCACCTGGCCGCGGACGAACTCCCAGTAGGCGCCGAGGTCCGGCCGGTCGCCGGGGCGCGGACCGAACATCTCGTGATGGCGACCCAGGTTGGGGTAGTGCGGGTGGTGCCAGTCGGGACAGGAGTAGTAGAAGCCGAGGGCGATGCCGCGGCGCGCGCACGCCTCGGCCAACTCGGCCAGGATGTCCCGGCCGTAGGGGGTGTGCATCACCGAGTAGTCGGTGAGCTTCGTGTCCCACAGGCAGAACCCGTCATGGTGCTTGGTGGTGATCACGACGAAGCTCATGCCGGCGCTCTCGGCCGCGACCAGCCACTCGTCGGGATCGAAGCGGTCCGGGTCGAAGCGGTGGACGAGCTGCTCGTAGTCGCGCCGCTTCATGTCGGATCGCCACAGGATCTGCTCGTGCCACGCCGGGATCGCGTACAGCCCCCAGTGGATGAACATCCCCAGCCGCTCCGTGAAGTACCGGTCGCGCCCGTCGCCGAATGGTCTGATCATGGTCGTCTCCCTGCTCGCGCATCTTATCTTGACCGCCACGGGGCCGCTGCGTACGGTATGACGTACGGGAGGCGAACGATGGGGACCATGAACGCCACCAACGCGCGGAAGAACCTGTATCGGCTCATCGACGAGGTGAGCGAAACGCATACGCCGATCACGATCACGGGAAAGGAGCGGTCGGCGGTCCTGGTCAGCGAAGAGGACTGGAACGCGATTCAGGAGACGTTGTATCTGTCCTCCATCCCGGGCATGACCGACTCGATACGGGAAGGGCTCGAAACTCCCGTGGAGGAGTGTGACACAGAGCCTGGGTGGTGATGTACCGACTGGTGTTCACCAGACAGGCCCGGAAGGACGCACGGAAGGCGGCAGCGGCTGGCCTCCGCACGAACGTGGAACGGCTCCTTCGGGTTCTGCGTGAGGATCCCTTTCGAAGCCCGCCGCCGTTCGAGAAGTTGGTTGGCGATCTGACGGGCGCGTTCTCGCGCCGGATCAACATTCAGCATCGTCTCGTGTACCAGGTCCTCGACGATGAGCGAACCGTCAAGGTGCTGCGAATGTGGACACGCCCGTAGCTTGTCGGAATCCGACAAGCTACGGGCGCAGAGGTGGGGATGGGCCAGAAGCGGCGCCGGTGGCGCCGGTTCTGGGGCGCTATGGCGAATAGCCTTCGAATCGGACATGATCGACGGATGAGTTCCTCGGTCCCGACGCCGGCGTCCTTCTCGCCTTCGACCACGTCCGTCGGCGACTTCGACTTCACAGCCGGGCAGGTGGACGTGGAAGCCATGACGGCTGCGTACCGCAGGCACGGCGCCGTCGTGGTGCGCGGGTTGTCGAACGACTACGTGGCGGACCTGCTGCAGGACATGGAGGCGATCCTGGAGCAGAGCCAGGCGCTTCTTCCCGAGGCGGCCACGGCGAAGCATCACGCCAACGCCGTGACGACGCCGGACGGCACGCTGTTCAACGCCGACCCCAGCGATCCGGGACGCATGGTCGTCAACACGCTGCGGCTGAACGCGATGATCTCGGGTGCGTTCCTGCGGTCTCTGGTCAACCCGGAACTGCTGGAGTTGCTCGCGGCGCTGATCGGCCCGGACATCGAGCTGTGGAAATGGGGCCAGTGCGTCTACAAGCAGCCCAGGACGGGGTGCCCAAGTCGCTGCACCAGGACGGGTACTACTTCGAGCACAAGTTGCAGAGCCCGACGGCGGTGCTCAGCTACGCGGTCGACGTCGACATGGGCAACGCGCCGCTGTACGTGGTGCCGGGCTCGCACGAGCTGGGGCTGGTCCGGCACGAGGACGACCGCTGGGCCGGCTTTCGCGCTCAACGATCCGGTGTGGTGGGAGCGCGCGGTGCCGATCGAGGGCCGGGCCGGGGACGCCGTGATCTTCCATACCTGCACGATCCACGGCTCGCCGGACAACCGCTCGGACCGGCCGCGCCCGGTGTTCATCAAGCGCTACCGGCGCGCGGACGACTTCTGCGTGATCGACGTGGCCAACGTCGCCGACCGGCAGCGCGCCGAGCAGGCACCGGTCACCGCCAAGACCGAGGATGACTGGGGACTGATGGTGCGTGGCATCCGCCGCTATCGGCCGGCGGAGGGTATCGATGAGAGATTCCCGGCAATGTCGCCGTAACTGTCCGTCCCGGAAAAGGAGGCTTGCATGGTCGAGCTGCTAGTGGTGCTGGGGCTCATGATCGCCCTGGTCGCGGCACGGGCCGTCGTCATGCGGAAGCGTGCGGGCAGGAAGGACTATCGCACCAGGGAACAACGCGCGAGCACCGAACGTCCTGATCGTGTCGGCCTCTTCGGGCCAGCCCGGCATCACCACGGGAGCGGCTGGGGTGGCGCCGCGGGCGGATACAGCTCTGGTGATTCCGGGGGCGGGGATTTCGGCGGAGGTGACTCCGGGGGCGGTGACGCTGGCGGTGGCGGAGATGGAGGTGGTGGAGGCGAGTAACCCCTCCGCTTGCCGGGGATCCGGGCCGTGCACTACGCTGTAGTGCAATGCAGAAGAACGAAGTCTACAGTTGGCGCCTCGACGCGGAGTTGAAGGAGGCGCTGGAGCGGGCTGCTCGCTCCGAAGAGACGAGCGTCGCGGGCTTGCTGCGAACGATCGTCACCGACTGGCTTGCGCGCAACTCGGCGAATGGAGACGACGCCGCGTCGCAGCTCCGGATGCGCAACCGGGCGCTCCGCTGTGCCGGATCGATCCGGGGGGGCGATCCGGATCGAGCGGAACAGGCACGCAGTCGCGTGCGGGCTGCGTTGCAGGATCGACGTGCGCGTTGAGGGACTTGCCGACACCGGCGCTCTGCTCGCCTTCCTCGATGAGGACGACAAGTGGCACGAACGATGTGTCGCGGCATTCGAGCGCCTGCGTCTTCCGCTCGGGACAACCGCTGCCGTTCTTGCGGAGCTGTTTCACCTGCTCGGCCACCCGGGAGAGCTGGCCGCAGCATGGGGTTTGATCAGGTCGGATGCGATCACCGTTCTTCCCATCGTCGACGACGACCTTCCGGCTCTCGATGAACTGATGAAGCGCTACGCCGACCGTCCCATGGACTTCGCTGACGCAACGCTGGTGCATGCCGCGGACCGCGAAGGGATCACGACGGTGTTCACCGTCGACCATGACGACTTTCAGACGTACAGAGTCGGCAGGCGGCGTCGGTTCCGGATCGCCCCTGAGCGCTGGTAGATCGGCTCGGCACCTGTGGTACTATAGTACCATCGCGATGGGAGCCCTGTCCGGCCGGTTTGTGGTGCGTGTGTCTCCGCGGCTGCACGGCGCCTTGCGCGAGCGAGCTGGTCGGCTGGGCGTGTCACTGAATGAATTGTGCCGTAACGCACTGGCGGCTGCGGTCGACGCGGAACCCGTCGGCACGGTGGCCGAGTCGGCGTTGCCGGACCAGGGGATGCTGGCCCGGATCACCGAGTCCTATCGGCCGGACATCGTCGGGGTGATCCTGTTCGGCTCCCGTGCGCAGGGCACCGCGCGGCCGGACTCCGACTGGGATGTCGTGCTGGTCATGACGTCGACGACAGCCGTATCACGCGATCTGTATCGGACCTGGGACGAGCGCATCGATCGCGGCACGCGGGATCCGGTGGTGAGTCCGCACTTCATCCATCTGCCACCTGCGGACGGCGGCGGATCGCTGTGGTTGGAGGCGGCGTTGCATGGACGGGTGCTCTGGCAGCGCGACGCCGGCCTGACGCGCCGTCTGGCGGGCGCGCGGGAACGGATTGCGGCGGGGCGGGTGCGCCGGCGCGTCGCCTATGGAACCCCGTACTGGGTGCACGGAGAGCCTGATGTACAATCCTGATCTGACTGCGGACTATCTGCAGCGCGCCGCCAGCAGGCTCAAGGCGATCGAGGTGTTGCTGGCGGAATCGAGCTGGGCGGATGTCGTGCGCGAATCACAGGAGGTGGTCGAGATATGCCTCAAGGCGCTGCTTCGCCACGTCCGCATCGAGGTTCCGCGCCTGCACGACGTGAGCCCCGTGCTCGAGGACAACCGCGATCGCCTGCCGGCGGCGGCCCTGTCTCACCTGGATCGTCTGAGCGAGGTGTCGCGTTCGCTGCGGCGTGACCGCGAGCTGGCCTTCTACGGGAGCGAGGATCTGACGCCGAACGCGTTCTATCGTCGGGAGGATGCGGAGAAGGCGTTGCAGGACGCTACCTTCGTGCACCGCACGGTGCTGGACGCGGTGCAGGAACCGGATCCATAGCTCCTTGCCTCGCTTCCGTCCGACTACGTTTCGCAGGGCTCCTCGGATCGGCTGATCCACGTTCGCGTGAGCCGTGACAGGTCGCCGACGGCTCCTGCGCCTTCATTCACGAATCGCGTGATCCGTCCGTAACGCAGATCGAGGTACTCGTGCGCCATCAGGTTGCGCAGCGCGGCCAGCGGCTGCAGGCGTCCGGACAGCGCCGCGAAGTCGGGCAGAGTCTCCAGGTCGGCGAGGATCTGACCGTACGTGTAGGGGATCGGACGTTGAGTGGACGACAGCACGATCTTGCCGATGTCGATCGCGGCGTTGATCAGGATCTCCACCCAGCGATCGAGATTGCGCCGCAGGTCGCGGTCGGATCGATAGCGATGCTGAGTGACTCCCCGGAATCGCTCGCGGTCCTCCATCTCCGTGTCGATGAAGTCGGCGATCCGTTCAAGCCGACTGCGATCGACCGGTGAGAGCGAGCGGCTGCGGTCGCGGATCGCCCGGTACTCGCGCTCGGTCTGCAGGAAGTCGATGGCTACCGAGGTGACCGCGAGGAAATATCGCGAGTAAAAGGCCGCGTCCCGCATCAGGACGACGCGTCCGGATGTGAGCGCCGCCGCGCACACCGTCGCCGGAGCGCGGTTCAGGACCAGGAGCTCCACGTTGCGCTGCGTCACTCGCTCCAGGGCGATCTGGATCTCGGTCTCCCGGTCGATCTCCCGCTCCTGTTCGATCTCGAGCCGGCCGGCCGACGTGCCGTAGACCGCCACGTCGACGTCGGAGTCCGGCCGCAGCCTGCCGGACGCGGCCGATCCGAACAGAACGGCGAAGGTCAGGTGTGGATAGCGATCCAACTCCGAGCGGAGCGCCGAGGCGATCTCATCGGCTGCCGGCATCGGATCCATGTCACTCACCCGGAGGGGCGGGGCACCGCTCATGCCAGTCGCTCCCACCGTGCGGGATCGATGGCGCCGGTCACCGGCCGGCCCGCGAAGAAGTCCACCAGGGCGTCTACCGTGGTATCGCCGATCCGCTGGTGGCCGTACCGGCCGTGCCCGGCCACGTGCGGCGTCAGGATCACGTTCGGCATCGAACGCAAAGGACTGTCGGCCGGCAGCGGTTCCGGCGTCGTGACGTCCAGCGCCACCCGGATCCGGCCGCCGGCCGCCTCCCGGATCAGCGCGTCGTGGTCGATCAGGCTTCCCCGCGCGGTGTTGACCAGCACGGCGCCGTCGCGCAGCAGGCGGAGTTGCTCGGTGCCCACCATGTGGTCGGTCTCCGGGATGCTCGGTGCGTGCAGGGACACGATGTCCGCGCGGGCGAACAGGTCGTTCAGCTCGACGCTCTCGATCTGCATGGCATGGGCATCCGCAGCGGCGAGGTATGGGTCATAGACCAGAATTCGGACCGCGAATGGTCGCAGCGCTCGGATCATTTCGCGGCCCACGTCGCCGGCACCGACAAGGCCGACCGTGGCGCCGGTCAGATACTGATCGCCCACCGGTATCTCCGGCGTGCGCCAGCCGCCGGTGCCGCGCAGGTGCAGGGCGTGCTCCATCAGGCGCTTGGCGCTCATGATGATCAGGCCCAGTGCGGTCTCGGCCACGTTGCAGGCGATCGGCACCGTGGCCGTGAACACGCAGATCCGGCGCGGAACGATGTAGTCCGTCCATACCTGGGCCAGCATGCGGCGCACCGAGCCGGCCGAGTGGGCGATGACCCGCAGCCGATCGGCCGCTTCCATGATCGCGGGTGTGATCGGCGGCGGTCCGCCGGATGCCGGGGCTGCCCAGCCGGTGATGAGCGCATCGTGACCGTCGATCAGGGAGCAGATCCGCTCTTCGGTCAGGTCGCGGTCGCCCTCGTTGCGGGTCACCTCGAATCCCGCCTGCAGGCGCGCCCAGGACTCCGCGGTGAACACCTTCTCGGTATGCTCGCGTGCGGGCAGGTGCAGAACACGCGGCTTGCGCGCCGCGGCGGTATCAGCCGGCATGGCGTACTGCCTCCTTGTAGCCGATCTCGGTATCACCGGTTGCGAGTTGCCAGTCGCGGATGCGGGCGGTCAGGTCGCGGCAGCGCTCGGCATGCTCCGGGCGGAAGGCCAGGTTGGCCGTCTCGCCCGGATCGTCGTTCAGGTCGTAGAGCTCGTGCTGGCCGGCGGGGCTCAGGCAGAGCTTCCACCCTTCGGGCGTGACGATGCAGCGCACGGCGTCGGCCAGGTCGGCCAGCCCGGCCTCGCGCGTGGTCACCTCGGCCAGGTAGTCGGGCAGCGGGTCGCGCTTCAGATCTTCGTGAACGAGGTAGTTGATGTCCGTCCACTCCACGAACGCCGGCCGCGGCGGGGGATCGGCGCCGTCCAGCCACGGCGCGAGCGACGCGCCCTGCAGGTGGTCGGGCGCGGGGAGGCCCAGCTCGTCGAGCACGGTCGGCACGATGTCCACGTGACCGACCGGCGCGTGCACGTGCCGGTCGCGGCGCTGACCCGGCCGGCTGATCAGCAGCGGCACGCCGATCGATTCCTCGTACATCAGGTTCTTGCCGAAGAGCTGGTGGCTGCCGGCCAGCTCGCCGTGATCGGCGGTGAGGATCACCAGCGTGTCGTCGGCCGCGCCCGAGGCGTCGAGCTGGTCGAACACCCGGCCGAGCGCCCGGTCGACCTGCGTGCACAGGCCCCAATAGCGCTGGATCAAGAGGCGCCACGCCAGCTCCGAGCGCAGGGCGATGCCGTCCTTGCGGTGGTGCAGCACGGACAGGTGCTCCAGCAGCGCCTTGCGCGGCTGGTCCGGTCCGGGCGGATGGCGCCAGTTGTCCGGCAGCGGCACCTGGTCGAACGGATGCAGGTCGTCCAGCGGACCCGACAGCGGATCGTGGGGCTCGTAGAAGCAGAGGGTGAGGGCGAACGGCCTGCCCGCGTGGCGGCGAATGAAGTCGCACGCCTTGGCCGCGATGTTGGACGGGCCGCCCAGGTGCTCGGGGATGTCCGGTCGGTCCGCCTTGCCGAAACGTACGCCGTCGAGCGGCGTGAGCCCGTGCGCGCGCAGCAGGTGGTCGGGAGCGACGTCGTTGAAGTCGAGCTCGTCGATGCCGTCTGCGCGCGGCGCCGGCCCATCGGCATAGCGGTGGCTGCCGCTGCGGCCGAAGAACCCGCAGACCCAGCGATCGTCGAGCAGATCGGTCAGGCAGGGGATGTGGTCGTGCATGGGATGCCCGCCCAGCGTGACCTGGCCGTTGTAGTGCGGCCAGGTGCCCGTGAACAGGCAGGCGCGCGCCGGACCGCACACCGGCTGGGCGCAATAGGCGCGATGGAAGACCGTGCTCCGCTCGGCCAGCGCGTTCATGCGTGGCACCTGGATGCGGTCGTTGCCGTAGGCGGCCAGGGTCGAGCGCGCCTGCTGATCGGTGACGATCAGCAGCAGGTTCGGAGACGTGGACGAGGAGCGCTGGGCCATCGCGGACGGCTCGGCCTCAGGCCACCGCCGGCTCGATGCGGCGCCGCTCCTGCTGCTTCCTCCCGTCCGGGTCCGGGGTGATCGCAGCGCCGGCCGGCATGTAGATCACGTTCATGGCCCGCCGCCGGCGGTCGGTCGGATTGGGGTCGGAGCCATGCAGCACGCGCGGGTTCAGCAGATAGGACTCGCCGGCCGCGGCGGTGAGGACCACCTTCTCCCCGTCGTTCTCCTGCGCGGTCGCACGGGAACGGGCGCGGGCCGTCACCTCCTGCCACGGAAGGCCGTCGGCATCGAAATGCTGGCTGCCCGGCAGAATATACATGGCGCCGTTGTCGGCACCGGCGTCGTCGAGCGCGGTCCAGATCGTGAAGTAGGGGGTGCCGGGCACGGGAAAGCCCGTCCCCGTGTCCTGGTGCCAGCCCAGGGCGGTGCCGCCGTTGGCGGGCTTCATCAGGATCATCGCCCGGTGGATGGCGAGCGGCTGCGGGACGAGCTGGTGGATCACACCGAGCATCGCCGGCCCGGTGATCACCGGGTAGAAGACCGGATCCCACTCCAGGCCGCCGATCTTGCGGTAGCCGTCGGAGGCGCCGGCGTACGCGTAGCCGGTGGAGTCGTAACCGGCGTGATGCCACTTCTTGTCGAGCTGGAAGCCGACCCGGCCCGGAGGCACGCGGCCGGAGGTCAGGTCGTCCGTGCGCCGGCTGAGCGACTCCAGCTCCCCCGCGCTCATCACCGCGCCAAGCGGCAGGTAGCCGTCGGCATGGAATCGATCGAGCTGTTCGCCGGTGAGCGCCATCGGTCTACTCCTCGACCGGCGCGTCGCGCAGCTTTTCCAGGATGAACTCGTTGCCCAGGCCGTAGGTCCTGGATTCGTCCATCATCAGCGCCATGTTCGGGAAGCTGATGATCCGCCAGCCGTCGTTCATCGCTTCCAGCACGCTCTGGTACGGCCAGTCCTCCGGGTCCTCCGGACACGCCTTGACCTCGCCGTCCTCCACCAGGGCCATGCCGTTGACCTTGGAAGTGACCGACGAGAACAACGTCCAGAGGTAGAGGACATCCTGCCGTTGGCCGTTGCCGCCCAGCGAGCGGGCGGCCTCCGCACAGGCGCGCAGCCGCTCCGCCGGCAGCCGGTCCGACTCCAGCAGCCGGACACACTCCTGCAGCTCGCCGGCCAGCTTGACCGCGTCCATGGGAGCACGCTGTTCCGTCACCGCGCGCGCTGTCAACAGCTCGACGGCGCGCGGTCCGCCGCGTCACCAGATCGTGTCGGCGCCGAGCGCGCCGATCGCCGGATCGGGCGTCGCGACGCTGATTCTCTGTACCATCGCCTGCGCGGCGATCATCCGGTCGAAAGGATCGCGATGGGAGTGTGAGAGGGAACCCGCGCGCAGCGCGTGTGCGCCGGCGATCGCCAATTGGCGAAAGCCGTCCTGAGCCAGCCGGTCCTCCCATTCCTCGATGACGTGGCCGCCGGCCGGATAGTTCCCCAGCCGGTGCTGCGTTGCGATCTCCCAGGCGCTCGCGGCGCTCACCCACACCTTGTGGTGCGGGTCCTCAAGGAGTTCCTGGACGCGCTCGCTAAGCTTGTCGGGCTCCGCCCAGGCCCACAGCAGGGTGCAGGTGTCGAGCAGGAGCCTCATCCTCCCCCGTCCCAGGCCGTGAGCTCGGCATCGTCGAGCGGTTCCAGGAACGAGTCGGGCACCGAGCCATCGCGGTCGCGATGGCGCCCCAGTTCGCGCGGCGGGGGCGTGTCCAGCGGCACGAGCCGC
Organism: Spirochaetia bacterium; assembly: GCA_964291595.2. GTDB lineage: Bacteria > Spirochaetota > Spirochaetia > SZUA-6 > Bin103 > CATQHW01. Next base: position 3,721,853 of record OZ219914.1, on the reverse strand, counting down.
ACGCAGCGGACGCCCGCCTTGGCGATCACGATCTCCTCTCCGGCATGCGCCCGGTCGACCAGCCGGGCGAGCTGCGGCACCGCCTCGTGCACGCTCACCATCGTCATGCCGTCAGCATAGTCCTCCTCTCCTGCGTCGGTCGACGAATCCGGTGCCGTGCCCGAACACTCTTGGCGGCTCGTTCGTTATACCTGCAGAAGCGAGGGTAGGCGCAGGTCGTATGGCAGTGAGATGGAGCGGTGCGGTTCGCGGAACTGTTCGACGAGTTTGAGGACCCCGTGCATCGGTATGCCATGTCATTGGTGCGCAACCGGGACTGGGCCGACGATCTGGTGCAGGAGACCTTCATCCGAGCCTGGAGCCATCTCCCTCTGCTGGGCATGCTGTCCCTCCCGGAGCGGCGGGCGTGGCTGCGGCGGGTGTTGAAGAACATCTTCATCGACCAGTACCGGCGGAGCGTACGGGAACGTGACCTGGTCGCCACGCTCGATCACGATCCGCCGGACAGCGCCGTCGACCCTTCCCTGTCCCTGCAGGTGCAGGAGCTCCTGGGGATCCTGCCGGATTCGCTGCGTGACCTGTGGTATCGCCGCTACGTGCAGGGGATGAACGCTGCGGAGATCGCCCGCCAACTGGGAATCCCCCACGGCACCGTGCGCTCGAGATTGCATGCCGCGCGAAGGCGTCTGCGCGGGGAAGTGGAACGATATCTGTAATTCAGGAGGAAGCCATGAGCAACGAGGATCAGGGAATCGTCTACGGAAACATCGGGGTCCTGGACATTCGCGCCGCGGATGAGGCGGCGTTGCGTGGGATCAGACGGATCGGGAATCTCGGAGTACTGGTCCACAGCCGGCAGAGCTCGGCTCTGGTGAACACGCTCTCCGTCGGCAATATCGGCTGCACGGTCGAAGCGCCGGCGCACTACAAGCTGGAGATGGAGCCGGTCCGATTCGATGCCAAGGCGCTGCGCAACCGCTCCGAGCCGCTCGGCATGATCATCATGGGTAAGCTTACCGTCGATGCGGATGTGTCGGTCGAGGACATCGAGCAAGGAATCGAGCGGTTGTTCGTAATGGGCCCGGTCACCTGCCCGGACAACCTGGTGGCGGCCCTGCGCGCGAAGACCGAGCAGCAAATGGGACCGGTCACAAGCTATCCGGCCGATGCAAGGTTCGTCTCCGTCGGATCGTTGAGGCTGGATCGCGATGCGCTCGTCGTGCTGGAAGATCACACGGCGCTCAAGGTCAGGCGTCTCATAGTACCGGATGCTCTGCCGAGGGATCTGCTGACACTCAAGATTCAATGGCTCAGCGTCTCGGGTCGGGTGCTGTGCTCCGAGGATGACGCCCCGTTGCTGCGGTCTCTTATGCCCGACCGGTCGGAAAAGTTCACACTGCTTCCGGCCGGGTTCAAGGTCATCGAGCGCGCGCTGACCATCGACAGCACGTTTCTTCGGTTCAGCGCCACGCCGAAGATGTACGTCGACGGACGGGTCATCGTGGATTCCGCCGTCACCGCGCACGAAATAGATCGGTATCTGCAGGAACTGCGGTGCGCGGGGACGATCCTGGCCCCCGCTGGCGTGCGCGACTCGTTGGCTCCCAAGTGCGACCTGGAGCGGGATCAGGTGCTGTTTTACGATGGCACCCTGTGGCTGGAGGAGGGCAGCGCCGAATTGACCACGGAGCGCTTTGCGTACCTGGACGGAGCGGCCACCCTGTTGGTCGAAGGAGTGGTCACGATTCACGAAACGGTGGACCCTGCCCTGCTGATCGAGAGGCTGGCCAAGGTGCACAACTCCGGGACCATACGCTGCACGCCGCGGCAGATGGGCGCGCTTCAGGCGCGCATGGACCGCAATGAGGGGGCACTGGTCGACAGCACGGCAGCCAAGGAAAGGAAAGACGTATCGCCCAGAGTCGGCAATATCGGTTTCCTGGCCTTGTAGGCTCCGTCGTACCGGGCGCCGTTTCGTGAACGGGTCCGGGGTTTCCGCGTATCCTGCGGCAGGGCCGTGACGCGGCACGAGATGCGCGGGCGCCGCCGCTTCGACGGGCGCCGCCGCTATGGGCTCCTGAGGGGAACCTGGATCGTGTTCCAGGACGCGCCGCTGGCCGCGGTGATCCGCGCCGCGATGACGCTGTCGGCCGGTGCGGCGACCGGCCCGCTGCTGGTGCTGGCGACCGAGCGTTTCGTCGCCACGGCGCTCGAAGTCGCCGGAGGCCAACTCCCCATGGCGGCCATCACCGTGCCGGTCATCGCGCTGGCCGCGCTGTTCGCGGTCGAAATCCTGGAGACCGTCGTGCGCTCCCTGGCGGACTCCCGGATCGAAGCCGGCCTGCGGCGCGGCTTCCGCGCTGACCTGACCGAGAAGCAGGCGCGCCTGGAGTACCGGTACATCGAAAGTCAGGAGACGTGGGACCTGCTGCGCCGGGTGGCCGCGGGTCCGCAGATGGAGTCCCGCTCGGCGCCCGAGCGGGGACCGGTGAAGCAGGCGTTCGACGACGGCATCGGTCTGGCAGCCATCGCCGTGCGAGTGGTCGGGATCGCCGCCGTTCTGACCCGGCTGGGATGGTGGATCCTCCCGGTCGCGGTGGCGCTCATGGGTCTGTACGTGCTGCTCGGAGTCAGGGGCGGGCGCCGCCTTTACGAGTTCGAGCGCCGCTCGGCGAGCCGGCGACGCCGCGCCCAGTACCTGTCGGACGAGGTCCTGCAGGCGAGGGAGGCCGCCTCGGAACGGGGACTGTTCGGCTATGCAAGCTACCTGAATGCACGCTGGCGTGCCGTGCACGTCGGCGTGGTCCGGTCGTTCGTGCTGGTGACCATCCGCAACTGGATCCGCTTCAAGGCCGCGGCCGTTCCGGCGATCGCCGTGGTCATGGGTGCCATGCTGGTGCTGCTTCGGCCTCTTCAGGCCGGCGCGATCGACGTCGCTTTCTACGTCGCGTCGATCATGGCGCTCCTGCAAGCGGAACGTCTCGTAACGCAGGAGTTGGTTCAGATCACATCGAGGCTCTCTCAACACCGGGAGTTCTTCGTCGATCTGACGACGTTCTCGGCGATGGCCGAGACGTCGCGCTCGCTCACCCGGCGCGCGCCTGAGGAGACTTTCAGATCGATCGAGTTCGCCGAAGTGAGCTTCACCTATCCCGGCACCGGGCAGCCGGTCTTGAGAGAAGTCAGCTTCGCACTGGAGGCCGGCCGTCACTACGCGCTGGTCGGCGCCAACGGATCCGGCAAGTCGACCATCGCCAAGCTGATGCTCGGACTCTACCGTCCCGACGGCGGGCAGATCCTGATCAACGGCTCGTCGATCGGCGAGTGGCAGCAGGACGCTGTGAACGGGCTGTTCGGCGTGGTGTTCCAGGACTTCGCACGCTATGCGCTCACAGTCCGCGACAACATCGAAGTCGCCGCGGCCGGCCGCCTTGACGATGACGCGGTGCGGGAGAGCCTCTCGGGTGCCGGCCTCGGCGACGACTTTGTCGGGCGGCTGCCGCGGGGGTACGACACGCCACTGGGCAAGATGCTGCGCGGCGGCGTGGACGTGTCGGGCGGCGAGTGGCAGCGGCTCGCCATGGCGCGTTCACTCGCCGCTGACGCACCGGTCCGCATCCTGGACGAGCCGACGGCGGCCCTGGACCCGCTGGCCGAGAGCGAGCTGTACCGGTCGTACTCGCGCGCCGCGACCGGGCTGACGACGCTGTTCATCAGCCACCGCCTGGGCTCGACCAAGATCGCGGACCGGATCCTGGTGATCGACCACGGGGCGATCGTCGAGTCCGGCACCCATGAGGAGCTGATGCGGCGGGACAGCCTGTACGCGCGGATGTTCACGGCCCAGAGGCACTGGTATGAGACCGGATAGCCACACTTCGCAGGCACGAGGGTAGACAAGGTGAATCTCTCGGCTTCGGGAGACAATGGCAATAGACCGGATAGCCGCCTCCCGTACGTCCGACTGCTCGCCAAGGTGATGGGGCTCGTCCGCCGCGGGGCGCTCGTGCCGCTACTGGCCATGGTGGTCGTCTACGTGGCGCTCATGGGCACGAACATCCTGGTATTCCATCTGCTGGAAGGCGTCCTGTCGCAACTGGCCGACTACGAGCGGTTGGGTCAGCTCGCCGGAGCCGTTCTGGTCGCCGGAGCCGTGATCCTGCTCCGCGAGGTGCTGGAAATGGTGGCGGATCCCATTGCGGCGTACCTCTACGGGAAGACCATGTCGGTGCTGACCGAGGCCATGAACCAGAAGGTCGCGAGGCTGGAAGTCATCGACTTCGAGACCGTGGATGCGAACGAACGCATGGAATTGGCCCAAGCCGGGATCGAGGGAGCGATCTCAATGCTGCTGTCCTTTCTGTTTCCCCTCTTCTACGTGGGTTTCTTCGCGACCGCAGCGATCTATCTCTATTCACTCTCTCCGCTGTTGGCCCTGGTCGTTCCTCTCGCGTTCGTTCCACGCATCGCGAGTCATCTCGTTCGCGGAAGTCGCTACTATCAGATTGAGCGAAAGACGGTACCGATGCTCCGGGAGTTCCAGTACCTGGAGCGCTGCCTGACGGATCGCGAGTACTTCAAGGAGACGCGTATCCTGGGAGCCGGGGCTCGTCTGGCAGGGCGGTACCGAGGGAAGCTCCTCCGTTTCAACGCGGAACGGTGGCGTGAAGACCTCCGGATCGGCGGCATCGATCTTGGACTGAGCGCCCTGGTGTTGCTGGGTTACGCGGGTTCCTTCGTGCTGGCGGCATCCCTGCTGGCGAACGGGAGCATCGGCGTGGGCGGGTTCGCCGTGGTCATCTACGCGGTGAGCCGGCTCATGCTCCAAACCCGTGCCGTGATGGACATGTTCGGGCACTCCTACCACACAAGTGCGACCGCTTCCCATCTGTTCGAGTTCCTCGAACGCGACGAAGGCAGGCCGCCGGGTGGTCGCGGTCGAGAGGAAACCGCCGGTGCCGTGACCGCTCGCACGGTGTCATTCACCTATCCCGGAACGGACACGGCCGCCGTCGACGACGTGAACGTGGACCTCGCGCCCGGCACCACCGTCGCGCTGGTCGGCGCCAACGGCGCCGGCAAGACCACGCTGGCCAAGCTGCTCCTGGGGCTCTACGTGCCGAGCAGCGGCGACGTGATCCGCGGCACCGTCAACACCAGGGACGCGACTCGCAGCGACATCCGCGAGCGCACCTCCGCCGTCTTCCAGAACTTCCAGCGCTACCAGATGACGCTTCGGGAGAACGTCGTCCTGGCCGACGTGACCCGCGCGGAGGACGAGGAGGCGGTGATCCGGGCGCTCGAACGGGGCGGGGTGCCGGCGGAGCTGTGGCAGGGAGCGGAAGGGCTCGACCTCATGCTGTCGCGCGAGTTCGGCACGCGCGACCTGTCGCTCGGGCAGTGGCAGCGCGTCGCGATCGCCCGCGGGCTGTTCCGGGAGCACGACCTGATCCTGCTCGACGAGCCGACCGCCTCGATCGATCCGCTGGAGGAGCAGGCGGTGTATGAGCGGTTCGTGGAGATCGCCGCCGGCCGCACGGCGATCCTGGTCACGCACCGGCTGGGCTCGGCGCGGCTGGCGGACCGGATCCTGGTGATGCGGGACGGCCGCATCGTCGAGGACGGCACGCACCGGCACCTGCTCGAACGGCGCGGCCTGTACCACGAGATGTTCACGGCCCAGGCCGATTGGTACGAGCGAGGCTGACGGCACCCGCGACTCGCAACCCTGATCCCGGAACGGTCGTCTGGCCGTTGCGTGCGATCGGGGGATGGGCGATGATCCCGGCCATCCCAGGATCGGGCGAACGCCCTGGTACAGGAAGGAGAGAGGCAATGCGCTTTGGAAAAAGTGCGGTCGCCGTGCTGGCCGCGACGATGATGATGGTGGCGGCCCAGGCCGCAATGGCGGACGAGAGTGGCACGTTCCGTTCACTGAGAAGCTACCACTACGACTACCTGACCATCGATCACGATGAGCGGACGTTCACGGGAGGGGTGATCACGGGAACCGGGACGGTCATCGAGAGCAGCGGTGGCCCGTTCATGGAAGGGACGAACCGTTACTCGGAGTGCCTGGTGTTCTCCAGCCGCTCCGAGAGTTCCCTGTCGCTGCAGGCGCCGTGCGTCGATACCGACACCTCCGGGGACATCCTCTATTCGCGCGCCGTGAGAGGGGAGGGCGACGTGAGCGCCGGCGGCGGCGGCCCGGGTGTCTGGGAGCTGCTGGGCGGCACGGGCAAGTACGCAGGCGTCACCGGGACCTGCTCGTACGAGACCGAGTACCTGGAAAGCGTCCTGGTCACGATCGCCGACTGCACCTGGAGCAAGGCATAGGATGAGCTCCGATCCGCGATGAGCGTGGTTAAGCAGCCTCACAAGATCCTGGTCGTCGACGACGAGCCGGACGTCGAGCCGCTGATTCGGCAGCGGATGCGGCGCGATGTCCGCGCCGGCAAGTACGAGTTCGTGTTCGCCCGCGACGGGGTGGAAGCCCTGGAGCTGCTGGAGCAGCAGACCGACATCGACATGGTCCTGTCCGACATCAACATGCCGAAGATGGACGGGCTGACCCTGCTGGCGCAGATCGCCAAGGTGGACCCCAACCTCCGCTGCGTCATCGTCTCCGCGTACGGCGACATGGAGAACATCCGCACGGCGATGAACCGGGGCGCGTTCGACTTCGTCACCAAGCCGCTCGACTTCGCGGACCTGCGGGTCACCATCGAGCGGACGTTGCGCCGCGTCGCCGAGTGGCGCGAGGCGCTGGCGTCGCGGGACAAGCTGGTCGTGCTGCAGAACGAGCTGGACCTGGCAAGCAAGATGCAGCAGTCGATCCTTCCCACCCGGTTCCCGGAGGCGCCGGACTTCCGGATCCACGGTCACATGGAGCCGGCGCGCGCCGTCGGAGGCGACTTCTTCGACGTCATGCCGCTGGAAAACGGCCGCATCGGCCTGGCGATCGCCGACGTCTCGGACAAGGGCGTGCCGGCCTCCCTGTTCATGATGTCGACGCGTACTCTGCTCAAGGGCGCGTCCGTCGGCCTCGGCGAACCCGGCGAGGTGCTGGGCGAGGTCAACGACCTGCTCAACGACGACAACGAGGCGGCGATGTTCGTCACCGTGCTCTACGCGATCTACGACCCCGCGAGCGGGGCGTTCACCTACGCCAACGGCGGACACAACTCACCGCTGCTGGTGCGCGCCGACGGCAGCTCGGAGCTGCTGCCCCTGACCGACGGGCTCGCGTTGGGGGTGATGCCCGGCTACCACTACGGACAGCACTCCATCACCATCGAGCCCGGCTCCACCCTGGTCCTGTACACCGACGGGGTCACCGAGGCGATGAACGACGCCAAGGAGGAGTTCGGGGTGGAGCGCCTGCAGGCGATCTTCGCCGGCGCTCCCCCGGGAGACAGCCGGGCGAGCAGCCAGGCGGTCTTCGATGCCGTGCAGGCGTTCGCCGGCGACACGCCGCAGTCGGACGACGTGACCTGCCTGACGCTCTCCCGCGGCGAGTTCGGGACGTGAACGCACGGCGGCGGCCGACCCCGGTGACCCACGGGAGCGCATGAAGCTCTGGCGTCGCGCGGGCACGGCGCCCGTCGCGATCCTTGCCGGCGCGGCGCTGCTCGCGATGCTGCTGTCCTGCAGCCGCGCCGACCGGCCCGCCGTCCCGGAAGCGCCGGCCGGCCGCACGGAGCAGGTGAGCGCCGCCGCTCCCGAAACCGCGCGCGGATCGGTCCCCGGCGTGTCGCCGACGCGCGTTCTGTTCGGGCAGTCGGCAGCCTTCAGCGGTCCGGCGCGGGAGCTGGGCCGGAACATGCGCCTGGGCATCGAGGCGGCGTTCCAGGAGGCCAACAGCGGCGGCGGCATCCACAGCCGGCGGCTGGAGCTGGTGACCCTCGACGACGCCTACGAGCCGGAGGCGGCGATCGCCAACACCGTCCGCCTGATCGAGGAGCATCGCGTGTTCGCCCTGATCGGGGCGGTCGGCACCCCCACCTCGCGTTCCGCCACGCCGGTCGCCGCGCAGGCGGGGGTGCCGTACATCGCCCCGTTCACCGGCGCCGAGTTCCTGCGCGACCCCGAGTGGGACAACATTCTCAACCTGCGCGCCTCCTACTACCAGGAGACGGAGGAGATGGTCGCGCGCCTGACCGAGGACCTGGGCGTGACCCGCATCGGCGTGCTGTACCAGGACGACTCGTTCGGCCGCGCGGGCTACCGCGGCGTGCGCCTGGCGCTGGACCGGCGCGCCATGCAGCCGGTGTCGATCGGTCTCTACCCGCGCAACACGACCGCCGTGAAGACCGCGCTGCTCGACCTGCGGCGGGGCGATCCGGAGGCGGTGATCATGATCGGCGCCTACCAGCCGGTGGCGGCCCTGATCACCTGGGCGCGCCACGTCGGGATGGCCCCGACCTTTCTCACCGTCTCCTTCGTGGGCAGCAACGCCCTGGCCCGGGAGCTCGGAGCGGCAGGCGAGGGGGTGTACGTGACGCAGGTGGTGCCGTTTCCGACCGACGACTCGCTGCCGGTGGTGGGCGCCTACCTGCGCGCCCTGGCAGCCCACGACCCGGAGGCGGTGCCCGGCTTCGTGTCCTTCGAGGGATACCTGGCCGGCCGGCTGGCGGTCGCCGGGATCGCCGGCTGCGGCGCGGAGGTCACGCGGGAGTGCTTCCTGGAGAGCCTGCGCGCCAGCGACGTGATCGACATCGACGGCTTTCAGCTTCGTTATGGCGACGGCGACAACCAGGGCTCGGACGCGGTGTTCCTGACCCGGATCGGCCCGGACGGCACCTACCGGCCCGCCGCCACCCTGCACGGGGGATGACCGGGCACCTGCAGCGATTGCTGCAATTCCGCTCCCGCCTCTCCGGGCAGTTCTCCGTGGGGATCGGGGCGGCGGTGGCGCTCACCGTGGCCGCCAGCCTGGTCGGCTGGTTCTTCTTCGATCGCGTCGCCGGCGTGCAGCGTCGGGTGAACGAAGGCAGCGTCCCGCGGATGGTGGCCGCGTTCGGGGTGGCGCAATCGGCCAGCAACCTCGTGGCCGCCGCCCCGCGGCTGACCACCGCGGCAACCCAGGAGGAGTTCGACGGCGCCGCCTCGCGCATCACGGACACCCACGACGCGCTGCAGGTCGACCTGGACGCCCTGCAGCAGGCCGGCGCCGACGCGGAGACGATCGCCCGCGTCCGCGCCCATGCCGACGCGCTGCTCGCCAACATCGAGGAGATCCGGGGCGGCATGACCGAGCTGTTCCCGCTGCACGAGCGGAGCGCCTCCCTGCGCGCCGAGCTGGCCGCCCTGCGCGGCAGCCTGGACGAGCTGGTGATTCCGGCGATCGACGATCAGCTCTTCTACACCATCACCGGCTACCACACCCTCGGGGAGCCCCCGGCGCCGCGCGCGGAGCACCTGTCCGAGCAGGAGCTGGGCAGCTACCGCCGGCTGGCCGACCTGCAGGCGGACGGCGGCATCGCCTCGCAGCTCCTGGCGAGCGCCTTCAACCTGCAGGACGCCTCCTCGATCGAGCCGTTGCGCGAGCGGTTCGAGTCCGCCGCCGGCCGCATCGAGCGCAGCCTGTCGGCGCTCGACGAGTCGCTGCTGCGCGCCGCGGTGGTGCCGATCTTCGCCCGCCTGCTGGCGCTGGGGCTGGATGAAGGCAGCGGCTTCGACCTGCGCACGCGGGAGCTGCGGCTCGCCGAGCGGCAGCGAGACCTGCTGGCGCGCAACCGCGACCTGGCGGTGGAGCTGGTCGCCGTGGTGGACGAGCTGGTCGACACCGCCCACGGGGACACCCGGGAAGCGACGCAGGCTTCCACCCAGGCGATCGTGACCGCGCGCACCCTGCTGCTGCTGATCAGCGCCGTCAGCCTGGTCGGCGCCCTGTTGATCGCCTGGCTGTTCGTGGGCCGGGTCCTGCTGCGCCGGCTGGGCATGCTCTCGGACTGGATGCGTCGCATGGCCGGCGGCGACCTGGAGGCGCGGGTCGAGATCGGCGGCCGTGACGAGGTGGCCGACATGGCCGCCGCCCTGGAGGTGTTCCGCCGCCACGCCCTGGAGGTGCAGCGGCTGAACCTGGTGGAGAGCTTGGCGCAGGAGCTGCAGGGCAAGAACCAGGAGCTGGAGAAGGCGCTCGAGGACCTGGGCCGCGCCCAGGACCAGATCGTGGTGCGCGAGAAGCTGGCTGCCCTGGGCGAGCTGACCGCCGGGGTCGCGCACGAGATCCGCAACCCGCTGAACTTCATCAAGAACTTCTCCGAGGCCTCCGAGGAGCTGCTGGAGGAGCTCAAGGAGGTAGTCGAGGAGGAAGGCGAGAAGCTGGACGACGAGCAGCGCTCACTGCTGGCGGAGATCACCGGCGACCTGGTCGAGAACCTGGGGCGCATCCGCTCGCACGGCGACCGGGCCAACCGCATCGTGCACGACATGCTGATGATGGGCCGCCACTCGGCCGAGGTGCTGAAGGTCGAGATCAACGGGCTGCTGGAGGAGTACGCGCGGCTCGCCTACCACAGCGCGCGCGCCAGCGACCCGGAGTTCCAGCTCGACATCACGTTCGACCTGGACCCGCAGATGGGCGAGCTGTCGGTGATCCCCCAGGACCTGGGCCGGGTCTTCCTGAACATGGTCGCCAACGCCTGCGACGCCACGGATGAGAAACGGCGTGGCGGAGCGGCCGGCGAGCAGGAGGACGCCTCCTACGAGCCGACCCTGTCGATCGCCAGCAAGCGCGAGGACGAGCGCGCCGTGATCCGCATCAAGGACAACGCCGACGGCATGCCTGCGGAGGTCGTCGAGAAGATCTTCACGCCGTTCTTCACCACCAAGCCGGCCGGCAAGGGCACGGGGCTGGGCCTGGCGATGTCCGCCGACATCGTGCGGGAGCACGGCGGGACGATCCAGGTCAACAGCGAGCCCGGCCGGTTCACGGAGATGGTGATCGAGCTGCCGCTGGAGCCGCCGGCCAGCCTGGGGGTGGCCGAGGAGGAGTCGTGAGCCTGGACGAGCCCTGGGCCCGAAACGTCCCGAGTGCCATCACCCGCGTCATTGCACCTGGTCAGGCTACAGGGCATCATCGCTGCATCATGAGGAGCAAGGCATAGAAGATGCATTCTGACACCGGCGACCAGGTTCGCGATGACCTGACGATGGCGCCCGAGCTGATGCTCGATCTGGCACGCAGAACGGCGGAGCTTCTGGTGGAACGCATCGAGGGCCTGCCCGGCGAGCCTGCCTGGGACGGGGAGTTCAAGCAGGCGCTCGACCACGAGTTGATGGCCGAGCCTCCGGAGCGGGGCCGGCCGCCGATGGAGGTGATCGAGCAGGTGGCGCGCGGAATCCTCCCGTTCGCGACGCGGCTGGATCACCCGCGGTGCTTCGGGTTCGTCCCCTCGTCGCCCACGTGGCCCGGTGTGTTGGCCGATTTCATGGCCGCCGCGCATCACATCAACGCCTGCACCTGGCTGGTCGCGAGCGGTCCGACCCAGGTCGAGCTGGTGGTGATCGACTGGTTTCGCCGCTGGATCGGCTACCCGGAGAGCGCGGGCGGTCTGTTGACGAGCGGCGGCTCGGCGGCCAGCGTCGATGCCTTCGTGGCGGCGCGCGAAGCGGCCGGCCACCCCGAGCGGGCAACCGTGTACATGAGCGACCAGAGCCACAGCGCGCACGTGCGCGCGGCCAGGGTCATCGGCGTCCGACCGGATCGCATCCGCCTGCTGCCGAGCGATGAGCGGTTCCGCCTGGACATGGGACTGCTGGCGCGCGCGGTGGCCGACGACCGCGCCGCGGGGCTCGACCCCATCGCGATCTGCGCCAACGCCGGAGCGAGCAGTACGGGAGCCATCGATCCGCTGCCGGCGGTCGCGGACTACTGCGAGTCGGAAGGCATCTGGCTGCACGTCGACGCCACCTACGGCGGCTTCGCCGCGGTGACCGAGCGGGGCAAGCGGCTCCTCGGGGGGATCGAGCGGGCCGATTCGGTCGGGCTCGACCCGCACAAGTGGCTGTTCCAGCCGTACGAGGTGGGCGGCCTGCTCGTGAAGGACGCCGGCACTCTGGAGCACGCGTTCGAGGTGCACCACGATGTTCTCCAGGATACGGTGTGGGGTGCGAACCACCCGAACATCTCGGATCGCGGCCTGCAACTGAGCCGCTCGTTCCGCGCCTTGAAGGTATGGATGTCGATCCAGACGTTCGGGATGGCGGCATTCCGGCGCGCGGTGGCGAAGGGGATGACACTTGCCGGGCGCGCCGAAGACCATGTTCGCGAGAGCCCGATTCTGGAGATGCTGACTCCGATTTCCCTGGGGATCGTGTGCTTCCGGATCAACCCGCCGGATGCCGACCTGGACGAGGAGAGCCTGGAACAGATCAACCGAAAGGTGCTCGCCCGCATGTTCTGGGAAGACCGGGCATTCCTGTCGTCGACCCTGCTCCACGGAACGTTCGCACTCAGACTCTGCATCATCAACCACACCACGACCTGGGATGACGTGCGGGAGACCCTGGAGGCCGCCGAACGGTTCGGGGTGGAGGCATCCGCTCCGCGAGCGGAGCCCACGTAGCCTCGGACCAAACGGCTGAAGGAAGCGACATGAGGGACGAGATCAAGCGGCAGGTGGAGGTGTGCCTCGGCGAGCTGCGGCGCGGCGCGCTCAGCGAGGAGAGCCTGCGGCGCATCGCGGAGCTGGCCGACCGGCCTGCCGGCGGCCGGCAGGATCTGCTCTACCTGCAGGCCGAGCAGACCTCGATGACCAGCCGGGTGATCGGCATGAGCATGTTCGCCGACGGCGAGTTCACCGACGGCCCGGACGACCCGGACGACTGGCCGTACCAGACGGTCGGCGATGCGCTGGCCGACGGGTGGCGGATCGTCAAGTTTCCGGAGATGGCGATCCTGCTCGACGACCGGCGCACCTACGGCCTGGGCTGCGAGTTCATCCTGGAGAAGTGGAGGCCGGATCACGTGACGAGGCCGGCGACATGAGGCTGCACGACTGCAAACCGACCATGACCGACACCCAGGTCCTGGAGTTCTGCAAGAAGGGGTTCCTGATGCTGGAGGCCGTCGTCGGAGACGACATCAACCGGCGCACGGTCGAGTTCGTGGAGAACAGGGGCAGCGAGCCGAGCGAGATCCTGCAGCAGGACTGGTTCATGGAGAACGTCATCCTGCAGCCCGACGCCGCCGGAGCCGTGCGTTCGCTGCTCGGCCGGAACTTCGGCCTTCCGGTCCTGGTGAGCAATCACCGGGTGACCTGCCCCATGCCGCGGCAGCAGTGGCACCGGGACGGCAACTCTCCGCACGGCCCGGCGCTCAAGTACCTGCAGGTCTTCTACTACCCGCAGGAGGTCCCGCGCGAGATGGGTCCCACGGAGGTGCTGCCCGGCTCCCATTTCCTCTACACCAACGGCCAGCTCCCGCAGAACTACATGGGCCACTACGGCGGGATCCGCGGGTCGCACTACACCACCGCGCCGGCGGGGACGATCTTCCTGACGGTCTACTCGATCTGGCATCGCCGCAGCGCGTCGACCGGCTCCGGGGTGCGCAACAACCTGAAGTACAACTACTTCCGCACCGTGCCGCCGGAGCGCGACTGGATCCGCGAGGAGGACTTCGACTTCGCGACCGCGGACTACGGGTTCGGCGAGCCGCTCACCTACCGGCAGCAGCACCGCGACACCATCGACAACGCGGAGATGTTCTGCTGGCTGTGCGGCAAGGAAGACGAGTTCCGCGTCCTGGGCGGCCAGGGCTGGCCGGTGCCGAACTCCGACAACCATGCGCTCATCGCGCCGCCGTACGGGGTGCCGGAGGGGCTGGACCGGTAGCGCTCAGGTCCACGCCGTCGATCGCGGCGGCGTCCCGCCGTGCCCGTCGCGGCGGACGGGGATCGGGGTGGCCTTCAGCTCCCGGATGAGCTCGATCAGGCCCTCGACGGCCGCTTCCAGGAACCGCTCACCCTTCTCCTTCGTCGCCTTCGTCGCATCGCCCATCACGCCGCTGGCCGTGAGGCTGCTCCAGTGGGGCATGAGGCGTGCGGCCGACCCCTGCGGGTGGGCGCCTTCCAGCAGGTCGATGCTGAAGCTCGGCGGCAGCGGCGACCGCTCGTCCACGGCCTTGGACATGTCGACCAGGTCGGGCTCCAGCGCCAGGTAGAGCGACGTCTCGTATTCGCCGGCGTGGGCGGCGCCGTTGAAGTCGGAGTCGCGCAGGGTCCGCGCCACCTCCTTCACGCGTCGCAGGTCCCAGTGGCTGGCGAAGGCGCAGAGGATGCGGCTCTCGTACTCGACGTTCGCGAGCCGCGCCGCCAGGTCGAGGGGCGAGGCGTTGCTGCCGTGCCCGTTGATGATCAGGATGCGCGCGAAGCCCTGGTGGGCGAGGCTGCAGCACACGTCCCGCACGTAACGGATGAACGTGTCCCAGCCGATGGTGAGCGTGCCCGGGTAGTCCATGTGGTGCGGGCTGTAGCCGTGCGGCACGGCCGGCACCAGGATGGCCTCTTGCGGAATGCGCGACACGGCGCGGTCGCAGATGCGGGTCGCCAGCACCACGTCGGTGTCGACCGGCAGGTGCGCGCCGTGGTCCTCGTAGGTTGCCACGGGCAGGACGGCCACGCGATCCTGTCGGGCCGCGTCCTTGACCTCGTGCATGGTCATTTGGGCGAAACGGTATTTCATGGTGGTTATCTCCCGGAGGCATGATGCGCGCCGTACGACCGACTATCATAGATGCGACTTCCTGGTCACCTGGAATTGCCGGCACTTGGCAAACGCAAACAAGTTTGGTCATATTCGTCGTGTAAACGTACTTATGGGTCTGTTCGTGCCGGCACTGGTGACGCCGTTGGAGCTACTTGGAGGCAGGGATGAAACAGAGTCAGGCTGACCCGGTGATCGACGAGATCCGGGAGGTGCGCCACCGCATCTCAGCGCGCGTTCACCATGAGCCAGTAAGACTCGTAGCTTACTACATGGAGCTACAGAAACGGTATGGGGATCGGTTGCTCGACGTAGAGAACGACGCGGAACCAGCAGGCGACTCAACCACCAACCTTGGCGTTTCGGACCGACGCGGCTGACGTCGTCCGGCGCACTCCGGCGTAAACTGGCTGCGGCAGCGGTGATTTTAGTGCTGCGCGTATTGAAGTGTTCGCCGGCACCATGGCCTCCAGATCATGGGGTCTGAGCGCCACTCCATCTGGCAGGTCCTGCGCTTGTCGCGAAGCTGGCGACAACGACTTGTCACTTCTATCTGATCGATGCGTAACACAGAACCGACGCGGCGCCGCCGCTTCGGCGGCCGCCGCTACGGGCTCGTGAGCGGGATCTGGATCGTGTTCCAGGACGCGCCGCTCGCCGCGGTGATTCGCGCCGCGGTGACGCTGGCGGCAGGGGCCGCGACGGGGCCGCTGCTGGTGCTGGCGACCGAGCGCTTCGTCGCGACCGCTCTCGACGTGGCCGGCGGGGGCCTGCCGCCGGCAGCCATCGCCGCGCCGGTGATCGCGCTGGCCGCGCTGTTCGCGGTGCAGATCGTCGAATCGGTCGTGCGCTCGCTGGCGGACGGCCGCATCGAAGCCGGCCTGCGGCGCGGCTTCCGGTCGGACCTGACCGCCAAGCGGGCGCGACTGGAGTACCGTTACATCGAGAGCGCGCACACCTGGGACCTGCTGCGGCGCGTGGCGGCGGGCCCGGAAGCGGAGTCGCGGCCCGCGCCGGAGAGCGGGCCGGTCAAGCAGGTGTTCGACGACGGGGTCGGCCTGGCGGCGCTGGTCGTTCGCGTGATCGGCATTGCCGCCGTGCTCGCGCGCCTGGGGTGGTGGATCGTCCCCGCGACGGTCGCGATCACGGTTCCGTTCGTGATGCTCGGCGTCCACAGCGGGCGCCGCCACTACGAGCTGGAGCGGAGGCTGTCGGGCCGGCGGCGCCGCGCCGATTACCTGTCGGAGGAAGTGCTACGGGGAAGGGAAGCCGCGCTGGAACGGGAGCTGTTTCACTTCGGTGACTACGTCACGGCGCGCTGGCGTGGCGTTTACGACGAAGTACGCCGGCTGACTGTCCGTTGGATCGTTCGCCTGTGGGTGCGCTACAAGGGAGCGGCCCTTCTGGCGATCGCGGTGGTCATCGCCGCAATGCTCGCTTTGCTTCGGCCCTTGCGGATGGGCGTGATCGACATCCCGTTTTACGTCGCATCGGTCATGGCGTTCCTGCAGGCCGAACGGGTCGTGTCCCAGGAGTTCGTGCAGATCACCTCGCGGCTTTCCCAACACCGGGAGTTCTTCGTCGACCTGACCGCGCTCTCGGCGATGGCCGAGACGCCGCGCTCGCTCACGCGACGCGCGCCCGAGCAGGCATTCAGGTCGATCGAGTTCGCGGCCGTGAGCTTCACCTATCCCGGCACCAGGCAGCCGGTGCTGAAAGAGGTCGGTTTCACGCTGGACGCCGGCCGCCATTACGCCCTGGTCGGCGCAAACGGGTCCGGCAAGTCGACCATCGCCAAGTTGATGATGGGCCTGTACCGCCCCGACAGCGGGCGGATCCTGATCAACGGCACCCCGATCGCCGAGTGGCCGCAGGACGCCCTGAACGGACTGTTCGGCGTGGTGTTCCAGGACTTCGCGCGTTATTCGCTCACGGTCCGCGACAACGTCGAGGTCGCCGCTGCCGGCCGCCTCGACAATGCCGCGGTGCAGACGAGCCTCGCGCGCGCCGGCCTCGGCGACGACTTCGTTCTGCGGCTGCCGAAGGGATACGATACCCCTCTCGGCAAGGTACTGCGCGGCGGCGTGGACGTGTCGGGGGGTGAGTGGCAGCGGCTCGCGATGGCGCGTTCACTGGCCACTGACGCGCCGGTGCGCATCCTGGACGAGCCCACGGCGGCCCTGGACCCGTTGGCCGAGAGCGAGCTGTACCGGTCCTACTCGCGCGCTGCGACCGGGCTGACGACGCTGTTCATCAGCCATCGCCTGGGCTCGACCAAGATCGCGGACCGGATACTGGTGGTCGACGGCGGTGCGATCGTCGAGTCCGGCACCCACGAGGACCTGATGGGTCAGGACGGCCTGTACGCGCGGATGTTCACCGCGCAGAGGCACTGGTATGACGCGAGGTAGCCGCGTTTCGTACTTCCGGCTTCTCGCCCGGGTGACGTGGCTTGTCGGCCGCAGGGCACCGTTCCCGCTGCTGGCCATCGGGGTCGTCGACCTGGGGTTCGTCGGCACCGAAGTGCTGGTGTTCCACCTGCTGGAGAGCGTCCTGTCAGCACTGGCCGACCAACGGTGGGCCGAGATCGCCGGCGCGATCGTTCTTGTCGGTCTGGCGATCCTGGCGCGGGAGTTCGTCGAGGCGGTACATCGTCCCCTTGCCGCGTACTTCGGCGGCAAGGGCATCGGCATGCTGACCGAGGCCCTCAATCGGAAGGCCGCGCGGCTCGAAGTCGTCGACCTCGAGACCCTGGATGCGAACGAGCGCCTGGAGCTGGCGAAGACGGGGCCTGAGGGAGCGCTTCGGATGCTGGTGGCGTTCCTGGACCCGATCGCAATGCTGGCGCTGCTTGCGGCGGCTGGAGTCTACCTCCATGCGCTCGCCCCACCGTTGGCGCTGGTCGTTCCCTTCGTCTTCGTGCCCCGCATCGCCAGTCACCTCATCCGTGGCAGCCGGTACTACCAGTTCGAGCGCAGGACGGTGCCGCTGCAAAGGGAGTTCGAATATCTGGAGCGCTGCCTGAACGATCGGGAGTACTTCAAGGAGACGAGGATCCTGGGCGCGGGATCCCGGCTGCTGCGGCGGTATCGAGCGGTCCTGAGGCGCTTCAACGCGGCGCGATGGCGTGAGGACCTCCTGGTTGGGCTCATCGATCTCGGGCTCGGGGTCCTGATGCTGCTCGGGTACGGGGGCTCGTTCGTGCTGGCGGCCCTGCTGTTGGGGGGCGGCAGCATCGGTGTCGGCGCGTTTGCCGTCGTCGTCTACGCGATGAGCCGCTTCATGCTCATGGCCGAGGGCATCATGGAGGGGTTCGGGGTGTCGTACCGCCAGAGCATCAAGGCATCCCACCTGGTCGAGTTCCTGGATCGCGGCGAAGGGAGGCCGGCGGGTGATCGTGCGGGACCGGGGACCGGCGGGGCCGTGACGGCGCGGAACGTGTCATTCATGTATCCCGGGGCGAACATGGCCGCCGTCAGCGACGTAAACATGGACCTCTCGCCCGGCACCACGGTCGCGCTGGTCGGCGCCAACGGAGCCGGCAAGACCACGCTGGCCAAGCTGCTCCTGGGGCTCTACGTCCCGAGCAGCGGCAACGTGGTGCGCGGGACCGTCAACACCCGGGACGCGACCAGGCAGGACATCCGCGAACGGACCTCCGCCGTCTTTCAGAACTTCCAGCGCTATCAGATGACCCTGCGGGACAATGTCGGCTTGGCGGACGCTACCCGTGCGGAGGACGAGCAGACGGTGATCCGGGCGCTCGAACGGGGCGGCGTGCCCGCGGAGCTGTGGCAGGGAGCGGAAGGACTCGACCTGATGCTGTCACGCCAGTTCGGGACGCGTGACCTGTCCCTCGGGCAGTGGCAGCGGGTCGCGATCGCCCGCGGCCTGTTCCGGGAGCACGACGTGATCCTGCTCGACGAGCCGACGGCCTCGATCGACCCGCTGGAGGAACAGGCGGTGTACGAGCGGTTCATGGAGATGGCCGCCGGACGCACGGCGATCCTGGTCACGCACCGCCTGGGCTCGGCACGGCTCGCGGACCGGATTCTGGTGATGCGGGACGGCCGCATCGTCGAGGACGGCACGCACGAGCGGCTGCTCGAACGGCGCGGGCTCTACCACGAGATGTTCGCCGCTCAGTCCGCGTGGTACCGCCGAAGCCACTGAGCTGATCGGGACGCCACGGTCATTCCAGTCTGTTGTGAAGTGAGCAGATGACCGCATCGACGCCCCGGTAGACCCAGCGCACGGGCGTCAGGGGCACGCCGGTCCCTCCGAGAAGGAACCCGGCAGTCCCGCCGAATCGCTCCAGCTCGCGACGGTGGCGCCTCGCTATCGAAGACTCCCGGTCGGGCCTGTTCAGCAGGATCGTCACGGTTTGATCGATACAGAACGGTGTGATCCCCGTGGCGCGCAAGAACCGTAAGCCCATCGGCTCATATGCGCCCTCGTGGGATCTGATCGGTCGCTTGAAGTGATGGGTCCATCCACACCAGGCCATCATCTTTGAGTGACGTTCGATCCCCCTGAATGCGGCAGCCAGGTTGAGGGCCTGTTGCTCGTCACGCTCGTTCAAGGAAGGCACGCGCCCGGGACTGATGTTCTCAACATCGATCTCATAGGCGATCAGCGACCAATCGTATTCCAGCGCCGTCGTCATCAGCGCTCGCAGATCGGATTGGGCCAGATAACCGCTGCCGGGCCCGAGGCGTAGCTCCCGGTTCGCTGCCGCCGCAAAGTCGGGCGTGAGAGCCTCCATCGCCAGGTGACGAACGCCTGCCGCGTGCGCGGGCGCGATCATGCGCACGCCGATGTCGCGCGTGCGCCTACAGCGCCTCAAGTCGTCATGTCCCTCGTTCACCATGAGCACGCGACTTCTCGCGAGTCCGATCTCGACCAGTTCCTCGGGACTTCGCCATCGCGGCATCGTTCGATGGTAGTGCAACGACCACGCGCGAGCATGTCATCCGGTGGCCGGCGAATACGGGGATGGGACAGGATTGTCGGTGACCGCACGTCGGGATACGTTTAGTTGGCATGAAGGCGGCGGTGTCACGGGTATTCAGTCCCGGCACGGGCGCCACCCCGCCGGCACTCACCGGGCGCGAGCGGGAGCAGGCGGTGCTGACGCAGTGTCTGGCTGACCTGCTCGGCCGCAGGTCTCCACCCCACGACGTGGTGATGGTAGGGCCGCGCGGCAACGGCAAGACGGTGCTGCTCAACTGGTTCGACCGCGCCTGCCGGGACCACGACGCGGAAGTGGATGTGGCAACCCTCACCCCGAACGACATCCCCACCCGTCACGAGTTGGTCGAGCTTCTCTGTCCGCCGTCGCCGATGGCGAAGCTGGTGCCCCGGAAAGTAGGCGTGGCGGCGGTCGGCTCGGTCGAGTGGGCCCCGTCGTCATCGGGCGTGAGGAACCTGCGAACGAACTTGGCCGCCCGGTGCCGCAGGAAGCCGCTGGCCGTGCTGATCGACGAGGCGCACACGCTGGACCTGGACGTGGGCAGAACACTGCTGAACGTCAGTCAACAGGTGCGCAACGAGGCACCATTCCTGCTTGTGATGGTCGGGACGCCTGGCCTGCCGTCACACCTCGGCGCCATGGATGCATCCTTCTGGAGCCGCTTGGGCAAGGGGCGGCTGGGTATCGGACTGCTGAGCCCTACCGCCGCCCGTGCCGCTCTGGTCGAGCCGCTGACTGCCCATGGCGTCTGCATTGATGTCGATACGCTCGATGCCGTGGTCGAGGACAGCCAGCGTTACCCGTACTTCATCCAGCTCTGGGGCGAGGCACTGTGGGACCAACGCTTGGCTACCGGCGCGACCCGACTGACCGACGCACACGCGGATGCGGCTCGGCCCGAGGTGGCGGCACGGGTTACGGACTACTACCAGGATCGCTATCGAGAACTGGAGGCCCGCGGCCTGCTGGCCGCGGCCGTGGCGACGGGTCCGCTGTTCCAGGCTGGCGCCGCGGCCACCGCTTCCGATCACACCATCGACGCCGCCCTCGTCACGACCGGCTCCGACGCCGCGGGTCGCCTTGCTACGCGCGAGGAATTGAACCGGCTGGGCTACATCTGGAGCCCGCCGGGCCAACTGCCACCGGTCGTATGGGTCGCCGGTATCCCGTCGTTGATGAACCATGTGCTCGACCACCCCCGTGAGTAAGGTCAGGGATCGGGCGAAACCGGCTCGCTGACGAGCAGCCGCCGGTTGGGCGCCACCTCGTTCAGGGTCTGGCGGGCTCCGCTCGGCCACTCGATCAGCACGGTGGCGACGTGGTCGAGGTCGGGACCCAGGCCGAAGTGGGCGATTGCCTCGTTCTGGCCCAGGTAGTTGTTGCTGCCGCCCAGCACCTGCACCAGGCGCCGGTCCGGCTCGGCCGCGCGCGGGGTGACCGTGATGCGCGCGCCGACTCCCTGCCGGTTGGACACCGTGCCTTCAAGCCGGAGCTGCAGCCAGCGGTTCGGCCCCGCGTGTCCCGGGCGGTTGGTGTCGTTGCGGTACAGCACCGGGCGGCCGCTGTTGTGCACCACCAGCAGGTCCAGGTCGCCGTCGGGCTCCAGGTCGAACGCCGCCAGCCCGGTGCCGACGCCGGTGGCAGTGAGCCCCTCCTGCTGCGCGACCTCCGTGAATCGGCCGCTGCCGTCGTTGCGCCACAGCCGCATCGGGTCGTCTTCGAAGCCGGTGGTATTGGCGGTGTAGGGGACCTCGTCGGCGTAGTCGACGCCGGTGGCCAGCACCAGGTCCAGGTCGCCGTCGTTGTCGTAGTCCAGGAAGGTGGTGCCCCATCCCCAGGAGCCGTCCCGCACACCGGCGGCGTCGGTGGCGTCCTCGAAGAAGCCGCGGCCGATGTTGCGGTACAGCCGGTTGCCGTCGCGGTACGGCACGCCCTCCTCGTAGATGGCGCTCACGAACCAGTCCAGGCGGCCGTCTCCGTCGTAGTCGCCGACCGCCGAACCCATGCCGTACTCGTCGGTGCCGACCCGCGACCCGGTCGTGCCGTGCATGAAGCGTCCGTTGCCAAGGTTCCAGTAGAGCTGGCTGGCGTTGTGGTCGGCGACGATGATCAGCTCGGGATAGAGGTCGTCGTCCAGCAGGGCGAAGGTGGACGTCAGGCTCTGGCCCTCGGCCAGCGGGTTGACCGCGATGACGCGGTGCTGGGAGACGCCCGCGTAGCGGGTCACGTCCTCGAAGCTGCCCGGCGCCTCCGTCCCGAGGTTGCGCAGCAGCCGCGCGTTGCTCTGCGCTCCCACGGTCATCTGGCGCAGGAATCGCCACTCGGTGGTGTGCAGATCCAGGTAGCCGTCCAGGTCGTAGTCCCCGAAGGTGGCGCTGAATCCGAAGTGAAGGTCGTCACCTTCCGTGGCGGCTCCACGCTCCACCGCCTCTTCGGAAAAGGAGCCCGCGCCGTCGTTCACGAACAGGTGGAAGCGGTGTGAGAAGAGGCTGGTGACGTACAGGTCCAGGTCGCCATCGTTGTCGACGTCGCCCCAGGCGGCGCCGTTGGACTGCACGTCGGCCAGGTGGTCGGGGCCGAAGGCGGCAGCGGTGACGTCCGCGAAGCTGCCGTCGCCGCGGTTGCGGTACAGGATGTCGCTGTCGTCCAGGCGGGTGACGTACAGATCGACCAGTCCGTCGCCGTCGTAGTCGCCGGCCGCCACCCCGCCGGTCTTGTAGCTCTGCATGGCGGCCGGTATGTCGCCCGCACGCCGAAACTGCACGTAGTCGATACCGGCGGCGTCCGTCACGTCGTGGAAGGTCTGCGCCAACGCCGGCACCGCCGTCGCGAACGCGAGGACGGCAGCGAGCGGTGCTGCGCTCATTCTTTCACTGCTCCGACCAGGATGCCCTTGATGAAGTAGCGCTGCAGGAACGGGTAGGCCAGCACGATGGGAACGATCGTCACCATCATGGTCGCGAACTGCATGCCGTCGGGATGCAGGTAGAAGGCGGTTGCCTCCTCGACCATCGTTTGCGCCGCCTCGGTGGTGAAGTCGGCAATGTTCGCCTGCTTGATCACCCGTACCAGCACCCCCTGCAACGTATCCAGCCAATCCGAGCGCGTAAAGTAGGCGGTGTCGAACCAGGAGCTCCACTGCGCGACCGCGGCGAACAGCGCGATCACGGCGATCACCGGCGTCGAGATCGGCAGGTAGATCGCCCGGAAGACGCGCGCGTAGCCGGCGCCGTCCACGCGGGCCGACTCCTCAAGGGAGACCGGGATCTGGTTGAACTGAGCCATGAAGATGATCACGTAGAAGAAGGAGAACAGGTTCGGCAGGATGTAGACGGCGAACCGGTCGAGCAGGCCCAGAGCCCGCAGATTGAGGTAGATCGGGATCAGGCCGCCCGAGAAGAACAACGGGACCGTGAACAGGACCAGGTAGAGGTTGCGGTAGGGAAGCTCCCGCTTGCGCAGCGCGAACGCGCACATGGCGCAGGTCAGCACCGTGGCCGCGGCGCCCACGACCGTCCGGCTGACCGACATCAGGAAGGCGTCCAGCAACCGCCCGCTGCCGAAGATAATCCGGTAGTGGCGCAGGGTCAGATCCTCCGCGAGCAGCCATGCCGGACCGAAGACGAGCCCGCCGTTCAGGGAATTGAGAGCGAAGTAGTAGAGCGGATAGAGGATGACCAGCGCCAGGATGAGGATCGGCAGGTAGATGCCGACGTACACCGCCAGCGTGGGCCGCCGGGTCATCGGTGGGGCGCTATCCCTTGATGGAACCGATCAGGATGCCCTTGATGAAGTAGCGCTGCAGGAACGGGTAGACCATCACGATCGGGATGACCGTGACCAGCATGGTCGCGAACTGCACGCCCTCCGGATTGAGATAGTTGGCCACCTGCTCATCCTGCAGGGCCGCCATTTCCGGGAGGAAGCTGCCCAGGCTGCTCTGCTTGATGATGCGCAGCAGGACCGCCTGCAGCGTCTCCAGACTGTCCGAACGGGTGAAGTACAGGGTGTCGAACCAGGAGTTCCACTGCGCGACGCCGGCGAACAGGGCGATGGCGGCGATCAGGGGCATCGAAATGGGGAAGTAGATCCTCACAAAGATGCGGAAGTATCCGGCGCCGTCGATGCGGGCCGAGTCCTCCAGCGAAACCGGCAGGTCGTTGAAGCTGGTCATCATGATGATCACGTAGAAGAACGAGAAGAGCTGCGGAAAGATGTAGACCCAGAAGGTGTCCAGCAGCCCGAGAAACCGGAAGTTGAGGTAGATCGGAATCAGGCCACCGGAGAAGAACAGCGGAATGGCGAAGAACACCAGGTACCAGTTGCGGAACGGCAGGTTGGGCTTGCGCAGCGCGAACGCGCACATCGCGCAGTTGAACACCGTGAACACGGTGCCGATCACGGTCCGGAGCGTCGACGTCATGAACGCGGTCACCAGGCGGTCGTTTCCGAAGATCACCTGGTAGTTCCTGAGCGTGTAGTCCGGGGGCAGCAGGTACGCGGGACCGGAGTAGAGCAGGGTGTTCACGGAGTTGATCAGGTAGTAGTAGAACGGGTAGATGATGGTGATGCTGAGGAGCACAAGCGGCGCGTAGATGCCGGCGTACATCAGGGGGGTGACCCGCCGGTGGTGGGCGGGATGCCGTGCTGGGCTCTGGATCCCATCAGAACAGCCCCTTGCCGGTGAGCCGCTTGCTGAGGCTGTTGACGGTCACCAGGATCGCCAGGTTGATCACCGACTTGAACAGGCCGGCGGCGGTGGCGTACGAGTAGCGGCCGTGCTCCAGTCCGACCCGCAGGATCAGCGTGTCGAAGATGTCCGACACCCCGCGGTTGAACTGGTTGCCGAGCACGTAGACCTGGTCGAAGGTGTCGCCGGTGCCCTGCATGATCTGCGAGCAGCGCAGGATCAGCAGGATCATGAAGGTGCCGAGCAGGTGCGGCCAGGTGATGTGGATGGCCTTGGTCCAGCGCCCGCCGCCGTCGATCTCGCACGCCTCATACATCTCCTGGTCGATGCCGGCGATCACCGCAAGGTAGATGATCGACCCCCAGCCCACTTCCTTCCAGAAGTCGGACAGGACCAGCAGCGGCCAGAAAAAGGTCTTGTCGGCGATCAGGTCGACCGGCTCGCCGATCAGCCCCAGGCCGAGCAGCAGGGCGTTGAACGGCGATTCCGGGGTAGGCCGCAGGAAGTTGTACATCATGCCGCCCACCACCACCCAGGAGATGAAGTGCGGGAGATAGGAGACGGTCTGCGCCGTCTTCTTGAAGCCGCGGTGAATCACCTCGTTGAGCATCAGGGCCAGCAGCACCGGCGGCAGCGACAGCAGCCCCAGCTTGAGCGCCGAGATGACCAGGGTGTTGCGCAGCACCACGCTGAAGTTGGGCGCCTTGAAGAAGTCGATGAAGTGCTCGAAGCCGTTGTTGAATGCCCACGGACTGGCCCAGATGCCGGTGAACACGTCGTAGCGCTTGAAGGCGATGATGATCCCGTACAGCGGCAGGTAGTTGAAGAGGATGGTCGCCACCAGCGACGGCAGGATCATCAGGTGCAGCATGTGGATGCCGCGATCGGCCCACTTCCGCCGCCTGCGCGTGAGAGGTGTGGTCAGGGTCCGTTCGGTGAGATCGCTCATCGCACTATTCGCAAAAGGGGCGGCGCCACGCGTCGGCTACGCGCGGCACCACCCCTCGTCAGGTCGTAGACGAGTCGACCTCTACAGGCCGACGCTGTACTTGGCGACGCGCTCGGCGTGTCCGTCCAGCACCTGGGTGTACCAGGCGTTGAGCGTGTCCAGGCCCAAGTCGCGCATGGTGGCGATCATCTCGTCGTAGCCGGCCTGCACGGCGTCGGCGGGTCCGGAGATGATGTCGAAGATCTGCGTGCTGTAGTAGTCCTTGATGGTCGCGGCGATCTTCTCTTCCTCGGAACCGGCCGTGTAGCTGTCCACGCCGCGGTACTTCGATCATGTCGGTGTAGTTGGCGAGCGCGGTGTCATAGATTTGCTGCCCGACCTCGTCGAGATTCGGCCAGCCCCCCTGCTCGGCCGTGTACTTGTCGCGGAACAGGTACATCGAAATCCCACGTCCGATATTTCGCGCGGTAGAGCTCGAGGCCCCGGATTCTCCTTCTGGAAAGTCGAGGAGATACTGTCTTACAACCGGGATGTCGTACCCTCTATAAGTCCCTGGGGTCGGAATGGACGCCTTCGATCCCGAAGATCATGCGCTTCTGGGTCGACTCCTGAGCCAGCCAGTCCAGCCACTGGATCGCCCGGTCGGGGCGTTCCGCCTGCGTGGTGACCATCACTCCCGAGCCGCCGACTCCGCCGCGCAGGTCGTCGATCTCGATACTTCATGTGCGGCTCGATCGTGAACGCCGGCAGCATGATGAAGCGCACGCTCTCCACGCCGAGCTTCTCTGCCAACGGCGCCCGCGCCTGGATGAAATCCGTGGCGTTGTGGATGCCGGCCGCGTTGTCGGCGTCCTGGTTCAGCTCGGAGAAGATCTTGGTCATCATGTTGCCCCAGAGCTGCGGCTGCTTCTCCGTGAACTCCGTGCGGGCGATGAGCTGCTCGTTGTACAGGGTGTTGGCGAATTGCAGCACCTTCACGAAGTCTTCGTGCTCCCAGTACTTGTACCACACGCCGTCATCGCGCTGGAAGAAGCGCTGGTTGAGGCCGCCCAGCGGCAGCGAGCGCTCGACCAGCCGGGGATTGCCGTCCTTGTCCGGAGAGGGGCCGCGCAGCGACTGCACGGGCGTCAGCTCCGGGAACTCCTGCTTCACGCGGCGCAGCAGGTCGACGTAGTCGTCGGTGTTGTTGATCTCCGGTGCGCCGAGGTGCTCGTACACCTCCTTGAGCACGGTCACGCCCTGCATCGCCTTGAGCACGAGCGGGCTTTCTATCTGCTCGTCGGTCACGTAATAGGATGGATGGAAGTAGAAGCCCATGTCGTCGAAGTGCATGCGGTAGTACAGCCGGATGCGTGCGTCCCAGTTGTCCATGTACTTGGGCGCGAACTTCTGGCTCAGCGCGTCCAGGTCGTGGACGAGGCCGCGCTGCACGAGCTGGGTGGCCTGCTGCAGGTTGTGGCTCAGCCGCATCATGTCGGGCAGGTCGCCGGAGGCGAGCAGCACGTTGAGCATGGTCTGGTCGCTGTCGGGCGCGAAGGTCATGTCGAAGTCGACGCCGGTCTCTTCCACGAAGATCTTGGTGAGCTCGTCGTCGCCGTAATGCTCGTTGAGGTTGCTGTCGCTGCCCGCCATGCGGTCGAAGAAGAACGTCAGCGTGATCGGGCTGGTGTCGGTGGTCCAGCTCGGATCGGCGATGACCATGTCCTCGGCGGCCATGGCTTCCTCCGAGGAGCCTTCGGCCCAGGCGGTCATGCTGAACGCGAGCAGCAATGCCAGTGCGATACCGGCGATGCCGGTCAACTTACCCATAGGTATCCCCCTTAAGGTATAGAAAGGTGATTGGGCGGCATGCTGGGCCATGCGCGCAGCCCCGTCAAGGGGGCGGAGTCAGGCGGAGCGCAGAAACCGGTCGCGGCCGGCGACCAGCGCCCGCAGCTTGCCGTCGGCCGCGGGACGAGGCAGCATGCGCAGGCCGCAGTCGGGATGCAGGTAGGCGATGCGCTCGGCCCCGACGCGCTGCGCCAGCTCCTCGATGCGGCGCGCCACTTGGTCCGGCGTCTCCACCTGCAGGTCCTTGACGTCGATCACCCCCAGTCCCAGGCGGATGCCGGCGCGCACGTCGGCCAGGCGGTCCAGCTCCTCCGGCGCGCGGCGGGTGGTCTCCAGCACCAGGTGGTCGCAGCGCAGCGCGTTCATGAAGTCGATCAGCCGGCCGTAGTCGCCGCGCCGGATCATCTGCCCGCCGTAGTTGCCGAAGCACAGGTGCACGGCCCGCTCGCTGCCGGGCTCGACGCCGTCGAGCAGCCGGTTGATGGCGGCGGCCGCGAGCGGGCCGTCGCCGGGCGAGCCCGGCAGGTTGGGCTCGTCCACCTGGACCACCGCGGCGTCGATGCCGGCGAGCTGGCCGGCGAGCAGCTCCGCGAAGGCCATCGCCAGCGACTCCAGGTCGCCGTAGTGGGCGTCCGCCACCGTCCGGGCGATCAGGTAGGGGCTGGACACCGTGAACTTGAGTGGTGCATCGGTGCGGGCGCGGGCCCGGTCCCAGTCCCGCTTCAGGTTCAGGCGCCCGTCGCCGAGCGGCCCGACCACGACGCCGGGCGGGGTACTGCGGAAGGCCATCTCGTCCCGTGCCCGCCAGGCTTCGAGCTGGCGGCGGGTGAGCTCCGTGCTGACCCCGGAGAGCGGGCGCACGAAGCGTTCCACCATGCCGCCGGGCGCGCGCCGCTGCAGGTCCCAGCGGCCCAGCTCGCCGTCGCAGATCACCTCGACGCCGGCGCGCCGCTGGGCGTCCATGACCACGGTCAGGGCATCCGCCAGCGCCTCCTCGTCCTGGCACTGCTTCAGCCACTCCGGGACGGGATAGCTGCCGACGACGGTGGTCTTCACCGGGCGCCGCTCCGCGCTTCCGCCCAGGAGCGGACCCGCTCGGCCGACACCGCGCCGTCATACGCGGCGACGCGCAGCGCCGTCTCCCAGGTCTCGCCCTCCGCGACCGTCACGTCGTCGTCCATGGTGGCGTTGAACATCGCCATCCCGTAGTCGCGGACGAACCACGGCCCGGTGCGGCGGTCGCTCGCGGTGTTGCTCAGGACCAGCAGGCAGACGCCGAAGCGCCCCAGGCCGGGCGGCTCCGCCTCGTACGCCACGAACTCCCGCTCCTTTCCGAACGCCACCTCGTCGGCGAGTCCGCGATGGAGCTCCGTGCCCGCGCCGGCGACCATCCCGCCCCCGAACGGCGGCAGGAGCTGCGGCTGAACCCGCACTCCGATCGAGCCGTGCTTGTTGGCCTCGAAGCGCAGCTCGCCATAGGTCGCGGTCTTGCGTGAGATGACGTCGCAGATGGTGGCGCCGGCAGCGGCGTACAGGTCGAAGTGCCGCATCTCGTCCAGCACCGGCGCTCCGTCACAGCCCTCCCAGGTGCTGCGGTACGTGAAGCGGTAGCCGGTTTCCAGCGGCGTGATGTCGGCGCGCTCTCGATAGCGGATCCGGCCCAGGTGGTTGTAGACGTGCGAGTCCGGCGAGCGCCAGTCGGGATGCACCACCCAGAAGTTGGACAGCACGCCGCCACGGACCACCCGCGCCTGGGCCACGAACACCCCGTTGTGGAACGCGTGATCGAAGGCGTACTCCTGCGTCACGCCCAGGCCGCGCGGAGTGTTCAGCGGATAGCACCAGGAGCGGAGGTCGTTGTGGCCGACCCCGCCGAGCAAGCGGCCGGTGTCCGTCTCCATGACCATGTTGCCCAGCGCGTCGTTATTGCCCGCGCGCCGTATCTCGAAGCCGTTGTCCGTGCCCATGGCCACACGGTGGCGCAGCGCTCCGGCCGCGTCCACCTCCGAGGTGCGTCCACCTCCGAGGTGCGTCCACCTCCGAGGTGATGTGCCGGCTCGTTGACTCCCCCCGTTGTGCCGGACCGCGCATCGGTCCATAACACGCGCACCGAGGAGACCAGCCATGGAGCAACTGCCGCTGATCGACGTCGCCGAGCCGGAGCGGATCGCCGCCATGACCACCGCGCCCGGCACCTTTGCCTTCCGTGCCGACGCCGCCGAGAACCTGGACGGCCTGGTGCCCGACATCGGGCTGACCGGCAAGTATCCGTTCCGCAGCGTGTACCGGCCGCGCAGCTTCGCCCGCGCCGGCCTCCCGGCCACGCTCACGCACCGGTTCTGGGACACCATCGACGGCACCGACGACCATACCGGGCAGCGCTGGATCGGCGTGGTGATGTACGACGAGCATGGCTGCGAGTGTCCGCTGGAGGTGACCCTGGGCGCCGATCCGATCGGCCGCATCGCGCCGTTCCGGCACGACAACCGGCGCCACCTCTACGTCCTGGACCGCCCCGTGGACTTCATGGGAGAGATGGAGGTGCTGCGCATCACCGGCACCGGCGATGCGTCGTACCGCCTGGAGCACGTGGTGCTGCTGGGGGAGCGGCCCGAGCCAACCTGCTACCGGCCGCGCATCGAGCGGCTGACCGCGCGCCTGCGACGCAGCCGGGACTGCTCGTTCGCGGTGGCCGTCGACGCCACGACCTGGCCGGCGGCTCGCTGCAGCGTCGAGGTGACCCGCGCCGACACCGGCGATCCGGTCGCGGAGGCTCACGAGGAGGACTCGCCAAGCCTGCACTCGATCGACGTGACAGGCCTGCCGGCGCCGCCTGCGGCCGGCTATCGGGTTCGTGTCCGCGCGATCGAGGCGGACGGGCTCGTGGCGAGCGCCGAGGCAGCCGTGGCCGGAGAATCCGCCGTCACGGCCGATTCCGTCACCGTGCCCGTGGAAGTATGCAACGTCGGCGCAGACCAACTGGAAAATCGGCCCATTACCTTCGGGGTTCCGGTGCCGCGCGGCCGCGTGCTGGGTGCCGCTGCAGCACGCTGGGACGTGCAGGGCGCGGTCACGCCCGTTCAGTGCCGTGCGCACGCCTTCTGGCCGGACGGGTCGGCGAGCTGGATGCTGGTGGACGGACCGCTTCCGGGAGCGCTCGCCCCTGGTGCGGCACAGTCCGGCACCGTGACCATCGGTTCCGCGACGGAAGGCCCCGCACCGGCCGATGGTCTGCGCTGTACGTCCGGCGACGGCGCCGTGACCGTGACCGGGGACTCCCTGCGCGTGTGCGTGACGGCCGGCGCGGACGAGCCGCTGCCGGTGATCGAGACGCGATCCGGCGACGGTCCGTGGTGCGCTGCGCATGCCGGCAGCACGGCCAGACTTTCGCTGGGCAGCGGTGTCGAGCTGCGGCAGGGCCCGGTCCAGGACCTTGTCCTCGAAGAAGAGGGGTGGCAGCGCGCCGTGATCCGCTACCGCTTCGCGCACCTCGACGGCGACGGGGTGGAGCACCTGCTCAGCACCGTCCGCGTGCACGTCTACCGCGGGCTGCAGGCAGTGCGCATCGTGCACCGCCTGGCGGTGACGTCCCCGCACCTGCCGCCCGCCGCCGGCGGGAGCGCCGGCGACATTCCGGCGGGAGCCGGCACCGTGCGGCAGGCCATTGCCGGCACCGACGGCGAGCAGGCGACGTTGCTGACCGTGCGCGGCGCGTCCCTGGCCATCCGCCGCGCCGGCAACCGGTCGGTCCGGTGGCCTGACGGGCCGGAGGACGGCGCTGCCGTCCCGCAGGGCGGTGCCGTGCGTCTGCTCCACGATCACGACCAGGCGCACCGCGTGGAGAACGGCGGCTCGCCGCGCGAGGTCGCCGGCCGCGTTTCCGGCCACGTCACCGTGTGCAGCGCCGCCGATTCCGGGGACGCGGCAGCGGACGCGCTCACCGTGGCGCTGCGGCGGTTCTGGCAGACCTGGCCGCGCGCCGTCCGGGTGACCGGCGACGGGATCGCCGTGGAGCTGCTACCGACGCCGGACGGCTCCGAGCGGCCCGCGGACGAGGAGAGCTGGCACCGCATCTACTTCTGGCTGCGTGACGACGGCTATCTGCTCAAGGCGGGGATGGCGCTCACCAGCGAGATCCTGCTGGCCTGCGGCCCGCGGGACGAGGCGCTGCTCGCCTGGTTCGAGCAGCCGCCGGCGGTGCGCCCGTCCCTCCGATGGCTCAACCACTGCGGCGTGCTCGGCCCGCTGGCCGCCAAGGACACCGGCGTGCTGGATGACTACGAGCGCGCGCTGGACTCCGGCTACGAGCAGTGGGTGGCCGACCGCGACATCACCCGCCAGTACGGCTGGGTGAACTTCGGCGACTGGTACGGCGAGAGCGCCTGGTCGTGGGGCAACAACGAGTACGATCCGCCGTTCGCGCACTACAGCGAATTCCTGCGCGGCGGCGATCCGCGCTGGTTCATCCTGGGCGCGGAGGCGGCGTGCCACCTGACCGACGTGGACACCGTCAACGCCTCCACGGACGCCGCTCAGGTGGGCGCGCAGTACACCCACATGCCCGGCCACGCCGGCGGCTACCTGCCGCCGTACTTCCGCAGCAAGATGAGCGGCTCCTCGAGCGTGCCGTCGCACACCTGGGTCGAGGGGCCGGTGCTGCACTACCTGTTGACCGGCGACGAGAACCTGCGCGAGTCGCTCGACCGCACCGCCGGCTGGCTGCTCGGGGCGGGGCTCAAGGACTTCGCGGGCGGCATCCAGCACTACGATTTCGCCAACTGCCGCGAGTGCGGCTGGCATCTGATCCACCTCACCGCGCTGGCGCGCATGAGCGCCTCGCCCCGCTACCTCAACGCCGCCGCGCTGATCGTCGACCGGGTGCTCGTGCGTCAGGAGCCCGAAGGCGGCTGGGAGCGTGTTCTCAAGGAAGGCCACTGCGGCTGCGAGCCGCCGCGCGAGCGGGGAGAGGCCGGCTTCATGGTGGGCGTGCTGCTGTCCGGCCTGCGACGGTATCACGAGCTCACCGGCGACGACCGGGTCGCGGAGGCGATCCTGGGCGGGGTGCGCTGGCTGATCCGCCGCACCTACGACGCAGGCAGCGGTCATTTCCGCTACACGCCGTGCCTGCACCGGGGCGGCGGGCCGCAGGCGGTGTTCACGCGCCAGGTGGTCGAGGGCATCGCCTACGCCCACGCGCTGAACGGCGACGGCGAGTTGCGCGCGATCGTGGAGCGCGGCCTGCGCGATCTCGGCGATCTGCCCGTGGCATCCGCGGAGTCCGGCCACTCCGGCTTCGGCAAGGACTGGGCCAGCCAGACGCGGTACGTGCCTTCCCTGCTGGCCTACCTCACGCGGAGCGCGGGCTGATGGCCACTCCGGCGAACGATGGCGCCCCGCGCGTGCCGGCAGGCGCGTTGCGGGAGCTGGGCGCCAGGGCGTTGCGCGCCGCCGGCGTCCCGGACCGGGACGCTGCGATCGTGGCCCGCGTGATGGTCGCCAACGAGATGCGCGGCATCAGTCACGGCGTCGCCCTGCTCGCTCCGTACATCAGGCACATCCGGGCCGGCGGCATGAACGCAGCGCCCCGCATCACCGTCGAGCGCGACGTGGGCGCGACGCTGGTGCTGAACGGGGACGGGGGGCTCGGCCCCCTCATCTCCTGCCGTGCGATGGAGCTGGCGATCGAGCGTGCGCGCCGCCACGGCGTCGCGTTCGTCGTCGCCCGCGACGGCAACAACTTCGCCGCCGCCGGCTACTACGCCAAGATGGCGGCCGACGCCGGGATGGTGGGGGTCGCCATGACCAACGCCGACCCGTACATGGCGGTCGCCGGCGGAGCCGGGCGGACGGTGGGCAACAACCCGCTGGGGTGTGCCGTTCCGGGAGTGGACGGCCAGGCGGTCTACCTGGACATCGCCATGAGCGCGGTGGCCGGCACCAAGCTGGCGATCGCCGCGCGCGAAGGGCGATCGATCCCGAAGGGCTGGGCGCTCGACGCCGACGGAGCCCCCGCGACGGACCCGAGTGCGGTGCGGGAGGGAGGGACGCTGGTGCCGGTCGGCGGCTACAAGGGCTCCGGGATGGCGGTGCTGATCGAGTGCCTGACCGGCGTGCTCGGAGGGGCCGCGATCATGGCGGAGATGCGTGACTGGGTGAGCGACCCCGGAGGGCGCAGCAACCAGGCGCACAGCTTCATCGCCATCGACATCGAGCCGCTGCTGCCGCTGGCGGAGTTCAAGGAGCGCATGGCGCGGCTGGCGGACCAAGTGCACGGCGCGCGGCGCGCGCCCGGCGTGGAGCGCATCTTCCTGCCCGGAGAAATCGAGCACGGGCGCGAGCGCGACGCGCTGCAGAACGGCGTTCCGCTGCGCGGCGCGACGGTCGCCGGGCTGCGCGACCTGAGCGAGCTGGTCGATCTCGCCGACGAGGTGGAGACGTTGCTGCGGGGCGCCTGAGGCGAGCGCTGGCAGCCGCGCCTCGCGTGCGGGCGTTCGGCGTCGCCAGGCGAAATCCGGCACGGCGTCAGGAGCCGGGCTGCCGCCCCCCGGCAACGAAAGGGGTCAAGGCGCGGACAGCCGAGAGGTGAGATCGGCTTACCGGAACCTCGTGTCCCCCCGTGACGCGCACGAACATCCGCTCATCGCGCCGGAAGATGCCGGTGATATGGTCGTGTGCCACCCAGTAGGAGCGATGCACCTGCATCCCGACGTCTCCGAGCTCGGCGACGGCGTCCGCGAATCGCATCAGGATCACGCCCGATCCCTGGGCCGTAACGACATTCACGTAATGGCCGCTGACGTTGAGGTAGACCAGGTCGTGCCCCAACTTCCGCGGGAGACGATCCAGGAACCGGGCATGCTGGTCCGTTCTTCCCGGAAATGCGGTCGATCGCTGCTCTCCGGCGTCGACATCCTTCGGGGCGGCTTGACGGTCGGCCACCGCCTCGGTCGGCGACGGGCGCTGCCGGGGACGGCCGTCTGCGGAGGCCGGGCCCGCGGCCGCGGGGGTTTCGGCCTCCGCCGCTTCAGCGATGAGCCGGAGCTTGGCACGGACGCATGCCGTGTACAGGAGGATGGCCGTGCATGCTGCGACCCACGCTACGGCATTGAGGTAGATGTCCAGGATCGTGGCGGTTCTCAGGCCAAACAGCGCGACGAGCGTGTAGCCGAGAGCCACGAAGGGAAATGCCATGACGAGCACGGATGCAGCGCACACCGTCAGGATGAGGTGCGGCTGCGCGTGACGAACCACGTAGAGAACCATGGCGGTCGTCGAGTACCAGAACGGCCATGCGAGTGCCGAGCACAGACCCGTGAACAGGAGGCGCTGGCCGACGCCGTACATGACCTCGACGAACATGGGGCCGGTGAGCGAATAGACCAGGACTGCAGCGATCGTCGTGCTGGCCGAGACCGCCACAACGGGCCATTCCCGCAATTCCTCGTGGGCTCTTTGCAGGCACCGTCGCATACCACGGGCGTATGGCGGTTGTTCCCTACCGGCGTCCTGGCTACGGCTCACGTCTTCGGAAGCTCGCTCACGTCCGCACCGCCTGGCCCCTCGTTCGCCGTGAGGAAGCGAGTGCGCGGACAGCGGCAAGGTAGGTGCGGCTCACCGGCAGCTCGTGGCCTCCGGTGACGCGGACCATGGTCCGTTCGTCGCGGCGGAAGACCCCGGTGACGTGGCGATGCGCGACCCAGTAGGAGCGGTGCACCTGTATGCCCGCGTCCCCGAGCTCCGTGACGGCGTCGGCGAACCGCATGAGGATGACGCCTGATCCCTCGGTGGTGACGGCGTTTACGTAGTGACCGCTGACGTTGAGATAGATCACGTCACGGCCCAGTTTCTCGGGCAGACGGTCCAGGAACCTGGTCGGCTGCTCCGTCGTGGCATGCGGCGTGGCTCTCAATCGCTCTTCGCCCGTATCTCCATCCGCTGATGCGGCAGGGTGGGCGTCGGCCGCTGCGGACGCCCTCTCTTTCCGGGCCCGACCCTCCTCGGACTCCACGCCGTCGAGCGTCGCTCCAACGGTGGGCCGGAGTCTTGTGCGCAGGCACGCCGTGTACATCAGCACCGCGTTGCACGCTGCGAGACCTACTCCGAAGTGGAGGTATATCTTCGGAAACGGAACGGGGTTCAAGCCGAACAAACCGACTGTCGCGTAGCCAACCGCAGCACACGGCATGGCAATGAACAGGATCGAAGCTGCCCAGATCATCAGGATCTCGAACGTTCTCATGCGACTTACGAGTCGCAGAACCGTCGACACCATCGAATGAGAAACAGGCCAGGAAATCACCGCGCACAGTCCGCCGAGGAGCAGGCGTTGGACCGGGCGGATGGTGTCGTCGATGCCCAGTGCCCCCGTGGCGGAATAGATCAGGGTAGCACCGACCATGGTGCTCACGGACACGCCGATCACCGGCAACTGAAGCATCTCCTCGTGAGCTCTCTGCAGGCATGAGCCCGTGCGACCGGGCGCCGCGGACCTGGCCCTGACGCTCTGACGGCGGTCGTCGTCGTTCATGGGTGGTTCTCCGCCCCCTTGGCTGCCGGCGGCGGCGATCCCGGGTGGTCGGAGCCAGTGCCTCTCTCGATGTGAGGAATCAGCGCGCGCACGGCCGTGAGATAGGTCCGGCTTACCGGCAGCTCGTGCCCTCCGGTGACGCGCACCATGGTCCGCTCGTCGCGCCGAAAAATCCCCGTGATGTGGCGGTGGGCTACCCAGTAGGAGCGGTGTACCTGCATCCCCGCGTCTCCGAGATCGGCTACCGCGTCGGCGAACCGCATCAGGATCACGCCGGACCCTTCGGCGGTTACGGCACTGACGTAGTGGCCGCTGACGTTCAGATAGATCACGTCGCGCCCCAGTCTCGGCGGAAGCCGGTCCAGGAACCCGTTGCGCCGCTCCGCCCGGTTTCGGGATGAGCCGGCCGGGCGCGGGCCTTCCGCGTCGTCGTCTTCCCCGGCCTGGCGTCGGTCGCGTTTCCGCGGCACGGCGGTTCCGCGAGGCTCGTGCGTCTCGTCGCGAGCGGCCGCGGAGGACGGGGATCCGGAGGTGGAGAGGACTTCGGCAGCGGCGACCTCGTCCGTGTGGCGAACTCTGGCGCGCAGACAGGCCGTATAGTGGACGACCGCGCAGCACGCTGCCAGCCACACGGTTACGTTGAAGTAGATATCCCAGAGTCTGCCCGCAGCGTCCCGGCCGAACAGCTCGAAGACAGTATACGCGACCGCGGAGCAGGGGATGGCCATGAACGGAACTTTGGCGATGCATGTCAGCGCGATTACGTACGGTTGCCTGCGGCGCGCGCAATACAGCACCAGGGTGCAGAAGGAGTGGCAGAACGGCCACGAGAGAAGGGTGCACATGCTGACGAAGAAGAGGCGTTGCGCGGTGCTGAAGGTGTCGTCCCTGCCCACGGGCCCGGTAACCGAGTAGACAACGGTCGCACCAACTACTGTCGCAAGGGAGACCGCGACCACCGGCGCGTCGAGCATCTCCCGGTACGCGCGGTGCAGGTATGGACCCACATGCAGCGAGATCAGTCTGGGTGGCTTTTCGTGCCGACGAGGTCGGCCGTGGATTCCTTCGTCCTTCATTGCGCGACTCCGACCATGACCGGTTGCCTGCCTGAAGGACCGACCTGTTGACGCCTTGCGATCAGGACCGACGCTGCCGAACATAATGCAAGAATGGATAGTACCGCGCGGCGGCATCAACCGGGGAAGGTTCGAGCCCTCCCGCGCGACCGAGACCGCCGCGTCGATTGTTCAATGAGCGGGAAGCCGGCTTGGCTCTGACACGTGCGCATCGCCCGGAGAGAATCCCTACCCCCGGACCGTTCTTCACGAATGACTTTCGCTATGCGCGGATGCACAAGCAGCGAGCGGTGCCCGGGGCTCCCCCTGCACGGATGGTATTCATGAATTCTCCCGTCACTCACGTGGTAACAGTCCGGCCCGTAGTCCCCGGGTGGCAAGAATCGAAGTTCCGATATGGCATCGCGTCGGAGTCGGGTCCTGAAGCGCTTGCTGGATCGGTGGCCTGGTGCAACCGCAACCCGCTTGAGACAGGAGGATCTCAGTCTCCCCGGGGCTCGATGTCGCCGCCGGGGACGAAGTCACCGGTCGCCGAGCCGGGCGCCGGGCCGCTGTCCTCGCTCCGCTCCGCCACCTGCGGGATCAACGCCCGGACTGCCGTCAGGTACGTGCGGCTCACCGGCAATTCGTGACCCCCGGTGACGCGCACGAGCGTACGCTCGTCGCGTCGAAAGATCGCGGTGATGTGGCGATGCGCCACCCAGTAGGAGCGATGGATCTGGACACCCGTGTCGTCGAGCTCCGCGATTGCGTCGGCGAAGCGCATGAGAATGCCGGCGGATCCGGCGGCGGTGACCGCGTTGACGTAGTGGCCGCTCACCTTGAGGTAGATCACGTCCTGTCCGGTGTTCCCGGGCAGTCTGTCCAGGAACCTGGGACGCCGCGGGTTCGCGGCCCGCGTCTCGGCGCCGGCGTGGTGTGAATCGGCGTGCGCAGGGACGGCGGAATGCGGTTGCGCGCCGGCAGGTGGAACGGTCGGCGCGCGATCGCTCCCGTCTTCTTCCCGAGTGCCGTCGGATTCGATCGAGGCGGATTCGATCGAGGCGGATTCCGCGGCGGACCGGAGTCTGGCGCGGAGACAGGCCGTGTAGTGGACGACGGTGCTGCAGGCTGCCACGGCCAACGAAACGCTGAGATAGATGTCCGCAAACCCGCCTGCATAGCTCTTGCCGGCGACTCCGAAGACGGTATAGGCAACGGCGGAGCAGGCCACGGCCATGAAGGCGGATCCGGCGATGGCCGCCAGCGCGATCTCGTGCGACCTTCGCTGACGCATCAGGTAAAGCAAGGTCGCGTTCATGGAGTGGCACAGCGGCCAGGAGATCAGGCCACACAGCCCGACGTACAGGATGCGGCTTCCCAACGGAAGGGTGTTCTCGATGCTCAGGGGGCCGGTGATGGAGTAGATCAGCGTCACTCCTACGACGGTGCTGAGAGACACCAGTATCACGGCCGCCTCCAGCATCTCCCGGTGCGCTCGCTGCATGCAGGAACTTCCATGCTCGTTGACGGGTGCGGTAAACGGGCCGTCGGCATCCATGGGGGAAGTTACCGTTCCGATCCGGACTGGGCCAAGGGAGAATTACCCGGTCGAGTCGCCATGGGAGACCGCTGCCCTTGGCCGAAAGGAGCTGATGAATCGTGTCGATCACTCAAGAGAAAGAGCTCCTCGAATGTGACTCCATTGGGATCGCGAATGTCAGTCGTCGTTCGTGAAAACCGCATGACACGGTCGTTCACGGAGCGCTATTCGCAGAGTGGATTCACGAATTTTGTCGTGATTCACGATAAAAGGAAGTCCACGATGCGCGCACGCCGAGCGCACCTCCTCCGTCGATTGGACAGGCCGGCGCAGCTTGTAGCAGGGTCGTCGCCAGGCGCTGAAGCCAGCGCCTGCGGCACGTGGAGATCTGCTTGCGATGGCTGACCCCCTGGAACGGGACCTGAACCGGATAGACGGGAGACCCTACGGGTACTACCGGGACCTGCGCGGGCGTCGCTATGCGCTCGGCGGCTGCCGCCTTCACATCGAACATGTGCAGGGCGATCCGTTCGCCGCGCCGAGCCGATTGCGCGTCGAGGTTCCCGCTGCCGTCCTGAGGCTGCCGGGCTGGGCTCTCGGCGGCCGGGACGCCCGGCGGGCAACCGGCGACTATCTGCAGCGAGCGCTGCAGCCTGCACTGTCCCGACCTGCGGGCGGGGCGGGCAGCGGGAAGAGCGGGCTGCTTGAGATCAGCCGCACGGGTCCGGAGGTGCTGGACCGAACGGGCGTCGTCGTGGACGAAGCCGGCGGCGCCCGGATTCTTCTGTGCGCGGGGCTGCCCGCGGCGGGGCGGCGTATTCTCGGTCGCGCTGCCGTCGAGCTTCTGGGGCGGCGGCTCCCCGCCGCTGTCGGAACCGTGGCGGATGGGCTGGATCTCGGCGTCCTCCGCTCCCATGTGCACGCCGTGGAAGACCAGGTGGCCTTGCGTTCACAGCTTGTGGATCACGGGCTGATCGCGTTCATGGCAGAGGGAAGCCTGCTGCCGCGCCGCAGCGGCGTGGATGCGCGTCCGCTGCCGGGTGCGCTGCCCCTGGAGGTTCCGGATGCCTTGGCAGTCAAGCTGCAAGCGCCGCACGCAGGGGTGCTTCGAGGCCTCGGAATCCGTGCCGGTGTCACCTTGATCGTGGGTGGCGGCTACCACGGCAAGTCCACGCTGCTGCAGGCGGTTGCCCTGGGCATCTACGATCATCCGCCGGGCGACGGCCGCGAGAGATGCGTCTCCGCGCAGGACTTGGTGACGGTGCGCGCCGAAGACGGCCGCTCGGTTCGCGGTGTGCCCCTCACCCCGTTCATCCGCGATCTGCCGCTGGGACGGGAGACCGGCAGCTTCGACAGCGACGACGCCTCCGGCAGCACGTCGCAGGCGGCGGCGATCGTCGAAGCGTTGGAGATGGGGACATCCGGGCTCCTGATCGACGAGGATACGGCTGCGACCAACTTCATGATCCGGGACGCGCGCATGCGCCGGCTGGTCCCGGGTGACCGCGAGCCGATCACCCCGTTTATCGACCGCGTGCGCCAGCTCTGGGAGAGCCTCGGCGTCTCGTCGGTGCTGGTGGCGGGCGGAGCGGGCGACTACCTGGACGTCGCCGACCGTGTCATTCAGATGGACGCCTACCAGCCCCGCGACGTCACGCAGCGGGCGATCGAGGTCGCGTCCGACTGGCCGCTGGGCGACGCGCAGCCCCGCGCGCCCGACGCCTGGCCGCCCGCCGCACCGCGGATTCCGCTGCCGGAGGGACTGGATCCCAGGCGGGGCCGCCGGCCGGAGCGGGTGCGCGCCGTGCGGACGCGGTCGATCGAGTTCGGGCGTGAGGAGATCGACGTCAGCCTGCTGTACCAGGTCGTCGACCCGGCGCAGTGCCGGATGATCGGCGACGCGTTGCTGCGGATCACGCGCGGGCTGTGCGACGGACGGCGCGACCTTCCCGGGATCATGGCGGCGCTCGATGCCGCGATGCGGACCGGCGGGCTCCCGGACGTGGCCGAGCCGGGATTCGGTGACCGGGCGTACGTCCGCCGCTTCGAGGTCGCGGCGGCGCTCAACCGCTTGCGCAGCCTTCGCGTGGCGCGGCGCTGACGGGTTCAGCCGGGCGCGACGGTCCATGAGGGCCTACGCACATCGCCGGGGGCTTCTGGTACGATCGCGCCGGTGATCGAACGTCAGTTCGCCGAGCCCCGCCTGGCCGCGCTGTATGATCCGCTCTGCGGGCGCGAAGGCCGGGCCGATTTTCGTTTCTATCTGCCGCTGGTGATGTCCGCGGACGCGGTGCTCGACGTTGGCTGCGGCACGGGCGCGCTGCTGAAGTGGGCTCGCGAGAGGGGCCACACCGGACATCTGGTGGGGCTTGATCCGGGCCGCGGGATGCTCGACGTGGCGCGGGTGCGGTCCGACATCGACTGGATCCAGGGCGACGTGACCACGGTCGCCCGGGATCGGGCGTTCGATCTGGCGATCATGACCGGTCATGCGTTCCAGCAGTTGATCGAAGATGACGAGATCCGCGCGTCGATCGCCGCGATCCACGCCGCGCTTGCCTGCAACGGCGTCTTCGCATTCGAGACCCGCAATCCTCTGGCCCGGGAGTGGGAACGGTGGACTCCCGAGCACGTGGTGGAGTTCGTCGGTCCGGACGGCGCCCTTGTGCGGTTCGACGCCGCGGTGGATACGCCCGTCTCAGGCGATGTCGTTCGATTCACCTGCACCTACATGAGCGCTGGTTGGAACCGGCCGGAGCGCAGTCGCAGCGCCCTCCGGTTTCTCGATGAACGGGCGCTGGAGACGTTCCTCACCGATGCCGGATTCGCGATCGAGGAACAGTTTGGCGACTGGGACAGGAGCCCGGTCGCGGACGCGAGCCCGGAGATCATCACGATCGCACGGCGCGTTCAGATGTAGCCGGTCGATCCGTCGGGACGGGTCGGGGAGTGGCGCTCCCAGTGCCGGTACCGGTCATCCCGGATCGCATCTTCGTTCACCTCGATACCGAAGCCGGGCCGGTCGCTCACCCGCAGGTAACCGTCCGCGGGCAACAGCACTCCGTCGAACCTGCGGCGTGTCTCGTCGCTCGGCAGCACGTACTCCAGGATCCTGAAATTGGGCGTCGCCAGGGCGAAGTGCGCGTTCACCGCGGTGGCCAGCGGTCCCATCGGGTTGTGCGGGGCGACCGGCACGTAGTGCGCCTCGGCTATGGCGGCGATCTTGCGCATCTCCAGCAGTCCGCCGCAGACGCACACGTCCGGCTGGATGATGTCGGCGCCCTGCGCGGCCAGCAGGTCCAGGAACTCGAAGCGGCCGTACAGGCTTTCGCCGGTTGCCAGCGGCACCTGCATCTGCGCGCGCAGCCGGCCCCACGCCGGGACGTGCTCCGGGCGCAACGGCTCTTCGTAGAAGTACGGATCGTAAGGCGCCAGCGCGTTGGCCAACTGCAGCGCCCGGATCGGCTCCAGGATGCGCGCGTGCGGATCGAACGCGAACTCCCAGTCCTCGGGCGTGTGAGCGCGCAGGTCCTGGAAGTAGCGCGCGGCCGCCGCGCACACGCGGCCCCACCGGTCCGCGTCCGGGTCGAGCAGGTAGGGGCTGGTCTTGAAGGCCGTGAAACCCCACTGGTCGTGGAGCCGGCGCGCACGTTCGGCGGCCCCGGCCCCGTCTCGTCCCTTGATCGCGTGGTACACGCGGACGCGGTCGCGCGCGGCGCCGCCGAGCAGGCGGTATACCGGCAACCCGGCCTCCTTGCCGGCGATGTCCCAGAGCGCCTGGTCGAAGGCGGAGATCGCCGCCAGCCCGACTCCCCCCGGCGGGAACCGGAACTGCTGGTGAATCTTGATCATCAGGTACTCGATGCGCCGCGGGTCCTCGCCGCCTGTCAGCTCGAACAGGTAGTCGGCGATCGGCGCCACGCTCAGGTCGGGTCCGGTGGAATACGCCTCGCCCCAGCCGTGAATACCCTGGTCGGTGTGCACCTTTACGAGCGCGCGCGAGCGTGCTTCAAGAGCCGTCATGTGGGTGGAGATGCCGGTGATCTTCATCGCTGCCTCGTCGCATAGCATTGTCGGCGCGCGAAGGCGCCGCAAGCGATCCGCGGCGCCCGCGCGGTGGTTACGGTCCCGGCCCGCGGCATACACTGCCGCGGTGGAGATTCCGCGCCCGCGCGCACCCGCGACACGTAACGAGCGCATCGCCGGCCGCATCCTGTCGTCGCTGGTCGCGCTGACCACCACCTATTTCTTCGTGCTGCTGTACGACATGGTGAGCCCGGTGGTATTCGCGGCGGTCGACGCCGGCGGCGAGCCCGCGACGCGGTCGACGACGCGGCGGTCGGCGGCCGGATCGCTGATCATGATCGTGCTGGCCGGTGGCTGGGCCTACGCGGTGTGGGTCTCGTTCCGCTATGTGTGGTCGCACCGGTTCGGCACCGTGTATTCCCGCGCGGCGATGGCGTTCGGGGTGGCCCTCGGCGGCGGCAGCGTCGTGCAGGCGGTGTTCGCCCTGCTGGTCGCCCTGGAGGTGGAGCAGGGCAGCCTGACGCCGGCGCTGATCACGGTGCCCGTGCTGATGGTGGTGGCAGCCGCCGCGCTCGTGCTCGGGCGCTTCCTGCGCGGGCGCGCTCAGCAGTCGAACGAATCGCGCAACGCCTGACACGCGTCCGCCATCCGCGCCTTGGAAAGCGCGGTGACCCGGCGCCGGAAGGAGTGCCGGGGCAACGTGTGCACGTTGTCGAAATTGACGACGCAGTCGGTCGGCACGCCGTCATGATCAGGGGTCAGGGAGAGTTCGGACACCAGACCGCGGCGGGTTCGCGTCAGCGCGGCGACCACCACCGCGCCGATGCGTGCCGCGACCGGATCGCGGGTAAGGACCAGCACCGGGCGGTCGCCGCCCGGCGTCGCGGCGAACCAGATGTCACCGCGCCGCATGGTCCCAGTCGCGCCAGTCCTCGGCCGGTCCCCAATCGGCGACCTTGGAGAGCGACGTTTCGTCCTCACTCGGCGGATGCTCGAGCCACCGCCTGGCATCCTCTTCCGACCGGAGTCGAAGCAGGTAACTGTGGAGCGCTTCACGGAGCAACCGCGAGCGCTTCATGCCCAGCCGCACTGCCCATTCGCCCGCCGCTGCCGCATCCTGATCCGGGACGCGAAAACTGAGCATTGTCATACAACCGCAGTATAACGTGATACAGCGAGTGTCAACGCCGCCGCTCGCAGTTTGACTCCCTCACCCACGGTTGCCTACGATCGTGGCCCTGATGGGAGCGTTCACGTGGTCGCCCGTCGTGCCGCTCACCGGCCGGAGCACGATCGGTGGCTGAGACCCTCCTTGAGATCAACGACCTCCGCACCTACTTCCGCACCAAGGCAGGCATCGTCCGGGCCGTGGACGGGGTGTCCCTGTCCATCGACAAGGGCAAGACCGTCGGGCTGGTGGGG
This sequence comes from Spirochaetia bacterium, assembly GCA_964291595.2. Taxonomy (GTDB): domain Bacteria; phylum Spirochaetota; class Spirochaetia; order SZUA-6; family Bin103; genus CATQHW01. Next base: position 3,678,127 of record OZ219914.1, on the reverse strand, counting down.
GAGAGCGGCTGCGGCAAGAGCGTCCTGGCGCAGTCGATCCTGCAGATCCAGACGTGGCCGGGCGAGATCGAGGGCGGGCAGGTCGTCCTGCACGGCGAGGACGGCGGCGAGCCGGAGATCCTGACCGATCACCTGCCCAAGGCGGAGCGGCTGCGGCAGATCCGCGGCAACCAGATCGCCTACATCCACCAGGAGCCGATGGCGGCGCTGAGCCTGCTGCACACGGTCGGCAACCAGCTCCGCGAGGCGGTGCTGGTCCACAACCCGGAGATGTCCAAGGACCGGGCGAACGAGATCGCCGTCAAGATGCTGGGCGACGTCGGCATCCCGCGCGCCGAGACCCGCCTGGACTCCTACATCTTCAACTTCTCGGGCGGCATGCGGCAGCGGGTGATGATCGCCATGTCGCTCATCAACCATCCCCGCCTGCTGATCGCCGACGAGCCCACGACCGCCATCGACGTGACCATCCAGGCGCAGGTGCTGGAGCTGATGCGCGACATCCAGCAGCGCTTCGACATGTCGATGCTGTTCATCACCCACGACCTGGCGGTCATCGCCGAGATCGCCGAGGAGGTGGTGGTCATGTACCTGGGGCGGGTGGTCGAGCGCACGACCGTCACCCGCCTGTTCGAGAACCCCCGGCACCCCTACACGCAGGCGCTGATCGGATCGCTGCCCAGCGCCGAGCACGAGCGGGGGGCCCTGGCCAGCATCCGCGGCACCGTCCCCGATCCGTACTCGCGGCCGACCGGCTGCGCCTTCCGCAACCGCTGCGACCACTTCATCGAAGGGGTGTGCGACCGCAACGTGCCGGCCCTGGTGGAGCTGGAGGAGAACCACGACGCCCGCTGCTTCCTGCACTCCGAGGAGATCGAGCTGGGTGCGGAGCCGGACACGGGCGTGGCCGACGAGCCCGCGGCGTCGAGCGCGGCCACCGGCCGCCACCGGCGCCCCGGCGCACAGCCGCCCGGCACGCCCGAAGGGGAGGACGGGGACGGGACTGCCGCGGCGCGAACCGCCGTGCGGCGCGGCACCACCGGGGCCGCGGTCCTTTCCATCGACGACCTGCGCACCTACTTCCCGATCCGCAAGGGGTTCTTCCGCCGGCACGTGGGGTGGATCAAGGCCGTCGACGGCATCAGCTTCGAGATCGGCGAACGGGAGACGGTCAGCCTGGTGGGCGAGAGCGGCTGCGGCAAGTCGACGACGGCGCGCAGCATCGTGCGCGCGGTCGATCCGACCGGCGGCGAGGTGCGGTTCCACGCGCGCGACGGCGCCGTCCTGGAGGTCACGGACGTGGACCGGGAGCAGTTGAATCTGCTGCGCCAGCAGGTGCGGATGCTGTTCCAGGACCCGTTCCAGTCGCTGAACCCCCGCTTCACGGTGGTCGACATCGTCGGCGAGCCGCTGCGCAACTTCGGCGTCGCCGACGGCGAGGGGCTCCGCGAGCGGGTGGGGGAGTTGCTGGAGGACGTCGGGCTCGACGCCCGCCACATGGGCCGCTACCCGCACGCGTTCTCCGGGGGCCAGCGGCAGCGCATCGGCCTGGCGCGCGCGCTGACGATGAACCCTCGCCTGCTGCTGGCCGACGAGCCCACCTCGGCGCTCGACGTCTCGGTCAAGGCGCAGATCCTCAACCTCATGCAGAAGCTGCAGGACGAGCACGGCCTGTCCTACCTGTTCATCACCCACGAGCTCGGCATCGTCCGCCACTTCTCGGACCGCTGCGGCGTGATGTACCTGGGCCGCATCGTGGAGATGGGCACGACGGAGACGATCTTCCGCGACCCGCTGCACCCGTATACCGAGGCGCTGCTGTCGGCCGCGCCGGTGCCCAACCCGCGCGCCAAGATGGAACGCATCATCCTGGAGGGCGACGTCCCCGACCCGGCCGACGCGCCTCCCGGGTGCCCGTTCCACACCCGCTGCCCGTACGCGGAGGAGCGCTGCAAGAGCGAGGTGCCGGCGCTGCAGCCCCTCGAGGAGGGCTCGGACCACACCGTCGCCTGCCTGCGCGCCGAGGAGCTGGAGCTTCGCGGCGTGCGCTGGTAGCGCGCCAACCTACCCGAGCCAGCTCGATGACCGCCGACCGCGCCCCCGACGGCTCCATCCCCCTCGACCCCGAGTTCGGCGTGAGCCTGACGCCGGCCGAGTTCGAGGAGCGTTTTCTCACCCTGCACAAGCAGCTCTTCGCGTCCGACACGCAGGGGTTCGACGAGGTCACCGTGCACGCGTACGCGCCGCCGTCCGGCAGCTACCAGGTCGACCACTGCTTCTTCCACGACGGCCGCAACCTGCACCTGTACTACGTCACCGGCGACATGCGGAACACGGAGGCGTGGATTGCCGCCTATCGCGCGGGCGACTACGAGAAGGCGAACGAGGTCTGCCTGGAGCCGGGCTGCGGCCACGCGGTGGGTCCCGACCTGTTCAGCCTGCAATACCGCGACACGCTGCTGTTCGAGCCGGAGGGCCGCTTCGACCTGGCCAGCCGCTCCAACGCGCAGGTGTTCGACTTCGACGCCGGCGGCCCGCGCCGCTACGGACTGCTCTACGGCGTGCGCGGCGGGGGACCGGACGGCACGCCGTTCGTGGGCTTCAGCCTCGCCTGGTCGCCGGACCTGGAGACGTGGACGGCCGGGGAGGGCAACCCGGCGTGGGGGCCGCCGGCGTGGTGCAAGAAGGGATCGACCTGCAAGGACGCGCACGTGATGCGCTTCGGCGACCGCTACCTCCTGTACTACATCGCCATGGACCGGCACGGCTACGCCTGCATCGCGCTGGCCAGCACCCGCGACTGGCGGACGATCGACGATCACGGCGTGGTGCTGGCCCTGCCGCCGTCGCTGCGCGGCACCATGGGGATCGAGTCGCCGTACGTGCTGCACCGCCACGGCATGTGGCACCTGTTCTACACCTACGGCGAGGGCCTCCATCACGCGGTCAGCCCGTCGCCGGGCGGGTTCGTCGCCGCGCGCGGCAACACCTGGGACGTGGGCACCGGCGCCTACCTGATGGGGCCGTACCACGCGACCGAGATCGTCGAGCAGGGCGGCCGCACCTACCTGACCACCGACCGCAAGGAGCACACCCGCAAGCTCAACCGGGTGGCGGGCGTGCTGCGGTACCGCGGCTCCTACGAGGACGAGAAGACCCTGGAGGAGGGGATCTACGCCGCCGAGATCGAGTGGCACGGCGACCGCCCCGTGCTGCGCACGCCCGGGCGGCCGTAGCCCGCGGTCCACGATGGAGCTGGTCCTCAGCTACACCGCCGCCACGGCCGCCGCGGCCGGCAAGCTCGCCACCATCCTGAACGTGCACCGCGCCCGGCGCGCGCCGGCCACCGTCTTCGTGGCCGGCCGGGTTGCGGAGGTCGAGCGAGAGGAGTTGCTGCCGGCGATCGACGCGTCCGGCGACCTGGCCGATGTGAACAGCGCCACGCACCGGCATGCGCGCGTGCTGCGCAAGCCGCCGTGGTCGGTGCCGCAGCCGTCCGACCGGCTGATCGCGGAGGAGATCACGCGCGGCGCCCTGGCGATACGCGAGGCTCTCGGCCGGCCCTGCCACGGCGTGCGGCCCGCCGAGGGGGCGGGCGCCGGCTTCCGTGGCTGGGACGCGAACCTGTCGGCCATGCGGGACGCCGGCCTGCGCTGGTCCTCTGCCTACGTGCGCTCGACCTACGGCGACACCGCTCCCGGAGATCTGTGCGGCCCGTTCCGCTACGCCGGCGATGGCTACCCCGACCTGCTGGAGCTCCCCGCGCACGGCTGGCCGGATGCGGCCCTCAAGGCGCGCGGTGGCGTCGACGCCCACGCGCAGCAACGCATCGTGCGCTGGCCGAGCCCCTTCGCCTACCCCGACGGGCTGGTGGAGACGCCGGAGGATGAGCTCGCCGTGCACGGCGCGACCATCGCCGCGGCCCGCGACGCCGGCCTGCCGTACTGCTGCCTGGCCTTCGACGCCGAATCCACGGTCCGGCCCCAGGACCCGGAGGCGCGCATCGTGGAGCTGCTGATCGACCACGCCGCCGCGGAGGGCGTGGCGCTCACCACCCTCGACGAGTTGGCCGGGCGATTCGGTGACGGCGACCGGGCGGCGCTCGCCGCCCCCGAGGTGCCGCCGAGCCGGGCGGCCGACTTCGACCCGGGCACGTTGTTCGCCTGATGCGCGTCGTCTTCACCTACGACACCGAGGAGCCGGGCCTGTGCATCCCGGCGCTGCGGGTGATCACCCGCGTGCACCGGCGGTTCGACGCGCCGATGACCCTGTTCGTGGTGGGCGAGCTGGCCGCCGGCGCGGAGGGACCGGCGCTCAGGCGCCTGCTCGACGAGACGCCGGACCTGCACGACGTCAACAGCCACACCTGGAGCCACTCGCGGCTGATCTGCAAGAACCCGTGGTCGCTGCCGGTGCCGGCGCCGGAGTTCATCCATGAGGAGACCGCGCGCGGGGTGGCGGCGATCCGCGACCGGCTGGACCGCCCGTGCCGCGGCTTTCGCCCCCGCTCCGGGGCCGGTTGCGGCTTTCGCGGCTGCCCGGAGAACCTCTTCGCGCTGCGCGCCGCCGGCTGCGAGTGGAGCTCCGCCTACCTCAAGTCGGCCTTCGAGGACTCGCTGCCCGGCGACCTGCACGGGCCGTTCAGCTACGCCGACGACGGCTACGACGACCTGCTGGAGCTGCCCGGGCACGGCTGGCAGGACGCGCTGGTCAAGGACTACGGGCGCGGCCTGCAGTACGCGGTGCGCTGGCCGTCGCCGTTCGCCTACCCGCGGCGCCTGGTGGAGACGCCGGCCGAGGAGTTCGCCGTGCACCGGCGGACGCTGGACGCCGCCGAGGCGGCCGGCCTGCCGTTCTGCTGCTTCGTGTTCCACCCGTGGACGATGATCCGGCGGCAGGACCCGGACGGCGACTGCATCGACCTGCTGCTGCGCCTGGCGCGCGAGCGGGGCCACGAGGTCACGACCCTGGACGCCGAGGCGCGCCGCTGCCGGGAGCGGCCGGACCTGCTGTCGCCGGCGCCGGCGATTCCGCCGCAGCGCACGCGCGGCTACGATGTCGCCCGACACTTCGCCTGAGCCCGAGGCCCCAAGCATGAGCGCACGCCCCAATGTCGTCGTCTTCTTCACCGATCAGCAGCGCTGGGACACCGCCGGCGTCCACGGCAACCCTGCCGGCCTGACGCCCAACTTCGACCGGTTCGCCGCGCGCGGCACGCACCTCGCCCACACCTTCACCTGCCAGCCGGTGTGCGGGCCGGCCCGCTCCTGCCTGCAGACCGGCCTGTACGCGACCGAGACCGGGGTGTTCCGCAACGCGATCACCCTCGACCCGGCGCTGCCCACGCTGCCCGATCACTTCCACGGCGCCGGCTACGCGACCGGCTACATCGGCAAGTGGCACCTGGGGCCGCGCGAGCGGATCGGCCCCGTAGCGCCGGAGCACCGCGCCCGCTACGACTACTGGCTGGCCTCCAACGTGCTGGAGTACACCTCCGACGCGTACCGGACCACCCTGTACGACGGCGACGAGCAGCCGGTGGAGCTGCCCGGCTACCGCGTCGACGCCCTGGCCGACGCGGCCATCCGCTACCTGGACGGACGCGACGGCGGACCGCGCGACCGGCCGTTCTTCCTGTTCCTGTCCTTCATCGAGCCGCACCACCAGAACCACCGCGACGACTATCCCGCGCCCGACGGCTACGAGGAGCGCTACACCGGCGCGTGGGTGCCGCCCGACCTGGCCGCGCTCGGCGGATCGCGCACAGCAGCACCTGCCCGGCTACTACGGCATGGTCAAGAGGCTGGACGAGGCGTTCGGCCGGGTGCTGGACGCGCTCTGCAGCCTGGGAATGGCCGACGACACCGTGGTGCTGTACACCTCCGACCACGGCAACCACTTCAAGACCCGCAACGGCGAATACAAGCGCGCTTGCCACGAGTCGGCGATCCGCGTACCGACCGCCCTGGGCGGCCCCGGCTTCGACGGCGGCGGACGCGTGGAGGAGCTGGTCAGCCTGATCGACCTGCCGCCGACGCTGCTGGACGCCGCCGGCATCGACGTGCCGGCTGCGATGCAGGGCCGCTCGGTGCTGCCGCTGGCCGGCGCCGGCCCGGTCGATCCCGCGTGGCCGGACCAGGTGTTCGTGCAGATCTCGGAGTCGCAGGTCGGCCGCGCGCTGCGCACGAAGCGCTGGAAGTACTCGGTGAGCGCGCCGGAACTGGACGGCGGCCAGGCGCCGGCGGCCGACCGCTACGTGGAGGAGTTCCTCTACGACCTGCGCGCCGACCGCTACGAGCTGTGCAACCTGGCCGGCAACCCCAGGCATGCCGAGGTGGCGTCCCTGCTCCGGCAGCGGCTGCTCGGCCGCATCCGCGACGTGGAGGGCAAGGCGGCGGTCATCGAGCCGGCCGCCGAGCACCGGCGATCGGGGCAGATCAACCCGGAGCCCGTCGACCTGGAGGATCTCCGCCCGCCGGGCTGAGCCACCGGCCGTCCGTGCCAGAATCGGTACCGACGTGCTGCTGACGATCTCCACGACCCACCGCCCGGCGACCTCAACGCATCCCGTCTCCATGACACGGGATGACGACTATACTCGCCCGGCGACGACCTGGGGTACCTGCTGCACAAGCACCCGGACCGGGTGCAGGCGTTCGAGCTGCCCTTCGGGGCCGTGCACGTGTTCTACCCGGAAGCCGGCGAGGAGCGCTGCACGGCGGCGCTGCTGCTCGACGTGGATCCCATCGCCCTCGTGCGCAGGCGCGGCGGCGGGCTGCTTCGGCACTACATCAACGACCGTCCCTACGTGGCCTCGTCGCTGCTGAGCGTCGCGATCGCGCAGGTGTTCGGGAGCGCGCTCGGCGGGCGCAGCAAGGAGCGGCCGGAGCTGGCGGCGCAGGCGCTGCCGCTCACCGCCACCGTCGCCGCCCTGCCGTGCCGGGGAGGCGCGGCGGCGGTGCGCCGCCTGTTCGAGCCGCTGGGCTACCGGGTCGACCTGGAGGATCCCGAGGCGGACCGGCCGCCCGACGACTGGGAGCGCGGCCCGTACCGCAACCTCACGCTCTCGGGGCGGCAGCCGCTCGCCGCGTTGCTGGCGCATCTGTACGTCCTGATCCCGGTCCTCGACGACGACAAGCACTACTACGTCGGCGAGGACGAGCTGGAGAAGCTGCTGCGGCGCGGCGAAGGCTGGCTGGCCGACCATCCCGAGCGCCGCTTCATCACGCAGCGATACCTGCGTCACCAGCGCCGATTGACGCGCGAGGCGATCGCGCGGCTCACCGAGGGCGAGGGGGAGGGCGACACCGATCCCGGCGCCACGCCCTGGCGGGTCGCAAGCGAGGACTCCATCGAGATGCCGATCCGGCCGCATGGAATGCGGCTGCACGACCTGCGGCTGGAGGCGGTGACGACCGTCCTCCGCGAGCACGGCGCGGCGCGCGTGCTGGATCTGGGCTGCGGCGAGGGCCGGCTGCTGCAGAAGCTTCTGGGCGTCGGCCAGTTCCGGGAGATCGTCGGGATGGAGGTGTCGGCGCGCTCGCTCGAGATCGCCGCGCAGCGCCTGAAGCTGGCGGCGCTCCCCGAGCGGCAACGGGAACGGATCCGGCTCCTGCACGGCGCGCTGACCTACCGCGACACCCGCCTGACGGGATACGACGCGGCGGCGGCCGTCGAGGTGATCGAGCACCTCGATCCGGAACGCCTGGCCGCGTTCGAGCGCGTCCTGTTCGAGTTCGCGCGGCCGGGGACCGCGGTCATCACCACGCCCAACCGGGAGTACAACGTCAACTTCCCCGGCCTGGCCGAGGGGGCGTTGCGGCACCCCGACCACCGCTTCGAGTGGACGCGCGCCGAGTTCGCCGCCTGGGCCGACCGAGTCGCCGGTGCGCACGGCTACCGTGCCACGTTCGAGCCGGTAGGCGGAGTCGACCCCGAGCACGGCGCTCCGACGCAGATGGGGATCTTCCGGCGATGCAAGTAATCATCCCCGAGTTCTGCCTGGTCGTGCTGATGGGCGCCAGCGGATCGGGCAAGTCGACGTTCGCCCGCGCGCACTTCGCGCCCACCGAGGTCCTGTCTTCCGACGCCTGCCGCGCCCTGGTGCGCGATGACCAGACGGCCCAGGAAGCCACCGCCGATGCCTTCGAGGTGCTCCACTTCATCGCCCGCAAGCGGCTGGCCGCCCGCCGCCTCACCGTGGTGGACGCCACCAACGTCCGCCCGGAGGACCGCAGGCAGCTCGTCGCGATCGCCCGCGAGTACCACGCGATGCCGGTGGCGCTGGCCTTCGACATCCCGGAACCGGTCTGCCAGGAGCGCAATTCGGCGCGTGCCGACCGCGCGATCGGCCGGCGCGTGATCCGCAGCCAGTGCCAGTTGCTGCGCCACTCGCTGCGCCGGCTGCGCCGCGAGGGATTCCGCGAGCACCGCTTCCGGTCGCAGGAGGAGGTCGACGCGGCCGTCGTCGAACGCCAGCCGTTGCAGACCGATCGCCGCGCGGACCGCGGCCCGTTCGACATCGTCGGCGACCTGCACGGCTGCTTCGACGAGCTCCGCGCGCTGCTGGGCGAGCTGGGCTATGCCGTGGAACGCGGGGAGCAGGCGCCGGGCGCTCGCTATCGGGTGGCCCACCCGGAAGGCAGGAGGCTGATCTTTCTGGGCGACCTGGTGGACCGCGGACCGGCGAGCGCCGCCTGCCTGCGGCTGGTGATGGACGCGGTCGCCGCCGGTGCCGCGCTCTGCCTGCCGGGGAACCACGACGACAAGCTGGGGCGGAAGCTGCGCGGCCGCGACGTGAAGCTGAACCGGTGGCTGGAGGAGACGCTGGCGCAGCTTGCCGCCGAGCCCCCGGAGTGGCGCGACCGGGTGGCGGAGTTCATCGACTCGCTGGCCAGCCACTACGAGCTGGACGGGGGGCGCCTGGTGGTCGCGCACGCCGGCATGAAGGAAGAGATGCAGGGGCGCGCCTCGCGGGCGGTGCGCGAGTTCGCCCTGTATGGCGAGACCACCGGCGAGACCGACGAGTTCGGCCTGCCGGTGCGCCACGAGTGGGCCGCCGACTATCGCGGCCGGGCACAGGTGGTCTACGGCCATACGCCGGTGCCCACCGCCGAGTGGCTGAACCGCACCATCTGCCTGGACACCGGCTGCGCCTTCGGCGGTCGTCTGACCGCGCTCCGTTACCCGGAGAACGAGTTGGTCTCGGTGCCCGCGGCCCGCGTGTACGCCGAGCCCGCCGGCCGGCAGGTGGCGGCCGGCTCGCACGGCCTCAGCGCGCAGCAGGCGCACGACGACCTGCTGGACATCGCCGACGTGCAGGGCAAGCGGCACGTGACCACGCGGCTGCACGGCGGGGTGACGATCCGCGAAGAACAGGCGTCCGCGGCGCTGGAGGTGGTGAGCCGCTTCGCGGTCGACCCGCGCTGGCTGGTCTACCTGCCGCCCACCATGGCGCCCGGCAATACCACGAACGCCGCCGGGCTGCTTGAGCATCCGGGGGAGGCGTTCGAGTTCTATGCCGAGCGCGGCGTCCGCACGGTCGTGTGCGAGCAGAAGCACATGGGTTCGCGCGCGGTGGTCATCGCTTGCCGGGACGAGCGCGCGGCGACGCGGCGGTTCGGCATCCCGGATGCCGGCATCGGCATCGTCTACACCCGCACCGGCCGCCGCTTCTTCGCCGACGCCGCCGTCGAACGGGCGGTCCTGGAGCGGGTGAACGCGGCGCTGGGCGAGCGCGGCTTCTGGGAGCGGTTCGATACCGACTGGATCTGCCTGGACTGCGAGGTGATGCCGTGGTCGGCGAAGGCCGCGGCGCTCCTGCGCGCGCAATACGGCCCGGTGGCCAGCGCCTCACGCATCGGCCTGGGCGCCGCGGTGAAGGCGCTGCAGCGGGCCGGCGCGCGCGGCGACGCAACCCGCGAGCTGCTGGAGCGGTATCGCGCCCGGGCGAGCATGGCGGACGCCTATGCGCGGGCGTACCGCCCCTACTGCTGGCCCGTTGGCTCGGTCGACGACCTGCGCGTCGCGCCGTTCCACCTGCTGGCGACCGAGGGCGCCGTGCACGCCGACCGGGACCATGCCTGGCACATGCAGACGCTCGCGGACCTGTGCGCGGGCCCCGATCGGCTCCTCGAAGCGACGCCGTTCCGGACGGTTGACCTCCACGACGACGCCGCCCGCAACGAAGCGACCGCCTGGTGGGAGCAACTCACCGGGGCGGGAGGCGAGGGCATCGTGGTGAAGCCGTGGGACTTCGCCGCCGCGCACCGGGGGCGCCTGCTGCAGCCGGCGCTGAAGTGCCGCGGCCGCGAGTACCTGCGGATCATCTACGGCCCGGAGTACACGGCCGAGGAGCACCTGCAGCGCCTCCGCGAGCGCGGCGCCGGGACCAAGCGCTCGCTTGCCGTGCGCGAGTTCGCCTTGGGCATCGAGGGCCTGGAGCGGTTCGTCGCGCGCGAGCCGCTCCGCCGCGTGCACGAGTGCGCGTTCGCCGTGCTCGCCCTGGAATCGGAACCGGTCGACCCGCGCCTGTGACGCCTGCTTGGAACGGACATCGCGCAGTTGACGATCCCCGGGCGTTTGCGCAGAGTCAGTTCTCCATGACACGGGATCCACACGACGTCGATTGGTCTTCGGTCGTCCACAGCGATCCCGGAATCTCCGGCGGCACGCCGGTGTTCCGTGGCACACGGGTGCCGGCACAGACGCTGTTCGACTATCTGGAAGGTGGGGAGACGCTCGATCGGTTCCTGGACCAGTTTCCGTCCGTCTCGCGAGCGCAGGCCCGTTCCGCCTTGGACCTCGCCCGAAAGTCCGCCCTGGCCGGTGCGCGTTCTGCTTGACGAGAATCTGCCCCGCGATCTTGTCACTGAACTGACGGGACACGACGTTACGACGGTGCAAGCCGCCGGCTGGTCCGGGATCAATAATGGTGAGCTACTGCGACGTGCCCACCGGCGGTTCGACGTCCTGCTGACGATGGATCGAGGCTTGCGATACCAGCAGAGCTTGAAGCGTTTCCGGTTGAGCATTGTGATCATTCGGGCTCGGTCCAATCGCATGATTCATCTGAAGCCGCTCGTGGGCTCCGTCCTCATGGCATTGGAAGATCTTCAGCTTGGGCAGTTTCGCGAGATCGGCGCCTGATCCCGGTACGCGTGCACCCGCGACAAGCTGGGAGAGATGGGAAGCGTGTTCCGCCGAGTAGGCCAAGCAGTGACGAGAGATACGATTCGGACGGAAGATGGGGGCATGGAGATCGGAACCGGCGTTACCGTCACCGTTGGCCTCGGCCTCCCCCAGCCGATGTCTTGGGACGTGGTCGAGCTGCCACCTGCCGACGCCTTTGTGGAAACGCTTCGCCAACACCGCGCGGCTCAAGAGGAGCTGGCCGAAGCGGAGAAGGTTTGGAAAGCAGTCTCCAGCTAACCGCGCCCATCGCCAACGCGCAAGTGGGGGACGTACAGCCGGAGACGGCCAGAAGTGACCCCGCTTGTGGTATGGCAGTACACCTCCACATGCCGTGCCGCCGCGTCAGCGCAAGGATCGCGCGTCTGATGCCCTGTCGCCGAACCGGAGTCCGGCACGCAGCGCCGACACCGCGGCGGCCGAAAACCTACCAGATGCACCGGCCGGCGAACGGACTGAACGGCCAGCACGAGAACGGGTGCTACTCCACCGGTGCCTTGGCGTCTCAGGCCAGCGCATTACCGCTCTGCCACCTCTCCCCGGCCTTTGCGCGTAGTATATTGTCTGCGCGGAGGGTAGCCGAATGATCACGGGACCAAACGGCGAGAAACGCCCGGCCGATCATCGGATCAGAAGCCTACAGCCCTCGCAATGACGCAACCGAGATCCGACAGGTCGGTCTCGATGGACGCGCTCGCCGAGCGCTGTTTCCAACGCGACGCGAACAAACCGCTGCGCCCGGAGTCGATGCTCTACGACCGCGCCCGTCGTAACGACAGGAGGAGCCGCGGCGGCTCTCTGGCTTTGCTGCTTGCGCTGCTGGTTCTAATTTTCGCGTTGGTCGGCTGGTGGGTGTTCGCGGCGATTCTGGCCTTCTTGGTCGCGCTCCCCACGATACTGGAGATTGCTGCGCAGGTGTCGCAGCGCCGGAAGATCCAGACGTCGGTGAGCCAAGGCATCTCGGCCTACGAGCGGGGCGAGCCGTGGGCCGTAGCGCGGGTGCATGCGTACGCCGTTGAGGAGTTCCGCAATCGGGTGGCCGAGCACCGAGAGAAGACGATGGGAGACAGCTCGGAGTGGGGCCGCGCCCGCACCTCGCTGATGGATGCCGCAAGCGATGCGCAGCGGTCGGCGGCCTATTGGAGCGCTCGCCGGCGACAGGAGCCGAGCAACGAGTTCGCCAAGTCACAGAAGGATGTGTCCGAGCGGCTACAGGCCAAGCTCGCCGAGGCGTTCGAGAAGCTGGAAGCCCGCTCAGTCGCCCTGCGCAGGTTCTACAACGAATGCGACGCCCGGCTTGCTGCCATGGACCGCCACAACCGTGATCTTGAAGAGTATCGTCGGCTCAAGGACTTGTCGGGCCGGGCTGACATGATCGTCGCGCACGCCGAGGGGACCATGCACGGCCTCGCGACCGCGTTCGTGGCGGAGGCGCAGATGTTCGCCGACGCGTTGGGAGGCATCGCCGCCGTGAGCATCATTGCTCTCGCGGGGGAAGCTCCGCTGGACAACATCGACTACTTCGCCGACCGCATCATCAAGGACTCCGACCGGGACCGCGAGGTGATCGAAGATCTTGAGCGCCGACTCACGCCGTGAGCAAAGAGCGACCTTCGATCGGGAGCAGCTTGTCGAACTGGATGGACGGGTCGTCCACCACCCGCTCAATCGCGTCGCGTCGGCTGTTGAGAACGCCAGCGCGGCGTCTTGCGGGTCCGGTCATTTCGGCCTCCTCAGCTCCTGGTAGATCCCTATGACGAGCAGCACGACGAACCCGGCGATCACGACCACCCCGGCGATCACCCAGCCGCTCACGGATGCTCCAGCCAGACGCGCGCGTAGCGTTCGACGTTCCCGTGCTACAGCTCGGCGAGCCGCTCCCGGTCGAGGTCTTCCGGCAGGGGTTGTCCTCGAAGTTGGTGAACCGCTTCAAATAGACGGCCGTCTATGTCGCCGTCGAACCACGACGTAGGGGGCGAGCTTCACTCCCTTGCGGATCTCGGCACCGATGCTTTCGTCCAGGCCCGCGTCCACCGCGATCTCTCCGAGGATCCGCAGCGGCAGGTGCGCCAAGTCGGCGGCATAGGCTACGCCGAACAGGTGGGCCGCCGTTCCCTTGCTCCGCTCGGGGAGCGATCGACGCATGCGGGCCAGCTCGGTAGAAAGCGCGTAACGATCTCTCATCCTGTCCCCCTTTCCCAATTCGTCACCGGTGCCACCACCAGCGGCCGAGGCTCCGCCGGCCGGGCACGCTCAGCCCCGTGTGCGTGCCCGCGGCCCCGGTCAATCCGATCCGGTATAAGGCACGCACCGCGCAGGCAATTTCAGCCCCCTGGGCAGCCGCGCGAGAGCGCGCGCTGCGCTGGCTGGTCGGTCCATTTCAAATTGCTACACTACCGTCGCTCAAGTGTTCAGCGTCGCTCAGCTTGGCGTAGCTCAAGTCAGCATCGGTCAAATCGGCGCGGTACAGGAAGGTTGCACTCAAGTCGGCACCGCTCAGGATGGCGTCGATCAGCACGGCACCGCGCAGATTCGCGCCGCGCAGGTCGGTATCTCGCAGGTCGACACCGGAGCAGGCCGGCAGGCAAGCGGGCAATTCGGCGGCGGCGCTGGCGGCCACCAGCAGAAGGACGGCCGTGACGTGCCGGCGGGTCATGCGGCAGCGTCCGTGCGCTGGTCGTGCGAGGGCCAGCATCCAGGCGGGGCCGCGTCTATTGGGCTGCGTGCTCATGCTGCCAATATAGAGCTACGGCGCATGGCCCGCGACAACGTCGCCGTTCCAGAGGGCGTGCAGGAACTCGTTGACCGGCAGGATCTCGATGCCGTCGACGATGCGTGCGGCCGACTCGGTGCAGACGACGATGCGCCTCCGCAGCGCCGTCTCGTCGGCGATCCTTCGCAGGCCGGTGAGGTCGCGGCGCGTGACCGCGCCGGTGCCCTTCACCTCGATCGCCACCGCGTCGCCGATGACGAAGTCGACCTCGGAGCCGTCCGTGGTACGCCAGAAGGTCAGCGCGTCGGGGGACCGGTTGTAGGCGAGGCAGGCGCGCAGCTCGCAGAAGACGAGTTGCTCCAGGGCGCGGCCGAATGCCGGGCTGCCGGCGTCGATTCGGGTCGTGTCCGACAGGATGTTGGCGACGCCGACGTCGAACAGGTAGAGCTTGGCGTGCGACGCCGGCTTGCGGCGGGGACGGCGGGGACGATACGGCTGCACGAGCGTGCCCAGAAGCGTATCCTCCAGCACCTGGAAGTACTCGCGGACGGTGCGCGGCGGCACGGCTGCGTCCGCGGCCACGCGTTCGAATACCACCTCCTCGCCGCAGGTCAGCGCTGCGGCCGTGAGGAACCGGGAAAAACGCTCCACGCGGCGTACCATTCCCTCGGCCTGGATCTCAATCTGCAGATAGGTGCCGCAGTAGGCGCGAAGGTCCTCGATCGGGTCATCCGAGTAGTAGATCGAGGGGATGCCGCCGACGTTGATCGCGCGCATCAGGTCCCAGTCCGGCACCTCGGCGGACACGAACGGGAACAGGCTCCGGATGCGCGCGCGCCCGCCGAGCAGGTTGACGCCGCCGCGCCGGAGCTTCGCGGGGCTGCTGGCGGCCAGCACGAACCGGAACCCACGGCTCTCGATCAGGTCGTGCACTTCGTCGAGCAGGCCGGGCAGCTTCTGAACCTCGTCGATGATCACCGGGCCGGACGCGGGATCGATGGCCGCCAACTCCTGGCGCAACCGGCCGGGGTCGCGCGAAAGGCGCAGGAACACCTCTCCTCGCAGCAGGTTGAACCGCGGCGACTCCGGGAATTGCTGTCCCAGGTAGGTGGTCTTGCCCGTCTGGCGCGGTCCGAACAGAAACACGGAGCGCGTACGCAGATCGCGTCCGAGGTCGAGCCGGCGTGTGAGAGCCACGCGCGCAAGGTATCAGCAGATGGCTTTTTCCGCAACTATGCTGCGGAAAAGAGACATTTTTCCGCAAGTGAGATGCGGATTCCTCGAATGGCGGCTTCTCAGGCGTCGCGGACGTAGACGGCGAACAGGCGGGCGTCCTCGGCGCGGATGCCGCGGAAGTCCAGCTTGACCCGGTACGGGCCGAGCCGGGCCGGCACGGTCGCACCGGCAGGCCACCGCACCGGCACGTCGAGTCCGTCGTTGCCGATGACGGCGGCGTCGCTGCCCGAATAGCCGGCGATCGACCGGAAGCGCTCGTCGACCAGCTCGACGGCGATCTGCGCGTGCGGCCCCAGGCCGGTCACGTTGAGGCTCACCGCAGTGTCGCCGGTCGGCTCCAGCGCGCAGCTCAGCGCGTGCGGAGCCGGCAGCGGCAGCAGCGTCTTCTCCCGAAAGACCGACAGCGAGCCGAGCCGGTCGCGCTCCCAGGTCGCCAGCCGCACGTCGCTGCCCGCCCACAGCTCGTACCAGAACAGCGTGCGGTCGCCACGGTTGAGCATCCCCTGGCCCTGCATCAGCGCAGGCGAGCTGCCGGGCGCGAGGCCGGGCTCCTCCAGGGCCGGGATGAACAGGAAGTCCGGGACCGGCTCGCGGAAGTCCAGCGCGTCCTGGCTCACCAGCAACCCCAGGTCCATGGTGATGAAGCGGCGGTTGCCGCTCGGCGTGCCGTGCCACATGCCGTACACGCCGACGATCACGTTGCCGCGGTCCCAGCAGCAGGTGCCCAGGTGCACCTCCTCGGCCGTGTTCCAGTTGTGCATCACCTGCCGCGGCGGCAGGTTGTCGCGCCGGAAGCCGAGCGCCGACGCCTGCGTCCAGTGCTCGAAGTCGTAGGACGCGAAGGTCACCAGCTTGCGCGCCCGGCCCCACTGCGAGCCGTGCCAGCCGAACTCGTCCTGGCCGTTGACGTAGTAGCAGCCGCCCCACCTGATCAGGCCGGCCATCTCCATCGGCGGGCCGACCGGGTTGAAGTCGGGCACCTCCCAGCGCAGCCCGTCGGCGCTGAAGGCGACCGCGAGCCCGTTTCCGTACAGCCCCGACTCGATGCACATCTTGAAGCGCCGCGACGGGTCCGGATCGTCCGGGTCGTGGATCACCGGCGCGGCGCTGATGACCGGATCGCCGCCGAACAGGTCGACGATGTTGTTGTCGCGGCTGCCGCCATACTCGACCAGGCCGAGCGACGGCTTCTCCCAGTGCTCTCCGTCACGGCTGACCGCGTAGCAGACGCGCCGGCCGCCTGAGTCGAGCGATCCGCTGCTCTCGTACCACATGCGGAGCTCGCCATCGATTTCCGCCACCGCCCCGTAGTAGCGCACGCCGGCGTCGTCCGGCGCGCCCTGTGGGCCGCGGCCGACCACGATCGGGTTGGCCTCGCCCGGCTCCTTGCCGGGGACCAGGTCCAGCTTCAGGCCGGTGGTGTAGCGGAGGCTGTACTCGTCGAAGGCGAACAGGACCGCCTCGGCGACCGGTCCGTTGGTGCTGCCGTTGCGTACCTCGATCACGGACGCGCCTGGCCTACACGCCGGCCGGAACGCCGAACGGTCGTCCCGAGATCGCCGCCGGCATCGGCCAGACCGGGCCCTCGCGCACCGCGAACTTGTCGCCCAGCCCGCACAGCCACATGAACTGGCGGGCGGCGTCGCGCGAGCTGCGGTACTGCTCGCCGAAGCGGGGCTCCTCCAGCCAGTAGTTCGCGGTGGCGAAGTCGAAGTCCGCCTCTCGGTTCCAGTCGCGGGTGGGCGGCGCGGTGCGGTGATAGGTGGCGGTGAGCATGTGGCGCATGCCGGTGGCGGTCGCGTGGGCGCGCCGGTGCCACGTGGCGTAGGCGGTGAAGTAGATGCTGCCCGCCGGCGCGGTCGATTTCCAGGTGCCGCGGATCGAGTCGTAGTGGGCCATGAAGCGCACCTGGTTGGTGACGTGGTGGGAGCCGGGCACGAACTCGGTCGGCCCCATCTCCTCCGGGCAGGCGGTCGGGTAGTAGAACCACTTCAGCGTGTTCAGTTGCCCGTCGAACATGGAGCCGCCGTCGATGTGCCACTGGTTGGCCGCCACCGGGCTCGCCTCCCGGAACCAGGTTGCCCAGTTCGGCAGCGCGAAGTTCGCGCCCAGGAGCGAGCGCGCGGCGCCGGCCGCCGCCCGGTTGCACAGCACCGACTCCACGAACCAGTCCTGCTCGGTGAAGGAGTGCATCTGGCGCCCGCCCCGGTCCCACTGCTCGTCCATGGCGGCGACCACCCGCTCGTTTACCTCGGGCGGCACCGCGCCCTCGATCATGTGGTAGCCGTTCTTGCAGAATTCGAGGACCTCCGTGTCGGTCAGCGTCGGCTCGCAATCATGGGTCTGCATGGAGCCGAGTATACTCGCTGCATGG
Organism: Spirochaetia bacterium; assembly: GCA_964291595.2. Classification (GTDB taxonomy): domain Bacteria; phylum Spirochaetota; class Spirochaetia; order SZUA-6; family Bin103; genus CATQHW01. The sequence goes on along the minus strand of OZ219914.1, from coordinate 3,660,614 downwards.
CAGTCATCTCGCACGCCGTTCTCTCTCAGAACATGGACAACTTCAACCTTGCGGTGAACACGCACGTGGACCCGCGCCGCGCGGAGGCGGTGCCGGTCGGCGCGGACCGCCAGCTCCTGGTGGACGACTTCTTCCTGGCGATGGGCCGCGGCCACGAGCAGTACCCGCGCAACATCGCCTGGACCCTGGGCAGCGTGGACAAGCACGGCGCGCCGCTGTTCGAGGGGCAGCAGCCGTGGGAGGACAGCTCGGCCTGGTTGACCGTGCTGAAGGACGGGGGGCGCTACCGCATGTGGTACAACACCTACCATCCGGAGGCGCGCCGCGGCCTGTTCCTGAGCTACGCGGAGTCCGACGACGGCGTGGAGTTCACGCGCCGCGAGCTGGGCCTGGTCGAGGTGGCCGGCTCCACGCGCAACAACGTCGTGTTCGACGGCGGCCTGGCCGGCATCTCGCCGGAGTCGGGCAACGTCTTCATCGACCCCAACGCGCTCGACGGCGAGCGCTACAAGCTGATCTACACCGACTGGTGGGGGCCCGGAGGTCCACGAGCTGCCGTTCACGCACAACGTGGGCATGCTGCGCGGCGCCGCTTCGCCCGACGGCCTCTCCTGGACCCGCTACTACGACAACTTCCTGGGCAAGTACTGCGACTCGCAGAACAGCGCCTGCTGGGACCGGACCCTGGGCCGCTACGTCGCCTATCACCGCGCCATCGCCGAGCACGCGTCGCTGTCCGCCGGCGGCGTGAGCATCCGCGGCGAGGGACGCGGGCGCGCGGTCGGCCGCCTGGAGTCGGTCGACTACCGCACCTGGGAGAGCACCGGCATCGCGCTGCAGGCCGACTTCCACGACACCATGGATACCGACATCTACAACAGCGCCTACGCGCGGTATCCGTACTCGCCCAACGTGCACTTCATGTTCCCGTCCTTCTACCGCCACTACGAGGGGACCTTCGAGGCGCAGGTCTGCACCAGCCGCGACAACCGCAACTGGTTCCGCCCAACCGCGACACCTTCGTCCCGCTGGGAGAGCCCGGCGAGTACGACTGCTTCATCGTGTCGATCGCCCCCGGCTTCGTGGCCATCGACGACGACACGCTGGCGCTCTACTACCGGTCGGGCGACGGGCCGCACGGCGGCTCCAAACCGATCGAGCTGGGCTACCAGTCCCGGAGCCGCGTGAGCCGCGTCACCTTCAAGCGCGACCGCATCATCGGCATCGAGGCAGGCTCCGAGCGGGGCCAGTTCATCACCCGGCCCCTGACGTTCACCGGGTCGCAGTTGCAGGTGAACCTGGAGGCGCTGGGGCCGGAGGCGGAGCTGACCGCGCAGCTCGTGTCCGTGGAATCGGGCGAGCCGATCGAAGGGTTCGGCTTCGACGACTGCCGGCCGCTGCGCGCCGACGCGCTCGACGGCGTGATCGGCTGGGGCGGCCGCGACCGGCTGCCGGCCGAGCTTGCGGGCCGGCCGGTGCGGCTCCACGTGCGGCTCCGCTCCGCCCGGCTGTACGCGTTCCAGTTCGCGGCCTGAGCGCCGGCCGGGCGGCGGAATCTGGTATCCTGGCGGTATGGACCGCATAGTCGATACGCACTGCCACTTCTGGTGGCGGGAAACGAATAGCTGGCTCGACTCCGACTGGGACGTCCTCTACCAGGACTACACCCCGGTCGAGCACCAGGCCGCCTCGCGGCCGGTGGGGGTGACCCGCTGCGTGATCGTGGAGGCCGGCGACACCGACGTCGACAACCAGACCATCATCGACTTCGCCGCGGAGTTCGACTTCGTCGGCGGCCTGATTCTGCGCGCCGACCTGGACGACCCGGGCCTGGGCCACAAGTTGGACGAATGGCAGAAGCTACCCAAGTTCCGCGGCATGCGCATGAACTTCGAGGCGCATCCCGATCCCGGCATCGCCACCAAGCCGGAGGTGATCGAGGGGCTCAGGGAGCTGGCGCGGCGCGGGCTCATCCACGACTTCCTGCCGCTGGTGCGCCACCTGGACGGCATCGCCACCGCGATCGAGCAGGTGCCCGACCTCAAGTGCATCATCGAGCACTACGGCAAGCCGGACTTCGACGGCACGCTGGAGCCGGCGTGGGAGCAGGCGATGCGCCGCATCGCGCGCGACACGGGCGCGTTCTGCAAGCTCTCCCTGTCGCCGCAGGTGACCCGCATCCAGGAGTATCTCGACCACCCCAAGCAGGGCTGGCCGATCGAGGCGATGCGCCAATACACCGCCCTCTACCTGGAGGAAATGGGACCCGACCGGCTGATCTGGGGCAGCGACTGGCCGGTCGCGCTGCTGACCACCGACTACGCGGGCATGCTCGCCACCCACCGCGCGCTGCTCGGCCCCCTGGACCCGGAGGTGGAGGTCAAGCTGTTCCGCACCAACGCGGAGGCGTTCTACAACGTAACCGCGTAGCCGTTTCAGGACTGGCTGATTTCCTCGCTGAGTCGATCGCATACCTCATTGAGCAGTACCTCAAACGGGGGTTTGTACGGTTCCACCTGAGACGCTGAAGGATAAGAAACAGACTTGTCAATCGTTCCGTGCCCAAGGCGATCCGCGATTTTACGCAACCCATCTTCCAGGTGCATGAACAGGTCCTTGTGGCTGCGGCCACACTGCGCTGCCACGTCCTTGAAGCTCCTTTGGCCGAACACAGGCGGCACATGATTGAGAACGGTCCTCATCGTCAAGGCCGTAGCCACCGTGTTTCCGTGGGCATAACATGAATTGATCTCCTTGCAGAGTCGCACCAGGAACGAAGTGTCGAAGCGGTGTGAGGACGCATCATGAAGTCGGTCGATTACCGTTGATTGGACGATCTGACTAGCCGTGGCCAGCGACCCAGTGTCGGCATGCTCCAGAGCATCCTCAATGTCATACAGCAGGGACTCCAGCTCCGAGTTTGCGTCGTAGACTGAGAAGATGTCGTTGTATTCTACTTCAATGCTGTTTGGGATATGATCGGAAGTTCTCGATGGAGATCGCATCCCTTCATGCACGAATCTGGAGGAGTACGCTCGTGGGCAACGATACGGTCAGGACGATCGAGGCGCAAGGGCCTGGATCGGTCTGGAAGACGATAGCACGTTCAGGGCGCGCAGCGCATCTGGCGGAGTCTGAGGTGGCCGAGATTCTTGGCACGCGCAACGACGCGACGGCGATTTGGTGGTCCGCAACGGATATCTAGCGCGAACACGATCGGACCGGTACGGGTCAAACAGCCGCGCGTCCGGCGGCTCACCGAGGAGGGGCAACCGCGTTTCAGTCGAGCCTGTTCATCTGGGTGTCATCGAGCGGGGACTTCAGGAGGCGTTGCAGGCGATCCTGGGAGAGGGGGCGCCGGGGCTAGCGCTGCCAACGCTGCGGCTGAAGGCAGGCGGGAACATACCAGCAGTGGTCAGTCGGTACTTCTGGGCGGACGGGATCCACGTCCACGTCGTCTGGACAGACGCAGTTGCATCCTGGTGATCATGGGCGCCGACGAGCATGCAGGAAGGAGCTTGGCTCGCAAGCGCGGGGCGGGTGCTGGGGTCAGTTTCAGAACCCGCGATTGGCGAGCGCCGGAGGGCTACTCCGAGAGCAGCAGCAGGAGCACGACCCTGGACAAGATGCCCAAGTCGCAGAGCAAGGCGAACACGATGATCAGATGTGGCCGCCGTCGCTGCAGGAAGCGACCGCGACCTACGAGCAGTCCCCAAATATCGGGCCGTCGAGTGCCTGCGCAAGGATGAAGCGGCACTGTTCAGCGGTTTCCGCCAGCACTCTCATCTGCGGACCACCAATCCGTGAATCGCCTACGCGACGCCCCGCTTGCGCAGCGGGCGGACCAAGGTGCGGGTCAGCGCGGCGACGCTGACATGGTGTGGAAGCTGGCGCTGGAGCGAGAAGACGTGGCGCCGGCTGAGGGGTTCAAGCTCATCGTCGTCGCGGGACGGCGTTCGTCGACGCTGATGGAGGCACTGCAGACCGCTGGTTCGGAAAGCCGCTCTCGAGGCCCCATCCACAACATTTGACAATATCCCATGCTGTTTAACCAGCCCTCGCTTGGTCTGGAAGGAGAGGGGCAACCAGTCTCTGCAATTGAACTCAAGATGCCGGAATCCGGCGGTGACCGCTGTCTGTTCATCGGGGTCACGCTAGGGCCGCCGAACCTAAAGCTCCGCACGGCATCAATGGTGTCGGAGATTCGTTCAACCTTTCTCATTGCCTTAAATTGTTGGCATCTACGGATTCTATTGCCGGAGTCAACTCATCTGCCATTCAATTCCTTCTTCCCCATCGGAGACTCGCGTGCCATCTGTGTGAAGCTAATTGGTTCGAACATTCAGCAGGACAAACACCGCGAAGGCTCGTCGGTCTCTAGGCTTGCACTTCAGAAAGCGATCCATGGCCCTATCTGCTGCGAGAATGTCCTGCAGCACCTCCGACTTCAGTATCTGTTGGCGTTTGGCGTGATATGTGCCGGGATCATAGTCCGAGTAGTGACGCTTGCGTTGCATGTCACTGAACACGACGGCAAAGGTCTGAATGGCTTTGGGAAACTTGCGGATGTCGGGATGCTCGCATTGCTTCCTTACTGTCCCGTGGTTCAGTGCCCGATACACTTGGTGCCATGCGGGTTCACTGCGATAAGCCGACTGTCCCCCTACAAGCATATCTGCCGAAGACTCGGCCAAGCAGTGAAATAACGCATAATAGGTCGTGCTGACGGCTCTTCTCAGGTTCGTTTCCCGTGGCCTGCCGGAGGTGCCGATGAACTGGATACCAAATCTTTGGCAGTTGAAATGAAGTCTGACCATTCCGAGTGAGGATTACGCGTAGGTCGCGTTCCACTCTGACTCCTCGATGAACGACGGGCTGGGAAACTCCTCGATGGATGCCTCTTGCAATTTTGGTCTGATACGCGTGATCAGTCCGGCTGTCCAATCGGGGTCCAACAGGCTTTGATCCCCTTTGAATACTATCGCGATTCGCAAATAGGGTTCTCCGTCACCGTCTCCGAACTCGTCGACAGCATGCTCAACTTCGATTGGATCAAATACGAACTTGCCCTTGAATCGGCTATCGAGCTCAGCCCTGACGATCTCTACGATGCGATCCTTCTGCTCCTCGGCGATTCCCTCGTATCCTGAGTCGGTCATAGCGTCATCTCGGATTGTCGTGCCCGATGTAGTCAGGCACGTCAACTCCCTCGCAAAGGTACACCCACGAAGATTCGTTGTGCAAGGACTGTGTCAGATTTCGAACAGAACCAAACGAGGAGGCTGACCTCAACGCTGGGGAATCGACGGTACGAGTTTAGCCAGAGGGGGGAAGTGATGACGCTGCCTCCTGCTGTTCCTGCACCTGCCAGAGGCTGAGGCTCAGAGAGGGGGGCACCTCGACGTTGTCGAAGGTGATCATCTCGTCCTCGGCGATGTCGGTCCTGGCGATGGCGCCGTGGGTGAGGGCCATCGGCACCAGGTTCTCGGTGCGCGCGGCGTCGTGCCGCTCGGCCATACCGTAGACGGTGTAGCCTCCTTCGCCGTCCAGGGTTTCCCCCGCTCGAATTGGCCGCTTGGCGGCGGCCACCACTTCGGCGGCGCGGCAGGTGGGGGCGCCCACGTCGTCGCCGAGCACCGTCATGCGGGCCAGCCCCAGCGGCATCTCGTGTCCGACGAAGTGCTGCGGCCGGTAGATCATCGCGTAGCCCGAGCGCTTGCCGATGATCATGCCGGTGATGTCGCCGTAGGAGGCGAGGGACTCGTTGACCTCGGGCGTCGGTCCGTCGATCACGGCGAACAGGCCGCCGCGGATGGAGCGCTCCACGAAGGTGTCGTCCGGGTGGATCGCGCTGACCGCCTCGACCACGCCTTCCCGGTTCAGGATCCCGCCTCTGTCCTTCGACGCGAGCACGTCCGGGATCTCGCGCAGGTCGGCGGTGGGGAAGTGCAGCCCGCGCACATCGGGCTCGAGACCGGTCATGTTGGCCAGCGCCACCACTTCGATCGAGTGCTTGGTGCCGTCCAGGAACGACCCGAACATCTGCGCGTTGTAGTCCTTGCCCGTGAAGCCGTACACGCGCGGCACGTCGTCCGGGTTCATCTTGCGGAAGCTCTGCGTGAAGCGCGTGCCCTTGCCGGCCGCCACCAGCCGGAAGCCGAGCGTGCGCGCCCAGTCGCAGAGCTCGGCGGCAAGCGCCGGCTCGTCGCCGTAGGCCAGGCTGTAGATCACCCCGGCGGCCTGGGCGAGCCTCCGCAGGTGGTAGCCTACCAGCACGTCGGCCTCGACCGTTACCATGGCCAGGTGCTTGCGGGCCAGGATGGCGCGGTACGCGTGGCGCACGCCCACTTCGACCAGCCCGGTCGCCTCGATGACGATGTCGACGGGGCTGTCGATCAGCGCCCCTGCATCGGCGGTGACTACCGGCGTGCCGGCGGCCACGGCATCGGCGACCTGATCGGCCGAGGAGGCCCGCAACGGTTCGTCGTCAGATCCCGCACCCAGCACCGCCGCGGCCGCCTCCACGCGCAGGTCGGCGATCGCCGCCAGCCGCATGCCGGGCATGTGCCGGATCTGGCCGGCGATCTGGGAGCCGAAGGTGCCGATGCCGATCAGCCCGATCCTGACCGGCGTTCCCTGTCGTTCCCGCTCGACCATGCGCTCGTACAGCATGCAGGCGAGGGTAGTGGCACCGCCTCGCCGCCAGCAAGCGGACCGTCATGACGAGGCGTCCGTTCGGAGCCCTGGGCCAGGTGAGCGCTCTCACCTTGGGCGGCGCCGGCCTGATGGGCGGCTGGGGCCATGAGCCCGATCTGGACGAGGCGGTCGCGACCATCCGCGCCGCGGTCGATGCCGGCGTCGATCACATCGACGTGGCCCCGGCCTATGGCGACGGCGGCGCCGAACGGGCGGTTGGCTCCGCGTTCGACGGAACGCTTCCGGCCGGTGTACGCGTCTCCACCAAGGTGCCGCTGGACCGGCCGCCGCGCGGCACCGCGCGGGGCGTGATCGAGCTCAGCCTGAACGCGAGCCTGGAGCGCCTGCGGCTGCCGCGCGTCGATCTGCTGCTCACCCACTGCTGGCTGCTGCCTGACGGAGAGGAAGGTGCCGGCCGCGCGGGGTTGCCGTTCCGGGACTACGTGCAGGAGGTGCGACCGGCGCTCGAACGGGTCGTGGCGGACGGCCGCATCGGCGCCTGGGGCATCAGCGGCATCGGCGCACCCGTAACCGTGCAGCAGGCCCTGCTGTCGCGACCCCGGCCCGCGGCCGTGCAGGCGATCGCGAACGTGCTGAGCTCGGCCGGCGAGGAGGTGCCGTTCCGCGGGCCGCCGGCCGGATCGGTGGCGCCGGCGGCCGTTGCCGCGTGCGTTCCCGTGATCGGCATCCGCGCGGTCGGCCGCGGCGCGCTGGCCGACGTGCTCGACAAGCAGGTCGGCGACGATCATCCCATCGCCGTCGACCACCGGCGAGCGGCCGGTCTCCGCCGTCTGGCTGGGGCGCGGGGCATTCCGGCGGCGCGGCTGGCCTATCGGTACGCCCTGTCGCTGCCGGACGTGGCCACGGTCGCGATCGGCGTACGCAACCGCGCCGAGTTGGCCGATGCGCTCGACGCCGACCGAGACGGCTCGCTGGACGCCGCGGAGAAGGTGGAGTTGCGGGATGCATGTCGGCACCATGACTACGATGAGGTGATGGCGGAATGAGCAAGACGATGGTGCTGGCGGTCATCGGCGGCGGCAGCTCGCAGTGGATGGTCTCGCTGATGAAGGACGTCTACCTGCTGGACGCCGTGGACGGCGGCGAGATCCGGCTGGTGGACCCGGACCGAGGCGGGGCACAGGCCGTGGCGTCCATGCTGGTACGCTTCAACGCGGAGCGCGGCAAGGACTACCGCATCTCCGTGTGCGACGACCGGGCCGAGGCGCTAAGCGGCGCCGACTTCGTGATGACCACCTTCAGCCCCGGCAGCATGGACGCCTTCGAGTACGACCTGGAGATCCCGATCCGCTACGGCATCCGGCAGCCGGTCTCCATGACGGTGGGTCCGGCCGGCATCTCGGCGGCGCTGCGCACCGTGCCGGTCGCGGCGGAGGTCGTGCAGGACATGGAGCGCCACTGCCCCGGCGCATGGCTCCTGAACGTCACCAACCCGATGAGCGCCGTGACGCGCGCCATGAACGTGGCCGCCGGCAGCGTTCACGTGGTGGGGCTCTGCCACGAGTTCCATGCGTTTCCGGCGCTGGCCGCCGCCATCCTGGACCTGCGCCCGCCGGCGGAGCTCAACGTGGTCGAGCAGCTCTACCAGTGGCTGCCGGAGCAGGGCCTGCGCTATACGGTGGCCGGCATCAATCACTTCATCTGGATCGTGGCCGCCGAGCTGAACGGCCGCGACGTGCTGCCGGACATCCGCCGCTTCGCGCGCGAGCACCGCGACCTGGCTCCGGCCGGCGCGCCGTACAGCCTGAGCAACCGGCACGCCGCCAAGCTGGCGCTGTGCCGGACCTTCGGCTACCTGCCGCTGGCCGGCGACCGCCACCTGGTCGAGTTCTGGCCGCACCTGTGCAACGTGCGCAACGGCTACTCCATGCGCTACGCGGTGGAGAAGACCACCGTCGACTCGCGCCGCCACCGCCGCGAGCACAACCGCGCGCGTGTCGAGCGCATTGCGGCAGGTACGGAGGAAATGGACTGGACCCGCAGCGGCGAGGAGATGACCGAGGTCATGAATGCCATCCTCACCGGCGGCAGCACCACGGCCATCCTCAACCTGCCCAACCGTGGCCAGGTGGAGAACCTGCCGCGCGACGCCATCGTGGAGACCCTGGCGACGGTCACCGGCGAGCGGATCGGCCCGGAGGCGTGCGGGGAGCTCCCCGGCGCCGTGGGCTCGCTCTGCCGGCTGCACGTCGACGTGCAGGAGATGACCGTGCAGGCGGCCCTGCGTGGCGACCGCGAGCTGCTGGTGGAGGCGCTGTCGCTGGACCCGCTGTGCGCCGCCGCCGACTTCGCCGAGATCGGCGAGCTGGCCGACGAGCTGCTGGCCGCCAACCGCCGCTGGCTGCCGCGCTTCTTCGACTGATCGCGTTGGCGGGGTATTGCCGAGCACAGGAAGAACGATTATTCTGTCCTTCGCCAGATTGGCAATTCTTTTTTTCCGGAGAGGATTCGATGACAAGGAAGATTTCGTTGTGCGTGGCAGCGGCCGCCGCGACCGTGCTGGTGTTGAGCGGCTGCAGCAGGATCGTCTTTTCGGCCGAGGTGCCGTACGCGGCACGCTGGTGGAACTCGCTGAACGGCGACCAGATGGTGGCGGCGCTGTACGGCGACTCGGCTACCGGCGGGCAGGAAGTGGACGCGCGGAAGATGTACGCCGACCTGGATGAAGTCACCAAGGCCAAGGTGGATCAGGCTGCGGCCAAGATCAACGGCCACCGCGGCTACCGCACGGTCGGCACGTGGTGGGAGTCGCTGAACTGCCAGGAGATGAACATCGCGGCGGGTTACGGCAACCAGCACGATCCGATGAGCCCGTACTGCGCCCACTATCCGGGGTCCGGCCACATGAAGATTCTGGGTATGGACGAGTTGAAGCACGTCAACAAGGTCGGTCTGGCGCTGCTTGGCGAGGGGGCGACCCTGACGCTTGAGGCCAATGTCGAGGCTTGGTGGAACTCGCTGAACGGTCCGCAGATGGTCGCGGCGCTGTACGGCGACATGGCCACGATGGCGCAGTCAGACGCGGCCATGAAGATGTACAAGCACCTGGATTCCGCGACCCAGATGAAGGTGAGGATGGCGGCGGACGAGATCAACGGCTACTACAGCTACTCCAGCGTTGGCGAGTGGTGGGAGTCGCTGAACTGCACCCTGATGCGCATCGCGGCCGGCGACGGCAATACGCACGATCCGATGAGCCCGTACTGCAGGCACTATCCGGGCTCGGACTTCCCGGCGGACAAGATCCTCAGTGACGACGCGCTGTCCCACGTCAACAAGGTGGGCATGGCGCTGCTGGGCCGTGACGACCCCGGCATGTTCATGCCCTAAGACGAGGGCTGATCGGTAGCGCACGACGAGCTGCGCGAACACGTTGTCCATGGCGCCGCCTCGGCCTGGAAGGGCCCAGGCGGCGCCGGCTTCCACGAATGCCACCCCGCAGGCGTGTCCTGTAGAGTTCATCGTTCAGGGAGGGAAACGATGACACCGAAGGGAGTTCTGCTCGCAGTCACGGCCGGGGCGATCGCTCTGGCGCTGACCGGCTGCGACGACATGACCGCCACGGGCGACGAGCCGACCACGCTGCCTTACCACGGTACGTGGTACTTTGAGGATCCGGATCCTGCCGACGACGTGCCTCTGCCGCCCGACGCGCGGCTGGTCCTGGGAGCGGAGACGTTCACGCTGGCCATGGGTGACGGCATGGGAACGGAGTTCACGCTATTCGACCAATCGGGTGTCACCAGGTTCGAGGTGACCGGAACCTACGTGATCGGAGCCGACGGCAGCGTCTCCTTCACCTTCGATCCGGCGGATGTCATCGTAAAGCCGAACGCTGTGAAGTCGGCGATCGCGCCACAGGTGCTGGCAGCAGCACAGGCGCTTTCCGCAGACACGAGTGCGATGCTCATGATCGACCCGGCGGACCTCAACAGGGTGACCATATCGGGGGCGTCCCTGCCGGGGCTCCTCAACCTGCCCGGCGTCACGGAAGTGACCGCCTGCAAGGGGGCGCCCTGCGCGTCTTCGTAGCCGGCGGTCGGTAGCGCACGACGAGCTGCGCGAGCACGTGTCCTTGGCGGCGTCCCGGCGCAGCAGGCCGGAAGCGATGCCGGGGTTCCACTGGGCCCACAGGTTGGCGCCGGCCGCGGCAGAGACGTGGTCGCTCCGCCGCAGCTTGGCGCGCGGCGCCGGATGGAGCGCCCGCCTGGTAATCCCTCACGCGCCGATCACGGCGACGCTCGACGTCTCCTGGAACAGCTTGGTGCCCGCCCGCGCCACCACGTAACCGTCGAGGAGTCCTCACGACGCCCCCTGATGGGGACGGGGGTCGCCGTCCGTCAGGCGGCTCGCCTCCCGAACCGCTCAGGTGGCAGCCCCCCGCCGGATCGCGTGAGTGGACACCGACGTCTCCTTTGCGAATCGCCAATGCAGTTTCGCGAACCCGCTCCCTGGTCGCAGATTGGAAGCAAAAGTGAGTACCTGCGTCCGAAAAACCCGTGGATGTAACCGTGGGTGCTGGTCGCTGCTGGGGCAGCTTCCCAAGTGCAATCCAGCCAGCTCGAGTGAGAACCGAGCGATCTTGACGGACGTAAGAATGCGGGCTACTACTGCGCGTCGAGACACGCGCTTCATGGAACAGACAGGGGCCTCGAAACAGAAGTCGCCAGCGGATCGCCGCGGCGGCGAGCGATCCGGGGTGATGGAGTTCGCGTATCGCGAACTGCTGAGTCCCCGCGTGCTCGCGTTCTCGCTCATCACGCTCGTCTTCATCGTCTTGACGTTCACGATCATCGGCCCGCTGGGCAGCTACCGGAGCCTGTCGCTGTTTCAGCGCCTCATATACATGATCGTGTGTTCGGTGTTCGCCTGGCCGGTCTGCTATTCCATGGTCGTCGTCACGTGCTATGCCATGCGCGACCGGGCGCCACGGCAGATTGCCTTGGCGGTGGCGTTGGCAACGCTGACCGCGTCTGTCCCGTGCGCAACCGTCGTGTACGCGTACTACGTCCTGTTCCATGCGGAGCACACCCTCCATGGCGGTTTCCTGGCGATATTCGCGATGACGGCGTCGGTGTGCGTCTCCAGTTGCCTGCTCCTCCTCTTCGTCGTGTGGCAGAACCTGCAGCGGTCCGAGGCGTCCACGCCCGCCGACGAAGACGACCATGCCGGGCAGCAGGCCGTCAGCGCCGGTGCCGCCCCCGGCGACGGCCAGCATGACGACTCTGGAGTGCGCGACGACGCCGGCGGCGCACGGGACCAGCATCCGCACCTGCCGTTTTTCCACCGGCTGCCCGCCGAGCTCGGCCGCGATCTCATCTATCTCAAGACGGCAGACCACTATGTGCATGTCTACACCTCCGACGGCTCGAAGCGCGTGCTCGTCCGCTTCGCGGATGCCGTCGTCGAGCTCGGTGATCTGGGGATGCAGGTGCACCGCTCGTATTGGGTTGCTCATGGCCACATGAGAGAACTGGCGACCAGGGGCAAGAGCGTGCGGCTACGCCTGGCCGGCGGCCACGAAGTCCCGGTGAGTCGCACCTACCTCGGGGCGGTGCGCGCAGCGTTGCGAGCCAATGACGTCAGCCAGGAGCCGGCCACGCCGGTGGTCGATGCTCCGCACACGGCAGGATGAACCTGAATCAGTTCCCGGGCCTCGTCAGCCAGACGTGAAAACAGGATCCGCTTCGCGGATGGGCCTTGGCGATTCGCAGGCGAGAGCGATTCGCGAATCTACGTTAGCGCAACATAACTTTCGCGAAATAGCAACGGGGCAGATCGTCAAATGGTGAGAATGTATTTCGATGTACGACAGACGGTATCGTGCGGTAGGCCGCGTTATTTGATCAGATCAGCCATCAGACAAGGATTGAATAGACGTTGCTGAATTGTTGAATGCGGGGGTTGCACGCGAATATTAGTTGCTCTACGGTGCCGCTTCAGGAGGATTCCATGAGAGAGAATTTCATGAGAGAAAGAGCTTCTTTGGTTGCGGTGATCGTAGTGGCGATCGCGCTGGTGCTCAGCGGCTGTGACAGCATGACGCCGGACCCGGAGCCCACGGCATCGAGCCTTGACGGCACGTGGTTCTTCGACGGCTTTACGGCGGCGATTGCCGGGGAAGATGTCACGGTGACAGTCGGCGACGGCTCTACGCCGGTTAGCATGGACCCGCCGTACTCGGCGGTTACCCGGATCGTGGTGAAAGGCGTCCTTGCCGTGGACGGGATGGCCTACAAGCTGACGCTGTCCGAGGAGGCTGACGCGATCACCGTGATGCCGGAGGCCGCCGGACCATCGGTGGCCCAGGGCCTCCAGGGCCTGATACAAACGGCACAGGCCGGCACCGTCACGATCACCGTCGACGAAGACGCCGATCCCAACACCATTACGGTCGGGGGCTCGTTCATCGTTGCGCTGGCGAGCGCCCTCGGGGAGCCGGTGACCCAGGTGGTCGGCTGCAAGGGTGCCCCGTGCGCGGCGTCGTAGCCGGTCAGTAGCGCACGACGAGCTGCGCGAACACGTTGTCCTTGGCGTCGTCCCGGCCCAGCAGGCCGGAGGCGACGCCGGGACTCCACTCGAACCAGAGATTGGCGCCGGCCGCGGCCGACACGTGGTCGCTCAGCCGCAGCCCGGCGCGCGGCGCCAGGTGGAGCGCCCGCTCGGTGATCCCCCACGCGCCGATCAAGCCGACGCTAAGCGTCTCGCGGAACAGGCTGGTGTCCAGCCGGCCGACCAGGTAGACCGTGGACGGCTCCTCCTGGAGCAGGTAGAAGTCGCGGAGCGCGACCACGACGTTCTCCACGAGCGGGCTGTACGTCGACTTCAACTCCGCGTCCGGGTGCAGGATCAGCCGGTGGTACCAGGCGGCCGAGACGTTGAACGGCTGCCGGCCGATGGAGACGGCGCGGTCGGCCTGCACGGCGTAGAGGATCTCCGGCCGCTTGATGTCGATGCGGGTGCCGTCCGCGTTCTTCTCGGTCAGCTTGAGGCCGGCGTCGGCCGACAGCACGAACCCGGCCAGGGCCGCGCTGGCGCCGACGCCGAAGTTGTGGGCGCGGTTGTAGCCGGGCACGACGACGCCCCGGACCTCGTAGTGGGTCTTGCCGTCCACCGTGCGGGGTATCTCCTGGATCCCGCTCAGGTCGAAGTCCGGCGTCTGGTCGCGGAAGAACGAGTAGGTGACCTGCGCGTCCACGGCGAACGAGGTGTAGGACAGGGCCGCGTGCACGGAGTGCGCCCACTCCGAGAAAAGGGCCACCCGCGGATTCTCGAAGCGTGCATCGATGTCGTAGTTGAGGAAGGTCAGGTCGAAGTCAAGCTCGGCGATGCCGATCAGGTCGGGAGCCAGGAACGGCAGGTAGACCAGCTCCAGGCTGAACGCGTCGTCCAGGTAGGCGGTCGCGTGGATCATGGGGTCGGCCAGCGGGCTCTCGAATGCGTCACCCAGCCCCAGGGTGGAGGTGTTCGTGTGGTTGACCACGTCCAGCGGGCTCAGCAGGTCGATCTTTCCCCAGTGCACGAACTTTTGGCCGACGTCCAGGTCGAAGGCGTCGGTGCGCAGCGTCACGTATGCCTGGCGGACGATGAACTCGGGGTCGATCACCACCACCTCGCCGATGCGCCGCTCGACGGCGGTCTCCGGCACCGCGACGTGCTCGCCGATCTGGGCGAAGGCTTGGAGCTCGGCGAACGCCGCCAAGTCGCCCGCGGCGTTGACCGCCTCCACCTGCGCGGCGGCGGTCAGGCGGACCCGCTCGTTGGTGTAGAGCCGCTCCTCGGCCACCAGGCCGTAGTGGTCGAGCTGTACGAAGCCGCCCAGCGAAAGGTCGAAGCCGTCGGCCGCGGCCTGCGTCACCGTCAGGGACAGCGCGACGGCCGGCGCGATCGCGCGAAGCACGCCCCGGATCGATCCGCGGTTCGGTCTCATTGCCGTTGCAGGTAGCGGTGCGTGAAGTAGCGGTCGGGGATGTCGTCCGTGAACGACAGCCGTTCGGCGACGATCTCCGAGACGTGCCCGGTCTGGTGGTTGTGCATGCGTACCCGTGACGGGTAGGCCAGCCCGTCCTCACGGTACAGCTCCAGCACCGTGAGCTCCTTGAGCAGGTCGCCGGCCAGGTCGTAGAAGAGGACTCGCTCGGCGACGAAGTCGTCCTTGCGGATGTAGTGCTCCTCGCGCGAGTAGCCGAACTCGCGCTGCAGCTCCGGCGTCCTGCCGCGCACGTCCAGGACGTAGTGCCCGTCGCTGCCCGGGCGCGTCTTCCAGCAGGGTGTGGACGTACTCCGCGTCGTCGCGGCTGATCAGGTCGCGGAAGGTGAAGTCGCTGCCCATGAAGTAGCCGCCGCCGGCGGTGCTCAGGTCGACCCGCTTGATCCTGCCCACGGCCGGCAGGTAGAGCCACATGCTGTCGTCTCCCTGGTTGATGTTGGAGTGCACCAGCAGCGCCGTGCCGCGCACGTTGGGCGGAAAGGTGAACACGAACAGCCGGTCCTCGCGCTCCGGAGAGCGCCGCTTCTGGTAGGCGGTGACGCGCGTCACGCGCCGGTCTCCGCCCGGGGAGACGACCGTCAGGGTCAGTTCGCCGCTCAGGTTCTCGATCCGGGTCAGGGCGCCGGACCGTTCCAGGATCTGCTCGACGTCCTGGGCGGACAGCGCCCCCGGAATCGCCAGCAGCGCGGCGAGCATGAGCGTCAGCGTGAGCGGGATCGGCACAAGCAGGCGGCGGGCGTTCAACGGTTCCTCCCCTGGCGTGCGGGCAACTCCCACGTCGCGATGAACAGGCTCAGGACGAAGGCGCCCGCGATGGCGGCGGCGATCATCATACCGAAATGGACGGCGCCCGCGAACGAGGAGAGCGCCAGGCTCAGGAAGGCGACCACGGAGGTCAGGAAGCTCATGAACACCGGCACGCCGCTGCCGCGTGCGACCGCGATCGCCACCCGGATGCCGGCGGCGGCGCCCGCCCCCGGCGGCGCACCGCCGCGGCGGGGGAACGGCGCAGCGCGTTGATCACGTGGATGGTGTAGTCGACGGTGAGCCCGAGCGTGACCGCGATCGCGATCACGGTGTAGTCGTCGAGATGCACGCCGAACAGCGGCGCGGCGCCGGCCACGGCCAGCAGGATCACGCAGGGCGGCAGCAGGCTGAGCGCGGCGAGCCTCAGGTCCCGGAACGCGGCCAGCACCGTGAGGAAGATGAGCAGCGCGCCGCTGCCGAAGGTGCGCAGCCAGCCGTTGCGCAGCCGCGCGGCGTGACCGAGCAGGTCCTGTACCGGCCCCGTGACCCGCAGCGTCCATCCGTCGGGCAGATCGGCGCGGAGCGCGTCGACCAGGTCGCGGAAACCGGTCAGCGTCTCGAAGTCGCGGTACCGGAGGATGCCGTGCACGCGCGCCACGCTGAAGTCCGCGTCGGTGAGCGCGTCGTAGGCGGCCGGGTTGGCCGAGGCCGCGAAGAACAGCAGGTATTGCGAGACCAGCCGCTCGAACGCGCCGGGGTCGGGTTCGTCCGGCAGCCGCCGGGACTCAGGCTCGCCGTCGGTGAAGTACGAGTTGATGCGCTCGATCACGGTCAGCAGCGACTGGTGATGGCCGATCTGGCCGCTCCCGTCCAGCGACCGGTGGACGCCCGTGAGCCGTTCCAGCCCCGCGCGCCGCACGAACGCGTTCGCCTCTCCGGCGTCGAGCTCGATCGCGAACGGCACGGTGCCGGCGAACTTCCCGTTGAAGATCCGCTCCGCCTGCACGATCGTCGATGCTTCCGGAAGCTGGTGGAGCGGGTACGGTTCCGGGCGGAGCCGGGGCAGGTTCAGCGCCGCCAGCCCCGCGATCACGGCCAGGACCAGCGCTGCCGCGCCCCGATGGCGGGCGAGCGCCAGAACCAGGATCACCAGCACCCGGCGGACGCGCCGGGTGGCCAGGCGCGGCACGAGGAGCGCGCGGCCGCGTGAGGGGCCGAACGCCGGCACCCACCACAGCGCCAGCAGCAGCGCGGCCACCGCCCCGGCGCTGACCGTCACGCCGACGAACAGGTGGGAGCCGCTGCCCAGGCCGACCAGGCTGAGGAAGCCGATCACGGTGGTGGCCGCGGTCAGCGCCAGCGGCAGCCCCAGGTAGGCGCGGGTGGCGCGCGGCGAAGCGTCTGCGAAGGAGCCCAGGTGGTAGCCCGAGTGAATGGCGTAGTCGCTGAGCAGGCCGCCGGCGAACACCGGCAGCAGGACCAGAAGAGGGGTGGCGGCCGCGTTCAGGAGCGCGAACACCGCGTAGCCGATGCCGGCCGCCGATGCGGTCGCGGCCAGGGCGAGCAGCACGCCGCGCGCGGTGCCGAACGTGAGCAGGAAGACTGCGGCGATCAGCACGCCCGCGAACGGCAGCAGGGCTCGTACGTCGCGCGTCATCAGCCGGGCGACCACGACGGCGATCGGGCGCAGCCCGGTGAAGTGCACGGCGACGTCTTCCGCGGCGAGGGTGCGTTGCAGTCCCTCCAGCCGCGCCACCAGCTCCTCCGGCGGCAGGCGGGAACCCGGCTCCAGGTAGAACGCCACGGTGCGGAGGTCGGCGCTCCAGTACGGATGGATCTCCGGAAACAGGGGGTAGGCGAGGCGGAGTTCCTCCGCCCTTGCGGGGTCGTAGGCCTCCACCAGGTCCGGCGGCACGAACAGCCGCGCCGAGATGTCGGCGTCCGTGGCGCTGACCACGGTGGCGCGCAGCGGCGACGAGTAGCCGCGAACTCCCTCCAGGGCGCGGATAAACGCGTCCACGCGGGCGATCACGTTCAGGTTCGCCTGGTCCAGCCCGTCGCCGCCGCGCGCCGACAGGTCGATGGCTACGGCGACGACGTTCTCGCCCTGCGACGGCAGGCGGACCTCGCTGTCGGGGGCCGCCGGCGCTTCCGTGCCGCCGCCGGCCGGCCGCAAGAGGACGACCGCTACCACGAGCGCCGCGGCGCCCAGCGGAACGGCTATCCGCGCACCGCGCCGGAGGCTACGCACGAAGTGATGGTCCCGCCAGTTCAAGCGTCCTCGCGTCGGAGGCTGAGGGATTGGCGCGGGAGCGGCAATCCCTCAGCCTCCGTAGCGGAAGGAGGGGCTGGGCCAACAGAGCGGAGCCGGAGGCGACGGTCTGTTGGGGCGCTAGCAGATCAGGCCGCGCTTCGCTCCCGGGCCGTGCGCGATCGGATCCTCGCCGATCCAGCGTTCGTCGACCGGCTCGCCGGCGCGCTGATAGCGCGTGTCGGAGGAGACGCGCACGCGGTCGGTGTGGTTGTCCCCGGCGGAGTGCATGGTGTGCATGGTGAAGACCAGCAGGTCGCCGGCGCGATAGTCGCTCATCAGCCAGCGCCCGCCCAGCCGGCCGGGGAGCGAGGTGGCGTCCTTGGTGAAGTGCCCGCCGTTGTGGCGGTCCACCCAGCGCGCACGCGCCCGACAGGACCGGGTCCGCCTCCGGCGTGCCGGAGCAGTAGGTGTCGACGTCCATCCGGCCGTAGGTCTCCTGCACCTCGGTCAGGCGGTGCGAGCCTTCCAGGATCATCAGGCCGCCCATCGAAAGCGGCACGTCGCACAGCGGCGTCCAGCCGGTCAGCAGCTTCTGCGTGCCGCGGCCCATGAAGACGATGTCGTAGTGAGGCGGGGTGGGGGTGTCGACCCCCGGCGACTTGGCGCGCACCCAGATGTAGTCGAAGTGCCGCACCGGCGCGTCGAAGATGCGCTCGAACACCGCCAGCATCGGTGCGCCGAACACCACCCGTTCCAGCGGCGGGTTGTGCCTGCCCTCGTCGTGCGCGGCCAGGACCGAGAGTCCGGGCTTCGCGATCCCCTCCTCGGGCGGATAGTCGGGATGGAGCTGGCCGGCCGCCGCGATGCGGCGGTAGAGCTCATGGCCGGCTTCCAGCACCTCGTCCCGCGGCAGCGCGTCGCGCAGCAGGACGTAGCCGTCGGTGTCGAGCCGCTCGCGCAACTCCGCCCCGCTCGCGCCGGTCGGAGTGACGGCGAGCCTGCCCGGCGCGTGTGACTCATCACGCAGCGGTCGGCCCTGGTAGGTGAGCTCGGCGGTCGCGGCGGTGTCCATGGCGCGGCTATTATGGCATGGCCAGCGTATGAAGGGGATGGCGAGGGGGTGCGTCCGGTCCGTCGCACTGGCGTGTCTGAGCGCTGTCTCGATCGGGGCGGGCGCCGACCTGCGACTGGCCACCTGCGCCACCGACCCCGGCCTGTGTCCGGAGGCTACGGGCCTGATCCACCCGCACGCGCCGGCGATCGACAGCTTCTTCACCTTCTCCGGCGGCGGCTCGGTCGGGGACTTCAACCGCGACGGCCGGCAGGACCTGTTCCTGGTGACCGGCGGCGAGGCGCCGGACCGGCTCTACCTGAACCAGGGCGACGGCACCTTCCGGGAGGTGGGCGAGGCGGCCGGCGTGGCCGAGCTGCACCGCGGCCACGGCTCCGTCGTGGGCGACGTCGACAAGGACGGATGGCTGGACATCTTCGTCACCAGCCTGGGACCGATGGCCGACGAGTGGAGCATGCCGGGACACCACCTCCTGTGGCTGAACCAGGGCGGTCAGCCGGGCGGGCTGCTGGCCGACGGCACGCCGACCTTCCGGAACATCGCGCGGGAGGCGCGCGCCGACATGACCTCCTTCGAGCAGCCGACCGGCATGGGGGCGGCGCTGGGCGACTACGACCGCGACGGCGACCTCGACCTGCTCGTGGTCTCCTGGCTGCCCTGGGCCGAGGGCAGCCTGCTGCTGCGCAACGAGGGCATCCACGAGCGCACCGGCCTCCCTCGCTTCTCCAACGCGACCCCGAGGGCCGGCCTGTTCGAGACGGAGTTGCACGGTCTCACCGCGCACATCGTCGACGTCGACGGCGACCGCTGGCCGGAAGTCCTGGTGGCTGCCGACTACCGCACCAGCCGCCTGTACCACAACAACGGCGACGGCACCTTCACCGACGTGACGCGCGAGGCGCGGGTGGGGCTGGACGGCAACGGCATGGGCAGCGTGCTGGCCGACGTGGACAACGACGGCCTGCTCGACTGGTACGTCACCTCGGTCTGGACCAACACGCCGTTCGAGGACGCGACCGGGCACGTGCCGGGGACCGGCAACTACCTGTACCGCAACCTCGGCGGCGGCGCCTTCGACCCCGGGCCGCGCACCCGCGGACCGGTCGCGCGCGGCGGCTGGGGGTGGGGCGCGGTGGCGGCCGACCTGGACCACGACGGCCTGGTGGATCTGGTGACCACCAACGGCTGGCAGGCGGAGAACGGTGAAGGCCATCAGGAGTGGCTGGAGGACCCGACGAGCGTGTTCCACAACCGCGGCGATGCGAAGTTCCGGGACGTCGCGGCCGAGGCCGGGCTGGACCACCGCGCCGAAGGCCGCGGCATGGTGCGCTTCGACTACGACGACGACGGCGACCAGGACCTGCTGATCATCAACAGCCGCGGCGTGCCGACGCTGGTCGCCAACACGGGCGGCACCGCCTCCGGCAACTGGCTGCGCGTGGAACTGAGGCCCGCGCTCGACCTGCCGGTGCCGGCCGACGGGGTCGGCGCGGTGGTGCGCGTCCGCGCCGGCGGCACGACGCAGACCCGCCACATCGAGACCGGCGGCGGCTACCTGGGCTCCTCCGAGCTGAGCGCCCACTTCGGCCTGGGCGACGCGGCGGTCGTGGACGAGATGCGCGTCGAGTGGCCTGACGGCTGCGACACGGCCGCGCGGGACGTCGCGGTCAACCGGCGCCTGCGGCTGGAGCGCCCCGCCGGCTGCACGATGGACGTGGTCGTGCTCGACGAGCATCGTTGAACGAGGAGGGAGGCATGGCAGTGGAGATCGACGCGCGCGAGGCGCAGCTCTTCCTGGACGACGAGGTGATCGAGCAGAGCGTGCGCGTGCAGCGCGTCATCCATCAGCCGTTCCGCTACTGGGGCAATCCCGTGTACGCGCCGGACGCGCCCTGGGAGGGGTCCGGCGTCGTCTACCTGGCCGGCGTCTACATCGACCCGGCCGACGGCCTCTGGAAGCTCTGGTACGCCACGCTCAACCCGCCCGCCTATCCGGAGATCACCTACGCGGTCTGCATGCTGACCTCCACCGACGGCCTCCACTGGGAGCGGCCGGAGCTGGACGTGGTGCGCGCGCGCGACGGCGGCTGGACCAACATCGTGCTGGACATGGGGCAGGTGGGCGGCACGGGCGCCGCGACGATCCTGCACGAGCCCGAGCATGGCGACGAGCCGTGGACGCTGGTGATCAGCTCGTGCGAGGCCGGCACCTGGAACTACAAGGGCTACATCCTGCGCTCCGCCGACGGCGTGCACTGGCGCTGGGAGCGGCCCATGCCGCTCGGCGTCGACCACGGCATGCACGACCGCTGCACGGCCATGCGCGGCCCCGACCCGGAGTTCCCGTACGTCTTGGTCAGCCGCGGCAGCGAGGACACCCGGCGCTGGGGGCTGGTGCGCAGCGCCCACCGGGTGGCGATCAACCCGGACGCCGCCGACGGCCCGCCGCGCCGCGTGCTGACCCCGGACCTGGAGGACGATCCGGCCGGACAGATCTACCACGCCTACGGCTTCCGCTACGAGAGCACCTACGTCGGCCTGTTCCAGTGGTACTGGGAGCACGACCGGCCGTGGGCGGAGATGGAGCTGCTGACCAGCCGCGACAGCGTTACCTGGCGGCGCCTGCGGCCGCGCGTGCCGTTCTTCTCACCCACGCCCGGCGGCGGCCGCGTGGGGGCCTACGACGCGGCGCGCACCGACACCGCGCTGTCGCCGCCGGTGCGCACCGTGCACGAGAACGAGGCGGGCTCGCCCGCGCCGAACATGGAGACGCTGTGGTTCTATTCCTGGGGAGGCCCGGCCATGCACGGCGACCGCCACCTCACCTTCGGCGCCACCATCGGCGTCGCGCAGCTCCGCGGCGACGGCTTCTGCTCGCTGCGCGCCCGCCGCTTTCCGGGCACCGTGGTCACCAGGCCGTTCACGTGGCCGGGCGGCCGGCTGCTGATCAACGCGGTCGGCCTGGGCGGCGGCGGCAACGCCAGCCTGCGCACGGCCGTGCTGCGCGAGGACCTGTCGGAGATCGACGGCCTGGGCGCGGCGGACGCGGACCCGCTGTCGCGCGACGGCGTCCGCCAGGAACAGACGTGGCGCGGCGCCGGCGCCGGCATCGAGCGGCTGGCCGGCAAGACCGTGCGCCTGCGCTTCCTGCTGGACAACACCGACCTGTACGCGTTCCGGGCGTCCGGCGACGCGGCGTCCGGCGCCGCGGCGTCAGGTTGACGCGGCGTCCGGCTGACGCGAAGGATTGACCGGTGTTTCGTGGATCCGCTGCTGGGCAATCCGATAGCCTTCTCGGTCGTGGGGGCACCCGGTGGGGTTGATGAGCGGCGTCGTCGAGCGCTTGGTCCAGCCGCTTGCCGTGCGCGTCCTGCTGGCTCGCGAGCGGATGGAGTCGGGCGTCGCCTACGACCTGACTTCCGCGGAGGTCAGGGAAGACCCGTACCCGACCTATCACGCGCTGCGGCGCATCGATCCCGTGCACCGCCTGCGGCTGATCGACGCGTGGGTCCTGACCCGCTATCGGGATGTCGAGGCGGTGCTGCGGGACCACAGGCGCTTCGGCAACGCCGGCCGCATCCTGGTGCAGACGGTCCCGTTGAGCCTGCTCGACCTCGATCCTCCGGAGCACACGCGCCTGCGCGCCCTGGTCTCCAAGGCGTTCACGCCGAAGGCCGTGGCCATGCTCCGCACGCACATCGAGGAGACGACCGCCCACCTGCTGGACGCTGTCCCCGGCACGGGCCGATTCGATCTCATTGCGGCGCTTGCCTACCCGTTGCCGGTCACGATCATCGCCGAGATGCTGGGCGTCCGCCCCCGCGACCGGGACCGGTTCGAGGAGTGGTCCAACGTGCTGGCGCTCACCGTCGACCCGCTCCTCAGCCGCGGTCAGGTGGATCGCATCAGGAACGCTGCCGAGGAAGCGTACGCGTACTTCGAGACCATCATCGACGAGCGGCGCCGCCGGCCCCGCGAGGACCTGGTCAGCGCACTGCTGGCCGCCGAGGAGGAAGGTGATCGGCTGACGCACGAGGAGATGCTGTCGGCCATGCTGCTCATCCTGATGGCCGGCTTCGAGACGACCCGCAACCTGATCGGCAACGGCATGCTGGCTCTCCTCAGGAACCCGCACCAGATGCAGCGGCTCAGGAGCGATCCGGAGCTCCTGGACTCGGCCATCGACGAGCTGCTCCGCTACGACAGTCCGGGCCAGCTCAACGGCAGGTGTGCGCGTGAGGACGCGGAGCTCGGCGGCAAGCGCATCCGTGCGGGTGACGTGGTGATCTCCGTGATCGGCGCCGCCAACCGGGATCCCGAGGTGTTCGACGATCCCGACACGCTGGACATCGGGCGCCGGGAGAAGAGCCACCTGTCATTCGGACGCGGCGTTCACTACTGCCTGGGCGCCGCCCTGGCGGTGATGGAGGCACGCATTGCCTTCGCCGCCGTGCTCGACCGTTTCGCTTCGATCCGGCTGGCAGCCGAGCCCCGGCACCGCAAGACGGTCGTCCTGCGCGGCGTCGAGCACCTGTGGATCGAGGTCGAGCGAGCATAGAGTAGGTGCGTCCGGAACACCTTGTCCCAAGGAGACACACATGACCGCAACGCCCGGCACAACGGTGCCGTTCCTGGATCTTGGCGAGCTCGAAGATCGCGACAACGTGGACCTGCGGCCTACGTCGGCCGTCAAGCACCCCGCCAACCCGGTGCTGCAGCCCGGCCACGCCCACGAGTGGGACTGCAAGCGCGTCGGCAACTGGGCCGGCGACATCCACTGGGACGCCGAGGAATCGGTCTTCAAGTGCTGGTACTACGGCTCCGACCTGGAGGGCACCTCGTCGATCGGCTACGCCGTGAGCGCCGACGGTGTGCTGTGGGAGAAGCCGAGCCTGGGGCTCCACGACTACGGCGGCTCCGCCGACAACAACATCTGCTTCCGTCCCGTGACCGGCGCCACCAGCCACTTCTGCCTGACGGTCGACGACGACGCTCCCGCCGGGCGGCGCTACCAGGCGCTGGCCTGGTCGGATGCGCCGGGCATCGACGGCAAGCGCAACTTCCCGTACTACTCGCCCGACGGCATCCACTGGACGCTGACGCCGACCCCGGAGCGAGCGTGCGCCATCGGCGACACGGCCGACGTGATCGACGATCCCGCCGACCCCGATCCGGAGCGGCGGATCAAGGTCTATACCCAGCACGGCGCCTGGTACGGCCCCGACCTGGAGCACCTGCGGCAGGGACCGCGCGCCGTCATCGATCCGGCCGACGGGCGCGAGCAGGAGATCCACTTCATCTACGCGCTGCCCTACCGCGGCGCGTACGTGATGCTCTACGACTTCGACGCCGTGATCCCCTGGCCGCACCACGCCGAGCCGCTGGGCACCCGCAAGCGGCGCACGCTGGCGGCCGGGGCCTACGCCGGCGACTGCCGGCTGGCGGTGAGCCGTGACGGCCTGGGCCCGTTCCGGCGCATCCGGCCCGACCTGCCGGTGATCCCGATGGGTGACTGGGGGACGTGGGACGACGAGCTGCTGGTGCTGGGCGGCGGCAGCATGATCCCGTTCGACGACCGGGTCGTGCTGTTCTATACCGCGCTCTCGCACTTCGGAACGGGCTTCCTTTCCTACCCCTATTTCAAGTGCGAGATGGGCATGGCGACGCTGCGCCGCGACGGCTTCACCCACCTCTGCAACCGCGACGGCCTCACGCAGGCGACGGCGACCACGGCGCCGGTCGAGTCCGGCGCGGCGCCGGCGGCCCTGCACCTGAACGTCTCCGACCTGCGGCCGTACCGCGACTGGGTCGAGGTGGAGGTGCTGGACGCCGAGTCGGGCCGCATCGTGCCGGGATACGGCCGCGAGGACTGCCGCCACGTGATCACCGAAGGGCTGTCGGTGCCGGTCCGCTGGGACACTCACGCCGATCTGGGCGCCGTGCCGCCGCGCTTCAAACTGCGCTTCTACCTGTGGGGCCGCGCCCGCCTGTATTCGTTCGCATTCGAGGAGGTCGAGCGATGAAGAAGACCAGGATCGAACGGGTCGAGCCCATCCTCTGGGACCGCTGGCTGCTGCTCAAGGTCCACTGCGAGGACGGCACCGTCGGCATCGGCGAGGGCGGCGTGCACGGCTGGCAGCGTCCCACGGCGACCATGATCGAGGTGATGGCGCGCTACCTGGTCGGGCAGGACCCGGACCGCATCGAGCACCACTACCAGTGGCTGTACCGGTCGTCGCACTTCATGGGCTCGGTCGTGCAGGGGGCGCTGTCGGCGATCGACATCGCCCTGTGGGACATCAAGGGCAAGCGGCTGGGCGTGCCGATTCACGACCTGCTGGGCGGCCGGACCCGCGACCGGGTGCGCTGCTACATGCACGTGGCCGGCGGCACCATCGACGGCCTGGCCGCCGACGCGCGCGCCAAGGTGGACGCCGGCTTCACTGCGGTCCGCTTCGATCCGTTCGGGCCGGACTTCCCCCGCTACCACTCCTACGCGAAGTGGGCGGACGAGGCGGTGCGCGCGGTGGCCGCGGTGCGCGAGGCGGTCGGCGCGGAGATCGACCTGTGCGTGGAGATCCACCGCCGCATGGCCCCCGCGGAGTCCATCGCGCTGGGCCGCCGGCTGGAGCGGTTCAGCCCGTACTTCTACGAGGATCCGATGCTGCCCGACAGCCCCGCGGTGATGGGCGAGGTGCACGAGCGCTGCAACCTGCCGATCGCGACCGGCGAGCGGTTCACGACCATCTTCGAGTTCCAGCAGGTGCTGGAGGCCGGCGGCGCCGCCTACGTGCGCCCCGACCTGTGCCTGTGCGGCGGCATGTCGGGGTGCAAGAAGGTGGCCGCCATGGCGGAGGCGCACCACGTGAAGGTGATCCCGCACAACCCGCTCAGCCCGGTCAGCACCGCCGCCTGCGTGCAGCTCGACGCCTGCATCCCCAACTTCGCGCTGCAGGAGTACACCGGCGAAGCCGAGCCGCCGAAGAGCGACCTGCTGGCCGAGCCCCTGGTCCTGGAGGACGGCTACCTGCTGGTCCCGGACGGCCCCGGCCTCGGCATCGAGCTGAACGAGGCGGCGCTCGCCCGCCATCCGGTGCAGGACAAGGTGCTGGCCACCCCGCTCGGCTACGACGGATCCGTGCGCGACTCCTGAGCCCGGCGCGTTACCAGAGCCGGTCGGTCTCCAGGGCTTCGAGAAACGCGGGGAGGGGCCAGATGTCGATCCCGTCCGAGGTTCGCATCTGCCGTGTTCCCGTGTAGACAAGGATGCTGCGCCGCAAGCCGGGCAACGCCGCAACCGCTCGGAGCCCGGCCAGATGCCGGTCGTGGGTCCGCGCGGACGCCTTGGCCTCGATCGCGACGAAGTCGCCTTCCCGCATCAGCAGAAAATCTACCTCGGTGTCCCGAGCTCGCGCCGGAGCCCAATAGTGCATCTCGTCGAACGCTGCCCGGTAGTCGCGAAAGCTCGCGAGCACGGTGGCGATCCAGCTCTCGAACAGAGGTCCGCGTTCGCGCGGGTCGAGCTCTCGGGAGCGCCCGGCCGCCGCCCGTGCCAATCCGGGATCGATCCAGTACAGCTTGGGGTGCTTCCGTTCCCGGACCCGCAGCTTGGAGTCATACGCCGGCAGCCGAAACGCGACGTGCGTGTCCTCCAGGATCTCCACGTAGCCGGCCAGCGTCGTCCGGCTGACCTCGGCATCGCGCGCGGCAGAGGCGACGTTGAGGGTCTGGCCGTGGAACAGGGCGGCAACCGGCAGGAAGCGGGCGAAGCCGGCCAGGTTCCGAACCAGCGCTTCGCCCTTGATCTCTTCCTTCAGGTAGAGCTGCATGTAGGAACGCAACGCCGCCACCCGGTCGTCGGCGTTCCAGATCACCGGAAGGCTGCCGTAGCGGAGCACCGTCTCCAGGTCGAAGTCGCTTCCGAGCTCGTGCGGAAGGAAGGGATACATGCGGGTGTGGACCGCGCGCCCGCCCAGCAGGTTGACGCCGGCGTGCTTCAGCTTCCGCGCCGACGATCCGGTCAGGATGAAGCGGAGACTGCCGTCTTCGATGTGCCGGTGGACTTCGTTGAGAAGACCGGGCAGCCGCTGGATCTCGTCCACGAACACCCAGGCTCCCGTCTCGACCGCTCGCAGCTCGGCGGCGAATCGTCCCGCGTCTGCCAGGTAGCTCTGATACAGGGCCTCGTCGAGCAGGTCGACGCGATGGGCATCCGGGTACTCATGGCGGACCCAGGTCGTCTTGCCGGTGCCCCGCGGGCCGAACAGAAAGAAGGACGAGCGAGGCGCCGTCATGGTGCGTGCCCGGTAGGGGGTCATCACGATGCTCGTCCGTCCCGGCGCGCACCTCCGGCGGGCAGTGTGATGGAAAGTGCCATGCCCGTCGTCATTTTGCGCCGCTTTATGACGGCATCATAGCATGATCTGCCCAACCCATCGATTTCGGGCAGGCGGCGGGTGTCAGTGGCTGAGGATCTGGCTCAGGAACAGCTTGGTGCGGTCGGACTGCGGGTTGTTGAAGAACTCGTCCGGCGTGTTCTGCTCGACGATCTGACCCTCGTCCATGAGGATCACGCGGTCGGCGACCTGTGAGGCGAAGCCCATCTCGTGGGTGACGACCAGCATGGTCACGCCCGTCGCCGCCACGTCGACCATCACGTCGAGCACCTCCTTGATCATCTCCGGATCGAGCGCCGAGGTCGGCTCGTCGAACAGCATGATCTTGGGCTGCTTGCACAGGGACCGGGCGATGGCCACGCGCTGCTGCTGTCCGCCGGAGAGCTGCCCGGGATACTTGTGCGCCTGCTCCGGGATCTTCACGCGCTCCAGCAGGTCCATCGCCTGCTGCTCGGCGTCGGCGCGCGACATCTTGCGGACCCAGATCGGCGCCAGCGTGCAGTTCTGCAGCACCGTCAGGTGCGGGAACAGGTTGAACTGCTGGAACACCATGCCGATTTCCTGGCGAATCGCGTCGATGTTCTTCAGGTCGTTGGTCATCTCCATGCCTTCGACCACGATCGATCCCTGCTGGTGCTCCTCCAACCGGTTGATGCAGCGGATCAGGGTCGACTTGCCGGACCCGGACGGGCCGCAGATGACGATACGCTCCTGCGGCTGCACGGTCAGGTCGATGTCGCGCAGCACGTGCAGCGCGCCGAACCACTTGTTCAGGCCGGTGATGCGAATGATCGGCTCTTTCTCGGCCGACGGGTCGGTGTCTGACATGCTTCGCTCCCTTGTCCCTAGCGCCGGGTGGTGTCGAGGCGTCTCTCCAGGTTGATCGAGTAGCGCGACATGGAGAAACAGATCACGAAGAAGAACAGCGCCGCGATCAGGAAGGTCTCGTAATCGACCTTGCCGATCCAGTCCGGGTTGGTCTGCAGCAGCCGCGCCTGCCCCAGGATGTCGAACAGCCCGATGGTGACCACCAGGGTGGTGTCCTTGAACAGGCCGATGAAGGTGTTGACGATGCCGGGGATCGAGATCTTGAGCGCCTGCGGCAGGATGACCAGGCGCATCATTTTCCAGTAGCTCAGGCCCATCGCCTGGGCCGCCTCGTACTGGCCGTTCGGGATCGCCTGCAGGCCGCCGCGGATGACCTCCGCCATGTAGGCCGAGGAGAAGGCGGTGACCATCACCATGACGCGGATGAGCTGATCGAGCGAGACACCGGGAGGCAGGAAGAACTCCAGGATGATGATCGCCACGAACAGCAGCGTGATCAGCGGCATCCCGCGTATCACCTCGATGAAGCCGATCGAGGCAAAGCGGACCACCGGCAGGGTCGAGCGCCGCCCGAGCGCCAGCAGGATGCCGATCGGCAGCGACATCGCGATGCCGGACAGGCCCGCCACCAGGTTCAGCATGAAGCCGCCGAACTTGTCCGTGGAGATGCTGCGGATGCCGAACAGGCTGCCGATGACCTCGCCCTGCTCGTTGTAGATCGGCAGCCCGCCGACCAGCAGGAAGGTGGCAATCACCACGTACGCGATGGCGTATCGGCGGCCGTAGCGGGCGTAGGGAAGCTTGTCGAACAGCACGTACGCCACCGCCGGAATCAGCAGGATCACGGCGAGATTGACCCGCCAGTAGGAGTCGTTCGGATAGAAACCGTAGAGGAACTGGGAGATGCGCTGGTCGATCCACGCCCAGCAGGCGCCCGCTGCCGTGCACTCCTCACCGGTGGTGCCACTGAAGTCGGCGTTGAAGAACGCCCAACCCAGCAAGGGCGGCACGATGCGCCAGAGCAGCAGCAGCCCGGCCACGGTGAGGACGGTGTTCAGCCAGCTCGAAAAGAGGTTGGTGCGCAGCCAGCCCAGCACGCCGACGGTCGTGACCGGGGCCGGGCGGCCCGGCACCATCTGTGCGCGCGTCCGGTAGAACGAGTGATCGGCGGGGGCCTGTCGCGCCTCGGGTTCGCTCATCACCGATCCTGACGATTCATCGATCCAGACGATTTCATCGCTCGACCAGAGCGATGCGGCGGTTGTACCAGTTCATGAAGGTGGAGGTGAGCAGGCTCAGGGAGAGGTAGATGACCATGAAGAGGGAGATCACCTCGATGGCCTGTCCGCTCTGGTTGAGGATGGTATTGCCGACCGACACCAGGTCCTGGTAGCCGATCGCCACGGCCAGCGACGAGTTCTTGGTGAGATTCAGGTACTGGCTGGTGAGCGGCGGGACGATGGCGCGCAGCGCCTGCGGCAGGATGATCTTGCGCAGGGTGAGCCCGGGCGGCAGGCCGAGCGCGCCGGCCGCCTCGGTCTGTCCCTTGCTCACCGACAGGATGCCGGCGCGCACGATCTCGGAGATGAAGGCGCCGGTGTACGTGGACAGGGCGATCCACAGGGCGACCAGCTCCGGCGTGACGCTGAAGCCGCCCTGCAGGTTGAACCGGCCCATCACCGGCATGTCGAAGGTGATGGGCCGGCCCAGGATGAAGTACATGATCAGCGGCAGCCCGACGATCAGCCCCAGCCCGGTCCAGCCCGCGGGGAACTTCTCACCGGTCGCCTCCTGCCGCGCCCTGGCCCAGCGTGCCAGGATCACCGTCGCGCCGATGGCGACGATCAGTACGATCAGGATCCCGATCGCGGCCGCTTCGAACATCGGCGCCGGCAACTGCACGCCACGGTTGTTGAGGAACACGGTGTCGGCGATGGAGATGCTGTCGCGCACCCGCGGCAGGGCCAGCAGGATCACCCACCAGAAGATGATCTGCAGCAGCAGCGGGACGTTGCGCGTGAACTCGACGTAGACGGTGACGATGCGGCTGACCAGGAAGTTGCTCGACAGGCGCAGCACGCCGGCCAGGAAGCCGACGATCGTGGCCGCGACGACGCCGAGGGCCGCTACCAGGACGGTGTTCAGGCCGCCGACGATGAACGCCTTCCCGTAGGTGTGCGTCGAGTCGTAGGCGATCAGCCGCTGGTTGATGTCGAAGGCGGACGTGTCGAACAGGAAGCCGTAGCCTGGTGAGAGATTGGCGCGCTGCAGGTTGGCGATCGTGTTCGAGACGACGATCGCAATGAACAGCGCCGCCCCCAGCACCAGCAGGAGCTGGAGGGCGAAGCTGCGCGGAGTACCGCCTATGAGCGGTACTCCGCGACGGCCTGACGGCTTAGCGGAACGGCGGCGCGTAGAGGATGCCTCCATCCGTGTACAGCGCGTTCAAGCCGCGCTGCAGGCCCAGCGCGGTGTCCGGGCCGACGTAGCGGTCGAAGATCTCGGCGTAGTTGCCTTCCGCCGCGATCGCCCGCACGGCCCACTCGGCGTCGAGCCCCAGAATCTCGCCGTAGCTGCCCTCGGTGCCGAGCATGCGGTTGATCTCCGGGTGGTCGGTGCCGGCGGCCAGCTCCATCACGTTGTCCTGCGTGATGCCGAGCTCCTCGGCGATGATCAGCGCGTTCAGCACCCAGCGCGCGATGTCCGCCCAGTGGTCGTCACCCTGGCGGACCAACGGCCCCAGGGGCTCCTTGGAGACGATCTCCGGGAACACCATGTGCGCGTCCGGATCGTCGAAGGTCGCCTTGGTGGCGGCCAGGCCGGATGCGTCCGTGGTGTACACGTCGCAGCGCTCCGCCTCGTAGGCGGCGCGCGCCTCCGCGTTGGTCTCGATCGGCACCGGCTCGTAGGTCATGTTGTTGGTGCGGAAGAAGTCCGCCAGGTTGAGCTCGGTGGTGGTGCCGGTCTGGATGCACACCGACGCGCCGTCCAGCTCGGTGGCGCTGGTGATGTCCAGCGACGTGCGGCCGATGAAGCCCTGCCCGTCGTAGTAGTTGACGCCGACGAAGGTCAGGCCCAGGTCGACATCGCGCGAGAACGTCCACGTGGTGTTCCGCGACAGCACGTCGATCTCACCCGCCTGCAGCGCCGGGAAGCGATTCGCGCCGGTCAGGTTGACGAACGCGATCGCGTCGGAATCGCCCAGCACGGCCGCTGCCAGCGCCCGGCAGTAGGCGACGTCGAAGCCTTCCCAGTTGCCGTCGTCGTCGGTGTTCGCGAAGCCCACGAGACCGGTGTTGATCCCGCACTTCAGCTCCCCGGCGGCCTGCACGGCGGCAAGCGTCTGCTGCGCCTGCAGCGCGGCGGCCCCTATGACCGCGAACACGGCGGCCAGTCCGACCGCTTTGATGTGAGTTGATGTTCTCATCAGATTCTCGCTCCTCCCTGGTTCTATCCGATGGTTTTCGACGGGCGCTCCCGCACCCCCCGTAAATATAGCATGCTCATTCTACCGGCGGGACCCCGCCGTGACAACGAGTCGTTCGGGAGTCACTCCCAGCGCAGCGTCACCTCCCGCCCGTGCGCGGCCGAGCGCTCGGCCGCCTCCACCATGCGCAGCGCGTCGAGCGCGTCGCCTAGCGTGGACAGCGGCGGTTCACCGCCGAGCACGCAGCGCTCGACGAAGTACTCAACCTCGTAGCGGAACGCGTCGACGTAGCCCGGCATGCCGAAGCCGGGGGCGCCGTCCTCCTGGTACACCGCTTCGTTCCAGGAGTAGCTGACGCCGCCGCGGGTGCCCAGCACCTTGTACTGCACCAGCCACGGGTCGTTGGTGGGGTCGGTGGCCGCGAAGCTCGCCCACAGGTTGGCCAGCGCGCCGTCCGGCATCCGGCAGGTGATCGCGGTCTGCGCCGCGTCCGGCACGCCCGGCGCGTGCACGCCGGGCACGGCCATGCAGCTCAGGCGCTCGGGGCGGCCGAGCAGGTACAGCAGCGAGTAGCAGTGATGGACGCACACCACGCGGAGGATGGAGCCGTACTTGCGGATCAGGTCGGCGTCGTGGAACAGATTGTAGAGCATCCAGAAGGCGGCGACCGGGCCCAGCTTGCCCGCCTCGATCAGCTCCTTCGCCCGGCGCAGGGACGGCACGTAGATGTAGTTGTGTCCCGGCATGCAGGTGCGTCCGGCGCGCTCGGCGGCGCGCATCAGGCGGCGGATGTCGGCCGTGCGATGCGCGACCGGCTTCTCGACCAGCACGTCCTTGCCGGCGCGCAGCGCGGCCAGCGCCGCGGCGACGTGCCCCTCCGGAGGGGTCAGGACGTGCACGGCGTCCACGTCGGGGTCGCCGACCAGCTCCTTCAGGGTGCGGTAGTCGCGTCCGCCGTGCCGGGCGGTCAGCGCCGCGGCCTTGCCAGGCTCGGCGTCGTAGGCGCCGATGAACCGCGCGCGCTCGCAGGCGGCTACGGCGCGTCCGTGCAGCTCCGCGACCAGACCCGCCCCCACGAACGCGATGCCGACGCGGTCGTTCGTTCCGGTGGGTTCTGCCACGCCTACCTCCCTGCGCCTAATCGTAGAGCCGGTACGCGTACAGGGCTGCCCCATCCACGCGGAAGTGGAGCCACACCGTCTGCCCGCGCAGCTCGCGCAGGTCGGCCTTGTCCTTCCAGCGCACCGCCGTACGGGCGCCGCCGGCCAGCTCGATCCGGCAGTCGTCCAGGCCGTAGCCGTCGATGAACTGGCCGTCCGTACGCCGCACGCCCACCTGCGCGACGCCGGCGAACAGCCGCTCGGCGTTCACCTCCAGCTTGTCCCGCTCGATCCGGAGCGGCTTGGTGAGCAACTCGCCCGGCTCGCGGCGCGAGTGCGCCATGCCGGCGAAGCGGTCGCGCATGATCCACATCAGGCCCATCGCCATCGGCATGCCGGCGCCGGTGCCGGCCGCGCCGCCGGTGTAGAACAGGAAGATCTTCTCGCCGTTCTCGATCGGCGTGTTGTGCGTGGGGTACACCAGCACGCGGTCGAAGGAGCCGGCCGGTCCGGTGTCCAGGAACAGCGTGCCGGGGCACACGCGCTGCCACGGCTGGCCGTCGCGGTTGCTGACCAGCTCGCAGCCGTCGCCGTAGCCGGCGTTGCACCAGCGCTCCAGGAATCCCAGGTTCAGGTTGCCGTAGTTGAACGGCGTGATGCCGCCGTGCCACTCGTACGCGCGGCCGAAGCCGGAATCGGGCTGGTTGAACACCGCCATCTCGGCCGGGTCGGTCCAGTGCACGAGGTCGGAGCTGGTGCGCAGCGCCGCGTTGCGGCCGAACAGGTTGAGGGCGCGCTCGTTCAGCCACCAGCGGCGGTTGCGCTCGTCGCGCGTGACCATCATGTAGTCGCCGTGCCGCATCGGCAGCAGCCGCCGCGGCCGGCGCGTCCAGTGCACGCCGTCCGGGCTGGTGTCCAGGTACTGGCCCCAGACCGCGCGCGCCTGCTCCACCTGCTCCGCGGTGACGTCCGGGTACTGCTCCGGGTAGGCCGGCGCCCACATGCGGTGGTCCTGCATGTTGGCGATCAGCTTGTAGCGCCGGTCGGGGTCGGGGTCGTCCTCGTCGCGGATCACGGTGAGGCCGTCCATGTTGTTGAGCACGCCGATCACCTCGCCGTGCTCGTCGGTGGCCGGCAGCCCCTCGCCGCGGCGGGCCAGCTCGAACTCGACCAGGTTGTCGCCGTCGGGCGCGAACGTGTACCAGAGGTTGTTGGCGGAGCTGCCGCGGTAGCGCACCACGCCCAGGTCGGGCTTGGTCCAGTGGCGGCCGTCCATGCTCTCGGCCAGCGCGTAGCCGCCGCGGTCCAGCTCGCCCGGCTTGCGGGCGGTGTTCATCGCGAAGTACCACATGCGCAGGCGGTGGCCGGGCTCGCGGACCACGCTCCCCCACGCCTGCGCGCGGTCTCCCTCCCACGGCCGGTCGGCGCGCAGCACCGGGCGCGGAAACCGCGACGGCTTGTTCACCACGCGGGCCAGGTTCACGTAGTGCTGGATCTCGGCGTCGTCCACGAACAGGTGCAGGTCGGGATCATTCATCGCCGTGCAGCTTAGTGGCCGCACGGGCTGCCGTGCTACCGTCCGTCCCATGCGACATCTGTTCATAGACGACGGCGAGCTCACGCGGGTGGAGCGGCTGTACCGGCGCGTGCATCAGCCGCGCCGGCATCCGGAGAACCCGGTGCTGGACGGCGACACGCCGTGGGAGACGCACGTGTCGGTGTACGGCACCACGCTGTACGACCAGGAGCGCGGCCTGTTCCGCCGCTGGTACCTGACCAGCCCGGGCAGCAACGAGGAGCGGGTCCCGGTCGGGCCGGCCGGCGGCCGGGTGCTCAGCATCCCCGGCAATGTGACGCTGCTCGGCTACGCCACCTCCACGGACGGTGTGCATTGGGAGAAGCCGGACCTGGGCCAGATGACCATCGCGGGAGACAGCCACAACAACATCCTGCACATCGGCCGCCTCAACTGCGAAGGCGCCTCGATCATCGAGGATCCGGACGACCCCGACCCCGACAAGCGCTTCAAGGCCTTCTACTGGGAGCACGGCGGCGACGGCACGCTGACCAAGCTGCCCGGCGGCCGCGTGCTGTTCGGGGTCGGCGACGGCGACGGCATGTGGATCTCGCACTCGCCGGACGGCGTGCGCTGGACGAACTATGCCACCAACCCGGCTATTAACCTGGGCTCCGACACCGACCAGACCGTGCTGCGCGACCCGGCCCTGCACCGCTACGTCGCCTTCGGGCGCTTCAACGCCGGCGGGCGCAAGATGGCGCGCGCCGAGAGCGACGACTTCGTGCACTGGACCGAGCCCGAGCTGGTGTTCGAATGCGACGAGGGCGACGAGGCGGAGACGCAGTTTTACGGGGTGCCCATCGACCTCTACGAGGGGCTCTACCTGGGCATGCCGTGGATCTATCGCGAGGGGGTGGACGGCACGATCGACACCCAGCTCGCCGTCAGCCGCGACGGCATCCGCTGGCAGCGGGTCGGCGCGCGCGAGACCTTCCTGTCGCTCGGCGCGCCGGGCGGCCCCGAGGACGGCATGTGCCGGGTCGGCAAGCGGTTCATCGTCCGCGGCGATCAGATCTACCTGTTCTACGGCGCCGTGCAGGGGCCGCACGGCGGACGCAAGTTCTCGGGCGGAAGCTCGCGGGCGACCGGCCTGTGCCTGGCGCTGCTGCGCCGCGACGGGTTCGTGTCCATGAGCGGCGACGGCGACGGCGGCTGGCTGCTGACGCGTCCGGTGGCGGTCCATGCGGGCCATGGCGAGGTAGCCCTGCACCTGAACCTGAACGCCCGCGGCCGGGCCGTGGTCACCTTGTGTGACGACGACGGGGTGCCGATCGAGGGCTTCGAGGCGTCGCGGCCGGTGTCAGGCGATCACACCCACGTGACCGTGACCTGGTCCGACCGGCAGATCGGAGCGCTGGCGGGGCAGCGGCTGCGGCTGCGGATCGAGCTGCAGGACGCCGACCTGTTCTCGTTCTGGTTCGAGTAAGCAGGGCCGAATGAGCGCACCGGCGGCCGGCCATCCCCGCGTCTACTTCAACGCGGAGTCGCTCGAACGGCTGCGCGGGCAGGCCGCCTCGCAGGCGCTTGCCCCGCTGCTGGCGCAGGTGCGCGAACGGGCTCGGGCGGCGCTGGCCGAGCCGCTGCCGGAGGTCGTGCTGCCCGGCGACCTGCTGCTTCCGGGCGAGCCTACCTGGGACCAGCGCTACCCGCGCGACGAGGGACCTTCGCGGCGCACGAGCGCATGATGTACCCGCTGCGCGCGCTCTACGCAGCGCTGCCGGCGACCGCCTTCGTGGCCATGCTCGACGGCGACCGTGCGTGCCGGGACTACGCCGCCGCCGGGATGCTGCACCTGGCCGGGCTCGACCTGGAGAGGACCTCGTACCTCAACACGCACCAGTTCCACGGCGTGGTGCCGTCCGTGTCGCAGGCGCTGGACTACCTGTGGGACGACCTGGGCGCGGACCGCTCATCCGTAGTCGCCGGGCTCGCCGCGCGCGCCCGCGAGTTCCACCAACACAGCGTGCTGAACACCTTCGACAACCCCCTGGACAGCCACAGCATCGTCTACGGACCGCCGGAGATGACGGTCGCGGCCCTCGCGCTCTACCACCACGTGCCGGAGGCGGCCGGCTGGCTGGCCGACGTCGAGCGGTTCCTCGCCCAGGCGTTCCCGGGCTACGGCGGCGCCGACGGCGGCTGGGGACAGGGCTTCGGCTACGTCTACAGCCACTACTTCCAGCGCATCGCGCATCTCTTTCGCGTGGCCACCGGCGCCGATCACTTCGACCGGCCGTGGGGCCGCAACAACGGCCGCCACTTTCTCTATTTCCGGCCGCCGTGGAGCACCTGCACCAGCTTCGGGGACGCCTCCTACTCCACCCATCCGGCACTCAACCGGCAGATCATGGGGATGTACGGACGCGTCTACGGCGACCCGGTCTACCGCTGGTACGCGGAGCAGGTAGAGGACGGCGACGCGGCCGGCCGCGACCCGCTGGCCGAGCTGAGCGCCCGCGTCACCTGGCCGGAACCGCCGGCCGCCACGCCTCCGCACGGGCTGCCGCGCTCGGTCCACTTCGCCGACACCGGCTGGGTCGCCTTGCACAGCGACCTCACCTCGCGGGAGGCGAACGTCATGCTCTGCTTCAAGAGCAGCCGCTTCGGCTCGTTCAGCCACAGCCACGCCGACCAGAACAGCTTCGTGCTGGAGGCGTTCGGCCGGCCGCTGCTGATCGACAGCGGCTTCTACCCATGGTACGGCAGCCCGCACGATCTTGCCTGGACCCGCCACACCCGCGCCCACAACGCGGTGCTGGTCGACGACCGCGGCCAGGCGGTCTGGCGGCAGGAGGCCTCGGGCCGCATCATCGCCTTCGCGACCGGGCCGGATTACGACTACTGCGCCGGTGACGCGACCGCGGCGTACCGGCTCGAGTCCTACGAGCACACCCACCGCCCGCTGCGCCCCCGCGAGCGCAGCGCGGCCGAGCTGGGCGTCGAGCGCGCCATCCGCCACGTGATCTTCCTGCGCCCGGCCGTCTTCGTCGTGATCGACGACGTGGTCACCCGGGAGCCGCGGCCGGTGCAGCTCGCCTTCCACGCGCCGGTGCCCTTCGAGGCGCCGGCGCCTGCCGAGGCGGACGGCGGCGTGACCGCGGCGGTCGGCAACCCGCCGGCGCTGGCGCGGCTCACCTTCTGCGCGGAGCCCGGCGCCGCCGCGGCGCGGCTGGCGCGCGCCGACCGCTTCCCGGTCGACCCGGAACGCTCCCATGAGACGGAGTACCCCCCGCAGTGGCACCTGACCGCGGCGTTCGCCGCCGCCGGCCGCGAGCGGCTGCTGGTGACCGTGATCCAGGTCGGGCGCGAGGGCGAGGAGTTGCCGCCGGTGCGCGTGGAGCACCACGGCTCGGAAGCCGGGATCGACGGCCAGCGCGTGGTCGCGGTCGAGGTGGACGGGCACACGGCGACGCTGCGGGTGAACGGGTTCGGGTCTTCGCTCGCGTGTGCCGGCCGCGGCACCGCTGCGCTCGAGGTCTCAGCGCCGCGTTGAAGGGCGGCTTGAAGGCGGCACGTGCCGCCGTGCTCGGCGCTTCCGCGCTCGTCGGCGCCGAAGGGGCCTTCGCGGTAGGAGTCCTGGAGGGCGCGGCCGCCACGCAGCGCTCCACGATCGCGGACGTCTCGGACCTGACGATCCGCACCGACTTCGAGGCGGTGCGCGTGTTCGCCGCCGACCGGCGGGACGTGGAGGTGGAGCTGTCGGTGTCGGCGCGCATGTCGCGCCGCAACCGGCCGGAGCTGGCCGTGGACCGGGACGGTACGGCGGTGACGCTGCGCGTGGGCGGCAACGACCTGCCGATCAGCCGCGCATCCGTGGATTGGGGGCCGAAGCTGACGCTCTCCGTTCCGGCGGACGTCGAGTTGACCGTGCGCACCGTCAGCGGCGCGGTCGTCGTCCAGGGGTTGCGGTCCGATCGGCTGGAGGTGTTCACGGCCGAGGGGGACGTCTTCGTCGGAGACCGCGCCGGGCCGCTGCACGTGGCTGCCGGGTCGGGATGGGTGCGGGTGGCACGCTCCGAAGGGGACAAGCGACTCACCTCCACCAGCGGCGCCATCGAGGTCGTCGACTCCCGCGGGGCGGTGATCGCGCGAACCGACAGCGGAGCGCAGCGGTTTCACCGTGTCGACGGCGACCTCACGGTGCTGCGTGGCACTCCGCTTGCAGTCTCCGAGCATCGAGGCCGCCTGATCGTCGAGGACCGCTGAGCGCCGGCCCAGCCCCTCCTTTGGCTTGGAGCGCATCGGTTCCCGATGCGTTCCAAGCCGGGTACGACAATTCCCGGCGCCTGCGGCGCCGCGTCGGCCCATCCCCACCAATTCCGGTTCCCCGCGTTCCGGTAGCGTGGTACCGTCGGGGCCGCATGGCCACCACGCAGGAGGCCGCGCCGCCAGAGGTCCATACCGCGCGCCGCGGCTTGTTCGGCCGCCGGCGCCTCACCGAGGAAGAGAAGCGCGAAGCCTTCTTCACCGCCACGCAGTGGCGCCTGATGTGGCTCAAGTTCCGCAGTCACCGCTGGGCGCTGTGGGGACTCCTGGTCATCTCCGTCTTCTACTTCGTGGCGATCTTCGCCGGCTTCTTCGCCACCAACGATCCGGTCACGCGCCGACCCGAGTACCAGTACCTGCCGCCGTCGATCCTGGGCAAGGCGCGCTCGTTCCGGCTGTTCGACCAGGAGGGCAGCTTCCGGCCGGTGGTCTACCCGGTGCGCACCAAGCTCAACCTGCAGACCTTCGAGCAGGACGTCTTCCCCGACCTGGAGAACGAGCGGCCGCTGCGGCTGTTCGCCAGGGGCGACCCGTACTCGCTGTTCTTCATCATAGAGAGCGACATCCACCTGTTCGGCTCGGGCGACCCCGAGGTGCGCTGGTTTCCGCTCGGCACCGACGGCTCGGGCCGCTGCCTGTACTCGCGCATGGTGCACGGCGCCACCCTGTCGCTGTCGATCGGCATCCTGGCGATCGCCATAAGCTGGGTGCTGGGCGTCCTCATCGGCGGCATCTCCGGCTACTTCGGCGGCATCGTCGACAACGTCATCCAGCGGATCATCGAGGTGCTGATGTCGTTTCCGACCCTGCCGCTGTGGATCGCGCTGTCCGCCGCGCTGCCGCTGCATTGGACGGTGGTGCAGGTCTACTTCGCGATCACGCTGATCCTGTCGGTCCTGGGCTGGACGGGCCTGGCGCGGGTGGTCCGCAGCAAGCTGCTGGCCGTCCGCGAGGAGGAGTTCGTGCTGGCGGCCACCCTGGACGGCTGCCGGCGCCCGCGGCTGGTGGCTCGCCACATGCTGCCGGCGTTCGCCAGCCACCTGATCGTGGTCGCCAGCAACCAGGTGCCCGGCATGATCCTGGGGGAGACGGCGCTCAGCTTCATCGGCGTCGGCCTGCGGGCGCCGGCGGTGAGCTGGGGCGTGCTGCTGAGGGAGGCGCAGAACGTGCAGTCGGTGGCCCTGCGTCCCTGGCTGCTGCTGCCGGCCCTGCTGGTGGTGTTCACCGTGGTGGCGTTCCAGTTCCTGGGCGACGGCCTGCGCGACGCGATGGATCCCTACCGGTGACGGCCGACCGGGGCGCCCGCCCATGATCACCTTCATGCTGCGCCGGGTCTTCATCATGATCCCGACGGTGGTCCTGATCTCCGTGATCTCCTTCCTGGTGATCGACCTGCCGCCGGGCGACCTGGCCAGCTCGTACGTCGCGCGCCTGGAGCAGTCCCAGGAGGTCTTCAGGGACGAGGCCGAGGACATGATCGCCGAGCTGCGCGCCCGCTACGGACTCGACGATCCGTTCTTCGTGCGCTACTTCAAGTGGGCCAGCCGCTTCGCCCGCGGCGACTGGGGCTTCTCCCTCCTGTGGAACAAGCCGGTGCGGTTGCTGATCCAGGAGCGCGTCCTGCTCACCGTCTCCATCGCCCTGCTGACGCTGATGCTCAGCAGCGTGATCACGTGGCCGGCCGGGGTGGGGGCGGCGCTGCGCCAGTACTCCCTGTTCGACAACATCTTCAGCTTCACCGCCTTCTTCATGATGGCGATCCCGAACTTCCTGTTCGCGCTGATCCTGATGTACCTGGCCTACGAGTGGTTCGACTACCAGCCGGGCGGCCTGTTCTCCCCGGACATGGTCGACGCGCCGTGGGGCGTGCCCAAGTTTCTGGACTTCCTGGCGCACATCTGGATGCCGCTGGTGGTGCTGGGGTTCGAGTCGATCGGCGGCGGCCTGCGCACCATCCGCGCCAACGTGCTGGACCAGCTCCGCATGCCGTACGTGACCACGGCGCGCGCCAAGGGCGTCCCGGAGACGCGGTTGCTGGTCAAGTACCCGATCCGCATGGCGGCCAATCCGTGGATCTCCACCGTCGGGTGGATCCTGCCGGGCCTGGTGGCGGGCGAGGTGCTGGTCTCGATCGTGATCGGCCTGCCCACCATCGGACCGCTGATGCTGGAAGGGCTGGTCAACCAGGACATGCAGCTCGCCGGCGGCATCCTCATGCTGCTGGCCACCCTGACGGTGATAGGCACGCTCATCTCCGACCTGCTGCTGGCGGTGCTCGACCCGCGCATCCGGATCACCGAATGATGGGGATCGCCGAATGATGGGGATCACCGAGTGATGGGATCAACGGGTAGCGGCGTGCACGCTCGCGACGACCTGGCTCTGATCCCGCGGCCGAAATCGGTCCGGCGCCTGCCCGGCACGGCGCGCGGGGTGCTGGACCTGAAGGCGGGGCCGGAATGCGCGGAGGCAGCGGCGGTCTACGCGGAGTGCGTGGCGGAGCTGCGGGGAACTGGCCCGTCCGGATCGGGCGAGGCGCGTATCCCCGTCCACCTGTCGCTGCGCCCGCCCCCGCCGCCGGCCGGCGACCACGGCCCGGAGGCGTACCGGCTCGGCGTGGCCGGCTCCGGCGGCATCGAGGTGCGGGCCGCATCGCACGCCGGCCTGGTGTACGGCATCCACACGCTGCTCTCCCTTGCCCGTCCGCGCGGCGGAACGGTGGAGGTGCCGTGCTGCGTGATCGAGGACTGGCCCGACTTCCGCCTGCGCGGCCTGCAGGACGACCCGGCGCGCGGGCAGGTCTCCACGGTCGCGGGCTACGAGCGGATGATCCGCGAGCTCTCCCGCCTGAAGTACAATGTCCTCACCTTCCACACCGAGGACCTGTTCGCCTTCGAGCGCTACCCGGCGCTGGGCCGAGCGCACGGCGCCATGGACGCCGGGCAGTGGCGGCGTCTGGTCGAGTACGGCCGGCGCTACGGCGTGGAGCTGTTCCTGACCTTCCAGACATTCGGCCACGTCGGCCGCGTGACCGGCATGCCGGAGTTCAACCATCTGTCCGACCTGGAAGGCGGCGCCAGCCACTACTCGCCGGCGGTGCCCGCGGTGTACGACTTCATCGGCGACCTCTTCGCGGAGCTGGCGGAGGTGTTCGACGGCGACACCGTGCACGTCGGCTGCGACGAGGTGGCCCTGAGCGACCGCGGGCTGCGCTCCAGCGAGATGGTGCGCGAACGTGGCGCCGGGACGGTGTACGTCGACCACGTGCGGGCGGTCGCGCGTCTGGCGCGCAGGCACTGGCGGAGGGTGCTGTTCTTCGCCGAGTTCGCGGACAGCCGCTACCGGCCGCCCGTGCAGGGCTCGGAAGACGACATCCATGCGTTGCGCGACGCGGGGCTGTCGTTCGTGAACTGGAACTACTACGACCTCACGCCGGAGGAGTACTTCCCGTTTCTGCACCGGCTCCAGCGGCACGGCGTCGACCAGGTCATCTCGCCGGGCGTGTGGACGTGGCGGCAGCTCTTCCCGAGCTTCGTGCAGACGCGGGAGACGTTGCCGGTGTTCACGCGGCTCGCCTTCGACGAGGGGATCACCGACAGCATCACCTGCGCCTGGAACGACACGCGCGACTGCTTCCGCGAGCTGCACTGGCTGAACTACGCCTTCGCCGCCGAGCATCAGTGGAACGGCGCCCCGCGGGTCGAGTCCGACGAGCCGTTCATCGCACGCTGGGCACAGCAGTTCTTCGGCGCGCCCGCGGATGCGATCGCGCGTGCCCACGAGTGGCTGGGCAGCCTCAACGCCAAGGCGTTCGCCGCCGCCCGCCATGACCACCGCTACCCGCGGGAGTTCAACTGGCGGCCGATGGCCGCTCACGCGGTGTTCTGGAACGAACCGGTGCCCGGCGCCGGCAGCTCGGCGGACGCGCAGGCATCCGCGCGGCTGGCCGAGGAGGCGCGGGCGCTCGAGGGCGAGGTGGCCGCCGCCGCGCCGTCGCTGCCGCGCAACCGCTCGGTCGCCGACTTGGTGGGGTACGAGCTGCGCCGCGCCGCGTGGCTGTTCGACAGCGTGCGCTTCGTGGCCGACCCCGACCCCGCCGCCGCCGGCCGGCTGGCGGCGGAGCTGCGGCAGCTCGGCCATGACTTCGTGCCGCGGTGGAACGCGGCCAACATCCCGCAGGGGCGGGAGGGGGTCGAGGAGCGGTTCGCGAAGCTGGTTGGGCTGTACGAGCAGGAGGCTCGGGCGATCACGCCGTGGGGCGGCGCATGGGGCCCGGCCCGCCGGATGCAGACCGGCCCGCACCCCATGTGAGCGCCCCGCTCC
Organism: Spirochaetia bacterium; assembly: GCA_964291595.2. Lineage (GTDB taxonomy): Bacteria > Spirochaetota > Spirochaetia > SZUA-6 > Bin103 > CATQHW01. The sequence goes on along the minus strand of OZ219914.1, from coordinate 3,617,915 downwards.
CTTGCATAAACGGTTTGCATTCGCATTGACGCCGTATGTATCCCTTGAGTAACCTCCGTTTCGACGGCTCCGGCCGGTGCCACGGCATCGCCGGCGCGCACGCGGCAGGAGGGGACCACCGGTGAACATCGACGAAGCGACGCAGGAGCTCCAGGCACTGCGCCAGCGCACCTCCGCGCTGGGAGCGGCGATCCTGCGCATCAACGCGACCCTCGACCTCACCACCGTCCTGCAGGAGATCGTCGACAGCGCCCGCGCCATCACCGGCGCCCGCTTCGGCTTGATCACGACGATCGACGAAGCGGGCGGGGTGCCGGACTTCGTCAGCTCGGGCTTCACGCCCGAAGAGCACGCGGCCTTCATGGCCTGGCCCGACGGGCCCAGGCTCTGGGCGCACTTCCGCGACCTGCCGGGACCGATCCGCCTGACCGACCTGCCCGCCTTCGTCAACTCGCTCGGCTACGCCACGGACCTGATGCACGCGGAGACCTTCCAGGGAACGCCGATGCGCCACCGCGGCGTGCAGGTCGGCAACCTGTTCCTGGCCGGGAAGGAAGGCGGGCCGGAGTTCACGGCCGCGGACGAGGAGGTGATGGTGCTGTTCGGCTCACTGGCGGCGACGGCGATCGCCAACGCGCGCACCCATCGCGACGAGCAGCGCGCGCGCGCCGACCTGGAAGCCCTGGTCGAGACCTCTCCGGTCGGCGTCGTGGTGATGGATGCCAGGAATGGCCAAGCGGTGTCGTTCAATCGCGAGGCGCGGCGCATCATGGAGAGCCTGCGCACGGCAGGGCACCCACTGGAGCAACTGCAGGACGTGGTCACCTGCCGGCGCGCCGACGGGCGGGAGATCGCCCTCGCCGAATTCCCGCTGGCAGGACAGCTCACAAGCGGCGAGACGGTGCGCGCCGAGGAGATGGTGCTCTCGGTCCCCGACGGGCGCAGCGTCCGGACCCTGGTCAACTCGACGCCGATCCGGTCCGAGGACGGCGCGGTCGCATCGGTGGTCGTCACCATGCAGGACCTGGCCCCGCTCGACGAGCTGGAGCGGCTGCGCGCCGAGTTCCTGGGCATGGTGAGCCACGAGTTGCGCGCGCCGCTGACCTCGATCAAGGGTTCGGCCGCCACGCTGCTGGAGTCCGCGGCGGAGCTCGACCCGGCCGAGCGGCACGAGTTCTACCGGATCATCCACGACCAGACCGACCGCATGCGCGGCCTCATCAGCGACCTGCTCGATGCGGGGCGCATCGACGCGGGCACGCTGTCGGTGGCGCCCGAGCCGTCGGACCTGGCCGACCTGGTCGACGGAGCGCGCAACACGTTCCTGTCGGGCGGCGGGCGGCACACGGTGCTCATCGACCTGCCGGTGGACCTGCCGCGGGTGATGGCGGACCGGCGGCGCATCGAGCAGGTGCTGAACAATCTCCTCTCCAACGCCGCGAGGCACTCGCCCGAGTCCTCGCCGATCCGCGTCGGCGGGGAGCGCGACGGCGCGCACGTCGCGGTCTGGGTCGCGGATGAAGGCCACGGCGTGGCGCCCGAGCGGCTGCCCCACCTGTTCCGCAAGTATTCCGGCCTCACCGCCGGCGGCGGTGAGCGCGTGCCGGGCGGGACCGGCCTGGGGCTGGCGATCTGCAAGGGGCTGGTGGAGGCGCACGGCGGCCGCATCCGTGCCGAAAGCGGCGGCCCCGGCGAGGGAACGCGGTTCACCTTCACCGTGCCGGCGGCCGAGCTGAGCCTCGACACCGGGTTTGCCGGCGCCGGAAGGCGCGTGCGAGGTCCGTCCGCGGAACGCGCCGAGTCGACCCGCATCCTCGTGGTGGACGACGACCCGCAGACGCTTCGCTTCGTGCGCGACGCGCTGGCGTCGGCGGACTACGCGCCGCTGGTGACCGGCGAGCACATGGAGCTGTCACGGATCATCCGCGCCGAGCAGCCGCACCTGGTCCTGCTGGACCTGATGCTGCCCGGCACCGACGGCATCGAGCTGATGGAGAGCGTGCCCGAGCTCGCCGACCTGCCGGTGGTCTTCATCTCCGGCTACGGACGCGACGAGACCGTCGCGCGGGCGCTGGAGAGCGGCGCCTCCGACTACATCGTCAAGCCGTTCTCGGCCACGGAGCTGACGGCGCGGGTGAGGGCGGCCCTGCGCCGCCACAACGAGCCCGAGCCGTTCGTGCTGGGCGAGCTGACCATCCACTACGAGGATCGCCGGGTGACGGTCGGCGGGCGCGAGGTGGCATTGACGCCGACGGAGTACGAGATCGTGCGGCTGCTGTCGCGCAACGCCGGACGGGTGGTGCCCTTCCAGACCCTGGTGGACCACGCCTGGAGCGGGAAGGACACGGGCGACAAGAACCTCGTGCGCAACTTCGTGAAGAAGCTGCGGGCGAAGCTGGGCGAGGACGCGGCCAACCCGGTGTGGATACGCAACGTGCGCGGAGTCGGCTACCGCATGCCCCGGCCGGGGTAGCCGCAGGCGCAGGGCGGTTCGCCGGCCATCTCGGTCCGGACCGCCCCGCAAGCTGCCGATGAACACGATCCAAGTACAAAAAAAGCAGAAATAGATGCGGTAGTTTTATACGAAGTCGTATTTGATGGCGCCGCCGAATGAACACGCTCGTAGTCGGCGAACGCCAGAGTGCTGGTCGTCGATGATCAGAAGGACATTCACGACGACTTCGCCGAGATGCTGCTGCCGCGCGCCGCGGCGGCGGACGACCTGGCGCCGTCGTTCCTGAGCGCCGTCCGCGAGATGCGGCGCGTCGACCGGGCCATCGAGATCGTGCTGATGACCGCGTACGCGGAGACGTCGCTGGCCGACATCGTCCAGGACATGGAGCTGCTGCACAAGCTGCTCTACATCAGAAAGCCGTTCGCGCGCGAGGAGGTACAGCAGATCACGCTGGCGCTGGTCGAGAAGTGGAACCTGGAGCGGGCTGGAGGCGCGGCGCCGGCAGTTGTCGCGCACCAACCGGCGGCTGACGGCGGTGCTCGACTCCATCGGCGAGGCGATCGCCGTCACCGACGACGCGCAGCGCCTGGTGTTCGCCAATCGGTGCTACCAGCGCCTGATGGCCGCCACCGAAGCCGAGATGAAGGCGATGACCCTGGAGGAAGCGGACGCGCTCTGGGCCGGGCGAATGCGCAGGGCGCCGCTGACGGACGCGGGCAGGGACCTCACGTCCGAAGCGGACGGGGAGCTGGTGGAACCGCTGAAGCAGGAACCGCCGGCCGACGGCGGCCGGGGCGCGGCGGGGCGGCTGTTCTATCGGCAGCGCCGGCCCGTGCACGACGATCGGGGAGCGGTCGTCGGCGACCTGTACGTGTACCGCGGCGTTTCCAGCGAGCGCTGCACACCGCGGCCGCCTACCGCGAGCACGGGCTGAGCGTGACCGCGCGGGTGGGCCCGGGCGCGGGCGGGCACGGCCTGTCGCTGGCTCTGAGCCCGCGCTGGGGCGCGCCGACCGGCGCCGCAGCAGCGCTGTGGGGTGACGATCTGCCGGCGGCCGAGCCACGGGCGCCCGCGTCCACGGCGGCCGCGCTGGACGGCTCGATCGCCTACGGCATCGCGCTGCCGGGGAACGGCGTGCTGACCCCGTTCGGGGAGGTGGGCGTGACCGGCGACGGCCACCGGGTGCGCGTGGGCACCCGCATCGGCATGGAGCCGGACGACGGCTTCCGCAGCCTCACGGTCGAGCTCGGCGCGGAACGCAGCGAGACGGGATTCGGCGCGCCCGAGTACCAGTTCGGCTTCGAGATCGGCGTCAGCTACTGACGCCGCCGCCCTCGGTCTGCCGTCCTCGACAGGTGCCGGACCGGACGCATACGCTCCCGGACGTGGCAATCGACAAGACGACGGGAAGACTGGACCGCAACTACCGCATCACCTGGGTCGACGACAGCGGCATCGGCGCCCACATGGTCAACCCGCCGATCTCCCCGCAGCGGTTTCGGCACGTCATCGTCGGCGGGCTCGCGGGGACCCAGGTCGACGCGTTCGTCTGCACGGTCGGCAACGGGGCCGGTTACACCACCTCGTACCCGACCGAGGTCGACGGGATGGAGTTCATCGTCGACCGGCTGGAGGCGGGCGCGAAGCTCGGCGGGGTGGAGCTCTGGCGCGGCGCCGAGAACCTGCGCTCCCTGTGGGCCGCGGGCCACGACCCCGTGCAGCTCGTGCTCGACGAGTGCAGGCGCACAGGCATCGACTTCTGGCTGCAGCTCAGGATGAACGACTGGCACCACGTCGACACGTCGTCCGGCGAGATCTACCGGCTGATCGGCAGCGAGTGGTACGAGCGGCACCGCGAATACCTGATCGGCGACGAGGGGGCGGCCGGGTGGCCCGACGAGCTGGCCACCTCCCTGCGGTGGTTCCAGGACTTCGCGCACGAGCCGGTGCGCCGCATCCGGCTCGCGGTCGCGGCGGAGGCCGTCGAGCGCTACGACGTCGACGGGTGGGAGTACGACTTCGTGCGCTGCCCGGGCCTGTTCCGCTACGGCCGGGAACGGGAGCATGCCCGCCTGGTCACCGACCTGATCCGCGACACGCGCGCGATGCTGGACGAAGCGGCGCGCCGCCGCGGACGCCCGCTCGGCTTCTCGGTGCGCGTGCCCAACACGATCGAGGGCTGCGTGATGCTGGGCCTGGACGTCGTGGAATGGATGGAGGAGGAGCTGGTGGACATCGTCGTGCCGTGCTCGTTCTTCGTCCAGCACATGGAGGAGGACGCGGCGCCGTGGGTGGCCGCCGCGGCCGACACCGCGGTGCGCATCCATCACGGCATGGACTCCGCCTACCAGACCGGCGACGTGCTCGGGCGCGGCGTCCCCTACTACCAGGTGCGCGACTCGTACATGCAGGGACTGACGCCGGAGCTGATCCGCGGCATGGCGGCCCGGCATTGGCGCGCCGGGGTCGACGGCATCTACCTCTTCAACGGCCCGGGCGTCCTGCGAGGCTACGACGTCGACGCCAGGGAGGTGCTCGACCAGGCCGGCTCACCCCGGAGCCTCCGGCACCGGGACAAGCGCTACGCCGTGATGCGCCGCACCGGGTCGTTCCCGAACTGCTATCCGCAGCAGTACCTGCTGCCCGCGGAGCTCGGGCCCGAGCCCGCGATCTTCCCGATCGACGTCGCCGACGACGTGGCAGGCGCCGGCGCGCGGATCGACCACGTGCACCTGGAGCTGCTGCTGAAAGAGCCCTGCCACCTGGACGAGCTGACCGTCACGTGCAACGGCACGCCGCTGCCGTGTCTCAATCCCCTGGAAGCGGGCAAGCCGGCTCCCGGTTTCAGGGTCTGGCTGGTCTACGACCTCGCCGGTGCCCCGCCCAGGCAGGGCCGGAACGAGGTGGCCGTGTCGGTGAGGCGGGCGGCTCGCCTTGCTGCGGAGATCCCCCTGGTGCTCACCGACCTGGAGCTGTCCGTCCGCTACCGGTACCCTGACGGCCCGTTCCGCGAGCCGCCGGGTTACATTCCCCGGACCTGATCTCCGCCTACCGGCCCGCCAGCGCCAGGTCCGGCAGCGGCTCGCGGCTGCCGGAACCGTTGGCGACGTCGCCGGTCGGGTGCTCGTAGCGCACCTCGATCTCGGCGTCCTCGATGCTCATCGGCAACTCGGCCGCGGTCCGCTCGTTCACCCGCAGGGCGCGCACGGTCACGGTGTTGGCGCCGGGCCGCGGGCGGTGTCCCATCAGGTCGTAGATCTGCCAGCCGCTGATGGTCCCCATGCGGGTGCTCGGCCTGATCGGGTTCACCAGCGGGACCTCGCTGCCGTTCAGCGTGACCTCCAGGCGGTCCACGACGCTCAGGTTGTCGACGTGCAGGAGCAGCCGGCAGGAACGGACCACGTCGCCTGCCGCCGCCACGTCATCGGCGACGTCGAAGGTCAGCTCGGTGACCTCCCGCGTGACCGGGGCCGGAATCTGCCACTCGGTGCGCAGGCAGTTGGGGAAGCTCCGGTTCGTTCTCATCAGCGCGAAGGTCTTGTCGCGATGGCGCAGCCGCTCCGGATCGGCGACGTCGTTGACGGCGTTCGGCCCGAAGTCGTGCTTGGCTCCGTAGGTGAGGGCGCTGCCGAACCAGTTGAAGACGTACAGGCCGTCGACGCCGCGGGCATGGTGGCGGGCGGCCAGGCCGCGCACCATCTCGGTGGTCATGCCGGTCATCATCGGCGGATTGTAGAACCAGCGGTTGTGGCCGTCGGTGTGGCCGGCCAGGTACCCCTCCTCCAGGCAGGCGACGATGCTGACGCGGGAGTCCCGCCCGAGCTCGACCCACTCGCCCGCGTCGTGCTCCATCTCCTGGGCGAAGAAAGGCGCCGTCACGAGCACGTCGACCAGCTCCTCGGCCACCCACTCGTCCACGTCCAGGCCCAGCCGCCGCGCGCCGCCGACGGTCGTCGGCACCCGCACGGCAAGGCCGACGTGGCGGCCGCGGGTCCTGCCCACCTCGTCCAGGCCCGCGCGCGTCTCCCGGAGCATGCGCGTGATCAGGTGGGCGTTCCTGCGCTCCTCGCCGAAGCGGAAGTAGCCGGGCACCCGCATGAAGTCGAACAGGAAGCCGGTGCAGTCGTAGCGCTCGCATACCTCGATGGCGATGTCGCGGCGCAGCGCGCGCACCTCGTCGTGGGCGAAGTCCTGCAGCCAGGTCATGGTCTGCTCAAGCGACGGATGGTCGCTCCAGCCGGCGGCTCCCTCCGCGCCGATCAGGAGGTCGTGCCGCTCTTCGTAGAACGCGCTGCCGCCGAGCCGGTAGACGTCACCGCTGCTTGTGTCGACGTGGTGCCAGTCGTTCATGCTGATCCGGAACCAGGGATCGACCCCGATGCGCCGGGCTCCCTCGACCTGGATGGCGAGATGATCGAGGCCGGCCTGCCTGGATTGCTTGAGGTTCTCGGCGTGGTTGAAGTAGCGCAGGTCGCCGAGCGCCGCGCCGCGCTCGTAGCGGTCGACCAGGTACTCCATCCGCGTCTTCTGCGACTTGAACGCGGTGACGTAGCCGGCGTCGGGGCCGATGCCGGCCACGTAGGCGTCCACGGCGCGGCCGGAGAACTCCCCGAACTGAGCCAACTCCACCGTCTCCGGCGTCATCGGCGGATGAAAGGTCGATTCGAAGGTGTGGTTGATGTCCCACATGAGCCGGTAATGGCGCCCGAGGGGGCCGGCCGGCTTGCCGCTTGGTGCCATGGCCATCGATCGTAGCCGCCTACGGAGAGATCCGCCACTGCGCCGGAAGCGACTCCGGGAAGACGGCTTCGGCGTAGTAGATGCCGGCCGCCTCCTGCTCGACGGGAAGCACCGGGAAGCCCACCTTGGCCGGGTCGTTGGTGGCGCCCGGCCGGACCCGGTGAGCGATGGTCTGACGCGGTCCGCCGGCGTGCGGCAGGACCTTCGCCTGGTCCACGACGAACCGCGCCTGCTCCCGGAACGGCACGCGCGCGGCGACCGCGTCGAACACCACCCGCGGCGTGCCGGCGCGAAACCCGCGGTCCGGGTCGATCGTCCACCAGTACAGCGGGTTGCGCGCCTGACCGTACGGCGACACGGCCGGGTCGCCGGTCAGCAGCCTGAGCCGGCCGTCGGCGCAGTGAAACGAGGTCAGCGGCGACGTGGTGTTGGGCGCCCCGGGCCAGGCCAGCTCTGGCGCCGGCCCGCGGAACGGGTCGTCCCACAGGGCCCAGGCAAGTCCGCCGCGGTCGTTGCGATTGGCCCTCACGATGCGCGCGGAGACCACCCAGCCGTCGCGCCAGCGGGAGACGCTCGGCTCCATCAATCCGGCACCGATCAGCGGCCCGCTCTCGACCCATGCGTACCGCCCCGTGGCCGGGTCGAACCGGAAGCGGATCGCGCCGATGCGGCCGCCGTCGAAGGTGTTGACGCCCACCCACTCGTCACCCGACTCCGTAAAGGGGACCGGTGGCGTGTAGGTCTGGTGCATGGAGCGCGCGTCGGTCGAGCACAGCAGGTAACCGGCGTCGTAGCCCTGCTGGCGCAGGACGGCCGGCGGTGCGGTCAGCTCGACGTCGGCGCCGTCGGCGCGCAATCGAAACTGGGCCCACTCGACGGCGCCCGTGCGCCGGTGCGTGGCGGGATCGCTGTTCCGCATGAATCCCGTGCCGGGATCGATGGAGCGCGCGTGACGTCCCCACATGGCGACGAAGCGGCCGGCGGCCGGCGTGGCTCCCGCTCCGGCCGGCACGCCGAACACCACCGGGTGGAAGTGCCCCTTGACGTGCGGCCTTCCGTCGCCGAGCGCGTTCCAGTCGTCGACGGACGTGGCCAGGACGCCCTCCGCCAGCAGCCGCCCGTCGTAGGCGCCATCGCGGAGCTGGTAGATCACGCTGCAGTTGTCGTCGGTGCCGCGCCAGCCGCGGGTGGTGTAGATCAGGAGGAACCGGCTTGCGCTGAGCTGGGCGGCGTTGATGTGCCCCGGGTACAGGCCGTCGGCTCGCGTATGGCCCGGCAGCGTGCACTCGTGGATCAGCTTGCCGCGATGCTCGATGCGCGGCGTCATGCGGGGCAGCGTCCGGTCATGCCGGCTCCTCGATGACCGCGGACTGATCCTCGGGGCTGTAGAAGTAGGCGCCCGGCTGCCACTCCTTGTTCAGGTCGCCGAGCAGGCGGCGCTGCCGGGGCGTGCAGCGGTCGAGCACCTCCGGGGCGTGGCCGTCGAAGTCGAACGTGCGGAAGCACATCTGGCTGTAGCAGTAGATCAGGGTCTTGCGGGCGCGGCGCGCGCGGTTGGTCGACACGCCGTGCCACAGCGAGTGGGGGAAGACGACCGCGTCGCCGGCCTCGGCGCAGAGCTGCACGGCGCCGGGGGTGGCGGTGGTGACGGGGGTGTCGTCTTCGGGATAGGGGCGCAGGTGGCTGCCGGGGAACAGGGTGAAGTTGCCGCTGCCGGGCCTGCGCAGGTCGGTCAGGAAGTACTGGACCTTGAGCTGCAGGGGCCAGCTCGTCTCGCTCACGCGGATGTGGCGCAGCGCCTGGCCGCCGTCGGTGTGGATGAAGCCCTTGTCCTCGGGATTGGGCGGACGCACGACGGCCTCGGCCATGCTGAGCTGGATGTACGGGCCCATCAGCTCGACCACGGGTCCGAAGGTGGCCGGATGGTCGATCAGGTCGATGAAGGCCTGGCTGTCCGGCAGGATGTTGCGCCGGTCCATGCCCGGGCGCGTCGCTTCGTCCCGCTTGCGCCGGACCTCTTGCCGGTGGAGCCGGTCGATCTCCCGGATCAGTGTGGCGATCGTCGTCTTCGCAAGCACCCCCTTGAGAAGCAGGTAGCCGTCGCCGGCCCACCGTGCCTGCTGTGTGGGACTCAGTGTGCGGGCTCGGGGCATCGGCAACCTCCTGAATCGGTCGCGACCGCTTTACGGAACGAAAATTCCGCCGTTACAATAATAGAGAGATCCGGCACGTGGGAGATAGCCGGAGACAGGGAGGGAATGCGATGGCAACGCTTGAACAGACCATCCTCAGCGACATCGAGGACAGCGGCATAGACGCGTCGGACCTCGGCGTCGAGATCCGCCGGGGCAAGGGGCTCCTGAACCGGCGTAAGGTGCTCGAGGTATTCGGCGTCGTCCGTTCGGAGCCGGACCACAAGGCGGTCCTGCGCATGGCGCAGCACCATGCCGGCACCGAGTACGAGTTCAAGGACTCGGTCAAGGTACACGCCCGCACGCACTGAGCTCAGTCGCCGGCCTCCGCGTTAGCGGCGATCGGCGAACTGCGCGCGAGACATGCGATCCGTCTTCCGCACGGACGCCCGGTCGCGTCCGTGACGGGCTTCGTGTGCTCGCCGTCCACGGCAGCCCTGGTTGCGCCGCCCGCGATTGGGCGCCCCTTGACGTCCAGCTACCATCCGTCTACGACGACGGCGTGAAGCGGCGCCGATCTCGTCACAGGGGCTTTGGCGCCATCGGGGTTGTCCGGATCCTGATCCCGCTCGTGATGGCGAGCGCCGGGTTCGCGCAGGAGTCTCCAGACGGCGGGATCGTGACGCAGGGACTCGCGGTCGAGACCTTCTCGTGCGGGAACCTGCCCACGGCCTGTACCGGGACCGCCCGCCGTTTCATCGAGGCGCAATGCGGGATCGTGGTCGCCCCGGACGGCACCCGCCTGCAGGTGCCCGTCGTGCCCGCCGGCGGGCCGGACCCGGCCGACCTGTACAACGACTGCACCGGTTCCGGACACAACACCGCTCATCTGGAGGACCTCGAGACGGTCGTGATCGATGCGGACGGGGAGGAGGTCACCGGGCACCTGTTCGGCGACAATTACTACGAGCTCTACGTCAACGGAAGGATCGTCGCCCGCGATCCCATCGGCTTCGTACCGTTCAACTCGGGGGTCGTCCGCTTCAAGGCCAGGCGGCCGCTTACCTACGCCGTCAAGCTGGTCGACTGGGGCACCCACCTCGGCGTCGGCATGGAGTACGACCGCTGGAACGTCGGTGACGGAGGCTTCATCGCGCGCTTCAGCGACGGCACCGAGACCGGAGCGGAGTGGAAGTGCCGGGCGCACTACATCAGCCCGCTCGAGGACCGCTCCTGCGTTGCGCCCGGACCCGACTCCTCGGCGTGTCCCGAGCGGCCAACCTGCGTCGAGCGGGACCCGTCTTCGTGCCGGGCGCTGCACTTCCCGGTGCCCGAGGACTGGGCCTCGCCGGAATACGACGACTCGGCATGGCATCAGGCATCCACCTACCGGGCGCGCGACGTGACCAACCAGCGCGCGTACCGCGACTACACGGGCAAGTTCGGGCGTGCCGACTTCATCTGGTCGCACAACCTCGACCAGGACAACCTGGTGCTCTGCCGGCTGCAGGTGCCGTGACGGAGGCGGGAGGCGCCGTTCAGCCGTGCCGCGCGTGCCGATGCCTGTGGTGGGCATGACAGAGCAATCGGAGGTTTCGAGGGTCGGCGCCGCCGCCCAGCGCATAAGGCAGGATGTGGTCTATCTCGATCAGGTGTCGTGAGTTGCAGCGGCGTCCGGTCCGCCGGTCGAGGTAGCTGCAGCGGCCGCCGTCCCGCTGCCACACCTGCCGCCGCACCGCCGCCGGAATCGCGCGGCCCGCCGCGCACGGCTTCGCCGTAGGAGTGGCTGCGCCGGCCGGCTTCGTCCCGGCAGCCGCTGGTCGGTCCGTCGCTTCCTGCCGGGTCCGCGAGGGCACGGAGGCCGGCCTCGGGTGCGGCGTCCTCTCCGGCGGCGGAGTGGTGCCGGCGGGGGTCACCGCGTCCTGCACCGTGACGGCGTGACCGGGTTCCGGCGCGGGCTGCTGCTTCGCTGCCGAAGCGGGCTCGGATTCGCCCTGTGGCGCCTGGTTTCCGGCGCGCGCCCGGCGCGGCGGCCGGCTCGGGTCGTGGCGGTCGAGCGCCTCCTGCACGATGCGGCCGACAAGCTGTCCCATGGTCATGCTGGGTACCACGTGCGACAGCAACCCACGGAGCTGCTCCAGTCCCTGCTGGCAGTCGGCGTCGATGACCGCCTTCAGCTCGTAGCGCCCGTCGCCGAGCGGGCGCACCCGGTCGGCCGGCGGCGCCAGTTCCGGGTCGAGGTCGGCCAGCATCCGGCGGACCTGGCGTGCGCTCTTGCCGGATGCCTCCTCGACCAGCTTCTGCCTTCCTGCCGCATCGAGCACCAGCGGCGGCGCCGGCTCGGAGTGGCTCGGCGTAGCCGCCGGCGCGGCATCCGCCGCCGGATCGTCTGCCCGCGCAGCCTCGGCGGGGGCGGACCTCACCGCACCGCTCGCCGGTGCTGAGCCCGTCGACGCGATCGACGCGGTGCCGGCGATGGCCCCGCGCCGCCGCTGGCGGTCGAACGCCCACTGCAGCTCGGCGGCGGCGCTCAGCGTCAGCGAGCCGTCGCGCAGCCGCTCCCGCGCGTTCGGCTGGTCGGCGCACAGCCGCACGGCGCCGATGCGCCGGCCGGCGGCAGCGTCGCTGTAGCCGAGCTCGCGCACCGCGTAGTCGAACAGGCTGGAGCAGCCTCGTTCCAGGAACAGCCGGCGGGCCTCGATCTCGGCCAGGTGGTCGATGATGGCGCCCTGCAGGTGGCGCTCGTGGCGGACCAGGGTGCTGGCCTGACGCAGCAGCTCGCGGTCGGAGAGCACGCCGATGGTGGAGGTGATCGCGGGGCGGGCGGCGGTCGCATGAGTGGCGGTCTTCATGGAGTAAATGTACTAACGGTTTTGAAATGGACCTTATTGATCGTCCGGGGCCCGCACGCGATCCGCGATCGGCGGGCGCTGAAGGGGGTGCGGGGCGGCCGAACGGGCATCCGAGCTTCCGGGAGGCCGGAAGGGGCGGGTACGCGCGGTGACGTGCCACCTCGCAGGCGCGAAACCCCGTCAAGACCCTGCGGCAAGAATCCTCAATCTTATTTTTCGCGGCGCGCCCGCTGCCGGGTCGATGACGGCATGGAGGGACAGTTCAGAGCGTTCACGCCACTCGGCGCCGGCAACGACATCGCGATGTTGCGATGGAGGCGTTCGTCCGGGATCACCGAGCGATCTGAGCAAGGGGCTCTCGCTGCTCGTAGAACCGCTGGGCAACGCGGTACAGGCGCGCCGCCATCGATCCGTCGATCATGAGGCCATCACGGCGCCGATCACCGGCAGGAAACCGAACGCCAGCTTCCAGAGACAGGCCGCCTGCAGCCTGGCCGCCACGGCGGCGACCAACTCCTCGCTGGAAGTCGCTTCGTCGTCCTGAGCTCCGCCTGCCCAGAGCCGCAGTACGCGCTCGAAGTCGTCGCCGGCGTCGTCATCGCGGCCGGCGTTCGTCGCGGTCTTCCACCAGATCGCCTGCAGCGTCGTCAGGAGCATGTCGGTGTCGAGATCCCGAAATCGAGACTGAAGGTGACGAATGGGAATCAGGTTGGTCGCCAGCCCGGGCGCACCGGCGATCCACCGGGCGGTTCGTGCGGATTCTCCGATGCTCGCCATGCCGCGGACATGGCGCAGATGCTCCTCGGAGCGGTGCTCGGCGAGAAAGCGCTCGACCGTTCGTCGCATCGAGTCCGGGGAGCCGTCCTTCTTTCTGTCTCTCCGTTTTCGCGGTGGCGGCGGGATGGCGAAGTCCTCCGGCAGGGGGCGGATCCCAGCCGACGTGAGGTCGTGGAAGTACCGCGTGGCAAGGTCGTGGAAGCGGAGCGCCAGCGCCACGTCGAGCCGGTACGCGGCGATCGGTCCCACGATCGGCACGAAGCCCAGCACCAGCTTCCAGAACCGGGACGGGCGCAGCCGCTGCACCACGGCCTCGGCCAACTTCTCTGCATCAGGTAGTTCGCCGCAGAGGTCCGTATCGCCCGGCCGCCGAGCCCAGCGATACAGAACGGACCGGAAGTCGTGGTGCTCGTCGACCTCGATACCGGTCTCAAAGCCGAGTTCCCAGCACCGGTGCCGGAGCGTCTCCAGCGGCTTGGGAGCGCCTGGGCAACGCGCGCTGCTTGGTCCGTGCCGTCAGCCGGCGCGTTCAGCTCTCGGGCGGTTGCGGAAAGGGGTTCTCGATCGTCAGGCCTTCGATGGTCTGGCCATGACTCAGGCGTTCAGTGAGCAGTCCGACGCAGCCTGCCTCCAGCGCCGTGGCGATGTTCACGGCGTCGTGAAATCCGTATCGATAGCGCGACTGGATGTCCAGAGCGCGACGGTAGAGCTCCTGGCTCGGGGCGACGGTGCAGAGGGGGAGGAGCACGTCGTCGAGAAAGCGCCGGGCCTGCTCGGCCGTCATCGGATCCGGGGTCTTGCGGGTGAGGATGTCGAGCGTTTCCTGAACCACCTGGTGGCTGATCGTCCAGCTTTCCTGCAGCGCAGATCGCACGATGGCGCGGGCCCGGCCCCGCCTGGCCGGGTCGGTCTCGTCGAACAGGGAGACGAAGACGCTGCTGTCGACGAAGTTCATGACGGCACGATGACACGAACACCCGTTGCGCGACATTCGTGACCGGTCCGGGTTCCGGGAACTGCCGGCGGCGTTCGTGCATAGTACGGGCGCAGGCGAGGCGTGGTGGCAGACGAGAGGTTGCGGCGTTCCGAGCGGGAGTACGCGCGGGCGTTGCGCACGGTGGCCGAGGGGACGACCCAGTCCAGGACTCCGGCGACGCTCATTCCCGGCGTCTATCCGACGTTCGGCGCGCGGGGGAAGGGCGCGTACATCCGGGATGTCGACGGCAACCGGTACGTGGACTGGATCCTGTGCTTCGGCACGATCGTGCTCGGCCACAGCCATCCGGTGGTGAACGCCGCGGCGGTCAGGGAGATCGAGGAGGGGTTCGCCCTGCCGCTGACCCGGCCGGTGCAGACCGAGCTGGCCGAAACGCTGGTCGAGTTCATCCCGTGCGCGGAGCAGGTCCTGTTCATGAAGGCCGGCTCCGAGGCGACCTCGGCCGCGGTGCGGCTGGCGCGCCTGGCGACCGGCCGCGACCGGATCGTGCGGCTGGGCTACCACGGCTGGCACGACTGGTCGTGCACGCGCGATGCCGGCATCCCGTCCGTCGTCCGCGACCTCACCCTCACCTTCGACTACAACGACCTGGACTCGCTGCGCGCCGTGCTGGAGGCGCACCGCGACCAGGTCGCCTGCGTGATCATGTGGCCGTGCGAGATCGAGACCCCGGAACCCGGCTTCCTGGAAGGGGCCAGGGAGCTCGCGCACGAGCACGGCGCGCTGTTCATCCTGGACGAGATCCGCACCGGGTTCCGGCTGGCGCTCGGCGGCGCGCAGCAGCACTTCGGCGTGGTGCCCGACCTGGCCACCTTCGGCAAGGCGCTGGCCAACGGCTTCACGCTGTCGGTGGTGGCCGGCCGCGCCGAGCACATGCGGCACGTGCGCGAGTCGTGGTTCTCTTCCACGTTCAACACCAGCTCCATGGAACAGGCGGCGGCGCTGGCGACGATCGCCGAGTTGCGGCGCACCGACGGGATCGGCCACATCTGGCGGATCGGCCGCCGGCTCATGGAGGGCCTCGATGGCCTGGCGCAGGCGCACGGGGTGGAGGCGCAGGCGGTCAGCCTGCCGCCGACGCCGTACCTGCAGTTCAGGTACCGGGATCCCGACCTGCGCGAGGCGGCCAAGCAGGTCTTCTTCACGGAGACGGTGAGGCGCGGGATCTTCTTCCATCCGCACCACCACTGGTTCGTGAGCGCCGCGCACGGGGAGGCCGAGCTGGCCGAGACGCTGGAGGCCAGCGAGCACGCCTTCCGGGCGGTCCGCCGGGCGATCGACACCGGACGGGCGCTGCCGGCGGCAGCAGCCGGAGCCCTGGAAGGAGGGGTGCAGTGAGCGAGCGCGCGCTGGCCAACCGCCTCCTGGGATACCCGCCGGACGCGCGCCTGCTGATCGTCAACGCGGACGACTTCGGCATGTGCCACACCCAGAACGTGGGCACCGTGCGGGCGATGCGCGAGGGGCTGGTGCGCTCCTGCTCGCTGATGGCGCCGCCGCCGTGGGGGCTGCACGGCGCGCGGCTCCTGCGCGAGAACCCGGACGTGCCCTTCGGCGTGCACCTGACGCTGGTCAGCGAGTTCCGCACCTACCGCTGGGGCCCGCTGCTGCCGCGCGGTGAGGTGAGCTCGCTGGTGGACGACTCCGGCTCCTTCCATCCCGACGACCGGATCCCGGAGCTGGTCCGCAACCTCCTGCTGCACGAGGCGGAGCGGGAGTTGCGGGCGCAGATCGAGTGGGTGCTGGCGCGCGGGCTCGCGCCCTCCCACCTGGACAGCCACTACCACGTGCACGAAGAGCGCGACGACCTGTTCGACCTGACCGTCGACCTGGCGCTGGAATACGGGCTGGCCCTGCGGACGCGCGACCCGGCGCACATCCGGGGGCTGCGCGCCCGCGGCTACCCGACCAACGACCACGACATCCTGGACTCGGGACGGCACCCGCCCGCGGACAAGCCGGTCGCCTTCGCGAAGCTGCTGAGCGAGCTGCCGGAGGGGCTCAGCGAGTGGGCGTTTCACCCCGCCGTCGTGACCGCGGAGCTGGAGGCGATCATGGTCGACCCGCGTATCCCCGGCGTCACCGCCGTGCCCGCCGACCGCCAGTCCGACTTCGACTTCATCACCTCCCCGGAGGCGGCCGCGATCGTCGCCGAGGAGGGCATCGAGCTGATCACCTACGCGGACCTGCAGCCGTTCTGGCAGCGGGGCCGGACACGATGACCATCGAGTAGCGCAGCACCGTACGCCGGCGCGTCCGCTCGTGCCGCGTGGTATCTTGGCAGCGGCCCGGAGACGGGCGCTCTCGGCATGGTGACGGCGGCGGCGCGACGACTCCCGGCAGCCTTTGCGCTGCACACGGCGGCCGGCAAGCGCCGGGTGATCGGCATCGTCCTGCTGCTGGCCATCCTGGCGCCGTTCGCGGGGCTCAACCGACTCCCCAAGCTCGACACGGTGCGCGCCGACTTGGCGGCGGCGCTGGCGCCCACGGCGGAGTGCTTCCAGGGCTTCTGCGTCGAGGCCGATCCGGAGTCGACCTTCCTGGCGCGCTGGTGGCGGTTCTCGACCACCTACCTGCGCCTGGTGGCGATCGGCATGGCCTTCGCCTTCGCCGCCGCCGGCATAGCCGAGGCATTCCTGGTGCCGGGTGTGGGAGACGGGCAGCTCCCGGCCGTGCGCGCCCGCGGCCGGCTGCGGCGCATCCTCGCGGGGCTCGGAATGGGCCCGGTGGTGAACCTCTGCTCGGCCTGCGTGGTGCCGGTGTCCAGCGCCGTGCGCCGGGGCGGACTGGGCGTGGAGGGGGCGCTGGCGCTCGTGCACGGCTCGGCGGTCCTCAACGTGCCGTCGCTGTTGATGATCGCGGTGATCTTCACGCCGGCCATCGGCGCCAGCCGGCTGCTCCTGGGGGCCGCGGCGGCGTTCCTGCTCGGTCCGCTGGTGGCCGCCGTGGCCGGCCGCCGCGCGGCGGCCGGCGGCGCGTGCGACCTGGCTCCGCCGGCCGTGCCCGATCCGGCCGCCACCTGGGGGCAGGTGCTGGCCGAGGGGCTGCCGGCCTGGGGGCGCGCCTCCGGCCGCATGCTGCTGCAGATGGGGCCGATCATGGTGGCCGCCGGCCTGGTGTCGGGCGCCGCCATCCAGGTGCTCAGCCCGGAGACGGTGGAGGCGTTCCTGGGCGACAACCTGGCCGGGATCCTGGTCGCGGCGACGCTGGGCGTGCTGATCAACGTGCCGCTGCTGTTCGAGATCCCGCTGGTGACCGTGTTGCTGCTGCTGGGGGCCGGCAGCGCGCCCGCGGCGGCGCTGCTGTTCGCCGCCGCGGCCGGCGGGCCGGTCACCTTCTGGGGCCTGTCGCGGGCGATTCCGTGGCGCGGGATCGGCGCCTACGCCGCCGGCACCTGGGCGATCGCGGCGGCCGGCGGGCTCGCGGTCCTGGGGGTGAGCGCGCTGCTGCCGGAGCGGCCGGCGCTGCGCCTGCACGCTGCCGAGCCGGCGGTGCGGGCCGCCGAGTCCGGGGAGCAGGCCCGCGCCGCGGCGGCGCTCGACCCGGCGGTTGCCGCCCGCTTCCCGCCGCTGCGGTTCACGGACGTCAGCGTCGAGTCGGGCGTGTCGGGCGACACGTACCACTCGCGCTCCACGCACAGCCTGGGCGTCAACTGGGTCGACGTGGACCGCGACGGCCGGCCGGACCTGTTCGCGGTCGGCGGCGACCCGGAGTTCCCGCCGCGGCTGTTCCGCAACCTCGGGAACGGCACGTTCGAGGCCGCGCACCACCTGCTCCCGGAGCTTCCCGCGTACGAGATGTCGGGCTCGCTGTTCGCCGACTACGACAACGACGGCGACCCTGACATCTACGTCTACACCGACCGGCAGGAGTGGTATCTGCACGGCAGCAACCTGCCGGACGGCCCGCCCAACCTGCTGCTCAAGAACCTGCTCGCCGAGCACGGCGGCCGCATCCCGGCCGGCCAGCCGCTGTTCGAGGAGGTGGCGGCGGCCGCCGGCGTCGACGACCGTGCCCCCGAGCCGTTCGGGGAGCAGCCGGCGTACCGGACCAAGGCGGCGGCGTGGCTGGACTACGACCGCGACGGCTGCGTCGACCTGTACGTCGGCCACTCGGTCATTAACCGGGCCGACCTGGAGGCGCTACGCGACCGGCTGTACCGCAACCGGTGCGACGGCACCTTCGAGCCGGTGGCCGTGCCCACCAGCGCGCTGCGGTCCGGTTTCGCGGTGCTGGCGGCCCATCTGGACGGCGACCTGTGGCCGGACGTGTACGTGGGCAACGTGAGCTACGACCTGTCGTGGCCGCACCACTGGGACCAGGTCTACCGCAACCGCGACGGCGCGCTGGTGGAGCTGCCGCCGGAGGCGATCCCGGGCGTGGGCGACGACGCGCAGGCGGCCATGGGCATCGACGTGGCGGACGTCGACCTGGACGGCCGCTGGGACCTGTACATCTCCGACCTGCTGGACGGCACCCCGCACGAGAGCCCGCCGTTCGGGAACGTGCTCTATATGGGAGGCGAGGGCGCCCTGCTCGACGACAACGTCGCCGTGGCCGCCGGCGTCGCCGGCGACGATTCCTGGGGGGTCAACTTCCTCGATGCCGACCACGACGGCTGGGAGGACCTGTACGTGGCGACCATGATGGGCGCCGGGAGCGAGTTGCTGTTCGCCAACAACCGCGACGGCACGTTCACCAACGTGGCCGCCGCCGCCGGCTACCGGACCGGCGCCAGCCGCGGCAGCGCCGTGGCCGACTACGACGGTGACGGTGACCTGGACATCGCCGTCGTCAACCACCACGTGTGCGGCAACACCCGTCCGGCCTGCTCGCTGCAGTTGCTGCGCAACGACACGCCCTCCGACGGCGGCTGGCTGCAGCTCCGGCTGACCGGCACGCGCAGCAACCGCGACGCCATCGGCGCCGTGGTGCGCGTGCGGGCCGGCGAGCTGGCCATGATGCGCCAGGTCAAGGGCGGCTCCGGCGGCCACTCGCAGAGCACCCTGACCGTCCACTTCGGCCTGGGAGAGGCGACGGTGGCCGACGTGGTCGAGATCGACTGGCCCTCCGGCCTGCGCACCCGCTGGCGCCGCCAGGAAGCGAACCGCCGGATCGAGGTGATCGAGGGCGAGGCATGCCGCTCCGGCGACCTGGCCGGCTGCACGGAGGTCGAGACCGGCATCTGAGTCAGGGAGTCGCGAGTGCAGGCTGGCGGGCACCGGTGGCACCGGTCGGATCAATTGACCAATCTGTGAACCGTGGTTTACAGTCAAAGGGCATGATCGAGGTGGTCGAGAGCGCCACCTTCAAGCGATGGGTGAGCCGGCTGCGGGATCGGCGTGCGATCGCCCGGATCAACGCTCGCCTGCGAAACGTCTCGCTGGGCAACTTCGGTGACACGAAGGCCGTGGGCGATGGAGTCTCCAGATATGGCTGAGACATTTAGCCGTTGGGAGGTGACGGATCACCTTCGTACCAAGGAGGACGCGCGTCTGTATCTCGAAGCCTGCGCGGAGGAGGATCCGGGGGACGGTAGCCTGATTCGGGCCGCGTTGAACGATATCGCGCGAGCGCAGAATGTGAGCCAACTCGCCCGCGACATCGGGATGACCCGTGAGGGTATCTACAAGGCGTTGTCGGACAACGGGAATCCCACGTTCGCTACGATAATGCGCATCACGCGGGCGTTGGGCATGCGCGTGCGGATCACGTTATAGACCGACGGTGGCGATCCGTATGCCCGACCGGGGTCAAGTGGGCGTACGACCGTCGTCCATGAGGGCGGCTACCTGCTCGCCCAGGTCGGTGAGGCGGTAGCCGGTCTCCAGGCTTTGCGTCAGGCCGAGCGCCTTGAGCTTGCGCACGTTCGCCTTGAACGCCGGTGTGTCCCAGCCCATCCGAGGCGCCAAGTCGCCGGCGCGGGTGGCCGGATGCGAGCGGATGAGCGCCAGTACGCCGGCGGTCCAGGGCGCCGCGCTTCGCCGGTCGGTCGCCTGCAGGCGCGTCACCACGTCGTCAGCGCTCAGCTTCGGTAGTGGCTTGCCGGCCGGCTCGTCGGTCAGCTCGAACTCGACGCGAGTGACGTTCGCCGATTCCGGCAGCTTCAGGAAGCGGGCTATGTCGGCGCCGCTGTCGAATCCGGCGCGGCGGAGGTCGTCGGCTTCGATGTCGCACAGGCGCACGGTCCGCACGCCAATGACCTTGACGGCGCCGGACGGGCGCAGGCGGTAGACGCCGCCGACCGCCGCATGCGGGCGCTTCCAGTTGCGGAACGAGACGGTGATCCGGCCCGACAGAACGCTGGCGCTGCCCTGCGTGTCGAACTGCATGATTCGCGGTGAGGCTACTCCCTCCAGAACGAGTATACGCCGACGCTGCACGCGCTCGCTGATCGTCCATTACCGAACGCTCGTCGCAGGTTTCTCTCTCGCATCGGTCATCGTGGCGGACATCCACGCACGGGTGCCATAGCCTCTACATTTGACATATTTGTCTATATTGATTATATTTGATGTATGATATCAGCATCCCGAACGGAGGCGGTCTCCACCGTCTGCGGCCTCTCGGACGACCAACTGCTGGAACAGACCAGCAGGCTCGCCAACCTCGATCATCAGGTGCAGGTCTTCGTCATCGATCACCTGTGCGAGATCGAGAATCGCCACCTCTATCTGGAGCGAGGATTCTCCAGCCTGTTCGACTACGTGAAGCGCGGGCTCGGCTACAGCGACGGCGCCACGTGGCGGCGGATCAGCGCGATGAAGCTGTCGTTGCGTGTCGAGGGCGTGCGCGAGCGGCTGCGCGACGGCTCGCTTACGCTGGACGCGGCGGCACAGTTGCAGGGCGCCTTTGAGCGACGTGAGCGGGAGCGAGCGCGCGAGGCGCGTAGTGCCGGGGCCGGACCGCGTGCGGCGGTGCGGCTCAACCACTCGGCGCCGGCGTTGCGGCCGGCTGTGCCGAAGCCGGCGCCGGTGCTGGACGCATCGGCGCAGAAGGCGCTCGTGGAGCAGGCGGTCGGCAAGAGCACGCGGCAGGTGATGCAGATGCTGGCTGACGTGGATCCTGCGCTTGCTGTGCCGGCGGATCGTATGCGAGCGCTGGGCGAGGGGCGCTGGGAGCTAAAGGCGGTGATCGACGCGGAGTGCCAGCGCGGGCTGGAGCAGCTCCGAGGACTGCTGTCTCACGTCGATCCGCATATGACGCTGGGACAGCTCGTGGGGCGGCTCGTCGAGGAGGGCCTCGACCGCCACGACCCGGGTCGACCGCGGCGCGTTCGCCGCCCCGCCCGCCGGCCGGCCGGTGCAGAGCAAACTTCGGCGCCGAAGCTGGAGGCACCGCGCGGCGAAGCCGCCGCGCCGACGGCGAAGCGCTCCGCGATGCAAGCGGACACCGGGAGTCCGGCAGCGGACACGAAGGCGGCTCCAGCCCATGGCGCTCCGGCGGGGCGTGCCATTCCGGCGGCGGTGAAGCGCGAGATCTTGCAGCGAGCCGGGGGACGCTGCCGCTACGTCGATCCACGTACGGGACGCCGCTGTGCGTCACGCCACCTGATGCAGATCGACCACGTGCTCCCGTACTCGCTTGGCGGCGCCGCGGAGCCGGACAACCTCAGGCTCCTCTGTGCCGCTCACAACCGCCACCGGCACGCGGAGCGGCCTCGGTCGCGAGATCCTGCCGACTGAGGCGTCGATCGACGCGCGGTGACAGCCGCGGCCTGCGCTCAGCGTCTGCGCAACTCGGCGAGCGTCTGCTCTACCCGCTCTCGCACGCCGCGGTCGGGGTCGGGGCCGGCGACGCGCAGCGCCTCCCAGGCGCGCTCGAAGTGGCCGGGGGTGGCCTCGAGCTCGTCGAGGGCCGACAGGATCTCGCCGAAGTACGCCTGCGTGCGGGCGATCGGCTGCTTCGCTTCCCAGTGCAGGGGAGAGCCGGCCGGCTGGTAGCGCACGTCGGCCGACAGGCGGATCGCCTCGGAACGGTTCGGCACGCCGGCGTGCAGGGTCTCGCCGGCGAAGATGAGCGCGTCGCCGGGGTGGTAGTCGGAGCGCAGCCAGCCGCTCTCGGGGTCGTCCTCGCCATCGCCCGGCTCTACCGTGCCGGCCACCGGGACGGCGCCGTCCCGACGCCAAGCGTCCGCCTGCGCGGCGGTGGCGGGCACGCCCAGGAACTCCGTCCCCTTCCACCACGTCGCCCACAGGCCGTCGCGGTGCGACCGCCGCCGCAGCGCCAGGCCGCCCACCGGCTGGTCGATGTCCATCAGCGGGATCCAGCAGGTGAGCGTGCGCACGGGGCGGAAGAAGTAGAAGTCCTGGTGCGCCGGCGTGCTGAAGGAGAAGCGCAGCGGTCCGCCGGCTCCGGCGTCGTCGGCGCGGTCGCCCGGCATGATGCGCAGGCGCGCCGCGCAGTCCTTCCAGACGAAGACCTCGCCTCCGATCATCCGCTTGAGGAACTCGACCAGCCCGGCCGAGTGGGCCAGCCGGCAGATGACGCCGTCCTCCGCGACCGCGGAGACGAGCGGCCCGTCCGAGGCGAGCTCGTTCTCCTGCGGCGCACGGCCCGACCAGACCGGACGGTCCGACCCGGACGCCAGACCGGCTTCTTCCAGATGGCGCGCCGCCAGCCCGCGCGCCTCGCCTACCAGATCGGGATCGAGGAGCCCGCGCGCGAACACGTATCCCTCTTCGGCAAGCCGGCGCCGCAGCAGGTCCGGCTCGGCATCGACAGGAGTCTCCAACAGCGGATTCACGATGGAAGCTCCGGTCATCATAGCCGACACGCGGGCATGTGGGCTTACTTCGACGCCGAAACGGCCCAGCGAGGCACAGCCTTGCCTACAGTTGACTTAGTTTTGACTAAGTCATATACACCCTCTCATCATGAAGACCGCAACTGTCCACCAGGCGAAGACCCATCTCTCCCGGATGCTGAAGGAGGTTCAGGCGGGGGAGACCATCGTCATCCTCAACGGCACGACGCCGGTCGCACGGCTCACCGCCATCGACCTCCCCGTGCCCCGGCGTCCGAAGGCAGGCACGCTCACATCGCCGCCGGTGCAATACTCCGCCGACGCGTTTCAACCGCTTTCGGACGAGGACATGGGCGAGTGGGGCCTGTGAACCGCTACCTGTTGGACACCTGTACGTTTATCTGGTTGTGTTCCGAGCCGAAGCGGCTCTCGGCGACGGCGAAGGAAGCGATCGACGCCCCGGACACCGTTCTCCTATGGAGCGACGTGTCGGCTCTGGAGATCGCCCTCAAGTGGAGCGCCGGCAAGATCATCCTGCCCGATCCCCCGCGGCACTGGATCGAGCAGCAGATCGCGGCCTGGAGCCTGGACTGCGTCAGCCTGCAGCGGAACGACATCTATCGTGCCTCCGAGCTGCCGGCGCACCACCGCGACCCGTTCGACCGCCTGCTGGTGGCAGCCGCGCTCGGCGCCACGGCCACGATACTCACGCCGGATGAAGCGATCCACGCATACCCGGTAAGCTGCCGCTGGTAACGCGCCGGTGCCGAGTCCCGCCCCCGAAGTCCCGGACCCGATCCTCCTGCCGGCGCCGCAACGCCTCCGGCGGGAGCACGGCGGTCACCGGCTCCGGCCCGGCCGGCTGATCCACCTGACGGGAGGGGAACGGACCGGGCTGTTGCGGATCGGCGCCGCGGTGCGCGATGCCCTCGCCCAGGCCGGCGCGAGCTGGCAGCTCACCGCATTCGGCGGATCCGGTCCGGAGATCGGCGCCATGGTCGCCGTCGACCCGGTCCGTGTCCCCAGGGCGCAGGGCTACCTGCTCACCGTCGGCCCGGAGCGCATCGACATCGCCGGCCATGACGAGGCGGGGGCCTTCTACGGGGCGATGACGCTCCGGCAGATCGCGCGCCAGGCGCGGGACGGCGTCCTGCCGTGCCTGCGGATCGCCGACCATCCCGACATCGCGCACCGCGGCCTGATGCTGGACATCAGCCGCGACCGGGTGCCGACCATGGAGAGCCTGTACGGCCTGGTCGACCTGCTGAGCGAATGGAAGGTCAACCAGCTCCAGCTCTACACCGAGCACACCTTCGCCTACCGCAACCACCGCGAGGTGTGGGCCGACTGGTCGCCGATGACCGGCCAGCAGGTGATGGAGCTGGACGGCTACTGCCGCGAGTGCTGCGTGGAGCTGGTGCCCAACCAGAACACCTTCGGGCACCTGGCGCGCTGGATGGTCCATGCGCGCTACCGGCGGCTGTGCGAGGACGACGATCCGGCGGTGTTCTACCCGCACCGCGGCCTGTACGGCACCCTGTGCCCGTCCGATCCCGGCTCGATCGCGCTGGTGGACGAGCTGCTGGAGGAGCTGCTCCCGCACTTCACGAGCCGGCAGGTGCACGTCGGCTGTGACGAGGCGCGCATCGGACTGGCGCGTTCGCGCCGCGTCGTCGAGGAGCGCGGCGCGGGACCGGTCTACCTGGACTACGTGCGGCAGGTGCACGAGCTCGTGCGCCGGCGCGGGCTCACCACGCAGCTCTGGGGCGACGTGCTCATCAGCCACCCGGAGCTGGCCGCCGAGATGCCGGCCGATGCGATCCCGGTGATGGAGAACTACTCGGCTGACGCGCCGTTCGACACCTACGCCGAGACCTGCGTGCAGGCGGGGCTGCCGTTCTACCTGTCGCCGGGGATCAACTGCTGGAGCACGATCATCGGCAACACGGCCACCGCGCTGGCCAACATCCGCCGCGCCGGCCAGAGCGCGGTGCGCCACGGTGCGGCCGGCGTCCTCAACACCCACTGGGGCGACAACGGCCACTGGCAGCACCTGCCTGTGGCGTTCCCGGGCTACGCGTACGGTGCGGCCATGAGCTGGGCGCCGGCGGCGAACGCGGAGCTGGACCTGCCGGCCGCGCTGGACGCGCACGCCTTCCGCGACGCCGCCGGGGTGATGGGCCGGCTGGTCTGCGAGCTCGGCGACGTGTCGCGCTGCCATGCGGCCCTGGCCGGCTCGCACGGGCCGCTGACGGCGTGGATCCTCATCGGCCTGCCCGGCATCGTCGAGCAGCTCGCCGGGCTGACCGGGGAGGCTCTGGGCATGGCCGGGGAGCGCCTGGAACAGGTGATGGCGCCCCTGGCCGCGGCGCGCATGGAGCGGCCGGACACGGAGACGATCGCCGCCGAGCTGCGCAACGGCGCAGGCGTTTACCGCCACGCGCTGCACCTGTGGGCGGCCCGCATCCGGGCGCACGGCACGGCGGTGGAGAAGCGCGAGCTCTCGAGCGCCGCGGAAGTGTGGCCGCGCCGCAGCATCGACGCCGAGTATGCCTCGCTGCCGGCGCCCGAGCGCGCGGCGCTGGAAGCGGAGCTCGCTCCCCTGGTCGACGACTTTCGGCGGCTGTGGCTCACGCGCGACCGGCCCGGCGGCCTGGACGACAGCACCGGCCGCTTCGCGCGGCTGCTCGCCGCCTACCGCGGGGACGACAGCGATCGCTGAGCGGTCGCCTACGTCCGCCTTGGACAGAGACTTGAGATTCGGGTTCTGATTGGCACCGTCATGGCTAGCAAAGGCAAGAAGGACGACGCCGAGAAACCGAAAGCCAGCACGACCGCCATCCTGGTGGCGGCGGTCCGCGCGGCTCACCTGATCTGGAACGATCCGCCGCTGTTCTCCGACACCTACGCGCTGCAGATGGTGACGCCGTTCTGGCGGCAGGTCGCCAAGCGGCGGTGGCTGAAGTGGCTGATCGCCGACGTGGTCCTGGGGGTGCTCAAGCCCATCCACACCGAGGCGATCCTGCGCGTCCGCTTCACCGAGGAGCGGCTCCGCGAAGCGATCGCCGACGGGGTCGGCCAGTACGTGATCCTGGGCGCCGGGCTCGACTCCTTCTCCCTGCGGCAGGGGGACCTGGCCAAGGGCCTGCGCATCTTCGAGGTGGACCAGCCGGCCTCGCAGGCCATGAAGCGCGAGCGCCTGGTCGCCATCAACGGCAGCGTTCCCGACAACCTGGTGCTGGTGCCCGTGAACTTCGAGACCGACCACCTGGACGAGGAGCTGCGCAAGGCCGGCTTCGACGCCGAAACGCCCACGTTCTTCTCCTGGCTGGGGGTCACCTACTACCTCACCGGGGAGGCGATCAGCGACTCGCTCGACCGCGTCTCCTCGCTCGCCGCGCCCGGCAGCCGGATCGTCTGCGACTACAAGTATCCGCACGACCTGGTGCCGGCGGAGGGCATGGAGTTCGTGCAGAAGCTGGAGAAGTTCGTGGCGGGCCGCGGGGAGCCGATGATCTCGACCTTCACGCCCGACGCGATGAACGCGGAGATGGCGCGCGTCGGCTTCCAGGAGGTGGACAGCGTCTCACCCGACGAGGCGGACAAGCGCTACCTGCAGGGCCGCACCGACATGGACGCCCCCGCTCCCGGCTTCTCGTTCGCGCTGTTCAAGAAGTAGCCTCGCCGGCCGCAGCGCGCATGGACATTGTGCGGATCGGCATCGTCGGCCTGGGCGGCATGGGGGTCAGGCACGCCCGCGCGCTCCTGGCGGGGGAGGTGGCCGGCGCCGCGCTCACCGCGATCTGCGACGTCCGGCCGGAGCGGCTGGCCTGGGCTCGGGAGCACCTGTCGTCCGAGTTGGCGTGCTTCGACGACCTCGATGCCTTCCTGAACGCCGGCGTGGCCGACGCCGTCATCGTCGCCACCCGCCACTACGAGCATCCGCCGCTCGCGATCCGCTGCTTCGCGGGCGGCCTGCACGTGCTGACCGAGAAGCCGGCCGGGGTGTACGCGAAGCAGGTGGGGGAGATGAACCGCGCCGCGGCGGCCAGCGGCAAGGTCTTCGCCATCAATTACCAGATGCGCACCGACCCGCTCTATCGCAGGCTGAAGGAGATGGTCGAAGGCGGCGAGCTGGGCGAGATCAAGCGCACCAACTGGGTCATCACCGCCTGGTACCGGCCGCAGAGCTACTACGATCGCGACGACTGGCGCGCCACCTGGGCCGGCGAGGGCGGCGGCGTCCTGATCAACCAGGCGCCGCACCAGCTCGACCTGTGGCAGTGGTGCTGCGGGATGCCTGCGCGGCTGCGGGCGTTCTGCTACTACGGCAAGCACCACGACATCGAGGCGGAGGACGACGTCACGGCCTTCGTCGAGTACCCGAACGGCGCCACCGGCGTGTTCGTCACCTCCACCGGAGACGCCCCCGGCTCGAACCGCCTGGAGGTGACCGGCGACCACGGCAAGGTCGTGGTCGAGGACGGCCGGCTCACGTTCTGGAAGCTCGACGTTCCCGAACCACGGTTCAGGCGCGAACATCGGACGGGGCCCGATCAACCGGGGTACACCCGCGTGGACGTCCCCGTCGCGGGCCGGACGACCGGGCACGTCGGCATCACGCGCAACTTCGTGGAAGCCATCACCGACGGCGCCTGTCTGCTCGCCCCGGGCCAGGAGGGAATACGCGGGCTGTCGATCTCCAACGCCATGCACCTGTCCGCGTGGCTCGACGACTGGGTGACGGTGCCGCCGGACGAGGACCTGTTCTACGAGAAGCTGCAGGAGCGAAGCGCGGGATCCGGCGCCGGCGCCTGAGGCGCCCGGTCAGGGCTCGATCAGGGCGAGTCCGAACGCTCCCCGAGGACGGCAGCGCTGCCGGGGATGTCCGCCAGCAGTCCGTGCAGCGCCTGGGCGGCAACGGCGAACCGGTCCGCCCTGGACTGGAGCGGGCGCCCCGGCGCCGGCTTCAGGTGCGGTTCGAGCGTGAGATAGCCCGCGAAGCCGCCCGCGAACGCCTCGGTCAGGATGCGCGCCACGTCGCCCGCGCCCTGGCCGGCCGGGACCACGGTACCGTCCGGCCGCGCGTCCTTGACGTGGAAGTAGCCGAGGTACGGCTTGAGCTTCACCCAGCAGTCCCGGTAGGGCCGCTGGCCGCACTGCACGAAGTTCGAGAAGTCGAAGGCGCAGACCAGCGACGGCGAGTCGATCGACGTGAGCAGGTCCAGCACGCGGTCGCCGGTCTCGCCGTAGATGTTCCGTTCGTTCTCGTGCGCCAGCCGGGTCGGCGTCGCCGAGGCTTCTTCAACCAGGCGCGAGAGCCAGTCCAGGACCTGGGTGCGGTGCGCCGCGGCATCCTCGCCATCGGGCGGATAGAAGGAGAACACCCGGATGTATGGCGCCTCCAGGATCTCCGCGTACTCCAGCGCGCGGCGCAGGCCGTCGAGCTGCTCCTGGAAGTCGCCCGTGAGCGGGAACTTGCCGAGCGGCGAGCCGACCGCGGAGAAGCCGATCCCGTGGTCGGCCGCCCGCCGCTTGAGGTCGCGGACCTCATCCGGCGCGGAGCGCCAGCACGTTCCTGCCCCAGGCGCCGCGGAGCTCGATGTTGCCCACGTCGTTTCGTTCGAGCTCCCGGATCTGGACATCCGGATCGTCGTCGATCTCGTCCGCGAAGGCGCTGATCATGTTCATGGAGGGCTGGGAGTGTGGCGGAATGGCGCGTGCGAGCGGCAAGTCGGGCACGCGGCCGTCCGCTTCGTCACGTGCCGCGTGTGCGCCGGGCAGCGCGGCGTTGCCGCAGCTCCTTCAGCAGCGAGCCCAGGGCGGCCAGCACGAGGATCAGCCCCCCGCGAAGATGAACAGAGCCAGCGTCGGCACGGGTCCGATGAGGAACGCCCCGGCTGCCAGAGCGGCGACGACGCCGGCCGTCGTCAACTCGGCAGCGCCCAGTCGACGGATGCCCACCACGAGGACCCGCATCGCGAGGAAACAGGTCAGCCACGCGGCCAGCCCGGCGAACAGCATCCGCGGGCCCGTCAGCCCGGCCTGCCGGCGCCATCCGGCTCGACGTGGCCCAACGCCGCCAGGCTCACCTCCACGGCCGCCGCCATCACCACCACCGCCAGCGTCATCGGCAGGTGCAGGTAGGTGAGGATCTGGCCGCCGCCGACCCGCTCGCGCAGCTCCGCGCGATCGAGCAGGCGGAAGTAGAACCACCAGATGCCGACCGGCAGGGCGAAGCCGACCGCGAACGCCAGCCGCGCCTCCTCGGCATGCACGCCGCCGATCACCACGCCCAGCACCGCCTCGCCCAGGACGATGATCGTGAACAGCCCCAGCCGTTCCGGAAGGTGGGCCGGGTGCGCCGGCCAGCGACCGAGGCCGGACACGGCCAGCAGCGGCGCCAGCAGCTCCGCGCCGATGGCCACCAGGTAGAGGGGCCGCGCCACGGCTCCGCCAGGTCAACTCCTGCGCTCCCCAGGCGACCGCAGACACGGCGAAGCCGATCATGAGAAACCACGTGAAGCGGCGCGCGGCGGGCACCCGGACGTGCGCTTCCAGGTAGAGCAGCACCAGCAGGACGCGCGCGCCGAGCTGCGTGCGGGTGAAGGATGCGGCGTGCTCGTCCAGTCCGGACTGCACGTAGAGCGCGGATCCCGCCAGCGTGAACATCAACAGCAGTGTGAGGAGCGTCTGCAGGACGCTGCCGTCGTCGAACCGCGTGGCGTAGGTGGTGTGGCCGGCCCACACCAGGAACAGCGGCAGGTACAGCGCGCCGACCTGTCCCAGCGTGTCCAGGTCGGGATGGGCCACCAGGTGATGGGTCAGCCCGGCGATGTTGATGACGAAGATCAGGTCGAAGAACAGCTCCAGCCAGGTCGCCGAGCGGCCCTCGGCCGGTCGGCGGTCAACCCGGCCGCCGTCGCTCAGGATTTCAGCCATGGGTACTACCGGAGCGGCCCGTGCCCGCGGATGTCAAGGAGCCGGCCGCACGCGACGCGCGGTTGACCGACGGCCGGCCCACGGGACAGGCTGACCGCCTACCACCGCCGCGGTACAGGGAGTCGCGCTGGATGCTGCCCGCCGCCGAACAATCGCCCGCCAAGCCGACGTTCGCGGAGCGGCGCATGTCCCTGGCGAAGCGGTTCCGGCGCGACCGGGTCTACCTGCTCATGCTGGTCCCGGTGATCGCCTTCTTCGTCATCTTCCACTACGTGCCCATGTACGGGGCGCTGATCGCCTTCAAGGAGGTGGCGCCCGGCAAGGGATATCTGGCGGGAAAATGGATCTGGTTCGCCAACTTCGAGCTGTTCTTCCGCTCGATATTCTTCTGGCGGCTGCTCCGCAACACGTTCGTGCTGAGCTTCTATTCCATCCTGTTCGGCTTCCCGATTCCGATCCTGTTCGCACTTGCCCTGAACGGCATTCGCCGGCCGTACTACAAGCGTTTCGTGCAGTCGGTGTCCTACCTGCCGCACTTCATATCGACGGTGATCGTGGTCGGCATGATGGTCAACTTCCTGTCGCCCGTGAACGGCGTGGTCAATCGATTCATCGAGGCGGCGGGCGGCTCCCCGATCCATTTCTTCAACAGCGTGCGCTGGTTCCGGCCGCTGTTCGTCGGCTCGGAGATCTGGCAGAGCTTCGGCTGGGGATCGATCATCTACTTGGCGGCGCTGACCACCATCAACCCGGAGCTGTACGAATCGGCCACCGTCGACGGCGCCTCGCGCCTGCAGCGCATGTGGCACATCGACCTTCCGGGCATCCTGCCGACGATCATGATCCTGCTCATCCTGCGGATGGGCAGCATTCTGGCCGTGGGCTTCGAGCGGATCATCCTGATGTACAACCCGGCCACCTACGAGGTCGCCGACGTCATCCAGACCTACGTGTACCGCCGCGGCGTGCTGCAGGCGGACGTGAGCTTCGCCACCGCCGTCGGCCTGTTCAATTCGACCATCAACCTGGTCTTCCTGGTCGTCTTCAACCGCGTCAGCCGGCGCATCACGGAGATCTCGCTGTGGTAGCCTCCCGGCGCGCCTCCGACCTGGCGTTCGACGGCGTCATCTTCCTGGTCTGCCTGATCGCCGTGGCGGTGGCGCTGTACCCGTTTCTCTACGTCCTGTCGGTCTCCATCAGCGACGCGGAGGAGGCCTTCAGGGGGAAGGTGTGGATCGTGCCGGCCGGCCTGTCGGTCAAGGCCTACGCGATCGTTCTGGACAACCCCGGCATGTGGCGCTCCTACTACAACACGTTCTGGTACGTCGTGGTCGGCACGGCCGTCAACATCACCCTGACGATCCTGGCCGCGTACCCGCTGTCCCGCCGCGAGCTGCTCGGCAAGAACTTCCTCATCACCATGATGGTGCTGACCGTCTATGTCTCGGGCGGCTTGATTCCGTTCTACCGGCTGGTGAAGGAGATCGGCCTGTTCAACACCCGCTGGGCGCTGGTCCTGCCGACCGCCGTCTCGTTCCTGTACATCATCATCCTGCGCACCTTCTTCCGGTCTCTGCCGGACGAGCTGGAAGACGCCGCGATCGTCGACGGCGCGGGGCCGGCGACCGTGCTGGTCCGCATCGCCCTGCCGCTGTCGAAGGCGGCGCTGGCGACGCTGGTGCTGTTCTACGCCGTCGGCCACTGGCAGGCGTTCTTCAACGCCATCCTGTTCATCACCAAGCAGGACCTGCATCCGCTGCAGGTGTATCTGCGGCGCGTGGTGATCATGAACGACCCGGCGCTGATCGACTCCGTGGACGAGTGGGTGCGGCACGTCAACACCTCGGCGATCTACGAGCAGCTCAAGTACGCCTTGATCATCGTGTCCATCCTGCCCATCATCTGCCTCTACCCGTTCCTGCAGAAGTACTTCGTCAAGGGCGCCATGATCGGCGCCCTGAAGGCGTGATCCGTGCCGCCCATCCACCGAGCAACATTCAACCACCGAGCAAGGAGGTGATGGCAGCGACCGAAGCCTGAAATTCAGCAACTTCGACAGTGCAAATAGCACGAGGAGCGATCCATGAAACTGCGTTCGATCTGCGCGCTGCTGGTCATCGTGGCAGCGCTTGGCCATGCCGCCGGCACCGAGGAGGCGGCGATGGCAGACCCGGTCGAGGTCTCCATCATGACCGTGGAGAACTACTACGCGCCGGCCCCGTACTCGAACGGCCTGCCGATCATCGAGGCATACCGCGAGATGGCCGAAGCACGGTTGGGGTTCCCGATCGTCTTCGAGTTCATCACCTACACCTGGGCGAACTACGACGAGCAGAAGGAGATCGTGCTGGCTTCCGGCACCGATCTGCCCTGGTTCATCTGGAACGTGCAGGACCACCAGAAGTGGGGTGAGGCCGGCGTTCTGGTCGACCTGCTGCCGCTGATCGAGGAGCACGCGCCGAACATGCGGGCGGAGATGGCGCAGCGTCCGATTCTCAAGGCCGTCCCCATGACGCCCGACGGCAAGATGTACGGCTACGCCATGGTCAGCCCGCCGCAGTACATCAACGGCGGCGGCGTGAACATCCGCAAGGACTGGCTGGACAAGCTCGGCCTGGAGCCCCCCACCACGTCGATGGACCTGCTGGCGGCGGTGCGCGCCTTCCGCGCCAACGACGTCAACGGAGACGGGGAGAACAACGAGCTGCTGATCAGCGTGAACCGGTCGCAGCACCTGACCATGGGCGCCTGGTACGGCCTGCAGCTCTGGCGGTCGGGCGGCTTCCAGGCCGACAGCGACGGCGTGGTCTCCTACGCCTGGATCTCGCCGCGGGCCAAGGAGTACCTGCAGATGATGCAGGACCTCTACACCGAGGGCGTCCTGGACCCGGACTTCATGCAGATGAACACGGAGAAGTTCGTCGCGCGCATGAACAGCAACCTGGCAGGCGCGACCATCGGCTACATGGGCACCGCCGCGTCCTATAACGAGACGTACGACCCGGCGCCGGGCGCGGAGCTGATCAGCCTGCCGGTCCTGATCGGGCCGCACGGGGATCAGTTCATGGAGCTGGCACCCGGCGTGGACATCCCGACCTCGATCTCGCGCGACGCCGACCCGGTGGCCGCGATCATCATCTACGACACGGCGCGCAGCCCGGAGGGCGGCGTCAACAACCTGTGGGGCATCGAGGGCGAGACCTGGGAGTGGGGCGAAGACGGCACCCGGCAGTGGACGGACAAGCTCGTCAACAATCCCGACGGCCTGAGCACCGGGCAGGCGTTCAGCGCCATGGGCGGCCGCCGCAACTTCCTGCGCGGCCACTCCTACGACAGTTGGGAGGCGCAGTGGTCGTCCGACCGCTTCGCGCCGATGCGCGCGGCGCGGCCGTTCCACCGCGTGGACATTCCGTTCACGGAGGGGCTGCAGACGGACCTGGAGGACCTCTCCGTGGTCGCCCGCTACATGCCCGACATCCAGACCTACGTCGACGAGAACGTCGCCAAGTTCATGATCGGCGAGCAGAGCATGGACAAGTGGGACGAGTTCGTGGCGACCGTAAAGGAGCTCGGCATCGACCAGATCATCGCCGTACGCCAGAAGCAGGCCGACCGCTTCATCGACATCGTCGGCGACCGGTATCCGTGGCGATAGGAACTGGTCGGGCCGCCCGACCAGCTCCTGTCGAGCGGTCAGGCTGGGCGAGAAACGGAGCCGTAGGCGACGGTTCTCGGGCGATAGGGCGTAGCGCCCCCGCCGCGCGATGACCTCGGGCGATGGTTCCCTTGCGCGGGGAACCATCGCCCATTTGCATGCGACGACTTGCACGCGCCCCCGGCGCCATACGCATCGGCCACTGGCGGCATGCCGCGGACGGGTTCCGGACGCTCGCCTATCCGTTTCGGTGCGAGGGGGGCTCGTTCGACCTCTACCTGCGGCAGACCGGGTACTGGCCGTCGATCTACTCGCTGGTGCGGGTGCGCGTCGATGACGGGCCGTGGGTCGAGTACCAGACGTACCGGACGCTCTCCGGGGGGGATCCCAACGCCCCCGCCATCCTCACCGGCCGGCGCTCCCCGGCCCGCACCGCGGCCGCGCAGGCCCACGGCGGCCCCGAGGGGCCGCTTGGCCACTGGTGCATGGTGCTGCGCGCCGAGTTGGCGGCAGGCGAGCACACGGTGTGGGTCCACCAGCCCATGGAGCCGGGGTACTGCCCGCTGTTCCTGTTCGACCACGTGGAGCTGCGTCCGACCGAGACCACGGCGACCGACTGGCGGTGGGGCATAAGCGAGGGGTACCGGTCCGGGTTGGCCGCGAATCGGCAGATTCGTGCCGAGTTGCGCACCGCGGATGAGGCGCGGCGCTACCAGGAGCGGGTGCGCGCCAACTTCGAGCGGACCGTCGGACCGCTGCCGGAACGGGGTGAGCTCCCGAGCCGGACGACCGGCGTCACGCGGCACGCCGGGCTCCTCATCGAACGGCTCTGGTTCCAGAGCCGGCCGGGACTCTACGTGACCGCCAACCTGTATCTGCCGGACGATGCCGCCGGGCCGCTGCCGGCCGTCCTGTACCTGCCCGGCCACGCCGCGAACGGCAAGGCGAACGAGCCGTACCAGGCCATCTGCCAGTGCCTGGCGCGCAAGGGCTACGCGGTGCTCAACATCGACCCCGTCGGCCAGGGCGAGCGCGGGCCGTACTACGCGCCCGGCAACAACCACGAGTGCCAGGGCATCCAGGGGTTCCTGCCGCGCGACCTCAATCCCATGTACTTCATCCAGGACGGGGTGCGGGCGATCGACTACCTGCAAGGGCGTCCGGAGGTGGATGGCACCCGCATCGGGGTGACCGGCATCTCCGGCGGCGGCGTGCAGTCCATGCTGCTCGCTTCCTGGGACCGGCGCGTCACGGGGGCGGTGGCCATGGGCTCCGTGGTGCAGATGGAGTCCCTGCTGTGGAGCAGCTACGATCCGGACGGCACCTTCGACGACGGCATCCGCGAATACGGCTGCACCACCGCGGACCTGGTCGCGTGCATCGCACCGCGTGGATTCGTGATCCAGAACGGCGCGCACGATCCGGGGTTCCCGGTCGGCAGCGGGCGGCGCGTCTACCGGGACGTGAAGGGCGTGTGGGCGGCTTTCGGAGCGGAAGACCAGCTCGCCTGCGATGCGCCGGACGCCGGCCACGAGGTCAACCGCGCGATGCGGCGCAACGTGTACCGGTGGTTGAACCGGTGGCTCGACAACGAGGCGGCCGGCCTGGACGATCCGCCGGTCCGGGTCCTGGACGAGCGGGACCTGCAGGTCACGGCCTCGGGGCTGGTGGACACCGACTTCGCCGGCGCGGAGTCGGTGTGGAGCCTGCGCACGGCCATCGTCGAGCGGCAGGTCGGCGCGCTGGAGCGCCGCCGCCGGGACGCGCTGTCCTCTCCCGGCCGGGCGCGGAGCTACGCCGCGGAGGTGCGTGACGCCGTGCGCGGCGTCCTCAAGATCGGGTCCCCAAGCCGCGACTGCGGCGACGTGGTCCGCGTCGCCGGCGACCGTGCCGCCAGCGACCGTGCTCCTGGCGACCGTGCCGCGGAGGGCGACCTTGCCGCCGGATCGGCGGTGGAGCGCCTGTGGTTCGACACGGAGCCATCGATGCGGATCTCGGCGGACCTGTGGATGCCCGCGACCGGGGAGGTGCACGCCGCGCGCGCTCCCGCCCTCGTGTACCTGAACCAGCGGTCCACCGGTGCGGACGCGGCGTGGCTGGAGCCGGTGCTGGCGAGCGGGTGGGCGGTGCTGGCCGTGCACGCGCGCTGCAACCGCGCCGAGCGCGGCACGTCGGCCGTCTACGCCGGACGCTATCCGCTGGGCATGAAGGCGGCCGACCTGCTGCGCGCCGCCGAGGTGCTGCGGGCCTGCGGCGGCATCGACCCCGAGCGGCTGATCTACGTGGGCGCGGACGGCCATGCCGGCGTCGCCGCCCTGTTCGCGGCGCTGCTCGACGAGCGCGCCGGCGGCGCGGCGGCCTGCACGCTGCTGGCGTCGTTCCGGGAGTTCCTGCTCGACAAGGCGTGCCGGGTGCCGGACTGCGCGGAGATCGCGTTCCTGCCCGGGGCGCTTGCAGGCTTCGACATCCCCGACCTGGCCGCGGCCCTGGCGCCGCGCCCGCTGCTGCTCATGGGCGCCCGCCGCGGGGACCTGGGCTTCGCGGCCCGTCTGTACGGGACCATGCAGGCGGGCGACCGCCACAGCCCCGGCCCGGATCTGTCCGAGCTTCCGGCCGACGTCCTGTGCCGGTGGCTGGATCGGCTGGGCCGTTGAATGCACCGGCGCGGCCGGATGACGCGGAACTGTTCGCTATTCTCGTGCTGTATGTATCCAAGGAGGCAGTGAGCATGAATGGGAGCATGTACGGAGACAGGGAGCGGCTGGACATCAAGCCGGAGTGCCCGCAGCTCTTCGTGGACGATCACCTGATCGACACCATGAGCGGCATCACGCCGGTCCTGCATCAGCCGGAGAAGGTGCCGCCGGAGCAGGCCGCCGAGGTGCGTTCGACACCTGCCGTGCCCGGCGGCGTGGTCACCCCTCGGGAGCTCGGACACTACTCCTTCCCGGCGCTGCCGCACACCGACGAATCGGGCCGCGCGGCCGATCCGCCGGCCTGGACCTTCTCGCCCGCAGACATTCCCGGCATGTACGACCCGCGGACGCCCACGCGCCGGCCCATCCACGTCCGCTTCTGCTGGGAGGCCAGGGGCGAAGAAGGCTACGGACTGCACCGGGCGGTGAGCTACGACGGCGCCGACTGGGGCCCCTGGCAGCTCGTCTGGCCGCGGCTGAACGACGGTCCGGGCGAGTGCCATTCCCTGTTCTGGGACTACCGCAAGGGGTGCCTGGTGGACATGGTGCGGATGGGCAGCAACTACCCGCACGGCCGCACCATGGGGCGCGGCGAGAGCCCGGACTTCGGCCTGCACTGGACGCCGCCGGTGCGGGTGCTGACCGAGGACGCGGACGATCCCGAGGACACGCAGGTCTACAACGTCGAGGCCGGCATCTACGCCGGCGTCTACCTGGCGGTCGTGCACCTCTACCGCACCGAGTCCGGACTCTGCTTCCCGCAGCTCGCCTCCAGCCGCGACGGGTACCGGTTCTCCCGTTTCCGCGAGCCGTTCCTGCCGCTGGGCCCCGAGGGCGGACCGGAGGGCGGCATGATCTGGTGCGGGTTTCCCGTGTTCGACGGCGAGCGGCTCCGCCTCACCTATTCCGCCGTTCGCGAGACCCACAACATGCAGGCCCGCTCCCCGGCGGTGCAGGGAGCCGCCTACCTGCGCAAGGACGGCTTCGTGTCGCTCGACGCGGGCGACCACCTGGGGACGGTGGTCACCCGGCCGTTCCGCTGCCCGGCGCGGGACACCTTTCCGCTGGACGGCACGCTGTCGCTGTTCGTGAACGCGTCGGTGCGGAAGGGAGGCGAGTTGCGCGTCAGCATCCTGGACCAGCACGGCGCGTGCATCGTCGCGCGCGAGAAGCTGCCGCTGGACGCCGCGCACGCCGACGTCATCACCGGCGACCACCTGCATGCGCGGGTGAGCTGGAAGGGCGTGAGCGACGTGGGGGCGCTCAACGTCTACTCACGGCCGATCAGGATCCGCTTCGACATGACCGACGCGTCGCTCTACTCGTTCGGGTTCTACGAGTACCACGGCGCGGCGGACACGCCGGTGCTGCGCGTGCAGGACACGACGATCCAGGAGGAGTGAGGGCGCCGTGGGCGGCGTGAGGGCGCCGTGACCGGGACGGTGGCGGCCGTATTCGAGGGCGTCGACGCCGCGATCCGCCGGACGGCCGCCGGGTACCTGCGCGCCTGCCTGCGCGAGGTCGGCTGCACGCTCAGGACGGGACGCGGCGCCGACTCGGCCCGGAGCGTCATTCACTGCCGGGTTTCCGCCGGCGGGGACGGGGAGGGTGGCCGGCGGCTCGTGCCCGATCCGGCGCGGGAGGCGTATGAGATCGCCTCGTCGGCTGGCCCGGCGGGGCGCACGGTCACGGTCAGCTCGCGGAGCTCGCGCGGCCTGCTGTACGGGGTCTGCCGCCTCGTCCAGGAGATCCGCCGCCGCCGCGCCCTGCCGGACTCGTTCCGGGTGCGGACGGCGCCGCAGCTCGCCATCCGCGAGTGGAGCACGCTGATGCTGCAGGGCGGATTCAACCTGCCGGCCGGCGGCGCGTTCGATCGCCCGCTCGCGGAGCTGGAAGCGGCGGTGAACCGGGTGATCGACCGGGCGCCGTTCTACGGCATCAACCGGCTGCAGCTCCCCGGGCGGCCGGGGGAAGGCATGGACATCGACTGGCTGATCCCCTACCGCTTTCTCCCCCGCCTGGGCAGGACCGACACGCCGGCGTTGCGCGAGCGGCGGGACATGCTGCGGCGCATCGCCGCGCGGGCACATGCGCACGGGCTGGAGCTGATCGTCT
Organism: Spirochaetia bacterium; assembly: GCA_964291595.2. Lineage (GTDB taxonomy): Bacteria > Spirochaetota > Spirochaetia > SZUA-6 > Bin103 > CATQHW01. Next base: position 3,579,808 of record OZ219914.1, on the reverse strand, counting down.
GGGACCACGAGTTGGTGTTCCCGGATGACATCGAGGCGAGCTATCCCGCGTGCGGCGGCACGGACTTCCCGGTGTGCTTCTCCAAGCCGTTCTGGGACGACTTCATCGCCGGCAAGCTGGAGGAGTTCTTCCACCTGGTGCCGGAGGTGGACGGCGTCAACCTGACCTTCGAGGAGACGCTGCGCGGCTACAACATCCTGCGCGACGCGGGCTGCCGCTGCCGGGCGTGCCGGGCGGCGTCCGTGGCCGACAAGCTGAGCCGGGTGTTCGACGCCTTCCAGCGGGTGTGCGCGCGGCTGGGCAGGGTGTTCGAGGCCAGGACCTACGCCCTGGAACGGGAGCGGCAGGGCGACATGGTCGAGGCCGCCGGCCGCCTGACCGACGCCGTGGTGATGACCAAGTACACGCCGGCGGACTTTCGCGGGGTGGACTACCCGCACAACCCGCTGATCGGGAGTTTCCGGCCGTCCCGCAGATCGTGGAGTTCACGCTGACGCCGGAGTGCAACGGCTTCGGCTACCTGCCGGCGCTGCTCGGCGACTTCTACCGCGACCGGATCGCCCATGCGCGCGGGCAGGGCGCCGCCGGCTGCGTCGGCCGGGTGGACTACCACCTGCAGAACTCGCACGCGGCGTTCTTCACCGCCGGGCCGCCGGTGCTCACCTTCGATACCGAGAACGACTTCAACGTCCACCTGTTCAGCCGGCTGCTGTGGGATCCGGCGGCCGATACGGATGCCCTGTGGCGCGAGTGGGCGGCGGCGCGGTACGGGGAGCGGGCGCCCGATCTGCTGGCCACGCCGCTGCGCAGCACGCGAGAGATCACGCAGGGGATCTACTACGTGAAGGGCCTGCACGCGCTCAGCCAACTGGACCAGATCGCGGACCTCGCGCAGATCACGTGGGAGATCGACGACAACTTCCTGCGCCGCTTCAACCCGGGGGAGCCTGAGATCGAGCGGCTCACCGCCGAGCTGCTCGATCCCGCGGAGGAGACGATCCGGGAAGTGCTCGCGGAGAAGGACCGCGCGGTGGCGTTGGCGGCCGCCGCGCGCCGGGAGGTCGAGCGCGCGGCCGATGCGCTGCCGGGGGCGCGCATGCGGCAGCTCCGGCGCCGGCTCGCGTTGCTGCACGACACCGCGTGCCTGTGGCGATGGATCGCCGAGTGCTACTTCCGCCTGCGGGCGGCGGTGCGCGGCACGGTCCCGCCGGCACGCAATGAGCCGGCCTGGACCGCGCGCTGCTGGGCATGATCGAGCAGGCGGTCGCCATGGAGGACCGCCACGGCAAGGTGTATCCGGTGTACAACGCCTGCCGCGGCATCACCGCCTACCGGTTCGTGCTGGAGGTCGTGCACGCGCGCGCCGGCTGGTCGGCGGACGCCGCGGACGACCTGTGGTACGAGCTGATCGAGGCGGCGAAGCGCCGGCCCGATGCCCGCTCGGGCACGGTCGTCGGGGACTCCGCCGTCGTCGCGATCGAGCTCGCCGGACGGTGGCTGCGCGTGAGCGGCCGCGAGGGACAGCCCGCCCGCTATCCGCTGCCAATGGAAGCGGCGCCCGCTCGCCTCGACGAGCCGGGCGTGTGCGCGGTGGGCGTGCGCAGGAGCAGGCGGGCGCTGCACCTGGAAGTCGTGGAGGGGCACCGATGAATTCCGACGCTTCGTCGCGGGGACTGCGCGGCGCGCTCCGGGTCGTATGGCGGGACGGTGAGCTCGTCGTGGACGGCGGCAGCTTCGAGATCCGGTTCCGTGACGGACTGCCGGCCGCGGCGTCAGTCGACGACGGCCGCGGGCCGGTCGCCGTGGGACCCGCGGACGGCGCCCCCCTGGTGGCATACGAGCTGGTCGACGAGCTGCGCGGCGCTGCGCTCCCGCGGCTGGACGGCGCCGAGACCGCGGTGTCGAAAGAGGCAGCGGACGAGGTGCGCGTCACCGTGCGCGGCCGGATTGCCTTCGAGGACGGCTCGGCTCCGGTCGACGTCGAGCAGTCGGTCCGGGTGTTCGACTGCGGCGTGCTGTTCTGCGACCTGCACCTGTGGGTCAGGCCCGGCGAATCGCTGCTGATCACCAGGGCGTCGCTGGCGCTGCGACTGGCCGGAGTGCTGGCCGGCCTCGGCAAGTACCGGTGGGGTTACGACCGCCCGGTGCCGGAGCCCGGCGTGGAGGTGGAGCGGCCGGTCCTCTACCTGCCGGCGGACCGGACCGTGGACGAGGCGGGCACCTTCCACCCGTACCTGGACGTGGCGTGGTCGGTGCGGGAGCACGCGGCGTTCACCAACCGGGCCGGCTTCGTGCTGGAGGAGGGCAGGCCGTTCGGGACCGACCATCCGGCGGCGTTCGCGCACACGTTCGGCCGGCGCGAGGGGGACTCGCTCGCCTATCGCTGGCACCTCTACCGCGGCAGGCCCCTGCAGGTCGCGGCGCCGTACGCCTATGCCAACCGGTGGGGGCTGTCGCTGGCCGGCCCGCGCAATGACGAGCGCGGGCGGCGGGAGGCGCGGAACAGCCTGATCGGCGCGCGGGTCTACACGTGGCAGAACGACGGGGTCGGGCACGGCCGCATGGGCGAGAAGGCGTGGTATCCGCGCGACCGGGACATCGACGCCATGGCGGCCAGGGGCGCTGACGTGCTGCTCCTGCACACCGGCTGGATGGATGCCGGCGGCGAAGGCGCGGGCTGGGAAGGGAACTACGTCGTCGCGGACCGCGCGGAGTTGCGGCGGGTGGTCGCGCGGGCGCACCGTGCCGGTATCCGCGTGGGCCTGTACCTGCGGGGCTGGAGTACTACGCGCTCGACCGGGACACGCGATGGTTCACGGACTTCCTGACCCGCGACTTCGACGGCGTGTACGTGGACTGGTCGTCGTTTCTCTACCAGCCGCACCGCTATCTGCCCGCCTCCGTTCCCGTGTACGGGGAGAAGCTGCAGCACCGGCAGAACAGCACGCGCCGCGCGCATGCGTTCACGCACTTCCTGTACACGCGCAAGCTCCGCCAGCTTGTCGGCCGGGACGGCTTCCTCATCGGCCATCCCGGCTGCCAGCACAAGGAGTACTCCGGGTTCGCGCTCGGCTACTTCGACGCGATGCTGACCGGCGAGAGCGCCGGCACCACCTTCCTGAACAGTCCCGAGCAGCACGTCTACCACGGCGCGCACTCGGCCTGCGGGGCGCTGGCGTGGACGAACACGCACCCGGTGACGCGGGGTCCGAAGGCGACCGCCTACGAGGCCGCGTTCGGAACCGGCCCGCAGATCGTCCTGGGCAGCCGCTATCCGCTCGACCCGGAGGACGAGGGCAACCAGTTCATGGTGCCGCTCTGGCAGCTCCTGGCGAGCGCCGACCTGGCCGGCGCCACGCTCTACGTCCCGCTGGCGTACGGCAGGAAGATCCTGGACTCCCCGCCGGGACTGCACTTCGCGCTCTACCACCTGGCGGACGGCACCCTGCTGCTCACCGGCGCCAACCTGAGCGAGCGCCCGCTCGCCGGCGAGCTCCGCATCGAAGTCGACGAGCTGGGCGTGACGGGGACCGGGCAGGTGACCGAGCTGCGCCAGGACCTCGCCGGGGACGGCATGATGCGGCAGGTGCCGGCGGGGGCGAGCACCGGAACGATCGCCGTCGCGGAGATGCAGCCGCTGGAGATCCGCGGCTACCGCTGGCTGACGCCGTGACCCTTCATCGCCCGTCCGCGGGCATGGCAGGGAAGCGCTAACCGTCGAGTTCTGGCTCGCGCCACCGGCGCCGCTTCTGCCACGCGTCCCGGCTGACCCGATGCAGGCGCAGGGAGCTGTCCGCGAGAGGAAGCTCGATCCGTTTTCCTCCGTGGAGATGTGACTCCAGGACGGCTACCGCGATCTCGACGCCGTGACGCGCCGACTCCACCCCGCCGAGGGGCGGCTGGCCGGTGTCGAGCGCTCGCACGAGGTCGAGGATGAGGTTCGACGTGGGGCTCTGGCGCGGCCACGCGGGAAACTGCCGGGGCTGGAGGTCGCGAGGCTTGCCGGCACGCATGACCCAGTCTCGCGTGTCGTTGCAGGTTCCCACCATGCCGTTTTCGCAGTGCGCCTGATACTCGTAGCCGTTCGTGTTCAACAAATAGAGGGTGACGCCGTTCGCGAAGAAGACGATGCCGCTGCCGCCGGGGTCCTCCCGATACACGTCGCCCTCGCGCGGCGCTACCGACCGCTGATCGCTGCCCTGAACCCACAGCGCCGGCGCGTCGCCGTTCAGGTATTGGGCCAGGTCTATCGTGTGGCAGCCGTGGTCGAACAAGCCGGAAGCGTAGGTCATCACCAGGTTCCGGAGAGCCCCCAGCTCGCCGCCCGCGATGATCTCCCGCATCTTCCGGAAGCCGGGGTGGTAGCGACGCTGCGCGCCCATGTTGAAGACGACACCGTTGCGCCGGCAGGCTCGAGCCATGGCGTTGGCCTCGCCCAGGGAGGCGGCCATGCCCTTCTCGCAGTAGATGGCCTTCACGCCGTGCTCGGCCGCGTGGATCACGATGTCGGCGTGGTGCTCGACGTGGGTGGCGACACTCACCATGTCGAGTTCTTCCCGGGCGATCATCTCCTTGTAGTCGGTGTACTGTCGCTTCTGGTCCACCGAATACTTCGTCCCGAACGCTTCCATGAGATCACGACGGAAATCCGAGCACGCCACCAGGTCCGTCCGGTCGCACGCCAGGAAACCGCCGCCGTGCGAATAGGGAGGCACGAAGCCGGGGGTCCCGGCGACTTCGTTGTCGATGAATCCGCCCATTCGCCCGCAACCGATGACCGCGGCCCGGTAGGTCGTCACGGCCACTTGGCGGGGCCGACTGGGTCGGCGGTGAGCTCGGGGATCACGGTGGTATCAGAATAACAGGGTCCAGATGGAGCCGCACCGGAAGGACGCGCCGGATGAACTGGCACGCTACCGTTGACGGCGCGCCCGTGCAACGATAGCGCTCGATTCCGTGGCTCTCCATCGCAGGCTGCCCGTGGCAGCACAGCCGGACGTGCTGGTGGTCGGCGGCGGCTGCGCCGGCACCGCGGCCGCCATCGCCGCCGCGCGCTCGGGCGCGAGCACGCTGCTGGTCGAACGCGCCGGCTACTGCGGCGGGTACGTCACCAACGTGGTCGGACCGTCGCTGGACGGCTTCGTCGACCTGCGCTCCGGGCTGCCGATCGTCGGCGGCGTCGTGCTCGACCTGGTGCGGGCGGCGGCGTGCTCGGACGTGCCGCTCGACGATCCGGAGCAGGTGGCATCGACGCGGTTTCGCTTCAACACCGAGCTCGTCCACAACCTCGCGGTCGCCGACCGGCACGCCATCCGCTTCGACCTGGAGCGCTTCAAGCTGGCGGCCGACCGGCTGCTCACGGAGGCCGGCGCGCGCGTGCTGTACCACACCGTGGTGGCCGACGTGGTCCGCGACGGGCCGCGGGTCACCGGCGTGGTGATCGCCAACAAGGCCGGGTTGCAGGCGGTACGCCCGCGTGCGGTGGTGGACGCCTCGGGCGACGCCGACGTCGTGGCGTTCGCGGGGGCGCCGTTCGACCTGGATGCGTCCGCGCCGCAGCCGATGAGCCTGCACTTCCGCGTGGGCCGCCTGGCGGCCGACGCCGAGTTGCGGCGCGCGTGCGGCGTGGTGCTGGCCGACGCGCACGCGGCCGGCCGCATCGGCCTCTACGGCGGCCCGTGGATGGGCCGCGTCGACGATGACGACATCTACTTCAACGCCACGCGGCTGGCCGGCAATCCGGTCGATCCCGGCGACCTGACCGCGGCGGAGATGCAGGGCCGCCGCGACGTGCGGACCATGTTCGAGCTGTTCAAGGAGCGGTTGCCCGCGTTCCGGGATGCCTACCTGGTCGGCACCGGGCCGGCGGTAGGGGTGCGCGAATCGCGCCGCATCCGTTGTGACGATCCGCTGCGCGCTGCGGCGATCGCGGCGGCCGAACCGCGCGACGACGCGGTCTGCCTGGGCGGCTGGTGGCTGGACCGCCATCCGGCCGGCTCGTCCGGTTACCACCAGCACCTGCTGGTGCGCCCCTACGACATCGGCTACGCCACCTTGGTCCCGCAGGAGCTGGACAACGTCTGGGTCGCCGGCCGCTGCCACGGCGCCGAGCAGGCTGCGCTGGCCTCCAGCCGCGTCACCGTCACCTGCATGGCGATGGGCCAGGCCGCCGGCACCGCCGCGGCGTTCGCGGCGCGGGCGGACGCCGCCGCGCGAGAGCTGGACGTGCCGGGGCTGCAGCGCCGGCTGGTCGATGACGGAGCCATCATCCTGGACCGCGCCGATGCGGTACGAGAGGAAGGCGACGCCATGGGCGAGGTGTCCATCGACGCCAGCCATTGAGCGAGTACCGCCGCAGCGTCCGTTTCAGGATCGCCTGCCGGCTCGAAGGTCGGCGTCGTCTCCAACCTCGGGCATCGCCAGGAGATGATCGACGAAGTTCGCCGTCCGTCGTCGATCGGGCTCCGCAGTGATCATGTCCACAGAGGGTGAGAGAGTGCGTTCCGCGGCATCCAAGGCCTTGGCGACCGCCATGTCCGCGGTATCCGTGAGCGGTTCCGCCCACTTCCTGAGACGCTCCATCGATTCTTCTGAAATGTTTATGACCGGCATCTCCGCTACCTCCGGTCGGCGAAGAAGGGATTGGGATCGCCCGCTTGCTTCAGCGCGGCCGCCAACCACAGGTACTTGCTCATTTCGCTCAGACGCGAACGCCAGCTATCGGCATAGAAGTCGACATAGCGGCCGAAGAACGCCTCCGTCTCCTTCCTGACGCCGTCCAGGTAGCCCGGGAGCAGGAACCACGGCTGGTCGGTGTACTGGTGCAGCCCGCGCCGGGCGAGTTCCTCGCGAGCCGTTCGGGCCTTGCGGTACACGACCATGAAGGTGCGGCGCGGCTTGTCGGCGTGATAGCGCCCGCGATGCACGGTGAGGGCGTTGAACAACACGGCGTCTCCCGGGGAGAGCTCCATCTTCGCCGCGTTCGGCATCTCGTTGGAGCGGTTGTGGGCGCGGTCGTCATCCACGCAGATATGGCGCTCGGCGTTCGTATAGTCGCGGGCATGCGACCCCGGCACGAGCTCGAAGTCATCACTGGGAACGAGCGCGATCTGAACCGACACGCCGATGCCGGTCTGCTTGTCGCGCGGATCGGGCCACTCGCCCAGGCTGTCCTTGTGCCAGAAGCCGTCTTCGCTCACTCCGCTCGGGTTGAAGTACAGACTGGTCGCCGAGAACAGGAACTCCTCGCCCAGCGCAGCCTCGACGGCTTCGATCAACCTCGGCTCGGCGACGGAGTCCAGCAGGTGCGCCAGATCGCCGGGCGACTCCCGGTGGTACTCGGGATGGTTGAGGTGGCGCATGTAGGTCGACTGCGGCCCGACCGGCGGGTTGTCGGTCTGGGGCGCACGCCGCCACTGCTCCAGCACGCGATCGCAGATGGCCAGCAGTCGGGCGACGCGCTCCTGGTCGTAGGCGCCCCGGAGGATTGCGAACCCGTGTGCCCGGTAGTGGCTGCTGATCTCTGCGCTCGTCATTCGACGAATAGAACCATCGCCAGCGCAAGCAAGCAAGCAACTCGGGCGGCCTCCGCGGCGCAGGTCGGAGGCGGCACTCGACACAGGAGCGGGAGACATTGTATACTCTTTGTAGTACCTTTTCGATGATTCGATGGAGCAGGCAGAAGGATCGACAACTGCGTCGAGAGCGGGGAGTTTCTCTGGAGAGGGTAGCTGCGATGATCAGCCGAGGGGAGTTCAAGGCTCTCCTGAAACATCCGACCCGAGACAATCAGTCGATATTCATCCTCGACATTGATGATTACACGTGGGTGGTGCCCTTCGTGTTGGAGGATGATGCGACGGCCCTGTTCCTGAAGACGGCGTTTCCCAGCCGCCGATTCCACGCGAGATACGGAGAATCAGATGAATCGACCGAAGCTTGACGACCTGGAGCAGCAGATCGAAGACGAAGCGCACCGGTACGTACCGATGGTCGGTGAAGAGCGCAGCCGCGTCGAGCGCGTCCTGGAGAAGAGCCGAAAGACCCGCAGCATCAACATTCGCATCAGCGAGTACGATCTGGAGACGGTGAAGCGGAAGGCGGAACGAGAGGGGCTGCCCTATCAGACCCTCATCTCCAGCATTCTCCACAAGTACGTCAACGATCAGTTGGTCGACGAGCGCGAGATCACCAAGACGCTCCAGCTCCTCGGAAGGGGGACCGGGTAGAGCCCTCAGCGAGGGATCAGGGAAACCTCCCCCGGTGTGCGCCGCGCCGTGTAGGTGGCGCCGGCCGGCACGGCCGCGAAGCGGGAGACCAGGCCGTCCGGCCACTCGACGCGGAGTTCTTCGACGGGAACCCCGGGGGCGTGGCCGGCGCCCAGGCCGAAGTGCGCGGAGCGTTCCGAGCTGGTCAGGTAGCCGGCGCCGCCGAAGATGGCGCGCACCTGCTCGACGCCCGCGGCGGTAACGACCACCCGCGCGCCGAAGCCGTCCGGCGCCACGGCGGGATCGCCGGTGGTGTCCAGGAACACGCGCAGCCACCCGCCCGCGGCCGGGCGGCCGGGGTGAATGGCGTCGTTGCGCAGCAGCGCCGGCCGGCCTTCGTTCCTGAAGATGACGATGTCCTGGTCGCCGTCGCCGTCGTAGTCCAGGTGCACCATGCCGCGGCCCTGGCCGCGGTGCGCGAAGCCGGCGGGCCCGGTGCGGTCGGCGAACAGCGGCAGGTCGGGATCGAGCCGCCGTTCCATGTTCCCGAACAGCACGCTGCGCTGGTCCGCCCACTCCGGGAAGCCCTCACCGTTCGCCTCGTTCCAGCCGCCGGTGGCGGCGATGTCGAGCCGGCCGTCCAGGTCGTGGTCGATCGCGACCGCTCCCCAGCCCCAGCCGCCGCGCTTGACCTTGGCATCGGTGGCGATCTCCGCGAACGTGCCGTCGCCCCGGTTGAGGTAGAGCTTGTTGCCGGTGCCGCCCGACTTGGGAGGTGGATGCGCCGTGTGGATGGAGGTGACGTACCAGTCCAGGGAACCGTCGCCGTCGAAGTCGCCGGCGGTGGCGCCCATGCCGTTCTCGTCCAGCCCGGCGCCGGCCGCCGCGGTCCGCTCCGCGAAGGTGCCGTCGCCGCCGTTCACGTAGTAGCGGCTGGTGCCGAAGTCGGCGGCCAGCAGGAGCTCCGGGTAGCGGTCGCCGTTCGCGTCCGCGAAGATCGGCGTGAAGGCGCGTACGTCCCGTGCGGCCAAGCCTGCCGAGCGCGTCACGTCGGTGAAGCGCGGCACGCCGTCGACGACGCCGTCGTTGCGGAACAGGGTGTTGCCGTCCACCTCGCCCGACCAGGCGGCCACGAACAGGTCCAGGTCGCCGTCCAGGTCGTAGTCGCCGAACGAGCCGCCCATGCCCGACTCGATGCCGGCCGAGGTGACGGCGACGCCGGCCGGGCGGCCGATCTCCGTGAAGCGGACCATCCCGTTCTCACCGGTCGGGCCGTCGTTGCGGTACAGCAGGTGGAAGCCGGGTCGCGGCTCGCCGGCCGGCCCATGGCTGGCCACGAACAGGTCCGGATCGCCGTCGCCGTCGACGTCGGCTGCCGCCGCCCCCTGGCCGCGGTGCACGCGCGCGACGCCCGCGGCCCCGGCCACGTCGGTGAACGTGCCGTCCCCGTCGTTGCGGTACAGCCGGTCGGGGGCGCCGCCGCTCGTGACCATGAACAGGTCCTGGTCACCGTCTCCGTCGAAATCGAGCACGGCGCCGCCGCCGGACATGGCCGTGCGGCTCCACGACAGCGGCGCGTGCAGATGCATCAGTCCGGTCGCCTCCGCGCACAGGCTCCGCTCTCTCGGACAGGTAGCGAATGGCGGCGGGTCGGCGGCCGCGGATGCGGCGACCGACAGCAGCGCCAGCGCCGCCCCGATCGCGCGCCGACTCACTCTTGGAGTGAGGTTCGCTCCTCTCACCGCTGGAAGCGGATGCGGGGGTCCAGCATGGCCAGCAGCAGGTCGGAGATCAGCGTGCCGACCACGGTCAGGGCGGCCAGGATCATCACCACCGAGCCGGCCAGGAACATGTCCTGCTTGAGCAGCCCTTCCAGCATCAGCGGTCCGATGGTCGGGATACCCACCACCTGCGCCACCAGGACCTCGCCCGAGAAGACCGCCGGCAGGCGCCAGCTTATGCCGGCGATCCATGGGTTGGCGGCCATGCGGATCGGATACTTGACCAGCAGTCGCGTCTCCGGCACGCCCTTGGCGCGGGCGGTGGTCACGAACGGCATGCGGAGCTGGTCCAGGACGTTGGCGCGGATCACCCTGATCTCGCTTCCCAGCGCCTCCGCGCCCAGCACCACCAGCGGCACCCAGATGTGCGCCAGGAAGTCCAGGAACTTGGCGAAGCTGAACGGCTGATCGATGTACTCCATCGAGAACAGCCCACCGGGCACGAACCCGAACCACCGGAACGCCAGGAAGATCAGGACGAGCGCGAACAGGAAGTTGGGCACCGCCATCAGGAAGAAGGCGACGAAGCTGAACAGGTTGTCGAACAGCGAGTACTGCCGGATTGCCGCGCCCACGCCCACCGGCCAGGAGAGGCTCGAGGCCAGCAGAATGGTCAATACCGAGATCGCCGCGGTGATGGCGATGCGGTCGTCTATCAGTTGGCGCACGGGCTTGCGATAGGTGAGCGAGAAGCCGAAGTCGCCGCGGACGAAGCGGCTGATCCAGCGGCCGTAGCGGACCGGCAGCGGTTCCCCGTATCCGTAGGACACGCGCAGGTTTTCGGTCATCGCCTTGATCTCGTCGGCGGACAGCTCCTCCCCGGCCGCCTGCATGCGGCCGACGATGGTGGTGGCGATGTCGCCGGGCGGCAGCTCGATGATGATGAACGACACCACCGACACCAGCCACAGGGTGGGGATCATGATCAGCAGGCGCCGCGCGATGAAGGCGAGCATGTCGATCCGCTACCGATAGGGATCGGCGGCGTCGCGCAGGCCGTCGCCCAGGAACTGGAAGGCCACGACGATCGCGATTACCAGCAGAACGGGGAGCAGCAGCCACGGACGGGTGCCGATCGACTGCACGTTCTGAGCTCCCTGCAGGAGCACTCCCCAACTGATCGCAGGCTCGCGCAGGCCCAGGCCCAGAAAGCTGAGCGCCGTCTCCCCCAGGATCATGCCGGGGATGCGGTTGGATCCCTCTACGATCAGGTGGCTGTAGAAGGACGGCAGCATGTGCCGGAACAGCAGCCGGCGCGTCGGTGCGCCGTCCAGCTTGGCGGCCAGGGTGAACTCCTCCTCGCGCAGCGCCAGGAAGCGGCTGCGGACCAGGCGCGCCAGGCCGGTCCAGCCAAGGATCGAAACGATCAGCGTGATCGCGAAGTAGACCTGCACGATCGACCAGTGCAGCGGCAGGGTGGCCGACAACGCCATCCACAGCGGGATGGTGGGAAACGCCAACAGTACCTCGATGATGCGCTGGATCACCGTGTCGACCGCCCCGCCGAAGTAGCCGGAGATGCCGCCGATGCCGATGCCCAGCACCCAGGTGATGATGAGCGCCAGGATGCCGATCGACAGCGACAGCGTGGCGCCGTGCACCATGCGCGAGTACAGGCAGCGGCCCGATCCGTCGGTGCCCAGCGGGAACCAGCGCGTCTCGTCGCTGCCGGTGCCGAGTAGGTGGACGTCGGTCTCGATCAGGAACAGCAACTTGTACGGGTCGCCCCGCGCGAACAGCCGCAGCGCTGTCTCGCTCTCCGGCACCGGGAAGAAATCGCGTTCGAACGTCTGAAAGTTGAGCTTGCTGGTCACGCGGTAGACGACCGGCCGGAAGCGACCCTCGGTGTCGAACAACCGGAACGCGCCCAGCTTGCCGCCTACCTCGGGGGGCAGATATTGCATGTCGGGGCGGCGATCGACGGGGTCGTTCAGCGCGAAGAATCCGGCGAAGATGGCGACGAAGTAGAACCAGCCGATGACCAGCATCCCCCAGACCGCCCACCGGTGGCTGCGGAACTTCAGCCACATGAGCCGCCACTGGGTGGCGGTGTAGTAGTCCTGTTCCCGCCGGCGGGCACCCTCTACCGGTCGATCGTCAGCCATGGGACGGCCCGCGCCGGCCGTTGAGTCCTCGCCTTGAAAGCCGTAGAGACGAGAAGACCCGCCCTGGGGGCGGGTCTTCTGCGGGTCGCGTCAAACGAAGTCCTCTATTCGAACCACATGCCCAGCCAGGGACGGTCGCCGGTGGCCGGGTTGATGCCGTGCGCGCCGGGCTGCAGGACCCACAACTCGGGCGGCCACGCGTGGTGGCCGACCACCCACAGGTCGTAGGCGCCGTTCTCCTGCCACGCCCGGTACAGGGCCGCCAGCTCTTCGCCGGTGGCGCTCTTGAGGCCCTGCCAGATCGCGTAGTTCTCCTTGATGCGGTCGGGCGGCTCCTCGCCCTTGGCGCCGCCGGAAGCCAGCCAGTCGTGCCAGCCGATCGCCCAGGTCGGTTGCTGCCCGGGGAACGACCCCCCTTCGTGGGTCGGCGCAGCGCACTGCATCGACTCCGGCCAGCGGTGGATCTGCACGTCGCACGACTGCGCCACCCAGATCTCCCACGAGCCTTCCTTCTGGATCTGCGGCGCGCCGCCCCAGTCGACGGTGCGCACGTTGGCCTTCAGACCGATCAGGTGCAGCTCCTCGAGGATGATGTTGGCCGTCGGGATCCACTGGGACTCCTCCGGGTGAACGGTGATGGCAAACGTGATCGCCTTGCCGTCCGGACCGAGCCGGAAGCCCTCGTCATCACGATTGGCCAAGCCCAATTCGTCGAGCAGGGCGTTGGCCTTTTCCAGGTCGCGGTTCAGCCAGTCATGCTGGTGGATCACCGGCGTGTACCAGCGATGCTCCGGGTTGACGATGCCGCCCCCGGTCGCCAGCGGCACCACCTGTCCCTGGTAGACGATGTCGCCGACCTTCTGGCGCGGCACGAAGTAGGACCAGGCCAGCCGGAAGCGGCGGTCGCGGAACAGGGTGCGCTTGAATTCGTCCTCGGCGCTCATGTTGAAGGCGGTGATGCCGGAGGACAGGCCGTCGTTGCGCACGATCTTGATGACGTGCATCTGGATCCTGCCGCGGTCAGCCTCCGCCTTGGCCAGCTCGATCGCGTCGAGCGGCAGGGGCATCATCGTGACCTCGCCGGCCAGGGCGCGAAGTTTGCGCGCCTCGGCATCGGGCACCAGCAGGCTGCGCCGGCCCCGCGTGTACGGGAGCTGCTTGTTCTCCGCGTCGACCACGAAGAAGTACGGGTTCGGGGTCCAGGTGGCCGGGTTGGCCGGGACGCCGTTCTCGACCACGAAGGGCATCAGCACCGGGACGTCCGGGTTGATCGAGCCGTAGTGGTCCTTGCGGTCATAGAGGAGGTTTAGCCAGCTCTCAACGCCGGCCGCGGAAACCTTGGCGGCCAACTCGCTGGCGTCGGCATGCGCCTCGTGGAACTGCCCGAGGTAATGCTTGGGATAGCCGCCGATCCAGCGCTCGGACGACTGGCCGAGCAGGTCGCCGTCGTAGCTTCGGTTGCCCTCCGGCAGCGTAATGCGAAAGGTGTAGTCGTCCAGATAGTCGATCTGCATGCCGTCGACGATGCCGTTCAGGCGTGACCAGCCGGTCGCGGCGAAGTATTCGGGCCGCTGCTGGATGTCCTCCAGGAAGAACTGCATGTCCTCCGTGTCGTAGGGAACGCCGTCGGACCACTTCAGCCCTTCGCGCATGTAGAAGGTCCAGACCGTGTTGTCGGCGTTGGCCTCCCAGCCCTTGAAGCTCCATGGCGAGATGTTGCCGACATCATCTTCGCGCCCGGCACGTGCCTCGCCGGTGAGGCCCTGCGTCTCCTCGACCGATCCGGCGACCACGTCCACCCAGCGGTCGGAGTACCGGCCGGTCTCGTAGGTGGTGAACTCGTCGTCGGGGCTGATCTGGCGCGGTTCGAGCGGCAGCCGTTCGGCGACGGGCGGCAGTTCGCCGCGCGCCACCATCTCCGCGAACCACGGCGCTTCCTGGTATTGCTGGCCGATGGCGATGCCGCAGGCGACGGTCAGGAGTCCTGCCGCCAGCAGTGTTGTGACGTTTTTCACGGGTCCACTCCTCCTTCTGTTGGGTGTGGGGTATGAGCCGTCATTCAATCACCGGCGAGTCGCTTCCGCAACCTGACGCGGGCCGGATCGTGACCATGCGCGACTGGTTCAGGAAGCCGGGGCCGGTGACGTACTGGACGGCGCCTTCGTGGATCCGATAGGCGCCGGCGACGTGGATGTGTCCGCACAGCACGGCGATCAGGTTGGGCGCGCCCAGCAGCCGGCCGATGAAGTCGTCCGTGGCGGACTCCGACTCCGGGTCCCCGCACAGGGGGATGGGCTGGCCGCTCGATGGCGGCGGCGCGCGGTGCGCGGCGGTATCGCCGGGCAGACGGAACGGCATGTGGGTCAGCAGGATTACGGGCAGGCCGCCGGCGAGGGCACGTTCGAAGAAGGAGAGTTGCTCCGCGTCCACCTGGCGCGTGCTGTTGTCGATCGCGACGAAGCGCACGCCGCCCAGATCGAGTGAATCCGCGTGCGGGGACCGGCCGCGGTAGAGCGGCAGCAGCGACCGTTCGCGCCACTCCACGCGCAGGTCCTCGTCGCTTCCCGGCAGCCCGGCGTAGCGCCAGTCGTGGTTGCCGGCCGTGAAGATGCTTTCGCGGCCGGTGGCCAGGATCAGCCGCTCGACGGCGGCGACCGCGGTGGGCGAAGGATAGTTCACGTGGTCGCCGGTCAGCGCGATCAGGTCGGGAGCCTCGGCGCGCGCCCGGTCCATCTGCGCCGCAAAGGACTGTAGGGTCGGATACTCGGCGAACAGCCCATCTATGCGCGCCCCGTAGTGGACGTAGGGCTGATCGGCCGCCTCGTGAGGGACGCTGATATGCGAGTCGGTCACGTGCAGGACGCGCAGCGGGCGCTCGATGCCGGCGACTTCGATCGTCGCCGTGTCGTCGGTCCACGAGTGCGTGCAGCGCGTCACGACATCGAGCCTTGAAGACTTGTGTAAATCGGGATCATCGGCATGTTATGCCATACGGAGGCTCTGCGGATCATGCCAACGCGCAACGTCGTGCTGACGGACTACCAAGCTCGCTTCGTTGAGCGATTGGTCGACTCAGGACGCTACCAGAACGCCAGCGAGGTCCTGCGCGAGGGCGTCCGGCTTGTCGAGCAACGGGAAGCCGAGCACGCAGCACACATTCGCGCGCTGCGCGAGGCCGCCGCTGCCGGCATCGGCGACATCGATGCCGGCGACTACCGGAGCTTCGAGGCCATTGAGCCGCTACGCGATCACCTGGAGGGCCTGTCCGGAGGGGCGAGTGCCCGGTGCGATCCTGACCGCGGCGACGGGTGACCGAGGGCTGCTCCACGACCACTATGGCGGCGAGGGCAGGCCGGTCTCGTCGTATCCGAGGATCTCGTCAGGGGAACGCCTGTCCAGGAGCGGCTGTCGCGCACAGTGCAGACCGATCGCGTTCAGCTCGGCAGCAAGAGACCGCCCGGACCGCTCCCTTCTCAGCCGCTCCAGGCGGTCTCGGAGCGCCTCGCGGACGGCGGTGGCCTTGGTCTCACCGGTCATTTCGGCCAACTCGCTCGCCAGTCGCTGGTCTCGGCGTGCCTGATGTTGAGTGCCATCTGTTACTGTAGCTTGCCGTCTACACGGCATCCGGAGGAAGCGCATGCACGAGTTCAAGGGCACACGGGAGTCGACCCGGCTGTACGAGACGGCGGTGAAGCTGGTGCCCGGCGGCACGCACCTGTACGGCAAGCGGAGCGAGTTCCACGCGTCCGGTTTCTGGCCGGCCTACGTCGAGCGGGCGGAAGGCGGGCACTTCTGGGACGTCGACGGGAACGAGTTCATCGACTACAACCTGGGCGCCGGCCCGGTGATGCTGGGCCACGCGTTCGGTCCGGTCATCGAAGCCGTGCAGCGCCAACTGCCGCTCGGGCAGCTCTACGCGACCAGCTCGCCGCTGGAGCTCGATCTGGCGCGCCTGATCATCGAGCTGGTTCCGTGCGCGGAGATGGTCCGCTATGCCCGCGGCGGGGGCGAGGCGTGCGCCGTCGCCATCCGCATCGCGCGCAGCTACAGCCGCAGGGACAAGGTGCTGTTCTGCGGATACCACGGCTGGCACGACTGGTACATCTCCGCCAACCTGGCCGACAGCGATACCCTGAACGATCACCTGCGGCCGGGCATCGACCCCCTGGGAGTTCCGGCCGCGCTCGCCGGCACCAGCATCCCGTTCGAGTACAACGACATCGACTCCCTGCGAGCGGCGCTGGACGCCAATCGGGACGAGGTCGCCTGCATCATCCTGGAGCCGGCGCGTACGTACCAGCCCGAGAACGGCTACCTGCACAAGGTGCGGGACATCGCCGACGAGTACGGCGTGGTGTTGATCTTCGACGAGACCGTGACCGGGTTCCGGTACAGCCGGGGCGGCGCGCAGGAGCACTTCGGCGTCACGCCGGACATGGGCGTCTTCGGCAAGGCGATGGGCAACGGGTTCCCGCTGACGTGCGTGGCCGGCAGGGCCGACGTGATGACGGCCTGCAAGGACAGCTTCGTCAGCAGTTGCTTCTGGGGGGACACCACGAGCCTGGCCGCCGGCGTCGCGGCGCTGACCTTCATTCGCGACAACCCCGTGATTGAGCATATCTGGTCGATCGGGCAGGCGATCGTGGACGGCGTGAGCGCACCCGCGCGGGAGCTGGGCGTGCCGATCGGGTTCCCGGGCAAGCCGTGCCATCCGTTCTGTCGTTTCGACCTCGACGATCCGGTATTCGCGAAGGCCGTCTCGACCCTCTGGGAACAGGAGTTGCTGCGACGCGGCATCTGCGCCGACGGCATGTTCTACATCTGCTACTCGCATACCACCGAAGACGTGGAGCGCACGGTCGCGGCGGCGACCGAAGCGCTGCAGGTGGTGAAGCGCGCGATCGACGCCGGAGACGTCTCCCGCTACCTGCAGTCCGCCGAGAGCGAAGCCGGCTTCAAGCGAATGGTCTGAGGCGGGACGATGGAGACAATCGAACAACGGCGGCTCGGGGCGTACGACGTGGCGGTGCGCGACGTCCGGCACGTCCGCATCTTCCGCGATCCCGAGCGCTACGCCGGGCACGTCAACCGCGGCGGCCTCTGGAACTTCGGCGACGGCGAGCTGGCCGTCGCGCACCGGGTGAAGACGGTCGACTACCGCAACGCGGACTGGCTTGCGGCCGGCGCGCACGACTTCTCCCATCCGCCCGCCGGGGCCACATCGGGCATCATGCTCAACCGGTCGCTCGACGGCGGCCGGACGTGGCCGGAGAGCGGGAAGGCGTGGATCTGGAACAACGAGCGGTCGACGGACGAGCTCCTGGAGTGGCTGCGCCCCCGCGAACCCGATCAGCGCGATCGCATCGACCTGTCCCGGCCCGATGCGATCATGCACCTCTCGCCTGCCGGCGAGCACCTCCGCTGGCCGCTGGGCGGGGCCATACGGGCGCACCTGGGATCGCGGGACAGTTTCCAGCTCGGCAAGAGGGACTTCCGCAACATGCCCAGCTTCTGCCTGCGCAGCGGGGACCGCGGCCGCACGTGGGAGCGGCATCCGACGCTCATCGAGGGCCCGTCGATCTCCCCGGACACGGGCTTTCTGGCCGCCAACCTCGGTCACGTCGCGTTCGACAACGGGGTCATCGGCATCGTCGGTACGACCAATCACCGCAACATCTCCTGCTTCTACGTCAGCTACGACAACGGGGTCTCCTGGGAGTACGTGAGCGAGGTGGCCCGCGGCGTGGACCCCGATTGCGACTGCGGCTACACGTACATGGGCGTCCACCGGCTGCCGGACGGGCGCCTGATGACCTGCATGCACCGCATGCCGGAGAACTGGCCGTGCGTGGCGTTCTCCTCCGACGACGGCATGAGCTGGTCGGAGCCGCGCTACGTCGTGAGCCCCGCCACGCATGGCCGGCTGGACGCTCCCGATCCGCCGCAAGCGCCGCTTGATCGAAGCGGTCCCCGGTATCGCTCCCCGTGTGCGCTCGTGACCCGCGAGGGGCGGATCGTCGTCACGTTCGCCAGGCGGTCGGTGGGCGGCCCGCGCGGCATCCTGGGCGTGCTGAGCGACGACCTGGGCCGGACGTGGAGCCGGGAGTTCGTGCTCCGGGGCGACGCCTATACCTGGGACTGCGGCTACCAGCTCGTGACCGAGCTGAACGACGGCCGGCTGTTCACCGCCTACTACATCACGACCCACGACGGCGGTGAGCCCGTGCCGGAGCACTCGGTCGTCCGGCAGGTGGACGGCACGTTCTTCCGACTCGACTGACCGCCCCGGGCGGTCAGCTACCATAACGGCATGGGGCTCGGGCGAATCGCGGCCATCGCCGTGCTGCTCCTGGCCGCCCACGTGGCCGCGGGCGGCGGACTCCTGGAGGGCGCCTCGGTCGAGCGGCGCATCGAGCTCTCCGGGGTCGATGCGATCGACATCGACGCTGCCCACTTCACGGTCGAGGTGCTCGGTGCTCCGGAGCTGGAAACGGTCACCGTGGTCAGCCGCATGTCCACGCGCTTCCATCGATTCCATGAGGGACACGTCGCCGTCGAGCGGAGCGGCGGCGCTGCCTCGATCTCGGTCCGTTACGACGGTCGCCCGCTGTCAAAATCCGCAGTGGCGTGGGGGCCGCTACTGGTCCTGCAGGTGCCCGAACGCACCGCGCTGGCGGTCACCACCACGGCCGGCGACGTGCGGGTCCACGACGTAACGGGGCCGCACGTGACGATCACGACGACCGCGGGAGACCTCTACCTCAGCGACGTCACCGCCACGGTCGACATCGCGGCCCGCGCGGGCTTCATCGTGCTGGAGCGCGTCCACGGCGCGAAGAGCCTCACGGCCGACTCCGGCTCGATCGAGGTGTCCGATTCACGCGGCCGGCTCTTCACCGACACCGGCGGGGAGCAGCGCCTGCGCGGCATCGACGGAGACGTCAGCGTCGCGTCCGCGGAGGAGCTCACGCTGACCGACCACCGCGGCGCGCTCACGGTGCACGGCCACACGATGACAAGTGGGAGGTGAAGCGCTCGTCGGCGGCGCTCATGCGGTGGCGTCCTTCGCCTTGGTTCGTCGCGCGAGGGCTTCGCCGGCCGCGGAACGCCGGTAGCGCTGGTTTCGGCTCGTCGGTTTGTCGGGGAGCGTCATCTCGACCAGCCCGGCTTCGAGGGCGGGCCGCAGGTAGGTGTTGGTGAAGTGGTTGCGGTCTCTCAGGCGCAATGCCTCCTGTAATCGAGCGCCACTCATCGCTCCGGTGAGCACAGCCACCAGTTGCCGGACATGTCCGGTGACTTGCGGGGTATCTTGCGGGGTATCTTGCGGGGTGACTTGCGGGGTGGGCTCGACTTCCTGTACGAGAGCCTTGCCGGCCGCAGTCCGCCGATAGCGCTGGTTCCCGCTGGTTGCCTTGCCGGGGAGCCTCATTTCGATCAGGCCGGCTTCGATGGCGGGCCGCAGATAGGCGGTGGTAAAATAGTTACGGTCGCTAAGCCCTATCGCCGCCTGCATCTGGCTGCGACTCATCTCTCCGGTGAGCGCAGTCACCAGTTGCCGGACATGTCCGGTGACTTGCGGGGTATCTTGCGGGGTATCTTGCGGGGTGACTTGTCCGGTCTCATGTTCGGTAGCTTGTTCGGTTGGCCCAACGCGGGCTTGTTCGTGTACCGGGAGACGGGTCAGGAACCAGACACGTCCGTCGTCGCTGTCGAAGATCGGTGCCGGTGAGCCGTTTCCACGCATCGCCCGCAGGATCTTGGGAATCCCCGTAGACCGCCCCTCGGCCAGGTCGAGCTCCTTCAGAAACTCGCCGATGCGGCGGTTCCGGTAGCGGCGGCTGATCGCGCGTCCGGTCTGCAGGTCCTCCATGCGGATCGACCGGTCGGCGCCGGGGAAGCTCAAGATCGTCAGCTCTTGCGGGGTGATGCGTACCTCGACCGGCTCGCGCACCTCGTACGAGCGGTGGTAGATCGCGTTGACCAAAGCCTCCTCGATGGCCGCGAGGGGAAAGTTCCAGAATCGCTCGGCTTCCGCTTGGTGCGGATGCTTGATAACCGTCTCCTTGAGGTAGTTCCGGGCGATGAAGTCGATCGCATCGCGCAGGATGACCGACAACGGGCCGCGGAACTCCTTCTCCTCGAAGCGATCACCGCCGGGACCATCGGGAAACCACACGACGTCGATCTGGGTCGCCGGAAAGAAGCGGTGTGGCGCATCGTTGAAGAACAGCAGCCCGATGTTCTTGGGAAAGCACGCCTCGGCAGGCCCGCCGACGATGTTCATGCGCCGCCCCAGAGTCTCCGTTGGAAGCCCCGTCTCCTCAGCGAGGTCGCTGCCCACGTCACGCAGAAACCGCTTCGATCAGACGCGGGCGAAAGGTCATCCAGAGACGATGACTGATGATAGCGGTCGTCGAATGGCACGGTGGCGGCCAAGCGACAGGAACTCGCGCTCGTCGGCGCCTCTGGCGCGAACCGTACTGCTGTGCCGGCGTATGTAGTACGCCCACTCCTTCCCGCCACGTCGCCAGACTGACTCTGGCCTTGTAAGGGTCGCGTCTCCCCGCCCGGAGCCCACAGCACGAGAATCGTGCGCCCGTCGATCTCGTAGGCGCCCGTGAGGGGATGGTAGTGCGGCGACATGGCGGACTGCCCCAAGCGCAGCAACTCGTTCTGCACCGCATCCACCCGTCTGGGGTCGAGTCCCTTAGGGGGCAGTAGCGGCTGCCCGTCGTGCTCCTCACACCCAGCACGACGTAGCCGCCGCCGAGATTGTGAAAGTCGTTGGCGAACGCGCAGATGGTATGCAGCACGCTCTGCGGATTCCATCCGGCCTTGTACTCGACGCGTTCGCCCTCGATCGTGCGCTGCCGCAGCAGATCGTAAAGGTTGATAGGGAGGTTGCCGCTCATGCCGTTGCTTGGGCGTCCTTCACCGTCCGGTCTTTCGGGGCGTTCTCCGCTTCGGGAGCTGCTCTCGTTCGCCCTTGATCCTGTCTAGAAGTACTGAAGCCGGGTTCGTCGCTCTGGTCCTGCGGCACGAGTTGGCCGGAAAAAGCCTTCTTCAGGATCGACTGACGGAGTACGGTCGACTTATCCAACTGTGCCGCGATTTCTTCGAGTGCCTTGTCAACTCGCGAGAGTTCTGCGTCAACCCGAGAAACGACCTCTGACTCTTCGGCTGCACTTGCGACCGGAACAGCAATATTCTGCACTTTGGAGATGCTCAGCGTGTGGAGTCCCGACGTGGAACTTGCTTCCTTGACAATGAGGTCACGGCCTATCGGCGAGAGCAGGAAATGGAGGACAAGGCGCGGATCCGAGTCTGTTACAAGTCGAACTCTAATCAAGTGGTTCTGGTGCCCGCAGACTGGGAGTTCTCCTCGCCACATCGCGACTCGCCCGATTTGTTCGATGCTACCATTCCCTTCTACTATAAGTAGATCACCTGCTTCGAGCGTGACGCTTCTTGACTCCTCTGCAGTAACGCCAATCTCGCGAACATCATCTATCCGTATGTCGTCTGCGTAGACGTTAGCCACTCGGAGATATTTCATCTTGCGAGGAAGGTCATGCCGTTTCTGACTCTTCGTAAGACCACCCGATACTTCAGCGATGCTGCCAAGCCTTACCCACTGCCATCCGTAAGGCAACCGCGGCACTCCCCCTATTGTACTCACCGAGGCCTGAGCTCGTAACGCGCAAGCACGATGTCGATTAATGCGAACCGTCAATTGCTCGGCTGTCTCCAATTCTTCCGTGTTCTCTTCTCGCCATTGCGACGTGAGCTTGCCTTCGAAAGCATGCTTGAGCACGGCTTGGCGGTAAGTCCCGAGTTGCTCACGAGCGGCCCTCAGCATAGCGATTCCGTTGTCAAGTTCGGAGAAGAGTTCATCGAGCTTGGCGACGATGCGCCGCTGCTCGGCTGTGGGTGGCAGGAAGAGTACCTGGTCGCGAACGTGCTCGTCCTTCACTGCCGGATAGCTCACTCCGTACTGCACCTGCGCAAGAGCATCCACGAAATCGCGGGAGATAGCCTTATAGAATAGAAAATCGGAAACGACACCCGTCGCGGCCCTCAGCACCGAAAACCCGGTAGAGGCGACTTCCTGATGGTACTTGGTGGGTACACGAGCGATGTTGCGCAGGTACGGACGAACCGTAGCAAAGAGGATGTCGCCGCCGTGTACGATCTGGCGAGCTCGCGATGGCGCATCGGAGATTCGGAAGCTTTTGGCGCTCTTGACAATGTTTCGGAGGTTATCGATCGCGGATATGTCTATGTACTCGATACGTTTGCCAGGATCGTCTTTTGGGTCGATCTTCCACACCGGTAGTGTCACTTCTCCGAGCGTACAGGTAGTCCAGCCAAGCGGCGGCACACTCTCGGAGTTCGCCATTATCCGGCAAGAGCGTCGTTTAGTTCTTCGATGACGCTGTCCATGCGATCGCCGAAGAGCCGGTACATGCGGCCCATTCCGCCTTGGGCGTCGAACGGAGCCATGTCGAGGTCGTCGCGGTGGAGGTGGAAGGAAGTGGCCACGTGGTTGCGGATCATGCGCAGCCATGCCATCTGCTGCTCGTCGAACTTCTCGCCGCTGCCGCTGTGGCGGGCCATGATCCAGGTCTGGAAGTTGCGGCGTACGGTCTCCGCGTAGGGCGACAGCGTCTTGTCGATGCCGCAAACGCGGCGGATCAGTGCGACGAGGACCGCAAGCTCCTTGTCAGGGTGCCGGCCCCGGTAGTCGTCGAGCAACGCGTATGCCTGCCAGACCCGCAGCGGTGCGAGGAGCGGCCTGTCGGCTTTCAGCTTGTCGAGCACCGTGCGGATCATGGAGTAGGTTAACTCCCGGCGCCGGTGGGGCTGAGCATAGAAGATGGTCAGGGCTTCGATCTCGTTGCGATTGGCCTCCAGGTACTCCCGGAACTGCTGCACCATGGCGTGCGCGTTCTCCTCAGCGTCGCCTTCCCATTCTGCGCGCAGCACGGTGTCCAGGTTGTCGTGATCGATCGTCTGCTCCTTGTCGCGGCGGATCGACTCGATCAGGTCGATCAACTCACCCGTGAACACTCGGGCGGCGCCATCGGCCAACACGTCTCGTGCCTTGTCCACGGCGTCGGGCGCCGGCTCATCTCGCTCAGGAGTGCGATCGATCTCGCGGGCTTTGGCATCGATGCGATCGGGGTCGATGGCCGCCAGCAGATTGCTGGCGATGCTGGTGAGCTCGACGCCGCCGGCCTGCTCCTTGATGCGCCGACGCTCGGCGTCATCGAGTTGCCGGTCGAGCCGGGCCAAGCGTCCGGCAAGGGAGCTTATCGTGTCTTCGTCGCGGGCACCCATCATGAGACCCATGGCAAGATCTCTGAGCGGGACGCCGGGCTTGCTGATGAGGGGCCGGCTGGCGGTCTTGAGGGACTTCGTGACGCCGACTGCGTCCACGATGACGTAGTGGGTCTTCGCGGTGGCGGCGGAGGGCGTCACCTTCCTGAGGTCGTCATGGTCGAGGGTGCGCGTGCCGCGGCCCTTCATCTGCTCGAAGTAGATGCGACTCCGTACGTCGCGCATGAAGATCAGGCATTCGAGCGGCTTCACGTCGGTTCCCGTGGCGATCATATCCACGGTGACGGCGACGCGCGGATGGTAGTCGTTGCGGAACTGGGCAAGAACCGACTTGGGATCCTCTTCTGCGCGGTAGGTGACCTTCTTGCAGAAGTCGTTGCCTTGACCGAACTCCTCGCGCACGGTCTGGATGATGTCGTCGGCGTGGCTGTCACTCTTGGCGAAGATCAGTGTCTTGGGGACCTCGTCGCGACCGGGGAAGATCTCACGCTGCCTGTCGCGGAACGTGCGGATCACGGTGCGGATCTGGTCAGGGTTCACGACCGCGCGGTCGAGCTCCTTGGCAACGTACGAATAGTCGTCGTCCTGGATCTCCCAGCGCTTTCGGCGTGTCAGGAGCTCGCGTTTCTCGACCTGCGTGCCGGCCTCGATCTGTCCGCCGTGCTGCGTCCGTTCGGTGTCGATGACGTAGATCTCGTCGCCGACGTTGACGCCGTCGGCGACAGCCTGCTCACGGGAGTATTCGCTGACGACGTTCTTCCTGAAGAATCCGTACGTGCGGCCATCAGGCGTGGCGGTGAGGCCGATGAGCGAGGCGTCGAAGTACTCCAGCACCTGTCGCCACACGTTGTAGATCGAGCGATGACACTCGTCGATGACGATGAAGTCGAAGAACTCGGGCGGGACTCTGGCGTTGTAGACGACTGGCCGCGGCTGGGTGGGCTCAACCATCTCCGACGGGTTGATCTCCTCAGCCGCCTCGTCGATCTCCTGGTCCTTGAGCAATGAGTACAGACGTTGGACGGTGCTGATGCTGACTTGGCTGTCCGGAGCTACGAAGGACGACGTGAGGCGCTGAACATTGTAGAGTTCGGTGAATTTGCGATTGTCGTCGCTGGGAACGTAGGCCATGAACTCCTGTTCGGCCTGCTCGCCGAGGTTCCTGGTGTCGACAAGAAACAGGACTCGCTTGGCGTCCGCGTGTTTGAGCAGGCGGTAGATCGAAGTGATCGCGGTGTAGGTCTTGCCGGAGCCGGTGGCCATCTGGATCAGCGCGCGCGGGTAGTTGGCCTTGAACGAGGCTTCGAGGCGTTCGACAGCGTTGATCTGGCAGGCTCTCAGTCCGGTCGGGTCCAGCGCCGGCAGCTCTTGAAGCCGCGCACGCAACGACGCTGCCTGCGTGACCCACTCTTGCATCGTGTCCGGCCGATGGAAGCTGAACGTCTCTCGCGAGCGGGGCCGCGGATCGCGTCGGTCGGTGAAGCGTGTGAGCGTTCCGGTGCTCTCGTAGACGAACGGCCTGGGTTCGGCGCTGTTCAGCCACTTGAGGCTGGCGTCGGCATAGCCGGTGGACTGCTCCTCGACCGTGGTGATCTTCTGACCCCAGTCCTCGGGCTTGGCCTCGATGACCCCGACGGGCGTCCGGTCGATGAACAGCAGGTAGTCGGCGGGACCGACGTCGGTCTGGTACTCGCGCACCGCGACGCCGCGCCCGGCGTTGAAGTCGATCCGGTTCTTCGACTGGACCTTCCAGCCGGCCTGCTCCAGCTTCGCGTCTATCGTGTCGCGCGCTCGCTGCTCGGGAGTGCGGTTCCTTTCAGCCATCAGCAGTCAGTTTCCAGCACTTGGCCACTACCGGATCTCGATTCCGCGCGCGATGCAATGCTCGAACTGCTCGTAATCGTAGCGGTACGGACGCACCATGCCGTCCTGGTCGCGCTGAAGCGTGTAGCAATTGGTGGTGCTCCGAAACGCGGAGAACCGCTCGTCGTTCAGCGCTTGCCGCAGACTCTCCAACGCACCCAGGCTGTGGGTGGTGGCGAACACCTGCAGGCGCTGTTCGCGCGTCAAGGTGAGCAGCGCCTGCAGCAGCGGCACCATGGCGGCATGGTGCAGACCGTTCTCCAGCTCGTCGATCAACAGGATGGCTTCGTGGCCCAGGATGCACGGCGCGAGCATCATTGCCGCGCGCGTGACGCCGCTGCCGTACATGTTCAACGGGATCATCCGCTCCAGGCCGACGTCCACGTACGCCACGTTGCCGTTCGTGGCCACGCCCTGAACGCGCGGGTCGATCGCCTGCAGATACCGGATCAGCCGATCCGACTTCTTGGCGACGGCCACGTCGGCGATCGCGACCCCGTCGTATTCGGTTCTCGGCCCCACGTAGCGGGCAGGAATCGTCGGCTCGGCGGCCGGCGTTCCCGACGAGGCGGCGCGCAGATCTCCGTCGATTACCTCGAGGGTCGCCGCAAAGTACGTGCGGCTGCCCTGCCGGGGCTCCACGGTGGCGTCATAGCGGAGGACGCGCGCGCCGGCCGCGACCGTCGGCGACGACTGATCGCCGTTGTGAACGGCACTCGTCATGCTGCTCGCGCTGCCGTTGCCGTTGCCGGCTTGTTGTGCCTCGACGCCGCCTGCGGTCGCTGCCGCGGAAATCTCCAGCGTTCGCCGTTTCACGGGCCCGTCCGAGTGCGCGGTCAACGCGACCGGCGCGTCGACGGCGAGCCCGTGGAACAGCAGGCCCAGGTCATCGAAATCCTGCACCAGGAGGTTGCGCCAATTCTGTAGCCGGACCGGCGACTGCACGTCGGCGAACCCGGCCAGAAGGAACACGGCTTCCAGGACGGAGGTCTTGCCGACGTCGTTGGCACCCAACAGCAGGTTGAATGCCCCCAACCCCTCGAGTTCGAGCTGCGCCAAGCCGCGAAAGCGGCGTATCTCTATCGCGTGCAAGCGGTCATCGTGCATGGGAGGCCTACACCGCGTACGCGAACACCGTGGCCTGGAACAGGCGCAGCCGGATGCCGACCATCTCCCCGACGGGCGAGATGTCGCTGCGGCCGTTCCAGGTCACCACCGCGTCCTCGGCGTCGCCGGTCAAACGTCCGCAGTCGGCGAAGGTGAAGCCGGCGACCGGCTCCACGTCGGAGTGGATGCGCGACGGCACCGCGTGCAGCAGCTCGACCGAGACCCAGCCGCCCGGCCGGCAGCGGTAGTTGAGGCGCAACTCGTCGCGCGTGCGGTACACGGTCGGGATC
Source organism: Spirochaetia bacterium (assembly GCA_964291595.2). Classification (GTDB taxonomy): domain Bacteria; phylum Spirochaetota; class Spirochaetia; order SZUA-6; family Bin103; genus CATQHW01. The sequence continues at coordinate 3,553,115 of OZ219914.1, read as the reverse complement.
GTGCAGCGGCCCTCGACCGGCGCCTCCACGCCGCACAGGCGGTGCGGGCGCCACGTCGCCCAGCGCAGCTCCGCGGGCCGGGCTCCCGCGGGCCGGCCGGCGTTGTGCACCCAGGACGAGCCGGCGTAGAGCGATCCCCAGGAGCCGTCGGGCAACTCGATCACGCCGCAGCCCCAGGAGTACACCATGCCGCTGTCGCCTTCTCCCGGCGCGCCCAGCGGGATGATCGGCCGCCGTTCGGGGCGGTGCCAGAACAGGCCGTCGCGGCTGAACGCGATCTGGCTGTCCACGTGGTCGGTCGCCTGGTGGTAGACCTGGATCAGCATGCCGTGCAGGTCGTCCCTGACCCCGTGTGGGGAGCCGGGGTAGGGGAAGTAGTCGCAGCCGTAGAACGACACGTCCAGGCCGTCCTGGCCGTCGGGGGCCAGGATCAGCTTGGGCGGCGGCCACGAACGGAAGTCGCGCGTGCGGGTCAGGCCGATGGCGCGCCGCACCAGGCCCACCTCGGCGGAGCCTGACCCGACGCCGGGAGCGGTGCCCGGCTCGATCTCGATGCCGTGCACGCGGCAGTAGGCGAAGTAGTGGCCGGTGGCCCGGTCGTAGCCGGCGGACAGGCCGCCGTCCATGGGAAACGGCGCGAGCGGCGCGTCGAGCGTCCGCCACCGCCTGCGGTCGGGCGAGGTCCAGCCGATGACCTCGCCTCCCAGCTCTACGCGCGGTCCCGTGTAGGCCGGTCCCTGGTACTCCTGCGCCTCCCAGCGGCGCACCGCCTCCTCGTTGGCGCCTTCCTCGCCGCCGGTGTCCATGCGTTCGCCGGTGTCGGGGTCGAACCAGCCGCCGTCGCAGCCCATCCCCTTGAAGCGCTCGTCGGGCGGCGCGGTGGGATCCTCGAACACGGCCTTGAGCCGGTCGCCGCCGCGCTCGGTCACCCGCTCGACGAGCCGCCAGCGCCGGCCGTCCTCGCTGCGGGCCAGCAGGATGCTGCCGTTCGCGTCGTACAGGGCGTACAGCGCGCCGTCCTCCCGCCACGCGCGCACCGGCTTCATGTGGTCGGAGCCCGAGCCTCCCTCCAGCACCAGCGGCTCGCTCTTGGCCGCCTGCTCGACGCGCAGGCGCACGCCGATGGGGGCGTCGTACAGCTCGAAGCTGCCGGCGCGGTTGGTGCTGCGGTTGCCGGTGTGGATCTCCTGGGTGTCGGCAATGGGCGTCCAGCCTCCCGGGTTGGGGCGCGGGCGCACCCAGTCGCCGGGGTAGTAGCCGCCGCGGGGGCGTCGGATCTCAGCCATGGCGGCGAGCTTAGCCGATGGAGCCGGCACCGCCCACGGAGCCGTTACTATGGCGCGGTACAGGAGGCACCATGGCAGAGCCCGCGCGCGCACGAACCGACCTGCCGGGCGAAGGATCGGGGAGATCGGCCCGCGACAACCCCGGCGACTGGATTCCGTTCCTGGACTGGCGGGAGGTGTTCCCCGGCAACCGCGGCGTCGACCGGCACGGCGTCTACAACCTGTTCGACGCTCCCGTCGGGATCGACCTGAAGGTGGAGCCGAGCGAGCCCTCCGAGCCGTTGCTGGTCGTCGATCAGCCGTGGGAGGACCCGGCCAACATGCAGCCGTCGGCGACGTGGCGGGACGACGAGGACGGCAGCTACGGCATCGTCTATGCCGGCCGCGACGGCGCGATCTGCCTGGCGCGCAGCCCGGACGGCTACCGGTTCCACCGTCCGGCGCTCGGCCAGGTGGAGTGGAGCGGGTCGCTGGCGAACAACATCCTCGCCGACGGGCCTCCCGCCGGGATCCTGCTCGACCCCAAGGCGCCGCCGGAGGAGCGCTACAAGGCCCTCGGCCAGGAAGGCGGCTACTTCGATCCTCTCACCGGCGAGAAGCTGGAGAGCCGCGAGGGCGAAGCCCGCCAGAAGGCGATGGAAGAGGGCGGACCCGGCTACCAGGGGCCGCAGGCGGAGATGCGCCACTGGGTGGTGGCCTGGGTCTCGCCCGACCGGCTGCACTGGAAGCGGGTCGAGCGGCCGGCCGCGCCGTTCCCGTCCGACGGCGGCAACCGGCCCCAGTACGATCCGGCCACCGACACCTACTTCGACTACGTGCGCGTGCACGGGCGCGACCCCGAGTCGCCGAAGGGGATCGGTACCGGCGTCCCGGAGCGCTCGATCGGCCGCCGCTCGATCGGCCTGATGCGCACGAAGGACTTCCTCGACTGGTCGCCGCCGAAGCTGGTGATCTACCCGACCCCGCAGGACGCGGCGGACGTCTCCTTCTACGGCGCCAACTACTCGCGCTACCCCGGCCGCGACGACCTGCACCTGCTGTTCCTGCAGGTGTACCACCAGAGTTCCGACCAGATCGACGACCAGCTCGCCGTGAGCTGGGACGGGCTGATCTGGTACCGGCACCACGATCCGATCATCCCGCGCGGTCCCGTGGGCTCCGGTTACGAGGGCATGTGCCGCACCTTTGCCGGCGGCATCGTCGAGCTGCCCGACGGCTGGTGGGCGGTGTCGCACGAGTGCAACCCCGGGCTGCACAACCGCGGCGGGTACCGTCACTTCCCGGAGCTCATCGCCAACCCGGCGGCCGCCGACGCGATCACGCTGGAGCCGCACCAGCCGGCGTCGATCCGCTGGGCGCGCTGGCGGCCGCACCGCCTGTGCGGCATCGACACGGCGCTGGAGGGCCGCTTCACCACCCAGACCATCCGCCGCAGCCGGGGCGAGCTGAGGCTCAACTACCGCTGCCGGAGCGGCGGGTTCGTCGAGGTGGAGCTGGTGCGCCTGGTGGCCGGCCGCCTGCAGCCGGACATGGACGGACTGCCGGGGTTCACCTTTGCCGACTGCGACCGGCTGACCGGCGACGAGGTCGACCGGGTGGTGACCTGGGGCGGCCGGCAGGACATCGCCGGCATCGGCGAGACGGTCGCCGTGCGCATCAGGATGTTCCAGGCGAAGGTGTTCGCGTACCGCGTCTGAGCAGGAGTGGGAGAGGGCATGCACTACCATCAACTCGGCGGCTCCGGGCTGCAGGTCGCGCGCATCGGACTGGGCTGCATCCCGTTCGGGACCACGATCGACGAGCAGGCCAGCCGGGGCATGGTCGACCGCTACCTGGACGCCGGCGGCAACTACCTGGACACGGCCAACGTCTACGGCGGCGGCATGCGCGGCTCGCACGAGCGTGATGCCGGCACCTCCGAGCGCACGGTGGGGGCGGTGGTCGCCGGCCGCCGCCACCGGTTCGTGATCGGCACCAAGGGCGCCTGGACCATGACCGACAGCGTGGGCCCGAACGGCTTCGGCCTGTCGCGCGCCTACCTGACGCGCGCGATCGACGCCAGCCTGCGCCGGCTCGGCACCGACTGGATCGACCTGTACCAGTGCCACGTATGGGACCCGTACACGCCGATCGAAGAGACCATGCGCGTGCTGGACGACGCGGTGCGGGCCGGCAAGATCCGCTACGTGGGCGTCAGCAACTGGGGCGGCTGGCAGGTGGTCAAGGCCAACATGCACGCGGACCGATACGGACTGACGCCGATCGTCTCCAACCAGATCTGGTACAACCTGGCCGACCGCACCGCCGAGTTCGCGCTGATCCCGGCCTGCCGCGACCAGAGCGTGTCGATCATGGCCTGGGGCGCCTACGCGCAGGGCTTCCTGACCGGCCGCTACACGCGCGACATGGCCGAGCCGCCCCCCGGGTCGCGCATCACCGCCAGCAAGCCGGAGGAGTCCAGCTCCTGGGAGCGGCTTGCGGTCGACCGGGTGTGGGACACCCAGGAGGTCATGCGAGGCGTTGCCGCCCGCCACGGACGGTCACTGGCCAACGTCGCCATGGCGTGGCTGCTGCAGAGCGGCCGCTGCGACGTGGCGCTGCTCGGCGCGTTCGCTCCCGAGCAGCTCGACGACGGACTGGGCGCGCTGGATCTGACGCTCGGCGCCGACGAGCTGGCCGAGCTCGACCGCGTCAGCCGGCTGCCGGCGCCGTACCCGATGAACTTCTGGAACACCTTCTGCTACCGCGACAGCGAGCACTACGGCGGCCTGCGATAGCTACTCCGTCGGCTCGTCCACCGGCTCCAGGAGGTCGAAATCCGAGTCGGCGTATTCGAGAGAAGCGCCGTGGCGGCGGGCGCAGGAAGTGTATCCAGGACGACGTGTCGACGAGAATCAACGGCTTACCCCCGGCGCCGTGCGGCTTGCAGCTCCTGCGGCGTCATCAGATCGTCGCAGGTGCCCGCGTACCTGGTGAGCTCCGCCATGCGCATGCGGCGGTTGAAGTCCGCAACGGCGTTGACGACGGCCTCACGCTTGGTCTTCGCCTTCGTGAACTTGATGGCATCCTCAAGTTCGCGATCGGGAATATCGATGGTGGTCTTCATGATGCCAAGATGATCAGTCCGCGAATATCGGTCAGCAGAACGGCAGACCTTTTGTCACGCGCAACCGCATTCCGTAGTTGGGGTGCTGCAGACCATGGAGTACCGCTTCCGTCCCGCGCCGCTCGTCGAACCGAGTGTGGTGCAGCGCGACGGTTCGCGTCTGTCTTGACCTGCACGCTGCGTTCCACAAAGATCTGAGCGACGTCGGGGGGGTCCCGCGACGCTCCCGACCAGGAGGAAATCGTGAAGAGATTCATGGGACTGATCGCGGGCCTCATGGTCGTCGGTGCGAGTGCATTTGGCCAGTACATCGAAGGCCCCTGGTTCGCGGAGGCGGTGGCGCGCGGCGACTTGCCGCCGATCGAGGAGAGGCTTCCGGTCGAGCCGCTGGTGCTGGCGCCGGGCGCCGGCTACGCGTTCCCGGCTGACGGCCGGCACACGGAGGGCTCGTACGACCGCAGCTCGACCGACCTGCCCAACATCCAGGGGCTGACCTCTACGCCGTTCCGCAATCACCGGTTCGAGGTCGAGCTGCTGCCGTGGGCCTGGAAGGGCTGGGAAGGCTCGGACGACAACATGACCTGGACGTTCTACCTGCGCGAGGGCATGAAATGGTCCGACGGTGAGGACTACACGGCGGACGACATCGTGTTCTGGTTCGAGAACGTGCACGGCGACGGTGATGCCGCGATGCAGTACCGGGAAGCGGGCGCCATGAACAAGAACGCGGTGGCCGACGCGACCGCGCGCCTGGAGAAGGTGGACGACTACACGTTGCGCTTCCATCTCAACGCACCGGACCCGCGCTTCGAGTGGCTGGTGGGACAGCGCTCCGAGCGTGAGCTGCTGAACGTCGACGACCACTACCTGCCGCAGTTCCACCCGGCCGGCGGCGACGCCGAGGCGCTGGCCGCCAGGGTATCGGCGGGCGGGTTCGACACCTGGATGCAACTCTTCGAGGACCGGCGCGACCGTCATGGCAACACCAACCCGGACAAGCCGCACCTGATGCCGTGGGGCCCGTCGGACCCGCCGCCGGCCAACCCGTCGGTGTTCACCGCCAACCCGTACAACTTCGCGGTGGATGATCGCGGCCAGCAGCTTCCCTACCTGGAGACGCAGCGCTACTTCCTGGTTTCCGACGGCGAGGCGCAGAAGCTGCGGCTGCTGGCCGGCGGAGACAGTTGGGGGATCATCAAGACCCTGGAGTCGCTGCCCCTGGCCAAGCGCGCGCAGGAAGAGGGCAAGATCAACTTCCAGCTCACTCCCAAGGGCGACGCCTACAAGTCCACGGTCACGCTGTTCAACATGAACGCGATGGATGAGTGGAAGGCTGAGCTGTTCCGCGACGTCCGCTTCCGCACCGCGTACTCTCTGTTCATCCCGCGGCGCAAGATCGCCGACATCATGTACGCAGGCGCCCCGCTGCCGACGCTGGGCGGTTTCATGTACGAGACCGACCATCCGTGGTACCTCCCGGAGCTGGGCCAGTCACCGCTGATCGAGCAGGATCTGGACCGCGCAAACGCGTTGCTGGACGAGCTGTTGCCCAACAAGGACGCCGACGGCTTCCGCCTCGGCCCCGACGGCAAGCCGGTCACCTTCTTCCTGGCGACCGTCACCCACGACGAGTGGGAGCAGGCTGCCAACATCATCATGGAGGACCTGCACCTGATCGGCTTCAAGGCCAACCACCGCGCCACCGCGTGGGGCGGCTGGGGCGCATTCGTCAATTCCATGGAGTGGGACATCATCGTCGACCAGAGCACCGAGGGCTGGAAGAGCCAGCTCCCGGAGCGGCAGTCGCTGATCGTTCCCACCGGACGGTTCGGTCCCAACTGGGCCTACTCGTGGTGGGAGTGGCTGGACTCGGGCGGCGAGAAGGGCGAAGAGCCGCCGCAGGAGATCAAGGACAACTGGGATCTGTTCCACCAGATGATCCAGGAGGCGGACGCCGACAAGCTCACCGAGCTGACGCACGAGTGGTACCGCCGCCAGGCCGAGCAGGTCTGGACCCTTCCGCACCTGACGTTCCCGCCGGAGTTCGACGTGTGGCAGCCCAACTTCATGGGCGTCCACCCCCGGACCGGCCGGCCGTTCGAGTTCGGAGGCATGTGGTACGAGTAGCGCCGATGCGCTGATCGTACTCGCCACGAAGGGCATCCCCCGGTTTGGATGCCCTTCGTACTTAAGTGGGAGGCAAGCGATGGTCCATGCCGGTGCGAAGGTTTGGCCGAGGGGGCTCCGCGGGCGGTTGACGCCTCGGTGGCCGGCGATCGCCGGTTGCGCCGCGCTGCTGCTGGCGCTGCCGTCGGTGCTGACGGCGCAGGAGCGGCAGGAAGAGCGGGACGAGATGGTGCTCCATCAGATCGCCGCGCGCGGGGTGAGCGACGAGCGCGTGCTGCAGGCGATGCGCGCCGTGCCGCGCCATCGGTTCGTGCCGGAGCGCCTGTCGCGCTCGGCGTACGCCGATCATCCGCTGCCGATCGGGGAGGGGCAGACCATTTCCCAGCCCTACATCGTCGCGCTGATGACCGAGACGCTGGAGGTCGAGGAGGGCGACCGCGTGCTGGAGATCGGCACGGGATCTGCCTACCAGGCGGCGGTGCTGGCGGAGCTGGTGGCGGAGGTGTACTCGATCGAGATCCGCGGCCCGCTCAGCCGTTCGGCGGCGGCGCTGCTGGAGGAGCTGGAGTACGCCAACGTGCAGACGATGCACGCCGACGGCTACCACGGCTGGCCGGAGGCGGCGCCGTTCGATCACATCATGATCACCGCCGCGGTCGACCACGTGCCGCCGCCGCTGCTGGAGCAGCTCGCGGTCGGCGGCCGGCTGATCCTGCCGCTCGGCAACCCGTTCGCGCACCAGAGCCTGGTGGTGGTCACGAAGCTGGAGAACGGCTTCCGCATGCAGGAGATCCTGGGGGTGCTGTTCGTGCCGATGACCGGTGCCGCCCTGAACTGATGTCGCGGATCTTCATGCCCCGCTTTTGGAGGAAGCCCGTGAGTGATTATCCCGCACCCGACCGCACACCGTGTCGGAAGCCCATCGGCGCCGCGCTGGCCGTCCTGATCGGCGTGCCGTTGCTCCTTGCCGGCTGCCGGCAACTGGCCATCGTTCCAGATTCGCCGGACGTTGCGCAACTGCGCATCGCCACGTGGAACCTGGAGCATCTGAACGACACCGACGACGCGGGCTGCGTGCCCAGGGACGAGGCGGACTACGACGCCATCGCCGACCGTATCCGGGAGATCGCCCCGGACGTGGTGGCGTTCCAGGAAGTGGAGAACATGGACGCAGCGCTGCGCGTGTTCCCCGCAACCCATTGGCACGTGGAGGTGTCGATGCGTCCTGAAGCGGAAGCAGCGCCGCGCGAGTGCTGGGGGCTGGCGGGCAAGTACCTCCACCAACTGGCGACCGGGTTCGCCATCCGCAGGGAGATCGTCTACCAGCGCAACGAAGACCTGGAATCTCTCGGCGACCCGGCTCCGCACAATCGCTGGGGAACGGACATTACCGTCGCGCTAGGCGACCGGCAACTGCGCCTGCTGTCCGTGCACCTCAAGTCGGGATGCTGGTCGGCCGAGCAGGACGCGAGCGAGTCCCGCGCACAGACCTGCGCCACGCTGCGAGACCAGATTCTCGAACTCAGATCGTGGGCCCACCGCCGGGAGGACGCGGGCACCGCTTTCGCCATCCTGGGCGACTTCAACCGGCGTCTCGCCATCAGAGACGACTGGGCCTGGAGAGAGCTGTCGCCGAAATCGTCTCCGCTCGATCTTCTCACCGCGGACATCGAAACTCAGTGCGATCCGCGCTTCGACGAATTCATCGACCACATCGTGCTCGACCCGACCGCGGCAGCCTTGCTGGTCCCGGAATCGACCCGTGAGTGGCCGCGGCACGGTGACCACCCGGACCACTGCGCCGTGTCGACCGATCTCCGGGTGAGTCGGCAAGCCAGCCCGTGACAGGAACTCGATCGAGATCCGCGGGCCGCTCAGCAGTTCGGCGGCGGCGTTGCTGGAGGAGCTGGACTACGCCAACGTGGTGCGGTTCGTGCCGATGACCGGTGCCGCCCTGAACTGAGGGTTCGCTGACGGTGCTGATCGCGGCCGCGGTCGCCTCCTTCGCCGCCCTGGCGTACGAGGCGCTCCTGGTCCGGTTCTTCTCGCTCTCGCAGTGGAACCACCTGACGTTCCTGGTCCTGGGCGTCGCGCTCCTCGGTTTCTCCGCGTCGGGGGTGGTGCTGGCCGCTCTGGTGTCCCGCGGGCCTCGGGCGGCCGCGGTGCTGCGCCGCCCCGCGGGAGTCGCGATCCTGCTGGCGGCGCTGTCGTTGGCTGTGTTGGGGTCCTTCGCGGCGCTCCGTGGCATGGAGCTGGACTACTTCCGCATCCCGCTGGAGCCGGGCCAGCTCGCACTGCTGGCAGTGTCGTTCCTGGTCCTGTCGGTACCGTTCGCGATCGCCGGACTGGTGACCGCGCTCGCCTACGCCGATCCGGACATCCCGGCCGGGCGCACCTACCTGGCGGCGATGGCCGGCTCCGGGATGGGCGCCGTCGCGCCGGTGGGGCTGCTGCCGGCGTTCGGCATCGCCGGCGCGGTCGCGGCGATCGCGGGGGTTCCCGCGCTCCTGGCGGTCGCGATGGCGGGGCGGCGGGCCGGGAGCGGCGGGCGTTCGGTGCCTGGAGCGGCAGCCGGCGCCGCGGCGGCTGCGGTGGCGATCGGATCCCTGGCCACCGGCCTGATCGGCGAGGTGCCACCCTCCTCGTACAAGCTCGGCTACCAGGCGCTGCAGTTCCCGGAGACGGAGGTGGTCGAGCGCCGCACCACGATCCGTGGCCGCTACGAGCGGCTGCAGGGGCCGGCGCTGCGCTTCGCCCCGGGGCTGAGCCTGCGCTGGATGGAACGGTTGCCGCGGCAGGACGCGCTGCTGACCGACGGCGACGCGTCGCTGTTCGTCCCGCGCGATCCCGACCCGCGCTACGCCGGGGACCTGCTCGGCTCCGTGGGCGCGGCGCTGGCGGGCGAGCCGCGCACCGCTCTGGTGCTGCAGGCGAGCGGCGGCACCGCGCTGCCCATCGTGGTCCAGGCCGGGGTGCCGCGGGTCACGGTGGTGGATCCGTCGGCCTGGCGTGCCGCGGCGGTGCGCGCCGCGGTCGCGGAGCTGGGTTGGGATGGAGCGGTATCCGTGCGCCGTTCGTCGTTGCGTGGCTTCACCGCGCGCGCCGGGGAGCGGTACGACCTGATTTATCTGGATCACGCCGGCGCATCGGTGCCGGGGGTGGAGAGCCTGAGCCGCCAGTTCACGCTGACGACCGATGCAGTGCGGAGCTACCTCGACCTGCTGACCGACGACGGAGTGCTGGTGCTGGGCCGCAAGCTGTCGCTACCGCCGTCCACCAGCGTGCGCATGGCCGCCACGGCCATCGAGGCGCTCGCCGGCCGGGCGCCGGAGCCGGAGCGCCACCTGGCGATGCTGCGCTCCTTCGAGAGCTTCGTGCTGGCCGTGTCGCGGACGCCCCTGTCGGCCGAGCGGCGGGCAGCGGTGCGTTCGTTCGCGCACGAGCGGGGCTTCGACCTGGTCTACCTGAGCGACATGAGCAGCGACGAGGCGAACCGTTTCGCCGTCCTGGTGGAGCCTCACTACCACGTCGCGGTCGGCGGGCTGATCGCCGCCTGGCGGGAGGGGCGAGCGGGCGGCTGGTTCCGCGCACAGGTGCTGGACGTGGCGCCGCGCCGCGACGGCCGGCCGTTCTTCAGCCATACGCTGCGGTGGGGGCGCATCGGTGAGCTGGCCGCGGCGCTCGGCGGACGCTGGTTCGGGTTCCTGCTGTCCGCGGAGGTGGTGGTGGCGGCCGTGATCGGCATCTCGGCCCTTACCGCCGCGCTGCTGCTGGCGCTGCCGGCCGCGGCGGGACGCGGGGACGGCCGGCTCTCTCCGCACGTGTTCGCCTACTTCCTTGCGGTAGGGGCCGGCTACATCTGGGCGGAGCTCGCCCTGATCGGAGTGTTCACCTTGCTGATCGGCGACCCGGTGGTCGCGGTCGTGGTGGTGCTGTCTGCGATGCTCACCCTGTCGGGCCTGGGCGGACTGGCGTCCGCGCGCATACGGATCCGGCGACTGCCCGTGGTGCTGCTCCTGATCGTCGCACTTCTGACAGTGGTAGCGCTGACGGCCTTCCCGCTGGTCCGGTTGCTGCTTGCGCTACCGGTGGTCCTCCGCGTCGCCGGCGCTGCGCTCCTGCTGGCCGCGGTGGCGATTCCGCTGGGACTGCCGTTCCCGGCCGGCATGCGGTTGCTCGCCCCGCAGCCGTATGCGACCGCGCGGGCGTGGGCGGCCAACGGCGCAGCGTCCGTGGTCGGCGCGGCACTCGCGCCGCAGATCGCCTGGGACCTCGGCATCCCGGCGCTCGTCGTGCTCGCCGCCGCCGTCTACCTCGGCACGGCCCTGGCCGCACGCCGGGCCGCGGTCCGGTGATCGCGTCCCGCTTCGGCGCCGAAGCAGGACGCGCTGTCGATCAACTCACGAACGGATTGATGACTTCCAGACCGTCGACCTGGCACCCCGGTTACGCATCTCGATGGATCTCGTCCCGGTCGAAGGTCCAGCCGGCGCGGTCGCCTCCGGCCATCTCCGACAGGCGCTTCACCTCCGCGATCTCCTCTTCAGCCTCGTGCAGCACGCGCGCTGCGGTCGGCCGCTTGGCGCGACGCGCCAGATCGATCGGTCGATTGCCGGCATGATCCAGAGCCTCGGGATCGGCGCCGGCAGCGAGCAGCATGCGCACCAGCTTGCCGGCGATGCCGGTGGCGGCGGCGCAGTGCAGGGACGTTCGGCCGTCGCGTTTTCGGGGGCGGTTGACGTCCGCGCCGTGCGCGATGAGCAACGCCACGTGGGAGGTGCGGCCATGGTTGCACTGGTGCTGCAGCGCCGTGTCGGCGGACGCGTCCCAGTCGACGTCGGCGCCCTGCTCGATCAGCAGCGGCACCAGGTGCTCGGCGTTGCGCCCGCATATCGCGCTGCGCACGTAGCCGTCGTCGGTCGCCGCGACGTCGATGCCGACGTCGAAGATCAGATAGCGAACCGCCGCCTCATGTCCGCCCGTGAGCGCCCAGTGCAGGGGCGTGCCGTAGCACAGCGTCTCGCTCCAGGGAGGGGACGGCTGCCGAGCGATCGCCCTGAGCTGCGGGACCTCGCCCCACGTCGCGGCCGACCAGGCGTCCCAGCGGATGCCGTAGGGCCGAAACAGGTCGAGAGCATCGCGGATGCCCGCACCGCCGGCGAGCGAGAACACCGTCCGGCCGTAGCGATCCCGCTGCCACAGCCAGTCGCTGTCCCCGCGTTGCTCGACTTCCGATTCGATCAGCCGGCTCGCCGCGGCGAAGTCGCGCGCCTTGATGGCGCGCATGAGCAGGACCATGAACGGCGGCGCTTTACTCATCCGTGACGGAGGCTCCCCGGCTCACGTTGTAGCATGCACGGCGGTGTCAGTCCTGACCGGGAAAGCCAGCGACTTTCTGAGAATCGCCGCGGCAGCCGCGGGCCGAGGCGACCTGGATACGGTACGGGCCGCATTGGCAGAGAAGCCCGCGTGGATCCGGCGTATCGGCTCGCACGGTCGCACCTTGTTGTGGGAGGCGGCATACCGGGGACGGCTCGAAACCGTGGACTACCTGCTCGATCGAGGTGCCGACATCGACGCCTGCGGTTGCCACTTCACGCCGCTCCTGGTCGAGATCTCCCCGTACTGCGCGGCTCGGTACCGACGGCACGATGCGGTGGCCGACCGTCTGCTCGAGCGCGGCGCCGAGACCGACATCCACACCGCCGCGTTTCTTGGGGATCGCGAAGTGGTCGTCGAATACCTGGAACGGGACCCGCGGCTGGCCACGGCGGAGAAGCCGCAGCACGATGGCGGTCTGCCCGCAACCGTGCTGCACTATGCCGTCAGCGCCTGCCGGCTCGACATTGTCACGACGCTGTTGGCGCGCGGCGCCGACCCGCGTCCGTACAGCGGCTGGCTGGTCCGTTTTGCGATCTGGCGGAATCGGGCCGACATCCTGCGGGCGCTCATCGACGCCGGCGCGGATCCGACCCGCGCCGAGGTGCCGCGGTCGGGAGTGTCGGCCGAGATCGCCGCGCTGCTGGCCGCGCACGGTGCCGGCGTCGACGTCGACCATGCCGAGGGCGGTTGGCCGCCGCTGGTGTTCCAGGCGCGCGGCGACCGGGGCGGGAACGTCGATCGCGTGCGCGACCTGCTCGACCGCGGCGCGGACGTCAACGTCAGGAACCACAAGGGACAGACGGCGCTGCACTGCGCGGCCAAGGCCGGGTTCACCGACATCGTCGCTTTGTTGCTCGACCGCGGCGCCGACGTGGACGCAACCGACGACGACGGCCGCACCCCGCTCGCCGCAGCGCGGCGCTCGACGGTCAGGGACAAGGCGCGGCTCGCGGCCGTCATCGAGATGCTGGAGCCTGCCGACGCCGCCGATCCCACGCGGTGAGCCCGCGGCGGTCTGACGGCGCCCTGCCACGGCATCGTCACATGACGGCCGGTTACGCGAGCACCTCGAACGCGTTCGTGCGCGCGCGGCCGTACCGGTAGACCGCAAAGTCGCGGTCGAACGAAATCACGCGCGTGACACCCAGGCGCTCCATCAGCGCGAAGGAGGTGCGATCCACCAGCGAGAAGTCCTGATCGGGGAAGCGTTCGCCGATCGACCACGCCGACTCAAGATCGGCGTCGGTGGTCTGTTCGATGGATGCGACTCCCATGCGCAGACCGCCCCAAAAGGTCTCCGCTGCGGTATCGGAAATGAAGTGATGAATGAGGCGCCACGTCTCGACGAGTACGTGGTCACTCGTGACGAGCGGTAGGTCCTGAGCCAACAACCGCTTCGCACGTCCGTTGTAGCGGTCGTTTCTGTCGGCTGCCGCATACCAGGCCGACGTGTCCACGAAGACGCTCATGCGGAGCGGTTGCGCTTTGCTGACCCGAGTGCTTCCGCGACCATGCGGTCCTTGTCCGCACCGATGTCCGTCCCGACCGACGCGCCAAGATCGAAGACGATGGAACGGTCCATGCTCCGTGGAGACTCGGCCAAGTCCCGGTCCACCAGGCGCCGTATGTACTCGGCGAACGAAACGCCAAGCGCTGCGGACCGGGCACGGACGCGGGCGTGCAACTCCGACGTAAGAGAGATTTGCGTTCGCACCATCATTATGGCGCCATTATGCCGCTGCCACCATGCAGCGTCAACGCCGCGCCGCTACGGGCCGGACTGGAGGCTCATCGCCTGAAGCGCTTGGCATCCTTGCGGGCGATCTGAAACGCGGTCTTGCCGCTCCTGTTGCGCGCCTCGGGGTCGGCGCCTGCTTCCAGGAGCGCCTCCACGGCGGCGACCTTGCCTTCATAGGTCGCGCGATGCAGGGGCGTGCGGCCCTTGCGATCCTTTGTGTTCAGGTCGGCGCCATGCGCCGCGAGCAGGCGGATCATATCCGCCCGATCCTGCTCGGCGGCAAGCTGGAGCGGCGCACGCATGGCCCGGTTGCAGGCGTCGAGCGCGGCCCCCGCGGCGATCAGCAACTCCGCGCACGCCGTCGACCCGGTGCGCGCTGCCCAGTGCAGCGGCGTCATCGCGTACGGGTCGGCCGCGTTCACTATCCCGGAGTTGTCCGCCATCAGCTCATGCAATCGGGCGGTGTCGTCGCGGGCGCTCGCGGAGTACACGTCGTAGCAGGCGCCGTCCTCGATGAGGATCTGCGCCACGGCCAGCTTTCCCTGCCGGGCGTTGCGGCGCAGCTCGCCGACAGGGCCTTCACCCGCGTCCGCCGTCTCGTCCCAGTGGCAGGGAGCGAGCGCCTCCTGCAGGGAGGTGGTGCCGCGCTCGCCGTTGCCCTTGATCGGCAGCTCGTGATGCACGCCGGCTCCGTACCGGAGCAGCAGCCTGGCGACCTCGGGATACCCTCCCCAGGCGGCCCAGTACATCAGCGGTAGGTTGTCCGGCCAGCCGGTGTGCGGGCGAACCGAGACGCCGGTCGCGTCGGCCGCTCCCGACTCGAACACCGCCCGCAGCGTATCGGCCGCCGCGGCCCACGCCGCCTCGTGCAGGACGTTGTACGCCGTGTGATCGATCGCGAGCGGCACGCCGTGGGCCAGCAGGAACGCCGCGGCCGGCCCGCAGCCGCGCTTGCCGATCACGGCTTTCAGCAGCGACGAGCCGATCCGCTCCAGCACCGCCGGCTCGGCGGCCACTGTGTCCTGCATCCGCGCGACGTCCGGCCGGCCGTCCCAACGCTCGGGCGCAGGACCCATCGCCGCGGCGACGAGCTCCTCTTCCGCAGGCGTGAGGTCCGGCTTCGCTTCAGCGCGCAGGAACCAGTTGCCCCGGAAGTCTGCGACAGCCTGGGTGGTGTCCAAGGATCTACTCCCTCAGCTTGACTCTGGCGCCATGTTCTCGGAGCAGATCGTCAGTCAGGGATCTGTCTGGCAACGATGCCGATGCAGTTGCCCTGCGGATCGGCGAACAGGGCGAATGATTCTTCATCGTGGACCTCTCGGCGTCGAGCGTAGCAGTAGCTTACCGTTCAGCCAGGAACTCGATCAGCTTGGTTCGTTTCCTGGATCGGGCCAGGTCGAGGGCCGTCTGACCGGCGTCGTCCCGCCGTCCGACGTCGACGCCTCGCTCCACCAGCAGGCGCAGCAGCGGCACGCCGGCGCCGGAGTTGACCGCCACGTGCAGAGCGGTTTCGCCAGTCTGGCTCATCACCTCGTTCGGATCACAGCCGTGATCCAGAAACCAGGTGACTCCCTGCAGGCTGCGCATGTTGACCGCGCAGCCCAGCGGGTTGTAGCCGCCGTGGTGGGCGGTGCCGCGGGTGCCGTTCATGTCGATGGCGTCGTGGCGCAGCAGCGACTCCAGGACGTCGAACTGGCCGTCGCACGCCAGGTGGTTCGGCGTGTCGTCGTCGCCCAGGCGGGCGCCCCGCTCCAGCAGCAGGTCGGCGATCGCGCCGTTGTCGGCCCAGCACGCCTGATCCAGCGCCGTGGCCGGATCAGCGCCATGGCCGAGCAGCAGCGTAGCCGTGGTGAGGCGGTCCTCATCGCCGCCCGCGTTGCCGCGTGCGCAGTACTGCAACGGCAGCCAGGAGCCGTCACGCGAGTCGGCGTCGGCCTGCGTCGCCGCGTCCGGGGACTCCGCCAGGATGCGGGCGACCCGCTCGTGGTCCGCGACCGCGCACGCGGTATACAGATCGAGATCGCCGGGCATGTGCTCCAGGAGCACCGGCACGTACTCCGTGGAGCCCATGGCCGCCGCCGCTACGGCGCTCACCAGGTAATAGCTGCCGCGCAGCGTCGGGTCGGCGCCCCGCTCCAGCAGCAGTCGCACCGTCTCCGCGTGGTCGGCGGTCTTCGGGGCGGTCTTCCTGAACTCGACCGCGCGATGCAGCGGTCGATAGCGGTAGGCGGTGGGCGACAGGACGTTGACGTCCGCTCCGTGATCGAGCAGGAACGCGACCACTTCGGCATGACCGCCGTGGCAGGCGTTCATCAACACCTGCCAGTGGCCGGCGATCGCCGGATCGGCCGTGACCGCCGCTTTGACCGCTTTCAGATCGCCTTTGCCGGCGGCTCCCGTCGCCGCCTTCGCCCGCGCCTTGTCCATGGTTCCGTGAGCGTACCAAGGCGGCGTCCTGACGCCAACGAGACGCTCTCGATTTCCCGATTCCGTCGGCTGCGCTGTTTCACCATGAAGATCGGTGGCCTCGAGTTGCACGGTGGCTGCTGAAGATCCATACTCGCCCCATTCTCGACTGGACGTCCGGGTGACATGAGCACGACGTTCGAGGAAGCGGTCCGGACTATCATCACGGGGAACGCGACCGCCCTGAAGAGGCTCCTGCAGGAAGCCCCCGGCCTCGTCGCAGCCCGCTCCGCATCCGGGCACCGAGCCACCCTCCTGCACTACGTGGCGGCCAACGGCGTCGAGGACGAGCTGCAGAAGACACCGGCGAATGCCGTGGAAATTGCCCGCATCCTGATCGAGGCCGGAGCAGAGGTCGACGCCCTTGCAGACACCTACGGCGGCGGAACCAATCAGACGACGCTCTGCCTGCTGGTCTCGAGTTGCCATCCTGCGGAAGCGGGCCTGCAGCCGGCGCTCGCGCAGGTCCTGTGCGATGCGGGAGCAGCCGTGAACGGCGTCGCCGATGACGGAGCGCCGCTGGCGACCGCCTTGATGTTCAGCTACACCCGGTCCGTCGACGTGCTGGTGCAGTGCGGCGCCCGCATCGGCGACCTGCTGTTCGCCGCCGGCGCGGGTGACCTGGAGCGGGTCCGGTCCTTCTTTGACAGCGGTGGCCGACTCCGGCCCGGTGCGGCATACGACGGGTCTCACTTTCCAATCGCGGGTGATGAGAAAGCCGTGCTCGGGCAGGCGCTCGGAGTGGCCTGCTATCACCTGCGGCTCGAGGTGATCAGATTCCTGCTCGAAAAGGGTGCGGACGTAAATTCGCGATCCCACATTCTCGGCGGTTCCTCAACCGGGCTGTACTGGGCAACTCATGGTTTTCATACGCAGGAAGAAGAGCGCCCCATCGTGGAGTTTCTGCGTTCGGTGGGCGCCGAGTCACCGTGAGGCAGGATGGCAGGCGTCATGCAGGAGCGGTCGACGTCGGAGCCAGCGAGGTCTGAGCAGCGGGCGCCGCTCGACCAGGACCACGAGTTCTTCCGGGCGGTCGGCGCCCTTGATCTCGCACGCGTGCGCACGTTGCTGGACGAAGACTCGTCGCTTGCGAATGCCGACGTCAGGGGCCGGTCGCAGACGGACGGTACCTGGGGCTGGGGGGCAAGCTGGGGCGATCCCGAGGACTGGATGACGTGCCGGGCAGTCCATCATGCCGCCTTCGGACACACCGGTCTGCTGGAGCTGCTCATCGAATATGGCGCAGACCTCGATGCCCTGGGGTACGAAGACAACCACGGCTGGGCTCCCCCTCTGGTGCTCTCCTGCTGGGAGGGAAACAGGGAGACCGTCGACGTGCTCCTGGACGCGGGAGCCAACCCGAACATCCCGTCCGTCTGCCCGTTCTTCGGCGTGTCGGCGCTGCACTCCGCCATCGAACACTGGGACCCGCCGAAGATCGAGAGCCTGCTGCGGCATGGCGCACGGCACGACATCTACAGCGCGTCCATCGTGGGCGACCTTGACTTCCTGAAGCAGCAACTCCCGCTGCTGACAGCGCGTTACCGGTCACGGGCTCTCAGCCAGCCTGACCCCGTGCGGAACCGGACCGCGCTCGAATGGAACGTTCTCCGCAGGCACGAGACGCCTGGGCAGAGGGCGGTCGCCGGTTACTTGATCGAGCAGGGTGCGGAAGTGACTCCTGTCGCCCGCATCTGCCTGGGGATGCTGGACTCGGTCAGGAATCTCGTCCAGAACCAGCCCGGGTTCGTCAACCGTCCCCTTGGCGGCGACCCTGCCCCGCCACTGACCTGGGCGGTCCGGGCCGGCCAGCGCGAAGTCGCGAAGTACCTGCTCTCCGCCGGTGCCGACCCCAACGTGGGGTGGTTCACCGTCGCGTGGGATGACGTCTCCCCGGAGCTTGTCGACCTGCTCGTCAAGGCGGGAGCCAACTTCGACGGGACCGAAAACGAAGTTGGAGAATTGACGCTCTTCGGGCGCCTCGAAGCGGCGGAGGTGCTGCTGCGCCACGGGGCAGATATCGACGGCAAGGACTATCGTGGTCTGACGCCGCTCCAGGCACTGGTCGAGCCGGGGAGGGGCTACGTCGACACGTACTACGATCCGTTTCCGTCTGCACGATTCCTCCTCGACCGCGGCGCCGACGTCAATGCCCTCTCCGACGACGGCAAGACGGCTCTCGATATGGCGATCGAACAGGACAAGGGGGCGATGGCGGAACTGCTGCGCCAGCACCGCGGGAAACGGAGCGAGGAGCTCGGCCCAGATCCACCACCTCCGGCATAGGATCGGGCCCTTCTCACGGCGGGGCGAACGGGTGTCGGCCGAGCAGGTCGTCGACGGCCGGCTGGCCGTGGGGTGAGGCCCTCCGGCACCGAGGCTCCCGCCTGCAGCAGCAGGCGAATCACCGTCTCGTAGTGCGCTTGACGAGCCGTGCGCCGCCCGGCACTGTGGAGTCACGCTCACGAGGGAGCTGCCAAGTTCGCGAGAAGGGCTGGGCCCACCTCGATGTCGTGTGTTTCGTTACAGCGGCACTCTTTCGCCCGTGTCACGCGAACGCCGGGCTGAAGGAAGGAGTGTGTCATGCAACCTCTCGACTCCCGGAATCTCAATCTCGAACAGGCGCGCAAGCAGGCCAAGGACCTGCTGCGCGACCTCCGGACACAAAGTGCCGGGGCAGCTCAGCGCTTCCGTAGCGCCGTCCCGCAGCTCGACGCAGCATCCGATGATGCGGTCTTCGCCGCCAAGCTCGCCCTGCACGATGCGCAACGGGTCGTGGCCTTCGAGCACGGCTTCGAGAGCTGGGCCGCTCTGGTTTCTCAGGCCGAGCAACGCCAGTCCTGCTCACCGGACCAGGTCGCCGAGTTCTTCGAGGCGGTCAAGACGGAGGACGCTGAACGGGTCAGGCAGGCGATCGACGCCGCTCCATCGCTGGTCTTCGCGCGGATGTCGGACCGCTACTACCGGCTCGACGGCGAAGCCTTCCGGCGGGCCGTGAGGGACGATCCGTATCCCACGTCCCGCGAGACGCGAACGGCGCTGCACCTGGTCGCGACCGGCCTGTTCAAGGAGGCCACTCCCGAGCTGCTGACGGTCGCCCGCCTGCTCCTGGATCGGGGCGCCGACGTCAACGTGATCGGCTGGGACGACAACAACGATCTGTGCGCCCCGATCGTCCTGGCAACGTGGGAGGGCGGTTTGGAGATGATGAGGGTGCTGCTGGAGCACGGCGCAGACGTGACTGGCGGCCAAGGCGCCGCTGCGCTCGCGACCGCGGCCAACCACGGTCGACTGGACCGCTACGCGCTGCTTGAATCGTACGGAGCGCCGGTGACCCCGTGGAGCCTGATCCAGGCGGGACTCGGCGAACGAGCCATCCAACTGGTGGAGCGCGACCCCGGACTGCTCATCGCCCGTGGCGACCAGGGGTACACGCTGCTGCACGCGGCGGCCGCGCGCGCCGACCGAATGCGCGGCGACGTCGAGTCGGGACGCCGGATCATCCACGCGTTGGTGCAGCGCGGCGCCACCATGGATGTCTACGCCGCTGCGGCGATGGACGATGTCGGCAGTCTGAAGGCGCTGCTCGACGCCGAGCCGGGTGCGCTGGACGCCCGGCTCGCCGACGGCGCGAGTCCGGTCTGCTTCGCTGTCAGGAGCGGCAGCCACGGCGCGCTCGAAGCGCTCCTGGACGCCGGCGCCGATCCCGACGCGCCGTGGGACTCCAAGACCGCCCTGTATGAGGCCGCCCGCCTCGATGACACGATCGCGTGCCGGCTCCTGTTGGAGCATGGCGCCAAGCCGGCCGACGAGGCCATGATCGCGGCGGCATGGAGAAACCAGGACCCGGAGTGCGTGAGGCTCATGCTGGAGCACGGAGCGAACGCAAACGCCCCGGACGGCTTCGGCGCGATCAACTGGGCCGCCTGGGCAACGCAGACGGAGGCAGTACGGGCGCTCCTGACGCACGGCGCCGACCCCGACCAGCGAGCCCCGGAATGGGCCGGCAGCCGGCCGCTGCACTTCGCGGCGTCCGCTGGCCCTGCGCGCGCGGAGCAGGCGATCGCGACCGCGACCCTGCTGCTCGACGCCGGCGCGGACGTCAATCGCCCCGACGACAACGGCAGGACGCCGCTGGACATGGCGATCCGCAGCCGCAACCGGCGGACCGCCGATCTGCTTCGCGAACACGGCGGCAGGACCGGTCAGGAAGTGAAGGAGAGTCGGCCCGTGGACGGGATCGACGTGCAGAGCCTGGATCCGGCCGGCGCCGAGGGCGCGCTGATCCGGGCCGCGCTGGCCGGGGACGATGCGCAGGCAGACGCGATCCTGGAGCGGTTTCCGGACGTGCGCCGGGACTCCCTGGCATGCGCGCTGGTGCTGGCCGACCCGGATGTGGCGGACCGGCTGAGCGATGCGAACGCGAACGCCGCGGTCGGTCCGAGCGGCTGGCCGCCGCTCCTCACGCTGTGCAGCTCACGCTATCGCACCGCTGACGCAGCGCTGGCTGCGGCGCGTCTGCGTCTGGCGGGCGCACTGCTGGCGATGGGCGCCGATCCCAATGCCGGCACGCGGGAAACCGATACCGTGCGCGGCTTCCGCACGGTCCTGGGAGCCGCCGTCGGCCGGGCGCGCAGCGCGCCGCTGGCCCGCCTGCTGCTGGCCGCCGGAGCGGAGGTTGCCGACGGCCCGACGCTGTACGAGGGCTGCGTGATGTGGGAGGCCGTGCGCCTCCGCGACCGCGACAGCCTGGAAGCGCTGCTCGACGCCGGGCCACCGCAGTGGCACGTTTGTCACGCTCTGCCGCAGAGCCTGCAGCACGGCGACGCCGCGCTGACGCGCCGGCTGCTGGACGTCGGCGGCGACCCCGACTGGACGATGGGCGCGTGGGGATTCGGCGGCACCTGCCTGCACGAGGCGGTGGTGCTCGATGCCGGCGCCGCCGTGGTCAGGGCACTGCTCGACCACGGCGCCGACGTGCGGTCCCACGACCGGGACGGGCGGACTCCGCTGGCGCTTGCCGTCTGTCTCAACCGCGACGCGCTGGCGCGGTTGCTGCGCGAGCGCGGAGCGCCTGAGGACGATGTGCGGGAGGTCGACCGCTGGGTCGGCGCATGCTTCGCGCACGACCGCGCGCGGGCCGATCGAGTCCTTGCGTCGGGCGCCGTGTCCCTGCGGCGGGCGGATCACCTGTGGGTCTGCCGGGCCGCCCGCGGCGGAGATCCGCAGGCGGTCGCGCTGCTGCTGTCCGGCGGGGCCGACCCCTGCGCGGTCGATGACGACGGGCAGACGGCGCTCCATCTGGCCGCGCTGGCAGCCGACGTCCAGGCGTGCCGGTCGCTGCTCGCGGGCGGCGCCGACCCGGAAGCGTTGAACTACGCGGGGCAGACCGCACTGGACTGCGCGTTGCGAATCGAAGACCGCACCGCGCGGGCCGCGCTGGCGACGTTGCTGGGCGGGACCGCGCCGAGCGCGGACACGGCTCCGTTCGACGCTCCGGCGTTCGGCGCGATGTTCGAAAGCGCCGCCGACGCTGTCGTCAACGGCGACGTGGATGGCCTGCGTGCGCTCCTGAACGAGCACGCTGAGCTGGCCACGGCGCGATCACCCCGGCCGCACCGCTGTACGCTGCTCCACTACCTGGCCGCCAACGGAGTGGAGGGCGAACGCCAGAAGACGCCGGCCAACGCGGTCGAGGTGATCGACGTGCTGATCGGCGCCGGCAGCGATCCCAACGCGAGCTGCTACACCTACCGAGGCGGCCCCGACGAGACGACCGCGGGGCTTCTGGCCGGCAGCGCACCGCCCCGCGATGCCGGGCTGACGCTGCCGATGCTCGCGGCGCTGGCGCGTGGCGGCGCGCGGCTGGATGAAGCGTTTACGCTGCTGGTACGGCTGTTTGCGGCACTGCACGCCGGCGGTGCCGGCGATGCGGCGGCGGTCGTCGACCCGTCGTCCGGAGTTGCCGGCCGCGCCCTGGTGGAAAGCGTTACGCTCGGCGAGACCGCGATCGTGCGGACGCTGCTGGACGCCGGGGTGGACGTCGACAGCCGACGCGGCGACGGCGCGACCGCGCTGCATCTGGCCGCCTTCGACGGGAACGCCGAGGTGGTCGAGGAGCTGCTTGCGCGAGGGGCGGACCTCAGCCTGCGGGACAACGTGTTCGACGGCACGCCGGCCGGCTGGGCATCCGCCGGAGGGCACGAGAACCTCGGCAAGCGCCTCGCCGCGCCGGCGGGATGACGGCGTCCGCCCGGCCGTGCGTCAGCCGGTGTGGTGGTTGATCATCCAGTTGATGCCGAACTTGTCCGTGCAGGTGCCGAAGTAGGCGCCCCAGAACTGGTCCTGCATCGGCATGGTCACCGTGCCGCCGTCGGACAGCTTGGCGATCAGTGAGTCCGCTTCCTCCTTGCTGTCCGGGGCGATCGACAGCGAGAAGTTGTTGCCGGGCGTCAGCGGCGGGCCGAACGAGGCGCTGTCACTTCCCATCAGCACGCCGTCGCCGATCGGCAACGACACGTGCATGACCAGGTCCCGTTCCGCCTCGGGAACGTCCATGTCGGGCGGCCCGTCGCCGAAGCTCTGCATGCCGCCCATGAAGTCGCCTCCGAACACGGAGCGGTAGAACTCGAAGGCTTGGCGGCAGTTGTCCTTGAACGTGAGGTAGGTGTTGATGTTCATCGCGCCGGGAAGGTACGGCCGTTCCCGCCGCACGCAAAGACACCGCGTTCTCGGTCACTCCGACGGACCTGATGAGGTGTCATCCGCGTCCTCATCGAGCGGGTTCCGGGCGGAGAACCAGTCACGGGTCGTCCATCGGCAGCGCAGGGCGTGCCCGACGGTGGCGTCGACCTCCGCGTGCGGGAGGTCGTAATTGGAGCCGAGATCAAGGGCGACCAGGCACAGGCGGTCGAGCGTGTCGATCTCGATCAGCCGGTTGTCGCGGTCGTGGACCAGGATGTGGGTCGGCACCGGGCGTACCCGGTCGTGGAGCGCGAAGCCCAGGCCGAAGACGCTGTGGTTGCCGCGTTGCCCGGAGCTGCCGCCGCCGCTCTGCGCGTAGGTCCTGGAGTTCTTGAGGAAGAAGTACTGCTGATAGCTGTTGCGGCTGTCCCAGTGATCGAACGGACTCGGCAGGTCATACCGCCGTTCGCGGAGCGTCTCCCGGCGAGGCTTGAACGCCGCCTCACGGTCGAATTCCATCTCGAACTCGGCGTATTGGTCCTCCAGAATGGGCAGCGCACGCTGCTCGTACGCGCGCAGCAGCTTCTCGAGGTGGACGTCGTCGGGGTCGTCATGATGCTCCAGCCACGCCGCCATCTCGTCGTTGAGCTCCCGCTCGAAGTGCCGGAATACGGTCTCGCGCACTTCCGACACGATGTCGCGTTCGCTCAGCACGACGTACCGCTCATCGTCGTAGTGGCGCTCGTCCAGGAGCTCCGAGATGATGATTACCGACTCGGCGTTCGATCCCGGGCCGTCCAGGCGTTCGGCGATCTCGGTGTGGCGCGTGGTCCACCAGTCCGCGTGCGTCGGGGCATACCCGGCGAATCGACTCAGAAGTTCGCCGGGATCGACGGCCCTGGACCGATCGATGCCATACGATCGGTCGACTCCCGTGCCCCAGACTCGAATCGCCGTGAGCTCGCCGTAGCTCATCGCCGCCTCCGGCGCCGGCGCGCGGTCATGCGGACGGCGTGCGCCTATCCCTCCCGGGCCAGGACGAAGTAGTGGCCGGGGTTCCACGCCTGGCAGATCAGGTAGATCTGACCGTTGCGCTCGTACCAGACGGTGTTGTGGATGTGGTCGGCCAGCTCGACGCCCAGGTCTTCCTTGGGACGGATGGTCGACGCCACTTCGTAGGTGTGGCCGTCCAGGATGTAGATCGGCGCGGCGCGTCCCTCCTGCGGGTCGTCCAGGCTGCCGACCGCGGCGTACCAGCCGTCGCCGTGCTGCTTGAAGTCGATGCCGCACGGCTTGGAGCCGTCGGGGATGGGGTGCGACGAGTGGAAGTGGCCGTCCAGCCCCATGAGCTGGAAGCGGGAGTGCGGGCGGTCGGCGATCGACAGGTGGTGGCCGTCCGGGGCGGGTGCCAGGCCGTGCGCGGTCCCGAACAGGCCGGGCGCGTGCGGATCCTCGGTCTTTCCGCCGAACAGGCCGGTGTAGCGGTGCGTCGCCGGATCGACCGAGGAGATGTAGTTGGCGCCGTAGCCGTCGGACACGTACAGCGTGCCGTCCGCGAAGGCGGTGTCGGTCGGCTTGAATTCGAGCTGCTCGTCGCGGTACTCGTCGAACTCCGGGCGCGACAGGATGAAGTCGACGTTGCCGTCGAGCCCGACGACGGCCACCTGGGCGTCGTTGTTGGCCGGCAGCACCATCCGGCGCTTGCCGTCGAACTCGATGATCCTGGTGCTGTGAAAATTGATGGGCTTGAGATCCGACGGCAGCTCGATGATGTCCTGCGCGGTCAGGTCGGCGCTGATGCGCATGATGCCGCAGCCCGGCATCCCGTAGTAGATGTAGCCCGAAGCGGCCGTGTCGTCGGCGAAGCCGCCGTGCAGGTCGACCTCGTGCGGCCGCGCCCGCTCCGGCAGGGTGTACAGGTCGTCGCAGAGTGAGAACCGGAACGGCTCCTGGCCGCTCGTCTTCTTCGCCATGGATCTCTCCTTCCGTGCGTGTCTGGCCCGGAGCCTACACCACGACGGCTCGTGCCGACAGGGCGGCGGCGCGTTGACGGGCGCGTCGCCGCCGACCACCATCGGCGCATGGTCACCGACCACGACATCTACTTCTTCGACCTGCGTGGCTACGTGCACCTGGAAGGAGCTCTCACCCCCGCGGAGGTGAGCGCGTGCAACGAGGGTCTGGACGCCATCCCGCCGCTGGCGGACCAGCAGTGGCACGGCTACGTGCAGGCCCACAACTTCGGCGACCATGACGGCACCAACTACCAGCAGATCTACGAGGCGGGGGAGGCCTTCGAGGAGCTGATCGACCACCCGGCCTGGTTCGACAAGGTGCGCTACTTCGTCGGCTCCGAGGACTCCTTCGACGAGCAGCACGGCCCCCTGCTCATAGACGAGGCATTCGCCAACGTCCGCACCGCCGGCCAGAGCATCGGCGTGCACAACGGCGGCCACCTGGGAATCAGCCGCTGCCAGTTCCGCTACCACGCCGGCCGCTTCCACTGCAATCAGATCAACGTGCTGGTCGCCCTGACCGACATCGGGCCGGGGGACGGCGGCACCGTGCTGATCCCGGGCTCGCACAAGTCCAACTTCGAGCACCCGTCGTTCCAGCGCTTCTGCATGGGAGACGTGCGCCCCGACGCGGCGTTGATCGAGGGGGCGGTGGAGATCCACATGCGCGCGGGCGACGTCCTTCTGTTCGTCGACTGCTGCACGCACGGCTCGGCCCGGCGGCGCAACGACGGGCAGCGTCGGGTGGTGATCTACCGGTACGGTCCGTCGTGGGGCCGGCTGCGCCACGCGTACGAACCGTCGCCGGAGCTGCTCGCGCGGCTGACGCCGCACCGCCGCTCGATCGTCGCGCCGGCCAGCGATCGGAGGCTCTCGCCCGATCCACAGCCGGCCGCATCCATGCAGGAGGTTGCCCCGTGAGCGAAGAGAATCACACTCGAAGAGTAAGCGCTCCCACGGTCCGAACGAGCCCCGGGGACACATCATGGTTCGTGCACGACCGCTTCGGTCTGTTCATCCACTGGGGGCTGTACGCGCTGCCGGCACGGCACGAGTGGGTGAAGAACAAGGAGGAGATCCCGGACGAGGTCTACCAGCGCTACTTCGACCGCTTCGACCCCGATCTCTACGATCCCGCCGTCTGGGCCGACGCCGCCGCCGGCGCCGGCATGCGCTACTTCGTGGTCACCACCAAGCACCACGAGGGCTTCTGCCTGTGGGACAGCGCACTCACCGACTACAAGGCGACGCGCACGCCGTACGGCAAGGACCTGCTGCATCCCATGGTCGACGCCTTCCGCTCGCGCGGGATGCGGGTGGGCTTCTACCACTCGCTGATCGACTGGCACCACCCCGACTTCGTGATCGACGACGTCCACGCGCAGCGCAACCACCCGGAGCGCGAGGCCATGAACCGCACGCGCGACCAGAGCCGCTACATCGAGTACCTGCACGGCCAGGTCCGCGAGCTGCTGACCCGGTTCGGCCGGGTCGACGTGCTGTGGTGCGACTTCAGTTATCCCGACCGCGGCAAGGGGCGGGACGAGTGGGACAGCCCGCGTCTCTACCGGACGATCCGCGAGCTGCAGCCGCAGGTGCTGCTCAACGACCGCATGGACCTGGACGACGGCTGGGACATCAAGACCCCGGAGCAGTGGCAGCCGCAGGGCTGGATCGAGGTGGACGGCACGCCGGTCACCTGGGAGGCGTGCCAGACGTTCTCCGGCTCCTGGGGCTACCACCGTGACGAGGCATCCTGGAAGAGCGTCGGCCAGTTGATCCGCATGCTGTCGGACACGGTCAGCAAGGGCGGCAACCTGCTGCTCAACGTCGGCCCGACCGGCCGCGGCGAGCTGGACCATCGCGCGCTGGACCGCCTGCGCGGCATGGGCGAGTGGATGAGCCGCCACGGGCGGTCGATCTACGGCTGCACGCAGGCGCCGCCGGAGTTCGCGGTCCCGCAGGACTGCCGGCTCACCTGGAATCCGGACACGCGCCGGCTGTACGTACACGTGTTCGCGTGGCCGTTCCGTCAGCTCCATCTGCGCGGCTACCGCGGCAAGGTGGCCTATGCGCAGTTGCTGAACGACGCGTCGGAGGTCCGGATCACCACCATGCACGAGCACCAGGCGCGCATGGAGCGCGCCGGCGCGGACGACCTGATCCTGGAGCTGCCGGTCCTGCAGCCCCCGGCCGAGGTGCCGGTGATCGAGCTCTTTCTGGCCGGCGAGTAGTCGAGTGCGCCGCCTGCTCATCCTGGCCGGGGGCGCCGGGATCGTCGTTCTGGTCGGCGCCTATCTGCTGCTGGCGAACCGCCCGGAGCCCGAGTACGAGGGCCCCGTTGCCTCCGACCGGCAGCAGCTCTCCGACGTCGACGAGGACCTGATCGTGGCGATGGAGCTGGCCCCGCGCGGCGGCGAGACGCTCCTGCTGGAGCGCGAAGGCGCCGTCTGGCTGGTGCGCGAGCCGTATCCGTTCCGCTGGGACTGGCCGCGCCTGCAGGAGCTGCGCGCCAGCTTCGCCAGCCTGTTCGCGCAGCGCCTGGTGGTCGAGGACCCGGAGGACCGCGGCCAGTACGGCCTGGACCCACCGGTGGTGGTGGCCAGCGCACGGCTGGAGTCGGGTGAGACCTTCGAGTTCCACCTCGGCAACCTGACCTCCTCGGGCGAGGCCTACTTCCTGAGCTCGCGCGACGACCGCGCCGTGTTCACCGTGCACGCCGTGCACGGCAAGCGCTTCTCCTGGACGGTGGCCGACCTGCGCGACCAGACCGTGCCGGCGCTGACCGCGGACCGGGTCAACCGCATCTGGTTCCGCGACGGCGACTACGAGGTGGAGCTGGTCGCGGTCGGCGAGCAGCCGCGCTACGCGCACATGGGCAGCGCACAGGTGATGCGCGTCCCGTACCTGGCGCCGGCCGACGGGGAACGGTTCGCGTCGATCGCCCGCCGGGTGGCGGAGATGCCGATCGGCGACGCGGTCGCCGACAACCCGAGCGGGTACGCGGAGTTCGGCCTGGACCCGCCGCGCGGCGAGCTGCGGGTACGCGACTTCGAGGACGAGCTGCACCTGCTGCTCGGCGCCACCGCCGACGGCAAGGTCTACGTCAAGATGCCCGCCGCCAGAGGGGTGCACACGGTGCCGGCCGCCGCGCTGGACTTCCTCGCGCTGACTCCGTTCGAGCTCTCGGAGCCGCGCGTGCTGAACGTCCCGGTCGAGCGCGTGAACTCGATCCAGTTCCGGATCGGCGGCGAGCGCGAGCACCGGATCGACCTGCGGCGCTCCACGGACGACCTCGGCGCCGAGCAGGTCACCCTGGCGGTCGATGGCCGGCCGCTCGACCAGGACGCGTTCGACCTGCTCACCGGGGAGATCGCCAACTTGGCCGTGGACGCGCCCGCGCCGGCCGGACGGGACGCTGCGGGCGAAGATCCGCTGCTGACCATCGCGTACCACCTGCGCGGAGGCGGACGGTACACGCTGGAGGCGCGGTTTCTCCCCCACGACCGGGACTTCAATCTGCTCGTGATGGACGACAGCATCGACCTGCTGGTCGACAGCCGCGCGGTCGCGGCGTTGCTGGAGCGGATCGAGACGACGGTTGCCGACTGACGCGCCGCCGGTGGTCCGCTACCGCCGGTCGTACCTGGAGGCGCAGGCGCGGCGCGCGCTGCACGGCCCCGCGGTACGGGCGCTGGCGCTGCTCCTGTGGCTGATCTCCGCGGCGGCAAGCACCTACCTGCTCATGCAGGCGGTCAACCACCTGGAGTGGGTGCGCGACTACTCCATGAAGGTGATCGTCGTGTCGTTCGCGGCGGCGTTCCAGAACCGCTTTCTGTACGGGTTCGTCCTTCCGTTCGCGGCCGGAGGGACCTGGCTGGCTTCGCTGCTGGTGATCGCCAAGTACTACGAGGCATACGGCCTGCACACCCGCTGGTGGCGGCCGTGGACGTCCGCCACCCCGTTCCGGGAGCTCTCGCCGGGCTCGGGCGCCACCGTGCTGATCGGCCGCTTCCTGTTCGTGCTGGGCATCCAGGGTTGTGCGGGATTCGCGGTGCTGGCCGCCCAGGCGCTGCTCTGGCGGGCTCCCGCATCCGGCTACGGCCCGCTGCTCGCGGCGGCCGCCGTCTACGTGGCGGTGGGAGCGGCGGCGTTCGCGGCCTCATTCCGGGTACGCGCCCGCGTCGCCGTGGCGCTCGCCGCCCGCGAGGCCGCCTTCGGGCGCGGCGACTTCGTTGGCCGGCCCCCGGACATCCGTTAACGCCCCGAATACCCGTCGCCTGCCGCTCCGCGTATTCGGCCCAGCCCCACCTCATTCGTCTGATGGACTTGCCGCTCACGCGGCGCGTCCATCAGACTCATCCCATCGCGGACAGGGAAGGGCTCAAGGACTACTACCGCCGGCTGCGCGCGGGCACGGACGAGGAGCGCCGCAAGGTCGTGGTGCTGCTGTTCGCCGTGGTCGCGCTGGTAGCGCTGATCGGCGTCTCGATCAGCTCGATCAGCGGCCTGGGCGCGGATGACGGCGGCGCGGTCCGGATGCTGCTCGTGCCGCGGCTCGACTCCACGGCATCGGAGGTCGCCGGCTTCATCCTGCTGGGCGCGGCCGTGGTCGCCGGCGGCTTCACCTTCGTCTACCTGCAGGAGCGCCTCCGCCGCCAGGCAGAGGCCGAGCGCGGGCTGCAGCGCACGCGCATTCCGCGCGCGGTGATCATGTTCATCACCGCCCCGCTGGTCGTGGCGGGCCTGTTCATCGTGTTCCTGTCGGTGGTCGTCGGGACCGGGCAGGACCGGCCGAGCTACGCGGAGGAGCTCACCGCCAAGATGGAGGAGGTCGACCGGCAGGCGGAGCGCGGCGAGCTGCTGACGGTCGAGGAGTACGAGCGCCGGCGGATCGCCCGCCAGCGCCGGCCGTTCATCCTGTTCGGGGCCATCGTCGCGCTGTTCGCGGCGGTGGCGGTCTTCGGCGGACGGCTGCTGCGCGAGGCGCCCGAGGCGCTGGAGGACTCCTCGCCGATCACGGAGGAGTTGAAGCGCGACCTCGCCCACGCCACCGGGCTCGCCATCGACGACATCGCCGCCGAGCCCGACCACCGGCGCGCGGTGGAGATGTGCTACGCCCGCGTGGGTGACGTGCTCGACGCGCACGGCTTCCCGCACCCGCTGCACCAGACGCCGCTGGAGTACATGCACGGCGTCCTGGATGCCGGAGCCGGGCTTCCGGGCCGCGAGCTGCTGGAGCTCACCGGCCTGTTCGAGGTTGCCAAGTTCTCGACCCACCACATCGGCCCGGACCGGCGCGACCATGCCCTCGACCTGCTGCGCTCCATCCACCGCTTCCTGCTCGAGCAGTTGGCGCAGGCCGAACGGGAGGAAGCCGAGGCGGGCGCCACGTAGCGGGTCGCCCCCGTCAACGGCGCCGCCAGGGCGTCTCGGCGCCCCATTCGGGGAGCGACGGCACGCCGGGTGCGCCGACACGCACTTCGCCGACATTGCCGGACAGGGTCATGCCCTCGCGCGATGAGATGGTGACGGTGCCGTCGATGTCGGCGAAGCGCTGCCGGCCTTTGCCCGCGTGCGCGCGGACGTCGCCGCGGCTGTCGGTGACGGTGACGTCCCCGCTTCCGGAAGCGACGTGCACGTCGCCGGCAACGCGGCGGATCACCAGGTCGCCGGCGCCCGACACCAGGCGGACGTCCGCGGAAGAGTCGGTGACGACCACCATTCCGGTTGCCGACTCGACATGGACCGCCGCCCGTCCCGACGTGGTGCCGAGTCCGGTGACCAGCACGTCGCCGGAGGTGGTACGGACGTAGACCTCGGCAACCTCGGGGACCGCAAGCGTCAACCTCGGGCCCCAGAGCACGGAGTAGCCGGAGACGGGCCGGTCGTTGACCGCGAAACCGACGCTCGCGCGGCCTTCGTCAACCGCGATCTGGAGCTCGAAGTCGTTGCGTTCCTGAAACTTGCTCGACACCACGGCACGCGCCGCGATGCCTTCGGCGGCGATGCCGTCGACGTCGACGTCCAGGTACCGGCCTTCGACGACGACCCGCTGGACCGGTCCGGGATGGCGGACCGACTGCTCGACCGCCTTGCCTTCCAGGAAGCCCGCGGCAAACCCGAGCGGGGCCGCGCCGACCAGCAGCGCGAGCAGTGCGGGCGAGCGCATGGGACCGGATCGTAGTGCCATCCGGCGGCGTCAGAAAGGCGCTCCGGTTTGACCAGGGTTGGGACGCGGTGCTCTAATCGGCGCGACGCCGATGGCCGAACCCACCCTGAGCGACGCTCCCGAGAGCGTCGCCGACGATGTCGCCAAACAGCGTGCGGTCGGCATCTTCCGCCGCAAACAGCTCACCGAGGCCGAGCGGCGTGAGGCGTACTTCACCGCGACGCAGTGGCGGCTCATCGGGCTGAAGTTCCGCTCGCACCGCTGGGCGATGTGGGGCCTGGGCGTCATCGCCGTCTTCTACTTCGTCGCCATCTTCAACGGCTTCTTCGCCATGAACGATCCGATCGAGCGCAACACCGACATCCAGCTCCAGCCGTGGGTGTTCAGCGGCAAGGACGTGTCGTTCAGCCTGTTCGACGAGGAGCGCAACTTCCGCCCGGTGGTCTACCAGGTCACCAGCAGGCTCGACTTCGAGCTCTTCAAGCGCGTGTACGTGCGCGTGGAGGGGTCGGAGCGGCCGCTGCGGCTGTTCGTGCGCGGCTATCGGTACAAGCTGTTGTTCTTCATCGACGCCGACCTGCACCTGCTCGGCACCGGCGACCCGGACGTCCGCTGGTACCCGCTCGGCACCGACCAGAGCGGCCGCTGCCTGTTCTCGCGCATGGTGCACGGCTCCATCCTGTCGCTGTCGATCGGCATCATGTCGATCATCATCACCTGGGTGCTGGGCATCCTGATCGGGTCCATCGCCGGCTACTTCGGCGGCGTGGTCGACAACGTCATCAACCGCTTCATCGAGGTGTTGATGTCGGTCCCGTCGCTGCCGCTGTGGATCGCGCTTGCCGCGGCCCTGCCGTTGGAGTGGAGCATCGTCCAGGTCTACTTCTCGATCACGGTGGTCCTGTCCATCCTCGGCTGGACCGGGCTGGCGCGCACCGTGCGCAGCAAGTTCCTGGCGCTGCGCGAGGAGGAGTACGTGCTGGCGGCCAAGCTGGACGGCGCGCCGCTGCGCCGCCAGTTGTTCCGGCACATGCTGCCGGCGTTCGCCAGCCACCTGATCGTCAACGCTTCGAACCTCATCCCCTCGATGATCCTGGGCGAGACGGCGCTCAGCTTCCTGGGCGTCGGGCTGCGTCCGCCGGCGGTCAGTTGGGGCGTGCTGCTGCAGGGTGCGCAGAACGTCGAGTCGGTCGCGCTCCATCCCTGGCTGCTGCTGCCGGCACTGCTCGTCATCTTCAGCGTGGTGGCGTTCCAGTTCATGGGCGACGGCCTGCGCGACGCCGTCGATCCGTACCGGTAGGTCGGGGGACGGACATGCTGGGGTACATCATCCGCCGGGTCGCGATCATGATCCCGACGCTGATCCTGATCTCCATGCTCTCCTTCCTCGTGGTGGAGCTGCCTCCCGGAGACATGGCCAGCGCCTACGTGTCCCGGCTGGAGCGCATGGGCGAGGAGTTCCGCGGCGACGCGACCGAGATGCTGGAGGCGCTGCGGCGGCGCTTCGGCTACGGCGAGCCGGTGCACGTGCGCTACGTGAAGTGGGCGCGCGACTTTCTGCGCGGAAGCTGGGGGCACTCCTTCTACTGGGACCTGCCGGTGCGCGCGGTGATCCAGGACCGGATCCTGACGACGGTGGCGATCGCCTTTCTGACCATGCTGATCGGCACGGCCGTGAGCTGGCCGGCGGGGGTGGGCGCCGCGATCCGCCAGTACTCCCTGTTCGACAACGTGTTCAGCTTCATCGCCTTCTTCATGATGGCGGTGCCCAACTTCCTGTTCGCCCTGGTGCTGATGTACCTGTCGTTCGAGCTGATCGACTTCGTGCCGGGCGGGCTGTTCGACGCCGATATGATCGACGAGCCGTGGAGTTGGAGGAAGTTCGTGGACTTGCTGGAGCACCTCTGGATGCCGCTGCTGATCCTGGGCTTCGAGTCGATCGGCGGCGGCGTGCGCACGATCCGCGCCAACTTGCTTGACCAGCTCCGCCAGCCCTTCGTGACCACCGCGCGCGCCAAGGGCGTGCCGGAGATGCGGCTCCTGGTCAAGTACCCGATCCGCATGGCCGCGAACCCGTGGATCTCCAGCATCGGCTGGCTGCTGCCCGCCCTGTTCAGCGGCGAGGTGCTGGTGTCCACCGTGCTGAACATACCCACCATCGGGCCGCTGATGCTGCAGGGGGCGATGAATCAGGACACGCAGGTGGCGGGCGCCATCGTCATGCTGCTGTCGACGTTGACCGTGATCGGCACGCTGATCTCCGACCTGCTGCTGGGCGTGCTCGACCCCCGCATACGGGTCACCGAGTGAGTTGTCGCCGAGCCGCAGCAGCCCAGGGGTTGCCGCCCGGCGTCCATTCTGATTGGATCAGGCAATCTACATGAATTCGAAAGGAGGAGCAGAATCGTGCAAAGAGCCACAGCACTGATGGTGGCCGGGCTGCTGATCGTCGTCGGCGGCACCGCCATCGGACAATACAAGGAGGCGCCCTGGCATGCCGAGCAGGTCGCCCGCGGCGAGCTGCCGCCGGTGGAGGAACGGCTGCCGAACGAGCCGTTCGTGTACGTGAACGGCGGCGACATGCGCATGGTCGAGGTCGGCCGCTACACGGACGCCTGGACGACCAGCGACTCGCCGGACCAGGCCAACATCCAGGGACCGACCGACTACACGCTGCCCCTGACGCGCGAGAACAACCCGTACGGGCTGCTGGACCTGGAGTCGAGCGACGACTTCACGGTCTGGACGTTCTACTTGCGCGAGGGCATGAAGTTCTCCGACGGGTCGCCGTTCACCGTGCACGACGTGCTGTTCTGGTGGCACGACCTGGAGCTCAACGATCTCTACCGGGAGGCGACCGGGGCCGCGGCCCCGCATCAGGGCATCCTGCCGGGATCGGTTGCGGAGGCGATCGACGACTACACCATGCGCGTCACGCTGCAAGAGCCGTCCCCGAACTACCACCTGATCCTGACCGGAGACCGCGCCGAGCGCAACTTCCTGGCGCAGAGCAAGGCGTATCTCAGCCAGTTCCACCCCGACTACGCCGACGCGGCCACCCTGGCGGCGCGCGTGGCGGAGTCGCCGTTCGAGACCTGGCAGGAGTTGCTGCGCTGGTCACGGGACCGGACGATCAACGCAAACCCGGACGCGCCTCAGCTTGCGCCGTTCGTCGTGCACGAGCCGCCACCGGCGGATCCGACCGTGTACATCGCCAATCCGTACTGGTGGGCGGTCGACGAGGCCAATCAGCAGCTTCCGTACATCCGCGGGAACCGCGTGTTCCTGGTCGCGGATGCGGAGGCGCGCAAGCTGCGCGCGCTGCAGGGACAGAGCTGGGTAGCGACCGTGCCGCTGGACAGCCTGGAGCTGGCCAAACGCGCGCATGACGAAGGCAAGGTGCGCATGGAGGTGGTGGCGCGTCCCGGCGCCGCCTACAGCTCGAACCTGACCTTCTTCAACATGGACACCGAGGACGAGTTCAAGCGCAACCTGTTCCGGGACAAGCGCTTCCGGCAGGCGTGGTCGTACTTCGTGCCGCGGCAGAAGCTCAACGACATCATCTACGCCGGCCAGGCGCCCCACAAGGTGCAGGGCATCATCAAGCCGGACCATCCGTGGTTCGTGCCGGAAGCGCTGTCGACGCCGCTGCTCAACCACGACCTGGATGCGGCCAATCAGCTCCTGGACGAGATCGGCCTGACCAACAAGGATGACGACGGGTTCCGGCTGGGGCCGGACGGCAAGCCGATCACCTTCCTGATCACCACCGAGCCGCACGCCGGCGAGTGGGAGATCGCCGGACAGTTGCTGGCCGAGGAGCTGCCGAAGATCGGCCTGATGGGCAACCACCGCGTGGTCGGCTGGGAGCAGTCCGGCGACTTCGCGGCCACCAACGAGTGGGAGATCTGGCAGCAGCAGAGCGCCGACGCCTGGGACAACCAGGTGCCGGACCGCCTGTCGAGCGCCTCTCCGTCCTCGAACTTCGGCCGCCCGTGGGCCAAGGGCTGGCAGGCGTGGCTGCGCACCGACGGCGCCGAGGGCGAGGAGCCGCCGCAGCGCATCAAGGACAACCACGAGGTGTGGAAGCAGATCCAGGCCGCCGCCACCGCCGAGGAGCTGGGGGAGGCGTACAAGGAATGGCAGCGCCGCGCGATCGAGGACGTCTGGTCGGTCGGCTGGACGGCGTTCCCACCGCGCATCTTCCTGGTGAACCCCAAGCTGGGCAACTTCAACGCCAGGTGGAACGTCGCCCCGAAGCCCGCGGTCTTCCTGAAGGAGTAACCGGGCGGGGCCGCTGGTCAAGCGGCACGTGACGCAGGAGGCCGCACCCTGACCGGGTGCGGCCTCTTCACGTCCGGGGCGTCAGATTCGGATGGCGCGGAGCGCGGGCGACCAGTGCTCCCACATGTCCGTGCACGGCGGCTGGCCCTGGACCTCTTCCAGGTCACGCTTCTTGTAGTCGTAGAGGACGGCCTGGCGGATGCGGCCGGTGTAGTTGTGGCCAGCCATGTGGCCCAGCCGGTGGTGCCAGAAGACGATGTCCCCGGCCTCGCCGTGACAGTCGACGGGGCCGTCCTGGTCGACCTCGTCCCGGACCCCGTCCTGCGCCGGGGTGGTGTCGCTCTGGTAGCCGGTCGTGAAGGTGTGATAGAAGCGCCGGTGGCTGCCCGGCCACACGCAAAAGCCGCCGCCGTCGGGGCCCACGTCGTCGATGTAACCGACCACCCCCAGGTGGAACGCGTGGCCGTCGCAGTGGCAGCCGACCGGCGGACGCGGCCGGTCGCCGAACGGCAGGGTGCAGTAGATGCCGCGGACGCGGTCGGGCTCCTGCAGCTCTCCGGGTCCGAGCATCTGCTCCGCCATGGCGAAGATCGCCGGATCGGTGGCCAGCATGCGGATGATCCACGGCTCGGAGCCGATGCGCCGGTACTGCCAGCGGTACTCCTTGCGGTGGTTGTCCGGATCGGGCGAATGGTCCGCCTCCGGCAGCGGCCCGACCCAGGTTCGCGGGTCGTCCGGCTTCAGCGACGACGGCGGATCGTCCCACAGGCGGCGGCGCGCCTGCGCCATCAGGTCGGGGTCCATCACCTTGCGCTTGATCAGGTACCCGTTGCGCTTGAAGAAGCGCAGTTCCTCGATGGAGAGCGCCATCCTTCCGGGCAGCGTACCGGGTCCGCCGCGCCACGACAACGGGCCGGCACGTGAACGGGTAGCCGCAGCGAAGCGCACGCCGTTTGATCCTGCGCCGCGCTCAGGCGAGGATTCGGCGCATGGCCAAGCAGCAGACACCGGACTACGCCCAGGGCGAGGCGGCGGCGATCGCCCGCGACCTGTCCACCCAGGAATGGGTGCCGTTCATCGACTGGTCGCAGACCCACCCCGGCAACCGCGGCGTCAACCGCCAGGGCCGCTACGAGCTGTACGACGCGCCCATCGGCGTACGCATCCGCGTCGAGCAGGCACGGAAGAGCGAACCGGCGCTGACCTCCAACGACCGGTGGGAAGGCGGGGGCAACATGGTGCCGCTGCGCGTCTGGCGGGACGGCGACGCCTACAAGATGCTGTACGCCGCGTACGCGCACCGCAGTGAGGACAAGAGCCCCGGCCTGGGCGGCGGTCACCACCTGTGCTACGCCGAGAGCGCGGACGGCTACGACTGGCAGCGCCCGGAGCTGGGCCAGGTCGAGTGGCAGGGCTCG
The DNA here is from genome assembly GCA_964291595.2 of Spirochaetia bacterium. Classification (GTDB taxonomy): domain Bacteria; phylum Spirochaetota; class Spirochaetia; order SZUA-6; family Bin103; genus CATQHW01. The sequence goes on along the minus strand of OZ219914.1, from coordinate 3,516,437 downwards.
CGCGCCAACAACATCATCGCCAATCCCCCCACCGGCACGCCGTTCGAGGATCCCCGCGGCACCGCGGAGGAGCGCTTCAAGGCGATCGGCCAGGTCGGCGCCAGCTTCGATCCGGACACCGGCGAGACGCTGGACACGGTGGAGGCGTACGACCGCTGGCGCCGCCAGGAGTACGAGGGAGACGCCTACACCGGACCGCGCGCGGAGTCCCGCCACTGGGTCGAGGGATGGACCTCCCCGGACGGCGTGCGCTGGACGTCGGTCGGGCGCGTCGGCGACATGAGCTCTGACGGCGGCAGCGCGGCGCAGTACGACCAGGAGACCGGCGGCTACTACGCCTACATCCGCGTCGGCGGCATGGGCCGGCGAGCCACCGGGCTGACCCGGACGGACGACTTCTGGCACTGGCCGCCCGCATCGCTGGTGCTGGCGCCCGACCCGCAGGACGATCCGGACCTCTCCTTCTACGGCTGCTCGTACTTCCGCTATCCCGGCAACCCCGGCCTGCATTGCGCGTTCGTGGAGACCTATCACCAGGTCGGCGACTACAACGACGCGCAGATCGCCTTCAGCCGCGACATGACCCACTGGTTCCGGCCCGACCGCAGCCCGATCATCCCGTGCGGCGAGCCCGGCAGCCCCGACTCGGGCGGCGCGCGGCCGTGGGGCGGCCTGATCGAGCTGCCGGACGGCTACTGGGCGACCATGTACCGCGGCCACGTCGGCCTGCACAACTACCGGTCGTCGGACCCGGAGATTCCGCACCGCCCCGGCGTGCTGCAGCTCGCCCGCTGGCTCCCGCACCGCTTCTGCGGCGTGGAGGCGGAGATGGAGGGCCGCTTCACCATTCCCACGGTCAAGCGCGGCCGTGACGCGCTGCGGCTCAACTACCGCTGCGCGCCGGGCGGCCACATCCTGGCGGAACTGATCCGCACCGTGCCGTCGCGGATCCACCCGGACGCCCAGGCGATCCCCGGCTTCAGCTTCGCGGACTGCGACCTGCTGTCAGGCGATCACCTGGACCGGCCGGTATCGTGGCGCGGCAGCACCGACCTGAGCGCCGCCGGCGGCGAGATCGCGGTGCGGCTGAAGATGTTCCAGGCGAAGGTGTTCGCGTATTCGGCCTGAGTAGCCGAGTCGTACTCGGCCTGACTACCGGATCGCGAATCAGCTCTCCGCGGGCCGGGGCCGCTCCGCGGCTGTCTCCTGGCAGCGGCTTGCGGGGGGGACGCCTGAGCAGGCGGAGCCCTCCACCAGGCGCAGGCGCTGCCCCGCAGGTTGACCGTGCCAGCGCACGACTCCGCCGGCCGGCCAGAAGACCTCCACCATGTCGGCCTCTGCCCCTGGGCCGAGGCCGAAGTGGACGGCGAGCGAGCTCTGCGAATGACCGCTTGATCCGCCCTTCACCTGGCGCATCTGCACCCGGTCGCCCGCGTGCACCTTGATCACGGCGCCGATGGCGCTGCGGTTGCTGTCCGTGCCGACCAGGTCGAGTTGCAGCGCCCTGCCCGGCAGCTCGGTGTCGTTGCGGAAGAGCTGCAACGGTCCGTCCTGGTTGACGACCGCCACGTCGAGGTCGCCGTCGCGGTCGTAGTCGGCGACCGCGCTGCCACGCCCGTCGGGGACGCGCACGCCGGCCTGGCGGGCGACGTTCCGGAACGTGCCGTCGCCGTCGTTGGCGAAGAACAGGTCGATCCGTGAGCCCGCCATGGTGACGACGAACAGGTCCTCGTCGCCGTCGTGATCGGCGTCGAGGAAATTGACGCCCCAGGAGTCGTCGGCCGCCACGCCTGCGCGGTCCGCCGCGTTGTCCGCGTACGAACCGCGCGGCTTGCCGAGGTAGAGGACGTTCCCCCACGGCTCGTCCTCCAGGGGCGTGCCGCCGCTCTTCAGATCGGAGATGTAGAGGTCCCAGGTGCCGTTGCCGTCGACGTCGGCGACGTCGATGCCCATGCCGGCCTGCGCGTCGTCGCCGATCCAGTACCAGTCGCGGAACACCTGCGTGAACGAGCCCTCCTCGTTGCGGAAGATCTGGTCCCGGTGGCTCGACCGGTTGGCGTTGTCGCCGGCCACGTTGACCACGTACAGGTCGGGCCACAGGTCGCTGTCCAGGTGGGCGCCGAGCACCAGGAAAGCGGCCCGCCAGGCTGTGATGCCCCGGTACAGGCCGGCGTCGGCCGTCGCATCGGTGAAGGTCCCGTCACAGAGGTTGCGGAACAGGCGGTCGCGGGTGGCCTGGGCCCCGGGGGAGTTGATCACCTGGTGGGAGACGTACAGGTCGACGCAGCCGTCGCGGTCGTAGTCCAGCCACGAAGCCGCCTTGGACCGGTGGCCGGGCAGCGGCCCGTAGGGGGTGGCGGCCAGGTCGTCGACGCCGGCGGAGGCCGCCACTTCCTCGAACAGCGGGCGGCGGGCGGGGACGCGGCCCCCGTGCTCGACCAGCAGGTTGCGGAGCAGCAGGTTGGGCGGGCCGTCCGGGAGATTGTCGCCGTGCAGCGCCCACTGGGTGTTGTCCGTGTAGATGTAGATGTCGGGGTCGCCGTCGTTGTCGTAGTCGGCGAAGACGGAGCCCGACATCTCGTAGGCCGGCAGCTCGGGAATCAGGTGATGCGCCGCCTCGAAGCGGCCATCGCCAAGGTTGCGGTACAGCCGCGGCGGGTAGCCGGGGTCGCCGCCCACCGCGAACAGGTCCGGCCAGCCGTCGGCATCGAAGTCGATCCAGTTCACGCCCAGGCTGTGCGTGGAACTGGAGAAGAACCGATCGGCGCCGACGCCGGCCGCGGCGGCGACGTCGGTGAAACGGATGGGCGTGTCCCCCACCACCGTCGGGTCAGGGGCGGTGCGTTCGACGTGTGTCATCGCCGCCGCGGCGGGCATGCGCAGGGCGGGCGCCTCCTGCGGCAGGAGGCGGCTGGCGCCCAGCACGGCAAGACCGCCGGCCATCGCGATCGCCCAGGTGCCCAGCGCGTAGGTGCCGATCCCCTTCCAGCGTAGCGCCCGCGACAGGCCCCAGAAGGTGATCGGCCCGCCGGCCGCGGCCGCGAACAGCAGCGCCGCCGCCGGGGCGCTGCCGGCGCCGAGCAGCAGCAGCAGCGCGACCAGCGGGATCTCGAACAGCAGCGGCACGTTGATCAACACGCCGAGCGTGGCCGCGACGGCGATGCCGGCGACGCTGTCGCCCAGGAAGGCATCGACGGTTTCCGGCTGCAGGAACTGAATCGCCGCGCCGCTCGCGAACCCGGCGACCACCATGATCGGCCCCATGCGGACCAGCAGGCGCCCGGTCGCACGCGCCCAGCGCGGCAGCCCTTCACGTAACTCCCCGGCCCAGCCCAGGTTCGGTTCGGCTGCGTCCGGCAGGCTCAGGTCGCAGGCTTCCGGCTCCGTGGAGTGGCCCGCCACTCGTACCACCAGCGGGCCGAGCAGAAAGGCGGCGGCCAGCCCCAGCAGCACGCGGCTGGCGCCCAGCAGCGGCGAGAACACGGCCGCGATCATCAGCAGCGACGGTACGTTGAGGGTTGCCGAGCCGTGCACGAGCGCGAGCGCGCCCTCGATGCCCAGCCCGCGGCGGCGCACGGCGCTCGACACCGGAACGATGCAGGCGGAGCACAGGTTCACCACCGGCCCGAGGCCCAGGCCCTTGAGGATGCGGCCCACCGGACCGGCGGCCTGCCGCCGCGAAGCGGCCGGCGGCGCCAGGAACGCCTCGGCGATGCCGCCGGCCAGGAACGCGAACGCCATGCCGATGGCGACGAGCTGCAGGTAGGTCAGGGAGAAGCGCCACCAGCGGGTGAGGAAGCCGGACTGCGGCTCCGCCTCCACGCAGAAGCCCTGGAAGCACTCTGCCGTCGGCGCCAGCGCCGCCTGCAGGTCGGCGCGCACGGTGTCGAGCTTGGGCAGGCGGTTGAACGCGGCGAACGGCAGCAGGATCGCCAGCAGCAGGACCACCCCGATCACACGGCGCTTGCCGGCCGCCGTGCCGAGCGCGGCGCGGACGCCGCCGACGATCGGCATCCGCCGCGCACCGGTCATCCACCCGACCGGCGGCACGGCCGCGAGCTTCCGCCACATGGCATCTGAGCGTAGTGGAAGGTGGGCTCCTGTCGCCAGAGCGGGAAGTTCAGGACGGTTCGACTCATGTGATCAGTTTGGCTAAGCTTAGGCGAGCTAATTCGATCGGAAGGAAGCGACATGCAGGTGAACATGCACGAAGCCAAGTCTCAGCTCTCGCGGCTGGGCGAGCTGGCCTGGAAGGGCGAGGAGATCGTCATCGCCAAGGCCGGCAAGCCGTATCTCGATCTCGTCCCACATCGGCCTCGGACTCCACGCAAGCTCGGGCTGCTGAAGGGGAGTATCTGGATAGCTCCCGATTTCGATGAAACGCCGATGGAAGTGATCGAGGCGTTCGAGGGCCGGTGAGATGCGTCGACTTCTGCTCGACACGCATGCGCTGCTGTGGGTGCTCGAAGACGCCGCCGCGCTCGACGAATCGGCTCGGAGTGCGATCGTCGACCCGCGCAACGACGTGTTCGTGAGCTCGATCAGCATGTGGGAGATCTCCATCAAGCGCGCTCTCGGCAAGCTGAGGGCGCCGGAGGACCTGGTCTCCACCATCGAAGCGTCCGGATTCCGGGAGTTGCCGGTGACGTTCGTCCATGCCGACCAAGCCGGTGGCCTGCCTCCCCACCACCGCGACCCCTTTGACCGGATGCTCGTGGCGCAGGCCCAGGTGGAGGGGCTCACCATCGTCACCCATGACAGCGTGATCGCGAAGTACGGAGTGCGCACGCTGGCCACATGAGCTGCTCTGGAGGAGTTGACCATGGCGGCGCCATCGGCCCATATCGGCGTCGAGGAGATACGCATCTGGGTCGAACAGCGCATCCGACGCGAGTGAGCGAAGCGAACCTCACTCGAAGAGTGACGTGGGCGGCATTACTGGTGGCTGCTGCCGGCATCGGCCTGGCCGGCTGCGGCGATGGTGCGTCGGGCAGCGATCAGACCGGTGTCGCTCCGGCGGTGTCCTTCCCGCTTGCGCAGCCGATCACGCTCACCGTCGGGGTGCCGGATTCGTCGCTCCCCGCTGCCGCCCGCCCGTCCTGGGAGGTACTGCAGCGGCGCACCAACGTCATGCTGCGGCCGGTCGCGATCGCCGGCGCCAGCGCCGCGGCTCGCGGCACGCGCCTGGCGGAGCTGGCCGCGTCGGACGAGTTGCCGGACCTGCTGGCCGACGGGGTGGCGCCGCTCGATTTCATCCGCCAGCGGGAGTGGCTGGTCAACCTGCTCGAACGGCCGGAGCTCACGCCCAACCTGCACCGCCTGCTGGCGGAGCACGAACGCTTCCGCCAAGGCACGGATGGCCGGCTGCTGGCGCCGGGGGAGCTCTACGCGCTGGGCGTGTTCGACGCGAGCGCCAGCCCGTACGTGGGCGCCATCGCCCACCGGCAGGACCTGTTCGAGGCCCGTGGCCTCGGCGCCGACACGTGGGAGGAGCTGCTGGCATCACTCGGCGCCCTCCAGTCCGAGTTCCCCGGAAGCACGCCGTTCGCTGCCACCCGGCGGGCGCTGCTGTTCCGGGCGCCTTCGTGGTTTCGCTCCGGCGTCGATGAGCGGTCCGCCGCCTACTACCATCGCGAGCGGCGTGAGTGGCGGCTCGGACCGCTCGAACGGGAGTTCGAGGACTACCTGCGCTGGTTCCATCGCCTGGTGGCAGAAGGGCTGATGGCGGCCGAGTCGCTCGACCCGCGGACCGCTCCCGGCGACCTGGACCTGCTGCGCCTGCTGGGCTCCGAGCGCGCGTTCGCGGTCCCCTGGGCGGGCCGCACCGGTCCGGAGCTGGCCGGTTCGCGCGGGTACGGCGGGCTGACCGAGGACGGCGACTGGGATCGCGCCGGGGCCTGGGTGGGACCGCTGCGGCTGCCTGCGAACCGCGGCCGGCGCGGCTGGATCGCGCCGCGTGCGTGGAACGCCATCTCTCCGGGCTGGGCCGTGACCTCGGCGTCCCCGCATGCCGAGACCGCGGTGGCGTTCCTGGATCTGCTGCTGGAAGAGAAAGTGGCGGGCGAGGTCGCGGCGGCGTCGGATGCACCCGACCGCCTGGACTTCGCGATGTGGCTGGCAGGCGAGGGCGGCTCGGCAGACACGCCGGCCGCGCGGTACTTCGAGCGCCACGACGTGGCGACCTACCTGGATGACGATGCGGTGATCCTGGAGCCGTGGCCGGCCATCACCACGCACAGCCGCAACTTCGTGGACGCGCTGGCCGGTCCGCTGGTCGAGCACATCGCCGCGGAGGCGGGCAAGTTCATAACTGGCGCCCGCCCCCTGACGCAACTCGAGGCGTTTCGGGAGGAGTTGCAGGATCGCGGCGCGGAGCGGCTACTCAACTGGCTGAATCTGGGGCGGGCGCGGTGAGCGCCCCGGCCTCGGAGGGGCGGGCGACGCGTCGCTGGGTCCGGCTGATTGCGCCGGTCGCCGCGATCGCCGTGCTGATCGCCGGCTACCTGCTGCTGGCCGGCCGCGAACCGGCGGGCGGGGAGGCAGGTGACGAGCAGGCACTGCCGCCGTTCTACACCGCTGATCCGGAGTCGGTGTCCACGATCACCATCGAGCACACCGGGCTGACCCTGCAGCGCCGCTCCATCCTCGAAACCGATGCCGGGTTCGCATGGATCTACCCGGCGGCACCCGGCGCTCCCCTGCGCGAGCCGCTGGTGCTGCAGGTGGTCGACGCGGCGATCGGGCTTCGGCCGCTGCGCGTGATCGCCGAGGAGACGGGCGATCTGTCGGCCTATGGGCTGGATGCACCGCGCGGTCGCATCGAGCTGGTCTCGGCCGGCGGCGACCGCTTGGTCGTGCTGCTGGGCGCGACAACCGCCACCCGCACCAGCTACGCGATGGTGGAAGGCCGGGACGCGGTCTACACCGTCAGCGGCGACGCCGTGTACCTCCTGAGCAGGGAGCCGGCGGCGCTGATCGACACGACGCTGCCGACCTTCGAGCCGGTGCTGGTGCGCCGGCTGCGCGTACGCGGCACCCACGGCGAGCTGGAGGTGCGGTACGATGCCTTCCACGACGCGTCGCAGCCGGACGAGCGGGCCGCCTACCTGATCACCGCACCCTACGCTGTTCCTGTGCTGGTCGACGACACGGCGCTCAGTGCCGTGCTGGCGCGGCTGCGCGATGATCTGACCGGCGACGTCGCCGACGGCATCGTCGCCGAGGCCGCGGCGGACGATCCGGCACTGGGGTTGGCGGAGCCCGCGTTCGAGCTGGAGGTCGAGGACGCCGACGGGGTCTACCACCTCCTGATCGGCTCCCCGGCCGGCGCCACCCATCGCCACGCGGCGCTTGCCGGCCGGCCGACGGTGTACCGGCTCGGCAACAGCCGCGTCGCCACCCTGGACCGCCTGCGGCCGGTCGACCTGGTGGCGCGGGCGGTCGCCGAGATCGACTACGACCTGGTGCAGGAGATGGTCTTCGCGGCGGGCGCCGAGCGCTACCGGGTGACGATCGACCGGGCAGGGGAGTCGGGCACGCCGGTCTTCCGGCTTGGCGGGAGGCCGCTGGCTGCCGCCGAGGCCGCCGAGCTGCTGGAGCAACTGAACGGCCTGCTGGTGGAGGGCGACGCCGCCCGCGATTGGCAGGCGCCCGAAGACCAGCCGGTGCTGACCATCACGTGGCGCCTCGTCAAACCCGAGCTCCCCGAATGGTCGGTCGAGGTTCTGCCCCATGACGGCCAGTTCCACGCGGTACGCCGTGGCAGTTCCGATCCGGCGCCCCGGTTCCTGATCGACCGCCGCTCGGTCGCCGAGTTGCTGGACCTGCTCGGGCGGCTGGCCGGGACGGAGCCGGCAGGCTGACGGTCAGCCGTCCGCCGCGCCTCGCTCGCCCTTGACCGGCGCGGGCTCCCGCGTGACCGTCCCGTCCAGATCCTCGATCCGGATTGCCTCGACCGGAGCGTTGGTCACCACGTCTCCTGCCGTTCCTCGCAGCGTCACTTGGCCGCTGAGAGTCTGCACGCGCAGGTCGCCGGCGCCGCCGTCCACGGCGATGTCGCCGTCGGAGGAGAGCAGCCACTTGGGGCCGTGGCTGTCGAACACGCGGGTGACGCCGGCGGCGTTCGTGGTGAACAGCTCCGCAGTGACGTCGCGGACGATGATGTCTCCTTCGAAGGTGTAAAGATCGGCGCTCGGCGCTGCCAGGCCTTGCAGGATCAGGTCGCCTGCCGCAGTGACCGCCACCGACACGCCGTGGGGCACGCGCAGGCGGATCTGCGGGTACCAGGTCATCGACGAACGCAGCACGCCCCGGTCATTGGTCACGACCTCCACGGTCACCTTCTCCGGCGCGTCGCGGGTGACGATGGCCACCGCGTTGCGGCGCCTGACCCGTTCCGACATCACCGCGCGGCCGGCGATCACGTCGCCGTCGTAGCCGGTGATGTCCAGGGAAAAGAACGAACCCTTGACGATCAGCTCGGCGCGCGCCGGGACCTCGAACCGCTCCTCGACCGCCGCGCCCTCGAACATGCCGGCAGCGGATCCGACGGCCGCGTTCAGCAAGCAGAACAGCCATGTGAGCGTCGCCGTACGAGCGGGCACCCGCCGAGATTGACAACTCTCGCGTTCCGTTTGCAACGTGGTGTGATGATCGCCTATGTCGGGCGCCGGATCCTGATCATGATCCCGACGCTGATCGCGATCTCGATCATCTCCTTCATCGTCATCGAGCTGCCGCCGGGCGACATGGCCGACGCCTACGTCGGTCAGTTGGAGGACATGCGTGACCGGGTCGGCAGCAAGGAAGCGGAAGAGATGGTGGCCAACGTCCGCGCGCAGCTCGGCCTGGACGATCCGGCGCCGGTGCGCTACCTCCGTTGGGCACTCGGCTGGCTGCGGGGCGACTGGGGCTGGTCATTTCACTGGAGGCAGCCGGTGCGCCAGGTGATCGGCGACCGCATGGCCCTGACGGTGATGATCGGCCTGATCACGTTGCTGATCGGCACCGCCATCTCCTGGCCGGCCGGAGTGGGAGCGGCCATCCGGCAGTACTCGCTGTTCGACAACGTCTTCAGCTTCATCGCGTTCTTCATGATGGCGATCCCGAACTTCCTGTTCGCGCTGCTGCTGATGTACGCGGTCTTCAAGCTGTTCAAGCACGTGCCGGGCGACGTCTTTTCTGCCGAGTACGCGCAGGCGCCATGGAGCGTCGCCAAGTTCATCGACTTCCTCAAGCACATCTGGATGCCGATCGTGATCCTGGGCTTCGAGTCGATCGGCGGCGGCGTGCGCACGATCCGCGCCAACGTGCTCGACCAGTTGCGCATGCCGTTCGTCACCACCGCGCGTGCCAAGGGTGTTCCGGAGACCCGACTGATCGTGAAGTACGCCATCCGGGCTGCCGCCAACCCGTGGGTCTCCGGCATCGGCTGGCTGCTGCCGGGGCTCGTCGGCGGCGAAGTCGTGGTCGCGCTGGTGCTGGGCCTGCCGACCATCGGGCCGCTGCTGTTCGCCGGCCTGCTCAACCAGGACATGCGGGTCGCCGGCGCCATCATCATGCTGCTTGCCGGCCTGACCGTGATCGGCACGCTGATCTCCGATCTCGCCCTGGCGCTGCTGGATCCGCGCATCCGGCTGACGGATTGACAACCGTCCCGGCTGTTGGCACCGTCGTTCGCGATGCTCGGGTACGTCGGCCGCCGGTTCCTGGTCATGATCCCGACGCTGATCCTGATCTCGATCATCTCCTTCATCGTCATCGAGCTGCCGCCGGGCGACATGGCCAGCGCCTACGTGGGACAGCTCGAGGACATGCGCGATCGCATCGGCAGTCAGGAGGCCGAGGAGATGGTCGCCAACATCCGGGCGCAGCTCGGCCTGGACGACCCGGCGCCGGTTCGCTACCTCCGCTGGGGTGCTGCCTGGTTCAAGGGAGACTGGGGCTGGTCGTTCCAGTGGCGCAAGCCGGTGCGGGAACTGATCTCCGGCCGATTGTTCCTCACCGTGATGATCGGCCTGATCACCCTGCTTGTGGGCACGGCCATCTCCTGGCCGGCCGGGGTGGGAGCGGCCATCCGGCAGTACTCGCTGTTCGACAACATCTTCAGCTTCATCGCGTTCTTCATGATGGCGGTACCCAACTTCCTGTTCGCGTTGCTGCTGATGTATGCCGCCTTCAAGTTGATCAAGTATGTTCCGGGCGGTGTCTTTTCGGCGGAGTACGCGCAGGAGCCATGGAGTATCGCCAAGTTCATCGACTTCCTGAAGCACATCTGGATGCCGATCGTGATCCTGGGCTTCGAGTCGATCGGCGGAGGTGTACGTACCATACGCGCCAACGTGCTCGACCAGTTGCGCATGCCGTTCGTCACCACGGCGCGGGCCAAGGGGGTGCCCGAGACTCGACTGCTCATCAAGTACCCGATCCGGATGGCCGCCAACCCGTGGATCTCCGGCATCGGCTGGCTGCTGCCGGGTCTGGTCGGTGGTGAGGTGCTGGTCGCGCTGGTTCTTGGCCTTCCGACCATGGGACCGCTCTATTTCGAGGGGCTCGTCAATCAGGACATGCAGGTGGCCGGGGCGGTGCTCATGCTGCTTTCGACGCTGACGGTGATCGGTACGCTCATCTCGGATCTGGCGCTGGCCGTCCTCGACCCGCGTATCAGACTGCTGCAATGAGCATGGCGAGCGAGCGCGGCGAGCGCGCGCTGCAGGAGCAGCGAGAGGCCGGCAGGGCGCCGGGGCCGCGCGACCGGGAAGCGGAGGCGCGGGAGGCCTACTTCAACGCCGGCCAGTTGAAGCTGGTCTGGCTGAAGTTCAAGAGCCATCGCTGGGCCCGTGTGGCCCTGGTGGTGCTCGCTGCGTTCTACGTCGTGGTGATCTTCAACGGCTTCTTCGAGATCAACGATCCGGTCGAGCGGCGTCCAGACTTCCGGTTCCTGCCGCCCGCGCGGATACACCTGTTCGACCAGGAAGGCCGCTTTCGGCCGGTCGTGTATGAGATCACCAGCCAGCTCAACTGGGAAACCCTGGAACGTGAGTTCACGCCGGACCTGGAATCCGAGACGCCGCTGCGTCTGTTCGTCCACGGCCACGAATACGATCTGTTCGGCTTCATCCCCAGCACGCTCCATTTCGTCGGCACCGGCACTCCGGAGGTGCTCTGGTACCCGCTCGGCACCGACAGTCAGGGCCGGGACCTGTTCTCCCGGATCGTGCGCGGATCTGCCATCTCGCTCACCATCGGCTTGGTGTCCATTCTCATAAGCTGGGTGCTCGGCATCACCATCGGCAGCATCTCCGGCTACTTCGGCGGCACCGTCGACAACATCATTCAGCGCCTGATCGAAGTGTTCATGTCCTTCCCGACGCTGCCGCTGTGGATGGCCCTGAGCGCGTCGCTGCCGCTGGATTGGGGCATCATCCAGGTGTACTTGGCAATCACGATCATTCTCTCCATCTTCGGCTGGACGGGGCTGGCGCGCACGGTACGCAGCAAGTTCCTCTCTCTGCGGGAAGAGGAGTATGTCGTGGCCGCCAAGCTGGATGGCGCGCCCGTCCGTCGTCAGCTCTTCCGCCACATGCTCCCGTCATTCGCCAGCCACTTGATCGTGGAGGGCTCGAACCGCATCCCGGCGATGATCCTGGGGGAGACGGCGCTGAGCTTCCTGGGTATCGGCATGCGTGCGCCGGCGATCAGTTGGGGCGTGCTGATCCAGGAGGCGCAGAACGTCAGCGTCGTGGCGCTGCGGCCGTGGCTGCTGATCCCCGCGCTGATGGTGATCTTCACCGTGGTCGCCTTCCAGTTCCTGGGCGACGGCCTGCGCGACGCGATGGACCCGTACCGGTAGCGCCGCCCAGATTGGCCGCTTGCGAGCCGGCGCTTTGGAGGGTAGTCTTCCACGTGCAGCGCCCGGCCGGGTCCGGAGCGACGCCAGGCACGAGCGCGCAAGGAGGTTCGTTTTGAAGAGAACGCTTTGGCTCGTATTGATCGCTGCCTTGGCAGCGGCACCCCTGTTCGGCCAGTACCAGCAGTCTCCGTACCTGGACGGCAAGGACCTGCCCCCGGTTGAGGAGCGCATCCCGGTCGATCCGCTGGTCATCGCTCCCGGCACGTACGGGATGACCGAGATCGGCCTGTACGGCGGGATCTTCGCAATCCAGACAAGTGATGCCCCGAATGCGCAGGGCATGACCAACGTCGCCATCCCGTTCTGGGGCGAAGCGAAGATGGAGCGGCCCGAGGTGCTGCCGCTGGCCTTCAAGAGCATCGAGGCCTCCAACGGCAACCGGGTCTACACGGTCAAGCTGCGCACCGGCCTGCGCTGGTCGGACGGACACCCGTACACGACCGAGGACTATCTGTTCTGGTGGGAGGATTTCGCTCAGAATGCCGAATTGAGCGCGACCGTCCCGGGGTGGCTTGTGCAAGGTGACACGCTCGCGGAAGTCACCGCCATCGACGACGTAACGCTCCGCATCGAGTTCCCGAACCCGTATCCCGGGTTCATTACCGCGTTCGGCGCGAACCAGGAACGGCAGGCGATGGGGATGCCCAAGCACTACCTGATCCAGTTCCACAAGGACTATGCGGATGCCGATGAGCTGGCCGCCAAGGTCGAGGCCGGCGGTTTCGAGGACTGGATCCAGCTCTACCGCGCCCGATGGGACCTGTTCGTGTCGAGCAGCCCCGACACTCCGACGATGGTGCCGTGGCAGGCGTCGACCGGCATCGAGGCGACGCCGATCGTCTGGACGCGCAACGCGTACTACTGGGCAGTCGACTCCGAGGGCAATCAGCTCCCGTACATGGACGAGCAGCACGCGCAGATCGTCCCCGACGCTGCGGCACGTGACATCCGGGTCCTTGCCGGCGAGGTGACCGTGTCCAGTGTCCCGCTGCCCAAGGTGGAGATCCACAAGCAGCATGCCGATGCGGGTGACATCCAGTTGATTTCGTTCCCGTTCCGCGGCGACCTGTCGGAGCGCACGCTCAGCTTCAATTGGTTCGCGCAGGACCCGTTCAAGGCGGAGATGTTCCGCGACAAGCGCTTCCGCCTGGCGATCAGCTACTGGGCTCCGCGACAGTTGATCAGCGACTTGGAGTTCGAGGGGCTGGCGCCGCCGCGGCAGATCGGCGTCAGGGATCCGGAAAGCCCGTGGTACGTCGAGGAGTTGGCCACCTTGGCGGTGGAACGCGACCTGGACATGGCCAACGCGTTGCTCGACGAGATGGGGCTGACCGACAAGGACGCAGACGGCTTCCGGCTCGGCCCGGACGGCCAGCCCATCACGCTGACGATCTTCTCGATCGCAACGTGGTTCGACGACACGTGGTCGTTGCTGGTCGAGGAGATGCCCAAGATCGGCTTCAAGGGCAACTTCCGCGGCGTCGGCTGGGGCGCACAGAGCGATGTCCTCAACAACATGGACTGGGAGATCATGGGTTGGCAGAGCCTTACCGACTACACCAACCGGGACTGGCCGTCCCGTTTCGGCGGTCCCTATGCCAGCTTGACCCCGTCCCTTACCTGGTCTCGTCCGTGGTACCTGTGGATCACCTCGGGGGGCGCTCAGGGTGAGCAGCCGCCGGCGTTCGCTCAGGAGATGTGGGACGTGGCGCAGGCGGCCAAGTCGGCGGAGAGCGACGAAATACTGACCGAGAAGATTATCAGGCTGCAGCAGTTGCAGGCGGAGTACCTGATCGGCACCGACCTGGTGCAGTTCGCTCATCGCTTCCGCGCCTACGGGCCGGACATCGGCAACGTGCAGGAGTGGTTCATCCAGATGCCGACGATCTACTTCCACCGGGACGCAGAAGAGCGCGCCAAGACGCTCGGCGGCTGATCCCGCCCGGATTCGTTCCGTTCTTCAAGCCCCGGGGCCATCAGGCTCCGGGGCTCTTCGTCGGGGCACCCGGCATGGATTTATCAGCCCAACACATCGTCCAGCGACTCTCGCCGTCCGGCAGAGAGGCACGCCCGAGCCGACGTTGCATTTATGCAACTATGGCTGGCATTTTTCCGGCAGAAATGACAGGTGTAGATGCAGTTTGTCTGATGATTGGGGCACCGTTGACGCATCGTGCTGGATTCGCATATGATTCGCATCGTAAAAGATGCGTCAAGAGGGCTATATGGACATCACGCAGGACATCAGGCCGCTCACGGAGTTCAAGCGCGATACGGCCCGCTTCGTCTCTCGCCTGAAGGATACCGGTCGGCCGCTCGTGCTGACGGTCAATGGCAGGCCCGAGCTGGTCGTCATGGATGCACGTGCGTGGCAAGACGTGCAGGAGCAGCTTGAGTACGCCAGCACCGTGGCGGGCATCCGCAAGGGACTGGATGACGTCAGCGCCGGCGGGGGCGTTCGCGTGTCCTCCTGAGGTCCGTCACCTGCTCGTAGGCCGCGGGACTCCCTGGCGCGTGTTCTTCACCGTCAAGGATCGACCGTCCACGTGCTTCACGTTCGCTACGGTGGTCGTGACGCATGGATGCCGTAAGGTGTTCGGTCAGTCGGGCGTTGCCAGCCATTCGGGGCGCAGCGGCACGCCGACCACCTCGGTGGCGCTCTCGGTCGGCACCTTCCTGGCCAGCATCCGGCTGCCGATGCGGGCGAGGTCCGCCGCCTGCTCGTCGGAGAGGGCGGGGCGACTCGCAACGCCCACGTCGGCTTCGAGCTCCGCGACGTTGCGCGGTCCCGGGATCACGCGGTCACCCGCGGGTCGTGCAGCAGGTACAGCAACGCCAGCTCGTACAGCGCCAGCCCGGTGTCACGCATCAAGCGCTCCAGGATCTCGACCGCTTCGTCGAAGGGGATCGCACCCAGGTAGGTCGCTGCGCGGTAGGTCTCCAGGCTCACCAGGCGGCCGCCGCCGATCGGGTTGGCGATGCCGGTGGCCGCGCCCCGTTCCTCGGCGAGCGGCAGCAGGGTGAGCGGCGCCACGTGGCTGGTGATGTTGTAGTGGCTGGCGATCTCCACCACGTCGAGCGGGAAGCGGCGGACGGCGTCCGCCAGGAGCACGGAGTTGTGGTTGGTGGCGCCGATGTACCGGCACGCTCCCTGCTCCTTGAGCTCCAGCAGCGCCTCGAATGCCATCCCGGGCCCGTACATGGCGCGCCATTCCGCCGTCTGCCGGGGGATGTCGCGCGGCGAGGCGAAGCCGTGGACCTGCAGCGCGAACACCTCGTCGCGGCGCAACGCGCGCAGCGTCCGGTCGAACACCCGCAGCACCGAGTCGCGGCTGTAGTCCCCGAGGCGCTCGCCCGGCGGCCCAGACCGCATTCGCCGTCGCCGTACATCGGCGCGGTGTCGAAGAAGCGGACTCCCAGCTCGTAGGCGCGCTGCAGGGTGGCGAGCGCGGTGTCGCGGTCCACCCCCCGGTCGGCGGTCAGGTTGTAGCAGCCCGGGCCGATCTCCGGGATCTGCACGGCGGCGCGACCGAAGCGACGGGTGCGGATCATCGGCTGTGGATCAGCGTGGGGCGACCCAGCGGACCGCGTTGGCGAGCAGGCGGCGCACGGCCGGCGCCGCGTACACCGGGCAGTCCTCGTGGCCGGGCTGCAGGTACACCACTCGCCCGGCGCCCACCTCGCGGGCCCATCCGAACGGCGAGGCGTGTTCCTGCCAACGGCCGCGCAGCAGGTGGGTCACGTCGGGCGCTATCTCGAGCGCCTCGAAGTAGATCTCGTCCCGGATCGCGAAGTCGCCGACCCCAGCGGTGACCGGTTCGCCGGTTGCGCGACAGCGGGCCTTGGGGACCGATCGAGTTTGGAGCTACAAGAAGCACGGATGACGCTGTGGCGTGACGGACCCGCGACCTGGGCAGGCTCCGCATGGCTGGCGCGCTACCGATCGGCCATCCACGGTCGACTGCAGCCCGTCTATCGGTGTTACAGATATCATGAGCCAAACTTGGAAAGGATGGCCTCGTGCAGCGCATGACCAACGCTCGGGCCGAATCGATCAACGCTTACGTACAGATTGCGCGATCGCAGGAGGCTCCGTCATGCCCTCTACCTTCATCTGGGCGACTCGATCTCTACCCGGATTTCGCCGGGGCAGTAGAGATCTTGCTTCCACGCGAATTCTCGAGTACCCTCTCGTGCAGTGAGTGATTCGATGCAGGAGAGTGGTTCCTTCACCAACCGACCCGAGTCAGCTTGGGATCGATGGATTTCTTGGTATCTCGCTATTGTCAGTACTCTCGTGCTATGCGTGATTGCTTGATTTCTTGTTAGTAATGTCCTTTGGTTCCGCAGGACAGCTTTCGACGCCTCCACTGCAAACTACCTGGTGTTCCGATTTCATGTCCACCATCTTCACGCCTCACTCACTAAACGTTCCGTGGGATTATTCTGTGGATTCGCGCTCGTATTTGTTGGAATGGCAGTGTCGTTTTATCATGCTCGGTCCAGGTCCAGGTCCAGGTCCAGGTCCAGGTCCAGGTCCAGGTCCAGGTCCAGGTTGAAGGAAAGATCGCGGCGCAAGGATTCGGGGTCGAGGCGGTCAGTGCATCGCCTGGGATTCTCGCGACTATTCTTGGGGCACTGCTGGTGATGGGGACCATAGCGAGCAAGGATGCATTTTCTGCTTACTACGGCGAGGTCCTTAGGACGGAGACTGAGAGTAACAGTGAGCCTCCTCTCGAAGGCAACGATCCTAACGTTCCGACCGTACCGATAGCGCCGCCGCTTAATCGCGACGACAAGGCACCCGCCGGGCCGGAGGTAACGAACAATGAAGATGACATTGACGTTCCTAATGACCCGGCTATCAGGGCGGAAAAATAGATGGCAAGGAAGGTCCTGATAGCCGCCCTGTTTTGCTCATACGCGGGCATAGGTTTGGCGCAAATGACCGGCGATCGACTTTCTTCGATTTGTTCTACGGTCAACGCCCTAACAGTGGATGTTGTGGGGTCGGAAGTGCGGCCACTCTCTGACTTCGATACCCGTGTCCTAAGGGAAAGTGTACCACTATGCGAAGGTAGGAAGATGCATCGCGCAACGGCACGACAGTGTGGAATGCGATAGAGATTATTTCAATAATGTATCTTCACATGCCTATGATGCAATACAACTCCGGGGCGATTTAGTGGAGGTATTGGTCCTTCAAGATGACCACAGAATCACTAGTCGCACGATGAGCCAACAGGAAGTCGATTGGTCGTCGACCTGCTCAGCATTGTGGCATCTCGTAGTAGATGTCTTGGGGCTCGGCAGGGATCCTCTTTCGAAGTTTGATGACTCTGAGTTGAAGGAGGCATATTACTACGCAATGGTTGGTGTGTACATTGGGCGACGAGCAGATGGTGGGACAGACTGTTTCCGACAATATTTCATAAGCGTGGCAACAGTGTCCTATGAAGAATTGGGACGACGAAATAGCGAGGAGCGTCGAGTTGACCCGATAACGGAGCCCATCGGAATTATCGGTTCAGTGGCGGTGATGCCCCCCGAACAGGAAGGTATAGAGCACATGCCAATAGAGCAGATGCCGATAGGGGTGATTCATCAGTCGCCGTATCTGCACCACATGGTTTTGCCACCGGTCGGTGAGCGCGTACCGGTGGATCCGCTGGTCATTTCCCCCGGCACCTACGGGATGACCGAGATCGGCCTGTTCGGCGGCATCTATGCGAGTCAGGCACCCGACGCGGCCAACGCGCAGGGGCTGACCAACGTCGCCATCCCGTTCTGGGGCGAGGCGAAGATGGAGCGCCCGGAGGTGCTGCCGCTCGCCTTCAAGTCGATCGAGGCGTCCAACGGCAACCGCGTCTTCACCATCACCATGCGCACCGGCCTGAAGTGGTCCGACGGTGAGCCGTACACGGCCGAGGACTACCTGTTCTGGTTCGAGGACGTCGCGAGCAACGCCGAGCTGAGCGCGGCGATCCCCGGCTGGCTCACGCAGGGCGATGCGGTGGTCAACATGACCGCCGTCGACGACGTGACGCTCCGCTTCGAGTTCCCCAATCCGTATCCCGGCTTCGACATCGCCTTCGGTGCCCGCCAGGAGCGGCAGGCAATGGGGCACGCCAAGCACTATCTCACCCAGTTCCACAAGTCGTATGCCGACGCGGACGAGCTGGCAGCGAAGGTGAGTGCGGGCGGATTCGAGGACTGGACGCAGCTCTTCAACGCCAAGGCCGACCGCCGCGTCAACGCGAATCCGGACAACCCGACGATGGTCCCGTTTGCGCCGTCGACCGGCATCGAGGCGACGCCGGTCATCTGGACGCGCAACCCCTACTACTGGGCGGTGGACTCGGAAGGCAATCAGCTTCCGTACATGGACGAGCAGCACACGCAGATCATTCCAGACGCCAACGCCCGCGACCTGCGGGTTCTGGCCGGTGAGATCTCCGTGGCTTCGGTCGGGCTGCCCAAGGTGGAGATCCACAAGCAGGCTGCCGACCGCGGCGACCTGCAGATGATCTCGTTCCCGTTCCGGGGCGACTTGGCGGAGCGCACGCTCGCCTACAACTGGTTCGCCCTGGACGAGTTCAAGGCGGAGATGTTCCGCGACAAGCGCTTCCGGCTGGCGATGAGCTACTGGGTGCCCCGGCAGCTCATCAGCGACCTGGAGTTCGAGGGCCTGGCGCCGCTGCGCCAGATCGGCGTGAGCGATCCGTCGAGCCCGTGGTACGTCGAGGAGCTCGCCACCCTTGCGGTGGAGCGCGACCTGGACATGGCCAACGCGTTGCTCGACGAGATGGGCCTGACGGACAAGGACGCCGACGGCTTCCGGCTCGGCCCGGACGGCCAGCCCATCACGCTGACGATCTTCTCGATCGCAACGTGGTTCGACGACACGTGGACGCTGCTCGTCGAGGAGCTGCCCAAGATCGGCTTCAAGGGCAACTTCCGCGGCGTCGGCTGGGGCGGCCAGACCGAGGTCATCGAGACCCTGGACTGGGAGATCATCGGCTGGCAGAGCCTGACCGGCTACGCCAACCGCGACTGGCCCTCCAACTTCGGTGGGAGCTGGAACAGCCTCTACCCGTCCAACCCGTGGTCCCGGCCCTGGTACCTGTGGATCACCTCGGGCGGCGAGCGCGGCGAGCAGCCGCCGGACTGGGCCCAGGAGATGTGGGACCTGGCGCAGGGCGCCAAGTCGGCCGAGAGCGACCAGGAGCTGACCGACAAGATCATCGCGTTGCAGAAGCTGCAGGCCGAGCACCTGATCGGGATCGATCTGGTTCAGTTCGCGCCGCGCTTCCGCGTCTACGCGCCGAGCATCGGCAACGTGCAGGAGTGGTTCATCCAGATGCCGACGATCTACTTCCACCGGGACGCAGAAGAGCGCGCCAAGACGCTCGGCGGCTGATCCCGCCCGGATTCGTTCCGTTCTTCAAGCCCCGGGGCCACCAGGCTCCGGGGCTTTTTCGATCTCTGATGTACCATGGGTCCATGCTGCCTGAGGGGTTCCTGGTCTTCTACAACTACGATCCTACCGATCCGCCGCGGTTCCACGACGGGCCGATCGACGGCGAGTACTTCGACTGGCTGTTCGAGATGCTGGCCGGCACCGGGCTGACCTTCCTGTACCGGTGCAACACCGCCGGCCGCGCCTACTACCCGTCGCAGGCGATGGCGCCGTTCGACCACGGCTGCGTCGACCCGCACAACCCGGCGGCGCGGTACTGGCACCGCGTGGCCGACATCCTGGACATCGGCGATCCGCTGGCCAGCGCCGTGGAGGCGGCGCGGCGGCACGGCGTGCCGATCTGGGGCTGGGTCAACTGGAACGAGTTCCAGTGCGTGCGCCGCGACTACGTCTCCCTGGTGGACCCGGTCTGGTACGCCGCGCCGCGCAAGTACTGGTGCTCGCGCGACGGGTCGCGCTTCTACCACGGGATCCCCGATTACGGCGACGCGGAGGTGCAGGAGCGGCTGGCGGCGATGACCGCCGAGCTCTTGGGCTACGGCGTCGACGGCCTGTACCTGTCGACCCGCTCGCATAGCTGGTACGCCTGCTTCGATACGCCCGGCTGGGACGAGCACCTGGAGCCGTTCGGCTTCACCGACCGCGTGGTCGCCGACTACCGCGAGCGCCACGGCGTGAATATCCGCTACGAGCCGTACGACACGGAGGAGTTCTACCGGATCAAGGGCGAGCACTTCTCGGAGGTGATCACCCGCACCGGCAGACGGATGCACGGCGCCGGCAAGCCGTTCGTGGTCGGCCTGTCGCCGGACCGACACGAGCTGTGCGTGGCGTTCGGCGACGGCAGGATGGCGGGAGGGCCGCACCTGCTCTTGTACAAGGACTGGGAGCGGTGGGCTGCCGACGGGGCGGTGGACGGCATCTGCGCCGAGCGCTCCTGTCC
Source organism: Spirochaetia bacterium (assembly GCA_964291595.2). Taxonomy (GTDB): domain Bacteria; phylum Spirochaetota; class Spirochaetia; order SZUA-6; family Bin103; genus CATQHW01. The sequence goes on along the minus strand of OZ219914.1, from coordinate 3,496,103 downwards.
GCACGAGGTGATCCTGGACGCGCCGCCGCTGGAGATCTTCCGCCGCACCCTTCCGGACGGCTTCCCGCTGTTCCTGTGGCTGGACAACGCCCGCTTCATCAACCGCGACTACGGCCCGTTCCACCTGGGCAACTGGGACCGGTACGCGGTCGAGGAGGTGGTCGGCATGGTGGACGCGGCCCGGCAGGCGGGCGCCCGAGGGGCGTTCCTGCATTCGCTGTACCACTACACCTCGATCGACTCGGGCGGCGAGTCGATCGGCGGGCCGGCCGAGGAGCCGGGCGGCTACGGCGTGCTGCCGCGGCGCGAGTACCTGGAGGCGCTGCGCCGCTGGTCGGCCGGCGATGCCTGATCGGGCGGGGGAGCCCGGAATCCGAGGCGTGCCGCGCCTCATGTTCTACAACGACGGCCGCCATCCGCTGATCTACCGGTTCGATCCGCCGATCCGGACGGACGAGCTCGAGATCGCCGTCGACGAGCTGGTGGGCACGCCGGTCGACGCGCTGATGTTCTGCCTGGGAGACGGCCGCACGGTGCTGCACGATACCGAGGTCGGCGAGCTCTGGGGCCACAACGTGGCGAGCTGGCCGCACGCGATCTTCCATCGCGCGCACCGCAACGCCCGGGGGCTGATCGACGCCGGGTACGATCCGTTGCGGGTCGTCTGCGACCGCGCGCACGCCAAGGGCATGCGCTTCTACCCGACGCTGCTGGTCCAGAACGGCCGTGGCGGCGGCGACGACGACGTGCGCTGCTCGGATTTCCGTTTCGCCAGCGCCCGGCTCGAGATCGGGGCGGACGGCGCGCTGCCGCCCGACCACCCGGGCGCGCGCTGCCTGGACTTCTCCCACGCCGAGGTGCGCGACGAGCGCTTCGCGCTGATCGAGGAGACGCTCGGCCGCTACCCCGTGGACGGATTCGAGCTGCAGCTCGCCTACCGCCCCTGGTACTTCCATCCGGACGCGGTCGAGGCCCGCCGGGGGATCATGACCGAGTGGATCGGGCGCGTGCACGCGGCGGTCAAGGCGGGCGGCGCCGAGCGGGAGCTGGTCGTGCGCGTGCCGGCCAGCATCGAGGGATGTCTCGCTTCCGGCCTCGACGTCCCGGAGTGGCTGCGCCTCGGCCTGGTCGACGTGGTCGTGGCCGAGGCCTTCGGGGGGCCGGAGATCCTCGACTCGACCATGGACCTGCGCCCGCTGGTGGCCGCCGCGCGCGGCACGCGGGGCAGGGTGCATGCCGCCCTGCTCCGCCTGGTGGACTCGGACCGCGTGGCCTCGGCGCCGATCGAGATGGTGCGCGCGGCAGCCGCCAACTACTGGGCCCAGGGCGTGGACGGCCTGTACCTGGCCTACTGGCACGCGGCCTGGCCGTACGGCGCGGACTTCTACGAGATGCTGCGCGAGCTGCCGCACCCCGACGTGATGGCCGCCAAGGACAAGGTCTACTTCGTCCCCACCGCCACCGGCCGCTTTCCCGACCCGCAGACGGAGCCCGGCGTGGAGCGGCAACTCCCGGCGCCGTTGAAGGCCGGCCGGCCGGCCCGCGTGACGTTCGCGGTGAGCGACGACCTGCCCCGGCAGGACGCCGCCGGAAGGCTCCACCAGGTCCTGCTGCGCGTGCGGGTGACGGGCGTCAGCGAGCGTGACCGCCTGACCATGAGCCTCAACGGCGCGGTGCTGCCGGCGAGTGGCGGGCGCCTGATCAACCTGACGGCCAACACGAGCTGGACCCGCCACCGGGTGGCCGGCTACTGGCACCTGTTTCCGCTGACCGCCGGCCACTGGCCGCGACGCGGCCGCAACACCCTGGAGGTCACCCTCGACGAAGCCGACCCCGAGCTCGCAATACCGCGCGCCCTGCACGACGTCGAGCTCAAGGTCGACTACCTGATCGGCAAGCGCTTCACCCGCGATCGCGACCCCGACCTGGGACCGTTCACGTAGGACGACTCACGTCGATGTACGCTCTTGAGTAGTTTTACTCAAGAGCGTAATCAAGAATCCCCGGTGCCGAGATGCTTGCGCAGCTCGCGCAGGTACCACTCCCGGCCCCGGAGCGGTTTCTTGTGATGCAGGCGCGACCGTTTCGGGAGCAGCCGCAGGCTCCGGTCGGCCAGCGGCAGCCGCACCGGCGCATGCCCCTGCCGGTGCGATTCGCGGATGGCGATCGCCATCTCCAGCACCGCGCGGCCGTTGACGCCGTCGCTCAGAGGGGCGTCGCCCGTGTCGAGCGCGGTCACGAGCTCCTGCACGGTCGCCGCCTGCCGGTTGGCGGGGATCACCCAGCCGTCGCGGCTGCCCTTGTTCCAGTTGCGGATCGACCCTTCGGGGAACACGCCGTCGACCGGCTGCAGGCGCTGCCACGAGTCGCGCTCGGCTGCCGGTACGCCGATGTCCTCGTCCGGGCGACGCCACATTCGCACCACGTTGCCGCTGACGCGGATCACGCCGCGGCTGCCGGCCGCCTCGATGCCCATGCCGCGGGCGTCGGCGCTGCGGTGCAGGATCGCCTCCGTGCCGGTGACGAATCTGAAGTAGCCGGCGCCTCCCTGGTCGTGGTCGCTCTCCGCATCGTTCGCCATCCAGCCGATCGCCCAGGCGACGTCGGCGTCGCCGGCGAACAGCCGCACCAGGCTCAGCACCTGGCAGCCGCCGCCTGACAGCTCGGTGCCGCTGCCGCCGGTGGCGGTGATCGAGCTCACCTCGCCGATCTCGCCCGCTTCGATGAGCGCCAGCGCGGTGCCGTACTCCGGCAGGTTGCGGTCCAGGTCGCCCACCGCCAACGAGACGCCGTTCGCCCGGCACGCCTCCACCATGCGGTCGGCGTCCGCCAGGCTGGCCGCCATCGGCTTCTCGCACTGCACCGCGCGGACGCCGGCCTGCGCGCAAGCCACCACGACGTCGGGGTTGGGGGCCACCGGCAGGATCGCCGCGGCGACGTCGAGCCGCTCGCGCGCGAGCATCTCGTGATAGTCGGCGTAACCCGGCACGCCGAAGCGGTCGCAGAACAGGCCCAGCGTCTCCGCGTCGGGATCGGCCGCCGCGACCACCTCCGTCTGCGGATGGAATCGGTACGCGACCGCGTACTCCACCCCCTTGTGACCGGGGCCGATGATGCCGACGCGATAGCTGGCCATCGGTCGATCCTACCTCAACACGCCAGTCCGTACAGCCGGGCGCCGCCCCGCAGGCGCACCCGGATCAGCAGTCCCCGGCCTACCTGGGGCTGGCGCCGGGCGGTACCGACGATCGTCGACAGGTCGCTCCGTCCGCCCCAGCTCACCACCTGGTCCAGTCCGTCGCCGCGGATCGGGTCGGAGTCGGCGAAGGTGAAGCCCGGCACCGCGTCGCCGCTCTGGCAGTCCACCAGCTCTACTGAGATCACGCCTGCGCCCGCGTCGGCATTGATCCGCAGCTCGGGTCGGGCGAAGGCGATCAGTGAGGTGGTCAGCGTCCCTTCAGAGGCGCCCGCGGGAGCCAGCGCCACCCAGCGGTCGCGCCGCAGCTTCACCAGCCCGAACGCCGAGCGAGTCACGCGCGTGCCGTCGGTGGTGGGCTCGCCCCAGATGTGGCCGGCGTTCTTGCCGTAGTAGAAGACGAAGACGTCGTCGCCGACGACCTGCGGATTGAAGGGGATGATGCAGCCGTCGTCCCAGACCAGGGGCTGCCGCGGGCGGATGAACGGCTCCCGGTCGACCCTGGTCCATCGCCGCGCGTCACGCGAATACACGAGCTGCGGCACCACCGACATGACCCCGCGGTCCTGTCGCACCGCGGCCGAGGCGCCGAGCAGTCCCACGAAGGCGCCGTCGGATGCGGCGACCGTGGAGAGCTGGTCGAACTGCGTGCCGGGCGGGTCGTCCTGGTCCGGGGCCAGCACGCACTCCGGAAAGGTCCAGTCGTCGAAGTCCGCCGAGAAGCTGACGCCGATCACCCGGTGCTTGGGCATGATACGCGGCCGCTGCCAGAGCACCCAGCGCCGGGTCGCGGAATCCCAGCCGTGCAGGATCGTGTTGTCCGTGATCAGCGCGCCCGAACCGGCCCAGCCCTGCCGCTGGTGCCACGTCACCCCGTCGGCCGAGTAGGCGACGTACACGCCGCATGCCAGGTGCCGGCCGTGGGTCCGGTACCACTCGTCTTCTCCGTCCGGTCCGGTCCAGGTCAGCTCGCCGGGCCGCAGCGGATGGCGGTCCAGGCCGATCGCTTTGTAGCGCCGCGCGGGGTCGGGATCGCGCGTGTCCTTGGCGATGCTCCACAGGACCGCGGCCGACTCGCCGACGCCCTCCAGGCGCAGCAGGTTGTTGGCGGTCGAGCCGGAGAACTCGGTGAGGCCCAGGCTCGGCCGCTCCCAGGACAGGCCGTCGCGGCTCTCGGCATACGCCCAGCGGCGCCTGGCGCCCACGGGCGCGTCCGGCAGCGCAGGATCGTAGGCGGGATACCAGCACTTGAAGCGGGACGCCTCCGCGTCCCAGAGGATGCAGTTGCGGCCGATGAGCCCGAGCCCCTCCCACGGCGCCTCCGGTTCCAGCACCGGCCCGTCGGCCACGTGCTCGACGGCGCCCGTCACGCGGCGCAGGCCGACCATCCGGGCGACGTGCAGGTCGTCCAGGAACAGATAGGTGCGAGCCGGGTAGACGCCCGTGTCGTGGGGCGAGGGGGCCGGAGGGGACGATGCGCTCATCGGCGAGAGCACGAACGGTACCATGCCGACATGTCCAGCCGAGGTCCGGACGGCCCGGCGTGCTCACGTCGGGACCCGTCGTCCAGGAGGCTCCGGCGCACTTCCGTGGCGGCCCCGGTATGATGGCCGGAGGAGGGCTGCCGATGGCACAGGGTGACGTTCTTCCTTCGGAGAAGCGGGAGTACCGCGAACCGGCGACCGGCGTGAAGGTGGTGCAGCTTACGGATGGGCCCTGCTACAACGTCCACCCCTACTACAACCAGGAGGGGTTCATCGGCGGCTCGGAGCGGTTCGTGTTTGCTTCCAACCGCTCCGGAAAGGGTCAGATCTACGCGGTGGAGACCGGCTCCGGCAAGATCGTGCAACTCACCGATTCCCAGGAACCGCCGGTGATGGCAGGCCTGGACCCGCACACCGGGACCGGCGGCTCGGCCGGCCTGACCTGCGATCCGGTGCGCGGCCGCATCTACTACGGCTGCGACCGGCACTATTGCTGCCTGGACGTCGAGACCCTACGCGAGGAGATCGTCGCCGAGTCGCCGCCGGGATGCGAACCGCTGGGCGGCTCGGATCTGTCGAGCTGCGGACGCTACCTGGCGCTGATGACCCGGCCCGACGACGCATCGACGTGGCCGTGGCGGGACGAGAACCGCTATCGGCACGGCAGCGAGATGCTGGTGATCCTGTGCGACCTGGAGGAGCGGCGGCAGGCGGTCGTCTACCACGGCCCCAGCGCCGAGAACCGCGCCGCGGCCGACAGCCACCTGTTCGTCTGCCGGGGCGATCCCTCCTACCTGTTCTTCGGCAGCTACACCCGCACGCAGCCCACCGGGCTGAAGACCATGTGGTTCATGCGGGTCGACCTGGAGCGGCTGGTGCCCCTGCAGGATCCGTTGCCGATCTTCCCGCAGCAGCCCCACGAGATGGTCAACCACTACTACCCGGCGCCGAACAACCACGTCGAGTCGCTGTTGTTCACGCTGACCGAACGCGACCGTGACGGCATACCGGTGAGCCCGGTGCGCCGCGCGGAGATGATCGACGTCGACCTGATCAACCGGGTGGAGCGCCGCTGGGTCTTCCCGGGCCGCGAGCCCATCCACTTCAAGTGCAACTCCAAGCCCGACCTGTGGGTGGGCGACGCGGCCGACCCCGGCCTGCACTGGTTCGAGGGCCGCGGCGATCACGACCGGTACGTGGACGAGGGGGAAGGCGAGGCCGCCGAGGGTCCCGACTCGTCGGCGCGCCGCGATCCCGAGGCCATCGGACTGACCGGCTATCGGTGGCCCGAAGCGCACCGCTGGATCGGCATGTTCCGCAAGCGCGGTCCGTTCATCGAGATGCGGCCGCTGGTGCGCCACGACACGGTCTGGCGGTGCACCCATCCGCACCCGGTGTTCTCGCCGGACGACCGCTGGGTGGCCTATGGGTCCGGCGACCGCCGGCAGGCGCAGCTCTTCCTGGCGGAGGCGGTCTGGCCGCGCTGGATGTCGTGAGCGCCGGCCTGACAGGAGAGCTTGACAGGGCGGTGGAGTAGGGGCAGGCTCGGGAGAACGTATCCGATCCGGTCACGTCGGTCGAGGAGGTGCTTACGCTGGCTTGCGCCCGCACGTTTCCTTCCAGCCCCGTCCGCCACAGGGACGAACGACGTCGGTCCGCGTGCGCACCGATGACGCACGGCTCCACGCGCCGATGATCGTCGCCGATACGCGGCAACGGATCGCCGGCCGTCGCGACTACGTCACCAAGCACGTCCGCCGTCACTGGTTCATTTATATGCTGATGCTGCCGGGCATCGTGTTCATGGTCGTATTCCGCTACGTGCCCATGTACGGCATGCTGGTCGCGTTCAAGGACCTGAACATGCGGATCGGCATCCTGGCCAGCCCATGGGTCGGCCTGGACAACTTCGCCGTGCTGTTTCAGCAGGAATACTTCTACAAGGTCATCGCCAATACCGTTCTCATCAACGTCTACAATATCGCCGTCGGCTTTCCGTTCGTCATCCTGCTTGCGCTGATACTGAACGAGCTGCAGGCGGGATGGTACAAGCGCGCCGTGCAGACCCTCGTATACATCCCGCACTTCGTATCGTGGGTGGTGTTCGCGGCCATCGTCGCCAAGATGCTGGATCCGGAACCGACCGGCGCGTTCAACGCGTTCGTGGGGCTGTTCGGCGTCGCGCCCCAGCACTGGTTGGCCGTACCCGAGTACTTTCGGTTCATCCTGGTGGTCTCCGGCATCATCAAGACGGCCGGCTTCGCCACCATCATCTACCTGGCCGCTCTGTCGAGCGTGAATCCCTCGCTCATGGAGAGCGCAATCTGCGACGGAGCACACCGCGGACACCTCATGTGGTACATCTATCTGCCTCGCATCAGTCCGACGATCGCGGTACTGCTCATCCTCAACGTGGCCAACCTGTTCGCTTCGAACTTCGACCAGGTGTTCAATCTGTACAATCCGGCGGTCTGGGAGACCGGCGACGTCCTGTCCACCTACCTGTATCGGTCGGGCCTCCTGCAGGGGAAGTTCGAGATGGCAACGGCTCTGGGATTGGTGTTCAACGTGCTCGGTCTGATCGCCGTGATCGTCACCAACAAGCTCATTTCAAGGATGAACGTCATGGGCATCTTCTGAGTTGAGACATGCTGAAGCGAGCGCTCGGTTTCAACCTGCTGGACGTGTCGTCCGTCCTCTTCGCGGGCTTCTTTGCGTTCATATGCTTCTATCCCATGTGGTACGTCTTCGTGGTGTCGATCACTCCTTACGAGGAGTACATCATGAAAGAGTTCGTGTTCGCGCCGCCGCGCAGCCCGTCCTTCCTGTACTACTACTCGATCATCGTCGGCGGGCGGGACATCTTCATTCAGACCATGTCGGTCTCGTTCCTGAAGACCTTCGTGGGTTCGACGGTGAGCGTGCTGGTCACGGCGATGTTCGCGTACGGCGTGTCGAAGCGATACGTGTTGGGGACTAGGACGCTGAACGTGCTGATGGTGTTCACCCTGTTCTTCTCAGGCGGACTGATCCCTACCTACATCCTGATGATCCAGTTGCGGCTCATCGACACCTTCTGGGTGATGGTGTTGCCGTGGATCGTCAATACCGGGCACTTCATCATCATGCGCAACTATTTCTCGTACACCGTGCCGACGGAGCTGGAGGATGCGGCCCTGATCGACGGCTCGAGCGAGTTCAGGACCTTCTTCACCATCCCCCATATCGAAAGCCATGTTCGCGGCGATTTTCCTGTTCGAGGCGGTGTGGCACTGGAACGACTACTACAGTTTTCTCATCTTCGTGAAGGACACCTCGCTGATGCCGTTCGTATACCTGTTGCGCCGCGTGCTGGAGTACTCGTACTACGTGATGTCGACGGCGAGCGGACAGCGATTCGTCGAGGATGTAGGTGTCTTTCTCCCGCCCAAGCAGTTGGTCATGACGACGATCGTGCTGGCGATGGTGCCGGTGATGATACTGTATCCGTTCCTGCAGCGGCACTTTGCGAAGGGCATTCTGATCGGCGCGGTAAAGGAGTGAGGAGGGATATGCCCATGCCTGTATTGCGGACGCATTAACGTATCGTGAGCGATGAACCTACAGGAGGATTACATGTGTAGGAATATCATGGCCATCGCGGCCGGTATCGTGCTCGTGGTGATGGGCGCGACACCGGCGTTCGCGGCCGGCACGACGGAAGAGGGCATGACGAGTGCCGACGAGCAGCCGCTTGTCACCATCACGCGCAACTACCGCGGTTGGGATACAACGCGGATCGACTGGGACTATGTCGCGGAGAACGACGTCATACTCCAGCACATCGAGGAGACGTTCAACGTCAAGATCGAGATGCCGTTCACGGCTGGGGACTACCAGGTGGTCATCGCCGGGATGGCGTCCGGCGACATCGGTGACATCATCGATACCTGGGTCGGTCATCCGACGACTCCGGTCGCGCAGTGGCGGGATTGGATCAAGGACGGGCTGATCGTCGATCTGGGGGAGATCGTGGACGCGAACCCGGGGCGCTACCCGGTGCTGGAGATCCTGTTTGCCGATCCGGTGTACCGACTCTACAACCTCAAGCAGAACGGCGACCTTGACGCCAACTACCTGGTCCATCCGGGCTGGGCGACCAGGAGGCCGGCGGGGTCGATCGCCTTCAACGGCTATCTGCTCGACGAGCTCGGGCTGGACGTTCCGGAGACCTATGACGAGCTGGTGCACGCGATGCGGCGTGCGAAGCAGGAACTGGGTGTGTCGGGATACGGCTGGCCGACGTACGGTGGAACGCAGTTTATATATATGGCCCGTCACTTTTTCCAGCCGCATGGAGCGGAGATCGACGGCTTCTGGACGGACGCCGACGGCAACTGGTTCGACGCCACCATCGCACCTGGCAACCAGGCGATCTGGGAAGAGGTGCAGACGTTGGCCGAGGAGGGTCTGTTCCATGCGCGGTGGTTGACCGGAGAGCTGTGGGATTACATGGATGATCTGGTCGCGGGAAAGCACCTTGCCGGATCGTTCAAGGGCCCCAGCCCATCTCAGTACCTCTACTTCTGGGACAGGTTCAAGCAGGCGCATCCGGAAGCGATCATGGAGCAGCACATGCCGCAGATGCTGCATCCGCTGCGCGGTCCCGGTGGCCATACGACGACCCACGAGGTCCCGTTCTTCGTGCGCCGCGGCAACTTCATACCGGTCTACAGCGAGAACCCGGAACGGGCGCTCGACGTGCTGCACTACACGCTTACCGAAGAGTTCCAGTACATGCGGTGGTTCGGCGTCAAGGGTGTCCATTACACCATGGACGATCGCAGCGACTTCGACCTGGGCAAGCTGTTCGATACGATGAAGGGCTACTTCTACATGGGCAAGACGGTCGACGATGTCGATCCGATGCGGGTGATGTACGAACCGTTCTACAACACCACCAACTACAACGCCGGCATCGTGCCGTATGAGACGTACGGCAGCTACTATGAGGCGCATCTCAATTACATCGACGTGCGCTGGGAGCGATCGCGGGACTACTATGCGGCACAGGGGAACGCGGTCGAGGTCTGGGAGAACTTCGTGAGCGAAGGCTGGGAAGCCCTGCCGCAGTGGATGGACTTCATCTCGCTGTCCGACGAGGCGGCTCAGATCCAGGGTGCGCTCAGCGACGTCAAGACCAAGTGGTTTGTCGATTTCCTGCTCGGCAACAAGGACGTAGCCACCGAATGGGATGCGTTCGTGCAGGAGTACAAGGAGCGGGGCGGCGACCAGCTCCTTGCCGAGTGGGCGCACAAGGCCGATGAGGCACGCGCCCAGTGGGAGGCGGTCGTCGGCGGGTAGTCGACGTTATCGGCGGGGAGGGGAGGCTGCTCCCCTCCCGCCTTTGCGCAGGCTCTCAGCTCGCAGCCGACACCCAAATCCGATGCCGAGTCGGTGCGCCGCGCCGGGCCGCGGACACGGTATGATAAACGAGGGGTCTGCGGATGGCACAGGGTGACGTTCTTCGGTCGGAGAAACGGGAGTACCGCGAAGCGGCGACCGGCGTGAAGGTGGTGCAGCTCACCGACGCGCCGTGTCACAACGTGCATCCCTACTACAACCAGCAGGGGTTCGTCGGCGGTTCGGAACGGTACGTGTTCTCCTCGAACCGGTCGGGCAAGGGGCAGATCTACTCGGTGGAAACCGGCTCCGGCAGGATCGTCCAGCTCACCGACTCCGAGGAGCCTCCGGTGCTGGCCGGCATCGAGCATCGGCCCGGGGGGGGAGCAGGCTCGGGCGGCCTGACCTGCGACCCGGTGCGCGGGCGCATCTACTACAGCCGCGGGCAGCGCGTCTGCTGCCTGGACATCGAGACCCTGCGCGAGGAGGTCGTGGCCGAATCGCCGCCGGGATGCGGCGACCTGGGCGGCCCCGACCTGTCGAGCTGCGGGCGCTACCTGGTGCTGGGCTGCCGGCCGGAGGGCGCGTCGACGTGGCCGTCGCGGAACGAGAACCGCTACCGGCACGGCAGCGAGATGCTGATGGTGCTGTGCGACCTGCAGGAGGGGCGGCAGGCGGTCGTCTACCACGGCCCGAGCGCCGAGAACCGCGCCGCGCCCGACAGCCACCAGTTCATCTGCCGGGGCGATCCGTCCTACCTGTTCTTCGGCAGCTACACCCGCACGCAGCCCACCGGGCTGAAGACCATGTGGTTCATGCGGGTCGACCTGGAGCGGCTGGTGCCGTTGCAGGACCCGCTGCCGATCTTCGCCCAGCAGCCGTTCGAGATGGTCAACCACTACTACCCGGCGCCGGACAACCACGTCGAGTCGCAGTTGTTCACCTATACCCAGCACGACCGTGACGGCGTCCCGGTGAGCCCCGTGCGGCGCGCGGAGATGATCGACGTCGACCTGGTAGGCCGCGTGGATCGCCGCTGGGTCTTCCCCGGTCGCGAGCCCATCCACTTCAAGTGCAACTCGAAGGCCGACCTCTGGGTGGGTGACGCCGCCGACCCCGGCCCACTGTGGTTCGAGGGACGGGACGACCTGGAGCGTTTCGCGGATTCAGGGGAAGGGGAGGCAGCCGAGGGCCCTCTCTCGTCGGCGCGCCGCGATCCACAGGCGATCGGGCCGGAAGGCTACCGCTGGCCGCAAGCGCACCGCTGGATCGGCATGTTCCGCAAGCGCGGTCCGTTCATCGAGATGCGGCCCCTGGCGCGCCACGACACGGTGTGGCGCTGCATCCATCCGCACCCGGTGTTCTCGCCCGACGACCGCTGGACGGCTTGGGGCGCCGGCGGCGCCCGGCAGTCGCAGCTCTTCCTGGCCGAGGCGGTCTGGCCGCGGTGGCTGACGTGAGTCTTGCGCCTACCGCCGCCGGCGACGTGCGGCTGGCCAAGTTCGATCCGCTGCCGCGGGTGCTGTTCTTCGACGACTTCGACGAGGGCATCAACGGCTGGTGCGAGCTCTGCGGCAACCACGACAACAACCTCGACAACATCCGCCCGCTGGTGCGCGACCTGCGGCCGGCGCAGCTTTCCACCTGCACCTTCTTCGACATCGGCACGCACGGCAGCTTCGACGGGGTCTACTCGCTGAAGCTGGCCACGCGGCCTCGCGTCAACCACATGAACCAGCTCATCAAGCGCGTCAGCTACGTGCGGCGCGGGCTGGTGCGACTGGAGACGTGGTTCACCTACAAGGCGGAGACGGTGTTCGACCCGTCGCTCACCGGGCCGAAGCAGTGGGACGGCAACTACCACCCGGTGGAGGCGATGTTCGGCGACTTCTGCTTCAGCAACGACGTCAACGACGGCCCGGACGGCAGGCGCCACCACTGCGCCCTGCGCTACGTCAACACCGATTTCGAGGGCAACTTCGTGCGCAAGTGGATGTACAAGACCTCCCTGCAGGTGACCACGAAGATGCAGCTCGCCGGCATGCCGACGCCGACCGATTACCACACCGTGCATCCCGACGACTGGGAGGAGGTGCCCGGCGGCGCGTTCTCCCTCTGCCACAACGAGGTGCCCACCAAGATCAACTGGAACTACCTGAGCTGGACCTTCGACACCGACGCGCGCCGCAACGTCGAGCTGCGCGTGAACGACCGGGTGATGGATCTGCGCGATCTGCCCGTGCCCGTATACGACCACGAGTACTACGGCTGCGACCGGCTGCTGAACTTCTGCATCGACGTGCGCACGCACGTGCCGGTACGCAACTTCCTGTTCCTGGACTCGGTCCTGGTCAGCGTGGACTGGTGAGATGCTGCGCCGTTTTCACACCGCGGTCCTGGAGAAGAACGAGACCTACGGAGAGGCGTTCGACACCGAGCCGATGGAGTGCGGCTGGGCGAGCGAGGCGACCTGGTTTCTGCGGGTGGCGGAGCTGGATGCCGGCACCACGTTGCGGGTGCAGGCGCAGGTATCGCCGGACGGCCTGGGCTGGTGCGACAAGCAGGGAGCGGCGCTGGCGGTGCCGGGCGTCGGGCTTCACCAGTTGGAGGTCCGCCACTTCGGCGGCTGGCTGCGGCTGCGCTGCGACGTGCGCGGCGACGCGCCGCGCGTGAAGCTCACGGTCTACCTGGCGCTCAAGGAGTAGTTCGCGTGAGGCCGCCGGCGAGCAACACACTCCGAATTCGTTCGTCTTGGATTCGTGGCGCTGTCGCATTCCCCTGAACACGGAGGCAACGGAAATGTCCGATGCAACATGCACGAGCGACTGGCAGGAACTGCATGTGGAGACCGGATTCTATCCGCCGGTGACCTATCTTCTGATCGACGACCTGCACATTCGCAGGATGGAGGGCGTGCAGCGCGCGCTGTGCGAGCCGCAGAAGCATCCAGAGCCTGTCGTCCAGGCCCAGAAGCCGTGGGAAGGAGAGGGCGTGTGGATGCACAACGGGTGGTTTTACGACCGCGATGAAAAGGTATTCAAGCTGTGGTACCACTGTCACGACCCCAGCTTCTACGACGAATACCCGGACCTGGCGTGGAACTATCGCCGCGCCTACGCGGTTTCGGCAGACGCGCTGACCTGGGAAAAGCCGGAGCTGGGTGTCGTGCAGTGGCAGGGAAGCACCCGCAACAACCTGGTGGACTTTCCTCCGGCCGGCGGTGACGGCCCGAACGCCAACGTGTTCAAGAATCCGGGGGACGGCGATCCCAACCGCCGCTACCTGTCCTTGAGTTCGGAACGCCACCCCCGAGAACCGGGTGAAAAAGCCATCACGTGGCCGGGCGGTCCGGATCCGAAGGACGATCCCAACGGGCGCGGCTTTTACCTCTGCGACTCGCCAGACGGCTTTACCTGGACCCGGCGGCCGCGACCCATCATGAGCCACGCGCTGTGCATGGACGGGCCTACCGTTCACGGGTTCGACGAAGACCTGAACGCGTGGATACTGTGGTGGCGTCCGCGCATTGGCCCGAAATTCCGAACCATGGGCATCAGCATCGCACGCGATCTTGAGAGAGTCCCGTACCCGCAGATGGCGCTGGTACCCGACGACGAGGATGCGCCCGGCACCGAGTTTGACCGTTGCGCATCGATCAAGGTTTCGGGCGGATACGTCGCGCTGGTGCGCACTCTGTTTCCCGAGTACAATCGCCGCGAATCGAGGGATTTTCGGCACATCCACTGCCAACTGGCTTTCAGCCGGGATGCACGCACATGGAGTCGGCCGGCCGGTCGCCAGTCCATGTTGACCGTCGGCGAACCGGGCACCTGGGACGAGCTGCTCATCACACCGGCAAACCCGATCCAGGTCGGCGACGACATCTACATTCTGTATCAAGCGGGTCGCGGCGAGACGCAGCGTGGGATCGGATTGGCCACGCTCAAACGCGATCGCTGGGCAGCGATCGAACCGGTCCACATCCATGGGGTGTTGAAAACCCACCCGATCAGTTGGGCCAGTCGTGAGCTGCGTATCAACGCCAACGCCACCGGCGGTTCGATTCGTGCCGAGCTTCTGGATGTTGCAGACAAACCCGTTCCAGGCTTCACGATGGGCGATTGCGACCCGGTCAGCGGCGACAGCCTCGACCACACAATGAGCTGGGGAGGAAAATCCCGGCTTCCGGACGATATGATTGGCGCCGCGTACCTGGAAGGGACGCCGGGTCGAGTCATGTCGATTCGATTCGACATCGATCGTGCCAGGTTGTTCTCGTTTTCGTGCTGAAACACTGTTGTCAATCAGCAACACCGGGACATTTTGGCAAGCCGGCAGCTACCACCCCTCGACCTTCAACCCCGGAACGCGCTTGAAGTCGTCCACGTCCCGCGTGGCAAGCGTGAGAGAGCCGGCGAGCGCGATCGAGGCGATCATCAGATCGTTCGCTCCGATCGGACGGCCTTCCCGGCGAAGCTGGGCTCTGACTGTCCCGTAGTGCCTCGCCGCGTCGTCGTCGAACGGCAGCGACGGAAACGACTCGAAGAAGGTCTCCAGGCGGCGCAGGTTCTCTGCGATTCGGCGCGAGTTCTGCGTTTTCAGCGGATCATGGGTATCGGAGACGCTGGCGTCGGGGGTACCGTGCAGGCGAGAATCCGACATGGCGATCGACAGCAGAAGGCGTCGCGCGGCGGCCGTCACCGGCGGGGCGGCCGGCATCGGCCTGGCGACTTGCCGGGAGTTCCTGTGCCGGGGCATTGCCGTGGCGATCGTGGACCGCGACGCGGAGGCGGCACGCAAGACGGCGGACGAGTTGCGGTCCACGATGGCCGACGCAACGCAGAAGGTGGTCCCGGCCCCCGCAGACGTGCGCGACAGCGCCGCGGTCGACGCGGCCATCGCCGCGGCGGTGGATGAGATGGGCGGACTGGACGTCCTGGTCAACTGCGCGGGAATCACCGACCGGGCTCCGGCGGCCGAGATGACCGACGAGTCGTGGGCCCGCATGCTGGACGTCCATCTGTCCGGGACCTTCCGCTGCTGCCGGGCCGCGTTCGATGCGCTGCGCGACTCCGACAGCGCGGCGATCGTCAACGTCTCGTCGGTCGCCGCCTACCTGGGATTCCCGCTGCGCGCCTCCTACTGCGCGGCCAAGAGCGGCATCGAGGCGGTGACGCGATCGCTGGCGGTGGAGTGGGCGGCGCACGGCATCCGCGTCAACGCGGTGGCGCCGACCTGGGTGCGCACTTTCATCCTGGAGGACGCGGTGGCCAGGGGCGTGCTGGACGAGGCCACGATCGAGGCGATCACGCCGCTCGGCGGCGTCGTCGAGCCGTTCGAGGTGGCCAAGGCCATCGCCTTCCTGTCCTCGCCCGACGCGCGCATGATCACCGGGCAGTCGCTGTTGATCGACGGCGGTTTCGTGATCAACCCGCACGTCTGAGCCGCTTCCCACGGCGGACCGTCAGATGGCCTGCACGTCGGCGCGATGCCCGTGCGCGTTGGCAAGTCGGCTGTCGGCGGTCAGCAGCGGCGCATGCAGCGCCTCGGCCAACGCGACGTAGAGCCCGTCATACGCGCCGACGCTGGGGTGCAACTCCCAGACCCGGCCCAGAAGCGGCCGGTGGTCGTGCCGATGAATGACGAGATCGCGCAGGATGCCCACCATCTGCGCACCACGTTCCGCGTCGATGGCTCCCGCCAACGTATACCTCCGCACCACGTGCGCGACCTCCGCATCGAGCAGGTGAGGGCTGTGCACGGTCGAGGTCGTCGTCTGGATGCGCGGCGTGACGCGGATTCCCGCCGGCGTCCGCAGGAGCATCTCCACGATCACGGACGCATCGACGACGATCACCGTTCGTCGCGCGCCCGCTGCAGCGCTTCGACGACATCCTCTGTCGGCGCGATCGGCTCCAGTCGCTCGAGCCGTGCCGTCAGCTCCTGCGGCGTGGGCACCGACGCCTGTGCCGTGATCTGTTCGAGCAGGTAGGCGGAGAGCGATGTTCCGGCCATGGCCGCGCGTGCCTTGAGCTTGCGATGGAGAGGTTCCGGCACGTTGCGGATCTGGATCATTCTGTGCATGTGATTAGCATGTCGACATGTGATTCACATGGCAAGCGCGAGGATGGACGATCCCTGGCGGTGCGCGGGGCGGTCGCGTACAGTCAACCCCATGAGGGTCATCTCGAAAGAGGTATTCGTGCCGTCGCCCGGCCCCGGTGTCGGGGTGGCCGGCGGCGCCTACTACACGCGCGCTGCCGGCGAGGAGCTGGTCAGCGTCCATACGCATCACTCCCGCTCCGATACCGCGGACGTCGCCCTATTTCGACGTTCCGCCGACGGCGGCGCCACCTGGGGACCGGTGACCGAGGTGGCGACCAGTGAACCGCGGGCCGACGGCATGTGGCGGAGATATCCGCGCGCCGGTCATGCGGATCCGGCCACCGACCGATACGTCACCGTCCGCGTGGAGGGCGTGCTCCCCACCGACGAGCCGCTGGAAGGGATGCGGCAGTGGCAACTCCACTACGCGGTGTCGGAGGACGGCGGACTCACCGACCTGGTCGACGAGCCGGTGGTCCACGAAGGCAGCGACGAGGACGGCGCGCCGTTCGACGCCGACCATCCGCTCCCCGGGGTATGGCGCGGCCGCAACGGCGTGATGCTCGGCGACCTGACCTGCCTGCCGCTGACGCTGCGCGGCGGAAGCGATGCCGGCGACATCCTGGTGCCGTGCCAGATCTGCCCGGTGGGGCCGGACGGCACCTTCCTCAACAAGGGGGGCGGGTTCACGTTCCACGACTCGGCGGTGCTGCACGGACGCTGGGCGGACGGCGGGCCTCGCCTGAGTTGGCGACTGTCCGAGCGCGTGATCGGTGACCCGGAGCGATCCACCCGCGGGTTCCTGGAGGCGACCATCGCCGAGCTCTCACCGGGCCGCGTGCTGATGGTGATGCGCGGCTCCAACGACGTGCGCCCGGAACTGCCCGGCTACCGCTGGTTCGCCATCTCCGAGGATTGCGGCTGGACCTTCACCGATGCGCAGCCGTGGACCGACACCGCAGGCCGGCCGCTCCACTCGCCGAGCGCCTGCTCGCAGCTTCTCGACCACTCCGACGGGCGGCTGTTCTGGCTGGGCAACCTGTGCGACGGCAACCCGCGCGGCAACAGCCCGCGCTACCCGATCGTGATCGCCGAGGTGGAGCGCGACACCGGCCTGGTCGTGTGCGACACGGTCACGACCATCGACGACCGCCAGCCGGGCGAGCTGGAACGGCTCACGCTGTCCAACTTCTACGCGCGCGAGGAGCGGGGGTCGGGCGACATCCTGCTCTACCTGCCGCGCTACTTTGCGCGGGACAACAACTTCACGGCCGACAACACGGTGTACCGGATCGCGGTCGCCTGAGCCGATGGGTGGCGAATCGATGAGCCCCGAGCACCCGCGGCTGCACGTGACGGCCGGCTCGTACCCGGGACTGCTGTCGCTCGACGAGTTGCGGCGCGGCGTGACCGAGGGGCCGGGGCGCGAGCTCTGGCGTACGCTGCAGGGCGAGGTCGAGCGCCGGGCCGCGCTGCCGCCGTACGATCCGGGCACACCCCTGCCGGGACGGCAGGCCGGGGCGGCCGAGCGGCGCGAGAACGACTACCCGCTGTCCGAAGCCGCGCTGCAGCGGGTGACCGACGCGGCGCTTGCCTGGCTGATCGCCGAGCGCTCCGAGTACCGCGACGACGCGCTGCGGCAGCTCGAATGGATGTTCGACCCTGATCCCTGGCCCGAGTGGCGCCACCCGGTGAATGCCGAGCGCGGCGTGTTCGCCGACCACCGCATCGGCTCGCACCTGCGCCAGCTCTCGATCGCCTGGGACTGGCTCCATCCGGCGCTGCGGCCCGAGCAGCGCGGCTGGCTGCTCGCCGGCATCCGCGAGCGGGCGCTGCAGCCGGTGCTGGAAAGCCGCACGCGCGACCCGCACTGGGGCAACTACAACAACTGGACCGGCGTGATCGCGGCCGGCATGGGCACGGCCGGCCTTGCCATGGAGGACGAGATCGACGGGGCCGGCGAGTTGATCGAGGCCGCCGTCGCCTACCAGCGCACGTACCTGAACACCCTCGGACCGGACGGCGAGTTCAACGAGTCGCCGGGATACGCCGCGTCGGTGCTCACCGCGATCCGCTTCTTCGAGGCGCTGCGGTATCACCGGGGGCGGCGCGCCGACGGCGAAGCGGGCCTTGATCCGGAGCTGCGCGAACGGGTCGGCCGGTTCGGACGCTGGTACGCCTACCACGTGATACTGCCGCGCGGCATCGTGCCGTTCGGCGACTGCAATCCCGACGCGCGGCCGAACGCGGTGCAGATCGGGGTGATCGCCGAGCTGTGCGACGACCCGGTGCTGCGCTGGTTCTACCGCCGCCTGCAGCCGGTCAACGGCTACCCGAACCTGGCGCTGGAGCTCCTGACCCTGGCCCGCTCAGGCGAGGTGCAGGAGCCGGCCGGGCGGTGGCCGCTGGCGATGGCCTGGGACGCCTACGGCAAGAGCGTGATCAGCCGCTCCGACTGGGATCCCGCCGGGTCCGCCTGCCTGGTGTCCGCGAAGGCCGCGCACGGCTGGGAGCCGATGCGGGCGCGGGGCGACACCTCCTCGTATCACATGGACTACGACGCCGGCCAGGTCTGCATCGCTGCCGGGGGCGAGCACCTGGTCGTCGACCTGGGTTCCAGCGGCGGCTACTCCTGGGGCGAGCGCGGTCTGTACTACGGCAAGGGGACCGCCGGCCACAACGTGCTGATGCTCGACGGCGCCACGACGCGGGAGCTGGGCGACCCGGTGCCGGAGATGACCGCGGCCGACTGCGATCCGGCGCGCGGCGCGTGGAGCCGGTTCGACCTGACCGGCATCTACGAGGGCGCCGTCAGCGTCGTGCGCACGCTCGTGCACCTGCTGCCGGGCACCGTGGTCGTGCTGGACGAAGCGGTGCTGGACGGGTCCCGCGACGTATCGCTCCGCTGGCACACCGCGCACCCGTGCGCGCCGGCACCCGACGGGAGTTTCGTGGTCACCGGGCGGGAGGCGACGGCGGTGTGCCGGGTGGTGAGCCTGGCAGGCGAGGCCGCCGTCGCCGCGGCGCGCCACCGGTACCGCCCGCCGTACGACCGCGACTACTACGGCACGAAATTCCAGGACGGCCACCCCTACGTCGAGGCGTCCCTGCACGCCGACCGCGTGGTACTGCTGACGCTGTTCTCCGTGGCGGCCGGCCGGCCCGCGACGACACCCCGCTGGACGAAGGAGGACGGCGGATGGTCGATCGGCGCGGGACCGGAGCGGGTCAGCGTGACGCTCGATCGGGAGACGCTCGACGTCACCGGCGGCGCCGGCGTCCGCTGGCGCGTGCCGCGAACCGCCCGCGCGTCCTGATCCGGACACGGCGGAGTGAACGGATGAGCCCCGAGCACCCGCGGCTGCACGTGACGGCCCGCTCGTACCCGGGACTGCTGTCGCTGGAGGAGCTGCGGCGCGGCGTGACCGATGGGCCGGGGCGCGAGCTCTGGCGCGCGCTCCAGGCCGAGGTCGAGCGCCGGGCGGCCGAGCCCCCGTACGATCCCAGCACACCGATGCCGGGACGGTCGGCCGGGGTGATCGAGCGCCACGAGAACGACTACGTGCTCTCGGAGGCGGCGCTGCAGCGGGTGACCGACGCGGCGCTGGCCTGGCTGATCACGGAGAGCCCCGCGTACCGCGACGACGCGCTGCGGCAGCTCGAGTGGATGTTCGACCCGGAACCGTGGCCGGAGTGGCGCCACCCCGTGAACGCCGAGCGCGGGGTGGTCGCCGACCACCGCATCGGATCGCACCTCGGGCACCTGTCGATCGCCTACGACTGGCTCTACCCGGCGCTCCGTCCTGACCAGCGCGAGTGGCTGCTGGCCGGGATCGGGGAGCGGGCGCTGCAGCGGGTGCGGGACAGCCGCACCCGCGACCCGCACTGGGGCAACTACAACAACTGGACCGGGGACATCGTCGCCGGCATGGGCGCCGCCGGCATGGCGCTCGCCGAAGAGATCCACGATGCCGACGAGCTGGTCGAGGCCGCGACCTCCTACCAGCGCACCTACCTGCGGACGCTCGGCCCGGGCGGGGAGTTCAACGAGTCGCCGTTCTACGCGTCGTCGGTGCTCAACGCCATCCGCTTCTTCGAGGCGCTGCGCTACCACCGCGGCCGGGGTGGCGCCGCCGGCGGCGATGCGGTCCTGGAGCCGGAGCTGCGCGAGCGGGTGGGGCGCTTCGGCCGCTGGTACGCCTACCACGTGGTGCTGCCGCGGGACATCGTCCCGTTCGGCGACTGCGGGCGGGAGGCGCGGCCCAACGCCGTGCAGATCGGGATGATCGCCGAGCTGTGCGACGACCCGGTGCTGCGCTGGTTCTACCGCCGGCTGCAACCGGTCAACGGCTACCCGAACCTGGCGCTGGAATTGCTGACGCTGGCGGTCTCCGGCGAGGTGCGGGAGCCGGCCGGGCGGTGGCCGCTGGCGATGGCCTGGGACGCCTACGGCAAGAGCGTGATCAGCCGCTCCGACTGGGACCCCGCCGGGGCCGCCTGCCTGGTGTCCGCCAAGGCCGCCCACGGCTGGGAGGCGATGCGGGCGCGGGGCGAGACCTCCTCCTATCACATGGACTTCGACGCCGGCCAGGTCTGCATTGCCTCCGGGAGCGAGCACCTGATCGTCGACCTGGGCTCCAGCGGCGGCTACGCCTCCTGGGGCGAGCGCGGTCTGTACTACGGCAAGGGGACCGCCGGCCACAATGTGCTGATGGTCGACGGCGCCACGACGAGAGAACTGGGCGATCCGGTGCCGGAAACGACCGCGGCCGACTGCGATCCGGCGCGCGGAGCCTGGTGCCGGTTCGACCTGACCGGCATCTACCAGGGAGCCGACCACGTCGTGCGCACGCTCGCGCACCTGTTGCCCGGGACGGTGGCGGTGCTGGACGAGGCGGTGCTCCGTGAGCCCCGTGACGTGTCGCTCCGCTGGCACACCGCTCATGCGTGCGCGCCGGAAGCGGACGGCAGCTTCGTAGTCAACGGACGGAAGGCGAGTGCAACCTGCCGGATGGTGAGCCTGGCAGGCGAGGCCGCCGTCGCCACGGCGCGCCACCGGTACCATCCGCCGTACGACCGCGACTGCTACGGCGCGAAGTTCGAGGACGGCCATCCGTACGTCGAGGCGTCGCTGCACGCCGACCGGGTGGTGCTGCTGACGCTGTTCTCCGTGGTCGCCGGCCGGCCGGCCGCGCCCGTCCGCTGGAAGGACGGCGATGGCGGATGGTCGATCGATACCGGGGCGGAGCGGGTCACTGTCGCGTACGACGCGGAGTCGCTGCGCGTGACCCGAGCGGACGGGGCCGGCTGGCGCGTGCCGCTCGGCTCGGCGTAGCGCTTCGGTTCAGTCGACGTCGAGCAGGTACCGCATCGCGGGGGTCAGGCGCGCGGCCGTTGCGGGCCTCAGATACGCGCGCTGGTCGGTCTGCTGCGGTCGCTCGCGCACGTCGAAGAAGCAGTGCATGGCGCGCCGATGGGTGTCGCCGGTGCGGTTGAGCGTGCCGCCGTGCCAGGTGAGCGAGTTGAACACCGCCACGCTGCCGGCCGGCGCCTCCACCAGTTCCTGCTCCGGGTGCGGTGCGGACGGGTCGTCCAGCAGGTCCTGCGGCCGGCCCAGGCGATGAGAGCCGGGGACCAGGCGCGTGCAGCCGTTGTCGGCGGTGAAGTCGTCGAGCATCCAGATCGAGTTGCAGCCGGTCAGCGGGAGGGCGCGGCAGTCCGAGTCCTGGTGCAGCGCCTGCCGGCCCTCGCCCGGCATCGCGTCGCGGGCGTTGAGGGAGGACAGCCGAAACGGCGCGCCGATCACGTGGCGCACCGCCGCCAGCACCACGGGGTGCGCCCAGACGCGGTCGAACGCCCGTCCCTTGTTCACCAGGTCGGCCAGCCGCCGGGTGCCCGCTTCCTGGTGCACCTCCAGGCCGGCGCGCTCGCCCTCCGCGGCGGTGAGCTCTTCGAACCTGGTGCGGAGCAGCTCCAGCCACGTGGCGTCGATGACGCCCGTGAAGAGGGCGAAGCCCTTGCCGGAGAGCTCCTCGCGCCGGCGCTCGTCGAGCAGGCCGGGTTCGGAGCCCAACCCCGACAGGCAGCGCTCCATCGTCATGGCAGCCGCCGTCACGTCGCGAGCGGCACGCGCACGCTGCCTCCGGCAGCCGAGGCGGTCAGGTCGGTCGCGGACACGGTGACCGCGGCGCCGGCATCCGGCATCCGCCAGGTGTCGCCGTCGCGCGCAGGCGGCCACGCCGGCAGGGCGCTGCCGGGGCGGACGACCAGGAACAGGGTCAGCAGTCGGCAGCGGCCGGCGTTCGTCTCGGCCGCCACGAAGCTCTCCCTGCGCTGCTCCAGCGGCTCGTCCAACCGGGTGCGATCGTAGGGCGCGTGGTACTGATGCTCGCCGCGCCGAAACGTGGCCGTGCAGCCCGAGAGCGCGCAGATCTGGCCGAGCAGGCGCACCGGGCCGCGCGGACCGGCGGCCTGCACGCGGAAGCTGCCGGCGGCGTCGATCGGGGCGCGGTCGACGGTGTGCCACCGCAGCGTCACCGCCTCCGCGCGTGTCAGCTCGCACTCGTCCAGCACCGCCACAAGGTCGGGGAGCAGGTGGACCACGTGCCGATGCACCCGCACCACGTCGCGGTAGGCGCCGGTGAGGTCGATCGACCACGCGGCTCCGTGCCCGTCGAAGGCCGAATGAAGGAACGTGCCTTCCAGCGGCTTCTCGAAGCGCATCTCCCGGCCGCCGATCTGCAGCAGGTTGTGGCCTCTGACGCTGGCGTTGTAGTAGCGCGCGCGGAACTCGCCGAAGAAGTCGGCGGGGTAGGACGAGGGGGAGCCCAGATCGACGATCAGCGGCTCTTCTCCGGCGTGGATGACGAGCTGCCCGTCGTCCTGGTGCTCGTGGATGGGCTCGCGGCCGGCCTTGCCGTGCACGACCACGGCGTCCGGATCGGTCCAGCTCGAGCGGCTGGCGACCAGGCCTCCCCAGCCGGGAAAAGCGGCGCCCAGCGGGAGCTCACTCGACGCATCGCCCCCGGGCGGCGTGGCGGCCAGCGTGGGGTCGTACCACAGCAGGTCCACCACGTCGACCTGGGTCAGATCGGCCGCGGGATCGTGCACCAGGCCGTGCGTTTCCATGAACCACTGCAGCAGCCCGTCGCGGGCCGCCGACGCGATCGGCCCGAAGTAGCCGATCAGCAGCGGCCCCTGCGCGTGGGAGTCCCCGAACGGGATCGTGTGCCCCGGCGGCACCGTCACGTGCATCAGCCAGCGGCAGAACTGCGGAAACGGATGGGCGGCCAGCCGGTCTTCCTGTCCGCCGGTCACCGAGTGGCGCGCCGCGAAGTACCGGACCGGATACTGCATGGAGCCGGAGTACCCGACCGATTCGTTGAACTCGCCCTGGGGGCCCAGGACGGTAAGGTACTGCTCCATGCGCGGCTGCGCCATCTCCACCAGGAGATCGGACCGGTCGTGCTCGCTGCCCAGCACCATGCCGACGATTCCCAGCCCGCCGACCACGACGGTCATCCAGTTGCTCGGCCGGGTCAGCCAGTGCGGATCGGTCGGGGCGGTGGCCAGATAGGGGCGGATGGCGCACCGGTCGAGCCCTTCGACGATCATCGTCCGCTCGGACTCGCTCAGGTGCGCGTACAGCCAGTCGTAGGTCAGCGCCACCCCGGCGCCGAGCTGGCCGGTGCGCAGGTCCGCCTGAAACATCTCGTGGGCGAAGTCCAGCCACTGCGGCCAGCGCTTCGGGTCGAACAGCGCCTCGATCTGTGTCAGGGCGTCCTGCCGAAAGCGCTCCTCGCCGGTCATCAGATGGACCAGGGAGTCGCGCAGCAGCCGGCGAACCACCGCCTGGCAGATCGTGTTGTCCGCGTTGGCGTGCCGGATCTGCTCGGCGGGCCGCCCGCGGAGCGCCGTACCTGGAAGCAGCGGATCCGTCCCGACAGACTCCTCGGCGCCCTGCCGGACCGTCTCCCAGAGGCGCGCCCCGTACGCGCTGGCGATCGTGTCGCGAAGCTGCTCCAGCGAGCGCCGGCTGGGTCCGGGCTCGGCACCGAGAAAGACCGACGGATGTCGCGGTGTCATCCGCCGATCATGCGCCGATCCGCAAGAGGTGTGAAGCAACTGCCGCTCTGCAGGGATTGCCGACCTGTGGTGGCCGCGTGCGGGAATTCACGTCGCCAGCGGCACGCGCATGCTGCCGCCGGCCGCCGAGGCGGTCAGGTCCGTGGCGGACACCGTGACCGTGGCGTCGGCGCCGGCATGCGGCATCCGCCAGGTGTCGCCGTCGCGCGCGGGCGGCCACGCCGGCAGGGTGCCGCCGGGGCGGACGACCAGGAACAGCGTCAGGAACCGCAGCCGGCTGGCGTGTGCCTCGGCGCTGACGAAGCTTTCGCGCCGCTGCTCCAGCGGCTCGTCCAGCCGGGTCCGGTTATAGGGCGCGTGGTAGCGATGCTCGTCGCGCCGGAAGGAGGCGGTGGAGCCTGAGAGCGCGCTGATCTGGCCGAGCAGGCGCACCGGGCCGCGCGGACCGGCGGCCTGCACCCGGAAGCAGCCGGCGGCGTCGATCGCGGCACGGTCGGCGGTGTGCCACCGCAGCGTGACGTCCTCGGCGCGTGCCATCTCGCACTCGTCGAGCACCGCCACCAGGTCGGGGAGCAGATGGATGACGTTCCGGTGCAGCCGCACCACGTCGCGGTAGGCGCCGGTGAGGTCGATCGACCATGCGGCCCCGTGCTCTTTGAAGGCGATGTGCAGGAACACGCCCTCGATCGGCTTCTCGAACCGCATCTCCCGGCCGCCGACCTGCAGCAGGTTGTGGCCTCTGACGCTGGCGTTGTAGTAGCGCGCGCGGTACTCACCGAAGTCGGGGGGGTGTGACGAGGGGGAGCCCAGATCGATGATGAGCGGCGCACCGCCGGCATGGATGATGAGCTGCCCGTCGTCCTGGTGCTCGTGGATGGGCTCGCGGCCGGCCTTGCCGTGCACGACCACGGCATCCGGATCGGTCCAGCTCGAGCGGCTGGCGACCAGGCCTCCCCAGCCGGGAAAGGCGGTGCCGAGTGGGAGGTCAGCCGTGTCCGACGCATCGCCGCCGGGCGGCGTGGCGGCCAGCGTGGGGTCGTACCACAGGAGGTCGATCACGTCGACTTGGGTCAGCTCGGCTGCGGAATCGTGCACGAGCCCGGAGCTCTCCATGAACCACTGCAACAGCCCGTCGCGGGCCGACGACGCGATCGGCCCGAAATAGCCGATCAGCAGCGGCCCCTGCGCTTGAGAGTCCCCGAACGGGATCGTGTGGCCCGGCGGCACCGTCACGTGCATGAGCCAGCGGCAGAACTGCGGAAACGGATGATCGGCCAGCCGGTCTTCCTGCCCGTCGGTCACCGAATGGCGCGCCGCGAAGTACCGGACGGGGTATTGCAGGGAGCCTGAGTACCCCACCGATTCGTTGAACTCGCCCTGCGGGCCCAGGACGGTCAGGTAGTGCTCCATGCGCGGCTGCGCCATCTCCACCAGGAGATCGGACTGGTCGTGCTCGCTCCCGAGGACCATGCCGACGATGCCCAGCCCGCCGACCACGAGGGTCATCCAGTTGCTCGGCTGGGTCAGCCAGTGCGGATCGGTCGGGGCGGTGGCCAGGTAGGGGCGGATGGCGCAGCGGTCGAGCCCTTCGACGATCATCGTCCGCTCGGCCGTACTCAGGTGTTCGTACAGCCAGTCGTAGGTCAGCGCCACGCCGGTGCCGAGCTGGCCGGTGCGCAGATCGGCCTGGTACATCTCGTGGGCGAAGTCCAGCCACTGTGGCCAGCGCTTGGGGTCGAACAGCGCCTCGATCTGGGTGAGCGCGTCCTGCCGATAGCGCTCCTCGCCGGTGACCAGGTAGACCAGCGAGTCGCGCAGCAACCGGCGCACGACCGCCTGGCAGATCGTGTTGTCCGCGTTGGCGTGCTGGATCTGCTCGGCAGGCCGGCCGGGGAGCGCCGTACCTGGAAGCAGTGGATCCGTCCCGACGGACTGCTCGGCGCCCTGCCGGACCGTCTGCCAGAGGCGCGCGCCGTACGCGCTGTCGATCGTGTCCCGAAGCTGCTCCAGGGAGCGGCGGCTCGGTCCCGGCTCGGCACCGAGGAAGATCGACGGGTGCGTGGCGTTCATCGCACGATTATGCGCCGATCGGCCGGAGGTATGAAGCGCGGCAAGAGTGCCGGTCCCGCCCGGCGACCGCCCTACTGCGGTTCAGACTCGCGTGCGTCCCTGGCGATGCGCTGGAGATAGGCCGAATAGGCGACCAGCTCGCCGCGTACCGGATCCCGGAACGCCAGGTACTTGGAGCGAACCAGCTCCAGCCGATCCCAGTCATAGTCGAACGAGAAGTAGTAGCGCTTGAAGTGGCGGAACCGCCGCAACTCCGAGAGTGCGGCGAAGGTGGCGTCGGAGATGACCCGCTCACGCACCTCGGGAACGGTCCAGGTCATCGCCCGCAGCAGTTGCTCGTGGCAGCGGGCGTCATCCAGCGCGTTCTCGAAGAACTGACTGATGCGCAGAAACGCGGTCTCCAGGCAGGTATAGAACGACACCATCACGTCGCTGACGATGATCGCGTCCTCGACGGTTCGGGCGGCGCCGGCTCGCTGCCGTTGGAACCGATCGTAGAACGAGTTGATGCGGTCGAGCACCGGCACGAGTCCAGCTTGGCGGCCAGCGCCGCGATGCGGTCGGGGACGCCATGCACCGCCCGAGGTCCGGATCAGGCACGCGTACTCCGGCGTCGAGCTTGGCGGCCAGCGCCTCGGCGCGCGCATGGAGTTCGAACAGCCGTTCGGCACGCCCCAGTCCCTCCACGCCGACGTCGATGTCCGAACGGAGGGAGAAGTGGCGCCGGTGAAGCAGCGAGCCCCATTGCCAGATGCGAGTCGGCGCGAACTCGCGCACGATCAGCTCGACGATGCGGTCGAAGTCCGCCCACGCCGCGTCGAAGCGCGCGTCCAGCTCGCGCTGGCGGGTCGCTTCGCGCCGCCGCAGGAAGGCGACCGTGTCCGCCGGATCGACGCCCATGGTCCGTGTCTCCGCTGCCGAGTATAGCGTGAGAACGAGCTGATTACTGCTTGAGGGAGCCGATCATGATGCCCTTGACGAAGTAGCGCTGGATGAAGGGGTAGATGCACATGATGGGAAGCACCATGACGATGACCGACGCGGCGCGGAACGCCTGGATCGGGACCGGGTCGCGCTCCACCTCCAGCAGCAGGTCCTGCAGGCTGCGGTCGCGGCTGACGTCCGTGATCTCCAGCGTGATCAGCAGGCGGCGCATGAGCACGGTCAGCGGCTGCAGCCGGTCGTCGTTCATGAAGATGAACGGCGTCGCGAAGTCGTTCCAGATCGCCACGATGCGGAACAGCGCAAAGGTGGCGATGACCGGCTTCGAGAGCGGCAGGATGACGCGGAACAGCACCCGGAAGTCGCCGGCCCCGTCCATGTAGGCGGCTTCGCGCAGCTCGCTGCTGACGCTCCGAAACTGGGTCCTGAACACGATGACGCCGAACACGGTCACCGCCCCGGGAAGAACCATGACCCACATCGTGTCGATCAGACCGAGAGCCCGGTACAGCAAATAGGTGGGGACCAGACCGCCCGAGACGAACATCGTGAGCACGTACACGATGGTGGCCGGCGTGTTCAGCCAGAAGCGCATCGTGAGCGGGTAGGCGACCAGCGAGGTCGCCAACAGGTAGATCACCGTGCCCACCACGGCATACCGCACCGAGTTGTAGTAGGAGGTGAGCAGTTCGTGATGTTCGACCACCATGCGGTAGGCATCGAGGTTGAAGTCGACCGGGATGTAGTTGGCGTGCCCGCTGGCCAACCCGGGACCGCTGCTGGTGGAGAGCGAGAACATGTGATAGAAGGGAAACAGCATCAACAGCGCGAACGCGAACAGCAGGATCACGTTCAGGACGTCGAACCAGTTGGCCTTTCCGGTCATCTTCCGTTTCCGTGCTCGCCTACCAGAGGCTGTGGCCCGTGGTCCTGCGGCCGATGTAGTTCACCGCGACCATGAAGATGAGCGAGACCGCGGAGTTGAGCACTCCCACGGCGCTGCCGTAACCGATCTGACCGCCGGCCAGTCCGACGCGGTACACATACGTCTGAATGACGTCGGCGGTCTCGTAAATGCCCGGATTCTGCATCAGGAGCACCTTTTCGAAGTCCACGTTGACGATGCTCGTGGTCGTGAAGATCAGCAGAATCATCATGAGTGGCACCAGTTGCGGCAGCGTGATGTGCCACGCGAGCTGCCAGCGGTTGGCGCCTTCGCAGGTCGCGTTCTCGTAGAGCTCGGGATTGATGCCGGCCAGCCTGGCAAGGTAGAGGATCGATCCGAATCCCACCCCCTGCCAGACGGCGGAACTCAGGTAAAGCGGCCGGAACCAGCCCGGCTCCATGAAGAAGTTGGTCGCCTCGCCACCCAGGCTGCCGATGAGTCGATTGACGAGGCCGTCGTAGGAGAAGAACTCCTTCATCATGCCGATGATGACCACGATGGCGACGAAATGGGGGAGGTAGCTGATCGTCTGTACCACCCGCTTGTAGCTGGTCAGGCGCAGCTCGTTGAGCAGCAGCGCCAGCACGATCGGCGGCCAGAACCCCCAGACGATCGACAGGAACCCCAGCCACATGGTGTTCCTGATCAGGCGCACGGCGTACGGCCCGGTCAGGAACGCCTTGAAGTTGTCCAGGCCGATCCAGGGGCTTCCCCAGATGCCCTCCACCGGGCTGAAGCGCTTGAAGGCCACCTGCATGCCGTAGATCGGCAGGTACTGGAACAGCACGACCATCCCCAGGCCGATGGCGGTCATCAGGTACAGGCTCTTCTGGCGCGGCAGGTCGTGCAGGATCTGCGCCAGCCGGCCGCGGCCCGCTGTACCCGTCGCTACGGGAGTGTCAGTGGACAAGGAGCGTCCCCCTGCCGACGTGGGCCTCCGTCACGGCGACACTCGCATGACGGTGTGGTACACTGGCAGCACAGTTCAGTCAACGGGAGCGCGTCGCGCTTCCCACAGGAGGACGATCACGATGAAGACATTCGCGCGCACGCTTGCTGCGCTCGGCGTTGTGCTGCTGGCCGCGTCAGGCGCCTGGGGCGCCGGGCAGGAGGACGGCAGCGGAGCCGCTGGCATCCCGGATCAGGTTACGCTCCCGCTCCCCGAGAAGATAACCGTCGACTACACCTTGGCGGAGCACACCACGATCGGCCACTACGCCTTCGCCGACGACGGTCATCCCGGCTTCATCTGGCTGGAGGAACAGACCAATGTCGAGCTCAACGACATCCAGATTCCCCCGGGTGAGATCGAAGCGAAGTACCAGGTCATGCTGGCCACGGGCGACCTGCCGGACATCTTCAACCCCGGCGCCGCCAATCTCAGCAAGGCGGACCTCGACGCCTTTGGGGATCAGGGTCTGTTCGTCAACATCCTGGATTACGCGCACCTCATTCCCAACTACATGAAGCTGATGGATGAGGTGGAGCCGCTTGCAAACATGGTCACCAAGGACGGCAAGAAGTACGGCTTCTCCATCTACAACGCGGATCCGATCCCGTTCTCCCTCTCGCTGGCGTACCGCGAGGATCTGTGGGAGAAGATGGACCTTCCCAGCGACACGTGGGAGGATCTGTACGAGGCGTTCAAGACCCTGAAGGCGGAGTTCCCGGACTCCTATCCCGTCAACGCGTGGCAGACCGGCGAGCGGTCGGTGCTGCTGTTCATGGCCGGGGCGAACTTCAATACCGACGAGAGCATCTACTACAACCACACCAACCGTGAGTGGCAGTACGGCCCGCTGGACGCCGAGTACGAGTACTTCATGGAGTACTTCTCCCGCCTGTGGGCGGAGGGACTGCTGCACCCGGACACCTTCACCATGAGCTACGACCAGTGGAGCCAGTCGCTGGCCAACCACGAGTCGTTCTTCACCTGGTGGTGGTCGGCGTCGGGCAACTGGTTCAGCCCGGTCACGCAGTTCAAGCTGC
Organism: Spirochaetia bacterium; assembly: GCA_964291595.2. Taxonomy (GTDB): domain Bacteria; phylum Spirochaetota; class Spirochaetia; order SZUA-6; family Bin103; genus CATQHW01. Next base: position 3,465,904 of record OZ219914.1, on the reverse strand, counting down.
CGGACTACGGCCCCGGCAAGGAGTGGACCTTCAGCGCGATGCGCATCCCCAGCCTGGTGGAGGGCGGCCCGCGCGCTCGATCGATCAACCGCATGCCCTACGGCAACTACGGCTACGTGAAGCTGATCTCCTCGCAGTCCGAGCACATCCCGGAGATCATGGCGTATCTGAACTTCCTGGCCGTGGAGAAGAACAGCTACAGCGTCTTCTTCGGCCCCTCCGGCGAGTACTGGGACATCGTCGACGGCAAGTACCGGTGGCTCACGCCGGAGATCAAGACCCCGTACAACCCCGAGGGCACGATGGCCGACCACGAGTGGTTCCTGCAGAAGTTCGGCGTGCGCACCAGCCTGGCCAACATCGAAATCGTCGGCATCGACAACCCGCGCATGCAGGCGAACATGACGATCGAGAGCGACCCGGACTACACGCAGTTCGAGGTCGAGGCGCGCCAGTACGTGGCAGACGGCTCGACGCCGCAGCGGCCGGAGCCGATCACCAACTTCACGGCTGAACAGGCCGACCGTGAGGCGCAGTTGAAGACGGCCCTGGACACCTATGCCCAGGAGCAGTCGATCCTGTTCATCACCGGCAAGCGTCCGCTGAGCGAGTTCGCGGCGTTCCAGGACGAGATCCGGAACCTCGGAGCCGAGGAGCTCATCGAGCTGTACAAGACCGCTTCCAGCTAGGAAGCGCGGGGAGCCGAGCCGGCGGCATCGCGCCGCCGGTCCGGCGTCCGCACGCAACCGCACGGGCCGCCCGCTGTCCTCGTGGTCAGCAGGCGGCCCTTCGTTTGTTGCCCTGCGCCGGTCATCCCGGCTTCAGTGGTCGAGCGCGAGTCCCTCGCCCGTGACGCGCAGGCGCGCGATCCGGCTGTCCGTCTGGCCGTGCTCCATGATGTGCCCCATGTAGGTCACCAGCACGACGTCGGGCTCGATCTCCACCGCGTGCTGGTTGCCCCAGATCGCGTAGTCGACGATGACCGGTGGCGACCAGGTCCGTCCGCCGTCACGGCTGAGGTGCGCGGCGAAGTGCGGATAGCGCGTGGTGGCCACGAGCGCTCCCGACCGCGTCGCGGTCAGCGACGGACAGAACCCGGGAAAGTGACCGATGGCGGCCGGCTGCCAGGTGCGCCCGCCGTCCTCGCTGCGAAGCTGCCACATGTAAGGGTCGCGGTCCGGGCGTCCGATCCCGACCACCACGCCGGGGGCGGCCTCGTCCATGGCTACCTCGTAGTAACGGGCGGCGTAACGGAGCATGGCGGGCGGCAGGTGCGCCTGGCGCGCATCCGCGTCGCAGAGCACCGGCGCCGACCAGGTGCGTCCGTCGTCCTCGCTGCGCAGAGCCATGGCGGCCACGAACTGGCACTGCGTCGGCAGGATCGGCTCTTCGGGAGGACTCACCATCATCGGCATGACCAGGGATCCGTCGCGCATGCGTATCGGAGGCCACGGCCCGCCGGCCTTCCACTCGCCGGGCCAGCCGCCGCTCACCTCGGCCGTGGTCGGTCCCCGCCACGTGCGTCCTTCGTCGACCGACTCGTAGGCGCGCAGCGGCGCCGCGGTGTCGTCGTGGTCCACGCGCAGGCTCACCCAGGTGCCGTCGCGGCGGACGAACGCGCCGGCGAGCCCTCCGTCGCGGGGAGCTGGCTCCGGCTCGCCCCACGTCCTGCCGCCGTCCCCGGTACGGATCAGGACCGCGCGCCTGGTTTCGCCGAGGTTGGGATTGCCGAAGGTCAGGTAGAGCGTCGCGCGGCCCCGGCCGCTCTTCAGAAGGGTGGCGTAGCTCTGGTAGGTGTCGGGATCGGTCTCCCGGCAGGGGGTGATCCAGTGCGCGGCGGCCGGCTTCAGTCCTTCCCAGGCGCCGGGCGGGCCGGGCGCTCCCCGGATCCGCATCGCGTCGAAGCGGGCCGCTTCCGGGTAGGGGGTCTGGATGGAGCCCAGGCCGATCCGGCCGGCCCGGTAAGTGTCGTCCTGGACGTCGGCGGCCGGGATGTCGTTGATCCATGCCTGCAGGCGCCTGCCGGCCGCACGCACGCGGACCTCGTACCAGCTCCCCAGCACCGCGCACAGCCCGGGCACCAGCCCGAAGGTGAGATAGCGCTGCAGCGGCGTGCCGTCCGCGATCACCATGCCCGCCCAGCACGCCCGCGAGCGGAACTGCTGGCCGCCGACCGGCACGTCGAAGGCGTAGAAGCGGCGGCTGTCCTGCACCCGGAACAGGAACCGGACCGGATTGCTGGCGCGCAGGCGAAAGCGGAAGGTCGCCTCGAAGTCGCCGTACACGGCGTCGTCGCGCACCGCCAGGTGCTCGACGGCGGTGTCGTCGGGCGGACACAGCGCGCCGTCCGCGTCCTCCGTCCATCTGTCGCCCAGAAATGTCCATCCCGACCCGTCCGCGATGCGGAGAGGCGTCCACGTGTCCGAGTCCATCTGCTACTCCTTTCCCTTGCCGGAGGCGGCGGTCAGTCGATCTCGCCGCGCCGCACCGGCGTCAGCGTGCCGTCCGCGACGCTCAGGTACTGGGCGCGCATCCGGGACTCGAAGCTGTCGTAGTACACGTACAGCACCAGGTCGGGACGCACCTCGAGCATCGACCCCATGACCCAGATCGAGCTGTCGATGATCGTCCCCCGCCAGGTCGCGCCGGCGTCGAAGCTGGCGTGCACGGTCATCATCGGCAGCCGGTGGGCGACCAGCAGGACCCCGGAGCTGGTCCGGAGCATGTTGGGGGTGGCGTAGCCGGGAAACGGGCCGCGCATGCACGGAGTCCAGGTGAGGCCGCCGTCATGGGACCACGTCTCCCACATCCAGGGCGAGTAGACCGGCCGGATCAGCGCGACCATCGTCCCGCCGGCCGTCTCGGCGCCGCACACCTCGGTGAGGTCGAGGGAGCCGGGGACCGGCTCCCCCTTGCCGTTGACCGCGTGGTCGATGTTGACCAGGGGTGACCAGGTGGCGCCGTTGTCGGTCGAGCGGCAGGTGAAGGCGCGGCAGTGGACGGCGCCCCAGGTGTGGATGAGCTCGTGTCCGGGCCCGGACCGGTGGCCGCCGTACAGGAACATGACGACGGTGCCGTCGGCGAGGTTGGCGAACACCTGGGGACCAATGTGCATGCCGGCCATGCCGTCGGGCACGGGACCCAGGTCGATGGGCCGCGGCGAACCGATGGTGCGGATGTCGTCGGACACGTCGGCCAGGGCGTACGTCCCGTCCTGGTTCATGGAGAGCTGGCGTACCGGCCGTCGGGGAACCGGTGCAGCGTGCCGCGCACCGTCCACGGATCGCCGTCCACCGTGCCGGTGACCTCCGGTGCGCTCCAGGTCCTGCCGTCGTCGGCGGAACGGGTCATCAGGTGGCTGGTGGCGCCCGCGGGTCCCGGCCGGCTGGCGTTGTAGGTGAGCACCAGGACGCCGCCACCGGCTCGCAGCAGGGTCTGCGGCTTCTGCCAGACGCCGTGTGCGGCGTCTTCGACCGGGTAGAACCAGTTGGCCGGCTGCTCGACCGAGTCGTCCCACCCGGCGCCCGGCGCCGGCTCGCCGTCGATGCGCACGGCGCGGACGCTTGCGCGCCCGAAGGTGAACAGCCCTGCGCAACCCGCGCCGTCGGCCAGGCCGCGGTGCTCGAAGACGCCGCGGCCGTCGATCCGGGCACGGAACTCGCCGCCGCGCACCTCCACCTCCACGTCGTGCCAGATCCGGGTGCTGGAGGCGACCCGGTTCACCATGGCGAGCTGGTCGACGCGCAGGCAGCCGCTCCCGTCCATGCGGGACAGCGCCGTCCAGAAGTGCTGGGCGCGGTATCCCTGGCCGCAGCACGGGAAGTGCAGGAGGGTGAAATCGGACCGGCTCCGTGCGCGGAACACCAGGCCGACGTCGCTGTGCGCCACGTCATGGCGTACCTGGAAGGTGGCCCGGAAGTCACGGTACGACGTGTCGGTCGCGAACGCGAACCGGCACCCCTGCATGCCGCTCTCGGTGTTGGCGTCGAAGGCGTCGACCGGCGCCATCCCACCGTCGGCGCCGGCCTGCCACGCGCCGCCGGCGAAGGACCAGGCGCGGTCGGCGCTCAGATCGAGGCTCACAACACGGTCCGCTGCAGGGACTGGATGAAGTGTATCCCCGGAACGTTCGTATGGTTCAGCCGGTCGTCGTTGGTGATGAACAGGTCGCAGTTGGCAACCGACGCGCAAGCGAGCTGGATCGCGTCGGAGGCGGAGATCTGCCATGCGGCGCGGATCTCCGCGAAGCGCCGGGCCGCGCGCGCGTCGAACGGCAACACGACGGCGCCGGCCGGAATCGCGCGCTCGATCTCGGCCAGCACGGTCTCGTTCTTGTGCTCGACGGGGTGGACGAGCACCTCGCCGAGCGTGAGCGCGGAGGTGAGGAGCTCGTCGCCCCGTTCCAGGATGCGCCGGCGGAGGTCGGCCGCCCGCCGGGACGGCTCGCCGAAGCCCTGCAACAGGTACAGGAACAGGTTGGTGTCCCAGAAGATGCGGCTCATCGGCCCGCCTCGCGGAGGCGCCGCACCAGCGTGTCGGCCGCTTCGGTCGAGCGGAGCGACTTGCCGATGTCGCGCAGGGACAGGATCGGGTCGACGGGAATCGGGATGGTCGCGGTCCCCACGTAGTCGGAGTTGTACCAGTCGACCAGGCCGCGGTACCCCACGGGAGCTCTTCGGTGCGCGGAACGGTCTTTCCGCCCCGCCGGTCGGGGTGGTAGGGGTCGCCCGGCCGGAACAGCCGGCGGCGTCCGCGTTCGGTTTCGATCAACATCCGGTAGCGTCCGGGATTGGGCGCCTTGCTGGCGACGCAGTGCTGGGAGGCATGTACCACGAAGCCCGGGCGCAGCGGCCCCGCGCCGTTCGCCTCCGCGGCCGCGCGCCGGCTGATCTCGGAGACCGTGAAGTCATCGCGGTCGGGATGCTGCTTGTGCAGGAGCGCCGTGGCCACCCACACTTCGTCTGCAACACGTATTCTCTCTTTTGCCATGTATACCTGGTATATCGGAGAGCAAATCCAATCTCTTTAGCGTATCCTCAGGGCGAAACGGCCGGGACGCATCCGAGCGCATCCGAGCGCCTCAGGGCGTCGAGGGGACCTCCGCCTCGGCGCGCGCCAGCAGTGCCTTCATGTACCCGATCGTGTAGGCGGTCTCGGCGCGGCCGTCCTCGCTCATGATCGGGATGTGGTCCGGGATCAGCACGCCGCGGAAGCCCACGGCCTGCAGCTCCCGCATCACCGGGTACATGTCGGCGTAGCCGTCGTCCACGAAGGTCTCCACGAAGTGCGGCAGCGGGGCGTCCACGTTGCGGAAGTGGACCTTGTGGATCTTGCCCTGCGCGCCGAAGTGGCGGATGGACTCGATCGCCCCCTTGCCCATCAGGTCGCCGCCCTCCAGCCAGCAGCCCACGCAGAAGCAGATGCCGACGTTGGGGCTGTCGGCGATCTCCATGGCGCGCTGGTAGCCGTCGAAGCTGGAGAAGATGCAGCGCGGCACGCCGGCCAGCATCGGCAGCGGCGGATCGTCGGGATGGATCCCGATCAGGACGCCCGCGTCCTCGGCGACCGGCGCCACCTCGCGGATGAAGTGGCTGAAGTTGTCCCAGATCTCCTGTTCCGAGTACTCGCGTCCGTGCGAGAGCGGCAGGTGGTAGCGCCGGTCCTGCCACCTGCCCCACGGGTCGTCCTCCATGTCCAGGGCACGCGCCGAGGCGCCGCCGCGCGTCTCCTCGCGGCCGCTGGTCCAGATGCCGTTGGCCATGTGGGCGTAGGTGGTGTAAGGGATGCCGGCCTTGCCGAGCGCCCGCAGGTGGCGCTGGTACTCCGCGATCTTGGCGTCGCGGTCGGCCAGGTTCAGGACGATGGCGTCCTGGTTGTGGACGCCGAAGTTGCCGAAGCCGTAGATCGTCAGGCCGTGCCTGTCGAACAGCTCGCGCCGGCTCGCGTAGTAGTCGTAGTCGGCGTGCTCGGGTCCGGTCCACGCCACGGCGTACTCGATGCCCATCTGCCGCACGAAGCGGAAGTCGGATTCGGTGGGCTCCGCGCTCATCTGCGCCGCGATCTTCATTCCCGGCGGGATCGGTTCGCTCATGCCGTCGTCTCCTCCCGGATCAGGGCTCCGCCTCGGTGCTCCCGAAGCGACACTCGCAGATCCGTGCCGGCCTCCAGGCCGGTGATCTCGGTACTATGCATTCGTCCGTCAGCGAGCGAGACCTCGATGCGGTCCGGTCCGGACGCTCGCACCTGCCGTATGGCGGCCGAGTCCTGGAACGGCTCCAGCACGGTGAGAAAGCGGGCTTCGCTGCCGCGTTGGCGCAGCAGCAGCGTCCTGCGCATGTTCGTCATGTCCCCGTTGAGTCCTTCGACGGCGAGGTTCGTGACGAACCTCGCCGAGCCGAGCGATGTCGTGTCGATCGTGACGACCACGAGATGCCCGGCCGCCGCCAGATCGACCTGCCGGTGATGCGCTCCGAGAGTGGGTCGAGTCGGCCCGGAGTCCGGTATCGGTCCGTCGTCAGGCGCGATGGTACACGGCAGGTCGGCCAGATGAACCGTACCGCCGCCGGCGGTCACGAAACGCGGGTCTGCGAGCGTGTGTGTGATCAGATCGACGCCGTCCCTCATGTCCAGGCAAATGGTGAGACGCAGTGCACTCGTACCGGTGACGTCGACGTCGATCGCATGGGCATCGAAGGCGTTGGCCACGAAGCCGCCGTCGGCCAGGTACCGGCCGTCGCCGTCGATCCGCCAGGACACGTCCGCCGTCGGGTACGGGAAGGTCCCCAGCGCTCCGCTCAGACTGGTGGGCCACACCGAGTGCACGGTGAGCCGGGTCGGTCCGTCGCGAAACGCATGCGCCAGCGGCGCGCGCGCCTCGAACCAGTCGCAGTCGGTGACGTGGCAGTAGCTGCCGGCCGGATCGTCGAGCAGGCGATCGCTGTGCCGGCCCGACCGTATCGCTTCCGATGTCGCGCCCTGAAACCCGACCGGATGCATGAGCCAGTCGTAGGTATGGGCAACCGGTGCCTGCAGGCAGTCGGCGATCACGACGTAGTCGTCCGTGACCGCGACCAGGCGGCGCTGGGTCACGGGAGCGGCGTCGCCGTAGTCGATCATCTTCTCCAGGTTGTGCGGATCGAGGTCGCCGGGGTTCCGCACGTCCCACGGCTTCTTCTGCGCCCAGCGGGCGCGTGTCTCCACGACGCACGCCTGCAGTGCCTGACCCGCGTGGAACAGGAGTTGCTCCGAGGGCACCGGCTCCTGCTGAAGGCCGTCCACCACCACCATGTTGTGGCTGATCGACGGCTGCACCCATGCCTTGTACAGCGGACTCTCGTATCCGAACCAGCTCGCCAGAGGCGAGAAGAACTCGGTTCCGTGCCGTGACAAGGCGAGCAGCGCGGTGCGGTCGAAGTGGCCGTGCCAGCCGCCATGGATCCCCCACTTGACGTACGCCTGGATCTGATCGCCTGCGCCTCGCGGCCCGGCGCCTGGGAGCGCAGCGCGGCGATCCCGACGTTGTCCGCGTGCGCGGAGCCCGCTCGCGGATCGGCCGCGTCGGGGAGCTCCGGCACTCCCCAGACCAGGGACTGCCACGCCATCCGATCGGTGCGCGCCAGGATCCACGCGTACGCCGGGTCGCGGTACCGATAGTAGGCCAGTTCGTACAGGTCGCCCGGCGCCAGCTTGTGCGAGTCGCTGTTGGCGACGACGCAGCCGCTCTGATCCATCATCGGGATCGGGCCGTCGTGAAGGTCTTTCAGTCCCCGGTCCGCGGCCCCCGGCGGCCCCCACCCGTCGAAGTTCATCCCCATCCAACCGTTCGGCCAGTCGTCGTGGCTCAGGTGGCCGGGGCGGGACGGTACCCGCAAACGGTAGAGATCGATCCCGTGGTTGTGACATGCCTCGGCCGCATACCCGAAATACCGGGAGACGAGATAGCCGTAGTTCGATGCCCCTTCGAGCCACCAGCCGTCCCCCATGACGCCCTTCGAGAGCTGGTCGACGAAGCCGCTGCCGGTGTTGAGGAAGTGGTCGAGCATCGCCATGTCTCGAAGCACCAGGCTCGACAGGATCGCGCCCGTATTCGCCGTCACCGACCAGTTGCCGGTTCCCCCGTCGTGCCACGCTTCGCACGTGCGCAGGTACAACTGCAGGGTTGCGGCGATGGAAGCGTGATCGTCCCGGCTCAGGTCGTCGTACATGAGGTCGTAGACGGCGGGGTAGAAGGTAAAGAACTCCCCCTCATGCACGTACGCGGTCGAGTCGGTTGCCCAACGGGTCGTCGGATAGCCGAAGTCCGGATCGGCGATGCGGCGCAGGTAGGTCAGTACCTTGTCACGCACCTCCTGGCTGCCCGTCAGCTTGCAGACCAGCGCCGCCTGCCAGAGCTCCTCGATGGTCTGCCTGCGGGTGAGTCCGTACCATGTGAAGCCCTTGCGCTCGATCTTGAAACGGGCCAGCTCCGGCGGCTGCCATCGTTGCGCCAGCCGCTCCATGGACCGGAGGTTCCGATGAGCCCACGGGTGTCGCCGGCACTTCTCGGCGATCTCGCCGAGCAGCTCGGCGGTCACCAGAAGGCAGGGATGGTCCCGTTGAGGTTCGCTCCGCTCACTCCGGATGTCCGGCCCGCCGTCGGCGGCGACCGCGTCGGGCAGGACATCGTACGGAGTGACGTTCGGCGCGTGCTTCATGTGCGGATCGGGATCGGGTCCGATCGTTGCTACGAGGCCCTCCAGGCGTCGATCTGGCTCTGCAGTGCCTCACGCACTCGATCGACTCCGGCGGCCCGCAGCTTTTCGAGGAACGTTTCGTACGTTTCTTCCCAGTCCGGCAGTGCGCCGGAGAGGAGCGAGTCCACCATCTCCCGCTCCACCGCCTGGATCTGGGCGATCTCGGTCGTCAGCGCGGACACGTCCTTGGGAAAGCCGACCAGCGGCGAGGTGCGGGCGTCGGCCGTGATGGCGTACTGGCGCTCCTTCCACGCCTTGCCGTCGGTGCCGGGAGGCCACAGGATCAAGTCCTGAAAGTTCCCGACCGCCCACGGATACAGCCCGTAGGGGCTGTCCTCAGAGCCCTGGATGCCCGTGTAGCCGATCGGCTCGAAATCGTGCTCCGTGCGGTTCTTGTAGTGCTTGTCCTCGATGCCGTACGTCAGGCGGAAGTACACGTCCGGTTCCGTGAACAGCAGGTTGATGACCTGCATCGCCTGCTCGGGATGCTTCGCGGTGGTCGGAATCGCCAGGTTGTTCGGCCCGGGGTTGTGGCCGACGAACGCCTGCCTGGCTCCCGAGTACACGACGATGGGAATCCCGTATCGGGCCGTCTCTTCCTCGGACTTGGTGGGATCGTAGAGGTGCACCCACACGACCGCCCCCTCGCCCAGCGGCTTGCCGTCGTCCTTGCGGAGCTCCTGGATGTCGGTGCCGAGGTAGTCCTTGCGGATATACCCCTTGGCGAACCAGTCGGCCGCGACCTCGATCACGGTGCGGAAGGCATCGGTCTCGTAGATGTTGACCAGCTCGAAGTCGCTGCCGTCCTGCCTGATCGAGACGCCGCGCGCGACGCCTTCGTATCCCTTGCCCCACACCCAGCTCAACAGGGTGGGGCTGATCCCGGTTCCCAGCACCCCGTCATCCTGCGCCTGCTTCAGGTACGTCTCCAGCAGATCGTAGACCTCCTGCGTGGCGAGCTCGGAGTCGGCGATGCGCACGCTCTTCTCCTCCAGGCCGGTCTTGTCGGCGAGCTCCTTGTGGAAACGGAAGCCCGGGCGCCAGTCGGCGGCCCAGCTTGTGGGGATGTTGTAGATGTTGCCGTCGAAGGTGACCGTGTCGATGGCGAACTGCGGGACGGCATCGAGGATTCCCTGTCCGTATTCGTCGAGCAGATCGTTCAGGGGCATCAGTGCGCCGCGGTCGATCTCCTGGAAGAAGTTCATCATCCACATGCGGTTGGCGACGTCGATCTGTTCGTTGGCCGCCATCGCCAACTTGAACCGGTCGGCGTATTCGTACGGAGGATGCAGCTCGAACTCCACGGTAACGCCGGGCAGATGGCTCTGCAGCTCCTCGTTCCAGAGCGCCCACACCTCCTCGGCGTCGCGCTGAATGCCGGGCCCGATGCCCAGCCAGTTGAGCGTCACCTCCTCGGCCTGGGCCGCTTCGTCCGTCGGCGCCGCGAGTGCGGTGCCGGACATCATGATGAGAGTGGCGAAGAGCGCGATCAGCTTGCGCAGGTTCATGGGAACCCTCCTGTGGGGCGCGGGTATGCCTCGGATGCTACCCCTTCAACGAACCGACGGTCAAACCTCGCACGAAATACCGCTGGAAGAACGGGAATATCAGCAGGATGGGTCCGGCGGCCACGATCGCCATCGCATAGCGCATGGACTCCAGCGGCATGTCTTCCGTCTGCAGGTAGAACTCCATCTCCGGCGACTGCGCGGCGATCTCGCGCACGTAGTCGAACTCCAGCAGTATTCGCTGCAGCAGATACTGCAGGGTATAGAGATCCTTGTCCCGTATGTAGAGCAGGGTGTTGTACCACTCGTCCCACCGGCCCTGGAAGAACAGGAAGCCGATGGCCGCCAGGGCGGGCGTGGACAGCGGCAACGCTACCCGAAGGCAGATCGTGATCTCGCGGGCGCCGTCGATGCGCGCGGACTCGAACACCTCTTCCGGCAATTGCGCGAAGAAGGTCCGCATGATGATCACGAAGAACGCGTTGACCAGGACCGGAAAGACATAGACCCAGAGCGTGTTCCCCAACTGGTACCAGCGCGTGACGATGATGTACGTCGGTACCAGGCCGCCCGAGAAGACCATCGTGAAGAAGACGATGAAGACGATGACGCGGCGCCAGGCATAATCCGTTCTGGACAGGACGTAGCCGGCCAGTGCCATGACCAGGACGCCAAGCGCCGTGCCGGCCACGGCCTGGAACGCGGTGACGCCGTAGGCGCGCAGCACCGTGGAGAGATCGCGGAACACCCAGGTGTACGCGGACAGGTCGATGCGGGCCGGAATCAGCCGGTAACCGAACTCGTCGATGTCGTCATCGCTGGAGAGCGACACCGAGACGATCAGGACGAACGGCAGCACGAACAGCAGCGACATCGCGATGAACAGCAGGTGCAGGAACGGCTGGCGCATCGGGGTTCAGAACAGGGCCTTGTCCGGTGCCATGCGCCTGACGACCAGGTTGGCGGCGACGATCAGGAAGAAGCCGACCGCCGATTGGAACAGCCCGACGGCGGCGGCGATGTTCATGTCGCCGGAGACCACGCCGCGAAACACGTAGGTCTCGATCACGTCGGTCACGGGAAACAGGTAGCCCACCTGGCGCGGGATTTGCCAGAACAGGCCGAAGTCGCCCTTGATGAGATTGCCGAGCGACAGGATGATCAGGATGGTGATCAGGGGAGTGAGGTGGGGCAGGGAGATGGAGGTCATCTTGCGCAGGCGGCCGGCGCCGTCCATGTCGGCTGCTTCGTACAGACCGCGGTCGATGCCCGTGAGCGCGGCGTAGTAGAACAGCATGGTGACGCCGATCCACTTCCACAGGTTCACCAGGATCAGGATGGACGGCCAATAGCGGCGTTCGGTATACCAGCTCACCGGCTCCACACCGACGGCGGCGAGCAGCTTGTTGAAGACGCCGATCACGGGGTTGAGCAGCAGCCACGTGAAGAAGCCGACGATGACCCAGGACAGGAAGCGGGGCAGGAACATCGTCGTCTGGTAGTACTTGACCGCGGAACGGTTGGACACCTCGTAGAGGAGCACCGCCGTGAGCACGCCGAAGACCGTCGTCGTGACCACGAACGCGACGCTGTAGCCGATCGTGTTGCGCATGAGCAGCGTGAAGTCCTGGGACGTGAACAGGTAGTCGAAGTTCCTGAAGCCGACCCACGGGCTGCCGAAGATGCCGCGGTTGAACTTGTAGTTCTTGAACGCCATGACGACGCCGCCCATCGGCAGGTAATGAAAGAGCAGGAGGTAGATGAGAGCGGGAGCTGCGAGGGCCGTGTACTCCAGCGATGAGCGCAGTCGTCTTCGGCGTGACGCGGTCAACGGTCCGCCGGTCGGGGCTACCCGGCCAGATCGGCCGATTCGCGAGGGGCGAACGGGTAGGGGCTGCCGGTGTCGTGCAGGTGCTGGATCAGGTGCTGGTACTTGAGCATCTCGGCGAGCTTGCTGCGCCACTGCGCGGCGTAGAAGGCGGTGTAGTCGGAGAAGTGGCGCCGCGTCGCGGGCGCGGTGCCGTCCAGGTAGTCGGGGGCCAGGAACCACGGCTGGTCGCTGTACTGGTCCAGCCCGCGCCGGGCCAGCGTGGCCTCGGTCACGCGCCGCTTGCGGAAGCTGATCATGAAGGTGCGGCGCGGCGGCTCGCGGTGGTAGCGGCCGCGGTGGATGACGATCTGGTTGAACAGCACGGCGTCGCCCGGTTGCAGGGCGAGGCGGACGGCGCCCGGCATGTCGTTGGAGCGCCGGTTGGCGCCCCCGTCGTCCACGCAGATGTGGCGCTCCGCGTCGGTGAACTCGCGCACGTGGGAGCCGGGCACCACCTGCAGGTCGTCGCTCGGCACCAGCGCGACCTGCACCTGCAGGCCGCTGCCGGTGGCGTGGTCGCGCGGGTCGTCGGCCTCGGGGCCGATCGCGTCCTTGTGCCAGAAGCCGTCGAGCGGCTCGCCGATCGGGTTGAAGTACATGCTGGTGCTGGTGAACAGGAACGGCTCGCCCAGCGCCCGGTCGACGGCGTCGATCACCGCCGGCGCCGCCGCGGCGTCAAGGACCGCTGCCAGGTCTTCCGGCCGGCCGCGGTGGTAGGCGGGGTTGTTGAGGTGGCGCATGTAGTTGGCGAGCGAGTCCACCGGAGGGTTGTCGCTCAGGGGTCGCTCCCGCCACTGGGCGAGCACGCGCTCGCAGATCGGCAGCAGCCGCGCGACCCGGTCGGCGTCGAATATGCCGCGGACGACCGCGTAGCCGTTGCGGCGGTACCCCTCGCCGGGGTCCGTGTTGATGGCGTGGTGCGGCGTTTCGGTCTCGGTCATCGTTCGATCTCCTTCAGGCGTGCTCCATTCCGGCATAGAGCCACTCGATGTCGAAGATGGCGCCCTTGAGCGACATGGCCGCCCGGCCGAGCCTGCCCGGATGCTCCGGGTTTTCCATCTGCGAGGTCAGGTAGGTGACGATCGCCTTCCCTTCACGCGTGTAGGAGCAGGCGACGTTCGTGAACTCGACGGACGGATCATCTTCGAGGTCTCTCGGCGTCCCCCAGGCGGATCCTCCGTCCCGGGACACCGCGCAGGTCAGCGGCGTGCGCTTGCCGGAGTGGTCGTAGGTGGGGTCGAACTCCGAGTGGTTCCAGATCAGCAGCACGTCGCCGGTCGTGGGGATGCGCGTCAGGCTCGGCATCGACTCGCAGCAGGACAGTCCGGAGGTCTGCGGCAGGCTCCAGGTCTCGCCGCGATCCGTCGAGCGGCTCAGGAACACGGAGCCGAGCTGGTTGCGCATGCACATCAGGAGCCCGCCCTGCGCGGTCTCGACGATGTGGTTCTCCATGGTCCCGCGCAGCGGCAGTTGCACCAGGCTCGCCGGCGGCCGCCACGTCCGGCCGTCGTCATCGCTGACGAAACAGCCCGACCGGGAGCTCATCGCGGGATAGGAGCCCCATACCGGCAGGTACTCGACCGACTTCAGCAGCCGGCCGTCGGCCAGCCGCGTGAGGGTGTGGTTGGCGCAGCCGTAGCCTTCGTGGTCCCAGATGCGGGTCTCGGCGCCCCACGTGCGCCCGCCGTCGGCCGAGCGCCGCAGGCAGCCCGATGCCTGCAACGGCTCGTTCCACACCAGTCGGTTGTACTGCAGGTAGAAGAACAGCAGCTCGCCACCCGGCAGGACGATCAGGCTGGGGTTGTAGACGCTGTGGATGTCGCCGCCCGGCGACTGCTCGATGCGGTGCTCGCCCCAGGTCAGGCCGCCGTCGGTCGAGCGCATGGACGCGATGCTGGACGGCGCCTCGTCGTGGCCGCCGAGCTCGCTGGCATGCATCTCGATCCAGACCATGAACAGGCTGCCGTCGTCGAGCTGCACGATCGACGCGGAATCGTTGCGCGGATGGGCGTCGGTCGCCGGCGCGATCTCGACGTAGGTGACGAGCCGGTCGCTGCGGCGGCCCTCCATCAGATCTTCCCGGCCTTGCGGAGGTCGTCGGCGAGCTCGCGCTGGTAGGCCTCGTGCTCCGCCGTGCTCTCGCGGGCGCTTGCGCCGTAGTAGATCATGCCGACCGCGCGGCGCTGGCGGTCGGCCGCCCGGTTGGCGCCGGCGCGGTGGATGGTCAGCGCGTGGTGGGCGATCAGGTCGCCGGCCGCGGCCGGGCACGCCACCTCGTCGGCCAGATCCTTCCGGTTGCCGAAGTCCGGGACCCCCTGCGAGAAGCCCAGGGTCTGCGTGCGCTGATGGTCGCGCACGCCGCGCAGGTGCGAGCCGCGCACGAAGCGCAGGCAGCCGTTCTCCTCGTCCACGTCGTCGAGCGCCAGCCACAGGGTCAGTGCGGAGCAGGGCTCCAGGTGGAAGTAGAACCCGTCCTGGTGCGGAGGAGTCGCCTTGCTCAGGCCGCCGGGCGGCTTGATGAAGATCTGCTGGTTGATGGGCCGAGACTCCTCGCCGAGCAGCAACGCCGCCATCTGCGGCATGGCGTCGCGGTGCAGCAGGTCATGGAAGTACCGGTCGTGATCGGCCAGGCGGACGAGCTGCTTGAGGGTCTCCGGCCGGCTCTTGTCCTCGTAGAAGGCGTCGGTGTCGGGAATGGCCGGCACCACCTCGGCGATGTAGCGGTCGAGCTCCGCCAGCACCTCGGCGACCTGGCCGGGCGAGTAGAAGCGGTCGATGCGGACGAAGCCGTCCTCCGCGAAGCGCTCCTCGGGCGAATCAGCGTTCCTCATCGCAAGCGACCGTAGGAGCGGGCCGTCCGTCCGTCAACCTGCTAACCTCTGTGACCATGTCACCGGTGACCTTCGACTGGGCGAAGAGCCGCTGGAAGGACCCCTGGACCGGGACCGAGGTGGTGCGGCTGGTACCCGAGGAAGGACTGCACGTGCGCATCAGCTACTTCCGGTCGACCGCGCTCACGCGCGACGGCGCCGTGCTGGTGCTGCGCGGCGATGACCCCGAGGGCCGGCGGCCGTCGTGCCTCTGGGCCATCGACCTGCAGAGCGGCGCCGCCGAGCGCGTCCACGAATACCGGGTCCCCGATGACGGGAGCGACGGCCTGGCCGGCTGGGCGGTCTCGCCCCAGTCCCACCTCCTGCACGTGGCGGAGCGCTCCGGAGGCCGGTCGGAGATCGTGCGCATCGACCTGGACGACGGCACGAAGACCCGCATCGAGCCCGACCGCCCGCTGCCGCTCGTCGTGTTCGCCGAGTGCACGGCCGACGACCGCTACGCGTTCGCCTATGAAGCGCTGAAGGACCGCGACCTGCCTGCCGGCACGACGCCGCTGGAGCGGTCGGCGATCCTGGGTTCGGAGCCCGGCCCCAACCTGATGTACCGGATCGACCTGGAGACCGGGGCCGTCGACACGATCGTCGAGACCGACCAGTTCTGGGTCGGCCATCCCAACCCCAATCCCGTCGATCCGGCGCTCTTCATGTGCTGCCAGGAGGGCTACTACTTCACCGAGCGCTACCGGCGCCCGGTCGACATGCAGCGTCAGCGCATCATCGACCTGTCCAGCGGCCGCTGGCTCGACCTGCAGGGCAAGCTGCGCTCGCGCGGCACCCACGAGCACTGGAGCGCGGACGGCACGCGGGTCTACTCGCACGGCTGGCCGTTCGCGTGCCACGCCATCTACGTGAACGACCTGGAGCGGGAGCGCGCGACCCGCTACATCGGCCGCCCGCACGTGGGCAATTCCATCCACATGACCCCGGCGCCCGACGATTCGTTCATGACCGGCGACGGGCGCAGCTTCAGCATCGTCGACGTCGGCCTCGTCGAGAGCCTGGGGCAGGACGTGAGTCCCACCTCGACCCATCCGTGGGACGGGCTGCACAACAGCGCCTCCGCCACCGAGGTCATCTGGAAGTTCGAGCTGCCCGAGCGGACGCTGTGGCCGGAGGTTCGCGAGTTCCAGACCGAGGCGGAGGCGCACCAGGCGATCGCCGAGAACCCCGATCACGTGGTTCGGACCACCCCGATTTGCCGCTTCCGCAGCATGCCGCGGCTGAAGATGCGGGCGGGCCGCTTCGAGACCAACGTGCACGTCACCCGCGACAGCCGCTGGGCGGTGTTCCAGTCCGTGAGCGAACAGGGTCTGTACGAGGTGTGGGCCGCCCGCGTGACGTAGGCGGGCGCCCTTACAGCCGGGAAGCGCTCCGGAACTCGTCGAACAGCCGCGGCAGGTCGACCGCGGAGGCGTCGCCGTCGTGCACGACGACGCGGTAGCGGAACAGGAGCCTCTCGCCCGCCGGCAACCGGTGATCGGCGGCGAAGAACGGGCTCGGCCCGAAGAACCCGTACGCGCGCGCCCGAAACAGGGTCGGCAGGTTGTCCGGGTGGTTCATGGCCGTGATGCCCAGGGCGTGCTCGCCGAGCGAGCCCGAGTAGTCGACCCAGTCGGCCACCTGTTCGTTGATCGCGTCGCACCCGGAACGGCCGGCGGAGTCGGTGACCAGCCCGCCGTCCTCCTCGTCGATCGCGTCGGCGACGCGGACGCCGAGGTAGCTGTGCCCGTCCTGTCCGAAATGGAGCTCGCCGTCGGTGGCCTCGAACTCGGAGTCGACGTCGATGGTGTAGCAGCCGGGTGCCAGGGCGAAGCGCAAGGTGCGGCGTTCCGTGCACACCCGTTCCGGGGCGGTCCCGTCGGTGCCCTCGGCCGGCGCGAAGAACTCGCGCAGCGGCGCCGGCACGTCCACCTTGGGGACCCACTCGTTGCGCGCCGCCAGCACGACGGCATCCGCCTCGCACCGCACCTGTGCTTCGACCTGGACGATGTCCCCGGACGGGAACGGCCGGTACGCCGCGAACGGCGGATAGCAGTCGTGGTAGAAGTTGTGCCCGTTCAGCCGGCCAAGCCCCAGGAAGACCGACTTGTGGTGGTTGAAGTTGGCAGCGCCGGAGGCGGTGACCGGCAGGCCCGACAGGGTGTGCACCGGCTCGATGTTCGGGAACGCCTTGAAGAAGTCCCCGTACTGGGGATTTCCCTTGTTGTAGGCGGTCAGCAAGCGTCCCTCGTGAAGCACCTTGAAGCGATGCGGTTCATCCACCCAGTCCAGGGCTCCGTCCATGTCCGCCATCGTTCCGTCCGGTACGATTGGAGCACGGCAGGGTCGCCGTGACAACGCGACGTGAAAGGAGTCGACATGAACGTTCCCATCGCACCCGAGCTCACCTTCGAGTGGGCACAGAAGAGCTGGCAGGACCCTCTCACCGGCACGCGGGTGGTCCGCCTGTCGCCCGACCGGAAGATGCACTTCCGCAACAACTACTTCTACAACAACCTGATGACCTTCGACGGCCGGTACGCCGTCTTCATGGGCTTCGAGGACATCCGGAACGGAATCGCCGCCGGCACCCGGTCGCTGTGGGCGCGCGACATGATCACCGGTGAGGTCCGCGACCTCGGCCCCATCCCGGCGGTGCCGGAGTCGCTGACCGCGTACTTTCAGCACCACGGCGGCTGCTGCGTGCACTTCGCGGCGGCGCGCTACTCCCATCGGGTGAACGTGCTGGACCCCTCGGATCCCGATGCGTGGGCGATCATCCAGGTGGACATCGACACCGGCGAGCGGCGCCGCATCGTGCCGTCGGAGCCGATCCGCTACCCGTACTTCGCCAGCTTCGATGCCTCCGAGCGGTACTACTACTGCCCGCGCAAGGAGAACTACGAGCTGATGCGGACGCTGACGCCGAACCAGTTCCAGGATGCCAAGAACGAAGGCCCCGGCCACCAGGAGATGCTGCGGATCGACCTGGAAACCGGCCAGGTCTCCGTCGCCCACGAGAACGTCCTTGGAGACGGCAGGCGTTTCAATCTCGAGCACGGCAACCCGCATCCGGTTCTGCCGAACCTGTTCCTGTCGGGGGCGCACATCATCGACCTGGACACCGGAGAGTGGCTCGATCACTGCGACGACGGCGTCAACGCCCGCTGGCACGGTCAGGGGTATTACCACTGGGCGCTCGACGGCAAGCGGATCTACACGAAGCAACTCGCCTCGCCGCACGTGCAGTGCCTGTCGCGCATCGACCTGGAGACGGGAGAGAACCGCTGGTTCGCGTGCCCTCCGCACACCGGTCTTTCCGTTCACGCCCACGTGGCTCCGAACGAGCAGTTCGTCGTCGGCGAGGGATACGACTTCGACGTGAACAACTTTCCGCCCGAGCTCCAGGCGCTGCTGCAGAAACGGTTGGACGAGGGGGTGGAGCCGCGCTGGTCGGCGTTCTATCTGAGGGGTCTGCCGGTACTGTCCGGGACCGTGCCGCCCGCGCCGATCTCGAACGGCGCCGAGACCATCTGGAAGTACGTCCTGCCCTCGGAAAGCGTGCTGGACGATGAGAAGTACTGGCAGGACTACGACCAGATGTATCGAAGCTATCACCTGGACCCCGAGGCGCTGGACGCCGACCTGCTGCGCGAGCCCGACAAGACGGTCACGACCACGCCGATCTGCAAATACCGAACGATGATGCGCTCGCCCAAGGTGCTCGGCCATCGGCTGGAAGCCAACGCCAGCGTCACCCCGGACAGCCGCTGGGTGGTGTTTCAGTCTTCGAGCGAAGACGACCACTTCGAGGTGTGGGCCGCGCGCGTGCCGGACTGACGTGCGGCGATCGACGACCGGCCGCTTCAGGCCTCCAGCCAGCGGTCGAACCAGGCGAACGCCTCGTCCTGCATCGGCAGGTCGAACTGATGGGGACCATCGTAGAAGGAGCAGCGATAGCGCTCGGGCGTCCCCGCCTTGCGGTAGGTGGCGCGTAGCATCTCGGCGGCAGCTTGCATCTCGGGCAGGGTGTAGAGCTCGTCCTGCCGCGTGCTGAGCACCATGGTCGGCAGCGGCGCGCGCAGCGACAGGATGTCGGGGAAGTCCAGCTCGCGCGGCAGCAGCGGCACGTAGGCCATCCAGGTGTGCACGAAGCACTTGTTGAGCAGGAAGTCCCGCCACGTGGTCATGAACCCCACGCACACCGCGCAGCGGATCCGGTCGTCCAGGCCGGCCAGGAACACCGTGCGCAGCCCGCCGCCCGACAGGCCGCCGCAGCCGACCCGCTTCGGGTCGACGTCGTCCCGCGAGCACAGGTAGTCGAGCGCGCGCTGGTCTTCGACGCTGAACACGCCGGGCCAGGTCGTGCCCGCGCAGAACAGCGACTTCGCCATGAGGTTCTCCTGCGGGCCGGCGAACCGGTTGTACGCCTCGATCTCCTCTGCCGGCTCCTCGCCTGACACCGTCCACGCGGAGGTATCCATGCCGTGCCACTCCGACGGATCGAGGTCGGCGATGCGGCCCACCCTGCCCATCATCGAGTGCACGGCGTATCCGGGCAGGTCGGCCGCGAGGACACGCCGGCTGGCGAAGGAGAAGGCGTCGTGGACGAGCACGGCATACCCGCGCCTGGCGATCCGGTTGGCCCAGCCCACGCCGCCGTAGGCCAGCTCCTGGTGCCGGACGATGTCGGGATGGGGCCGGTCGGAGGTGCGGGTGATCTTGCGCAGGCCGAAGTAGTGGTTGCCGCCGTGGTCGTGCAGGGCGAGCACGGCCGGCAGCGGACCGTGCGCGCCTGCCGGCTTCAGGAACACGGCGCGGGTGGGAGGCCCGTACGGAAGCTGCCATTCCAGCTCCTCGACGTGCAGGCCGTCGTAGGTGAACTGCCGGAGAACTCGCGGGTGCGGACAACCACCGCATTCCGGCTGCGCGATCCGGTCCAGGAGACGTGCGCGGGCTGCCGTCCGCCACTCGTCGACGTCCGTCCACCGGTCGGATCGGAACGAGTGCGTGGGGGGACCGGGGCCCATCAGGCCCGCCGCCCACGTCCCGTAGGCGCCGATCATGGTGCGCGGCGTCGCGGTCGCGCGCCTCTCACTCATCGGCTGTCGGCCCTCAGCCACCCAGTTGCCGCACCATCCACGGGATCGATTCGCCGCCGTGGAACAGGTGTCCGCCGGCGTACCGGTGGACCCCCAAGTGCTCGCGGGCGCCGAGCAGCGCATACGCCTCCGCGACCATGTCGAACGCGGGCTGATACGGATAGCCGGTGTCCGCATCGCCTGACTCGACGAACTGCGGCCGCGGCGCGATCAGGGCCGAGAGGTCCGGCATGTCGCACAGGCGGCCGATGCCGAACGGGTGGTGGCAGATGCAGTGGCTGTGCCAGACGGTCTGCACGAAGGTGGTGAAGAAGCCGGAGAGCACCACCGCCCGCACGCGGCGGTCCAGGGCGGTGAGCACCTGCGACAGCCAGCAGCCCCCCGACAGGCCGGCGCAGCCGATGCGCCGGGCGTCGACGTCGGGGCGCGCCGCCAGCAGGTTCAGGGCCGCCATCAGCTCGAACACGCGCAGGCCGGTCAGGTCCAGGCCCACGTGGTTGAGCCGGACCCACAGCGCCTGGCAGGGGCCGGGGCTCTTCTTCGGGTCGTGCTCGGGGCCGCCGCCGCGTTCCCCCATGCCGGCCTGCTCCGGCGCCAGGGCGACCAGGCCGCGGGCGGCGAACTCGTGCGCGTAGGGAACGCCGACGTTGGCGCGGGCCGCCTGTTCCGGGTCAGCCACCGCTCGGCTCTGCCCGTTCACGTGCCCGTGCGGACACAGGACCGCGGCCCGCGGGGTGGCCGGCTCACCGGTCGGGACCAGCAGGTAGGCGCGCGCCCAGTTGCCGGGCAGGGTCTGGTACGCCAGCTTGTAGCGGGCGTAGCCGTCGCACTCCACGGTTTCCAGGACGACCGGCTGCGGGCATGGCACCGGGCCGAGCCGCGGCAGGGCCAGCGTGCGGCGCAGCGCGCGGCGCAGGCGTCCCCTCCAGGAGCGCCACGCCGCGGGATCGCCGGTCTGCGGGTAGGGCAGCGCGCGCTCGAAGTCGAAGTAGCGGTCGTTCAGGTAGCGGAGCGTGCTCGGCAGCTCGTGCGGCCCCAGCGGGTGCCGCGGCTCTATGAGCGGCTGGCCGCTG
Source organism: Spirochaetia bacterium (assembly GCA_964291595.2). GTDB lineage: Bacteria > Spirochaetota > Spirochaetia > SZUA-6 > Bin103 > CATQHW01. Next base: position 3,444,749 of record OZ219914.1, on the reverse strand, counting down.
TGGGTGACCCGTCTCATGCGGAGTCGAGGGTGTGGTCGATCCCGAGCTTGATCGAGCGCTCGGGGTGCCGGTTCAGCTCCAGGTAGGCCTCCGCGGCGCGCGCCATCGGCACGATCGGATCGACCAGGTCCTCGGCCTCAAGTCTCCCCTCCTCCAGCAGCGTCACCACCTCCGGCTTGATCCGTTCGTCCCAACTGTGCTCGCGCGGCGGCGGAGCCGCGGCGCGGCTGGAAATGAGCGTGAGCTGATTGCGGTGCCACTCGCCTGACAGCAGCAGGCCCTGCGCCGGGCCGGTGTAGTAGGCGGTCGAGGCGACGCGGCCCTGAAAGCGCGTCGAGCGGAGGGCGTCGTACAGGGCGGCATGGGAGCTGGAGGTCTCGATCGACACGTCGACCCCCAGGCTGCCGGTCATCTGCTTGATCGCGAGGCCGACGTCGACCTGCGCGGGGTCGAACACGACGTCGGCGCCGTGGCGGGCCGCGGCGGCGCGGCGCCGCTCGATCGGGTCGCTGGCCGCCACCCAGCGCGCTCCGGACAGCTTCGCCATCTGCACCGCCATCTGACCGATGGCGCCCAGCCCGAACACCGCCACGCGCTCGCCCAGCCGCACCTGCCCGTCGCGGATGCCGCCTAGGGCGTACATCGCCGCCTCGTCGTAGACCAGGTTCTGGTTGGAGACCGCGGCCGGCACGGTCCGCAGGGAGAAGTGCTCCACCGCGATGACGTGCGTTTCGGCCACGCTGCCGTGGGCGTAGACCCGGTCGCCCACCTGCACGGTCCGGACCGCCTCGCCGACCTCGGTGACGATGCCGACGAATCCCTCGCCGAGCTTCTTCGGGAAGCGGGGCACCGCCGGCTCTCCGCGCCGGTGCAGCCTGAGGTCCGGATCCCAGCGGTCGGTCGCGTCGGCGGAGTCGAACCGGAAGTCCCGGAACTCCGTGCCGTGCTTCACGGCGCTGAACTGGGTGGCGACCCGCACCTCACCGGACGCCAGCGGCGGCTGCTCGTACTCGCGCAGGACGGCGTGACCGGGGCGGTCGGCGATCAGCTCGAGCGGCATCCGGCGACGGTAGGACCGGTCCGGCTCGGCGTCAACCTGCTACCAGGCCGTCTCCCGGCAGAAGTAGACGCGGTTCTGAAAGCCGGGATCCTCCCGGGCGCCAGGGACCGGGCGTGAGGTGCGGTCGAAGTAGAGGATGCCGCGGCCTCCCGGCCACGGAACGCCCGACACCGGAAGCTCGTACTTGGGCGATCGCGCCTCCGCCGCGGCCGGAAACGCTTCCTGGACGGTGAAGGTGGCGCCGCGATCGCGCGAGATCAGCCACACGACCGGGTTGTCGGCGTGCGGGTCGCGCGCCGGCACTCGCCCGCCGGCGATTCCGCGTAGCCCCGGCCGGGTGGGCAGATGGCCGTCCCACCCCGAGTGGCCGGCCGGCACCAGCGTGACGAGCGCGCGAAAGACGCCGTCCGCGTCGATGGTGAAGGTGCCGCGGCAGAACATGGCGCGGTGCTCGGGGTAGGCCGACCGAAGAGCAGCGTCGATCGGTCGCTGGCGCCAGATGCCCGACTCGTCCGGCGAGGCCAGGATCAGCTCACCGGCCCGGTTCAGGTGGTAGAGGTAGAGGACGTGGGGCGTGCCTTCCGGGTCCAGCGCGATGTTGCCCTGCGCGGTCATGACCGGCGGAGGGATCGGTTCGTGGCGCAGGCCGGTGCTCTGACAGAGCACGTCCATGCCGCACGGGCGGGCCGGAATCGGCGCCGGCTCGCCGCGGCAGGTGCGCCACGTCCGTCCGCCGTCCGGTGACTGCAGGTAGACGATCGCCTGGTGGATGCCGCGCTGCTCGTGGGTGCCCTCGTAGATGTCGCACACCAGGTGCAGCACGCCGTCGCCGTCGAAGTCGAGGCCGCAGGCGAAACAGGCGTAACCCGTGTATTCGGCCAGCCGGTCGATGACCTTGCCGACGTGGTGCCACGGCCCGTCGGGCGGCCGGCGATACAGCTCCAGGCCGTTACGAGCGCCGTTGCGCATGCCGAGGTAGAGGTTCCCGTCGGGTCCGCAGACCAGGCAGGGGTAGGTGCCGTCGGCGATCTCCACCGGATCGGTCCATGACGACGCATCGTTGGCCGCGCGGGAGCGCCGGTAGGTGCAGGCCGTGTTGTGGCCGCTCAGGACCGCGTGCAGAAACCCGCCGGCGTCGGCGACCATCACGGCGCGGGCGTGGTCGTCGTAGGCGCTGCCCAGGGTGCAGGTGGGAGACCACTCGCCCGAGTCGAGGTCCAGCGTACGCGCGCGGTTGAAGTATCCCTCCGGGGTCACGTCCTGCCACGTCACGTGCGTGCGGCGGCCCACGGTGACGATCTTGTTGCCGCCCTCGTTGGTCGCCGACTGGCTGCCGGCGGTGGACAGCAGATCGCCGTTACCCATGCGGCATCATCGTACGGTCACCCGCCCGCGTCGACCCCGCGCACTGCGCGCTACAGGCGGCGACTGGCAGCCGTCCTTGCCCCGACGGCGCCGGCCGTCCACCTGTTACCATGGCCCCATGCTGAAATTCGGATGCGCGACACGGGACATCACGCCGGATCGGCCGGTCTGGATGGGCGGCTACGCCAACCGCGACGGGCCCTCGACCGGGGTCAGCGAGCCGATCCTGGCCGGCTGCATCGCCGTGCAGGCCGGTGAGGGGCAGGCCGGTGAAGGGCAGGCCGACGGCGCGGTGCCGGCGCTGATCGTGACCCTGGACCTGGTCGGCGTCCATGACGCGGCGGCGCGGGCGCTTGCCGCCCGCATCGCAGAGCGGACCGGCGTCCCGGTGGAGCGCATCATGCTTGCCTGCTCGCACACCCACTACGCGCCGGCGGCGGGACTGCAGCGGATCCGTCGCCCGCACGTGGGATGCAACGGCATCAACGACGCGGACGCCGCCTACGTGGACGAGATGACCACCAAGGTGGTCTCCGCATGCGCAGAAGCGGTGAGCCGCCTGGCGCCGGGCATGGTCGAGGTGCTGCGCACCCGCGTGCCGCAGGTCCACTACAACCGGCGCATCCCTCAGCCCGACGGCTCCGTGGCCACCACCTTCCGCTACCCGGACGGCGCGGATCCGGCGCCGGAGCTGTCGCCCACCGACGACCGCCTGACGGCGCTGCGGTTCCGCGCCGCTGACTCCGGCGACGTGGGCGCGGTTCTCGTGCACTTCGGCTGCCACACGGTCACCGGAGACCGGCACGGCGACAGCACGTCGCTGCTCGTCTCGTCCGACTTCGTGCACTACCTGAGAGGCGCGCTGGCGGACGAATACGGCTGCCCGGTGTTCTTCGCGCAGGCGGCGGCCGGCGACGTCGTGCCGATGCGCCGCCTGGGCGAGTCGCGGCGCTGGATCGGCGAGACCCTGGCGCACGCCGTGCTGCTCGGCGACCGGGCGTTTCGTCCCGTCGCCGCCGACCGGGTGGACGTGACCTGGGACGAGCTTCGCGCACGGGTGCGCCACGACCTGACCGGCGATCCGGAGGCCCGGCTGCAAGCTGCCGCGGACCGGCTCCGGGCCGCTCCCGGCGGACAGGACGAGGCGGTGCGTGACGCCTACGTGGAAGCGTTGCACCTGGCCTACGCGGCGCGCCGGTGGCCGGAGGGCTCGTTTGCCGTCCGCATCCAGCAGGTGAGGATCGGCGATCTGCCCCTGGTGGCCCTGCCCTTCGAGGTGCTGGCGGAGCTCGGGCTGCGCGTGGCCGAGCGCTTCCCGGACGCCGTGGTGATCTCCTACGCGAACGGCTACGAGGGCTACCTGCCGTTCCGGCACGACCTCGCCGCCGGCGGCTACGAGGCGCAGACCGGCTCGGCCCACTTCGAGCCCGGCACCGCCGAGCGGATTCTCGACGCCGTGCTGCGCCTCGTGGAGCGGCCGCCGTAATGGAGTGGCCCCAGGTGCGCGAGCGCATCGAGGCCGGCGAAGGCCGGAACGTCGAGTTCAAGCGCGGTCCCGGTGATCTGCGCGACATCGGCAAGGCGATCTGCGCGTTCGCGAATACCGATGGCGGACTGATCATCGTCGGCGTCGACGACGGCGGAACGATCGTCGGCGTCAAGGAGCATCCGGAGACGATGCAGGAGCGCCTCACGAGCTTCCTGCAGACCGCGTGCAGTACTCCGGTTTCTGCGCGCTGTGGGAGACAGGATGCCTGCGGCGGATGGGTCCACTGGATCGAAGTACTCCGCCAGCGTGGCTTCGAACCGCTTCGCTATCGCCAACGGGTCTGGGTTCGACGGGAGCGCAGCAGCGTGCAGCCGTCGCCGAGCGACCTTCAGGAACTGTTCAACGTGTTCGGCTTCGTGATGACCGAGGAGCAGGTGATCCCTGCAGCGGGCGCAGACGACATCGACCCGGACGTGGTTCACTCCTTTCTCCGGGCTCAGGGTCTCGACATGGAGCAGTGGCCGCAGCCGGACTTCACCGACGATCTGCGCAACCTGGACGTGCTGGATGAAGTCGACGGAGCGTTGCATGCCACGCTCTTCGGACTGATGGCGTTCGGCAAGGAGCCGCAGGCGTATCCTCAGACACGGAGTTTCTTCGTGGAATGTACGGCGTACGCCGGTGCGGATCGCGGCTCGGAGGTGATCCTGGTCGGCGAAGGGAGGGGGCGACTCGACGAACAGGTTCGCCGGACCATGGGATGGACACGAAGCCTCGGACGGCGAGAGGTGTATGGAGACGTCGTCCGCAAGGACGTGCCGCTCCTGCCGACGCGAGCGCTGCGCGAGGCGATCGTCAACGCCGTCATCCATCGCGACTACACCATCACCGGATCCAAGATCATGGTGGATGTCTTCTGCGACCGGATCGAGGTAACGAGCCCCGGTGCCCTGCCGAATCGGATGACGGTCGACAAGGTACGCCGAGGCGGCCGCCCTCGTTCCCGGAACGAGTCAATGGCGCACTACGCAGTCGTCGCGGGCATGATGGAGCAGCGCGGTCGGGGGTGGCTGGTAATGCGCCACGCAATGCAGGAGTTCAACGAAACCGAGCCGGAGATTGAACACGACGCTGACAGCAGATGGGTATGCGTGACGCTCCGGCTGGATTCCCACGCCACGCGCGGCGAGCGGTCGTACTGACCAGGATCAGTTCGACCCTCGGGGCGATAGCGACACGATGTCGTCCGGCAGGTTGCCGTCGGTGTCGAAGGGGAGGGGCCGCGGGTCGGTGAGCACCTCCAGGTCGTCGCGGGAGCGCGCTTCGTCCCAGTAGGCGGCGGCGCACTCGACCTCGCCCAGGTCCAGCGTGTTGTGGATCCAGATCAGCCGGGCGTCGGGCGGCTCGGTCAGGCCGATCTCGGTCAGCACCACCTGCAGCAGCTCGGCGTCCGTCGCGAAGTCGATGGGCAGCATCGCGCCGGTGTAGTGGCCGCTGGTCAGGGCGTTGATGCGCGTGATGCGGAGGTCGGCCTTGTCGAGCAGCCGCGTGCGGCAGAACTCGGCCAGTCCCATGCCCTCGGCGTTGCCGCCGCTCAGATCGGTCAGGTCGCGCAGCGCGACGATCCGCACCTTCGGGTACTCGTCCGGGGCCGGCTCGTGATCGAGGTACTTGCGGCCCGCGACGCTCACGTCGAAGCCGGTGCCGGAGATGTTCTTGCCGATCTCGTCGATCAGCAGCACGTCCGCCCGGTCGAACGGCAGCCGCGCCGACCACCGCTTCGACTGCACCAACAGCTCCTCGTCCAAGTCCGCGAGGCGCGGTCCCAAGGCGGCAGCCACGCGGGCCGTGCAGCCGTAGGCGTTCTCGACGATGCCGACGCCGATGACCGAGCAGTGGGCGGTGACCACGCCGGTGACGCTGCGCAGGATCCGGTCGAAGCTGTGGTCCTGGATCGCCCGGTGGTAGATGCGCGCGCCGGCGTGCTTGCCCAGCCCGATCAGGAGCATCTTCGACAGCCCGCTCTCCACCCGGCCCGAGAACTGCGTGTGCGTCTTGATGCGGTTGCACACCACCACGTGGTCGGCGGCGTAGGCGTGCTGGTCGAGGTGGATGGGAAAGCCCTCGGCCGACTCGCCGATGACGACGGTGGCCATGGAGGCGCGGATGGGACAGCCGCAGAACCGCTCGGTGATGCCGTAGGATTCGAGAATCGCCCGCTGCCCGTCGGCGGTGCCGCCGCCGTGGCTGCCCATGGCGGGCACCAGGAACGGCCGCGCGCCGAGCCGGCGGAGGACGGTCACGATCGCGCGCAGGACGGTGGCGATGTCGGCGATGCCGCGGCTGCCGGCGGCGACCGCCACGGTCTGCCCCGGCCGGATCACCTCGTCCAGCGACAGCTCCGCGAGTTGCCGCTCGACCGCGCCCGCGACGTCGTCGACCCGTGGCGCGTCGAACCGCTGGCGGACGCGGAACACGCGTGGGTAGTCGATGACGCCCTCCCGCCCCTACGAGGCCGGGGCTCCCTGCTCGGTCGGGCCGTCCGGCGTGGGCCGGACCGGCATCCGGGAGGCTCCGCCGGCCTGCGAGGAGCGCTCCGCGGCGTCCAGGATGGCGGTCACCTCCACCGCGTCCTCCAGCGGCACCGGCGTCGAGCCCCCGGCCAGGAACGGCACCAGCTCGGCGAGCATGGACGTGTAGATCCCGGCCTGGTCCACGGTGTACGGCACGACGTCCTTTCCGCTGCGCAGCACGCCGCCGTAGCCGCTGCCGGCGAACAGCTCGACCACGCCGGTGCGGCCGTCCGCGTACTCGACGACCAGGACCGCGTCCTCGCCCCAGCGGTGGGTCGAGACGGTGCTCGCGCCGCGGCCGATGGCGCGGACCAGCATCTCCACGGCGTGCACGCCGTACCACACGATCGAGCTGCCGGCGGCCGCGCGGTTGATGGGTCCGAAGGTGGTCACGTTCCGAGGCGCCGGCAGCGCGGCGCTCGCGTCCCGGAGCCCGGACGCGAACCGCAGGGACGAGGTCGAGCACAGCCGCAGGTCGTGCTCGGTCGCGATGCGGGCGATCTCCAGCCCGGCGGCGAGGTCGTCGGCCAGCGGCTTGTCGAGAAACAGCGGCACGCCCAGGCCGGCGCAGCGCCGCACGTACTCCAGGTGCAGGCCCGGGTCGTTGATCTCGATCAGCACGGCGTCGGCGCCGGCGACCGCGGTGTCGAAGTCCTCGGTGACCTCGACGCCCCAGCCCTCCAGCTCCTGCTGCCGGCCGTCCAGGCCGGCGCGGTCCTGAAAGGGGGTCTCGAAGCGCATGCAGCGGGTCACCGTGACGCCGGCGACGCGCTGGTCCGGGGGACAGTCCGGAGCCTGGAAGCGCCGCGTGAACTCGATCGTGTGGCTGGAGTCCAGCCCGATGATGCCGATGCGAAGGTCGCGTGCCATGACGGCACGCAGTCTACACCGGGACGGCCTCGGGACGACTCACAGCGTGCGCATCCGTCGCACGACGTCGCCGAGCGTGTCCTGAGTTTGCTCCGTCAGATGTCGGTCGAGCGCCACGAGTAGCTCTCGGCGGAGAGCCTTGATGCCGGTGAACACCGCAGCCGCCGGAGTGCCGAAATCGCTCGCGAACCCGCATGCCTCCTGCTCCAGGCCGGCGCTGCCGATGCCGTAGAGCAGCGCCTCTCCGTTGACGCCGCCGTCGAATTCGTGACCGAGCTCGATGAGATCGGCGAAGTGCCGATCGGGAAACGCGCCGAACAGCCACAGCAGGTCATAGAGGTCTTTCTCACTGCACCTCGAAACCAGGGTGGCGGCCTTCATCGAGAGCAGCGTCGGCAGGTCGGCCACCACCACCTCGCCCGCCAAGTTGGTCCCGCCGACGTCGAGGGCATGCGGGTCGAGAACGACGTCAACGGTGAAGTGCAGTTCGTTCCAGGAGCAGACAGCCCGGTAGTACTGGTTGCTGTGACTCCGCTCCTGCATCTCGGTGCCCAGCGTGACCAGGCTGCGCACGGCCAGCACGGCCTGCCGGAACGCGGTCGCCGTTCCTGTGAACAGGTCCAGGTCGTCGGAGCGCCGATGAGCTGCGTAGAACCCGGCCAGCGCAGTCCCGCCCACCAGCATGCAGTCGCCGATCCTCTGAGCGAAGACGTAACGCAGTGCGTGCAGGAGCGGTTGCGGCAGAACGCGGTCCGCTAATTCAGGGTCAAATCTCGATGAATCCGCCATACCGTATCGATTTCCGCACGCCTGACCCGTGGCAGGAGCGGCCTGAGGCCGGCGTAGTCATCCCATATCCGTTGGCCGAGCACCGACGCCGCCGCATAGATCCCTCGGCTCTCGATGAACCGTGCCGTCGCGCGCGGCTCGGCATCCGCCAGCGCGGCCAGAAACCGATAGATGTCCGGATAGGCCCTGTCCCAGCAGAACTCGGTGGCGAGCCGGCGCACCGCCGCCGGATCGTCCATGCCGGGAAGCGGCTCCAGGAACTCGGCGGGATCGATTTCCAGCGAGTCGCTCAGCTTCATCAGTGTGGCAACGTGGACGTTCTGAAAGTCCCGCTCGGACGCAAACCACAGCGACACCGCTTGGCGGCTGACACCAGCGGCTCTTGCGATGTCCGCTTGGCTCTGGCCCCGCTTGGCCATAACCGCTTTGAGAACAGTGAGATGCATGTTTCAACAAGATGCCAGGCATGAGCACCTGGTGTCAAGCTGAATTGACATCACCGTCGGCGCGTCGTACCATCCGACCATGGTGAAGGACATTGTCCGAGCCCTGATCCGGGGTACTCGCGCTCAAGCGTCTGTCACGATGCTGATGCTTGCGGCCGCGCTTGGCACTGCCCAGACCACGCAAGGCAGTACGGGCGAGCCGGAGCCGCCGCCATCCCCGACGCTGATTCAATTGGTCGACCCGCTGGACGAGCCGGAGTTCTACTGCGTGGACGTGCCGGGGTTCCGGGCGAGCCTCAATCTGGAAGGCGCACTGACCGCGCACACCTGCAAGCCGGGCGCGGACGACGAACTGTTCACCGTCGGCCATCCGCTGGCAGGAAATCTGTACATGCCGGCCTACGACCGATGCGTCGAAGCTGCCGGAGCCACGGACGGGGCGGAACTCTACCTCGAATCCTGTGCGGACGAGCCGCTGCAGCGGTTCATGCTCACGTACGACGGTCAGCTTCGGCTGGACGCCGCAGAGGGAGGCGCGGCCGAAACGGCGTACTGCCTGGCGGTCGAGCCCGGCGAGGGCCAACCGACCGGCGGCCCAAGCCATCTGCGCCGCGACCTGCTCCTGACCCCGTGCGCGGACGCCGACCCGAGCGTGACGCGGTGGACCTTCCCCGGCGTGCGGCCGCAGGCGCAACAGTAGCGTCCAGCGTCACGAAGGCCGGGTGCCCGGGCGTCCGCAGTCATTCGGCGACTACATCGGAATCAATCCGGGCTCCGTGCCGCCGCAAGAGGTCGACGATAGCCTCGGATCGAGTGGCGTGGCTCGGCTCGAGTGCGCAGCAGACGACGGTCCTGCCCTTGTCATCGCGAGCCTCCACGTCGGCGCCGCGTGCGAGCAGCAGCGCCACCATCTCCTCCAGGCCCTCGTTGACCGCCACGTGCAGCAGGGTGCCGGACTCGCCGTTGAAGTGACCCAGGTCGATGCGTTCATGCAGCCGCTCGGGTTCGCGGTCGAGCAGGCGGTTGAGCCGATCCTTCAGACCGCACTGCAGCAGGTGGCGCGGCGCATGGCGAGCGCCGCGGCGATCATCGCCTCGACGATGGCGGTCTTGCGGCGATCGGCAGCCGGTTGCCCGTCGCCGGCCGCAGTCATACGATCGCCACGGAGGTTCCGATGCCTGACGTGCGTCATCCCGCGCACACCTATACCGCCGTCGTCGAGCGCTGCCCCGAGACCGGCTTCTACGTCGGCTACGTCCCCGGTTTCCCCGGCGCGCACAGTCAGGGGGAAACGATCGACGAGCTGTCCGAGAACCTCAAGGAAGTCATCGCCATGCTTCTCGACGACGGCGAGCCCGCGATGGAGGCCGAGTACATCGGCACCAGGACGATCGTCGTAACGTGAGCGCCGCGTGCCGCCCGTCCTCAAGCCGCGCGAAGTGATCGCGATCCTCGAAGGCCTGGGGTTCGCGGAGGTGCGCCAACGCGGCTCTCACAAACAGTTTCGCCATGCCGACGGCCGTGCGACGACCGTGCCCGTGCACCGCGGCCGAGATGTATCGCCAGTCCTTCTGCGCCGCATCGCTCGGGACATCGGCTTGACGGTCCAGCAGTTCGTCGAACGTCGCCGATAGGCGCTCTCGGGCGGTTGCCCGGCGCCGGCCGCAGTCATACGATCCGGGCGGAGGTTCCGATGCCCACTACAGCCGTTGATACCGATACCGTCGTGGCGCAGCGCCCGGCGCTGCTCGGCGGTCCGCCTGCACTCGACGCCGAGACGGTGCCGGACGACCTGTTCACCTGGCCGATCATTACCGAGGAGGACGAGCAGGCCGTCCTGGAAGTGCTGAACTCCGGGCGGATGTCCGGCTTCGACGTCACCAACCGGTTCGAGGCCGAGTTCGCCGAGTGGCAGGGCGTGGACTACGTCCTGGCCCACAACACCGGTACCGGCTCGATCCAGGCGGCGCTCTACGCCCTGGGCGTGCGCGCCGGCGACGAGGTGGTCTGCCAGAGCACGACCTACTGGGCATCGTGCGGTCCGGCGCTGTCGCTCGGCGCCACGGTCCGCTTCGCCGACATCGATCCGGTCACGCTGTGCATCGACCCCGAGGACCTGGAGCGCCGCCTGACGCCGCGCACCAAGGTCGTGGTCGTCGTCCACTACTGCGGCCACCCCGCCGACATGGACGCGGTGCTGGCAATCACGGAGCCGCGCGGCATCGCGGTGATGGAGGACGTCTCGCACGCACACGGCGCGCTCTATCGCGGGCGCAAGGTCGGCACCTTTGGCACGGTTGCGGCGATGTCGGTGATGAGCGGCAAGGCGCTGCCGGCCGGAGAAGGCGGCGTCCTGGTGACCTCGGACCGCGGCATGTACGAGCGCGCCCTCGCCTGGGGCCACTATTCGCGCGGCCAGCGCGAGCTCACCGATCCCGAGCTCGTCCGCACCTCCGGCATCGCGCTAGGCGGCTACAAGTACCGGATGCAGCAACTCAATGCCGCGATCGGGCGCGGGCAATTGCGCCACTACGACGATCGCGAACGCGAGATCCGGTCGGCAATGAACCGGTTCTGGGACCTGCTCGATGACTGTCCCGGCATCCGCGGGCACCGGGTCGACGAGGCGACCGGCAGCACCATGGGCGGCTGGTACAACCCGCACGGCCTGTACGCGGCCGAGGAGCTGGGAGGACTCTCCCTGACGCGTTTCCTGGATGCCCTGGCAGCGGAGGGGGTAGGGCGCCTCGGGGCCGGCATCAACATGCCGCTGCACCTGCACCCGCTGTTCCGCGACGTCGACGTGTACGGCCGCGGAGCGCCCACCAACGCGCAGGCGACCGACGACCTGCCGGTGGCGGAAGGCATCCACGCGCGCACCTTCCACGTGCCGTGGTTCAAGCACGACCGCGCGGAGGTGATCGAGCGCTACGCCATGGCGTTCCGCAAGGTGATCGCCCACGCAAACGAGTTGCGCGCCGGGGACACCGGCAACCCGCCGGGTTTCGGCATGTGGCCCGGCCTGAAGCCGGCGGCGGGTCCATGACCGCCGCGTTCCGCGCCGAGCGCGAGGCCCTCAAGCGGCGCCGCCGCCGCATCATCCTCAACAACGACGGCAACGAACCGGTCTACCTGATCGAGGCGCCGACCGAGGAGGAACTGCTCAAGTACCGCACCGGCCCCCTGGCCGGCTCGCAGGTCGACACCGTGTTCTATGCGACGTGGTGCTCGGGGTTCACGATGTTCACGCACCTGACCAAGGTCGGACAGCTCTTCACCGTCGAAGGCGAGTGGTACAACCGCAACATGATGGGCGCGCTGGCGGAGGCCGGCGTCGACCCGCTGCGGGTGATGAACGACTTCATCCGCGCGCAGGGCAGGGAGTTCTTCTGGTCGCTGCGCATGAACGACACGCACGACAGCCAGGGCGCCGCCTACTCCGCCGAGATGTTCGCGGCCAACGACTTCAAGCAGGCCCATCCCGAGTACCTGCTGGCCACCCCGGAGACGCGCCCGCGGTACGGGGGCTGGTCGGCGGTCGACTTCGCGGAGCCCGAGGTCCGCGACCTGACCTTCCGGTTCGTGGAGGAGGTCTGCCTCAACTACGACGTGGACGGGATCGAGCTCGACTTCTACCGGCATCCCGTCTTCTTTCACGAGCCGGCCCGCGGCTTTCCCGCGAGCGGCGTGGAGCGCGACCTGATGACCGACCTGGTGCGCCGCATCCGCCGCATGACCGAGGAGGTGGGCCGGCGCCGCGGCCGCCCGATCCTGGTGGCGACCCGCCTGCCGGACTCCGTGCCCTACTGCCGGGCGATCGGCCTGGACCTGGAGCGGTGGCTGGCCGACGACCTGCTGGACCTGCTGATCCCCGCCGGCTACCTGCATCTCAACCCGTGGGAGACCTCGGTCGAGCTGGGTCATCGCTACGGCGCCATGGTCTACCCGGCCCTGGACGAGTCACGCGTGAAGGAGCCGGGCACGGCCGACGTCAAGACCGGCACCTTTCGCACGCCGCGCGGCGGCGACGCCTCCTACCGGGCGCGCGCCGCCAACGTCTGGCGCGCGGGTGCCGACGGCGTGTACCTGTACAACTTCTTCAACCCGTCCAGCCCCATCCTGCGCCAGCTCGGCGAGATGGAAACGATCCGCAGCGCCGAACGGCGCTACTTCGTGAGCGTGCGCGGCGTGGCGCGGGTGGCCGGCGACGGCTTCCCGCACGAGAGCTACCTGCGGGTTCCGACCCTCACGCCGCAGCACCCGCGGCAGCTCTTTCCGGGCCGGCCGGTCGCCGAGCACCTGACGGTGGGCGAGGACCCCCGCGCGGAGCCGCGGGCCGGCACGGCGGCGGTGGAGTTGCGCATCTGGAACGCTGACGCGGGTCAGGTCCGCGCCGCGATCAACGGTGGGGCGCTTGCGTTGCAGGCGGGCGAGGGCGACCTGGCAACCGCCGCCGTCGCGCCGGACGCGATCATCCCCGGCGCGAACCGGATCGAGGTGACCCTGGACGCCGCCGCGCCCCGGCCGGCGCTGCTGGCCGACGCTCGGATCGTGCTGGCATAAAAGAAAAGGAGCGGCCTTGCGGCCGCTCCCCTTTGCGATCCGTCAGGATCGAGTCCGGATCGTGATCCGGATGGATCTCATCAGTAGACCCACCGTCCCTGGCGAAACTCGTCGACGATCGGCGCCTTGGCGAGCTCGGCGACGATGTCGGCGCCGCCGGCATCGCTCCACGCCTGCACGTAGGCGTCCCACTCGGCGTCGACGTCGATCTGGCCGGTGATCCCCTTGTAGAAGAACTCGCTCCACATCGTGTTCAGCGTGGACATGAAGCGCTGGCGCAGATCCTCGAATTCGGTCTCGGTGCGGAAGTCGGCGCGGTGCGACCGGGTGGTGTACACGTTGACGCCGCCGTCAACCAGCGCGTAGCCGCTCTGGAAGTCGGCCAGCGGCCGTGGCGCGATGATCTTCAACCGGTCCAGGGTGTAGAACACGGGATAGACCGACAACCGGCCGTGGCCCGCGCCCTCGGGGAGCTCGCTCTCCGTCCGTTCGCGCGCGAACGATTCGAAGGGCTCGCCGTCCCAGTCGAAGTGCACCCCTTCCTTGCCGTTGCGGAAGATGATCCAGCCCTCCATCGTGCCCATGTAGAAGTCGAGCATCTCCAGCATCTTGATCAGCTTGGCGTCGGACACCGAATCGCTGGCATAGAACTTGTAATTGCCGACGCCGGCGATCGCGGAATAGGCGCGCCCGCCGCGCTCGCCGCCGGGGCCGATGATCGGCGGGATGCCGACGACTTCGGCGCCGGGCTGCCCCAGTTCCTCGTCAGGCACCATGTTGTTGGGTGTGCGGTACATGGCATAGGTCTGGCCCGCGTTGGTATACGGCTCCGACTGCACGCCGTACAGGCCGGCCTGGCCCTTCTCCCAGTACTTGTCGCGGTTCAGCGTGGGCAGCTCGCGGTCGATCAGCCCCTCCGCGAACCACGCACCGAAGGCCTTGATGAACTCCTTCATGCCCGGGTCGGTATGGAAGTAGTAGAGTTGGCCGTCCACCTCGCGGTTGGTGCCGTCGCCGCGGATGCCGAACGCGCCGAGCCACTGGTTGAGGCACCAGTGGGTGAGGTTGCAGGCGCCCAGGGGGATCTCGACGGTGCCGGGCTGCACGTCGCGGAAGCCGCGCAGCAGGTCGCCCATCTCGTCCCAGGTCATGTCGTGCTCGTAGTAGTAGACCCGGCCGTACACGTCCAGGGAGACCTTGCCCTCGTCGTAGCCGGGAAGCTCCAGCCCCGCCTCGGTGGCATGGTCGTAGCGGAAGAACGGCAGCATCAGGTTGCCGTCGGTGTTCAGGGAGATGCCGTTGATCGCCAGCAACTCGTCCGGGTTGTCCGGGTTCTCCCACGTGTTCCACGCCAGCGGATAGTTGTCGTACATCTGGGAGAGGTTGGGCGCGTACTCGCGGATCCACGCCTTGGGTATGGCGCGCGTCACCCCGTCCTGATAGAACTCCACGGGGTTACCCCAGAAGTTGCCGAAGTCCGGCTGCTCGCCGGCGGCCAGCATGGCCTGGCGCTTCTCACCGTCGTTCTCGAAGATCTCGTTGCTGGTGACCGTCACGCCGAAGCGTTCCTGCATGTCCTTGTAGGCGTAGGAGTCGGCGTACTGACTCATCCACGTCATCTCGGTGACGTCGGCCGCGGCCTCGTCCTGGCCTTCGGCCCACAGGGCCATCGGCGCCAGCAGCAGCGCTGCGGCGCAGGTCATGAATAGTACTCGTTTCATTCGTACCACCTTGTGATGTGTTTGGCGCCGTGCGGCGCCACCGGCGGCAACGCGCCGGGATCGTCTCCCATACTAACCCTTGAGCCCGCCGACGAAAATCCCCTTGACGAAGTAGCGCTGCAGGAACGGGTAGGCCAGCACGATCGGGCCGATGGTCATGAGCATCACGGCCGCCCGCACCGCCTTGGTGGGCAGGATGATCCCCTGCTGGTCGGCCCAGTCCAGCATGTCGAACAGGTCGTCGGAGGTGAGCAGGAACATCATGCGCCGCAGGATGAGCTGCAGCACCAGCTTGGATTCGTCGTTGAGGAAGAGCAGCGCGTGGAACCACTCGTTCCAGTGGAACACCGCCGCCCACAGGGCGATCACCGCCAGCACCGGCTTGGACAGCGGCAGCATCACGCGGGTCAGGATCTGCAGGTAGTTGGCGCCGTCGATGAACGCCGCCTCCTCGTAGGCGTCGTCGATGGTCATCAGGAAGTTGCGCATGATCAGGATGTAGAAGCCGTTGGCCATGCTGGGCAGGATCAGCGCCCAGCGGGAGTTGAGCAGCCCCACGCCGCGGACCACCAGGTACAGGGTGATGAAGCCGCCGGAGAAGAACAGGGTGATCAGGATCACCACGGTCATGAAGGTCCTGCCGGGCAGCCGTTTCTTCGACAGCGGATAGGCGGCGGCCACCGTGGCGATCACGATGGCGGCGGTTCCCGCCACCGTGCGGAAGATGGAATTGCCATACGCCGACACCACGTCGCCGTAGCTGGACAGGGAGAACCGGTAGGTGGCGAAGCTCCAGCGGGCGGTCCACAGCTTCAGCCCCAGGTCATTGGCCCACTCGTTGGGCGTGAACGACAGCACCAGCATGATCCAGAACGGCACCAGAATCGTGAACGCGAACAGCGCCATGAGCAGCGTGTTGGCCAGATCGAAGGCAACCCCGCCGGCGCTTCGCCTGGCCCCCAGCGTCTGGGCCATCTACCAGACCCCCTGGCCAGTCAGGCGGCGGGCTATCTTGTGGGCGCCAAGGAGCAGCAGCAACCCCAGCCCGCGCTGAAACAGGCTCACGGCGGTTGCGAAGTCGTATTGGTTGAGGCCCCCCTCGCCGCCGATGCCGCGCCGGTAGACGAAGGTGTCGATGACGTCAGCCACTTCGTAGACCAGCGGGTTGTACAGGTTGAAGATCTGGTCGAAGCCACCTTCGAGCAGGCGGCCGATACGCAGGATCGCCAGGATGGTGATCACCGGCAGCAGCGACGGCAGCGTGATGTGGACCGTCCGCTGTACACGGTTGGTGCCGTCCACGGTCGCGGATTCGTAGAGCTCGGGATCGATCGACGCAAGGGCGGCCAGGTAGATCACCGACTGCCAGCCCATCTCCTTCCAGATCTCGGTGACGATGAGCATGGGCCGGAACAGGGAACTGGTCTGGAGCACGTCGGGAGGTTCCTGGCCCAGCCATATCGCGATCTGGGCGATCGGACCGCTCTGCGGGGACAGGATCTCGCGCAGGATCGTCGCCAGGATGACCCACGACATGAAGTGCGGGAGGTAGGAAACGGTCTGCACCGTCTTCTTGAACGGCTGGCTGGTCATCTCGTTGACCAGCAGCGCCAGCAGGATCGGCGCCGGGAAGCCCCACAGCAGCTTCAGCGTGCTGATCACCACGGTGTTGCGGATGATCCGCCACGCGTACGGGTTGCGGAAGAAATCCTCGAAGTGCAGCAGGCCCACCCAGCGGCTGCCCCAGTAGCCGCGGCCGATGCGGAAGTCCTTGAAGGCGATGATGTTCCCGTACATCGGGAAGTAGTGGAATATGACGAAGATCGCCAGCGGCAGCAGGAACAGCAGGTACAGCAGCCGCATCTGCTTGGCGCGCTGCCACGTCTCGGAGCGCAGCCGCCGGCGCAGGTCGGCCGGGAGCGCGCGGGATGCGGAGGGGACACCTCCCTGTTCCTGTACGACCTGTTTCACGTCGAGATCAGCCATGGTGCAGCACTATTTCAGCTTGAGCAGCGGGTAGTCCGGCGACTCCGGCCGGGGGGTCAGGGTGCGGTTGGTGCAGTCGGCGACCAGGTCGAGCGCTTCCATGACGATCTGGCCGACCAGCGGCTCGCTGAGGGGAGGCCCGACCACGCAGTCGGTGCTCATGAACCGGTTGCCGATGCGTATGGTCAGCGGACCCGCCACCGGCCGCTCCTCCTTCCGTTCGTCGGCATAGGACACGATCACGGTTCGCCGCACGCCGACGCCGAGCCGTTCGACGACGTTCTGCGGCAGCACGAGCATGACGGCGCCGGTATCGACGACCGCTTCGACACTGGTACGCCGGATGTCGGACTCCCGGCCGTGTCCCTGCTCGAAGTACGCCCGATCCACCGGATTCTCCAGTTCTGCGTTGACCGTGATCTCCCCCATGCACGCCTCCAGTCGTGGCGCCGCGCATTCTATCCGACCGTCGGCCGCTCCGCATGCACTCCTCGCCCAAGCTCACTCCTCGCCCAGCTTCAGCGCCTCGTGCACGCGCAGCCGGCGCACCAGGGACTGGAACAGCACGGCGCCGGCGGCCATGATCACGAGCGCCAGGACGTAGAAGCGCAGGTAGTCGCTGCGCAGGGCGACCACCCGGAAGGGCAGGATCTGCTCGGCGGCGGGGCCGGCAAGCTGCAGCAGCGGCACGTACAGCACCGCCGCGAGCTGGCCGATCGCCAGCCCGGCCAGAATCGCGAAGCCGCCGGTCAGAAGCTGCTCCAGCACCAGCATGCCGACCACCTGCCGCCGGTGCACGCCCAGGGCGCGCAACAACCCGAACTGCAGGGTGCGCTCGCGCAGCGCGAACACCAGGAACAGCACGTAGCCGGTCACGCTCACCAGCACGGCGGTGAGGAAGCCGAAGGTGAGCACGCCGTTGGTGCCCTGCAGGAGCGGATCGTTCTTGGCCTCGATGGTGAGCTGTGAGGTGTCGCGGATCTCCAGGACGCGCAGCTCCTGCTCCTCCACGGCGGTGTAGAGCGGGCCGCTCTGCGCGCCGGGCTCCAGGTCCATCCACAGCTCGTACGGCTCGGTGGCCATCTTCGCGAACACGTAGTCGAAGTTGGCCACGGCGAACGTGCGCGTGCGGCCCCGGCCGGCGGCGTTCGGGTCGAACGACGGCCAGTAGTCCACGAAGCCCAGCACGACCGCCTGGAGCGGCAACTGCCGCTTCCAGGTGAGGCGCACCAGGTCCCCCAGCCGCACGTTGCCCCGATCGCGAAGGTCGGCCGACAGCAGGATGCCGGTCGGGTGCTCGGAGAGGAGGTTCAGGTGGTGATTGATGTGGGACGGCAGCAGGTCGCTGCGGAACCAGGTGACGTGCCCGAACTCGTGCGGGACCACGGCCATCACCTGCAGTGCCACGCGGGAGCTGCCGGGGACGATCATGCTGGCCGACGGGGCGCGGAACACGGTGGTGAGCTGATCGACCCCCGGCAGGCCGCGGAACGGCCCGAGCGGCGGCGCCCGGTACTGGACCGCCGGTGCGGAGCCGGTCGACGCGGCCGGGGCCGCCAGCGGATCCAGCAGATCCACGCTCTCCGGAGGCTCGTCGCTCTGGAACTCCGGCAGCACCGCGAGGTCTGCTCCGACCTGGTAGGAGATGTCGTCCTCGGCGCTTCGATTGATCGTGCGGGCGGTCGTGCTGGAGGCCAGCCCCACGCCCAGGGTCAGGATCAGGAACGTCATCGCGAAGTACTCGCGGCCGCGCGAGCGGCTGACCTGCACCAGGCCGGCGTACAGGGCCGGCGACCACAGGGCTCGCCCCAGGCGGAACACCGCCCGCACCGCGATCGGAAACAGGCGCAGGGTCAACAGGCCCGCTCCCAGGATGAACGCCGTCGACGCCAGGAACAGCAGCGGGTCGAGCGGCGCCGACTCGGCCGGAATCAGCTCCTGGATCGTCCGCCGCTGGCGGAACGACACGAAGGCGTAGCCGGCCAGGCCGAGCAGCACGAAGTCGAGCATGAACCGCTGCCACGGCAGCGAGCGCGGCGCGCGCGCGTGCCGGCTCTTCAGCCCGACGATGGACACCCCCGTGGTGCGCACCAGCGGCACCACCAGCGAGCCGACGAAGATCGCCACGCCCAACAGGGCATAGCCGACCATCTTCCAGCTCAACAGGAGCGGCAGCGCCGGCCGCGCCACGAAGTCCAGGAAGCCGTTGGAGGCGCCGATCACGCGCACGATCAGTACCGCCAGCGGCAGGCCGAGCACCAGCCCGACCGCCCCGAGCAGGAGCGCCTCGATCAGGTAGGCGGAGAGGATCTGGCGGCCGGCGGCGCCGCGGCTCTTCAGCACGGCGATCTCGTTGCGGTCGCCGTCGATGACGAGCTGCGACAGCATCGCCACGAACAGCAGCAGCAGCAGCGCCGACGGGATCTGCAGGAACGACAGGGTGCGCTGCAGCGTGGCCGCGCGCAGCAGGTAGGACTCCAGGAGCGATGCGATCGCGAAGTTGAAGCTCACGCCCGCGGGCGCCGCCAGGCGCACGTAGTCCTGGTAGCGGCGCATCACGGTGGGCACGTCGCGGATCGTCAGCTCGTGGTAGTCGATCGCATAGTGCCAGTAGGCGCGCGTCAGGTTGCGCGCCTCGGTGTCCAGGAAATGGCGCTCGAACGTGGAGAAGTCGATCATGTAGCTGGTCGAAAGCCGGGAGAAGCGGCCGAACCAGAACAGGTCGCGCGGATCGCTCTTGGTGAACACGCCCACGACCTTGATCCTGAGCCTCGGCACGTGGCCGAGCAGATCGTGGAGCTGATAGGTGCGGCCGAGCTGCAGCTCCAGCTCCCGGAACGCCTCCGCGGTCACGATCGCCTCGTAGACGTCGGTGCCGTCTCCGGCCGGGTCGCCCGCGGCCGGCTCGAACATGCGGCCGTGGGTCACCTCGACGTGCGCGCCCAGGTCCTCGATCGCCTCCACGCGGCCGAACACCTTGGTAAGGCCGTCCCCGGCGGGCCGGTTGTCGTACACGTAGTCCAGGCGGAGCTGCCGCATGGCGGCGATGATCGGCACCCGCAGCGCCGGCACCAGGCGCTCGGTGAGCTCCCGGTCGATCTCGCGGACGTAGGGCGCGCGCTCGGCCTTGCGGCGCAGCGCGTACAGGTCGACCTCCAGTACGGCGGTGCCCGGATAGCGCCCGGTGCGCGCCTGCTGGCGCTCCAGGTCGCGGGTGAGCAGGCGCTGCAGCACCCCGTCGGCGTACATGGGCGTGGATGCCAGCAGCGCCACGCTGAGCGTGGCCGCCGCCGCCAGCGCGATGGCCAGCCAGCCCCGCCCGCGGATGCGCCGCGCGATCAACGGCGCGCTCAGCGGAGCACCACCACCTCGCCGACCGCCAGACCGTCGACGATCTCCACCTGGGTCGACGTGGACAACCCCACCTCCACGGACCGCTCGATGCGCAGGTCGTCCTCCAGCACGAACACGAACCGGCGATTGACGTAGGTCTGCACCGCGTCCGACGGCAGCACGATCACGTCCTCGCGCCGGTCGGTCACCATCGATGCGGTGCCGGTCTGGCCGCGGGTGAGCGCCTCCGGCGGGGCCTCGACGCGGACCAGCACCACGTCGCGCATCTCCTCCGGCGCATCGAGCGGCGCGTTGCGAGGCGTCATCACCACCGCACCGGGATACGGGTCCCCGCGCAGGTTGATGGTGACCTCCCGGCCGAGCGAGAACTCGTCGTCACGCTGCCCGCGGTAGGCGAACAGCAGGTCGCGCGGGTCGGCGACCTGCACCACGGTCTGGCGGGAGCCGATCGGCTCGCCCGGGAAGACGCGGGTGACGAACACCACCTCCCCGTCGATCGGCGAGCGCAGCGTCGATTTCGCAAGCTCGGTCTCAAGCTGCTCCAGCGCCAGCCGCTCCAACTGCACGTCGAGCCCGGCCATCTCCTGCTGAAAGCGATCGGCTCCCAGCGCCGCGACCCGTTCCAGGGCGAGCTCCGCGCGGCGCAGCCGGATGCGCTGGCGTTCGACGTCGAGCCGCAGCGTGTCGGTGTCGAGCGTCGCCAGCACCTGGCCCGCCGTCACGTCGTCGCCCAGCCGCACGAGCACATCCTTCAGCCGCCCGGAACGCTCCCCGAACTGCAGCGCGATCTGCGTCGGATAGACGATGGCGCCGCCCACGACGACGCGGCGTTCGATGGTGTCCAGCTCCACGACCATGGTGCGGTAGCTGATCTCCGGCGGCTCGACCAGCGGCGGCGCCAGGATCTCCTCCTCCTGGGGCAACAGGAAGCAGCCGCTCCACAGCGCCGCCCCGGCGATAGCGGCGGCGAGCACCGCGCTTCGACGCCGACGATGCGTGGCGGGTCCCGTGTGGGTACGGCCCGTTGTCCGATGGAGCATCGGCCGGTATTATGCACGGAGAGCGCGGCCGGCGTGAGGGTTCCCGTCGGCACCGGGCCTTTCGTTGCCATGCTGAAGGTGTCGTCCACCGCTCTGAGCCCGCCCGCGTTCCTGAGCTCGGTCGGTCGCGTGTTCGCGTGCTTCGATCAGCAGGACTCCGGCAACGTGTCGTTCGGAGTCGACACGGGAGGCGCGCGCCACTTCGTCAAGACGGCAGGCGACCCGCAGGTGGCTCGCGGCGTGTTGCCGTCGCATGCGGCGCGCCGGGCGCTGTTGGCCAATGCCGAGCGGCTGGCTCGGAGCGTCGTACACCCCGCAATGACGCGGTTCGAGACGTCGATCGAGTCCCGCTGGGGCCGCATGCTGGTCTACGAGTGGGCTGACGGCGAACTGCTGTATGCGCCGCGCGTTCGGCGCGACGATCCCGACACGGCGCGACACCGGTTCCTGGCGCTGCCGATCGAGAAGCGGATCGCCGCCGTCTCCTCCATCGTCGAACTGCACGTGGCGCTCGCCGCCGAGGGGTGGGTCGCCGGCGACTTCTACGATGGCTGCCTGATCTACGACTTCGGCACGGAAGCGCTGCATGTGTGCGATCTTGACGGCTATCACCGCGGCCCGTACCGGAACACGATGGGCCGGATGTTCGGCTCTGATCGTTTCATGGCGCCGGAGGAATTCGAGCGAGGGCGCACCATCGACGAGCGGACCATGGTGTTCGCGCTGGGCAGAACGATCGCGATCTTCCTGGGCGCGGTTGCCGCAGACGTGGCGGAGGTCGCGTGCGCCGCCGATCCTGAACGCCGCTACCCGAGCGTCGCTGCGCTGGCCGCAGCGCTCGCCGCTGCGGTCGGCGCGCCGTGAGCCGTCAATTGATGCACTGATGTCAAAGCGTGGGTTCTCGGGGAGTCGACTGGGCGGACCCGGATGACCGCCGCGGAGGCTGCTCGGCACCTCTACGCACCGCGACATGCCCTCGCCGAGAGTGACCAGGCCACCGAGCTCGTGGAGGTGGGCGGCGGCTTCCTGACGGTCGATCGGTCATCGACCGCGGAATATCCCTCGACCAACCGGAACCGCGCCGAGTTCGTCGGCGTCAGCCGACCGGCGAGTCGCGGCGAGGTAGAGGAGATCGCCGAGCGATTCGCCGCTGCCGGAGTGAGGCGGTGGTTCTTCTGGCTGAGCCCGTGCCCGCAGGCGGAAGAGATCCGGCAGTGGCTGCGGGAGCTGGGACTGCGTCCGTTCAAGGGTCCGCGCTACATCACGCTGGCGCGTTCCGCGGAGCCGGTAACCCCGCACCGGACGGCACTGCGCGTACGCGCTCTGCCGGCACCGGAGCTGCGCTCCCGCACCGGGTTCCTGGCCGATCTCTACGGCGACTTTGCTGCTGCCTACCTGGGAACGATCGGCCGCGACGACTGCGTGCACTTCCTGGCGTTCGACGGCGATCGACCCGTTGCCGGTGCCGGTCTCTGCGTGGCGGGCGCCGCTGGGTACCTGTTCCTGGCCGCGACGCGCGAGGAGGACCGCTCGCGCGGGGCGCAGAACGCGCTGATCGCGGCCCGAATCCGCGCCGCGCACGCCCGCGGCTGCCGGATCGTGATGGCGGAAACCTTGAGCATCCTGCGGCCGTCGCTCGCCAACCTGGTCCGCCAGGGGTTCCGGGAGTGCTACGACACGCAGGTCTTCGTGTCCGCCCGGTAAGATAACCGGATGCTCGCGGTCGATGTCCGGCAGCTCACCAAGACGTATCTCGTCCCCGAACGGGGGGCCGGGCTGGGCGCTGCCGTGCACAGCGTGTTTCGGCGCAGGACCCGCGCCGTGGAGGCGGTTGCGGAGGTCTCGTTCGCCCTGCAGCCGGGCGAGTTCGTCGGCTTCGTCGGCCCCAACGGAGCCGGCAAGACCACCACGCTGAAGATGCTCGCCGGGCTGCTGCACCCCACGGCGGGCCGGGCACAGGTGCTCGGCCACGTGCCGGCCCGGCGCGAGCGCGCGTTCCTCCGCCGCATCACGCTGGTGATCGGGCAGCGCAACCAGCTCCTCTGGGACATCCCCGTGATCGACTCCTTCGAGCGCAACCGGGTCGTCTACCGGGTGCCGGCCGCCGAATACCGCCGGACCCTGGAGGAGCTCACCGGCCTGCTCGACCTGGGGCCGCTGCTGGAGCGTCCGGTGCGCAACCTGTCCCTGGGCGAGAGGATGAAGTGCGAGATCGCGGTGGCGCTTCTGCACCGGCCGCGGGTGCTGTTCCTGGACGAGCCGACCATCGGCCTGGACGTGACCATGCAGCGCCGCATCCGCGCCTTCCTGGCGGAGTACAACCGCGTGCACGACACCACCGTGCTCTTGACCAGCCACTACATGGCGGACGTCGAGGCGCTCTGCAACCGCATCGTCATGATCGACCACGGACGCATCCTGTTCGACGGTGCGTTGCAGGAACTGATCCGCCGCTTCTCCCCGCACAAGACCATCGTGGTGGAGCTGGACCGCGACGCCGCCGACCTGTCGAGCTATGGCGAGGTGGTCGCCTCCGAGGGCGGCCGGCACACACTGCTGGTGCCCAAGGCCGACACGCCGCAGGTCACGGCGCGGCTGCTGGGAGACCTGCCGGTCAGCGACCTGACGGTCGAGGATCCGCCGATCGAGGACGTGATCGAGCAGGCGTTCGCCGGCGCCCTGGCCGGGGTGGACGCGGAGCCCCGCGATCGGCCCTGAGACGATGCTCCGCGTCTACTGGGTCTACCTGACGACGACGCTGGCGCTGCAGCTTCAATACCGCGTCGAGCTGGCGATCTGGATGCTGAACCGCATCGTCGAGCCCACGGTCTACCTGGTGGTGTGGCGGACCGTGGCCGCGGCGCGCGGCGGGGTCGGCGGGTACGACGCCGCGGACTTCGCCGCCTACTTCATCACCCTCATGATCGTGAACCAGCTCACCTTCACGTGGATCATCCACGAGTTCGAGTGGCGCATCCGCTCGGGCGAGCTGTCGTCGATGCTGCTCAAGCCGGTCCATCCCATCCACGGCGACATCGCCGACAACCTCGGCTACAAGCTGCTCACGCTGGTGATCCTGGTGCCGGCGGCCGTCCTGCTGTCGGTGCTGTTCCAGCCGGCCTTCCAGTTCCGTGCCGCGACGCTCGCCCCGGCGGCGGCAGCCCTGGTGGTCGCCTACCTCATTCGCTTCTTCTTCGACTGGGCGTTCGCCCTCAGCGCGTTCTGGACGACGCGCACGGCGGCGATCAACCAGATCTACTTCCTGCTGCTGCTGTTCTGCTCCGGGCGGCTGGCGCCGCTGGAGCTGTTCCCGGGCTGGCTGGAGCGCATCACCTGGTACCTGCCGTTCCGGTGGGCGGTGTGGTTCCCGGTGGAGCTGGCGCTGGGGCGGCTCAGTCCCGACGTGCTTGCCGCCGGATTCCGCATGCAGGCGCTGTGGCTGGTCCTGGGGCTGCTGCTGGTCCGCATCATGTGGCGGCTCGGAGTCCGCAAGTACGCGGCGGTGGGGTCCTGAGCATGCACCGGCTGCGGGTGGCCTGGACCTTCCTCAGGATCGGCCTGCTGAACGAGCTGGCGTATCGCGCGAACCTGTACCTGCAGGTCCTGCAGTCCGGCGTGGCGGTGGCCGGGGCGATCGGCGGCCTGATGGTGGTGTTCGGCCATACCGACACGCTGCGCGGCTGGGGCCCGGACGAGGTGCTGGCCGTGCTGGGCGTGTACCTGCTGATGGGCGCGGCGATGGGCGGCGTGATCGAGCCGAGCATGCAGAAGCTGATGGAGGACGTGCGCCAGGGCACCCTGGACTACACGCTGACCAAGCCGGAGGAGGCGCAGTTCCTGGTCAGCGTGGCCGAGATCCGGGTGTGGAAGCTGGTCGACGTGGCGCTGGGACTGGCCGTGCTGGGGGTGGCGCTGGCGCGCCGCGGCGCGTCGGTCGGACCGGGCGACGTTGCCCTGTTCGCGCTGATGCTGCTGGCCGGCGGCGCGATCGTCTACAGCTTCCTGCTGGCGATGGCGGCCGTGTCGTTCTGGTTCGTGCGCATCGACAACATCCTGGTGATCTTCAGCGACCTGTATCAGGCGGCGCGCTGGCCGATCGGGATCTATCCGGGATGGCTGCGCATGCTGCTCACCTTCGTGGTGCCGGTGGCGATCGCCATAACGGTGCCGGCCGAGGCGCTGGTCGGCCGGCTGACCGGCAGCCGGGTGCTGCTGGCATGGTGCGTTGCGGCCGGCGCCCTCGCGGTTGCGCGGTTCGTCTGGATGCGCGGGCTGCGCCACTACTCGGGTGCGTCGGCATGAGCCGCGGGACGACGGTGCGGGCGATGCAGCCTCAGCTCCGACGTGCGAGCGTAATGATCTCCGGGCTCGCGTCCGAGACCGGACTCCGGTCCCAGTCGCCGAACTGATCCTCGATCACGAAGCCGGCTTCGTGGAGAAACGCCGAGAGCTTGTCCCTGTCGAGGAACCGCAGGGTGCCGTGGCTCAGCTCCTGCTGGTCCCAGCCGGCACTCGTATACGTGGTCGTGAAACGAACGACATCGCCTGAGACCGGTGTTTCGACCTCTTTCTCGAGCCGCACGGATTCGCCGTCAGCGCCTGCGAAGTCGACTCCGTGCTCCGGCGTCCACCGCTCCCAAGCCCGAGCGAGAGGGTTGCGGGTTTCGAACGCGAAGACACCATCGACGGCGAGTGCGGAATGGATCGAGGCGAGCGAGGCACGGATCAGGTCATCCTCGACCAACTGCTGAAACGCATGCCCGGTCATCACGGCCAAGTCGAACTCCCGGTCCCATGCGACCGTCGTCAGGTCGCCGGGGACCCACTCGATGTCGGAGCGCGTCCGCGCCACTTCGAGCATCCCGCGGGCTGGGTCGAGTCCGACCAACCGCCCCGTGCAAAAAAGATCGAGGATTCTTGCCGCTGGGTCTTGACGGGGTTTCGCGCCTGTGAGGTGGCACGCCACCGCACGTACGCGTCCCTTCCGCCCTCCCGGAAGCTCGATGACCGTTCGACCGCCCAGCACCCCCTTCAGCGCACGCTGCGCGCCGATCGACGGCCCTTCCCGGACCGGGAAAGAAGGTCTATCTCAAAACAATGAGTATATTTACCATATGAAGACCGCCACTCTTGCGACCGCTGTCCGCCCCGCCATCACCTCCACCATCGGCGTGCTGTCCGACCGCGCGTTGCTGCGTCAGACCACCACCCTGGTCCGCCACGAACGCCACCTGCAGGGCGCCATCATCGACCACCTGGCCGAGATCGAGGCGCGCCGGCTGTTCCTGGAGCGAGGCTGCTCCAGCCTGTTCGACTACGCGGTGCGCGAGCTCGGCTACAGCGACGCTGCCGCCGGCCGGCGCATCGGCGCCGTGCGGCTGTGCGCCGACCAGCCGGGCGCGCGCGAGCGGCTGCGCGACGGCTCGCTGACGCTGAGCGCCGCCGCGGAGCTGCAGTGGGCGTTCGACCGGCAGCGGCGGCGCGGGTCGATCGCCGGCACCGCGTCGATCGCGCCGGCGCTGGCCGACGGTGCGGTAGGGTCAGCCCCGGCGAAGGCTGCGCGGGCGGACGATCCGGCGGCGGACGTCGCGCCAGCCGCAACGGCGAGCCACTCCGAACCTGCGCCGCCGCTGGTGCTCGATGCGGCAGGAAGGCGGAAGCTGGTCGAGGAGGCGTCCGGCAAGAGCGCGCGCCAGGTCCGCCGGATGCTGGCCGACCTGGACCCGGAGCTGGCGCCGCGGCCGACCGGGTGCGCCCGCTCGGCGACGGGCGCTACGAGTTGAGGGCCACTCATCGACGCCGACTGCCAGCAGGGGCTGGAGCACCTGCGCGGTCTCCTCTCGCACGTGGACCCGTGCATGACCGTGGGGCAGCTCGTCGGCCGCATCGTGCAGGAGGCGCTCGACCGCCACGACCCGAGCCGGCCGCCGCGCCGCGCGCGCACCGGCATGGGGGCGGCACAGGGCGAATCCCGGCCCGCTCCGGCAGCGAAGGAGCAGGCCACGCCGGAACCCGGTCGCGCCGTGACGGGGCACGACGCGGCGATCCCCGCCGGCACGACTCCGACGCCGGGAACAGCCAGGCTAACTGGCAGATGATTGGAGGTGAGAGTCCTCTGGAGAGAAGGAGTAGCCGCTCCACGATCCACCGCGAGCCGTGCGCGGGTGACCGCGAGGACACCGGTGAAGCGTCGGCAGCGGAGCGTGCGGGCAGGGAATCGAGCGTCGAAAGGGAGTGCATTTGGAGTGCCGAGACCCTCCGGCGGGTCGAAGGCAGCACCGGCTGTACCGATATGGCAAGAAGCAGTCGGGCTCCGCGGCGTCTAGGACCCCTGGCACGTACGTACATCATCTGTCGGGACCTGGGAGATCTTCGGGTCGCCTTGGCGGGTCGTCGCCAGGGCCGCAAAGGGAAGGCAGGGTGCCGAAGCCGGCGATGAACGATCCGAAGAAGTCTGACACGGGGATAGTAGCGAGGAAGCCGGCGAACAACGCGGCGCGAGCCGTAGCGGAGCCGGTGGAGCGAAGGCCCGTGACCAACGGGAATCCGCGGAGCCAAAGCACGGGACGGACACAGAGCCGAGCCACCGTGTGCCAGGCGGCCGAGCGGATACGGCAAGGAGCAAGGAGGAACCCAAAGGAGAAACTGACTGCGTTGCTGCACCACCTCACGCCGCAGGCGATGCAGTGGGCGTTCTACGCGCTGAAGCGCGAATCGGCGCCCGGCATCGACGGGCAGAGGTGGAGCGAGTACCGGGAGGGGCTGGACCAGCGGCTGCTGGGCCTGCACCGCCGGGTGCACGCAGGGACGTACCGAGCGACGCCGGTGCGGAGGGTGAACATCCCGAAGCCTGACGGCGGCACGCGACCGCTCGGGGTGGCGGCGCTGGAGGACAAGATCGTCCAGCGGGCCATGATGGAGGTGATCCTGAGGCCGATCTACGAGGAGGAATTCGAGGGATTCAGCTATGGGTTTCGGCCCGGTCGAGGGGCGCATGACGCCCTGGACGCCGTGGCGTACGCCATCGAACGGGGCAAGGTCAACTGGATCGTGGACGCTGACATTCGCAAGTTCTTCGACACGCTGGACCGGGGCTGGCTGATGCGGTTCCTGGAGCATCGGATCGGGGACCGACGGGTGTTGAGGCTGATCGGCAAGTGGCTTGTTGCCGGAGTGATGGAGGAGGGCCGACAGGTCGACACGGGCAAGGGGACGACGCAAGGGTCGGTGATCTCGCCGATGCTGGCGAACATCTACCTGCACTACGTGTTGGACCTGTGGGTGGCGAGGAAGTGGCGACCGCAGGAGGCTCGCGGCGAGATGTACATCGTGCGCTATGCCGATGACTACGTGGCGGGGTTCGAGTTGCGCGGCGACGCGCAGCGATTCCTGGGGGCGCTGAAGGAGAGGTTCAGCCGGTTCGGACTGGAGCTGCACCCTGAGAAGACGCGACTGATCGAGTTCGGGAGGTTTGCCGAGAGGGACCGCCGGGCACGAGGGGAGCGGCGACCGGAGACGTTCGAGGTTCTGGGCTTCACGCACTACTGCCGGAAGACCAGGAAGGGACGGTTCGGGTTGGGACGCAAGCCGGAGAAGAAGCGGATGAACCGGACGCTGAAGAGGATTGGGTCGGTGCTGCGCATGCGCATGCACGACGAGGTGATCACGACCGGCCGCTGGCTGGGGAAGGTGCTGAGAGGGTGGCTTGACTACTACGCGGTACCGACCAGCTTCGCGAGCCCCAGAGTTTCGCGGATCGGCTGCGCAGGATCTGGTTAAGGACCCTTCGCGCACGGTCCCAGAAGGACCGCTTCAGTTGGGAGCGACTCGGGGACCTCTGCGGGGAGCTCTGGCCCCGTCTCCGCATCGTCCACCCGTGGCCGCACACGCGCTTTGCCGTCAACCACCGAAGGTAGGAGCCGTATGCGTTAGCGCGCACGTACGGATCTGTGCGGGGGGCGCCGGGCAACCGGCGTCCCTACCGCGAAAGGGGAAGCCGCACCCGGCGCCCGTCGCCGCGCCCTCGCCGACCCGACAGGGAAGCGACCGACCGCCGTGTCGCTGCCGGGACGAAACCCGCCAACGCCGCCACTTCGACGCCGAAGTCGTGCGCTGCAGGCCGCGCGATTCCGGCGGCGGTGCGACGGCAGGTCTGGCAGCGGGAGGGTGGCCGCTGCAGCTACCTCGACCGGCGGACCGGGCGTCGCTGCAACTCACGACACCTGATCGAGATAGACCACATCCTGCCCTATGCGCTGGGTGGTGGCGCCGACCCCCGGAATCTCCGCCTTCTCTTTCATGCCCATCATCGCCATCGGCACGCGCCGCACGGCTGAACGGTGCCTTCCGGAGGATCAGGCCCGAGGCTACCGCGGTCGCACCGCCCTCGGCCTTCCATGCGAGGTCCCGAAGGCGCCTATGATAGTCGGATGCTCGCGGTCGGCGTCCGATGTATCTGCCGATGGGCGGCGTGATCGGCGCCGGCATGAGCCGCGCGACCATGCGGGCGATGGTCTTGGCACGGATCGGATCGCTCGCCGACGGCGGGGATCCGCCGGTCCTCGAACTGCGCCGGCTCCCGGTGCCCGAGCCCGGACCGGGCGAGGTGCTGGTGCGGGTGCACGCGTGCGGCGTCTGCCACACCGACCTGGATCAGACGGAGGGCCGGATCGCGCCGCCGCGCCTGCCGGTGGTGCCGGGACACCAGGCGGTCGGGCGGGTGGCGGCGCTCGGCCGCGGGGTCACGGAGCACCGGCCCGGCGACCGGGTCGGCGTGGGGTGGATCCACTCCTCGACGGGCGAGGCGGATGAGAACCTCAGCCCCGCGTTCCGGGCGACCGGGCGTGACGCGGACGGCGGCTACGCCGAATACCTGGCCGTCGGGGAGCGCTACGCCCATCCGATTCCGGACGCGTACGGCGACGCGGAGGCGGCGCCGCTGCTGTGCGCGGGCGCGGTCGGCTACCGCGCCCTGGCGCTGGCGGGGCTGCGCGACGGCGAACCGCTCGGCCTGACCGGGTTCGGCGGTTCCGCGCACCTGGTCCTGCAGCTTGCGCGGCACCGGTATCCGTCGAGTCCCGTATACGTGTTCGCGCGCCGGCCGCGGGCGCGTGAGACCGCGATCGCACTCGGGGCGGCATGGGCCGGCGCGATCGAGGACGACCCGCCTCGTCCGCCGCGGGCGATCATCGACACGACGCCGGCATGGCGCCCCGTGGTCGCCGCGCTGGCCGCGCTGCAGCCCGGCGGCCGGCTGGTCATCAACGCCATCCGCAAGGAGGATCGCGACCGGGAAGCGCTCGACGAGCTGCGCTACCACGAGCACCTGTGGATGGAGCGGGAGGTGAAGTCGGTCGCCAACGTCACCGGGCGTGACATCCGTGAGTTCCTGGCCCTGGCTCCGCACGTGCCGATCCGGCCGGAGGTGTCGACCTGTCCGCTGGAGCAGGCGCCCCGCGCGCTCGCCGACCTGCGGCGAGGAGACGTCACCGGCTCCAAGGTGCTCCTGATCGGCTGAAACCGTTCCGGCAACGCGGAAATCTTCGGCAGGTGCCAAAACAGCCAGCGATATATTTTGGCACCCCCCACTAGAAATTGGCGTACAGTTCGCACATGGTCTGACGCTACGTGGATGCGGTGGTCCGGGAGGACCTGAAAGCCAAGATGGTCTTCGTGGCCGGGCCCCGTCAGGTCGGCAAGACGACGCTGGCGCAGGGGATCCTGAGCGACCCCGTTGGGTACCTGAGTCCCTTCGGGGCGCCGGCGATTCGCGCCATCAAGAAGGCGCAGAAGCACTATCTGTTCGACTGGACGCAGGTGCCCGAGATGCCCCAACGGCACGAGAACCTGGTCGCGATGGCGCTCCGGAAGTGGGCCTACCAGCAACAGGATGCCGAGGGTCGAGACCTGGACCTTCGCCGTTTTCGCGACGTGGACGGACGGGAGGTAGATAGACTTCGTCGTCACCGAGCGCACCGTCCCCGTGCTGCTGGTGGTGGCCAGGTGGTCGGATACGGGAGTGGACCGCAACCTTCGCTACCTGAAGCGGCGCTTTCCCGATGCCGAAGCGTGGCAGCTCAGCGCCACCGGCAGCAAGGACGTGCGGCAAGCCTGGCGCCCGCTACGACGCTGCTCAGCGGCTGGCGTAGACGCAGAGGTCAGGCGCGTGGGCGGGTCCGGTGCTCCTTGCGGATGACCAGCTTGAGGCCGGACCAGACGTCGGAGGGCATCCGCCTGGCGCCCGCTACGACGCTGCTCAGCCGACTGGCGTAGACGCAGAGGTCAGGCGCGTGGGCGGGTCCGGTGCTCCTTGCGGATGACCAGCTTGAGGCCGGACCAGACGTCGTCCACGGCGCAGACCTTCACGTCCACCAGGGAGCGGGAGCGCGTCACGAATCTCGGCCGCCAACGGCGGATGTCGTCCTCGCCGATCTGACTCGGCACGCCGGAGGAGCGCTTCGGCCACGACACCCAGATCATCCCGTCCGGGGCGATCTGCCGCATCGCGACAGGCAGCGTGTCCGCCAGCTCGCGATCGGAGCGGGTGAACAGGTGCCAGAGATCGACGTTCGTGCGGAAGCGGGACGAGACGGATACGCCCTCCGAATCGTCGAGGCCGACCAGATCCCCGTATGGCATCGGCTCGTTCTTGGGCCGGATCCGGAACCCGGCTTGATGCCGAGCTTCTTCGCCAGTGGTGTCCCTGAGTAGCCGGCAATCCGATGCAACTCCATGTGATCCTCGCACGGGTGGACACCCCGTCACGACAAGAAAGGAGGCGGGCCTCGGCCGTGAGACCCGCCTCCGTCACCGTCGGACCACGGCCGTCGCCCTCGCACGGGCTCGGCGTGGCGGTCTGTCGCTACTAGGCCAGGTCCAGGCGGACCTCGAGCAACTCCGCGGCACGAGCCAGGAGCGCCGACAGCGTCGTGGCCAGCTCCTGCGCCTCGGTGCCGAAGAGATCGGCCTCGGCCGCCGTGAACTGGCGCCCGGCACGCTCCTCCTCGTAGAGGTCGCCGACGTAGCCGACGAGCTGCGTGAATCCCTCGTCGATGCGGGCGTCCAGGTCGGCATCGGCGCCGGCGACCAGGGGCGAGACGTGGTCGTAGGCCAGGTCCAGCCCGGCCAGGATGCCGTTGATGTCGAACAGGCGGCTGACCGCGACGAAGCTGATCTCCGTGGAGTCGCCGCCGGCGACGTAGCGCGATTCCTTCCACTGCTCGAAGTACTCGTTCATGGTCGGCACCATCACCACCAGCGCCGTGAACACGTCCGGGAGGGTGGGACTCCACGCGGTCACCGCCTCCGCCATCTCCGCGGCGGCGCCGTCGATCGCGCCCGAGACCGCCATGAGGATGGCCGTCTCCGGAAGCGCGTCGGCGATGGCGGCGATCTGCCCGTCTCCATCGAGGTCCACGCGCGCGCCGGTCCACTCGTCGACCGTCCCCCACAGCACGGGCTCGGTCAGGTGGTGGAACAGATTCCCCGGCCTGTCGAGGACGCGGCCGTCCGCTACCTCCAGGGTCCAGTCGATCGCCTCTGCCGGGTCTTCGGCGCCCGACGGGCCGGCGTCGATCCACGTGTCGTAGAACGCCAGCGAGGGCACTCCGGCGATGATCCCCTCGCTCAACTCGTAGAAGGTGCTGGCATCCACCCAAGCCGCCCGCCCGGCGACGAGCAGGTTGCGCAGCGCGGCGGGCTCCGCCTTCCAGGCCGCCTGGTAGTTGCCGCCGTGCCGGCCCAGCAGCGCTTCGTAGTCGGCCGCCATCTGGTTCAGCCGCTCGGTGGCCGTCTGCATCAGTCGCGCCTGGTTCAGCGTGTAGTCCTTGATCGGCTGCAGGTCGGGGGCTGACTGGTCGGCCTGCGGGCTCGCGAAGGCGATCGCGGAACTCAGCGCTACCAGCAGCGAGGTCCACAACCATCGCGTGCCGCGACGCCGCGGCACCATGTCGAGATAGGGCATGAAACGTACTCCTCGGGAATCTCCCTGGTAATTAAGTTTGATTAATCCATTGAAGTATTCTTTACCACTGTCAACCCCCTTGCACCGTGATTCTTGCCGTGGTACATCTGTCTTAACGTCCTTAATGCCTCTCAATCACGTTAATCTCGTCAAACGAGCGACTTGCCTGCTGGGGGCGGCCGTGCTGGCCGGCGTGGTCGGGCCGGCGGCCGTCTGGTCGGAGCGTGGCGCGCCGGACCTGTGGCGTCCTGCGCAGGCGGTTCGGAGCGAGTTGCTGGCCATGCTGGCGGATGCCGAGCGCGGGGACGCAGGCGCGTCCGCGAAGCATGCCGGCAACGCCGCGGCTGCCTACGCCCACATCGGAACCTCCGTGGCCTCCGCGGCGCCGAGCGCCGACGGACGCATTCGCGCGGAGCTCGACCTCCTGACCGGGCTTCGAGCCGCCGATCTGGCGCGGCAGGCGCTCGCGAGGGGCCGGGTGCTCGGCGAGCTGGCCGCCGCCGCCCGGCTCGGCGCGATCGCCGCTACCCGCGCCGAGGACCCCGACTACGCGGTCGCATGGCTCGCCCTGCGCGAGTACCGCCGGGCCACGCGCGTGACGCTGGTCCATTCGCTGGCGTCCCGGGCGGTGGAGGATCTGGCCGCAGGATCTCTCGGGGCGGAGGCCGCAGCGGCTATCGTTCGCGACGACCTGGACGACACGTATCACGCGCGGGTGGGCTACGCCGCCGGCAGCGCCTTGAAGGCAGCGGACCGCGGACTGGTGATACGAGCCGCCGAGAGTGCCGGCCTGATCGGCTCCTACCTGTCCATGTTCGGCGACGACTTCGTGGCCAAGCAGGGACAGGCGGCGTGGACGGCGCTGCAGGACACCTCCGACGCGCTCACAAAGGCCGCGCTGGCGGCCGACGCCGACGGCGTACGCGCCGCCGCCACGGGATTGATGCGGCAGTGGCGCGGGTACCAGGCGGTGGAGCTGCCGGCGCAGGAGCTGGCCCGGCGCGCCGACCTGATGCAGCTCTTTCTCGAGCTGGTGGCCATCGAGTACCGCGACGGCGTGCGGAACGGCCGTATCAGCATCGAGGCGGAGTACGCGGAGGCCGTGGCGTTTCTCGAGCAGGCCATCCACTCGGCGGCCGAGCTGTCCCCGCGCATCGCCGCGGTGGACGACGCGCAGGCGGCCCGGCTGGAGGTGCTGCTCGAGGATCTCCGGACGCAGGTGGCCGAGTTGGGGCCGACGCGGGAGGTCGCCGAGAAGACCGCGGAAGCGCGGGCCATCGTCACGGCGACCCTGGGCGCGATGGGCGGCATCGACGGGGACTCGGTGTTCACCGTGATCGCTCAGATGTTCGACAGCCTGGACGGGCTGGTCCGCAAGGGGGACTGGACCGGTGCCGAGCGGATGCGGATTCAGGTGTACGGCCTGTTCGACGCGGGACCGGAGCTGTCGCTGCTGGGGATCAACCCCTCGCTCGCGCACCGGATCGACGCGCTGTTCTGGTCCGGGACCCCGGGCACTCCCGGCCTGGCGACCGTGATCGCCGGGCGCGAGGCGTTCCACGTCTATCTTGCCACCGCCGCCAGGCTGCGCACGGCGCTGGGCGATGCCCAGGCCGTGCTCTCCGACGACGCCACTCCGGCCGCCGCGGCCGTGAACGCCGCGGTCATCGTGTTTCGCGAGGGATTGGAGGCGGTGGTCATCCTGGCCGCGCTGGTGGCGGGCATGGTCGGCGCGGCCGCCGCGTTCCGCAGGCCGCTGTACGTCGGAGCGGTGCTGGCGCTGGCGGCTTCGGCAGCAACCTGGTTTGCCGCCCACCGCCTGGTCCACCTGTTCCGAACGCACGGGGAACGGCTGGAGGCGATCGTCTCGCTGGTCGCCGTCGCGATGCTCCTGATCATCACCAACTGGTTCTTCCACAAGGTGTACTGGAGCGGCTGGATCGCGAAGTTCCACGGCCGCAAGCGCCTGTTGCTTGCCGGTGCCGCCGGGCAGGCGGTCGGCTTCGGGCTCCTGGGTTTCGCGAGCGTCTACCGCGAGGGATTCGAGACCGCGCTGTTCCTGCAGGCGCTGATCTTTCGCGCGCGCGTCGAGACCGTGCTCGCCGGCGTCGCCCTGGGCCTTGCCGGCGTCGCGGTGGTAGGGCTTCTCACGTTCCGGCTGGAGAAGAAACTGCCGTACAAGAAGATGCTGGTGGTCACCGGCGTGCTCATCGGCGCGGTGCTGGTGACCCTGACCGGCACCACCGTGCACATCATGCAGGCCGTCGGCTGGGTGCGCCTGTCGCCTATCTTCGGGCTTGCGCTGCCCTACTGGATCGGCAACTGGTTCGGCGTCTATCCCACGTGGCAGACGTTGGGAGGCCAGGCTGCGGCCGCCGGCTTCGTGATCGGCAGCTACTTCGTGGCGCGTGCGCGCCTGCGAGGCGGCTCCTCACGGGTGCCGGAACGGCTCGCATCGTGGCGCCGGCTGGCGAGGCTGCCCGTGAAGGCGCGTTCCGTGCTTCAGCCCGAGTGAACTCGCGCACTCCAACGAGAACCGATGATTCGCGCCTGGCTTCTGGATTACCGCACTCTTGCGCCGCCGGTGGCGAGCGAGGCTGCGGCAGCCGCCACTACGCTCCCCGATCGGCTGCGCGCGGCGATGGCCGGAGTCGACGCCCGGCGTCCCGAATGGGCGGCGCTCTCGACCTGCCACCGATGCGAGGTGTACAGCCACGGGGTGAGCGCCGAGTGGCTGCTCGGCGTGTTTCGGGAACACTTCCCGCCGGCCGCTCGGACAGGCCTGACGGCGGTCGGCGACGGCTGCGCCGCCCGTCACCTGATGCGCGTGGCCGCCGGGCTCGATGCGATGCTGCTGGGCGAGACCGACGTCCAGCGCCAAGTGGGCGCGACGCTGGCAGAGGCGACGGAGGCGGGCAGCGCCGGCCCGGTGGTGCACGCGCTGTTCGGAGCCGCGCTCCATGCCGGCAAGCGGGTGCGTACGGAGACCGGCATCGGCCGGCATGCCGCGTCGCTTGCGTCGGCGGCGGTCGATCTGGTCGTCGAACTTCTCGACCCGATCGAGCGGGCGCACGCGCTGGTGTTCGGCGCCGGCACGATGGCCCGGCGGGCCTGCGAGCGGCTGGACGCGCGCGGCATCCGGGGACTAACCGTGACCAACCGCACGCTCGTGCGCGCCGAGAGCCTGGCCGCGCTCCATGGCGGTCGTGCCGCTCCGTGGGCCGAAGCTGCCGACGCGCTGCGCGCGGCCGACGTGGCCATTGCGGCCACCGCGGCCCCGGAGCCGTTCATCGGCGCGGAGTTGCTGCGCGAGGTAATGGAGGGGCGGAGGGGAAAGCCGCTGCACCTGGTCGACCTGGCGCTGCCTCGGAACGTGCATCCCGACGTCGCCGCCGTCGAGGATGTCCGCCACTACGACTTCGACGACCTGGAAGAGGTCACCCGCGCCAGCCGTGCGGCGCGTGCCGCGGAGGTGCCGCGCGCGGAGGCGATTATCGATCAGGAGGTGGCACGCTTCGTATCGTGGCTGCGCGAGCACGAGGTCGCGCCGGCGCTGCGCCTGCTCGGGGAGCTGGCGACGGCGGCGCGCGACGCGGAGCTGGAGCGCGCATGGCGGCGCCTGCCGGAGCTCACGGCTCGGCAGCGGCGGGTCGTGCAGTCGCTGGCTCACAACCTGGCGCGGCGTCTGGTGCGCCAGCCGATGCTGCGCCTGCGCGACGCAGCCGGTAGCGACCGGGCGGGTCGCTACCGGGAGGCGATCGAGCACCTCTTTGCCGACCCGGCCGCCGACGATCCCGATTCCGCCGATGACAAGGAGCGATCATGACCGAGTCCGATGGACCCCGACAGACGCCGCGCACTCTCAGCCACTTCACCGTGCTCCGGTTCACGCAGGCCTATTGGTTGCTCGGCGACAAGGAGCGCCGGCAGCGGCGCCAAGCCCTGGGGGAGGGGCTGGCCGGCGTGGCGGATGCCCGGCACCTCTACCAGGTGTTCCCGCTGCACGACACCGGCGATCTGCTGGTGTGGACGGCCCTTCGGTCGGCCGAGCCCGAGCGCGTTCACGCCTATTTCCGGGAGTACGCGCAGGTGCTCGCGCCCGTGCGGGCGCTGATGGAGGTCAGGCAGCCGCTCTGGGGCTTCACGCGGCCGTCCACGTATACCAGGTCGCGGTCAACCCAGGAGGTGGATCCGTTCGCCCCGGAGCGCAAGAGCTATCTGGTCGTCTATCCGTTCGTGAAGACCAGCGCCTGGTACGCGCTGAGCCGCGACACGCGGCAGGGGATGATGAACGGACACATCCGCGTGGGCAAGGAGTACCCGGACATCACCCAGCTTCTGCTGTACTCCGTGGGCGTGCAGGATCAGGAGTTCGTGGTCGTCTACGAAACCGACGACCTGACCCGCTTCTCCGACCTCGTCAACGAGCTGCGGAGCACCGAAGCGCGGGCCTACACGGAACGCGACACGCCGCTGACGACGGGCCTCCATCATCCCCGGGGAGAGGCTCTGGAGGTGCTCGGATGACCGGTCCCCCCGGAGGCCCCGCGTGAACGCCGCACCCCTGCTGGCGGCCTGCCGGCGGCAGCCGGCGACCCGCGTGCCGATCTGGCTGATGAGGCAGGCGGGCCGCTACCTGCCCGAGTACCGGGCGTTGCGCGCCCGGTACGGCATGCTCGACATTATCGGCGACCCCGAGCTCGCGGCCACGGTCACGCTGCAGCCGCTGCAGCGGTTCGACCTGGACGCCGCCATCATCTTCGCCGACATCCTGCCGCCCCTGATCGGCATGGGGCTGGACCTGTCGTTCGGCAACGGCACCAGCCCGGCGATCCACAACCCGGTCCGGTCGCCGGCGGACGTCGAGGCGCTGCGGAATCCCGAACCGCGCGAACACCTGCGCGCCACGCTGCGTGCGCTGGAGCTGGTCCGAGGCGAATTGCCTCCCACGGTGGCGCTGATCGGCTTCGCGGGTGCGCCGTTCACCCTGGCCACCTATGCGGTGGAAGGCAGCACGTCGCGCCAGTTCACCCTCACCAAGCGGATGATGTTCGAGCAGCCGGCGGCGTGGCGAGCGCTGATGGCGAAGCTGGCCCGGCTGGTGACCGGCTACCTGGTCGCCCAGGCGGAGGCCGGCGCGCAGGTGCTGCAGATCTTCGACAGTTGGGTGGGAACGCTGTCCGCCCGGGACTACCGGGAGCATGTCCTGCCCCATGTCCGGGAGGTGTGCGCCGGCGTGCAGCGGACCGGCGTGCCGCTGATCTACTTCAGCACCGGCACCGGCGGGATGCTGGATCTCCTGGGCAGCCTGCCGTGCGCGGTGCTGAGCCTGGACTGGCGCGTGGACCTTGCCTCGGCCCGGCGCGCGCTGCCGGATCACCTGGCGTTGCAGGGCAACCTGGAGCCGGCGCTGCTGTTCGCGCCGCCGGAGGTGCTGGAGCAGCGCGCGCGCGCCATCCTCGCCGACGCGGCCGTCGATCCGGGGTTCATATTCAACCTCGGTCACGGGATCCTTCCGCAGACGCCGCCGGAGTCCGTCGCCCGGCTGGTCGAGGTCGTACACGGTCATGAGGTACCGGTGCCCGGAACCGCCCCCGACCCCGCGGGCGCATGACCTCGCTCGGGTTGCTGGTGATGGCCTACGGCGGCCCCGATTCTTTGGACGACGTGGGGCCGTACCTGCTGGACATCCGCGGCGGGCGGCCGACGCCGCCGGCCCTGGTGGAGGAGATTCGGGATCGCTACCGGCGCATCGGCGGCAGCTCCCCCCTGCGCGCAATCACGGAGGCGCAGGCCGCCGCTCTGGGCCGCGAGTTGCGCGGGCGCGGCACGGCGTTCACGGTGGCGGTGGGCATGCGCCACTGGCGCCCCCGCATCGCCACGGCCGTCGGGTTGCTGGCGGAGCAGGGGATGACGTCCGCCGTCGGGCTCGCGCTGGCGCCGCAC
Organism: Spirochaetia bacterium; assembly: GCA_964291595.2. Taxonomy (GTDB): domain Bacteria; phylum Spirochaetota; class Spirochaetia; order SZUA-6; family Bin103; genus CATQHW01. The sequence goes on along the minus strand of OZ219914.1, from coordinate 3,405,585 downwards.
TACTCGCGCCGCAGCGTCGGCGCGTATCAGGATCAGGTGCGCGCTGCGGTGGCCGGTCTTCCGCGGCCGCTACGCTTCGGGTTCGTCTCCCACTTCGGCGATCATCCGCGGTTCGTCGCCGCGGTCGCGCGCGACCTGGAGCGGGTCAGGGAGTCGCTGCGCGACGCGAACGCCGCCCGCGTGCTGTTCTCGGCACACAGCCTGCCGGCCGAGTGGGTGAGCGGCGGCGACCCCTATCCGGGGCAGCTTCGCGCCTCTGCCGAATCGGTGGCGGGCGCGGCCGGACTGGAGCGGTCGCAGTGGCGGCTGTGCTACCAGTCCGCCGGGGCGCGGCCGGGAACGTGGTTGGGGCCGTCGCTGGAGGACGAGGTCCGGCGCGCCGCCGCCGACGGCGTGCGCGAGGTGACGGTCGTGCCGTTCGGGTTCGTGGCCGATCACGTGGAGATCCTGTTCGACGTCGACATCGAGCTCCGCGAGCTCGGCGACTCGCTGGGCGTCGCGGTGACCCGCACGCCCTCGCTCGGAACCGATCCGGAGCTGATCGCGGCGCTGGCGGACCGGGTGCAGGATGCGGCGGCCCTGATCTGGTGTCGCTGATCCGATGTCCCTGACCTGATGCCGCTTCCGCGGGTCGTGGTGGTGGGGGGCGGGATCACCGGTCTTGCCGCCGCCTGGTACCTGCGGGGGATCGCCCAGGAAGGACCCCGCGGCTTCGAGGTGGTCGTGCTGGAATCCGAGTCGCGGGTCGGCGGCAAGCTGCGCACCGAGCGCTGTGACGGCTTCCTGGTCGAGGCGGGGCCCGACTCGTTCCTGACCGGCAAGCCAGCGGCGGTCGATCTCTGCCGCGAGCTGGGCCTTGCCGGGGCCCTGATCCCGCAGCAGGAGCCGCGCGGCGCCTACATCGCACGACGCGGCCGGCTGGTGCCGATCCCGCCGGGCATGCGGCTGGTCCATCCCGCACGGCCATGGCCGTTCCTGTGCTCTCCGCTTCTGTCGCTGCGCGGGCGCATCCGCGCACTGGCACACCCGCTGGTGCGGGCGAGTCGCAGCGGCGACGAGAGCGTCGGCGCGTTCGTGCAGCGGCGCTACGGAGCGGAGTTGCTGACGGTCCTCGGAGAGCCGTTGCTCGCCGGCATTCACCTTGCCGATCCGTGGCGCCTCAGCCTGCAGGCTACCTTCCCTGCCCTGCGTGCACCGGTGCGCCGGGCGCGGCCGGGCGCGACAGCGCCTGAAGGGCCCGCGCAGCTACGGGGCAGTCCGTTCGCCAGCCTCGAAGGTGGAGTGCAACAGCTCGTCGATGCGTTGTGCACGCACCTCGGGGGTTGCGTGCGGGTCGGCGCCCCGGTCACCAACATCGTTCCTGCGGCAGGCAGCTACCGGGTGCACCTGGGGAGCGCCGTCGATGCACCCCTCGCCGCCGCGGCCGTGGTCGTGACCACGCCGGCTGCCGGCGCCGCGAGGCTCGTGAGAACGGCGAATCCACGGCTCGCGGATCTGCTGGCCCGGGCCGAGGCTGCGTCCTCGGTCATCGTCACCCTGGGCTACCGCGACCCGCGGGTTGCGTTTCCGCTGGCCGGGTCGGGCTTTCTCGTCCCGGGCGACGAGAGCAGCAGGCTTCTGGCCTGCACCTGGAGCTCCGCCAAGTGGGCGGGACGCGCGCCGGCGGGCGGCGTCCTGCTGCGCGGTTTCCTGGGCGGCTGGCGCCATCCGGAGGTGCTGGCTCTCGGCGACGGAGAGCTGATCGCCCTGCTGCAGGACGAGCTCTCCGTCACCCTGGGGGGCTCGTTCGCGCGCTCCGTACGGCCGGCGGTGAGTCTGGTGCACCGCTGGCCGGCCGGCACGCCGCTCTACCGCGTCGGTCACGCGGACTGGCTGGCCGGGGTCCGCGCCGCGTGCGCCGCAAGCCCCGGGCTCTGGCTGGCCGGCGCCGCCTACGATGGCGTAGGCATCCCGGATTGCATCCGCCAGGCGCGAGAAACCGCAGCCGCCGTCGCCGCGAACCTACTAGCCGGCGGGCGCGCGTAGCACCCTGCGCTCTGTCAGCGGCGACCAACGACCGGCCGACGGCCTCCTTCAGGAAGCGTTCTGCTTCATGCGCCACTCCCCGCGGACCATGACCAGACGTAGGACTTGAGGAACTCGCGCGCTGATCGTTTCGCTTCCGAGATCTGCTCGTGGTTCATGTGCTCGGCCAGGCTGCGGAACTCCTGGGCCAACGTGGTCGAGCTCCCGTCTGGCTGCGTGTTGATCTCTGCCCAGCCGCCGGCACGCGAATACACGTAGAGCCACCGGTAGGCAGCGGTGTAGTCCCGCGCCGTGCCGGCGCCGTCGCGGTACCTGTCGCTCAGCGTGCGCAGGGGGTGGCGGCCCCATCGCTTGTCGAAGGTCTCCTTGAGCACCTCCCGAGAGATGGCGGGACCGTCTCCGCGAATCTCGACGTTCTCGAAGTCCATGCTGCGGATCTCGGCGGCACGCCGGTACCACGTGGCGGCTTCGGCCAGGTCCTGCTCCATGCCCAGGCCGTACGCGTACCGGTCGCCGAGCCATGCCTGCGCCGCCCCGCTGCCCTCCGCGGCGGCCTGCGCGGTCAGCTCGACATCCTCGTTCGCGAACGGGTGCGCGATCCCTTCGCCGGCCGCCATCAGCCCCAGCAGCGCGACCGCCAGGCAGCATCGTAGCGTTTTCGTGTTCTCGGTGGTGCCTTGCACGGCGGAAACCCTCCTCATCGATACAATAGCGATGAAAAGGGCAATCTATCGGCGTGGATCACTCCCGTCCACCCCTGCCGGGAACCGTCAGGGACAGGCTGTCGCATCCTCCGCCCCGGAGGTTCCATCGCAGCTCTCGAACACGACTCCGTACGGCGCCAGGCGCTTCGCCATGGCCCGGATCGCCTCGGGGTTGTGGTCGATCAGGATGAAGTCCCGGCCGAGCCGCGCGGCGGCTTCGCCGACCGTGCCGCTGCCGGCGAAGAAATCGATCACCAGGTCGCCGGGGTGGGTGTGAACGCGGACGATCCGCTCGATGATGCCGAGCGGCTTCTGTGTCGCGTACCCGGTTTTCTCTTTGCCGTTGGGACTGACGATCGTGTGCCACCAGACGTCCGTGGGCGTCTTGCCGCGCGCGGCCTTCTCGGGCCCCACCAAACCGGGGGCCATGTAGGGGATCCTGTCGATGTCGTCATAGCGGAACGTGTAGTCCTGCGGGTCCTTGGCATACCACAGGATGTTGTCGTGCTTGGCCGGCCACCTCGACCTGGAGCGCGCGCCGTAGTCGTAGGCCCAGATGATCTCGTTGATGAACGACTCCCGACCGAACAGATGGTCCAGCAGTACCTTGCAGTAATGGACCTCCCGGTAATCCACGTGCAGGAAGAACGATCCGTTCGGCTTGAGCACGCGCCACGCTTCCCGAAATCGAGGCTCCAGGAAGCCCAGGTAGTCGTCGAACGTGTCGGAATAGCCGCTGGAGCCAAGCTTGATCGTCCGATACCGCTTGCCCTGGAAGCCGGTGCGGTCGCCGGCCGCCTCATCACGCACCGTTCGAGTGGTCGTCCTCGACTGAGTTCGACCCGTGTTGAACGGAGGATCGATGTACACCAGGGAGGCTGACTCGTCCCGAACATCGGCGAGAGCTTCGAGGTTGTCGGCGTGGATGACTCTGCGCATCGGCGCAAAGTCTACGGCAGCAGGGAGACGAACACGCGGTCGCCGGCGTTGAAGCGGGTTGCCGCGGCGGCATGGGCGGTGACCTCCAGCGGCCCGCGCTCGCCGTTCAGGGCGATGGTAAGCTCCCGCACCTCGCCCAGGAAGCGCGCGGTGACCACCGTGCCGTGGCGGCTCGTGCCGTTTGCCGCCTTGGCCGACACGCACACCTGGCCGGGCCGGATCGACACCACCCGCTGTCCGCCGGCGTCGATGGGCTGCGCGGTGCCGACCGGCCCCAGGTCGGAGACCCAGCCGGTGCCGTTGCGGCGGACCCGGACCAGGTTGGTCTTGCCGAGCAGCGACGCGACGAAGCCGTTGGCCGGCGACCAGTAGAGCTCCTCCGGCGTGCCGGTCTGCAGCAGCGTGCCGGCGCGCAGCACCGCCACCCGGTCGGCGATGTTGAACGCCTCGTCGCGGTCGTGGGTCACGAAGATGGCCGTGGTGGTCCGCAGGGCAAGAATCGCGCGCAGCTCTTCGATGAGCTGCGCGCGCAGCGGTCCGTCCAGGTTGTTGAGCGGTTCGTCCAGCAGCAGGACGCGCGGCCGCGGGGCCAGCGCGCGGGCGATCGCGGCGCGCTGCGCCTGGCCGCCGGAGACCTGGTGCGGGAACCGGTCCTGGGCGTCGCCGACGCGCACCAGCTCCACCACCTCGTCGATCCTCTGCGCCCGTGCCCGTTCCGGCAACCGGTGCAGGCCGAACCCTATGTTCTGCCGCAGCGTCAGGTGGGGCAGCAGCGCCGTATCCTGGAAGACGACGCCGACGCTGCGCTCCTCCGGCGGCAGCGAGTGCCTGCCGTCGGCCGCCCGGATCTGCCCGATGTCGATCGTCCCGGCGTCGGGCTCCTCGAAGCCGGCCACCAGGCGCAGCAGCGTGGTCTTGCCGCTGCCGCTTTCGCCCAGGACGGCGGTCGTGCCGCCTTCCTCCACGGTGAGGGAGACCCGGTCCAGCGCCGGTGCCGGGCTTCCCTTGAAGCGCTTGCTGACGGAGCCGAGTGTCAGGTCGCCGCCGGAGCGTGGCGGAGGGTTACGCCTGCGCCGGAGCCGGAGCATGGACGGGCGTCGAGGGCGGCCGTGAGTGCGTGCGGCCGGCCGCAAGCAGGCGGTTCAGGATCAGGACCGGGCCGAGCCCGGCGGCGATGATCACGAGCGCGTACGGCGAGGCTTCGATGATCTGTTCGTTGCCGGCCAGCCGAAAGACGTTGGTGGCCAGCGTCTCCAGGCGGAACGGGCGCAGGATCAGGGTCAGCGGCAGCTCCTTCAGCATCTCGACCACCATCAGGATGGACGCCGTCATCAGGGCCGGACGCAGGTTCGGCAGCGCGACGTGCAGCAGCCCGCGTCCCGGCCGAAAACCCAGGGCGCGTCCCACCTCGTCGAAGCGCGCCGGAATGCGGGAGAAGCCGGAGTCGATCGCGTGGTAGCCCAAGGCGAAGAAGCGCACCACGTAGGCGGCGACGAGCGCCAGGCCGGAGCCGGTCAGCAGCAGTCCCGGCGAGAAGCCGAGCAGGGCACGTACGGCGCCGTTCAGCCGATGGTCGACCCACGTGTAGGCGGTGGCGATGCCGACCGCCAGCACGGCCGCCGGCACCGCGTAGCCGGCCGTCGACCAGCGGGCCAGCGTCCCGACCAGCCGGTCCTTGCGGATCCGCGCCGCGTACGCGACCAGCAGGGCGAGCGCCACGGTCGCGGCGGTCGCCGCTACCGCCAGTCCGATGCTGGCGGCCGTCAGGCGGACGAGGTCCAGGTCGAAGCCCGGCAGGCGGCGGGAGGCCCACCACAGGAGTTGCCCGACCGGCAGCGCGAACCCGGTGATCACCGGCAGAGCGCAGGCACCCGTGGCGCCCAGCGCCCGCGCGCCCCGCAGCCGCCGGCGGACCAGGGGACGATCGTGCAGCGCCGCATCGCCGAACCGCGCCGCGCCGCGCCCGCGGTGCTCGACAGCCTGCAGCAACGCGACGATGACCAGCAGCAGCGCTCCCAGCGCCAGGGCGACCTTCACGCTGCCCAGGCCGAACCAGCCGCGGAAGATGCCGATCGTGAGCGTGTCGACGCCAAGGTAGTGCGAGGCCCCGAATTCGCCGAGCGTCTCCATCACCACCAGCATCACGCCGGCGACCAGCGCCGGCCGGGTCGCCGGCAGGACCGCGCGGACGAACGCCTCTGCGCCGGAGCTGCCCAGGCTGCGGGTCACCTCCAGGAGGGTCGCTCCCTGCTGGGCGAAGGCGGCGCGCGCGGTGAGGTAGACGTAGGGATAGAGCAGCGTGGCCAGCACGAACGCCAACCCGCCGAAGCCCCGCACCCGCAGGATGGGGTAGGCGCCGGCCGGGACGTCCAGCAGTTCCCGGAACAGAAGCTGGGCAGGGCCCGTGTAGTCGAAGATCCCGGCGTACGCCAGGGCGCCGATGTAGGTCGGGAGGGCCAGCGGCAGCACCAGCAGCCAGCCCAGCGCGCGGCGGCCGGGAAAGTCGTACACGGTCACCAGCCACGCGGCGGCCACGCCGATGAGCGCGCACAGCCCGGCGACCAGGGCGACCAGGGCGATGGTGGTGCCGACGTAGCGTGGCAGGACCGTGCGGATCAGGTGGCCCATATCCGCGGACAGAAACCCGTCCAGGTTCGCGATCACGACCAGGAGCGGCGCGCCGATCAGGATGGCGACCGCGATCGGCGCCGCCAGCCAGCCGCGAGACACGGGGCGTCGTGACGTGGGACCGCCCGGCGCCCGCTGCGCGGCGACACCGGGGCGCACGGTCCTCGGCAGCCGCGCCGTCAGCAGATCAGCCATTCCGCGTCCGAGTCGGTACCATATAAATCAATCTACGTTAAGTCCATATAGACGGATTGAGTGAAGAGCGCAAGCGCGTGGGGAGGAGAGGGGTCCCGCGACCCGGCGCAGCGCTGCAGCCGCGCCGGGACCGCGCGGATTGCCATGCGGCCGGCGCCCATCCGGCACCGGCCGCATGGCCGTGGCGCTATCGCCAGCCGGCGTGGTCGAACACCCGCACCGCTTCGGCGTTGAGCTCGCCCAGCCGGTGCAGGGGAAGATCGTCGGCCGTGAAATCCCCCCACGACTGAAGCAGCGGCGACGGGCTCACCGCCGGGTTGACCGGGTACTCGTGGTTGGCGGCGGAGAACAGCTCCTGCGCCTCGGCTCCGGTCAGGAACTCCAGCAGCTTGACCGCGTTGTCGAGGTTCCCGGCGCTCATGGTGACGCCCGCGCCGCTGACGTTGACGTGGGCGCCGCGCCCGTCCTGACCGGCGCCGTCCTGGTTCGGGAAGAAGACCCGCACCTGCGCGCCGACCTCGCGCTCGTACTCGTCGCCGGAGTTGATCAGCAGGCCGACGTAGTAGGTGTTGACGATTGCCAGGTCGCCCTCGCCGGCGGCGACCGCCTTCATCTGGTCGCGGTCGTTGCCCTGCGGCGTGCGCGCCATGTTGGCGACCATGCCGGCGGCCCACGCGGCGGCCTCGGCCTCGCCCTCGTTGGCGATGATCGAAGCCAGCAGCGACTGGTTGTAGATGTTCGACGACGACCGGATCAGGATGCGCCCCGCCCACTTGGGGTGGGTGAGGTCGGCGTACGTGGACAGCTCGTCCGGCGACACGCGGTCCGGGTGGTAGACGATCACGCGGGCGCGCTGCGTGAGGCCGAACCAGTTGCCCTCGGGGTCGCGCAGGTGGGCCGGCACGTTCGCCTCCAGCAGCGCCGACGTCACGGGCTGCAGCAGCCCCATCGACTGGGCGCGCACCAGGCGGCCGGCGTCGACGGTCATCAGGATGTCCGCCGGCGATGCCGAGCCTTCGCGGGACAGGCGTGCGATGAGCTCGTCAGCCTTGCCCTGAATGACGTTGACCCTGATCCCGGTCTGCTCCTCGAAGCGGTCGTAGAGCGCCTGATCGGTGTCGTAGTGACGGTGCGAGTAGACGTTGACCTCACCGTCGGCGAGCGCCGTGCCGCCAGCCGCCAGGACGACGGCGAGCGACACCAGCAAAAGGAATGTGCGTCTCATGCAGAGACCTCCTGTAAGGAATGTGATCGGGGGTAGTGAAGTAAGTTGAATTATGATTGTCAAGTGTCGTTAAGTATGTGAATATGAATTAATCGAAATCGAGCCAGGGGAGGAGATCATGGACGAGACCGACGGGCGCCCGCATGCCGGGCAATCAGTTGCCGGACAGGCAGATGCCGGACAGGCAGATACCGGACAGGCAGACGTGGGGCAGGAGGGGGCGCACGCCGTCCCGTGCGGGTGCGTGAGGGCGCTACGGGCGGGGCCGGAAGCGGCTCTGTCGTGCGCGTGCGTCCGGGGCAACCGGGACGGTCAGGCTTCACGTCACCCTGCGGCCGAAGTGACTGGCGCTCGCACGGCACGGCGGGATAGAAATGCTGGAGAGGATGCTGGATGAGTCGAGCTGAGGGACACGGGGGCGGTGGCGGCGGGCCGCCGATCGCCGGCAACCCCGAGTCATTCCCGTCCGACGCGGAGCTGGCGCGCACGCTGGCCGCGACGCGCGATCGCGCGACCGTGTGCACGCTGACCGCGGACGGCTACCCCTACGGGAGCGCCGTCTCCTACGTTGCGGACGGCGACGGCGCGCCCGTCGTGCTGATCTCGGAGATGGCCGAGCACACCGTCAACGCGCGCGGCGACGATCGCGCCAGCGTGCTCATCACGGCCGCGACGAGCGAGCACGCGGATCCGCTCAGCACCGCGCGCCTGACGCTGGTCGGCCGGCTGCGACCGCTGCAGCACCCGGGGAAGCGGCGGGACGCCTACCTGGAGCGCCATCCGTACGCGTCCTACTACGCGGACTTCAGCGACTTCGGCTTCTGGCTCCTCGACGTCGAGCGCTGCCGCTTCGTGGGCGGCTTCGGTCACATGAGCTGGGTCACCGCCGGCGACTACCGGGCGGCCGCCGCCGATCCGCTGGCGGAGGCGGCGGACGGGATCGTCGCCCACATGAACGACGACCACGCCGGCGCCAACCTGCTGTACGTGCAGGCGCTGGCCGGGCTTGCGGATGCCACGGAAGCGTCGCTGACCGGCATCGACCGCTACGGGATGACGCTGCGCGCGCGGACGCCGGCAGGGCCGCGCCTGGCGCGTGTCGCCTTCCCGGAGGCGCTCCGCCGTTCCGATCAGGCGCGCCCGGCGGTGATCGAACGGCTGGAGGCCGCACGCCGGGCATCCGCCCGGTCGGACTGAGCCGGATTCACGCGGCGGCAGCCGCGAACCGGTCCGCGAACCGGTAGGCGAACAGGGTCGCGTAGGTGACGCGGAAGTGCAGCCGCACGCGCCGTCCTGCCAGCGCGCCGAGGTCGCGTCCGCGCCAGCTCACCGGCACGTCCACGCCGGACTCGATGCGGCGGTCCCAGTCGTCGTGGCCGAAGCCGGCGACCGGCGCGCTCTCGCCCAGGACCGCGACCGACACCGGGCCGGCCGCCGCGCCGATGTTGAGCAGCAGCCGGGGGCCGCCGACCGTCACCTCCGTGGTGGTCAGCACCCCGCCGCCCGGCCCGGCCCGGAGCCCCGCGAACCGGTCACGCGGTGCCCTCAGCAGGCCGATCGCGCTGCGCAGCGGAGCGCCCTGGAGCGGCCGGTGCGCGTACGGCCGGCCGGTGTACCACATGAGCATGCGGTCGCCGTCCACGATCGGCGGCGACATGCTCATCGCCACCCAGGTGCTGTCCCACGCGTCCGACGGTCCGGTCGACAGCCAGGTCGCCCGCGCGCACGCCCGTTCCCAGGAGTCGCCGTCGCGGCTTGAGGCGAGTTGCACGTCGAGGATCTCGTTGGTCGGGTCGTAGCGCTCCAGCATGCCCAGGTACTGGTTGCCCCAGTTGAACAGTGGCATGCCGTAGAACTCGCATGCCGGGTCATCGCCGTCGTCGGCATCGAACACCCGTCTGGTGGGCGTCCACGACAGCAGGTCGTCGGAGCGCGACACGGCGATGTCGCGGCGCACGGCGAGCTCCCGCCGATCGATGGACGGGTCCCGGTCGCTGCGCGAGGTCATCAGGTATCCGCCCCGGATGAAGTCCTGCATCACGGCGGTGCGGTCGCCGCGGGGCAGGGCGACCCGCTGCGGATGGAGCTCCCAGTCGACGCCGTCGGCGCTGAAGGCGACCACGTAGCCGCGGTTGCCGGCCACGTCGTGGCAGAAGGAGATGAACGCGAAGCGCCGTTCGGGCTCGGCGCCGGGGTCGTACAGCACCGTGGCGGGGTACAGCCTGCGAAGGAGGGGCTGGCGCTCGTCGATCAGGGCCAGGTTGTTGCCGGGCCCGGCCTGCGGGACGCGATCCAGCGCCGGCCGGTGCCAGCGCAGTCCGTCGCCGGACTCGGCGTAACAGAGGCTGGCCGACGGCACTTCCGGGACGTTGGCGCCCATGTACCACATGCGGTAGCGTCCGTCGACGCGGTAGATCGACCCCCAGACCGAGACGGCATTGCCTTCCCAGGGCCGTTCGGGGCGCAGGACGGGGTCCGGCGTGACCCGTTGAGGCGGCTCGATCAGGCGCGTCAGGCCACGGCGGCCCAGCACCTCGGCATCGTCTACCAGGAGATGGAGATGGGGGTCGTGCATGACGATCGAGCGTATCGATGCGCCGGGCCCGAGGAAAGGCGCGGGCGGCGCGTGCACACCCGGCTGACCCTTTGCCGTCCGCCGGCTTTTCGCGGTAGACCTATTCCCAAAGGAGGACGAATCTATGGCCGCTGCGTGCCCCGTGTGCGAGGCCGACGTGCCGCTTGAGGACGATGTCGTCATGGGAGAGCTGATCGAGTGCCCGGAGTGCGGCTCGGAACTGGAAGTGGTATCGCTCGAGCCCGTGGAGCTGGACGAGGCGCCCGAGGAAGAGGAGGACTGGGGCGAGTGAGCGAAACGAGGATCGGCGTCCTGCACTCCCTGGTGCGCAAGGAAGAGAAGCTCCTGCTTACGGCGTTTCGCGATCGCGGCGTGGAGGTCACGCTGATCGACGACCGAAAGCTGGTGTTCGACCTGCAGCGCCGGCCGGAGGTCGACCTGGTCCTGGAGCGCTGCATCAACCACTCGCGCGCGCTGCATGCGCTGCGCCTGCTGGAGAGCCTGGGCGTTCCCTGCGTGAACAGCTACCAGGTCGCCGAGGTGTGTGGCGACAAGATCCTCACCGCCGTCGCGCTCCAGGAGCACGGCGTGCCGCAGCCGGAGGTGCGCGTCGCCTTTACCGACGAGTCCGCGCTGCAGGCGATCGAGGAGATCGGCTACCCGGTGGTGCTGAAGCCGGCGGTGGGCTCCTGGGGGCGCCTGATCGCCAAGGTGAACGACCGCGAGGCGGCCGAGTCGATCCTGGAGCACAAGCGCATCCTGGGCTCCTACCACCACTCGATCTTCTTCGTGCAGAAGTACGTCGACAAGCCCGGGCGCGACATCCGCTGCTTCGTGATCGGCGACCGCTGCATCGCCGCCATCTACCGCTCCTCCGAGCATTGGAAGACCAACACCGCGCTCGGCGGCAGCGCCGAGGGGGCGCCGGTCACTCCGGAGCTGGGCGAGCTGGCCCTGAGCGCGGCGCGGGCCGTGGGCGGCGGCATGGTCGGCGTCGACATCCTCGAGAGCGACGACGGCCTGCTCGTGAACGAGGTCAACTACACGATGGAGTTCAGCAACAGCATCCACACGACCGGGGTCGACATCCCCGCGCACATCGTCGACTACACCATCAGCCAGGCCCGCACGTGATCCGCGCCTCCATCGTCGGCGCCTCCGGCTACACCGGAGGCGAGTTGCTGCGGCTGCTGCTGTTCCATCCGGGCGTGGCGGTCCGGCAGGCCACCTCCGAGCGCCTGGCCGGCAAGTACGTCCGCCATACCCATCCCAACCTGCGCGGGGTCACCGACCTGAAGTTCGTGTCGGCCGGCGAGCTCGCTCCGTGCGACGTGCTGTTCCTGTGCCTCCCGCACGGGCGCGCGATGGACCGGATCGATCGGTTCCGCGACCTGGCCGGGCGGATCGTCGATCTCAGCGCCGACTTCCGCCTGCGGGCCCCGGAGGCGTACGTCCGCTGGTACGGAGCTCCGCACCCGCGGCCGGAGCTGCTGGCCGACGCGGTGTACGGGATGCCGGAGCTGCACCGCGACCGGCTGCCGGGCGCGGCGCTGGTCGCCGGTTGCGGCTGCAACGCGACGGCGACCATCCTGGCGCTGCGCCCGCTGGTGGCCGCGGGCGTGGTCGAGCAGGTCGTGGTGGAGGTGAAGGCCGGCTCGAGCGAGGGCGGCAACGAGGCGAGCGCCGCGAGCCACCATCCGGAACGGTCGGGCAGCGTGCGTTCCTACAAGCCGACCGGCCACCGGCACCAGGCCGAGATGCTGCAGGAGCTCGGCGCAGGGCTGAGACTGAGCTTCTCGGCGACCGCGGTGGAGATGGTGCGCGGCATCCTGGCCACCGCGCACGTATTCCTCTCGGAGCCGATGGACGAGAAGGCGGTCTGGCGGATCTTCCGCCGTGCCTACGCGGACGAGCCGTTCGTCCGCATCGTCAAGGAGCGGCAAGGCATCTACCGGTTTCCGGAGCCCAAGATCCTCACCGGCAGCAACTACTGCGACGTCGGCTTCGAGCTCGACGCCGGCGCGCGCCGGCTGGTGGTGATGAGCGCCCTGGACAACCTGATGAAGGGCGCCGCGGGCCAGGCGGTGCAGGCGTTCAACGTCATGTGCGGGCTGGACGAGCGCGCCGGGCTGGAGTTTCCCGGCCTGCATCCGGTCTGAGCGGCCGAGCGTTCCGCCCGTGTGCCGCCTGCTCGCGGTCTCGGCCCCGCGGCCGTTCGAACTGCAGCGCTACCTCGAGCCGTTCGCCGAGATCGCCCGCACCAGCAGCGAGTATCAGGGCCACGGATGGGGCTGCGGCTGGATGACCCCGGACGGGTGGCGCCTCTACCACGACATCTCCCCGGTCTGGGAGGACCCGTCACCGCCGCGCGGGCGCACGCGGCTGCTGGTGGCGCACGCGCGCAGCGCGTTCCGGGACGAGGGAATCGAGGTGGGCAACAACATGCCGTTCACCGACGGGCGCTCGCTGTTCCTGTTCAACGGCGAGCTGCGCGGCGTGCGGATGAAGGAAGAGGGGCGCATCGGCGCCGAGAAGGTGTTCAACTTCATCCGCCGCTTCGACCGCGGCGACATGGCGGAGGCGATGCGCAAGGGGCTGGGGATCATCGAGCGGCGTACCCGGTACGTGCGGGCGATGAACATCATCATCGCCGACGCCGAGGCGGTCCGGGTGACCAACCGCTTCAACGACTCGCCCGGCTACTTCCAGATGCACGTTTCGGCACACCCGGAGCGACTGGTACTGTGTTCCGACCCGCTCCCCCGGAGCGGCGCATCCGGCGCTTCCCGGGTGGACGAGTGGCAGCCGCTCCCCACCGGCGAAGTGCATACCTACCGGACCGATTGGCCGGACCGACAAGGCAGGACGAACAAGGCAGGACCGGAACGCTGAATATCATCAAAGTGGGCGGCGGCAGCGCCATCAACCTGCCGGGAGTCGCGGCCGACCTGGCCGAACTGGGCGAGCCGGCCGTGGTCGTGCACGGCGCCAACGCGCTGCGGGACGAGCTGGCCGAGCGCCTGGGCGCGCCGAAACGGGTGCTGACCTCCGTGTCCGGCTACTCGAGCGTGTACTCCGACGATCGTGCGCTCGACATGATCATGCTGGCCTACGCCGGGCTGCGGAACACGCAGCTCGTCGAGCTCTGCCAGCGGGCCGGGGTCGACGCGATCGGGCTCACCGGCCTGGACGGCCGCCTGATCCGGGGGCGGCGCAACAAGGGGATCCGCGTGCGGCGCGACGGACGCACCGTGATCGAGCGCGACCGCTCGGGCAAGCCGGTCGGCGTCAACGGGGCGCTGCTGCGCACGCTGCTCGACGGCGGCTACACGCCGGTGGTGAGCATTCCCATCGCCGATCAGGCCGGCGTCGCCATCAACTCCGAGAACGACGACATCGTCGTCGCGCTGCAGGCCGAGCTGAAGGCGCGGCGGGTGATCCAGCTCATCGAGGCTCCGGGGTTCCTGGAGCGGGCCGGCGACGAGGCATCGGTGCTGCGCGAGCTGGACGCCGCGGCGCTCGACCGGTACGAGGCGCAGGCGGAGGGCCGCATCAAGCGCAAGCTGCGCGCTCTCGGGGAGCTGATTGCCTCCGGTGACGTGGAGGTCATACTGTGCGACGGCCGCACCGAGCACCCGGTGCGGGACGGCCTTGCCGGGCACGGAACCAGGATCGGATGAACATACAAGAGACCGAGCAACGCTACGCATTCGAGGTATACCCGAAACGGGATCTGACCCTGGTCCGGGGGGAAGGCGCCCTGGTCTGGGACGAATCGGGACGCAGCTACATCGACTGCGCGGCAGGCACCGGCGTGGCCTGCCTGGGTCATGCCCATCCGGTCGTCGCCGAGGCGCTCGCCCGGCAGGCGCGGACGCTGATCACGTGCGGCGGCGTGTTCTACAACGACCGGCGCGCGGAGCTCCTTGCCCGGCTGGTGTCGGTGGCGCCGGACAGCCTGACGCGCGCCTTCCTGTGCAACTCCGGCAGCGAGGCGATCGAGACCGCCTTCAAGTTCGCCCGCCTGGCGACCGGGCGCACCGACATCGTCGCCGCCGCGCGCGGCTTTCACGGCCGCACGATGGGGGCGCTCAGCGCGACCCACAAGAAGGAGTACCGGCAGCCGTTCGATCCGCTGGTCCCGGGCGTCACGCACGTGCCGTACAACAACCTCGGCAAGCTGGCGGCGGCGGTCACCGACCGTACCGCGGCGGTGGTGCTGGAACCGGTGCAGGGCGAAGGCGGCGTGCACCGCGGCGCCGACGACTACCTGGCAGGCGCGCGCGAGCTGTGTGACGAGCGCGGGGCGCTGCTGATCGCCGACGAGATCCAGACCGGCTTCTGCCGCACCGGCCGCATGTTCGCGGTCGAGCACGCGGGCGTGCAGCCCGACGTCATGTGCGTGGCCAAGGGCATCGCCGGCGGCGTGCCGATGGGGGCGGCGCTGTTCAGCGACAGGGTCGAGCCGGCGGTCGGCATGCACGGCTCCACGTTCGGCGGCAACCCGCTCGCATGCGCGGTGGCGGACGCGACCATCCGCTGCCTGGTCGAGCAGGACCTGGCCGCGCGGGCGGCCGAGTCCGGGGCCTACTTCGCGGACCTGTTCGAACGGTCGCGCCCTGCCTGCGTGCGGCAGCTCCGGCAGTTCGGGCTGATGATCGGCATCGAGCTCAAGGAGCGGTCGCAGCCGCACCTGGTGTCGCTGATGGAGGAGGGGGTGCTGGCTCTGCCTGCCGGCCGGACCGTGATCCGGCTGCTGCCGCCGCTGGTCATCGAGCGCGCGCAGATAGAGGCGGTCGTGGCAGCGCTTTGCAAAGTGCTGGCGCGGTGAATACGTTAAGTGCATGAAAGTCGTGCATCGCCTTGCATTCGTGCTGACGGTCGCCGGGCTCGTCGCGGCGCCGGGCTTCGGGCAGACGGCGGAGGACCGGACGACCGTCGTCGGGCTCAACCTGCTCGGCCCGGTGGTTGGCCTGTACAGCGGGTCGTTCGAGCAGGCGATCGACGACGAACTGAGCATCTTCGTCATCCCGAGCTACTTCAACGCCAAGGCGGGCATCTTCGACGCCCTGGCCAGCGTGGGTGGCATCGAACGCGAGGACTACGACATATGGTTCCTCGCGGTCGCCGCCGGCGTGAATTACTTCCTGGACGGCACGGCTCCCGCGGGCGTCTTCGCCGGCGGATGGCTCCAGCCCGGCTACGGCCACGCCAGGTTCGAGGGCTCGGCGCTCGGAGTGGGTGAGCACGAGCGCCTGGAGGGAGGGACCGTGACCCTGACCGCCGGCGCACACGTCGGCTATCGGCTTATCTGGGGTCCCGTGGCGGTCACTCCGCGCGTCGGCATCAGCTACCAGTTCGCCCTGGATCCGGTGTCCGGGTTCGACCCACAGATCAGGACGCTGGCGGACAACGTGGGCACCGGCTTGCAGTTCCCCTGGGGAGTCGACATCGGAATCGCGTTCTGAGCATCCTGCCGGTTGCACCTCTCTGAAAAGTACTTTATAGTGTAAAGTATTCCGGCCGACCGGAGGGGGGGTAGGGATGATGGATGCGCACGGCGGGGCCGCCGGTCCGATCGAACGCCTGGAGCGCATGGTGCGCTCGCCACTGGTGCGGCTTGCGGGAATCGGTGGTCTGGCTCTGGCCCTGCAGATCCCCGTGCTCTTCATCGGTGATCTCGCGCGCGAGCGCCGCAGCACCCGGGACGGAGCGGTGGAGGAAATGGCGTCCACCTGGGGCGGAGCGCAGCGGCTTGCGGGACCGTTCCTGGTCGTCCCGTACCGCGTCCCGTCCGAAGGGGCCGGTGGAGCCCCGGGGGAAGCCGTGGCCACCTTCCTGGCGTCCGACCTGCGCGTGGCCGCCGACCTCCGGACCGAGCGCCTGCGCCGCGGGCTGTTCGAGGCGCCGGTATACCGGACGACCATCGTGCTGTCCGGCACCTTCGGTTCGCCGGACTTCGCGCAGTGGGCGGTGCCCTCCCGCGAGGTGCTGTGGGAGCGGGCGGAGCTGGTCTTCGACGTCTCCGACGCGCGGTCCATCCAGACCGGCGCGCGGCTGCGGTGGGGGGAGACCGATCTCGACTTCGAGCCGGGGACCGGACTGCGCGGCGGCGGCAACGGCATCCACGCCCGGGTCGGCGGCCCCTGGCAGGGTGGCGGCGCCCGGACGTTCCAGGCGACCCTGGACCTGGCCGGCAGCGCGGGCCTGCGGGTCGCGCCGACCGGCAAGGCGACCGTGGTGCAGGTAACCGGCGACTGGCCGGCCCCGAGCTTTCGCGGAGCGTGGCTGCCGGCAGAGCGCGAGCTCCACGAGGACGGCTTCAGCGCGGCGTGGCGCATCTCCCACCTCGGACGCGGCTATCCGCAGAGCTGGCGCGGGACGGCCTACGGCCAGGAGATCGAGACGGCCACGGTCGGCGTCGATCTGCTGACACCCGTCGACCCGTACCGGCAGTCGGAGCGCACCCTGAAGTACTCGCTGCTGTTCCTGGCGCTGACGTTCGGGGTCGCGTGGCTGTTCGAGGTGCTCGGCGGGACGCGCCTGCACCTCATTCACTACGCGCTGATCGGCGCGGCCATGTGCCTGTTCTACCTGCTGCAGTTGGCGCTCAGCGAGCACATCGGCTTTCCCGCGGCATACGCGGCGGCGGCGGCGCTGGTCGTGGTCTCCAACGGAGCGTACGCGCGATCGCTGCTCGCGCCGCGCCGCGCGGCGCTGTTCGCCGGCGTGCTCTGTGTCCTGTACGGCGGCATGTACGTGCTGCTCCAGCTCGACGACTACGCCCTGCTCGCCGGGGCGGGAGCGCTTTTTCTCATCCTGGCGGCGATCATGTACGCTACGCGCGCCGTCGATTGGCATGCCGCCGGCGCGAAGCCGGCACGGGCAGGAGGAGGAACGTGATGAAGACCGCGCAGCAGGCGCGCAGCGAGGGGCGGGGCCCCGCGATCTGGCTGGCCGGCGACCCGGCCGACCTGGGCGAGTGGATGGAGCGCGGCGCGGCGGGCATCGTCACCAACACCGTCGTGCAGAACCAGTTGGTCAAGAAGTACGGGACCCTCAAGGAGGTCACCCAACGCTACCTGGACATGACCGACAAGCCGGTGGTCGTGGAGATCGACGGCCACAGCACGGCCGAGCTCGTCGACGTCGGGCACGCCTTCACGGTCATGTCGGACCAGATCATCATCAAGATACCGTGCACCTCCGAGGGCCTGGGCGCCTTCCGGGCGTTCGCGGCGGAGGGGGTGGAGACCTTCTGCACGACGGTGTTCTCGCTCACCCAGGCGGCGGCGGTCGCCCAGGCCGGCGCCACGCACGTGCTGCCGTTCTGCGAACCGGTCAAGCAGCTCAACGACGATCCGGCGCGCCTGGTGCGCGAGTGCCGGTGCATGTTCGACGGCTGGGCGCAGCGTCCCTTCGTCACCGCGGCGCTGGTGCGGTCGCTGGACGTGGCCTACGCCGCGCTGCGCGCGGGAGCGGACGGCATCATCATCTTCTGGACCACCCTCAAGGAGATGATGGATCATCCCCTCACCACCGAGTGGAACAAGACCTTCCTCGACGAATGGAACGCCATGCACGCCGACGGCAAGCTCGACGGCGTGCCGGTGGCCGACTGAGGCAACCGTGGCCAGCCGGTTCGACACCGGTGTGCTGGATCGGGCGCTGGCACGCGCAGCGCGACGTGGAAACGTTTCTGAGCGCGCTGGAACCGGGAAGCGGGTGATGTACGACGGGACGCTGTACGACCGGCTCGATGCCACCGCGCAGGCGTTCATCGATGGGGTCACTTCGCGCTACCGCTGCACGGTGCAGGAGGTACGGGAACTGTGCGAAGCGGCCCGCGACCTGGCGATGTGGGGCGAGCCCGGCATCGACGAGTGGTGGGCTGCCGCTGAAGCAGCGGGCGCTGAGGCAGCGGGCGCTGAGGCAGCGGTCCACCTTCGGCTGAACCCCCGCGAGCGCAAGAAACGGCTGATCGGCGCTCTCCGGGAGCACCTGCGGCGGCTGCGGGCCGAGCCGACCCGCTACGATCGTCCCGCGGCGAAGCCCCAACGGGCGCCGGCGAAGCCCCAACGGGAACCGCTCCGCTTCGTCGACGCGCCCGCGGAGACATCGGTGTTCGGTGACTGCCCCGTGCGCTCCGATCGGACCCTGTGCTGCAACCTGAAGACGATCGACGCGGTGCAGAACTGCTCGTTCGGCTGCAGCTACTGCACGATCCAGACCTTCTACGGCGACCGGGTGGCCGTGGACCGCGACCTGGGCCGCAAGCTGCGCGAAATCGAGCTGGACGACCGGCGCTTCTACCACATCGGCACCGGCCAGTCCTCGGACTCGCTGGTGTGGGGCAACCGCGCCGGCATGCTGGACGAACTGTGCCGTTTCGCCGCCGAGCACCCCAACGTGCTGCTGGAGCTCAAGACCAAGTCGGCCAACGTCAGCTACTTCCTGGACCGCGAGGTGCCGGCGAACCTGGTGTGTAGCTGGTCGCTGAACACGGCGGTCGTGATCGAGCACGAGGAGCACTTCACCGCTTCGCTGGAGCGCCGCCTGGCCGCCGCGCGCCGCTTCGCCGACGGCGGGCGCATGGTGGCCTTTCACTTCCATCCGATGGTTCACCACGACGGTTGGGACACCGAGTATCCGGCGTTGGCGCAACGGTTGCTCGACTCGTTCGCGCCGGAGGAGGTCGCCTTCGTGTCCATGGGGTCGGTGACCTTCATCAAGCCGGTGATCAAGCAGATCCGCCGGCGCGGGGAGCCGACGCGCATCCTCCAGGCCGATCTGGTCGCCGACCCGCACGGCAAGCTCACCTATCCGGACGAGCTCAAGGTGCGCATGTTCCGCACGATGTACCGGGCGCTCGCACCGTGGCACGGCCGCGTGTTCCTGTACCTGTGCATGGAGAAGGCGACGATCTGGGACCAGGCGTTCGGTTGGCGCTACGGGTCCAACGACGAGTTCGAGCGCGCGTTCGGGGCCGCGACCCTGGGATGGCCGTCCGGCGAACGGCAGAGCGCTTGAGCGGTCCTCTCGTGCCGTGAGCCGGCTGCTCTCGTGGCGAAAGGAGCCCGGCGTGCGCGTGGCCGGCAGCCGCGGGCTCGACCGGTTCAAGGTGCAGGCGCCGGGTGTCGTGGCGCTGCCCGGCGGCGGCTGCCGGCTGTTCTACACGGCGGTCGGGCCGGACAAGCCGTTCGCCGACTGCCAGGGCTGCATCCTCAGCGCCGTCTCTTCCGACGGACTGAGCTTCGAGGTGGAGCCGGGCATCCGCGTGGCGCCCGACCCCGGCCGGCCGGAGCTGTCGCTGCGCGCGCTGGCGCCCAGCGTCACGCCGATCGCCGGCGGGTGGCGCATGTATTTCGAGGGCCGCGGGCCCGCCGATCGGCCGCCGGTGATCGCCAGCGCCGTGTCGGCCGACCTGCTGCGCTGGCGGGTCGAGCCGGGCGTGAGGATCGCCGGTTCCGAGCGCTGCGGCGCGCCGCGATTCCTGCCGCTCGGCGGCCCCTCTCGCGGAGGCAGGGCGGGCCGGCTGTTCCACTTCCGCACCGACGACGGACCGCCGCGCCGGAGTGCCGTGTACTCGGCGGTCACCGCCGAAGGCCTGTCGTTCGCGCGGGAAGAAGGCGTGCGCATGTCGAGCCGCACCGGTGAGCTGGACTCCGCCGGCATCACCGCGGCGGAGGTGACCGCTCCGCAGGAAGCCGGTGCTCCCTGGGTGATGATCTACTCGGCCTGGCAGGACGTGCCGCCCGGCACCGAGGTGCCGCTGCATCCCAGCCACGATCCGGACGCGGTCGCCAGCGGCCGCAGCGCCGACTTCGCGGCCGCCTCCATCGCCGTCGACCTGTGCGGCTACCGGTCGCGTATCCTGGCGGCGACCTCGGCGGACGGCCACTACTTCGGGCCGGGCAGCGTGGTCGTCGAAGGCGGCGGCCACGACAGCGACGACGTCGACGCCGTGCATGCCGAGGACATGACGCTGATGCGGCTTTCCGACGGCCGCTGCCGGATGTACTACGCGGCCTGCGACGCTGCGGGAAACTGGCAGATCGCCAGCGCCGTCAGCGCCTGACGCGCCGCTTCCCGAGGGGCATCGTCGGCCGCAGCCCCTACCAGTTCGTGAACGACCCGTCGGGCCGGCGCAGGTGCGGGGCCTCCCAGAGCTTCAGCGGGGTCTTGGCAACGGGCGCTTCCGGATCGAACTCGACGCCGAGGCCCGGCCCCTCCGGCACCGCGTAGGTCACGCCGTCCAGCATCGGCATCTCCGGGAACATCTCCCGGTCGAACAGGGCGATCTTCTCGGGGCTGCGCTCCTCCAGCCACGCGTACTGCGCGGTCGCGGCTGCCAGGTGCAGGTTGGCCGCGGTGCTCACCGGGCCCAGCGGGTTGTGCGGCATCAGGTCGATGTAGTGCGCCTCGCACCAGCCGACCACCTTCATGGCTTCGGTGAAACCGCCGACGTTGCAGATGTCCAGCCGCGCGAACGCCGGGATGCCGGCTTCCAGGTACGGCAGGAACTGCCACTTGCTCGCGAACTCCTCGCCGATCGCCATCGGCACCTGCGTCATGCGCTGCAGCGCCTCGTAGGCGCCAGGGGTCTCGTCCCGGATCGGCTCCTCCAGGAAGTCGATCGTGCCCGGCGGCATGGCCTGGCAGAAGCTCGCCGCCTCCGCGACCGAGAGGCGGTGGTGGTAGTCGATGCCGAGCGCGGCGCGCCGGCCGATCGCCTTCCGTGCCGCGATCAGCGTGTCCGCGGCCGCACCGATCGACGGGCGCGGATCGAAGATCCCGTCCTTGTCGTCCACCGGCACCGGCAGCCGCACGCAGGGCCAGCCGTCGTCCACCAGCCGCACCACGTCGGCCACCGCCTCTTCGCCGAAGCCGTGCGTGGTGGTCGCGAAGCACGGGACGCGGTCGCGGTGCGTACCTCCCAGGAGCTGGTACACCGGCACGCCCAGCGAGCGGGCGACCAGGTCGTGCAGGGCGATGTCGATGGCCGAAAGCGCCGCGGTGAGCACGCGGCCGCCCTCGAAGTACTGGCTGCGGTAGACCTCCTGCCAGATGGCGCCGATGCGCCGCGGGTCGCGGCCGACCAGGAACTCACTGAAGTGGGTGACCGCCCCCCGGACCGCCAGCTCACGGCCGGTCACGCCGGATTCGCCGAGCCCCACGTGGCCGTCGCTCGA
This sequence comes from Spirochaetia bacterium, assembly GCA_964291595.2. GTDB lineage: Bacteria > Spirochaetota > Spirochaetia > SZUA-6 > Bin103 > CATQHW01. The sequence goes on along the minus strand of OZ219914.1, from coordinate 3,384,102 downwards.
CTCGATCCTGACGATGCAGAGGTTGCGGATGCCGCCGGGGACGATATGGGTCTCGATGCGCGCGATCTTCATGAGGCGAGTCTCCCCCGGTGGCGAGCCTGCCGGCAACCCGGAGTCGATGTGACATCATCCCGGTCTTGCCGAACACGCCCGGTATGGCGCACCGTCGCCATCGACCGTGCCCCACCGACTCCTCCGGTTCGCCCTGCAGCGGACCTACCGCGAACCGCGGATGTTCCGCGCGCCTTCCCGCCTCAAGCGCCGCTACGACGCGGTCGTCATCGGCGGCGGCGGGCACGGGCTGGCCTGCGCCTACTACCTGGCGCGCGACCACGGCCTGCGCGACGTGGCGGTGCTGGAACGGAGCTACATCGGCGCGGGCGGCACCGGCCGCAACACCGCCATCGTCCGCTCGAACTACCTGACTCCGGAGGGGGTGAGCTTCTACGAGGAGAGCGTCCAGCTCTTCCGCCGCCTGTCGGCGGACCTGGACTACAACCTGTTCTACAGCGAGCGCGGCCACTTCACGCTCGCCCACACCGATTCGGCCGTGCGCACGATGCGGTGGCGGGCGGAGGTCAACAAGCACCTGGGCGTGGACAGCGAGCTGGTCGACCGGGAGTTCATCGCCCGCACCTGCCCGTTGCTCGACCTGGACTGCGGCCACGACATGCCGGTGATGGGCGCGCTCTGGCATCCGCCGGGAGCGATCGCCCGGCACGACGCGGTCGCCTGGGCCTACGCGCGCGGTGCCGACCGGCTCGGGGTGGAGATCCATCAGCACACGCCCGTGACCGGCTTGCGGCTCGAAGGCGACCGGGTCACCGGCGTGGAAACCGACCGGGGCGTGATCGAGACCGACCGCGTGGTCAGCGCCGTGGCCGGCTACACGCCGGCGATCACGGAGATGGCCGGGATCCGGACGCCCCTGGTCATCCATCCGTTGCAGGCGTGCGTCACCGAGCCGCTGAAGCCGTGGCTGGACGTGATCGTCGTCTCCGGGTCGTTCCACATCTACGTCAGCCAGTCCTCGCGCGGCGAGATGGTGATGGGGGCGTCGCTGGACCCATACGAGGTGCACTCGACCCGTTCGACGCTGGAGTTCGCCGAGGGGCTGTCCGCCCACGTGCTGGCGGTGTTTCCGCATCTCGGCGGGGTCAAGGTGCTGCGGCAGTGGGCGGGTCTGGCCGACATGACCCCGGACTTCTCGCCGATCATGGGACTGACCCCGGTGGACGGCTTCTTTCTGGACGCCGGCTGGGGCACCTGGGGGTTCAAGGCGACCCCGGTCAGCGGCAAGACCATGGCCTGGACCGTGGCGCACGGGAAGCCCCACCCGCTGATCGAGCCGTTCCGGCTGTCGCGGTTCGCGGAGTACGAGCTGGTGGGAGAGAAGGGGGCGGCCTCCGTCGGCCACTGACATGAAGGGCTTGGGATGAAGGGCCTGGCATGAAGCTGCTGCGCTGTCCGGTGAACGGCGAACGGCCGTTGCAGGAGTTCGACTACGGGGGCGAGTACCGCCCGCAGCCCGACCCCGACACGGTGTCCGACGATCGCTGGGCGTCGTACGTCTTCGACCGGGCCGGCGCCGCCGGCGTGCGGCGCGAGTGGTGGTACCACGTGCCCAGCGGCACGTGGTTCATCGCCGAGCGAGACACCGGCACCGACCGCGTCGTCGCGACCTACCTGCCGGACCGGCTGGCATGAGCTCGCCGACGGGCCGGCGCCTGCCGCCACAACCGGGCGAGTGGATCGACCGGTCGCGCCCCATCTCCTTCCGTTTCGAGGGACGTCGCTACCGGGGCCTGCGCGGCGACACCGTCAGCTCGGCGCTGCTCGCGGCCGGCGTGCCGGTGCTCGGCCGCAGCTTCAAGTACCACCGGCCGCGCGGTGTGCTCAGCCTGTCCGGCGCGGATGCCAACGTGATGCTGCAGGGATCGGCCGGCACCAACCTGCGCGGTGACGAGACGCCGCTGACCGAGGGTCTGGATGTGCGCGCGGTGAACACGCTCGGCGGCGTGCGCCGGGACCTGCTGTCGGTGCTGGGCCGGTTCTCCGCCTTCACGCCGGTCGGTTTCTACTACAAGGCGCTGCACACGCCGCGGGCGCTGTTCCCGTTCTGGGAGCGGGCGCTGCGCAGGCTGGCCGGGTTGGGGCGGATCCGCCCCGATCACCGCGCGGCGCCGTCGCCCAAGGAGTACGCCTTCTGTGACGTGCTGGTCGTGGGCGCCGGGCCGGCCGGGGTGGCAGCCGCGAACCGCGCGGCGGCGAGCGGGGCGGAGGTGGTGCTGGCGGAGTCGAGCGAGCGGCTGGACGGCTGCGTCGGCGAGTCGGTGCGCGGCGGCGTCGATTGCCGTTTCGGCACCACCTGCGCCGGGGTGTATGACGACCTGTGGGTGGCGCTGGTCGACGACCGGCGGCTCACCAAGGTGCGCGCCCGTTCGCTGGTGGTCGCGGCCGGCTGTGAGGATCAGCCGGCGGTGTTCGGCAACAACGACCTGCCGGGCGTGATGCTCGGCGAAGCCGCGCGCCGGCTGGTGGAGCGCTATGCGGTTCGCCCGGCGGAACAGCCTCTGGTGCTGACCGCCGGCAGCGGCGGCTACCGGCTGGCGGACGACCTGCGCGGTCGCGGCATCGGCATCGCCGCCGTGGTGGATCTCCGGGAGGAGGCGGCGGGGCGCCCGCCGCGAGGCGAGCTGGAGGCTGCCGGCATCCCGGTCTTCCAGGGCCACGCGGCGGTGGAAGCCGTGCCGGCGCGGGGCGGCGCCGGCGTGCGCGCGGCGCTCATCCGCCCCGTCGACGCAGGTGGCCGTCCGACCGGCGCGGCGCGAACGGTCGCCTGCGGCGGCATCATCGTCTGCGTGGGCCGTTCCCCGCGTGACGGGCTGCTGCGGCAGGCCGGCGGCGCGATGGCGTACGATGAGCGGCTGCACCGGCACGTGCCGGACTCGCTGCCGGACGGCGTGTTCGCCGCGGGCAGCGTTGCCGGAGCGGATGGCGGGACCGCGGCGGCCGACGGGCGCCGCGCCGGCCATGCGGCGGCGGCCTGGCTCGGCCTGGCGCCGCACCCGGCGCCGGAGGGGCCTCCCGATCGAGGCGCATCCGAGGCCGGTCACCCGTATCCGGTGTTCGCGGGGCCGCACGCCAAGGCGTTCGTGGACCTCGACGAGGACCTGACCGTCGACGACCTCGCGCACGCGGTGCAGGAGGGCTACGACGATGCGGAGCTACTCAAGCGGTACGCGACGGTCGGCATGGGACCGAGCCAGGGCAAGCACGCCAGCGTCAACGCGCTGCGCGTGCTGGCGCGCCTGACCGGCCGCTCGCTCGGCGACTCCCGGCTCACGACCGCGCGGCCGTTCGCCAGCCCCGTGCCCATGGCGCACCTGGCCGGCCGCGGCTTCACGCCGGTCCAGCGCACGCCCGCGCACGACCGCCACGAGCGGCTGGGAGCGGAGATGATGTACGCCGGGACCTGGCTGCGGCCGGCTCGGTATCCACGTTCGGGCCTGGACCGGGAGGGCTGCATCGATGCCGAAGCGCGCGACGTTCGGTCGCGGGTCGGGCTGATCGACGTGGGCACGCTGGGCAAGCTGGAGATCTCGGGCGCGGATGCCGTGCGTTTCCTGGAGCGCATCTACACCGGACGCTTTGCGAAGCTGCGAGTCGGCATGACCCGCTACGCGGTCATGTGCGACGAAACCGGCGTGGTGGTGGACGACGGCGTCGTCGGCCGGCTCGGTGCGGAGCGGTTCTACGTATCGACCACCTCGTCGGGCGCCGATCAGGTGTATCGGGAGATGCAGCGGTGGGCCGCGATCTGGCGGCTCGACGTCACGCTGGTGAACGCGACCAGCACCTACGGCGCCTTCAACATCGCCGGCCCGTACGCGCGGCAGGTGCTGGCCGCGCTCACCGACGTCGACCTGTCGGCGGAGGCATTTCCCTATCTGGGCATCCGCGAAGGGGCGGTGGCGGGGGCGCCGGCGCGCCTGTCGCGGGTGGGCTTCGTCGGCGAGCTGGGCTACGAGGTGCACGTTCCGGCCGGCTTCGCCGCGGGCGTCTGGGACGAGCTGCTGCACGCCGGAGAGCGGCACGGGATCGTCCCGTTCGGGGTGGAGGCGCAGCGGTTGCTGCGCCTGGAAAAGGGGCACCTGATCGTCAGCCAGGACACCGACGGCCTCACCGACCCGTTCGAGGCGCATCTGGGCTGGGCGGTGAAGCTCGACAAGCCGTTCTTCGTGGGCAAGCGGAGCCTCGAGATCATCGCCGCCAAGGCGCGGCGCCGCCGGCTGGCCGGGTTCGAGCTGCCGCCCGATGCGCCGGTGCCGCTGGAGAACCACCTGATCGTCGATGACGGCCGCAAGATCGTCGGCCGGGTCACCAGCGTCGGCCGCAGCGGCGCGGTGGGGCGCACGATCGGCCTGGCCTACGTGCCCGAGTCCGCGGCGGAGATCGGGTCCGCGCTTCAGATCAAGGGCGAGGGCGGAGAGATCATTGCGGCGCGGGTTGCCGCAACGCCGTTCTTCGACCCGGAGGGCGTGAGGTTGAGGTCATGAGGCCGCCGGTGCGACGCCGCGCGCGCCGTAGTGCCGTGCAGGCGTGCCTGGAGCGCCTCGGCGCGGTCTGGGACGAAAGCGAGGGCGCCGTCCGCGAGGGCGCCGTGCGCCCCGTGCACTTCGGGGATCCGGAGGCGGAGGCCGCGATCGCGCCGGTGCTCGCCCTGGCGGACCGCGGCACGATTCCGCGCATCGGCCTGAAGGGACCGGATGCCATCGGGTGGGCGCGCGCGCGGGGGATCCCGGTGCCGGACGAGATCTACGGCTGGACACGGGCGGCCGGCGGCGGATTGAGCGTGCGGGTGGGAAGCGGCGAGTTGTTCCTGGAGGGGCCGCACGCCGCCGCGGCCGAAGAAGGGCTGGCAGGAGCCCCGTCCGGAACTGCCTGCTGGCCGGTGCGGCGCGAGGACGCCGCGTTCCTGTTGTGCGGCGAGCGTGCGCTCGAAGTGCTTGCGCAGGCATGCTCGTACGACTTCCGGGGGGCCGCCGGCACGTTCGTGATGACGCGCGTGGCGATGGTCTCCTGCTCGATCCTGGTCGAGGGAGGCCTGGTCGAGGGAGGCCTGGTCGAGGGAGGCCTGGCCGCGGTCGACGGGGAGGAAGACGCGGCCGGCGGTCCGGTTTACCATCTGTGGACCGCCGCCAGCTACGGGCTCTACCTGTGGGACGAGTTACTCGCGATCGTGCGGGACTGCGGCGGCGGCCCGGTGGGCGACGCGGCCCTGGCGGCGGTGCTGCCGGCGCGGTGAACGGTTGACCAGGTCAACGACGACAGAGGACATGACGACAGGGGACATGGTGGGGACATGACGCGAGAGGACGCGCAGCAACTGCTCCGGCGGCACGACGTGAAGTTCGTGCTCGCCCAGTTCGTGGACATGCACGGCGTCGCCAAGACCAAGGCGGTGCCCGTATCGCACTTCGACGACGTGCTCACCGACGGCGCCGGCTTCGCCGGCTTCGCCGTGTGGGGGATGGGCCAGCAGCCGCACGACCCCGACTTCATGGCGGTGGGCGACCTGTCCACCCTGTCGCTGGTGCCGTGGCAGCCGGGCTACGCGCGCATCGTCTGCGACGGGCGCGTGGACGGGCAGCCTTGGCCGTACGACACCCGCCACGTGCTCAAGGAGCAACTCCGGGGACTCGGCGAGCGCGGCTGGACGCTGAACACGGGACTGGAGCCGGAGTTCATGCTGCTGCGCCGGGATGAGCACGGCGGCGTCCATCCCGCGGACGGCACCGACCTGCTCGACAAGCCCTGCTACGACTACAAGGGGCTGTCGCGCAGCCGGCACTTCATCGAAAAGCTGGTCGCCTCCTTGCAGGAGGTGGGCTTCGACGTCTACCAGGTCGACCACGAGGACGCCAACGGCCAGTTCGAGATCAACTTCACCTACACGGAGGCGCTCACCTCGGCCGACCGCTACGTGTTCTTCCGCATGGCCGCGGGCGAGATCGCCCGCGAGCTGGGCATGATCTGCTCGTTCATGCCGAAGCCGATGTCCACCCGAACGGGTAGCGGCATGCACATCCATCTGTCGATCGCGGACGGCAACGGGACGTCGCTGTTCGAGGACGAATCCGACCGGCACGGGCTGGGGCTCTCGGAGCTGGCGTACCATTTTCTTGGCGGCCTGCTGCACCACGGGCCGGCGCTCACCGCCCTGGTGGCGCCGTCGGTCAACTCCTACAAGCGGCTGGTGGTGGGACGCGCCCTGTCCGGCGCCACCTGGGCGCCCGCGCACATCGCCTACGGCGACAACAACCGGACGGCCATGGTGCGGGTCCCGCACGGCCACCTGGAGCTGCGCCTCAGCGATTCGAGCTGCAACCCGTACCTGGCCACCGCCGCCGTGCTGGCGGCCGGACTCGACGGCGTCGACCGCAAGCTCGATCCCGGCGATCCGCACAACCTCAACCTGTACGACTACACGCTGGAGCAGCTCCGGGAGATGGGCATCGGCACGCTGCCGCAGTCGCTGCGGGAGGCGCTGGACCGTCTGGATGCCGACCCGCTGTTCCGCGATCGGCTGGGCGCCGACGTGATCCGGGAGTTCATCGCCATCAAGGAGATGGAGTGGATCGAGTACCAGCGTCACGTCTCCGACTGGGAGATCGACCGCTACCTCGAGTACTACTAGCGGACCGGGGAGAGGCTTCAGACATGTGCGGCATCGTCGGTTTTGCGGCCAAGCGGCCTGCGGACCGCCAGCGGCTCGGCCGGCTCGTCGCGCCCATGCTCTCCTGCATGGGCGACCGCGGGCCGGATTCGGCCGGACTGGCGGTGTTCTCCGAGGACGGCGACCCGGAGCTCTACCGGTACAGCCTGTTCTGCGGAGCCGAGGTCGATTGGGACGACCTGGCCGGCCGCTTCGAGGGAGCGCGTGTCGATGCGATCGGCCGCTGCGCCACGCTGTCCACCGCCGCGGCGCCGGACGCGGTCGAGTCCGCGATCGCCGCACGGCCGGAGCGGATCGACACCTTCGGCTACGGCCGCCGCATGCGGGTCTACAAGGACGCCGGCCACCCGCGCGACCTGATCGCCACCTACCGCCTGGACCAGGTGCGCGGCTCACACTGCGTCGGCCACACCCGCATGGCCACCGAGTCGGCGGTCACGCCCGCCCACTCGCATCCGTTCACGGCCGGCGCCGACTTCTGCCTCGTGCACAACGGCTCCATCTCCAACCCGTGGCAGATCCGCCGCCGCCTGCGCCGCTTCGGCATCGAATTCGAGACCGACAACGACACCGAAGCCGCGTGCCGGTACCTGCAGTGGCGGATGAGCGAGGGCGCGACGATAGAGGCGGCGATCGACGAGGCGTTCGCCGACCTCGACGGGTTCTTCACGCTCCTGATCGGCACCGCCGACCGGCTGGTCCTGGTGCGGGACGCGTTCGCGTGCAAGCCGGCGGTGGCCGCGGAGACCGACGACTACATCGCCATCGGCTCGGAGTTCCGGACGCTCGCGCATCTGCCGGGGATCGAGCACGCCAACCTGTTCGAGCCCGCGCCGGAGGAGATCTATTCGTGGAGCGTGTAGAGACCTCCCTGACCTTCGACCTGGCGGAGTGCTCGGTCACCGAGGCGAACCGCCGGCTGCACGCGCTCACCGATCCCGCCGCGGTCGAGATCCTGCATCCGCTCGGCCGCCACAACATCGCCTGCGGCCTGAACGCCCCGCTGGACGTGCACGTCCGCGGGCACTCCGGCTACTTCACCGCGGGGATGAACCAGCACGCGTCGGTCACCGTCCACGGCAACGTCGGCTGGAGCGTGGCGGAGAACATGATGTCGGGAACGGTGCGGGTCGAGGGGTTCGCCTCCGAGTGCGCCGGCGCGTCCGCGCACGGCGGGCTGCTGGTGATCGACGGCGACGCGTCGTCCCGGTGTGGGATCTCCCTGAAGGGCGGTGACATCGTCGTCGGCGGCAGCGTCGGCCACATGAGCGCCTTCATGGCGCAGGCGGGCCGGATCGTCGTCTGCGGTGACGCCGGCGAGGGGCTCGGCGACTCGCTGTACGAGGCGGTGATCTACGTGGGCGGCCGCATCCACGGACTGGGCGCCGACGCCCGGGTGGAGCCGTTGGGCGAGGAGGACCGGCAGGCGCTCGCCGAGATGCTCGGCCGCGCCGGCCGCGACGAGGATCCCGGGTCGTTCACCCGGGTCGCCTCGGCCAAACAGCTCTACCACTGGAGCCCGGACTCGGAGCGCCTTGCCGGCGCGGCTCATGGCGATGACTGAACCACGCGGCCCGGAGCCGCAGTGGCCCGGCGAGGTGAGCCGCCACTACGATCGGGCCACCCTCGACTACATCCAGCGCGCCGCCGAGACCGGCGTGTACGACATCCGCGGACTCGGCGCCAAGCGGCGCGTGCCCAGCTTCGACGACCTGACGTTCCTGACCGCGTCGATGTCGCGCTACCCGCTGGAGGGGTACCGCGAGCGCTGCTCCACCCGGACCGTGCTGGGCACGCGCCGCGCCGAGCGCCCGCTGACCCTGGAGACCCCGGTCACCATCGCCGGCATGAGCTTCGGCTCGCTGTCGGCCAACGTGAAGGAGGCGCTCGGCCGTGCCGCCACCGCGGCCGGCACCTCGACCACCACCGGCGACGGAGGCATGACGCCGGAAGAGCGCCGCTCCTCCCGGACGCTGGTCTACCAGTGCCTGCCGTCGCGCTACGGCTTCAACCCGGACGACCTGCGCAGCGCCGACGCGGTCGAGATCGTCATCGGCCAGGGCGCCAAGCCGGGCGGCGGCGGCATGCTGCTGGGGCTCAAGGTCTCCGAACGGGTCGCCAGGATGCGCACGCTGCCGGCCGGCATCGATCAACGCTCGGCCTGCCGCCACCCCGACTGGGTCGGCCCGGACGACCTGGCGATCAAGATCGAGGAGTTGCGCGAGATCACGGACAACCGCATCCCGGTCTTCATCAAGATCGGCGCCACCCGCGTGCCTGACGACGTCAAGCTGTGCGTGAAGTCCGGCGCCGACGTGATCGTCCTGGACGGCATGCAGGGCGGCACCGCGGCCACCCAGCAGGTATTCATCGAGCATGCCGGCATCCCGACCCTGCCGGCCGTGAGGCAGGCGGTGTCGGCGCTGGAGGAGGTGGACCCGGGACGGGAGGTGCAGCTCGTGGTCTCCGGCGGTATCCGTTCAGGTGCGGACGTGGCCAAGGCGCTGGCCCTGGGCGCGGACGCGGTGTCGATCGGCCAGGCCGTGCTCATGGCGCTCGGGTGCAACAGCGCGAGCTACGTCCGCGACGGTGAACGGGTGGACGCCACCGCCGACTACACACGCTTGGGCACGGCGCCCGGCCACTGCCACCAGTGCCAGACCGGGCTGTGCCCGGTCGGCGTTACCACGCAGGACCCGGAGCTGGAGCAGCGCCTGGACCCGGAGTGGGGCGCCCGGCGGGTGCGCAACTACCTGGCGACGCTGACCATGGAGCTCGCCACGCTGGCGCGCGCGTGCGGCAAGTCGGACGTCCACCACCTGGAGCGCGAGGACCTGGTGGCCCTGACGGTCGAGGCGGCGGCGATGGCCGGCGTCCCGCTGGCCGGCACCAACTGGATCCCCGGATCGGATACGCAAGGTTGATCCGCGCCAGTTCCAGCAGTCCGCGAGCGAGATCCGGCTCCACCCAGCCGCCGCCGGCGGTCCCGTCAGGGGTGTCGGCGACTACGACGGGGTGGCGCAGGCCGCGGGTGGCCGGCGCCAGCGCCATGCGGCGCGCATCGGCCGGGGTGCCGTGCCCGGCATCCACCCGGCTCAGCGCGACCAGCGCGCCGCTGCGAACCTGCAGCGTCGTGACGACGCAGCGCCCGTCCTCCAGGCGCCGTGCGCAGGCGACGGCGGCATCTCCGCCGCCGGGGCGGAGCACCGCCTGCGGGACCGCGCCACGCTCCAGAATTCGCAGGCGCCGCGTCAACTCCGCCGCCCGCTCGTAGCGGCGCTCGGCAGCGGCGGCGCGGATCCGGCGCCGAAGCGGCCCGAGGGCGGAGGTGTCGCCGCGCAGCAACGCGGCCGCCAGCCTCACGGACCTGGTGTACCGGTCCGACCGCTCCGGCTCCTCGCAGACGGGAATGCAGTGCCCGGCGTGGTAGCGCGCGCACTTCCCCGTTCCATCGAGGTTGCACGTGCGGAGCTGGAAGTAGTCGCTCACGGCGGCGATCAGGTCCTCTGCTTCCCGGTAGGAAAAGCACGGCCCGAATACCCTGCCGGGATCGGAGGACTCGGCGACGGCAGGGCGGATGCGCTCCAGCCGGGGAAACGGCCCCGGGCTCAGGCGCAGGTGCCAGAGCCCAAGGCCGAGTGGGTCGGCGCGGTTGAGGCGGGGACGGTGGTGCCGGATGAGCGAACTCTCCAGCACGCCCGCCTCGTAGGGGGAGCGGGTGATGATGACGTCGACCTGCTTCGCTCCGGCGGCGACCGCTCGGCGGCCCTTGGCGCTGAAATGCGAAGAGAGGCGGCGGCGGAGGTCGGCGGCCTTGCCGACGTAGATGACCTCAGCCGCCGCGTCGCGCAACAGGTAGCACCCGCTCGCGCACGGTATGCCTGCGAGGGTTGCGGTTACGTATCCTGCCCCTCGGATGAGTCGGAGGGCGCCTCCTGCGCAGCCGGCGTGTCGGATGCGGGAGCAGTAGCTGCCGGAGCAGTAGCTGCCGGAGCAGCGGCCCTGGGCTTTGGGCCCGGCTTGCGTCCACGCCTCGTCGTCGTGGGCTTTGCGCCGGCTTTCGCCGTCTTGTTGGCTTTGTCGAAATCGGCCTTGCTGCAACGCTTCAACTGTAGCGTGCGGTCCTGGCCGCGCGCCTTGCGGATCGTGACGTACTTCTTGGACTTGGCGGCGGCTTCCAGGAGCGCCTCGCGCCCCTGGTTGATGTCCTCTTTGGCGGAGAACTTCAGGAAGCCTACCTGCTTGTCAGGCAGGCGATCGATGAAGCGACGGTACTGCGCGATAACCTTCGGCGGGATTCCGGCTGCCTCCTTGGCATCGCCGGGGATGATGAGCTTCGGCACGGTTTCACCTCGTATTGTAGGGGATGTAGGACTCTGCCAAGAAGAGCCCGGAGGCAGTATAGCACTTTCCTATCGCCGTGAAAACCGGCGCGCCGAGATGCGGCCGGCCCCTTCGAGTGAGCGCCACTCACTCCACGGTGACGCTCTTGGCCAGGTTGCGCGGGCGGTCCACGTCGTGGCCGCGCTGCAGGGCGGCGTGGTAGGCGATCAGTTGCAGCGGAACCGTGGTCACCAGCGGCGACAAGGGCGAGAGAACCTTCGGGACGAAGAGCACGTCGTCGGCGACAGCAGCCAGTTCACTATCGCCCTCGGTGGCGATGGCGATCACGTGGCCGCCGCGGACGCGAACCTCTTCGATGTTGGCGATGACCTTTTCGGTGGTGCTGTCCCGCGGCGCGACGAACACCACCGGCATGCCGCGATCGATGAGCGCCAGGGGCCCATGTTTCATCTCCGCCGCGGGCATGCCCTCCGCATGTATGTAGCTCAGCTCCTTCAGCTTCAGGGCACCCTCGAGCGCCACCGGGAAGTTGACGCCCCTGCCCAGATAGAGCCAGTTCTGACGGTCGATGTGGCGTGACACGAGCTCGCGGATTGCGCCGTCCAAGCGCAGGACCGAATCGATGGCCGGCGGGCAGGCGCGCAGGCCCTCCAGGATCTCCGCGCAGCGCTCCGCCGACAGGTGGCGCTGGCGGCCGAGCAGGACGGCAAACAGGGTCAGGGCCGCTACCTGGGACGTGAACGCCTTGGTCGAGGCCACGCCGATCTCGGGTCCGGCGTGCAGATACATGCCGGCCTGGGTCTCGCGCGCGAGTGTCGAGCCCACGACGTTGATCACCCCCAGCACGGTGGCGCCCTTGGCGCGCATCTCGTACATGGCGGCGATGGTGTCGGCGGTTTCGCCCGACTGGCTGATGAAGAGGGCGATCGTGCCGTCGTCGACGATCGCGTTGCGGTATCGCAACTCGCTGGAGTACTCGACGTCGGTGGGCACGCGCGCGATCTCCTCGATCAGGTATTTCCCGACCAGACCGGCGTGCCAGGCGGTGCCGCAGCCGGCGATTACGATGCGCCGCAGATGGGAAGGAGAGCAGTCCACGCTTCCCAGGCCTCCGAGATTCACGCCGGTTCCACTCGCGGCGATGCGTCCGCGCAGCGTGTTGCGCAGCGCCTCCGGCTGCTCGTGAATCTCCTTCAGCATGAAGTGCGGATAGCCGCCCCGCTCGATATGCTCGAGAGACAGTTCCAGGCGCTCGACCTTCTTGCGCAGCGGAACGGCGTCGATGGTGCTGGCATTGAGGGCGTTGCCGTCGACGGTGACGACTTCGTTGTCATGCAGGTAGACCACGCGGCTGGTATGCTCGACGATCGCCGCGCCGTCGGAGGAGATGAGGTGCTCGCCCTCGCCGATGCCGACCAGCAACGGGCTTCCGCGGCGAGCGGCGATCAGCAAACCGGGAAACTCGACACAGGAGACCGCGATGCCGAAGGTGCCCTGCACTTCGCGCAAGGCCCCGCAGACGGCGGTCACCAGACCTCCGGGACCGGAGCCGATTCCGTCTTCGTAAAGGAAGCCGATGAGCTGCACCAGCGCCTCGGTGTCGGTATCGCTCGCGAACGCGATGCTCTGCCCGGCCAGGTATTGGCGGATCGAGCGGTGGTTCTCGATGATGCCGTTGTGCACGAGCGCGATCCGGCCGGATGCGTCCACGTGCGGATGCGCGTTGCGCTCGCTTGGCGCTCCGTGGGTTGCCCAGCGGGTGTGGGCGATGCCGCAGGTGGCGCTGACGCGGCCATGCGCGGCCGCGGTGACCTGGCCCCGGAGCGCACGGACCGGTCCGACGGCCCGTGCAAGGTACATCTCTCCCGGCGAGACGAGCGCCAGTCCCGCCGAGTCGTAGCCGCGATACTCCAGCCGCCCCAGGCCGGTCAGGAGTGGCTCCAGCGCGCGCTTCGGCCCGGTATATCCGACGATCCCGCACATCGCAGACTCAGATCGACGCGATCAGCCCACCGTCGACGAGCAGGGTGGCGCCCGTCACCCACTCCGCCTCGTCGGAGGCCAGGAAGACCGCCGCGTGCGCGATGTCCTCCGGCTTTCCGAGCCGTGGCAAGGCGGTCTTCTCGCGGACAGCCTGGATCTGCTGCGGGGTCAGATAGTCCTGGATGGGCGTCTCGATGTAGCCGGGACAGATGGCGTTGACGGTGATCCCATCCGCGCCGAGCGTCAGACAGGCATCGCGGGTCATGTTCACGAGCGCCGCCTTGGATGAGGCATAGGCGGGCCCGGAGCTGCCGCCGAAGGCGTGTACGGAGGCGATGTTGATCACGCGGCCTCGTCCCGACGCGCGCAGATGCGGAACGGCGCACCGGGTGGCCAGAAACGGGGCGCGGAGGTTGACGGCGATGACGCTCTCCCACTCTTCGTCGGTCTGGCGGTCCGCGGTGCCGACGATGCCGATGCCGGCGTTGTTGACCAGGATGTCCACGCCACCGAAGCGGTCCACGGCGAAGGAGACCATGCGGTCTATCTGCGCCGGTGAGGAGACATCGGTGGCGATGAACGCGGCCGTCCCGCCGTGGGCGGCGATCTGCGCGGCGGTCGGCGGGCGCGGCTCGGTCTCGTGGTACGTTCCGCGCCGCGGTTCCTCCTGCACGTCGGCCACAACCACGCGGGCGCCTTCGCGGGCGAAGGCCACCGCTATTCCACGGCCGATGCCGCTGCTTGCCCCCGTCACGATGGCGACGCGGCCGTCAAGTCTGCGCATGGGTTCCCTCCTCGAACAGTTCCAGGTTCACGTATGTGCCGGCCGACGTCGCGGATCCCGGAAGAACGCACTCGGGACCTTCGGCATCTGCGTGATTGACGGTGCGCGCGACCGGCTGCATGGTCATCTTCGCCGCCGGATAGGGACACAGCAAGGCGCGCAGCTCGGTGGCGCTCCGTGACGGATCCAGCCACCGATCGTAGCCGCCCGGCGGAATGATGACCGGCATGCGGTCGTGCAACGAGCCCACCAGCTCGTTCGGCTCGGTGGTAACGATAGCAAAGGTTCCGGAGTCGGTGCCGTCTTCCGCCGCTCCCGGACGCCGTTCGTACAGGCCGGCGTAGGCGAACGGGGCGCCGTCACGCAGCCGAATCCAGTGCGGCGTGCGCTCGCGTCCGCCCCATTCGTAGAACCCGTCGCTGGGGATCAGGCACCGTCGTCTGGCGAACGCATCGCGGAACGCCGAACGCCGCTCCAGCGTCTCCGCGCGCGCATTGATGAGCCGGCCGGCGATGCTGCGGTCCCGCGCCCAGGCCGGCATCAAGCCCCATCTGAACGCATCCAGCACGCGCCGGTCGCGCTCGACCAGCACCGCGACGGCCGGCTGCGTCGGAGCGATGTTGTAGCGCGGCCGAAGCTCGCGGACCCGGGACTGCGCGCCGAACAGCGCCGCCAGGGCGGCTGCATCAAGGTCGGTTGTCAGCGTAAAGCGCCCGCACACGAGCGCTACAGCTCCGTTACCAGCTCGCGCTCTTTCTGCAGTATGTCGTGCATGCCGCCTTCGCGCAGGCTGGTGGCGGAGACTACCGTCAAGCGAGCCAGGCGGCGAAGCTCGGGGATGTCCAGCGCCCCGCAATTGCACATCGTCGCTTTGATCTTCGCGAGCGTCTGCTTGAGATTGGAGGCGAGCGAGCCGGCGTACGGCACGTAGCCGTCGATCCCTTCCTCGAACGCCATCTGACCGTTGACCGCGTCATAACGCGCCCAGTTCTGCGCTCGGTTGGTGCCTTCGCCCCAGTACTCCTTGACGACGTTCGTGCCAAGGCGAATCTGCCGCCCCGGGCTCTCGTCGAAGCGGGCGAAGTAGCGGCCCATCATCACGAAGTCGGCGCCCATCGCGAGGGCGAGGACAATGTGGTAGTCGAAGACGATGCCGCCGTCCGAGCAGATCGGAACGTAGCGTCCGGTCTCCTCCGCGTAGCGGTCCCGAACCGCGGCCACGTCCAGCACCGCGGTTGCCTGTCCGCGGCCGATGCCCTTCTGCTCCCGAGTGATGCAGATCGACCCGCCGCCGATGCCCACCTTCACGAAGTCCGCGCCCGCGTCCGCCAGGTAGCGGAAGCCGTCCGGCTCGACCACGTTGCCGGCGCCGATCTTCACGGCATCGCCGTAGCGTTCCCGGACGAATGCCAGACAATCCGCCTGCCACTCGTTGAACCCGTCGGAGGAGTCGATGCAGAGCACGGAAGCTCCCGCCTCGACCAGGGGCGGCACCCGGTCGCGAAAGTCGTGCGAAGAGACGCCGGCGCCCACCACCAGCCGCTTCTCGTCGTCGATCAACTCGTCCGGATTCTCGCGGTGGTCGTCGTAGTCGCGGCGAAACACCAGGTGCCTCAGGTGGCGCCGGCCGTCGATAATCGGCAGACAGCTCAAGCCGTGCTCCCAGATCAGGTCGTTGGCGGCGTTGAGGGTGACGCCGTCGTGGCCGACCACCAGGCGGTCGAACGGAGTCATGAGAGCGTCCACGCGCGTGTCCGGGTCCTGCCGGTGCACGCGGTAGTCGCGGCTGGTCAGGATGCCGAGCAGCCGACCGTCGGGCCGCCCGTCCGCGGTCACCGCCATCGTGGTGTGGCCGGTGCGGCCGGCCAGGTCGATCACGTCGCGCAGCGTGGCGTCCGGCCTGAGGTTGGAATCGGAGACCACGAAACCGGCCTTGAATTTCTTGACCCGCTGCACCATCTCCACCTGATGGTCGATCGGCTGGGAGCCGTAGATGAACGAGATGCCGCCGAAGCGCGCCAGTGCCACCGCCATGCGGTCGTCGGAGACGGTCTGCATGACCGCGGAGGCAAGCGGGATGTTCAGGAATATCGATGAGGGTTCCCCGACCGCGTGGCTGACCAGCGGCGTCTGCAGTTGCACGTTGGCGGGGACGTTCTCCTTGCGCGTCAGGTTCGGCAGCAGCAGGTACTCGCTGAACGTCCGCGAGATCTCGTCGATGACGACTGCCAATCGCTCCTCCTCGCCTCAGGCCGGCGGGAGCCGATCGGTGCCGAGGGCCGGCCGCAGGGGCTCGGGGACCGCCAGGCTGCCGTCGGCGTTCTGATGGGTCTCCAGCAACGCGGGAAGCAACCGGCTGGTCGCGAGACCGGATGCGTTCAGGGTGTGCGCGAAACGGGTGCCACCGGCGCCGCGCACCCGGGTGTTGGCCCGCCGCGCCTGGTAGTCACGGGCGTTCGAGGCCGAGCTCACTTCCTCGTAGCTGTCCGTGCTGGGAAGGTAGACCTCCAGGTCCAGGGTCCGGGCCATCGCGGACGAGGCGTCGCCGGCGGCAAGCCGGGTGACCCGGTAGTGCAGCCCCAACCCCTGCACCAGCCGCTCCGCGCGGCCGATCATGTCCTCCAGCGCTTCCTCCGACCGGTCCGGCATCACGAACTGGAACAGCTCGACCTTGTTGAACTGGTGGCCGCGCAGCGTGCCGCGGTCGTGCGTGCGGTAGGAGCCTGCCTCGCGCCGGTAGCATGGCGTATACGCGACGTATCGCTTCGGCAGCTCGGATTCCCTGAAGATCTCGTCGGCGTGCAGGCTGGCAAGCGCGGTCTCCGAGGTCGGCAGCAGAAACGGCTGAGTGTCGTGCTCCGCGCCGTCCTGCACGAAGTAGACGTCATCGACGCCGAAGCGCGGGAACTGCCCGGCGTTGAATCCGCAGCGGTAGCTCAGGAGGTGCGGCGGCAGGATCAGCTCGAAGCCCTCGGCCACGTGCGTGTCGATGAAGTAGTTCAGCAGCGCCCACTCCAGGCGTGCTCCCCAGCCGCGATAGACCCAGAACCCGTGCCCGGCCAGCTTGGCGCCCCGCTCGTAGTCGATGAGCCCGAGCGCGCTGGCACACGCGACGTGGTCCATGCCGGCCGCGCACTCGGCGGGCCGCTCGCCCCATTCGCGGAGCGTCCGGTTGGCCTCCTTGCCGCCCGGCGGAACGTCGGGATCCGGCAGGTTGGGCAGGTTGGCCAGCAGTTCGTCGAGCTGTTGCGTCACGGCGCCGAGCCGGGCCTCCAGCTCCTTGATCCGGTCGCCGACCGCGCGCATCTCGGCGATGAGCTCCGTCGCGTCGCCGCCTTCACGCTTGATGCGTGGAACTTCCCGCGATGCGTGGTTGCGCCGCGCCTTGAGCCGCTCCACGGTGGCGATCAGTTCGCGCCGGGTAGCGTCGCGGCTCTGGATGGGTTGCAGATCCACGACGTCGAGCCGCTTGCCGAGCGCCGCGCGGACCGCGTCCGGATCGTTCCGTATCAGGGCGATGTCTATCACTTGGGGCCTGCCACAGTGTGGTCGGAACCTAACATGCCGAGCCGCCTCCGCACATCGGTGAGCCGCTCGCGCCAGCGCGGCGGCGTGCGGATGGTCCCCGCCACCGTCAGCCCGGCGGCCGCCCGTCGGAGGAGCGCGCGGCGGGTGTCTCCGTCTGCGACCCGGTCGCGCAGTTCCCGGCGAAGAGCGCCCAGCTCGTCGATGAACGGCACGAGGTCGGAAGCGTCGATCATGCGCTCCAGCTCCCGGCGGAGCAGCCCGGAGACCGTGGGACTGGCGTTGCTGGTGGCGATGGCGATGCGGAGGTGGCCGCGGCTGACCACCGCCGGCATCCCGAGGTCGGACCGGTCGGGCTGGTCGTAGGTGGACAGAAGCACCCGTTCCCGGCGCGCCCAGGCGGCGACGGCCGGATGCGCCGGGTTGCCGACTGCCAGCGTATTGACCACCAGTCGCTGCCCGCGGAGATCGGCCGGCTGCACGGCCCTGCGCAGCCAGGCCAGCCGGGCGGCCTCTGCCCATGACCGGAGCTGTGGGTCCGCCACCGGGCTTACCACGGTGACCAGCGCCCGGGCATCGAGCAGCCGCCCCGACTTGTCCCGTGCCTCGGCTCCTCCGCCGATGACGAGCACCGGCTGACCTACCAGGTCCAGCCCGATCGGAAACAGTGGTCTCGGGGTCGCAGACATGACCCGAGGGTGGCGTCAGGGAACGCCCGATACAAGGCTAGCTGTGGCATGCCGCTGTGGCATGCCCGCTGTGATAGTCTGCGGGCCGTGATCGAACTGCCCGCAGCCGACCGGTGCCGCTACGACCTCGTTTCCCTCGGTGAGGTGCTGTGGCGGCTCGACCCGCGCGACGTGCCGCTGGCACGCGTGCGCGACTCGATGCGGGTCTTTCAGGGCGGCGGTGAGACCAACGTCGCCTGCGGGGTATCGGCCACCTTCGGTCTGCGCACCGCCGTGCTCACGGCCCTCGTGGCCGACGACATCGGCCGCAACATCGGCCACCAGCTCGCGGAGCTGGGGGTCGACACGGGCCGGATCATCTGGTGGGACACGGCGCGCTCGGGAGGCAGCCACAGCACGGATGCCAAGGGCACGGTGCACAACGGGATCTCGGTCACCTTCGCCGGCAAGGGCGTGCTGCCGTCGGAAACGCTCTACTACCGCGCCCATACCGCCGCATCGCTGCTCACGCCCGGCGACTTCGATCTGCGGGCCCTGTTCGAGGGCGAGGGGGTGCGGGCGTTCAACACGGGCGGAATCTTCACGCTGATCGGCGACCGCACCGCGGAAACCGCCATCGCGGCGGCGGAGGCGGCTCGGGCCGCCGGAACCTTCGTCGCCGCGGATCTCAACTACCGCTCCAAGGTAGAGCCCGACCGGGAACGGGCGCGGCGGATCAACAGGCGCCTGATCCCGAGCATCGATTTTCTCGTCGGCAACGACTCCGATCTCGGCGATGCCCTGGGCTACGACACTCCCGATGGCGACGATCGCTTCGAGCCCTGGCTGGAGCGCTACCGGGCCACCATCGAACGGGTGGCCGCAGACTTTCCGGACCTGCGTCTGATCGGTACGCAGTGGCGCGGCGCGCACGACGCCGACGTGGTGAGTTGGGGTGCGGTGCTGTTCGAGACCGCGACTCGCCGCTGGTACACCGCACCGGTCCGCGAGCGAGTGCCCATAGCCGATCGCACCGGCGGGGGAGATTCCTTCACCGCCGGTGTCGTCAGCGCGCTCCTGCAGGGACAGGACCTGCAGAAGGCGGTCGAGTGGGGGGCCGCGCACGGCATTCTGGTGCAGTCGACGCCCGGTGACACGACCATGGTGCGCCAGGAACAGGTCGTCGCCGAGGCGGAACGCGTTCGCCGTGGCGGCGGCGTAAAGGCCGCCCGATGAATCGGCCGGTGGGCGGCCCGGCGGATTTGTCGGGATTCCCGCAAATCCGTAGGATAGTGGTGATGAACACGCAGGTGAGCCGCCGGCGGCGGTTCGCATGCGGCGGCGTGCCGATCGCCAGGGGAGGCGTGCCGGCAGCCACGGAGCATGGCAGTGCCTGAGAAGTCCGAGCAGGCTGGGCCGGAGAAGCCGACAGCCTACATCTTTCACGTCCTGCTGAAGGACGGCGAGTCGTTGCTGCTCGACCCGTTCCGCGGCGTGGAGCGGCTGGAGAGCACCCTTTCGGAGCGCGCCGTGGAGGGTCGCTTCGGCACCGAGCCGCGTGTCGAGGCGCTCACCCTGTATCGCAATGAGCTGTACCGGGCGGTGGACGCCGCCGTGCGCCGCTGGCTGTCGGAGAAACGGTTCATCCCCCGGTTTCTGGCATCCGCCGGGGTGTTCGTGCTGGCGATGTTCGTGATGGCCTTCGTGTTCCGCGGCGGACTGCCGATCCCGGTGATCGACGAGCTGGCGATCGCGCTCGCCGCCAGCGTCGCCGCCTACCTCGCGATAGGCAGGAAGGAGCTGGCTTCGGAAATGGCGACCAGGAAGCGCGTTGCGCTGAAGAACGCGATCGACCGGGTCACCTTCGTGCCCAGCCGGTTCCTGATCCGGGTCGAAGAGTCGCTGCGCCGCTACGAGGCGGAGAATCTGGAGGAGCTCGTTTCGGAGATCCTGGATCCGGCCGACGAGCCGCTGGACGAGCCGGAGCGGACGGAAGCGACCGAGTTCGTGCGCCTGCTGGAGGACCAGTTCAACTACGCCCGCCTGCGCAAGGGAGAGCGCGAGTTGAAGAACTTCCTGGCAGAACGGGGTGCGGAGCGCGGCACCAACCTGCGGAAGTGGGCGGAGTCGCAGCGCCTCAACTTCCCGCTGTACGCGGTGTACAAGAGGTTCAAGCGCACGGTCGAGCGGGTGCGCTGACGCACGTGCATCGGCATGGCGTCGTGCGTACGGGAAGGATCGTTGCGGCCGTGCTCCTGCTCGGGGCCGGCCGGGCAGCCGCGCTGCAGCCGCTGGACCTGACGCTCGCGCTGGCGGGGTCGGCCCTCACGGGCGGCGGGCTCCTGGTCGCCAACCAGGTTCCGCCCGTGACGGAGGAGCGGCGCCTGCAACTCCGCATCGAGGATCTCCCGCCGATGGACCGCGTGCTGGTGTTTCCGGACCAGCCACTCCTCGGCGCCATCAGCGACATGGTCGCCTATGGCCAGGTGCTCGTGCCGGTCGGAGCTGCAGCGTTCGGGCTGGAGCGCCGGGACGCGCAGGATGTCCTGGCCCGCCATTACCAGGTGCTGGCCATCACCTATGGCAGCTCGTACCTGATCAAGGCCGCCGTCTGGCGCGCGCGTCCGTTCCTGTACGACCCGAATGTTTCTCCCGAGCGCGCCGTCGACCGGACGGGAGCCAACTCGTTTCCGTCCAGCCACGTCGCCGTCGCCTTTGCGAGCGCCACGTTCATCAGCACCATCGCCGACCAGTACTGGGACGAGCGTTACACGACGATCATCACGGTCGGCTCGTACGCGACGGCCTCCATGGCGGCGATTCTGCGGATCGCCGCCGGCCGTCACTTCTTGAGGGACGTGCTGGCCGGCGCACTCCTCGGAATCGCGGTCGGGTGGGCCGTCCCGACCGCGCACCGGCTGTCGGCCCGCTGAGGTGGCCGGCCCGCTGAGGTGGCCGACACGTGAACGACACGCGGACGTGAACGGCACGCGGACGTGAGGGCAGCCAGGGCGTGCGCGTGCGCGGCGCTGGCCGGCCTGCTGGCCGTCGCGCTCGTCGCCTGCCGGGACGGACGACCGGAGACCGTCAGGCTTCAGGTCGGCAGCGAACGGTTCACCGCCTGGGTGGCGCGCACCCCCGAGCAGCGCGAGCGCGGGTTGATGTACCGCACCGAGATGGGACCGCGCCAGGGCATGCTGTTCGTGTTCGAGGACGAGCGCGTGCTGTCGTTCTGGATGAAGAACACACCGCTGCCACTGTCGATCGCGTTCCTGTCCGCCGACGGTGAGATCCTGCAGATCGAGCCCATGACGCCGTTCTCGGAACTGATCGTGCGCTCCTGGCGGCCCGCGCGCTATGCGCTCGAGCTCAACGCCGGAGCCTTCGTGGACGCCGGCGCCGAGGTAGGGGACATGATCGGCTTCCCGCGGGACTGGCGGTAGCCGGCGCCGGAAGCCCGCCGGCCGGCTCGGAACGGCCGGATCAGAACGGCCAGATCAGAACGGGATGTCGTCGCGAGGCTCGTCCCGGGAAGGCGTGAGGTCTTCGTCCGCGAACGGCCGCAGGTGTGGCTCTCCGTCCGACAGCTCGGGCTCGTTGATCATGATCTCGATCCGCCGCTCGATCTTGGCGAGCTCGGCGCCGAGATCACGGGCCAGCTTCATGCCGCGCTCGAACAGGTCGACCGCCTCCGCCAGTGGCACTTCGCCGTCCTTGAGCCGTTCCGCGAGCGTTTCCAGCTCCTGCAGGCGCTCTTCGAAGCTGGGCTGCCGCGTCTCGTCCGGCGGCCGTCCCGGCCCGCCGCCGTCAGATCGTGTCGCCGGGTCACTCATCGCCACCTCCGCCGCCACTCGGTTCGGTCTCGGTGACGGTCGCCCCCAGCCGGCCGTGGTGCAGGCGTACGCGCAGCCGGTCGCCCGGACCGACCTGCGCGGCATCGGTGACGGCGGCGCCGTCGGCAGCGGTCACCAGCGCGTAGCCGCGGGCCAGGATGTCGAGTGGCGACCGGGAGCGGATGGCCTCGGCGGCGAGCACCATGCGGTGACGGCTGTCGAGCACCCGCGCCTGCAGCGCACGCGTGGCCGCCGCCACCGCGTCATCCACCCGCTGGGTGGCCGGCGCCAGCGCCAGGCGCAGGCTGCGCTCCAGCCCGGCCGGCTGAAACCGCTCCAGCGCGAAGCGGACGCGATCGCGCCGCTGGTCCAGGCTGCCCCGCATCGAGCCGGCCGCGGCCCGCAGGCGGCGCAGCAGGTCGGTGCGTTCGCTGGACACCAGCTCGGCGGCGGCCGAAGGGGTAGGGGCGCGCACGTCCGCCGCAAGATCGGCGAGCGAGGTGTCGGTCTGGTGGCCGACCGCGCTCACCACCGGCAGCTCGCAGCGAACGATCGCCTCGACGACCGCTTCGTCCGAGAAAGGCAGCAGGTCCTCCAGGGAGCCGCCGCCCCGGGCCAGGACGATCACGTCCCCCATGCGGTGGCGGCTGGCGGTCCGCAGCCGCGAAGCGATGGTGCCGGCGGCTCCCGCTCCCTGCACCTGTGCCGGCAGGATCACGAGATCGATGCCGGCATGCCGCCGCCGCAGCACGTCCAGGATGTCGCGCAGCGCCGCGCCGGCTGGAGAGGTGATCACCACCACCCTCCGCGGCACTCGCGGAATCGGCCGCTTTCGCTCCAGGTCGAAGCAGCCGCGCGCCGCCAGCCGGCGCTTGCGTTCCTCCAGCAGCGCAAGCAGGTCGCCGGTGCCGGCTTGCTGCACCGATTCCACCACCAACTGGTAGGCGCCGCGTTGTTCGTAGACGTCGATCGCGCCTCGCGCGCGGACCAGCATGCCGTCGCGCGGGACGAAGTCCGCCCGAGCGAGCTGCGTGCGGAACATCGCGGCCTGCAGCACGGCCCTCCGGTCCTTCAGGCTGAAGTACAGATGGCCGCTGGCCGCTCGGCGCGCGTTGGACACTTCCCCCTCGACGATGATGTCCGGAAACGCGCCGCCGAGCATGCCTCTGACTCTCCGCGTGACGTCCGACACGGAGTAGACCTGACGCTGAGGGACCCGATCTCGCCCGAGCACGCGGCAGAGCGTAGTGACGGCCGGACCCCTTTGCAACGCGGCGGCTCCGAGCCACGCCGGTCTGCACCCGGCACGCCGGACTGCCGATACATGAAGCGAAGGATGCTCTGTTCAAGGGTTGCGTGTGTCCTGGCGCTGGCGGCCGTTCTTCTCGGCGCCGCGACAGGTGCCTGGTCCGAAACCGATCTCATGGAGCTGCGCAGCCGAACCGGCTCCACGCTGGAGTGGGATCCCTGGTCTCAGCAGGGCCTGCTCGTGAACCGCGGCATCACCGTCGCGTTCCGCGTCGGCCTGCCGTGGGCGGTGGTCGACTACGAGGACCGCCTGGACATCGGGCCCGTCACGCGCGACGGCGCCTCGATCCGCTTCACCGACGAGGGGGCCGAGCTCATCGCCGCACTCCTGGACCCGCCGCGTCCCGCGGGCCTGGGACCTCGCGTGGCGGCGATCATGATCGACCCGGGGCACGGCGGCAAAGACCCCGGCGCCAACCGGACCCATCAGTTCGGCGGCCGCTCGTTTCTGGTGCTGGAGAAGGACATCGCGCTCAGCATCGGCCAACTCCTCAAGGGGATGCTGACCGAGGCGTTCCCGGACAGGCGGATCCTGATGACCCGCGACGAAGACGTCTTCATCACGTTGGAGGAGCGCCCGGCCATGGCGAACGCCGCGCTTCCCGCTTTTCCCGACATCATGCTGTTCGTCTCCGTCCACGCGAACTCGGTGGCGTTCCGCACCGAGCCCACGGGTTTCGAAGTCTGGGTCCTTCCCAAGGAGCACGAACGAACGGTGCTCTCTGCCGACACGACTCCGAGCCGTGACAGCGCCGCGCAGCCGATCCTCAACGCCATGCTGGACGAGCAGATCAGCCGCGAGAGCGTCGCGCTGGCGCACGAGATCCTGGACGGCCTCGAGGCCCGCGTGGGAGACCAGTCGCCGAACCGGGGCTTGCGGGAGGAGAAGTGGGCCGTGGTGCGCCGCGCCCGCATGCCCGCGGTGCTGGTGGAGGTAGGGTACCTCTCCAACCCGGCGGAGGCGCGCCGCATGTTGCAGCCGGCGTACTTGAACGATCTCGCGCGCGGCATCTACGATGGAATCCGCGGATTCATCGAGTGGTTCGAGGAGTCGCCGGAACTGACCCAGTAGGCGGAGAACGGGAACCGGCGGCGGAGGGAGCGCCGCCACGACCGCGGGCAGCGGGCGCGCGCCTCCATCGATGGATCGCGCTGGGCGGCCTGGGAGTCACGTTCGCGGTGTCCGTGCTGCTGTTCATCGGCGGGGAACCGCCGGTGCCTCACGTGCTGTTCTTCGCCGGCCCGACGGACGAGCTGGTGGGGGAGACCCGGTACCTGCCGCGTCGCGACGGCCGTTCGGACCGGTTCCGGCTGCTGGTGAACGAGCTGATTCTGGGTCCCCGCTCGCGGGATCATGGGGCGGTGCTGCCCCGCTCCACCGAGGTGCGGGGGCTGACGCTCGGGAGCGACACGCTGTACCTGGATCTGAGCGCCGCGGCGCTGCTCGACGAGCCGGGCGCCGGGTTGCAGGGTGCGGATCGCCTGCAGGCGCTGGCGTCGACGCTGCTGTTCAACACGCCGTGGCTGCGCCGGGTGTGGCTGTTCGTGGATGGACAGATCCCGGACTACCAGGCCGCGCGCGACGGTTGGGAGCGGGCATGCTGCTGAGCAGCGGGCAGCCGGGCGGCTACGTCGTTCACCACGAGCCCGAACTGACCACCTCGGCGCGGGAGCGCGCCGTCGGTCGCGCGCGCCTGCAATGCTCGACGCCGGTGACGGCCGGAGCGCCGATCACGGCGGAATTCGAGGTCACGGCCGGCGAGCGCGGGCTGCCGGAAGGTGGCCGGATCGCGATCGCGTGGCGCTGGCCGCTCGATTTCGGGGATCTCCAGGTGACGGATCCCGCAGCCCCCGAGTACCTGAGCGCCCGCGCCGCATCGCCTGCCGTGGAGGTCCAGGCCAGCTATCACTGCGTGAGCCGCTTCAACCCGTGGAACCACGCCATCGAGGTGACGGTCACCCGCGGTCCGCTGCCCGCGAACGGAACGGTGGTGGTCACCTGCACGCGCTGGCAGGCTCCGACGTGCTCGACACTGGCCGCTCGCTTCCTGGTGGCGGCGCAGGAAGAGGCCGGCGTCGACTGGCGCCAGATGACCGACCCGGCAGCGATCGCCGTGCGCCCCGGCACGCCGGCCATGCTCGCGGTGGTCGTCCCGTCCGACGCCGTCGCCGGCGGGGAGACGTGGGCGGTCGTTCGAGCCGCCGACCGATTCGGCAATCCCGCGGCGCTGGCGGAGCCGCCGCGGCTCGCGACGTGCGGCGGAGGCCCGGATGCGCGCATCGGCCCGGCGTCGCCGACCGCGCTCGCCGGGGCGTGGCGCGTGGCCGTCCACTTCGTCGAGGCCGGCCGGGCCGTGCTGGGCGCGCGCGCGGGCGAGCTCGGCGGCGTGGCCAATCCCATCCGCGTGCATGCCGCCGCGCCGCCGCACCGGCTGCTGTGGGGTGACCTGCATGCCGGCCAGGGCGACACCGGCTGCGGTCTCGACTCCCTGGACCACCACTTCGCGTTCGCCCGCGACGTGGCCGGTCTGCAGTTCGCTTCTCAGCAGGCCAACGACCACTACGTGACCGCGGAGCGCTGGCAGGAGGTGCAGCGGACCACGCGCCGATGGGACGACGATGGACGTTTCGTCGCGTTCCTGGGCTGCGAGTGGAGCGCCCTGACCGGCGACGGCGGCGACCGCAACCTCGTCTTCCGCGGGCAGCGCGCGGAGCTGCCACGCTCGGGGCGGTTCTTCGGCGACCGGCCGGCCGACCCCACCCCGGACGCCGTGCGGGCCGAGGACCTGCATCTCCGGCTCGCCGGCAGCGAGGTGCTCCTCAACCTCCACGCCGGCGGCCGGCCGACCGACCTGTCACGGCATGCGCCGGCGCTGGAGCCGCTGTTCGAGGTCCACTCGACGCACGGGACCTCCGACTGGTTCGTGCTGGAGGCGATCAGGCGAGGATACCGGGTCGGGGTAACCGCCGGCACCGACGGGGTGATGGGCCGTCCCGGCGCATGCCATCCGGGGCGGAGACTGGCGCGCAACTGCCGGGGCGGCGTGACCGGGCTGTACGCCGCGGATGCGACGCGGCAGGCGATCTGGGAAGCCTTTCAGGCTCGGCGCTGCTACGGTACCACCGGTGAACGGATCCGGCTGTGGGTGATGATCGGCCGTGTTCCGATGGGTGGCGAGTGCCGGCTTCGCGCAGGTGTTCCGGTCGTCGCGACGGTGGCGGTCGACGGCACGGCCGCGATCGAGACGATCGAGTTGCTGCGGGGCACGGAGGTCGTGGCGGTCGCCCGCGTGGCCGCGTGCGATCCCGGCCGGCTGCGCGTTCTGTGGGGCGGGACGCGGGCGCACGGCACCGCCCGCGATCAGCGCGTCGTCTGGGACGGCGGGCTGATCGTCGAGGGCGCCGAGATCGAGCGAGCCGAGCAGATCCGGTTCGAGAGCCCCTGCGATCGCCTGCAGTGCGAGAGCGGCGCTCTGCGCTGGCGCTCCGCGACCGCGGGCGGGCACGCCGGCGTCGTCCTGTCACTCCGAGGCGGCCCTGCCCGGTGCCGCTTCGAGAGCGCTCCGGCGACCTTCAGCTTCGCTGCCGATGCGGTGCTCGCGAGCCCGACGCGGGTGCCGGCGGGCGGGGCCGGCTGCCAGGTCGAGGTGGGACCGTCGCCCGCCGCCGACGGCCCGGCGGCGGCGCAGGTCGAGCTGACCGATGACGGCCCGGCGGCGGCCGCGTTGCCGGCCCCCTACTGGGTGCGCGTCACGCAGGTGGACCGCTCGCGCGCCTGGAGCAGCCCGATCACGGTGACCCGCACGGCGTAGCCACCTGCCGGCCGGCCTCCTTCCTGTCCAGCTCCGCCACCCACCGGGACGTGCGCACGAAGCGATGCGCGAAGGCGCCGAGCAACGCGGAGGAGACCGTGCCGATGGCGAAGAACGCCGGCGCGATCAGCCACGCCGTCGGCCCGAAGGCCACGTAGCGGGCGGCCGCGACCTGCGCCGCATTGCTGGCAAGTCCGCCCAGCACGCTGACCCCGACCAGCGACAGCGGCCCGCCCAACGCACGCCAGGCGATCAGCATGACCGTGGCGCTGGCCATGGAACCTGCCGCCGAGAACAGCACCACGTAGGAGAACAGCGTCCCCTGCACGAAACCCTGGCCGACGATCTTCAGTGCGACCACCAGCGCCACCGACCGCGTGTCCAGGCGCGCGATGGCGATCAGCACCGGCAGGTTGGCCAGTCCGAGCCGCACGAACGGGACCGGCTTCGGGATCGCGAACTCGACGGACGCCAGGAACAGCGCCGCCGCCGCGAGCAGAGCGACCGTGTCCCGATCGGCGCGATGGCGGGTCAGGCCACGATCGGGGAGCTCAGAAGCTGCGCGCATCGACGTCGGTCAGGTTCCCGGACTCGATCGACACGAACACGCGGTTGGGCAGGCAGGCGATCCAACGCCCCGCGCGTTCGACCTGGCCGGTACGGACGCAGATCTGGTTGTCGCACGGTGAGGAGACCACGCGGGCGCCGCCTTCGGCGATCGCGACGACGGTCTGTCCGATCGGTCCGTCGACGACGACCGTCTCCTCCACCGAGGAAGCGAACACGTACTCGGCGTCCGGAGCGGTGACGAGGACGGTGGTCCGTCCCCCGCCGCCGCCATAGACCGCCGTCGAGATCGCCGCCACGAGCGCCGCCGCGAACACGAGCGTCACGTAGTCGAGCGGCTTCACGGTCAGACCCGCGTGAAGCCGGGGCCGTTCCTCAGTCGACGCACGCCGCCAGCCGGTCCGCGGCGTCCGTGCGCTCCCACGAGAAGCCGTCCCTGCCGAAGTGTCCGTAGGCCGCGGTCCGGCGGAAGATCGGACGGCGCAGGTCGAGGCTGCGGTTGATGCCGGCCGGCGTGAGGTCGAAGGTGGCGCGGATCGCCGACTCGATGCGTTGCTCCGGCACCCGTGCCGTGCCGAAACCCTGCACCAGCAACGACACCGGCTCCGCGACCCCGATCGCGTACGCCAACTGCACCTCGCAGCGGCTGCACAGGCCGGCCGCCACCACGTTCTTGGCCACGTACCGCGCCATGTAGGCGGCGGACCGGTCGACCTTGCTCGGGTCCTTGCCCGAGAACGCGCCGCCGCCGTGGCGGGCCATGCCGCCGTAGGTGTCGACGATGATCTTGCGGCCGGTCAGGCCGGTGTCACCGTGTGGCCCGCCGACCACGAAGCGGCCGGTCGGGTTGATGAGGTAGCGCACGTCGCCGCTCAGCAAGTCGCGGGGAAGGGCTTCTGCGATGACGTGCTCGATCAGCGCTTCGTGCAGGGTGCCGTTGTCCACGTCCGGATCGTGCTGGTGGGACAGGACCACGGTCGGGATCGCCACCGGGACACCGTCGCGGTAGCGGACCGAGACCTGGCACTTGCCGTCCGGCCTCAGGAAGGGAAGCTGTCCGGTCTTCCTGACCTCGGCGGCGCGGCGCATGATGCGGTGCGCGAAGTCGATCGGCGCGGGCATGAGCCGCTCGGTCTCGATGCAGGCGTACCCGAACATCAGGCCCTGATCGCCTGCGCCCTGCGCCTTTTCGCCGTCCGTGTCCACCCCGCGGGCGATGTCCGGCGACTGCTCGTGGACGGTGCTGAGCACGGCGCAGGCGTCGGCGTCGATCCCGTAGGCGGGGTCGTCATAGCCGGCGTCGTCGAGCACGCCGCGCGCGATCGCGGGAATGCTCAGGTTGGCCCGCGTGCTGATCTCGCCCCCGACCAGGACCAGGCCGGTGGTGGCGAACACCTCGCACGCGACGCGGGCGTCCGGGTCATCGCGCAGCGCGGCATCCAGCACGGCATCGGAGATCTGGTCGCAGAGCTTGTCGGGATGGCCCTCGCCGACGCTTTCGGACGTGAAGGTGAACTCGGCAGGAGTCATCTCGGAACCGCGCCGGAACGTAGCAGAGCCCGCACCTGCGGTCAATTGCGCACTGGACCCACGGGATGCCGGGGGATCTGGACGCGGGCGCCGCGATCCCGGCACAGTCCCGTTTCCGGACATGAGCGATCCACTGCGCACGGCGCTGGCGGCGGTCACCTCGTGCGCGGCCCGGATGGAGCCCGTACGGGAGTTGCTGCGGGCGCACGCCGACGGCGACCTGCCGATCACGGTCCAGGGGCCACAGGGCTCTTTTCTTGCGGTGCTGACCGCGCTCATGGCCAACCCGGCAGGCGACGGCCCCGGCGGATCGATTCTGGTCGTCACGCCGACCGAGCAGGAGGCCGAGCTGGTGGCGGCCGACCTGCGCCTGTTCACCGGCCGCACGGTGATCGAACTGCCGTGGTGGGGGACGCTGCCGTACGCGCGGCAGGCGCCGTTGCCGGCCGTGTTCGGCCGCCGCGCCGATGCGCTGGTCCGCCTGGCGAGCGGCGACCGGTGCCTGGCCGTGGCGCCGCTGCGGGCGCTGCTCACGCCGACCCCCGACCCCGCACACCTGCTCGCGCACACCATACGGTTCCGGACCGGCCAGGAGGTCGATCCGGTCCGGAGCGCCGAGGCGCTGGCGGCAGTGGGCTACCTGCGCGTGCCGCGCGTGACCGTGCACGGCGAGTTCTCGGTCAAGGGCGAGGTGATGGACGTCTTTCCCTTCGCGCTCGATGCGGCCGTGCGCGTGGTGCTGGACTTCGACCACGTGGCCGAGATCCGCCATTTCGATCCGCTCACCCAGGGCTCCATCGGCCACGCGGACAGCGTGGACATCGCGCCGGCGCGCGAGGTGACGCTGCACCCCGACCGGCTCGCGCAGCTTCGCGACTCACTCGGCGGCGAGCAACTCCCCGAGCCGTTCGTGGAGGAGTTGCTCGACACGCTGCAACGCGACCCCCAGCACGCCGGCGTGGAGCAGTACTACCCGCTGTACTTTCCCGAACGCCACTCCGTGGTCGAGCTGCTCGGCGACGGCGGCACCCTGGTGCTCGCCGACGGGGAGCGGTTGCGGGCCGGTTTCCAGGCGCTGCGCCGGGAGGTCCACGAACTGTACCGGCGGGCGCGGCGCGACGGCGCCTTCGGCCCACGCCCCAAGTCGGTGCTGCTGGACTACGCCCGCGTGGCCGAGCGGCACGCGCGGCGGGTGACCGTCGCGTCGCTGCAGCGCACCGCTCCGGGCGAGCGCCCCCGCCTGAGCGGAGCTCAGGCGCTGGAAGGGCCGGATCCCGAGCCGCTCTGCAGCCTGCCGTGCGACCCACCGCGCTCGTTCTTCGGCAATATTCCCTACTTCCGCGAACAGCTCGCGGCGCTCCTGGACGCCGGCTACCGGGTGTTCGTCTTCGCCGTGTACGACTTCCAGGCGGCGCGCATCCGCGCGATGGTGGAAGCCGCCGACGGCGACCGGCCGGGCAACGGAAGCGGCGGCGGGATCACCATCCTTCCGTACAGCATCTCGGCCGGCTTCGCCCTGCCGGACTGCCGGGTGATCTTCATCCAGGAGAACGAGATCTTCGGCCGCAAGCGCCGCCTGCCGCAGACCGTGGCCCGCAGCACGCAGAGCGCCGCGATCGACTCGTTCGTCGATCTCACCCCCGGCGACCACGTCGTGCACGTCAACTACGGGATCGGCCTGTACCACGGCATCTCGCGCATGACCGCCGCCGGCAACGAGCGCGACTACATGGAGGTCGAGTACGCCGGCGAGGAGCGCATCTACGTGCCGATCGAGCAGGTCAACCTCGTGCAGCGCTACATCGGCCGCGACGGCTTCAAGCCGAAGCTGGACAAGATCGGCGGACGCGCCTGGGAGAACCGCAAGCAGCGGGTGCGCCAGTCGGTCGAGGAGATGGCCGAACGGCTGGTGAAGCTCTACTCGCGGCGCCGGTCGCAGCAGGGGTTCGCGTTTCCGGCCGATACCGACTGGCACGACCGGTTCGACGCCGCCTTCGAGTACCAGGAGACCGAGGACCAGGTCCGCTGCATCGAGGAGGTGAAGGCGGACATGGAGGACACCGCGCCGATGGACCGGCTGGTGTGCGGCGACGTCGGCTTCGGGAAGACGGAGGTCGCTCTTCGCGCGGCGTTCAAGGCGGTCATGGGGGGCAAGCAGGTGGCGATGCTCGCGCCCACCACCATCCTGGCCGAGCAGCACTACGACACGTTCACCGACCGCTTCGCGCCGTTCCCGGTTGGCGTGGAGATGCTGTCGAGGTTTCGCAGCAAGGCGGATCAGAAGCGTGCGATCGAGGGCCTGCGGGCGGGGCAGGTGGACATCGTCGTCGGCACCCACCGGCTGGTGCAGCGCGACGTCAGCTTCAAGAACCTGGGCCTGCTGATCGTCGACGAGGAGCAGCGCTTCGGCGTCAAGCACAAGGAGCGGCTCAAGGAGCTGAAGACCTCCGTGGACTGCCTGACCCTCACGGCGACGCCGATCCCGCGCACGCTGCACATGTCGCTGGCCAGGATCCGCGACATGTCGATCATCAACACGGCGCCGCAGAACCGGCTGCCCGTGGAGACCTACATCGAGGAGTTCGACGAGGAGCTGGCGGCGGAGGCGATCCGCAAGGAGGTCGCCCGCGGCGGGCAGGTCTTCTATCTGCACAACCGGGTGCGGACGATCCGCGAAGTGCTGCTCTATCTGCAGCGCCTGCTGCCGGGCGTGTCCTTCGCCCACGCGCACGGGCAGATGGACGAGGACGAGCTGGAGCAGGTGATGCGCCGCTTCATCGGCCACGAGTTCGACGTGCTGGTGTCCACCTCGATCATCGAGAACGGCCTGGACATCCCCAACGTGAACACGATCGTCATCGACCGCGCGGACATGTTCGGCATCGCCCAGCTCTATCAGCTTCGCGGGCGGGTGGGGCGGTCCGACCGCCCCGCGTACGCCTATCTGTTCTATCCGCGCGACCGCGCCCTCTCGGAGCTGGCGATGAAGCGGCTCAAGGTGATCTCCGACTTCACCGACCTGGGGTCCGGCTTCAAGGTGGCGCTGAAGGACATGGAGGTGCGCGGCGCCGGCAACCTGCTCGGCGCCGAGCAGTCGGGCGAGATCCTGGCCGTCGGCTACGACATGTACGTCCGCCTGCTCGACGACGCGATCGCGGTGGTGCGCGGCGAGGACGAGGCCGAGGTGCCGGACGTCTACCTGGAGCTCGAGTACGCCGGCTTCATCCCCGACGACTACGTCAGCGAGCCCATGGAGAAGATGGAGATCTACAAGAAGGTGGCGGCCGTCGGCGGCGAGAACGAGCTGGCGCGGCTGCATGCCGAGATCGAGGACCGGTTCGGTCCGGCGCCGGACGCGGTGCTGAGCCTGCTGGCGATCGCCGAGATCCGCGTGGCATGCCGGCGGCTTGCCATCTCGTCGCTGAAGGAACGCCAGGGCGTGGTCACGATCGAGTTCGCCCGCATCGGGCACGTCTCCGCGGAGCGGGTGGTGCGGTTGATCGGCGAGAGCGGCGGCGGCGTGATGCTGGACAAGGACCGCCCCAACTGCCTGCTGCTGAAGACCGGCGGCATCGACCTGCGCGAGAAGTCGGAGTTCATCAGCGAGAAGCTGAACGCCCTCGCCTGATCCTCGCGTCGGCCGATCGGTCGCGGCTGACGATTCACCTGCTTGAGGATGGAGCGTATCGGGAGTCGGCGCAGAGTCGAGCGTTTCCGGGGTGAAATGCCCTTGACCAACTGCTCGCCGAGGTATCGGCGAACCTCAAGATCACGCTCGATCCAGGAGATCGTGGAGCCCCGTCGTAGCGGACCCTGAACCGACGCGCGGGCAGCCTTTCCCAGTCTTGAGCTTTCTCAGCGGGCTCTGACGAATTGCGGCGCAAAACCTCAATTGCGCTGCGATTCTGCGACCGTTCGGCCAGCCGCGGTGCCTTTGTCACGGCGTCCCCGATAGGGTAACGTCCGTAGGGGGAGGGGAGATGCTGGGGGCAGTGTCGGCGCCGGACTCGGGCTCGGTGCTGGACTCGGCGCTGGCCGAGTTGCGGAGCGACCGGTCATTCATGCGCAACGTCGCCCACTGGGAGGTGGTGCCGGCGCGGGCGGGCGACACGGCGCCGTTTCCGGGGGAGTTGGACGACGGCCTGCGGCGCGTCCTGCGCGCGCGGGGGATCGAGCGGCTGTACGGCCACCAGGCGGACGCGTACCGGCACGTGCGCTCGGGCGACAACGTCGTGCTGGTGACGCCCACCGCCTCGGGCAAGACCCTGGCGTACAACCTGCCGGTCCTCACCCACTTCCTGCGCGACGCTCTGGCGACCGCGCTCTACCTGTTCCCGACCAAGGCGCTGTCCCAGGATCAGCAGGCGGAGCTGGACGGGATGGTGCAGGGGGGCGGGTTGCCCGTGCCGGCCTTCACCTACGACGGCGACACGCCGGCATCCGCCCGCGGCCGGGTGCGCGAGCAGGGCCGCATCGTCATCACCAATCCGGACATGCTGCACACCGGCGTGCTGCCGCATCACCCGAAGTGGGGCCACTTCTTCGAAGGCCTGCGCTTCGTCGTCATCGACGAGCTGCACATCTACCGCGGGGTGTTCGGCTCCCACCTCGCCAACGTCATCCGCCGGCTGAAGCGGATCGCGGCGTTCCACGGGGCGCGCCCGCGCTTCGTCTGCTGCTCGGCGACCATCGGCAACCCGCTGGAGCTGGCCCGCCGCATCATCGGGGAGGACGCGGTCCTGATAGACCGCAACGGCGCGCCGGCCGGCGAGCGCCACTTTCTGCTCTACAACCCGCCGCTGCTGGACGCGGAGCAGGGCATCCGCCGCAGCGTCGTCAACGAGGCGCACGAGATCGCCGCCCGCCTGTTGCGCCGACGCGTGAAGACCATCGTCTTCGCACGCTCGCGCACGCGCACGGAGTTGATCTCGACCTACATCAGGCAGTCGTTGGGGGACCGGACGGCGCCGGACGCGGCCCACGACGTCGCGTCCTATCGCGGCGGCTACCTTCCCAACGAGCGGCGCCGCATCGAGCGCGGGCTGCGCGACGGGTCGCTGCGCGGCGTGGTGTCGACCAACGCGCTGGAGCTGGGCATCGACATCGGCGGGCTGGACGCATCGGTGATGGCCGGCTTCCCCGGCACCATCGCCTCCTGCCGGCAGCAGGCGGGCCGTTCCGGCCGCACGACCGACGTGGCGCTGTCGATCCTGATCGCCTCGCCCGCGCCGATCGACCAGTTCGTCATCCGCCATCCCGAGTACCTGTTCGGCGCCTCGCCGGAGTCCGGCCACGTCGATCCGGACAACATCCACATCCTGCTGGACCAGCTCAAGTGCGCGGTCTTCGAGCTGCCCTATCGCGATGCCGACGCCCAGGCGCCGCACGTGGCCGAGCTCCTCCGCTACCTGGGCGAGCAGGGCGTGCTCCACCACGCCGAGGGCTCGTGGTACTGGACCGACCGCGCCTATCCGGCT
The DNA here is from genome assembly GCA_964291595.2 of Spirochaetia bacterium. Classification (GTDB taxonomy): domain Bacteria; phylum Spirochaetota; class Spirochaetia; order SZUA-6; family Bin103; genus CATQHW01. The sequence goes on along the minus strand of OZ219914.1, from coordinate 3,349,532 downwards.
GAGCAGGTGTCGCTGCGCACCTCCACGGCGCAGAACGTCGTCATCGTCGACGGCACGCGGGGCGGGAGCCGCCTGATCGGGGAGATGGACCGGGTGTCCGCCAAGATGCTGCTGCACGACGGCGCCATCTACCTGCACGGAGGCGAGCAGTACCGCGTCGAACGCCTGGACCTGGAGGAACAGACCTGCACGGTGGCACGCGTGGCGGCCGACTACTTCACCGAGTCGGTCGTCCGCACCGACATCAGGCTGCTGCACCGGGACGACGACCCCGGCTCGGCGCACGGACTGGTGCTCGGCGACATCCTGGTGCGCACGCAGCCGACCGGCTTCCGGAAGATCCGCTTTCACACCCACGAACGGGTGGGCCGCGGCGACATCCATCTGCCCGCCGACGAGATGCACACGCGGGCGGTCGCCGTCGTGCTCGGCGCGGGCACGGCGGCCGGGCGTCGCTTCGCGTCGCTTGCCGACTGGCAGCGGCGCACCGTGATGAGCCGGCTGGGCCACCTGCTCCGCAACGTGGCGCCGGTGTTCCTGCTCTGCGACGTGCGCGACCTCGGCGTCGCCGAGCGCACGCGCGATCCCGAACTGGGCGCGCCGGCGCTCTATCTGTACGACGCCTGTCCGGGCGGCTCCGGGCTGGCCGAGGGGTTTCGTGACGACGCCGAGCGCATCCTGAACGGATGCCGCGACCTGGTGGCCGGCTGCCCCTGCGAGCGCGGATGCCCCTCCTGCGTCGGTCCGTTCGAGAGCCGCGGGAGCCACGATCCCAAGGAGCTGATGGTCGATTTCCTGGACGCCTGGCTCGACCCTGGCCGGGCGGAGGATGGCGTCGCGCCCGCGGTTTCGGGTGGCGTGACGCCCGTGAACACTGCGGCGGCTGCTGCCATCGGAGCGGGTCGATGACCACGGGATCGACGACCGGATCGCTGCGCGACTCGATCCGCCGGCGGCTGGACTACCTGCGCGAGGGCGGCGAGGAGCTCTCGCCGTTCGTGGCCGGCGACTACGACGACGGCCGCCTCCCCGAACGGTTGGGCGCCGACTGGCAGCGGCTGGCGCCGTACGTGCATCGCCGCGTCGCGATCGTCCCCTCGCCGCTCACCGACCGGCCGCGGCTGCTGCCGGAGTCGGTCCCGATCGAGCGTTGCGCCTTCTTCGACACGGAGACCACCGGCCTGGCCGGCGCGGGAACGGTCATCTTCCTGTTCGGCATCGCCGCCGTGCGGGGCGACCGGATGGTGGTGGAGCAGGTGTTCCTGGAGGACTTCCCGGGGGAGACCGCCTTCCTGGAGCACGTCGAGCGCCTCCTGGCCGAGTACCGCCTGTTCGTGTCGTTCAACGGCAAGTCGTTCGACAAGACGATCCTGACCACGCGCTTCCTGATGGACGGACGCAGCCTCAACATGCCCGAGCATCTGGACCTGCTCTATCCGTCGCGGCGGCTGTGGGCTTCGATCACCGCCGACTGCAGGCTCAAGACACTGGAAGAGCATGTCCTGGGCATCGACCGGGGCGAGGACATCGACGGCTTCGAGGTGCCGGACATCTACTTCGAGTTCCTCAGGACCGGCGAGCTGGGACGGCTGCCGGTCGTGTTCGAACACAACCACAGCGACATCGTTACCCTCGCGGGGCTTCTGGCCACGATCGAGCAGGTACTGGCCGGCGACGACACGGTGGCGGTGGACCCGCGCGGCGTGGGCCACCTGCTGCTGGCCCTGGGAGAGGCGGGCGGACTCGACCACCTGCGCCGTGGATACGTGCAGGGGCAGGTCCCCTGCGGCACGGTGCTGGGCGGCGAGCTGAAGCGGGCCGGCGCCTGGCCCGAGGCTGTCGACTTGTGGCGTGACATGGCCGAGCGCCACGGCGACCGCGATGCGGCCGTGGAGCTGGCCAAGTACTACGAGCACCGGGCGAAGGACTACGGCGCCGCGCTCGACTGCGTGCGGCCGTTCTTCGGCGGCGTCAGGAACGGGGCGAGCGGGCTTGACGACGACCTGCTGCGCCGGGTGGCCCGCCTGCGCCGCAAGCAGCGCCTCGGCGCCCCGGGATCGTCGCCTGACCAGGCCTATCGGTAGTAGCTGATGCGGTAGCCGCCGCGAGACCGGAAGCCGAGCCGCTCGTACAGGCGCAGCGCGGTCACGTTGCCGGTCTTGACGAACAGGCACGCCTGCCGCTTGTGTCGAAAGATGTCGCCCAGCAGCGCCAGCATCACGGCCCGGCCCAGGCCGGTTCCACGGTGACCGGGCGTGGTGAACACGCCGCCGATCTGGTCGACCTGGAAGCCGCGCGTGTTGGTGGCGGCGGTCGCGACCGGCCGTCCCCGGTGCTCGGCCACGTACACCAGCTCGCTGCGCAGGGCGCGGCGCAGCCGCCGGCGGCAGTCGTCGCGGTTGAACCGTGACGGGTCGAGGATGACCTCCTCCAGCTCGTATGCTTCGCGCAGCGCCAGCAGGCGCTCGGTATCGCGGACCGTGGCGCGGCGCAGGACCAGGCCGTCGATCTCGGGCCGGGCCTGCGGCGCCCGCGACCTCAGCTCGCCGCGCCCCAGGGTCATCAGCACATGGTCCACGCACACGCGGGGCCGCAGCCTCAACAGGCGCTCGGCGCGAAGCACGTCGTGCGTCATCCCCATGCAGGAGTGCAGCGTTCCGGGGGCGTGGACCAGGCCACGCAGCTCACGGACGCTCCGGCCGTCCCATGCCTGGCCGCCGTCCGCGCTCATCGGATCCGGCTCTTCGTCGAATGCCGCCAGCAGCAGGCCGTCGCGGGCGCGCAGCACGATGTCGCCGATCGCTCCGTCCCTGCGCGTCGCGTACAGGCTGAACGGCGTGCCGCGCAGGGCGGACATCGACCCGCGCAGGTGGGCGGTGAGCGGCACGTAGGCCCACTCGCGGTCGAGGAGCCGGTCGAGCACCGCGCGCCGGTGGCGTGGTCCGGCCACGAACCAGCCCGCCGCGTGCGCCCGCCGCGTATTCACGGCGACCCGGCCGCCACTCCGAAGTCGATGGGGAGCCGGCCCTCCGCCGGGTAGTCGCCGGCCAGGACCGCGAGCCCGGCGCGGTACGAGTCGCGGCCCGTGCCGTACACCGCCACCGCCGTCTGCACCCACGGCAGATCGGCCAGATAGACCGGCGTGAGCGCCGACACCACCAGGACCTTGTCGGCGTTCGGCGACAGCTCGGCCAGCACCTCGGCACTGTTGTAGTTCATCAGCAGGAAGATGATCGCATCGTAGGCGCCGGCCAGCGTGCGCACCTGCTCACGGTCGCGCGGGCGGGAGGAGTAGAACGGGCTGTACGGGAAACGGTAGGTGTCGGCCTGCGGAAAACGCCGCAGGCCCTCCTGCAGGAACTCCTCGCTCTGACCGACGAGCAACAGCCGCCGGGACGGATCCGGCAGGAACGGGACACGCGCGGCACGGATCGCGGTGACGCTGCGCGCCGCGCTGTCCAGGAAGAACCCGGCCGCGCCGGGTGCCGGTACGGACGACTCCGCGTCGTCCGCCGGGAACAGCGGCACGGCGCCGGGCGCACGCAATGCCCGCAGCTTCACCGCGAGCACGCGTGCGGCCGCCTCACGGACGCGCGCGCGGAACGCCGGATCGTTCATCCGGCGCCGCAGTGCCTGCCAGGTCCGCTCCTGCAACTCCGGGGTGTGGGAGACCAGGAGCAGGTCGTTGCCCGCGCGCAGCGCCTGCTCGGCTGCGGCTGCCGTGTCGGGGGTGGTATTCAGAGCGCCGCGCATCTCCAGGTCATCGCTGATCACCAGGCCTTCGAAGCCGAGACGGTCGCGCAGCAGGTCGCGCATGAAGAACGCGGACAGTGAGGCCGGCGTGTCCGGGTCGATGATGCGCGGATAGCCCACGTGGGCGTTCATCACCGCCTGCAGGCCTTCGCGGACGAGCAGCCGGTACGGCACCAGCTCGCGGTCCCACAAGGTCGCAAGATCGATGTCCGCGCTCGGGAAGATACCGTGCGAATCGCCGGCGGCGCCGCCGTGACCGGGATAGTGCTTGGCGGCGGCGATCACGCCCGCCGAGGCCAGGCCGCGAAGGAACGCCACCGCCAGCAATCCGGTCTGCACGGGGTCTGCGGAGAACGCCCGCGGTCCTATGACCGCGGCCCCGGCGTCGGCGTACACGTCGACGGTCGGCGCCAGGTTCATGTTGATGCCGAGGGCGCGCAGCTCCAGGCCGATGAAACGGCCCGTCCGGTAGGCGTCGTCGGGTATCCCGCCGGCGCCCAGGGCGAGGTTGCCCGGCGTCTGCGAGGTGGCATCCTTGACGTGGCGGACCCAGCCCCCCTCCTGGTCGGTGATGACGAGCAATGGGACCTGCAGGCGGCCGGCCCGCGCCGCCTCCTGCATGGCGCCGACTCCGGCTGCCAGCTCTCCCAGGCCGTCCACGTTGCGGCTGAACACCTTCACGCTGCCCAGGTGGCGGTTCTCGATCCACCCGCGCAGCTCGTCCGGGAAGCCCGTTCCCCGATAGCCGAGCGCCAGCGTCTGGCCGAGCAGCTCCGCGTCGCTCATCGCTTCCAGCAGGTAGGCGACCTGCTCATCGACCGGAGCGTCCCGCCAGAAGCCGGCGGCGTCCACGCACGGAGGACGCTCGGCCGGCCGGCAGACGACCGCGGGGTCGGGCGGCGCGGCGAAGAGGGACAGTGCCGCCGTCATTAGGGCCGCCGTCAGCAGTGCCGCCGTCAGCAGCGCGCGGGCGGCGGCCGGCGTCCGCTGCGCCGTCACGCTACGCCCGATAGCGTCCAGGACGGCCCGGAGAACTTCGGCAGCCGCGCCGTGGCGCGCTCCGTCTCCGCGGCGTCCAGCCCGCACACGTCCACCGGCGCCAGCGCAGCGGCAAGGCTCCGCCGCAGCCGGTCCGCCGTCGCCGCGAAGTCGGCGGAGCGACCGGTCTCCTTCGACAGCCAGGAGGCGTCCGCCGAGCCCGCCGCCGGCGCGGCCGTCAGGTACCGCTCGACCCGCCGGTAGGTGTCGTCGAGCGGGATGGAACCGTGCTGGAGGATGCCGTGCCGGGTGACCATCTGCGCGCTTCCCACCAGCTTGCCGAACCGTCCTACCACCTCGTACTGGCCCACCGCGCCGAAGCAGTCGGGATCGGCGGAGTCGCCGATCTGCGCCGGGTTGCGCCGGCAGGCGACGCCGAGCTCCGTCAAGGCGGCCAGCAGCAGATCGCCGACGAAGCGGTACACCGCGCGCTTGCCGAAGGGGCGCAGGTGCGCCGTGCCGAGCGCCACCGCGTAGGTCACCTCCATGGCATGCAGCACGGCGCGCCCGCCGGTGGGGCGCCGGACCAACTCGACGCCGTCCTCGCGCAGCCGGTCCCGGAGCACGTCAGAGACCGGCTGAAAGCGCCCGATCGACAGCGTGGGTGGACGGAATCCGTACAGCCTGATCGCGGGCCGCCCGCCGGGCGATGCCGCGGAAGCGAAAAGCACCTCGTCGACAGCCATGTTCCAGGGCCCGTCCCCCTGTTCATGGTGGATCAGGCGAACCGGACCGCCTTCGAGTCCGTCCATGTCCTGCTACAGTACACCGGCCATGGACGGACGGAAGCGGCGGTATGCCCTGGTCGGGGCCGGCGGACGGGGCCGCTTCTTCTACGAAGCTCTGGCGCGTGACTTCGGCGGCCGCGCACGGGTGGTGGCGCTCTGTGACCTCAACCGCACGCGGATGCAGTACGCCAACCGCGTGATGGGACGCTACGCCGGCGGCGGCGAGGCGGCGCTGTACGGGCCGGACCGCTTCGAGGCGATGCTCGCCGAGCAGCGTCCCGACACGGTGATCGTCAGCACGATCGACCGCACCCATCACCGCTACATCATCGGCGCGCTCGACCGCGGCTGCGACGTCATCAGCGAGAAGCCGCTGACCACCGACCAGCACCGGCTGCAGGCCATCCTGGACGCGGTCGGACGGTCCGGGCGTTCACTGCGTGTCGCCTACAACTATCGCTACTCGCCGTTGGCCACCGCGGTGCGCAGGATCGTCGCGGACGGCACCGTGGGCAGGATCACCTCCGTGCACTTCGAGTGGCTGCTCGACACCCGGCACGGCGCCGACTACTTCCGCCGCTGGCACCGCGACAAGCGAAACAGCGGCGGGCTGCTCGTGCACCTGGCATCGCACCACTTCGACCTGGTCAACTTCTGGCTGGCGAGCGCGCCGGAGACGGTCTCGGCCTGCGGCGACCTGGCGTTCTACGGACGCGCGAACGCCGAAGAGCGGGGAGAGACCCGGTTCTACGCCCGCGCGCACGGCAGCGGCGCGGCGGCCGACGATCCCTTTGCCCTGGACCTGGCCGGGAGCGAAACGCTGCGGGAGATGTACCTGCAGGCCGAGCACGAGGACGGCTATCTGCGCGACCAGAGCGTCTTCGGCGACGGCATCAGCATCGAGGACACGCTGGGGCTGCTGGTGCGGATGCGCAGCGGAGCGATTCTGACCTATTCGCTGACCGCCTACGCGCCCTGGGAGGGATTCCGCCTCTCCATGACCGGGACCGCCGGCCGGATCGAGGCCCACCAGGTGGAGACTTCGTACGTGTCGGCCGGAGGGGAGCAGGCCGACGAAGCGGCGGCTTCGAGCCGCCGGCTGCAGGTGCTGCCCATGTTCGGGGACCCCCGCGAGATCGACCTGGAGGATGCGCCCGGCGCGCACGGCGGCGCCGATCCGCGCATCCTGCACGACCTGTTCGGCGAGCGGACCGACGATCCGCTGTCGCGCGCGGCTTCGCACGTGGATGGCGCCAACGCCATCCTGACGGGCATCGCCGGCAACGTGTCGATGCGCACCGGCAGCGTCGTGCGCGTCGACGATCTGGTCACGCCCCGATAGTCGTCGCCTTCGGCTCCGGCAATCGGCCCAGCCCCGCCTTTCGCACTGGAATTCCCGTCGCCTTCGGCTCCGGCAGGGGAAGCACGCGCACGGCCGGCGACGACGGTCCGGGCCGGCCGAGCTCCGCTTCGCTGGGCCGGAGGTAGGCGGGCCGCGGCATCACGCGCCGCACCGCCTGCCGGGAGAAGCGCCGGACGCCGACTTCGAGCAGCGCGGTGGCGTCCGCCTGATCGGCCCCCGGGTCCAGGGAGATGCGGTCCCGGTCGCCCCACGCGGCATGCCACGCCGTCGCCGCCGGGCCGGTCAGGAGCACGGCAGGATAGGCGCTGAGCCGCTCCCGGATCCGGTCGGGACTCTCGTCCAGGAAGCCGGTCAGCCGCCGGCCGGCGCGGTAGAGCGCGGCGAACAGCCGGCCCTTGCGCGCGTCGATGAGCGGCGCGACGATGCCGGGGAAGAAGCGCAGGCGGTGCCCGGCGGCATCCAGTCCCGATACGCCGATCAGACCGCGTCCGCCGGCGGTCATCCCCAACGCGGTGGCGATGCCGATGCGGGTGCCGGTGAACGAGCCCGGCCCGATGCCGCACACCACAAGGTCCAGGTCGTCCACCGTGGCGCCGGCCTGTTGCAGGGCTCCGGCAACCAGCGGTGCCAGCCGCGTGCCGTGCTCGAGACCGACGGCGAGCGAGCACGCGACGGTTGCACGGGGTGCGGATACGCACACGCCCATCACCGGAGTGGCGCTGTCGAAGGCGATGGCAGTCATGCAGGCCGCCTCGCCGCAGGCCGTCTCACGCAGATGGTCCGGCCGCCGCTCCCGGTCACCGCGAACACCACCTGAATGGCATCCGTGATCGGCGGCTGCGCGTGCTCCGGCCACTCGACCACCGTGACCCATGGACCGTGCAGCATCTCGTCCATCGCGAGCGATGCGTACTGCCCGGGCGTGGAGATCCGGTACAGATCGACGTGGTACAGCGTCAGACGGCCGCGATACTCGCTGACCAGCGCATAAGTGGGGCTGGTGACGTCGTCGGCGATGTCGAGGCCTCGGGCAACGCCCTTGGCAAACGTGGTCTTGCCGCTGCCGAGTGGTCCCGAGAGCGCCACCACGTCACCGGCTGAGAGCGAACGGCCCAGGAGCTCGCCGAGCGACTCCGTCTCGATTGCCTCCACCGTGCGATGGCGACTCGGTTCGGGTGCGGGCAGCACGGAGTCGTTCACGCGGTGGTCTCCGATCCGTGACCGTAGACGAAACGGTGGATCCGGTTGCGGCATACGCGGGACAGGCGGGCGAACTGGAGGTGCACGAAGGTGCCCGCCGGCCACTGAGGCCGGACATGGCGCACCCGGCCCATGGCGACGATCCAGGCGTCGGCCTCCAGTTCGAACTCGATCCGCGCCAGGCTGTCGACCTGCAGGGCGCCGAGCCGCCAGACCGCGCAGCCCCCGGTCGACACGTCCAGGATCGTGGCGATGGTGCGTCGTTCCGGAGCCGGGGCGGGAGCCCGCGGCGGCGCTCCGCGCAGGTGACCGGGTGCCGCGACGAACGGGGTGACGATGCACGGCCGCTCCACCGGCCGCCGAACGTGCCGGCGCCTCGGGTCGCCGGCGGCGTGGCGTTCCAGCCGCTCTTCGAGCCGGAAGTAGCGCGACAGCCGGCGCTGACGTTCCGGATCCGTCAGATCGGGCTTTCGTTCCACGGTCCGGATCGCCTGGGCGAGCAGGCGCTGGAGAAGCTCGCGGTCCCGGGTCAGCCGGGCCGGGTCCTGAATGCCACTGCGGCGCGCGATCCGCTCGAGGACGGCGGCGTCGGCCTCCTCGATGCCGCACCTGGCGGCGATGCGCCGCAGGTGGCGCTGCCGTGACCGCTCCGCGGCCATTCGCGACCACACCGGACGTGCGTCCTCAGCCGGCGATCGCGGCCAGGTAACGGGCCGCGACCGGATCGTCGGGATCGATCTCCTGCACGGTCCGGAAGTACCCCAGCGCGCCTTCCGTGTCGCCGCGTCGCAGTTGCAGGACGCCCAGGTTGGAGATGACCCGCGTGTCCTCCGGTGCGAGCTCCAGGGCCAGGCGCAGACAGCGTTCGGAGCCCGCCAGGTCGTCGAGCTCCAGGTTGCAGATCGACAGCTCGTTGAGGGTGTCCACCTGCGGCTCGCCGAGCTGCAGCGCCTTCTCGAACGCGACGCGTGCCTGCGAATAGTCGCCCGTGCGGCGCAGACCCCAGCCCAGCACGAACCAGCCGTTCCAGGTTTCGGGATGGTCGCGGACGAAACGGCGCGCGTGCTCGATTCCTTCGCGTTCGCGGCCGTCACGGATTGCCGTCACGGCGTCCCGGAAGAGGGCGTCTCCGAGTCCCGCGGCGTGGATCTCCTCGCGGAGAGCGCGCGCCTGCTGCAGCTTCTCCTCGTCCTTGCCGTACTTCAGGTACAGGTCCAGGTGCTGGCGGCACCTGTGGTGATCGGCCATCTCCGAGTGGAAGAAGGCCAGATTGAAGTGGGCGTCCGGAAACAGCGGGTCGACGTCCAGTGCCCGCCGGTACGCGGTCAGCACTTCACGACGGCGCCGCTCGGCTTCCTCCCGATCCTCGGCCTGCAGGGCGGCGCGCACCCGCTCCTCGTAGGTCAGCGCCAGGTTCACGGCAGGCTGCGGGTTCTCCGGGAACAGGCCGATGAGCGCCAGGAACAGCTCTTCGGCCAGATCCAGGTCACCGTTGCGGGCCTTGAAGATCGCCGCTTCGGTGAGCTCCTCGTTGATTCCGGGACGCGCAGCCTGCACGAACCGCCGGAAGTACGCCGCGTCGCGGTACCCCGGGCGGTACGCCAGGACCTTGAGCATCCCGGCGATGATCGCTTCCCAGGTGATCTCTTCCGGGTCCACCTCGCCGGCGTCGGCGTCCATCTCCAGAGGCAGGGGGATATGCGGATCGATCGGGAAGTTGCCGACGCTCAGGTCGGGAACGTCGGGAAGGTCGATGAAGACCATTCGTTTCAGAGGGTCGTTGGCCAGAGGGTCGTTGGCCAGAGGGTCGTTTGGGGGCATCTGTGACCTGGTTCCTGTGTGCGGCCCGCTACGCCTTAGAATGGCCGCTCGACGAGCGTATCAGGAGAGGACGGTGGCAAACTACTCGGTGTTCGGGGTGGGCAATCCCCTCATGGACATGATCGGCCATGTGTCGCATGAATATCTGGCACGGGTCGGCGCGCAGCCGGGGACGATGACGCTGGTGGACGGCGGACGTGCCGCGCTGATCGCCTCCGGTCTCGTGCGGCCCGGGCGGCGGCCCGGCGGAAGCTGCGCGAACACCGTGCGGGGGCTCGCCTGGCTGTCCGCGCAGGCGGACGCGGACACGGTCGCTCCGCCGGTGATGACCGGCGTCATCGGCGACGACGCGATCGGCCGCGACCTTCGTCTGCGGCTCGAGTCGGCGGGGGTCGTCAGCAGGCTGAGCGCGCACCCGGACAAGCCGACCGGCATCTCCGTGGTGCTGGTTACCCCGGATGGCCAACGCACGATGTTCACGTCGCTCGAGGCATGCCTGGAACTTGCGGAGGATCATCTCGACCGGGCGGCGATCGCCTGCGGTGAGTGCTTCTATGCGACCGCCTACCTGTGGGCGCCTGGCCCCCGCCGGGCACTGACCACCGCGGCGGCCACGGCGCGAGCGGGTGGCGCGATGGTTGCCTTCGACGTGGCCGACAGGGTGATCGTGGGCAACTCCGGACCCGAGCTGGTGGAGTGGATTCGCGGTTCGGTCGACCTGTTGCTCGCGAACGAGCAGGAAGCGCGCGCGCTCGCCGAGGTCATGAACGGGAAGCCGGCGGAAGGGGACGTCGAAAAGGCGTGTGCCGCGGTCGGGGAGCTGGCGCCCACGGTGGTCGTCAAGCTGGGGTCGGCAGGGGCCATGGTGTGGGAGCGCGGTGTCATCGCGGCGCGCGCGCCGGGCGTGGAGGCTCGGGTCGTCGACACCACCGGTGCGGGCGACTCGTTCGCGGCCGGGTACCTGTACGCGAAGCTGACTGGAGGCAGCCCCGGGGACGCGGCGTCGCTGGGCAACCGCGTGGCGGCCGCCATCGTCGAAGTCGAAGGCTGCGACTACTCGGCGGTCGTGGCAGGGAACTCCCTCTGAGGATTGTGGGCGACCGTGGCCGGACCGGATGGTTCCGGCGCCGGTGCGGGAGCACCCCGTCCGGGTTGTTCGCCGTCTACCAGCGTCTGATCGATCATCCCGATCAGACGCGTGGCGATCTGCGCGGCGGCGCGGGAGTCGCGCTGCGTGTCCTCGGCGGCCTGCAGCGCCTTGAACAACTCGTCCGTGACGTTGAGGCCGGAGACGATCGCCACGCGCAGCGAATCCGCCTGCGGCATGGCCCGCCGTGCCTCCGCCACCCGGCTGGAGAAATGCTCGATGAGCTGGGCGAGATGTTCGGTCGACTCCTCCGACTTGATCGTGAACGAGGAGCCGAGGATGTCGACTTCGGCAAGGTGCTTGGCCACCGGTTACTGCCTCACCGCGGTGCCGGGCGCCTCAGCCTGCCCGTCTATGGTGCACCGGCTCCGAGTGAGCCCGGTCCTCCGAGCGAACCTTGTCCGGTAGGCGGACCCTCACCGCCTTGCGAACCCGGCCCGGCGCCGGACGCTCCGGTACCGGGCGGACTAGGCGGAGGATCGGGAGGAGCGGACGCGGCCTCTTGCGGCGCGTCGTCCTTCTGCATCTCCGCCCAGGCTTCCTCCAGGCCGTCGAGTTTGTTCAGCGTGCGCTGAATGATCTCCTCGACACCCTGTTGATCGCTGCGGATGTTGTCCAGCATCCCCTCCAGCTCTCGCGTTCGCTGTTCGGCCGACTCCAGCGACGTGGTGAGGGAGCGGTTCTCCGCGCGCAACCGTTCGATCAGGTCGATTGCGCGCAGGACGCGCGCTTCCAGATCGGCGATCTGCTGCACGCGGATCATGAGTCAACGGCGGCCAGTTCCGCCCGGGCCTTCTGCACGATCGCCTCGAACGCGGCCGGATCCTCGATCGCGAGGTTGGAGAGGGCCTTGCGGTTCAGCGTGATCCCGGCCCGCGACAGGCCGTGCATGAACTGCGAGTAGCGCAGGTCATGCTGGCGGCAGGCGGCCGAGATGCGTGCGATCCAAAGGCGTCGGAACTCGCCCTTGCGCCGCCGGCGGTCGCGGTACGCGTACATGCCGGCCTTGGCCAGCGCGTCCTTGGCCGTCCGATACAGCTTGCTGCGGCGTCCCCAGTATCCCTTGGTCTGCTTGAGGATCTTGCGGCGCTTGGCGTGGTGCTTGTGAGTGTCGGTCGCTCGTGCCATAGGCCCCTCTATCCGTTCGGCAGCAGGCGGCGGATTCGCTTGTGCTCGGACGGGCTCAGCAGCCCGGAACGCCGCAGCCTCCGCTTCCGCTTGCTGTTCTTCTTGGTGAGTATGTGCCGCAGTCCCTGCTTCTTGTACTTCACCTTGCCCTTGGCGGTGACGCTGAAGCGCTTGGCGGTACTGCGGTGGGTCTTCGTCTTGGTACTCATCGTCTACTTCCTGGACTTGGGACTCAGCACCATCGACATGAACCGTCCCTCCATCTGCGCCGACCGGGCGAGCACCGCGTACTCCCGCGTGAGCTCCACCACGCGGTCCAGAACCGCGCGGCCGATCTCCGTGTGGGCCAATTCGCGGCCACGGAACCGGATGGTCACCTTCACCTTGTTCCCCTGATCCAGAAACGACTTGATGTGCCGGGACTTGAAGTCCAGATCGTGCGAGTCGATCTTGGGCTGCATCCGGATTTCCTTGAGCTTGGTGAGACGTTGCCGCTTCTTCGACTCGCGAATGCGCTTCTCCTGCTCGAACTTGTACTTGCCGTAATCGAGCAGCTTGCAGACGGGCGGGCGTGCCGTCGGGGAAACCTCCACCAGGTCCAACCCGGTCTGCCGCGCGGAACTGAGCGCTTCTTCTGTCGGGACGACACCGAGCTGGGAGCCGTCGGCGCCGATCAGGCGCACCTCCCGGACCCGTATCATGTCGTTTACCCTGAGATCCTTGACCAATAAGCCTCCTTAGGCGAAATCGCCTCCTTTGCGGTTGACCATACTACAGTTCCCGGCCCGTGACTACTCCATGTCGCGCTGGCGTGTTCCCCGCCGAGGCGGGGAAGCCGGTCCGGCGTCGCCCCGGAGGACGAACAGCACCTGCGTGCTGCGCAGGTTGGCAGCCACGGGGCGGATGCGGCGTCCGTTGCGGATGTCGATGATCGAGGTCACCGTCACCCGGTTCGCCCGGCAGTAGTCCAGGAAGTCGCTGCGGGTGCACAGGTGAATGTTGGGAGTGTCGTGCCACGCGAACGGGAGATCCCGCGACGCCGGCATCCTGCCGCGCAGCAGCAGCGCCAGCCGGATCCCGAGGTAGCCGAAGTTCGGGAATGAGACGACCACCTGCCTGCCGACCCGGAGCATCTCCGCAAGGAGCTCCAGCGGCCGGTCGATCTGCTGCAGCGTCTGGTTCAGAACCACGTAGTCGTAGCTGCCCGAGGCGTGATCGCGCAGGCCGTCGTTCAGGTTGCCCTGGAAGACGGTGATGCCGCGCGCCAGGCAGCGGAAGATCATCGCCTCCTCGATCTCCACGCCCAGCCCGTGCACGGACTTGAAGTCCCGCAGGCGGAGCAGCAGCTCGCCGTCGCCGCATCCCAGGTCCAGCACGGAGCTGCCCCGCTCGACCAGATCGACGATCAGGTCATAGTCCAGGTGTTGCCGTCGTCCGCTTGTGGCCATGGTCAGCGGGCGGCGCCGGCAGGTGGGGAGGCGACGTTGTCCAGGAACGAGCGGACGATCTGGCAGAGACGTGCGCTCTCCAGCAGGAACGCGTCATGGCCGTAGACGCTCTCCAGCTCCACGTAGGACACCTCGCGCCCGACCTGCATGAGCGCGCTGACGATCTCGCGCGACTGGCTCGAAGGGTAGAGCCAGTCGGAGGTGAAGGAGGCCACCAGGTACCTGGCGCGGGTGCGTCCCAGAGCCTCCGGCAGCGATCCGTACGCCTCCGAGAGGTCGTAGTAGTCCATCGCCTTGGTGATGTACAGGTACGAGTTGGCGTCGAAGTGTTCCACGAAGCGAGTGCCCAGGTGGGCGAGGTACGACTCGACCTGGAACTCCCCCGACATCTCGTACGTGAACGCTGCCCGGTCCTGCAGGGTGCGTCCGAACTTGCGGCCCAGCGACATCTCCGAGAGGTAGGTGATGTGGCCGATCATGCGGGCGATCGCCAGTCCGTTGCCCGGGGCGGGGCCGTGGTAGTAGTCGCCGCCGTTCCAGTCGGGATCCGACATGATGGCGTTGCGGCCGACGGCGTGAAAGGCGATGCCCTGCGCGGAGACGGTGGCGGTGGAGGCCAGCACCACGACGGAGCGCATCCGGTCCGGGTAACGGATCGCCCACTCCAGGGCCTGCATGCCGCCCATCGATCCGCCGGCGACGCTGTACAGCCGCTCGATGCCCAGATGGTCGATGAGGTGGCGTTGCGCTTCGACCATGTCGCCGATGGTGATGAGCGGGAAGTCCAGTCCGTAGGGTCCGCCGTCACCGCCGCGGGCCGACGACGGACCGGTGGAGCCGTTGCATCCGCCGATGAAGTTGGAGCAGATGACGAAGAACCTGCTGGTGTCGAAGCCCTTGCCGGGCCCGATCATGTCGTCCCACCAGCCCGGCCGCCTGTCGTCGAGCGAGTGGTAGCCGGCGGCGTGGTGGCTGCCCGAGAGCGCGTGGAAGACCAGGATCGCGTTGGAGCGCTCCGCGTTGAGGGTCCCGTACGTCTCGTACCGGAGCGTGATGGGTCCCAGGAACCGGCCGCTGTCGAGCTTCAGCGGGTTGGGCGGATGGGCGAACGTGTGGTCGTGAGGGGTCACCAGACCCACGGAGTCGGGCGCGGCGGCCTTCGCCTTCGTCGTGTTCTCCACAGTCTCGTTATCGGTGTACTCTGTCATCGCCCGGAGCGATGCCCTGTACCCCCGCGAACCGTACCACCGCGAACTGTACCACCGCGAATTGTACCGGCGCATAGTCAGGCGGCGCACCGCTCAGCGGCGCACCGCCGCACGGCTCCCATCCCGGTTCGCGTGGCCTGGGTGGTTCGCCGTGATCGCCGCGGCAGCCATGACCGCCGCCTGCGCCAGCATGCCGCCCTCCGTGGCGCGGGCCAGCCTCGACGCCATGCCCGCCGACGTCGACGTGGCGGTGGCGGCGCGCGTCGCGGCGCTGCGCGGCCCGATTGCCGCGGTCGTCGAGGAAGCGCAGGTGCCGGTGCCGGGGTGGTTGCTTGAGCGCCTGGCCGTCGTGGTTGCCGGCGTCTATGTGGGCCCGGAGCCCGGCTACCTGATCTGGATGCGGGGCGTGGACCTGGAACGGGGCATGACGGCGCGCCTGCTGCTCAGTCCCGACTGGTTCTACGTGGGCGCACCGTTTCCGCACTACCGGTCCGGCGGTGCGGCGGCGTGGCTCGCCGGCGGCGACGTGCTGGTGATGACCAACCTGCCGCTCGACCGCGTGCAGAGGGCCTTCGATGCCGAGGGATTCTCGCTGCCCGCCGACGTCACGGTGGAGGAAGGGGATGCCGATGTCCTGCTGGTGGTGCCCGACCTCACCGAAGCGGTCGACCGGATGGTCCCCGACTCGGGGCTGGACCTGGTCACCGAAGTATTCCCGACCGAAGACGTGTGGGTGGCCGGTGTCGCGTCGGATGACGGACTGGTCATCTCCGGCGCGATGCGTACCGTCGATCGCAACCTGGCGCGCTTGCTGGCGGCGTTCGCAAGCGGGCAACTGACGCTGGCGGATGTCCGGTTGCGGGCCGACGGCGCCCGGGTCAGGCTTGCCGGCCTGATGCGACACGAAGAGTTGATGGCCGTGGCCCGCGCCATGCTGGATCTCGAAACGCTCGGCCCCGCCCGCGGGCCGGAGGCCCGCCCGTGAGCGTGGCCATCGTCGACTACGCGGCCGGAAACCGCACCAGCGTTCAGAACGCGCTGCGCTTTCTGGGGGCCGACTTCACCGTCGCGTCCGAGCCCGCGCGGCTGCTCGACTCGGAGCGGGTGATTTTCCCGGGGGTGGGCGAGGCACGCGCGGCGATGGACGATCTGGCCCGCCGCGGCATGGATGACGCGTTGCGCCAGGTGAGCGCATCGGGTCGCCCGCTGCTGGGCATCTGCATCGGCGCGCAGGTGCTGCTGGAGTATTCCGCCGAGCGCGACACGACGTGTCTGGGGCTGGTTGCCGGCCGCACGGACGCATTCCCGGAACCGCGTCCGGGGGACGGCATGAAGGTCCCGCACATGGGATGGAACCAGGTGCGGCAGGAGCGCGCCCATCCGCTGTTCGACGGCATACCCGACGGCGGATCGTTCTATTTCGTGCACTCGTTCTATCCGCGGCCCGCCAGCGAGTCCGTCGTGCTGGGCTCTACGGAGTACGGGCTTCGGTTCACCTCCGCGTACGCCGCCGGCAACCTGGCGGCGGTGCAGTTCCACGCCGAGAAGTCGGGACGCAACGGACTCAGGCTCCTTGCCAACTTCCTGGAGTGGGACGGTGCTTGAGCGCCGGGTGATCGTCTGCCTGGACGTGCGCGACGGGCGCACCACCAAGGGCGTGCGCTTCGTTGACAACGAGGACGTGGGCGATCCGGTCGCCATGGCGCGGACGTACTACGAGCAGGGCGTCGACGAGCTGGTCTTCTATGACATTACCGCGTCGGCCGAACGGCGCGGCATCATGCTGGAGGTCGTCCGCGCGGTGGCCGCTCAGGTGTTCATCCCGTTCGCGGTGGGCGGGGGCATCGGATCGCTGGAGCAGATGCAGGCGGTGCTCCTGGCCGGGGCGGAGAAGGTCAGCGTCAATTCGCCGGCCGTCCGCAACCCGCAGCTCATCGCGGAGGGCGCGGCGGCGTTCGGCCGGCAGTGCATGGTTCTGGGCATGGACGCGAAACGCGACCCGGCGATGCCGAGCGGTTACCGCGTCTACATCGACGGGCTGCGAACCGCCACCGACCTGGACGCCCTGGAGTGGGGGCAGAAGGCCGTCGAGCTGGGCGCGGGCGAGGTGGTGCTCAACGCGATCGACACCGACGGTACGCAGGCCGGCTACGAACTGACCGTGACGCGCATGCTCGCCGACCGGCTGCCGGTGCCGGTCGTTGCGTCGGGTGGAGCGGGATCGGTCGAGCACGTCGCGGAGGTGCTGACCGACGGTCACGCCGACGCCGCGCTGGTAGCCTCCATCGTCCACTACGGCACGTGCACGGTGGGGGACATCAAGGAGCATCTGGCCCTGCGCGGCGTGCCGGTCCGCCGGGAGTGACATCGGCGTCCCGGCTGCTTGCCCGAAGGCGAGGAGCGGCGCTATAATCAGGCCCGAACAGTAACTATGCCTACCTACGAGTACCGGTGCGGCACCTGCGGCACCTTCGAGCAGTTCCAGCGCATCACGGAGGATCCGCTCTCCGATTGTCCCCGCTGCGGCAGCGCGGTACGGCGGCTGATCTCGAGCGGGACCGGCATCATCTTCAAGGGCTCGGGCTTCTACTCGACCGACTCGCGCGCCTCCGGCAAGAGCGACGAGTCCGGCCAGAACAACGAGGACAAGGGCAAGGAGTCGTCCAAGGCCGATGGCGACAGCGGCGGCAAGGACGGTTCGGGCGGCGAAAAGAGCAAGACCGGCACCACGTCCGAGACGAAGGCCGACGGCACGGCGAAGAAGAAGGAGCCGGCGGCCGCTACCTCGGCAAAGGACTGAGCCGCTCCGCACCGGGAGCGTTGCCTTCGGCCGCCGCGTCGATCAACTCGTCGGCCTCCAGCGCTTTCAGGGCGCCGTGCATCTGTGTCAGCTTCGGCCGCAGCACCGGGTGCTTCGCCGCGAACAGCGTGCAGCAGTCCGGATAGGGCAGCGTCGAGGTTTCGAAGGTGCCGATCGCGCGCGCGGTGCGCACGATCTCTTCCTTGTCCATGCCGATCAGCGGCCGCAGGACGGGCAGCTCGCTGGTGGAATCGGTGAACGCGATCGCCTCGCCGGTCTGGCTCGCCACCTGGCCCAGGCTTTCCCCGGTGACCAGCGCCACGGCGCCGGTGCGCTGCGCGAGCCGGTTGGCTGCGTGCATCATGCAGGCGCGCAGCAGCAGGGTGGAGAACCGGTCGGGAGCGCGCTGCTTGATCCGTTCGAGGACGGAAGTGAATGAAATAGTGCACATGCGAGCACCAGGGACGTAGCGCGCGAGATGCTCGGCCAGCCGCTCCACCTTGGCCAGCGCGTCGTCGGACGTATACGGGTAGGAATGAAAGTAGACATGGTCGAGCGGCATGCCGCGCTTGCCCATCAGGTAGCCGGCGACCGGGGAGTCGATGCCGCCGGACAGCAGCAGCAGCCCGCGGGCGGAAGCGCCCACCGGCAGTCCGCCGCGTCCGGGAGACGGCGGGCCGTACAGGTAGATCCGGTCGCGGACCTCCACGGACAGCACGAAGCCGGGGTCGTGCACGTCGACGCCCAGCTCGGGCAGAGCGGCGCGCACCCGGTCGCCCAGCCGGCAGGCGATCCGGTACGAGGTGTCCGGGTACTCCTTGTCGCTGCGGCGCGCTTCGATCTTGAAGGTCGGTGCGGGCGCGGCTGCGGCCAGGCGGCGGGCCAGCACCACGGCCGCCTCGTCCAGCAGGCGGGGTTCGCGGTCGACGACCTCCGCCTCCGCGTACGCGACGATTCCGAAGGTGTCGCCGAGGGCGCGCGCCACGGCCGCAGCGTCGGCATAGTCCTCCACGTACAGGCGTCCCCAGGCGCGCCTGACGCGGTGGGGGGTGCCGGCGAGCTGCCGGTGGATCTGCTCGATGAGCCGCTCCTCGAACTGCCGGCGATTGGCTCCCTTGAGCGAGATCTCTCCGTACTTGACCAGGAACACCCGCGTGCCCGGGCTCATGTCCGCGCGACCTCCCGGGCCGGCACGGCCGTGATCCGGCCGGTGGCGGCCCGGAGCTCGGCCTCCAGTGCCGAGGCGAACGCGTCGATCTCGTCGGCGGTGGTCCGCGGCCCGATCGACACGCGCACCGCCCCGGCGGCCTGGTCCGGCGGCACGCGCATCGCCTCCAGCACCCGCAGCCGCTTGCGGGACCCGGTGGCGCAGGCGGAACCGGGCGACACGCAGATGCCGCGGTCGCCGAGCAGACGCACGGTGACCTCCGACGGGAGCGCCGGCACGGCCAGCTTGAGGATGAACGGCGAGAACCGGTCGTCGCGCGGCTCCCGGTCAGCCGGGATCAGCGTCACTGCCGGGATCGATCGGAGCCTGTCGATCAGGCACGCCATGAGGTCCGCCGCGGCGGCGGTGTTCCGTTCGCGCAGGGACGTGGCGGCTTCGGCCGCCGCGGCGAAGCCGCCGGCCCCGGTCACGTTCTCGGTGCCCGCGCGGCGGCCGCCCTCCTGCTCGCCGCCGGCGTGCATGAAGCGGACCGGGGTACCGGCGCGGACCCAGAGCGCGCCGACGCCGCGCGGGCCGCCGACCTTGTGCGCGCTGAAGGAAGCCGCGTGCACGTGCGGGCCGAGCGGCAGCGGGACCTTGCCGAGCGCCTGCACGGCATCGGTGTGAAACAGCGTGCGCGCGCCGGAGCCCCGTGCGGCATCGGCGACCGCCGCCGCCGCGGCGGCTACCGGCTGGATGGTGCCGGTCTCGTTGTTCACCGTCTGCACCGAGACCAGGTAGGTGCGCTCGTCGATCAGCTCGCGCAGGCGTTCGACGTCGACCGCGCCGTCGCCGCCGACCGGTGCGCGCAGGACCCGGAAGCCGATCCTCTGGAGCAGCGTTGCCGGTCCCTCGACGGAGTCGTGCTCGACGGCGCCGATCACCAGCGTGTCGCGACGCGGAAGCCCGCGCTCGGGATGCAGCAGCGTCAGCACCGACTGCAGGATCAGGTTGTTCGATTCGGTGGCGCCGGAGGTCAGCACGATCTCCGCCGGGTCCACGCCGAGCGTGCCGGCGAGCCGCTCGCGGGCCGAGGCCAGTTCCGCCGCGGCCTGCCGTCCTCGAGGGTGAGGAGAGGAAGGGTTGGCGTGCCACGGCCCGTCCGCCGGGAGGGCTTCCGGCACCGGGGGCGCGGTGGCCGCCCAATCCAGGTAGATCACCCCCGTATGGTAGCGGACCGTCCGCCGGGCCGCGCGGCCGGTTTGCTCAGGCGTAGCCCGTGTAGTACGTTCGCTTGCAGCCATGCTGTTCTTCGGCTGGGGACCGTTCGGTTTTCTCACGCTGTTGGTGCCGGTGCTCCTTGCCTTCGCCCTGTTGCGGCTCGGCACGACGATCTTCCGCCGCATCCAGGACGAATCGGACGACGACCGCCTGCATCTGCGCGGGCGCGGCGGTGGCCATCGGTACGCCGCCGACGAGGAGGTGGCAAGCGAGCGCCGCCCGCCCTTCAACATGCAGAACCCGTTCGGCAAGCGGTCGCTGGACAGCCGCGTGTTCCGGCTGGCCTATCGCAACGGCGGCCGGGTGACCGTCTCCCAGG
Source organism: Spirochaetia bacterium (assembly GCA_964291595.2). Lineage (GTDB taxonomy): Bacteria > Spirochaetota > Spirochaetia > SZUA-6 > Bin103 > CATQHW01. The sequence continues at coordinate 3,329,151 of OZ219914.1, read as the reverse complement.
TGGTGATGGAGACCGGCATGTCGCTGGAGCAGACCGAGGCGTACATGGACCAGCTCTGCGACGGCGTGCGCGTGCGCATGGAGGTCTCCGACGGCGGGCTGGTCACCTACGAGTTCCCGGAACTCACCGACCGCCTCGGCAGCGCCGGCCCGGCCTGATTCCGGCGGCCGCTACGGCCGAATGTCGCCCAATCGGTCGAAGATCGCCTCGGCCCCGATGTTGATCAGCGACATGTCGCCGCCGCACTGCAGCCACTGAGCGCCCCAGCCGGCCAGGCGCTGCGCCATCTCCGGATCGGCGCCCAGCCCGGAGCCGGCATACAGCCCGGCGTCGCGGGCGGTGCCGATGATCCGCTTCATCGCCTCCACCACCTCCGGGTGGCCGATCTCGCCCATGTGGCCGAGCGCGCCGGACAGGTCGTTCGGCCCCAGCACGATCGACGCCAGGCCGTCGATGCGGACGATCTCGTCGATCGCGGCCAGCGCCTCCGCCGTCTCGATCTGCGCGACCGGAAACACGTCCGCGTCCGACTGCTCGATGAAGGCCGCGCCGGTGTCGCGGCCGTAGCGCGACTGCCGGCGCGGTCCGAACCCGCGCGTGCCGCGCGGCGGGTACAGGCACGCGTCCACGAAGGCGCGGATCTCCGCGACCGAGTAGGAGCGGGGCAGGATGACGCCGCCGGCGCCGGTGTCCAGGCACTTCTTCACCCAGGCCACGTCGCTCGACGGCACGCGCACGATCGCCGGCGTGGCGGTGGCGCGCGCCGCGATCAGGTGCGACTGCATGGACTCGAAGGTGAGCGCGGTGTGCTCCAGGTCGACCCACAGGAAGTCGTAGAGCTCGGCGATCGATTCGGTGACCGACGGATCGCTGGTCGATATGCCGCAGCCGACACATACCTTGCCGGAGTCGAGCTGTTGGCGGAACGTGCGCATGGCGCTGAGCATGAGGGGGTCTCCTTCGATGAGCAGGAATGGGCACCGGTGGCGCGGGACCGGCTCGTCCCCACCATACTACGCGGAATGCCGAGCTGCCGCCGGAGCAGGCCTTGATGGGGCTCCAGGCATTCAGCGCCAGCGTTCTCCTTCGACGACTCGGGCAAGCGTGCCTATGATGAAGGGCGAAGCATAGGAACTCGAGATGGATGTTCGACATCGCGGACACGACGGGCGACGGAACTACTGTGCGCCGACGACCGGTCCCTATCGTGATGTCTTCGGGACGCCACCGATATGACGCTCGCCGAAGTCGAGGCGATCGCCGCGGGCGGCGAGTCGGAGACCGTGGAGTTGAAGGCCTCGACCGCCCTGCGTCGGGTCGGCAACACCAACCGGGCGATGTCGCGGGACGAGTACCACCGGGTGTTGCTGGAACGCCTGCACGGTCAGCTCCGATGGGAAAACGAACCTGTCCCGGACTGGACGGTCGACGATCTCGATCGCACCGAGATCGTTCGTACACTTGATGAAGCGATTCGGCGCCGGCGGGCAGAAGATCCCGGAACCCGTGATCCGTCGGAACTGCTGCGCGGATTCGGCTTGATCCACGGCGACCGCCTGCTCCGCGCCGCCGTCGTGCTGTTCGGCGGATCCGAGCGGGTGGGCGCCGAGTATCCTCAGTGCATGCTGAGGGTTGCGAGGTTTCGCGGCACCTCTCGCACCGACGAGTTCTTGGACAACCGGCAGTTTCACGGCAACGCCTTCACGCTTCTGAGCCGCGCGGAACGCTTCTTCCGTGAGAACCTTCCCATCGCGGGACGTATCGAGCCCGATCACTTTGAGCGGGTGGATGAACCGCTCTATCCGCCCTCGCCTTTGCGCGAGGCTCTTGCGAATGCCATCTGCCACCGCGACTACTCCATCGGCGGAGGGTCGGTCGCGGCGGCCATTTACGACGACCGCCTTGAGGTGACGTCCTCGGGGGCTCTTCACTTCGGGCTCACGGCGGCAGCGTTCGAGCCCCATGAGTCCCTGCCCTGGAATCCCCTGATCGCGCGCGTCTGCTACCTCCGCGGGGTCATCGAGCAGTGGGGGCGGGGAACCATCAAGATGAGGGAGCTGACCACGAGCGCCGGGCTTCCGGCGCCGGAGATCGAGGACGCCGGAGGATGCGTGACCGTGCGCTTCAGACCGGGGTCACACGTTCCGAAGACTGTCGAGCGGGAGATGAGCGAGCGCCAGAGAGCCATTCTCGCCCTGATCGACGGGGAGGGCGATGGGCTTGCCCTGCGCGAGATCGTTCCGCAACTGGGTGACTCTCCTACCCAGCGACAGGTCCAGGACGACTTGCGAATCTTGAGAATGCTCGGCGTGGCGATGAGCGAAGGGCATGGCCGTAGCGCGCGGTGGAAGCGTCAGTAATCCCAGGGCATGAGGCCGTTTGTCTTATTCCGGCTTATTCTGTCTTATTCCCGCGATCAGGATGCCGTCCATGAGCATGTAAGTTGTTTACTTATAATACATTGGACCAGAAACTGCTTTGAACGGGTCTATTCCGTCTTATTCTCCGGCCCAAACCCCTTCGGAAGCATGCCTCCCTGCCGAGGGCTGTCACCGGCAGTGCATCACTCGACGGGCAGGTGCGCGACGACGCCCGCGTGGTTGGACGGCCACAGGCCGGAGGTCAGCCGGTCGTCGGGTTTGTCGCCGACGGTGAGGGTCCGGATGGAACCGGCCGGGTGCAAGGTCACGCCCTTCACGAAGATCTGGTCGATCCGCTTGCTCAGCTCGCTCGCCTCGTTCCCGAGGTCGGCCGCCTGGCAGCAGGTGGCTCCGTCTCCCTCGGCGTCGGACTGCCAGACGTCGACGTAGCCGGCCTCCAGGAGAAGCTGGTAGGCGGTGCCATCGGTGGCGGGCGTGTTGAAGTCACCCAGGAGGATGATCGGGAGCTCCTCGGCCGCCAGGGCCTCCACCAGCTCCTGTGCCTGCGCCACCCTGGGGCCCGGATCGACCGCCTCCAGGTGCGTGTTCACGATCCGGTAGGTGACGCCGTCGATGGTGGCGTCGATGGCGACGTAGCCTCGCGCGACGTGCAGCCCGAGCGGCGCGATCGGCAGCCCGGCCGCGTAGCTCGCGGCGGTGGGCCGGGACACGACGACGTCACCGCGGGTCAGGATCACGTCGAAGTCGGTCAGGCGCGCATCGGTCACCTTGCCGTCGATGAGCATCGGCATTTCGAGGTCCAGGTTCTGGACCTTCGCGGCGACCTGGTAGTCCAGCCCTTCCGCCTGCAGCGCGTTCATGAGGATCTCGAGGTAGTCCAGATCGATCTCCTCGGCGTTCGGCTCCCGGTTGGTGAGGAAGTCGCCCGGGTCCTGCCGCCGGATCAGCTCGACCTCCTGCAGGCCGATGACGTGCGGGTGCGATTCCTTGACGATGGCGGCGATCGCCGCCGCGCGCGCCGGGAAGTCGGAGGCGACGACGTTGCCGTACAGCTCGCCGACGACCATCGGTATCTGGAACAGGTTCGTGGTTTCCAGCGCCGGCTCCGCGCTGCTGCCGACGTAGACGTTGTACGTCATCACCGTCACGGGAACCTCGGGAGGCCGCCCGATCGTCTGGCATCCCGCGAGGACGAGCAGCATGAGTAGCGGTAGTGCGGCGGTGGTCTTGAGCCGTGGCATGCGTTTCCTCCGACCGCGCCGTCGTCGAGCAGGCGGCGCGCGGCCGGGCCGAGCGTAGAACACCGATTCAGGACGGGCAAATGCAGGCTTCGCGCGACCCGGCCTGGATCGCGCGGGGCGTTTCCGGCATCCTGCGCGCCATGCTGATAGACGCCCACAACCATCCGAACTGGCACGGCCACGACGCCGACCGGCTTCTCGCGAACATGGAGGAGCACGGCATCGACCAGATGTGGCTGTTCTCCTGGGAGGTGCCCGAGACCGACTACAACCCCAGCTACCACGCCGTGCTGCCGCCCGGCGGCGTGGGCATCCCGCTGGAGGATGTCCTGAACGTCGGCCGCGCGGCCCCTGACCGCTTCGTCCTCGGCTACATGCCGGACGTCAAGCGCCCCGACGCCATCGACCGGATCAAGGCGGCGGTGGAGATCCACGGCATCCGCGTCGCGTCGGAGCTCAAGCAGCGCGTGCTGTTCGACGACCCCGACGCCCTGGACATCTACCAATTCTGCGGGGAGCAGAAGCTCCCCATCACCATCCATCTCGATTACCCGATCCCCACCGGACAGCGCTATCCGCGCCCCAACTGGTGGTACGGCGGCTCGCTGGACAGCTTCGAGCGCGCCGTCGCCGCGTGTCCGGAAACGATCTTCATCGGCCACGCGCCCGGGTTCTGGGGGCACATCTCCGGCGACGACCGCTGCATGACCGAGTCGTACCCGAAGGGGCCGGTCAAGCCCGGCGGGCGGGTGCTCCACCTGCTGGACACCTATCCCAACCTGTACGCCGACCTGTCGGCCGGTTCCGGCCTGACGGCCATCTCACGCGATCCCGAGTTCGGCAAGCGGTTCCTGATCCGCTACCAGGACCGGCTGCTGTTCGCCCGCGACTACGTCGACGGCCGCCTGATGGACTTCCTCAAGACCCTGAACCTGGAGCAGGACGTGTTCGACAAGATCGCCTACCGCAATGCCCAGCGCTTGCTCGGGGAGGCGGAGTAGCGCTCGGGGCTATGGCGTCCAGGCGCGGGCCGTCAGCCTTGCGTCGTAACGGAAGTCGGAGACCGGTCCCGTCTCGATGTCGTCGATGTCGTCGTGCTCGGGATTGACGATGAAGTTGCTGTCGCCGCGGACCGTCGCGCTGGGCACCTGGAGCACCGCCGATTGCCCGCTGTCGATCCATCGGTCGCCGATCGTCCGGGTCACCGCGTGCGTCGTCGGGTTCGTCCAGCCCGGCGGCAACTCCTTCTCGTCGATGTGCGCGATCAGCCGCTCGGGGATGAACACCGGCATCTTCCGGTAGACCGTCAGCACGTCTTCCGCCTTCAGGCGGACCAGCAACTCCATTGCTGCCAGCGCGAGGCTGTCGCCGAGGTAGACTGCCGCCCGTCCGGGGCTGTTCCAGCGTCCGCCGTATCGACGCGCCCCCTCCCCTGACATCAACTCCTCGGCCGTCCGCGCGAACTCCGGCGCCGCGAGGCGCCAGGCGGTGATCAACGGATCAACCGAATACGCCGTGCCGCAGTCTGCCGATGAGCTGCTCCACTTCGCGGCCGCCCGTTTCCGTCGAGGCGCGATGCAGCGGCGTCTCGTCGCCGAAGATGTCCTGGGGAGTGTTCAGCCACCGGCGAGCGGCTGCCGGGTCGCCGCGCATCAGGGCCAGGACCAGGTCCGTCAGGCGGGCGATGCGCACGAGTCGATCGGATTCGGCCGGCGTCAGCCTGCCCGCGCGTTTTCTGCGGCCCAGGGTCGTCGCGGGAATCCCCACGACCCGTGCCAGTTCCTTCTGTGACCCTCCGATCGCGACCGTCAACTCCTCCAGCATCGAGTACGGCAGCCCTTCGCGGACCAGGTCCAGCACCCCGCCGTCGTTCGCCAGGCGAGACAGATCGCCTCCGAGGGCCGGGTGTCCCGTCTGATCGACGACGCATGGCGCTGCGGGCTCCGCGATCGTGTCGGCCTTGGACGCCGACGCCTCATGGTTCGCCGGCTTCATCCCGCGATGTGGCTTGGGCAGTCCTTCTATCGATCGATCGTCCATTTGGAGTCTTCCCTGTAACCGTTTGGTGACACTACTCCATTGAACCTCGTCCGGCAACCCGCGAGTCGCTCGCCGTCCGTGGGGATGACGGTGGCGACGGTGATACTCTGAACGCGCAGGTGCATCCCTGCGAGTGAATGGAGGTGACCGGCGACATGGAGTACCGCCGCTTCGGCGAGCACGAGATATCGGCCCTGGTGCTGGGAACGGTGCAATTCGGGCTGGACTACGGGGTAGCCAACACCACCGGAAAGCCGTCGCAAGCGACGGTGAACGACATGCTCGCCACGGCGTTCGAAGCGGGCGTGAACGCGCTGGACACCGCCTCGATGTACAACGATGCGGAGACCGTGCTCGGACGCGCTCTCGGCGACCTGGGGATGCGCGACCGCATCTTCATCTGCAGCAAGGCACGGCCGCACGAAGAGGCGCCCGGGACGCCCGAGGAGCAGATCACCGCTGCCGTGGAGCGGTCGCTTCGCGTGCTGGGCGTGGAGCGGATCGGGCTCTACCTGCTGCACGGCTACCACGCGCTGCCGTACGTGGGTGCGCTCCACCGCAAGCGCGAGGCGGGCGACATCGGGGCGGTCGGCGTCTCCGTGTACTCGGTCGAGGAGGCGCTCGGGGCGATCGCCACGCCCGGAGTCGACGCCATCCAGCACCCGGTCAGCGTGCTCGACCAGCGGTTCCTGCGCGCCGGGGTCCTGGAACGGGCGGCCGAGGCCGGGGTCGCGATCTTCGCCCGCAGCGTCTACCTGCAGGGCGTGGTGACCATGGCCATCCCGGACCTGCCGGAGCCGATCGCGGAGGTCGGCGCGGTCCTCACTCGGCTGGGGGAGCTGGCGGGCGGTCTCACGATCGAGGAGCTGGCGCTGCGCTACGTCGCCTCGCTCACAGGCGTCACCGGCGTGGTGGTCGGCATGGAGACGCACGAGCAGATGGAGCGCAACCTTGCCGCCGTCCTGGCCGGCCCGCTGGGAGGCCCGCTCCTGGAGGCGATCGGAGAGGCGGTGCCCGACCTTCCCCACCAAATCATCAACCCCGGACTCTGGCGGTGGATCCGCGACTACGACTGGGGTACACGCTGAGGTTAGTTCGCGGCGTATTCGACAGAAAGTAACACGTTACGGTATAGTAGAGCCTATGATAAAGACTGCTTTCATCAAGGCGGCCGTTCCGCCACTGCTGATGCTGCTGGCGGTTGTTGCGGTAGCGGACGAACCTGGAGAAACCGGCAAGTGGCGTCACCACAGAACTGAGACGGCGCTTGAGACCGTAGACTACCTCTTGTTGGACGCGGAAGTAGAGGACCGCATCTGGACTCTTGCCCGAAGATGCGATCTCAAGCAGGCATGGATTCAGTCACGCGTATCCGAATTGGGAGAAGCCCTTGACTACAGCTTGTCATACGTGGAGTACAGAGACGATGAGTGGGTTAGGCTTTACGACACGCGACTTCGTCAAGACCAGAAACAGATTCAGGACTGGACGTGGCGATATGGCTACAGTGTCGATCTTGGGATTGAGTTCCTAACGCTCAAATACCCGACCAACATTGACAAGCTCCTATTTGGAGATCGCTTTGTTATGGAGATAAGCCCGGCACGCGGAGTTGCCGTTTTTGAAACAATCGGGTTCGGAGAAGCCTTCAATACACACTGCCCAAGCGAGCAAAGGAGGTCATGGACGCAATCGCCATCATCACTGGTGGGTACCCACTTCAAGAGAGGCGACGTTCGCCCGATTCCACCCCGCGAAGATCAGACAGGAACTCTTACGGCTCGAGTTGCGGTCGCGAATCGCAATGGTAGAGACGGCATTGCGCTGCATGTTCTTGATCCCTTTGATTGGCACGATGTCACTTTGGCCATCCGGGCTGAGGACGGAGACTTGTGGGTCTTGAAATGGCCAGGATTCGAGGGCAAAGGAATGCAGAAGACTGCGCACATACCGTTTGAACATTTCCGACACATGGGAGTGATACGCTACTGGCGCGCAGGGCATGACAAAATCAGGTCAATAGTAATCGTTGCCTTTATCCCGTTAGCGTGGGACAAAGATGCAGGTGCACGAGCGACTTGGTGGAAGGTCGGAGAAGGATATTGGACAGCAGAAGAGGAGTTCAAACGGTACGAAGAGACAGCGGCGAGCGTTGTCATAAGAAGCCCCATTCCAACTGTGACATGGGAAGAAGCGAGAATATGGTCACAGGAATGAAGATTCTGCCAGATTGAAGGAGCTGTTCGTTCCCGGATGGGAGAGTGTGCGGACTTCGATTTGATGCGGACGCTTGAACGCGATCGGCGCATAACGCGCGGGCATACGGCTTGGATATATCTCCGAAATCGCGTGGCACGTTACGCCGCTGATCTCATCCGGCAATTCTCGGGCCGCCGGCGGAGAGGAGGTCGCGCTCCGCTACTCGCCTGGCTCGAAGGCATCGCCGGCGTCGTGATCGGCATGGCCGCACGAGCAGATGGAGAGCGTAACTTGGCCGCCTTGGCCGGCCTCCTTGACGGTTCGCTTCCTGGAGGCGATAGGAGAGCGCTGGCCGACCTTCCAGACGACATCATCAAACGCGTGCTTTGGCGGTGGATCCGGGACTACGACTGGGGTAGGCGTTTGAAGTGGCGCGCTGCAGGCCAAGACTTCACCGAGTCGATCTCAGGACGGCGTACGAAGGACGGCCAGCCGAGGGACGATGTGCGGGGAATCCTTTGCCTCGCACAGCGGTTGCAGCTCGGTCTCGATCGTGAGCCAGTCGAGGCGGGAACCGGAGCGGCTCACGATCCCCTTGATGTCCGCCCAGTCGCGCGGGCGATCGGCGAATGCCTTCAGCACGATGAGGTCTTCCGCCGAGCAGGTATGCAGGCGGAGCTCGGCGAGAAAGCGATAGGCGGTCGCGCGTTCGATGACGCGTTCCTCGAACGGCAGTGCCGCAAGGGAGACGTCGATGGGGATGTCCCGCGCGGACTTGAGCAGGAGCACCCGGTGCCGTAGTGCGAACGCGGCAGCGTCCTCAACGCGCTGGGGATACCCGCGGCAGAGCTCGCTGATGTACTTCGCTTCGTCGCCGATCCGGTGAGAATGGTGAGATCGACGTCCCCGGTCAGGCGCGGCTCACCCCAGCGCTGAAGCGCCAGGCCGCCGATGAAGCAGGAATCGCCACGTGCGGGCCTGGCAGAACCCCTGGATCTCACTCGCCAGCCGGAACAGGTCGCGCATTTCGTAGTCTGGCGAATATCGCCTGCTGCTCGACCAGTCCGGACGTCGTCCGCTCCGGACCGGCGAGCGTCGCCTCGAACGCACCCTCCAGGGACTCGATGACGGCAGCCACGTCGACGTCGCGCAACTCCTCGCGCCGCAGGTGCTCAAGCCGGGCGCCCGCGATCCGCCATCGTTCGACGAACGCTCGCAGTGCGGCGTCAGAGTCGCCTGTCATGTCACCGGACGGGGCGTTCGAGCGCGAGGCTCGATCGATGCTGCTTTCATCCATTGGTCGCTGCCGCCTTCACCAGGGGATCGCTCACGGCATCGGCCACCGCGTCGACCAGCTCGTCGATCATCTGCGGCGTGGTGGGGACGGAGATCGAGCACATCCCCAGGGTGTGGCCCAGGAAGAAGCCCCGTTCGAGCAGGGCCAGGAACAGCGGCGACACCCAGCGCTTGTCGGCGTCGAGCGACGAGCGGTAGTCGCGCGGCGGCTCCGCGCGGAAGTGGATGGCGAACGCGGATCCGTTGTTGTGGGCCGAGGCCGGCACCGGGCACGCGGTCAGCGCCGTGCGGAGCCCGCGCGTCAGGCGGTCGCCCAGGGCGGCCAGGTGCTCGAAGGCGGCCGGCGTCAGCTCGCGCAGCATCGCCAGGCCGGCGGCCAGGGTCACCGGGTGGCTGGCGAAGGTGCCGCTCTGGCCGATGCCGCGCCCCGCCGCCGGATCGTAGCAATCCATGATGTCGGCTCGCCCGCCGAATGCGCCCACCGGGAAGCCGCCGCCGACGATCTTCCCGAAGATGGTCAGGTCGGGCGTGATCCCGTAGTGCTCCTGGGCGCCGCCTCGCGCCAGCCGGAAGCCGACGATCTCGTCGAAGACCATCAGCACGCCGTGCCGGGCGGTGATCTTGCGCACGCCGCGGATGAAGTCCGCGGGCAGATCCAGGACGCCGCTCTTGGGATCCAGCATGACGCACGCCAGCTCGGCGGCGTGCTCGGCGATCAGCCGCTCGGCCGCCTCCAGGTTGCCGAGCGGCAGCACCATCGCGTCGGCCACCGCGCCGGCCGACATGCCGATCGCCTGCGGGTAGGGCAGCGGCCGCTCGGCCGGACCGGCCGCCTCCAGCGGCGGCGCGACCGAGACCTCCACCGAGTCGTGGCTGCCGTGGTAGCAGCCCTCGAACTTGGCGATCAGGTTCCTGCCGGTGAACGCGCGCGCCAGGCGGACCGCGTGCAGGCTCGCCTCGGTCCCGGAGTTGGTGAAGCGCGCCCGTTCCAGGCTGGCCACGCGGCTGCACAGCTCCGCGCACGCCTCGGTCTCGTGTCCCATGGGCGCGCCCAGGGCAACCCCGCGCTGCAACTGCGCCCGTATCGCCGCCATCACCGCCGGGTGCCTGTGGCCCAGGATCTGGCCGGTGTGGTGGTTGGCGAAGTCGGCGTAGCGGTTGCCGTCCACGTCGAACAGGTACGGGCCGTCGCCGCGCTCCATGGTCAGCGGGTAGGGGCGATAGAAGTAGGCGCCCTTGGCGACGCCGCCCGGAGTCGCATCCGCGTGGGCCGTAAAGCGCTCCAGGGAGCGGGGAGTGGCGGCGAAGAAGCGCGCCTCGAGCTCATTTGCCGGTTTCATCGTGGGAGTCCGGGTCGACTATAGCAGCCGGTGCCCCGCGGAGCGCCGATGCACGCCGTGAATGGCCGCGCTACCATCGCCTCCATGTCGAACATGAACGTCGTCTGCATCTGCCTGGACACGTTTCGGGCGGACATCGTGGGCAAGGGGAAGAAGTACAGCCACGTGCGGACGCCCAATCTCGATGCCCTGGCCGCGCAGAGCATCCGCTTCACGCGCGCCTTCGGCGAGTGCCAGCCGACGCTGCAGGTCCGTCGCGGGCTGTTCACCGGCCGGCGCAGCTTCCCGTTCCGCTACCACTTCGACCGCCGCGGCCACTGGCACCACGCGCCGGGGTGGCACAAGATCCCGCCCGACCAGGACACCATCGCCGAGGTGCTGCTGGCGCGCGGCTACCTCACCGCCCTGATCGCCGACACCTACCACATGTTCAAGCCGACCATGAACTTCTCCCGTGGCTTCGCCCACCTCGACTTCATCCGCGGGCAGGAGTCGGACAACTGGAAGAGCGGCGACCCGCGCTCGATCGAGCATCAGCTCCGCAGCCACGTGCGCGAGCCGATCGACTGGCCGCGGCACGCCACCCTGGTCAACTACCTGCTCAACCAGCGCCACCGGCAGTCGGAGGACGACTATAGCTGCGCCCGCGTGTTCCGGGCGGCCTGCGACTGGCTGCACGACAACCACGCGATGAAGCCGTTCTTCCTCTGGATCGACAGCTTCGATCCGCACGAGCCGTGGGATCCGCCGAAGGCGTATGCCGATCTCTATTGTCCCTGGCTACGAAGGCAAGGACTTCATCATGCCGGGCGCGGCGCAGGAAGACGCGGCGCAGGAGGACGCGACGGAGGAGGAGCTGCGCCGCATCGAAGCGCTCTACCTGGGCGAGGTCACGTTCGTGGACAAGTGGGTCGGCGCGTTGCTGGACAAACTGGAGGAGTTGAAGCTGTTCGACGACACGCTGGTGGTCTTCGTGTCCGATCACGGCACGCAGCTCCGCGACCAGGGCCGCTTCGGCAAGTCGGACCGGGAGTTGCACCCGTTCAACACGCAGTTGAACCTGTGGCTGCGCCATCCGGGCGGGCCGGCGGACCGCGACGTCACGGCGCTGGTGCAGAACCACGACCTGATGCCGACCATCCTCGCGCGGCTCGGGACCCCCTGCGGCTGGACCGACGGCCGGGATCTCTGGCCGCTGGTGACCGGCGAGAAGACGGCGATCCGGGAGCGGATCGTCACCGGCTGGGCAGGCAGCTCGCCCGGCAACGCGCGGGCGCGGGCGAGCGTCCGCGACGACCGCTGGAACTACTGCACGGCGGTCGGCTACGCGGACGACGACGGGGACGAGCTGTTCGACCTCGACGCCGACCCCGAGGAGCGGCACAACGTCGTGGCCGACCATCCGCAGGTGGTGGCCGAGTGCCGGGCCGAGGTGGAGGCGCTGATCGGCCAGCCGCTTCCCGGGACGATGGTGGAGGTGTCCGACCCGGCCACGGGGCCGATGATCGAATGGCTGGACCGCAAGCTGCGCGAGCTGCAGCGATGAACCAGCTCACGCCAACGGCGGCGGAACGGGCCGCGGAGCGCTTCGGCGACACCACGCTGCAGCGGGCGGTGACCGCTTTGCAGGCGGATGGCTACGTGGTGATCGACGACGTGATCGACCACTCCCACCTCGATCGGCTGCAGGAGCGGATGGTCCAGGACCTGGAGAAGGTCCGCGCACTGCCGCCGGTGCCGCACAACTTCGTGTGGGGCAACATCCAGCAGACCCCGCCCCCTGATGCCGGCCTGGTGTTCCGCGACGTGATGGCCAACCCGTTCGTGTGCCAGGTGACCCGCGCGGTGCTGGGCTCAGGCGCGTTCAACAACACCCTGACCGGCAACACCAACGTCCCCGGCAGCGGCCTGCAGCCCGTGCACGTCGACGACGGTCAGCTCTGGCCGAACCTGAGCGTGGCGCATCCGCCGGCGCGGCTGGTGGTGAACGTCCCGTTGAGCGGGACCACGGAGGAGAACGGCGCCATCGAGCTGTGGCCGGGCACGCACCTCGACACGCACATGGTGATCGGCAACAACATCCGGGTCCCGGAGGAGCATGTCGAGGCGCGGCGAGCGGTGCGCGCGCCGCTCCGGGGTCATACCCGCAAGGGGGCGGTGTTGATCCGGGACATGCGGCTGTGGCACCGCGGCACGCCCAACCGCAGCGAAGCGCCCCGTTTCATGATCGCCATGATCCACACCGTCGCGTGGTATCGGCGGGGCTCCCGCGCCGAGCTGGCGCAGGAGTGTGCGCCGGTGTTCGCCGGCTGCCCGATCGAGAACGTCATCCCCCTGGTGCCCGTGCCGAAGGACCACCTGACCGGCAACCGGCCGTACGACTACTCCGGTCCCGACTGACCGCGCTACAGGCCCCACCGCTTGCGCGCTTCGGCCATCGGGACGGCCGCGGTCGCGTAGTGGCCGGTGGGAGAGTCTCCGCCCCAGCGCTCGTCCATCGGCTCCGAGGCCGGCTGATAGCGGACGTCGCAACTGATGCGGAACCGGTTGGTGGTGTTGTTGGTGGAGCCGTGCAGGGTGTAGAGCCCGAAGGTGATGATGTCGCCGGCGTGGACGTCCGCCGTGAGCCAGCGGCCGCCGAATCGCTCGCGGATCTCTTGCGGATCCTCGCTGAACCATCCCTGGGTGCGGTCGCGATCCACGTCGCTCCTGCCGTACGTCTCCCGCACCCGGGCGAAGCTGTCCAGGCGGTGCGACGCTTCGCACACGGCCAGCGTGCCGTGTGCGATCGGGATGTCGCCGAACGGGATCCAGACGGTGTTCACCCGCTCGCTGCCGCGGCCCATGTACACCACGTCCATGTGCGATCCGGTGAACTGCTCGTTGCCCACCGCCCGCAGCCACTTGTGGGTGAACGTCGCCGGCTCCTCGCCATAGAGACGGCGATAGAACGAGTGCAGCTCCGGTCCTTCGAGCACGCGCAGCACTTCCGGCCGGTAGGCGACCCGTTTCATGCCGACGCTCCGGCCGTCACGCGGCATCACGCCTTCCATGAGCGGCGTGCCCTCGACCAGCGCGTCCTGCTCCCGCAGGTGCTCCAGCACCACGCGGCGCGCCTCAAGGACGGCGCCGCGGTCGATCAGCCCGCGGAGGAGCAGGTAGCCGTCGGCGGCGATGCGCCGTCGCAGCTCGTCGACGTCGGCCAGCGAGTCCGTGCTGTCGCGCAGGCAGCCGAGCTCCGTGCTCGGGAACTCCACCTGCGTGCGCTGAAACTCGACTCGCATGGGCAGCGGCTACACGCTGTCATGCCACCGGGCCGGTCATCAACCGGCGTCGGGACTCCCCACCCGGACGTATCGTCGGCGAGCAGTAATCGTCGCGCTGCTCAAACAGGGATCACGTACACCGGCTGCTGTCGATCGGTCGGGAGCAGGCTCTTGAGTCCAGTGTCCAGCGTGGCAAGCTGACCGCCGCGCTGAATGGCGAGAGCGAGCAGCATGGCGTCGGTGATCTGGCGGTATCCCTGGACGCGCATGAGGACTTCGTCCGGCAGCGATGTGATCGAGCGGTCGTGAGGCCAGAACGCATGCGACCCGCGGCGCCTCAGCGTGCGCAACAGAGCGATCGCATCGAGCGGCGTTGCCTCCTGCTTGACCGCGGAGGGATTGCAGGAGACGCGCACGAATCCGGCTTCGGTCACCGGACAGGTCGCCCACCCGGTGGCGCGGGTCACCGCGAACCACGATCGCGCGGCGTCATGGTGCACGTGGTTGGGCCAGGCGAGCGCGATCAACACGTTGACGTCGGGCAAGGCGATCATGGCCAGTCGGCAAGCGCCTGTCGGACATCCTCGCTGGTGATGGGCGCTGCATCGGCAGCGACCCGGAACGTCGGGACATCGCCTGTGTCGTCGGCTTCCGTTCGCCTGAAACCACGGCGCGCTAACACGGACAGCGCGTCTCCCACGCTGCTGCCACGTCTTTGCGCGAGCGCGCGGGCAACAGCGAGTACGTCGTCGTCTATCGTCAGAGTCGTACGCACGAGCGCATGGTCGCATCATGACATCACGACATCAAGTCGCGGGTTGGGGGTGACTCGGTAACGCCGATGCCCGCCACAAGGCCAGGACCGTGTGGGTTAGGCTCATCGGAATGCGCAGCACATCCGAGCACGCCCTGCTGATCGTGAAGCCGGACGGTGTGCGGCACCCCGAGGTTCCGAGGATGCTCGACAGGCGGCTGGCGGAGTTGTCGCTCCGTCAGGTCGCAGCCAGGGACTTGGTATTGAGCCGAGCGCAGGCTCGCACGTTCTGGCGGGAAGGTGACGTCGAGGAGTACGTCGCGTATCTGCGCGAGGGGCCCTCGCGGGCGATCGTCGTCCGGGGAAGGCAAGCCACTTGGAAGTGCCGCCGGCTCAAGTCGGAACTTCGGAAAGCGTTCCACTGCAGCAGTTACAGAAACCTCATCCATTCCACGGAGCCGGGGAACGAGTACGAGGAGCAGTTCCAGCGGCTGTTTCCCGACCTGAACGTCGACGAGCATGGCGTTTTCATCGACCAGATCGCCCTCGTGGCGCCTGATGGCTTCGACTCGTTCGAGAGGAGAGCGGCGGATTACGGGACGCCCAGGTTGGCGCCGGTAGTGGCTGGGAGTCAGGCGAGCCGGCTCGCTGCCTGGCTGTGCGGTCCCGAAGCGGTTCCATACGCCGGTATCCTGAACCGCGGGCTGGCGTTTTCCGGGCACGGCGCGGTCGACGTCATCATGTATCTCGGACGATGCTCCGAGCTCTGCCTGCCCTCACGTGTTCCTCGAGACTTGGCCTCGCTCGCCGACCTCGCCACGAACAGCGGAGCCGTCGCGGTGTTGCTGCCCGGAACCGAGGATGCGTTCCTCCAGCCTGACGTGATGGCCGGCGTACGGGATTGCGGGGTGGGCGGCGTCGTGTGCTATTCGCCGGAATACGAGATGGCGAGGACGCACCGGTTCCGGTCCGCGGCATTCGCCGCCGGTCTGTTCTGCGTGGGCGGCAGCAACGGGCATCTCGATTGGGGCAGGAACAGCGTGTCTGAGGAAGTGCACGACACGCTGGCCGCGGCACTCGTCAGCCCAGATCGCGGATGACCTCCTGTGCGGCGTTGTGGCCGGGGATCCCGGAGATCTCGCCCCCCGGATGCTGGCCGGCTCCGCACAGATACAGGCCCGGGAACGGCGCGCGGTAGCGGCTGAGCTCCGGCAGCGGGCGGTTCCAGAAGAGCTGGTCGCCGGCGTGCTGAATGTGCCAGATGCACCCGTCGGTGAGCCCGTTTTCCCGCTCCAGGTCGGCCGGCGTGCGCAGCTTCAGGTGCAGGATCGATCGGCGGAAGTTCGGCGCGTATCGGGTGACTTGGTCGACCAGTCGTTCGGCGACGCGTTCCCGCACCGTGTCCCAGTCCGCGCCTTGCAGCCTCGCCGGCGCCGGGTAGATCCACACCGAGGCGGTATGCCGGCCCTCCGGCGCCAGCGTCGAATCGAGCGCCGACGGCACCGAGAAGTTGATGATCGGTTCGGCCGGCGGGCGGCCGGCGGCGCAGTCGGCATAGGCGGCGTCGACGCTCGCTTCGCTGCGGCCCAGCCCGACCACGCCGCGGCTCGGCAGCGCGGGATCTCCGTCCCATGCCTGCCACTGCGGGAGCTCGTCCACGGCCGCCAGCAGTTTGTAGCAGCTCACCTCAGTGACCAGTGCGCCGACCCGGCGGCGAAGGGCCGCCGTCGTCAGCTCCGGCGGGACCAGCCTCAGGAACGTCCGTTTCGGGTCCAGGTTGGACACCACGCAGCGCGCCGTCACCGCCGTGCCGTCCGCGAGCCGGACGCCGGTGGCGGCGCCGTCCTCGTGGAGCAGCGAACCCGCCTCGGCCTCCGTGTGGATGGCGACTCCTGCCTCCTCGACGGCCTGCCGCATGAGGGCGGTGATGGTCCCGATCCCACCCTTCACGTAGCCGTTGTGCGGGGCGCTGCCGGTGTCGGCGAGGTTGATCGAACCGTAGGCCAGGGCCAGCGCGCCGGGATCGTGGCCGATGGCGGCGGCTTCCGCCGCATGGCGATCGCGCAGCCTGCGGGTCGGCAGGTAGCGGTGGCGAATCTGCCGTACCGTCTCCGACAGGGCGTCTTCCAGAAGCGGGCCGTCGCCGCTCGCCGCCGCGCGGGCTCGCACCTCGCCCAGGGTCGGTGGCGGCCGCAGGCGGTAGGGAGCGAACAGCTCGCACAGCCGTCGCTTCAGGTCCGCGTAGCGCCGTTCCGCCGCGGTCTCTTCCGCGGTGAGCCGCAGCGACAGGTTTCGCGGCGACTCGTGGTCGTCAGTGCCCCAGTACTCGGCCGCCGAGACCGGCACCAGCGACCCCGTACGAGGGATCGCCACCATCCCGCGCTGCTCCAGGCGCAGGTCCGCCTGAATCCCCGGATCCAGCGCGTGCACCATGTGGGCGCAGGTGGAGAAGCGGTACCCGGGCCACAGCTCCTCGGTGATGGCCGCGCCACCCACGAAGGACCGTCGCTCGAAGATCGCGGCTCGCAGGCCGGCGTGGGCCAGATACCACGCTGCGGTCAGACCGTTGTGGCCCCCGCCGACGATCGCGACATCCAGGTCAGGCGCCATCGCTTGAAGGCCGCGGCGCCACTTTGACAGAGTGGCGGACATGCCAGAGAAGCGCCCCAACATCCTGCTGATCACCACCGACCGGCAGCGGTTCGACGCCCTGCACATGGCCGGCAATCCCATCATCCAGACGCCGAACCTCGATCATTGGGGGACCTCCGGCGTCTCCTTCAGCCGCGCCTACTCCACGACGCCGAGCTGCATTCCGGCGCGCCGGACGCTGCTCACCGGCCAGCACGCGGCCACGCACGGCATGCCCTGGTACGAGGACTGCGTACCGTTCCATCCGCAATTCACGATGCCGCGGCTTCTCGGGCAGTCGGGTTACCAGACGCAGCTCATCGGCAAGTTCCACATGTTTCCGCCCGGCGTTCGTCACGGATTCGACCATATCATCCTCAGCGACCAACTGGACTTCCGCCCGGAGTCGCCGCACTTCGCCCGCAACGACTACGCCCGTTGGGTGCGCAGCCAGGGGCCGTGGACCCATGAGTGGGCCAACGATCCGGGTGCTGCCGGCCTGTCGTCGAACGGGCGTCTGGCGCGTCCCTTTCAGCTCCCGGAGGCGCTGCACCATACCAACTGGTGCGTACAGCAGGCTCTGGACTTCGTGCTGGAACGGCGCGACCCGACCTGTCCCTGGTTCCTGCATCTCTCGTTCTGGGCGCCTCATCCTCCTCTGGTCCCGCCCGCGGCGTACTTCGACCGCTACAACGGGCGCAGCGACCTCGAAGCGACGATCGGCGACTGGGCCCCGAAGCCGGATGTTCCGCCGGTGGGGGTGCGCAGCGACGACCGGGTCGGCCCGTACGATCCGGCCGAGATCCGCACCGGGATCGCCGGCTACTACGCCACGGTCAACCACATCGACGACCAGCTCGGACTGCTGATGAGCCGCCTGTCCGACGCCGGCACGCGGCGCAGTGAGGAGCCGCTGGTCGTCATCTTCACCTCCGACCACGGCGAGATGCTCGGCGACCACCAGCTCTGGGGGCTGGCGCTTCCCTACGAGGCGTCCGCCCGCATCCCGATGCTGGTCACGGCGCGCAACTTCGACCTGGAACCGTCGCGGCGGGACGAGATGGTCTGCTGGGAGGACCTGGCGCCGACCATCCTGGACCTGGCCGGGGTGGAGCATCCTTCGCCCATGGACGGGCGGTCGCTGCTCCCCGCGCTGCAGGGAAGGGGATCGGCCGGGCACGAGGTCATCTACGGCGAGCACGGCCGTGGCACCGCGCCGGCGCACTTCGTGATCCGGGCGACCGACAAGTACATCTGGTTCGACAGCGGCGAGGAGCAGATGTTCGACCTGGCAAGCGATCCGCTGGAGCAGCACGACCTGAGCGGCGACGAAGAGGCGATGGAGCCGTTCCGCGCGCTGCTGGAGGCGCGGCTCCAGGGCCGCAGCGACTACACCTTCGACCGGAGCGCGCTGCGCCCGCTGCGCAACCGGCAGCCGTCCTTCTTCGGCAGGCGCCGCGCTACTTCCTGACCCCGCCGGCGTCGGCGGTCCGCTTCGATCCGGGTCCCACGGCGGCGCGCGCCGCCGTGAGGTCGTCGCGCGACAGGACCGTGCCGGCGGCGCCGAGCGCCTCCTCGAGCTGCTCCACGGTCTTGATGCCGCAGATCGCGGTGTCGATCGACGGATGCTGCACGGTCGCGGCAAGAACGAGCTGGTAGATCGACAGGTCGTAGCGCTGCGCGATCGGGGCGAGGCCCTGGACGTTCGCGCACAGCTCGGCGAAGCGCTCGCCCTGAAAGTCGGGATGGTGGGCGCGGAAGTCGGTGAAGGTCTCGGTGCCCTGGTACTTGCCGGAGAGCAGGCCCTTGTGCAGCGGCGAGTAGGCCATCACGCCGATGCCCTCGGCCTGGCAGTACGGCAGCAGGTCGTCTTCGCCCGCCGGATCGATCAGGCTGTAGGGCGCCTGCACGACGGCGTAGCCGCCGAAGTGGCGCTGCGCGCGAAGCTGCTCGACGCCGTGGTTGCTCACGCCGTAGGCGCGGATCTTGCCCTGCGCCCGCAGGCGGTCGAGCTGTCCGGCGGTCTCCTCGAGGGGCGTGAGCGGGTCGAAGCCGTGCAGCAGGTACAGGTCGATCGTGTCGAGCCGCAGGCGCCCCAGGGACACCTCGCAGCGGGCGGCGATGTTCTCGGCGGACAGGTCCGGCACGCGCGAGCCGTCGGGCTTGAAGCGGGCGAGCACCTTGGTGGTGATCACCAGCTCGTCGCGCGGCAGGTCGGCGATCGTTTCGCCCAGCACCGTCTCCGCGTGGCCGTCGCCGTACGCGTCGGCGGTGTCGAACAGGTTGATGCCGCCGTCGAAGGCGCGCCGGATCGCCCGCGCGATCTCCTCGCTCGACTGCTCGCCCCAGAATCGCGGGCTGAGCTGCCAGGTGCCGAATGAGATCGGCGAGACCTTCAGCCCGCTCCGCCCCAGTTGCACGCGTTCCATGTCCCGTTCCTCCGCGCCGCAGTATAGGTCAAGCGGCCTCGCCTTGATCGTGGGGCCGGCTGGCTCCTCTCCGAAGACACGTTCGGGTTGCGGCAAGGGTAGATCCCGATGGCCGCCGATGGCTGGTGAGGGTCCGCGGGATTGGGACCGCAACGGGCAGATCGGTGGGATCTGTCCCTTCGTGGTGCGGAGCGGTATGGTTGGGCAGCGAGCGAAGCGTGTGATGAGTGACGCGATGCAGCGGCAGCCTGCGACCCCGGAGGACGTGTGGGCGATCCTGCGCGAGGTCTCCGCAAGTCAGCGTGAGACCGACCGTCGGATGCAGGAGACCGACCGCCAAATGAAGGAGACCGACCGGCAACTGCGCGAGCTGAAGGATCTGTTCAACGGTCAGTGGGGCAAGCTGATGGAGGCTCTGGTGGAAGGCGACCTGGTCGAATTGCTCGGCCAGCGCGGCATCGAGGTCGACCACACGGTGTGCAACCTCAAGAGCAAGAACGGCGCGCCTCGCTGGGAGATCGACATCATCGCCGCCAACGGCGACGAGGTGGTGGCGGTGGAGGTGAAGACCACCCTCAAGGTGAGGCAGGTAGCGCACTTCATCGAGACGCTGAGGGTGTTCCCGGAGGAGGCGCCGTCGGTCTACCGGGGCAAGCGGACCTATGGGGCGGTGGCGTACCTGAAGGCGGACGAAGCGGCGGACGTGTACGCGGAGCGGCAGGGGTTGTACGTCATCAGGGCGACCGGCAGCAGTGCGAGCATCACGAACGAGAAGGACTTCAAGCCGTGCACATTCGGCGGGTAGCTCACGCTATCGACGGAGTCAGGGCTGGCCGGCAGCGGCCGCCCCGGGCGTTCCCGCGGACGCGCTTCTCATCGCTGTGGATGAGATCCGCACACCGGTCGTCCTTCTTGATCGGGGACCCGCCGGGCTCCTAACCTCGTCACGCAGTGGACACGGACATCCAGGCGGCCGACGCGGACGTGTACCTGCTGCCGGTGTCGACGCGGGTACCGCTGAAGTTCGGCGCCGAAGCGCTGACCTCCGTGACCTGCGTGCGCGTGTCGTTGCAGGTGCAGGACGCCGCGGGCCGCCGGGCGGTGGGGTGGGGCGAGACGCCACTGAGCGTGCAGTGGGCGTGGCCCGGCGAGTTGCGTTACCACGAGCGGCACGACCTGATGCGCGAGCTGTGCCTGCTGATCGCGGCCGACTGGTGCGATGCCGGGTTCTCCGGGCACCCGCTGGAGGTCGGGCACGCGTTCCTGCAGGAACGGCTGCCGGCGTTGGCCGAGCGGATCAACCGCGGCCGGGAGCCCGCGGCGCGCATGCCGCGGCTCGCCGCGCTGGTGTGTGCGTCGGCGTTCGACCTGGCCCTGCACGACGCGTTCGGCGTCCTGCACGGCGTGCCGGCGTACGCGACCTACAACCGGCGCTACCTGAACCATGACCTGACCCGTTACCTGACTCCCGCGGCCGGAAGCGGCGTGTCGTTCGCCGGAACCTATCCCCAGGACTTCCTGCGCTCCCGCCATGACGAGCTGCCGGCGTGGCACCTGGTCGGGGGGTTGGATCCGGTCGAGCCGGCCGAGCTGGACGGGAGCGAGCCGGACGACGGCTACCCGGTCCTGCTGCGCGACTGGGTGCGGCGCGACGGGCTCACCTGCCTGAAGGTCAAGCTGCGCGGCACGGACGAGGCGTGGGACTACGGCCGGCTGGTGCAGGTAGGCTCGCTGGCCGTCGAGGAGGGGGTGGCGTGGCTGTCGGCCGACTTCAACTGCACGGTCACCGACCCCGCCTACGTGACGGTCATCCTCGACCGGCTGCTGCGCGAGCAGTCGCGCATCTACGGCATGCTCCTGTACGTGGAGCAGCCGTTCCCGTACGACCTGGAACGCGACCGGCTGGATGTGCGCAGCGTGGCGGCGCGCAAGCCGCTGTTCATGGACGAGAGCGCCCACGACTGGGAGATGGTGCGCCTGGGCCGCGAGCTCGGGTGGTCGGGGGTCGCGCTGAAGACCTGCAAGACCCAGACCGGCGCGCTGCTCAGCCTCTGCTGGGCGCACGCGCACGGCATGACCCTGATGGTGCAGGACCTGACCAACCCGATGCTGGCGCAGATCCCGCACGTGCTGCTGGCGGCGCACGCGCCGACCATCATGGGTGTGGAGACGAACGCCATGCAGTTCTATCCCGACGCCTCCGCGCCCGAAGCCGCCGTTCATCCGGGGCTGTACCGCCGGGCAGGAGGGCGGCTGGACTTGACCACCGCAACCGGCTCCGGCTTCGGCTATCGCCTCGACGAGATCGATCGCCGCCTGCCCGAGCCGGAGAGGGCGTCGCCGGTCAGGGGGTGACTGAGCCCCAATCGCTGACGCTGCGTAGGGTAGAGTACGCTCTTTACTACCCTTACTCAGGCGTTGCTACCCTCTTTAGCCGACAGGCGCCAACGAGCGCCGGGGCCGCGACCGCTGCACGTGACCTCGCCGGACGTCCGCAGGTCGGCCAGGAGGCGACGAATCCACTCACGTCCGACCCCTGGACACGCGCGTTCCAGGTCTTGCAGGCGGAAGTCTCCCGGCTGTGCGCGAATTGCGGCCAGAACCAGCGCCGCCTTGGCGCCACGCGGAGTCTGAACCTGTCCAACGCGTTCTTCAAGCTCTCGATAGCCGCGACGAATGATCGTCAGAGTGAAGTCGATCCATGGCGTCAGTTCGTGCCTGCCGTCGTGCCATCCTTGGGAACTGAGATGCAGGCACTCGTAGTAACGCTCCCGGACCTCCTCGACCAGGCGTTCGAGGCTCAGGTAGCGGCCGACGCGGTAGTCGTGTTGGTAGAGCGCCAGGAGGGTCAGCAGGCGGGACACGCGCCCGTTGCCGTCCCGGAATGGATGGATGCAGAGAAAGTCCAGCACGAGTGCGGCGATGGCGATCAGCGGTGGGATGTGGTCCTGGTCGAGCGCGTGCCGGTAGCGGTGGCAGAGCTCCTTCACCGCGGCCGGTGTATCCGTGGCTGGCACGCAACGGAACCGCACCACCGGAGCGCGTCCGGGTTGCAACTCGACGATGTCGTTGTCGATACGCTTGAACTGCCCGGCGTCGCCACTGGCGGACTGGCAGAGGGCATGCAGGCGCAGCAGGGTGTCCGGAGTGATGGGAGAGTCGGCGTAGCCGGAGTGGATCTCATCCAGCGCACGGCGATAGCCCTGCACCTCCTGTTCGGACCGATCGCGCGGATTCGACCGGCCCAGGACCAGCGCGTGCAGGCGCTCGCGACCGACCGTCACGCCTTCGATGCGATTCGAGGACTCGGCACTCTGGATGACGGCGGCGTCACGGAGGGCCTTGAGGACCTGTGGTGATTGGCGGGAGAACAGGTCCTGCCTTCCCTTGGACTCCGCGATGTCGTTGAGCAGCCACGCGGTGCTCATGGGCAGCTTGTGATCGCGCAGTCGGTTTCCGTGAAACGAATTCATCGATCAGCGATGTGTCTGCCCGGTCGAGCGATCCAGGTGTTGGGAGTTGCCCCGTTGTGCCGGGTTACCATTGGGAGCCCCTGGCAGACTAACGTAGCGGATATCCATGGCTGACGTCGTGTTCTCGGTGTTCACCAAGCACTGGAAGGCGGTGCCGCTCGGCCGGCTCGCCGAGCTGGTGCGGGGCATGGGATTCGAGGGGGTCGAGCTGCCGGTGCGCCCCGGCTTTCAAGTAGTGCCCGAGCGCGCGGACCGCGATCTGCCCGCGGCGGCCAGGCAGCTTGCGGACGCGGGCGTGCCGATCCGGAGCGTGGCCTCGGCCGCCGACGAGCCCACGATCATGGCCTGCGCCGACGCCGGCGTGCCGCTGCTCCGCATCATGGCGCCGATCCGGGCGGACGAGAGCTATGCCGCTGCCGAGGAGCGGTACCGGCGCGAGTTCGATGCGCTGCTGCCGGTGCTGGACCGCGCGGGGGTGACCCTGGGCGTGCAGAACCACGCCGGCAGGCAGGTGGCGAACGCGATTGGCCTGCGCAGCCTGATCGGCCGCTACGACCCACGGCACGTCGGCGCGGTCTGGGACGCCGGGCACGAGGCGGTGGCCGGGACGGAGCCGGAGCTGGCGATCGACACCATCTGGTCGCACCTGCGCCTGGTGAACCTCAAGAACGCGATCTGGCTGCAGACCGCCGAGGCCGGGGCCGCGAGTGCCGAGTGGTCTGCGTACTGGACGGCCGGCCGCCTGGGCTTGAGCCCGTGGCCGCGCGTGGCCGCCGAGCTGAGGCGGCGGGGCTACGCCGGCACCGTGTGCCTGACCGCCGAGTACAGCGGCGCGGTGTCGGTCGAGCGGCAGGCCGCCGAGGACCTGGCGTTCGCACGGACGCTCTTCGCGTAGCCGACGCGTGCGTTTGACGGTGCGCGCCGCCGCGCCCATGCTCGGTCGAGGGGGATGACATGAGTCAGAGCGACAGCGCGGTGCTGCGCGTGGCGGTGGCCGGCTGCCACCGCCAGGTCACGCGACGCCCCGGGTCCCACAACTGGGCGACGGCCTTCGCCCAGGTGCCGGAGACGCGGGTGGTGGCGGTGTACGATCGGGGAGCCGACACGCGCGCCGAGTTCCGCGCCGCCTGGCAGGCGACGTGGGGGGACATCGCCGACTACGACGACTACGGGCGGATGCTCCAGGAGGTGCGCCCCGACCTCGTCTGCATCGCGACCCGGCAGACCCATCACGCCGCGCAGATCGCGCAGGCGGCGGCTGGCGGGGTACGCGGGGTCCTGTGCGACAAGCCGTTCGTCACCACGCTGGCCGAGGCGGACGCCGCCCTGGAGGCCTGCCGGCAGGCCGGCGTCGCCATCGCGTGCGGCACCGAGATGCGCTGGGACGCGGCCTACGGCCTGCTGGCGCAGCGGCTGCGCGACGGCTTGGTCGGCGAGGTGCGGGCCATCGTCGGCTACGGCGCGCCCAACCTGATCTTCCACGGCTGCCACTGGTACGACACCGCGCTGTTTCTGGCGGGCGATCCGGAACCGCTGTGGGTGAGTGGCCGGGTGGACGCGGTGGCGGCCGACGAGCCCGACGAGGGGCGCCGCCTGGACCCGCCGGGCCGTGCGTGGGTAGGGCTGGACAACGGGGTGCTGCTGACCCTGCTGCCGGAGGGGGACGGACGCGGCTTCTCCGTGATCGGCAGCGGCGGCCGCCTGGAGATCGTCAACGACGCCCACCAGGCCTATCTGTGGGAGGCAACGGACGGCGGCCGCGGAGCGGACCGTCTCGCGGGCGCACCCCACGCGCTGGAGATGCCGCAGCCGGAGGCGTCGTGGCCGCGCGGTGCCACCCTGGTGCGCGATCTGGCACAGGCGGTGCGCACCCGCGGCGCCACGCAGGGCGACGTGTCGCACATCCGCCGCGCCACCGAGATCGGCTTCGCCATCCACGAGTCGCATGCCGCCGGCGGCACGCCCGTCAACGTGCCGGTGACCGACCGCACCCGGCGCATCGATCCCCGCCCCTGGGGCAACGACTGAACTTCGCGTAGCCGCTACCAGCACCCCAGCAGGCGCCGCATCAGCACGATCTGCCCGACGTGGTAGGCGTTGTGGTCGGCCAGCACCAGCGCCTCGCGCAGCAGGGTCTGGCCGGTGCCGTGCGGGATGCGCCGGTACAGGTCCGCCCGCGGGTCCCGGATCAGCGCGATCATCGCGTCGCGGTCGGCCAGGAACGCGTCGACGCTCCGCTGCCAGGCGCCGGCCGGCGGCGCCGCGGTGTCGGGCCAGTAGCCGTCGGGAAACGCGGGCGACACGTGGGCGGCATCGCGGCTGAACTCCAGGATGTCCCACTGCGCTATGCGCAGGTGCTCGAGCTGCTGCCAGACGGAGGAGGAGGCGCCCTCCGGGACCACCCCGCGCAGGTCACCGGGCACCTCCGCCACCGCCCGCTCGAACGGGAGGTGCGCGCCGTGACCGGCCAGCAGTTCCGCCGCGTGCTCGCGCACGGATTCGTCGCTCTTCGAGTGAGGTTCGCTGCGCTCATTCATCGCCGTCCTCCTCCGCGGCCGTGACCACGGCGTCCACCTCGATCTCCACGAGGTGCTCGGCGAGCATGAGCCCGGACACCTCGGCCATGGTCATGGCCGGCCGGACGTTGCCGAGCAGTTCGGCGTGGGCACGGCCCACGGGGTCGGCGTCGCCGATGTCCGTCACGTAGTAGCGGGCCCGCACCACGTCGGCAAGCGAGGCGCCCACGTCGGTGAGCGCCCGCTCGATCTTGCGCAGGATGAACAGCGTCTGGCCGTGCGGGTCTCCCACGGCCACCGCTTGGCCGTCGGTGCCGGTGGCGCTGGTGCCGGCCACGAACACCTGGTCGCCGACGCGGACGGCGCGCGAGTAGCCGTAGCGCTCCTCCCAGGGAGCGCCGGACGAGGCGCGTTGCCTGCTCATGAGGTTCCTCCCCGCCGGCGGTTGACGCCCGACGCGCGCAACCGCTCGACGGCGGGGCGCATGCGCGCCGCCAGCCGTTCGCCCATCTCCAGCATGCCGTGATCCCCCGGGTGGATCAGGTCCACGCAGAGGCCTCCGACGCCGGTCAGCAGCGACGGCCCCGGCACCAGCTCGATCCGCGTCCCGGCGCCGTCCGATCGCAACCCACAGACGACGCGTTCCAGCGCCAGCCGGAACTCCTCGGGAGGTGCGTCCGATCCGGCGAGCTCGTCGGACCAGTCGCCGTAGTAGGGGTAGATGGTGATGCAGAAGACCGGCCGGGCGGGTCTTTCTCGAACAACCTGTTTTACCAAGTAATGGGTCCGATCGGTGAACTCCTCGATCGTGAAGCCGCGGGCGATCATGTTCACCGACAGCGCGAGCGTCGCCACGTCCCAGTCGGCGCGCCCGCCGATGTGCTCTCCGAAGGCCGGCTCGCACAGGCAGGCGCCTCCGACGCCCAGATTGATCAGGTCGACGCCCAGGCGCCACGCGGCCTGCGCCACGTAGGTCAGGTGGAACGCGGTGGCCACCGAGCCGTGCGTGATCGAGGTGCCGTAGGAGAGCATGGTGAGCTCGGGCAGCTCGGCGGCGACCGGCGGGCGCAGGTCGCCCTGGACGTCGTGCAGACGAAAGACGCCGCGGAACAGCACGATCCTGACCACCCGCGGGTGGAACGGCATCGCCGCCGCCAGATCGTCCGGGATCGAGTCGTAGGCGCGCCGCTGGTCGTCGCCGATGCCGACGTCGATGGTCGTGGCCTCGGCGCCGATGCGGTGGACGTGCGGCCGGCCGGCAAGCGGCCCGAAGAACACGTGCGCGGTCGGCTGGAACTCCTGCAGACCCTCCGCGGACAGGGTGAGGCGCGCGGACGGCCCGCGCAGCACGAAGCGGATCTCGGCTCCCGCCGCGAGCAGCGTCTTCTCCTGCGCCGGCGGCTCCAGTCGGGAGCGTACCTGCTCGGTGACGCGCTGCAGCCGCACCGAGCCGTCGGGTAGCGGCACGGCCTCCTGGATGCCGTGGAGGGTGACGTCGTGGTACCTCATGGTGAGCCGCAGTATGGGCGAACGCCAGTCGCCGTGCGAGGCTCGGTCATCGAGGCGTGCCGGCCGCGCGCGGATGGCCTCCGAAGCCAATGGGCCAATAGTTCCCGGTTATGGTCATAATGTCGTATAAAGGGTCAAAAAGACACTGTCGGAGCGGAAGTAACGAGGCGTGGATCGGTGAGATGGCGCTCGAAAGATGACATCTATTTCATTTTATATAAATAAATTGAGATCTGATTGCCCGAGATGTCGGAATAGTTGGCACGGGTTCTGCTTTATGGTTGGCATGAGAAACAACCTCACCCACAGGAGGAACACCATGAGGAATCTCGTACCGTATCGACCCGGCCGCTTGAGCATCTTCGACGGGCTCGACCAGATCTTCGACTCGGTCTTCACCGAGCCGGTCTGGCGCACCGGCGCCCCGGCGGTCGACATCCGCGAAGAGGATGACGGCTACCAGGTGCAGGCGGAGCTGCCCGGCGTCGCCGAGAAGGACCTGAAGGTCAGCGTCGACGACAACGTGCTGACCATCTCGGCCAGGACCGGCAAGGACGCCGAGCGCAAAACCGACGGCTACCTGGTCCGCGAGCGCCGCCACGCGGCGTACACGCGCACCTTCGTGCTGCCGCGCGACGCGGACCACGAGGGCGTGAGCGCCTCGTTCGAGGACGGACTGCTGACGCTGACCGTCCCCAAGACCGAGGCGAGCAAGGCCCGCCAGATCCCGGTCAACGCCGCGTAGCGCCGGCGATCACACCACGAAAGCCCCACCGGCTCCGGCCGGCCGGGGCTTTCGTGCATTGAGCGCGCGGGAGGCGCCGTGTCCGACGGACTGCTACGCTGTCGGCATGACGGATTATCAGCCGGTCGAACTGAAGCGCCTCTGCAACGCGGGCGTCGACGCGCTGCCGCAACTCGATCACGAGCCGCCGGTCGGCAGGCAGCTCTTTCAGGGCCTGCCCTTCGAGGTTGGCGGGCGGCAGCCGGCGACGGAGCGCTGCCTCATCCGCTGCTCGCCCGACTCCGGGCCGGTGACCATCCCGATCGGCCGCGCCTGCCATACGGTCGTGGTGGCGCACGCCCTGACCGAGAGCCGGCTGATGGATGGCGGGCCGCTCGGCCGGCCGGTCGCCACCTACACCTTCCGCGCGGGCGGCGGCGCGCCGGACGCGGCCGACACCGTGGCGATCCGCGAGCGGTTCGAGATCGCCGCGCCGTTTCGCGACCGCCCGTTCACGGCGGTCGAGCACCGGGGCGAGTTCCTGCATCCGCGCCACGAGGGGCCCTGGGAGGAGGCCGGCCGCCGCCAGACCGAGGCGTCGCGCGGGCCGGCCACCTATTTCCTCTGGGCGTGGCGCAACCCCGATCCCGAGCGCGTCGTGGAGGAGCTGGTCATCGAGCCCGCTGCCGGCGGGCCGGCGTTCATCATCGCCGGCGTCACCACCGGCCACGTCGACGAGCACCCGTTCACCCGCCAGGGACGGCGCGACGTCAAGGTCACGCTGACCGACCCGGAGGCGGCCCGGCAGCCGTTCGACCTGGACGTCACCGTCGACCGCGGCATCGCCACCTACGTGCACGCGCTGCCCGAGGCGGACGCGGAGGCGTTCGTGGCCGAAGGCCGCGCCGGCTGGGGAGAGGAGCAGAACCCGGCCTCCAGCCCCGCCTATACCGAGATCGCCGCCACGCCGTCGGCCACCGTCGACGTCACGCAGGCCGGCAGCTCCCTCGGCACGGTGCGCTGGGGCGACGTGCAGGACCGCGGCAGCGCCGAGGACGGCGGCGTGCGGGTCGAGCTGCTGGACGGCGGCCGCAACTGGGTGCACGTGACCGTGCTCGACGAGGGCACCGGAAAGCCGGTGCCGTGCCGGGTGCACTTCCGGTCGCCGGCCGGCGTCCCCTTCCAGCCGCACGGCCACCACAACCAGGTCAACTCCAACAACGGCACCTGGCACATCGACGTGGGCGGCGACGTGCGCATGGGCCAGGCCACCTATGCCTACATCGACGGCCGCTGCCAGGGCTGGCTGCCGCGCGGCGACGTGATCGTCGACGTGGCGCGCGGCTTCGAGTACGAGCCGCTGCGCACGCGCGTGCGCATCGAGCCCGGCCAGCGCGAGCTCACCCTGCGGCTCACACGCTGGACGGACATGAACGCGCAGGGGTGGTACTCCGGCGACTCGCACGTGCACTTCCTGTCCGCGCAGGGCAGCCACACCGAGTCGCAGGGCGAGGATCTGAACGTGGTCAACCTGCTGCAGTCGCAGTGGGGGAGCCTGTTCACCAACACCGAGGAGTTCACCGGCGGCGCCAGCGTCCACCAGCAGGGCGACAACATCGTCTACGTCAGCCAGGAGAACCGGCAGCACTTCCTGGGACACCTGATCCTGTGGGGCCTCAAGGAGCCGGTGATGCCGTGGTGCTCGGACGGCCCGGGCGAGGCGGAGCCGGGCGGCAGCCTGGACGTGACCATGAGCGACTGGGCCGACCAGACCCACGCGCAGGGCGGCCACGTCATCATCCCGCACCTGCCCAACCCGAACGGCGAACCTGCCGCGCTGATCGCCACAGGCCGTGCCGACGGCGTGGAGATGCTGCGGCAGGGCGAGTTCAACCACCTGGAGTACTACCGCTATCTCAACTGCGGCTACCGGCTGCCCCTGGTCGGCGGCACCGACAAGATGTCCAGCGACGTGCCGATCGGTCTCTACCGCACCTACGCGCGGGTGGGCGACCAGCAGGAGTTCACCTACCGCGCCTGGTGCGACACCGTGAAGGAGGGCCGCACGTTCCTGAGCGGCGGTCCGCTGATCGGCATCACCGTCGACGGCGCCGGCATCGGCGACACGCTGAAGCTGTCGGCCTCCGGCACCGTGGAGGTGCACGCCTGGGCGGAGAGCATCCTGCCCATCCACACGCTGCAGATCGTGCAGGAGGGCAGGGTGGTGGCGCAGGCGGACGCAGCCGCAAGCGGTCCCGGGCGGCGCCGGCTGGAGCTGCGCGAGAAGGTGAGCGTCGACGGCCATAGCTGGCTGGCGGCCCGCGTCGGCGGCCCGGGCTACGGCCAGGTCGATCACCACGACGGCTGGCAGCGCGGCATCTTCGCCCACACCTCGCCGGTCTACGTCGCCGTCGGCGGCGACTGGTGGATGTTCGACCGAGACGCCGCCGAGTACATGCTCACCCTGATCGACGGCTGCCTGAACTACGTGCGCCACACGGCCCCCCTGCGGCCCGACGCGGAGACGACCTTCCACCACGGCGAGGCCGACCACCTGGCCTACCTGGAGCGGCCGTTCCACCAGGCGCGCGAGGCTCTCCACCGCCGCATGCACCAGCTCGGGATCCCGCACTGAACCGTGAGCCGGGTGCGATGGAGGAGGTGACGGCGACGCGGAGCGCCGCCGATTTCGACCCGGGAGCGACGCCGCGCGGCGGCAAGAGCCGCACCTCGCTGGTGATCGATCACCTGCCGGACGGCCAGCCGCTGGCGTTTCCGGCGCTGGTCTGCCGCGGCGCCGAGCCGGGCAGGACGCTGCTGGCCACCGGCGTCATCCACGGCGACGAGTACGAGGGGGCGCTGGCCATCCAGGACCTGTTCGCGGAGCTGCGGCCGGAGCGGATGTCCGGCACCTTCATCGGCATCCCGGTCGTGAACGGCCCGGCGTTCACCGCCGGAACGCGCACCGGCAGCCACGACCACAAGGACTTGGCGCGCGTCTTTCCCGGCGCTGCCCGCGGTTCGCCGACCGAGCGCATTGCGCATGCGCTCGCGGAGTACGTCATCCCCCGCGCGGACCTGTACGCGGACCTGCACTCGGCCGGCAACGACGCCCGCATCAAGCAGTTCGCCGGGTATCAGATCCGGCCGGAGCTGGGCGCGACCCAGCGCGAGGCCGCGATCGCCTTCGGCCTGGACCTGGTGTGGGGGACGGCCGTCCTGCCCGGCCGCAGCCTGTCCGCCGCCGGCGAGAAGCGGGTGCCTGCGATCTACACGGAGCTGGAAGGCGAGGGGCGCGGCCGGCCGGAGAGTTGCGCGGCGGCGCTGCAGGGACTGCATAACCTGCTGGCATACTTGGGCATCGTCGCCGGCGACTACCCGAGCGGCCCGCCGCCGTTCCTGGTCGAGGACGACCGCGAAGGTTCGGGCGACATGAACCTGGATGCCCGCGCGCCCACCTCCGGGCTGTTCCTGCCGGCCGTCGCGGTCTGGGACCGGGTGGCCGCCGGCGACCGCCTGGGCGTCGTGCGCCGCGCGGACGGCAGCGTGGCTGCAGAAGTCCGCTCGACGAAGTCAGGGCGAGTGCTGCTCCTCCGCACCCGGCCGCGCGTGATCGCCGGCGACACGGTCGCCTACATCATCGAGGCGCAAACATGAGTGTTTTCAGGTCTACCCGAAAACACTCATGAGTACTTTCGGGTCAATGGGGAAATACGCATCGCCGGAGCGCGGCCGACGCCGGTCGTTCACCCTTCGAGGGACAGCAACAGCGGCTCCTCCATTGCGTCGATGATCCAGCGCAGGAAGCGCATCCCGGCCGTTCCGTCGAGCACCCGGCAGTCGTAGGTCAGAGCGAGCGGCAGCCGCAGACGGTGCACGACCACGCCGGAGGTCTCGTCCAGCACCGGCTCACGCTGCGCCGGGGACGCGCCCAGGATGGCCGGTTCCGGCGCGTTGACCGGCGGCGTGAAGTGGCCGATGCCGGCGCCGGCGGTGACGCCGGGCTCGTAGATCGAGATGCAGCCCCCCTGCGTCTCGGCAGGTTCCAGCGCGCCGGCGTGTGCGCGCGCTGCCAGGTCGGCGATCTCGACCGCGAGCTGCAGCATGTTCTTGCGGTCGACGTCGCGGACCACCGGAAAGGCCGTTCCGTGCTCGGTGTCCACGGCGATGCCGACGTGGCAGCAGCGGCGGCGCACCAGCCGGCCGGCGGCCAGGTCGATGCTGGCGTTGCATTGCGGGTACACCTTCAGCGCGGACGCGGCCACCTTGGCCAGCATGGCCGCCATGGTCAGCGTGCCGCCGGCCGCCTGCGCGCGGGATGCGTAGCGCTCGCGCAGCGCCTCCAGGCGGGTGATGTCGGCCGTGCCGAGCTGCGTGGCCATCGGCACGGTCTGCGCCACGGTGTTCAGGCGCTCGGCCGCCAGGCGCTGCGCGGCGGTCAGCGGGACCGCCTCCACCGGACCCCACGCGCCCAGGTCGGGCAGCGGAGCCGCGGCTCCCGGCGCGAAACCGTCGCCGCGCCGCGCCGCCAACGCGCGCACGTCGCGCTCGCGGATGCGGCCTCCCTTGCCGGACCCGGCGGCCAGCCGCCAGTCGACGCCCAGCTCCCGCGCGATCCGCCTGGCCCGGGGGCTCGAGGCAGGCTGTCCGTCCGCCCGTGCGCCGCGGGACACGGTCACCGCCACCGGCGCAACGGCGGCGGGCGGCTCCTCTGCCGGCGGCGCCGTGCCGGGATCCGCTTCCGGTTTCGGCGCCGAACCGTCGCCCGCCTTGGCGCGCGCCGTTTCGGCGCCCGCCGTCTCGGCGGCCGGATCGGGTGGAGCCTCCGGGACCTCCTCGCCCTCGGCGAGCAGCCAGCCGATCACGGTGCCGACGGTCAGCTCGACGCCGGGCTCGGCCACGCCCGACCGGGTGTGCAGGACGCCCGCGTCCAGGGACTCCACCTCCTCGGTGGCCTTTTCCCCCTCGATCGTGAACACGGGCTCGCCCACGGCGACGGCATCGCCGTCCTGTTTCAGCCACTCCCCGAAGACGCCCGACTCCATCGACCAGCCGAGCCGCGGGACCATCACCTCGACCGCCATTCGCTTCCTCTTACTCGTCCCGCAGGTCCAGGACCGCCTGCACGACGGTGTCGGTGCCGATGAGGAGCTCGTTCTCCAGGACCGGGCTGTAGGGCGCGGGCGCGAATCCGCAGTGCAGCCGCCGGATCGGCGCGTCCAGGTCGTCGAACGACTCGTCGGCGACGCGGGCGGCGATGTCGGCGCCCACGCTGCACGGCGCGTAGTCCTCCTCCACCACCAGCAGCCGGCCCGTCTTGTGCACGGACTGCGCGATGGTGTCGAGGTCGAGCGGCGCCACGGTGCGCGGGTCGACCACCTCCACCGAGACGCCCTGCCGCTCCAGGGTTGCGGCGGCCTCGACGCACGTGGGGACCATCGCGGCGATGGCGACGATGGTGATCTCGCTTCCCTCCCGGACGACCTCGGCCTGACCGAACGGGATGGCGTACTCGCCGTCCGGCACCTCCTCCTTCAGCACCAGCAGCGCCCGGTGCTCCAGGAACACGACCGGATCGTGCGAGCGCAGCGCGGTCGTCAACAGGCCCTTGGCGGTGCGCGGACCGGAAGGCAGGGCGACGTGGAAGCCCGGCTGATGCACCAGGAAGGAGTAGAAGCTGCCCGAGTGGTGCGACGATCCGGACTTGTAGAGCCCGATGCAGGCGCGGATCACCATCGGCACGCTGATGCGCCCGGAGCTCATCCAGCGCATGCGCGACGCCTGGTTGATCAGGTCCCCGAACGCGTCCAGGGCGAAGTCCATGAACATGAAGTCGACCACCGGCCGGGCGCCGGCGATGGCCGCGCCCACGCACATGGTGGAGAACCCGCGCTCGCAGATCGGCGTGTCGCGCAGCCGCTCCGGGCCGTGCAGCTCGAACAGGCCGGTGGTGGTGCTGAAGTTCCCGCCGCGCTCGCCGATCCCTTCGCCGACCACGAAGATGGTGTCGTCCCGCTCCATCTCCTGCGCCAGCGCGGCGCGTGCGGCCTCGACGTAGTTGGTTTCCGCCATGCTCGGCTCCTACTTCGCGCCGACGACCGGGCCGCCGACGACCTGCCCGCCGACCACATGGTCGAGCACGGTCGCCGGATCGGGCTCGCCCGAGGCGAGGGCCGCCTGGTTGGCCGACTCGACCGCCGCGGCGATCTCGGCCTCGATCGCGTCCAGCTCCTCCGCGGAGGCCGTCCCGTCGTCGGTCAGGCAGTTTCGCAGCGCCAGGATCGGGTCGCCGGCCTTCCACTCCTCGACCTCTTCCCGGGTCCGGTACCCCGAGTCGCGCATCCCCTCGGCGTGGGCCCGCTGCCGGTAGGTCCGGCACTCCAGCAGGGTGGGCCCGCCGCCGGCCCGTGCCCGCGCGATCGCCCGGCCGGCTTCGCGGTAGACTTCGCGCACGTCGTTGCCGTCGACCACGGCGTGCGGCAGCGCGTAGGCTTCCGCCTTCTTCGCGACGCTCTGCTCCCTGGTCACGGTCGCGAACGGCACCTCGGTGGCGTACAGGTTGTTCTCGCACACGAACAGCACGGGCAGCTCCCAGACCGTCGCCATGTTGCACCCCTCGTGGAAGGCGCCGTTGTTGACCGCGCCGTCGCCGAAGTAGGCCACGCTCACCCGGTCGCTGCCGGTCAGCTTGAAGGTGTAGGCGGCGCCGGCCGCCAGCAGGATGCTCGGCCCGACGATGCCGCTGGTGCCCATCAGCCCGATCTCCGGCTTGAACAGGTGCATGCTGCCGCCGCGTCCGCCGGACGCGCCGCCGGCCAGGCCGTACAGTTCGGCGAACAGCTCGACCGGGGCGAGCCCCTTGGCCAGCGCGTGGCCGTGGCCGCGGTGGGTGCCGAACACCAGGTCGTCGTCGCGCAGGTCGGCGCTGACGCCGGCGGCGACCGCCTCCTCGCCGATGTAGGTGTGGCAGCCGCCGTAGATCAGGCCGGCCTGGAACGACCGGACCAGCCGCTCCTCGCACTTCCTGATCGTGACCATGGTCCGGTAGCAGCCGAGCAGCAGATCCCGGTCCGGCTTCTCGCCCGCCGCGCGCTTCCTCTTCGACGCCGATTGTGACTTCACGTACACACCACCTCCGCTCTCCAGGTCAGTCTAGTATGCTTTTCCATTCATGCTTGATTGCTACTCGCCACGGCGGCGCACCGTGAGGACGGTTCCTTATATCAGGATGCGGGGGTCGGCGAAAGAGCGATGCCGGGCTCGACGACACGGTAAGAGTCGCATGGTAAGATTCTTACCATGCGCATCACCAGCAAGGGACAGGTGACGATTCCCAAGGAATTGCGGGAACGCTGCCGGCTCTACCCCCACACCGAGGTTGAGTTCCAGCTTGACGGCGAGGGTGTCCGAATCATCCCCGCGCACTCGTTTCCGGGCCGGGGGCAGGCACTGGTCGATCACCTGCGCCGCCATCGGCCGCCTGGCGCACTCTCGACCGACGAGATCATGTCGCTGACCCGCGGCGATGCGGATCGAGCCGATGATCCTGGTTGACAGCAACGTCCTTATCGACGTGCTGACGGACGACCCGGTCTGGGAGGAGTGGTCGTCCGGGCAGCTCACACGCCTCGGCAACACCCGGCAACTGGCCATAAACCCGCTGATCTTCGCCGAGATCGCGATGGCATACCCGGATCGGACGCAACTCGACGCGGCCCTGCCGGGAACCCTGGTGCGCCTGCCGTTGCCGTACAGCGCCGCCTTCATGGCAGGGCGCGCCTTTCTTCAGTATCGCCGTCGCGGCGGAACACGCCGCTCACCGCTTCCCGACTTCTACATCGGCGCCCATGCCGCCACGGAGGGCCATGCGATCGTCACCCGCGACGCTGCCCGGTATCGGACCTATTTCCCGGACGTGACGGTCATCGCTCCCTCCTGACGCCCGGATGCATGGAGCCGTCGCGGTTGACGGGCGCTGCCGAATCCGGTAGACGCTGGCGGAAGGCGATTCATGCGGAAAGCCGTCATCACCGATCACTCGTTCGAGACGCCCGACGTCGAGAAGTGCATCCTGGAGCCGCTCGGCTGCTCGGTGGTCTCCCGGCGAGCGTTCACGGATCAGGACGCCCTCATCGACCTGGTGCGCGACGCGGACTACGTCATCACCCAGTTCGCGCCGGTGAACGCCGCAGTGATCGAATGTATGCAAAAATGTACGATCATCGTGCGCTACGGCATCGGTGTGGACAACGTGGACATTGCAGCGGCGGAACGGAAGGGCATTCCGGTCTGCAATGTTCCCGATTACTGCATCGACGAGGTGGCCGACCACACGATCGCGATGATCCTGGACCTGACCCGCCGGATCACCCAGAACGCCCTCACGGTGAGGGGCGGCGGCTGGGGGCTGGCGGTGGAGCCCGCCGAGATGCGCGCTCTGCAGGGGCAAACGGTCGGTGTCGTCGCCTACGGCAGGATCGGCCGCGAGGTGGCTCTACGGCTCAAGCCTTTCAAGTGCCGGGTCGTCGCCTGCGACCCCGGCGTCGATCCGGGCCGGATCGAGGCAGACGGGGTGGAGCCGGTGAGCCTCCGGCGCCTTTTCGCCGAGAGCGACATCGTCACCCTGCACTGCCCGAGCACCGAGGAGACCCGCTCCATGATCGCAGCGGACTCGATCGCGGCCATGAAGGACGGCGCGTTGCTGGTCAACGTGGCGCGGGGCACGCTGGTGAACACCGCCGATCTCGTGACCGCGCTGCGGAGCGGCAAGCTCGCGGGCGCGGCCCTGGACGTGACCGATCCGGAGCCCATCGACCGCGGCCACCCACTGGTAGGGATGGAGAACGTGCTGATCACCTCCCACGTCGCGTCGGTCAGCGAGCCGGCCGG
This sequence comes from Spirochaetia bacterium, assembly GCA_964291595.2. GTDB lineage: Bacteria > Spirochaetota > Spirochaetia > SZUA-6 > Bin103 > CATQHW01. The sequence continues at coordinate 3,292,463 of OZ219914.1, read as the reverse complement.
CCGCACGCTGCGCACGAGCGTCGCCAACACCGTGGCCGCCGCGATCAGGGGTGAGAAGCTCCCGAACGTCGTCAACGGCGTGGGCCCCTGAGGACACGGTCTGATGCCCGCGCTCGTCAAGCAGACCGAGCTCGACAGGGCGCGTGCCTGGCTCGACGCGTCGTTCCTGTCCGCCGGCGCCGGCGCGCCGGCCGCGCTGCCGCTATCCTACCGGTGCGGGGACCGCCCCGCGTCGTCGGTGCTCGGCGACTGGTCGATGCAGGGCGACGGCCCGAGCACGAATGACGGGGTGACCCGGCAGGCGGTCACCTTCACCGACCCGCGCACCGCGCTGTCGTGCCGGATCGAGATCGCCACGTACGACGAATATCCGGCGGTCGAGTGGGTGGTCCAGTTCGAAAATGCCGGCACGCGGGACTCGCCGATCCTGTCGCAGATCATGCCGCTCGACGCCTTCTTCCCGGTCGACCGTGCGGCGGAGTGCCGTGTGCACCACGCGCGCGGCGGCCTCACCCAGACGGACGACTTCGAGCCGCTCTGCACGCCGCTTACCTTCCGCCAGGGCGGACGCCGGCTCGCCCTCGCTGCCCGCACCGGCAAGTCCTCGACGCTGCACCTGCCGTTCTTCAACCTGGAGCTCGGGTCCGGCGGCGTCATCGGCGCCATCGGCTGGTCCGGCGGCTGGGCGGCATCGTTCGAGCGCGGCGCCGAGGGCGTGCGGGTGGCCGCCGGCATGGAACGCACGCACCTGACGCTGCGCCCCGGAGAGCGGATCAGGACGCCGCGCATCCTGCTGCTCTTCTGGGACGCGGACGGAGACGGCGAGCCGCGGGTCTCCACAGGGCGGGTCCGTGGCCACAACGTGCTGCGCCGTCTGATACTGGCCCACTACACGCCGCGCCCGAACGGCAGGCCGCTGCGGCCGCCGTTCTGCGAGGGCGCATGGGGCGCCCGGCCGGAGTCCGTTCACCTGGCGAAGATCGCCTGGCTGGCCGAGCACCGCATCCCGACCGAGTGCTACTGGATCGACGCCGGCTGGTACGGGCCGCGGCCCATCGCGGAGGCGGCCGACGGGTCGAGCGGCGGCTGGATGAAGCAGGTGGGAAGCTGGACCCCGAACGCGGAGGCGTACCCGCATGGCATGCGGCCGATCGGCGACGCCGCGGCGCGGGCGGGGCTGGGCCTGGTGCTCTGGGTCGAGCCGGAGCGCGCGTTTCAGGGCTCCGACATGACGCGGGAGCATTCCGAGTGGCTCATCGGGCCGGTGCGGTCGGGCTACGTGGACGGCGACAACTACCTGGTCAACCTCGGTATCCCGGAGGCGCGGCGCCACGTCACCGAGATGCTCTCCGGTCTCATCGCCGACGGAGGGGTGACCTGCTACCGCCAGGACTTCAACGACCTCAGGGTCCCGGAGCTGTGCGCGATGGCCGACACGCCGGACCGGATCGGCATGACCGAGATCGGCCACATCACCGGCCTGTACGAATTGTGGGACGAGCTGCTCGCCCGGCACCCGGGCCTGATCATCGACAATTGCGCCGGCGGCGGGCAGCGCATCGACCTGGAGACCATCTCGCGCAGCGTGCCGCTGTGGCGAAGCGACCTGCAGTGCTTTCCGTTCGACCCCATGGCCATGCAGACGCAGTCGCAGGGACTCGCGCCGTGGGTGCCGCTGAGCGCCGCGGTCGCCAAGGACACGACCGCCTACGCGATGCGCAGTGCGGCGGGTCCAGCGATCATCACCCACTTCAGCTCGCGCGCGGTCGAGGGCGGGGAAGCGGTGCCCGCCGGTCGGCTGCGCGAGCGGCTGGCGGAGATGCGCGAGATCCGGGGCTACTTCTGCGGCGACTTCTACCCGCTGTTGACCTTCAGCCTGGCCGCGGACGTGTGGGCGGCCTGGCAGTACGACTGCCCCGAGCGGGGCGGTGGACTGGTGCTGGCGTTCCGGCGCCATGAGTCGCCGTTCCGGGAGTGGCAGGCGACGCTTCGCGCGCTCGACCGGGCCGCGATCTACGAGGTCCGCTCGTGGGATGGCGGCGCCACGTGGAGCGCGCGGGGTGAAGCGCTGATGGCCGACGGGTTCGCCGTCCGCATCGATGCTCGGCCGGGTAGTGCGCTCTTCACCTACCGGATCGCGTGAGCGCACCGTGCCCGACCGACGCCCGAATATCATCATCGTCACTGCCCACGATCTGGGCCGGCACCTGCGCTGCTATGGAGTCCCGACCGTGCGGTCGCCTTGCCTCGACGCGCTGGCGCGGGGCGGCGTGCGCTTCTCCGACGCGTTCGCCGTGACATCGGAGTGCGCGCCGTCGTGGGCGGCGCTGTTCACCGGCCGCTACCCGCACTCCACCGGCGTGATGGGGCGCGCGGCGCCCCATCACGCCTGGCAACTGGGCGCCGCCGAACGACACATGGCAGAACTGCTCCGCTCGGCTGGCTATAGGACAGCGCTGGCCGGCGCGAACGACGTGGGCGCCGTGCCCGTGACGCCCACCGGCTCCTTCGTCGTACCGGGCGCGGAGGCGGCGCACGACCCCGCTGGCGCACGGCGCTGCGGGTTCGAGGAGGCGATGCCGGCCGGGCGCGGCAAGGCGGTCGCCGAGCACGCCGTGCGGTGGCTGGAGCGCAGCGCTCGCTCGGCGCGGCCGTTCTACCTGCAGGTGGGCTTCCCGGAGGCCCGCCGCCAGGACTCCGCGTCGCCGGGGTCCGGCGACGGTGGCCCCGACCGCACCGGGTTCCTGGGCGCCTACCTCGCGGCCGACGATGCGCTGGGCGTGACGGTGCCGCCGTACGTGCGCGACACGCCGGCGGCGCGCGAGGAGCTGGCCGAGCTGCAGGGGGCGATCCGCTACCTGGACGAGCAGGTCGGCGCGGTGCTGGACGCGCTGCGGCGGCTCGATCTGGAGGAGGACACGCTGGTCGTCTTTACCACCGACCACGGACCGGCCGTGCCACGGGCCAAGGCGTCGCTGCTGGACAGCGGCCTGGGCATCGCGCTGATCGTCCGCTGGCCCGCCCGCGGATGGGACGGAGGCCGCGTCGCGGGTGAGCTCGTCGCGAACATCGACGTGGTGCCGACGGTGCTGCAGGGGGCCGGCGCGCCCGTCCACGACGGCGCGCAGGGGGTGAGCCTGTGCGGGCTACTCGACGGCGAGTCCGGCGCGCCGCGCGATCGCCTGTTCGCGCAGATGAACTACCACGACTACTACGACCCGATCCGCTGCGTGCGCACCGTCACGCACAAGATGATCGTCTACTTCAGCAATGCCGGCTCCTACGGCGACCCGTGCGCATCGTGGAAACCGCGCATGACCGCAGCGCGGGAACCCGAACCGCCGCGGGAGCCGTTCCACCCGGTCTACGAGCTCTACGAACTGACCGCCGATCCCGGGGAGTGGCGGAACGTCGTGGACGATCCGGCCGAACGGAGCGTCCGCGACGAGCTGCTCGCCACGCTTCACGAACAGATGCAGGCGACCGGCGACCCGCTGCTGGCCGGAGCGGTGACCTCGCCGCTGCATCGCTGGGCGGTCGAGGCGCTGGCCGCGGCCGGCGGGGCGGAGTAGCGAGAGTGGCATCGAACAGCGACACGTCCCGGCCGAACATCGTCCTCGTGCACTGCCACGACCTGGGCAGGCACCTGCACTGCTACGGGGTGCCTACCGTGCACTCCCCGAACCTGGATGCGCTGGCCGCGTCGGGCGTGCGGTTCGAGCGCGCGTTCGCCACGGCGCCGCAGTGCAGTCCGTCGCGGGCCAGCATGGTGACCGGGCGCTTCCCGCACTCGCACGGGGTCATGGGGCTCTCCCAGTCCAACTTCGCCTGGGATCTCCATGACGGGGAGCGGCACGTGGCGGAGCTGCTCCGCGACGCCGGCTACCGCACCGGTATCGTCGGCCTCCATCACGCGGGCCGCTGCGGAGCGGTGCTGCCGGCGGCCTTCTCGACCCAGCAGGCGTTCGCGACCGAGGAGGAGATCGCCGCCCGCTGCGGCTTCGATCACGCCGAGCTGTTCGGCAGGGGGGAGGTCGTGGCCGATCGCGCGATCGCGGAGCTGCGTCGCTCGTCGCGGTACGATCGCCCGTTCTTCCTGGAGATCGGCTTCGGAGAGCCGCACCGGCGCAAGTCGCTGGTCGCGCCCGACCCCGGCTACGAAGGGTTCGTCGGCGACTACATCGAGCCGGACGACTCGCTCGGCGTGACCGTGCCCCCCTATCTCCGCGACGAACCGTTCGCCCGGCGCGACTTCACGGAGTTCCAGGGCGCGGTGCGCTACCTGGACACGCATGCCGGCCGGATCTTCCGCGAGATCGAGCGGCTCGGCCTGGACGAGCACACCCTGGTGGTCTTCACCACCGACCACGGCATCGCCATGACGCGGGCCAAGAGCACCCTGTACGACGCTGGCATCGGCATCTCGCTGATCGTCCGGTACCCCGCCCGCGGCTGGGCCGGCGGGCGCGTGCAGCGCGAGCTTGCCAGCAACGCCGATCTCGTCCCGACGCTGCTTGAGGCCGCCGGCGTGCCGGCGCCGCCGGCCATCCAGGGCCACAGCCTGGCCGGCCTGCTCGACGGCAGGCCCGGGCCCGTCCGCGACAGCGTCTTCGCCGAGATGAGCTATCAGAACTACTACGATCCGCGGCGCTGCATCCGCACCGACCGCCACAAGCTGATCGTCTATTTCACCGAGTCGGTGACCCTCATTCAGCAGACCGGCGCGGCCGCCCTGCACACGACCCCGGTGACACCCGAGCGGATCTCCGGCACGTTCCATCCGCTGGCCGAGCTGTTCGATCTGCGCGAGGATCCCGAGGAGCTCGACAACGTGATCGACCGCCCGGCGTACCGGCAGATGCGCGACGAGCTTCTCGGCCGCCTGCACCGGTGGATGTGCGATACCGGCGACCCGCTCCTGGACGGAGCGGTCGCCGCGCCGATGCACGGCTGGGCGCTGCGCGTGCTGAACGAGGCGAGCGCGGCGGTCGCCGCAAGGGAGGCCTGACATGGCTGGCAATCTGTTCGACCTGACCGCTCGCGTCGCCGTGGTGTCCGGCGCGGCCCGCGGGATGGGCCGCGCGATGTCGATCGGCTTCGCCGAGTACGGCGCCGATCTGCTCCTCGCCGACATCGACGCGCACGGAATGGAGGATACGGCGGCGGCCATCGAGGCGCTGGGCCGGAGGGCCGTTCCGGTGGTGTGCGACGTCTCTGACACGGAGCAGATCGACGCGCTCTACGCCACGCTGGACCGGGAGTTCGGCCGCATCGACGTCCTGGGCAACGTGGCCGGGGAGGGCGGCCACGGCGACCCGGCCGAGCTCCCTGTCGACGAGATCCGGCGCTCCATGCAGGGGCTCGTGATCGGGCGCTTCCACTGCACGCAGCAGGCCGGCCGGCGCATGATCGCGGCCGGCAAGGGCAGCATCATGAGCATCGTCTCCATCGCCGGGTTCACCGCACTCGGCCGGCACCACATCCCCTACAGCATGGCGATGGGCGCCGTGGCGCAGATGACCCGCGAGTTGAGCTCCGAGTGGGCGCCGCTGGGCGTGCGCGTGAATGCCATCGTCTGTGCCCAGGTGGAGAACCAGGGCCTGCGGGACCGGATGGAGGCCGACCCCGTCCTGCGCAGCAACTTCCTGCGCGGCCTGCCCATCGGCCGCCTGGGCCGGCCGGAGGAGATCAAGGGCTTGGCGATCCTGCTCGCCTCGGACGCGTCGTCGTTCATGACCGGCACGCTCGTCCCCTTCGACGGCGGGAATCTCGCGAAGAACGCGGGCGGCTCGCACCCCGGCATGCCGCCGCTCGGGCCGTCGTAGTACCCCAGGACCGTCGCCGGAGGGGCTGCGACGTTGCGTGAGTGAGAGACCGCGAGTCATGCGGGGCACGAACAGAGTGGCAGGCGCAGGACTTCGACTCCTGTGCCTGGTCGCGCTGGCGGCAGCGGCAGGCTGCTCCCTGGGGGCAGCCCGGTCCGACGCGCCTACGTTTCCGCGGGCGAGTTCCGGGGAGGTGACGGGAGGGGCGGCGGAAGCAGCCGAGGAGGCGAAGGAGATCGAGATGTCGGGATTCGACGCTTGGCTGGAATCGCACGTGAGCGGGCCGGATCCACGCCCGCCGGTTTCGTTCGTGTATGGCGAGACGGCGTCCGCGGAGCTGCTGCCGGTGTGGACGTTCTCGCGCGAATCGGCGGAGCCCGACGAGCACCGCACCGAGTGGACGCTCCGCTACGCCGATCCCGAAACGGGGCTCGTGCTGACGTTCGTCGCCACCGTGTACCGGAGCTACTCCGCGGTCGAGTGGGTGGTCTGGCTGGAGAACACCGGAGCGGCCGACACTCCCGTGCTCTCCGAGGTGTTCGCCGGCGACGTGGACGTCACGGCCGGAGCGTCGCAATCGGCGCGCGCTTCCGGGCCGTGGACGCTCCATCACGCCCGCGGCAGCACCGCCAACGTGGACGACTTCGAGCCGCTCACGACCGAGATCACGCGCAACGAGACGGTCAGCCTCGCCCCGGTCGGCGGCCGGTCGTCGGACGCGACGTTGCCCTTCTTCAACCTCGCCTTTCCCGGCAACCACGGCGTGGTCGTCGGCGTGGGCTGGACCGGGCAGTGGGCGGCTTCCGTGGAGCGCACCGGCGCGGCGTCGGCCCGCGTGCGGACGGGACTGGAGGTGATGAACACCTATCTGGCGCCTGGCGAGCGGATCAGGCTGCCCTCGACGCTGCTGCTGTTCTGGGCCGGGACCGATCGGCTGCGCGGCAACAACCTGCTGCGCCGCCTGATCGTCGACCACTACACCCCGGACGTGGGCGGCAGGCCGGCCGAGCCCATGGTCTACGCGAGCGTCCACGGCACGGTCGGGTTCCACGACTCCACCGAGCGCGTCGTGACCTCGGTGGCCGAAGCGATCGCGCGGCGGGACCTGGCCGTGGACTACGTGCAGGTCGACGCGGGATGGTACCGCCTGCTGCCGGACAGGCTCGGCACGAACGCTTGGGCGTGGTCGTGCGGCACCTGGACCCCGGATCCCGAGCGGTACCCGAACGGCATGCGGGCCGCAGCCGACACCGTACACGCCAACGGCCTCAAGTACATCCTGTGGTTCGAGCCGGAGCGGGCGATGGTGGGCACCGAGACCTACCGGGAACACCCGGAGTTCCTGATCCCGCCGCCCCCGGCCTACGTGTTGCCGCCCGAGCATCGCTACATGAGTCACGACGGCTTTCATCTCCTCGACCTGGGGAATCCCGAGGCGCGGGCCTGGGCCATCGCCACCTTCTCGGCGAAGATCGGCGAGTGGGCCCTGGACGTCTACCGCCACGACTTCAACCTGTATCCGGTCCATTACTGGCGCCACGGCGAGGCGGAGGACCGGCAGGGGATGAACGAGATCCGCCACATCATGGGGCTGTACGAGTACTTCGATGCGCTCCGGCGCGAGCACCCGCACCTGGTCATCGACAGCTCGGCCTCCGGCGGGCGGCGCATCGACATCGAGATGCTCAGGCGGACGATCACCTTCTGGCGCAGCGACCTGACCTGGGTCCCGGAGCCGCAGCAGGACATGACGGCCGGCCTGTCGTACTGGATCCCCTTCCACGGCGTCGGTGCGATCCGCCGCACCCCGTACGATGTCCGCAGCGGCATGGGAGCCGTCTTCGGCTTGGCCATCAACGTGCGGGAGCTGACGAGCCCGGCAGTCAGGCGGCAGGTCGCGGAGCTCCGGGATCTCGGGGACCTCTTCCTGGGCGACTATTACCCGCTCACCGCGTACAGCCGCGACGACGACGTCTGGGTGGCGTGGCAGTTCGACCGTCCGGACCTGGGCAGGGGACTGGTACAGGCCTTCCGGCGGAGCAAGGCGGAACAGGGGACGCTGGCGCTCCGGCTCAGAAACCTCGACCCGGAGGCGACGTACGCGGTGACCGACCTGGACGCACCCGACCGGGCCGTCATGGTGAGCGGCGCGGAGCTCATGGGCGAGGGGCTGTCGACGTCCGTCCGGCCACTCGAATCGGCGCTGTTCGCCTACGAGCGTGCCACCGTGACGGCTACCGGATCCGTTCGGCCAGCAGCAGCTCGCTGGTGAGCGCCCGGCCGAGCCGAACGGTCAGGCCGTCCATGGTGAGGGTGCGCCCGTCAGCCTCGAAGCACTCGCCGCCGGTGTCCAACGTCACCCGGTAGGCCCCCGACGCGTCGAGCCCGCGGAAGCGCACGCACTGCTCTGCGCGGTCGGGATCGGAGAGCTGGAAGATGCCGATCATCGCCCGGTCGCGCCCGCGCGAGGCCAGCTCCAGGATCCCCGCCCCCTTGGGGTCGGGGCCGGCGAGGTCGGGCGTGTGGTGGTAGATCATGGCGCTCGGCATCATCGGCCGCACGAACTCCTTGTAGAGCTCCACCGCGTGCCTGATGCGCTCGAGCTGCACGCCGTTGGGCGCGAAGCCGACCTGCGTGGCCGATCCGATCGTCGGCCGCACGAACAGCAGCAGCCGGACCTGGAAGTCGAGGCTGGCGGTGGTGAAACCGTCCTGCCCGTTGAGCAGGCGGTCCACGTGCTCCGGCGGCAGGCACATGGTCATGCCGTTGGTGATCGCGAAGCTGCGCGGCGCCCGCTGCCAGTCGGTGACCCAAGTGTGGCAGAAGGCGCGCACGGTGCCCAGGTCGGTGCGGCCGCCGCCGCTCGCGCACGCCTCGAAGATGACCTGCGGGAAGCGGGCGCGCAGCCGCTCCATGATCGCGTAGAACGCCTCGTGGTAGCGCCAGTCGCTGTTCTCCAGGTAGCCGTCGCGCTCGTTGCAGCAGAACGGGCTGGCCGTGGTGGCGTTGAAGTCGAGGCGGAAGAAGTCGAGCCGGTAGCGCTCGATCAGGCCGGCCATCTGCGCTTCAACCCAGGCGGCGGCGTCGGGCTTGGCCAGGTCCACCATCCCGCCGCCGCCGGCGACCTCGCCCCGGATCCTGCCGTCGTAGCCGACCGTGCACCAGTCGGCGTGCTCGGCGAAGGCACCGGAGTCCACGCCGAAGCGCTCCGGCTCCATCCACAACCCGAACAGCATGCCCCTCGCGTGCACGTGGTCACGGATACCGTCGATGCCCATCGGGTAGCGTTCGGCGTTCGCCTGCCAGTCGCCGACGCGGGCGAACCACCGCCCGGTCTCGTCCGGCGGCGAGTACCACGAGGCGTCGATGAAGAAGACCTCCGCGCCGATCCCGGCGGCGGCATCGGCGTGGTGCAGCACGGCCTCCTGGCTCATCACTTCCTCGGGCCCGATGCCGGACTCGATCCACAAGCCGCGGCCGCGCGCCTGCGGCCGCATCACGCTCCGCCTGACGTGGTCGTGCATGGCGTTCACGCAATCGTCCAGGTCCCCGAACAGCATGCCGATGTGGACCTCGGCGGAGCTCGCCGTCTCCTCCGGTGCCACCACGCGCAGCGGCGCGGGCGCGTCCATCAGCGCCTGGAACCAGAGGTGGGCGTCCGCCCCCTCGCTGTCGAGGTCGAAGACGAAGCGATAGCCGCCCGACCACGCGAGCTGGCACACGAAGTGCGCGCCGGTGGCCCGGTCTTCCAGGACGAACATCGGGTGGCGGTGCCGCTTGCGCAGGAAGCGCGACCCGACGTAGTAGCCGGCGTTGGGCAGATCGTGCCAGCGGAAGCCGCCTTCGTGCAGGATCGCCGTGTACTCCGGATAGCCCAGGCGGTAGGGCGTGTCTCCGTGCACGTGATCGCGCCAGCGCGGCACCGTATGCAGTCCGCCGGAAAGCGGCGCGACCCGGCCGAGCGCCAGCGGCCTGTCTCCCGCGTTGGTGACCGAGATCCACCGCGTGAGGATCGCCGTGCCGTCGAGCAGCGTATGGACCTGCACCTCTGCCGGCCGAACCGCGTGCCGGAGGGTCACCACCGCGTGCAGCCCCTTCTCCTCTTCGTGCTTGTCGAAGCCGGCGAGCTGCCAGTGCGAGCACAGCGACTGCCCGTCGACCTCCAGGGCGAACGCCTGCGGCTCGGCGAACTCGGCGGTGGCCAGCACCGCCGGCCCCGGCAGGTTGCGGGTCCAGGCGGAGTAGCCCGCGCCGTTCCAGCCGAGCGCCGCGTAGATGCCGCCGGCAAGGCCTTCCTCGTAGCCGGTCATCGCGGAGCGGTAGCTGACCGAGAGCCCGTCCGTCGTGTCGAAGTGCACGTCGCGAAACGGATCCTTCATGCGTTCCATGGATCGCGGCTCCAATGACGAACAGGAGGCCGGGGGCGTGCCCGGCCTCCTGCCGCGATTCGTCTAGTACCCCATCAAACTGTAGTTTGGGGGTGTGTGCTACGGGACTCAACCTCGTGCGCGCTGTTCCAGCGCGCTTGAAGCTCGTGTAGCCACCTATTGTGACCCGTCGACATCAGTTTGATGCGGTACTAGTTGCCGACGTACCGGTTGTAGGCGGCGGTTACCACCTCGACGAACTGGTCGAAGTTTCCGGACTTGACCTTGGCGACGTGGTCGTCCCACTCGCTGAAGGGCACCTGCCCGGCTATGAACTGCGCCTCCATCTCGTTGACGTACTGGCCGGTCTCCGTCATGTAGTCGGCGACCACCTGCGCCTCCGCCTCCGTAAAGGAGAGGCCGCGCAGTATCTCCTCCGGGAAGTACGGCTCGTAGATGGCGAGACTCTGGGCGTTGAGCAGGACGTTCGGATTGTTGGCGATCGGCGACTTGATCCAGATATCCTGGAACGTCTCGTTCGACCAGAGAATGGGGATGCGGCCGCCGTGGAACGGGGTCCACACGCCGCGCGGGCCCTTGTTCGGCCAGTCGGAGTTGGCGTCCGGAGCCCAGATGGCCTTGCCCTCGTCATCTCGAATGAAGTCCCAGATGCCGTTCTCGTCCACCTGGTAGGTCACGCCCTCGACACCCCAGTCCAGCAGGACGTAGCCGTCGTCGCTGAAGAAGTAGTCGACCCAGCGCATGGTGGCTTCCGGGTGCGGGTTGGCCGACGTGATCGCGAACGTGTGCGGCTGCACGACGGTCGGATTGACCGAGGAGAAGAGCTGGTCGCCGTACGGGCCGATCAACGGACCGGCGATGGCGAAGTCCACGTCGTGTGGGTGCATGAAGGCCGGGGAGGTCTGCGGATGCGAGCCGAGCCGATCGGTGGCTCCCAGCGCCTGCCAGTCCGCGACCGAGTGGGCGAAGTGATCGGGGTCGATCAGGTTCTCCTCCCACATCAGGTTCAGATACTCCAGGATCTCCCGGTACCCGTCGCTGATGGGGATGTAACGGAGGTTGCCGTCGGGCCCGACGTCCATGCCCGTCTGGCCGCGCAGTCCGTTGCCCCTGGTGCCGAGACCCCAGGCGCCCAGGAACTGCCCCACGAAGCGGCCGGTGCCGGTGCTGAAGTCGGCCAGCCCCACCTCGTCCTGTCGTCCGTTGCCGTTGGGATCCCCATCCCGGAAGGCGAGCAGCGTGTCCAGGTACCCGTCCGTGGTGGTCGGCATCGGCAGGCCCAGGTTGTCCAGGAACTTCTGGTTCACCCACATCCTGTGGACGCGGTTGAGCGCGACTTCCTGGATGTTGCCCAGGGTGTACTTGCCGCCGTCCGCGGACTCCAGCTTCCACTCGGGATGCCTGGCGAAGATCACGTTGAGGTTGGGGGAGTAGTCGGTGAGCGTGTTCATGTCGACGAACACGCCGGCCGCCCCGTACTTCAGCACGTCCAGATCACCCAGGTCCAACCGATAGAAGAAGTCCGGGAGGTCGCCGGTCGCCAGCTTCAGTGCCTGCCGCTCGCCGTACCCGGCATCGGGCACGATCTCCCACTCGATCTGGATGTTGGTGCGCTTCTCCATCTCCTGGAACACCAGCATCTCGTCGAACGGCCCTTGCTGCGGATGGTATCCGCCAAAGCCGCGCAGCGTGATCGGCTCGTCCACGATCGGCAGGCCGGTCATCCGGGCCCCGCTTTCGGTGGTCGCCGCCTCTTCGACACCCGTCGTCCACGCCGCTCCGCTCACGAAGCAGAGGGCGACGATCAGGGCCACTACGGACCACTGTCTCGTGTGCATGTGCACTTCTCCTCTAAGGAACTTTCCGAGTGCGATTGAACCGCCGGCCGGCTCGATGAGCCCGCCCCGCGTCCAACTTCATTCATACGACTATCCACAAGGATCTTCCTTCCGTCACCTCCTTGATCCGGGGCTATGCGTCATCCCTTGATCGCTCCGATCATCACGCCCTTCACGAAGTATCTCTGCAGGAACGGGTAGAGCAGCAGGACCGGCACGCTGGCGAAGATGATCACCGCGTACTTGAGGATCTCCGCCAGCATCGCCTGCTCGAAGTACGCCTCGTCCGCGATGTCGACCATCTCGTCGATGCGTTCCTGCACCAGGATCTCCCGCAGGATGAGCTGCAGCGTGAACCGCTCGCGGTCGCTCAGGTAGATGAGCGCGTTGAAGTACGAGTTCCAGTGCCCGACCCCGTAGAACAGGATCATGACCGCCAGCACGGGACCGGAGACCGGCAGCACGACCCGGACCAGCGTATGCACGTGGCTGCTGCCGTCGATCGCGGCCGCGTCGTACAGCTCGTCCGGAATCGTCCGCACGAAGAACGTCCGCATGATGAAGATCAGGAACACCGACACCGCGTTGGGGATGATCATGACCCAGAACGTGTTGACCAGCCCCAGCCCGTCCACCACCAGGTAGGTGGGGATCAGACCGCCGTTGAAGAACATGGTGAAGGTCAGGTAGATGAGGATGATCTTCCTGCCGAAGAACCGCTTGCGCGACAGCGGATACGCCGCCAGCACGGTCATGGTGACGTTCACGGCAACGCCGGCGATCGTGTAGAAGATCGTGTTGCGGTACCCCATGAGGATGTCGTCGTTGGTGATCACCCGCCGGTACGCCTCTATCGTGGTGCCGCGCGGCACGATCCACACGTTGCCCTGAGAGATCTCCACCGGCGTGGAGAGTGACGCGATGGCCACGAACCAGAGCGGGTAGGAGTACAGGAACAGGATGCCGATCAGGAACGCCGTGTTGGCGACGTGGAAGGCCCGGTCCGCGCCGGTGTCCTTGACGACGGGGGGCACCGTTGGGCGTCCTAGTCACCTTCGGGCGTCACCACAGGCTGGATCCGGTGAGACGCCGCGATGCCGCGTTGACGATGATGAGAACGATGAAGTTGACGACCGAATTGAACAGCCCCACTGCTGCACCGAAGCTGAACTGCGCGCCGAGGAGACCCACCCGGTAGACGTAGGTCGAGATGACGTCGGACGTCGGCAGATTGAGCTGATTCTGCATCAGGTAGATCTTCTCGAAGCCGACCGCCAGGATGCCGGCTGCCGACAGGATCAGCAGCACGATCGCGGTGGACATGATGCCGGGGATCATCACGTGGCGGATGCGCTGCAGCCGGCTCGTCCCATCGATGATCGACGCCTCCACCACTTCGTGGTCGATGCCGGCCAGCGCGGCCATGTAGATCACGGAGCCCCAGCCGGCGTGCTGCCAGACGCCGGACCATACGTAGACGTGCTTGAACCACCCGGGCTCCGTCATGAAGGACACGGGCTCGAAGCCGGCCAGCCCGATCACCGCGTTGACGACACCTCTGCTCGGCGACAGGAACAGGATGATCATGCCGACCATGACCACCGGGGACAGGAAGTACGGGGCATAGGTGATGTTCTGGACCACCTTCTTGAAGCCCAGGAGCCGCAGCTCGTTCATGGAGAGCGCCAGGATGATCGGGATCGGGAATCCGACCAGCAGCTCGTAGAGGCTGATGGTCAGCGTGTTCCTGATGACGCGGACGAAGTGGAACGAGCTGAAGAAGCGGACGAAGTGCTTGAATCCCACCCACGGGCTGCCCAGGATGCCGAGCGGGCCGAGATACTCCTTGAAGGCGATCTGCACCCCGTACATCGGCCAATAGTGGAAGATGGCGAAAAAGACAAGCACCGGCAGGATGAGCGCGTAGAGCTGCCAGTCCTGGCGGACGTAGCGCAGCTTGCCCCTCGCGGTGAGCCTCCCGTCGATCCGCAACGCGGGGGCCTGAGTCCGCGGAGGGCTGTCGCTCACAGCGGCGTACCGCTGTGCTGGGGTCCGGTACGCACGTTGCCTCAGGATACGCCGCGATGGCGATGCCCTTCAATCGCGCACGGCAACGAAGAACACGCGGCGGAAGGGGTAAAGGGCGATCCTGCTCGCCTCGGACGCGTCGTCGTCCATGACCGGCGCGCTCGTGCCCTTCGACGGCGGCAACCTCGCCAAGAACGCGGGCGGCTCGCACCCCGGCATGCCGCCGCTCGAGCCGTCGTAAGCGCCTACGTCCCGGCCCGGAGCTCGGGAGGCCGGTCATCGAGGAGGCGGATCATCATGTGGCGAAGGTGATCCTGCCCGCCGAAGAACACCGCAAGGACTCGGACCGTCCGGACGGTCTCATCCACTTCGAACCAGTAGATCGCCCGGCCGATGCTCAGGTGCCGTGACCCCGGCAGGATGTCGTCATGGCGTTCGCCGCGATGAGGGGCCGTCAGGATGCGCTCCGCGGCGGCACGGACTTCCAGGACTCGGGCTTCCGCGTGGTCGAGCGCGCTCTCCAGGCTCTCCCCGAAGTCGAGGTAGCTCTGCAGGAGATGGTCGAATATCAGCTCGAAGTCGCGTTCGGCCTCCGCCGAGAACTCAAGGCTGAAGACCATGGTCGCGGCGTTTCTCGGCGATCATCCGGGCCAGCCGCGCGTCCATCGCCTCCGCGCTGACGAACTCGCCCTGGCGGCGGCGGGACAGCAGCTCGCGCATCGCCGCATGCTCCAGCTCCTGGGCGTCCAGTCGCTGCCGCAGCAAGTCGACGCCCTGCTGCAGCACCGCGCTCAGGCTGGCGTAGCGCCCCGCTTCGACCAATCCTCGGGCAAACGCGTGCTGCTCGTCGGTAAGTGAGATCGAGGACTTCACCGCCATGAGAGACCTGCTGGCATCAGGGTAGCACTCGGTAGCACCGCGGTCAACGGCCTGGATTCGTTCAGGACCACGTGCATTGGCTCGAATTGATCACCCGCGCATCGTTCTCGCGATAGCGCTTGGAGTCTCGCGACGAACCGGGTCGGGTGAGGACCGAGCAGGCGATCCTCGCCGGGGGTGAGTCTCAGGTGGCCGAGGGCACTTCCTCGATGTCGACGGGGAGGTTCGGCCTGGCCCGCATACTACTCATTGACAGTTTCGGGCGGTTGGCCGTACGCTGCCCGATCGGGGTGCTATGCAACGTTCTATAGAGTTGAAGGCTCGAAAGAAAGAAGCTCTCCTCCGCAACTCTTCGCTGATTCCGCAACTGAGAAAGCACGCCGCACTCTATCTGCTGCTGCTTCCTGCCATTCTTGGTCTGCTGATCTTCAAGTACGTTCCCAGCATCGGAGCGATCACCATACCCTTTACGCGATACAGCATCGTAGACGGTTTCTTCGGAAGTGAGTGGGTGGGTATCAAGTGGTTCATCCAGTTCATGGAGAGCCCGTTCTTTTTTCGGCTTCTGAAGAACACGTTCCTTCTCGGACTCTATAGTCTGGTATTCGGGTTTCCCGCTCCCATCCTGCTCGCTCTCCTGCTGAACGAGATTCACAACCGCCCGTTCAAGACGATCGCCCAGAGCATCACATACCTTCCGCACTTCGTGTCCGTCGTGATCATCGTCGGCATGCTCTACAGCTTTTTCGGCCACGACGGATACGTGAATCGCATCCTGGGCGCTCTCGGCATCGGGGCCCTGGACTTTGTCAACGATCCGCAGTGGTTCAGACCGCTCTATGTCGTCTCCGGCGTGTGGCAGAGCATGGGCTGGGGCTCCATCGTTTACCTTGCCTCCCTGGCGAGCATCAATCCGGAGCTCTATGAGGCTTCCTATCTTGATGGGGCGAACAGGGTGCAACGGGCCATCCATGTCACGCTTCCCGGCCTGGCGCCGACGATTACCATCCTGCTCATTCTGAATGTCGGTCAGCTCATCAACGTGGGTTTCGAAAAGGTCTTTCTCATGTCCAACCCCGGAATCTACAGCGTTGCTGACGTGTTTTCCACCTACGTCTACAGGAGAGGCATCCTCGGATTGGACTACTCTTTCGCGGCGGCCGTCGGGCTGTTCAATGCGGTGCTGGCGCTCGCGCTCGTAGTCGCGACCAATTACGTAAGTCGAAAGGTGAGCGAGAACAGCTTGTGGTAGGTGACCGACGATGAGATACAGGCACAACCCGGCCTCGCTGGCCTTTGACGTCGCCAATCACCTCTTGTTTCTTCTCCTCATCGTTTCCTTCATATTTCCCTTCGTCTACATATTCTCGGTATCGATAAGCGGATACGCGGAGATCACGCTGAATGCCGTGAAGCTCTTTCCGAAGGGCGAGCTCCATCTGAACTCGTACCGTATCCTCCTGATGGCCACCAATATCGGAGTCGCTTACGTCAACAGCGTGCTGTACGCGGTTTTCACCGTCATCCTGACTCTGCTTGTCACCAGCGCGGCTGCCTTTGCCCTGGAGCGGCAGTCGCTGCCGTTCAGAAAGGTCATACTCGTCTACATCGTGCTGACCATGTTCGTTCCGACCAACATGATCCCGAGCTTCCTGGTCATAATGGGAATCGGACTCTACAATACGAGATTGGCAATCATCCTCCCTGCGTGCTTCAGCGCATGGTATATCTTCATCATGAGAGCGAACATCAGGTCGACGATAGGCGCGGACCTGAGAGAAGCGGCCTACATGGACGGTGCGGGGGATCTGTATGTCTACCTGCGTATCGTCCTGCCTCTCATCAAACCCATTCTGGCGACGATCGGCCTGTTTGCCGCCGTGGAGAGCTGGAACAACTACGCGGGCCCGCTGATCTACTTGACCGACGCCGCGAAGTTTCCGTTGCCGCTGATACTGCAGAGGATCCTCCTGGAAGGACGGGTGGGCAGATACACCGGGTCGTTCCAGAGCATACTGCAGTCGGGTCCTTTGCGGGATATCTCTCTCGAAGGATGGGTGGGTCCGGGCTTCTTCAAGTCCTTCAAGTTTGCGGCTCTGACGATATGGCCCATCATCGTGGTCTATCCGTTCATCCAGAAGTATTTCGTGAAAGGAGTCCTGGTAGGTTCGGTCAAGGATTGAGAACGGGCAGGATGACGCTTCACGCTGTGGCGATGCGCTGCACTTCCGCTTCGAGGAGAAAAATCTGGCTGCGCTCACCGGATTCTGCCGGCACCGGCTTCCAGCCGTAGGGTGTGCGATCGTACACCAGGTAGATGCGATTCGGTGAAACCTCGACGATCGCGGTATATGAGGTTGTCTGGCCCTTGGCGCTCGCCGGCTCAGGCCCCAGGATCCGCTCCCTTTCGATATGCAACGGTCTGTCCAGGGCCGTGTTGTGCCAGTCCAGGACGTCGATGGGGTGCCACTCGGCGGCTCTACCATCGGTCGAAAGCCAGAGAACGATTCCCGGTCGCCCGGTAGAGAGTACGAGCACGTCGTTGTGCAGTCGACAGATCTGCGGCGCCACGCTCCACGCGGGAAGAGGATCGACTGCGGTCCAGCTACGGCCACCGTCTCTACTGTAGGTGCGAGTGAGCCACTGGTCCGGCTGCTTTTGGTGCTGCCCGACCCGCATGACGCTCATCAGGTCGCCGTTCGGAAGTCTGACGAGACAGGGCTCGCCGAAGCCCTCCAGGCCGTGTGGCGCATCCTCCGGGACGGCGACGGTAGACAGATACCGCCAGTGATGGCCCTCATCGCTGGAAGCCACGGCCACGACGGTCCACCGTTCGTCGCCACGGTATTTGAGACTCATCAGGCTCAGCCACGCACCGCCGTCGACGATCAGGATGTCGCTGAACCAGTTGATCGTGGTCCATGATGTCCGGCTCGAGAGTCTCCAGCGATCCACCTCTCTGGGGAATCCCTCCACGACTACGCTCCAGGGCTCGACCGCATAGCGCCGGCCGCCCTGGTCGTAGCACCAGTGGTGTGCGAGGAAGCTCTGCCCCTGTGGCGACGGGCGCGGCCTCAGGAAGGACGACGCGCCGACGATGCGACCGTCGGGCAGACTGATTCTCGGCTCGCCGCCGCCGTTGTGAAATCCACTCACGTCGTAGGCGAAATCGAACGTGCCGCCTTCGTCGACGGACAGGTGGACGGCCTGTGAATTGTGCTCGTTGTCGTGACGGTCCGCATTCAGGCTGTGGTTCAGCATGAGCTCGCCGGTAGAGAACTTCAGCAAGTCCGGGTACCAGCAACGGCCTCTGGACGTCTCAGCCACGACGCGCGGCGTGCTCAGGATGACGCGCAGGCCATCGAGCGTGATTTCCTGCTTGGTGATGGTCAAAGCCTTTCTGCCGTGATGCGTCGGCCGTACTTCTGTCGAACCTTGCGGGGCATCCTGTTGCCCTGAGCGTCGAACTCATCATCCGCGTAGGCGCAGTACAACGTAGCCGAACCCGTCACGGCAAACTCGATGTGAGCGTTGCCGTAGCAATTGGCCGCGACGACCGTATGCGACCAGGCAAGACCGGAACCGGTGAGATCGAAACTGACGCGGTTATCGGGGCGACCGTAGGAACATGCCAATACCCCGTTGGGCATCTGGCGGATCTGGGGAGCATTGCCGGTGGGAGTGGTGCGCACCGGGTACGACCACGTGCGGCCGTCGTCCCATGAGCGGCACACCCACAGGGGACCGTCGTCGCTGCCTCCGTTGCGCAGCAGGGCCATGAGCGAGCCGTCATGCAGAGTCGTTACGCTCGGTTCGCAGAAACCCTCGTCGCCGAGCTCGGGAAGTGCGGCTATCGTGCTGTAGTAGTGCCAGTTCAGCCCTCCATCTTCGCTCCGCAGCAGCCAGGAGCGGTACTTGAACTGCCTGGGCCACTCCTGCGGATACTTCAGATAGCCTCCGAACGTCCGATAGTCGAACCAGACGACATCCTGCTTCAAGCTGCCGTACATCGGCACGACGAGGCTGCCGTCGGACAGTCCGACGATATTGAGGCCCCTGATGCTGCCGGGGCCGATCTCCTGGTTTCCTTCGTCCACGAGGTTCGTGGCGTCTTCCATATGTATGGCGACATCCAGAACCTCGCGGGTGTGCCAGCCGTCCAGGCTCCGGCAGAGCCGCCCGCTGTAGAGACCGGGCCGGACCTCCCGGCAGTTGGTGGCCACCACCAGTGTGGCTGGATCCTGCTCCTCCGACCAGGTCGACGGGTCAGCCGGTGTGGATGACTCCCACGATCCGCCTGCACTCCCCTGAAGGTTTGGACAAGGCGTCCAGGTGTTGCCATTGTCGGTGCTTCGATATTCGGAGCAGACAAGGGTGCCGTCCGGGAAACGCCGCAGGCGAGCGGTCGCTCCCGTGCCGATGGGAATCGGCTCCGAAACGGTGATGCGAAGCTGCCGCTCAGGCGCGAAGGTGCGCTTCGCGTAGTTCCGTACGGTCACCGGCCGGTTGTCGGGCATGACCATCCGTGCCAGGAACGCGCTCCGCACCTCTTTCCGTGAATGGTAGAACCGGCGATCATCGCTGATCGTGTCATGGGCCAGCTTGACGAGCAGCAGGTTCCAGCCTTCCTTCAGTCCGACGGCATATTCGTCCAGATCCCATTGAGGGTACCGATGTGGACCGGCATACACGCCGACCTCCCGGCCGTTCAGGAAGAGCTTGTAGCGGCCCTCGCAGCTCGCCCTCAGTGTCATCCGGCGCATCTCGCCGGGTGCGTGTACGTATGCGGCGATGAAGTAGAACGAGTAGTCGTCCGGCAGAGCAGGCTGCCATGAGTCCTTCCGTGGCCAGCCTATCGCACTGTATCCCGCGTATCCGCCCATGCGCTGGCCGCAACGGGGGCAGCTCTTCGCTTCCATCTCCACCTTTTCGTCGCACCGCGGGCAATGCGGCTCACGGGGGTTGCCGTCTTCGGTTTGCGATGGGTCCAGATTCACCCAGTACGGCATGAGCGTGTCATCCCGCGTGTATGCTTCGATGGGCAGGTGAGCGTAACCCGGAGGCAGGACCGCCTTGGGAAAGTCCGGGTGCCGCGGCAGGTACCATTCGTGCAGCAGCGCGCACGGCACGATCCTCTCGGGGTAGCGCCAGTGGGTCCCGAGACAGTAGGTTTCCCACCGCATCCATGCGCCGTTCCTGACCATGTCGCGGGGATCGGACACCGGCTTGACGTCCGGCTTCAGGTTCGCCTCGTCCGGGACGGCTTCCTCGTTCAGAACGGTGTCCCAGTCACCGGACTCCGCGGCGGCTCGCGTTCCAGGAGCCATGGGGAACGGTCCATGAACGTACCATTGACGCAGGAAGTTCTTCGATTGAACATACCCGGATTCATTCGGGTCGCCGGACGACAGGAAATTCTCACAGAGAAACTCGTTCAACTCGGTAACCCTCCGCTCTCTTAACGTGACAGGGGTGCCCGATCACGGGATCGGGCACCCCTGTCAATGATGCGATGCCTCTATTGGACGATGCTTCTACTGGACCAGTGCCGCATAGCGGTCGTAGGCGGCGGAGTAGATCTCGATCACCTCTTCGACACCCAGCTTCTTCAGTTCGTTCACATAGTCATTCCATTCGCTGAGTGGCCGTTGCCCCGTGACGAACTGGATGACGTTCTCACTCGCGTAGGTCTCGATATCCGTCTGCAACTGCTTGATGCTGTCGAACTCATCGTCGGCGAACGTGAGAATCGGATGAGCCGGTCTGACCGTCCCGCTGCCCTCCACATAGTCGATGTCCGCCTCCCACAAGTCCAGGGCGAGCAGGTTCCCTCCGGCCTGCTTTATCCTTGCCCGGTTGAAGAAGACGGCCCTGGTCTGGAGTGCGCCCCGGAAAACGACCATGCCCTGTTCCTGTGCCCAGGTGCCCGCGTCGACCCCTTCCGGGATATCGAGGTAGCGCACGCCGTCATCCGTTCGTTCAGCCGTCTCTCCGATGTTTCCGAACATGGTCCAAACGGAACCCTCTTCGGTGTACTGCCAATCGACAAAGGGCAGAATCCTGTCGACATGCTCGGTGTCGGCGCTGAGTTTCCAAATGCTCTCATTGACGTGGGTATAGTCGTCGGTGGTGTAGTAGCGGGTGCCATGGAATTTCGGAACGATGAACGAGATCCACCAACTGGACTCGTCTTCAGGAGTCCCGCCCAGCGATGTCTTCTGCCTGAATTGATCCACCGTGAAGAAGGCCTTGCCGGCCGCCATGTTCTCGCGCCACGGGTCCTCGTTCATGGTAAACCAATCGGGATGCATGAGGCCTTCGGCATAGTTCTTCGCCATGAATTCCACCATGAGACGGTAGGTCTCCTCCATGGGTCCGAATACGTACCTGTCTTCGAAACGATTCAGGTAGAAGCGGCGGTCGGTGCCGAAGATATAGAGATGCGAGCGCAGACCCCTGCGCGTCACCCAGGGATGGCTGTCGGGATGGTCGTTCTTGAACATCTTGAATATCTCATAGAGGTCATCGAACGTCTCTATGTCCGTCCGCGGATCTATCCCGTAGTCCCTCACCTTGGGTGATATCAGGGGTGCATAGAAGAAGTAGGGGAACTCCGAAACCCACGGCGTGACGTACTGATGTCCGTCATTGGCCGTCATGGCCGCGTCCCACTCCTTGTATTCGGTGCGCAATCGACTGATGTTCGGCATCATGTCGAATTTCGTATCGAGCGGAAAGAGCACTCCTTGAGGTCCGTAGTCGAGTGCCTCCAGCCTCGACATGATCGCGTTGCCATACATCAGATCGGGAACCTGGCGCGATGCAATCAAGGTTTGCAGCATCTTCTTGTCGCCGTTGATCGGTTCGATAGTGGCATTCATCCGTTTGCCGATGTCCTGGATGATGTAGGTGTCCGCGGCCAGCGGGATTCGGGTAGGTCCGACCATCAACTGGATGACGGGCTTCTCTTCTTCCGCCATCTCGGTGGAAGCACTCGCGAACAGCGGGTGAGTGGTTGCCAGGAGCAACAAGAGGACGACGCCCAGACTCGATGCGGCGTTTCTGCGCAGCGAAAGCTGCATAATTGTACCCTCCAGTCAAGGACACTACCGCCGTGGTCCGGTGCTGTCAATAGGCGGAAGCAGCAATCTCCGTGGACTTCAGCCGCGGACGGCGACGAAGAACAGGCGGCGGAAGGGGTAGAGGGTGGTGCCGTCGGGGCGCGGGAGGCTCGCGGTATGCACGCGCGAGCCGCTCGCGGTACCGGTCCAGGAAGGTGCAGGTACTCGGTGGCGGTCCGCATCGCCGAGGCCGGCCAGGATCGGGCGCAGGCTGGTGGCGGTGACCCACTCCAGCACGGCGTCCGTGCCGGTGAGGGCGTGCAGGTACTCGGTGGTGCCCAGACGTCGAGGCGGCGAGTGGGCGGCGTCCGCGGCCAGCAGGTCGTAGTAGAAGCCGGGCGGGATCGTGCAGCCCGCAGGCAGTGGTGAACTTCAGGTACCGACGCTCCGGAGTCGCGTGCGTGCGGCGCCTGTTCCGGCCTGGCGAACTGATGCCAGCGCCCCCTGTGCGATCGGCATGATGGTGCCGGTTGCGGCGCCGGGTCCAGGGGAACTGCGCAGCCCCGCGTAGACGCCGCCGTCGCCGCGCAGCGACCTGCAGGCCGCTCGACCGTGACGGACCAGGATGACCTTGCGCGGTCGCCGGCGGCCTGCTCCGGAACCAGCACGCCCGGATCGCGGGCCGCGTGGAAGACTGTTCGGCGATCCGACTGCTCCATCCGGTGCCCAAACCACGATCGATGCCGACGTATGTCCCGACTCTCTCACATTCGGGGTCCGGCTCTACGATCTCATCAATAAGGGGGTAAGCTGTCAGCGTTCATCACCCGGCAACGATTTGACGGGAGACGATCGCCTTTCTCCGCCGATCCCGTGCATCTCGATAGGCGTAGTCCGAGTACACGACGATGAGGCGATTCGCGCCCGTTATGTAGGTGCAGCTATTCGCGCACGACCCGCCGCGGGTGAGGGTGACATCGTTGCCCCATTCCTTCCCCTCACCGTCGGTGCAGAAAGTCATGTACTGCCCCGGCCTGCCGTACATCCTGAAGGCGACCCCGTTCGGAAGCAGCCCACCAACGGGATTCACGCTGGAAGGCCGAATCGCCTCGGGTGTGCTCCAGGTTTGCCCCTGGTCGTAGGAGCGAGTCGCCATCAGCGGAGAGTTCTCCGTGCTCTCATCGCCCGTCGTGCGCAACATCGCGGCCCAGTTGCCCCGCGGCATATTCGGCGTAATGTGCGCCAGAACGACCTGGCGTTCTCCGAGTTTCTCGAACGGAACACTGCAATGGTACGACCAGGTCGCGCCGCCATCGACGCTCTTGAAGAGGTTGGATTTGCTTCCCGTATCCAGTTCGCCGTTCTTCCGGATGATCCGCATACCGCTTGCAGGAGCCGGAAAGTAGTAGCTCGTGGTCATCAGCGTTCCGTCGGCGAGTTCCATAATCGGCAGCAGGGGGTAGTCGTGCAGCCTACAACCGAGCGGCGAGGGTATCTGTACGCGAATCGCCAGATTCCGGGCGCGGGAGGCCGTAAGCTCCTCCGGAGAGACGCCCCACGAAGCGTTGTGGATGCTGAACCCCGGGCGATCCAAGGGGTCCAGGTGCGGCGGCTGATCGTCCTGGATCCTGTGCATTCCGAGAGCGGGTGGCCGATCGTCTCCCACGTACTGAACCAGCCTTCTGAGGTGCGTACCGATGGCCGAATGTGTCGGTCCCACGACCGAGTCCTTCTCGAGGACCGTCTCCTTGTAGGCCGGAACGATGATGTCGGGGTCCATCATCGCCACCTCCTTCCGCCATGTGCTCTCTCCGGGCCCACGGCTGTACATGTCGAGGGAACGACATTCCGCGTCCATTTCGCCCAGCCGGTAGTAAACGTTCATGCCCTTCCAGCCGATCCCCTGGAAGCGGGGAACCGGCTCGCAGCCGAGCTTGTCGACAGAGACCATTTTGGGCTTGTAGTAGAGTTGACGTCCATCGGAAAGGGTGATCCTCTCGCGGAGAAAGCTTTCCGCTTCGTTCTCGTCGACGACGGCGTGCGTCCAATGCTCGCCCTCATCGTCCGAGATGTACCAGAGATAGTGATAGTCGGCATCCGACGACATCTCGTCCTGGCCGATCGTCACGGCACAAACCAGCCGTCGGTCGCGCAGACGCCATACGTTCGGAAAATTGAACGAACCCCAGCTCGTGTCGCCCAGAGGCGCCGCCATCACGACACGCGGGGGCCCGAGGCGAATCTTCGCCCCGACATCAGGAGCCTCCTCGGGCTGTGAAATACCAGACGGCATATGAAGCAGCGCTACTACACTTCGAGATCGTGAATCAGCAGTTCCTCCTGACCCACACGATTTGATTTCGCCAGGACCGTTCCGTTGGCCGAGTAAATCACGCAACCGCCTTTGCAATCACGGATGCCGGACACGCCAACGCGGTTCGTGACAAGCATCGGTGCGCCGATCTCCTGGGCAAGCCTGCCAAGAACCCGAAACGGCGGCAAAGAGCCCCGATTGTTCGGATAGAACACAACCTCTGGTTCAAGTTGTCTTGCCCGTTCGATGCATCGTGGCGCCTCTCCGTCCGAACAGATGAAGCACGTTGCCCCGACTCCGTCTAGCTGAAAGTGTTCCGGTCCTGCGCCCGGGTCGTAGCGCGCCCATTCGTTACGACATCCCCTGTCTCCCGGGTCTCGCCAGAGCCACGACTTTCGGTAGACATGGACCAGACCGGAAGGCCCGACGAATACCTGTGACAGGAAAAACCTCTCGTCACTGCGTTCGGATAGTCCAAAACTGATAAAGCAATTCTGTCCCTTCGCCAGCTTGCCCATCGCCCGTGTCGATGGCCCGTCCGGGACGCGCTCTGCGCAGTCAGCCAGCTTCGGCACGTAGTCGGCCACCGTTGCCTCATGAAACATGATCCAACGAGCGCCGTGCTTGCCTGCCTCGAGCACCCATTCGCTCATTCTTTCCAGGTTCCGGGCCGAGCCTCCGGGTTGCGCGTCGAATTGGATCAAGGCGACTCTTATCGTTGGCACACAAGACACCTTCGCTTGTCGATCTTGACAAGACGATGACTCGTCCGTCCTCAACTGATCTGGAATTTCTCGATCATGGGTTCCAGCCGCTTCAGCGTCGGCCCGTCCAACTGACGGTGGGGCTTGCGCGCAACGCCGCAATCGATACCGATCATGCCCAGGATGGCCTTGATCGCCTGGATCTCCCCGATGCCCATGAGGGCGTGATGGACTTCCAGGATCTTGGTTTCCTCGTTCCATGCTTCGTCCAACCGCCCCGCTTCGAAGTGAGCAAGCATCCGCTGATAGATCTCCGGGATCAGATTCAGGTGGGAGCCGATAACGCCATGCACACGAAACGGCAGAATGGCCAGATAAATGTGCTCGTAGCTGTGCAGGAAGATCATGTCCGGCCGCGCTTTGCGTATGAGTGCGGCCATGTATGCGTCCGGCGAGGAGTTCTTGATTCCGACGACGCCCGGGATATCCGCAATCTCACACATCTGCTCGATCGTCAGGTGTACGCCCTCGTAATCGGGTGCGTGGTAGATGAGCATGGGAAGATTCACCGAAGCGATGATGTCGCTGTAGTATGACTTGACCTCCTCGAAGTTGTAATAGAAATAAAACGGCGGAATCGCGGAGATGGCGTGGTAGCCGCATTCTTCCGCCCCTTGCGCCATCTCGATGGCGTCGCGTGTGCTCATTGCGCCGACATGTGCAATGAGTGTCTGCTTCCCGTCCGATTCGTCGGCTGCGATACGGAACACTTCCTTCCTCTCCTCGGGCGACATGAGGAGCCCTTCGCCGATGGTTCCACACAGGTAGAGACCATCGAGCTGTTTGGCGATGTTGCGGCGAATCAATGTGCGAAGCGTTTCTTCGTCGATTTCACCCTTTGCCGTGAAAGGTGTGATGATGGGATTGTGCATTCCGTGCAGGCGGTGCAAGTCGCCAGAGTTCATGCTGCTCTCCTGGTGATGGTAAAGATACCGGCCATGAGCACCCAGGTGACGAAGTGGGGGACATGGACCGCCGTTTGCGCCATGCGCTTGAACCACCGCACGTGCAACTCGTTCAGCATCAGCGCGAGGAATCAACGGGCCTCGCAGATACCTCGCGGCGTTGTGGCTTGAGCTTGAGTGGTTGCCGGGAGCAACAAGAGGACGACGCGCGGACTCGAAGCGGCGTTTCGGCGCAGCTGCTACCACGCAATGTTACCCTCCAGTCAAATACCTTAGTACCCGGCTCCGGGATGGTCAATGGATGGAAGCAGGCAGCAATCTCCGTGAAGTTCAGCCGCGGACGGCGACGAAGAACAGGCGTCGAAAGGGGTAGAGGGTGGTGCCGTCCGAGCGCGAGGGGTACGCGTCCCTGAGCCGCTCGCGGTACCGGTCCAGGAAGGTTGCGCGGTCCGCTTCGCCAAGGCCGGCCAGGATCGGGCGCAGGCTGGTGGCGGTGACCCATTCCAGCACGGCGTCCGTGCCGGTGAGGGCGTGCAGGTACTCGGTGGTCCACACATCGAGGTGGGCGGCGTCGGCGGCCAGCAGGTCGTAGTAGAAGCCGGGATCGTGCAGCCCGCGGCTCTCCACGGCGCGCCGCAACGCGGTGTCGCCAAGCGGAGTGCAGCCCTCGCCGCCGCCGGCGAGCGTCTCGCGCATCAGGCGATGCGAGGGCAGGTCCCAGCTCATCGGCGCCTGGACGGCCAGACAGCCGCCCGGGGGCAGCAGCGACCAGAGGCTGGCGATCAGCGACCGGTGGTCGGGCAGCCAGTGAATGACCGCGTTGGAGAAGAGCAGCGACGGCGTCTCCTCCGGCTGCCAGTCCGCCAGGTCGCCGTGCTGCCAGCGTACCCGCGACGGGGTGGCGCGCGCCTGCTTCAGCATCTGCGGCGAGTGGTCGATGCCGACGACGTCGGCGGCCGGCCATCGCTCGGCAAGCATGCGGGTGACGTTGCCGGTGCCGCATCCCAGGTCGTAGATGCGCGCCGGGTCGGCAAGCGGGATCCGCCCCATGAGGTCGACGGCCGGCCGCAGGCGGTGGTCGGCGAACTTCAGGTACTGCCCGGGATCCCACGACGCTCCGGCGATGTCGCGTGCGTGCGCCTCATCAGGCAGGTTGCGGCCCATGAGTCAGTCCCAGTCGAACAGGATGCTCATCCAGCCCGCCGTGCCCTCCAGCACCTGACGGTAGAGTTGCGGCGCCTGTTCCGGCCTCGCGACATGACTGATGAGGGGATCCACCACCAGCGCCCCCTGCGCGATCAGGCGCATGATCGCGCGGCGGTTGCGGCGCCGGGTCCAGGGGAACTTCGGATGGGCGCTGTCCTCCAGCCCGCGCCCGTAGACGCCGCGGATGTCCAGCTCGCGGCGCAGCAGTTCGACCTGCAGGCCGAGCTCGACCGTGCCCGGCGGACTGCCGACCAGGATGACCTTGCCGCGGTCGCCGGCGGCCTGCATGGCCGGGACCAGCACGCCCGGATCGCGGGCGGCGTGGAAGACGCACTGCGCGCCGCCGCCGGTCAGGTCGCGGATCGCCGCGACCGGATCGTCCGCCGACGCGTCGACGGTGTGGGTGGCGCCGCTGCCGCGCGCCAGCTCCAGCCGCCGCGCGTCGAGATCGACGGCGATGACCGGGTGGGCGCCGGAGATACGGCACAGCGCCGTGGTGAGCTGGCCGACCACGCCCTGGCCGAATATGGCGACCGATTCGTCGATCTGAAGCTCGGCGCGGCGGATGCCGAGCAGGGCCACGTCGCCGAGCACGGCGAACGTCGCCTGCTCGTCGCTGAGCTCCGCCGCGCCGTGCTCGATGGGCTGCGCCGACCCGCGCAACTCGGACAGCCCCGCCTGACCGGTGAGCCAGTGGCTGCCATGGTTGCCGAACGCCAGCACCCGGTCGTGCACGCGGCACTCATCCACCCCGGGGCCGCAGGCCAGGACGGTGCCGACCAGGGTGTAGCCCAGCGGCCGGCGCTCGCCGCTCGCCGCGAGCAGGGCGCTCTTCTCGGAGCCGGCGCTCACCTGGCTCCGCGAGACCCGGACCAGTACCTGACCGGGGCCCGGCTCGGGGACCTCGAACGACTCGATCTCGACGTTGCCGGCGACGGCGACCAGTCGGCGTCCTTCCATCGGGCGACTATAGGACGAACAGGCGGTTGGGGCGGCGCCAGCGCACGCGGGCCAGCAGCGTCGCTCCCTGGTAGCCGGAGGACGGCAGGCACTCGCCGACGGTGACGATCGATTCGTCGGGAGAGACGGCCGTGGTGTGGAAGTTGCCCATGCGCGGCACGCCGTCCGGGTCGTTGACGCCGTCGCCCTTCATCGGCAGGACGACCCGCTCGGTGTCGCGCCGCAGGCACAGCCGGTCGCGGTCCACCTCCGTGACCCACAGCGGAGCACGCCAGCGGAACACGTTGCGGTTCGCCTCCGTGCGGCGCGTGTACACCAGGTAGAGCCGGTCGCCGTGCGGCAGCCAGCGCTGCTGCGTGGTGGACATGACCAGCGGCTCGCCGTCCTCCCAGCACCACGGGCGCAGCGGCTCCCAGTGCAGGCCGTCTGCGGAGCTCGACACGTAGCCGCGGTCGTCCTCGGCCCGCACGGTGAGGAAGAAGGTGTCGCCGATGCGCGCGACGCTCGGCTCCAGCAGGCCGCGGCGGACCGGCAGCTCGTGGTGCGATCCCTGCTCGGCCACGCGCAGCTCGGCGCCGTCGAACGCGCAGCGCACCGTGCACACGTCGCGGTGGGTGCGCCCCAGGGGGCCGAAGGTCAGCGGCACGATCACGTCGCCGGCCCGCTCCCCGTCCCGGTGGTCCAGGGTCACCCGCTGCGAGCAGTTGCTGGTGTACATCGCGGAGGCTCCGGGCTCGTCCCACGGCATGCGCTTGCGCCCGCTCCAGCGGCCGGTCACCGGGTCAAGGACCGAGTAGACGACGTGGCGCTCCCGGTCGGCCATGGTCAGCACGTCGTCGCGGTAGTAGACGTTGAACGCCAGCAGCAGCACGGTGCCGGTGGGCGCGTGGTACTCGGGCACCGCGTCGCAGACGCCGTCCTCGATGCCGTCGTCGCGCAGCCGGCGGCCGAGCTCGGGAACGGGTTCCGGGTCGCTCCAGGAGCGGCCGCCGTCCGTGGACGTCATCCAGTGGACGTGGCCGAACACGTCCGACCCGGAGATGCTCTGCCCGGTCATCACGAGCTGCGCGCCGCCGGCGTGCGGCACCGCGCACGCGCGCGGATGGAACCACAGGGGGCCGCCCTCGCAGGTGCTGGAGATGACCTCGGTCGTGATCGACTCGATCATGCGGGCGCTCCCGCGGGGACGGATGACGTTGAGCAGCGGCTCGCCCGCCCCGAAGCGGCGCACGTTCTCGGCCACCATGTTGGCGATCTCGTCCTGGAAGAACGGCGATTCCGGCGAGCAGTGCGGGGACAGCAGCAGGTTCGGAGCGTCGCGCAGCGGGTCGCCGGCCGGCAGCGGCTCCTCCTGGAACACGTCGAGCGCGGCGCCGCCGATGCGTCCGGCGGCCAGCGCGGCGGCCAGCGCCTCCTGGTCCACCAGTCCGCCGCGCGCCATGTTGACCAGCACCGCCTGCGGCTTGCAGCGCCGCAGGAACGCATCGTCGACCAGGCGCTCGGTCTGTCCGTCCAGCCGCAGCGCCAGCACGACGAAGTCCAGGTCGCCGAGCGCGCCGTCCAGCTCGTCCCAGCCGATCCAGCGGTCCGGCAGCTCGCCCCCCGGGTCGCCGGTGCCGGGCGTCCGGTAGGTGAGCTGCTGCCGCCTGCCGCCGCGGCCGAGCGTGGCCACCACCCGCATGCCGAGCATGCGGCAGAGGCGTCCCACCTGCCGGCCGATCGCCCCGTAGCCCAGGATGCCGACCGTCCTGCCGTGCAGCACTGAGGCAGACATCTCCGCCGCCCGGTCGCGGTGCCAGGTCCGGGCGTCTTCGTGCGCGAGGATGCGGCGGAAGCGATGCCCGAAGAACAGCATCGCGGCCAGCGTCCACTCGGCGATCGGCACCGCGGCCGGGCCGCTGCCGTGACAGACCTCCACCTTCGGGTCCGACACCAGCCCATCCGGCAGGTCCTCGTGCCCGGCGTTGAGCGTCTGCACCCAGCGCAGGCGCGGCGTACGCGCAGGTTCCGGCAGCCAGCCGTTGCTGATCAGCCCCTCGAGCTCCGGGAGCAGGCCGTCCGGCGGCGCATCCGTGAAGCTGCGCAGCTCGACGCCGGCCGGGATGCCGCCGAGCGCGTCGCGGATGCCCGCCTCGCTGATTCGATGGCGGGGATTGAGCAGGGCGACGAGGCGAGGGGAGTGGCGTGGTTGGGACACGGGCGAGGTTATCCCCTCACCGGCGGCGTGCTGTAAAGTCGGCGCGATGGCACAGGCTCACGACGCGATTCAGCGGGTCCAGGTGGACGCGCTCGAAGGGGGCGAGATCCTCATCCGCCTGCACACCGGCGGCGGCGCGGTCGGCATCGGCGCCTTCCGCGCGCACCCGAGCGTCGGCGTGGCGGTCGCCCGCGACCTGCTGGCTCCGGACGTGGTGGGCATGAGCGTGCACGCGCCGGCCGTGCTGTGGGACCGGCTGTTCTACCGCCACGGCCGCACCGGACAGCACATGCAGGCGATCGCCGCCGTCGACATCGCCTGCTGGGACGCGCTGGGCAAGACGCTCGGCCGCCCGGTGTACGACCTGTGGGGCGGCGCCGCGCGCACCAGGCTGCCGCTCTACTGGAGCCAGGGGCTCGGCAGCCGCAAGACGCCGCAGGAGATGCTGGCCGACGTGCGGCGTGGCCACGGGATGGGCTTCCGCGCCTTCAAGATCCGCATGGACTGGGGACCGACCGTGCTCGACGCCGATCCGGCCGCGGACATGGAGCGCTTCCGCGTCTGCCGGGACTTCCTGCCCGACGACTGCTCGCTCAGCTTCGACTGCAACTGGGGCTACACCGTCAGCACCGCCATCCGCCAGGGCGAGCTCCTCCAGGAGCTGGGAGCCTTCCACTACGAGGAGCCGCTGCCGCACGTGGATCTGCCGGGCTACCGGCAGGTGGCCGACGCCCTGTCGATCCCGGTGTCGTGCGGCGAGCTGGAGGCGACCCGCTGGCGCTTCCGCGACCTGATCCTGCTGGCCAATCCCGACATCCTGCAGCCCGACATCCTCAACGCCGGCGGCCCCACCGAGGTGCGGCGCATCTTCGACCTGGCCGCCGCGCACAACAAGCCGGTCATGCCGCACAGCCCGGCGATCGGCATCCGCTCGTTCGCCAGCCTGCACCTGTTCGCCACGGGCCTGGGCAACACGCTGCCGCACGAATTCTCGGACGAGGAGCTGGCCGACCGCAACCTGGAGCGCGCCCAGGAGCTCTACAACGAGCCGGCGCTGCCGGTGGACGGCGCCATCACCCTCAGCGACGCCCCCGGCTTCGGCCTGACCCTGAACGAATCGGTGCTGCAGAAACGAACCATCAAAGGTGAATGAGATGAAGATCACGGACATCAAGCTGACCACGCTGGAGCTGCCGGAGGGAGGCGGGCCCGAGCGCATCCCGCAGCTCGTGCAGGTGCCCGGCCTGCACCGCATCCAGTACCGGGCGGGCGTGAACCCGGAGCGGGAGCCGATCCTGACGGCCCCGGCGAAGCCGCGCGAGCACGTCGTGGAGGTGCGCACGGACGAGGGCATCACCGGCCGCGTGCCCGCCTCGACCATGGACGCGTACCACGTCGACCTGGTGCGGTCGATGGCCATCGGCGAGGACCCGCTGCACCGCGAGCGGCTCTACCAGATGTTCCACAAGGGGACCCGCTGGGTGTACCAGAAGCCGGGCTGGTTCGGGGACTTCGACAACTGCCTGTGGGACATCGCCGGCAAGGCGGCCGGACTGCCCGTGCACGCGCTGATCGGCCGGGTGCGCGACCGCTTCCCCTGCTATCTGACCGGCGGCGACATGGACCGCAACGGCTACTTCGAGCACATCGACGCCGCCCGCGAGATGGGGATCGGCGCCTACAAGTTCCACACCTACAAGGGCGGCAAGGCGGACATCCCGCTGTTCGAGGAGGTGCGCGAGGCGGTCGGGCCCGACTTCGACCTGATCAACGACCCGGTCTGCTCATACGACCTGCGCGAGGCGATCGAGGTCGGCCGCGTGATGGAGGAGCTGGGGTTCGTCTGGCTGGAGGAGCCGTTCCACGAGCAGAAGATGCACCGCTACCAGGAGTTGTGCGGCGCGCTCGACATGCCGGTGATGGCCAACGAGATGCTCATGCACGACATCGGCATCTCCACGCAGTGGCTGATGCACGGCGCCACCGACCTGCTGCGCGCCAACGCCCGCCACGGCACGACGCTGGTGCTGAAGATGGCGCACTTCGCCGAGCTGTACGACACCACCATCGAGATGAACGCGGCCGGCGGCGTGTACGGCCACATCCACGCCACGCTCGGCTGCTGCATCGACAATACCAGCTACTACGAGTACATGAGCTACGCCCCGGACACGCTCCGCAAGCAGGGCGAGCCGTGGGGCATGGTGAACGCCCCTGTCATCGAGGACGGCCACCTGGCCCCCACCGACCTGCCCGGCTGGGGCGCCGAGTGGGACGAGGACCGCTTTCAGTCGCTGATCGTCGCCGAGCGGTAACGGGACGGGCGGTCCAGCATTAGCGGACTGAGATCCAGGAGCAACGGCTGCCTGGCGCTGAGTCCTCGTGGCGCCGGCTCTATCGCGCCCGCGGTGCGTTCGGCCCCTTGATGCGCACGACGGCGGCATGGATGTCGCTCAGGTTGCGGGTGCCGGTGGCGTCGGGCAGGAAGGTGCGGAAGACGTGGGTCAGGGCACCGGTCGAGCCATCGCCTTCCAGGGTGACGATGCCGAACCCGGGGCAGCTCCCCACGGCCGCGTGCCTAACGGTGACCGGGTGCGGCCCCCGGAAGGAGACGATGAGCAACCGGCCGTCCGGCGTGATGTCCACCAGGTCCGGGGCAGGGTCGTCGCTCAGCTCGTATCCGTGCCCGTCCACGTTCACGAACGGAGCCGGCTCGCCCACGCAGTAGCCCGACCCGGTCAGGTCCAGGGTGGCCGCGTGCGCCTGCGTCTGCTCGGCGAGCGTGGCGTTCGGGTCGTTGATGACCTTGCCCATGTCGAACACTTCCACGTTGTTCCGGGTCCGGTCGAACTGGTAGAGATAGCGGCGGTTGGGAGACATGACCACGCCGTGCGCGTCGCGGCGTTGGGCGAGTTCCGCGTCCGCCGTGATGTCCATCGTCTTCTCCTCGTGGAACGTCACGACCGGCGGCTCGTTCGGGGTGGTGTAGGGGTTCGCGCCGGCCGGATAGTCCAGCGGCAGCCGATACAGGATGAACGTCGAGTCGTCCGCGCCCGCGCCGCTCGCGGAGACGCCGGCGTTCAGGTGCATGAAGCCATCCCCTTCGGCGCCGCCGCAGCCGGCGGCGCCGATCACGTCGTCCGTGTACTCCGCCACGATCGACATCGGCTCCGTGGTCACGTCGACCACGAACAGTCCACCGCCGCCGAAGGTGACGTACACGTGCCGGTTGTTGCTTGAGGGGATCGGACAGACCACGACGTTGTTCGGCCGCCCCGGCCCTTCCTTCAGTGCGCCGCTGGGCGTGTGCCGCGACTGGAAGTTGGCGTACTCGCCGCTCACTCTCCCGGCCGGCAGGGTCGGGTCGGCCCGCGCTTCCATGGCGGTGAGGTCCCGGCCGCCGACCAGGTCGAGCGTGGCCGCCTTGTTGAAGGTGAAGGTGTCGGTCTCCGGGTCGTAGTCGATGCGCTCCAGCAGCTTCGCGCCGAGATTCCCGACGATCAGCTTGCTGCCGTCGGCGCTCCAGAAGGTCATGTGATTCGACGGCGCCGAGCCTTCCGGCCCCGTCGTCCGAAAAAGGGCCTTGGCGAGCTTTGCCGCGTCGTCCGGGGAGCCTCGAAGCGGCGGGCAGATCCGGTGGCCGTCTGCGGTTGCCGCGCACTGCCCTTCCGCGCCGATGATCCCGACCAGGCCGACGCCGGGGCCGAAGAAGTTGGCGTTCAGGTAGCGGTGCGACGGGTGCGGCAGCATGCCGTGCAGCCGCTCGACGTTCGCGCCGAGCTCGGCGAGCGCATTGGGAAAGACGTGGTGCGCCTCGATGACGGTCGCCCCGAACTCCGGATCGTCCTCGCCGTACGTTCCGGGCGGCGCCAGCAGCAGGTCGCGGCCTTCGTACACGACCATGCGGCTGCCGAACGTTCCGGTGGGGTTCTCGGCGCCGATGTCGGCGCTGTTCGCCTGATCGGACAGCCACACTTCCCATTCGATCGCAGCGGCATGGCCGGCTCCGAGCACGCACAGGGCCATCAGGCAGGGGAGAAGCTTCGGCTTCATGGCGTCCCTCCTCTCACACTTCCGTAATGGAGATTCTACTGTTTCGGTCAGGTGCCCGCGACCGTCTCCTCGGCCAGCCAGTCGACGACCGGGCGCAGCGCGGCGGCCGGGTCGGCGCCGCCGGCCTGCGCTTCCTTCCAGATCGCCAACTGGCGGTGGGCGCTGGTCCCGTCGGCCAGGATGCCGCGGGCGCGCTCGACCTCGGCGGCGCAGCCGAAGTGGGCGGCGTCCTCGTCGATCAGCTCCAGCAGCTCGGCCAGCAGCTTGTCGTACGCGACGACCTCGCCGATGCCGAAGTCGACCAGGCCGCGATCGCTCCCGTAGCGCTGCGCCCGCCAGCGGTTCTCGTTGACCAGCAGGCGCGAGTGGATGCGCCAGCTCTGGTTGTTGCGCCGCAGGCGGTAGAGCAGCCGGCACAGGCAGCGGAACAGCGCGGCCAGGCACAGCGTGTCCTCCAGCCGCGTGCACACGTCGGTGATGCGCATCTCCAGCGTGGGGAATCGCGCGCTGGGGCGGATGTCCCACCACAGCTTGCTGGCGTCCTCGATCAGGCCGGCGCTCACCAGGCTGGCGACGGTGCGGTCGTACTCGCCGGCGCTCTGGAAGGGGTCCGGGAGCCCGGAGCGCGGCAGCTCGTCCAGGACCGAGAGCCGGTAGGACATGAGGCCCGAGTCCGCGCCGTCCCAGAACGGGGAGGAGGTCGACAGCGCCAGCAGATGGGGGAGGAAGTAGACGGCCTGGTTCATCAGGTCGATGCGCAGCTCGGGATCCTCGATGGCGACGTGCACGTGCATGCCGCAGGTCAACAGGCGCTGCGCGACCAGGCGCAGGTCCTCGGCGATCTGCGAGTAGCGGGCGGCGGCGGTGTGCTTCTGGTCCTGCCAGCGCCCGAACGGGTGGGTGGAGGCGGCGATGAGCGCGCAGTCGAAGCGGCCGACGACGCGCTCGACGGTGCCGCGCAGGTCGGCGAGCTGCGCGCGCGCCTCGCCCGGGCCGTGGCAGACCCCGGTGGCGACCTCGATCTGGGAGCGCAGGAACTCCGGGCCGACCGAGTTGCCGAGCGCCGAGTGGCACTCCTCCATCATCTCGGGCCGCGGGTCGATGGCCAGATCGCGGGTGCGGAGGTCGATCAGGAGGTACTCCTCCTCGATGCCGAACGTGAAGCTTGGTTCTGAAAAGTTCATGGGGCTTGGGTGCGATCCTCTGCTACGATCATGCCGTGGGCGGACGGGTGTGGTCGATGGAGACGCCCCTGCGTGGCGAGCCGTCCATGCAGCCGGGGCGCACCCGCACGTGGACGAGCGCGTGGCACCGCTGGCCGGGAGTCGTGGACCGCGCCGAGGTCCGGGTGGAGGCCGCGATCGACCTGTTCGACAACAAGACGATCGAGACGGTCGTCGACGGATCGCAGCGGCCGTTCACGGACGCGGACGGCGTCCCGCACACCTGGTACGGGCGGTGCATGATCGCCATCGTCGACGAGCGGCGCTGGATCATGGCGCTGCGCTCCGGCGTCTCACACATAAGCTGGGGTGACCGCGACGCCATTCACCTCATCACCTCCCCGGACGAGGGGAGGACCTGGGGTGGCCTGAACCGCTGGTTCGACGGGGCGCCGATCCGGGGCCTGCCGTACCAGGACGGCCACACGCACTCGGAGCCCGGGCTGTACCGGATGCCGAACGGGGACCTTGTCCTGCAGTTCTGGCGGACCGGCTACACCTCCGGCACCCGGCAGATGCGCTCCACCGACGACGGCAGGACGTGGCGGACCGATGCGGACCGCGTGTGCGTCGAGGGCGTCGACGGGGCCGAGGGCGACCTGGCGCTCGGCACCGAGGACTGGTTCGTCGACCCGGAGCATCCCGCCGACGCCTACTTCGCGTTCCAGTACTTCCACTACCGTTCCACCTCCGGCACGCTGCTGGCCCGGTCGCGGGACGACGGGCGGAGCTACCGGTTCGTGAGCTGGATCGTTCCGCCGGCGCCCGAGAACGATCCGGCCGGGCGGGCGACGTTCGAGCCGGCGGTCGAGTACGTCGGCGACCGCACGATCGTGGCCGTGCTGCGCGACGCGGCCCGGCGCGAACGCGGGAGCCCCGGCTGCACGTGGCAGGCGGTCAGCACCGACATGGGGGAGTCGTTCGCGCCGCCGGTGGACATCAGCGACCGGATCGACGGCGGCGTGGCCGGTGGGCTCTGGCAGCGCGCGCGGCTCTACCTGGAGAGCAACCCGGCCTTCCAGCACGGCAACCAGCATGGCAACCGGCTCGACTTCGCGGCCGGCGAGGGCAGGCTGTGGGGCTTCGGCCTGCACAGCATCGGCGGTGGCTACACCCGCAAGCCGGTCGTCTACCACTCGCATGACCGGGGACGGACCTGGCGCGGGCCGGAGCTCCTGCACGGTCCCATGCATCCGGGGACCGACACCGGCTACGGCGACCTCAAGCGCCGCGTGGACGGCACCTTCGTGGCCGCCACCTACTACGCGAACCGGGACTCCACGGTCGCCGACGTCGAGCAGTACACCTTCGGCGGTGAGCGCGCGCGGGTGATGGTGGAGGCGGACCGCGGCGGCGACGGCGTGCCGGACCTGGACTCCGGCTGGCGGGAGCTCCACGACGGGGAGAACCGGGTGACGGTCTGCGGGCTGGCGGCCGAGCGCTGGCGGCTGCGGCTGGCAGTGAGCGCCACGGCGACCTCGGGATGGCCGGCGATCGGCCGCGTCGCGGTCACGGCAGGGTAGCCATGGCCGAGCACCTGACCGGCATCGACCGCAACCTCACGACCTACGGGGATCCCACCTTCAGCCGCTTCATCCGGCGAGCGTTCCTGGCCTCGCAGGGGTTCGACGGCGCCGACCTGGAGCGGCCGGTGGTCGGCATCGCCGACACGTCGAGCGACTACAACACCTGCCACGCGCACATGCCGGCGCTGGTGGACGCCGTGAAACGGGGCGTGCTGCAGGCCGGCGGCCTGCCGCTGGTGTTCCCGACGATCTCCCTGAACGAGATCCTGTTCTCGCCCACGACCATGTTCTACCGGAATCTCCTGGCCATGGAGACCGAGGAGATGATCCGGGCGCAGCCGATGGACGCCGTGGTGCTGCTCGGCGGCTGCGACAAGACGGTGCCGGCGCAGCTCATGGCCGCGGCCTCCGCGAACGTGCCGGCCGTGGTGTGCGTGACCGGCGCCATGCGCACCGGCGCGTGGCGGGGCGAGCGGGTCGGCGCCTGCACCGATTGCCGGCGCTACTACGCCGGCTTCCGCGAGGGGAGGATAGGCGAGGAGGAACTCCGCCAGGTGCAGCAGCAGCTCTGCTCCACCCCCGGCACCTGCATGGTGATGGGCTCCGCTTCCAGCATCGCCTGCGTCGCGGAGACCGTGGGGCTGATGCTCCCCGGCGGCGCCTCGCCCACGTCCGGGAGCGCCGACCGGCTGCGCAACGCGGTCGCCTCCGGCCGGCGGGCGGCGCTGCTGGCGCGCGAGCCGATCGCGCCAGACCGGATCCTGACCAGGGAGGCGTTCGAGAACGCGCTCACGGTGCTGGTCGCCCTGGGCGGCTCGACCAACACGATCATCCACCTGACCGCCATCGCGCGGCGGGCCGGCGTGGAGCTGTCGATGGCCGACCTGCAGGCGGCGTCCGCACGGGTGCCGCTGCTGGTGGACTGCAAGCCATCCGGGTCGCGCTACATGGAGGACTTCCACGAGGCCGGCGGGCTGCCCGCGGTGCTGAAGGCGCTGGAGCCGCTGTTGCATCTCGATCCGATCGACGTCGAGGGCCGCACGCTGCGCGAACGGCTGGCCGACGTGGCGCCGCCGGGCGCGTGGCAGTCGGTGATCCGCACGCTTGACGACCCGCTCGGCAGCGCCGGATCGCTCACGGTGCTGCGCGGGTCGCTCGCTCCGGACGGCGCGATCATCAAGAGCGCGGCGGCCAGTTCCGAGCTCTGCGAGCACGAAGGGCCGGCGGTGGTGTTCGACTCGCCCGCCGACGTGGCGGAACGGATCGACGATCCCGACCTGCCGGTCGGCCCGGAGCACGTGCTGGTGCTGCGCAACGCCGGCCCGGTGGCGGCCGGCATGCCGGAGGCAGGCTCCCTGCCGATTCCCCGCAAGCTCTCCGAGCAGGGCGTCACGGACATGGTGCGGGTGTCGGACGCCCGCATGAGCGGCACGGCGTACGGCACGGTCGTCCTGCACTGCGCGCCGGAGGCGGCGGTCGGCGGTCCGCTGGCGCTGGTCCGCGACGGCGACCCGATCCGGCTGTCGGTCGCGCGGGGCACGATCGACCTGCAGGTGGCGCCGGAGGAACTCGCGCGGCGCCGCCGTGAGTGGCGGCCGCGCTCGCTGCCGGAGCGCGGCTGGGCGCGCATCCACGCCCGCCACGTCCTGCAGGCCGACCAGGGCGCCGACCTCCGAGTTGAAGGGAGACGACCTGATGGTGGCGCGGGACGCGGCCGGCGAACCCGGATAGACTCCGGGCCGCCATGCCCAACATAGCCCTGATCGGCGCCGGCAGCGTCGTCTTCGCCCAAAAGCTCATCAGCGACATCCTGCAGCGCGACGGCATCGGGACGCCCGAGTTCCGGCTGATGGACATCGACGCCGAGCGCCTGCGCATCGCCGGCATCGCGGCCGAGAAGACCGCCCGCGCGCTCGACAAGCCGGTGGCCATCCGCACCACGCTCGACCAGCGCGAGGCGATCCGGGACGCCAACTACGTGATCTGCTGCGTGCAGATCGGTGACACGGAGACGATCAACCAGGACTTCCACATCCCGGCCCGCCACGGGCTGCGCCAGACCATCGCCGACACGCTCGGCATCGGCGGCATCTTCCGCGCGCTGCGCACCTATCCGGTGATGATGGAGCTGGTCGAGAACATCACCACCGTCGGCGCGCCGCGCTGCCTGCTGCTCAACTACACCAACCCGATGGCCATGAACATGCTGGCGTTGCTGCGCGCCGCCGACATCCCCGCGGTCGGGCTCTGCCACAGCGTGCAGGGCACGGCCGCCAAGCTGGCCGGCATCGCCGGCGTCGCCGAGGAAGAGGTGCGCTTCCGCTGCGCCGGGGTCAATCACATGGCCTTCTACACCGAGTTCCGCACCGCCGACCGCGACCTGTACCCGGTGCTGTTCGAGCGCCTGCGCGACGACCCGGACGGGCTCGGCCGCACCGTGCGCTTCGAGATGCTGAAGCGCACCGGCTACTTCGTCACCGAGAGCTCCGAGCACCAGGCCGAGTACACGCCCTACTTCATCCACCACGGGGGCGGCATGGTCGACCGCTACCGCGTGCCGCTGGACGAGCTGATCCGCCGCCGCACCATCCAGGTCGCCGAGTGGGAGCAGCAGCAGCGCGAGTTCTCCGACCCCGACCACGAGGTGGACACCCGGCCGCTCAGCCACGAGTACGGGTCGGCCATCGTCGAGGCGATCGAGACCGGCGTGCCGGCCACCATCCACGGCAACGTGCTGAACCACGGCCTGATCGACAACCTGCCGGCGGACGCCTGCGTGGAGGTGGCCTGCCACGTGGACGGCGCCGGCCTGGCGCCGGTGGCGTTCGGCCGCCTGCCGACCGTGCTGGCCGGCATCGTCGGCAGCAACGTCGCCGTGCAGCTCGCCACCGTGGAGGCGGCCGAGTCACGCCGGCGGGAGGCGGTCTACCACGCTGCCATGCTCGACCCGCACACCGCCGCCACCCTCACCCTGGACCAGATCTGGCAGGTCTGCGACGACATGTTCGAGGCGCAGGCGCCGCTGCTGCCGGCCTTCGACTGAGTCGTCATGGATCAGCAGGCGTTCGAACGGCGGCTCAACGCACTGGCGGGCCGCTATCGCGCGCAGTGCCTGTGGGATCTCAAGCCCGACCTGGATCTGCAGCAACCGGATGTCGCGACGATGGTGCTGCGCCGGATCGCGTCGTGCGCTGACACCAGCGGATTCGTCGAAGCCAGAGGACTGCTGGATTGGCTCTCACGGACTTCCAACGCGGGATCTGCCGTCTCGTAGCCGAGCAGCGCAAGGAAGCCGGCGTCAGCTACGTGGCCGGCGGGGTGGCGCTCAACCTGCTCCTGGACAGCGGGCGCGTCTCCCGCGACATCGACGTGTTTCACGACGCCGAAGCGGCCGTCCACGCCTCGTTCGCTGCCGATCGGCGGCTCCTGGAGATGCGTGGCTACAGGATCGAGACGGTGCGCGAGCTCCCGGCATTCATCGAGGCGGTCGTACGCCACGCCGGTGACGAGGTGCGCATGGAGTGGGCCCGCGACAGCGCGTTCCGGTTCTTTCCGCTCATGGAGCACGAGGATCTGGGGCTCACGCTGCATCCGTTCGACCTGGCGACGAACAAGATGCTGGCCCTAGTCGGCAGGCTTGAGGTCCGGGACTGGGTCGACGCGATCAGCTCCCACGAGCGGCTGCAGCCGCTGGGCTTTCTGCTTTGGGCGGCCTGCGGCAAGGACCCGGGGTTCGGTCCCGGCTCCCTCCTGGAGCATGCGCGCCGGACGACGCACTACTCGGCGCCGGAGATCGCGCAGTTGGCGTTCGAGGGCAGTCCGCCCGACGCCCACGCGCTGGCGGTGACGTGGCGAGCGGCGCTGGAACAGGCGGCGGCCATCATCGACGAGCTGCCGTACGAGCAGGCCGGCGCCTGCGTTCTGGATGCCCGCGCCTGCCTGTTTCGCGGCGATCCGCCAGCGCTCGAGCGCGCGCTTGCGGAGGACGGCATCCGCTTCCATGAAGGATCGCTCGGCGGCGCGTACCCGCGTCTGCTGAACTGAGCAGCCCGGGAGGCCAAGTGAGTCACCGGGTTTCGGGTAGGCGAGACCGAGGGAGGTGCGCCCAGCGGTGGCTCAGCGCCCATCGTTCGGGAAGGCACCGTCAGTCATGCGGCGGGTGCCGAAGGCGGTGATGGGCTCGGCACGCGAGCCTGAGGTTTTCGGGATCGGCGGCGCCGCCGAGCGCATACGGCAGGATGTGGTCTATCTCGATCAGATGTCGTGAGTTGCAGCGGCGTCCAGTCTCTCGATCGACATAGGTGCAGCGACCGCCGTCGCGCCGCCAGACCTGTCGTTTCACCGTCGCCGGGATCGCGCGGCTCGAAGCGCACGGCTTCGCCGCCGAAGTGGCGGCGCGGGCCGGCTTTCGTCCGGCGGCGGCCCGGCGGGCCGTCGCTCCCTGCCGGCCCGGCGAGCGCGCGGAGGTCGGTGTCGGTTGCCTCGCCCGCTCCGGCGCCGGAGTGGCGCCGCCGGGAGGCGCCGCATCCGGCGCCGCCACGGCGTGACCGGGCTCCGGGGCGGCCTGCTCCTCCGACGCCGAAGCGGGCTTGGCGTCGCCCTCCGCCGCCCGGTTGCCGGTGCTCGCCCGGCGCGGCGGCCGGCTCGGGTCGTGGCGGTCGAGCGCCTCCTGCACGATGCGGCCGACGAGTTGCCCGATCGTCATGCGTGGATCCACGTGCGAGAGGAGCCCGCGAAGCTGCTCCAGCCCCTGCTGGCAGTCGGCGTCGATGACCGCCTTCAGCTCGTAGCGGCCGTCGCCCAGCGGGCGCGTCCGGTCGGCCGGCAGCGCCAGCTCCGGGTCCAGGTCGGCCAGCATGCGGCGGACCTGCCGGGCGCTCTTGCCGGCCGCCTCGTCGACGAGCTTCTGCCGTCCTGCCGCATCGAGCACCAGCGGCGCCGGGGAGTCGGAGGCGCTCGGCGCGGCGGCCGCCGCGGAATCCGCCGCCGCCAAGCCGGCCGCCGTCGAGCCGGGCGCCGCTGAGTCTGCCGGAGCACTCAGCCCGGAGTCCGCGGCGGGATCCTCGGTCGCCGCAGCC
Source organism: Spirochaetia bacterium (assembly GCA_964291595.2). Taxonomy (GTDB): domain Bacteria; phylum Spirochaetota; class Spirochaetia; order SZUA-6; family Bin103; genus CATQHW01. The sequence continues at coordinate 3,250,218 of OZ219914.1, read as the reverse complement.
TTGGGCCGACGCGCTGGCGATCGCCGCCGCCGCTGCCGGTCGAACGCCCACTGCAGCTCGGCGGCGGCGCTCAGCGTCAGCGAGCCGTCGCGCAGCCGCTCGCGCGCGTCCGGCTGGTCGGCGCACAGCCGCACGGCGCCGATCGCCGCCCGGCGGCAGCGTCGCTGTAGCCGAGCTCGCGCACCGCGTAGTCGAACAAGCTGGAGCAGCCGCGCCGCAGGTACAGCCGGCGGGCTTCGATCTCGCCGAGGTGGTCGATGACGGCGCCCTGCAGGTGGCGTTCATGGCGGACCAGGGTGCTGGTGGCCCGCAGCAGCGCGGGGTCGGAGAGGGCGCCGACGGTGGAGGTGACGGCGGCGCGGGCGGGGGCGTCAAGAGTGGCGATCTTCATGGAGTAAATATAACCATGGTTTCCAGATGGGACTTCATGCCCGGTCCGGGACAGGCATCTGATCGGCGCGCAGCGAGGGCTGAAGGGGGTGCCGGGCGGCCGAACGGGTGCCCGAGCTTCCGAGAGACCGGAAGGCACCGCAGCGTGCGCTGCCGGGCCACCTCGCAGGCGCACATTGCCGTCAAGACCCTGCGGCACGATTTCTCGACTATTTTTCCGGAGCGCTCGCTGCCGAGCCGGCTACAACCCGGGGACGCTTCCGTCCGCCGCCGGGCGCAGCCCGAGGCGCCGTACCTCCTCCCACCGGCCGGGCACCAGGCCGTCGGGAAACGCAGTGCCGCACGGGCCGCCGCCGCCGGCGTCGGCGAAGTCGTACTCGCTCCCATCGAAGCGAAGCGTCGGGCGGTAATACCGGGACAGCTCGCGGGAGCTCACCGGCAGGTAGTGACAGATGAAGCTGCGCCGCCACTCGTGGCCGGAGGCGTTCGGCCGTGAGCCGTGCACGATGCTGCCGCCGAAGAACAGCACGTCCCCCGGGTCGAGCTCGGCAGGCACCGGCGCCACCCGGGCGGGGGGACGGACGAAGTGGGTGGTGAAGCTCTCCTCCGGGTCGGCTACCTCCGGGCATGCCACCTCCATCGTGTGCGTGCCCGGGCAGACGTACAGGCCGCCGTTCTCGGGGACGGAGCGGTCCACGGCCGTCCACGCCGCGATGCAGGTGTCGGGCCGCACGCGCAGGTAGTAGTTGTCCTGGTGCAGGGCCTGGCCCTTGGAGCCGGGCGGCTTGAAGTAGAACATCGACTGGGCGGCGATCGGCTCCTCGCCCAGCAGCGCTGCCAGCACCACCTCGATCCGCGCGTCGAGCAGCATGCGCATCGCCAGCTCGTCGAATCGGTGCGGGTGCATGATGCGCGGGCAGCGCAGGAGCGGATCGTCGCTGTCGGGGTCGGGGTCCCAGTGACCGGGGATCGGTTGCCCGTCCGCGGTGATCTCCGCGAACCGTTCGGCGCAAGTGGCGATCTCATCGCGACTCCACAGCCCGCGCAGCACCAGGAAGCCGTCCGTCCGCCACTGCGCCAGTTCCCTGGCGCTCACCGACACTGCCGTGGTCATCGCTCGACTACTCTGGCACGGCCGCAAGCGACCTCCAAGGACATCGGGGATGACCCGACATCCGCCTCCCAAGGGTTGAGGGCTGGCAGCAGAATGAGCCATCATGATGTGCCATCATGAAGTGACGGCATGGAGTCACAGCGATGAACCAGTTCTCCCTTCGTAAGGTCCCGCCCGAGGTCGAGCGGCGCCTCCGCGCCGTGGCACAAGAAAGCGGCGAGAGCCTGAATGCCGCGATCAACAGAATCCTGGCAGAGTCGCTCGGAGTCGTTCCGGAAGGAACGAGGAAGCGTGATCTCTCGGATCTCGCTGGAACATGGAGCGAGAGGGAAGCGGCCGAGTTCGAACGGGCGACCGAGCCGTTCGGTCAGATCGACACGAAGATGTGGGAACAAGGGTGACCGTCTGTATCGACACGAACGTCTACAGCGCCTTGCGGCGCGGACACGTCCAGGTTCGTTCGGTGCTGGAGTCCGCCGATGTGGCGATCATTCCCACCGTGGTCCTGGGCGAACTCTACGCAGGATTCGCTGCCGGTTCCCGCCAGCAGGCCAATCTCTCGGAGTTGGAGAAGTTCCTCGGCATGCCGGGCGTGCAGGTGTTCTCCGTCACCGCAGGCGTCGCGGCACGTTATGGGAGCGTCTTCCATGCGCTTCGCAGTGCCGGGACTCCGATACCGACCAACGACATCTGGATCGCGGCCATTGCCCTTGAGTGCGGCGCTCGTCTCGTGACTCTGGATGCCCACTTCGACGCCATTCCGACCCTATTCGTCGATCGGTATGAGCCCATGGAGTGAGTCGGCGGAGCAGCGAGCTGCGGGTCAATCCCCGGCGCCGTCAGTCGGGGCGACGACCAGGATACCCTCCGGGCCGACCGGCACGCCGTCGTTCTGACCGGCGAGCAGCGCCCGCAGCTCGGGCGGTGCGCCGCGAACGACCGCATCCGGCCACTCTTCGACGGGGGCGAGCGGCGCGGCCCAGCCGGGACGATAGGACAGGAACGCGCTCGGCCGCGGACGGCGGGAGCCCATGACGCCTCCCGCGTGGATGGTCAGGCAGTGGAACAGCACCGCGTCGCCGGCCTTCGCCAGCACCATGCGCGCCTCGGCGGCGTGCTCCTCCAGGGAGTCGCGGTTGCGCAGGTCGCGGAAGCGGTGGCTGCCGGGAACGACCCATAGCGGCCCCTCGCCGATCTCCAGGTCGATGAAGTAGAAGCCGACGTTGCACCACGCCGCCTGCGTGTTGCGCGGATCCGCGGGCGGCGCGAAGCCGGTGTAGTCGCGGTGCAGGATCTGCCGCCCGCGCGCCCGGTTGTCCTCGCTCTGCTGTACCCAGGTGGCGAACACGCCCTTGAAGAAGCGGAGGTCGTCGCCGTAGCAGGCGCGCAACGCGCCGATCACGGGCGAGCAGGGGATGATCTCGGCGAGGGTGCCACCCGGCCAGTGCTCGTCGAACTCCAGCCGGTTCGGGGCCTTGTCGCCGCCCATCTCCTCGACGATGCGCGCCACCTGCTCGGGCGTGACCACGTCCGGGATCCAGAGGAAGCCGTGGTCGACGAAGAAGGCGTGCTGCTCGCGGACGGTCAGGCCGGCGAAGTCCTCGCGCCGGCCGGCGAGCAGGGAGTCGGTGGCGGCGGTCACGGTCCGATCAGCGTAGTGCGTCCGGCCGGTCGAATCACGTGGGCACGTCGACGGTGCGTCCTTCGGCGGCCGAGCGGTAGGCGGCGTGGATGATGCGGAGCGCTGCCAGCCCGTCGCGTGCGGTGACCGGCGGCTCGGCCTCGCCTGTGCATGCCTGCAGCGCGGCCGCCACCCAGGGCGTATAGCCGCCGCCCCGGCCTTCGTAGCTCACCACCCGGGTGGGCTGGCCGGTGCCCGTCCACTCCAGCCGCCCCTGCTCGGCGACGTTGATGCGCAGCCAGCCGGCGTCGCCGTACACGGTGATCGTCGCGTGTCCCGCCCTCTCCTCCATCAGGTAGCCGGAGAACAGCGAGCCGTGCGCGCCGCCGGCGAAGCGGAAGTTGACCAGCGCGAGGTCCTCCACGTCGATCGGCTGCCCGCCGACCACCGGCGCCATCGCCTGCACCGCCTCGATCTCCCGGCCGGTCAGCCAGCGGATCAGGTCCAGGGCGTGGATGCCGAGCCAGGTGAGGTGGCCGCCGCCGGCCAGCGCCTTGCGGAAGGTCCAGTCGTCGGTGGCCACCTTGCCGGGGATGCGCGACTGGTCGCTCACCTGCGACGCCTGCACCGCGTAGAGCGATCCGATGCCGCCCTCGGCGATGATCCGCTGTGCGTCCACCTTCAGCGGGTCGCGGCGCTGCGCGAACGCCATCATCAGGTGCGCGCCGCGCCGCTCGGCGACCTGCACGAGCCGCTCGAACTGGTCGGGGTGCACGCAGGAGGGCTTCTCCGCCATCACGTGCACGCCGGCGTCCAGCAGCGGCTCTATCACCGCCGGTGCGTTGGCGCCGATCATGGTCACGATCGCCATGTCCGGCGTGCCGTGCCGGAGCAGCGCCTCCACCGACGTCTCGGCGGCCTGCACCTTGGCCCCGCAGGCGCGCCGGGACTCCTCCAGCGTCGTGCCGCCCGGATCCATCAGCAGTGCCCGGTCGATGGCGGCGATGCTGTCGATCGCCTCGCGATACGGCGCCTGGTGGGCGGCGCCCTCCTCGGTCACGAACGCGACGGTTGCCATGTCTCTGCCGTTCTCCTTGCGATGCGGTACTATAGCCGGGCGTTCATGCTGAAGTTCATCGTCCGGCGGGTGCTTCTCATGATCCCCACGCTGGTCGCCGTGTCGATCCTGTCGTTCCTGATCATCCAGGCGCCGGCCGGCGACTTCGTCGACACCTACGTGGCGGGGCTCCGGCAGTTCGGGCAGATCGTCGAGCAGGGGCAGATCGACGCCCTGCGCGAACGCTACGGGCTGAACCAGCCGGTGTACGTCCAGTACTGGAAGTGGGTGTCCAGCATGGCCCGCGGCGACCTGGGACGATCGTTCGCGTGGAACCAGTCGGTGAAGACCCTGCTGTACGAGCGGCTGCCATGGACGATCCTGATCGCCTTCAGCTCGTTGCTGGTGGTCTACCTCATCGCCATTCCGGTCGGCAACACGTCGGCAATCCACCAGTATTCCGTTCGGGATTACGTGTTCACGAGCGTCGGCTTCATCGGCCTGGCCGTGCCCAATTTCCTGTTCGCCCTGATCTTTCTGTGGCTGTTCTTCCTGTGGACGGGCAAGGCGGCGGTTGGACTGTTCTCCAAGGAGTACCTCACCGCTTCGTGGAGCCTGGGCAAGTTCGTCGATCTGCTCTCGCACCTGTGGATCCCGGCGCTGATCGTCGGCACCGCCGGGACCGCCAGCCTGATCCGCATCATGCGCGCCAACATGCTCGACGAGCTGCACCGGCCGTACGTGATGGTGGCGCGCGCCAAGGGGCTGACCGAGCGGCGCCTGCTCTACAAGTACCCGTTCCGCGCCGCGCTGAACCCCGTGGTCAGCACCATCGGCTACACGCTGCCGGAGATGGTCAACGGCGCGCTCTTGACCTCGATCGTGCTGGGCCTGCCGACGATCGCGCCGGTGCTGCTGTCGGCGCTGCTCACCCAGGACATGTTCCTGGCCGGCAGCATCATCTTCGTGCTCAGCGTCCTGACCGTGATCGGCACGCTGCTGTCAGACGTGCTGCTGGCGTGGCTCGATCCGCGCATCCGCGAGGCGGTCTGACGTGGCGCAACCGGCGGTTCCGGCCGGCACGGCGGCTCCGTCCGAGGAGCGGCTGTTCGTCGCGTCGCAGTGGCAGCTCATCCGCTGGAAATTCCTGCGGCACCGGGTGGCCGTGGCCGCCCTGGGCGTGCTGGGGCTCTTCTATGTCGGCGCGTTCTTCGCCGAGTTCATCGCCCCCTACGACGGCCGGCTGTACGATCAGGACCGCGTGCTGCAACCGCCGCAGCGCCTGCGGTTCGTGGACGTGGACGGGCGGTTTCACCTGCGCCCGTTCGTGTACGGCCTTACGCAGACGATCAACGAGGTCACCTACGCCAAGGAGTACGCGATCGATCCGGAACAGCGCCATCCGCTGGTGCTGTTCGTGCGCGGCGACGCGTACGAGTTCTGGGGCCTGTTCGAGACCGACGTGCACCTGTTCGGCTTCGCCGGCGGGCGCGGCTACCTGTTCGGCGCGGACGCGCTCGGCCGCGACCTGCTTTCACGCATCATCTACGGCAGCCGGATCTCGCTGACCGTGGGGCTTCTGGGGATCGCGCTGAGCTTCGTGCTGGGCATCGTTCTGGGGGGCGTCTCCGGCTACCTGGGCGGCGCGCCCGACGTGATCATCCAGCGGCTGATCGAGTTCCTGCGCTCGATTCCGACCCTGCCGCTGTGGATGGGCCTGAGCGCGGCGCTGCCTCCCCACTGGAGCGTGACGAAGGTCTACTTCGCGATCGTGGTCATCCTGTCGTTCGTCGGCTGGACGTCGCTGGCGCGGGTCGTGCGCGGCAAGTTCCTGTCGGTGCGCGAGGAGGAGTTCGTGGTGGCGGCGCAGATCCACGTGGCCGGCCGCGGCTACATCATCATGCGCCACCTGCTGCCGTCGCTGTACAGCTACATCATCGCCTCGCTCACCCTGTCGGTTCCCGGCATGATCCTGGGTGAGACCGCGCTCAGCTTCATCGGCCTGGGGCTGCAGACGCCGGCCATAAGCTGGGGGGTGCTGCTGAAGGATGCCCAGGCCATCCGGGTCCTGGCCGACGCGCCCTGGCTGCTGATCCCGGCGCTGTTCGTGATCGTCTCCATCCTGGCGTTCAACTTCCTTGGCGACGGCATGCGCGATGCCGCAGACCCCTACGCCACGGTCTGATGACCGACCGCCCCAAGACCGGCGCCTCCGGCCCCGCTCCTGGCCCATCCCCACCTTCTTCCGAGGAGTCCGGCGGGCATTCCGCTGGCGCGGAACGCCGGCCGGATTCCTCGGGGACTGCCCTCCTCAGCGTGCGGGGCCTCAGGACGCACTTCTTCTCGCGGCAGGGCACGGTCAAGGCCGTGGACGGCCTGAGCTTCGACCTGGCTCCGGGCGAGACCCTGGGCATCGCCGGCGAGAGCGGCTGCGGCAAGAGCGTCACCACCCAGTCCATCCTGCGCATCGTGCCCAAGAACGGCGCGATCGTGGACGGCAGCATCGTGTTCGACTCGCCCAGCCAGGGCCGGGTCGACCTGGTGACGCTGGATCCCACGGGCAGCGCCATACGCGAGATCCGCGGCGCCGAGATCGCGATGGTGTTCCAGGAGCCGATGACCTCGTTCTCGGCCATGCACACCGTCGGCAACCAGATCATGGAAGCGATCATGCTGCACCAGCAGGTCACCAAGGCGCAGGCGCGCGCCGAGGCGATCGAGATGCTGGACCGGGTGGGCATGCCGCAGCCGGCGGCGACGATCGACTCCTACTCGTTCAACCTCTCCGGCGGCATGCGCCAGCGCGCGATGATCGCCATGGCGCTGTCGTGCCGGCCGCGGCTGCTGATCGCCGACGAGCCCACCACCGCCGTGGACGTGACCATCCAGGCGCAGGTGCTGGACCTGATCAAGGACCTGCAGCAGGAGCTGGGGATGGCGCTGATCATCATCACCCACGACCTGGCGGTGATCGCCGAGCTGGCCGACACGGTGCTGATCATGTACCTGGGCCAGGAGGTGGAGTCGGCCCCCGTGGACGACATCTTCTACCAGCCCCGGCACCCGTACACGCGCGGCCTGCTCGGCTCGGTGCCGAAGCTTGGCGAGGGGGCGGCGCAGAAGATCACGCCGATCCGGGGGTCGGTGCCCACGCACGTCGAGCGCGTGCACGGCTGCCTGTTCCATCCGCGCTGTCCGGACTGCATGCCCGGCGTGTGCGACGGCGATGCGCCTCCCTTGCTGCAGGTCGGGGCCGGACACTCGGCGGCGTGCTACCTGTATGGTGGAGCGGACGACGCGGCGGGCACCGCCGGAGGCGGAGCGTGATGGCCGACCGGCAGCCGTTGTTGGAGGTCCGGAACCTCGTCAAGCACTTCCAGCGCACCCGCGGGCTCCGCCGGCAGGTGACCGGCGTCGTCAAGGCGGTCGACGACGTGAGCTTCACCGTGCACGCGGGAGAGACGCTGGCGCTGGTGGGCGAGAGCGGGTGCGGAAAGACCACCACCGGGCGCTGCATCCAGCGGGCGGTGGAGCCCACCTCCGGCCAGGTGCTCTTCCATCCGGACGGCGGCGATGCCGCGGTCAACGTTCCCGATCTGGGCCGGAGCGAGCTCAAGGAGGTCATGACCCAGATGGGCATGATCTTTCAGGATCCCTATTCCTCGCTGAATCCGCGCATGACCATCGCGCAGACGATCGCCGAGCCGTTCGTCATCCACGGGACGCTCGGCAGCCGGCGCGAGATGGAGGACCGCGTGGCCGAGCTGCTGCGCATGGTGCGCCTGGACCCGGTCTACATGACGCGCTATCCGCACGCGTTCTCGGGCGGGCAGCGCCAGCGCATCGCGATCGCCCGCGCCCTGGCGCTGATGCCGAAGTTCATCGTCGCCGACGAGCCGGTATCCGCCCTGGACGTGTCAGTGCAGGCGCAGATCCTGGAGCTGCTGCAGGATCTCCAGCAGGACCACCACTTCGCCTACCTGTTCATCGCCCACAACCTGGCCGTGGTCGAGTACTTCAGCGAGCGGATCGCGGTGATGTACGTGGGCAAGATCGTGGAGCTGACCAGCACGCGCCGGCTGTTCGCGATGCCCCGGCACCCCTACACGGAGGCGCTGTTCTCGGCGGTGCCGAAGCCCGATCCGCGCTCGCGCGGCACGCGCATCCTGCTCGGCGGCGACATCGCCGACCCCGCGAATCCGCCGTCGGGCTGCTACTTCCATCCGCGCTGCCGATTCGCGCAGCCGATCTGCCGGGAGCAGGAGCCGCCGCTGGTGGAGGTCGGAGCGGACTCAAGCGATCCGCACCTGGCCGCCTGCCACTTCGCCAGGGAGCTGGAGCTGGCCGGCGTGGTTTGACACCGTACCGGCCGCCTCCCCACGATGGGGCAACGAACGGGGCAGTCGGCTCGCGCGACCGTTCGTGGCCCTCGTGCTCCGCATTCAAGGAGAAGAGTATGAGGAAGATGACTGCCCTCGCCCTGGCGCTGGCCCTGGTTGCGTCCGTGTACCAGGCCACCGGCCAGACGGAAGCAGGGGCCGCGCCCGTGCGCAGCGGCCAGTACGGAGAGGCGCCGATGCTGGCCGCCCTGGTTGCCTCGGGAGAGTTGCCACCCGTCGAGGAGCGCCTGCCCGAGACGCCGCGCGTGCTGGAGGTCGCCGAGATCGGCACCTATGGCGGGGCGCTGCAGCAGGTCCGCAACCTGGATGCGTCCGACTGGCTGGCCTGGGTCATGACCAAGGAGCCGCTGACGATCATCTCCCCCGATCTGCTCAGCACGCTGCCGAACGTCGCCCGCGAGTTCGAGGTGTCCGAGGACGGCACCACCATCACCTTCACGCTGCGCCCCGGCATGCGCTGGAGCGACGGCGCGCCGTTCGGGGTCGACGACCTCATGTTCTGGTACGAGGACCTGATCAGCAACAAGGAGCTGACTCCGGAGCCGATCAGCTACTTCACCCGCAACAACGAGCTGCTGGTCGTCAGCACGGTCGACGACAACACGGTGACGTTCTCGTTCAGCCTGCCCAACAGCCCGTTCGTGAACATGATCGGGACGTGGTGGATGTACTTCGTGCCGCAGTATTCGCCGAAGCACTACATGAGCCAGTTCCACCCCACCTACACCGACCGCGAGAAGCTGGACGACCTGGTGAAGTCGGAGGGGTTCTCGAGCTGGCCTGAGCTCTATCACAGCAAGGACTGCGTCGGTCACCCGTCACAGGGCGTCAGCGACCCGGCCTGTCCCACGCTGGCTCCCTGGCTGTTCCAGGATCCCAAGACCGCGCCGGTGCAGACGGCCGTGCGCAACCCGTACTACTTCAAGATCGATCCCGAAGGCAATCAGCTTCCCTACATCGACCGCGTCGAGCGTCCGCTGATCTCCGACACGGAGGCGTGGCTGCTCAAGGTGGTCGCGGGCGAGGAGGACGTCGTCCTGGGCTCGTTCCTGGATCCCGGCAAGAACTTCACCTTCCTGAAGCAGAACGAATCGCGCGGCGGCTACAAGGTCAAGACCTTCACCTGGTGGCGCAACCACTCCACGCTGTACTTCAACCACACCACGGCTGACGAGGTGAAGGCAGAGCTCTACGCGAACAAGGACTTCCGCATTGCGCTGTCGCACGCCATCAACCGGGACGAGATCAACGGCCTGCTGTTCGGCGGGCGGTATACCCCCAGCCAGCTCGCCCCGAACTCCGGTCCGCCCTTCCACGGCGAGCGCGACATGTTCAAGCAGTTCATCGAATATGATCCGGACAAGGCCAACGCGATGTTGGACGAGATCGGCCTGGCGGCCCGCGACCGCGACGGCTTCCGCCTCGCCCCCAACGGCGACGCGTTGCAGTTCATCCTGTACCACCCGTCGTGGCCACCGGAGAATCCCGAGCTCGGCGACCTCATCAGGGGCTATTGGGCCGAGGTCGGCATCAACCTGGCGGTCAAGGCGCTGGACGGAGCGGCCTATACCGCGATCAACGATGCGGACGAGGCGGACATGCGCCTGCGCGTCGGCTACTACGTCGGCCCGCCGATGGTGCCGATCATGAGCCCGAACCTGTTCGCCACCAACTTCGAGACCGAGCCCGAGTGGTCGAGCTGGCTCAACACCGAAGGGGCGTCGGGGGTCGAGCCGCCGGACGACGTGAAGCGGCTGCGGGAGATCCAGAACGAGATCTACGCGGAGCCGGACCCGCAGGCGCAGCTCGCGCTGTACGACGAGGCGTTCACGATCCACACCGACAACCTCTGGCAGTTGGGCATCCTGGAGTGGGACGCGGAGACGTCGTTCAGCTACATCCAGAACGACCGGCTCGGCAACGTGCCCGAACCGATGCCGGGCGAGATCATCCCCTCGCAGCGGAGCTCCTGGTTCATCCGCCCCTAGGTTGCGGCGCCGCGGGCGCCGCAACCTAGGCCCAGCCCCTCCTTTGGCTCGGATCGCATCGGTTCCCGATGCGCTCCGAGCCGGGATACGGGTTGGCCCGGCGCCGAGACGATCCTCGGGCGGCTCGGCGCCGCGTTCGAAACGTCAAGGGAGGTTGCCGCATCGGTGGCGCCTCCCTCGTTCTGAGAACGATCGTAATTTATTGTAGGGGCTTCACTTCCGGCATCAGATTCGATGAGTGTCGACCGCCGGAACGCTGCGCGATGGCGGAAAATTTCCTTGACGCTGCCATAGCGGGATCGCTACCGTAATCCACATCATGAATCAGCCACAGCTCACGAATGAGCCGAGCGATTGCGAGGCATTCGACCTGTGGGATCCCCCCGGCGAAGAGTGGCCGTTGCTCTTCGTTCACACGTTCGAGGTCCGCGGCCCACGCTTTGTAGCAAGCGTCACGATTGACGGAGCTCTGGTCGCGACCATCGCGGAGGATAAGAGCTGCTGGATTGATGGCGTATACCCATATGCGGTGGCGGGTGAAGGCGCGTCCCTCAAGGAGGCGTACGAGAACGTCAAGACGTTCATGGCCGGCTGCCTGGAGGACATCGCCGGGGAGGCGGCCAGCTTTGACGAGTTCAAGTCGGCCCTCGATCACTTTGCTACCTTTCCGGGCGACGCATGCGCCCTGTCGGAATGGAGGCGCGGCGTGCAGAAGGTTCGAGCTGGCGGTGTCACCGTGCCAAGCGATGGCATTCGTAGCTCGGAAGGATGGGAGCCGTCTGTCTCCGCGATTGAAATGAATTCTCCGGGAGCTGCGCTGTCTGTACCGCCGGCTTCCAGCAATCTCGTTGCCGCTGCATAACGCTGCACACACCCCTCCCGCCTTCCTTTTCATTGGCACTCGTGACAATCCGCGAAGTGCGGAAGGCGCTTGATGTCTGCGCTCCTGATCGAGAAGAGCGCCTGACCGACCATAGGATCCAGATCTTCTGGAACGGAAAGCGCGGAGTCCTGCCCAGCGGAGGTCACGGCAGAAACGAGTTTCCAATCTTCTGGGTCCGGAAGCTGTCTCGGGCGCTGGGCATCGTCCAGTGCATGAAAGAGCAGGTGGAGGGGCTCTCCCCGGGGTGAGGTGGAGCGGCTGGCGAGGACTCTCCCGTCGTCGATGAAGATAGCCTCGATGGGAGCCATGGAATCGGCCTGCTCGCCGGGACTCACTCGGCAGCGGGCCCTTCGTTTCGCCACCAGCGAAGCTCGTTGCTGCCGCGCTCGGCGCAGGCGGCCACGTCCAGCCGTCCATCGCCGTCCAGGTCGGCGACGATGATCATGTTGGCGTGGGTCCAGTGGCCCTTGAGGATCTGCATGTCCCATGGTCCTCCGGGGTCGCCGCGGTGCTTGAAGAGCGCCACGCGCCCGGGTTCTCCCCAGGCGGTGGCCACCACCTCGACCTGGCCGTCGCCGTCGAGGTCCGCGGCTGTCGCCTCGAAGGCTCCGGGGAAGTGCTCGGCTATGACGTGCCGGCGCCACGGGCCGATGCCCGGGCTGCCGTCGTTCTCGTACCACACGATCTGCTGGGTGCCCGCCGGGGCCTCGCGCCCGGGATGATCGAAACCGAGGGCCATCACCAGGTCGACGTCCCCGTCGCCGTCCATGTCGACGGGGTGACCGTGGATGGGCCTGGGCGCGGTGTCGATGACGTGCTTGGTCCAGGGCGAGCCGGGGAAGGTGCCGGGGTTCCGGTACCAGGCCACCTCGCCGCGCTTCGACGCCGTGCCCACCAGGTCGACGAGTCCGTTGCCGTCGACGTCGGCAGCGCACACGGCGCGGGCCTCCGGCGCGTCGTCGTCGACCAGGTGCTTGACCCAGACGCCGTTGCGGTTCTCGAACCAGGCGAGCTGGTTGCTGATGCGCCATCCGGAGGCGGCCACGTCCAGGTCGCCGTCGCCGTCGAGATCGGCAACGGCCACGTCGTAGGCGCCGGGGATGCCGCCCTCCGTGATGTAGCTCTGGCGCCACGAGTGGGGGTCCCGCGGGTCGCCGTCGAAGCCGAACGACAGCAGGCAGCCGTTGAGGTTGTCGACGCACACGATCTCCGGCTTCCCGTCGCCGTCGACGTCGGCAACGGCGTGTCGCTCCAGCAGCTCGTTGGTCCGCAGGTGGACGACGTGCCGGGTGAAGGTGCCGTCGCCGTCGTTCTCGAACCAGTAGAGGCCCCGGTCGGCGTCGGTGGCGACCAGGTCCAGGCTGCCGCTGCCGGTCAGGTCGACGGCGGAGAGGGCGAAGGCGTATCTGAACTCCGACGAAACGAGCCGCTCGGTGAATCTGATGAACTCGGCCACCGCGCTTCGCCTACGGCCGCATGTAGCGGTTGTTGCCCTGGGCGAAGTAGCGTTTCATGGGCTCGAAGTAGCTCTCGGACCAGGCCTTCCGGTACGCGTCACCCTGTCCGTCGGGCACGTTGGAGTGCCTGATGGTGGCGGTGATGCCGGCACGCTGGTCTCTGGTGCGGACCAGCTCGACCTCCAGGCGGGAATCGGGGACGCCCTCGGGAAACCGGGAGGAGCGCCACGACTGGACGATGCGGCGGTACGGCGAAAGCTCCAGGTTGACCCCGGTGATGGAGCCGTCCCAGGCGGTGAACGAGGCGCCCGGCTCGGCCGAAACCTCGGCTATGCCGCCGGTCATGTTCGTGTGCTCCGCGCTGTCCAGCCACGCCTCGTAGATGCGCTTCGGGGTGGCCAGGATCACGTCTGATGTCTCGAAGGACTCGGGCATGGTCATCCTCTCAGGCGCCAGTTTAACGGCCGCTGCTGGAAGGCGACCAGGTCCGCGTACGCACCCCCCGCGGCGAGCAGGGCGTCATGGTGGCCGGCCTCCACGGTGCGCCCCTGCTCCAGGACGACGATGCGGTCGGCGCTGCGGATGGTGAACAGCCGGTGCGCGATGACGAGCGACGTGCGGCCCGCGCGGACGCGGGCCATCGCCTCCCGGAGCAGACGCTCGTTCTCGGCATCCAGGTTGGAGACGGCCTCGTCCATCACCAGGATGGGGGCGTCCTTGAGGACCGCCCGCGCGATGGCGATACGCTGCCGCTGGCCCCCGGACATCCGCACCCCCCGCTCGCCGGCGTTGGTCTCGTATCCCCGGGGCATCCGCATGATGAAGTCATGCGCCAGAGCGACCCTCGCGGCCTCTTCCACCTCCGCGTCCGGGGCATCCGGGCGCGCCAGGCGGATGTTCTCGCGGATGGTCATGTTGAACAGGTAGACGTCCTGCGGCACCCAGGCGATGAGCTCGCGCAGGGTGTTCTGTGGGAACGCCCGGACGTCATGCCCGCCGATCGTGATGGCGCCCTCCGTGACATCCCAGAACCGCATGAGCAGATGGATGCAGGTGGACTTCCCCGCGCCGGAGTGCCCCACGAGGGCCACGACTTCGCCCGGCTCCACGGTGAAGCTCGCCGCGTCCAGCGCCGGAGGCAGGTCCGCGGCGTAGCGGAAGCTCACGGCCCTGAACTCGATGCGGGGCTCAACCGGGCCCGGGGGTGGCGCCTCCACCGTATCCGGCACCGGAGCGGGCGCGTTCAGCACGGCGAACACCCGGTCAGCCGCCGCGAAGACCACGCCGAGGCTCTCCGCGATGCCGGTGATGCCGGTCACCGGCCCGAAGATGAAGATGGCCAGGATGATGACGACCGGATAGAGCGCGGGCGAGAGGGAGCCGGAGGACACCAGCCAGGCCGCGGCGATGAGGATGCTCACCATCCCCAGCGTGATGAGCACGGACGTGACCGCCTGCTCTCCACCTGCTCTGCGCCCGTGGGCGACCTGTGCGCCCACCAGGCTCCGGCTGCTCCGGAGCAGCTCGTCCAGGAAGCGCTGTCCCTGCCCGAAGGCCACGATCTCGCGGAGTCCCTGAACGCCGTCCACCACCTCCGCGTTCAGCGAACCCAGGGTCTCGCGCAGTCTCCGGCCCTGGGCGGCCGCCCGCTTGCGCAGCCAGAAGGGAACGGTGGCCACGGCCAGGGTCGCGGGGAGCAGCGCCAGGGGGAGCAGCCAGTGCATCGCCGCGAGGGTGAGGAGCGCCCCCAGCGGCACCACGACCGCCACGATGAACGTCCCCACCGTGTGGGCGTAGAACCACTCGATGGTATCCACGTCGGCCATGGCCGCGGTGGACAGGTCGCCGGAGCGCCGGTCGAGAAGGTAGCCCGGCGCCAGCCGGTCCAGCGCCTGGTAGAGCCAGATGCGGAGCTCCGCCAGGATGCGGTAGGCGAGGTCGTGCGCCAGCCACATCTCCGCCCATGCCGCCACCGCCCGGCCGGCCACGACGCCGCCGAGCACGGCGGCGCTGACGTGGAGCGCCTCGGCCGCCGCCCCCGTCGCTACCCTTCCCACCATGAACGCACCGATCCCGGCGGCGGCGATCATGAAGCCGTGGTTCAGGATGCCGGTGAGCACGGTGACTCCCATGAGCCAGTAGTACGGCCGCAGGATGCGGAGGAGCTGCCAGAACCCGGACCCCCATCTGCCGGCGCGCGGAGCGAGCACCCATTCGCGGGGGCGATTGCCCGCCAGGGCGCTCACAGGGCCTCCTGCTGCGCCAGGACGAGGCCGGCATACGCGCCGCGCCGCTCCATCAACTCCTGGTGGCTGCCGGACTCCACCACCCGCCCCCCGTCCAGGACCACGATGCGGTCGGCGTGGACGACGGAGGAGAACCGGTGGGCGATGGTGATGGTCGTCCGTCCCCGGGCCAGCCGCTTCAGCGCGTCACGGATGGCGCCCTCGTTCACGCCGTCCAGGCTGGAGGTCGCCTCGTCCAGGATGAGGATCGGGGCATCCTTCAGCAGCGCCCGCGCGATGGCGATGCGCTGGCGCTCACCCCCGGAGAGCTTCGCCCCCCGTTCTCCGACCACGGTCCGATACCCCTGGGGGAGTGCGGTGATGAACCCGTGAGCGTTGGCCGCCCGCGCCGCCGCTTCCAGCTCCCCCGGGGAGGCTCCGGGCTTCCCGAGCCGGAGGTTGTCCTCGGCCGTCCCATGGAAGAGGTAGGTGTCCTGGGACACCACGGCGATGAGGCCGCGCAGCGTCTCCAGGCGGTAGTCGCGGATGTCCACGCCGCCGATCGCCACGCGGCCCTGCTGGGGGTCGAAGAACCGCAGCAGCAGCGCGGCCACGGTGCTCTTCCCCGCCCCCGACTGACCGACGAGGCCAATGCTCTGGCCTGCGTCCACGCTCAGCGACAGGCCGTCGAGCGCCGGCGCGTTGTCCGGGTGGTAGGCAAAGGTGACGTTCACGAAGGCCAGGGACTTCGGCGTGCTTGAAGCCTCCGGGTGCGTCGGCGTGGCCCCGCGGTCAGCCACCTCGGGCCGTGCGTCCAGCAGCGCGAAGATGCCCGTGGAGGCGGACACGCCCAGGTAGCCCTTGTGCCAGTAGCCGTCCAACTCCGCCAACGGACGGAAGCACTCCCCCGCGAGGAACAGCACCACGAGGAGTCCCGCCAGCTCGAGCGCTCCGTCCGCCACCTGGAGCGCGCCCACGGCGACGGCCATCGCCACGCCTGCGCTCATCGCCAGCCCCACGACGCCGTTGCGGATCATGGAGATGCCGAGCTGCGCCATCGTCGCCCGGTAGAGTGCGAGCGCGGCGTTCTGGAGGATACGCCCCCTGCGCTCGCTGGCGTTGAGCGCCTTCAGCGTGACCATTCCCTGCATGCTGTCCACGAACTGGGCGTTGAGGTCCGTGTACGCCCGCCAGTGCCGCTGGCCGTACTCGCCCAGCAGGCCGTCCCACAGGCGCGGCACCAGGGGAACGGCCAGCACGCACACCAGCACGAGCACGCCCACCAGGGGGCTGAGGACGCAGATGTACGCCACCACGGCCAGGGGCACGGCAACCGCGACGATGGACTGCGGAAGGTAGTAGCCCAGGTAGGCCTCCAGGGCTTCCACCCCGTCCACGAGGGTGGACTGCACCGTTCCGGTCCGCGTCCGTTCCAGGTAGCCGGGGCCGAGGGCAAGAAGCACGCGGTAGAGCCGCTGGCGCAGGGCCACCTTCACCTCCGCGGCGGTGAGCATGGAGCTCATCTCCCGCCACCGGAGGAGCAGCGCGCGAAGGGCCGCCAGCAGAGCGACGACGCCCACGAGGGCGAGCGCCCCCGTCCACGGCTCGCCGGCCAGGATGCGGCTGACCACGAGGGCCACGGCCACGCCCTGCGCGACGAACGTGCCGGAGATCGCCAAGCCCAGCGCCACGGTAAGGGCGATGCGAGCACGCGCGCCCTCGGTCAGCGCCAGCATCCTCCGATGGACCATCATCCCCGGCGCCGTCCCCCTGTGGCCTCAATCGCAGCGCGCCGTGAGCAGGTACTGATATGTCATTATCATCAATGGGGGCGTGCTTGGCGAGTCCGGTTGTGGTTTCTACGCCACGTGTTCCGAGCAGGGCCTCGGGGCGCGATGTCGTTACGCTGGCGTCACGTAGCGGCAGTCCCAGTCGCCGAGTATGTCCAGGTCGATCACCGGCGCCTCCAGGGACGGCTCGCCGGCGCGCTGCCAGGCCGCGATCTCGTCGAGGTGGCCGAGGTCGCGGGCCGCGGTCCACGCCGGGCCGTAGTGGATCAGGGGCTCCACCATCCCGTTCCAGAAGAACAGCGCGTCCGCGCCCTGGCCGGCCAGGCCGGCGGCGGTGCGGCGCAGCACCGCGGGATCCATGCCGCCGTGGTCGATGCAGGGGGCCAGCCGGCAGCCGCTCCCCGAGGTGAGACGGGCGTACGGCGCCAGTGCGCGCGGGTCGCGCCAGGGGTGGGCGGTCATGTTGAGCTCCGGCAGGTCCGTGAACGGCACCAGGGTGTCCACCAGGCCGGCGGCCAGCCACGCGGCCGGGTCGAGGCCGTTGGCCAGGTTCTCGGCCTCGCCGCTCATGACGATGGCCGTGATCGGCAGGTCCAGCGCGGCGCGCAGCTCGCGCAGGAAGCCGGTGAGCACGCCGGCGCGGTAGCGCAGCCAGGCCGGGTCGTCCGGCGCCAGGTCGCGGGGGTCTGTGCCGTGCTGGTCGCGGAAGCCGTCGATCAGCGGCGGCTCGTACTCCACGATCGGATGGCGCCGGTTGAACAGCAGGCAGATGCCGTCGATCCCGTAGGCGGTCATCTCCCGGAACATCTCCACCACGTGGCCACGCACCTCCGGATGGGAGAACGACAGCACCGGGCTCGGGTTGCCGGCGCGGTCGCGCCCGCGCCACTCCTGGTGGCGGGCGTACAGGCTGTCGCCGTGATCGTAGTAGTCGTGCGGCGGCGGCAGGTGAAAGCCGCCCAGCCGGTGGCAGGCGTGGAACTCCAGGCCCAGGTCGTGCGTCTGCTCGGCCGCGACGCGCATGGGATCGTGGCCGGCCGCGCGCCAGCGCCGGTAGCAGGCCGCCTCGTCACGACCGGAGGCGTGCAGGAAGTCCTCCCGGCCGGGCGCCTCGGGCGTGCGGTAGCGCGTCCGGAAGTAGTAGGCGAGGTCGCCCATCGCCCCCTCCCAGTAGATGCGCGTGAAGTCGGTGTCGGCGTAGCCGATGATGTGGCGGCGCAGCTCCTCCGGGGTGCTGGAACGGGCCATGACCACGTCGTCGTGGCCGTACAGCGGCAGCGCGGGCGCGGTGCGCTCCGCCGTGAAGCGGCGCACCTCGGCCTCCGTGAGCGGCACCAGCTTCACGTAGGCGACGCTCGCCATGGCGCAGCGGGTGTGCTCGGCCCCATCGTAGGTGGTCTCCAGCCACTGGGCCTGAGCGAACTCCAGGTCGGCGCCGTTCAGCTCGGCCACCTGCCAGAAGCACTCGGACAGCTCCTCGCCGCCGGTGTGCTTGTGCCAGTCGGCGATCGGATCGCGGGGGAACGGCTGCGTCGGAAGGTGCAGGATGGAGAAGGTCGGATCGCCCGCGAACCGCACCAGCAACTGCGCGGCGCCGGCGTCGTCGTGCAGCCCGAAGTACCAGCACTTCAGGCGCCACGCGCCGATGGAGATGGCGTGCCAGCCGCGGGCGTTCACGGTCAGCCGCACCGGCGGCGCCTCGGTCTCCTGGCCGGCGACGATCGCCGTGCCGGACAGCGGCGCGCTGCGATAGGGGAGCAGCCGCCAGCGCCCGTGGGCGGAGTCGGGTGAGAGCGCCGACGCCGGAGTGCAACGCTCCATGGCGCTCAGGTAGGTGGGGCTGCCGCTCAGCCAGCGGTCGCCGTAGAGATCCGCAGAGGCGTCCATCATGTCGATTCTATCGGCAGCGGGCCACGGTGGTCAGGCAGGCTCATAGCGCTGCACAGCTATTTCCTTCGCCCGAGCGCGCATCTGCGAGGCATCGCGCCATGCCTGCATGCGCAACAGCATGTCCATGCCGATGCCAAAAGCCTTCTCGATGCGCAGTGCCATCTCCGGAGACAGAGAAGCGCCACCGTTCAACAGGTCCGAGAGCGTCGCGCGACGAACCCCGAGAATCCCGGCCGCCTTTGTTATGGTCAGCCCCAATTCCTCGATTACCTCCGTGCGGATGAAGTCGCCCGGGTGCGGCGGTGTCATGTTCACCCTGATTCCGTTGTCAGCCATCAGTGATAGTCCTCCAAGTTCAACCGGTCCAGGTATCCCGCCTCTTCCTCAAACGTGATCCGCCAATTGCCGGATACCGATACGCTCCATTCGCCCTGCCGGTCGCCGATGAGCCGATGGACACGCCATCCCGGCGGAGCATCGGCAATGAATCCGTCGACATGTTCAGCCAGGATCAGCGTCGTCAAGATGTTACGCACGCGGTTGACCAGATCCTGCCGCAGGAACCGAGGGTTGTCGTCCTCAAGCAGGCGGCGCAAGCCGCGGTGGCGGACAGAGCGAACGATCACGACGGGAGCGTACGGTAATACCGTTCATTCCCGCAAACTGCTTCCTGCTCCAGATAGCGTTGCTCCTTGTACCGACAACGCTGTACAGCCTTGCAGGCGTTGCTGGCCGACATCCCAGTACCGGCAGCTTCAGATGTGCACGCGCATCAGCGAGCGTCGCCCCAAGACCATCGCCTGTGGCGCCGCTCTTGGTCCAGTCCCTCCTTTGGCTACGGAGTTCTGTCGGTCTTGCCGCTGACGCGACAAACCCGGCAGACTCCGCAGCATCCGGAACCACATCACCCGCCCCCGGGCGCCGGTCCCGGATCTGCTCTACATCCACACCGACCAGCACAACCCGTTCGTCACCGGCTGCTACGGCGACGCCGTGGTCGACACGCCCCATCTGGACGCCTTGGCGGCGGCGGGCACGGTGTTCGACGCGGCGTACTGCACCTCGCCGATCTGCGTGCCGTCGCGGATGTCGATGCTCACCGGTCGCCACCCGCATCAGAACGGCGTGTGGACGAACGACCACATGCTGCCCTCCGACACGCCGACGATCGCCCACTCGATGGGGGCGGCCGGGCACCGGCCGGTGCTGATCGGGCGCATGCACTCGGTCGGTCCCGACCAGCTCCACGGCTACGTCGACCGGCTGGTGGGCGATCACGCCGCCAACTACATCGGCGGGGGCGCGCACGACATGGGCGCGCTGGCCGGGACCGCCGGGCCGGAGCGGATCAGCCTGCGCCACGCCGGGGCCGGCCAGTCGCCGTACCAGGTGCACGACGAGTACGTGGCCGCGGCCACGGTCGACTGCCTCAACCGGATCGGGGTCAGGCGCCGCTCCGGTGCGGAGGCGCCGTTCTGCCTGAGCGTCGGCCTGATGCTGCCGCATCCGCCGTACGTGGCGCGCCGGAAGGACTTCGACCGCTACGCGGGGCGCGTGCCGCCGCCGCACCATCCCGAGCCGTTCTCGGACCGCCTCCATCCGTACATCCGGGCATGGCGCTCGGCCACCGGCATCGAGGCCGTCGACACCGCCGAGCAGGAGCGCGCCCGCGCCGCCTACTGGGGACTGGTCGGGCGCGTGGACGAGCTGGTCGGCCGGATGCTTGCGGCGCTCGACGCCAACGGGCTCCGGGAGCGCTGCCTGGTGGTCTACACCTCCGACCACGGCGACATGGTCGGCGAGCACGGCCTGTGGTGGAAGCACGTCTTCTACGAGGAATCGATCCGGGTGCCGCTCATCGTGTCCTGGCCGGAGGTGGTGGCCGCCGGGCGCCGCTGCGCGAACGTGGTCAGCGCCGTCGACGTGGCCGCCACGCTGGTGGACGCGATGGACGGGCCGCCGCTGCCCGGATCGCCGGGGCGCAGCGTGCTCCCGTTGATCCGGGGGGAGGAGCGCGGGCCTGGTGCGGTCCTCCGAGGCGTGGACCGACGAGGCGTTCGCCGAGTACTGCGCGGACCGCTACGTGCCGTCCGAGCCGGCCTTCCAGCGCATGGTGCGCAGCGGGCGCTGGAAGCTCGTCTACTACCACGGCGATCGCCCGCAGCTCTTCGACCTGCACGACGATCCGCACGAGCTGCGCGACCGCGCCGGTGACCGGGCGTGCGCGGACGTCCTCGCCGCCCTGACGCAGCGCGTCCTGGACGGCTGGGACCCCGAGGCGATCGCCCGCCGGCTCGAGTGCCAAGGAGGCCGACAACCGCCTCATCGAAGCGTGGGCGCGCTCGACGCGGCCCGCCGATACCCATCGCTGGCCGCTGCTGCCGTCGATGGCCAGACTCGACGAACCGAATCCAGGAGACTGACGTATGCAACGATTCACCGTCTCGCGCGACGACCGCTACCACGAGGCGTGGCCGAGCGTCTGTATCGCCGCCAACGGCACGCTGGTGTGCTCCTACGCCGAAGCCGACCGGCACGGCGGCGGCGCCGTGCCCGGCGTCGTGGTGCGACTGAGCCATGACGAGGGCGCCACCTGGTCCGAGCCGGTCGTCGTGGACACCCTGATGGACCGGCCCGACTGCGGGTACACGATGTGCCGGTCGGTCATCCGCCTGCAGGACGACTCGCTGCTGCTCGGCTGCGACTGGAACAAGACCGACACGCTGCGCGGCCCGTCCGAGCGGTGGTACGCGCACCGCGGCATGCCCTGGGACTGGAGCTTCGACCCGGCCAACGGCCTGCTCCGGGAGGCGTGGCTGTACCGCAGCACCGATCACGGGCTGACCTGGACGGGACCCGAGCGCAGCGGCTGCATGACCGCCAGCCTCAACCTGAAACAGGTGAGCGACGGGACCGTGTTCCTGTCCGGGACGCACTTCCACGTAGCTGGGTTGGAGGAGGCGCAGGTGCTGTACCGCTCGGAGGACGGAGGCCGGACCTGGTCGGACGCGATCCCGGTGGTCGCGGACCGGCGGTTCCTCGCCGCGGAGGGGGACATCGTCGAGATGCCCGGCGGCGAGCTGGTCATGTACATCCGCAGCGACGACAACCCCGCGCGCACCGGCATGAAGGCCATCTCCCGCGATGGGGGCAGAACCTGGGACGGCCCGTACGCCGCCGGCTACTGGCCGATCGCCGGCCGTGTCAACGCCGGCGTGCTGTCCAGCGGCGAGGCGCTGGTCGTGCACCGCGTCGGCGGATTCGAGCCCCAGCACTGGTTCGGCTTCTTCGTCGAGTCTCCCGATACGGCCCTGGCTCCCGCTCCCAACCGCCCGGAGGCGCGGATGAACCCGCCCGCCGACCACTGGGGGATGATCGACAACGACACCAGCCCCCACGCCGACCACGGCTACGGCGACTGGGTCGAGCTGCCGGGAGGCGACGTCTACGCGGTCAACTACATCGTGGACACGGCGCCCGAGGACCGGCCGCAGATTCGCGGCTACCGCCTGCGCCGCGACGAGCTGCTCGCCCCGTCGCGGAATCTGACCGTCGACTTCGCTCCGCCCGAGTACCGCCGAGGCAAGCTGGCGGGGCAGGCCGGCTGGGTGCGGCAGATCCCGGAGCTGTGGCGCACCACCGAGTGGCTGGAGAAGCCAGACTACGGGCCGCTCGGCAACAACGTCGTGATCGACGGCGAGCGCATGACCGGATCGCGCAACGTCGGCGGCCTGGAGGAGGTGGTGCGGCGTGACATCGGCCCCTACGACCTGGAGCGCGAGGTGGTGGAGGTGACCGTCACGCATCGGGGCCGGCAGCGCGTCGCCATCCTGCGCCTTGACGACCAGGACGCCGACACGATCGTCGAGCTGCGCAGCGACTCCGTCCACGAAGAGCTGTGGGCGCGGGACAACCGCAGCGTGCCCTACCTGTCCGGCATCGAGGTCGGCGACAAGTGGTGGCGCACCACCATCCGCCTGTCCGGGGGGCGCGTGGAGGTCGCGACGCGGCGCCGGGACGCGAACGCAGACGTCGGCGGTGACCCCTGGGCCACGGTCGTCCCTGACGAAACCTACCGGCACCACTCCGCGCTGGCCGCGATCGTCGTCGCGCTCGGCGACGCCGGCGGCTTCTACGTCGACGACATCGCGATACAGGTCGGCAGCAGCGGCACGTCGCCTCAGGGAGGCGCGGGATGAGCCCAGGACGGGGGAACGCCATGGAAGATCACAAGCGGATCGAAGGTCATCGTCACCGGCGCCTGCGGCGGTATCGGCGAGGCGATCGCGCGTGCGTTCGCCGGCGCCGGAGCGGCGGTCGCGCTGGCCGACGTCCGTTCGGCGGAGCTGGCCGAGCTGGCCGCGGCCCTCACGGGGCAAGGCGCGACCGTGTACCACGGCGCGGTCGACGTGACCGACGACGCGGCGGTGCAGGCGTTCTGCGCGTCGGCCGCGGGCGCCCTGGGCGGGGTCGACCACCTCGTCAACACCGTGGGCGTGGTCGACAACATGGGCGACGTCGTGGACTGGCGCCGGAGGTGTGGGAGCGGACGCTCCGCGTCAACCTCACCTCGGCCTATCTGCTGGCGCGCCACGCCGTTCCCTTCATGATCGAGTCGGGCGGCGGCTCGATCGTCAACATCTCGTCCGTATCCGGCATGGCCAACCAGGCGCGCGCCATGGCGTATTCGGTGACCAAGGCGGGCATGATCGCGCTCACCCGGAGCGAGGCCATCGACCTGGCCCGGCACGGCATCCGTGCGAACGCGATCTGTCCCGGCTCGGTGGAGACGCCGCTGGTGGAGCAGGCCATTCACCTCATGGCCGGCAGAGACGGAGCGCTCGTACGATGAGACCCGCCGGGACTGGGAGTCGCAGTATCCGACCGGCCGCTTCTCGCGGCCCGACGAGGTGGCCGAGCTCACGCTCTTCCTGTGCTCCGCGCGCGCCGGCAACATCACCGGCGCCAGCTTCGTGATCGACGGCGGCCTGACGGCGCTCCTGCCGGAGCGCTGATCCGCGCGGCGCGGTGAGCGGCGGCGGGGCAGGCAGAGGCCGAGCGGCGGGAGGCTGCGCGGCGCTCGCTGCAGGGCCAGGTGGCGGTCGTCACCGGCGCCGCCGGCGTGATCGGACGAGCCGTCGCCGGGTTGTTCGCCGGCGTCGGCGCCCGGGTGCTGCTGGGCGACCGGCGCGGCGACGCGCTGGACGAGCTGGCCGCGGAGCTGGGGGCGCATGCGGCCGCGATCGAGTGCGACGTCACGCAGCGGGAGCAGGTGGCGCGGCTGGTGGGAGCGGCGCGCGAGCGGTGGCAGCGGCTGGACGTGCTGGTCAACGCGGCCGGCGTCACCCATCTGGACGACGTGCTCGACGTCCCGGTGGAGACGTGGCAGGAAGTCTTCGCCGTGAACGTCGAGTCGGTGCTGACGGCATCGCAGCAGGCGGCGGCGATCATGGCTGCGCAGGCCGTGCGCCCGGAGACCGGCCGGCGGGGCACGATCGTCAGCGTGGGCTCGCAGGGCGCGGAGTTCCCGATTCCCTCCTCGCCTGCCTACGGAGCCAGCAAGGCCGCCCTCAACTACCTGTCCCGCACCCTGGCCGATGCCCTGGGGCGGCGGGCGATCTCTTCCACGGTCGTGGTTCCCGGCATGGTCTACGAAGGAATGTGGAAGGAGATCGTGTCCCGTCGGGCCGAGGCGGAGGGGCAGTCCCTGGAGGAAGCGGCCGAAGCACACCTCGCCGAGACGCCGACCGGCCGCTTTCAGAAGCCGGCGGATCTGGCTAACATCGTCCTCTACGTCGCCACCGGCCGGGGCATGGCGCTGAGCGGCCGGATCGTCTGGTCCGAGGCTCATCAGGAGTGGCGCTGAAGCAGGAGAGAACCCGTGCGCATCGAGTCCGTCGAGCCCTTCCTCTTTCACCACTGGCTGGTGGTTCGGATCGACACCGACACCGGCATCACCGGCTACGGACCCAGCGCGTACTGGGGGTATCCGGACGCCGCCGAGCGCATCGTCAGCGCGTTCCGCCGGCAGTTGATCGGCACCGATCCGCTGCGGGTCGAGCAGCACTGGAACCGCCTGTTCCACTGGAAGCCGTTCCGCGACGGGGCGATCACCGGCGCCCTGGCCGCCGTCGACATCGCGCTCTGGGACATCGCCGGGCGCCACTTCGGCGTGCCGGCGTATCAGCTCCTGGGCGGCAGGCAGCGCGACACGGCCCGGCTGCACCTGCTCATCGACAGCCCGGACATCGACACGCTGGTCGCGGAGGCCGAAAGCGCCGTCGCCGCCGGCTTCACCGCCGTGAAGTTCGACGCCCTGCCCGACGGCGCGGTCGAGGCCACGGAGACCTACACCGCGGCCATGCAGACGATCGTCGAGCGCGTGGCCGCGGCGCGCGAGGCGGTGGGCTGGGAGATCGACCTGATCCTGGAGCTCCACCGCGACTTCAACCCCGGCGAGGTCATCGCCCTGGCCGGCGAGCTGGAGCGCTTCCGGCTGTACTTCATCGAGGATCCGATCCCGCCCCACAGCGCCGACGCGCACGCCGACGTGCTGCGCCACAGCCGCATCCCGGTCGCCGTCGGCGAGCGCCAGACCACGATCTACGAGTTCCGGGAGATGCTGGCGCGGGGCGCGCGCTTCCTGCGCCCCGACGTCGGCATGTCCGGCGGCCTGACCCACTGCAAGAAGATCGCCACGCTGGCCGAGGCGCACCACGCCCAGGTGGTCACCCACAACTTCTTCAACCCGCTGGTCACCGCCGCCACGCTGCAGCTCTACGGCGCGGTTCCCAACGCCGGCACCCTGGAGTACCTGCTCTGGGAGGAGGAGCCTCCGCGCAGCGAGATGCTCAAGACCCCGCTGCGCCGAGACGGCGGCTACCTGCCGATTCCGGACGGCCCGGGCTTGGGGGTCGACTTCGATCCCGCCATCGTCGACCGTTACCCCTATCAGCCTTGGGAGTACCCGCCGCAGGTCCGCATGCGCGGCGACGGCTCGGTGTTCCTCAAGTAGCCGGAAGATCGAGGAGAGAGCTTTGTCCGAACTGAAGCACCTGCCGATGGAGACGCTCACCGCCGGTCTCGACGAGGTTCGCCGGTCGCCCGCGACGACCGGCGTGCTGGAACTGATCGTCCGCCGGCCGCGGACCGACGTTCGCGAAGTCGTCGAGTCGGCCGAGCTCGACGAGGCCGAAGGCCTGGTCGGCGACGGTTGGAAGACCCGCGGAGCTGCCGAGATCGAACGCCAGCTCACGCTGGCCAACGCCCGCCTGATGGCTCTCGTCGCTGGGGAGAAGCAAAACTGGCCCCCGGCCGGGGACCAGCTCTACGTCGACTTCGATCTGAGCCAGGACAACGCGCCTCCGGGGACCCGCCTGGCGATCGGTGACGCCGTGATCGAGGTTACGGCGACGCCTCACACGGGCTGCAAGAAGTACGCCTCGCGCTACGGGCTGGATGCCTTGGAGTTCATCAGCACCCCCGTGGGCAAGGGCCTGCGGCTCCGTGGGATGTACGCCAAGGTCATCCGTTCCGGAACGATCCGGGCTGGAGACGCCGTGAGGAAACGGTAGGCTCGGCCCAGAAACGCCCGGCGCGGGGGCGTCTGGCTGCTGTCGCCGGCGGCGGGCTATGTCGCCTGCGCCAACATCGCGTGGCCGGCGGCAAGCCGGAACGACTGGCGGGTCCGGTCACCGAGCGGGATGCACCGGGCGCCCGGTATACTGGTGCTTGCGACCGGAGGCACCACACGATGAGAGCCGAAGTGACGTTGGAGGAGGCTGTTTGGGTCGACCCCGACCGGATGAGCGGGGCGCCGTGTTTCCGCGGAAGCCGACTCCCGGTGCAACATCTCTTCGACTGGCTCGCCGACGGCGTGCCTCTCGACGAGTTCGTGGAAGAGTTCCGCATCGACAGGCGAGCCGCAGAAGCGGTTCTGCGGGCGGCGGGTGCCGAGTTGTCACGCCGCCGTGACGGCGCCGGCCCGCACGCGCACGCCTCCAGTGCATGAATGAAGGTCCTGCTCGATGTTGGAATTTCCCCTCGACTGCGACCGGCACTGGAGGAGGCTCTTGACGGAGCCCGGGTGGAGAGCGCGGTGTTCAACGACTGGCGCACGTTACGGAACAGCGAACTGCTGAAACAGGCGCGGGATCACGGTTTCACGACACTGATCACCTCTGACAAACGGTTGGCCCGTGAAAACTCGCCGCTTCCCTCCTTAGAAACAAGCAGAGTCAGAGAGTCTCCGGGATCAAGTTGAAGCCGAGAACGCGCGCCTGATTGCGAAGTCGGCGCTCGTGGCGTTTACGGTCGTGATGCTGTTGGCCGAGCAGAATACGGTCGTCGTAGAGCTCGTGCCGGGTCACGAGGTGGGAATGGATGATGCGCGCCATCTTGTGGGCGGTGTCAGTGATCGCCTGCGGTGTTCCGACGCGCGCACGTCTGCGGCGAAAGAACTCTCCGAGCGCCGAGTGGCTGCGGTAGAGCGTCTGGGTTGCCATGCGCAGCGCCTGCGCCGCGCGGTTGACGCCGGGCCCGGTGTGAGAACTGATCACCTTGCCGCCGGTGATCTTGGTCTGCGGACAGAGGTTCAACCAGGACGCGAACTGTGAGGCGGTCGGGAACCGCGACAGATCGGGGCCGAGTTCGCTGAACAGGACCAACGCGGTGGTGGAGCCGATGCCGGGAATGAGGGTCAAGTCGGTGCCGAACAGACGTGTGAGGTGGGCGGGTACGTTGAACGACTGCGCCGCTGGCTCAGGCGGCTCCGCGGGCGCCTGCGGGGGTTCGGGGTCCGTGGAGGTCGCGGCCGGCGGTTCGTGCGTCTGCTCGAACGCGCGGATGCGCGCCTCGATCTCCCGGTCACACTCGCTGATGAGCTGTTGGTAGTGCGCGTAGGTCTGGCGCGCGTGCCGGAGGGTGAACAGATGTTCGGATCGCCAATCGCCCTCCAGCGCCTTGATCAACGTGTGGCGGCTGGCTCTGATCCGCGGGTGGGCCAGCGCCGCCAAGCGTGCCGGGTCGCGCTCTCCGGCCAGGATGGCGTCGGTGATGGCCATGCCGGTGTGGCCGCTCAGATCGGAGATGGCGTGGTGCAGATGGACGTTCATCTGATCCGCGAAACACCGGCCGGATCGTTTCAGACCGTCGGGGTCCGCTCTTAATCGATCGCAACGGCGGGCGGCCCAACATCGTCTCGGCTGTCGTTCACGCCCTGCGATGATCTCGATGGGGTGAGGGTTCTCAGCTCTCCCGGGGGCAAGGAGTCTCGGCGGGATACGAGCGGGTCACCCGGTACGGCGCGATGCGGTCGAGGATGCCGTCAGTGAGCTGCTTCCACGCCTCCGAGATCGTCTGGCGCACAACCTCCAATTTCGTCCTGGTTCCGATCACCTTCGCGTCACGATCCTCGACCGCGGCATGGGTCAAGACGGCGTTCGTTTCGGCATCGCCGGCGAGTGTGATGGTTCCGCCGTTGAGGGACAAGGAATCTGCGGGGATGCTGATCCCGTCGGCGTCATGGTCGTCGGCGCCTATCCGGTAGTAGAAGTTCAACTCGTGTTCGTCGGTGATGGAGCAAGACTCCGCGTACCGGGTGCTGCCGCCGACGGCCAGCGCCAGCTTCAACGTGGTGTTACTCAGCTCCACGGTCCGATCGAACCGTACCGTCACCTCGATCTTCTCGCCGAGCTCGAACGTATCTCCCCGCTCCGGGCTGTTCGCGAAGGAGACACGCTGTATGCGCGGAACCTTGGATTGCGCCTCGGCCTGCATGGCTGCCAGCCCTACGGCGGCGACGAGCGCGAGCAGGAGTGCGGACCATCGGCGGCGGCTTCGGTCTTCCCGCGGCCGGCCGCGTCCGGTCACCGAGCGTTCTCGACCCAGGCGCGGGCGCGCCGCACGTGCTCCAAGGGACGGAACACGGATGAGAACAGGTCGCGCACGACGCCCTCCTCATCGATGAGGTAGGTCACCCGGCCCGTCGTGCCGAACAACACTGCCGAGCTCGCCCCGTAGAGGCGCCGCACCGAGCCGTCCCGGTCGCTCACGATCGGGAACGGAAGGCCCCGGCTCGCGGCGAACCTCTGGTGAGACTCCACCGAATCGCTGCTGATGCCCACCACCTCGGCTCCGGCGGTCGTCAGCTCCTCGTACGCGTCGCGGAATGCGCACGCCTCCGCGGTGCATCCCCGCGTGTTGTTGCGGGGGTAGAAGAACAGCACCACCTTGCGGCCGCGCAGCGAGCTGAGTTGCAGGGGTGTGCCGTCCGCCCCGGGCAGGACGAAGTCAGGGGCAGCTCTGGTTGACCGCGACACCCATGGGCCGAGTCTATCGGCGGAGGACCGTCGCCGAAAGCTCGTGAACGGCAAGGCCCGTCGAGACTGCGGAGCCGAAGTGAGCTCGGCGTCCTGAACAGGCGTCCGGCCGGCGCGCGACGCATCCGTGCCGCGACACTGCAATCGGCGCGCGCTATGCTCGGACCACCTGGTGGAGCACCGCCGGGCGGGAGGTCTGCAGCGTGCCTGAAGTCGCGATCGTTACCGGAGCCAGCCGCGGGATCGGCGCCGCGACGGCGCGCCTGCTGGGTGAGCGCGGCTACCGCGTGTGCGTGAATTATCGCACCGAGCCGGAGCCGGCGCGCGAGCTGTGCGCGGAGATCGAGGCTGCCGGCGGACGCGCCATCGCCGTCCACGCCGACGTCAGCCGTGCCGACGAGGTGGCGGCGATGTTCGCCACCGTGGACCGCGATCTCGGACCCGTCACGGCCCTGGTCAACAACGCCGCCATGATAGGCCCGCGTACCCGCGTGATCGACCTGGACCCCGCGGACATGGAGCGGTTGCTGCAGGTCAACGTGATGGGCGTCCTGCACTGCACCCAGCAGGCGCTGCGGCGCATGTCGGCCGAGCACGGTGGCTCCGGCGGCGCGATCGTCAACGTCTCCTCGGGAGCCTCGTACGTGGGCGAGCCCGGGGTCGCCGTCCACTATGCGGCCACCAAGGGAGCCGTGACCAGCTTCGGCATCGGCCTGGCGCAGGAGGTGATGGCCGAGGGCGTGCGCGTCAACACCGTGAGCCCGGGCCCCATCCGCACGGCCATGCCCCATCCGGGCGCCCTGGAGCGGGGAGCGCAGGTCGTGCCGGCCCGACGCGCGGGCGAGCCGGAGGAGGTGGCCGAGGCGATCGTCTGGCTGCTGTCGCCGGCGGCCAGCTACGTCGCCTGCGCCAACATCCGCGTGGCCGGAGGCAAGCCGTGAGCGACCGCAACGGCCGGCGGCCCAACATCCTGGTGCTCATGACCGACGAGCACGCGGCGCAGTTCGCCGGCACCTACGGCCATCCGTTCATCGCCACGCCGGGCATGGACCGGCTGGCGCGCGAGGGCGTCACCTTCGACGCCGCGTACTGCAACAATCCGCTGTGCGTGCCGTCGCGGCTGTCGTTCATGACCGGCCGCCATACCCACCGCTGCGGCGGCTGGGACAACACCACGGCGCTGCCCGTGGACGCGGTCACCTGGCCCTACCTGCTGCGCGCGCAGGGCTACGAGGCGGTGCTGTCCGGCAAGATGCATCTCATCGGCCCCGACCGGCTGCACGGCTTCGAGCGCCAGCTCGCCGTCGACCTGCACGCCGATCTCGTGCACCCGGTGTACCGCTGGGCGGAGGGCGTCCCGGAAGCGGCCGAGCCGTGGTCCGGAGTGACGCGCACCGGGTCGCGGGTGCCCGAGCACGGCCGCCGCTTCGGAGCGGAGGTCGACGCCGATGCTCCCATGGAGCAGCCGGTGGAAACCGGCCCCGGCACCACGCCGGAGATCGAGGCGGACGACCTCGCCGTGGAGCGCGCGATCGAGTTCCTGCACGCGCGCGAGGGCGCCGATGCGCCGTTCGCCCTGTGCGTCGGCCTGATCGCACCGCACTACCCGTTCGTGGTGCCGGAGCCGTTCTTCTCGCAGTACTTCCCCGAGCACGCCGACCTTCCCGAGCTGCCGCCGGGCCACCTGGACGCGCTGTCGCCGGCCTCGCAACGGCTGCGGCGCGCCTTCGGGTTCCACGGCCACACCGACGAGCAGGTGCGCCGCGCCCGCGCCGCCTACTACGGGCTGGTGAGCTACGCGGACAGCAAGCTCGACGCCTTGCTCGACGCCCTGGACCGGACCGGGCTGGCCGACAACACCATCGTCGTGCACACCAGCGACCACGGCGAGCTGCTCGGCGAGCACGGGCTCTGGCGCAAGATGTCGTTCTACGAGCAATCGGCCCGCGTGCCGCTGCAGATCCGCTGGCCGGGGCGCGGCGTGGCAGGCGAGAGGATCGCCGGCTGCACCTCGCTGGTCGACGTGACCGCGACGCTGGTGGACGCCGCCGGGGCAGCCGCACCGGGGCTGGACCTGGACGGCCGCAGCCTCGCCGGCCTGATCGACGGCTCGGCCGAGGCGATCCGCGCCTGGCCCGACGAGGCGTTCGCCGAGCACACCGCGCACGGCGCCGACCGGCCGCGTGCCATGCTGCGCCGCGGCCGATGGAAGCTCTGCCTTTCCGGCGGGGACGACCCGGAGGCGGAACTGTACGACCTGCTCGACGATCCGGGCGAGTTCCACAACCGTGCCGGCGCCCCGGATGTCGCCGAGGTCGAGGCGGAGCTGCGCGACGCCCTGCTCGCCCGCTGGGACCCGGCCGCCATCGACGCGCAGGTGCGCGCGCACCAGGATCGGGTCGCCCTCGTCCGCTCTGCCAGCCGCCCGGGAGAACGACCGCTGTTCTGACAGGTCACGTTACCGCCAACGCGAGGAGGTCCCTGCGTGAGTCGATCCAACCTACCGGTCCGCGTCGGGGTCCGCAGTTTCCTGGCGGTGTCTCTGATCCTCGTGGTCGCCCAAGCTACGCCACAGGAGTCGCCGGGGACCGAACGCGACGCGGGCAACGCGTGGCGACTGGTACGGAAAGGCGGTGGCTTCACGTCGCCCCGGGGAACCACGGGCATAGGGTTCTCCGACATCGCCTGGAACGGCACGCACTTCGTCGCCGTCGGCCGGGACGGCACGATCGTTCACAGCCGCGACGGGGATCGATGGCAGTACGCTGCCGATACGGCTACGCGGCGGTGGCTAACCGCCATCGCCTGGAGCGGCACTCGCTTCGTCGCCGTCGGGAATCTCGGCACCATCGTACACGGCAGCGATGGCGACCGTTGGGAACGGGCGAGCGACATCCCCGACTCCGGATGGCTGAGCGACATCACCTGGGGCAACGGGAGGTTCGTGGCAGTGGGCGGAGGGGGTACGATCCTTCGCAGCAGCGACGGCGACCGCTGGGAGACCGTCAGTCACGGCTCCGCTTCCGATAGCCTGCAGGGAGTTGCCTGGGGCAACGGCCGTTTCGTCGCGGTCGGGTACGATGGTGCGGTCCTCTACTCCATCGACGGGGACCGTTGGGACCACGCCGCCGGCGTCGCTACCTCGCAAGACCTGTGGGACATCTCCTGGGGTGGCTCCCGCTTCGTCGCCGTGGGGGACGGCACGATCTTGCATAGCAGCGACGGAGTGCACTGGGCGAAAGCCAGTCGCAGCGCCGCCTGGCACGGCGCGGGATGGATGCTCGACCGCGCGGCCGTAGCCTGGAGCGGGACGCGCTTCGTTGCGGCAGGCGGGAACGGCACGATTGCTCACAGTAGCGATGGAGACCACTGGCATGCTGCGGACCACAGCGGTACGTCGCTCGGCCTCTCCGGAATCGCATCCGACGGCACCCGCATTGTCGCGGTAGGGGCGGGAGGCCTGATCGTGCACAGCAGCGATGGAGAACGCTGGGCGGAAGCAACCGACAGCGCGTCCGGGGAGATCCTGCCGCCTCTTGAGAGCATCGCCTGGAGTGGCGGGCGCTTCGTGGCGGTCGGATGGCACGGCGCAATCGTGCACTCAGCCGACGGAGAGCGATGGAACGAGGCCAGCGACAGCGCGACGACGCAGTCGCTCGGTGCCGTCGTGTGGGGCGGTGAGCGTTTTATCGCGATCGGGCGGAGCGTTATCATCTGGAGCGGCGATGGGATCCGCTGGTCGGCCACAGCCTGCATCGACAGTACGTCTTGGCGGAACCTCCGTACGGCAGGTCTCAGCGGCGTTGCCTGGGGCGAGGATCGCTTTGTCGCAGTGGGGGACCGTGGAACGATCGTCCACAGTACGGATGGGGAGTGCTGGGAGTGGGCGAGCGACAGCGCATCGTCGGAGCACCTCGCCAGCGTTGCGTGGAACGGTACCCGCTTCGTCGCGGTCGGATGGAACGGTACGATCGTGCACTCTGCCGACGGCGATCGCTGGCACGCGGCACGTGACAGCGGGAAGTGGGCGGATACGTTCTATGGCGTTACCTGGGGCGGCGGCCGGTTCGTTGCCGTCGGAGGGGGTGACACGATCCTGGTCAGCGGCACGGGTGTTCGATGGCGGGAAGCGCGCGAATCCGCCTGGGGACTCAGCGGCGTCGTCTGGACCGGCACCCGGTTCGTCGCCGTAGGCAGTCCGGGCACGATTGTACATAGCGCCGACGGGGACCGCTGGGCGCGGGCAAGCGCGTCCGCCACTGAGGACTATCTGAACGACGTCACGTCCGACGGCATGCGCGTCGTAGCAGTCGGATGGAACGGGACGATCGTCGTGAGTCCTTAGGGGCCGGCTCGGTTGACGTCGACAGCACCGATCCCGTGAGCCCGCGGAGCAGGCGATGGAGGACCGTATGAAGCGACCAGATCGCACGGCAGGCGCCGGTGGCCGGGCTCTGCTGGCGGGTGCGATCGCGCTCATCTCCTGCTGGGGGGCGCAGGGCGCACCGGTCCTTCAGTGCGGGCCGGGAGACATCGCGCCGGTCCAGGACGCTCCGTCCGTCGCCGGCGCGGGGTTGGAGTGGCGTGTGGTTCGACAAGGCGGCGGCTTCACGTCGCCGACCGGCCGTACCGGCGTCGTCGGAAACGACGTCGCGTGGGGCGCGGGACGATTCGTCGCGGTCGGCTGGCACGGCACGATCGTGCACAGCCGCAACGGCGACCGGTGGCAGAACGCCACTCACAGCGGCACGTCGCAGTGGCTTGAAGGCGTTGCCTGGAGTGGAACGCACTTCGTCGCGGTCGGGCTGAGCGGCGCGGTGGTGCGCAGCAGCGACGGCGACCATTGGGTGAGGGCGCGTCACGTCGAGACCTCCGGCAGCCTGCAGAGCGTCGTCTGGAGCGGCGACGCGTTCGTCGCGGTGGGATGGGACGGCGCGGTCGTGCACAGCCGCGACGGCGATCGCTGGGAGCTGGCGAGCGTCCGACCCACGGCCGAGAGGCTGAACGGCGTGGCCTGGGGAGATTCGCGTTTCGTCGCCGTGGGGAACGGCGGAACGATCCTGCACAGCGGTGACGGAGATCGGTGGGCGGCGGCGAACGCGCCGACGTCGGCCGACGTGAAGAGCGTTGCCTGGAGCGATGCAAGCTTCGTTGCGGTCGGCGATGACGGGGTGATCCTGCGGAGCAGCGACGGGATCGACTGGTCGCACGCAGGCGACGGGGCCGCCGGCACGCCGCTCATGGACGTCGTGTGGAGCGGAGCGCGTTTCGTCGCCGTGGGAGGGGGCGGGGCGGTCCTGCACAGCGGCGACGGGGAGCGCTGGGAACGGTCTGGGCGGATGACGTGGGATCTGCTCGGCAGCATCGCCTGGAGCGGCGAGCGTTACGTCGCGCTCGGCCGGGAGGGGGCAGTCCTTCGCAGTCGAGATGGTGTCGCTTGGGAGTTCGCGGAAGACAGCAGTGAGACCATGCCGGACCTGAACGCGATCGCGTCCGGCGACGGCCGACTCGTCGCGGTCGGCAACCACACGATCCTGCATGGCCGCGACGACGCGTGGGAAGAAGCCGGAGTCGATGGCGTCCGGGGCCAGTTCAGCGGCGTTGCATGGGGCGGCGACCGGTTCGTTGCCGTCGGCGGCAGCGGCGCGGTGCACAGCCGCGACGGCATCCGCTGGAGGAAGGCGCCCGATCCGTCGTCGTCGCTCCTTCCGTTCGCGGTTGCGTGGAGCGGGGACCGGTTCGTCGCGGTCGGGTGGGGCGATGCGATCATACGGAGCAGCGACGGCAATCGTTGGGAGGAGGTATCCGGCGCCGCGACGTCGTCGCCGATGATCCTGTTTGACGTCGTCTGCGGCGGGGACCGTCTCATCGCCGTCGGGTCCATGCTTGATGACGGACGGCACGTCGCCTCGGTGATCGTGCACAGCATCGACGGTGACCGCTGGGAGCGCGCCAGCTACTCGCCCGACTCGGACTGGCTCGCAGGCGTCGCCTGGAACGGAGAGCGATTCGTCGCCGTCGGATTCGGCGCATTCCACAGCAGCGACGGTGATCGTTGGGAGGAAGCGCGCGCCGTACCGGAGTTCTCCTACCTGGACGGAATAACCTGGGGCGGCGGTCGTTTCGTCGCCGTGGGGGAAGGCGGCGTGATCCTGCAGAGCACCGACGGGGACATGTGGGAGAGGGCAGCCGACAGCGCGACGGCTGACCGTCTCAGCGACGTCATCTGGGATGGCAGGCGCTTCGTCGCGGTCGGGGACAACGGCACCATCGTGGTGAGTCCGCCCGAGCCGGGCGGGGACGCTGCACCGGGGTCCGGCGAGTCCACCGCGGAGACGGATCGCGCAGAGGCGACGGGCGCTGGCGCGATGGAGTGGGGACTGGTGCGGCAGGGCGGGGGCTTCGTTTCCGCGGCGGGCACCACCGGACAGGTCCTGGTCGACGTCGCCTGGGGTAACGGACGCTTCGTCGCCGTCGGACACGACGGCACGATCGTGCACAGCGCCGACGGCGACCGGTGGCAGGAGGCGAGCCAGGGCGCCACGCGGGAGGGACTCTCGGGCGTCGTCTGGGGCGGCGGCCGCTTCGTGGCCGTGGGATGGAACGCCATCGCGTACAGCAGCGACGGCGATCGGTGGCAGAAGGCGGGGCAGGTTCCGGATGGCAGCTTCTACGACGTCGCCTGGAACGGTGAACGCTACGTTGCCGTCGGATGGGGCGGCACCATCGTGCACAGCGCAGACGGCACGAGGTGGCGCGAAGCGACACGGGTCCCGGCGGAGGAGTCCCTCGAAGGCGTCGCCTGGGGCGACGGCCGGTTCGTTGCGGTTGGGGACGAGGGCACGATCGTGCACAGCGCCGACGGCGACCGGTGGGAGCGTACGAGCGAGAGCGCGACCTCGAAACGGCTCGACCACGTCACCTTCGGCAACGGCCGCTTTGTGGCAGTCGGCGAGGACGAAGGCACGATCGTGCACAGCGCCGACGGCGACCGGTGGGAAGAGGCGGCCGACAGCACCGGCTGGATTCAGCTCAGCAGCGTCGTCTGGACTGGCACGCGCTTTGTCGCGGTCATGCCGTACTGGACCAGCAGCGTCGCGGTCTACAGCGCCGACGGGGATACCTGGGAAGAGGCCGCCGAAGAGCATTCCCTGCACGCGTTCAACGCGGTGGCCTGGAACGGCTCCCGCCTGGTGGCGGTCGGGTGGGGCGGCGCGATCTTCTACAGCGATGCCGGCGACCGGTGGGAGGAGGCGACCGACAGCGGTCAGGACGACCTGCTGCCGACGCTCCATGCCGTTGCCGGGAACGGCGATCGCTACGTGGCGGTAGGCGAGGCCGCGATTCTCCAAAGCAGCGACGGAGTGCGCTGGAAGCCGGTCCGCGGTGCCGGCACCGACGATGGTCTCCGCGACGTCGCGTGGAACGGTGAGCTGTTCGTCGCGGTCGGAGAGTGGGGCAGCACCATCGTGCACAGCAGCAACGGCATCCGCTGGCAGGAGGCCAGCGACAACGCCGGGTCGGGGCCGCACGCGTGGGACGAAGGGCTGTACGCCGTTGTCTGGAGCGGCGATCGATTCGTGGCGGTCGGCGAGAACGGCAGGATCGTGCACAGCGCCGATGGCGACCGCTGGGTGAAGGCGAGTGACAGCGCCACCTCGAGCACGCTCAGCGGCGTCGCCTGGAACGGGGAGCGCTTCGCGGCGGTCGGGCGTGACGGCGTCATCGTGTACAGCGCCGATGGGGATCGATGGGAAGTCGCCCGGAACGGCTCGTACTGGCTCAATGATGTCATCTGGGCCGAGGACCGCTTCGTGGCGGTCGGCGACGTCGGGACGGTCGTGCAAAGCAGCGACGGCGCCCGCTGGGAGGGTTCGGACGGGCACGCCGACGGGAGCCAGCTCGCGAGCATCGCGTGGAGCGGCGATCGGTTCGTAGCGGTCGGCGGGTATGGCAGCACGATGGTGGAGAGCAGCGATGGACAGCGGTGGGAGGTGGTGCGGGATCGCGCCACCGCCGACAGGTTGGAGTCGATCGCATGGCTCGGCGGTCGCCTTATCGCGGTCGGCTGGAACGGAGTGATTGTGACCAGTCCGCCTCTGACGGTCACCGACGGGGAGCACGCACCGGCTCCAGCGCCGGCCGAGACACAGATCGCCGCGGTGCCGGCGGAGGACCCGGTCCCGGATCGGACGGAACCGGTTGTCCGCTGGCGGCTGGTTCGCAGCGGCGGCACCTTCACGACTTCCCGGTCATCCGACCCCGTGGCGCTCAACGACATCGCCTGGAACGGCGAGCGATTCGTCTCGGTGGGCGACGAGGGGACGATCCTGCACGGCACCGATGGAGAGCTGTGGCGCGAGGCGCGCACAAGCTCCGCGTGGGACGCGTTCAGGAGCGTGGCGTGGAACGGCGAGCGCTTCGTGGCGGTGGGCGGCAGCGCCATCGTGCACAGTCCCAACGGACATCGATGGCAGCAGGCCAGCAGTACCGTGGAAGCCTACGAGCTGAACGCGGTTACGTCCGGAGATGGCAGGTTCGTGGCGGTCGGTGGACGCGGCGCGGTGCTGTACAGCAGTGACGGTCACCGCTGGACGGTGGCGAGCGACAGCGCCACGTCGGACACGCTCGCCTCCGTGGCGTGGAGCGGCGAGCGCTACGTGGCCGTCGGCTGGGACGGCGCGATCGTGCACAGCCCTGACGGCGACCGCTGGGCCAGCGCCGCTGCCACCGCGACCGCGCGCGTCAGCGGGCTGGAGGCGATCGCCTGGAACGGCGAGCGCTTCGTGGCGGTCGGCTTCGAGACCCTCCTGCACAGCGCCGACGGCGATCGCTGGGAAGAGGCGAGCGATGGTGCCGCCGCGGCCGGTTTGTACCTCTCCGACATCGCGTGGGGCGGCGAGCGCTTCGTGGCCGTCGGGACGGGAGGAGCGACCCTGTCGAGCAGCGACGGCGACCGCTGGGAACGCATAGAACACGGCGAGCCCGCGGATGCCTTCTTCGGTGTCGCCTGGGCTGGCGACCGCTTCCTCGCGGTCGGTGAGAACGCGACGATCGCGGCGGGACCCTACGAAACGGAAGACCTCCCCGATGACGCGCCGCCGAGGCTGGACCACGCAGAGGCCGATGCTTTGGCCGATGATCCCGAGGCCGCGAGCGCCGACGGACAGCCGGTCGTGGCATCCACGGCTGGAATGGTGTGGGAGCTGCTGCAAGCAGGGGGCGGCTTTCGGGCACCGTCCGGAGCAACGGGGGTATCGCTGGAGCAGGTCGCCTGGGGAGAGGATCGCTTCGTGGCGGTCGGGGATGATGGCCTGATCGTGCACAGCATCGACGGTGATCGCTGGCAGGAGGCGGACGGGAGCGTCGACATCGGTTCGGAGCCACTGCTCAGCGTCGCCTGGGGTGCCGGGCGCTTCGTGGCCGTCGGAGGATCGGGAACGATCCTGTACAGCGATGACGGAGATCGCTGGACCAAGGCGATCGATTCCTCCGCCGGACTCCTGGGCATCACCTGGGGCGGCCATCGCTTCGTCGCCGTCGGAACCAGCATTCTGTACAGCGACGACGGGGAACGCTGGGAAGAAGCGACCGACGACGGCCTCGCGGAATCGGAGTGGCTTTCCGGTGCGGCATGGAGCGGCCAGCGGTTCGTGGCCGTGGGCCGCAACGGGGCGATCGTGTACAGCGATGACGGTGACCGCTGGTCACGGGCAAGCGACACCGCCGCGTCGGCCTACCTGCACTCCGTTTCCTGGAACGGCATTCGGTTCGTCGCCGTCGGGGACGGCACGATCGTGCACAGCGGCGACGGCGACCGATGGGTGCGGGCGAGCGAGCGTGGTGCGGTTCGTTGGTCGCAGCTCTTGAGCGTCGTCTGGAGCGGCGAACGATTCGTGACGGTGGGCTTCGGCGGGGCGATCGGGCACAGCGCGGACGGTGACCGCTGGCAGCAGGCGAGCGCCCCTGCGAACGTCCATCTCTCGAGCGTCGCTTGGGACGGAGTTCGATTCGTCGCCGTCGGGGTCGACGGGGCTGTCGTCCATAGCCGTGACGGGGAGCGCTGGGAGCAGGCGACCGGCACCCCGATGGATGACGTGTTGCCGCAGCTTGCGGCGGTTGCCGGAAGCCCTGACCGACTCGTCGCGGTCGGACGGCGCGGAACGATCCTCCATAGCGTCGCCGAGAACGGCTGGGAGGCGGCAACACACACCGCCATCGACGCCGTGATGCCGCTCTCTGACATCGCCTGGAACGGCACGCGCTTCGTGGTCGTCGGGGGGCTCGGCTCGATTGCGCACAGCAGCGACGGGGACCACTGGGCGCGAGCCGGCGACCACGCCACGAGGTCAGACCTCCATGGCGTGGCGTGGGGCGGCGAGCGGTTCGTGGCGATCGGTGCGAGTGGGACGATCGTGTACAGCGGTGACGGTGACCACTGGCAAGAAGCCCGCGACCGCGCCACGTCGGAAGATCTGCTTGGCGTGGCATGGAGCGGCGAGCGGTTCGTGGCGGTCGGCGCGAACGGAGCGATCGTGCACAGCAGCGGCGGTGACCAATGGCAAGAAGCCCGCGACAGCGCCACGTCGGAAGATCTCCGTGCGGTAGCGTGGAGCGGAGAACGATTCGTGGCGGTGGGTGCCGAGGGAACGATCGTGCACAGCCGTGACGGGGATCATTGGGAGTGGGCGTTCCACGCGAACTTCCACCAGCTCTCCGGCGTCGCCTGGAATGGCGAGCGGTTCGTGGCGGTCGGTGCGCGCGGAACGATCGTGCACAGTCGCGACGGCGACCGCTGGACGGCCGTGGCCGACACCGGTACCGGCGATGAGCTCCACGGTGTTGCGTGGAACGGCAGGCGCTTCCTTGCCGTCGGGGACAACGGCACGATCGTGGCGAGTCCGCCCGGGCTCGAGATGGCGCAGAAGCAGGATTCACGATCCGCGTCCAGGGAAGCGGAGGCGCAGTCCGCAGCTCAGGCGGACACGGACGACGCACGCCAAGCGCACACCGCGAGCGTCCTCACGCAGGAGGACGGGTGCTCGGCGGGATCGGCAGGATCCGACTGGACCCTCGTGCGAACGGGAGGCGGTTTCGTGTCGCCCGCCGGAACTGCAGGGAAGACGCTCAGTGACATCGCCTGGGGGGCCGGGCGCTACGTGGCGGTGGGTGAGGACGGCACCATCGTGCACAGCAGCGACGGCGACCGTTGGAACGTGGCGAGCGGGGCGGTGAATCGTGGTCAGCGCTCATACGGAGGAGTCGCCTGGAGCGGCACGCGGTTCGTGGCGGTCGGTGACCGTGGGATCGTGCAAAGCCGGGACGGGAACGTCTGGGAACACATCGGCACGTCGGAGTTCCTCCACGACGTCGTTTGGGGAAGCGAACGGTTCGTGGCCGTTGGCTGGCACGGCGCGATCGTGCACAGCAGCGACGGCGAGCGGTGGGACAAGGCGAGCGAGACCGCGACATCGGAGAGTCTCAATTCGGTCGCCTGGAGCGGCACGCGTTTCGTCGCCATCGGCGAGGGCGGCACGATCGTGCACAGCGGCGACGGGGACCGCTGGCAGGAGGCCAGCCGTGGCCCTGCGGATGAACGCTTGTTCGACGTGGTGTGGGGCGGCGGGCGCTTCGTCGCGGTCGGGAACTCCGCGATCATGCTCAGTGCCGACGGAGACGTCTGGGAGCGGGCGGACGATCGCTCCATCTCGGCTCTCTCGGGCCGGTATTGGCTGCTCAGCGTCGCCTGGGACGGCGCGCGCTACGTAGCGGTCGGGTCAGTGGGCCTGATCGTGCACAGCGCGGACGGGATTCGCTGGCATGCGGCGAGCGAGGGTCCCGAG
This sequence comes from Spirochaetia bacterium, assembly GCA_964291595.2. Classification (GTDB taxonomy): domain Bacteria; phylum Spirochaetota; class Spirochaetia; order SZUA-6; family Bin103; genus CATQHW01. Next base: position 3,209,241 of record OZ219914.1, on the reverse strand, counting down.
CTTCCGCAAAGCTGGAGCATTCTGCGCGGCGTCGCCTCCGACGGCGATCGCGTCGTTGCGGTCGGGGACCTCGGATGGATTGCCCATAGCGTCGACGGGGATCGCTGGACCGCGGCACGCGACAGCGCTGCGCCCGACGTCCTGCAGGATCTCTTCGACATCGCGTGGAGCGGCGAGCGTTTCGTCGCGGTGGGGCGGAACGGAGTGATCGTTCACAGCACCGACGGCGAGCGGTGGATGGAAGCGCGCGACAGCGAAGCCCTTGCTGCGCTGTCGGTCGGCTACTTCAGCCGCCTCGGCGGCGTCGTCTGGGGAGGCGGGCGCTTCGTCGCGGTCGGGGATGGCGGAACGATCGTCTACAGCAGCGACGGGGACGGCTGGGAAGAGGTAGTCGACAGCGCCACCGGCAGTCCGCTCCACAGCATCGCGTGGAACGGCGAGCGCTTCGTGGCCGTCGGCTATGCCGGCACGATCGTGTACAGCAGCGACGGCGATCGTTGGGAGCAGGCGCTGGACAGCGCTACTTCCGACTGGCTCTATGACGTCGCCTGGAACGGGCGACGATTCGTGGCAGTCGGAAACGACGGCACGATCGTGCAGAGCCTCGACGGCAAGCACTGGGAGCTGGCCGAAGGCACGGCGACGTCGAGCTGGCTGAGCGGCGTCGCGTGGAGCGGGGAACGTTTCGTGGCAGTTGGCGGCAGGATCGTGCACAGCGGCGACGGACTCGACTGGACGATGGCGGAAGACGGCAGGCCGGGGCCGTCGTTTACGGACATCGCTGCCGGCGGCGGGCGCTTCGTGGCCGTGTCATGGACAGGCGGCAGGATCATGTGCAGCACGGATGGCGACCGCTGGACGGAGGCCAGCGCGCACGCGTCCGCAGAGAAGATCCATGGCGTTACATGGAGCGGTGGGCGCTTCATCGCCGTCGGAGACAACGGCACGGTCGTTGTGAGTCCGTAGCCTCCGTCAGGCGGCCGTGCGTTCGGGCAGGATCTTCGCCTGCTCGAACAGCTTGCGGCCGCGCTCGGAGAGCTGCTCGAGCTCGCTCGCACCCATCCAGATCGGGCGGCGGCAGGTCAGGAGCGGGGCGGCCCAGCGCAGCGAGTAGCAGATCACCAGCTCCGGGCGCGGGCCGTCGGAGCGGTTGGGCGTGCCGCGGTGCAGCGCGCGCGTATCCTGCACCCACAGGGTGCCGCGCTTCATGTTGAGCCGCATGCGGTGCGGGTAGGAGCCGCTCTCGAGGATGTCGTCGTAGTCGCCTTCCACGTGCGGGTCGGACAGGTACTGGGTCGAGGGCAGGACCTCGAAGCTGCCGTTCTCGACGCTGGTGTCGACCAGCGGGAACTTGACCCCCAGGTGGGGCACCCGCGTCATGGCCACGTGCGGGGACATGAGCGGGATGTCGCGGTGCCAGCTCTGGTGGACGGAGCCGGGGTACGGGGTGTTGGAGTGCAGGCAGGACACGAAGAAGTCGTCGGTCTCCCAGTACGCCTCCAGCAGCGCCAGCAGGGTGGGGCTCTCGGCGATCTCCGGGCAGGCCAGTCCGCCCTCCCACGGCCAGTGCACGGTGTAGCGGCAGGGGTGCTGCAGGTGCCCGCAGCCGACGCGGATGTCGCCGCGCTCGTCGAGGCCGAGCTCATGGTCGCGGTCCCGCACGTGCTCCAGTAGCGGCAGGAACGAGGCGTGGATGCGCTCGATGGTGGGGATGGGGATGGCGTCCTCCATCACCGCGAACCCGTTGATGTACAGCTCGTTGCGCAGTTGCGTCACCCGGTCCACGGCGCGCTCCGTCATGCTGCCGCACGCTCGGGCAGGATGGTCGCCCGCTCGAACAGCTTGCGGCCGCGCTCGGAGAGCTGCTCGAACTCGCGGGCGCCCACCCAGAGCGGGCGCGTCATGAGCGGAGCGCACCAGCGCAGCGAGTAGCAGATCACCAGCTCCGGGCGCGGGCCGCCGGAGCGGTTGGGCGTGCCGCGGTGCAGGGCGCGCGGGTCCTGCACCCACAGGGTGCCGCGCTTCATGTTGACGCGCGTGCGGTGCGGGTAGGAGCCGCTCTCGACGATGTCGTCGTAGTCGCCTTCCAGGTCCGGGTCGGCCAGGAACTGGGTCGACGGCAGGACCTCGAAGCTGCCGTTCTCGACGGTGGTGTCGACCAGCGGGAACTTGACGCCGAAGTGGGGCACCCGCTCCATGGCCACGTGCGGAGCCATCAGACTGATGTCCCGGTGCCAGTTCTGGTGGACGGAGCCGGGGTAGGGGTTGTTGGAGTGCAGGCAGGTGACCAGGAAGTCGTCGGTCTCCCAGTACGCCTCCAGCAGGGCCAGCAGGGTGGGGTGCTCGGCGATCTCCGGGCAAGCCAGCCCTCCCTCCCACGGCCACTGCAGGGTGTAGCGTTTGGGGTGCTGCAGGCGCCCGCAGCCGACGCGGATGTCGCCCCGCTCGTCGTGGCCGAGCTCATGCTCGCGGTGCCGGACGTGCTCCAGCATCGGCAGGAACTCCGCGTGGATGCGCTCGATGGTGGGGATGGGGATGGCGTCCTCCATCACCGCGAACCCGTTGATGTACAGCTCGTTGAGAAGCTGTCTGACGCTGTCCATGGCGCGCTCCGTCAGGCGGCCGTGCGCTCGGGCAGGAGGGTCGCCCGCTCGAACAGCCTGCGGCCGCGCTCGGAGAGCTCTTCGAACTCCCGCGCCCCCACCCAGAACGGGCGGGTCATGAGCGAAGCCACCCGGCGCAGCGAGTAGCAGATCACCAGCTCCGGCCGCGGGCCGTCGGAGCGGTTCGGGGTTCCGCGGTGCAGCGCGCGCGGATCCTGCACCCACAGGGTGCCGCGCTTCATGTTGAGCCGCGTGCGGTGCGGGTAGGAGCCGCTCTCGAGGATGTCGTTGTAGGTGTCTTCCCGGCTCGGATCGGTCAGGAGCTGGGTCGACGGCAGGACCTCGAAGCTGCCGTTCTCGACGGTGGTGTCGACCAGCGGGAACTTGACCCCGAAGTGCGGCACCCGCTCCTCGGCCACGTGCGGGGTCATGAGCTTGGCGTCGCGGTGCCAGTTCTGGTGGATCGACCCCGGATACGGGGTGTTGGAGTGCAGGCAGGTCACCAGGAAGTCGTCGGTCTCCCAGTACGCCTCCAGCAGGGCCAGCAGGGTGGGGTGCTCGGCGATCTCGGGACAGGCCAGTCCGCCCTCCCACGGCCACTGCAGGGTGTAGCGGTTGGGGTGCTGCAGGCGCCCGCAGCCGACGCGGATGTCGCCCCGTTCGTCGTGGCCGAGCTCATGCTCGCGGTGCCGGACGTGATCCAGCATCGGCAGGAACTCCGCGTGGATGCGCTCGATGGTAGTGATAGGGATGGCGTCCTCCATCACCGCGAAACCGTTGATGTACAGCTCGTCGAGCAGTTGCGTGACTCGGTCCATGGCTCACTCCCGCGCGGAGGGTATCACGCCTCCGCGCTATGATCCGCGACCATGCACGTGGTGCTGGTGGGTTACCGGGCTGCCGGCAAGACCACCGCCGGACGGCTGGTGGCCGAGCGGCTCGGGTGGGAGTACCTGGACGTCGACCGCGGCATCGAGGCGCATTGCGGGCTTACCATCGCCGAGATCTTCCAGGACCGCGGGGAGCCCTACTACCGCGACGTGGAGAGCGCGGTGGTGGCCGAGATGTGCGCGCACGACGACGCCGTGGTCACCTTCGGGGGCGGCACGCTGATGCGCCCCGTCAACCAGGAGCACGCCCGCCGCGACGGCCTGGTGGTCTACCTGGAGGCGGACGCCGGGGAGCTGTGGCGGCGGATCGAGGCGGACCCGGCCAGCGCCGCCACCCGCCCGAACCTGGCCGGCGGCGGCCTGCAGGAGGTGGTCACGATGCTGGCGCAGCGCGCGCCCGTGTACCGCGCCAACGCCGACCTCACCCTGGACGCCACCCTGCCGCCGGAGGAGCTGGCCGGCCGCATCGTCGCCGCCGTGCGGGAACGCCAGCGCGCCCGGAGGCGCTGAGGCAGACTCGCCTCAGACCAGGTCGGCCTCGAACGCCTCGACCTCGGCGAAGCGGGTGGTGCCGCGCAGCAGCCGGCCCAGGCGGGGTACGCCGCCGTTGTAGACCTCCACCGCGTCGGCGTCGGCGAAGCGCAGGAACAGGATGCGGCGGTGCGTGGCGGACCGGTTGCCTTCCGACTTGTGCAGCATCCAGCAGTGGAAGCAGATCGCCTCGCCCGCTTTCATCTCCACCGGCACGGCGCGGCTCTCGTCCGCCTCCAGCTTGATCGGCAGCAGCGCCGCCTTCTCCTCCGGGTTCTGCGGGTCGGCCTGTCCCTGGCGGTGGCTGCCTGGGATCAGCCACAGGCAGCCGTTCTCGACGGCCGCGTCGTCGAGCGCGGTCAGGCAGGTCACCGCCGTGTACGGGTCCAGCTCGCCGTAGGCGTTGTCCTGGTGCCAGTGGAACGGCATGGTGTTGCCGCGCATCTTGAAGGTGAGCTGCGAGGTGGCGCCCTTCACGTTCGGGCCGATGATCTGGCCGGCCATGTCCACCGGGGGACCGTGGAAGTAGTAGCGGCGGACCGTCTCCGAGCGGTGGTGGATGTCGCTCAGAAGTGAGTTCGCAAGCCACGTGGCGTCGGGGTCGAACGGCCCCTTCTCGGCCTCCCAGGCGGTCATCGCCTCGGCCCGCATCCGCTCCAGCCCCTCGTCGGTCAGGGTGCGCCCCAGACGCAGGAACCCGTCCCGGTCGAAGGTGTCGAGCTCCTCGCCGGTGAGCGTTCGATAGTTGAACAGGTCGGGATGCCGCTCGGGGATCAGCCTCGCCATGTCTCGCGCCTCCGGTGCGCGCAGTATACCCTCGACCGTCATGGAGACGGTGGAGATCGGGATCGAGTCGCCGCGGGCGCTCGCCGGACAGCGGATCACCGGGGAGCGGGTGCCGGTGGGCGTGCCGGGTGACTACAAGCCGTGCATCGCGCGGCTGCCGGACGGGCGCCTGCTGCTGGTGGCGTTCGCGCCCTATCAGCTCGAGAAAGGCAGGAATCGGGAGGAGATACTGCTGTTCCGCTCCGAGGACGGCGGCGCCACCTGGAGCGACGCCGAGAACCTCACCACCGGCCACGGGCTGCTCGGCCGTGAGCCCTACCTCACGGTGCTGCGCGACGGCACGGTGCTGATGACCGTCCACTTCCTGGCGGGCGACGTGCGCAATCCGACCGGTTACACGCGCAGCTTCGTGCACCGCTCGGCCGACGGCGGGCGCACGTGGAGCACCACCGTCGCGGAGCCGGAAGGCATGGCGCCCGGCGGCGCGAGCTGCACGACGCGCACCGTGCTGGAGCTGGACGACGGATCGCTGCTGCTGGGCGTGGGCACGACCGGCACCCCGTATCTCTGGCGCAGCCGCGACGGCGGCGCGACCTGGCCGGAGCGCCACCCGGCGGTGATCGAGGAGCTCGGCGGCGACTACCCGTTCCCGTTCCTGGGCGAGGCGGTCTGGTGGCAGGCGCCCTCGGGCCGCATCCTGGTGCTGGCGCGGCTCGACACTGCGCACGCGGGGCGGTTCGCGGTGGAGGTGGACGACCCGAACGGCCGCTCGGACAACGTGGATCGGCTGGTCCTCTACGCCTCGGACGACCGGGGGCGTTCGTTCCGGCCGCTGGAGGCGGTCGGCAGGCCGGGCGAGATGTACCCGGCCATCCTCAGGCTGCACGACGGGCGGCTGCTGCTTACCTTCACCGTGCGGGCGCTGCAGCGGCCGCTCGGCGTGCGCGCGGTGGTGGGCCGCGAGACGCACGACGGCTTCGCGTTCGACCTCCGCAACGACCGCCTGATGCTGGACGTGCAGACCGCGCCCGAGGTCTATTCCGGCGGCGGCTTCGGCCGCACGGTGCAGTTGGACGACGGCATGCTGGTCACCAGCTACTCGTGGCGCGACGCGCAGTTCGTCGTGCACGGCGAGGTCGTCCGCTGGCGGCTGCCGCCGGCCGGCTGACGCTCGGCTCAGGCAAGCAGGTCGTCGATCACCGCGCCGACGACGTCCACCGCTTCCTCCAGCGCCTCGGCGTCGATCATCAGCGGCGGCGCGATCCGGTAGAAACCGCCGCCGGTGATGAAGCTCATCAGGCCGCGCCGCACGCACTCCATGGCGACCCGGTCGCCCAGCTCGAACGCCGGCTCGTCCGAGTCGGGGTCGCGGAAGTGGATGGCGTGCCACAGGCCGCGGCCGTCGATCTTCCTGATGCGGTCGGGGTGCCGCTCGGCGATCGGCCGCAGCCACGCCGCCAGCCGCTCGCCCAGCTCGGCCGAGCGCCGCACCAGATCCTCGTCCTCGAACACGTCCAGGTTGGCCAGGGCGGCGGCCATGCAGACCGGGTTGCCGCCGTGGGTGCTGGACATCTCGCCCGGCGGGGCCAGGTCCAGGATGTGCGAGCGTCCCTTGACCACCGACACCGGCAGGCTGGAGCTCACCCCCTTTCCCATGGCGATCAGGTCGGGGGTGATGCCGTAGTGCTCGTGGGCGAACAGCCGCCCGGTGCGGCCCCAGCCGACCTGGATCTCGTCGACCGCCACCACCACCGAGTGCTCGGCAGCCCAGGCCACCAGGTCGTCGATGTAGTCCTGAGGATAGGGGGCGGTGATCATGCTCGCCATCGACTCGAAGATGATGCCGGCGGTCGTGGCCGGGTCCACTCCGTGCTCGGCCAGGTCGGCATGGAATCCGCGCGACGCCGGGCTGCCGGGCATCGGAAGCTGCGTCTGGTACACCCGGTCGCGCCGGATGGCGTCGATCGCGCCCGGCTGCCCGCCGGCGAACCGCGATCCCAGGGTGCGGCCGAAGAAGGTGCCTGAGAACGACAGGATGCCCATCTTGTCGGGCGAGATCGACAGGCCGTGGCGGCGCATCAGGGTCAGCGCGCATTCGTTGGCCTCGGTCCCGGAGCAGAAGGCGATCGCCTTGTCGAGCTCGCGCGGCGGCAGGGCCGCCACCCGCTCGATGAGGCGCGAGCGGACATCCGACGGGAACGCGTAGGTGAACAGCAGCTCCCGGTCGAGCTGCTCGTGCACGGCCTTGACGATGCGCGGGTGGGCGTGGCCGGCGTTGGCCGCGGCGGCGCCCGAGGTCAGGTCGATGAAGCGGTTGCCGTACGGGTCCTCGACCTGGAAGCCGCGCGCCCGCTGCCAGATGACCGGCGGCAACCCGGCCATCGACCGCGGCTCCGCCGCGCGCAGCCGCTCGATCGCCGGGAGCGACTCGGGAACGGGAATCGGCGTCGCGATCCGCCGGAACCGGGTGTCGACCGGATCGGTCGGAACGGGCGCAAGAGCGCTGACCTGCATTGCCATGAGTCGTCCTCCCACGGTCTGACATCGCATCCATCGGTCGGCATCCATCGGTCGGGCCGGCGGCGCCGCCGCATCGGCGCGTGTCCCGCGCAATCTACCGTATACTCGATGTACCGAACACCGTGCCGAGGTGCCCGCATGCCATCCACCTGTCCGCAGATTCCCTACGGCTGGGCCGACTTCGAGGCGATACGGACCGAGGGCTGCCTGTACGTCGACAAGACGCGCTTTCTGCACGAGCTGGAGAACGAGCGCAACGCCTTTCTGATCCGTCCGCGCCGATTCGGCAAGTCGTGCTGGGTGTCGCTGCTGGAGAACTACTACGACCGCAACCGCGCCGACCGGTTCGAGCCGCTCTTCGCCGGCACCGACGTCGGGCGGCGGCCGACGCCGAACCGCCACCGCTACGTCATCCTGCGCTTCGACTTCTCGGCGTTCGACGACACCCTGGAAACCCTGCGGGAACGGTTCGAGACCTACTGCTTCATCAAGCTGCGCGGCGCGCTGGAACGGAATCGGGACCTGTTTCCCGAACCGGCGATCGAGCGCATCCTCGCCCATCCCTCGATCGATGGAAAGCTGAACCAACTGTTCGAGTACGCCGGAGAGCACGCCATCCCGCTGTACGTGCTGATCGACGAGTACGACAACTTCGCCAATACGATACTTGCCCATCGCGGGGCGCAGGCGTACGAGTCCTTCACGCATGGCGGCGGCTTCTACCGCACGTTCTTCGCCACGCTGAAGGCGGGCGCCGGCCAGGGCGGCGGCATCGAGCGGCTGTTCATCACCGGCGTTTCGCCGATCACCATGGACGACGTGACCTCGGGCTTCAACATCGGCACGAACATCAGCCTGCATCGGAGGTTCAACGAGGTGCTCGGCTTCACCGAGGCGGAGGTGCGCGGCATTCTGCACACGTACCGGGACCACGGCGTGCTCGACCAGGACGTGGATGAGGCCATGGCCGTGATGGGCGAGTGGTACAACGGCTACCGCTTCGCCAAGGACGCGCCACACGATCTCTACAACACCGACATGGTGCTCTACTACGTGAAGTGGTCGATTCCGAACCAAGCGCCGCCGGACGACCTGATCGACACCAACGTGCGCATCGACTACGGCAAGCTGCGTCATCTGCTGGTGACCGGCCGGCGTCTCAACGGCAACTTCGACCTGCTCCGTCAGGTCATCGCGGAAGGCCGGGCGGAGTCCCCGATCCAGGCCGGCTTCCCGTTGGCACGGCTCGCCCGGCGCGAGAACTTCCTGTCACTGCTGCACTACTTCGGACTCCTGAGCATCCGCGGCGTGGCGCGGGGGATGCCGCGGCTGGGCATCCCCAACCAGACCGTGAAGCGGCTGATGTACGGCTACCTGCGCGACGCCTGGGACGACATGGGAGTGTTCTCCGTGGACTTCTATGACCTGCTCCGGCTGACCGGCGACATGGCCTACGAGGGCGCCTGGCGGCCGGTGGTCGAGTATCTGAGCGGCGCCGTGGCTCGGCAGACGGGGATTCGCGACTACATCGATGGCGAGAAGGTGGTGCAGGCATTCTTCGCCGCGTACCTCGGGCTGACGGACCACTTCGTGCTGCACTCCGAGCAGGAATTGAACAAGGGGTACGCGGATCTGTACCTGGAGCCGTGCGCGGCCCTCCATCCGGACATCGGCTACGGCTACGTGATCGAGTTCAAGTACGTGAAGCGGGGCGAGGAGCTGGACGAGTCACGGACGATGGCGTTCGCGCGGGAGTCCGTGGACCAACTGCGAGGGTACCTGGCGGACGAACGGCTGCGACGAAACACGGGCGTGCGGCACCTGGGGCTGGCGGTGGTGTTCCACGGCTGGGAATTGGTGTGGTGTGATGCGGTGGAACTGCCCCGGTCGGACTGACGTGCGTACTCGGGGGCCGAGGCAAGGATTCGGGGGGCGATGCAGAGCGAGTTGGTGACCGAGGGGTTCGAGGCGTTCCGAGAAGGCACGTTCGGCGCCGGCGGGCAGAACCTGTACGTGTCGCGCGCGGGCGTGCTGCAGCGCATCCACCAGTTCGACGTGGACGACGACGGCCACCTGGACCTGCTGTTCTGCAACAGCCAGGACCATTGGGAGCGGCCGCCGGCCTACGTGCTCGACGGGCGTGACGGGTATGCCCGGACCGAGCTTCCCGCCGAGGGCGCGATGGGTGGCGCGGTCGCCGACCTGAACGGCGACGGCACCGACGACCTGGTGGTCGCCAACCACTACAACGGCATGAACTCCAGCGGCGTGAACTCCGCGATCTACTACGGGTCGCCGGCCGGTTGGAGCCTGCGCCGGCACCAGGTGCTGCCCACGCCGTTCGCGCTGTCGGTGGCGGCCGGCGACTTCGACGGCGACGGACGCCCGGACCTGGCGTTCGCATGCACGACGGAGCAGGGCGCCGGTCGCGTGCGCGTCTTCGGTCAGACCGAGCTGGGGTTCGAGCCGAAGCGGTTCGCCGACACCAACATCCGGGCCGTGCAGCTCTGCGCCGCCGACCTGGACGGCGACGGCTGCGACGACCTGGTGGTCCTGGACGGCGGCGGCGGTGCGGCGATCCATTGGGGCGGCCCCGGCGGGCTGTCGCGAGGGGCGTGCACGGAGATTCCGGGCGAGGCGGGCGGGGCCGGCTGGGAGGAGGCCGCCCGCGGCGAGTACGTGCGGGACGCGCCGCCCGGCGTGCGCGTGGTGGAGCTCCCGGAGAGGCACGTGGCCGTGCCGGGTGGCGCGGGGATGCGGCTGGTCGCGCTGCGCGGCCGGCAGGTCGAGGAGCGGGCGCTGCTGCCCTGCGCCGGCGCGCAGGCGGCTGCCGCGGCCGACCTGGACGGCGACGGCGCGGTCGACGTGGTGGTGGCCTGCAAGGGCGACGAGCAGCACGAGTCGCTCGTGTTCTGGGGCCGCCCCGGAGGCGGGTTCGAGGCGGAGCCGTCCGTGCTCGCCTCAACCGGCGCGTGCGACGTGGCGATCGCGGACCTGGACGGCGACGGGCGGCCCGAGGTGGTGCTCTGCCAGCACAAGAGCGACGCCTCCTTCACCACCGAGTCGCTAGTGTACGCGTGCGGCCGGGGGCGGCGCTTCGGCCCGGCCCGGCGTCTGGCCAGCCATGACGCCCGCCGCTGCCTGGTGGGGCGGCCCGACGGCGGGCATCCTCGCCTGGTCCTGATCAACCACTTCGCGCGCACCAGCCGGGACGACGTGCCGATCTACGTGTACCGGGGCGGGGAAGGGGGCTACGCCCCGGAGCGGCGCCTGGAGATCGTGGCCTCGGGCGCCGTCGACGCGGTGGGCGCCGACCTGTTCGACCGCGGCACCGCGGACCTGGTCATCTGCAACGCCTCCGAGTACTCGAAGGTGAGCGACGACGCCGGCTCCTTCATCCTGCGCCGCGGGCCGGCCGGTTTCCCGTCCGAACCTGACATACGGCTGGCCACCACACACGCGCACGGCATGGTGTGCGCGGACCTGGACCGCGACGGCTGGCTGGACCTGGTGTTCGGCGGCTTCGGCCAGCCGGACCTGCTGTTCTTCCACGGCGGGCCGGACGGCTTCGACGCCGCCAACCCGCGCCGCCTGCGCATGGAGCTCGACGGGGTCCTGTACGACGAACCGCGCTTCCTGTGCGCGGCCGACCTGAACGGCGACGGCTGGCTGGACATCGTCGTGCCGCAGATCGCCGCCGACCGCAGCTTCATCCTGTGGGGCGGCCCGGACGACTACTCCATGGAGCGCTGCCGGCCGCTCAGCGTCTTCCACGCGGTCGCCGCCCGCGCGGCCGACCTGGACGGCGACGGCCGGCTGGACCTGGTGGTGGCCGGCCACACGCAGAGCGAGAGCGGCCCGGACGACGCGTTCCTGTACGTGTACTGGAACGGACCCGACGGACTGCGCGAGGACCGGCGCACGCTGCTGCCGGCCCGCGCCGGCAACTCGGTGTCGATCGCGGACTTCGACAACGACGGCCTGCTCGACCTCTTCGTCTCCTCGTACACGACGCCGCGCGAGCGCGACCTGGACTCCTTCATCTACTGGAACCGCCCGGGCCGCGGCTTCTCCCCGGACGACTGCACGCGGCTGTTCACGCACTCCGCCTCTGGATCGCTGGCGGCCGACCTGAACGGCAACGGCTGGACGGACCTGGTGGTGGCCAATCACAAGGTGTGGGGCGACCACCGCGGCTACTCCGAGATCTGGTGGAACGGGCCGGACGGGTTCGACCGCCGCCGCACCACGCGGCTGCCGACCATGGGGCCGCACGGCATGCGCTCGGTCGAGCCGGGCAACCAGCACGAGCGCGGACCGGAGGAGCTCTACACCTCGCCCGTGCGGCGGCTGGCGGACGGAGCGCGGGTGATCGACCTGAGCTGGGAGGCCGAGGTGCCGGCCGATACCTGGGTACGCGGCCGCGTGCGGACCGGCGGCGACGAGGCGGCGGTGCGGTCGGCCGCGTGGTCACCCTGGGCGGGCTGCGGCGAGCGGCTGGCGGCCGCCGGCGGCCCTTCGCCGGACGGAGGACCGCTTGTGCAGTATCAGCTCGCGCTCGGCGCCGTGCTCGGCAAGACCACGCCGCGCGTGCGCCGCGTTACGCTCCGCTCGGACGACGCCGGCTGACGCCCGGCTCACGCCGGATCATCCGACGGTCCCGGTCGTCGAAGTAGGCGCACTCGGCGAGCACGTCACCATGCTCCGCGCCGGCCTCCGCGATCCTGGTGTGCAGTCGGTCGAACGGGGTGTACCGGGTGTAGCTCTCGCCGTACTTCTCAACCGGGAAGTCGAGGTTCCGAGCCCGTTGCAGATCGTAGTGCGACCCCCCTTCCACGAATCGCATCACGTGGGCCGCGCGTCTTGGAAGCACACCGTCACCAAGCATGATGCTCTTGTGGACGACATACTTGTCGAAGACGAGCACGTCCCCCGGTTCGAAGTCCTCCTCCACCTGGTGGTGTTCGAGGATATTCACCATCGGCGGCCCATTGAGGGTCGCGAAGCGCATCAAGGAGTAGTCGTCCGCGTTCGTCTTCTCCCCGGCTCGCTCCATGGCCTCCAAGGTCGAGACGATTGCCGGTTCGATGTATCGGAAGATGAAATCGCCCGATATGACGTTGGCGGGCACACAAGCCATACCGCCCCGTTGGCCCTTCGTGTCGATCGGATGCAGTGGCGCCCACACCGTGTACCCGAGCTCACCCGCGAGCTGGTAGCCGAAGCTCTGCACGCCGACATGCCACGGGAATCCCCGGCTGACGTTCTTTCCGAGCTCGAAGCACATCTCGGCCGTCAGGAACAGGTCGCGCTCGGCCAGATCCGTCAGGGCTCGCCGGAAATAGGGACGTTCCAACAACTCGAAGATGTCGTCGCTGCTGCTGGCGAACCCATACTTGACCCGCTTGAATCGGGTGTCGCCCGCGCTGCCGTCCCCGGTCGGCCGACTCATCTCGACATCGACACGACCAAGCAGCGCGTCGACGACGGCGGCGTTGAAGAACCGTGCCAGCTTCACGAAGCCGTCGGTCTGGAATCGTTCCTTGTGCTGACGGGTGATGACGAACTCGTTGTCGAAGGGATGATCGCTCATGACCAATGAAACTCCGTGATGGGAACTCCGTGATGGCAGCGCCCGGACCACGGTCCGACGGGCTGCGCGACCCTATGGTACAGCTACAGCGGCGTGTCTCCCACCTCGGCGATCCACTGCCGGGTCCACTCGACCGTCTCCAATCCCATGTCGCAGATGCAGCTCGCCAGGAAGACCATCCCCCCGATGCGGCCCTGGCGGAGCCATTCCAGCCCGCGCACGCACTGCTGCTCCATCAGGTCCAGGGGCATGGGCTGCCGGTCGCCGTAGTTCCACAGGTAGCAGCCCAGCACCTTGCGGGAGTCGGGCGCCAGCTCCTCCAGCGTGCCGAAGCTGTCCTCCTGCGCGGCCAGGTCGCGGGCGTTCCAACCACGCGGCTGCCGACCACGGGCCCGCACGGCATGCGCTCGGCGCCGTGCTCGGCAAGACCACGCCGCGTGTGCGCAGCGTCACCCTCCGCTACGACGACGCTGGCTGACTGCGAGGGACCCCAGGGGCGTCACCCGGGAGCGAAAGCGTGTACGGGTGTTCTACGGAAGTCTTTGTGCAAGCTGCTTGCCCGTGCAACACGCCGTGTAGCATGATCTGTCCGCGTTGAGAATAGCGCACAAGGGCCTACGCCGATTGTTCGAGCGGGACGACACCCGCCTGCTGAATCCCGACCATGTCGGGCGGATTCGCCGGGTGCTGTCCGACCTTGAATTCGCACGACAGCCGCAGGATCTGAACTGGCCGGGATACCGGGTGCACGCGCTCGGGGGCAAGCTGCGCGGCTATTGGGCAGTACGCATCTCAGGCAACTGGAGGATCGTCTTTCGCTTCGCGCACAGCGAGGTCGTAGACGTGGACCTCGTCGACTACCATTAGGAGGAGCAGTATGGCCATGTACAATCCGACGCATCCGGGGGAGAGCATTCGCGAGGCTATCGTAGCCTCGGAGTGGACGCTGACCGAGGCGGCCAAGCGGCTCGGCGTGGCGCGCAACACGCTCTCACGGCTGGTGAACGGCCGTATCGGCATCTCGCCGGCAATGGCGTTGGCGTTGGAGGGCATCGGTTGGAGCAACGCCGAGTTCTGGATGCGCCGGCAGGCCGGCTACGATCTGGCGCAGGCGCGGCGCGCTCGGGGGGCGGCAGCGTAGCGCCCGCCCTACAGGGGCGTGTCTCCCACCTCGGCGATCCACTGCCGGGTCCACTCGACCGTCTCCAATCCCATGTCGCAGATGCAGCTCGCCAGGAAGACCATCCCCTCGATGCGGCCCTGGCGGAGCCACTCCAGCCCGCGCACGCACTGCTGCTCCATCAGGTCCACGGGCATCGGCTGCCGGTCGCCGTAGTCCCACAGGTAGCAGCCCAGCACCTTGCGTGAGCCGGGCGCCAGCTCCTCCAGCTTGCCGAAGCTCTCCTCCTGCGCGGCCAGGTCGCGGGCGTTCCAGGTCCAGAAGTTGACGACGTCGCACTGCTGCAGGTGCTCCCGCACCGGCCGCTGCAACTGGTGCTGGTAGAGAACGACCCACAGGTCCAGCGGCCGTTCCGCCGAGCGGAGGCGCTCGCGGAGGCCGCGCAGCTCGTCCGGGTTGTGCACGGCCGTCTCCGGACCGCGCTTGTCGTTCCGGTCGTAGAAGAAGTCGTCCATCATCGCCCCGCAGAGGTTCGGGTTGGAGCGGGCCAGGTCGACGACGCGCTCGACCTCCTCCGGCTCGGTGACCCCCGCTGCGTGCACGCAGCTCCACACCACGCGCCGCAGCGGCCGAAACGCCAGCGCGTACTGGTCGTACGGCGGCAGCGGCAGCGGCGTGCCCGACCGGTCCCGGTAGCGGACCATGATCAGGTTCGGGACCCCCAGGTAATAGGCCCCCTCCGCCGGGGTCATGCGCGAGGTCCAGCGCAGCCCGCCGCCGTGGTCGTGGCTGCCGGCTTCGTGGCCCCAGATCCAGAAGCGATCCCGTACCGTCACCGCGCACATCGCAACACCCCCGCCGCGTCCGGCGCCGCAGTGTTGCACCGGCCCCGGAAACGTGACAAGGTCATACGGCGTCGCTCTGCCGAGGCCGAGCGTTGCGGCAGGACGCCGGCCACTCACATGCAGAGGACCCCCGCCGCTTCGTCCGCCCTCGCGCCCAGCATGCCTGCGCGGCGGACGGGCAGCTTCCTCGACGGCCTCAAGGCGGACCGCTATCTCTATGCGCTGGTGGCGCCGGCGGTGGTGGTCGTCGTCCTCTTCAACTACCTGCCGATGATCGGCGTGGTGATGGCGTTCCAGGACTACTCGCCCTTCCTCGGGTTCTTCCGGAGCCCGTGGGTGGGACTGGAGAACTTCGTCGACTTCTTCTCCGCCCCCTCGGCCGTCCGGGTCATCCGCAACTCCGTGCTCCTGAGCCTCTATCAACTGCTCTGGAGCTTCCCCGTGCCGATCCTGTTCGCCCTGCTCCTCAACGAGGTGGTGAACCGCTCTTACAAGAAACTGGTGCAGACCGTCAGCATGCTGCCCTATTTCCTGTCCAACGCGATCGTCATCGGCATGGCCATGCTGCTGCTGACGCCGGACCAGAGCGGCGCCGTGAACGCGGTTCGCGCGCTGCTGTTCGGCGCGGAGCCGGAGTACTTCATGATCGACCCGAACTGGTTCCGCCCGATCTACATCAGCACTCAGATCTGGCAGACGGCCGGCTTCGTGGCGGTCTTCTACATCGCCACGATCGCCGGCATCAATCCCGAGCTGTACGAGGCGGCGACGATCGACGGCGCCGGCAGGCTGGGCTGCATGTGGCACGTCACGCTGCCGTCGCTGCTGCCGGCGATCGCCGTGCTGCTGATCTTCAACGTCGGCTCGCTGATGAACGGCACCAGCACGGAAAAGGTGCTGCTGCTGCAGAACCCGCTCACCTACGAAGTGTCGATGACGATCGAGACCTATACCTATCGGCGGGGTCTGGCGATCGACGGCGGGATACCCCAGTACAGCTACGGCGCGGCGGTGGGCTTCTGGCAGACGATCGTCAACGTCCTGCTCCTGTTGGGGGCGAATGCGGCATCGGGCCGGTTCTTCGGCCGGAGGATCTTCTGATGGAGGCCGTCGGCACCGGCCGGCGTGGCGTCTTCGATATCGCGCTCAACGCCGTCCTGTTGCTGCTGGTGTATGTCACGGCATACCCGTTCCTGATGATCGTGTTCATGTCCATCAGCGACCCGCAGGAGGTGCTGCGCAATCCGCTGTTTCTCTATCCGCGGTCCGTCACCCTGGTGACCTACAAGGCGGTGATCGAGTATGACGAGGTGCTACGAGGATTCAGGAACTCGGTCGTCTATACGTCGGTCTACACGGCGCTGCTCCTGGCGGTCACCGTCCCCGCTGCGTACGCGCTTTCGCGGCGGCGGTTCAGGGCGCGCAGGGTGCTGCTGATCCTGTTCCTTCTCCCGCTGTTCTTCTCGGGATACATCATCCCCACGTACATCGTCGTCAAGAGGATGGGCCTGATCGACACGATGTGGGCGTTCATCTTCCCCGGGATGGTGAGCTTCTTCTATCTGATCATGCTGCGCACGTCGATCGAGCAGATCGCCGAGGAGCTGATCGAGTCGGCGGTCATCGACGGCGCCAACGACGTGCAGATCTTCGTCAACCTGGTGGTCCCCTTGTCGAAGGCGATCATCGCGACCGTGGCGCTGTGGGCCGCGGTCACCCAGTGGAACAGCTACTTCGGCCCGGTCCTGTACCTCTCCGACGTCAAGAAGTATCCCCTGCAGGTCGTGCTGCGCAACCTGATCGCCACCACGCAGCTCCAGGAGATGGCCGAGACGCAGGCCGCGATGATGGAGACGGTGGAGGACTTGAAGCGCCTGCGCGCGCGCATGAAGACGGAGTCGCTGAAGGCGGCGGTGATCGTGATCTCGGCCCTGCCGATCCTGGTCGTCTACCCGTTCATTCAGCGGTACTTCGTCAAGGGGGCGATGATCGGCGCGATCAAGGGATGATCAAAGAAACGAAACAAGGGAGGTCATTGCTGCCTATGAGAGTGTGAGGGTTTCTGACTCTCAAGGATTCCGGCCGTCATGTGGCTGCCAGCCTCGGACGGCACGAGCAGAAAGTATCCGACCGACATGAGGAGAAAAACGTGCGAAAGAGTCGAATCATTATCACCATGCTGACCACGCTTGCCGTGACGTTCGGCGCATGGGCAGAGGGCCAGGGAGAGGGGGCGATGACCGAGGGCCCCGTCCCGGTGTCCGTGTTCGTCGTCCAGCACCCGGACGACCTGTTTTCCAACGACGACAACTGGACGCAGACCGTCAACGAGATGCTGGGCATCGTCATCGACTGGATCCCGGCCCCGCAGGACGTCCGTGACGAGCGCATCGCGACGATGATGGCGAGCGGCGACCTGCCGGACGTCGTCAACATCTTCGACCCGGGTGTGGCCAACATCTACGGATCGCAGGGCGCGTTCCTGAAGATGGATCCGCTCATCGAGCAGTACGGTCCCGACATGACCGAGCTGCTCGACAAGTCGCTCACCGCCGCCTATCGCGACGCCGCAGGCGACCTGTACGGCGCCATCGGCATGCACTACGGCGGGGGAGCGCCCGGCTGCGGCCAGTCGCTCAACTACCGGACCGACACCATGGCGGAGCTGGGGCTCACCGAGCCCGATACGCCCGATGGATGGATGGAAGCGTGGCGTGCGTTCAAGGCGCAGAATACGGGCCCGGGCGTCGCCCTGAGCGGCAGGTCGAGCTACCGGACGCTCATGCAGGCGTTCACCTCGGCGTTCGGGCTGACCACCAAGACCGGCAGCCTGCGCGAGCTGGTCACCTATACCGACCTGGAGAACTTCACGGAGTTCGAGTTTCTGCCGGCCACCGACGAGTACCGTGACCTGCTCATGTTCGCGCACCAGATCTACGCGGAAGGGTTGACCAACGTCGACATTTTCACGCGCGACCACTCGCAGTGGTGGCCTGATGTGGTCGCCGGCCACGACTTCACCTGGGCCGACTGCTTCTCGCGCAGCTCGTACGCCCGCATCAACGCGGCCGAGGGCGGCGTGACGATCGCCGTGGAGGGAGCCACCACACCGATGGACGCCAACGGCAACCGCACCTGGTACAAGACCACGCCGCTGATGGTCAAGCAGCAGACCTACTCGATTGCCGCGAACTCCGAGGTGGTTCCGGCCGCCATGAAGTTCCTGAACTTCTGGTTCAGCAAGCCGGGCGTCGCGACCCGCACCTTCGGTCTGGAGTGCCCGGATGCCGCGGCCTGCAAGCAGGCGGTGGAAGACGGCAAGAAGGCGCTGGAAGCCGGGGAGGAGGTTCCCCTGTCGCCGGGCAACTGGTGGCGTGAGGGCGGCGAGTACTTCGCGGTGCTCGACGAGCAGATCGCCAGGATCTGGACGGAAGTGGACCAGGGCAAGCCCAACTATCTGCCGACCAAGGTCTTCCGCGACTATGCCGACGTCTGGAAGGCGATCTCGCCGAGCTGGTGGGAGACGCACGATGCCGTCGAAAAGAACTGGCCGCACGTCGTGGTGCTGCCGCTGTTCAACATCCGCGACACCGATGCCAGCGAGGAAGCCGCCAACCTGGCGGTCGAGCTGAACCTGTACAAGGAAGAGTGGAGCACCAAGTTCATCACCGGTGACGCTTCGTTCGACCAGTGGGACGAGTACGTGGCCGGGTACGAGGCGCTGGGCGCCGACCGGTACGTCGAGATTCAGCAGAGCGCCCTCGACGATTTCCTGATGATGGTCGGAGGCTGAGCGGCTGACGCTTTTCGTGAACGGAAACCCTCGGGGTTTCCTCGATCCACAGGGGAGGATTCGTCCTCCCCTGTGGCGTCATCATGCATCGGGCTTGCTCCACCGGAGAGACTCGTGTCACGCCCCGAACTCGTTCTCAAGGTCCTCCTGAGTCACGACGTTTCCGGTTCTGAAGTCTTCATCCGTCTTCCGGAACGCAGCGATGTCTTCAGCGGCGTTATCTTCGTCGTCGAGCGGCGCGTCGGCGAGTGAACGCGCCACCGGGTCGTCGAGGTAGCGAAGGAACTGCAAGTACCTCTTTATCGCGGGTAACTCATCCTCGTGCATGCCGTCGATGAGATCCTTGAGTTCTTGCCTGCTGACGATCTTCTGTGGTGTGCTCACCGTGCGACCTCCGATGTGCCTTCGCTCCCAGCCCCAGCGTCAGCGACACGCGCGCGGGCTGTCAACGGACAGTCGGCTGTGTGTTTCCAGCGTTCGGCCACGGAGTACCGCGGCCCGCGCCGGGAGAGCCTGCACGCGCTCATGGGTCTGGTCGAGCTGTACTACGCCACCGGCAACCCCTATGACCCCGAGACCGGCGCCTCCCCACCCTGCCTGTGGAGCCCGTCGGACTTGCCGCGTGCGCGGCCAATCCGACAGACTCCCCAGAATCATCCTCGAGGACTTCGGGACGGTGGGTGCCGGCGGCGACGCGTATCGGAGCTGGCTGCCCGCGCGCACCGGGGCCTCGGCTCCCTTCTCCACGAGCAATCCCGGCCGAACCTGGCGGCCCTGAACGACATGGCCCAGAACCACATGGCCCGGAAGGCAAGACACGAACGCATCCGAATCGCCCTCATCGGAGCCGGCAAGCGCGGGTGCAGCGTCCGCCTGCCGGCCATCCGCATGATGTCCGACCGCTTCGAGCTGGCCGCCGTCTGCGACATGAACGGAGAGACCGCCCGCCGCGTGGCGGCCGAATGCGGCGTTCCGGCCTACACGCGGGTGCAGGACCTGGTGGCGAACGAGCGGCTGGATGCCGCCGCGATCAGCACGCCGGGCGACTCCCACCACGCGATCGGCGCCTACCTCGCCGAGCGCGGCATCAGCATCATCGTGGAGACGCCGCTGGCGACGACGCTGCCGCTCTGCGACCTCCTCATCGAGGCCGTCGATCGCAACGGCGTGAAGCTGGAGGTGGCCGAGCAGTACTGCCGCGACCCGCTGCACCTGATGAAGCGGCAGATCGTCGAGCAGGGCCTGATCGGCGACGTGCTGCGCGTGTTCTGCCTGTTCCTGACCGAGGGCTGCCACATCGTCAGCAGCCTGCGCATGTTCCTGGGCGACGCGGTCGCCACCCGCGTCGGCAGCGTGGCCATGAACAGCCCCATCCCGCGCGTGAACGCCAACGCCGTGCGCAGCTACGACACCGAGGAGTGGAACCTGCAAACCATGGAGTTCGACAGTGGCGCGGTCGCCGTCACGTCCTACTCGAACGTCTATCACGCGCAGGCGCTCGGCCGGAAGGCCAGGACCCTGTTCCAGATCGACGGGACCACCGGCTCCGTCGTGGAAGACGACGTGCACCTGACCACGGAGGAGCAGCGCCTTGCAGGGGGCGGGCGCGCCACCGCGTACCCGATCCGCACCGTGACCCGCGACGACGGCGGTATCCAGGTGGTGGAGCGCCTGCAGATCGACACCGACCCGCCGGTGGTCTGGGAGAACCCCTGGCCGCAGTACCGGACCGGCGCCATGGGCCTGGCGATCGTCGAGGAGATGGACAGCCTGGCGCAGGCGGTCGCCGGGGACCGGCCCACGCGCTACGACGGGCGCCGGGCGCGCGCCGATATCGAGATCTCGATGGCCGCCGCGGAATCGGGGAGGCCGGGCCGCGGCGCGGTCGAGTTGCCGCTGACCTCCGTGACCGAGTACGAGGAGCAGCTCCACGCGAAGTTCGCCAGCGACCACGGCTGCGACCCGTTCGACGTCGAGCGCGTGGTCGACGTCTTCTTCCCGGAGCTGTAGCGAACCGATGGCGACGCTCTCCGTCACGGAGTACCCGTCGTGCGTCTCCATCGACGCCGGCGGGACCCGGATCGCCCGCTACAACCACGTCGGCTCCTGGAAGCCCTACGTCTGGCCGCTGATGGGCCCATGCGGCAACGTGCTGCGCGGCGCCGGCGGCGACCACCCCCACCAGTGCGGGTTGTTCCTGGCCTACGGGGGCCACGACGATGGACCGACCAACATCTTCTCCGACTGGGACGAGCCGCCGTACGGGCCGTGCGGGAAGATGCTCCACCAGGGGTTCGACCTGCTGGCCGGGGGCGACGGTCATGCGCGCATCGTGCAGCGGCTGCTGTACGTCGACGGCGAAGGCGCGCCGATCCTGACCGAGACGCGCGACCTGCGGTTCTTCGCCCTGGCGGGAGGCGAGTGCCTGATCGACTGGCGAACGACGGTGCCCGAGCCGTCCGAGCCGGGCGGCGGGCCGTTCGCGATCTCCGCACGGGTGTGCGACGCGCTGCGCGCCCGCGACGGCGCGCGCCGCGGCGCCGACGGGACGTGGCCGCTCATCGACGGCGGCGGCGTGATGGCCAGCGCCACCGGCGACACCAGCCGCGGCGAGCGGTTCTCCGGTGAGCGCTGGATCGACTACTCGGGCACCTGCCCGGCCGGGCCGCAGGGGCTGGCGCTGTTCGACCATCCCGACAACGCGGGGTATCCGGGAGAGGCCGGCGCGTCGGGGTACGGGCCGATCCTGTTGTCCCATCACCACCCGGGCGCGGACGGCGGCGCGGCAGTGGCGACCTTCCGGTTCGGGATCTACGTCCATCGCGGCGACGCGAGCGGCGGAGCCGTGGCCGACCGCTACGAGCGTTTCTGCAACGACGAAGCGCACGAGGAGCGAACATGAGCAAGGGAAGCACCTGGGCGGTGGAGATCACCGAGACGCGCGACGGACAGACCGGCGCGCTGATCCGGCAGATGACCGACGGGCCGGCGATCAGCCACAGCCTCTACTTCTCCAACCCGTCGTGGACCCCGGACGGCGAGTCGATGATCCTGACCTCCTACCGGTCGGGAGAGGCCAACCTGTTCAGGCTGGACGAGGCGGCCGGCAGCATGGTGCAGCTCACCGACGCGCACGGATTCGACGGCTTCGCGGCGTGCCCGTCCCGCGACGGCAGCCGGGTGTTCTACAACGTGGCGGGCGAGGTGCGCGCGGTGGACCTGCGCACGCTCGACGAGACCGTGCTGGCCTCCTTTCCCGGCGGCGGCCGGGTCGGCATGTGCAGCCTGTCGGCCGACGGCGGCCGCCTGGTAACCGGACTGACGCGCGACGGCCGCTCGGCGCTGGTGGCGATCGAGACCGACGGATCCGGTCACACCGTGGTGTGCGAACCGCCGCGCGACGTCGGACACGCGATGGTCTGCCCCACCGACCGCGACCTGGTCCTCTACACCAGCGACGTCAATCAGCGCATGTGGCTGGCGGCCGTCGGCCGGGGCGACCTGGGACCGCTGCACCGCCACGACAAGCGGGAGTGGATCACCCACGAGTCCTTCCTGGGCGCCTCCGACCAAGTGATCTTCGCGCGCTGGCCGTTCGCGCTGATGGCGATCGGCGTCGGGGACGAAGAGGCGAGGGTGGTGGCCGATTTCAACGCCTGGCATCCATCCGGCAATGCCGACGGCTCGCTGATCGTCAGCGACACCACCTGTCCGGACATCGGGCTCCGCCTGATCGACCCGGCGACCGGCGAGCACCGGCCGCTGTGCCATCCGCGCAGCTCCAACGGCGGCACGCAATGGGCGTTCACCGAACCGGCCGCCGACGACGCGGTGGAGGAGTCGACCTACGGGCCGCAGTGGGGCCACCCGCACCCCTCATTCCATCCGGACGGCACGCGCGTGGTGTACACGTCGGACCACACCGGCACCAGCCAGGTGTACGTGGTGGAGATTCCGTAGGCCGCGCTCAGTCCCAGGGCTTGAAGCCGATCAGGCGCTGCCCCAGCTCGGTCAGCTCGGCGGGCGGCTGCCGCTTCTCGCGGCCGCGCGGGTCGCCCTGCGGGTTGGCGATCGGCACGCGCTCTTCGTAGGCATAGCGGCGCGTCTCCAACTCCTGGTCGTCGGGCGGGGTGGTGGACATGGTGATGTACTGCGCCATCCGCGGCTTGTCGGAGGTGTTGTCGCCGTTGCCGTGCGGCAGCAGGCCGGTCCAGATCAAGAGGTCGCCGGCCTTGCCGGGGATCCCCCGCGACGGATGGCGCTCCTGGTCGATGCCGTCGCACCGGTTCGGGTGGCGGTCGGCGGGCTGCGTCTTGCGCCACTCCGGGAACACCTTGTGGAAGCCGGGGATGCAGCGGAACCCGCCCTGGTTGGCGGCGGTGTCGGTGAGATAGAGCACCCCCTGCACCTGGAACGGGACCGGATCGAGGGTGGTGTCGCAGTCCCAGTGGATCCCGGACGGGGCCGACCACTCCGGCAGGTCGGCGCGCGCCGGCGGCATCAGGTTGACCCGGTCGTAGGTCACCCAGAGCCGTCGCTCGCCGAGCAGCTCGGCGAAGATCTGGTAGATGCGCGGGTGTTGGCGAATGTCCCAGAGCGCCTGGTGGTGGTAGAACTCGACGATGCCGACGGCGGAGATGGGCGACCGCCAGAAACCGCCGCCGCGGGGGCGGTACCCGTACCACGTGCCCGGATCGTCCGGGTCCATCTCCAGGAAGTCCCAGATCGCCGCGATCGCCGTCTCCAGGTTCTCTTGGGGCACCGCATTGGGGACCATCACGTAGCCGTTCTCGTCCCAGAACTCCCACATCTCCGGGGTCAGGATCGGCGGTTCGAAGGGGACCGTGTACATCGTCGGACTCCTCCCGAGCGACTATAGGCGGCCGCGATCAGGGCGGTCGACCCACCACGAGGGCGCGCCGGTCAGCTTCCCGGCGCCACGCGCCGATCATCCAATGTGAGAACACCGGTGGACGCCGTCACCCGACCCGAAACCGGCCCTCGCAGCATGCCCGCAACCGCACGGCCTCCGGCGGCGGTGACGGCCGCCATCGCCGCGGCCGTCATGATGGGACTTGCCGGTCCGGCCTGCCATGGACAGACGCCGGGGGTCCTGTCGCTGCGAGTCGCGGTGGAGCGCGCGCTTGCGAACAGCGCCCATCTCCAGGCTGCGGGGTCGGCCGTTCGGGTCGCCGAGGAGCGGACCCGTGAAGCGTACGGCGGAGTGTTTCCCCAGGTTTCGGCCCAGACGTCCTACCAGGGATCTTTCGGGGGGCAACCCCCGGCCGGGGCGGCCGTTTCCGACCATTCGGTGGCCGCGTCGCTCCGGGTCGACCAGGCGGTGCTCGATGTCCCCGCGTTCCGGGCACTGGATGCCGCGGAGCGGCAGCAGCGGCTGCGCGCCGAGGAGTTGCGCGGCGCTGCCCACGGCTTGGTGAACGAGGTGCGGCAACGCTACTTCGACGCCCTGCTGGCACTGGAAGAGGAACGCCTGACCGTGCAGAGCATCGCCCGCCTGCAACAGACCCTGAGCGATACGCAGGCGCGCCATCGCGAGGGGTTCGCCACCGACGACGAGCTGCTGCGGCTGCAGGTGCAGTTCGCCAACCTGGAGGCGGAGCTGCAGCGGCTCCGGAACGAGTTCGCCGTCGCGCGCGGCGCGCTGCTGGTTGCGATGGGCGAAGACCCGCTGCAGGCGGTGTCCCTGCAGGGTGACCTGGGCGGGCTGCGGCTGGCGGCGGAAGAGCGCAACGGTCCGGCCAACGCGGACCTGCTGGCCGCTTCCGGGGCCGGCGGGCTGGCGGTCGCCGCCGAGGAGCAGCTCCGGCTGGACGCCCTGACCCACCGCTCCGACCTCCGGCAGCTTCGCACGCTCTACCATCTCGACGAGCTGCAGATCCGGATCCAGGAGGCGGAGTACCTGCCCACCATCCGCGCGTTCGGGAGCGTGGACTTCAGCCCGCGGTGGCAGATGTCCGCCTCGGCCGGGGTGGCGCTGCAGTGGCGGCTCTTCGACGGCTTCAGCCGCGACGCGCGTGTCGAGCAGCGCCGGGAGGAGTTGCGCCAGACCGCCGCCCGCATGCGGCACGCGGAGCTGGTGATGCTCAACCAGGTGCACACCCGTGCCGCCTCGATGCGGGAAGCGAGCGCCCGTGCCGCCAGCCAGGCCCGTTCGGTCGAACAGGCGCAGGCCACCTACGACATCGCCGTCCTGCGCTTCCGCGCGGGGGTGGGCGCCCAGCTCGACGTGATCGCCGCGGAGTCGGTCCTGCGCCAGTCGCAGTTCGGTTACGCGCGGGCGGTGTACGATTACCTGTCCGCGGCCTCGGAGCTTGAGGTGGCCACCGGCGTCGTGCCGCTCGCCGATGCCGCGCTCGGCGGAGCCTGAGTCATGCGGGCGAAGGGTGAGATCGGAGGCTGATGGCGCAGGACGGAGCCGGGAGCCGGGAGATCCGCGCGGCGCTGGCCGAGAGCAGGCGGCTGTTCATCGCGTGCGCGCTGTTCAGCGTGGCCGTGAACCTGCTGATGCTCACCGGCCCGCTGTTCATGCTGCAGATCTACGACCGGGTGCTGGGCTCCCGGTCGCAGGAGACGCTCCTCACGCTGGCCATCCTGGTGGCGTTCCTGTTCCTGCTGATGGGCGTGCTCGATCACGCGCGCGGTCGGGTGCTGGCGCGCGCCGGCGCGCGGGTGCAGGCGCGGCTCGATCCGCGCGTGCTGCGGGCGATCCTGGAGCGCTCGGTGGTGCCGGCCGAGCGCGCGCTGCCGGCCACCGGGCTGCGCGACCTGGAAGCGATCCAGCGATTCGGGTCGAGCAACGGCGCATTCACCTTCTTCGACGCGCCGTGGACCCCCGTGTTCCTGTTCGTGCTGTTCACCTTCCACTGGATGCTCGGCGTGCTGGCGGTGTTCTCGGGATGCCTGCTGCTCGTGGTCGCGCTCATCAACCAGGCGAGGACGGGGAAGCTGCAGCAGGAGGCCGTGGAGGCGACGGCGCAGTCCGAGCACTTCATCGAGCAGGTCCGAGCCGGGGGAGAGACCGTGACCGGCCTGGGCATGCTCGACGCCATCCTGTCCCGCTCGGCGGCGCTGCGCGAGCGGCTGCTGGACCGGACTCTGGCCGTCTCGGATCGGAATGGGCTCTACGGGGTGATCACCCGGACGCTGCGCCTGTTCCTGCAGTCGATGATGCTGGGGCTGGGAGCGTGGCTGGCCTTGCGGGGGGAGATCACGCCGGGGTTCATGATCGCCGGGTCCATCCTGCTGGGGCGGGCGCTCGCTCCGATCGACCAGGCGGTCGGCTATTGGCCGCGGCTGCAGCGGGCGGTGGTCGCCTGGCGGTCGCTCGGCGGCCTGCTGCGGGAGACGCCTCCGGAGCCGGTGCGCACGGAACTGCCGGAGCCACGCGCGGTTCTGGATGCGCAGAACCTCACGGTCGCCCCGCCCGGCGCCCGTTTCGCGGTGGTGCGGCAAGCGTCGTTGCGCCTGCAGGCAGGGCAGGCCGCCGGCATCGCCGGTCCGTCCGCATCGGGCAAGTCCACGCTGGCGCGCGCCCTGGCGGGGGTGATCCGGCCGCTCGGCGGATCGGTCCGGCTTGACGGGGCGGAACTGGAGCAGTACGGCTCCGCGGCCCTGGGCCGGTATGTCGGCTACCTGCCCCAGGAGGTGACCCTGTTCGACGGCACCGTGGCCGAGAACATCGCCCGGATGGCGCCCGCGCCCGATGCCGCGGCGGTGGTCGATGCGGCGAAACGCACCGGGGCCCACGAGATGATTCTCAAGCTGCCCGGCGGCTACGACTTCCCGGTGTCGGCGGGGGGAGCGGCGCTCTCGGGAGGCCAGCGCCAGCGCATCGCGCTGGCGCGCGCCTTCCATGGATCGCCGGTGGTGGTCATCATGGACGAGCCGGACGCCAACCTCGACGCCGAAGGCACCGTCGCGCTGGCTGCCGCGGTGAAGGAGCACAAGGCACGCGGCGGCGCGGCCGTGATCATCGCTCACCGGCACGGCGCGTTCGCGCAGTGCGACAGGGTCTACCTGATGGAGGCTGGCCGGCCGGTGCCCGCGAGAGCCCGGCGGCAGCCGCCGCGCGCCGGCGCGCGGCGGGCGGCGGGACGCAGCCCGGCCGCGCCGACTCCGCCCGCGGACCGGGACAAGCCGAACCGGCCGAGGCCGGTTGCCCGGAAGCCGCCGGAACCGAAGCCGCCTGAGCCGAAGCCCCCTGAGCCGAAGAGACCCGACACCGCTCCGGATGAACCGGAAGCGCCGCCCGTGTCGACCGCAACCTCGGGTTCTCCGCCGCCGGAGGCACGGTCGGAGCGTGACCGGCAGATCGCGGGCGCCATCGAACGCGTGCGCGGCGCACGCGCCCCCGAGCCCGACGCCACCGACGCTCCGGCAGGGCCGGGCTCATGAAACACGCACCCGTCCGGTGGTCGTCGGCGCGCGGTGCGTTGCTCCTGGGCTTCGGAGCGCTCGTGATGCTCGTCGGAGGCCTGGTCGGCTGGAGCGTGTTCGCTTCGATCCGGGGCGCCGTGTTCGTCACCGGCTGGGTGGCGACCGAGGGTCGCAACCAGGTGGTCGAGCACATCGATGGCGGCGCGGTCCGGGAGATCAGGGTGCGTGACGGTGACCGCGTCGAAACCGGCGAGCTGCTGCTGCGGCTCGATGACGCGTTGCTGCGGTCGGAGGAGGCGATCCTGCAGGCGCAGCACGCCGAGCTGGTGGCGCGGCGCAACCGCCTGGAGGCGGAGTTCCGCGATGCCGACCGGGTGGCATGGGACCCGGAGCTGGCCGGTCTGGCGGCGGCCGATTCCCGCATCCAGGAGATCCTCGCCGGCCAGGAGCGACTGTTCCGGGCGCGCAACGAGGCGCGCACCGGTGAGGTGGCGCGGATGCGCGAGCGCATCCGCCAGGCGCGGGAGGAGATCGCCGGCTTCGAGGCGCAAGCGGCCTCGCTGGTGCGCCAGACCGAACTGATCGCCGAAGAGCTCGCGGCCAAGCGGCGGCTGGTCGATCAGGGGGCCATGCAGAGGAGCGTGCTCCTGGCGCTGGAGCGTTCGGTCACGAGCCTGCAAGGGCAGGCGGGGGCCAACGACGCCGCGATTGCTCGCGCCGGTGGCAAGATCGCCGAATACGAGATCCTGATTCTGCAGATCGGCGCCAGGCGAATCGAAGAGGCGGAGGAACAGGCGCGCGAGGCGCAGGCGCGGGAGAACGAGGTGCGGGAGCAGCTCGCCTCGGTGCGGCAGCGCCTGGGCCGCCTGGACGTGCATGCGCCCGTGGCGGGCGAGGTGTTCGGCCTGACGGTGTTCTCCGCCCGCGAGGTGGTGCGCCCGGGCGAGCCGATCCTGCACATCGTGCCTGCCGGCGCGGACCTGGTGGTGAGGGCGCAACTCGATCCCATCGACGTGGACCAGGTGTATCCGGGCCAGTCGGCCACGCTGCGGTTCAGCGCGTTTCCGGCACGGACGACCGCGGAGTACTCGGGCTCCGTGAAGCGGATATCTCCGGACGCCGTGCGCGACGCGGACACCGGCCGGTCGTGGTACCTGCTGGAGGTGGGCATCGGCGGGCCGATCGAGCCCGACGACGCGCCGCTCCCGACCTTCGGCGCTCCGGGCCTGGACCGCTCGTCGGCGGGTCTGGACCTGACGCCGGGCATGCCGGTCGAGGTTCACGTCCAGACCGGGGAGCGCTCGCCGATCAGCTACCTGGCCAAGCCGCTGACCGACTATTTCCTCCGTTCGCTGCGGGAGGAGTGAACACGGAAACCGTGCCGGGGAGGGTCCGAGCGTGAACGGGGAGTCGTTGGAACTATCGCTTGCGAACGAGTTGCGGGAGATCGCCGGGGTCGCCGCGAAGATCGACGACTTCTGCGCGGCCCATGACCTCGGGCACGCCTCCTACGCGGTCAACCTGGCGATCGACGAGATCCTGACCAACACCATCGAGTACGGGTACGAGGACGACGAGCGGCACCGGATCGAGGTGATCGTGCGGGTCGAGGAAGAGGCGCTGGTGGTCGTGATCGTCGACGACAGCATGCCCTTCGACCTGGGAATCGCGCCGGAGCGCGACATCGACGCGTCCCTGGAAGACACCGCGCTCAGCGGGCTCGGCCTGTTCCTGGTGCACCAGATGATGGACTCCGTCGACTACCGGCGCGAGGACGGGTGCAACGTCGTCACCCTGGTCAAGGACGCCCGCGAAGCCGAACGCACGCCGTCGGAGGCGGAGGCGGTCTCCGGCGCCACCGGGTTGACCGAGAGCGACGGTGAAGGATAGCGTATTACGTATTCTGTGACTTAGACTACACAGGAGGGCAAGATGTCGGATCCCAATCAGAACACGGGGCAGACGGGCCAGAACGACGAAGAGGACGAGGGCCTTGACTATACCGGTACCTCCGGGATGGACATCGTCCCCGGCACCGAGCACGACGATACCATCGAGACGCTCGGCGGCACCGATGTCGTGGCGGGCGGCGCGGGCGACGACGACATAGACGGCGGCGCCGGCAACGACTTCCTGTTCGGTGACTCGGGCGCCGATACCATCGACGGCGGCGAAGGAGCCGACGTCATCCTGGGCGGCTCAGGCGCGGACACGCTGACCGGCGGCGCGGGCGACGACATCATCCGCGGCGGCAGCGGCGACGACACCATCACGGGTGGCGATGGCGCGGACATCCTGCTCGGCGACTCGGGCGCCGACACCATCGACGGCGGCGCCGGCGACGACATCATCTACGGCGGCACCGGCGACGATACGCTGACCGGCGGTGCGGGCGACGACACCTTCGTGTTCGCTCCCGGCGACGGCAGTGACACCATCACCGACTTCGACACCGACGACGACACCATCAACCTCTCGGCGTTCGGTGACGACATCTCGTTCGCCGACCTGACCATCACCGCGACCACGGACGGCACCGGGTCGATCATCACCGTGCCGGGGGAGACGGACGCCGACAACGTCACGATCACCCTGCAGGGGGTGACGACCGCCAACGTCACCGCCGACATCTTCGAGTTCGATGACGCCCCCGACCTGGGAAGCAACGTGCTCGGCACCGAGGGGGACGACACCCTGTCCGGTTCCCAGGTGTCCGGCGGCGAGGGCGACGACGCCATCACCGTCACCGGCACCTTCCTGAGCTACGCGCACGGGGGCGAGGGCGATGACCAGATCACCGGCGGCGCGGGCCTGATCGACATCCTGGTCGGCGGCGAAGGCGACGACACCCTCGACGGCGGCACCGGCACCAACTACGTGCACGGCGGAGAGGGCGACGACACCTTCGTCATCGCGGCCGGGCAGACCCTCACCACGATCTACGACTTCACCGACGGGGACGATACGATCGATCTCAGCAACATTTCCGGCATCACCGCGTTCAGCGACCTGACCATCACCGCCGACGGCGACGACGCGGTGATCGACCTCAGCTCGCAGGGCGCCGGTTCCGTGCGGCTGGAGAACGTCGACGTCTCCGACCTGGACGCAGACGACTTCGTGTTCGCATCGGCGACCCCTCCGCCAGACGCTCTATAGAGCGACCGCACGGTGCGACAGCGCCGGATCGGGTGGTATCGCTCGCCACTCGGCCGCGCAGACCTGATCGCTCTCAATCGGCGTAGCGACGGGAAGGGTCTGCTGCAGGCGGGCGGCTACCTGGGACTGCTCGCCTGCACCGGGACGGCCGCCGTGCTGTCGCTCGGCCGGCTGCCGTGGCCGGCGGTGGTGGCGCTGTGCTTCGTGCACGGTATGTGCGCGTCGTTCACGATCAACGGCTTCCACGAGCTGGTGCACGATTCGGTGTTCAGGACCCGGTCACTCAACCGGCTGTTCCTGGCGATCATCAGTTTCCTGGGCTGGCACAACCCGGTCGGGTTCTGGGCCACCCACTCCCGTCATCACAAGTACGCGCTGCATCCGCCGAACGATCCGGAGGTGATGCTGCCAGGCAGGATCACGCTCAAGCGGTACCTCGCCTCGGCAGTCGTGGATGTGGACAAGGCGTACCGCGCGGTCGGAGGGACCGTGCGCGCGGCGTTCGGCGGGCTGACGGACGCGCAGCAGCCGTTGTTCCCCGAATCCGACCGGGAATTGCGGCGCCGCTACTTTGCGTGGGCGCGCTGGATCCTGGCCGGGCACGTTGCGGTGTGGGCGGCAGCCGTCGCGCTGGGACTGTGGCTGCTGCCGTTCGTGGTCAGCTTCGGGACCTTCTGCGGCAGCTTCCTGTGGTTCCTCTGCAACGGCAGCCAGCATATCGGGCTTACCGACAACGTCGACGACTTCCGTCTCAATTCGCGGACGATCATCCTGAACCCGTTCATGCGCTTCTTGTACTGGCACATGAACTTCCACATCGAGCACCACATGTACGCCGCCGTGCCGTGCTACCACCTGGGCCGGCTGCACACGCTGATCCGTGCCGATCTCCCGCACTGCCCGCGTGGCCTGGTGGAGACCTGGACGCAGATCGCCGCCATTCAGAAGCGGCAGAAGACCGAGCCGGACTACCGGTTCGTGGCCGAGTTGCCGCCGCCGGTGAGCGCCAGCTCGTAGGAGCCGGAGCCGGCCTCCACGACCACGCAATCGTCCTCCGTCCGCGCACCGCTCACGCCCCGGGCGCCAGGCACGTAGGCACCGCGCCGCCACACCGGCCGGCCGCGTTCGGTGACCCGGACACCCTGTCGCCCGCCGGAGGGGAGCCGGATCTCGGCATTGACGTTGGCGGGGATCTCGGCCGTCAGGCGCAGCGTGCCGTCATCGTCCAGCCGCCAGGAGACCGCCGCCGGTCCGCTCACGGTCTCGATCTCGGCGGAGGCGTGGCGCACCGGGCCGACCACCCGCGGTCCGACTGCGACGCGGCGGAAGCCCGGAGCGAGCGGGCGGATGCCGGCCACGTCCCGGTAGAAGAACTTGTCCACGCTGCCGAGCAGCTTCATGTTCAGGCTGAGATGCTCGTCGCGGTCGTCGGACCACGCCTCCCACAGGGTGGTGGCGTCCCGCTCCAGCATGTAGCCCCAGCTCGGGAAGGTGGTTTGGGTGGCGATGCGGTACAACACCTCGGCGGCGCCGTGGCGCGGCAATGCGTACACCAGCGCGTTGGTGCCGACCATGCCGGTCGACAGGTGGCCGCCGTGGCGGACGGTGATGTCGTGCAGGAGATGCTCCAGCACCCGCTCGACCGCGTCGTCCGGCACCAGCCCCATCTGCAGCGCCACGGCGTTGGCGGTCTGGCTTCCTGAGGCATAGGTGCCACGCTCGGGATCCAGGAAGCGGCGGTTGAAGGCCGCGGCGATCCGCTCGCCCAACTCCGCGTAGCGCGCGGCGTCCCCGCCCCGGCCCAGGATCGCGGCGATCCGTCCCAGCGTGCGCACGTCCCGGTGCCAGATGGCGGTCGAGGTGAGCGCCGTGGGGGTGTGACGGGGCGACGAGGAGGTGCTGCCGTCCGGCTGCGGCTCCATGTGGTCGCCCAGGCCCGGCTCGATCACGTGCTCCTCCGCCAGGCCGGCGAGCCAGTCGACCAGCCGCGCCAGCCCGTCGTAGTGGCGGTCCAGCAGCGCCTCGTCATCCAGGAACCGGTAGAGCGTCCACACCAGCACCGCGTAGGTGCTCGACCAGACCGGCGCCGGGTAGGCGTAGGCGTCGTAGGTCCGGCGCCAGTGCAGGGGGCTGATCACCGGCACGTGGCCGTTCTCCTTCTGGGCGTCGGCGATGTCGTCGGCCCACTTGGCCCAGAAGGATGTGCAGTCGAAGTTGTACAGGTAGTCCTCCGGGATCGGGTCGCCCAGCCAGCCCACCCGCTCCGAGCGGTCGGCGGCGTCCTGCGGGTAGCCCTGCATGCTGCTGGCGAAGGTCCACCAGCACATCGCGTGGATGCGGTTGAGCAGCTCGTCCGAGCAGGTGAAGCGGCCGGTGGCGCGCGCGGCGGTGCGTACCACGCGCCCGTCGATGGCGTCGCGTCCCGGGGTGCCGGGGTAGCCGGTGACCTCCACGAAGCGCGATCCGTGCAGGGTGAAGCGCGGCTCCCACTCCTCGCCGGCCGGGTCGCCGCGCAGGATGTAGCGGTCGGTCTGCCGGGCGCCGTGTTTGCTCGCCACGGCGTGCAGGTTGCTGCGCGCGTCCAGGCTGCCGTCCTGGTACACGCGCGCCGCGTGCGCCAGGGCGATCCGGGTGCCGCGCGGCCCGCGGGCGCGGAGCCGGGTCCACCCGCAGCAGTTCTGCCCCAGGTCGAAGACGAACACGCCGGGCCGGGGCTGCAGGATGCGCCGCGGCGCACGGGTCTCCACCACGCGGATCGGCGGCAGGGGTTGCGCGACCAGCCGTCCGCCGGGGCCCGGGATCTCGCAGGCGGCAGCCCAGGCGCGGTCGTCGTAGGGGATGTCGTCCCAGCCGGGACGCTCGCGGCGGGCGTCGCAGGTCTCGCCGTGGTTGTAGTCGTTGTAGACGATGGGACCGCTCGCGGTCCGCCACCGCGTGTCGCTTGCCACCGACACGCGGCGGCCGTCGGCCAGCTCGACGTCGAGCTGCAGCAGCAGGCAGGGGCGGTCGCCGTACGGCTCGCGGTGACCCGGGGACGGCGGCACGTCCGCTTCGGCCGAGTACCAGCCGTGGCCGAGCATCACGCCCAGCGCGTTGGCGCCGGGACGCAACAGGTCGGTCAGGTCGTGGGTCACGTACAGGACGCGGGAGCCGAGCGGGAACGGCTGGTCGTTGTGGTAGTAGCTGGTGGCCGGGTCCAGAACGTGGTCGCCGACCCTCGCGCCGTTGCAGGAGAGCTCGTGGCAGCCCAGGCCGGAGAGGTAGCAGCGGGCGCGGCGCACCGGCGCGGGAAGGGTGAGCTCGCGCCTCAGCAGGGGGGAGGACACTCCCTCCTGCCCGGCGATCCAGCAGCCGCGCCACTCGTCACGGGACAGGAGCCCCGTCTCGAAGCAGGCCGGAGCGCTGAAGGCGGTGGCCGCTCCGCGCTCGTCCCAGCCGCGCACGCTCCAGAAGCAGCGCGTGGCGGACGGCAGAGGCGCGCCGCCGTAGCTGGCCGCAGCGTGGCCCCCGTCCACCCGGCCGGAGTCCCACAGATCCGCGGCGCCCGGCATCAGCCGTCCGGGCGTGCGCGCGACCAGCACCTGGAACGCGGTCTGCCGTGCGCCGCGACCCGCCGACCGCCACGTCCACGTGAGCCGCGGCGCCGGCTCGCCGATGCCGAGCGGATCGACGGCGTAGCCGCAGCGGAGATCGGCGGCCGTCACGGCGCACAGGGGGGCGTCGGCCTCATTACGGGCCGGACGCGAGTTGCTCCTCGATCCACTTGCCGTCGTGTGCCGGGTTATACGTGAGGCCGCGCGTCACGTCGACGCACAGGTCCAGCAACTCCATCAAGGCTCCGGCACGGTAGCACGGCTCGTCATCGGTGCCATACTGGCGGCCGTGCCGATTCCCGATCGCCTGGTCGTCCTGACCTTCGACGACGGCCGCCGGTCCGACGTGGAGCTGGTGGGCCCGCTGCTCGCCCGGCACGGCTTCGGCGCCACCTTCTACGTCACCGAGGGGCTGGGGTTCGAGGACAAGAGCCGGTTCCTGGAGTGGGACGAGATCGGGCGGCTGCATGACGCCGGCTTCGAGATCGGCAACCACCACGGCCGGCACGTGGCGGTGGACACGCAGACGCGCGAGGAGTTCGAGCGCGACCTGCGCCACATGGAGGAGAGCTGCATCGAGCACGGCATCCCCAGGCCGGTCACCTACTGCTATCCGGGTGGCCATCACTGCCGCACGGCCGTGGCGGCGCTGCACGAAGCCGGCTACCTGTTCGCGCGCCGATGCTGCTCGCCCGAGCGCATCGACCACGCGGATGGCGCACACGGCCGCGCCTACGATCCCGGGGAGGACCATCCGCTGCTGATCCCGACCGCCGGCATCGGAGGGCCGGGGATGGAGCTGGACGATCTGCGCGCGGCGGTCTGCACCGCGCGCGATGGCCGGATCGCGGTGATCTGCCTGCACGGGGTGCCGGACGATCATCCCTTTTGCAGCACCACACCCGAGCTGTTCGAGCGGTTCGTCGACTACCTGGCGGACAACGACTACACGGCGATCGCGCTGCGCGATCTTGCGCGCTACGTGGACCCGTGGCGGCGTCCGGCCGACCCGTACGCCCCGATCGAGGCGCGCCGGTACGTACGCCCGGGCGAGCTGACCTGCGGGTACACCGATACGCCGGGCGTCGAGGACGCGCGTCCTCGGTTCCACTGGGTCCTGGCATCGGACCAGCGTGCCCAGCGTCAGTCGGCGTACCGGCTGCTGGTGGCCAGCCGGCGAGCGTTGCTGCAGCCGGGCAGCGCCGACCGCTGGGACTCCGGCAGGGTGGAGACCGGCGTGGACGACATGCCCTGCGCGCCGTACGGCGGGCAGCCGCTGGACCGCGGCGAGGTCTGCTGGTGGACGGTGCGCTGCTGGGACGCCGGCGGCCGGCCCGGTCCGTGGGCGCAGCCGGAGCGCTTCGACACCGCTTCGCTCGGCCCGGAGGATGCGACAGGTCCGCGGGGCGAGCCGGACGTCGGACTGGGAATCGAGGTGCCCGACCCCGCGAATCCGCCGGCGAAGGCAGCCGAGGTCCGCATCAGGCCCCGCCTGCCGGACGGAGCGACGCGAGCTGCGGGGTCTGTCAGGACCGTGCACGGGCCGGTCGCGGTGAGTTGGGAGCGGACGGCGGAGGCGTTCGCGACGCTGGCGGCGTTCGAGCTGCAGATATCGCTGCCGGCCGGGATGTGCGGCCGGGTGACCGTCCCCACGCTCGGACTGCCGGCGTACCGGATCGACGAGCACGGCGCGCCGGTCTGGCGCCACGGATCGGCGCGGGCGCCATGCCCGTGGCAGGTCGAAGGCGTCGGCGCGGCGATGCCGGACGACGGCGGCGTCACCTTCGAGCTGGGCTCGGGCGACTACCGCTTCCGGGTGACCGCCCTGGATCCCGACTGACGTCCGCCGGGGCCGGCTCGACCGGGGTCAGCCCCGCGCCGCTTCCTCCTGCAGCTCGGCGAGCATCCGGTCGCAGATGATGTTCATCGCCTCGATGACCTTGGCCGTGATCTTTGCGCCGTATTCGTCCAGGTCGCCGCAGCGCGGGTCCTCGGCCACGTCGATGTCGCACTCCGGATCGATGATCGACACGATGGTGCTGCCCGGCTCGGGCGGGATCTGCGACAGGTCGACCAGCTCCGGCCGCAGCGTCTTCAGGATCGAGGTCTCCCACTTGCCGGCGTGCTTGTCGTGGAACGGCCGCAGGAACTCCTCGTGCTGGCTCTCCGGAAAGGCGTCGCGGATCGGGTCGGACTCCATGCCGGCGTACACGCGGATGCCGGGGTTCGCCTGCATGAACTCCTTGGCGACCGGCTGCGCGTCATACACCAGCGGATAGTGGCCGTAGAGCATGAAGATCACCCGGAAGCCCAGGCTCTTGATCTGGTAGAGCATGTGGTGCAAGAGGATCTGGTAGCTGACCACGTGGCCGTTCATGTGGCCGGGCGCCATGAAGCCGTGCGGGAGCCCCATGGCGTCGGCCAGCTTGCCCTTGGGATCGAAGTTCCGGTCGTGCACGTTGGTCTCCCGGTCCTCGCCCCAGAACTGCACCGGCATGCACACGCCGCCGCCGCGGCGCGCGGCGCGGATGCAGAGCTCGTGCGCCTTGACGCCGTCGAGCCCGACGGCGCAGTGCTCGCCGTGCCACTCCAGGATGCCGAGCGGCAGGTAGGCGACCGGCTTCGCCGTGCGCGCGGCGACGGTCTCGTGCGGGAGCATCTCCTCGTAGCGAACGGTCCTCATCTTCGTCCTCCGTGGTGCGGTTCCGGGCTGTGCGCGACGGGCTCGCGCAGGATGATGCTCGTTCCGACGTAGCGGAACGCGGCGCGGGTATACAGGCCGATGGCGGGTGCGTTGTCAAACATCGTGTGCAGCGCCGCTTCCCGGAGGCCGGCCCGGCGCATGTCGGCAAGCATCGCCCGCATGAGGGTCATGCCGTGGCCCCGCCGGCGGTGGCCGGCGGCGGTGCCGACCTCGGAGACGTAGCCGTAGTCGTGTGCCGCCGGGTGCCGCGACAGGGCGCTCATGCGGTGCCACGACGCGCGGGCCGCCCGCACCTCACCGTCGGCGACCGCGTAGCGGTGCAGGACGTCGTGGCCGAACGGCTCGGCGGACTTCTCGATGCGCCACCCGTCCGCCGACGCCGGACCTTCGCAGCCGAAGTCGAGCGACCGGTGGAACACGACCTCCCGGTGGAAGGTCTCGAACCCGTTCGCCAGGAACAGGTTGGTCACATGGCTCTGCTCCCAGCAGCCGCCGTGCATGGAGGTGTAGAACGGATAGCCGTTCTTCATCCGCCACGCCTCGATGCGCGTGCAGCCGGCGCGGCACAGGTGATCGACGGCCGCGTCCAGCAGGACGGTTCCGATGTCGGTCCGTCCCTCGGGAAAGGTGAGGAAGCGGATCAGCCCGCACTCCTCGAGGGTGTGGAAGTGCACGAAACCGGCCGCGGTTCCCGCCACCGAGGCGACCAGCAGGCCGGCGGGATCGAACGGCAGCTCGGGAGTCGCGAGGCGGCCACTTCCCACCACCTCGTCGGCGAACTCCGCCGCCGACACCGGCCAATTGCACGGAATCCCGCCGACCAGATCGTTGTAGAGCCCGACGACCTCGCCGAGATTCCCGCCACGAAACCGGGCAAGACGGATCTGGCCCGCCATGCAGCGTCAGTCGCCCGGCAGCGAGTCGGCGAACAGCCGGATCCAGTTGCCGTGCATGATCAGGCGGATCTCCTCGTCGGCGTAGCCGCGGTCCGCCAGGCGCTCACCGATGCGCTGGAAGTCGGCGACGGTGTCGATCTCCTTGGGCGCTCCCTGGCTGCCGCCCTGGCCGTCGGTGTCGCCGCCGATCGCGGCGCAGCGGCTGTGCCCGGCGAGCTGGCAGATGTGGTCGACGTGGTCGACGTAGTCGTCCAGGGTGACCGTGTCCTTGCCGTACGGCCTCTGCCGGGTGACGCGGGTCCAGTCGACGCCCGGCCGGTACAGCATCCAGGTGTCGATGGGCACGCCGATCACGCCCTCGCGCTCGATGACCCGCATCAGCATGGGGTCCGAGAATTGCCGTTCGCCCGGGACCAGGGCGCGGCAGCCCTGGTGGCTGGCCAGCAGCGGCCCGCCGTAGTGGTCGGTCGCCTCCATCACCGACCGGTCCGACGCGTGCGTGACGTCGAGGATGACGCCCAGCTCGCTCATCAGGTCGAGGAGCCGCGTGGCGCCGTGGCGCAGGCCGCCCTCGGTGCCGGTGCCGGTCCCGTGCGCGTAGGTGCTGATGCCGTAGTGGGTCAGGCTCAGCACGCGCACCCCCAGGTCGAACCAGTCGCGGAGGTGCTCGGGGTCCAGCACCGCGTCGGCTCCCTCCATGCCCACGATGGCCCCCACCGGCAGGTCGGCGGGGATGGAGCCGGCCTCGTCATGGCGGCGCCATTCCCCGACGTGCGCCTGCCACGCCGCGCGGTCGGCGATGATGCGGATCTCCCCCTGCCGCGCCAGCGCTTCGTAGAATGCCAGGCAGCCGCGCACGTCCGCGTACGTCTGCGCGGCCATCCGGTGGCCGGGGAGCGGCGCCCCCGGCCGGTACGTGCGCCCGCCGATCTTCACCAGCGCCGCGAACACGCGCCCGCGCCGCATCTCCGGGAGTGAGGCGATGAGCTCGCGGGTCTCGCTGACGTCCTCGCCCGCCAGACCCACCGGCTGCGTGGCGCGGACCTCGGCGATCGGCAGGGTGATGTCGACGTTGTAAGCGTAGGCGGATCCCATCGGGTAGTCGCCGTCGAAGATGAGCATGGCGCACACGATAGGGCACGAGCATGAGGGCGGGAAGCGTGGCCGTCGGGTCCGGGCGGTATAGAATCGGGCCGTGCCACCTGTGGACGAGACCGCGGCCGTCGCGCGCTACCGCGTCGCCGAGTGGAGCTTCCGCTCGGCCGTCGCGTACGACAACCCGTGGCGGGAGATCGAGCTGACGTTCGTCTTCACCACTCCGTCGGGGCGTGAGCTGCGCGTGCCGGCGTTCTGGGCGGGCGGCAGGCGGTGGCGGGCGCGCTACTCGTCGGGCGAGCCGGGCGAGCACCGGTTCCGCACGGAGTGCTCGGACCCGCGGAACGGCGGCCTGCACGGCCGTATCGGTGCGGTACGCGTGGTCGGGTCCGCGGGGGAGAACCCGCTGTTCCGCCACGGCCCGGTGGAGATGGATCCGTCGCGCACGCACCTCCGCCACGCGGACGGCACGCCGTTCTTCTGGCTGGCCGACACGTGGTGGATGGGCCTGGCCGAGCGGCTCCGCTGGCCGCAGGACGTGCACGGGCTCACCGCGGACCGGGTCGCCAAGGGCTTCACGGTGGTGCAGATCGTCGCCGGCCTGTACCCGGACATGGAGCCGTTCGACGAGCGGGCGCGCAACGAGGCGGGCTTCCCCTGGGACAGGGACTTCCGCCGCATCAACCCCGCGTACTTCGACGCCGCCGACCGCCGCATCATGCACCTGGTCGAGGCGGGCATCGTGCCGTGCATCGTCGGCGCCTGGGGGTTCTTCGTGGACGTCGCGGGCGCGGCGGCGATGCGCGACCACTGGCGTTACCTGGTGGCCCGCTGGGGCGCGCTGCCGGTGGTGTGGTGCCTGGCGGGCGAGGCGGGGATGCCGTTCTACACGAGCGCGGAGGGGACGGCGTACCTGCGGCTGGGTCTGGCGGAGCGCCTCCGCTACCGGAATCCCGAGCGCGTCCGCGCGTGGTCGGAGGTCGCCCGCTCGGTGCGCGCGCTGGACCCGTTCCGCCGGCCGTTCACGGTCCATCCGACCCGTTCCGGGCGCGCGCAGGTGGACGATCCGTCGCTGCTGGACTTCGAGATGCTGCAGACCGGACACCTGGGCTTCACGACGCTCGCGGACACGGTCGACATGATCGAAAGCGCTCGGGCCTTCGAGCCGCGACTGCCGCTGCTGGTAGGGGAGGCGAACTACGAGGGCGAGTACGGCTCCAGCCTGGAGGACGTGCAGCGCTACCTGTTCTGGATGTCGATGCTGAGCGGGGCCATGGGGCACACCTACGGCGCGCACGGCATCTGGCAGGTCAACCGGCCGGGCCGTCCTTACGGCCCGTCACCGCACGGTCTGACCTACGGAGACCGCTCCTGGCAGGACGCGAGCGGGCTGCCCGGAGCGCGGCAGGTGGGGCTGGCGGCGCGCTTCCTGGCCCGCCTGCCGTGGTGGCGGTTCGAGCCCCATCCCGAGTGGGTGGAGCCGCATCAGGACGCGGACGACCGGATGGGGGTGTACGCCGCCGGGGTCGAAGGGGAAATGGCGGTGCTGTTCGTGCCCATGCACGCCCTCTGGAAGCTCGCCAACGGCATCGCCACGCTGGGCGCTCTGCGTCCGGGCGAGCCGTACGAGGTGGTCTACTTCGACCCGATCAGCGGCGCGGAGCGGCTGGTCCCTGAGCCGCTGGTGGCCGGCGCCGACGGCAGGGCGACGCTGCCGCCGCCGGCCGAGGTGCGCGATTGGGTCCTGCTCGTACGGCGGAATGACGCCGAGTCCGGCTGAGCGGCGGCAGCAGGGCTTCCGTCACCGATCGAATCGGTACGCCCGGTAAGGCTCCTCGCAGCCGTTGCCGAAGGCCAGGTGCATGGTGCCGGCCGCCGGCTCGAACACCATGCTCGCCAGCGTCTTGCCGGGCGCTGCGGCGTCCGGCTTCGGGTGCTGGCAGATCGCATGGCGGCTGCCGTGGTCGGACAGGAAGCGCTTCGCGGCGCCGACGTCGATGCGTCCACGGTGCTCGCACAAGAGCTCGCCCATCCGCTCGCAGCGGCCGAAGGTGGTGGCTTCCGGGTTGGACGCCTGCCGGTCGGCAGCGGCGAGCTCCGGGTCCAGGATGTGGTTGGCGTGCCAGAGGAGGGTGGTCCCTTCACGCACGCGCATGCGGCTGCGGGGAAACACCTCCACCGTGCACAGCCCCGCCGGGTCGCCGAGCAGGAAGGCGTTGGGGACCGCGTGCGGGGTCCGCTCCAGGTAGTCGACCGCCTCCGCCATGCTGCGCATGGTCAACAGCTCCCGGATCAGCACGCAGGTCGGCAGGCCGGCACCGCGCTCGCCGTCGTCGATGTACATCCAGGTGACGCACAGCCCCGCCGAGTTCATACCCATGTAGGCGGGGACGCCGGCGTGGGTGTAGAGCAGGGTCTGCAGCCCATCGTCGGCGGTGTGGTGGACGATGACGTCGGCCGCGCCGCCGAGCCAACCGGCGATCAGCTCGTCGTTGTTCTGGCCGCAGATGAGGTCTCCCGCGACCGTCGCATCGCCCGCCGCGCCGAGCGCCGTGCAGTGGCCGTCGGTCGCGGGCACCGGAGCGGGCGCGGTCCCCATGTACTTCTCGTAGGCGCAGGCCAGCAGCAGCAGCTCGTCCTCCGGGAGCCCGGCGCCGGCAGCCACGCCGTCCATCTCCGCCGCCGTCACCGGTGCGTGCTCGCGAATGAACGGGTCGAAGCGTCGCGCGGCCGGCAGCCAGCCATGGAGCGTGAGCCCGTCACGGTCCCGGTGTTCCTGGTCCTGCGCCGCAAGCAGCGCGCGAACGCGCTCCCCGGTGGCAGCGCCGATCGACTCGCCGCGTTCCCCGGCGGTGCCGGATGCCCGGACAAGCCGAGTGTCCGTCACCTGGTCAACTCCGGGGCAGACTGCCGTACGCCCGGCGGGACCTTGGGCGGCAGGGGCTGCACGATGCTGCGCCGCTCGGGCGTCAGCCGCGCCAGCAGCTCGGGCGAAGGCCGATAGCCGTAGCGGTCGCTGCCCCACTTCGGCCCGTAGCGGATGATGGCGATGCGGCGCTCGCCCGGGCGCGTGCGCTCCGCGGAACCGTGTGCCATGCAGTCCACGAAACAGATGGCATCGCCGGCGGCGAGCTGTATCTGAACGGCCGCTTCGACGCGGTCGAGCGAGTGGTTGCTGCCCGTGCCCTCGGGATCGGCGAACGCCGGATGGAGCAGGTTGGACTTGTGCGAACCGGGGATCGCCATCGTCGGGCCATCGCCGTCGCCGATGTCGCGCAGCGCCAGCAGGATGTTGATCTGCCCACATCGGAACTCGTTGTTGTGGAAGCGGAACTGCGTGCGGATGCGCCGCTTGTGCGCGCCCGAGTGCATGCGCGTGGCGCCGCCCCGAGTCCGGATGTCGATGAACGATTCGTCGATGAAGAGTCCGTCGTCCCCACCCACGAAGCGCCGCACGCGGTCGATCCACGAAGGATGGTCGATCAGGCGTTCGCAGGGTTCACCCATCTCGAAGATGTTGTGCAAGTGTCGTGCCCCGTCGATCGGGTCGCGATGAACCCAGCCCCGCCACCCGTCGGGCTCGATA
This sequence comes from Spirochaetia bacterium, assembly GCA_964291595.2. Lineage (GTDB taxonomy): Bacteria > Spirochaetota > Spirochaetia > SZUA-6 > Bin103 > CATQHW01. Next base: position 3,167,130 of record OZ219914.1, on the reverse strand, counting down.
TCGCGATAGGAGTCCACGATCCCGTTGATCTCGGCGAGATGACCGGCATCCACGGCACTCTTGAGCACGATGTAGCCGCGCAAGTCGAAGAGGTATTCCTCCATCTCGGTCGGTCGCATCGCTGCTCTACCCGGCCGGGTGAGGTTCGGTGCTCAGCACGCCCCGGCTCACCGGCGCGGCGCGGTCCGGTCGCTCGATCTCCGGCCGGTCGGGCATCGCCTTCCGCTTCGCCACCCAGGCGGCCAGGCCCGATTCGAACCCGTCGGGGTCGCGGTCCATCTCGCCGGCGACGATGCGCATCAGGCGCGGGACGAAACCCGACAGCCGCATGAGCGAGAAGTCGAAGTCCCGCTCTTCGCGGATGTCGTCGGCCGCCGCGCGCAGGTGCGTGCGCAGCAGATGGGCGGCGTAGTAGGCGTACTCCGGCCGGCGTGTCAGGTCGTAGCCGAAGCAGACGGTGGTGCAGGCGTAGTTGAACAGCGACTTCGGGCTCCGCCACACCCAGTAGTCGGACTCGGCGACCAGGAACTCCTTGAGCGCCCGGGACGGGAAGCAGCGCAGCGCCGGCGCGTAGAGGTGGTACTTGTTGCCCCAGGCGACCTCCGGGTAGTGGTCGGGGCTGACCATCGCCTCGTCGCCGCGTTCTCCGCCGGTGCCGATGCCGTTGGGAAGCATTCCCGGTTCGCGCACGACACGCAGCAGCCAGTTGAGCGAGCGCTCGGCGAGCACGCCGTACGTCTCGTCCCACGTCGCCTGGTAGACGTCGAGCAGCATGGACAGCGGGCCGGTGAACTCGCGGTGCAGGCCCACGTGCCGGCACGACAGGATGCCGGCCGGCTCCTGCAGCCGGACGATGCGGTCGCCGGCCTCGCGCGCCACCTCCAGCAGGCGGCGGTTTCCGGTCAGGTAGTAGTCGGTGAGGATGCCGGAGAGGATGGAGTGCGAGGGGCTGTACCCGCCGCTCCACAGATGGGCGTTGTGGTAGTGCATGACCCCGACCCGTTCCGGATGTCCGGGGAAGGCGTGCACGAAGGCGGTGTCGGCCACCGCGCGCGAGTAGCGCTCGGCGACCCGCAGGTAGCGCGGGTTGCCGGTCCTGAGGTACTGGCCCCACACGCCCATGACCTGGTCGTTGGCCTCGTTGTTGTAGGGGCCGACGTAGCGGAGCGCCTTCTCCGGGTCGGTGTCCTTGTAGAGCAGGTACACCCAGCCCACCGCCGAGGAGTGGACGCAGACCAGGTTGCCGAAGCGCATCATGCCGTACAGGCGGCAGCGCTCGACCGGGTCGACCACGATCGGCTCGAAGTAGTCGTCCAGATCGGCGTCGGGCGCGGCCATGCGAGGGTCGCCGGCGTGGTGGAAGTGGTCCACCGCGCCGGTGGCGCAGACGTACGCCGGATCGACCACCGCGCGCAGCGGTTCCTGGACGGCGTCGCAGAACGCCTGCGCTACCTCGTCGCCGACTGGCTCCGCGGAGAAGCGGATGACGATCTCCGTGGTCTTCGCGGCCCCCACGCCGTTCTGGGTGTTGGTGTCGTTGTAGCTGATGGTCCGGCCGGGCGCGTGCTTCTCCACCATCTCCTCGACCCAGCGCGCCTCCTCCAGGCTGCGGATGTTGAAGCTCTTGAGGTTCAGCGGCGCCGTCGGGTTGCGGGCCAGGATCTCGATGACCTCGTCCTCGCTGCGGGTGGCGCTGGACTTCTCCTGCCCGGCGAAGCGGACGGCCGTCTCCTCGTACGGCGTGGAGAACCGAAGCGTCCGGCCGCACGCCTCCGGCCAGATGCCGATGTCGATGCCGCGATCGGTCAGCGTGAACCCCGTCGGGAACTCCTGCCAGCCGTCGCGTACGGCCACCGCCGCGCTCGCCCGCGACCCTGAGAGCGACACCCAGCCCGGCATCCGGGTGCCCGCGCCGAACGGCCGGCCGTCGCGCAGCACGGTGTAGCGCCGGTCGTCGTCCTGCAGCACGGCCAGGCTCTCCCAGTGCTCGCACCAGTGGGCGGCGGCGCCGTCGCCGCCGGCCGCGGCGCGCAGCCGTTCGCCGAGGGCCAGCGGCAGATCGAGGCCGACCGCCGACAGCTCCACACGCCTGGGGTCCTGGTCGAAGACGAACGTGTGGAAGATGCGCACGTCGGCCATGCCGGCGTACAGGTGCACGCGGAGCTGGTAGGGGCAGAAGCGGATGCCGGCCGCGGAGGCCAGGAACCCCTTGACGAGCACGCAGGCGCGCAGCGGCCCGGCCTCCTCCAGCACGACCTCGGGGGCGAAGCCGGAGGACAGCGAGTCGTAGCGGGCGCCGTGCGCATCCTGCATGTAGACCACGGGGCCGTCGCCGCGCAGCACGTCGTGCCAGCCGTCTCCGGCCTTGACCCGGCAGCGGGTGATGACGGCCGGGGTTGAGCGGGCCGGCTGCACGTCGAAGGAGCGCCGGAAGTCGATCCGCAGGGCGCCGGTGTCGATCGACAGCGAGTCGTCGGACTCGGCGACCTGGATGCGCGGCCCCGATACGTCTGCTGTCGGCTCGTCCACGCGCGGATACTCGACCGAGAGCGCTGCTCCGGGTTCGATCCGCCCATCGGCCTGCACGTCGACCAACAGCCACTTCACGTGGCGGCCGTCCTTCCGCCACGTCGTCAGGCAATCGGTCTGGGCGGGAGTCGGGCGGCCGTCCGGGCCCGTCACGCGAATAGCCTGCGTCCGCTCCAGCGCACCGTCGGCGAACGGCACTCCGAAGGTAAGCGGCTCGGTGCCGCGGGCCGTCCCCGTGCCGGCAAGTCGGACCTCAATACTCCTCTGCGTACCCGTTCCTTCAGCCTCCCCGGGCATTACGCCACGCGTCCTTCAACCCGCGGCAACCAGGGGTTCGATGGCGTTGACGTCGATTGCAGATCGCGCGACATCAAGGTCATACAACGCTTGCAGATTTAGCCAGGACTCAGGGGTCATGCCAAGAGCTCTGCCGAGTCGCAGCGCTGTGTCCGCCGATATGGAGCGGCGCCCGTGGACGATTTCGTTGATGCGTCTCGGCGCCGTACCGATGGTCTTCGCCAGTCGGTACTCGCTCACGCCCAACTCGTCGAGGATTTCTGCCAGGTGTTCACCCGGATGGATCCGTTCAATTTTCGTCATCGTGGCTTCCTGCGTCTCCCTAATGATAGTCGGTGATCTTGATGTCTGTCGCGCCGTGGTCGGTCCAGACGAAGCACACGCGCCACTGCCCGCCGTGCGATACTGCGCGCGGGGTGACCGCCAAGGAGGTGCTGCGGATCAACGGCGACGGCGGTTCCGAGTCGCCGCTGATGCGCACCGTGCGCCGCCTGCACGCGTGGCTGGACGGCCATGGGGTGGCGTACTGCGTTGTGGGCAGCCTGGCCGTGGTCCGTGGCGGCTGGATGAGGACCCCCGAACCACGTCGACGACTTGGTCGACCGGGACGGGTGGGCGAGGGCGCCGGCCGAGGCGTCCATAGCCGTCGAAGGGGACGGCGCGCGCGACCGCACCACCGGGATCGCCATCGACGTCCTCTTTCCGGGCGACGACTGGGAGATGGTCATCCCGTTGCCGGAGCCGTCGCAGGTGCGCGAGTACGACGAGGATCTCGGCGCCTGGTTCATCGCCCCGGCGCCGCTGGTCGCCATTAAGACGGCGGTCTATCTGTCGAAGCTCGCCGAGTACGGGGAGGAGCTGGCCGCCAAGGACCTGACCGACGTGGTGAGCTGCTGCGCGCCGACCAGGAACGTGCGGGCGATCCTTGGCGGACGCGCCATTCGAGGTCGCGCCGGCGCTGCGTCGCATCTGGAAGAACGTGCGCGGGCGCTGACGGCGCGCGTTTGCGCGTGCTGGTCCCTTGGCAGACAGGACCGACAGTGTTAGGGTTTGCTAACGAGGCGAGTGTAATGCCGACCCCCCGCTACTCCAATTGGGCCAAGCCCTCGGTGACGAGTTCGTCGTTATCGACACGGTTCCCGAGCCGGACGTGATCACGGATGCGCCGTCGTTGGTGCGGCTTCCGGGTGGGAGACTGCTGTGCGCCTCTCCGCGGCTCGTGGTCGACGGTGCCGAGTACCTGGCAGCCACCCGGGAACGACTGGGGTCTGACACGCTGAGCGTGTACACGAGCCCGGACCACGGAAGGGCTTGGAAAGAACTCGACCGATTACCGTTTCTTGCGGGCCGTCTGTTCCTGCACGGCGGATCGGCGTTCTACCTGGGAGTGGGACCCGAGCGCAGGGGCATCTGGATCACCAGATCGGACGACGACGGAGAACGCTGGACGAAGCCGACGCGGCTGTTCGAGGGCTTGTTCTACGCCGCTGCATCCGGGATGGCTGAGCGGGACGGCTGGCTCTACTGGTCGTTCGGCACGGCCAATACCGCAGGCCGGTTCAACGCTGAGGGGTCTCAGCTCATGGCGGTGGCTGGCGACCTCTCGGCGGACTTGACGTCTCCGGCGGCCTGGAGGCGCTCCAACGATCTGGTGTATCCAGGCACGCCTGCGGGACTTGTGCGGCTCCCGCGCCTGCACGACACGGCGGATCACTGGCTGGAGCCCAACGTCGTCAACGTCGGTGACCGCGTGCGCGTCATCGCGCGCCTGCGGCTCGACCATTACAGCACGTCCGGGATGGCTGCCGTATGTGATCTCGCCGACGACGGCGACCGATTGGACCTGAGCTTTACGCAGTTCTATCCCATGCCGGGCGCACAGAACCACTTCCACATCATCCATGATGAGCTGACCCGCCTGTACTGGATGATCAGCAACCTGCCCACCCGGACCCAGGATCTGGTCTACTGGGAAGCGGTCAAGCGGCGCGGGTTCAAGGGACCGCCGGGCAACGAGCGACGGTTCCTCATGCTCTTCTACGGCGTTGACGCCATCAACTGGTTGCCGGCCGGATGCGTCGCGATGTGGCCTAGCCCCTCACAGGCCTTCAACTACACGACCCCCGTCATTGACGGCGAGGACCTCCTCATCGTTTCGCGTACCTCGCGCGACGGGCGCAACCAACACGACAACGATCTGGTGACATTTCACCGATTGCCGAACTTCCGTTCGCTGGCGTTGGACCTGTTCCCGGAGCTCTGAGCTCAACTCGACCTCAACTCCGCTCATCCATCACAGCTCCGGGTGCAGTTCAAGGGCCAGGGAGCGAAAGCCGGGCAACCGATGGAACGTGACTAGGTCGCTGTCATGTTGATTCGGTGCGTCCTTCGACGTACGTGACAGAAACAACAGATCCTCACCGTCGACAAGCGGCGTTACGTAATGAAACGACTGCAACGGGCTCGGCCACGCCGCCAAACAGCAGGCGTGAAACCAGTTCAGAGCATCGACGCTGTAGAACAGCATCAAGAAGCGCCGCTCGTTGCCGGGGCGTCCGCTGAACCCTCGGCGCTCCAGGGCTGCAGCCAACTCCGTGTCCTGGCTCGCGGTCGGCAGATTGCCGGTCATCCAGAACAGCCGCGACGGCTCATCGTATACGATGTGGAACTTGTTCTGGCCGCCGGGGAATGGGTGAAACTGTGTGAACCTGTAGTTCAGGCGCCGGCCGTCGTCGTCCACATCGCATACGGCAGCGATGCCCGAAGTAGCGTAGCCGTCAATGCGCGGGCGCGCGAGCACGCGAATCCGACCGTTCACATTCACTACGTTCGGCTCGAGCCAGTGATCCTCGAAATCGCCGAACACGCCGGTGCGCAGTTCCGGTGGCGTGCCTGGATAGGAAAGCACGTTCGAGATTCGCCACGTCTGTGGATCCAGTAAATCGCGCGACAGGTCGCCGGCGAGCACCACGGTGCGCGAGCCCCTCTGGTTATAGATGCCGGCGTTGTTGGGAACGCCGAAGGCGCGGTACCAGATGCCGTCGCGCACCGCGGTCCCGGTGGGAGTGTTCCAGAACTCGCCTTCGAACAGCGTGGTAAAGGGCCGCCACGTCTGCCCTTCGTCGCTGGAGCGGCTGACGATGATATTGCGCCGGCCGAACGCGTTGCCGAGCAGATACAGCTCGCCGTCGTGAACGAAGGGCAGCCCCATGGTGATCTCCAGGGGGTCGAGCTCCTCCCAGGTGCGCCCGACGTCGTCGCTGCGAGCCAGGCGGAAGCGCCCGGGGTTGGTGTTCTTGGCCTCTCCCACCTTGCCCCGGTAGGTCCAGGTGGCCAGCAGCCCGCCTCCGGGAAGCTTGGTGAGGGCCGGATCGTCGGTGATCAGGTCAGCGGCAGGAGTTCTGCCGACAACGACGTAATCCTGCGCCAGAGGTCCGGTCTTCATAGCTGCACTCCTCAATTGGTCTCGATTCGCGGAGGCGGATCATCACGGAAAGGATGCCGGTGGGGCGACCGAGCCGGCACCGGCATCGCAATACCGAACGCTTCGATGCGCAGAGCTGTATCGTCCGGATAGCTGCGCTCAGTAGCCCAGGCTCATGAGAAGATCTCTGGTGATACCGTCCCGCTGGGTGTACCGGGCGTAGGCCCCGTTGTAAATGGCAACCTTGCGATCCGCCCCCAGGTCCTGACACTTCCGCACGTATGCGTCCCACTCGCCGAAGCCGGCATCTCCGGTAATGAACTTGAACGCCATCTCCGCTACGTAGGTATCCAGCGCCGCCAGCTCGCGCAGCGCGTCGCCCTCCTCCTCGGTGAACGAGATGGTCGGCTTCTGCGCGAGCGCAGCACCGATTCCCTCGGCGTTGTCGTAGTACTTGAGCTGCATTTCCGCCGAGATCGGCGCACCCAGTTCCTGCATTCCTGGCTGGTAACCGAGGATCGCCGTGACATCGGCTTCCAGGCCCCGGTCCCACTTGGCTTGTGTGGGCTGGTACGCCTCCGTGTACTGCGGATTGCCCTCCGAGTCGTAAACGAAGGTTTCTCCCTCGTTACCCCACACCTGCACGATCGTGTACTCCGGCGTCGCCATGTAATCGAGCACCGCCGCGATCTTGTCGCCGTGCTCGGTCATCGCGCTTGCCATCTTGCCTCCGCTATCCACCGCCAGGTACGCGTCGATTCTGCCCGGTGCGTTGTAGGACGGAAACGGGCCGTAGAACCAGTTGAACTCGGGGTTGTCGTTCTCCGCTTGACCCCCCTTGGTGATGTTCTCCGTGCTCATGTAAGAGGAATTCACGCCCATGAAGATCTGATTGTTCACCGCGAGCTTCTGGTAAGGTGCTCTCGAGCTGACCGTCGCGACGTTCTCGGGATTGAGCAGGCCCTCTTCGTAGAGCCCGTTGAAGAATTCGAGCAAGCTCCGGTAATTGTTTTCTACGGGCCCGAACCTGTAGCCGGGAGATCCCCAGAAGTCGAAGTAGACATCACGCCCCGTTTCGAACAGCGAGTCGAACACCGTCAGCATGTAGCTCAGCCCTCGCGATACGGAGAACGGTGCGATTTGCGGATAGATCTGCTTGAGCTTCGCGAGGGTCATATGCATCTCATCGAATGTTTCCGGAGGCTGCAAGCCATGCTCGTCGAGAATATCCTTTCGGTAGGAGAAAGCGGTGCTGAAGTTGTCGGCCGTGGTGGTCTTGAGCCGGCCGATATAGAAGAGCTGTCCATTGTCCGTCAGACTGTTCTTCAGCAAGTGCGGCCACTTCGCATAGAAGTTCTTGACGAGATTGGGCATGTCCGGCAACCGCGGGGCGAAGTCAAGGAAAAAGCCTTCCTCCCCCCAGGTGTTCAGCCGCGTCGGCCAGTCCCGGCTACCGTATCTCATCAGGTCGGGCAGGTCTCCGGACGCCAGCGTTACCTGCAGCTTGCTCATGTAGTCGCTGCCGGGCACGACGATCAGGTCCCACTCGATGTTGAGCTTCTCGGCGAGATGGGTGAGTGGGATGTGTAGCGTGACGTCGGTCTGGTATCGGCCTCCGTCAGACATCAAATAGGTGATCGTGGTGGGGGCTTCGCCGGCCGCTGCTTCGCCCTCGGCTCCTGCGTGGACCATCGCTGCGGACAGGAGCAGAACGATTCCGGTCGCAAGCGCTACGATTCGTTGCTTCATTTCCATACCTCCTCGGGCTCGGATGGTTGCGAAATACGTGATTGTCGTTCCTGATGTATCTCTCTACATGACGATCACCTCCGTCATCCCTTGATTGCACCGATCATCATGCCCCTGGTGAAGTACTTTTGGGCGAACGGATAGACGACGATAATCGGAAAGACTATCACGACGATGAATGCTGCCTGGATGCTGATGGGCTGCGTGATGATCTCTTCGTCGGCGCCGCCGGCTCGGATCATCGCTTCCACGTCGCGCGCCGTTTCCAGGACCGCTCGCAGGATGATCTGCACCGGCATGAGGGCCTCGTTGCGGAGATAGAGCAGTGCGGGGAAGTAGCTGTTCCACTGGAACACCATCTGGAAGACCGCCAGAGTGGCGATGATCGGCTTGGCGAGCGGCAACACGATGCGCACCAAGATGACGAAGTCGTTGGCGCCGTCGATGAGCGCCGACTCGCGAAGGCTCTCCGGTTGCTGCTGCAGGAAGGTCCGGTAAATGATGATGTACCAGGCGGACATCGCCGTCGGCAGGATGATCGCCCAGACGGTATCGAGCATACCGAGGGTCTTGATCCAGAGAAACGTCGGGACCATGCCGCCGTCGAACAGCATGGTGAACAGGATGAAGAACATCACCGCCCTGCGGACGCGCACCACTCTCAGTGACAGCGGATACGCCACAAGTGAACCGAGCACCAACAACGAGACCGCGCCACTCAAGACGTAGAAGATCGAGATGGAGAACGCGCCGACGAGGCGCGGCTCCTTCAGCACATGCACGTATGCGGTCGTCTCGAACCCCACCGGCAGAAGCCGTACCCTCCCGGCCATGACGGCGGTCGGCCGGCTCACGGACAGCGAGATCGTGTAGACAAAGGGGTACAGCATCACCGCCATCATGAGCAGGACCGCGAGCGTGACTACGGTATCCAGAGCGCGATCGGAGCCGCTCTGTCGTATCCGTTCGGCGATGGTCTTCATCGGGTCAGTAGATTCCTTCCCCGCTGAGTCTCTTGACGGTGTGGTTCGCCACCACGATCATGATCAGGGAGGCGAGGCTGTTGAAGAAGCCGATCGCCGCGCCGTAACTGAAGTCCTGCCCGCCAACGATGCCGATCCGGTATACGTACGTGCGCAACACGTCGGCCGTTTCGTAGGTGCTCGGTCCGTACATGAGGTACACTTTCTCGAAGCCGATGTTGAGCAGTTGGCCCATGCGGAGAATCAACAGGATCCGGATCGTCGGCAGCATCAGGGGAAGCGTGATCCGGCGAACGCACTGCAGCCGTGACGCGCCGTCGATTTTCGCTGCCTCGTACAGCTCGGGATCGATGCCGGCGATAGCCGCCAGATAAATGATGGCCCCCCAGCCGACTTCCTGCCAGATTTCGGAGGCTACATAGAGCGGGCGAAACCACTCGGGGCGCTGCATGAAGAGCAGTGGCGAGCCTCCGGTAAAGGGTTTCACGAACAGGCTGTTCAGCACACCGTCGGATGCGGTCACCATGGTGATGAGTCCAACCACCACGACCGTCGAGATGAAGTGGGGCAGGTAGCTTACCGACTGCGCGACTCGCTTGAATGTCTGGTTACGTACTTCGTTGAGCAGCAACGCCAGGATGATCGGTGCGGGGAAGCCGAACACCAGTGTATAGAGCGCGAGCAGGAACGTATTGCGAACGACTCGAAAGGCATAGGGATCGTTGGCAAACCTGATAAAGTTCGTCAGCCCGACCCAATCGCTGCCCCACAACCCTTTGAACAACTTGAACTTCTGGAAGGCGATGATGACGCCTGCCATCGGCACGTACTTGAAGACAACGAACCACGCCACCCCGATTGCCAGCATGACGTACAGCGCCGGCCACTGCCTGATGTTGGCTATGCGACTCGAAAGGCATAGGGATCGTTGGCAAACCTGATAAAGTTCGTCAGCCCGACCCAATCGCTGCCCCACAACCCTTTGAACAACTTGAACTTCTGGAAGGCGATGATGACGCCTGCCATCGGCACGTACTTGAAGACAACGAACCACGCCACCCCGATTGCCAGCATGACGTACAGCGCCGGCCACTGCCTGATGTTGGCTATGAGTTTGTTGCGCTTTCGACCGATCACTGACGCGGAGTCGTCGAGCAACGATGCCACGAGCGGCACCTCCTTACCGATCGTCCTTCTGGGTCAGACGGGAATGAACGCGCGAGTCGTACGATGAATCGTCGCATCTACCGAGGCCACCGTCAAGTGTGGAGACGGCTTCGGTATCGGAGCCAGGTGGTAACGGTGTAGCGCCGGTCGCCGTCCTGCAGCACGGCCAGGGTTTCCCAGTGCTCGCACCAGTGGGCGGCGGCGCCGTCGCTGCCGGCCGCGGCGCGCAGCGGTTCGGCGAGCGCCAGCGGCAGATCGAGGCCGATCGACGACAGCTCCACACGCCTAGGGTCCTGGTCGAAGACGAACGTGTGGAAGATACGGACGTCGGCCATGCCGGCGTACAGGTGCATGTAGACCACGGGGCCGTCGCCGCGCAGCACGTCGTGCCAGCCTTCCCCGGCCTTGACCTGGCAGCGGGTGATGACGGCCGGGGTTGAGCGGGCCGGCAGCACGTCGAAGGAGCGCCGGAAGTCGATCCGCAGGGCACCGGTGTCGATCGACACGAGTCGTCGGACTCGGCGACCTGGATGCGCGGCCCCGATACGTCTGCTGCCGGCTCGTCCACGCGCGGATACTCGACCGAGAGCGCTGCTCCGGGTTCGGTCCGCCCATCGGCCTGCACGCCGACCAGCCAATTCACGTGGCGGCCGTCCTTCCGCCACGTCGTCAGGCAGTCGGTCTGGGCGGGAATCGGGCGGCCGTCCGGGCCCGTCACGCGAATAGCCTGCATCCGCTCCAGCGCGCCGTCGGCGAACGGCACTCCGAAGGTGAGCGGCTCGGTGCCGCGGGCCGTTCCCGTGCCGGCAAGGCGGACCTCGATCGTCTTCTTCTTGCTCATCCCTGCAGGCTCTCGATCATCACGCCGCGCATCTCGGCACCGTACCGATGGTCTTCGCCAGCCGGTATTCGCTCACGCCCAACTCGTCGAGGATATCTGCCAGGTGTTCACCCGGATGGATCGGTTCAATGTTCGCCATCGTGGATTCCTGTGTCTCCTCAATGATGGCCGGTGGCCTTGATATCCGTCGCGCCTTGGTCGGGCCAGACGAAGCACACGCGCCACCCGAGTGTCCGTCGGCAGGCGGCGTACCGGCAGACCCAGGAAGACTTGCTGGGCGTGTCGACCCTTGAAACACGGAAGAGGGTCTTCAGGACTTCGTGTGGGCGAGACCGAGAGAAGTGCTACCGCGGCGGCCTCGCGACTGGCCGTCCGGAGGCGGTTCAGCCGTGCGGCGCGTGCCGATGGCGATGATGGGCATGACAGACCAATCGGAGGTTCCCAGGATCAGCACCACCGCCAAGTGCGTATGGAAGAATGTGGTCTATCTCGATCAGGTGTCGTGAGTTGCAGCGGCGTCCGGTCCGCCGGTCGAGGTAGCTGCAGCGGCCTCCGTCCCGCTGCCAGACCTGTCGCTTCACCGCCGCGGGAATCGCGCGGCCCGAAGCGCGCGGCTTCGCCCTCGGAGTGGCGGCGCCGGCTGGCTTCGTGCCCGTAGCGGCTCTGCGGCCGGTCGCTTCCTGCCGGGTCGGTGAGGGCGCGGAGGCCGGCGTCCGGTGTGGCGTGCGCGCCGGCGTCGGAGTGGAGCCGGCGGGGACCGCCGCGTCGTGCGCCGTCACGGCGTGACCGGGTTCCGGGGCGGCCTGCTCCTTCGCTGCCGAAGCGGGCTGGGATTCGCCCTGTGCCGCCCCCCTGCCGGTGCGCGCGCGGCGCGGCGGCCGGCTCGGGTCGTGGCGGTCGAGTGCCTCCTGCACGATGCGGCCGAGGAGCTGCCCCATGGTCATGCGCGGTTCCACGTGCGAGAGCAGCCCCCGCAGGTGCTCCAGTCCCTGCTGGCAGTCGGCGTCGATGACGACCTTCAACTCGTAGCGCCCGTCGCCGAGCGGGCGCACGCGGTCGGCCGGCGGCGCCAGTTCGGGGTCCAGGTCGGCCAGCATCCGGCGGACCTGGCGCGCGCTCTTGCCGGATGCCTCCTCGACCAGCTTCTGTCGTCCTGCCGCATCGAGCACCAGTGGTGGCGCAGGTTCGGAGTGGCTCGCCGTTGCGGCTGGCGCGACATCGGCCGCCGGATCGTCCGCCTGCGCAGCCTTCGCCGGGGCTGACCCTACCGCACCGTCGGCCAGCGCCGGCGCGATCGACGCGATGCCGGCGATCGACCCGCGCCGCCGCTGCCGGTCGAACGCCCACTGCAGCTCGGCGGCGGCGCTCAGCGTCAGCGAGCCGTCGCGCAGCCGCTCGCGGGCGCCCGGCTGGTCGGCGCACAGCCGCACGGCGCCGATGCGTCGCCCGGCGGCGGCGTCGCTGTAGCCGAGCTCGCGCACCGCGTAGTCGAACAGGCTGGAGCAGCCTCGCTGCAGAAAGAGACGGCGCGCCTCGATCTCGGCCAGGTGGTCGATGATGGCGCCCTGCAGGTGGCGTTCGTGGCGGACCAGAGTGCTGGTCTGACGCAGCAGCTCGCGGTCGGAGAGCACGCCGATGGTGGAGGTAATGACGAGGCCGGCGGCGGTGGGAGGAGAGGTGGCATTCATGGAGTTAATGTAATACTGGTTTTGATATAGCCCCTTTGGTCGAGTCCGCGACCGGCAACGGATCCGCGCGCAGGGGACGCTGAGAGGGGGGCTGGGCGGCCCAACGGGCATCCGAGCTTCCGGGAGGCCGGAAGGGGCGCGTACGTGCGGTGACGCGCCACCTCGCAGGCGCAAAAACCCGTCAAGACCCTGCGGCAAGAATCCTCGATCTTTTTCGCGGAGCGCCCGCTGCCGGCCCGTGCCGGCACCATCAGGGGCCGGTCGCCCTCGCCGCCGCCGTCGCTGCGCTCACTCGGCGGATGCCGGGGCCGCTGATCCGTCACGGAGCTCCGCAATCGTCTCCTCAACCTCCGATGCCTGCAAAAAAGGCTGTTCCGACTCCGGCACCGCGACGACGAGGGAGCCGCGGCGCTGCAGCGTAACGGCCTTGGCAGACAGGACCGATAGCAGTTCGCCAGCGGTGCAACGCGCGAAGTGGATCGATCCGTGCACGGTTGCCGACCCGGCCGGCGACGCGTCGATCGCCGGGAAGGCGAGGTCCAGGTCGGTGCAGGGCCAGTACGACCAGCCGACCGCGAAGGCGGACTCGGAGCCGATGGCGACCGACGTGGGCGGATCGTCGGCGCCGGCGCGCGCTCGTTCCGTGGCGATGAAGGCGCTCCGCACCGAATCGATCGGCATCTTCTCTGCCGCTGACCACGGCGGTATCCCTTCGTAGGGGAACAGCGACGAGCCCGGGCCGCGGACCTCGATCTGCCGGCGTTTCAGCGCATTGAGCCGCGGCGTGCTCTCCCGCAGCGCGTAGCGGAGCCAGATGCCGCGCTCGTTGGGGAGCTCGGAGAGAGCGCACACGCGGTCCCCGGCCAGCGCGACGGCCTTGCGCCCGAAGCCGGGTGCCCAGCAGTGGTTGAAGCACAGGTGCAGGTCGAGGCCGCTCCACACGCCGGGCTCCGAGATCGTGAGGGTGATCGCGTAGTCGATCCGGTTCGTCGCCGGGGAGAGCGTCGCCGCCAGCTTCGCCGGGGGATCGCTGCACGCGATCTCCAGCGTCCACGCCCCTCGTTCGCCGCTCTGCCACGCCGCGGGTTCCCATGCCGCGTCGCCCGGGATGTCCCGCTGCAGGTCCGCCAGATTCTGTACCGCACCCTCCGGGGCATCGAACGCCCACCGGCAGCCCGGCGCACCGTCCCAGGAGAGGAGCAACGTCCGCTGTCGGGAGGTGCGCTGGCCGTGGCGGTAGTCCTCCCGCTGCAGGTGCTCCCGTACGTGCCGCTCGGCCGCCGGGAAGCCCTCGGCCGAGAGCCGGCGGCAGGTGACCTCCATCGGCAGCGGATCGGGATCTCCGGAGCAGGGGTAGGGAACGACCGCGGTATTGCTCATCCGCTCCTCGCCGATCGTGCAACGGGAGATTCGGCTTCGCAAACGGTCGGCTCACGGGTACGCTTCGCGGTCGCATGAGTACCGCCCCGGCGCGCCGCGCGCCTCGCATCGTCTTCAACAGCGACGGCGACATCCATTTCCGGGGCCTCCGCTCCGCCGACGACATGGCCGGCTTCTACCGCGGCATCGACGAGCTGGCCGGCACGCAAGTGGACGTGTACTGCTACTGCATCTCCGCCGGCGGGGACACCTATCGCCACCCGTCGGAGATCGCCCCGTTGCTCGGCGCCGACCTGGAGACCCTGGACGGCGTGCCGGACTACCTACGGCGCGACATCGAGAACACGCGCGCGCTGATCTCCGCCGGCAACGACCCGCTGGTGCTGCTGCCGCGCCGCGCGCGCGGGCACGGCATGGCGTTCTGGGCGAGCATGCGCATGAACGACATCCACGACGACTACCCCGAGTGCGCGGCCTACCACGGCGGTTTCAGGAAGGCGCATCCGGAGCTGCTGCTGGGCTCCCCGTATCCCGAGCCCCGGCACCGCGGCAACTGGCGTTCCGGCTTCTGCTGGGGGCTGGACTACGCGCGGCCGGAGGTGCGCGCGCGGCAGCTCGCACTGATCGAGGACGTGCTGACCCGGTACGACGTGGACGGCTTCGAGATGGACTTCCTGCGCGGCGCGTACTACTTCAGGACGGACGAGCGGCACCGCGGCATGCCGCTGATGACCGGCTTCGTTCGAGACGTTCGCGCGCTGGTCGATCGGGCAGGCGAGGGGAGAGGCCGGCCGCTCACCCTGGCCATCCGCGTGGGACGCGACGTCGCCGAGTGCGAGAGCGCAGGCATCGACGTCCGCACCTGGGCCGCCGAGGGGCTGGCGGACCTGCTCATCCCGATGTGGGCGGGCCGCATGGACACCGGGGCCGACGTGGCCGGCATGGTGGCCCTGGCGCGGACGGCCGACTCCGCCGGGACACGTGTCGCCGGCGGGCTGGTCGGGTCGGTCTACGGCTACGGCATCCTGCCGGACCACGACACCGGACTGTGGTGCAACGCCACCCCGGAGATGCTGCGCGCCGGCGCCATGGCCTACTTCTCCCAGGGCGCGGCCTGCACGTACCTGTTCAACTACGACTGCCAGCGCCTGCACGGGTTGAGCAAGCCGTACAGCCATGGCGAGCTGCAGGCGCTCCGGGAGATCGGCGACGCCGCGGCGCTGGCCCGGCTGAACAAGCGCTACACCGTGACGGTGGACGGATCGGCGAGCGTCGAGGAGGGAGCCGGGGATGGGCCGGTCGCGGGCAGCGAGGGGTGGCGGATGCAGCTTCCCGCGCTCCTGCGCGGCGCCGGCGATACGGGCGTGTTTCGCGTCTGGATCGGCGACGACCTGGCGCAGGCGTGGCGGGACGACGTCCTGGACGCGGTACGCATCCGCATCACCGCCGACGCTTGCCGCGCTCCCGACGATGCGATCGAGCTTGCGGTCAACGGCACGCCGCTGGCGTGTGACCACAACGCCTGGCGCCCGCACGGACTGCTCTACACGCTCTACGCCAGCCGGCGCGTGCGCGGGCTCCCCTTCCGGTACGAACGCGAGGACGACGCCGATGCCGCGGACGGAGCCGCGCAGGAGCCGCCGGACCTGCTGCGCCTGGGCGCGAACGAGCTGACGATCACCGTGAGGAAGCGCCGCCAGGACGCCGGCCCGCTGCCGATCACCGGCATCGAAGTCCTGATCAACTACGACGGCGGCGAGTAGACTGGCCCGAAGTCGTCAGTGATCTCCGGCGCTTCGGCGCCGAAGTCGCAACGGGATGCCGCGAAGGTCTTTCGGAACGACGGCAGGAAGCGAATCTCAAATCGTGCCGTCGGCTTCAAGTTGCTTCAGGAACTCCTCATACCCCACCGGGCGCTCCGACCGGCGTTCATGCCAGTCGGAAAGGTCTTTCAGGTCTTCTGCCAGCAGCACGCGCAGAGCCTCGTTCACCAGATCGGACATGGACTCTCGCTTCTCGGCCGACTTCAGCCGCAACGTTCGATGAAGATCGTCGTCCAGGTATACGGTGGTCTTGATCACTATCCAAAACCTACAGCTTGAAGTTGTCGCCGCGAATCGGGCGGAAGGGGCGGCGGGCGTGGTTGGACAGTCGGGCCACGGTCGTGGCGAAGGCGATGTAGTCGTCGAGGTCGACGGCGCGCTCGTGCGCGATGGCGCGCAGGTCTTCCCGCAGTTCTGCCGATCGGGCGAGCGCCAGGAGCTCGCTCTTCTCAGCAGGGGTCAGCGGGGCCATGGGCGTCTCTGATTTCATCGTAGAGCTCCAGCTTGTCGAACAGAGCGAAGTACTCGCGGATTCGTTCCCAGTCCATTTCGGCGGCGAAACGCTCGGCCAACAGCTCGATGTCGGCGAGGTCCCGGCGCTCCCGTCCCGGGTCATTGGCGAGAGCCTGCACTTTCAAGCCGACGATGTCTTCCGGACGCAGCGTACGCAAGCGCAGGCTTCCGTCAAACACGCTCACCTCCGGGGCTCGCTCCAGCATCGCCGTCGAGATCTCGCGATAGGCGTGCAGGAAATCGACGCTGCCCATGGGCGCATGGTCGGACTCGAACTGGGACACGTTCTCACTCCGGTAACGCAGGCGGTACTGCCGTCGTGCCATCTCGTCGACGACCGGAAGCGCGCCCCGCGCCACCAGGAAATCGAGGTCCATCGTGGCCCGCGGAACTCCCAGCGCCCCGAGCGCGAACCCGCCGATCAGCGCGTAGCGAACCTCGCGCTCGGTGAAGTCGAACGCCAGGTCACGGAGGACGCGCTCGAAGTCCATCAACGCATCTCCACGGAGGCCATGAGCCGACTCTACACGCCTGCGACCGGGAGCGAGTAGAGCAATCCCGCCGTTCGCGCCATCCTGAGGACGCCATGAGACGACCGAACATCCTGTTCGCCTTCGCCGACGACTGGGGCCGCTACGCGAGCGCGTACGCCGCGCACCACGGCGAGCGGTCGCTCAGCGCGCTGATCGACACCCCGCACTTCGACCGCGTCGCCGGCGAGGGGGTGCTGTTCACCAACGCGCTGGTGCCCGCGCCGAGCTGCACGCCGTGCCGGAGCTCGATCCTGTCCGGACGCTACTTCTGGCAGACCGGGCTGGGCGCCATCCTGCAGGGCGCGGTCTGGGACCGCGCGATCCCGTCGTACCCCTTCCTGCTGCGGGACGCCGGATACCACATCGGCTTCTCGTACAAGGTCTGGTCCCCGGGCACGCCCCAGGACGATCCGTACGGCGGCGCCGGCACCCGGTACCAGGACTGCGGCAACGACTTCAATCAGTTCTCGTTCCGGGCCGCCGCGTGGGCCGGGGAGGCCGGCGGCGTGGAGCCGGCCAAACAGCGGCTGTGCGACGAGGTGCGGGGCAACTTCCGCAGCTTTCTGGCTGACCGGACGCCCGGCCAGCCGTTCTGCTACTGGTGGGGGCCGACCAACACCCACCGCGAGTGGCAGAAGGGGTCGGGCAAGGCGCTGTGGGGGCTCGACCCCGACGCGCTCCGCGGCCGGCTGCCGGCCTTCCTGCCCGACGTGCACGACGTGCGCGAGGACGTCTGCGACTACCTGGGCGAGTGCATGGCGGTGGACCGTGGACTGGGGGTCCTGCTCGGCATGCTGGAGGAGATGGGCGAGCTCGACGACACGCTCGTCGTGGTCTCCGGCGACCACGGCATTCCGGGCGTGCCGCGGGGGAAGTGCAACCTGTACGACATCGGCTGCGAGGTGGCGCTGGCCGCGCGGCTGCCGGGGACGATTCCGGGCGGCCGGGTGGCGGACGACATGGTGAACGTCATGGACGCCGCGCCGACCTTCCTGGAGGTGTCGGGCGTGGAGCAGCCGGCCGGCATGCCCGCCCGCAGCCTGATGGACATCCTCGGCTCGGACCGCTCGGGACAGGTCAGCCCGGAGCGCACGTTCGCGGTCACCGGCCGCGAGCGGCACGTGGCGACCGCGCGGGACCGGAACCTTCCCTATCCGCATCGCGCGATCCGCACGCACGACTTCCTCTACATCAGGAACTTCGCCCCGGACCGCTGGCCGATGGGCGACCCCCGCGGGATGGACGATCCGTCGGCGCCGGCGCCGCCGCGCGCGGTGCTGGAGCACGACACCCTCGTCGCCTACGCCGACCTGGACGCGAGTCCGACCAAGGCGTGGATGATCGAGAACCGCGCGGCCGGCGGGGTCCGCGACCTCTACGCGCTGGGCTTCGGCAAGCGGCCGGCGGAAGAGCTCTACGACGTGCGCGACGACCCGCACCACATGCGGAACCTGGCCGGCGATCCCGCGTTCGCGGCGCAGAAGCGGGCTCTGGCCGAGCGGCTGGCGGGGGTGCTCCGGGAGCAGGGTGACCCGCGCATGGCCGACGGCCCCTGCCGGTTCGAGGCCGCGCCGTTCACGGACGGGCCGTGCCCGGACGACACCGCGGAGCAACGCGCCGCGCTGGTGAGGGGAACCGCCGGATTGTGAGAGTCCGCCGTCGCCGGCGGGCCATGACAGTCACGGGTGTCGATGAGATCCTGAACTTGCAGCCAAGGTCGGGAAGGGCGAAAGTGTATCAGGTCAAACAGGTGCGTGCAGTGATCCTGAAGTACCGATTGAGGAGCTGATCCATGGTCAAGTACGAGATCATCATCTACTGGAGCCAGGACGATGAAGCATTCATCGCCGAGGTTCCCGAGCTCCCCGGTTGCGCTGCGGACGGCGACACCTACCAGCAAGCTCTCGACAACGTCCAGGTCATCATCCGGGAGTGGATCGAGACAGCCACGGAACTTGGCCGGGACGTGCCGGAGCCGAAGGGGCGTCTCATCTTCGCGTGATATCCATGCCACTGACGCAGGACGAGGTCGAACGTTTCGAGGACCAGGGGTTTCTACCCAGGGAGGGGATGCTGACCGCGCTCGAGGTCAAGGCCCTCCACCAGCGGCTGGAGGACATCGGCAACGGCCTCGTCCCCTTCCCGGCCGAGTACGTGCAGATCGAGCCGCAGGTCGAGGACGGCCGGCTTCCCGCGGACCCGGTCCGGTTCAACAACGTGCGCAAGATCTGGAATCTCACGAGATACGACCCGCTATTCAGGGAGTACGCCCGCCATCCGGCGATCCTGGACGTCGTGCATGGCCTGATCGGCCCTGATCTGAAGATCTACGTCGACCAGACCCTGTGCAAGCCGCCGCGCGTCGGGTCTGCGAAGCCGCCGCACCAGGACTCCGCCTACTGGACGAACATCGATCCGCCGAACCTGGTGATCTGCTGGATGGCGCTCGACGACGCGACCGAAGACAACGGCTGCATGCGCTTCATCCCCGGCTCCCACAAGCTGGGCGTGATCGAGCACAAGCGCCTGGAGGACTTTCGCGTCGAGGATGCGAACGTGGACTACGCACGCGAGGTGGCCGTCCCGCTCAATGCGGGCGGCTGCTCGTTCCACCACAGCCTGGCCATGCACCGCACCGACGCCAACACCAGCCCCGACCGGCGCATCGGCCTGACGGTCGCGTACATGAGCGCCCGCTCGCGCTACGTCGGGCCTGCCCCGCAGCCTGAATACGACCTGGTCGCCGGGCGCGCGTTCGCGGGGTGCGTCTGACTCGACCGGCGGCCGAGCAAGCCGGCCGCGGGAGAATGCGGCGATGCCGCGGCCGCTGACGACGCAGCTCGTCGGCAGCTACGCGAAGCCGCGCTGGCTGATCCGCCACCAGCGGGTGACCTCGCCCAGCTCCTCGTTCTGGCGACCGGACCCGGACGTGCTCGCGGAGAGCCAGGACGATGCCACGCGGCTGGCCATCGCCGATCAGGAGCGCGCCGGGCTGGACGTCATCACCGACGGCGAGCAGCGGCGCCAGCGCTTCGACACCTACTTCTTCCGGTTCGCGGGTCTGGACAACGAGACGCTCGGGCGGTGGTCGATGGAGGGCCGCGACCTGAGCTTCATCGACCTGGACCCGGCCGTCGAGCAGCGGCTGCACGAAGCCATGACCACCCGTGTCGTGGGCGAGATCCGCTGGAAGGAGCCGGTGACCCTCGACGACCTGCGGTTCCTGAAACGCCACACCCGCCGCCCCGTGAAGATGACCGTGATCGGGCCGCTCACCGCCGCCGTCCGCCTGGCCGACGACTACTACCGGGACGAGGAGGCCCTCGGCATGGCCGTGGCGCGGGCGATCAACCGGGAGTTGCGCGCCCTGCAGGCCGAGGGCCTGGACGTCATCCAGTTGGACGAGCCGGACTTCCACTTCCGCCACGACGCCGCCGTGCGGTGGGGGACGAAGGCGCTGGACGCCGCGTTCGACGGCATCCGCACCGTCAAGGCCGTGCACCTGTGCTACGGATACGCGACCATCGGCGGCAAGCGCCTCGATCCCAACTACGGCCGCGCGCTGCAGGCTGTCGCCGCGTCGAGCACGGACCGGATCTGCCTGGAGTACGAGCAGCCGGGACACGAGCCCGAGCTGCTGCGGGACTGCGGGGACAAGCACGTGATCCTCGGCGTGCTGAACCTGGGCACGCATGAGATCGAGCCGGTCGAGCACATCGCCGGGCGGATTCGCGACGCGTTGCAGGTGGTGCCGCCGGAACGGCTTCACCTGGCTCCGGACTGCGGCATGTGGTTCCTGCCGCGAGACGTGGCCTTCGGCAAGCTCCGGGCGATGGTGGTAGCCGCGGACATGGTCCGCGGCGAGAGCGGATAGCCGGCGCCGCCTTCACGGCGGCTGGGTGCGCGGAGCCACCCAGTAGACGTTGTTGGTGACCAGGTCGCCGCTCCTGATGTAGTCCTGGACGTCCTCGAAGTACCGCATCTGGCCTCGCGGGTATCCCTCAGAGCCGTCGAACCAGGTGAACGCGGGCAACTGGCCGGCGGGCACCACGTTTGCGCCCAGCGGCCGTTCCGGGGCCGGTCCATTGACCACCGTACCGGGCTCCAACTCCGGGAGTGCCCGGAACCGCTCGCGGGCAGGGTCCGACACCAGCCACGCGGTCCGGTCGCCGGTCGTGTCGCGGTCGCGCGTCGGCTTTCCTCCGGGACCTTGAGATTCCGGTTTGAGCTGCATCAGGGCGTAGAGGCTGCCGTCGGCCCGCATCCCGAGGCGGCCGGCGACAGGCCGCATGTCCGGCCAGGCGTGCTCCAGCGCGAGGACCTCCCGCCGGTCCCAGCCGTCGCGGCCATGGGTGTGCAACAACAACTGGCCCGGACGCTCCTCGCCGGAGATGCACGGCACGACGACCTCGCCATCGCCGGTGACCGCCAGCCCCAGGCAGCTCACTTCGGGCGGCGGCATCGGCTCGTGGCGCCGGCTCGTGGTCCGGTAGAGCACGTCCATGGCCTCCGGCTGCGCGGGAACGGACACCGGCGTGCCGTCCGCTCTCTGCCAGGTCAGGCCGCGGTCGAGGCTCCGCAGGTAGCACAGCGCCTGGTGGAGCCCCCGCTGCTCGGTTCGGCCCAGCCCCTCGTAGAAGTAGCACACGAGGTGAAGGGCGCCGTCGCGGCCGACCGCCAGGTGGCTGTGGTAGGCCGCGTACCCGTCCAGGTACCGCTCCGTCCTGCGGATCAGGCGGGCCTGGCGTCGCCAGGGCTCGCCCGGCTCCCTGATGAACAGGTCCGCGCCGAAGGGGCGGTCCGGGCGCATCGTCAGGAACAGCGTGCCGTCCCGGTCGCACACCAGGATGGGGTAGGTGCCGGAGCCGGCCGGCTGCTCGGGCGTCCACTCCGAGGAGTCGTTGACGCCGGCCGAGGCGCGGTAGGTGACCGGCGTGCCGTGGCCGCTGAGGACGACGTGCAGCCGTCCCTCGTGGTCGACGGTGATGACCGGCCGCGCGTGGTTGTCGACGCCGACGTTGAGGGTCACCGGCTCCGTCCAGCGGCCGGTGTCGTAACGATAGGAGCGGACGCGGTTGAGGTAGCCCTCCCGGCTGACGTCCTGCCACACGACGTGGCAGACGCCGTCACGGGTGACGATGTTGTTGCCGCCGATCGCGCGCTCGCTGCCGATCCGGGAGATCCGCACGCCGTCTGCCGTCATAGCGTTTCCGTCCATACCATGACATGCACGTGCCGATGCGCCCATCGTACGCATCGAGGTGATGCCATGCCCGTGAAGGCTCAGATCGTCGGCGACCATTCGGAACGGGAGATCCTGCGCTACCGCCGCATCCGTGTGGAGCGGCAGGTAGTCCTTCCCGGTGAGACGGCGCCCATGCTGTGCGGGCGCGGAACGAGACTCCTGCTTTGCGGGCGAGCCGGGTCGCTGGCTCGCAGCACCAACCGTGGCGTGACCTGGGAGCGCATGGGATCCCTGCGCGAGCGTGCAGGGGCGAACGGACACGTCCTGGCGCTGGCGGAGCTGGCGCCGGATTCCGTCCTGGCCGCGCTCCATCTCGACGGAACCGTGGTCGTCCTGTCGTCGGGGGACTTCGGGGAGACATGGCAGGCCAGCGGCCGGATCGCATCCGGGGCCGAGGCAGCCGCCGGTCCGGCGCGGTTCGAGGCGCTTCCGGGCGGGTCGCTGCTGTTGTGGATCGGAGCGACGGCTTTCCGGTCGTCCGATGGTGGAGGCGTCTGGGACTCCAGCGGCGAGACCCCGTCCGCCGCCGGGCCGGATGACCCTGAAGGCGTGCGCGAACGGGGCGGGCGGGTAGCGCTGCCGGATGGACGGGTGGTGCTGACCTACGCCGAGCCCTGCTACCCGTATGGGGCCCGCGCCGTGATCGGCGCGGACGGCGGCGACGCCTGGGGTGACGAGGTGTTCGTGCTGGGGCACGCCCGCGCAGCCACCAACACCGTGCAGCCGCGTCCGTTGCGCTGCGATCCCGGCGCCGGCGCGGCCAGCGTGGCGCTGGACGACGGAACCATCGTCTCCGCCTACGACCGGGGCGCCGCCATTCCGCCCGCCATGGCTCCGATGGACGGGCGCCGCATGGACGAGTCGAGCCACGGGCCGGCCATCGTGGCGGTCCGCTGGACGCCCGAGGGCTTGCGGCGGCCGCCCCTGGTCTATCCCAACCTGTCGTCGGACCGCGTCGATACGCGCGGTTACCTGGACAACGGGCTGGTGCGGATGCGGCCCGATGACCGGTTCGAGGGTGGCGATTTCATCGAGGACTACGAGATGATCGTCTTTCGGCGGCGGCCCGCCGAGCAGCGATTCGTCGTCGGCATCGGCACCAAGGGCGTGGTGGTCTGCCGCCATCCCGACGGCAGCCTGGTCTTCGCAAGCCGCACCTCCGCCATCCACCGCTCGGCCGACGAGGGACGCACGTGGACGAAGATCGCCGAGGTCAGGAGGCCGGGGAACCGGGCGACCACGTTCGCCTTCGGGGTCACCGCGCGCGGGACCTTGCTGATGGGGTACTCGACGCTGCTGCGGGCGGCGGACCCGGCGAACGGCGTGCCCAGTGTCCGGCATACCAACATCGCGCGCAGCGAAGACGGGGGACGGACGTGGACCGCCGGGCCGCTCCGGCCGGGGCCGATGCGCTACGGCGGCGCCGGTGACGGCAGCCGCATCACGGAGCTGTCCGACGGTACGGTCGTGATGGGCTGCGGCACCGCGACGAACGATCCGTTGCGGCAGGCGGGCTACCGCGGCGACGTGATGCTCCGCTCGCGTGACGACGGCAGGACCTGGGACGATTGGACGGTGTTGCCTCCCGGCAGCACCGAGTCGAACTTCCTGGAGCTTCCGTCCGGCGAGTTGCTCTGCGCCACCCGCTATCAGCGCCCCGCGGTGAGCGACGACTACTTCGGCTCGTCGTCCGGCGGCGCCGCACCGGCCGGCTGGCCGTTCCCCTCGCGCAACGTGTGCGGTGAAGGTAGATTCAAGAACGAGGCGGTCATGTTCTCGCGCGACCGCGGCGACAACTGGACCACGCCCGAGCTGGTCACGCGCATTCACATGGTATCGGCGGACGCGGTGCTGCTGTCCGACGGCCGGGTGGTGCTGACCTACGACCACAAGGACGCCTGCGGCGGCCCGCGAGCGCTCGTGAGCGCCGACGGCGGGCGCACCTGGGAGCCGGACGCCTATATCCTCGCCTACCACACGATCGATGCGCGGACCAGCTCGGTCGTGCTTCGCGACGGCCGCGTCCTGACGCTGTGGGCGGGGGCCGGCGAGCAGGGCATCCACGCCACGACCTGGTCCCCGGACTGACGCGCCTGTATCACGGGACCAAGCCGCGACGGTAGGCCAGCCGCCGGAGGTGGGATGATGTGGCTGAGGTGAGTCCCCTCCATCAGCGGATAACTCCACGTCCGGCACGCCCCTACTGGCGCTCCCCGCTGGCTCCCTCTCTCAAACCGGGGACTACCAGACAGGAACTAAGCGTTCTCCTGTATGAGCACGTGCCCACCGTTCCGGACTTGGATGCTCAGGTCACATCCGTCCAACAGCAGCATTCCAACGAGGGGTGTGGTGTCCGCTTCATCGGCGAAAACCTCCCTCATCTGCCCTTCCCACAGCACCGTAACCTGGTACGTATCGAAGGGCACCTCGCTGCCATCGGCTAACGTCCCCAAAGTGGTGCAGCGCCCGATGCCCGACCCGCACGGACCAGACTTCGATGGCATCGGGGCTTTGCTCCCGCAGACGCTTGGCTGCAGTCAGAAGGTCGTCGGAGATGGCCCAACTCCCGCTGTCCACGTCGATGGAGACGAACTCGCCGTGGTGGTCGGCCTCCACCCGGGCCTTGATGTCCCGCTCGTAGATCTCATCGCCCAAGCGGGCCGTCTCCTCTTTGGGCCTACGAGGGCGCGCCGAAGCCATCGCGTGCGTCACTTGCGCTCCTTTCCGATGCATTTCTGCTACCCTCGATTCTAGGGCGTGTGGGCGCAGCGGGACAAGATCCGGCATGGTGGAGGACCGCGTCGAAGTCCTATGGCGTCGCCGTGAACCGGTCGCCGTCGGCGCCGAAGCCGTAGCTGGTCCCGGCGTGGCCGCCGTCGTGGCGCACGCCGATCTCGACCAATCGGGCGGCTATGGCTTCGTTCTCGTCGGCGAAACGGCGCTGGCGTGCGGCGGGTGCCTCCACGATGTCCATGCGTTGGAATACGGGCGCGAATGCCGTTCCAGGACACAATGGCGTAGAGTAACAGGAGCCTGATCAGTGAGCGGAGCGCATCGACCGGTGTTCGGCGACCACACGGACCGGGAGATCCTGCGCTTCCGGCGCATCCGAGCGGAGCGGCAGGAAGTACTGGAAGGTGACACCGCCCCACTGATCTGCGGGCGGGGTCCGAAGCTGCTCCTCTGCGGGCGCGCCGGCTCGCTGGCTCGCAGCTCCGACGGCGGCGTGACCTGGGAGCTCCTGGAATCCCTGAAGGACCGTGAGTCGCCGCACGACGAGCGCAGCGAACCGCGCCCGAAGGGGGCCGTCCTGGCGCTGGTGGATCTCGCGCCTGCTGATTCGGTCCTGGCCGCGCTTGCGGGCGACGATGCCATCGTCGTGCTGTCGTCGGGCGACTTCGGCGAGACGTGGCACACGACCGGCGCGATCGCATCGCCAGCCGCGGCAGACGCTGAACTGGTGCGGTTCGAGGCGTTGCCGGGCGGGTCCGTAGTGCTGTGGAACGGGCCCGCGGCCTTTCGGTCACACGACGGGGGGCGAACCTGGAACGGCGCCGGCGATGGCACGGGCGGCGCCGGGTCCGAAGCGTCCGCCGAGCCTGACAGCGTCCGCGAGCAGCGGGGCAGGGTGGTGCTGCCGGATGGGCGCGTGGTGCTGACCTATGCCGAGCCGAGCTTTCCCTTCGGGGCGCGAGCTCTGATCAGCGCCGACGGCGGCGACACCTGGGGCAGCGAGGTGTTCGTGCTGGGCGTCGCCCGCGCGGCCACCAACACGGTGCAGCCGCGTCCCTTGCGCTGCGAACCCGGCGCCGGCGCGGTCAGCGTGGCGCTGGAGGACGGGACCATCGTCTCGGCCTACGACCGGGGCGCGGCGATTCCGCCCGCCATGGCGCCGGCGGACGGCCGGCGCATGGACGAGTCGAGCCGGAGGCAGGCCATCGCGGTGGTCCGCTGGACTCCCGAGGGGCTGCGGCGTCCGCCCCTCGTCTATCCCAACCTGTGGACGCATCGCCTGGACTCGCGCGGCTACCTGGACAACGGCCTGGTGCGGATGCGGCCGGACGACCGCTTCGAAGGCGGCGACTTCATCGAGGACTACGAGATGGTCGTGTTCCGGCGGCGACCCGCCGAGCAGCGGTTCTTCGCGGGAGCCGGCACCAAGGGCGTGGTGGTCTGCCGCCATCCCGACGGCAGCCTGGTCTTCGCCAGCCGCACGGCCGCTATCCATCGCTCGACCGATGAAGGACGCACCTGGACCCGGATCGCCGCGATCAGGCTCCGGGGACAGCGTCCGGGCCCGTTTTCCTTCGGCGTCACGGCCGCGGGGACGTACCTGATTGGATACCACACGCTCATCCGGCCGGCGGATCCGGCGACCGGCGCGCGGAACACCCTTCAGACCAACGTGGCGCGGAGCGATGACGGGGGACGGACGTGGACCGCCCGCCCGGTCCGGCCGGGGCCGATGCGCTACGGCGGCGGGGGCGACGGCAGCCGCATCACGGAGCTGTCCGACGGGACGGTCGTGACGAGCTGCGGCGTCGCGTGGAACGATCCGTCGCGGGAGGACGGCTACGTCGGCGACGTGATGCTGCGCTCGCGCGACGACGGCAGGACCTGGGACGACTGGACGGTGCTACCCCCGGGCTGCAGCGAATCGAACTACCTGGAGCTTCCGTCCGGCGAGCTGCTCTGCGCCACCCGTTATCAGCGCACCGCGATGCAAGACGATTACTTCGGCGCGCCGTCCGCGGGCGCCGCGCCGGACGGATGGCCGTTCCCGTCGCGCAATCGGTGCGGTGAGGGCAGATACAAGAACGAGGCGATCATGCTCTCCGGCGACCGCGGCCGCAACTGGACCACGCCGGAGCTGGTCACGCGCATGCACCTGGTTTCGGCGGACGTGGTGCTGCTGCCCGACGGGCGGGTGGTGCTGACGTACGACCACAAGGACAAGTGCGGCGGCCCGCGAGCGATCGTGAGCGCCGACGGCGGGCGCACGTGGGAGCCGGATCCCTACATCCTGGCCTATCACACGCGCGATGCCCGAACCAGCTCGGTCGTGCTGCGCGATGGCCGCGTCCTGACGCTGTGGGCGGGGGCCGGCGAGCAGGGCATCCACGCCACGACGTGGTCCCCGGATCCGTCGCTTGCGGGAAAGGCAGGTCCGCTGAGACAGTGAGGCGACAGGAGGACGGATGATGGTGGATGGGGAAGCGCCTGCGGGCTTGGCGGACCTGGAGCGGGACGGATTCCTGCTGGTGCCGGGCGCGCTCGATGACGAAGCGGTGGCGTGGTGGAAGGAGAAGCTCTACGACATGCACCGCCGCGGCCTGAACGAGATCGACAACTCGGTCGGCAACGTGGCGTTCGAGAGCCTGCTGAAGCTGGCGCCCGAGCGCTCGCGGCTGCTGGTCGGCCACCCGAGCGTGGCGCCGTACCTGAAGGCCATCCTCGGCAAGCAGTGTCAGCTCCGCTCCCTGCGCGCGCACATGAACCCGCGCGCCTACCTGCAGGAGTGGCACATGGACTTCCCCGACTACCAGTACCAGGAGCGCCGGTCGGAGGCGGGAAGGCCGCTGCGCGCGCTGTGCATGAACACCACGTTCTACCTCACCGACAACACGCCCGAGCGCGGGCGGCTGACGTTTCTCACCGGTTACGTCGACCGCCGGCTCCCCGACGAGATCCTGCCGCACGTCCGCTACACCAAGGATCGCAGCAACCGCTTCCAGAGATGGTGTGACGAGCAGCCGCAGGAGCACCTCTATCCGATGGCCGGCGACGCGGTGGTGTTCTTCAGCCACATACCGCACCAGGGCGCCAAGTTCGGGGACGACCCGGAGGACGACATCCGCGCGAATCTGGTGCTGCACTACCAGCAGAACCCCATGCATCCGGAGATCTGGTTCGTCAGCATTCCGGACCTGACGCTGGACGCCCTCGGCTATGCCGGCAGCTTCCCGTTCGCGGAATCATAGCCACGCAGAGGTCAGATGCCGCGCAGGGATACCTCGTCGACGAGGTGGCACGCCGCGTCGTGCCGCCGGTCATCGGCCAGCGCGACCAGGTGCGGTTTCTCGGTCCGGCAGCGGACCTGAGCGTAGATGCACCGTGGATGGAACGGACACCCGTCCGGCACGTCCGTCGGGTCCGGAACATCACCCGGGAGGAGAATCCGCTCCGCCTTGACGTTCGGGTTCGGGCGGGTCACCGCGGACAGCAAGGCCTCGGTGTACGGCATGCGAGGGCGGCGAAACAGCTCGCCGGTCGCGCAGACCTCGACGATCGAGCCCAGGTACATCACCGCCACCCGATCGCTCACGTGCTTGATCACCGCGAGGTCGTGGGAGATGAGGATCAGCGACAGGGAGAACCGGTCCTGGAGGTCCTTGAGCAGGTTGAGGACCTGAGCCTGAACCGATACGTCGAGCGCCGACGTTGGCTCGTCGGCGATCACCAGCTTCGGGCCGAGTGCCAGCGCCCGCGCGATGCCGATCCGCTGCCGTTGGCCGCCCGAGAATGCGTACGGGTAGCGCCGCAGGTGCTGGGGATCCAGACTGACCGCCCCCATGAGCTCGACCACCCGGTCGTCGAGCTCACGGCCCCGCGCCAACGCGTTCACGAGCAACGGCTCGCCGATGATGTCCCGTATGGTCATCCGCGGGTTGAGGGATGACTCCGGGTCCTGAAAGATCATCTGCACCCGCTTGCGGGCCTCGCGCAGCGCGTCGCCTTCCGCCGTCGCCAGATCCACGACGGTATCGCCGTAGCGGAACAGGATCTCACCCGCCATCGTGGCATCTCGCGGGTTTACGCTGCGCATGATGGTGCGCGCCACGGTCGACTTGCCGCAGCCGCTTTCGCCGACGATCCCCAGGGACTCGCGCGGCCGTACGCCGAAGCTCACCCCGTCGACCGCTTTCACGTAGCCGGCGACCCGCTTGAACACGCCAGTGCGGACGAAGTAGTGCGTCCTGAGGTCGCGCACGCTCAGCAGCAGGTCCGGATCCATCGGCTGCCTCAGCCGTCCTCCACGGCATCGGAGTGCAGGAAGCACCTGACGAAGTGGCCCGGCTCGATCTCCGCGAGCGCCGGCTTTCTGGCGACCCGCAGGCTGCGGTCCTCATCGGTCTCGGGCTTGTCGCACCGTGGCTCGAACAGACAGCCGCGCGCGCGGGTGAACGGGTCCGGCACGCTGCCGGTGATCGCCGCCAGCCGGCTTGCCTCCGTATCCAGGTCGGGGATCGACTTCAGCAGCGCCTCGGTGTAGGGGTGCAACGTCCTGGTGAACACGTCGTGAACCGTCCCCGACTCCACGACCTCGCCAAGGTACATGACGACGACGCGGTCGCAGATGTCGGCGATGACGCCCAGGTCGTGGGTGATCATCATGAGCGCCATGCCATGCTCGCGCTGAAGGCGCTTGAGCAGGTCGAGAATCTGCGCCTGGATGGTCACGTCGATGGCCGTCGTCGGCTCATCCGCGATCAGCAGCCGCGGATTGCAGGAGAGCGCTCGGGCGATCATCGCCCGCTGGCGCATGCCTCCGCTCAGCTCGAAGCTGTACCGGTCGATCCGCCGCTCCGGGCTGGGGATGCCGACTTCGCGCAGCAGAGCGATCGCCCGTGCGCGCGCCGCTCGCTTCCCCATGCCCGGTTCGTGTATCAGGATCGGCTCGATGATCTGATCGCCGATCCGATGGATCGGGCTGAACGCCGTCATCGGCTCCTGAAAGATGAGGGAGATCTCCTTGCCGCGAATTCTGCGGATCTCGTCTCCCAGGGGGTCGAGTGCGGCCAGATCGATGGTGCCGCCGTCGCGGTGCAGGACGATCGCTCCCCCTACGATGCGCCCGGGCCATGGCACGACGCGCAGGATCGACAGCGCCATCACCGACTTGCCACAGCCGCTCTCCCCGACCACGCCCAGGGATCGTCCGCTCTCGACGGCAAGGCTGACACCGTCGACCGCCTTGACCGTGCCTTCCGTCAGCCGGAAGTACGTCCGCAGGTCGTTGACCTCGAGCAGCGTGTCGTTCATCAGCGATAGGGGTCGGCCGCGTCGCGCAGTCCGTCGCCGAGGAAGTTGAACGCCAGGACCACGACGATCACGCAGAGGACGGGCAGCAGGAGCCATGGCGTGACGGCGACGCTCTGGATGTTCTGAGCCTTCTGCAGCATGACGCCCCAGCTTATGGCGGGCGCCCGCAGGCCGATTCCCAGAAAGCTCAGGGCGGTTTCGGCGAGCACCATCTCCGGGATGCTGAGGGTCGCGGTCGCGATCAGGTGGCTCGTGAACGACGGCAGCAGATGCCTGAACAGGATCCGCGAGGTCGGCGCGTTGGCCTGTTGCGCCGCGACCACGAAGTCCTCGCTGCGCAAGGCCAGGAACTTGCCACGCACCACGCGCGCCATGCCCGTCCACCCGAGGACGGAGAGGATCACGGTGATGGCGAAGTAGGTTCTGATGATCGGCCACTGAGGAGGGAGCGCGACGGCCAGCGCCATCCACAGCGGCAGCGTCGGGAACGACCGGAGGATCTCGATGAACCGTTGGATCGCCGTGTCGACGATCCCTCCGTACCAGCCCGATACGCCGCCGAGGAAGATGCCGAGCAGGAAGCTCAGCGCCACGCCGATGAAGCCGATGGAGAGCGAGACGCGGGATGCGTAGATCATCCGCGACAGCAGGTCTCTCCCCTGTCGGTCACTTCCCAACAGGAAGAACGGCGCGTCGAGATCGCGAACGCCGACGAGGTGGACGCTGGCGGGAATGAGTCCCCACAGCTTGTAGGGATGGCTGCGAACCAGGAGCCGCACCGGCACCTTCGTCTCCGTATCGGGTACGTACGTGCGCAGAAACGTCTTCTGGTCGATGACCGGCGTGAGCCCATAGACGAACGGACGCAGGCTGAACCCCCCTTCCGCGTCGACGAAGCGAACCCTGACAGGCGGCGCAAGGAGGTACTCGGTGAGGCGGTGATAGGGATCGGCCGGAGCGACGAACTCGGCGAAGATCGCGACCAGGTACACGGCGATCAGAACGTACAGCGAGATCATGGCGGGCCGATGCTTGCGGAGCTTCAGCCACATCAAGCGCCACTGGCTGTAGACGTATGGAGTCCCCGAATCGTGGCCGTCGCCGATCTGCGGTTGCGTCGCCGTACGTGTCGACTGCTCCACCATGTCCCGCCGTCCGCTTTACACCTTAGTCGAAGCGTATTCGTGGATCGATTGCCGCCAGCAGGATGTCCGAGAGCACCGTTCCGATCACCGTTGCGGTTGCCAGCAGCATGACGACCGATCCGGCCATGTACATGTCCTGGACCTGAAGTGCGCGCAGGAACACCGGTCCGACGGTGGGAAGCCCCAGGACGACAGCGGTGATCGTTGCGCCGGAGATGAGCGTGGGCAGCAGCCAGCCGATCGTCGAGATCAGGGGATTGATCGCTACGCGAATCGGGTACTTGACCAGCAGCGCCGTCTCCTTCAGGCCGCCGACCCGCGCGGCCACCACATAGTTCTTGCGCAGCTCATCCAGGAGGTTCGCCCGCATCACGCGGATGGTGCTGGCCGTGCCGGCCGTCCCGACGACGATCATTGGAATCCACAGGTGCTTGAGGAGGTCGATCACCTTGCCCGGACTCCACGGAGCGATCAGATACTCCCGCGAGAACAGCCCACCCACGCTTGCGTCGAACAGTGAGTAGGAAACGTACATCAGCACCAGCGCGAGCATGAAGTTGGGCACGGCGAGACCGATGAATCCCAGGAACGTGAGGATATAGTCGCCGGTCGAATACTGGCGCACCGCCGAGTACACGCCGATCGGGATCGCCATGCCCCAGGCGAAGAGCAGCGAGGCAAGGCTCACCACCATCGTCAGAAGCAACCGCTCGCCGATGATCTCGTTTACCGGCTTCATGTAATCGAGGGAAAAGCCCAGGTCTCCCTGCACGAAGTTGGTGATCCACCGGAAATAGCGCCAGTGCCACGGCTTGTCGAGCCCCCAGCGCTGCTGCATGCCGGCGATGATCTCTTCGGAGATCCCGCTCGCGTGCAGATCCTCCTGTTTCTGCAGGTACGTCGTCAGAAAGTCGCCCGGGGGCAGCTCGATGACGACAAAGGAGATGATCGATATCACGAAGAGGGTGGGTATCATCAGGAGAAATCTTCGTGCAAGAAACTGGATCATCCGGACGAACGACCGTACGGCGGTCATGAAACAGGTGTCAAGCCATCGGCTCGCTAGCCGGCGCCACGGGACCGCATCGTGGCGGCCGCAGCCGCGATCGCTTGAAGCCGGTTGACAGGCCGAGGCCTGTCGTCCTAGATATTCACCATGTAAACGCCGTTCCTACGGCACGGGGAGGTCGTTATGAGACGCGGTTTCAAGCTTGGGGTGGCGTTCGCCGCTCTGCTCGCGGTCGGGATCCTCGTTTTGCCCGTGGCCTGGGCGCAGGAGGCATCGGGCGAGGCACCGATGCTCAGCGAGATGGTCAGCCAGGGCAGCCTGCCACCACTCGAAGCACGGATGCCGAAGAATCCACACGTCCGCGACGTGGTGGGCGAGATCGGCCAGTACGGCGGCACGTGGTACTCCGTGCACCTGCAGAACGATCTGCATGGCTTCTGGGGCTACGCTTCGATCAAGCCCACGGTATTGGACGGCATCTCGGGAGAGTTCTACCCGCAGCTCATCGAAGACCTGGTGAGCTCCGACGGCGGCAGGAACTGGGTCATGCAGATGCGCGAGGGCCTGCGTTTCTCCGACGGCGAGCTCTACGACGCCGACGACATCATGTACTGGTGGAACGACGTCATCCTCAACGAGGATCTCGCCGTGGGAGTACCCGGCTCCGCGGTGATCGACGGACAACCCCCACGCGTGACCAGGCTCGATCAATGGGCAGTCGAGTTCGCCTGGGACGACCCGAACCCGCTGTTCCACGTCACCGTATCGAACTTTCTGCGCGGCCATGAAGCGCCGTTGTTTGCCGAACACTACATGCGGCGGTTTCATGCCAAGTACCGCGACGAGGCGGAGCTGGACAAGGAGGTCTCGGAGCGCGGATTCGAGAACTGGACCCAGCTTCATCAGCACATGTCCGGGGACGGCGGATGGGAGATCAACGATCCCGGCCGGCCGACGCTCTATCCGTGGATGACGGTTTCGGCGCCGACCGGAGGGCCGATCGTCTCCGACCGCAATCCCTACTACTGGGTGGTCGACACCGCCGGCAACCAGCTTCCCTACATCGATCGGCGGGTCCTCGAGTTCGTCAACGACATCGAGACCATCAAGCTGCGGGCACTGGGCGGCGACATCACGGCCGGGCAGGTGCCGGACGGAGTCGGAATACTGCCGCAGCTTCTCGCCAAGCGGGAGGCAGGCGAGTTGCAGGTCCAGGTGGTCGGCCACGGCGGCGACGAACAGCTCGACCTGGAGTTCAACCGGACGCACGAAGATCCGGTCCTGGCGGAGATCTTCCAGAACCCTCAGTTCTCCATCGCGGTCTCCCACGCCATCAACCGGGACGAGATCAACCGGGTGGACTATCTGGGCCTCGCCACGCCGATGCAGTTCGGCCCCAGGGAGGGGTCCCCGGTGTATTCCGAGGCGCTCAAGACGGCCTACATCGAGTACGATCCGGCCAAGGCAAACCGCATCCTGGACGAGATCGGCCTGGGCGAGAAGGACCGCGACGGATTCCGGCTGCGCCCGGACGGCAAGACCTTCGAGATCGTCCTCTACAACACCCGCGCGGACACGGTGCCGGAGGCCACGCATGAGCTGGTCGCCGATTACTTCAACGACATCGGCATCAAGACCACGATGAATCGGCAGAACCGCGGCTGGGACACGCTCACCCGCAACGACTGGGAGGCGATGCTCGGCTCCGGCCACCGGGCCAACGGCGCGTATTTCTATACCGTCAGGTCGGCGGCCAAGTTCATCCCCTACGTGAACAACCTGGACCGCCAGGGATCGTACCCGGCCTACTGGTCCGGTCAGTGGAACATCTGGCTCCATACCGACGGTGAGGCCGGCGTGCGTCCTCCGCAGGTCATCTTCGACATCAACGACTGGGCTGGGAAGATGATGGCGGCGACCACGGAGGACGAAAAGAAGGAGTGGGCGCGCATGATCATAGAGGCGGGCCACGACAACATGTGGGCGATCGGCATTCTCGGCAAGGGGCCGAGCGGCGTGTTCGTCGCCGACGCGACCGTGGGCAACTTCTACGATCTGAACAACCCGCCGACCGAGTGGCGGTACAACGTCGATCAGCTCTACATCAAGGGGTAATCGGCTGGGAGATCGCAAACGCATCCTGGCAGTGAGCGCGCATCCCGCCGACTTCTGTTCGCGCGCAGGCGGCGCCCTGATCAGGCACGCGCGGGACGGCGACCTCGTCAAGGTCATCTGGCTGACGCGCGGCGAGACCGACGAGAGCCGCCGGCTGTACGAGCAGCGGCCGGACATCACCGTCGAAGAGGTCCGCGCGATCCGCGAGAAGGAGGCGTTCGCCTGTGCCGAGGTCATGGGCATCGAAGCCACGATGCTCGGGTACGGCGACGGGCCGCTCAGGATGCCGCCGGAGCGCCTCGACCGCCTGGCACGCGAGATCGCCGACTTCGCCCCATCGGTCATCCTCACGCATTGGAAGGACGAGGTGACCTATCCCACGCATTGGCTGACCGTCACAAGCACGATTCAGGCGGCCCAGATCGCCGGACAGCGGGGCAACATCCGCTTCTTCGAGCCGAACATCGGCACGGCGGCGCGCGTCGGGTTCTTTCCCGACCACTACGTGGACATCACGGCGGTGTTCGAACAGAAGATCGCGTCGCTCGAGCAGCTCACGACGCAACCGCATCTCGTCGAGCTCTACACGACGTGCGCCCGCTGGCGGGGCATCGAGGCGCGGTGCCGGTATGCCGAGGCGTTCGCGTCCCTCACTCCGGAGCCGCTGCTGCTCGACCGGCTGGTCTGACCGTACGCAAGGAGGTCGACCCGTGAAGATAACCGAGATCAAGACCTACCTCACCGGCCGTGGCTGGATCTTCGTGAAGGTCCTTACGGATGAAGGCATCCACGGCGTGGGAGAAGGAGGCGGCTGGCCGCGCGTGGTGGCGGCCGCGGTCGAGGACCTGGCGCCGGTCCTGATCGGCGAAGACCCGTTCCACGTCGAGAAGCTGTGGCACAAGCTCTTCGTCTCGCGATCGGGCGTGGCCATGACCGGAATCGTGGCAGGCGGCGCCCTGTCGGCTCTGGAGATGGCGCTGTGGGACATCAAGGGCAAGGCGCTCGGACTGCCGGTCTGGAATCTCCTGGGCGGCAAGATGCACGATCGGCTGCGCGTGTACACCCATGCCGACTCGGTCGAGGACGCGGAGGATCGGGTCCGGCGCGGCTACGACGGGCTCAAGGTCGGCAACATCGCCCACGCCGCGAAGCTGGTCCCGGAGATCCGCGCGGCGGTGGGCCGCCACGTCGATCTCATGGTCGATCTGCACGGCGTCCCGTGGATGACGACGCGCGATGCGATCGCGATCGGACGCGAGCTCGAACAGCACGGAATCCTCTTCTACGAGGAGCCGGTGTCGCCGGAGAACATCGAGGGCCTGGCCCGCATCGCTCGGGAGGTGAACATCCCGCTCGCCTCGGGGGAACGGGTCGCCAACATCCACAACATGCGCGAGCTGATCGAGCGCGAGATCATCGACGTCGCGCAGCCGGACACCGGCAGATTCGGGGGCTGTCGCAGATGAAGAAGCTGGCCGGCATGGCCGAGGCGCACCACATCATGATCGCGCCGCACGACGGATCCCTGGGTCCGATCGGGGAGATGGCCGCCGTCCACTACCTGGCGACCATTCCCAACTTCCTCATCCTGGAGCACCGCGAGGACGACGTCCCGGCACGGTACGAGGTCATGACCCCCCAGCCGGAGATCGAGGACAGCTACCTCACCGTGCCGGACACGCCGGGTCTTGGGGTGGACATCGTCGAAGAGGCCGTCGCGAAGTATCCGATGAAGCTCGGCGCCATTCCTCCCAAGGACACCTACGACTACCAGTACGTGTATCCGCGACCGAACCGGGCGGCCTGGCTCGCGGGAGACACCTAGACAGGAAGGCCGGGACGCTCAGGCGAGCGCGATGCACTCCATCTCGATGTCGAACTCCATCGGCCACGACGCCATTGCCACGAAGGTCCTGGCCGGCGGGTCGTGGGGAAAGTAGCGCCCGTAGACCTCGTTCACGATCCGGTAGTAGGCGGCGTTGGTGACGAAGACCTGGCACTTCACCACGCGGTCGAGGGAGGATCCCGCGTTCTCCAGCGTGTGCTTGATGTTCTCCAGCACCTGTTCGGTCTGCGCGGCGATGTCGGGATAACTCTCCCGTACCGGCGGCACGAGCATCCGTGATGTCCTTTTCCACCGCTTCGGGATTCACGCCGTGGGAGCCCTCGCCGGAGGAGATCCGATCCGGGCTCCCGTGATGCGCCAGCGGCCTCCGCTTATCTGCACGCCGTCAACCCGATCCTGGCTCCCGTTCTCGGCTGCGGCAGCGGCTGCTGTACCTGCACGCCGTCAACCCGAGCATCTATGCCGACCTGGTGGCCGCCGCCATCCACGAGCCGGTCGCCGGAGCGGTCACCGAGATCGATCCGCAGGCGCCCGAGCTGCCCTACCGCAACGTCCACGACGCCATCGTCGACGGCTGGCGGGTCGTTCACTTTCCGCAGCAGCGGGCGCCGTTCGACGATCGCGAGATCGACGTGCTGGGGCAGGAGTTCATCCTCGAGAAACTGGAGGAGTTCGATGACTGATCTGAGCACGCAGCCGCCGCGGCTGCTCTCGGACGACGAGGTGCTGCACTTCGTCACCCACGGCTACCACCTGCTGCACCCGGAGTACCCGGCGGGCCTCAACGAGGCGATCGCCGAGCAGTGCGGGCAGGTGGACGACGGGGGCAACGGAATACTCGACTCGGTCCCGTTGCTGCACGAGGTCTACGACCACCCGGAGGTGCGCGGCGCGTTGACCAGCCTGCTGGGCAGCGACTACGTCATGAACGGCCACCGCCACCTGCACGTCAACGAGCCGGGCTCACGCAGTCAGAGCTGGCATCAGGACGGCACCAACGTGCGCCATCACCAAGTCTGGTGCGTGCTGGCGATGTACTACCCGCACGAGGTGCCGCTGGAGCAGGGACCGACCATGATCATGCCGGGCACCCACTTCCGCAACGCCCCCACCGAGCGGATGGCGACCTACGCCAACATCAAGGACCAGGTGGCCCTGGCGGTGCCCGCCGGAACCGTGGCCATCACCCACTACGACCTGTGGCATGCCGCCAGCCGCAACCTGACCGACCGCCATCGCTACATGCTCAAGTTCCTGTTCGACCGGCAGACCGCTCCGGCGGAGCCGAGCTGGAACCACGATCCCGAAACGGTGGCGGAGGTCGCTCACCGCCGCATCCGGGCGCACGTCGGTCCGGTCGACCACTCCTCCGACCACTACAAGGAGTGGGAGCTGCGCACCGAGATGTGGCAGTGGATGCTCGGTCGGCCCGCGCCGGTGCCGGCCGGCGCCTTCAAGGACATGCTCGGGTAGGGCGGATCCGTCACCCGGAGTCCCAGACCACCGCGACATCCGGATACTGGCTGATCTGACGGTCCGGGGTGAGAATCGACACTCCGGTGATGAGGGATGTCGCGATGATGATGCGGTCCGCGGGATCCTTGTGCAGCGGCGGCAGCGACGTCGAGCGCTCGGCGATGCGCCAGCCGACCGGTATCTCCTGAACCTGATGGTGCTCCAGCGCCCGGGCGATCCAGTCAGCCGCAGGGAGCGGCAGGTCCAGGGCACCGCGCCGATGCTTGATGCCGATCTCGAAGGCCGTGATCGCCGAGATGAACAGGTGGCCGGCGTTGTCGGCGATCGCCTGGCGCACGCTGCCGGGCAGCTTCCGAGGCGTGGAGGCGAGCCAGAGCAGGGTACAGGTGTCGAGCAGCACCGCTACGAGTCCGGCCAGTCCTCTTCCGCCAGCGGCGCGACGGGGTCTTCGTGAAACACGACTCGCGCCAGGAGCGGGTCCGGTTGCAGGGGGTCGCCCTCCGTCGAGGTGATGGGGCCGATCTCGGCTACCGGCTTGCCGTTGCGGCACACCCTGATGCGCTCGCTGCGCTCCTCCACCAGGCGCAGCAACTCGGAGAGCCTGGTCTTCGCTTCATGCGTGTTCACGACCAACATGAACTTAGTTTGGTTTAGTTCAATCTAGGTGTCCATCGCGGCAGAGTGGCGCGGGCCGGTTCCGCGTGGCGCTGTCCGGATGCGTTACCTTTGCTCCGTGGCACACAGCCTGGAGCGGTACGCGGACCTCGCGATCGGCGTTGGACTCAACCTGCAGCCGGGACAGCGGCTGGTCATCCGGGCGCCGATCGAGGCGGTCGAGCTGACACGGGCCCTGGCCGCGTGCGCATATGATGCCGGCTGCCCGTACGTGGACGTCCTCTACGACGACGACGAGCTGGATCTGGTGCGCTTCCGGCACGCGCCGGCCGACTCCTTCGAGGAGTTCCCCGCCTGGCGCGTGCGCGGCATGCTGGAACGGGCCGAGCAGGGCGCCGCGTTCCTCACCGTCGCCGGCGGCAATCCCGACCTGCTGAAGGAGCAGGACCCGGAGCGGGTGGCGACCGCCATGCGCGCCGCATCCGAACAGATGCAGCCATTCCGGCGCGACTACATCAGCACCATGCGGGTGAGCTGGTGCGTGATCGCGGCCGCGGTCGCCCCGTGGGCGGCGCGGGTCTTCCCGGAAGCCCCCGCCCACGAGCAGGTCGACCGCCTGTGGGACGCCATCTTCCAGTCGTGCCGCGTGGACCGTCCGAACCCGCGGGAGGAGTGGCGGCGGCACATCGCCGCGCTGGAGGCGCGGCGCGAGCACCTGAACGCGCGGGCCTACACCGCGCTCCGCTACGCCGCGCCCGGCACCGACCTTACCGTCGGCCTGCCCGAAGGCCAGGTCTGGAAGGGCGCCGTCGACCGGAACGCGCGGGGAACGCCGTTCGTGCCCAACATCCCGACCGAGGAGGTGTTCACGATGCCGCACAGCCGGCGCGTGGACGGCACCGTGTCCGCGACCAAGCCGCTGAGTCACGGCGGCCGGCTGATCGAGAACCTCAGCCTGACCTTCGAGCAGGGCAGAGTGGTCGGCGTCCGGGCGGAGTCGGGAGCCGGCGTCATGGAGAAGCTCATCGCCACGGACGAGGGCGCCGCCCGGCTGGGGGAGGTCGCCCTGGTGCCGCACCGCTCACCCATCTCCAGCCTCGGCCGGCTGTTCTACCACACGCTGTTCGACGAGAACGCCTCCAGCCACGTCGCCCTCGGCCAGGCGTACGCCGTCTGCCTGAGCGGCGGGGAGGCGATGTCGGAGCAGCAGCTCGCGGACGCGGGCGCCAACGCCAGTGCCACGCACGTGGACTTCATGATCGGATCGGACCAGATGGACATCGACGGCGTGCTCGCCGACGGCTCGGCCGAACCGGTGATGCGCGGCGGCGAGTGGGCGATCCCCGGCGCTCAGCCGTAACGGGCTGGGTGCACCGGCTCACTTCCGGCCGCGAAGCACATCTGCGGGGTGCTCGGGGAAGCCGGTGATGCCGCGCGACCGGTCGAACTGGTAGATCCGCTCGCCCCGCCACACCCACGGCTCGAACGGCAAGGTCTTGAGGTCGTCGCCGTCCAGGGCTTCGAGCGCACCGGGGCGGCGGCACGCGGCGGCGGCCGTCGCGCGCAGCTCGTCCGCCACCGCCGCGTGCGAGCCGGCGCGGTCGCACAGCTCGTCCGGATCCTCGTCCAGGTCGAAGAGCTGCTCCCGGCCGCCGTTGGCCAGGAACACGTACTTCCAGTTCCGGGCGCGGACCATGACCTTGCATTCGCCGGTTCCCGGCAGTCCGTACCAGCCGACCAGGGAGTCGCGCGCCGGCGCCGACCCGTCGAGCACGCCCAGCACGTCGATGCCGTCACGGAGCTGAGGGCGTCCGGCGGCGGCGGTGGCGATGCCGAACAGGTCGGTCAGGCACACCAGGTCCGCGCGCCGCTCGTCGCGGGTCAGGCGCGCCGGCCAGCTCACCAGGAACGGGACGTGCGCGCTGGCCTCGAAGAAGCTCTCCTTCTGCCAGGCGTGGTGGTCGCCCAGGAGGTCGCCGTGGTCGGAGAAGAAGCAGATCAGCGTGTCGTCGGCATCCTCGCGTGAGTCGACCGCATCGAGGATCCGGCCCAGGCAGTCGTCGATGTAGGAGATCTCGCCGTAGTAGCGCGCCTTGAGGATGCGGGCGTGCGGGTCGTTGATGTCCTCCGCCCAGATCAGGTGGTTCATGCGCGGGATCTGCTGGTCCATGTGGTCGGTGGCGAGGTCGCCGCGCACGGGATCGGGCATGCGGTCCGGGTCGTACATGCGGTTGAACGGGATCGGCGGGGCGAGGGGAGGGTGCGGACCGACGAACGACACGAAGCCGAACCAGGGCCGGCCGTCATCGGCGCCGGCGCGCGCACCGATCTGTTCGACCGCGCGGTCGGCGGCCCACGCCTCGACGGCGCAGTCGGCCGGCTGCGCGCTCGTCTGCGGCATGTAGTACATCTCCGTGCGCTCGCCCATGAGCTGCTCCAGGTGGCCGTACTCGGGGTGCTCGCGGGCAAGCCACGCCGCGTAGGCGTCGGCGGCGCGCTCTTCGGGCGAGGCGTGCAGCTCCTCGCTGTGCAGGTGGACGTCGTAGCCGAGCGGCTCGCGCCTGGGGCTGGAGTGGAACTTGCCGATGCCGAAGGTGCGGTAGCCGAGCTGCGCATGACCTTGGCCAGGTAGGGTCCGCACCTGCCCTCGATGGTGTCGGCCTGTCCGGGCGCCGGCCCGGAGATACGGTTGCTGAAGACCCTGGTCGCCGGCGGCTCGCAGCCGGTGCGGATCGTGTAGCGGGCCGGCACGCACACCGGGCAGGTGGAGTAGGCGTTGGTGAAGCTCACCCCGCGCCCCACCAGCCGGTCCAGGTTGGGCGTGTAGATGTGGCGGTTGCCGAGCGCGGCGATCGTGTCGAACCGCTGCTGGTCGGTCATGACGAAGAGGACGTTCGGACCGTGTTTCATCTCTTGGCTTCCTCGTGGCCATTCTACGACTGTGAGGCTGGCGGGCAGTCAGTCCGTGAGGCCGTCGGGTTCGGCTTCATGCCAGCGTGCCCGACACTACGGTGGCAGCGAACCCATAGCGTCAGCCGAGGCCCCGGTGTCCGTCACCGATGCGCTTGAAGGCGCCCCGTGCCACACGGGCGTCCTTGCGGCGTCGAGGAGGCCGTTCCTCTTGCTTCCGTACGCGAGGGCGGCAAATAATGGGACCGCGTTGAAGATGACACTGGGCAGACGGTGGGACTTCCGCGATGCGGTTCGACTGGTGAGGGGTGCGACGGCATCACGGCCAGTCGTTCTCGGTCACGTACCATGTGTATCCCGCCCGTGCTTGCACCAGCCCTGTCCAGCCGGAGGCCTCAGCTCAGGGGTGGGAGATAGCGGACTTGCTTCAATCAGCGACGTGATTCAATACGGCATCACTCTCAGGGATGTGGACTCGTCTCGAACTCGCGCTCGCGCCCTCGCAGCCAGTCCTCCACCATCGAAACCGTGTCGCACTCCCTTCCCTTGCGCAGGGCGCACTCCCAGATGACGGCTACCCTCCATCCGGCATCGAGGAGGTCACGCCGGTTCCGTCCGTCTCTCGCCACGTTCTCCGCAAACTTGGACTGCCAGAAGTGAGCGCGCGTCGCAGGGGATGTCGTGTATCGGCAACCCGCATGCCTGTGCCAGAAGCAGCCGTGCACGAAGCATACGGCTTCGAAGCGTCGGAACACGAGGTCAGGAATTCCGGGGAGACTTCGATTGTGCAGTCGGTACCTGAGACCGCGAGCGTGAAGCGCCCGTCGGAGAGTGAGCTCGGGCTTCGTGCTTCTGTTCCTGATTCCCGCCATCATGCGCGACCGGGTGGCTGGATCCACTATGTCCGGCATAACCGATTCCGAGTGAGCGCCGAGCAGCCCATACGTACAGTTTCACAGGAGGACTCCTCCTTGGCCAAGCCGCGCATTTTTGACCGTCCGTTTCTCGGCGTTGTTCGGGAGCGATTCGTGACGAAGCCCATTCCGGTCGTTGATCTCTTTGCCGGTCCGGGCGGGCTCGCGGAAGGGTTCTCCGCGTTCCGCGAGCCGGCTGGAGCGCCAGGATTCCGTGTTGCGCTGTCGATCGAGAAGGATGAAGCCGCACATCGCACGCTGCGCCCGCGGGCGTTCCTCCGAAAGTTCGGGACAGGTTTCCCTCCTCAGTACTATGAGTTCCTGAACGGTGCGACCGCCAAGGAGCCGGACTGGTCGACGCTGTACCCGAACCAGTGGTCCGAGGCATGCAAGGAGACCAAGTGCATGGAACTGGGCAGGAAAGCTGCCAGTGACCTGCTTTGGGAGAGGATCGAACGGCTGCGGGACGAGCACGGCGGACGTACGGTGCTTCTCGGAGGGCCACCATGCCAATCGTACTCGGTCGTTGGGAGGTCCCGGAATGCCGGCAATCTCTTGTACGACCCGGACCGAGATAAGCGGCAGGCCTTGTACAAGGAGTACGTTCGCGTGCTCAGGCGGCTCCAACCCGCAATGGCGATTATGGAAAACGTCAAGGGGATGCTCTCTGCGCGACATGGCGGCCAACGCGTCTTTCAGGACGTGATGAAGAAGCTCCAGCGGAGAAGCCAGTCGTACGGATACCGTCTGTTCGCGCTCGCATCGCGCTCGGGCGCCGACTCCTGGGATGGCGGTGCGGAGCCGACGGACTTCCTCGTACACGCGGAGGAACACGGTGTTCCCCAGACAGTGTACGAAGGCGCACTCGATGAAGCCGAAGAGCCGCACGGCCCAGGGCGGATGACGTGGGCGGACGGCACGCGGTTCCTGGGTGTATGGGAGCACGGCCGTGCAGTAAGCGGGCAGGCGTTCGTCACCACCGACCGAGGCACGAGGATGGTCTACGCAGCCTCCCAGGACGCCGACGGGAAGTGGATACTCGAACGTCCGTACCCTCGGTTCACGGACCCCGGCTACGTGCCGCCGTAGCCGGCGCAACGTCATGCAACTAAGGAGGCTGAAACATGAGTGAAGCGGGTGTGGTCACGATTGATGGCGCGGCTATCAAGAAATTTATTCGACGCTACGGAGGCCTTATATGGCCCGTGGTATGCCTGTTCGGGTGCTTGGCCGTGGTCGGCATCGCCATATTGATCTCGGTGGCAATGCTCAAGAACAAGGCCGTACAGGGCGAC
This sequence comes from Spirochaetia bacterium, assembly GCA_964291595.2. Taxonomy (GTDB): domain Bacteria; phylum Spirochaetota; class Spirochaetia; order SZUA-6; family Bin103; genus CATQHW01. The sequence goes on along the minus strand of OZ219914.1, from coordinate 3,123,590 downwards.
GTTCTCGCGCAGCGCCAACTCTGCATGCGCTATTCTCAGCACGAGCGATACGAGAAGTCTGCAAGATGGTGTCGACTGGCTGCGGAACAAGGCGACCCCATCGGTCAAGGCGAACTAGGGGCACTGTATGAACGGGGTACGGGCGTGCCAAGGGACCCGGATGAGGCATTCAGGCTGATTAAGCTCGCGGCAGAAGCGCATTACAGAGGAGCGCAAGTGTATCTCAGCCGACTCTACCGTATGGGTATCGGGGTAGAGACCGACGACGTAGCGGCCTACATGTGGGCCGATATCGCCGTGCATAATCCTTCGGGAAACACCAGCGGTATGCAGAGCAGCTTGTCTGTCATGTTGTCGCGAGACCTGCTCCTGGACGTGACCGAGGAACAGAAAGAGGAAGGCCTGAGAGCGTCTCTGGAGTGGCGCAAGGAGCATCCCGAGTACATGCCCGACGCTTACTATTGGCTGGCGACGACCGAAGACATGACCGACGATGCCCGCGTGGAGACCTTGGACGCCCTAGACCAGACCTTTCGCTACACCTCGGACGACGGGCACTTGAGGTGGCACTTCCCGGACAGCTCGATTGTCGAGCGCGTGGATGCTGAGAATTGGCGAACGGTTACGGTTGAGGAAGACACCTAAGCCCGCCACCGATGAAAGAACCCCCACTCCGAGTAATAGCCGGCGCTCCGGATCGGCCCTTGATCGTCGGTGGCATCGAGATTCAATGCTAAGGATAAATGGCCAGATCCGCAAGCTCCTGGCGCTCTTTGATCGGAGTTGCTACATCGGATATACTGCCACCCCGTTCGCAAACATCTTTATCGACCCGACAGTGTGGACGCGATGCTGGGGCACGACCTGTTTCCTCGCGATTTCATCGTGAGCCTCAGTCCCCCTGACAACTACTTCGGCGCCACCCGAGTCTTTCTCGAGAGTACGGAACGCATCGTTCAAACAGTCGATGATCATGCCGATCTCCTGCCACTCAAGCATCGGATCGACCATCATGTGACCGACCTGCCGGATACGCTGAAGACCGCTGTGCGGGTCTTCGTCGTTGCCCGTGCAGTCCGGCTCGCTCGTGGTCAGGTTGGTGAGCATAATTCGATGCTGGTGAACGTTTCGCGCTTCACGAATGTGCAGGCGCGGATACAAACGAGATTCACCTACTGATCGAACGAGTGCGAAGCAGCGTTCGGGTGAATGCGGCCAGAGCGCCCGCTCAAGCCCTCCGCGACCCGGAAATCTCGGCCTTGCGACAGGCATTCCGCGATTACTACGAGGACACGAGTGAAGTTCCTTGGGATGACGTACAGACGTTGCTGCACGAGAGTGTCAGTCCCATCACGGTTGTTGCGATGAACAGCCGGTCGGCCGGGTCGCTTGATTACCTCGATCACAGTCGAGCCGGGCTCAACGTCATCGCCGTGGGTGGACTTTCCCTGTCTCGGTGCGAAAATTCTCCCACTTTTTCGACCGAATGTCGGCCGCTTTGGAGGCCGGCGATGTCAGTCATCCAAGTCAGCAATGACCGGAGCGCACTCGGAGGGGAGCAGGCCATCGATCGGTTTGCGATAGTCCATGTCGACCCGCACGTCGCGAACACGATCGACGACTCGCCTGGTGCCAAGGATGAGGTCAAGCCTGACGCCGTACCTCAAACTGTCGCGATTCCAGCGATAGTTCCAGTACGTGAATCGATCGCGGCCATCGGGGTGCCGGTGCACGTAGAGGTCCACGAAGCCGGCATCCAGCAATGCCGACAGTTCGGACCGTTCCTCGTCGGTGAAGTTCAGGGTGTTTGGATTACGCGCGCCGGTGGATGTGTCGCGATCCTCCGGTACGACGTTGAAGTCGCCGCAGAGCACGCGCCGGGCTGACCGGCGGTGCGTTGCCGCGACGTGCTCCCGCAGGCTCTTGAGCCATGCGATGGTGTGGTGGTGGCCGGCAGCGGCGACGTGCGCCGGTCTGGCGGCGCGCCGCCGCGGACACGGCACGGGGCGCGCTCCGTGCCGGCTGGCGGGGTGGATTGACGCCCGCAGGGGCGCGCGACAGGCTCGCGGTGCATGGATCCGAAACGCCCCAACATCCTGCTCATCATGAGCGACCAGCAGCGCTGGGACACGCTCGGAAGCTACGGCTGCCGTGCCATCCCCACGCCGGCCCTGGATTCGCTTGCGGCCGGCGGCGTGACGTTCGAGCGCTGCTACGTGAACGCTACCATCTGCACGCCGAGCCGCGCCTGCATGCTGACCGGCAAGCCGCTGCCGGGGCACGGCGTGTACCGGCTGCACGACACGCTGCCCGACGACCAGGTGCTGCTGCCGGCGCACGTGGCGCGCCTGGGCTACCAGACCGCGCTGGTGGGCAAGCTGCACGTCTCAGGGCGCGTGGTGGAGGCGGCGCGCCGCCACCCGCACGACGGCTTCGAGCGCTACGAGTGGTGCAACGATCCGCGGATCCATCTCGACTCGCCGCTCAACGCCTACGCCGCGTGGCTGCGCGAGCACCATCCGGAGTTTCTGCGCCGGCTCGAGTCAGGGCCGCAGGACCACCATCCGGCGGAGGCGCACTTCAGCACCTGGGCCGCCGAGCGCGCCATCGCCTTCCTTTCCGAGCGCGATCCGGCGCGGCCCTTCTTTCTCAACGTGAGTTTCTTCGATCCGCACTCCCCGTACTTCGACTATCCGCCCGAGGCGGGCGGCCTGGTGGACCGCTCCGCCATCGATGCGGTGCGCCCGCTGACCGCGGCGCACGAGCCGGTCCCGAGCGCGGTGGAGCGGGAGCGGACGGGGTTCCGGCGCCGCTACGGCAGGCACACCGGCGGTCGCGAGCTGGCCGACGTGCGGCACGGCTACTTCGCATCGATCGCCTTCCTCGACCGGCAGGTGGGACGCATCCTCGCCGAGCTGGACCGGCGCGGTCTCTCGGACGACACCCTGGTGCTGTTCGTGTCCGACCACGGCGACATGATCGGAGACCACGAGCTCATCACCAAGGGCGCGTACTTCTACGACGCGTGCACCCGCGTGCCGATGATCCTGCGCCTGCCGGCCGGCGAGCGGGCCGGCGCGCGGGTGAGCGAGCTGGTGCAGCCGCACGACCTGGCCGCGACCTTGCTGCACGCCGCCGGGCTGCCGGCCGCCGAGACCGCCGCACTGATGCCCGAATCGCAGGACCTGGCGGCGCTGGCGCGCGGCGAGGTGGCCTCACCCCGCGACCATGCGCTCGCGATGTACCGCAATTCCGGCTACGGCGACTCCGACGACGGCAACCGCGGCTACTGGGACCCGCCGATCTACGGCACCATGTTCCACGACGGCCGCTACAAGCTGTCGCTGTTCCACGATCCCGAGGCGCGCTCGGAGCCTGTGGGCGAGCTGTACGACATGGCAGCCGATCCGACCGAAACCACCAACCTCTGGAACGACCCGGGCCACGCCGCGCGCCGCGACCGCCTGAGCGCCCGGCTGCACGCGACCCTGGTGGCCAGCGAGATGCGGCACGTGGCCGGCCGCGGCGGCACGAGCTGGCCATACGGGAGGAGCACCGCCGGCTGACCGGCTTGCCTCCCGGGGCAGGTCAGGCGGTGCGCACCGGCGCCGGCGGCGGCTCGTCGACGGCCAGGTGGGCGCCGCGTCGCTCCACCTCCCGCCGCACCTCCAGGGGATCGAGGCCGGCGGCGTCGCCACCGCGCCGCAGCGGCCATCGCCGCGCCGATGCCGGCCGCCTGGCCCATCATCGAGCAGGTCGTGGTGACGCGCGCGGAGGACAGCGCGAGCTGGTCCGCCGACATGCAACGGCCGGCCATCAGCAGGTTGCGGCCGTCTCGCGGGACCAGGCAGCGGAACGGGATCTGGTAAGGCGGCACGTACAGCTCGTCCTTGGGGAGGATGTAGGTGCGCTTGTCGTCGTCCGGCTTGTGGCCGTCGAGGTAGAACACGCCGCGCGCCACCGCGTCGTCGAACTCGCGCCCGGCGCGCAGATCGTCGACACACAACTGGTAGCGGCCGACGATCCGGTACCCCTCGCGGATGCCGATGATCGGCGAGCAGTGATCGAAGCGCCAGTCCTTGCGCTCGACCGCCTGGAAGTAGGAGAGCACCTCCAGCATGCGGCGGCGGGCCGCGATCTCGGCGGCGGTCATGCTCTCGGTGTCGGTGGAGTCGAACATGGGCACCTTGACCTTGATCGCCCTCCCGCGCGGACCGTTGGGCCAGTTGGGGCTGGTCATCGGCAGGTCCTCGCGCTCGCGGATCGGCTGGAACCAGCCGTCGGGGAGCTGGTCGGCGACCGGCTCGCCCATCTCGCGCACGAAGAACATCAGGCTCATCGGAAGCTGGAGCTGATCCCCGGCGCGTCCCTTCTCGACCGCGTAGCCGGCGGCCTTGGCCACCAGCCCGTCGCCGGTGCAGTCGATGAAGTGGTTGGCGCGCAGCGCCTCGGGGCCGGATGGCCCGGCCACGATCGCCTCGGCCAGCCGGCCGTCGCGCTCGATCACGTCGACGAAGCGGGTGTGCAGCAGCAGCTTGACCCCGCGCTCCAGCAGCACCTCCTGCAGGATCACCGCCAGGATCTCGTGATCCAGGACCCGCGACTGGCATCCCCCGTAGGCGAACGGCTCGTAGGGGACGATGGCGTCGAACCGCTCCAGGTGGCGCAGGATCTCGTCGAACACCTCGCCCTGGCCGGCGGTCTCGCCGCAGAAGTTGGCCACCCCGCCGACCGTCATGTTGCCGCCGGTCACGCCGAAGCGCTCCACCAGCACCACCGATGCGCCGCTGCGCGCGGCCGCCGCCGCCGCGCTCACCCCGGCGATGCCGCCGCCGATCACGGCGACGTTCGCCTGGTAGCGCACCGGAACGCTGCGGCTCCAGCTTATCCGTTCGCTGCTCACCGCCATACGGAAAAGCCTATGAGAGCGCCAAATACGATGCGGATAGATCCGCATCGAAGTCCGACAGATCGTTCGAGTACCGGCGGAGTATCGACTCGATTTCGTCAGTGGAGCAGTTCCCGCGCCGAATCCATACCACCTTTGGCGGATGCCCGTGCAGGAAGCTCAATTGATGGAAGTCCGAGTCCTTGGAGACTATGGCGAGACCGTTGTCGCGGGCATACGTCCACACGACGAAGTCGTCAGCGCTCTGCAACCCGACGTCCCGGACGTGGATGGATCCTGGATACACGCTTGTCAGGCTGCGGACCAGTCTAGGCGACAGATTGTGGTCAAAGAGCAACTTCAATCCGCGGGCACCGTAACGAATTGGCGCTCCCGGTCAGCCGCGAACGAAAGACACGCCCTGATATCGTCCGATCGGAGGTCTGGGAAATCGGACAGAATCTGATCCTCGGACATGCCCGATGCGAGATACTCGAGAACGTCGTAGACGGTGATGCGAAGCCCTCGAATGCAGGGCTTGCCCCCGCGCTTGCCCGGCTCGATGGTGAGGACCTCTCGATAGCCCACGGCGCTCAGCGTAGCAGCCCACAGCCGATCGCGGAAGCCCGGAGGCGCAAGAGGAGCGCAGGTTCGGCGTGCGACGCGAGGTTGATCGTCTCCCGGGGGTCGGTGCGGTGATCGTAGAGCTCTTCCGCCTGCACTTGACCTGTCGCGTCGAGCCAGCGGGTGTAGCGGTGCTCCGCGGTCCGCGTGGAGTGGGCCGTCAGCCGGCCGCGGCGCGCCTGCGCGAACACCGCCGGCTTGCCCGGCGCCGAAGGGTCGTCCAGGAGCGGCAGCAGGCTGCTTCCTTCCGCCCGATCGGGGACGGGGATGCCGGCAAGCTGCAGCAGGGTGGGCATCAGGTCGACGTGCTCGGTCAGGCCCATGACCCGTTGGCCGGCCGTGCTGCCGGGAACGCGCAGCAGCAGCGGCACCTGCAGGTCCGGTTCCCATGTCACGCCCTTGCCCCAGTGGCGGTGCTCGCCGAGGGCGAAGCCGTGGTCGGTGGTGAAGGCCACCACCGTGTCCTGCGCCATCCCGGTCTCGTCGAGGGCGGCCAGGATGCGGCCGATCTGGGCGTCGACGTAGCTGACGGCAGCGTAGTGGCCGCGGCGCAGCTCTTCGGCTTGGCCCGCCGTGGGCTGCCAGGCCGCGCGGGCGCCGGGCAGGTGGTCGGTCTGCTCGTAGTACTGGAACGGCTCGTTGCCCGCCACCGCCAGCTCGGCCGCGAGCGGCGCGGGCCGCAGCGTGTCGTATCCCGCTTCGGCGCCGAAGTCGGTGCCGTCGTGCAGCCGCCAGTAGCGTTCCGGCGACAGCCACGGCAGGTGGGTGTTGCAGAATCCGACGCCCAGGAACAGGGGCGCGGCCTCCCGATCCGCGGCGTGCGCGCGCAGCACCCGGATCGCTTCGGCGGCGACCTCGCCCGCGTAGTAGGCGCCGTCGTCCACCGGCGCGCGCTCGACCGGGCCGCCGCGCCAGCGCTTGAACTGGGTGGCGGCATCCGGTTCCGCGGCCAGCAGGGTGCGGAAGCGCTCCTTCATCAGGGCGCGGTTTTCGGGCGAGTGGTAGCGCCGCGCCCGTTCGCGGCAGTCGAAGTCGTCCGGACACCAGGAAGGGACCTCGCCGGTGGTGGCATGCCACTGCGGTTCGCTCCAGCTCAGGGGATCGGCGTCGTACTCGTGCATGACCTTGTGCAGGCTCACGGTGCGGTACCCGCCGGCGCGCAGCAGCTCCGGGATGGTGCGGATCCAGGGCAGCCGGCGGCGCATGCCGGCGTAGAATTCCGTGCCGTCGTGTTCGTGGCGCTGCACGGTGTCGGGCCGGCAACCGGTCATCAGGCAGGTGCGCGCCGGCGCGCACAGCGGGAACTGGCAGAAGGCGTTCTCGAACAGCGTGCCGCCGGCAGCGAGCCCATCGAGGTGCGGGGTCACGGCGCGCCGGTCTCCGTAGCAGCCGAAGCGCAACGAGATGTCGTGCGTTATCAGGAACAGGACGTTGGGTCGCGCCGCCCGGGGACGGCCGGTCACGGGACGGTCGCCGGCTGGCGCTCCTTGAGGGCGTCGATCAGGTCGGCGCTGTCGTGGTGCCAGGCGGCATCCGCGGCCTTGCCGTGCTCGCCCGTGGCGACGATGGCATCGAGCGAGAGGCGCAGGCAGCGAATGGCGTTCCCGTCGACACAGGCCAGCAGCACGCCGTCCGCGGTCGCCGCCAGCGCGCATGGGCCGCTGCCGCCGGGGACCGCCACGACGGTCTGCCGCCACTGCCCGGCGGGGCCGGACGTGCCCAGTACCACGCCCTCGCCGGTCGTCCAGGCCGCGGCGTACAGGCGCGTGACGTCCAGGCTGGCGCGGTCGTGCCCGGTCAGCGTCAGGGAAACGACGGCCGCTCCGGGCACCGGCGGGTCCGGCCGCGCCGGCTCCGGACGGGCGTCGCCGTTGCGGGAGGCGCCGTTGCTTCCGGCGGCAGCCGCGGCCCGGGGGCGCCACCTGACGCCGCCGTCCGCCGACACCCAGGCGCATTCATCTGCGTGCAACGTCATTTCCGGCGGGTCGTCGGACTCCGTCACCTCGGCCGCCATGGCCGGCACCTGCTCGAACTCCTCGGTCCGGTTGCGTCCGCCATCCGCCACGGCGAACGCCAACTCGGCACTGGAGTGGGCCGAGCTCGCGGCATCCGGAGCCACTGCCGGGTGCCAGCGCTCCTCGTAGCGGCGCAGCACACCCAGAGCGCCGTCCGCCGTGTACGCGATCAACACCTCGCCGGTAGCCAATTCGGCCACTGCCAGGGCGGAGACGGGCGCTGCGGCAGCGCCCGTCTGCTCCTCAAACCCTCGCCGCCGGCGCAGGTAGCTGTAGTACGGGGCGAGGTCCAGCCGCACCCCGGCGCGGCGCAGGCGCGCGCGCAGCTCCGGCACGTCGACCGCGTCGACCGACCGCGCGGGCGAACCCATCGCGGCCGCCACGCCGGCGGCGAAGCCGGTCTGGGCGCAGGTGCCCATCACCCGGAACGAGCTGGTCGCCAGGTGGTCGCCGCCCAGGCAGCGGCCCGGCACCAGCAGGTTCGTCGCCCCCCGCGGCCGCATGGCGCGCAGCGGGATCTGGTGCGGCGGACACTGCACGGTGACGCCGGTGCCGGCGCGCTGCACGACCGTCGGCCAGTGGTAGTCGGTGTGGTAGGAGCCCACCGCCACGCCGTCGGGGAAGTGGCGCCCGGCCAGGATGTCGTCCGCCGTCAACTGGTAGAGCGCCTCCACCCGGCGTCCCTCGCGGATGCCGATGTGCGGCGCCACCCACGCCAGCCGATGGTTGGGGAACCGCCGGCCCCGGTAGCCCTGCGTCTGCAGGTAGTGGACGACCCCCATCATCTGCCGCCGGCCCGCCTGCTCGGCCGCCGACAGGGACGCGCCGTCGGTGGCGTCGTGGCCGATCACCTTCATCTTCACGGTCACGTGGTGGCCGTGCGGGATGACCGTGATCATCGGCACGTCCTCGTCGTCCCGGTACTCCGGGCAGCCCGGCGGCAGCACGGGCTCCACCTCATCGCCCGCGTCGACCAGGGTGAAGTAGAGGCTCATCGGAAGCTGCAGCCGGCCGGCCGACGCGTCGACCGACGGCGGGTCGCCGGGCATCAGCACCGGTCCGCCCTTGCGGAACGGCCAGCCGCCGCGCGCGACCAGGTCGGCGTCGCCGGTGGCGTCCACGGCGATCGCCGGCTCGATGCGGGTCAGGCCGCTCTTGTTGGCCAGCACCACGCCGGCCACGCGATCGTCCTCTCGCTCGACGCGACGTTCCACGTCCAGGACCTGCGTGTGCAGCAGCAACTCGACACCCGCCTCGGCGAGCATCTCCTGCAGCACGAACTTGAGGCTCTCGCAGTCGAACGGCCGGCCGTCCCCGTTGGGCCGGTAGGCGGCGATGCCGCCGAAGGCGTCCAGCCGGCGCACCATCTCGCGCCAGCGGTCGTTGACCATGCGGGTCTCCCCGCAGAAGGAATGGACGCCGCCGGCGGTCCCCTGACCGCCGACGAAGCCGTGCTGCTCGACCAGCAGCACGCTCGCGCCGTGATCCGCCGCTCCGAGAGCCGCGTACACTCCCGCCACGCCGCCGCCGGCGACCAGCACGTCCATCTGTCGACGTGCCTGGAGAGGCAGCGTCACGCGGTCGTCGATTGAAACACTCACTGGATCTGCCGTTCGATTCTCACGCCGTACGCCCGGATCGTCAATGACGCTGGCGCAGGGGGGCGGCCTGGAGGGGCTACGTGCTGAAGACGATCGTATTGAGCTCGCTGTCGGCGAGCTCGCCTTCGGCGCGTCCGCCCAGAAACTCCTCCGCGTCCGCCACCCGGGATGGGTTGCTCAGCGCATCGACGCGGGTGCCGTCGGGATAGTAGGTCACGACCATCGCCTCGCGCATCTCCCGCGACCGATTGCCGGGGGCGCCGTGAACGGTCCAGCCCAGGTGGAAGCTGCAGTCGCCGGCCGCCATGCGTGGCACCTGGTAGACCGGCAGTCCCTCGCGCGCGATGAAGTCGTCGAAGAACCGGGCCGATTCGTCGCTGATGTGCGTGCCGCTGAGGTTTCCGTAGCGGTGGGAGCCGACGACGAAGCGCATCGCGCCCATCTCCTCTGTGCGACCGTGGTGATCGCGCCGGCTCTGATCCTGTTCTTCATCGCCCAGCGCTACTTCATCGAGGGCATCGCGCTGACCGGCATGAAGGGCTGAGCCGGCGCGGATGGTCCCCCGCGCAGGCGATCCTGCTGCGGGGGACCGATCGCACGCGTCGCTTCAGCGGCTGTCCTGGTAGCGCTGCTCGGCGGCGTTGTGGATCTCCTCCAGGCGCATGCCGTCGGGCTTGATCTGCGCGACCAGCTCGTCCCATTCGGCAAGGCTCATGTCGCCCAGGATCACCTTGTCGATGGCGGCGTGCACGATCGTGTTCAGATCCGCCGTCAGGTTGGTGATCTGCTCACGCTCGTCCGCGTTGAACGGGGCCACCACCTTCGGGTCGTCCCAGTTTCCGCTCGCCTCCATCTCCAGGTACCAGTTGATCTGGTACTCGGGCCAGTTCATCCGGTACAGGCGCATGTCGATGTACGGCGTGAAGGCGCTGTAGGCGCCGGTGCCGACCTCGTTCATGAACTTGTCGATCAGGTAGGCGCCGGTCTCGCTGGTGTACTCGGCCCGCATCTCGTCCGTGAACGTGATGTCGTCGCCGTCGCGCACCCAGTGCTCGCCCTCGATCCCGAACGCCTTCATCTCCGCGAACTCCGGGGTGTAGGCGTAGTTGAAGAAGCGGGCGACCGCCTCCTGGTTCTCGGTCTTGCTGCCGACGGCCCACATCTGGCTCCACACCTCTTCTTCGTAGAAGAGCGAGCGGCGGTTGCCGGTCGCGTTGGCCAGCACCTCGGTCGGCGCCCACCACGCGTCCGGATTGACCGGCACGATGGCGTCGTTGGCGCGCTTGCCGTAGGTGGGGTTGTCGTAGAAGAAGAAGCTCTTGCCGGCCGCCTGCTTCTCCCGCCACTGCGTGGTGGTCAGGGTGGCGAAGTCCGGGTCCAGGATGCCGTCGACGTAGGCGCTGTGCAGGTACTCCAGCAGGTCGCGGTACCGCGCCTGGATCGGGCCGTACGCCCAGCGCCCGCCGTCCAGGTCGGGGTCGTAGTACATGTCGCCGCCGGTGCCGAAGGCGTAGGCGGCGTTGCGCACCAGGCTGCGTCCCCCGCCGCGGGTGGTCCACGTGTGGCTCTCGGGATAGGCCGCCTTGATCGCGGACAGCACCTCGTAGAGCTCGTCGAAGCTCTGCGGCTGCTCCAGGCCCAGGTCCTCGACCACGTCGGTGCGGATCACGCTGATGATGCCGCGGTGGAACTCGAAGTGCTTGGTGGTCGCGAACGCGTAGTAGACGCCGTCGATGGCCGTCTTCTGCACGCGCTCGTTCCCCTCCAGGATGCGCTTGTAGTTGGGCACCATGGTGTCGATCATGTCGTTCAGCGCCAGGAACACGCCGGTGTCGCCGAACTCGTTCAGGTCGTTGCGGTGCACCCTGAGGATGTCGGGCACGTCGTCGGTGGCGATCAGCGTGCGCTTCTTGGCGTTGTAGTCGCCGCCGGCGATCGCGGTCAGGTCGAAGCGGATGTTCAGCTTCTCCTCGACGGCGTCGATCACGGCCGAGTCGACGTTGATCGGGGCGGTGCCGCGGTCCGACAGGACCACCGTGAGCACGGTGGGCTCCATGGATGCGGCCTCCTCGGCTGCGGGAGCGGCGAACGCACCGGCGGCGGCCAGCAGCCCCGCGGCGCAAAGAATGGTCGGTCTCTTCATCAGAGAACCTCCAGGTTGGATTTCCGGCCGGAAGCGGCCGGGGTCAGCCTTTCAGGCTGCCGATCATCATACCCTTCACGAAGTAGCGCTGCAGGAACGGGTAGAGCAGCAGGATCGGCACGGTCGACACCATGATGATCGCGTACTTCACCGTGGTGTCGACGATCCGCTCGTCGTCCTGGAACTCGACCTGCATGTTGGCCACGTCGCCCTCGATCACCATGGCGCGCAGGATGAGCTGGATCGGGAACCGCTCCCGGTCGCTCAGGTAGATCAGCGCCGGGAAGAAGCTGTTCCAGTGCTGGACGGCGTAGAACAGCGTCATGGTCGCCAGGATCGGCGTGGAGATGGGCAGCACGACGCGCAGGAAGATCTGGATGTCGTTGGCGCCGTCCAGGTAGGCCGAGTCGTTGAGCTCCTCGGGGATGTTCTGGAAGAAGGTGCGCATGATGATCATGTAGTAGGTGACCACGGCGGTCGGCAGGACCAGCGCCCAGATGGTGTCCAGCATGCCCAGGCTGCGCACCATCAGGTACAGGGGGATCAGGCCGCTCTTGAAGAACATGGTGGCGACCACGAAGCCGGTCAGGAAGCGCCGCCCGTAGAAGAACTTCATCGCCAGCGGGTAGGCGCAGAGGGCGGACATGGACACGTTCACGGCGGTGCCCACGAACGTGTACCAGACGGTGTTGCGGAAGGAGCCGAGCACGTAGGGCGCTTCCAGCACGGCGCGGTACGACTCCAGGTTGAGACCGACCGGCCACCAGTGCACCTCGCCGCGGATCACCGCGTGCCCGTGCGAGAGCGACACGATGCCCACGTAGTAGAGCGGGTAGAGGGTGACGAAGGCCAGGATCAGGAGCAGCAGCGTGTTGCAGACGTCGAACACGCGGTCGGCCGGCGTGGTGGCGCGCGCGATCCCTACCACAGGCTGGTCTCCCCGAGCGAGCGGCTGATGCGGTTGGCCGACACCACGAAGAAGATGCCGATCACGGACGTGAACAGCCCCACCGCGGTCGCGTAGGAGAAGTCGGACTCGATCAGGCCGCGGCGGTACACGTAGGTGGCGATCACGTCGGCGGTCTCGTAGGTGGCGCCGGTGTAGAGCAGGATGATCTTCTGGTAGCCGACCTCCATGATCCGCCCCAGGGCCAGGATGAACAGGATGACCACCGTCGGCACGATGCCGGGCCAGGTGACGTGGCGGAGTTGCCGCCAGCGCCCGGCGCCGTCCAGGGAGGCGGCCTCGTAGAGCTGCGGATCGACGTTGGTCAGCGCCGCCAGGTAGATGATCGAGCCCCAGCCGACGTGCTGCCAGATGTCGCTGGCGATGTAGATGGGGCGGAACCACTCCGGGCGCACCAGGAACGCCGTGCGCTGGAAGCCCAGGAAGGCCAGGAAGTTGTTCACCACCCCCTCGGTGGAGACGAAGTTGACGATCATGCCGCAGATCACCACCAGCGAGATGAAGTGCGGCATGTACGTGATCGACTGGATGGCGCGCTTGAAGGCGACGGCGCGCACCTCGTTCAGCATCATCGCCAGCACGATCGGCGCCGGAAAGCCGACGGCCAGGCCGAGCACCTGGATGAGCACGGTGTTGCGCACCAGCGTCCAGAAGTAGGGGTCGGTCAGGTACTGCTCGAAGTGCTTGAAGCCGATGCCGGGGGCGGAGAGGATCGCGCCCAGCCCGCGGAACACCTTGATCTCCTTGAAGGCGATCAGCACCCCGTACATGGGCGCGTACTCGAACAGCACGTAGAACAGGAACGGCGCCGCGAACATCGCGTACAGGTACCGCGACCGGTGCAGCTTGCGGCGGATGGACACGGATGGCGCCGGCCGGACCTTGCCGGCTGCGCTGACGCGGTCAGCCATGCTCGCCGGAGTATATCAGGGGTGGCCTCGGCTCATCGTCGGGGGCGGCGTTCAGAGCGGCCGGACCATCTCGCGCTCGAACAGGTCGGGATCGTTCGGGTAGGGCTGGGTCCCTCCGGTGAACGCGAACCCCAGCCTGCGGTAGAAGCCGATGGCGGAATCGTTGTTGGACGTGACCGTCAGGCGCACGTCGTCGACGCCGTGGCCGCGCGCCCAGTCCAGCACGGCGTCGACCAGCTCACGGCCGACGCCGGCCCGTCGATGCGCCGGCGCCACCCACATCGCCACCAGGTGCGCGCGCGAGGAGTCCTCGCGGTCCAGGAAGCAGCCGACCATGCCGCACGGCGCGCCGGCGTCCATCGCCAGGAACGACGCCGAGCGCTCGCCGTTCCACTCGTCGGCGCGCCGCCGCCAGTCGTTGTCGGTGAGGCGGGCGGTCTGCGCGTACGTGGATCCGAACGCGGTTGGAGCGTCCTGCAGCGCGCGCAGGCGTACCGCCTTGAACACGAGCGCGTTCCGCCGGGTGATCGGTTCGATCGAGACCGTGCGGCTCATTCGGGTACCATGACAGTACACGACGACGGTGCACGACGGAGGCGAACGGATGAGCAGTCTGACGCTACGCGACCATCTCTGGCTCTGGGGCATGAAGGCGAACGTCCTGCAGGAGCTCGAGGCGTATCCGTTCCGGGAGGAGACCTCGACCCTGACCACCCAGCAGGCGATCGAGCGGACCGGGATCCGCAACGTGCTCATCGCCGGCCACCTGCCGCTGACGAAGGAGACGATGACGCAGCTCCCCGCGGCCAGGCGGATCATCGCCAAGTGGGGGATGCACGAGATGGTGGACGACAGGTTCCGGGTCGCCTACGACCGCGCTTTGAGCGCACTGCTGCAGGCCAAGGAGCTGGCCGCGGAGGACCCGCGCATCGAGTCGTTCCTGCTCGACGACTTCTCGACCGGCACCGTCGAGGGCGGCGTGACGCCGCAGCACCTGGCGGACTTGCAGTTCGAGAACGCCGCGCGCCCGCCGCAGTTGCCGCTGATGGCGACGTTCTACGAGATGTCGCTCGACGACGAGCGCCAGCTCCCCCTGCTGCCGTACTTCGCGGGCTTCCTCAACCCGCTCTGGCACGCCGCGAACATCGACCGGCAGAAGGGCTACGCCGACCGCCTGGGCCGCCTGACCGGCAACAAGCCGCTGCTGATGTGCATGTACGTCTACGACTTCGGCAACCGGCGGAAGCTGTCCTACGCCGGCATGCGCCGCCAGCTCGACGTGTGCGAGGAGATGATCCGCGAGCGGCGGGTCTACGGCGTCGTCATCCTGGGCACCTGCATGCTCGACCTCGACTGGGAGGCCAACAAGGCCCTGTACGACTGGCTGGACGAGCGCGGCGACGTGACGATCGAGTGACGGGTACCGTGCTGCCCATGATGGTACACGATGGAGGCGACCCGATGAGCAGTCTGACGCTACGCGACCATCTCTGGCTCTGGGGCATGAAGGTGAACCACCTGCAGGAGCTCAAGGCCCATCCGTTCTGGGAGGAAACCTCGACGCTGACCACCCAGCAGGCGATCGAGCGGACCGGGATCCGCAACGTGCTCATCGCCGGCAACCTGCCGCTGACGAAGGAAACGATGACCCAGCTCCCCGCCGCGAAGCGGATCATCGCCAAGTGGGGGATGCACGAGAGGGTGGACGGCAGCTTCCGGGTCGCCTACGACCGCGCTCTAAGCGCCCTGCTGCAAGCCAAGGAGCTGGCCGCCGAGGACCCGCGCATCGAGTCGTTCCTGCTCGACGACTTCTCGACCGGCACCGTCGAGGGCGGCGTGACGCCGCGGCACCTGGCGGACCTGCAGTTCGAGAACGCCGCGCGCCCGCCGCAGTTGCCGCTGATGGCGACGTTCTACGAGATGTCGCTCGACGACGATCGCCAGCTTCCCCTGCTGCCGTACTTCGCGGGCTTCCTCAATCCGCTCTGGCACGCCGCGAACATCGACGAGCAGAAGGGCTACGCCGACCGCCTGGGCCGCCTGACCGGCAACAAGCCGCTGCTGATGTGCATCTACGTCTACGACTTCGGCAACCAGCGGAAGCTGTCCTACGCCGGGATGCGCCGCCAGCTCGAGGTATGCGAGGAGATGATCCGCGAGCGGAGCGTCTACGGCGTCGTCATCCTGGGCACCTGCATGCTCGACCTCGACTGGGAGTCGAACCGCGCCCTCTACGACTGGCTGGACGAGCGCGGCGACGTGAAGATCGAGTGACGATCATCGCCGACTGAAGCCGGCCCGCCGCGGGCCGCGCTTTCGAGGGCATCCAGCGAGCCCGGATCAGCTTCCCGGCGACGCCCGTGGGAGAGATCCGCGGCGTGCCCGCCGTCGTGGTTCGCGGGCGTTCGCGGATGTCATTCGCGCATGGGGCTGCCTGGTTCGCGGCAGCCACTCGCGTATCTCTTCCGTCGTTCAAGCAATCGATCGTCAGTCCGCGAATTTCGCCGTAGCCCGATCCCTTCCCGAGCGGTAGGTCCTTGACATGGACCGCGGCCGACACGCCCGCACACGGAAAGATCCGAACGCGGCCTCGTGTCGCCTCGCGTCCGCAACCACCACGCGGGAGGTGCCGACGCCATGACACCAATCTTTTCCTTCTTCTGTCTCGTCCGCCCGCTGCCGCTGGCGCGGGCCGGCGCGCTTCGCGCCGCGGCGGCGCTGATTGCGGGCGTGGCCGCGCTTGCGGGCCCGCCCCCTGCAACGGCGCAGGATCACCATCCGCAGGTCGCGACGCTGGTCAAGAACCTGGACCAGCAGTCGGGGCCGGACATCAGGACGGTCCTGTCCAGGAACCAGAACGGACTGATGCAGGGCTTCAGAACGGGTCCACATCGAGGCGGCTACGAGCTGGAGAGCATCTGGCTGTACGTGCGAGACACGCACGAGAGCCGCTACATGACGATCCGCGCCGAGGTGTATCGCGACGCAACGATGCGCCACAAGGTCGCGACGCTCACGCGAGGGCAGTTGAACGACTATGCGCACAACGAGTGGAAGGCGGGCGCCAACACCTACCTGGAGCCCGACACCGACTACTGGTTCGTGCTCGACTGCGTCTCCGGCTGCGCCAACGACAACTGGGCACAGTTCGGGACCACCTACCGCGAGGCGGAGGACGGCGGCCACGAGCCGGGATGGTCCATTCACGACCGGATGCGGTTTCGAAGACCGGATGACGGATGGTTCCGCGACAACAACGAGGCGCTCCGGATCCGGATCAGGGGACGGGCGAGCCCCTACCGCGCCTATCGGACGGAGATCGTTTCGACGCCGCGCGACGGCCGCACCTACCACTACGGCGAGCACATCGACATCGCACTGACCTTCAACGTCCGCGTGTACGTGCCGGAGCGCGGATCGGTCATCGCCATCCGCGTCGGCGACACGGCCGACGGCTCCAACTACCGCGCGGCCGAGTACCACTCCGGCTCCCTCACCGATCGGCTGGTGTACCGCTACCAGGTGCAGCTTGGCGATGCCGACAGCGACGGCATCAGCGTGGACGCCGGCGGCCCGAACAGCGGCTTCGGCGGGACGGTGCCGACCATCGTCGCCAGCTTCGGCCTGCTGCCGGTCCATGACTACTACCCCGGCGTGGCAGACGACAGCCGTCACCGGGTATCCGGCGAGTTCCACGTCCACGACGTGGCGATCACCTCGAGCCCGAAACATGAAGACGGCTACCGGGTGGGCGAGGACATCGACGTCGCGGTGAAGTTCAGCACCGAGGCCTATGCGACGGGAGCCTCCGTTCTCGCCATTCGGGTCGGGGATTCCGCGCCCGGCAACTACCGGCCGGCGAAGTACGTCTCCGGGTCCGGCACGGATCGGCTGACCTATCGCTACCGGGTGCAGCTCGACGACTACGATGCGGACGGCATCAGCGTGGACGCGGGCGGCCCACCTTCCGGCTTCGGCGGTACGCTGCCCACCACCAGCCCCGATCTGGGTTCCGTCCCCGTCTCCCGGGATTTCTCCCGCGTGCCCGACGACGCCGGCCACAAGGTGGACGGGTCGTTCCGCGTGACCGGCGTGGCGATCACCTCCAAACCCGAGCGCGGAGACACGTACCGCACCGGAGAGGAGATCGAGGTCACGATGAACTTCAGCGCCGACGCATACACGTCGGAATCCGTCGTCGCCATCCGCGTCGGCGACTCCGCGCCCGCCAACTACCGCCCGGCGCGCTACGTCGCGGGCTCCGGTACGGACAAGCTGATCTATCGCTACCGGGTCGTGTCCACCGACCACGACACTGACGGCGTCAGCGTCGACGTGGGCGGCCCGCCGTCCGGCTTCGGCGAGCGGGTTCCCACCACCAGCCCCGAGCTGGGTTCGGCACCGGTCTCCCGCACGTACCCCGGCATTCCCGACGACGCCAACCACAAGGTGGACGGCGCGGTGATCGTCCTGATGGGCGCACGCGCCTACGTGATCACCGAGGGCGGCCCGGCGGTGCCCCTCATCGTGCTGTTGACCAGCGACCAGGCCGGCGAGGTGGTCATCCCGATCACGGCGACGCCGGGCGGGGGCGCGACTGCCGCCGACTATACCGTGGCGCCAACCGTCCTGACGTTCGCACCCGGAGAGACGCGGCGCACCGTCACGGTGGCCGCTGTCGACGACAGCGAAGTCGACGGCGGCGAGAGCGTTCGGCTCGGCTTCGGGACGCTGCCCGCCGGGATACGCCATGGATCCCAGCTCACGGTGTTCGTGATCGACGACAACGACGGATTCGGCCCGATCGTGGACATCACCGATGTCGACGGCGGGAGCGAGCCGGGAAGCGTCGGCTTCACGGTGACCCTGAGTGGACCGAGTGACGTCGAAATCACGATTGACTGGTGCATCAGCGACAGCGGAGCTGGCCCGGACGCCGATTGCGTGGAGTCCGGCACCATCACCATTCCGGCCGGCGAGACGACCGCTTCGGTCAGCGTGCTCATCGGCGAGGGTGCGATCGGCGATCCCGAGCGTACCTTCAGCGTCACCCTGAGCAACCCCGTGAACGCGGAGTTCTCGGCAGGCGCGGACACCATCGCGGCGCAACTCCCGGTGCAGGAACATTCCGTGATCGATCCTTCCGCGCCATCGGTGGCGGCGGTTACGGACACCGCGGGCAACCTGATCGTGAGCTGGCAGCCTCCGGAGGATACATCACCGAGCGTCTACGAAGTGCAATACCGGGTACGCGGCGCGGAGATCTGGGAGCCGACCATCTCGGCCGGCCCCGAAACGCACGTCCCGATCCTGTTCCTGGAGCGGGACACGGAGTACGAGGCGCGGGTGAGGTCGATCCGAATCGACGTCGAGAACGGCGAGGGTCGCACGTACTCCCCGTGGTCGGCGTCCGGCTACGGCCGCACCGGCACGCACCAGGACGGCAGCGAGCCGGTAGTGACGCTGGCGGTTCCCGACGGTGAGCCCGCGATCGAAGGCGAGCATGCGCGGATCCACATCGTGGTGTCGGAGCTGCGCAATTCCTACCAGTGGCGCGGTGACACCGGTGACTCCGGCGGGATCTCGGTCGGCCTGGAATACGGCTGGCGGACGGGCGGCAACATCCTGCCGGCCAGCACGCAGACCGGCATCATTCCGCGAGTGTTCACCGTGGATCACGGCCTCGGTGGACACCGGCAATACCGGGTGCACCTGTGGGATTACGTCGCCGATCACGGACCGCTGACGATCACGCTGCAGCCGGGTGAGGGCTACCGGGTAGGCGATGCCGACTCGGTATGCGTGCGTATCGCCGACAGCGAGACGCTGGAGGCGACGCCGTGCCCGGACAGTGAGGAAACCGAAGGACCGGACGCACAGGCCGGCGCCGCATCGGTGACGATAGCGGTGCAGGACGCCCGCGCGACCGAGGGCACTGACGAGGTCATCTCCTTCGAGGTGACCCTGAGCGCCGCCGCCAGCGAGCCGGTGACCGTGGACTGGGCCACGGCCGACGGCACCGCCACGGCGGGCCAGGACTACGAGGCATCTTCCGGCAGGCTCACCTTCGCGGCCGAAGAGACGGAGCACACCATCGAGGTGGACGTGCTCGACGACGAGCACGACGAGGGAGAGGAGACGTTCGCGCTGCGGCTGAGCAACGCGGTCGGAGCGGAGATCGAGGATGCCGAGGCCACGGGCACGATCGTCAACAGCGACCCGATGCCGAGGGCATGGCTGGGCCGCTTCGGACGCACCGCGTGGGAGCACACCCTGGACGCGGTCGACCAGCGGCTGCGCAGCGCGGGGAGTCCGGCGACACGGACCGTGGTCGCAGGCCACGAGATGACGGTCGCGGGTGCCGACCCGGTCGCCGAACAGCAGGAGATCGCGGCCCTGGCCGCCTGGATCGACACCGGCCATTCGGGTCAGGAGGCGCGGACCATGAGCGGGCAGGAACTGCTCGCGGGCAGCGAGTTCCAGGTGGCGACGGCGGCGGCCGATGACGGGGCCGCGCTGACCATCTGGGGACAGGGCGCCTATGACCAATTTGCCGGCCGCGACGGCGACTTGGCGGTCGACGGCGACGTGGCCACGGGAACGCTGGGCGTGGACTACACGAACGGGCGCTGGATCGGCGGGCTGGCGCTGTCGCACAGCTTCGGCCGGGGCGGCTACGCGCAGCCGATGACCAACGGTGGCGAGGTGAGCAGCTCGTTGACCGGAGCGTACCCCTACGTGGGGTTCGAAGTGGTGCCGCAACGGCTGTCGCTGTGGGTGGCCGGCGGCTACGGACTCGGCGGGCTGCAACTGACCCCGTCCGGCGGGGAGCCGCTGGAGACCCGCATCAACCTGCTGGCGGGAGCCGCCGGCGTGCGCGGCACGCTGGTGCCGGCGTCGGCGGCCGGCGGGTTCTCGCTGGGCGTGAACGCGGACGGGATGCTGCTGCGGGCGGCCTCCGAGGCAGCGCCGGGGCTGGTCGCCACGGCGGCCGACGTGAACCGGATCCGTCTGGGGCTGGAGGGGTCATACGATGCGGCCCTCGGCGGCGGCGCGCGGCTGACGCCTTCGATCGAGGTCGGCGTGCGGCGCGACGGAGGCGACGCGGAGACCGGCTTCGGGCTGGACGTGGGCGGAGGCTTGAGCTTCATACATCCGGAGATCGGCCTCTCGCTGGGGCTGAAGGGACGAGCGCTGGTGCTGCACGAGACCATGGACGTGGCGGAGTGGGGCGCGAGCGGTTGGCTGGCGTGGGACCCGAATCCGGGATCGGAGCTGGGCCCGGCGCTGACGGTGAGCCCGTCGATCGGCGCGAGCGCGGAAGGCGGCGCGGCGGCGCTGTGGAGCCGCGGGACGCTGGCCGGGCTGGGTGGCGATCCGATGGACGTGAGCGGGACCGGACGCGTCGACGCCAGGTTCGGCTACGGGCTGGACGTGATGGGAGGCGTGGGAACGCCGTGGGCCGGCATCGGCCTCTCGGAGCGCGAGAGGGAATACCGGCTCGGCTACGAGTTCCACGCCCGCCGGTCGGCCGAAACCGAGGTTCGGGTCGGCCTGGTGGCGACGCGCCGCGAGCCCGTCAACGCCGCGCCCGAGCACACGCTCTCCGTCCAGTCGACGGTGAGCTGGTAGACGTACCGAGATCGAAAGAGCGACGCGCGGTCGCTCGCCGGCTGGTCCAACCGACGCCAGCCCGGCGAGCGATCGCCGCGTCCATGCCAGTATGTGCGGGCCCATGAGCGATACGCACATACTCTGGGACTGCTACGGCATCCCGCACATCTTTGCGCCCGATCATCGCAAGTTGTTCTACGCCTACGGCTACGCGCAGATGGAGGCGCACGGCGAGCTGCTGACACGCCTCTACGCGCAGGGGCGGGGACGCGCCGCCGAGTTCTACGGACCTGCCTGGCTGGACGATGACCGCTGGGTCCGGATCAACGCCATCCCGCAGCGCGCCGCGCGCTGGGCCACCGAACAGAGCACGGAGTTCGCGCCGCTGCTGCGCGCCTTCGTCGCCGGCCTGAACGCGTCGGCGGCCTCTCAGGGCGACTCGCTCGGCACGGCCGCCCGCCGCGCGTTGCCGTTCACCGTCGCGGACGTGCTCGCCCACACGATGCGCGTCATCAACTTCGAGTGGCATGCCAGCCGGCAACGGGTGGCGTCCCGGCTGGCCGAGTCGAGCACGGCACCCAGCGAATCGAACGGCTGGGCGATCGGTCCGTCCAAGTCGGCGTCCGGCAACGTCATGCTGCTGAGCAACTCGCACCTGCACTGGGGCGACCGGCACACCTACTTCGAGGCGCAGCTCACCGCCCCGGGCGTGACCTCGTACGGCGCGGTCTGGGTCGGCTTCCCGGTCCTGCGCCAGTGCTTCACCGAGCACCTCGGCTGGACCCAGACCACGAACCCTCCCAACCTGGCCACCCTCTACCGGCTGTCGCTGACCGGCGGCGGCTACGAGCTGGACGGACGCACGCGGCCGTTCGCCGTGGAGCGCCAGGTGCTCGAGGTGCTGCGGGAGGACGGCACCGTGGACGCCGAGCCGTTGACCATACGCCGCTCCGCGCACGGCCCCGTCGTGGCGGAGGAGGGTGGCCAGGCCGTGGCGCTGCGGGTCGCCGGCACCGCCCGGCCGCGGATGCTGGAGCAGTTCTGGCGCATGGGCCTGGCGCGCGACCTGGAGCAGTTCCACGCCGCCATGGCCATGCAGCAGCTCCCGCTGTTCAACACCATGTACGGCGACCGCGACGGCCACATCATGTACCTGTACAACGCCGCGCTGCCGCTGCGCGAGCCCGCCGACGAGCGCTTCTGGCGCGGCCTGGTGGCGGGCGACGACTCGTCGCTGATCTGGTCGGAGGCGGTGGTGCCCTATGCGGAGCTGCCCAAGGTCATCGATCCTCCGGGCGGCTGGGTGCAGAACTGCAACGACTCGCCCTGGACCTCCACGCACCCGATGGTGCTCGACCCCACCGACTGGACGCCCCAGATCGCCCCCGAGCCCATGCACACGCCGCGCGCCATGCGCAGCATCCGGCTGCTTTCGCAGCCGGGCAGGATCAGCCTTGCCGACCTCAAGGCGATGAAGCTGTCGACCCGCGTCGAGCTGGCCGACCACTTCGTGGACGACCTGGCGGCGGCTGCAGAGCGGTTCGGCGGCGAGCGGTCGCGGCGTGCCGCGGGGGTCCTGCGGGGCTGGGACCGCGCCACCGACAACGACAGCGTCGGCGCGCTCCTGTTCCACCGCTTCCTGGCCGCGGCCGGCGATGAGTTGGAGGAGATCGGCGGCCACCGCGTCCCGTCCGACCCGTCCGAACCGCTGGCCACGCCACGCGGGTTCGCCGAGCCCGAGCGGGCGGTGGCGGTCCTCGACGCGGCGGCGGAGGACCTGGAAAGGGAATACGGCACCCTGCACGTACCCTGGGGCGACGCCGTTCGCCTGCGCCGCGGTTCCCTGGACCTGCCCGGCAACGGCGCGCCCAGCCAGATGGGGGCGATCCGCACATCCGGCCTGGGCCCGTTCGCGGACGGAAAGGCCCGGATCGTCAGCGGCGACACCTTCTACGCCGTCGTGGAGTTCTCGGACCCGCTTCGCGGCGAAGCCCTGCTCGGCTACGGCAACTGGTCACGCGCGGGATCGAAGCACGTCACCGACCAACTGGAGCTGGCCTCGCAGAAGCGTATGCGACCGATCCTCCGCGCGCGCCGCGAGATCGAAGCCGCCCTGGAGCACCGTCAGGACCTGGAACCCGGCTGACGCAGTCGGAGTCGTCTGTTGGCGCTCGGGCGACGGGCTTCGAGTTCGCGCTTGGGCAACCGGCCAGGATGAGCGCCGACTCCCTGCGATTTGCCTTACTGACAGCGTATGTGCTATCGAAGGCTGGGTGCGTATCGTGGTGGACACGAACGTGCTGGTATCCGCCATGTCAAGTCCGAGCGGGGCGAGCCGGGAGGTGGTCCGACGCTGCCTGCTGGCGCGATGCCAGCCTCTGATCGGCCAAGCGCTGTTTGCCGAGTACGAAGCAGTGCTGTCGCGCGTGGACCTCTTCCTGCGCTCGCCGATCTCATCCAAGGAGCGAGATGTGCTATGGGAGGCATTCGCGAGGTGCTGCCGGTGGGTGCGTGTACGTTACCTGTGGCGTCCGAACCTGCCCGACGAGTCAGACAACCACATCGTCGAGCTGGCCGTCGCTGGCGGCGCGGCGGCGATCGTAACTCACAACCGGCGCGACTTCGAACGCGCGGAACTCAGCTTCCCTGGGCTGCAGATCGTTACTCCAGGAGCATTTGTAGAGGAGGAGTGAAGTGTCGACGTTGACTATTCGCCTGCCCGACGATACTCACGGGCGACTGAAGGAGATCGCCCGACAGCGGGGCATGAGCATGAACAAGCTGATGGAAGAGCTCTCGACCGTGGCAATCACGCAGTACGATGCGGAGACGCGGTTCCGTGCCTTGGCGGCTCGCGGGTCGGTGGACGAGGGCCTGCGGATCCTGGACAAGCTCGACGCGGCGTTCGGCCGGGCGAACCGTGCCCAGGGAGACGGTTCCCGACAATCGGCAGAGAAGCTGGAGCCCGCCTGACGCGGCTCGCTTCACGGGTGCCTGCGTCGTGGGTACGCTGGCCACATGCGTGTCGTCGACGGCGGTGTGGTGTTCGAGGCGGCCTCCGCGGACGGCGGACGCGCCTGTACCTGCTTCACCGGCGTGCTTGCACTCGGCGACGGCACCGTGCTGGTCACCTTCCGGCAGGCCAGCGCGCGCAAGAGCGCCGACGGCAGCATGTTGGTCCGGGCCAGCCGGGATGGCGGCGCGACCTGGCACCGGCGCTACGACACGCGCGGCGCCGACGACTGGGCGGGGACGCCCGGCGAGGTCTACAGCTTCTCGCTGCGCGAGGAGCCCGACGGCGCGCTTACGGCAACCGGGCTCTGGATCGACCGGTCCGGACCGGAACGGCCGTTCTCCCATCCGCGGACCAGCGGTCTGTTGCCGATGCGCATCTTCCACACCAGGTCCACCGACGCCGGCTCGACCTGGTCGCCGTGGCGGCGGATGGAGACCGCGCCGCACGTGGCGGCCTCGCCCTGCTCGATGCCGGTGCTCGACCTGGCGGGCGGAGTCCGCGCGCAGCCCTACGAGTGCTGGAAGGAGTACGAGGACCCGGCCCCGGCGCCGCAGGCGGCCTACCTGCGCCTGTCGCGCGACGGCGGCGCCACCTGGCCCGACCACGTGCAGGTGGCGCGCGACCGGGGCGGCGGCCGCTTCTACTGGGATCAGCGGCTGGCCGTTCATCCGGAGACGGGGCGGCTGGTCGCGATGTTCTGGACCCACGACGCCCGCGCCGGTCGGCCGCTCGACGTGCACATCGCCTGGGGCGAGCCCGATGGCGGCGGCTGGACCGAGCCGGTCGGGACCGGCATCACCGGCAACCACACCCTGCCGCTGGCGGTCGGGGGCGACCGGCTCGTCGCGTTCTATCCGACCCGCGGCGCGGGCCCCGGCGCCCTGCGGGCGATCATGGCAGCGGAGAGCCACGACTTCGGGCGGACGTGGGACCCGGCATCCCGCACCGTCGTGTATCGGAGCGAGCACGACGAGGAGGCGGGCTCGCGCGCCGGCCGCACGCTGCTGGACACGTGGAGCGACATGACCGAGTGGCGCTACGGGCATCCGAGGGCGGCGCTGCTCCGCGACGGCACGGTGTTCGTCGTCTTCTATGCCGGCGCGACCTCATCGGTGACCGACGTGCGCTGGGCCCGGCTGGAGCTCTGAGCGAGTCGCAGGCGTTACGCCCGCATCCGCTCGCCCGCCGGGTCCCAGAGCGGGTCCGCGGTCACCGTGGCCGCGTGCCGCTCGCCGAAGGACTCGACCTGCACGCGCGCGCCGATCGCCGCGCGTGCGGCGGGCAGGTAGCCGTAGGCGATGCTCCGGCCGACCGAGTAGCCATAATTCGCGCTGGTGACGTGGCCGGTGACGTCACCGTCGATGAGCACCGGCTCGTTGCCGAGCAGCGCCACCGAGGCGTCGTCGAGCGTCAGGCACCGGAGGCGGCGGGCGATGCCGGCCGAGCGCGCCCGCCGCAGCGCATCGCGGCCGATGAAGCCGCCCTTGCGCAGCTTGACCGCGAAGCCCAGGCCGGCCTCGTACGGGTTGTGCTCGGTGTGGATGTCGGCGCCCCAGAGTCGATACCCCTTCTCCAGCCGCATGGAGTCGAACGCCCCGAGCCCGGCGGCGACCACGCCCAGGTCCTCCCCGGCGTGCCACAGGAGATCCCACAGGCGGCGCCCGAGCTCGACCGGCGCGTAGAGCTCCCAGCCGAGCTCGCCGACATACGAGATGCGCGCCGCAAACGCCGGGACCTCCGCAAAGCTGAGCGGGCGCGCCGTGAGGTACGGGAAGCCGCCGTCGGAGAGGTCCTCGTCGGTCAGCCGCCGCAGCAGCTCGCGGGCATGCGGCCCCCAGAGACCGATGCAGCATCGCCGCCCACTGGCGTCCTCGATTTGCACGGAGCCATCCCGGGGAGCGTGACGCTCGATCCAGGCCCGGTCGTGCTCGGAGGTGGCGCCGCCGGTCACGATCATGAACCGGTCCTCGGCGAGGCGGGTCACGGTCAGGTCGCACTTGATGCCGCCTGCCGGCGTGAGCATGGCGGTGTAGACGATCGAGCCGACCGGCCGGTCGATCTGGTTGGCGCACAGTCTCTGCAGCAGAGCCGTCGCGCCGGCACCGGAGACCTCGATCTTGGTGAACGGCGTCAGGTCGAACAGACCGACGCGCTCCCGCACCGCGCGGTGCTCGGCGCCGATGATCGGCGACCAGTGCCGGGCAGACCAGCCGTGGCGCCGCAGCCCGTGACCGGTCGAGCCGCCCAGCAGGATGCGGTTGGCGTCGTACCACTGCGGCCGCTCCCAGCCCGCGCTCTCCACGAAGTGCGCTCCCAGCGCCTCCAGCCGCTCGTGGTACGGGAGCAGCCGGAGCCGCCGCGGGCTGCGCATCGGCTGCAGCGGATGGATGATGTCGTAGACCTCGCGGTACTGCTGGGCGCCCCGCTCCCGCACGTAGGAAGGGGTGAGCTGATGCGGCTGGAACCGCGCGATGTCGCACGACCACAGGTCGATCGCAGGCTGCCCCTCGACGATCCACTCCGCGACCGCCCGGCCGACCCCGCCGGCGTGGGTGATCCAGACCGCCTCGGCGGCCCAGAACCCGCGCACCCGCGGCGACTCGCCCAGGACCGGCATCGCGTCCGGCGTGAACAGGAACATGCCGTTGACCTTCCGGCCGAGCGCCGCGCTGCGCAGCGCCGGCAGCAGCTCGCCGGCGGCCACCATCGCGGTCCGGAACGCGCTCTCGGACCACTCGGCCATCGACGGCATCACGGGCGCCTCGTCGTGGGAGAGGATGTCCTCCGGCTCCACGACCAGCGGCTCGTGGTCGTAGGACCCGATCACGAACCCCTCCCCCTCCTGGCGGAAGTACATGGCGCGATCCTGGTGGCGCAGGATCGGGAAGCGTACCCGTGACTCCTCGCCAGCCAGGGCGGCCAACGGTTCGGTGACGGCGTACTGGTGGCGCAGGGGCTGGACCGGCAGCGCCACCCCGGCCATCCGCCCTACCAGCGGCCCCCAGATGCCGGCGGCGCAGACGACGATCTCGGTGTCGATCGAGCCGCGATCGGTCCTGACCGTTCGTACCCGCCCGCCTGCGACGTCGATGCCCGTGACCCGGGTCGAGCCGAAGAAGCGCACGCCCCGGTCGGCGGCCAGCGCCGCCATGGCCGCGGCGGCCTCATGCGGCTCGACGACGCCGTCGGCCGGCGTGTACATCGCCCCGTGGATCCGCTCGGACAGCAGCGGGAGCCTGGCGTGCGCCTCGTCCGCTCCGAGCAGGTGCGTCTCCACGCCCCACGCCCGCCCCGCGCTCACCTTGCGCTTCAGGTCGATCAAGCGCTGCGGCGTCCACGCCACCTCCAGGCCGCCGACGCCGTTCCAGACCCGCGCGCCGTTCAGGCGGAGGCGGTCGAAAAGCTCCGCCGTGTAGTGGGCGAAGCGCGTCATCGCCTGCGAGAAGTTGACGACGAACACCAGGCCGGGCGCGTGCGAGGTGGAGCCGCCGGTCTCGAAGAGCGGGCCCTGGTCGATGACGACGACGTCCGACCACCCGAGCTCGCCGAGGTGGTAGGCGACGCTGCAGCCGGCGATGCCGGCCCCGATGATCGTGACGCGTGCGTGCGCCGGCAGCTCCGGCGTACCCGCGGCTACGGGCATGCCGCATCGTACACTGGCGGGCATGAAGATCACCGAGGTGACGACCAGGACGTTCCTCCACCGCACGACGAGCAGCCATGACGACCTGGGCCATCCGATTCGCGGACCGGCGCACGACGTGTACGAGTCGCTGCTGACCATCAGCACCGACGAAGGGGCGTCGGGCTACTCCTTCGGCGCCAGTCCCAACCTGGTGGACCAGGTGATAGCGCCGATGCTCGTCGGCAACGACCCGTTCGACCGCGAGCGGTTGTGGCAGCGGATGGCGATATCGCAGGGCATGATCCGCGACTTTCACCCTCAGGAGCTGGCGGCCGTCGACCTGGCGCTCTGGGATCTGGCCGGACGCTACCTGGGTCAGCCGATCCACAAGCTCCTGGGGGCCTACCGGGACAAGGTGCCCGCCTACGCATCGAGCCCGCTGGGCACCTTCGGCGGCGGCGCACTGGACACGCCGGAGGCGTACGCGGAGCTGGCCGCGGCGTGTGTGAAACGAGGATTCAAGGGATTCAAGCTCCACACCTGGTTTCCGTCCGGACCGGACCAGGAGCTGGATCCGAAGCGGGACGTGGAGGCGTGCGAGGCGGTGCGAGACGCGGTCGGTCCGGACATCGACCTGATGCTCGACTCCTGGCACTTCTACAGCCGGGAGCACGCGCTGTACATCGGGCGAGAGCTCGACCGGCTCGGCTATTACTGGTTCGAGGAGCCGATGGACGAGTACAGCATGTCGTCGTACCAGTGGCTGGCCGAGCAACTGGACACGCCGATCCTCGGCCCCGAGCGAGCGCAGGGCAACCACCGGGTGCGGGCGGAGTGGATCAAGGCGGGAGCATGCGACATCGTCCGCGTCGCGGTGGGGCACGAGGGCGGGATCACTCCGGCCATGAAGACCGTGCACCTGGCGGAGTCATTCGGCATGGCTGCCGAACCGCATGGGCCGGCCGACCAGTGCCTGCACCTCTGCGGCGCGACGGCGGCAGCGAAGTACCTGGAGGTCGGCTCCAACCCGTCGTGGGAATGGACGCCGGCGCCCTGGCTCAAGTCGGACATCACCCTGATGGACGCGGATGGCTACGTGCCGATGCCACGGGGGCCGGGCTCCGGGCTGGAGATCGATTTCGACTACATCGACGACCACGCCGTCGAGCCGCCCGCGACGCTCCGCCTCCAGCGCCAGAAGTAGCACGTGGCAGCAGAATGCCGGTCGACCTGTAACCGGTCCTCGACATGAGGGCCGCAGCTCAGCGCGATGGCGATCCGGCGTCGATGCGGGCGAGAAACCCGGCGGCGGTTTCGCAGCTTCCCAGCCATTCACCGAACTCGGCCAGCCGTTCCGGGTCGGCGATCGGCGCCAACACATCGGCCAGGCGTGCGGCGGTGTCGGCGCCGAAGCGCGCCGCCGCCATCCGGCACAGCAGTGCCCGTTGCTGGTCGACACCCTGCTCGCGGCCTTCGGCAAGGCCCTGCTCGCGTCCTTCCCGGAGCCACTGCTTGGGCCATTCGGCGACTCGTTCGACCAGCGTCATCCTGACCTCCTCCCACGTCCGGAGCGGCGGCATTGTCACGCCCGCCGGCGCCAGCCGCTCGGCCATCTGGCGAATCCAATCCACGAACGCGCGCTGCAACTCGCCCGCGCGCGGATCGCGCATCCAGAGCTGCAGTGCCTCCCACACCCGCAGCAGGTCCGCGTTCGACCGGCTCTGTTCCAGCGCGGCCACCTCGCGCAGCAGGTTGTGCCCGGGCAGATCGTCGTCCCCCACGCGGTGCAGGTCAAGCAGGAAGTAGCCCTGCGCCGGCTGATACGGCGCCAGCCACGGCCCGGCAGGACCGATCAACTCGCGCATCTCCCGGGCTGCGGTCCACGGCTCGGTGCCGTTGTAGAGCACGATCGGAAGCACGGGCGGCAGCCGTCCGGCGGCGACGCCCGGTGCCTCGTTGCGCACCAGCTCCTGGTAGAGCAGGCCGGTGTAGGTGTGGATGCGCAGCGCCATCCACGGATCGTCCTCGGACTGGAACTCAAGCAGGATCAGGAGATACACCCAGTGCTCGCCCAAGGGCAGGCGCCAGACGGTGTCACCGTGGCGCTTGAGGAGCTCGTCACTGACGTACTCGGTGGACAGCTTGCCCATTTCCGAGAAGTCGGCCGCGGCCAGCAGGTCATCGGGAAGGCAGGCGCGCAGCAGGTGCTCGACCATGAGCCTGGAGGCGAACAGGCGCTTGTAGTTCTCGTCGTGCAGCATCGGCTGGTCCCGCAATACCGATAGCGGCCTGCCGGCGCTGGCGCTTCAACGGACCCGCGGCCGCCCGGTGTCCCAGCCTTGAGGGGCGTGCATGCCACGGAGACGATCAGGTCTCGACGGACTTCCGGCGTTGTCGACCCACCACTTGAGAATTGCCGGCTGGAGATAGGAGCGAACACGATGTCCCGATTGTGGCAACGGATGGGGATGTCGCAGGGCATGATCCGCGATTCTCGCCCGCAGGAGCTGGCGGCCGTCGACCTGGCGCTGTGGGTTCTCGCCGGACGCTATCTGGGTCAGCCGATCCACACAAGCTCCTGAGGGCCTACCGGACAACGCGCCCGCCTACGCATCAACCCGGCTGGGCACCTTCGGCGGCGGCGCGCTGGACGCGCCGGAGGCTCGTCCGCGTGGTCAGCAACAATCCAACCGTGTCACCGCATCCCGCCGACCGAATCGCCTCCGTTACAATATGGATCTATTCAACGGACGAGATTATCAGCGTCCAGGACCAGGGTTAGGATGATATCCGACTCCTATCGCCGAGTATATCTGGTGTCGAAGCCGATACTCTACGAAATGAGTGCTTAGGTACGACTGCACTTCTAGCGAAACCAACCTTCGTACGACAGTGTTTTGGGATTCCTCGAGAGACGAAACGAATTGCTCCAGTCTACCTAAAAACTTCTTGCTCAATTCTTTCGATGAAGCGGCAGAGAAAACGAGACTGAGCAGCTCGTGGGCGGGAGTGTTCGCCTCTCGACACACTGCCTCCACGACGTCCCTCAATTCAGGCTTTCGCATAGAAAAAATTACCTTCCTCAAGAGCAACCCCACGGATAGGAAAACCAGTAGACGAATCTGCTTTCTCAGAAATCGCTCCATCTCCGCTCTCTCCCTCTTAGCAGTGCCTGCATCCTCAGCCATCTTCGAGAGCACATTATCAAGACCAAGAATCGCATCTCTATCCGTGAGCCAAGCCACTATTCGAAGCCCTGCGTCGATAACCGAGCCCACCATTTCTGCGATTTTGACCTTGGGAAGACTACCGTACTTGTTCTTCAATACTTGACCAATGATCTCAATGTTCTTCAGCGATCTATAGACGTCATTCAATAAATCCATTTCCGATTTTTCTCGCATTACGGGTTCTTCATCGGACTCTCTTCGATCGAGTTCCTCCCTCTCTGCCTTGCGCTCTTCAGCGACGGATTTGACTGAGATCTTATGCGGAAGCTCATCAAGGGCCTCTTCAAGAATCGCTATCTCCGACGTATCCAGGCTCGAGCGACGAACGCCGTTTAGCGATTCTCCCGTATGCAACAGTATCAAGTCCACAAGCTCGCTATCGCGCGCGTGGTGAATTGTAAAAGTGAGAATATAAGCGTTATCCTGAAGGTAGCAATGCTCAACCATATCTTCGATCAATTCCCTATGCCTCTGATAGTCAAGAGAGAAAAACATTCCGAGAAAGAAATAGTAAATATATCGATACTTGAATTCGTAGCCCGAACCATCGGTTCTTCGTAGCGTCGCGGAATCGCCAGCCTTGATTCTATTGACTGTACTATCCTTAACGACGAACTCTTGCTTGTACTCGCGAACAAACGACCTGAACTGACTCGAAGAGCAAACACCGTCATTTGACAAGAACCGATACGCAAGGTGCGCGAGGAAATTGAGTGCAGAGTCGATATCTTCTTCTCGGATTCCTGCCTCTATCAGTTGGGCAATGATGAGCGCTTGGTAACAATGGCCGAATGCCGTGATGTGCAATCCCTGGGGCATGAATGCCTCGAAAGTCTGTAAAATGGAAAGAACGTAGAACGGGTATCTAGGCACTATCCTGTTGTGCAGAATGATAGAATTGAGGCGATCTTCAATCTGGTCTATTTCACCATGAGTGGGCACTCGACGACCATCGTGCCCGTTGTGCAAATCAAGCCATTTAGTTACGAGCTCCTCTTGCCTTGAATGTCCGAGGGACCGAAGCGTAAGAAGGTCTAACTCAGCGAGACGGTCTTCGTCTCGAAAGTACACAAGATACTCATCGGTGGATACAGCAAGCAAGATGCGTTTGAAGTAGCTCTTGGCGAATTCGACGAATTCCAACCGGACACGTCGGTCAAAGTCATCCATAATTAGAACTCTATCGTGTTGCTCCCAGTACGCAAACGAACCGTTGAATTGCTCGGCAAATTTGGTTCGCACAAAGTCTGGCATGATTTGTCCGATGTGTTATGTCGTTTCCTGATAGTAGAAGCGGCGAATTGCCACGTCGGAGCTCATCAAGGAAGAGCTTGCGACACACGACCGTCCGGCCGCTTCTATCGTCACCGCGCAGAATCACATGTGACTTTCGCTTCCAAAGCTCGTCGAAGCTGTCGACGGGACGGTGGTCGTATGAGTTCTCAATTCGCGGGAACACAAAGATGTCGTCGATTTGAATGTCGTCCTTTCGGTGTGAAATGAACTCTACCTGACGAACTTCATGCTCGTACGCGGACTTCAGGGAGTGCGGCGTCCCCTCGAGCACGCTCTTCAGATGACTATACGATGTCCAGAAGGATGCCTCATCTTCAGACCACTTGGTGACCGGCAGAGAATCACGCGGAATAGCGCTCAGGACCATGAGAGCAACTCGGTACAGTCCCTCACGAACAAGGACGCAGCACTACTGGGATGAGCTACGCCGTGTCCCACTGGCTTGATACGCAACGCTACGCTGATCATCTCCTTCTGGCAACGGCTTTCGAGGAAATGAAGTCAGGGCTCAACGAGCAACCCATGATCACACGACGTCGGAGGTCGCGAAATTTCCGATGATCGATGTCGGTACGTGTACCGTCGCTGAACCGGCAGTTATCGTATCCTGGTCATGCCCGAACGCATCCGAGCAAGACTGACGTTGCTTCACGTAGATCGAGGCTCCTGGGTCGACGATCGTGTCAGGTCGCGATAGACTTCGTCTTTGTCCGAGCGCACGCCCAACCCGTAGAATCTGCTGTTCGGACTTCGCGTCAGCCTTCTCGAACTCGCGGTGGATTGGTGACTTCTGCGGGTAGCAGGTCTATCGCCAACGCGTTAGCGCCGTTGGTGGAATGACGGTTCGCTATCAGGTGGCGCTCGGTTACGATGACACCGACCGCCAGTTCGAGTTCAAGGCTGAGACGTCTTTGAAGAAGGCCAATTCGAGGTCGGGGTACCGAGTCAGCGCGAGAATTGTTCCCGACGCCGCCGGCGCCGCCCGAGTCGCTGTTGGACAGATGATCAAGCAGCGCGACAACAAGGTGTTGGTCAACAAGGCGTCGGGCGGCAACGACAACTGCTACAACGAGTCCAGCCCCGCAAACCGAAGCTGGGCGCCGTCGTTCAAACTCGGAACGCAGCGGTCGGCGCTGGGCAACCTTCCGGCCGACCAAAGCTCGTTTCCGACGGCGACGTGGTTTCGGGAGTACCTTGGCGCCGGCATTCAGCGGTTCACCCTCAACAGTGCTGCAATCCGGCAGCCGAGTCCGCCGACGCGGGCCGCCGGATTCCTGCCCGACGGGTCCAACGTCTCCTGGGTCGCCGGCCGCCTCCGGCAAGACGACCCCGCACGCCACGCTGCATGGATCGCGCATCTGCGCACGGCGCTGCCCGATCTGGAAGACATCGAGGCGGTGGAGCGCCCCGAAGACCGCCATTGCTATATGGTGTACCGGTATGCTGGCGGCTTGGCCGTGCCGTCGTGGCTGGTCTCCGATGGCACGCTCAGGTTGACCGGTCTCACGCTGCCGGCCTATCTGCCCGATCTGGAAGGTGTCTTCCTGGTTGAGGAGCCGGAAAACGGCATCCACCCGAAGGCGGTGGCCACGGTGTTCGATTCGCTGTCATCGGTGTATGGCGCTCAGGTGTTGATGGCGACCCACTCACCGGTCGTGCTCAACGCGGCGAATTCGGAAGACGTGCTGTGCTTCGCGCGCGACGATGCGGGTGCGACCGACATCGTCTCCGGGACCGAGCATCCTCACCTGCAAGCCTGGCGGGGCGATGCGGACCTCGGCACCCTGCTTGCGGCCGGGGTACTGGGATGACCCGGCGGGACCTCGTGGTCCTTGCCGCGGACAAGGACATGGAACACGCGTTGCGCGGGTCTGCTGTCCCGTCACGAGTCGCTGCCCATCCGGCAGATCGTGTTCGACATCTTCGTACACCCCGAGCATGACGCCGCTTGTGCGAGACGTGGCGTTTCGTTCCTCTCCCCACTGTCCCAGCGGTACCGATACGCACTGCTGATCATGGATCACGAAGGCAGCGGCCGCGAGAAGATGTCGGCAGATGACTTGCAGGAAGCGCTGAATCAGGAATTTCGGGCATCCGCATGGGGCGAGCGGGGCAAGGCAATCGTCCTGGCCCCGGAGCTGGAGATCTGGGTCTGGAGCGACTCCCCGCACGTCGACGCCGTGGCCGGTTGGGCAGACAGAAGGCCGCGGCTCCGCCAGTGGCTGAACGACAATGGCCTGTGGGATGACCAAGAGTCGAAGCCACGGCGGCCAAAGGAGGCGTTTCATGCCGCCCTGCATGCGTCGGGCGTGGCGCGCAGCGCATCGCTCTACCAACAGCTCGCCGAACGAGTATCCCTCAACCGGTGCGCCGATCGTTCCTTTCATGACTTGCGCGCCATTCTGCGCGAGTGGTTTCCAAGAGGAGAACAACGAGGAGGTACGGAACATGAAGCACTGCGCGTCGCGCAACGAAAGGTTTCGACTGCGATGAAGACCACGCGCGAGATTCGTGATCGCCTCAGTGTCGAGCTGGCCGGGATGTCCCCTGAGGACCGGGTCGGGTGGCTCAATAGCAGAGGTTTCTCGGACCCGCTCCTGCGCCGCCTCGTCAATCGGCTCCGGACACACGAAGGTCGAGAGGGCGAGTCCGCTCTGGTACGCTCGACCGGCAGTCCTTGCCCTGACGCGATTCCGTCCGCCGCCCGCCAGGGAAGCGAACGATGACGACCACGGAGGACTGACGGCATATCGTGAAGCCCGCAAGGAGTACGAAGTGACAACCGCCAACTCAAGCTCTCATCCACCAAGAAGCCAAGTTGTACTGGCTCTGCAGGTCCAGCCAGAAGCGAGGGCTGTTGCCAAAGTAACGGCCAAGCCGCTGCGCCGTGTCAGTGGTGATCGACCGGCGTCCGTTCAGGATGTCGGTGATGCGGCCGGACGGCACGCCACATACGACGAGCCCGGTGAATACCGTAACCCATCACCGGCAGGCAGCCGGTTGGCCAACCAGCCAGCCTCCCTCCGGTCGCAGACGACGGCAGGCTGAAACGAGTTGCGGCGGGTGCGTCGTGCACGGACGCCGGACGGGCCGCGCAGCTCGCGGTCGATGCCGGTCCGCGGTCTGGACACGGCGTCGGTGACCCAATTGAATGAGCACCAACATGAGCAACGGCGACCTGAACTGGATCGCGAACTACATCTGGGGCATCGCTGACGACGTCCTGCGCGACCTGTACGTGCGCGGCAAGTACCGCGACGTGATCCTGCCCATGACCGTGCTGCGCCGCCTCGACGCGGTGCTGGAGGGCAGCAAGCAGGCCGTCCTCGACATGAAGGCCGCCCTCGACGACGCCGGCGTGGTCGAGCAGGACGCCGCCCTGCGCCAGGCGGCGGGACAGGCGTTCTACAACACCTCCCGCTTCACCCTGAGCGACCTGCGCGCCCGAGCCAACCGGCAGCAGCTCACCGCCGACTTCCAGGCGTACCTCGACGGGTTCTCGCCCAACGTGCAGGACATCCTCGACAACTTCGAGTTCCGCAACCAGATCCCGAAGCTCTCCAAGGCGGACGCCTTGGGCACCCTCATCGAGAAGCTCACCTCGCCCGACATCAACTTGAGCCCCGACCCGGTGCACCACGCCGACGGCTCGGTGAAGCATCCCGGCCTCGACAACCACGGCATGGGCACGATCTTCGAGGAGCTGGTGCGCCGCTTCAACGAGGAGAACAACGAGGAGGCAGGCGAGCACTGGACCCCACGCGACGCGGTGCGGCTGATGGCGAAGCTGGTCTTCCTGCCCATCGCCGACCAGATCAGCTCCGGCACCTACCTGCTGTACGACGGCGCCTGCGGCACCGGCGGCATTCTGACCGTGGCCGAGGAGACGCTGCAGCAGCTCGCCGCCGAGCACGGCAAGGAGGTCGCCACTCACCTGTACGGCCAGGAGATCAACGCCGAGACGTACGCCATCTGCAAGGCCGACTTGCTGCTGAAAGGCGAGGGCGAGGCCGCCGACAACATCGTGGGCGGCCCGGAGCACTCCACCCTGTCCAACGACGCCTTCCCGTCGCGCGGTTTCGACTTCATGCTCTCCAATCCGCCCTACGGCAAGAGCTGGAAGACTGACCTGGAGCGCATGGGTGGCAAGCGCGACATGCGCGACCCCCGCTTCGTGATAGAGCACGCGGGCGATCCCGAGTACTCCCTAGTGACCCGCTCCAGCGACGGCCAGATGCTGTTCCTGGCCAACAAGCTCTCCAAGATGAAGCAGGGCACCGCGCTCGGCAGCCGCATTGCCGAGGTGCACAACGGAAGCTCCCTGTTCACCGGCGACGCCGGCCAGGGCGAGAGCAACATCCGCCGCTGGATCATCGAGAACGACTGGCTGGAGGCGATCGTCGCCCTGCCGCTCAACATGTTCTACAACACCGGCATCGCCACCTATGTGTGGATCCTTACCAACCGAAAGCCGGAGCATCGCCGGGGCAAGGTGCAGTTGATCGACGCCACCGCGTGGCACCGGCCGTTGCGCAAGAACCTGGGCAAGAAGAACTGCGAGCTCGGCGACGAGGACATCGCCCGCATCTGCGACACCTTCCTTGCCTTCGAGGAGTCCGAGCAAAGCAAGATCTTCGACAACGCCGCATTCGGCTACTGGAAGGTGACGGTGGAGCGCCCTCTGCGTATCGAGGGGGCAGACCCCAACCGCGCATATAAGGCCGGCGAAATCAAGAATCTCAGGGAGAGCGGCGAGCGCAGCGAGACAGCCGCGCCGGTCATCAGGAGGATCCACAAGAGAGGCACCCGCGCCGACCCGTTGCGAGGGCGCTTCTCGGTCGCCATCAGGGGTAGATCCACCGTTGTCGAGTACGAGGCTGACACTGACTTGCGCGACACCGAGCAGATCCCGCTCGGGGAGGATGGTGGCATCGAAGCCTTCCTGCGGCGCGAGGTTCTGCCGTACGTTGCCGATGCTTGGTATCGGCCCGACAATGTGCGAGTCGGATATGATATCAGCTTCACACGCTATTTCTACCGGCCGAACGAGACGCGCACGCTGGAGGAGATCCGCGCTGAGATCTTGGTCGTCGAGCAGGAGACTACTGGATTGCTCGCCGATGTCCTCGGCAATGACCGACTGTGATGCCCAGACTCAAGCCCTATCCGCGAGTGAAAGACTCCGGTGTTGAGTGGATAGGACATGTGCCGAGCCATTGGGAGGTAGTACCCAACCGTTCGATTTTCGAGGAGATAAAGGAGCGCGATCGTCCAGAGGATCCTCTGTTGTCGGTAACGATAAGAAACGGCGTTGTTCGACAGAAGGACCTCTTGGAAGACAGCTCAAAGAAGGACAGTTCGAACTTGGACAAAACCAACTATAAGCTCGCAAGGCCAAGGGACATCGTATATAACAAAATGCGAGCATGGCAGGGAGCCGTTGGGGTATCTAACTATCAGGGTATCGTCAGTCCTGCTTACGTGGTCGAGCGACTGCGAATAGTAGCGAACGCACGGTATTTTCATCACTTAATGAGGACGCGCGCCTTCGCGAAGGAGGCCGAACGCTGGTCGTACGGCATCACTTCTGATATGTGGAGCTTGAGGCCGGAACACTTCAAATTGATCTACATGTGCGTGCCACCGATTGGCGAACAGAACGCGATAGTCGGCTTCCTCGATTGGGCAGGCCGGCGTATCCGGGCCTACATCCGCTCCAAGGAAAGACTGATCGAGCTCTTGGATGATTACAGGCAGGCCAGTATCCAGCAAGCCGTCACGGGCCAGATCAACGCTCAATCTGGCCGGCCCTACCCGGCATATAAGAGGTCAAGCATTGGCTGGCTGCGGCAAGTGCCACGGGATTGGGGCCAACGATCATTGAGTACTGCGGCGTCCTCAATCCAAACTGGACCGTTTGGAAGCCAGCTGCACGCCGATGAGTATGTCCGCGGCGGAATCCCGGTTATCAACCCTTCGCACATGCGCCGTGGTACTCTTGTACCGGACCCCGCGATTTCCATTAGCAAGAAGAAGGCAGATGAGCTGTCGAGGCACCTTCTGAGTCCCGGGGATGTCGTTATGGCGCGACGTGGAGAAGTCGGTCGTTGTGCACTAGTCACGGAAAAGGAAGCTAATTGGATCTGCGGAACCGGAAGCCTGCGTATCAGGCCAATTCTCGGAACATTCGAACATAGGTACCTCACTCTCGTTCTCAGTTCCTTAGGGGTTAGAGACGCTCTGGCTCTGACGTCGATTGGTGCCACTATGAACAATCTAAACGCCGGGATGGTTTCGAGATTGCAGATTCCTCTACCGCCGATGTCTGACCAAGTGGCAATCGTCGACTTCGCATCCGAGTCGAACGCACGAATAGACGCAGCGATAGATCTGAGTCGCCGTGAGATCAAACTGCTTCAAGAATACGGGCGTACTCTCGTCGCAAGTGCTGTAACTGGAGCAATAGACGTGAGGAAGGTAGCTGATTCGTTGACGGAGGCAAGTCCGATCAGGTCGAGCGAAGACCCGAATCAGGCAGCTAAAGGTCGCGGCGACTTGGACATGGACGCGTTCGATGCGAGCGCAGAGATGGTTAGGAGCTGACCAGCGACACCCCATGGAGCGCCGAGGTTGTCACGGGTGAGATTGATGTGCCGGACCCTATCGCCGGGCTCCACGATACTCCTTCAATCGCTGCAGAGATCAATAGATCACTCCCCATGAATGAACATTCCGGTAGCGGCGGATGTCCGGATGTACAGATGGCCAGAGATCGACGTTCCCGCAGAACGCGTGCATCGGAGCCTACATGTTCTACGGCGGATGCGGGAGACCGCAAGGGATATGTGAGCGTGACGCGCTGGCATGGGATGACGTAAGAACGCGGCGCTGTGCTACATGTTACGATTCGTGGGGCCTTGCACGAGGTCATCGGAATTCGCTGGAGTGGCGTTAGGCCCATGGTACTGACTGAACATGTGACTGGCCAGCGCGAGCCAACCTGCTTGAGTAATCACCTTTGTAATTGAACATTCGAAGTAATATCATCTGCACGTACCATTGCGCCAAATCGTGTATTTCAGCAATTGCTAACATGTCACGGGAGTTTCGATAACGATCATTCGTTCGGTTCCCATGAACTAGCGAGTTCCTTACTTCAACCAACGCTTGTACACCGCTCGTCCAGTGGCGTTGCCGCGCAAGGCGAGTAAGGTGCAGTAGCTGGCCGGGTATATCACATGGAATTCCACTGAGGGCCAACGTTGTCTTGATTTTGTTTTCAGCGCGGATATCGTCGATCGCTACCAATCCGACTTTTTCCAGATTGTAGCGTGATAGTATCTCAAGCGCGGTCTGAGTGAGAGCGAGACCAGTGTGAACGGACGTTCGGTTACTCTCTACATAGCAGTCGATAGCTTTGGAGATGTCATCGTGCCAGTTCGGTTCAGCGAGCGGCCCGTAGAATCCAGAGAACATCATTGGGATGTCAGTGCTCCCGCGGGTCGTCAGAAACAGCGAGTCGACATCGGCGCCAGGATGCGTGTAGTCCATTCCGATCCGGAGTAGGCGCTGGGTGCTGTGTTGGTCGGTTCCTACTGCGTAAGCCATTCCTATGCTCTTCCCTGAGACGAAGGACAGGAACGAACGCAATGATCCTATGAGGTCGTAAACGTCACCAGCTGCAAACGCGCTGCGGTCAGTTCTTGAGATAGAGGCAGTGTGCGTTATTGAACGTCCATTGGTGGATTCGATCTGCCTCCATGCGTCCATTATGTTTGGCAGCGCCGTGATTCTTATCGTCCATGGTGGTTCATTGAGGATCGCCACACCCTGTCTGCTGCTGCTTTGTCCGTCATCGATCCACTTGTCAGTGGAGCCAAAGAATCTCGGGAAGTTGGCGATAGCAAGTTGTATGGACAGTAGTGTGGTCTTTGGATTGACTGCCAGGGAGGGAAGAACTGTAGGAGAAAACGATATCTTGTGTTGCGAAGAGAATAGGTGCTGCATGCCAACGATCACGTGTATGTTCATCTGGTTGTTGTCCAGAATGATTCGGCACGGTCGGTTGATAGGGAACAAGGTAGCTTGGGAGTTGGGGGCTTCGATGGTGAGTCGTTGGTAAGGCGAGATATGCTGTGTTACTTCCACATCAACTGCTGCCGGAGACCCGTTTACGCTCGTAATTTGACTGACAGGGAGAATAAGTGGTTTGCTTGGCTTGAAACTGTGCTGCATGATGATCCTTGAGTTATCGTGATGCGCAAGACTGAGACGACCTATTTGGTCTTCGGATAGGCATTGCGGTAATCCGTTCAGGATAGACGGTCGTCGTATTGTGGTGTTGTGGGCCTATAGACCGGTCGACTCTACTTTCACGTATTTGATTTTAGTCAGCGGTGAGGGGCGTGTCAACGGGGCGCATTGCCTCACCAGGAATCTCACCCTGCGGAATGCGCGCCTCATCTAGGAATCTAGCCGGGTATACCCGAAAAATGAGGAGGATGACGGAGGTCGGCCATTCATCTGGAAGCCGGAATCCTCATGAATCTGATGACATGACATGAAACGGTCCCCCGTGCGGTATGTTAGCGATGCCATACGCCGACGTGCGGGAGGACCGTTTCATGGACCGATTCCTACAACTGGTCGGCCGCTTTGTCCAGTTTAGCTACGCCGCCTGGGAGCGGATCGTGCTGCGCGGCTTACTACGAGCGCCTGCAGCGGCCCAAGAACATCGTCTTCTTCTTCCGCACGATCGCTGTATCACGCCGCAGGCGCTGGTGGCGCGTACTGTCGGCTACCGCAGCAGTATCAGGAGGATCGCAACCTGCGAGGAGCAGTGTCGAGTTCGAGCGTTGCATCGCGCACTTCGCCGTGCACGAGCGGGAGGTGCAGGTCTGCACCCGCCTCGCCAACAACGCGTCGTGGTTCCTGCCGCTCAATCGTGAGTTGAACGACGGCGCGAGCACCCCGCCCAATCCGGACGGGCTGGCGATCGACTACTTAGGCGGGAGTTCCTGCCCTGGCGGAGCGTTACCGACATCCTCGATATCTACGCGCAGGTGATGGAGGCAAAGGACGAGAAGAGCGGTAGGAAGCGGCGGACGCAGATCTGGCCGCGCTATCACCAGCTCGACGTGGTGCGGCGGTTGCTGGCCGACGCCGGCGAGCACAGCGCGGGCAGGAAGTACCTGATCCCAGCACTCGGCGGGCAGCGGCAAGAGCAACTCCATCGCCTGGCTGGCCCATCAACTGATCGGGCTGAGCAGGGACGACGCGACGGTCTTCGACTCGATCATCGTGGTTACCGACCGAATCATCCTCGACCGTCAGATCCGGGACACGATCCGGCAATCCGCGCAGGTGGGCGCGACCGTCGGGCACGCCGACCGCTCGGGCGACCTGCGAGGGTTCGTCGAGAGCATGTCCACGGTCGAGAAGCTCGCCGTTCACTCTGTCCTTTGGTAGCAAAGTCCGGTACCGTGTGGCTGTGGCCAAGCCACTCGTTTACGTCGAGACTTCGATCCCCACCTTCTACGTGGAAGCGCGCACCGCTCCCGATGTCGTACCACGACGGCAGTGGACGCGGCAGTGGTGGGCAGACGCCCCTCAGCGATACGAGCCAATTACCAGCACGGCCGTACTCGACGAGCTGACCGGAGAGGTTCCGGAGCGCAGCGCGCAATGCCTGGCCCTTGTTCACGGCTTGCCGCTCGTTGAACCTGCTATTGTCGAAGTCGTGCAGGCATATTTCCGGCATAACGTGATGCCGGCCGATCCCAGTAGTGATTCACTTCATCTGGCGTCGGCATCCTTCCATAGATGCGACTTCCTCGTGACTTTGGAATTGCCGCCACTTGGCGAACGCAAACAAGTTCGGGCACATTCGCCGCATAAACGTACTGCTGGGGTTGTTTTTTCCGGCACTGGTAACGCCCTTGGAACCCATTGGAGGTAGCGATGAAGCCGAGTCAAAATGATCCGGTGATCGATGAGATACGAGAAGTCCGCCACCGAATCTCGGCGCGCTTGGATCATGATCCGGAGCGGTTGGTCGCCTACTACATCGAACTACAGAGACGGTATCAGGACCGGTTGATCGAGTCGGAGAAGTCTCCGAACGCAATCCCGGCAGGCTGACCACGGAGAGCTGCTGCGTATGCGCATGAGCACCAGTGACACCACGGAACGCGGGCTGGAACGGCTGATCTGCACGGGACTGGCCGGGCATCCGTGCGATCCTCCCGCCGAGGGCACCGTGGCCGATCCTCCGGCCGGATACGGTGGAGTGGGGTGGAGCGGCGGCAACTTCCACGACTACGACCGCGAGTACGGTGTCGACTTGGTGCAGCTCGCGGCGTTCCTGCGTGACACCCAGCCCGAGGTCGCCGAGGCGCTGACGCTCTCCGAAGACGGTCCGACCCGGCGGGCGTTCCTGACCCGGCTACAGGGCGAGATCGCCAAGCGAGGCACGATCGATGTTCTGCGCAACGGGATCAAGCACGGAGCGCTGCACCTGGACCTGTTCTACGGCACGCCGTCGGCTCACAACCCGCAGGCGCGGGAGCGGTTCGAGCAGAACCGCTTCACCGTCACCCGCCAGCTTCGCTACAGCCGGGACGAGGCGCAGCGGGCGCTGGACATCGGGCTGTTCATCAACGGGTTGCCGGTGTTCACCTTCGAGCTGAAGAACAGCCTCACCAAGCAGACGGCGGCAGACGCGGTCCTGCAGTACCAGCAGGATCGCAACCCGCGCGAGAAGCTCTTCGAGTTCGGGCGCTGCATCGCGCACTTCGCCGTGGACGAGCGGGAGGTGCAGTTCTGCACCCGCCTCGCCGGCAGGGCGTCGTGGTTCCTGCCGTTCAACCGGGGCTGGAACGACGGCGCCGGCAACCCGCCCAACCCGGAAGGGCTGGCGATCGACTACCTGTGGCGGGAGGTGCTGACCCGGCGGAGCCTCACCGACATCC
Organism: Spirochaetia bacterium; assembly: GCA_964291595.2. Classification (GTDB taxonomy): domain Bacteria; phylum Spirochaetota; class Spirochaetia; order SZUA-6; family Bin103; genus CATQHW01. The sequence goes on along the minus strand of OZ219914.1, from coordinate 3,080,690 downwards.
TGGAGAACTACGCCCAGGTGGTGGAGGCGAAGGACGAGAAGCGCGGCAGGAAGCGGCGGACGCAGATCTGGCCGCGCTATCACCAGCTCGACGTGGTGCGCCGGCTGCTGGCCGACGCCGGCGAGCACGGCGCGGGCAAATGCTACCTGATCCAGCACTCGGCGGGCAGCGGCAAGAGCAACTCCATCGCCTGGCTGGCCCACCAACTGATCGGGCTGATCAGGGATGACGCGCCGGTCTTCGACTCGATCATCGTGGTCACCGACCGGATCATCCTGGACCGTCAGATCCGGGATACGATCAGGCAGTACGCGCAGGTGGGGGCCACGGTCGGGCATGCCGACCGCTCGGGCGATCTGCGCCGGTTCATCGAGAGCGGCAAGAAGATCATCATCTCCACGGTCCAGAAGTTCCCGTTCATCCTGGACGAGATCGGCAACGAGCAGCGCGGGCGCAGCTTCGCGATCATCATCGACGAGGCGCACTCCAGCCAGGGTGGCCGCACCAGCGCGGCCATGACGCAGGCGCTGTCGGAGGCGGGCGAGGCAGGCGAGGAGGAGACGTACGAGGACCGGATCAACCGCGTGATGGAGTCGCGCAGGCTGCTGCCCAACGCCAGCTACTTCGCGTTCACGGCCACGCCCAAGAACAAGACGCTGGAGATCTTCGGGACCCCGGACCCGCAGCCGGACGGCACGGTCAGGCATCACGCCTTCCACAGCTACTCCATGAAGCAGGCGATCCAGGAGAGGTTCATCCTGGACGTGCTGGCCCACTACACGCCGGTGTCCAGCTACTACAAGCTCGCCAAGACGGTGGAGGACGACCCGGAGTTCGACACCCGCAAGGCGCAGAGGAAGCTGCGCCGGTTCGTCGAGGGCAGCGATCACGCGATCCGCCTCAAGGCCGAGATCATGGTCGACCACTTCCACGACCAGGTGCTGGCGCAGAACAAGATCGGCGGCGCGGCGCGGGCGATGGTGGTCACCAACGGCATCGAGCGCGCGGTCCAGTACTACCACGCCATCCGCGACTACCTGGCCGAGCGCAAGAGCCGCTGCCAGGCGCTGGTCGCCTTCTCGGGCGAGCACGAGCTGGGCGGAGCGAAGGTAACCGAGGCGTCACTGAACGGCCTGCCGTCGTCGCAGATCGCCGAGCGGTTCCGGGAGGATCCGTACCGCTTCCTGGTGTGCGCGGACAAGTTCCAGACCGGCTACGACGAGCCGCTGCTGCACACCATGTACGTGGACAAGACGCTGTCCGGCATCAAGGCGGTGCAGACCCTGTCTCGCCTGAACCGGGCGCACCAGAAGAAGCACGACGTGTTCGTGCTCGACTTCCTCAACGACGCCGACACCATCCGCGACGCGTTCGCGGACTTCTACCGGGCCACGATCCTGGCCGACGAGACCGACCCCAACAAGCTGCACGACCTGCAGGCGGATCTGGACGGCGTCCAGGTCTATTCCGAGGAGCAGGTCGAGGAGCTCGCGCGGCGCTACCTGGGCGGGGAGGACCGCGACCGCCTCGATCCGATCCTGGACGACTGCGTGGCGGTCTACCGGAACGACCTGGACGAGGACGGGCAGGTGGCGTTCAAGGGCGGCGCCAAGGCGTTCGTGCGCACGTACGCCTTCCTGTCGTCGGTGCTGCCGTATACCAACGCGGAGTGGGAGAAGCGCTCGATCTTCCTGAACTTCCTCATCCCGAGGCTGCCGGCTCCCGAGGAGGAGGACCTCTCCAAGGGCATCCTCGACGCCATCGACCTGGACAGCTACCGGGTGGAGAAGCAGGCGATGCAGCGCATCATCCTGCCGGACCAGGACGCCGAGATCGATCCGGTCCCCGGAGACGGCGGCGGCCGCCGGGGCGAGCCGGAGCTGGACCGGCTCTCGAACATCCTGCGCACGTTCAACGAGCACTTCGGCGACATCCGGTGGGAGGACGCCGACCGCGTGCGGCAGCTCATCATCCAGACCATTCCCGAGCGCGTGCGGGAGGACACCGCCTTCCGCAACGCCCAGCGCAACTCGGACCGGCAGAACGCCCGGATCGAGCACGACCGGGCGCTGCTGCGCGTGATGACCGCCGTGATGCGCGACGACACCGAGCTGTTCAAGCAGTTCATGGACAACGACAGCTTCAAGCGCTGGATGACCGACACGGTGTTCAGCCTGGCCTACGAGCCGGCAGCCACGCCGTGACGGAACCTCGCCTGGAGTCGTCCTTTGGGAGTGTCAGGAGGTGACCGGATGACGGACTGGAGCAAGTGCGCCGCAGTGGAGAGCGTGCCCGGCAGGCTCAGCGGGGCCTGGGTGTTCACCCGCACCAGAGTGCCGGTATCCGCTCTGTTCGCCAATCTCGCATCGGGAGCTACGGTGAAGGACTTTATCGAGTGGTTCCCGGGGGTCGAGGAGTGGCAGGTCAAGGCCGTGCTGGAACACGAGGTCAAGAGCCTGGACGCGAAGGTCAGCGTTGAAGGGCCTGTTTGACCACGGGACGCCCGCACCCCTCCGTCGGGCTGACACGGAACATCACCTGTCCGGAAGAGGCTTCTGCAGTACTGGTCTGGACACGGCGTCGGCCACCCGATTGAATGAACGCCAACATGAGCAACGGACCGCGACGTGATCGCGCCCATGACTGTGCCATGACGAGTGAGAACAGGACGAAGTCGTTCGACTGCGTGAAGTCCGTACGGGAAATACGCGACCGGCTCAGCGCCGAAATCGCGAACATGTCCTACGAAGAGCTGCGACGGTGGCTCGACGCACAGGTCCAGCAGGGTCTTTCTTCGCGCGCATTCCGCAGTTTCGAGCGTCCGGATGACGTGAACGCGTCGGTGTCCTCCGGACCAATTCGCCGCCGTCCTGCGCGAAGCCGCACGAGAGCGCAAGCCCGGAGCGATCACTCCGCTACGGCGTCGCAGAACACCAGCTCCCATCCGTGGTAGACCACGATGAGGCCGATGAAACGCACGCCCGGAAACTGCCGCGCCAGCCGCTCCTCCGTCAGATACCGCCCGAGCTGCGCCGCCGCCTCTCCGGCCGCCGCCGTCACCTCGGCTTCATCCGCCGGCGCAGAGCGCTTCAGGTACTTCAACTCGATCAGGTAGCCGCGCCGCAGGTGCGGATAGCGCGCCACCAGCGGCTCCAGCGCGATGTCCGCGTGTCCGGGCCAGTCGGCTGGCGCCGACCTGGCCTGGCCCAGCTCCATCTCCGACCGGAACACGTAGTAGTCGGCTACGCTCAGATAGGCCGCCAGGAAGCTCTGGATGACCTTCTCCCCGCCGATGTAGTCGCGGATCCCCGTCTGCCGCGCGATCGCCTCGCTCAGGAATTCCAGCACGGGCCGCCACTCGCCTTCGGTGGCCATCCGCAACATCAACTGCTCGAACCGGAACAGGTTGACCGAGAACACCTCCACGTTGCGGTAGGCGTCGCGCAGAAAGCCGTACATCAGCCGCTTCACGGTCTGGTTCGGGATCGCCAGCCGCGGCATCACGCCGGGCACGCCACGGAGGCTCAGCAGCCCGAAGTAGTGCATCAGGGACAGGAAGTTCTCCGGCTTGGTGAGGTCCTTCAGCGGAAAGCCGGGCGTGATGCGGGTGTCCACCTGCTCCTCGCCGATGACGTCCCGCAACAGGTCGAAGTTGCCGTTGAGCTACCGGCCGGTTACCAGCAGGTGGCGCAGCTTGCCGTAGTCGATGCGCACGTTGGTGTCGATCAGGTACTCCGGCACCTCCCTGTTCGGAATCGAGTGCTTCAGGTAGTAGAGCACCATGTCGGAGTTGTACAGATCGCTTTCGGCTGCCCTGGCGAAACGATAGCCATTGTACCACTCGCCCATGATCCCCATGGCGACCGCCGGGTCCTGGTTGAATACGCCATGGTCCCGGTAGGTCTCCACCAGGCGCCGCACCTCTGCCTCGGTGAAGCCGACCATCTCGTTGAAGTCGGGTTCCAGGCTGATGTTGGTGCCGATGTTGAAGCCCGATGTCACGTCGTCCATGGTGACCGGCGACACCCCGGTGATGAACAGGCGCTCCAGGCCGCGCCGCTGCGGTCGGCACCCGACTTCAGGGAGGCGAAGAAGTTGCGGTAGAAGCCGCCGCCGTGGGTGAAGGAGTGGTACGCCTCCGCGCCGTGGTACGCGAGCACGGTGTTGGCGAAGTTGTCGTACTCGTCGATCAGCACGTACAGCGGGATGTCGTGGTCGCCGACATACCGGAACAGTTCGCCGAGCTTGTTGGCGATGGAGGGCGGCTCGAGGATGTCCCGCACGGCCGCGTCGGGAAACAGGTCGGGATGGCGCCGCAGCGTACCCCGGAACTCTATCATGCAGTAGGTCTCGAACTCCCGCTCCAGCGTCTCAAGCTTGTCGTTCACCGCCGAGAAGTTGAAGCGCAGGGTGACGTAGCGGCTCTGCTCTCCCGTCGGCACCCGCCCGATGTCGGTGCCGGCGAAGGTGGCATCGAAGTCGTCCGCCCAGAAGCGGTCGTAGTAGTTCTCCAGCAGCGACACCCACAGCGACTTGCCGAAGCGGCGCGGACGGATCAGGAATGCGTAGCGTTCGTCCTCCAGGCGCCGCACGAAGCGGGTCTTGTCGACGTACAGCCACCGGTTGTGGCGGATGCGCCGGAAGTCGGCCTCGCCGTAGGGAATGCGCGGGTGCGTGGGTGGCGTGCTCACTGCCGTAGCCCGAGGCAGCCGAAAGCCGCCCTGGACACTGACCTTATCGTCTCCCTGTGTGGCAGGCAACGGGTGGGAGCGCGGATCGGCGGCGTAGCCAGCCGTCCCGCCGGTCGCAGACGATGGCAGGCTGACGGTGGCCGAGGAGACGCTGCAACCGACACGGTGTCCAGCCTGGCCTACGAGCCGGCAGCCACTCCGTGAAGGAGGTCTCGCCTGGAGCGGGTACTTATCCGTCGCCGGCGCGGTCGAGGACCTCTTCCGCCCACTGATTCAGACTCTTGCCGGACAGCTCAGCCGCCAGGGCAGCCTTGCGGTGCGTTTCCGGGCTGACGCGGAACATCACTCGGCCGGAGTAGGCTCTCTGAGGCTCCTTGCCGATCTTCGCGCAGGTCTCCAGGTAGTCCTCGACTGCCTCGTGGAAGGCTTGCCTCAGAGCGTCGACTGAGTCGGCATGGAAGCCCACACCATCCCGAATCCCCGCGATCCGTCCCGTGAAGATTCGGTCGTCGTCGTCATATTCGATCCGGGCCGCATAGCCGTTGTAGGTCATGGTATTGCTCATGGGGTCACTCCGATCCGCTCCAGGAACTCGCGCGCCGCGCGGACCTGGTAGCGCTTGGCCTCCTTGGTAGGATGCGGGCGGTGGAAGGTCTCGATCTCACCATCCTTCTCGAACCGCACGCGTGAGCCGCGTCCCTCGATCAGCCGAGCCCCGGCAGCGAGAAGCAGGCTTTCGACCGCCGCCCACTCGATGGTGCCCGACGCCGGATCCGTGAAGATGACGGCGAGGGTCTTTCTTTGCTTGCTGTTCAACAGGTATAAGCTTACAGGCAAGCTTGCGTTATCTGCAAGCGCAACGATCGGACGCGCCGCCGCTGTCGACACGATCGAGGAAGCGCATCGGCAGTACTGGTCCGCGGTCTGGACACGGCGTCGAACGAGCTGGGCCATGACGAGTGAGAACAGGACGATTCTCGAGTGGTTCGCCGGGGTGGAGGAGTGGCAGGTAATAGCCGTGCTGGAACACGAGGTCAAGAGCCTGGACGCGAAAGTCAGCATTCCTCCTCGATCAAATCGCCGCGTTCGCTGATGACGACGGAGACGTCGTGCCGGCTCTGGAGGTTCATCCAGAACTCGGGCCCGGTGCCAAGGTACCGGCTCAGGCGCAGCGCGGTCTCCGCGGAGATCGCCCGGTCTCCGCGCAGGATTGACGTGATGCGATTCGCAGGCACGGGGATGGTCGCCGCAAGCGGGCTTGCGCTCATCTCTCTCGCCTGGAGCTCTCCTCTCGGAGGACGACGCCGGGATGCGTTCGTACTCTTGCCACGTCGTTCAGGAACGAAGGGTGCGGAGGATGTCCTTCAACATCAACACCAGATGCAGTTCGTCCGTGGGCGAGGGCTCGAACTCCGGGACCAGGTGCCGGTAGAAGTCGCGGGCCTCCGGACTCTCGGCGTGTACCAGCAGGCCGCGGCAGCCGATCTCCCGACCGACCGCGGCCGTGCGGGCGATCACGTCCCGCAGCAAGGCGGCGCCCAGCCCTCGACGTTCGTGGTGGATGCTCACTCCCAGTCGAGCCAGCAGGGCGACCGGCTGGGGGTAGCGCCCCGCACCCTTCCGCAGCCGCGGCGGTGCGGTGTCCACGGCAAGGCTGGCCATGCACCAGGCGTAGTAGGCGACCACCTCGGTACTGCGTGCCGGCGTGATGACAAGGACCTTGCTGGCACCGGTGGCCGCCGATTGGCGGGCGTGTCGCCGCAGCCATAGCGTCTGCTCCACGGAACGGCACTCGAACCGCTCCAACTCGTGGTCGCCGGACAGCAGCGCGGGTGGCAGGTAGCCGCCGGTCACTCTTCGAGTGAGGGTCGCTCCGCTCACTCCGCGACGAACGGCGACGGCCGCTGCATCAGTCTGCGAAGTCCGGGAAGATCCCGAGCCGGCCGTTCGTTGATTGCCTCCCACGCGCCGGCGGCCTCGGGCGATAGGACGAACTCGGTACGATCCGCGAGGACCCGGCGGGCGGCGGTCGTGACGCTGCTCAGGACGAATGCGGTGGCGTTGGTACCAGCGGCGGCCACCGCCCGGTCGATGAGCGCACGTTCCTCCGGGGTTGCCCTGACCTCGATACGCTCACTTCGGCGACGATTGGCATCGTTCGGCATCGTACGGTCAGTGTACGGCCAATCAGGCATGCAAGCAACCGCGTCCGGCAAGTACTTCCGCAGCGTGTTCTTCATCCCGCGCCCGGGCGATGACGGCCTGCGCCACCGGCCGCTGGTATTTTGCGCGGCGCTTCAGCCACTGTTGATCAAAATGCACAGCGCGGCTATCAGAGGAGGCGATCATCGTGAGCGGCGACCTGTCGGGCAGGCTGAAGGAGCGGACATAGCGGGTCTCGCTGGCGACCTCCGGGAGCGGGGAGCCTTGGGCGCGAGGCTCGCGCTTGCCGTGACGCGGACCGCGCCGGGCGCAGCGTTGCTGGCCGTGACCGCGCTGATGGCGGGCGCCTGCGCCGCGCGGACCGCTGAAGAGGCCGAGTCCGGCGATCCGGGCGCCCCCATGGAGATCACCTGGCTGGGCGTCCGGGTCGGCCGCATGCAGCCCAACGGGCCGATTCAGAGGGCCATCGAGGAACGGTTCGACGTGCGGCTCACGAACTTCACGCAGAACGTGGGAGGCCCATCGATCGACGTGATGATCGGGGCGGGCGAGCACCCGGACGCGATGTACACGTTTGCCGAGCACGACGCGTGGTTCGACGCGGGCGCGTACCGGTCCATTCCGCAGGACATGATCCGCGAGCACGCCCCGCTCCTGGCCGGGACCCTGGACGACCTGGGCCACGCGGCGTGGCTGCTGACGGCGGTGCCCGGCACCGGCGGCGACGAGCTGCAGGGCATTCCCCGTCACTCCGTGCACCAGGCGGGTGCCCAGAACATGCCGGCGATCCGCTACGACTGGTTCGAGCAGGCGGGCATGACCGAGGCGCTCGGCATCGGGCATGACAGGATCTCGACCTTCGAGAGCAAGGCGGGGGTGGTCGACGTCAATCCCGTCCTCGCGCCGGGCCGCTTCTTCGTCAGCTACAGCACCATCGGCATCCCGGACCTGGAGGAGGCGCTGGAGCGGATCGTCAGCCTGGATCCCGCCGGCGAGGGGCGGACCATCGGCATGACCTCCTCGAACCGGGGGGGCGGCCCTGTTACCACCGGGCCTGGGGCAACGGCTACGAGGGACGCGACCCGGACTGGCCGGTCCCCGCCTACCGGGAGTGGGAGCGGTGCCACGGGCCGGGCGGCCGCTGCACCGAGCACCTCATCCGCATGTACCAGGAGGACGTCTTCGGGGAGACGCGGTTCGACGAGCTCACCACCCGGTACCGCGGCGCGCTGGAGAGCATACACGGCAAGTTCTTCTACCGGATGATCACGTCGGACGCGGACGTGGATGACGCGTGGGACGACTACGTGGCCGAGTGGCTGGCCGCCGGCGGCCAGGCGCTGCACGACGAGCTCGCCAGGCTCGACTACACCGTGGCCGATCTGGTAGGGGGAAAGGTACAGCGATAACCGGCGCCGGCCGCTTGATGTGACTATCAGATGGTCATATGGTAGTCACATGAGATCCATCGCCATTGCCCGCCTCAAGGCAACGCTGAGCGCCGAGCTGAGGCGGGTGCGGCGGGGGGAGTCGGTCACCGTCCTCGATCGCACGACGCCGGTCGCCGTGCTCGCTCCCCTGCCCGAAGCGGTCCGCGTCGCGCAGGCGGCCGCACGGCCGTATGCCTATCGCCGGCTGCCGCCACTGACGTCGCGTGATCCGTTGCCGCACCTGGACGAGGAGCGCGGCGAGCGATGACAGCCTACCTGGACTCCTCGGTGCTGCTGCGTCACATCCTGCTGGGAGAGGAGCCGATCCGGCATGCGCTGGAGTTCCCGCGGGTGGTGTCGAGCGAGCTGATCGAGATCGAGTGCCGGCGCGTGCTGCATCGCTGCCGCCTGGCCGGCGAGCTCACCGACGAAACGCTGGCCGTGGCCCGCGAACGGTTGGACGAAGTCCTGGCGGGCATCGACCTCCTGGAGATGTCGAGGCAGATCAAGCAGCGGGCGATGGACCCGTTTCCCGTCAACGTTCGGACCCTGGACGCGCTGCACGTCGCGACCGCGCTGCTGGTCGGCGAAGACGCCGGCGGGGTGGCACTGTTCTCCCACGATGAGGGCATGAACCGCTGTGCCCGGAGCCTCGGCATCACCGCGGCCTTACGGTGAGCTCGATCGAATCGTCTTTCGGGCGGCGGCGTCCTCGGCGATCCAGCGTTGCCAAGTCTCTTCGTCCGGGTCCAGGAAGCCGCAGTTGGCGCGCTGGACGAACTGGTCGTCCACGCCGAGCAGGCGCAACAGCCGCCGGTCGCCACGCGCCCGCGCCCGGGCGATGACCGCCTGCGACACCGGTCCCTGGTAGTTGGCGCGGTGCTTCAGCCACGAGTGGTTGAAGGTGAGGAAGAACAGGTAGCGGTGTTCGGCGGATCGGTTGACCGTCCCGGAGTGCAACATGCTGCAGTGGAACACGGCGACGTCGCCGGCGTTCGGGTAGACGACCACCTCGTCGGGGTGCGGCTGCCTGGCCTGCTCGCGGGCCATGCGCAGCGCCCGCATGTGCGATCCGGGGATGATGCGCAGCGGGCCGCTCTCGTCGGTCAGGTCCTGCAGGTAGGACAGCGCGTTGAACAGCAGCGGCCGATGGTACACGCCGTCCTCGGGGAAGAACGCGAACATGTCGCGGTGAAACCCCAATACCGGGCTGTCGGCCGCTTCCTCCGGCGGCGTGCGCCGGTAGGTGATCGACTCGAGTTGGACGTGGGGGCCGATCACCATCTCGGCAAAGTCGAGCAGCCGCTCGTGCGCAAGCGCCCGCAGCACGAGTTGCGGCTGGTGTTCGAGCACGTCGACGAACACCGACGGGCGGCTGCCGTCCGCGGTGGGGATGCGGTCGGCGAGGTCCTCGAACGCGGCCCGCATCTCCCGGACCCACGCGGCATCGAGCATGCCCGGGAACAGGGTGAACCCGTCCCGCTTGAACTCGGCAAGATGCTCGTCGAGTGTCTTCATGATCAGCCTCCGGACGCCGGTCCGAAGGTATCCGTAGGCGCGGCGCGCTGAAACCCCGGCCGCTCACTCCGTCGAAGGGATGGTCTGAGACGAGGCCTCGCGGTACGTTGCGCTCATGGAACGAGGGGATCAGGCATCCGTGACCGTGGGCGCGTCCGGATTGCGCCTGCCGCGGATCGGCCTGGGCACCGGGCTCCACGGCGAGGTGTCGGAGCGGCAGTCGGTGGCCACCGTCGAGCACGCCCTGGAGCGCGGCGTGCGCTTCTTCGACACCGCACCGTTGTACGGCAACGGGCTCGCCGAACAGCGGCTCGGCATCGCCCTGCGGGGCGTGCCGCGCGACAGCTACGTGCTCAACACCAAGGTGGGCATCCTCTCCGGTGGCGTGGCCGGCGACTTCGACTACGACTTCAGCGCCCCGGCGTCGAGCGCTGCTTCGAGCGCAGCCTGCGCCGGCTCGGCACCGGGCGGATCGACATCCTGCACCTGCACGAGCCGGAAGGGTTCGCCGAGCAGGTGCTGCGCGAGACCCTGCCGCTGGTGACGGGGTGGCGCGAACAGGGCCTGATCGGCGCGGTGAGCGCCGGCGTCAACCACTGGTCCATGGTGGAGCCGTTCGTCGAGCACCTGGACTGCGTGCTGCTGGCCGGGCGCTACACGCTGCTGGAGCAGGGCGCGCTGCCGTTCCTGGAGCGCCAGCGGCGCTCAGGGCGTCCGGTGATGGGCGCCGGCATCTTCAACAGCGGCATCCTGGCCACCGGCCCGCGCGGCGGCACGCGATACAACTACGTACCGGCACCGACGGAGGTGCGGGAGCGGGTCGGCCGCCTGCAGCAGGTGTGCGAACGCCACGGGGTGGAGCTGCCGCACGCGGCGGTGCAGTTCGTGGCAGCGCAGCCGGCCATCACCTCGCTGATCTTCGGCGCCTGCAGCCCTTCCGAGCTGGATCAGGCGCTGGCCGGCACGAGCGCAAACCCGCCGCCAGCCCTTTGGGCGGAACTGCGCGCGGCAGGGCTGCTCGATCCCGCCGCTCCGGTCCCCGAGCCCAGATAGGCTGCCCCCCATGAGGAACATCACCGTATCAATTGACGAGGAGACTTACCGGCTCGCTCGTATCCGGCGGCCGACACCTCGGTTTCCGCCTTGGTCCGGGACTTCCTCTCGGGGACAGGGTAGGCAGGATCAGGGTTGGACGGGTGCGCCGCGCCGCGAGACAGCCCAGGAACGGCGGCGCCGACTGCTGAGCGAAGTGTTGGCCGACTTCGAAGCACGTGGTATCGGGTTGCGAATGGAGGAGAACCTGCCCAGGGAAGCGCTGTACGATCGCGCTGCCGCACGGGCCGAAGCCGAGTCTGAACGGAACAACGCATGACTCGGTGCACGATGCTGGGCCCCAGGATCGGGTGATGCGAATCGTGGACACCAACGTGCTGCTGTCTGCCGCATGCCGACCGCGATGAGCGACGAACGAGGAGGTGCGGCCCGGCGGCCGAACTCCAGCGCGGCGCGCGCCACCCGTCCGCGCTGGACATCGGCACGCGCAAGGGCATGCCGCCCGGCTACCTGGGCGGACGGCAGGGCGCCGGCGCCGCCAAGGCACACTGCTACGCGCTGATCACCCATCTCGACGAGCAGGTGGGCGGCTGCTCGAACATCTGGAGCGATCCGGGCAGCTCGACGACACGATCGTCCTGTACACGTCCGACCACGGCGAGATGCTCGGCGACCACGGGCTGCTCTACACGGGTTGCCGCTTCTACGACGGCTGGTGCGGGTGCCGCTGATCTGGAGCTGGCCGGGCCGTATCCAGCGCGATCACCGCTCCCCGTCGCTGGCCGAGCTCACCGACATCGCGCCGACGCTGCTGGAGCTCGCCGGGCTGGCGGTCCCCGGCCACCTGCAGGGCCGCTCGCGGCGCTGCGGGCCGCCGAGATCGGCCAGCGCCTCGTCGATCACCGCTCGCAGCTCTGGGTCGGGTGCCAGCCGGCAGCCGTATACCAGCCCGTCGACGATCTGGTGGACGTGGTGCGGCAGGGAGCGCGGGCAGGCCGTGTAACGGAACCGCCTGGTCTCCCGGTCGTAGGTGTTGCGCAGCAGCCAGCGCGCGCCGCCGACGATCGCCTGTGCCGCACGCTCGTCGCCGGTCAGCTCGGGAGGTAGCGCCGCAGACCCGACAGCAGCACGCCGGCCATGAAGCCGGCCTCGCCGCGGCGGCGGGGCGGCACGCAGCCGCAGTGGCCCTTCTGGAGCTGGGCGCACCCAGCCCCAGAAGGTCAGCTCCGCGCGGCACCGCGCGCCCGTACGGTACAGAAGACTCTCTGCGGCGTGACGTTGAACAGCGGGTCCGGTTGTTGGTTGGCGCGCAGCTCGCGCCGCGCGATGGGCAATCCCGCTCCCCATCGCTGCACGAGGTCGAGCACTCGCATCGCCTCCGCCACCAGCGGGTTGCGGTAGGCGACGAAGCCCGGCTGTCCGAAGTTCTCGGCAGAGACTTCTCCGTAAGCGCCGCCCGGACTGTTGATCTCGATCCGGTCGTCGTACCAGTACACGTGGATCGGGCTGTTGGTGCCTTCGTAGCTGCGGTGCATGACCGCGTTGCGGACGAGCTGCCGGAGCGCCACCGGGGCATGCGTGGAGGCACGAGTCTCCAGCGTGGCGGAGGTAACGTCGACCGCGGTTCGGTTGTGGGAGTCGAGCTTGTCTTCCAGGCTTCCGATCAGGGGTCCGATCGGTCCGTCGAACAGGCGTTCATCCACGATCGGGCTGTCCAGCGCGGCGCCGGCGATACGCAGGAACTGAACGTAGGCCCCCGGCAGGTAGTCCCGTGGGTGCCTGCCCAGGATCAGTATCCCGCAGATCGTGGGCCGCGGGTCGTCGGCCGACGCGACCATCTTCATGGAAGCGAGCCGCTCGATGGTGCTGCGGTCGTTCTGTTCCAGCGCCGCCGCGTCGACCGCGCGCGGCAGGTACTCCTCTTCGAAGTAGCGCAGATCCAGGTCGGCGAGCCGAGCGCCGGGTGCCGGATGGGCGTCGAATGAGCTCTCGCGATGGCGGCGCTTCTCGTTGAGGATCCGTTCGTCCTGCAGGCTCGCCACGGCACGCCGCGGCCCCACGCGAATCCAGGTGCGTCCCCGGTAGCGGACCGGCGGGGAGTCGGCCGGCTGGACGGTGACGACCGCGACCTGATGTCCAGCCACGGCGTGCGTGCCGACCGTCAATGTCGGTGGCGGCACGATGTTGCCATCGGTCTTGATGTCGGCAAGCTGGCGCAGCAGCGCGTCCGTGATCGGCAGACCGGTGGGCCTGCCCGCGTCACTCAATCCCACGAACACGACGCCGGGACACTGGTGGTCGGGCAGGTCGTTGGCAAAGGCGCAGACTGCCTCCCTGATGCCCGTCGGGGCGTCTCCGCGCAGCGACTCCTTGCGCTCGACCAGGTCGGACTCGACGTCCTGAACCATGGCCGTGAGCTCGGAATCGGTGTAGCCGCGCGCGGTGCCCATGGCTTCCGAATTGAAGGGCTGACGATGGCCGTGGTCAACCCGGTGGCCGGCTCGCGCTCATCTCGCGTACGGGTCGGCGGCGTCGCGCAGGCCGTCGCCGATGAAGTTGAAGGCCAGCACCGTGACGATGACGAACAGCACCGGCAGCAGCAGCCAGGGGTGCAGCGCGACCGTGCGCACGTTCTGGGCTTCCTGGAGCAGCACGCCCCAGCTCGTCACCGGCGGACGCAGTCCCAGGCCCAGGAAGCTCAAGGCGGTCTCCGCCAGGATCATGCCGGGGATGGCGAGGGTCACGGTGACGATGATGTGGCTCATGAAGGCTGGGATCAGGTGGCCGGCGATAATCCGGCCTTCGCTGGCGCCGGCGACCCTGGCAGCCATGGCGTAGTCCTCTTCCCGCAACGCCAGCAGCTTGCCGCGCACCACCCTTGCCAGGCCCGTCCAGCCGACCAGCGACAGGATCACGGTGATGCCGAAGTAGATGCGCAACGGCGGCCACTGCGCGGGCAGCGCCGCGCTCAGCGCCATCCACAGGGGGATGGTCGGAAAGGACCTCAGCATCTCGATGAACCGCTGGATGAGGTTATCCGTCGTGCCGCCGTAGTACCCGGAGACTCCGCCGAGGATCACCCCCAACAGCAGCGAAAGGGTGACGCCGATCAGGCCGATGGACAGGGAAATCCGGGAGCCGTACACGATCCGGGAAAGCATGTCCCTGCCCAGCCGATCGGTGCCCAGCAGAAAGGCGGTCCCTCCCTCGCCCACGCCGAACAGGTGGACGTCGGTCGGAAACAGGTCCCAGAACCGGTACTCATGTCCGCGGATGAGAAACCTCAAGGGGTACACTTCGCTCCGGTTCTCGGAGTAGCTCTTGCGCAGCGTCTCCGGGTCCACGCTGCGCTCCAGGCCGTAGACGAACGGCCGCGTGAGCCGGCCGTCGTGAAACAGGCGGATGCGCTGCGGCGGCGTATAGACATACCGCCGGTGGCGTTCGTTCAGGTCATAGGGGGCGATGAACTCGCAGAAGCCAGCCAGGATGTAGAGAACAAGCAGCACTGCGCCGCTGACGATCGCCAGTCTGTGCCGCCTGAACTTCCACCACATCAGGCTCCACTGCGATGCGATGAAGAAGCGCTCTTCGAAGGAATCGGCACCTACGTCTCCGGACGGAGGGTCCTGGCCTCGCCGGATCGCCTGCACGTCACCCATCAGGCGTCCTCCCGTGCTCCGAACCTGATGCGCGGATCGACCAACGCCAGCAAGACGTCCGAGATGAGCGTGCCCACCACCGTCAGCCAGCTCAGGATGAGCACGAACGCCCCCGCCAGGAACATGTCCTGGCTCCGCAGCGCTCCCAGGAGCAGCGGCCCCGTGGTGGGCAGGCTGAGGACCACCGAGGCGATGATCGCCCCGGAGATGAGCTCGGGCAGCAGCCAGCCCACGGTGCTGACGAACGGGTTGATGGCCACGCGCACCGGGTACTTGAAGAGCAGCCTCGTTTGCGGCAGCCCCTTCGCCGTGGCCGTGATCACGTACTGCTTGCGCAACTCGTCCAGGAGGTTGCCGCGCATGATGCGGATGAGGCCGGCGGTGCCGGCGGTGCCCACCACCACCACGGGAATCCACAGGTGCTTGAGCAGGTCCAGCGCCTTCGCGAAGCTCCAGGCAGCTTCCACGTATTCGGGCGAGAACAGCCCGCCCACGCTGTGGCCGAAGTAGGCCCAGGCGATGAACATCAGCACGAGGGCGAGCAGGAAATTGGGCGTCGCCAGACCGATGAAGCCGATGAACGTGAAGGAGTAGTCGAACAGCGAGTACTGGTGCGTTGCCGAGTAGATGCCGATCGGGATGGACACCGCCCAGGTGAACAGCAGGGTGGCGAACGAGATGATCACGGTGAGCAGGATCCGCTCCCATATCAGCTTGCTGACCGCCATGTTCCACTCGAACGACTGCCCGAGATCACCGCGCAGGACGCCCCACATCCACTTCAGGTACTGGACGAACATCGGCTGATCCAGGCCGTAGCGCTTCTTCAGCGACGCGATCTCCGCGTCGTCGGCGATCTGGCCGGTCTCGGACAAGCGGGAGATGTGGGAGGTGAGGTAATCCCCCGGCGGCAGTTGAATGATGATGAACGACACGATCGAGATCAGGACCATCGTCGGAATCATCACGAGGACGCGCCGGACGAGGAACGTGATCATCCGCTTATCTCGACGCTCGGTTCCGGACCGATAGCAGGCATCCGCCTCAGCCGAGCACGCCGAGCCTGCCGTCGCGGACCGTGATCGGCGCGGCAGCCGCCAGCAGGTCGCCCACGTCCAGGGTCGATCGCAGACCGTGGCAGAACAGGGACTGGTCGCTGCCGTCGAACCGGTATGGGAACTGCACGATCTCGTCGAAGGTGCGCGGCATGGATCCCCCGGATTCGATGGCCGCGAACGCACCGGGATCGCGCGCCGCCGCGAACAGGGCCACCGCCGCCGCTGTCCTGCCGGACGTCTGGATCGTGATGGGGCCGGTGCCGTCGGACCGCAGCCACTCGGCAACGGCGCTGAGCTGCGCCACCTGCAGGCCGAGCAACGGCCGTCCGAGCGCGTGCAGCAACAGGCCGTACTGGGGCTGAGGACTCAAGAAGCCGAAGCCGAGCAGGTCGACGTGGAGGAGCGTGCGGCCGGCGCCGAAGGCCCGCTCCCCCAGCGTGTCGTCCGCACGCGCCCCCGCGCACGCGCCCGCCCCGTCACCGATCAGGATCGAGCACTCGTCAGCGCCGCTCAGCCGGGCGATGGTCGCCGGCAGCGGCCACACGCCGTCCACCTCCAGCACCAGTTGCTCCACGAGCGCGCCGCGGGCGGGAACGCCGTGCGCCGGCTCCGCCCAGGGCAGCACGGGCGCTGTGTCCGGCGGCGGCCGGTACCAGCTCTCGACGACGGAGGCGGCGGTCACGGTGGCCGGCTGCCAGCGCAGCAGCGCGTCGATCGCCGCGCGGTCGATCGCACGGCCGCCCGGCGCACCTCCGCTGGCCGCCTCCCGGTCGCGAAGCTCGCGCAAGCGGTCGGAGGCGATGTCCGCCCAACTGCGCCGCTCGGCCGGCAGGCCGACCTGGAGCTCCGCGAACGGAAGCGCCTCGTGCTTCCAGGGCAGGTCGGCAGGCGGGGTATCGAGCCCGAAGTGGCGGTCGAGCCACCCGTAGAGCCTGGCGCGGCTGTCGTGTCCGTAGTGATGGCCGGGCTCCTCGCTCACGTGCAGGGCGCACCGATCGCCGGCCCCCAGCAGCTCGAACGCGGCGCGGGCCGCCCCGTAGGTGCCGGGCACGGCCTTGTGCGCCTGGAAACAGCACGAATCGTACGTGTTGTAGATGAACAGCGTCGGCCGCGGGGCCATCAGCGCCGACAGGACGTCGTAGTCGGCGACCGTGCACAGGTCGGCGGGGAGCTGCTCGGCATCGCCGATGTCCGCCCGGTCGCGGCGGGCGAACACGGGCATGTGCCCGGCTACCGGAACCGCGACCGTGACGCGCTCGTCGACGGAGGAGAGGACGATGGTCTGCCACCCGCCTCCCGACAGGCCGGTCATGGCCACGCGGTTCGGGTCGGCTGCCGGCAGGCCGAGCAGCAGGTCGAGCGCGCGCTTCATAATCAGGTAGTACACGCCGGCACCGCACTGGCCGACCACGTCCAGGAGGAGTTGTGCGTTGTGATCGACGAGGTTGGTGCTCTCGCCGCGCCCGCCGAGCTCCAGGCACAGCGTCAGCAGCCCCCGCTTGGCGAGGTTGATCCGCCGCGCCTGCAGGTAGACCGCCGTATGGCCCGCCGGGCCGTGACCCACGGCGTCGAGCACGACCGGGACGGCCGGCGGCGTCCGGCGGGCATCGACGCCGGCGGGTTCGTACAGCAGCGCGGGCATCCAGACGCCCGGATAACCCTCGAATCGCAGCTTGTGGATGCGGTAGTCCGGGGACGGCTCCAGGGTCGCCGTCCACTCGACGGGAACCGGGGCGTCGACGGCGTCGGGAGGGTGCCCGCGCAGCAACAGGGCGCGCGCGCGGCGGCGCAGGTCGCCGGCGCGTTGCATCCATGCCTCGGGTTCCGCCGGCAGCCGCAGACGCGGCGCGGTCCGGTCCACGAAGTGATGGATGAGACGGTCGGCGGTCTCCGGCCCGCGGGCACCGGCGATGGCGGTGGCCGGCAGTGGCGGGGCAGGCGAGGGGTCGCTCATGTCAGCGGGAGCCGGATGAGAACAGCGGCCCCCCCGCCGGTTCGACGGGGGGCCGCTCAGGCTACTGCTTGAAGAAGAACTGCTCGATCCTGGCCAGTCCCAGGTAGTGACCGACGGACCACGCGTAGAGGGACTTCTCCGGAACGTTGCGGAAGTTGTTCTTGACCACCACCAACTGGGGGGTCTCGCCGACGACGCCGATGATCCAGACGTTTTCCTGATGGGCGTCGAGGACCTCCTGAAACAGTGCGTTCTTGCGGTCGGTGTCGGTCGTGACCTTGATCTCCTCCCAGATGTCCACGAGCCTCTGCAGCTCCGCGGGCGGCTTCTCGCCGGACGTTCCTCCCGATGCGTAGTAGGTGCCATACTTCGGCGCCCAATACGTGTGTTGACTCGTGGGGATGAACCAGATGGGCTCGAAGGGGTACTGGCTCCTGTCCAGCAGCCACGTGCCGACTTCGGCTTCGCCCGAGTACACCCGCTCTCTGAAGAGTGACCGCTCCAGGGGCTTGTAGGCCGCCTTGACGCCTATGGATCTCCAGTTTTCGGTGATGATCTCCATGGCGTCCAGATCGTCGGTGACGCCCTCCGGGATATTGATGGTCAGCGCCAGAGTGTCGCCGTCCGGTCGGAGCCGGAACCCGTCGCCGTCACGCTCCGTGAGCCCCATCTCGTCCAGGAGCGCGTTGGCACTCGCGGGGTCGTATTCTGCATAGGCGCTGGCGTATTCCTCCTTGAAGAGCGGCGAGCCGGAGATGACCGTGGCCTGCCGGGGGATTCCCTGTTCCAGGTAGACCAGCTCGTTGATCTCGTCGCGGTCGATGCTCAACGAAAGGGCCTTTCTGAAGCGGGAGTCCTGGAGGATCTTGCCGAGCACCTCGTCGTTCACGTTGAGGTTGGGCATGATCCCGATGTGCGACCCCAGATCCCGCGGCCAGACCAGCACGCGGTAGTCGCCGGCCTCCCGGTTCTCCATGAACAGGGTGAAGTTGCTGACCGCCAGTCGGTTGGACTGCATGTCCGCCTCGCCCGCTATGGTCTTGAAGTTGATGGTTTCGGTGTCCTCGACCAGAGTCAGCGCGACGCGATCGATGTAGGGGAGCTGGTTGCCGGCCGGGTCGGTCTTCCAGTAATAGGGATTGCGTTCCAGGACGACGCGCGTCGCCGGCTGAGTCGTGGTGACCACCCAGGGCTCGACGACCGGCAGGTCAGGGTTGAACTTCCGGTACCACTGGTCCTTGTTCTGGAAGAGCTGGTACCAGTGTTCGACCCCTTCTTCCTTTATGAGCTTGTCCAGATCGTCCTGGTCGGCATACGCCGGATGGAACTGCTGCAGATAGTGCTTGGGGCGAAAGGGCAGGTTGAAATAGGCCAGGTACTCGGGCAACAGCCCGTACGGCGCGGCAAAGCGGAACCTGACGGTGTAGTCGTCGATCTTCTCGATCACGACCGGTTCGCCGCCCGCCATGAGCCAAGTGGGGAAGCTGGGCGTCAGCTCCTCATTCAGCAGCATGTCCTCGTACCAGAAGGCGAAGTCGTCGGCCGTGAAGGGGTGGCCGTCCGACCACTTCATGCCCTCCCGGAGGTGGAACACGAAGGTCTTGCCGCCGTCGGTGACCTCATAACTCGTGGCGATGTTGGGCTCGATCGCGGTGGCGTCGGGGTTCCAGCGCAACAGCCTGTCGTAGGCATAGATGGTCATCAGTGCCGTCTGCCCCGCCGACGAGATGAGCTTCTCCCAGGTGCCGCCGTACTGGCCGATCTCCTCGACAGGCTCGATCACCAGCGGCTCGGCGGGTAGCCGTTCCTGGACCGGGGGAAGCGTCCCCGCCTCGACCATCGCGGCCAGCGCCGGCGCTTCCTGGTACTGCTGTGCCCACAGGCCGGGTGCCGTCAGGACCAAGCCGAGCAGTACCGCCGCGCACGAAATGAGCTTCCGGTTCGTCATGGGATTCCTCCACCCGTTCGAGCGGGCGAAGTGACCGTCGGTCCGCCGCCTGCTCTCGTGTTGTGCCTGCAAGCGCAGTTGAAGCTCAGACCCTTGCACGCCCGCGCAATGGCGTCAACGAAGGGCCGCGGGAGCTCAGTACACCGGAAACCCCAGGACAGTGCGCTGCTCCAGGGTCAGCTCGGCGAGCTGCCGGTCGTCGAGCGCCTTGACCTCGGAGTAGTCGGGCGCGGCCGAGGTGACGCCGACCAGCCGCTTGGCGGCGTCGGACATGCGCTCGACCGCCGCGGGGGGCAGCATGCGGATGCTGTCGGTCTTGCCGCGCAGCCACGGGCGCAGGTAGTAGCCGATCACGGTCCAGCGCGGCTCGTCGCCGCGGTTGATGCCGCCCTGGTGCCAGAGCGCCGCGTCCCAGACGATCGCGGACCCGGCGCGTGCCTCGACCTGCACGGCGCCGCTCGGGTCCAGGTCCGGGTCGGGCACCGCGCACGAACGGTGCGAGCCGGGCCAGAGCAGGGTGGCGCCGTTGCGGCCGTCGAAGTCCACCAGGCACCAGACCACGTTGATCGCCATCGGGTAGTGCGTGCCGCCGGCGAACGGCAGCACCGTGTAGTCCTCGCGGTCGACGTGCACCTGGAAGCCCTTGGCGGCGTCCCGTTGGCCGGTCGGCATGGGGACGCGGATGTTGCCGTCGTACAGCAGCGCGCCGTCGCCCAGCACGGCGCGCACGATGTTCATCACCGGCGGGTTGAGGTAGAACTCGTGGAAGTGCGGGTGCTTGCCGACGATGGCGTGGGCGTTGCGCAGGTTGTCGGTCTGCGTGCCGGTGGAGCGCGCCACCGGCTCCTCCGCGTCCAGCAACTCGCGCACGGCGCGGCGCGTGGCGGCGGTCTCCGCGGCCGACAGCGCGTCGGGCACGATCGTGTAGCCCCGCTCGGTCAGCTCCGCGAGCCGGGCGTCGAGGCTCATCGGCCGGTCAGCTCCGGAAGCCCTCGGCCTCGTAGAACCCGCGGGACTGGTCGACGGTGCGCTCGGTCTCCTTCAGGAAACCGAGCAGGCCGTCCAGGACCTCGGCCAGGTCGGGCCGGTCCGGGTTGGCGGCACCGCCCTGCAGGATCGCCTGCGTGGTCTTGGGCAGGTACGTGCACAGGTAGCCGTCGTAGCCGATGCCCTTGAGGATCCTGAAGATCTCCTGGTAGTCGCCGTGGCCGGTGCCGTGCTGGCAGTGGTTGGTCTCGTTGAGGTGGAAGTGCCTGATGTGCCGGCCGGCATGGCGCAGCGCGTCCGGGATCGAGCCCTCCTCGACGTTCATGTGGTAGACGTCCGGCTGGACGCCGAGGTTGTCCAGCCCCAGCTCGTCGATGTAGTTGACCGCCTCGTACAGGGTGGTGAGCACCTCCGGGATCGCCTCGTAGGTGTTCAGCGGCTCCAGCAGGATGGTGATGCCGCGCGGCGCCGCGTGAGCGCAGATCTCCCGGATCGACTGCCGGAAGTTGTCGCGCAGCACCGCCACCGGCTCGACCGGGAAGGGAAGCTGCGGGACCGCCGGCTGCGCCGCGCACAGCTCCGTGTAGCTGGCTCCCAGGCCCGCCGCCAGGTCGACGACATCCTTGGCGTACTGCACGGCGGACGCCCGCTTGGCGGGATCGGTGCCGGCCAGGTTGCGCTCCTCGCCGGCGTGGTAGTAGCCCCAGGCGGCGAGCACCTCCGGAATCGCCAGGCCGTAGTCAGCGACCCGCGTGCGCCACTCGCCGGCATCGACCGCCTGCGGATTGCCGGGCAGGTCGACGCCGTCGTAGCCGGCCTCCTTGGCCGCTCGGAGCACCACGTCGGGCTCCTCGAGCACGTGGTATCCGACCCACTCCAGGGTGTCGCATTGCAGGCTGTACTTGAAGGACATGGGGGGATTCTACCCGATGGCACCGGAAACCAAGAGGCCGCACCACCACCTCGTGCCGGGACGGTGTGATGGTGCGGCCGCAACCGCAAGGGCTGGCGTGGACCTACAGGCCCATCTCCTTCGCCTTGGCCGTGATCGCCGCCACGGCGTCCGCGTAGCCGTTGGCGTTCCACTCGGAGATCATCTCCTGGTACAGTTCCTCGTTGGACTTGCCGGAGTCATCGATGATGAACCGGGCCCAGGATGCGCCGGCGTCGATGGTCAGGTTCTGCTTCTCGGGAACGTCGATCGCCTGCACGGCGGGAATCGCCGGGGTGTCCTTGCCGCCGACCGAGTGGAACCACTCGATCTCGGCGATGGAAGCGTTCCGGACCTGCGCGGGAATCTTCGGGTTGACGTACTGCACGTTGTCCTCGGGCCAGTTGGCCAGGTAGGAGAACCCGCCGGCGGCGCTCATGATCGGGTAGAGATCGCTCGCGACCAGCAGGTTGCCGTCCGCGTCGGTCTTCAGCGGCACGATTTCGGCGCCGTCCATGCGGTAGTCCTGCCCCTCGTGACCGAACATGACCGTCATGGTCCCTTCCGTGCTGTACAACCAGTTGTAGAGGTCCAGGATGCGGCTCAGCTTCTCGTCGTCGACCGTGCCGGCGATGAAACTCTCCGACCAGAAGCCCGTCTCCCCGGCGCGCCCGATGGCGTGGAAGTCGTAGCCGTCGACCGGGAAGGGCCGCAGCACCTTCACGTGGTCGAAGAAGTCCCGGTCCGGATTGAACTGCTTCCAGCGCTCCATGAACCCGTTGTAGTGCACGGGCACGGACTGGAAGTTGGTCAGGCCCGCCTTGTCGGTGGCGAACAGATCGGCCGAGTCCCAGCCCCCGGTGTTCAGAATGAAGTCGGGATCCAGGCCGCCGCGTTGGTAAAGCTCGCGCAGGAAGCTGAACAGCTCGAACGCCGCCCGGGTCGTGGTGCCCAGGTGGTACTCGTCGCCGACCTTGACCCAGCTACCGTCGGTGTAACCGTAGCCGAACGTCTGGCTGTAGAAGGGCCAGATCGCCCGCAGGCTGAAGCCCATCGTGTCGTCCTCGCCATTGCCGTCCGGATCGTCGGTGGCGAACCGCACGCACATCTCGATGAACTCCTCGGCGGTCTGCGGATCGTCGATGCCGAGCTTCTCCATCCAGTCCTTGCGCACGAACAGGGTGCGGCCGCCCCAGGACAGGTTGGAAGTGGCCAGCTCCGGGTGGCTGGACGGAAGGACCTTCGCGCCGCCCCGCGGCAGCGCGTAGGTGCGTCCGTCCACGTCGTACTCCCGCACGCCGGTGTTGTTGATCGTCCACTCCAGGTCGGGCCAGGCCGAGAGGTCTTCCGGCAGAGCGCGGACGACACCGTCCTCGATCCACTGGAAGTACCGGCCGGTGCCGATGTGGGCCATGAAGAACACGTCGGGAAGGGTCGCCGAAGCCGCCCAGGTGTTGATCTTGGTCTCCAGGTTCCCCCAGTTGTAGTCCTTGGGAGTGAGGGTTATGTTGAACCGCTCCTCGATCCAGTCACGCATCGGATCCTCGGCTCCCTCCGGGAACGCCGCACCGATGGCGATGCTCCCGAGGGTTACCTCGATCCGCTCTCCGTCCGCGAAGCCGAGTGTCGCGACCACCAGTAGCTGGACGAATACGATCGCCAGCAGCTTGATGAGTCCTCTCATCGTAGCCTCCTGCCTTGTTTTTTTTCGGGCATGCGCCCGACTAAGGTCCATGTCCATGCCATGATCGCCCCGATCATGATCCCGGTTGGCACAGTGCTGAGGACTCACGTCTATGCCTTGATGGCACCGATCATGATGCCTCGCGCAAAGTACTTCTGCACGAAGGGATACACGAGGAGGATAGGCAGGGTCGCGATCGCGACCGTGGCCATCTGTACGGACAGCCGGTAATAGTGCCTGCCGAACATCACCGACACGCGGTCGAGGCGGTACGCCATATCCTGCTCGATGACGATCTTGCGGAGCAGAAGCTGCAGCGGATACTTGTAGGGATCCTGCAGGAAGAGCATCGGAAACCACCAGTCGTTCCAGAACGTGACCGCGTAGAAGAGCGATATCGTCGCCATGATCGGGGCGGCGATCGGGATCACGATCCGGAACATGATGAGGATGTCGTTGGCCCCGTCGATCTTCGCCGATTCCTCCAGGGATTCCGGGATGGTCAGGAAATAGTTCTTCATGAGGATGAGAAAGAACGTGTTGACGGCCAGCGGGATGATCATCACCAGGTAGCTGTCGACGAAGCCGAGGTCCTGCATCACCAGGTAGAGGGGGATGAGCCCGCCCGAGAAAAACATGGTGATGATGATGTAGGTGAAGATGGCGTTGCGACCCGGCAGGCCCTTCTTGGACAGCGCGTAGGCAGCCGAGGTGGTAACCAGCATGCTCACCGCGGTGCCGAAGATGGTCACCACGGTGCTGACCAGGAACGCCCGCGGTATCGTGTCGTCTTCGAAGATCAGCGCGTAGGAGGCCAGGTCGATGTGCTTGGGAATGAGGTAGAAGGCGCCGCCGGCCACGTCCTGGTAGCGCGCGAACGAAACCACCAGCATGTAGTAGAACGGCACGATCGTGACCACCAGGATTACCAGGAGCACGCCGTGGATGACGGCGTCCACCAGCTTGTCGCCCAGGCTCCGCGTGCGGGCATACGCCTTCTTCCGATCCCGGTACGATCCGGCAAGGGTCTGGCGATCGACGCCGAGCAATCGGTCCGACATCTGCCCGACGTACCTAGAACAATCCCTGTTGGCCGAGCAGCCTGGCACCCCAGTTGGCGGCGAGCAGCAGCACGAAGTTGATGACCGACTTGAACAGGCCCACTGCGGTCGTGAAGCCGAAGTTCTTCGGGTCCCAGAACGACATTCTGAACACGTAGGTGTCGATGATGTCGGCGACCTCGTACACCGCCGGGTTCATCATGTTGAGGATCTGATCGAAGCCCGCGTTGAGGATGTTGCCGACCTGCAGGATGAGCAGGATGACGGCCGTCGTCGTGATGCCCGGCCAGGTGATGTGGAGCATGCTCTTCCAGCGGCCGGCCCCGTCGATGGTCGCCGCCTCGTAGAGCTGGGGATCGATGCCGGCGATCGCCGCCAGGAATATGATCGATCCCCAGCCGACGCTCTTCCAGATTTCCGTGCTCACCAGCAGGCCCCGGAACAGGGAGGTGTCGGTCAGAAACTGGCTCTTCGCGCCGCCGAGCATGACGACCAACTGGTTCAGGGCGCCGTTGGTGCTGAGTATCCCGAGCAGGACGCCTGCGACCAGGACCCAGGAGAGAAAGTGGGGAAACGTGTACACGGTCTGATACACGCGCTTGAGTCCGTTGCGCTGCACCTCGTTCATCAGCAGCGCCAGGATGATCGGCGCGGGGAAGCCGAACAGGATGCGGTAGAAGCTGATCAGCAGCGTATTGCGGAAGGCGCGCCAGAAGTCTGGCCTGCCCCACAGCATCTCGAACCACTGCAGCCCCACCCACTTCATGTTCATGAACTGGCCGACGTAGCTGAGCAGCGGCAGGTCGCCGAGCGCGCTGGGCGTGTTGAACCGGTAGTGCTTGAAGGCCAGCACGATCCCGTACATGGGGACGTAGTTGAAGACGAAGTAGAACAGGACCGCCGGCAGCAGCAGGATGTAGAAGTACTTGTAGCGTTCCAGCCGCGCACCGAGGCGGGCGCTCGCGATCGCCGGCGCTACCCGGCTCTGAACGGAGGGGGCTCCATCTTTCTTGGTCGTGAGCATGGCCGCCACGGCGCTCGGATTCTAGGCGCCCGTTCGCGGACGGCCATGGTACGGGAGTCACATTGTCGCGGACGTAGTACCGGTGTACCGCCTACGGCGTTTGCAGGATCGCCTTGGCTGCCCGTTTCGCGTGCGTGCGGTCGCCGACGCCGAGCTTGGTGTAGATGACGCTGACGTGGTTGCGGACCGTCTGCTCGGCGATGAACAGGCGTTCGGCGATCTCCCGGTTGTCGAAGTCGCGCAGCAGCAGGTGCAGGATCTCGGCCTCGCGGCGGGTCAGGCGCTCGAACTTCGACTGGATGAAGTTGAGCTCCCCGTGGTACCGGGCGGCGTCGCGCCGGCCCGACTGCACGCCTTCCCGGGCGCGCTGCACCAGCTTGTAGCCGACCGCCGGCGACACGAAGTAGTCGCCGGCGTGGACGGCCCGGATCGCGGTGACGAGCTGGTCGGGCTTGACGTTCTTGAGCACGTAGCCGATCGCGCCGGCGTCCAGCGCGCTGAACACGTAGTCGTCGTCGTCGAACGTGGTGAGGACCAGGATCTTGATCTCCGGATGCTGCCGGTGGATCGCCCGTGTCGCCTCCGTGCCGTCCATCACCGGCATGCGGACGTCCATCAGGATGACGTCCGGGCGCAGGCGCTCCGCCATGCGAACCGCCTGGCTGCCGTTCTCGGCGATCCCGGCCACCGTGATCTCGTCCTTCCCGTAGGTGCGCAGGATGATCTCGATGCCGTGGGCGAACAGCCGCTGGTCATCCGCGATCAGAACCTTGATCCGATCCAATGATGTCCCCCATCGCGTACGGAATCGTACCTGCGAGCTGAAACCCGTCGGCGACGTTGCGCGCCGTGATCGTGCCGCCCAGCTCCGCGAACCGCTCGCGCATGCCGGACATGCCGATGCCGTCCTGGACGGTGCCGTCCGCCGGCAGCCCGCTGCCGTTGTCCCACACGGCGACGCGGATCTCCGCGTCAGCCTGCCACATGGTAATGCGCACACGGGATGCGTTGCCGTGCCGGAAGGCGTTGGTCAGCCCCTCCTGCACCAGACGGAACAGCACCGAGTCGATGCGCGGCCCGAGCGTCGGCGGCAGGTTGCCGACGTGCAGCTCGACCGACAGGCCCATCGCCTCCTCGAACGCGCGCGTGAGCTGGAAGATGGCGTCGATCCCCTTGCGCTCGAACTGCTCGACGGAGCGCAGCAGGTGCAGGATCTGCCGCGTGTCGTTGAGCGCCAGCTCGCTCTGCGCGCGCACGTCGTCCAGCAGGGAGTCGAGCGATTCCGGCTCCTCGCAAGCGCGCGCCTTGACCGCGTCCATCATGACGATGACGTTGGTCAGCGCGTAGCCGACGGTGTCGTGCAGCTCCCGTGTGATGCGGCTGCGCTCCTCGGCCGCGCTCTCCGACTTGACGGTCCCGGCGTACGCCTGGAACTCCCGGTTCGCGCGGGCCAGGCGGCCGATGGTCGAGTCCAGGCTGCGCACGCGCGCGGTGAGCTCGACCACCCGTTCGCGGTGGAACGCCGCGACCCAGCCGAGCCCCGCGGGCAGCCCGGTGACCAGCGCGAACGTCGCCAGGTACTGAGTGGGTGCCGGCGGCCCGGCCGGCGCCCGCGCCGCCAGAACGGCCAGGGCCGCGGCGAAGAACGCGCCGGCCAGCGCCATGCCGACGCGGTCGTCGTCGTACAGCACCGGCTCGATCAGCAGCGGCGCCACCAGCAGCGCCGGCACGAACACCGGCGGCCCGTCCAGCAGCGCGATCGCGATCAGCACCGCGGCGGCCCGCGCGACGGTGACGGCCCGCACCCGCACGGCGCGGCGCATCGCGAACATGGCCACCGCCAGCGCCGCCGATGCGGTGAGCGGCAGGTAGAGCTGGAGGCGTGCGGCCTCGGCCACACCGCCCGTGGCCACCCAGGAGACGCACGCGGCGTGTGCCGCGAGGGTGGTGAGCAGCAGCACGAAGGAGAGCCGCCTGCCGGTCACGGACTCGCTCAGAAGCTGCCAGCCGTGCTGCAGCCACCGAGCGGGAAACCCGGTCATCCGGACATGCGTTATATCAGAATCGGCTGGCGTGCGCCTGAACCGACGGCTCCGTGTGGCGCCTGCCGGAGGGAGTCCAGGGCTGCGACCGTAGCGCTCGCGCCGGTCGGTGACACAGAGTGCTGCCCTGTGACACGCTCGGCGTGGCGGTCACTCTCAAAGAGGCGAGCGAATGAGATTCGTGGTGACGATCACTCAGGACGAAGACGGTATGTACGTTGCGGAGTGCCCGTCGGTTCCGGGGTGTGTGAGCCAGGGCAAGAGCGCAGAGGAGCCGGAAGTCAACATCAAGGAGGCGATCAGGGCGTGCCTGGAAGTGCGCGCCGAAAAGGGCCTCCCATTGATCGTCACGATTCGTGAGGTCGAAGTCCGTGTCTGATGCCCCCGGTCCCGATTCTTCGCCCTCGTGAGGTGGTCGGCGCCTTTGAGAGACTTGGCTGGCAGGTGGCTCGACGCCGCGGAAGCCGTACCCTGCCTCGAGACAGGAGAATGAATCGCTATGGCGGAACCGATCCCGGTGCTCGACGTGATGACCGACGACCTGGAGCCGTGGCCGATGGCTGCCGAGCAGATCCTGAGCGGTCCGCCGCGGATGGCGTCGCGGGACCTCTACCGCGCGCCGGATGACAGCACCTGGATCGCCGTGTGGACCAGCACGGTCGGCTCGTTCTGGTCCCGGTATGCCGGCGACGAGGCGATCTACCTGATCTCCGGACGCGCGCGCATCACGGATCAGGACGGCCGCAGCGCCACCTACCGCGCCGGGCAGGCGATCCTGATACGCGCCGGCAGCCGCTGCACGTGGGAGATCGAGGAGCCGGTGCGCATGCTGTTCCACTACCGCGCCGCCGAAGACGCCGGCGAGGTGCGGTCATGAGCCGCGGCACGGAGGTCGTCGACCGACTGAAGGGGCCGGTGGTCCCGGTCAACATCTGTTTCGCGGACGACCACTCGGTCGACTACGAGGCGATGCGCCGCTACGTCGACTGGCTGTGCGAGCAGCGGGTGCCGATCGTCCTGCTGACCTACGGCAGCAGCGAGTTCTCGGTCCTGTCGGCCGCGGAGATCTGGAAGCTCACCGAGCTGTTCGCGCGCACCGTGGCCGGCCGCGCGCTGTTCGTGACCTCCACCGGCTACTGGAGCATCGAGGAGTGCCGGGAGTTCCTGCGCCACGCCGACGCCGTGGGCGCGGACGCGGTCAAGGTGCAGATCAACCCGTGGCTGGGCCAGGAGCGCGAGGTGCTGGTCGGATACTTCGACGCCATCGGCGGCGCGGCCGGCATCCCGCTGCTGCTGTGGGGAGCGTGGCCCGACCCGTACCCGATCGCGACCGTGCGCGAGCTCGCCGCCCGCGAAGAGGTGGTGGGGATCAAGAACGACGGCGATCCGTTCTACGCGTACTACGACCTGCTGCGCACGACCGCCGAGGAGAGCTTCGCGGTGATCTCGGGCGGCCAGATGCGCAACTTCATGCTGGGCTATCCGCTCGGCGGCGCCGCCTACCTGTGCACGGTGGCGCCGTTCCGCCCCGACTTGGCGTTGCGCTTCTACGCGCACCTGCAGGCCGGCGAGATGGACGCGGGCTGGGCGATGGTGGAGCGATACGAGGACCGCTGGCTGCCGGTCGCCGTCGAGCACGGCTGGCTGGAGAGCGTGAAGGTGGCGATGGAGCTGCACGGCCTGGTGCCGAACGCCCGGCTGGGCCGTCCGCGCCCGTCGCTGGAGGGCGCGGCACGCGCGGCGGTGCAGCAGACGGTCAAGGAGGTCTTCGGCGACCCGGGCGCGTGACCGCCCGTCAGGTCTGCCGAGGTAAAGAGCGATGACCGGCGACGACATGACCAGAGCCGTCCACTACCAGATGGCAGATCCCGGGACCAGGTGGATCAAGGATGCCGAAGTCGCGGTCGACTCGGATGGTCCGCTCGACGCCGACGCGGGTCCTTACCCCGAACGTGATAAAGGTCGGCCGGGGATACCGGATGTACTATCACGGCTTTGGACCGGAACGCCCGAATCCCGACTCGAAAGGGTATATTCTGAGCTCTTTTTCCACCGACGCCGAGCGATGGCAGAAGGAGCCGGGTGTGCGGTTGGATGCCGGCGGCGAGGGAGCGGCGGATTATATCTGGAGTCCCGACGTGATCCCTTTGCCGGACGGCGGCTATCGGATGTATGTCGAGGGGCGGACCGAGCAGCCGGGAGGTGCGGTCCGCAGCGCCATCATCAGCGCACTCTCGGATGACGGACTCGTGTGGGAACGCGAACAAGGCGTTCGTCTGGGCGGCGAGCACACCTCGTATGGCGCCCCGAGATGCCTGTATCTCGATCCGGGTCAAGACGGCCAACCATCCGGCTACCGCCTCTATGCCAGCGGTTCGCCCTTTCCCGATACCACCCCCCCGCCGGGGGCTTTCAACGGGCACAACATCGTGAGTGCGGTGTCCGGCGACGGCCTGCACTTCGAGTTGGAGCCGGGCGTCCGCGTCGCGCAGGAAAGCG
The DNA here is from genome assembly GCA_964291595.2 of Spirochaetia bacterium. GTDB lineage: Bacteria > Spirochaetota > Spirochaetia > SZUA-6 > Bin103 > CATQHW01. Next base: position 3,050,988 of record OZ219914.1, on the reverse strand, counting down.
AGCTGGAGTCATCTTCCGTCTATGCGCCGGAAGTGCTGCGTCTGAGTCACGGGGGATATCGCATGTATTATGCCGGATGGGTGGCAGCCCCGGAGGTTCCGGCGGGATCGAAGTACCACGGCAGGATCTTCAGCGCGTTTTCACGCGATGGGCTCGATTGGCGCAAGGACCCGGGCATCTGCCTCGACAACGGGGGGCGCTGGGACACCGCCAAGGCGTCCGAGCCCTGCGTGATCGACCTGGCCGATGGCCGCTTCCGCCTGTTCTACGAAGCCTGTGATCTGGAGGGCCGCTGGCGCATCGCCAGCGCGACTTCTGCCGCCTCTATACCCGCCACGACGGTCTGAACCAGAAGGTGCTCGTGCGCGTCGATGACGGTCAGGCGGGAAAGCGCGCCATAGAGCCGCCGTGCCGGCTCGGAGTCGAAGCCGATCCCGTGCCGGAGATGCTGTCGGCAGTGTCCATGCCGGCCGATCCTTGCACCCCGTCGGCCGGGTGGGCTACACGGGCAATGCGGGATTCGACATCTGGCTCTGGCCGCGAGCGCGCCATGATCCGGCGACGGCACGGACTCTCCGTCCGGTTGCTACTCCCCGACGAGGGCGAGCGCTTCCCGAATGACTGCGTCCGAGAGATAGAGCCCGGCCCGACGCAGATCCTCCACTAGAGGACGGGCATCCTGGACCACTCCACGCTTCTTGGCCAGCAGGGCTACGCCGAGGGTTCCCACGACTGGAATGCCGAGGGCAGTGGCACATTTGCGCGCCGCGAAGTCGTCAAGCACTGCCAGGGTTCCCGGACGTTTCATCGCCCAGGACAGGACCGCCGACTCGCCCGCTCCCAGATCCCAGGCTCGCAGCATCTCTGCCATCGTATCGGGCGGCTGAATCGTCAGCCACCAAGCTTCCTCCATGGCACGAGCAGCCTCATCGGAATGGGCTCGCAGTTCAGCCGCGACGGCGTCGGGGACGACCAGTGGGTCTCCCAGCAGCTTCAGGAGCGGCAGTCTCTTGGACCGCGCAAGGACCAGCAATGGCGAGGCGTTCACGACTGCCGCATCAGCCATTCGCAAGTTCGCGGCGCAGTTGATTCAGGTCGACCTTGATCACATCAAGTCGACGCCGAGCCAGCTCGTCCAGAAACTGCAGGCGGGTCAAGCCGGCGATCTGCGCAGCCTTGCTCCCGCTCAGCTTGCCCTCGTGGTACCACTGGACTGCGGCCGCAAAACGCAGCTCCTGCGCGAACCGCTCCGGTGCCTCCCGCAGAGCGGAGAAGGCCTCCTCGGGCAGTTCGATCGTCAGCTTGACCATCGCCGCAACTGTACCAGTTCGAGCGGCTTCCGAGACCAGCGCTCGTACTCGGCGCGACACGCCTCGGTCCCCGACCAGCGCGCATCCTCGTCGCCGGGAGTGACGGTGGGCCTCCCGAAGAACCAGGGAGGGCGAGGGGGAAGTCGGGGTCGCGATTCAGCCAGCCTTCCTTCCACGCCGCTCGCGCGGGCAGGACGGGGCTCCCGGACGGGGCGACGGAATGGGGCCGCTCACGGCTGCGCGGCCGCTCGCGTACGCCCGTGTCGGTGGGCAGCCACATCAATGGCCGGTCGGGACGCCAGGCGTAGTTGGCGAAGAAGATCGTCAACCAGCCGTGGGGCGGCGAGGCATCGGAAACGCAGGAGAACGTGAGGTCGATGTAGTGGGGCTCGGTCAGCTCGATCGTCCACCAGGTCTCTACGCGCTGCCGCTCCGTGGGTTGCTGGTGAAAGGCGACGGCGTCCTCGCCGGCCACCTCATCAAGGTGGGAGTGAAGCGGGGGGCAAAGGAGTGGCGGCGCTCGGCGTCCTGCAGCTCGCCGGTCTCGATGCGCACCCGGTGGTCTGTATGCTCGCCGATCGCCATCGGCTCGCAGCCTAACCGAGTCGCTCCACGAGCGTGCGGTAGAGACGCTTGGCGACATCCGGCCGCGCCTCCGCCACGTTGGTCAGCTCGTCGGGATCCTCTTGCAGGTCGTAGAGCTCGGGCAGGTCGTTGTCGTTGAAGACGAACTTCCACCGTTCGTCGCGAACCATCCTCCCGAAGTAGTACTCGCTCACCACCGAGTCGCGGTGGCGGGCGCGGCTACCCGAGAGGACCGGCACCAGGCTCACCGCGTCGACCGGATCGGCGAACGCCGTGCCGGCGAGCTCGAGGAAGGTGGGAGCCACGTCGTGCAGCTCGACCAGGGCGTCGCTCACCAGCCCGCCCGTCACGTGGGGCCCGCGCATCACCAGCGGCACCCGCACCGCCTGCTCGTAGAAGCAGGACTTCATGAAGTAGCCGCGGTCCCCGAGCATCTCGCCGTGGTCGGAAGTGAAGACGATGAGGGTGTCGTCGAGCCGGCCGTGGGATCGCAGCAGCGCGACGAACCGGCCAAGCCAGTCATCAAGCAACTCGACGGTGGCCGAGTACTGCCGCCGCACCCTTGCCACCTCCTCGGCCGGCGTGCATCCCTCGCCGTCGAAGCGGCGCTGCTGCCAGCTCGGCTTGCCGGCCAGGTCATCCACGATGGCAGGGGGCATCCGGCGTGCGCGGTACCGCTCGCCGTACTCACGCGGCGGGTGGAAGGGGGTGTGCGGGCTCGGAAAGTTCACCTGCAGGTGCCAGGGCGTGTCCCGACCCAGGTACTCCTCGAGCATCGCGACGGCGGAGCGACCAACGAAGCTGTCCAGACAGTGCTCGGTGGGGAGCACCGAGTCGTCGTAGAACGCCGGCGGCACGATGCCGTCCTTCCAGAGCGCCCACCGCTCGCCGCTCTCCATCCACTGGCGGAGCTCACCTTCGACCGCGCCGCTCGCCCACTGGCGGCCGTGCTCGCACAGCGCCTCCAGCAGTCCCAGGCCGTCGAGGTAGCGGGAATAGGGGCCCAGCTCGCCGCTCGCGCGCTGGCGCTCGATCTCCGCATCGCTCCAGGCCGGGGTCTTGGCGCTCTCGATCGGCCGGGGATCGGTGAATCCCGCCGCGTGCAGCCGCGCCAGCGGGTCGTGGATCGGCTGGCGGCCGAAGCCGCTCCGGAACAGGTCGATCTTGCCGGTGAAGCCGACGCGGTAGCCGAGGGCACGCAGGCGCTGGTAGTAGGTGGCGGCGGTGAGGGGCATCCTGCTCCAGTTGTTGATGGCGCCCGACCGGCGCGCCAGGTTGCCGGTGGCAAGGCTGATGCGGGAGGGGCCGCACACCGGAGCGGTGCAGTAGGCGCGGGCGAAGCGGGCACCTCCGGCCGCCAGGGCGTCCAGGTTGGGGGTATCGACCACGCCGGGCCGTTCGTATCCCGTCCAATCGGCTCGCTGTTGATCCGTCACGATCAGCAGGAAGTTGGGGAGGGACGGAGTCACGGCGGTGATTGGGAACGGGCAATGCGGGATTCGAACCCACGACCTCTGGCTCCGGAGGCCAGCGCTCTATCCAGCTGAGCTAATTGCCCTCGTCGTAGTAGGATCGGTACCCTTGAGCATGTAGCGGCGCGCTCCATGCACGCATGGTACTCGTCGTGCCCGGGCTGCCGCGCAGGGTACCACAGGTGCTCCGAACCTCCAACAGCAACTGCCTGTCACTGCCCATGCACCGCGGTTCGGCCATCATCCGTTGCCGGCCAGGGATTGACGGTAGAGCAGCGGTACCTCGTACCGGGCATGACCCGCGTCTCGATCCGGCTCGTCGTTGATTCGCCCGTGCGCGGTCATCGACGGACTCGGGATCGACGATCGATCGCAGTTCCTTCGTCAGTTCGGCGCGGACTCGAGCGTACGCCGAAGACGCGGCCACATCGGTCATCTCGTCGGGATCGGCGGCGAGATCGAAGAGCTCCGGCTCATGGCCGACGTAGCAGTTGAGCTTGTGATCACCCTTGCGCAGCATGTAGCCGGCGCGCTCCATCCCCCACGCATGGTACTCGCTGAAAACCGGGCGATCGCGAAACGCCGCCGGCGGGCTGCCGCCGCCCGTTGCCAGCGGCATGAGGCTGGTGCCCGGCAGCGACGGGTCGGGCTCCTGCTCGCTGATCTCGAGAAGCGTGGGCAGCACGTCCACGAGACTGACGGGTGCGGACACGACCTCGCCCGGAGCCACGCCGGGGCCGCACATCACGAGCGGGACCCGTGCGGCGTGCTCGTAGAAGCAGTGCTTCTGCCACATGCCGTGGACGCCGCCGTTCTCGCCGTGGTCGCTGGTGTAGAGCACGATGGTGTCTTCGATCGCCTCGGCCGCCCGGTGGACGGCGCCGATGAGCTCGTCGGTGAAGGTGACCAGTCCGTAGTAGGCCGCCAGCGCGGTACGCACGGTTTCCTCCGGGAGTGGCCGTTCGTCGCAGAAATAGCGCCGCACGGACTGCACGACCGGATGCTGCGTCTCGATCGGCTGGTCGCGCGAATCCGGCAGTTCCACGCGATCGGGATGGTACCGGTCGAAATACCGTTCCTCGCACAGGAGTGGGAAGTGCGGCCGGAAGAAGCCGACGTAGAGCAGCCACGGCCGGTCGCCGGGCCGCCGTGCCCGCTCGGCCAGGAAGCGGACGGCGAAACGGCGGTCATGCGGTCCAGCTCCGTCTCCGGTTCGGTGGGCGACCGTCCACACTCGGTCACGTGGGAGTTGCCGCGGACGCGGCGGAACGTAGGCGACCGGTCCGGTGGGTTCAGCGCCGGGTGCTTGGTGCTGTAGAAGGAGTCCAGGAGACGCTTGCCGAAACCCTGCCGGCCCACGAAGTGGCTGCGGCCGGCGAGATAGGTGTCGTAGCCGGCGGCTTCCAGGTAGTTGCCGATCGTGGGAACCGACGACGGAAACGGTGAGCCGTTGTCCCAGGCGTTGACCGCGTGGGCGTACCTGCCAGACCAGAACGAGAAGCGGGACGGCACGCACAGCGGGCTGTTGCAGTAGGCGTTGTCGAAACGCACGCCCTGCGCCGCCATGCGATCGAGGTTCGGCGTGTGCACGAATCGATTGCCGCCGCAACCGGTTACGTGCGGATCGTGCTCGTCGCTCATGATGACGACGATGTTCGGGCGGCTCACCGTGCCGCGCCTCGGGCGATGTGGCGCTGCCAGGTGAGCATCGCTCAGAGCTCCTGGGAGCGGGTGACGATCCGGTCCTGCACGCGGTCGATGAAAGCCTGACGGGACAGGGTCTCCCGGGAACCCGCGCGGGTGCGGAGCGCCACCGTGCCGTCGGCCACCTCGCGGTCGCCGAGCACGGCCATGTAGGGCACCTTCATGAGCTGCGCCTCGCGGATCTTGCGGTTCATGCGCTCTGCGCCCAGGTCGGCTTCCGCGCGGATGGCGAGCTTGCGCAGCGCCGCCTTCAGGTCGCGGGCGGCATCGTGGTGATCGGAGCCGATCGGCACCACGCGCACCTGCTCGGGGGCCAGCCACACCGGGAAGCTGCCGGCGTAGTGCTCGATCAGGAAGCCGATGAACCGCTCGTGGGTGCCGAGCGGCGCCCGGTGGATGCACAGCGGCGTCTCGTCCTGCCCCTCGCGGTTGACGAAGGACAGGTCGAAGCGCGGCGGCACGGCGAAGTCGACCTGGTTGGTGGCCAGGCTGAACTCGCGCCCGATGGCGCTCCAGACCTGCACGTCGATCTTGGGGCCGTAGAAGGCGGCCTCGTCCGCCACTTCCTCGTAGGGCACTCCGGAGCGCTGCATCGCCCGGCGCACCATGTCCTCGGTCTTGAGCCAGAGCCGTTCGTCGTCCACGTACTTCTTGCCCAGGCCGCGCTTGTGGTGGGTGCTCAGCCGCATCTCGTAGCGGTCGATGCCCATCAGCTCGAAGTATCCCAGGTACATGTCCACGACCGCCAGGAACTCCTCCTCGAACTGCTCCTCCGAGCAGTAGATGTGGGCGTCGTTCATCTGCATGGAGCGCACCCGCAGCAGGCCGAACAACTCGCCCGACTGCTCGTAGCGGTAGCAGGTGCCGTACTCGGCAAGGCGCATGGGCAAATCGCGGTAGCTGCGCGGCCGTTCGGCGAAGATCTTGTGGTGGAAGGGGCAGTTCATCGGCTTGATGTAGTAGGAGAACCCTTCCATCTCCATGGGCGGGAACATGCTCTCGGAGTAGTAGGGCAGGTGCCCTGAGCGCCGAAACAGCGCCTCCTTGGTCAGGTGGGGCGTGCGCACCCGGTCGTAGCCCGCGGCGAACTCGACCTCCCTGGCGAGCTTCTCAAGCTCCTCGATCAGCACGGCGCCGCGCGGCAACCACAGCGGCAGGCCCGGCCCCACCTCGTCGTCGAAGGTGAACAGCTCCAGGTCCTGGCCGAGCCGCCGGTGGTCGCGCTTCCTGGCCTCCTCCAGCATCTGCAGGTGCTCGCGGAGATCCTGCTTGCGCAGCCACGCGGTGCCGTAGATGCGCTGCAGCATCGGCTTGTGCTCGTCGCCGCGCCAGTAGGCGCCGGCCACGGTCATCAGCGTGAAGGCGTCCGACGGGATCTTCCCGGTATGCTCGACGTGCGGGCCGCGGCAGAGGTCCTCGAACTCGCTCTGGCGGTAGGTGCTCAGGACCGGCTCGGCGCCGTTCTCCTGCTCCTGCCCGTATTCGTCGGCGCCGCCGGCCAGGATCGCGTCGATCAGCTCCAGCTTGTAGGGCTGGTCGGCGAACTGCGTGCGCGCGTCCTCGGCGCTCAGCTCCCGGTACTCGAACGGGTAGCGCTGGCCGATGATCTGGCGCATGCGCCGCTCGATCTGCTCGAGGTCCTCCGGCGTGAAGGAACGCGGCCGGCCGTCGTCGTCCGGACCCAGGTCGAAGTCGTAGTAGAATCCGGTGTCGATGGGAGGGCCGATGCCCATCTTCGCCTGCGGATAGCGCTCGACCACCGCCTGCGCCATCACGTGCGCCAGGCTGTGGCGCACGCGGTACAGCCGTTGCTGCTCAGCTTCGTTCGCCATAGTCGATGATACCGGCTCAATAGTCGTCGGAGAAGCGCCGCGGGGGCCTGGGCTTCCGGTCGGCGCTCGCGGCGTCGAGCAGCGCGGTCGGGTCGAGGCGGGTGCCGCCGCGGATCACCAGTTCGACGTCGCGCAGCGCGTCGATGTCCCGGCTCGGATCGTCGCGGACGACGATGAGGTCCGCTTCGCGCCCCGCCGCCACGGTCCCGATCCGGTCCTCCATCTGCAGCGCCTCTGCCGCGTCGCGGGTCGCCGCGCGCAGGCAGCGGGCGGGCTGCATGCCGCAGTCGGCCAGCAGCGCCAGCTCGTCCACCAGGCCGAACCCCGGCATCACGTGGCAGAACGGGGCATCGCTGCCGGTGACGATGCGGGCGCCACGCTCGGCCAGTGACGCGGTCATGATCTGCATGGCGGCCAGCGCGCGCACGCGGCGCACGCGCTCGGCCGCCGGGGCCGGCCCGCCGTACAGCTTGTCCCACCAGGCGCGCAGCTCGGCCGGGGCGTAGGCGAACTGCCGGTGGCGCAGGTGGCGCGGGTCGCCCGCGTCCGTGATGCGCTTCCAGACGATGCGCGTGGGGGCCAGCCAGGTGCCGCTGTCGATCACCGTGTCCAGCAGCTTCTGCACGCGGTCCGGCTCCAGGTCCGGCCAGAGGTCCAGCCAGTGCTCGCCGGCCGCGTGCCGCTCCGGCCACAGCGCCTCGGCAAACCCCGACAGGTGCTCGACTTCGTCCAGTCCGGCGGCGATCGCCTCGGCGGCGTGCATGTGGTCCTGCAGGTGGGCGACGGTGAACCTGCCGTGGCGCTGCGCGCGCTCCAGGACGGCACGCGTGCAGGGCCGGTCGAGTCCCGCGTAGATCTTGATCTGGTCGACGCCGGCGTCCACCAGCCGATCCACCTGGGTGCGCGCCTCCCGCGGCGTGCGGATGATCTCGGCCATGCCGGTCCAGCTCGCGCCGCTGTCGCCGTCGAGCAGCGGGCCGGTGCAGACGAAGCGCGGCGCGCACGCGTCCGCCCGGTTCCACGCCTCGCGCCGCGCGATCGCCTGCTCGAGCGGGCAGCCGACGTCCCTCACCGCCGTCACGCCGTTGGCCAGATAGAGGGGCGCGTGCCAGTCCTCGGAGTGCACGTGGACGTCGATGAGCCCCGGCAGGATGAAGGCGCCGGCCACATCCACGCGCTCGACGGCCGACTCGGGCGGCAATTCGGCGGCCGGTACGACCGCGGCGATGCGCGTGCCGCGCACGTGCACGGCGCGGTCGGCCAGCCAACCGGTCGTGCCGGTGTCGAACACCCGGCCGCCGACCAGCGCGAACTCACGTCCCATCGGTGTCACCGGCCGGGCACGGGAGCCTCGGGTTACGCCGGAGCGCCCTCGGCCTGTGCGAGGTGGGCTCGACGCAGTCCTTCCCGGAAGCCGACCATCTGCCGGGTCGTCTCATCGTAAAGGCGTACGGACATGCATCTCGCCGTATCGCGCAGGCGGAGTACCGGAACCTGGCGGAACACCGGCTGTTCGCGGTGTGCGCGCGCCAGGTGGTAGTTGGGGATGCCGGGATTCAGGTGGTGCACGTGATGGAAGCCGATGTTGCCGGTGAACCACTGCAGGACCCGCGGCAGCTTCAGGTAGGAGGATCCCCGCAACGCCGCGTCGGCGAACTCCCAGCCCTCGCGGCGGCTCCAGTAGACATCCTCGAATTGATGCTGAACGTAGAACAGCCAGGTGCCGACCATGGATGCCGCCACGAACACGGGCGTGAAGATCCGGACGAAGTCGGCGAACCCGAAGGGCAGCGACATGACGGCCACGAACGACACCACTCCGGCGTTGGTCCACATGATGGCCCGCCTGGCGCGCCGGCTGATGTGCTTGCGGGGAAAGCGGTGATTGAGCAGGAAGCTGAGGGGAGCGATCAGGACGAACAGCACCAGCGGGTTCCGGAACACCCGGTACGCCAGGCGCAGGAGGCGCGGCGCATCGGCAAATTCCTGCACGGTCATCGTCCAGACGTCGCCCAGGCCGCGCCGGTCCAGGTCACCGGCGGCGGCGTGGTGCATGGCATGCATGTGGGTCCAGTGGTGGAACGGCGTGAAGGCAAGGATTCCCGCGACGAAGCCGATGGCGCGGTTCCAGCGGCCGACGGGGACAAAGGACCCGTGTCCGGCATCATGGAAAACGATGAATATGCGGATCAGGAACCCTGCGGTCGGCAGAGCCAGGAGCAGGCTCAGCGGGTAGGAAATCTGCGCGATCGCGCCCATGGCGAGGATCCCGGCGAGGTACGGGACGACCGAAGTCGCGAGCTGGCCGATGCCGCGTGCAACCGACGGCTTCCGGTACCGGCGGAGCGCGCCCTGCAGCGCGCGGGACTCATCTCCGGCAGCGATCAACTGGTCATCCACGTCCTCTTGCCCTCCCTGACGGCGAGGGCCGGTTCCTGACCTTCCCCAGCATCTGCGGCTGCTCGTGCCGTACCCGGCAACAGCGCTCGCTGCTCTGCTTCGTTCGCCACCGGCCATGATAACCGAAAGCTCGCCGAAGTTCGCCCAGCGGTGACGGACCTGCCCCAGCTCAGCGGCGCGCCCCGTGACGGCGCAGCAGCGCGGCGAGCTCGCCGTGGCCCTGCCCGGCCGCCCACGCCAGCGGCGTTGCCCACGCCTCGGCGTCCGGCTCGTCGACGGCGGCGCCGCGCTCGATCAGCAGCCGGGCCAGCTTCTCGCGCCCCCAGCGGCACGCCCAGCCCAGCGGCGTGGATCGGAGCAGCGGGTCGCGCCGGGTCAGGCCGGCGCCCGCGTCGAGCAGCAGCGTCGCGAACGCGACGCGCTCCTCCTCGGTGATCACCTGCTGTCCCCACGTCTCGCCGGCCTGCGCCACGTGCTGCAGGGTCGTGAAGCCGTGGTGGTCGGTGACGTCCGGATCGACCCCGTGCGAAAGGATCACCTCAAGGCAGCGCGGATAGGTGGACCGGTCGAGGCCGCTGGGCCCGTCCAGCGGGCCGTGATTCCAGATGCGCATGGGCTGGTGCAGGATTTGGCTCCACCAGGGATCGTCGGCGGCGCGCTCGATGCGCGGCAGGCAGAGCGCGATGATCTCCGGCTCGCCGCCGCATGCCGCGGCCCACAGCAGTTGTTCGAAGCCGGTGCGACCGGTCCGGTCCGTCACCGCCGGCGCCGCGCCCGCGATGACCTCCCGCGCCGCGCGCACGTCCCGGAACAGGCCGATGACCTCCACCGGCACGACGGCGCCCCGCCTCCGCAGCAGGGTCTTCATCCGCTCGTCCCCGGCCCCGTAGGCGCGCTCGATCGGGCCGCCGGATGCGTACACGCTCGCGTTCACGTCGGCCCCGGCGTCGAGCAGCGTCTCCGCCAGCGCGTACTCGCCGTAGGCCGCGGCGTGCCAGAGCGGCATGCCCCAGCTCTGCACCGGCTCGTCCACATTGGCCAGATCGATGCGCTCGTCGGGGTCCAGGCCCCTGGCGAGCAGCAGTTCCAGCACCGCCGGCTGCCCGAAGGTGACCGCCAGCGTGAGCAGGCCGCCGGAGCTCCCGTTGGCCCGTTGCAGCCGCTCCTTCGAGATCGGCCGCAGAAAGGCGAGGTCGCCCAGCGCCGCCGCGCCCCGCGGCGTCTGCTCCGCGCCGGCGTCGAGCAGCGCCTGAGCCACGGCTCGCGCGGCGGGAGCGCGATCGCGCTGCGTCCACCCGAACGACAGCACCGCGCAGTCGAGCGGCGTCAGGCCCGACGCATCCGGCTGGGACGGGCGCTCGTCGCGCGCCGCCAGAAAGCGCACCAGCGGCAGGTCTGCCTGGGCGGCGGCTGCGTGCAGCGGCGTGCGCCCCTGCGTGTCGACCTCGGCGATGCGCGCCGGGTCCGCCTTCAGCAGCCCCTCGACGCCTTCCAGGTCGCCCTCGCGGACCAGGTCGAACAACTCGTCGCCCCGTTCCGGGTCGGCGCCCGCCAGCTCGGCGCGGCGGTCCAGCTCCGCGCGGATGAGCGCGGCCACGTCGTCGTAGCCGCGGTCCTCGGCCAGGGTCAGCGGCGAGGTGGCGTCGCGGTGCGGATAGATCCCCTTGTGCGGATCCGCGCCGGCCTCCAGCAGGAAGCGCGTGCAGGCCAGGTCGCGGTTGAGCACCGCGTAGTGCAGGGCCGTGTGCTCGTCGTCTTCGGCACGATCCAGCCTCACCAGATCGGGACGGGCGGCCACCAGGCTGCGGAGCGCAGGAGGTCGCCCTGCTCGGCGGCGCGGAAGAAGCGCGACGTGGCAGCGTGATGGACCTCGGCCGCGAGCCTGGTCCAGCTTGCAAACCCGTAGGAGCGGGCGAGGACGCGCTGGGCGTCGACCAGCGAGAATCGCGCCGGGTCGGGGTTCCGCTCGTGCGCCGCCACCTCGGCGACGGCGTCCGCGTCCCTGCGGCGGAACGCGTTCAGCAGATCACGCGCCTGCTTTCTGAGTTGTTCGAGACTGGGCTGGTCGGGCAGGGAGCGTTCCCTGTGGGGCGATGATCCGTACGATGACTGAGACACGACAACCTCCTCGTGTGGGGACCCGATGCCCGCGTTCGGGTGTGAAAAGGTCGTCAGATGCGAACTCTTCTGACCGCCAGGTGGGCTCAGCCCTGTCCGCGGACCGGAAGCGCCCTGGAACGCTCGTCATCCTGTCACGGTCTCCATGCGGTCAAACCGCGTGGCCGCCCGTCGGCGCGGAGTCCGAAACGCGCGTAACGGTATGGGCCGTCGACGGCAGATGCCGGCTCGGAAGCGCGCTTGGGTCAGCCGAAACCACCTCAACTAACCCAGCTTTTCGGTCAGGATTCGGCGCGCCCGGCGAAAGCTCGGCAGGCGTCTTTCCAGGACCGTCGGATCGAGTCGGCCCAGCACCTCGAACGAATTCATCCCCTTTCCGTAAGGGGCCGGACAGCTCCGGGTGGCGGCTTGCAGCCGATCCTTCACGGTGCCGCGCCTCAACTCTTCCAGGCCGTCGAGGTCGGGTAGTTCGCTGACCAGGAGGCATTCACCGAAGTGTACGCACAGGGCAGACCGATCCGCTACGATCCAGGTCTCCATGCACGTGGTCATGAAAAGCACCTGGTCATCTTGGGCGTCGCAAGGGCGCTGCCAGTTATGCTCTTCGGTGAGGTGTTTCCACGTCTCTTCGATGTTCGTGACAGGAGACTCGCTGTCGATCAGAAGCGCGACATAGTATTCGCCCCCGGCATCTGCATGTGCGTCCCGGAAATCGTTCCAAGCATCTCCGCCTCCTCCACAGGCGGTCACTTGGAATCTGCTGGTGTGCAGACCGCACTCGGCCAACAGCTTGCGGAATCCCTCACGGCACCGAATGTTGGTGAGCTTTCCAGGCGGCCCACCACCCTCGACGTAGATCTCCGCCCTCACCAGCGCACACCACCCAGCTTCCCCTTGGTCCAGAGCTGCCCCAACCCGTACCGTTCGAGCCAGCGGGCGAGGTCCGATCGGTCGAGACGCCTCATGCTGGTCCGGCCGTCGTGCTTCTCGCATACGACCACCGATTCCGGGTGCTCGGACAGGGCGTCGACCAGCAGATCGGAGTGTGTCGTCACGATGAAGCTGGCACCGGCTTGACGCATCGATCAGCAAGTCCGCCAGCTTGGGAAGCAGATCCGGGTGCAGCCCCAACTCGGGCTCCTCGATTCCCAGGAACGTGGGAGGTTCCGGGTCCAGCAATACCGCCAGCAGAAAGAGATACCTGAGGCTGCCGTCGGACAGGCGTGATGCCGGAATGGAGTAATCGCCCTCCGTGAAGAGAAGTTGTACGGTGCTCGGATCGAAATAGAGTCCGAAGTCGGTGACGCCATCGTAGAGATCGGTCAGATGCTCCGTCAAACGCGCTTTGGCGGCCGGGTACGGCGCCAGCCGGTTGAGGAACATGCCAAGGTTCGACAGGTTCTCGGTCAGCGGACTCGGGCGAACGTCGCTTCTCTGTGCGTCACGGATGCCGGCGCTCCGCCCGAACCCCAAACTCCCAGGAACCGTACAGGCTGATGCCCTCGTAGAACGTGCTCAGATAGGCGAGCTCCGGATACTGATCGGGCTCTCTTCCGCTGCGACAGAATCGACCGGTCGGGTTCGACGTCATCCTGTTGAAGCTCCCGCCGGCCGTCTCCAACTACGTTGAGCACGGGGTTCCCGCCCTGAAGTCTGTAGTAGAAGTACGAGTCGGGTTGGCCGGGGTAGGGATGCTCGTTCTCGATCCGCTCGTCGGCCAGGGTGAACCGGCGACCGGACTCTCTGAACGCGATCACGTGCCGTAGCGGTTGATTTCCACGCGGGTTGTCGATGATGACGTCGACCGTCGCCGAAGACTGCGGCTGCCCTCTCCATATCCAGTCACTGACGCCGCCCGGCCGGTGCGGACGGGAGGCCAGATCGTTGGGAGCTGCTTGCAGCAGTCTGATGGCCTCCAACAGGTTCGATTTTCCCGAGCCGTTCGGACCGATGAGGACGTTGAGGGCAGCCAGTTCGAGGTCGATGCCCTCAGGGCCGAAAGACAGCAGGTTCGTGGCTCTGATCCTCTTCAGAGTCGCCGGTTCGATGGGTGTCTGTCCGGTCATGTTCCAGTACCCGCTATCGCTACAGCGTGACGGACCGGCCGCAGCGGACCGACTCGTCGGCGGCCAGCACGATGCGCAGGCTGTCGACGGCGTCGCGCAGGTCGGCGGACAGGTCGCGGTCCTCGCGGATGGCGTCGAGCAGGTAGCGCTGCTCGCGGTCGCACAGCTCCTGGTGGTCGGGCTCGTCGGAGGTGTCGATGAAGCGGTCGGCGGTGGTGAACTCGCCTTCGACGTCGGTGTCGGACGCGTGCAGCAGCAGGCCGCCGGTGGTGGTGTGCTTGTCGATCACGTCCGACTCGCCCGGCGGGTGGTCGATCATGCTGACGCTTCCGAGCGGGCCGATCACGTCCTTCACGAAGTAGGCGGTCTCGCTCATCATCGGCCCCCAGCCGGCCTCGTACCAGCCCACCGAGCCGTCGTCGAAGGTCACCTGGAGCTGCCCGTAGTTGTACATGTCCTCGCCGATCTCCGCGCTCAGCCGGGCGCCGACGGCCTGCACCCGCACCGGGCGCGCGCCGGTCATGCGGCTCATGACGTCCACGTAGTGCACGCCGCAGTCGACGATCGGCGACATGGACCTCATCAGGTTGCGGTGGCCGAGCCAGCGCTCGGCCGACGACTGCTGGTTGAGGTTCATGCGCATCACCAGCGGCCGGCCCAGCCGGCGCGCGTGCTCGATGAAGGTGCGCCACGACGGGTGGTGGCGGAGGATGTAGCCCACGACGACCTTGCGGCCGGCGTCCCGCGCCGCGGACACGATCTCCTCCGCCTCGGCGACGGTCTCGGCCAGCGGTTTCTCCACGAACAGGTGGCAGCCGGCCGCGAGCGCGCGCATGGCGTAGGCGTGGTGGGAGTCGGGATGGGTGTTGATCGACACCACCTGCGGCGAGACGGCCGCAAGCGCCTCGTCCAGGGACCCGAACGGCGTGGCGTCGAGCTCGCGGGCCAGCGCCTCCCGCGAGGAGGGGCCGCGGCTGACCACGCCGGAAAGCGTGTAGCCGTCGATGCCGCGGTAGGCGCGCGCGTGCGATGCGCCCATCGTGCCGCACCCGACGACGACGACCTTGAGATCCTCCATCGCGCTATCGCTTGTCGCCGTCGCCGCCGATCGTGCCGCGCGCCTTGCGCGAGAAGAGCTTCTCCAGGTTGGCCGCGGCCACCTCGCCCAGGTCCAGATCCAGCTCGGTGCAGATCTGCGCCAGGTACCACAGCACGTCGCCGAGCTCCATCTTCAGAGACGCGCGGTCGGCGTCGCTGATGCGGCCGTCCTTGTCCCGGAACAGCTTCTTGACCTTGCCGGCCACCTCACCCGCCTCGTTGGCCAGCCCCAGCGTGGGGTAGACGATCGGGTGGTCGGTCCTGACCAGCCCCCAGGTCTTGCGCGACTGGCGCTGATACTCCGCGAACTCCTGGACATCCATCGCTGACCCGCGCAGGGTAGTCCCGGCATGAAGCATCCGCAACGGGGCGGTCCAACGAGGGCTGCCCAATGAGGACGGCAGGATGAAGCGCATCGGCGCGCACGTGTCGATCGCCGGCGGCGTGCAGAACGCGGTGGCCAACGCGGTCGAGCTCGGCGCCACCGCCATCGGCATGTTCACCCGCAACCAGCGCATGTGGAACCAGCGGCCGCTCTCGGAGGAGGACGCCGCCGCCTTCCGCGACGCCCTGCGCGAGCACGGGTTCGCGCCTCGGCACGTGCTGCCGCACGACAGCTACCTGATCAACCTGGGGAGCTCCGACCTGGAGGTCGTGGCCAAGTCGCGGGCCGCGTTCCTGGACGAGATGAGCCGCTGCCAGATGCTCGGGCTCCCCTGCCTGAACTTCCACCCCGGCGCCCCCAAGCAGGGCGTGGACATGTCGGCCGAGCGCTGCATCGAGCAGATCGCCGGCTACGTCAACGAGACGCTGGAGCAGACCGAGGGCGTGACCGCCGTGGTCGAGTGCACGGCCGGGCAGGGGACGAACGTCGGCCGCACCTTCGAGGAGCTCGCCGCGCTGATCGAGCGGATCACCGACAAGGAGCGTGCCGGGGTGTGCCTGGACACCTGCCACCTGTTCGCGGCCGGCTACGACCTGCGCACGCGCGCCGGCTACGACGCGATGCTGGCCGAGTTCGACGCGACCGTCGGCCTGCGCTACCTGCGCGGCTGGCACCTCAACGACTCCAAGGGCGAACTGGGCAGCCGCGTGGACCGGCACGCCGCGATCGGCGCCGGGCGAATCGGCCGCGAGCCGTTCACGTGGATCGTGCAGGACCCGCGCTTCGACGAGATGCCGCTGATCCTGGAGACGCCCGAGCAGAAGAACTGGGCGAAGGAGATCGCCGAGCTGCAGCGGCTGGCCGCCGCCTGCGATCAGAGCGGGTCGAAGTAGGTCAGGTCGGCGCCGTGGTTCTCCATGGCCGCCACCGCGTCGCCGCGCAGGCGCACGCGGATGTCCCGCGTCCGGTGGTGCAGGACGATCTCGCGCTCGGCCAGCGGAAAGCGGATGTCGATGGGCCGGGCGACCGGCGGTTCGGCGATCAGCAGTGAGCCGCCGGACCAGGTGACCCGCGTCGCGCCCGCCTCGACCGCGACATCCGGCGGGCTCACCCACGACGGCATGCGCACGGAGAGGGGGCCCGCGGTCTTCACGGTCACGCGCAGGCGGTCGTGCGTGTAGGGCGACTCGACCGCGACGTGCCCGGTCTCCCGGTCGAACAGCAGGTTCACGCGGTGGATGCCGTGCTCGCTGCGCACCGCCTCGCGGACCACCTCGCAGAGCGAGCCGACCCCGCCGCCGACGATGTCGGTGTTGAAGCTGACGTTCTGCTGCGGGTCCACCGGCTCGTGCCCGTAGGGGGCCGGAAACCCGAAAGCGCCCAGGTGCCGGTCGGCGACGCGGTGCAGCCGGTCGATGCCGTCGGGGTTGGGCGGGTCCTCGATGAAGCTGATGTCGCGAAGCTGCGACGGCAGGATGTGGCAGCGGGTGATGCGCTCGGCGTCCTCGAAGTACTCCGGGTATCCGCGCCGGCCCAGGATCAGCGCCGTCTCCACGATGTCGCCGGTGTTGTTGATCTCCCCCCGGTCCGGGACCGCGTCGGCCCGGCTGGACTCGATCACCCAGCCGATCTCGTCGCGGATCTCCCGGAGGCCGTTGTCGTAGAACGCCTTGACCCGCGCCAGCAGCCGGGCGTCGTCGAGCAGGTCGGCGAGCTGCGCCAGCGAGGACATCACGCAGGTCGTCGAATGGGTGTGCGTGCCGAACTGTTCGCGGTCGTAGGCGCCCGACTCCGGGAAGAACTCGCCGGTCGTCTTGTCGGCGAGCGTCACGGCCAGCTCCAGCGCCGGGCCCGAGCCGGTCGCCCGGTAGTACTTGACCAGCGGGCCGATCGCGCGGGCGATGCCGGTGATGAAGGTGTCCTCGCGCACCGTCAGCCCGTGGCGCTGCAGCCGGTCGAAGTCCCAGCCCGTGTCGGGGCGGAACAGCTCGAAGAGCTCGCGGATGCTGCGCTCGGCGAGCTCGCGGGCGCGCTCGGAGCCGCGGTACTTCACCAGCGGGTACAGGGCGTGGAACCCCTCGCGCACGTTGTGGGTGGTGAACAGTTCGAGCGGTCCGCCGATCCGGCTCCGGTTCAGCGGCAGCGCGAACGCGCCGCCGTAGGAGAAGAACGCGGCGTTGGCGTGCTTGTCGATCGCGTCCTCGGGCACGGCGATGCCGGCCGCGTCCTCGGCGTTGAGCAGGGCGTTGAGATGGCGTCCCGGGACGTGCGACTCGGTGTGGGCGCCCGAGAAGCTGAACTGCGGATCGGGCTTGACCTCCGAGCCGAAGTAGGGGATGTCGCCGTCGTCGGCGTTGAAGACGTTGCACATCATCCGGCAGCCCAGCCGGATCGCGTCGATCGGGTCGGTCGTGTTGACGTCGTTCAGTCGCATTCGTCCCTCCTCAGTCGCCCGGTCGCGGTGCGGCCGGCGCGGCGTCGAAGCCGAGCGCGTCCTGGATCGCGCGGGCCGCCGCCAGCACCGCGGCGTCCGAGCCGGCCGGCGCCGCGCACTGCAGGCCGAGCGGCAGCCCGTCCGCGCCGAGCCGGGCCGGCAGCGACACCACGGGCGCCCGCACGTGGGTGAACAGCAGGTTCGCTCGCGGATCGCCGGTGACGGTCAGGTCGCGCGGCGCCGTGCCCGGCGCCGCCGGCGCCAGCACCACGTCGATCTCGTCGAACAGCGCCGCGAAGCGTTCCTGCGCCTCGGCGCGCGCCGCGCACGCGGCGCCATAGCGCTCCGCGGAGTCGCCGGCGGCGGCCGACTCCAGCACCGCCGTCAGCTTGGGCGGGTACGCGGCGCGGTGGCGCGCCCACAGGCCGGCGTGCGCGCGGGCCGCCTCCACCTCGAAGATGAAGCGGTTGTTGTCGTACACGGCGGCCAGCTCAGCCGGCAGCGTCACCGCCCTGGTCGCGATCCCGCGCGCCCGCAGGCGCTCTCGCGTCCAGCGGAGCGCGTCGATCATCTCCGCGTCGAACGGCTCGCAACCTATATCCTCGAGGACGCCGACCACGGGCGGCCCGCCAGGGTCCCGCGCGCGCGCGGGAAGCGGGGCGACGGCGTCCCACAGCGCGGTCATGTCCTCCACGTCACGGGTGAAGAAGCCGATGGTGTCGAAGGTGGGAACCAGCGCGAAGCAGCCGTCGGTCGACACGAGCCCGTAGGACGGCTTGAACCCGACCACCCCGCAGAACGAGGCCGGCCGGCACACCGATCCCACGGTCTGCGTGCCGATCGCGGCCCGCACCATGCCGGTGGCGACCGCCGCGGCCGATCCCATCGACGAACCGCCCGGAGTGTGCTCGCGGTTCCACGGGTTGCGCGTCGGCCCCGGGTCCAGGTAGGCGAAGCAGGTGGTGACCGTCTTGGCCAGCGCGTACGCGCCCTGTTCCTGAAGCTGCTCGACGATGCGGGCCGAGGTCGTCTTCGGCTCCGGCGGCAGGAAATCGACGCCGCACGCGGTCGGCGTGCCGGCCAGGTCCAGGATGTCCTTGACGCCGATCGCCCAGCCGGCCAGCGGACCTCCGCACGCGGCGTCCGCCCGGTGCCGCGCCGCCTCGGCGTCCCAGCCCACCAGCGCCCGCACCGCGGGCTCCCAGCGTGCGACCGCCGCCTTGTGCTCGGCGAAACCGTGCTCGGCGAAACTGTGCTCCGCGAACCGGCGTTCGGCGAACCGCTGCTCAGCGGCATGCATGGCCGCGTTCACACCACGCCGGAGGCGGAGACCGGCGAGCCGATCGCCGTGAGCGCCGGGTCGAGGATCACGGGGGCACGGCGCAGGTCGTCCACCGTCCGGGACCCGGTGAGCAGCATGACCGAGCGAAGCACACGCCCGAGCAGCCGGATGCGCTGCGCGACCCGTTCCGCTCCGCCCTCGAACACGTCCTTGATGAACGGCAGGGCCAGGGCGCCGATCTCTGCCCCAAGGGCGATCGCCTTGGCCAGATCCTGGCCGCGGCGCAGGCCGCCGGAGGCGATGATCGAACCGGAAAGCCGTGGCTCCTCGCGCATGGCGGCAAGCACGGCGGCGGTGGGATTGCCCCAGTCCGCCAGCTCGCGGGCAGCTTCCGCGTCGTCGCCTTGCAGGCGCTGCGCTTCCACCAGCACCCAGTTGGTGCCGCCCGCTCCGGCCACGTCGACGTACTCGACACCGCCCTCGAGTAGCCTGAGCGCCGTGGAGACGGAGATGCCGAAGCCGGTTTCCTTGACGATCACCGGCAACCGACAGCGCTCGGTGAACTCCGCGATCGCGGACTCCAGGCCGCGGAAGCTGCGGTCTCCGCCTTGCTGGAACAACTCCTGTCCGGGATTGAGATGCAACGCGATCGCCTGCACCCGCAGGTGGTCCAGGGCATCCGTGATCCGGTCGTGCTCGATCTCGCGGAGTTGCGCCGCGGCGAGATTGGCGACCACCGGCACGTCGGGGGCTTCCCGCTTGACCGCGAAATGGTCGAGCACGCCGGGGTTCTCGATCCCCACGCGCATCGAGCCCAGGCCGACGGCCACCCCGCACTCCTGCGCAGCGATCGCCAGGTCACGGTTGGCGTCGCGCCCCTGGTGCGTGCCCCCGGTCATGCAGGAGATCATCAGCGGCAGGGAGAGGTCGGCGCCGAGGAACCCGGTGGTGGTGTCGATCTCGTCCAGGTCCAGCTCGGGCAGCGCCTCGTGCTCGAAACGGACCAACTCGAAACCGGTCGCAACCGTACTGGAAATGTCCCTCTCGGGGCCGTCGACGCACGCGTCCAGGTGGCTCTTCTTGCGCGACTGTATCGGGGACAGGGAAAAGGACACGGCGTGGGTGCGGTTAGTATGGCATGCGTCCGATGTCGCCGCGAATGATCGTACTGGCATCCGGTTCGGAAGGCCGCCGTGCATTGCTGCAGCGGGAGGGCCTGCCGTTCATCGCGGTCCCGAGCGGCGTCGAGGAACCGCCTCCGTCCGCCGCCGACGCGGCTCGGCCCGGCGAGTACACCCTTCGGCTCGCGCGGGGCAAGGCGCTGGCGGTGTGTGCGCGTCTGCATGCCATTCCGTCCCTCGCGGAGTCGCTCCGGCCGGGGGCGCGGCGGCCGTTGGTGCTGGGCTGCGACACCTGCATCCACGTCGACCGCACCATCCTGGGCAAACCGCGCGATGCCGGCCAGGCGGCCGATTTCCTGCAACGGCTCTCGGGCCGCGAGCATCGCGTGGTCAGCGGCCTGTGCGTGCTGGATGCCGACGGCGGCTCCGTTCACCAGACCAGCGTCGAGAGCGGCGTGCGGCTGCGGCGACTGAGCAGCGCCGTGGTGCGCGACTACGTGAGAAGCGGTGAGTGGGCCGGCGCGGCCGGCGGATATCGCGTGCAGGGAAAGGGGGCGCGGCTGGTCGAGCGGGTCCGCGGCTCGCACAGCAACGTGGTCGGCTTGCCACTGGAGGCTCTGTATGGCATCTTGCAGCAAACCGATACTCTGGAATAACCACAACCGACCAGAGAACCGACCAAGGGGGAGAGCGTGGCGGTAGTCACGATGAAGAATCTCCTGGAGTCCGGTGTGCACTTCGGTCATCAGACCAAGCGCTGGGACCCCAGGATGCGCAGATATATTTTCGCCGAGCGCAACGGCATCCATATCATCGACCTGCAGAAGACGATCGCGGCCATCAAGAGCTCGTATGACGTGGTTCGCGAGGTCGTGCTGGAAGGCAAGTCCGTGCTGTTCGTGGGCACGAAGAAACAGGCCCAGCAGTCCATCGAGCGCGAAGCGAAGCGGTGCCAGATGTTCTACGTGAACAATCGCTGGCTCGGCGGCATGCTGACCAACTTCTCGACCATCAAGCGGTCGCTGCTCAAGCTGAAGAAGATCGAGAAGATGGAGGTGGACGGGACCTTCCGCAATCTCACCAAGAAGGAGATCTCGCTGATGCTCAAGGAGCGCGCGCGTCTGGAGCGCAACCTCGGCGGCATCAAGGAGATGAAGGAGCTTCCCGGCGTCGTGTTCATCATCGACACGCGCAACGAGTCCATCGCGGTGGAGGAGGCGCGCGCGGTCGGCGTGCCGATCGTCGCGGTGGTCGACACCAACAGCAATCCGGAGGGCATCGACTACCCGATCCCCGGCAACGACGACGCGATCCGCGCCATCAACCTGTTCACGCAGATCATCGCCAACGCCGTGGTCGAGGCCGAGAACGAGGTGGGCCTGGAGGTGATCGAGAACCTTCAGGACGACGAGATGTCCGAGGAGTACGCGGGCTATCCCGAGCAGGCCGCCGACGGCAGGGACGGAGCGGACGAGGAAACGGACGAGGTGGAGACGGTCGCGCTCGGCGAAACGCTGCAGGCCGACGACCCCAACGCTCCGGAGCGGTTCACCGACCAGGACTACTCCGACTTCGATCCCTCCAAGTACGAGCGTGACGAGACGGTTGCCGAGCAGCCGACCGTGGAAGAGACCGCCGGCATCGACGAAGACCGGCTCTACGAAGACCTGTGAGCGCGGGACCTTCCGGCGGCACCGGATCTGCGGTCGTGACCGCATCCGCGGTCAAGGAACTGCGGGCGATGACCGGCGCCGGCATGATGGACTGCAAGACGGCGCTGGTGGAGGCGGGCGGCGACCTGCAGGCGGCCGAGCGCAAGCTCAAGGAACAGGGGCTTGCCGCGGCGGCCAAGCGCACCGGCCGCACGGCCGACGAGGGCCGCGTGTTCGCAGCCGTTCAGAACGGCGGCGCCGCCCTGCTCGAGCTGTCGAGCGAAACCGATTTCGTCGCCCGTAACGATCAGTTCGTGTCGCTGGGGAGATCCCTGGTCGTCCATGCCCTGGAGCGCGCCTTGCAGGATCCTGATGAGCACATGCACGAAGCGATCGGCGACCTCGCCTCCCGCATCCGCGAGAACATCGGCTTCAAGCGGTGCGCGGTGGTGGCGGTCGACGCGGCGGCCGGCGAGCATGTCGCGGACTACGTGCATGGCGAAGGTTCGATCGGCGTGCTGGTGAAGCTGCGGACCGGCGGGACGGTCGACGACCAGGTGCGACAGACCGCTCACGATCTGGCGCTGCACGTCGCCGCGTTTGCGCCGCGCTTTCTCTCACCGGACGACGTGGACGCCTCCTACCGCGACGAGCAGGAGCAGATCTTCCGCACGCAGGCGGAGGCGCTCGGCAAGCCGGAGAAGGTCACCGCGGGGATCGTCCGCGGCAAGCTGAGCAAGCACCTGTCCGAGATCTGTCTGCTGGAGCAGGGATTCGTCAAGGACGAGAAGCAGAAGGTGAAGCAGGTTCTCGCCGGCCTGGGCAAGAGCCTGGGAGAGCCGGTGAGCATCGCCGAGTTTCGGTACTTCAAGGTCGGCGAGCAGGGCTGACCGCCGAGCAAGCTGACCGCCGAGCAAGCTGAACCGGCCGGCAATTGGGAGAACGCAGATGGCTGACGCGACCGTGGATGCGAAGCAACGCATGGCGAAGGCGATACAGGCGCTTGAATCGGAGTTCCGTACCATCCGGACCGGCCGGGCCTCGGCCTCGCTGTTCGACCGCGTTACGGTGCGGTACTACGACCAGGACATGCCGCTCAATCAGGTGGCCACGATCACGGTGCCCGAAGCGCGCCTGGTCGTGATCCAGCCCTGGGATCTCACCCTGTTGGGGGAGATAGAGCGTGCGATCCAGAAGTCCGACCTGTCGTTCAATCCCAACAACGACGGCAAGGTGATCCGCATCGCCATACCGCAGCTCACCGCCGAGCGCCGTCAGGAGATTGCCAAGCTGGCCAGGGCGGCGGGCGAGCGCGCGCGCGTCGGCATCCGCAACGTGCGGCGCGACGCCAACGAGGCGATCAAGAAGGCGCGGAAGGACGGAGACACCAGCGAGGACGACGCGCGTCGCATGACGGGCGAGATCCAGAAGCTGACCGACGGGCAGATCGCCAAGGTCGGTGAACTGGTGGAGCAGAAGGAGCAGGAGATCCTCTCGATATAGTACCCCATCAAACTGATGTCGACGGGTGACACAGGTGGCTACACGGGCTTCAAGCGCGCTGGAACAGCGCGCACAAGGCCGAGATCCCGTAGCGCGCACCCCGAAGACTACCGTTTGATGGGGTACTAGGAGTCCGACCGGCTCCCGGGAAGGGTTGGGGATGGCGGCACCCACTTCGCGGCCCTCCGGGGCCCGGCCGATGGGGACGGCCGATCGGGGACGGCCGATCGAATCGGGAATCGGGACGGTTCACGCCCGATCCCGCGCCGCCGGCCGAGAGCCGCCGGGAGACGGCCGGCCGTCTGCTCCTGTTTGCACTCTCCGTTCCTTTCTTCATCGCCGTGACGCTGCTGCTGCCCGGGCAGCGGCACCTGGCCCTTGCGGTGGCGACCACGGTCGCTACCGCGTTCGCCGCGCACGAGGTGGTCCGGCTCATGCTTGGCGCGAACCGGACCCGGCTGGGGGACGTTGCCGCGATCGCCGCGAGCGCCGGTGTGCCGGCGGTGACGTGGCTGCAGGTCGCCGGGGTCGCCGGCGAGCATGCCGTGGTCGGGTACCTGGCGGGGGGGGGCGCCGTGTTGCTCCTGGTCAGCACGGTACCCAGCGGGCGGCCTTCCTCCGAGCCGCTTCGTGAACGAGCGGCGGCGGCGGTGCTGGTTCTGCTCTATCCCGGGCTGCTGGTCAGCTACGTCGTCAGGATTGCGTCGCTGGCCCATGCCGGCCAGGCGCTGCTGGCATTCTTCATCCTGGTGTTCGGCACCGACATCGCCGGCTATCTTGCCGGGCGACTCACCCGCGCCCGCCCCTGCGGCCTGCCGGTCAGCCCGAACAAGACCGTCGCAGGGTTTGCCGGCTCCTTGATCATGGCGCTGCTCCTCGGGGTTGCCGTGACGAGGCTGTTTCCGCTGGCCGTGCCGTTCGGGCCGGCGGCGGCTCTCGGTCTGGGCGCTGCGGTGGGAACCGCGACCATCGCCGGCGACCTGGTGGAGTCGGGCCTCAAGCGCGCCGCCGCCGTCAAACACTCCGGACGCCACATTCCGGGGCGCGGCGGCGTGATGGACTCGATCGACTCCATCCTGCTGGGTGCCCCCGTGTTCTACGCGGTAGTAGCTTAACGTCGTGGACATGGTGCTCACCGTCGCCATCGGCGTGGTCGGCCTGGGGGTGATGATCCTGGTCCACGAGTCCGGCCACTTCCTCGCGGCGCGCGCGGCCGGCGTGCACGTCGAGATCTTCTCGCTTGGCTGGGGAAAGCGGCTCGTGGGCGTGCAACGCCGCGGCACGTGGTATCAGATCTCCTGGTTTCCGTTCGGCGGGTACTGCAAGATGCGCGGCGACGAGGTCCTGCGAGGCGGCGCTGACGCGTGGACGCCGGGACTCACCGAGCACGGGGCCTTCTTCGCCGCCGGTCCCTGGCAGCGGATCGCGATCGTCGCGGCGGGGCCTGTCGCCAACCTGGCGTTCGCGCTGCTGGTGCTGACCATCGTCGCGTGGACGGGCTTCACGATCCGCTCGCCGGACAACCGCATCGTGGTCCCGGCAGAACGGCCGTCGCCGGCGCTCAGCGCGGGGCTGCAGACCGGCGACCGTATCACCGCCATCGGGGGGCGCCGGGTGGCGAGCTTCCGGGACCTCCGTCGAGAGGTTGCGCCCGCAGGGGGTCGGGAGCTGCGGTTCCGGTTGGAGCGCGACGGCCGGGAGCTCATGGCCACGGTCACGCCGGAGCTCGTTCCCGGGGCGCAGGAAGGTCGGATCGGCGTCTACGCATGGGTCGACCCGGTGATCGGCGCCGTCGACAGCCACGCGGAGGATCCGGGCCAGGGCGGCGCCGCCCGGCTCGCGCCCGGTGACCGCATCGTGGCCGTGGACGGAACGACCGTCGCGCACACGATCGACCTCTACGAGGCGCTCCGCTTCAGCGACAGTCCGGTGGAGCTCACCGTGGAACGCGACGGCCGCTCGCTTGCCGTGCAGCAGGCGCTCACGCAGACCGCCGCGGGCGTCGACATCGCCGGTGCGCGAGTGAGGATCCCGCTGATGCGCTACCACGAGCCGGGGCCCGTGCAGGCGTTCGGAGCCGCGCTCCGCGAGGTGGTGATGACCGTCACCGTGACGGTCGAAGGGATTGGTCGGCTGCTGCGTGGCGGCGGTGCGCAGGATTCCGTGGCGGGTCCGTTGAGGCTGACCTATTACGTGGGCACGGTGGCGGCCGGCGGCCTGCAGATCGGCCTTGCCGCCGGTGTGACCGATTTCCTGCGCTTCGTGAGCGTGATCAGCGTCGTCCTGTTTCTGATGAATCTTCTGCCGATCCCGGCGCTGGACGGCGGGCACATCGCGCTCTACGCCGTCGAGGTGATCCTGGGGCGCCGTGTCAAGCCGTCGGTGGTGTACCGGATCCAGACGATCGGCGTGTCGCTTCTGATCCTGGTCGCGATCTCGGTAACCCTGAGCGACATCCTGTTCCTTGCAGGGCGCCGCTGATCGCGTGACCCGGTGCGTCGTGCCCTGGGCAGTCGGCGGGAGCCGGCGATCTGCGCGAGCGGCGGCCGCCCTGGCGATCGCGCTTTGGGCCGTCGTAGCGGCGGTCGAGAGTGCCTCCGCGACACCGGCCGATGCCGATTCGGCACCCCTGCAGAGGGTGGGCGCGTCGGGCCGTATTCCCCGGTCCGGGTTGCAGTTCAACACCGGTCACCAGGGGGCGGTTGCCCGCATGGCGTCGTGGCGCGGCGGCTCGTTCGTGGTGTCCGCCGGTGTCGACGGGAGCCTGAGGGTCTGGGACCCCCGTGACGGGTCGCTCCGTCACGCGGTGGCGCTGCGGGGAGTACCGTCGGCGCTGGTCGTGCATCCGTGGTTGCCGCGTGCCTTCGTCGCGCTCGCCGACGGCTCGGGAGAGTGGCTGACAGCCCTGGACTGGGAGAGCGGGCTGAGGCTGTTCAGCATCCCGTTGGGCGGTCCACCGCTGTTTCTCGGTCTGTCGCGTACCGCCGGATCACTGCTCGTCGGGCGTGCGTCGTTCGAGGGCCTGTGGTTTCTCGATCCGACCACGGGGGAGCGGCAGCCGGGAATGGAGAGGGGCACCGGCATCGTCACCTTCGGGGTCACTTCCCGCGACGAACGGACGGTGTTGACCTATCTGCCGTCGGGCTCTCTGGTGTATCGCGATCGGGCGACCGGACGGGTGTTGCGGGACCTGCGGGTTCCTGCCGACCTTGCCGATCTGGGCTTGAGCAGCGCCCGGCGCCACCTGATCGGCCGCTCCGGAGAATGGTTGGTGGCGATCGATGCGGTCGACGGCGCGGTAACCGACCGATTGCGCATCCGGGGCCTGCGCACGATGCAGGTCTGGGGCGCTGCCGACCGCGTCGTGGTGGCGGAGGAGGACGAGTCCGGCCCGTCCCTGCGCACGGTCTCGGTCACGGCCGGCCGCTTCGACGCGGCACGATCGGCATGGCGGGTCGCGGAGTCACCGACGGCGCTGTCGTACGGCCACGGGAGACTGTTCGCCGGCCTTGCCGACGGCACGATCCTGACGCTGGACCTGCGGGATCCCGAACCGGAGTTGGCCGTGCTCGTACGCGACGAGCTGCTCGCGATCCTGGACGTGGCAGCCGCGGACGACACCATCGTGCTCGGTACCCGGGCCGGCGTGGTTACCATCACCGGTGGCTTCGCCAGCGGGGCGCCGACGCCCGCCGACGGAGTGAGCAGCGGCTTGGAGGCGACGGTGCTGGCGGGACCGTTCGCAGAGGTCAGATCGCGCGCCATCCGGCTCACGGCGCTCGATGCCGAGCGCGTACTGGTCTGGTCGCTTGGGGACGAGCCCGGGATCTCGGTGCTGCACCTTCCGGAACACGTGCTCGGCGCACCGCCCCTGCCGCTGTCGGCGCCGCTGACGAACGTGGACGCCACCGGCACGACGATTGCCGCGGTCGACCGCAGCGGCCGGGTCGCGCTGCTCGCGGCGCACGCTGGTGCGTTCACGCCGGAGCCGGGCGAGGGATCGTCCATGTTGCCCGCTACCGAATTCGAGACCCTCTATGCCATCACGATCCCGGGCACGACCGACGTGGTGGCTGCGGCAGGTGACGGGGAGCCGGCGCTGGTCGCCGCCCTGGCAAGCACCGGAACGACGGGCACCTCGATCATGAGCATCGCCGCGGCAACGGGAGAGACGATGGCGATGAGTGACCCGCGCAGCTACGTCTACGACCTGGCGTACGACCCGCAGGGTGGAGTGCTGTACTCGCTGGGCGTGCACGAAGGGGCCGGGAGTCGCACCACGCTGATGCGCCACACCGGCGCTGAGCTCGATCGGCGCCGCACGCTGTTCGTGACCGCGGGTGAGGATCTGCGGGCATCCGTGGCGGTCGAGCCCGCCGATGCGGCCGAAGGCAGGGTCTTTTTCTCCCTGGCGGGGCAGGTCCGCGTGTGGGACGGGCAGCGCACGCGGCCACTTGCGGAAACCGGTCGGGAGGCGCGCCGGATCGCGGTGCATCAGGGCCGGGTGTATGCGGCCAACTCCGACGGCACTCTCAGCGCGTGGTCGGCCGACACCCTGGACCACCTGTTCGACCTTCACCTCTGGCGTGACTTCGAATGGCTGGTGACTGCCGGGGACCGATACTGGACCTCCCCGGACGGAGCACGGTACGTGCGTCAGGTCAGGCCGCGGTCTGTCCGTGCTGGAAGGACTCGAACCGGACGTACCGCGGGATGAACGCCAGCTTGACGTCTTCGGTCGGGCCGTTGCGCTGTTTGGCGACCATGAGCTCGGTTTCGATCTGCGGTCCTTCCGGCTCGCGGTCGCGGTGCAGGAACATCACCACGTCCGCATCCTGTTCGATGGAGCCCGACTCGCGCAGGTCGGCCAGCGCGGGGCGTCTGCCCTCGGTCTCCCGCCGAACCTGGGACAGCGCCACGACCGGAATGTTGAGCTCCCGCGCCAACGCCTTGAGAGATCGCGAGATCTCCGCTATCTGTTCGTGACGTGGCAGGTCCAGGTGCTCGGACGTGACCAGGGTCAGGTAGTCGATGAATATGATGCCCACGTCATGCCGGGCGCGCATGCGCCGCGCCTGGGCCCGCAGGTCGAGCAGGCGGAGTCCCGGCGTGTCGTCGATGTACAGCGGCGCGTCGTAGATGCGGCCGGCGGCATCCGTGATCTGCTGCCAGTCGGACGGTTTCAGCAGTCCGGCGCGAATCCGCGTGGAGTCGATTCGTGCCTCGCTCGCCAGCACACGCTGCATCACGGCGTAGCCTGACATCTCCAGGGTGAACAGGCCGACCGGCACCGGGCGGTCGGCCCGGATCGCGATGTTGGTCGCCATGGACAACGCGAGGGCGGTCTTGCCAACCGACGGCCGCGCGCCGATGACGATGAACTCGGATTCCTGGAACCCGCTGGTCAGGCGATCCAGGTCGGGATACCCGCTCGGCACCCCCGTGTAGGCGGAGCCTGCGCGAGACAACGCCTCGATCTTTTCCACGGTCTGCGTGACGATCTCCCGGGCGCTCCGGTAGGATCCCGAGAGTTGCAGGTCGGACAGGTCGAAGATGCGTTGCTCGGCGTCATCGATCACCTCGCGTACGTCGCGGCCCGCGGCGCGCGCGTCGGCCGACAGCTCCGCGGACAGCGTCAACATGCGCCGGCGCAGGCTGCACCCCTGAACCATCCGGGCGTAGTACTCGACGTTGGCGCTGGTCGGGACGCCGGTGGTCAGTCCGGAGATGTAGGACGCGCCGCCGCAGGCATCGAGGGCTTCGAGGCGCTCCAGCTCGTCCGTGAGCGTGATGAGGTCGACCGGGTCGCTGCGGTTGAAGAGCGCGACGATCGCTTCGAAGACCTGCCGGTGTGCGGGGCGGTAGAAGTCCTCCGGCCGCAGGTAGCGCAGCACGACGGGCAACGCTTCCTCGTTGAGCAGCAACGCGCCGAGCGCTGCCACCTCCGCTTCGAGGTTGTGGGGAGGGACGGAGTCGGCAAGGCCTCCGTCAGCCACGGGAGCGGCTACGACTGGCTCGGGTCTATGCGGATCGAGAGCGTCGCTACCTCTCGGTCGTAGAGGCGCACGACGGCGTTGTGCTCGCCCGTGGTACGCAACGAGTGGCCGGGCACGTCGATGCGGCGGCGCTCGATGTCGTAGCCCGACTTCTCGAGTTCGGCGGCGATGTTCGCGTTCGAGATCGACCCGAACAGCTTGCCGGTCTCCCCGGCGGCGACCTCGAAGACCAGCAGCTCGGACTCGAGCCGTTCCTTGAGGCTCGCCGCATCGTGGCGCTTCTGCTGCTTGCGCACGTCGATCTCGGCGGCGCGGCGTTCGATGGCCCGCACGTTCCGCGGGGTATGCGGCAGGGCCAGCTCCTGAGGGATCAGGAAATTGCGCGCGTAGCCCGGCTTGACGTCGCGGACGTCACCCTCTTCGCCCAGGCCGACGACATCGGAGTTCAGAATGACCCTCATGAGGCACCTCGTTTCATGTTTTCCACTCGGACCGCGCCCACTTCGGTCACGGTCGATCGGCATCGTCTTCGGAGTCCGCACCGCCGGCTTGCAGGCGCCGGCGGTAGTGGACCCAGATCTCGGAAGCCCCGAACGCGGAGATGATAAGCAACAGCCACGGCAACGCAAAGAGGCCGATGATCAGCATCACGCCGATCAGGAGACTGGTCGTCGTGCCGGATTGTCCGTAGCGGCCGGCGAACACCCGCATGATCGCGATCCCTTGGATGCCGAACACGAACGCCATGACCAGAACCGCGTTCCAGCCGACCGCGGCCAGCAGATCGAGCCCGGTATGGTCGAGTGCCCCGGTCTGGTCGATCGCAACCACGGCGAGACCGCCGACGAGCACCCAGACCAGATGGTCCGGAGCGTGGAACTCCGTTACCGGCCGCAGGGGCGACGGCATCCGGGCGCTGCGGGCACCGACCGCGGTGCCGATCCACCACTGGCTGGTAAGGAACACGAAGTAAATCAGCAGGTAACTGCGCAGGATGCCGGGCGTAGCCACGCGGAACGTGTCGGCCATGGTGCGCGCGGCCGTGACCGCGTCGGTGGCCAGCTCGTCGCCCAGCGACGTGGAGGCGTTGACGGCCCAGTTCATCAGGAGTGACTCCGCCGCCTGGCTGGCGGTCTCCAGGAAACTCCCCATCAGGGGCATGGTGGCCACGCCGGCCGCCACGGTGGCGCCGATCAGCCGGTACAGGACGCGGTACTGCCTGAAGCGTGCCGATCCCAACACGTACAGGCCCCCTACCGTCAGGATCAGCACCAGGATCTCGGCCCGCATCAGGCCGTTGGCGATCTGCTCGGGCAGCTCGCCCCAGCCGGTGAGCAGGCGGAACGACACCGCCGCGATTCCGAACAGCGCCGCGGCATAGCCGAACGCCGTGATGCCGCGACGGACGAGCAGTGCCTGCAGCGGCACAAGGCAGAGCAACGGCCCGAGCAGCGGCAGGACCAGGTAGCTGACCGACGCCGCGACCGCCAGCAGGATCACCTCGATCCAGTAGGATCGGGCTGCGCGTGTCTCGTCGACTTCACTCATCGCCGTTGAGGTTCGAACGCGGAGTTCGAGGAATTATGCTTTTGTATACGATCCTAAAAAGGTATGTCGTCCTCGAAGTCTCTGGACGGACCCGGATCGGAACCCATGCTGTCCGGTTCCATGCGGTCGGCGGGTGGACCCGCCGAGGGGCCGCCACCCATGCCGTCACCGCGACTCCCGAGCAACTGGAGGTTGCGTACGAAGATCTCCACCTTGCTGCGCCGCTGGCCGTCCTGCTCCCAGCGGTTCTGGCGCAACTCCCCCTCGATTCCGATCTGCTTTCCCTTGGTGAGGTACTGCGACACGGCCTCGGCCGACTTGCCAAACATGACGGCGTCGAAGAAATGAGCTTCGTCGACCCACTGGTCGTCGCGGCGTCGGCGGCTGTTGACCGCAAGCGAGAAGTTCGCCACCGCATTTCCGTTGTTGGTATAGCGCAACTCCGCATCGCGCGTAAGGCGTCCGACCAGGACCACTTGGTTGATGCTGCCCAACTCACGCCTCCTTGCGCACGATCAGGTACTTCAGGATCTCCGGCGCAAGCTGCAGTGCCCGCTCCGCTTCGCGGATGGCGGTCGGTTCGGATTCCACCTCGTAGTGGAAGTAGTGACCCCGGTCGGATTTCTTGATGGCATAGGCCAAGGGCCGCTCACCCATGTCTTCCTCTGTCAGGAAGGTCCCTCCCGCCCTGGAGAACACCTCCCTGACCAGCCCCTGACCACGGTCGACGTTATCGGTTTCCGGCTTGAAAATGAACGTAGCTTCGTAGACGCGCACGACTGAACGCAACCTAACACCGCGCGACGGGCGCAGTCAACGCCGGCCTGTCGGATCAGGCGCAGTTCGACGCGCCTTCGGCCAGATGCCAGCACACGCGGCCGACCGTGCCTCCGTCGAGAGGGCGCACCAGGACCAGGTAGTCGCCCTGTACCAACTCGAAGCGGCTCAGCCCGGGTTCCTGAGGTGAGATGTTGATCATGCCCGGCAGGTAGAACACCGTCACCTCCGCGAGCGTCTCGGCCTCGGCCTCGAACGACATCTGAAAGGCATCGCGGTCGAACACCCGCAGGTTGTGGTGCTTGAGGGGGCCGAGGTCGGCCTGCTCGACCCAGGCGCGGTCCGCGAACACCCGAGGCGGCGTCACCACGTCGAGCGCGACGCTGTAGCGTTGTCCCAAGTCCTCTTCCTCGGCATCCACCTGGAGAACGGCCGGGTCCGCTCCCATGTACAGGGCGCCTACCAGATCCCCGGCCGCGGAGGGAGTGAGAGGCAGGAACGGAGGCTCGTCTCTCGCGTTGTGCAGGCTCGCGCGCAACGAGTCCGACTCCGAGCGGATCGTCACGCTGTAGAACAGGCCCGGCCGGGCACTGAGCTGAAACCACTCCCGCTCCTGCCGCAGCGATCGCTCCTGCGGCTCTCCGGGCTGCAGCTCCGCCGCCTGGGCAAGCGCCTCCACGCCGCCGGCGTCGGCCGCGGCCTCTTCCGGCGAGTCGCCGGAAGATTCGCCGCCTTCCTCTGGAGCAAGCAGGGCCGCGTTTGCCGAGAGCACATAGGCTCCCGCGGCGGAGGCGTCAGCGGCCATCACCTCGATCACGTAGACGCCGGCGTCCATCTCGCCGGTGAAGCCTGTGTCGTGGAGTCCGAACGGGACGGCGCTGTCGGCAAGGTACAGGGCGATCAGCGTGTCGAGCTCGGTTTCGATGGTGACGGTGACCGTCGCCGGTGCGGGCAGCGACAGCTCGAAGCGGTCGCGGTCGCTCGCGCTGAGCGCGCGCTCGAAACGGACGTCCTCCTCCAGCGGCAGTGGAACCGCGTTGTCGGCGTCGTCCGGCTCGTACGGATCGTCGGCAGACGGTAGCTGAGCGGCCGGCTGCCCGGCAGGCGCGGGTTGCTCGAACGCCTGTGGAGCCACGGGCTGCGCCACCGGCTGTACGGGCGACGGAGGGACGTCCTCCTCCTCTTCGATCGCGGGAACGGGGGGTTCGGTGGACCGGGGAGCCGTCGCGGGGGGGGCGGCCGGTTCCTGCGGCGTTTCCACGGGGCCGGGCACCGCCGCGGCCGACTGCGGCTCATCGGTTGCGGGCGGCTCCTCCGCCAACGACGGCGTCACGTCCTCGGGCGCGGCATCGGCTTCGAGGGACGCTTCCGGTTCGGCATCGCCCGGCAGGTCCGCCACTGGCGGCAGGTCCGGTTGCAGCAACTCGGAGACGCCGGTGGAGCGGGGCATCTCGACCAGCTCGGCGTCGACGAGCAGGCCGTCACGATCGAGGACCCTGACCAGTGCCATCACCTGGTGATCGAACGGCTGCAGCTCCACGGAGACGCGGACCGCCGCGGGCGACGGCTGGCCGGAAGCGGGGGCGTCGAGCAGGCGGGCGTTGCGATAGTGCTGGAACAGCATGATCTGGAGCGCCCCGCGCAGGCGGGCGCCGAGGCGGGTCACGCGGTCGGAGTCGGTACGCACCGGCTCGACGTACAGGATCGTGTGGACATGATCCGGCACCGCACGCGTGACCACCTCCGCCGCCTGCTGAGCCGCGCGTGCCACGGTCTGGCGAGCGGGCACCTCGAGAACGGCGTCGAGCTCCTGGCCGGATGCCGTCAACGATGGCCACAGCAGCAGTCCGAGGACGCACAGGGACACGGCGTGAAGGGCGGGCGTCCGCCGGCCGTTCGCCCGGTTCAGAAGTGGTTCCATCCGACGGGTCGGGGCAAGGGGATCGGGTCGGGCGCGGGCTGGTCGCGCTGCAGCGCGGCCCAGTCGGCCTGCACGTCATCCACGAACCAGCGGTCGGACTCGAGGACCAGGTAGACCTCGGCCGGGATGCTGCCGAGCGTACCGGACAGCCTTGCGCGCAAAAGCGCCGTGTCACCCGTCCGCTCGACACGTCCCAACCGGAATCCGGCCAGCGTCACGCCGCGGCGCAGGTGATGGTTCAGGGTTCCGGCCACGTGCAACCGCCCCCTCGCGGACAGGGGAAGATCGTGCAGCTCGCCGCTCCGAACGGCTCCGAGGAAACGATCGACCGTGCGCACGGCGGCTCGCTCGCTCGCGGTAGCGTCCACGTCATCGGCGAGCGGCCCGATCATCGCGTCGTCGGGCAGCAGGCGCCGCGCCGGCCGATACGCCAGAAATCCCGAGGAGCGAACCTCGGCAGGCTCGTCCTGCGCGCGCTGATCGTCGTCCGCCGGTGCAACCTCCGCGACCGGGTCGGATCCCGGCACCGGGTCGTCCCCGAGCCGGGCGCCGCCGGTCGCGGGTTCGTCGTTCCGGGAGCGCGCACATGAGGATGCAAGCAACATGATGCCGAGCAGCACGCAGGGCAGGGCAGGGCGAGCCCAGCGGATCACGCAGCACGTTATCCGGTCCGGTCGGGACAGGTCAAATCCCGTGCGTAACATGCCCCGCCGTAACATGCCCCGCCGTAACGTGGTAGCCTGTCGCGTGCCGTCGGACGCCGCCCGAGTGGTGCGCGAGGTGCACTCGGAATTCACCCAGCCGGTTCGCGACCCCCTGTGGCAGAACATCGACCTCAGCCCCGGTCTCCACCGGCTGACGCAGACGGCCCCGTTCCAGCGCCTGCGGGACATCCGTCAACTCGGGCCGGTGTACCTGGTATACCCGGGCGCCACGCATACCCGCCTGAATCACTCGATCGGCGTGATGCATCTTGCCGGGCGCATGATCGCCGCGATCGCCGACCGGTCTTCGGGGTGGCGCATCGAGCCGGAGGAGGTGCGTGCGTTTCTTGCCGCTACGATGCTGCACGACCTCGGGCACTATCCGAGCGCCCACTCCCTCAAGGACCTGGCGGTGGCCCGGCACGAGACGTTGACCGCGCAGATGGTGCAGGAGGGCGAGGTGGCGCGCACGCTGCGCGAGCGAGTCGGTGCCCCGCCCGAGCTGGTCGCGGCCATCGTCGACGTCGGCGTCCCGCACCCGGCGCCAAGTCTTCCGTTCCTGCGGGCGTTGCTGGCGGGAGTGCTCGATCCCGACCGGCTGGACTACCTGAGCCGCGACGCGTTCTTCTGCGGCGTCCCGTACGGGATCCAGGACGTGGACTTCGTGATCGGGGAGATGCGCCGCACGGAGTGCGGCCAGGTCGCGATCACGGAGAAAGGCACGCTGGCCGTGGAGAGCCTGTTGTTCTCCCGCTACCTGATGTATCGGGCCGTGTACTGGCATCGGACCGTTCGGGTCGCCACGGCCATGATCAAGCGTGCGGTGTTGCTGGGGATGAAGGACGGGGCGATCCGGGCGCCCGACCTGTACGGGCTGACCGACGCCGGCTTCCTGCGGCTGCTCGACGCCGGACGCCACCCCGCATTCGCGCTCGTCGGCGACGTTCACGCCAGGCGCCTGTACCGGCAGGCGTTCCGGGTTCGTTTCGACCCGGGGCGCCGCTCCCATCGGCGGTTGGAGCTGCCGGCCGACCGGCTGCAGGTCGAGAGCCGGCTGCGCGACGCGGCAGCGGCGGAGCTGGGCGAGCCCGTGGACGACCACGAGGTGCTCATCGACGTCCCGGAGCGCAACAGCTTCGCGACGGACCTGCTGGTACAGCCGGACGACGGAACGGGTCCGATCCCGTTCTCGGGAACGCACACGGTGTTCGGGCCGGACGTCGTGGCCCGCTTCGGTGCGACGCTGCGCTCGATCGCCGTCATCGGCTCCCGGCGTCCGGGTATGGACACCGCGCTGCGCCAGGTCGCTCCGGCCGTGATCGACGGCGCCTGAAGCCGACCGCTCCGCGACGCCGGGCTCAATAGTCGTCCTCCGGGTCGTAGTGCTCGGTGAACACCCGGGCGCCGCTGACGCGGTCCGGGACGGCGTCCTCCACGAAGCGCATCACCTTCTGCAGGACCGATTCGGTGTGCACGCCGCTGTTGGCGACCGCGGCGAACGCCAGCACGGCCCGCCGCAGGTCGTCGTTCGCGGCGACCTCCGCGGCGGCGACCCGGAAGCGGGTTCCCGCGCGCTCCTTCAGCGATGCGATGACTCGGCGCTTCTCCTTCAGCGACGTCGTTCCCGGCAGATCGATACGCAGACGCAGCACGGAAACAACCATCGAAACCCCTCCCGCCCGGCGTCGGTCGCGCAACGTCGGCGCCGATAGGTGCCGATAAACATAGCAGATACATCCTCAACCACGGACAGGCGGGTTCAATCATGACGTCATACGCTGCTCGGATCTTCACCGGTCGCCGCCACGCGCGGGTGGCGATCGCCGCCCTGGTGCTGGCAGCCGCCGGGGCCCTGGTCGGCGCTGCCCAGGAGGGCGACGCGGCCGCCGGCGGCGAGGGCGAAGGCGTCGCCCTCGGAGCGCTCCTGGGCATCGGCGTCGAGCACGTCCCGGACGACGACGGCGGCGGAGCGACCTGGCAGTCGCTGACCCTCGCGCCGGAGCTCAGCGTGGGCAAGTTCAGCATGGGCCTTGGCGCGCAGCTCCGCTTCCGTTTCGACGGCGGACCGACCGGGAGCGACTGGGAGATCCGGGAAGGCGACTGGAGTCCGGACGAGTCGGTCGCCGGACGGTCGTTCCTGGACCTGTTCCTGCCGATCATCCGGTACGCGCGCTACGGAGGTGATGGCGAGCCGCTCGCCTTGCGGTTCGGATCCTTCGACGGCGCCACCCTCGGCAACGGGTTCCTGGTCGGCGAGTACGCCAACACCGTCCTGCTGCCGGGCCGCCGGTTGTTCGGGGCGGATGTGGACATCGACGGAGCGGTGTTCAACGCGCCGGTTGCCGGGCTGGAGACGGTCGTGAGCCATGTCCCCGCGCTGGACATGATGGGGGCCCGCGTCTGGGCCCGCCCGATGTACGCGCTGAGCGTGCCGCTGCTCTCGTCGCTGCAGATCGGAGCCGGGGCGGCCGCCGACTTCGATCCGTTCCGGTACGTTCCGGATGCCGACGAGGAGGGCAGCGTCTCGGCGTTCGCGTTCGACCTCAGGGTCCCGTTCGCCGCCACGCCGTCGTTCTCCGCGGCCGCCCACGGCGACGTGGTGCTGCTGGGGACCTCGGACGCGGAGTCGCGATCGGTCGGAACGGCGGTGGGTCTCTCGGGCACGGCGATCAACGTGCTCCGCTACGGCCTGCAGCTGCGGCTGACCGACGACCGCTTTCTGCCCGTCTACTTCGATCGCGACTATGATCGGCAGCGAGCCGACAAGTACCGGGCGCTGCAAGCCGCGGAGCGGGCATCGACACGGCCCGACGCCCTGGAAGGCCTGGTCCATGCCGGATGGGCTGCACGGGTCGGCACCTCCCTGCTGGACCGCCGCATCGACGTTGACCTGGGGCTGTCCGGACCGCTGACCGGCGCGCGCGGCGCTCTGGCGGAGGTTCCTTACGCGCAACTCGCCGGCCTGGACGTGAAGGGCCGCGTCGGCGTGCGCGACCTTGGCCTCGACGGGATGTCGTTCGATCTGGACTACCGCAAACGCCGGGTCGACAGTCTCGGCGAGCTCACCGAGCCGGAACACCTTACGGTCGGTACGGCGCTTCGCTACCAGACGGGCGGTACGCTGATCATACTGTCGTACCGTGGCTACTATGATCCCGCGGCCGACGGCTTGGTGGGGGCTCCAGCCGTGGAGAGCTGGATCACGCTGTTTTGACGGCCCGCACCGCTCTGGCTCTGGCGGCTCTGGCGGCCGGACCGACAGCGGCATGGCCTGCCCCCGTCGGCCCTTCCCGTTCGCGTCGTGAATCCGTCAGACTCCCCGGCCATGGGCCGAATCCGCGTCCTTGCAGACGATACGGCCCGGCAGATCGCCGCCGGTGAAGTCATCGATCGCCCGTACTCGATCGTCCGCGAGCTGCTCGACAACGCCATCGACGCCCGTGCCGGCAACGTGCGGGTGGAAATCGTCAAGGGAGGACTCGACCAGATCCGCGTGGTGGACGACGGCACCGGCATGGACGAGGAGGATCTGCGCCTGTGCACGCTCCGGCATGCCACCTCCAAGATCGCCGACCACCACGACCTCACGCGCGTGCGTACCCTGGGGTTCCGCGGCGAAGCGCTGGCCAGCATCGGCGCCTGCGCGGTGCTCACGTTGACGTCCCGGCGCAGGGAAGAAGCCTCCGCGCACCGCGTGCTGGTGCGTTTCGGCCACGCCGAGGCCGTGCGCCCGATCGCGGGAGTCGCGGGCACCACCGCCGAGATCACCTCGCTGTTCTTCGAGCTCCCGGCCCGGCGGCGCTTCCTGAAGAGCCGCGGCGCGGAGACGGGGCTGTGTCGGCGCACCTTCCTCGAGAAGGCGCTGCCGCATCCCGACGTCGCCTTCGAGTTCGCCGTCGATGACAGGCAGGTGATGAAGCTCCCTGCCGGGTCGCCGCTCGAGCGGGCGGCGGCGGCCGCGGGCCTGGACACCTCCGACTTCGCCTGTGTGGACGGCGGTGGAGACGGCCTGCGAGTCGCAGCGGTCGCGGCGCGACCCGAGCGGGCCCGCCGCGACCGGTCGGGTATCCACGTCTATCTCAACCGGCGCCGCATCACGGACTTCGGGCTGATCCAGGCGGTGGAGTACGGCTACGGCGAGTTCCTGCCGGGGGGCCTGCACCCCGTGGCGTTCCTGTTCGTCGAGATCGATCCCGAGATGATCGACTTCAACGTGCACCCGGCGAAACGGGAGGTGCGGCTGCGGCGTCCCGGCGAGCTGCATCGGGCGATCACCTCGACGCTGCAGCGGGAGGTCCGGCGCTGGCAGTCGCAGCACGCGCACGGGGCCGGTGTCGCCGGGGAGACCGGGCCTGCACCTCGCCTCGCGTCCTTCCTGGCCGAAGCTCGGCCGGTGCTTCCGGCACTGACCCGGCCTCCGCAACCTCCCGGGCCCGGCTCGGACGACTCGCCGCCCGGCGAGCGTGCCCGACGCCCGGAAGCGGGAACGGCACCCGGGACCTGGCGCGGACGAGCGCCCGACCCGGAGGCGGAAGTGCGCTACCTCGGTCAGGCCTTCCAACTCTTCCTGGTGGCGGAGGTGGGCGACCGCGTCTACTTCGTGGACCAGCATGCCGCTCACGAGCGCGTGCTGTACGAACAGCTTCGGGGCGGCCTGATAGAGCGGCAGGCGCTGCTCGCCGGGCCATCCGTCGAGCTGTCACCGGAAGAGGACGCCGAGCTGCGCGGATTCCTGGACGACCTGGAACGGTGCGGTTTCCGCTTGAGGGTTGATGGCGGGGGGCGCTACACGATCATGGAGATACCGGCCGCAGCGTCACGTCTGCCGGCGGAACATCTGCGCCGCTTCGTGCGTTTGTGCGCAGGCACCTCGGAGGATTGGGACCGGGACGTGTACAGCGGTCTGGCCTGCCGCCTTGCGGTCAAGGAAGGAGAGGTCATCGACGAACGGTCCGGGCGCGAGCTGCTCGAGCGGTCCTTCCGGATCGATCCGCAGCGCTGTCCGCACGGACGGCCCCTCTGGTTCGAGATCAGCAGGCAGGCGCTGGCCGGTGCGGTAGGGCGGCCGGCTCGCTGAGACGCCCGTCTCCCTGAGGACGGGCCGGCGGAAACAGGTATACCAGGTAAGAGGCGCTATGGGTCGCTCTGGCCGCGGCGCCGCCGCGAGAGCTGCGCGTACAGGCGTCCCAACGGGCGGACGACCACGGCGCGCACCAGGCGGGACAGTCCCTTCAGGGCCCGCCGCCACCACCTGACGCGCTGCAGCCGCTGCATCCGTTCGATCGCTTCGCGCAGCTCCTCCGGCCGGAGTTCCTTGCGCTGGACGTTCTCCTCCAGCTCCAGCTCCAGTGTTTCGCGCTCCGTCTCCTTGTCGATCACGATCGCGTTGATGCTCTTCCAACCCAGGCGCCGGGCGCTCTCCAGGCGCCGGTTTCCGGCGATCAGTTCCGAGCGGCGATTGATCAGGATCGGACAGAGTTGTCCGTGCTTGCGCAGGCTCTCCATCAGCGACGAGAGATCGCCGAGCGAGTACCGGACCCGCTTGCGGATGACGATGGCATCGATTTCCACCTGCATCAGTCGGAGCGCTCCGTACGCCCGATCAGGTCCCGATACTCGGCGCCGTCGAGCAGGTCGTCGAACTCGGCCGCGTCGTCGAAGCCGATCTCGAAGATCCATCCGGATCCTTCCGCGTCGTCGTTGATCAGGCGGCCGGCTCCCGGCTCACGCAACCGTTCGTTGACGGCGGTCACGACTCCTCCGACCGGCGCGTACAGTTCGGTGGCCGCCTTCAGGGCGTCGATGGCGCACACCGCTCCGCCACGTTCGATACGGGTGCCCACGTCGGGAAGCTGCACGAAGGTGATCTCGCCGAGCTCCTCCTGCGCGAAGTCGGTCAATCCGACCCGCGCGGCGGATCGATGGCGTAGCGCCCAGTGGTGGTCGCGGGTGTAGCGGCGTTCGTGCGAAGTCATCAGTCGAGCAGCGGATTGCCGTCAGGCGGACTCGATTGTCCCGTCCCGACCGAGGGCTCGTCCAGGGGTGCCTGGAACAGCGGAGGATCGAGGTCGATCCTGGCCAGAGCCCGGCGCAGGTTGTTCGCTATCACCTCGCGGCGCGCGTCCACGGCCACGGTCAGCGTATCGCGCGTCCTGGGCTCCGTACCGGTCAGAAACAGCTCGTGGATGATGGGTTCGTCGCCTGACGGCAACAAACCGGAACGCGCGTCCACCGCGACCCGGATCAGGCCGGAGGCCGGCCGCTCGAAGTCCCGAACGGCGGAGCCGGCGTGGATTCGCTTCATGTAGTCCGCCCAGGTCGTCCCCGCGGCCCGTCCGCCCGACAGGCTCCGGCCCAAGGACTCTCCGGGTTCGTCGAACCCAATCCACACGGCGGTCACGACGTCGGGCGTGAACCCCACGGTCCACGCATCCGACCAGTTCTGTGTCGTGCCGGTCTTGCCGGCGATCGGAAAGTCGAGACCGCCGACGCGGCCCGCCGACGCGGTCAGCGTTCCCGATCGGACGGTGCTGGTGAGCAGGTCGACCATCAGGTAGGCGGCGGCCGGATCCATGATCTTCATCCGCTCCCCGGCTGCCCGCTGGCGATCGCGCAGTTCCTTTTCGACCTCCAGCACGTCGTTTCCGTCCCGATCCCTGACGAACCGGATCGCGATCGGCTCCACTTCGCGACCCTGGTTGGCGAAGGTCGCATAGGCTCGCGCCATCTGCAGCGGCGACACCGTGGCCACGCCGAGCCCGAGCGGGTACGTGCGCGGGAACGTCCGCTCGATCTCGACCGGATCGGTAATCCCGAGCAGCCGGCTGGCGCGGTCGATTGCCGCATCGAAGCCGATCATGCTCAGCACGCGAAGGGATGGAATGTTCATGGAGTGCTTCAGTGCGGTTCGCGTCAGCACGCGCCCCTGCCACTCGCCCAGGTAGTTCTGCGGCACGTACGGAGTGCCATCGGGGTTGTAGAACACGACCGGCGCGTCCATCAGCATGGTCGCCGGCGTCACCGTTCCGGAACTGATCGCGGCCGAGTAGTACAGGGGTTTGAATGCGGATCCCGGCTGAACCTTCGACTGCACGGCGCGGTTGAACTGGTTGCCGCGCGCGAGGTCGCGCCCACCGACCATGGACAGGATGTGCCCGGTCGACGGCTCGATCGACACCAGAGCGCCCTGCACCTCGACCCGTCGCTGTCGAAGCGCCTGTTCCTCGCGGACGCGCCGGCTGAGGGCCTTGAGCTGTCCGGTGTCCCAGGTCAACGAAAGCAGGTCGAGGGCGGGGCTCAGCTCGTCGTCGAACCGCTGGCGTCCAGCCATGCGGTCCGCCTGGTTTCCGATCCGCAGACCGTCGATGTCGAACGCGAGCGACAGCAGGTCCACCGGTGGCAGAAACCCTTCCTCGGCCACGGCGATGCGAGCGCCGCGCTGGAGATTGCGCAGGTCATTGACCCGGTTCAGGTGGTGCTCCATCACCGCGTTGGCGATCTGCTGCTGATCCAGGTCGAGCGTGGTGTACACGGTCAGGCCGTCCCGGTACAGGTCCACCTTCCCGAGCAGCAGTTCCTCCAGCCGCAGGCGAACGTACTCGCTGAAGTGCCGGGCACGGTCGACGCGTTCGTAGAACGCGCTGCTCACATTCGAGCGAGTGAAGTCGAAGTCGTCCCAATACCGGACCAGCGACAGGTCGGCCTCCGCCTGGGTGACGTGGCCCAACTCGACCATTTGTTGCAGATTGTTCGTCTGCAGCTCGCGAGCGCGATTGGGGTAGGTGAATGGCGAGTTGCCGCCCGGCCGGTTGAGCTGGACGACCAGCATGGACGCCTCCGCTACGGTGATGTCACGTGCCGAGTGACCGGTATAGAACTGCGCTGCGGCTTCGATTCCATACGTGCCTTCGCCGAAATAGACCAGGTTCAGGTACCGTTCGAGAATCTCGTCCTTGGTCAGCAAGCGTTCCAACTGGATCGCGTACCACAGCTCCACCAGCTTGCGGCGCAGCGTGATCTCCGACCGATCCGCGAACAGGCTGCCGGCAAGCTGCTGGGTGATCGTGCTGGCGCCTCCCCCGAAGCCGCCGCGCAGGGTGGTCCAGGTCGCGCGCAGTATGTCCGGTATGCGAAATCCGGGATGCCGGTAGAAGTGCCTGTCCTCGCGGGTGAGCAGCGCGTCGATCAGATGCCGGGGCAGTTCCTCGAAGCGGACGATCTCACGCTTCTCCACCGAGAAGAACTGCGTGATGAGCCGCTCGTCACGGTCCAGAATCCGCGTCGGCAGGGCCGGACGGTCGGTCCCGTAAATGTCGAAGTCACGGATGTTCCGCGTGCCCGCGAAAGCAAGGCCCAAGCCCGTGCCGACGACGGCGGAGAACAGCAACAGGGCCGCGATGAGGAGCGCTGCGGTGCGCGGGCGGATGCGCGCGCGCGGCATGCACACGATTGTACGGACCGCCGTCGCCGGCCGTCAAACTCCTCTTTCGCCCACACGGTGCACGGACGCATCCGGTTTACGCCGTCGCAAGCCCGCGTACGGCGGCGTGAATGGAAAAAAATGGCCGGCCCCGTGAGGGGCCGACCAACCCTTTCGGGAGTGCCGGTTACGGTATAGTAAACTGGGAGGGGAACTATAGATAACCGACACTCTCCTTATCGACACCTGCCTCTCGTACCTTAGCGGCACCGGGCAAATGTCGCCAAAGATTGTCCACAAGCATAACTGCTTGCAGCGGAAGGTCAACCCGGAGGCCGGTCACGGACGACGGTCGGCAGGGGCACGTCGTCCCGAGGTAAGCAGGATACCGATCGCCCCCAGATCGGCGACGATCACGAGAATCGCCGCCACGACCGCCCCGCTGCTGAACAGTGCCAGCACGAACAGCGGCGCGGCGGCCAGCGTGGCCACCCACGCGAGCAGGCGTGCCGCCGCGGCCGCGGCCGCGGCGAGCGCCGTTCGGAGGCCGGTCTCCTGCGCCCGGAGGCGGATCCGGCGAACGATCAACACGCCCACGCCGGTCGCGAATCCGGCGATCAGCAGGACGTTGTAGACGGCGCGCATTCGGGTTGCGACCAGCCAGAGCGGCAGGACGATCGCTGCGCTCACGGCCACCACCGCGCCGGTCAGCAGCAGTCCGGCGCCGATCCGGCGGGCAACCGCCGCGTAGGCGGCTACTGCCGCCCGCGCCGCGCGCCTCAACGCCGCCGTGGCGGCACCTCCGTCACTGGCACCTCCGTCACTGGCACCACAGCCGTCCGTGGCGGCACCGCGGGAAATGCGCCGGCAACTTCCCGCGGAATCGGCTCACCGGTCCTCCAGAAGCCGAGCGCCCGGCCGGGCGAATGCGCGCCGTGATAATCGGATCCGCCGGTGACGAACAGACCGAGGCGTCCGGCGAGCGTCCGAACGAACGACGAGCGTTCCGGGGACAGGGACGGGTGATACGCCTCGACGCCCGTCACCCCGGCCGCGGACACCGCGTGCAGCAGAGTGGCCAGCTCCTCGGCTGTCCCTCCCTCCGGATGGGCCAGCACGCCGTGGCCACCGGAGGCTCGCAGCGCGTCGACCGCCTCGCGGAGCTGCACGGCGCGGCGGGGCACGTGGAACGGCCGTCCCGAGCCGAGCAGTCGGCGGAACGCGTCGGCGGTGCTCGTGGCGACTCCCCGCTTGACCAGCGCCGCGGCCATGTGCGGGCGGCCGACGCTGGCGCCGCCCGCCTCCGCCTGCACGTCCGCGTAGTCGATCGCGAGCCCGTGCCGGCGCATCCGTTCGATCATCGCCAGGTTGCGCTCCACGCGGCGTTCGAGGATCCGGTCCAGCAGTTCCGCGAGGCGGGAACCCGTGCCAAGCTCGAAACCGAGGCCAAGCAGGTGTACCTGGCGTGTGCCGTGCCGGAGCGCCAACTCGACACCTGCGATGAAGCGCATGCCGCGCCGTGCGGCGGCGCGCGCGGCATCGGCGACGCCGCTGACGGTGTCGTGGTCGGTCAGCGCCAGGGTGGTGATGCCGGCGCGGTGGGCGGCCTCGACCAACGTCTCGGGACGGTCGCTGCCGTCGGAGCAGTTCGAGTGCGTGTGAAGGTCGACGGATGCCGTCACCGCGAAGCCATCAATAGCCGCGCTCCAGGTCGCAGCGGAAGCGGAGCTCCTCGCCGGCCAGGTAGCGGCGCAGGTTGTCGATGAAGATCTCGCCCCGCCGTGCCAGGAGTTGTGCCGACTCCGCGGAGACGTGCGGGGTCAGGTAGATCCGCGGGTGATCCCACAGCGCGCTGTCTTCCGCCGGCGGCTCCACGCCGGTGGCGTCGATCGCCGCGCCGGCCAGGCGGCCGCCGTCGATCGCGGCCACCAGCGCGTCCTCGTCCAGGATGCCGCCGCGCGAGACCACGACGACGTGCGCCCCGGGGCGCAGGCGGGCGAGCTGCTCGGCGCCGATCATGTGCTCGGTGGCGGCGGTGCGCGGCGCGGTGATCACCAGCCAGTCGGTGCGCGCAAGCATGTCGTCCAGCCGGTCGAGCGGCCATACCGCGGTGACTCCGGGCGGGCACGAAACGGGAGCCAGATCGACGGCGTACACCTCCATGCCGAACGCCAGGCCGCGCCGAGCCACGGCCCGGCCGATGTCGCCGAACGCCAGGATTCCCAGGGTCGATCCGGACAGCTCCAGGATGCGACCGCGGTACTCGGCGGTCCGCCAGCGCCTGGCGGCCTGGTCCCCGAACGACTCGCGGAGGTGATGGGCGAGCGCCAGCATCATCCCCAGCGTGTACTCGGCCATCGGGATCACGTGCGTCTCGCGGGCGTTGGTCATCACCACGCCGCTGGACCTGAACTCGGGCACCCTGCGCAGCACGGAGTCGAAACCG
Organism: Spirochaetia bacterium; assembly: GCA_964291595.2. Lineage (GTDB taxonomy): Bacteria > Spirochaetota > Spirochaetia > SZUA-6 > Bin103 > CATQHW01. The sequence continues at coordinate 3,006,215 of OZ219914.1, read as the reverse complement.
ATGCCGATGAAGTGGAACCAGCCCAGATTCGGCGCGCGCCGGAAGGCCTCGCGGTCGAGCTGGCCGAAGATGACGTCCAGCTCGGGGGCGATCCGTCGCTGCTCTTCAGGCGTGTGGGCAACGGTGAAACGGGTGTCGGGGAACTCCGCTCGAAGTCGGGCCTCGAACTCGCGGCCAAGGTCGTAGCAGACCCCGACATGGCATGGTCGTGCGGGTGCGCTCATCGCAGCCCATGATAGCCGACGCCCGGCCGCATGCGCTTGGGGAGCGGCGACCGCCCGGCGGGACGCCGCGGATACGGGACGCTATGATCGGCCGGTATGGAAGCGCGTCGGCTCGTGGGCAAGGCGGCCCTGGTCACGGGCGCAGGGTCCGGCATCGGGGCAGCCATCGCCGGCCTGTTCGCCCGGCACGGGGCGCGGGTCGCGGTCGCCGACCGGGACGCGGAGGCCGCGCGGCGGTCCGTCGACGCGATTGCCGCCGACGGCGGACGCGCGGCGCCGGTCATCGCCGACATCTCCACCGGGCCGGGGGCCGCAGGGTGCGTGGACGCGGCGGTCGCCGCCCTCGGCGGACTGCAGGTCGTCGTCAACTCGGCAGGCGTCACCCCGCGTTACGCGCCGGACGAGTGGGACCACGAACAGGTCTGGGACTGGGTGATGGCGGTCAACCTCAAGGGCACCTACCTGGTCTCGCGCAGCGCCGTACAGGCGATGCGCGGCGGCGGCGCGATCGTCAATCTCTCCTCGATCTACGGCCTGGTGGGCCGGCCCATGTTCTTCGGGACCGGCGACGACCCGTATCCGCCCGGAAAGCACGGCATCATCGGACTCACCAGGGACATGGCGAACAACTTCGGCGCGCGCGGCATCCGCGTCAACGCGCTGTGCCCGGCTTTCGTGTACAGCCCGCTGACGCGCACGCTCACCGAGGATCCGGCATGGCGGTCGCAGATGGAGGCGATGCAGCCGCTCGGCCGGCTGGGCACGGTCGAGGAGGTCGCGTACGCCGCGCTGTTCCTTGCCTCCGACGAGGCTTCGTTCATCACCGGCGTGGCGCTGCCCGTCGACGGCGGGTACACCTCGGTATGAGAGCCCGGCGCATGAGGGCACGGCGTGTGGGGTCACTGCGCATGAGCGCGCGGGGGTGAGCGCCGGGACATTCGACCTGCTCACCCCGCACGTGGCGGTGCAGGCGATGGAGTCGGTCATCGGCGTCCACGTGGACGGCGCGCTGACCAGCTTCCCCAGCTACGTGAACCGCGTGTACGGCTTCGGGGCCGCCGACGGCCGGCAGTACGTCGCCAAGTTCTATCGCCCCGGGCGCTGGACGTACGAGGCGATCGAGGAGGAGCACCGGCTGGTCGGCGAATGCGCGGCCCTGGACCTGCCGGTCGTGGCGGCGGTGGCCGACGCCGACGGGGACCGGCTGCACGTGATCGGAGCGGCGAGCGGGGAGCGGGAGCAGGAGTTCCTCTTCGCCGTCTACCCGAAACGCAACGGGCGCAACTTCGACGCCGACCGCGACGAGGACTGGCTGCGCATCGGCATGCTGGTGGGGCGGCTGCACGTGGCCGCCGCCCACGGGGCCGCCGAGCACCGGATGACCTGTACGCCCGCGGCATCGACCGAGCGCTTTCTCGATGACCTGGACGAGGCCGAACTGGTGCCCGCCGACCTGGCCGCCGAGTTCTTCGACCTGGCGGACGCCGCCGTGGAGCGGATCGCGCCGCTGTTCGAGGGCGTCGCGCTGCAGCGCCTGCACGGCGACTGCCACCGCGGCAACATCCTCGATCGGGCCGAGGAGGGGCTCCTGATCATCGACTTCGACGACATGATGGTCGGTCCCGCCGTGCAGGATCTGTGGCTGCTGCTGCCCGGCCGCCTGGCCGACAGCCGCCGCGAGCTGGCGCTGCTGCTCGAAGGCTACGAGGAGTTCCAGCCGTTCGACCGGGCGACCGCGGGCCTGATCGAGCCGCTGCGGCTCATGCGGATGATCTACTACCTGGCCTGGCAGGCGCTGCAGCGCCACGATCTGCGCTTCCGCGAGTCGTTCCCGCAGTGGGGTGGCCGCGCGTTCTGGGAGCAGGAGATCGAGGATCTGCGCACGCAACTCCGGGTGATCGAGGACGGGCTCGGCTGAGTCGATGCCGTGGCGCCGCCTACCGGCGGCCGGCGTCGGCGATCGCGGCGTGCAGGCTTGCCTCGATCCGGTCGCAGATGGCCTCCAGCTCCTCGCCGCTGGCCGTGAGCGCGGGAGCGACCGCGAACCAGCCAGGGTCGGTGCGCATGATGATGCCGTCGCCGACCGCCCGCCGGCCGAGCGCGGCGCCGACGCGCTGATCGGTCAGTTCCACGCCGAGCAGGACGCCGCGCCCGCGGACCTCGCGCACCACCCCGGTGGCGTGCAACGCCTCCAGGCGGGAGCGCAGGTAGGCGCCGTTGTCCCGCGCCCGCGCGAGCAGATCGTCGTCCGCGATGGTGTCGATCACGGCGATGGCGGCGGCGGCGGCCAGCGGGTTGCCGGCGTAGGTGTGGCCGTGCATGAAGTGCACGTCTTCGCGCTCCGAGCCCCAGAACGCATCGCCGAGACCGCGGCGGGCGGCGATGGCGCCGATCGGAATGACGCCGGACGACATGCCCTTGCCGCAACAGATGATGTCCGGGGTGGCGCCGAAGGTCTGGGCGGCGAACATGCTGCCGGTCTTGCCGAAGCCGGTGATCACCTCGTCGAAGATCAGCAGCACCGCGTGGCGGTCGCAGATCTCGCGCAGCAGGACGAAATACTCCTCGGTGGGGGTGATGATGCCGCCGGTGTTGCCGATCGGCTCGACGATGACGGCGGCCACCGTCTCCGGGTCCTCCGCGACGATCGCATCCTCCACGGTGGCGGCGGCGAAGCGGTTGCACTCCTCCCAGGTCGGGAAGCGGCCGCGGTAGTGGGTTGGGGGAAACACCTTCACGAAGCCGCCCATCTGCGGCTCGAACTTGCTCTTGCGCGGGCCGGTGCCGCTGGCCGCCATGGCGCCGAAGGTGCCGCCGTGGTAGCCGAGGTAGCGGCTGATCACCTTGTACTTGCCGGGGTGGCCGCTCTGCTTCCAGTACTGGCGGGCGAGCTTGAGGGCCGCCTCATTGGCTTCCGAGCCGCCGGAAAAGGTCTTGATGTAATCCAGGTCGCCCGGCGTGATCGCTCCTAGCTTTTCGACCAGCTCCAGCGTGACGTCGGCCACGCCGTGCATCGGCGGGGCCAGCGTCACCCGTTCCATCTGCTCCCGCACTGCGGCGAGCACGCGCGGATGGCGGTGGCCCAGGCTGGCCACGAACACGCCGCCGATCGCGTCCAGGTAGCGGGTGCCGCGGACGTCCCAATAATGGATGCCGTCCGCTCGCTCGATGATCAGCGGCGCGTCGGCGAAGCGCTGCATGGGCATGAAGTCCACCCAGGTGCGCCCTAGCAGCTCCCGCTGCCGAGGTGAGATATTACCCATCGTCGGCAGCGTACCATACGGCCGCCTGCATGCCGGATTCAGGGTGCTCGCGCGGTGCGGCGCAACTCGGGTTGCAGAGTCCGAACGAGGTACGTGCTACAGCAGTTTGTCGACTGCCACCAGTATCGCCACGGCAGCGGCGATGGCAGTCCCCATGCGGACCGTCATGCGTTCCTGAACCTTGCTGACTTTCGCTTGGAGGCCGGCGGCCATCTCGCGCATCTCACCGCGGAGGCCGGCCGCCGTCTGGTCGATGTCGCTGCGGAGGCCGGCTGCCGTCTGCTCCAGGTCACCGCGGAGGCGCACTGCGGTCTGGTCCACGACGCCCCGCAACTCCGTGAGGTCTTCCTTGGTCGCCAGCGTCGTGATCTCGGCTCGCAACTGACCCATCTCGCCGCGCAGCGTCGCCATCTCCTCCTTGGTGGCCAGCGTCGCAATCTCCGCCTTAGTGGCCAGCGTCGCAATCTCCGCCTTGGTGGCCAGCGCTGCCAGATCCTGCTTGGTGGCGAGATTCTCGACCATGCCCTGGGCGAAGGTCGAGACGAGCGCGCGCGCCTTGTCCTCCTCGAAACCGGCCTCCTGCAGCTGGGTCGCCGCCTTGAGGGTGTCGAACGCGGCCGTCACGCCGGCCATTCTAGCTCCTCGGCGGCGATGGGTACACCACGGTTTGTCATGTCGCTCATGTCACAGGTAACGGGCTTGCCGGCGCTCCTGCTTCATGGCGGTGCGGCTCTGTGCGCGGCGTGAGCCGCAGGGTGCTCACCGCCTGCCGTGCGGCCCTGGATCGATCGAGCGGAAGAACGTGGTAGCGTCCCGCCAGCCACTCCGCGAGCTGATCGCAGTAGTGCGGGCTGCCGGGGTGGCCCGACTGCCCCTGCGCGTCGACCGCCCAGAGGCCGGGCGGCTCGGCGCCGAAGTCGGCGATCATGCGGTAGTTGGCGCCCATCGCCGCTCCCCAGTTGGGATCGAAGCCGGTGTTGCACACGGTGGTTCCGTTGCCGCGCACCGGCAGGCCGCCGCGGTCGAGCAGCGCGCCCAGGTCGCCGCGGTGGGTGAGCACGTGGCGCAGGTGGATCCGGTGCAGGCGGCCCCAGCGCCACTCGCTCATCTCCGCGCCCAGGCGCTCGGCGAGCTCGTCCAGCGCGGCCGTCATGGCGCAGGCGATCGCCGCTTCGCGCCGGCCGTCCGCGAACCAGCCGGCCTCGTCGGCGCTCAGGAGCGCGGTGGCCAGGCCGGCGACGGCGCCGGCCACCAGCGCCACGGTGTCGCTGGGGAACCGCTCGGCGGCCACCCGCGCGCTCCAGTGACCGAAGAACACCTCGAAAATCGCGGCGCCGATGCGATCGGTCTCCATGCGGCAGTCCCACTCCGCCAACCGCTCGGCCGCCTGCCGGATGCGGGGATCGGCATGCCCGGCAACGGCGTGCAGCAGGGGCGGCACGCAGGTCGCGGCGCGCAGCGAGAGGACGTCCTGGTGCATGCGCGCGCAGTCGTCGCGCGCATGCCGCTCGTGCGCGTCGAGCATCTGGCGGATGCGGCGGGCGCGATAGCCGCTCGCCCAGCGGCCGGAGAGGGACCACGGGAAGTCCTCCGGGGCGGTGCGGTTGTTTGCCGAGGCGATCCAGCCGCGCTCCGGGTCGCCGAGTCGCGGCATGCCCTCCGGCGGGATGATCCCTTGCCACTGGTGGGCCGGATCCCAGCCGGGGCGAAAGCCCCGCTCCTCGATCGCGCGAACCGGGATCTCGCCTGCAACCTGGTAGCCGATGTGGCCATCCGCATCGGCCAGCATCAGGCTCCACGTCGGCACCCGCCATCCCCTGACGGCGCGGCGCAGCCCCGCCACGCTCGTGGCGCGATCCATCGCCAGCAGCGACGTGAGCCAGCCGCAGCGGGTCGCGCCGAGCCAGCGCAGCGAAACCGGATCGGTGGCGCGCGCGGCATCCGGGAGCAGTTCGTCCACGATCGGGCCGTTGCGGGAGCGGCGGATGGTCCTGGTGACCGGTTCGCCGCCGCGCACCGCGATCGTCTCGGTACGCTCCCGCGCCCGCTCCCACCGGCCGTCGTAGAGGAACGCACCGGGGTGCGCGGGATCCGTTCGCTCGCGGTACAGGTCGCGCTGCGAGCAGATGTTGTTCGTGATCCCCCAGGCCACGTGCTCGTTGCGCCCGAACATCACCGCCGGCATCCCCGCGTAGGCCATGCCGGTCACGTTGAACGAGCCGCCGGCGAGGGTCACCTCGTACCAGCACGACACCGCGGCGAAGGCGATGTGCGGATCGCTCGCGACGATCGGCTTGCCGGTGGCCGATCGCGACCCGGCGATCACCCAGTTGTTGCTGCCCACTCCTTCCGAGGGGTCGGCGATCGTCGCGCCGACCGGCCGCGTTCCCGCGGGGCCGTCGGGGCCGGCGGGGTAGGAGCCGGGCGGTACGATGCTCTCGTCGTCCGCCTCGCCCTGCAGGAAGGCGCGGTAGAGCGCTCCGTCGCCCAGGGCGCGCCTGGCCAGCTCGGGGATGAAGATCACCGGCAGGCGGACCGTCAGGTAGGCGCGAAACTCGCCGGCGATGGCCAGGCAGTCCACCGGCGACCACGGCTCCGGGGCGTAGTTCAGAAGACCGAACTCGATCGGCAGCCGCTCACCAGTCGCCGCGATCGACTCGTTGATGCCGCCGGAGAAAGCGGTCAGCAGGCGCTTCGTCTCCGCCGGGGTCGTCTCCCACTCCGCTTCCGCGATGGGCCGGATGCCGATGGTGCGGGCGGCGACATCCAGCTCCAACCCGTCCGGGCCAAGCACCTCGGACAACCGTCCTGACGCCTTGCGCCGCAGATAGTCGAGCTGAAACAGGCGGTCCTGCGCCATGGCGTAGCCGAAACCGAAGAACAGGTCCTCATCGGTCGCGGCCGAGATCCGGGGGATGCCCCAGCGATCGCGGTCGATCCCGACGTCCGCGCCGACCATGGCCTCCCGGCTCCCGTTCTGATCGGGAACGCGGCCGCGTGTCTCGGAGTGCCACCAGGAGTGGAACTCCTCCCCGGAGAGCCCGGCAGCCGCACAGACCTGCGCGAGCGGCTCGCCGGCGCCCAGGCGCGCAAGCACCTTCCGCGAATCGACGCTCGTCACGATGCCACAGTGTGGCGCGTCTGCCGCGGGTTCGCCATCGTCCCGTCGTCAGCGGACCGGTAGGATGCGGCGATGGCAGAGCAGGAACGGGACTGGCGGCGGCACGGCGTGCGCGTCGTCACGAGCGAGAGACTGGATTTCGACACCCCGCAGACGCCGGGCATGACCCGCGCGGCAGCGATCAACCGCGCGACCGCGGGCGCCGAGAAGCTGTGGGCCGGCACGGTGGAGATCCAGCCCGACGCCAAGACCGGAGCGCACCATCACGGAGCCCTGGAGAGCGTCATCTACGTGCTGTCGGGCAGGGCACGCATGCGCTGGGGCGACCGCCTGGAATTCGTGGCGGAGGCCGGGCCCGGCGACTTCATCTACGTGCCGCCCTACGTTCCGCACCAGGAGATCAACGCCAGCAGGGATCGGCCCCTGACCTGCGTCCTGGTACGGAGCGATCAGGAACCGGTCGTCGTGAACCTGGACATCCCGGCGGTCGAGGAGCCGGAAGAGGTGCGCTGGGTCGATCCCATTCACCGCGAGTGACCGAACGGCACGCGGGCATCCCGATCTCGCATGTATCAGAATGTTGCTCAAAGAGTATTTTATATAATGCTATAGTATTATAAATAGCACATAATGACCTCGACCCGGGCTCGGCCTGTATGTCGTTGTGCTCACATGTTGCCGTGCGTGCTCGGGTCGGCCCGACGGGCGGTTGAGTGCTCGAAACGGTCGCAGCCTTGACGCGCGGCATACCATCCGAAATACCATCATGGCATGATCGTTACCATCGACCGTGCCGGTAGGATCGTCGTGCCGAAGCCGTTCCGTGACCGGTTCAATCTGGTGCCGGGCACGGAGCTTGCGATCGAAGCCTCGGGCGACGGCGTGACCCTCCGCAAGGTGGGAGCCGAGCCGTCGCTGATCCGCAAGAAGGGCATCCTGGTGCATCACGGCGGTGAGCGGGTTGCGGTGGACATCGTCGAGTTCATTCGCGCGGAGCGCGAGGCACGGAGCCGGCACATCGCCTCGGCCTTCGACTGATGCGGATTCTGTTCGACACCTCGGTGCTGGTACCCGCCCTGGTGGATCAACTCGGAAATCACCACGCGGCGTTCGACGCGTTCCATCGCCACACGGACGGCGAGCACCGCGGGTACTGCTCCACGCACGCGCTGGCGGAGTGCTACGCGACGCTCACGGCGCTTCCGCTGCCGAAACGCGTGCTGCCGGAAGAGGCGCGGTCACTGGTCGAGGAGAGCCTCCGCGGGCGGCTGTCGGCGGTCGAAATCGTGCTCGATGACTACCTGGAGGTCCTCCGCGAAGTCGCCCGGCTGGGTCTGACGAGCGGTGCGATCTACGACGCGCTCCACGTGCGGTGCGCGCGGAAGGCTGCCGTCGACCGGATCCTGACCTATGACGTCACGCACTTCCAGCGGTTCGATCTTGCCGGCATCGACGTGATGGCGCCCTGACGGGCGCCGGAGTGTCGGACCTGCCGCGCTCGGCGGCAGGTCCGACAGACTCCGAGGCGGGATCAGTTGAGCGGGAGCGGTCTCAGACCCGGATTCGCCAGGTAGTACTCGTTGGTCTTGTCTATGTAGATGCCTCCTCCCATCTTGTGGAACTCGGCGTATATCTCCCTGCCGCGGGCGATCTTCTCTTCGACGTCCATGTCCCGGTCCATCAGCACGCCATCGAAGAACTCGCGGGTGATGAAGGCGAAGGAGTCCGCGACCTTCTGCTGCTCCTCCGGGGTGTAGACGAAGCGCGCGAACACGTACGGCTCGATGGTGCTGTTCTGCGCGTTCAGGGCATCGAACAGGTCGTGGATCTCATTGCCCGCGAACGTCAGCCCGGCCCGTTCGTACTTGCGGTCGTAGTTTCCGAGCAGCCACCGGTGATCGAAGCCCATGAGCTGGTACGGCTCCTGGATGGTGTCGGTCATTTCGGCTTCCGGGATATGGAGACTCATGTCGCCGCCCGCCGTCTGCTCGATCTCGAAGGTAAGACCCTCGATCCCGTAACGTGCCAGGTTGTAGTTCGCCTCATCCCTGGACATCCAGTTGATGAACTGCAGGTACTTCTCGACCTGCTCCTGCGTGTTCCGCTTGGTGAAGAACAGTCCCCTGAATCCGGCGCTCCAGATAGGCTGCTTCTTCGAAGCCACGCCGTAGACCAGGATCTTGGTTTCGTTGGCCGGATCTTCGTTGATCCATTCCTTGTAGGTCGGGTTGCCTCCGTACCAGCCCTGACCGTCTCTGCCAAGAATGGTGCCGTTGATGAAACCCCTGTCCCGCTCCGTTCCGGCCGGCTCGGCGAGGCTGTGCCAGTAGTATCCCTTCTTCAGGAACTTGTCGAACAGCCTGACCGAGTCCTCGTAGTACTCGGAATCGACCCAATCCTTCCAGATCCCCTCCTCCTGATCGAAATAGTTCACGTATCCTTGCGGGTTCCAGTTCGACATGGAGATGTTGTCCTCGAACGCGCCCAGGAAGGTCTTGAAGGTGTGGTACCACATGATGCCCATGCCGTCGGGCACTTCGCGGTTGAACGCCTCCCCCAACTGCTCCAGGTGATCGAACGTCAGGTCGAACCTGCCCTCCGGCAGCGGCGGCAGCTCGACTCCCAGCCTGTCGATCAGGTCCTGGTTGAACAGGTAGATCAGCCCCCGCATGCGGACCAGGTGGGGAAGGCCGGCAAGGTTGCCGTCCTTGTCGCTGAACGTCTCCAGCAACAGCGGATTGTAGTCATTCACCAGCTCCAGGTAGTCCGGCGCATGCTCTTCCACGAGACCTTCCACCGGGATCCACATCGGCGCCCACTCGGTGGCGCCGCCCATTTCACCCGTGCCCTGGACGATGTGGATGGGGTCGCCTCCGGCGGCGGACAACTGGATCAACTGATTGACGGCCATACCCGCCTGGCTCAGGTCGGTCACGTCGATCGTGAATCCCAGCTCGGCCGCCATCCTCTCGTCGAGCGCCGCCTTGACCTCATCGTAATGCTTGAGCTCGCTGCGCTCTATGGCCTGTGGCGCGGGGCCTATGATCACGTATTCGTAGTGCGGCACCGCGGCGTCTCCGCCTTCTTCGCCCTCTGCCGAAGCGAACAGCAGAGGGGCGGCGAGAGCGGCCAGCAGCGCCGCTATCGTAGCACTCTTGTTCATTCGTTCAACTCCTTGTCACCGATGCTCGGCATCGATGTCCGTCGATTCGATCTCTTTCCGAGGATCTTCCACGTACGGTTTCCCTCCCCCCTCCCTCAAGCTTTCATGTACATGCCCTTCACCCCTGTGTACGGATGTCCGCAACGAGTCCGCAGCATCCCCCGGATCACCCCTTCACGGCTCCGATGATGATCCCCTTCGCGAAGTGCTTCTGCAGGAACGGATACAGGAACAGGATGGGAACGGTAGCGATGAACAGGGCCGCCATCTTGAATCCCTCGGACGGCGCTTCGGACATGTCGACGCTTCTCCCCAGTTGCTCGGCGAAGTCACCGCTGTAGACATCGATCATGCTCTGCAGCAGGCGCATGACCACCATCTTCTTGCGGGACGGTACGAACAGCACCGCCTCCATGTACGTGTTCCAGAACATCACCGCGCTGAACAGCGCGATGGTCGCCATGATCGGCAGGGCCAGGGGCATGACGATGCGTATGAGTATCTGGAACGTGCTCGCGCCGTCGAGCTTCGCGGACTCCTCGATCGCCTCCGGGAGCGCCATGATGAAGTAGTTCTTGATCAACAGGTAATTGAACACGGCGGCGGTCGGTATGATCAGCGCCCAATAGGTGTTGATGAGGCCCATGCGCTGCAATACGAAGAACTTGGGTATCAGGCCGCCGGCGAAGAAGCCGGAAAGATAAAGGAAGACCAAAATCAGCTTTCTGCCGGGGACATCCCTCTTGGAGAACGCATACCCGGTCATCGTGCTCAGGAACACCGTGACGCTCGTGCCCATCACGGTGAGGAGCAGCGTGTTGGCCAGCGCCCGCCGGAACAGCGTGGCGTCCACCAGCAGCGAGCGATAGGCAGCGAACGTCACGTCGTTCGGTATCAGCCGCGCTCCTTCGAGATAGAAGGCCTGCGACGTCGTGATCGACACCGAGATCACGTACAGGAAGGGCATGATGCAGGTCAGCGACAGCAGCATGATCGCGCCGTTGGAGACGATGGAGAAGAGCTTGTCGGAGGCCGTCTGTCTCACCACAGCACCTCATACCCGATCTTGCTGACCAGGTAGTTCGCGAACAACGACAGGACGATCCCGAACATCGTCTGGAACAGGCCCATGGCGGTCGCCATCCCGTAGTTTCCCCTGAGCAGGCCCCAATCGTAGATCCAGGTCTCGAACACCTCGACGTTGGGCATGTTGCGGCCCAGCAGCAGGATCTGCGTGAGGTTCTCCATGAAGATCGTCGTGATCGCGAACACGAACGAAATCGCGATCACCGGAAAGATCGCCGGGACGGAGATGTGCCACATCTGCGTGAGCTTGCCGGCGCCGTCGACGATCGCGTTCTCATAGAGACCGGGGTCGACGGCGGACAGTGCGGCGAGGTAGATGATCGTGCTCCAGCCCATGGTCTTCCATATGCCGCTGCCGACGAGGACGACGCGGATCCATTCCCGCTTCCAGGTGATGTCCTCGTAGGGCAGGCCGACGGCGCCGAACAGACGGCTCAGAACCCCGGAGTGCTCGTTGAAGACCAGGTAGAGCAGGGTCGCTATGATCACCCAGTTGAGAAAGTGGGGAAGGTAGAGCACCGACTGGGATGCGTTCTTCAGCGCCTTGCTGCGCATGTCGTTGAGCAGCAGCGCCAGGAGTATGACGACGGGGAACCCGAACAGGAGGCGCAGGAAGGTTATCTCCACCGTGTTCCGCATCAGGCGAAAGAACCGTGGCATGCCGAACAGCACCCGGAAGTACTCCCAGCCGATGGAGGGGCTGTTCAAGCCGTCCTGAAAATTGAAGTCGAGCCAGGCTATCTTCAGCCCGTAGGTGGTGAACAGGTTGAAGACGATGACGGTGAGAATCGCCGGCAGATACATCAGGTAGATCTGCCGGTTCATGAGCATTCTGTGGCGCGTGGACCGGTCGATGTGAACGAGTCCGCGTATCCCGCCGTTCCGGTTGCCGCGCAGGCGCCGGGGGAGAGCGTTCTTCGCCGCCGGATTCAGCGTTCGCATGCCGGCGACATCCGCACGTCGGGTGACCGTAGCGGTGATGCAGCCGAGGGGAAGAACGCCGCGTGTCGATGCTGAGGGGAGGGGAGTGAGTCGGAGCGCCGACGGCGACCTGCTCGGGTCAGGGCGATCAACTCTCGCGGCATGCTGCTACTCCTCGCGGAACGCGCCGGCCTCGGATCTGAGGTAATTCTCCATGGATGGGCCACATCCCGCAAGCCCCACCGGGACAGTGACAAGACTCCGCCGGCCGGGTACGGTGGCGGCACGACATCGATCGGCTGGGGTCCATCGTGAAGCTCTACAGGGCGAAGGAAGCGCCGAGCCTGCAAGAGACCGGAATCAACTACATCCGCCGGGACATTCCGGATCTCGAACGTCCCGAATACCGGGGAGAGTCCTACGAAGATCTGGTGCCGGACACCCTGGACCTCCAGGAACGCGCCCTCCTGGGGATCAACGGGATGACCTCTCCCACGAATCCGGCGCTCGACTACGAGGTGTACTGGCTGGTCTCGTTCTACCGCAACCCGCCCATGATGTTTCACCAGATCCATGACCACGTGCAGTCCAAGTTCCTGGAGAGCGTTCCGCTGCTGCGAACCATCACCGGATCCGACCACAACAGCCACGTGGACCGGCGGTGGCTCGAGGTGCTCCTGCACTTGCAGGGGCCCGACGGCTGTTTCTACGAGCCGGTCGATCCCAAGCGGCCCTGGAGCGACACGACGTTCTTCGACTTCTACCCCACAACCGGTCTGGGCCACTACGCCATTCCCATCGTCTGCTCGGTGCGCATGGCCGCGGCGGCGCTGCTGCACGAGCTGACCGGCGACGAAGGCTGGAAGGAATCCTCCCTGCGCGCGGCGAACGGGCTGTTGAAGCGGTGTCTCGCCTGCGAAGATCACCTCTACCTCCCCGACATCGTCTTCGGGCCGGACACCCCCGTGGACGTGCACGCCCCCAAGATCGTGGCCACGCCGAACGTGGACGTGAGCTCCAGCCCCGTGGTGGACAATGCCCAGCTCGCCTGCAACGAGGGGTGGATCGGCCAGGCTCTGGTACAGGTGTACCGCACGCTTGGCTGCGAAGAGGCGCTCGACGCGGCGGGGAAGCTGCTGCGCGGCTCCGCGTTGCACAGCGTCGCCTTCGATGCCGACACCGCCGAGTTCATCAACTCCCCGCACTTCCATGGCCACAGCCGCGTGCTGCTGGGAATGACCGAGTACGCGACGGAGACCGGCGACGCGGAGTTCTGGGACTTCATCGCGCGCGGATACGCCTGGGGCAAGACATACGGCGAGCCGCTGGTCGGCTTCTTCCCCGAGTGGGTCAGGGCGAGCAAGCGCTGCACCTGCGAGCTCTGCGGACTGGCCGAGATGGTCGCCCTGGCCATCAAGATCAGTCAGGCCGGACGGGAAGACCTGTGGGACGACGCCGACCGCTGGATCCGCAACCACTTTGCCGAGGGTCAGCTCACCGAGATCTCCTGGATCCAGCGGAGGATCGACCGCCGTCCGGGCATCCCGGCGCAGCCGCCGGAGACCGAGTCTCCGGACGCCGTGCACAAGGTGGCCGAGAGACACGTCGGGGCCTTCGGCGGTTGGCTCTCGGGCAACGAGTGGGGCAACAACGTCATGCACTGCTGCACGGCCAACGCGACGCGTGCCCTCTACTACATCTGGAACGGCGTGTGTGACTTCCGGGACGATGCCCTGAGGGTGAACCTGCTCCTGAACCGCTCCTCCCGGTGGGCCGACATCGACAGCCACATCCCCTACCAGGGGCAGGTCGACGTGAAGGTGAAGCGCCCGCTCGCGAGCTGCGCCGTGCGGATCCCGGCAGGGGTGAGACCGGAGGACTCGGTGTACGCGGTTGACGGAGAACGGCGAAACCCCCGGTGGGACGGCCGCTATTGCACCGCCGGTCCGGTCACGCCGGGCCAGACGGTCTCGGTGCGCTTTCCTCTGGGTACCAGAGACGAACTCGCACACATCGAGAAGGTCCCGCACACCTACACCCTGAAGGGGACGACGGTCATCGACGTCGATCCACCCGGGAGAGACGGAGCGCTCTATCGCAGGGAGCGCTATCGCCAGGACGAGACGCGCTGGAAGAAAGTCACCCGCTTCGTTCCGGAACGGGAATTCAGGTGGTGAAGAGCGTGACTGACCGATGGGGCCGCGCGGATTGCTCGGGGTCGGCGCTCCCACTACGATGCGGGCATGGCCGATCCCCGCCTGACACGACTGAGCGAGCACCTCTACCGCTTCACCGACATTTGCAACATATACGTTATTGTAGACAGTGACCGGGCGCTGCTGATCGACACCGGCTCGGGCGCCGTCGCCGAGGCTCTGGCCGAGACGGGAGCGGCCACAGTCGAGTGGGTTCTGCACACCCACCACCACCGGGACCAGTGCGCGGGCACGCCGGCCCTGGCTGCCGCCGGCGCCAGCGTCGCGGTGCCCGAGCACGAGCGCCACCTGTTCGCGGAGGCCGAGCTGTTCTGGCGGACGCGGCGAGTGTATGACAATTATGACGATCGCAACACTTTCTTCACGGCAGCGCGGGACATCGCCGTCGACGCCGTGCTGGAGGACTACGAGACCTTCACGTGGCGCGGCTATTGCTTCGAGATCATTCCGGCCAAGGGGCACACGCGCGGCTCCTCGATGCTCATCACCACGATCGACGGGCAGCGGGTGGCGTTCACGGGGACCTGATGAACGCGGGCGGCACGCTCTACCAGCTTCATGCCATGGAGTACGCCTACGGCGGGATGGAGGGGATCGGCTTCACGATCGAGTCGATCGACGCGCTTGCCTTGCAGGACGTGCAGGTCGCCTATCCCTCGCACGGGGACGCGATTGCACGGACGTGGCCGGCGACATCGCGCGGCTGCGCCGCCGGCTGGCCGACTGCGTCGCGCTCGGCAACGGCCTGCGCGTGGCCGGCTCGCGCGAGGATCTGCCGTCCTCGCACTTCCTGCCGGACGCCAGGATGCAGCCGCTGTCCCGCCACCTGCTGTGGGGCGGCCCGTGGACCTGCAGCAACTTCTACGTGGTGCTGAGCGACTCCGGCAAGGCGATGTTCGTCGACTACGGCCACTCGCTGGCCACCCACATGCACACCAACTCCGAGCACCACGGCCAGGAGTCGCTGCGCTTCGTCGCCCACCACCTGGAGGAGCTGCGCGACGACTACGGCGTGACCGAGCTCGACCTGGTGGTGCCCACCCACATCCACGACGACCACACCTGCGGCATTCCCTACCTGCAGCGCCACCACGGCACCCGCTGCTGGGCGCTGGGCGAGGTCGCGCAGGTGCTGGAGGACCCGGCCGCGTGGGCCAGCACGCCGTGCACGTACCCCCGGCCGATCCGCATCGACCGCTACCTGCGCGACGGCGAGTGCTTCGCGTGGGAGGAGTACCGCTTCGACATCCATTTCGCGCCCGGCCAGACCGAGTTCCACTCCGTCTACGCCGGCAGATCGACGGGCGGCGGGTGGCGTTCACGGGTGACAACTTCTTCCTCTCGAACGAGCTGCGCGCCGGGGAGACGATCAGGAAGCCGATCCAGACGACGGTCCTGCGCAACAGCTTCCAGCTCGGCATGCACCGCCGCTGCGCGGAGGTGATGCGCCGCGTCGACCCGGAGCTGATCTGCCCCGGCCACGGCGGCGTGATCGACTGCTCGAAGCAGCAGCTCGACGAGTACGCCGACTTCATCGCCCGCAAGGAGCGGGCGTTCCGCAACCTGGTGGCCGAGCCGGCCGATCACTACGTCGACCTGTTCTGGGCGCGGCTGCTGCCGTACCTGGCCACCGTGGAGCCCGGCGGCCCGGTCGCCTACCGGCTCCTGCTGCGCAACAACCTGGAGCGCGACGCGACCTATACCGCGGCGCTCGACCCGCCCCCGGGCTGGAGCGCCGGCGCCGCGGCTTCGGTGCGGCTGCGGGCAGGCGAACGGGGCGAGGTCGCGCTGCAGGCCACGGCTCCGGCCGACGGCGACGGCATCCGCCGGCTGGTGACCGCGCGGATCGACGTCGACGGACAGCCGCACGGCGCCGTCGCCGAGGCGCTGGTCACGGTCGGCGGCTGAACGGACGCGGCGGAGCACACCGATGAACGTCCTGTTCTTTCACCTGATGCCGTACGCGGAGCTTCCCGACGACTTCCGCGAGTCGCACCCGTCGATCTGGGTGGACATCGACTCGCGGCTGTTCGATCCGGAGCGCGGCGGCGCCATGTACCGCGACTACCTCGACGAGCTGGAGGAGGCGGCGGCGCTCGGCTTCGACGGGGTCTGCGTCAACGAGCACCACTCCAACGGCTACGGGATGATGCCCTCGCCCAACCTGATGGCATCCGTGCTGGCCCGCAACACGACCCGCGGCGCGGTCTGCGTGATGGGCAACGCGCCCGCGCTGTACGATCCGCCGCTCCGCGTCGCCGAGGAGATGGCGATGCTGGACTGCATCTCCGGCGGCCGGCTGATCGCCGGACTGCCGCTCGGCACGCCCATGGACACCTGTTACGCCTACGGGCGCAACCCCAGCACGCTGCGCGACAAGTATGTCGAGGCGTGCGACCTGGTGGTACGGGCGTGGCAGGAACGGGAGCCGTTCGCGTTCGCGGGCCGCTTCTTCCAGCACCGCTACGTGAACATCTGGCCGCGGCCCATCCAGAGCCCGCGTCCGCCGATCTGGATCCCCGGCGGCGGCTCACCGGACACGTGGCGCATGTGCGGCCGCGACGGCTACGTGTACGCGGCGCTGTCCTACTTCGGCTACCACACCGCCCGCGGCGTGCTGAAGGGCTACTGGGCGGAGCTCGAGCGCCAGGGCCGGGAGCCCAACCCGTTCCAGGCCGGCTACCTGCAGCTCGTCGGCGTGGCCGAGACGAAGCGCGAGGCGCTGGAGCTCTACCGCGAGCCGGCCGAGTACTTCTACACCAACTGCCTGCACACCAACCCGCGCTTCGCGGTGCCGCCCGGCTACGCGACCGAGGAGTCGGTCCGCTTCCGCGCCCGGCAGGCCAATCCGGGCAATCCGGTCGCGCAGTTCACCACGGCGCCCACCTACGACCAGATCCTGGAGCGCGGCTACCTGCTCGTGGGGACGCCGGACGAGGTGGCGGAGCGGCTGCGGGACATCGCCGTGGACCTGAACATCGGCCAGCTCATGCTGCTGCTGCACTTCGGCAACATGGACCGCGGCCTGACCCGCCACAACACGACGCTGTTCGCCGAGCGGGTGCTGCCGCAGATCCGCGACCTGTTCACCGACCGGTGGGAGGACCACTGGTGGCCGGATGCGGCCCGTCGGGCTCCCGTGGACGACGCGCGGGAGGACGGCTCATGAGCGAGCCGCGGGAACGGACGGTGCGGGTCGCCGGTGTGTCCTGCCGCGTGTGGGAGCAAGGGACCGGCGAGCCGGTGGCGTTCCTGGCCGGCGTGGGCGGCCTGCCGCGCTGGACTCCGTTCCTGGAGCGGCTGGCGCGTACGCGGCGCGTGATCGCGCCGAGCCTGCCCGGTTTCCCCGGCGCGGACGCGATCGGCCAGCTCGACGACCACCTCGACTGGCTGCTGGCCACCCATGACCTGCTGGCCTCCGCCGGAGCCGCCGGAGCCGACCTGATCGGCGTCTCCGTGGGCGCGGCGCTGGCCGCGGACGTGGCCTGTGTATGGCCGGCGTCGGTGCGCCGGCTGGTGCTGGCGTCGCCGCTGGGACTGTTCGACGCCGGAGACCCCACGGCCGACCTTTTTGCGCAGGGGCCGGGCGAACTGGGTGCGCTGCTGTGCCGCGACGCGGCTACCTGGGCCGCGCATGTCGCCGTGCCGGAATCGGCCGATCGGGTGGAGTGGACGGTGGTGCAGGTGCGCGCCCAGGAGGCGGCGGCGCGCCTGCTCTGGCCGGTCGGCGACACGCGGCTCTCGCGCCGCCTGCATCGGCTGGACCGGCCGGCGCTGCTGGTGTTCGGCGGCGCGGACCGCGTGCTGCCCGCAGGGTACCGCGGGCTCTGGGCCCGTGCACTGCCGGGCGCCGTGCTGCAGGTGATCGAGGGCGCCGGTCACCAGGCAGACCTGGATGCCCCGGAGGAGTCGGCCGCCGCGGTCGATGCGTTTCTCGAATAACTGGAGCGAACCTCACTCGAACGAGTGACCGTTCCCGGCACCTGCGACTACACTCGGGACCGGGAGAAAGCAGCGCTGATCAGCGATATCATGGAACCGCGGCCGCACGCGAAGGCACGGGCGGCGCTGATCGTCGTCGCCTCGGTGGCTGCCATCGCGGCTGCGCTCCTCGGGTTTCACGTTCGCGTTGCGCCGGAAGACGCCAAGCCGGACTTCGGAGACCAGAGAGTCGACACTCAGGTGTACGTCGCCGGTGACGAGGTCCAACTGAAGCTGCCGGCGGCGAAGCGGGCCAACGGGCCGTTGATCTACGCGCTGTATCCTCCGGTCCCCGGCCTTACCCTGACGAAGAACGAGTTGCGGGGAACTCCAGCAGAGCCGGGAACCTACTCGATGGTCTACACCGTGGTCGACTCGGACGACAACACCACCGGAAACGACAGGGACTGGTTGACGTTCACGATTCTCGTCGAGTCGCCACGCTCTGAATGGAGTGCCGAGGAGCTCGGCGAAGATGTCAACGCGATCGATGATGGCGGGACCGCCCTGTGCAAGGCCGCCAGATACGCGGGGCATGCCGAGGTGAAGATGCTGCTCGAACGGGGCGCCGATCCGAATCTGTACGATGGCGACCGGCACGAAACCCACCCGATCTCCTGTGCCCTGGCGAGCGGGAAGCCGTTGACGGAGATCCGCCTGATCATGCAGGCGCTTGCCGACAGCGGGGCGGTCATCCCACGTGATGGCTTCTCCTGGTGCGCGGAGCACACGTGGACCAGGAGGATGTGTTCTCGCTCCTGAGCCCGTTCTTCGAGGCGCCCCGATGATCGAGGGGCCGGTGGTGCGTCGGCTCAGCGTGCTGTTCATGCCGCATCCCGCCGGGATCGACCCGTCCTGGGCCGACGACGTCGTGGCGACCATCTCCGGAAGTCACGAGTTGCGGGTGTTCGACGCCGAGCGCGAGGCCGGCCCCCAGTTCGAGGGTGTGGAGGTGATCGTCGACCTGGGCGGCAACATCAGCGGCGAGCTGATAGAGGCCGCGGCGCAGGCCGGCGTCAGGTTCATCCAGGCGCAGACCAACGGCCTGGACCACGTCGAGGTCGACCGGATCCTCGACGCCGGCATGCTGCTGTGCCACTGCCCCGGCCACCTGAGCGGCGTCGCCCTGGCGGACCGCGCCATGATGTTCCTGCTCATGCTCGCGCACCGCTACGACGAGGGCCGGCGCACGTTCATGCGGGGCGAGCTCTACTCCCCGAACGGCATGGAGCCTGGGGGGCGCAGCCTGGCGATCGCCGGCTTCGGCAACAGCGGCCAACTGCTGGCCGGCCGCGCCCGGGCGTTCGGGATGCGCATCCTCGCGATTGACGTGCGGCCGATCGAGCAGGCGGTGCTCGACGAGCTGCAGCCGGAGGTCCTCGGCGGCCCCGACGACCTGGACCGCGTCGTCGCGCAGTGCGACTTCCTCTCGCTCCACCTGCATCTGACCGAGCAGACCCGGCACATCATCGACCGACGGCGCATCGCGCTGATGAAGCCCACCGCCTGCGTCATCAACGTCGCCCGCGGCGAGCTGATCGATGAGCATGCGCTCTACGATGCGCTCCTCGGGAGGCGGCTCGGCGGGGCGGGGCTCGACGTGTTCGCTCACGAACCGGCCGATCCGGCCCACCCGGTGTTCCAACTGCCGAATGTCTACGTCAGCCCGCACACGGCCGGCGGAACCGACGGCACGTCGCGCAATCGGGCTCGATTCGCCCTGGAGAACCTGAACCGCTTCGCCCGCGGGGAAGAGCTCCAGGCTGTCGTGGAGAGGCAGTCGTGAAGAGGCAGTCGTGAAGAGGCAGGCCTGATCCGTGCGGTCGTTCAACACCGCCGGCCCCGTCAATCCCACCGATCACTACCTGATCGCGCCGCTGTCGAGGATCGATCGGGACGAGGTGCTCGGCCTGGTGCGCGACAAGAAGTACTTCGCGCTGCACGCGCCGCGGCAGACGGGGAAGACGTCGGCGCTGCTGGCGCTGGCCGACGTGCTGAACGGGCGAGGCTACGGGTGCGTGTACGTTACGGTGGAGACGGCCCGCACCGCCCGCGACGACGTGGAACGGGCGATGCGCGTGGTGCTCGCGACCCTGGCGAAGGCGGCCGACGCGGCGTTGGGCGACCGGTTCCTGCGCGACGTGTGGGCGGACACCCTCGCCGAATTCGGGCCGGACCTGGCGCTGAGCGTAGCGCTGGAGCGCTGGGCGGAAGCGTCGCCGCGGCCGCTGGTGCTGCTGATCGACGAGATCGACACGCTGACGGGCGATTCGCTGCTGTCGGCGCTTCAGCAGATCCGCGCCGGCTACCCGGGCCGCCCCGAGCGCTTTCCGCACTGCGTGGTCCTGTGCGGCATGCGCGACCCGCGCGACTACCGGATGGGCGCCGCGGGCAGTCCGTTCAACATCGCCGCTGTGTCGCTGCGGCTGGGCGACTTCTCGCGCGAGCAGACGCTGGCGCTGCTGACCCAGCACACCGAGGAGACCGGCCAGGCGTTCGCCCCCGAGGCACTGGAGTCCGTGTGGGCACAGACCCGCGGCCAACCGTGGCTGGTCAACGCGCTGGCGTACGGTGCCTGCTTCGCGAACAAGACGCTGCGCGACGACCGTTCCCGCAGGGTGAACGAGGACGACATCGCCGCGGTGCGCGAGGACCTCATCGTGAACCGGGTGACGCACCTGGATTATCTGGCTGACAAGCTGCGCGAGGATCGCGTGCGGCGGGTGATCGAGCCGATGCTGAGCGGCACCGACCGGCACGCCTTTACGGACCGCGACGTCGCGTACGCCCGCGACCTGGGGCTGGTGGCCCGTGACGCGCCGTTGCGGGTGGCCAATCCGATCTACGCCGAGGTGCTGCCGCGCGAGCTCGCCTGGGTGGCGCAGGAGACGCTGGACCTGTCGCCGCCGCGGTACGTGAGAGCGGACGGCAGCCTGGACGCGGCGTTGCTGATGGCGGAGTTCCAGGCCTTCTTCCGCCGCCACTCCGAGCACTGGCAGAACCGCTTCGCCTACGCCGAGGCGTGGCCGCAGTTGCTCCTGCAGGCGTACTTGCAGCGCGTGGTGAACGGCGGCGGGCGCATCGAACGCGAGTACGCCCTGGGGCGCGGGCGGGTGGACCTGCTGATCGTATGGCCGCTGGCGGACCGGGTGCAGGAGTTCGTGGTGGAGTGCAAGGTGGTGCGGGAGCGCGACGGCCTGGACAGCGTCGTCGACGAAGGCGTGGAACAGACGGCGGGGTACGTGGACCGCTGCGCCGCCGAGGCCGGGCACCTGGTCGTCATCGACCGGCGTGAGAACCGGAGCTGGGACGACAAGGTATTCCACCGCCGGCGCCGCTCGCAGTCGGTGCCAGTCGACGTGTGGGGCATGTGACGGGCGTGACGCTTGCCGGTCGTCACCATCAGCGTGTAGCTGGAACCGGTCAACCAGACAGGTAGGCGAGCATGGTCGGCACGTAGCGGGTCTCGTGGCAGAGCGAGGGTCCCACGCCGCGCGCCGTGGAGGCGCCCGGCGCGCCGAGCGCCAGCGGTTCGGCGGAGCGCCGCTCGCCGCCCAGGGTGTCCAGTCCGCGGCGGACGATGCGGTCGATCTCGGCATCAGGACGCAGGTAGTGGGCGTACACCAGGCCGTCGATGACCTGCTGGGTGTGGCCCGGGCCGCTGCCGCCGCGGCTGGGGCTGGAAGTGTACCGGAAGTGGCCGGTGTCGCGGTCGTAGGTGTGCTCGACCAGCCAGCGGGCGCCGTCCAGGATCGCGGTCGCGACCCGCTCGTCGGCGGTCAGCTCGTGGTAGCGCCGCAGCGCCGACAGGCAGACGCCCACCATGAAGCTGGCCTCGCCGCGGGTCCGGGGAGGGCCTGCGAAGCAGTGCCCTTCACCGAGCAGGCGCTCCCAGCCACCATCCGGCGTACGTCGCTCCAGCAGCCGCTCCGCGACCAGGTGCGCGGCGTTCATGAAGCGCGGGTCGTCGCTCCAGCGGGCCAGGGCGCACAGGTGGATGAGGTGCCAGCCGGCGTCCCGGAGCTGCCCGTAGTCGTAGGCGTCCAGCCCCTGCCGGTCGGCCACCACGCTGCCGCCGATGACCCCGTGGGTGCGTCCGCCCAGCATCCATTCGCCGATGCGGTCGAGCGTGTCCCGCACGCTCTCGTCGCCGGTGAGCAGGTAGTGGAGCACCGGCCCCTCCACCCACGAATGGGAGTAGAACATGCAGGAGCAGGCGACCTTGCTGCGGAAGTAGGCCGGCAGGTAGCCGCCGGCGTGGCCGGGCATGTGGCCATACTGGCCGCCGACCTGGGCCGGGTCCGACGAGTGGTTGCAGGTGTCGACGTCGACCAGGTGGCGCGCCGCCTCCGCCGCCAGCACCGCCCACTCGGCCCGGCCGCCGCGCAGGAACTCCTGGTAGTGGGCAAACGCCGGGTCGTACTCGTTGTTGCCCCATGACCAGCCGCTCTCCCCGTACCAGTCGCCGAAGTTCAGGAACCCGTACTGGCGGAGGTTCTCCCGTTCCCGCAGCCACTCGTCATACGCCTGGTCGACGGTCCGCTCGTAGCGGGGGTGGGGCGAGGTCGCCTTGGCCCGGATCGGACTCAGGACGCCGGTCCCGTTCAGCCAGTCGATCGCGGGGCGCACCAGCGCCGGCTGCTCGCACCAGGCGGCGATGCGCTCGGCTTCCTCCGGCGTGCCGGGCAGGCTGACGGCGACCTCGCCGGTGAGCGCCTGTCCGGCCTTGAGGAGATAGCCGCGGCTCGTGCGCCAGAAGAGGAGCTGGTGCCAGCTCTCAGCGTCTGCCGGATCGGGCGCGTCGGCGCCGGGTTGCCCGGCCGTGGGCTCCGGCGTCAGCGCGGGCAGCAGCTCCACCGCTGCGCCGTCCCTGTCGACCCGCAGCCCCGTGGGGCAGGTCTGCCAGAACCGGCGCACCGCCAGCCCGACCAGTCCGTCCTCCGTCTCCAGCAGGAGCCGGCCCGAGAACCGGCCCTCCGCAGCCTCGGCCGGCCCGCCGGATGCAGCCACCTTGTATACTTGGTATCCGCGGTCGTCGGCCTGAACCAGCCGCCAGTCGCCGTTCGCGGCCAGTTCGTGGCGGCGTCCGTCCGCGGCCAGCGCCCGGATGCCGGGAATCGCGACGCGGGCGATGGCCGATGAGACCTCCAGCAGCGTGTTCTCTTCCCCCGGACCGCTGCCGACACAGGCGGCCACGTCGGCGGCCGTGGCCGTCGCGTCTGTGCGGCCGGCTTCGGTGATGCCGCGCGATGCGGCGCCGGACTCCACCGGCACCGGCATCTCGCGCGGGTCGCCGGCGGCCGGCCCCAGCGCCGGGCTCACGACCTCCAGCCGGTGCTGGATGCGCAGGTGGCGCTGAGCGCGGTACCCGTGGATGCGGACGGTGCTCCTGAGGTGCGGGGTCCCGTCGCGGTCGCAGTGATCGACGTGGTAGCGGAGCACGCTCCGTTCGGGGCCGGATTCCTCCTGGACGGCGGCCGAGCTGCGTGGAATCAGCGCGGCGCCGTTGGCCAGCCGAATCTCCAAGGTCGAGGAAGGCGGGGCCGAAGCATGCGGGACGCGGGCACCGGCTTCGCGCTTCGCGAGCACGGAGGGAAACGCCGGCCGCCCGGGGTCGATCCCGATGCGCAGACGATCCGCCTCCAGGAAGGTGCGGCCGCCTTCGTATACGCCCGTGCCGGAGCGGGCCTCGGGTGTCACGTGCACGTGCACGGACCCGGCGATCCGTCCGTCCGGCGGGAGCGGCGCGGGGACGACGGCGTCCACCAGCACCCAGCGTGCGCTGCCGTCGGGCCACGGCGAGTGGACCCGGCACTGGGCGGGGGTCGACGCGCCGCCGGCCTGCAGCCGGCCGGCCAGTGCCCGCGGGAGCCGTCCGCGGGGCAGGGGAACACCAAACGTCAACGGCATGCCCGCCGCCGCCTGACCGGCGCCGGTCACGTCGACGATCTCGACCGGTACCGTCACCTCCTGCCCTGCGCTGGCGGGGAGGGCGGAAGCTCCATCGCCACGCACGGCGATGTCCCGCGACGATCGATCCGTCTCGCCGGCGATGCCCGTGGCGATCACCTCGCACCGGTAGTCGCCGGCGGCCAGGTTCTCCAAAGCCAAGGCGTGGAGCTTGGTCAGCCGGTCGGAACGCGACCGGCCGGCCACCGTCTCGCCGGACCGGGCGACCACCTCGGCGCGGGCGACGTGGTCGGTGATGAAGTGAATCTCCGTGCTGCCCGCACGCGAACGCACGGTGAGGTGGCGGATGGTCGGCGCGAAGCTGCTCGGCTCCGGACGGGCGGCCAGGAAGACCAGGGCCTCGATCCGGTAGGTGCCCGGACCCGGTGCGGTGAGCTGGAACACCTCCATGCCGCCGAAGAACTCGACCGGACGGTCGGCGACGATGAGGTGGCGGCGGTTGTCGTGCCGGGTCGGTTCCAGCCGGCCCACCGCGCGGCCGGCAACCTCCAGTTCCATCGGGCACTGCTCGCCCTCCTGGTCATAGACAAGCACGCCGATCCACCGGCTTCCCGTGTGGTCCATCAGCCCCTCGAGGGTGCGCCAGAAGCGATGCGCCAGCGTGGTGGCCAGTCCCGATCGGGCCAGGACGGGCGGCCGATAGATGCTCCGGTGGGAGTAGGTGGTGAGCCCGATGTCGGGCACCCAGCCGCCGAGCGTCTCGCAGGTGACCGCGTCGACCACGGCGTTGGCCGGATCCTGCAGGACCTCTTCGATACGCCGATCGCCGCGGATGTCGATGTGGGGTATGAGCTCCATGCCGATGACATTGTAGCGCGGGCGGCTTGGCAGCAGGCGCCGCGCCGGTGCAGAGTCCGCGGCCATGCCGGGCAACAGCGTACGGAGGTGCATCGTCGTCGGCATGGGCGGGATCGCCAGGGTGATGACGCCCGGCATCGCCCGTCAGCCGTGGGCGGAGATCGCGGGCATCGTCGATGTCAGAGACGAGGCGCTCATCCAGGGGCAGGAGTTGCTCGGGCTGCCCGACAGCGCGCTCTTCCGCGACCTGGACGCGGCGCTCGCGGCCGCGGCGGCGGACGTCGCGATCATCAACACCCCATCGGAGTGGCACTACCGCCAGTGCGTCGCCTGCATCGACGCCGGGCTGGACGTGCTGGTGGCGAAGCCGATCACCAACGACTTCGCCGAAGCGGCGCAACTGGTCGAGCACGCCGAACGCGCCGGACGGTCGCTGTCGGTGGGCCAGCAGGTGCGCTACAACCGGCACTATCAGGCGGTCCGCCGGTTCCTGGCCTCAGGCGGGCTGGGCACGCCCGAGAGCGTGACCTTTCTCAACTCGAAGCCGCGCCACAAGGCGCTCAACCTCACCACGCTGTCGCAGCCGGCGCTCTACGAGATGTCGTGCCACCACTTCGACAGCCTCATGGCCCTCTTTCCCGAGCATGCGCCTGCGAGCATCGCCTGTGACGGGTTCCAGCCCTCCTGGTCCGTCTACGCCGGCCCCTGCATGGTCAACGCCCTCATCCGCTGCGCAGGCGGGCTGCACGTGCTCTACCACGGCGGGTTCTCCTCGCAGGGCGACCACTACGAGCTCCGCATCGAGGGCACCGGGGGAGTGCTGCGCTGCCGCGGGATCCACATGAGCAACGACGAGATGGCGTACGAGTTCGCCGAGCGCGGCGGAACGTTCGCCCGGCGCGACGATATCGACGCCGACCTGGGGAACGTCGACTCGTGGCAGGTGTTCTACGACGCCTGGCACGACTACCTGGCGGGCGGAACGGAGCCTTCGTTCAGCGGCAGGAACAACCTCAAGGTGTTCGCGCTGCTGAGCGCCGCGATCGACTCCATCGACAGCGGGCAGCCGGCCGAGGTGTCGACCGGCACCCGCTACGGCGGCGCGTACGTGCACGCCGGGGAGTGGTCCTTCCGCTGAGCGCGCAGCCCCGCGGCGATCCCTGGACGCGCTACTGGGCGTCCGGCGTGGTTTCCTCCCTGCCGGAGGCGTACGGCGATCCCGGGGACGGTCCGCTCGCAGCGGTGTGGCGGCGTGAGCTGGCCGCGCTCGGAAGCCGCGCACGCGTGCTCGACCTGGGCTGCGGCAACGGGGCGGTGGCGCTGCTGGCTGCCGATACCGCCGCGGCACGGGGTGTGTGCTGGGAGGTGCACGGAGTCGACACGGCGGCCATCGATCCTGCGCGCACGGTGAGCGGCCGCTACCGGGAGGCGGCGTCCGGCGTCACCTTCCACCCGGGCACGTCGATGTCATCGACACCATTCGCGGACGGGCACTTCGACCTCGTCGCCGGGCAGTTCGCCCTGGAGTACGGCGATCCTCCGCACGTTCTGGCCGAGGTCAGACGCGTGCTGCGGCCTGCCGGGCGGGCGGCGTTCATCGTCCACCTGCAGGAGTCGGCGGTGGTGGCCACGGCCCGCGTCGAGCTCGCACAGATCGAGGAGGTGCTCGCTCCGGGGGCCGTGCTCGGTCTGGCCCGCTCGGTGCTGGAAGTCTCGACGGGAGCCGCCACGGCCCGCGAGCGGAGCGCAGCCTGGAGTGCGTTCGCGCGTGAGGTCGTGCGGCTCGACCGGATCGCGAGCTGGCAGGAGGCGACGTGGCCGATCGGGACGCTGCGCGACGTGCCTGCCACCCTGCGCGACGCCTTGACCGCCGCCGTCGACGAAGTAGGCGGCCCGGCCGACCCGACGCGAGCAGCGGCATGCCACCGAGCGCTGATGGACCTGGACGCTACGTTGCGTGACCGGTCGGCGCGCTTGGCCGAGTTGCGGTCGGTCGCCCCGGACCGCGCCGGCCTGGAGCTCTTGCTCGGCGCCTCCAGCCGCTTGGGGCTGGCCGTGAACGGCCGTGAGGATCTGCATGATCCGCGCGGGCCGCTGATCGCCCACACGGTCGTCCTGGGTTGAGTGCGCCCCGCCTGCAATGCGTTGGGCGGCGCCTAATCCTAATCGGTACGTGCCAGCATGCCGCCGTCCACGGTCAGCGCGGTGCCGGTGATGAAGGATGCCTCGTCCGATGCCAGGAACAGCACGGCGTTGGCCACGTCCCGGCCGGTTCCGAGCCGCTTGGCCGGCACCATCTGCGCGAACCGCTCCCGATCCTCATCCGGCGCGTCGCCCCAGAGCGGCGTCAGGATCGCGCCGGGCAGCACGGCGCAGACGCGAATCTCCGGCCCGTAGTCGATCGCCAGGGTGCGGGTGAGGCCCAGGACGCCGGCCTTGGCCGCGTCGTAGGCGGTGTAGGTGGCGAAGCCGACCAGCGAGTGCACGGAGCCGGTGTTGACGATGACGCCGCCGCCGGTCCTGCGCATGACCGGAATGCCGTGCTTGGCGGCCAGGAAGATCGCCTTCAACCCGACGTTCAGGGTGCCGTCCCAGCCGGCTTCGTCCAATTCGGTGGCCGTCCCGAGGCGGAACCAGATGGCGTTGTTGTGGATGATGTCGAGCCGCCCGAACGCCGCCTCGGTCCGCTCGATCATGGTGCGGACATCCGCGCTCACGCCGACGTCGGTGCGGACGAAGATGGCAGTCCCGCCGGCTGCCGCGATGCCGTCGACCACCTGCTGCCCGCGATCCGCGTCGACGTCGGCCACGCAGACCGACGCTCCTTCCCGCGCGAGCAGCCGTGCGGTGGCTTCGCCGATCCCGGAAGCGGCACCGGTGACGATCGCCGCCTTGCCGGCCACGCGGCCGCTTGTACTCATGAGTCGCTCCTCGCCGATCAGGTTGCCGCGATTGTGGCAGATTGAGGCCGCGACAGGGTAGTGACCGACGGCGACCGGCACTTCCGCAGACCAGCAGGATGCGACCATGCTGCGGTACGGCACCTCACGGCTCTGCATCGGATCCGCCTCGGATTTGACACGATTATCGTGTTCTCCTAATTTAGTTTCATGAAGAACGTGACTGTGACGCTTCCCGAGGATGCCGCGAAGTGGCTGCGGGTCCGGGCGGCTGCAGACGATCGCAGCGTCTCGGGATGGCTGGCCGACATGATCGAAGGGATCAGGCGCCGCGAGGACGACTACGAGATCGCGATGGAGCAGGCATTGGCGGTGAAGCCCGAGAACCTGAACGAGAGCGGAGCGCCCTATCCGTCGCGCGACGCGCTCTACGATCGTCCCGGGCCTCATCCACATTCGTGATCGGCGTGGCTGAAACGCCTCAGACGCGGGAGAGAGAAACAACATGACCGAGTCGGTGTTCGTCGACACCAATGTCCTGGTCTACCGGTACGACACGTCGGATCCCATCAAGCAGGCGCGGGCCGAGGCGTGGTACCGGCACCTCTGGAGCCGGAGGTGTGGCCGGTTGAGCTTCCAGGTGTTGCAGGAGATGTATGCCACGCTGACGCGCAAGCTGAAGCCCGGCCTCGCCGTACCGCAGGCACAGCGGATCGTACGGGCGCTGAAGGCGTGGCAGCCCATCGCGATCGACTTTGCCGTTCTGGAACGTGCATGGAACCTGCAGGAAGGCCATGCCCTTTCCTGGTGGGACGCGCTCATCGTCGCAGCCGCCCAGCTCGGCGCGTGCCGGGCGCTCCTCACCGAGGACCTGCAGCACGGCCAGGTGTTCGGCACCGTGCGCGTGATCGATCCTTTCGCGTCGTCGGATCGGACGCCGCCGGAGGTTCTGCAAGCGCTGGGCTCCTGACGGAGACGACGTGGGATCCCCGCAAGGTGGATCACTCCCAGCGGAACAGGCGTACGGACAGCGCCGCGGCCACGGCCAGCCAGATGCCCAGGACCAGCGCGTCCAGGCCGAGCGCGTGCACGGGCGGAGCGCCCACCATGGTCTGCCGCAGGGCGTCGCCGAGGTAGGTGAGGGGGATCGCCTGCACCACCGGCCGGATCCAGTCCGGCATGGTCTCCAACGGGAAGAAGATCCCGGAGAGGAACATCATCGGGAAGTTGAGGACCGAGGTGATGCCGAACACGCTCTCTTCCGTCCGCGACAGCGCGGCGATCAGGTAGCCGAGCGAGACGAAGGTGAGCGCGCCGAGCACGCAGAACGAGGCCAGGAGCCCGATCCGGTCGCCGATCTCCACCCCGAATACCAGCCGGCCCACGGCGACGATGATCACCACCTGCGCCAGCGCGATCGTCAGCCGGTGCAGGAGCTGCGAGAGCAGCAGCGCCGAGCGCGGCAGCGGCGTGGCGCCCAGGCGGCGCAGGACCTGCCGCTCCCGGAGCTGCACCAGCGGCGCCGCGGTCCCGAACAGGCCGAGCTGCATCAGGGCCATCGCCAGGATCCCGGGGACCAGGTAGTCGATGGTGCGCAGGCGGTCGGCCGTGACGGTCGTGAAGCGGGTCGTGATCAGCGCCGGCCGCCGGCGGATGACGCCGTCCAGCTCGCGCAGCGCCGCGCCGATCACGGGCACGGCGATCTGGCGCGCCGAGGCGGAGGTGGGGTCGAAGATCACCTCCACCTCCACCGCCCGGCCTCCGGCCACGTCTCCGGCCAGACTCGGCGGCGCATCCACCACGACGCGCACGTCGCCGTCGCCGAGCTGGTCCATCAGCTCGGTCCGCGTCCCGGTGCGAACCTCCAGCGCGGGGATGCTGCTCAGCGCCGCCAGCACGGGGTCCGGTACGCCGCCCGCGTCCCGCGGTCGCACCACGCCGACGGAGACCGGGTCCTGTCCGGAGCCGGAGAAGATCACCCCGAACAGCAGGATGAACAGGACCGGGAACGCGAGGGTCCAGAACAGCGCCATGCGGTCGCGCATGAAGCTCTTCTGGGCGGCGACGTAGAGGGGAACGACGGAGGTCATGGCGGTCAGTCGCGGATGTGGCGGCCGGTGAGGAGCAGGAAGACGTCCTCGAGGGTCGGGCGGCGCACGTGCAGGCCGTCAATGACGGTAAGGCCGTCGATGTCGGTGCGTCCGCCGGCCGCCAGGGCGGTGAGCGCGCTCAGGGTGGCGCCGGTGTCCGACGAGTACAACGTCACGCCGTCGCCCTCGCGCTGCAGGCGCTCGACCCCGGGCACGGCGCGGAGCTCGCCGTCGCCGGCGGGCAGCTCGATCGCCGTCTCCCTGAAGTGCTCGTCGACCAGGCGGGCCGGCGGCCCTTCGGCGATGATCCTGCCGCCGTCCATGATCGCGACCCGGTCGCAGAGCTCCTCGGCCTCTTCCATGTAATGGGTGGTGAGCAGGATGGTCGCGCCGCGCCGGCGCACGCCGCGGATGGTGTCCCACAGCGCCCGCCGCGCCTGCGGGTCCAGGCCGGTGGTCGGTTCGTCCATGAACACCAGCTCCGGCCGGTTGACCAGCGCCAGCGCCACCGACAGGCGCTGCGCCTGGCCGCCGGACAGCGTGCGCGTCAGGCTGCCGGCCTTCTCGGCGAGGTCGAGCAGCTCGATCAGCTCGTCGGCGCTGGCCGTGTCTCCGGCGTAGAAGGTGCGGAACAGGTCCAGCACCTCGCGCACCGTGAGCCGCGGAAAGAGCGCGGTGGTCTGGAGCTGCACGCCGATGCGCTGCCGCACCGCCGGCAGGTCGGTGCGCAGATCGTGGCCGAGGACGTGGACGGTGCCCGCGTCCGGCTGGCGCAGCCCCTCGATCATCTCCACCGTCGTGGTCTTGCCGGCGCCGTTGGGGCCGAGCAACCCCAGGATCTGGCCCGCTTCGACAGCGATCGACACCCCGTCGACCGCCAGGATGTCGCCGTAGCGCTTGCGCAGCTCGACGGCCCGGATGGCCTGCACGCCGCCTCTCATAGCACGGGCGTGCCCGCGTGTCTTGACACGGGCGTGGAGACGGCAAACGCTCGGTCGGAGCCGAGGAGGATCTGTCGATGTCCAGCGTACATCCGCCGCTCGCCGATGTTCGCCGCACCCTGCGGGTGCGGTGGTACCGCAGCCCGATCGAGCCGGCCGTGCTGCGCCGGCTGATGCAGCGCAGCGACCTGCGCGGAGGGTTCCAGGCGGTCGGCCACCTGGCACTGGCCGCGGGGACCGGCCTCTTGACCTGGTACCTGTTCTCGCAGCGGCTGTGGGTCGCGTGCGCGCTGGCGTTCCTGCTGCACGGAGGGGTCACCAGCTTCTTCAGCTCCGGATGCCACGAGCTCGATCACGGCACCGTGTTCCGGACCAAGCGGCTCAACCGCCTGTTCCTGCACGTCTATGGCCTGCTGGCGTGGTTCAACTTCCACGACTACGCGCTTAGCCACACCTATCACCACCGCTACACCCTGCATCCGGACGGCGACCGCGAGGTCGAGCTGCCGAAGACGCCTTCGCTGCGGTTCCTGTACCTGCTGCAGCTCTGCACGATCAGCATCACCGGCGGCTTCGAGTCCAAGGGGCTCTACCCGCTGCTGCGTACCACCGTCGGCACGGCCCTGGGGATCTTCCCCCGTCGCGGCGTCGACAGCTCGCCGGAAACGACGGGTCCGAACTCCGAAGAGTGGGTGCGCGCCCTGTACGACGCGCATCCCGAAGAGCGCGCGAAGTCCGTGCGCTGGGCGCGGATCACGCTGCTGTTCCACGGGACGGTGACCGTCGCCGGGATCGCGTCGGGGTTGTGGCTGCTGCCGCTGCTGGTGAGCTTCCCGATCTTCTTCGGCAACATCTGGAAGTACTTCGTCGGCGCGCCCATGCACTGCGGCCTGCGCGACAACGTTCCAGACTTCCGCAAATGCGTGCGTACCATCACGCTCGACCCGCTGTCCACGTTCCTCTACTGGCGCATGAACTGGCACATGGAGCACCACATGTACGCCGGCGTGCCGTGCTACAACCTGCGCGAGCTGAGCCGCACCATCGCCGGTGACCTGCCTGCGCCGCGCACGCTGGTGGGCGCCTGGAGGGAGATGCGCGCCACCTGGAAGCGCCAGCAGACCGAGCCGGACTACCAGTACGACACGCCCGTGCCCACGCCCGGGATCGTGCGGGATGCCCGCGCACGGGACGACGACGCGCTCGGAGCCTCCATCGGCGACCTCGCGCCCGGCATCCTGGCGCGGGCCGGCGCCTGAGCGGGCCGGCATCCGAAATGGGGGGCACCGTGCGCTTCGATCGCGATTCCTGGACCTTCGACTGTCAGCCCACCATGACCGACTCGGAGGTCCTGGCGTTCTGCCGCGACGGCTGCGTGCTGCTGCGCGGGGTGGTGCCCGACGAGATCAACCGGCGCGCCTGCGACTGGCTCGACGGCACGATACCGGCCGAGCCCGGCTTCGTCCCGGACGGGATGACGCAGGCGGAGATGGACCGGATCCGGGCAAGCCACGAGCCGACGACGATTTTCCTGGAGGACTGGTTCATCGAGCACGTGCTGCTCAACCCGCAGGTGACGGGGATCATGCGGTCGCTGCTCGGGCCCACGGTCGGCCTGCCGATCCTGGCCAGCCTGCACCGGGTGGAGTGCCCGGACGAAGCCGGCAACTGGCACCAGGACGCCGACTGCGTGTTCGGGCCGGAGCTCCACTTCGTGGAGGTGTTCTACTTCCCGCAGGACACGCCGCCCGAGCTGGGGCCGACCGAGATCCTGCCGGGCAGCCACCTGGAACGGTTCGATCGCTCCCGGGAGCCGGACGGAGGCGTGCTGAGCGACGGCCCGGCCGGTACCATCGGCATTCACCACCAGAGCATCCTGCACCGCCGGGCCCCGTCGGCGGCGTCCGGCAGCCGCCGCATGCTGAAGTACAACTACTGGCGCACCAGCCCGCCGCGGCGCGACTGGCTGGACGACGCCGGCTTCGACCCGCATACCGCCGACTACGGAGGCCACTTCGTGGCGCGGTACGTCGCGCACATGATGGCGTGGCTTGCCGGCACGGGGGACGAGTTTCGCGTGATCGGCGGCCAGGGATGGCCGTGGCGGACCGAGAATCAGATCCGCCCGTCGTACGGTTTCGGCTCCGCGAGCGGCTACGTCCCGGACTGGCGCAAGGGCAACTCGGACGGCTACGCGCAGTCGAGTTGACGCAGCGTGCGCCCGGGTGCGATCCTGAACGGGTAGTTTCCTCCTGATACGCGGCGTTCCGTCCTGGACGCCGCTGCCTCGACGACCTGCAGGGCCGTGAACGGCCCGCCATCTTCTTCCACAGGGACACTCTCTTGTCATCGAACAACTTTTCGTCTCTCGGCCTGACCGAGACCATCGTCCGCGCGCTGCGAGCCAGAGGCTACGCGGCGCCCACTCCCATCCAGCAACAGGCGATCCCGCGGCTCCTGGCCGGGGACGATCTGCTCGGCATCGCCCAGACCGGGACGGGCAAGACCGCCGCGTTTGCCCTGCCGGTGCTTCAGCAGCTTGCCGAAGCCCGCGAGCGGGCCGAGCCGCGCACGCCGCGCGCCCTGGTGCTGGCGCCGACGCGCGAGCTCGCCATCCAGATCCACGACGACTTCCGCGACTACGGCGCCGGCCTCCGCCTGCGCCAGACGGTCATCCTGGGCGGCGTGGGGCAGGGGCCCCAGGTGGCGGCCCTCGCGAAGCGCATCGACATCGTGGTCGCGACGCCCGGCCGCCTCCTGGACCTGTTCGAGCAGGGCCACGTGCGCCTCGACCGCATCGCCTTCTTCGTGCTCGACGAGGCGGACCGCATGCTGGACATGGGGTTCATCCACGACGTCAAGCGGATCATCCGGGAGTTGCCGCGCCGCCGCCGCTCGCTGCTGTTCTCGGCGACCATGCCGCCCGAGGTCGCCGGCCTGGCGGCGGAGATCCTGCACCGGCCGAAGCGCGTGGAGGTCACTCCGGCCGCGACCACGGTGGACACCGTGCGGCAGTTCGTCTACTCGGTGAAGAGCGCGGACAAGCCCAAGTTGCTCCGCGAGCTGCTGGAGGACAGCAGGCTGTCCCGCGTGCTGGTGTTCGCACGGACCAAGCATCGCGCCAACCGGGTCGCCGAGCACGTCTCCAAGCTGGGGGTCGAGGCGGACGCCATCCACGGCAACAAGTCGCAGACCGCCCGCCAGCGCGCGCTGGAGCGGTTTCGGGCGGGCCGTTCGCGGGTGCTGGTGGCGACCGACATCGCCGCGCGCGGCCTCGACGTCGACGGGATCAGTCACGTCATCAACTTCGAGCTTCCCCACGAGCCTGAGAGCTACGTGCACCGCATCGGCCGAACCGCGCGGGCCGGCGCTTCCGGGACCGCGCTGTCGTTCTGCGATCCCAGCGAGGCGTCGCAGCTCCGCGGCATCGAGAGGCTCACCGGCGTCGCCCTGAAGAAGGTTGATGGCCAGCCGTTCCTCGCTGCCGGGCCGGTCGACCCGCCGCCGGAACGACGCCGGCAGGGCCGTTCCCCCGGTGCGGCCGTGGGCGCTCGGAGCGACGGACCGCGCCGCCGGCGACGTCGCGTTCGCAAGGGTACGCCAGCGTTTCAGGGAGGCTGAGCGCGGCACGGCATCGGACACCAGTTGTACTTGGTACGGGCGAGCCGACAGCGCAGAAACACGGCATAATCGTCGCGACCACTGTCCTCGAGAGGAATCCATGATGCTGACGGACCGCCACGTGGCGCAATTCGAGACCTTCGGCTTCGTCGTGCTGGGCGGCGTGCTCGGCTCCGATGAGCTTTCCGCGGCGCGCGCCGAGTTCGACATCGGCCTGGCGCGCGCGGCCGCGGCCACCGAGCGGCGCGGCATCCGCAAGCAGCTCAACTGGTCCAACCTGGGGCCGGACACGCCGTTTCTGGGCTCGCTGCTGGAGGACCCACGCTTCGTCGGCGCTGCCGAGCGCTTCTACGGCGGGGAGGTGATCGGCTACTACGCCAACTCCAACTCGTTCGACGGCGACCGCACGGAGTGGCATCCGGACACCTCCATACTCCTCAGGCGCGGAGTGAAGTTCGCCTTCTACCTGCAGCCGCTCGACGGGACGAGCGGCGCCCTGCGGTTCATCCCCGGATCACACAGGGAGCCGCTGCACTCCGGCGTGCGGAAGATCGGGATCAAGGAGTCCAACCTGCGCGTCCTGGACGCCGGCGGGCTGGAGGTCGACGAGGTGCCGTCGTACGTGGCGCGGTCGGAGCCCGGCGACGTGATCGCGTTCGACAGCCGCGTCTGGCACGCGAGCTGGGGCGGCAGACCCGACCGCAGGATGTGCAGCCTGGGCTACTTCGCCGCTCCGGTGACGGCCGCGGAGGAGGATGCGATGGCGGAGCTGGCTCGTCAGGACGCCGAGCTGCTGGAGTCGTTTCCGCTGGTCGCGCGCCCGCCGCACTGGGTCCGCAACGCCGCGGGCAGCCCGACCCGAGGCCGCTGGATCCGGGCGTTGCGGCAGTGGGGCTTCGCCGGCGTCGCCGGCTGAGGTCAGGCGGGGCCGGCTGCGGCCCGCGCGGCGGGGTCCGCCGCGATCTCGGAGGCGCGCCGCACGCCGTGCCGCTCGGCCCACGCGCGCAGCGGACCGTCGTCGATCTGGGTGTTAGGCTTGCGCAGGCCGCCCAGGAGCTGGCTCTCGATCGGATCTCGCGCGCGCTCCAGCACGGCCGGATCCTGCACGACGTAGTCGTTGGGAGACAGCCATGCGTAGGAGTAGCCGATCATCAGGCACTTGCGGGTGCGATCGGTCAGGTTGAGACCCTGCCGGTGGAAGGTGCGGTTCTCGAAGAGGAAGGCATCGCCGGCCGCCAACTCGGGCTCGAATGCGTCGGCGGGATCGGTGCCGCCCGCGACCAGGTCCATCTCCCGGTCCAGGGTGTGGCTTCCCGGTGCCAGCCAGGTGTTCCCATACCCCGGTCCGGGGCAGTCGCTGAAGTGGTAGGCGACCCTGACCTGCAGGCGGGTGTTGCCGTGCAGGCCCAGGTCGTCGGAGCTGTTGGCGATGTCGCGGTGCCAGTAGGTCGGCTGCCCGGCGGTGGGCGGATCGGGGTAGTTGTAGATCAGGTGCGACTTGGTCAGGTGGATGTTGTGGCTCAGGAGCTGCACCACCAGCGGCACCGTGGTGTGCCAGGTGAGGAGCGGCAGGAGATCCGCATCCGCGGCGACCACGTTGGTGAGGCTGGCGCGCCGGGCGCCGGCTTCCCGGTAGCTGCGCTCGACCAGGCGGTCGGTGGCGGCTACGAAGCGCGCGAGCGGCGCAGGCGGGATCGCGTCGCGGACGACCAGGTAGCCGTGGTCGTCGAAGAACCGTCGCTGCTCGTCGGTGAGCCGAACGAACCGCATCAGGGCTTCCAGCCGTCGACCAGGGTTGCGTACTGCCTGGCCTGGGCGGGGATGTCCACGCCCACGCTGGTGGACCACGCATCCAGCAGGCGCCGGTAGATCGGCCCCGGCGTTCCCGAACCGACCGGGCCGCCGTCGAAGCGGGTCACCGGCACCATCGCGATCGAGGTGGAGGTGTACCACGCCTCGCTCGCCTGGCGGACGTCGTAGGGCTCGATGTCGATCTCGTGGACGGTGATGCCCGCCGTACGCGCCAGCTCCATGCAGTATCCCCGTGACACGCCGCGCAGGATGTCGTGCGGCTTCGGGGTCAGGATCTCGCCGTCGCGGACCATGAAGAAGTTGTTGCCGGTGCCCTCGGTGATGAAGCCGCGCTCGTCGGTGAGCAGCGCCATCGCGCCCGGCTCGATGCGGGCCGCCTGCAGCTCGGCGAGCTTGTAGTAGATGCGGCTGCGGTTCTTGGCCTTGGGGTCGATGTAGCGCGCCGGCACCGACCGCTGGGAGGTGGTCACGAAGTGCGCGCCCCGCTCGTAGGCGTCGGCGCTGCGGCCGATATGGCGGATGAGCGGGATCACGTTGATGGTCACCACCGGTGCGGTCCCCTCGCGGATCAGCTCCGCGTACAGGTCCATGCCGCCGCGCGTGACGTTGTGCATGATCTGGAAGTCGTAGTCGCCGAGGGCGGCGCGGTTGCGCTCGATCGTCTGCTTCGTGGCGGTCAGCATCTGCGCCTGGGTCAGGCCGCAGTCGAGCTGCGCGTAGCGGATCGAGTCGTACAGCCGGTCCAGGTGGCGGTCGAGCAGGAACGGCTCCTGCCGGAAGGACCTGGTCATCTCGAACACCATGTCCCCGTACATGAGGGCGCTGTCGAAGATCGAGATGCGGGCGTCCTGCTCGCGAACGAACTGCCCGTTCAGGTAGACGAGGCGTTGCGCGGCCGAGTTCTGCTTCACGGCGTCAACTATGGCACGGGCAGGGGATGGGGTTCTGCATCGTGTTCTCCGGCGGGGCGATCCGTACTATAGTACACATGTCGCGCGTACCGGCGGCGCGACCGACCGGCCAGAATAGCTCAGTTGGCAGAGCGGTTCACTCGTAATGAACAGGTCGTCGGTTCAAATCCGACTTCTGGCTCCTCTTCGGTGCTGGCGTGTCTCCGTCAGCGCCGTCCCGCATGGACCCACGGCGACACGCCGCTTCCGTGTCGCCGTGCTACGTTGCCGCCGCCATGCTGCGACGCGGCCTGCTGCCACGCGACCTGCTCCCGCGCGACCTGCTGCCACGCGATCCGCAGAGCCGATCGCTGTTCGCGGCGCTGGTGCTGCACATCGGTGTCATGGGCGGCGCGGTCGCGGCCATCGGCGCGCTGATCCCGGAGATGATCCGCGACTTCGGCTGGCCGTACACGCATGCCGGGCTCGTCGTGGCGGCCGGGTCCGCTTCCTTCGTGCTGTCGTCCACGGCGGCCGGCTTCGTGCTGCCGCGGCTCGGCGCACGGGTGACCGTGGCGGCCGGCCTCCTGCTGGAGGTGCTCGGCCTGCTGCTGTTCGGGGCGTGGCCCGGCGTCGCGCTCACGGCCGCGGTCTACGCGCTGCTCGGCGTCGGCTTCGGCGCGATGGAGGTGGCCGGCAATGACCTGGTCATTTCCATGGAGCGAGGCGGGCGCGGGCAGCTCATGAACCTCGTGCACGCCGCGTTCGCCGTCGGCGGGATCACTGTCACGTGGGCGACGTCGTGGTTCCTGGAGAGCGGCGGCGACTGGCGGCTGGTGTACCGGCTGCTCGGCGGGGCGACCCTGCTCGTGGCGCTGTTCCTGCTCACCCGTCCGGCGCTCGCCGTGACCGGCATGGTACGGGGCGCCGGGGGCGCCGCGCAGCAGGCGCGGAGGCGTCGGGGCGTCCCGGATCGGAGCCAGGCGCTGCTCCTGGTGATCCTGGCCGCGATGGGCGTCTACGTCGGCATCGAGCTGGGGGTGGCGGCCTGGATGAGCGAGTTCATCGTCGCGGCGGTCGGCGGATCGGTCGCACAGGGGGCGCGCATTGTCTCCCTGTACTGGGTCGGACTGTGCCTGGGCCGCGTGGGCGTGGGCATCCTGCACCGCGGCACGCGCCATGCCCGGGTGATCCTGGCGCTGGCCGCGGTCGCCGTCGTGGGTCTGATCGTCACCGTTCCGGCCGGCGGCCTGGGCTGGGCTGCCGCCGGCGCCGTGATCACCGGCATCGGCCTCTCGGCGTTCTATCCGCTGCTGATCTCGCTGGCCGGATCGGAGTATCCGACCCGCCGCAGCCGGGCGATGGGGCTGACCGCCGCCAGCGGAGGAGTCGGCAGCATGCTCGTCCCCCTGGCGATCACGGTCGTGGCCGACGCGTTCGGCATCCGCGCCGGCATGCTCGTGTACCTGGGACTGGCCGTCATCCTGAGCGGTCTGGCGGTTGCGCTGATCTCCATGACGCAGGCGCCACGAAACGGGCGTAATAATGTATGAAAAAAAGACTTATCGTGTCCTTTCGTGCCCGGTACCGGCTCTACGTGGTCTCCCACGGCACGTCGGCGGGCCAGTCGGCGACCGACTGCCCGGCGGCCAGGATCGGCTCGACCATCGACCGCAGGCGGGGACGGCCGCACGCGCGGAGCTGCGGCGCCGGATCGAGAGCTCCGGAGGGCCAGCGCTGCAGCGTGGCGAACTCGGCGTAGCTCCGCGGCCAGCTCGCGTACTTGAGCGCGATGTAGCGCCGGGCTGGTCGTATCCTGAAGTATACAGAGTGATATAGAGTCTGGGAAAAGAGCACAGCGTCGCCCGGGCTGGTCTCGATGACGTGCGCGGGGATGTTCGCGCCGTGCTCGCCGAAGAAGACCGGGTCCCGCTCCACGTGACGCTGGACGAAGGGGAGCAGCGCCTGGTGGAACGGCGCGCGGTGCGACCCGGGGATCACCCGCAGCGCACCGTTGTCGCGGGTCATGGGGACGAGATACAGCATCACCTTGATGCGCAGGTAGCCCAGCTCGGCGGCGCCGGGCCGATCCGCGTGCCAGTGGTGGGCGGCCGGCGACCCGGCGACGCCGTGGTTGCCCTCCGATCCGCAGAAGACGAATCGCTCGCCCAGGAGCTGCTCCAGCTTGTCGGACAGGCGGGGATCGTCGATCAGGGACATCAGGACCGGGCTGCGCTCGGCGAAGCGGTCCTGCTGCAGGGTTGCCGTGGGCTCCGGCCGGCCGCCGAAGTCCTCGTTCCAGAGGGAGTCGGCGGCCTGCATGACCGGTCCCATGGTCGCGTCGTCGAACAGCCCGCGCAGCCGGAGAAAGCCGAACGCCTCGAAGTAGTCGATCTGATCCTGCGTCAGCCGGTGCCTGGATTCCATCGGAATGGAAGATTACCGCAGCGGCCGGGCACTGCGCACACCTGCTATGATCGCCGGCGAATGAGAGGCAGACCGGATGAATGAGGCGGCCGACCCGCTCGCGGGATACTGGGACTCGCTGCAGAGAACCGTGGGAGCGGCGGTGGACGCCGGCCGGATCGGCACGCCGAAGGCGCTCCGGCTGACCGTGCACGTCCAGGCTGACGATCCCGCGGACGCCGCCGAGGTGCGGGAGCGGACCGTGGCCGCCGCGCGTCGCTGCGCCGCCGTCTGGTTCGGAGGAGAGGCCGACGGCGAGCACGGGGTGGGGCAGGCAGGCTTCGCAGGCGCGTGGCTGACGCGTTGGCCCGGCGGGCAGAGCGCGTTGCTGGCGGTCAGCGCGGGCCGCGGCACCACCGCCGGCAACCTGGTGCTGATGGGATCGCACGGCAGCATCTATCACCGCATCGGGCACCGCGTCGGGCACCGCGGTGGGGAGGCATGGTGATGGCCGCGCATCGCGTCGTCGCGCTCGGCGGCAACCGGACCCACCTGGAGAGCTACGCCCGCGAGTTCGCGGCCGACTCGCGCTGCGAGCTGGTCGCCGTCGCCGACGAGAGCGGGATCTCGCAGTACCGCGAGGGGCTGAATCGGCTGCTGGCCGCCGAACTGGAGGTGCCGTACCTGTCGCTGCCCGAGGCGCTGGCGCTGCCGGGGGTGGACGTGGTCGTGAGCTGCGTCGACGTCGAACGGCGCGCGCGCGTGGCGCAGGCGGTGCTGGCGAGCGGCAAGCACCTGTTCCTGGACAAGCCCCTGGCCGGCAGCGTGGAGGACGCGCGCGCCATCGCCGACGCCGCCGATGCCGCCGGGGTGGTCACGCAGATGCTCACCACCGTGCATACCCCCTGGGCGCAGGATGCCAGGGCCGCCCTCCGCTCGGGGGCGCTGGGCCGGATCGCGGCCGTGCACTCCGACATGCTGATGGCCAAGGGCCGCCCCGGCACCGTGCCGGCCGGCACCGTCCGCCGCGAGCACGGCTCGGACGGCACCTTCACCCGCGTCGCGGCGAAGCGCGAGCTGTTCGACATGGGCGTGTACCCGGTGGCCCTCATCCTGTGGCTGACCGGCAGGCGCGTCACGTCGGTCTGCGGCGTGACCGGCAACTACTTCTTCGCCGAGCATGCCGAGCTGGGGATCGAGGACTACGGAGCGCTGCTGCTGACGTTCGACGACGGCACCGTCGCCACCGCCTGCGCGGGCCGCATCGGCATGCCGTGCCACCCGCAGATCGGCGAGCGGCGCGTCACCCTGGTGGGCGAGGAGGGGCTGGCCACCTTCGGCGGGTCCGACCCCCACATCGAGATCTACAACACCGAGCCGGTCGCGACCACCGCCCCGGTGCACCCCTACGACCCGATGCAGATGTGGGCGTCCACGATGCGGGAGACGCAGCCGCCGGCGAAGGACCGCAGGGTCCCCCTGCAGCGCGAAGAGCGTTCCGACATCGGGGCGTTCCTGGACTGCCTGGACACTGGCGTACGCCCGCAGGTGACCGCCCGCGACGCCCTGCACCACGTCGAGGTGCTGATGGCCGGCTACGAGTCGGCGGCTTCGGGGCAGCCGGTCGCGATCTGACCGCTCACCAGTAGCGCATCGCGCTTTTGAACAGTCCCCGCAGGACCGCTTCGTCGAAGGGGCGGGGCGAGAGCTTGGTGACCCGATGCTGGGGCAGCGTGCCGCGCACCAGCGTGTCGATGTCGGCCGGCGTGTAGCCCACTCCGGACAGGCCGTTGGGCATGCCGGTGCGCCGCATCAGGTCGATGATCGCGTCCGCAGCCGACTCGCCCGCGGAGTCCGGGCCGATGCCGGAGACGCCGGCTCCCATCAGCGCGGCTGCCCGGAGATGGCGTTGCGGGTCCGCCGGCCCGGTCCAGCGGAAGACCGCCGGCGCATTCAGGATCACCGACATGCCGTGCGGGATGAGCGGGTGGTCGTCGGGATAGCCTTCCGGGTGGAAGTCGCGCACGTTGCTGGACACGGGATATGACATCCCGTGTGGGAGGTGGACGCCGGCGTTGCCGAAGCCGAATCCGGCAAACGTGGCGGCCAGCAGCATCTGCGCCTGCGACGCCGCGTCCCCGGCCGTTGCGGCCGGCAGGTGGGCGGCCACCATCTCGATGGCGCGCGCCGACCAGACGTCGCTCATGGGGTTGCTGCCCTGGTACGCCGGACGCAGGCCCGGATCGTCCGGTGCCGGCCTGCGGGTGTAGGGCAGGGCGGTGTAGGACTCGATCGCGTGGCTGAGCACGTCGAGCCCCGTGCACGCCGCAGTCAGCGGCGGCATCGATCGCGTGTTGACCGGATCGACGATCCCCACGGTCGGCTTGAGGGCGCGGTGGGCGATCCCGGTCTTGGCGTGCAGTTCTTCGAGGTCGAAAATCGCGACGCCGGTCGTCTCACTGCCGGTTCCCGCCGTGGTCGGCACGGCGATGAGGGGCTTCAGCGGCCCCGGCACCGGCCGCCCGCGGCCGATCGGCGCGTTCACGTAGTCCAGAAAGTCGGCCGGGCAGGTGTGGTACAGGTTGGCCGCCTTGGCCGTGTCGATGACCGAGCCGCCTCCGACCGCAACGAAGCCGTCGTAGTCCCCGCGGTCCGCCTCCCGGATTGCCTCCCGAAACGAACCATCGGTGGGCTCCACACGAACCCGATCGTAAAGTGTCCACGCAACGCCGCTGTCGTCCAGGGAGGTCAGCGCGGCGGCCACCTGCGGCCCGTCGCGGAGCTTGGGATCGGTGAGCACCAGGACCCGCGCAAGCGCGAGGCGACGTGCTTCGAAGCCGGTCTCCGCGGTCGCGCCCGGGCCGAACTTGATGTTGGCCGCGTCCAGTGTGACGATTCGCTCGAACTCGGTAGACTGAGGCACAGCGACGACGATAGTAGCGGAGCGGGGCGCCGCCGCGCACGCGGATCGTCAACGCGGGCAGCGCGCATGCCGATATACGACACAGGCCGGTCGAGTGCGGGCCTCGCCGCGCGACCTCCTTGGAGTGGGTCTGCTTGAAGACTGACAAGACACCAGAGAAGCTGTCATCGCAGCTCACGCTGGGACGCGCCGTCGGGCTCCTGGGGGCGGGGGTGCTGGCCGTGGGTATCCTGCTGGTGATGCCACCCGGAGGCGGGCGCGCACCGGCTCCGCTGCCGACTCATGCCGCCGAGCCGGCGCTGCCAAGCATCAGCCTGTCTCCGGCCATGGTACCCAGGACGCCCGGCACACCCGCGTCTGCCGCAGGCAGTTCGTACCTGTTCACTCCGCGTCGCGACGGACCGCCCATCCCACTGGCATTCGTGGTGGATGACGTCGGCTACAACATCGCTGACGCCGAAGCGTACCTGCGCTTCCCGGGCAAGCTTACCTTGGCCGTCCTGCCGCAGCTCGACTACAGCGCGCAGGTCGTCGAGCGCGGCGCGCAGGCGGGCAAGGAAGTGATCCTGCACCTCCCCATGGAGCCGAACGGGTCCTCCGATCCGGGACCGGGCGCCATCAGGGTCGACCACGACCAGCCTGACGTGATCAGTCTGCTGGAGCGCCACTTCGGATCGGTGGTCTCGCGCGGCGTCAACAACCACATGGGATCGCGGGCCACGGCCGACCCGTTCATCATGGACACGCTGATGGCCTACCTGAAGCGCACCGGCCGGTTCTTCCTGGACAGCCGAACCACCGCGGACTCTGTTGCCGAGGCAGCGGCCGTGCGGCACGGGGTGCCGTTCCTCAGCCGCGACGTGTTTCTGGACGTGAGCGTGGACGAGGAGACGGTGAGCTCGGCGATCGACCGCGGCATGGCGATCGCCCTCGAGCAGGGGAGCGCGATCCTCATCGGTCACGTGACCAACCGCGTGGTCCTCTCGGTGCTGGAGCGGCGGCTCGCGGAGATCGAGCAGGCCGGATTCGAGCTGGTGTATCTCTCCGAACTGCTGCCGCAGTGACGACAGCCGCTGCCGCAGCGAGGCCCGGCCTGATCCTGGGCATCGAGACATCGTGTGATGAGTGCGCGGCGGCGGTGGTACGCGACGGCACGGCCATCCTTTCCAACGAGGTGGCGTCCCAAGTCGAGGCACATCGTCCGTTCGCGGGCGTCGTGCCCGAGATCGCCTCGCGCATGCACATCGAGTGGATCGACGCGGTGGTCGCCCGCGGGCTTGCCGCGGCCGGATGCGCCCTCGCAGACGTGGATGCGCTGGCCGTCACCTGCCGGCCCGGCCTGATCGGATCGCTTCTGGTCGGCGTCTCGTACGCCAAGGGGCTGGCGTTGGCCACCGGCAAGCCGCTGGTCGCCGTGGACCACATTCGCGCGCACGTGTATTCCCCCCACATGGAGCGGGACATCGGTTATCCGTACATCGCGCTGCTCCTGTCGGGCGGACACACCATGGTGATCGACGTGCAGGGGCTGGACCGCTGGGACGTGATCGGCGCGACCGTCGACGACGCCTGCGGCGAGGCGTTCGACAAGGTCGCCAAGTACTTCGACATCGGCTTCCCGGGCGGGGTAGCCATCCAGCGGCTCTCCGAGCGGGGCGACCCCGACGCCTATCGATTCCCGGTTCCCTCGGTGCGCAGCGGGTCCAACCGCTTCGACGTGTCGTACTCGGGTCTGAAGACCGCGGTGATCCATCAGCGCCACCAGTTCCGGGCCGATCCGTCCACGCCGGAACGCGTTGCCGACGTCGCCGCCTCCTTTCAG
The DNA here is from genome assembly GCA_964291595.2 of Spirochaetia bacterium. Lineage (GTDB taxonomy): Bacteria > Spirochaetota > Spirochaetia > SZUA-6 > Bin103 > CATQHW01. The sequence continues at coordinate 2,962,067 of OZ219914.1, read as the reverse complement.
AAGACGGCAATCGACATCGTCGTCGACCAGGCGTTAGCCGCGGCGCGCTCCCGGGGCAGGCGCCGGATCGTCGCCGCCGGCGGCGTCGCCGCCAACCGCTACCTGCGCCAGCGCCTCGCGGACGAGCCAGGGTTCGAGGCGTTCTTTCCCAGCATGCCGCTGTGCACGGACAATGCGGCGATGATCGCCGGCCTCGGCTACCACGTGCTGCACCGCGACGGACCCACGGACCTGTCGTTCGGCGCGGCGGCGCGCGTGGCCGGCTTCCGCCGGGTCCAATAGGGGAATCCGATCCGTCGACAGATTCGTCGCAGGACCGGCCGCGCGCCCAATGAGCCTCACGCTGGATCGCACTGGGGATTAGTTGACAGAATATAGATTATCGGAAGTTGTGGATACCGGAGGACCGTCTCTGTGAGGATCACCGTCGGCCGCCGGCCCTGGACAGCAGCCAGATGCACAGCAGCGACGCGCCGGCGGCGGCATACAGGTTGACCGTGTTGACGTCGGCGAGCCGTTCGAACACGCCGGCCAGGAGCTGATCGGCGACCCCGCCGAGCATGGCGCCGACCAGGCCCACGACGAGCGCGCCCCAGAAGCGGCCCGGCATCTCGCGCCGCGCCACGTGGAACATCAGGATCGCGCAGCCCAGGGCCACCGCCACGTAGGTCAGCGCGACGTTCAGATACGCCAGCACCTGCTCGACCAGAACCTACTCGACCAGAACCTACTCGAGCGGCAGCGCCAGCTCCACCCGGCCGATCCGAAGCGGCGTGCTGTACAGCCGCTGGCCGCGATCGAATCCGTAGCTGACCGCGTACGCGTGGAGGTAGATCACGCCACCGGCATCGGCGATCGCGACCGCGGCCGGCTGGCTGACGTCGATGTCCGCGGACCGGTAGCCTTCCACGTCGGCAAAGCGCCTGCATGGGCCGAACTCGTCCGCAACACCTCGGCGGACCGGGATCTCTTCGGAACGCCACGACAGCCGGAGAAACGGATCGGTGTCGGCGGTGCCCGTGAGCCGGAACACCGTCAGGTCCAGGGAAACCGTGTGGTCCGGCTCCGCGTCGGTCGCCCGGATCAGCGGCGGGCTTCCGGTGTCGCAGGACCGGCTGTCAGCCGCCGACAAGCGACCGAATCTGGCCTCCAGGTCTTCGTGGTGACGAGGTTCCTCCGGAGGTCCTTCGGTCGCCGTTCGTATGGTGTAATATATTTCATACCCTTGGAACGGAGGCTGTACGGACGAGCCGCAGAAGCTCAACACGCCGGGCGTCCCTGCGGGACAGCTCTCCGGACTCGGCAGCGTCGACGGAAACGGCAGACCGCACGCGCCGATCAGGACGCACGCGCCGATCAGGGCCGCGGGTACCCGGGCGGGCGGACATCTGACGACCACTGCCCACGTACGGGGATCAGTTGCCGTCAAGCGCGCCGGTGGCGCGGAGGTGGATCCGCCGGTTGAGGGCCAGCAGCGACCAGCGGCTGTCCGGGTACTTCGCTTCCAGATCAGCGTACGCTTCGTAGGCTTGGACGGGATCGCCGCGTTCCTCTTCGAGCCGCGCAACCGAGAACAGCGCGCGGGGCGCCAGCGCCATCTCACCCGGGTACCGCGATGCGACGTCACCGTAGAGGTTCGCGGCGGTGTCCCGTTCGCCGAGCTCCTCGTACGCGACCGCGGCGTTGCTCAGCGCCAGCGCGGCCAGGTAGCCGGTGGACCGGTCGGCCAGCTCCGTGAATCGGTCCGCGGCCTCCTGCCACTCCTCGCGCTCGGCGTACCGGTCCGCCAGCAACTGCAGCGCCCGCCTGCCGGCGTAGCGTCCGCGATGGCGCTCGGCCAACGACTCCAATTGAGGAAGTACCTCGCTGTCGAGGCTCGCACGCTCTTCTTCCGACGCGACCAGCCAGCGTCGCTCGACCTCTTCGATCAACTCGGTCGATCGCTCCAGCACGGCACGTCGCTGGTCGGTGACCACCACGATCGCGATCAGGACGATCCCCACGGTTGCCAACAGCACCAGCAACGGCACCCGGAACCGGGTGATGACGTGGCCGACGGCTTCATCTATGCGGAAAGGCTCGCGTTCCTGCGCTTCGCTCATCGATTCGAGATCTCCAGTTCCTTGATCAGGCGCGACAGATAGGTGCGCTGTATGCCCAGTGAACGGGCCGTCGTGGTCTGGTTCCAGCCATGTGACTCAAGCGCCCCGCGAATGAAGCGGCGCTTGTAGGCGCGCACGGCTTCCTTCAGTGACTCTCCATGGTACGCGTCGCCGGACTCCTCCGGCAAGGCGTCGTCAAGGCCGAGATCGATGTGCCGGGTGTCTATCACCGAGTCGGCGGCGATCACGGCTCGTTCCACGACGTTGGCAAGCTCGCGCGCATTCCCGGGCCAACTGTGACCGCGAAGCGCGGCCAGCGCAGCAGCCGTGAACTTGAGCGTCCCGCGGCCGGTGATGGCGGGGGATCGCTTCAGAAAGTGCTGCGCAAGCGCGGCCACGTCGTTCGGCCGCTCCCGCAACGGCGGAAGGTAGATCGGCAGGACGTTGAGCCGATAGAACAGGTCGCGCCGGAACTCCTCACGTTCCACCTTGCCTTCCAGGTCGACGCCGCAGGCGGCCAGGACGCGCGTGTCCACCATCCGTGCACCGCCGCCCGCCGGGTAGATCCGGGCGTGCTGGAGCACGCCGAGGAGCTTGGCCTGCATGTCCGGAGACAGGGCGTCCACGGCGTCGAGCAATATGGTGCCGCCGTCGGCGCGCTCGAGTCGGCCCGGCCGATGCACGGGGCCGTTCGGGGAAGGGCCGCCTTCGGCGTGCCCGAACAGTTCGTCGTCGATCAGCTCGGGGGGTACCGCCCTGCAGTTGATCTCCTCGAACGGACCGGCCCGCCGGGCCGATGCCGTGTGGATCAGGCGAGCGAACAGTGCCTTCCCTACCCCGTCTTCACCGAGCAGCAGCACGGACAGGTCGGTTGCCGCGGCCCTGGTGGCCACTTCCACCTTCGCTCGCATCGTGCGATCGGCGGCGATGACGTCCGGACGCATCAGAGCTTCCGGCTCGTGGACGGCACGGCACGATCGAGCCAGGGCCCGTGGAGACGCGGCATCATGCGTCGCCTGCGCGCTCTGTCCTACCCCGGGTTCTTGCGGCGAATCAGGTCGCCCAGCGAAACGGTGTCATCGCTGTCGTCGGTGTGCGCGTACCGGACCAGCTCCTCGCGCTCCTGGCGCCGCTGGAACTCGCGAACCGAGAGCGCGAGCCGCTGGCTCTGCGGGTTGATCTCGAGCACGATCGCCTGGATCGGATCGCCCACCTTGAGCGCGTTGGAAGCTTCCTCGAAGGAGGTTTCGCCGGAGGTCAGATGGTTCTTGCTGATCAGTGCTTCCAGGTCGCCTTCGACGGACACGAAGACTCCGAAGTCGGTCTTTCGACTCACCGTTCCGGAAATCTTCGATCCCTTCTTGTAGGCGCGCGCCAGCGTCGTCCACGGATCCTCTGTCAACTGCTTCAGACCGAGCTTGATGCGGCGCTGGCGCGAGTCGACCATGAGCACCATCACCTCTATCTCATCGCCCACCTTGACGATCGTCGCAGGGTCGCCAATCCGTTCGGTCCACGACATGTCCTCGACATGCAGCAGTCCGTCGATCCCGTCCTCGATGTTGAGAAACGCCCCGAAGCTGACCAGGTTGCTGACCCGAGCGGTGATGCGCCGGCCTACCGGATAGCGTTCGGGGACGTCGTCCCACGGGTTCGCAAGAAGCTGCTTGAGGCCGAGCGACAGCTTGGCGTGTTCCAGGTCGTACGCGAGGACCTTCACCTCCATCTCGTCGCCTGGTGCCAGTATCTCCTTCGGGTGGCGCACCCTCTTTACCCAGGACAGGTCCGAGACGTGCACCAGCCCTTCGATGCCGTCCGCGATGGCCACGAACGCACCGAAATCGGTCAGCTTGGTCACCGTTCCGTGGACGGTATCGCCCACCTGGAACCGCTCTTCGAAGGTCGTCCAGGGATCGTCGGTGAAGTGCTTGAGGCTGAGGTTCACCTTCTGCTCTTCGCGATCGAGCCGTATGATCTTCACCGTGAGCTGCTGGCCGAGCTCCACGAGGTCGCGCGGCGACGCAACATGGCCCCAGCGCATGTCGTTGACGTGCAGCAAGCCGTCGAAACCGCCCAGGTCGACGAACGCTCCGAACGAAGTGAACGACTTGACGACGCCGTCGACGACATCGCCGATCTCGGCATGGCTGTAGAACTGTTCGCGCCGGTTGCGGATCTCCTGCTCGAGCCAGTCGCGCCGGTTGACCACGACGTTGGCGCGTCCCTTGCTGAACAACTGCTCGATGAAGAATGACGTCTGCAGGTTCAGATAGTCGTCCTCGTTGCGGACACGCATGATGTCCACCTTCGAGAACGGGACGAACGCTCGCGTGCCGGCGCCCAGGTCCACCTCGTAGCCGCCCTTGATCTTGCGGCGGATGATTCCCTGGACCGGTGTCCGCTGCTCGGCGGCTTCCTTGAGCACGCGCCACAGGACCTGCTCCTCCGCCTTCCGCCGGGAGACGATCACCTCGCCGGAACGGCTCTCCTTGCGCAGCAGGACCACGTCCACCGATTGCCCGACCTCCGGGACCTCCGTGAACTCCGAAGCCGGTACGCGGCCCTCGGACTTCAGTCCGACGTCGATGTAGACCGTCTCCGGACCCACCTCGATCACCTGTCCGGTCAACAACTGTCCTTCCTCGACGGGCTGGAAGGAGTTTACGTACTGCTGCTGCAGACTGCCCTCGGCGGGACCGGTCTTGGCCCGATCGTCTCTATCACTCACAAGACTGCTCGCTACGACTCAATCGCGCCATCGCGCGTGAGGAACTATTTTGGCACATGAACTCGATGGAGAATACAACAACTGGAATGTACGGCCGAACGCGATCGAATCACGCTCCACACCGCACGATGCGCTCCAGCCTGTCACACACCGCACCGAGGGTCAAGTCGGTGGTGTCGATGCGGATCGCGTCGGCTGCCTGAGCAAGCCGGCCCCACTCCTTTTCACGGTCGGCGGCATCGCGATCGGCGATCGCACCGGCGACGGCATGGAGGTCGCCGCCCTGCTGGCGCTGCCGGCGGCGCGCGCGCTCGGCCGGCGACGCGTCCAGGAACACCTTCGCCTCCGCATCGGGGAACACGACCGTGCCGATGTCGCGGCCTTCGATCACGCAGGGCGTCAGGACCGCCGCAGCATGCAGCAAGGCGTTGACGTGCAGCCGCAGCGAACGCATCGCCGTATGCGTGGGCAGCCAGCGGGTGACCTCCGCGCCGTGCAGGATCCTGTTGTCGAGAGGGAGCCCGCCGGCGCTGACGCCATGACGGTCGATGGCAAGACCGGCGGTCGCCACGGCCGTTACGACAGCGGCCTCCTGCGTCGGATCATCGCACTCGCGCAGCGCGATGGCTGACGCGGCCCGGTACAGCAGGCCGGAACTCACGTATCGATATCCCAGGCGGTCGGCCAGACAGCGCGCCACCGTGGACTTTCCGGAGGCGGCCGGACCGTCTATCGCGACGACCGCTTTTCGAGGCGGAGGAACCATGAGACCTCGTCGGCGGTGAGCTCCCGGTGATGGCCGGAGTCGAGCGGCCCGATGCGCACCGGGCCGACACGGACGCGATGTACGAGGCTGAGGGCGATACCGGCCGCAGCGAAGACGCGGCGGATCTCGCGGTTTCTGCCCGTCGACAGCGTGAGAAGCGCCTCATCGTGGGCGCGGCGCTCGCAGCCGGTCAGCCGATAGTGCTCACCGTCCACCCACAGGCCGTTCCGGTAGCCGCGCAGAAGATCATCCGGAATCGAGGCGCCGCCGTCGGTCCGTATCAGGTAGTCCTTCTCCACGCCATAGGACGGATGGGCGGCACGCTCCGCGAACCGCCCATCGTCGGTGAACAGCAGCAGACCGCTCGATCGATAGTCGAGCCGGCCGACGCTGAACAGGCGGCCACCGTCTCCGTCGACCAGTTCCACCGCGCGCCGCCGTCCCTGCGGGTCATGGGCGGTGCAGACGAACCCGGGAGGCTTGTGCAGGGCAAGGTAGCGGCTGGCCTGCGGAATCTCCACGGGAGCGCCGTCCAGGCACACGCGATCGCCGTGCTCGACGGTGACTCCGAGTCGCGTGACCGGTGCGCCGTTCACCGTCACGCGGCCGGCGGTGATCAGTGCGTCGGAGGCGCGACGGGAAGCAACGCCGCCCCGCGCAAGGTAGAGGTTGAGCCTCATGTCAGGCTCGCTGAAACCTGCTCTCTTCCACCTTGTCCAGCTTCGGCAGGTCATCGATCGTCTCCAGACCAAAGGTCTCCAGGAATCGGTTGGTGGTGCCGAACAGGGTCGGGCGGCCGACGGAGTCCTCCTTGTATCCGACCGGGCGGATGAGCTGCCTGTCGCTCAGCAACCGGATCATCGCGTCGGCGGAAACGCCGCGCATCGCTTCGATCTGGCTTCGTGTCACCGGCTGCGAGTAGGCGACGATGGTCAGGGTTTCCATGGCCGCGCGCGACAACCGCTTGCCGGAGCCGGTGCCGTAGTGGTGACGCAGCCGTTCCCACAACTCCGCCTTGGGCATGAGCGAGTAGCTGTCGGCGACTCGGGCGACCTGCAGGCCGAACTCCGGGGACGCGTAGCGGTCGCGGAGCACCGCCAGGCAGTGCTCGATCTCCGCGACGGGCAGCCCGGTGATCCGCGCAAGCCGCGCGGGTGTCGCCGGATGGCCTTCCAGCAGAAGGGCTGCCTCGACAACCGAAGCGTTGCCGGTTCGAGGATGCAGTCCGTTCGATCCGCCGCGTTCGCTGAAGTCATCCTGCCGCCCGGTGGCCGCCGGCGGGACATCCACCGTCGTCGCCTGCGCATGGGCGTGTCCGTGCCCGTTCCCGGAGCCGTTGATCTCCGGATGAGCGCCGTTCGATGATGTCACCGGCGGTTCGGGTACAGCCCGATCCCGGACGGCCAGCACGTCGCCGCCGGCATGCCGGGAGGCGCGGTCTTCTGCGTTCATCGGCTGGCCACCAGCGAGATTTCGGCGAACGGGGCATGCTGGATGACGCGGGCGCTACCCGCCTTGACCACTTCCAGGACCGCGAGCAACGCGCAGACCAGCTCCACCGCGGTTCCCATGCGAATCAGGGCCGCGAACCTCACCCGCGCCTGGCGGTCCAGCCGTTCGCGCAGGAGCGTCACCTTCTCCGCCACGGTCACGCCGTCATCCAGATCGAACGGTACGGCATCGGCGATCCCGGAGCGCAACTCCCGAAAGACTTCGACCAGCTCGGCGATCGATCCGTCCATCTCCTCGTTGTCGTCCTCATCCTCCAGGGCCTCCTGCGCCGCGTGGACGCGGCGTTCCGGCTCGATACGCCACTCGCGCGGCTCGAAGTGCTCGGCAAGGGCGTCACCGAGCAGGCGCAACCTGCGGTACTCGATGAGCTGCTCGACCAGATCGGCTCGGGGGTCGTCTTCATCGTCGGTGCTCCCCGCGGCGCTGCCGACCGGCAGCAGCATCCGCGACTTGATGTGGAGCAGTGTCGCAGCCATGCGGTAGAAGTCGGTGGCCCGCTCCAGGTCGAGGTCGTCCGAGGCATCGAGAACTGCCAGGTACTGCTCGGTGATGGCGGCGATCGGGATGTTCCAGATGTTGATCTGGGCGCTTCGCACCAAGTGCAGCAACAGGTCGAGCGGCCCGTCGAAGTCGCCGAGCCGGTACCTCATGCCGCTCTCGGTGGCGTCGCCGGCGTGTCTTTGATCGCTGATCGCTCCCTCCCCTCCCCGGAAGAGCGGCTCTCAGGGCTGGCCGTCAGGCCTCCCTCGTGCCGTTACCTTCGGTCTGCGACGGTTCTTCCGGTGGCGGCGCGGCGTCCGGAAACAGCAGCGCGCGCACCTTCCCCTCGATCGCGGCGGCCGTGTCCGGCTGCGCTTCGAGATACGCCTTGGCATTCTCCCGGCCCTGGCCGATGCGTTCCCCGTCGTAGGAGTACCAGGTGCCGCTCTTTTCGATGATGTTCTCCTGCAGCGCCGCTTCCAGCAGGCTGCCGGAAGCGGACAGGCCGGTGCCGAACATGATCTCCAGCTCGGCTCGCCGGAACGGCGGCGCCACCTTGTTCTTGACGACCTTGATGCGAACCCGGTTGCCGATGGCATTTTCCCCGGTGCGCTGGATGGTTTCGATCTTGCGCACTTCCAGGCGCACCGAGGAGTAGAACTTCAGCGCGTTGCCGCCTGTCGTGGTCTCCGGGTTGCCGAACATGACGCCGATTTTCATGCGGATCTGGTTGATGAAGATCAGACAGGTGCCCGACTTGGCGATCGTGGCGGTGAGCTTGCGCAGCGCCTGGCTCATCAGCCGTGCCTGCAGGCCCATGTGGGAGTCGCCCATCTCTCCTTCGATCTCGGCCCGCGGCGTGAGCGCGGCGACCGAATCGACGACCACGATGTCGACCGCGCCGGAACGCACCAGGGACTCCACGATCTCCAGGGCCTGCTCCCCGTTGTCGGGCTGCGACACCCACAACTCGTCCGTGTCCACGCCCAGGCCCTTGGCGTAGACCGGGTCCAGCGCGTGTTCGGCATCGATGAATGCGGCGATGCCACCGGTGCGCTGCGCCTCTGCGATCGCGTGCAGGGCGAGGGTCGTCTTGCCGGAAGACTCGGGCCCGAAGATCTCCACGATGCGGCCTTTCGGATAGCCGCCGGCGCCGAGCGCGGCATCGAGCAGGATGGAGCCGGAGTGGATCGCCGGGTGATCGCGCTGGGCGCTCTGTTCCCCCAGTTGCATCAGCGATCCCTTGCCGAACTGCTTCTCGATCTGCAGGCGCGCCGCGTCGAGCGCCTGCTTTCGTTCGGCCTGCAGGGTGTCCTGGCTGCCGTTGCCGGTCGAACGTGCACTGCCGGTCGATCGTGCACCGCCGGTTGAACGAGCCTTGGGTACGGCTACGGAACGGTTGGCCATGTGTGCTACTCCTTCGCTGGGTCTGCGCCCGGTCTCGGGACCAGGCCTTCACAGACAGATACGCACCCCGCCGCCGCCGCGCTTCTGTGTGGTGGATTGGAACGGCGTTGAAAGCCAGCCAGTGTGACCCTCCCAGTGTCGCCCGCGGAGTCTACCGGGACCGGGCGGCGCCGGTCAATGCCGCCTGGCCGCTCCCGGGTTCCCTCCGGCTCCCCGACCCTCAGAACGTCCGCCGGGAGTCCAGGAGGATGGTCACCGGTCCCTCATTGCACGACTCCACTTCCATGGAGGCGCGAAAGACGCCGGTGTTGACCGGCAGTCCGGTGGCTCGGAGCAGGCACACCAGCCGCTCGTACAGGTGGTTCGCGCGGTCGGGATCTTCCGCCTGCGTGAACGATGGACGCCGGCCGCGCCGGGCGTCGCCGGCCAGCGTGAACTGCGATACCACGGTGACCGCGCCCGCGACCTGTGCGACGGAGCGGTTCATCTTGCCATCGTCGTCCAGGAATATGCGCAGGCCGGCCGCCTTGTCGGCGATGTACGCGGCGTCGGCCTCGCCGTCGCCGCGCTCGACCCCCACGTAGAGCAGCAGACCGGCGCCCTGGCTCCGCGGTGCTTCGCCCGCGGGTCGCACGGCACAACGTGAGACCCGCTGTACGACCGCCCTCATCGCTCACCCCCGCTCACCGGTCCTTCGCGAGACACGGGGCGACCCGGCTCCACGTCGGCCGAGCCGGCGCGGGCGCCGAGCGCCGACCGGATCGCGCGAATCTCGTCCGCGGGCGCGGACGCCCGCCAGATCGCCGACCCGATCACGGCGATGTCGATGCCTGCCGCAACGGCGGAGCCGACGTTGCCGCGGTCCAGGCCTCCGTCCGTGGAGATCCAGAACGCATGGCCTGCGCCGCGCCGCCGCGCCGCGAGCTCCCGCGCCTTGTCCAGACACGCCGGAATGAGTTCCTGGCCGCCGGCGCCCGGATACACCGTCATGACCAGCGCCACGTCGATGACGTCCAGCACCGGCTCCAGGGCGGCTGCCGGCGTCGGCGGCGAGATGGCGATCCCGGCCCGGGCCCCGGCGCCCCTGATCGCCTGCAGGAGCGCCCGTGGATCGTCTCCCGCGTCGCGGCACGCTTCCAGGTGCACGGTGACCAGATCGGCGCCGGCATCGGCGAACCGTTTGACGTGGCGCGCCGGTTCCCGCACCATCAGGTGCACGTCGAACGGCAACCGGGAGCGGGGACGCAGGTCCGCGACCAGCTTGGCGCCGAAGGTGATTTCGCCGACGAAGCTGCCGTCCATGACATCGAGGTGCACCAGATCCGCGGGTGCCTCCTCGACCGTCGCCAGCGCCCGGGCCAGATGGCCGAAGTCGGTGGACAACAGCGACGGCGCCACCCGCACCCGCGCGGGTGCTTCACGGGTGTCCATGTCGGGCATCGTAACGCCGCTGCGAGGGCGTGCACAGGAGGTGCGAGGATTTGACGTCAGTGGCTCCCCCGGCGCATACTTTGAAGAATCCGGATGGCCGAGCGGCAACTCAGTTTTACGGCCAACGAAGTCGCACATCTCGTCAACCGCGCGAACGTGTGCTTCCGCGAAGGTGCCTTCTCCAAGGCGATCCGTGTGCTGGAGCGAGCCCTGCGTCTGGATGCCGGGCTCAGCAGCGTGGCGTCGGCGTTGAAGTGTGCGACTTTCTGGCAGGATCGCGAGGCGCGCCTGGCTACCGTCACCGACCCGTACGAGCGGGCCGAGTACCTGGAGCAGCAGTGGGAGCTTTTTCAGCCGTTCGCAGGCCGCCTGGAGGACATGTCGGAGCGTACGCTGTACGACATCCGGCGGTACGTGATGACCGAGTGCCTGCGCGGCTACCGCAATCTCCTGGAGGCGCATCCGGAACGGGAGGATGCAGACCTGCTGCTGCGTATCGGCCGCAGCTACAAGGGCCTGGGGAACTATGCACGTGCCATCGAACACCTGGAGGCCGCGAGCGGGACGCAGCGCCATGCAGCGGAGATCCTTGCCGAGCTGGCCGACTGTTACGGACTGGTCAATGAAGAGCGCTTTTCCCGGGTCCTGTTCCGCGAAGCCTTCTTCGTCGGCGCCGAGTCGATCCAGCTCGAGCGGATGGAAGCACCGGTCATCCGGCGGCTGATCGTGACGATGGAGCAGGCCGGCCGGTCGCCGGAGGAAATCGCCCCATGGCTGCCGGTGTACGCCACGTTGCACGGCGTATTCACGGTGAAGCGTGAGCTCAAGCCGCTGGAGCTCGGACGCCTCAAGCAGACGATCTTCGCCATGGAACGACAGATAGCCGAAGGTCAGGCGCCGCCGGAGGTCACTCCGCGGCTGCTCAACCACTACTTCTGGCTCATCGACCACTTCCTCGTGACCGGTGAAGAGAAGCCCCGTGTCCGGGAAGTGTTGACGAAGATCCGCGATCTGGACCGTCAGGTTCACGACGAATACGTTCGCTAGCGAGACGAAAGGACAACCCTCCGATGGGAAAACAACGCTGGCGCCCCATGCAGGCGCCCAAACCGAGGTAAGCATGACTCCTACCGCGACGGATACACCGACAGGGACCACGGCGAATGCCGCAGAGAGCTTGACCACCAAGGTTACCGAGCTGCTCAATCAGGAGAAATGGACCCGAGCGGCGCTGAACAGTTACGCGACGTCCAACTTCGTCGAGCTCGACAACCTGCTGGAGGACGGGAGGAAGGAAGATTGCGAAGCGGAGCTGATGGAGCTCTGCGAGGAGCACCTGCGCAGCAATCGCAACAGCATCATCGCCCTGTACCTGTCCGGGATCGTGTCGATAGGCCGCCGGCTGGTGGACGACTCCAACCTGGTTCTGCTGGTGAACATCTTCACGGACAATCACAAGTGGAACATCGTCGAGTATCTGTGCAACCGCATTCTCGAGTTCGGCGAGAACCGCTTCGCGCTGAGAACGCTCGCCGAGAGTTACGACAACAAGAACGAGGAAGCCTCCAAACTCGAGGTCTACGAGCGGCTGATACGCGTCGACTACGAAGAAGCGGACTTCGTCAAGGTGCTCGCCCGCAACCGCGAGCAGGCGGGCGACGTCAACGGTGCGGTCAACTACTACCGCAAGGCGCTGCACCGCTATATCAACAAGCGGAACTACGCGAACATCAAGGAAGTGTGGGACAGGCTGATCGAGCACCAGCCGGACGACATCGAGTTCTATCTGCAGCTTGAGCGCAAGGTCTCCCGCACGGTCAGCGAGGAACGCGCGGTGGCGCTGCTCGAGTCGCTGTACCCCCACTATTACGAGAAGGAGGACTGGGACACCACCATCGAGATCCTCAAGCGCATTCTGCGCTACGAGCCCAAGAACGCGGAAGCGCGAGCCCAGATCGCCGAGGCCTACACCGAGAAGCACGCCGGCCACAGCCACCTGGACGAGTACCTGCGCATCTCCAACCTGACTCAGTCATGGCGCAATGCCCAGGAAGCGATCGCGGACTTCGAGAAGCACATCGCCTTCGACGCCGGCAACTTCGTATTCCATCGCAGCTGGGGCATAGGGAGAATCTCGGCGATCGACGACGACGAGATCACGATCGACTTTCCCAAGAAGCGCAGCCACCGCATGTCGCTGAAGATGGCGGTCAGCGCACTGAAGATCCTGGCCAGAGACCACTTCTGGGTGCAGAAGGCCACCACCTCCCGCACCAAGCTGCGGGACGGCGTGAAGGGCGACCCGGCTGCCACGTTGCGCTCCATCATCAGGAGCTTCGGCAATCAGGCCGACATGAAGCGAATCAAGAAGGAGCTTGTCCCGCGTATTCTGACCGCTTCCGAATGGTCGAAGTGGAGCACGGCCGCGCGGCGCATCCTGAAGACCGACCCCTCCTTCGGGAGCCATGAGGAGAAGCTCGACACCTACGTGGTGCGCGACACGCCGATCTCCTACGAGGAGAAGACATTCAACAAGTTCTCGGCGGAGAAGTCCTTCTTCGGAAGGGTCGCGACCCTGCAGGACTACCTGCACAACGCCAGTCCCGACTCCGAGTACTTCAGCGAGATGTTCTCCTACTTCACCGGATTCCTGAAGGCGTACACGGTCGCCAACGATCAGGTGATCGCGAGTTTCCTGCTGGTGCAGCAGATCGGCAAGAAACACCCCTATCTCGCCACCGATGTCGACCTGGAGTTCGCCGACCTCCTCGCTCAGGTCGACGATCTGGAAGAGCTGTTCCTGACGCTGGACAACAACGAGGTGCGCAAGGACTTCCTCGCGCATGTGCGCGAGGAGGTCGCCGACTGGCCGGCGGTATACTCCCGCTTCTTCTACCTGCAGCCGAGCCGGCTGCTGGTGGACGCCCTGATCCACAACAAGGAATTCGATTCGCTGGAGCGCATCGCCGCCAGGGTGTTCGAAAGCTATCGCGACCTGCGCGAGCCGTTCGTATGGCTGCTGCGCAACTGTGAGGACGAAGCGTGGTTCACCAGCGTGGCCGCCAAGCAGGACAAGTGCCTGACGGCGCTGGTCCACCTGCTCGACCTTACCTACCGCGACATCGAGAACCGGCGCGACGTCTCCGCCGGCCGCCGTCTCAACAAGCAGATCCACGACTATCTCTTCAAGGATGGCAACCTGCTCCGCTTCACCCTGCTGGCAGACCTGGACACGATTACCCGCATCTATTCGATGGTCGCCGATATCGAGCATCTCGATCCGTCGATCAAGATCCGCCTCAAGGAGAAGATCACGGACCGGTTTCCCGAGTTCGAGTCGGTCGGCGAGCCGCTTGCCGTGGAACGCACGCGGGCCGGCCTGTTGGTCACGCGCGGTGGTTACGAAGCCAAGCAGCGCGATCTTCGCCACCTGATCGAGGTCGAGATCCCGCTCAACTCCAAGGAGATCGGCGTGGCGATGCAGAAGGGAGACCTGCGCGAGAACGCGGAGTACAAGGCCGCGCTCGAAAAGCAGGAGCTGCTGAAGAGCTCTGCGTCACGGCTCCAGGAAGAGCTGCAGGAGGCGCAGATCTTCGACTCCAACCAGGTCGACGATCAGACGGTGTCGTTCGGGACCACGGTGCGCCTCACCAACGTCGCCACCGGCGACAGCGAGCACTTCACCATCCTCGGTCCGTGGGAGTCGGACCCCGCGAGAAACGTGATCTCGTATCTGTCCCCGCTCGGCGCCGAGCTGTGGAGTCACCGCCCCGACGACGTGCTGGAGTTCACGATCAACGAGAAGCCCTTTCACTATCGGGTGGAGAGCATCGAGCGGGCCGAGGCTTTGCGATAGCGCTCAGCGCTCGGCGTCGCCGGGACGCCGCGATGCGAGTTGCCGCACGAATGGAAGGCCGACGAGCCGGTACAGCATGATCGTGACCAACGCGGCCGCCGCGACCACGCCCGCGAGCAGCGCCACGTGTGCCACGCCGGCCGGTCCGTCTCGTGGGTCGGGCAGCCAGGAGGCGGCGATCCACATGAGAGCGCCGGCCGGCGCCGCACCCCCCGCCACCTGCAGGGCGCCCTTTGCCAGAACCCTCCATGCCACGACGCGAGACGGCAGCGCCAACAGCAGGGTCCCGGCCGAGAACGCCACGGAGTTGGCCAGGGCGAGCCCGGCCACGCCCAGCGCCGTCTCCTTCCACCAGAGGGACAGAGCCACGTCGACGACGGCGACCACGACGGCCGCCCGAAGAGCCCGGCGGGGAGCGTCCAGCGCGTAACAGAGACGCTGCAGAAAGGTGAATACGCCGACGCTGGGCAACCCGATGGCGAAGCCACGCAGCACGGCGGCGGTCAGCTCGGTCGCCTGGGCGTCGAATTGCCCGCGCTGCAGGGCGGCGTGGACGATCGACTCGCCGAGCAGGAGGTACGCGACCGCTGCCGGCACGAGGAGCGCCGCGAGCGTCACCACTCCGTCCGTCGCGCTGCGGCGCAACTCGGTGGTTCGGTTGTCGGCCGCCATCTCGGCCAATCGCGGAAACGCGGCGGTCACCACGGACACCGACAACACGCCCAGCGGCAGTTGGAAGAAGACCACCGCGTAGAAGATCGCACTTGCGCTGCCGTCGTCCAGGCCGCTGGCAAGCAGAAACGAAATCTGCTGCATGACCGCGAACACCAGAGCCGACGCGACCGCCGGCCCCCAACCACGGAGGATCCGGCGCATTCGATCGTCGAACCGCAGGCGCGGCACCATGCTGAAGCCGCGGCGCACGAAGAGCGGCACCTGGAACAGGAACTGCAGCGCGCCGCCTGCGATGACTCCTGCGGCGGCCGCAAAGATGCCCCAGGACGGCGCCAAGGCCAGCACGCAGGCGATCACGCCGACCGAGAACAGCAGCGGCGCAAGCGCCGGCACCACGAACGCGTTGCGTGCGTGCAGGCCTCCCATGAGCACCGCGGCCCCTCCGGCCAGTGCGGCGTACGGCACCATGACGCGGAAGAGTCCGACGGCACTGGCCGTCTTCTCGGGGTCTGCAAAGGCGACGAGGATGCCGGTGATCGGCCCGGCGGCGAGGACGGCGATCCCGATCAGCGGCACGGTCACGGCAAGCTGCAGCCCGAACGCGGCCTGTGCCAGCTCGACCTGGGCCCGCGGATCCCGCTGTCGCGCCAGCGCCGGTACCAGCGCGGCGGAAAACGCACCCTCGGCCAGCAGGCGGCGCAGGGTGTTCGGGACCTGGAACATGACGGTGAACACGTCGACGGCGCCGCCGGCCCCGAACACGGAAGCGATCACCGCCGCTCGCACGAAGCCGAGCGCGCGGCTGGCCGCGGTACAGACCATGAGCACCGCGGCCGTCCGCTCGGTCCTGCCGGAACCGGCCGGGCCGGCGGCGGCGTCCCTCCTCACTGGCGATCGTCGGCGCTCGACCGATCCTGGTATCTGTCGAGGAAGGCGCTCTTGAAGGCGGCGAACCTGCCGGAGCTGATCGCCTCTCGCGTGGCCTCCATCAGGGCCGCCATGAACGCGAGGTTGTGGTAGGTCGTGAGCACCGCGGCCATGATCTCGCGCGCCTTGAACAGGTGGCGCAGGTAGGCCCGGCTGTGCGCCGCGCACACCGCGCACGCGCACTCGGAGTCGAGCGGCTCGTCACGAAGGGAGGCGCTTCCGGTGCGCAGCGAAAGGGAGCCGGAACGCGTGAGCGCCAGCGCGTTGCGGGCGACCCGCGTCGGATACACCGAATCGAAGAGATCCACTCCGTGCTCGACCCCGCACAGGATCAGGTCCGGGCTGCCGACGCCCATCAGGTAGCGGGGCCGCTCCGGGTCCAGCAACGGGGCGGTGTGGGCGACGTTCTCCTCGAAGCGGTTCGGCGACTCCCCTATCGACAGCCCCCCGATTGCGGTTCCGGGAAGATCGAGCTCCCGGATCTGCGCTGCCGACCGCGTGCGCACGTCCGGGAACAAGCCACCCTGCACGATGCCCCAGAGTTCTCCGCCGGTCGGTGCGCCGGCACCCCGCCACCGTGCCGCTGCGCGCGCTGCCCAGCGAGCGGTGACATCCGCCGCCTGTTCCGCCCCGGCGCGGTCGACATCGGCCGCCGAGCAGACGTCCAGCGGCATGATGACGTCACTGCCGAGTGCGGTCTGGACGTCGAGGACGGACTCCGGAGTCAGCCGGTGTCGTGATCCGTCCAGGTGTGACCGGAAGGACACTCCGTCTTCGTCCACGTTGCGCAGGGACGCAAGGGAGAAGATCTGGAACCCCCCGGAGTCGGTCAGCAGGTTGCCTGTCCACGCCATGAACCGGTGGAGCCCGCCGTGGCGGGCAACCGTGTCAGCTCCGGGACGCAGGTAGAGGTGATAGGAGTTGGCCAGAACCATGCGGAAGCCCAGGTCGACCAGATCGCGCGGCCAGACCGCCTTGACCGAAGCGTTGGTTCCCACCGGCATGAACGCAGGAGTGTCCACGGTGCCATGCGGCAGAGCCAAGCTGGCCGCGCGGGCGGCTGACCGGGTGTCCTGGAAGTGGACCCGGAAGCTCACGTACGCGCCCGTCGCAGCAACGCCGCGCCCAGCACCAGAAAGACCATGGCCGACAGTGAGGCGCCGAGCAGCGGAGAGATCACGTCGGTCTTTGCCAGGATGCGGGCGACCATCTGCAGGACGAAGTATCCCACCGAGCCGATCAGGGCGATCAGCATGCTGGAGAACAGCACGTTGCGCCGCAGCAGCCCGCCGACCGCCGCGGCGATCACCGACACCACGAACGGCGTTATGGCGAATCCTGCCTTGGCGTACAGGTCGGTCTGCGCCGACCGGTAGGGCAACCCGGCGAGGCGGAGCGTTCGCACCCATGCCCAGCCCTCCCTCAGGCTCATGTCGGCCACGTCGCGGGACTCCTGGCGGAAGGTCTCGGGACCGGGAACGCGGTTGTCGGCCAGCTCGGCGAATCTCTCCTGGATCAGCCGCTCACCGGTCGCATCCCATTGGAAGCGGCGGACGTCGTGCAGCATCCAGCGGTCGTCCTGCCACTCGGCGCGAACGGCGTCCATGCGGCTGGCCAGGCGGCCGTCTGCCGTCCGTTCGACGACGACCAGCCCGCGCAACGCGCCATCGCGGTCGTTGTAGTAGTCCGCGCGGTACACACGCTGCCCTCCCCCGTCCATGACCGTGACGTCCGTGTTGCTGAGATACAGCGGCTGGCCCACAGCCGCGCGGTACCGTTCGTTGTAGGCGCGCAGGGCGGGCGTCCCGACGGCTTCGTCGAAGGCCAGCAGTGCCGGCGATGCGATCAGGCCGATCAGGAGCAGCGGACTCATGAAACTGCGCAGTCCGACCCCGGCGCCAAGGACGGCGATCAACTCGTTGCGGGCATGGATCGTGCCGAGCGTATAGGTGATCGCGAACAGCAGCCCGATCGGCACCGCGAACCGGGCCGCCGTCGGCGCGTACAGTGCGGCGATCCTGGCGATCTCGACGACGCTCACTTCGTTGGCGGAGAAGCTCGACAACTTCGGATACAGGTCGACCAGGAGCAGGATCAGCACGAAGAATGCCGCGGCCGCCGCGAACACCGGCAGGAACGCCCGCACCAGCATGCGCTGCAGGATGGTCATCGGGCGCGGTGCAGCGCGGCGATGACCCCCGCGGCCACCAGCACCACGACGTTCGGCAGCCACACCGGCAACGCCGGTGCGATGCCGGCGCGCCACGAGGCCGTCTCGCCGACGGTCAGCAGCGTCCAATAGAGGAAGCAGATGCAGATACCGACCAGGAAACCGAACGTGCGCCCCGACCGGCGTGAGAGCAGGCCGGCGGGAAACGCCAGAGCCAGAAAGGCCAGGCAGGCCGCCGGTATCGCGAACTTCTTGTTGAGTTCCAGGAGGTAGGAATGCAGGGTGCGTTGCGAGGCTGTCCGGCGCAGATTCCGGTCGAACTCGGCGGTGACGGCCGCGACCCGGTCACGCTCATCCTGCAACCGCCCAGGGTCGGCGGCGACGGTCCGCTCGGCGGCGGCAAGCTCGGCGAGCAATCGGTAGCGGCCTGCTTCCCGTGCCTCGCCGCGCTGTTCCCCCTCGGTTTGCAGTTGAACCTGCATGCCCTGAATCTCACGCCGCAGGTCGACCGAGCTCATTTCCGTCGGCCCTGCGGCGACGAACGCGCCGCTCACGTCGCGCAGCAGGATATTGTACTCCATGGAATCAGCCCGCAGGTACTCGTGACGCTCGTCGTCGCTGTCCGCGACGTGGGAGAACACGGCCCGGAGGCGCAGCGATACGACGCCGTCCTGGTCGGTTCTCTCCTCGAGGGAGGCGCTGTCGGCGATGATGAGCCGTCGCTCGCCCGCTGCCGTCCGGTCCAGGATCAGGGGCTCGTCGATCGTCCCGCCGTCGATCGCTCCGGTCACGATCGCCATCGCATCGTAGCGCTCGACCGAGAACGGCTCCAGTTCCACCGACGGATTGGTGGCGAGCATGCGGCGATAGGTTCTGATGGCCTCGATGTTGCTGGCCGGCAGCAGCAGATCGTTGGTGACGAACGACAGGCCGGAAAGGATGACGCCAGCGGCTGCCAGCGGCAGGAACAGCCGTCGCAGAGGGATGCCCGCCGCCATGACGGCGATGACCTCATTGTCGGCCGAGAGTCGGCTGACCGCCATCAAGGCCCCGAGCATCGTCCCGAACGGCACCGAATAGGAGACGATCAACGGCAGGGAGAACAGCATCAGGCGGGCCACCTCGCCGATCGGCACCTGATTGGCGAAGATCTGCTCCGCGGTCACCAGCAGCACGTTGGCGACGAACACGAAGAAGAAGAAGAGGAAGGCGACCAGGAACGCGGAAAGGAACTCCCTCGCCACGTAGCGCGACATCACGCCGAGCAACGGTCTGCTCTCCTGCCGCTCACGCGGCGACCCGTGGGGGGATGGGCCAATGGCGGAGCCGAATGCGACGGAATCGGGGTACTAGTTGGAAGCCGCGTCCGCCGCGTACTGCAACGAATCGGCCAGCACGGCGACTCCGCACCCCTGAGTCCCGAAGTACGCGAACGGCCCGGCGTGAGCCACCGCCCGTATTTCGTTGGCCCCCATCCCGTGCCGGGGCGGACAGTCGACGACGGGCGTCATGTCGAAATGCGTCCACCCGCTGCCGTCCAGAGCGTACCGGTACGCGCCTCCGCCGTGGGTCCCGAACAGAAGCGTCCCCGGGGCTGTCGTGGACGCGAGGATGTAGTCGTCGCCCAGGGAACCCGCCCGCTTGGTGAAACGGGTGACCTCGTCGCTGTCGGGATCCCACCGGTAGAGTCCGTTGCCGTGGTCGCCGACCCAGAGCCGCCCGGACTCGTCGAAGGACAGAGCGTGTATGTTCTTCGCACCCGCGGCCCACAGGCGATCGACCCGGCGTACACGTCCGGTCGTCAGATCCATGACGGCAACCCCACGATCCAGGGTTCCGATGTACAGGGTGGAGCCGCGACGCAACAACGCCTGCACGAATCGTACCAGTGAGTCCCGGTCCTCTACCTGTGTCCACTCTCCATCCGGATCATCCGCGAGCCAGAGCCCCTGGCCGAGGGTGCCGGCCGCGACGCGGCCGTCGATTCCCTCCAGCGCCCACACGTTTGGCCGGCCGCCGCTCCCCCCGACCCGGAACCGCTCGATCCTCCAGAGGCGGCTGGTGGCCTTCGAGTACACGGAAAGACCCTCGGCAGTGCCGAGCCACACCCAGTTTCCGTCCACTTCGATCGCCCGGATGGTGTCGGACAGCTCTCCGCCGGTGCTGGCGCTGGTGAAGCTGCTGGCGATGCCGGTGTTCTGCGAGTACCGGGCAGCGCCGCCATTGGAGGTACCGATCCACACGTCGTCGGCATCCACGGCGATCGCCGTGACATTGCCGTCCGGAAGCCCCAGCGTCGCGGGGGTGATGGTGCTCCACAGGACGTCCCGAACGAGACGGTCGTAGGTGCGGCGATCAGCCGGATCGAGCGCCGCGGGCTGGACGATTTGCAGTGTCAGGTACGCGGCGGCGGCCAGATCGTCCAGTTCGTAGAGGGCGAGCTCCGCCGCCTGAATGCGCACCTGATCGAGGCGCAGCCGGGGAATTTCGGCTGGCTGGAGCCGCAGGGCTCCCTGCAGCTCTGCCAGCGCATCGTCGAGGAGGCGGTCCCGCCGCGAAAGCTCGGCCGCCGTCACCGCGATCTCGAATCGGGTGGCGTCGGAGGTCTGCGGGTGGTCGCGTGCCTGATCCAGGAAGAAACGTGCCCGGAACGGCTCCGAGACCAGCGCCGCCTGGGCGGCGAGCAGCAGCGCTTCCGGAAGGTGTCTGCTGTTGGGCGCCTGGATGCGCATCGAGCGCACCACACCCAGGGCGTCGGCGTAGTCACCCTTCGCGAACGCGGCCTTTGCCTCCGCCAGCGCCGCGACAGGGTCGAGCGTCTGGGCAAACACGGAGCAGGCGGCCAGCAACGCGACCACGACCAGCGTGATGCGGCCGGTGCGGCTCGTCAGCGGCGGCTCAGTCGGACGACGGCGGCTCGACGTCATGGTCAATTGGGTCCCCCCCGTACGCTACGAGTGCGAAGGCGTCGGTGTCCGCGACCAGGCCGGCCATGGCTTCCAGCTCGTCGGGGCCGACGCCGTGGATGTACGAGTCCATCTCTTCGAAACTTAATATCGGCCCGAACGTCTGCCGTTGGTACACCATTCGGCGCATGCGCGTTTCCATGTCCTCGCGTGCGAAGACCAGAGCGCCGCGCAGGTGGCTCGCGGCCTCGTCCACTTCCTCCCTGCCCGGTGGGTGCGTGCCCAGCCCGCGCAACTCGGCAAGCAGACAGTCGATCAGCTCGTCGCGAGCCTCCGGCACGCAATTCGCGAACACCGACCACAGCCAGACGTCGCTGAAGTGCATCCGGAACGAGCCGATCGAGTAACACAGCCCACGCTGCTCCCGCAGATTCTGGAACAACCGCGAGCTCATCGACTCTCCGACCAGCGTGCTGAGCAGGGTCAGTGCGTAGTAGTTTCGCACGGTTCGCCGCACGGGCAGTGAGCGGCCGCCATACAGGTACGTCTGCTGGCAGCTGTCCATCTGTTGCCAGAGACCCGTGTGATCGGCGGGCATGGATCGTCCGGACGGGTGCCGAGCCGCGTCGCCGAGCCACGTGCCCGCGCTCCGCGCCAGCGCCTCCTCGATCGCCGCGATCACCTCGTCGATCGCAATCCGGCCCGCGACGGAGATGATCAGCCGCGAGGGATGGAAGCGCTCCCGGAAAAAGCGATGCAGCCGCTCGCGGTCGATCTCCGAAATCTCGCGTACGTCACCGGCAATACGTCGCGAGAGCTCGTGCGTGCCCCAGAGGCGTTCGACGTACGCCTGAAAGGCGCGCTCATCCGGGGAATCGTCTGCGGCCTGTATCTCGTTGATGACGATCTGGCGTTCCTTGGCCAGTTCGTCGGAATCGAGCGTCGGAGCGGTGGCGAGATCCGCCAGCACCGCGGCCGCGACGGGTGCCGCGGGCCCGGGAACACTGCAGTACAGGCAGGTGAACTCGCGGTCGGTGAAGGCATTGATCGAGCCCCCGACGCGGTCGATGTCGCGAGCGATCTGCGCCGCCGACCGCGTCGCGGTCCCCTTGAAGACCATGTGTTCGAGGAGATGGCTGCAGCCGTGTTCGCCGGCACGCTCGTCCCGGGACCCGTGGCCGTACCAGAACCCCAGGGCCGCCGTGCCGGTGTATTCGACCGGATCGACCAGCAGTGTCGCCCCCAGGCTCAGCTCATGCTCCTGAATCAATCCGATGCATGCTCGTCGTCCGGTCTGCCCGGCCGACGCGGACCGCGCCCTCCCGACATGCTCCTGGAGCGGGGCGGGCGCCCGTCGCGTCCATCCCTCCGTTCGCGCCCATCCCTGCGGTTGGGGCCGAATCGGTCACGCCTCCCCGGTCCGGGGCGCCGGCCGCCGCCGACGCGGTCGCGCAACGGATCGCCGACCGGCCGCGATCCCGGGGCGCCCGCGACATCGTCCACGTCCGGGCCGACGGCATCCAGCGTGGCCAGGTTCAAGCGACCCATTCGGTCGATCTCGATGAGCTTCACCTGCACTTCGTCGCCAAGCTTGACCACGTCCTCGACCTGGCCGACATGGTCGGCGGTGAGCCGGGATATGTGGCACAGGCCTTCCTTGCCCGGGAGGATCTCCATGAAGGCGCCGAAGTCCATGATGCGGGTGACGCGGGCCGTGTAGGTCTTGCCGACCTCCGGCTCCTCCACCGCCTGCTCGACCAGCCGCTGGGCGCGTTCGGCGCCTTCCTTGCGGCGGCAGTAGATGGTTACCACGCCATCGTCCTCGATGTTCACGTCCGCCCCGGTGCTCTCGGTGATCGAGCGGATGTTGGAACCGCCGGAGCCGATGACGGCTCCGATCTTGTCCACGTCGATGCGCATGGTGATGATCTTGGGCGCGAAGTCGGACACCGCGCCGCGCGGCCGGTCCATGGTCTGCCGCATGATCTCGAGGATCTTCAGGCGGCCCACGCGCGCCTTGTCGAGCGCCTCCCGCAGGAGATCGGAGCTGACGCCGGCGATCTTGATGTCCATCTGGAAGGCGGTGATGCCCTGCTCGGTACCCGCGACCTTGAAGTCCATGTCGCCCAGGTGATCTTCCTCACCCAGAATGTCGGACAGGACCACGAAACGGTCGCCTTCGGAAATCAGACCCATGGCGATGCCCGCGACCGAGCGCGTGATCGGCACGCCGGCGTTGAGCAGGCTCAGCGTGCCGCCGCACACGGACGCCATGGATGACGATCCGTTGCTCTCCAGGGTTTCGGAGACAACCCGCACCGTGTACGGGAAGTCTTCCTTGCTGGGGATGACCCGTTCCAGCGCCCGCTCGGCGAGATGGCCGTGTCCGATCTCGCGCCGTCCCGTGCCGAGTCGGCCCGTCTCCCCGACCGAGAAGTTCGGGAAGTTGTAGTGCAGCATGAAGTGCTTCTTGCGGTCGACGTCGGTCTCCAGCGCGTCCAGGATGCGCAGCTCGTCATTGGCGGTGCCGAGCGTGGTGACCGCCAGGGCCTGGGTTTCGCCGCGCGTGAACAGCGCGGCGCCGTGCGCCCGCGGCAGCACGTCGACCTCGCAACTGACGTCGCGGATGTCGTCGGGCGAACGGCCGTCGGTACGAACACGGTGGTCCAGGATCGACGTACGCACCACGTCGGTCTCGATCTTCTCCAGCAGGCCCTCGATCTTCTCGGTGTCCGGGTCGGCGATGCGGTCCGCAACGTGCTCGAAGGTGTCCTGTTTGACTTGTCGTATCGCTGCGTAGCGCGCCTCCTTGCCCTTGACGAAGCATGCCTCTTCCATCTTCGGGCGAATCCATGCGCTGATCTCGGCTTCCGCCTCCGAATCCTGCGCATCGGGCAGCGGCAGCTTGGGACGCCCGCCCAGCTCGGCGAGCTGCACCTGCAGGTCGCACATCTCGATGATCACTTCGTGCGCTCGCTCGATGCAGGAGATCATCGTCTCCTCGTCGGCTTCGGCGGCGCCGCCCTCGACCATGGTGATGCCGTCCCTGGTACCCGCTACCACGATTTCGAGCTCGCAGGTCTCGATCTGGTCGTGCGTGGGGTTGACGACGATCGCGCCATCGACGATGCCGATCCGAACGCCTGCCACCGGCCCCTCGAACGGAATGTCGGAGACGGTGACGGCGGCCGACGCAGCGACGATCGCCAGCACGTCCGGCGGGTTGACCTGGTCCGCAGAGACGACCGTCGGGATCACCTGGATGTCGCGGCTGAACGACTTGTGGAACAGCGGCCGCATGGGCCGGTCGATCAGGCGGGACACCAGGATCTCACGATCCCGAGGCCTGCCTTCGCGGCGGAATATCGACCCCGGGATCTTGCCCGAGGCATATGCCTTCTCGTTGTACTCCACCTGCAGGGGGACGTAGTCGAGCCCCTCGATCTCCTTGGCGGAGCAGCAGACCGTCGCCAGGACGGCGGAGTCCGCGTATTGTGCGTAGACCGCGCCGTTGGCCTGCTTGGCCAGCCGTCCGGTCTGCAGTGTCAGCGTCTCGGCGCCGACCTTCAGTTCTACGGTATGTGTCATGTTACTTCCTTGCGCCGCGGCTCCACCGCGGCGCCGTACCGCGCGACGCTACTTTCTCAGGTTCAGCTCTTTGAGCAGATTCCGGTACGTTGCTGCGTCCGTGCGGCTGAGATAACCCATGAGCCGACGCCGTTGCCCGACCATCCGTTGGAGGCCGTGGCGAGAGGCATGGTCCTTGGGGTGTGTTCTGAAATGTTCGGTGAGCTGGGTGATCCGGCGGGTGAGCAACGCTACCTGAACCGCCGAAGTTCCGGTGTCGGTGTCACTCTCGCCGAAGCCGTTTACGATTTCCGCTTTTTCCTCTTTGGTCAATCCCATCCTGTACTCGATCCTGTCCTGCCGCTCGACCCTTCAAGATTCCTTCCGGAGAAACGAATTCCGCTCAAGGGGCCGGTCGCCCCGTGCACGATCACGCGATCGGACTCCACCACGATCGGGGCGGCCGAACCGCCCGATGCGCTGCGGGCGAACCCCGGATATCGGCCCGGCCGAGGCAGCAACTGAGTCAATGACGAAGCCGGAAACACCAAGCCGTCCCCCGTGCAGTCGGGCGAGACGTGCTCGACATCCAGCTCATAGTCCCCTCCGAGCATGGACCGTACCACGGAGAAGTCGCCGTTGTCGATCGCCTGCCGTATGCCGCTGCTGCTCACTTTCGCTCCGTCGCGACGCGGTCCGCGCACGTTTTCCGACTCGTCGCGGACCAAGTCCACCACTTCCAGTTCCACTCCGCGCCGGTGCAATAGTCGATGGAGCTGTCCGGTATCGGTGTCGCGCTGTCGCCCGCACCGAAAGTCCCGTCCGACCACGACACTGCGAACGGCGGCGCGGCGAAGCAACTGGTTGACGAACCCGTCCCCGGTAAGCTTACTGAAACTGACGGAAAAGTCAACGACGATCAGGTGGCGGATGCCGATCCGCTGCAGGATGCGTTCCTTCTGCCGGCGCGACAGGATCACGCGTGCGCTGGTCCCGAACAACACCGAACTCGGCAGGGGATCGAAGGTCAGCACCGCGGGCGCTCCCCCACCGCGCGCGATGACGCGCTGCAGCAGCGCTCGATGGCCTCGATGAAGACCGTCGAACACGCCCACTGCGAGGACCACGCCGTCGTCGAGCGGCCGGTCGGCGAGCCCCTGCCAGTCGACGACGGTCACGAGGGCACGTCCGTCATTCGCGCGGCGCCACGCTGCTCACGGACGCCGGCGCGCCGGCTTCAGGCCGATCGGCAAGAACGCAACGATAGCGGTAGCGCGGGCACGAACCGCCGGAGTCCATGCCGCTTCCGGTCGTCCGCCGTTCCTCCGGTTCGACGATGGCGAGCAACTCCTGCCCGCTGAACAGCGCGCAGAATCGGTCGCCCGACGGTTCTCCCACCATGAGCGAGGGATCTGCGGGCTGCCCGTCGCGGATCCGCCGGTCGCCTTCGGGCGTAACCTGCCGCAGTTCCACACCGTCGATGCGGTCAAGGAACTCGGCGGGCGGGATGACGTCGCCCGCACATGCGGCGTCGACCGCCGCGGCGGCGTCCACCGAGAAACCGCCCACCGACAGCCTGCGCAATGCGGCCAGGTGACCACAACTGCCCGCGGCCAGGGCCAGGTCGCGGGCAAGGGAACGTACGTACGTGCCCTTGCCGCAGACGACCTCGATCTCCACCGCAGGCAGGTCCATGGCGACAATCCGCAGGCTGTCCACCTGCACGTCCCGAGCGCGCGGCTCCACGGGGGCGCCACGGCGTGCGCGCCGCGACGCGCGCTCGCCATCGACATGCACGGCGCTGTAGGCGGGCGGCACCTGGCGTATGCGGCCGATGAAGCCCGGCAGAGCATCGTGCAGCGCGTCCGGAGACGGCAGCTTCCGTCGCAACTCGACGGGTCCCTCCGGGTCAAGCGTGGTGGTCTGTGCACCGAGCTGGATCGTCGCCCGATAGCGCTTCGGCAGGTCGGTGATCAGCCAACTGATGCGGGTAAGCCGGCCGACCATGGCGATCAGCAGACCGGACGCGAACCGGTCCAGCGTGCCGGTGTGGCCGATGCGACGGGTCCCGAGCACCCGTTTCAGGCGCC
The DNA here is from genome assembly GCA_964291595.2 of Spirochaetia bacterium. Classification (GTDB taxonomy): domain Bacteria; phylum Spirochaetota; class Spirochaetia; order SZUA-6; family Bin103; genus CATQHW01. The sequence continues at coordinate 2,935,450 of OZ219914.1, read as the reverse complement.
CCAGCGCCGCGAATGAAGTCAGCCCGGACGGCTTGCTCAGCAGGACCATCCCGCCACGCTGGTGCATTCCTGTCCCGTCCGGATTCCGTCTGATCGGCACGTCTCGGGTGCGCGCCTGCTAGGAGAGGTCACGGATTTTCTGCAGCACACGGAACCCGTCCGCGACCGAGGAGTCCGCCAGGAAGCGAAGCCTTGGCGTTTCCCGCAAGCGGATGCGGCGAGCCAGCTCCGCCTGCAAATAGCCGGCGGCATGGTTGAGCGCATCCGTGGCAGGTCCGACAACGGGAGCTTCCCCGTGATGGGATACGAACACGATGGCGTGCTTGAGGTCCCTGGAGACCTTGACGCGGGTCAGGTTCAGCAGGGGGTCGATCCGCGGATCGGCCAGCTTTCCGCCCACGATCATCTCACCCAACACCTCACGCAGCAGTCGGCCGACCTTCTCGCCCCGCTGGTTCGCCATGTTCCCCTCCGTCCCTGCTCTGCCGTGTACGGCGCCGACGAGTCTCAGAGCTTCTTGGCGACCTCTTTCGTCTCGAACGCTTCGATGCTGTCGCCCTGCTTGAGATCATTGAAGTTCTCGATGCGGATGCCGCACTCGAACCCTGCTTCCACCTCGTTGACGTCCTCCTTGAAGCGGCGCAGGGTGAGGATCCTGCCTTCGTACACCTGCGCTCCGTCGCGAACGACATGGACCATCGCGTTCCGGCGCACGTGTCCGGAGGTGACGTGACAGCCGGCGATCGTGCCGAGGCGGGAGATGCGGAACAGCTCGCGAACCTCGGCGACACCCACCGATTCGGTGAGCACCTCGGGTTTGAGCATCCCCTCCATGGAAGCGCGGATTTCCTCGACCGCTTCGTAGATCAGGTCGTAACGGCGAATCTCCACCTTCTCCTGGTCCGCCAGCTCCTGTGCCTTCGGTGTCGGGCGGATGTGGAAGCCGATGATCAACGCGTTCGACGCGGAGGCGAGCATCACGTCGTTCTCGTTGATCGCTCCGGCCGAGGAGTGGATGACCGTGAGCTTGATGTCGTCCGTGGACAGACGCTCCAGGGCGGAAACCAATGCCTCCACCGAGCCGTGCACGTCGCCCTTGGCGACGACCTTGAGCTCCTGGACCTCCCCTTCCTTGATGGTTTCGTACAGGTTGTCGAGGGTGATCTGGCTGACCGATCCAGCCTCCCTCACCTTGCGCAACTCCTGCCGCTTGTCACCGACGGTGCGGGCGGTGCGCTCGTCGGCGGTTACCTGAAACGGGTCGCCGGCCGCCGGCAGCCCGGAGAAGCCCAGAATCTCCACCGGAAGAGACGGCGTGGCTTCGGTCACCGAACCGCCGCGGTCGTCGAACATCGCCCGCACCTTCCCGGGAAAAACGCCGGCGATGAACGGATCGCCCGAGCGCAGCGTGCCCCGTTCGATCAGCACCGTACCGACCGTGCCGCGGCCCAGGTCGACCTTGGACTCGATCACGCGGCCTTCCGCGCGGACGTCGTACGGCGCGCGGAGCTCCAGCAGGTCCGCCTGCAGCAGTATGGCCTCCAGCAACTCGTCGATCCCGGTCTTGGCAAGCGCCGATACCTCCCGGTACAGGGTATCGCCTCCCCACTCCTCCGGTACCAGCTCGTGGTCCGAGAGCTGCTGCTTTACCCGCTCCGGCTTGGCGTCCTCCAGATCGCACTTGTTGACCGCCACGATGATGGGGACTTCCGCCTCGCGCGCGTGCGAGATGGCCTCTACCGTCTGCGGCATCACACCGTCGTCTGCCGCGACGACCAGGACCACGATGTCGGTCACCTGAGCTCCGCGAGCCCGCATGTTGGTAAACGCTTCATGGCCCGGGGTGTCCAGGAACACGATGCGGTCCGATCCGGAGGAATCCCGATCGAAGGAGACCGCGTACGCACCGATGTGCTGGGTGATGCCGCCATGCTCCTGGTCGGCGACGTTCGCCTCGCGGATTGCGTCCATCAGTTTCGTCTTGCCGTGGTCGACATGGCCCATGATGGTCACGATCGGCGGGCGCGGCCGGTCGTCGGCTTCGCCGGGTTGATCCGATTCGATCACCGTCTCGTGGTACAGCGACACGACATTGACCGTGCACGAGTACTGCTCCGCGATCACCGTTGCCGTATCCGAGTCGATCTGCTGGTTGATGGTGACCATGCTGCCCATCTCCATCAGCTTGGCGATGAGGCTGGAAGCCTTGAGGTTCATCTTGCGCGCCAGTTCGGAAACGGTGACCTGATCCATGATGTCGATCTGGCTCGGCACGGCCGCCGCCTCGTCTTCGCGGCGCCGTTGCTGTACCAGCTTCTCGGCGTGCTCCTCGAACCGTTCGCGCGAGTACTGGCCGCGCCTGCGTGGCCGGCCCCTCGACCGCCCCGGACCTCTCCCGGGGGCGGGCGGAGGCCCGGAGCCTCCGCCCGGGCCGAACGGTGGCCTGCCGGGTCCTCTTCCTGGCTGCGGGGGACGGAAATTGAGCGGCCGGTCCGGCGTTCGCCGGTCCGGCCCGCCGGGACCTCCCCGCTGCCCGGGCGGACGCGGTCCCTGCGGTGGGCGGAAGCTGCGCGGTGGCCGAAATCCAGGCGGCGGCGACGGCCGTTCGGGCCGCTGGGTGACCGGTCTCGGGTCACGCTTGGGAAGCTGAAACGGCTGATGCAGCGGGTCGATGCGTGGGCCGGACTTGGCCGGGGCGGCAGGTCGCGGCGCGGGAACCTCTTCCTTGCGAGGCTGGGGCTTCGGCGGCGTGGGTGCCTTGGGCGGCGGCGGCGGTGGTGGTGGCGGTGGCGCCGGACGCGTCTGCACCTCGATCGGACGCCGGCGGATGACGACCTTCCGCTTCACCGGCGGCCGGGCCGGCTCCGCGTCTCCTGCAGCCTGAGGCTCGGGCCTCTTCTTGATGAGCGTGACCTTCGGCTTGGGCTTGCTCTCGTTCTCGTCTTCCGGGGTTCGCTGCGCGCCCTTCTCGTTCTTCTCAGCCATGTCTGTGCTGTCCGCCCTTACTCGTCGCCTTCCGACGGTTCCTCGATGATCACCACGCTCTCTTCGAGCAGTTGCCGTATCCCCGCCACGTCATCCGGGCTGAGGCCGGGCACGCCGGCGAGCTCGGCTTCCGACATCGACATGAGAGCTTCGGCTTCGTGCACCCCGGCCGCCGCCAGCGCGTCGGTGACGTGCTGCGCGAGACCCAACTCCGACACCGCGGTGATCTCTTCGACCTCTTCCACCGGATCGTCGGCCGGCGCGGGTTCGGCGGCCGGCGCGGGTTCGGCGGCCGCCGCCGGTTCTGCGGCCGTTCTGCGGCTGGCGCCGGTTCTGCGGCTGGCGCCGGTTCTGCGGCCGCCGGTTCTCGGCCGGCTCGTCGGCCTGTCCGGCGAGCGGTGGAGCTGCCTCCCCCCCGTCCTCTTCTTCCACCTCGTCCTCTTCCACGATCTCCACCGTCTCGTCGAGAAGGTTGCGGATCGTCGAAATGTCCTCGGACGTGAGGCCCCGGGTGGCCGCAAGCTGGTCATCCGACATCTCGACCAGGTCCTCGATGCGTTCTATGCCCTGCTCGGCCAGGGCCGCTGCGATGCGCTCGGGAACTCCGGGAAGCTCGGAGATCCGGTCGATCTCCTGCGCCTCGTCTTCCGAGAACAACGCCGCCGCCTCCCGTTTCTTCTCGCCGCCCAGGTCCATGTCCGCGACCTGGGCGCGGGTCTTTACGTCGATGTTCCAGTCCACCAGCCGGTTCGCAAGCCGGACGTTCAGTCCCTGGCGGCCGATGGCGAGCGAGAACTGAGCATCGTGGACGACGGCCAGGGCATGCCGGGTCGCGTCGTCCACGATGATCACTTCCTCGACCTCGGCCGGCTGCAGGGCGTTCCTGATGAACACGGACGGGTCGGGATCGTACTTGAGAACATCGATCTTCTCGCCTTCCAGCTCCCGGACGACCGCCTGGATGCGCGCGCCCCGCATGCCGACGCAGGCGCCGACCGGATCCACGTCGTCACGCGTGGAGTACACGGCCATCTTGGTCCGGTAGCCGGGCTCTCGGACCATCTTGTAGATCTCGATCGTGCCATCGTAGATCTCCGGCACCTCGAGCTCGAAGATCTTGCGCACGAACTGCGTGTGCGTGCGCGACAGGATGATCTGCAGGCCGGTCGGGGTCTTCTCCACTTCGTAGATGAGAGCGCGGATGCGGTCGTTCGGCCGGTACACTTCGCGTGGGCTCTGGTACTTGCGGGGCATGACCCCTTCCGTCTTGCCCAGATCGACGAAGATGGCGCCATTCCGCTCGCGTTGGTGGTAGCCGATGATCATCTCACCGACCTTGTCCTCGTACTCCGAGTAGAGCGTGTCCTTCTGGATTTCTCGAAGCGTCTGGCGAGCGCGCTGCTTGGCGCTCTGGATGGAGACGCGATCGAAGTCACGCGGGTTGATCTCGATCAGCAGCTCGTCGCCGATCTCCGCCTGTTCGTCGTACCCCAGCGCGTCGTCGAGTCCGATCTCCGTGACCGGGTCGTCGACCACCGCCACGATGCGTTTCTGTGCGTAGATGGTCACATCGGTCGCGTCGTCATTGAAGCGGATGACCGCGTTCTCGGCCGTACCGAATCGGCGCTTGTAGGCCGCGAGCAGTACGTCTTCGACCGTCTTGACGATCAGATCCTCGGAGATGCCGCGGTCCTGCACCAACTGGCGAATCGCCAACGCCATCTCACTGGACATCGGTGCCGTCCCCAGGTCCGTCGTGACTGTTTCGGTCAATCATGTCTTCGCTCAACCGTCCCTTCCTGATCCGTGCCATCTCGACCTTCCGCTCTTCCGTGCCGGTGTGAAGCGTTACTATACCGTCTTCGGCCGATTGGATGACGCCTCTCGTCCAGTGGTCATCCACGAGCACCGAAACCGTCCGGCCCCGGAAGATCGCGTACTCGTGCGGTGCCTTGAGCTGACGGGCCGTCCCGGGCGTGCTCACCTCCAACCGGGCATCTTCGGCGCCGGGCACCAAGGCCAGCCGGTAGCGTACGGCCCGTGCCAGTTCCGCGCAGTCGTCCACGGTCATGGCGTCGGCCCGGTACACCACCAGGCGGATCAGGCTGCGCCGTGCGAGTCGTGCGGCATCCAGCTCCACCAGCTCAAACCCGTACGAATGCACCGCGGGTTCCACTTCCGCACGAACCTGCTCGGCGAATCCGCTCACCTGCACGCCGCCGTCCTGCCGTGTCGCAGATCTCGCAACGGGCGGCGGAGCGGCCGCTGCCGCGTCGCCACCGTTCGCGGCGCCGTACTGACCGTCGCCTGCCACTTCACCTCCCGGACAATCCCGACCACGGGGCGGGACATGGGTCCCACGGACCCAAGCCATTGCCTCAGCCGACACTGCCTGAGGCACAAAAAAGGAGTCGAAACCCATCGACTCCCCCACCGATACGACCCCGCCGGGTTACCGCCACTCGCGGTTCACCCAGCGCACTATCAAGGTAGAGCGGATCGGACGAGCCGGTCAAGGCCGCGGGTGTCAGCGTGGCCGGCTCACCCCAGCGCGACGGTCACGACGCGGGTTTCCCGCACCCCGCAGCGGGCCAGCACCCGTGCGCACTCGTGCGCGGTCGCTCCCGTCGTGAACACGTCGTCCAGCAGGGTGACCCGCTCGGGCAGCGGCTCGGAGGAGGCGGCACGGATGCGACCGGCGACGTTGTGCGACCGGGCATCGTAGTCGAGCCGCTTCTGGGGAGGACCGGGGCTGCGGCGAAGGGCGTCGCGCACGGCGCAACCCGTGCGGCGGCGCAGGCTGCGCGCGATCAATCCGGTCTGGTCGAATCTCGTCGACGTGCGTTGCAGCGGGCTTCGCGGACGGGCTGGAACCGGGATGACGCAGCTGGCTCCGTCCACGAGCCCGGCGGCGTCCAGCGCCTCGGCGAACAGGTCGGCCACCCGGGTTCGCGCCTTGAACTTGTAGTGATACAGCAGGCGCCGGACCGCGCCGGTATAGGCGAAGAGCGACGTGTTGCCGGCGAATGCATAGTCCCGGTTTCGGCACCGCGTGCACCGATCCGTCTCCGACAGCAACTGGCGGCTGCAGGTGAGGCACCGGCGTCCCGTGATCAGCTCCAGCCGGGACCGGCAGGCGGAGCACACGGGGCCGCGGCAGTCACCACTGCATGCGAGTGTGACGCCGCATGCCAGGCACCGTTCCATGAGCGCGTGCGCGACGAGCGTCCGCAGCGCGGCGCCACACGCCGGCGCGCCGCGCACTCCTGCGCCGCGCACTCCTGCGCCGTTCACCGGACGCGCTGCTGCCACTCGTGCAGAAGGTTGAGCGCGTCGATCGGGCGCACGATGCCCAGGTCCAGCCGGAGCAGCTCGTCGATGATGGCAGCGCCGCGCACCGGCTGCCTGCCTTCAAGTTGACGGGCGTCGAACAGGCGCGGCTGCGGAGGCGCCTCGGTCGCCGCCCGGGATCTTTCCGGCGCCGTGCGATCCACGGTGAGCGCGTCCTCGAGATACTGCGCCGCCAGGTCGCTGACGCTGCCGGGGATGCCGGCCATGCGCGCGACGTGGATTCCGTGCGAGCGGTCGGCGGGCCCGTCGACCACCGTCTTCAGGAAGACGACATCGCCGTCGCGCTCCACGACGGCCATCGAACGGTTCACGAGCCGGGGATGCTGCAGAGCCGTCAGTTCCCGGAAATGAGTGGCGAACAGCGTCTTGGCGTGCACGACGTGCAGCAGATGCTCCAGGACCGCCCGGGCGATCGCCAGCCCGTCGTCACTGCCGGTTCCCCGGCCGATCTCATCCATGATCACCAGACTGGTCGGGCGCGCCAGGCGCAGGATGCGCGCCGTTTCGGCCATCTCGACCAGGAACGTCGACTCTCCGCGCGAGATGTTGTCGCTTGCTCCCACGCGACAGTAGACGGCGTCGACGACCCCGAGGCGTGCCTGCTCGGCGGGCACGAACGAGCCGACGTGTCCCATGATCGCGATCAGGGCCGTCTGCCGCAGATAGGTGGACTTGCCGGCCATGTTGGGTCCGGTCAGCAGCACCACCCGTTCGTCGGTTCCCAGGTCGATCCCGTTCGGGATGAAGGCACCGCTCGGCATGGCGGCCTCCACCACCGGGTGCCTGCCGCCGCGAATCTCCAGGACGTCCTCGTCGACGAAGGTCGGGCGGGTGTAACCGAGCTCGGTCGCGGCAGTGGCGAGTGACTGCACCAGATCGACTTCCGCGACCGCGGCGGCCAGTCTCAGCAGCGCAGCCGAATGCGCGGCGACCTGTTGCCGCAGCGTGACGAGCCCGGCCCGCTCCAGCTCCTCGCGGTCGGCCTGCGCTCGTCCGATGCGGGCGTCGAGGTCCATGAGCCGTTCGGTCGTGAAACGTTCCGAATTGGCAAGACTCTGCCTGCGGATGAAGTGGCCGGGCACACGGTCGAGGTTCGGCTTGGTGATATCAAAGAAACGGCCGAGCACACGGTTGTGCTTCAGGCGCACGGAGGCGATGCCGGTTTCCGTTCTCACCTCGTCGGTGTACTCGGAGAGCTCCCGCTCGGCCGTCTCGGCGGCGGCCTGCAGGCGGTCCAGATCCGCAGAGTGCCCGGCCCGGAACGCCGGGCCGCCGGACCCGTCGCACAGGGCGTCCCGCAGCGCTTCGAGGAGCGGAGCGAGGTGGTCGCCCGGAGCGCGGAGCTCCGCGGCCAGCCCGGGAACGGCATCCGCCAGCAACTCGGCGATGGTGAGCGCGCACTGCAGGCAGGTCCGGATCGCCAGCAACTCGCGCGCGTCGGAGCGGCCCAGCGAGCTGCGCGCCGTCAGCCGTTCGAGATCCCGAAAGCGATCCAGTTCCGAGCGCACGCGGGAAAGCAGCGCCTGGTCGCGGAACAGACCCTCGACGTCGCCGAGGCGGCGCTCGATCGAGTCCCGTTCGCGCAGCGGTGAAAGGACCGACCGGCGAAGCAGCCGGGCGCCGACCGACGTGCGCGTGCGGTCGAGCGTGGCGAGCAGGGTGTGCTCGCGGCCGCCGTCGAGGAGATTGGCCGTCAGCTCCAGGTTGCGTTGCGTCGGTTCGTCGATGCGGAGACAGGCATCGACCGCCTCGACGACGAGGTCATGGAGGTGAGGGGTATCGTGCAGGGCATGCCGGCGGATGAAGCCGACCAGGGCGCCGGCTGCACGCACTTCCGCGTCCGCGCGCTGGAGCCCGAACGAGCGCAGATCGATCACGCCGAACTGTCGGCACAGGATCTCGTGATTGCCGTCGGGCTCGAAGTGCCAGTCCGGGTAGCGGTTGAGGACCAGGTCCGGGCGTTCCGCCAACACCCGTTCCGTCGGCGAACCGGAGTCCAGCAGGCTCTCCTGAACGATCAGCTCGCGCGGTGCCAGACGCTGCATGTGGTCGCGCAGCCACGTCTCGCTCTGCTCGGCCGGCAGACGGGTGGCTCGCAACTCCCCGGTCGACAGGTCGGCCCATGCCAGCCCGAGCGCCGTGCCTCCGTCGGCCACCGCCGCGAGGTAGTTGTTGCTGGCATGGTCGAGCAGTCGTTCGTCCACGATCGTGCCGGGCGTGACCACCTCGACGACCCGCCGTTCGGTCAGCCCGCCCTCGGGGAGTCCGACCTGCTCGCAGATCGCCACCTTGCAACCGGCCCGCAACAGCTTCGTCAGGTACGTCTGCGCGGCGTGATGGGGCACGCCGCACATGGGCACGCCGTTGCGTCTGGTGAGGGCGATGTCCAGGATCGGCGCGGCCTGTTCCGCGTCCTCGGCGAACATCTCGTAGAAGTCCCCGAGCCGAAAGAAGAGGATCGCTCCCGGCTGCGACGCCTTCAGGCGCAGGTACTGCCCCATCATGGGGGTTGGCCTGACCGTGGGGGTTGGTCCGCCCATCGGCTCAAGCGTACCCGTGCTCGAGGTAGTCCTGCAGCATGAGCGCCGCCGCCATCCGGTCGATCCTGCCGCGGTCGCCGCGGCGCCGCCCGGGACGGTGCTGTCCGATCACGGTGACCGCATCACGGCTGGTGAACTGCTCGTCCCACGTGCATGCCTGGACACCCACGCCCGTCAGCCGTGCGGCAAGCCGCTCGGCGCGCGCGCCGAGCGGAGTGGGTGTGCCGTCGGTCCGGATCGGATGGCCGATCACGACCCGCCGAACGCCCCGCTCGCTGCAGGTAGCGCGGAGCGTGTCGAGCAGCGCCGCCTCGGTCGTGAACGGCAGGGTCATGAACGGTGAGGCGATGACCGCGGCGGGATCCGACAGGGCCAGACCGATGCGCCGTGTGCCCAGATCGACTCCCAGGAGGCGGCCCGGACCGGTACGAGACGGAGTCCGCGGCGCGCGGTGGGGACGGGCCAATGGCGGAGCCGGAGCCGATATCGGCGCTAGCGGCGCGCCGCTCGCCGGGCAAGCTCTGAGATGACGTCGTCGGTCAGGTCGATGTCGGGATCCCAGTACAGCAGGTTGTCGGTTCTGCGTATCAACCCGTAGCCGCCCGCCTCGGCGACGTAATCGATCGCCGCCGTCACCTCGGCGACGAACAGGTCCGACGTCTTCAGCGTCTCGTAGGTGCGTCGCAGTTGATCGTTCATCACGCGCACGTACTGCGACAGGTGATCCTTCATGTCGAAGACCTGCTGTTCGAGTCGCAGCGCCAGGCTCCGGTCCCCGGCCTGCCGCGCGCCGACGAGCTGCAGCTCCAGGCGGTGTACGTCCTCTTCGATCCGCTCCCGCTCGGCGACGACTTCCGCACGTCGTGCCTGGTAGGTCCGGAACGTCTCGGACTCGAGGTAGAATGCGCGTACGACCCGGTCGAGATCCACCACGCCGGTGCGGCTGATCAGATCCTGGGCGACCGCAGGCGCCGGCAGCGCCAGCACGGCAGCGGCCAATGCGGACGCCGCGGCACGCAGCCGTCCCCGCCGTACGGGCATCATCATCCGACCGTTGCGGCCACCGTGGCGACTCCCTCCGGCGCCGCCGACGGGAAGGTTCCTCAGAACGTGTCCCCGCCGAGTCCGAGGACGAGATTCATGCCGCCCAGCGGGCCGCTGCTCTGGGTGCCGGGAGGATCGCCGAGCCTGCCGTCATGGAACGCGAACGGCTTGGCGAGGTAGAGCCGCAGCGGAAGCTGCGGGACCGCGAAGCGCAGGCCGAACCCGGCGCTGAAGTGAACGTCGTCCAGCGAGGTATCGCCGATGGCGCCGCGGTCGTCCCACAGCAGGGCGGCGTCCAGGAACAGCACGCCCCAGATGATCTGCGGATCGATCGGCACCCGCAGTTCCACCTTGTTGTCCCACAGGGCCTCGCCGTCGAACACCGGCTCCCAACCCCGGCCCACGCTGGTCCCGTCGATGATCAGCAGGTCTTCCTGGCCGAGGACCTGGTCCCAGCACAGTCCCGGATCGCCGTTGACCGCACCGCAACTGCGAAGCTGGGGAAGGATCATGGAGAAGCCGGTGTGGCCGGCGAGCACCACGCTCAGATCGAAGACATCGGACAGCGGGACTTCGAACAGCGTCGTGAAAGCCTCGGCCTGACTGTCCAGCACGATGAAGTGGCGGTCTCCGGACAGCGGGCCTCCCGTCAGGGTGACCCGTTGGCTGAGCAGCGTGCCGTCGGTCGGATTCAGGAAGAAGTCGCGGCGGTCCCATGCCACGCCCGTCCACAGGCTGTTGACGACGCTCCACCGCTCGAACTGGTCGCGGATCGTCCTGTCGAAGGGCCGGTTGACCTGCGGATCGTAGACCAGGAACTCGAGGCTGGAGCCGAATCCGCCACGCACGATGACGCGGCCGATGAGGGTTTCGAACCGGTAGCCGCTGGAGACTTCCGCCGAAATCGCGAACGTGTCGTACTCCATGGTGTACTGGTCCGGAATCGGCGTGCCGGAGGTGTAGTCGTCCTCCGAGACGTAGGGATCGGGCACGGCCTGATCGGACTCTTCGTCGGTGAACACCGGGGGGAGGACGTCCTGCGCCACGCCGCGAACCACGGCGTGCTCGCCGCCCAGGGTGATCCCTGCCGACCACGGCTGACCGAGAAGCCAGGGCTCGCGGAACCCGAGCGACAGCGCCTGGCGGAGCTGGGACGCCGACAGGTCGACGCTGACCGTCTGCCCCAGTCCGCTGAAGTTTCGCTCCGACCAGCGCACGAAGCCGGAGAGCGGGAAGTCGCCGCCGGCAAAGGTGGCTCCGAAGCCGATGTCAGCGGTCGTGCCCTCCTCCACGGTGATCCGCACGTCCATCAGGCCGGGGGCGCTTCCCGGTGGGGTGCTCGGCTCGACGGATGTGAAGTACTGCAGGTTGTACAGGTTCTGCAGGCCGCGGACGATCTCGGTGCGGTTGAACACGTCGCCGACCTCGAACGGAAGCTCTCGGCGCAGCACGTGCTCCCGCGTCTTGACGTTGCCCTGGATGGTGATGTTCTCGATGTGTGCGCCGTCGAGTTCGGTAATGGTGACCCGCACCAGGATCGTTCCCTGCTCGTCGTCGCGGATCAGTTCCTGATCGAAGCCGTTGAAGATGTAACCGTTCTCGTAATACAGGTCCTGCACCCGGGCGAAGTCGGCTCCGACGGTCTCGAGGTTGATCGAGCGGTCGGGCCGATGGCGCACGAGCGCCTGCAACTCCTCGTCCGTGAACACGCTGTTGCCGTCGAACTCCGTGCCCGCGTACTGGAACGTCCGCCCTTCGCTCACGTGCAGGGTGAGGCTGAGCAGGTCCTGGTCGCCCTCCGCGTCGTGCTCGATGCTGCGCTCGACCCGGTCGATGGAGGCGTCGACGTACCCGTTGCTCTGGTAGTAGGAGACCAGGCTGTCGAGATCGCGCTGAAAGGCGCTTTCGGAGAACAGCCCGCGTTGCAGCAGCGCGCGTTCGCGGGTCTCCATCTGGCTCCGCAGGGTGCCGGCCGACGCGAACTCGTTGCCCACGAAATCGATCGAGACGACGGTGGTGCGGATGCCCTCCGTGATGGTGATCCGAACGGTGACGCGGTTGGCGGACGCGTCGGGGACGACCGTGGACTCCACCCGTGCGCTGCCGAACCCGTCCGCCTCGTACAGGTCGCGGATCGCATCCAGATCCTCCTCGAGCCGGCGGGAGTTCAGGATGGCGTCCGGCTCGGAGGCCATCGCGTTGAGGATCTGCCCTTCCCTGATCCGGCGCTCGCCGTCGATGACGATGTCGTCGATCGTCGGCCGCTCCTGCACCGTGATGCGTACGACAACCGTGGACCGCTCGTCGTCGCCTTCGACGGCGCGCGCTTCCAGGCTCTCGAACAGGCCCGTCGCGTACAGCGCGCCCTCCATTTCGAGGTAGAGGTCCAGCTCGAAGGGCCGATTCAGATAGGGATCGGCGATCGGCCGAAGCTCGCCTTCGTCGGCCGTGACCAGGCCGACGAACTCGATCTCTCTGATCGGCTTGCCGAAATACCACTCGCGTTCCTGCTGCTCCGGCTGCTGCGCGGCGCCCGGAACGGCGGCGAGCACCAGCGCCATCGCAGCAAGGGCGCGGAGCATGCGCTCGGGCGTTGAACGAGGTCGCATCAGTAGTTGAAGCGCCATGACAACGACAACGCGCTGCCGGTCTGAAACGGGTCGATGAGGGACGGCAAGACGGACCACTCCAGGAGAAAGAATGGCGTCGCCCACTCCAGGCTGAGCTCCAGGTCGGTGCGCAATTCGGGTACGGGCGACACGGTGTCCGATTCTACCCGCACGAGCGCCTCAAGGAACAGGCCGTCCCCGAGGTACTTGCCGACCACGATCTCGGTGTTGTCGAGCAGGTCGGGGCTGGAGACTCCCAGGGGGGTGCGCAGCAGGTTCTCGACGAGCTGCGAGCGTATGCTGAACAGGTCGAGTCCGAGCGAGTCGCGCAGCGCGCGTTCCATGGGCCGGACCATGCCGAATTGGGTGGCCATGCCGCCGGCCACCGCCAGCAGGTCGATGTCGTCGCCAGCCGTGCCGTCGGCGAACGGCGCGCCCAGCATCGCGCGCAGCTCCGGCAGCGGTCGCGAGGGCGTGGAGCTGAGGCGAACGTTCTGCGGGTCGAGCTCGCTCAGCGGTGAGTCCGCGTCCAGGTAGATCCGCAGCGTGCCGTCGTCTGCGCTGCGCTCGCGCGTCTCGGCCCGGACCGAGACCATCGGGTCGAAGCGTCCTCCGTCCTCGGCGAACGAGACGAGCCCGTCGCGAAGGACGAACGTGCGGTTGAAGAAGAACAGCTCCCCGCGGCGGATCGCCACGTCGCCCAGGACCGAGTAGTCGCCGCTGAACCCGTCGTAGCTGACCGCAACGGTCTGATCGACGTCGACCAGTGCTTCCAGGATCGGCAGGTCGTCCGACGGCCAGGTCAGCTCGACGCCGCGACCGGTGCTGGCTTCAAGGTCGACCGTCAGCGGTTCCCAGGCAGGAGGCGAGCCGCGTCCGGAGTTGTCGATGAACACGCGAGCCGAGTCGGCAACGACGGCGCCCGCGATGTGGGTGGCGTCCCGGTCGCCGGTGATCCGCAGGCTTCCCAGGGCGACTCCCTCGACGGAAATCGGCCCGAAACGGTACTCCACCGGAACCCCGTCGCCGGTAGCCGTCCGCACGCTGAAGTCGTAGGCGGTCGGCGCCCACTGCCCGATGCGCACCGTCCCGTTCACGTCTACCGGGGCGACGCCGCGCTCCGCGCGCGTGCGCCCCACCGTCAGCTCCCGGTCCGCGGCGGTGACGGGGAACGCAAGCGGTCCCACCCGTTGCGGGATCAGCGACGACTCCAGCTCCACGCCGGTCGCCTGCAGGGCGCCGAGCATGGCGGGGTCGTTGATCGGGCCCTGCAGGCGCACGGTTCCGGCTGCCGATCCGGCCAGCACCGTCACCGCCGACGTGTGAATGAGGGTGTTGAGGAGGGTCAGATCGAGCGCGGCGATCGACACCTCGGCGGACAACTCGCTGCCGGACAGCGTCCCCGATGCGCTGCCCTGCAGCGGCAGCGGCGCAGAAGCCTCGACCTCGAAGCTTCCGTCCGTCGCTATCCGGCCCGACAGGCCGTCCAGAGGTCCGCCCGAGAAAGCGAGGCCGCCCGCCTCCCAACGGACCGTGGCGTCCCAGGAAGGCCTGCTCAGGCCGCCGACCGTCACCGCGGTAGCCGTGACGGTCAGGGAGGCTTCCACGGGAAGCGATCGTTCCCGGGACGGTCCCGCGGGGAACGATGCCGTCCCGGTTACGGCCAGATCGAGCGACAGCGGTTGTCCCAGGTACTCGCCTTCGTACCGTCCTCCCACGCCGACCGCTCCGGTGCTCGTGTCGATGCTCCCGGCCATCCCGCGGATCCGATGGTCCCGGAAGTCGACCGCCAGGTCGTCGATGGCGATGCGTCGCCCGTCGTACGTGCTCTGCAGCGCCAGCGTCACGTAGTCATTGTCGAGAGGGACGTCATGGGAGGTCAGCTCCGCGGTGATCATCGGCTGCGCGAGGGACCCGGTGATCCGCATGCGGCCGGAAGCGGTGCCGGGGACCGGCAGAGGCACCAGGCGATCCAGCCGCAGGAGGCTCACGTCGACGTCGACGTCGAGCTGGCCGGGAGCGATCGAGACGGCGGCGGCGTACCGTTCCTGCCCGCTCTCCAGCAACACCTGCCCGGCGGCGCGGAATCCGTCGTGCGTCGTGACGTTCAGGGTGCCGGTGCCGGTGACGTCCTGCTCGCCGATGGCGAAGCGAATGCGGTCTGCGCCGAGCACGTCGCGGTCGTAACCGAAGTCGATCTCCAGCCGGGCCGGGAGGTCGCCCACGGTCAGGCCGCGCAGGACGAGCCGAGAGTCGGCCAGCACGACGCCGGCGGCGTCCAGGTCCGCCAGCGCATCGGCACCGCGTCCGCGCGGACCGAGGCTGCCCAGGAACGCCAACGGCCGCTGAATGGTGCCGGCAAGCGCGGCATCGGCCGTAACGTCTTCGCCGGCCGCGGCGACCGGATACCCCTCCAGGTTCATCCGGAACGGCGTGGGCCCCCCCGCCGCCCATGCCGCGACTCGCGCCAGAACGTCCGCAGGCCGCAGTTTTTCATCGGGCCACATCTGCACCATCAGCCCCCACGGCCCGCGCACCGTGACCCCATCTCCGGTTTCCAGGCGGATCGGGTCGGGCACCGGCTCGCCGTCCAGCTCGATCCGGCCGGACGCGGACAGCCGTTCGGCGTCCAGCCTGGCGCTGCCGACGGCACGGACCGAGGGGCCGACGACCAGGTCCAGGTCGGTGATCTCCAGCGATCGTTCCGTGGCGACCGCGTTGAAGTGAGCCCGCAGGGGGCCGGCTCGCTGGACCACGGACGCCGCCGAAACCTCCAGAGCCAGCAGGTCCGGACCGATCGATCCCTCCAGCAGCGCGCTGACGAGCAGCTCGCCGGCCAGGCCGGTTACCTCCGCATCATCCGGGTCCTCCGGACGCAGCAGACCGTACAGGCCGCCGGCGTCCACCTTGTCGAGGTCGACGCGACCGGCGAACACGGGCCGCGGCCCCAGGGTGACGGCCCCGGTCACCGTCGCCGCTCCTGCGGGTGAGTCGGGCGGGGAGCCGGTCAGATCGACCTGCAGAGACGGAGCGGCCGCCGCTCCCCCGTCGGACGCGCCACCGTGCAGGACGACGCGTCCGGTGAGCTCGGTCACCGCCGCATCGCCGATGGCCACCACGCCTTCGCGGAGACTCAGCCGCATCGCCCGCAGGTCGGCCTCCACGTCCGCGCTCGCGCCGATCGGCCGGCCGTCCAGATCCAGGTCCGTCACGTCCAGGCGGCCGGCCGAAACTCCGGTGCGGGTGTCGATCGTGCCTTCGTATCGGGCGGCGCCGGCGGTCGAACGCAGCACCAGGGGCGCGACCGTGGCGGTCGTCCCGTCGCCGTGCACGCGGAGATCGACCTGCACGGGCTCGCTCGAAAGCTCGCCGAGCAACGCGGGAGGGGCGGCGAAAGCGATGGCCGCGTCGTAGCTGAGAATACCGGTCGGGCCGGCGATGACCGAACCGGTCCCGGTCACGGTCGTGTCGAACCACGGACTCAGGCGACCCAGCGGGCCCGCCGGCTGAACGAGACCGGTCGGGCGGAATTGCTCGGCCTGCAGGTCCGCGCGGATCAGGCGCTGCTCCGGTTCGATCCACACCCTGAGCACCGATCCGCGGTCATCCGCCAGCGTGGTCAGGCCGAGCGTTGTTCCGTCCCAGGCGGCCTGCACCTCGCGGGCCGGTATCGTGCCCAGGTTGCTCTGCACGTCGCCCACGCGAACCGTCGCCCGGGAGGCGTCCGTGCCCGGTCCAAGGCGTCCGTCCAGGCGAATTCTGGTGTCCAGTTCCGTGGCGTGCCCGGCCAGGTCGGCGAGTGCGGCATCCAGGCGGGCGCGGGCGTCAACGATGCGCACGCCATCGCCGTCGGGCTCCAGCCGCAGGGACAGCTCGCGCAGGTCCACGTGGGCGGAGCCCGAGGCGCGGTCGGATCCCGTGGTGACGGTGACGTGCGCATCGGCGATGGTCAGCGGCCACGGCAGGACCGAGCCCTGCACGGCGCCGTCGGCGGTCGCGCCGAGCCCACCCAGTGCGGCGGACAGCGGGCCCTGGTCGCGCGGCAGGTGCAGGTTCGCCACGACGCCGGTCAACTCGACCCGGCTGACGGCGTCCACGGCGCTGCGCGTGCTCAACAGCGTGCGCAGCGAATAGTGAACCCGCAACCGGCGCGCCGACAGCAGCACGTCCCCGGACGCGCCGAGCAGTTCCAGGTCGCTGATCTGCAGAGCGCGCAACGCCGAACGCTCGACGGTTCCGTACCGTATGCGCGCGCCGAGCCGGTCGGCAACCTGGACGGACACCTGCTCGCGAAGGCGGCCGATCGTCCGGTCCAGGCGGTCGCGCGCATAGCCCACGCCGAACACGACGGCGGCAAACAGGCCGACGAACACGGCGATCTCGACGGTGATGATCGCCGCGCGCGGAAGCCGTCGCCTGTCGCGAGCCCTCATCACCGCCGGCGCGGGTCGAACGTGATCGGCACGCGATAGGTCGTGGCGGGGGCGCCCCGCTCCGCGTCGAAGCGGCAATCGCGCGCCACCGCCAGCGCGGCGATGTCGATCGACGGGAAGACCGACTCGTCGTCTTCGTCGATCCGGGCGTCGGTGACCAGCCCGCGCTCGTTGACCGTCATGTGGACCATCACGGCGACAGCGGTTCCCTCCCGAGCCATCCGCTCCGGGTACTTGCCGTCCTCGAGGTATCCGACGACCTCCGGGCACTTCCAGCCGCGCTGCTTCTCGCCGCCGACCTCGTCGCCCGGACCCGACGACACGATGGGGCTGTTCAGCACCGCGTCGGTCAGCCCGATCGTATCGTCCTCGGAAGGCCCCGGAACGGGCAGATCGGAGGTCCACACCGGTCCCGTGTCCGGGTCGGGTGTGGCTACGGCCGGCGCCCGGTACGGCGTGGTCTGGATCAGATCCGCGGCAGCCCTGGCGGCCGCCTCCCGCGCCAGCGCGGCCAGGTCGACTTTCGGCTCCGGCGGGGGTTCGGGCTCCGGCGGGGGCTCGGGTTCGGGCTCCGGCTCCGGCTCCGGCTCGTCTGCCGGCTCCGGCGTTGGCTCCGGCTCCGGATCCGGTTCGGGCTCCGGCGGGGGTTCGGGCTCCGGCGTTGGCTCTGGATCCGGTTCGGTCGTTGGCTCGGGCGGTGGCTCGGGCTCGGGTTCCGGCTCGGGCTCCGGCTCAGGTTCCGGCTCAGGTTCCGGCTCAGGTTCCGGCTCCGGTTCCGGCTCCGCTCCGGCTCCGGTTCAGGTTCCGGCTCCGGTTCTCAGGTTCCGGCTCCGGTTCAGGTTCGGGCTCCGGCTCCGGTTCGGGCTCAGGTTCCGGCTCGGGCTCGGGCTCCGGTTCCGGCTCCGGCTCAGGTTCCGGTTCGGGCTCAGGTTCCGGCTCGGGCTCCGGCTCCGCGGGCTCCGGCGCCGCGGCCGACGCGGGCTCCGGCTCCTCTTCCTCGGCGGGCTCCGGACTGCCGGCCGGCGCACTGTCTCCCGGCGACTCGGCGACGATCTGGACCGCGATCGGCGTCACGACCGGCGGCGTCGGCGCCGACAGGCGTGACACGATGATCAGCAGGATGAGGTGAACGGCCACCGACACGGCGAGCGACGCCGGCCGGCGCGGGCTCCTCACGACGCGGAATCGGGGTCGGTCAACAGAGACAGCGCGTCGATTCCTGCATTTCGGACCGCGCCGAGCACGTCGACCAGGACCTGGTACGGAATGGTGGCGTCGGCATTGACGTACACGGCGAGCTCGGGGTCGCTCTCATGCTTCTCGCGCAGCACGGTGACCAGTTCTTCGGCGTAGAACGGCTCCTCGTCCACGTAGATCAGGCCGGCGGCGTCGATCGTGACCATGATGGCGCGGCTGCCGGAGGTGGCGTCTCCCGGTTCGTCGGGGAGGTCGACCGGGATCTGCGAGGTCACCGCGAACACGGCGTTGATCATGAAGAAGATGACCACCAGGAAGATGACGTCGATGAGCGCCGTCAGCGGCAGGGCGGCAGACACCCCCAGATCGCTGCCGGTGACCCGGATGCCGCCCCGGCGGTTCACCGTCCGTGCTCGATATCGTCGGTGACGGCCGCCACCAGCGACTCCAGCTCGGAGGTGGTGACGTTCAGCTCCACGGTGCGCCTCTTCACGTAGTTGGCGTACATGTGATGAAAGAACGTCGCCGGCACGGCAACGCCGAGCCCGGCGGCGGTGGTGACCATCGCCTGCGAGATACCCTGCGTCAGTCCGCCCATGTCCGCGGTGGCGACTCCTCCCATGCCGATGAAGGCGGCGATCATGCCGACCACCGTTCCCAGCAGGCCCAGGAGGGTGGCGACGCTGGCGATGCTGCCGAGCGGCGCCACGTTGTGCTCCAGGGCGGTGACGACCTCCAGCAGCGACCGCTCCAGCCGGCGGTGGGCATCGCCGGGGTCCGCCCCCTGTGCGTCCAGACCGACCCGGGCCAGCGTGGCCTCCGGCGCGATGCTCGATCCGAGCGTCTCTTCAAGGCCCGTTGGCGGCTCGCCGCCCAGGAACGCGGTCAGCGCCTGCTGAATCTGCGGCGTGGGCCGCGATTGCAGGAAGTAGATCGCCCGCTCGATGATCAGGTAGAGGGCTGCGACCGACAGCAGGCCGATCGGCCACAGGAACACGCCGCCGCGCAAGAAAAACTCTATCACTCGTCTCCCCCGTTGTTGTGAGCGCTGATGTTGTCGCGAGCCGTCGCGGAAGGATGGATGCCCAGGGCGCGCATCTCCGGCATCGGAGGCTCGCCGGGCGTCAGGAAGATCGGCAGCCAGTCCGAGAGCACGGACAGATCCATGCATACCGGTTCGATCACGAGCACCTCGTCGCGCAGGGCGTGACCCTGAGTGAGAGGATCGCACCACGTCGGCGACGGCCGGAACGGTAGTGGCTGCAGTTCGACCCGCGGCACGGGTATGCTGCCGCCGGGCAGAACCGGCAGTGGCGGAACGATGATGATCGCGTCCTCGCCCGTGATGACGATGTCCGGGACCCCCAGCGGGCGCGCGCCGGATGCGGGCGTCTCCTGGCCCGGCACTGCGATCGCGACCAGCAGCAGCGCCAGGATGGAGACACGGCGGTGGTACTCGGGTCGTGTCATGGCAGTCGGCGCGATCATGATGATCGGCATGATGATCGGCATGATGAACGGGGCGATCATAGCGTGATGGATCGAAGCGGCAACCGGATCCTTTCGCGATTCGTCGCGGTCGAGGGGCTCGATGGCGCGGGCACCACGACGCAGGTGGGGATGATCGCCAGCCGTCTGCGCTCGCGCGGCGTGCGCCACTTCCGGACCCGCGAACCCACGGACGGACCGATCGGCCGGCTCGTGCGCTCGATGCTCGCGACGCGCCAGCCGGTGTCCGGCTGGGCATTCACCCTGCTGTTCGCCGCCGACCGGGCAGAGCACTGCCATGGAGCCGGCGGTATCCTCGATCGCCACGCCGCCGGAGAGGTGGTGATCAGCGATCGCTGTATCGCGTCCAGTCTGGCGTACCAGAGCCTGGACGTCCCCGCCGACTACATCGAGGCGGTCAACGACTCCTCGCCACTGCCCGGCCGCATCATCTTCCTGACCAGCCCTGTCGAGGTGTGCCAGGAACGGTTGCGAGCCCGCGCGGGAGTCCCGCAGCGGTTCGACGGGGCCGCGACCCAGCAGCGGGTGCTGGCCGCCTACGACGCCGCTCTCACGCGGCTGCAGGAGCGCGGGGTGTCCGTTCACCGGATCGACGGCTCGGGCAGCCGGGCGGAGGTCTTCGCCCGGCTGTGGCCGATCCTCGGACTCGACTGATCCCGTCCGCGCGCGGACCGTGAGGACATCATTCAATGAGATACTCAATGAGATCATCGGCGGCGCCGTTTCGTTACAGGATCAGCTTACAGGATCAGCATCGCGTCGCCGTAGGAAAAGAACCGGTAGCCGCGCGTCACCGCTTCCTCATAGGCAGCCAGGAGACGCTCGCGGCCGGCGAAGGCCGCGACCAGGGCGACCAGGGTCGAGCCGGGCGTGTGCAGGTTGGTCAGCAGGCGGGTAACCAGCCGGAACGGGTGTCCGGGCCGGATGAACAGGTCGGTACGCCAGCGGCCGGGGGCCAACGCCGCGACGCGGCCATCGTGGACGGCCGCCCGCGATTCGAGGGCGCGGACCACCGTCGTCCCGACCGCGATCACGTCCCGGCCGTCGCGCCGCGCCGATTCGATCGCCGCCGCGGCCGAAGAGCTCAGCGCCACCGATTCCTCGTGCATGCGGTGGTCCTCCAGGCGCTCGCCGCGGATCGGCTGAAACGTGCCCGCGCCGACATGCAGGGTCACGAACTGGACGTCGATGCCCCGGTCACGGATTGCCCCCAGGAGCTCCCGAGTGAGGTGCAGTCCGGCCGTCGGCGCCGCCGCCGACCCGGACTCGCGCGCGTATACCGTCTGGTAGCGGGCGTCGTCCTGGCAATCCGGCGCGCGCTCGATGTATGGCGGCAGCGGCATCGTACCGTTTCGTTCGAAGTAGCCCTCCCCGATCGGCGGCTCCAGCTCCAGCTCCCTCTGGTCCTCACGGACCCCCACCACGCGGGCCTCGACGTCCTCCGGCAGGAACAGCCGCTTCCCCACCCGCTGGCGTCGGGCACGGCGCGCCAGCGCGAGCCAGCGTCCCGGTCGGGTCTCTTCCAGGAACACCAGCTCCACCGAACCGCCGTTCTCGGACGTTCCGAACAGCCGGGCCTTGCGAACGCGCGAGTCATTGAGCACCAGCACGGAGCCTGCGGGCAGCAGCTCCGGAAGCGCCGCCATCGTCGTGTGCCGGTTTCCGGCACGGGTCCGGTCCAGGACCAGGAGTCTGTCGGCACCTCGCGGTCCCGTCGGCCGCTGCGCTATGAGCTGCGGCGGGACCTCAAAAGAGAAGTCCCGGACGAGCACCGGTTCCCTCCTGGTCGCCCGCGGCTCCCCTGACGTGGCGCACGGCAAGATCGGTTACGACGCGGCCCCGGGCGGTGCGCTTCAGGAAGCCGCTCTGCACGAGAAACGGCTCGTACACGTCCTCGACCGTGTCCGCGGTCTCTCCCAGCGAGATCGCCAGCGTCTCCACTCCGACCGGACCGCCGGCGTAGCGATCGATGATGATCGCCAGGATCTCCCGGTCGGTGCGGTCCAGGCCGTACCGGTCGATCCCCAGCGCGCGCAGCCCTCGGTCGACGATCGCGCCGGTCAGGCTGCCGTCGCCCCAGACCTGCGCGTAGTCCCGCATGCGCCGCACCAGCCGGATGGCCACCCGCGGGGTGCCGCGCGCACTGCGCGCCAGCGACGGCCGTACGTCCGGCGCCATCTCCATGGCCAACAGCGAGGCCGTGCGGTCGACGATCTGCTCCAGCTCCTCCTGGTCGTACAGGTCCAGCCGAGCGGTGATCCCGAACCGCGAGTACAGCGGCGCCGACACCAGTCCGGTCTTGGTCGTGGCGCCGATCAGCGTGAAGCGCGGCAGCGAGATCTTGATGGTCCGGGCGCTCGGCCCCTCGCCGATGACCACGTCCACCTCGTAGTCCTCCATCGCCGTGTACAGCAACTCCTCGATCGGCGGCCGCAACCGGTGAATCTCGTCGATGAAGAAGACGTGGTGCCGGCCCAGGCTGGTCAGGATCGCCACCAGGTCCCCGGTCTTCTCCAGCGCCGGGGCCGAGGTGCTGCGGAACTCGACGTCCAGCTCGTTGGCGACGATCGCCGCGAGGGTGGTCTTGCCCAGGCCCGGCGGTCCGGAGAAAAACACGTGGTCGAGTGCCTCCTCGCGGTCGCGGGCGGCGCTTACGAACACGCGGAGGTTCTCCCGCAACTGCTTCTGTCCGATGAAATCGTGGAGCAGCCGCGGCCGCAGCCGCACCTCGTCGCCGTCCCCCGGCCCTCCCGCGGTCGACATGACGCGGTCGCTCACCGCGCGCCGCCCAACCGCTGAATGGCCAGGCGCAGCACGTGCGCCTCGTCCGCCGAGCCTCCCTGCCGTTCGCTGTCCTGTTGCGCGGCAGCGACCGCCCGGGCGGCTTCACGCTGGTTGAAGCCCATGCCCGTGAGCGCCCGGATCAGCTCGGTCTCGACGCCGGCGGAGGTTTCTGCGGGCGGCAGGAGCTTGCCGCGCAGCGCCAGGATGATCTTCTGTGCGCTCTTGGAACCCAGTCCCGGCACGCGGGCCAGGGCGTCGGCGTCACCCGCCTGCACGGCGGTGCGAATGTCGCGCTCGGTGGCACTCGATAGCATCTTCATGATCAGACGCGGCCCGACGCCGTTGACCTGCATCAGGCTGAGGAACAGCTCCCGCTCGGCCGCCGAGGCGAAGCCGTAGAGACTCATGACGTCTTCGCGATGGTGCAGGTATGTATACACCCTGGCTTCCGCTCCCGGCTCCGGGAGCGCGGCCGCGGTGCTGCCGGAGATGGCGAGGTCCCACTCGATCCCCGCGAGCGTCAGGTGCAGCCGCTCGCGGTCCTTGTAGGTGACCGTGCCGGTCAGGCTGTTGTACATCTACTCGGCTGCCCGCTCGTCCAGAGGCGAGGAGTGGGCATGACACACCGCGACCGCCAGCGCATCGGCCGCATGGTGCGGCAACGGATCGTCCGGGCCGAGCTGAAAGAGCAGCCGGACCATGGTGCTCATCTGTTGCTTGTCGGCGCTGCCGTGGCCGAGGACGGCCTGCTTGACGCGCAGCGGCGTGTGCTCGCCGACCGTTACCCCGGCGTCGGCCAGGCACATCAGGATGACGCCGCGCGCCTCCGCGACCGGCATCGCGGAACGCACGTTGCGGGAGAAGAACAGCGACTCGACGCCCGCCTGCTCCGGCCGGTAACGCTCGAGCACCTCGGTCAGCGCGTCGCGGATCGCCAGCAACCGGCCGCCCCGATCCGGGCCGGGCGCCGTGGTGAACGCTCCGTGCGCGACGTGGCGGAGGTGGCTGCCCTCGACGCGTATCACCCCGTACCCGGTAGCGGCCAGTCCGGGATCGATGCCCAGGATTACCGCCAACGTGGCCTGCGCTCAATCGGCGACGAGTGAGGGCTCCGGGAGCTCGAGGTTGCCAAGCTCGAGGTTGGTGGCCACCGACTGCACGTCGTCGAGATCCTCGATCAACTCGATCAGCCGCAACGCGGCCGTTGCCGGCTTCGGCGGCAACTCCAGGGGCGCTTCGGCGACCCACGTGATCTCCGCACCGCTCGTGGCCAGCTCCGCCTCCTGGATCGACTGCAGCACCGCATCGAAGTCGGCGGGTTCGGTCAGGACTTCGACGATGCCGTCGTCCGGCACCACGTCGAGGGCGCCGGAATCGATCGCGACCTCCATCACCTCGTCTTCGGAGTGCCGCTCGCCATCGACCGCCACGACGCCGCGCCGCTTGAAGAGGTATGACACGGAGCCTGCGTCGCCGAGGTTGCCGCCGTGCTTGGACAGGGTGTTGCGAACCTCGGCAGCGCTGCGGTTCCGGTTGTCGGTAAGGATCTCGATGAGCATCGCCACGCCGCCGGGGCCGTACGCCTCGTAGAGCAGCTCGTGGAATTCGCTGCCGCCTGCCTCTCCGGCGCCTTTCTTGATCGCGCGATCGATGTTGTCGGCGGGCATGTTGGCCGCGCGTGCCTTCAGCACGGCCTGCCGCAGCCGCGGGTTCGCCCCTTCGTCGGAGCCTCCCAGGCGGGCGGCGACGGTCACTTCCTTGATGAGCTTGGCGAAGAGCTTGCCGCGCTTCGCGTCCGCGGCACCCTTCTTGTGGCGTATCGAGTGCCACTTGCTGTGTCCAGACATCCTCTATCCGGCGCCAAGGCTACCAATCGGAGCCGATCACGGTCAAATCGGACGGCCGCCGGTCTACCGGATCGCCGCCCAGCGGGTCGGCGGCCAGTAGTGGAACATCGCCTTGCCGAGCACCCGTCGGAGCGTCACCGGTCCGAAGTAGCGGCCGTCCCGCGATTCGTCCCGATTGTCGCCGAGCGGAAACACCGTGCCGGCCGGCACCACCCAGCCCCGCTCCAGCACCTGCCACTGGCGGGCGGCGTTGCGGTCGGTCGGGTCCACTTCGGCCTTGGTGCGGAGTCGCCACTGGTCCCGGAACACCAGGTCCGTGATGCCCTCGCGTCTCTCCCAGCGGCTCAGGTCGACGCGTTCCTGCTCGGTCAGGGGCAACCCTTCCTTGAGCCTGGTCTCTGCCGTCACGCCGGCCTGCACGATGTCGTAGTCGATCAGGCTCGGGCTGCGGCGCGTCGGGTAGTCGAGTCCGAAGGCCGCCAGCAACGTCGCTTCGTCGCTCCATCCGTCCGCGCCGGGAAGGAGCACCTGCGCCTCGCCCCGGTGCAGCCGGATGCGGTCCCCGCCCACGCCGATGGCGCGCTTGATGAGGATGTGCGGCTTTGCGTTGCCGTACTCGTCCCGGTCGATGTCGACCATCGACAGCGTCAGCATGTAGATGATGCGCTTCAGGATGTCCTTGAGCGGCCCGATCGGCTCGTACGTGGGGTTCTCGAAGATGATGACCTCGCCGCGCCCCGGGTGCCGGGGGCCGGGAAGCTTGACCTGCCCGGGCACCAGTTCGGGCCCGTACACGAGCTTGTTCACGAAGATGCGGTCGCTGATTTCCAGGGTCGGTCGCATCGACTGCGACGGTATCTTGTAGGCCTGAAACAGGAACTGGTTGATCACCAGGACGATCAGCACCGCCGATCCGATCGCATCCAGCCAGTCGACGACGGGGTTGCGGCGGCGATGACGTTCCCGGCGGCGCAGTTTCCTGCGGCGGCGGCCGGTGAGCAGCCGTTCGGTGCCGCGCTGCAACGCCTCGCTCCACGCCTGCCACGCGGAGTCCCGGCGCCCGGATCGCGCCCTTGTCGCGGTCACGGCGGCGAGCCTACCGGCCCCCGGGGGCGCGGGCAAGCCGCGCCGGACGGCGTGCTTTGACACCGCGAAGGGCGCCGCTCCATTCTGAGGGTGCATTTCCGCCCGATGGTGAACGTCACGAGACCCGCAAGGTGGCCCGCGAGGGCGGTTCCGTACCGGAGTCCCGGCGCCGGGGAGATGCACCGCTGTCCGCCGGGCGAACGATCGGCGTCATCATGAAACGAGAACGACGGCCGCCGGCAGCGCGCGCTGCAGCGCCCGATGTCGCTGATCTCGAACGCGCCGCCCAGGTCCGCCTGCGGCCGTTCCTTGGGATTCCGCCCGGGGCCTATCTCACCGGCATCTACGCGGTGGTCCTGGTGGTGGCGCTGTTTCTGGTGCTGGTGTATCCCGGACTGCGTTCGCCCGGCGGACGCATCTCGGTCAGCGCCACTCCCCGGCACGTGCCCGTGTGGCTGGACGGACGGTTCGTGGGCACCACCCCGCTGTCCGTGGAAGCCGGTCCGGGGATGCACGACCTGGAGCTCACGCGCTCCGGTTTCGCCGCGGAGCGGCTGCAGGTCGAGCTGGCGCCGCGAGTCTTCGGCACGTTGATCGTGCGCAACCGGGCCATCGCCCACGCAGACCTGGAGCTGGTCGATGCGTCCGGCGTAGCGCGGCGAAGCGTGGCGGCATTCGGCGCCGCATCGCACGTGACCGGGATCATCGAGGACGCCGGCCGCGCCCTGGCTCGGGCGGAACCGGACATTCACTACGCGTTTCTGCGCGACGTCGTGCCGTTCGTCGACCGCCGGCAGGCGCTCGGGGCGCTGGTGCGCGCCGCGGCGTCGTCTGCTGCCCGCGGCGGGCCGGTGACGCCGCAGGCCGCGCGCATCGTGTTCGACCGGCTGTTGCAGCTCGACCGCGACTACCCGGGCCTGCCGCTGTGGCTCGCCGCCGCCGCGCCGGGTGAGCTCGCTCGGCGTCTGGCGGAGCAGCGGTGGTACCAGGAGCGTGGCGAGGACTACCGGCGCGCCGTGCTCTCCCACCCGTCCCCGGTGACGGCGGCGCTGCCGGACCAAGTCGTGCTGGACGGCATCCGCTTCCGGGCGATTCCCGGCGGGACGCTGCTGATGGGCGATGACGTGGACCGACCCGTGCGTGCCGGCGCCGCGCACGACCATCAGCCGCACCTGCGCGCGGTCGGGCCGTTCCTGATGGCCGAGACCGAGGTGACCAACCGGCAGTTCGCACGGTTCGTGGCCGAGGTGCCGCGATGGGCGCCACGGGGAACCGCCGCGCTGGTGCGGGAAGGGCTGGCCGAGCCGACCTATCTGGCATCGTGGTCCGACGGCGCTCCTGCGCCGGGCACCCTCGATCAGCCGGTCACGCACGTGTCCCATCACGCGGCGGCGGCGTTCGCCGTCTGGCTGGGGTCGTCGGCGGCCGGTCCCTGGCCGTTCGGAGACATGATCGTTCGCCTGCCCACGGAGACCGAGTGGGAATGGGCGGCGCGGGGCGGCCTGTCGGGACACCCCTACCCCAACGGCTCGGGCACGGGCGGCGCGCGGCTCGCACAGACTCGGGTCGATGGGGCACGCGTTTCGGGGCCTGGTTCCTCACCGGTGTCCGAGCCGAACGGCTACGGACTCCACGACCTGCTCGGCAATGTCTGGGAGTGGACGGCCACGTGGTACGCGCCGGCCTCCTATCTGCTGTGGACGGGGGACGATCCGGCGCAGCCGTTCGCCGGACAGCCGCGTGCCGGCGCCGAGCGGGTCGTGCGCGGCGGTTCCTGGGCGAGCGAGCGCGACCTCATCAGGGTCTACTCGCGCGGCGCGCAGGAACCGGCGTGGGCCACCCCGTACCTGGGGTTCCGGGTCGTCATCGCCCTGCCGGACGCGCCCGATGGCTGAGCAGGCCGGCCCACGCACGCTGGCGACCAACCGCAGGGCGCTGCACCGCTACCAGCCCGTCGAGCGGCTGGAGGTGGGCGTGGTCCTTTCCGGCACCGAGGTCAAGTCGATGCGCGCCGGGCGGTTTGCCTTCGCGGACGCGCACGGGCGCGTGGAGAACGGCGAGCTGTGGCTGCATGGACTGCACATCTCGCACTACGAGCACGGCAACCGCTACAACCACGAGCCGGATCGTCCGCGCCGGCTGCTCGCCCACAAGAAGGAGATCATCGCTCTCCGCCGGCGCGTGTCCGAACGTGGATTGACCCTGGTCCCGCTGCGCTTCTACACTGTGCGTGGCTTGGTCAAGGTCGAGCTGGCCCTGTGCCGGGGCAAGCGCGACGTGGACAAGCGCCAAGACATACGGCGCCGGGACGACGAGCGCGAGACGCAGCGCGCACTGAGGACCAGCGCACGACGTGGCTGAACCGCCATTAGGGGGTGAACAGCCACCAGGGGGTGCACAGGGCTCGACTGGAAGAACGTCTCGCAGGTTGCAGGTGGAGAGCCATTCTCCTAAAACATGGCACTTCTTTTTAACTGCCAACAACAACCTGGCACTGGCTGCCTAAAGTAGCAGCCACGGGGTTTCGGGAGCGCAGCTCTGAGCGACCGCCACCCTGTTGCAAATCAGGGCTCACCTGACGGCAGGCCCGCGGGCCGTCGGGGACACTACAGCGGGATTGGATGGGACGCGGCCGCCGGCGGCCTCACGTCCACATCGACAATGAAGCGCCGGACAAACCTGTAGAAGCCTGCGTGGTGCCTTTCAGGACGCGGGTTCGATTCCCGCCACCTCCATCAGGGGCCACGTCCATCCGAGGCACGTCGGCCCCGCGCCTCAGGCCCGCCGCGTGCCGCCCGTCGGCACGCGGTTGGCGTCGCCCGCCCCCGGCCGGATCAGCCGGATCAGTCCCAGCGCGCCGCCGATCAGGCCGGCCAGCGCGAACACCGCCGCGTAGTCGATGAACGGGATCCGCACCACCTCGGCGAGGCGTTCCCATCCCAGCGCGCCGTAGACGGCCAGGACGCCGGCGACGTAGGCGGCAAGCACCAGCCCGCGCACCCAGCGCGACCAGCGGAGCCCGTGCATCTGGGTGATCACGAAGATCCCGCCGAAGCCGAAGGCGAACATCGGCCACATGCCCTCGCCCTGCATGATCGCCACCAGCGTGCCGTGCGCCAGCACCGACACCTCCAGGAAGAGCGTCCACCACCGGTTCACGTGCGCGCGGGTGAAGAACAGGCTGCCCTGCAGGAGCAACAGGAACATGTACAGGAAGCCGATGAGGTGGCCGCTGGTGGCCTCCGTCGGGTGGTACCAGAGCGTGTAGACGGTGGCCCAGGCGAAGTAGTAGCCGTGGTAGCGCCGCGCCACGGAGGTGACGCGCGTGGGGAAGGCGATCTTCTTCCCGAAGAACAGCCCGCGCCGTGGATTCTCCATCAGCAGCACCCAGACCAGCATCACCGCGACCGAACCGAGCGAGCTCCAGATGGAGACGTCCTGCGCCAGGCCGTCGTACCAGAGGTGGGTCTGCACCACGCGCAGCGCGATGAAGAAGCCGTTGACCCCCAGGGCCAGCCCGTTGGCCAGGCGCAGGGACCCGCTGTAGCGCGGCGAGCCGCGCCCGATGGTGCGCTGTGCGTAGAGAATCACGGCCCAGAAGGCTACCTGGTGCAACAGGTAAAAGCCCCAGGCGGTCAATCTGCCGGCCAGCGTGGGGTCGATGAGCTTCCAGTAGTACCACGACGCGCCGGCGTCCTCGGCGTGCGGGATGCCGGCCAGCCGGCCCGCGAGCAGCCAGATGAGGGCCGTGAAGGCCACGCTGAACACGACGCCGGTGGCCAGCGCCCGGTACGCGGGAGCCGGTGTCGTCGTTCGGGCGGGAGTGCTCTGCCGGACGTGCACGGGTTCCACCGGCAATGTCGCCCGCTCGCCCGCCCCGGGCAACGGCGTCATCGACGCCCGCCGCCCAGCGTGCTGGCCGCGATGGTGGCCAGGATGCGGGCCGCCGACGGCCGCACCTTGTGCCGATAGACGATGAGCGGGTCCTCGCGGATGCGTTCCGCGGTCCAGCGGTACATGTCCGATGCGGTGCGGATCGCCACGCGCGGGCGGCGCGGGATGAAGTGGAAGCCGGCGTCGGCGGCGCGCTGCCAGCCCAGGTAGCGCTCGATCTCGGCCCGCACGAAACGGCGGAACGCCGGCGCGTCGCGGTGCGCCTCCCCCGGATCCAGGCTGCGCAGGCCGGCGGCGGCCAGCTCCGTGGCCGGCAGGTAGGTGCGGCCCAGCTCCAGGTCCTCGTCGATGTCGCGGATGAAGTTGATGTACTGCATGGCGCGTCCGAGCATCCGCGCCGGTGCGTGAGCCTCTTCCGGCAGCTCCATGATGGCCGCCATCATCAGCCCGATCACCTCCGCGCTTCCGTACATGTAGGCCAGGGTGTCGTCGATGGTCGGGTAGTCGGTCTGCGTCAGGTCCTGCGCCATGGCGTCGAGGAAGGCCGCCACCCACTCCTCACGGAATCGCTTGCGCGCCGCCAGCTCCACGAAGGCGTCGATGACGGGATCGCCGTCCGTGCTTCCCGCGGCCGCCGCCGCGTAGCGCTCCCGGAACCGGTCGAAGCCGGCGGCGTCCTGCCGGCCGGGGGGCTGGTCGACGAAGTTGTCGGCGGTGCGCACGAAGGCGTAGAGCGCGAACACGTCGTCGCGCAGCGCGGGCGGGAAGGCCACGCTGGAGAAGAAGTAGGTCCTGCTGCCGCGGCGGAAGATGCGGGTGAGGCGTCGGTCAGGCACCGGTCTGCCGTCCGGCTGCCGCCAGGATGCGGTCGCGCGCGATGGTGGCGGCGATCAGCGTCATCGGCACGCCGATGCCGGGCGTCGTGTACTGCCCGGCGAAGAACAGGTTGTCGACCCTTCTGCTCTGCAGTGCCGGGCGCAGGAAGGCCGTCTGCCGCAGCGTGTGCGCCAGTCCCAGGGCGGTGCCGCGGAAGGCGTTGAACGCCGCGGCGAAGTCGCGCTGGGTGAACAGCCGGCACACGCGGATCGAGCTCTCGATCCCCTCCCCGATCGTCGTCTCCAGCGCGCGCAGCATCTGCCGGCGGCAGCGTTCGCGCGCGTCGTCGTCGTCCAGCAGCCCGGCCGCCGCCGGCATCATCACGAAGAGGTTATCGCTTCCTTGCGGCGCCACCGCGGGGTCGGTCAGCGACGGGCGGCAGACGTAGAGCGCGGGTCGTGCCGGCCACCCCGGCCGGTCGAAGATGCTCCGGAAGTGCTCGTCCCACCCGTGCTGCAGCAGCAGGTTGTGGTGAGCCAGCGCCGGCACCCGCCTGTCCAAGCCGAGGTAGACGATACACGCGGACGGCGCCACCACGCGACGAGCCCAGTAGCGCGCCGAGTAGCTGCGCGCCTCCGCCGGGAGCAGCGTCTGCTCCACGTGGTGGTAGTCGGCGTTGGCCAGCACCGCGTCGGCGGGGTAGCTCCCGGAGGCCGAATCGACGGCGGTCGCCCGCCGCCCGGACAGCCTGATGGCCGTGACCGGCGAGTCGAACACGAACCGGGCGCCCTGCGCCTGCGCAAGCCGGTACAGGCCGTGCGCCACGCCGTTCATGCCGCCTTCCGGATACCAGACGCCCAGGTTGAAGTCGGCGTGCGCCATCAGCGCGTACAGCGCCGGCGCGCGGCTCGGCGAGCAGCCCAGGAAGACCAGGTTGTAGGTCAGCAGCTTGCGCAGCCGGTCGTCCCGGAATGCCCGCGCCACCAGCCGGTCCATGCGGCCGAACAGCCGCAGGCGGGTGCCGTGGACCAGCAGCTCCCGGTCCAGGACGTCTCCCACGCCGCGGTAGTCTCGGTACACGAAGCGTTCCATCGCCACCCGGTATTGGTACTCGGAGCGCGCCAGGTAGCCGCGCAGCGCCTCCGCGCCGCCTGATTCGAAAGACTCGAACAGTGCCAGATTGCGTTCCAGGTCGGCGGACACGTCGGTGGGCGGCCCGTCGCCGAAGAACACCCGGTACGCCGGATCCAGCCGCGTCAGGCCGTAGTGATCGGTCGGCACGCTGCCGAAGCGGGCGAAGAACCGCTCGAACACGTCCGGCAGCAGGTACCACGACGGACCCATGTCGAACGAGAATCCGCCTTCCCGGTAGAGCATGGCCCGGCCGCCGGGCTGTCCGTTGCGCTCCAGGACGGTCACGTCGAACCCGTCACGGGCCAGCAGCGCGGCGGCCGCCAGCCCCCCGAAGCCTGCGCCGATCACGACGACGCGCTTCATCGGGTCGTGTTCAAGGCGGAACCACGTGCTCTGACTGGCATGGATGCTGCGGCCGGGACGGAGTCAGACGAGCCTGACCTCCAGACGTTCGCCTCTTCCCAAGGTCGCCTGTCTGCCGTCGCCGGTCACGAACAGGTCGACGCCGAGCAGGTCGGCCGCGGCGACGTGCAGGACGTCGAGCGACCGGCATCCGATCTCCGGCGTCCGCGAGGTCAGCTCGATCGCACGTTCATGCAGCGCGACCGGGTCGAGGTGCGGCACGTGGTACTGACCGCTGCGCTTGCGTTGCGCATAGGTTGCGAGCAGACGGTCCACGTCTTCCTCCGCGAGTTCGTCAACGAACACCTTGAACCGCAACGCATTGTAGAACTCCAGTTCCACCAGACTCCAGATTGGCAGTGGATGCTGCTGGTTCACCACCGAGTCGTGGACGGCGTCCGAGCCCTCTTCCGCCAAGTACAGCTTGATGAACGCGCTGGTGTCCAGGTAGATCACGTGCGCCCGGCTCGTTGGGACGCGACGATGTCCGAGCCCTTCGTGCCATGGTTCGGGACCGCGGAGGCAAGGTGGTCCGGCCACTGCAGCACCGGGCGCGGTCGCGGAGGGACGACATGCGCCGCCACCCGGCCTCGATTCAGGACCTCGAAGGTCTCTCCGGCGCGGACTTCCAACTCGATTCTGGCCCAGTGAGCCTTGAGTTCCTTCACCGTAATCGTCTTCATGCACGTAAAGTACATCTGAAAAGTGACGTTTGGTCAACTCATGACCGCAGGTCCTCCATCAGCGGCGGGCCCGGATCGCCCTCCACGACGGTCGACGCGAAGCTCGCCTCCATCAGACGCAGTTTCGTCGCGGCCAGCGATGGCACGTCCCAGAGGTTGACGAGTTCGTCGGGATCGTCATCCAGGTCGTAGAGCTCGCCGATGCCGTGCGAGTGGTAGACGACCAGCTTCCAGCGCGCGTCGCGGTACATGGTGGCGACGCTCATCCGCCTCCCGTCGCCGCCGAGGCCCTGTGCATCGTGGAACTCGGCTCGGACGAAGTCACGGTGCGGGCTCCCCTGCTCGCCTCCGGTCAGAAGCGGCAGCAGCGAACGGCCGGTGACCAAGCGGCCCGGAGCCAGCCCCGCCGCGTCCAGGAGCGTGGGTACGATGTCGGTGAGCTCGACCAGCGCGTCGCTGCGCAGGCCGGCCCGCACGCGGCCGGGCCAGCGCCAGATGAGCGGCACGCGGATCAGACCCTCGTAGAACCGGCATCCCTTGCGCACCAGGCCGTGGTCCCCCTGCATGTCGCCGTGGTCGGAGGTGAACGCGACCACGGTGTCGTCGCGCCGGCCCGACCGGTCGAGGGCGTCGAGCACCCGCCCGATCTGCGCGTCGGCCAGCTCGATCATGGCCAGGTAGGCGGCGCGCAGGCTGCGGATCCCGTCCTCGTCCGGATGCCGTGCCGTGGTCTGGAACTCGACCCCCGCCAGCGCGGCCCCGGTAGCTAGGTCCGTCGGCCGAAACGGAGGATCGGGCAACGCGTCCGCGTCGAAACGCCGGTAGTGCTCCCACGGCGGATCGTAGGGCGGATGGGGATCGAAGAGGTTGAGGGTCAGCAGCCACGGCCGGAGGTGCGGCCGGCGGATGAACTCGATCGCCGACTCGGCGCACCACGTGGAGTGATGCAGGTCGACCGGGACGTTGTCCGCCGCGGGCGCCGGCGGCAGAAACGGCGTGATTCCGTGCTTGCGGTCAGCCGCCCGGCCGAGCAGCGTCGACGGGTCGTGCCCGCGCTCTCGCAGCCAGGCGTGATAGGCGCTGCCGTCCTCGGCAGGACGGTCCGGCCGCGAGCAGTAGCGGACGAAGTCGTACCCGTAGTCGTCCTGCGCGACGCCCCGCGGGTGCCCGGCAAGGTCCAGCTTGCCGACCAGGGCGCACTCGTACCCCGCTGCGGCCAGCCGGTGCGTGATCAGCGTCGGCTCGCCGGCATACGGCGCCGGGAAGTAGGCGGCGCGGTTGCGGCGCTGGCGAACGCGGCTGGGATACATGCCGGTCATGAAGCTCGCGCGGCTGGGCGTGCAGATCGGGCTCTGGCAGCAGGCGTGCGTGAAGGCGGCCCCTTCCTGTACGAGGCGGTCCAGGCACGGAGTGTGAGCGTGGGTGTGGCCGAGCGCGCCCACCGTGTCGTGGCGCTGCTGGTCGGTCGTGATCCACAGGATGTTGGGGAGGGTCGGTTGCGAGGAGGCAGATGCGCTGCTGCCGGCAACTCCGTGACCTGACGGCTGCGTCTGCATCACCGCGCCTCGGACGCCGCAGAGTTCCTTCGCACCGAGGGCGGTCAGCCGTGCAGGGCGCCGCCGCCCGGCACCACGTAGCCGAGCAGGACGGTCACCAGGTAGGCGCCGAGCAGCGCGAAGCCGAACGCCTTGCTGAACTGGCCAGTCCCGGTGCGGCTGATGCCGAACCGCAGCACCAGCACCACGAACAGCATCGACGGGAAGAACAGGTAGAAGAACTGCGGCGGCACGGCCAGTCCGCCGACGGTGACGGCGGCGGCGGCGCCGCTCACGAACAGCACGTTGAGCACGTCGGCGCCCAGCACGTTGCCGATGGCAAGCTCCCCGTGTCCCCGGCGCACGGCCGTGACGGCGGTCACCAGCTCCGGCAGCGAGGTGCCGAACGCCACCAGGGTGGCAGCGATGATCGCGTCGGGAATCTGCAAGCGGGTCGCCAACTCCTCGACCGCCGTGATCAGCACGTTCGCGCCCGCCACGACCATCACCACGCCCAGCGCGAGCAGCGCCAGCGCGCCGAGCGGTGTCGGCGCCTCGGCGCCGTCCTCGTCGGCGGCATCTTCCGAAGCTCCGCCGGGTGCGGTGCGCGACCAGGAAATCGAGCGCCACAGGTACAGACCGAGCAGCACCAGGAAGAGGATGCCGACCGGCTGCGGCAGGCGGCCGCCATCGGTGAACATGCCGCGCAGCGCCAGGTAGGGAACGCACACCAGCACCAGGAGCACGGCGCTTGCGACCTGGATCCAGCTCTGGCGGCTCACCAGGCGCTTCTCGGTCGGCACGCGGCCGATCAGGATCGCCAGACCCAGGATCAGCCCCGTGTCCGCGATGATCGAGCCGACGGAATTGCCGAGCGCCAATCCGGGCGCTCCCTGCACGGCGGCCAGCACGCTGACCGCGGCCTCCGGCAGCGTGGTGCCGACGCTGACCACGGTCGCTCCGATGAGCATCTTCGGCACGCCCAGGCGGTTCGACAGCGATACGGCCTGATCGACCAGGATGTCCGCGCCCTTCGCGAGCACGGCCAGGGAAACCACGATGGCGACGAGCAGGCCGACCAGCGGAGCATCGGCGGCGATCCCGGACAGCAACGCGTCCAGGGTGTTCACTTCGGCCGGGTGCTGTTCGTTGATGGGCGTACCTTACTAGCAGCCTGCGTCGGAGGCGAACGGCCGTCACCACAGGTCGTCGAACGGAACGTGGGAAAGGCTCTTCGTAGAGTCTGAGGATCGTCCGTTCTACCTTGAAACGGACAGGGACGATCCTGACGTGGCCAGGTTGGTGATCACGTTCGTGCCCGGCGTGGACTGATGCACGGCCCGGTCATCCGCGGTGTACCCTGCCCGCGATGCTCGGAGAGGTTGGGAACATGGGGAGGCTGATCGGCGGCTGCTGTCTGATCGCGGTGGGGCTGTTCGTGCTGCTCGGATTCACGCAGGCCGACGTGCAGGGCGGGCCGGCCACGATCGTGGCGCTGCTGATCGGGGCGGGGCTGCCCGTGGCGGGTGGAGCCTGGCTGATCGCCGGGCATCTCGGCGCCGGACGGGTCCGCGGGGAGCGGCGGGAGGCGTTGCGGCGCGAAACGCTGGAGGCGGAGGTGCTGCGCCTGGCCGGACAGCATGCCGGGCGGCTCACCGCCGTGGAGGTGGCCGGAGAGCTGGCGGTGTCCCCGGCGGCGGCGGCAGCGGCCCTGCATGAGCTCGCGCTGAAAGAGGTGGCGGATCTCCAGGTCACCGACTCGGGGGTGCTGGTGTACGTGTTCCACGACGTCCTGCACGCGTCGGAGAAGGACCAGGCGCGGGGGCTGCTGGACTCATGAGCGAACCCCGCTGGCCCTGCCCGGTCTGTCTTGGCGTCAAGATGGACAAGGTGCGGCTGGACGGATCCGCCGCGCCCGGAACACCTGCCGGCCAGCCGCTGATCCTCGACCACTGCAGCCGATGCGGTGGCATGTGGTTCGAGCTGGGCGAAGTCCAGCGCCTTCGCCGCCAGCGCCCCGAGGCCCTGCGTGCCCGCGTGCCGGTCCGTGACCGGAAGCACCGGGCGCAGTGCCACTCGTGTCGAGCCTTCCTGGATCGCGACCGCTCCGTCTGCGGAGCATGCGGCGCGAAGACCCAACTGGCGTGCCCGGCCTGCGAGCGACCCATGCTGCAGGTGCCGCGCACCGGCGTCACGCTCGACCTCTGTACGACGTGCAAGGGAGTGTGGTTCGACCACCACGAGCTCGAGGCGATCTGGCAGATGGAGCGCAGCCGCGTCGCGGCTCGAAGTGACGGGCGGGACGGAACCGACCTGGTCGCCGAGGCGTTGCTCTGGACGGGCCCGGACGTGGCGTTCCTCGGAGCGGTGGGCGCGGGACACGTCGCGGGCGCCGCGGCCGAAACCGCTCCCGCGTTCCTGGAGGGAGTGGCCGAGGCGGCCGGGAACGTGTTCGAGTCGCTGGTGGAGATCGTGGCCGGCCTCTTCGAGTGAGGTCGTCTCGCAGACGGTCAACCGACTGCGGAACTACCCGATCAGGCGATCGAGCGCCCCGCATGGATGCTCTTCAGCCCTTGATCGATCCGATCATGATCCCCTTCACGAAGTATCTCTGCAGAAACGGGTATACCAGGATGATCGGGATGATTGTCACCGCCATCGCCGTCGCCTTCACCGACTCCAGCGTGGGCTTGTAGCCCATGATGTTGCCAAACGCCGGGTTCTGCATCGCGAGCTCCTTTGCGGCATCGACGTCCCTGATGATCTGAACCAGCTTGAATTGCAGCGTAACGAGCCGCTTGCCTCCGAAGATCATCGAATCGAACCAACTGTTCCACTGCCAGACCGCGTTGAAAAGGATGATCGCTGCGATTACCGCCTTCGAAACAGGCAGGACTATCACCAAGAATATGCGCAGATCATTTGCCCCGTCGATCTTCGCCGACTCTTCGATCTCGGCCGAGAGCCCCCTGAAGAACGTGATCATCACGATCGCGTTGAAGGCGTTGAAAAGGAGCGGAATGATGTACACCAGGAAGTTCCGGTATAATCCGATGCTCCTTATCAACAGGAAGAACGGTATCAGACCTCCGTTGATATACATCGTTATGAGCATGTAGGTGAGAATCATCTTTCTGCCCACGAGATACTTCTTCGACGCTCCGTACGCGAAGCACGCGGTGAAGAACACGCTGGCCAGCGATCCTATGACCGTTCTCGCCACCGAGATGTAGAAGGCTCGGAACAGGGACGGATCCTTGAAAAAGAACACGAAATTGTCCAACGTGATGACCCGGGGGAAAAAGAAGAGACGGCCGCGAAGTGCGTCGACAGGGTCGTTCAACGACAGTACCAGCACGAGATAGCAAGGATAGACACAAACGAGAGCCAATACGATGAGCACCAGAACGTTGACGTAGTCGAACGTCGTATTCCTGTCGAGGGCCCTTTTTTGATGCTCGCCGGAACGTGACTCCACTTCCGAGCTAGAAGATGCTTTCACCGGTATACCACCTCGAAAACCTGTTTGCTCCGAACAGCAGGATGAATGCCACCACTGACTGAAACAGTCCGACGGCGGTCGAGTAACTGAACCTGGCCTTCTGCAATCCCATCTTGTACGTGTATGTCTCGAGTATTTCCGCCACATCCATGACCAGGATGTTCTGCATCAGGAAAAGCTGCTCGAAGTTCTGAGTCATCATCCGG
This sequence comes from Spirochaetia bacterium, assembly GCA_964291595.2. Lineage (GTDB taxonomy): Bacteria > Spirochaetota > Spirochaetia > SZUA-6 > Bin103 > CATQHW01. The sequence goes on along the minus strand of OZ219914.1, from coordinate 2,897,893 downwards.
CTGATCGCAAGGATCAACAACACTATTACGGTGGGCTTGATGCCGGGAATCGTGATGTACCACGCCCTCTGGACGCGCGATGCACCGTCCATATACGCCGCTTCATACAGGGTCGGGCTGATCGTCGAGATGGCCGCAAGATAGATGATCGAGCTGAAGCCGAAGAACTTCCAGATGTCGCTCAGCACGACGATCGAGAAGAAGGACACCCGGTCGGCCAGGAATGCATACGGCTCGCCAACGATGTTGAGCGACGTCAACACGTAGTTGACCATGCCCGATTCGGAGAAGAATGTTATCAGGAAAGCCGCCACGAACGCCCACGAGAGGAAGTGCGGCATGTAGGTGAGCGTCTGCACGCCCTTCTTGAAAAGCCTCATCCCTTTCAGTTCGTTCAACATGAGCGCGAACATGATGGGGACGGGAAAGCCGATCACGAGTTTCGCCGCGCTGATCAGAAAGGTGTTTCTCAGCGCGTTGTAAAAGAGCCTGTCCGTGAACAACTCCCGAAAGTGCTCGAATCCACTCCAGGGGCTCCCCCAGATCCCGATTCCGACGTTGTAGTCCTTGAACGCGATAATGACCCCGTATATCGGCATGTAGGAGAAGATGAACAGCCACACTATCGCAGGCACAACCAGCAGCAGCAGGTATTTCTGCTGGTTGACTCTCTTCAGCAACCTGTTCCTGCCGACCGCCCCGTTCCTGCTGACGATACTGGTCGTGGAGTGACGTTCTCTTTGCATCTGCGCCGCCGAGGCTCAGACCGTGCGTCCGGGCCCGATCGGATTCGCCCGCCGATGGCCCGGGCCGCCGCTCGTGTTTGGGCGCGAACGGCCAATCGTCACCAGTTGATCTCCATCTTGACCTCCCCCGAAAAGTCGTCGATGAGAATCGTCTCACTGTCGGGGTCATAGGTGCCGGTGCTGACCGCTCTGGCCTTCACGCCCGCGGGGTGCGGCACGTGTACCGTCACCCTCTCCGGCAACGAGCGCTTCAAGTCACCGATCGCCAATGACATGTCGATCACGCCGTCATCGACGTCGGACCTCACGTGAAGGTCGATGCTTCCAAAGTAGCTCTTCATGCCACTCACGTCGATCGACTTGCCGTGGGTGAACCACCTGCGCGGGACACCGGGCATGATCGACAGGCGATCGCCGTCCTCCAGATAGAGCATCCACCGGCTTCGCATCAGGAACCACGCCTCCTCATGCGTCTTGTGGGGACTCACCTGGTAATAATGCTCCCAGAAGGTATAGGTCTCTCTGTCGGCAAGACTGGATACGTTGTTGTAGTACTCCTTCAGGAATGCGTTCCTCTCACCTCTTCGCAGATGTGCGTACGGGTGAGGACTGTAGTACGGCTGGCTGAACATCACGTTCTTCTGGAACAGAAGCTCGACGGAACTGTTGACGATGAAGTCCCCGTACCGCTCGTTGGGATCGACCACCTCCTGCAAGAGCAGGTACATCGGCCCCGTGTGCCCATCCCTGGCGGTGAAGGTGCCGTGAGTGAACGCGGAACCTCCGTCGGCGTACAGGACCACGGGACCGCGGCTCTCCGCCCAGGGAGGTGCGGCGGGACACCAGCTTCCGTTACCCAGCGGAACGACGGGAGCCTCCCGCAAGTTCCTGTCCAGAGCGGCCCTGATGTTCCGCAGCAGAGTTGTCGCGCCCGCCCTGATCCTTGCCGACTCTTCTTCGTCCAGATCCGCAAGGACCTCCGCCGATCGAATCAGGCCCAGATACGCGTAACCGTTCAGCATGTACGAGTGGTAGGGATCCTCCGGGTCAGCGACCTTCCCGTCGATCATTCCATAATAGCCCGCGGCCCGGTATTCGTCCCGTTCGTTGCGTTCGATCCATCGGAACAGGTAGGCACACGCCTTCAGGATCGCGGACTTGATCGATGCGATCCACTCGATATCCTTCGTATACCGGTAGTGTTCGCCGATATCCCAGAGTACCGCGCCGGTCTCGAGCATGTAGCTGCCGAAGTTCTGCATGAAGCCGTCTTCGTGCTGCTTCTCGATGAAGTACATGATCGCTCTTCTGGCCAGGTCATGGTCGCCAACCGAGTCCAGGTACTGAATGATCGGTGAGCTTTCCGAACCGATGGGACTGTAAACGCCTACGACCGGAGCTACCGCCTCATCCGGTTCGTTGCCGTAACAGACAAGATCCAAGTGGAGCTTGCCCGCCCGCATCATCTCGTCGATTCTCCGTTCGGGCACGCTCACCGACGCCATCGCCTCGAGCTTGCGCATCCAGAAGGCCTTGCACGCATCGTAGTGTGTCCGATAGGGCTGCCGCGCAAGCGCATCCGCTCTCTCTGTTGACACGGGCCGGTGGGGGATCTTGAACAGATACTCGATGCTCTCGCCCGGCGCGAGCAGCACCGCCATTTCCTGTTGAGGCACAGGCTTGCCGTTCAGTGTCGCTACCAGGTAGACCCGTTCGCTGCTGAATGACCCGTATCCGTTCGTGTTGTCATAAGACGAGCTGGGCGTTGATTTGCCCGGGTTCACGTAGACGTTCGGCTCCGGGATTCGCACCCATGAGTACCTCGGTGCGTCGGCGGTGTTGGTCGCCTCGATCTTGAGGTAGATGACGGTTTCTTCGTCCCTGAAGATCTCCCGATCATGCATCCGCACCATCTCTGCTTCCTGGTCAGCCGTCAGCATGCTGGCCTCTGCGTAATGATCGGCGACCAGTATATTCGTGCCCTCGACGCGGTCTTCGCTCAGTACGCCCTTCTCGAGCGTCACGAACAGCTTCGACGCGTAGATGACGTCCTCGTCCGCGTGCCTGGTATTCAGCATGGGCAGTACGCCGCTCTCGAGCCTGCGCTCGAGTCCCTGTGTACAGCCCAGTCCTCTGCCCGCGAAATAATTGTAGACGATCCCCTCGGTTCCGAGCTCCGGAACGGTAACGTCGCGCTTGTGATACCTGGGCTTGATCCAGTCCCACGGATCGGTGGTGCCCGAAGTGAGTCTGCTGCCGACTTCGAACAAGCGTATGTCACGGCTTATTCCTAGCCAGGTCACGCACTTCAGCTCCCTGGTGCCGCCGGCGGCGCTGGCGAACGATTCCTCCTCGGCGCAGGAATACGCTTCGAGCCTGGAGCGCCGGTTCCGGGAATGTATCTCGCGCGCGATGTCGTCGAAGCTGCGCTCATCGTCCGCGTCGGTGACGATGGTCTGGTACTCGGGTACGTAGATCGGGTACTCCCTGCTCACGTCCCGCAGAAAGAAGCTGAAGCCGTCATCGCGGGTGTTGCAGGTCACGATGGTCGCAAAGGCGCCGGGTTCCAGCGAATGTCCATCGATCGATACCTTCAATCGGCATTCGCGGTCGGCGGAGAGGGCGAACGTCCGTGCCTGCTGATCGACGTCGCCGGCACACCCGTCGCACGCCATTCGGGATATCTCACCGTGCCGTATCTGAAGTGTGCCGGCCAGCTCGCTCTGGTTCCGTATGATGGTGATGGTTCTCACGCCTGCTCCCCGGGTTCCGGATGCGTACCGATAGGTGTCGTGGAGTTCAAAAAAAGACCTTCAGGCGCAAGGGTGTCATGCGCCCGAAGGTCTGGTCTCAGTGCGACGGTCTCTGGCCGAGCGATGTGCTCTGCGGCCACAGGCCCATCTTCAGATCACTGTCGGCCAAGCTGCACCAACTGTCTCTGGTGCTCCTCCGTCAAGGCGGCCTCCACGTCGCGGGCGCCCAGACGGTCGATCTCCTTCAACGCCGCGTTGTAGATGTCCATGAGCTCATCCGCGGAACCGGCCACCACCATTCTGGATGCGGCGACCGCCATCGCCTCTTCCACCTGGGTGTGCCTGATGTCGATTCTGCTGCCCGGCAGCCACGAACTTGCCAACTCCGCATAACCGAGATCCCAGGCATCGACCACGAATGGTGTGAGTCGCTGCTCCATCGTCGCCCTGTGCTCCGGTGAGGCTCCGAGATAGTCGTCCACGTAGAGCGTCCAGTAGTAGGTGTCGCTGAAGGGAACCCATCGGCAGAGAACTCCGTACTTGGAGGCGTAGTCGACGAAGCTGGCGTTCAGCTCGTCCTGCGCCGATTGCTTCATCATCTTCTTGCCGTCGACCCAGTCCCAGGTCTCTCCCTCGGCTCCCAGAATCAGCGTGGTCTGCCCTTCCTCGGTGAGTGCCCACTGGAGGAACTTGATGGCCCGGTCGGGCCGTTCGGCGTTCTTGGTGATCACCAGGCCGTTGTAACCCTTGTTCCTGATCGTCGGTTTCGTGAACTCGACGCCTTGCTTCACGATCGGGCCGATGGGAACGTACGTCCTGTCATCGTTGCCGTCGTTCTGCCTGATGGTCGTGTTGACGGTATTGTCGACATTGAAGATGGCGCCGACGGTGCTCACATAACCGGCCGAGTAGAGTCTCTCCTCCGACTGCTGCGTCTGCTCCGTGAACTGGCCCTTCGTGATCAGGCCGTCCTGGTACAGGCTGTTCAGCCATTGCAGGAACTCCAGGTACTTCGGATCCCGGAACAGCAGTTGCACCTCGTCGCCCTGGGGGTAGTAGCTGGAAACATGCATTCCGAACGTGCCCCGGAACATGTTGTTTCCCGCCCTGCCGAACAGCAGGTCGGATACGCTTCCGCCGAAGTCGATCGACAGGACGTCCGGATAGTTCGCATGAGCGAATCTGAGATAGTCCTCATACTCGCCGAGGGTCGTTATGTCGTCCTTGCCGTACGCTTCCAGGATGTCCCGCCTGGTGAACATGATGCCTTCGCCGCTCGTGAAAGGCACGTTTATCTGCTGAAACGCTTCCATCACCTCGGCGTAGTACATGAACCCTGCCCAATACCACATCTTGCCGTCATCGGCGGTGTGGTAGGTGTGATATGCCGGGGGTACGAGATCCCACGTTTGGGGAGCGTACTCTTCGATCAGGTCGGAGATCGCGTGTACCATGCCGGCATCGATTATTTGCTGGAGCAGCGGACTCGTGTAGTTGCCGAACGCCAGCATCTCCGGCAGGTCGCCGGATGCGATCATCGGTGCCAGCACTTCGTCTTCTTCGCCCTCCAGCACTTCCATGTCGAGCGTGACACCGGTCTGTTGAGTGATGAATTGGGAGACCAGGCCATCGTCCCATTGGACTGCCGGCCTGCAACCGCCCCACGTGTTCTGCCAAAACTGAATCGTGACGGGCGAGGTGTCCGCCATATACTCCCAGTCGATGTCCCCTGTTTCCTGGCTGTGACCAACAGAGAGACCCAATAGCCCGGCCAACAAGAGAATAGGTACTCGTTTCATTATTGCTCCTTTCTGGTGTTTCGAACGAGACGAACGTCAGCGTCCGCCCGACGCTGGCACGTGTGATGGTGGGTTGTCAAGAAGCGCGTCGCCGGCTCCCCGGCGGGGGCGTGGCGCGCCGGAATGACGTCGGCCACCGCCTTTCGCTACAGTCTTGCGAGTGATGCAACCCACGCAGATCGACGCCACCGTCGACTACGAGAAGCCAGGCAAGCAGATCGGTCACCTCGCAGTTCCCTACTCGCACAACCTCGGCGGCTGGGCCAATCTGCAGGTCCCGGTGGCGGTGCTGGCCGCCGGTGAGGGCCCGACGGTCCTGCTCATGGCCGGGAACCACGGCGACGAGTATCCGGGGCAGGTAGCGATCCTGAAGCTCTGCCGGGAGCTGCCACTCGAGGTTGTCCGCGGCCGGCTCATCATGTTCCCGGCGCTCAACGTGCCCGCGTCGAAGGCCGGCGAGCGCCTCTCGCCTCTGGACGGGAAGAACCTCAACCGCTGCTTCCCCGGCGACCCTGCCGGCTCCGTTTCGGAGATGCTGGCGCACTACCTGACCACCCGGCTCTTCCCGCTGGCGGACGCCGTCATCGACCTGCACACCGGTGGGCGCAGCTTCGACTTCTATCCGTGCGCTCACATGCACCTGGTGCCGGACCGTGATCAACGCCGAAGGATGGTGGCCGCGGCGGAGGCATACAACACGGACTTCGCCTTGCTCTACACCGACATCGCCGGAACCGGTCTGCTGCCCGTCGAGGCGGAGCGCCAGGGCAAGGTCGTCGTCACGACGGAGATGGGCGGCGGCGAGACCGTCCCGGCACAGGTGCACCGGCTGAGCCAGGAAGGTCTGCGCAACGTGCTGGTGCATCTCGGCGTCGTGGCCGGCGAGAAGCGGTCGCGAGCCGACCTCGGCCTGCCGCCGACGCGCTGGGTGCAATCACTGCACCGCCAGGACTACCGCTTCGCGCCCGAGTCGGGGATCTACGAGAGCGTCGTCGACCTGGGCAGCAGTGTGGAGGCCGGGGAGAAGATCGGTCAGGTCCACTTCCTCGAGCGCCCGGACCGCGAACCGGCTGCCGTCGTCGCGGTGACGGCGGGCGTACTTCTCGGCAGCCGCGGCCCCTCCCTCGTCGGCCAGGGCGACTGCGTCGCCTGCATCGCCCACGACGTCGATCCGGGCATCCTCGGGTGATGGTCCGTACCAGCGTGGGCCTCCGCAAAGAGAGAGGTGGACCCTTGCGCTGCGGGCCACCTCTCTCTCGTTCGGGGTATCTGGTCCCCGTCGTTAGCCCCTAGGGGAATCGAACCCCTCTTTCGAGAATGAGAGTCTCGCGTCCTAGCCGATAGACGAAGGGGCCGCAGGCTCCGGAGAGAGTATGGGCAACCGGGCCGAAAAGATCAAACGGCCGGAGGTTCGCGGCGCCGGGAGCTCGGCATGCCGGAGCCAGGCCGACTGAACGCACAGCCGCAGAAGCGCTACTCCAGGCGGAAGACCTCCTCCAGGAACCGGATCGGCTCGGCCTCCTCGAAGTCGAACGATCCCTCCACCATCGTGCTGGTGATCGCATTCCATCGCTGGCACGCCTCCGATTCGGCAAGGTAGCGGAACGCCGCTTCGACGTCGTCGCACTCGAAGGTGTAGAAGAACCGGTTGCCGTCCCGGTAGATGGAGTAGTCGCTGATGCCGGCCGCGGAGTGCTCGCGCATGATCTCCGGCCACGGCTCCGAGTGCATGCGCACGTACTCGTCGATCCGGTCCGGCTTGATCAGCCACGTCCACGCGTATCTCATGCCGGCGAGCTTCGCAGATCGCGGGGAGCGCGTCATGGGGCAGCCGCCGGTTGCGGTGTGCCGACCAACCGATGTTCCATGCACCCATGGGTACGCACGCATTCACGTTGGGCATCTTCATCGGCGAGTTGCCGATCCCGGACTTCGACCGAGCCCTGGAACGGGTGCGGGCGATCGGCGCAGAGCACATCCTCGTTCACTCACTGGGTGCCGAGGGCTCGATCGGCGAACTGAGCGACGCGCAGGCGGACCGCCTCGGCAAGCGGCTGGAGGCGCACGGCGTGCGGCCGCTGCTGTTCGGCGGCAACGTCTTCAAGGAGGTGCACCTGGCCGACCTGGAGATCGGCACGATGGCCGGGCATCCGCAGTTCAAGGACCATTTCGCTCGGCTGGAGCGGGGGATGCAGATCGGCGCCCGGCTGGGCTTCCGCGACGTGTGCACCTTCACGCTGGCTTGGCCGGGCGAGTACTCGGCGCAGGGCCGCGTGTCGCCCACGTGGCCGATGCGCTGGGCCACGCGCGGCGGCATCATCGGCAGCGCCGACATGGACAAGCTGGAGAAGGCGTACACGCTGATGCTGGAGGCGGCCGAGCGCCACGACGTCAACCTCGTGCTGATGCAGATGCCGTGGAACTACACCAACACCACGGGCAACTTCCGGCGCATCGCCGAGCGGCTGGCTTCACCGCGCATCAAGGTGATGTGGGGACCGGCCGACAACGTCAACTGCGGCGAATCGGACACCGCCACCGCCGGCTTCCGCAACGTCCGGCCCTACGTGCACGGCCTGCACATGAAGGACCTGCGCGTCAATTGCGGTCCCGAGCTCGACTTCACCTACTGCCCGATCGGCCAGGGCCACACCGACTACGAGACGGTGCTGCGCAACCTGCACGAGCACCGCTGCCCGGCCTTCCTGTCGGTCGCCAGCCACTACGTGCCGCCAGGCCGCGATCCCAAGGACCCGGACGCCTGCGAGGAGGCGCTGCGCGCCAACTTCCGCACGGTCTCCGCGCTGGTGGAGAAGGTCACCGCGTGACGCGCGGTGACTTCGTGGTGTAGGACTCCGTCATCCGCATCGGCATCATCTACGGCGGCCGCTCCGCAGAACACGACGTCTCCCGCCAGTCCGCGTTCAATGTTCTGAACGCGATCGACCGGCCGGCGCACGAGGTGGTGGTGCTGCGCATCGACCGGCACGGCTCCTGGCGGCGCGAGGACCCTGACGCGTTCCTGGCGCGCACCCTGCTGGCGGACGAGCGCGGCGTGGTGCCGACCGGGGGCGCACAGCTCCCCCTCTGGGCGGACGAGCAGCGCCTCTCCGCCCCCGCACGCCCGAGCATCTCCGCGCCGGCGGCGCTGCAGGCGCTGGACGTGGTGTTCCCGGTGCTGCACGGACCGTACGGCGAGGACGGGTCGGTGCAGGGCTTGCTGAAGACCGCCGGGATCCCGTTTGCGGGGCCGGGCGTGCTGGCGGCCGCGGTCGGGATGGACAAGGACGTGATGAAGCGGCTGCTGGTCGGCGCGGGCATTCCGGTGGCGGACTTCCGGGTCGCGCACGCACGCGATCCGCGGCCCGCGTGGGATGCGATCGCCCGAGAGCTGGGCGGGGCGGTGTTCGTGAAGCCGGCCAATCTGGGTTCTTCGGTCGGCATCCGCAAGGTCGCGGAGCCGGCCGCGTTCGCCGAGGCGGTCGAGGATGCGTTCGCCTACGACAGCAAGATCATCGTCGAGCGCGCCATCGCCGGGCGGGAGATCGAGTGCGCCGTGCTGGGCAACGACGAGCCGGTTGCCTCGGTCGCGGGCGAGGTGATCCCGCACCACGAGTTCTACAGCTACGAGGCGAAGTACCTGGACGAGGAAGGAGCCGAGCTGGTGATCCCGGCCGACCTGGAGCCGTCGGTGAGCGAGCAGGTCCGGGAGATGGCGCTGGATGCCTTCCGCGCTCTCTGTTGCGACGGGATGGCGCGTGTCGACTTTTTCCTACAGGAGGACGGTGTGCTGTTGGTGAACGAGTTGAACACGATTCCGGGGTTCACGCGTATCAGCATGTATCCGAAATTGTGGGAGGCGTCCGGGATCGCGTATGCGGAGTTGATCGAGCGGTTGTTGCGGTTGGGGATCGAGCGGTACGAGAGGGAGCGCGGGCTTCGTTGCGACTGACCGGGTGTGGTAGGGGGGATCGGAACTGCAGGGCAGTTCCGATCGGCCTACATGGCCACCAGGTCCTTGATCTTCATGAGGCGGCTGATGTTGCCGCGCTCCAGCTCCTGCAGCTTGGCGCTGATGTACTTGATGGTGTCGGCCTGCTGCGGGATCAGCACGTACTCCAGCGCGTTCACACGGCGGCGCGTGCGCTCGATCTCGTCGGCTACCAGCTCGATCGTCTTCTCGATCTCGGCCAGCTCCACCATGCGCTGCAGCGTCTCGCGCAGCGCGCCCATGGCGTCGTCGAGGTCGCTGGTGGTCTCGTCGATGCCGTAGGAGATCATGTTGCCTTCGATCGAGAAGTCGAACACGGGCACGTGCACGTTCATGATCATGCGTTCGCTCATGGCGAGGCGCGCCTCGCACTCCGGGAAGGCCAGGGCCGCCCGGTACAGCGGAGCCGGCATGGACGCCGACGCCATGATGAACCGCTTGAACAGCTCGGCGATCTCCGCGTCCACTTCCCGGCGCAGGGTCTGGTAGCGGCGCACGATCTCGGTGAAGTCCTGCAGCAGCCCTTCGAGCTTGTCCTTGAGCAGCTTGTGGCCGCGCTCCGCCACCACCTGCTTCTTCTTCAGGCGCAGCAACTCCATCCGGTTCGGACTGACCGCGATCGCCATCGCCTGCTCCCCTGCTCTCCGCTGCCGAAACTAGGCGCTTGCCGCCGCCGGTTCGGGCTGATCGGCGTCCAGGTACTTCTCGATGTACTCGGTGTCGACGCGCTTCAACTCGCCGCGCGGCAGCAGGCTGAGCAGGCGCCAGCCGATCCGGAGCGTGTCTTCGATCGAGCGGTTCTCATAGAAGCCCTGGTTCACGTACTCGCGCTCGAAGCGGTCGGCGAAGGTGACGTACTGGCGGTCGACCTCGCTCAGCGACGCCTCGCCCAGCACCACGGCCAGCTCGCGCATCTCGTTGCCGCGCGCGTAGGCGGCGAAGAGCTGGTTGGCGACGTCCTGATGGTCCTCGCGCGTCTTGCCCTCGCCTATCCCCTTCTGCATGAGCCGGGACAGCGACGGAGACACGTTGATCGGCGGCAGGATGCCCTTCCGGTAGATCGCCCGTTCCAGGAAGATCTGGCCTTCGGTGATGTAGCCGGTCAGGTCCGGGATCGGGTGGGTGCGGTCGTCCTCCGGCATGGTCAGGATCGGGAACTGCGTGATCGAGCCGTGCTTGCCCTTGATGCGGCCGGCGCGCTCGTAGATCTGCGACAGGTCCGTGTACATGTAGCCGGGATAGCCGCGGCGCCCCGGCACCTCCTTGCGGGCCGCCGACACCTCGCGCAGCGCCTCGCAGTAGTTGGTCATGTCGGTGAGGATGACCAGCACGTGCATGTCGTGCTCGAAGGCCAGGTACTCGGCCGTCGTCAGCGCCACGCGCGGGATGGAGATGCGCTCGACCACCGGATCGTCGGCCAGGTTGATGAACAGCACCGCCCGCTCGATGGCGCCGGTGCGCTCGAAGTCGTCGCGGAAGAAGTTGGCTTCCTCGAAGGTGATTCCCATGGCCGCGAACACGACCGCGAAGTCGCCGGAGTCGCCCAGCGTGCGCGCCTGGCGGGCGATCTGCGCGGCGAGCTGCGAGTGCGGCAGGCCGGAGCCGGAGAAGATCGGCAGCTTCTGGCCGCGCACCAGCGTGAAGTTGCCGTCGATCGCCGAGATGCCGGTCTGGATGAACTCCGACGGGAAGTCGCGGCTGAACGGGTTGATCGGCGACCCGGAGATGTCCCGGAACGCCTCCGGCACGATTTCGCCCGAGTCGTCGATCGGCTCGCCGATCCCGTTGAGGATGCGGCCCAGCATCTCGCGCGTGACGCGCACGCGCATGCTCTTGCCCAGGAAGCGCACGGTCGCCTCGCCGGTGCCGATGCCCTGCGACGACTCGAAGAGCTGCACCAGCGCGCGGCCCGTCGAGGCTTCCAGTACCTGGCCGCGGCGAATGCTGCCGTCGGCCAGCTCCACCTCGGCCAGCTCCCCGAACTTGACGTCCTCGATCTTGTCGACGATCAGGAGCGGGCCTTCCAGCCCTTCGACGGTACGGTATTCGCGGATCATCTCGCCCCCTCACCGGTCGCCGCCAGCTCGGCACCGGAGCCGAGCGACGCGATGTCCTGCTTGATTTCTTCCTGAAGCTCGTCGAGCGACTCGCGCTCCTGCTCCGGGACGAACTTCATGCGTCCGATCCTCTCACGGATCGGACGTTCAGCGACGGCGTTGACGTCGACGCCACGGTCCAGCGCCTCCAGGCCGTGCTCGTGATAGCACAGGATGGTGCGCAGCATCAGGCGCTGCTTGTCGAGCGACGCGTAGGTGTCCACGTCGTGGAAGGCGTTCTGCTGCAGGAAGTCCTCGCGCAGCGACCGCGCGGTCTCCAGCACCAGCCGGTCCTGCGGGGACACGGAGTCGATGCCCACCAGCCGCACGATCTCCTGCAGTTCCGATTCCTCCTGCAACAGGCGCAGCGCCTCGGCGCGGTCGGACAGGAACGCGGGCGACACCTCCGTGTCGTAGAAGCGGCCCATCGCGTCGGAGTACAGCGAATAGGACGTCAGCCAGTCGACCGACGGAAAGTGCCGGGCGTAGGCCAGCCGCGCCTCCAGCGACCAGAACACGCGCACCTCGCGCAGGGTGCCCTGCACGACCGGGTCGGACAGGTCGCCGCCCGGCGGCGACACGGCGCCGATGACCGACAGCGAGCAGAGCTCCTCCGATCCCATCGGGATCACCTTGCCGGCGCGCTCGTAGAACTCGGCGATCCGGGAGGACAGGTAGGCCGGGTACCCCTCCTCGCCCGGCATCTCCTCCAGGCGGCCGGAGATCTCGCGCATGGCCTCCGCCCAGCGCGAGGTGGAGTCGGCCATGAGCGCCACGTCGTAGCCCATGTCGCGAAGTACTCGGCCAGCGTGATGCCGGTGAAGACCGACGCCTCGCGGGCGGCGACCGGCATGTTGGAGGTGTTGGCGATCAGCACGGTGCGCTCCATGAGCGGGCGCCCCGACTTGGGGTCGGTCAGCTCCGGGAACTCCAGCAGGACGTCGGTCATCTCGTTGCCGCGCTCGCCGCAGCCCACGTAGACGATGATGTCGGCGTCCGCCCACTTGGAGAGCTGATGCTGGACGACCGTCTTGCCGGAGCCGAACGGCCCGGGCACGCAGGCGGTGCCGCCCTTGGCCAGCGGGAAGAAGGTGTCGACCACCCGCTGCCCGGTGACCAGCGGCGTGTCGGGGTTGACCTTGCGCCGGTACGGCCGTCCGATGCGGACCGGCCAGCGGTGCGCGAGGCGCAGCTCGTGGGTGGTGCCCAGCTCGTCGGTCAGCGTGCCGATCACGTCCTTGACCGTGAACGAGCCGGAGCGCAGGCCGCCGAGCGTGCCGGACATGCCGGGAGGCACCATGATCCAGTGCTTGACGATCTCCGTCTCCTGAACCCAGCCGAGCCGCTGCCCGGCGGTCACCTGCTCGCCGCTGTCGGCGGTTGCGTTGAATTCCCAGATGCGTTCCTGATCGATCGGGGGCGCCTCGATGCCGCGCGCGATGAACTCGCCGTGGTCGCCGGCGATCACGTCCAGCGGGCGCTGGATGCCGTCGTAGATCTGCTCGATGAGGCCGGGGCCGAGCTCGACCGAGAGCTGCGTGCCGGTGCTGGCCACTTCCTCGCCCGGGCCGATGCCGCCGGTCTCCTCGTAGACCTGGATGGACACGCTGTCGCCTTCGATGCCGATGATCTCGCCGAACAGGCCCGCGTCGCCGACCTTGACCACCTCGTACATGATCGGGTTGTCCAGGCCTTGCGCCTGCACCAGTGGGCCCGAAACCCGCGTGATGATCCCAGCCATTTCCTGCTTCTCCCTCTCGTTGGTGTGCTGTGTGTCAGCTCGCGCCGAGCAGATCGATGCCGATCGCCCGTTCGACGGCATGGCGGATGCGCTCGTAGCCGATGCCGCGGGTCCCCGACTGGTCGGGGACGATGATGATCGCCGGCACCGCGCCGGTCTCTATCCGTTCGATGGCGTCGAACAGCGGCTCGGCCAACTGCTCGGTGATGAAGATGATCGCATACTCGCCGCTGTGCGCCAGATCGGTCAGCACGGACAGCGTCTGCGCAGGATCGTCCGGATCCTGCGGGAAGCCCTGCACGCCGCCGGCCGCGAATCCCGCCACCGTGGACGCGTCGCCGATCATGGCGATCTTGTAGCTCGTTGCGGGAGCGCCGGCCATGATCAGCCGAATCCCAGGTTCAGGCGGGCCGCCTGCGCTTCGTTCGACAGCTCGCGCAGCGCGCCGAGGCAGGCGATGCGGAAGCTGGCCAGGTCGTTGAGCTTGCGGCGCACGAAGTAGTAGGCGTACTCCAGCGACGCCGGCGCGTAGCGGAAGGCGCCCAGCCGTGCGGTGAGCGCGGTCTGCAGGCGCAGGATCGTCTCCCGCGTGCCCTCACCCTGGCCCAGCGCCTGCACGGCCGCGGTCAGGAGTGGTCGTGCGAACACGCGCATCTGCGCCCATTCACCGGTGGGGCTGTCGAACAGCTCCTGCAGCCGCCCCTGCTCCGGCAGTCCGTGCGAGCCCCAGCGGACGACCCGCCACGGAAGCCCGGCGTCCTTGCCGCGCATGATCGTCTCGGCCACGGCCAGGTCGCTCCAGTCGGCGAGGATCGCGGCCAAAGCGGGCGACCGCCGCGCGGCGATGTCTGCCAGCAGCAGGCTGCGCGAGCGGTCCATCGCCAGCTCCAGCGCCTGCGGGGAGCGATCGGCGCCGTAGTAGGCGGTCAGGCCGGCCTGGATGGCGGGCAGGTAGTGCTGCGCGACGCGAGCGGTCGAGAGCTCTCCCACTTCGGCCAGCACATCGTCGTCCACCAGGCCGGTCGGTTGATACAGGCCGGCCGACTGCTCGCCGCGCACGTGGCCCAGCAGTGCCGTCTTGAGATTGTGGAGGTCGAGCGGCGCGGCCACCAGATCGGCCAGCTCGGGGACCGGGGCATGGTCGGACACGACCTTCCAGAGCGCCGCCAGCTCTTCGGTGGCGGCCCGCTCGATGCCGGCGTCCGTGGGGTCGGCCGCGACCACCTGGACGAAGCGGCCCGGCGGCAACGCAGCGACCACCTCGGCCATGCTGCGTGCCGACACCAGCTCCCGCGCGAGGGATTCGTCGCCCAGCTCGCGTTCCCGGCACTTGAGGAGGCCGGTCAGGAAGTTGAAGTCGCGCTCGCTTCGCGGCATCGCTGGCTCAGGCGCTCACGGCGGATTCCGGCCCGAACAGGACCTCGGCCGCCTCGATCTCGGTGTCCTCCTGGAGCTGGCCGAACGCCTGATCCAGGGTGCAGTTGAGTCGAACGTTCCCGCGCTCGATGATGAACCCGGCGCGGAACCTCCCCTGCTCCTCGGCCAGGGACACGCCGTGATCGGCCAGCAGGCCGCTCAACTCGCCGGCAAAGCGGTCCGCTTCGCGCTGCGAGACGACCAGCCGGTCACCAGGTTCGGCATGATCGCGGAGTTGCCCCTCCAGGTAGGACCGGTACGCGTCCCCGGAGCTCACCCGCTCCCACGCATCGTGGTAGAGGCCGTCGATGAGACGCCGGCGCAACGATACGAGTTGCTTGTTCTGTTCCAGCCGCGCCCCGGACAGCCGTTGCCGCAGGCGGTCCTCGGCCTGCCGGTTCTCGCGCTCGCGCCGTTCGTCGGTCGTGCGCGTGAGCTCGTTCAGCCCCGCCCGGTACCGTTCGTCGTAGTCCGCCTGCGCCGCCTGCAGAGCCTGCTCGCCGCGCTCGCGCGCCGCGGCCAGGATCTGCTCGACGAGATTGTCGCCGGCCATCGTCAGACGAAGGACGGGATGGCGACCTGCAGGATGATCAGGGTGGCGATCAGCGCGAACAAGCCGAAGGTCTCCACCATGACCGGCAGGATCAGCGCGCGGCCGAAGGTGTCCGGCTTCTTGGCCACCGCCCCCATCGACGCGACCGCCACCTTGCCCTGCCAGATCGGCGATATGAGCTCGCCGAACATCGCCGGCACGCACGCCGCGAACACCCACAGTCCGCTCTTCAGATCGAGGTCCACCAGGGCGGTGCCGCCGAGGGCCTCGAGCTTGAGCAGCACCAGGATCGCTACCACCAGTCCGTAGATCGCCTGCGTCGCCGGCAGTGCCTGCAGGATGAGCATCAGGCCGAAGCGGTCGGGATCTTCCGAGATGACGCCGCCGGCCATCTCGCCGGCCAGACCGACGCCCACCGACGATCCGTATGCCGCCAGACCGGCGGCCAGGGCCCCGCCGAGCAGGGCGATCGCAAAGCCGAGAGAGATCTCCATCCGTGCCTCCTTAGGTCACCGATTCATTATGGTGTCGATGATTCGATAGTGCTTGGCTTCGCCGCGCAGCGGGGTGAACGCACGTCCACCGCCTTCGAAGTACCGCTGGAAGGACTCCAGGTAGTTCAGCCGCAGCGAGTGTACGAAGGCCCCCAGCATGCTGAGGACCAGGTTCAATACGTGGAACAGAACGATGATGAACACGCCGACGAGCACGCCGATCACCATCGCGGCGCCGCCTCCGGCCGCGAAGAACAGCCCGCCCATGAGGTTTCCGACCTGGCCGATGAACGCCGAGGTCAGGGCCAGGATTCCCAGCCGCATGTAGGACAGGACGTCCGAGAAGAACGCCACCAGGCCGTAGTAGCCCACGATCCCGTACAGGGACAGGATGCCTGTCAGCACGCGTCCGACGCTGCCGCCCTCCCGGATGCTGAAGAGGATCACCGCGGCCGCCGACGCCGCCAGCAGCACCGTGGCAGGCATGTCGAGCGCGGACGCACCGGCCGCGCGCGCCGCGATCCACAGGATCAGCGCCAGCAGCAGCGCCAGCCATGTTCCCCGCTGCAGGACGGCGTCCCGACGCTGGCCGGACTTCCAGAGATCGATCACGCCGGCGACGATCGATGCGAGCTGGAGGACGACGCCGATGCCGATGGTGAAGGCCATCAACGGCACGATGTCCGTCGTCGGGGTGATGAGCGGCAGCACGCCCAGAATCTTGCCCGCGTCGGTTCCGGGACTCTCCCCGAAGAAGCTCCAGGTGAGCACGCCCACGACGATCGAGGCGATGCCAGTGATCACGAACATGCGCAGGAACAGCCGGGTCTCGCCGGCCGACCCGTAGCGGCGCATCAGCCACAGGCAGAGCAGCACCTGCAGGAGTCCGTAGCCGGCGTCGCCCAGCGCCAGGGCGTAGAACAGCGTCATCGCCACCGCCACGAACGGAGTGGGATCGATGCCGAAGTACTTTGGCATGCCGAACATGCGGATCAGAAACTCGAACGGTCGGATCAGCGTGCGATTGTTCAGGTCGACGGGCGGATCGTCGCCGGTCTCCGGCGCCGAGAACCGCGCCCGCGCTCCCGGGCAGCTCTGCGACAGCACGACGCGCAGGGGGTCGACGTGTTCGCTGCGCACCCAGCCGGTCAGGACAGCAGCGCGCTTCGCGTAGTAGAGCCGGCGCCGGGCTTCCTGTTCCGCACGCTTTCCGGACGCGGCATCGGCATGCGCCAGGATCGCGCCCCGGTACCGCTCCGAGGCGGTGGCGAACCTGCGCTGCAGCTCGGTGAGCAGGATGTCGATCTCCGCAATGCGGGCGTCGGCCGCGCGGAGCGCATCTGCGGGGGGCAGGTCGTCGCCGGGGAGATCGACCACCTCGCCGCGCAGGCGGCGCAGGCCGTCCTGGGCATCGGCGAGCTGCTCGGTCAGGACCGCCAGCACCCCGTAGCTGGCGCGCTTGTCGGCCGAAACCGGAGCGTAGGCCGCCGAGGAGCCCAGCAAGCCGTCGCCCACGGCCGCGGTCAGGGCTTCGGCGCTGCCGGGCATCCGCACCGGAAGCAGGGTGGTGTGCCGGCCGGCGGAAAGGTCGGCAAGGCTTACGTCGAGCTGCTCCCAGGGTTCGAGGGTGATCCGGCGCTGCCGCAGGAGCGCCTGCTCGGAGAGCAGCTCGTCGTAGCGGGCGATCTCCCCACCGAGCCGGCCGCGCAACTCGGCGACGTCGACGCTGTCGACCAGATGCGTGAGCTGATCGCGCGTCCGTGGCGGCGGGGAGCCGAAGAACTCCTCCAGCAGTCCTTTCTTGATCGGCGAGAAGCGCTGGAAGATCTGCAGCAGGAAGTCGATGTCGGCCTGCCGGCCCGCCGCGCCCGCCGCCGCGGGTGGTTCCGCCTCATGCTCGGCGAACTCTTCGTCGAGCCCGTCGTGGATGTCGTCGACGTGCAGCAACCCGGAGCGCTCAAGTCCGGACAGAGCGCTGTCCAGATCGTCCTTCGGCAGGACGACCTCCACCTTGGTGAGGTCTGCGATGGCCACGCGCGGACTACCGCTGTATTCGCTTCAGGATGAGTTGCAGTGCCGCGTCATGGCGGCTGCTCGCGGACGCTTCAGCCGCTTCGCGCCGCTGGCGTCCGGAGGCCACGATCGTTTCCCGCTCGGCGTGGAACTGGCGATCGAGCTCGGCGGTGCGCCGCTGCAGCTCGCCGTCGAGCTCGGCGGTCAGCTCCTGTCGGCGCTCGTCGAGTCTGTCGGTCACGGAGGCAAGCAGCTCGGCGGCCTTGGAACGGTAGTCCTGCTCGATGCGCTCGGCGTCTTCCTCCGCCTTCTTCACGTCTTTGAGAACGTCCATCGTACCGAGCTCCAGTGGATGTTTTGCCTAAAGGGAAATCAGGCGGTCGCACCGCCACAGGCGGCTGGTTGGCCGTAATATCCGTCATTGTCCGCGCTATCGTCAACCCTACCACCGGACCGTCAGATCCACCGGGCCGGCTTCCGTCAGGTATTCGGCCAGCGAACGCGAGAGGCGCGCGGTGCGTCCGTCGGCGTCGACCGTCGCTCCGTCGGCAGCGTCGATGTCGCGGGGAGCGACCACCACGAACGTGACCCGCGAGTCGCCGGCCAGGGACTGCACGAGCTCCACCATGCTCTGGTCCGGCGCGTTCCCCGCCGGCCGCGCGGGGACCACCCGCTGCGACAGCTCCCCGCCGCCGTTCCCGGTGGCCGTGAACGACACCGGCAGGTCCGCGAAACCGGGGACGGCGCGGAGCGCGTCGACGCTGTCGAAGTCGATGCGGGCGTCGATCCGGACCTCTTCCTCTTCGTCCCTGCGCCGGAACCGGCGCAGGCGGACGCCGTCGGCGCCGGCCAGCGACGCCTCGAAGTCGGCCCGGTCGATCGGCAGCGGCACGGCGGGTGCGCCTTCCACGGCGTCCAGCAGCGTGGTCGCCTCCCGCGGGACGCGATAGCTGAGCTCCAGGCGTCCGGAGCCGTCGCGCCGCATGACGAAGCGCATCTCGATGTCCACGCATGAGGTCAGGGTGACGGCCGCCACGAGCGCGGCGGCCAGCGCTCGCAACGCGCTCAACGCGGCGCTCCGGCGGCGCCGCCCTGCAGCGCACGGTAGCTCTGCAGACAGACCCACGCGTCGGTGGCCGCGTAGCGCTGTTGCGCGGGGCTCAGCCGCCGCTGGGCCCAGTTCGACACCTGAGCGCTCTTGGAGATGCGGATGCCCAGGAAGTGCGCGGCCTGCCCGCGCACGCTCGAGGGGGTGAACCCTGCCGCGCGCACCATGCGCCCCACGTCGACCACCGCGCGGGGCTGCACCCCATGGAGCCTGCGGAGCGCACGCAGCTCGTCGGCCGGCGCCTGCGCGGCCTTGACGACGTGCTCGGACTCCAGGAGGGCGCGCAGCGGCGGTGGGACACCCGCCCAGCGAAGCTGCACCAGCACGGCGTGTTCGTCGGAGGCGAGCTGCAGGACCGCAACCGGATGCCGCTCGCCGCGCCGGAACGAAGGGCGCGTCTCGGTGTCCAGGCCCAGCACGGGGACGCCGTCGAACGCCGCGAGCGCTTCCGCTACCGCCGCGACCGAGTCGGCGACCCGGATGGTGCCGGGAAACCGGCCGAGCGGCAGGGCCGCGATCCGGGCCTTGTCGAGGGTGCGGTCCGCCAGGCGGCTACTGTCCGCCGGGCGCATCGACCGGGAACCGCAGCAGCTCGACGTCGAAGATCAGGTAGGCGTCCGGCGGGATCCCCGCCTGGGGGACGCCGCGGTCTCCGTAGCCGAGCTCCGGCGGCACGATGAGCGTGCGCCGCTCGCCCCTGCGCATGTCCTGCAGGGCTTCCTGCCAGCCCAGGATGACGCGGTTGACCGGGAATACCGCGGGTGTTCCACGCTCGCGCGAGCTGTCGAACACCGTGCCGTCCAGCAGGCTGCCGACGTAGTGAACCTCCACGTAGGTGGCGGGCC
The DNA here is from genome assembly GCA_964291595.2 of Spirochaetia bacterium. Classification (GTDB taxonomy): domain Bacteria; phylum Spirochaetota; class Spirochaetia; order SZUA-6; family Bin103; genus CATQHW01. The sequence goes on along the minus strand of OZ219914.1, from coordinate 2,878,338 downwards.
CGGGGCGTTCTTCCCCCTCGCCCGCCTTCTCGACCAGGAACCGCAGTCCGCTCTCCGTGACCGTGGCGCCGGGCCAGCGGCGGCGTACCTCGGCATCCGCCTCGGCACGGGCGGCGGCCGCACGCTCGGCGGCCCGTGCCGGGGCGCTGCCGCGCAGCTCGTCGAACATGCGCTGGTCGACCCGGAAGGCGTCCGCCGACGGACCGACGCGGAGGATGCGCAGCTTCTCGATCCTGTCCCCCTGGCGTATGGCGTCGACCACGTCCTGGCCGGCCACGACGTAGCCGAACACGGCGTGGCGGCCGTCCAGCCACGGCGTCTCCACGTGGGTGATGAAGAACTGGCTGCCGTTGGTGTTCGGTCCGGCGTTGGCCATCGACAATGTGCCGGGGCGGTCGTGGCGAAGGGATGCGTCGATCTCGTCAGCGAACTGGTAGCCCGGGCCTCCGCGGCCGGTGCCGGTCGGATCGCCGCCCTGGATCATGAATTCGTCGATCACGCGATGGAAGGTCAGCCCGTCGTAGTACGGTCCCGACTCCTTGCCGCTGAACTGGATCGTTCCTTCCGCAAGGCCGACGAAGTTGGCGACGGTCAGCGGCACCTTCTCGTGCTCCAGCCGCAGGACGATCGTCCCGCGGTTGGTCTCCATCTCGGCATACAGGCCGGGATCCAGGTCGGCCGCGGCGCCACCGTCATCCGCCTGGCAGGCTACGGCGAGCAACGCCGCCAGGCCGGCGCCGCCGATTCGTGCCGTCAGGCGCCGGGCGCCCGCGGTTCGATCGCTTGAAGTCGGTTTCCAATCGTTCACGGGCGGCATTCTACGTCAGACCTGCGGCAGCGGCGAGCGCCGTGGACTCGACCGCTCCGCCGGTGCACCGTCTGCCCGGCCTCCGGACAGCGTGATTGACGGCGAGTGGAGGCATCGCCGACCCTGTGCGAAAGGAGGCCTCCGATGCCGCTACTCTCCGGGAAGGTCGCCGTGGTGACGGGCAGCGGACGCGGCATCGGCCGCGCCATCGCCATCGCCTACGCGGCGGAAGGGGCGGATCTGGTGCTCGCCGCGCGCAGCGCCGCGGAGCTTGCGGCCGTCGCTGTGGAGATCCGCGGTCTCGGCGGCCGCGCCATCGTGGTTCCCACGGACGTCACGCGCCGCGAGGCCGTGGACGCTCTGGCCGGCGCTGTCCGGCACGAGTTCGGCCGCCTGGACATTCTGGTCAGCAACGCGGGCGGTGGGATCGAGAAGAGGAGTATTCTGGACAGCGACCCCGACCTCTGGGTCGCGGACGTCACGGTCAACTGCGTCAGCGCCTACCTGGTGTCGCGGGCGCTGCTGCCGCTGATGGTCGAGTCCGGGGGCGGACGGGTGATCAACGTGGGCTCGGGCATGGGGCACCGGCCGACGGCGAGCGGCAGCGCCTATCACGTCGGCAAGGCAGGCATGTGGATGTTCACGCGCTGCCTGGCCGAGGAGGTCTGGCAGCACAACGTCACGGTCAACGAGCTGATTCCGGGCCCGGTCGCCACGCGGCTCACCGCCGGGGCCGGGCCGCCTCCCTACTCCGACAGCGAGGTGATCAAGGACCCGGAGGACGTCGCCCCCCTTGCGCTGTTCCTGGCCACCCAGCCGGACCATGGGCCGACCGCGCAGAGCTTCAGCCTGACCCGCCGGTCGATCTGACAGGCTGCGCGACGGGGACGCGGATGCCGGCGGCGACCACGGCGGTCACGCCGGCGATCACCGCGGCGGCGACGAACACGGACTCGTAGCCGAACGTCTTCCAGAGGATCCCGCCGGCCAGCGGCACCGTCATCGAGAAGACGTGGTCGATCGTCACCCCCATCGACAGGGTCGGCGACAGGTCGGAGCGGCCGGGAGCGACGCTTCCGGCGTACACCGAGCGGGCGGAGCCCGCGAAGAACAGCAGGTGGTCGAGCACGTAGGTGGCTCCGACCACGATGAGCGCCACGCCCGCGGAGAACAGGTGCTCGGCGAATCCGTACAGCAGGCAGACCAGCAGCAGGACCAGCGCGTCGACGGTCAGGGTCAGGCGCGGACCCACGCGATCGATGATCGTCCCGATCAGCGGCTGCGTGACCAGCCCCGCCCCGGAGAACAGGAACCACAGCAGCGCCACCGTGCCGAGCGGCTGCTCGTACACCGTGACCAGCGTCCACAGAGCGAAGGTGATGAACACCTGCTTGCGCACGCCGAACAGTGCGCACAAGAGGTAGTAGCGGTTGAACCTGCGCTCGAACCGCAGGCGCCGCCGAGTGCCCCGCGCGCGCGGCTGCCCGCGGGTCGCGGCCGTGATGAGCACCGCGGCCGCCAGCGCCAGCACCGCCCCGGCGATGAAGTATGGCCGGTTGCCGACGTCGAACAGCCGGCCGATCCCCAGGATCGCGAGCGCCGCGATCAGCGCCGCGATGGTCCGCCAGAAGGCGACCCAGCCCAGGCGCCGCCCGGCGCCCTCCAGTCCCCCCGATTCGATGACGATCGACTGCTCCATCACCATCGCCAGGTGCATGCCGGCCGAGTGCACCATCACCAGGCCCATCAACGGCAGGCCCGGAGCCAGTCCGGCGATCGAGTCCGGGATGACGCGTCCGGGCAGCAGCGCCAGCGCCGTCATGCCGACCGCCGTGACCGTCGCCGCCAGCGCGAACAGGCGCCGTTCGGTCGCCGCGCCCAGCAGCACCGCGTAGAACACCACGGCGAAGCCCTGCGACTCGCGCGGGAACTCCAGGAAGCTGCGGAAGCCCGCCCCCATCTGGAACTGCCCGCGCAGGTAGTGCGGGAAGTTGATCTCGAACAGGGTCAAGCCCGCCGAGAACAGCGCGAACGCCCCGATCAGCATGAGGAACCGCGTGCCGCCCGCATCGGCCGTCCGAGCGCCCAGAGCCCGAACTCGCGTCAAGCCCGAACCCCCCGGCCCGCGAAGCCGGGAGCTGAGTATCGCGGAGGCGTCTGTCGGATCGACCGCGCCAGCGGCCGATCCGACAGACGCCGTAGCGGAAGGTGGGGCTGGGCCAAAGACGGAGCCGAAGGCGACGGCTTTGGGGCGCTAGGTGAGGTCGACGCTGGCGGCGCCCACGATCTCCATGGTGACCGGGTCGTGGACGATGCAGATCAGCGACGCCATAGCGGGGTCCACCTCCTCCGGAACCTCCATCACGAACGTGCCGCTCGTCTCGCGCCCGAGCCGTCCCAGGTCGTGATGCGCGCGGACCACCTCGTCGTGGCGCAGCGTCTTGCCCCGGTTCTCGCCGCGCGGCACGTGGTTGCCGAGGCCGCGCTCCACGACGATCAACATCACCGCCGCCCGCCGCGGCGCGTCGCTGACCGAGAACGTGACGTCCAGGGCTCGCTCGGCGAGGTCGGCGCTCAGGGCTACCTCCGTCAACGCCTGTTTCTCCAGGGCGAGCTCCGCCTGGTCGAACACGAGCTGCCTGCGCTGCGCGGGTCGCACGATGGTGGTGCCGTTGATGATGATCTGCGGCGTATAGGGCCCGCGCTGGCCCAGGGCGCGGGCGTAGCTCCGCTGGCGCTGTGAGTGCTCCGGTGCCCCGAACGGGTCGGGCCAGCCCAGCCGGTCCCAGTAGTCGACGTGCCACTCGATCGGGAAGATGCGCAGGCCGGACGAGCGTGCGTGGGCACTCAGGTCGCGCAGCACGGCCTCCGCGCCGGGGCACGAGTTGCACCCCTGGGAGGTGAACAGCTCCACGACCGCGAACGGCTCACCCGCGGCGATGCCGACGGGCGTGAGCGTGACGAGCAGGGCAAGCAGGGTCTTTCGCATGCCGTCAGCCTCCTCTCATCCTCCGCTCACGGCCGGTACGAACAGGATCGTCTCGGCCTGGTCGATGCGCTTCAGTGAAGCCGCGCGAATGTTGTCGGCGACGATGTCGCCGTCCACGGCCACGGCCGAGGTCAGCCGCAGTTCCCGGCCGAGGCCGGGAAACTGCGCGTCGAGCTCTTCGATCAGGGCGCGTACCGTCGGGGCCGTGCTCTCCACCTCGCCCACGCCCCCGGTAAAGGTCCGGAAGCGAGCCGGAATCTCGACCCGCACGCGCGACGCCCGGTCCGCGGCCCTACCCGGCCGCCGCCGCCTGCGGCGAGCGGGCCCTGGCCTTGATCTCGGCCAGCACTCGTGGCGGCGACATCGGGCAGGCGGTCATCCACACGCCGGCCGCCGCGTGGACGGCGTTGGCGACCGCCGCGAGGGGCGGCACGATCGGCACCTCGCCCACGCCGCGCACCCCGTAGGGATGGCGGGGATTGGGCACTTCCACGATCACGGTGTCGATCATGGGCAGGTCCAGGGCCACCGGCATGCGGTAGTCCAGGAAGCCGGCGTTCTCCATCACGCCGTCGTCGTTGAAGACGTACTCCTCGTTGATCGCCCAGCCGATGCCCTGCGCGGCGCCGCCCTGCATCTGGCCCTCCACGTAGGAGGGGTGCAGCGCCTTGCCGGCGTCCTGGCAGACCGTGTAACGGGTGACCAGCACGCGGCCCGTCTCGGGGTCGACCTCCACGTCGGCGATGTGGGTGCCGAAGGCGGCCGCCGCGCCCGGCGCGTTGAGCGAGCTGGCGGCGGTGATCATGCCGCCGGTGGCGTGCGCCTCCGCGACGATCTCCTTCAGGGACAGCTCCTTGCCTTCGCCGGTGAGAACGGCCTTGCCGTCGGACCATTCGACCTGGTCGGCATCCACCTCCCAGATCTTGGCCGCGCACTCGCGCATCTGCTTGATGGCGTCGCGGCAGGCGTTGGTGACCGCCCAGCCGGTGGCGTAGGCGACGCGGCTGCCGCCGGTCACGCCGGTATAGCCGACCGACTCGGTGTCGGCGACCTGCGGGCGCACCTTGTCGACCGGGATGCCCAGCTCCTCGGAGACGATCATCGCCATGACCGCGCGCGAGCCGCCGATGTCCGGGCTGCCCTCGCCGACCGAGGCGGTGCCGTCCTCGTTGATCTGCAGCGTCGCGGAGGAGAGGCCGCCGGCGTTCATCCACCAGCCGGCGGCGACGCCGCGGCCCTGGTTGGGTCCGAGCGGGGCGCTGTAGTGCTCGTGCGCCCGCGCCGCCTCCAGCGTCTCCACCAGGCCGATGCGCGGCCATTGCACGCCGGTGGCGTTGGTGATCCCCTCGACGGCCGCGTTGCGCAGCCGGATGTCCAGCGAGTCGATGCCGAGCTTCTCGGCGATCTCCTCCAGGATCGTTTCCGCGGAGAAGGTGGCGTTGGGTGCCCCGGGGGCGCGGTAGGCGGTCGAGCGCGGCTTGTTCACGCACACGTCCCAGCCCTCGATCTTGAGGTTGGCCAGGTCGTACGGCGCGAAGATGCCCATCATGCCGGCGCCCACGGCGGAGCCGGGGAAGGCGCCCGCTTCGTAGGCCATGTAGGCGTAGCCGGCGGTCAGCTTGCCGTCCCTGGTGGCGCCGAGCTTGCAGCGGATGTAGGAGGCCGGCGCCGGACCGGAGCCGCGGAACACCTCCTCGCGGGTCATGACCAGCTTCACGGGCCGGTCGGACTTGCGCGACAGCAGGATGCCGACGGGCTCCAGGTAGACGGTCGTCTTGCCGCCGAAGCCGCCGCCGATCTCGGCGGGCAGCACCTTGATCTGGGAGATGTCCATGTGCAGGAGCTGCGCGGACAGCTCGCGGATCATGAAGTGGCCCTGGCTGGAGGCCCAGATCGTCACCTGGCCGTCCTCGCTGGTGCGCACCACCGCGGCGTGCGGCTCGATGTAGCCCTGGTGGACGGTTTCCACGGTGTGCTCGCGCTCGATGATGACGTCCGCCTCCGCGAACCCGGCGTCGATGTCGCCGAGCTCGTGGACGGAGTAGCTGGCGATGTTGGTCGGCCGGTCAGGCGGGTCGGCCAGGCCCTTGGTGCGCATCGATTCGTGCAGCACCGGCGCGTCGTCACGCATGGCGTCGCGGACGTCCAGGACCGGCGGCAGCACGTCGTACTCGACGGCGACCGCCTTGGCGGCCTCTTCGGCCTGCCGCAGGGTGGTCGCGGCCACCGCGGCGATCGCGTGGCCGTGATAGAGCGCCTTGTCCTGCGCCATCACGTTGCGCGCCAGGTCGGAGAAGTCGGCCGGGGTCTCGCCGGACTCTGCGATGCCGACAGGCGGCGGCGGAAAGTCCGCGCCGGTGATCACGGCCTTGACGCCGGGCATCGCCTCCGCCTTCGAGGTGTCGATGGAGAGGATCCGCGCGTGCGCGTGCGGGCTGCGCACGAACTTCGCGTGCAGCATGCCGGGCAGCGACAGGTCGGCGCCGTAGTTGGCGTGGCCGGTGACCTTGTCCAGCCCGTCGTGACGGACCGGCCGCGTGCCCAGGACCTTGAAAGTGCCGTTGCCCTCGGAGCCGTTCTTGCCGTTCGTGTCTGCCATGTTCCTTCTCCTACCCGGTTGCCGCGGCGGCCTGCTGCACCGCGCGGATGATCTTGTCGTAGCCGGTACAGCGGCACAGGTTGCCGGCCAGCCAGTAGCGTATCTCCTGCTCGGACGGATCGGGGTTGCGTTCCAGCAGGTTCTTGGCGGCGACGATGAAGCCCGGCGTGCACACGCCGCACTGCAGCGCCGCGTTCTCCAGGAACGCCTCCTGCAGCGGGTGCAGCTTCTCGCCGTCGGCGACGCCTTCGATCGTGTCGATGCTCGTGCCGTGCGCCTCGGCGGCCAGCACCAGGCACGAGCACACGATGCGGCCGTCCATCACGACCGTGCACGCACCGCAGTCGCCGGTGGTGCAGCCTTCCTTGGTGCCGAACAGGTGCAGGTCCTCGCGCAGCACCTCGGAGAGGCTCTGGTGCGCCTCACACAGGAACTCCGCGGGGTCGCCGTTGATCGTCGTCTCTACGTGGATCTTCGCCATCTTCTTCTCGTTCCTTTGTCAGCTTCTCGCCCGCGCGCGGTCGCGCGCCACGGCCGCGGTGCGTCTGGTCAATACCTCGGTCACGTCGTGCCGGAACTCGGCCGTGCCGCGCCGGTCGCTGATGGGCCGGGCCGCGGCCGACGCGCGCCGGCCCGCCTCGGCCAGCGCTTCGTCACCGAGGTCCGTGCCGACCAGGGCGGCGGTCGCTTCCTCCGCGACGAACGCGGTGGGAGCGACCGCGCCGAGCGCGACCCGCGCCGCCGTGCAGGTGCCGGCCGGGCCCACGGTCACGCTCACGCCCACGCCGACCACCGCGATGTCCATCTCCGTGCGCGGGATGAACCGCTGATAGGCGTCCGCCGACCCGGGGGCGGGCACCGGGATCCGGAACGCGACCAGCATCTCTCCCGTGGCGAGAGACGTGGAGCCGGGGCCGGTCGGCACCGCGGCCACGTCGATCGTGCGCGTGCCCTGCGGACCGGCGATCATCGCCTGGGCGCCGAGCGCCATGAGCGCGGGCACCGTGTCGGCGGCGGGGCTGGCGTTGCACAGGTTGCCGCCGAGCGTCGCGCGGCTCTGGATCTGCGTGGAGCCGATCAGCTCCGCCGCTTCGACCAGGCCGGGAAAGGCCGCGCGGACGTCGTCCCTGTCGGCGAGAGCCGCGCATGACACGGCAGCGCCGAGCTGCAGGCAGCCGTCCTGCAGCTCGATGACGTTGACGTCCGGGATGTGCTTGATGTCGACGTAGTGCTCCGGGTAGGAGCCGGTGATGCGCACCTGCACCATCAGGTCGGTGGCGCCGGCCACCACGCGCGCGGCCGAGCCGTGCTCGGCCAGCAGGGCCGTCGCCTCCTCGATGGTTCGCGGTGCCGCGAACTGTGAACTCGTACTCAACGCTCTGTTCCTCTTTGTCTCTGTTCTGCTCTGGCGGGCCTCTCGCGCGCGGAGTCGAAGGGCCCGTGCGGGCGTATCTTACTCCCGGAACTGGGTCTCGTACAGCCGCTGATAGAGACCGCCGGCCGCGTTGAGCTCCGCATGGGTGCCGCGCTCCACCACGCGGCCGCGGTCCAGCACCAGGATCGTGTCGGCAGCCAGGATGGTGCTCAGGCGGTGGGCGATGATGATGGAGGTGCGGCCGGTCACGACCCGGCTCAGCGCCTCCTGGATCAACGCCTCCGAGCGGGTGTCCAGGTGGCTGGTCGCCTCGTCCAGGATCAGCACGCGCGGGTCCTTGAGGATCACGCGGGCGATGGCGAGCCGCTGCTTCTCGCCGCCGGAGAGACGGTAGCCGCGTTCGCCCACCACGGTGTCGTAGCCGGCCGGCAGTGCGGCGATGAAGTCGTGGATGTTCGCGGCGCGGCAGGCGCCGGTGATGCGCGCCTCGTCCGCGCCGGGAGCCGCGTAGAGGAGGTTGGCGCGCACCGAGTCGTGGAACAGGTAGGGCTCCTGGGTGACCATGCCGATCTGGGCCGCCAACGACTCCATGGTCAGCTCCCGCGTGTCGTGGCCGTCCAGCACGATGCGCCCGTGCGTCGGGTCGTACAGCCGCGGAATCAGGTACGAGAGCGTGGTCTTGCCGGCGCCGCTCGGCCCCACCACCGCCGCGCTCTGCCCCGGCTCGACGGCGAAGCTCACGTCCTTCAGCGCCCACTCGCGCGCCTGGTGGGACGGCGCAGACGGTGACCGTACGGAGCGGCGGCCCGGCGCCCGCTCGCGCGCCTGATGGTGCTGCGCCGCTAGCGGCGGTTCGGCAGCCGCGCCGGGCCGCGCCGGTCGGGCGCCCCTCGGCCCCTGCCAGCCGGCACCGGTGCCGCTGCCCGCCGGTCTCCTGCCGGCGGGCTGGCCGACGCGCGACGCCTGGCCGACGGGGCCCGGCTCGCCGCCGGTCGCGGTGAAGGCCATGTCCTCGACCCGTGCCGCGCGCCGGGCCTCGGTGAGCAGGAGTTGCTCGTCGCGTTCGTAGCGGAAGCTGACATCCCGGAACTCGATCCTGCCCTCGGCCCGCTCCAGCCGGTGCGCGTGCGGAGATTCCTCGATGTCGACCGGCAGGTCCAGCACCTCGAACACGCGCTCGAAGCTCACCAGCGACTGCGCCACCACGACCGCCACGTTGCTCAGCGATCGCAGCGGCCCGTAGAGCTGCGCGAGGTAGGTGCTGAACGCGACCACCGTGCCGATGGTCAGGCCGCCGCGGATGTGCAGGTGGCCGCCGACCAGGTAGATCCCCGCGGTGCCGACCGCGGTGGCGATCCCCATCAACACGAAGAACCGGCTTCCGATCACGGCCTGCCGGATGGCCAGGTGGCGGACCCCCTCGGCCTGCTCCCCGAATCGCCGCTGCTCCTCCTGCCGGCGCCCGAACAGCTTCACCAGGATCAGGCCGCTGATGTTCAGCGTCTCGCTCATGATGGCGTTCATGCGCGCGTTGCGCTCCATCGATTGCCGGGACACCTCGCGCAGAGCCTTGCCGAAGCGGCGTCCGAGCAGCAGGAAGATCGGCAGCACGGCCAGCCCCAGCACGGTCAGGCGCCACTCCAGGGCCAGCATGATCGCCAGCGTGCCTGCCACCTGGATCAGGTTGGTGGTGACGTCGACCAGCGTGTTGGTGACCGCGCTCTGGGCGCCGATGACGTCGCTGTTGAGCCGGCTCATCAGCTCGCCGGTCTTGTTGCTGGTGAAGAAGCGCATCGACATGCGCTGCAGGTGAGAGTACAGCGCCGTGCGCAGGTCCAGGATGATTCCGGAACCGATCGTGGCATCCAGCTTGCGCTGCCAGATGCGGATCACGGCGCCCGCCACGGGAATGGCGATCAGGCCGGCGGCCAGCAGGTTGAGCCGCGCCGCGTCCTTCGCAGGCAGCGCGGTGTCGATCAGGTCGCGCACGATCAGCGGCGTCAGCAGCCCGAGGCCGATGGTCGCGCAGATGCTCGTTAACAGTAGGACGATCCTGCCGACGTACGGACGCGCATACCCGAGTACCCGGCGCAGCAGCGCGCCGCTGACCTGCGGGCGTGCCTGCTCGTCCCCGTGGCGGAGAAGGTAGCCCATGCCCCCGCGGCCCCCACCGCCGCCGAACATGCCGTACACGCGTCTATCTTACTCCGGAGCCCGTGATTCGATCCGGCTCCATGCGTGATACCGTCGGCTCGGCAGCGTGGCGGACGGGATTACCGAACGGCAGGTCCTCGATTTTCTGGAGCGCTTCGAGAAGGCCCAGCGGACGGAGGACTTCGACCTTGTCGCCTCGATGCTCCACCCGGATGCGCTGTTCCGATTCAACGACGGGGACTATCGGGGGATCGAGGCCGCGCGCGGCGCATTCGAGGGCACGTGGGCCCACGAGGTCGAGGACGAACGCTACCGCCTGACCGACGTCGAGGTCCTGCACGTCGACGCAGGATCGGCCACCGCCACGTTCCGCTTCCACTGGTCCGGTGTCGGCCACAGCGGTCCCTTCCACATCGTCGGGCGCGGCACGAGCGTGCTGGTCCGGCACGACGGAGCGCTCAAGCTCCTCGTGGAGCACTTGAGCCGCTGAAGCCGCGGGACCCACGACGGACGCTCCCGCCGACACGCGGCTCCGTGCCGACCTCAGCGTAGCAGCGGATTGCGCGTGCGCAACTCCGGGAACAGCGCGAAGTCGCGATCGGCGCTCAACAGTTCGTCCACTCCATGGGCGACGCAGATTGCGGCCACCCGTGCGTCGTGGACGATCGCGCCGCGGACGCGGGGCCGGGCGGCGAGGCGCTGCAGTGTGGAGAGGAAGTCGCCGGTCTCGTGCAGCAGCGAGTCGAGGGTGACCGGGTCCAGGACTCGATCTGGCTCCAGGCCTGAGCCGGAGAGCTGGCTGTACCCTTCCAGGTGCGGGGATTGGTCACGATGCTGAAAAACTCGTACACGCAGGGCCAGGGAATCGCCCATTGGCGTGTCCCTTCGGCCAGCGTCCGCATCAGTTCGGCGGAGCGGGCGTGCTGCTCAGGCTCGCGGCGGTGCGCGTAGACCAGCAGGTTCGTGTCGACGGCGACCAAGAGTCCGACTACGGCTCGCCGTAGACATGCTCGCCGTAGACATGGCTGCGCAGGTCCTGCCAGGACAGTGCCTCCAGCGGATCGGCCGCCCCGGGGTCGCCGACGCTGCGATCGGGAAGGCGGTACGGCTCGGCGAGGGAAGACCGATTCAGCACGAGTCGCAGCCCCTCTTCCACCACGGTCCGAAACGACTGCCCGGATCGCCTGGCATGTCGCTTGGCCCGAAGCATCAATTCGTCGTGGAGTGTGTCACCGGGATCAGACGGTCAGGGCGCGGTCCCGTGCGGTGACCTCGTACGTCGCCTGCACGCGGCCGTCCTGCACGGCGAAGAAGTGACGGTGCAGCGCCACTGACGGGCACACGTGCCTGGGCACGACGTAGTGCTCCTCGCCGACCCGGAAGCGCAGATCGGGGGAGACGGCCAGCAGCCAGTGCTCCTCGTTGTGGATCAGCGTGCGCGTGCCGTCGATCCCCAGGAAGCGTCCGCGCTCGCCCGGCGGATCGGCCGCGATCGCCTTGTTCCCCAGGTCGAAGGTCACGTACCCGGGAGTGGAGGCGCTCAGCACCCGCGTGAACAGCAGCCCGGCGAACTCGAACGTCAGGTCCGGGAGCATGTCCGCGTAGCCCAGGTCGTGCAGGAAGCAGGTGCCCGGGGACAGCTCCGCGTCGGCGTGGCGGGCGTGGCAGGGAAAGGTGGGCGTGCCGCCCATGATGCGGCGCGGCACCGGCAGGCCGGCGGCCTCAAGCGTCGCCTGCAGGGCCTTGATCGCGGTGGTCCCCCGGTCGCAGGCGGCGATGCGCTCATCGCGGCTTCGCTGGTGGTTGTGGCCGTCGTAGCCGTGCAGGCCGGCGGGCTCGACCCCCGGCAGGGCGGCGATGAGCCGGTAGAGGGCGATCGCCCCGTCGCCGTCGGGCGCGATTCCGGTGCGGTGCATGCCCAGGTCCACGTCGAGCATGACGCCGATCGTGACCCCGGCGCTGGATGCCGCCGCCGACACCGCCTGCAGCGGGCCCGGGTCGTCCACCAGCGTCGAGAACCGCGTGCCGGGATGGCGCCGGGCCAGCTCCGCCAGGCGTCGGGGATGCGGCCCAAGGAGCTGATAGGCGACCAGCACCTCCGGCGCCTCCACGCACGCCAGCATCTCCGCCTCGGCGATGGTCGTGCACTTGAAGCGGCGAAACCCGCGCCGCATGAGGCGGCGCGCCAGATCGGCCGACTTCTGTGTCTTCATGTGCGGCCAGACCCGGTCCGGAGACCCGGCGATGGCGATCACGCGGTCGGCGTTGCGGTCGAAACGGTCCAGGTCGATCAGCAGCGCCGGACTCGGCAGGTCGCTCGCGTCGCGGAGTCGGTAGTGCGTGGTCGACCTCCAACTCGGTTACCGGTCAGGCACCTCGGTGCAGAACGATGCCGCGCATGCTGTGGAAGAGCGTCTGCAACCGCTCACACTCCGGGGCGGCCAACGCCGCGCGGGCCAGGATGTCGCGAAGGAACACGCGCAACTCCTCCGGACCGGCCTGGCGGAAGAAGTCTATACCGACCAGCAGGTCGAGCAAAGGGTCCAGGGCGGCGTCGACTTCCTGAAGGGCGACCGGCTCGTAGTAGCGGGCGGGGAGGTGGCGCCCGTGGGCGCGAAACAGCTCGTAGGTGACGATCTGGACGGCGTGCGACAGGTTCAGGGAGGGGAAGTCGGGATGGGTGGGGATGGACAGCATGCCGGTGCAGCAGGCGATCTCCTCGTCGCGCAGCCCGGTCGCCTCCGTGCCGAACACCAGCGCCGTGGTGCCCGGACCGCGGGCGGCCAGGTGCCCGGACAGGTGCGAGAGCGGCATGGGCGCCTGCTTGCGGCGCTTGCCGCGGCGGCGGCTGATCGCGATCGCCTCGTCACAGTCGACGATCGCCTCCTGCAGCGTGTCCGGCCGCCGCGCGGCATCGAAGACGTCGGCGGCGTGCACGGCGGCCGCGCGGGCGTCGGTGGGATCGAAGTCGCCGGCGACGATGGAGAGGTCGCGCATCCCCATGGTCTTCATCGCCCGGCACACCGAGCCGACGTTGCGGCCGTCGCGGGGGCCGGCCAGCACAAGCCGGACGCGCCGCTCGGGTGCCGTCATCGCGCGGCCGCGACTATGCGGCGCAGCGCCTCGAACTCCTCGAAACAGTCGCCGCATGCCTGCAGGTGCAGGTACACGTGCGGCAGCAGAGCGCGCACGTCCTTTCCCGCGGCATGCATCTCGGCGAACACGTCGAGCAACTCGTGGACCTCGTCGCAGTCCAGCTCCTCGTCACGGGTGATGTCCAGCGCGGCGCGGAGTGCTTCCCGAGCAAGCCGCGTGATCTCGTCGTGCAGCACCGCCGTCCGGCGCGGCGGGCGCGGCGGACGGCCGTGCGCGGCCTTCAGCTCGCGGTACGGATCGCCGCTACGCGCAGGCATTCCTCGTTTCCTCCTCCGTTGCCATCGGTTCGTCAGAATGCCGCCAGTATGTCGTCGGGGCTGATACCGTCTTGGAGCATGCGGCGCCGCAAACGCTTACGTGCGTCGTGCAGGAGCTTGTAGAGGGCGTTGCGGTTCATGGACATGCGCCGCGCGACCTCCTCCAGCGGCATTCCCCGCAGAATGACGGCGGTCATGGCGGTGCGCTGCTTGTCGGTGAGGTCCTCGCGGATGTAGCGCAGGACCCGTTCCAGGCTGGCGGCGCGCTGCGCCGCTGCGTCCGGACCAACGGACGGGTCCGCCAGCGCACGCGGGATCGACTCTCCTTCCGAGGACACGAGCAGGGTGTCCAGCGACACGTCGTTCCAGCGCTTGCGGCGCAACTCGGTGAGGGCGACGCGTATGGCGATCTTGTGCGCCCAGGTGACGAAGCGGCTCTCCTCGCGGAAGGAGTCGAGGCTCGCCAGGATCTTGACCAGCGCTTCCTGCGCGAAGTCCTCCGCCTGCTCGGCGAACTCGCGCCGCCGCATGCCGCGGCTGCCGAGCAGTCCGCGCCGCAGCCCGGCCACCAGGATCTGGCGGAGATCGGCGATCGCGGCCGACCGCTCGCGGGACTCGGGAGCGAGCGCCGCCAGCCACTCCGCGTTGCTTCGCTCGGCCGCGGACGTTCGCGGAGCCATCGCACTTCAATAGTAGGTCTGCGTCGCCCGCTCGCCAACCGTGCCGGGCAGGACGGCGAGCCGTCGTCGCACCACCGGCGGATCGATCGGCTGCCGCGACCGGCCTTGGGGGCCGGAGCCGCTCCGAGCGCTCCTTCTCTTACGTACCTTGAATACTTGGTAAGGGGAATCTGCGGGTCGTGTCGCTCGCCGGTCGTCGAGACGATCGCAGCCGGAGCGCAACGGCGTCGCAGGATCCTGCTTCATCCTTTCTCAATGGTCGCTCCCGGGGCGGCGTCGGCGATCGACCAGTCCTCGTTGTCGAGACGCTCGACGCGCGAGAACTCCCGGCTGTTGGCGGTTACCAATACGAGGTTTCGGGCCGCGGCCTGACCGGCGATCAACAGGTCGTAAGGCCCGATCGGACGCCTGATCGCTTCGAGCTCGCTGCGGATGGCTCCGGCCATGCGGGCGTCCGACGCGTCGAACGGGACGATCTCGAATGCCATGCGATCGAGCAGTTCGACGTTGCGCCGGGCGTGGCGACTCTTGTACGCGCCGTAGTACAGCTCATAGGCGACGGTCGCCGGCATTCCGATGTCCGCCGGGGCGCAGCGACGGACCCGCTTCAGAAGTTGAGGCGATGTCTTGTTGAGCAACGCGATGCACGCATTCGTATCCAGCAGGTAGCGCATCATCCGAACGCGCGATCAAGCGCAGGACGATCTTCGGGTTGCGGCTGGTTCCGCCCGTCGGCGAAGAAGTCCCCACTCCGGTTCGCTTGATCCAGCACGGCATCGTCATGGATGCCTGGATCCGATTCGGCAATGTAGCGGACGGAGTGACCATCCTGGCGGAGACGGTCGACGATGGGTGTGTCGACGCTCTCGTCCGCCAACAGGTTCACGAATTCGGTTCAGCGGTCGGATAGACGATGTCCGCGCGCAGGGATCGCGCGGCGAAACCCAATGCTGCGGGAACCGCCTCTCTCGTCAGACGCGGATGCGCCTCAAGGACCTCGTCGATCGTCTCGCCGGCGGACAGCTTCTCCAGAATCAGCTCGACGGTGATGCGCGTTCCGGTGACGACCGGCTTCCCCATCATGACCGCGGGATTCGATTCAATGAGGTCAGCAACCATGTTCATCTCCTGCAAGTTGGCGGACACGAGGATTCTGTACGCATTGCGGCATCGTGGATCAATTCGGCCCCGGTCGCGGAAGAGACGGCCCCCCATGGCGATGCCGATGATGGGCATGACAGAGCAAGCGGAGGTTGTCGAGCTGGGCCTCTCCTCCCCTCGCCCAGGGCCGGATGTGGTCGAGCTGAAGCAGGTGCCGAGAGCTGCAGCGGCGTCCGGTCGCCGGATCGACGTATGAACAGCGTCCCTGATCCCGATCCCACACGGCCCGCTTGATCGCGGCAGGGATGGCCCGCCCGGTCGGCGCCGGCTGCCGGTGGCCGTCATCGCCGGTTCCCGGTTGGTTCGGCGTCGAAGGAGCCGTACCGCCGTCCGCAGCAGCGCACTTCGCCGTCGAAACAACCTCGGCCGGCTCCGGCGAGGTTCCGTTCCCGGTCGGCGCGCCGTTGTGGACAGGCTGCCCGTCCCGCTTCGACGCCGAAGGAGCGCCGGCCGTGGCCGCGGCGGGCTTCGCGGTGGCGGGTCCGTTACCGCCGGGTTGTCTGGCCGACTTCGCCGGCATGGTCCGCTTCGACGCCGGACCAGCGGTTGCCGCCGGCCGGGTGCCGGTTCCGGTCGAGCCGCGCTGGCGGGGATCGCGGCGTCGCAGCTCGTCCTGCACGAGCCGGTTCACCAGTTGTCCATACGACATCGCCGGGTCCACGTGAGACAGCAGGGACTTGAGCTGATCCAGCCCGTGCCGGCACTCCCGGTCGACGACCACCGTGAACGTCCACGTGCCGTCGCCCCGCGCCCGGAGTTGCTCTCGTGGCGACGTCAGGCTCGGGTCCACAGATGCGAGCAACTCCTCGACTTGGCGCGAGTTCTTGCCGGTCGCCTGCCTGATCAGCTCCCGCTGTCCCGTGGCGTCCAGCACCACCACCGGCGCCTGCGCCCGGACGGACCCGACCGCCGGCGGCGGTGACGCCGCCGTCCCGGCAGGCAACGGGTCCGGCGACTGCCCGGCCCGCGCCGCCTCGGGCGCCGCCGTTGACGCGGCGGCCTGGTGCGCGTTCCGTTTCTGCTGCTGCACCCACGCCCGCCGCCGCCTGCGCTCCTGCCGCTCGAAAGCGCTCTGCAACTGCGCCGCGGTGCTCAGCGTGAGCGAGCCGTTCTTGAGGCGCTCGCGCACGTCAGCCATCCGCCGGCACAGCCGCATCGCCAGCGTGCGCCGCCACGCGGCTCCGTTGCTGTAGCCCAGCTCGGTGACCGCGTAGTCGAACAGCGTGGAGAAGCCGCGCGCCAGATGCAGGTCGCGGTCCTCGATCTCGCGCAGATGGTCGACGATCTCCAGGTGCAGGTGCCGCTCCCGATCGACGAGCTGCCGGGTGCGGGCGAGCAGCACGCGGTCGGGCAGGCGGCTCAGGGGACGAGCCGTCGTTGTCTGCATCGGATCTCAGGCCTCCTCGTCTAAATCAATGCACAGAACGGCCGCCCCGCTTCTGGACTGCCCGTGACCATGAGGCGGCTCGACGGCCGCCGGAGCGACTCGCGCTTCCCACCTTGAGCGCCGGAGTTCCGGGCCCCTACGAGGCCAAGGTCTTCAACGTGGTGCGCGGGTGGACCTTCCGGGTTTCGTGTGGATGAGGGGCCATAGGGGCCGGCGGCGGCGAGGTCGACCGGCCGCTGATGTTACCGGGACTGGCCGGCAGCGGGCGCGCCGCGAAAAAGATCGAGCATTCTTGCTTCAGGGGCTTGACGGGGTTTTGCGCTTGCGAGGTGGCACGTCACCGCACGTTCGCGCCCCGTCCGGCCTCCCGGAAGCTCGGATACCCGTTCGGCGGCCCGGCACCCCCTTCAGCGCTCGCTGCGCGCGGATCGCCGACCCGTCCCGGACCGGACTGGAAGGTCTATCTGAAAATCATGACTATATTTACTCCATGAGGACCGCCACTCCTGCCACCGCCGTCCGCCCTGCCATCACCTCCACCATCGGCGTGCTCTCCGACCGCGAGCTGCTGCGTCAGGCCAGCACGCTGGTCCACCACGAGCGCCACCTGCAGGGTGCCATCATCGACCACTTGGCCGAGATCGAGGCCCGCCGGCTGTTCCTGGAGCGAGGCTGCTCCAGCCTGTTCGACTACGCGGTGCGCGAGCTCGGCTACAGCGACGCTGCCGCCGGGCGGCGTATCGGCGCCGTGCGGCTGTGCGCCGACCAGCCGGGCGCGCGCGAGCGGCTGCGCGACGGCTCGCTGACGCTGAGCGCCGCTGCCGAGTTGCAGTGGGCGTTCGACCGGCAGCGGCGGCGCGGGTCGATCGCCGGCACCGCGTCGATCGCGTCGACGGGCTCCGCACCGGCGAGCGGTGCGGTGAGGTCCGCCCCCGCCGAGGCTGCGCGGGCGGACGATCCGGCGACGGACGCCGCGCCGGCCGCAACGCCGAGCCACTCCGAGCCTGCGCCGCCGCTGGTGCTCGATGCGGCAGGCAGACGGAAGCTGGTCGAGGAGGCGTCCGGCAAGAGCGCACGCCAAGTCCGACGGATGCTGGCCGACCTGGACCCGGAACTGGCGCCGCCGGCCGACCGGGTGCGCCCGCTCGGCGACGGGCGCTACGAGTTGAAGGTCGTCATCGACGCCGACTGCCAGCAGGGACTGGAGCACCTGCGGGGGCTGCTCTCGCACGTGGACCCCCGCATGACCATGGGGCAGCTCGTCGGCCGCATCGTGCAGGAGGCGCTCGACCGCCACGACCCGAGACGGCGGACGCGCCGCGCGCGCACCGGCATGGGGGCGGCACAGGGCGAATCCCGGCCCGCTCCGGCAGCGAAGGAGCAGCCCACGGAATCCGGTCACGCCGTGACGGTGCAGGACGCGGTAGTCACCGCCGGCACCACTCCGATGCCGGAGGGGACGCCGCACCCGAGGCCGGCCTCCGTGCCCTCGCGGACGCGGCAGGAAGCGACGGACCGACCAGCGGCTGCCGGGACGAAGCCGGCCGCCACCGCCACTCCGACGCCGAAGTCGTGCGCTGCGGGTCGCGCGATTCCGGCGGCGGTGCGACGGCAGGTGTGGCAGCGGGACGGCGGCCGCTGCAGCTACCTCGATCGGCGGACCGGACGCCGCTGCAACTCACGACATCTGATCGAGATAGACCACATCCTGCCCCATGCGCTGGGCGGCGGCGCCGATCCTCGAAACCTCCGATTGCTCTGTCATGCCCACCACAGGCATCGGCACGCGCCGCACGGCTGAACCGCTCCGGACCGCCATTCGCGAGGCCGCCGCGGTAGCACCTCTCTCGGTCTCGCCCACACGAAATCCTGAATACCTGCGCGGGTTGTGCCGGGAGATCGACACGTCGCCGGACACGCCAGGCCGATCAAGGGGCGCGCCGAGCGGGTTCTGACGGAACTGGAGACCCGACAGACCGGTGGCGACGATGCCCTGGATCAGATCGAGACGCTGGTCCGCGAACGGGAGGATGCGTTGCGCGCGGCGCTCTACAAGCCGCTGCTGGGGTTGCACAAGGACGATTTCGGGAAGGTCGTCAGGCACATCCTGGCGCTGCTGGTGAGCCCCGGTGATGCAGAATCCTGACACGGGCCATACGGCCCTTCGGTGCCGCGCCGACGCCTGGGCGCGACATATCAACGTTCGACCGCGGGCGGTTCGCATCCGCTCCATGGCACGCAAGTGGGGGTCCTGCTCCACCCGAGGGATCGTCACGCTCGCCGCCGATCTGGCCGACCAGCAGCCGGGCTTTCGGGACTTCGTCATCGCCCACGAGTTGCTGCACCTGCGCGTGCCCAACCACGGCCCCGGCTGTTCAAGGCGCGGATGTCCGCCCACGTGCCGGCTTGGAGCAGCTACAGACGGATCCCGCTGCCGCGGTGGACGGCGACGAGGTTCTGGCCCCAATCGCCGGTCTGGAGGAGTACCTCGAAGCCGCAGGACTCGACTTCCTTCCGCAGCCGCGGACCGGTGCGATAGCGCCGCGCAGGGAAGTAGCGCGCCCCGCCGACGGTGATGGCGCCGTCGATCTCGGTCTCACCGTCGTACGGCCAGTAGCACGTGCCGGTGTCCGGGTCGTACAGGCAGTCCTCGTCGTAGCCTTCGAACACGCGCCCCGTCGTGCGGTCGACCACCTGCCGGTCGGGGTGGTGACGGGTGGATTCGTACATCGCGGTGCTGACCAGGTAGCAGCCGCGCGGGCCGAGCCGGGCCTTGACGGCGCGGAACACCGCGTCCCGGTCCGCGCCGAGCGCGATGCCTTGCAGGCAGTAGCTGTCGACGATCAGGTCGTACGCCGGCCCGGCGTGCGGGATGCGCGTGACGTCCATGGCCTCGAAGGTCGCCTCGACGCCGCGCGCCGACGCGTTGCGCCGGGCCTGCGCGATCGCCTCCGGGATGAGGTCGATCCCATGCACCCGGAAGCCGCGGGCGGCCAGGAACAGCGCGCCCGGCCCCACCCCCGTCCCCAGCTCCAGCGCCGTGGGCTGCTTCGGGCCGAACCGGAGCCGGGGGATCACCGCTTCCAGGAAGCCGCGTGAAGAGAAGTCCGCGGCATCCGTTCCGCCGTGCTTCGTCGTTGCCCTGACATCGACGACCCTGTCTCCCACCTTCCGGTAGCGCGTGGCGTTCTCCCGGAGGTAGTTCTTCATGCCAGCGGCTGCCGCAGGAGCTCCAGGAGCTCGGCGGGGTCGAGGCGGGCGGGCGCGCCGCCGGTCGCAAGCAGGCGGCCGGCGAGCTCGCGCTTGCCGTGGTGCAGGTCGACGATCTGCTCCTCGATCGTGCCCCTGGTGACCAGCCGGTAGATCGTCACGGGGCGCGTCTGGCCGATGCGGTGGGCGCGGTCCGACGCCTGGTCCTCGACGGCCGGATTCCACCACGGGTCCATGTGGATGACGTAGTCGGCGGCGGTCAGGTTCAGTCCGAAGCCGCCGGCCGTCAGCGAGATCAGGAACACCTCCCCCTGCCCGGCCTGGAACGCCGCGATCCGCTCGCGGCGCGCGTCCACGGAAACGCTGCCGTCGAGATACTGGTAGCTGACGGCCGTCTCCTGCAGGTGGGTTTCGATCAGCTTCAGGTGGCCGACGAACTGCGAGAACACCAGCACCTTGTGGCGGTTGGCGAGCAGCTCGGCGAGCGTCTCGGCGAACATCGCCAGCTTGGAGCTCGGCGGCGCCTCCGCCGGATTCACCAGCGCCGGGTTGCAGCACGCGCGGCGCAGGCGCGTCAGGTGCGCCAGCATCAGCATGCGTCCGTCGTCGTCCGCGGAACCACCGGCGCGCAACGCCTCCAGGTCCTCCACCGCGCGCCGGCGCAGCGCCTCGTAGAACGACGCCTCGTCCGGCGACAGCTCCACGTGCAGGGTGATCTCCGTCCGCGGCGGCAGGTCTTCCAGCACCTCCGCCTTCAGCCTGCGCAGGACGAACGGCGCCACCAGGCGCCGCAGCCGCGCCCGCGCCGCGCCGCTCGCCTCCGCCTCGATCGGCGTGGCGAAGACGCGCCGGAACTGCTGGAGCGAGCCCAGCATGCCGGGGTTGATGAAGCTGAACAGCGCGTGCAGGTCGGTCAGGTTGTTCTGGATCGGCGTCCCGGTGGTGACCATGCGAAAGCCGGCGCGGAGGGCGCGGGCGGCGTGCGAGCGCTTGGCGGCCGGGTTCTTGATCGCCTGCGCCTCGTCGAGCACCGCGCTGTGCCAGGCGATGCCGCGGAGCCGCTCCGCGTCGATGTGCAGCAGCGCGTAGGTAGTGACGACCAGGTCGAACGGGCCGAGGTCTTCGAGCATGGCGGCGCGCGCGTCCGCTCCGCCGATGCAGGCGCGCACGTTCAGCGTCGGAGCGAAGCGGCGCGCCTCGTCGATCCAGTTGGCGGCGACCGAGGTCGGTACGACCACCAGCGCGGGTCCGTCCGGGGCGCGCTCCAGGAGCAGCGCCAGCGCCTGCACGGTCTTGCCGAGCCCCATGTCATCGGCCAGGCAGGCGCCGGCGTCCCAGCGGCTCAGGCGCGACAGCCAGCGGAACCCCTCCTGCTGGTAGGGACGCAGTTCGGCCTGCAGCGTGCTCGGCACCTCCGGTTCGTACTCCTGCGCGTCGCGCAGCCGCTGCCGTCGTGCGCGCCACTCCGGGTCGGCGTCGAGCCGGATCCGGTCGCCCCACTCGTCGAGGACGAGCGCCGCGAGGGGATGCAGGCGCTGCGCACCGCGCGCCGCCGGCGACGACACGCTGCGCAGGTCGTCCAGCCGGCGGCGGAACGACGCCGCCAGCGAGACGAACTCGCCCGGCGCGAGCTCCAGAAAGCGGGAGCCCGGATTGGCGTCCAGCAGCGCGAACACCTGCTTGAGGTTGAGCGCGCGGCGTTCGTCGATCCTGAGCTGGCCGGATGCCTGCACCCACTCGTCCGCGGTCCTGATCTTCAGCCGCAACTGGCGGTCGTCGGCCCGCCCCACGATCCTGAACCGCTCCCCCTGCGGCCACAGGCAGCGCGCGCCGGCAGCGTCGAGCTGCTCCAGCAGCGCAAGCGCGCCGGCGGCATCGGGCACCTCCGCCGACCACGGCGTCGCATCGGTGCCGGCGAGCCGCGGACACGCCTCCGCAAGCCGCTCGGCCGCCGTCCGTTCGGCCGCCAGGTCGCGCCGCGCCTGCACCGGTTCGCCGACCTGCTGGCCGAACACCAGCGCCCCGCCCGCGCCGGGTGCGAAGCGGGTCCCGGACCCCGGAATCGGCTCGACCACCACGGCCGCGGCCAGCCCGGCGCCGTACGGCTCCAGCCGGACGCGCGGCTGTGCGTCCGCCTCGACGAGGCGCGCCGAGCTGGCGCTGCCGTCGACTCCGCCATGAATGCGCATCACCGGCACGAGCGCCGATGCGGCCTCCAGCAGGCGGGGGCCGGCCTCGGCCGGCAGCGTCAAGCCGCCCTTCGGGATGATCTTCCGCACCTGGTGGTGATCGGGCGTGAGCCGGATCACCTCGCACCGCCGTTCGCCCACCATGCGAACGTGGAAGCGCTCGCCGACCCACTCGCCCGGCACGATGGCGGCGCGCACGTCGCCGTCCTTCTGTTCGATGACCAGCTCGGGCTCGGTGCGGACCACGTCGACGGAGTCTCCGGCCGCGTTGAAGACATGCGGATGACCCGCGAGCTCGAACAGCATCGCCTTCGTCAGGCGGGCATCCGCCGCCGCCTGCAGGCCGAACTGTTCGCGCTTGACCACCTCTGCGGCGGCGCGATCCTGCGCCAGCAGCATGTCGCGTCTGCCGGCAGCGCCGATCAGCCACTGCAGCGACCGCGAGCCGCCCTTGGACCACCCACCGTCCTTCGAGCGGCGCTGCTCCCGCGGCGTCACGGTGATGGCGGCCGCGTCGTGCTCCAGTTCCCAGATCAGCCGACTCTCGGCGGTCCTGCCGGCGTTGGCCGTCTTGTCGCGGATCTCGAACGCAAAGCGCTCCAGCGCTCTCAGCGGGAACTCCCACTTCGCGGACGCGGGAACCACCGTGACCAGCGTGTGCGTGCCGAGTTGCCGGTGCATCGCCGCTGCCTGCTCGCCTGACGCCGCCGGCGATCGGTCGACGCGAGGGTTCGACTCCGGGCCGGCGTCGCCGACGATGGCCAGACACTCGGCGTACGCCCAGTGAAACCCGTGCGCCGAGAGCCGATCCATGTAGCGGCCGAACTCCTCCCACGACTCGCGCGGCACGGAGGGGCTGATGACGCGCTTCGCCCAGCAGTAGACCCAGCCGTGCAGCAAGCCGCGGAGGTCGCCCGCGACCTCGATCGGCCTGCGGGGTGCCGTGCCGGCGCGGAGCTCGGCGGCCGACTCGACGGCGTCGAGCGCCGCGTGCGGGGCGCCCTGCGTTCGTCCGGCATGCAGGACGTCTTCGAGCAGGGAGCGGTTCGCCGGCGTGTCGGCACGGACGAGGGACAGCAGCGACAGGATGAACGGCAGGGAGCCCGGAATCCGCGTGCGGCGTCGGGTCGCGGCTCGCGCGGCGGCGATGGCCGTCTCGATGGAGCGGAGCGCGGCATCGTCGTCCCCGCGCAGGGTCGCGGTCAGCGCCTGCACGGCGGCACGGTCGGCGTGCACGTGGGCGCCGTCCCGTGCCGGTGAGGACAGCTCGTCGAAGACGGCGGCCGCGTCGTCCAGCCGCCCCTGCAGGATGCGGACGAAGGCGATGTCGACCGCGAACCGCTCCGGTTCGGAGCCGAGCTCCCGGCAGGCGGCCACCACCGGTTCCGGCGGTGCGGCGTGGTCGATCACCGCGTTCAGGCAGCCTCTGAGGGCGGCGTCCCGGTGCTGCTCGGGCAGGGTTTCGAGCAGCTCGGCCGCACCCGGCTGCGCCAGGAATCCCCAGTCCGCGTCCGCGACGTGCCGGGGCAGGAGATCGAATCGTCCCGCGACCGTGGCGCAGCGGAGCTTCATCGCATCGACGCCCGGCCGAGCGTACCCGTAGT
This sequence comes from Spirochaetia bacterium, assembly GCA_964291595.2. Classification (GTDB taxonomy): domain Bacteria; phylum Spirochaetota; class Spirochaetia; order SZUA-6; family Bin103; genus CATQHW01. Next base: position 2,854,769 of record OZ219914.1, on the reverse strand, counting down.
ACGTCGGATTGGCCTTGTCGTGCGCGTCGCGGATCGGTTCCAGCAGGCCGAGGCGGTGCGCTTCCCTGGTCAGCCACGTCGTCCACCGCGGTTCGACCGCCATGATCCGGGCGTCACGCGAGAGGCCCGCGATTCCCTGCCGCTCCAGCTCTTCGGCGGCCTTCCTGGCGAGCGTGGCCGTGACGCTGCGGCCGCCGGCCTCCAGGTCCGCCAACCGCATCATGCGTGCCAGCTCGGCGGTGCCGTACGTCAGAGGGCTCAGGACGCCGCCGACCAGCGCGGTGAGCCGCGCCCATGGCGGAAGGGACCCGAAGACGGCTTTCGGGTCGATCGGTTCGGGCTCGGGCATCTCCATGAGCGCGTACCTCGTAGAGCGCTCAGACATCGGCCCACCTCTCCGGCCGGTCGCCGATGCGCAGCGGCGCGTCGGCCGGGTCCGGGCGGTCCTCTACCACTCCGGCGACCAGCGGCCCGAGCACGCCGCCGAACTTGAAGGCGTGGCCGCTGCCGCCGCCGGCGACCACCAGGCGCTCGGTTCCTGGCACGCGGTCGATGATGAAGTGTGCGTCCGGCGTCATCGTGTACAGGCAGCTCCGGCCGCACGCTCCCGTGGAGCCGGCCAGCGCCGGGATGCGCCGCCGCAGCATCTCCTCCACGTCGGCCGCGAATTCGGCGGTGCCGGCGCGGTCCACGTCGGCATCGGCCGCGGGACCGAGCCGGTCGCGGGCGACCTTGACGTATCCGTCGCGCAGCAGCGGGAAGCCGTACCACTCCTCCCCGCCCGGCTCGGCGCCCCAGGTCGGCATCCGCGGGTAGGAGAACGCCACCGGGTCGGGTGCAGGCAGCAGCAGCATCTCCTGGCGGGTGACCGTCAGCGGCCGCGCCACCTGCGGCAGCAGCAGCCCGATCCAGGCGCCGGCGGCGACGACCACGCGATCGAACGCCTGCTCCGCGCCGTCGACGCGCACCGTCGCCGCCCCGGCCCGCTGCTCCACGGCGGCGACCGGCGTGCGCTCGCGCACGGTGACGCCCGCGTCGCATGCCAGATCCACGATCATCCGTACCGCGGCCGTGCTCTCCAGGTAGCCGCCCCACGGGTCGTACACGCCCACCTCGTCGTCGGCGATCGTGAACTGCGGGAAGCGCCGGCGCAGCGCCCGCGCGTCCAGCTCCTGCACCTCGATCGCGCCGCGCCCGTGCAGGAGGCGCACGCTCTCATGCGTCGGCGATCCGGGATCGGCGTCCCGGAGGATGCTCAGATGGCCGGTGGGGTGCAGGACGTGGCGGCCGGTCGCCCGCTCCCAGGCGTGCCACCGGTCGGCGGAGCGCTCGACCAGGTCCACGTAGCACGCCTTGTCGCGCACGTACCAGATGCGGCGAATCGCCTTGGACACGTCGGTGGAGGCGGCGCGCGGCGCCGGCACCGCTTCGGCGTCGAACAGCGTGACCCGGTGGCCGCGCAGGGCCAGCTCCAGGGCGGCGGCGGAGCCGAAGACGCCGGCGCCCACTACCCCGACCGTCATGCCGGCCACGCTATCACGTCAGCGCGTCGATTCAGCCCGAGCCCGTCAGCCCGAGGTCGTCAACTCGCGCTCATCGCCCTCAGCATGGCCCCGAACCGCTCCAGCGCCTCCAGGTTGTGGGCCGGCAGGTGCAGGTCCACGAACGGCAGCGCCGCCTGCAGGCCGCGGGTGCGCGGCTCGAAGCCCGGCGAGCCGGCCAGCGGGTTCAGCCAGACGAGCTGCCCGCAACTGCGGCGCAGCCGGTCGATCTCCGTGCGCAACAGCGCCGCATCGCCGCGGTCCCAGCCGTCCGAGATCAGCACGACCACCGCGCGCTCCGACAGGACGCGCCGTGCCCAGCGGTAGTTGAAGTCGTGCAGAACCTCGCCGATGCGGGTGCCGCCGCCCCAGTCCAGCACGCGGTCCGACACCGCGCGCAGCGCGTCGGCGATGCGGCGGCCGTTCAGCAGCCGGGTGACGCGCGACAGCCGCGTGCCGAACACGAACGCCTCGCCACGCGGAAGCCCGCGCGCGGCGGCATGCACGAATGCCAGCAGCGCGCCGCTGTAGCGCTCCATGGAGCCGGAGATGTCGCAGATCAGGATCAGGCGGCGCGGGCGGCGCTTGCGGCGGCGCCAGCGAAGCCGGGTGAGCTCGCCGCCCGAGCGCAGGCCGCCCCGCAGGGAGCCGCGCATGTCGATCAGGTGGCCGCGGTGCGCCGGACGCGTGCGCCGCGCCGCCCGCAGCGGCAGCTCGACCCGTATCGTGTCTATCAAATCGTACATCACCCGCAGCTCGGCATCGTCCATGGCGCCGAAGTCCTTGCGCCGCAGGCGCTCCGTGGCCGACCAGGTCAGGGTCCGGTCGGAGCTGTCCGACTCCTCCGAGCCGTCGGTGGCCGTCGCCGCCTCGCCGACCACCGTTCGCTCCACCTCCGGCGGCGGCAGCCCGTCGCGGTCGGGCAGGCGCCGGTGGCTCCAGAAGCGGTCGAAGGCGCGGTCGAAGCGCTCGTGCTGGGTGACGCTGGTGGTGAACAGGCTGCGGGCGGCGGCGCGCACGTCGTCGCGCGAGCGCACGCCGATCGCCTGCATCGACTGCAGGAAGGCGGTCACGTCGTCGGCGGCGACGCTCAGGCCCAGGCCGCGCAGCACGCGCGCGAACAGCAGGGCCGAGCGCGGCAGGTGCGGCGCGCCGGTCACCGGATCCGGCTCAGGCGCTGATGCGCGCCTGCTCGATCAGGCCGGGCACGGAGCCCCGCACCGACTGCACGTCGTCCTGATACTTGAGCAGCACGCCCAGGGTGCGCTCCACCACGTCGGCGGCCAGCTCCTGCTCGCCCAGGGCGCGCAGCGCGTGCAGCCAATCCAGGGTCTCGGCGACGCCGGGCCGCTTGTACAGCTCCTGCGAGCGCAGCTCCTGCACGAAGGCCACCACCTGCGCCGACAGCGCCTCGGCCGCCTCCGGGATGCGGCGCTGCACGATGCGCAGCTCCTTGTCCAGGTCCGGAAAGTCGATCCAGTGGTACAGGCAGCGCCGCTTGAGGGCGTCGTGCACCTCGCGCGTGCGGTTGGAGGTGATGATGACCACCGGCGGCTCGCTCGCCTTGAAGGTGCCGATCTCCGGCACGGTGACCTGGAAGTCGGAGAGCGCCTCCAGCAGGAACGCCTCGAACTCCTCGTCCGCGCGGTCGAGCTCGTCCACCAGCAGCACCCGGCGGCGCTTCCCCGCCGGGTCGACCGCCTGCAGCAGGGGGCGGGCCAGCAGGAACTCGCGGGTGAAGATGTCCGCGTCCGCGCTCGCCTCCCCGGCCGCCTCCAGCATGCGGATGCGCAGGATCTGGCGCGCGTAGTTCCACTCGTATACCGCCGTGGACACGTCCAGGCCCTCGTAGCACTGCAGCCGGATCAGGTCGGCGTCCAGGATCGACGACAGCACCTTGGCGATCTCGGTCTTGCCGACGCCCGTCTCGCCTTCCAGGAACAGCGGCCGGTCGAGCTGCACCGCCAGGAACACGCAGGTGGCCAGGTCGCGGTCCGCGACGTACGCGCATCGCTCCATCGCTTCCTGCACGGCGTCGACGCTGTCGAGCGCCGGCACCGGGTCAGCCAGCGACACCGTCTGCCGGATTGCCGGAGATCACCGGACGTCCGGGCGCGGTCGCGGGCGGCGCGCAGGGCGCGGCGGGCGTACACGCGCGCGAGGTGCGTGCGGTACTCCCCTGACGCGAACGTGTCGGCCAACGGCTCTTCGACGCTCAGGCAGTCGCCGACCGCCTGCTCGATCGCGGAGTCGTCCAGGTCGCTTCCGGCCAGCGCCGTGGCGATCTCACCGGCGTCGAGCGGCGTTTCCGTGACGCCGTTGAAGCAGAGGCGCACCCGCTCACAGCGCCCGCCGGCGTCCAGCGCGACGACGGCGGCAGCGCCGCAGACCGCGAAACCGGACGCGGGATGCTCGAATTTCAGGTACGCGGAGCCGGTGCGCGGTCCGGGCGCCGGCAGCCGCAGCTCGGTGAGCACCTCGGCCGGCTCCAGAGCCGTGGTCAACAGGCCCAGGAAGAACCCGTCCGCCGGCAGGCGCCGGGCTCGGCCCGGACCGGCGGCGCAGATCTCGCCGTCCAGCGCCAGCAGCGCGGCCGGCAGGTCGGAGGCCGGATCGGCATGCGCGACGTTGCCGCCGGCGGTGCCGTGGTTGCGGACGATCGGGTCGCCGATGCTCGCCGCCGCTTCCGCGAGCGCCTGCCAGCGGACGCCCACCTCCACCGATGTCGCGACATCGTGGTGGGTGGTCAGCGCGCCGACGGTCAGGCCGTCGGGCCCGGCGCCGATGCCGGTCAGCGGCAGGCGGCCGATGTCGACCAGCACGGCCGGCTGCGCCAGGCGCAGCTTCATCATCGGCAGCAGGCTGTGGCCTCCCGCCAGCAGCTTGGCGTCTTCATGCTCGCCGAGCAGCTCGACGGCTGCCGCAAGCGTCTCGGCGCGGTGGTAGGCGAAGGGAGCGGGATACACGTCAGTCCCGCCCGGCCATCGCGCGGGCGGCGTGCCGGACGGCCACGACGATGTTGTGGTACCCGGTGCAGCGGCAGAGATTGCCCTTGAGCGCTTCCCGTATCTCGTGGTCGGACGGATCCGGGTTCTTCTGCAGCAGGTCGACGCATGCCAGGATCATGCCGGGCGTGCAGTAGCCGCACTGCAGGGCGTGCTGCTCCCAGAACGCCTGTTGCAGCGGGTGCAGCGTGTCGCCCTCGGCAAGCCCCTCGATGGTGGTCACCGAACGGCCGTCGGCCTGCGCGGCCAACTGCGTGCAGGAACGCACGCCGGCGCCGTCCAGCAGCACCGTGCAGGCCCCGCACAGCCCGGTCTCGCAGCCGATGTTGGTGCCGGTAAGGCCGGCCTGCTCGCGGATGAAGTGCACGAGCAGCGTGCGCGGCTCCACCTGCGCCCGGTGGACACGGCCGTTGATCGTGATGGCGACCGACAGCGGCTCCGGGTTGGCGATGTCGCTCACGTTCGGCTCGCTCCTCCGGAGTCGTTGACACGCATGCGGATCGCATCGGCCAGCCCCTGCAGGGCGTCGCGCACCAGGGAGCGCATGGAGCTCTCGACCAGCCGCTGCCCGATGCTCGCCAGCCGGCCGCTGATGCGCGACTCCAGATCGTACTGCAGCAGCGTGCCCTCGCCGTCCGCGGTCAGCCGGAAGTCCGCCTCGCCGGTGACCACGCCGACCGGTCCGCGGCCGGTCGCGCTCAGATGGTAGGAGACCGGCGGCTGCAGGTCCGAGAGCTCGATCGAGCCCGCGAAGCTGCCGCGGATCGGCCCGAGCTTGACGCGCCACGACGCATCGAAGTGTGTCTCGTCGATGCGGTCGAGCCGGTCGGTTCCCGGCAGCGTCGAACGCAGCACCTCGGGGTCCATGAGTGCGTCCCATACTGCTTCGGGAGCCGCTTCGAAGGAGAATTCGCCGGTGAGTCGCATGTCGGTCAGGGTGGGCCCGCTCCGAGCCGATGAGCGCGGCGCGTGATCCTGCGTGACCGTAGGGGGGGCGCCCGCCGCTGTCAACCGAGACCCTCGACCCGGCCGGGACGACGGGCGCTCGAGTCCGGTACTGTGCACCCGGATGCGCGACATAGAGGCCGCGGTGCGCCGTTGGCACGCGGCCGGCACGAGGTTCGCCCTGGCCTTCGTCGTGGCGACCTGGGGGTCCGCGCCGCGCCGGCCCGGCGGCGCGATGGCGGTCACCGCGGACCTGCAGGTCGCCGGATCGCTGAGCGGCGGCTGCATCGAGGGGGCGGTCATCGAGGAGGCGGTACGCCTGCTGGCCGGCGAGCGCGGTCCCGGCCGCCTCGAGTACGGGATCGAGGACGAGCTCGCCTGGTCGGTCGGTCTGTCGTGCGGCGGCACGCTGTCGGTCTACCTGACGGAGCCGGAGCCGGAGTTGTGGGAGGCGATCCTGGACGGCCTGCAGCGGCAGCGGCCGGCGGTCCTGCTCACCCGGCTCAACGACGGGCGCGCGTCGCATGCGCTGATCGACATCGACGAGCGGCGCGTGCGTGCCCCCGTCCGTGGCCACACCTGCGGGGTGGCTACCGTGGATGCCGCCTGCGAGTTCGCCGCCGGCGCGCGGGAAAGCGCGCTGGTCGAGATCGACGGGATGGATACCTTTGTGCACATGATCCCGCGGCCCGACGAAATGCTGATCATCGGCGCGGGCCACATCGCCGTGCACCTCGTCGCCTTCGCGCGCGAGCTTGGCTTCCGCACGGTGGTGATCGACCCGCGGCGGGTGTTCGCCTCGGGCGAGCGCTTCGCCGTGGAGCCGGACGAGCTGCTGGCCGAGTGGCCCGATCGCGCGCTCGCCGGCAGGCCCATTTCGGACAGCACCTACGCGGTGCTCCTCACCCACGATCCAAAGATCGACGACCAGGCCCTGCGCCACCTGCTGGCGAGCCGCGCCGCCTACATCGGCGCGCTCGGCAGCTCGCGCACGCATGCCCGGCGGCGCACGCGCCTGCGGGAGGCCGGCTTCGCCGACCACGCCATCGACCGCATCAGAGGCCCGGCCGGGCTGGGGATCGGCGCCGTCTCGCCCGACGAGATCGCGCTGGCGATCATGGCGCAGGTGATCGAGACCAAGCGCACCGTGCGCGGCGCTGCGCCGTCCAACCCCCGTGATAGGGTTTCCTGATGGCCGAGACGACCGTCACGCGGCGGCGAAGCCGCCTGCAGGATCGCGTCTACCGCATCATCTTCGAGTCGGATACGCCGGCCGGCAGAGGCTTCGACATCCTGCTCATCCTGTCCATCGTGGGCAGCGTCGTGGCCGTGATGCTGGACAGCGTGCCCGGGATTCGAGCCGCGGCCGGAGGGCTGCTGTCGACGGCCGAATGGGCGTTCACGATCCTGTTCACCGTCGAGTACGTGCTGCGCCTCTACTCGGCGCCCCGCCGGCTGCGCTACGCGCGCAGCTTCTTCGGCGTCATCGACCTGCTGGCGCTGGCGCCCACCTACCTGAGCGTCCTGCTGCCCGGCGGCCACTACCTGCTGGTGGTCCGCGTGCTGCGGGTGTTGCGCGTGTTCCGCGTGCTCAAGCTCGCCAAGTACGTGGCGGAGGCGGAGCTGATCGTGGCCGCCCTGAAGGCCAGCGGACGCAAGATCGCGGTGTTCCTGTTCGCGGTGCTGTCGATCGTCATCGTGGTGGGGTCGCTGATCTACCTGATCGAAGGCGAGGACTCGGGCTTCACCAGCATCCCGCAGTCCGTGTACTGGGCGATCGTCACGCTCACCACGGTCGGCTACGGCGATCTCTCTCCCATCACCCCGCTGGGCCAGGCGCTGGCCGCAGCCATCATGATCGTGGGCTACGGGCTGATCGCCGTACCCACCGGCCTGGTCAGCATGGAGGTCTCGCTGGCGCTGAGCCGCCACCAGAAACGGCTCTGCCCCGAGTGCGGCACCTCGGAGAGCGATCCCGACGCCAGGTACTGCCGGCGCTGCTCGTCGAGCCTGGTCTGAACGCCCGTACGCATGAGCTCGCCGGACCGCAGGCCGCTGGCCGGGATCGTCGTCGTGGACATGACGAGGGTGCTCGCCGGGCCGTTCGCGAACATGGTCCTGCGCGACCTGGGCGCCGACATCGTCAAGGTCGAGCCGCCGGCGGGAGACGACGCGCGCGGCTTCGGTCCGTTCCTGCCCGACGGCGCTTCCAGCTACTTCGTGAGCCTCAACTGCGGCAAGCGCTCGATCGCGCTGGACCTCAAGAACCCGGCCGGCCGCGAGGTGTTCGCCGACCTCCTGCGCGCCGCCGACGTGCTGATCGAGAGCTTCCGCCCGGGGGTGCTCTCGCGGCTGGGATTCGACGACGAGCGGATCCGCGCGCTCAACGACCGAATGGTGTACGTGACCTGTTCCGGGTTCGGCTATACCGGCCCCGACGCCGGCAAGCCGGCCTACGACATGATCATCCAGGGCCGTTCGGGGCTGCTGTCCATCACCGGCACCGAGTCGGGCGAGACCGTGCGCGTCGGCACCTCGATCGCGGACATCGTCAGCGGCCTGTACGCCGTGATCGGCGTGCTGGCCGGTCTGTTGCGGCGCGAGCGCGGCGCGGCGCCCGGCAGCGGCGCCCGCGTCGACATCGCCATGCTCGACAGCGTCGTGTCCGTGCTGGAGAACGCGGTGGCGCGGTACCAGGCGACGGGCGTCGAGCCCGGACCGCTGGGGTCGCGGCACCCATCGATCACGCCGTTCGAGACCTTCCGCACGGCCGACGGGCAGATCGTGATCGCGGCCGGCAACGACCGGCTGTTCGGCCGGCTGTGCGAGGTGCTGGAGGTGCCGGAGCTGCCTGACGATCCCCGGTTCGCCGCCAACTCCGCCCGCACCGACAACCGGGACGCCCTCAAGGCGGCGCTGGAGGCTGCCCTGGCGCGGCGCGGCGCCGCGGACTGGACCGCGGCGCTGGAGGCTGCCGGCGTGCCGGTGTCGCCGGTCGCGGGCATTGCCGACGTGTTCGCCGACCCGCAGGTGGCGGCCCGCACCATGCTGGTGGAGGCCGCCGGCACGGACGGATTCCGCGTGACCGGCACGCCGGTCAAGATGGCCGGCGTCGACGATCCGGCCGCAAAGGCGGGCGCGCCCGCGCTCGGGGAGCACCGCGACGAGATTCTGCGGGAACGGCTCGCCTACTCCCCGGAGCGCATCGCCGAGTTGCAGGCAGCCGGCGCCTTCGGCCCTGAGCGCTCCGAGCCGTAAGCGGCCGGCGCCGTCAACCTCGTCGCAGGCGCCGGTCCTCGTGCGCCAGCCACTCCGCGTACGGGCGCGGAGCGGCCGGCGGAGGCTCCATTCCGTGCTCGGCCCGCCAGCGCAGCAGCGGATGATCCCGCCGCGGTTGCGGCAGCTCGACCGGACAGCCGTACGCCGCGGACTCGAACGCCCCCATGATCATCTCCAGCGAATGGGAACTCACGGCTCCGCTCGACTCGTGCTCGCCGCCCGCGTCCAGCGCGCGGACGTACTCCTCCACGAACGCCAGCTCCATGCCGTTGCGGAGCTCGGGGGTGTCGCCCCCGCCGCCGAGAGGGTTTTCGATCTCCGTCCAGTCGTCCGGCGCCTGGCCCGGTCGTGGAAACGGCGTACCGAGATGCCATGCGGATCCGTGCTGGAGCAGGACCCTGCCCTCGGTACCGAGCAACTCCACGCCCATGGAACCGCCGAGCACGTGCGGGAGGCGGTCATGCATCAGCGTGAGGTTGACGCCGCCGTCGAACTCCAGCTCGGCGGACAGGCGCTCGCCGGCGATCGTGCCCATCCCGTTGGGTGACGGCACCACGTCGTCCGGGGTGACCGGCCGCCCGTCCGTGCGCAGGCTGGCGGTGACGCGCCGGCAGCGTCCCAGGAACGCCTGCGCGCCGGTCAGGAGGTGGCAGCCGATGTTCATGATGCCGTAGCCGCCGTAGTAGCCCTTGCCGCGTGCGAGAGCATGCACGACCTCGCCGATCAGGCCGTCCGCGACTGCGGCGGCGGCGGCCCGCGCGGCCGGGCTGACCCGTCCCTGGTGGTGGACCGCCACCTGAACGCCGCGCTCGCGCGCGCGCTGCAGGACGGCGTCGGCCTGTTCCAGGTCGACGCAGATCGGCTTCTCCACGTCGAGGTGATACGGCCCGTGGTCGAGCACGCGCATCGCGAGATCGTGGTGGAACTCGGTGCCGGTGGGGATCACGACGATCTGCGGCTGCACGGCGTCGAGCATCGCCTCCACGTCCGTGAACCGGGCGGCGACCCCCAACGCGTCTCCCAGCGTCCGCAGCCGCTCCGTGTCGAGGTCACACAGCCCGACCAGATCGGTACGGGGATGCCCGGCGTAGGCCCGGCCGATGGAGGTGCCGCGGGGGCCGCAGCCGATCAGCGCTGCGCGATAGACGGCAGCCATCAGCCCCGCAGCCTCGCCAGTGGATGGCCGCGGTCGGCCAGCGGCACCGCCACGCGCGCTCCGGCAATCTGCGACGCGTACACGCCGTGGATCATCTCCAGCGCCGCGCGCGCCGCGCGGGCGCTCGACAACGGTTCGGTGTCCGCGTCGATGGCGGCGATCAGATCCTCGATGGCAAGACGGTTGCCGTCCTTGTGGAGCTCGCCGGCGCCCAGGTCCAGGAGGTCCCAGCCGTCGTTGCCGTCCCACGGCGCCCAGTGGTCGTGGCGGGCGATCACGAAGTCGTTGCCGGCGCCGCGCATCGCCACGCTGCCGCGGTCGCCGATCAACTGCAGGCTGAACCCGCGGCCGTCGCCCGGCTGGTTCGCGCGTGACGTGAAGCTGCCGACGGCTCCTCCGGCGAAGCTGTAATATCCGGTGACCGCGTCGCCGGCGATCAGGCCGATCGGCTCGGTGGCCTCGCGCGCGTCGCCGCGGCCGATCTCCCTGCCCCCGGTGGTGACGTGGCCGGAGATCCATGCGACGTCGCCGGCGAAGTAGCGCATGGTGTTGAACACGTGCGTGCCGAGCACCAGCATGTCCTCCCCGCCCCCGCGCCGGTCCTGCTTGCCGGTGCCGCGCAGCTCGAGCAGCGTGCCGATCAGGCCGTCGTCCACCCGTCGGCGCAGTTCCTGGAGCTGCGGCAGGTAGACGTTCTGGTGGGCGACCGCGATCTTCACCCCCTTGGCGTCCGCCGCGGCGATCACGCGGTCGGCGGTGGCCAGGTCGGCGGTCATCGGCTTCTCGCAGTAGACATGGCACCCCGCGTCGATCGCGGCCATGAGCAGCTCCTCGTGGCGGTCGACGTAGCGCGGGCAGACCGCGACGATGTCCAGTGACTCGGCGGCGAGCATCTCGCGGTAGTCGGCGTAGCCGTTCGCGGCCCCGATCTCCCGCTGAGCCGCGTCCCGGCCGGCGGGGTCGGGGTCGGCCACCGCCACCGGCTGCACGCCGTCGACGCCCCGGAAGCCGAGGTGCAGGCCGTGGCCGAAGTTGCCGCGTCCGGTATGCCCGATCGCGCCGACACGAAAGCGCACTTGGGTACTCATGGCGTCGAGTATACCCTCGCTCGGGGGAGCGGTGAGATCGATGGAGAATGAGGTGGCCGGAGGCAGTGCCTTCGGTGTGGCGGTCAAGGCGGCGATCGTGGACGGCCCGCGTCTGCTGGTGCTCTACAAGACACGCGAGGAGGCCGCCGGCGACCCCGATCCCGACATGCGCGTGGATCTGCCCGGCGGCCGAGTCGCGTTCGGGGAGTCACCGACCGATGCGCTGCGCCGCGAGGTCGCCGAGGAGACCGGACTGGAGGTCGAGGTGGCAGGGCCGGTCGCGACCTGGCACTCCGTGCGCGGGCGATTCCAGCTCGTGGGGATCGACTTCCTGTGCGAGTACGTCGCCGGAGAGGTGGTGCTGAGCGACGAACACGAGCGGTACGCGTGGCTGACGGAGGAGGAAACGGACCGACTCCATCCGGAATTGAAGTCGGAGCTTGCCGGGGCCTACCGGAGCGCCCGATTCCGCAGTCGTACACAACCGGAGCCAGGCGCCGTCGGAGCCGACCGGTGAGCGCGCCGTACCGCTACCTGGGCCGTCCGCGGCCGTTGATCGACGGCCGCGCGAAGGCGCTCGGCGCCACCCGCTACGCCGCCGACGTGGAGCTCGCCGGCATGCTGCACGCCCAGCCGGTGCTGAGCACCGAGGCGCACGCCCGGCTGCACGCCGTGCATGCCGAGGCAGCGCGCGCCACCCCTGGCGTGGTGGCCGTGCTCACCGCCGCCGATCTGCCGGCCACCGCCGAGCCGCCGACGATCCGGCAGGAGGTGGTGCTGGCGCGCGAAACGGTCACCTTCGCGGGGCAACCAGTCGCTCTGGTGGTCGGCGAGTCGGCGGCGGCCGCCGCGGACGGTGCAGCGCTCGTCGAGGTGGACTACGAGCCGCTGCCGCCGGTCGTCGGCGTGTCGGCCGCGACACAGGGCGGGCCGCCGTCGGCAGACGGCGAGTATGTCCGCGGCGACGTCCGGGCGGCGCTGGAGGCGTCCGCTCACGTCGTGAAGCGGACGTGCCGCACGCCGTTCGTGCACCAGGGCTACCTGGAGCCGACCGCGGCGGTAGCGGCCCCGGATCCGGCTGGTGACGGAGTGAGCGGAGTGATCGTCTATTCCGGCTGTCAGGGCCAGTTCGACGTGCGCGCCCGGCTCGCATCGGTCCTGGAGCTGCCTGCCGCCGCGGTCCGTATCGTGCCGATGGCCGTGGGCGGCGGCTTCGGCGGCAAGGGGGGCGTGATCGATCCGCTGGCCGCGGCTGCGGCCCTGCGACTGAACCGTCCGGTGAAGCTGGTGCTCGATCGATCGACCGACTTGGCGACCACCACGCCGACCCCGGCGATGGCGATCGAGCTGGAGCTGGGCGCCGACCGCCACGGCGAGCTCACCGCCCTGCGGGTGGACATCACCCTGGACAACGGAGCGTTCCCGAACGGCATGGGAGGCGGCATCGCCAAGCGGCTGGCGGGGTGCTACCGGATCCCGCATCTTGCCATCCGCTGGCGTGACGTGTGCACGAACGTGCACGCTACCGGCGCCTACCGCGCGCCCGGCGCGCCGCAGACCACCTTTGCGCTGGAGACCGCGGTCGACGCCCTGGCCGCCGCGCTGGAGGTGGACCCGCTGGAGTTCCGCAAACGCAACGTCGTGCGGGCCGGCGACCCGCAGCCCGACGGCACGCCGTGGCCCGCGGGCGGCCAGCTCGCCTGCCTGGAAGCGGTCGAATCGCATCCGCTGTGGCGGTCCCGCCACGAGGCCGGCGCCGGCGGCACCGGGCTCGCCATCGCCGGATGGATCCCCTTGGTCGACCCGTGCGCGGCCGCCTGCCGCGTGGATCCTGACGGCACCGTGGTGGTGACGATGGGCGCGGTCGACATCTCGGGCGTGTACTCGTCGCTCGTCCTGGTGGCGGCCGAGGAGATCGGCGTCGACCCGCATCAGGTGCGCGTGCAGATCGCCGATTCGACCAGCGCTCCGTACGGGCCGAGCGCCGGCGGCAGCAACATCGCCTGCTCGGCGGCCGATGCCGTCCGTGCGGCCGCCGCCGAGGCCAGGCGGCAGATCCTGACCCTGGCGGCCGATCACTTCGAGGCCGCGGTGGAGGATCTGGAGATCGCCGACGGCGCCGTGCGGGTTGCGGGGGTGCCGGACCGGACGATTTCGGTCGGCGCGCTGGCCCAAGCGGCGCAGAGCGCAGACTCATCCCTGCCGCACCGGCGCGGGCCGATTCAGGCAAGCGGTCAAGCCGCCGGGCCCGGCGGCGCCCCCGTGTTCATCGCGCACGTGGTGCGCGTCGCCGTCGACCGGGAGACCGGCCAGGTCAACCCGACCGACTACCTGTCGGTGCAGGACGTGGGCTTCGCGATGAATCCGTTGCTGGTCGAGGGCCAGGTCCACGGCGGCGCCGCGCAGGGGCTGGGCATCGGCCTGTGCGAGGCGTTGCGCCACGACGACGCCGGCCAGCTTCTGACCGGCACGCTGATGGACTACGGCCTTCCCAAGGCGACCTCGGTACCGCCGGTGACCGCCCATCTCGTCGAAACGCCCTCGCGCGGGCCGTACGGAGCCCTCGGCGTCGGCGAGCCGCCCATCGTCGCCGGTGCCGCCGCCACCGCCAACGCGATCAGGGCCGCCACCGGAGCACAGCCGGGGTCGCTCCCGCTCGACCCGGAAACGGTGTGGCGCGGGGCCGGGCCGCGGCGCGCTACCAGATCGCCAGGATGACGCCGACGATCGGATAGGCGGCCAGCCGGTAGCCCAGGTTGATCAGCACAAGCGCCCGCGGCCGTCCTTCGAATGCGCCGTTGGAGATGATGGACATCCCCGAGAAGGCGATCGCCAGACCGAGCGCAGCGAGCACGGCGGCACCGACCCCGGAGATCCCCGCCGCCTGGAAGACGATCGCCAGCACCAGCGAGGTGAGGATCGCGTCCGCCAGCGCGGCGACCAGTGCCGGGCCGGGGCCGGCGGCGCGCCTCTCCTCGTCGGTCCTGCCGAGCGCCGCCGTCCACGCCTTGCCGAACAGGAACGGCGCGTACCAGGCGAAACCCAGCGCCATCAGCACGACCGCCGACACGGCGGTCGCCACGTAATTGATCGCACCGAAGTCTATCGCTGCCATATGGTCCTCCCGTTGCGCCCGCCTGCGGGATTCCGCCTCATGCCCGGACGCCTTTCAGGGGCGGGCCGGAGCCGCGGACGTCTGTGACAGCCGGATGGTGCCCCACAGCACGATCAGGCCTATCCCCACCGTCGCCGCGACCGAGCCGGCCACCGTCCACGTGTTCCAGGCGTCGATCTGCTGCTGTCGATTCGCCGTCCCGTCCGGCATCGCCTCCCACCGTCCGGCCTCCAGGTCGGCCAGCCGCGCGCCCGCCAGCCCTCCCGCCAACACGCCGACGCCTGCGACCAGCAACGGCCAGTAGTCCCTGACCGGCTCCGCGGGCGCCGCGGGCTCGGGTAGCGCTTGCGCGGGCGCTTGCTCGGGCGGCTCGTTCGTCTCCGCGGGCGCTTCCTGGGCGACGGCCGGCGTGCCAAGCAGCGTCACGACGACCAGCGCCGCGATCAGCCGCCATCCCAGGGAGCGGTCCACCGCCGCGACGGTAGCGCAACCACCGTTCGGAGCCAAGGGCATGCGATGCCCACTGCGCCGCGCTGCCCCGGGCACGGTATGATCCTCCCGCATGTTGAAGCGACGTCTTGGCCGCACCGGGCTCATGGTGTCCGAGCTCTGCCTGGGAACGGCGGGCTTCGGAGCGCAGCCGTTCGCCGACACGAGCGATCCGGTGCTCGATGCCTTCGTCGAGTGCGGCGGCACGTTCATCGATACCGCGGACGTCTACGGGCCGGAGCCTGGGGCATCCGAGGCCGCCCTCGGCGACTGGATGCGGCGGCGCGGCAATCGTCAGGCGCTGGTGGTCGCGACCAAGGGAGGCTCTCCGACCGGCCCGCACCCGACCGACCGCGGGCTCAGCCGGCGCCACCTGCTGGCCGCCGTGGAGGCGAGCCTCCGCAGCCTGGGGACCGACTGGATCGACCTCTATCAGACGCACTGGCCCGACCCCGACACGCCCGACCAGGAGACGCTGTCCGCGCTTGACCAGATGGTGCGCCAGGGAAAGGTCCGCTACGTGGGGTGCTCGAACGTGCCCGCCTGGCGGCTTGCGCACGCGCACGGCATCAGCGCCGCGTCGCTCCTGGTCTCCTACGCAAGCGTGCAGCCGCACTACAGCCTGCTGGCGCGCAGCAGCTACGAGCGCGAGCTGGCCGACGCCGCGGTCGCGCTCGGCGTCGCGGTGCTCCCGTACCGGCCGCTGGCGCGCGGCATCCTGGCCGGGCGCTTTCACGGCGGTGCCATCCCGGAGGCGCGCTGGCGCAGCGGGTCGCACGGCTACGATCTGGATCCGGGGCGCGCCGCCGCGCTGGTAGCCGAAGTCGGCAAGATCGCTTCCCGCGACCGGCGCACGGTTGCGCAGACGGCACTCGCCTGGCTGTTCTCGAAGCCCGGCGTCACCGCTCCGGTGGTCGGCGCTTCCACCCCCGAGCAGGTGATCGAGCTGGCCGGCGCCGTGGGGTACCGGCTGTCCTCGGAGCACCTGGAACACCTCGACGAAGCCTCAGAATGGAAATCCTGAAAAAGGCCGTTGCCTAAGCGACCGGCTCCTGCTAAGCTCGTTCTCGCGATGGGAAAACGACTCTATATCGGTGGGCTTCCATTCAGCGCCACCGATGAAACGCTATTCCAGCTGTTTGCACAGCATGGCAAGGTAGAATCAGCCGAGGTGGTGACGGATCGATATTCCGGCAGCTCCCGTGGTTTCGGATTCGTGGAGATGGGCTCGGACGAGGAAGCCGCCGCCGCGGTACGCGGATTGAACGGTGCCGAGCTCGACGGCCGGTACCTGACCGTGGAGGAAGCGCGCAGCGCGCGCGGCGACCGTGGCGGAGGCAGACGCGGCGGAGGCGGCGACCGCGGAGGCGGCGACCGCGGAGGCGGCGGCCCGCGGCGCTGGTAGGCCGGGCGGCTTCCCGGACGGCGTTCATGCTCGATCAGCGAGCGTGAACGCCGTCCGCGTGACAACTAGACTCTCTCTACAACGCGGTGCGGGCGATTT
The DNA here is from genome assembly GCA_964291595.2 of Spirochaetia bacterium. Taxonomy (GTDB): domain Bacteria; phylum Spirochaetota; class Spirochaetia; order SZUA-6; family Bin103; genus CATQHW01. Next base: position 2,838,647 of record OZ219914.1, on the reverse strand, counting down.
CGCTGCACCGCATCCAGACGAGTCGGTCGCCGTGATGGCGGCCGATTCGTTTAAGTACTTCATCAGACATGGTCGGTGCTCGGCGTGGACAGCAGGACCGGCAACCGGTCACCCGCGACCTCCGTCACCCGTTCCGGGCCGAACAGCGCCTTGACCAGCATCCGGCGCGTCAGCGTTTCCTGGCCGCCCGGGCCACTCAGCACGAACCGGTCACCGCGCGCGCTCACCGTGACGTCGTTCAGACCCAGCTTGCGCAGGATCACGGGAGGATCGATGAGCTGCAACATGTGCCACGGCGCGCGCGTCACCGGGACGCCGATCCGGTCGAGCAGCGCGATCAGGCCGGTCTGCTGCGGGATGACCTCGACCTGGAGGCCGCTGGTCAGATCGACCCGGTCCTGGTCGTCTCGCGCGGTCGTGGACCGCCCTTCGTTGACGGCGTCCACCCGCGCGTAGACGGCGCGCAGCAGAGCCGCCACCAGTTCCGGCGGGCCGCCGTGCTCCTTCACCAGCCGCGGCGCCGGCTGCACCACGGCGTATGCGACGACCCGTCCGCGGCGCTCGCCGACGAACAGCTCGGGCGAGGTCCGCCCCACGATGACAGGCACGTCCTCTGCAGAACGTATCGTCCCCGCGCCGCCGGCGGCGTGGATGCGATGGAGGTGGGCAGCGTATCGGTCGAGTCCGGTGCGGACCTCCAGGTCGGCAGGGTCGGGCAGCAACCCGACGTTGCCACGGTTCAGCTCGTACGTGAGCAGGCATCCGCCGTCCTCGAAACCGAAGCGGCGATACCACTCCGGCACGCCCGCGTCCAGGTGGACGAGGTCCCGTCCGGCGGCGCGCGCCCGCTCCTCGACGTCGCGCATCAGCAGGCCGCCGAACCCCCGGTTCCTCCAGTCGGGATGGGTGGTGGTGCAGTTGACCCCGACCGTGTCGAGCACCGCGCCGCCGGTGGCGATGCGCATGTGCAGCGTTCCCACCGACGCGCGGAGCCCGCCGTCGACCCGGATCACCCGTACGTTGTCGAGGTTCTCCGCCCGGTAGATGTGCGGGTAGTCCCGCTCGATCGACGGTGCTCTGCCCCGTGACACGCGGAACACCAGATTGGCCAGCGCCAGCAACTCGGGACGTTCCTCCGGGCGGCATGCGCGTGGGCCGTCGATCCGCGATCCCATGCTGGGTAGATGTTGTTGTGTGGGTCCCGGCGACGGCGCGTGAGAGGCGCCGTGAGACGGGCAGCGCCGGCGAGGTGCCGGCTCCTGCCCGGAGCGGGACGTGCGCCGACGCTAGGAGATGTCCCGGTCCTTCACCGTCTTGCGCCGATCCTTGCGCGCCGCTTCGATCGCCGCGTCGCAGACTTCCTTGACCTTTGCCGACAGTGCGTCGATCGCCGTAGCTGACGTGTTAAATCCTGCTGCAGACTTGATGTAAGCCTTCACCTTGGACGCGACTACCAGGACCTCGTTTGACATGAGCAACCTCCTCTAAGTGTCTGAGCCGCGGGTCGCCCGGTCTTGGGCCCCGCACGTGCAGGAGTCTAGGACGAGTTTGTCGGGCATGGCAACGCCATGCGGGAAACCCCGTCAGAACGGTCGTTCCGGTATGGACGCGCGACGTTATCCGGAGTTTCCCGTGCGCTTTGCGGCCCGGCGGCCGGCCCCTGCGGCGATCGCGGCGGCGGCTGCGCCGAGGACGGCGCCGAGTACCGCGCCGAGGGCGTCGGCGGCCAGGTCGTGAAGCTCCGCCGACCGCCCGGTGAGGGGCTGCAGCACCTCGATCAAGGCGCCGAAGCAGATCGCGGCAAGCGCAGCACGCGCAGCCGCTCCGATCGGCGCGCGGGACTTTGCCCACGCGATCGTGGTCAGGAAGGCCAGCACCGTCCACGCCACGAAGTGCAGCACCATGTCGATGCGTGGGACCGTGCGGCCGGGATGGTTCAAGGGCACCAGCGTGGTCACGACCAGCGCGGCTGCGTACACGGACACGATCACCCAGCGCATTGGAACTCATGCTACCGTGCACCGCGGAGCGAAATGATGGAACAGGCACCACTCGGGCGGACGGGACGGACGATCAGCCGCATCGCGCTGGGGACGACGACGTTCGGCCGGGAGATCGACGAAGAGGAGACACGGCGGATCCTGGACTACGCCGTGGAGCGCGGACTGACCCTGCTGGACACCGCGGAGGCGTACGGCGGCGGCAACGCGCGGCTGTACCGGCGCGACGTGATGGGCGTGGAGGACGTGCGCGAGACGACCGGCGAGGTGTCGAGCTCGGAGCGCATGATCGGCACCTGGTTGCGCGATCGGGGCGTGTCCGACCAGGTGACCGTGCTCACCAAGGTGTCGAGCGGCAACTCCCCGGACAACATCGAACGCGCGCTCAACGCAAGCCTGGAGCGGCTGCAGCTCGACTCGGTGCCGATCTACATGGTCCACAACTACGACGACGAGGTCCCGCTGGACGAGACCATGGACGCGCTCAACCGGGCCGTGACGGACGGCCGCGCGCAGGCGCTGGGCTGCAGCAACTTCACCGGCGCGCAGCTCCGCGATGCGCTGGCGATCAGCGCCGCGAACGGCTACGCACGCATGGAGATCGTGGAGAACATCTACAACCTGGCCCGCCCCGAAGAGGAGCGGGACAGCATGGCCGTATGCGCCGACGAGGACGTCACCTTCCTGGCGTACAGCCCGCTCGGCGCGGGGTTCCTGGCCGGCAAGTACACGGCCGACCGTGACGCCCTCCCCGAGCGCACCCGCTTCCACGTGATTCCCGGGCACTGCGATGTCTACTTTTCTGAACGAAACTTCCGGGTCGTCGAGCGGTTGCGCGCGAAAGCGGCGGAACTGGACGAGTCGATGGTCTACCTGGCCGCCGCCTGGGTGATCGCCAACCGCTCGGTGGGCAGCACCCTGTTCGGCGCGCGCACCACCGCCCATCTCGACAACGCCCTGCGGGCCTGCCACGAGGGAATCCCCGCGGAGCTGCACGCCGAGATGTCCGCCTGGGACTGAGCGGCGCGCAGGTTCCGCTGCTCTCCGCGCCGGCTATAGCTCGGTGCGGCCTATAAGCTCGGTGCGGACCACGCTCCGCGGGTCCGTGACCACGTCGCCCGAGTGGTAGGTGCCGGCCAGACAGCGATCCCGCCATGACGTGCTCGCGTCGTACAGGTTCGCTTCCGTATCGATCGTGTTGACCAGAACCGCGGCGCGATGGCGCGGGGCCCGGTCGATCACCCACCCCTCCTGGTTCACCACGAAGCTCGGCCACGCGTAGCGGCGCGCGCCGTTGGTCGCGCTGACCGCGAAGAAGTTGCTGGCCGCCGCCGCCTGCAGGGTGACCGGCACCGACATCAGGTAGTGGGCGTCGCGGTCGGCGGTCATCCCGGCGTTGTGGAACGACACCAGCATCAGCTCCACGCCGCGCCGCTTGTACTCCCGGAACAGCTCCGGATACCGGTAGTCGTGGCAGATCAGCAGTCCGCAGCGCACGCCGTCCACGTCGAAGGTGGTGAAGGCGCTGCCCGGGCTGTAGTGCTTGAGATCTCCATCGCCGCAGTCGGCGCCGGTGCAGAACATCTTGTCGTAGCGGTCCACGATCCTCCCCGACGGATCGATCACGTACAGCGAGTTGTGCGGCCGGTGGGAGCCGGTGAGGCGGTGGTTGCAGCCGATCACCACCCACAGCTCCAGCTCGGCCGCCAGCCGCGCGATCGACTCCATGGCGCCCCGCACGGCGTCCCAGTCGAGCCGGTCGCCGCTGTCGACTTCCACTCCGAGGTACCCGGAGACGCATGCTTCCGAGAAGTGCACGAGCCGCGCCCCGCGCCGCTTCGCCGAACGCATCAGCCGCCCGACCGCGGCCCGGTTCGGCTCCACGGCGGGCTCGATCACGAACTGGCAGGTCGCGATGGTGAGTCTGGCCACGGCGCGGATACTACCGGCACCACGGCTGCCTGTCCCGCGGCCTTGGGGACCGGACCCCCGGCGCGTACACTCGCGCGCGATGTCCCTGCATGCCGCCGCGCGGTCGATCGACTTCACGCCGTCCGTCGGCGTCCCGGTGCCGGATCCGCTGGAGCGCGGCGCTGCCGCCGTCCTGGGCCCGCTGCGGGGGGCGTTGCTGCTGCTGGAGGACCGTGCGCAGCGGGTCGCGTGGCTCAGCCTCAACCTCTGCTACGTCACCGTGGAGCTGCAGGAGGCCGTCGCCGGCGCCGTGCGGACGGCCGCCGGCGTCGCCCCGGACGCGCTGGTGATCGCCTGCACCCGCAACCTCTCCACGCCCGTGCCGTTCCCGGACGTCACGCGCGGCCCGCAACACGATCGCCTGCTCGACGGGATCGCCGCTGCCGCCGCCGCGTCGGTCGCGGACCTGGCGCCCGCCCGCGTCGCGTTCGCGGAAGGGAGCTGGCCGCGGCTGCAGTACAACCGCAAGGGGGTCGCCGCCGACGGCACCACGTTCTTCAGGCGCGAGCCCGATCGCGTCGCCCGGCCGGAGCCGGTGGGACTGATCGATCCGCGCGTGGCCGTGCTGCGCGTGGACCGCTGCGCCGACGGGCGTCCGATGGCGGCGGTGGTCCAGTACACCGGCGACCCCTGCATCGCCACCTCCATGACCGACCCGGTCATCAGCCCGGACGTGAACGGCTACGCCTGCATGGCCCTGGCCGACGCGATCGCGCCGGAGTTCCCGGTGCTCCACCTGCAGGGCGCCAAGGGCGACGTCGCTCTCAAGCACATGTTCGCCGGCGACGAGGTGGCGCGGACCGAGGGGCGCCTGCTCGGTTCGTGTCTGAAGGACCTGGTCGACGCCGCGCGTCCCCTGCCCGGCCGCACGCTCACGACCGGTGCCGTGACCGTACGCCTGCCGTTGCGGGAGCTGCCCGGCCCGGAAGAGCTTGCCGCTGCGCGGACGGAGCTGGATCGCTTCTTCGACGCCGTGCGGGAGGGCGACCTGCAGGCGACGCGGACCGGGCTGGGCTACAACCTGCCGGACGACACTTCGCTTGCGTTCCGGGAGGCGTACCTGCGGCGCATCGAGGACTGGGTCGCGTGGGCCGAGCGGGCGCGCGAGTCCGATGCTCCGATCCGGACGCACGTCGATCTCCGCCTCCACGGACACGGGGTCGGCGGCTTCGCGCTGGTGACGACCTGGGCCGAGGTGTTCGGCAGCATCGGGCTGTCGGTACGCGAGCACACGGCTTCGACCCGGTTCATGTTCGCCTGCTGTTGCGGCGCGGCGTGGCCGGATGACCCCGGAACGGCGAAATGGGCGTATATTCCCGGCGCACGGGACCTGGACGGAAACGAGTACATGAGCGCCTTCTACCGCCACACCCGGTACCTGACCCAGTACCGGGCGCCTGCCGGCGATCTGCTGATCGCTCCGGCCGCGGAGCTGGTCGATCGGATGGCCCGTGGTGACGGCGATGCCGGCGGCGCCGATGGACGCTAGCAGCCCGCCCGCCGGGGAACGGCGGTTCCGCACCGCGCGCACGCTGCGGCTCGGCACCTTTCACATCGGTTCGGCGATGAGCGACGTGCTGGTCTCCAGCGTGCTCAACCGCGTCCTGATCAGCCACTTCGGCTTCATGGCGTGGCCGGTGGCGCTGCTGCTCAGCCTGCGCTATTTGCTGTCGCCGCTGAGCCTCTGGGCCGGCGCGCGCAGCGACATCTCCGCGGCCGCGCCGTATGGCCGGACCCGCTTCATCTGGGCCGGCCGCGCGTTGATGATGATCGGCCTGGGGCTGATCGGCGTCAGCCTGGCCTGGTTCGGCCGCGGCCAGGCCGTGCCGGGCTGGCTGATCGTGATCGGCGGGTTCCTCGCATACGGCGTCGGCGGACTGATCTCGGGCAGCCCGTTCCTGGCGCTCGTCCGCCACTCCGCACCGGCCGGCAAGCAGGGGATGGCGATCGCGATCGTGGAGACGGTGCTGATCGCCTGCTTTCCGCTGGCGGCACTGGGCTTCGGCCTGCTGATGGAGCACTACGAGCTGCGCCTGTTCTGGCGCATGGTGGCACTCACCACCGGGGTCGGCGGCCTGTTCTGGCTGGTGTCGATCGCCGGCGTCGAGCGCCGCGTGCAGGCGGAGCTGCGCGCCGCCGGCGAGCTCGCGCAGCTTCACGACCGGCCGCTCCGGGAGCGACTGCGCACGTTGCTCGGCGACCGGAGCAAGATCCGCTTCTTCCTGTTCCTGTCGGTCGCCGCCGCCGCCGCGTGGCTGCAGGAGGCGGTGCTCGAACCGTTCGGGGCGGAGGTGCTGGAGCTCAGCCTGGGGCAGACCACGCGCCTCAACACGGTGTGGCTGGCGCCCACGCTGCTGACGCTGGTGGCCAGCATGGCGCTGTGGCGCAACCGTCCCCCGGAGCGGCAGGGCGGCATCGCCGGCGCCGGACTGTGCTTCATGGCGGCCGGCATGGCGCTGCTGGCCGCGGCGGCGTTCGCGCGCATGAGCGTGCTGGTCATGCCCGCGCTCATCGCCTATGGTGCCGGCTTCGGCGTGTATACCTTCGGAGGGCTTTCCCTGATGGCGGCAATGACCACGGACCAGCAGGCCGGCGCGGAGCTCGGCCTGTGGACGATCGCTCAGGTGGTGTTTCGCGGCGTCGGCATCGGCGCCGGAGGACTGATCCGCGACGTGGGCCTGGTGCTCGGCGGCTCGCCGGCGGTCGCCTACGGCGTGGTCTTCGCCATCGCGTCCGCCGGCATCGTGGCGGCGGTGGCGATCCTGACCAGGGTCGCCGAGGGGCTGCGGGCGCGGCCGGGCGGCGCGGCGGCGCCGCTGGCGGTGAGCTGACATGGCACGCGAACGGATCGCCTTCGGCTGCATCGCCCACGAGACCAGCGCCTTCAGCCCGGTGCCGACCACGCTGGCGAGCGCCGAGGAGCGGTTCGGGTACGTGCGCGGCGATGACCTCTTCACGGACTTCCGCGGCAGCAACACCCCGGTCGGCGGCTTCATCGAGGGCGGCGAGCACCACGGCTTCGAGCTGGTCCCGACCATCTACTGGGAGGCGCATCCCGGCGGGCCGCTGCCGGCGGCCGACTTCGCGCGGGTGGTGGACGACCTGGTCGAGCGGATCACCGCCGCCGGCAGCATCCAGGGCGTGCTGCTGGAGCTGCACGGCTCCATGATCGCGGAGGGAGAGGACGATGCCGACGGCGCCATCCTGCGCGCCGTCCGCCGGGCGGTCGGACCGCTTCCGATCATGGTTCAGCTCGACATCCACTCCAACGTCTCCGCGGAGATGGTCGAGCTCGCCGACGGCATCATCGTGCGCGAGACCTATCCGGAGATCGACCAGGCCGAGCGCGGCCGCGAGTGCGCCGACCTGATGGCGCAGGTGCTGCGCGACGGCGTGCGGCCGGCCATGGCGCTGGCGCCGCTGCCGATGATCTGGGGCAAGAACCAGATCACCGCGCATCCGCCGATGCGGCAGGCGATCGAGCGCCTGCACGAGATCGAGGGCCGCCCGGGCATCCTGTACGCGTCGATCTCCACCTGCTTTCCGCTGGCCGACGCCCCCCACGTCGGCTCCTCGGTCACCGTGATCACCGACGGCGACCAGGACCTGGCGCAGCGCAGCGCCGACGAGCTGGCGGCGTGGATCTTCGCGCGGCGCGCCGACTGGCAGATGGCCGTCCCCACGACCGCGGAGGTGCTGGACGAGATCGGCGGCACCGGCCCCTACCCGATCGTGATCGCCGACAGCAACGACAACTGCGGCGGCGGCTCCCCCGGCGACAGCACCGGCATGCTGCGCACCTTCATCGAGCGCTCGCTGAAAGACGCCTGCGTGCTCTACATCGTCGACCCGGAGGCGGCCCTGGAGTGCCATCGCGCCGGGCCGGGAGCCACGCTGCGCATGGCCGTGGGCGGCAAGTCCGTCCCCGCGCAGGGCGAGCCGGTGGAAGCGGAGTGGCAGGTGGTGGCCGTCTCCGACGGCGCCTACACCTACGACGGCCCCATGCTCGCCGGCCTCTCCACCACCCTCGGGCCGTCCGCGCACGTGCGCAGCAAGGGTGTGCACGTGATCATCGTCACCTACCGCGACCAGCCGTTCGACTCCGCGCTGGCGCGCAGTCTGGGACTGGATCCACGTCGGATGCGCTACATCGGCCTGAAGTCGACCGGCCACTTCCGTGCCCACTTCGAGCCGTTCGCGGGCGTCATCCGCACCGTGAACGAGCCGAGCGTGCACGACCCGACGCACATCCGCTACCGCAACCTGGGCCGCCCGGTGTACCCCGTCGACCCGATCTGAGGTACGGTGGCGCGACCTGACCGCTCCCCACCCCCAGCGGTAGTGCCCGGCTGATCGAGCGGCGATCGGCAGCGATGATACGCGTGCGCGACCCGTGGAGGATGCTGGCAGCAGCAGCCGGAGTGGTCGCGGCTGCGGCATCGCTTGCCGCCCAGTCGAATTCGGCCCAGTCGGAATCTGCTCCGGCGCTGCCCGTCGAGGTGCTCCACGCGCCCGCCACGCTGGCCCCTGGCGATCCGCTCAGCACCCACGTGACGAGCGCCACGCCGTTTTCCGAGCTGGAGCTTGCCGTGGAGCTGGCCGACGGAGAACGGGTCGCCGGCAACGGGTTCGCGGTGCGCAGAGGCCCGGCCGGGACGACGTGGGCGGCGGTGCTCGGGATTCCCAGCTCCGCCCCCGCGGGCCAGGCACGGTTGACGGTCTCCGGACTTCTCGCCGGCAGCGCGTCTCGGGTTGAGACTCGCGTGATGCTGCACGAGCAGTCGATCGTCATCGGCGAGCGCGAGTTCGCCGTCGAGGAGATCGCGCTGAACACCAGTCTCTCCAACCTGCGGCGCACGACCGACCCGCGCCGCAAGGCGGAGTCGTGGGATCTCTGGCTGCTCCTGAACGCGTCGCGGCCGGTCGAATGGCCGCACTTCGGGCCGTTGCGGTTGCCGCTGGGCGACGTGCGGCGCACGGGCAGCTTCGGTGACCGCCGGGTGTACCGCTACGCCGACGGCAACACCGCCACCACCATCCACAACGGCGTGGACTTCGGTGTTCCGACCGGCACGGTGGTGGCCGCGGCCGGCGGCGGCACGGTGGCGATGGCCCGCGAACGGATCGTCACCGGGTTCACGGTCGTGGTCGAGCATCTGCCCGGGGTCTACTCGCTGTACTACCACCTGGACGGCCTTGCGGTGCAGGAAGGCCAACGCGTGTTCGCCGGAGACCCGATCGGCACCGTCGGCAGCACCGGCCTGGCCACCGGACCACACCTGCACTGGGAGGTGCGCGCCGCCGGCGTGGCCGTCGATCCCGATCTTCTGGTAACGGCGCCGCTGGTCGACCTGCCGGATGACTGACGCTGCGCCCTTGACATGAGAAGACATATGTCTGTCTAATCGGCAATCATGCGCGACGCCGATCGGCCGCGGGCACGGTCCGCCGGACACAGGCGCCGCATTTTCCTGTTCGTGCGCGACCGCATCCTGGCCGGCTCGCCGCCCACGACCCGTGAGGTGCAGGAGCACTTCGGCTTTCGCGCCGTGCAGTCCGCGCGAGCGCACCTGGAGGCGCTGGTGCGCGACGGGTTGCTGGACAAGGAGCCGGGCAAGGCGCGCGGCTACCGGCTGCCGGCCGGCTCCGGCCACCCCACCGTCCTGATCCCCCTGGTCGGCCGCGTGCAGGCGGGCGCCCTCACCACGGCGGTCGAGGATCCGGAGGGATTCGTCGCGGTGCAGTCGTCCGCCGACCGCAGGCGAGCTGTTCGCCCTGCGGGTGCGCGGCGACAGCATGCGCGATGCCGCCATCCTGCCGGGGGACGTGGTGATCGTGCATCGGCAGGACACCGCCCGCTCCGGCGACATCGTCGTCGCCCTGGTGGAGGACGAGGCGACGGTGAAGCGGTTGAAGGTGCACGCTGCCGGCGGATCGAGCTGCACCCCGCCAACCCCGCCTTCGATCCCATCACGCCCGCCCCGGACGAGGTGCGGATTCTGGGCAAGGTGATCGAGGTGCGCCGCTATCTGGAGGGATCCGCGCCGGTGGGTTGACGCCGGCGGCAACATCCGATCCAATAACAGACAAATGTCTTCTATAGAGAAAGACATTTGTGCTTGTACCATGTTCAACAGGTATCCTCACGGCTGCCCTGCAGAGCCACGGTGACCCCGTACGCAGCAGCGCCTGAACGGACAGCCGTACCGGCTGATGCGCGCTGCGGACCTCGCGGTCGATTCGGGAGCGCCCGCCGCTGGGGACAGACCGGTAGGCAGGGAGGCAGGCCGGCATCTGGGGACCGGCAGAGCTGGCAGGCCGTCTCTGCGAGCTCTGCGCGGCCCCGCGGCGGGTCCATCTGACGCTGGCCTGCGCGATCGTCCGTGAGTTCCAGCGATCGGCGGAGACCACGGCCTGGGTCACGACCGGCCCCGACACCTTCTTTCCGCCCGACCTGGCGCGGGCCGGAGTCGACCTGGCGGCGCTGCCGGTCGTGCAGGTGCCCGACCTGCGTGCCTCGGTCACCGCCGCCGAGCGCCTGACCCGCTCCGGTGCGTTCGGCCTGGTCCTGCTGGAGCTGGACTCCGACCGGGTCATCCCGGCGGCGGTCCTGGGGCGCATGATGCGCCTGGCCCGGCAGCACGACACCGCCCTGCTCTTCCTGACCACGCCCGGCACCGAGCTGGGATCGCTGGTGTCGCTGCGCGGCCGGGGCGCGCGCCGCGCCGCGCCGACGCACGACCGCTTCCGGTGCCGCATCGACGTGATCAAGGACCGGCGGCGTGGTCCCGGCCGATCTCTGGAAACCACCTACCGTGCGCCGTACGGCGTGTGTTGACGTCGGTTCCTTCCCGATGGAGGTCTGCCGCGCCACACGCACCGGCGGCGCCGAGAACCGAGCGGTAATGGCCTGTGTCGACGTCGGTTCCTTTCCGCTGCAGCTTCTGCTCCGCCGTCATCCCGAGTGGCATGACCGGCCCGCCTCGGTCGTCAGCGAGGACAAGCCGCTGGGTATCGTGATGTCGGTGAACCGGCCGGCGCGCGCCGCCGGGGTACGGATGGGGATGCGCTACGCCGCGGCGCTCTCGCTGGCTTCGAACCTGCAGGCGGGCACGGTCGGCTCCGGGGAGGTGGCGGCCGGCGTCGAGCTGATCATCGACCGCCTGCTCTCCATCAGCCCCTCCGTCGAAGGGGCCGGTGCGGGAGCGGATGCGGAGTCGCATGCCGCGTGCGCGGAGCCGGGGGTGTTCTGGCTGGACGTGTCCGGGCTGCAGCGGCACCACGCATCGCCCGCGGCGCTGGCCCGGACGATCCGGCGCCGGCTGGGCGAGTTGCGGTTCGACGCCACGGTCGTCATCGGCTACACGCGCTCCGGCACCCGCCTGCTGGCGCGCGATGCGCGCCGCGGCTGCCTGGTGACAGGCGATGCCGCCGCCGAGCGCAGCGCCGCCCGGCGCGCTCCCCTGGAGCGGTTGCCGCTGGATCCCGAGGTCCTCGACCTGCTGGAGAAGCTGGACGTCACCACGGTCGATGCGTTTCTCAGGCTCCCCTACGCGGAGGTGCTGCGGCGCTTCGGGGGCAAGGCGGCCGAGGTGCACCGCTCCGTGCGGAGTGACCTGGAGCTGCCGGTGCAGGGCGACGTGCCGGCGTCGCCGTACCTGCGCCGGAGGCGGCTGTCCCATGCGGAGACCGACGCCGGGCGCCTGCAGCGGCACGTCGAGGGCCTGCTCGATGCGCTGCTCGACCGCTTGCGGAAGGAGGACCGGGCGGTCGAGGAGCTGCACCTGCGGCTGCTGCTGGAGGACGGATCACACCGCCACGAGCCGATCCGCCCCGCGGCTCCCACCTGCGAGCGGCGGCCGCTGGCCGACCTGATCGCGCTTCGCCTGCGGGCGCTCGACCTGAGCGCCGGCGTCGATGAGCTGGCCGTCGACGCCGCGCACGTGAGAGCGCACGCGGATCAGGTGACCCTGTTCCGCACGCACCAGCGGCGCGATCCGGCGGCCGGTGCCGAGGCGCTGGCTCGCATCCGCGCCCAGTTCGGCAACCACGCCGTGGTGCATGCCGTGCTCTCCGACGAGCATCTGCCGGAAGCGCAGTTCCGCTGGCAGCCGGTGGCAGAGGTCGTGCCGCCGCGGCCGGATGCGCGCCTCGGCCAGGGGCCTGAACCGATCAACTGGCTGGTGCGGCGGGTGCTGCGGCGTCCGGCCGAGGTGCCGCCGCCGAAGGACGCCTCCTGCGGCCCCTTCCTGATCTCCGGCGGCTGGTGGCACGTCCGCGGCGCCCGGCTGACGGAAGGCGTCGACCGCGCCTACTACATCGTCCGCTCCCGGAACGGCGTGCTGGAGTGGGTCTACCACGACCGGCTGACCGGCCGCTGGTACCTGCAGGGATGGGTGGAATGAACGGCACTCGAAGAGTGGATGCCGATCCCCCGTACGTGCCGCTGTGGTGCAAGAGCAACTTCTCCTTCCTGGAAGGGGCCAGCCACCCGGAAGAGCTGGTGCGGCGCTGCCGGCAGCTCGGCATTCCCGCGCTGGTCCTGGCCGATCGCGACGGGGTGCACGGCGTGGTGCGCGCCCACGTGGAGACCGCCGCCGGCCAGGCGGCCGGCACGCGGACGCCACGGTTGATCGTCGGCGCTCAGATCACCGTCGCCGACGACCCCGGCGACCCTGCCGCCCCGACCGCCGCGCTGCTGCTGCTGGCGCAGAGCAGGGCCGGCTACGCCAACCTCTGCCGGTTGATCTCTACCGGCCGCCTGCGCTGCGCCAAGGGCGAATGCCGCGTCGGCTGGCGGGAGGTGGCCGAGCGCGCCGCCGGCCTCATCGCGCTGTGGGAAGGGCGCCGTCTGCTGGCCGCCGAGGACGAGGAGCTCTGGCGGCGGCGTGCCGCCCTGCTCGAGGAGGCGTTTCGCTGCCGGTTGTACGGACTGGTCACGCGCCACCGGCTGCCCGACGACCAGCGCATCGAGCGGCGGTTGACGGCGCTCTGCGGAGGCCTCGCCCTCCCCCTCGCCGCCTCCACCGAGGTGCTCTACCACCACCGCGGCCGTCGTCCGCTGCAGGACGTGGTCACCTGCATCCGCCACCGCACCACCCTGAACGGCGCCGGCACCCTGCTGCGCCCCAACGGCGAGCACGACCTCAAGTCGCCGCGCGCGTTCGCGCGCCTGTTCGCCGACCGCCCCGAGCTGGTGGCCGCGACCCGCGAGATCGCCGACCGCTGTCCCTTCTCCCTGGCCGACCTGCGCTACCGCTACCCTTCCGAGCGGCTGCCGGCGGGCCATACCTCCGCCGAGTGGCTGCGCTCCCTCACCTTCGCCGGCGCGCGTGCGCGCTACGGCGTCGCCATTCCGCAGAAGGTCGTCAAGCAACTCGACGCCGAGCTGGCGGTGATCGAAGAGCTCGATTACTGCGGCTACTTCCTCACGATGCATGAGATCGTCCGTTTCTGTCTCGAGCAGAGGATCCTCTGCCAGGGGCGCGGCTCGGCCGCCAACTCCGCGGTGTGCTACTGCCTGGGCATCACCGCCATCGACCCGGTGCGCATGCGGCTGCTGTTCGAGCGCTTCCTGTCCCGCGAGCGGGCCGAGCCGCCGGACATCGACCTGGACATCGGCCACCGGCGCCGCGAGGAGGTGATCCAGTTCATGTACCGGAAGTACGGACGCGAGCACGCGGCCATGGTGGCCAACGTGATCCGCTACCGGGCCAAGTCCGCGATCCGGGACGTGGGCAAGACCCTGGGCCTTCCGGCCACCTCGCTGGATCGGGCGGCGCGGCTCGCCTCCCACCACGGCAGCGACTTCCCGTCGGAGCTGTCCGGCGCCCTGGCACAGGCCGGCCTCGACCCGCAGGTCCCCGTCCACCGCCTGCTGATCGCGCTCACGGACCAGATCCGCGACGCTCCGCGCCACCTGTCGATCCATCCCGGCGGCTTCCTGCTCGGCAGCGAGCCGGTCACCACCCTGGTGCCGATCGAGAACGCCGCCATGGAGGGACGGACCGTCATCCAGTGGGACAAGTACGACGTGGAGGCGCTGGGGCTGTTCAAGGTGGACCTGCTGGGGCTCGGCGCCCTCACCCACCTGGACCTGGCCTTCGCGCTGATCCGGCGCCACTACGGGCACTCCTACAACATGGCCACAGTGCCGTTCGAGGACCCGGCGGTGTACGACATGATCTCGCGCGGCGACACGGTCGGCGTCTTCCAGATCGAGAGCCGGGCGCAGATGTCGATGCTGCCGCGCCTGCGGCCGCGCACCTTCTACGACCTGGTGATCGAGGTCGCCATCGTGCGGCCCGGCCCGATCACCGGCGGCATGGTGCACCCCTACCTGCGGCGGCGGAACGGCGAGGAGCCGGAGGAGTATCCCCACCCCGCCCTGCGCCCGGTGCTTGCGAAGACCCTGGGGGTGCCGCTGTTCCAGGAACAGGTGATGAAGCTGGCGGTGGTCGCCGCCGACTACACGCCGGGAGAGGCGGATCAACTGCGCCGCGACATGGCGGCGTGGCGCCGCTCCGGCGCGATCGAGAAGCACGGCGAGAAGCTGATCTCCCGCATGGAAGCCAAGGGGATCTCCCGCGAGTTCGCCGAGCGGGTGTTCGACCAGATCCGCGGCTTCGGGGAGTACGGCTTTCCGGAGTCGCACGCCGCCAGCTTCGCGCTGGTGGCCTACCTGACGGCGTGGCTCAAGCGCCACTACCACGACGTGTTCACCGCGGCGCTGCTCAACGCCTGGCCGATGGGGTTCTACGCGCCGGCGACGCTCGTCGACGACGCCCGCCGCCACGGCGTGGAGGTGCGGCCGGTGGACGTGACCCGCAGCGACTGGGACTGCACGCTTGAGCCGGTGCCGCCCGGCCCCGACGGCCGCCGGCGCTTCGCGGTGCGGATGGGTCTGCGCTTCGTGAAGGGGTTGGCGGAAGCCAACGGCGCGGCACTGATCGCCGCGCGCGCCGAGCGTCCGTTCACGACGGTGGAGGAGCTGGTCGAGCGGGCCGGGGTGCCGCGGGAGGCGCTGACCCGGCTGGCGGAGAGCGGCGCCTTCGACTCGCTGGCTGTCGGGTCGGGGCACGGCGCCGCGCGGCGCCGCGGCAGTCTCTGGCAGGTGCTGGGCGCGGTACGCGGGCGCGGGCGATCGACGCCCCTTTCCCTCCACGTCCCGGCCGTGGAGCCGGCCTTCACCCCGCTCGATCGCTTCGACACCATCGCCTGGGACTATGAGGCGTCCGCCCACAGCACCCGCGGACATCCGCTGGAGCCGTTCCGGCGCCGGCTCGCCGAGCGTGGGTTGCCCGATGCCGGTCAGGTCGCCGCCATGGCGGACGGACAGCGCGTTTCCTACGCCGGGCTGGTGATCTGCCGGCAGCGGCCCGGCACCGCGGACGGAGTGGTGTTCATGACCCTCGAGGACGAGGCCGGCTTCGTCAACCTGGTGGTGTGGACCACGGTGTTCCAGCGCTATCGCTCTCTCATCCTGACCACATCCTTTCTGGGAGTGAGCGGCAGGATCCAGGCCCGCTACGACGTGGTGCACATCGTCGCCGAACGGTTCTGGAAAGCGGAGCTGCCGGTGGAGCCGGACGACGACCGGCCCGGCGGCCCGCTGCCCCGCGCACGGCAGACGATCCCACTCAAGAGCCGCGACTTCCACTGACCGCGTGCACCGGCAGATTGACGATGGTTGAGACGCATCGATAACGTGACCAGCATGGGCGTCTTCCGGACCGGCTGCACCGTGGAGAATCACACCGACCGTTCGAAGTCGGTTCGTATCGCCGGATTGCCGATCGACACCGGCAGCGAGTACTCGTGGATTCCCAAGAGCGATCTGGAGAGCATAGGCGTGGCTCGGGAGAAGATGAATCTCCGGTTCGTGATGGCGAACGGCGAGATGATCACGCGAAGCGCCGGGTTCGCGATCCTGCGCGTCCCCGAGGGCTTCACCATCGACGAAGTCGTATTCGCAGAACCCGGCGATCTCAGTCTGCTCGGCGCCCGCACCCTGGAAGGGATGAACCTGTCGGTGGATCCTGCGCGGAAAAAACTCGTAGCCTCGGGACCACTGCCGGCGGCGTCATCGACATAGGATACGTATCCTCACCTACCCGGAGCCACGGTTCATCCCATCGTGTCCATGCTGTCGCGGATACATGCGCCGGGTTGCGTCAACGGCATGCTCCGACGGGTCATTCGTCTCCCTCGAACGGATGCACGAACAGGCCACTGCGCAGCTTGGGCTCGATCCAGGTGCTCTTCGGCGGCATGACCCCGCCGGCATCGGCGACCGCCAGCATCTGCTCGACCGTCGGGGCCACCAGCGAGAACCCCACCGCGGCCTCGCCGGAGTCGACGAGCCGCTCCAGGCGGGCCACGGTGTCGCGACCGCCCACCGGGATGAACCGTTCGTCGGTGCGCGGGTCGCCCACTCCCAGCAGCGGCCCCAGGACGGTGCGATGCAGCCGCTCCGCATCGAGCGGCGCGACCTGGTCGCTGCGCTCCTCGGCAACCGGCCCCAAGTGGATCTGGTGCCAGCCTGAGCGCAGCCGTATCGCGAAGCTGCCGACCCGCTCCGGGACCGGCCCGGCGGCACGCACCAGCCTGCCGATCTCGCCCAGACGCCGCAGCAGTTCTCCCTCGTCGCGTTGTGGGCCCAAGCCGCGGATCGCCCGGTTGTACGCCAGGATGCGCAGCTCCTCGGCAGGGAAGAGCACGGCCGGGAAGTGAGCCGAAGGTCCGTCGGCGGCAACGCGCGCCGCAGCGGCCGACCGGTGATGTCCGTCGGCCACGTAGCAGTGTGGGACGTCGGCGAACGCGGCGACGAGGGCCGCTGCATCGGGGGCGCGCCACACCTGATGGCGCACCCCGTCCGCGTCGGTGACTGCCAGCAGGGGCTCGCCGCGGGCGGACTGGTCCAGCAGGTCGGGCCTGCCCTGCAGCGCGCGGAACGTGAACAGCACGGGCTCCGGATGGGCGCCCACGGCGCGCATGTGGCGTACGCGGTCATCCTCCTGCACAGCGCGCGTACGCTCGTGCGTGCGGATCAGCCCGCTCCGGTAGTCGGCGGCGCGCACGCACGCGACGACGCCGGTCTGCCGGTGGGCCCCGTCTTCCATCCGGTACAGGTAGAGTTCCGGCTGCCGTTCCCGGACCAGGACGCCCTGCACCTGCAGGCCGGCGAGGTTGCGGCGCGCCTGCTCGTAGACCTGCGCATCGTGAGCGTCGACATCATCCGGCAGGTCCACCTCGGCGCGTACCACGTGCAGGAAGTTCCGCCGGTCGGCCTGCGCCATGGCCGCGGCCTCGGCGCGGGTGGGCACGTCGAACGGCGGCGAGACGACCGCCTGCGCCTGGTCCGGCGCAGGCAGCCACGGGCGGAACGGGACGATGGTCATGGCGCAGGCGGGATGATGCCCGATCGGCTGCCGACCGAACAGGACCGGCACGGGCCGGACCGGGGCATAATGGCCGCGTCATGAACGAGCCATTGCGGATTCTCTCCATCGGCGCCCACCCGGCCGACATCTTCGATCAGTCCGGCGGCACCATGGCCCACCACGTCGCCCGCGGCGACTGGGTCGGCTGCGTGGTGCTCACCCACGGCGCGCGCGTGCACGACGAGGTCATCAGCGAGCAGATGTTCCACCGCGACGTCATCCCGGAAGCGGACGAGCTGCGCACCACGATGCAGGAGCGCGCCGGCGTCAAGGAGCAGGAGACCCGCGCCGCCTGCGCCGCGCTGGGGGTCGAGCACATCGTGTTCTTCGGCGCCGACGACGCGGTGCTGCTGGTCACCGAGGAGGTCGTGCGGCGCCTGGCCCGCGTGCTGCGCGAGCTTCGGCCGGACGTGGTGCTGACCCACTTCCCCAAGGAAGACGACGGCATCACCAGCCCGCACGCGATCGCCGGCCAGATCGTCATGCACGCGCTGCGCCTTGCCGGCAGCGTCGATCCCGGCGACACCAACCCGCCCCACCGGGCCGCGCAGGTGTTCTACTTCGGGATCGGCGCGGCATCGACCCGCCACGGCCTGTGGGACCAGACCGGCGGATTTGCCTGCGACGTGTTCGTGGACATCACCGACGTGGCAGAGAAGAAGCTCGCCGCGCTGGACGCGCTGGTCAGCCAGGGCTACGGCGG
Organism: Spirochaetia bacterium; assembly: GCA_964291595.2. Classification (GTDB taxonomy): domain Bacteria; phylum Spirochaetota; class Spirochaetia; order SZUA-6; family Bin103; genus CATQHW01. The sequence goes on along the minus strand of OZ219914.1, from coordinate 2,820,531 downwards.
CGCCTACGCGCGCAAGCGGATCGAGACCTCGGACGGCGCGTTCGGCCTGGCCGGGGACTGCGCCTATGGCGAGGGGTTCATCTCCCGCAACCCCACGACTCACTACTACCTGCCGGTCACCGATCGCGCCCTGCGCCAGGCGCGCGCCTCCGATCACGAGGTGATGGAGTCCTACTCGTACAAGCTGCCGGTCTGACCGCCTCCGGATCAGCGCGCGGTGCGTGACCCCGGGAGGAGGCGGAGGCGGGTCACGGCGAACAGCAGCAGGGCGGCCACCACGATTGAGGGGCCTGACGGCGTGTCGAGCCGGGCCGAGGCGAACAGCCCGCCGGCGATGGAGATCACGCCGGCCAGTGCGGCGGCCACGGCCATCTGCTCCGGGCTGGACGCGAAGCGCCGCGCCGTCGCCGGCGGGATCACCAGCAGGGCGACGATGAGCAGGATGCCGACGATCTTGATGGCCACCGCGATCACCGCGGCCATCAGCAGGCCGAAGATCAGGCGCGTGCGCTCGGGATGCATGCCGGCCACGGTGGCCAGATCGACGTTGACGGTGGCCGCCAGCAGGGGCCGCCAGATACGCCCCAGCACCAGCAGGACCAGCGCGCCGCCTCCCCAGATGACCGCCAGGTCGGTGCGCGACACGGCCAGGATGTCGCCGAACAGCAGCGCCGTCAGGTCGACCCGGATGTTCGGGAAGAACGCCAGCGTGACCAGACCGACGGCCAGCCCGCCGTGGGCGAGCAGGCCGAGCACGGTGTCGGCCGGCAGCGTGCCGCGCCGCCGGAGATGGAACATCAGCAGGGTGACCGCGCACGCGGACGTGAAGATGCCGATCACGATGTCGATTCGTAGCACCAGGGACAGCACCACGCCGAGCAGCGCCGAGTGCGCGATCGTCTCTCCGAAGTAGGCCAGGTGCCTCCAGACGACGAAGCAGCCGGCGGGTCCGGTGACCAGCGCAAGCCCCACGCCTGCGAGCAGCGCGCGTACCAGGAAGTCGTCCAGCATCGGCTCAGCCTGCCGCCGTGTCTTCCCCGCGTGCGCCGGGCACGGCAGGTGCCACGGCAGACTGCGGGTCGTCGTGTTCGTGGGGCACCAGCACGACCACGTCGCTGTCGCTGTCCATGACCATCTGCAGATCGTGCGAGATCAACAGCACCCCGCAGCCGAGATCGCGGCGGATGCCGTCGATCAGGTCGTGGAGCACCCCGGCGCCGGCCACGTCGACCCCCTGCGCCGGCTCGTCGAGCACCATCAGGTCGGGCCGGTGGATCAGCGCGCGGGCGATCAGCAGGCGCTGCATCTCGCCGCCCGACAGCGAGGTGACCGGCGGGTCGCCGAGCCGCTCCAGGCCGACCGCGGCCAGGGCGGCGTCGATGTCGCGGGCCGGGAAGCGGCCGGTGAGCTTCATCAGGCGGCGCAGCGTCAGGGGCAGCGTGTCGCTCACCGCCAGCCGCTGCGGGACGTAGCCGACCGCGAGCCCCGCGGCGCGCTCGATCGTCCCCTCGTCGATGTCGATCAGCCCCAGGATGGCCTTGGCGCAGGTCGACTTGCCTGCGCCATTGGCGCCGATCAGGTAGACCAGCTCCCCACCTGGAACCGGCAGATCCACGTGCCGGATCAGCCAGCGCTCGCCCCGTCGCACGCCGACGTCGCGGACGTTGACCAGGAGGTTCGTTCCGATAACGATGATTCTATCATGCACCTTCGGCTCGCCGTATTCGTACTGCTCTTCGCGCTGGTCGCGGCCGCGGCGATGGCTTCCGGCGAGGAGGAGACCGCTCCCGGCGCGATTCGCGTCGTCGCATCGATCAAGCCCGTGCACTCGCTGGTGAGCGCGATCATGGACGGCGTGGGAGAGCCGCACCTGATCATCCGCGGCGCCTCCTCCCCGCACACCTTCAGCATGCGTCCGTCCGACGCCGAGGCGCTGGAGGACGCCGACGTGATCTTCCTGATCGACGAGCGCAAGGAGACGGCACTGGCCGGGCCGATCGCGAACCTCGGAGACCGCGCGCTGGTCGTGCGGCTGTCCGGGGTGCCGGGGATCACCCTCTGGTCGCTGCGCGAAGGAGGGGCGTTCGAGATGCACACCCACGGGCACGGAGAGGACGACCACCACGACGAAGAGGGCCACGACGAAGAGGGCCACGACGAAGACGACGACCACGAAGCCGAGGACGACGGCGAGCACGGTGATCACGAGCACGGCGAGTTCGACATGCACATCTGGCTCGACCCCGTGAACGCCGCGGCGATGGCGGAGGCGATCACCGACGCACTGTCAGAGGTCGATCCGGCGAATGCGGCCACCTACCACGACAACGAGCATGACCTCATCCACGAGCTGGAGGATCTGGTCGACGAGCTCGACGCCGCGCTCGCCCCGATCCGGGACAAGCCGTTCATCGTCCTGCACGACGCCTACCGGTACTTCGAGGACCGCTTCGGCCTGAACGCCGCCGGATCGATCACGGTCAACCCCGAGCGCGCGCCGGGCGTGCAGCGGGTCACGGAGATCCGCGACCGGGTGCGGGAGCTGGAGGGCGCCTGCGTGTTCGCCGAGCCGCAGTTCGACCGGCGCATCGTCGACGTGGTCGTCGAGGGCACGCAGGCGCGCGCGGGGACCATCGATCCGCTGGGCGCGGACATCGACGACGGGCCGGAGCTCTACTTCATGGTCATGCGCACCCTGGCGGCGTCGTTCAGGGAGTGCCTGGGCGCGGCCGGGTAGGCGTCAGAACACGTCCGGGACGAAGCGCTGGCTGTCGATCGGCGGGCGGTCCGGATCGGGATCGATCTGCCGCTCCGGCAGCTCGACGGTGGCCGGCGATTCGTAGCGGTACGGAAAGAGGCTCAGCAGGTGGTGGATGCAGTTGAGGCGCGCGCGCCGCTTGCTGTCCGACCTGACCACGTACCACGGGCACGCGTCGGTGTCGGTGTAGGCCATCATCCGGTCCTTGGCGTGGGAGTAGTCGTCCCACTTGACGTATGACTGCAGGTCCATGTCGCTGAACTTCCAGCGCTTCACCGGGCTGTCCAGGCGCTGCTGGAAGCGGCGCGCCTGCTCGTCGGGACCGACCGAGAACCAGTACTTGACCAGGTCGATGCCGTCGCGGACCAGCATGTTCTCGAACTCCGGGCAGGATCGCAGGAACTCCCAGTACTGCTGCTCCGTGCAGAACCCCATGACCCGCTCCACCCCCGCGCGGTTGTACCAGCTCCGGTCGAACAGGACGATCTCGCCGGCCGACGGAAGGTGGGCGGCGTAGCGCTGGAAGTACCACTGCGTGCGCTCGCGCTCGGTCGGCTTGGCCAGGGCCGCGACCCGGCAGACGCGCGGGTTGAGCGACTCCGTGATGCGCGTGATGACGCTGCCCTTGCCGGCCGCGTCGCGCCCCTCGAAGATCACCACCACCCGCTTGTCCTGTTGCACGACCCATTCCTGCAGCTTGAACAGCTCCGCCTGCAGCCGCCGCAGCTCCTTCTGATACTTCGCGCGCTTCATCGAGGTGCCTTCCCGTCGGCGCCGAACTGGCTGCGATAGAGGTCGCGGTACCGTCCGCGGCGCCGGGTCAGCTCGCGATGGGTGCCCTGCTGCACGATGCGGCCGCCGTCGATCACGGCGATCAGGTCGGCCGCCTGCACGGTGCTCAGGCGGTGGGCGACCACGATGCTGGTGCGGCCGCTCCGCAGCTCCTCCAGCCCCTGCTGGATCAGCCGCTCGGTGCGCGTGTCGATGTTGGCGGTCGCCTCGTCCAGGATCAGGACGCGCGGATCGGCGATCAGCGCCCGCGCGATGGCCAGAAGCTGCTGCTGGCCGCGGCTCAGGTTGCGCGCCCCTTCGGTAAGGACGGTGGCGTAGCCTTCCGGCAACCCGCGGATGAACGCGTCGGCCCGCGCCCGCTCGGCCGCCTCCCTCACCTCCGCGTCGGATGCCGACAGGCGCCCGTAGCGGATGTTGTCGGCGATGGTGCCGGCGAACAGGTACGGCTCCTGGGTGACCACGCCCAGCACCTGCCGTACGTGGCTGCGACGGAGGTCGGCGACATCCTGGCCGTCCAGCAGGATGCGTCCGGCAGTCGGGTCGTAGAGCCTCTGCACGAGCGCCAGGATCGTCGTCTTGCCGGCGCCGGTCGGCCCCACCAGCGCCGCCATCGTCCCCGCCTCCACGGTCAGGTCGACGTCATGGAGCACCGGAACGTCGGGCACGTACGCGAACGAGACGCCGCGCAGCTCGACCCTTCCCGGACCGTCCGACAGCGCCGCGGGCGACGCCGGCTCGGCGGCGATGCGGCGGTCGTCGAGCAACTCGAAGATGCGCTCCATGCCGGCGATCCCGGACTGGATGTTCGCCCACAGCACGGACATGGAGCGCATCGGCATGAAGAAGCGGCGCACGTACTGAACGAACGCCACCAGCACGCCGATCGTCACCAGGTCGCGTCCGGTGAGGAAGCCGCCCCAGAGCAGCACCACGGCGATGGCGATGACGGCCAGCACGTCCAGCGTGGGCGCGAAGGCGGCGGTGATCGTCTCCGCGGTGACGTTGGCGTCGCGGTTGGCGGCGTTGGCGCGCCGGAACGCGCCGGCGTTGCTCCGTTCCCGGCCGAACGCCTGGATCTCGCGGACGCCCGTGATGTTGCGCTCCAGGTGCGAGCTCACTTCACCCATCGTCTGGCGGGTGCGCCGGAAGGCGACGCGCGCCTTGCGCGAGAAGAACCACGTGAACCACATCATCACCGGCAGCACGGTGAAGCTGACCAGCGCCATGCGCCAGCTCAGCGCCAGCATCGCCACCAGGATGCCGATGACCTGCAGGAACGCCTGCAGCATGCGCACCGCGCCCATGCGCAGCACGCGGTCGATCACGCTGGTGTCGTTGGCCATGCGCGACACCAGGTCGCCGGCCTGGATCGAGTCGAAGTAGCCGAGCGACAGGTCGTGCACCTTGGCGAACACGTCGCGGCGGATGTTGGCCAGGATCCCCTGGCCGATGCCGACCATCTGCCAGCGCGCCACGGCGTTGGCACCCCAGCCGACCGCGAACAGCGCCAGCGCGATCACCATCGCCACCGCGACCGAGCTGCGCGCCTCCGGCAGCGCCAGCCCGCCGTCCAGGTAGGCGACGATGTCGTCGACCGCCACCTGCAGCATGCGCGGCGCGTAGGAGGTGAGCGCCACGTCCACGACGACCATCACGACGATGCCGGCGATCGGCAGGCGAAAGCCGCCCAGGTAGTGGTTGAACCGCCGCAGCGTGCCGCGGCGGTCCCCGGCCTTCTGCAGCTCGGCGCCGATCTGCATCGGCCCCGCCGCCCCGGTGAACCCGCCGCCGATGTTCATCATGGGCTGGTCACCACTTCCACGTCGTCGATGAGCTGAGAGGCGCAGATCTCGACGTACAGGGGGCTCTCCTCCTGCAGCGTGTCGTGGGTCCCGAGCGCGGCGATCCGCCCCCGGTCGAGCACGACGGTCAGATCGGCCTCGCGCACGCTCGAGATGCGCTGGGCGATCACGAACGACAGGCGGTTGCGGCGCAACTCCGCCATCCGTTCCCGGATCGCCGCTTCGGTGGCGAAGTCGACGCTGGAGGTGGAGTCGTCGAGGATCAGGATGCGCGGGTCGACCAGCAGCGCGCGTGCGATGGCGATGCGCTGCCGCTGGCCGCCGGACAGCCTGATGCCACGCTCGCCGACGATGGCGTCGTAGCCTTCCGGCAGCTCGCCGATGAACTCGTGCGCGGCCGCGGCGCGGGCCGCCGCCTCGACGTCGGCGTCGGTGGCGTCCGGCTGCCCGTAGCAGATGTTGTGCCGGATGCTGCCGCCCAGCAGCTTGGCGTCCTGCAGAACGATGCCGATCTGCCGGCGCAGCGACTCGATCTGCACCGCCCGCACGTCCGTGCCGTCGATCCGCACGCTGCCGTCGGAGACGTCGTAGAAGCGCGGGATCAGGCCGACGAGCGAGCTCTTGCCCGAGCCGGTGCCTCCCAGCAGCGCGATCGTCTGGCCGGGCGTGGTGGAGAAGGACACGTCCTGCAGGGCGTACGCCCCGCTGCGCGTGTAGCGAAAGCCGACGCGGTCGAAGGTCACGAAGCCGTCCACCCGCCGCAGCGGCACGGCGTCCGGGGCATCCTTGACTTCCACGGCCGTATCCAGGATCTCCAGGATGCGCTCCGCGCCCGCCGAAGCCTGGGCGATGGCCATCATGATCTGACCGAGCAGGGTCACCGGAAACATCGCCAGCAACAGGTAGCTCTGCAGCGCGACCAGCTCGCCGATAGAAAGCTGGCCCCCCAGCACCTCCAGGCCTCCGGCCCAGGAGATGACGATCGTGCCGAAGTTCGGAATCGCGAACACCAGCGGTATGGACAGCGCGAAGATGCGGCCGGCCCTGAGGTTGAGCTCCCGCACCTCGTCGTTCTCTGCGGCGAAGAGCTCGGTCTCGTATGGCTCGCGGGCGAAGGCGCGCACCACGCGGATGCCCAGGATGTTGTGTTCCAGGCGGCCGTTGAGGATGGCAAGCCGATCCTGCGCCAGCCGGAACAGCGGCCGCCCCACCCTGCCCATGACCACGAACAGCGCCCCGACCGCGCACAGGATCGGGATGAACACGGCCAGCAGCCGTGCGTTGGTGGCGATGATGAAGGCGAGGCTGCCGCCCAGCAGCACCGCGGCGTTGACGAGGTGCAGCAGCCCTGCGCCGATGAACTGCTGCACGAGGTCGACGTCGCTGGTGGATCGCGTCAGGAGCTGGCCCGTCTCCGCCTGGTCGTGGAAGCTGAAGGACAGCCCCTGGATCTTGTCGTTGAGGGCGTTGCGGATGTCGAACGCCGCGCCCTGCGAGATCTGCGCGGCGCGCCGCTGCTGCAGGTAGGTGAAGTAGGCGCGCGCAAGCGCAAGCCCCACCACGACGAGCGCCCCGATCCAGACGACGGTGAAGTCGCCGCCGATGATGCCGCGGTCGACCACCCGCTGCGTCACGATCGGCACGGCCAGGTTGCCGGCCGAGCTCACCAGCAACGCGACGGTGGCGACCGTGATCTGCCAGCGGTACGGGAGCAGGAAGCGCAGGCAGCGGGCCAGTGCGCGCGGAGAGCCCTTCATCGACTGGCCGGCGCTGCCCTGCCCTCCGCCCCGCGGTGTCACCGCGGGCAAGCGTACCACGGCCGGCGATCGCCTGACCGTTCGTTCTGCGCAGCGCTCCTCGGGCGCAGCGCTCCTCGGGCCGCTGTCGTCAGCCGCGCAGGGAGCGGTCGGCGTCGGCCAGGGCGGCGCCCAGCACCTCGGCCAGCACGGCGCGCTCATCCGGCCGGCCCACCGTGATGCGGACGGTGCGGTCGAGCGGCGGCGCCTTCGCCTTGCGCACGAACACGCCGTGCCGGATCAGCGCGTCGAGCAGCGCGTCGGCGCGGGCCGACGCGCCGGTGTCGAAGTTGACGAAGTTGGTCCCGGATTCGAGCACCGTCAAGCCATGCTCGGCGGCGATCCGGGCGTATTCCCGGCGGCCTGCCTCCACGGCCGCGACGACGCCGGTGATGAAGTCCGGATCGCCGAGCGAAGCCAGCGCCACCTCCTGGGCGATGCGGTTCATCCCGTAGTGGTGGCGGATCTTCTCGAACACCTGCCACGCCTCCGCGGTGCAGACCGCGTAGCCGACGCGGCCGCCGGCCATGCCGTGCGCCTTGGAGAAGGTGCGCAGGCGCAGCACGTTGGCTCCGAGCAGGCCGGCCGGCGGGATCGCCGCGGCCGGGGCGAACTCCGCGTAGGCCTCGTCCAGCAACAGCACGACGCCCGGAGGCAGCCGCTCGATCAGCCGCTGCACGTCGGCCGCCTCGCGCCAGGTGCCGGCCGGGTTGTCGGGGTTGGCCACGTACAGCAATGTGGCGTCGTTGGCCATGGCGGCAGCCAGCAGCCCGTCCAGATCGACGCGGTCGTCCCGGTATGGCACGGTGATCAGCCGGGCTCCGAAGCCGGCGACGTGAAAGGCAAAGGTCGGATAGGAACCGGCGGTCATCACCGCGCACCGCTCGGCTGCGAACGCGCGCACGGCCAGCCCGAGCAGGTCGTCGATGCCGATGGCGATGGCGATGTTGTCGGGCGCCACGCCGTTCGCGGCGGCCAGCGCCGCGCGCAGCTCGTGGTTCTCCGGATCGGCGTACCAGGACATCCGTTCCAGCGCGGCCATGCCGGCCCGGCGCGCGACCGGTGAGATCCCGAATGCGCTCTCGTTCGCTCCCAGCCGGGCACGGAACGGTCCTCCGCGTTCGCGCTCCAAGGCCTCGGGGCCGACGAACGGCACGAGCGGCGGCAACCCGGCGAGGATCGGCGTGTACGGCAGCCGTGGATCAGCCACGTCTCTCTGGGTCAGGCCGGGCTGGCGCTCAGACTCCTGAAGCTCACCATGCGGCCGCTCTCCTCGTCGTAGAGGTTCTGTCGGAAGCACCTGATCGTGTCGAACAGGGTCAGCACCGGCGCCCTGGCCATCAGCGGATGTGACCGGTGGCACCGCGGCAGGTAGTAGTAGGGGATCCTCGGATCGAGGTGATGGATGTGGTGGAAGCCGATGTTGCCGGTGAACCACTGCAGCACCGCCGGCAACCGGAGATACGAGGCGCCGTCCATGGCAGCCCGGACGAACATCCAGTCTTCGTGCCGCCGCCAGTACACGTCCTCGAACTGATGTTGCATGTAGAACAGCCAGACGCCGATCAGCCCGGCCAGCCCGATCATGGGCACGTACACCAGCACCACGTACCGCCACCCGGCGAACAGCAACATCGCCGCGATCATCGCCGCGACCCCGACGTTGGTGAGCAGCAGAGAGCTCCGTCCCTTCCCCTTGGTGATCTTGCGCGGCACGCGGTGGTTGAGCACGAAGCTCCAGATCCAGCCGAACAGCAGCAGGACCAGCGGATTGCGGTAGGCCCGGTACGCCAGGCGCGCCCATCGTGAGCGACTGCGGTACTCGGCCACCGTGATGGTCTGGATGTCGGTGTTGGTGCGACGGTCGAGGTCGCCGGAGCTGGCGTGGTGGATGGCGTGGTTGTGCGACCAGTCGCGCAGCGGCGTGAGCGCCAGGATTCCGGTGAGGTGGCCGACGAAGCCGTTCATGCGGCGGCTGCGGAACAGCGTGCCGTGGCCGGCGTCGTGCATGATGATGAAGTTGCGGATGTTGAACCCGGCGGCAAGCACCATGAACGGCAGGCACAGCCAATAGGAGATCGGCAGCACGAACGCCGCGGCGGTCATGCAGGCCACGAACGGCACCACCGAGTTGCCCACGTTCCACCACGTGAGAAGGGTCGAGGGCTTTCGATACGGACCTAGGGCATCACGAAGCGACCGGATTTCGTCCGCGCCCCACCCCTGTGCGCCGGAAGCCGGCGCCGCGGAACTCATCTGCACGGGACTATACAGGAATTCCCGGTCGCGCGGCTACCCGCGGTCGCCAGCGCGTGTATCATGCGCCCGTGACCGACACGACCGTGACCGTCGCCTCGCTGCGCTCGGTGCTCATCCACACCGAGCGGAACCTCGATCTGGTGCGTGGCACCTGCGCGCGAGCCGAGCGGGACGGGGCCCGCCTCGTGTTGTGCCCGGAGTTGCAGCTCACCGGCCACGGCGCCCACGACCTGATGGCCGGGAACGCGGAGCCGGTGCCGGACGGCCCGATGAGCCAGGAGCTGCTGGCGCTGTCGGAGCGTCACGGTCTCTGTGTGGTCTGCGGCCTGGCCGAGCTGTCGGGCAGCGTCGTGTACAACTCGATGCTGGTCGCCGATCGCGGACGCTACCTGGGGGTCCAGCGCAAGATCCACATGTCCCGTGACGAGTACGTCTACTTCGCCTGCGGCGAATCGGTCGAGCGCTTCGACATCGGCGAGCTGTCGTTCGGCATCACCATCTGCTATGACAACAACTTCCAGGAGCTGTCCCTGGCGCACGCCCTGCACGACGTGGACGCGATCCTCGCGCCGCACGCCGCCCGGCGCGGCGAGTGGCCGGCCGAGCCCGACGCCGGGTTCCTGCGCGGTATGATCGAGCTGCAGCAGTCGGGTTGGAAGCGCCAGCACTGCGCCCGCGCCATCGAAGCGAACGCGTACGTGCTGATCTGCAACGTCGTCGGCCCCGCCACCGAGGGGCTGCCGGGGGTGGTGGCCAACCACGTGGGCACCGTCCTGGCCGTCGCTCCGAACGGCGACGTGATCCATGAGACGCAGGTCGACGGGCTGGAGGACGAGATCGTCACGCTTTCGCTTTCCGCGAGCGCCCGCGAGTTCAACCGCGGCCCGACGCGGAGCCGCCGCTGGGGCACCAGCCTGCGCATCCTGGAGCAGGCGTTCGCCTACCGGCGCGACCGGCTTTAAGCGGCCGTCTCCAAGAAATCATAAACGAGGTGATGCAGTGAAGCTGGCACTTTCCGTACGGGTGGCCGAGGGGTTCGGGGACAAGCGGCGGGCGACCGCCTCCCTGGACGACCTGGCCCGCATCGCGACCGACAACGGCTATGCCGCGCTGTGCATGCGCGCGTCCCAGCTCGGCACCCATTCGCCTCCGGACGAGGTTCGCCGCGGGCGGCAGACTCTGGACGCGGCCGGTCTGGCCGTGTCGATGGTGACCGGCGACTTCCCGATCCCGGAGAACGACGACGTGCACGGACCGGAAGCGCTGCGCGACATCGGCCCGTACCTCGATCTGGCCGAGGCGTTGGGCAGCGATCTGTTGAGGATGTGCATGAAATCAGACGATGATATCCCGCACGCGCAGCGCGCGGCCGATCAGGCGGCCGCGCGAGGCCTCCGCCTGGCGCACCAGTGCCATACGCGGAGTCTGTTCGAGGAGGTGGGCCGGTCGCTGGACGTGCTCGCGTCGATCGACCGGCCGAACTTCGGGCTGATCTACGAACCGGCCAATCTCGACCACGCCGGGCAGGAGTACGGAGCGGCCACCATCCGGCGCTTCGCCCCCCACATCGTCAACGTCTACCTGCAGAACCACCGCGTCCATCCACAGGGTGCGGACTCGATGGGCACGTGGTGCCGAGGGCCGGTGCCCTTCGACCACGTGCCGATGTGGGAGCCGGGGCTGCCATTCGGCGCCATCCTGGCCGCGCTGGCCGATGTCGGCTACGACGGCTACGTGACCGTGCACCAGGCGTTCGCCAGCCTGAGCGGACCGGCCGAGGCCGCGGCCCGCACCGCCGACTACCTGCGGTCGATCGCGCCATTCGACTGATGGCCGCCGCGCAGCCGCTCGGCGTGGGCGTGCTCGGCGCCACCGGCAACATCGGACGCAAGTACCGCGCCGAGCTGCGCGAGATACCCGAGCAGGCGCGCATCGTGGCGCTCTGCGCGCGCCGCCGCGAGCGGCTGCAGCGAGCGCGGGACGAGGACGGTGCCGAGCTGATCACGACCGACTGGTGGGCGGTCGTGGAGCATCCCGACGTGGAGGTGGTTCTCATCGCGACGCCGGATGACCAGCACCTGGAGCCGGCCCTGGCATGTGCCGCGGCCGGCAGGCACCTGATCTGTGAGAAACCGGTGGCGCGTACGGCAGCCGAAGCCGTGGCGATCCGGGACGCGTACCGCAACAGCGCGCTGGGTCACTTCGTACCCTTCTGGAGCCGGTACGAGCCGCCGCTCGTGCGCGCGCGGGAGCTGATCGCGGCCGGCGCGGCGGGCCGCGTGCGCTGGTTCACCTATCGCCGGCACATGCCGCGCACCGCCGGGAGCGCGTTCACGTGGCGCGACGACGCGTCCGTGTCGACCGCCGGCGCGGTCGCCGACCTGGGCGTGCACATGGTCGACGTTCTGCGCTGGATGCTGGGCGAGGAGCCGCGGCGCGTGCTGGCGCACGGCCAGGTGCTGGAGTCCTCCAAGCCGTACGCCGGCGAGCTCGACATGCTGGAGGCGCAGGCCTGCACCGAGGCGGACCAGGCGCGTCGCCCCTCCGCCTGGGACCACGGCACGGTGCTGGTGGAGCTGTCCGGAGGCATCGCCGGCGTGCTCATGACCTCCGAGTCGGCGAGGGTGCGCGGCGGCCTGTCGCCGGAGCTCGAGATTCACGGCGAGACGGCATCGCTCGCCGCCGACTCGACGAGCGGTCGGATCGAGCTGCTGCGAAGCGACGGACCGCCGCACGTGGAGACGGTGTCGACCGACGCCGCGGTCAACCGTTTCGGAAGCCACGTCCTGCCGGCGCTCCGCGAGCGGGCGGCAGCGCCTGGGGATGCATGCGAGCATCCGGGCCTCGACGACGGCGTGCACGCCGCGCGCTACGTCGACGCCTGCCTGAACTCGGCCGAGACGGGAGCATGGGCAACCGTCGAAACGCCGCGCTGACCGGCGGTGCGGGGGCCGCCTACCCTCGCCCGAACAGAGGCATTCCCGTGGCCATCACCGTGATGAACGGCACGTTCGCGTCCAGCGGCAGCGACGCCATGTAGAGCACGGCGTCGGCCACGTTCTGGACGTCGATGCGCGGCTCCGGCCGCACCGACCCGTCCGGCTGCAGCACGCCGTCGTTCATCCGCTCGGTCATCTCGGTGGCCGCGTTGCCGATGTCGATCTGGCCGCAGGCGATGTCGAAGGCGCGCCCGTCCAGGGCGGTCGAACGGGTCAGGCCGGCGACCCCGAACTTGGAGGCCGTGTAGGCGGCGGCGTTCGGCCGCGGCACCTGCGCGGACACCGAGCCGTTGTTGACGATGCGGCCGCCGCGCGGGCGCTGGCTCTTCATCAGCGCCATCGCCTGCCGCGTGCACAGGAAGGTGCCGGTGAGGTTGATGTCGATCACCATCCGCCACTGGTCGACGTCGAGCTCGTCGACAGGCACCGCGGCCGTGTTCGTGCCGGCGTTGTTGAACAGCAGGTCGAGCCGGCCGTGGTCCTGGCGGACCCGGTCGAACAGCGCCGCGACCGCGTCGGCGTCCGTCACGTCCGAGGGCACGGCGATCGCGCGGTCGGGGCTCTGAGCCCGCTCCACGGTCTCCTGGAGCGCGGCTGCCCGCCTGCCCGACAGGTAGACGGTGTAGCCGTGCGCGCACAGCGTCAGCGCCGTAGCGCGCCCCACGCCGCTGCCGGCGCCGGTCACGAGCGCGATGGGGCCGCTCACGACCCACCCCCGCGAGTGCGGTTCACAGAACCGTGACGCTGCTCTACGTTGTGCATGAAGCTGTCCTCCGGATGGCTGTCCGGTGTTTCGGAATGTTGAATGACGATCACGTGATGCACTTTATCGCCTTTGGCTACGTGCCTCTACGCGGGCTGTTCAGCCGCGCGGAGGCGGCAGCCCTGCGCGAGGAGTTCGACCGCCTGCTGGCGGAGGAGTTCCCGGACTTCGACGGCTCGCGGAGCCGGGACGTCCCGCACATCTGTGAACGCGGCGAGCGGCACGCGGCGCTGCTCGCGGACGAGCGGCTGCTGGACATTCCCCGCAAGATCCTCGGGCACGACTTCGTCTACGAGGGATCGGCCGGCCACGGGCACGTGGGCGACACGCCCTGGCACGGCGGCAGCGGCGTGCTCACCTGGGGGATCCCGCACATCAAGGTGTCGCTGTACCTGGACGACCTGACCGCGGATGACGGCTGCCTCCGTGTCGTGCCGGGAGCGCACCGCAACTACCTGCGCTTCGTGGACCCGCGCTGGTCGCAGGCTCCCGACTACTACCTGCCGCTCCGCAACCGCAACACCACCAAGGAGTTCCGGCCGTGGGGGCTGCCCCCGGACGAGGTGCCGCACATCCCACTGGCGTCGAGCCTGGGCGACGTGCTGGTGTTCACGGAGGACATCCCGCACGCCGCCTTCGGCGGTCCCGGCTTGCGCGTGCAGCTTGCCATCGCGTTCATGGCGAACCCGGTCAGCGCCGACCAGGAGGGCTGGCTCAAGGAGCGCCAGGCCTCCTCCGGCGGAGAGATCCGGCCGCCGCGCAGCTTCATCGAGAGCGACGATCCCCGCATACGCAAGATGGTGCAGCCGCTGGTCGATCTGGGCTTCGAGCCCCCGGACCCGTAGCAGGGCGGTCGTCGCGATCGAACCGTACGTCGCTTCTCCGCGAAGCGGCAGCGCCAACTCCCGCGTTGTTACCGATAGAACACGCCCCGATCTCCTGCGGATGCCGGGTCACGGTGACATCGAGCCCGCCGGCCGGTAGGATCCCGTCAGGGGCGGAGGCGTCGGAGAGGTGTACGTGAACGCAGAGTTGATTGCCATCGTCGCAGCGGCGATCGCCCTCGGCACCGCCATGCTCGCCGCGATGCGTGGCGTGCGCCAGGAAGTGCGCGACCTGCGCAGCGAGATGCGCGGCGACATGAACGCCCTGCGCACCGAGCTGAAGGATGACCTGAAAGCCTTCGGCACCGAACTGAAAGGCGACATACAGGCCTTGGGCAGCGAGATGAAGGGCGACATGACTGCCCTGCGCAGTGAGTTGAAGGACGACATGAACGTACTCGGCAACGAATCGAGAGGGGGATTGAAAGGCCTCGAAAGCAGGCTGCGGGACGAGATGCAGGCAGGCTTCAAGGAGCTCACCGCGCGGGTCATCAACATCGGCGACCGGCTGTCCAAGGTCGAGGGAGTCATCGAAGGAATGTTCTGGGGCGCTCGCAACCAGCCGGACAAGCCGGGGGAAGGCGCCGCGTAACGCCCCAAAAACCGTCGCCTTCGGCTCCGCTTTTGGCCCATCCCCACCTTTCGCGTCGGAGTCTGTCGGCTCGTCAGAACGACCCGCGATAGCACTCGGGGTCGATCCGCACCCCGATCACGCTCGCGCCGCGCCGCGCCAAGCCTTGGGAGAGTTCCGCGCGGAGACCGGAGGAGGTGTCGACCGTGACCGCCGGCAGCCCGAACGCCGCGCCGATCCGCTCGACGTCGGGGGCCGGGAACTCGGTTCCGAACGGCTGGGCACCGGAGCGGCGCTGGTGGGCGCGGATCAGGTCCAGGGCGCCGTCGACGAGCACGACCATCAGCACGGGCGTCTCGATCTGCGCCAGCGTGGTGAGCCCGCCGGCGCACATGAGCAGCCCGGCATCTCCGGTCAGGCAGAGCACCGGCTCATGGCCGGTCAGCGCCGCCCCTGCCGCCGACGCCGGCCCGAACCCCATGACAGACAGGCCGTTGGAAACCAGGTAGCGGTTGGGCAGCTCCACGTCCCATTCCAGCGCCGCCAGGATCTTGTGCGAGCCGACGTCGGTGGTGATCACCGCGTCGTCCGGCAGCGCCGCCTGCGCTTCGGTCAGCACGGTCTGCGGTGCGATTGCGCCAGAGGATGCGCCGGCGGCGGCCTCGTGACTGCGGCGCCGCCGCAATTGCCGGTAATGGGCAGCGCGGTCCACGCCCCAGTCGCTCCGGCACTCCGGGAGCCGCTCCGTCAGGTCAGCGAGAGTTGGCCCGAGCGGTCCGATCAGCGCCTGCTCGGCCGTTGCGGCGCCGATCCGGTCGTGCCAGGGTGCAATCCACAGCACGGGCGCCTCCACCGACCACGGCAGCACCACCTCGACGACGTCCATGCCCACCGCGATCACCCGGTCCGCCTCGGCAATCAGGTCGTAGCCGGGATCGGTGCGGGTCAGCCCGATCGTCTCCGAGCCCAGCGGATGGGACGCCGGAAACGCCCCCTTCGCCTTGGGAGCCGCGAGGACCGGCGCGCCGATCCGCTCCGCGAATGCGCGGAGCTCCGCGTAGGGGCCCTCCGGCTCCAGCCCCAGTCCCACGACGATCACCGGCCGTTCCGCCGCAGTCAGGCCGGCCGCCGCGCGGGCGAGTTCCGCCGGCGCTACCGGCGGCTGTCCATCGCCGACAATAGGTGGCGCTACCTCCCCGTCCATCTGCTCCGTCCCGAGCGCGGCCACGTCGTTGGGAATCTGCAGGTGCACGGGACCGGGAATCCCGCTGGTCGCGATGCGCAGCGCATCGCGCACCGCCGTGGCCGCCCCCTCCGGCGTGACGTCCAGGGTCGCCTTGGTGATCGGCGCGAACAGCCGGTGCAGGTCGACGAGCTGGTGGGTGTGCCGATCCTGCAGGCTCGGCGCCATCTGCGCGGTGAGCACCAGCACCGGGCAGCGGTCCAGGAACGCATGTGCGACGCCGGCCACGCAGTTGACCGCCCCCGGCCCCAGCGTCGTCAGGCACGCGGTGGGCCTGCGGGTGAGCTGGCTGGCTGCTCCGGCCATGAAGGCGGCGGCGTTCTCGTGCTCGCTCAACACGAACCGGAGGCCCGTCTGCCGCATCGCCTCCATCAGGTGGACGTTCTCGCCTCCCGGCAGGCCGAACACGGTGTCGATGCCGGCCGCCTGCAGGCCGTCGGCGACGGCGGTTGCAACCGTGGCGCGATGCGCGATGATCGTGGACATGCAGCACAGCGTGATCTATCGCGACCCGGATGCCTACTCACCGTGGCCGGTGCTGTGGCCGCTTCCCGACGGGAGCATCGGCGCCGGCGTGGTCACCTCCCCCATCGGCAGCCACCCGGGCGCCAGCACCTTCGGCCGTTTCCTGGCGATGGCGTCCCACGACGGCGGGCGGACCTGGCAGCCGAGCGACCATCCGGCGCACCCGGCCAACTGGCCGTTCGGCACCGCGGACGAGCACATGGACCGCTTCGCCGTGGTGCTCCCGGATCCGGGAGGCGACACCTTCGTGACCGTCGGCGCGCACGGATTCGAGGCCTGGGACGCCGGCCGACTGGACGAGGCGCGCTCGCAGCTCCGATGGGTGCGCCCGCTGCCGGAACGGCCCGGCCAGATCGCCGTGCAGTCCCCGCTGCTGGTGTCGCGCCGCTCCACCGACGCCGGCAGGACCTGGGAGGTCCGCGAATGGGAGGTGCCCGGTGCGCAGGGCTTCTGGTGCTTCAACCGCGGCGTGGTCATGCACGACGGCACGTTGGTCGTCAGCGTGTACACCCACGACCACGACGGCGACGAGCGCTCGTACGTGCTCCGCTCGGAGAACGCCGGCCGCACGTGGCGGCTGCACGACCTGTGCGCGCAGGCGAAGGCCGTGCCGGCCAATGAGACCGCACTGTGCGAGGTCGCCCCCGGCAGGCTGACCGCCCTCACCCGAGGGGAGCTGGGACGAGGTGACCACCACCTGCTGCAGATGTGGTCCGACGACGGTGGCAGGACCTGGACGGAACCCATCAAGACGCCCATCTGGGGACACCCCGCCCACCTCCTGAAGCTCGCCGGCGGCCGCATTCTCTGCACCCACGGCTACCGCCGCGCGCCGATGGGCGTGCGCGCGGTTCTCAGCGAGGACGCCGGCGAGACCTGGGACGTCGCCGGCACCGTCGTGCTCCGCGACGACAGCACCGGCCACTCCCCGCACCGGGGAGAAGGCACCGGCGTCGGCGACGTGGGCTACCCCGTATCGATGCAGCTACCGGACAGCGACATCCTGACCGCCTACTACGTCACCCCCGCCGACAACGTCACCCACTGCGCCGCCACCCGCTGGCAGGTTTGAGGCGCCTGGCATGACGTCGGTCTTCATTGCATGGTCCTTTCATTAAGGAGTTGCCGACGAAGTTATTCCCCGATGAGCAACGAGAGGTTCACGTGAACACCAGGCGCTATCAGTTTCGCGTCAGTGGTCTTCAGGAAGCCGAAGGACAGATCAAGGCAGCCACTCTCCAGCGAGTTCTGGAAGCTCTTCGGAAGACCGCGGAGCGAGCCGCCCGCTTGCTGGCCACCGGTGAGGGCAGCGGCAAGGGCCGGAAGCCGGGATGGCTTGATGCCGCCGTCGACTTCACGGTAACGGGTTTGGAGTCGGGTTCTACGATTCTTGACATCGAGGCTCCTCGCTTGAGCCTTGCCGCACGTGAGGAGTTCATTCGACAGTCGTCGTGGAGTGAACCTCCGGGCGCGGACGACACAGCGCTTGACCTTGTCGCTCTGGCAATCAGCGAGATCGAGGCCGACGAGCCGTCGGGGGACCGGTTCGACGCTGCCGTTCTTGAAGCCATGCTCATGTTCAAGAGAGCTTCCGGTACAAACACGCGCTTTGAATTGATTCCGACAGGATCCGCGGGCGTGCAGTTTACCGTGGACGATCGTATCTACATGCGAGCCGAGGAACGCCTGAAGAGTAGCCCGCTCCCGAAGGCCTTCGTGGTGACGGGAAGGCTTGACGACATCCGCGATGCCGACCGGACGTTTCGCCTTCTGATAGGCAACACGACGCAGCTTCATGGGAGGCTGGACCCCGCATTATCGAAAATCGAGACTCTTGAGACTCTCGCCTCCCTGCGAGGCACGCAGATTACCGTCGAGGGCATGGTGCATTTCAAAGCGAATGGACAGCCGCGGTTCATCGAAGCTCGCCGAATCGGGGCTCGGCTCGACGGCGATAAGATCTTCGAGGAACTACCGGTATCGGAGATCGTAGGCCCGTACGACGTTACGACGATTCAGCACAGAAAGGCACAGGTCGCGAAGCCCATGGACCTCGTTGGCACGTGGCCGGGAGACGAGCCGGTAGAGGAACTTCTCGCGCAACTCGACTGACTCTCGCATCCCTGATGACTCGCTTTCTCCTGGATACGAACATGTTGCTTGGTTTCGCTCGGGAAGCCCCATGGGCACAATGGGCCAACGAGAAGTTCCGCTTCGACGACACGGAGACAATAGTCTTCACCTCTGTTGTCTGTCGAGGCTTGGACACATGGGAAACGCGTCGATTCTCCTCGCGATGCCGCTCCGCCGAAGCCTGCGATTGCGATGACGCAGAACGATCTGTGGATTGCCGCAACTGCCCACGTGAGCAAGACTACCCTCTTGTCTATTGCCCTTTGACCTTCCTGCGACAGGCACGGGTCATCCGCTTCGTTTGAAACGTTCTATCTCGGCATCAAGATCTTCCGGATTCTCGATCGACTCACCACGAGCAGCACGCAGGCACAGATTCAGTGAGTACGTACAACACGAGGCGATGTATTCGATGAACTGTGCGAGGTCCTCGGTCCGGTCTGCTTGTTCGAGACTGGTGAGATAGGCTGCTCTCTCGCTGCGATCCACGATGGCCACGGTGTAGCCGTGCTTGATCAGTATCAGGTTCATGAGCAGGCGCGCCATGCGGCCATTGCCGTCGTCGAAGGGGTGAATGCGGACGAAGCGGTAGTGGAACGCAGCCGCGATGATGACCGGATGCTCGCCGGCGGCCTCCTGATCACGATACCAGTCAAGGAGATCGGTCATCGCCGGCTTCACCTGTTCCGGGGGAGTGGAGTAGTAGATCTCGCCGGTCGAAGTCTTCACGTTGTTCGGAGTGGCCTTGTAGTTCCCCAGGGCGATGGGTCGCATCGTACGGTGGCCGTCAGGGGTCGTGGCTTCGGTCTTGTACGGTTCTTTCAGCAATACACGGTGGAGATTGCGGATGAAGACCTGGGTCAGTCCCGTGTCTTCCTTGACCGCACGCTCGATGGCCTTGACCGCGTCGTCATGCCCCTGGATGTCGAGATGGTCGCGCATCGGTTTGCCGCGCGCGGTCAGGCCATGGAGTATGAGGCTTCGCGTTTCGGCGAGGGTGAGAGAGTTTCCTTCGACGGCGTTCGAGTGGTAGTTGGACTCGATCCTCAGCTTCTGTTCGACCCTGGCGACCACGTCTGGGGGAAGAGGACGGAGTGCGTCGAGCTCGTCCTTGAGCCGGTCGACTGTCTCCAGGATGCCCGAAGTCATGGACCCTCTTTCCGCGGAGCTTAGTGGATCATCGCCAGATCCTCGAAGATCGGCTGCATCTCGCGAGCGTTGACCATGGCCTCCATTTCCGCGTCGGAGGGGCGCTCGCCCGGTGACTCGGCGGCCTGCAGCAGCAGGGGCAGCAGGTCGAGGTCGGCCATCGCGTTGATGAACGCGGGGGAGTAGCTCAGGGCGTAGGCCGCGGCGCGGGCGATGTCCTCGGGCGCTTCCAGCGGCTCGTACCAGGGCCCGCGGGAGCGCTCGCGTCCACCCCAGGGTCGCCGTGCGGTCGACTTGATGAGCTGCACCGCGACGCCGCGGTCGTCGCACACCGTCTTGAGCGCATCGAAATCGGCGCGGTAGCGCTGGTCGCTGCCCATGACGAAGTTCATGGGCAGCAGCACCGAGTCGAACGGGAACCGCTCCAGGCTGCGCAGGTGCATGCGCGGCGCGGCGAATCCATGCCCGGTCACGCCGATGAAGCGCACGTGGCCCTGCTCTCTCTCCTCGACCACCGCCTCCAGGGCGCCGCCGGGACCGAACGCGGTGGCCCAGTCCTCTTCCGCGGTCAGGCTGTGGAGCTGGATCAGGTCGATGGTGTCGGTGCGCAGGCGGCGGCGGGAGAGCTCCACCTGGGCGCGGGCGCCCGCGGCGGTCCGATCGCCGGTCTTGGTGGCCAGGAAGAAGCGGTCGCGATGCCGCTCCATCCAGCCGCCGATGAGGGTCTCCGAGTTGCCGCCGCCGTAGCCGTGCGCGGTGTCGATGTGGTTGACGCCGTGCCGGAACAGCAGTTCCAGGACGCGCTCGGCGTCGGCCTCGGTCGAGGTGGGCTTGAAGGCAGCCCCGCCGAACAGGGTCAGCGTGCTGTGGTGTCCGGTGCTGCCGAACGGTCTGGTCGGAATCATGATTGCCCCGTATGATCCCACCGATGTCTGTCAGCGTCGAGTTCGTGGGCCACGCCTGCTTCCGCATCTGGGTGGACGGCCGTCCGTCGATCGTCACCGACCCCTACCCGCCCGCCCGGCTCGGGTTGCCGCCGCTGGAACCGCTGGCCGCCGACACGGTCATCGTCAGCTCGCTCACCGACGAGGCGCACTCCCACGTCGACCTGGTTGCCGGGAGCCCGCGCGTGATCAACGCGCTGGACGTGGCGCGAGGCCGGGAGGCGTCCATCGGCGGCGAGCCGGTCGCCACCGTGGAGGCGACCGAGGCGCGCGACCATCCGCGCGGGCCGGAGGACAACGCGCTGTACGCCTTCAAGGTCGGCGGCCTGTGGCTGATGCACATGGGCGACGTGGGCTACGAGCTCACCGCCGACGAGCTGGCGCCGTTCGCGGGCAAGTGCGACGTGCTGTTCGCGCTGGCCGGCCAGCGGCTGACGCCGAAGTTCGCGGAGCTCGACCGCATGTTCGCGGCGCTGGCCCCCCGCTGGATCCTGCCCATGCACTACGAGCTGCCGCCGCTCGGGTTCGGCATGACCACGGTCGAGGAGTTCCTGGTGGACCGCCCGGACGACCCGCTGGTGCGGCCGCGGCACCACACGATCGACCTGCCGCTGCCCGCCCTCAAGGAAGGCCATCCGACCATCGTGGTCCTGGAGCCCTCGGGCTACACGCCGGACTGAGCTTGCCCCCGCGCTGCGACGGCGAGGTGCGCTGATGCTGGACTACGGCCCGGTCTCTCTGTTCGACACCTTCGGCTACCTGCACCTGCCCGGTTTCTTCGGCCCCGACGAGGTGGATCGCCTGTCGGCCGAGTTCGACGCGGCCGTGCAGGCGGCGGCCCCGGAGAGCGACGGCACCGGTACGCTGTCCGTCCCGCCATGGGGCGCGCAGGACGGCCTGGGCCTGCGGCTGCTCACCGACGAGCGGGTGGCCGACATTCCCGCCAAGGTGCTGGGCCACGGCTGGCTGCCCCTGCACGTGCGCTGCGTCCGGCTTGGCGAGGACCTGCCGTGGCAGGGAGGCGGCGAGCTGATCCCCTGGCCGCTGCAGCACATCACCGTCGCGATGGCCCTGGACCGCGCCGGCGCCGGCGACGGATGCCTGCGCTTCGTGCCGTGCTCGCACCGCAACTACCTGCGGCTGCTGGAGCCGCGCTGGCAGAAGGCGCCCGACTACCTGTACGGGCTGCGAAACCCTGCGATGCGCTGGGACCACAACGCCCTGGGCGTCACCGACGAGCAGATCCCGGCCTTCACGGCCCCCACCGAGCCCGGGGACGTGGTGGTCTACACGCCGGACGTCCTGCATGCGGCGCTCGGCGTCACCGAGCCGCGCCGGCTGATCGAGATCACCTACGTGGCCGAGCCGCGCACCGACGCGCAACTCTACTTTCTGCGCGAGCGCGACGCGTGCTCCGGCGGCGAGTTCCGCATGCCGCAGGCGGTCGCGGCCAACACTCACCCTTCCCTGCGGGATGCGGTAGCGCGGTGGACGGCGCTGGGATTCGACCCCGCGTAGGAGGCGCATCGTGTTGACGAGCGATCAGGTCGACCTGTTCCAGGCGTTCGGCTTCCTGCACCTGAAGCAGGCGTTCGATGCGGAGGAGACCGCGTTCATCCAGCGCGAGTTCGACGCCGCCATCCGCCGCTCCGGCGTCGACCCCGGCACGACGGAGCAGGTCAGCGCCGACCGGGCATCCGTGCGGGACCTGCGCGACTGGTTCCTGACCCACGATCTGATCCGCGACATCCCGGACAAGCTGCTCGGCGAGGGGTTTCAGTTCGAGGGTTTCGGCTGCGGGATCTACGGCTCCGACTCGCCCTGGCACGCAGACTCGGCCGTGATCCGCTGGCCGTTCCGGCACATCAAGATCGCGCTCTACCTGGACCCGCTGGACGGCGAGAGCGGCGCGCTGCGGGTCATCCCCGGCACCCACCGCGACTGGCACTGGATCGGCGACCCGGTCTGGCACGACGTGCCGGACTACTTCTTCGGGCTCAAGAACCGCGACGTCATCTGGCAGCATCCGCCGTTCGGGCTCGCGCCTGAGGACGTGCCGCACCAGGCGCTCGCCACCCGGCCGGGCGACGTCCTGGTGTTTCCCGAGAACCTCCTGCACTGCGCCTTCGGCACGAAGTTCCCCCGGCGCCAGATCGCCATCGCCTTCCTGCAGTTGCCGTGGCGGGAGGACCAGGTGGTCCACCTGAAGTCGCGCGCGGCCGTGCAGCCGGAGGGCTGCTACCAGCCCCGGTCCCTGCTCACCCACCCGGACCCGCGCGTGCGGGCGATGGTCACCGGGCTGCAGGAGCTCGGCTTTCCCGAGGGAGGACCCGAGTCGTGATCGGAACCGAGAACGTCTGGCACTTCATCGCCTTCGGCTTTCTGCCGCTGCCCGGCCTGCTGTCCCGCGACGAAGCGCTGGCGATACGCGAGGAGCTGGAGCGGCTCGGCCACGAGCGCGGCCAGGTCCCCGGTGACACCGCCACGAAGAGTGGCGGCATCGGCGACGTGGCCGTGATCGGCGAGCGGGTCCGCGCGCTGCTGCTGGACGAGCGTGTGTACGACATCCCGGCCAAGATCCTGGGACACGACTTCACGTACGAGGGCTCCGACGCGCAGTGGCACGTGGGAGACACGCCGTGGCACGGCGCCAGCGGCGTCGAGCAGAAACCGCTCGTCTCGATCAAGGTCTCGCTGTACCTGGACGACCTGGACGAGACCAACGGCTGCCTGCGCATCATCCCCGGCGCTCACCGCAACCTGCTGCGGTGGATGGACTCGCGCTGGGGCGGGGTGCCGGACTACCTGTTCCCGGTTCGCAACCGCACGCTGCAGGACGAGCTCCCGTGGGGTATCAGCCCGCAGGAGGTGCCGCACCTGCCGCTGCCGTCGCGGCTCGGCGACGCGTGCGTCTTCACCGAGGACCTCCCCCACGCGGCGTTCGGCGCGAAGGGAGTACGCCGGCAGCTCTCCTTCGCGTTCATGGCCAATCCGGTGGCCGCGCACCAGAAGCGGTGGGTGAAGTACCGGAACGCCATGGGCCAGGGGATCAACGCGCCGCGCGCGTTCGCGGAGTCCGGCGATCCGCGGCTGCGGAAGATGGTCGCGCCGCTGCTGGAGTTGGGTCTCGAGCCTTCATAGGCGCAACGGTCTCCCGAACACACGATCGTATGATACAATCAGTATGATTCGATCAGTATGATACGATCCATTGCATGAAGCAGTTCGTCTTCGATCGGCTGGTCGACCGCGAGAACATCTGCAACCTCGAGGACGAGCAGCAGGCGCTCCGGCAGGCCGTGCAGCGGTCGGCGCGCATGGTGGTGTACGGTCCCAGGAACTTCGGGAAGACATCGGTGGTGCACAACGTCACCATCGACGAGTTCCGCAGCGCGCACCGGCGCAGCTTCGTGTTCGCGGCCGACCTGCTGGGCGTCCGCTCCATGCGGTCGCTGACGCGACGCCTGGCCGCCAGCCTCCAGCGGTGCTTCGCCGCTTCCTTCCCGGTCAAGGGTCTCCTGGAGAACGCCGGCCGCTTTCTTGGCTCACTGCGTCCCGAAATCACCCTGGACCCGCAGACCGGCAGTCCAAGCCTGTCACTGCACCCCGGCGACGCGGAGCCGGCCCGGACGCTGCAGACCCTGTGGGATCAGGTGGCCCGCATCACCGAGCAGGTCGACTCGCTCATCGTGCTGGACGAGTTCCAGGACGTGGCGTTCGCCGACGAAGCTCCAGCACAGATGCGCTCCTGCCTGGAGGCCCTCGGCGACGTGCCCATCGTCCTCCTCGGCTCCAAGAGGCACATGCTGGCCGACCTGTTCGCCGCGCCGGGCGCGCCGTTGAGCCAGTGGGGAACCGACCTGCAGTTCAGGCCGATCCCGTACGACGACTATCACGCGTACATGCGGGAACGGTTCAGCCGGCGCCGGCTCGACATCTCGCGTGAGGTGGCCGTGCGTCTGCAGGACGGCATGCAACGGGTACCGGAAGCCATCAACCGTCTGTGCGCCCAGCTACTGGAGTTGCACGAAAACGCCGAGATCGACCATGCGATGGTGGGGGCGGCCCTGGAGACGCTGTTGGAAAACAGGGACGGCCGATACGCGTCCTACCTGTCGACGTTCTCCGGAACGGACGAGAACGTGCTGACCGAAATCGCCCGCCACGGCACGGTCGAACATCCGCAGTCGAAGAGCTTCCTGCGAAGCGTGAACCTGTCCAGCCGGACGGTCGGCCTGTCGGTCAAACGACTGTGGGACCACGGGGTGGTCGAGCACGTCGAAGGCAGCTACCGGATCGCCGATCCGCTGCTCGCCGCCTACCTCCGCCGCTACCGCTGAGCCCCACGGGTGCGGCGCCACGGGCGCCGCACCCGTGGCCCAGCCCCTCCTTTGGCGTGGAGCGCATCGGTTCCGATGCGTTCCACGCCGGATACGGGCATCCCCGGCGCCTGGCGGCGCCGGTTTCTACCGGAATGCCTCGCGGCCGATCTGCTCCAGCGAACCGGGCTGCGCCGGCGGGCTGGACGCGGAGTCGTAGGCGAACACGACCACCCCGCCCACTCCCCGCGCGCGAGCGTCCTCGATCTGCCGCAGCGTCTCGTTCACCGGGTTCTTGTAGGCGCCGACTCCCACCCAGATGCGTTCGCGTTCACCGACGGAGATCCGCGCCTCCTCGACCCAGGCGTCGAACTGCCCGCGGTCGGTCGTGTACGCCATCGGCACCGCCACGTCCAGGACGCCGTCGGCCAGCCAGCCCCACCAGTCCTGGTAACGCTTCACGCGAGCCGCCTTCGGATCCGCGACCAGGGCCGCGGAGATGATCAGGTCGGGGCGGACCTCCTTCACGGAGCGGTAGATGCGGCGAACCAGCATCGATACCTGATCGCGCCGGAACTGATCCCACAGGTCGCCCAGCGCGTCCGCCATCGCGAACGGGTTGGAGCCGGACGCCGCGACCAGGTCGGCGTAACGCTGGCTGGTCAGGTACGGCCTGACCCAACCGCGGAACCGGTCGAGCGTCCCGCGAGAGTAGTCGAACTCCGCGGACGGCAGCCGCACGTAGTCGAAGTGGATGCCCTGCAGGTCGTAGTTGGTGGCCAGTTCCAGCCAGATCGCCTGCACCCGCGCCTGCACCGCCGGATGCGAGGGGCTGGACCACAGCCCGGTGACGGTCTGACTCTTGGCCCGCGCGTGCTCGGTCAGGCGCCGCACGTAGCGGGGGTCGCGCGGGTTGCGGGTGTAGAGCTCCCGGCCCAGGCTGCGGGGCACCGCCAGCCACTCGGGGTTGGCATTGACCAGGTGCAGGCGGCTGCGCGGCAAGTCCTGCAGCCCCCACACCAGGTAGGTGTTCACCCACGCGTGCACGTCCATGCCGCGCGCGTGCGCTTCGTCGATCACGAGCTGCAGCGGGTCGAAGGCCGGGTCGTCGATCAACTGCTCCCTGCGCGGCTCCAGGCTCGACGCGTACAAGGCGTCGCCGCGGCCGCGAACCTGGACCAGGAGCGTGTTGAAGCCGCTGCCGGCGGCCTCCTCCACCATCGTGCGCACCGATTCGGGGCTGTCGAGCGAGTGGCGGACCACCCACAGCGCGCGCACCTCGTCGAACCGGCTTGTGGTGGCGGAGTTCGCGTCGGTCGGCTCGGCCCCTGCCGACACCACGGTCGCCAGCGCCACGGCGAGCCACGCCGCGTGCCGTACCATGCGGGCGGTCTCGCCCGACTTCCGGAGTCTGAACATCGGGCTACTGGGAGCTGCCGGCGACCTGGCCGTAGATGTCGGTGCCGACCACCTCGCTCCAGCGGTCCAGAATGCGGCGCCACACCGGCCCCGGCGTGCCGTCGCCGATCGGAACGCCGTTGAAGCGCACCACCGGCGCCAGGCAATACGGGGTGGTGGGCACCCATGCTTCCTCCGCGTTGATCGCGTCGTAGGTCTGCAGGTCGTCCTCCATGAAGCCGATGCCGAGGTCGGCCAGCAGCTCGGTGAGCACCGTCAGGCTGATGCCCCACAGGATGTTGCTCCGCCGCGGAGACACCACCTGGCCGTCCCGGTAGATGACGAAGTTGGACCCGCCGGTCTCGGTGATGTTGCCGTGGATGTCCAGATAGACGGCCATCGCATCGGGATCGATCTGGTGCGCCTGGTAGTCGCCGATCCACATGTGCAGCCGGTTGCGGTTCTTGATCTTCGACGAGAGGCACTCGGGGGGCCAGTGGCGGTTCGACGGCGTCACGCAGTGCACCCCCCGCGTGAACATCGGCTTCCAGAGATGGAACGGCATCGGGAAGGTGTGCTGCACGCAGGTGGCCGTTCTGTGCTTCGGCAGCGCCGCGGCGCCGGCGTAGACCGGGTTCTGCCCCGCGGTCACGTAATAGATCACGCCGAGCTCGGCGCCGCCCGCCACCTGCCGGTTGTGGGCGATCAGCCGGCGCGTGACCTCCATCGACTCCTCGGCGTCGATCGGCGGATCGATGTGCGCGTACCGGCACGACCGGTACAGGCGGTTCACGTGGTCGGCCAGCCGGTAGGGCTCGCCGCCGAAGGTGCGCAGGAAGTCGGTGACCGCCGCTCCCAGCACGATGCCCAGGTCGTAGACCGGCAGCTTGCACTCCTCGGTCGGAATGAACTCGCCGTTCAGGTAGGCGAGCGGTCCTGCGTGCGCCACGGTCACGCTCGAAGCCCGGAGGCTGTGCTGGGGTCGGCTGTGCTGGGGTCGGCTATGCTGGGGTCGGCTATGCTGGGCTGGAGTCGGCTATGCTGGGATGCGTCATGTCCCGATCATGCCCGCTTACCCCGCCGTAGAGGAAGGAGCATGAGCGCTCCCGACCCACGGCGTACCTCGCGTGCGCTGACGTGGGAGTTCCTCTTCCAGAACCTGTTCAGCTACGCGACCGAGGGCGTGGTGTTCACCGGGCTGGCGCTGTGGCTCGGGGCCACGACCATCCAGATCGGCCTGCTGGGCTCGATCGGCGGCTTCGGGTTCGCGGCGATCCTGGTCGCGCCATGGCTGGTGCGGGCGGCGCGCGGCTCGCGGCGCATCGTCATGATGACCGTGTACGCGATCCGGCTGTGCAGCCGGATCGGCATCCTGGTGTTGCTGTTCATGCGCCCGCCGGACGCGGTGTGGTGGCTGCTGGCGCTGGCCGGCACCGCCCGCATCGCGGCTGCGCTATACGCGCCGTTGAGCCGGGCGTGGATCTCCGACGCCATTCCGCCCGCGGAGCACAGCCGGTTCCTGAGCACTCGGCTGTCGGTCGCCATGATCGGCGCGGTGGTTGCGCCGCCGCTCGCCGGCGCGCTGGTCGATGCGCTGCCCGGCACCGCCGGCTTCGCGCTGGCGTTCGGCACCGGCCTGCTGTTCGGGACGGTGGCGCTGTGGATGCTGGCGTCGGCGCATGACTCGGCCGCCGGGCGGCCGGCGCGCCAGTCGGTCCGCGGCCAGGTGACGCGGTCGCTGCGGTTCGGCCCGTTCCGGCGCATGTACCTGTTCCAGACCGCGACGGCGTTCGCCGACGGGCTCGGCAGCTCGTTCCTGGACATCCTCTACCTGAAGTACCTGGGGCTGTCGTTCTTCCTGATCAACGCGTTCCTGGCGGCGTCGAAGGGCGCGAAGGGCCTGTCCGCGTTCGCCAACCGGTGGCTGCAGAAGCACCACGAGCCGCTGCCGCTGTTCCAGGCGTCGGTCGTGATCGGCGCGCTGATTCCCTTGCTGCTGATCGGCGCCACGCCGGGAGCGGCGGCGCTGGTCGCGGTCGCGCTGATCCTGCAGGAGGCGGCGCGGGGCATCATGAGCCCGGCGGAGCAGACGCTGATCATGCGCTGGGGCACGCGGGGCGATCAGACCGGCGACTTCACGCTGATCTTCTTCAGCCGCGGCCTGGTGAGCGCCTTCACGCCGCTGCTCACCGCCGCGTTGCTGCGCAGCGTGTTCGGGCTCGACGTGCAGGCCGACACGATCGATCCCCGGCCGATCCACCTGCTGATCGGCGCCGGCGTGGCCCTCAAGCTGCTGGCGCTGCTGCTCATGCCGCGGCGCGCCGACGCTGCCGCGCGAGACGAGCCGGCCTGAGCCCGCACCGGCGCGGCGCGCGTCCGTATGGGGTACGATCCACGGACGGCCCCGGCATGCAGCAACGCACGTATCTCCTGCTCCTCCACGACGCCGTGCGCTCGCATATCGCCGCCCTCGGCAGCCGCCAGAAGGAGCGCCTGCGCGAGAAGCTGGAGTTTCTCCGGCACGGCATGTGGGATGCCGGCGTGCGGGTCAAGAAGCTCAAGGGCGGCCGCTCCAGCTTCGAGGCGCGGCTGACGCGCGGCGACCGCATCCTGTTCACGCTGGGTCGCGCGCCCGCGGGCGGCGTTCCGGGCGGCGTTCCGGGCGGCGAGGTGGGCGGCGCCGGCGCCACCCGGATCTACGTCTGGGGCGTGGTCAAGCACGACGACGTCAGCTCGGCGGAACGCCGCATCGTTGCGGCCAACGCGCCGTTCCTGGATTTTCGTCCGGACGAGTTCGAGGACCTCCCGGAGCTGGTGCTGGACGACCTGCCCGAGGAGCGCCTGGGCGTGCCGTTGGAGCGCCCGTTCCCGGTCGCGAGCCACGGCCGCACCGATCAGCCCGGCGGCCATCGCGCGGTCGGCCATCGCGCGGTCGGCCACCCGAACGGCAGTGTTCCGGACGCCGGGCCGCAGCGCTGGCTGGTGGTGGACGACGAGGAGTGGCGCCGCATCCTGGAGACGGAAGACCCGGATGGCGTTCGCCTGTATCTCTTTCTGACCGGCGAGCAGGCCCGTCTCCTGCACAGCGAGCCGCCCGTGCTGCTGTCCGGAACCGCGGGCAGCGGCAAGACGACCATCGCCGTCTACTACCTGCTCCGGCACCGCGCGTGCCAGCTCGCCGGCAGCGCGATCGACACGGCCGCGGTCGGCGACGGCACGGTCCACGACGGCGCGGTCCACGACGGCGATCAGGCACGCGCGCACGACATGCACGCCGATGCGCAGGCTGCCGCGGAATTGGCCGCACGCGAGCGCGCCCTGTTCGTCACCGGCAGTCCGCACCTGAAACGGTTCTCGGAGCGCATCTACCGCGGCCTGGTGGCGGCGACGGAACTGGCGGACGCCCCGGACGCGGCGCGGTTCGCCACCTTCGCCGAGTTGCTGGAAGAGATCCTGCCCGCCGACGAGCATGCATCCGCCGCACCGCCCGCGGGGCTGCGGGAGTTCCATGCCATCGTCCACAACCACCCGAGCGCGGCCCGCTACGACTCGGAGCTGGTCTGGGAGGAGATACGCTCGATCATCAAGGGCGCCAAGCCGCCGGTGAGCCGGCGCCGCTTCGCGGAGCTGGCGGATCGCTTCGCTCGCTTACAGGTCACCGCGCGGGAGCGCGCGGAGCTCGCCGAATACCTGGTGCGCCTGGGCAACCTGGAGCTCGGCGACCGGCTGGAGTCGGTGTGCGCGCGCAAGACCTCGTTCCGGTCCCTGCAGGAGTTCGCCGCCGGCGTGCGCGATGCCGGCGCCGGCCGGCACGCGGAGCAGATGGTGGTGCTGGATGCGGCGCTCCGCCTCCTCGACCGGCAGGCCGACCGCCTGGACCAGCCGCTGCTGACCCTGCGGGAGTACGAGAGCCTGGGCCGCAAGCGGGCGCCCAACTTCCGGTTCGACCGCCGCGACATCTACGGAATCGCCGAGTACTACCAGGACCGCCTGCAACGGACCGGGCGGCTCGACGAGATCGACCTGACCCGCACCGCCCTGCAGCGGCTGGAGCAGGCCGACGACTCGTTCCGGTATGACCTGGTCGTGTGCGACGAGGTGCAGGACTTCACGGACATGCAGCTCGCGCTGCTGTTTCGGCTGGCGGCCGATCCGCAGCGCACGGTGCTGGCCGGCGACCCCAAGCAGATCATCAATCCCAGCGGGTTCCGCTGGGAGGAGGTGCGCGCCCGCTACTACGAGCGCGGCCTCCGGGTCCCGGAGGTGGTCAACCTCAGCGTCAACTTCCGCAGCGTGGGCAATATCGTCGCGCTGGCCAATGAGCTCTTGAAGCTGAAGCGGGCGCTGGTCGGCCTGGCCTCGGGCGAGATCGCCGAGCGCTGGACCTTTCGAGGTCGCCCGCCGCTGCTGGTGGACGGCCTGGCCGAGCCGGACCTGATGCACACGATGAAGCAGGCCGGCGCGGGTCAGGTAGTGCTGGCCCGCACCCCCGCGGAGCGCGACCGCCTGCGCGCGGCGCTGCGCAGCGAGCTGGTGTTCACGATCAACGACGCCAAGGGACTGGAGTTCGACGGCGTCCTGCTCTGGCGCTTCGCCGAGACCGAAGGCTCGGCCGCCCGGTGGCGGCGCATCGCCAGGGAACACCACCTGGAAGCGGCGGAGACGCCGCGCATACGCCACGAGCTCAACTTGCTGTACGTGGCCGTGACGCGGGCACGCAACACGCTGGTGATCTGGGACGGTCCGGAAGCCGGCCCGGTCTGGTCGGTCGACCAGCTTGCCGGGCACGTGCTGCGCTCCGGCGACGCCGAGGCGCTCAGCACCGTCTGGCAGCGCGTGTCGAGCCCGGCGGAGTGGGAGGCTCAGGGAGACTACTTCTTCGACCGCGAACACTTCGCGGCCGCCGGGGAGTGCTACCGGAACGCCGCCGCGCACACCAAGGAGGCGCTGTCAAGCGCACACCATCTGGAGCGGGCGGGAGACCATCACGAAGCCGCCGACCTGTTCGCCGCCCACGGTCACCCGGAACGGGCGGCGCAGAACCTGGAGCGCGTCAGCGCCTGGCGCGACGCGGCGCGGGTCTGGCGCCGCGCCGGCGAAGACCGGCGCGCCCTGACCTGCGACGCCCTTCACTTCGAGGGGTCGGGACGGTACGTCAAGGCCGCCGCCTGCTGGGAGAAGCTCGGCGACACGGAGCGGATGCTGGGCAACTGGGAGCGCGGCGGCGAGCACCGCCTGCTGGCCGACCACTACCTGGGCCTCAAGAAGAGCGGCAAGGCCGCGCAGCACCTCCGGCTGCTGGGCGACCATGCGGAGGCGGCGCTGCAGTATCGCCATGCCGGGATGATCGACTACGCGGCGCAGGAGTTCGAGAAGGCCGGACAGTACGACAACGCCGCTCCGCTGTACCGCAGGCTGGACGACGTGCAGGCGTTGCTGCGCTGCCTCCTGAAGCTCGAGGATTACCACGAGGCGGCGCTCGTCCATGAAAAACAGGACGAGCTCGACCAGGCGATCGACTGCTTCCGCAGGTACGCAGCCGGCTCGGACGCCAGCCGGCAGGACCTGGAGCGACGGCTGGAGGAGATCACGGGCAAGCGGCCGGGGGTCAAGGAGGCGATCCGGCTGGCGGGGCTTGGACGGAACCGGGAGGCCGCGGAGATCTTCGAGCGCCGCGGCGGCCACCTGCCGCAGGCTTTCGCGCTCTACCACGAGGCCGGAGACCACGCCGCCGCGGCGGCCTGCCTGGCCGGCGACAACCGCTACCGTGCGGCAGCGCGCGAGATCGCCCGCACCGGAACGACGGAGAGTCTCGGGCAGGCGGTGGAATACCTGGCCGAGTACCTGCTGGCCAACTGGGACCGGCGCCGGGAACGGACCGAGCAGTTGAGCCGCTCCGCGCGCCGCCTGAGCGCCGCCGGCGAGCACGAACGCGCCCTGGCCCACTGGCTGGCGCTGCAGCGTGTCCACGGCGACCGGGTCGCCGCGACCGTCGTGGACGGGGCATGCGACCAGTACGCACGGCTGGAGCGCCATGAAGAAGCCATCCGCTACTTTCTGGACCAGGCGCGAGCCGGGCCGGCCGCCGCCTACCTGGACGCGCACCCCGGCCTCGTGCTCCCGCTGGAGTTCGTCGAAGGCATGGCTCGTGGCCGGCGCTCACAGGTGACCCTGTGGACGCTGCCCGACGACCGCATGGAGATCGTGCTGCGCCTGCTGCACGGCTGTCTGCAGCGCGGCGGCGAAGCCGACCGCCGCGAGCGTATCGCCGCCATCCTGGCCACCCTGCCGACGCAGTACGGCATCACCTCACCGCTGTACGAGGAGCTGAGCGAGATGCTCGTCGAGTTGCGCCTGATCAACCCGATTGTCTCGCTGCTGTCCGTGATCTGGGCCGAGTCGGAGGACGACCGCTACAATGCGCTCTTCGCCCGCCTCCGGAAGGAGGTGGCGGACACGGGCGATCGGGAGCTGCAACTGTGCCTCCGGATCATGGAGCCGGAGATCTTCGACGACGAGCTCGGCGACCTGCAGCCGACCGAACGGAACTTTCTGCTTTTCGCGCACAGCCCGACCCGCTATGCCGAGGCGGTGGAGGTGCTGCTGCGGCTCGGCGACGACGAGGAAGCGGTCAGCGTGTGCCGCCGCCATGGCGACGAGCGGCTGGCCGAACAGATACTGGGCGACGCGGGCGAGGAGGCCCCGGAGTCATGATCCGCACACGCCGGTCGCGTCCTTGCCGTCCAGCTCGGCGAGCGTGAATCGCACGCTCACGATCGAGTGTCGCTCCTTCCCCGGCCGGTACTTGATGTAGGTGGTCGCCACGAACGTCCCGTCCGGGAGAAGCTCGATCGCCGGGTATGACGCGTCGGCGCCGGCGTGCGTTCGCAGGAGCTTCGCGCGGTAGTGCCCCTCCCGCCCCATGACGACGTCGTCGTACGTACCGACCCAGGCGACGAGGTCGCCGGTGTCCGGGCAGCCCGGTGCGGTGTTCCGCATGGTTACCACCAGCCTGCCGTCGTGGGCATACCGGTGCTTGGGTCGATCGCCGGTGAGGCCGAGCGGCAGTTCCCGCGGCTCCGACCAGGTTGCCCCCTCATCGTCCGACGTCATGAACAGCGAGCGATTCATCGTTTCCCACCGCCCGCCCTTGTCTCCCATCAGGCAGAGGAGTTGCGAGCCATCGGGCGACCGGACGATCTCGGGGTTGATGGGGATGTGAGGCGGGATGTCCAGGACGATGTCCCACGGGCTCCAGGTGAGCCCTCCGTCGGAAGAGACGCTCTGAGCGATGCGGTTCCCCTTGTGTCCCGCGGGCGTCAGGGGGGCGTCCCTGTCCACCGCCCTGCGGATGTTGCTCATCCCCAGGAGCCGTGATCCGCCGTCGGTGGGCTCGATCGAGCAGAACGGCATGACGCACTCCAGGCCGTTGGACGCCATCGGCGACCAGGTCGCACCGTCGTCCGTCGAGTGCGACTGCTGCATGGTGTTCTCCGTCGGAGGTTCCCCGGCCGCTGCCTGACAGCCGGCGAACACGAACAGGCGTGCCGTGCCGTCCGGGGCGAGCAGGCGGTAGATGGTCGGGGCGTTCCGCACCCTGCGCCAGCTCTCCGGGACCGGCAGAAGCCCGCTCCACGTGAGTCCTCCGTCCGTGCTCCTGGAAAGCGGCCCGCACTGGCCCGCGTGCTCGTAGGTCCACACGGCATACAGCGTCGTGTCGTCCGGCAGAAGCACCGTGGTCGGCGCGCAGTGATAGACCGACTCCGTGCCGCGTGCAACGAAAACGTGCCGCTCCGTCTCGTCGGCTATGTCGATGAGGGGAATCTGAAGACCCATTTTCGTTGCTCCCGTGCGCTTGAAATGGGAGAGCCCGCCACGGCGGCGGGCTCTCCGGGTAGCGATCGTGCTCGGCGATCGTCGCTACATGTCCTGCGCGGCCAGGCTGGCCAACAGCGTATCGAGCCCGGCGTCCATCATCGACTGTACGTAGTTGTCCCAATCCTCGTCGATGTCGACCTGACCGGTGATCGCCTTCCAGCCCCATTCGTGCTCGATCGTGCTCACGTTCGCAACCAGGGCGCGCTCCTCTTCCGACCATGTCGGCCGGAATCCGATGCCCGGGTTGATCGTCTGGTTGTCCTGCAGGAACGTCTGCAGAGCATGCCGCGGCGGGTTGATGTACACCTTGTCCACGGGCTCCACGATCTGCGGGATGATCGTCAGCATGCGCACGCCGAGCAACGTTCCGGTGGCGCTGTCCTTGCCCGATCCGGTGTCGGGAATCGAGACCCGGTAGCCGTTCTCATCGAGC
The DNA here is from genome assembly GCA_964291595.2 of Spirochaetia bacterium. Taxonomy (GTDB): domain Bacteria; phylum Spirochaetota; class Spirochaetia; order SZUA-6; family Bin103; genus CATQHW01. Next base: position 2,785,885 of record OZ219914.1, on the reverse strand, counting down.
TCCCACGTCTCGCCTTCGCGCCCGCCGTAGTGGTTCTCGGCGTAGACATCGGCGTCCGCGTAGATGTCCTCCAGCATCTGCATGATCTTCACGACCTTTTCGTCGCTGGCGTCGGTACCGAAACCGGCGGACGATCCGGTCGGGTCGCGGAACCACGTGCCGCGGCCTCCGGTCGGGCCCATCGGAGTGATCGAGTAGACGACGTCCACGTCGGGATGCGCTTCCCGCAGGGCACCCCACGGCCCGGCTTCGTACTGGGACATCCAGGCATCCAGCTCGGACCAGGCGCCAAACTCGTCGTTCGCCATCGCCCGAATCACGTCCGCGCGCACGGCGGTCGGCGTATCGGGGTGGATGATCTCCATCTCCCACCAGCGGTTGACGAACTTGAGGGCCTCCCGGTAATTCGGGTCGACCATGGAGTAATAGCCCTTGCCGTCGCGCACGTCCCACGTGAACAGGCGAATGTCGTACGAACCGAACACGTTGGGCAGGATCGTGCTGTCCATGCTGGGACCGTTCTTCCACACCATGTAGCCGTACGAGTCCTGCTCTCCGTCTCCGTCAGGGTCTTCGTTGCGGAACTTGAGGAGCAGATCCTCGATCTCCGCGATCGTGTCCGGGCCACGGAAGAACTCGCGGTCCGGTACCGGCTGCGGCTCCACGCCGACCGCTCGCATCCAGTCGGCGCGAAAGCCCATCACCTGCCCCGTCGATGCCATCGACATCGCCGACGGAATGAGGTAGTTCGTGCCGTCGTAGACCGTGGTGCGCCACTTCGTGTCGCCGAGGTAGTGCTCCACCTGCTGCATCCAGCCGGGCATGTGCTCCATGATCAGGTCCTGGGCGATCGCTCTCACGACGCCCGCGTCGATCCAGGCCGTGTTGCGGGCCCAGACAGACAGGTAGTCGGGGATGTCACCTGCTGCGATCCGCACGTTCCTGGCCTCACTGTCGTACGCGTCGATGTCGTACCAGGGTTCCAGGTTCACGTCGTAGCGCTCTTCCAGGAAGAGCTCGACCCAGCTATCCGGAGCCAGGGTCGTGCCACGAGCCGTGAACGGAATCATCGAGATCGTGAGCTGCTCCTCCGCTGCCTGCTCTTCCTGGCCTTCCGCAAACAGCGGCGTGGCCGCCACCATCAGCAGCGTCGCCAGCGCGCACAGTCGCACTGCGCTTTTCATCATGTCCCTCCTCGGGAATATGGATTGTCCCCTCGCGGGGTGCCGACACCCCGAACCCGGGGTGGCATAGCCGTGAATCGGTCCGGACCACAACGACGTCATCCCTTTACCGCTCCCAGCATGATGCCTTTCACGAAGTAGCGCTGGATGAACGGGTAGACCGCGATGATGGGTCCGATGGAAATGAACAGAAGGGCTGCCTTGACGGTCTCCGCGGTGATGTTGCGCACCTCGCGCTCCTCGAACAGCTCGAGCTCCGAGGTCTGGTTCTCCACCAGGACGCGGCGAAGCAGCACCTGCAGGACGGTCTTGTCCTTCTCGGGCGTGAATATCAACGGAAAGAACCAGTCGTTCCAGTGCGCCACCGCCGCCCACAGCGCCACCGTCGCCACGACCGGCGCGGACAGCGGGACGACGATGCGGAACAGGACATCCGTCAGCGTCGCCCCGTCCATCGTCGCGCTCTCCGTGAGCTCGGCCGGAATTTCACGAAAGAAATTGCGCATGATGATGATGTAGAAGGCGTTCGCCAGCGCGGGAAGAAACCACACCAGCCGCGAGTTGAGCAGCCCGAGCTGCTTGTACCAGAGATAGGTCGGCATCAGGCCGCCCGAGAAGAACATCGTGAAGATCATGAAGAACGTGATGATCTTGATGCCGGGCAGGGTTCGGTCCGCCAGCCCGAAGGCGGCGATGAAGCTCACCAGGAGGATCGAGCCGGTGCCGACGATCGTCTTGAACAACGAGTTGAGATACGCCGTGCCGATGATGCCGCTGTCGAACACCTTGGTGTAGTTATCGAGCGTCAGGTCGCGGGGCCAGAGCTTCACGCGGTCCAGGATGGATGCTTCCGGCGTGTTGAACGAGTCGACGAACAGATACCAGAAGGGATAGACGATCGACAGGGCGAACGCCACCATCCCCACGTGTATGACGGCCACCAGCAACCGGTCCGCGAATGTGCGCTCCCCCGACCGGCTCGCGGTCAGCCGCGCGACCGGTCCCGGCGTGGCGGCCTCACTCATGTCAGCGTACTCATGTCAGCGCATTCATGTCAGCGTACTCATGTCAGGGTATAGCTCCCCGCGTGTCCCAGCTTCTTGACGAACCAGTTCGCCCCCACCAGCGCGATCAGGCCGACCACGTTCTGGAACAGTCCGGCGGCGGTCGCGAAGCTGTAGCGGAAGTCCTGCAGCCCGCTGCGATAGATGTAGGTGCCGATGATGTCACCCACCTCGTAGACGAGCGGATGGTAGAGGTTGAAGATCTGATCGAAGCCGAGCTCCAGCACGTTGCCGAGCTGCAGCAGGAACATGATGACGATGACGAAGGTGATCGACGGCACGGTGATGTAACGCATCTTCTGTATGCGCCCGGCCCCGTCGATCTCGGCCGACTCGTACAGCGATGGGTCGATGCTCGAAATCGCGGCCAGGTAGATGATCGATCCCCATCCAATGCCCTTCCAGATGTCCGAGACCAGAATGACGCCGAGGAACCATCCCGGCCGCTGCAGGAACAGTATCGGCGTGTCCATGCCGGCCAGCTCCGCCAGCAGGTTCATCGGTCCGTGTGCCGACGTGAGCGGCCTGATCAGGCTGGCCACCACGACCCACGACAGAAAGTGCGGCAGGTAGCTGATGGTCTGCACCACGCGCTTGAAGCGCATGTTCACGATTTCGTTGAGCAGCAGCGCGAACAGGATGGGCGTGAAGAAGGCGATGCCCATGCGCAGCACGACGTTGATGAACACGGTATTGCGCAGCACGCGAAGGAAGTCCGGAGCGGTGAACAGCCGCTCGAAATAGGTCCACCCGGCCCATGGACTGCCGAACAATCCGCCCGAGACGGTGAATTTCTTCCAGGCCAGCACGAGGCCGGCCATCGGCACGTAACGGAACACGAAGAACAGGACTATCGCCAGCACCAGGAGGAGATAACGCTCCTTGTACTTCAGAAAGGTGGCAACGAATCCCCGTTTGCCGAGCGCGTACCCGGACACCGGAGATGCGCCGGTCTCCGACATGTACCGCCCATGCTTCGACATCCGCCGGCCGCTGTCAAGGAACCGTCGGAGCCTGTCTCCCGCCGCCTGCCATTGCGCCTGACGTCGGCCGGCCCCAGTGGCTGCCGCGCGAGCACGGGTTGAGCCCCGGCGGCACCGCATTCCTTGTCAGCCGCCTCCGGACCTGACAGACTCGATGGCCTCCGACGGTCTGGAGTGCGTGATGCCGTTCTGCTCCATCCTCCCGATCGACGGCGGCGCGCGCCTGCTGGGGATCACCAACATCCGCCGCGACGAGGACCCGAACGACCGCACGCCGATGACCCCGAGCGGCCACGTCGGCAACCGCATCGCGCAGAGCATCTCCGAGGACGGCGGCCTCACCTGGAGCCGCTGGCGGATCACCCTGGACTGCCCGCCGCGCATCCCGGGCGAGCCGGAGCTGATCCGCTCGCCCGACGGCCGCCAGCTCCTCTGCCTGCTGCGCGACAACACCGGCCGCTGGGAATACACCAGCCGGTCGCTGTTCATCACCTCCGACGACGAGGGCGAGACCTGGTCGGAGCCGCGCGAGCTGCCGCTGGGACTCACCGGCGACCGCCACCGTACCGGCCCGGGCCTGAGCGCCAGTCGATCGTCAGCGTGCGCTTCAAGCTGCCCGAGCTCGACGCCCGTCTGTAGGAAGAGGCCCACCCTACCCGTCTCGACGGTCAGCGGGGCTCCGAACCGACAGCCTCGCAGTGCACCAGCTACCCAGTCATGGAACACGACGGTCAGCGATGAAGCGCTCGCCCGAAACTGCCTCGACAAGCGCTCGTCCACGAGGTACCGCAAGAGTTGCGCGTTCGCCTGTGCGGCTGCCGCCGCGACCCCGGCCATGGAACACGACGGTCAGGCCGATGAAGCGCACGCCCGGAAACTGCCTCGGCGCTCGTCCACGAGGTACCGCAAGAGTGCGCGTTCGCCTGTGCGGCTGCCGCCGCGACCCCGGCCTCGTCGAGCGTCTCGGAACGCTGCAAGCGCTCCGAGCGCTTCAGGTACTTCAATTCGATCAGGTAGCCGCGACGCAGGTGCGGGTAGCGGGCAACCAGCGGCTCCAGCGCGATGTCGGCATGGCCCTTCCCCAGCTCCGCCTCCGAGCGGAACACGTAGTAGTCGGCCACGCTCAGGTAGGCGGCCAGGAAGCCCTGGATGACCTTTTCGCCGCCGATGTAGTCGCGGATGCCCGTCTGCCGCGCGATCGCCTCGCTCAGGAACTCCAGCACCGGCCGCCACTCGCCCTCGGTGGCCATCCGCAACATCAACTGCTCGAATCGGAACAGGTTGACCGAGAACACGCCCACGTCGGCGTAGGCGTCGCGCAGGTAGCCGTACATCAGTCGCCTCACGGTCTGGTTCGGGATCGCCAGCGTCGGCATCACGCCCTGCGCGTCGCGGATGCTCAGCAGCCCGAAGTAGTGCAGCAGGGACAGGAAGTTCTCCGGCTTGGTGAGGTTCTTCAGCGGAAAGCCGGGCTGGATGTCGGTGTGCACCTGTTCCTCGCCGATGATGTCGCGCAGCAGGTCGAAGTTGCCGTTCAGCCGCTTGCCCGCCACCAGCAGGTGGCGCAGCTTGCCGTAGTCGATGCGTACGTTGGTGTCGATCAGGTACTTCGGCACACGCCGGTTCGGGATCGACTGATCCAGGTAGTAGAGCACCATGTCGGTGTTGTACAGGTCGGCGTCGACTTCCTCGGCGAAGCGGTAGCCGTTGTACCACTGGCCCATGACTCCCATGGCGGTGTCGAGGTCCTGATTGAACACGCCGTGGTCGCGGTAGGTCTCCACCAGGCGCCGCACCTCGGCTACGGTGAAGCCCACCATCTCGTTGAAATCGGGGTGCAGGCTGACGTTCTTGCCGATGTTGAAGCCCGAGGTCACGTCGTCCATCGTGATTGGCGAGACGCCGATGATGAACAGGCGCTCCAGCCCGCCGCCGCTGCGGGCCGTGGCGGCTTTCAGGGTGGCGAAGAAGTTGCGGTAGAAGCCGCCGCCGTGGGTGACGTCCTCGTACGCCTCCGCACCGTGGTGAGCCAGCACGGTGTTGGCGAAGTTGTCGTACTCGTCGATCAGCACGTACAGGGGGATGCCGTGCGGGCACCGGCGTAGCGGAACAGTTCGTTGAGCTTCGAGGAGACGGAAGGCGGCGCGAGGAGGCGCTGCAACGCGGCGTCCGGGAACAGGTCCGGATGCCGCTCCAGCGCACCCTGGAACTCGGTGTGGCAGTAGGTCTCGAACTCGCGCTCCAGCGTCTCGAGCTTGTCGTTGACCGCCGAGAAATCGAACCGCAGCACGACGTAGCGGCTCTGTTCCCCGGTCGGGTTCCGGCCGATGTCGGTGCCGGCGAAGGTGGCCTCGAACCTGCCGGCCCAGAAGCGGTCGTAGTAGTTCTCCAGCAGCGACACCCACAGCGACTTGCCGATCACGCCCTGCGCGTCGCGGATGCGTCAGCGCCCGAAGTAGTGCAGCAGGCGACAGGAAGTTCTCCGGTCTTGGCGACGGTTCTTCAGCGGAAAGCCGGGCTGGATGTCGCTGTGCACCTGTTCCGACTCGCCGATGATGTCGCGCAGCGTGGTCGATGCAGCGGCGCTGCCCGAAGCAGGTGGCGCGCTTGCCGTAGTCGAATGCGGCACGTTGCGTGTCGATCAGCGGTACTTCGGCACTACGGTGCGGTTCGGGATCTGCTTGGGCTGATCCAGGTCGTAGAGCACAGGATGTCGGTGACTTGTGCGACAGGCGGTGTCGACTTCCTCGGCGAACCGGTAGCCGTTGTACCACTCGTCCATGACGCCCATGGCGGTGTCGAGGTCCTGATTGAACACGCCGTGGTCCGGTAGGTCTCCACCAGGCGCCGCACCTCGGCATCGGTGAAGCCGACCATCTCGTTGAAATCGGGGTGCAGGCTGACGTTCTTGCCGATGTTGAAGCCGGAGGTCACGTCGTCCATCGTGATTGGCGAGACGCCGATGATGAACAGGCGCTCCACGGGGTGGCGAAGAAGTTGCGGTAGAAGCCGCCGCCGTGGGTGAAGTCCTCGTACGCCTCCGCACCGTGGTGAGCCAGCACGGTGTTGGCGAAGTTGTCGTACTCGTCGATCAGCGGGGGATGCCGTGGTCACCGGCGTAGCGGAACAGTTCGTTGAGCTTCGAGGAGACGGAAGGCGGCGCGAGGAGGCGCTGCAACGCGGCGTCCGGGAACAGGTCCGGATGCCGTCCAGCGCACCTTGGAGCTCGGTGTGGCAGTAGGTCTCGAACTCGCGCTCCAGCGTCTCGAGCTTGTCGTTGACCGCCGAGAAGTCGAACCGCAGCACGACGTAGCGGCTCTGTTCCCCGGTCGGGTTCCGGCCGATGTCGGTGCCGGCGAAGGTGGCCTCGAACCTGCCGGCCCAGAAGCGGTCGTGTAGTTCTCCAGCAGCGACACCCACAGCGACTTGCCGAACCGCCGCGGCCGGATCGGCGTAGCGTTCGCGGCCGGAAGCGGGTCTTGTCGACGTACAGCCAGCGGTGCTGGAAGTCCGACTCGCCGTCAAGCGTGGTCGCAGCGGCCAGGACATGACTCTATTTCGTCGAGCGCGCCGCCGGCAAATCGGCCCTGCGTTCTCGGCGGTCGGCGCTCCGGACGGTGCGCTTGGTCTGCTTGGGCGTCGACGAGGTCGAATATCGGCGCTTCTGCGCGCCGGCGGCCCTACCCGTCCCGCACGGTCAGCGTCCACACCGTGAAGTCCCCCGGCTCGACGATCCACTCGCCGTCGGGTCCGTGGAAGGACAGCTCGTGCGGGCCGAGCGGCATGCGGGCCGTGCCGGTCTGGCCCGGGTCCAGGCGGAGGCGCTGGAAGCCGCGCAGCAGCCGGTACGGGCGCGCCACGGAGCTCACCTCGTCGCGGATGTAGAGCTGCACCACCTCGTCGCCGGCGACCTCGCCGGCGTTGGTCACGTCCACGGACACGGTCGCCGTCCCGTCCGGGGGGATGACGGCCGGCTCCACCCGCAGGTTCGCGTACTCGAACCGGGTGTAGCTCAGCCCGTGGCCGAACGGATACCGCGGCCCGGTCGGCAGGTCGACGTAGGGGTGCCGGCCCGCCCGGATCCAGCGGTAGTAGTGGACGGGAACCTGTCCCACGTGGCGCGGCACCGACACCGTGACCCGTCCGCCCGGGTTGTGCAGGCCGTAGAGCACCTCCGCCACCGCCGTGCCGCCCGCCTCGCCGGGGTAGCCGGCGTCGACGATCGCGTCGGCGTGCTCGGCGATCCACTCGATGGTCAGGGTGCGGCCGTGCACGAGCACCACCACGAGCGGCACCCCGGTCTCGCGCAGCGCCGCAAGCAGCTCCTGCTGCAGGCCCAGCAGGTCGAGCGTCGCGCGGTCGGAGCTCTCCCCGCAGTCGGACTCCGAGGTGCGGCGGCCGCTCCAGACCCCGTCCTCCTGCACGTGCTCGGCCGCGCTGGAGCCGCCCACGACCGCGACCACCACGTCGGCGGCGCGCGCCGTCTCTACGGCCTCCGCCAGTCCCGACCGGTCGAGCGAGCGGATGCCGCAGCCGCGCGCGTGAAGGACGCGCGTGCCCTCCGGGGCCAGCCGTTCGAGGCCCTGCAGGATGGTCGTGACCGTCTCCGGCGGGTGCGGTGGGCTGAGGTCGCCGAGCTGCACCATCTCGTCGTGGGCGTTGGGGCCGACCACGGCGATGGTCCGCACCCCTTCGCGCGAGCGGCAGCGTGCCGCGTTCGTTCTTGAGCAGCACGATGCCCGCACGCGCAGTCTCGTGCGCCAGCTCCAGGTGCGCGGGCGTGCGCGACGCCGACGCCGCCAGGGAGCGGTCGACGGACGGATCGTCGAACAGCCCGAGCCGGAACTTGACGCGGAGCACGCGGCGCACGGCCCGGTCGATGTCCTCCTGCTCGATGAGCCCCGCATCGAGCGCCTCCGGCAGCACGCTGTACATCGCCGTGCTCCCGTCGCCGTCGTCCCGTTCGTCCATGACGCCGTCCGGCGAGGCCTGGTCGGTGCCGGCGCGCAGCGCCAGGGCCGCGGCCTGCACCCGGTCGCCCGCGACCCGGCACTGGATGATGAACCGCACCGCCCAGGAGTCGGTCATGGTGAAGCCGTCGAACCCCCACCGCTCCCGGAGCAGCTCGGTCAACAGGTGGCGGCTCGCCGCCGCCGGCACCCGGTCGTAGGTGGCGAACTCGACCATGATCGCCTGCGCGCCGGCGCGCACGGCCTCGCGCCACGGCCACAGCGACACCTCCTCCATGTCGTGAGCGCCGCGGCTGGTGTCGGAGAAGTCCAGCCCGCCGTCGAAGTCGCCGGCGCCGGGGTAGCAGCGCAGCAGCGCCGCCATGGTGCGGTCCGAGCGCAGGTCGTCGCCCTGCAGGCCGTGGATGAACTGCACGCCCAGCTCGCCGACCAGGTAGGGGTCCTCGCCGTAGTTCTCCTCGCTGCGGCCCAGGCGCGGATCGCGGATCACGTCCAGGTCCGGCGCGAAGTTCAACGTCTCGCCGCGGCTGCGCGACTCGGCGGCGATGGCAGCGGCAACGCGGCGGTTCAGGTCGCGGTCCCAGGTGCAGCCCATGTTGCGCACCGCCGGGAAGATGGTGGCCTGCATGCCCTCGTGGCAGCGGCTGTTGTCGTTGCCGATCGTCACCGGGATGCCCAGGCGCGTGTGCTCGCGCACGAAGCGGTGCATCTGGTTGACCAGGTCGGCGCACTCCTCGGGGCTGAGCGCGGCCTCCGGGTCGATGCCGATGAACGGATCGGCGCGCAGCAGCAGGCCGATGTTGCCGACGGGCGGGTCGGAGAGGAGCCCGACGAGGCTGTCGCCCATCTCCACGCCGCGATCGGTGCGGCGGTAGAGCTTGTCCGGGCGGCCGATGTCGGCGCGAAGCTGCATCACCTTCTCCTCCAGCGTCATGCGCTGCAGGAGGTCCGAAACCCGCTCCTCGACGGGCAGGCGCCGCGTCCCGGTACGGCGCCGATTGCAATTCATTCATGCCACGATCATAAATCGATCGCGGCGCGTGGATCGCGCGATTGAGGGAGGACACCGATGAAGCTGCTGTTCATGGATCGCGAGGACGTCTTCAACACCTGGGGGCACGTCCGGTTCCGCGCGGCGGTGCTGGAGCGGGTGGCGGAGCTGGAGCCGGACCCGGCGGTGAGCCCCGACTTCACCGTGCGCTGCTGCGTGCGGCAGGACGACGGCTCCTACGTCGTCTACGCCTGCGACGGCGGCCGCGACCACAAGCCGTGGCAGATCTACCGCTACCGGACCGAGGACGGCATCCACCTGGAAGCGAAGGAGCTGGTGTACCAGAGCGAGCCGGGACGCTGGTCGCAGACGACCACCCTGAACTACAGCCCGGAGCAGGACCTGTTCCTCTGCCTGAAGAACATGAAGGAGGACGACGGCGGCAGCACCTGGGCCTACCTGAGCCGGGACGGCGAGCGCTGGGAGCCCTGCCCCGCCAACCCCGTCTACGTCGAGGGCGACCGCTGGGGCTGCGTCTGGAGCTCTGCCGTGCAGCGGTTCATCACCTACAACAAGGGCATCCAGCGCCACGCCGGCAAGCTGACTCCGGAGCTGCTGTACGGCGGGGTCGGCCTGTCCGAACGATGGGATGCGCGCCGCGTGGTCACCATTCGCACGAGCCGCGACGGGTGCCGCTGGGAGCCGGACGACCCCGACTGGTCACGCCGCGGCACCGAAGAGATCGACGGCGTCAAGCGGTTCGGCGGCCCGATGGTGCCGCCGGAGTACCAGATCACCCCCGACGATCAGGATCCGCCCGACCTGGAGTTCTATGCCGGCTACGTGTTCGAGTACGAGGGGCGCTACTTCATGAACATGCTGAACTACGCGCCCAGCCTGCTGCCGGCGGGCTCGCCCGGCGTCGCCCCCGGCGGCCACGGTCCGAACCTCGACTCCGAGTGGTGGATCAGCCGCGACGGGCTGCGCTGGGAGCGTCCGTTCCGCGAAGCCAACACGGCCGCGGACCGGGTGGCGTTCATCCAGCACAACCCGATGGTGGTGGACGGCCAGCTCCTGTTCCACCAGCGGTTCCTGGGACGCGTCACCGGCGAGGGGACGGTGCTGGGCATGGCCCACGACGTGTTGGGCACGCCGCAGGACCGGTTGACCGGCGTCACCTCCCGGTCGAACGCCGTGTTCGAGACCACGCGGTTCGCCATGCCCGGCGGCCCGCTCAGGCTGAACGCGAAGATCCCGGGCGACGGCTACCCCGAAGGCGGCATCCAGTCCTTCGTCATGGCCGAGCTGATCGACGACCGCGACCGCATCGTCCCCGGCTACGAGCGCCACCGCTGCCGGCTCCTGCCGCCACAGGACTCGCTGGCGATCGAGCTCGACTGGCAGGGCCGGACCGGCGCGGAGCTCGCCGGCCGCACGGTGCGCATCCGCTTCTTCATGCGGGCGGCCGACCTGTTTGCCGTGACCGCCTGAACGTCCCGCGCCCGCGGCCGCTACTTGATGGCGCCGATGCGTATGCCCTTGACGAAGAACCGCTGGATGAACGGATAGACCAGCAGGACGGGCACCATCGCGATGACGACCGCCGCGAACCGGACCCCCTGCACGTTCATCCGGTCGCGGTACTCGTACAGCAGATCCTGCAGCTCCTCGCTCAGGGTCGCCTGCTGCACCAGCCTGATGAGGTACGCCGAGAACGTGCGCAGTTCCTCGGTGAGCACGAAGTACATGGCGTCGAACCACGCTCCCCAGTGGTGCACGCCCGCGAACAGGGCGATCGCGGCGATGATGGGCGCGGACATCGGCAGGTAGATGCGCAGGCAGATGAGCAGCGACCTGGCCCCGTCCAGGCGCGCCGACTCCTCGATGGAGTCGTCGATGTCGTTGAAGGCCGACATCAGGATGACCAGGAAGAAGAAGCTCCACGCCTGCGGCAGGATGTAGACGGCGAAGGTGTCCAGCAGCCCGAAGCGCTTGAGGTTCAGGAACTCCGGGATCAGCCCGCCGCCGAAGAACAGCGGGATCGTGAAGATCGCCAGGTAGACCTTTCTGAGCTTCAGCGTGCGCTTGCGCAGCGCGAACGCGCACGTCGCGTTCACGACGACCATCACGGTGACGCCGGCCGCCACGCGCAGGATCGACACCATGAGCGCGTTGCGCAGCAACGGCTCCCGGAACGCGAACTCGAAGTTGACCAGCGACCAGCGCCGCGGCACGTACAGGGAGACGCCGTAGTCGAGCATGCCGTTGAGCGAGTTGATGAGCACGAACCAGAACGGGTAGAAGACCAGCAGCGCGAACAGCGCGAATCCGGCGTACACGGCGACGTGGAACGCCGCGTCGACCGGCGACAGCGTACGCACGCGTGCGGACGGGACGCGTAACGACGCCACGTCAGAACCTCCACATCAGAACAGCCCCTTGCCGGTCAGCCGCCAGCTCAGCCAGTTCGCCGACAGCAGCAGGAGCAGGTTGACCACGTTCTTCATCAGCCCGACGGCGGTCGCGAACGAGTGGCGGTGTTGGTCCAGGCCGATGCGGACGATGTAGACGTCCAGGATCTGCGACATGGACCGGTTGCTGGGCGTTCCCAGCACGTACGACTGGTCGAACGACGCGCCGAGACCCGCCATGATCTGCCCGCAGGCCAGGATGAACAGGATCATGAAGATCCCCTTGAGCGCCGGCCAGGTGATGTTCAGCATCTTGACCAGCCGTCCGCCGCCGTCGACCTCGGCCGCCTCGTAGAGCTCGGCGTCGATGGAGGCGATCACCGCCAGGTAGATGATCGCGCTCCAGCCGACCTCCTTCCACAGGTGCGACAGGACGAACACCGGCCACACCCAGCCCGGCCGGTTCAGGATGTCGGTGGGCGACTCGATCGCACCGAGCGCAAACAGCAGCCGATTGAAGGGCGCGTCGGGAGTCCGCAGGAAGAACGTGGTCATGATGCCGCCCAGCACTACCCAGGAGATGAAGTGCGGCAGGTAGGAGATGGTCTGGGTGACCAGCTTGAACGGCCGGTTGCCGATCTCGTTCAGGAAGATGGCGAACAGGACCGGCGGAAAGGAGAGGAATATCAGCTTCAGCAGCGCGATCGCGACCGTGTTGCGGAGCACGGCGGCCACGTTCGGGCTCTGGAAGAAGTCGATGAAGTGCTCGAACCCGCCGTCCCTGGCCCAGGGGCTTCCGAGCACGCCCTTGAACACGTTGAAGTGCTTGAAGGCGATCAGGATGCCGTACAGCGGCAGGTAGTTGAAGACGATCACCAGCAGCAGGCACGGCAGGATCATGAGGTGGACGTCGCGCTGTGCGTGGAACTGCCGCCACCACGCGGCGCGCCGCCCGGAGGATGAGAGCGGGCCGGCGTCCAGCGCCGGCCCGCTCAGTCGATCGGAAATCTGGCGATCGGAAATGGTCCGCTCAGCGATGGGCCGATCAGTAGTTGTACTTCTCGATCAGCGCATCGAAGTCGATCATGTGCTGGGTGTGGAGGTCGTTGAGGACCCCGACGCCCAGCTCCTCGATCCGCGCAAGCAGCGCCGCGTAGTCGCCCGCCACGTCATCGGACTGCAGGACGATCCGGGTCGCGCCGTCGCCGAGCACCTCGCGGATCGCCGAGTAGATCTTCAGCTCCTCCGAGTCGGTCTCGTAGTTGACCGGGGCTGCCTCCGCGGACACCGACGTGTCCTGGAAGTTCTCCAGGGCCGGCCGGATGACATTCAGCGCCTCCACCATCGGCTTCTGCTCCTGCTGCCGCTTCACCATCGCCCAGAAGTCGTCGCGGAACGCGCCGTGCCAGAGATTGAAGTTGTACTTGAGGCCGGCCACGGTCCGGTCGGCACGGTACTCCTCCTGGATCTCCGGCTTCATCGCCGGCCACCCGTCCACGAGGTCGTGGTGGACGCCCTCGTCGCCGAACTGCTGCAGCTTCTGGAAGTACTCGGACATCAGGTAGGCGACGTAGGCGGCCGCGCGCAGCGTGTTGTCCTTGTTCTTCGGCAGCGCCAGCCCCAGCCAGCCGACCGACACGCGGCCGGACGGATAGTTGCGGTACCTGGCCGGATCGGCCGAGAAGCGGGGGAGGAACGCGTAGCGCTCGCCGGGGTAGATCTCCTGCATGCTGCGCGTCCGGCTCTCCACGTTGTCGGCGTCGTCCTCGCCCTCGATGAAGATCTCGCCGCGGTTCAGCAGCGCCAGCTTCTCCTGGCTCTCGGACGTGGTCCAGATGATGGGGTTGAAGAGGCCCAGGCTCTCCATGTGGTTGAGGTCCTGGAGCATGTCGACGAACGCATCGGTCTGGAAGAAGAAGCGGTGCGGCTCTCCTGCCGTGTTGTAGTCCTCCGGGTTGCGCAGGTCGTAGAACACGCGCCAGCGATCGATGTTGTGGGGAAGGTTCCAGCGACTCTCCACGCCGGCGTTGCGCACGTCCATGACCGGATGCCGGAAGCGGTCCGGATGCATGTTCCGCGCCTGCACCGCCGCGTCGACCATGGCGTCCATGGAGTCGATCGGCGGCCGGCCCATCTGCTCGTAGACGGTGTCGTTGATCATCGTGCCGGACTGGAACTTGACCACCCACGGGCTGTCCAGGTAGCGGTCGGGGATCGAGTAGAACGCGGAGATGTAGAGATCGTCGCGGCCGTAGCGCAGCCGCTGGTTGAACCGCGTGTTGATGTTCATCTCGGTCATGACGTCGATCCCGTAGAGATCCTTGATCTCGTTCCAGGAGTAGATCACGTCGTTCTCGACCAGGATCTGCGTGGGCTGCGTGGCCTGCCGCAGCAGCATGATGTCCGGGTATTCGCCGGAGGCGATGAACAGGTTCAACCCTTCCGGCCCCCAGCCGGCGCCGGGCCGCAGGTCGACGGTGACCCCGGTGTCCTCGCGCATCCTCTGGCGCAGCCAGCTTTCCGGGTTGTTGGTCACCTCGGGAAACGGCCAGCCGCCGTCCACCCAGATGTCGAGGGAGACAGGCTCGTCCTTGAACGCCTCCCAGGGCTTCTGCGGGTCGAAGTCGGCGGGCAGGGCGCCGGCTGCCTCCTCGGTCGGCGCGGCGACCAGCAGGGCCGGGACGGCCAGGGCCAGGGCAAGTACGAGGGCGAGTGGCTTGTTCATCGCACTCCTCCTTCGGAAGATCGGCTCCGGCGGTGCATCGTCGCCGCGTAGCGTCGTCGGTCGGAGTTGCGCGTCGCCGCGCGAGCACACGCGGAAGACCGAGTGCTATTGTCGAGGGGCCGTGGATGGCGGGTCAAGGCTCGGCCGGCGGCGGTTGCAGCAACGCCGTTCGGTGTCACATGATCGCGGGCGGTTCGACGAAGGACGGCTGAGGAGGTTGCGATGCTGACAGCGCAGCAGATCGAGCGGTTCCACACCGACGGCTACCTGCTGGTGGAGGACGTCATTCCGCCGGAGCGCTATCTCGACCCGGTGATCCACGAGTACGAAGGCGTGCTCGACAACCTGGCCGGCGAGTTGTACGGCGACGGCGAGATCGACTCGACCTACGCCGACCTGCCGTTCGACAAGCGGGTGACGCGGATCTATGCGGAGACCGGCCGCGCGCACGCCCAGTACTTCGACTTCTCGCTGCCGTTCAGCGACGTGACCGAGAAGACGCCGTTCTGGGCCGGCCAGGCGGTGCTCGACGCCCTGACGGCGGAGCCGGTCCTGGACGTGGTCGAGTCGCTGATCGGCCCGGAGATCTACTCCAACCCCGTGCAGCACGTGCGCATCAAGCCGCCGGAGCAGTACCTGCCGAAACACAACGGCAAAGCCGTGCTCGCCGCCACCGAGTGGCACCAGGACAACGGCGTGGTCACCGAGGATGCGGACGACACCACATGCTGACCGTCTGGTTCAGCCTCACCGACACGCCGGTGGAGATGGGCTGTCTCAAGGTGGTGCCCGGCAGCCACCGCAACGGCCTGTTGACGCACTGTCTGAACCACCCCGGCCCGGGCGCGAGGAGCATCCCCGAGAAGCTGTTCGAGACGGAGAAGACCATTCCCCTGCCCACCAGGCGCGGCGACCTGATCTGCTTCCACAAGCAGACCGTGCACGGCTCGCTGGCCAACGTCAGCGAGGAGGTCCGGTGGAGCTTCGACCTGCGCTACAACCCGATCGGCCAGCACACCGGCCGCGAGGCGTTTCCCGGCTTCGTCGCGCGCAGCCGCAAGGCCCCGCACCTGGAGCTGCGCGACGGGGATCAGTGGCGGGCGAGCTGGGAGGAAGCGCGGTCGCGCATGGCCACCATCAACCAGGGCGGCCAGACCGACGTTCCGTTCGGCCGCTGGACCGAAGGCCACCCCGACTGCGCCTGAGCGGCGCCGGTTACCATCGCTACATCCCCCACACCGTGATCGGGCCGCCGTTGCCCGTCTCGTCGCGGCGGAAGAGCTTCTCCTGCCACTCCTTGCCGGGCGTGCGATCGAAGATCACCAGGTGGCCTTCGACGGCCCCGCATCGGTCCATGTAGGCGCGCGTCTGCTCCAGCCCCTCGCGAATGGTGCGCTCCAGGCTGCCGCGGAGCACCTTGCACTCGATCACCATCTTCCGGGATTGCTCCGGGGGCGCGCCCGCCGGCCACACGATCAGCAGGTCGGTGCGCATCCTCCCCAGTCCGTATTCCCGCTCCACCCGACCGCCTGAGTTCACGATGCGCTGCAGGAATGCCTGCAGCAGCAACTGTGGTCCCGCCTCCCGGTACTGGAACCGCTCGACCCAGTGCTCGGAGTGCTCGCGGAAGTATGCCTGAAACGCGCTGAGCAGCTTGGTCAGGTTCAAGCCGCCGGCCGGATCGAGATACCAGGCGGGGTCGTGCGTGAAGCTCGCCTGGGTCGTCCAGGTGAGGTCGCGCGGGATCACTTCACGGTAGATGGGATTGGCAACGCGGATCGGATCCTCCCGTGCCACCAAGCCCAGGTCTCGCACGTACTGCAGGTCGTCGGGACGCATTTCACCGCTCGCCTCACCCCCACTCAGCAGTGGGCCGATCACCCGCCGCACGCGCTCCTCCTGGAGCTTGTCGGTGAGCTGGTCCAGATGGGTCTCGCGCCGCAGGATGATCCGTTCGCGGGCGGCGTGGATCGCCTCGGCCGTGACTGCCCGGCTGCGGTCGCGCTCCGCATCGCGGGCGAAGCACGCCTCCTGGCCCAGGGCGTTGACCAGCCAAGGCTGCCCGGCGGTCAGCTCCCATACCGCTTGCAGCGCCGCTTCGGCGAACCGCTGTCCGGTATCCGAGGTGTGCTGGGCAAGCAGATGTCCTACGTCGGTCTCCGAGAAGTCGCCGATGCGTAGCGAGGCGGCCTTGACGTTGAAGGCGCTACCGCCGGTGATGACCGTCTTCTCGGCGGAGGAATGGATGCGGTAGTCACGCACGTCGCGAACGCCGCACAGGATCACGCTCTGCGGGAAGCCGTCCGGACGCTCATCGTACCCGGCGCGCAACTGGCGCAGGACGGCGATCAGCGTGTCGCCGACCAGCGTGTCGATCTCGTCGATCAGCAGCACCGCCGGTGTGGGATCGGCCTCCGCCCAGCGCACCAGCACTTCCTGCAGCGCCCCATCGGGTCCGAACGTGGTCAGGACGTCGGGCCACAGGCGCGCCAGGGACTCGTCCCCCAGGGTCCGGCGCGTCCGCGTCCCCAGCGATCCCAGGATGGCTCGCATGCCCCGCTCCACGTTCTCGCGCGCCGTCTGGCCCGACTCCACGTTCACGTACACGCAGCGGTAGGCGCCCTCGGATCCGCCGTTCAACAGGTCGCGCAGCGCCAACAGGGCGGAGGTCTTGCCGGTCTGCCGCGGCGCGTGCAGGACGAAGTAGCGCTTGTCCCGGATCAGCGTCAGTATCTCGCCGAGGTTCACGCGCTGCAGCGGCGGGATGCAGTAGTGATCTGCGGCAACGACCGGACCCGTGGTGTTGAAGAAGCGCATCTCCGCTGAGTGTCGCCTGATCACGTGCCTGCCGTCACGAACCGCACGCGGCGAACACGACAGTCGTTCCGCCGGACGCGCCGGACTGCGTGAGGCGGGGATACAGCCAGGAAACGCGAAAGGAGCCCGCAGACCGTCCGGCTCAGCCGCTACCTGTTTTACCAGGTATCCCCGGTCGAGGGCCTATCGGAGCATGAACTCGGCGATCCGCTCGCCGATCGCCAGGGACGTGCAGTTGGTGTTGGCCCGCACGCAGTCGGGCATGATGGATGCGTCCGCGATCCGCAGCCGGTCGACGCCGTACACGCGGCCTTCCTGGTCGACGACGCTGTCCGAGTCGCCGGCGGCTCCCATGCGGCAGGTCGACGAGACGTGGTGGCTGGTCGCCGTGGTGCGGAGCAGCCAGTCGTCCAGGGCCGCGTCGCTCGCCAGCTCGGCGGGCGTGGGTTGGATGACCTCGTCCACCAGTGGCCGGAAGCTCGGGTGCCGGAGCAACTCCAGAGCGATGCGCACCCCTTCCCGCA
This sequence comes from Spirochaetia bacterium, assembly GCA_964291595.2. Lineage (GTDB taxonomy): Bacteria > Spirochaetota > Spirochaetia > SZUA-6 > Bin103 > CATQHW01. Next base: position 2,768,216 of record OZ219914.1, on the reverse strand, counting down.
TCCGCTCCCGGTCCACGGGCTCGCCGAGCAGGTTGTAGTCCAGCTCCGGGGGATCCTCGGCGCGCGGCGATCGCAGGCGCACGCTGCCGGCGGCGGCGGCCAGGTAGAGCGCGGGCACCAGGTGGAAGCCGATCGCCGCCGACCGCGAGCGGGGGAAGTATCCCTCGGTCCTGGCCCACCCGGTCGGCAGCAGGATCATGTCGTTGCGCAGCGGCGACCCCGCCGCCGTGTAGCGCAGGGCGGTCTGCAGCCGCGGTGCCGTGTCGTCGTGCCGGTAGGATTCCGGGGTACGGACGGTGACCGACACCTGCGGGTGGTCGCGCAGGTTTGCGCCGACCCCGCGCCGGTCGCAGACGACCGGCACCCCGACCCGGCGCAGGTGGTCGGCGGGGCCGATGCCGGAGCGCAGCAGCAGGTGCGGCGTGCCGATCGCGCCGGCGGCCACGACGATCTCGTCGCCGTACACGGTCTGCACCTCCCCCTCGCCTGCTCCCGGCCCCCGCAGCGTGACCCCTGTCGCCCGGCCGCGCTCGATCAGCAGACGGTGCACCAGGCAGTCCGGCAGGATGGTCAGGTTGGTGCGACCGCGGACCGGGTCCAGGTAGCCCATGGCGGCGCTCCAGCGGACACCGTCGAGGCTGTTGAACGGCAACGGACCGAACCCGGTCGACTGCGGCGCGTTGTGGTCCGGGCAGGGGTCGTAGCCGGCATCGCGGCAGGCGTCGAGGAACGCCTGCTGCTCCGGGCGCAACTCCTCCGGAGGGAACCGGCGCACGGGGATCGGCCCGTCGCTGCCGTGGTACGGGTCGCGGAAGTCGTGGTCGGTCTCGACGCGGCGCAGGCTGGGCAAGAGCTCGTCGAAGCTCCAGCCCGGACAGCCCTCCTCCGCCCAGCCGTCGTAGTCCTCCGGCACGCCGCGCAGGAAGATCAGCGCGTTGACGGCGCTCGAGCCGCCGACGATCCTTCCGCGCGGCACGAACATGTCCGGCTGGCGGCGCGTGGCGCGCGCCCGGTAGCCCCAGCCGAACCTCGTCTCGTACCCGAAGGCCAGCGCCCACGCGTCGCGGTGGCGGCCCCAGCCGTAGCGGATCTCCTGCGGCAGGTTCCCGTCCGGGAAGTCGGGACCGGCCTCGATGAGCAGCAGACGCCGCCGGTCGTCGCGGCTCAGCCGGGCGGCCAGTACCGCCCCGGCGGCGCCCGCCCCGACGATGACGGTGTCGTAGTGCGTTTCGCTCGCGCTGCGGGCGCTCATCCGGCCGGCGCCAGGTCCTCCTCGGTCAGGTGAAAAGCCTTCAGCACCGGCTGCGGTCCGCCGGTGTTGATGGTCCGGAAGTCGGCGCTGGAGTAGTCGGCCACGACGATGGTGCCGTCGTCGGCCTGGGTCCAGTCGCTGTAGCCCGAGTCGGAGGTGTAGTCGAGGACCACCACGCGGTCGCGCTCGAACTGATCGGGAAACCCGTTCGCGCTGTCCCAGGACCAGTCGATCGAGTGGTCGTCGGGGTTGTGCACGCGCGCGCTCGCGCTGCGCCAGCGGGAGGTCAGCGAGCCTCCGGAGCCGAAGCGGACGACGCGCTGCCGCAGGTCGGGGTCATCGCTGGCCAGGGCGACCTGTCCGTCCACCAGCAGGCGGCAGGCGTCGGGGGTGCGCTCCAGGCGGTAGCGGTGGAAGCCGCCGGTGTCCATCTCGCAGTGGCTGGCGCCGCGGCCCTCCCACGGGGTCGCGTCCTCCAGGGATCCCGTCTCGTGCCGCTTCGTCGCGAACTTCACCAGCCGCACGCAGCCGTCCTCGACGCGCACGCCGAAGCCGGCCGACAGCAGCACGGCGCCGCCGCCGCGGTCGCGGCTCATCTCGACCTCCAGCGAAACCTCGGCCTTCGAGGTCATGGCCGGGTACAGCGAGAACTCGACCTCGTGCTCCCGGCCGCTCTCGGTGCGGCACACCATCACGCCGTCCTCCAGCAGGCAGCGGTCGCGGTCCCAGAGGTAGGAGGTTGGCTGGAAGCCGAGCTCCTCGCCCGGGTCCCACAGGAACGCGCAACTCGCCGGCGTGCCCCAGCGGTGGCGGTAGGTGCACAACAACTTGCCTGATCGCAGCGCCCGCACTACCGTGCGCTGCCCGTAGATCGGCGACAGCTCCGGCGCCTGCCAGGTGCGGCCGCCGTCATAGCTGCGCACGAAGCGGCTGGGCTGGCCCAGCTTGCCGCCGGAGAAGCCGATCCGGGTCACCGCCAGCAGGTGCCCGGGCTCGACCTCCACGGTGCCGACCTCGGCGTCGCCGTGGTACGGCGCATTGGTCACCAGCCCGCCGGGTGCCCAGGTGCGTCCGCCGTCGGTGGAGATGACGGCCTGGTTGCGGTAGTAGATGTCGTTCCAGGGCGCGGGCGGATCCTCCATCGCGGCGAACCGCTCGGACTCGGTCCGCGTGTACAGCAGCGTGCCGTCAGCCAGCTCGGTAATGTAGCCGGGCTCGCCGCCGACGTCGTCGATCCGCACCGGATCGCTCCAGGTGGCCCCGTCGTCGTCGCTCCAGAACAGGTAGTTGGCCATGCCGCGCGGCGGCCGCTGCTGCCAGCGGGTCAGCATCGGCCAGTCGGCGCCGCTGGTGCGGTGCCCCTCGTCGCAGATGATCACCAGCCGCCCGTCGGACAGGCGGCTGAGCTGCGGGGCGACCCAGCAGGCGTGGTGCTCCCAGACGTTGCGGCGAGAGATCGAGCGGTGCTCCGACCACGTACGGCCGCCGTCGCGGGAACGGGCGGCCATGATGTGCGTGTACACGGCGGTGTGCGAGTCGGACAGCCGGTAGGTTGCGACCAGGCCGTCGCCGGTGTTCTTGATGCCGGCGACCGAATGGTACCAGCCGAGCGGGTTCGGGCAGGGCGGCAGGTCGGCGGTCGTGGCGGTATTGTGGTCGGCGATGATGTACTTCTGCGATTCGGGAACGGTACGCATGGGGATGGTTGTAGCGAGGAGGTCCGCCGCCGGCAACCGGCCCCCGGTGCAGGGGGTCGGGGCATGATCGATCGCTTCACGGTCGGCGGCGCCGAGTTCGCGATCGCACGGGAGCTGGGCTGCAACCTGTTCTCCTGGGTGGTGGACGGCCGCGAGGTGTTCCACCGGCCGGCCGGGTTCCCGGAGCGGGGACTCCCCTACGCCGGCGGCAATCCGCTGCTGTTCCCGGCGGTTGGCAGGACATGGGACCGGTCGGTCGAGCCGCCGGCGGCCGACGCCTACCGACTCGCCGGCCATGAGTCGCCGCTGTCGATGCCCATTCACGGGTTCCTGGACCGGTGCCGGATCGGCCCCCCGCAGGTCGACCGGTCGGCGGAATACGTCACCCTGATCTATGCGGTCGAGGTCACCGAGGCGTTGACGCGGGCGAGCTATCCGTGGCCGGTCGCGCTGCGCCTGGAGCTGTCCCTGACGCCCCACCGGGTGGAGATCGAGCTGTGCGTGCGCAACCTGAGCGACACTCCCGCACCCTACGCGTTCGGCGCGCACCCGTACCTGGCGATCTCCGACCCCGGCCGAGACGGGGTGTCGCTCGCCCTGCCCGCCTCCCGGGCCGTCGAGTTAGACCCTGAGTTGCTGGTGCCGTCGGGCGCCACGCGAGCGCTGGCCGAAGCGTTCCGTCTCGACCCGGAGACGAGCTACGACAACGTGTTCACGGACCTGAGCGGCGCGGAGGCGGTGCTCACCGATCGCGGCGCCGGCCGGCGCATCGCGGTCGGCTACGACGGTTCGATCACGCAGCTCGTGATCTACGCGCCGCGGGCGGCACCCTTCGTCTGCGTCGAGCCGTGGACCGCCGGACTGGACGGCTTCTCTCGCCTGGCCGACCCGTCCTGGCGCGCCGCGTCGCCCCTTCCGCTGCTGGCCGCGGGCGCCGAAGCGCGAATCATCGTGAGTTTCTCCGCCAGCGAGTGCTAGTCCCGTTCGAATTCGTCTTCGATCGCGTCGAGCACGCGGCGGTTCTCATCGGCGAGGTCGGACAAGACGCCGAATCCCGCCATCCACGGCGGCTCCACCTTGCGAATTCCTGACACCACACCGGTGCTCAAGTCGTGATGGAGGTCCCGGAGGTGCTCCCTGAGGTCCGCCAAGGTCTCACCCTGCGTCCAGTAGTCGGGATAATCTTGAAGGTAACCGATCCATACGCCGTCTTCCTGGCAATACACGAACTTTGCTGTTTTCATCGTCATTTCCTCAGAACCGTACCGAGCCGGTTTGGGTGGCCGCAGTGCAGCCGCGTGAGAGGACGCCCTACAGCTTGTGCTTGAACCGCTCCTGCTGTCGTCGTAGAAATCCAGCTTCTTGGTAAGTACCCGTGACACCACAGCCCACCGGTTCTCGTTCAAACCACCAACCAGCGCGCTACTATTGACCGCTAATCACCCACGCCCCATCCGTCCTCACAATACAGTAGTCTGCAGCTCTGATAACGTCTCTGTCGTGGGTGGCAGCAATGAATGCTCTCGACGTATTCTGCCTGATTGCTGATATCAAATCGCGTGCTGTCTGCCGGTCCAGGCCTGACGTCGGCTCGTCAAGAATCGTCAATGGACATTCACGGATCAACGCACGCGCGCATGCCACTCGTGTGATTTGGCCACCAGACAACCCCCGACCACTTGGTTCCACAGGTGTGTGCAAACCCTCCGGCCAATCCTGCAGTTCGTTCATCAAGCGCGCTGTCCTCAACGAGTCAGCAATTCTCCCAAGATCCGTAGTATGTCCCAACGCCACATTATGAGCAACGCTCATGTTCAGAAGCCTCGGCGACTGTGGCTTGAACGCGCAGCGCGGGGGACGAAGGCATCTCGGTGCAATTCGTTTCCCGTCCCAAAGCAGATGTCCGTCGGCCAACGGTATCAATCCCAGGATTGCTTCCAGAAGACCGGTTTTCCCCGAGCCAGGTCCGCCGACCACTGCTACAAATTGTCCGGCCGAAATCATGCAGGAAAGTGGCCCGTTCAATACTCCATTGCGGCCGACCCACTGCAGGTCCACCAACGAAAGGTTAGCGAACTGCGGCGCCTCCCCGCCTGATTGCGCCTCCAAGTCAGTGGGCGGAGGTTCGAATGCGACGGCCGTTCGATCGCGCAGCAAGCGATCGCCCACATTACTCGTCAGTCGCTGATACGAAACGAGTGCCTTCTGGCGTAACCCGAGCGTGCGTGCCACGCGCACGCCAGCGGTCTGAATGTACGGGATGTAGGCGAGCGCCAGAATCAAGTCCGATACCACCATAGCTTCACGGTCTATGAGAATCGCCGATAGACACAGCATCAACGCGGCACCTACCGCCATCGCCACCGGGCCGCTAGCCGATAGCGCCTCCATGGCACTGTTTTCGCGCCGTTCCGCCGTCAGCCTCGCCGTGCTGAGGCTCTCAAGGCGTCCCACCAATCGATGCTCGATACCAGCGATCTTGATGCTCTCCAGCGACGCCATGACTCCGCTGATGAACTCGAGCACCTGAGTCGTACGCTTCCGACCGACGCGTACTCGTGCGCGTAGCGATCGACCGAGTCCCGATGCCGTGAACGCCCCACCCAATACCGGTACACCGATCGCCAGGAGTAACAGCGGATTGACAATCGCCACGAGCACCGAGGCGCTGATGGAGAACAACACCAGCGTGGACACACGGATGACATCGATCACGTAGTCCACGATCGCCTCCGTATCGTCGCGAAACATGGTATGTGCCCCGCCGCTGGTCGGTCCTCCCTTACCGTCGATGCCGGCCTCTACCAGACCCACACGTAGAACGCTTCCAAACGCATGACGCGCTCGCGCCTCGATCGGTACCATGACCAACGCTACCAGAAACCGCATTATTGCAATCCCTGCGAGTCCTGCGCACGTCAGGAGAATCCCCCGTACTTCCGGCTCGGTCATCATCAACTCGAACAACCGCTTCATCAACAATCCGAAAGCGATATACCCGACGCCGCTTGGAAGCACGTTGACCAACAAGCCCAGCACGGGAGGATACGCTCGTATGAGACGTCGCAGGCTAATCATGCTCACCTCTCCCGCCGGAGGCCATGAAGCGCGCAAAATACGAGCCTCGATCGCGCATAAGCTGCTGCGGGGGGCCGAATTGAGTGACCGATCCTCCTTCTATAACCAGTATCGAATCAGCATCCTTCAGCGTTCTCGGTTTGTGCGAGACAATGATGCTGGTCCGGCCGGAAAGCATCCGATTCAGCGCGCTGCCGACCAGCTCCTCGGTATTGGCATCAAGCATGCTTGCCGGCTCGTCGAGCAAGATCAACCCGGAGTCACTGAAGTACAGACGCATCAGAAGCAGTACCTGGATCTCTCCTGGAGACAGCGATTCGATCCTCACCCTGAGCGTGGTATCAAGACGGTCAGAGAGTTGGTCAAAAAAGCCGGTGATACCGAGGTCATTGCACGCCGTTGTCACATCCGAATCGGAGATGCTGCGCATTGCGAAGAGTTCCACGTTCTCTCGAATCGTCCCCGGCAACACGTTGTGACTCTGCACGACTCCGGAAACGGCGGCGTGCAACGACTTGAGGCGCAGCTCTCTCAGGTCCCTGTCCCCTAACCGGATAGCACCTTCTGTGGGGTCCATCAGGCGTGCCGCCAAGCGCAGTACCGTAGACTTTCCGGCCCCACTGGGGCCGACGATACCGAGTCTCATGCCTGATTCGAGATGGAACGTCACGTTGCGCAGCGCTGGTACGCCCCGCCCGTACGAAAAGGTCACGTCTTCGAATTCGATCGGTGCGCTCGCTTCAGGGCGGGAAACAGTGGTGGCGCCATCCACGATAGAGCGCTTCAGTTGCAGCAGTTCCAAGAGCCGTGCCATCGCGGACGCCGCTCGCTGGAGACTGGTCAGCTCTCCTACCAAACGCTCGATCGGGCTCCGGATCATTCCGACGTACCGAAACAGAGCGTATGCGGTTCCTATGGTGGCAGTGCCATAGAGATACATCATTGCCCCGGTGGCAAGCGCTACGACATTCAAGAGGGCATAGGTAAGTGAGCCGGTTTGCAACAATAGGGTTCCAAGCAGGCGCGCACGCCTGTCCGCGTGATAGTGACGGACCAAACGGCTCCAGAGGCGGTGTATCACGTGGTCGCGAGCGCCGCAGGTCTGAATGTCTACCCTTGCGGTAATAACATCGGAGAGGAAACCGAAGAGGTGCCCGGCCGACTCTCGCAATGTTCGCTGCAGAGGCACTCCTTTCTTGCGGACCCATTCGGACAGCACCAATAGGAGGATGGTGGCCGTAAACAGGCCTATCGCCAGGCGCCAGTCGACGATCAACAAAGCGATGTGGATGCCGATTAGCAGCAACGCTCCCGCTGCCAATTCGATCACGAACACGGACAGGAACGCTTGAAACTGGTTCACGTCGCCATCTACTCGTTCGGCCAGCTCGCCCGGAGACATGGACTGGAGCGTGAGCAGATCTCGACTGAGTAAATGCCTGAGAACGTCAGCCCGCAACTGATTGGTAGCACGCCAAGCGACGGTGACCGTCAGGACCTTTGCGATCACGGTCGTTGCCGACGTGGCCAATCCCGTCACCAACAACCAGAGCGCCAATCGAAGAAGGTGCCGTAGGTCAGGCTCCGTCAGGGCGCTATCGATGAATCGCTGCATGATCATCGGTTGAAGAAGAGTCGTCGTGATTCGTGAAAATACGAGCAAGAGAAGGAGCGCCAGCAACGCGCGCTGCGGCGCCAGGTATCGTAACAGTAGGGCCGATGTAGTCCGTGGGGGAGCTTGGTTCATCAGTCGAAGCTCGTGATGTAGACGATAGGGTGCCTTGGCGGTTGGACCGTTGTAAGCGTACGATGAAGTGTATCGCTGTTGGTTGTCAACGTTCGTCGCACATCCCCATGCACGCCAAGTACGGCAGCGGTTCTGCGAATCCGCGCGATCAGCGGATGCTGAGTACGCGGGCGGGGGTGGCGCGGATCATCGTATCGATATGGGTCTGACTGACACCTGCGGCGTGCAGAGCTGGGATGACACTCGTGAACAGGTCGTCGAAGCCGCGGCCGCCGCATGCGTGCAACTGCGAGCGACGACAGGTGTCGGTCGAGATCAGCAATCGGCCGGCGTGGCCGGCAGCGCAGAGCGTCGCGATCCGCCGGGCACGGAGCTCGTCAGGCGCCAGCTCCTCCCAGCCGAACAGGTCGAACTCCAGATACACGCCAAGCGCCAGCAGGGCGTCGTAGTAGTCCAGGTCCAGCGCCTCGTCGTCGTGCAGGTGTGCGTCGCAGTGGCCGATGATCACCCGCTCCGGATCGGCCCCGGAGTCGACCAGCAAGCGTGCCTGCGCGACCCCTCCCCGTCCCAGGCTGGCGTGGGTGGTGACGGCCAGTCCGGTGCGCCGCTGCGCCTGCGCCGCGCCGGCGAACAGGTCGCGCTCCGACGCGTACAGCGCGTAGCGCCGCCAGTCGGCGTGGCCGGACTCGTTGTGGCTGGCGATCTCCCCGATCAGACCGCACCCTTCGGCGCCACGCACCAGGTAGTCTGCGACCACGGGTGCGGGACGGCCGCGCACCTCGTCGGGCTGTGTCCAGGTGTCGTAGAGCCCGAGCGCGGAGATGACCGGCACCCCGGATAGCTCGCTGACTGCTCGCAGGGCCGCCGGGTCGCGCCCCAGTCCCGGCGGCGTGACGTCGCAGATCGCACCGCCGCCGGCGGCGCGGAAGCGACGGCACTCGTCGGCGGCCAGATCCACGTCCAGACAGGTGTTGTCGGCCCGGCCGGAGTGGATGCTGACGCGGTGGATCAGGTGCTCGTGGGGCAGCACCACGCCGAGGGAGCCGGCGTCCAGAGCGCCGGTGACGGTCCGGACCTCCTTCTCACTCATCGAAGCGGAAGCGGACCGCGCGGACGTGCGTCACGCCCTCCACGGTGGCGTAGTGGACCAGCAGCACGGTGCCGTCGTCGAGCAGCGTCAGGTCCGGCGTGCCGAAGGTGAACCCGCCGAGCTCGGCCCAGATCCCGGCGCCATGGCGATCGCTGGACACGCCCTCCGGCTCGGCCAGGGTGCGTCCGGCGGCGGCATCCCACATCCGTATGGAGTCGGCCTGATCCCAGGTATCGCCGCCGTCATGGGAGACGTGGATGAGGATGCCTTCGGGCGCAACGCGCCGGTTGCTGGCCGCCAGCACCGATCCGCCGGGCAGATCGAGCGGAGCGGTCACCTGCCCGTGCAGCCCGGTAGGCAGCGGCTCGCTCCAGGTGCGCCCGCCGTCCTCCGAGTGGCAGCGGTGCACGTCGATCGTCGTCTCGTCGGAAGCCCGGAACGTCCACAGCAGCAGCAGGATGCGTCCGTCGTCGAGCTGCGCGCAGTGCCCGTCGCACAAAGCGAGCGCTCCGCTGTCGTCGAACGCGCAACGGACGAACCCGCCGAAGCTCCGGCCGCCGTCGTCCGAGAACACCATGCCGCTCGCAGGCACGCCCGGCGCCGGGCCCGGGATCTCCAGCGGCATGCAGATGGTGCCGTCCGGCCGCTGGAACGGCTTGGTGGTCGGGCAGGAACCGGGCGGCGCGGCGTCCAGCACCTCGGGCGCCGTCCAGTTGGCGCCCCCGTCCTCGCTGCGCGTGAGCAGCGTGCGGACCGGCAGATCACGCGCCTCGTCGGCGAACATGTACGTCCCCTCGCTCAAGCCCTCGACCACGCCGAAGTTGGCCAGCAACGCGCCGCTGGTCGTGTGCAGCAGACCGGCCATCGACGGCACCCGCGCCGGGCCGTCCGCCGCGGGCGAACCGGCCACGCGGCCGCCCCGGTCCAGCACGACAACCGGGTCGCTCCAGGTCGCGCCGCGGTCGGCGGAGCGCTGCAGCAGGAAGCGGCCGTCGGCACCGTGCTTGTCCAGGCCCTGCCGGTAGAGCGCCAACACCGTGCCGTCGGCCAGCCGCGTCGCGACCGGAAACGCGCACACGGACGTCCGGTCGCCGGCCGCCAGGTTGGGCGACACCGCGGCGTCGCCCAGGACGGTCAGCCTCACGGACGCCGCACGGTGTCGGATGCTGCGCTCGGCGCGACGGTGATCACGATCAGTTCGGGGCCTCGTCGGCGGAGGGACCGTAGAGCGAAGGGACCGCGATGTCGTTGAGCCGCAGGTATACGCCGAGCTGCGCACGGTGGTGGATCAGATGGTTGAACACGAAAGTGCGCAGCACCGCCACCTTGGGCATGGTCATGACGGTGACGCCGTTCTGCAGCAGCGACCAGGGCCGCATCAGGTCGGCGTCGCCGGCGCCGGCGATGGCGGCCCGAGCGGCCGCGGCATTGCGGTCGAAGGTGTCCACCAGCGCCGCGCTGTCGGTCGGCGGCGGAGGCTGGTCGAGCGGCTTGCCGCCGGGCAGAAGGTCCAGATCGTCCTGCCCGATGGTCAGCACCGCCCAGGTGGGCAGGTTGGCCACGTGTCCCGCGAGCCATCCCATGGAACCCGACGCCGGATGCGGCTTCCAATCGAGCTTGTCGGACGGCACCCGCTCCAGCGTCACGCGGACCCCCGCAGCCTCATGGTCGAACTCAGGTAACATGCTCTCACTGATCGACATGCTCGACACGGTACTACGCGACAACGTGTCGAGCACGTCGCCCAGCTCCGGCGGCTCGGTGCGGCCCTTGAACGGAGCCAGTCGCTCGTAGATCTCCGCCGCCGCCGCGTGAAACCCGCCGGGCAGGCCGGCCTCCGCGAAGGTTGCTGAGATCTCGTGCATCTCGCCGACGAACCGCCACGCCTTGAGGGCGCTGTCGGCGGCGCGCTTGTGCGCGGAGGCGGTCAGGTCTTCCCCCCACTGTCGTTCCAGCGCGTCCCGCACCCCTTCCTGCTCGGCGAGCGCCAGGATCGCGGCGAACAGCGCGGAGGTGCCCTTGGTGTTGGCCGCGTAGCACATCTTCAGTGCGGAAGCGGCGCCGATGCGCTCGGAGAGCACTACCGCGTGCAGCGCTTCGGCCGGGAAGCAGGCGGCGACCCGGTCCGCGGCTGGGCCCGACACGTAGAGCCACGTGCGCGGCGGCCCGTCGGTCGGAGGACCGCCCACGATGCCGCCGTCGACGTAGGTCGCGCCGGCGCCGGCGATCGTCGCCTCGACGGCGCGGGTCCGGTCGGGAGAGATGGCGTTGCAGTCGGCGTAGATGCCGGTGAACCCACAGGCCGCCACCCGTCCGGCGACGTCGGTCGCCGCGTGCGGGGGACAGATCGACAGGATCACCTCCGCGTGCGCGGTGAGCGCCTCAAGAGTACCGGCGTCTTCCAGCCCGGCCGCCGCCGCGCGCTCGCGCGACTCGGACGATCGGTCCGCGGAGACCCACAGGACCCGGTGCCCGGCTTCGACCAGGGCGCGGCCCACAGCGGAGCCCATCTGGCCCGGATGCAGCAGGCCGATTCGCGTGTGTTCCATGACGGGAGCATCGTACCGCACGCGGGCCTCGGGATGGTGAGCCGCCGCCGCCGGGGCTATAGTGCGGCGCACCGATGACTCAGCATCTGTTGTTCGTGTACGGGATGAATCTCAAGCGCGCCGAATTGCTCGTCGACGACCTCACGGAGGAGCAGATGGTCGCTCAGCCGTCGGGGGTCATCAATCACCCGGCGTGGACCCTGGGCCATCTGGGCGTCACCTCCGACGCGCTGGCCGGCATGCTCGGGCTTCCTTCTACTTTTCCAGACAAATGGCGAGAGGCATGCCGCATGGGGTCGATCCCCAGCGGGAACACCGCCGACTTTCCGGGCAAGGCGGAGCTCCTCGAACAGCTCCGCGCGCAGCACGAGCGCGTGTCCGAGGCGATTGCTGCAGTGGATGCCGAACGCCTGCAGCAGCCGACCCCGTCCCGCCTTCGCGAGCGCTTCCCCACCGTTGGGGACTTCGCCGTCGCGCTGATGACCATGCACGAAGGGCACCACCTGGGCCAGGTGGCGGCGTGGCGGCGCGCGATGGGGTTGGGATCGGCGTACGGTTGAACTGAAGCAGGAACGGCCCTGCGCCTGCGCTCCGTAGCCCGTAGCGGCGCCCACGCGCGGCAGCGCGGTTGCCCGGCACGGCGCAGTTGGTATACTGTCCGCCTTGGCGAGCCTTTTCGGCCGATTCTTCCGTTACCTGCGCCCCTACCGACCGCTCATGGCGGGGGCGTACGCCGCGATGACCGCGCACACCGCCGCGTTGCTCGTCATCCCGGTGTTCGTCCGCTGGATCGTCGACCACGGGATCATCGCCGGCGACCGCTCGGTGCTGATCCGCTCGGTCCTCGCTCTGGTCGCCTTGGCGGCGGCGCGCGGGGTGTTCGGGTTCCTGCAGGGCCGCCTGGCGGAGATGGCCGCCCAGCGGCTCGCCTACGACCTCCGCAACGAACTGTTCCTCCGGCTCGGCGTGGTGGAGATCTCCTTCATCGAGCGGATGGAGACCGGCCAGGTCCTGCAGCGCGCGATCCAGGACGTGGAGCGCCTCCGGTTCGTGGTCAGCAAGGCGCTGCTGCGCGTCCTCGACGCGGCGGTGCTGTTCGCGGGGACGCTGGCGTTCATGGTCGCGATGAATCCGGTGCTCGGCGCCGCATCGCTGATCCCCGTCCCGTTCCTGGCGGTACAGGCATTCATATTCGCCAGGCAGCAGCGGCCGCTGGCGTCACGGCTGCAGCAGCAGCTCGGCGTGATGACGTCGGCGCTGGAGCAGAACCTGCAAGGCGCGCGGCTGGTCAAGGCGTTCGCGCAGGAACAGCGGGAGACCGTGCGGTTTCAGCGGCAGGTCGATCGCTGGTTCGTGATCTCGGTGCTCAACACGAAGCTGAAGGCGATACACACGCCGCTCCTGTCGCTGATCGCCAACCTGGGTCTGGTGGTGGTCGTGGGCATCGGCGGCCTGATGGTCGTGCGGGGCGAGAGCCTGGGCGTGCTGGTGGCGTTCGCGACCTACCTCACGCAGCTCTTCGCGCCGGTGCGGCGGGTCGGGGCCATGCTGCCGATGATGGTGCAGGGGCTGGCGTCCGCCGAACGCGTCGCGGAGATCCTGGACGCGCCGGACGCCATCCCCGAGGCGCCGGACGCCCGGCCGTTGCCGCGTGGCCGGGGCGGCGTCCGGTTCCGGGACGTGAGCTTCTCGTTCGGCGGGGAGGATGGGCCCGATGCGCTCTCCGACATCGACCTGACCATTCCGGCCGGCAGCAGGCTGGCGGTGCTGGGCGCCACCGGCTCGGGAAAGACGACCCTGATCTCGCTGCTGCTGCGCCTGTACGACCCGACCCGCGGCGTGATCGAGATCGACGACATCGACATCCGCGAGGTGACGATGGCGTCGCTGCGCTCGCAGATCGGCGTCGTGCTGCAGGACACGGTCCTGTTCGCGGCCACCATCGGCGAGAACATCGCCTTCGGCCGGCCCGACGCCCCGCAGGCGGAGATCGAGGCGGCGGCGGAAGCGGCACAGATCCGCACCTTCATCGAGGGACTGCCCGAGCGCTACGACACTCCGGTGGGCGAACGCGGCGTCACCCTGTCCGGGGGGCAGAAGCAGCGCATCGCCATCGCCCGCGCGCTGCTGACCGACCCGCGCATCCTCATCCTCGACGACGCCACCTCCAGCGTCGACGCCCGCACCGAGGGCCGGATCCTGTCGGCGCTGCGCGACTCCGCCGGCGCTCGCACCATGATCGTCATCGCGCAGCGTGCCAGCACCTGCAAGGACGCGGACGCGGTGGTCGTGCTCGACGAGGGGCGGATCGCCGCCTACGGCACCCATGAGGAATTGCTGGCAGGCTCTCCGCTCTATGCCGCCATCTTCGCCTCCGCCGGAACCGCAGCACCCGTACCCGCCGCAGCCGGAAGCGACGGCGACGGCCACCTGGCGCGTGCGGCCGCCCATGCACTGAGGAAAGCGCCCCGATGAGCACCTTCTCGACCGGCATGGGGGGCGGCGGACCCAGGTCCACGCTGGCCGCGCTCGCCAGCGGCGGCCAGGGCCGGGCGATCGATCCGCACGTCATCCGCCGCCTGACGGTCTACCTGCGCCCGTATCGCAGGCACATGGTCGCCGCCTCGCTCGCCATGCTGGTGGTCACCGCCCTGAGCCTGGCGGCGCCGTGGCTGATCCAGCTCGCCATCGACGACGCCATCGCCTCAGGCGACCTGCAGGAGCCTGGCGCTGATCTCGGGTCTTCTGGTCCTGACGTTCCTGGGCACCTACGCCGCGCACGCGCTGCAGACCTACCTGCTGTCGTGGGTCGGCCAGCGGATGCTCGCGACGATGCGGGCGCAGCTCTTCCGTCACCTGCAGCGGCTGTCGCTGCGCTATCACACCGAGCACCCGGTCGGCGTCACCATCTCGCGGGTGATCAACGACGTCGCCACCATCAACGAGGTGCTGTCGCAGGGGCTGGTGCAGATCATCGGCGATTCCCTGGTCCTGATCGGCATCGTCGTGGCCATGCTGGTCATGAACACGGAGCTGGCCCTCACGACCTTCGCGGTGGTGCCGGTGATGGTGGTCGCCACGCTGATCTTCTCCCGCCTGGCGCGGCGCGCGTTCCGCGCCACGCGGACGGCGATCGCCTCGATGGTCGGCAACCTGGCAGAGGCGATCGGCGGGGTGCGCGTGATCCGGGCGTTCGCGCAGATGCCGGCGGCCGCCGAGCGGTTCGAGCGGCGCAATCGCGACGCGCGGGATGCGCAGCTTCGGGCGTTCTCCCTGTCCCTCGCCTTCACGCCGTCGGTGGAGTTCCTGGGGTTGCTGGCGACGGCGGCAGTGCTGCTCTTCGGCGGCCTCGCCCACGGCCGGGACGCGGTCTCGATCGGGGTGATCGTCGCCTTCCTGGCCTACGTCAGCCGCTTCTTCCAGCCGGTCCAGGAGCTCAGCCAGCTCTACGCCTCCATGCAGTCGGCGATGGCCGGCGGCGAGAAGGTGCTGGAGCTGCTGGACACGGAGCCGCGCATCGTCGACGCCCCCGATGCCCCGCCGATGCGGCGGATCGAGGGGCGCATCGAGCTGCGCGGCGTCTCCTTCGCCTACGAGCCCGATCAGCCCGTGCTGCAGGACGTCGACCTGACCATCGATGCCGGCCAGAACGTGGCGCTGATCGGCGAGACCGGCGCCGGCAAGACCACGATCGCCAACCTGATCTCCCGCTTCTACGACGTCACCGACGGTCAGGTGCTGATCGACGGCATCGACATCCGATCGGTGCAACAGCGCACGCTGCGCGCACAGATGGCGCTGGTCTCGCAGGATCCGTTCCTGTTTCCGGGCACGATCGCAGACAACGTCCGCTTCGGCGCCCCGGCGGCTTCGGACGAAGCGGTCGTCGAGGCCGCGCGGGCGGTCGGCCTGCACCGCTTCGTCGAGCGGCTGCCGGACGGCTACGACACCGAGATCCTTGAGTTCGGCACCAACATCTCGGTGGGTCAGCGCCAGCTCATCGCCATCGCCCGCGCGCTGCTGCCCGACCCCCGCCTGATCGTCCTGGACGAAGCCACCTCCAGCGTGGACGTGGTGACCGAGTCGGTCATCCAGACCGCGTTGCGCAGGCTCCTGCAGGGCCGCACGGCCATCATCATCGCCCACCGGCTGAGCACCGTGCGCGCCGCCGACTGCCTGTTCGTGATCAAGGACCACGGCATCGCCGAGCGCGGCACGCACGACGAACTGATGACCGCAGACGGCGTGTACGCCGATCTCTATCGGCGGCAGGCCGGATCCGAGGCGCCCGCCGGCTGAGTCTCCGCGGCTATTGCTCGCGGGCCCTCGCTCCGGCCACGGCGCCGACCACGAACACCAGCACGCCGCCCAGCAATACCACGCCGACCGGGATGGCGATCGCCGCCAGGCTCACCTTCGAGTAGGAGAGCGCCCAGGCCAGGTACGCCAGCGCGATGCCCGCCGCCACCATGACGCCGCCGACCCGCATCAGGATCAGCGGCACACGGGGGGCGTCGCTCACGCCGGCAGCACCAGCAGGCTGCGGCTCTCCACCGGCAGCCGCTGCGCGCCGTCCAGGCCGTCCAGCTCGATCAGGAACGCCGCCCCCGCGACACTGGCGCCGGCGCGCTCGATCAGCCGGCACGCGGCCGTGGCGGTGCCGCCCGTGGCCAGCACGTCATCGACCAGCAGCACGCGCTGACCCGGGCCGCAGGCGTCCGCGTGCATCTCCAGAGAGTCGGTCCCGTACTCCAGGTCGTAGTCCTGGCGCAGCGTCTCACGCGGGAGCTTGTCCGGCTTGCGCACCGGGATCAGGCCAACGCCCAGCTCCCGCGCCACCAGCGGCCCCAGCATGAAGCCGCGCGCCTCCACGCACGCCACCGCGTCGATGCGGTGGTCGGCCGCATCCGCCGCAAACGCGGCCGCCATCCACGCGGCAACGCGAAGCGGCAGGTGAATCGCTCCGAACACCGGCGTGATGTCCCGGAACGTGATCCCCGCCCGCGGAAAGTCCGGCACGTCGCGGATCACCTTCCGAACGGCATCCGTAAGGGAACCGTCAGCATGTGTCATTTTGTCTCACTTTCGAGAGAGGTTCGCTTCGCTCACTCGGCATCAGCGCGATCGGCGGCTCCTGCACTTCGACATCGGTACGACCGCGAAAGTGCCGGGCGTTCCAGGTCACAAGTGCAGTGATCTCACGTTGCCACACTTCGATCAACGCCAGCACGAGCGCATCACCGAATGCCACCCTGCGCTCGATGATCGCCAGGATGTCACCGATCGGGAACGACGGCATCCGTGCATGCGGGTCCGCGTTGGGCAGCACCCGAATGCGGTATCGGCGCGCGAAGTGTACCTGCAAGTCTGCGAGCTGCCTGCGGTTGAGATTGAACGACAGAACGCCACAGATCTCCAGCAGGTTGAAGATCGTCGTCGCGCCTTGGCTGGATCCGATCAGCCGGTCCAGGAAGGAGCGATTGGCTTCGAAGCGATCGTCCCGCGGGTAGCGCAGGTCGATCAGGAACACGTCAGAGTCGACCAGTATCATCCGGTTGTCGGACGTCCTCTGGCGTGGTCCACCGCTTCCTCCACCGTGTCGTAAGCGGGCTTGCTCGCGCGGAGGGCCGATTCGATCTCCTCCCATGCCTCGGCAAACGGCCGGACGGGCGGACGTGGTTCATCCGGCGGCGCGAACGGCCCGAGCACCGCCACCGGTTTGCCACGTTTGGTTATGACGAACCGGCCGCCGGCATCCACCTCGGCAAGCAGTCTGGGAGTTTCCTGTCGCAGTTCCTTGACGGTAGCGAATCTCACCATGGGTACCTTTAGAGTATCTAACGAGTGCCTTTAGTCAACCGAGCCGCTATCACTGAGATGGAAATCAGCGGGGCGGCGGGGCGGCTCCAGGCATTCGAGGATGCCCGCGCAGACGGTGTAGGAGTTGGCGGCGGCGCGGCGCAGGAAGGAGCCGAAGTCGGCCGGTGCGGCGGCGTCGGCCTTGTCTGAGACGGAGCGGATGATCACGAACGGCACGCGATTGACGGTGGCAACCAGCGCGATCGCCGCTCCTTCCATCTCCACGACGGAGCCGTCAAGTTCCAGGAGCCGGCGGCGCAAGGCGGCATCGGGATCGCTGATGAACTGGTCGCCCGTCAGGATGCGGCCGGCGACCACGCGCTGGCCGGCCACCGGCGTGGCGAGCGCCAGCTCCACCAGCCGTGGGTCGGCGCGAAGAATACGGTGCTCGGTGTACGGCACCTGGCCGAGCTCGAAACCCAGCGCGGTCGCGTCCAGGTCGTGCTGGACGCAGTCGCGGCTGACCACCACGTCGCCCAGGTCCAGGCCGTCGCGCACGCTGCCGGCGATGCCGGTGACGATCAGGTAGTCAGGCCGCACCCGCTCGATCGCCCGCTGCGCGACCATGGCCGCGAACACCTTGCCGACCCCGGTGCGCATCAGCACGGCGTCGACGGCGCCGACCCGGAACCGGAAGGCCGCGAACGGCGTCCCCTCCTCCACGGGCGTAAGCGTGTGCGCCCCGCGGAACGCCTCGATCTCCTCCTCCAGCGCGGCCAGCACCGCCACCACGGGCATGGGCGAAACCTACCGCATCGCCCCTCGCCCGGACCACCGGCGATCCGGTGTACCTTTCTGTCATGCCCAAGTCCATGGTCATCAGCCCGGAGGAGGTTCGCCGGCCCGGCAACCTCGAAATCGACCCGATCCCGTTGAATCGGTACCAGCCGGACATCGCCCGAGAGCGCGAACGATGGGGCGACGCGGCGCTGGTCGGCGCCTATCGCGACATGATGCTCATCCGCCAGTTCGAGCGCATGCTCGACAGCGTCAAGACCACCGGCGGCTACGCCGGCGTCGACTACGTGCACGAGGGCCCGTCGCACCTGTCGATCGGTCAGGAAGCCGCCGTGGTCGGACTCTGTCTGCCGCTGGCCCGCGAGGACCTGATCTTCGGCTCCCACCGAAGCCACGCCGAGATCCTGGCCAAGTGCCTGCAGGCTATCCGTCACGCCGACGGCGCCGACCTGCAGCGCATCATGGAGGAGTACCTGGACGGGGACATCCTGCGGGTGGTGGAGCCGGCCGCACACGGCCGTGACGTCAAGGACCTGGCCATCGACTTCGTCGTGTACGGCTTCATGGCCGAGGTCTTCGGCCGGCGAAACGGCCTGAACCGCGGGCTCGGCGGCTCCATGCACGCCTTCTTCGCACCGCTCGGCAGCATGCCGAACAACGCCATCGTCGGCGGCTCGGCCGGGATCGCGGCCGGCGCGGGGCTCTTCAAGCGGGTCAACCGGCGCCCCGGCATCGTCGTCGCATGCGTCGGCGACGCCTCGGCAAGCTGCGGGCCGACCTGGGAGGCGCTGAGCTTCGCCGCCATGGACCAGTACCGGACCCTCTGGGACGCCGATCTGGGCGGCGCGCCGCCGGTGATGTTCAACTTCATGAACAACTTCTACGGGATGGGCAGCCAGACCGCCGGCGAGACCATGGGCTTCCAGGTGCTGGCGCGCATGGGCGCAGGCGTCAATCCCGAGAACCTGCACGCCGAGCGGGTCGACGGCTACAACCCCCTGGCGGTCGCCGCCGCGGTGGACGCCAAGCGCGAGCTGCTGCTCGCCGGCCGCGGCCCGGCGCTGCTGGACACCGTCACCTACCGCCTTGCCGGGCACTCGGGGCGCGATCCGGGCACCTACCGCACGCGCGAGGAGATCGAGGCATGGGAGGAACGGGACAGCCTGCGCAACTACGGCGACTACCTGGACGAAGGGGGCCTGCTCGACGCTGCCGAGCGCGAGCGCATCGAGTCCCGGGCCGTCGACGTGATGGAGCGGGCGTTCCGGCTGGCGGCGCCGCTCGACAGCTCGCCCCGGTTCGGCGGCGGCGCGCAGGAGATCGAGGCGGTCATGTTCTCCGCCCGTCCGACCGAGGCGATGGCCGCGGGCGAGCCGGAGCTCACCGTGCCGGTGGCGGACAACCCGCGCGTCAAGGCGCTGGCCAATCGTTCGCGCTCGGCCTTCGACGCCGACGGCAACCGCCTGCCGATCTCGCAGGTGATCACCTTGCGAGACGGCCTGTTCGAGGCGCTCCTGCACCGCTTCGCGGCGGACCCGACCATGATCGCCTACGGTGAGGAGAACCGCGACTGGGGCGGCGCGTTCGGCGTGTACCGCGGGCTGACCGAGTCCCTGCCCTACCACCGGCTGTTCAACTCGCCCATCTCCGAGGCCTCCATCGTCGGCAGCGCCATCGGCTACGCGATGAGCGGCGGCCGCGTGGTGGTCGAGTTGATGTACTGCGACTTCCTGGGACGCGCCGGCGACGAGGTCTTCAACCAGCTCGCCAAGTGGCAGGCCATGTCGGCCGGCGTGCTGTCGCTGCCGATCGTGCTGCGCATCGCCGTGGGATTCCGCTACGGTGCCCAGCATTCGCAGGAGTGGTCGGCCATGGTCAGCCACATCCCCGGCCTCAAGGTCTATTACCCGGTGACCCCGTACGACGCCAAGGGCATGCTCAACCTGGCGTTGCGGGGCACCGATCCGGTGATCTTCTTCGAGAGCCAGCAGCTCTACGGGGAGCCCGAGGTCCTGCACGAGTCGGTGCCCGCCGGCTACTACGAAATCGAGGAGGGCGCTCCGTACATCCACCGGCACGGCGGCGACCTGACCATCCTCACGGTCGGCGCGAACCTGTACCGCGCCCTGGAGGCGGCGGACATCCTGTCCGAGCGGCACGGGTTGGAGACGGAGGTGATCGACGCCCGCTTCCTGAACCCGCTCGACTACGGCCCCATCGCCGAGTCGGTGCGCAAGACCGGCCGCATCCTGCTGACCTCCGACGCGTGCGAGCGCGGCAGCGTGCTGCACACCATGGCCACCACCATCGGCCGCCTGTGCTTCGACGACCTGGACGCTCCGCCGGTGGTGCTGGGCGCCCGCAACTGGATCACGCCGCCGGTGGAGCTGGAGTCGGTCTTCTTTCCGCAGGCCGACTGGATCGTGGACGCCATTCACGAGCAGCTCCTGCCCTTGCCCGGCTACGCGCCTGCGACCGACCAGACCCTGGGCGAGCTCAGCCGCCGCAGCGCGGCGGGCGTGTGACCGGACAGGGACCCCACCGTTGAGCGCCGACACGATCCGCGCGATCCGTTTCGAGGCCCCGCACCAGGCCCGCGCCGTCACGGTGCCGGCGCCCGCGCCACCGGGGGCGGGTCAGGCGCTGGTGCGGACGCACTCGGTCGGCGTGTGCGGCACCGATGTCAGCGCCTATCACGGCACCTTTCCGTTCTTCGACTTCCCGCGCATCCCCGGCCACGAGCTGGGCGTCGAGGTGCTGGCCGTCGGCGACGGCGTCACCGCGGTCGCGCCCGGCGACACCTGCAGCGTCGAGCCCTACCTGAACTGCGGGCGCTGCTACGCGTGCGGCAAGGGGCGCACCAACTGCTGCGAGCGGCTCAGCGTGATCGGCGTCATGCAGGACGGAGGCCTCTGCGACCGCTTCACGATCCCGGCCGGCAAGCTGCACCGCGCCTCCGGGCTCACCTACGATCAGCTCGCGCTGGTGGAGACGCTGACCATCGGCTGCCACGCCACGTCCCGCGCCGCGCCCGGAAGCGAGGACCGGGTGCTCGTCATCGGCCTGGGGCCGATCGGGCTGGCGGCGCTGGAGTTCGTCCGGCTGCGCACCCGGCACGTGGCCGTCATGGATCGGCTCCCGGCACGCGTCGAGTTCTGCCGCGACACCTATGCCCCGGCGGGAGCCGTCGTCGCGGGCGACGGCGAGGAGCCACAGCGTCTCCGAGAGCTGTCGAACGGGCGCCTGTTCGACGTCGTGATCGACGCCACCGGCAACCCGCAGTCGATGGCGGCGGCCCTCACGTACGCCGCCCAGGGCGGCACCGTGGTCTTCCTGGGACTCACCCGTCAGGAGATCTCTTTCGCACAGCCGGAGATGCACCGGCGCGAGCTCACGCTGCTGGCCTCCCGCAACGGCCTCCCCGGCGACTTCCGTCAGGTGATCGACGCCATCGCCTCGGGCACGATCGACACCGCCCCGTGGATCACCCACCGCATCGCCTTCGACGAGGTTGAGCAACGCTTCGACGCGCTCACCCGCCCGGAGACCGGCGTGCTCAAGGCGGTCATCGACCTGGACTGACGCCGGGACCGTAGCCGGTGCCGTGCCGCCGGCGCTGCGCCGCGTAGGGGTCGGCGGGCGCATCGGGGACGGTGACGTAGCGGGACAGGTCGCGCAGCGCGATCACGGTGTAGCCGCCGTCGGCCAGCCAGTTCAGGTAGTCACGGAAGGTCTGCGGCTCGGTGGACACCCACGGATGGCGCGGATCGGGCACGCCGTGGAAGGTGATCACCGCGGCGCGTCCGCCGTGCGCCTGCCGCGCGGCCCAGGTCAGGGTGTCCAGATCGGTGTCGGGTCCGTAGGCGGCGGTCGTGGGCACCAGCAGCGGGTGGTCGAAGCGCGGGTCGTATGCAGGACCGCAGCCGCCGGTCTCGTAGCCGTCGGCCGGCGTCGGCTCGCATCCGCAGCGCGCCCACGCGAAGCCGTGCCCGGCCAGCGCCGTCACCGCGCCGGCGGCGGTGTGGTATCCCGGATAGCAGAAGGTCCGCGGCCGCGGGATGCCGAACGCCGCGCAGCGGCGGTCGATGTGCTCCACTTCCTCCTGCAACCGGCCGGGCGACAGGGTGCGCACGTCGCGGTGGCCGCGCGTGTGGTTGCCGATCTCGAAGCCGCGGTCGTGCAGCCCGCGGATCTCCTCCCAGGTGAGGTAGTAGTCCTTGTCCTCGAACCCCAGGCCCTCGGTGATGTAGAACGTCCCCCCGAAGCCGTATCGCTCCAGGAGCGGGGCTACGAACTCGCCGTTGGAACGCGTGCCGTCGTCGAAGGTGAACACCACCAGGCGGTCCGGAATCTCGGCCTTCATGCGGTCATTATCCACGGCTTTCGCCGGAGCGGCTTGCAACGGTGGCGCCGGCCAGCTATCACCCACTTATGGCAGACCACGCATGGCAGAGATGATGAGCTGGCGCGACCGCATGCGCGGGCGCAACGCGGCTCCGGTGGTGGACCACCCGGGGTTGGCCTGGTGGCGGGAGGCGCGCTTCGGGATGTTCATCCACTGGGGCCTGTACGCCATCCCGGCCGGCGTCTGGGAGGGCGAGGAGGTGCCGGGCATCGGCGAGTGGATCATGTTCCGCAAGCGCATTCCCCGGGGGACGTACGCGGCCTTCGCCGAGCGGTTCGACCCCGTGCGCTTCGACGCCCGCGCGTGGGTGAACCTGGCGGTGCAGGCGGGGATGCGCTACCTGGTCATCACCTCCAAGCACCACGACGGGTTCGCGATCTTCCGCTCGCCGTGCTGCCCGTACAACATCGTCGACGCCACGCCGTTCGGCCGCGACCCGCTGGCGGAGCTGGCGGAGGCGTGCGCGGAGGCCGGCATCAAGCTCGGCTTCTATTACTCGCAGGACCAGGACTGGCACGACCCGGACGGGTCGCGCAACGACTGGGACTTCGACGAAGGCGGCAAGGACTTCGCCGCCTACCTGGAGCGCAAGGTCAAGCCGCAGCTCCGCGAGCTGTTGACCCAGTACGGGCCGATCGGGCTGATCTGGTTCGACACCCCCTACACCATCAGCCGCGAGCACTCGATCGAGCTGCGCGACCTCGTGCACGAGCTGCAGCCCGACTGCCTGGTCTCCGGCCGCATCGGCAACGACGTGGGCGACTACGGCAGCCTGGGCGACAACCAGATCCCGGCCGGGCGCGTGCGCGCCGACTACGAGACGCCGGCCACTCTCAACGACACGTGGGGCTACAAGACCACCGACCACCACTGGAAGTCGGCGTCGACGCTGATCCTGCTGCTGATCGACCTGGCCAGCAAGGGCGTGAACTACCTGCTCAACGTCGGACCCACCGCGGAGGGGCTGATTCCGGAGCCCAGCGCCGAGCGGCTGCGTGAGATCGGCGGCTGGATGGCCGTCAACGGCCCGGCGATCTACGGCACCGCCGGCAGCCCGTTCCCGTACGAGCACGACGGCCTGCGAATGACGTGCAAGCCCGGCCGGCTGTTCCTGCACCTGCTGCGGCCTCCCGAGGCCCCGCTGGTCGTGCACGGGCTGCGCTCGCGGGTGACCGGAGCCGAGGTGCTGGGGCTGGATGCGCCGGTGGAGGTCGCGCAGGACCGCACCGAGGCAGGCGAGGTCGACCGGCTGACCCTCATCGTCCCCGACCTGACCGCCGCCGAGCACGTGCCGGTCGTCGCCCTGACTATCGACGGCGACGCCGAGGCCGACGCGCTGACCGTCCAGCAGCCGGACGGCGCCATCCACCTGCACGCGCACCTGGCCGACGTGACGGTCGCGCCGGACTCCACGCTGGAGGTCCTCTCCAACGGCCTCACCGCCGGCTGGATGGACACCGAAAGCGTCCTGTCGTGGCAGGTCCGGGTGTGTCAGCCGGGCGCCTTCGCGGTTTCCGTGATCGCGGCTCCCGTGCATGACACCGAGGAGGTGACCCCGCACGGCGTCGAGGTGTCCGTCGGCGGCACCCACGGCGAAGGCCGCACCGCCGAAGGGACTCTGAGCGACGACGAGCGCGCCGCCACGCCGCGCTCGCAGTACTTCCCGGAGTTCAGCACGCCGATCGGCCACGTCACCGTCGAGGAGCCGGGCGTCCACACCTTCACGCTGCGCGCGATCCGCATCATCCCGGGCACGCTGGACGGCGTCACCGTGTTCGGCGCCACCCTGCGGCCGGTGAGCGCAACGGAGTCGCAGGCGCTGTTTGCACGCAGCGAGGCAGTCTTCGGGCAGCGCACGTGGTCGAGAGAAGACCTGTATGACCGCGGACGATTCGCCGGTGATCGCCCGTGAAGCGCTCCAAGTACGTTGAGTATGAACGAGAAATCGGATTGGTGGAAATGAAAACGCGCAATGATTATCGCACTCGGAAGTAACGGACCAGGAAGTCTTCGACACCAGCCTCGTAATCGTCGAAGGGGTCTGAGCGGATTCACCGCGCGGTTCCGCCCACGCATACGGTTACGATGTCCAGACCGTGATATTTCTGGTGGCGCACCGAAGATGCGTAGTGCCGCAGGAGGCGCAAGGACACCTCGTCCGCGTCCGGGATTTCGGGCTGTTCGCTCAGGTTCGCCAAGCGGTCCTCGATGCTCTCTTCGTCAAAGACCGCTATGTACTCCATCTCGACAGCCTCCCGGTTTGGGCGCACCCGGAGAAGCAGACGCGGTGGCGCGGCAGACGGTCCATCGTTCCTGAGTCCCAACAGTACCGACAGCACCTCTTCTCCGGCGGCTCGCAGTCGTTCCGTATGAGCATCGTCCCACTTCAGCCTGGCTGCGATCTCGTGCAGGAAGCCGTCTATTCCTGGTAGAGCGGAGCTGTCCAACTGGAGCTCCAATCGGGAACGGCGAGGATTCGTGAGCTCGAGGACCAGGGTCAGCAGGATCGCCGTCAGAGCGCCCACGGTCATCCCATTGCCGAGCAGGACACCCCACGCTCCGTGCAGCCGGTCGGCGAAGATGGCCTGACTCTGGGCACCTACCCCGACCCAGAACGCCAGGCCCGCGATGGTGGCGGTGCGCAGATCGAAGCCGTCCTGCAAGACCGTACGTGCGCCGGTCAGGAACAGGACGGCCATCAGGACCATGAGGTAGATCCCTGCGACAGGTGCCGGGATCATGAGCAGGAGGGCTATTAGCTTGGGTAGAAAGGCGAGCCCGACGAAGATGACGCCAATGCACCAGCCCACGCTGCGCGACGCGACTCCGGTCAGGCTGACCAGTGACGTACTGCCAGCCGTGTACCCCATCGTCGGCACGGTCCCGCGACACCGGACAGCAGAACACCCACCCCGTTGGCGTTGAGCGCTCCCTGGACTATGCGGAAGTCGGTTGCGGCTGGTTGTCGTCTCGACGCCGACTGAATGACGATGGCATCGCTCACGGTGCTGATCGCGAGCACCAGGGTGACGACCACGAACACGGGCAGCAGCATCCAGAACTCCGCCCCCGCCGTCACGTCCAACCCTTGCCACTCGATCTCGACCATGCCCGCCCAGGACGCGTCGAACACGCCTCGGAAGTCATAAACCCCGAAGGGTACGGCGGCGGCGCAGCCGGCCACGATGCCGATGAGCGGGGACCACAGCCGCCATACGACGGCGGCCCGCAGCGCCATTACCGCGGCGACCGCCAGCGTCACGCCGGCGATGCACGGCGCCGCCGCGGCCGGCGCATCCGCGGGCACATCGTCCAGCAGATTCCATGCGTTCGGCACGATGGTCGCTGCGATCAGCATGACCACCGTGCCGGAGACGACCGGCGTGATGACGCGGCGCATCAACGGCAGCCACCTGGACAACGCGAACTGGAAGAAAGACGAAACCACGATGAGGCTTGCCATCAGCGCCGGGCCGCCCTTCGCCAGCGCCGTGATGCAGATCCCCAGGAACATCGGTGCCGGGCCGGTGATCACATGCCCGCTCCCCACCTACCCGACGCAGGCCGCTTGCAGAGCGGTAATGACGCCCACGATGGCCCGCGCCGCGAACACGGCCCACGATACGTAGCTTTCGGGTTGACCAGCCGCGCGAAACACGATGGACGCGTTCACCACCACCGGGGCCAGGATGATCAGAACGCCCTGAATCCCCCCGCCAACGGCGACTGCGAGCGGGCACCGCTGGTCTGCCTCGTAGCGGATATGTTCGTTGATGGACACCGTTCCTATGCTGCCGGCTGCCGCTTCCGGTAGCTGGCCGGGCTCCGCGGCTTCGGCGCCCGCTCGTCGATCATCCACCAGCGCCTACCCTTCCCAGCCGGCCCGTCAACATCTCCATTGTCGTGTCGTGCCGGAATGCGTAGCTCGGACCGCTCCCGTTCCGCTCTCATGTGATCTTGAAGGCGAAGCAGTCCTCGGCGTGCCAGCTCAGCGCGGCGGCCTGCCCCCGGTCGGCGTCCGGGGCAGCCACGTCGTTGAGCACCTTGGCGGTGACCTCGGTGCCGCCGGCGACCTCGTAGTAATAGCGCACGAAGTCGCCGACGTAGTGCTTGACCATGAAGGTGGCGTCGATCCGGTTTTCGTGGGCGCCGCCGAGCGGAGCGAGCGAGAGCTTCTCCGGCCGCACCGACACGATGCAGCGGTCGCCCACCCCGGCGGAATCGCCCGGCAGCGCCGCGACGCTCTGACCACCCGCCAGCGCGACCGTAACCGTACCGTCCGAGACGGCCGTGACCTCGCCCGTGATCAGGTTGTTCTCGCCTATGAAATCGGCGACGAACGCATTGGCGGGCCGCTCGTAGAGCGTGTCGGGCGTCGCGCACTGCTGCACGACGCCGGCATCGAAGACGGCGACCCGATCCGACATCGTCAGCGCCTCGGTCTGATCGTGGGTCACGTAGATCACGGTGAAGCCCAGCGCGCGGTGCAGCCGGCTGATCTCGAACTGCATCTGCTCGCGCAGCTTGCGGTCCAGCGCGCCCAGCGGCTCATCCATGAGCACCAGCGACGGCTCGAAGATCAGCGCACGGGCCAGCGCGACCCGCTGGCGCTGGCCGCCGGAGAGCTGGTGCGGACGGCGATGGCCGAAACCGGCAAGCTCCACCAGGCGCAGGTACTCGTCGACCCGTTCCGCGCACTCGCTGCGGTTCATCCTCCGCACCTTGAGCGGATAGGCCAGGTTCTCCGCCACGGTCATGTGCGGGAACAGCGCGTAATTCTGGAAGACCATGCCGATGTTGCGCCGGTACGGCGCCGTTCCAGTGATCGGGGCGCCGTCCATCCAGATCTCGCCGCCGGTCACGCTCTCGAAGCCGGCCAGCAGGAGCAGGATCGTCGTCTTGCCCGACCCCGACGGGCCGAGCAGGGTGACGAACTCCCCCTTCGCCACGTCGAGATCGAAGCCCTTTACGACCAGGGTCTTCTGGTCGTAGGTCTTCTTCACGTCCATGAAGCGCAGGAACGCGTCGGACCCGGAAGCCGCGCGGCTTCCATCGGCATGCCCGGCGGCGTCGCTCACGTGCTCGTGCGCCATCGCTACCGCGACTGCCCGCGCAGGCGGTCCGCGCGGCGGCGAAGCAGCTCCAACGTGATCAGTAGCGCGACCGACACCACGACCAGCAGCGTCGCCACCGCCAGGATCGTCGGATTGATCTGCTCGCGGAGCCCAGCGAACATCTGCCGCGGGATGGTGCGCTGGTTGGGGCCGGCCAGAAACAGCACCAGCACCACCTCGTCGAACGAGGTGATGAACGCGAACAGCGCGCCGGAGATCACCCCCGGCCGGATCAGCGGCAGCACGACGTCGAAGAAGGCGCGGACCGGGTTGGCGCCGAGGCCGAGACCGGCGCGATAGATCGACTGGTCGAACCCCTTGAGCGTGGCGGTGACGGTGACGATCACGAACGGCACGCCCAGCGCCGCATGGGCGATGATCAGCCCCGGAAACGTGCCGATCATGTTGAAGCGCGCATAGAAGAAGAACATGCCGGCGCCGATGATGATCAGGGGCACGATCATCGGCGCCAGCAGCAACGCGGTGACGATTCGCCTGAGCGGCATGGCAGCGCTGGCCAGCCCCACCGCCCCGACCGTCCCGATCACGGTGGCCAGGACCGTCGCCGAGACGCCGACGATGAAGCTGTTGCGGATCGCCAGCGTCCAGTTGGGATTCTCCAGGATCGCCTGGTACCAGCGCAGCGAGTAGGCGCCCGCCTCGAACGACAGCATCTCCCTGGTGAAGGTGAAGTACGGCTGGCTGTTGAAGGAGAGAGGCACGATCACCAGGATCGGCAGGATGAGAAAGAACAGCACCACGCCGGAGCCCAGCCGCAGCCCGTAGACGGCCGCCTTGTGGCCGGCATGGTAGTAGTCGGGGAAGCGCGGCATGGGGTCAGGCCAGCTCGATCAGGCCAGCTTGATGTGGTCGGTGCCGACCAGCCGGTCATAGGTCCAGTAGAGGGCGACGACCACGATCAGCAGCAGCGAGCCGAGCGCCGCGGCCAGCTCCCAGTTGTTGGACTGCTGCATGTGGAAGGCGATCAGGTTGGAGATCATCTGGCCGTCGGTGCCGCCGACCAGCGCCGGGGTGATGTAGTAGCCCACCGAGATGATGAAGACCAGCAGCACGCCCGCCGACACCCCGGGCAGGGTCATCGGAAGGAACACCTTGCAAAAGGCGGAAACCGGGCGCGCCCCCAGCGACAGCGCCGCGCGCACGTAGCTCGGATCGATGCCCTTCATCACGCTGTACAGGGGCAGGATCATCATCGGCAGCAGGATGTGGGTCATCGCCACGACGGTCGCGAACTCGGTATACAGCATCTCCAGGGGCTCGCCCGTGAGCCCGACGGCCATCAGCAGCGAGTTGATCACCCCGTTGGTCTGCAGCAGCGCGATCCAGGCGGTGGTCCGCACCAGCAGCGAGGTCCAGAACGGCAGCAGCACCAGCACCATCAGCAGGTTGCTGATCCGAGCCTGCGCCTTCGCCAGCACGGCGGCCAGCGGATAGGCGAGGAGCAGGGTCAGGACGGTGATGATCAGCGCCACGCGCAGGGTCTTGGCGTAGAGCTGCACGTACACGCGCGCCGCCTCCCGCGCCTGCACCTGTCCTTCGGCGTTGCGCTCCAGGTCGAGCGCCCGCAGGAAGTAGCGGGCCGTGTAGATCCGGCCGGTGTCGCGGACCGTGCGCCAGAGCCGCGGATCGGCCCACTTCCGGTCTCGTGCCAGCAGGAGCTCGGCCCCGTCAGCCGCCAGCTCGTCATCCTCGATCCGCCCCATGGCGCGCGCCGTGGCCTTCACCAGGCTGGAGGTGCCGGGCAGGCTGCGGTTGAGCTCCTCGGCCAACTTTCCGGAGGTGCGCTCGGCCGCCAGCCGCTTGAGGTCCACCGCCATCGACGTGAGGGCCGCGGACTCGGGGATGCCGCGTCCGTCCCAGCCCTGCAACCGTGACAGCGTCTCCGGGATCAGTGCGGCGACCTTCGGGTTGTAGACGCTGCGATGCAGCATGCTTGCGACCGGCGCGATGAAGGAGAAGGCAATGAACGCCAGCACGGGCGTCACCAGCCCGAAGGCCAGCAGGCGCCGCCGATTCACGGCGCGCCGCGCGGACGCCGCCTCCGCGGGCGTCAATCCACCGTCGGCCGGGCGCGATTCCAACGGCTGGTCGTGAGCGTTCATCCTGTCAGGCAGAGGCGGCGCCGCCCCGGGCGCCGCCTCCGTGTCGATCTTACGACGAACTCAGTTCTTCAACAGCCACTCGTTGAACTTTTCGCCCAGGGACTCGCCGTAGTCGGCCCAGAAGATGCCGTCGGCCTTGATCCCCTCCTCGATGTGCGCGGTGGGCAGATCCTCGCCGATCGCGGGGTCCACCAGGGCCGCGGCGGAGCGGCGGGTCGGCCCGTAGGCCACGTCCTGCATGCCCGACAGCGGCACGGTGCCGGTCGCGAACATGATGAACTCCAGCGCCTGGTCATAATTCGGGCTGCCCTTGACGATCGACCAGACGTCCAGGTCGAAGACGTTGCCGTCCCACACCATCCTGAACGGGCGGCCGTCGTCCTGGATGGCGCCGAATATGCGGCCGTTCGCCGACTGCACCAACAGCGCTCCACCGTCGTTGAGGAGCTGCGGCGCCTGCGACCACGAATCGAACCAGACCAGCTCGTCCCGGATGGTGTCGAGCTTGGCGAATGCGCGCTCCTGGCCCTCGTCGGTCGCCAGCATCTCGTAGACCTGCTCGGCCGGTACGCCGTCAGCGAGCAGCGCCCATTCCAGGTTGACCTGCGGCCGCTTGCGCATGGCGCGCTTGCCCGGAAAGGTGTCCAGGTCGAAGAAGTCCGCGATGGTGGAAGGCTCGCCGCCCTGCACCGTCTCGGTGTTGTAGGCGTAGATCACCGACCAGAAGATCACGCCGACGCCGCACTCGCTGGCCAGGGCTTCGGGATAGAAGTCCTCGGCCGCCGGGACGCCGTCATCGCCTGGCGGCAGCTCGTCATGCGGCAGGATCTCCAGCAGGCCCTCCGAGCAGGCGCGCTCCAGGTCGATCACCTCGATGTCCACCGCGTCCCAGATGATGTTGTTGGATTCGACCTGTGCTTTCATCTCCGCGACGCCGCCGGAGTAGTCCTCGAACAGCACGTCGATCCCCGTCGCCTCGATGAACGGATCGATCATGTGCTCCTTCTGCGCCGCGCCGTACGCGCCGCCCCACGATACCGCCGTCAGGCTCTGCGCGATCCCGGTGGTGGCCGCCAGCGCGATCAGCGCGGCAGCGATGAGAAGAGTTCGCGATTTCACTTTGGCTACCCTCGTTCTGGTGGTATTCGGCTCTTGCCCCGACGTCACACAGCCGGAGCAAAACCGGAGGGTTTCATGGTATCGAATCGTTTGGCGATGCGCCAATGGCAATCAGACGGTGGGGAGCGGTGCGTGCCTCCTCGCCGCAGTCCTGTTCGCGCGCCGCCGAACGGTACACGCGACGCGATTCGCGAACAACTCGCCGGCCGCTTCGGAGCGTGGACGGGCGGAACAACCGCGCTGGAGGCGGGGCGGCAACTCCGCCGTGTTTATGTGAGACACTGATGATGTGGAGGAACGATGCCTGACGTAACGATCTCGTTCGACGATGAGCTGCTGAAGCAGGCTCGCATGATCGCCGTCGAGCAGGAGACGAGCCTCACCGGGCTGATCCGGGCTCGCCCGGTACACGAGTCATGAAGCTGGGCTACAGCACCATATTCTGGTGGGAGCCGGACCTGGAGCGCTGTCTGGCCGAGCTGGCGGAGGCCGGCTGGGATGGATGGGAGTGCCGCTTGCCGCTCGACTGGCTGGGTCCGCCGGCGCGCGTGCGGCGGATCTGCGCCGACGCGGGGATGCCGCTTGCCGTGCTCACCGCCTGCGGCGTCCCCGAGGACCGGAGCTTCGCCAACCGCGAGCTGAACCGGCGGCGCATCGAGTTCGCCGCCGAAGTGGAAGCCGACTGCTTCATGTTCATGACCGGCCCCAAGCCGCCGGACAGGGCGGCGACCGCCGCCGACCTGCAGGCGGCGGCGGGGGCGGCCGACGAATGGGCGGAGTACGGCGAGTCGTGCGGCGTGGAGCTGAGCTACCACATCCACACCAACACCCTGGTGGACTCCGCGGCCGACTGGCGCTGCTACCTGAGCATGCTGGAGCGGGCGCAGCTCTGCATCGACGTCTCCCATGCGCAGCTCTGGGGCGTCGATCCGGTGGCCGCGATCCGGGAGTTCGCGCCCCGGCTGAACTACGTCCACCTGCAGGACTACAGCGCCAGCTCGCGCGACGCGGACGGCACGTATCAGCCGGTGTGGTGCGACGTGGGTGAGGCGGAGGCTGTCGACTTCGCGGCCGTGCTGGCGGTGCTGGCCGAGCTGGGCTTCCCGCGCTGGGTCACCGCCTGCCCGCGGCGCGGCGACGATCCGCTGACCGAGGCGAGGCGCAGCAGGAGAACGCGCGGCTACCTCCGCCGGCTAGGCTACTGAAGCCGTTCCGACCCGGTATCACGCCCGGGCGCCCTATACCGGTTTGTCCCAGTCGGACGACCGGAAGCGTCCCCTCCGAGGCTCGGCACGCCCACAACCGCTGCGACCGCCGTTGCTCCTGCGTACCAAGCGCACTTGGCGAGCAGCCGACACGCGGCGTACACAGCCGGTACCCCATGTGGACCAGAGCTAGTTCCTGTCCGGGAATTGCCGATTTGAACGGATGAGGCCGGCAGAGGGTCCTTGGCGGCACGCACAGAGCGGTTGACGGGTCAAGGATCGGTCGGAGACAGCTCGGAAATGACGAGATATGGGACGCTATTTATGGTTAATATGAGGAAAATACACGCTCTTCTCAGCCATATATGCGTTCCTATCCGGCAGTGCGATCCGTGAGGTGGTGAATTGTGAGACGAAAGCCGCCGGTGGCCGCTGCTCAAGTAGGCAGCAGCCGAGCCAGCCTCATCAGGTTGTGCGCAAATACTGCCGAGTGCACGTACGCGTGGAAGCGTTCGCGGCCCGACCACCTGCAGCGGTCCAACCCAAAGCAGCGCTTCAGATACGAGATGCCCGCTTCAACGCCCGCACGAAAGCGCTTCAGTTCCCCGTAGATCCCACGCCGACGGCGTCATCTCGGTCTGCTCCATCCCTCGCTTCTTGTGGAACACCACGTGCTCCACACCCAGCTTCTTCGCCTCTGCCAGATTCCCCCGCGAAGCATAGCCGCCATCGAACGCCGCCCGCTGCGGCGGCTCCCCGTAGATCTCCACATGCCGGTGCAGCATCGGCACACAGCGTTCGCTATCGGCAGGGTTGCCGTCTTCGACCACCACATCGAGCACCAGCGCACTGCGCCCGGTACTCAGGTTGATCTTGTGCCCGTAGTGCGTGCGGCGCCCGCCCTTGACGATGATGTCGGCGTGCGGCTCGAACAGGCTCACCACCTTCTCGGCGGCCGGCACCTTCTCGCCGTCGAACACCCGCCGCTCGGTCTGCTGCACCACCTGCTTGATCAACGCCAGGTACGAGCGCGCCTCGGCACACCAACTCTCGGCCCATGGCTCAGATACGCGCTCCACCTGAACCAGCGCATGCTGCGCGTAGCCGACCGTCTGCTCCACCAGGCGCAGCAGCCGCCGGTAGGTGGCTGCTCGCCGTGTGGGGTCGCGCTGCGAGCCGATCTCCTGATCCGGCCGCTTGGCGGCGCAGCAGTGGTCGCGAAACGACACCTTCGCCAGCCGCTGTCGCGCCTGCCGCAGCAGCCCGGTCAGCACCCGCACGCGGTTGATCGCTTCCCAGGTGGCCGCGTCGATCGCGCCGACGGCGCTCTGCAGCGCCGATTTCTTCGGCGGGTTCAACGGATCGATCCGCGCGAAGCGCTGCGTGGACGCTGAATCGATCAGCATGACTCCAGCCGCCGATACGAGTAGCCCATCAGATGGATGAGCACCGCACAGCGCAGGATGGTCTCGCAGGTCAGCCCGCGGCGTCCGCAGGAGGCAGAACCGGCCACGCAGCGGCCGACCATATCGAGCAGTTCGGGATGTTCATCGCGTTGAGTGGTAACTGATTCCCGCTGATAACCCGTCGATAGCGCCATTGAGCTGACATTCAGCTTCCGCAAATGCGAGAGAAGACAGGACCACCACGACCAGGACCGTTGCCATGCGCTTCAATCGTCCGTCACCTCCGTCTTCGCTCGGGGTTTCTGTTGAGCTGTAGCGCTGAACCCGACAGTGAGACAACACCAGCTTGCACGGTTGCTCGGCAGCGCGAGCCGCGCCGTGAGCGCGTGGTGCGGCGACTCGCCGTCGCGGATCTTCAGCGCCGTGAGTCGGTCGACCGGAAGCGTGGCCGAGCCGCGTCTACGTGCGGCGACGCGCCCAGAACACACCTGGGATCGTCCTGATGAGTCGAATGCGGCCGGTTGTGGCATGCCGGAACTCGCGGTACACTCGGCCGATCGGCGGTCGGCGGACGCTGTGGTCGCCGCCCTCGCACCAACTTCCTCGGAGGTGTTCTGAAATGAGACGCATCGTTACAGGCTTGTTGCTGGTGCTGCTCCCGCTAGGCGCAGCGTTCGCGGACGACGTCAAGATAGGAGTGCTGTTCGGCTATACCGGGCCGATCGAGTCGTTGACCCCGCCCATGGCGGACGGCGCGGAGCTGGCCATCACGGAGGTCAGCGACAGCGGCGCGCTGCTCGGCGGCCTGCAGGTCGTCTCGGTGCGGGGCGACACGACCTGCATCGACTCCGCTGCCGCCGTCGCGGCGGCCGAGCGGCTGGTGACCGCGGACCAGGTCAACGCCATCGTCGGCGGCGACTGCTCGGGCGTGACCATCGCCATGCTGCAGCAGGTGGCCAAGCCCAACGGCATCGTGATGATCTCGCCGTCCGCCACCTCGCCGGCCCTGTCGACGATCGAGGACGACGGGCTGTTCTTCCGCACGGCGCCGTCCGACGCCCGGCAGGGCGAGGTGATCGCCGACATCCTCCAGGAGATGGACATCCGGGAAGCGGCGCTGACCTACACCAACAACGACTACGGAAAGGGACTGGCGGACAGCATCGCGGCCAACGTCGAGGAGCGGGGCGGCATGATCACGATCAACGCGCCGCACGAGGACGGCAAAGGCGACTACAGCGCCGAGGTGGCGGCGCTGGCGGCGGCCGGCGGCGACATCCTGATCGTGGCCGGCTACCTCGACCAGGGCGGCAAGGGCATCATCCAGGCTTCGCTCGACTCGGGCGCGTTCGACCGGTTCTTCCTTCCCGACGGCATGATCGGCGACAGCCTGGTGGAGGCGATCGGCGACGACCTGAACGGTTCGATCGGGACGGTCCCCGGGACCGACAGTCCCGGCGCGGCTCGGCTCGGGGAGATTCTGGGAGGCGAGGCCGGTCCGTTCGTGAGCGAGGCGTACGACGCGGCCGCCCTGATTCTGCTGGCCATGCAGGCGGCGGGCTCGACCGACAGCGGCGCGTTGAAGGACCACGTCATGGCGGTCGCCAACGCTCCCGGCGAGGAGATCTTTCCCGGCGAGCTGGCGAAGGCGCTCGCCATCCTGGCGGACGGCGGCGAGATCGACTACGTCGGCGCGTCGGCCGTGGAGTTGGTCGGCGCGGGCGAGAGCGCCGGCAATTACCGCGAGATGGCGGTCGAGGACGGCGCGCTCGTCACCGTCCGCTTCCGCTGATCAAGCGCCGGCCATGAGCGGGAGGCGGCCGGCCCGTTCCCGCTCATGTGCCGCTCCGGCGCATCCCTGACCGGATGATCGCCGTACAGGACCTGCACATGCGCTTCGGCGGCATCCGGGCCGTCGACGGCGCGTCGCTGACCATCGAGAGCGGCAGCATCACCGGCCTGATCGGTCCCAACGGAGCCGGCAAGACGACGCTGTTCAACGTCATCGCCGGCATGCATCCGCCGACGTCCGGCCGCGTGTATCTGGACGGCGAGGACATCACCGGACTGCCCCCGCACCGGCTCTTCTCCCGCGGCGTGCTGCGCACGTTCCAGATCGCGCACGAGTTCTCGACGCTGACGGTCAGGGAGAACCTCATGACCGTGCCGGGCAGCCAGTCCGGCGAGCGGCTGCCCAACGTGTGGCTGCGACCGCAGAAGATCCGCGAGGAAGAGGCCGCGCTGCGCGCCAAGGCGGACGATGTCATCGAGTTCCTGAAGCTGGACGCCGTGGCCGACGAGCTGGCCGGCAACCTGTCGGGCGGGCAGAAGAAGCTGGTCGAGCTCGGCCGCACCATGATGGCCGAGCCGCGCGTCGTCCTGCTCGACGAGGTCGGCGCCGGCGTCAACCGCACCCTGCTCAAGGAGATCGCCGGGGCCATCCTGCGGCTCAACCTGCACCGCGGCTACACGTTCTGCATCATCGAGCACAACATGGAGCTGATCTCCCTGCTGTGCGATCCGGTCATCGTCATGGTGGAAGGCAAGGTGCTGACGCAGGGCTCCGCCCCGGAGGTCCAGTCCGACGAACGCGTGGTCGAGGCCTATCTCGGCGCGGGCTCCGTGACCCGGGAAGGGCGAACCTGAGCCGTCCATGAGCCTGCTGACGGGCGAGGCGCTGACGGGGGGCTACGGCGGCCCCGACATCCTGCGCGGTTGCTCCGTCGCCGTGGACGCGGGCGAGATCGCCGTGGTGGTCGGGCCCAACGGGGCCGGCAAGTCGACCGCCATGAAGGCGCTGTTCGGGCTGCTGCGCCTGCGCGCCGGCACCGTGCGCCTGGACGGTGAGGACATCACCGCGCTGGCTCCGCAGGCGCGCGCGCGCAAGGGCATGGGCTTCGTGCCGCAGACCGAGAACGTGTTCCGGTCGATGACCGTGCAGGAGAACCTGGAGATGGGGGCGTTCATCCGCGATGACGACATCGCCGGCACCATGGACGAGGTCTATCACCTGTTTCCGGTGCTGCAGGAGAAGCGGCGGCAGGCGGCGGGCGAGCTGTCCGGCGGCCAGCGCCAGCAGGTGGCCATCGGCCGCGCGCTGATGAACCGGCCGCGGGTGCTGATGCTGGACGAGCCCACGGCGGGCGTGTCGCCGATCGTCACCCAGGAGCTGTTCGAGCGCATCGTCGACATCGCAGAGGGCGGCGTCGCCGTCCTCATCGTCGAGCAGAACGCCCGAGCGGCCCTGGAGCTGGCCGACACGGGATTCGTGCTGGTGCAGGGCCGCAACCGCCACACCGGCGCGGGGTCGGAGCTGCTGGCGAACCCGGTGATCCGCCGCTCCTTCCTGGGAGGCTGACCGATGACGGACCTCGTCAACGCGGTCGTGCTCCTGGCCAACTTCGTGCTCGTGCCGGCCACCGTCTACGGCTGCCAGCTCGCGCTCGGCGCGCTGGGGGTCACGCTGGTGTACGGCGTGCTGCGCTTCTCCAACTTCGCGCACGGCGAGACCATGGCGTTCGGCGCCATGGTCTCGATCCTGGTGACCTGGCTCCTGCAGTCCGGGGAGGTCGGCCTGGGTCCCCTGCCGACGGCGCTGCTGGCCCTCCCCGCGGGGATCGTGGCCGCCGGCGGCCTGTGCCTGCTCACGGATCGCTGGGTCTACCGCTTCTACCGGCGCAAGAAGGCGGCTCCCGTGATCCTGCTGGTCGCCAGCGTCGGCGTCATGTTCGTGATCAACGGGCTCATCCGCTTCGTGATCGGCCCCGACGACCAGGTGTTCACCGACGGGACGCGGTTCGTCGTCAGCGTCCGCCAGTTCAAGGAAGCCACGGGGCTCCGCGAGGGACTGGCCATCAAGACCACGCAGACGATCACCGTCGCGGTGACGGTCATCCTGGTGCTCTGGCTGTTCTGGTTTCTCGGCAGGACGCGGACCGGCAAGTCGATGCGCGCCTACTCGGACAACGAGGACCTGGCACTGCTGTCCGGCATCAACCCGGAACGGGTGGTGGCGGTCACCTGGATCATCGTCGGCGCGCTCGCCGCGGTGGCGGGGACGCTGTACGGCCTGGACAAGAGCTTCAAGCCGTTCGTCTACCTGTCGCTGCTGCTGCCGATCTTCGCCGCCGCGATCGTCGGCGGCCTGGGCAGTCCGCTCGGCGCCATCACCGGCGGCTTCGTGGTGGCGTTCTCGGAGGTGCTTCTGACCTACCCGTACCGGAAGTTCCTGACCTATCTGGGACCGGAAGACTGGCGGCCGGACGGCCTGGTGCAGTTGCTCTCCACCGACTACAAGTTCGCCGTATCGTTCTTCATCCTGGTCGTGGTGCTGGTCGTGAAGCCGACCGGCATCTTCGGCGGCAAGTCGACATGAGCGACCGAGCCGGTCCGTGGATGGCGCGGATCCCGCGCAAGCCCGTCCTGTTCGCGGTCATGGCGGCGCTGGTCTGCCTGGTGGGGCTGGTGCAGAGCTGGCCGCTGGCGCTGGCGATCCTCAACCTGTGCCTGATCTCGGCCGTCATGACCTTGGGCGTCAACATCCAGTGGGGCTACGCGGGACTGTTCAACTCCGGCGTGATGGGTTTCGCCGCCCTCGGCGGACTGGCCGGCGTGCTGGTCTCGATGCCGCCGGTGACCGCCGCTTGGCGCGCCGGCGGCGCCGGCGTGCTGGTGGCGCTGGGCCTGGCGGCGCTCACCGTGATCGCCGTGCTGTTCGTCCGCCGCCGTCTCGGCACGCCGCTGTACCGGCGGCTGGCCGTGGCGTGCCTGCTGATCGGTGGAGCCTTGGCGGCCCGCGCGGTGTTCGCGCCGGCGGTGCAGGCCATCGAAGCGGTGGAGCCCACCGTCACCGGCTACCTGGGCGGTCTCGGCCTTCCTATCGTCCTGTCCTGGCTGGTGGGCGGTGCGTTCGCCGCCGGGGCGGCCTGGGTCTGCAAGATCAGCCTCAGCCTGCGCTCCGACTACCTGGCGATCGCAACCCTCGGCATCTCGGAGATCATCGTCGCCTTCCTCAAGTACGAGGAGTGGCTGACCCGCGGCGTGAAGAACGTCAACGGCTTGCCGCGGCCGGTCCCGTACGAGATCGATCTGCAGAACGCGGCGTGGTTCCAGGAGTGGGCGGCGACGCTCGGCATGTCGCACGTGGAGCTGTCCTCGATCGTCGTCAAGCTCTGCTACGCGGGCCTGTTCCTGCTGGTGCTGGTCATCCTGACGTGGCTCTCCGAGACCGCGCTGCGCTCGCCGTGGGGCCGGATGATGCGCGCCATCCGCGACAACGAGACGGCCGCCCGCGCCATGGGCAAGGACGTCACCTCTCGCCACCTGCAGGTCTTTATCCTTGGCTCGGCCGTGATCGGCATCGCCGGCGCCATGCTGACCACGCTCGACGGCCAGTTCACGCCCGCCTCCTACCAGCCGATGCGCTTCACCTTCCTGATTTGGGTGATGGTGATCGTGGGCGGCTCCGGCAACAACTGGGGCGCGGTGCTCGGCGGCTTCCTGATCTGGTACGTGTGGATCCAGGCCGAGCCGGTCGGCCTGCGCCTGATGGAACTGGCCACCTCCGTCCTGTCAGAGGAGAGCGCGCTGCGGAGCCATCTGCTGGACAGCGCCGCCCACATGCGCCCGGTCGTCATGGGCCTGGTCCTGCTGCTCGTCCTGCGGTTCGCTCCGCGCGGCCTGATCCCGGAAGAGCGGCGGTAAGCGCGACGAGCCCGCTCACGGCGTCCAGAGCTGGCCGTGTCGCCGTACCATCTTCTCGTTCAGCGCGCGCTCCGAGACCCGCGGACGAGGGGAGCAGCAGCCGGCCGCCTTCGATCCGCTCGGCCGGCTCGATCAGGTCCGCGCGCCAGTCGACCTCGTGCACGGCGTGCTCCAGCGGCAGGGCGCCGTCGACGGCGGCCGTCACGTGAGCGCTGGCCAGCAGCGACACCGGTCCCGACGGGCTGTGCAGGGACACTCCCCCGCCCCGCCCGATCGCCGACCGGCCCGCACGTACCGCCTCGGCCACGCCGCCGCAGTACTTGACGTCCGGCATGACGACGGCCACTGCCTGTTGATCCAGGAGGCCGTCGAAGAACTCCACCCCGTAGCCGCCCTCGCCGCCGGCCACCGTCAACGGCACGTCGCGGGCGATCGCCGCCAGATCGTGCGCCGCCGAAACCGGCTGCACGGGCTCCTCGAACCAGCCCACGTCGAGCTCCGCGAGCGCGCGGGCGACCGCGGGCGCCACCGCGACCGAGAAGCGGCTGTGGCAGTCGACCAGCACGCGGGCGTCCGGCCCGACCGCGCGGCGCACCGCCCGGACCCGCTCGATGCCCGGCTCCGCGGACCGCAGCATCCGGTCGGGCGCCATCGCCGGTGACACCTCGTCGAACGGCGCGCACTTGAAGGTCGCGAACCCCTCCCGCGCGGCGCGCGTTGCGGCGCGTTCGAAGGCTCCGGGCGTCCGGTCCGTGGCGTGCAGGCCCCGGTTGATGTTGGCGTAGAGCTCGATGGCACCGGCGGTCCCGGCTCCCAGTGAGCGATGCAGGCTCATACCGGCCCGGGCGGCTGCCAACTGAGCCAGGGCGTTGCGCAGTGCGCTGACCGCGGTGGCGATCACCACGTCCGTGCGGAGCCGGTCCCGCGTGAGGCCCAGCAACCGTTCGACCTGTCCCTCTCCGACCCCATCGGCGGCGCTCAGCGTCCCGACCATGCCGGCCAGCGCTTCGATCACCTGCTCCGAACGGCCGGAAGTGACCTCGACCGTGGTCGCGGTGCCTTCGCCGTCGCCCAGCACCGCGAAGACCCAGGTCGTGTGAGGCGTGGCGGTGACCGCCGCGCACCGCTCCAGTTGGATGCGCATGCCGCCTGCGC
This sequence comes from Spirochaetia bacterium, assembly GCA_964291595.2. Taxonomy (GTDB): domain Bacteria; phylum Spirochaetota; class Spirochaetia; order SZUA-6; family Bin103; genus CATQHW01. The sequence goes on along the minus strand of OZ219914.1, from coordinate 2,727,976 downwards.
CGCTCACGAGTCGGAGGACAGCCGCGTCACCAGCAGGTCCACCGAGCGGGCGATGGCCGACTCCACCCACCCCGCGAACGGTCCCGGCAGGCCGTACTCCAGCATGCCGGTGGTGCCCTCGTAGTCCCCCTCGGCCAGGACCCGCCCGGACGGGATGTAGGCGAGCAGCACGTGGTTGTAGCCGGCCACCCAGGTCCGGTTCCAGCCGTAGGCGGCGCGGAAGCGCAGCGAGTAGTCCACCACCGGCTCGCCGGCCAGGGCGATCACGAGCTGCCCGGAGCCGAAGCGCCAGACGCGGAGGGGGTACGGGCAGTGGTCTCGCAACGGCCCGTCCCGCTCCAGCAGGGCGAGCTGGTGCTCGATGGCGCGCCGCTCCACGCCCGAGTCGTCCGGCCCGATGCGCTGCAGCGCGTCCTGCAGGGCTTCGCGGCCCGGAGGATCCTGAAGCGACAGCAGCGGTTCGTCGGCGTCGGTGGCGAGCGGCCCGGTCACCGGCGTCATGGCGCCGTAGCGGCCGTCGAGCACGTCCTGCACCGCGGCGCTCAGCATGGCGCCGCAGCCCTCCCCCAGCCCCTCCCGCCAGCGCGGCAGCGGATTGATGTCGCCGCCGCACCCGGCCGCGAACATCGCCGTAGCGCCCGGACAGGCGGCCTCCAGCGAGCTCTGTGCGTAACCGGCGTAGTCGCCGTTGATCCGGTAGTCGAACACGGCCGTGGTGTGGCAGGCGTAGCCGAACAGGATGGCGCGCAGCGCCCCGTCCGGCGCCCGCACGGCCAGCACGGGGACGTCGTGGTCGACTGCCTGCGGGCGGTGCAGCGTGTCGGCGCCGCGGGCGCGGCGGCGGTTGACCCCGAATCCGGCCAGCCCGAAGCCCATGCGGAGCTCGGCCGGCGCCAGGTTCGCCAGTGCCTGGCCGGCCACGCCGACGATCCGCTCCAGGAGCTGCCCCGTGTAGAGGGCGACCGCCTCCTTCTCGGCGGTCTCCAGGTCGAAGTACAGGTGCAGCAGGTCGCCGGTCATCGGACCGCTGTGGTTGTGCGAGCTCCCCAGGATGACCTGGTCCCGCGACAGGCCGTAGCGTTCCTGAAGCCGCCGCTCCAGCGTGTCGGCCATGGTGCGGCTGTAGCCCAGGATGTCCGCCGTGACCCAGACGGCGGTGTGGCCGGCGGCGTCGCGCAGCGCCAGCGCCTTGGCGTAGATCGGGTGGCTCACGCCCTCCGAGGCACGGTCGCGGCTGGCCCAGCCGGCCATGCGGATCGGCCCCGTGGGGGTGATGTCCACGGCGCCGATGCCTGCCTGCAGCGCGGCTGCCGGGTCGCGTTGCGCCGAGCCCATCGCGTGCCGCCTCAGCGGACGATGCGCGCCGTGCTGCCGCCGGCCAGGGTGCGCACCTGGTCGAGCGTCGCCATGGTCGTGTCGCCCGGGAACGTCGTCAGCAGCGCGCCGTGCGCCCATCCCAGCCGCAGGGCCTCCTCCGGCGACTCGCCGCTCATGAGCCCGTAGAAGAACCCGGCGGCGAAGCCGTCCCCTCCGCCGACCCGGTCGTACACGTCGAGCTGGCACGTCGGTGCGGTGACCGTCTCGCCCTCCACCCAGGCGACCGCGCTCCAGTCGTGTCGGTTGGCGGAATGCACCTCGCGCAGCGTGGTGGCCACCACGGAGATGTTCGGGAACTCCGAGGTGACGCGATCGATCATCTGCAGGAACGCGCGCGGGTCGAGCTTGGACTCGCCCGCGGCCTCCGGCCCCGCGATGCCCAGCCCCTCCTGCAGGTCTTCTTCGTTGCCGACCAGCACGTCGACGTTGCCGACGATCTCGCGCAGCGTGGCGTGCGCGGTGTCCGCGCCGCCGGCGACCTGCCACAGCTTGCCGCGGTAGTTCAGGTCGAAGGAGACCACCGCGCCGGCCGCCCTGGCGGACTGCATCGCCTCCACGATCACCTGCGGCGTCGTCGCCGAGAGCGCCGCGAAGATGCCGCCCGAGTGCAGCCAGCGGACCCCGTCCCGCGTGATGCCGGACCAGTCGAAGTCGCCGGGCCGGAGCCGCGCGGCCGCCTCGTTCGCGCGGTTGTAGAACACCTCCGGCGCCCGCACGCCGGCGCCCCGGTCGCTGTACACGGTCGCCATGTTCGGGCCGCGCACGCCGTCGTGCGCGAAGCGCTTGTAGAACGGCCGCACGCCCATGGCGCGCACCGAGCGGTCGATCAGGTCCCCGATCGGATACGACACCATCGCCGCGGCGACGCCGGTGCTCATCCCGAAGCAGGAGGCGAGGTTGGCGGCGCAGTTGTACTCGCCGCCGGAGACGTGGATGGCAAGCTCCGACGCGTGCGGGAACGGGATGACGCCGGGGTCCAGGCGATGGACCAGGGCCCCCACCGCCAGGAAGTCGAGCGCGCCGGAATCCGGGATCTTCAGCATGCGAGAGTGCTCCTCAACGCCGATCATGACCGAGGCGCGCCGTGGCGGAAAGCCTCACCGCCGCCGGGTTGTCAGCGCCGCCGCGCGTCGCGCATCGTCCGCGCATGGATCAGATCATCGACACCCACACCCACTTCTTCGATCCCCATCGGCCGCAGGGCGTGCCGTGGCCGCCCTCGGACAATCCCGACCTGTATCGCACCACCCTTCCCGAGCACTTCTTGGAAGTCGCCGCCGGTCACGGCGTCACCCACACGGTCGTGGTGGAGGCCAGCCCCTGGCTGGAGGACAACCAGTGGATCCTGGACCTCGCCGACGACGCGGAGCTCACCGGGCACACCGCGATCGCCGGGTTCGTGGGCAACCTCCGCAACGACGACGCCGACTTTCGCCAACATCTCGACCGCTTCCGCGCGCATCCGCTGTTCCGCGGGATTCGCCTTGGCAACGACGCGATCACCGGCCGCGGACGCGCGACGCTGGTGGACACCGCGCGCGAGCTGGCCGCCCGCGAGCTCGCCCTGGACGTGGTGCCGGGAGCGCCGGAGCTTCCGGCACTGATCGATCTGTGCGACGCCGTTCCGGAGATCCACTTGGTGATCGACCACGTGGGCCACGTGTCCATCGACGGGTCGGCACCCGACCCCGCCTGGTGCGAGGGCATGGCCGTGCTCGCCCGCGCGCCGCACGTGTACTGCAAGATCTCCGGCTTGGTGGAGAACGCCGTCACCAAGCCGTCACCGGCCGACGTACGCTTCTACGAGCCCACGCTGGATGCGCTCTGGGAGCGCTTCGGCGCCGAACGGCTGCTGTTTGCCAGCAACTGGCCGGTCTGCCGCAGGGGCGGCCCGTACGCGACGGTGTTCGCGCTCGCGCAAGCCTACGTGGAGCGGCACGGCGACGAGGCTCAGGCGCGCGTTTTCCGGGAGAACGCCATCGCCGCCTACCGGCTTCCGGCGCCGCGTTCGTAGCGCCCTGCCGGGCGGTCGGACTACGCGGCCCGGTACAACTCGATTCCGGTCCGAAGCGCCGTCGCGGCTACGGGAATGCTGCCGTCGGTAATCTCCTTCCTGGTGTACACGAAGAGGTCGACTCCCACTCCGATGTCGGTGAAGTGATCCCGGTACAGGGCGGCGCGGTCGAGAAGCGGCGTTTCGGTGTCCCTCACCACCACGAGGATGTCGGCATCGCTCGACGGGACGGCGCGGCCGGAGGCGACCGATCCGAACAGCACGACCTGCACCACCTCCTCATGCCGGTGGCTCAGGTTCCTCGCCGCCTGCCTGATCCGGCTCTTCAGCAGGCTCCGGTCCAGCCAGAACACCTTCACAGTACCGAAGGATTGCTTGCGAATGACAGATCGCGGCATTGGCGTCCTCTTCGGTGAAATAGTCGGCGGGGCTCCCCGAGGCCCAGCCGTTGGGATATCGGGCGGGGATATAGTAGCGGTCCAGGTTGACGGCCGATGCATGGAGCTCATCGGGGACGCCGACCCGCTCCCGCAGCGTTCTCAGCAGATCGACGATCGAGTGACCCCACACTTCGGCGCCGAGCTTCTGGAGCACCGCCTTCAGAGCCTTCTCGCTCGCCTGCTGGGAGATGAAACACGCCCACTCGCAGAATCCGGAAGCCGCCTGCGCCCTCGCGCTGTCGAGATCGCGCCGGGCCTGGCGGAGCCAGTCGGCGCTTCTCTCGGCCATGGCTCATCATACGTACGTTCTCTGCTGCTCTTCCAGCCGACCCGGACCCCGGCTTAGAACCGTTCGCGGGTAGCCCAGGCCTTGATGAGGTGGTGGGCGATGGCGATGGGGCCGGGAACGGACAGCCGCTCGCTCTGCTCCTCCAGCGCCAGCAGTACCTCCCGCCGGTCGAACCACTGGACGTCGGACATCTCCTCGTCGTCCTTGCGGATCGTCGTGGTGGCGGCCTCTGCCAGGCAGCCGATCATCAGCGAGCACGGGAACGGCCACGGCTGCGAGGAGTGATAGCGCACGTTCTTCACGCGGACGCCGGCTTCCTCCATCACCTCGCGGGCCACCGCCTCCTCGATCGATTCGCCCTGATCCACGAACCCGGCCAGCGCCGAGTACATGCGCAGGCGCGACAGGCGCCCGCGCGACTGGCCGAGCAGGCAGCGGTCGGTGGCGGCGTCGGCGACCACGGTGATCACCACCGGATCGGTGCGCGGAAAGTGCTGAGCGCTGCACGACGGGCACTCGCGCACCTGACCGCCCCGCTTGCTGTCGGTGGAATGGCCGCACACCGAGCAGAAGCCGTGGCGGGCATGCCAGTCGACCTGTGATCGGGCCTGGGCCAGGATGCCGGTCTCCGCGGACGCCAGCACCGTCCCCGCCGCACGGCAGTCCTCGAACCGCCACGGCGGATCCTGCGCCTCCGCCCAGGTCACGGCAGCCGCGCAGTCGGACAGATCCACGGCGAAGTGCGCCACGCCTTCCAGCAGGCCGAGCAGCAGGGGCCGGGCGTCCCGCACGACGGATCGGAGCTGACCGGTGCGCAGCCAGCCGAGCCGTGGCTGCGGGACATCGGCCACCAGGACGTCGAGCTTCCTGAACGGCAGGAACCTGCTGGCACCGTCGCGGGCAGTGGCTTCGATCCACGCCTCGTCCCGGCGCTCCTGCTCGCCTCGATCGAGGGGATTGCCCGCGAACCTGTGCAGATGTCTCACGTCCGCCCGCTTGAAGATGTATACATTACATCACGATCAGGGGAATGCGCACCTCGTCGGGGCTCATGCCGCCGTGGATGCCGACGTTCTTCAGCCCGAAGGAATCTTCGGACTCGTAGTAGCCCACGCTCAGGGGTTCCAGCGTCACGCCGACGTAGTCGCCGAAGCGCCGCCGCGCCTGGTCGCTCAACGGCTCCGGCCCGAACAGCCGCATCTCCTCCGCTTCGTCCAGGGCGAGCACGGCCATCCGTCCGCCGCACCGGTCGGCCAGGCGCTCGACCAGCTCCGGGCCCCGGCCCGGCCGCACGTGGAAGTGGGGCGTGCGCCCTTCCCCGCTCGGCACGGTGCGCAGGCAGTCGAGCAACGGGTCGCCGTCGAAGATCGCCACCTTCTGGTCCCGGTTCAGGTCGATCAGGCCGTGATCGGCCGTCAGCGCCATGCGCGCCCCGTCAGGCAGTGCCGCGGCCAGTTCCAGCAGCATGCCCTGCAGGTCTCCCAAGTGGCCGCGGGCCTGCGTGCTGGCGACCCCGTGGTCATGGCAAAGGGTGTCGTAGTGCGGGATGTACCAGAAGGTTACGGCGCGCGTGCCACGGCGCTGCAGCCGCCGTGAACGGCGCCGGATCCGGCGTGCGGCCTGCCGCAGCGACCGGTAGCCGCGCGCACGGCACCGGCCGCTCAGGTAGCGGTTGAAGGTGCTGCGCACGTAGCGCCATGGCATGTGGATCTCCATGTCCCCGGTCGCCTCCGCGAAGCGGGACGGCTCGGGCCAGAGATCCCCCAATTCCACGCCGAATCGCTTGAGCGCGCGACCGGTGTGACGTTCGGTGTACCGCAGCACCGTCACGGACAGATCCCGTTCCTGCAGATAGCCGTACCACCCCGGGATACCGTGGTGTCCGGGCCAAAGGCCGGTGGCGACCGTGGTGATGGCGCAGGCGGTCGTGGCCGGAAACACGGAGTCGAGCTCCATGCGCACGCGCCCGCGGAGGTCGGCGTACGCCGGCTCGTCGAGCGCGGCCATGCCCATGCCGTCCACCAGCACGATCACCAGGTGATCGCGTTCGAACAGGTGCTCCGCGAGCTTGTCGCCATGCGGCGTGGACGCGACCGGGACGCCGACGCCGCGGTGCAAGGCGTTCACTAGGTCGACGAAGCTGGGAGCGGCGGGCGACGGGAGGCGCAGCCGGCCGTCCGCCAGCGCTTCCTCCACCAGCCCCGCCTGCGCGGTCACTCTTCGAGTGCGGTTCGCTTCGCTCACGCCTCGAACACGACGTGCGAGTTGCGCGGGATGATGCGGGTGGGCGGTCCGTCGTCCGCGAAGGCGGCCGCCCACTCGGCCGGGTCGTAGTCGCGCGCGACGAAGCACGCGTAGTGCGCGGGACAGGCGATGCCGACCCGGCACCGCCTCGCCATGCGCACGCAGCCGTCGAAGTACGGAAACTCCCCCTCCGACGGGTGGTTGGTCAGGAACGCCACCGTCGGCTCCAGCGCCGCGACCGGCGCCGTCAGCGACTCGTGCTCGGCGAAGGTGTTGATCGGATCGCCGGTGAAGTAGAGCCGGTGCCGGCCGGCCTCGACCACGTAGCCCAGGTGAGGCGTGTCCGGCGGGTCGATGCCGGCAGCAGGATCGCCGCCCGGAGGCTTCGCATAGACGACGTTCACCGCCATGGTGCCGATCTGCACGCTGTCGCCGGCAGTGACCGCCGTGCACTGCGCAGGCCCGACGGAGGTCCCCTCGACGATCTGATCGATGGACTCGCGTGGGCCCACGTAGCGGGCATCCGGCGTGGCAGCGTGCAGTCTTCCCAAGGTCTCGGGGTCGGTGTGGTCGCCGTGCGCATGAGTGAGAAGCACGAATCGGGCCGGCCACTCGGCTTCATCCATCGGGGGCTCGCCGTGGATGAACCGGTCGGCCGGGCGATCGTGAGGCGCGTACGGGTCGACCAGGGTCAGCGTGCCGGCGGCATCGCGGATCGCGAAGCTGCTCTGCTCGAACCAGTGAACGGCGGCGGCGCCGTCGGGGACGTCGTGTTGCGTGAACGGATGCATGAGGGACGCATACCACGCGCCCCGGCCGCGGGCAAACGGGGTGATGGCCGCGCTACCGGCTCGCCGCGCTCAGGTCCTCGTGCTCGAACGCGCTGGACATGCGGTCGATCTGGTCCGTCGTCACGCCGAACCGAGCTGCGGCATCCCGCCATCGGCGAACCGCCCGTCCCACTTCCGCCGCTACGGCACGGGCGTTTTCCTCGGCGATGCCGAACATGGGGGCGACCTCCATCGCGGTGTCGAGCGACGCCGTGCCGTCGATCTCGTCGATGGCGAGCGCGTGAATCCGTGGCTTCACGTCCACCGGCACGGGGTTGAGGTCGTATGCCGGCGACAGCCGCCACCCCTGCGGGGCGCGCAGGAAGCCGTGATTGCGTAGATGGTCGTCGGTGTTGGAAACCAGCATGTTGAACACGATCCTGCGCCAGAGCTGGCGCAGATCCTGGTTCACCGCGGCACCCTCGCGCCGCAGGAACTCGACGAGTTCCAGGTAGCTGCGCGTGTCGTTGTCGGACGCTTCCAGTGCGGTGAGGGCCGACATGAACGGGACGCGGCGGCCGTGGTAGCGGTCGAAACGGCGTGCCGTGACGACTGCGCGACTCGCAGCTTCTCGGAGTTGGAACGGTGCGACCGCTACCCCTGCCGACTGAGCGAGCGCCATGGTCGCCGCTTCCCAGCGGGTCACCGGCCACTCGTCATCACCGCGAGGAAACTTGGCGATCGACAGACTGCCGTCCGTGTCGCGGACCGTCGCCTTGGGACGGGCGCCGCCGAGCGAGGTGCCGGGGGCGAGAATCAGCCGCAGGTCCTCCTCGCTCTCCCGGTCGTCGATGACCCGCGTCGTTGCGGCGAGCAGGCGCGGCAGATCGACGACCGGCGGCACCTTCCTGCCGGTCGAGGTGAGGAACGGCCCGCCGCCGGCTTCCTTGAACCGGAGCGCGCCGAGCCGCGTCTCGTCGTCGACCAGCGTCAGAACGTCGATCGCCTGCAGCGTTCTCGGCCGGCGCCCCTCCGCCTGCGCCATCCGCCGTTCGTTGCGCCGCAGGAGCGTCTGGCCCCAGCGATCCGGTGCGGGGTCGGTGAAAGCGTTGAACAGCGGCCGGTCCGTGTGGAACGGCCCGCGTGCCGGCGGCAGGACGGGATCGATGCCGAAGGCATCCGGCCGCGCCAGCCACGACCGGTCGTACTCGAAGGAGGCCGTCTGGCGGGCCGCGCGCGCCCGCGCCCAGAGCGTTCCGACGCGAACGGTCTCACCGGCCAGCTCGATGAAGACCAGGATCTCACGTTCCATCGCCGGCCCCCGAGGATGGTGGCGAGGACGGTGGCCGCGCCCCTCGGATGCGGCGTGGCAGCCGCTCTTCTTCCAGGCTCAGCCCGACCGGGTCGCGGGCTGCGTCCACAATGTCACCGAGCCGGTCCGCCATCCCCAGCACGAAGAGCACCGAGGCGTAGATGCCCATCGATACGCCGGGGTCGCCCTTCTCCACCCGCACGAGCGTCGAGCGGCTGATGAAGGCGCGCTCGGCCATGAGCGCTGCCGATATCCGTCTTCGTCTTCGGGCCGCGGAGAGGTCCATGCCCAGCTTCCGCAGGGCGCGGCGTACGCTCAGCGGCAAGGCCCGTTGAGATCGCGATGCCTTCATGGTTCCAGAAAACGTTCTCTAACGATGATATTGACTAATATATGAGGCGTTGTACATCAGGGGGAGCCGAAGTGACCTCGACCGCCACAGGTCCGCTATGGCGCTCGCACGGTCGCGGACCAAGGTCGATTCCGATCGATCGGAGCAGATCGGTCCCGCTCAGCCTCTTCCGCCCCGGACAACCTCGTCAGGAGCGACAGACCACGCGGTTCACCGCCGGGCGCCAGGGGCCGGTCACCGCCCCTGAATGCGCGCCCACGCCCTCTCCGAGAGCATGCAGGTGCGGCCCTCCTCGCCTACGTCGGACCGCACCTCGGTCACGTCGCTGCGCAGTGCTCAAGCACACGCCAGATGCCGGCGCCCAGCGCCAGCAGTAGCACCAGAACGGCTAGCATGCCGACGGCTACGGACTATTCGTCCCTCATGGCGATCAGATAGCACGCCGTGACCCGACCTCCGTCCGCCGAGGATGCCACATGGGCTCTCCGCCGTGCGTGATGCAAGCGGTCTCATCCATCTGGGTCAGACCGCTGAGCGGCACGACGGAGGCGGCCGTGAGCGGAAGAGGTTCGCCGTCCGGGCGCCATACCGCCGCCCGCAGCTTCGCACTCATCCCCGAGGGGACTACATCGTCATGGGACACGGCTTGCCCTCGTTTCGCCCTTGACTCGCGATGATGATTGCGCGTGGAGGTTGTCAAGCGACCATCTACGAGTGGTAGATGGTCCATCTCCTCAGGCGCCTTAGCCTCCGGTCATCTGCATAGAACGGCCAGAGAAATTCACGAAGATCCGGCACATCATCTCTCGGCACGTGTGACTGAACGTCCGAGATAAGAACGGATAGATAGCGAGCTATTTTCAGGGCGTAGAACTGACCCCATTCTTGGATCAAGGTTATTTTCATGCCTATCTCTATCATCGAAACAGCATCGGTAATGACAGTTCCTTCTGCGTCGTTGCTAAGATACGTACTGACAACTGGTTCAATTTTCTTTCCTATTTCTTCCGATGTCATCCTGTCTTTTTGCTGTCTTTCGTGAGGAAAGTGTATTTTAAGTATCTCGCTACCAACTCCGTCATTCCATTCGTTTATGGGCTCGGAGTCCTTGGTATTGTCATGGAGATAGTCAAGGTTGTAGTAGCGGGTTCTGATCGCGAATCTGCTTAGGAAATGAGTCATCACGTCTACGACATGATCATCAGGAAAAGGTGACCAATGGCTGTTGCTGGCGTATTTCTTCCTCACTTCCCGTGTCTTCTCGATGAGTGTCTGAACATCATGTCCAATCTTCCTCAATCTGTCATCGGTTGGGAAGAGACCGTCATGGTCTATTGCATGATCGAGAACAAGAACGATCTTGCATAGTCGTTCGAATCCAACTGATAACCCGAAAAAGGCTGCGTAGTAAACACCTGGCTTTCCCCGCTCGGCTTTCCTCAAGTCTGTCAACCCGGAGCAAAGAGTCTGCGCTGCCAAAGACATTTCACGCATCAAAGCACGATACTCGTTGTTGTATAGTCCTTCCAATTCTCCACCTCGACAGCGCGCCGACGTTTCGGGATCCGCGTGGGGCACGGCAGCTCCTCCTTTAGGAATCTTCGCGAAATAGCCGATACATTTGTCGGGCGATCAGTCGGGTGGGATCGTATAGTTCCCAGTCGCCGCGAACCCATGTCGTGATAACAGGATGTGCTGCATCTGATCTCTCGCCCCTACGCCATTCGTTCCTCCGTAGAGGAATCATCTGTCCAAAGCGGATCGGAAACACCTTGTATTATTGGGTTGAATAAGGAAGCACAGTAGGTGGGGCACCGTCAAGTACTGGTTGTGAGGGGAGGAAATTGCGCGTTGTAGGGGGTTTCAGGGAGCTTGGCGGGGCCGGAGGGGTGGTCTGACGGCATGGATTGAGCCCTGGACACGGTGCGCGACGGCTCTACGGGACGGTGCATCGGCGGTAGGGGCGTGATCGGGCTCGGTGTGGACGAGGAAACAGGACGACCTGCGGGGCGGCTGAGAGGCGCAGAGCATACCTGCGCCGGAGGCGGTGACGGTGCGGCTGTTGTGTCGGCGGCGCCCTCGGGCGCTCGTGGTCAGGCTGCCTTGGTGAGGCTGCGCAGGTGTTCTCGCTGGCCGGCTTCGATGCGCCCGCGCGCCATCGCCAGCATGATCGACAGCGCCATCGTGCAGCGCAGCCGCATCTTGGCCAGCCCACGAATGAACGGGTCGTCGAACCCGAACGAGCCGGCCAGGCGGCTGTTGACCCGCTCCACGGCGCTACGCTTGTCGTAATGCTCCTTCCAAGCATAGCTGGAGCGCGCCACGGGAGTGAAACACGCGCCGGTCCTCGCTGAGCGGTATGCGCACCGCCGAGCCCACCGGACACTGCTGCATCCCCTTGCACTCGGCGCCCATCGCGCGCGCCGGACAGCGGAACTTCAGGGTGTTGCGATCGCGCTCGAAGCCGCCGTAGCTCATGCTGCGTTCGGTCCCGGTCTTGGGACAGACGCAGGAGACCTCGCCGTCGAAGGGCAGCGCTTCAGATACGAGATGCCCGCTTCAACGCCCGCACGAAAGCGCCTCAGTTCCCCGCTCTGTACGTGCCGCCAAGGACCCTCTGCGGCCCTCATCCGTCCAAATCGGCAATCCCGGACAGGAACTAGGAGGCTGACTAAATCGATCCAGGTAACCTGAAAGCTGCCAGCGCACCCTCGGCTTCACAGCTCACGAAGGCGGCGAACGCGTCTCGCTCGGCGGGATCGGTTGACGGCCCGTACTTCCGCTTCACATGCGCCACCTGCTCGGCGAACCACCAGGTGTTCCGGTCGGGCATCCACTCGGCGGCGTCCTTGGCCCTCTTGAGCGTCCGGTTCACGTGCTCGGAGGCGACCGTGACGTTTGTCCATCCGCGGACGTGGCGACGGGCCGGAAGCACAGGCGCCAGCCGGGGAGTCATGGCGCGCATGCACGCACGGCGATCTCGCTGCGCTCGTTGGTGTTGCGGGTGTCCATGGCGTCCTCAATCGTCCACGACCGATCCGTCGTCGTGCAAGCGCGTCACGAACGGGCGCGGGCGGACCACATCGGCGACCGATCGATCCATGCGGAAACGGTCAGGTCGGCCTCTTGCACTCAAACGAACCTTTTTCTATCTCGCCAACGGTCGACACGTACATCCCTTCAATCGACTCTCTTGAGAGTTTTTCTGCTTCAAAATAGTATATTGCCTTCCTAATATTGCCATGAAATTGGACCATCAACTGCAATCTATCTTGTTTCCTAAGAAACACCAAGCGATCTTCATGATACCCGTCTATGGTTCCCTCTATTATTCCTTCTGGTGGATATACTATGACGGGACGACCATCAGTCTTCTCCCAGATTCTCTCGACCGAACCCCTCACGCTATTTCGATCACTATGCAAGATTATTATATGGCCAGTTGTCATTCCCTGGTATGGTTTATGGTTTGTTTCGACGACGGTGATATCGCAAGTCCACATCCCGTTAATCTCTTGGGTCACCAAGACTGCATCGTTTATGAGGAACAGCGATGCTGCCAGCAACAATCCGGCGACAAAAGCAGCACAGACTGTTTTCCAGAATCCCATCGATCTACTCGTATGTCCCATTTGGTCACTTCTCCTCTTGTCCGCCCGATCGCGTGCCATACATGCTGTTAGCCACCAAGATCTCCTGTATTGAATCACTCCGCCCGAACATAGGAGCACTCTCCGCAGAAACCGGCCATGTCACAAGCGTGCAACATCACTTACGAGTCGTGCGAGACGTTCTTCTTACAAGCTCATTCCCACCGCGTCGCGAGCCTCCTCCTTCCGGCCTTCCGGCTGACGCACGCCGGACGCTATACGACTGCGTTCCAGCGTGAGGGCGCGATTCCCGCGCTGCTGCGGTCCAGGTCGTCGGGCCGGTTGGGGACCTCGTAGTCGATGCGGCGCGTGTTGGGATCCTGGAAGAAGCGGCGCGCCGCCGGCGGCAGCGGCGCGAGCTGCGCCTCGTTCCACGGTTCGACCTCCGCCACCGGTCCTGCCCAGGCAGGCCGGTAGGCGATGGCCAGCATGCGCCGGTCGCGGTCGGAGAAGTTGGGGAAGTTGCCGTGGAAGACCTTCTGGTTGATGACCACCGCGGAGCCCGCGCTGCAGGTCACCATCACCTCCTCGTCGTGGCGCAGGAAGCGGTTGTAGGGGTTGGCGTCGTAGTGCACGGACAGGTGCGAGCGCGGCACCACCTTGAACGGCGAGCATTCCGGCGTCAGGTCGTCCAGGTAGTAGAGCACGCGCATCAGCACCGGGGAGCTCGCCAGGCTGCCGAAGATGCGCGAGCCGTACGGCTGCGCGTCGGTGTGGATGGCGATGCCGGGGTGGCCGGGTTCGCAGAGCTGGTAGGCGATGGACGTGAACAGCACCTCGTCCCCGAACAGCCGCTCCAGGAATGCGGTCGCGGCCGGCAGCGCGATCGTCTCCATCGTCGCGGGCAGGTCGTGGCCGAGCAGGTCGTCAGCCGCCTTCTTGTGCGGCGAGTAGTCCGTCTCCGTAAGCGGCAGCGAGGTCACCTCCGCGCCGATGGCGCCGATCTGCTCCGCCGTCAGGAGGTCGGGCAGGACCAGGTATCCCTCCAGCTCCAGGTAGCGGATGCGCTCGCCGGTGGTCAGGGCGCTCCAGTCGTCGACGCCGGGCCGCCGTGCGCCGGCGATCTCGGTGCGCTCGTTCGTGTTGCGGGTATCCATGGTGTCCTCAATCGTCGACGACCGATCCGTCCTCGTGCAAGCGCGTCACGAACGGGCGCGGGCGCGGCGGAATCCGCTCGGCGCCGGGCGCCAGGTCGATGCCGATGCCGGGTCCGTCGGGGACGAGGAGGTAGCCGTCGCGCACCGTGAGCGGCTGTGTGACGATGTCACGTTTCGGGGACTGCTCCTCGCTGGTCGGCAGCTCCTGGATGGCGAAGTTCGGGATCGAGGCGGCAAGCTGCACGCACACGGCGGTGCTGACCGGGCTCAGCGGATTGTGCGGCACCACCTGCACGTGGAACGCCTCGGCCAGGGCGGCGATCTTGCGGGCGTGGCTGATGCCGCCGACCATGCAGACGTCCACCCGCGCGAACTGCACCGCGCCGCGCTGCAGCAGCGCCTGGAACTCCCAGATGCTGTGCAGCCGCTCGCCGGTGGCGATGGGAATGTTCACGCGGCGGGCCACCTCGACCATCTCGTCCAGGTTGTCGGGCGTCACCGGGTCCTCGTAGAACATCGGGTGGTAGCCCTCGATGGCGTCTGCGAACACCACCGCCTCCGAAGGCGTGAGCCGGCGATGAATCTCGACGCAGAGGTCGACCTCGTTCCCCACCGCTTCCCGGCAGCGGGCCACGGTCTCGATGGCGTCGGCCATCTTGGCGGCATGGGTGCCCGGCGCGTACGGCTTCTCGCGCGGCTCGTCGTAGAAGGGCGACAGGTGGCCGACAGCGGTGAAGCCGCGCTCCTTGGCGGCGACGCAGGCGCTCACCAGCTCCTCCCTCGTCTCCCCGAACACGTGGTAGTAGACCCGCGTCCGGTCGCGGCAGCGCCCGCCGAGCAACTGGTGCACGGGCACGCCGAAGTGCTTGCCGGCGATGTCCCACAGGGCGATGTCGATGGCGCTCAGGGCTCCCATGACCGCCGCCCCGCGGAAGTGCATGGATCGATACAGGTACTGCCAGTGGTGCTCGATGCGCAACGGGTCCTGGCCGACCAGGTACTCCCGCCAGCGGTCGATGACCGCCCCTGACGCCTCCAGGTAGCCCCAGGTTCCCGATTCGCCCAAACCGGTGATGCCGGCGTCGGTGTGCACGAGGGCGTACAGGTAACGATCGACGTGCAGCACGCGAACCGCGGTGATCTTCATCTGCTTTCAGTCCTGGGACGCAGTTATTGCGTCTTCCTGCATGCAATAGTAGACGGCCACGTGCGCCCGGCGTCCAGTCCCGTGGCCGTAGGTAGTGGTTAACTCTCGCCGGACGCCCCCTGATCCGGGGTGAGTGGCTCGGCACTCCCGTGTAGCTCGACCTGGCGCCGGAAGAACGCCACCGCGTCCTCCCATTGCTCGGGGATCGGCAACTCCAGGATGCCGGTGTCGTTGCCCATTCGATAGGTCATCCGCTCACCACCGATCAGTAACTCGAGGAACCCATCAGAACTGAGCGGCACGAGGAACATCGGCACTTCAGGGTCCTCATCCCACCTTCCAGGCCAGGCCACCATCGGCATCCGACCGACGCGGAAGACCACCTCTTCGGCGGTGCGACTGTCGGTCGTCGCTATGAACATCAAGGAGTACCGGCCACTGGCGCTGTGCATCCCAGCCACCTCACCGTCGTATAGGTCCATCAGACCGACGCCGATCGAGGTGGAGCCGTACTCCCCTGTGGCCGTGTACGTGAGCACCATGACAGAGATGTTCCCGTCGTCGAACTCCGTAACCTCAGCGGTGAATTCGCCGACCTCCGTTACCTCGGTCGTGGGGTCGGCGACCAGCGGGGTGGCGGCCATTGCGATCACGGCCGCCGCGACGATCGGGATGGAGCGGCGCTGACGCATCCGGCGTTTGGCGAACGGCCCGAGAAGCCGTTGGTCGGCGGGCTGCGGTATGGCTTTGGTGGTTCTCATGTCCACCCTCCACATGTCGCCCGCCGCCGTGCACGCGCAAGGTGCCGGGCCGTCGTTTGATCCATACACGGCACTTGTAGAGGCGCGCGTCCCGCCTATTGGCCTCCCGGCCGCAGGGAACTACCCCACGGCCATCTGGGTGGCGTATTCAGCGGGCGACCCGACATGCGGGTGCCGTGTATGGATCAGCCCATCGACTACCACAGGCGTGGGGGGGAAAGCAAGGCTACGCCAGCACTTGGAGCGTGGGGGGGTGCTAAGTTCGCTGCCGTGGTGTTGAGTGGAGGCAGTTAAGTGGCGCGAGCCGCCGGTCCCCAAGACCGACGGCCCGCAATCTAAGCCACTGGGAGATCAAGGGTCGAAAATGACCAGTAGCTCGGACTTCTGCCAGCCGCACTGTGGTATGCCCTTGATCGCCTGTCAAACAGGAGGGTGGATAGATGGGCTACCGCGTTCGGAAGCTCGGCGATCCGGTCGCGCTCGGATTGGTCGAGCCGCGTACCTATCGGAGTGGTCGTGAGTTAGAGTGCCGCGAGTGCGGTCACATCAACGACGTCCCGGCGACTCGGCTGGCTTCTTGGCGCTGCAAGGCCGATCTCGGCGATCGCCGATGCGGCGCCGTTCACTGCGGGTCTGAACTCGACCCGCTGTACCGATGAGCTACCGATCGGGTGGCTTGTCGGCGGGCTCCTTGGCCGGCGGGTGGCGCTCGTCTGGCCGAGGACCTCGGCCTTGTCGTTGGGGATCTTCCCCGTGGCCATATCGACTTCGCCATGCTGGTGAAGCTGTACGACGATCGAGCACGTGATGCACGTGAGCGGGCGGGTGGAGCCGGGGACGATCAACACCTGCCATGTGGAGCGGCACAACTGGACCATGCGGACGATGCGGCGCCTCACCAGGCGGAGCAACGGGTTCTCGCGGAAGCTGGAGAATCACCGTGCGATGGTGGCGCTGTTCATCTACCTCTACAACTTTGTGCAGCCGCACCGCACGCTGACCGAGGAGGCCGGACGCCCGACCACACCGGCTATGGCTTCGGGCGTCGCCGAGTGGCCGGGGCACCTCGGCGACATCGTGGACCTACTCGATTACTGAGAATTGACCACTACCTGGCCGTACGCGCCGCTGATAGGGTCCGGCGCCCCTCGATTGCCGGTGGCGGGGCGCCCGTATACGTTTTGTCGGCATGATGGCGACGGTGCAGCGCGTCTTCACCCCCGGGACGGGCGCCACTCCGCCGGCACTCACCGGGCGCGAGCACGAGCAGGCCGTGCTGACCCAGTGCCTGGCGGACCTGCTCGGCAACGCCTCCCCGCCGCACGACGTCGCCCTGACGGGACCACGCGGCAACGGCAAGACCGTGCTGCTCAACTGGTTCAAGCGCGCCTGCCGCGACCACGAAGCGGATGTGGACGTCGTCACCTTGACCCCGAGCGACATCACCACCCCTACCGCGCTGCTCGATATGCTGGCGCCCCCGTCGACGATGGCGAAGCTGCTGCCCCGGAAGGTGGGCGTGGCGGCCGTCGGCTCCGTCGAATGGGCGCCGCCGTCCGGGAATGCAAGGAACCTGCGGGAAGAACTGACGACTCGCTGCCGCAGGAAGCCGCTCGCCGTACTGCTCGACGAGGCGCATACGCTGGACCTGGAGGTAGGCCGCACGCTCCTCAACGCCAGCCAACAGGTGCGCGACGAAGCGCCGTTCCTGCTGGTGCTTGCCGGCACGCCGGGGCTGCCGGAGCATCTCGGCACGATGAACGCCTCGTTCTGGAGCCGGTTGGGCGAGGGGCGGCTTGGCATCGGCCTGCTGAGCGACGCGGCTGGCCGCGCCGCTTTGGTCGAGCCGCTGGCGGCCCACGGTGTGAGCATTGACGCCGACGCGCTCACCACCGTCGTCGAAGAGAGTCAGCGTTATCCGTACTTCATTCAACTCTGGGGCGAGATCCTGTGGAAGCGGCATCTGGCCACCGGCGCGCCCCGACTCACCGCCGCTCACGCTGACGCCGCGCGGCCTGACGTGACGGCCAGAGTCACGGACTACTATCAGGACCGCTACCGCGAACTGGAGACCCGCGGCCTGCTGCCTGCGTCCGCAGCGCTGGCGCCGCTGTTCCAGGCCGGCACCAGCGCCGCCGCTTCCGATCACGCCATCGACACAGCCCTCGCGACGACCGGTGCCGACCCCGCCGACCGGCTGGCGGCGCGCGAAGCGTTGCATCGGCTGGGCTATATTTGGAGCCCGCCGGGGCAGCTTCCGCCGGTCGTCTGGGTCGCCGGCATCCCGTCGTTGATGACGTACGTGCTCGACCGGACCCGGTAATTCAGTCGCGGATCCCTTCGGCGATCGGCGTCGCCAGTGCCGAGAACACCGGCAGGACTCCCATCAGGCCGCCCACGCCCAGCGCGGCCGCAACCCCGGCGAGCATGGCCGCCGGCGAGATCACGCTGCCGCCAAGATCGGCCTCGCTGACGCCGCGGAAGATCGGCACCACCAGGTCGGTGAGCGGACCGGACAGGAACAGGCTCAGGGCGACGCCGATCGCCGCCGCAAGGCCGACCATGATGAGCGACCGGGCCACGAACTCGCGGAGCATCGCGCCCTTCGTGGCCCCGAACGCGCGCGCGATGGCGATCTGGCGGGTGCGGCCCAGCACCTCCACCAGCATGATGCTGAGGATCCCCACGCAGCCGGTGACCAGCAGCACGAAACCGAGCAGGTTCACCACCAGCGAGAAGGTCCTCACGGTCGAGCGAGCCTCCTCCAGGTCGGCGCTGCCGCCGCTCGGCTGCCCTTCCCACACGACCACGGCCACGTCGTCGCCGTACTGCTGCGCCAGCGCGGCGCGCGCCTGGCTCTCGATCGTGGCGAGCTCACTCCCCTCCACGAGCAGCGCGATGCGCGACATCAGGAACCCCTCCATGAAGTCCGCCGTCTTGCCGGGCACCGTCGCGGTCGCCGGCACCAGCATGTCGGCGACGCCGTAGGCGCGGCGCTGCAGCTCGCTGGGGTCGGCGAACACGCCTCCCACCGTGATCGGTGGCGACAGAAGGTCGCGCAGCATGGCGATGGCGGCGTCGGGTACGTTCTCGGCCCCCTGAATCGAGACGTCGGGCATCGGCGGACGAACGGTCTGACCGACCGCTTCGACCGGCGAGCCGAACAGGATCTCGGCCAGCGTGGCGCTGAGCAGCGCATGCCGTTCCCCGGTTGCCATCGCCGCGGCGGTGATCGGCGATCCGATCACGAGATCGAGCCCCATCACGTCCAGGTAGGACTCGCCTACCCCCAGCACGCTCCGGACCTGGTAGGTGCCCCGTTCCGTCTGGAAATCGGTCCAGCCCGTCTCCGTCACCGGGCTCGCCGCCCGTGCGCCCACCACGCCGTGCAGGAGCGCCGCGGGCGCGCGCCCGTCGAACTGGAACGGCTTGACGGGCTCCGGGGCCCCTGCCTCGTCCCACCGCGCATTGGCGACCATGACCACGCGCCCGTTCCGTTCCAGGTTCTCCGCGATCAGCCGGTTGAAGGCAGTCGAGATCGACAGCGCGAAGATCAGCACGCCGACGCCCAGCCCCACCGTCGCCAGCGTGATCGACGACTTGAACGGGGAGCGCGCCAGGCTGCTCAGGACCGACCGGAGCGTCAGCATGGCCGGGGCCTACTCGTAGCGGATCGCGTCCGCGGCCGGCATCCGTGCCGCGGCGGCGGCCGGCAGCACGTTGCAGCCGGCGACCAGCGTCCACGCGGCGGCGACGCCGGCGACGACCAGGCCGGCATGCAGCGCGCCGAAGCCGATCGTCTGCTCCATCAGGCGCGACAGCAGCGCCGCCAGCCCCAGACCGGCCGCTCCCCCGACCGCGCCGACGACGAGTGCCTCCAGGAAGAAGACGGCGAACACCTGCGCCATGCTGGCGCCCACCGCCTTGAGCATGCCCGCCGAGCGCTGCCTGCGCACGGCACGGCCGTAGAAGATGTTGGTCATGTTGACCGCCGCGATCGTCAGCGCCGACAGCGCCAGAAAGAGGATGATGGTCACCAGGCGCCGGTAGCGGTCGGCCGTCGACTGCGCCTCCGCGCGCGGGATGCCGATCGACACGGCTCCCTCTCCGTAGGCGGCATCGAAGTGATCGGCAAGCTGCGCGTGCGCCTCGTCCAGGTGCGCCGGGTCCGTGACGGTGAATCGCAGGCTGGTATTCGTGCCCGCAGCCTTGACGGCGAAGTCCTTGACTCTGTCCGTGGCCTGCAGCGCCGGCGTGAACGCCTGCTCGTCCGCATCCGTGCCGGTCGGAGCAAGGACGCCGACGATGCGGTAGAGGCGGTTCATCGACAGCACCTGCCGGTCCATGGCCGCCCCGTCCTCGAACAGGGTGGCGCCGAGCTGCGAGCCCAGCACCAGGACCGGCTCGCCCCGCGCCATGTCTGCTTCGGTGAACAAGCTGCCGGCCGCAGCCGTGAGGCCCCGCGCGACGAAGAACTCGGGCGTGACCTCCATCCCGTGCAGGTACTCCAGTTGCGGCTGCGGGCCGTCGGGCGCGGACACCAGCGACTGGGAGAAGCCGGTCAGGTCCGTGGCCGACAGGAGCTGCTTCGCGTCGTCACCCGACACCACCGCTCCTTTCGTCACCGTCTCCCCCGTGAGAGCCATACCGGCACTGCCGGCGGCGGCTCCCGCCGAGTCGGCCCGCGTCGCCGAACCGAGCTTCGCCGTATCGGCCGGCCCGGACGTCGCAGACGTGGCCGGGAGGACGAGTACCTGCACCGCACCGGCCGTGCCGGCCGGTCCGGCTGACGCCGCCGGCGCTCCCGCCGTGCCGGCGGCGGACTTCGCCAAGCCGGTGGGAAGCGGGAGTTCGCCGAGCAGGAACCCGGTCGGGTTGGACAGGTAGGCGTGCTGGACTGCCGGGGCCACCGAGCGCGCGCGTTCCAGGTCGTCGACACCGAGGACCAGGTCCGCCGCGCCCCGCATCCGCGCCGGCAACGCCATGGTCGACGTTTCGGCGCGCGTGGAAACGATGATCTCGCGGTAGCGGGGGGACGCCAGCAGCTTTACCGACTGCGCCCGCGTGGTGCCGGCCAGCGTGATTCCGGCCGCCGTGGCCCCGACCGCCAGCGCCACGCCGAGCGCCAGCAGCAGCGACTCGGCGGGCCGGCCGAGCAGCGCGCGCACGCTCATGCGCAGGTCCTCGCGCAGGATCACTTGGGCTGCTCGGCTTCCGTGATGATCACGGTCGCCTCGCCGTCTTTCCGCGGGAGCTCCTCGTCCTTGAGGAGCTCCTTCAGTCGGTCCTTGGCCTGGCGGATCACGCGCGTCTGATCGGCGATCTTGGCGAAGAGGTCGCTGCGAGTCTTGACCCCCTCCGCGATGAGGAACGCAGCCGCCTCCGAACGGCTGCGGGTCAGGCCGCACTCGACCAGGTCGTCCAGCCTGTCCAGGCTTTCGTTGCTGACTCTGACCATCACGACGTTCGACCGCTTGCCGCGAACCGATTCGACCGTCTGGTCGAGGTCCTCGAACATCGCGGCGAGCGTGCTCTTGTGAAGGCCCGTGACGCCGGCCTCCTCCAGCTCTTCGGCAATCCGGTCCACGTCGACCTTGAAGACACGGGGGCGCTTCCCGCCCTGTTTCCCCTGCGATTCGTGCTTCCTGCTGTCCTGCTCGGCCTTCATCTGCTTACCTCACCGATCCTTACGGGACCGTCACTTGATCTGGTCAGCGTCCGTGATGATCACGGCCGCCCCGCTGCCTGGTTTCCGCGGAAGCTTCTCATCCTTGAGCGTCTCCTTCAGCCGGTCCTTGGCCTGGCGGATCACGCGCGTCTGCTCGACGAGCTTGTCGAAGAGGTCCGTTCTGGCCTTGACGCCCTCGGCGATGAGGAATGCCGCGGCTTCCGACCGGCTGCGGGCCAGACCGCACTCGACCAGTTCGTCCAGCCGATCCAGGCTGTCGCGCCGGACCCTCACCATCACGACGTTCGCCCGCTTGCTTCGTACCTCTTCGACCGCCTCTCCGAAGTCCTCGAGCATGGTGGCGAGCGTGTCCTTGTCGAGGCCCATGAAACCGGCCTCCGAAAGCCCCTCGGCAATCCGCTCCGCATCGACCCGGAAGATGCGCGGCCCCTTTCCATCGGGCTTCCCCTGAGATTCCGACTTCGAGCTGTCCCTACTCATTGGCACTATCCTTACTGGACGTTCAATTACATGTAATGGTAGTAGTCGCATGCGCAATGCGTCAACGACATGGCGCGCGCACTCGGGCTAGTCGCGGATCCCTTCGGCGATCGGTGCCGACAGGGCGGAGAACACCGGCAGCGTCCCCAGCAACCCGCCGATGCCGAGCGACGCCGCGACGCCCACGAAGACCTCACCAGGCGTGATCACCGCGCCGGTCAGTTCCACCTCTGTCACGTCCTGGAAGATCGGCACCACCAGTTCGGTGAGCGGCGCCGACAGGAACAGGCTCAACGCCACGCCCAGCGCCGACGACGCGCCCATCATAATCAGCGATCGGGCGAGGAACTCGCGGACGATCTCGGCTCTCGCGGCTCCGAAGGCACGGGACAGCGCGATCTGGCGCGAGCGGCTCAGCACCTCCACGACCATGACGCTTAGAAGGCCCACGCCGCCGGTGGCCAGCAGCAGAACGGCGAGCAGATTCACCACGAGAGCGAACGTCCGTGCGTTCGACCGGATCTGCTCCAGTACGCCGCTCTGCTGAAACGGCTCTCCCTCCCATAGCTCCACACTGAGATGGTCACCGAACTGCGCGGCAATCGCGGCGCGCACCCGGCTCTCGACGGTCGCGAGCCTGCCGGATGCCACGCGCACGACAAACTGAAGGCCAGAGTAGGCAATGGCGCGTTCTCCTTGCGGTCCGACCAGCATGTCGGCTATGCCGTAGGCGCGGCGCCGCAGTTCCTCGGGATCGGCGAACACGCCGCGGACCGTGTACACCCGCGAGAGTTCGTCGCGAATGAACGCTGCCGGGACGTGGCCGCGGACCTCGATACGCGGCACGGTCCCCTGCAGCGGCTGACCCAACGCTGCGGCTGGTGACCCGAACAGGAGCTCGGCCAGTGACGCGCTGAGGAGAGCGTCACGGCTTCCGGCGGTGAAGCGGCTGCCGGCGATGAGGTCGAGATTCATGATGTCCACGTAGTCGTCGGATACGTTGAGCACACTTCGGATCTCGTACGTGTCAGCTCCGGCCAGGAACAGATTCGTATACACGTATTCGACACGGCTCGCCAGTGCCACCTCGGCGATATCGTGCACCAGCGTGTCCATGATCTTCGGCACGTCACCGGCGGGAATGCCGTTACGCCCAGTGGGGTCGGGGCTGTCGACCTGGACCATCAGGATCAGCCCTCTGTCTTCGAGCCGTTCCTCGATCGCGCGGGCAAACGCCGCACTGATCGCCAACGCGAAGATCAGCACCGCCACGCCCAACCCTACCGTCGCCAGCATCACCGACGCCTTGACCGGGGAGCGTCCCAGGCTGCCGAGCGCCGACCGCAGCGTCCGCATCGCCTCTATCCGGGCCGCCCTATTCGTAGCGGATGGCGTCCGCAGCCGGCGAGCGGGCCGCTGCGACGGCCGGAACGACACTGCACGCAGCAACGACGAGCCAGGACGCCGCCACGCCAGCGATGATCAGCTCTGCAGGGAGCCCGCCCAGTCCGAACTGCCGCGCCAACTGGTGATCCAGCGTCACCGCCAGCCCCACGCCGGCCGCGCTCCCGATTGCTCCGACCACGAGAGCATCGAAGAGGAACACCACGAACACCCGGGTGCCGGTAGCGCCCATCGCCTTGAGGATGCCGGCCGAGCGCCGTCTGCGCAGCGCGCGGCTGGAGAAAATGCTGGACATGTTCAAGGTGGCGATCATAAGGGCCGACAACGCCAGGAACAGGATCACACGGACCAGTCGCTGGTAGCGGTCTGCCACCGCACGTGCTTCCACGCGTGGATCGGTGATGTTGAGCGCACGGTCTCCATAGGTGGCATCGAAGTACCCGGCCACCTGCGCGCGCGCTTCGCCCACCAATGCGCGATCGGTAACCGTGAACCGCAGGCTCGTCCGGTCGGGTCCAAACTTGACTACTCCCGTGCGCGACGATTGGAAGTTCTCCCGCAGGGACCAAGCCGGCACAAACGCTCGCTCATCTGCCTCGGTACGGCTGCGCTCCAGCACACCGACGATGAGAAAGCGCCGATAGTCTCCGACCAACTCACGTCCGAGCGCCTTTCCGTCGGCGAACAGGGTCGCGCGGATCTGCGAGCCGACCACCATGACCGGATCGCCACGCTCCATGTCGGCGGGGGTGAACAAGCTGCCTTCGGCGGCCTCCAGCTCCCGGGCTGCGAAGTACTCGGGTGTCACCCTCACCACGGAGAAGTGTTCGAGTTGCGGCGGCGGGTCACCGATCGCCTCGATGTGGAAATAGGTGTCCTCGGCGATATAGGCGTACTGCACCGCCTCGGTCACCGAGCGAGCGCGATCCAGGTCTCCGGGAGTCAGTTCGACGTCCGGACGGGCAAGACGTGCCGGCGCCGCATCCGTCGTGGCCCCCATCGTCGTGGTGACGACGATCTCGCGATATTGAACCGACGCCAGCAGGCGTTCCGAGTACGTAGCCGCCGCGGCTGCAAGCGTGATCCCGGTGACCGTCGCCCCCACCGCGATCGCCATAGCGACCGCCAGCAGCAGTGACTCGGCCGGCCGGCCGAGCAGCGAGCGCAAACCGAGGAGCAGGTCCTCCCCGTAGATCACGGCGGCACGCTGCTCATGGGTCGGCCGGCGTTGCCATCGATCCGCCGCGCGCACGGTACAGGTCGACGTAGGCGCGAGCGGATTGCTCGGACACCCGGAAGGAACGGACCGGCCAGTACCCGAACGCGTCGTGGATGCGCACCTTGGCGTGCAGCAGGCACTCGACCGGCTCGCCGACCATCGGGAACGCCGGGTTGTCGCGCCTCGACTCCAGGCTCGTGTCGAGCAGGTTGTCGTACTTGTGGGGGCTCACCAGGTAGCTGCCGCCACCACCGTTGACGTGGAGATAGAAGGCATGACTGGAGGTCACGGCCGCGTGGGCCATGCGCTCCAGGCCATCCACGCTGCCCCGCTGCTTGCCGCCGTTGGAAGGATGGAGGATCAGGCGGGCTCCGAACATGACCGGCAGCGTCCACGTATCCGGGTAGCGCGCGTCGTGACAGACGTGGAGGCTGACGGGCACGCCGTGAACGTCGAACTCGTTCAGGGTCTGACCGTGCCAGAAGTCGACCTCGCAGGAGTGCACCTTGGGGCAGTCGGCGAGAATCCCGCCGTCGGGGTCGTAGACGCGCGATACGTTGTAGCGAATCACGCGGTCGGGCTGCTCCGGATCCCGCTCCCAGACGGGTAGCCCGACCACCAGAAACGGAGCGCCAGGCAGGTCGGCAAGGAACTTCCGCAGCTTGTCCTCGGCCTCTTGGACGGGTTCGGGGTTCTGCGTCACCTCGTGCTCGGCGAACAGGCCGGTCAGGCTGGTCTCGGGAGTCACCAGAAGCTGGATCCCCCGCTCGGCCGCCTGTCGCGCTCCCCGGCAGATGGCCTCCAGGTTCCTCTCGATCGAAGGCTCGTTGAGCACCTGGTATCCGCCGACGTGGAGGTGTTCCGGCAGCGGAGGCTGCTCTCCGTAGAGCACGAAGCGGCGCGCCAGGATCGCCTGGTTGCGAACCGCAAGGCGCACCCCCATCTCGGGGAGCACGTCCTGGTCCGGTTCACGGATCACGCTCCGTCCGTCCCAGAACAGCTCCAGATCGGACAATCTGACGAGGTTGCCGCCGCCGTCGGTCTTGCGCAGGCGCAGCGCGTGGTCCCGATCCGGGGCGATGTCGATCCTGACGGAGGCGACCGGCTGACGCAGGCGCCAGTCGCTGGTCCACAGGGCGAGCGTCGACGCGGCGAAGTCCACGACCGCGACGGCGCGCTCCGCACCGCCGAAGTAGCCGAACTCCAACGTGCCGCGCGCATCGCCGTGCGGACGGAACGTGAGCTCGATGGCGTCACCGTTCCAGGTGTGGACATCCCCGGCCCCCACCGATACCGCTTCGTCACCCGTGGAGTGCAGGATCGCTCCGCCGGGCACGGCCTCGACGCCGTCAGCCTCAACGGGCCAGACCCATCCCGGATAACTCCTGCCGTCGAACGCCATCTCCTGACGGATGTCCATGGTCCGACTCTATATCATCGTGCCGATGATCAGCCCTCATCCGCAGGAGACACGGGGCGAGGAGCATCCCGGCGAGGTACGAGCGCATCTGTCGCGGTTGTACCGAGAGGAGCGCCGCGCGCACGCATGCCGTGCTGGGAGTCCGGCCCAGTTCGAGGAGTGGCAGCGGACGGCGAGATCCAGGCTCGTGGAGTTGCTCGGCCTCGAGAGCATCGCAGACGCGGCGGGACAGGATGCCGTCTCGGTCGAGCTGAGCCCGAGCCCGGAACAGCTCGACGGATACACCAGGGGAACGGGACGCATACGGACCGAGCCGGACGTGTGGGTGAGGTTCTGGATCCTGAAGCCGGACGGGCCGGGCCCCTTTCCCCTCGCCCTGACCCCGCACGGCCATGAGAACGGAGACGAGTACGCCGGCGTCTGGGACACGGTCCAGACCAGGGAGAAGATCGAGCGGACGGATCAGGACGTCGCCGTGCAGGCGGCGAAGCGGGGACTCCTGGCGATAGCCCCCGCGACGCGGGGCATGGGGAACAACCCGTCGAGCTGGCGTATACGGGACATCGCCGGCAAGGTCGGCCGCGACTGCCGCTGCCACGCATGGCAGGTCGCCCTTGCCGGGCGCACCCTGATCGGCGAGCGGGTCTGGGACCTGATGCGCCTGATCGACTGGGCCCTCGCGCTGCCCGAGGTGGCTGACGGCCCGGTGCTCATGCTCGGCAACTCCGGAGGCGGTATGGCTACGCTCCATGCCGCGGCGTGCGACGAGCGCATCGGCGTGGCCGTTCCCTGCTGCGCGTTCAACAACTACATCAGCCCGCGCGGCACCATGCGGCACTGTCCCTGCAATGTGGTCCCGGGAATGCTCACCTTCGGCGAATACTGGGACGTCGCGGGCCTGATCGCCCCGCGGATGCTCCTGACCGTCAACGGCCTGCACGACGCGTTGCACCCGGTGGCGGAGGTCGACCATGCGGTGACCCGGCTTCGCGCCATCTACGGGACCGCCGGGTGTGGCGACCACTACCAGCACGAATACGGACCGGAGGGTCACCGGTTCTACGGGTCGATCATGTGGCCATGGATCGAGAACGCGCTGCGCGCCGACATACCCTCTTCGTAGATGACGCGGCGGAACGGCGGGCTCAGCCGTCGAACACCCGGCGGTCCAGGAAGTCGTTGCGGAACCGGCCGCGGGGGTCGAGCGCCCGGGCGGCGTCGCGGAAGAGATGCATCGACGCTCCGTAGACCTGCTCCAGGTACTCCCGCGGGTACGTGAACAGCTTTCCCCAGTGCGGCCGCGCCCGGTACGGCGCGAGCGCCTCTTCCAGCCGCGGCAGCACGGCCCGCACCGCGTCCCAGTCGTTGCGCCAGGAGAAGTGGATGGCCAGCGAGTCGCGGCCGTGGAAGGGGCTCAGCCAGAGGCGGTCGGCGGCCACGGCGCGGATCTCGGTCAGCAGCAGGACCGGCCTGATGTGGGCGCCCAGGGCGGTGACCGTGGCGATCGCGGCGGGCGCCTGCTCCCACGGCACGAAGTACTCGGTCTGCAGCTCGTCGCCGGAGGCGGGCGTCCGGTCGGGCCGGAAGTGCGGCAGCCGCACGTGCCACGGCCCCACGGTGCGCTGCTCGGTGCAGGCGTCGGCGGAGCCTTCCGGCAGCGGGTGGCGGTCGCGGGAGGTCGCGGGCATGCCGAGCAGCGGCTCCGCGTCCGTGTCCGCAGCGCCGGCCGCGACCGCTCGCTTGACCCAGACGTCCGCGCACGGGCGGTCCTCCCAGGCGGTGAACAGGCAGACGCTGTAGGCGCGCGTCATCGTCGCCTCCAGGTCGGCGGCGATCTCCTCCAGCGGGACGCGCTCGTGGACGTGCTGGATCATCGAGAACGCCGGCCGCAACCGCAGCGTGAGCGCGGTCACGACCCCCAGCCCGCCCAGGCTCACGGCGGCCGCCGGAAAGCGGTCGTCCCCCTGCGCCAGCGTCACCAGCTCCCCGTCGGCGGTGAGCAGCTCGACCTCGTCGGTCTGCGCCGCCAGACAGCCGAGGCGGCGGCCCGAGCCGTGCGTGGCGGTGGCGCAGGCGCCGGCCACGCTGACGTGCGGCAGCGAAGCCAGGTTGTCCAGTGCCCACCCGGCCTCATGCAGCCGCGGGCAGAGCTCTCCGTAGGTCCAGCCGCCGCTCACCCGCGCCCGGCGGCCGGCGCTGTCGACGTCGACGTCGCGCGGCATCCCGGCAAGGTCGATCAGCACGCCCTCGGTGTCGGCCACGCGGTTGAACGAGTGGGCCGATCCCACGGCCCGCACGCGGTCATGGCCGCCCAGCGCCAGCCGCAATTCGTCCATGTTCCGCGGCCGATGCAGACGCCGCGGCTGGAAGCGGACATTTCCGGCCCAATTGGCGATCATGGGGGCGAGCTCCGATGACCGCCGCCGACCCGTTCGATTGTTCGACCGCTGGCTGGCCGACGCCCGCGCCGCCGGCGCGGTGCTGCCGCAGGCGATGGCGCTGGCGACCGCGGACGCCGGCGCCATGCCCGACGCGCGGATGGTGATGGTGCGAGGATCCGGCCGCGACGGCTTCGTGTTCTTCACCGACCGGGAGAGCGCCAAGGGCGAGCAGCTCCGCGCCAACCCGCGCGCCGTCCTGCTGGGCTACTGGCGGGAGCTCGGCCGGCAGGTACGCGTCAGCGGCTCGGTCGAGCAGACCTCGCCGACGGACGACGATGCGGCGTTTCGCGAGCGGCCACGCGACGCGCAACTCGCGATCGCAGGTTGGCGCCAAGGGGCGAGCATCGCCGGTCCCAAGGAACTCCAGGCCGCCGTCCAGACCGTCGAGCAGCGCGCCCGCGACGGCGACATTCCCCGGCCGGCGCGGTGGGGAGGCTATCGCCTGCTCCCGGACCGGTTCGTGTTCTGGGAGGAACGCCCGGACCGGCTGCACCGGCGGGTGGAGTACCGCCGTGCGGAGAACGGGTCGTGGGAGCGCAGCCTGCTCGCCCCCTGAGGGGACATCCTCCGACCGGTCACTCACTCGCATCGCGCGCGTTCATGGCATGCTGCCACGGAATGGCGGACCGCTTCATCGTCGTCGGCGCCGGCATCTTCGGCGTCACCGCGGCCCTGGAGTTGCGCGCCCGCGGCCACGCGGTGACCCTGATCGACCCCGGCCCGATCCCGGCGCCGCTGGCCGCCAGCACCGACATCAGCAAGGTCGTGCGCATGGAGTACGGCCCCGACCGCGACTACATGGCGCTCATGGAGGAGGCACGCGCCGGCTGGCTGCGCTGGAACGAGCGCTGGACGGCGGACGGCACCGGCCCGCTCTACCACGAGAGCGGCGTGCTGATGGTCACGCGCGACCGCATGGCTCCCGGCGGCTTCGAGCACGACAGCTACCGCATGCTGCTGGCGCGCGGCCACCGGCCCGAGCGCATGGACGCGGCCACCATCGCCGGCCGCTACCCCGCCTGGAGCACCGGACGCTTCGTGGACGGCTTCTATCACCGGAAGGGCGGCTACGCGGAGAGCGGCGCGGTGGTCGCCGCGCTGGCGCGCCAAGCGCGTGCCGACGGGGTCACGGTGTGCGAAGGGGTCCGCATGACCGCGCTGCTCGAGGAGGCCGGCCGCGTCCGCGGTGTGCGGACCGACCAGGGGCAGGAGCTCCTCGCCGACGCCGTGGTGCTGGCCACCGGCTCCTGGGCGGGGAACCTGCACCCGCCCCTGACCGGCGCCATTCGCGCGAGCGGCCACCCGGTGTTCCACCTGCGCCCGGCGGCCCCCGACCTCTTCCGGGCCGAGCGGTTTCCGACCTTCACCGCCGACGTGGCGCGGACCGGCTACTACGGCTTCCCGGTCAACGCGCAGGGGGTGGTCAAGATCGCCTCCCATGCGCTGGGTCGACCGATCGATCCAGACGCTCCGCGCCACCTTGCACCCGGCGCGGAGACGCGCCTGCGCCGCTTTCTGCGCGACACCTTTCCCGCCCTGGCCGACGCGCCCGTCGTGTATACGCGCCTGTGCCTGTACGCCGACACGCAGGACGAGGACTTCTGGATCGCGCCCGATCCGGAGCGGGCCGGACTGACCGTGGCCGGCGGCGGCAGCGGCCACGGATTCAAGTTCGCGCCGGTACTGGGCGGCCTGATCGCCGACGCGGCCACAAGCGTGGACAACCCGACGCTCCAGAGGTTCCGGTGGCGTCCCGAGGTCACCTTGGCGCATGGCACCGAGGCAGCCCGCTGCCACCTCCCCGAAGTGGACGACTGATGCTCTTCCATGACGATCTTGCGGATTTCATCGCAACCCAGCGCAACAACCTGAAGAAGTGGGAGGCGGCAAACATCCCCGCAGTGGGAGTCATCCGCGATGTTCTGGGGCCGAACGACGACCAGGACATGGCCAGCAACCCGGGCGGCCATTCGGTGACCCAGCGGGTCGACCGGCTCGCCGTCGACTGTGACGGAATCGCCGGAGATCGTCACCGCGGCCTCACGAGGCCGTCCACGGGACGGGAAGCCCCGCTCTACAAGGAGGTCGGCGTTACCATCGTGAACCGGCGCCAGATCTTCGCCGTCTCCTCGTACGAGTGTCACCTGTTGACCCGGAGTCTCGGGGTGAGGATCACCCCCGAATTGCTGGGTGCTAACGTCGTCATCGATCGGGACGACGGCGCCGACTACTGCATCTCCGAGGTGCCCCTCAACACCTACTTCGCGATCGCCCCCGCGGACGCGACCGAACCGCCGCGCACTCCCATCGCGACGCTGATCCAGTACCTGCAGCAGAAGGGCTGCAGCCGGACCGGGCGCGCCATCACCAGGGAGTACGGAGATGCCTCCCTGACGAAGCGGTTCGTCGCCCATGCCGAGCACCGGCGCGGGATTCTCTGCAGCGTCGAGTACCCGGTCGATGCCCCCGCCTATCTCGAACGCGGCCAGAAGGTGTTCTTCAGGTTCCCGATGGGTGCCTGCTACTGATCTGTCCCGGAGTGATCAGTCAAGGACGCGCCGCCCGGTCTCGTGCGCGCGCACCCAGTCCCAGTCGACATCCACGCCCAGGCCGGGGCCGGCCGGCACCGGCACGTGGCCCCGGTCGTCGATGGCGTCGAGCGCGTCCGAGTAGTCGGCGTACAACCCGGCGTTCCGGGCCGACGGAACGTTGGGATGAACGAGCCCCAGCTCGTAGTAGTTGGTGTTGCGGATCGCCGCCATGCACTGCCGCTGCGCGGGGCCGGGGCCGTGGAACTCGATGTCGATGCCCAGCGCCTCGGCGGCGTGCGCGAGCTTCACCACGCCGGTGATCCCGTCGTAGCCCACGTCGCCGCGCACGAAGTCGGTGGCGTCGGCCAGGGCGAAGTCGATGTGCGGCTCCAGCGTGCGCACGTGCTCGGTCATCAAGAGCGGCGTGCGGATGAGCTGGCGCAGCTTGCGGTGCGCGAACTGCGAGATGCCGCCGTCGCGGAACGGATCCTCGTACCAGTAGTACCGCGCGTCGTCGCAGGCGTGGCCGACCTTGACCGCGTCCGCGAAGGTGCGCAACTCGCACGCAGGGTCCAGCATCAGGTCCATCCCGTCGCCGACCGCGCGCCGCACGGCCAGCACGTTGTCCACCTCTCGGCTCACCGGCCCCTGTCCCCAGCCGTGGATCTTGAACGCCGGGTAGCCCATGTCCCGGCACTGCACGGCGAAGTCCGCGAACGCCTGCGGGCTGTCGAGGCCGCCGTTCTCGTCGCCGTGGTAGGTGGAGGCATAGCACGGCACCGACTCCTTCCACCCGCCGAGCAGCCGGTAGACCGGCTGGTCGAGCAGCCGGCCGGCCAGGTCCCAGAGGGCGACGTCCACCGGCGCGACGCCGATGCGGGCACTCTGGCGCTGGGCGCGCTTGATCTCGTCGTAGATGAACTCGCGTTCCAGCGCGTTGCGGCCCTTCAGGAATGGCCACAGGCGCGGCAGCACGGCGACGTCCACCGGGGAGATTCCGGCACAGGAGCCCGAGACGCCGACGTCGGTGTGGACCACCAGGATCGTGCCTCCGGCCTGCAGACGCGCCCCGGGCACATATACCTGGTTAAACATGTGGTAGTCGGTCCCCAGTTCGCGCTGCTCGTAGGAGAAGTCGATCAGCTCCAGGGAGGTGATGACGGGATCTGCCATGCCCGTCACCCCGCGTACTCGAAGGCCGGCACGCCGCGCACCCCCGGGACGGCCCGGAACAGCGATCCGGCCAGCGGCTGCGCGGCCAGCTCGGCGGCGGTCAGCCGGTACGAGGCCGACGTGATGTAGAGCTGATCCAGGTCCGGCCCGCCGAACGCGCACGAGGTGACGCATGTCACCGGCAGCTCGATGGTGGCCAGGTGCTCGCCGGTCTCCGGGTTGTAGCGCTTCACCGCGCCGCCGCCGAAGATGGCGATCCACACCATGCCCTCGGAGTCCAGGGTCATGCCGTCGAAGTGGCCTTCGCCGTCGTGGCGGCAGGTCACCCGCTCGTTGGCGATCGCGCCGGAGTCCAGGTCGTAGTCGAAGGCGCGCACGTCGTTCTTGACGGTGTCGATGTAGTACATGGTGCGCGCATCGGCGCTCCATACGATGCCGTTGG
This sequence comes from Spirochaetia bacterium, assembly GCA_964291595.2. Lineage (GTDB taxonomy): Bacteria > Spirochaetota > Spirochaetia > SZUA-6 > Bin103 > CATQHW01. The sequence continues at coordinate 2,695,724 of OZ219914.1, read as the reverse complement.
AGATGCTGATGCGCCCGAGCTTCCAGGTGACCGTGCCGTCGGTGTCCAGGCAGTACAGCGATCCCTGCTCCCGCTCGCGCATGCCGTCGAACGCCATGGTGCCGGCCCACAGCCGCCCGGCCGGGTCGCACTTGCCGTCGTTGAAGCGGTTGCCGGGGATGTCGGCCTCCGGGTCGGCGATCGGCGTCATCCGCTCGGTCTCCAGGTCCAGGAAAGCGAAGCCGTTGTGCAGGGCGACCACGACACCGCCGGCCGTCCGTGGTACAACCGTGCCGACGGCCTGCAGCAGGTTGATCTCGCGATTCTCTCCTGTGGCCGGGTCGTGGATGAACAGCAGATGACCCAGGATATCGACCCACAGGAGATGCCGGCGGCGCGAGTCCCAGATGGCCCCCTCGCCCACCAGGCATCGGCGATCGACGATCACTTCGACTTCATTCATGCACGTGCCCTCATAGCACGGTCGGTTATAGCACGGAGGCCGCGGTGAACACCGCAGTCCGGCGCGAAGCGCTGATCCTGCAGGGCGGCTGGGACGGTCACGAACCCCGTGAGGTAAGCGAGGTGTTTCGGCAGGTGCTGGAACGCGAGGGCTTCGCCGTCACCGTATCCGACCGCCTGGAGTCGCTGGAGGATGCAGGGCTGATGGGACGGATCCACCTGCTCGTGCCGATCTGGACCATGGGCACCATCGGCGCGGAGCAGGTGGAAGCGGTCTCCGAAGCGGTCGCCGGCGGCGTCGGCATGGCCGGCTGCCACGGCGGCATGTGCGACGCCTTCCGGGACTCCACGCTCTGGCAGTTCATCACCGGCGGCAACTGGGTCGCCCACCCCGGCGGGGACGGGGTCGAGTACGCGGTCAACGTCCGCGCCTCGTCCAGCGGCATCACCGACGGCATTGAGGACTTCGCCGTGAGCTCCGAGCAGTACTACCTGCACGTCGACCCGGCCGTGGAGGTGCTGGCCACCACGCGCTTCCCGGTCGCCGGCGGCCCGCACGCGGCCAACGGCGCCGTGGACATGCCGGTGGTGTGGACCAAGCGCTGGGGCGCGGGGCGCGTCTTCTACAACTCCCTCGGCCACCACGCCGACGTGATCGCCGCCCCGGCCCCGCTGGAGCTGATGCGGCGCGGCTTCCTGTGGGCGGCCGCCGACCGGTGACCGACTCGAACCGCACGTGACGCCCACGGCACACGACGTCGAGCCGGTACGCATCGGGCTGATCGGCTGCGGGAAGATCAGCGCCGCCTACCTGCAGGCGGCGCCGGACTACCCGGTGCTGGACATGGTCGCCTGTGCCGACATCGACCACGCCGCCGCGGAGCGCATCGGCGCCGAGTTCGGGCTGGATGTGATGGAGGTCGATGCTCTGCTCGCGCGTGACGACGTCGAGGCGATCCTCAATCTGACCGTCCCTACCGCGCATGCGCCGGTGAACCTGGCGGCGCTGAAGGCCGGCAAGCACGCCTACTGCGAGAAGCCTTTCGCCGTCGACCCGGCGTCCGGCGCGGAGGTGCTGGCCGCCGCGCGCGAGCGCGGGCTGCGGGTCGGCAGTGCCCCGGACACGTTTCTGGGCGCCGGCCACCAGACGGTCCGGGCACTCCTCGACGCGGGGCGCATCGGCCGCGTGGTGGCGGCATCGGCGATCTGGATGGGCCACGGACACGAGGGCTGGCACCCCAGTCCGGCGTTCTTCTACGAGCCCGGCGGAGGCCCGCACTTCGACATGGGACCCTACTACCTGACCGCGCTCGTGCACGCGCTGGGACCGGTGCGGGCGGTCGCGGCCATGACGGGGCGGGCCTTCGAGACCCGCACCGTGGGCTCGGGGCCGAACGCCGGGGCGGTCGTGCCGGTTCAGGTGGACACCCATCTGTCCGGGGCGCTGGAGTTCGCAAGCGGCTGTATCGCCACCATCGCCCTGAGCTTCGACGTGTGGCGGCACGCCCATCCATGCCTGGAGCTGTACGGCACCACGGGCAGCATCTCCGCCCCGGATCCCAACCGCTTCGGCGGGCCGGTCGCGGTGGCCGATCCCGGCGGCGAGTGGACGGAAGTGCCGCTGGGCGCCGGACCGACCGAGAACGCACGCAGCATCGGCCTGGCGGATATGTGCATCGGGCTGCGCTCCGCGACGCCGCATCGATGCAGCGGCGAGCTCGCGCAGCACGTGCTCGAGGTGATGGCGGCGTTCGACCGGGCGGCGGCCGAGCGCGCTCAGATCCCGATCGACTCCCGGCCCGGCCGCCCGGGGTGACGGGACGGTCAATCCCGGTCGACCCAGCTTGGCGAAGAGCTGCCGCGAGTAGCACATTCGTGCCCAACGCATGGACCAGCAGTGCCGCAACGGCCACATTCGCAACGGCCACATTCGCAACGACCACATTCGCAACGGCCACATCCGCAACGCCGCGATCATCGCCCACGTCGACCACGGCAAGACCACGCTCGTGGACGCGATGTTCCGCCGCTGCGGCATGTTCCGGAAGGGACAGATCGTCGCCGAACGCGTGATGGACCGCATGGACCTGGAGCGGGAGCGCGGCATCACCATCACCGCCAAGAACTGCGCCGTGCGCTGGCGCGGCATCAAGATCAACATCGTCGACACGCCGGGGCACGCCGACTTCGGCGGCGAGGTGGAGCGGGCGCTGTCGATGGTGGACGGCGCCATCGTGCTGGTGGATGCGGCCGAGGGACCGCTGCCGCAGACCCGCTTCGTGCTCGGCAAGGCGCTCAAGCTCGGCCTCCATCTGATCCTCGTCATCAACAAGATCGACCGGCCCGACGCGCGGCCGGCGGAGGTGGTGGACGAGGTCCTGGCGCTGCTGATCGACCTCGACGCCCATGAGGACCAGCTCGATCTGCCGATCCTCTACGCCGCCGGCCGGGACGGCGTCGCCAAGACCGCCGTCGATGGGCCGGAGCAGCATCTGGACGCGCTGCTCGATGCCGTCGTCCGCGAAGTCCCGGCGCCGGTTGCGGATCCCACCCGGCCGTTCCGGATGCTGGTCTCCGACCTTGGGTATGCCGACCACCTGGGACGGCTCGCGATAGGCAAGATCCACACGGGGCGGGTGGCGTCGCGCGATCGACTCACCCGAATCGGCACCGACACGGAACAGTCGCTGCGCGTAACCCGCATCCAGGTATACGAGGGCGTATCGCTGGTGAGCGCCGAGTCGGCGGAGGCCGGCGATATCGCGGTGCTGTCGGGGATCGACGAGATCCACATCGGCGACACCGTGTGCACGGCTGACGCGCCCTCGCCGTTGCCGCGCCTCGTGGTGGACGAGCCGACGGTTTCGATGCGCTTCGCCAAGAACACCTCCCCGTTTGCGGGCAAGGAAGGCAGCATCGTGCAGATGAGCAAGATCCGCGACCGCCTGCACCGCGAGACGCTGCAGAACGTCTCCATCGAGATCGAGGAGGTCGAGCGTGACGACAGCGTGCTGGTAAAGGGGCGCGGCGAGTTCCAGCTCGCCATCCTCATCGAGACGATGCGCCGCGAGGGTTTCGAGCTGTGCGTCGGCCGGCCGCAGGTGATCTTTCGCATGGAGAACGGCAATCGCCTGGAGCCGATCGAGCATCTCACCGTCGACTGCGGCGACGCCTACACCGGCATCGTCACCGAGAAGCTGGTGCGCCGGAAGGGTCGCATGCTGGGACTGTCCAATCACGCGACGGGGAGAGTGCAACTGCAGTTCCGCATCCCGACCCGTGGGCTGATCGGCTACCGTCCCGAGTTCCTCACCGATACGCGCGGCACCGGCATCATGAACTCGTACCTGGCTGGATACGATCCGTACCAGGGTGACTTCAGCCCGCGGCCTACCGGCTCGCTGGTCTGCGATCGACAAGGCGCGGCGGCGCCGTACGCAATCTTCAATCTGGAGCCGCGCGGCAGGATGTTCGTCCGCCCGGGCGATCCGGTCTATGCGGGAATGATCGTCGGCGAGCACAACCGCGGCAACGACCTTCATGTAAACATGTGCAAGACCAAGAAGCTGACCAACATGCGCGCCGCCGGGAAGGACGACGCGGTAACGCTCGCTCCGGTCACGCCCTTTGCCCTGGAGGCCGGGCTGCAATTCATCCGCGACGACGAGCTGGTGGAGGCGACGCCAAGATCGCTGCGCCTTCGCAAGATCACGCTCAACGGGCAGTAGCGCCGGTCGTGGCGAACCGACTCAGCCTACCCAACCGAGGACGCCCGCAGCATCGGCCTGGCCGACCTGTGCATCGGCCTGCGCACCGGAGCGCCGCACCGCTGCAGCGGCGTGCTGGCGCAGCACGTCCTGGAGGTGCTGGCCGCCCTGGACCGGTCCGCCGCGGAGCGCGCCCAGGTCGCGATCGAGTCCCGGCCGGACCGCCCTGCCCCGCTCGCGGCGGCCTCGAACTGAGCAACCTCGCCTACGGCAGCACGAGCGCCCGCGCCTGGCGGACGAAGAACTCCTTGCATCGGTCCCAGTCGAACGGCGTGAGCATTCGGGGCAGCGGCTCGGCTTCCGCGTCGTCGAAGTAGGTCAGGCTCATGACGACCTGGTTGGGATTGAGCCGTCCCTTTCCGTACTTCCGAGGCAGCATCTCCAGGTAGTCACTCAGCGTTGCTCCTCCCGTCTGAAGGATCCCGTAGAGATCGACGAAGTCCTTCCGGCTCCCTCGATTGTTGACCGCCAGCAGTTTCATCAGGGCGATGTCCCGACGATCGGCAACGGCGAAGAACCGGAACGGGGCCGTCGGAAACAGGAACGGAGCGTCGATCTGGAAAAAGGACAATCGAACGCCGCTCAACAGCACGCTCAGCGTCCGCTCACCGTACTGCAGGGCTTCGCACGCGCCGGTCTCCTTCAGCCGGTCGAAGAGCGACGGCGTGTCCATGCCGGACGTGCGGAAGAAATCGAAGTCCTCGGAGACTCGGTGGCCAAGCTGCAGCGCCAGCCCGGTCCCCCCGGCAAGCACCCAGCCGCACAGCTCGTCGCCGCCGACGGCCGTCAGGGCGGCCAGGACATCGCTGCTCGCTTCCGGGAGCGCTTCCTCGTGCATGGGATACCCTCCAGCTTCAGAATGGCGTCCCAGAGCGCGGCCACCTTCGGCGAAAGCGTTCCGAGACCGGCGATCGTCTCCAGGAACGCGCGCCTCCCCATGATCTTCGCGAGCCCGCGGACGTCGTCCAGGTCCCCGTAGTGGATGACCCTGGAGACCACCCATCCGGGATACTCATCGAGGTGGGCCGGAACGAGTGGCCGATCCCAGAACAGCCTGCCAATGCGCTGCACCACGCAGTCCCTGGAATCCGTTCCGTCCGTCGGGAACATCGCCCGGAAAGTCTATCACGGATGCCGGCATCTCACGTGTAGCCAACGACATCCGAACCGGCCGCGCCCGCGTCAGGCCAACCCCAGTTCGCGAAGGCGATCGGCATCGCCGAGATGGAACCCGTCGGCGAGCAGGCGGCGCTGCAGCTCGCGCCGGTCCACCCCCTTGACCGTGGTGTCCGACTCGATCGCGAGCGTCGCCGCCACGCCGGCCGCCTGCCCCAGCACCATCACCAGCGGCCGGGCGCGCATGCCGGTCGGGTCGTGGCCGCGGCGGATGTAGGCGACGCCGCGCCCGACCACCAGCAGGTTGTCGACGGCCTGCGGCAGCAGACAGCGATACGGGACGTCGCAGCCCGCCAGCGCCCCGGCGTGCGGCGGCCGGCCCTCGTGGATGTTCAAGAACAACACGTCGTCGAAGCGCGCGCCGCGCTCGTGGTCCTCGACGGTGAGCGTGTACTCGCCGTCGATGCAGGGTCCGCCGCGCGCGCCGACCACGGGCGACAGATGCAGCGCGTAGCAGCGCTCGCAGCCCGGCGCGTTGCGTCGCAGCCGTTCCGCGCACTCCAGCGCGAACCGCCGCATCAGCGTCTCCGCCTGCGTCACGTGGCTGCTGTCGCCGGAGTCGACCGCGCCCTGCAGGGTGATCGACACCCCGAGCACACCGTCCATCCGCCGTCCGGCTGAGGCCCGCAGCGTCACTTCGCCACCGCCGTCGACATGCGTGCGCTGCATGGGCGGCAGCCTGGCGTTGACTCCGGTCCGGTTGAGCGCGTCTCCGCCCGCGGACCAGTCGATGCCGTTGACCAGCAGGTAGATGCCCATGTTGTTGTGGAGCGCGTCGCCCTCATTGCTGCCGGCGCGCACGATCTTCGAGTCGGCCCAGGCAGGATTGGGCGCGACCTCCCGAATCATGGGACAACCGGCACGCGCGGCGACCGCCCCGTCCCCGGTCGCATCGATGACCACGCGCGCCAGTGCCGCCTGCCGACCGTTCTTGTTCTCCGTGAACAGGCCTGCCACCCGCGGCTCACCGTCGTCGCCGGATGCCACGATGGGATCGGCGATCGTCGTGCCGAGCAGCACGGAGACTCCGGCCTCGGCCAACATCTCGGTCGCCACTGCCGAGACCAGCAGCACGTCCTCGGCGTAGTTGAAGCGCGCCGGTTGCGCATCGACCCCGATCGGGTCCACGCGGCGGGCCTCCACCCGCTCCAGCAGCTCCTTCGGGATCCCGTGCAGGCCGCCGATCAGGGTGACGTCGGCTTCGCCGGCAAAGCTGCCGCCGACCACCATGCCCGGCCCCATGTTGCCGCCGGGAGCGCCCAGGCGGTCGATCAGCAACGTGCGCAGGCCCGCGCGCCCGCAGCGCAGCGCCGCGAACATGCCGGAGATCCCCGACCCCGCCACGGCCACGTCGACCTCGGCAGCCACCGGCACGCGGCGCTGCGGTTCGACCACGAACGGAGGTTCGGTCATGGTCCGCGAGCGACTACCTCAGAGCGAGGCGCGCACGTCGTCGAGCCAGCTCCGCGCCTTGGTGGCGCCCTCGTTGAGGATGCCGAAGTCCCCGGTCGCCAGCACGAACAGGAAGCCCTCCCGCAGGTGCTGCTCGGCGCCCGGGCCGCCGGTGGCGATGCCGGGAAACCGTCCCAGGTCCAGGCAGATGTCGCGCACCTGGAGCTGCAGGCGCGCCTGCTCCTCCTGGCCCACGGACGGGCCGAGGGATTTGCCCAGGTCGCTCGGGCCGATCATGCAGCCGTCCACGCCGTCGACGGACAGGATGTCCCGCGCGGCGGCCACCGCCTCTTTCGTCTCGATCTGCACCATCAGGCAGATCTCATCATTGGTCGCCTCGCCGTAGTCCGCGTCATAGGTCAGGTAGCCGGTGGGCGCGCCACTCGACCGCCGGCCGCGCGGCGGATAGCGCACGGCCTCCGCGGCGGCTTTCGCCTCCTCGACCGAGTTGACCATCGGCACCACCACGGTCAACGCCCCCCGGTCGAGCACGCGGCCGATGGCAGCGTAGTCGTTTCCCACGACCCGTACCGACGGGGTCGCCTGTCCCAGGCAGATGCGATGGAACGCCTGCAACGCCGTGTCGTCCGTCCACATGCCGTGCTGCATGTCGACCTGCACGAAGTCGAATCCGGCCAGGGAGAAGATCTCCCCCGCAAGTGGGTTGCCCAACCCCAACTCCGCACCGACCACGGGCGATCCGGCCCGCATCGATCGTTTCATCGTGTTCGCTTTCATGGTTTCACTCCGTGGCCATGGAGCCGTGGCCGGGAGCGAACGTCGTCACGGCGTCCGCCCCGGTCACGGTCCGAATCGGTTCGATGATCGATCAGCGGCGATCGCCGATCTCGTCGGCGAACCGCGTGTGGGCCGCCTGGTGCAGCTCCACGTAGCGGTCGATCCTCATGGCCTTCATCTGCTCGACGTACTCGTCCCACTCCTTGTCGATGTCGCCGGCGCCGGTGATCCAGCGGGCTTCATTGCTCTGCCAGAGCGTGTTGATGTCGGTCCGCAGCTCGTTGACCTCGGTCTGCTCCGAGTCCGTGAACTCCGGCCGCACCCACTGCTCGGCCGCCTTGTAGTCGATGTAGTGAGCGTAGTAGTTGTCGTACAGAAGCTGCGAGCTGGCGTCCATGGCCAATCTCGCGCCGTAGTCCTCGGCCCGGAAGAGCGCCGGGATCGCCCCCACGGTGGAGATGCTCTGCCGGCGTTCCGCGGGGATCTCCTGCGGAGTCCAGACGCCGTCGATCAGCTTCACTCCCTCGGGAGCGATGCCGAACATGCTCTGCACGCTGTTCTCCAGCGTGTACAGGCGGTCGACCCATGCCATCGTGTGCTCGGGATACGGGTTCACGTCCGTCATGAACCAGACGTGCTTGATCGCCAGCCGGCCGGGATGGACCCATATCTCGGGCTCGTAGCCGGGGGCGCGGAACGGCGGTATCGACTCGAACTCGGCCCGGCCGTCGGTGCCCTGGTAGCCGCGCACCGCGATGATGAATCCGTACACGTTGCCGGCCGGATCGTCGACCTTGGCGTCGAAGTCCGCCCGCGACTGCGTGAAGCTCTCCGGATCGATCAGCCCCTCGCTGTACAAGTCCGCGAAGTAGGTGACCATGTCGCGATAGGCGTCGGTGATCGGGGCGAAGTACGCCGTGCCGTCGGTGATGGCGATGCCGTTCTTGGTGGCCATGCCCCAGATGCCGTACATCGAGCGCAGGTGCTGCGCGTAGCCGTCGGTGGCCATGTAGCCGAACGGCAGCTCGTCGTCGGTGTCTCCGTTCCCGTTGGGATCGTTGTCACGGAACGCGATCAGTACGTCGCGCAGCTCGTCGGTGGTCGTCGGAACGTCCAGTCCGAGCGCGTCGAGCCACTTCCGGTTGATCATGTAGTTCTGTTCCAGGTAGTGCGACTCCTGGAACTGGAAGCGCGCCAGGTTCGACAGCTTGCCCTCGGGGTTGAGCATGTAGGCCAGCGACTCCGGCTTCTCGGCGAAGATCTGGTCCAGATTGGGCGTGTACCCCTGGAACAGGTAGGGCCGCAGGTCGACGGCGACGCCTTCCTGCAGCAGCCGGGCGATGAGGTTCTTCTCCAGACCGGCCGTGCCGAGCATCAGGTCGGGATAGTCGTCGGCGGAGAACGCGATCGTGATCTTCTCCACGTTCTCCATCTCCACGAACTCCAGCGTCACGTTGGTGTCGGCTTCCCACTGCTGCGCCCAGAGATTCTCGTCGGCGCTGCCCCACCGGCCGGAATTCCAGCCGGCCTGCAGCGTGATACCCGGCTGCACCGGGAACACCCCGGGCTCGGTGAGCTCGGCGGAGCTCATGGACTCCTCTTCGCCGGCGGCGAACAGGAACGCGGGGGTCGCCAGCATGCCGGTAACCAGCAGGGCGAGCCCCAAAGTCGAAACGAGTGCCTTCTTCATAGCACCCTCCTTGATGAAATCGGGTCCCCTTCACTCGGGACCCGTGAGCGCAGCGAACCGCCCCGAAGGGGCGCTCCATGCGGCTGTACAGCTCATGGATCCGGTCTCAACCCTTGATCGAGCCGACCATGATGCCCTTGACGAAATGACGCTGAATGAACGGATAGAGGATCAGCAGCGGTGCGATCGCGACCACGATGATGCCGTAGCGCAACAGGTTCGACAGAACCTGCCGCCGCTGAATCTCCTCGGGCGAAAAGCTCTCCAGTCCCTCTCCCCCGGACAGTAGCTCGTTCAATATGAGCAGCCGTCTGAGCACGAGCTGGAGGGGGTACTTCTCGGAGTCGTTGATGAACAGCAGGGCATGGAAGAACGCGTTCCAGTTCTGCACGACGTTGAACAGCACGATGATGGCGACGATCGCCTGCCCCAGCGGCAACGCGACGCTGGCGAAGAACCGGCTGTTCGTGCAGCCGTCGATCTGCGCGGACTCCAGGAGCTCGTCCGGCACGTTGCTTGCGAAGAACGTGCGCGCCACGATCAGGTTGAAGACGTTCACGGCGTTGGGCAGGATCAGCGCCCACGCCGAGTTGTTCAGGCCGAGGCGCCGCACCACGACGTAGAACGGGATGATGCCGCCGGTGAAATACAGGGTGAACACGAAGTAGAACATGATCAGCCCCCGCACCCGCAGGTCCTTGCGGGACAGGGCATAGGCGGCGGGAATCGTCAGGACAAGCGACACGGCGGTCTGCCCGACGGCATACAGGATCGAGTTGCGGTAGCCGGTCAGGATATGGCGCGTGCGGAAGATGTAGGAGTACCCCTCCACGTTCAGACCCCGCGGCCACAGATAGACGTGCCCGGCGGAGACCAGCGTCGGCTCGCTGATCGAGGCGATGACGACGAAGTAGATGGGATAGACGGTCACGGCCAGGATGACCGCCAGAAGGGCGACGTTGACCCCGTCGGTGACGCGGTCGGCCTTGCTGCGGAAGTCTACCACCGGAACGCGCTACCACAGCGAGGTCTGGCCGAAATGCCGGGCCAGACGGTTGGCGATCACCAGCAGTGCGAAGTTGGCGACGGTCTCCAGCAGCCCCACGGCGGTCGCGTAGTCGTACTGCGCCTGCTGGATGCCCGACCGGTATACGTAGGTGGACACGACCTCCATGGTCGTGATGTTCAGGTTGTTCTGCATCAGCAGGACCTTCTCGAAGCCGATGGTCAGAAGCTGGCCCAGCCGCATGATGAACAGGATCACGATGGTCGGCGTGATCCACGGCAGGTCGACGTGCCAGATGATGCGCAGCTTGTGCGCGCCGTCGCAGAACGCCGCCTCGCGAAGCTGCGGGTCGACGGCCGACAGCGCCGCCAGGTAGATGATCGCCCCGAACCCGGCGTTCTGCCAGAGCTCGGAGAGCACGAACAGCGTCGGGCCCCACGAGGGGCTGGCCATGAAGAAGATCGGCTCCCCGCCGAGCAGCTTGATGAACGAGTTGATCACGCCGATGCGCGGACTGAGGAACACCGTGAGCATGCTTACGACGACCACCGTCGATATGAAGTACGGTGCGTAGGTGGCCATCTGCACGGCCTTCCTGAAGTGACGGTTGCGCGCCTCGTTCATCATGAGCGCCAGGACCAGCGCGATCGGCCAGGTCGCCAGGCTGTACAGGGCGATCACCACCGTGTTGCGGATGACCGGCACGAAGAACGCGGAGTCGAAGAACCGCAGGAAGTGGGCGAAGTTGTTCCACTCCGGCGCCGACCGCCCGGTGCGCAGGGAGAACCCGTCCGTGAAGGCGATGCTCAGGCCGTAGATCGGCAGGTACTTGAACAGGAAGATGTGCACGACCGCCGGGAGGATGAAGACGTACAGCTCCCAGGAGCGGCTCAGGTAGCGCGCCGTCTCGTACAGGCGGTCTATCAAGGCGGGCCGCGCCAGTGCGGACGCGGTTCCGCCCGCGGGCGGTCCGTCAGTATTCCTCATTCAAGGGGACGTGGCCGTTCGCTCCGGAGCCGCGGCCACAGCACGGCTAACATACTACGCATCGGCCGGCCCGGACAGATGCTGCGGCGCGATCCCGGAGCACCGTGTGACGCGGCCTGACGCCGCCGACCGCCTCGCCATCCGGACCGGCGTGGCTGCCATGCTGGCAGCAACCTGCGTGTGGATGATGATCCCCATCCTGGTGAAGATCGCCCTCCGCTCCTTCGACCCGATCGCGATCTCCGCGACGCGGCTGCCGGTGGCGGCGGCCCTGCTCGCCCTGCTGCACCGCGCGCGGGGCGGGCGTCTGCGCGACCTGGTGCCCTGCACCGGCTGGCACCTCCTCGGCGGGATCGCACTGGGTGTGAACTATCAGCTCTACGCGCTGGGGATGAGCCTGACCACCGCCGGCGCCGGGACGGTGATGATCCAGGTGCAGATCGTCACCCTGGTCCTGCTGGCGCGCTGGGTCCTGGGGGAGCGGCTGTCCGCGGTCAAGCTGGCGGCGATCGCCTGCGTGATCGCCGCGGGCGGGCTGCTCCTGGCCGCGCCCGGCGCCCTCGACGAGCTGACCGCGTCCTCCTACCGGGCCGGCAATCTGGTCATGATCGCCGCCTCGGTCGGGTTCGGGATCTACGGACTGACAAGCCGCGCGCTGGCCGGTGGCCACGGGCCGGGACGCGGCGCCGCGCTGAAGATCGCGGTGCCGATCCTGGCGATCGCCTCCGTCGTCAATCTGTGCCTGCTGCCGTTTGCCCGCCGGCCGGACTCGGTGTCGCTGGAGGCGCTGGGCGCGCTGGCGGCGCTGGGCGTGATCGGCACGGCGGCAAACTACGCGCTGATGACGGTCGCCTTCCGGCGCCTGTCCGCGGCCACCGCGGGGACCATCACCGCGCTGACCCCATCGGGCGTGATCGTGCTGGCCGCGCTCACCCTGGGCGAGCCGGTTCCGCTGTCCGTGGTCGCCGCCGCGGCGATAGTCACCGCGGCCCTGCTGGTCTTCATGTGGGACGAACGGCGCGCGTCCCGACCGACACGAATACGTGGCCAGCCATGACCGCGGAGCGACTCAGGCGGTGCCGCCCTCGTAGCGCAGCAATCCGCGCCGGAACACCAGGGTCGACACGACTGCCGTGACCGCCACGCCGGCGCCGAACCCGGCCACGTGCCAGCCGAGCCCGCCCCACAGCACCGACGCCGGCAGCGCCGCGCTCACCACCGCCGGCAGCAGCACCGTCGCGGCCACCCGCACCCCCGCCGGCAGGACCGTCGGCGGAAAACGCGCCAGGTTCAGCGCCTCCAGGTACGGCATCTGCAGCCAGTCCACTTTCTCGATCCAGAACGCCAGGCACATCACCAGGAACCAGAGGCTGTAGTTGCCGGCCACCGCCAGGATCAGGAGGGCCACATAGCCAGCCACGCCACCCGGTGAAGGCCATCCCGCCTCGGCGGCGGCTCCGGCGGCGACCAGGAACACTCCGAGCACGGCGGGCAGCGCGCTCATCACCGACAGCCGGCGGCAGGAGACCAGGAACCGCGTGCTGACCGGGACGATCAGGTCGTAGTCCAGATCCCCGTTGCGGATGCGGTCCTGGAGACGCGGCAGGTTCCTGATGAACAGCGCATGGACGATCGCGCGGACGATCTCGAAGGTGCCGGCGAGGGCCAGGACCTGGGCATACGTCCACCCTTCGATCCCGCCGGTCCGGGTGTAGATCAGGCCGTAGAACGCGATCGACAGCGCCAGGCTGGCGATGCCCTCGCCGGCGCGCGCCAGGAAGGCGCCGCGATACGCGGTGTCGGCGCGCACGCTCGCCCTGAGCACCGCCGCGGCAATGCCCACGGCGTTATGCGGCGACATTCGTGTACCGGCGCAGGCCGGCGCGGGTCAGAGCCCAGGCGGCGGCCAACAGCAACACCGCCCACACCAGTTGACCGACGAGCACGGGGTGGTCGGGCGTGCCTCCCGCCAGCAGCGTCGCCGGCGCGAAGACCAGGTAGTAGAACGGCGTCAGCGCCATGACCGCCTCCACCCGATCGCCGAGCAGGTGGAGCGGGATCAGCCGGCCGGACAGCACGCTCGCCGCCAACTGTATGGTGAAGTAGACGCCTGCGACGTCGTCGATCCAGAACGAGAGGGCCGACACGGCCACGGACAGCAGGAACCGCACCACGAAGGCGCCGCAGAGCGCCACGAACGCGTAACCCAGGTGCCCGGCGCCCAGCCAGGTGCCGGCGAGCAGCACGCCCACGGCGAGCAGCACCAGGCCCGGACCCTTGGCGATGATCTGACCGGCGCCCATGCCGGCGGCCGTCCCGAACCAGACGATGCCAAGCGAGGTTCCGGCCAGGGCCTCCAGCTCGACCTGGCCCTGCCGGATCCGCCCCGCCAGCCCCCACTGAAACTCCCCGGTGTCCGTCAACTGCTCCACCAGGCCGGCGGCAAGGAAGTACGCCAGCAGGGCCAGCTGCTCGGGGCCGCTGCGCGCTCCCAGGATCGACCACCAGACGAACGCGAGCATCAGCGTCGGCAGCAGCGACATGCCGATGCCGATCAGGTAGTCGGCCCGGTACGCCATCGACTGCGTCACCAGCGCCTTCGTGAGGCTCCACGTGGCTCGCGGCGCCCCACGGACCGCATCGGCCATGCGCGCCAGCACGCTCATCCGAGGTTCCGGTACAGTTCCGCGAGCGCCTCCTCGGCGCTCGGCACGTCGGTCCGCACGTCCCGCACGTCGCGGGCCTCGGTGACCGCCGCCAGCACGCGGCGGACCGCGTGCGGGTGCACGGCCAGCTCCAGCTCGTCCGCCGTGTCGCGGATGACGCGGGCGTCGCCTGGCGGCGCGTCGCTCAGGCGGCGGCCGCTCACCTTGATGCGGACGGACTCACGCGCGGCGGCGACCACGTCGCGGAGCATCCCGTCGTACACCAGGCGGCCCTCCCTGATCAGCAGCACCCGCCGGGCGATGCGGGTGATGTCGGCGAGGTTGTGCGAGGTGAGCACCAGCGCCGCGTCGCCTCCCAGTCCGTCCGGGTCATCGCTGCCCAGGAAGTCGTGGAGCGCCTCGCGCGTCCGCTGGTCCACCCCGACGGTGGGCTCGTCCAGGAACACGACGCGCGGCGCGTGCAGCAGCCCTGCCATCAGCTCCAGCTTGGTGCGCGTCCCGAACGACAGCTTCCGCACCTGAGTCTTCAGCTCGCCGTCCACCCCCAGCAACTCGGCCAGCCGTGCCGTTCGGCCCGCGTGCTCGGGAGCATCCAGACCGTACAGTGCGTACAGCAACTCGAAGTTGTCGTTCGCCGTGAGCTCCGGCCACAGCCGCACGCGGCCGGCGAGCACCAGGCCCATCTGCCGGCGCACGGCGATCCGGCGGCGGATAGGCTCCGTGCCGAGCAACTCCACGCTGCCGGCGGTGGGCCGCAGCAGGCCGCACAGCAGCTTGACCAGGGTGGTCTTGCCGGCGCCGTTGGCCCCCAGCACGGCGACGCGCTCCCCGGAGCGTATCGAAAAGGACGCACCGTCCACCGCCCGCACCGTCCGATAGCGGCGGCGGAGCAGGTGGCGCAGCGTGCTCCACCGGCCGCTCGGCTTCTGCGCGACCCTGAAGTCCCTGGTGACCGAGCGCGCCTCGACCACGCACGAGCTCATCGAACGGCACCTCCAGCTTGATCCGCCCCGGTCTCAGGGCGAACGGCCAGCCTGCCATGGGGGGCTCGGCAGGTGCAACGGCGCGCCCCGCGTCGAGTGGACGCCGGCGCTCAGCCCAGTCCGATGTCCCGGAGGTACTCCCTGGTCCGCTTGGCGATCGGAAAGGGCGCGCCGGGCGCCGGCGGATACATGTCCTGCTCCACCACCCCGAACCCGTCGTAGCCGATCCGATGGGCGACGTCGCGCAGGCGCTCGAAGTCGACCTCCCCCTCGGACGGCTCGCAGAACATCCCCTGCCCGACCGCGGTCGCGAACGGCGTACCGTCGCGCAGCACCTGCTCGCGCAGATCGCCGTGGATGCTCTTCAGGTGCAGGTACGGGATGCGCGCGTGGTGCTTCTCGAAGAACGCGATCGGATCGCCGCCGGTGTAGGCGTCGTGGCCGGTGTCCAGGCAGAGCATGACCGACGGATCGGCGTCCGCCAGGAAGCGCTCCATCTGCCGGTGGTTCTCCACGTGCGTATCGGCGTGCGGGTGGTACACCACCTGCAGCCCGTAGCTCGCCGCCCGCTCCTGGGCGCGATTGGCGGTCTCGATCAGCCGCGCCCACGCCGCGTCGTCCAGCTCCCTGGGACGCTCCAGCTCACCCGTTTGCAGGTTGGTGTACGTGTCGTCGATGAGGACGACGAAGCGCGCGCCAAGCTGGTTGAACGGCCCGGACACGTGGTCGATGTCGCGCAGGACCACGTCGGCGACTCCTTCGTCCTCCAGGTGATGCATGATGAAGCCGCCGCAGAGCTTCAGGGAGCGCTTGTCGAGCTCCGCCTGCAGGACGTCGGTATCGGTCGGCAGGTAGCCGATCGGACCCAGTTCCGTCCACTCGTAGCCGGCCGCGGCCGCCTCGTCCAGATACTGCTCCCAGGGGGGTTGCTTCGGATCCGACGGAAACCAGACACCCCACGAGTCCGGCCCCGTTCCCACGGTAATCGCCATACGCCGCGATTATAGAGCGCCGCCCGAACGCGCGGCCACGCCGGGCGACTCAATCCACCTCGATCCAGAGCCGTTCGACGCCGCGCAGCGCCACTCCCTCCCGGTACTCCGGCTCCACGGCCAGCCGCATCGACGAGTACCGATCCAGCAGGCTCGCCAACGCCGTGCGCGCCTCCATGACCGCCAGCGGACCGCCGAGGCAGTAGTGCACGCCCCGGCCGAACGACAGGTGGCTGTTCCCGCGCCTGCCGACGTCCAGCGACTCGGGATCGTCGAACGCCTCCGGATCCCGGTTCGCCGCACCGAGCACGGAGATCACGACGTCTCCCGCCCGTATCTGCTTGCCGCCGACCTCGACGTCCTCGCGCGCCGCACGCCCGTCGAGCTGCACGGGGCTGTCGTACCGGAGAAGCTCGTCCACCGCCGAGTCCAGCAGCCCCCGATCTTCCCGCAATCGCTGGAGCTGCTCGGGATTCCGCAGCAGCGCCAGGACCGCGTTGCCGATCAGGTTCCGCGTCGTCTCGTTCCCGGCCACCAGGATCAAGCGCATCACCGACAGCATCTCCTCATGCGTCAGCCGGTCTCCCGCTTCCTCCGCCATCATCAGCGCGGTCACCAGGTCATCCCTCGGCTCACTCCGCCGCTCGGAGATGATCTCCTCGAAGTATGCGGACACCTGCTCGGCAGCCTGCCTGATCGCCTGCACCTGTTTCCCTCCGAGTATGGGATCGACAGCCAGCGCCAGCGTGTTCGACCACGTCTCGAATGCGCCCATGTCTTCCGATCGCACCCCGAGCATTTCCGCGATCACCGTGATCGGCAGCGGGTATCCCAGCGACCCGACCACGTCGAAGCGGCGCTGTCCCGCGACCTCGTCCAGCAGCCGGTCGGTGATCTCCTGAACGCGCCCCCGAAGTTGACGCACCGCCTTCGGCGTGAACGCCTTGGAAACCAGCGCCCGCACGCGCGTATGCTCCGGAGGATCCATGTCGAGCAGACTCAGCGGTATCGTCTTCACCAGGACCCGGTCGCCGCTGCAGAACCGCTTGTCGTCCCGCAACACCGTCTCCACGTCCTCGTAGCGGGTCAGCGCCCAGGCCTTCACCAGCCTCATCCGGTGCACGGGATCCTTGCTGCGCATCTCCTGGTAGATCGGATACGGATCCTGCCTCAACCGCGGCGACAGCAGGTCGTAGGCGACGCCCGACTCCCGCCGCTCCCATGCGACCAGCAGCTTGGCGATCGTCGACTTCAGCCACTCGGTCATCGGATCGTTCCCGATGCTAACACGGGCACCGTGACGGTATTGCCGCTCTCCAGGGAGCGCAGCGCGGCCTCCGCCAGCTCCAGCGCGCGCCGGCCGTCGGCGAACGTCACCGACGGCTCCCGGCCGGTCGCGACCGCGGCGATGAAGTCGCCCAGCTCGGCCTGGTAGGCCGCGGCGTAGCGCTCGATGAAGAAGTGCTGGAGCGGCGCCGGGGATCCGGCGCCGGCCGCCGTGAACAGCCGCGCCTCGTCCTCGCGCCGGTTGCCGGAGCAGGCCATGCCGAGCGAGCCGTGCACCTCCAGCCGCTGGTCGTAGCCGTACGCGGCCTGGCGGGAGCAGTTGATGTGGCATTGCACCCCGGACGCGGTCGCCATCATGACCATGGCGGTGTCGACGTCGCCCAGGTCGCCGATCGCCGGATCCACCAGCGCGCCGCCGATCGCCGTGATCGACGCGGGCTCCTCGCCCAGCACGAAGCGGGCAAGGTCGAAGTCGTGGATCATCATGTCCCGGAACAGCCCGCCGGACACGCGCAGGTAGGCCGGCGGCGGCGGCTCCGGGTCGCGGCTCGAGATGATCACCTGGTGGATCGCGCCGACGGCGCCGCTCGCGGCCAGGTCGCGCACGCGCCGGTGGGTCGGGTCGTAGCGGCGGTTGAAGCCGATCTGGATCGGCACGCCGGTGTCGCGCACGGCCTGCCAGCACTGCTCCACGCGTTCCAGGCTCAGGTCGATCGGCTTCTCGCACAGCACGGCCTTGCCGGCGGCGGCCGCCGCAATGATCAGGGGCACGTGCGTGTCGGTCGAAGAGGCGATGAGCACGGCATCGATGTCGGCGGCAAGCGCGGAATCGACATCCGCCACGGCCGCCGCACCGTGGCGCCCGGCTACCGCCGCCGCCACGGCCCTCACCGGATCGTAGACACGCACCAGCCGGGCATCCGACCGGGCGGCGAGGTTGGCGGCATGCATGGCGCCGATCCGTCCCGCTCCCAGGAGTGCGAAGTTGACCATGCGCCATCGTAAACCGAGCGGGACGGCCTTGACGCGGTGAGGTTTCTCGCGCATCGTGGTATCCGTATATGGATACTGATACCGATACCGCCACGCATGACCAAGAAGAGCACCATCCTGTTTCCACCGATTCTCTACCAGGAGTTGCAGGTCGCAGCACGGCAACAGGGTCGCTCCGTGGGTGACCTCGTGCGCGAAGCGGTGGAGATCCAGTACGGGTCCGGGGGCGTGGCCGCCCGGCTGCGCGCCGTCGACGCCCTGGCTCAACTCGACGATGACGTACCCGACGACCCTCGCCAGCTTGAATCGGAGATCGTTCGCGGCGCGACCGAGCGGTGAGGGTATTCGTGGACGCGAACATCCCCATGTATGTCGCGGGCCGCGACCATGAGTTCAAGGAGCCCAGCATCCGGTTCATGCGAGCTGTCGCGCGCCGCCATGTCGACGCGGTGAGCGATGTCGAGATCCTCCAGGAGATCCTCTACCGGTACGGGGCGATACGCCGGCCGACGGTTGGCTTCGCCGTCTTCGACACGTTCATGGCCACGATTCCGCACATCTACCCCGTACTGCTGGCGGATCTGCGCACCAGCCGTTCGGTCCTGGTGGCGCACCCGGGCGTGAAGCCCCGAGACGCCATCCACGTTGCCGTGATGCGCCGCACCGGCGTCCGCGCAATCGTCAGCTACGACGAGCACTTCGACGGCATCCCGGGAGTCGATCGCTTCACCCCGGACGCCGTTCCGGCCTGAGCCACGGCTACCCGCCCAGAAACAGCCGGCCTACCCGCTCGTCCTGCAGCAGGTCGTCGCCCCGCGCGGCCAGCGCCAGGTCTCCCGACACCAGCACGTAGCCGATGTCCGCGAACGCCAGGCCCTTGCGGGCGTTCTGCTCGACCATGATGATCGTCTTGCGCTCGTTGTCGCGCAGATCGGCCAGCAGCTCGAAGACCATGTCGATGAAGCGCGGCTCCAGGCCGATCGACGGCTCGTCCACCAGCAGCACGTCGGGGTCCATCACCAGGGCGCGGGAGATCTCCAGCAGGCGGCGCTCGCCGCCCGACAGGACGCGCGCCGGTTGCGCGCGCCGCTCGGCGAGGCGCGGATACCTCTCCAGCACGCCGCCGACCGCGGCCCGCGCGGCAGCCCTGTCGCTCATCAGGTAGGCGCCCATCTGCAGGTTCTCTTCCACCGTCATGTCCGGAAACACGGAGTTGTCCTGGAGGATGTAGGCGATGCCGGCCGCCCGCAGCTTGTCGGTGGCGGGCATGCGGGTGATGTCGCGGCCCTGCTTGCGGATGGTGCCACCCATGATCGTGTTCAGGCCGTAGATCGAGTGCAGGACCGTGGACTTGCCGGCGCCGTTCGGTCCGATCAGGCACAGCGACTGCCCGCGGCCGACCTGCAGATCGACGCCGTGCAGGATTTCCATGCGGCCGTAGCCGGCCACGAGGCCCTGGACGCTGACGAAGTCGTCCCCGCCGGCAAGCTCGTCCAGCGTCTCGCTCGGGACGCCCCGCTCGATCAGCGACGCGCTCTCCCGCGCCACCTGCTCCACCGACACGGCGGCGCCCAGGTCGCCGGATCCGTACCCGGAGACGCCGCCCGCGGCGGAGCCCGGTTCCGTCATCGTGCCTGCAGGTACGCGTCCAGGACGCGCGGGTCGTTGCGGACCTGCTCGGGCGTGCCGGACGCGAGCAGCCCGCCGTGGGCCAGGCAGTGGATGTGGGAGGCCAGGTTCATGATCACCCGCATGTTGTGCTCGATGACCAGCAGGGTGACGCCCATCTCGGCGTTGGCCCTGAGCAGCCGGTCGATCACGCCGTTGATCAGGGTCGGGTTGATGCCGGCGGTCGGCTCGTCCAGCAGCAGCATCCTGGGAGCGCGCATCAGCGCCATCGCGAACTCCAGCAGCTTCTGCTGGCCGAACGACAGGCTGCCCGCCACGTGGTCGCGCAGCGCGTACAGGCCGGCGAACTCCAGCAGCGCATCGGCGCGCTCGGTCACGGCCGCGGAGAACCGGCGCAGCAACCGTCCGCCGCCCGCCGTGAGCGGCGCGGCGGACACCAGCATGTTCTGCAGGCAGCTCATGCCCCCGTAGACGCGGGTCTGCTGGAAGGTGCGCAGCAGGCCGAGCCGGGCGATGCCCGGCACCGTCATGCGCTCCACGCGGGCGCCGTCGAAGGTCACCGTGCCGGCGTCCACCGGGTGATAGCCGACGATGCAGTTGAACAGCGTGGTCTTGCCGGAGCCGTTCGGCCCGATCAGGCCGTGCACGGCGCCGGCCTCGACCTCGATGGTGACGTTGCGGTTGGCGGCGACGCCGCCGAACGACTTGCTGACGCCGTCGACCTGCAGCAGTGTGCTCATGCTCCCCTGCCCGCGTCCAGCGCCACGTTGCCGCGGCGCTCCCGGACCCAGCCCAGGATGCCGTCCGGCAGGAACATGACGATCACGACGATCAGCACTCCCATGGCAACCCGATGCCAGCCCAGCAGATAGGTCCAGAACAGCTCCTGGGTGACGTGGAAGACCATCGCCCCGAGCACCGGTCCCCACAGCGAGCCGCGCCCGCCCATGATCGCCATCAGGATCATCCACACCCCGAACGTGGCGCCGGCGAACGCGGTGTCGAGCGGATCGATGAAACCGATGAAGTTGCCGTAGGCGCCGCCGGTCAGGGCCAGGAAGAACGCGGCCACCGACCAGGCGACGACCTTGCAGCGGATGGTGGGCAGCCCCATCGCCTCGGCCTTGTCCTCGTCGTCGCGGATGGCGTTGAGGAGCAATCCGAACCGCCGGCGGTAGAGGACCTGCAGGACGACGAAGCAGATGACCGCCACGGCCAGGAAGTAGAAGGAGAAGAACCGGTTGTGGCCGCCCAGCGCGTCCGGGAACAGCGGCGTCACCAGTCCGGAGCCGGCGCCGAGCCAGTCGATGCCGCTGACGATCTCGCCCGCGGCGACGCCCAGTCCCAGGGTGCCGACCGCGAAGTAGTGCCCGCGGAGCCTGAGGATGCTCGAGCCCAGCAGGACCGCCAGGGCCAGCGCGACGACCGCCCCGACCGCCACGCCGAGCCCCAGCCCGCCGAGGTACTGGAGCGGCTCCATGCGCGAGGCGGCGCTGCCGGCGGCGTCGGCGAACCGGTCGGCGTCGAAGAACAGCGCGCGCTGCACCACGGCGCTGGCGTACATCCCGGCGCCGAAGAACACCACGTTGCCGAACGAGTTGTATCCCATCTGGCCGCCGACGATGTCCCAGGTCAGCGCCAGGGTCACCAGCACCCACAGCATCGCGATCTGCGACTGGAACTGCGGCGCGACGAACGGTCCGGCGATGCCGGCCGCCAGCAGCGCCAGCGGTCCGACGTGGCGCAGGTTCATCGCAGCACCTGCCGCCGCCGGCTGAGCAGGTAGCTGCGCACCAGCAGGATCACCACCAGCAGCGAGAAGACGAACGCGGTCTGGAACTCCACGCCCAGGCTGAAGCCGGCGAAGTTCTCCGCCACGCCCAGCGCGGTGCCGGCCACAGCCACGCCGGCGACGTTGCCCAGCCCGGCCAGCACGACGATCATGAACGACCGCACCGTGTAGGTGATGCCGATGAAGGGATGGATCACCCACACCATCACGACCAGCGCGCCGGCCACGCCGCACAGCGCCGCGTTCAGGGCGAACGCCAGCGCGTAGACGCGATCGGTGCGCACGCCCACCAGGCGCGCCGCGCGCGCGTTCTGCGCCGTCGCCCGGATCGCCCGCCCGGCCCGGCTGCGCCGCAGGAACAGCACCAGCAGTCCCGCGGTCACGAGCGTCACCGCAAACGCCACGAGCTTGACGTTTCCGAGGACCACGCGGTCGCCGAGCAGGAACGTGGAGCCGAGCCCGGCGTTGGCGGTCCGCAGGTCGGCGCCGAACACCTGGTTCATGACCTGCTGCAGGACGATCGTCAGGCCGAAGGTGGCCAGCAGCGACACGAACAGGTCGCGGTCGACGAGTCGGAACACCACCGCCCGGTAGAGCGCCCAGCCGACCACGAACAGTACCGCGCCCGAGACCGGAATCCCGAGCAGCGGATGGACGCCCAGGGTCGACAGCAGCCAGGTGACGTAGCCGCCCAGGATGACCAGCTCGCCCTGCGAGACGTTGATGATGTTCATCACGCCCCACACCAGCGCCATCCCGTACGCCGCGAGCACGAAGATGGCGCCGACCAGCAGCCCGTCCAGGAGGAGTTGCACGGACAGCGATCCCGATTGCAGCAGCAGCGGTCCGCTGCGCTCGGCCACCGTCTCGGGTACCGGGGCCGAGCCCGGGCGCGGGAACGCCAGCTCGTCGGAGGCCCAGGAGGTCGGCGCCACGACCCGGTACTCCCCGTCCTGGATCTGCAGCAGCACCATCGGCTTGGCGATGTTCTTGCCGGTCTCGTCGAAGCGGATGTTGCCGTAGAAGGTCTGCATGTCGGTCGCGGCCAGCGCGGCGCGCACCGTCTCGGTGTCGAACGATCCGGCGCGCTCCAGGGCGTCGGCCCAGACCATGACCGCGGCCGTGGACTCGGCGGCCTGATACGGCGGGACGTAGCCGAACTCCTCCTCGAACCGGACCGCGTAGTCGGCGGCGCTGCCGAACAGGTTGTCGTGGTAGGTCAGCGTGGGCGCCCACTGGGCCGCGCACAGGATCCCCTCGGCGGCGTGGCCGAACTGCTCCACATCGGTGACCTGCGCCGACTCGCAGTGCGTGAGGGCGACCATCGGCGCCGACGCCCGCATCTCCTCGGCCTGACGCACCAGCAGGGCGGCGCCCTTGGAGTGCCCGGACACCAGCAGCACGTCCGGGCGCAGCGCCTTGACCTTGAGCAGCGTCGCCGCCATGTCGTTGGCTTCACGCGGCAGCTTGTCGTCGATCACCACCTGCATGCCGTGCCGCCGGGCGTCGTCGATGACGCCGGCGCGGATGTCCTGCGAGAACGGATCGTTGGCGGTCGCCACCGCGACCCGCAGCGTCGCGGGATCCCGCGCGCGCGCCTCGGCCTGCTCGGCCGCCAGGTTGATCGCCTCCTGCAGGTACTGCTCGGAGGTGGACAGCACCGCGAACAGGTAGCGGTAGCCCTTGTTGAACAGCGCCCGCGAGGCGCCGTTGCCCTCCACCATCGGCACCTTGTGCTGTTCCGTGATCGGGGCGATGGCCGTGGTCAGCCCCGAGCTGTACGGGCCGAGCATGAAGCGCACGCCGTCCTGCCGGATCAGCCGCTCGGCCAACTGGGCGCCGCGGGCCGGCGTCGACTCGTCGTCGTAGTAGAGGATCTCCAACCGGTACGCCGTGCCCGCGACCATGACGCCGCCCCGCTCGTTGATCATCTTCACCGCCAGGTCGTACCCGTTGCGCGTGTGATGGCCGGCGGTGGTGTACCTGCCGGTCAGCGAGACGGCCGCGCCGAGCACGATGGTGTCGTCCGTGACGCGGGCGAGCACGGTTCCGGGCAGGAGCAGCAGTGCCGCCGCCAGCAGCAGCGGCATCGCGCCCGGCGCACGGGCGCGGAAATACCGGATCCGGCGTTCCATGAGGTCGCCCCGATGGCAGCAAGACGACGCCGGGACGTCAAGGGGTGCCGGTTGGCGAACCGGCCCGCACCGCGCAGACTGCGCCACGTGGACCTGACCGGGCGCGTCGCCGTCGTGACCGGAGCCAACTCCGGCGTAGGACGATCGGCCACGGAGCTTCTGCTTGACGCCGGCGCCGAGGTCACGCTGGTGTGCCGCGACCGGACGCGCGGCGGGCAGGCGCTGAGCGAGATCGAACGCTCCCGGACCGGCGCCGCCGCCACGCTGGAGCTGGCGGACCTCTCCTCCCCGGATTCGGTGCGCGGGCTGGCCTCCCGGCTGAACGATCGGCTCGACCGCATCGACATCCTGGTGAACAACGCGGGCCTGGCGCTCGACCGCCTGCAGACTACGGCCGAGGGTTTCGAGCTGACCTTCGCCACCTGTCATCTCGGCCACTTCCTGCTGACCAACCTGCTGCTGGACCGCCTGCGGGACGGCGGCCGCATCGTCAACGTCAGCTCCACGGCCCACCGCATGGGCGACCTGCTCCGCGCGCCTCTTGAAGAGATCGCCCGCGGCCGGGCCTGGAAGGGCGGATTCCCGTCCTACTGCGATGCCAAGCTGGCCAATGTCCTGTTCACGGTGGAGTCGGCACGACGCTGGCAGGACGACGGCATTGCCACGGCCGCCGTGCACCCCGGCGTGCTGGCCACCCGCATCTGGAACCGCCACCGCGGCGCGCTCGGCCTGCTGATGCGGGCGTTCACGGTCTTCATGAGCAGACCGGACGTCGGCGGCAACGCGGTCATGGCAGCGATCCGGCGATCGGAACCCGGCCGGTCCGGCCGCTACTTTCACGTCACCGACGAGCGCAAACCCCAGCCGCAGGCGGAAGACCGCGCGCTGGCGAAGGATCTCTGGGAGTTCAGCTTGGCCTGGACCGGACTGGCCTGGACCGGACTGGAGTGACTCAGTTGATGGCGGCCAGTTCTTCTTCGAGGTCGGCCATCTGAGCGCCGCCGGCCATGAGCGTGCGAATGTCGCCGCCGCCAAGGTCTTCGGCGACGCCCTCGCCGATCACTTGGCCGAGGCTGAGGAACGTGTAGCGGTCGGCGACCAACTGAGCATGTATCTCGTTGTGGGTGATGAGGATGACTGCGATGTCTCCGCGGCTCCGCACCCGCTTGATGGTCTTGAGCACCTCGAGCTGCTGCTTCTGTCCGAGGGCGGAGGTCGGCTCGTCGAGGATGAGCACCCGGGCGCCGAAGAAGATGGCGCGAGCGATCGCGAGGGCCTGCTTCTGGCCGCCGGACATCGTCCCCACGGCCTGCTCGGGATCGGCGATGTTGATGCCGATCTTGGCCATCTCCTCACGGGTAATCCGGTTCATGGCGGCCGTCCGCATGACCCCGAACGGCCGAGGTCCCGTCGTGATCTCCCTCCCCATGAAGAAGTTCCGGGTTACGGAGGTCAGGGAATTGAGGGCGAGGTCCTGGTACACCGTGCCGATTCCGGCGTCGGACGCGGCCAGCGGGTTGCGGAACACGACGGGCTCGCCGTCGAGGTAGATCGTCCCCTCGGTCGGCTGGTGCACGCCGGCAAGCACCTTGATCAAGGTGGACTTCCCGGCCCCATTGTCGCCCAGCAACGCATGCACTTCTCCGGCGTGCACGTTCATGGACACCCCGTTCAACGCCGTGAAGTTCCCGAAGCGCTTGACGATGCCCTCCAGCCTGATCAGCGCCCCGGCCACGTCATATACCCCCGGTAAACCGCTTTCGGATGGTTTCGTTGCTGAGCGCCGCAATCAGCAGGACCGTGCCCAGGAACATCCGGTAATACGAGCCGTCGATCCAGGAGATGTAGAACACCGAGTTCTGCACGAGTCCGAAGATGACCGCCCCGAAGATGACGCCGACGATCGATCCGAAACCTCCGGACAGAATCACTCCGCCGACCACGGATGCCGCGATCGCCTCCAGCTCCTTGAGATTTCCTTTCGCGGCGTCAGCCGTGTTCGTGTCGAACACCTGGGTTGCGGCAAAGATGGTGGCGCAGAACGCCGTGAACATGAACAGCGACACCTTCACCTTGTTGGTGGGCACGCCGTTCGCCCGCGCCGCCTCCTCGTTTCCGCCGGTCGCGTAGATCCAGTTGCCCAGCTCGGTACGCGACAGCACGAACCAGGCGGCGGCTGAGATCACGATCCACCAGGCAACCTTCGCGTCGAAACCGGTGACCCACTGTTCGCCGGCCCGGTTGAAGTTCAGCCCGAGCCAGAAAAGGATGTCGTAGAACCACTGGAAGGTCTCCCCCCCGAACAGGGCGGCGAAGAAGTCGGTTTCCTTGAAGTCGGGCAGTCCGGAGACCTGCGTGGACCCCTGGTTGAAGGTACGGAAGCTCACCTCCGTGGCGCCGCGCAGGATGAAGAGGAAGGACAGCGAGACGATGAAGGAGGAGAGCGTGGTGCGGACGACGATCGTGCCGATCAGCCAGCCGATGGTGAGGGTGAGGCACAAGGTGATCAGGAACGCCGCGAGGGGCGACGCCGGGCCGAGACCGAACGGGAGTCCCCACTTGAGCATGATGGCCATCGACATGCCGGCGAAGCCGATCATCGAGCCGATGGACAGGTCGAACTCGCCCGCGATCATCAGCATGCAGGCACCGGTCGCGATGATCCCGAGCTGAGCGACGATCGCGAGGTTGTTCTTGATCCCGAGCGGGTTGTAGACGACGTCCCCGGCGGCGATTGCCAGGAACCCGAGCAGGACGCACATGCCGGAGAACGACCCGATCTCCGGGCGGTGGACGAGGCGGGAGAGCCAGCCGGCTTCCTTGAGCCGGTCGGCCTCCGAACGGAGTCCGGAACTGCCCGGTTTCACTCCCTTGTCAGCCGTCGACGCCATCCTGGCCGCAGCCTCCTTCGAGCGGTGAACATCGCGATGCGCCGGCGGCCGGCTCACCCCCCGTCCGGGGAGCGGGCCGGCCGCCAACGTTCATCAAGGCGAAGGGTTTCGCTAGCGGTTGACGCCAGCCTGGGCCGCGACGCCGGCCGCGTTCGACGCGTCGACGAACCCGGGACCGGACGGGATGTTCGCGCCCGGAAGCAGGCCCGCATTCTGGTTGTAGAGATGCAGCACGATGATGGGCATGTAGCCCTGCAGCCGCTGCTGCTGATCGATCGTGAACGCTACCTCGCCCGCCTCGATCAGGTTGATCACCTCGGGCGACAGATCGAAGCAACTGAGGTGGACTTCCGCTCCGACCTCGCGCACCGCGTCGGCAGCCGCCACGCAGACGTGCGGCCCGACCGCGAGCACGGCATCGATGTCCTTGTCCGCCTGCAGGGCGGCGGCCGTGCGCGTCTTGATCTGCGACACGTCGTTCGAGACGTCGATCATGTTCAGATCCATCCCCATCGACGCGAAGTACCCGGCGCAGCGGTCGACCAGCGCGGTGTTGAACGACTCCTGGTTGAGGCAGATCGCCTTGGTCGCGCCTTCGGCCTTGGCGCGCTCGCCCGCCTTCTCGCCGGCCAGCCGCTCGGGTTGCCCGACGTGCATGAGCGCTCCGACCGCGGCGGACGACTCGAGCCCGGAGTTCATGGTGATGACCGGGATGCCGGCTTCGACGGCGCTCCTGATCGCGCCCCCGAGGGCGTCGGCGTCCGGGAGGGACACGACGATTCCATCCGGCTGCGTGGCGACGGCCGCCTCGATGAGACGCGCCATGTCGGCCATGTCTCCGGAGGGGGCGAAGTTGTACTCGAAGTCGGCCCCGACGGCACGGGCAGCGTCCTCGCCGCCTTTCTGCACGACGGGCCAGAAAGGATCGGTGCCCTGGGTGTGGGTGACCATCACGAAGCGCTCGGCGCTCGCGATCCCGGCCACGAGCAGTATCCCGAGAAGGGCTGCTACTGACACGGCAACTGCTTTCTTCAAAGGTGGAACCTCCACGATATGATTGTGGGCCCGTTCCTATCACGGACCCCCGCCGGCAGGCAACGGGTCAGTAGTGGTAGCGCTGCAGCGCGGCGCGGTCCCGCTCGTACTCGGAGCGCAGGGTCTGGGTGACCTCGCTGCGGCTCACCTCGGCCGGGGCGACGTCCCACCACGTCCCTGCGCCGGGCACGTAGCGGTGCTTCTCGATCTCGGCGACGATCACGCAACTCCGCCGCTCGGAGCGCGCCTCGCGCACGGCCGCGCGCACCTCGTCCGGGGTGGTGCAGCGGAAGCCGCGGGCTCCCATCGCCTCGGCGATCGCGGCCATGTCGACGGCCAAGTACTCGCCATCGAGGCGGCGGCCTTCGTCGCCGTCGACGCGGGTGCGGAACTCGGTGCCGAAGGAGTGGCCGGCGCGCGCCATCTGCAGGCGGCGGATCACCTGGAAGCCGTGGTTGTCGGCCACGACCACGGTGATCTTCATGTGCTCCTGCAGCGCGGTCATCAACTCCATGGGGTTGAGCAGGTAGTTGCCGTCGCCCAGGTAGACGTAGACCTCGCCTTCCGGCTGCTCCATGCGCACGCCCAGGGCGCCCGGCATCTCCCAGCCCATGCAGGAGAAGCCGAACTCCAGGTGGCACTCGGCGCCGCCGGTGGTGTCCCAGAGCTTGAGCAGGTTGCCCACCGGACCGCCGGCGGCGGCGACCACGGAGTCGCCGTCCTGCGCCTCGGCGTTGAAGGCCTGGATCAACTCGCCCTCGCCCATCGCCTGCCCGGGCTGCGGGGCGTAGGCGTCGGCCGCCTTGACCTTCTCCCATTCGGCGTGGAGCTTCGCGATCTCCGCCCTGCGGTGCGTGAGGTCAACTCCGCGTTCACGGCAGGCCGCTGCCAGGGCGGTGAGCGCCTCGCGTGCGTCGCCGACCACCGGCAGCGCGCCGTTCTTGAAGGCGTCGTGGGCGTTCACGTTGATGCTCACGAACGTGACGTCCGGGTTGTGGAAGAGGCTGTTGGAGGCCGTGGCGAAGTCGCCGAGGCGGGTGCCGACGGCGATCACCACGTCTGCCTGCTCGGCGGAGCGCGCGGCCGCGGTGGTGCCCTCGACGCCGTGTCCGCCCAGGGACCACTCGCGCGGGCCGCGGTAGCAGCCCTTGCCGCCGAAGGTCTCGGACACCGGGATCCCCAGCGCGGCCAGCTCGGACAGCGCATCCCACGCCTCCGAGTAGTTCACGCCGCCGCCGGCGATGATCATCGGCCGCCGCGAGCCCTCGATCAGGCGCGCCGCCTCCGCGATGCGGTCGGCCACCGGCGGCTTCCGTTCGATCGGCCACGTGCGCTCCTCGAACAGGTGCGCCGGGAACTGCCAGGCGTGCGCCTGCACGTCCTGCGGGAGCGAGATCGTCACCGTGCCGGTGTCGGCCGGGTCGGTCAGTACGCGCATCGCCTCCGGCAGGGCGGTGAGGAGCTGCTCCGGCCGGGAGATGCGGTCGAAGAAGCGGCTGAGCGGCCGGAAGCAGTCGTTGACGCTGACGTCGGCGGCCGTCGGGTGCTCCAGCTCCTGCAGGACGTTGCCCTGGTGGCGGGTGACGTAGTAGTCGGACGGGAGCAGCAGCACCGGCAGGCGGTTGATGGTCGCGGTGGCGGCGCCGGTCACCATGTTGGTGGCGCCGGGGCCGATCGAGCTGGTGCAGGCCAGGGTGGCGGCCCGCCGCGTCGCCTTGGCGTAGCCGGAGGCGACGTGCACCATGGACTGCTCGTTGCGCGCCTGGTAGAGCGGGAGGTCGGCGCCGACCGACTCCAGCGCCTGGCCCAGCCCGGCGACGTTGCCGTGCCCGAAGATGCCGAAGATGGCCGGCACGAGCCGCCGGCGGCGGCCGTCGCGCTCGCTGTACTGGACGCTCAGGTACTTGACGACCGCCTGCGCGACGGTCAGATGTTCGGTTGCTGGCATGGCCCGATCATAGATCGACGCGCGCGAGCGGCGCTAACCGCCCGCCAGCGCCTGCGCCGCCTGCTCCGGCGAGACGGCCGCCTTGAGGCCGTCCAGCGCCCGGGCGTTGCGGACGAAGCCGGCGATCGCGGACACCAGCTCCAGGTGCGGCTCCGGCGGTTCCGGCGGCGAGAGCACCAGGAAGATCACGCTCACCACGTAGCGGAAGCCGCCGCCGAACCGGAACGACGTCCCCGGCGGCGCGACGCCCAGGGCGGTCACCGATCGCGGCAACCCGTCGATGCGGCTGTGGATGATGGCGGCGCCGTGGCCGACCAGGGCCGCGCGCAGCACCGGCTCGTGCAGCAGCCGGTCCAGCACGCCGGAGGCGTCCGGCATCTCCAGGTCGCCGGCGACTGCGGCCAGCAGGCGGCTGAGCGCATCGTCGTCGGTCTCGGCCCGCAGCGGCGCGAGGATGCGGGCCGCCGGGATGGCTTCGCTCAGGTTCACGGACACGCGGCGGCCTTCCTCATGCCGGGACCGGGACGGGCGCAACCGTCTCCCAGGAGCCGGAGTCGACCGAACGGTCGAACGCGGCCAGCACCTGGCCCACGCGGTCCGCTTCCGCCAGGCCGGGCTCGCCTTGCGTACGCTCGGCCACGGCCTTCGCGAACTGCGCCGCCTCGACCACCTTGAGGTCCTCGTAGCTCATGCCCAGCGCCGCGCCCGGATTGAAATTGGCGAAGAACGGATGCTCCGGGCCGGCCTGCACCCAGACCGTGCCGTCCCGCTCCGGGGTGCCGTCCGGCAGGTAGAGCTGCAGCTCGTTCATGCGCTCGAAGTCCCACAGGATCGTGCCGCCGGTGCCCGAAATCTCGAAGGCGAGCTGGCACTTGGGGCCGTTGATCACGCGGCACACCTCGTAGGTGCCCTGCGCGCCGCAGGCGAACTGCACCAGCGCGCTGCCGTAGTCCTCGTTGGTGACCGGGCCGGTCGGCCCGCCGCGCTTGACCGAGAAGTGCGTCCCCTCTCCGGGCGTCGGCAGCGGCCGCTCGGCGATGAAGGTGTGCCGGTTGGCGACCAGCCGCTCCACCGGGCCGGCCAGCATGTGGGCCAGGTCGGCGACGTGCGACATGAGGTCGGCGACCGCGCCGGACCCTGACTGCTCGCGGTCGAAGCGCCACGACAGCACGCCGTGCGGGTCGCGCGCGTAGCCGACCAGAAAGCGGCCCCGGAAATGGGTGATCCGTCCAAGCCGCCCGTCCCGGATCAGGCGCAGCGCGTACTGGACGACCGGTGCCCAGCGGTAGTTGTAGCCGACACCGCTGATGACACCGGCCGCTTGCGCCGCGGCGGCGATCGCCGCCGTCTCCGCCGGGCTGCGGCCGACCGGCTTCTCGCAGAAGACGTGCTTGCCGGCCTCGATCGCCGCCAGGGCGACCGGCTTGTGGAGGGCGTTCTGGGTGGTGATGTTGACCACGTCGACCTCCGGGTCGGCGATCGCCTCGCGCCAGTCCGTGGTGGCGCGCTCGAAGCCGGCCCGCGTGACGCCCTCCTGCGCGCGTGCCTCGACGTTGTCCGCGCACACCACCAGGCGCGGCTCGATGTCGAGCTCCGGGAAACGCTGCGGCACCAGCCGGTAGCAGCGGGCGTGCACGGAGCCCATCCAGCCCATGCCGATCACGGCGACGCCGATGCGGCGGCTCACCGGCCGCGCTCCGGCCGTCCGGCGGTCCCGGTCGCCTCGGTCGATTGCGTGCGTGCATTCATCTCGATCGAGCTCCTCGCGTGTCGAGGGGTGGCATTCACTCTACCATCGGTACCGCATGGCTGAAGCGAGAGCGTGAGTTTGACCTCTATTCATGACGTGGATCTCGACGCCGGACTGAGGCACTTCGGGTTTGACGCATTCCGCCCGGGACAGCGCGAGGCGATCGAGCTGCTGCTCGGCGGGGGGCGCCTGCTGCTGGTGGCGCCGACCGGGGGCGGCAAGAGCCTGACCTATCAGCTTCCGGCGGCGCTCCTGCCCGGCACGACCGTGGTGGTGTCGCCGCTGATCGCCCTCATGCACGACCAGGTGGCCGCGCTGGAGCGCCACGGCGTGCCCGCAACCTACCTGGCGGGCACGCTGCCCGCGGACGAGGTGCGGCGGCGGCTCGGCATGATCGCCGCCGGCCGCTGCAAGCTGGTGTACGTGGCCCCGGAACGGCTGTCCTCCGACCGGCTGCGCTCCGTGCTGGCGCGCCTGGACTGCCCGCTGGTCGCCGTCGACGAGGCGCACTGCATCAGCTCGTGGGGCCACGACTTCCGCCCCGACTACCTGCAACTGGGGGATCTGGTGCAGCTTCTTCCGCGCGCGCGGGTGCTGGCCTGCACGGCCACGGCGACGCCGGTGGTGCGCGACGAGATCATCGAGCGCCTCGGCCTGCCGGCGGACTCCCCGCAGCTCATCCACGGCTTCGCGCGGCCCAACCTGGCGCTGCGGGTGATCGAGGTGATGACCGGGCGGGAACGCGAGCGGCACGTCGACGCCGTGCTCGCAGAGACGCTGGGCGAGCCGGGGCGGCACGGTGGGACGGCGATCGTCTACGCGCCGACGCGCCGGACCACGGAGGAGGAGGCGCACCGGCTGGACACGCTCGGGTGGCGGACGGAGGCGTATCACGCCGGCATGGACGGCCGCCGGCGCGAGCGCGTGCAGCGCGCCTTCATGGCCGGCGAGCTCGACGTCGTGGTGGCCACCAACGCCTTCGGCATGGGCATCGACCGCGCCGACGTGCGCTGCGTGGCCCACCTGGCGCCGCCGGGGTCGTTGGAGGCGTACTACCAGGAGGCGGGACGCGCCGGCCGGGACGGAGAGCCCGCCGTCTGCCTGCTGATCGTCTCGCCGGGGGACATGGCGCTGCGCCGCCACCTGGTCGAGCGCAACGGCGACGGGCAGCCGGTGGCTCCGGAAGTGGCGCAGCACCAGTGGAACCTGTTCCTGGAGCTGATGCGCTGGGCGGAGGGAGGCGCCTGCCGCCACGACGCGATCCTGCGTTACTTCGGCGACGAAGCGGAAACCCTGGCCGGCTGCGGGCGCTGCGACGTCTGCCTGCGGCTGGCAGAGGACGAGGAGCAGGATCCCGAGCAGGCCGCGCTCGTGGTACGCAAGGGACTGTGCGGCGTCGCGCGCATCCACGGCCGGTTCGGACTGACGGCGGCCGTCAAACTGCTCAAGGGAGCGTCCGACGAGCGGCTGCGGCGCGCCCGCCTCGATCGCACGCCGACCTTCGGCACGCTCGGCGACCACACGGAGGAGTGGCTGATGCGGTTGCTGCGCCGCTGCGTCACCGCCGGCTGGGTCGACTTCCACGGCGGCGACCGGCCGGTCGCGCTGGTCACCGCGGAGGGCCGGGAGGTGATCTACGACCGGCGGCCGGCACGCCTGCTCCTGCCACCCAGGCTGCGCGCCAGGCCCTCGAGCGCCGGCACGCGGCCACGCGGCGCCGGCAGAGCGATCGAAGCCGCCCCGGTGGAAGAGCTGGACGCCGCCGGGCAGGAGCTGTTCGAGGCGCTGCGCGCCTTCCGCATCGAAGAGGCGCGCCGTCAGCAGGTTCCGCCTTACGTCGTCGCAAGCGATCGCACCCTGCGCCACCTCGCCGTGCTGCGCCCCGACTCCCCGGCAACCCTGGAGCTGGTCCACGGCATCGGGCCCGCGAAGGTGGAGCGCTACGGCGAAGCGCTGCTTGCGATCGTGAAAGACTATGATGGCGAGGAGTCAGCATGAAGACGACCAATCCGGTCACGCCGGGCGGGATTCTTCTTGAGGAGTACCTCAAGCCGATGGGAATCTCGCAGAACGCCATGAGTCGCGCGATCGGCGTCGCGCCGCGAGTGATCAATGAAATCGTCCATGGCCGCAGGTCGATCACACCGGCCATGTCCATTCGCTTCGGCGCCTTCTTCGGTCAGTCGGACCAGTTCTGGCACGGCATCCAGGTGGAGTGTGACTTTCGCAGGATCGCCCCGGACAAATGCCGGCTCACCACCGGGATCAAGCCCGCCTCCTCACTCTGGAAGGTATCCTGACGCCTCATCCGGGCGGCGTGATGGTCCCGTCGAGCTGGCCGCGCTCGCGCAGCGAGTCGACGATCTGCTCGAACAGCAGCCCGTTGTCGCGGGCCACGGTTCGCGCGTGGCTGTGGCCGGCCGGGGCCGACCGCTCGACGCGGAAGGTCGGCACCACGCGCGGCGCGCCGTCGGCGGGCACCTCGCGGGTCGTCGCCGCCAGGTTGAACGCCCCCGGGACCTGCCCGTCCTCCACCCACGCGGCCAGCTCGTGCAGGTGCGTGGCCAGCAGCGACCGGCAGCCCAGCGCGACCAGCACGCGGACGATGTCCAGCATCAGGTAGGCCGCCTCCCCTGGACCGGTGCTGGTGAAGGTCTCGTTGGACAGCAGGATGGCGCTGGGCGTCAGGCGGGTAAGGATCTCGCGCAGGCGCGCCGCCTCCTCTCCGAAACGCCCGCTCTGCTGCTGCGGCTTCTCCTCCGCCTGGTAGTGGGTGTACAGGCCCGAAGCGATGCTCATCTCCGCCTCGCGCGCGGGACAGAACAGTCCGGCCTGGAACAGGACCTGGGCGAGGCCCACCGCCTGCAGATAGACCGTCTTGCCGCCGCGGTTGGGGCCGGTCAGGACGGCGACCCGACCCCGCTCGCCAAGATCGACCTCGCTCGACACCACGTCTTCCCCGCCGGTCAGCGCGAACGCGGCGTTGTAGCAGCCGTCGATGGACAGCACGCGCCGCTCGGTATCGGCCACCCGCGGCAGGCAGACCGGCAACCCTCGTTCCTGCAGTGCGTGCGCGAGCTTCGCCGCGGAGGCGAACAGGATCAGCTCCTCGCTCGCGCGGGTGATGAACCCGGTCGGCAGCTTCGTGAAGGCGCGCAGGTCGCCGGCGAGCTGGCGGGCCGCACGGTCCAGCACCTGGGCCAGGTCGTCGAGCAGCTCCCGCACCAGCGGCTTGGCGTGCCCGGGACGCAGCAGGCTGTGCAGGTCGGCGATGCCCCGGCCCTCCGCGGCGGCCGTGCCCAGCACCGTGGACATCAGTTTCGATCCCTTGAACCGCTCGGGATTGATCGACAGCAGCGTCGCTTCGACCGGACGTAGCTGTGCGTCCAGGTTCACCCCGATCGTCACGCTGGCAAGCCCGCGCACGTCGGCGAGCACCTCGGGCAGGAAGCTCAGGAGCTGCCGGTGGGCGGCCGTCTCGCGGATGCGGTCCAGCAGCTCCGCGAAGTCGCGCCAGACCGGCCCCGGGTCGTCTGTAGCCGCGAGCGCATCGGCCAGCGCCTCGCTGGTGGTGACGTACAGCTCCAGCTCGCTGAGGTGGTTGACGACGCGGTACAGCGCGGCCCGGTTGTCCATGGTCGTGAGCGGACCCGCCAGGATGACGCGCTCTGCCGCCTGGCGCACCACCTCCTCCAGCGGGGAGTGGGCCAGGATCGCCTGCAGCACCGACTGACGGTGCCGGATCTGCTCGACGGTGCCGAGCTGAGCGCCGAGCAGCCCGGTCAGGTAGCGCTCGGCGGAGCCGTGGATGGCCATGGCCCGCACGACTTCGGCGAGCTGCAGATCCTGCCGCGTCTGGGCGGGCAGTTCGTACACGGTCCGCTCCGGCTCCGGAACGTCCCAGAGGAAGCTGAACCGGTCCAACTCCTCCTGCGAGGGGCCGGCCGGCGCATCGCCGTCGCTCTGGCGCAGCGCGCGCGCCTGCTCCCTGACGCCGCTCGAATCCGCCAGCAGGTTCTGAGCAACGGCCCGCTTCTGCAGCTCGCGGGAGGCCAGATCGACGAGCTTCCGGAGACCTGCAGCTTCGTTCTGGCCCTCGCCGCCTGGGCCCTGTCCGCCTGGAGCGGAGCTCATCGCCTACGATTCCTGCAACGCGCTCATGAAGCGCTCGAACCGTTCCAAGCCGTGCAGGACCAACGGGTGCGCCTGGGAGAGCTTTGCCACCAGGAAGTCCAGGCGGTCCCAGTCGTACTCCAGCTCGAAGTAGTAGCGCTTGAAGTGCCGGAACTTGAGCAGCTCGAAGAGCGGAGAGAACGCCTCCTGGGACACGGCTGCCGCCCGCACGCCGTCGATCTCCAGCGTCATCTTCTGCAGCAGATCGCTGTGCCAACGTTCAGGATCAAGGTCGCTGTCGAAGTATTGAGAGATCCTCTGGAAGATCGTCTCGAGGCACGTGTAGTAGTTCCCCAGGAGGCCCGCGACGATAAGCGCCGACATCGGCGTCTTGCCGAGCCGTACGATCTCGTGTCCGAGCGCGCTCTCAAGCGACCGGTGAACCGCCACGAGCCGTTGCCGGTGCGCCCGAATCAGCGCGGCGAGCTCACGGATCGTGTCGCTCATGGACCAGCGCGCCCCGCGCGCGGATGCGCTCGGCGACGTCGGACGGGATCTTTTCCAGCTCGACGACGTCGACGGGCAAGCCCGTTCCTCCGATGGCGATGCCGAGCGCCGCAAAGAACTCCTCCGGACCGGACAAACCCTCGACGGCGATGTCGATGTCCGAAATCTCGCTGAAACGCTCGCGGTCGAGCAAGGACCCCCACTGGTAGATCCGACGCGGGTTCACCCGCACCGCGATCTCCGCGATGATCGTCCGCGCGTCGCGGGTGGCGCGAGCGAAGCGCGCGTCGATGCGCACGCGGCGGCGCTCCTCCTTGGCGGCGAGGAACGCCCGCACCCGATCCAGATCGACCCCGAACTGCTCGGCCACGGCTCGGAGTATAGCCGCTCACCGGCCTTGACAGGCCGGGCCGCCGCCCTACGATGAACGCGTGCTGACGCGCGAGCGCCTCGACGGCATGTGGGCCGGTCCGCCGGTGCCGTGGGCGGACGACGACTGCTTCCCCGTGCGCGATCCCTACCCGTCCGTCACGCCTGCGCACGTCCGCGAGCTCCGCGCCTGGATGGCCGAGCACACGCCGGCGCTCCTGCGGCTGGACTGAAGAGGACCGGCCGCCCGTGCGCATCGATTTCGCCGGCCGCACCGTCATCGTCACCGGCGGCACCGGCGCGCTCGGCGGCTCGGTGGTCCGGGGCTTCCTGGAAGCCGGTGCGCGGGTGCTCGTGACCTACGTGGCGGAAGGCGAGGTGGCCCCGTTCCGGCAGCGGTTCGCGGACGCCGCCGATCGTGTGGAGCTGCACCGCTGCGATGTACGAGCGGCGGGTGAGGTGGATGCGCTCCTCCGTCAGGTCCCGTCCGGGGCGCTGCAGGCGGTGGTCAACCTGGCCGGCGGCTACCGGTGGACGAAGGTCGCGGACGCGGACGACGCCACCCTGGAGCACCTTCTGGACCTCAATCTCCGCACCACCTTCGCCATGTGCCGGGCGGCGGCGCCGGCACTGGCGGCCGCAGGCGGGGGTGCGATCGTCAACGTGTCCGCCCGCGCGGCGCTGCGCGGCGAGGCGGGCAACGGCGTGTACGGCGCCACCAAGGCGGCGGTACTGGCCCTGACGCAGTCGCTGTCGGTGGAGTTGAAGCGCGACGGCGTCAACGTCAACGCCGTGCTGCCGAGCATCATCGACACGCCCGCCAACCGGCAGGCGATGCCCAAGTCCGACCCGGCGGCATGGGTGGCGCCGGGGGACTTGGCCAACGTGATCGTGTTCCTGGCCTCCGACGCCGCCGCGGCCATCCACGGCGCGGCCATCCCCGTCTACGGACTGGCCTGAGCCGGCGTGGAGGGGCCGTTCCAGCTCTCCTCCAGCGTGATCGGCGCCGTGGTCGGCGATCCGCGGCCCGCGGTCTTCCTGCTGCGCCGCATCGCGACGACACCGGAGTACGCTCACTACCGCGGCTTGGTGGGGCGCACGCGGAACGGCGAGAGCCTGGGACCAGCCCTGGCCTGCTGGGACGGGTCCGAATACCGGGTGTTCTGGTTCGAGCATGCGGACTCGGACTGCTCCGCCTTCGAGCGCGAGTGCCGGCTGTGGCACGAGCTCGGCGGACCCGCGGGCAAGCTCGACAACGCCGGCCACCCGGCGCCCGACGGCACCCGGGCCGGACACTGTCCGCTCTGCGCGAACTCCGCCCCGGCCGGAGCGGCCTGATGTCCATGTGGCTGCGCGGCGCGCAGCTCCGCGGGTTGGAGCGGGCGTTCCGGAAACGCGTGGAGTGCCCGGTCCCCACGCAGGTGGTGTCGAGCGGCGAGTGCGTGCCGCCGGCGCAGACGCGCCGGCAGGCGCAGGTCGAGTGGCTGCTGCAGCGCGACGCCGAGGTGCAGGCCGGCCGACAGGGCGTCGCCCGCGCGCGGTACCTGCGCTCGCAGAGTGGCATGGCGGCCGCGTTCCTGGCGATGAACCAGGTCTATGGGGAGGTCTACGACGTCGCTCCCGTGGAGGCCGCCGACCGGGACGCCGCCGAGGAGCGGCGCGACGCCACGCGCGAGCAGTTCATCTTCGACGTGCACACCCATCACGTGCACGACGACTACCGCTGGGAGGGGCAGCTCTGGCTGCGCGCCGCCGCGCGCGGCGACCTGTTCGGCAGCAAGCCCTGGAACCCCGACCTGGTCGGCCAGGAGCTCGACCTCAAGTACTACAAGTTCGACCATTACCTGAAGGACATGTTCTTCGACAGCGACACCACCTTGGCGCTGCTGTCCACCTCGCCCTCGGTCGATCCGCACAAGATGCTGCTGTCGGACGACCAGATGGTGGCGACCCGCAACCTGGTCAACCGCCTGGCCGGCACACGGCGGATGTTCGCGCACGGCGTCATCTGGCCGAGCGTCCCGCACTACCTGCCGGCCATGGACCGGGCCGCCACCGAGCTGAAGGTGGACGCCTGGAAGGGCTACACGATGGGTGACGTGCTGGGCGTGAGCCCGACGTTCGACCACCCGTGGCGCATGGACGACGAGGACCTCGCCTACCCCAGCTACGAGAAGGCGGCCCGTCACGGCGTACGCAACATCTGCGTCCACAAGGGCGTGCTGCCGGCCGACTACGAGCGCTTCCCGACCTGGCGTCACGCCACCGTCAAGGACGTGGGCAAGGCCGCGCGCGACTGGCCGCAGCTCAACTTCCACCTCTACCACGCCGCCCTGCGCATGTGGCGCGACCTGCCGCCGGTCGTGGCGGAGTTCGAGGACACCGGGCGGCTGCCGTGGATCGACGAGCTCGCGGAGATCCCGCAGCGGTACGGCGTGTCCAACGTGTACGCCGACGTCGGCCTGTCGTTCGGGGCGCTGGCGGTGAGCGAGCCGCGGCTGGCGGCGGCGATGCTGGGCAAGCTCATCAGGGACTCGGCGCCGATCACGTCCTGTGGGGCACCGACTCGATCTGGTTCGGCTCCCCGCAGTGGCAGATCGAGGCGCTGCGCCGCATCGAGATCCCGGCCGACCTGCAGGAGAAGCACGGCTTCGAGCCGCTCGGGCCCGCGGACGGGCCGGTGAAGTCGGCGATCTTCGGCGGCAACGCCGCCGGCCAGTACGGAATCGAGCTCGATGCCGCCGGACGCCCGCTCACCGACTACGCCGGTGACGACCTGTCTCGCCTGAAGGGCGAGTACCTGGCGGCCGGCCACCAGCGCGACAACCTGTTCTGGGGCTGGATCCGCACGGCCGATCCGTGAGCGCGAGGAAACCAGGGAGGTGACAGATGGGCAAGACGCTGACGTGGCCCTTCGAGGACCACTACAAGTGCTCGATCGGAAACGAGCGGCACCTGTTCGTCGACGACGCGCTGGTGCAGCGCACCCGCGGGGTCGGCAAGCGGCTGCACCAGCCGGTCAAGCACCCCGCCAACCCGGTCATCCGCGGCGACCTGCCGTACGAGAACGACTACGCCGTGCTGCACGGCACCGTGCTGCGCGAGCCGGACGGCAGGTTCCGCGCCTGGTACCTGAGCGGCACCGGCGCACTGGCCTACGCCGAGTCGGAGGACGGGCTCGGCGTGGCGCAAGCCGCTGTTCGACCGCTACCGCATCGATGGCAGCGACACCAACGTCGTCTACTGGACCCAGCACCCCGAGCTGGCCCGGCGCGACGAATGGAAGTTCGGCGGCGGGTCGATCATGAGCGATCCCGGCGCCCCGCCCGCCGAGCGCTACCGGATGTTCACCTTCGAGGTGCCCCTGAGCGACGCCGCGCGCGAACGCTTCCAGACCGGCTACGGCTACTACGCGATCTCCTCGCCCGACGGCATCCGCTGGCCCACGGAGCAGCCGCCGGTGCTCACCCGCCGTGACGACGATCCGCACATGAGCGACGCCAACGCCTGCATGTACGATCCGCTGCGCCGGCGGTTCATCGCCTTCACCAAGCGCCACCAGGTCCGCCCGGACGCGGTCGGCGACCAGGGCGTCATGTCACGCGTGCGCGGCATCAGCTTCAGCGACGACTTCCGCGCCTGGACGCCGCCGGTCAACTGCCTGCTTCCCGACGACCGGGACCCGCGCGACGTGCAGTTCTACCGGCAGGGTGGCTGGACCCACCAGGGGATGTACCTGGGCCTGCTGGAGATCTACCACTCCGATCCGGACAACCCCACGCAACCGCTGATGCGCGACCTGCAGCTCATCTCCAGCCGCGACGGCGAGCTGTGGTGGCGGGCCGGCGGGAGGCAGACCTTCATCCCGTGCGGACCGGAAGGCTCGTGGGACGGGCAGATGCTCGACCTCAACGCCGGCGGACCGATCGACGTGGGCGACGAGCACTGGATCTACTACGGCGGACGCGCCTACCCGCACGAGATCAACGACGAGCTGTTCCCGTGGGACGGACCGCGCGGCGCCGGCATCGGCATCGCCACGCTGCGCCGGGACCGCTACGTGTCGTACGACGCCGGGACGGAGACGGGCGAGGTGGTCACCCGCCTGCTGCGCTTCGAGCGGGGTACCTCGCTGCACGTCAACGCGCGCACCGGCCCGGACGGGTTCCTGCGCTGCGAGGTCCTGGACGCCATCGAACGGCACGGGATCCCGCGCCGGCAGCTCTTCTGGGACTGGGGGATCGGCGCGCCTCTTGCCGGCTTCGACGCCGAAGCGTGCCGGCCGGTCGCCGGCGACCACCTCGACGCCGAGGTCCGCTGGCGCGGCGGCCGTTCCATCGGCGAGCTGGCCGGCCGCTGGGTGGCGCTCCGGTTCGTCATGCGCGACTGCTCGCTGTTCGCGTTCCAGATCCGCTGACCGTCACGATGAGGAGAGTTCCAGCCAGCACGTAACGTGGCCGTCACGATAAGGCACAATAGGGAGAATGTCCTTGCTTTGGGCGCAAGAGAGGTGAGATGAACATAACGCTCAGCGTCCGAGGACCTCAACGCCGGCCAGCGCTATGGCAGTGTCGTCGTGAGCAACCCCTTCGCCACGGTGTGATGGCCGCCGCGTGATGGCCTCCGCAATCGAACCCTGGAACGAGACCGTGGCGCCGGTCGAGTTCGAGCGGGCGGTCGAGGTGTTCGTGCGCGGATTCTCGTTCGCGCGCAGCTTCACGCACCCGTATGTGGCGGAGCGCCTCGCCCCGAATGGGGCGGAATCCCCCGCCGGCACGCTCTGGGTGCTGCGCGACGCCGACCGGCGGAGCGGCGCCTACCGGAAGGAGGAGTGGGTCAGCCACGGACTGGCGCCTCAGCGCGTGCACGCCGCCGCCGAGAGCTCGCCCTGGCGCGAGCGGACGCGGGCGTGCCGATCGACCGGGGCGCGCGGCGGCTACAGCGTATGCGCGATCCACGCCACGGAGGAACCCGATCGGCCGCTCCGCGACGGCTTCAAGGCGCTCGGCTACCGGTTGGGCGGCACCGAGCCGTTCATGATCCACCGCCTGCGGCGCATTCCCCGTGTCACCGCGCCGGCGGTCATCCGCCGTGTACGCACCGCGGCGCTGGCCGACCGCCTGGCCAAGGCGGCGCGCAGCCGGCAGATCCTGCCCGAGCACCTGGGCAAGGATTCGCCGCAGCGCCAGTACGTGGCGACGGACGGCGGCGCCATCGTCGGCTGGGTCGGCAGCATCGCCGTCGGCGACGCGACCTGGTGCCAGAACATGTACGTGGCGCCCGCCTACCGGCGCCGCGGCATCGCCCGCGCCATGCTATGCCGGCTGCTGCGCGACGACCGCACGGCTGGAACGGTGCTGGCCGTGCTGCTCGCTTCCCACACCGGCGCCAAGCTGTACGCCTCGGTGGGCTACGCGCAGATCGGTACGCTGCTGTTCTTCACGCCGAGCAGGAAGTCGGCGACGGACTGAACCGGGCCGGCGGGGCGTCAGCTCGGGATGCCGACGATGGTCAGGTATTCCAACCAGTCGTCGTGCGGGTTGCTGACGCTGTGCTCGGTCCCGGGCGGCAGATGGATGGCGTCGCCCTCGCGCATCGGCTCGCGCGCGAAGCCGGCACTGAGCTCGCCGGAGCCGCCGGTGACGTAGTAGACGCGCTCGCTCTGCGGATCGCTCCACGCCTCGGTCGCGTGGCGGGGGTGCAGGCGCTGCATGGCGATCTCCTGCACGGTGTCAAGCGGAGCGTCGGCGAACGCCACACCTTCCGCCTTGCGGGCGAACGCGCGCCAAGCGAACAGCACCCCGGTCGATGACCGGACCGGCGAGACATCCAGCCAGGAGCGGCACGCGATCGGCAGCTTGGCGCCGGCCGGTCCGTTGGCGGCGATCGCCGCGGCGTTCGCGGCCCGTTGCCGCTCCGGCAGGCGGGCGCCGGCGATCAGCAGGTGTTCGATCCAGTCGTCGCCGTCGTTGATGAGCTGGTGGTAGCAGGTGGCCGGCAGGCAGATCAGGTCGCCGGCGCGGACCGGATGGATCTCTTCGTCCACGTGCATCTTCCCGGCGCCGCGCAGGAAGTAGTAGATCTGCTCCTGGTCCGCGTGCACGTGGTAGTCGCCGGTCCGACCCGGCTGCATCACGTGCCGCGCCACAAGCTGCAACTGCCGCAGCACGTGAGCGCCGATCGTCGCCGCGCTGCCGCCGGCGGGGCCCAGCAGGTTGCCGACCAGCACGTTGCGCTTGGACACGTGCGGCGCGTGATCCCGCCAGTTGATCCTGGTCATCATCGTCCTACCGACGCCACGCACGGCTGGGGCCGCCGCGGCATCGAGACCTGCGCCGTTGGCGGGTTTTGTTCAGGCAAGAACCCTGTCACCCGTCCGGGTGTAGAGTGTGCGCTCAGGGAGGGATGACTGAGCGGTAATGGTGCTGGGGTGACATCCCAAGGCACGGACTCCATACAGCCCGTCGCGGGTTCAATTCCCGCTCCCTCCGCTACTTACGTAATCGGAGACCCCTGCGACTCAGGGCGTCACCTCCCTGACGCACAAGGAAATTGTATGCGACTGCCGAGACTATTGTCAAGCAAGAATTGACCCCACTATGACCCCCTGCCCTTGTGCTCACATGTCATGTTCCGAGTCACTGTCGTGTGTGCCATTCCCGGACGTATCGGCTGACCGACGTCGCGGTCCATACTGTGGCATGAGGACGACGGTTTCTCTTCCCGACGAACTGTTCCATGCGGCTGAGCGGCTCGCACGGCAGTCGCGACAAACCCGGAGTCAGCTCTACTCCCACGCGCTGGCCGAATACGTCGCGCGCCATGCCGAGGAAGCGGTCACGGTGGCCATGAACCGGGTCGTGGATCAACTGACGGATCATTCCGGAGCCGACTCGGCGTTCTCCGGCGCGGCGCGCCGGACGCTCAAGCGCTCGGAATGGTAACCGGCCCGCCCGGCCTCTACGCCGCCAGCGGCCCGACCACCTGTCCGTCACCCTCGAAGACCACTCGCCACGACCCGCCGCTCAGCGAGCGCGTCGCCGCGTCCATGTAGCAGACGCTGAACGCCCGGCGCGGGATGTCGGTCGAGTTGGTCCCGGAACGGTGCAGCGTCCAGTTGTGCAGCAGCACCGCCTCGCCCGCATCCAGCTCCAGGTGCACCGTCCGGTAGTCGGGGTCGCCGGACTCGATCTTTCCGTTGAGCTCGTCGCGCTGCCGGTCCGTCAGGAATCCCGACCCCCCGCTCGGATTGACCAGCCGCCGGTGCGACCCCGGCACGATCTCCACGCAGCCGTTGGCGATCGTGGCCGGATCCAGAGCGATCCACACGGTGATCTTGGGATCGCGGTCCAGGTCGGTCCAGCGATCCTGATGCCACACCAGGTCGGAGCCGCCCCTGGCCGGCTTGTTCATGAACATCGCCCGCATGCAGGCCACCGAGCGCCCCTCGCCGTACACGCGCCGGCACAGGTCGGCGAACAGCGGGCGGGTCAGGTAGGCGTGGAACAGCGGGTCGAGCTCCAGGTCCTGGATCTTGCGGTACGCCAGCGTCGGCAGCTTGTGGC
This sequence comes from Spirochaetia bacterium, assembly GCA_964291595.2. Lineage (GTDB taxonomy): Bacteria > Spirochaetota > Spirochaetia > SZUA-6 > Bin103 > CATQHW01. Next base: position 2,651,812 of record OZ219914.1, on the reverse strand, counting down.
CCTTCCGCTGTCCGGTCAGCTCTTTCGGCGGATTCGTCGACGGCTCGAGCTGCATCATCATGTCGTCGTAGGGCGCGTCCGCGGTGCCCAGCATGATCTGGTCGATCCGTTCGCCAAGCGCCGCAAGCTCCCCCTCGTCCAGCAGCCTGCCGAGCGGTGCGTAGCCGTCCGCGCGAAATCGCCGCATCTCCTCGGCCGTGATCATCGCTCCGTCGTCTCTCCTCATGCCCTTCTCCTCCCGAACCTGTTTTACCTGGTATCCTCGGGTTGGTGCCCCACGTGCAGCACGCGGCTGCCGATCTGCGCTTGGCCCAGCGTCACCGTCAGCCAGTGCACGCCCGGCGCACGGAACGCGGCCCCCGCCATCGGAAACACGAGCTCCACGTCGGCCGCCGGCGTCCTCACCTGCACCTCGCCGTGCGAGCGGACGATCACGGAGCCCGTGTCGTCGTGGACGACGTTGACCGTCACGTCGTGCCGGCCCTTCGCCACGTTGCCGAAGGCGACGTACACGTACCAGGTCGGCGCGACCGTCGGGAACCGGTCGAAATTGAAGCTCTGAAAGATGCCGATGAGCCCCTTCTTGCCGTTGTTCTCCTCGATCGCCTTGTCGGCGAAGACGATGGCATGCAGGACGATTTCCACGTGCTCAGTGTACTCCACTCCGCACTCGGTGGGCACCGAGAGCCGGCCCGTCAGTATCGACCTTCTCCGCCCGCCGGTTCAATACCACGGTCCGTTTCTTTCCGGGTACGTCGGAATCTGACGTACCCGGCCCGTATCTTGGAGGGAAAGGAGTACGACTGCCATGGAATCCACGCCCGCCGTGCTGGACCGATTCGACGACTCGAAGGACATCCTGAGCGCGATCAAGCGCGCCTTCCACGACGCCACCCACGACATCGGGACGGTCAACGTCCTCATCGCCGGCCGCACCGGCGTCGGCAAGAGCACGCTGATAAACGAGGTCTTCCAGGGGCGGCTGGCCGAGACCGGGCAAGGGAAGCCGATCACCAGGGAGACCCGCCGGCTCACGAAGAAGGGCATCCCGCTGGCGATCTACGACACCCGCGGGCTGGAGCTGAACGAATACCAGCAGATCATCGACGATCTCGTGGAGTTCGTGGGTGCGCAGGCCCGGGAGACGGATGTCAACCAGCACGTCCACGTCGCGTGGCTGTGCGTGTCCGAGGACGGCAGGCGCGTCGAGGAGGCCGAGGTCGAGCTGCACCGGCGGCTGGCCGAGCACATGCCGGTGCTCGGCGTGATCACCAAGGCGCGCGCCGACCAGGGATTCCGGGCCGAGGTGCAGCGCCTCCTGCCCGAGGCCAGGAACGTGGTGCGCGTGCGGGCGCTGAGCGAGCGTTTCGACGAGTCCGACGTGGTGCTGCCGCCGATGGGGCTGGAGGAGCTTCTGGACGCCACGACGGAGGTGATTCCGGAAGCGGTCCAGCGGGCGTTCGCCGCCGCCCAGAAGGCCAGCATCGAGCTCAAGAAGAAGAAGGCGCACAAGGTGGTCATCGCGGCGGCCGCGTCGGCGGTGGGGGTGGGCGCAGCCCCCATACCGTTCGCCGACGCCGCGCTGCTGATCCCCATCCAGATCGGCATGCTCGCCGGCATCTCGGCGACCTTCGGCATCGAGCTCTCCAGGGCGTTCCTCGCCACCCTCGTCACGGCGATGGCCGGGACCACGGGGGCTGCGTTCCTGGGTCGTGCCGTCGTCTCCAATCTCCTGAAGTTCATCCCCGGCCTGGGCTCGGTCGCCGGCGGAGCGATCGCGGCAACGACCGCCGGCGCCCTCACCACCACGCTGGGCGAGATCTACATCGCCGTGCTGGCCAAGCTGTTCACCGCATCCCGGGGCGATGCGCCGTCACCGGAAGACATCGCGCGGGAGTTCAAGGCTCGCATGGCGAACCGCGGCAGGGAATCGGCGTCGGGATCACGCGCATGAGCGGACCGCCCTCGTCTACGATGAGGACCGCCAAGCGGAACGAAGGAGACGGCTGAGTGCCTTACGAGCGGGCGGCGGACATCGTGCGGCTGGCGATCGAGCTGCAGAAGACTTCGAGAGGCCTGACCCTGGACGACATCCAGCGCGAGTTCGAGGTCAGCCGCCGCACCGCCGAACGCCTCCGCGACGCCGTGGAGTCCGTGTTCGGACCGCTGGAGACGGTGGACACGGGCGAGGCCAGGCGCCACTGGCGGCTGCGGACGCCGACGCTGCGCCACCTGGTATCGCTCTCGGCGGAGGAGTTGGCGGAGCTCACCGCCGCCGCTGACGCGCTCGATCGCGCCGGCCTGGAGGAACGGGCTGCGATGCTCCGCCGTCTCGACGACAAGCTGCGCGCCCTGCTGGAAGCCGAGGCGCGGAGCGGGATCGAGCCCGGCGTGCAGGCGCTGACCGAAGCCGAGGGGCTGGCGATGCGCCCGGGGCCGCGGCCTCGCCTGGACGACGGCCTGCTCGCGCTGCTGCGCGAGGCGATCACGGTCCGCCACGTGGTGGCGTTCGACTACGCGCCGCGCGCGACCGAGCGGCCGACCCGGCGGCGCGTCGAGCCTCACGGCCTGATCTACGGCAACCGCGCGTTCCTGATCGGCCCGGCCGAGGGAGAGACCCACCTGCGCCTGTGGCGCCTGGCGCGCATGAGCGCGGCCGAGCTCACCGGCGACGCGTTCGAGCGCGACCCGGCGTTCGACCTGGACCGATTCTCCCGGCGGTCGTTCGGCACCTTCCAGGAAGAGCCGGTCGCCGTGGTGCTGCGCTTCGCCGCCGGCGTGGCCCAGGACGTGGCCGAGTTCGTCTTCCACCCCGACCAGACCGTGGAGCCGAACGACGACGGCTCGGCGACCGTCCGCTTCACCGCCGGCGGCGTCGAGGAGATGTGCTGGCACCTGGTCACCTGGGGTACGGCAGTCACCGTCGAGCGCCCCGCCCGCCTGCGCCGGCGCCTGCACGAGATGTGCGCCACCCTCGCCGCCCACCACGGAGCGGCGCGGTGAGCACCACTCCCCTGCCCGACCACCTGCGACGGTTCCCCTGCATGCAGCCCTGGATCGGCAGCCGCTACCGTGACGAGCGCCACAAGCGCCTCCTGGTCATCGGCGAGAGCCACTACCTGCCGCCCGAGTCGACCATCCACCACGACCCCGACCGCTGGTACCGCAGCAGCCAGGCCGATCTGACCGAGGAGGAGATCCGCTGGGCCTCCACCATCGGCAACATCACCGGTCACTGGACCCGCGCGCACCGCATCTACCGCGCGATCCAGGACGAGATCGCCCGGATCCTGAAGGAGAGCGGGATCACGCCGGACCCCTTCCCACTCAACCATGTCGCATATTGCAACTACTTCGTACGCCCGGCGCCGACCGCTGGCGGCAGCATGCAAGGCAACGAGTGCCAGCAAGATATCGACGCAGCCGAGGACGTGCTCCGGTGGTTCTTCCTGCGCCACTGCCCGGAACTGGCGATTGTGACCTCAAGCTTCGCCGGTCGACTCGCCGCGAACGCGTTGCGGGACAGCGGCATTCCGCACATCAGTACCCCTCATCCCGGCACACGCTGGTGGAACACGGCTGTCCGCAGCTACGGCAACGTCAGAGGCCGCGACGTGTTTGCCAACTTCCTCAAGCAGCGGGATTGGGTGCTCGGTTGAACGGCGCTCAAGGGTAGGCCACGGACAGGGCCGATGTCCGCTACTCCAGCTTTCCGTAGGCAGATGTTGCAGAGAAGCTCAAGACGCTACGAAAAAAGTGCTCCAAGCGTGCGTTTGGTTACGAAATGAGTCTTGACCAGCTTCAAGCTTCGTGCTCAGGATAGGACTATGGTGCAGGAACTCAGGAGCGGAGCGACGGGAACACCGAGCGGAGACATGACAATGGAACGCCGCGGACCGACCTGCCAGCCGTCGGCTTCGCCTCGGTCCTCCGGGTCTGCCGCGAACCGCCAAGTGCCGAGGTGACTCGACGTGACCACGAAAGAAGGTCCCGGATTGACCGTATTGGATGTGCTCCGTGAGGTAGCGGGGCGATGGGACCTGCGAATGCTAGACGAAGACATCAACCATCTTGTGAGCGATCGGTCGGTGCAGGTAGGCTTCCTGGGTGACTTCAGCAGCGGCAAGAGCACGCTGATCAACGAGCTGACGGGAGTCGACGATCTCATGCCGACGCAATTGGAGCCATGCACCGCCCGCGCTGGCGAAGTGGTTTCGACGCCCGACCTCGACGCACCGGAGTATTTTCGCGTCGATCCCGACGGTGCGACGACGCCGATCAGCCGGCCCGACTTCGACGACTTGGCACGTGGGCGCACCGATGGCCGCCCTCGTGTTCGTCTGCCGTCGGGTCCGGGGTTTCCGGCCGGATTCGTATTCCTCGACACACCCGGACTTTCGACGCTTATCGAGCATCATACCGCGGTCACATTCGGAGAGTTGCCGAACGTGGATGCCGCCGTGATCTGCGTCGACATCCGCAAAGGCGGTCTGACGAGCACGGTCACCATGTTTCTCGAGTCACCTGGAGTACGCCACCTGCAGCATCGCTTTCTCATCGCGCTTACCTTCGCCGACCACCTTCTGCCCTCCGAGCGGCAGGAGGTAAGCGAGAAGGTCGCCGGCACGCTGTCACGGACCATCGGTTGCTCCCACGCCGAGGCTGCTGCCCGCATTGTCGTGGTTAGCGCGGGCCCGGACGCGGCCAAAAGAGACGTCAGCGCTCTGCGCAAAGCCATCCAGGAGGTATTCGAGAGCCGTTTGGAGTCACTTGCGGCCGAACGGCAGGCGCGTGCGGCCGACCGGCTGATTCCCCGCGCGATCACGCTGCTCGATCACGTGCGTAGCGGCTTGCTGGAGTCGGATGACGATTTCACACGGAGGAAGACCCAGGAGAACGAAAAGAGAGCCAGATTGGACGACGAACTGCGCCGAGAACGCCAACGGCTCGAACGATCGCAAGCCGAACTGCGTCACGAGGTCCAATCGACCTGTAGTCGCTTTCGCGCCCTCTTCGCCGCCGCGGCAGACGACCGCGCCGTCGAAGAGGTGAGCGACGCATTCGCGACCGCGCTGTCGGATGCCGTTCGTGACCACTTGGCGAAATTCGGGCAGAGAGCGACCCCGCACGTCGAGGGCATCGACCTGGAAATCCAACATGCGGTAAAGAACACGAACAAGATAACCGGTTGGGCGGCGACCGCTGCCACGGCGGCGCTCACGGCAGTGATCGTTCCCGGAGTAGGCGCCGCCGCCAGCGCGGCCGAGGTCGCGGGAGGCGCGGCGTTGCGTCAGGGCGCTGCCAGAGCCGCGGTAACGGCTGCAGTCGTTCAATCCGCCTCGGACACCGAGACGGATCGTAGTACGGGGCAAGGCGACCGCCCTCTCAACAGGGTTCTCAAGGCGGTACATGAGTTCAATCCCATCAACATGGTCAGCGACCTGATTGGCGAGTGGTGGAAGGGTCGGAGGATCGAGCAGCCCCTGGAGCAAGTCGCGATCGACTTCTCGGTCCGCGCCGGCCACATGATCGAGACCTATTTCGAGTCTGAGGTGTTTCAGCCGAAGGAACGTGAGCGCGACGAAGCGCGGGCAACGATCGATCAACTCGATGCTGACCGCCGGACGGACTTCGCCGACCGCACCGCCAAGGTGTCGCGAGTCGATACGGACGTCGAGCGCCTCCGGGGGCTCGTAGCGACGAACGAGTCCCCTGTGTCCGCGCCGTCCCATGCTCAATCAGCCCGCGAGTCGACGGATACGGCGTGATGTCCGATTCCCCTGACAGCGACCCTAACCGCACGCTGGAGTGTCTGCTCAACCTTCGATCCGTACGAGACCAACTTGCCGATGCCGATCTCGACGATCATCAAGACCTCAAGAATCAAGATCTCAAGTCCCGGTTGGCTGCACTCGAGGAGTCTCTTGTCGATCACCTCGTAGAGCAACGCGAGCGCCGTGACGGCATAGGTCTGTTGACCGTAGCGGTCGTCGGCGATTTCAATTCCGGAAAATCCACGTTCATCAACGCGCTATTGGACGACGATATCTGCCCGGTCGGCCCGCAGCCGACCACTGCATCCGTTACGTATTTCGTTCACGGCGACAGCACGCACATAGAGCAGGAACTGCCGAACGGGGCACGCAAGCATCTCGAACAGTGGCGATATCGAGCCATGGTGTCACATGAAAAGACCGAAGACGCCACCGCAACCGTTTTCCACGTCTCGATAGCCGCACCGGTGCTGGACCACATCAGGATAGTCGACACGCCGGGATTCAATGCCCCACCTCCCAACGAAAACGACACCAAATTGACCGAGGACGCCGTCATCGGCTCCGACGTGCTGTTCGTCCTCGCGGACGCCACGAAAGGGAACCTCACGAAGAGCCTTCTCGAACAGCTGGACAGACTGCAGCAAGGTACGCATGACGACCTCACGCCGATGTTCCTCTTGCTCAACAAGGCCGAGGAGTTGGTGTCAAGCGAGCGCACCGAGGTGAAGAAGTGGTGCGAAGATCGCTACGGCGACCGGTTTCGTGCCGTATTCCTAGTCTCGGCCTTGCAGTTGCAGGAGACGCACGACACCGCACCGCTTGAAGCCTTGGAACTCGCGGCCCATCGAATTCGTGACGCATTCATGTCTCGGTCTCGGTTTACGGAACGAATCACGGCCGACGTAATCGAAACCTCAGAGCATCTCTGCTATCACTTGGACGTCAGTGGCAACGTCTATGAGCTCGCCGTCTCAGATCATGACTTGGCTTCCCGGGTGCAACTCGCCGACATGGTGCGATCCGTATCCTCGGAACGACACGTCATACTCGAACGACGTTTTCGAAGAAAAGTCGCTCAGCTCGGCAAGGACTGGATGAACACGGTGGACGTACTGTCCGAGAGACTGAACGACGCACGAAGGGCACTCGAAGAGCAAGGAGCAACGCACACGGGCGACCAGAAGAGTGTAGCGCTTGATGAGATCGAAAATGCCAAGTCGAACCTCATATGTTGCACTCACACCATTCTCGACGATGCTGTCGACGGCGTGCTCGAAAAGGATGAACGCATAGAGGAGAAGTTCTGGTCAGATCGTGTATTCTATCGCGTCGAACTGGATCTGAACAAGATGAAAGAAATTGCAAAGAAGCACGAACGTTGGGACGACGTAAAGGCTCTGCTCGACACGCTGAATTCTTCCCAGACGAACTCGAATCAATGGTCCGTTAGTGTTCTTGGGAGAAAGATAAGAGACGCGTTGCTACGTGGAGTACGCAAGGTAGCGAAGAATTGGGATGACGCATTAAGAGAAGAAGACAGCGGCTGGGAATACGACAACGGGCACTGGTATTGTGAATGGAGCGAAGCAGACTATCCTGCTCCGGAAGTACATCAGGAAGAATTATTCCAGCGGGCCAGGCGAATTGTCAGCGACGAGATAGACGAGTTGAATGCACGCATGAGTCATTCGGTGATTCAACCTGCCATCGACCGGATACAGGAATCGATCATCAGCGGCGCCGAACGGGCGCACTCGCGCAAGCAGGAAGCAGAGAAGGAGTTGACGAGATTGGAGGAGCGCGTCGAACTCCTGGCGAGGTCGAACCCATGACGGATCTGAGTAGCTATCAGAAGCGCAGGGAATTATTGCTCAGTTGGTACGACCGTATCCAAGAACATGCCGAATTGCTGGAGCCGGACACGGATGTACTACAGGAAAAATCGGCCAATTTGCGTGCCGAGCGTTTTGTCGTGGCGGTTTGCGGTGAGATCAACAGCGGCAAGTCCACTTTGCTCAACGCCCTTCTTTTCGGAGAAGAAATCCTGCCGGCGGCCAGAACCACCATGACCGCCAAGATCGTACTCATGGACGGGGCGAGCACCGACCGTATCGAGGCAACGTTCTATACGCCGGGCGAATTCGACCGCGTACTTAGCGCTAGCAGAAGGGACTCTCACGCCCAGGCAGAACTCTCTGACGCCCGCGAGGCTGCTCGCACGGCGGGGCTTCGCGAAGGAGATTTGGTGACCGAACCGGCTCACATGGAGTCCGCAGACGGCCTGCAGAAGCTCGCGCGATACGCCGCAGTGCACAGTAAGGGAGGCGTCTACAGCCCGTACGTCAAGTGGATTCATCTGTACGCAGATCGGCCCTGGCTACATCAGGTGACCGTTGCGGACACCCCGGGAACCGACGACCCAAACCCCGAGCGCGACAAGATCACGCGTAAGTGGATCGGGAGAGCTGATGCGGTAGTATACGTCACCTTTGCTGGACAGGCAGGGATGACGAATTCCGACGTCAAGTTTCTTGACGAGAACCTCGCGCATGTGGATCCTCGTCGCCGTATCATCGCTGTGAACAAATGCGATGCGGAACCCAACACAGAGGCGATATGGAATCACATCAATAGCATTCGCAGCAGCGGCGACCCCAGAATGGTGAGTCTCTTTGGCGACGACGAGGGAGTCGTGCTAGTCAGCGGGCTTGGGGGCCTCATTGCGTCTCTACAGAGTGCCGGGCATCCGCTTCGCGACATCATACAGGTCTACGCTTCGAAATTGTCTCGGAAGGGCTATCTTGATCCAGAGCAGCACGGTGTCGACAAACTGCGCGAGGTGGTCGAGCGACGGATTATTGCGAACAAGGCGACCAACATCATCGACTCGCATCAAGCGCGGCTGGATAGTATCTTCGAGCGCGCCGAACGACGTTTGCAAACATTGGCCGAGTCTTTGCGAAGCGATCTCGACGTGGTCGACGCGTCGACCGAAGAACGAGCGAAACAACGAGAGGACGCGGGTGCGGCCATTCTCGCAGTCGACACTTTGCTCAAAGACGCCCGAACCAAGTTCGCGAATGCCGTCCAGGCGAAGATCAACGAGCTGGATGAGGCGCTACATCCAGTAGCGACGGCCGTCTGTGCTGACACAGCAGACCGCCTCAAGAAGGTTGGACAGATCGACCAACTTGCGCCTTACGCGCGCTGGAGCGTCCAAAGTGCACTTCATAACCGACGAACGACAATAGCCGACATCCTGACGAGATTCACACAAGGGATCGAACGATTTCTTAACGGTGAAGAAGTCACGTTATCGAACGAGCTCCACAGATATAGCCTTGGATCTCGCGTCACTCTTCATCATCTTCTTCCATTGTCTGCTCGAACGACATGCAAGGCTGCCGAGGCATCGCTGAAAGCCGCTCTCGACGCCGTACTGCTGACGAAGATCGTCGACAACGCGACCAATTGGTGGCAGCGACTGTGGGACACCAGTAAGGGGCGCAGCGCCGGTGTAGAAGCGTTAATTCCGAAGCTCGAAGAGATGCTGGCAAAGGCATTCGACAATATTGTGCACCATGCCGAAGTAGTAATGGAAGGACACGGACTACGAGCACTATCCTCTATGGGGGAAAGCTGTCGGGATATCAACGAACGGCTATTGAAGACGCTCGACGACCTCAAGACCTCGGATCAATCGGACCAGGCCAAGCGTGCCCAGATCAGTGCTCAACTCGACGTGACGAACGAGCAGTTGCGCCAAGTGAGCAAAATCTACGCGGCTTACAAGGAGTCGATAGGTGGCTGACCTGCTCCGATGGCTCGCACGGTTTGCCCGGCTGCTCGCATGGGTTGCCCGGCAGGTCGTGCAGGCTTTCCGTCGTTCGCGTTCCGAGAGGTCGCCTACGGAAGGTGCCGAACGTACCGAAGCACTGCCGACGCCGGAGCGGTACGCGTTTGTCCTGGAACGCGTCAAGGCCTATCGAGACGAATTCCTCAGCTATGAGATCGGCCTCGAGCGCCACCGGCGTAGCGCCTCACGGGAGGCGCTGACAAAGGCACTCGCACTTGACAACGAACTTCCGGAAGTCCGGTCGATGCCGGTGCTCTACCTGAATTCAGACGAGTGGATTTGGGATCAACAGCAGCTTCGACGAGCGGTACGCGATAGTGTCGAAGAGCTGGAGCTCGTGGTTCCCGACAACGTGAACGAGCCAACCGCCCAAGCGGCGCGCGCGTGCGAGCAATGGGCTGCCGTCGAAGCGAGATGCCGGTTTGACCGCGCTATGGCTCCGGACTCGCGTGCCACGCCACCTTGACAGCCAGTGGCTTCCGAGAGAAGATTCGAGACCGTGGGTAGGTAGGCCGTTACGCGATTCGGAGGTATTTTCAAGTGGGAGAACGAACACATATGCAGGAGCTAAAGAAGGAGGTTCACTCCTGGAATGAATGGCGGAAGGGAAATCCCGATGTCGTACCTGACCTTTCAGGTGAAGACCTGAGGACACACGACCTTCGGAAGTACGACCTTCGGAAGGCAAACCTGAGGTGCATCAATCTAAGGGACGCCGATCTAAGGGACGCCGATCTAAGGGATGCCAATCTAAGGGATGCCAATCTCAGTGAAGCGCAAGTCGGTAACGCCGACCTCAGTTCGGCCGATCTGTTGAACATAGCAATTGCAGGAACCAACCTTCTCGATGCGCGACTTTGGGATGGCGGCGGCGCGTGTCATAGATGGCGGTCCGAGAAGAGAGAACCTGTCCACAGCGTCTGCGATCTTGTGCATCGATGCAAGGAATTGTCTTACTCAAATGGGTCCGACAAAGTTCTTTATTTCCGTGGTGTCAAGAGTGCTTCGTACAAATTGGAACCGAGCTTGGCGAGGGCTTTGCCGCACGGCCGAGGGAACCTCGTGCCACATGAAGGAGAAATGTTGCTTGATATCATGTCAAAGCGTCCTGAAGACTTCATGGACAGGACGACCGCACTCGAACAGTGGAGCTTGGCGAGACACCACTGGCTACCGACCCGGCTCCTAGACATTACGAAGAATCCACTGGTCGCGCTGTATGGCGCCTGCGAAGATACCGACCGCAAGATCGAGATATGCGACGCATGCAAGGCGAAACTATGCGATCCATGCAATGATCAGGCGCTATGCGACGACTGCAGGAAAAAGGTATGCGCGGAACAACTATGCGCAGATGGTATGGTGCACGTTTTCGCGGTGCGGAAGCAGATGATCAAGACGTTTGCGAGTGATACGGTTAGTGTCATCGCCAATTTCGCCAAATTGCCACAACGCAAGCAGCGATTGATCTTGGGAAAGAGCGGAAACGTAGACGATTATTACAGGGCTCGTGGCGACCTCTACCATCAAATCAATGCGGAGAGACCAAACTTTCAGGAACTGATCGATCCGCGGCATCTTCTTCAGGTGTTCGTTGTTGAGCCAAGAGAGTCGTTTGAACGGGTTCGCGCGCAATCTGGGGCTTTTCTTATTTCGGCGTTGCACAGTGCGCCCGGAGCGGACAACGAGAACGGGGACACTGCTATGGAATTTGAGCCTGAGAGTATCGAAAAGCGCGTCGGGTCTCATAATCGAGGGATGCCGATGTATGGTCATTACACGTTTAGAGTTCCGAGTTCAATAAAGGGCGAGATAAGGAAGGACTTAGAATTGCTCAACGTTACTCAAGAGACGCTCTTTCCTGGGTTGGATAGCGCGGCAAAAGGGGCTCAGATGCGAGCAGAGAAGAGAGTAGAGGAGGAGATGGATCGGGGCAGGGCATAGTAGCGAAACGCCGAATCCAGGTCGTCGGATCACCGAGCCGCACCGGTACCGGCGACGCGAGAGCACGGCGCGGGGCGGGCATCTCCGTCACGATACGCGGCTGAATGGCCAAGCTGGAGACGCAAGCAGCCCGTGACCGCGGTGCCGGGTTGTAGAGTCCGGTTCACCGCTCGGCACGATAGCGTCCGCCTCTCGATCTTTCGTTCCGTCAGCGTCAGCCGGCGGGCGACGTACCTTGGTTCGTGCTCTCCTGGGACTTGTCCTCGATCTGCCCCATCTTCCGCTTCAGGTCTTCCAGCAGCCTGTCTCCGGACGTGTCACGTCCTTCGAGCTGCCGGAACTCGCGTTCGAGCGCCTTGTCGCCGGCGTCGAGCTGGTTGATTTCCTGTTCGGCGTCCGCCTGCGCTTCGATCTGGTCGACCTTCTTGGCCATGCGGTCGAACGCCTCGAACGCCGACGTGTCGCGAGAGGTGCTCAGGGTCGTCTGGATGCGCTGCTGCGCCTCCGCCCGCTTGGCGCGGGCGATCAGGATGTTCTTCTTTCGTTGCGCTTCCTCGATCTTCTGCGTCAGGTCGCGCAGCGATCCCTTGAGCTGCTCGACCGAATCGCGCTGCGCCTGCCACTGGTCCTGATAGCTGGAGACGTACTCGTCGAGCTCCTGCTTGCGGACCAGGGCGCGCTTGGCCAGATCGTCCTGTCCCTCCTGCACCGCGAGGACGGCCCGCTTCTCCCAGTCGTCGGCCTGGGTGCGCTGCTGCAGGAGCTGGCGTTCGAGCTGCTTCTCGTCGGCGATGGCCGAGGCTACCGCCTTCTTGGATTCGATGAGCTGGCCGCTCATGTCCTCGATCAACTGCGTGAGCATCTTCTCGGGATTCTCCGCCTTGCTGATCATGTCGTTCACGTTCGACTTGACGACCCTGCGGAACCGATCGAACAGGCCCATTTCAGCCGCCCTCCGTTTTGACCAGCGGCACGAGCCGCTCATAGTGCTCGGCGACCGACAGGCTGATCGCGTCGAGCGTTGCCTGAAACTCCTCGATGTCGATGGTCTCGCTGAGCAGCGTGTTCATCAACACGACGGAGGCACCTCCCAGGTCGTCGCCTTCCAGTGCGTAGGCGCCATGCAAGAGGTCGGTGCCGTTCAGGCGCAGCAACTCCTCGTAGAGGGCGCAGTGGTCGCCCGGCGGCAGGTCGGCGACCTTGAGCCGGAAGATGATCACCGGTTCCTCGTGCACGACGATCACGTTCTCGACGCCGCGCTCCTCGTCATTGATGATCCAGGTGTCGGCGTCCAGCTCGTCGAATGACAGGCCGAGCGTGCGGAGAAAGCTCTCGATTCGTTGTCGGGTCATGCTGCGAATACCTGCTCGCTGTTGCTGTTGTCGGGACCGATCCGGCCTCCGGGATGACGCTCGGCGCGACCCCAGGAGTATACAACCTCGAACCCTTCGATTGCCACCCTGCCGACGACCGTCGCGACCCACGGTGACACGTGCCGTCAAGCGCTGCCGAGAGCACGGCGCAGACGCCTTCTTCGAGCCACGCGGCGGACGCCGGCGGACCGTCTTCGCTGCCGAGATGGCGGCCAAGGCCGGCACCTCGGCAGCGCGGTGAGCAACTTCAACGCGAACCGGCGACCGGGGCGATCACCGGTGACAGAACACCCCCGCGCAGGCTACCGTGAAGCGTCGCTCAGGAGTCGCCATGTTGACACGGTTGCAGCTTGAGAACTTCAAGTGCTGGAAGACGGCCGAGCTGACCTTTGGTCGGATCACGGCCATATTCGGGACCAACTCGTCCGGCAAGTCGAGTCTGCTGCAGTCGCTTCTGCTCCTCAAGCAGACCAGGGAAACTACTGACCGGGCCGTGGTGGTAGACCTGAACGGCCGCTGGCTCCGCCTCGGCACGCTCGAGGATGTCATCCATAACCATGATCGGAACCTCACCGTGAACTTCGCGGTGGGCTTCAGAACGCCGTCACCGATCAAGATTGGTGATTCCGCGGCACGATCAAGGATGCCGATAGTCTCATCGTCCGAGGTCATGATCAAAGCCAAGACAGGTTTCGACCTCGATGCCCCGTACAGCCGTGAGTTGACCTATCTGGTCGGCGACGCAACGTTCGCACTGACGCAAGTCACACAGTTCAGTCCGTTTCAGCTCCGCGTCGACGTGCCCGGATCAGATTTCAGCCTGGAGTCTGCGTCGGGGCGCCCGGAAGAGCTGGCCGGCCCGATCAAGACATATCGGTTCCCGGACAACGCGCGCTCCAATTACCGGAACGCGGATTTCCTTTCTGACCTGGAGACGGCCTTTGAAGCCTTTCTGGACCGAACCTTCTACCTCGGACCGTTGCGCGATCACCCGCAGCGCGACTATCTATGGAGTGGCTCCCGGCCGAGCGATGTCGGCGACCGGGGAGAGCGCACGATCGAGGCCATAGTCGCCGCACAGACAGATGGTGACCGTCGGAACTTGGCGCGGGACGATACGCCCTTCACCGGGGCTCTCGTACATTGGCTGCGCAAGTTGCATCTTGCCGAGGAATTCCACGTCGAAGAAATCGGACCCGGTTCCAGCCGTTGGCAGGCGAAGGTGCGTACCCGCTCGGATGGTTCGGAGGTGATGCTGCCCGACGTTGGTTTCGGCGTCTCCCAGGTACTTCCGGTGATCACGCTGCTACACTACGTACCGAAAGGCTCGACCGTACTGCTGGAGCAGCCGGAACTCCACCTCCATCCGCTGGCACAGGCAGAACTGGCAGACGTGATCATCGACGTGGCGGAGCAGCGCCGCGTTCAGGTGATTGTCGAAAGCCACTCCGAACATCTTCTGCTCCGCCTGCAACGGCGCATTGCTGAAGGCCGTTTCCAAGCAGCCGATACCGCTCTCTACTTTTGCCGTGCTGCCAGGCATGGGTCTGCAATCGAGTGGTTGCAGCTCGACGAATTCGGCAACATCGGGAACTGGCCTGCCAGATTCATGGGAGACGCGTTTGCCGAAACCGCGGACGCGGAACTTGCACGGCTCGCCCGCATGACGAGCTCCGCATCGTGAGCCGCTGGGTGATCGACACCAACGTGCCCATCGTGGCCAACGGCCGTGATGACGACTGGCCGGCAAGCTGTCGAGCGGCAACAATCCTGTTCCTGACGCGTGTGCTCAATGACGCAGAGCACGTCCTGATAGACCTTCCGAGCCATCCTCCAATCGGGCGAGCAGATCGAGCGCATCGAGCTCGGCAAGCGGCCGGACGGCGAGTACGTTGATCTGCCCCAAGCGCTGATCGACACCGGATTCGATCCGAGTGACCGGAAGTTCGCCGCACTCGCCAAGCGAGAAGAAGCTCCGGTAGTCAACGCCACCGACAGCGACTGGGCAAACGCGCGGAACGTGCTCGCCGCATGCGGCATATCCGTGAAGTTCCTGTGCGGAGAGCTACTTGCCAGCTCACCGTGAGCATGTCCAAGTGCGTCGGAATCTGACGTGGCGGGTCCCTTCCCCTCCTCGGGATTCGGTTCGGCTCGGTTGACGGAGCGGCATGATGCGCCTATGTTGCCGCGACATGAGCAGGGTGTTCCTGTACTGGGACAACTCGAACATCTTTCACGAGGCGCAACGGTTTGCGGAGGAACGGAACGAAGGACCCGACGCGCGCTATCGCGTCCGCATCAACTTCGACAACATCCTTCGCCTGGCGCATGCCGACCGAACGCTTGGGGGGGCGGTGGCGGCCGGGTCGATACCGCCGGAGATGCGACAGTTCTGGAATCGAATGGAGGCTGCCGGAGTCGAAGTCCGGCTCTTCGACCGTGGCAGCCCGGAGCGGAGTGAGCAGGACACGCCCGACCGAATACTCCAGCTCCGCATGCTCGAAGACGCTCTCGACCACAACGGCAACCCGGGCGTCGTCGTCTTGTTGACGGGAGACGGTGCCGGTTACCACGAAGGCGCCGGCTTCCACCGTACGCTGGAACGGATGCACAAACGTGGCTGGCGAGTGGAGATCCTCTCCTGGAGGCACTCCTGCAACCAGCGGATGCGCCAATGGGCGAAGGCGAACGGCCTGTTCATCGCATTGGACGACTTCTACGATTCGATAACCTTCATGACCCCGTCTCGGCCGGGATTCGAGCACGCGCTCGGACGCCAGTCTTCCTCGTTGGACTTGTCGCTGCGGAAGACCTCCTGAGTGCAGGGCAAGACAGGTTGTCGATGAGCAACAGTGGTTTCACCTCGGCAGCGGCCATACTGAAGCGAGGATACTGGAAACCGCCCAATCCGACGGGCCGGGCGCTCAGACCGCGCGAGTCATCGTCACGCTGTTGCGGAACTGTTCGGTCTATCAGTTTCACGATACCTCCCCCGGATCGCGCTTCAAGAAGAGGTGGGACGCCACCGACAACGCTCAACTGCGTTCGCACGGCGGCAATCTGGGTGCCGTTCTCCTGCGGCTCGAACGGGAAGACATACGTCGTTTCGAGATGATCTGCTATCACATCGGCCGCGTCCTGCCGGTCTTCGATCGCTTCGAGATCGAGGAGACCAACGGCACGGTGCTGCTGAGATGGAAGGCCAAGGATACTGACAGCACGTTCGGAGCACATCTCACGTCCGACGGGTCGCTGCGTCTCTTCGCTCTCGTGACCCTGCTGAACCTTCCCGCCGAGATGCTCCCTGACGTGCTGTTGCTGGACGAACCCGAACTGGGCCTGCACCCGGCGGCGATCGGCTTGATCGCCGGCATGATCAAGCAGCGTTCCGTGGACCGGCAGGTCATCGTGGCCACCCAGTCGCCGCGGTTCGTGGACTCGTTCGAACGGGTGACCTCCTTGGTCGATTTCTATGGATTTCGTGACAAAGGCGACTCGTCAAGGACAGAATTGGTTGCGCGAATGGAGACCTTGGAATCTGGGCGCAGCCGCGGCGGAGTGGACCCGAAACAACCCCTGATTGGTGATTGACGCAGCGCGCGGGCCGCAGGTTCAATGACGGCATGGAGGTCGCCAACCCGATCTACGACGTGGTGTTCAAGTACCTGATGCAGGACCAGCGCGTCGCCCGCCTGCTGATCGGCAGGATCACCGGGCTGGCGGTGCAGTCGCTCACCGTCAGCCCGCAGGAGACCTCCGTGCGCCGCACTCCGGACGCCCCCGATCACGGCCTGCCGTTGACGCTGCTGCGCATGGACTTCGCCGCTCGGGTGCGGACCGCCGATGGCGGCCAGCGCCAGGTGCTGATCGAGATCCAGAAGGCGAACGCGCCGACCGTGATCGAGCGCTTCCGGCGCTACCTGGGCCAGCAGATCGGCAGTGGGGACAACATCCTCACGCATCCGTCGGGCCGCACCGAGGCGGTGCCGATCGTGACCATCTACTTCCTGGGCTACGCCCTGGATCACCTGACGGACGAGGCGGTCATCGACGTCTGTCCGCGGGTGACCGAGCGGCGCACGGGGCGGGAGTTGGAGGCGAGCCATCCTCTGGTGGAGGGCATCCATCACCGCAGCCACATCATCCAGATCCCTCGCCTGGCGAGCCGGCGGCGGGACGAGCTGGAGCGGGTTCTGGCGATCTTCGACCAGGGCTTGGTGAAAGGCAACGGTCGGGGCGACGCGCACGTGCTGACGATTGCGGAGGAGGACTACCCGACGGAATGCGGCTTCGTGCTGCGGCAGTTGCACGAGGCGATGGCGGAAGAAGAGGTGCGGCGCACGATGCAGGGGGAGGACCTGCTGTTGCGCGATTCGATGCTGCTGGCGCGTCAAGTGGAGCATCACGAACGCCAGGCAGCACGGGAGCGAGAGCGAGCGCAGAGAGCGGAGCAGGGGCAAGAACGAGCCGAGCAGGAGCGGCAGCAAGCCGAACTGCGGCTCGCGCGTGCCATCCGTCGACTGCATGGCCTGGGTCAGGATGCCGAGGCGATCGCCGCGGCGCTGTCGGTCGACGTGGAACACGTGCTGCGGGTGCTCTCGGCATGAATGCCATGTGTCGGCCGGGAAGCAGTACCGGGCTGCGTGCCGAGGACGTGGCGCGCTTCAACGCGTTCGGGTTCCTGGCGCTGCGCGGCCTGTTTTCCCGCAAGGAGGCCGAGGCGCTGCGCGCCGAGTGCGAGGAGCTCACCCGCGCCGAGAACCCGGGCTGGGACCGGACGTCCGCCGCCGGCGTCAGCGGCCTCTGCGCGAAGGGCGAGCGTCACGCCCGGCTGCTTGATGACGACCGGCTGCACGACATCCCCCACAAGCTGCTGGGGCACGACTTCCTCTACGAGGGCTCGGCCTGCTCCTGGTACGACGGCGACACGCCCTGGCACGGCGGCAGTGGCGCGGTCACCTGGGCGGTCCCGCACATCAAGGTCGCGCTCTACCTGGACGAGCTGGGGCCGGACGACGGCTGCCTGCGGGTGCTCCCCGGAGCCCACCGCAACTACCTGCGCATGATCGACGACCGCTGGTGCGACCCGCCCGACTACTTCCTGCCGGTCCGCAACCGGAACACGCGCGACGACTTCCGGCCGTGGGGGCTGGCCCCGGAGGAGGTACCGCACGTCCTGCTGCCGACGCGGCCCGGCGACGTGCTGGTCTTCACCGAGGACCTGCCGCACGCCGCGTTCGGTTCCGGCGGGCTGCGCCTGCAGGTGGCGCTGTCGTTCCTGGCCAGGCCCAGGACGCCGCAGCAGATCGCCTACCTGCGCTCGCGCTCCGGCTGGGGCGGCCCCATCGGCGCCCCCCGAGCCCTGCTGGAGTCCGGCAGCGAGCGGCGCCGGCGCATGGCCCAGGGGCTGGTGGACGTGGGACTGGAGGTCCTCTGAGCGGGGACGGCTCCCGTTACCTGAGCATCAGCGTCCGGCACACCTCGGCAAGCTTCTCCAGATCGTCGATCGGCATCGACTCCTGGTTGGTGTGGATGTCCAGGTAGCCGACCGAGATCACCACCGTGGGCAGCCCCTTGGCGTTGAACTCGTTGGCGTCGCTGCCGCCGCAGGTGGTGGCACGCCAGGGTTCCAGTCCGGCCGCCCGGATCGCCGCCTCCGCGCGCCGCACGGGCGGATCGTCCTCGCCGAACCGGTAGCCTTCCGTGCCGCCCTTGGACTCCACGTCGATGGTGCCGCCGTACGCCTCCGCGCCCTGCCGGCAGCATTCCACCAGCGCGTCGCGGTGCGCGCGGAACTTCTCCCGGTCCAGGCTGCGCACCTGCAGGGTCAGCGTGGCGTCCGGGGGGATGATGTTCGCCGCCTCGCCGCCGGTCAGCACCCCGGCGTTGGCGGTCGTCTCGTCGTCGATGCGGCCGAGCTGCATGCGGTCGATGGCGCGCGCGGCCATCTGCAGTGCGCTGCGGCCCTCCTCCGGCTCCGTACCGGCGTGCGCGGCGCGGCCGTGGAAGGTGACGTGGAAACTCTCCGCGGTCGGACCGGCCATGATGATGCCGCCCACCGGGCCGTCCACGTCCGGCACGAAGGCCATGCGCGAGCGGACGCTGGCGACGTCGAACGCCTTGGAGCCGATGTGGCCGACGTCCTCGCCCACCGTGAACAGCACCTCCACCGGCGGATGGGCTACCCCCTCGGCCGCGATCGCCTGCACGGCCTCGACGATGGCGGCCACCGCCGCCTTGTCGTCGGCGCCGAGCACGCTGGAGCCGTCGGTGTGCACGGCTCCGTCCCGGATCACGGGCTCCATGCCGGGGGTCGGCCGGACCGTGTCGGTGTGCGCGCACAGCAGGATCGGCTCCTCGCCTGCCCGCGCGCTCGTCCCCGGCCAGAAGCCCAGCACGTTGCGGTGCGCGTCGACGCTCAGGCGGACCCCGGCGCCTTCCAGCTTCGGCCGCAGGGCGTCGATCACGGGATCCTCGTTCGGGTGGTAGCTGTCGATGCGCAGGATCGTCAGAAAGGTGTCGAGCAGTCGTCGGGAATCGATCATCGTGCCTCCTCGGTGGCCGCCGGCGTTCATGCCGCGAACCGGGTGAGGACCCCATCATAGGTGGCGATCAGCAGGCCGTCGCCGGTCGGCACCGGCGGCGCGGTGACGGGCGCGGACAGACTCGCCTGCTCCGTCACGGCGCCGTTCTGCGCGTCGAGCACGTAGAGCACGGCGTCCATGCCGCAGACCAGCACGCGGCCGCGAAGAGGGCCGCGATCGACGTACACCGGCGGCGCGATCAGGCTGGCGATCCGCCGCTGGAAGGGGGCCATTTCCAGCACGCCGAGCCCGGTCCGCATCTGCCAGAGCACCTCGCCCGTGTCCAGGCTGACGCAGAGCGCGCGACCATCCAGCGCTCCCAGGATGGCACGGTCGCCGGCGACCGCGATGCCGCTCACGTAGTTGACGGCGAAATCCGTCGGTCCCAGCACATCGCGACGCCACACCTCGGCGCCGCTCATCGCCTCCACCATCACCAGCTCGTCGGGCTCGCCGCCACCGATCACCCGCTCCCCGATCGCGACCGGGGTCGACCACCAGTCCTGTGTTCCGGTCAGGGCGTACTCCCAGGCGATGCGGCCGTCGTCCAGCCGCAAGCCCATGAGCGAACGGCGCGGCACCAGCGTGATGAGCAGCCCGCCGTGGATGATCGGCCGTCCGAAGTGCCCCCGCTTGTCACCCACCGGATCGGCGATCAGATCCTGGGTGCCGCTGAACCGGGTATACCAGCGCTCGGCGCCGGTGGCCGCGTCGTAGGCGCCGTACCCGGACTTGGCGCCAACGGCGACCAGACCGCGGGCGGCATCGTATGCCGGGGTCACGGCCACCCAGCGGCCCGGATGGCCGGGCGTATCGGCGTGCCAGCGTTCCTCGCCCGACTCCCTGTCGATGCACAGCAGCCTGCCGGTCAACGACACCGCGAAGCAGGAGCCGTCCGGCCCGCCGGTGATTCCCGCCCGTACCGCGGCGTCGCTGCGGGTGTGCCACCGTACCGCGCCGTCGCTCAGGCGCACGCGGCAGATCCCGCATCGCTGGACCCCGTTCTCATCCTGCAGCGGCACGAGCGCACCTGCGTCGGCGCCCGCGCCGACGACGAACAGGGAGCCTCGATGGGCGTTGCCGGGCAGGCGGCAGCGCCACGCTTCGCGCAGGCCAGCGACCGCCGCCGCGGACGACCGGCGCGGCATGCGGGTGCGGAGCGGCAGCAGCTCGGTGGTGAACCGCCCGCCCTCGCAGGTGATGAGCCGGTAGCCGCGCGGTCCGGCAGCGTTGTCCCCGAAGGACACTGACGGCGTGGAGAGGATCAGGGCTCCCCGGTACCGGAACGCCTTGCTGGCATGGGTGTGACCGTGCAGGACCAGCGCGACCTGGTGCCGGGTCACCTGGTCGAGCCACGCTCGCGTCGGCGGCATGTGCGTACCGATCACGATCGGCCGCGCGGGCGGCTGCAGCGCCAGGTCGCTGTCGAGCCAGCGCTGCACCCGGATCCAGTCGTAGGCCGAGAACAGGAACGACTCATTGCTCACCAAGACGAAGTGGCAGCCGCCGAAGTCGAAGCTGTAGTGCGTCGGACCGCACATCCGTTCGTAGTCGCCGGTGCAGGTGACGCCGAAGCTGCTGTCGGCCATGCCGTGCAGAAGATGGTTGGTGTCGTGGGCGCCGATGCCGGGCAGGATCGGCGTCGCCGCGGCGTCGGCCACGCGCCGGTAGGCGCGCAACTGGGCCGGCGTGCCGTAATCGGTCAGATCGCCGGTGGCAAGCATGAACGCCAGCCCTGGCTCTCGCTCCCGGCCGTCTCGCTCGATGGCTTCGATGCAGGCGGCGAACTCGTCGGGATCGGCCATGCCGTGGCCCGGCTGGCGCAGCGCTTCCTCGTCAAGCGTGACCACGTGCGGGTCGGTGACGTGGGCGAAGAGGAAACGGTCCCGGACGCTCGGCGGCTCGGCCTCCAGCGCGAAGTCCAGCGTGAGGTCCGCGCCGGAAACGGCCTCTCCGCCGGCGAGCGGCAGGCGGCGCCAGCAACCCGCTCCCGGCCGGTATCCTTGCGGCGTGGTGACCGTCAGGTAGCGGTGCACGTCCGGCGCGAACTCGATCTGGAACGAGCCGTCGGCGGCCGTCCGCGTGATCAGCTCACCGTTGGAGACCGGCACCCCCGCGAGTCCACGCGAGCCTTCCCGCACGCGGCCGGTGGCGAGTACGTATTCCAACGGCTCCCGGCCGCCCGGTTCAGCCCGGTCGTTCGTAGGCGCGCAGCTCTGCCAGTCCCGCCGTCACGCCGATGGTGCCGAGCGCACCGAGCGAGCCCATGTTGATGAACCGGTACCCCTGGTCGTATGCCTCCCTGGAGGGTTCGACGCCCGGCCACGTGATGCCCGCCGGCTTGCCGAAGGCGCCGACCCGCCCCGGGAAATCGGCGATGAACGCCTGAACCTCGGGATGCTGGGGCTGCCCGATGACTCCCATCGACGCCGACAGGTCGGCCGGGCCGGCGAACACGACGTCCACGCCCTCGACGGCCGCGATCGCGTCCAGGTTGGCGATACCCTCGGGGCTCTCGATCTGCACGATCACGCAGGTCTCGTCGTTGGCCGCCGGCAGGTAATCGTCCCAGCTCACGTCCAGGTAGGTGGTCCAGGTCGGCGTGATGCCGCGCGATCCCTGCGGCGGATACTTGGCGTACTCGACCGCGCGCTTGGCCTCGTCCTCGGTCCCCACCTGCGGCACCATCACCGTGCTGGCGCCGATGTCGAGCGCCTTCTTGATGACGCTGGCGTCAAGGCCGGGGACGCGAACCATGGGCACGACGCCCTTCTGCCGGCACAGGATCGGCGACCAGCGCACCTCGTGGACCCCGTACGGCCGGTGCTCCAGGTCGATCCAGAGGAAGTCGGGGTCGCAGTTGATCGCGAGCTTGGCGGAGTATTCCGATTCGTCGATCGCGCCGACGCCCCATGCCGCCCTCCCGGACGACAGCAGCTTCTTGACGCGGTTCTCGAACGCCGGTCGCGCGTTCCCATCAGAGTTCATGACGCGCGCAGTGTGACGGCAGCCGCCGTGGCCCGCCACCCTACAGGCGTGGGGTACTACCGGCGTTCCGATGCTCCGCGCACCCCCTTGACGCGGCTGGCCCGCAATGCCTATGGTGCTATTTTGGCGGGTCAAAATGTAATGTTCTGGATGCAAAAGAAGGACGCGGGCCGGACCATGCTGATGACGGTCCTGGCCACGGTGCTGCTCGCCGCCTGCGGTGACCGCTCGCAGCCGGGCGATGCATCCGCCCCGCCGGCCGATGCCGCCACGGATGAGCGCACGTACCCGTTCCGGATCACGGCCACCACCGGCATGGTCGCCGACATCGTGCGTCAGGTGGCCGGGGAGCGCGGAACCGTGACCGCGATCATCGGCGAGGGCGTCGATCCGCACCTGTACGTGCCCACCCGCAGCGACGTGGCGGCGCTGATGGAGGCCGACATCGTCTTCTACTCCGGCCTGCTCCTCGAAGGAAAGATGACCGACACCCTCATCAAGGTGGCCGGCAGCCGCCCCGTGCACGCGGTCACCGAGCTGGTCGACGAATCCCTGCTGCTGCAGCCGGCGGAGTTCGCCGGCCACTTCGACCCGCACCTGTGGATGGACGTGTCGGGCTGGACGCACGCCGTGACCGCCGTGACCGAGGCGCTGGCCGCCTTCGATCCGGACGAGGCGGCCGGCTACCGGGAGCGTGCGGCGGCCTATGCCGCGACGCTCGGAGAGCTGCACGACTACGCGCTCCGGGCCCTGGGCTCGATCCCGGAGCAGCAGCGGATGCTGGTGACCGCCCACGACGCGTTCAACTACTTCGGACGCGCCTACGGGCTGGAGGTCGCCGGCATCCAGGGGATCTCGACCGAGTCGGAGGCGGGGCTCGACCGCATCAACCGGCTGGTGGACCTGCTGGTCACGCGGCGCATCGCCGCGGTGTTCGTGGAGACCACCATCGCCGAACGCAACGTCCGTGCCCTGATCGAGGGGGCGGACGCGCGCGGCCACACCGTGGTGGTCGGCGGAGAGCTGTTCTCGGACGCGATGGGGCAGCCGGGAACGTACGAGGGCACCTACGTCGGCATGCTGGACCACAACATCACGACCGTGGCGCGGGCGCTGGGCGGCGATGCTCCGGAGCTGGGATTCCAGGGGCGGCTGTCCCACGCGGTGCCGGGACGATGATCCGCTCGCAGAACGGGCTCGCAACCGCCGACAGTCCGCTCGCGGTCCGCGGCCTCACCATCGCCTACCGGCGGCGCCCCGTGCTGTGGGACATCGACGTGACCGCGCGCGACGGCGCCATCACCGGCATCGTCGGACCCAACGGCGCCGGCAAGAGCACGCTGCTCAAGGGGGTGCTGGACCTGGTGCCGCGGGTGTCCGGCTCGGTGAGCATCTACGGCAAGCCGTATCGCCGGCAGCGGCCGCTGGTCGCCTACGTGCCGCAGCGCGAGAGCGTCGACTGGGACTACCCGGTGAGCGCGCTGGACCTGGTCGCCATGGGCCTGTACCGGGCGCTCGGCTGGCTGCGCCCGGTGCGCCGCGCGACGCGCGAGGCGGCGCTTGGGGCCATGGACCTGGTCGGGATGGCGGACTACGCGGGGCGGCAGATCTCCGAGCTCTCCGGCGGGCAGCAGCAGCGGCTGTTCCTGGCCCGCGCGCTGGCGCAGGACCCGCGCATCTTCTTCATGGACGAGCCGTTCGCGGGCGTGGACGCCGCCACCGAGCGCACGATCGTCGACCTGCTGCAGCGCCTTCGGCGGGAAGGCAAGAGCGTGTTCGTGGTCCATCACGATCTGCAGACCGTGGACAGCTACTTCGACGACCTGCTGATGCTCAACCTGCGGGTGGTCGCCCACGGGCGGGTCGCGGACGTGTTCACGGACGACAACCTGCACAAGACCTACGGCGGCCGGCTGACCCTGCTGGACCGGGCCGTCGACGCGCTGGGCCGGCGCGGGAGCGGCGCGTGAGCTACCTGCCGACGTGGGAGCAGGTGCTGCGCGTGCTGACCCTGAGCGACTTCAACACGCGCGTCGTGGTGGTCGGTGTCGGTGTCCTGGGCATGGCGGCCGGCATCGTCGGCACCTTCACCCTGCTGCGCAAGCGCGCACTGGTGTCCGACGCCGTCAGCCACGCGACCCTGCCCGGCATCGCGGCGGCGTGGCTGGTGATGGTGGCGCTCGGCGGCACCGGCAAGTGGTTTCCCGGCCTGCTGCTCGGCGCCGCGGCAGGCGGATTGGCAGCCATCGCGGCCGTGATGGTGCTGCGCACCGTGCTGCGCCTGCACGAAGACGCCGCCCTGGGCATCGTGCTGTCGGTGTCCTTCGGCGTCGGCATCGCGCTGCTCGCGATGATCCAGCAGATGCGGCGCGGCTCGGCCGCAGGGCTCGACGCCTTCATCTACGGCAAGACGGCGTCGATGCTGGTCTCCGACGCCCTGCTGATCGGCGTGATCTCGCTGGTGCTGGTGGTGGTCGCCGCCCTGCTGTTCAAGGAATTGAACATGTTGTGCTTCGACGCCGACTACGCCGCGTCGCAAGGGCTGCCGGTCGGGGTTCTGGACGTGCTGATGCTGGGGCTGGTGGTCGCGGTCACGGTGATCGGGCTGCAGGCGGTGGGCCTGATCCTTATCGTCGCCCTGCTGATCACGCCGGCAGCCGCCGCGCGCTTCTGGACCTACAACCTGCGCAGGATGACGATCCTGTCGGCGCTGATCGGCGCGGCCGGCGGCTTCGTCGGCGCCGCGCTGTCGGCGCTGGTGCCGCGCCTGCCGGCCGGGGCGGTCATCGTCGCCACCACCGCGGCCGGCTTCGTCATCAGCGTCCTGTTCGGAACCCGCCGCGGCCTGCTGCGCCTGATCGTCGAGCGCCGCCGGAGCGACCGCCGGATCCGGCGCGAGCACCTGCTGCGGGCGGCGTTCGAGCAGGTCGAGGGGCGGCTCGGCGCCACTCCGAACCGCGCCGACCTGCAGGCGGCCGCCGTCGACCGGGAGCAGGTGGCCGATCGCCGTGGATGGACCGGGGGCGAGCTGGCGGCGGCGATGCGGGTCGGGCGCCGGGACGGCCTGCTGCAGCCGGCGCCGCTCGACCCGAATGCCGTGCGGCTCACCCCGACCGGAGCCGCCCAGGCGCTGCAGCTCGTGCGCAACCACCGGCTGTGGGAGCTGTACCTGATCCGCCACGCGGAGGTCGCCACCAGCCGCGTGGACCGGGGCGCCGACCGCATCGAGCACGTGCTGGAGCCGGACCTGGTGGCGGAGCTGGAGGCGGAGCTCGACGGCCAGGCGGAATCCGCCGCCGTGGCCGCGAGCCCGCACGAGCTGGCCGATCCCCGACAGCCGACAGGCGGCGGCCGGTGACCTGGACGGCCCTCGACACCGGCATCGTGGTGGTGGCCGCGGTCAGCGCCATGGCGTCGGCGCTGATCGGCAGCTTCCTGGTGCTGCGCCGCATGAGCATGATGGGCGATGCCATCAGCCACGCCGTGCTGCCCGGCATCGCCATCGCGTTCCTGGCCACGCTCAGCCGCGATACCGGCGTGATCCTGATCGGCGCCGCCGTCGCCGGCGTGCTCACCGCCGCCTTCACGCAGCTCATCCACCAGGTGGGCAACGTGGATCGCGGCGCCGCGATGGGCGTGGTGTTCACGACCATGTTCGCGGTCGGCCTGATCCTGATCGTGCGCAGCGCCGACTCCGTGCACATCGACGTGCACACGGTCTTCTACGGCTCGGTCGAGCTGGCGCCGCTGAACGACGTGGTGGTGGCCGGCGTGCGCATGCCGCGGGCGCTGCTGATCCTGGGCGCGGTGTTCGCGGCCGATCTCGCCTTCGTCCTGGTGCTGTTCAAGGAGCTGAACCTCACGTCGTTCGACGAGGACTTCGCGCGCTCGATCGGCTGCAACGCACGCCTCATGCACTACGGGCTGATGGTGATGGTGGCGGTGACCATCGTCGCGGCGTTCGAGAGCGTCGGCAGCATCCTCGTGATCGCCATGTTGATCGTGCCCGGCGTGGTGGCCGGCCTGTTTACCCGCCGGCTGCG
The DNA here is from genome assembly GCA_964291595.2 of Spirochaetia bacterium. Classification (GTDB taxonomy): domain Bacteria; phylum Spirochaetota; class Spirochaetia; order SZUA-6; family Bin103; genus CATQHW01. The sequence continues at coordinate 2,625,247 of OZ219914.1, read as the reverse complement.
GTCGCTGCTCGTGCTCGGCCAGGGGGTGGCCCTGGTCTGCGCGGTCGGCGGACACGTCGCCGCGATCACGGTGCCCCGCTGGTTCGGGCTGACCGACACCAGCACGGCAGGCATGATGACCGTGGTGGCCGGGGTGGTGGTGGCGCTGGCGCTGGTGGCAGCCCCGGAGCGCGGCCTGGCGGCGCGCGCCCTGCACCGCCTCCGATCCGGGAGCCGCCGGAGCGTCGGCCGACGACGGAGCGGCGGGCGCCGCGCTCAGGCGCCGCGCCAGTCGAACACGACGCCCAGCATCTCCTTCTCGCGGCGGTAGGCCATCTCGTACGCTTCCTTCATGTCCCGGTACGGCATCCGGTGGGTGATCAGCCGCTTGGGGGAGAGCCGGCCGTCGGCCATCAGCGACAGCACGTGCGCGCAGGAGTTGTTCCAGGAGAAGCGGGCGGGCGTGTCCGGCTCGCCCGGGAACCGGTAGCCGGCGCTGCCGTTGACGGCGATCAGCGAGATGCCCTTGTCGTAGAACCAGTCGAGCACCAGCGGGTTGAAGTTCAGCTTCTCCTCCCCGCGCCCCAACAGGCTGACGATGGACACCCGGCCGCCGTTGCGGACCACCTCGACGGACGTCCGGTAGGCCGGCCACGGGTTGGCGGTCAGGATCACCAGGTCGATGCCGACACCGCCGGTGAAGGCGTCCAGTTTATCAGACAGATCGGGGTCGGACGACAGAAACGCCTCGTGCGCGCCCATGCGGCGGGCCATCTCCATGCGCACCGGGCTGTTGCCCAGCGCCACGACGCGCGCCCCGAACAGCGGTCCCAGCGCGACGGCGCCCAACCCCAGCACGCCCAGGCCGACCACGGCGACGTTCTCGCCCGGCTCGAAGCCGGCCTTGCGGTAGCAGAAGCCGGACAGCGTGTAGAGATGCGACCAGACCGCGTCCTCGGGATCGACGCCCGGCGGGACCTTCGCCAGGTGGCCGGTTTCGTCGAACACGTGCGCGGACGCATGCCCATGCCGGTCGGCGACACGGTCCCCCACCGCCACGCGCGTGACCGCGTTGCCGACCGCGCGCACGACGCCCACGCTGCTGTCGCCGACCGGACGCGGGTACTCGATCGGCTGCATGCCGTAGTCGGCTCCCTCGTAGTTGCCGCGGTCGGTGCCGATCTTGAGGGCGGACACCTCGGTGTCGACCAGCACCTCGTGCGGGCCGAGCCCGTCCGGGTCCAGCTCCACCGGCTCGATGTGCAGGTCGCGCGGGCCGTGCAGAAACGCTTGCAGCGCGGTCATTCAGTCACCTCCTGTCGGTGGGGATACCAGCCGCCGCCGCCCGGCACGATCTGTCCGCGGCGGACGGTCGCGGCCGCGCGCAGGCAGCGCGTGCCGATGCGATCGGTGCCCATGCTGTCGGTGAACACGAAGCGGCCTTCGCGGTCGTCCAGCACGGCGATGTCGGCGCGCGTTCCCGGCCGCAGGGTGCCGATCTCGTGGTCGCGGAGCAACGCCTTGGCCGGGATGAGGGTCGATCGCTCGACCACCTCCTCCAGCGAGAGCCCCAGGTGCAGAAACTTGGACATGGTGGTAGGCATGTCGAACACCGGGCCGTTGACGTTCAGGGTATGCAGGTCGGTGCTGATGGTCTGCGGCAGGAACCCCTGCTCGATCGCCGCCTCGGCGACCTCCCACTTGAAGCTGCCGGAGCCGTGGCCGATGTCGAAGATGACGCCGCGCTCGGCGGCCTCGCGGACCGCCGGCCATACCCGGTCGTCGGGATCCAGGATGCGCTCGGAGCCGCCCTTGAAGCAGTGCGTGATGCAGTCGCCGGGCTCCAGCAGCTCCACGATCTCGGGCACCGGCATCGGCGTCTCGCCGATGTGCACCATCAGCATGGTGCCGGCCTCGCGCGCCGCCGCGACCGCGTCCCGGAGGTTGGCCCAGCCGGCCTCCCCCGTGCCGATCAGGCGGTCCGTGGCGCGGATCTTCACGCCGACGGCGACGCTCGGATGGGCGCGGATGGTGGCGACCACGCCTTCGGGGTCGGCCAGCGCGCGGTCGAGCAGCTCTCCGGTCCGGTTGAACGTGGCCAGTCCCAGCGCCGACAGGTGTATGAGCGCCAGCACCTCGGTCTGGGCGGGTATGATCACGTCGCGCAGGAAGCCGGGGAAGTTGTGGCTGCCCGAGCTGCCCGTGTCGAGCATCGTGGTCACCCCGCCGGCGGCGCACAGCGGATCGGGGTCCAGCCCCAGCGTCGTGTGGTCCCGGTACGCGTGCATGTGCAGGTCGACCAGGCCCGGCATCACCAGCCGGCCGCGCGCGTCGATCACGTGGCGGGCCTGCCCGGCCGGCAGGTCCGCTCCGATGTCGGCGATGCGCTCGCCCGCGACCGCGACGTCGAGCCGGCCGCGCATCCTCTGCGACGGGTCGATCACCTCTCCGCCGGCGATGAGAACGTCGTACTTTCACCCATTTCCTCCGCTACGGAGTATGATGCACCGGCTCATGGCCGTGTTTCGACTGTTGGGAAGTGAAGGCCATCGTCAAGAAACCTCCCGTGCCTCGACCGGGCGCGAGCGAATGCGAACTCGTGGTCCGCGACGACGGACCCGGCGGTTGCCGCGCTTCGCGATACTGCGTCGGGTTGGCCGGCCGGTTCACGGGCCACTGGGAGCGCAACGTGATCGATGCTCAGTACCGGAAGGCGTACGAGGGGGTTGATGTCCTCGATGAGGAGTTCTCAGGCTGGGAGGACCAGGGCATATGGCCTGCGAGCGGTACCGAGGAAAGCCCGAGCGTCCCGCCGAACACTACGTCCGGCCCATAACGCCCGGAAGCCGGATTGTCCGTGTGTTCCCCTCCCGAGTTCAGAATCCGGCGCGCTTGTCGACGATGTTCTCAAGCGGCTGGCCCGTGAGGTAGCGCTCGAGCTGCTGCAGCGCGAAGGCATGGACCTCCGCCGGCCGATGTTGCGAGTAGCCGGCGCGGTGCGGGGTCAGTACCAGGTTGGGCGTGGTCCAGAGCGGGCTGTCGTCCGGCACCGGCTCCACCTCGCATACGTCCAGCCCCGCTCCCGCGATCGTGCCCGCGTGCAGGGCCGCCATCAAAGCCTGCTCGTCGATGATGCCGCCGCGGCTGACGTTGACCAGGTAGGCGGTCGGCTTCATACACGCAAGCTCCGCGGCGCCGATCAGGTGGTAGGTCTCGGGCAGCAGCGGGCAGGTCACCGCCACCGCGTCGGCGCGCGCCAGGAAGGCATGCAGGTTCTCCCGCGTCGGCGGCAGCAGCTCGGCGACGCCCTCGGGGGCCGGGCCGGCGCTCTTCACCGGGTCCAGCGCCAGCACGGTCATCTCGTACCCGGCGGCGCGCTGAGCGGTGTGCATGCCGAATCCCCCCAGCCCGATGATCAGGAGCGTGCCGCCGGTCAGGGACATGACCGTGGCCTGTTCCCAGCGGCGGGCGGTCGCCGCGTGCACGACGCCGCGGCTCAGGGCCAGGAGCAGCGCCCAGGCGTGCTCGGCGCCCTGCGCGGCGTACTTGCCGGCCATGTTGGTCAGGGTGAACGGCAGCGCTGCGGCTTCCGGCGACAGCACCATGTCCAGACCGGCGCTGAAGGAGTGCGCCCACTTCAGGTTGCGCGCCGCCAGGAACACGTCCGGGGTGAGGGTGCCCATGGCCACCTCGACCTCCGGCGCCGCCGCCAGCGCCACCGCCGGATCGTCGGTGTGGATCACCTCGTGGCCGCCGTGACGACGGGCGACGGCATCGACCTCCGCGCGCTGCGCGGCGGTGAAGGAAAAGCTGACCAGGATCTTCATGCTGATACCTCGGGGCGCTATGGTGTGAACTTGGCCTGTTCGTTCGACTGGCCGATGCCCCGCACGACGGGTTCGGTCAGCCAGCGTTCGGCCGCTTTCGTGAGATACGGGGTGCCGGTCTCGGCCCCCAGCCGGTCGCAGAGGTGCCAGCGCGCCGTGGCAGGTGCCGGGCCGTCGTCGCGCGTCAACTCCTCGTGCGGACAGGCGTAGACGCGGCAGACGTCCGCCGAGCCGTCACCCACCAGGTAGTCGCCCACGTAACTGACCCAGGGCAGGTCGCCGCCGAGCTGCGGACGCGCGGCGCCCATCAGCGCGTCGATCACGTTGTCGTCGTCGGTGCCCACCCGTTTCATGGCCGGCTGCGCCGCCCCGCCGGGCACGGTCGGTGACCCGTCCGGCCCGTCCAGGACCAGGAACCGGTCCGCCTCCTCCACCAGCAGGCTGGTCTGCGCGACGCGGCCCTCGATGCGGTTCTCCAGCAGCTCCGCGCCGGCGGCGTCGAACAGCTCCGCCGAGTGCTCGCGGAACAGGTAGGGCCCGCAGCCCGGCGGCGCGCTGCGCGCGCGGTACTTGTTGTAGACGCCGAAGCGCAGCGTCTCGGAACGGTTTCCGAACGCCTGGTGCCAGGTGAACATGTCCATGAAGGCGACCTGCCCGCGCCGCAGCCTGGTGTCCTGGAACGGGCGGAGCTGGTCTCCCCGCGCCCGCTCCACGTGCGTGATCCGTCCCCGGCGGGTCAGCGTGGGGATCTTGTGCGATCCCGGTGACACCAGCAGCGGGCCGATCTCCTCGGTGTAGTCGACCAGCGGCACGATCACGAACAGCCAGCGCATCGAGGAGCCGACCGGGCGGTACGGCTTGTAGTCGCAGTGCGCGGACTCGTGCGTTCCCTGGTAGTCGCCGCCGGTGCCCTGGCTGCCGGGGGGCATCGCGTAGATGACGAAGGCGGAGATGCGGATCTCGTCCTCCAGCAGCTCGGAGACGGCGGCCGTCACCTGCGCGTGGTCGACCACGCGGCGCACGTCGGCCAGCCGCAGGCTGTCCTCGGACAGGGTGTACTTGCCCGGATCCGGGAAGTGCCTGCCCACGCCGATGTGGCGCTGCGTCACGAACTCGGAACGGACCGCATCGGCCAGCCCGTCGATCTCGTCGCGGCTCATCAGGTCGGGCACGACCAGAAAGCCGTCGTCGCGAAAGCGCGCGATCTGCGCGGGGCTCAGGACTCCCATGTGAACACCACCTTGCCGGTCACGCCCGAGTCGAACACCCGGAACGCCTCCTCTGCCTGGTCGATCGTATACCGATGGGTGATCAGCTCCTCCAGCGGGATGTCCCGCTCCAGCACGCGGTCGACGATCTCTTCGAACTGGCCCAGGTTGTAGATCCAGGATCCCATCATCGTGAGCTGGCGCATGATCATGCCGCGAAACGCGTCCAGCTCGAACGGCTCGCCGACGCCGACCAGTCCCAGGCGCGCCCACTTGCCGGCCGCCGCCACCATCGCCTGCTGCGCCCGCGGGCTGCCCGAGTAGTCGGCGGCGGCGTCCAGGCCGCGTCCGCCGGTCATCTCCAGCAGCTCCTCGACCGCGTCCTGGTCTGAGACGTCGATCACCCGCTCGGCGCCCATGCCCCGCGCCAGCCGCAGCCGTTCCGGCTGCAGGTCAAGCCCCACCACGCGCGCCCCGCGCGCGACCGCGAACGCGACCGCGCACAGGCCGACCGGGCCGAGCCCGAAGATGCCCACCGTGTCGGCGCCGGACGGGTCGATGCGCTGGATCGACTGGTACGCCGTGCCGCCGGCGCAGGAGAGCACCACGGCGCGGTCGAAGCTCAGCTCATCCGGGATGCGCATGCAGTTGCGCGCCGGCGCCAGCGTGTAGTCCGCGGACGAGCCGTCGTGCACCGACCCGTAGCCCGTGCGCTCCGGGCAGAACATCACCTCGCCGCGGCGGCAGTAGCCGCAGCTCTCGCAGCCCACGTGCTGGTAGACGGTCACCCGGTCCCCCGGCGCGACCGCGGTGACGTTGGCGCCGACCGCCTCGACCACCCCGCACGGCTCGTGGCCGGTAATGGTGTCGGGCGATCCGTTGAACGACTGGCGGAACTCCACCAGCTCGTCCCAGCTCTTGCGGTAGAAGTGCATGTCGGTCCCGCAGATGGAGGAGGCGGCCATCCGCACCAGCGCCTGCTCCGGTCCGGGCTCCGGGACCGGCAGCTCGCGCACCTCCAGTCGACGGTCCCCCGTGAAGACGACGCCTTTCATCGCATTCCTCCTCGCCCCGGGCTCGCTTGCCTGCGAGCCACAGGGTAGCAAATACTGGGGCGGCGCACCGAGACGCTCGATCCATGACACTCGACCACCGGCAGCTCGCCTTCTACCGGACCTTCGGGTTCCTGCGCTTCCCGGCGCTGTTCGCCGCCGAGGTCGGCGAGATCACCGCCGCCTTCGAACGCATCTGGGCCGCCAGCGGTCTCACCCACGATCACCGGGAACGGTCGATGCTCATCCCGTTCGCGGACCGGGACGAGTACCTGTGCGGCCTGCTGGACGATCCGCGCATCGACTGCGTGGTCGCCAGCCTGCTGGGGCAGGACTACAACTACGCGGGCAGCGACGGCAACTACTACGTCGGCGACACCAACTGGCACTCCGACCACGACCTCGCGGATCCGTACCACTCGCTGAAGATCGCCTTCTACCTCGATCCCGTGGACGCCGGCTCAGGCTGCCTGCGCGTGTTCCCGGGGAGCTGCCACGCCGGCGACCGTTACGCGGACGGCCTGCACCGGGCGGTTCCCCTCACCCTCCACGCCCGTAGCGACGAGTTCTGGGGCATGGACGGCAGCGACCTGCCCGGCTACGCCATCGCCTCGACCCCCGGCGACATGCTGCTGTTCAATCACAAGACCAAGCACAGCTCCTGGGGCGGCGGCACCGAGCGGCGCATGTTCACCTACAACTTCGAGGAGCACATGGCGGGTCCGGCGCTGCCGCACCTGGTCGAGCTCCTCACCGGCTCCGTCAAGCGGGGCGGCACCGTCTACGCGGAGCCGTTGCTGCGCACCGCCGGTCCCGAGCGCATGCGGCACCTGGCGCAGCGCATCCGGGTCGCGCGGGAACACGGACTCTAACAAACCCCAGGGAGGACACTCATGAATCCCGCGGACGGTGACGTTCGCGCTGTTCGCCGATCCGCAAGGCAACTGCATCGGCATGGCCGCAAGCCAGATCCCCGACTGACTCGACGGAGCGCCGGCTCGCCTACCCCTGCGTCGCCAGCCGGTACTCCTTCGTGTCGGCCAGCCCGTTTATGCGGAGGGCGGTCGATGCCGTCCCGTCGTTCGCGTCGTACGGCCAGAAGTAGAGACTCACGTCGGCGAAGTCCGGGGCCGTCCCCAGCGCATGCACCACGGAGCCTGCGCCCTCCCCCGTGTGGTCGATGACCGCTGCCAGCGGCACGCCGGCCGCCTCGAATCCGGCCCGCCAGCGGCGCCAGTGGTCGATGTCCTGACGCTTGCCCTTGGGCGCGACGATGATGTGCTCGGCCGGGCAATACGGCGACAGTCCGAGCTTCTCCAGGACGCCGATGACCTCCCAGCGCGGGTGGGTCGTGACGATGCTGATCAGGTACGAAGCCTTCATCGCCTCCAGGTCGTCGATGGAGAGGCGGCTGGTAGCGTCGAGGTAGCCTTCCTTCAGTTGGCGCTGCGTTTCCGGTATCGACGGCAGCTCCGCCGCGGCCCGCGCGCTCAGGGCGATCATCCGCTTGCTCATCTCGCGCGGAGCCTACCGGCCGCGGGCAGCGCGGGCAACTGACCGACCAAGCCCATGGTGCCGACTCCTGCCTGACCAATCAGCCCGTCGCCTTGACCGTGCTGACGTCAACTATCAAACTGATCCGCAAGGATCTCGTCGAGATGGTGAACGTGCCTCCGGTCAGCCGCCGAACGACGCTTCAACCGGTGTCGGCTCCATGGCTCAGGTAAGAGTAGAACTACCGGATGCGGTCTGCTCGCTGCTGCAATGTGCGCCGGGAACACTCGACAAGGAATTGCGATTGGCTGCCGCGGTCCAGTGGTATCAGCAGGGGCGTATCTCGCAAGAGTGGGCGGCCCGTATCGCAGGAATGGACCGCACGGATTTCATGCTGACACTTTCCCACATGGGAAAGGAGTCGTTTCTGGTAGACTTCAAGGATCTGGACCGCGAACTCGCCCGTGGCTGATCGGGCGATCATCAACGCGTCTCCACTGATCTTCTTCTCTCGCAGCCGTCGTCTTCAATTGCTTCGAGCATTTGCCGATGAAGTCTGGGTACCTGAACCGGTAGCTGCGGAGATTCTGCGCCGGGGCATCACGGACGTCAGTGCTCGGGCAATCCAGGAAACGGCGTGGATGACCGTCCATCCTGCGGGCACTATTCCCGACACCATCGCTGCGTGGCGATTGGGGGCCGGCGAGACGAGCGTTCTGTCATTGGCGGCCGAACATCCTGGAACCGAGGCCATCATCGACGACCTGGCAGGTAGACGGTGTGCTGCCAGTCTGAATATCCCTGTCCGAGGAACGCTGGGAATCGTGCTGGTCGCCAAGAGACGAGGGCTCATTCCCGAGGCTCGGCCCGTCATCGAGCGAATGATGAACGCCGGTCTTTATCTCTCGCGACGAGTGCTGGATGAAGCTCTCCGGCGAGTGAACGAATAGGCATCGGCTCGCTGCGTCGAACGTCAGCCGTCGAGACTCCGTCGGCCGTGGTAGGATCCGCGGCTTCCATGACGACCACGGAGACGGGTGCACACAGGGGAATTCGGGTCCGTGACATCACCCGAGAGTTCAAGCGCCAGCGGCGCCGGCCGGGGCTGGGCGGCGCGGTGCGAGGTCTGTTCGCGCCCGAGTACGACGTGCTCACCGCGGTCGACCGCGTCTCCTTCGATATCGAGCCGGGCGAGGTGGTCGGCTACATCGGCCCCAACGGCGCGGGCAAGTCGACCACGATCAAGATGCTGGTGGGCATCCTGGTGCCCACCGGTGGCGAGGTCTCGGTGGGAGGCATCGTCCCCCACCGCCAGCGCATGGCCAACGCCCGCAACATCGGCGTCGTGTTCGGCCAGCGCACCCAGCTCTGGTGGGACATCCCGGTGTCGGACACCTTCAAGGTCATCCGCCACATGTACGGGATCCCGATGCCCGACTACGAGCGGGCGATCGCGCGCTTCGCCGACATCCTGGCGATCGACGAGTTCATGGACGTGGCGGTGCGGCAACTCAGCCTGGGGCAGCGGATGCGAGCCGACTTCTGCTGCGCGATGCTGCACGACCCGGACTTCATCTTCCTGGACGAGCCGACGATCGGCCTGGACGTCGTCGCCAAGGAGCACATCCGCCAGTTCATCCGTGAGGTCAACCGCACGCACGGCAAGACCGTCATCCTCACCACGCACGACATGGGAGACATCGAGAAGCTCTGCGACCGCGTCATCGTCATCGACAAGGGGCGGATCATGTACGACGGCGACCTCGACGCGCTGAAGCGCCGCTACGCCGCCGACAGCGTGATCACGGCCGACGTGCAGGGCGAAATCCGCGACCGGGCACGGCTGGAAGCGGCCGGAGCGAAGAGCGTCGAGGTGAGCGACGGCACGGTGACGATCGCCTTCGACGCGGCGCGGACCAAGGCCGCTGCGATCGTCGGCGAGCTGCTGCGCTCGAACGAGGTGACCGACTTCTCCACCGAGGAGCCGGACATCGAGCACGTCATCCGCAACCTGTACGCCAGCCTGTAAGAACGGACGCGACCATGTCCCGCCTGCGAGTGTACCTGCAGCTCTTCGTCAATGAGGCGATCTCGCACGCCGCGTACCGGTTCAACACGTTCCTCGGCACGGCGAGCCGGATCGTGTTCATCTTCGTGCAGTTCGCGATCTGGCGGGCGCTGTACGGCGGCCGAGAGTCCATGCCGACCGACTTCGGATCCGTTTCGCTTCGCGAGATGACGACCTACGTGGTGCTCAGCTCGGCGCTCGCCTACCTTGTCTACGCCGACGTGATCGAGCGGATCGATCAACGCATCAAGAGCGGCGAGATCGCCATCGACTTCATCCGGCCGATCAGCCACGTGCTGTACCACCTGGCCGGTGTATGGGGCGGGTCCCTGTACAGCACCGTCGTGCAACTCGTGCCGATGGTGGTCCTGGTGATCGCGATCGTCGGCATCGAGCTCCCGCCGACGATGGGGGCCGGGCTGCTGTGCCTGGCGCTGGTGCCCGGCGCCTCCCTGCTGCTGTTCCTGATGTCCTACACGCTGGGTCTGGTCGGGTTCTGGCACATGTCGGTCTGGCAGCTCGGCGCCTACCTCTGGATGCTGATCAGGCTGTGCTCCGGGGCGTTCATTCCGCTTTGGTTCTTTCCGGACTGGCTGGTCGCGGCCTCTGATTACCTGCCGTTCCGGCTGCTCTACTTCGCTCCGATAGCGACCTGGCTGGGCAAGATCACGCCGGCGGAGGCGGCGGTGCTGGTGGCACAGCAGTGGCTGTGGATCGGCGCGCTGCTGTTGCTGCAGCGCGTTCTCTGGCTGGCCGGCGTTCGCAAGGTCGTCGTGCAGGGCGGTTGAACGATGCGACTGCTGCGACTCTACGGCGTCTACGTCGTCGTCATTCTCAAGGGCCTGATGGAGTATCGGCTGAACTTCTTTCTGGATTTCCTGGCGCTCTTCATCAACAACATCGTCGCCTACGCGTCCGTGTGGATCATCATGAGCCGGTTCGTCGCGATCAATGGCTGGACCCTCTTCGAGGTCATGGTGCTGGTCGGTCTGTATGAGTTCTGCTGGGGGGCGTGCGGCCTGTTCATCCGCTCGCCGCTGCTGACGGTGGAGCACCTGGTGCGAGACGGCAGGTTCGACAACGTCATGACCAAGCCCATCCCGACCCTGGTGCATCTGATCCTGATGAAGTTCAATCACATCTGGTTCAGCAACATGCTCATCGGCGTGGTCGTGCTGTCGATCAGCTTCCGCGAGTTGGGAGTCCGGCTCGGACCGACGGAGATACTCTGGATCGTGGTCACGCTGCTCAGCGGCGTGATGATCCTGAGCGGCCTGATCATCATGATCGGCACCCTGAGCTTTCGCTTCATTCGGGCGGGATCGATGGGCCAGGAGATCTTCGGTTCGTTCGCGGAGTTCATCCGTTACCCGATCTCGATCTATCCGAAGGCGATTCAGCTCCTGCTGACCGTCGTGCCGTTCGCGTTCATCAACTTCTTCCCGGCCCATCTGTTCCTGGACCGGGCCGGCGACGGCACGTTCGCGCCGGCCTTGCGCTACGGCGGGCCGCCCGTGGCCGTGGCGACCCTGATCCTGGGCGTGCTGCTCTGGAACGCCGGCATCAAGCGTTACCAGAGCACGGGCTCGTGAAGTGGGACTCGGGGAGGCTTCGATGCACGACCGATTCGACGCGATTCCTGAAGTACATCTCTTCCTGCTGAACGACGACAGACTTCTGCTCCTGAGGAGATGCAACACCGACTACGAGAACGGCAACTACAGCGTGATCGCCGGAGGCGTGGAAGCCGGCGAAGAGGTTGCCGCGGCGGCGATCAGGGAAGCGAGCGAGGAGGTCGGCATCGATGTCCGCCCCGCAGACATCGACGTGGTGGGCGTGATGCACCGCAAGGGGGCGGACGGAGTCGTCTCGGTGGTGTTCTTCCTGACCGCTCGCGTCTGGAGCGGAGAGATCGTCAATGCGGAGCCATGGAACCACGATGACGTGTCCTGGCATTCCATCAACGATCTTCCGAAGAACATGATCGCGTACGTCAGAACCGCATTCACGAACTATCGCCAACGCAGGTTCTACGGCCATGTCGGTTGGGACGGGACGATGCCGGTCCAACCGAACCCCTGGCCCCATCGTTTCACGCTGATCTCCGACGTCCACGTATTTCTGATCGACGACCACCATCGGGTTCTTCTCCTGAATCGACGCCACACCGACTCCGGAGACAGGCGCTTCAGTGTGATCGCCGGAGACGTGCAGGCCGGCGATGAGATCACCGACGCAGCGCTCCGAAGAGCGAAGGAGGAGCTCGGGATCGGGATTCTTCGCCGGGACCTTTCAGTGGTGGGCGTCATGTACAGGCGATCCGGCGACGGCCGCGTTTCGTTCTTTCTCGCCGCATCCACGTGGACCGGCGACATCGCAAGTGCCCGACCGGACCTGTGTGGTGACGTATCGTGGCACTCTCTCGACGACGTGCCGAGGAACACGGTCCCTTACGTCAGACGAGCTCTGACGAACTTTTACCAGCGGACGCTATACGAATCCCGTGGGTGGGAAGTGCCGCCGTAGAAGACGCCGGCCGGGGAGTCCTACTTCATCGTCGTATAGACCGACGTCCAACACGGATAGAAGCCGGCCGCCTGCGCGGTGCGCCGCGACGTGATGTTGGCAACCGAAGTCGAGTAGTACGGCACTCTGCCCTGATCGAGCACGACACGGGTGGCCCGGGAGGCAAGAGCCGCTCCCAGTCCGTTGCCTCTGTGGCCGCGGGCCACGTCTATGCCTATCTGCCACAGGGAATCCGAGTCGGTGCTGAAGGTAGCAACGCCGACGACCTCCGCGTGGTGAGTCGCAACCGCTGCGACAGGGACGACACGCCCCTGACGAACCGAGATGGAAGCGATCCGGGCATTCGGGAAGCGCGACTGGTCCACCGACTCCAGCAACTCCGCACCCCCAATCGCGACGGCGTATCCAACCGGCTCGCGCCGCACGGGCCGCCAGTCGTCACTGGATGTCACGTGGCAGAGTTGCGGGCCGTTCAATCGATGGGAGTACTCCCGCACCCGTCTGGCCGACTCTCCGAGAAGCTCAATGCCGAATGCATCATCCGCCTGCGCATTCCCGAACAGATCCGTCACCCACTGCATCCAGTTGCAGGTAGCGGTCACGATCACTCCCGCGCCCATGGACACGATGTCCAGGCTCTCTTCCCGCTTCGGAAAACGCCTGCGCAGGCCGCTGTCACTCCGATCCGGCACCAGCTCCGTGACGTGAACGCCCATGCGCCGAAGATCTGCGGGCGAGCACGAAGCTTCCGCCGCAAGAGTTGCAGCCACCTTCTCCGCGACGTAGCGCCTCGTTACGGTCACGTTTCCCGTGGGAGGCCGCCCATGTGGATCTCGAGCAGACGACACGGTTCACGCTCCACGAACCAGCGGCGGATGTGCCTCAGCATCGACTTCTGACCGGGAAACGGTACCAGACCGTCAGCCCGGTCGAGAGAGGTCCAGCAATACTCGCTGTGTTCCTCGTTCAGCCTGACGATGGCTTCCGAGTCGACGTAGGCAACGAAGACCGGAGCGATCCAGATCGAGTCCGTACCGATCTCGTAGAACTGCTCGCACAGGTCAGCGGAATAGAGCCGGCTGGGGATCAGGCCGGTCTCCTCCCGCATCTCGCGAAGGGCAGCCTGCCACGCTGTTTCACCTGGCTCTATTGACCCGGCAATCTGGCACCACTCGCCCGCGTTGCTTCCCGTTCTTCGAAGCAACAGAACCTCGTGTCCTCCCGTGGCTTCGCGCAGTGCCACCATCGCGATTCCTCTCATTCTGTAAGACTCCTTGAATTGAGCGAGGTGTTGCCGGTCGTGGTCACAATAGCTTTCGAAAGTAGATAGCCGACTCTTCGTAGCCTACGGCTCGGTAGAACCCGGCCGCGCGTCGCGTGGCCAGGGCGACGAGCTTCGCGCCGCGACCGGTTGCCCACTTCTCGAACTCCGTCATCAGAGCACGTCCGCCCCCGTGCTTTCTACGGGATGAAGACACCATCATCTCCTCAACCCATGCGACTCTCCCGTTCGCGAAGAAGGTGGTGTGCTCGAAGCCCAGACAGTAGCCGACGACTTCCTTGTCGTCCGCTGCCACCAGAAGCAAGGCGTGATCATCCGTCAGTATCTGCCGAAACGACGCCGAGAACGGCTGTTTCTCCACATCGAACGAAGTAGCCAAATCCGACGCGAGAGCGAATACCCCATTGACGTCGTCAGGCGTAGCCCTTCTGACCCGTATCACGGTGACCTATTCCTCTCCGTCAATGTGGCTCATTCGGCAGCCGACGTGAGGAGATTCCCGCCGAGCTGCCGCCTCATGCCGGATCCTGCTTGGCGAACAGGTGGCGATAGGCGGGACTGTCCTCCATGAGCTCTTCGTGCGTACCGGTTGCCGTCACGCGTCCGTCCTCCAGCACCGCGATGGATTCCGCGGCCCTGACGGACGCATGGCGATGGGCGATCGTGATCACCGTCTTGGTACCGCGCAGCCGTTTGAGGGAGTTCTGGATCTCCAGGTCGGCACGCGGATCCACTTGCGAGGTCGCTTCATCGAGCAGCAGGCCCGAACGGTCGAGCAGCAGAGCGCGCGCGAGCAGCAGTCGCTGCCGCTGTCCTCCCGACAGCTTCACGCCGCGCTCGCCGATCAGGGTGCCCAGCCCGTCCGGCAATGCCCGGACTTCTTCCGCAAACGACGCGCTGGCGAGCGCCGTCCAGAGCTCGCCGTCCCTCGCTCGGGGAGACGCCAACAGCAGGTTGTCGCGAATCGTGATGTTGAGCACCGAGCTGTCGTCGCCGACGCAGGCGAAGGCGTCGTGCAGGTGCCGGCGCGACATCGCAGCCGTCGGTACGTCGTCGAGCAAGACGTCTCCGGAGGTGGGTCGAAGGTCGCCCGCCATGAGGCGCGTCAGCGTCGTCTTCCCACTTCCGCTCGCGCCGGTGATGCACACGAATGCGCCGGCCCGAATGTCGAGCGTCGCCTGATCCACCACGGGCACCCCACCCTCTCCCCGGTAGGTGGCTTCCGCCACTTTGACGCGGATTGGTGTGGCCGGTCGGCGACCGACCCATTCATCCGTGCGGATCTCCTTCAGGGAGTGCTCCGCGTGCAAGGCAAGGGCACGGTGCACCGCTGCCGCCGCCTCATGGAACGCGATGTTGTTCTCGCGCAACGCCTGCACGTCCTCGACGAAGCTGGAGTAATAGCGGACGAACGCGATAAGGGTCCCGGCCGTGATCTGCCCCGCGAAGATCATCACCGCTCCCACGAAGTAGAGCGCAGCTCGGGTCGCCAGCTCGTCGACCGCCTGACCCATGGCCCGGTTGCTCCAGCGGACGAGGTTCAGCTTTCCGCCCGCCTGCTGGGCAGGAAGACGAACCTGCAGGACCGCATCCGTCTGGCGCCGTTCGAGCTGCAGCGTCTTGATCTCCATCCAGCCCCGCAGCGAGCGGGTGAGCCAGTTGTCCCACAACCCATCGGCCCTGCGCATGGCGACCCCGGTCTCGCGCGCCCCTCGCGCGAGTCGCCCGGAGATGAGGCTGATGGCGCCCGCCAGGACAAAGCCGATGAGCGCAAGGTGCCAGCTCATGGTGGCAAGGATGGCGGCCAGGACCAGCAGCCGGATGCCGACCAGCAGCGTGCCCAGGATGTGCTCCTGCAGCACGCCATCGATCTGAGCGACGTCCTCTTCCACGGACCGCTTGAGGTCCCCGGAGCCCACCGCCGTCCCGGTCATCAACGCAGCCTCGCAATTGTGGTGGCGGATGCGCAGGGCGAGCCGGGCGGCGACGCGGTTGCGTGCTGCCAACTCGACGGCCTTCAACGCGGTCTCCGCCGCGAACGCGGCGAGGAACCCGAGCAGCAACCACACCACCAAGCCTGTGCGGTGTCCGATGATCACGTCGTCGACGAACGAACGCAGCAGGAGCGGCGGCGCCAAGGCGGCGGCGAACTGGAGCGCGCGAGCGCAGAGCGATGCTGCCAGGACCAGCCGAACGGACTTCAGGAAGGGCGCCAGGCGCTTCAGCAGCCTCCAGCGGACGACGACGTAGCGAGGCACTATCCAGCCTCTCCATCGGTCGCGGAATCGGCGAATACCAGCGCGCGATATCCGGCGTTGCGGCTGAGCAGGTCCTCATGTGTCCCCATCGCGGCGATCTTGCCGGCATCCAGGAATGCCACGCGACCGGCGCGGCGGATGGTCGAGGGCCGATGCGAGACGATCAGGGCGGTGCACCCCGGCAGATCTTCGAAGATCGCGTCGTACACGGCCGACTCACGCGCGTCGTCGATCCCGGAGGTAGCCTCGTCCAGTATCAGCACGTCGGGCCGGCGCAGGATCGTGCGGGCGATGGCCAGACGTTGTCGCTCGCCGCGCGAGATCGCGGCATCCGCCATCAGGGTGTCGAGCCCCTGGCTGAGCGCTGCCAGCCAATCTCCGAGCCCCACGCGCTCGCAGGCCGATCGGAGCGCGCTGTCGTCTCCCTCGAACCACGGCGGAGCCAGGTTGGAGCGAACGGTGTCGGCGAACAACATCGGGTTCTGGTACACCACGCCCACGGCACGGCGGAGCTCTTCGAGCGACAACTCCCGCACGTCCCGGCCAGAAACGAAGATCCGGCCCTCGACCGGTCGATACAGCCTGAGCAGGAGTTGAATCAGCGACGTCTTGCCGCCCCCGCTGCGACCGACGAGCGCCAGCCGCTCCCCCCGCGCCATGCGCAACGACACCCCGCGGAGCACCTCCTCTCCATCCGGCCGATAGCGGAACCGGACGGCATCCAGCGCGACACCGTCCGATTCACGACCGTCACCCGTCCCGCGGCCCTGGTCCGGTCCTCCTGCATGAGCCGCCGGGACGATGATCGGACCGGTCAGCTCGGCCGGTCTCTGCCAGGCTGCGTGCACGCGCGTGATGCCGGCGATGTCGTGCTGCAACTGCACGTGACCCCAGCCCATGCGAACGATGGCCAGACGGCCGAGCACGAAGTACTCGACAAGGGCGAGGAACGTGCCCAGCGTCATCGATTCGGTGGCCACCAGAGCCGCCGTGAGTCCGTACAGAACGAGCGTCGCCGCCAAGGCCACGAACTCCACGCTGCGCTCCCCCACCAGGTCGACCCGGAGCGCCCGCAGCAGCGCACGGAGAGCGGTGTTGTGTTTGCCGAGAATCCACGAAACGGCCGTCGCGCGCGAGCCCAACCGCCGTATCTCGGCGCGTGCGTTGATGAACTCGAACAGCAAGGCCACGTAATCGCCGTACAGCGACCGATGCCTGACACGATATGCGCGGGATGTGCGCCCGCGAAGCATGCCGACGATCAACGTAGCCACGCCGGATACGGCAAGTACGGCGGCCGCGAGGAGATCGATGGTCGCGACGATGGCCACGGCGATCGAGAACTGCAGCGCCGAGCTTACGACCGTCCAGAGTGTGTAGAGCGCGATATTGGAGAAACCCGCGATGTTGGAATTGATGGTCGTGACCAGGTCGCCCGTTTGCATGTCGTCGAGCACGGACGCTTCGGTACGGATGATCCGTTCGAAGGCTCGCTGCTTGAGCTCGTTGTGAAAGTCGACCTTGAGCGTGCCCCAGGAGGCGGAGCTGCAGCCCGAGAGCAGTTGGATCGCAAGGAACAGGATGAGAAAGGCGATGCCCAGGTAGGGGACCAGATCGAGCTGCTTGTAGTGAATGACCTCGTCCACGACCAGCGCGAACAGGTACGGAATCGCCATCTGCAGGACCGACACCGCGGATGACGCGATGGCCATGTTGACGAACGTCGATCGATAGCCACGCGTCATGCGCCAGGAGAACGCGAAGAGCTCCCGAAACTTCATTCGGACAGGCGCCTATTGTTCGACGACTCGACCGAGCACGCGGCCCCTGAGCCGTTGCGCGATCGTCTCGACCCCGTACGGAAAGTCGACGGTCGCCTTGCCCGTCGTTCCGACCTCCGCATCGGTGATCAGCACGACGAAGTCCGCTGACTCACCGCCTGCTCTCCAGCCGACGAGCCGTGCCGTGCGCGGTGCCCCCTGATCGTCGGACAGCCTCCAGAGTACTTCCCCGTCCCGTCCAACGGACTCCAGCACCGCCAGGGGCGCGTGCCCGTGAAGTTCACGACCGTGCACGGTCGCGCCGGCCGCGGTGAACCGGGTCAGCTCGACTTCGACGGCAAGCAGCCACAGACCGATGACCGTCACCGCGAGGATCATCAGCGAACCGAGGGGCGTCCGGGTCACAAGTCGCGCGTACCATCGATTCCGGATCGCGAACAGCCACCCCGACGCGCGTACGTCCTTCTGTTCCAAGACGCATCCTATACCATGAATCCGGGAAGCGGCGCCGGAACGCACCTCACCGGCGTGAACCTCAAACACAACACCAAACATGGGTAGCGGGGCTCGGGCGTCGCCGTTACCCTCCCCGGCATGGTTCGCATAGGAGTCATCGGGGCGGGAGGCATCGCCCAGGGAAGCTGCAGCGACTTCGCCGAGCATCCCGAAGCCGAGATCGTCGCCGTGGCCGAGCCCAACGCGGAACGGGCCGCGGAGTTCGCGCTGCGCTACGACACCGTGACGCAGGTGGTGGAGGAGCCGGAGCGGCTGCTGGCCATCGACGAGGTCGACGCGGTCTACGTCGCCGTCCCCAATCACCTGCACGCGCCGCTGTCGGCCCTGTCGCTGCAGGCCGGCAAGCACGTGCTGCAGGAGAAACCCCTGGCGCTGAGCCGGGAGGACGCCGAGCAGACGGCCGCCGCCGCGCGCGCGGCGGACACCCACTTCATGCTGGGCATGAACCAGCGCTTCACGCCGGAGGTGCAGCGCGCCCGGCAGCTCATGGAGGCGGGCCGGATCGGACGCGCCTACCACTGCAAGGCGTTCTGGCGCCGCCGATCGGGGATACCGCGGATCGGGAGCTGGTTCACGCGCAAGGAGCTCTCCGGCGGCGGCGGGCTGCTGGACATCGGCGTGCACATGCTCGACAACGCCCTCTACCTGCTCGACAACTTCCGGCCGCGCTCGGTGTCGGGGGCGACCTACACCGAGTTCGGCAATCGCGGCCTCGGCGAGGGTGGCTGGGGGATGTCCGAACGCGCGAGCGGACCGTTCGACGTGGACGACTTCGCCACCGCGGTCATCAAGCTCGACGGCGGCGCCACCGTGCTGCTGGAAGCGGCCTGGGCCATGCACCTGGACCGGAGCAACGACATGAACGTGGAGCTGTACGGCACCGAAGGGGCGATCGACACGTATGGTCTCAAGCTCTGCCGGCAGGCGGCCGACGGCTACCACGTCATCCAGTCACCGGACGCGGGCGAGCTCACCTACCCGCACGCCAGCCGCATGCACCACTTCGTCAACGTCATCCTGGGCCGCGAGGAGCCCTGCGTGACGCTCGACCAGGTGCTCAGCGTACAGCGCGTGCTGGACGCGATCTATCGCTCGGCCGCCACCGGCCGGGAGGTCGTCCTCGACTGACCGCATCGATACAGGATGACGGTCCGCGCAACGTGACCGTCGGGGTGCGATACTGTCTGCTGTGCGCAAGTTCAACATCGAAGGTCCGATCATCGCGGAGGACCACTACCACGTCCCGCCGCTGGAACGAATCGACCTCGACGAGGTCCTGGAGCTGATCCGGGACAAGCGCTACTTCGTGCTGCACGCCCCGCGGCAGACCGGCAAGACCTCCGCCTTGCTGGCGCTCCGCGACCTGCTCAACAGCGGCGACGCCGGCGACTTCCGGTGCGTGTACGTGAACGTCGAGCCCGCCCAGGCGATGCGGGACGCCGTGGAACCCGCCATGCGCGTCATTGTCGGCGCACTCGCCTCACGGGCGCGCTCGGTGGGCGACGAGTTCCTGTACGGCGTCTGGTCCGACATCATGGCGGCCTTCGGCACCGGAGCTCTGGCGGAGGCGTTGACGCGGTGGTGCGAGGCGGGGCCGAAACCCGTGGTGCTGCTGATCGACGAGATCGACACCCTGATCGGCGACACCCTGATCTCCGTGCTTCGCCAGTTGCGGGCCGGCTACGATCGGCGCCCTTCCGGCTTCCCGCAGAGCGTCGTGCTGTGCGGCGTCCGTGACGTCCGGGACTACCGCATCCACTCCAGCTCCGAGAACGCGGTGGTCACCGGCGGCAGCGCGTTCAACATCAAGGCCGAGTCGCTCCGCCTGGGCGACTTCACCGAGACCGACGTGCGCGCGCTGCTCGCCCAGCACACCGATGAGACCGGACAGGAATTCACGACAGCAGCGCTCGGCACGGTGTGGCGGCAGACCCGCGGCCAGCCGTGGCTGGTGAACGCGCTGTGCCGCAGAGCGTGCTTCGACAGCGAGGCGGGCCGCGACCGCTCGCGTGCGATCACGGCGGGCGACCTCCTCGACGCACAGGAGCACCTCATCCTGACCCGCGTGACCCACCTCGACCAGCTCGCCGACAAGCTGCGCGAAGAGCGCGTGCGGCGCGTGGTCGAGCCGCTGCTGAGCGGCGGCGACGAACGTGCGTTCACGGACCGCGACCTGGAGTACGTCCGTGACCTGGGCTTGGTGGCGCAGGACCCGCCGGTGCGCATCGCCAACCCCCTGTACGCGGAGGTGGTGCCGCGGGAGTTGACCTGGATCGCGCAGGAGGAGCTGCCGCAGGACGTCGCCTGGTACGTGGACGCTGACGGCATCCTCGATCTCGACAAGCTGCTGGCCGCCTTCCAGGCGTTCTTCCGCGAGCACTCCGAGCACTGGGTCGCGCGCTTCGACTATGTCGAAGCCGGCCCGCAGCTTCTGCTGCAGGCGTTCCTGCATCGCATCGTGAACGGCGGGGGTCGCATCGAGCGCGAGTACGGGCTGGGACGAGGCCGCACCGACCTGCTCATCATCTGGCCGCATGCCGGCGGAGCGGTGCCGAAGACCCCGTGCAGGTTCGTCATCGAGTGCAAGGTGCTGCACAAGGGCCTGGAGCGCACGATACGCGAGGGACTGGCGCAGACGGCCGGCTACATGGACCGCTGCGCGGCGCAGTCCGGCCACCTGGTGGTCTTCGACCGAACCGAAGGCAAGCCGTGGCAGGAAAAGATCTTCCGTCGCTTTGAACGCGCCGATGATGGCCGCGCGATCACGGTGTGGGGGATGTAACCGACGCCGGAAACGCGTTCTTGACATGAGAAAATCATGTTTTCATGCTCAATACATGCCCCACATTCAGATTCGCAACGTTCCCGAATCTCTTCATCGACGTCTGAAGGCGCGGGCCGCTCTGGAGGGCGTGTCCATGTCGCAGTACCTGGTGTGGGAGATCGAGCGGTCCCTGGCGCGGCCGAGTCGGCGGGAGACGCTGGATGCCATTCGCCGCGAGCCGCCCCTGGTGCTGGACCCATCGCCCGCCGAGGTGCTTCGGGAGGAACGGGACGTGCGCTGATGGTCCTGGACGCCTCGGCGGCGGTGGAGCTTCTGCTGAATACGCCGGCGGGCAATCGAATCTCGTCCCGCCTCGAGGACGAGACGGAGATCATCCATGCTCCCCATCTGATAGACGTCGAGGTGGCGCAGGTGCTTCGCAGGCACGTGCTCCACGGGCTGGTGGAAGGTGCACGAGCCCGGCGGGCGCTCGATCGCTGGCGCGACCTCGACGTCGAACGATACGCGCATGAGCCGTTTCTGGAACGCATCTGGCAACTTCGGCACAACGTAAGCGCCTACGACGCCGTCTACGTGGCGCTCGCGGAGGCGCTCTCCGTGTCGTTGGTCACCGCCGACGAGAAGCTCGTGCGAGCGCCGGGCCTCCACGCGCGCATCGAGCTGGCGTAGGCCGCTCGCCGGCGCGAGCCTCAGACGATGCGGTTCGGCAACTCCCTGCCTTCCAACCCGGCCAGCAGGTTCCTCACCGAGAGGGCGGACATCGCCTGGCGCGTCTGCTCGGTGGCGCTGCCGAGATGCGGGATGACGATGACGTTGTCGAGCGCCAGGAGCGGGTGGTCGCGGGGAAGCGGCTCGGGCTCGGTCACGTCGACGGCCGCGCAGTGGAGCCTGCCGGCCCGCATCGTGTCGAGCAGCGCGTCGTGGTCGATCACCGCGCCGCGCGCGGCGTTGACCAGCACCGCCGATTCCTTCATCAGCCCCAGTTCCCGCGCGCCGATCATCCCTCGCGTCTGGTCGGTCAGGGGCATGTTCAGCGCCACGAAGTCCGACTGCGCGAGCAGCTCGTCGAGCGCGACGTAGCGCGCGCCGAGGTCCGCTTCGGCCTTCCGGTTGCGGCTGCGGTTGTGGTAGAGCACGGTCATGTCGAAGCCCTGCGCCCGCCGCGCGACCTGGTAGCCGATGTTGCCCAGCCCGATGATCCCCAGCGTCTGGTGGTGGACCTCCTGGCCCAGCATGAAGCTCGGGTCGTACTCCAGGAAATCCGGCCCGCGCGCGAAGTGGTCGCCCTTGACGATGTTGCGCGCCCCGGCCAGCAGCAGCGCGAAGGTGATGTCGGCGGTGGCGCCGTCGAGCACGTGGGGCGTGTTGCCCACCGGGATGCCCCGCTCCTCTGCCGCCGCCAGGTCGATGTGGTCGCAGCCGACGCCGAAGTTGCTGATCACCTTGAGCCGGGGGGTGTCGTCCATCAGCTCGGCCGAGACCGTGACGTGCGCGTAGGTGTAGATCCCGTCGATCCGGGGAAGCTCGGCCCGCCAGGCGTCGTCGTCCGGAGTGCCAGCGCACGACCCGGCACCGTTCCGCGATCATCGGCACGATCGCGCGGTAGGGCTCGACCTCGGCCATCACCAATACGTTGTGAGCCATCGCCATCCGCCTACTGCCAGTCGCGGGAGTCGGGCACGTCCAGCCACGCGCCGCCCTGCTCGATCGACTGCTGGCTGACCAGGCCGGGCAGGGTCAGGTCCATGGCCGCGTCGATGCCGAGCTCGGGCTCGGTGCCGTCGCGCACCGCGTCCACGAAGTCCAGCATCTGGATCAGGTCGCCCCCGCCGTGGCCGGAGCCGCGCGCGGCCTCGCCCCAGACCCGCCAGCTCGCCGGCAGGAACTCCTCGGCCAGGTCCTCCAGGTCCCGCCACTCCGTGCCTGACGACCGGGCGCGCACCCAGATGCGGTCGCGCTCGCCCTCCGCCCGCGCGGACTCGTAGCAGCCGTCGGTGCCCTGAAGCTGGTAATTGTGGGCCGCGTGCGGGCGGTCCGACAGCATGTCCACCCGCACCTTGACCAGGCCGCCCGAGCGCATCTTGCCCAGCATCACGGAGGAATCCTCGGCCTCGTACTGCCGGCCCTCGTGGTCCAGGTAGTGGTGGCCCGTGCCGGCGCAGGAGACCTGCGCCACGCGGTCGCCGGGCATCCAGGACAGCAGCGGCCCCAGGCTGTGGGTGCCGTAGGTGATGCCGTTGATGCCCTGCTGCCAGCGCCGCCGCCACGGCGTGGGGTTGTACTGCGGCGCGCCGCGCAACTCGTGCAGGTACTCGCCGTCGCCGAAGTAGACGGTTCCGAACAGGCCGGCGGCGACGATCTCCTTGACGATCTGGTTCTGCCGCATGCAGATGTAGTTCTCGGCCATCATGTAGGTGCCGGAGCTGGCCCGGCACGCCGCCACCAGGCGCCGGCACTCGTCGACCGACACGGCCGCCGGCACCTCGGAGACCACGCTCACCCCGCGCTCCAGCGCCGCGATCGCGTGCTCGGCGTGAAAGGGCATGGGGGTGCCCACGATCACGGCATCGAGCCGGACCGAGTCGAGCATGTCGCGGTAGTCCGTGAACGACCGCTCCGCGCCCAGCTCCCGCTTCACGGCCGCAAGCGGCTCCGCGCGGGTGTCGCACACCGCGCGCACGTCGACGTCCAGCCCCTCCTGCACGCGCAGCAGGCTGCCGCCGCGCCCGGCCGCCCCGATTACTCCGATGGTCAAACGTTCGCCCATGCTCAAGCCCCCTGCTCGTCTACCGCCCAGTTGCCTGCCCGCTCGACCGCCCGCGCCCACGACGCGCGCAGCCCTGACACCCGATCCTCCGGCAGCCCCGGTTCGAAGCGCCGCTCCACGCGCCAGTTCTCGGCCAGCTCCTCCACTCCCCGCCAGTACCCGACCGCCAGGCCGGCCAGGTAGGCGGCGCCCAGCGCCGTCGACTCGGTGACCTCGGGCCGCACCACGGGCAGCCCGAGGACGTCGGCCTGGAACTGCATCAGCAGGTCGTTGCGGGCCGCCCCGCCGTCGACCCGCATCTCCGCCGGGACGGCGCCCGCGTCGGCGGCCAGCGCGTCCAGAAGCTCCGCCACCTGAAAGGCGATGCCCTCCAGGGCCGCGCGCGCGATGTGCCCGGCTCCCGTTCCGAGGGTCAGCCCGACGATCGTACCCCGCGCGTGCGGATCCCAATGCGGAACGCCCAGCCCCGTGAACGCCGGCACCAGCACCACGCCACCGGAGTCGGGGACCGAGGCTGCGAGCGGCTCCACCTCCTCGGCCGAGCGGATCAGGCCGAGTCCGTCGCGCAGCCAGCGGACCACCGCACCGCCGGTGAAGACGCTCCCCTCCAGGGCGTAGCGCGGCTGCCCGTCGGTCGAGCAGGCGATGGTGGTCAGCAGCCCCCGCTCCGACGGCTGCGGCGCCGTGCCGGTGTGCAGCAACGCGAAGCAGCCGGTGCCGTAGGTGGTCTTGACCGAGCCGCGCCCGGTGCAGAGCTGGCCCATCAGCGCCGCCTGCTGGTCGCCGGCGATGCCCGCCAGCGGCACGCCGGCCAGCTCCCCGATCGCGGTGATCTCGCCGTAGACGGCGCTCGACCCGCGCACCTCGGGCAGCAGCGCACGCGGCACGCCCAGCAGGTCGAGCAGCTCGTCGTCCCAGTCCCCGGCATGGATGTCGTACAGCAGCGTGCGGCTGGCGTTGGTGGCGTCGGTGACGTGCAGCCGCCCGCCGGTGAGCCGGAACGCCAGCCACGAGTCGACGGTGCCGAACGCCAGCTCGCCGGCCTCCGCCCGCTCACGGGCGCCGGAGACGTGTTCGAGGATCCAGGCGATCTTGGTTCCGGAGAAGTACGGGTCCAGCAGCAGCCCCGTCCTGGCGCGCACGCGCTCCTCCACACCGGCGCGGCGCAGGTCCTCGCAGGCGTCCGCGGTGCGCCGGTCCTGCCAGACGATGGCATTGCCGACCGGCTCGCCCGTGCGGCGGTCCCAGATGACGGTGGTCTCGCGCTGGTTGGTGATGCCGACCGCGGCGAGCCGGCTTCGATCGATGCCGGCGGCATGCAGCGCTTCCACGGCCACCTCGGCCTGGGTTTCCCAGATCTCGCCCGCGTCCTGCTCGACCCACCCCGGCTGCGGGAAGTGCTGGGTCGTCTCGCGCTGCGCCACCGAGCGGATGTTCCCGCCGCGATCGAAGACGATCGCCCGCGAGCTGGTCGTTCCCTGGTCCAGCGCCATCACGTACATCGATTCAGCTCCGATCCTGCCGGATCCATACGAGGGGGCTTTGCGTCCGGCGCGCCGGATCGCGCAACCAGCCGGCCAGCGCGCGGCGCAGCGCCTCCCAGCTCACTCGGGTGTGCGGCGGCTGCACGCCGTCGGCGGCGAGCACGAAGTGCACGGTGTCATGGTCCTCGCCCGGATCCGGATCGTCCCACACCAGCAGGCGGCTGCCGCCGTCCGGCGCGTCCGGCAGAAGGGCGTGGCTGCTGTCCCCGGTCCCGGCTTCTGCGCCGAAACCGACCGTCACCCGGTCCTCGCTCACCACGACCAGCCGTTCCGCAGCGATGTGCCTGGGCATGAACACCTCCGTGGGCGCCGCCGACCTGCGGCCGCGCCACAGCACCAGGATAAAGCGTCGGCCGGCGAGCAGCGACGGCCCGTCGTCCGTGGGCTTCAGCGCCAGCCAGCGCAGCTCGCGGCCGGCGCGGTCGCGCGGACGGGCGTTGTAGCCGAAGCTCAGCAGATCGCCCTGGGTCCTGCGCGGCCAGGCGCGCTCCACCAGGTGCGGGTCCACCCGGTACCCGGCGTCGTCGCCGGCGACCACCGAGAACGAGTGGATGCCCCACTCCCACTGCGCTGCCGACAGCGGGGGCGCCTCCAGGCGCAGCCGCTCGTCCCGCGGGACGCCGGTCGCTCCCAGAGCCACATGGACGGCGTCGATCATGCGCGCCGGATCCGGCCCTGTGCCGCCGGTCACGCGCGATCCGAACTCCCCCACGAACACCGGCAGATCCAGGAAGCGCCCCTCGGTGCGGATGCGATCGAAGTCCCGGAAGTACGCATCGGGCGCCGGCGGACCGCGCACCAGTCCGCCCAGTCGCGCGATGTCGTAGAAGTGCGGGGCGAAGGCGTAGCCGGGCCCGGGAGGCTCGGACAGGTGGCCGCCGCCGGTGCGGAGCAACCCCTGGTTGCCGCCCGGAAACCCCAGGTTGGTGTTCCAGAACGCCGACGGTCCGGCGAACACCAGCTTGGCGCCCCAGCCGGCGTCGTCGAGCACGCCGCGC
Source organism: Spirochaetia bacterium (assembly GCA_964291595.2). GTDB lineage: Bacteria > Spirochaetota > Spirochaetia > SZUA-6 > Bin103 > CATQHW01. Next base: position 2,599,162 of record OZ219914.1, on the reverse strand, counting down.
ACGCGGCGGTAGAACGGCCACAGCTTCCGGTTGTCCCAGGCGGCGGCGCTCATGCCGCGCCGCCCGCCGTCGACCGGCTCGTTCATGGGCTCGACGCCCAGCACGCGCTCGAACGCCGCCGCCGGCAGCGCCTCGCGCAGGTAGGCCAGCACCCGCGCGAGCTGCCACAGGAACTCGTCCTGCAGGCGGCGCGGGCCGGCGGTGGTCGGAAACTCCGCGTTGTCCCAGAAGTTGCGGAACGCCGCGCGCACGGAACGGTTGACCAGGTAGTGCTGCACGGAATCGACGCAGGGCGGCCCGCACGGCCGGCGCGGCAGGCCGGGCGTCACCCAGGCCGGCGCGCCGTCACCGTGGCCGTGCGGCACCAGGTGGCGGGAGAAGTTGTCCTGGTGGTAGTCCAGCACCACGTAGATGCCGCGGTCGGTCACCACCTCGATCTGCTCGGCGATCGTCCGCAGGTAGCCGGTGTCGATCCGGTCGACCTCCGGGTGCGTGCCTTCCCACGAGATGAGAAAGCGCGCCACGTTCGCCCCGGTGCGCTGCCGGAGCAAGTCGGTGAGCGTTCGCCCCTGCTCCAGGTCGGCGAACGGGGTGAGGCCGCCGCGGGTCACCAGCGTCCGCGAGGTGACGTTGTAGCCGCGCAGCAGCACCTCGCGCCCGAACGAGTCGCGGAACACCCGGTCGACGTAGGTACCGGTTCGCTTTGCGCCCACGGTCAGCGGTCCGGCTCCGACGAGCTGATCGGCAGCGATGCGGTCGGCACGCGACTCCTGGGGAATCGCGCCCGCGGACGGCGTGAAGCTCTGCTGCGCCGTAGAACAGGCCGGCAGCAACAGGACAGAGACGAGTGCAGCGAGCCCTGCAGGCGTCGCTGCCCGGCGGCGGCGGATCAGCGTTCCCTCTCCGGTCGGTCGTCCGCCCGAGTACTGCGTAGATCCAGAAGATACGAATGCAGGAGCCGCTCGGAGCGCATGACGTACAGCACGAGCACGGTGTCAGCCTCAACTCGATAGAACACCTGGCACGGCGGAACCACGACCTCCCGGTAGGGGGTGTCGGGCAGCTCGGCCGGGCGTTTGCCGGACTCCGGGAACTCCTTCAGGCGATCAACGCGGTCGAACACCCTTCGGACGTAGCGAGTTGCCGCAGTCCGGTTGTCGAGCGCGATGTACGCGGCGATCTCATCCAGGTCGTTCAGTGCCGGCGCCGCCCAGATCAGGCGAGCCACTTGGCCATTTTCTGCTTCGCTTCAGACTCGGTGTAGGTCCTGTTCTCGAGCAAGGCGCGCTCTCCCCGGGCGATGCCTTCCAGAATGCGCAGCTTGTTCTGCATGGCCTCGTACAACTCGACGTTGACGAGGTATGCCGATGGCTTGCCGTGCTCGGTGATGAGGATCGACTCTCCTGATTCCCTCAGCTCAGCGAGAAGCCGAGTGGCCTGCCGCTTGAGGGTGGTCACCAGTTCGGTCTTCATAGCGCGATGATACTAAAGTGGCACTCGCTGATCACCATTCTCAGGTGCCGCTCGGGCTACCATACGGAGCGATGGCTCCACTTGGCGCGCGGCGACGGATCGATGTGGCCGAGCGGCGCGCCCGCTTGGCCGCACGCCACCACTTGGCTGCTCCGGCGCCGGACGTCCCGACGGCGGCTGGCGATCTGGTCGGACTGCACTCCAGCGACCCGGTCAGCGTCTACTTGAGCGCATGGAGCCGAGTGCGCGGCTTCGAGATCGCCGATCTGGAGGAGGCACTCTACGAGCGGCGCTCGCTCGTGCGGATGCTGGGGATGCGCCGCACCATGTTCGTGGTGCCGCGCGATCTGGCCGCGGTGATCGACGCGGCCTGCACGCGCGCACTGGCGCCCGCGGAACGGCGCCGGCTGCTCAAGCTGATCGGCGATCAGGGGATCGATCCGCACCCCGACCGATGGTTGTCGAGGGCGATGCAGCGGACGCTCTCGGCACTCGGCGAGCGGGGGCAGGCCACGGCGAAGGAGCTCACCGCCGATGTCCCCGAGCTCACGGCACGGCTCAGCTTCGGCGAGGGCCGCACCTGGGCCGGCACCGTGGGCCTGTCCACGCGGCTGCTGTTCCTGCTGGCAACGGAGGCGCGCATCGTTCGCGGGCGGCCGCGCGGCACGTGGATCTCCAGCCAGTACCGGTGGGCGGCAACCGCCGACTGGCTCGACGGAGGCCTGCCGGCGCTGGAGCCGGAGGCGGCCCGCACGGACCTGGTACGGCGCTGGCTGGCCGCGTTCGGGCCGGGCACCCTGACGGACCTCGCGTGGTGGACCGGGTGGCCGCAGCGCCAGACCCGCCAGGCGCTGGCGGCGGCCGGCGCGGTCGAGGTCGACCTGGAAGCCGGCACCGGATACGTGCTGGCGGAGGACCTGGAACCCGTGGCGCAGCCGGACGGCTGGGTGGCGCTGCTGCCCGCACTGGACCCGACGGTGATGGGCTGGAAGGAGCGCTCCTGGTACCTGGGCGACCACCAGGAACTGCTGTTCGATCGCAACGGCAATGCCGGTCCCACCGTCTGGGCCGACGGCCGCATCGTCGGCGGCTGGGCGCAGCGGGCGGACGGCACGATCGCCGTCGAACTGCTCGATCCGGTATTACCAAGTGTACAAGGAATGGTCGCCGCAGAGGCCGAACGCCTGCGTGCATGGCTGGCCGGCACGGTGATCACGCCCCGCTTCCGCACACCGCTGGAGAAGCGATTGACCTCGGCCTCATAAGGAGATAGCTCGTGCCTTCCCGCACACGGAACTTCCCGTCCCGAACCATCCACCTGGATTTCCACACCGGCCCGCACATCCCGGACGTGGCGCGCGACTTCGACGCGGACGCCTTCGCCGAGCGCTTCGCCGAGGCGAGCATCGACAGCGTCACCGTGTTCGGCCTCTGTCATCACGGCCACGCCTACTTCCGGACGTCGCACCCGTGCCGCCACCCTTCCCTCCCGGACGACCTCGACCTGACCGGAGCGCAGATCGACGCCCTACACCGGCGCGGCATCCGCGCGCCGATCTACCTGTCGGGACAGGTAAACGAGTACGCGGCTGAGGAGCATCCGGAGTGGGTGGCCGTCGATCCGGAGGGCCGCCGCGTGAAGCGCCTGCCGGCAGACCCGCCGCCGCGGCCACCCGACGCGCTCAACGCCGGCTGGCAGGTCCTGGACATGTCCAGCCCGTACCAGGACTACCTGGCCGAGCTGGTCGAGGAGGTGCTGCGCCGCTACGCGCCAGCGGACGGCATCTTCCTGGACATGTGCTGGGACCAGCCGAGCGTCTCCAAGTGGGCGCTGGCCGGCATGGCCAAGCGCCGCCTGGACCCGCGGTCTGAAGCCGACCGCGACCACTACGCGCGCGAGGTGGCGATGGCCTACATGAAGCGGTTTTCCGGCATGGTCGAGGCGGCCGCCGGCGGCGCGGACCACCTGGGCATCTGGTTCAACTCGCGACCCAAGACCAACCTGCACGTCGAGAAGCGGTTCCTGCGCCACATCGAGATCGAAGCGCTTCCGACCGGCGGCTGGGGCTATGCCTACTTCCCGTACGTGGCCCGCTTCGTCCGGCCGCTGGGCCTGCCGACCCTCAGCCACACCGGCCGCTTCTTCAAGAGTTGGGGCGACAACGCCGGGCTGAAGCCGCGTGCGGCGCTGAAGTACGAGTGCTGCCAGATCCTGAGCCAGGGGATGACCCTGGGCGTGGGCGACCTGCTGCACCCGCGCGGCGCCCCGGACCGCGCCGTCTATGACCTGATCGGCGGCGTCTACCGCTACATCGAGCGCTGTCAAGAGGTGTCGGCAGGCGGCCGCCTGCAGAGCGAGATCGTAGTGGTGGTGGACCCGGAGCTGGGCGACCGCCCGGGGCCCGCGGGACTCGGCGCCACGCGCGTCCTGCAACAGCTCCGGCTGCAGTTCGACGTCGTGCCGCCGACGGCCCGGCTGGGCCGCTACCCGGTGGCGATCGTGCTGTCCAACACGCCGGTGAACGAGGCGTTCCGCGCGGTGCTGCGCGACTACGTGGCCGGCGGCGGCGCCCTGATGCTGTGCGGCGCCGCGGCGCTCGGCCCGGACGGGGCGCCCCTGCTGCCCGAGCAGGGAGTCGAGTCGCACGGGCCGAGCCCGTACCGCACCACGTTCCTCCGGCCGGCCCGCGCCGTGTCGGACGGGCTTGCCGATTTCGACCATGCCTTCTACGAGCCCGGCTTCCGCATGGTGCCCGCCGGCGGCGCGCGGTCGCTGGCCCGGGTGGTGGAGCCGTATTTCGAGCGGTCGCACGACCGCTTCTCCGGGCACTCGTACACTCCGCCCGGCCGGCTCTCGCGCTATTCCGCCATCGTGCTCAACCGCCTGGAGTCCGGCGGCGCGGTGCTCACCGCATCGGCGCCGGTGTTCGCTGCCTACGGTCGCCACGCCGTCCCCGAGCACCGGCGGCTGATCGGCAACTGCCTGACGCTGCTGCTGCCGCGCCCGCTGTTGCGCGCGCCGGACGCGCCGAGCGTCCTGGAGACCACGGTGGTCAGGAAGGGCGCGGCCACCATCGTGCACCTGCTGAGCTTCGCCCGCGAACGGCGCGGCGATCTGGACATCGTCGAGGACGCCCTGCCGCTGGTGGACCAGCCGATCTCCATCCGGACCGCCCGCCCGCCCCGGCGCGTCGAGCTCGCCCCGCACGGCGAGCGGCTTGACCACGAGCACCGCGACGGCTACGCCACGGTGCGCGTCACCCTGCGCGACGGCCACGGCATGCTGGTGTGCCGATGATCACGATGCAGTCCGACTGGTGGAACACGGACTCCTACCTTCCGTGGATCGATCCGCTGGTCGAGGCGGCATTCGGCGCAGAGATCGACCTGCACTGGGACCTGTATCTACGGACCCACGCCCACCGCCTGCAGCACGGACCCGGCTGCGAGGCGTACCCCAGCCCGCCGTCCCGCGCCCCGCTCTGGGCGGTCCTGGCCGAACAGCTCCCGAGCGCTCCCCAGGTCATCCTGGAGACCGGCACCGGCATCGGCTACGCGACCGTGCTGATCGCCGAGGCGTTTCCCCACTCCCGGGTGTTCACCGTCGAGCACGACGCCCTGCACCGCCGGATCGCCGAGCAGACCTTCGCGGACGCCGGCGCTGCCGACCGCGTCACCATCGTGCCCTCAATGGAGGAGGCGCCGTTCGACCGCTCCGACCTGGTGTTCGTCGACGGACCCGTCGTCGATTCCTCGCACCTGAGAGCGGACTGCCTGCTGATCGACGACGCCGTGAAACGGACCTTCCGCGGCACCGCCATCGCTGCCCTGGAGCCGCTGCGCAACCCGTCCGGCGACCCCGATGCGGCGCTACGGCTCGCTCGCCAACGCTACCGTGACGCCGCGTCCGAGCTGCTGCAGCGGCTTGCCACTACCGAGCAGCCACCGACGACGCGTGCAGCCGCAGGCCCAAGGCGCGCATGACCTTGAGCACCGTGGCGAACTCGGGGTTGCCGTCGGGTGACAGAGCCTTGTACATACTCTCCCGGCCCAGACCGGCGTCCGCGGCCACCATCGGCATACCTTTGGCCCGCGCGATGTCGCCCAGCGCCGCGGCGATGAGACTCGGATCGCCGTCATCAAACGCCGCTTCGAGGTATGCAACCATGTCCTCTTCCGCCTCCAGGTAGTCTGCCGCATCCCACGGCCGGGTCGGTGTCTTTGCCATATGCCCGTCTCCTGTCACAGCTCCCGCGCCAAGTCCCGTGCCCTTGTGATGTCGCGACGCTGGCTGCTCTTGTCGCCGCCCGCCAGAAGTATCACCAGCGCGGACCCTCGGCGAATGAAATACAGGCGGTATCCGGGGCCGTAATCGATGCGAATCTCAGAGAGACCCCCGCCGCCGACCGGCCGAACGTCTCCGAAACTCGTTGCCCAACGAGAGCCGCCGCACGTCGGGACCGCGAACTCCGCAGTGAACTCGCGGTTCTCGCAATCGCGCTACTGAGTGACGCTCAGCGCACTCTCGCCCACGCCCAGGGTCACGCTGGGCAGTCCGTTCAGGCCGGAGACCACGGGGTACGTCTTGCTCAGCGAGTCGCGCTTGGCGGGCATGTAGCGCGCCGTGGGCGGGAAGTAGGCGTACAGCGCGGTGTGCCGCGGCCGGGCGGAGTGGTTGGGTCCGGAGCCGTGCACGATGTTGCTGTGGAACAGGACGGCGCTGCCGGCCTCCAGCGGCACGTCGAGGAGCCGCGACAGGTCGACGTCGTCGCGGTCGGTCTGCGCGGCATCGTCGCGGCGGGAGATGTTCCCCCACTCGCCGACCGGCCAGCGGTGGCTGCCGGGAATGACGTGGATGCAGCCGTTCTCGGCATCGCTGGCGGAGATGGCGATGCTCACGGTCACCAGCTCCGGCGGCTCCAGCGGCCAGTAGGCAACGTCCTGGTGCAGTCCGTGCTGCGATCCGTGGCGCGCGGGCTTCAGCATCAGCGTGGATCGGAACAGCAGCAGCTGCGGGCCGAGGATCTCCGACACCACGGCGACCATCCGCGGGTTGCGGGCCATGTCCGCGAACAGGGCGGAGACCAGGTCGGTGCGCTCGATCTTGCGCAGCACGGGACGCCCGTGCTCGGAGCGCACGTCGGTGTGCGGCTCGAACTGGAACGTCGCCTCGGCCGGCGGGGTCCACTCGCCTGCCGCCAGCTCGTGCAGCCGCTCGATCTCCTGCTGGGCGGCGTCCACCTCGGCCGGGCCCAGCACGTCGGGAATGACCAGGTACCCCTGCTCCCGAAACGCGGTCATCTCGACGGTCAGACTGCGCGCCATCCGCAATTCACCTCGCGCCACAGTACCGCCGGTGCAGGAACGGGATCAACGATCCAGGAGCCAGCGCGCTGCCGGGACCCAGGTGATGCGCTCCGGCAGCGGGCGGCGCGGCGGTGACGAGTCGAGCGTGACCAGAAGGAGCCGGGCATCCGGGTACGCCTCGCCGGCGGAATGGAGCGCCCGCACCTCCCGTTCCCAGGTCGCGTCTTCGGCCGTCTCCAGGGACACCTGCACCAACTGGGCCCGCTCGCCCGCGCGGTGCGCGAAGAAGTCGACCTCCCATCCTTCCGTCGTGCGCACGTAGGACACCTCGCAGCCGCGCCGCTCCAACTCGAGCAGCACGGCGGTTTCGAGGGCGCGGCCGGCGTGGCTGCGACCGCTGGTCGCGAACAGCTCGATCAGCCCCGGGTCCACGGGATACGCCTTGCGCGCGTGGACCATGCGCCGCCGCTCGGAGGGCGAGTGCAGGGAGACGGTGCGCACCAGGAAGGCGTCCTCCAGGTAGCCCAGGTAGGCGTGCAGGGTGTCCTTGCCGACTCGCACCCCTTGCGAGCGCAGCGTGTCGTACTGCTTCTGCACCGAGAACCGGCCGCCCGGGTTCGCCAGCAACTGCCGCTGCATCCACCGCAGGGCAAGCGGATTGGTCACCTCGTGCCGTTCGATGACGTCGCGCAGCACCACGATGTCGACGTAGCCCGTCAGCAGCGCGGCGCGATCCTGCGGCTCCACACCCTGCGCCTCGGGAAAACCCCCTTCGACGAGATAGCGCCGCAAGCGGTGGTCGATCGTCTCGCGCGCCGGAGGATCGTCGCCGATGTGGCGCAACGCTTCGCCAAAGCTGAACGGATGCACCAGCACTTCCATCCCGCGCCCGCGCAGGCTGGTCGCCACCTCCCGGCTCAGCAGCTTGGCCGAGGAGCCGGTCACGAACACTTCCATTCCGCGGGTGTCGATCACCCGGCGAACCAGCCGCTCCCATCCCGGCACGTTCTGGACCTCGTCCAGGTACAGCGTGACGCCGCCTTCGCCCTGCAGCTCCGGAAACCGCCGGGCATGCTCCTCCAGCAGCCAGCCCAGGTCGGCGACGGTGAGCCCGGCCAGCCGCTCGTCCTCCAGCAGGAGCAGCAGTTGTGACTCGGGACGCGCGCCCGCGCGCCGGCGCGCGGTGCGGCATTGGTGGAGAAACGAGGTCTTGCCGCTGCGGCGTACGCCGATGACCGCGAACGCCTTGCCGGCGATCCCCGGCAGCCGGACGTCCCGCCGCGTTACGGGCCGCGACGGTTCCGCCAGCGACTCGTCAAGCTTCGCCCGGAGGATTTCTCTGGAGATTGTCACTTTGCGAGTGACAATATGAGTGTTATTTATCCTTTTGTAAAGGACAAATCAGGATCTACTCCAGGCCGGTCCCCTCGGGCAGGTCGCCCTCGATGATCTCCACGCGCAGGTTGTCGGGACCTTCGATGAAGGCCACGCGGAGGTGCGGGCCGACGGCGGCCGGCTCGGTGTGGAAGCGGGCGCCGCGCCGCTTGAGGTCGGCGATTGCGGCGTCGTAGTCGTCGGGACGCATCGCGAAGTGATGGATCACCGCGTCCTCCGGGGTCGTATCGGGATTGGTCGGCGCGCGGTGGAAGACGTTGACGAAGGTATCGTGGAACCCCAGGTGGGTGATCTTGGTGCCCTTGAACTCCCCGATCCACAGCCGGCGCGCGTCGAACATGCGTTCGAACCAGGCGACCGTGGCGTCCAGGTCGTTGGTCTGGAGGTGGACGTGATCGTACGAGTACTTCATTCGCCTACGGTAACACGCCCTATGGGCGCGTCAGCGCAGGCCGTGCTCGGCCTTGAACGACGGCCAGCGCTCCTTGAGGTCGAAGAACGCCTCGAAGTCCTCGCAGCCCAGGAACGGGTTGGTGCGCCGCTCCATGCCGATCGTGGACGCCGGGCGGCAGCCGTAGTCGTGGCCGGGCCAGACGGTGACGTCATCGCCGGCGGCATCCAGCAGCCGGTGCAGGCTGTCCCACTCGGTGCGGGCGGCTTCGCGCCCGGAGGTGCCGCCGACCTTGCCCACGAACAGCAGGTCCCCGGTCAGGGCGAACCGCTCGTCCGGCTCGAACAGCACGAGGTGGTCGTCGGCGTGGCCGGGGGTGTAGAGCGCGCGCAGATGCAGCGCGCCGACCTCCAGGACGTCGGCGTCGTCCAGGGGATGGTCCGCGTTCGAGCCGAACGCGGCGAGCGGGGCGCCGGTGAGCCTGAGCGCCTCGTCGTTGCCGTTGGTGTGGTCGCCGTGGCCGTGCGTGTTGACGACGTAGGCCACCGTCAGGCCCTGCGCGGCCGCCCGCTCCACCACGGCCGCGGGATCGAACGACGGGTCGACGACCGCCGCCACCCCGGCCTCGCGGTCGCCGATCAGGTAGGCGAAGTTCCGGTCGCCGCCGGTCCGTATCTGTTCCAGGATCAATCGCATCGCGTCGGGCACGAGTATGTCACACTGACGGCGCGTCCGGCACCGGCCGCATGCAGGAGGAACAGATGTTGAAAGTAGGGATCGTCGGCCTGGGAGGCATCTCCAGCTCCCACCTGCAGGCGATCGCGACGCTCGACGACGTCGAGGTGGTGGCGTGCGCCGATCTGCTCGAGGAGCCGCGCGCCCGGGTCATGAAGGAGTACGGCGTCGCCAGGGGCTACGCGTCGCATACCGAACTGCTGGCCGACGACGAGGTGGAGGCGGTCGCCATCACGCTCGGGCACCAGCTCCACCACCGGCTCACCGTCGACGCCTGCCGCGCCGGCAAGCACGTGATGGTGGAGAAGCCCATGGCGCTCAATCTCCAGCAGTGCGACGAGATGGTCGAAGCGGCCGAGGAGGCCGGCGTGAAGCTGATGGTCGGCCTGACCCAGCACTTCGGCGGGCCGGCGATGAAGGCCAAGGAGATCCTGGACTCGGGCGAGATCGGGCCGGTCGTCACCGCGGTCAGCTACATGTGCAAGAACTGGAACCACGCCACGCGCCGGCCGCAGTACCGCAGCCGCTTCCACGGCGGCGGCATGTGGATGACCAACGGCGTGCACGTCGTCGACCGGCTGACCTGGGTGATGGCCTCGCAGGCGCTGTCGGTGTCGGCGGCGATCGGCACCCGCGCCCACTACCAGGCGGCCGACGACACGTCCACGGTCTTCATCCGCTACAAGAACGGCGCGGCCGGCATCGCCATCGCCGTGGCCTACGCCGACGGCGCACCCACGCACGACTGCATCATGTACGGCACGCAGGGATCGCTGCGCTTCGCAAGCGGCTCGGTGCAGATCGGCAAGGACAACCAGTGGACGGACGTCCCGTTCGAGACTCCTCCGGCCGGCATGACCGAACAGTGGCGGGCCTTCGTGGAGGCGATCCGGCTGAACATCGAGCCGCCCGCGCACGGCCAGTGGACGCGCCACATCATGGAGATCCTGTTCGCCGCAGAAGAGTCCGCTCTAACCGGGCGCGAGGTCATGCTGTCCGCCGGGCCGGCTTGGGAGACGCAGCGCGCCGGCGTGCCGGTCTCCATCCGCCACGGCTGGATCTGAGGCACGCATGGCACGGACCTTCGACGCCATCGTGATCGGCACCGGCCAGGCGGGCCCCAGCCTGGCCGCGGCGCTCGCCGGCGCCGGCATGGACACCGCGATCGTCGAGCGCCACCGCTTCGGCGGCACCTGCGTCAACGTGGGCTGCATCCCCACCAAGGCGCTGGTGGCCAGCGCCCGCGCCGCGCACGTGGCGCGCCGGGCCGCCGACTTCGGCGTCGTGATCGACGGCGCCGTGCGCGTCGACATGACGCGCGTCAAGGCGCGCAAGGACGCGATCGCGCGCAAGTCCGAGACCGGCGTGGAGCGCTGGCTGCGGTCGCTCGCCAACTGCACGGTCTACCACGGGCACGCCCGCTTCGAAGCCGCGCACCGGGTGCGCGTGGGCGACGACCTGCTGGAAGCGGAGCGGATCTTCATCAACGTGGGAGCGCGCGCGTTCGTGCCGCCGTTCGCCGGGTTGGACCAGGTCGACTACCTGACCAACTCGACCGTCCTGGACCTGGACGTCCTGCCCGAGCACCTGGTCATCGTCGGCGGCGGCTACATCGGGCTGGAGTTCGCGCAGATGTACCGCCGCTTCGGCAGCGAGGTCACGCTCATCGACACCGGCGACCGCCTGATCAAGCGGGAGTCGCCGGACGTCTCCGCGGCGGTGACCGGGATCCTGGAAGCCGAGGGCGTGAACGTGCGCCTGAACGCGACGTGCATGGACGTGGGCCGCGACGGCGCCGCGGTCACGGCCACGCTGGACTGCGCCTCCGGGGAACCCGCCGTGGTCGGTTCGCACCTGCTGCTGGCGGTCGGGCGGCGCCCCAACACCGACGACCTGGGACTGGACGCCGCCGGCATCGAGGTCGACCGGCGGGGCCACATCCCCGTGGACGACCGGCTGCAGACCGCCGTCCCCGGCGTGTGGGCGCTGGGCGAGTGCAACGGCCGCGGCGCCTTCACGCACACCGCCTACAACGACTACGAGATCGTCGCCGCCAACCTCCTGCACGGCGACCCGCGCAGCGTCGCGGACCGCATCGACTGCTACGCGCTCTACGTCGACCCGCCGCTCGGCCGCGTCGGCATGACCGAGCAGCAGGTCCGCGAATCGGGCCGCCCGGCGCTCATCGCCACGCGGGCGATGACCCGCGTCGGCCGCGCCGTGGAGAAGGGCGAGACGCAGGGCTTCATGAAGGTGCTGGTGGACGCCGAGACCGAACGGATCCTGGGTGCGGCCATCCTCGGCGTCGGCGGCGACGAGGTCATACACTCGATCCTGGACGTGATGTACGCGAAGGCGCCGTATACCGTGATCCAGCGGGCGGTGCATATTCACCCCACCGTCGCCGAGCTCATCCCGACGATGCTGGCGGACCTCGAACCCCTGGAGGCCTGAACATGTGGACTGAACATGTGGACTGAACGACAACTCACCGCTTACCGCGAGGACGGGTTTCTGGTGCAGCGGGGCGTGATCCCGCCGGACCGGATCGAGGAGCTCCGCGCCGCGGCGGACGCGTCGATGGCGCGGGACGCGGTCAACCCGCCGGAGGTGCACGTGGTGCGGGAGAAGAGCGGCCCGGTGCGCTCGGTGTTCTGCGCGCACCGCAGCATCGGGGCGTTCCGCGACCTCTGCCGGTCGGAGCCGATCGCCGGGCCGGTCAAGCAGATCTTCGGGGACGACGCCTACGTCTTCCACAGCAAGCTGAACTACAAGGAGTCGTTCGAGGGCACCGTGTGGCTCTGGCACCAGGACTACGGCTACTGGCGCTACGACGGCGTCGACGACCGCATGGCGTCGGCCCTGGTGATGCTCGGACCGAACACGAGTGCGAACGGGTGCGTCATGCTGATCCGCGGCTCGCACCGCTGGGGCGTGCTGGACCACTACAGCGACGAGGTCACCACCAGCTACAAGCAGTGGTGCATCACGCCCGCGGCGCTACGCGAGCACATCACCGACGAGGCGATGATCATCCCGATCGAGGGCGAGGCCGGCGACGTCTGCTTCTTCGACTGCCGGGTCGTGCACGGCTCCAACCACAACCTCTCGCCGGCCAAGCGCTACAGCCTGATCTACGCGTTCGCGGCGATCGACAACGTGCCGTCCGGCGTGGAGAACCCGCGTCCGGACTGGGTCGTCGCTCGTCAGTTCGAGCCGGTCACCGCCGGCGTCAAGGAGCCGGCCACGACATAGTATTCTTTCCAGGACATGCTCACTCTGCCCGGGGGACCCCGGAGTCGGCGAACAGGCTTCGCAACTCCTGACGGAGGCCGGCGCTCACCGGACGTGCCGGCGGACGCGGGGGGCCGGCCGCCAGTCCGACCTCCTCCATGGCCGCCTTGATGAACGGCCCTTCTCCCTCGGTTTCCTCGCACACCCGGTGCGTCCACTCGTCCCACGGCCAACTGAAGCCGGCCAGCCGGGCGACCGCGGCGTCGTAGTCCTTGCGCTCCAGGAGCTCCCAGAGCGACAGCGGGTACTCGGGCCAGAAATTGCTCTGGTGGGTGATGAAGCCCACGGCGCCCAGCAGGTGCGCCCACACGGCCATGCCCAGGTTGTCGATGATCGCCAGGCGGTCGGCGAACCGGTGCAGGCCGGCGGTGTATTCGCTCATGGACGACGACGACCACTTGAGCGCCACGACGCCGGGCAGCCGCGCCAGCCGATCGACGGTGTCGACGTTCATGTTGGGAGTCGTCCACCAGTTGTTGTAGATCATGATCGGCAGGTCGGTTTCCTCGCTGACCGCTTCGAACAGGTCGAAGATGTCCTGCGCCGGCGGCGGGTAGTAGGAGGGAGACGACAGTTGTCCGAGACTGGCGCCGACCCGGTGGGCGTAGTGCGCCAGCTCGATGATCTCCCGCGTGCCGTCGAACTGAATGCTGGCGGCGACGGGGATGCGACCGGCCGCCGCTTCGACGCTGGCGCGGATGACCTCCTTGCGTTCCTCCATGGAGAGCATCGGGAACTCGCCGCCGGCGGCGGCGACCAGCAGCACGCCCTTCCCGGTCGCCATCCCACGGTCGAGCATGAATGAGATGTTGTCGCGCAACGCATCGAGGTCCAGGTCGAAGCGAGAGGTGAACGGCGTCGCCACCGACACCATGGGGCCGCGGAACAGGTCCTTGGCTTCTTGAATGTCAATCACGGAACCATCGTAGCGGAGTCCGACAGGAGACGCAGCAGCCGGCCGCGCGCGTCATCGTCGCAGAACGAAGCCGTGATCGCCGCTTGCGTGCAGGCGCGCAGTTCAGGTCCGGAGAAGCCCAGCTCCGACGCGATCGCGTACTCGCGCCCAATCGTGGTGCACGCCCTTACCGGGTCGTCGGTGCAGATCGCCACCGGAATGCCCCGCTCTCTGAATCGGCGAATCGGGTGAGCCTCGTAGCTCTCCACTGCTCCAAGCAGCACGTTGCACGAAAGTGGACATTCGATGGTGACGCCCCGTTCGGCGATGCGGTCGAGCAGGCGCGGGTCGGAGCCGGCGCCCACGGCATGGCCGATCCGCGTCAGGCCCGGGACTTCGATAACCTCGGACAGGTGCAGCGCCCCGAACTCGCCCGCGTGTGCGGTGATGCCCAGTCCGGCATCCCGCGCACGCTGCGCCCAGCCATACACTACGGACCAGTCCACAGGCCGGTCATACGTCGACGGCAGGATGTTGATCCCGGCCAGGCCGCTGCGCGCGCCCGCGATGCAGCGCGGCAGCAGGGTTGCCGCCCACTCTTCGGTCGTCGTGGCGGCGACCAGCGGCACCGCATGCAGGTTCGGGAACCGTTCCCCCACCTCTTCCAGCGCCTCGCCGAAGAGATCCAGGAAGTCCTCGCGCAGGATGGTCGACCCTCCGAACAGGACCTCCACCAGCACAGCCCCGTCCGTGGCGGCCTCGACCAGGATGCGGCTGACCCGAGCCTTGAAGTTCTCCGGGTCGCGGTCCAGCTCGTCCACCGTGGCGCGGGGGAACGGCAGGTCGGGTCCCCACGACTCCAGCCGCCGCATGCCCGGCGGCTGGCTGCGCATCAGCTCGCGCCCGTGCGCGCGCCAGTCGGTCACCGGCAATCCGGACCGCTCCGCGATCACCTGCTCCAGGCGCGGACCTGCTTCCGAGTGCAGATGAATGTCGGCCTTCGGCAGTGCGGCGATCGACGGGCCGCACTCTACGTCGGCCAGCGGCTCGCTCACTCTTCGAGTGAGGTCGCTCCGCTCACTCGTCGCCCTGCAGGCCCGGGACCTCCTCCGCGCCGGCCTTCACCTGGATCGACGAGCCGTCGAAGTCCTCGCCGACCGGCTCGTGCCGGCCGCCCAGGCAGCGCGCCAGGAACGCCTCCGCCACGGCCATGAAGGACAGGTTGTTCTCCGGCCGCGCGAAGCCGTGCCCCTCGTCCGGGTACAGCAGGTACGTGACCGGTATGCCGCGCTCGGCCATCGCGGCCACGATCTGGTCGGACTCGGCCTGCTTGACCCGCGGGTCGTTGGCGCCCTGCCCGATCAGCAGCGGCCGCACGATCCGGTCGACCCGCGACAGCGGCGAGCGCTCGGCCAGGAACTGCTGTCCCTCCACGGTGGAGTTGTCTCCTACCCGCGTGCGCAGCATCCCCAGCATCGGTTTCCAGTACGGTGGAACGGATTCGAGCAGCGTGTTCAGATTGGACGGCCCGACCAGGTCGACCCCGCAGGCGAACACTTCGGGCGTGAAGGTAAGACCGACCAGTGTCGCGTAGCCTCCGTAGCTGCCGCCCATGATCGCGATGCGGTCCCGGTCGGCGATCCCCTGCTCCACTGCCCACTCGACCACGTCGATCAGGTCGTCGTGCATCCTGCCGGCCCACTCGGCGTTGGCGGCGTTCACGAACGCCTTGCCGAAGCCCATGGAGCCGCGGTAGTTCACGCTGATCGTGGCGTAGCCGCGATTGGTCATGAGCTGGTGCACGGGATCGTAGCCCCAACTGTCCCGTGCCCACGGGCCGCCGTGGACGTAGAGAACCGTCGGCAGCGGTTCGGTCGGACGGTCCGTACTGTCCTTCGTCGAGCCCACGGGCAGGCTGTAGTAGGTCACGATGTCGAGCTGATCGCGCGATCGGACTACCGCGGAGCTCATCGGCGCCAGGACCTTCTTCTCGAGATCCGGGCGGCTGGAGAACAGGTACATCAGGGTGCCCGACTGACGGTCGTACCGGTAGTACGCCTGCGGACCGTCGGCGCGGTCGTATGCGACGATCCAGATCCGATCGTCGAGCGATCGGGAGATCGGACGGAACTCGCCCCTGTCGCCGTCTCCCAAGCGCTCGAAATCGGCTGCAATCGACTGGTCCAGCACCGTCCACGCGAGGCGTTGATACTCGAACGCAACAGCCTGCGGCCGGTGGTGAGCGGGATGATCGATCGTCTGTGAGGCGTCGGCCTTCGCGTCCGACGCCAGTTCCTCCAACGTGCCGGTCTCCATGTCCAGGGCCACCAGTGCCGCCGTGTCCCTGCCGCGGCTGTCGCGCAGGTACAGGAATCGGCCGGTCTCGTCGAAGTGGAGCGGATTGGTCGTCACGTCGTCTTCGGGGCCGATCGCCATGAACGGCTCCCACTCCCCGGATCCGGAGCGCGACAGGATCTGCAGGCCACCGTCCGGCGGGACTACCGCGGCAATCCGGGCGGTGAAGTCGTGGTCAGCCATGAGCCGAATGGCTCCCACGTCGTTTTCGGCGACGAGTTGCGACTCTCCCGTCAGGATGTTGACTCGATACAGGTCGTGATGCTGCGGATCGCGCCGGTTGATCCCGATCAGCACCTCGTCCGGGATCCGGTCCGACAAACCGTGGGGAATCGCCTGGACCCCGTCATACGGCGTGAGGTCGCGCGTCCGACCGCTCTCGATCTCCACGGCGTGAAGGTGCCAGTTCTCATCGCCGTCCCGGTCCTGACCGTAAAGGAGGTAGCCGGGATGGTAACTCCACAGGTAGTGCCTGATGCCCCTGCCCCGGTCGCTGGTCACCGGCCTGGCATCCTCGATCGCGGCCAGCGGCGCCACCCAGACGTTGAGCACGCCGTCCAGCGGCGCCAGCCAGGCGACCCGCGTGCCGTCGTGGCTCAACGTCACCGCGGTACGCTCGGGATTGCCGAACAGCGTCTTTCTGGGGATCAACTCCACCTGATGGTCATTCATTCAAGGTGCTCCTTTGGCTGCACGGAACGTACGCACGTCAACGTTCGATGGCGAAGCGAGGCACGGGTGATTGGGCGGCCTGCGACGAAGTGCTATGGTCTCCCATGGAAGCGCAAGGGATCCGAATCCGGCAGGCGGTCGACTCGGACGCCCGCGGGATCGCCCAGGTCCACATCGATAGCTGGCGGTCCACCTACGCCGGCATCGTGCCCGCGGGCCACCTCGCCGGCCTGGACTACGACGAACGGGAGAAGCGCTGGCATCGCATCCTTGCCGATCGGCGCCAGATCGCCTTCGTCGCCGAGGATCGGGACGGGCGGATCATCGGGTTCGCCTCCGGCGGACCGGAACGGAGCGGCTCCCCCGCGGCGAGCGGCACCGCATCGTGTTCGGACGATCCGCAGGTCGACGCCGACGCAACGGAGGCGAGTCCCGCTCCCGAGTACTCGGCCGAGCTCTACGCCATCTACCTCTACGAGTCCGGCCAGCGGCAGGGAGTGGGGCGGAGGCTGGTCGTGGCGCTCTGCTCGTGGTTCCTCTTTCGGGGGTGGCAGTCGATGCTCACCTGGGTCCTCACGGACAATCCGTCCCGGAACTTCTACGAGGCGCTGGGCGGTGAGGAGGTCCGCGTGGAGACGATCACGATCGGCGGCACGGAGTTGACCGAGGTGGCCTATGGCTGGAGCGATATCACACCGCTGACGGCCGGCTCCTGACGGCGCTGGTTCGCCACGGTCAGGTGGGCTCCGGCGTGACTCCGAGCGCCTCCAGGACCACCTGCAGCGCCCGTTCCGCATCGATCCGGTAGCCGACTCTCGCGTTGGCCGGGTCGCCCCGCAGTCCGCGGCGCTGGTCGACGACCGTCATGCCGCGGGTGAGCGTGCCGTCGAGCTCGACGCCGACCGCGCGCGGCGCGGTCTCGATCAGCCCCGGGTGCGTCACCGCCAGCACCGCGCAGGGGTCGTGCAGCGCCGCCTCCCGGAAGCCGGTCAGCGCCGCGATCCGCCCGTGCAGGTCGTCGAACACCTGCGCGGCGAAGCCGGCCACCGGCGTCCCAGCCCCGCGCAACCGCTCCACCAGGGCATCGGTCGTCATGACCTGGTGGGTGAGGTTGAGACCGCACATGGTGATGTCCGCGCCGGAGCGGAACACTCGCTCGGCCGCTTCCGGGTCGGCGTAGACATTGAACTCCGCGACCCGCGTCACGTTGCCCACGTCGATGCTGCCGCCCATGAGCGCGATGCCGGCGATCCGCTTCACCCATCCGGGGTCGCGCTCGATCGCCAGCGCCACGTTGGTCAGCGGGCCCAGGGCGACGACCCACACGTCGTGGGCGGCGGCGTCCAGCAGGAACCCGACCCCGTCGTCACCGGCCACCACCTTGTCGTGCTCCATGCGGGCCACGTCGCCCAGGCCGGATTCGCCGTGAACGTGCGGAGCGTGCTGCGGCTCGCCCACCAGCGGCCGCGCCGCTCCTGCGTGCACGGGCGTGTCGACCTCGAGCAGCGCGGTGAGCAGCAGCGCGTTCGCGGTCGTGGCCGCAAGCGGCACGTTGCCGCTCACGGTCGTGATGCCGTCCACCTGCGCGTGCCGGTGCGCGAGCATCAGGGCGATCGCGTCGTCGTGCCCGGGGTCGCAGTCGATGATCATGCGTTTCATGGCTCTCCCTCCGGTGCGCCGGTCAAAACCGGCGAGGTGTAGTGAATGAAAGAGTCATACGTACGAAGGGTTAGCGACCCACGACGGCCCCGAGTCATGCGTGGCAGCCCGCGAGGGCGAAACGAAGCGTTGACAGGGGTACGCGCGGGCCGGGTATTGAGCCGCGAAAGGAACTCACTTCGGGGTGCCGACGCCGTCGGAGGAGGCGGAAGGCAACACCCAGGGCGCCGCCATCGCGAGGCGCCACGGGACCCTGCGCGGTCGAAGACCCCGAGCACGTGCGGAAGCACCTCGCGCGGGAACCGGGAGATCCCATCCTCTCCTGTGGCGGATGGCGCCACAGGACGTGTCGGAAAGTCCAAGGACGCACCCCGATGATGTACGGGGATGGGAAGTCGGACAGGCCCATAGTACCGACGAAATCCGCGAACAAGGACGGGGGCGGTGGACAGCGTGGCTATGGCGGACCCTACACGGGCACGAAGGTGGAAACGCCGGAGACAGCCAAGGGGACGCCTACGGACGCGTCGGACGCCGTCACCCCAACCACGGAGCGGGTGGAGGGAAGGGGCCTGACCAAGGGGAATCCGCGCCAGCAAAACGCGCCCCGGACACAGCGCCGGGACGGCGCGCCCAGTGCGCTTGCGCGGATACGTCAAGCAGCGCGACGGGATAGGACGCTGCGGTTCACCGCGCTGCTGCACCACGTCTACGAACCGACGAGGCTCCGCGAGGCGTACTTCAGCCTCAAGCGGGACGCCGCACCCGGGGTGGATCGGGTGACGTGGAAGCAGTACGGCAGCGAGTTGGAGGGCAACCTCCGTGACCTGTCGGCCCGCTTGCAGCGGGGAGCGTATCGAGCGAAGGCGGTGCGCAGGGTGTTCATACCGAAGGGCGACGGGCGGCAGCGGCCGCTCGGCGTGACGGCGCTGGAGGACAAGATCGTCCAACGTGCGACCACGGAGGTGTTGAACGCCATCTACGAGACCGACTTTCTCGGGTTCAGCTACGGGTTTCGACCGGGACGCAGCGCACATGATGCGCTGGACGCCGTGTACACGGGCCTGCTGACCAGAAAGGTGAACTGGGTGCTCGACGTGGACATCCGTGGATTCTTCGATGCCATCGACCACGGGTGGCTGGTGAAGTTCGTCGAGCACCGAATCGGGGACCGGCGCGTCGTGCGGCTCATCCAGAAGTGGCTGAACGCCGGCGTGCTGCAGGACGGGACGCGGACGCGCAGTGAGCAGGGGACGCCGCAAGGAGGCAGCGCATCGCCGCTGCTGGCGAACGTCTACCTGCACTACGCGTTCGACCTGTGGGTCCAGCAGTGGCGGCGGACGCAGGCGCGCGGCGACGTGGTCGTCGTGCGCTACGCAGACGACATCGTCGCTGGATTCCAACACCGGTCGGATGCCGAGCGGTTCCGGGCGGAGCTGGCCGTACGGTTCAGCTCGTTTGCCTTGGAGTTGCACCCGGTCAAGACGCGCCTGATCGAGTTCGGGCCGTTTGCGGCCGAGAACCGCAGGCGCCGAGGGCAGGGCAAGCCGGAGACGTTCGACTTTCTCGGGTTCACGCACATCTGCGGGACGAAGAGAAGCAACGGACGGTTCACGGTGCTCAGGCAGACGATGGGTGAACGGTTGCAGGCGAAACTGGGGCAGGTGAAAGCTGAGCTTCGGGGCCGCCTGCACGATCCGGTTCCGGAGGTGGGAAGGTGGCTGCGCTCGGTCGTGGGTGGGCATCTGCGTTACTACGGAGTGCCCATGAACTTGCCGGCGCTGGCCCTGTTCCGCTATCGGGTGGCGTGGCTGTGGTACCGCTCGCTGCGGCGCCGCAGCCAGAAAACCCGGCTCACCTGGGAGCGCATGCAGCGCCTTGTCGCTCGCTGGCTCCCTGCGGCCCACGTGTACCATCCCTATCCCTTACGGCGACTTGGCGTCATACCCGAGGTAGGAGCCCGGTGCGGTAGTCCCGCACGCCGGGATCTGTGGAGGGGGTGATCCGCAATGTTCATTCCTACTCCGACTGCCCGCGGCTTCAGTCGATGATCGCCGAGCGGATGGCGTTCTCGAAGTCATGGACCACACCCTGGCTCCCTTGCTGCACCATCAGCACCGCCGCGATCTCCAGCTCCGGGTCGGTCCAGGTCGTCGTGCCGAACGCCCCGCCCCAGCCGAAGGCCCCCCGGCCGCGTCCGCTCTTCGCGGCCGCCGGGTCCAGAAGGACCGCCACGGCGTAGCCGAACCCCCAGCCCGACTGTTTGCCGTTCTGCCCGAAGAGCTCACCGACCTGGTTGCGTGCCATGGCCGCGACGGACCGCGGGCTGAGGATGCGATTCCCGAACAGCGTGCCGCCGTTGGCCAGCATCTGCTCGAAGCGAAGGTAATCTCCGGCGGTGCTGGAGAGCCCGCCGGAAGCCGAGACGTAGCGGGTCGGCCGATCCCAGCCCTTCGCACTGGCATCGAGACCGTGAATGACCACCCGCCTGGCTTCCTTTTCCGGCGGCAGGCTGAAGTGCGTGTCCGTCATGCCGAGCGGCTCCAGGATCCTGGTGCGCACGAACTCGTCGTAGGGCATCCCGGATACGATCTCGATGATGCGCGCGACCACGTCGTGGCCCACACGCGCGCTGTAGGCCCAGCGCGTGCCGGGCTGAAAGTCCAGCGGCATGCGGCGTACAGCGGTACGCGGCTCGCCAGGGTTGCCTCCGGTCCCTGTTCCGGCAGCACGGCGACCGCCGAGCCCAGGCCCTCGCTGGCCAGACCGGAGGTGTGCGTCAGCAGGTGGTGGATGGTGATCGCCCGCTCCGCCGGCACCAGGCGGTGCTCGGGCACCTTGCCCTTCGCCACGTACCGGGGGCTGACGTCCCGGTCTGTGGGCTCCTCAAGCACGGCGACCTGCATATCCGTGAACTCCGGGAGGTACGCGGCGACCTCGTCGGTCGGACGCAGGAACCCCTCCTCGATCAGGATCATCGCCGCCACGCCGAGCACGGGCTTGGACGAGGAAGCCATGCGGAAGATCGCATCTTCCTGCATGGGCCGGCCGCGCTCGACGTCCATCAAGCCGTACGCCTTGAAGTGGACGACCCTCCCGCGCCGGGCCACCGCCGTGACCGCGCCCTGCAGTTTGCCGGCGGCGATGTGGCGCTGCATCGCGGCATCGATCTCGAGCAGGCGCTCGCTCGACATCCCCACCTCCTCGGGGGAAGCCGTCGGCAGCTCCTGGGCGGGAAGCGGCGCAGCAACGATCGCCGCCATCGCCACCAGCAGACCGGTTCTGAAGCACCCTCCGATCCCGATCATCCGCAGCCCCCCATCCGACTCATGTTCCCGATGCCGGCGGGAGAGTATCATCGACGCCGTGACCGTCGAACCGCTCGGTCGTCTGGTCGACGAGTGCTCGCTGCCGGGCGAGCGCCGTGCGGACGACGTGTTCCCGGCCCATCCCAACGGACTGCAGGCCAGCAGGCGCACGTGGCTGCTGCTGTACGCCACCCGCGGCTGGCGCGCCGTCGACGACGACCGGTCGATCGTCTACCAGCTCCGCCGCGATGCGCCGGACGGCGAGCTGGTCACCGAGGGCGTGCTGGCCGCCGCGGCCGACGACTGGGACGCGACCGGCGACGGCACCCCGTACGTCCGCCAGCACGGCCACCCGGTGCTGTTCGGCATGCCCAAAGGCGCCCTCATCGACGGACGGGAACCCGCGCACGCCGGCCTGTTCGTGGCCAAGTGGCGGATCAAGGCGATGGGGCGCTTCGATCCGGCCACCGGCACGGTGTCCCGCGATCACGATCTGTGGGAGCGGACGCAGGGCGTGCGGTGGGCGCAGTTCCGCCTGAACGACCGCGAGGACGGCATCGAGGTCGTGCAGCCGGCCGTCGAGCTGCGGCAGGAGGGCTGGGAGCACGGCCCCCGGTTCTGCGCGGCGGACGTCCGCTGGATGAACCAGACCTTCACGCAGGCGGTCCCGTACGCGGAGGACGGCGCTGCGGACGGCACCGAGTGGGTGGACGGCACCCAGTGGGTGGAGGTCAACCACTTCGACGGCGGCCGGGTCGCGGCGCTGCGCTACCGCTTCGACGCCGGCGCCGGCGTGTACCGCTGGACCGACGTCGGTCCCCTGGTCGCCGGTCCCGGCCCGTGGCGTCACACGGAAGCCTCCATCGCCCGTTCCGGCGACGGCTGGATCATCGCGACGCGCGCCAGCACCGCGGATCGGGACGGCTCCCATGCGACCGGCTGGGTCCGTACCGCCGATCCGTTCGCCGACGTGAGCGACCTGACGCTGGCCGCCGATCCGCCAACCAGCAGCCCGCGTACCCTGTACCGCTGTCCCGACGGCGTCCTCAGGCTCCTCAGCGGTGACCCGCACGCCTCCCCCTACGGCCTGGGCCGCAACCCACTGTACCTCTGGGACATCGACCCGCGCACGCTCCGGCCATCCCACCGCCGCGAGATCTTCGACTGCGTGGCCACCGGCACGCTGCCGCGCGGGACCGATCCGGTGGCCGACATGGGCAAGCTCCTCCCGCACGCCGGCGGCCGCGTGCAGTGGGTGGTGTGGCGCGTGCGCACCCGCAACGTTCACCACACCTACGCCGATCCCGCCGAAGGAGCCAGGGTGGCGAGTGCCTACGGCTTCCCCCCGCTCCGCGACGAGTGGAAGGAGCCACAGGGCATCTACTACGGCCGGATCACGTACGACGGCGACCTGCCGGGGCTGTGGCGGCTGTAGGGAGAAGCGGGCATGCGGCTGGTGCACGAGGACTTCCACTGGAAGCGGCTGATCCTCGACCCCGCGGGAGCCGTGCCGGACGGTCCGCTCACGGCGCGCGTCACGGTGACCCAGCCGCAGGGCTACCGCCAGGAGCTGACCGTGAACGCCGACCGGATCGAGGTCCGCGACGGCGCGGTCGAGCTCGCCATCCTCTACCCCATGGTCGACGACGGCCGCTACGACCCGTCGCACGGAACCTGGAACGGCGCGTGGGAGATGGGCGCCTATCGCTTCGCCGCCGAAGTCGCGGCCGGCGGTCGCACCGTGGCCACCGACACCCTGGAGATCGACCCGAGCGAGTTCTTCCCGCGTGACCACCGCTACGTGATCGCCGTCGACGCCGCCCCGCAGATCATCGAGTGCGCGCCGCCCCAGGCGCTCTACACGGACGAGCCGGAGGCGCGTTTCACCGCCCGCATCCGCCGCCACCGCGTCAACCGCTGCCACGTGAGCGTGGACGTCACCGCACGCGAAGGCTCCGAGCCGCTGGCCGGCCCCTGGCGGCTCGGCCTCACCCACGGCGGCCGGGAGCAGGCGTTCCCGATCGACGGATGGCCCGACGGCGAGTACTGGATCCGCCTGCGCGTCCTGGTCGGCGGCACACCGGCCGGACCGTTCTGCGTACGCAAGTTCTGGAAACAGGCTCCCCTGCCCGCCCGGCGGCCGGCGGTCCTCGACCTGGCCGGCCATCCTGAGGTGCTGGTCGACGGCTGGTGCTTCGACGCGGTGCGCGGCGTGCGGTTCGTCCCCGACCCGTTCGAGCGCCCGGCGGCGCCGGTGGCCGACGGCTCCGCCCCGCACGAGGAGGAGGGCCTGCAGTTCACCTCCCTGGCGTGGAACGGGGACGCCGGCCGCTGGGAGGCGGAATACGAGAACTTCCTGGTGGCCGGCGACCGCCTGGCCGACCACGAGAGCCGCGCCGGACTGCGCATGCTGGCGGTGAGCTCCGACGGCCGCACCTGGACGCGCCCGGAGCTCGGCGCCGTCGCGTACGCCGGCAGCACCGCCAACAACATCGTGTCCGACGAGCGCGGTCCCCGCACGCCGCGCGACCGGGAATTGGAGCACGACATCGAGCACGCCACGTTCCGGTTCCACGACGAGCGCCGCGACGGTCCGGTCGACCTGGACCACGTGTTCATCGCCTCCGGCAAGGGCCGGTTCCCGTTCGCCTGCAAAAGCCTGATGATCGGGGAGTCGGCCGCCACGCTGTCCGCGGCCGAGCGCGACAAGGTGCCCGGCCTGCGCCAGGACGGCCTGGGCGTCCTGGACGATGCGGCTGCCCCCGACGACGGTGCCTTCCGCCCGCGTCCCGGCGAGTTCTGGCCGTTCGAGAAGCGCGGCGACGAGTACCTGGTCCTCAGCCGCGAGCCGGTCCTGTACCTGGGCATCGGCATGGACCTCATGCACACCACGGAGTCGATGCGCTGCCACGTGGAGCGCGTGGGCGCCCGGCACCGGCTGTTCTGGTACTTCCGGCCGGGCTCGCCGGCCTACCCCCCGCACGGAGCGGGGTGCGACAACATGCACATGTGCCTGCGCTGCCTGGGGGTGATGTGGACGGACGACGGTCTGACCTACCACCGGCGCTTCGCGCTGGGGCCGGACGCGTTCGACCGCACCGGCACGCAGTTCTACGCGATGGGCCTGCTGCAGCGCTTCGGCACCTCCGGCGACACCGGCGGCAGGCCGGTGCTGGACAAGCTCGACGGCAAGATCAACCAGGCGTTCGTCGACCGCACCCTGTACCTGGGCTCCGCCCTGCTCCACCACGGGATCGAGCAGACCCAGGACCCGGAGCTGATCTGGACGCGCGACCTGCTGCACTTCCACCGCTTCCGGGACGGCCGGCGGCCGCTGATCGAGCGCGGGCCGGGCGGGTCGTTCGACTGCGGCATGCTGCGCGACCGCTACCGCTACGTGGAGCGCGACGGCGAGTGGCTGTACGCCTACGTCGGCGTCAACACCCGCCACAACGGCTACGGCATCATGGCCGGCGACTTCCGCGACGCCGCCGACCTGCGCGACCGCCGTCCCAGTCACGCGCTGGCGTCGTACTTCTCGACCTGGGAGGGACACCTGGCCGACGGCCGGGCGACCCGCTACCTGCCGGCCCTGGCGCGCGGCCGGGCCTATCGCGTCGCCCACGCCGAGCCGGACGACGTCGAGGGCGCCCTCACCACCGGTCTGCTCCGCGTCGGCCAGCCCGCGCTGCGCCTCAACGCCGCCACGGAGCGGGGCGGCTCCATCGTGGTTCGCGTCGAGGACGAGCAAGGCAAGCCGCGGGGCGATCCCGCCCGTTTCGAGGGCGACGCGGTCGACGCCGCGGTCGTGCCGCTCGACGGCCTGCGGGGCCGGCCGGTGCGCGTCCACTTCGAGCTGGCGTGCGCCCGCCTCTACGCCTTTCTGGTGTAAGTACCCTCGGTTCGACGGCGACTTCCGCCGGGAGATGGGAGATGGACAGTCCGCTGATCCTGGACATGGCCATCCACCACGTCGACCAGGCGCGCTGCATGACCGGCGCCGACGCCCTGGCCGTCACCTGCCACGAGTTCAATCCCGGGTGGTCCTGGTACCGGCACGGCGCCAGCATCGACATGGACGCCCCGCTCGCGAACCCGTCCTGACTGACAGAGGCCGGGCTCAGCGGAGCACCTCGGCATCGGCGTCGGCGGGATTCCGCCCCTGCAGCACGGGGAGCGCGCCTTGCGCGCCGTCGCCGGCCATTCGCTCCATCGGCTCGCCGTCGGACACGAGCTGAAACGTAGGGCGCAGCGAAAGCGCAGCGGCGATGTCGGAGACGGTCCTCAGCGTCAGATTCCTGCCACCACCGAATGCCTGTGAGACGAATCCCGGGCTCTTTCCGAGACTCTTCGCCAACTCGGCCTTCGTTACGCCGGCGTTTTCGAGTGCCTGGGTGAGCCGTTCGGTTATATCCAGAATCAGCTCCTCCCGGCGTACCGGAAGATCAGGCGGCTTGTCATACTCGTTCGACACGACGGTTTGATTCATGTCGTCGTTACCTCCTTGGCTTTGATGTGCGCCCAGTCGATCCCGGCTCTGCCGGCGGCGTATCGCCTCAGGCAGCGCCGGCCGCTGTGAGTTCGGAAGCGTCCGCCGCGGCACATGCCATCACGGCGACGGCGATCCCCTGTCGTTCGCTCGGACCCGCGATAGCCAGTCGTTTCTGCGCTTGTCGCATATAGAAGTCCACGGCGCGAGGTGCCGTACAATTGACTGATCCATAGCGAACGCGCCAACGTTCAGCAGCTTGGTCGCCGTCGTCTGTTGCGCACAAGACGCGCAGGAACTCTGTTTCCGGGATCGCTTCCGGAAAGTTCTCTGCCAGATGCCGCCAGCGATCGGCGTTCTCCGAGTCCTGCCAATGCCGACATGCATTCCACGACCAAGCGTGGGGAGGACACTCCGGCGTCTCTTCCGGCAGCAGCCACTGCGAATAGAAGCCGGCCAACGGGTCGCCTCTCAGGGCTTCCTTCCTGATCGAATCCGTCGGTGCGATTCGTCCGCGAGTCTTGGCGATTTGAGCGCGACTGAACTCGCCTGCGAGGATGCCGCGGCGGCAGAGTTCGTACACGGCGTGGGAGAGACGTATCCGTTCGCCGCCACTACCGATCGCCTCCTTGATCTCGGTATCTCGACCATCTCCAACCGCGTTGGCAGCAGTGCCGATGTATATGCCTGACCGCAACCGATCGACGGATCGCCGCGAAACCCTGTCGTCGGGATGCCGTCCGAGAGACTCTACAAGCTCGTCCCTGCGACGACGTGAGTTCAGCAATTGGTCCATGACCTCCTGTGAGCGACCGCCATCCGAGTCTTGTTCCCTTGCTTGATTCAGCCAATGCTCGGCCTCGTCCCAACCAACCTCTCCCTGGTTGATCAGCAGTCGCGCCAGCTCGATCTGTGCGACTGCGTTACCGGGGAATAGTCGCAACATCTCGCGCAACGTGGCCTCGTGCGCGTCGCGGCGGCCCTGATCCTGGAACCACCGTGCCCAGAGCATCCAGGAATATGGATCGGTGGGCTCCCAGACCAATGAACGCTCGATCATGAGTCCGAGTCGAGTCATGTCAGTCTCAGCGAGCTGATAACGCTTCAGCAGGCTGTGGCCCAAGTTGTGCAACGTACGGACGAAGAAGTGGCTCACTCCCGTGGCCACGGCGTAGGCGTGGTTCTGCTCCAGAATCTCGAACAGCCGCCCGGCAAGCACCTCCGGCGGATGGTTGAAACTGAGAATGCGCGACTGTAGATCGCCCCAATCTTCTTGTGTTACCGGCGTAACAGCCGGCGTCCTGCCGGTTGATGGCTTGCCGTGTCCGGCCAGCACTGTCCTCCGCAAGATGTGGACCAGGTCCATGGCCACCCGCTCGTTCGTGTAGCTCAGGAAGTCATCCAGAGCTTCCTCCAGAACCGGTTTCCAGTGTTGAGGGGCACGTGGGAAAAGCCCGCGCAGGGCCGCATAGCGACGATTGAAGAACGTGCGCGCCCCGCTGGCTTCGTGATGGGTCTTGACGGCGTGGCGCAACAGCGCCTGCAGCATCAGGGTCTGGTTTTTTTTGGCGTTTTCCTCATTCGGGAGCAACTGAAGCCCAACAAGCGCCACGGTCAGGTACTCCCGTCGAGGATCTGCGGCGAGGCGCAACCACAGGGCCGTGTGGGCTCTGTCAATCTGGCCGCGAGTCAGCAAACGAAAACACTCCAGCGCCGGATCGCGTTCCGGTGCCAGCCTTAAAGGCCGCAGCCAGCGCAGCCATTCGCAAAGGTCCTCGTTGATCCGACGCCTGCCTTCCGGCAGCTCAAGGAGTTGCAGTGCAATCAAGGCATCGCCGACGCGCTTGCCGTACGTCGGAAAACCAAGCCGGCTGACCTGGGAGGCATAATCCTCCCGCGTGTCCCGCAGCCAGCACAAGAGCGCTTGGTCGAGCTGCTCGCGCTCTTCGGTCAGACTGGGCGGGAACGCCTGATACAGCATCTCCGGTACATCGAGGCGCATGCTGGAACCGACACCCGCCCGTCCGCTGAAGAGGTCGGCGACCGCCTCCTTGGGACCGCGGCGAAACGCCTCAAACCATGGATCGGTCATGTTCGCCCTGTGATAATCTCACCGAAGTCATCGCGGCTGCACTCGAATCGCAACGCGAGAAGGTGCAAGTCGCGAGCGTTGCGGAGTTGGTCGTCGGTCAATCGATGTGGTCGCTTGATCGTCCCAATCCGGAATAGATGCTTGCGCTGGTAGTCGATCCGGCAATGGACGAGTCCGGCAGTCAGGGTGTCCGCCCGGCCCGGGATCAAGTGCACGGTAGCACCGTAGGGATGCTCCTGCGGCACCGGAAAGAAGAACGGGTGCATGCCTCCGTCGAGAACCGTGGGCAGGGCACAGGCCGTAGCGAGGCCCCGGTGCGCCTGAGCGGAGAAGACATCCCCAAGGGAGTAGCGCATCAGAGCCACTGGCAGTTCGGTGCCGCCGCCGAACCCGTAGTGCCCAAGGCCCAGGCGATCACGAAGTGCATGCGGCCAATCGTCGTCATCCGCCTCTTGCTGCACCTCGTCGTAGAATGCGGCGAATGCCGGGCGGGC
This sequence comes from Spirochaetia bacterium, assembly GCA_964291595.2. Lineage (GTDB taxonomy): Bacteria > Spirochaetota > Spirochaetia > SZUA-6 > Bin103 > CATQHW01. Next base: position 2,570,603 of record OZ219914.1, on the reverse strand, counting down.
ATCGCGGCGTTGATTCCACGCGTCGACAACGGAGCGGACGGCGCGGGCCGCGTCGTCATTTCCGCCGTCAGCCCGCTGCAACAGGTCGATCAAATCGCCAAGGTCCAAGTTGCTGCTCTGCAAAGGTCGGGCGAGGGCTTCGATACGGACCAGCGATTGGTTTTCGGACAGCCCGCCCAGCCAAACGTTCCGATTGATCTCAAGAAACGTATCCGGCACGCTCGGACTCGGGACACTGCAGTACCGTTCCTGATGCAATTGATTGGCCTCGTCCCAGTCCTTCCAATCGATCGTGCCGCGCCCATCCATCAGTTCGGAAAGAAGGGCGTCGAACCGGTCCCAGCGCTTACTACTTGCCCGTTCCTCAAAGCGACAATTGTCAGCTACCGCGGCGACGACCGTGTCGCGGGAACGGCTGTTACGCCGTAGGAAGTCCCTGTGAACGGTCATACTTCGGCGTCAAGGTAACACGACTTCGGGATTGGCGACGTCGGCCGGGGTGCGGCCGTTCAACACGTCAAGGACGCCCAGCGCACAGTCGGTGGCCATGCGATCCATCGACTCGCGGCTCGACGACGCGATGTGGGGCGTCAGCAGCACGTTGGGCGCCCGGCACAGGGGTTGATCGGCGGCGATCGGCTCCTCCTCGAATACGTCGAGGGCGGCGCCGGCGATGCGGCCCTCCTCCAGTGCCCGGATCAGCGCGTGCTCGTCGATCACGGCGCCTCGGGAGGTGTTGAGCACGCGGCAGTCGGGCTTGAGCCGGGCGATGCGCCGGTCGTCGAGCAGGTGGCGGGTCTCCGCGGTCAGTCCCACGTGCAGGGTGAGGAAGTCCGCCGCGGCGAGCAGCTCGTCGAGCGACTCCACCCGCTCTGCCGGCCCCGAGTATGCGCCGGGCGCGACGTAGGGGTCGTAGCCGCAGACCGTCATCGCCAAGCCGGCCGAGGCAATCTCCGCCACGCGGCTGCCGATGCGGCCCAGGCCGACGATGCCCAGCGTCCGGCCCGCCAACTCGACGCCGATGAACTGTGAACGGTCAGCGAAGCGCCCGTCGCGCAGAGCGACGGAGGCCGGGACGACGTTCCGGGCCAGGGCCAGCATCAGGCCGACGGTGTGCTCGGCCACCGAGTTGGCGTTCGCCTTCGGGGTGAAGACGACCGGGATGCCGCGCGCGGTGGCCGCGTCGCAGTCGATGTTGTCGACGCCCACGCCGTGCTTGGCGATCACCTTCAAGCGGGGACAGTGCTCCAGGTCCGCGGCGCCGATCTCGAACAGCCGCACGATGACGGCGTCGGCGCCGCGCAGCATCTCCCGCGCTTCGGTATCGGTGGGCACCCTCCCGTCGGCCCACGGCGCCGTGCAGTCGCACGACTCCTCCAGCAACGCCATCCCGCACGCGGCGATCGGCTCGGGTACGAAGACGATCGGTTTCACAGGCCGCCAGTCTCCCGCAGGTATGCGAGCTGGCGGACGATCTGCCGGTCGCGGCGTTCGGCTACTTCCGCCGCGTCGCGGCCGGACCAGTCGTGGAAGCCGGCGCCGCTCTTGGCGCCAAGCTCGCCCCGGCCGATCCGTTCGCGCAGCGCAGGCAGCGTCTCGGCGTCGTTCGACAGGGACTCCATCAGGTAGTCATGGATGGCGCCGATCAGGTCGAGCCCGACCAGGTCCATGTTCTCGAGCGGACCGAGGGCGGGCATCCGCAGCGCGAACGTCAGGCGCGCGACGGTGTCGATCTCCTCGGGCGTGGCGACGCCTTCCTGCGCCAGGTAGATCGCTTCGCGCCAGAGCGCGTGCAGCATGCGGTTGCCGATGAAACCGGGGACGTCGCGGTTGACGCGGACGGGGATCTTGCCGATCGAAGTCATCACCGCGCACACCCGGTCCATCACGCTGTCCGGCGTCCCTTCGCCGCGGACCACCTCGACCAGGGGCATCAGGTGGGGCGGGTTCCAGAAGTGCGTGCCCGCCAGCAACCCGGCGCAGGCGCCGCGGCGTCCCAGCTCGGTGATGGGGAGCCCGCTGGTGGTGCTGATGAAGACCACCCCGCGCTCCCTGGCGACCCTGAACCCGCGGAGCAGCTCCCCCTTGCGATCGAGGTCTTCGACGATGGCGTCCATGATCAGGTCGGCGCCCCGGTCGAGCTCCGCCGGCTCCCCGGCAGGCGTGATCGTGCCCCCCGCCCGCAACGCCGGACCGACGTGGCGCCCCATCCAGTCCTCCAGGGACGCCGCCGTCCCCTCGACCGCGGCAAGCCGCTCCGGATCCCGGTCCCACGCCAGGACGTCGTAGCCGCCGCGCTTGAAGGCCACGGCCGCTGCCGCGCCCATCTGCCCGAGACCGCAGATGCCGACCCGGCCGATGCCCGCCGCGACCGTCACGAGCCCGCGGCCCGCCTGGGCGGCGCGGCAGCGACGCCCTCCATGCCGCCGGAGACGCGCAGGATCTCGCCGGTCACCCACGAGGAATTCGGGTCGCAGAGGTTGGCGACGGCGAAGGCGATGTCCGCAGGCTCGCCCCAGCGGCCCAGGGGAATCGCCTGCCGGATCCGCTCGATCATCTGCTCCTCCGTGATCCCGAGCGTTTCGCAGCGCTGCGCCATCACCTTCCGGTTGAAGTCCGTGTACACCGGGCCCGGGCAGATCGCGTTGACCCGGACCCCGTAGGCGGCGAGCTCCAGCGCCAGCGACCGCGTGAAGCCGATCACGCCGGCCTTGGCCACGTTGTACGCCGCGACCCACGCGGCGGGGTTCTGGCCGTTGATCGACGCCAGGTTGACGATGCAGCCGGACTCCTGGCGCTCCATGATGCGCGCGGCCGCGCGGCAGCACTTGAACGTGCCGTTGAGGTTCACGTTCAGCACCCGCTCCCACTCCTCGTCGCCGAGCTCGACGACCGGCGCCACGTTCTGGCCCAGCCCGGCGCTGTTCACGAGGATGTCCAGCCGCCCGCGCGTCTGACAGACCTCGGCGAAGAAGCCGTCCACCTCGTCGGTCGCAGTCACGTCCAGGCGGGCGGCTGACGCGGTCAGCCCTTCGCCGGCGATCGCGGCGGCGACCGCCTCGGCCTTGTCTTCCTGCAGGTCAGCGACGATCACCGTGGCGCCCCGGGAGGCGACGGTCTCCGCGATGCCCCTTCCCAGGCCCTGAGCCGCGCCGGTGACCACGGCGATCTGCCCCGACAGCGGCTCAGCCATCGCCCCAGAACCGTCGCCTGCGGCTCCGCTTCTGGCCCATCCCCACCTCCTGACTACGGAGTCTGGCGGATTGCCGCTGACGCGCCAATCCGTCAGCCTCCGTAGGCGAAGAGCCTTCTGGCGTTCTCGCCGAGGATCGAGGCGCGTTCGGCGGCGGTCAGCCAGTCGAGGCCTTCGCGCACCAGCCGCAGCTCGTCGGCCAGCGGCGGCCAACCATGGGCGACGCGGAGGTGGCCGGGATAGCCGGTGCCCCACAGGCAGCGGTCGATGCCGAACGCGTCGATGCCGCGCTTGATCACCTCGTGCATGTCCGGGAACGGAAACCCCACGTCCGAGCGGCTGTGCACGTCGGAGATCGTCAGGAACACGTTCTCCAACTCCGCCAACCGGAGGACCGGCTCGTAGGCGCGCCATCCGTCCGCGGCCATGCGCGGCTCCGGGTACATCAGGTGATCGATGATCCAGGTGATGCCGGGATGGCGGCGCGCGGCGTCTGCGAGCTGGTGCGCGTTGGGGACGCGGTTGTGCACCTTGACGATGCCACCGCGGTCCTCGATCGCTCCGAGGATCCGCCCGGCAAGGGGCGACGTGAGGATCTCGGCGTCCGGATAGTAGTCGGGATGGAAGCGAAAGCCTCGCATCCCCAACCCGTCCATCCAGTGCCGGACGAGTTTTGCGCTGCCCGAATCCAGCGGATCGATCAGGCCGATCGAGCGCAGGCGTCGCGGATGCTTCGAGGCCGCTTCCGCCACGTAGGTATTGTCCCAGGTCGACCAGCTCGTCTGCACCAGCACCGCGGCGTCGACCCCGTTGGCGTCCATGTCGTCCAGCAGCAACTCCACAGGGCCGGCCTCCTCCGGCAGCGAGGTGAACGAGCGCGCGGTCGGGCCGATCGGCGCGACCGGCGGCATCTCCCAGACGTGCACGTGCGTGTCGATGATCATGGTTGGCGCTCTCCGTACTCTACCCGGACCTCGCGCACGCGCGGGGTACAGCCGCCGTTGGTCGCTCCCAGCGCCAGCCGGTACTGCATCCAGCGCCCGCGGGTCGCCTCCGCCCGCAGCGGTTGCCGGCGCCCCAGCCACGGGTCCTCGTCACGCCCACCCCGCCACGGCTCGCCGTCGAGCTGCTCGGGCGTGGCCGCGGTGCGAATCTGCGCCCGCACCCACGTCGACCGCGCGTGCTCGGCCTCCCAGTCCAGCCGCTGCACGATCGCCCCTTCGGGCAGCCGGTACGGCTCGGAGACGTAGTACTCCTGCTCCGAGCCGTCGACCTGGTTGCGGGGCTGCGCGAACGCCAGCGAGTGCGGGCCCACCGTCGGCAGGCGGGTGACCCGCTGCTCGCTGAATCCGTCCGGGCCGTTCCAGTACACGAAGGACTCGCCCACGTGATCGCCGAAGGTCTTGTGGTTGGCGATGGCGATGTCGACGCGGCCGTCGCCGTCGAAGTCCGCGGCGAGGCAGCCGGCCGACGAGTGCGCGCGCAGCCGCGTGAAGTCGCCGGCGCGGAATCCGGTGTCCCGGTTGCCCCAGTAGATGAGCGCGTCGACGTCCCGGTCGACCGCGCTCTGGTAGCCGCAGCTCAGCAGGTCCGGGACTCCGTCGCCGTCGAAGTCGGCCACCGCCAGGCCGTGGCCGCAGTTGGACGGGAGCTGCGTCTGCCGGTCGGCGCGCATCCCCTCCGGCCCGTTCCAGAAGACGTGGTTGAACGAATCGTGCGGCTGGCCGGGGTTGGGCTTGCCGCCGCCGAGCAGCAGGTCGGGATAGCCGTTGCCGGTGATGTCGTGCGCCACCGGATAGCCGGCGCCGAACGAGGTGGGCAGCACCCACGCTCGTTCGGTGCTGAACCCGTCCGGGCCGCCGCGCAGGATCACGCAGCGGTTGCGCCCGGCCGGCGCGATCGCCAGGTCCAGCCAGCCCGACCGGTCGAAGTCGGCCAGCACCATGCGCCGGGGAGGGATATAGTCGCCCGGCCCCTCCAGCACGGTCAGGACCGTCGGATCCTCGAAGTCGAAGCCGCCGCTCCTGCCCCGGTAGATCGTGATCGTCGGGTCGTGGAAGTGGGAGACGATCAGGTCCAGGTAGCCGTCGCGGTCGAGGTCGGCGATCGCGCAAGCCCAGCCCAGCCGGGTCGGGATGACCACGTCGGGCTCGGCAGCGAAGCCGTCCGGTCCGCCGAAGTAGATGAAGGAGCCGGCATCCAGGTGGATGGCGTTCTCGTAGCTGTTGATCAGGATGACGTCGGCCCAGCCATCGTCGTCGACGTCGCAGGCGAGGGCATCGGCGGCCCCCGGGCTGCGCAGATCTGTCCGGCGTTCGGGCGCGAAGCCGTCCCGTCCGCCGTAGTAGAGGTAGCTGTCCACGGCCATGTCGGCGCGCCGGCCCGCCTGGTTGGCGAACGCCACCTGCGGCAGCGGATCGTCGGAGAAGCGGGCGGCGTGCACCCGCCGGGCGCCGTGCGTCTGCAGCCCCACCGGATCGGCGAGCCGCCGGCTGCCGCCGGCATACGCCGGCGAGTCCACCGTGAACGACTGCGCCGTGCGCTGCTGGCAGACCACGAGGTCGCAGACACCGCTGCCGCGCAGGTCTGCCAGCGCCACGTCGCACGCCCGGTGCGTGGGCACGGCCAGGCGAGAGGACTCCGCGAAGCCGCCCGCGCCGCCCCAGTACAGCCAACTGCACTCCCGGCCGTCCTCGAAGTCCCGGCACGCGAAGGCCAGGTCGATCCGTCCGTCGCCGTCGAAGTCCCCGGCCGCCACCGACAGGGCGTTGCGGCACGCGAACCGCAACGGCGGGCCGAAGCCGCGTTCCGGGGTGACCGGCACCAGATACTGCGCCGACCCGCCGGCGACGAATACCAGCGGTCCGGAGCCCAGGTCGACGGCGATCGCCAGCGGCGCCACGGCGCCCACGCGCTCGGTTTCGGACAGCTCCTCGGTCTCGGTCAGGTCGGGCGGCGCCCACCCGTCGGGAGCCGGCACGTCCGACCAGCGTTCCGGGTCGATGCCGCCGGCGCCGCCCCAGTAGATGCGCGGCGGCCGGTCGGCCGCGGTGACGATCAGCTCCGCGTGGCCGTCGCCGTCCAGGTCGGCCGCGCCGAGCTGCACGCCCTCGATCGGCGTGTCCACGTACTCCTTGGCTTCGATGCCCAGGTCGGTCTGGTAAAACAGCCGCACCCGGCCCTCCGTCAGGAAGGCCAGGTCCGCGCGGCCGTCGCCGTCGAAGTCGCCGGCGGCCACCGACGTGCAGCGGTGCGCCGGCAGCACGGTCTGGTAGCGCTCGCTCAGGCCGGCCGGCGATCCGAAGTAGACGTTGGCGTTCATGCGGCCGGCGTTGCCGCTCTTCTCGTTGCCGATGACCAGGTCCGCGTAGCCGTCGCCCGAGATGTCGGCCACGGCCGCCGTGGCGCTGCCGCCGGCCGGCAGCTCCGTGCGCTCGCAGGCGCCGAAGACGTCCCGGTACACGCAGGCCGGCGGCGCCTCCAGGTGGACCTGCGCGTTGCAGAACAGCAGGTCCACGTATCCGTCGCGGTTCAGGTCCAGGTGATGGATGCGCTGCAGCACCCCGGCCCGCGACACGTAGAGATTCTGGCCGGCGTTGCCGAAGGTGCCGCGCCGAAACGCCTCGAATCCGCGGGTGACCCAACTGCCGTTCATCTTGACAACGGTAGAAGTCTACCGCATTCTCGAAAGATGAAACAGAAGGTCGGGACGCTGCTGGAGGAAGACCTCGTCAAGGAGGTCCGGCGCGTCGCGGCCGAGGAAGGCAGGCGCATCAGCGACGTGATCAGCGACGCGCTCATCGGATACCTCGCCGAGCGACGGCCGGACCGGCAACGGGCGATGCGGGCGTACCGCGTGTTTTGTGAGAGCCCGATGCCGGTCGAACCGGCCGACCTGCAACTCATCATCGACGACGACATGCTGGCCTCGTGACGGTCCAGGCGATCCCGGCGGGGTCGCGGTGCTGCATCGACGCGAACATCCTGATCTACGCGGAAGCAGGATACTCCGAACAGGCACAGGCGTTGCTGGCTCGCTGCACGCAGGCGACGATCGTCGGCATCCTGCCCTTCGCGGCGCTCCTGGAAGTGTGCCATCGACTCATGCTCATCGAGGCGCGAGCGACCGGCAAGCTCACGGGCTCAAACCCCGCGCGCAAGCTCGCCTCGCGCCCCGAGCTCGTGCGGCGGCTGCACGTCTACCGGACCAAGCTGGACGCCCTGCAAGACATGGGACTGCGGATCGCGCCGCACAGCCGCGCGGACTTCGACCGGGCGCTCGACCTGCAATCCGAGCACGGCCTGCTCACGACCGACTCCGTCACTCTGGCGACGGCCCTACGCCTCGGGGCCGACCACCTGGTGACCACGGACCGCGCCTTCGGGTCCATCCCTGACATCGACGTCGTGATGGTCGACGATGTCGACATTCCGGACGCAGCCGCGCAGGATTGACGGCACGCCGAAGCCAACCATGACCTACAACGAGTGGCAGGATGCCGACGGCCGCATCCGCGATCACTACGCGCCGCTGGCGCAGACCGTGCAGGCGCTCGGCGCCGGCGAGCTCGGCCGGCGCTGGGAGGACGCCGCCCGGCACGTCAGCCTGGACGCGTTCACCTTCTACCTGGATCCGAAGCGGTTCCGGCCCACGCCGGCCGACTGGATTCCCCGCATCGTCCCGCCGGACCACTGGCAGCGGATCGCCGCCGGCGTCGCGCAGCGGCTCAGGGCGATCAACCGGTTCCTGGCATGGACCTGTACGGCGGCGGCCAGGACATCGTGCCGGACGACGTGGTCTACACCTCCCGCCACTTCTACCCGGAGGTGCAGGGCTTCCGCCCGCCGCGGGACCTGTTCGTGCACATCTACGGCGCCGACCTCGTGCACCTGGGCGACGGACGCTACGTCGTGCTCGAAGACAACCTCCGCATCCCGTCCGGCATCAGCTACCAGCTCAAGACCGTCGAGCTGGCATCGCGCCTGGTTCCCGAGCTCGCCTCCGGCTACGACATCACCCCCTTCGCTATCCGGGACGCGTACCTGCAGATGTTCCGGTCGCTGTGCGACTCCCCTGCTCCCGCGTGCGTGCTCCTGACCGACGGGCGGTACGGTTCGGCCTTCTTCGAGCACCGCTACCTGTCGGACCTGCTCGGCATCCCGCTGGTGGAGGGCGCCGACCTCTACGTCGGCCATGACGGGCGCGTGTACGCGCGCACCCTGGACGGCGACTACGCCGTGGACCTGGTGTACCGGCGGGTCGAGGACCTGGAGCTGTTCGTTCCCGGGCTGCGCGAGGCGTACCTCGACAACCGCGTGGTGCTGGTCAACGGCATCGGCACCGGCGTGGGGGACGACAAGCTGGTCTTCCTGTGGGTCCCGGACATGATCGAACGCTACTTGGGGGAGGCTCCGGTCCTGGAGCAGGCGCCGAGCTACAACCTGCAGGATGCGGAGAAGCGGCGCTACGTCCTTGCGAACCTCGAACGCCTGGTGATCAAGGCGCGGCAAGGGTACGGCGGCATCGGCGTGTTCGTGATGCCCGATCTGGACCCGGCGTACAAGACGCGCGTGGCGCACACCATCCTGGAGAATCCGGAGATGTTCATCGCGCAGGAGGCGCTGGACTTCTCCCAACACGTGGTCTTGAATGAGCGGACGGGCATGCTGGAGCCGCGCCACGTGGACCTGCGGGTATTCGCCATTCAGGGCGCGGACGGGGAAGTCACGGTGTTCCCCGGCGGCCTGACCCGGGTGGCGCTGGAAGGCGGACGCATCACCAACAACTCCTCGGGGGGACTGTGCAAGCCCACGTGGGTGCTCAGCTAGCCGCACAGACGGTCACGGCGTCCTATGTCTACGCCGCGCAATACGGGTACTCCGACCGGGTCCTCCACAACGACAATCAGCTCCGCATCTTTCCCCTTGCCGACGCGTCCCAGGAGCCGATGGACCAGCAGTTGTGGACCCGGCCGGAAGGCCGCTCCGTGGAGTACCGCGACCGCTTCGGCAACCGCGTGCAGCGCGTTCGAATCGTCGCGCCGCACGACCGACTGGTGGTCGCCACGGCGGGTCGCATCCGTCTGACTGCCTCGGCGCCGGTGCCCGACGACGCCGCCGTGGACGAGGTGACGGATCTGACGGACGGCTTCGACTTCGCGTTCAGGTCGCCGCTGGTCGATCCCGAGGGCGTCGCGGAGGCGGCACGGGAGATCGTCGGATCCGCAAACTCGCTGCTGGCGGCGGTACGCGCGACCGTCGAGTGGGTGCACCGCGAAATCGGCTACCGGCGCGGCGCCACCGGCGTCACGACCACTGCCGAGCAGGTGCTGGCAACCAGGGCAGGGGTCTGCCAGGACAAGACCCACCTGGCCCTGGGCATGCTGCGCGCGCTGGGCATCCCCTGCCGCTACGTCAGCGGGCTTCTCACCGGGCAGGTGGGAGAGACCCATGCCTGGCTGGAGGTGCTCCATCCGCGGTCCGGTTGGGTCGCGGCCGATCCCACCCGCGGCGTCCTCTTCCCGCCCGCCAGCGACTACATCAAGCTGGCCGTCGGCCGCGACTACTCGGACGTCTCGCCGGTCTCCGGGTCCTTCCTGTCGAAGGGCGCGGCGACCGAGTGCGCGGCCATCTCCGCGGTGCGGTTTGCCGACACCCAGGCCGTGTTCGATGATGCCCTCGAGTTGCTTTCGACCGCGTACGTGGTCAGGAACGGCGCCTGACCGTCCGAGAACTCCGGAAGGAACGGCACGACATGGATCCAAGAACGATGAGCCTGGGAACCGACCGCTGGCTGACCGACTCCCGCGTCTACAACCTGATCTGGCTGGGGCGCTGGATCGAGCGCGCCCAGAACGTCGCCCGCATGCTCCTGTGGGCGGCCGAGCACGAGGCGACCAACGACCTGGATGACGTGCTCGGCATTGCCGCCGACATGCGCGGCATCACGGTCGCGGCCGACGACTCGGCGCTGGAGTTTCTGCTGACCCGCGACAGCGGCGCATCGCTGCGCGGCTGCCTGGAGGCGGCCCGCTACAACGCCACCCACGTGGCCCCGGTCGAGGTGACCCGCATCGTCGGCACCGCCATCGAGACGCTCAACCGGCACGACCCGGCCTCGTCGCCGGCGGACCTGGCGGCGCTGATGCGGAGCATCCTGTCCACGCTCGACGAACTGCACGGCGCGGTCGAGGAAGCCTGGTTCCACTCCGACGCGCTCTCCGAGGAAGAGGTCTACCGCCGCTTCGTCCAGCAGCAACAGCAGCAGTAATCCTGCAGCCAAGCCGACGACACGGACAGGGAAAGGCAGTTACGGACGCCGTACATCGGTCTTGCACACTCACATTGATAGTGTTATCGTGCAAGATCCATGTTAGAGAAGAGTCACGAGACCCCCGAAGGGCCGTTTGCCGAGGCACTGGAGCGTTATGTCGGCGACACGCTTCATGATCGCATTCGCCTGAGGCCACTTCACCACGTGCCGAACCTGTCCTCGTTTCTCTCACGCATATACCGGATCTGCGATGGCCGCATTGCAGGAAGGCGCTGCGTCTTCCTTGTCACCAAAGACCATGGCGCCAAGCCTTCCGACATCGCAAAGCACGCTGGCTTGGTTCGCGCCGCTGTCGACGCCATCGTCGTGTTCGTCGCGCCGGCCCTGAGCCCGCACCGCCGCGCACGCCTCATCCGACATGGCGTAGCGTTCGTCGTGCCGGGCAACCAGCTCTTTATTCCTGAGCTCGCCATCGACTTGCGCGAACATTTCCGCGCCCGCAGGCAGCCACGTGTCGGAAGCCTGTCGCCGGCGGCCCAGGCGGTTCTGTTTCATCGTCTTCTTCGACTCGACGAAGCGGCGACAACCCCGTCCCTGATAGCCGCCCCGCTGCGCTATTCGGCCATGTCCATCGGCCGCGCGTTCGATGAACTGGTTGACACGGGACTCGCGCATACCGAGACGCGGGGCAAGGAGCGGCATCTCCGGTTCAAAGCCGAGGGGCGCCCACTGTTCGAGTCTGCCCGCGAACTGCTACGTAGCCCCGTACGCACCGAGAAATTCATCTATCACATGAGCGACGCCGGCACGCTGAAGCGCGCGGGTGAGACCGCGCTTGCGGAGCTTACTGTATTGTCCCCGCCGCCACTGCGCACGTTCGCCGTCGCCGCCAGCGATTGGAAACAGACAGCCGATGACTACGGGCTCTTCGAGACTGAAGCGGACGAGGCCCAATGTATCGTCGAAACATGGACCTATGACCCGGACGGCTTGTCTGGCGCACCCATCGTGGACCCCCTATCGCTCTACGCACAGTTCCGAGGTCATCGTGACGAACGTGTTTCCATGGCGGCGGAACGACTGTTGGAGGAAGTGGTGTGGTAGCGGGCATCGCCAGATTCCGCGAGTATTTCGCGGGACATGCGGATCAATATGCGATCATCGGCGGGGCGGCGTGCGACCTGCTGTTCGGCACGGCAGGTCTCGCCTTCAGGGCGACCAGGGACATCGACGTGGTTCTCTGCGTGGAGGTTGTCGATGTTGCGTTCGCAAGGGCATTCGGAGCATTCCTTGATGCCGGCGGATATCAGGCCCGCCAGCGAAGCGGCGGCACGAGGGAGTTCTACCGCTTCCACCGCCCCACAGACCCGAGCTTTCCCTACATGATCGAGCTCTTTTCGCGGCGGCCGGGAGTCATCGAACTGCCCCAGCATGCTGTGCTTACGTCGATGCCGGTGGAAGACGACGTCATCAGACTGTCCGCGATCCTGCTGGAGGATAGCTACTACGAGGCGCTCCACTCAGCGAGACAGAAGCTCGAAGGCGTCACGATCATCGACGAGACGCTCCTCATTCCTCTCAAGGCCCGTGCATTCCTCGACCTGACCGCCCGCTCGCACGCGGGCCATGATGTCGACGGCAGGAACATCAGGAAGCACCGCAACGATGTGTTCCGGCTGGCGCAACTCTTGCGATCGGATGCGCCCATCGCACTGCCGGATTCGATCCGCCGTGACCTTCAGACGTTTGTGGACCAGACTGCGGCTGACGACTCGTTGGACCCCACAGCGTTTGGTGTTCCATTCAGCCAGGCCGAGACGGTCGACCTTCTCCGCTCGGCCTATGGGCTGACATGACATGGCGCGACGGCGCGACCGCATCGCACGCGGGCACATCGACCCTACCCTACGTCACCCACGACGAGCCTGGACCACGACATGAAGTGCTTCCAGCCTTGACATTGCAGAGCTTGGCCCCGTTGAGATTGGCACTGACAGCCAGTCGGGATAGGTACTCACTTGCCTATCCGTTACTCTCGAAGTTCCGCTTCGATCTCTTCAATGGTCGGCAGGCTGCCCTTGAGATCGTCGGGCAAGATGTCGACCAGGCGGGTCTCCCAGTCCACGACGCCCAAGGGCTTGGCAAGGTCCCTCAAGGCGTACTCCACGATCATGCGATCCTTGCCCTTGCAGAGCAGCAGGCCGATGGTGGGCGCGTCGTCGGGGTGGCGCATCAGGTCGTCTACGGCCGAGAGGTACAGGTTCATCTGGCCGACGAAGGCGGGGCTGAACGGCACCGCCTTGAGCTCGACGACGACGTACCGGCGGAGCCTAAGGTGGTAGAATAGCAGGTCCACGCGGAAGTCACTGTCGCCGACATCGAGGAGGACCTGCCGGCCGACGAAGGCGAATCCGGCCCCCATCTCCAGCAGGAAGCCTTGGATATGGTCGACGAGATCCTGCTCCAACTCCCGTTCCGTGCGCGGCTCGGCGGTGCCCAGGAAGTCGAACAGGTACGGGTCCTTGAACGCTTGCGTCGCCAGGTCGGAGTCGGATGGCGGCAGCGTCCGCGGGAAGTTGGTGACGGCGCTGCCCTTACGCTCGTACAGACGGGCACCAATCTGTAGTTCGAGTATCTCCCGACTCCAGCCCTGCTCGATAGCCTTGCGGGCGTACCAGATGCGCGTTTCCGGGAGGTCCAGCTTGTGCAACAGCGTCAGATTGCTGCGCCAAGGTATTTGTGCAACGGTGCGTTGCACTGTTTTGCGCTCGGGCCAAGCCGCGGCGAACGCGCGCATGTACTTGAGGTTGCGAGGCGAGAACCCCCGCATGTCCGGGAACGCCTCCTGGAGGTCGTGCGAGAGGCGGTCGATGGTCCCGGCGCCCCAGCCTTCCCGGTCCTGGCGAGCAAGAATCGCATTGCCGATGTCCCAGTAGAGCAGCACCATCGCCTGGTTGGCGGCCAGCACGACGCGCACGCGTTCGGTGCGGATGCGCTCCTTGATCTCAACGAGCAGGTCAGCGTAGTCAGCGGGCAACGCTGCCTTCCCCGGCGGCGCGGGGATCGACGCGCCCGCGCTCCGGCGCCCCATGGATCTCCGTTCCGTCACAGCCCCAATTCCTGGAAATCCCGCTTGATGGTCGCCGCGAGCCGGACGGACTCTGCGTTGAACTCATCGAGCTCCAGGTGGATGTCCCGGATCGTCTGCGCGAAGTCGGCCCGGCGTCAGGCTCCAATCGGTGGCGGCCAGCTCGTCGTGGTCGGCCAGCTTCACGAGCCCTTCGACGTCGCGCAGGACCGCGTCCGGGAACCGCTCCTGAAGCCAGCGCGCCTGCCGCCAGAAGTAGCGCGGCGCTTCGAGATGCTCCGCGGCACTGCTGGTGGCGTCAATCAAGTCTTGGCTACCGCGGACCGGAAGGACGCTACCGCATCGTCGATACCGTCGGCCTGGAAGCGAAAGTCGGCCGGTATCGATCGATAGCGGGAGTCTACGCGAGCCAGCAACGCCTCCCTCCGGCCGTCGGACGCGTTCTCATTCGCGGGACGCGACGCGGCCTCCCGGAAGAGCGTCAGCTCGGCTTCCAGGAAGTCCTTGAACCCCTGGAACACCCGCTGATGACGGGTGAACTTCGCGAAATGATAGCCCAGCGCCGCCAGGCGGATCGCCTCCGCCAGCATGGTGGGATGGTCCTTCGAGACCTTCGCGATGAACATGCCGTAGGCCGGGAGCTGGTCGGGCGAAAGGCGCCGGCGCACCATCATCAGCGCCGGATAGACCTCGTGCGCGGCCAGGGACGGGCTCACGTGCGGCAGCGGTTTCAGGTGCTTGAACAAGGTCAGGCAGCGCTCGAAGTAGTTCTCGAGGGTGGGGTCGTAGACCGTGGAATTCACCCGCAGGTATCCCTCGATCAGTTTCCCGGGGTCCATCTGCGGCACGAAGTTCAGGGTGGTCGTGCTGGTTCCCGCGGGCACGTCAAGGAGCCGGCCTTCCGCTTGCATCCGGTGGTAGAGGTCCGTTCCCTTCAGGGCGGTCAGCATCCCGACCAACGCCATCGGAATGCCGGCGTCCTGGATGAACTGAATCTGGGCACCGAATACGCGCTCGTCGTCTCCGTCCAACCCCAGGATGAACCCGCCCATCACCTGCATTCCCTTGTGCTGGATCTTGCGCACGGCGTTGAGCAGGTAGTCCGGTTCGCGCGTGCTGATGTTCTGCGGTTTCTTGGTGATTGCCAGTGCCTTCGGGTTGGGCGTTTCGATGCCCAGGAAGACGCCATTGAAGCCGGCTGAGACCATCGCGTCCATCACCGGCTCCATGCGGGCCAGGTTCACGGTCGCTTCGGTGAACAGCCGGAACGGATACCCGCGCGCCCGCTGCCACTCCGCGATCACCGGCAGCACGCGGAGCGCGTCGCGCTTGTTGCCTATGAAATTGTCGTCGACCAGGAACAGGTAGCCGCGCCAGCCCAGCCGGTACAACGCTTCGAACTCCTCGACCATCTGCTCCGGCGACTTGGTGCGCGGCACCCGGCCATAGAGCTTGGTGATGTCGCAGAACTCGCAGTCGAACGGACAGCCGCGCGAGAACTGCACGCACATGGCGTGATAGTCCTTCAACTCGACGAGGTCGAAACGCGGGATGGGCGTCCGCGTGACGTCGGGTTTGCGCGGCTCGCGATACATCGGTTTGGCTCTGCCTGCTTCGAGGTCCTGCAGGAACCGGGCGAAGGTCTCCTCCGCCTCGTCCAGAACGAAGTGGTCGACGCCGGCGATCTCCTCATGGCACGCGGTCGGGTAGGGCCCGCCGGCAACCACGGGCACGGCGGCACGGTTGCAACGCTCGATCACCGTGCGCAGCGATTCCCGCTGCACGATCATGGTCGACGTGAACACCATGTCGGCCCAGTCGAGGTCGGAGTCCTCCAGGGGGGAGACGTTCATGTCGACGACCCGCAGGTCGTACTCCGGAGGGAACATCGCCGCGACCGTGAGCAGCCCGAGTGGCGGGAATGCGGCCTTTGCGCCGAGCATCTCCAGGGCGTAGTTGATGCCCCAATAGGAGGGCGGATGGTCGGGATAGACCAGCAGGGCATTACGCACGGCCGAGTTCCCGTTGCATGAGTCCCGTGGTGAGACGTTCCCGGAGCATACGCGCGGCCGCGACTTCTGCCGTCAGCTTGGCGTATACCTCGTCCATGGAGACGTCGGCGCCCGAGCCCGGTGCAAAGCCGCAGTCCGGGTTGAGGGTGATCCGCTCCGGCGCGACGAATTGCAGCGCCGCTTCCACCCGCTGCACGATCTGAGCAGCGGTATCGATCTGCCCGGGCGTTACGCTGACGCAGCCGAGACCGATCTGCAGTTCCTCCCGCAGATCGCGCAACACCTGCATGTCGCCGGCCTCCGGAGTGGTGAACTCCAACGTCAGGTGCTGCGCTTGCAGCCGATTGAGCTGGGCGACGATGGGCGCGTAGCCGCCGCGATGGCTGCGCTCACCGCGCGCACGCGCACCGGCGCGCCGACAGAGGTGCACGGCGGTCGTCACGTCCGCGGCCATGGCGTGATGACCGCTCAACACCTGGTTCACCATGTCCACCGAGAAGTCGGCCGCAGCGTCGGGATCTTCGTAGCCGGCCCGGACGTCTGGATCCACGAACAGGCACAGGTGCGGGTCGTCGATCTGAATCACGTCCGCCCCGGCGTCACACACCAGTTCCACCTCGCGTCGCAGGATCGGCACGCAGTCGCGCACGAACTGCTCTCGCGTGGGATACGCCTGCGACGAGCGCTGCGCATCCCACATGCGTTCGCCGAGCAGCGCCGGTGCCGGCAACGTGGCTTTCACGGCACGCGACGTCACGCTCTTGAGAAACGCAACCTCACGGGCGATGAACCCCGCCGCCTTGGGCGCCAGCCTGTCTACCACCACCGTCCATGGGCGACCGTCGGCAGGGTTGGCCGAAAGCTCGAAGCCGTGGGCCAGCTCCGCAATCACGCCGATGTAGGACCGGCGCCGCCACTCACCGTCGGTGACCACGTCGAGACCGGCATGCTCCTGCATGGCGACGACGTAGCGGACGGCGGCGTCCATCCGCGCGCCGTAGTCCTCCGCGGCAAGCGACCCGGAGGCACCGATGAGGTCGCGAACGAATTGTGGTCGCGGTACGGAACCTACCACCGAAGTGGGAAACAGGAAGCGCTCGCGATGGTCACCCACGCGCGCCACCGCCGTCCCAGTGCGCGCGCGCCAGCTCGAAGTCCTGCTGGGTGTCGATCTCCACGTACTCTCCGGGCGTGTCGACGTGCGCGATCGGCACGCCCTGTTCCAGCATCTCCTGGTACAGGTGTATGAGGTAGGCCTTCTCGAATGACGGCGCCTCTCGGAAGCCGGCACCGGCGTAACGGCGCCGGCAGCGATGATAGTGCTCTCTCAAGAGCGTGGCTCCCGAGCGGGAGAACTTCGAGATGCCGGTGAACTCGCCGTACGCGGCAGACTCCCCAATGTCGCGGTGGATGCGCGTGATCCGTCCATCCGCCGCGATCACCTTCTCGGCGTCGTCCGCCGGGTGCTCAGTGCGGTATCGGTAGCGGTCGGACCACTCGGTGTCCACGACCAGAGCGATGTCGTGGCAGTCGTTCATCACCCGCCGAATGACCTCCGGGGTAAACAGGATGTCGGAGTAGCAGCAGATGAATGGCCCGTCCATCAGATCCTCGGCGTGCATCAGGGAGGCAAGGATGTTATTGCGTTCCCAGTTGGCGTTGGTCCGGAACGTGAGCCGGGGATACGCTGCGCGGACGACGTCGATCCGGTAGCCGCCGATGAAGCAGACATCGTTGATGCCGTTGTCCTGGAAGGCCGCCAGCACCCAGTCGAGTATGCGCTTCCCGCCCACCTCGGCGAAGCACTTGGGCGTGTTCTCCGTGGCAGGCATCAAGCGACTGCCGCGCCCGGCTCCGATGATGATGCCGCGCGTGCCGGAGCTCATGGCTCCATCCGCGCCACCGACCGGCCGTAGCCCATCGGCATCGCCGACGTTCTCCACGGGCCGTGTCATCCCTGCAGGAACAGCCCCGGCACGAAGGCATGGGGCAGGAATGGATGGTCGGGCATCACGCGCACCGTCGCGGCCACCCTCCCCGTCTTCCGGCACACCGTGCTGGCACGGTAGGTCGCCGACTCCCCGTGCCGTTCGATCAGCTCCATCGGCGTGCTCTGGCCGTCGACGATCTCGTCGTCGCCCGGCTGCAGGTCGATGCTGCCCGGCAACGCGCCGTGATAGAGCGCCACCTGCACGTCGGACGGCTCCAGTCCGCCCAGCCGGATGCGCGCGGTGACGTCCAGCGAGTCGCCCACCTCAAGCGTGGCAGAGCTGTCGGAGTCGAGCTGCTCGACCGCGATCCCGGGCCAGTGGTGGTGCAGCCGCTGCAGGTGGCCGGCCAGCTCCACGGCGTCGCCGTAGCCCGAGTCCCGCAGCCGGCGGGCGTGCGAGAGGGCCGGCTCGTAGAGCGTCTCGTGATACTCGGCGACCATGCGCTGCGCGCTGAAGTGCTCGCCGATCACGGTCATGGAACGCCGCATCTTGGCGATCCACGCGCGCGGCAGGCCGTCGATGCTGCGGTCGTAGAACATGGGAATGACCATGTGCTCCAGCTCCGCGAACACGGCGTCGGCCTCCAGCTCGTCCTGGATGTTCTCGTCCCGGTAGGTCTCGCCCGACCCCACGGCCCAGCCGATGTCCGGGTTGTACGCCTCGTCCCACCAGCCGTCCAGCGTGGACACCATCAGCGATCCGTTGACCGACGCCTTCATGCCGCTGGTGCCACTTGCCTCGTGAGGACGGCGCGGGATGTTGAGCCACACGTCGCACCCCGCGACCAGGTAGCGCGCCACGTTGATGTCGTAATCGTCCAGGAAGACCATCCGGCTGCGCAGGTCGTGCTCGGCCGCGAACTGGACGATGCGCCGGATCATCTCCTTGCCCTGGTGATCGTTGGGGTGTGACTTGCCGGCGAAGATGATCTGCACCGGTTGCTCGCGGCTGCTCAGCAGCCGCACCAGGCGCTCCGGTTGCCGGAAGAGCAGTCCCGGACGCTTGTACCCGGCGATGCGGCGCGCGAAGCCGATCGTCAGGGCATCCGGGCGCAGCGCGACCTCGGCGGCCCGCAAATCGGCCTCCGCGGCCCCTTCGCGCCGCATCTGCGCCACGATGCGCCGGCGGGCGAACCAGATCACCCGTTCGCGGCGCCGCTCGTGCGTCCGCCACAGCTCCTCGTCGGCGATGTTGTCCACCTGCCGCCACACCGCCACCTCGGGCGCGTGCTTGGCCACCGCCGGCCCCAGGTAGCGCACCAGCAGCTCCTGGACGTCATGCGAGATCCAGCTCCGCAGGTGGACGCCGTTGGTGATGTGGCGGATCGGCACCTCGTCCGCCGGCACGCCCGGCCACAGGCCGCGCCACATGCGGCGTGACACCTGGCCGTGCAGCTTGCTGACCCCGTTGCAGTGCGCGGCCAGGCGCAGCGCCAGCGGCGTGAGCCCGAACTGGCCGTCCGCGCCGCCGTCGTGCCCGGTGCGGCCCAGCGACAGGAACTCGTGCTCGTCCAGGCCCAGCGCGGAGCGCAGCGCTCCCGCCTGGTCCAGGACCAGGTGCGGATCGAACGTCTCGTTGCCGGCCGGCACCGGCGTGTGGGTGGTGAACACGGTCGTGCTCCACACCGCCTGCCGGGCCTCGAAGTAGCCCATGCCGTGCTCGTGCATGAGCTCACGGACCCGCTCCAGGGCCAGGAACGCCGAGTGCCCCTCGTTCATGTGGGTCACCGCCACCGGGATCTCCAGCGCGCGCAGCGCCCGAATGCCGCCGATGCCCAGCAGCAACTCCTGCCGGAGGCGCATGCGGCGGTCCGACACGTAGAGCTGACCGGTGATCTCGCGCGTCGACGGGTCGTTGGCGTCGATGTCGGTGTCGAGCAGATAGAGGGGCACGCGCCCGACCCGCACGCGCCAGATGCACGCGTGCGCCCGCTCTCCACCCAGCTCCAGGGTGACCGTCACCGGTTCTCCGTCTGCAGAAGTGCACAGGGTGAGCGGCATGTTGTAGAAGTCGTTGGCCGGATAGCTCTCGAGCTGGTGGCCGTCCATGGTGACGCGCTGGCGGAAGTAGCCGGTGCGGTAGAGCAGCCCGACGCCCACGACCGGCAGCCCCAGGTCGGAGCAGCTCTTCAGGTGGTCGCCGGCCAGCACCCCCAGGCCGCCGGAGTAGATGGGCAGGGTGGCGTCCAGGCCGAACTCCATGGAGAAGTAGGCGACCACGGCGTCGCGGGGTCCGGAGTACCACGGATCGGCCTGCAGGTAGTCGTGGTAGTCGGCGATGACGCGGTCCATGTGCGCGAGGAACGCCTTGTCCTCCGCCAGCTCCTGCAGCCGCTCCTGCGGCATCTCGCCGAGCAGCCGCAGAGGACTCTGGCCTGCCTCCTGCCATGCATCGGCGCCGAACCGCATGAACAGGCGAATGGCGTCGAAGTGCCAGGTGATCCAGAAGTCGTGGGCCAGCTCCGCCAGCGGCGCCAGGCGCTCCGGAAGGTGGGGCTTGACCGTGAAGGTGAGTCGATTCGCCATTCGTGAGCCTCGTCAAGGAACGGCTCAGAAACCGTTTCCAGGGTGCGTATTTGTGCCCGGAACGCGCTCTGCCGTCCACCGTCTGGCGCATCTGCCCCCGGCGGTGGTACCCATTGACCACGGTGCACCGCTCTTCCGGCGCGTCCAACACCCGTCACGGCCGGCCGGAGCCGCTGGGCGCGACCGTGCTCGACGGCGCCACGCAGTTCGCACTGTTCAGCCGGCATGCCACGGCCGTGACCCTGGTGCTGTTCGACGACGCCGGGAGCGCGGCACCGAGCGCACGGATTCCCCTGCACCGCACCGGGGACGTCTGGCACGTGGTCGTGGACGGTGTGGGCCCCGGCCACGCCTACCTGTACCGGGTCGACGGTCCCCTTGCGCCCGCGGCCGGTCACCGCTTCGATCCGGACGCGCCGCTGTTCGACCCCTACGCCAAGGCTTACACCTGCTCCCTGCCCCCTCGCCTTCGCGCGACCGACCTGCCCGCCGACGGCCCCCGCTGCCTGGTGGTGGACGATGCCTTCGACTGGGGCGACGACCGCGCGCCGGGCCATCCGATCGCGCGAACGATGATCTATGAAACCCACGTGCGCGGCTTCACGGTCCATCCCTCCTCGGAAGTGGCCCACCCGGGCACGTTCCGCGGACTCGCCGAGCGCATCCCGTATCTGAGCGAGCTGGGCGTGACCGCGGTCGAGCTGCTGCCGGTGACCGAGTCGGACGAGCACGCCCCCGGATCGGTTTCCGGAGAACCGCTGGTCAACTACTGGGCCTACAACCCGATCGGCCTGTTCGCGCCCAAGCGCCGCTACGCCGCGGGAACGGAGCCGGGCAGCCAGGTGAGCGAGTTCAAGGAGATGGTCAAGGCCCTGCACGCCGCCGGCATCGAGGTGATCCTGGACATGGTGTTCAACCACTCACCGGAGCGGGGCGCGGACGGGCCGACGTTCTCCTACCGGGGACTGGACAACAGCGTCTACTACCTGCTCGACCCCGACGACCCGAGCCGCTACCTGGACTTCACCGGCTGCCACAACACGCTCAACTGCAACCACCCCGTGGTGCGCGAGCTGATCATCGACTGCCTCCACTACTGGGCGGTGGAGATGCACGTCGACGGCTTCCGGTTCGACCTGGCCTCCGTGCTCGGACGCGACCGGGCCGGCAACCTCAGCGCCAACACGCCGATCCTGGAGCGGATCGGCGAGGACCCGGTGCTGCGCGACACCAAGATCATCGCCGAGGCGTGGGACGCCGCCGGCGCCTACCAGGTCGGCCAGTTTCCCGGCGACCGCTGGGCGGAGCTCAACGACCGCTTTCGCGACGACGTGCGCCGCTTCTGGCGCGGTGACGGCTCTGCCGCCGCGCTCGCCACGCGGCTGACCGGAAGCGCCGACCTGTACGGGGACGACGGCCGCCGGCCCGTCCACAGCATCAACTTCGTCACCTCGCACGACGGGTTCACCCTCCGGGACCTGGTCAGCTACGCCGCCAAGCACAACGCCGCGAACGGCGAGGACAACCTCGACGGCAGCGACCACAACCTCAGCGCCAACTACGGCGTGGAGGGCCCCGCCGACGACCCGGAGATCCACGCCACGCGGCTGCGGCAGAGCAAGAACATGCTCGCGACGCTGTTCCTGTCGCTCGGCACGCCGATGCTGCTCGGCGGCGACGAGATGGCCCACACGCAGGGCGGCAACAACAACGCCTACTGCCAGGACAACGAGGTGTCCTGGTACGACTGGACCCTGCACGCGAGCAACGCCGAGCTCGCCCGCTTCTGCCGCGAGGTGATCGCGTTGCGCGCCCGCCACCCCGCCCTGCGCCGCGACACGTTCTACGTGGACGACGGCTCGGAGATCCGCTGGCTGGACCCGCGCGGCGCCTCTCCCGACTGGACCAGCGGGGAGCCCCGGCTTGCCGTATACCTGCACGACGAGGCCTGGGACCTCTTCCTGATCCTGAATGCCGCCGGGGAACCGTGCGAGTTCGCCGTCCCCGCGGCGTGCTGCGGCAGAGCGTGGCGGCGGACGGTCGACACGGCGATGCCGTCTCCGCACGACATCTGCGATCTCGGCCAGGCGCTCCCGATCACCCCCCAGGAGGCATATCACGCGGCCCCCCGCTCCCTGGTGCTCCTCGCGGCCGCGTCCGGCGAGTAAATGGCACGCACAAGCATACGGCCAAGCTGCGTACCCGCAGGGATCTGGCGTACCGGCCGCGTGAGCGGCCGGGCCGCCAGATCCCTGCCAAAGGCGGGGCTGGGCCAATAACCGGAGCCCCGCGGGCTCCGGTTATTGGGGCGGGGGCGGGAGGTCGGACGCGGGAATCGTCTCCTGCAGGGCGTGCAGCTCTTCCAGGTAGCGGCGCGCGGCACCGTCCCAGTACACGATGTTGCGCCGCGCGTTGTTGCGCGCGCGCCGGATCTGCGCGGCCGTGGCGTGTCGGAAGAACCACGTGCAGCGCGTCATCGCATCCAGGAACGCGTCCGGCTGGTAGTCCCCGAACAGCACGCCGTATCCGCTCACGGTCGACCCGCGGAGCTGCAGCGGGGTCACCGTGTCGCGCAGGCCGCCGGTGGCGTGCGCGACCACCAGGCAGCCGCAGCTCATCGCCTCGAGCTGCGAGATGCCGCCGGGCTCGAACTGGGACGGCATCAGGAACGCGTCGGCGGCCAGCAGCGGCAGGCTGATCTCCTGGTAGCCGATCCGCGTGGCGACCGCGCCCGGGTAGTACTCCATCAGGGCGTGCATGCCGGCGGCGAGCTCCTCGGCGCGATGGTCGTTGGGCGCGATGGGCCCGCCCACGATCGCCTGCACGCCGAGGTTGCGGAAGATCCCCTCGGAAGCCTCCAGCAGGAGCTGGAACCCCTTCTGGTCGCTGACCCGGTGGATCATCACGTACAGCACCTGGTCCGGGTCGACCGTGAGCCCGTACTCGAGCTGGGCCAGCAGCTTGGTGCGCATGCGCGTGACCTCGTCACGCCGCGTCTGGCTGCGGAAGCGGACGCCATCCGGGTCGTCGGCCAGCAGCTCCGGGAACCGCCGTTCGAGCTTGGCGCGCAGCAGCGGATCCTCGGCGACCCGCGCGCGCAGCCGCGGGTACTGATGCTCCACCACGCCCGATCGCGACAGGCGCTGCCGCACGCCGCGCCGGAAGTTCCTGGAGATGCCGTTGTTGATGCCGATCACGTCCTCCAGCAACGGCTCCAGGCCGTCGCAGTTCTGCTCGATCTGCTGCGCGTAGGAGGGGCTCACGGTGAACACCCGGTCCGCGAAGCGGATGCCGGCCGCCATCAGGTTGAACAGGCCGTCGTCGCGCGGATCGGTGAACCGCGACGCGTGGTGTCCGGGCAGGTTGAACAGCCCGAACAGGTCGGCGCCGTCCTCGTAGCGGCCGTAGCAGTCGAAGTACTGCCAGCCGCCGTTGTGGATGACGTGCACGAAGCTGGTGGACGCGAACCGCTCGGCATAGTGCGGATCGGCGCGGACGATCCCCGTGAGCAGGCCGGCGGCCGCGTCGTTGGTGGCGACCACCAGGGGATCGAGGTCGAAGCGGCAGATCACCTCCGCAGCGGCACGCGCCAGTCCCAGGCGGCGCCGGATGCGCTCGTTGGAGCGATAGCCCCAGTACAGCCCGTCGAACAGCTCGTGGTGGTCGAGCAGGTAGTAGGTCACGCCGTCGACCTCGCCCGAGTGCACGCCCACCTCGTAGTGCTCGTCGCCGAGCTGGAAGCTCACGTTCGCGCCGCTGTAGGTGATGCCGAAGCGGTCGATCGCCGCCTGCATCTTGTCCACCGCGCGCGGCTCGCCCGCGCGATACAGCGGCGTGATCACGTACAGCCGCTCCCCCAGGCGGGCCAGCTCGCGCGGCAGCTCGCAGGTCACGTTGGCCAGTCCGCCGCTCTTCGAGAACGGCTCCGCCTCCGCCGACACGAACACCACCGAGCGGCTGCGCAGCCCGTCCAGAACCCGCGCCAGCAGGCGGGCGCGCCGCGTGCGGCCCTCGACGGAGGCGCCCAGCCTGGCGAGGGCCCCGTCGCGGCCCAGCCCGCCTTCCCGGTGGGCGTGGAACAGCACCCGCTTCAGACCCAGGACGACGGCCTCGTGCTCCGCGTCCTCGTAGAGCGGCAGCAGCTTCTCTTCCAGGAACCGCCCCAGGCCGCCGCTTCCGGCAGCGGCGCGCGTGACCTCCTGGTATGCGAACGAGAAATCCAGCCGCTCGCGGGACGGCGCGTCCTGCAGGCGGTCGAAGGAGTCGCGCAGGAATCGCGGATAACCGGATTCGGCCGTCCCGCCGCCCGAGTCGTCGTCGGCGATCCGGTCGATGCGCAGCAGCTTCACCCGCTGCCGGTAGCTCACGGAGGTGGTCAGCGTGGAGTGTCGCAGCTCCTCTCCCGTGTAGTGGGCATAGCGGCGGGTGACCGGCGAGTAGGTGGGATCCGCCACCACGTATCGCGCCGCCGGATCGATTGCCGCCGACGCCTCGCTCATGTCGACGCTCACCGTGGCGCTGTCCGCGGAGAAGCTGCACACGGCCAGCCAGAGGCCTTCGGGGGCGGGCTTGATCGCCGCGGCCACCTGGTGATGGTCGGTGGACACCAGCGTCCCCCGGCCCGGGTTGCGGCGGTGCAGGGCGTACACGTCGCGGAAGATGCGCTCCACGCTGCGGTCCGCGGCGCTGTCGAAGCGGTTCCAGTCGACGTAGACGTTGTCCGGGAACACCTTCCACGCCTCGCCCTCGGCATTCCCTTCGAAGTCCATCACCACGTTGCTCAGGAACGACGTCAGCGTGAGCACGGGCCGCAGGTTGTCGCGCCCGAAGGTGTTGACCGGGCGGCGCTCGTCGTGGTTGCCGAACATCCCGATCAGCTCGGTGCCGGGCGGCAGCGCGCCACGGTAGTGCTGCTGGTACAGGTGGTAGATCTCGCCCACCGTCGAGGTCCCCTGCGCGATCCGCTCGCAGATCTTGAAGAGCGCCGAGTTGTACGCAACGATGCCGACGCGGCCGAGGTATTGCTCGCGGCCCCAGTAGGCCTCGGCAAGATGGAGGTAGCAGCGCCCGCCGGCCGCGTGGGCGACCTGCTCCATCTCCCGCATCAGCAGGTAGTGCAGCGGGCTGGCGATCAGGTCCCGGCACGCGGAGTCGAAGAACCCGGTGGTGACGTAGTGGTCGTCGACGCGTTCGTTGACCACGATGGTTCCCTCGACCTGCTCCTCGTCCGAACGGGGGCCTGACGGCAGCGCCGGAGCGTTGTTGCGCTTCATCATGATCGGCAGGGCGTGCGAGATGTCGCAGCGCACCCCGTCGACGTCGAACCGCTCGATCAGGGTACGCACCGAGTCCATCAGCCACTCCCACACCGACAGCCGCCGGTAGTTGAGCAGCACGCCGTCGTTCCAGCTCCCGTAGCGGCCGTCGGTCGAGGAGCGCGCGACCAGGGCGCCGTCGTCGTCGAAGCAGTGCACGACGTCCTCATCCGGCATGTCGCGCACCCGCCGGTTGAGGTGCGGGACCACGTCCAGCAGCACCTTGATCTCGAGCTCGTGGGCGGCGGCGACCAGGGCGCGCAGGCCGTCGTTGCCGCCGAGCGCCGGCTCCATCTCGGTCAGGCTCTCCGGCGCGAACGGCGAGGGCGAGGTGGCGTGGCCGGTCCAGTCTTCCCGGTTGCTGCCCCGCTTCTGCGCTCCGAGCACGTAGATGGCCGTGAACCCGTACTTGCGCTTGATCTCGGGCAGATGCGCGGCGATGTCCGCGAACGTGCCCAGGCGGATGACCTGGCCGTGCTCGTTGTACACCAGGCCGGGGTGCTCGCCGTCGGCCCAGTAGGCGCGCGTGTGGCCGTGGATGTCGGGAAAGATCTGCAGCACCATCTCGCCGCGCAGGTCGGGCAGCACGTTGATCCGCCCGCTGCACTCGGCGTCCGGCACCCACTCGCGGCGGCCGCTGTCGAACTCCCGCGCCACGCAGAAGTCGTAGTGTCCGAGCTCGTCGAACCGCCAGGCCGCGGTCAGAAGCGATCCCGGTGACGACCGCGTCAGATCGACGTCCACGTAGTCCAGGTCCGCTTCGCTCGGATAGCGCCGGTGGCCGCGGCCGCGGTAGATCCGAAGCCGGTACCGGCCGCGGCTGCGCGGCAGATCGAAGCCGAACCGGTGCGTCGTCCCCTGCACGACGGTCAGGAAGGTCCGCGCCAGCGGAGCCGCGAACTCCTTGGGGGAGAGCATGCGCTCCAGCAGCAGGTTGGCGTGATTGCGCACCTCGTCCAGGTCGTGTCCCGAGGCGGCGACCAGGAGCCGCATCACCTCGCGGCGCACCGGGTCGCCGCCGTCCGCCTTGGCGCGCTGGGCGACGCGCTCCAGGCGGCGCATGGCGGACACGCAGATGTCGGCGTCGAAGTCCAGCGGGGCGCCGGCGCGCCGTGCGTTCAACTGGCGCAGGGTCGCCTGCCTCTGCGCCTGCGAAAAGCGCATCGGCTGCCGCTGCGGCTCGATCTCCGGCTCGGCAGGCGTCAGGCCGGCGATCGGCTGGCGCAGGACGGCGAACAGGCGCTCCAGGGTCTCGCGGCCCGTCGCGTCCAGCGGCTCAACGTGGGAGTAGCCGGTCTCGATCGCACGCTCTTCCAGCCGCAGGATGGAAAGCAGCGCGTCCGGCACGGCGCCGCCGCGGTCCACCTGCTCCGCGGCCAGCAGGTCGAACAGCCGCAGCCCCAGGTAGATCGTCGGCTGACGCAGCTCCAACGGCCCCTGCCCCACGCGCGCGACGACGCCGGTCTCCCCTTCCTCGTAGAGGCACGTGGCTTCCGGCGCCTCCCGAATCAGCACGAATCGCCGCCGTTCGAGCGCCTGCCGGGTGTCGCCGCCGACCGCTGCGATCGCTTCGTGCGTGAGCCGGACGGCGCAGTCCAGCCGCTCGATCAGCCGCGGGTCACGGTTGAGGCGGTCGGCCGCGGTCGGGCTCTTGGTCGCCGCCGCCACCGATTCCGTCCGGACCGCGGCCGTCCACTCCGCATGCCGCTCAGGGGCGGCTCCGCTCCACTCCGTGTCCGGCAGGAAGGGAAACGCCCGCTGCTCCGCGAACGCGCGGGCGACCGCCGCCCGCACCGCCGCATGGTCGATGCCCGCCACCGTCAGCGGCGTCGTCAGGCAGCCGCCGACCCCGACGACTTCGGCGGCGCCGGGCATCACGCGGCTCCGGCGGGGACGGAATCACGGCGCATGGCGCTCCCAAGATAGCTTGCCCCGGGCCGTCGGCCAACTCGAACCGGGCGTTCCGCACACCGCAGTTCGACCGCGGAATCCTGGACAATCCTGAGGTGCCGGGACTAGGATACCCCATGAACAGAGTGACCAGGATCCTCGCGGCGGCGATCGCCGCTCTCGCCCTGTGCGCGGCCGGCGCTGGCGCCGAACCGATCAGGATCGGCGTGCTGCTGCCTTCCTCGGGCGTCTACGCCGGACTCGGCGGCGACCAGACGCTCGCCCTGGAGCTGGGCTTCGACGAGTTCGGCCGCGAGGTGGCCGGGCGCCCCATCGAGCTGATCCATGCCGACAGCGAAGCGAATCCCGGCACCGGCCTGGCGCTGATCAAGAGGCTGGTCCTCAGGGATGAGGTGGACATCGTGGTGGGCATCATCTCCTCCGCGGTGGCCGGCGCCGTGCGCGACTTCGTGCACAACGCCGAGGTGCCGCTGATCGTCACCAACGCCGGCAACGACGACCTGACCGGCCCGCTCTGCAGCCCGTGGATCCTGCGCTCTTCCTTCTCCAACGCGCAGATCAGCCGCGAGATGGGGCCGTGGATGGCCGCCCAGGGCTATCGGAACGTGTTCCTGATGGCGTTCGACTACGCGGCCGGGCACCAGGCCATGGAGGCGTTCCGCGGTGGCTTCGTCGCCGCCGGAGGCACCGTCGTCGGCGAGGAGTATCCGCCGCTGGGCGAGACCGAGGACTTCGGCCCCTACCTGGCCAAGGTGAAGGCCGCGAATCCGGATGCGGCGTACGTGTTCTTCGCGGGCGGCCCGGCGATCCAGTTCGTCAGGGAGTGGGCGGCGTTCGGGCTGAAGGACGAGATCCAGCTCGCCGGCGCCGGGTGGCTCAACTCCGCGCTGTACGTCAACGCGCAGGGCATGGACGCGGAGGGAACCCTGGGAATCCTCAACTACGTGCCGTCGATCGACACGCCCGCGAACCACGTCTTCCAGGAGACGTTCCGCGCCGCGCACGGCCGTGACGGTTCGGAGTTCGGGGTCGCCGCCTACGACACCGCCCGTCTCATCGTCGAGGCGCTCACGGCCACCGGCGGCGACACCGAGGACAAGGCGGCCCTGGTCGCGGCGATGCGCGACACCGGCTTCGACGGCCCCCGCGGTCCGTTCCGCATCGATCCGGCCACCAACAACGTGATCCAGAACGTCTACATCTTCGAGGTGCAGGCCCAGGAGAACGGCGTCGCGGCGGTCGTCCAGGACATGGTCGCCGACGTCCAGGACCCGCCCAACGGCTGCGAGCTGTAGCAGCACTCGTTCTCAGCCCGTGAGGTCCTGTCAAAGTTCCGCACGCTGTGAATCGTCGCACCCTGCCATGATGCGAAATCCTCTTTCCTGCCGGCCAAGCGATACCAAGTAAAACAGTTAGCCGCCGCTGGCGGCCTTGGGGTGCTGGGCGCTCCGGTTCCGAACCGGCTTGGCCGGCCTTCGTCAGGTGATCTACTGCCATGCGCCACCTTCGCCCAGCTTGCCGGCAACGCGCGTTACAATTGGTCTTGAATCCGAATGATGAGGAAGCGATCCATGTCGACATCTCCCGCAGGGCGGATGCGTGCATTGTGCAACCGCCGGCGTGCGTGTTCCGACCGGGAGATTCGGATCGCCGTGCCGGATGCCCGTTCCGAACAGGTGCGAGAGCGAGTGGCGCAGTCCGTCGCCCGGCTCGATCCCGCTCAAGAAGACCATGCGCTCGCCTGGATCGAGGCGGTTGCCGGTTGATGAGCATCAGGCGCCGTGGGGTTCTTGGTCTCCGGTTCGATGCGAGACATGATCCGATAACGGAGTAACCGTGCTCCTCGACCCCGGGTTCCTGATCGTCCAGACCCTCAACGGGCTGCAGCT
Organism: Spirochaetia bacterium; assembly: GCA_964291595.2. Classification (GTDB taxonomy): domain Bacteria; phylum Spirochaetota; class Spirochaetia; order SZUA-6; family Bin103; genus CATQHW01. The sequence goes on along the minus strand of OZ219914.1, from coordinate 2,541,406 downwards.
CTCGGCGCTGCTGTTTCTGCTGTCGATCGGGCTGTCCGTGGTGTTCGGGCTGATGAACTTCATCAACCTGGCGCACGGAACGCTGTTCATGGTCGGTGCGTACCTGGCCCTGAGCGCCGTCCGCGCCTTCGAGTCGTTCTGGCTGGCCCTGCTGATTGCCCCCCTCGGCGTCGCCCTGATCGGCGGACTGCTCTACCTGGTCCTGCTGCGCCACGTGCAGCGGGCCGACCCCATGAAGCAGGTGCTTACGACCTTCGGCCTGATCTTCGTCGGCATCGAGACGGTCGACATCATCTGGGGCTCGCTGCCGCACATCATCGACGTGCCGGCGCTGCTGTCCGGCCGCGGCTCCGTGCTCGGGCAGGTCTATCCCACCTACCGCCTGTTCATCATCGCCCTGGGCGTGGCGGCGTTCGTGCTGCTGTATCTGGGGCTGGAGCGCACCCGCGTCGGCGCCATCGTGCGCGCCGGCGTGGACGACCGCACCATGGTCGCGGCGCTCGGCATCGACATCGGCCGCGTCTTCTTCCTGGTGTTCTGCCTGGGGTGCCTGCTCGCCGGAGTCGCCGGCGTGATCGCTGCGCCGGTGCTCTCCATCGCGCCGGGGATGGACATGACGGTGCTGATCCTGGCCCTCATCGTGGTGGTGCTGGGCGGCCCCGGCAGCCTCAAGGGCGTGGCGCTCGGCTCGCTGATCATCGGCATCGCCGACACCTACGGCCAGGTCGTCCTGCCCGAGCTGGCGCGGGTGACGATCTATGCCCTGATGGCCGTCATCCTGCTCCTCAAGCCGGCCGGCCTGATCCCGATCCGCGGCGGAGGGCACTGATGAGCGGGCGCGACCCCCTCCAGCTCCCGGTGGCGGGGATGCTCGCCGGCATCGCCGTCGCCGCCTGGTTCGGGGCCGACTACTTCGGCATGGAGCTGCTGGCCGAGGTGGCGATCCTGGCCATCTTCGCCATGAGCCTCGATCTCCTGGTGGGCGCCGCCGGCATGGTCTCGCTCGGGCACGCGGGCTTCCTGGCGCTCGGCGCCTACGCCACCGCCGCCGCCACGGTGCTCTGGGGCTGGCCGCCGCTCGCGGCGCTGGGCGTGTCGGTCGCGGCCGCCGCGGCGATCGCGGTGGGCGTCGGCGTCTTCGCGGTGCGCCTCACCGGCGTGTTCTTCATCATGATCACCCTCGCGATCGGGCAGATGGTCCATGCCTACTTCGCCAAGGCGCGGGCCTTCGGCGGAGACAACGGCATGGCCGGCACGCCGCGCTTCGACCTCGCCCCGTTCGGGCTGGACTCGGGCGACCCGGCGGTGTTCGCCGCCTGCGTCCTCATCGCCGCGCTGCTGGTCTACCTGGCGCTGCTGCTCCTTCGCCGCTCTCCATTCGGCATGATGCTCACGGCCATCCACCAGAACCCGGGCCGGCTGGCCTCGCTCGGATGCCCGGTACGGCGGTACAAGCTGGCCGCCTTCGGCGCCGCCGGCGCCGTGGCCGGTCTGGCCGGTGCCCTGATGGCGCAGCACACCGGCTTCGTGTCCCCGGACCTCGCCTTCTGGACGCTGTCGGGCGAGGCGCTCATCATCGTCATTCTGGGCGGCAGCGGCAGCCTGATCGGCGCCGCCGGCGGCGCGGCGCTCTACATCCTCCTCCGCAACCTGTTGAATGACGGCGCGTTCTGGCGGAGCCTGTCCCTGCCGCCGGAGATGGCCGATCACTGGCAGCTCGTCATGGGGCTGTTCTTCATCGCCGTGGTGCTGCTGGCCAGGGACGGCCTGTACGGGCGCCTCACCTGGGCGCTCCGGCGCGTGGCGCTGGCGGTGGTGCGGCGGAGAACACGGTCGTGACCGCCGACGCGCTGCAGGCGACCGACCTGTGCAAGGCGTTCGGGTCGCTGCAGGTGACCGACCACGTCTCCCTGCGGCTCCCGCCGGGCGAGCGGCGCGGCCTGATCGGTCCCAACGGCGCGGGCAAGACCACGCTGTTCAACCTGATCACGGGCGAGGTCGCCGCGGACGCGGGCCGGGTCCACATCGGGGGACGTGACGTGAGCGGCGCGCCGCCCGACGTGCGGGCGCGGGCCGGGCTGGCGCGCAGCTTCCAGCGCAACAACCTGTTCGGTGACCTCACGGTCAGGGAGAACCTGGCGCTCGCCTGCGCGCTCAAGCACCGCATCGGTCACGTGTTCTGGCGTCCCGCCCGCCGGTTCGCCGCAGTGAGGGAGGAGGCGGAGGCGAACGCCGAGCGGCTCGGCCTGGCCGAGCATCTGCCGGTACCGGTGTCGACCCTGCCCTACGGCACCCAGCGCCATCTCGAGATCGGCCTGGCGCTGGTGCGGGAGCCGACGGTGTTGCTGCTCGACGAGCCCACAGCAGGGATGAGCCCGGAGGAGACGGCCGGCATCGTCGAGCTGCTGGCTTCGCTGCCCGCTACCCTGACGCTGCTCATCGTCGAGCACGACATGGACGTGATCTTCGAGCTGGCCGAGCGGATCACCGTGCTCGACTATGGCCGCGTGCTGCTGGAAGGCACGCCGGACGAGGTGCGCGGCTCGGCGGAAGTGCGCAGCCGCTACCTCGGGGGGCGTGACTGATGGCCGACCCGCTGCTGTCCATGGATGGGGTGGACACCTACTACGGACGCAGCCACGTCCTGCAGAACGTGTCGCTGCAAGTGGCGGGCGGCAGCGTCGTCGCGCTGCTCGGACGCAACGGAGCCGGCAAGTCGACCGCGCTCAAGTCGATCATGGGCATCGTCTCCGCCGCGCGCGGCAGCATCCGTTTTGCGGACGAGGCGATCGAGCACCTGCCGCCGCACCGCGTCGCCCGCCGCGGACTCGCCTACGTCCCCGAGAACCGCGGCATCTTCGCCTCGCTCACGGTGGACGAGCACCTGAACCTGAACCGGCGTCCGGGCGCCGGCGGCCACCGCGTCCCGGTGGAGGCTCTCTACGAGCGGTTTCCCCTGCTGGCCGAGCGGCGCCGCAACCGCGGCAACGAGCTGAGCGGCGGCGAGCAGCAGATGCTGGCCATAGCGCGCGCCATCGCCCTGTCACCGCGCCTGCTGATCCTGGACGAGCCGACCGAGGGGCTGGCGCCGATCGTCGTCGAGCGGATCGCCGGAATCGTCCACGACCTTCGTGCGGCCGGCATGACGATGCTGCTGGTGGAGCAGAACTACCCGTTCGCCATCGGCCTTGCCGAGCGCGTCTACGTGATCGGCAAGGGCCGCATCCGCTGGCACGGCACCGCGGCAGAGCTTGCCGGGAGCCCCGAGGTCAGATCGACGTGGCTCGGCGTGTGAGCCACGCCGGTGTTGCGACCGGGAGCTCCGGTGTATCATTCGCGGAAGGATCATGAGCTCGTTCTGGGAGCGGGTTCACGGGCACCTCGGCACGGGAAGCCGGGTGTTCGTCGCCTGCGTGGCCGAGCACACTCGCGGATCTCCGGGAACCGCGGGAGCCAAACTGCTGGTCGCCGAGTCGGGTGAGTTGTTCGGGACGATCGGCGGGGGTGCGATGGAGCACCGTCTGGTCGAGCAGGCGAGGGCGTTGCTGCGGGACGGCGGCCACCGCCCGGAGAAACAGACGCTGATCCATAGCGAGGCGGCGGCCGGCGACGCCTCCGGCCTGATCTGCGAGGGCAGCCAGACCAACGTCTTCTGCGTGCTGGACGGACCCCGCGACCTGGCACGCGTACGCACCATCGTCGACCGCGTGCGCAACGATCAGCGCGGCTGGATCGAAATGGACGGCGCGGGCCTGCGGCTGGCGGAGGACGGCCCCGGACTCGACGCGCGTGTCACCCTGACGCAGACAGACGGAGCCTGGCGCTACCGGGAGGACCTCCTCAACCGGCGCCGGCTCGCCATCATCGGTGGCGGCCACTGCGCGGCGGCGCTCGGAGCGGCGATGGCGCCGCTGGGCTACCGGGTGCGGGTCTTCGACGCCCGCACGCAGGTGGTCAGCCATGACCGGGCGACCGGCATCGGCGACCTCTCGATCGTCGCGGACTACGCGGAAGCGGGCCCCTCCCTCGTCCATCCCGAGTCCACCGCCGTGGTGGTGATGACCGCCGACTACCGGACCGACGTGCGCGCCCTCCTGGGCGTCGCGGACCTGCCCTTCCCGTTCCTCGGGCTGATGGGCGGCCGGAAGAAGATCGACCGGATATTCTCGCTGCTCCGGAAGGAAGGCATCTCCGGGCAGGCGATCGACCGCATTCACGCCCCGGTGGGACTGGACATCGGCAGCGAGACGCCGGAAGAGATCGCCGTCAGCATCGCCGCGCAGGTCCTGCGCGAGCGCAGTCGCCGGTCTACCCAATGACCTTACACCCATCCATCCCGCCGACCTTCCGCCGGTACTCCCAGCGCAGTCCCGCCGGGAGTACCGGCCCATCGAGTAGACGCTGCCTGAGCGGAGCAGTATGCTACGTCAACTACTGTCACAACTTTCTAAGAGGAGAACATGCCGGGTAAAGCACAACACGTTGTTCCTCGCGATGGGAAGTGGGCTGTACGAAGGTCCGGTGCTAGTCGCGTAACGCGGCTCTTCGCTACGCAGCTTGAAGCTCTGGAGGCTGCACGGGACATCGCTCGAAGACAGGGAACCGAGCTGTATATTTTTGGACGGGATGGCCGAATTCGGGAACGAGAGTCCTATGGGAAAGAGCCGGTTGCATCAAGAGGATAGACCTGGAATTGGTTGACGCCAGCTTTCAGCGAAATGTATTCCTGAACTGCCCTTTTGACAGAGAGTACCGGCCCATACTGCAGGCTATCCTCTTCTGCCTCGTCCGATTCGGCCTAACGCCGCGTATCGCGACCGAACGGAGCGACGCAGGCGAACCAAGGGTACAGAAGATCATGCAGCTCATCGAGTCGTCTCGGTACTCAATTCACGACCTTAGCAGATGCCAAGCCCACGCGGCTGGGGAACATTACAGACTCAACATGCCCTTTGAGCTCGGAATGGACTTTGGCTGCCGACATTATGGTGGGGAGCCTCTTTCGGGAAGAATCATACTGGTACTGGAGGAACAGCCCTATCGCTACCGGGCGGCGATATCCGACCTTGCAGGAAGTGACGTCGAATCACATGGCGGCGACTTTGCAACAGCCGTGAGGAAGGTGCGAAACTGGATTACCGGTCTGGGTGGCTTCGAGCGTGTTGGAGCAGGCCGCATCTTGGCGGAGTATGAGGACTTTCACGAATGGCATTACGAGCGCCAACTTGAGGCCGGCTTTACCGACGAAGACATCCAGGACTATTCAACTCCGGAGCTCCTTCATGCGATGACCGAGTGGGCTGACCAGCTACGGTCGAACAGGTGATGCCGGCCAGCTTGTTCAAGGACCTCGCATGATGTTGGGATACTACATCGGGGCCGGGGCGAGTGCGAAGGCACTTCCCGTTGCCAAGGACATGCCATGTCGTCTGCAAGAGTTGGCGAACAAGCTCGAAACGCACACAGACCGCAGTGACAATCTGAACAGTCGCGTAGAAGAGATCGCCGGGGATCTCAGATGGCTGGCTGAGAGCTCGCGAGAGCGGGCGACGGTGGATGCGCTCGCGTACAATTGCTACCTTCGTGACGACAAGGGACAGATGGATCGGCTCAAGAGGGCGCTCGTCGTTTTCTTCCTGCTGGAACAAGCTCGGCGATCCGTAGACCGGCGATACCGGGACTTCCTGTCGTACCTTGGTCAATTGGATGAACGACGCAATGTGGCGATGCCAACTGACGTACGGGTGATTTCATGGAACTACGACATTCAGTTCGAAAAGGCATATGCCGAGTTCCTGCATCCTGATGACTATCCGAAAATCGCGACTGCCTTGCAGGTTGTTCCCGGACTGGGGGAGGGTGCCTACCGCAGCGATTGCTTCTCGATCGTGAAGCTCAACGGGACAGCGAGCATGGTGCTTGGATCGCACGGGCTGGCACGCCAGTACAACAAGCCGTATTTGACGGACAACTTCGAAGATACTCTGAAACACGTCGGCTCTTACTACGATATGGGTATCACTCCTTATCTCAACTTCTCCTGGGAGAACGATGAGCGGCGCGACCATGCCCTGTCACGAATCGAGCGAGCCGAGACGTTGGTAGTAATCGGTTATTCCTTTCCGCTTGTCAACCGGGATGTCGACCGAGAAATCCTGACATGTCTTCTGCGCTCGGAGAAGCTGTACGTGCAAGCAGGAAGGGACGGACCGGCCGTGAAGGAGCGGCTTGCCGGACTGGGAGTCGATGACGAGAGAGTAAATCTCGTCGAAGACGTAGACCAGTTCTACATTCCTGACCGCTACTCGCCATCCGAACGGATGTTGCCGCCTCACTTCAGCGTGCCATTGGGGTAGGACGTGTCCTGGGGCGGGATTCGAAAAACCTGGCACGAGGGAGATGTGAGCGGAACACCTGCGGTTCGCGCAGGGGCGCCAAGCACCCGGTTCATTCTCAATGACCGGACGGTGGAGACGTCCGCGCCGGCGGGTCTGCTCCTGCTGGACTTCCTGCGCCACCACGAGCGGCTGACCGGCACCAAGGAAGGCTGCAAGGAAGGCGACTGCGGCGCCTGCGCCGTACTGATCGGAGAGCTTGCAGGCGACGCCGTCCGCTACCAGCCGGTCACCTCCTGCTTGGTGCCGCTGGCGGAAGTGGACGGCCGGCACGTGGTCACGATCGAGGGGTGCAACCTGGGAACCGGGCTCACCCCCGCGCAAGAGGCCGTCGTCGAGCACGGCGGCACGCAGTGCGGCTTCTGCACGCCCGGCATCGTGGTGTCCCTGCACGGACTGCTGCTGGATGACACCAACGGGCTTTCCCTTGAAGACGTAAAGTACGCCCTGAGCGGTCACCTGTGCCGCTGCACCGGCTATCGCTCGCTGAAGGACTGCGCCGACACGCTGGATCGCCGCCTCGGCAGCCGGCTCAACGGGATCGGCGGTCGCGATCGTCTGGCCGCGATGGCGGCGGCGGGCGCGATTCCCGGGTACTTCACAACCATCTCGGAGCGCCTGCGCGCGCTGCAGGAAGACACGCCTGCACCCGATGCCGATCCGGCGCCGGAGGTCCGCATCGCCGGCGGCACCGACCTGTACGTGCAGCAGGGCGAGGAGATCCCGGACCGCTGCGTCGAGGTGCTCAACCGGCGGCCGGCGCTCAAACGCATCCGACGCTCCGACGGCGAGTTCCGCATCGGCGCGCTCATCACGTTCGAGGAGTTCGGCGTCGACCCGCTGGTGATAGAAGCGATCCCGCGCATCGGGGCGTTCAACCACCTCATCGCCTCCTGGCAGATCCGCAACCGCGCCACCCTGGCCGGCAACATCGTCAACGCCTCCCCCATCGGGGACTACACCGCCCTGCTGCTGGCCCTGGACGCGCGCGTCGTACTGGACGACGGTGGCACGCGGCGGTCGGTCCTGCTCAAGGAGTTCTACCGCGGCTACAAGGAGATCGACCTCCGCACCGGCGAGTTGGTCACCGAGCTAGCCTTCGCCGACCCGGCGGCCGCCCGGGTCAACTTCGAGAAGGTCTCCAAGCGGACCTGCCTGGACATCGCGTCGGTCAACAGCGCCTGCTCCATCCGCTGCACCGGTGACACGATCGCCGACGCACACGTCAGCCTGGGTGGCGTGGCGCCGATCCCGCTCTACCTGCACGAGACCTCCCGGGCGCTGCGCGGCCGCACCCTCGACGTGGATACGGCGTGGGAGGCCGTGCGCCTCTCCCAGCAGGAGATCGCGCCCATCACGGACGTGCGCGGCTCGGCCGAGTACAAGCGCCTGCTGGCGCGGCAGTTGCTGATCGCCCACTTCGTGACCCTGTTTCCCGACCGCTTCACCGCCCAGGCGTTCTACGCGCGGGGCCTGTCGTGAGTCACATCGACTCCCACCTGCACGTGCGCGGCGAGTCGCAGTACGTGGACGACGTACCGCCCCCGCCGGGAATGCTGCACGCCGCGGTGGCAGGCTCCCCGAAGGCGCACGGCATCATCACCCGCATCGACACCACCGCGGCCCGCGCCGCCCCCGGGGTGGTGGCGGTGCTCACTGCCGCAGACGTCCCCGGCGTCAACCGCTTCGGCCCGATCATCGAAGACGAGGAGCTGCTGGTGGAGCGCGAGGTCTGCTTCATCGGCCACCCCATCGCCCTGGTGGTGGCCCGCACCGCCCACCAGGCGCGGCAGGCGCGCGAGCTGGTCGAGGTCGAGATCGACGATCTGCCGGTGGTGGTCGACCCGCGTCAGGCGTTCGCCGACGGTGACCTGATCCAACCGCCGCGCACGATGGCGGCCGGCGACGTCGCCGGCGCCTGGGACGACTGCCACGTGGTGGTCTCCGGACGGTGCGAGATCGGCGGCCAGGAGCACCTCTACCTGGAGACGCAGCGCGCCCGCGCGGTGCCCGGGGAGGACGGCGCGATGCGGGTGTTCTCCTCCACCCAGGGGCCGGCCGCTGTCCAGCACGTCGTGTCGGCCGTGCTCGGCCGGCCGATGCACAAGGTCGAGGTGGACGTGAAGCGGCTCGGCGGCGGCTTCGGCGGCAAGGAGGACCAGGCCACCCACTGGGCGGCGATGGCCGCGCTGGCCGCCGCGCACCTGGACGCGCCGGTAGAGCTGGTGCTGAACCGGCTGGACGACATCCGGATGACCGGAAAGCGCCATCCCTACTCCGCCGATTTCCGGATCGGCTTGACCGCGGACGGCCAGATCCTTGCCTACCAGGCCGCCTTCTTCCAGAACTCCGGCGCGTTCGCCGACCTGTCTCCGCCGGTGCTGGCGCGCACGCTGTTCCACGCCACCAACGCCTACTACATCCCCAACGTGCGCGTGACCGCGGCGCCGTGCCGGACCAACCTGCAGCCGCACACCGCCTTCCGCGGCTTCGGCGGCCCGCAGGGCATGTTCGTGATCGAGGCCGCGATCAACAAGGCCGCCGAGGTCATGGGGATCGAGGCGTCCACCATCCAGCGCGCCAACCTGCTGCGCGACGGCGACGTCTTCCACTACGGGCAGGTCGTGGAGCGGAGCCGCGCCGAGCGGACCTGGGACGAGTTGGAGTCGGCGTTCGACGTCGACGGGGTCCGGCATCGGGTCGACGACCACAACCGGCGCAACTTCGCGGTCAAGAAAGGCTGCGCCCTGATGCCGGTCTGCTTCGGCATCTCGTTCACCAAGACCCACCTCAACCAGGGCAACGCCCTGGTCCACGTCTATGCCGACGGCAGCGTGAGCGTGACGACCGGCGGCATCGAGATGGGCCAGGGCATCAGCAGCAACGTCGCCTCGGTGGTGGCGCGCACCTTCGGCATCTCGCGCCGCCGGGTACGGGTCGAGAGCACCAACACCACGCGGGTCGCCAACATGTCGCCGAGCGCAGCCAGCGCCACCACCGACCTGAATGGCAACGCGGCGACCATCGCCGTCGAGACCGTCCTGGACGGCATGCGCGAGGTCGCGGCCCGCGAGATCGGGGCGGCGGACCCCGCCACGGTCACCGTCGCCGACGAGCAGGTTCGGGTCGGCGGCGAGCCGGCGGGCATGAGCTGGACCGACCTGGTAGGCCTCACCTACCGGGCTCGCAGGCGCCTGTCGGCCCACGGCTACTACACGACCCCGGGCCTCCACTACGAATCCAGGAGCGCGAGCACGGCCACCCGTTCGCCTACCACGTCTACGGCACGGCCGTGTTCGAAGTGACCGTCGACTGCCTGCGCGGCACCTACGCCGTCGACCAGGTGAAAATCGTCCACGACCTGGGCCGCACCATCAATCCCACCGTGGACCGCGGCCAGGTGGAGGGCGGCCTTGCCCAGGGCATGGGCTGGATGACCATGGAGGACCTGCAGTGGGACGCGGAGGGCCGCTGCCTCTCCCATGCCCTGTCCACCTACAAGGCCCCGGACGTCTACTTCATGCCCGACGACATGGCCGTGAAGTTCCTGGAGCCGGAAGACAACCCCTACGGCCCGCTCGGCGCCAAGGCGGTCGGCGATCGCTCCGTTGCCCCCTACCCCCGCTGATGTACGGCATCGGCGTCTTCTTCGCCCTCCGCAACGCCATGAAGGCCTTCCGCCCGGACGCCGAGTTGAGCCTCGACGCCCCCATGACCCCGGAACGCGTGCTGCTCGACCTGTACGGCGGGGACATGACACTCGGCACGCCGCTGACTGTTCATGGCCAGCCAAGCGAAGTGCCCGGAACGACTTGATCGACTGGCAATGCTGACCGCCGACCAGTCCGATCGCGCGGCACGCTTGGCGAATGACGTCGTGTCCCTACGATGGCACACTGCCGGCCGTGCGCACGTTCAACACGGAGGGGCCGGTCGTCGCGGCCGATCACTACCACGTCCCGCCGCTGGAACGGATCGATCTGGACGAGGTGCTCGGCCTCGTGCGGGACAAGAAGTACTTCGTGCTGCACGCGCCGCGGCAGACCGGCAAGACCTCGGCGCTGTTGGCGCTGCGCGACCTGCTGAACGGTGGACACGCCGGCGACTACCGATGCGTGTACGCGAACGTCGAGGATGGCCAGGCGATGCGCGAGAACGTGGCGGAGGGCATGCGCACCGTGCTTGCCGAACTGGCGCTGCAGGCAAGCATGACCCTGGGCGACGATACGCTGGAGGAGATATGGCCCGGCCTCCTGGACCGCGTCGGGCCGGGTCAGGCACTGCGGCACGCGTTGCTGCGTTGGAGCATGGCCGACCCGCGCCCGCTGGTGTTGCTGATCGACGAGATCGACGCGCTGGTGGGCGACACCCTGCTGGCCGTGCTGCGGCAGTTGCGCACCGGCTACGTCGACCGGCCGGCGCGCTTCCCGCACAGCATCGTCCTGTGCGGGGTGCGCGACGTGCGCGACTACCGGATCCACTCGACGGCCGAGAACCGCATGGTGCTCGGCGGCAGCGCCTTCAACGTCAAGGCCAAGTCGCTGCGACTGGGCGACTTCTCGGAGCGGGAGGTACGGGAGTTGCTGGCGCAGCACACGGCGGCGACCGGGCAAGCGTTCACGGAGAAGGCGGTGCGTCTGATTCTGACCCGCACCGCCGGTCAGCCGTGGCTGGTGAACGCGCTGTGCCGGGAAACGTGCTTCGATGACAAGGCGGGCCGCGACCGCTCCCGCCCGATCACCGAGCAGGCGATCCTGGAGGCGCAGGAGCGGCTGATTCTGGCGAGGGTGACCCACCTCGACAACTTGGCGGACAAGCTGCGCGAGGAGCGCGTGCGGCGGGTGATCGAACCGATCCTGGCCGGCGCCGACGAGATCGGGTTCACGGAGGAGGATCTCTCCTACGCCCGCGACCTGGGTCTGGTGGCGCTGGACGCCGACGGGCCGCCGCGCATCGCCAACCGTATCTACGCCGAAGTGGTGCCGCGCCATCTGAGCTACGTGGTGCAAGAGACCCTGCCGCAGCGAATGGCGTGGTACGTGGGCGCGGACGGCGCCCTGGACGTCGACGGGCTGATCGCGTCGTTCCAGGCGTTCTTCCGGGAGCACTCCGAGCACTGGGTGCAGCGCTTCGAGCAGTACCACGAGGCCGGGCCGCAGTTGCTGCTGCAGGCGCACCTGCAGCGCGTGGTGAACGGCGGCGGGCGGATCGAACGAGAGTACGCGCTGGGTCGAGGCCGGACGGACCTGCTGATCGTGTGGCCGCAGGGCGGACGCGAGCGGCGGTTCGTAGTGGAGTGCAAGGTTCGGCGCGGGGAGCTGGAGCGGACCGTCGCCGAGGGGATGGAGCAGACTCGTGCCTACTTGGACCGATGCGCGGCCCAGGCGGGCCACCTGATCGTGTTCGACCGGGCGCCGGAGCGGACCTGGGAGGAGAAGATTTTCCGCCGCCCACCGTCCGAAGACGGCGTGCCGGTTACGGTCTGGGGCATGTGAATCTCCGGGGCCGCTAAGGCCGGGGCGGCGAGTTGACGATCATCGGAAAGTAATGCTGGGAACCGACGTACGACGCGATGCGAGGTCGGGGGACGCCGAAGCGCAGTTCGAGCTGGGCTGCATGTACCATGACGGCTACGCCGTACGCCAGGATTACCTGGAGGCCGCCGCGTGGTACCGCCGCGCGGCCGAGCAAGGGCATCCGGGCGGACAGTTCAACCTCGGCCTCATGCACTGGCTGGGCGTCGGCGCGCCGCACGACTACGCCGAGGCGGTTACCTGGTTCCGCCGCGCTGCCGACCAGGGGGACGAGAAGGCGCAGTTCGCGCTCGGACTCTCGTACCTCCATGGCCAGGGGGTCGCCCAGGATCTCGTTGCCGCATACATGTGGTTCGATCTCGCCGCCCGCTCCGAAGCAAGCGAAGTGCCGCGCTTCCTGACGACCTGGGCCGAGTTCGTCGCCAGCGGCGACCACGAGGCGCGCAACATGCGCGACCATCTCGCCGAACAGATGACCCGGAAGCAGATCGCGTCGGCGCAGCGCGCCGCCCGCGAATCCATGAAGCGGATCGTTGCGGTCACCTGACGAAGGGAAGCGGCTCCTGGCAGCACGATCCCGAGATCAACTCCCGCGGTAGGTGGTATAGCCCCACGGCGCCACCAGCAACGGCACGTGGTAATGGGCGTCGGCGGCGATCCCGAAGCGGATCGTGACACGGTCCAGAAACGGCGGATCGGCGGTCGGCAGATCGGTCGCGGCGAAGTACTCGCCGACGTGGAACACCAGCTCCCACCGGCCGGTGCGGAAAGCGTCGCCTTCGACCAACGGCGCGTCGCAGCGCCCGTCCTGGTTGGTCCGGACGGCGGTGACCGGACGGCGGCCGTCGGTCACTTCGAAGAGCTCCACGCGGATGCCGGAGCCCGGCCTGCCCTGCGCCGTGTCCAGCACATGTGTCGTGAGGGCACCCATCACTCCCTCCCCAGTGTCGCTTCGATCTGGCCGCTCGGCTCGTCCGTCGGCAGGAACACCTTGCCAAGGGCGTCCTGCCCGAACGCCGAGAGGTCGATTGGGAGATAGTGAATGTTGGGCATCCGCAGCGTGATCTCGCGGATGCCCGGCGCGGCGGCGAGGGCCTCCTCGCCCATCCGGTACAGGCTGTCCTGCACCGAGTAGCTGTAAGTGGTGGCGAAGACCCGCAGCAACGCCTCCCGGATCGCGACGGCCACGGCGTCATAGTCGTCGACGTCGCCCAGCGTGCCGCCCTCGAACCGCCAGGTCGCGGCCATGCGAGTTGCAAGGATTCGGTCCGTGTTCGGCGGAAGCGTGGTGTACTCGTCCTGCAGGTAGTCGACGAACCCAGAGCCCGTGGTCTTCATGATCGCGAAGTCCCGGAATCCGGCTTCGACCTCCCGCGAAGATCGGGTCACCGTCGCGCAGGAGAACGGCGTTCCGCTCTCCGCCCTCACGAATCCGTGCTCGTGATCACGGCCGTCGATGCGCATACGGCCCCATGTCGTTTCTTCGACCCGGACGCGCGCTTCCGCGACGTGACCGTAACGGTCCAGGAAGCACTGCGCGACGGTCAGGGCGAACGCCTCGTTGCCCGCGTCCAGGTGCTGCAAGGCCAGCACGCTCACGAGGTTCTTCATGGTGTCGGTAGCCACCACCGGTGCATTGTCGGCGTCCGTATAGGCACGGGAGAACTCGCCGTCCAGCATGACGGTGACACGGCTCTCCCGCACCCGGTGACGATCTCCGTCGCGCTGCACGCGCAGCACGCGGACGTTGGCCTTTCCGTAGCGTTGTCGAACGAACGGCATGGCGGCTCCTGATTCCATCCTGCAGGCAAGCCTTCGGCTCCCCTACTCCGGCCGAGAAGCCATCGTTCGCGAACAGGCGTGACGACTTCCCATCCGGCCCCATAATATTCGTCGAATACGAGGCGGTCGAGCAGGGGTAACGGGTCGGTTCGAAAATCAGCCCCTCTCAGGCAGCCCGTTGCGGACCCGGTAGAGCTGGACGGCCGCCCGCGCATCAGAGTCGGGGGTCGTCGCGTCCTGCTCGTCAGCGAAATCGGCACTTCTGAATCCGCGCCCGCATCCCCGGAACCCCGGAGCTCATCCGGGCTACGATCCGCACCTCGGTCTCGGTCTTCACATGGGATCCCATCGGATCCTCCTCCTTAGAAACAAGCAGAATCAGGCAGTCTCCGGGACCAAGTTGAAGCCGAGTGCGCGCGCCTGATTGCGAAGTCGGCGCTCATGGCGTATCGGTCCTGGTGCTGTTGGCCGAACAGAATACGGTCAACTTAGAGTTCGTGGCGCAGCACCCGCTCGCGCAACCGGCGTAGACACCAGCCGGTGCCGGTGGTCTGCTCCATGACGCACCGAGCGGCGTGCAGCACCTCGTAGGCCAGCAGGTTCAACAGGAACAGCGTCTCATTCTGGGCCCGCACTCACGCCATCCCCTCTTATCCCCGGGACCGTGCCGGGATCCAGCACTCATAGCTCCCGTCCGCATCGCTTGTGATCTCGGGCCGGTAACTTCGCCAATACGCCTCGGTGTCCGCCCGGCACACGGCGTACCGGTACGTCAGGTCATACTTGATATGCCCCCGGTACCCTATGTAGTCCTGGCCCACGGTTACGGACCAAGTCGATCCGTATGCGGACCCCACGGCATGAAGGTGCTGAGAGCGGTTGTAGAACGGCTGGGACGGGCCGTAGAAGGTGCCGTTCCCGCCCGGCCCCGAGGTACCGCAGTCGCGCTGGTCGGAGAAAAAGGTGCCAACGGCCGGCGGGTCGAGTATGGGGCCCGTGTACGAGTCCTGACAGTAGAACACGATCACCTCGTAGGAGCACTGGTTCTCCCAGATATGCTTGGTGGTGGTCTGGTTGCCGCCGATGTCGTAGACGACCTCCGTGATCCCGAGACACTCGTGCGCGTAGGCATCGATCCTTCCTGATGGCTCCGTCTCTGGTTCAGGGTCAGGTTCGGGATCCGGGTCCGGGCTGGGGTCGGCTGCGTAGGGTGCGTCCGAGGGCTTCTCGTGCAGGTTCCCCACCTCCTCGCACCCAGCCACCAGGACCAGGGCCACGGCCGCGGCGAACGCCAGGCATGGTCTCATGGTTTTCCTCCAAAGGGTTCGGCGTTATAGGATGTCTTCGAGCACTGCGGCGACCGCCGCCGTCGCCATAACGCCGCTGAGGATGGTAACAATAAGCCATTTGATGATGGTATTCTGAACTTTTTCCACATCGGCATTGGTGGCTACCTCCTTCATCATGGCCTCAAGGCCCGCCAGTCGCTCCGCAACATTCAGATCACGTTCGCGGATCCGGGATTGGTCGCCCGTCTTCATATTAGCTGGCAAAACACCACTGCCACATAAGGAGGCAGGTGTAAGTCCTTAGAGATGAGATGAGTATGTTCGTGGGCCGATGGCCAATGATCGTTGTCGTTATCGACGCCACGCCGATCGCCGCCTTGTCCCGTTTCACCTGCGTGGTCGTGGGTTGCCCTATCGGAGGTCCTGGTCGGTGGCACATAGGAGGCGTCTTCACCCACGGGGCCGGCTCCGAGAAGGAAGCGACCCCTTCCAGGAGCGAACTCGACCCATTCGCCATCACGTGGGCACTCGTTCGGAAAGGCAACGATGGCACCCACTGGGAGCATGATCGTGCGGACCTCATCTTCTCCGGCAGCGCTTGCACAGACCAGCAAGGCGCCCAGAATCGCCAACCTTCGTCTCATCGAACTTTCTCCCCCGCTCCGGCTGTTTCTCCAGCCCGAGAGCGATCACATCACTTGCGCGGCGGTACAGCCGCCCGCGCATGGTTAGGGAATCCCGAGAGCTTGTGTGCCGTCATGCCCCAAATGGGGGACAGCCGGCACTTTTTCGAAGAGTTCGGATGGGACACGGCCGCGGATGTGATGAAAGTCCCCGTGGGGCCGGGCAGCCTCGTCCTGAGCGTGGTGCTTGAAGGACCTCCGGGCTGTCGTCTTGGCTGAAGGATAGAAGTGAGAAACGCAGGTGCCGCCCGAGCGACTCACGGCGATGGACCCTGATCGCCCATGCCTGCCGACAGAACGATCCGCACCAAATCGGCCCGCCGCGAGATGCCGAGCTTGACATGGACCCGCTTGACCAGCTCGCGGATCGTGCTCTCCGCTCGACCCGTGTCCGCGGCGATGTCGCGTGCGGTAGCGCCGTCAGCCAGCGCGAACGCGACGCGGCTCTCCGCCAACGTCAGGCCGAGCATCGAGGCCAACTGCTCCGGGTCGATGGCCGGCCTCGTTAAGGGATCGACGACCAGCACCAGCGCAGCGACCGTGCCGCTACCGAAACCCGCGTCGCCAACCGTGACCGGGGTAACGTGCAGCGTTATCTGACGCATGCTCTGTGCCCGTTGAACCCGCATGGAGCCGCCGACGCCAGCGGCGCCGGATCGCGGCAGCGCGTGCGCCAACAGCCCGTGGAGCCGCACGTCGTCCTCCGGTCGCCGGGCACGCAGGTAGCCGTCCCGATCGATCAGGCCGTCGCCGCACCGCAGAACCGCACGCCCGACGGAGTTGGCCTGGGTGATCCTGCCGCGCCAATCCAGGTAGATGACGCCGGTCAGGGTGTTGTCGAGCAACCCGACAAGTGAGGTGTTCAGGGCTCGAGCTGCGGCAAGCGCTTGGCGGACCCGGACGAACTGGCGGATATGGGGCAGCAGACGTACGATCATCGCGATCCGATCGGATCGCCAGCCGTCGGGATCGGTCGGGTCGGCCAGCGCCCAAACGATTTGAATGCCATGCGGCCCGTCCATGCGGATGTTCAGACCATCCTGGGCACCGCATCGCCGCAGCAATTCGTTGTACGTCGGGGAGGTCTTCAGTTCCCGTTCGGTATAGAGGTCCGCGACCGGCACGATCCGCTGATCGGGCAACGCGATCAGGCGAGGGACTCGTTCGTCGCGGGGGAAGTAGTTCTCGGCGTAATCCCGTCCCTGTTCTTTGCGGTCTTCGCCGTGACAGTAGGCGCGATCGAACAGCCAGCGGACCTCGGTGTGACACTGGCCGCCGACGATCACCAGATGGGTGCCGGTGATCCCGCACGCTTCGTCGATCAGAGTCGAGGTTTCCCGCCATCGAGTTTCGTCCAGCATCGCTTCATGCAGCGACGCCAGGATGCGATCGAACCGGTCTAGCCGGCTCATGATGCTTTCCGGCCGGCGGAATTACTACCGGATGCGTCCATTTCACGATACGCGTACCTCGAAGAGGCCCGGCCGCGAGGCCTATGTGTTCTGTTCGCGGAAGAACTTCGCGGAAAAACATCGCTTCTCCCCGCGTAGCTCCCCGGCATTACGTCCATCGCTGTCTAGTAGCGGACTTGAGACTTGGCCGTCAACCGCCGCGCACATCGTCACTATAGCGTTATTGACTGGTATCAGTAAGGAGTACAGAGGACAGTAGTTAGTTGGCATATCCTCAAGTATCGGCCCAGCAGGAGGTCGATCTATCCGTGCGGATACCTTGCGCTCCATCGTTGTTCACGCCATCGCACACAATCAGTGATTGGCGATGCGTGAAACTCTATTGGCTACCGACGAAGCGTGTTGATCCTTGTCGCGGACGCATGCATTGAAATCAGGAAGCGCAAAACGAAAGATCGTGCGGCACCGATGACTCGGTTTGAAAAGAAGATCCCGGTACTGCCTCGTCAGGCGATCGTCAGACTATCACCGAGATGTGGGTGAAACGGGAGACGTCGACCAGGCCCACGTCCCGAGATGCGCAGCTCGGGGATCACGGCCAGCGCCAGCAGGCTGAGCTGCATGTAGCCGTTGTTGAGCGTGCAACCGCACTCGCGGAGCGCGCACATCACGCGCACGGACTTCTCCGCCACCACTCCTGCCGGTTCGTCTGGCATCAGCCCGCCGATCGACAGCTCGGCCAGGGCGGTCAGCGTGCCGTTGCGCACCACGGCGACGCCGTCGTCGTCGACCAGCGCGTTCGCGGCCTGCGCCATGTTCGCGGCGCAGGTCCCGGTCACCAGCACATGGTGGCAACCGTGGGCGACGGTGGTGGCCACCCCGCAGGCGGCGTCGAAGCCGAAACCCCTGCACGATCCGTTCACGACCGTGGCGGTCCCGTGGCGCTGCACCAAGGCCAGCGGCAGCACGTCCTGCGCGGGGTCGGACTGCACCCGTCCGACGCGGACCTCCAGGTTTGCGGTCAGGTGGCGGCATGGTTCTCGATCACACCGATCATGTTCGCCGTCGCCGTGCCCGTGCGGCCGCCGGCATCCACCGCGAAGTCGCGGCGGCGAGCGGCAGCGACACCCGCACCGACCGGCGAAAGCGTTCCTCGTGTGTCCAGGGCGGCAGGTCGAGGAGCAGCCTTCCCTTCTCCGCCGCCAGCTCGCCCGATCGCGTGCCGCAGCACGCGGTCCATGCGGCCGTCGGCCACCAGGGTGCTGGCGTGCACGTCGTCCTTTCACAGGATGAACTGGGGCGGTCGTCCCCGTTGTCGCGGCCAGGAGGCGGTCGAGCAGTCCGGCGATGCCCCGACAGCCGAGTGACGTCGGGTCTGCGCGATGGCACACTGGCGGCCGTGCGTACGTTCAACACCGAGGGGCCGGTCGTGGCGGACGACCACTACCACATCCCACCACTGGAGCGGATCGATCTCGAGGAGGTGCTCGGCCTTGTACGGGACAAGAAGTACTTCGTGTTGCACGCGCCGCGGCAGACAGGCAAGACCTCCGCTCTGTTGGCGCTGCGCGACCTGCTGAACAGCGGCGGAACGGCGGACTACCGCTGCATATACGCGAACATCGAAGCCGGGCAGGCCGCTCGGGAGAACGTCGCGGACGGCATGCGCGCCGTCTTGTCCCAGTTCGCGCTTCGGGCGAGCCTGACACTGGGCGACGACTCGCTGGAGCGCATCTGCCGGGACGCGCTGGACAGCGCGGGGCCGCTGGGCGCACTGAGCGTGGCGCTGAGTCGCTGGGCCGCTGCCGACCGGACGCCGCTCGTGCTGCTCATCGACGAAATCGACGCGCTGGTGGGCGATACCCTGCTGGCGGTGCTGCGGCAGCTTCGCGCCGGCTACGACCAGCGCCCGTCTGCCTTCCCGCACAGTGTGGTGCTGTGCGGCGTGCGAGACGTGCGCGACTACCGCATCCACTCGACGGTCGAGAACCGCATGGTGCTCGGCGGCAGCGCTTTCAACGTCAAGGCCACGTCGCTGCGGATGGGCGACTTCACGGAGTACGAGGTGCACGCGTTGCTGGCGCAGCACACGGCGGCGACCGGGCAGGCGTTCACGGAGGAGGCGCTGCGGCTGATCGTGGCACGCACCGCCGGGCAGCCGTGGCTGGTGAACGCGCTGTGCCGGGAGGCGTGCTTCGATGACAAGGCGGGCCGCGACCGCTCCCGTCCAATCACCGAGCAGGCGATCCTCGAAGCGCAGGAGCGGCTGATACTGGCTCGGGTGACCCACCTCGACAACCTGGCGGACAAGCTGCGCGAGGAGCGCGTTCGGCGGGTGATCGAGCCGATCCTGACCGGCGCCGACGAGCAGGCGTGGACCACCGAGGACGTCGCCTACGCCTGCGACCTGGGGCTGGTGGCTCAGGAGGCGGACGGTACGCCGCGGGATCGCCAACCCGATCTACGCCGAAGTGGTGCCGCGCCATCTGAACTACGCGGTGCAGGCGGGGTTGCCGCAGCGGGTGGCGTGGTACGTGGGCGCGGACGGGCGGCTGGACGTGGAGGGGCTGATCGCGGCGTTCCAGGCGTTCTTCCGGGAGCACTCCGAGCACTGGGTGCAGCGCTTTGAGCGCTACCACGAGGCCGGGCCGCAGTTGCTGCTGCAGGCTCACCTGCAGCGGGTGGTGAACGGGGGCGGGCGGATCGAACGGGAGTACGCGCTGGGGCGCGGGCGAACGGACCTGCTGATCGTGTGGCCGCAGGGCGGGCGCGAGCGGCGGTTCGTGGTGGAATGCAAGGTGAGGCGCGGCGAGCTGGAGCGGACCGTCGCGGAGGGGCTGAGGCAGACCCGCGCCTACGTGGACCGGTGCGAGGCCGAGGCGGCCCACCTGATCGTGTTCGACCGCGCGCCGGATCGGACCTGGGAGGAGAAGATCTTCCGCCGTCCACCGTCCGGAGACGGCGTGCCGGTCACGGTCTGGGGCATGTGACGCGAGGAGGACGCGTCAGGCGATCACCGGGATGTGGGTGAAGCGGGAGACGTCGACCAGGCCCAGGTCGGAGATGCGCAGCTCAGGGATCACGGCCAGCGCCAGCAGGCTGAGCTGCATGTAGCCGTTGTTGAGCGCGCAGCCGCACTCGGCGAGCGCCCGCATCACGCGGGCGGACTTGTCGGCGACCACGCCGGCCGGCTCTTCGGACATCAGGCCGCCGATCGGCAGCTCGACCAGGGCGGTCAGCGTGCCGTCGCGTACCACGGCGACGCCGCCGGCGGCGTCGACCAGCGCGTTCGCGGCCTGGGCCATGTTCGCGGCGCAGGTCCCGGTCACCAGCAGGTGGTGGCAGTCGTGGGCGACGGTGGTGGCCACCCCGCAGGCGGCGTCCAAGCCGAAGCCCTGCACGAAGCCGTTCACGACCCGGCCGGTCCCGTGGTGGCGCTCCACCAAGGCCAGCGGCAGCACGTCCTGCGCCGGGGCGGGCTGCACCCGGCCGTCGCGCACCTCCAGGTTCGCGGTCAAGTGGCGGGTGGCGGCGTGGTTCTCGATCACGCCGATCACGTTGGCCGTCACCGTGCCCGTGAGGCCGCCGGCATCCACCGCGAAGTCGCGAGCGTCCAGCGGCCGTGGCACGCGGACCGAGCGGCGAAAGCGCTCCTCGTGTGTCCAGGGCGGCAGGTCGAGGAGCAGCCTCCCCTCCTCCGCCGCCAGCTCGCCGCGGGTGATCACCGTGCCGGCGGCGAAGTCGTCGAGGTCCTCCGCCAGCACCACGTCGGCGTAGCGGCCCGGCGCCAGGCAGCCCAGATCGCGATCGACGCCGAAGTTCTGGGCGGTGTTGATGGTGGCCATCTGCAGGGCGATCAGGGGGTCGAGGCCCAATCCGATCGCGTGCCGCAGCACGCGGTCCATGTGGCCGTCGGCCACCAGCGTGCCGGCGTGCACGTCGTCCGTGCACAGGATGAACTGGCGCGGGTCGAGCCCGCGCTCCGTAATGGCCGTGACCTGCGCGGCCACGTCGTACCAGGCCGAACCGAGCCGCAGCATCGGCCGCATGCCGCGGCGGGCGCGCTCGACGGCGTCCACCTCGCCGGGTGTTCTCGTGATCGTCGGCCGGGCCGCCGGCCAAGTAGGCGTGAAAGCGCCGGTCCAGCTCCGGGCTCGGGTAGTGGCCGCCGACCGTCTTGCCGGCGCGCATGGTGGCGGCCATCTCGGCGTGCATCTGCGCGATCGCCGGCGACCACGCCGGGAAGTTCATCATCTCGCCCAGGCCGACGATCCCCGGCCACGTCATCGCCTCCTGCACGTCCTGGGGCGTGATGCGCGCCCCGGGCGTCTCCAGCCCCGGCGCCGACGGCACGCAGGAGGGCATCTGCACGAAGACGTGGATGGGCGCGGCCTCCGCCTCGGCCACCATCATGCGCACGCCGTCGAGGCCGAAGACGTTCGCCACCTCGTGCGGGTCGGTGAAGATGGCCGTGGTGCCGTGCGGGAGCACGGCGCGCACGTACTCCGTGATCGTGCACATGCTGCTCTCGACGTGCAGGTGGCCGTCGGTCAGGCCGGGCACCATGAACCGGCCCTCGGCCTCGACCACGCGCGTGCCGTCGCCGATGCAGTAGCCGGCGTCCTCGACGATGCAGGCGATGCGGCCCCGGCGCACGGCGATGTCCATGCCGGGCACCACCTCGCGCGTGAGCACGTTGACCCAGCGCCCGCCGCGGATCACCAGGTCGGCGGCTGCCCGTCCGGCGGCGACGTCCACCAGGTCCGTCGCCACCACGTGCCACGGTTCGCGCCGCGTCACGGCAGGCCCACTTCCAGCCGTCGTCCGGCGGCCAGATGTTGTGGCTGCCCGCGCCCGCGCCGATCGGACGTTCGTCCATCCAGTCCTTGACGGTGTCCCGCCACTTCAGGAAGTGCGGGGTCTTCGTGTGGGCCTGGAACGCCGCCGCGTCGACATATACCTCGTACAGCCAGATCCGGTTCGGATCGGCGCCGTCCTGGATAACGTCGAATCGCAGGCAGCCCGGCTCGTCGTTCACGGAGCCGCGCGCGTCCCCGAGCATCGCCTCGATGAACTCGTCCTTGTGCCCTTCCTTGATCTGAATCGGTGCGACGATCACGTACATAGTCCTTCTCCTGTTGCTTATCGTGTGCCGACTATCGGCGATCGTCGGCTCGCGTCGTGCCGCCGAACGCAGCGTCGAGCTTGCCCAGGATCCGCAGCCCCTCTTCCACCGAACCGCGAGCGGCCAGCGCCCGAAACCGCATCTCCGCATCGTAGTGAGCGATGGCCACGGTCGAGAGCTCTTCCATCAGCTTGTTCATGCTCATCCCCCGCTGTCGGGCGATCTCCTTCAGGCGCCCGTGGGTGTCGTCGGGCAGCCGAATGGTCAAGGTCGACATTTCACTCCTCCGCTATCAGCGCCCCCGGGGAAACGACCTGCAGCCCCGGGAAGCCAAGCTCGGCGCGTTCGAAGTCGCGCCGGTTGTGGGTCACGATCGCTTGCGCGCCGCCAGCAACAGCCAACTCGACGACGTGGTTGTCCGCCTCGTCGGGCAGGTTGGGGCGCCAGAGGTATCGCACGCGCACCCAACGGCAGCGGCTTGCGAATGCAGCCCACAGCGCCTCCCGTTCATCATGCGAGATGGGCGAGCGAACGAAGAGGTCCAACCGCGACAGCACCGACTCGTACTCGCTGAACAGAGCCTGGCCGATCAGTGGCTCAAACCTGCCTGTCAGACAACGCCGGATCACTTCCCGGCTCGCCCCGCTCGCACTTGACGCGGCGGCCACCAGCACGTTGGTGTCCACAACGACACGCATGTCGTAATGATAGCATATGAGCTTTCATCCGGCAGACGAGCTCACCGCGGAGAGCCACACCCGGCTGCCGGCCACGTAGGTGGCGCGCACCGCGCGGTCGTCGCCCAGGATCGCCAGCGCGAACAGCGTCTCCTCCAGGTTCGCCGACAGCTCGTTGCGGGACGCCAGCGTCGGCGTGGCGGCCGGGTCGAGGACCACCAAGTCGGCCCAGTGGCCAGGCTTCCAGACAGCCGATCTGATCATCCAGGCCGAGCCGCCGGGCGTTGCCGCGGGTCGCCAGGTGAAACAGCTCGTGCGCGGTCGGCCGGTAGCCGCGCAGCATCGCCACCTTGTACGCCTCACCCATGGTGTGCAGCATCGAGTAGCTGGTGCCGCCGCCGACGTCGGTGGCCAGGCCGACGCCGACCGGGTGCGTCCCGTTCCTGAGACGGCGGAGGTCGAACAGGCCCGAGCCCAGGAAGGTATTCGAGGTCGGACAGTGCACGACGGTCGCGCCGGCCGCGGACAGGCACGCGCATTCGCGCTCGGAGAGATGGATGCCGTGCGCGAACAGGCTGCGGGCGCCGACCAGGCCGAAGCGGTCGTACACGTCGGTGTAGTCCTGCGCCCAGGGGAAGTCACGCGCCACCAGCGCGATCTCCGGCTCGCTCTCCGACAGGTGCGTGTGCACGTGGCAGTCGGCGTAGCGAGTGGCCAGCTCTCCGGCGGCTCGTAGCTGCTCCTCGCTGGAGGTGACGGCGAAGCGCACGGTGATCGCGTACCGCAGCCGCCCGCGACCGTGCCAGCGCTCGATCAGTGCCTCGCTGGCCTCAATCCCGCTCGTCGGATCGTCGCACAGCGCCGCCGGGGCGTTGCGGTCCATCATGGTCTTGCCGGTGACGATCGCCATCCGGCGCCGGTCGGCCGCAGCGAACAGGGATTCGGTGGCGCCGCGATGCACCGTGGAGAAGACCACGGCCGCGGTCGTGCCGTGCTGGAGCAGCCGGTCCAGGAAGACTTCGGCCGCCGCGCACGCATGGGCTGTTGATAGGTAGCGGCACTCCTCCGGAAACGTGAACCGCTGCAGCCAGTCCAGCAGGTCCTTGCCCGGTGCCGCCAGCATCCGGTACTGGGGGAAATGGATGTGGGCGTCGATGAAGCCCGGAAGCACCAGGGACGGCCCGTAGTCGTCGGCGTCCAGCGCGCGGAACCGGCCGGGCAGCTCGGCGGCCGGACCGCACCAGGCGATCCTGCCGTCGCCGCCCAGGACGACCGCGCCGTGCTGATGGAACTGCACCGCGTCCAGCGTTCCCGCGCAGGCGGGGTCGTCGCGGTAGCTCAGCACCGCACCGCGCACCACCCGCCCGCCGGCGGACGCGCTCACGGCGCGATCCGGTCCTCGATGCGGAAGCGGAGGATACGCTCGACGTTGGCCAGCGCCGTCGCGACCTCGGTCGCGGCGTCGTTGCCGATGCGCTCCTCGAAGGCGGCCAGGATCATGTCCTTGTTCGCGCCCTTCACCGCGAAGATGAACGGGAAGCCGAACCGGTCTCGGTAGCGGGCGTTGAGGTCGGCGAAGCGCTCGAACTCGTCCGGCGTCAGGCGGTCCAGGCCCGCGCCGGCCTGCTCCCGCCGCGACTCCGCCGCAACGCCGCCGGCGTCCTCCGCCACGGCGGCCCGGTCGGCCAGGTCCGGGTGGGCTCGGATCAGCGCAAGCTGCAACTCCGGCGGCGCGTCGCGCACCGCGGCGACGAAGGCCGCGACCACGGCTTCGCGGCCGGCGAACGGCCGCGCGGCTGCCGCGCGTTCCGCCACCCATGGCGAGTGCTCGGCGATGTCACCAATACGCGCGGTGAAAGCCGCGGCGTCGAGCGCATTGGCCGCTGCGACGGACAACGGCGATGGATCGATTGCTGGCATGAGAGGGCCGCCCCTCTGATTATCGGCAGGTCGGGACTCTTACGTCGGTATGCCGTGCTCCATGCGGCCGATGAGGTCGATCACGTCGTCTGCGCCAATAGCGGTGTTGGCCCGTTCGAGCGGTGTCTCTCCGGCCAGCGCGGGGTTGGGATGCTTGAGCCACTCGATCGCGTCGTTCCGGTTGCCGTCGAAATACGCAACCGCCCGGCTGTACACCGTGGCTACCACGGAGGTCAGACTCGAACAGTTTCGCCGTGCATCGTTGCGACGGTTTCGGTGCTCACCTGACATGGAGAAGGCTCGGGTGACGGCGCTCCGGGGCGCCGCCACCAGATCACGGCCGAAACCTCGGCTGTGGCGTCAACCGGGCAGCTTGTCGTCGACGCCCTGGACGTACCAGTCCATGCCGAGCAGCGTGCCGTCGTCGAGCGTCTCGCCCTCGGCGATCACCATCTCGCCTTCCTGGTCGTAGATCGGGCCCTTGAAGGGATGCAGCTCGCCGGAGACGATCATCGCCTCGGTTTCCATGGCCAGCGCCTTCACCTCATCCGGCATGTTGGTATAGGGCGCCATGCGCACCATGCCCGGAGCGATGCCGTCCCAGGTGTCCGTGGACTCCCAGGTGCCGTCGAGCACGGCCCTGGTGCGGGCCACGTAGTAGGGAGCCCACTCGTCGATGACGGAGGTGAGCTGCGCGCTCGGGGCGAACTTGATCATGTCCGACGCCTGCCCGAAGCCGACCACGCCCTGCTCCTCCGCGATCTGCAGCGGCGCGGTGGAGTCGGTGTGCTGGGTGATGATGTCCGCGCCCTGGCCGATCAGGACCTTGGCGGCGTCCGCTTCCTTGCCGGGATCGAACCAGGTGTTGACCCACACCACCTTGAGCTTGAAGTCCGGATTGATCGTCTGCGCGCCGAGCAGGAACGCGTTGATGCCGCGCACGACCTCCGGGATCGGGAACGACGCGATATAGCCGGCCACGCCACTCTCCGACATCTGCGCCGCGATCTGGCCGATGATGTACCGGCCCTCGTAGAAGCGGGCCGAGTAGATCGACACGTTGTCGGCGCGCTTGTAGCCGGTGGCGTGCTCGAACTTCACGTCCGGGAAGCGCGCGGCCACGGCGATGGTCGGATCCATGAAGCCGAACGAGGTGGTGAAGATCAGGCCGGCGCCCTCACGGGCCATGCGGGTGATGGCGCGCTCGGCATCCGGACCCTCCGCGATGTTCTCGACGTAGATCGTCTCGACGCGGTCTCCGAACTCCTCCTGCACCGCGAGCAGGCCGTCGTGGTGCTGGTACGTCCAGCCGTGATCGCCGATCGGGCCGACGTACACGAAGCCGACCTTCAGCTTGTCCTGGCCGAACGCCGCCACGGTCAGCATCAGCGCCAGCGCGACGATGAGCAGTTTCTTCATCGTGCTCTCCTTTCGGGGTCGTTGCCCCTGTCCGATGATTGATGGATGGCCGGCCGCGGCGACCTACCGATCGGGCACGAACGGCTGCCCAATGCAAGCAGGGGTGTTCGCCTTCGTCAAGAAACGGTTGCCGGAGATCAGCACGAGCGCCGCGATGGTCGCCAGGTACGGCAGCGCCGACAGAAGCTGCGACGCCACGGCGATCCCCACGCCCTGCGCCCACAGGCCCATGATCCACACGGTTCCGAACAGGTAGGCGCCGATCGCGACGCGCCGCGGCGCCCACGTGGAGAACACCACCAGAGCCAGCGCGATCCAGCCGCGGCCTGCCGTCATGTTCTCGATCCATTGCGGCGTGTAGACCAGGGAGAGGTAGCCGCCGGCCAGCCCCGCGCAGGCCCCGCCGAAGGCGATGCAGGCGTACCGCACCGCGATCACCCGGAAGCCCAGCGCGTGGGCCGAGTGGTGGTTGCCGCCGGTCGCGCGGATCACCAGCCCGATGCGCGTGCGCGCGAGCGTCCAGGCGACCAGCACCGTGATCGCGATCGAGGCGTACACCATCGGGTCCTGGCCGAACACCACCGGCCCGATGAACGGGAGATCGGTGAGCACCGGGATCTGGACGTTCGGCAGCCTCACGCCGGGCAGGCCGGTGAAATTCTCGCCGATCATCCCGGCGAGCCCCAGCCCGAACAGGGTGAGCGCCAGCCCGGTGGCGACCTGGTTGGTCACCAGCGTCTGGGTCAGCCAGGCGAACAGCAGGGCGATGGCGATGCCGGTCCCGAGCGACACGGCCACGCCCGCCAGCGCCGATCCCGAGGTGTAGGCCGCCGCGAAGCCGGTCACGGCGCCCATGATCATCATGCCCTCGACGCCCAGGTTGAGGACACCGGAACGCTCGACCACCAGCTCGCCGATCGAGGCCAGCAACAGCGGCGTCGAGGCCGTGATGATGGTGAGGATCACCGCTTCCACGCCGGTCATCGCGGCAGCTCCGCGACCGCCCCCATGCGGAATCGCAGCCGGTACCGGATCAGCGTGTCGCACGCCAGGATGAAGAACAGCAGCGTCCCCTGGAACACCTGTGCCGTCTTGCTGGAAAGTCCCAACGAGATCTGCGCCCCTTCGCCGCCCAGGTAGCTGATGGCGAGTATGATCCCAGCCAGCAGCACCCCGATCGGGTTCAGCCGGCCCAGGAACGCCACGATGATCGCCGTGAATCCGTAGCCCGGTGAGATGGACGGCTGCAGTTGCCTGATCGGCCCCGCGATCTCGCCTATCCCGGCCAGCCCCGCCAGGCCCCCGGACAACAGCAGGCAGAACCACACGGTGCGCGGCCGCCGGAAGCCGCCGAATCCGCCGGCGCGCGGAGCGTCGCCGGACACCTGGATCTCGAAGCCCTTCAGCGTGCGCGACAGGAACACGAACAGCACCAGCACCACCAGCAGCGCGAACGCGCCGCCCAGGTGGACGCGGCTGTAGCCGAGCGTGGGCAGAAGCTGAGCGCCCTGCAGCGCCACCGACTCCGGGAAGTTGTATCCCTCGGGGTCGCGCCACGGACCGCGCACCAGCCAATCGAGGATGAGCTGCGCTACGTACACGAGCATCAGGCTGGTGAGTATCTCGTTCGCGCCGAACCGGTTGCGGAGCAGCGCGGGGATCGCCGCCCACGCCATGCCGCCGGCGATGCCGAGCGCCATCATCAGCGGCAGGACCAGCGGTGACTGCCACTCAGTGGCCAGCACGGGAATGGCGGCGCCGACGATGGCGCCCATGGTGAGCTGCCCCTCGGCGCCAATGTTCCAGACGTTGGCGCGGAAGCAGACCGCCAGCCCGGCGCCGATCAGCACCAGCGGCGTCGCCTTGACGACCAGCTCCTCGATCGACCACAGCGTGGTCACCGGCTCGACGAAGTAGACGTACAGCGCCGGCAGCGGCTCCAGGCCGCGCGCGGCGAACAGGATCCCTCCCACGATCACAGTGAGGAGGATGGCCAGCAGCGGCGAGCCCACGACCATCACGCGGCTCGGATGCGTGCGCTTCTCGAACTGCAGGGTCACGCGGCAGTCCGCCCGGCGCCGGGCACCGTGCGCCCGCGGCCCTCCCGATGCCCCGACAGGGTTGCCCGGCAATCCCCGCGCCAGTCCACGGAAACACGATCCGCGAATTCGACGCCTTCGTCGAGCCCCTTCCGTCAGTCAGGCACTGCGCCGGGACCGGCGGCTCGTGGCGGTCGTCAGAGCATGTGCACCCTTCGCCCCCTGGCCTGGCGACTGCGCGCCGATCGACGGTGCCCTGTCACGCTGTCCAGGCTCAGGGAAGACACCCGATGTTGTCGCTAGTGTCCTTGTGCTCCTGACCCAGTAGCCAGTCGATGACCTTCGACGCTTCTTCACCCGTGATCCAGTCGCCGTGCCGAAGTGCGCTCGACCGTTCCGCACCGAGATCTCTCTCGATCGCTTCCTGGATCGGAATGCGCAACGTGCCGATCAGGTCGTTGATCGCATGGGCCTGCCGCCTCGTCCTGGGCGATGGCCGAAAGCTCGCGACGATCTTGATCAGCGCGATGACTCCCATCACGAACAGAGAGACGCCGATCCAGCCTATCGCACCCATGTCGGGAAGCATCCGAAGCAGAAAGCTCCGGCGGCTTCGCGGAGGATTGGAGGACGTTGTGGACGCGACCTCCTGGTCCTGGTAATCCGCTCTGACCGCCGGAGCTCTGGGTCGAATTGTCCATCAATGCGATCGCTCTTGTCTACGATGTGCAACGTCTTTTGCGTGCATACACGTGAAACAAATGGAGCCTGTTTTTGACGTTGCGCGAATCTACGTACTACGCTCTTGGCGGACTCCATGATCCTCCGCGATGCTGCCCGGTAGTTGAATAGGTAGATCATTATAGGTATGCGAAGCGCGGAACATTTCACGAGACGTGGTTTCTTGGACGATCTTCCTGATCGGATGCCGCGTTGCTTTACCAGGCGAGGCAAACCCGATCGGTATTTGCGTATCAACCGGAGTGACGCCGACGAATTATCCTGGTCACTCACGAACTGGCGGGAGTTTCGGCGGTATCTGATGTGGGCGGTCAAGCCCTTGGTTCCTAACTTCCGGCATGGCCATCAAGGCTCGATCCACTCATCGCTGCGGCGGCCACTCGGCCCGATTGCAGCGGCGCGTGTCGAACCGGCCGGTCTTACCAGGAGGTGCGTCCATGAACATCGGACCCCGATTTCTGTACCGCGGCCTCGGCAATCGAGGTGAATTGAAGCGCCCGGCAGCCCGGTTGCCACCATACTGGATCGCCGCGCCGCTGCTGAGCCTCGCAATCACCGCAGTCGGCCCGCCGGCCGTGCAGGCGCAGACGCCGAGCACCCTCGTGCGGAACACGGGACAGACGGCAGGACCGCACATGACGGCGCTGAACGGGAACCAGCACGGCCTGTACCAGGGGTTCAGGACCGGCGGGAACGCTGTGGACTTCGAGCTGGCCGGCATCTCGCTGTACGTCGGCGACATGCGCGACAGCCGACACGTGTCGGTGGATGCCGGGCTCTATCGCGGAGATCGCGACGACCTCTCGCACGCGCGCCTCACCCGCGTCGCAAGCCTCACCCGGAGCGGCTTCGACGAGCACGCGCACAATGAGTGGGAGGCACCGGCGCGCACCTTTCTCCGGACCGACACGAACTACTACATCGTTCTTATCTGCAGGTCCGGCTGCGCCGACGACAATCGCATCCAGTTCGGCATGACGCGCAGCTCTGGAGAGGACGCGGGAGCCGAGAGCGGATGGTCGATCCACGACAGACTCGGGTTTCTGCGCGCCGGAGCGACCAAGTGGAAGCTGGACTCCGACGAAGCCCTCAGGATACGGGTCCACGGCCGCCCGAGTCCCGCCCGAGCCTACCTGGCCGAGATCATCTCCACCCCGGCGAACGGGCACACCTACCTGCAGGGCGAGAACATCGACATCGTGCTGAGGTTCAGCACCAGGGTGTCGGTGGGGTTTCACGATTCGGTCATCGGCATCCGGGTCGGCGACGCGACGGACGGCACCAACTATCGGGCGGCCCGCGTGGTGGCCGGCTCCGGAAACCGGCGGCTGCTGTACCGCTACCAGGTGCGGATCGACGACGCCGATGCCACCGGGATCAGCGTGGACGACGGCGGGCCCGACACCGGCTTCGGCGGGCCGCTGCCGACGGTCGTCGCCAGTTTCGGGACGGTGGAGGTGATCCGGGACTACCCCGGCCTGCCCGACGACGACGCCCACCGGGTCGACGGCTCGTTCCAGGTCGCCGGCGTGGCCATCACGTCCACGCCCGAGCACGACGACGGCTACCTGTTCGGAGATGAGATCGAGGTGACCCTGACGTTCTCCGCAGACGCCTATGTGCCGTCGGACGGATCTTCCATAGGCATTCGCGTCGGCGACGAGGTGGGCTCGAGCCACCGCACGGCACGTTACGTGTCGGGGTCGGGGACCCGCACGCTGGTGTATCGGTACCGCGTGCAGCTCCACGATCTTGACGCCACCGGAATCACCGTCGAAGCGGGCGGGCCGAATTCCGGCTTCGGCGGCCCCCTTCCGACGACCAGCGCGGAGCTCGGCTCACGTCCGGCCTCCCGGCACTACGCCGGTCTGGCCGACCACCCCGACCACCGCGTCGCCCGCTCGGTAGCCGCGTCGTTCTCGGCCGGCGCCTTCACGGCCGCCGAGGGGGGCGCGGAGGCGAGGGTCGCCGTGCGGTTGGACGCCGACCCCGATCGTGAGGTGGGATTCCCCATCATCGCCAACCCGGCCAACGGCGCCACCGCTCACGACTACACGCTGTCGGCGGCACGCATCACCTTCGCGCGCGGCGAGACCGAGCAGCACTTCACGGTGGCGGCGACCGACGATCGCGACGATGACGACGACGAGAGCGTCGTGCTCCTGTTCGGCGACCTGCCGGCAGGCGTGGTTGCCGGCCGGGAGGCCACCGCGACGGTCACGATCGCAGACGATGACGGCGCGGCGGCCGGGCGGTCGGTCACGATCGCCGCCGGCCGGGAGGCGTACACCGTCGAGCTGGACGACGTGACCTTCGCCCTGGCGCTGGTGGAGGCGGCTCCGCAGCCGGTCGAGGTGCACGTGCGGCTCACGCAGGAGCGGCCGTTCCTGCACGCCTCGGATCTGGAGCAGCGCGTCACGTTCGCGGCCGGCGCCACCCGCGCCACGTTGCGGGTCCCCGCCGACCGGCAGCGCCCGGAGGTATCCGTGGACGGCGCGCTCACGGCCACGGTGATCGCCGGCGCCGGCTACCGGATCGCCACTCCGGCGGCGGCGACCGTACGCATGGTGGCAGCCGAACCCGCGCTCATCTCGCGGCTGGAACGGTCTCGTTACCGCTTCGATGAGGGAGCCGCTGCTGCGGCCGCCGCGATCAGGGTGATCATGGAGACCCTGCCCGGAGTTCCGCCTCCGAATCGCAGTCACGACGTGACCATCGCGTCGGCACCCGGGACCGCGGAATCCGACCAGGACTACGCGGCGTTTTCCCGCGAGCTGACCTTCTCCCCCGAGGAGTTCGGGGCCGACGGCGGCCGCTGGGTAGCCCGCAAGACGGTCGAGGTGCCGCTGCTCGACGACGAGGCGGACGAGCCCGAAGAGCACTTCAGCGTGACGCTGATGCGCGATCTCACGCGCGGCAGCCGAATTCAGGTGCGCAACCCCGACCGGACGGAGTGTGCCGGCTCGTGCGAAGCCGAGATCGTCATCGTCGACGACGACGATCTGGGAGTCACCGTCCTCGACGCCGACGGGAATCCCATCACCGATCCGCGGCTGTCCGTTCCCGAGGGCGAACAGGTGACCTACCGGCTCAAGCTCGACCGGCGGCCGGCGCACTGGGTGATCATCGTCCGCGAGCCCGGCGACGGCGATCCCGACCTGTTCCCGGTCAGCGAGCGATCCTGGGTCTATTCGCCCGATGAATCCGCCGCGGCGCCGAACGTCCACCACTGGGAGGAACCGTTCCCGGTCACCGTGGAGGCACTGCACGACGATGACGACGCCCATGGCGAGCGTCGCTTCCGCCATTACCTGCTCAGCGACGACCAGGGTCGCACGGAGCTGCCCGACCTCGTTCTGGTCGAGATCGACGACGAGGCTGAAGAGGCGCCCGCGAGCGTCACGCTCTGGTCCGCGGAGTTGACCGTGGCGAACGACGGCGAGCGACTGCTGGGATACTTCGGCGACGGCGGGCTGGCTCCCGACCGCTGGGTCGAGGACGCCACCACCTATGCCGTCGAGCACCTCACCTGGTCGACGGAGCGTTCGGAGATCGAGTTGCTCATCTCGACGGCGCCGCCCGCCGCGGACGAGTTGACCCTGCACGTAGGCGAGACGGCGTTGCCCTTCGCGGACGCCGGTGGCGAGACGACCTTCATCTGGACGGAGCGCGTGCTGGACTGGGAGGAAGGCCAGGAGGTCGCGGTCAGGCTGGTGCGCACTTCCGGGGGCGTCGGCCTCGCGGTGGTCGACGCCGACGCCCAGGAGGCCGACGGCGCGGTGCTGGAGTTCCGCGTGAGCCTGGACCGCGCGGCCTCCGCGCCGGTGTCGGTGGACTACGCGACCGCGGACGGCACGGCGACCGCTGGCGAGGACTACACGGCGGCGCGCGGGACGCTGCACTTCGAGACCGGAGAGACCGAGCACACGGTGACGGTGACGGTGCTGGACGACGCCCACGACGAGGCCGAGGAGACGCTGACGCTGACCCTGAGCAACCCACAGGGGGCGCGCATCGAGGACGGTGAGGCGACCGGGACGATCAGCAACACCGATCCGCTGCCGCAGGCGTGGCTGGCGCGGTTCGGGCGC
The DNA here is from genome assembly GCA_964291595.2 of Spirochaetia bacterium. Taxonomy (GTDB): domain Bacteria; phylum Spirochaetota; class Spirochaetia; order SZUA-6; family Bin103; genus CATQHW01. The sequence goes on along the minus strand of OZ219914.1, from coordinate 2,508,299 downwards.
ACCGCCGCCGGGCAGGTCGTGGACGCGGTCGAGGGACGGCTGAGCGGCCCACCCGTGGGCTCGCAGGCGATCGTGGCCGGGCAGTTCCTGAGCCCGATGCCGGCGGCAGCGTTTGCCGGCAGCGATCCGGCGGCCGGCGAGTTTCAAGCCATGGAGCCGGACGCGCTGCTGGCCGGCAGCTCGTTCGCCCTGGTTTCGGGGTCGTCAGAGACAGGAGCGGAGGACGGCGGACGCTGGACGGCGTGGGGGCGCGGCGCGTGGTCGCGGTTCGCCGGCGCCGACGGCGGGCTGGACCTGGACGGCGCAGTGGCCACCGGCATGGTGGGCGCTGACTACGAGCACGGCGCGGTGCTGGGAGGCCTGGCGCTGGCGTACAGCAGCGGCAGCGGCTCGTTCGGCGATGCCTCTGGGCGGTCCGGCGAGCTGCAGAGCTCGGTCGCGGGGATCTACCCGTACCTGCGGCTGGCGCTGCACGAGCGGGTGTCGGTGTGGGGCATGCTCGGCTACGGGCTGTTCGGCGCTCTGACGCTGAGGTACCAGGACGCCGAGCCCATCGAGACCGATTTGGGCCTGATGATAAGGGCATTCGGAGTGGACGGCACGCTGCTGAGCGCCGAGCACAGCGGCGGGCTGGAGCTGGCGGCGAAGGCGGACGGGCTGCTGGTGCGGACGACCTCGCGGGCGGCGCCGGGGCTGGCGGCGGCGGAGGCGAACGTGAGCCGTTGGCGGGTGCTGCTGGAAGCCTCGCACCAGGGGATGCCGCTGCTGGGCGGGTACCTGGCGCCTGCCGTGGAAACGGGCGGACGCTACGACGACGGCGACGCGGAGCGCGGCGCCGGTCTGGTGGTCGGTGGCCGCCTGAGCTACACGCTGCCGACCTGGGGTCTGACGCTGGAGGCCGGCGGCGAGGGGATACTGGCGCACGAGAGCGAGGGGTTCCGGGAGTGGACGGTGAACGGCTCGCTGTCGGTCGATCCGGGAGCGCCCGGCCGCGGGGTGGCGGTGCGGGTGGCGCCGTCGTGGGGCTCCGCGCCGACCGGAGTTGCGGGGCTGTGGTCGGCGCCGGCTGCCGCGGGCGCGGGGGTGGTACCCGCCGCGGCGCCCGGAGTTAGAGTGGAGGCGGAGCTGAGATACGGGCTGGACGGCCCCGGGGGGCAGAGCGTGGGGGCGCCGTATGCGGGGATTTCGCAGTCCGTGGATGGCGATCGCACATGGCGCCTCGGCGCCCGCTACGGGACTGCGTCGGCAAAGCTGAACGTCGAGGGGAGCCGCCGCGAGCGCGCGGACGCGCCGGGTGCGCACACCGTCGAGATCAGCGCCAGCGTGCGCTACTGACCACTGCCGCCGACTTCATCAGGTCGGTTCATCCGGCCGGACTATCGTCCTCAGCGCCCAACGCGGCTCGCACCTTCGGAAGGTACGTGCGGCTCACCGGAACCTCGCGGTCTCCCGCAAGCCGCAGCACCGTGCGGTTGCCCTTGGACACCAGTTCCGCCGCCTCCTCCAGCAACGTGCGGTGAGCGATCCAGTAGCAGCGATGGACCTGCATCCCCAGGTCGCCGAGCTCCGCAACGGCATCCGCAAAGCGAACGAGAACGCGGCCGGAGCCGGCCGTGGTGTGTACCTCCAGATAGTGATCTACCGTTCTGATGTAGATCAGGTCATGGCCCAGCTCTTCGGGCAGGCGGTCGAGGAACCGCGGGCGAGCTTCAACAGCGGCGACGGCAGGAGAAGGGTTGCCGGCACCTTCAGCCATGTCCCGAGCCGATGAGCCCAAGGTGGACGTCGTTGCGGTACTGTCAACCGGAAGCTGGGCCGGTGCGGCTTCAGCGTCCGCGTCGAGCCCGCCCAGTCCGGTCGTGTCGCCGGGAGGATCAGCGGCCGGACCACGGCCCCCCGCGCCTGTGGCCGAGTCACCCAGTGCACACGAGTCGACACTGTCCCCTTCACCCCCTTCAGCGGCAACCTCCACGGCAACCTTCTCGGCAGGGATGTTCTCGCGAGAGGACGCCACTCGGGGCCCGGCGGCATGCGCAAGGCGCTGGCAGACGACAAAGTGGAAGAGCAGGCAGCACGACACCGCTATCGACGCCACCACGACATACAGCGTCAGGAATCCATCGTACACGGAGCGGTCGGCGTGAAACAGCGTGTGGTACGCCACCACCACGGCAGTGCAGGGCACTGCAGCAATCAGCATAGTCAACGCCGCCGCCAGCGCACGCGCGTTGGATGCTCGGTGGCGCGTCACATACAGCGTCACGACGTTCATCGAGTAGAAGACCGGCCACGAGATTGCTGTGGCTACGGTGCAATACACGAACCGCTGCAGCAGCGAGAGGCTTTCGTAGCTGCCTATCGGGCCCACGAGCGACAGGATCCCCGTGCCAAGCGCCGCAGTCGTAAGAGCGAATCCGACGACACGCCGGCTGAGCATCTCGCGATACTCGAATTGAGCCTTGCCCGAATCGTCCCACGCGTCGCCTGCCTGGGCTTTCTCCTTCTGCGGTGAGGAGTCACTCAACTGTCTCATATCTCGGCTCTCCCACTTCGATCATGAGCACCGCCCCACCCTTCGTCAATATCGCTCCGTGTTCCTTTGTTTCCTCTTCATGAAGGGGCGATTGGTTTCCCCTGTACCGATCAAGCGACTCGAATAGCCCATCCCCGTTGCAAGTCGAAGTTTACCCCGCAACGAACTCTGTCTCCGGTGCCTGGAAGAGTGACGTGACAACGCATCCACAATTCGCGATTCGTAAATGATACCCACGCAATCTTCGCAGATTTCTTTAGGTCCAATCTTGGCGAATCGCATGAGTTTCCTACCGGGCGATACGTGAATCGGAAATCTACTTCGCCCATCGCAAAGTACCCGCTTGGCGGTTTCGAAGACCGGCGCGTCGCCTCCGCGAAATACGAGAAGGCATCTCCCGACGCGCCAAGTAGGCTCTATGCGAGCTACCTTTCCTTGCCCGCCGACGACTCCTCGACCCCGGCCATGAGCAGGCCGACGCGCTCCCGGTCGATGCGGCCGGCCGGGTAGGTCGCCGACAGCTCGCCGCGCGAGATCACCGCGATGCGGTCGGCGATCTCGAAGATCTCGTCCAGGTCCTGGCTGATGACCAGCACCGCCGCGCCGTCTTTGGCCATGTCGGCGAGCACCTGCCGGATCAGCGCCGCCGCGCCCGCGTCCACGCCCCAGGTGGGCTGATTGATCACCAGGACCGCCGGCTCGCGGTCGAGCTCCCGGCCGACCACGAACTTCTGCAGGTTCCCACCGGACAGTTCGCTAGCCTGCGGGTTCGCCTCGCTGATGCGCACGTCGAACCGCTCGGTGACCCGCTGTGTCACCGAACGGGTTCCGGACCGGTCGACGAACCCTCCGCGCACCAATCCGCGATCGGACGCGTGACGTGTGAGCAGGACGTTCTCGGAAAGCTCCATGCCCGGCACGGCGCTGTGGCCGAGCCGTTCTTCCGGCACGAAGGCGGCGCCCAGCCGGCGCCTCGCGGTCACGCCGCGTGTCCCGCATGGTTGTCCGGCGATCGTGACCGCGCCGGCCGACGGAGCCGGGCGCTCCCCTGAAAGGGACTCGAACAACTCCGACTGGCCGTTGCCGGCAACCCCGGCGATCGCCATCACCTCGCCCGCGCGGACGGTGAACGTGATGTCGCGCAGCGCGACGCCGAACGGTCCCGCGGCCGGGAGCGAAAGCCTTTCGACGGCCAACGCCGCCTCGCCGTCGTGCGCGTGCGCGTCGGCGCGCACACTGTGGACATCTTCACCGACCATCAGCCGCGCCAGGGACGCCGCCGTCTCCGCCTGCGGGTCGACATTTGCCACGACCCGGGCGCGCCGCAGGATGGTTGCATCGTGGCAGAGCCGCTGCACCTCCTCGAGCCGATGTGAGATGTAGAGCACGGCGCACCCGTCGTCGGCCAGACGCCGCAGCGTCAGGAAGAGCTGATCCGCCTCCTGCGGCGTGAGCACGGAGGTCGGCTCGTCCATGATCAGCAGGCGCGGCTCCTGCAGCAGGCAGCGCACGATCTCGATGCGTTGCCGCTCGCCGACCGAGAGGTCCGCGACGAGCGCGCCGGGCTGCAGCGGCAGCCCGTACTCCGCCGAAACCGCCGTCACGCGACGGGCCAGCGCGGCGGGGTCGAACCGGCCCGGAAGCGCCAGCGCGATGTTCTCCACGACGGTGAGCCCGTCGAACAGCGAAAAGTGCTGGAAGACCATGGCGATGCCGAGCCGGCGCGCGGCCGCGGGACTGGCGATCGACACCGGGCGGCCGCGCCAGCGCAGCGTGCCTGCGGTCGGCTGCAGCGCCCCGTACATGATCTTGACCAGGGTCGACTTGCCGGCGCCGTTCTCGCCGAGCAGCGCGTGGATCTGGCCGGGCCGCAGCTTCAGGGTGACCCGGTCGTTGGCCGTGAAGTCGCCGTAGCGCTTGACGATGTCGAGCGCCTCCAGCAGGTACTCGCCGCCCGCCTCGCCCGTGTCGCTCATCCGCTCACCGTCCAACGCCCCAGGGACCGCATCGGTGCCGCCATTGTGAACGGCACGGGGCAACCCGACAACCGGCCGCATTCGCCGCTCTTGCCGGTCGATTCGTCAGCGGATGTTGCGCATCCCCTTGTGTGCTTAGCAGTGCTACGCCACTATGACCCCGTGGTCGCCAGGACCGGTATGACGTGATGTCCGACCCTCTGGACGATTTCGTCAACGCCTCCGCCGAGCATCTGAAGTACCGATTCACGGTGGTCCTGCACCCTGGAAGGCTGACGGCCGCAGTCTCCGCGTTGCAGCCGCTCGTCTGGGACTCGATTCCCTATGGTGATGATGAGATCCACAGGGTCCCCGACGACAAGCGGGGCGTCTACGCCTTCGCCATCAGCTATCCCAGCGATGTGCTGCCGCCGCACTCGTACATCTTGTACATTGGCATAGCCGGGCGCGATTCGCGGCGGTCGTTGCGAGCACGATATCGAGACTATCTGAACCGGCGCAGTCTGTTGAAGCGTGAACGCATCGCCAGGATGGTTGTCTGTTGGGGCTCCATCCTGCGGTTCTTCTTCGCTCCCGTGGAAGAGACGGTTACCTCGGACGATCTCAAGAACATCGAACGACAATTGAATACCGCGTTTATGCCCCCGTTTTCCGTCAACGATCTCGACGCAGAAACGAAAAAGATGCAGAGGGCATTTTCGTGACGCGTTCGACTGCGGGCTCGATAGTACTGCCCGCGTTGCGAGGCATCATGGGTAGCAGGGCGTACTATTCATGTCTCGTAAGCTTGCGCGAACTCTCCACCCGTGTTAACTACGCCAAGGAGATTCATGCGAACGAGTCCCTGTCCGACATGATTCAGAGGGCGCTGGAAGACAAGCGCAGCAAGCAGATCGCAGCCTATCTGCAGGACAACCCGGACCGGTTCTTCAATTCGTTGGTAGTAGCCGTGTACGACGGCGAGCCCAATTGGCATCCACTGTCGGATGTGAAGAGCAGATTCGGCATACAGACCACCGTGGCGTTGAGTGAGGAGACGATCGAATCGGTGGGTTTCCTGACTCTGCGAGGCGACGAAAAGCTGTTCGCACTGGACGGACAACACCGCCTGGCAGGTATCAAGCGAGCCACGCGCGAAGGTATGACTGACTCCGACGACGATGTCTCCGTCATTTTCGTCGCGCACAGGAATACAGCGGATGGTCTTGCGACGACGCGGCGACTGTTCACAACATTGAACAAGACGGCGCGGCCGGTTTCGAAGAACGCTGTCATCGCACTCGATGAAGATGACGTCATGGCAATCTGCGTTCGGCGACTGATCGAGGACAGTCGGTTCTTTCAGGGTGAGAACGCGGCGTTCATCGGGAGCAGCAACATGCCGGTAACGAATCGGCATAGTCTGACCACGATCGGCAATCTCTACGATGTTCTCGGCATTCTGTTTTCGAAGGCGAGAACCGAGCTGCGAGCGACCAAGACGCAACTCAAGAGCGAAAGACCCGCCGACTCCAAGCTGTCGAGATACGTCGCTTTTGCGAAACGCTTCTTTACGACCTCCGAAACACACATGGTGGAGCTGCGCGAGTACTTTCGGAGCACCGAGAAGGAGCCCGTCGTGGCGAAATATCGCGGGCAACACGGTGGCAGCGTGCTGTTCCGGCCCGTAGGACTGGAGATCTTTACCCATGTCATCGCACGGTTGACGGACGGCCTGCCTCTCGAAGAAGCGGCGCGCCGGGCATCGCAGCTTCCTCGGGATTTGAGCGAATCTCCGTATGCGGGTCTGATGTGGGATGGAAACAGAGGGACCGTGTCCAGCACGCACAAGGTGCTCATCCGCGATCTGCTGCTGCACCTGGCGGGGACGGGATCGACGGCGTTCCGGGAGAAGCTGCTGGAAAAGTATCGGCGTGCGATCGGGTCCGAGGTCGCGAAGCTGCCGCCCCCGATTGGCGACGAGGTACCAACGGGATGAGCGACGTGCCGGTTCAGGCGGTGGATATGTCGCAACCGATGCGAGCGGTGCCGCGGCTGTTCCTCTCGGACCGCGAACTGGAGGCCCGGGACTCCAAACCCGAGGGCGAACACGGCTTCCGCTACCGCGGGCGAGGGCATGGCGAGTTGCCCCACGTGATGAAGTTCTCCGGTGGCCGCTCCAGCGGCATGCTCCTGTTCACGCTTCTGGAGAACGGATTCCTGCGAGCGGAGCGCGGTGACGTGGTCGTGTTCAACAACACGTCCTGCGAACACCCCGAGACCTATCGGTTCGCGGCGACCTGCAAGGAGATCGTCGAGCAACGCTACGGCGTTCCCTTCTTCTGGGTCGAGTTCCAGACCTACGAGGACGCGCGACGCGGCGAATGGACCCGTGTGCAGGGCTATCGCCTGGTCAACAACAACGTGGTGTCGGCAGCCAACCCGGACGGATTCCACTGGCAGGGAGAGGTGTTCGAGGAGCTCCTGTCGCACGCGGCATACGTCCCGAACCAGTTTCGCCGGGTCTGCACGGCCAAGCTCAAGCTGGAGACGACTCGTCTGTTCCTGAAGGATTGGTTCGCCGGCAAGGAAGGTATCCCTCGACTCGGCCATAGCCGCAGCCATTCGCGCGTCGATCTCGATGTTCTCTATCGGCGCCACCGCAAGAACCGGGGCGCGGTGCCGCCGGACATCTTCCAGCGCAAGAAGGAGTACGTCCTCAGCCGGCCGCCGCACCGTCCCCGCCAGCGATACCGCGCCTTCTCCGCAGTGGCACAGCCGTTCACCAATCCGACCCTTGCCGGCAAGGTGTTCGGCGACCGTGCCTGGTTCGGGCGCGGGGGAATCGAGTACGTCGCCTTCATCGGGCTGCGGGGAGACGAGCAGATGCGGGTTGCCAAGGTCGAAGCAAGAAGGGCCAACGCGCACGCGAACCCCGGGTACGAAGGCGAGCACGTCTATATGCCCTTTTCCGAGATGAACGTCTCCAAGGAGGACGTGAACCGCTTCTGGCGACAACAGACGTGGGGGTTGCAGCTCCCCGACGACGGCGCCCTCTCCAACTGCGTGTACTGCTTTCTCAAGGGCGTCGGAATCCTGGAGCAGGTACGCAACGCCATGGAACGCGGGAAGGACGCCGAGGTTCCGGAGTTCGGCACGGTCGTCGACACGCCGTGCGACGTCGAGTGGTGGACCGCGATGGAGCGCAAATACGGCCGTAACCTGGATGCCGAGAAACGCGTGCGGACCGGTGCCGACTCATCTTCCTTCGTCGGGTTCTTCGGGGCGTCGAAAGAGTTCTCGTACCAGACGCTCGCCGACAGCCGGCGCGAGGGGACGGATCTGTCGCGGTTCGCCGATTCCGTACTCCCGTGCGACTGCACCGACTAGACCTCATGCTCACTGCGCCGGTCTATCTGGACTACCAGGCGACGACGCCGCTGGACCCCCGGGTGGCGGACGCGATGGCCCCCTATTGGGGAGCGAAGTTCGGCAATCCTCACTCCGATGGACATCGCTTTGGCTGGGATGCGCGCGCTGCCGTGACCGCCGCGCGCGCCGAGGTGGCAGCGTCCATTGGAGCGGACGATGAGGAGATACTCTTCACGTCGGGCGCGACCGAGTCCTGCAATCTGGCCATTCGCGGCGCCGCCCAGGCAGCGTCCGGTGGCGACCATCAACGCACACGGATCATCACCGTCGCGACCGAGCACCCTGCCGTGCTGCAGACCGTACAATGGCTGGGCGTGCACGGCTTCGAAGCCGTCATCCTTCCCGTCGACGGCCAGGGGCTGCTGGACCTCGCCGCTCTGGACGCCGTCCTGGACGCCCGTACCCTGCTGGTGTCCGTCATGGCCGTCAACAACGAGATCGGAGCCGTCCAGCCGATCTCCGAAATCGCCGAACGGTGTCGCAGGGCCGGCGCGTTCCTGCACACGGACGCCACGCAGGCGGTAGGACGCATGCAGGTAGACGTCGAGCACCTGGGGGTCGACTTGCTGAGCATGTCCGGCCACAAGGTGTACGGACCCAACGGCATCGGCGCGCTGTTCGTGCGCGCTCGGGACGACCTGCGGCTGGAGCCGTTGACGACCGGCGGAGCGCAGGAGCGTGGGGTGCGGCCCGGGACCGTGCCCGTGCCGCTGGCCGTAGGACTCGGCGCGGCCTGCAGAATAGCCGCTCAGGAGTGGCGATCCGACACCCCACGCATCGGAGCGCTCAGCGAACGGCTCCTGACGTGTTTGCGGGCCGCGTGTCCTGCCCTGCGCCTCTTCGGTCCGCGTCGCGAGCGCGTCGCCGGAAGCCTGAACGTCGGGTTCCCCGGCCTGTCCGCCGAGGAAGTGATCGCCTGCGTGGCCGACCGGATCGCCATTTCCACCGGCTCGGCCTGTTCGTCGGCTACCGCCGAACCGTCGAAGGTGCTCCTGGCCTTGGGGCTCGATCCGGACGTTGCGGCAACCGGCGTCCGCATCAGCCTCGGCAGGTTCACCACGGACGACGACGTGCGAGAAGCGTGCCGGGTGTTGAGCGCCCTGCCGACCCGCGTCGCGGAGGTACCGGCTTGAGCAAGCGAGCAGAGAGCCGGGCCGGGAAGAACGCCAGGATCAGGCATCCGAAGCTCAGGTTCGGGCCCACCGCATCCTGGTCCGGATTCACCCCGACCGGGGTATCCGGCTTCAGCGACCTGCAACCGGGAGTCGTGGTGCGGGAGCTGCTGCAAAACGCGCTCGACGCGGCCGTGGCTGCCCGCGAATCTACGGCCGTCGTGCGCTTTGGCATCCGCAGCGTCCGCACTGCCGAGATTCCCGGGTACGACGAGTACCGCGACGCTCTCGAGAGCGCCGTCGAAAGCCAGACCCGTCGCAGCGTCAACGGCGCTCTTCCCGACAACGCGCAGCAGGTCGTGGACACGATCACGGCTGCGCTGGACCGCGATACCTCCTCGGTCCTGACCGTGCTCGACAACGGGATCGGACTCGATGCGACGACCATGGATGCCCTTCTGAGCGATGGCACGAGTGCGAAGCAGGATGCGGCCACCGGCTCCTACGGCAACGGTCACATGGTAACCATTCCCGCGTCCGACCTGCGCTACGTGCTATACGGCGGCATCAAGCAGGATGGAACCCGCATCGGTGCCGGGCACGTGGTGCTGGCGTCGCACACCAGTGCCGGCGACGGGCATCACCGCGATGCGGACGGCTATCTCGTGCGCGGCTTCGGCGGCAGCGCCACGGGCAGCCTGTACGACTACGCGGCAGGCAACACCGTGCCCCCGTTGATCGGTCGTGAGCTCGACCTCATCGCAGAGCGCTGGGGCCACGGAACCGCCATCGTCGTGCCGGCGTTCAACGGTTTCCGGGAACCGCGCTCCACGCTGTGGGACCTGGTATCGTTCGCGGCCGCGTGCAGCTTCTTCGCGGCTATCCACCAAGGTCGGCTCCGCGTCGAGGTAGCGGAGCCCGCTATTTCGCCCGTGCGGGTGCTGGACTCGGAGACGGTCGCCGAGGTGCTCGAACACCACAAGGAGCGCAGACGCCGGCGCTCTCGATCCTCACTTTCGGGAGAACGAGCCTTCGGTGCCTGGGAGACGCTCAAGACAGGCAGCCGGCACGCTCTCGCGACCAAACTTGGCGCGATCGCGATCCATCTTCGCCATCCGGCTCCGAACGGCATGGTGCGCGTCGATCTGTGCCGAAACGGGATGTGGATTGTCGACCGGAACGACATTCCCGGCTTCTACGGTAAGCTCGCCGACCGGCAGCCGTTTGAGGCGGTCCTGCTGGTAGACGCCGAGACGGGAGGTGAAGCGCATCGGCTGATACGCAAGGCCGAGGGGCCGCTGCACAACAACCTGTCCACCAAGCTCCTTTCGAGACGCGAGGGCAGGGATCTGCGGGGAGTCCTGGAAGCCATCCGGGAGCACATCCAGGGGTTGGTACCAGAGGTCGGCGCAGACAGCTACAGCCCCGAGGACGTGCTGACCCTGGAGGCCGGCGGCGTGGACGGACCTGGAGCCAAGTCTGGGCGGATGGCCTTCTGGGGAATGCCCGTCGAGGTCGGCAGGCGAGCACTTGCCCCGGTGCTGCAGCAGGAGTCGGGCGGCGACGACACACCCCAGTCGACGCCGCCCGAGAAGGGTGGCAGCGGAAGGCGTCCCCGACCCGGCGGCGCGGGCAGCAGGCAGTCGTCGCGCACGCCGCAACGGTTCTCGTCGGTGGCCGTGCCCACCGGAGCCGACTCCTGTGCCGTGCAGTTGCGCTGTGCGCAGGACATAGAGGACGCGGAACTGTCGCTGCGCGTCGACGAGAACAGCGACGTGACGTGCGACCACCTGTGGGCGGACGAGCGAGTGCTCATCAGGTCGGCCCGCCATGCCGGTAAGGCGATCGCGCGGAAGGACTTCGTCGTGGTGAACGGAGAGCCGGTCGCGGTTCGGCTGGGTGCGCTCGCCACGGGTCGGGACTACCGCGTGGACCTGGAGTACGAGGTACCGGCCAGCGCGTCCATCGCGGGGATTCACCAGCCGGTGCTGCGGGTCGAGCTGCTGCGCCGTTCGGCCACGCCGACCGAATCTTCGCCTTGAGACGCGTGCCGATGACCGGAAGGCTCGAGATGCGGGCCAGCGAGCCTTCGGAGGGGGCACCCGCGTTCGCCTGGCCGGTGCTCCAGCGCGGCAATGCCAGTTTTCCCGATGGCTGGTACCGCGCGGAGATCCAACCAGGGAGCGACCGGCGCTCGTTTCGGATGGCGCACGACATCCGCGGGGCCCCCCTCATCGGACGGCTCATCGCCGAAGACAAGGCGCGTTATGCGTGTACGGTGTCGTCGCCGATCGCGTCCTACCGCACTATCCACAGTTCCGCATCTCCCACCCACCGCGTACAGTGGTCGCACGATGACCTCGGCTCGCCGCCGCTGTTCATTCCCCTGGTGGTGGTCACGACCGAGGTCGAGATCACGCTCGACGCCGCTGCCGACGGCGTTGCCGCACTCTGGGACGGCGTAAGCGTCCGCCTCCTGAAGGGCGCAAAACTGTTGATCGCTCCGCCGTTCCAACTGCGGTCATCCCTGCTGCAGCTTCTGAGCTTCAAACTGGATGAGCATCTGGGGGACGGCCAATTCGAAGTACGCCCCGACACCAACGACGGGTTCACGTTCGTCGTCGCTCTGGCCGCCGATCTCCACGGCTTCCTGCGGCATCCGCGCGCGCTCCGCCACAGGCGCAACATCATGACCCACATCGTCAGCGCCGCGCTCGCGTTGCTGCATCGCGACCACGATCGGGACGACGGCGAACAGGGTTGGCGCACCTACGGCAACCTGAGGGCACTGGCCGACTACCTCGAAGCCCGGGATCTTCCGGTGTGGGATGACGATGAGTTCCATCCCGAACGAGTCGCGACCGCGCTCTACCGGCACCTGTTCCCGCAGCCGGGAGAGGAAGATGACTGAGGGCGGTTACGCGGAGGTCGACGGCGTATCCTACGCGCGGCTGCGCAAGGGCCTGCTGCGAGAGAAGGGCGGTGAACGCCAGACGGAGTTCCTGGCGGCGGCGCGATCGAGCCAGGAGTTCCTGGACCTCGTCGGACACGAGGCATCAGTTACCACCGGCAAGACCGTCCCCATCTACGAGGACGACTTCACCGAGGAGTCGTACCGGGACCCGCCGGCCGACGTGGAGGAGGAACTGTACGCCGCCTGGCGCGAACTCACGCCCAGAGTCGCCTGCAGAGCGACCCTGTGGGCGGCCGTCACCCTATGCCACATCAAGCACGGCAGGATCGATTCCTCCTTTCTTGCAGGAGACGGCAGCAGCACAACCGCAGCCACGGGTGCACAGCGGATTGACTACGTTCTCGCCAAGGCGGACCCGAAGCCGATCGATGACTGTGTGCGTACCATCATGCGCAACCTGAGCGGTCTCCCCGAAGCCAGAGGCAATCGCAGCGTGTACGTGGATTGCCCGTTCGCCCGCGCGTGGTGGCGCCAACGTCTGGTCACGCGCGTCACTCGACACGGTGACGCGGTGCCCGATTCATCGGTGGGGTACGTAGTCCGGCTCAACAAGGGATATTGGGAGCGCCTGACGACGCTGATCGTGTCGCGCAACTCGGTATTCGGCTCCGAGGTGGTCCAGGACGCTCTCGTCGCCGCCCTCGCCAGATTCCTCGACAACGAGCCGAAGTCCCCGCTGCGAACCCAGCAGCATCTCGGCGCAGCTCTGCGTCGGATGAGCGCCGTCACCGCCGGCCGCGAACTCGGCGTGCTGGAGTTCGCTGAACTCATGGATCTCGCCAGCGAGCTGCTCGCGCAGCAGCATCGTGCTTCCGGAGCACAGTCGAGCGGTGAGGCTCATGCGCCGTGCTGAGTTCTTTGATCTGGTGGTGCACGGATGAAGGCTGTGGCTCGGAGGCGCAAACTCGGAGGCTGTCAATGACAATCGCCCTCCTCGCCCGTATCGCTCATCGGCCTGGAATTGTGACCAGCACGCACGCTCGCCACAACCGGCGGTTTGACGCGGTGTGCGCTCAGCCCCACCCTGCGGCATGCCTCGGCACCCGAACATCCTGCTGGTCATGTGCGACCAGTGGCGGGCCGCCAGCACCGGCTTCGCGGGCGACCCGACGGTGCGGACCCCGACACTGGATCGCCTTGCCGCGCAGGCGACCGTCCTGGAAACCGCCTACTGCGCCTCACCGGTCTGCTCGCCGGCGCGAGCGAGCTGGCTGACCGGGCTCTACCCGCACGGGCACGGCCAGCTCGACAACTACGGCCCCGGGGTGCCGGAGGGCACCGGCCTCCGCCTTCCCGCCGATACCATCACCATCGGCGACCTGCTCCGCGACGCCGGCTACCGGTGCGGGATCGCCGGTCCCTGGCACCTCGGCGGCGACGAGCGCCCGCAGCACGGATTCGAGACGTGGGACGTCTACCGGTACCACGCCGATCCCGAGCGGACCGACCCGTACCTGCGGCACCTGCGGGAGCACGGGCTGGAGGCCGCCTTCGATCACGACCACCAGCAGCGCGCCATCAAGTTTGCCAGTGCCATGGCGGAAGGCTTCGATCCCACGGCCACGGCCGCCACTCCAACCGCGCACCAGCGCACCACCTGGACCGTGGACCGCGCCATCGACTTCTTGCGGGCGCACGCCGGCGGCTCCGCTCCGTGGTTCCACCTGTGCAGCATCAAGGACCCTCATCCGCCGCTGGTGGCGCCGGCCGAGACGCTGGCGCTCTACGACCCGGATGCGATGCGTCTGGCCCGCACGTGGGACGACGACCTGGCGGGCAAGCCGTCGTTCCTGCGCGGCTCGGACCATCACGCCGCGCCGCGGTTCGGCGCGCGGATCATGCGGCGCATCGCCGCGCACTACTACGCGCTCTGCACCCACGTCGACCGCCAGCTCGGCCGGCTGCTTGCCGCGCTCGATGACACCGGCGCGGCGCGGGACACCATCGTCTGCTTCATCAGCGACCACGGCGAGAGCCTGGGCGAGCACGGCCTGTACGCGAAGTCGGTGATGTACGAGCAGTCGGTCAGGGTGCCGTGGGTCCTGCGCTGGCCCGGCCGGATCATCGCCGGCGCCCGCCTGCGGCGTCCGGTGGGCGGCGTGGACCTGGTGCCCACGCTCCTGGAGCTGGCCGGAATCCCGGCCCGGACCGCGTTTCACGGCCGCTCGCTCGCCCCGGCGCTGCTTTCGGGAACCGAGCCGCCGTCAGCGCCGGTGCTCTCCGAGATCCGCGCGCTGGAGCGCGAGCCGGATGAATCCCCGGAACGGCTGGCGGGGACGATCATGGTCCGCGACGGCCGCTGGAAGTACATCCGCCACCGCTTCGATCCGTGCGAAGAGCTGTACGACCTGCTCGACGACCCCGACGAGACGGCCAACCTGGTCGAAACGCACCCGGCCCGCGCCGCCGATCTGCGTGCCGGGATCGCCGCCGTGCTCCGAGCGCACGGCGCCGGCGCGTACGCCTGGGCCGCCGGCGGTCGCTGAAGCCTCCGGCACCTGCGGCTGAACGAACCGTGATCCCTACCGAGGTGCTGATGGTGGTGGGCTTCGTGCTCGCCTCGTATTCGATCGTCGGCAACGACGCGATCCAGACCCTGGGGACGCTCCTCAGCTCCAACGCCCATCGTCCGTGGTGGTCGGGGTGATGCTGCTGCTGCACGCCGTCATCTTCGCCACGCGCGGCGGCGCCATCCAGAAAGTCGTACTGACCAAGAGCAATACCACCGACATTCGCTCGGCGACCTTCGTGGACCTGATCTACGGCGTGGTGCTGCTCCTGTTCAAGGAGGTGAGCAACATACCGATGAGCACGACCTGGGTGTTCGTCGGCCTGCTGGCAGGACGCGAGATCGCCATCGCCTGGAACCAGCGGCATCGCAGCCGCCGTGAGGTGTCCCGGCTGGTGCTCTTCGACTTCGCCAAGATCGCCGCCGGCCTGGCGGTGAGCGTCAGCCTGGCACTTGCGCTTCCGGCACTGCAGGAGAGAATCGTCGCCTGACCGACCGGCGCGCGGGTCGCGCTACACGTGGTCCAGGTGGCTGCGGTAGTAGGCGAGGCCGGCCAGGACGTTGCCGACCACGTTGAGCACCTCCTCCAGGCTCGGCTCTCCGCCGGTAGCCGATGCCTCCGGGAGCCAACTCCCGTCCTTCTGTTGCGCCGCCACGAGGTAGCGGGCGCAGTTCCCTGCCGCTGCGCGGTACTCCTCGTCAGGGATGAGCTGCTGCAGCTCGCAGAGCGCCCAGAGATACTTGTGGCACTCCACGCACAGGTAGAGTTCGTCCCGGCGCAGAAACAGATCGGCGTAGCGGCGGGCGCAGGCGAGGTGGGTGCGGTCGCCCGTGAGCCGGTGCAGCCGCACCAGCAACGCGATCGCCGGCCCGAAGCGGGCAGGCCGCTGCGCCGTGCCGTGCAGGTCGACGTAGTGGCGGGAGGTGCGCTCGCGGTAGAACGGCGGCGCGCGTCCGTCGCGCCCATCCCAGTCAGCCGGCACCTGCCGGTTGGCATCGAACCCGTCGTCGAGGCTCGCCTGTCCGTCCCAGAGCTCGTCCAGAAACCGCGCCGCCAGGCGCGCAGGCTCGATCCGGCCGGCCGCGAGCAGCGCCAGGCCGGCCATGCCGGCGGTCATCCCGCCCTGCAATCCGGCTTGCGACGACCGGGCGGCCGCCGAGTCCCAGAACCCGCCCGTGCGCCGGTCCTGGTAGGCGGACACGTCATCCGCCAGCGCCTGCTGCAGGTCGTAGCGCTCGCAGAGCGCCGCCCCCCACGCCAGCCAGCCGCGGTCGTAGGTGTTCACCGGACGCTCCCGTTCGACTTCGTCCGCGAGCTTGAGCGTGCCGTCCGCAGCCAGCAGGTGACGGGCGACCCGGTCGAGCACGCGCGCGGCGACGCCCCGCCTGCCGTTCAGCGCCAGCGCCGCGGGCACCTTGAAGTAGAGCCCCGGTGCGTCGCTCCCGCCGATCGCGCCATCGGCATCGATCCGCTCTTTCAGCCACGCGACGCCCTGTTCGGCGGCCTCGACTACCTCGGGATGCGCATCCATCGCCTCCATCCTATCCTGAACGCGGGAGACCCGCTGTGAACGATCCGCACCTCCATCTGCTCGTCGACGACGAGCCACAAGCGACCGAGCACGCGGCCGGTCACCGACGCGGTGTGGTCCACCGATGCTGACCACCATCATCGGGCGGGGTCACTCCGGCACGCGAGCCATGTCGCACACGCTCTCGGCCAGCGGCGTGTGGATGGGCGAGCCGTTGAACGTCTCGGGTGATCTGCTTCCGCCGCAGGCGATGTACGAGGCGTCCCGTCTCATCGCCAGACACGTTCGCTGGCTGGGAGGGCTGGAGTGGGATTTCAGCGATCTCCACTCGATGCCCATTCCGAGCGAGTTCGAACCGCTGATCCGGTCGTATCTGCACAGCGTGCTGACGAGCCGGGCAGAGCACAAGGGATGGAAAATCCCGGAGACTACGCTGACCTTTCCCTGGATCGTCAGGATGTTCCCGGATGTCAGGTACATCTTCTGGATCCGCAACCCGCGCGACTGCATCATCGGCACGCACAAGACGGACGACCTCAGCGACTGGGGCGTTTCCTGTCCGACCACCCACGACACCCGCTTGCGTCGGGCCATGTCGTGGAAGTACCAGTACGATCTGGTCCGCGCCACGCCGCGACCCAGGCACTGGATCGAGGTGCGGTTCGAGGATTTCGTCCAGCGCCAGGATGAGACGCTCGCCCGTCTGGAGTCCTACCTGGGAATCAAGCTTGCCCGGATTCCCGTGAAGCCCGAGGCGGTGGGGCGATGGGAGGCCGACACCGGGCCCAACTACTACGATTTCTTCGCACCGGCGATGGAGAGGTACGGGTACGAGACGCCCCCGACGGCGGCGGACGCGAAGCGGATTGGTGAGGATGGCGTCGGCGGCTGCCGGATGCGCATCCATCGCCTCCATCCTATCCTGAACGGCCTATCCTGAACGGGGAGACCGGCCGTGAATGATCCGCACCTCCATCTGCTCGTCGACGACGACGAAGTCGATGCCCGCTGGCACGTGACGCGGGTGATCGCCCGGCCCGAGGCTCGCACCGCCGAACCGGTGCTGAAACCGGATCGGGCTTGGGAAGGACGCGCAGCCGGGCTCTCCGGAAGCGTCCTCCGTGACGGCCCGAACGGCACCTACCGACTGTGGTATCGAAGCTTCCACGACGGCAGGCCGGAATCCGACCGGAACTTCCTGAATTACGCGGAATCGAGCGACGGACTGGCCTGGGAGAAACCCGCGCTGCGGCTGATCGAGTACGAAGGCGACCGCGACACCAACATCGTCTACCGCCCGCGCCACGCCGGCCTGCGCTCGTTCGAGTCGAACGGTGTGATCGTCGACGAAGTCGGCGCCCCCGAGCGGCGCTACAAGCTGGTCGCCCATCACGGCTTCGAGGACAAGTCGCGCAACGGCCTGTTCGGACTGTTCAGTCCCGATGGCGTGCGCTGGACCGTGACCGATCGGCCGCTGCTGCCGGGTGCAGGCGACCGGCATGGGGCGCTCCGGGATCCGCAGCGGAGCGAATACGTCGTCTACACGCGAAGCCCGCGGTACAAGAGGCGGCCCGGCGCGCGGGACGACCCCGATCGGGCTCCCCTTCCCTACAAGCGGATCGTAGGCCGTACCACCAGCCGGGACTTCGTCAACTGGTCGCCGTTCCGGACCGTGCTGCGCAACGACGACTTCGATGCCCCCGGCACTCAGTTCTATTCGATCAGCCCGTTCCGCTACGGCAACCGGCTGCTGGCCTTCGTCGACGTCTACGACACCGACCTGGAGCGCATGTGGGTGACGCTGGCGTCCAGCCTGGACGGCATCCGCTGGAACCGTCCGCTGCGCGGCCAGCCGATCCTGGGCCTGGGGCCGGAGGGCCGCTGGGACGACACCTGGGTGAACGTCACCAACAACCCGCCGGTGCCGGAAGGCGACGCGGCTGCGCTTCTGGTACGTCGGACGCACCACCGGCCACGGGCTCGGCACGCGCACCGGCGCGCTCGGCTCGTTCCTGCTCACCCGCGACCGGTTCGCCGGCCTCACCGCCGGGCGCGCGACCGGCACCATCGTCACCGCGCCGGTCGCGGTGCCGGTGGGCGCCGCCACGCTCTCCGTCAACGCCAACCTGCGCAACGGCCACATGCGCGTGGCGGTAGCCGACGCGCTGGGCGCGCCGATCGCGGGCCTCGGCATGAGCCTGAACGTGCCGCTGACCGGGGATCGCCTCGACCACGAGGTGCGCTGGGACGGGGGCGCCGACCTGGCGCCGCTCGGCGGACGCATGGTGCGGCTGCACCTCGAGATCACCTACGGCACGGTGTTCGCGTTCCGCTTCAGCGGACCTTGACGACCAGCTTGCCGAAGTTGGCGCCGGCCAGCAGGCCGATGAACGCCTGCGGCGCGCGCTCGATCCCCTCCACCACGTCCTCGCGGTAGCGCAGCGTGCCGTCGCGCACCCACGCGGTCAGGCGCGCGAGCGCCTCGGCATGGCGAGCGGCGAACTGGAAGACCAGGAACCCCTCCATGCGCGCGCGCCGGCTCAGCAACATGCGCGGGATGTTGCGCGGTCCCTGCGGCGTCGAGGTGGCGTTGTACAGGGCGATCTGCCCGCAGACGACCGCCCGGCCGCCGACCGCGATCCGGTCGATGGCCGCGTCGGTCACCGCTCCTCCCACGTTGTCCCAGTAGACGTCGATGCCGCGCGGACACAGTTCCTGCAAGCGTTCGGCGACGTCCTCGCGCTTGTAGTCGATGGCGGCATCGAACCCAATGTCGTCGACCACGTAGTCCACCTTCTCCTGCGACCCGGCCACGCCGATCACGCGGCAGCCGCCCCGCCTGGCGAGCTGGCCCACGACCGAACCGACGGCGCCGGCGGCGGCGGTCACCACCACCGTGTCGCCGGCGACGGGCCGCGCCACCTCGAACAGCCCGTGGTAGGCGGTCAGCCCCGGCATGCCCAGGATGCCGAGCGAGGTGGAGATGGGCGCGACGGAGGGGTCGATCCTGCGCACGTCGCGGGCGTCCATCACCCCGTACTCCTGCCAGCCGATCTTGCCCATGGCGTAGTCCCCGACCGCGAACAGATCGGAGTTGGAAGCGACGACCTCGCCCACGGCATCCGCCTCCATGACGCCGCCGATCGCCACCGGCGCGGTGTAGCTGGTGGCGCCCGGGGCGTTCATGCGCCCGCGCATGTAGGGGTCCAGGGAGTGGTAGTGGGTGGCGATCAACACCTGGCCGGGCCCCGGCTCCGGGATCGGCGTCTCGGTGAGGGCGAAGTCGGACGGCTTGGGGGCGCCGTGCGGCCTCGCCGCCAGCGTCCACGCGCGATTCAGCTCGTGTCCCATGTAGATCCTTACGTCGCGTGAGTCGGCACCGCCTGGTCGAGCACGTAGGCCATCAACGAGGGAATGCCGGCCTCGTAGCGGACCGGCGGCACCTGTCCGGGAGGGTGCCAGACGAAGCCCAGGCGCTCCAGGGCGGCCAGGGCTGCCTGAGCCTGCCCTGGTGCGTTCGGAGCCAGCCCTTCGGCGACCGCCGACTTCAACTCCCGATAGGTCAGCGCCGACGTGGATCGAAAACGGGCGGCCACGCGCTCGGCGACCGGCAGCCACCCCGATTGATCCAGCTCTCGATACCGATCCTCGTAGTAGTCCGTGACCCGGGCGGCCACGTCCGGCCGCGCCGTGTCCGCGTGGGCAGCGGTCAGCCGGATGGCGCCGGTGGCCAGGCGCTGGTCCCACAGCGCCTCGCCCCACAGTTGGATGAAGTACGGGTAGCGCTGGCTGTCATCGACCACCGCATCGAGGTCGCCGACGTCGATGTCCACGCCGTATGCCGCCAGCGGCTCCGCCAGAGCGGCGCGGGCGGCCGTGTCGCTCAGCAGCCCGATGCCCAGCCGCCCCTTGCCCAAGCGGCTCCAGAAGGACGCGTTCATGGTCCCGAGATGCGCCGCCAGGCCCGGCGTACCGGCCAACACCAGCAGAAACGGCGCATCGTCGCGAACGTGCTGACTGGTGGTGAGCAGCGTTCTCCCGACCTCGACATCCAGCGTGTGCGCCTCGTCGAGCAGCACCGCAAGCGGCTTCCGGCGGCACCGGGCGATCAATCTGGTCCCCAGGGTTCTCACGACGTCAGACGGCGGCGCCCATTCGACCGAGCCGACGGCCGTCACGCCCACCTTGCGCGGCAGTAGCTTCGCGATCCCGGACGGCGGCACCAGAACGTCGATCAGCGCTTCCCGAGTAGGGACGTCGCTCGGGGTAAGGGCCGCCACGTCCACTGCCGTTGCGTGGTCACGGCAGGCGCGTTTGAACCAGTTCAGCAACACCGTCTTGCCGTTGCCGCGCGGCCCGACCAAGGCCACGTCGTGCGGTGGGGACGCGCCGCCGAGCAGGTCCGCCAGGCACTGCCCAAGTACTGACTGCTCCGTTTCGCGCCCGGTGAGGGCCGGCGGAGCGGCGCCCGTGCCGGGAGTGAATACGCGTCGCGCCGGCGCCTTCATTGCGTCAAGTGTAAACTGGCGCACCGGCGCTGCCAAAAGCGCGGTCACCGACAGGTGGTGAGGATGCCGGCTCCCCCGCCCGCTCAGATCAGAGCAGAAAGGCGAACAGGCGGGCGCGCTCGACCGTGAAGCGGACGCGCACCGCTTGCCCGATGAGCCCGCTCAGGTCGGCGACCTCCGCGTCGGCATCGTCGCCACCGAACGTTCCGGGGCCGCGGACCACCCGGCCGCCGTCGTCCACCACCTCCCACGTGACCGCGCCGTCCGGCTCGGTCTGCGCGTTGAGGTGCAGGTGGTCCTGCTCGACCCGGATCGGCACGGTCAGGAGGCCGCCGCGCACGTCCGCAGGCTCGGCGAACGCCATCCGGTAGGGGCGCAGCCGCGCCAGTGCCGGCAGGTAGGCGGTCGCCTTGCCGTCGGCGAAGTGGCCTTCCCAGGTGGAGAAATAGGGCGCGCGGCGCTGGTTCCACGCTTTCTCCCGCACGTCTTCAAGCGAGGGGTGGCGCGCCATGATGCCGTAGCCGTTATGGCGGGTGTTGATGCCGGTGTAGTAGTACCACCACCAGCCGTCGAACTCGAAGTAGCAGTAGCGCTCGCGCACCATGCCGGCGTCGAAGCTGCCGCCCTCGCCGAGCGCCACCAGGCTGCGGCGCCGGTCGCGAAAGCGGTGGAAGGTGATGAAATCGCGGGTCCAGATCAGCTCGGGCGCCTGCGTCTGGTCGATGCCCCAATGCAGCAGCGTGCTGCCCAGGTAGAGGTTGCGCGGGCGGAAACTGTGGTTGATCTTGGAGTTGGTCATGTCGATGACCGGCCGCCCGTCCAGGTCGCCGTGGCCCTCGAACCGCTGCAGAAAGCCCATAGAGTAGAACTCGGTGCCGATCGGGTCGAAGGCGTCCGGTCCGATCACGAAGCGGCGCCGGTAGGTCACCCCGTCGTCGGTCCACAGCACCGCCAGGCAGCGCAGCGACATCGGCTGGTTGTCCCAGTCGGCGTCGTGCGGCGGGTAGGACGGCGAGGCGGGCCGGAAGTAGAACAGCAGCCGGCGGATGCCGCCGCCATCGACGACCTCGACGCTTGCGCGGATGGTCTCCGTCGTGTGCCTGAGGTCCATGCCCTGACCGCTGTAGAGCAGCGGCTCCCCGGTCAGCACCAGGTACTCGTCACCGCGCCGCCAGAACGGCCAGTACTCGCCCTCGCTGCGGGTCGAAGCCACGGGCGCGCGCCGCCGCAAGCCCCGGCGCCTCGAACGGAAACGGCCCCTTGAGGCCGGAGATGAACACGCCGGCCAGGTCCACGGGGCCGTCACGCTCGGCGTCGTAGAAGCGGAAGGTGGCCTTGGCCAGGTCGGCCGCCCGGTGTCCCTCCTCGGTGGTCGGGTCGCCGGTCTCGTCGCGCAGGATGTTGTTGTCGGTGCTGCCGGCATACTCGCACCGGCCCAGGCTCGGCTTCTCCCAGCGCACCCCGTCGGCACTGACCGCGAGCATCCGCAGGTGCTTGCGCGACGCCCCCGTGGGAGCGTCCTCCCAGGTCTCCAGGGCGTTGCGGTAGACGCACTCGTAGCGCTCCCGCTGGGCACTCCAGTCGATCGACTCGATGTACAGGCCGCGGTTCTCGTGCGGCTCAGTGCTGGCGATCATCGGGCCGGGGGCGTTGTCGAGCGCCGCCGGCAGGAAGCGCATGCCCTCCACCGCCTCGAAGCTGTAGTCGTCGACCAGCACCTCGGGCACGCCGCCGAGCGCGAGCGTCGCGGGCCGGGGCTTCTCGGCCGGCCGCTGCACCCAGAACTTGCGCACGCTGTAGGCGCCGATCGGGCGGCCGTCCTGCAGCATGCGCGTCCGCACCCAGTACTCGCCGTCGCCCCAGCCGTCGATGGCGAAGCGGTGCTCGCGCGGCCGGTCATCGAGCGTGAAGCGCCACGGGCCGGCCAGCGGCTCGATTCCCTCCCGGCGGGTGACGTCGACCGCCACCCGCGCCTGCGAGACCCGGTGGCGGCGGATCGAGAGCCAGATCGCAGCCTCCGGCTCATCGAAGTACAGCGACTGGCACGGCGCGCAACTGATGCACTGCGTGGAGGCGTCGCACGCCATCACGTTCTTGTGGTTGCGCGGAAAGTAGTCGTGCGGGTCGACGGCCAGCGTGTCCTCCGCCACCGTCTCCCCGCCGTCGGTCAGCACCACCCGGAAGCGGTACTCGCCCATAACCCAGAGCTTCGGCCGCGCCACGCCGGGCGGCGGGTCGTAGCGGCCGTCGTCGATCATCGGGTAGCGGAAGGTCGCCTGCACCGCGCCGCGCTCGGCGCGCACCGCGATCGCCTGCGCCCGCTGCCGGTAGCCGCACGGCTGGCGCGCGTGCAGCGTGGCGTGCAGCCGCGGCGCCGCCCGTGCCGTCACGCCGTCCACCGCGACCGTGAAGGTGATCAGCGTGCGCGAGTCGTGGGCGAGCGTCATGCCGGCCCGTCCAGGCCCAGCGCGCGCAGCCGCTCGACACCGCCCAGGTGGAAACCGCGCGCGACGAGCTCGCGCTGCAGCTCCTTCACGTCCAGCGCGCGCGGCGGCACACCGGCGCGCACCGCCATCGCCGCCGCCAGGCCGCACACCTCGCCGAGCTGCAGCAGCGCCGGCCGCGCGCGCACGCTGCCGGGATCGTGGCCGCGGCGCAGGTAGCCGGAGGCGCGGCCGGTCGCCATCAGCCCGTCCAGCCCGCGCGGGATCATCGTCCGGTACGGCGTGTCGAATCCCTCGGGCGCCGCACCCCATTTGGGCTGGGCGGAGTGCGTGTTGACGAACACGACGTCGTCGAAGCGGCGGCCCTCGTACACGTCGTACGGGGTGATGGTGTACTCGGCGTCGATGTGCGGCCCGCCGCGCGATCCGAAGTAGGGAGCGGTGATCAGCAGGTACGCCTGCTCGAAGCCGGGCACGTGCGCGCGGTAGAACTGTACGGTCTCGAACACGTGCTGCCGGATCTCCGTCTCCAGGCGGGCGTGCTGCCACATGTCGTCGCGGCGGATCGCCCCGCCCAGGTTGATGCGGCTGCCGGCCAGGCCGCCGTCGAATGGCCCCTTCCAGATGTTCGGGGTGGTCAGGTGGACGTGCTCGTCCACCGTCTTGTACAGGCGGAAGGAGCCGTCCTGCCAGGCGCGGCGGAGCAGCGGCACCATCGGCGGCTCGAACTTCTGCGTGCTGATCGGAAAGCGGCGCATCTCCTCCAGCCACCGCTCGTCCTCTTCGGACAGGGTCGCCTGACCCTCGGCGAAGGCGCGGAAGCGCGCGAAGTCGACGCCGCCGGCCACGAAGTAGATGGCCGTGTCGTTCCAGGGAACGTAGTCCGGGTCGAGCCGGTGCGTGCCGATCACCGGCCAGTTCGGGTCCGGCGCCTGGTCGGTCACCACCGGCACGCCTGCCCGCCGGCACACGTCCGCGTCGGCCGAGGCATCGATCACCACCGTCGCGCGCACCGCCACGCGGCCGCCCTTGCCCTCCACGAACAGGCCGGTCACCGCGCCGTCCTCGACGATCGGATCGGCCGCCCACACGGGCAGCAGCAGGTCGACGCCGGCCTCCCGCGCCCACTTCGCGCCCAGGTAGGAGATGATGTTGGTCTCGTCCGCATAGCGGTGCGCGGCCGGCAGCTTCAGCCGCTCCATGGCCTGCACCAGCTCCCGCGGGATGCCGGCGATGCCGCCGGGCAGCGTGACCTCCGCCTCCCCGGCGACGCTGCCGCCGACGATCATGGCCGGCCCCAGGTTGCCGCCGACCATCCCGAACCGGTCCAGCAGCACGGTGCGGGCGCCGGCGCGTCCGGCCGCGATGGCGGCGATCAGCCCGGACAGGCCGGCGCCGGCCACGGCGACGTCGTAGGAGCCGGCCACCGGAGTCGTCCTGGCGGCCTCGGCCACCGTGGGAGGATCGGTTCGGGTCGACTCCGCGGCCGATGACGGATGCTGCCTCTTTGACACGGTACTCCCCCGTCGAATAGCCTAACTCGTCTGCCGTGAGCACCACCACGGACCTCCGGTTGGAAGCCGTGGCAGGCCGGCGGCGCGGCCTGCTTTACCACCTCAGGCGGGAGCCCGCGCTGTACCTGATGCTCGTCCCGGCGCTGTTGTACCTGGCGCTGTTCAAGTACCTGCCGATGTACGGCGTCACCGTGGCGTTCCAGGACTTCCGCCTGGCGCGCGGCTACTTCGGCAGCCGCTGGGTCGGCTTCGATCACATCGTCCGCTTCCTCAGCGACCCGTTCGCGCCGCGCATCATCCGCAACACCGTCATCCTCAGCTTCCTGCTGCTGATGACCTTTCCGGCGCCGATCGCGCTGGCGCTGCTGCTCAACGAGGTCGGCAGCGTCGGCTACAAGCGCACCATCCAGACCGTCTCCTACCTGCCCCACTTCATCTCCGTGGTCGTGGTCGTCGGTCTGCTGAAGATCTACTTCGCCTCCGACGGGCTGGTGAACGACATGATCGGCCGCCTGGGGGTCGAGCCGCAGCGCTTCTTCATCGATCCGCAGTGGTTCCGGCCTCTGTACGTCATGTCCGACGTCTGGCAGTCGGTCGGCTGGGGATCGATCCTCTACCTGGCGGCGCTCAACAACGTCAATCCCGAGCTGTACGAGTCCGCGTACGTGGACGGCGCCAACCGCTGGCGCCGCATCTGGCACGTGACGCTGCCGGCGATCACCCCGGTGATCGTCATCGTGCTCATCTTCCGGATCGGCAACCTGATGGACGTCGGCTTCGAGAAGGTATTCCTGATGTACACGGAGACCACCTACGAGGTCGCCGACGTCATCAAGACGTACACCTATCGGCGCGGGATCGAGGAGCTGCAGTTCAGCTACGCGGCGGCCGTGGGCATGTTCGAATCGGTGATCAACTTCTTCCTGATCATCGGCGCCAACTACCTGTCCCGGCGCGTTACCGGGAACAGCCTGTGGTAGCCCCACCGGAACGCCGATGATCCGCGCCGCGTCTTCCGTGCTCTACCGCTACGAACGCTCGGGAGGCGCGCTGGTCTTCCGCGTCGCGAACACCGTGCTGCTCGGCGGCGTGGCGCTGGCGATGCTGTACCCGTTTGTCTACGTCGTGTCGGTGTCGATCAGCGACCTGTCGGCCGTCGCGACCCGCGAGGTGCGGCTGCTGCCGATCGGATTCGACCTGGACGCCTACCGGCGCATCTTCCGCAGCGACCTCCTCCTCGGCTCGTACTGGAACACCATCCACTACACGACCGTGGGCGTCGCCGTGTCGCTGACCCTGATCGCGCTCACCGCCTATCCGCTGTCGATCCGCACCTTCTACGGCCGCCGCGTGATCACGCTGCTGTTCGTGGTCACGATGTTCTTCTCCGGCGGCTTCATCCCGCTGTTCCTGGTCGTGCGAGGCCTGGGCTTCATGGACACGGTGTGGGCGCTGGCGGTGCCGGGGGCGATCGCGGTGTTCCACCTGATCATCGCCCGCACCCAGTTCGAGCAGATCCCGGACTCGTTGCGCGAGTCGGCGAAGATGGACGGCGCCGGCCACTTCCGCATCCTCGCCGTGCTGTACCTGCCGCTGTCGCTGCCGATGTTCGCGACGCTGTTCCTGTTCATCTCAGTCGGGCACTGGAACAGCTTCTTCGCCCCGCTGATGTACATGCGCGAGCTGACCCGGCAGCCGCTGCAGGTGATCCTGCGCGACATTCTGGTCCGCAATCAGCTCACCGGCATCCTCGGCGAGTTCCAGAGCTTCGAGTGGCGGCAGGAGGAGTACGTGCCCGGATTGCAGCAGGCGCTGCGCGCCGCCGCCATCATCGTCAGCACCGGCCCGATCCTGCTGGTGTATCCGTTCATTCAGCGGTACTTTGTCAAGGGTGCGCTGCTCGGCTCCCTGAAGGAGTAGGATCAGCGCAGGCAACCCCGAGTTTCGGGGAATCATCAACGAAAGGAGTAGAGAGATGAAACGACTCCTCATCGCCCTATCGAGCGTTGCGCTGCTCGCCGGACTCGGCACCGTCGCCTGGTCGGAAGGCAGCGCCGAGCAGGCGGCCGCCCCGGAAGCCGACGAGGTGGTTACCGTCACGCTGCTGCAGCGCCAGGACCCGCTTGGGGTCGGCGACTTCCGCACGCGCGGCCTCTACCAGGTGATCCTGGACCGGTTCAACCTGGACATCGAAGCCCGGCTGATGGCGAACGAGCCGTTCCGGGAGCAGTTCAAGCTGATCATCGCGGCAGGCGACATGCCGGACATGCTGGCCGGCGTGAGCCGCACCACCATCGACGAGCTCAACCAGTGGGGAACGGACGGGCTGCTCTACCCGGTCGATACGCTGATGCACGTGGCGCCCGAGTTGCAGCGCTTCTATGCCCAGTACCCGGGCGCCGTCGACTACAACACCGCGCCGGACGGGCACATGTACAACATCCCCGGCGGGTACGATTCGCCGATCTTCTACCACGGCACGGCGGTGCGGAAGGACCTGCTGGACTCGGTCGGCTTCGACCTGGACGGCGTCAAGGACTTCGACGACTACATCGACATGTACCGCGCGCTGATGGAGGCCAACGACGGCAAGCCGGTGATGAGCACGCGCTCGGGCGTCGGCGGCCTGATGGCGCTGCCGATGAAGGCGGTCGGCCTGGACGGCCCCTCGACGATCTCCTTCGACGACGATGCGGACCGGTTCTTCTTCCCGTACACCTCGGACGACGCCCGCTTCGCGGTCGCGTGGGTCCGGCAACTCTACGAGGAGGGCATCCTGCACCCGGACGCGCTGATCCACGGTGAGGACGACTGGGAGCCGGACATGGGCGAGCTGGTCTACCCCGCCCTGTTCCACGACTGCGTGTTCTGCTTCACCTACAACAACGAGGAGCGCTACAAGCGCGAGAACCCGGACTCCACCTCCAACTTCGTCGCCGTGCAGCCGCCGGAGTACCAGGGCGCGCTGCAGCCGTGGCGCAACCGCAGCGTCGGCACCGGACTGGAGATCATCCTCAACTCCGAACTGCCCGAGTGGAAGGCGGAGCGCATCATGGGCATGCTCGACTGGTTCCGCGGCGAGGAAGGCCACGCCGTCTCCCTGTTCGGCATCGAAGGCGAGGACTGGGTGCTGCTCGACGGCCTGCCGCGGCAGCTCTACGCCCGGCCCGGCAACGAGTACGTCTTTCCCGAGGAGTGGCAGTCCAAGGTGAAGAGCGCCGAGGAGTTCGAGGCGTGGCAGGAGAACTGGGGCTACATCAAGTTCGCCGGCGACGTCGCACAGAAGGCGTGGCAACTCGGCAGCCAGCACCTGAAGAACGCGGACACCAACAAGTTCCTCAACGACTACGTTCCCAAGTACTCGCAGGTTTACGCCGCCTCTCCGGCGCCGCGGATCACCTTCAACGAGGACGAGGCGGAGGAGATCGCCTCGCTCCGCAACGCCCTCAACACCGCCGCCTACGAGTGGGTGGCGAAGGCGATCGTCGGCCAGGTCGACATGGCCGAGTGGGACGACTTCCAGGGCCAGCTCCAGGCGCTGGGCCTGGAGCGCTACGAGGAGATCTACAACGCCGCGTACGCGCGCACCAAGTAGCGCGCACTCGCGCCGGAACCGGCGAGAGCCGGTAGAGAGGGCGGCCCGCCGAGGGCCGCCCTTTTCGTCGCCGCGCGGCGAAGGAAACGGAGGGACACGATGAGCGACGCACCGAGGAAATACCTGTTCACGGACTTCCGCCACATCCGCTGCGGGGACGTGGTGTGGCGCGATCCGGGCGGTGGAACGCTCGGGCGCCCGCCGGCGCCGCCGTTCCGCAGGCTCACGCCGGAGGCGCGCTTCCTGCCGTGGGGCGTGCGCCTGCAGGCGCAGCCGGCCGAGCAGCTCGGCCCGGACGACGGGCTTGTCAACTTCGGCGGCACCGTGGTCCGGGAAGAAGGCGGATACCGCTCATGGAAGCTCGCTATCCCCGAGGGTCCGGAGACGCTCGGCGGCGTGAGCATTGTCTGCCGCGAGTCCGACGACGGATTCGCCTGGCGGACGGCAGCCGAGTGCCCGATCGACACCGGCGGCCAGTTCAAGCTGATGGGCTCGGGCTTCTTCCGCGACGACCACGGACCGCCCGCGGAGCGCTACAAGGCGGTGTGGACGGCGCGCGCGCCGCGCGAGCAGTGGGAGGCGATCTACCGCGAGTACTGCACGGTCCATCCGCGCTACCGCGACTGGCGCATCCATCCGGCCCGCAAGGTGATGTGCGTGTACGGAGCCGTGTCGCCGGATGGCCTTGCCTGGACGGCGCTCCCCGAGCCGCTGCTCATCCACATGAGCGATACCGACAGCGCCATCTACTTCGACGAGCGCCTGGGCCGCTACGTGTTCTACACCCGCTGGTACAACGACGAGCGCCGCTCGGTCGGGCGTACCGAGTCAGACGACTTCCGCCACTGGGACCCGGTCATGCCGTGCCTGGAGGTGCCGCTCGACAACCCCACGGTCGACATCTACACGAACGGCCGCACCAGCTATCCGGGACTGCCCGACTACCACCTGATGTTCCCGATGTTCTACGAGCGCTGGACGCAGGAATCGGACATCCGCCTCTACTCCAGCACCGACGGGATCATCTGGAAGGAGGTCCCGGGCGGACCGGTGATCCGACCCGGGCAGGCCGGGACCTGGGACGGGTACTTCCTGTACTCCTCGCGCAACCTGGTGGAGCTCCCGCAGGACCGCATCGGCGTCCCCTACGCAGGCACCCGCTACCCGCACAAGTACCCGCGTTGGCCGGAAGTCGTGGACGACATCCGCAGCGGCTGGGCGGTGTGGCCTCGCGACCGGCTGTCAGCGCTGGTGGCCGACCGGCAGGGCGAGGTGTTCACCTTCCCCATGCGGCCTTCGGGCCGCGAGCTGCGACTCAACGTGCGCACCGGGGACGCGGGTGAGGTCCGGGTGGGCCTGCTGCGGGCCGAGGGGCAGATCGCCGACGGCACCGACCGGCTGCCCGACCGCGAGGCCGTTCCCGTCTCAGGCCGCGGCGTCGAGGACTGCGTGCGCATCTCGGGCGACCATGCCGCGGCCGTCGTGCGCTGGCGGACGGGCGCGGATCTCGGGGTCGGGCCGGACGATTCGGTGATGCTGCACATCACCCTGCGCGCGGCCGAGCTGTTCGCCTTCGAGTGGGTCTGATGTACCTTTTGCGCCTGTCGACATGAAGGCAGTGCGGCAACGACTGTTCGCTCCCGGCGACGGCGCCACGCCGCCGGCGCTCACCGGGCGCGAGCGGGAGGAGGCCGTTTTGACGCGGTGCCTGGCTGACCTGCTCGGAGGCACCTCCCCGCCGCACAACGTCGTCCTGACGGGGCCTCGCGGCAACGGCAAGACGGTCCTGCTCAACTGGTTCGAGCACGCCTGTCGCGACCACGGAACGGACGTGGACGTCGTGAACCTGACCCCGAACGACATCCCGACCCGTGACGCCTTGATCGACGTCCTGGCGCCGCGCGGGATAGCCAGGCTGCTGCCCCGCAAGATCGGCGTCGCGGCTGTCGGCTCGGTCGAATGGGCACCGTCGTCCGGGGCCGTGAGGAACCTGCGGGAGAAACTCACCGCCCGCTGTCGCAAGAGACCGCTTGCGGTGCTGCTCGACGAAGCGCACACGCTGGATCTCGGCGTCGGCAGAATGTTGCTCAACGCCAGTCAACAGGTGCGCGCCAACGCGCCGTTCCTGCTGGTGCTGGCCGGGACGCCGGGCTTGGCGGCGCATCTCGGCGCCATGAACGTGTCATTCTGGAGCCGCTTGGGCGAGGGGCGCCTGGGCATCGGCCTGCTGAGCGACGCGGCCGCCCGCGCCGCCCTGGTCGATCCGCTGGCGGCTCACGGCCACGGCATCGACGCCGACGCCCTCGCCACGGTCGTCGAAGAGAGCCAGCGCTATCCGTACTTTGTCCAACTCTGGGGCGCGGCCCTCTGGGAGCGGCATCTGGTGACCGGTGCGACCCGGCTGGCCGCCGCTGACGTGGACGCGGTACGGCCCGACGTGGCCGGCCAGGTCACGGACTACTACCAGGAGCGCTATCGGGAACTGGAGACCCGTGACCTGCTGCCCGCCGCCGTGGCGGCGGCGCCGCTCTTCCAGGCCGGCGCGGACATCACCGCTTCCGATCACGCCATCGACGCGGCCCTTGCCACGACCGGAGCCGACGCAGCCGCACGCCTGGCCGCCCGCGAGGCATTGCATCGGCTAGGCTACATCTGGAGCCCGCCGGGCCAGCTTCCGCCGGTCGTCTGGATTGCCGGCATCCCGTCGCTGATGGCGCACGTCCTCGACCACGCCCCGTCAACCCCATGAGCTCGCGCCGAGCGCGCTGATCACAGCCGTTGGACGGCAGGCGGCGTCACCTCGAGCTCGCGAGCGACGTTCGCGGTGCGCTCCCAGGTGGAGGGCTCGATCGTGACCGCTTCGCTGCGCTCCGCCTCCGCGCGCGCCTCCGGCTCGCCCGGATAGAGGATCTCGTCGTGACCGGCCATCAGCCGTGACGACTTCACGTGCGGGATGAGCGCACCCAGCTCGGCGCGGTAGGAATCCTCGCCACAGAACGCGGCCGGATCCAGGAACAGCGCCAGGAACCCGTTTGCCACGCGCTGCACGCCCGTCGTGCTGCAGCCGGCGCCGGTCAGCGCCCCGGCCAGCACCTCGCAGAACATCGCCAGGCTGTAGCCCTTGTGCCCGCCGAACGGCAGCAGCGCCCCCGGCGGCCCTGTTCCATCAGGACGACCGGCGTACGCCTTCGGATCGGTGGAAGGCTGTCCGGCGCCGTCGACCAGGTGGCCGGGCCCCAGCGCCTCGCCCCGCTCCACGGCGACCTGCACCTTGCCGGCCGCGATCGACGAGGTGGCGATGTCCATCATCATCGGCGGGCCGTCCGGCAACGGCGCGCCGGCCGCCAGCGGGTTGGCCGACAGGCGGCGCTCGCAGCCGCCGTGCGGCGCGGTGACCAGCCCGCCGCCGTGCGTGTTCGTGAACGAGAAGCAGACCAGCCCCGCCTCGGCCGCCTGCTCCATGAACTCGCCCATGCGCCCCAGGTGCGTGGAGCGCCGGATGGTCAGCACGCAGTGCCCGCCGCGCGCCTTCTCGATCGCCCAGCCGGTGGCGACTCGGCCGACGTACTGGCCCCACCCGAAGTGGCCGTCGACCTGCACCACGTGCGGATCGTCGGCCACCCGCTCCGGCTCCGCCGCGGGATCGACCCAGCCGCGGTCGACCCAGTCGCAGTACGGGGTCACGCGGATGAAGCCGTGCGAGTCGTGGCCGCGCCGGTTGGACAGCACCAGCGACTCGGCGACGACCGCGGCGATGTGCATGGGCGTGCCCTTGGCCTGCAGCAGCTCGGTGACGTACGCGCGCAGCGCCGGGACCGAGACGGAAACCATGCCGTTCATCCCTCGACGACCGCTTCGGTCGCGGTGGTCAGCTTCTCGGCGCCGTCATCGGTGACGGCGTAGGTGTTCTCGATTCCGATCACGCCATACTCCTGGTCGGTGTACTTCGGCTCCAGGGCGATCACGTTGCCCGGCTCGAGCGGCCGGTCCGAGCGCGGACCGATGACCGGCAGCTCGTTGACCTCCAGCCCCACGCCGTGTCCAACGAAGCTTACCCGATAGCCGGGCGGCCCCATGAACCCCTCCCCCAACCCGGCAGCCGCGGCCTCCTCCATCGCCGCGCGGTAGATCTCCGACGGCCGCACGCCGGGCCTGAGCCGGCTCTCCATGCCGAGCAGCAGGTCGCCGATCCGCTCCAGGATGGATGCCGCCCGCTCCGGGAAGGCGCCGCGCACGGCCATGCGCGAGCAATCCACGTGGTAGCCGGTGGTGCTCATCAGGAAGTCCAGGATGACCGGCACGTCGCGCCGGATCGGGGCGCGCGTGCCGCCATGCGACACCCACGCGTGCGGGCCGCTGCCGCCGATCGGGAACATCGAGTTGCTCGGCACCGCGCCGTCCGGACCGCTCACCGCGATGCCGATGCCGGTCTCCGCGTCCAGGCCGCGCAGCCGCACCAGGCCGCAGTGGCCGAGCGCGCGCGCCTCCGCTTCCAGCCGCGCCTGCAGGTCATAGGGGGAAACGTCGCGGGCCAGCAGCCGCCGCAGCGGATCGCCGAACAGCAGCGGGTGGAGGCGTGCGGCGTCGCGAAACTGGTCGAGCTCCCACGCACTCTTGCGCGAGCGCGCCGCCAGCAGCGCGGGCGAGCAGTCAACGATCTCCGCGTCGTCGCCGAACACGCCCCGGTAGGTGCGCCAGAGTCCGACCGGCAGCACGTCCAGCTCCATGCCGATCCGCCACGGCGGCTCGCCGCACAGGTCCCTGACGTGACCGGGCAGCTCCCGGAAGCTGCGCAGCGGCACGATGTCCCGGATCGGGGAGTCGGCCTCCGCGGTCTCCCGCACCTTTCTCACCAGCAGGCGGGGAACGCCTGCCGCCGGCAGCGCCAGGTGACACTGCTGCAGGGTGCCGCTCAGGTAGAACAGATCCGCCTTCTGCACGACCAGCAGCAGATCGACCGGCGAGTCCTCGCGGGCAAGCTCGTCCTGGACCGCATGCACGCGGCGATCGATCTCCGCCGCGGGAACGCTCGGCATCGCCAAGATGGTAAGGTGATGCGGCCGAGCGCGCAATATCGCAGGAGCACGCAGCAATGCCAGCCATCAAGATCATGTGCCTA
Organism: Spirochaetia bacterium; assembly: GCA_964291595.2. Classification (GTDB taxonomy): domain Bacteria; phylum Spirochaetota; class Spirochaetia; order SZUA-6; family Bin103; genus CATQHW01. The sequence continues at coordinate 2,475,072 of OZ219914.1, read as the reverse complement.
GGGGGCGGCAGCCTCTACTTCCGCAACGTCCTCGGAAACCTGGCTCTGGAAGGGGAATTGGCAGAGTCGGATGTCGTGCTCTACGACATCGACCCCGAGAAGGCGGAGCGCATGGCGAACCTCGGGCGGCGGTTGAGCGAAGCCGCCGGTGCGCGCCTGAACATACGCTCGACGGCCGACCCCGATGAAGCGGTCGACGGGGCGGACTACGCGCTTTCGTCCATAGGGGGCAGCGGTGCCGAAATGGTTCGTGGCGTGCATGGTTCGTATTACCACAGCGCCGACATGCACATCTGCGCCAAGTTCGGAATCCAACTGGCGATCGGCGACACCGCCGGTCCCGCCGGCATGATGATGGCTCTGCGTTCCATTCCCGCCCACATCGACATCTGCAGACGCATGGAGAGACGCTGTCCAGCCGTGGTGTTTCTCAATCACTCCAATCCGATGGCGACCATCATGCGGGCGCTGCACAAGTACACCGGCATCAAGTCGTACGGACTGTGCCACGGCGTCCAGGGTGGCATCAGCGCGGCCGCGGCTCTCCTGGAGCTGCCCGCCGAAGAGCTCGAGTGCACGTGGATCGGCACCAATCACTATCACTGGTTTACCCGAGTCGATCATCGCGGTACGGACGTGCTCCCCGAGTTGATGAAGCGCACGCGTGAAAAGGAGCCTCCCATCGACCATGCAATGTCGGCGGCCCTCTCGCGGACCTACGGACATCGCATCGTCTACCCTGACGATGGCCACACGCTCGAGTTCTATCCGTTCGCGACACACGCCCGCAGTCAGGACGACCTGCCCTACAATATGGCCGACTCGGCGCGACGCCACGGATTCAGCGCCTCCGACCCCATGCCTGCCAAGCAGCCACCGACCGACGAGTTGCGGCAATCGTTCCTGGCGGACTATCAGAAACTCCTCGACGAGACCGAGCTGCCGGAGCAGAAAGAAGACTCGCGCAGCGACGAGGGGCCGGTGCAGATCATCACCGCCATGGCCACGGGAAAGCGCATGATCTGCATCGTCAACATGGCGAACGGAGGTGCGATCGGGAACCTGCCCGCCACGGCAGAAGTCGAGGTCGAAGCGGTGACCGAGACCGGCGGCGCCAGAGCCCTCATCATGGGAGAGGCGCCGCTGGTGCTGAAAGGGATTCTCGAGAAACGATTCGTATGGCAGGAGCTGGTCGCCGACGCTGCGGTCACCGGCGACCGCGGCAAGGCCATGCAGGCCCTGCTCGTCGACGAGATGGCGATCGAGCCTGGAAAGGCCGAAGCCTTGCTAGACGAGCTGCTGGCAGCGTCGCGGGACTTGCTTCCTCGCTTCTTCCCCTGAGCGAGCGGAGTCGACGCTCGATCTACCCCATCAAACTGTAGTTTGGGGGTGCGGTGCTACGCGACTCCACCTTCAAGCGCGTGTAACGACCTGTTGGCACGCGCCCGACATCAGTTTGATGGGGTACTACCCTTTCAGGGACCCGATCATGATGCCCCGCACGAAGTGCCGCTGAATGAAGGGGTAGATCATGATGATCGGGCCCGTGGCGACCAGGATCATGGCCGCCTTGGCCGCCTCTGTCGGTATCTTCATCTCGATCTGCTGCTGCAGGGTGAACCGCTCCAGCTCCTGCAACGTCAGCATCCGGTCGAGCAGCCGCCGCAGGAGAAGCTGCAGCACCGTCTTGTTGGCGTCCTGGATGAAGATCAACGCGTCGAACCAGGCGTTCCAATGCTGGACGGTGGCCCACAGGAACACCGTGGCGATGGCCGGCCGCGCCAGCGGGACGATGATCCTGACCAATATGGTCCTGACGCTCGCTCCGTCCATGAAGGCCGCTTCCTCCATCTCCACGTCGATGGCCATCAGGAAGTTGCGCATGATGATGACCCAGAACACGTCCAGGGCAACGGGAAGGACCAGCGCCCACCGCGAATCGATCAGCCCCAGTCCTCGCACCAGGAGATAATGGGGAATCAGTCCGCCCGCGAAGAACATCGTGAAGACGAACGTCATCGTGATGGCGTTTCTTCCCGGGAGGTCTCTCTTCGCCAGCGGATAGGCGGCCAGCAGCGTCACTATGATGGCCGTGGTCGTCCCCATGGCCACCCGCAGGATGCTGTTGACGTACGCTCGGCCCACGCGGTTGCTGCTGAAGACGTATCGATACGCCTCGATGTGCCACTCGTCCAGCCAGAAGTGAAACCCCATCGTGACGATGTCGTCCGTTGCCGAGAAGGAAATGATGATCAGGTGCCAGAACGGGTAGACCACGGTGACGCTGAAGAGCAGCAGGAACAGGACGTTGAGTGAATCGAACGCCCGGCCGCCGACGGTCCGTCTCTGCAGTGTCTCTGCCATCGCTCGCTGCCGCTACCAGATCCCGTACTCGCTGTAGCGCTTGATGACGGCGTTCGCGCCGATCAAGAGGATCAGCCCCACCACGTTCTTGAACAGTCCGACGCCCGTGTTGTACGCCCACCGGCGCTCTACGAAACCCGACCGGTAAATATAGGTGTCGATGACGTCGGCCACCTCGTACACGGAGGGGTTGAAGAGGTTGAAGATCTGCTCGAATCCGGCGTTCAGGATCTGGCTTACGTTGAGGAGAAAGAGGATGGTTATGACCGGCAGGAGCGAAGGCACGGTGATGCGGATCGCCTGCTGCCACCGGTTTGCGCCGTCGATCGAAGCCGTCTCGTACAGGCCGGGATCGATGGAGGAGAGTGACGCCAGGTAGACGATCGAGCCCCAGCCGACGCTCTGCCAGATCCCGGTGACTACCAGGACGCCGCGAAAGGTGGGCTTGTAGGTCAGCCAGCTCACCGGCTCAAGGCCCACCAGCGTGAAGAGGTGGGCGATCGGCCCGCGTTGCGCGGAGAGGATCTCGACGAAGATCCCCGCCAGCACGACCCAGGAGACGAAGTGCGGGAGGTAGGAGAGCGTCTGCACCGTCTTCTTGTACGCAACCGACCGGATCTCGTTGAGCAGCAACGCCAGGATGATCGGGGCCGGAAAGCCGAAGAGGATCCGGTAGACGCTGATGATGACCGTGTTTCTGGTGATCCGGTAGAAGAACGGGTCCTGGAAGAGGCGCTTGAAGTGATCGAAGTTGTTCCAGGGACTGTCGTGAATGCCCCTGCCGATGCTGAAGTCCTTGAAAGCGATGATGATCCCGTACATGGGAAGGTATTTGAATACGACCAGAAGGATTACGGGGATGAGGAGCAAGATGTAGTACTCGTGCATCCGCTTCGCCCTGTTGAGGGTCTGCCTGCGGATGACCTTTCTGACATCCTTGTTCGCGAGCGTCGACATCGAACTCTCCCTACTCTAACGAAAGGGGAGCGGTGTATGCACCGCTCCCCTCCTTGCCGGCTTCACCGACGATGATCAGTAGACGATGTTGCCGTTCATGAACTCGCCGTAGAGGAGCCCCTGGGCCTGCTCGGTCAGGAGCTCGTCGCCGCCGGCTTTCCGCCACTGGGCGACGTAGTCGTCCCACGAGCTGTCGATGTCGACCTCACCGGTAATCGCCTTGACCAGGTATTCGTCCTCGATCGTCTTCAAGGCCGATCCATAGTTCTTGCGGACTTCCTGCTCGTTGGTCTTGTTCTGGGGATCGAAGCGGAGCGGGAAGATGATGATGTCCGTGATCGAGTCGAACAGCACCGGCTTGACGATCTCGGCGCCGGGCGGAAGCCCGTGCAACGCGGCCAGCTCCCTGGTCTCATACCCGTGCGGGTACACCATCAGACCCTGGTCGCCGCCTCCCTGCTCGACGCCCTCCTTCATCCTCGGGCGGGAAGCCCACGGATCTCCGTTCCACTCGAAGTGCACGTCCGGCAGACCGTACCGCAGAAAGACCTGCTGCTCCGGGTCGAAGTTGATCCAGTCGTAGATCTCCAGGAACCTGGCGAGCTTGGCGTCATCGACGTGCGCTCCGACCACGTAATTGGTCCAACTGTTGACGCTGTCCAAGTCCGACGCGTACGCGCCGACCCGGCCGTCGTGGTTCCTGATGGGCAGCGTCATGAGCACCTTTGCGCTCGGCACGTTCTTGAAGAGGGAATCCCACCGCTTGTAGTAGTAGGTGAGATAGATGTAGTGCATCATGAAGGTGCCGGCAACGCCGGAGCGGAACTTCTCCTCCGCGTCTCCGCGGCCCTTGAGCAGCGTGAACTCCGGGTCGATCAGCCCTTCCGCGTACCAGCCGGCGAGCAGCTTGAGGTAGTCCCGGTAGTTCTTGGAGATCGTCGCCTGGATGAGCTCACCGTCCTCCATCAGGTTGCGCCCGTACGAGATCCCGAACATCTCCATGAGGCCGCGGTGCGATGCCCAGTGCCCGTACAGCATGAGGGGGATCGAGTCCTTCCTGCCGTTGCCGTCCGGGTCGTCGTTCAGAAACGCCCGCAGCACGCCCTCGTACCAGTCGAGCGTCGGATGGGCGGGAGAGAAATAGTACTTGCCCCTGGCGTCCGTCGTCTCCGAGGCGCGGTCGATGACCTCGCTGGCTTCCGGAAACATGTCGAAGGCGCCATCCGGGACCATGCCGACGTTCTCCAGCCAGTCCATGCGGAATTGCGGCGCGTAGTCGATTCCCCCGCCGCAGACGACGCACCACATGGTGGTCGAGAAGTACTCGTCGTCCATGCCGGGAACCAGGTTGTAGTTCCAGCCCCACGGGAAGTCCTCGTCGAGCCTCCTCGTGTACTCCGGGGCATGCTGCCGGAAGAACGACTCCGGGATCGACCGGGTCACCCCATCGGCATACAGGCTGTATCGGTCGGATGCCGACCAGTACGCCACGTCCGGAAAGTCGCCGGAAGCGACCAGCAGATTGAGCTTGTCGGTCTCACTCCGCAGGATGTTCACGGGGATGATCTCCACGTCGAACTTGTCCTGGATCTGCTGTTCCGCCCAGCTATCGTCCACGATCTCGGTGTTCCATCCACCACCGAGCCACGTGAACGTCATCTTCTCCGCCGCCATCTCCTCCTGTGAGGCTGCGAACAGCCCGCTTGCGGGGATGAGCAGAAGGAGGACGGTGGCGAGCACTGCGAGATGCTTCTTCATTCGTTCGCCTCCTCGATTCCGGTTGGAATCAAGGGTTGAGAGTGCCTGCCGGTCGAGCATTGCGCAACCCCTGCCGCACGGTGCCGGCGGCACGGTGCCGGCGGCACGGTGCCCGGGACGGATCAGGAGCGCGAGGGCTCGGACATCTCCGCGCGCTTGCGGCGCGACAGCTCGGCCAGGTGCCCGTCATTGGCCAGGATCTGCTCCAGGTGGACCATGCGCTCCGGACCCGCGGTGCGCACCATCGCCTCGCCGTACACGCGGTCCAGCCAGAAGCGCGCGAAGCTGTCGATGCGCTCCCGCAACCCGTCCAGGCGCTCTTCCGGATAGCGTGCGTGGCAGTTGATGGTGAACATGCGGCGGCGCGGGCTCCCGCCGAAGGAGGCGTGCTTGGTGTTGTGGTTGAAGCACGCCACGTCCCCCGGCCGTGTCTCCAGAGCGTACGCCGGCACGTCGGGACCCTCGATCCCCCACAGCGACTCGCTCTCCCGGACCTGCTCCTGCAGCGCGTCGGCGTAGGCGTCGCCGGGCCGGTGGCTGCCCGGGATGACCCGCAGCGCCCCGGTGTCGCGCGTCAGCGGGTCGAGGTACAGGGCGATCTTGATCGACCGCGGGCCGTCCACGTTCCAGCCGTCCGAGTGCCAGTGCGTATCGCCGGCATAGTAGTTGCCGTCGCTGCCGGCGTAGTTGAAGTCGTCGCCCAGCAGATCGGCGGCGATGTCGTGGATGCGCGGGTCGTCGATCAGCGCCGACAGCCGCTCGCTCTGGTCGATGAAGGGGACGATGCAGGAACGGCGCTCGCCGTCGTGGGGCTTGCCGTGGTGGCCGCCGCCGTGCCGGGCCCAGACCGCCTCGAACTCGTCGACGATCTCGTCGATGCAGTCGGCCAGCAGGCCGGGGAACTGCAGAAACCCGAAGTCGGCGAAGAACGCCTTCTGCTGCTCGGTCAGTCGCGTCTGTTCCATGGAAAAGCTCCTCAGGCGTTCCTGGCGAGCGCCGAGATGACGCCGCGCCGCAGGAAGTACTCCAGCTCGCAGGCGCCGGGGGATGGAGCGCCCGGAGTCTCCACGCAGGCGAGCGAACCGGTCGACAGGTCGATGGGGGCGGCGTGCAGGCCGCCGATCAGCGCCCCGACCAGTGCCCCGAGCGTGGGCTGATGGCCGACCAGCATCACCGACTGCGGCTCGGACGGGATCGCCGCCAGCACGTCGCCGGCGTAGGCACCCGGCGCCAGGCGGTCGAGCACCCGGATCGGCGGGCGGCTTCGCTTGTCGGCCATGGCCTTCACGGCACGCTCGGCGGTCTGCCGCGCCCGCGGCAACGGGCTGGTGAGGACCACGGCCGGGACTTCGCCCAGCACGCGCAGGGCGGCGCCGAGGCGTTCGGCCTGGCGCTGCCCCTTGGCGGTAAGTTTCCGCCCCGCGTCGGACGATCCCAGGGCCGCCAGCTCCGCCTCGCCGTGCCTGACGATGTAGATGCGCATCGATCCTCTTTCCACAGCATACCCGATCCGGAGGCAGGCGACGCACCCTCTCTGCTACCATCGCCGTGTGACACGGCGCCTTTCGCTTGAGCAGATCGCGTCATTCAAGGTCGATGGCTTTCTGCCCGTGCATGGCGTGGTTTCCGCCGCGGATGTTGCCAAGCTCGCCAATTACGCCGACCGGGTGGCGTCAGGAAACGTCGGTCACATCCCCGCGGAACGAGTCCAGCTCGAACGGCCATTCCGGCAGGGAGAGGCGCCCGTGCTGGATCAGGTGCTGTCCGTGCGCAAGCTCTCCGCCATCGCGTGCCGGGACGAGGTGTTCTGGCGCCATGCATGCCATCCGGCGATCGTCGACATGGTCGCGGACCTGCTGGGCACCGACGACATCAAGCTCTACAACGACCAGCTCTTCATGAAGGGTCCGCGCACCGGCAGCGAGCAGCCGTGGCACCAGGACTCCGCGTCCTGGCGCGACATCTTCCCCATGGACCTGGTGACCGCCTGGACCGCTCTCGACGAGGCGACGACCGAGAACGGCTGCCTGAACTTCGCCGCCGGAACCCACCGGTGGGGCATGGTGCGCAAGGAGCGGTTGGAGCCCTTCATCGATCAGCTCGGCAGCCGAACCGTGGCCGGTCGATGGAGATGCCGCTGCGGCCGGGCGACGTGAGCTTCCACCACAGCCTGGTGCTGCATCGCAGCGGAGCAAACCGCACCGGCACACGGCGCCGGGGGTACGCCGTGCACTACATGCGCGCCAGCTCGTGGCGTGACGCGTCGGTCGAAGACGCTCCCAAGGTGCCGCCGTTCCGGCAGGTCAGGGGCAGGTCGTTCCCGGGCCGGGTGTAGCCGACGCGCGTCGGCCCCGCTCACTCCCGGCCGATCTCGCTCATCGCCGCGCGGAACTCGGCCATCGTCTGCCGCGCGCCGCCGACCACGTAATCGATGTCGTCGCCGACGCCGAACCAGCGCATGCCGCGGGACGCCCACTCCTTCACCGAGTCCCAGTCCGGGCCCAGGGAGGCGCCAAGATAGAGATCACGCCCCGCACACTTGTCCAGCAGGGTGTCGATCAGGCCGCGCACCCGCGGGTCGTCGTAGCGGCCCAGCTTGCCGACCGAGCCGCTCAGGTCATTGCGGCCCAGGCAGATGCCGTCCAGTCCGGGCGTGTCCAGCAGCGCGTCCAGGTCGTCGACCGCGTCGACGTGCTCGACCTGGACGATGACCATCACCTGCCGCGCGGCCTGCTCCAGGTATTCGTCGAACTCCAGCCTGCCATGGCCCATGTTGCGGATCGGCCCGAAGCCGCGCACCCCGGCCGGCGGGTAGCGGCACGCCTTCACGGCGGCCGCCGCCTCCTCCGCGGACCGGATCAGCGGCACCACGATGGCGGCGGGCGCCAAGTCCACGTACGGCTTGATCACGGCGGGGTCGTTCACGGGCACTCGCACGATCGGCGCGACCCCGGTGCCGCGCACCGTAAGGATGTGCGCCATCACGTCCCGCGTGGTCTGGTAGGAGTGCTCGTTCTCGATCCAGATGAAGTCGTAGCCGGCTTCGACGGCGACCTCGCTGACGATCGGGTCCGGCAGCGTGATGCTCATGCCCAGGCAGACGTGGCCGTCGTCCATGCGGCGGCGGAATCGTTCGACCGCGTTGAGCGAGGTGGCATCAGGTTGGTTTGGCGAAGCGCTCATCGTATGACCTGCCTGTCGGGGATTCAGAACGTGCCGGAGTCTATCGGCCGGCGCGAGCTGCGAACAGCAACCCGAGCCGCGTATCTCGGCATCGCGCCTCGATCATGTATACTCAATGTAGATCCGCATAAGGTAGGATCCGCACAAGGTAGGATCCGCACGCAAGAGGCAGCGATGAAGACCAGAGTTCAGAAGTGGGGCAACAGCCTGGCACTCCGTATTCCCCGGCCACTCGCAGCCGGTGCAAATGTCGCGGCCGGGACATCCGTCGACATCGAGTTGCGCGAGGGCAGGCTGATCGTCGAACGAACCCAATCGCCGCACTACGACCTCGACGACCTGCTTGCAGGCATCGACGCCAGCAACCTGCATGCCGAAATCGGAACGGGCACGCGCGCCGGACGCGAGATCTGGTAGCGTGGCCGACCCGTATGTGCCCGATCGTGGCGATGTCGTGTGGTTGACGTTCGATCCGCAAGCGGGTCACGAACAGGCCGGCCGCAGGCCCGCGCTGGTGGTATCGCCGTGTGCCTACAACGGCAAGGCCGGACTCGCGCTCTTCTGCCCCGTAACCACCGCGCGCAAGGGATACCCCTATGAGGTGGAGATTCCCACGGGCCAGCCGATCACGGGCGTCATCCTGTCGGACCAACTCAAGAGCCTGGACTGGCGCGCTCGCAAGGCCGAGCACGTCTGCCCGCTGCCTTCCGATACCATGTTGGACGCCCTCGCCAAGATTCGGACGCTGACGGCTTGACCCGATGCGGCACAACCATCTGCGCGAACTCCTGCTGGCCAACTGGCTGCGCGCCGAAGGCGGGGCGTTGCGCGCCGAGCTCGACCGGCTCTCCTGAGCCCCTCTCCGGAGACGCTTTACCGTACTTCGGCGCCGAAGTAGCCTCGGCCGGTCGGTGATGGGCGCTGCCGGCCCGGGGCCGGTCGTCATTACCGACGATCCAACGCCGAGGAGCAAGCCGTGATCGTCGACGTCCATACCCACTGCCTGCAACCCGACCACATCAGCGACGCGGCGCACCGGGCCGACCAGCGCGCCGGTTATCCGCCGATGCAGCCGCTAACCACCGAGCGCTACGACGAGGAGCTGTCGGTGGTCGACCGCGCGATCGTGTTCGGCGTCAGGGGTGTCGCCACCGGCGTGCGCAGCCCCAACGAGTTCACCGCCGAGTGGGTGAAGCACGATCCCGACAAGCTCATCGGCTTCATGGCGATCGATCCGATGGAGGACGATCACATGGAACAGATCGAGCACGGCATCGAGCTCGGCCTGCGCGGCATCAAGATCTACCCGATGCTGGGGCGCTACGACCCGTCCGATCCGACCAACTTCCCCATGTTCGAGAAGGCGCAACGGCTGGGGCTGCCGGTGCTGTCGCACACCGGCACGCACCCCAATCCGCGCGCCATGCTCAAGTACAGCCACCCGCTGCTGGTCGACGAGATCGCCCAGGCATTCCCGGACCTGAAGTACATCATGGCGCACATGTCCCACCCGTGGCAGCGGGACTGCGCCGTCGTGCTGCGCAAGCATCCCAACGTGTACGCCGACATCTCCGGCGTCTGGGTCCGGCCCTGGCAGGGCTGGGAGGCGCTGGTCGGCATGTGCGAGTGGAGCGTCACCGACAAGCTGCTGTTCGGCTCCGACTTCCCGTTGTGGACGCCGCGGGAGGCGCTGGAGAAGATCCGCCGGTTCAACGATCAGGTCGAGGGCACACGGCTTCCGCGCGTCCCTGATGAGGTGATCGAGGGGATCATCCACCGCGACTCGCTGAAGCTGCTCGGCCTGGAATAGGCGCATGGAACGCATGAGGATCACCGCCGTCAAGACCTTCCTGGTCGGCGGAAGCTGGCGCAACTGGCTGGTCGTGAAGATCGAGACCGATGCCGGCGTGCACGGCGTGGGCGAAGCCACGCTGGAGGGCAAGTCGAAGACGGTGGAGGCGGCGGTGGCCGAGCTGGCCCGCTACCTGGTCGGCAAGGACCCGGCGGCCATCGAGCGGCACTTTCAGGAAATGTACCGCAGGGCGTTCTACGCCGGCGGAGAGGTGCTCACCAGCGCCATCACCGGCGTCGAGACCGCGATGTGGGACATCAAGGGCAAGGCGCTGGGGGTGCCGGTCTACGAGCTGCTCGGCGGACGCACCCGCGACCGCGTCAAGCTGTACGCCAACGGCTGGTACCGGCAGGGCATGAGCCCGGCGGAGTTCGTGGCCGCGGCCAGGAAGGTGGTGGCGCTCGGCGCCAAGGGGATCAAGTTCAACCCGTGGGGAGGCCGACCCGGCATCGACTTTCACCGGCTGGAAAACGACATCCTGAATGCCGGCGTCGAGGTGGTGGGAGCGCTGCGGGAGGCCCTGGGACCGGCCGTGGACCTGTATATCGACTGCAACGGCATCTTCAACACCGTCGGCAACGCGATCCGCGCGGCCAAGGCGGTCGAACCGTTCAACATCAGCTTTTTCGAGGAGCCGGTTCCGCACGAGAACACCGACGCGATGGCGTACGTGCGGCGCAAGATCGATATCCCGGTGGCCACCGGCGAACGCCTGTTCACCATCTTCCGCTTCCGGGAGCTGCTCGATCGCGGCGGCGCGGACGTCGTTCAGCCCGACATGTCCCACTGCGGCGGCATGCTGGAGGCGCGCAAGATCTCGGCCATCGCCGATGCCCACTACGCGGCGTTCGCACCGCACAATGCCAACGGGGAGATCTCCTACGCATCGGCGGTGCAACTCGCCGCCTGCGTGCCGAACTTCCTGGTGCTGGAGCACTTCCCGCCGGAGCCGTGGCGCTTCGAGGTGTGCCGCAACCCGATGGTCGTCGAAGACGGCTGGCTGAACATCCCCGACCGGCCGGGCCTGGGCGTGGAGTTCGACGAGGAGGAGGCCCTCTCCCACCCGTACGAGCCGATCGACCTGTACAACCTGCATCGCCCCGAGATGCAGCTCAAGGTCCCGCGGTTCGGCGACCGCCTGCGCTGACCGGCCGCTGCCGGAGGCGCTACCGGTCGCCCGTTCGGCGCAGAAGCGAAATGTAGAACAGCGTCAGTCCCAGATTGATCAGGAACATGATCACCGAAAGGCTCGCCCCCCGGCCCATCCGGTACTGGCGGAACGCCGTGTGATAGATATGCAGCGACAGCGTCTCCGTCGCCCTCCCCGGACCGCCGCCCGACAGCGTCTCCACGATGTCGAACACCCCGAACGTGAGAATCGAGCCGTAAATCCAGCTTATCAGGATGGAGAACCGCATCAGCGGCAGCGTGACGCGGAGGAACGACTGAACGCGGCCGGCGCCGTCCACGTACGCGGCCTCGTACAGCTCGTCGGAGATGGTCTGCAGGCCGGCGAGCTGCACGATCATGTGAAAGCTCACCCCGCGCCAGACGTTGCCGATCAGCAGTGCGATCATGGCTGGCGCGGGCTCGTAGAACCATCCCACCGGCGGCAGACCGACGCTGATGAGCAGGAAGTTGAACAGCCCGTAGCGCTCGCTCTGGAAGATCCACTGCCACGTGAAGCCGGTGATGATGCCCGGCACCACCCAGGTGAGGAGCAGGATGCTGCGGATGATCGCGACGGTCGGCCGGTTCTGCCTCAGCAGCAGTGCCAGTCCGAATCCGAGGAGAAACTGCGCCGCCACCGAGCCGAGCACGAACACGGCCGTGTTGCCGAGCACCTGCCAGAACACCGGCTGTTCCAGCAGGATCCGGTAGTTCTCCAGGAAGATGAAGCTGCCCGGTTCCCGGCTCAGGAGATCCTTGTCGGTGAGGCTCAACTGGAATGACTTGGCCACCGGGAACACGCTCATGATGCCCACGTACAGCACCATCGGCAGGATGAAGACGAGGTGCTCCCTGCGCTTCAGGAATCGCGCCAGCGGGTTCATGCGTCGCCCGTGATCAGCCCTTCACCGCACCCCGCCAGCCGGTGACGAAGTACCGGTTGAACGAGAGGTACAGCAGTACGACCGGCACCATCATCAGCATCGCGCCGGAGGCGATGCCGGCCCAGTTCGTCTCATGGGGGGTCTTGAACAGGTACAGCGCCACCGTCGCCAGCCGCTTCGAGGAGCTGGAGGTCATCGTCAGAGGGATGATGAACTCGTTCCACGAGAACAGGAACGTGAACACGCCCGCCGCGACCAGACCCGGCGATGCCAACGGCACGACGATGCGGAAATAGGTGTAGAGCCGGCTGGCGCCGTCGACCAGCGCCGACTCGTCCAGGCTGACCGGGATCGAGTCGAAAAAGCCCTTCAGCATCCACACCGCCAGCGGCACGTTCATGGCCGCCAGGATCAGGTACACCGCCGCCAGCGTATTCAGCAGGCCGAAGGCGATCATCATCTGATAGAGGGGGATGATGTTGATCACCCCGGGCAGCATCTGCGTGCCGAGCACGGCCAGGAGCGCCAGCTCCTTGCCGCGAAACCGGTAGCGTGAAAACCCGTAGGCCGCGAAGCCGGACAGCCCCAGGACGATAAGCGTCGCCATGAACGAGACCAGGCAGCTTCGCAGGATCGCCTGCACGAAGCCGCGGCTCACCAGGAACGGATACCACTCGAACGTGGGCTCGGCCGGAATGATGGTCGGCGGGTACGCGTACAGATCCGCTTCGGTCTTGATCGAGGTGGATGCAACCCACAGCAGCGGAGCGATCGTTACGACGACCGCCACGAGCAGAACCAGCGCGCGTGGGGTCCTGCGACCGAACCTGCGGAGCATTGATGGTTGATGAGCGCCGGTGGACACGCGCCGGGACCTTCACGGTCCCGGCAACATGCCCCGGCCGGGCCTGCTACCCGCCGCTCGAGCGGTTCTCCCTACCGCATGCCCTGGATCATCTCGTCCGTGGCCTCCTCGGGAGTCGCAAGATCGAGCGCGACCTTGTTGATCGCGATCTGCAGCAGCTCGTCAAGGGTCGACCAGAGCGGCGACTTCGGCGTGGGGCGCGCTGAGTCCAACTGCCCGAGCGCCGCAGGAGAGATCGGCGAAGGCCGGTACTTGGCGGAGTCGAACGCGCTCTTGCGCGTCGGAAAGGAGCTGATCGCGCTGGCGTTCTGCGCCATCGCGTCCGCCCTGGTGATGAACTCCAGCACCTGCCACGCCTTCTCCTTCTTCACCGGATCGTCGGTGGCGATTCCGTACCCGTAGCCGCCGTTGCGGGCGGCGGGACTCGCACCGGCTTCCTGCGGCAGGAACCCGGCGGCCAGATGCTCGTAGATCGCGGGAGCGCCGTCGGCGATCGCTCCGACCTGCCACGTGCCGCCGAGGTACATCGCCACCTTGCCGTCCAGGAACGCCTGCGGAGGGGCTCCGCCCTTCCAGTCGGCCGACTCCCTGGTCGATACGCCGTGCGTGTAGATCAGGTCGTGGTACCACTGCAGCACGTCGATCATGGCTTGGCGGTTGTCCGGATCGTCGAGCACAAAGTCTCCCGCGTCATCGAACAGGAGGCCACCCTGGCCCCAGAACATCCCGAGCATGCCGGTGCTGGCGCCGGCCCACCGTGCGGCCGGGAACATGAAGCCGGTGACGTCGCCGGTGTTGAGCTTCATGGCGGTCTCCGTGAACTCGTCCCACGTGAGCGCCCGATCGACCGGCAACGGATCGATGCCCGCCGCCTCGAACAGGTCCGCGCGGTAATAGATCAGGTAGGTGTCGGTCCAGAACCAGAGCGCGTAGATCTTGCCGTCCGGCCCGATGGCATGACTGATGGTTCCGGGAAAGAAATCCTCTCGATCCGCCGCCGACCAGAACTCGTCCAGCGGCTGCAGCGCACCCAGGCGAATCATCTCCGGAAACCACGAGTTGTCGACGCTGACGATCTCCGGCAAGGCATCCGCCTGCGCCGTCGCCACCAGCTTGTCCCGGTACTCGCCGTAGCCGAGCTGATACTCCTCGACGATGTCGACGTTGAACATCTCCTCGGCCTGAGCGTAGAGCTCGGCGAACATGGTGGAGATCTCCTCGATCGGCGACTCGGTGCCGTTGTAGTTCTGCACCCACATCGTGATCGTGACCGGTTCGTTCGACGCCGCCTCGCCTTCTCCGGTAGCAACCGCAAACGGCGCGATCGATACCACCAGCGCGGCCGAGAGCATGAGGATAAGCGTTCTTCTGTTCATCCCGAGAACCTCCTGGAACATCGATGATGATGTCGTGGGAATCGGCTCTGACCGTACGGGATCGGCCCTTTCCTTTCAAGAGTCGCAGTCCTCCGGTCTCCTGACTGACACCCCCGATGGTCGTGGAGTACCGTCCCGGACAGAGTTCCCGCGGTGATGAAGCCCAAGATCAGGAAGGATCTGTACGAGGAGTCACCCGGGCCCGGGCAGAGCGTCGTGCGCGCCCAATCCTACGTCGGCGCAGGCATGCGGCGGGTCGAGTCCCGGTTCATTCAGCGCGAGTCGGACCACAGCGACGACAACGCCCGGCGCTTCTCGGAAGACAACGGCCGCACCTGGTCCGAATGGGAGGGGTTTCACAGCGCCCTGTACCGAGTGCAGGGCTCGGACGAATTGGCCACCTCCAACATGGTTCCGGCGTTCTCCCGCTCGCACAACCGCGTACATGGCCATCTGGTGGGCGTGTATCAACATACGATCTTCCTCTCCGGCCACCGGGAGGCGTTCAGGGTCTTCTGGCGTGAGGGCAAAGCGGGATTCGTCAACCATGCCCTCCTGCATGTCTCCGACGACGATGGCCGGACGTGGAGCGCGCCGCAGCTCGTGAGATTCGAGGACGGCGCGGATTTCGACGACCGCGACTGGCGCAGCCCCGGGTTCCTCCGGAACAACCGTGCGCAGGCATCCAGCAACAGCGAGATCGAGGTGCAGGAGAATGGAGACATCCTCTTTCCGCTGTGCGCCGACGTCGCGTCCTGCTGCAGGCCCCTGGGGCTGGACGTGAACGAGGTGTTCCCGTCGTGCCCGGAGATCATGCGGGGGTTGATCGTGATGCGCGGCACGTGGGACCCGCGCGCCGCCCGGTACACCCTGACCCCCTCCCGTCCGGTCGTACTGAACGACCTGAAGTCGTCCAGAGGCGTGAACGAACCGGCGCTGCACTCCCTGAAGAGCGGTCGGGTGATCTGCGTCATCCGGGGATCCAATGCCATCTCCAGTGCGTGGAGGACCCGGATCGAGCCGGGGACGCCCGGGTACAAGTGGTTCACCTTCTCCGATGACGGCGGCGCGACCTGGGTGGACCCGGTGCCGTGGCACTACGACACCGGTGAGGTCCTCTACTCCAGCTCCAGCATCCATCGCTTTCACCGGAGCGGCCGGAACGGCAGGCTTTACTGGTTCGGCAACGTCTCAGGTCCCGCCGTGGACGGAAACCATCCGCGCTATCCGCTGGTGATGGGCGAGGTGGACGAGGTTACCGGCTTCCTGATCAAGGACACCTGCACGGTGATCGACGACCGTGATCCAGCGCAGGATCACGAGGGCCTGCAGTTGTCCAATTTCAAAGTGCTCGAGGACCGCCAAACCGGTACCATGGAGCTCTACATGACCCGGCTTGGCGCGTTTCTTCCTGACGATCCGTGGCGGTCCCATGCGTACCGCTACCGGATCGAGGTGCCGGCGGAGCAGCCGGAAGGAACAGCGCCGTGAGCTGGCTCGCCCAAGAGCACGACCCCGAGTGGCCGTTCGAGCTGATCGGCACCGACTTCCGCCTCGACCCCGACGCGACCGCGCTGCTGGTGGTCGACATGCAGGGGAGCGACGGGAGCATCGACCCGGACAGCCGGATGGGGACCAGGTATCCGGAGATCGCGGCGTACTGGAACGGCAGGATGGCCGAGCTGGTGGTGCCGAACATCCGCCGGCTGCTGGAGTCGTTCCGGCAGCACGCCAGGCGCGTCGTGTACACGCGCAACGGGGCGATCACCCCGCATGGCGACGAGCTCACCGCCCGCCTGCGGGGCCACGTCCGGCGTGCACCGGTCTCGCGATACCGTGGCACGGCCGCCTACGACGTGATGCCGGCGCTCGCCCCGCGCCAGGACGAGCTGGTGGTGGACAAGCTGACATCCGGCGCGTTCAACGCCTCGATCCTCGACCACGCGCTCCGCAACATGGGCGTGCGCGACGTGGTCATCGTCGGCATCAGCACCGACATGTGCGTGCACGGCACGGCGCGGGTGGCCGCCGAGCTCGGCTACCACTCGCTGATCTGCGAAGACGCCTGCGCCACCTACACCGCGCGGGCGCACCAGGACGCCCTGCTCATGCACGCCCGCGTGTTCGGCCGGGTGGCGACCACGGACGACGCCCTGGCCGAGCTCGCATCGTCGTAGCCTGTCGGCTACGCTGCTCCCCCGGTGCCGCTCACCTCATGTCGAGGTCTGGCGCCGGGGACCGCGGATCGGGCTCAGTCTATCGAGGACCCTGCTGCCGACCACGGTGGCCAGCGCGCGAAGGGGCCGGCCGTTCTGCCCGAGTAGGCGATCGCGATGAGCCCCTTGGCTTCGTCGCCGATGCCGATGAGGAGGCCGGACGCCCGCCCGCCGGCGCTGACGGCAATGATGCCGCCCGCATCGTCTCCGCTGATCGCAACGATGCCGCGGGCCGACCCGGCACCGATGGCGATGATGCCGATGGCGCTGCCCATACCGACAGCGACGACGCCGACCGCAACCAAAGGACTCAGCGCGAACGTCCCCACCCCGACCACGTACGCCAGCGCGACTCCCTCGGTCCGCACTGCCTTCATGTCGACCACGCCGAAGATGCCAAGCAGTGTGAAGACCACCGTGGCGAGCACCGACAGGGCCGTCAGTACTCCGGCCAAGCCCTGAATTGCCTTGCCGGCATGAGTTACGTTCTCTGACATGATGGTGCCTCCTGTCGGCCGACCGTGCTCCGCCGCGCGCGGTCCGTCAACCGCGCGCCTGGCTCAGTCGTGGTCCAGGGCGCGCTCCCCGTGGAAGGTCAGGTCCAGACCGGCCTCCAGCTCGTCGGTCTCCGGCTTGAGCCGCTTGATCCAGCCGATCACCTTCAGGACGATCCAGGTCATCGCGAACGCGTAGACCATGCTGATCGCGGTGGCGCCAAGATTGGCGAAGAACAGTCCCGTCTCGCCGAAGATCAACCCGGGTGGCGCCCCGGTCTTCGGCGAGGCGAAAACGCCGGTCAGGATCGATCCCAGCACGCCGCCGACTCCGTGCACGGCCCACACGTCGAGGGCGTCGTCCCAGTCCATGCGCTCCTTGAACAGGACGGCGCCGTAGCAGACCGCGCCGGCCAGCACGCCGATGATCGCCGCCGACCCCGGCGACACGTAGCCGGCCGCGGGCGTGATCGCGATCAAGCCCGGCGATCGCGCCGGTGAGCGCGCCGATGATGCTGGGCTTGCCCTTGTGCAGCCACGACATGAGCATCCACACCACCATCGCCGTCGACGCCGAGATGTCGGTGTTGATGAAGGCGATCGAGGCGATCTCGTTGGGTGACAGCGCGCTGCCGCCGTTGAAGCCGAACCAGCCGAACCACAGCAGCGCCGCGCCCAGGGCGACGAAGCGCACGTCGTGCGGCGCGGTCCGCGTGTGCCGCTTGCCCAGCACGGAGATGGTGGCGAGCGCTGCCATCCCCGCCGAGATGTGCACGACCGTGCCGCCGGCGAAGTCGATCGCACCCAGCTTGGCCAGCAGCCCGCCGCCCCACACGGAGTGGGCCAGCACCGAGTAGACCACGATGCTCCAGACCGCGATGAAGATCAGGTAGCTGGAGAACCGGAAGCGGTCGACGAAGGCGCCGGTGATGAGCGCCGGCGTGATCACGGCGAACATCATCTGGAACAGGAAGAACGTCCAGGTCGGGATCGTCGTGCCGGGGAACACGTCGTTCACATCGATCTTGAACAGCCCGTACCTGAGGTCCCCGAAGATGCCGCCGATGCTGTCGCCGAACGCCAGGGAGAACCCCAGCACGATCCAGACGACCGTAACGACGCCGAGCGAGATCAGGTTCTGGGCCATGATCGTCAGGGTGTTGTGGCGGCCGACCAGCCCGCCGTAGAAGAAGGCCAGACCCGGTGTCATCAGGAACACGAGGGTCGAGCAGATCAGAACGAAACCGGTGTCGACGAGATTCATGCGGTACCTTGACTCCAGGAGGAGCGCAGCAAACGCACCCAGTTGCCGTGCATGACGTTCGCGACATCCGCGTCGCCGTAGCCGCGCTCCCTGAGGATTCCCGCCACCGTGCGCACGTCGGCGATGGTGTACAGGTCGGCGGGAGATTGCTCCCTTCCGTAGCCGCCGTCAAGGTCCGTGCCGATCGCGGCATGCTCGCTGCTGCCGGTGAGCTGGCAGATGTGGTCGATATGGTCGGCCACCGTGGCCAGCGTGATGCCGGTGTTGTCCATCGAGTCCCGGTCCCAGAGCGGCGACAGCATCCAGTCGTCGAACGCGGTGCCGATCACCCCGCCGCGCGCGGCCAGCGCCCGGATCTGATCGTCGTCAAGCTGCCGGTCGTGGTCGCACAGCGCCCGGCAGCAGTTGTGGGTCGCCAAGACCTGCCCGCCGAAGCGGTCCAGCGCTTCCCGGAACGCCTGCTCGGCCAGGTGGCTCACGTCGAGCAGGATGCCCGCGCGCTCCAGCGCGTCCAGCATCGGCCCGCCCCGCTCGGTCAGGCCGCCGGGCGCCTGAGTCCCGTGAGAGTAGGAGCTGACCCCGTAGTGGACGAGGCTGACGACGCGCAGCCCGTGGTCCCACCACTCGCCGACCTGCTCCGGACCGACGATCGGGTCCGCCCCCTCCATGGTCAGCACGAAGCCGATCGGCGTCCGCTGCGGGTCCCGCTCCCACTCCGCCAGGTGGGCATCGAGTCCCGCCCGGTCGCGGACCTGCCGCAGGAAGCCGCGCGCCTCCATCAGGCGGTAGTAGGCCAGCTCGCCCATCGCCCTGGCATAGGCGATGTCCTGCGTGCGAACTCCCGCGAACCGCCTGCCCAGCGAGGCCAGCCGGCAGTGCACGGTGACGAAGACCAGCCCCATCCCGCCGCGGCGCAGCTCCTCGAAGCAGACCACCCCGGCTCCCCGGCCCTTTTGGCCCATGCCGGCTTCCGCCTCGCGGATCGCCGTGATGCTCTGCGTCAGGTCGCGGTTCCAGTCGAGCGCGTTGTGCGCGATGTCCAGGTGCGAGTCGACGATCAACATGGGCAGGGGTCCTCCGGTGCGGGTGTGGCCGCCGCGACAGCGTCGCACATTTCCGCCGGTCGGCGGCAGCGCTCCGAGGTGATACCATCCCGGCTCGTGGCCGACATCACCGTGCACCACGTCACCGTCCAGTACGGCGACGTCATCGCCACCCATGGCGTGACCCTCCACGTGGAGGAAGGCGAGTTCCTGGTCGTCGTGGGCGCCTCCGGCTGCGGCAAGACGAGCATGCTGCGCGCCATCGCCGGGCTGGAGCAGCCGGTGCTGGGCGAGATCCTGATCGGCGGCGAACCGGTGTTCAGCGAGCCGCGGCAGATCGACGTGGCGCCGGCCAAGCGGCGCGTGGGCATGGTGTTCCAGTCGTATGCGCTCTATCCGCACATGACCGTGACGCAGAACATCTCGTTTCCGTTGCACATCCGGCGCGTCGGCCGGGGCCGGATCGGCAAGGCGGTCCGGCAGGCGCTGGACGTGGTGGAGCTGATCGGCCTGGAGGAGCGCTACCCCAAGGAGCTGTCGGGCGGCCAGCAGCAGCGCGTTGCCATCGCCCGCGCGCTGGTCAAGCAGCCGCAGGTGTTGCTGCTCGACGAGCCGCTGTCCAACGTCGACCCCAAGCTGCGCGTCCAGCTCCGCACCGAGCTCAAGCAGCTCCACCGCCGCATCGGCGCCACCACCCTCTACGTCACCCACGACGTGGCGGAGGCGATGGCGCTCGGCGACCGCGTGGCCGCGATGTTCGCCGGCGAGATCCACCAGGTGGGCCGGCCCGCGGAGCTCTACCGGACGCCCGCGACCGTGCCGGTGGCCGCGCTGTTCGGCGCGCATGGCGGCGCGCTGCTGCGCGGCGAGATCGTCTCCGCGGCTGGCGGCACTCTGGCCCTGCAACCCGAGGGCAGCACCTCCCAGGCGGTCCCTTTCTCGCCCGACGGGTCGCTGTTCCCCGGCCAGCGGGTGGTGATGGACATCCGCGCGGAGAACGTCGCGGTGCTGGACCCGTCGACTCCCGATGCCGCGGGCGCGCTGCAGGTCGAGGTGACCGCGGCTCAGCCGGAAGGAGCGGCCAGCGTGCTGCACCTGCGCCTGGGCGATGGCTGGCAGGAGCTGGTTGCCCGCTACGACGGCCCGCAACCCCCGCGGCCGGGGCAGCGGCTCGCCGTGCGGGTGCGCTCAGGCAACCTCTACGACGCCGGCACCCAACGGCTCATCGCCCGTTGTCTCCCGGAGGAGCCTCCGCCGGCTCACCGCGGCGAGCCAGTATCTTCGGCCGCAGCCGCTCGAAGCTGATCTCGTAGCGGTCGGCGATGTCGCGCGCGTAGCTCGATCCGACCGGCGGTCCGGGAGCGATGCGGTAGGTACGGCGCATCCGCCCCTGCGCGCCGCCGGCGCCGTCACCGTCCGCGGCGATGCCGGCGACCAGGCTCACCACCAGGCTGCCGCCGTCCACCTCCGCGTTGATCCGCTCCAGCCGCTCGCCCAGCTCGTGCAGGTGCGTGGCGAAGATCGCCCGCGCGCCCAGCAGCCGCAGCGCGCGCACCACGTCCTCGGCCAGGTACAGGCTCTCGCTCGGGCTGGTGCTGGACAGCGACTCGTTGCACAGCACGATGCTCTGCTCGGAGGCGTCGCCGAAGATCGCGCCCAGGCGCCGCGCCTCCTCCGCCAGCCTGCCTCCCTCGATGCCGTTGCCCTCTTCCGCGGGGAAATGGGTGATCACCCGGTCGGCCGGGCTGATCACCGCCTCCCGTGCGGCCACGTGCAGTCCGGCCTGCGCCAGCACGTGCATCACGCCCACCGCGCGCACGAAGGTGGTCTTCCCTCCCTGGTTCGGCCCGGTCAGGATGGCGATGCGCCCCCGCTCGTCCGCGTCCAGGTCGTTGCGCACGACGGTGCGGGCCGGCTCGTCCTGAGCGCCGTTCAGCGCCAGGGAGACGTCGTACAGCTCGCGCGCCCGCGACCGCCGCTCGCCGGCCGGCGCCAGCTCCGGCATGCAGGTCGGCATGCCGCGCTCCTGCAGCGCCAGCACCAGCCGCGCGCCGCCCAGGTAGAAGCGGATCTCCTGCTCCAGCGGCAGCACGTCCCGCACCTGGAGCTGCACGAACTGCCCCAGCGCCTTGGCCAGCGGACGCGCCACCGCCCCGATGACCCGGTCCAGCTCGCCGAGCAGCGGAGCCATCGCCGACGTGCGGTGCACCTTGGTCAGCGGGCGGAACGGGTTGGAGACGCCGAACAGGCGCGTGAGCAGCGGCGTGTCCTCGAACTTGCGGTCGTGGACGCGCAGCAGCGTCGCCTCCGACGGCCGCAGCTGCGAGTCCAGGTTGATGCCGATCGTGATGCTGGCGCGCCGCTTGAGGCCGCCGCGCAGCGCCGGCAGCTCGGCCTCCAGGCGCCGGTACACCTCGTCCTGCTGCCGTTCGCGAACGAACTCGGCCAGCGCCCGCATGCCCGCGGAGCGCACGCCCGGCAACGCCGCCGCCTCGCCCAGCGCCGTCAGGCACGCCACGTAGGTCTCCAGCTCGCCCAGCCGCCACACCGCCTGCTGCAGCGGCGAGCTCTGCTCCGTGCGGGTCTTCGTGAAGTAGGCCAGCTCGTGCAGCATCGGCTGGAGCTGCGCGAAGAGCTTGCGCAGATCGTCGGAGGCGACCGCGTCGGCCAGCACCTCCTGCCGATAGCGGATGGTCTTCGGGTCGGTGCCGAGCTCGTACAGGAACTCCGACGGCAACTCGAACCGGGTGCGCAGGGAGCCCAACCCCAGGTCTTCGGCGGCCCGGCCGACCACGCCGCGCCGACCCGCTCCGGTCGACGCCGGCCGGCCGGCCGGATAACAGAGACTTACCGCCATCGCGTCCTCATCCCCGAATCGTACCGCACACGGTCACGGAGCCGCCGGTGCGTCTCCCGCGATTCTGCCCCACAGTTCCCGCGCCATGCGCTGCGCCTCCGCGACCTGCTCGGAGGTCATCGACTCGGCCAGTCCGTCGCGGTCCGCGGCTCCGTGCTCGTGGCCCTGTGCAGCCGCCAGGTTGAGCCATGCATACGCGGCCACGTAATCCAGCGGTACGCCCCGGCCCGTGAAGTACAACGTGCCCAGCCGCCACTGACTCTCCGCGTTGCCCTGCTCCGCCGCCGCCCGATACCAACGCGCGGCGGCGGCGTAGTCCTGCGCAACTCCGGCGCCGAAGTAGTATGCGCTCCCCAGTCGCCACTGCCCTTCCGCGCTCCCCTGCTCTGCCGCGGCCCGATACCACCGCGCCGCCTCCACGCGGTCCTGCTCCACTCCTCTGCCGAAATAGTAGGCGTTGCCAAGGCGCCACTGACCCTCGGCGCTGGACTGCTCGGCAGACGCGCGGAGCCACCGCACCGCCTCCGCGTAGTCCTGAGGTACCCCCGTGCCGAAGTAGTACGCGGTGCCGAGCCGCCACTGGCTCTCCGCGTTCCCCTGCTCCGCCGCCGCCCGGTACCAACGCACCGCTTCGGCGGCGTCCTGAGCGACTCCCCGGCCCAGCAAGTAGGCGTTGCCGAGCCGCCACTGCCCTTCCGGCGAACCCTGTTCGGCAGACGCGCGCAGCCACCGTGCCGCCTCCGTGCGGTCACGCGTCACCCCGAGTCCGAAAGAGTATGCGTTGCCGAGGCGCCATTGGCCTTCGGCGTTCCCCTGCTCGGCCGCCGCACGGTACCAGCGCGCCGCTTCCGCGTAGTCCCGGGCCACGCCCCAGCCGTAGAAGTACGCGTTGCCGAGCCGCCACTGGCCCGCGGAGCTGCCCTGCCCGGCCGCGGCCCGGTACAGCCGGAGCGCTTCGGCATCGTCCTGCGTCACGCCCCGGCCGTGGTGATAGGCATCGCCAAGCTGCCACTGGGCGTCGGCGTCGCCCCGTGCGACGGAGGCAAGCAGGTCGTCCGCCGTCGGCGCATCCTGAGCGCCGGCAACCCCGCCCAGGATGGAGGCGAGCAGCACTCCCAGGAGAAGCCGTGGAAGCGTGCGGTCAGCCATCTTGCCTGCCATCTCCACCGCTCTCCGCATTGCCTGCATCCTGGCGCATCGATCATCATGCATAAAGATGCGATGGGCTCGACTACGATGAAGTCAGCCATCGAAGGCTGTCGCGCAGCGCCCGTACCGTGCGTTCGGCGGGCCACTCCTGTACGCCGTGCGGCATGAAGTTGAGCAGCGGACCCGGTTCCCGACCGCCCGGCGCCGTCAGATAACGCCGGAACGGCAGGGTCCCGTTGCCCGGAAACTGCTCCCGGCCGTGGCCGTACACCTCGGCCAGCCAACTCGGAGCCTCGCCTGCTCCCGGCCACAGATCCCACAGCCAGAGCTGCAGCATGCGGTCTCCGAATCGGTCGATCAGGTCCAGCGGATCCTGCCCCGTCATCGCCGCGTGCGTGGGCGCGAACGCGAGTCCGCCGGCTCGCGGGTCGACCGTTGCGCAGAGCCGCGCCATGTCGTCCGCGTCGCGGATCAGCCCGTTCACGTGGTTGTGCACGGCGATGCGCACGCCGGCACCGGCCGCTTGCGCGAACGCTGGACGCAACTCGCACAGTGCCTCCTCGACGCTTCCGCCCTTGCAGCCGATGACCACGGTCCCCGCACCCAACTCGGCGGCCAGGGCCACCACCGACCGGACGTGAGCCGTGTCGGTCGGCGGATGCGCCCCGAGCGATACGACCGACAGCCCGCGGTCCCGGCACAGGCGTTCCACGTGCCCGGCACTGACCGAAGTGACATCCAGGTCGCGGTACCGGTCCGCCCTCGCCCACAGCT
Organism: Spirochaetia bacterium; assembly: GCA_964291595.2. GTDB lineage: Bacteria > Spirochaetota > Spirochaetia > SZUA-6 > Bin103 > CATQHW01. The sequence continues at coordinate 2,450,866 of OZ219914.1, read as the reverse complement.
CGACGCCGCCAATGCCGGCCGCAGCGACCGCCTCCAGCCGCTGCTCCAGAGGCAGGTTCGGAAACAGGAATCCGGCGGGACAGCAGTAGCGTGGCATCGGACCGTTTCAGGGTATCCCACGGCACGTCTCCCGCCGTACGATAGCCCCATGATGCGGGTGGCGGTCTGGGGCAACGACCTTTCCGACGGGTATCTCCGTACGGTGACGCAGCTCGGTGCGGAAGCGATCGACATGGGCCGCGGGGCCTTCTTTCCCGGCGTGGAGGAGCAGGGCTATCCGGACGCGGACGCGCTCACCGCGCTGGTGCGCAAGCTGCGGCCGTACGGCCTGAGCTTCAACCGCGTGACCCTGCCGGACATCACCGACGAGTTCATGCTGGGCCGCGACGGCGCCGATCGAGAGTTGGAGAACACCTGCCGGGCGCTGCGCGTGTTCGCCGACGCCGGCGTCCCGATCGCCCGCCAGCGCTTCGCCGGCGACACGTTCAACCACCGGCTGCTGAAGTACGAGTCCGTGCACCGCGGCGGCTACCGGTCGCGCGGCGAGAGCCGCGACCTGGGGCCGGGCGACCCCGATCCGGCCACGCACGAGAGACTGGAGGCATGGTGGGGCCGCTTCTGCGCGGTCTACGAGAAGCTGGTGCCGATCGCCGACGAGTACGGCATCCGCCTGGCCATCCACCCCTCGGACACGCCGCTGCCCGACACGCCGCTCGGCACCCTGGGCTTCCACCGCGTGATCGACACGTTCCCGAGTCCGAACGTGGGCTACCTGTACTGCTGCGGCACCCGTGCCGAGGCGGGCGGTCCGCCGCTGGTGATGGACGAGATCAACCTGTTCGGCCGCAAGGGGCGGATCTTCACCCTGCACCTGCGCAATGTCCGGGGCAATCTGGCGACGGCCGGCGGGTTCGAGGAGGTGCTGCTCGACGACGGCGACATGAACATGGCCCGGATCGTGCGCGAGCTCGCGCGGGTGGGATTCGACGGCTGCCTGAACCCCGACCACCTGCAGCCGATCGAAGGCGACGGCGGCACAGCCCACCAGGCGCTCGCCTACTCGATCGGCTACATCAAGGCGCTGCTGGCCGGGCTCGCCGCCTGAGGTCGGGACGACCATGAGTGCGGGTGTCTGGGTGGTCGTCGCCATGGTGCTGGCGGTGGCGTTCTATGGAGCCGGAGCGGTCGGCTGGCGGCTCGGGCGGCGGTCGGCACTCCGGGAGCACGGCATCGACGCGAAGCCGGGCCCGCGGGAGGTCCCGCAACGTGCCCGAGCGGACCGCCTGGTCGATCTGGGCGATCTCTCCGAGCTGCTCGACCGGCGCGACGTGTTGATCGTCGGTACCGTCACCGCGGGGACCGGGGTGCGCGAGGAGGTCGTGGAGACCGCGGTACTCGATACGACCGGTGTCGTGCGGCTCGACGCATCGAGCCTGCCGGCCGCCGGTGCCGCGAACCGGCGGCCGGCGCGCCCATGGCCGGCCGTGCATGGCGAGCTGGTGGAACTGCTGGCTGCGGCGACACTGGTGGTGGGCTACAGCGCCGCTCGCCACATGCGCATGCTGGCTCAGACCGCCGAACGCCATGGGATGAAGAAGCTCCCGGCCCCCGACTGGGGCTGCCTGATGCGGCGCTACACGGAGACCACCTCCGGCCAGGGCGCCGAGTGGATCGAGTTGACCGCCGCGCGCACGCGTGAGGCCATCGCCGCGCCGGACACCCCCGGGGCCCTCGAAGACGCCCGGACCACCCTGCAGCTCCTGCGCATCCTGGCGCGCCGCGAAGCGGCGGAGGCCGAGCAGGCCCGCAAGGGCCACTGAGCGCGGCCTGCCTCTCCCGATTACCGTCTCAGGGATCCTGATCGCGGCCCGTCCGCAGGTTGAGCACCACCAGCATTGGCCAGCCCACGTAGCGTTCGGCGCGCGGGTAGCGCCCGGCGAAGTCGGCATCCGGGGCGTACTCCCCCACACCGCACAGGGTGAATCCCGCGCCGACTGCCGCCATGACGATCTCTCCGATCCGATGGGGAAGGCTGCCCGGCATGTTCCGTCGCGTGGCTGCCGTTCCCGATGACCACCTCCCCGGAGACGGGATCGGTAAAGCGTGCCTGGCTCCCGCGCAGGAACATCGCCGGGTGCATCGCGGAGACGACGGCGCGGCCGGCCGGGCGCAGGACCCGATGGGCCTCGGCGAAGAATGCGTGGAGATCCCGGAGGTGCTCGAGGACGAGTCCGCTCACCACCGCATCGAACGACGTGTCCCCGAACGGCAGCGGCTCGTGCAGGTCGTGGGTGACGAAGCGGACGTCGCCGGTGGCGACCCTCGCCCGGGCCTGCTCCAGCATCCCCGCCGAGAAGTCGACCGCCGTGGTCCGGGCGCCCGCCTCGACGAGCCACGCGGTGTGCCGGCCGGTTCCGCATCCCAGGTCCAGCACGTCCCGCCCCCTCGGGTCGCCGAGCGCTTCGCGGACGCGTGGCTCCTCCAGGGCTTGCAGCGGGTTGGCATCGTGGTCGTAGACCGCCGACCACCGATCGTAGCCCTCGCGCACCCCGGCGAGCGGGTCATGGTCGCCGGTCACTCCGCACGACCTTCCGGATTCGAGTCCATCCATGGATCATACAGACGGGGGCGCTGACCACGTTCGCCAGGTGATTGCTTCGGCGCAGACCTGGTGACTGCATGCAATCATCCATCCGAACGCAGGAGGTTCCATGGCAAGCATCACCATTCGCCGGCTATCGGAGGAGTCAAAGGAGCGGCTCCGCAAACGCGCAGAGCGAAGCGGCTGCAGCCTCGAAGCGCTCGCCCGATCGATCCTCGACCAGGCAGCACATGAACCGATCGAGTCCACTCCCCCGTTTCCATACAATCTGATGGCGGTGGTCGAGCCGGGCGAGGATATCGAGCCGTATATCCGGGAGCACGACCAGAAGCAGCGACCGATCGATCTGTGATCCTGCTCGACACCAACGTCCTTTCCGAGCTCAGCCGGCGACTACCTGACCGGGGGCTCGTTCTCGTAGCCGGGAACCAGCGCCTGGTACCCCTGGTGCGGGCCGGTCATGCAGGCGCGGTCGCCGGTTTCCTCGATCCACGCCTTGAGCAGCGCGCGGTGGCGGCCGAGCTCGCCGGCGTGGCGCGCTTCCACGGCCAGGTTGACCATCTCGCCCGGATCCCGCTCCAGGTCGAAGAGTTGCTCGCGGTTCCTGCCGCTGCCGTACAGGCAGTACTTGTAGCGCGCCGTGCGGACCATCCGCGCCTGCTGCGCGGCTCCGGCGTCCGGACCGAAGCAGGTCTCCGCGACCACGTGATCGCGCCACCCCGCCTCGCCGGCACCCGCCCCGCCGTCGATCAGCGGCCGCAGCGACCGGCCGCGCAGGTCGGCAGGCGGCTGCACGCCCGCGTAGTCGCAGATCGTCGGCAGCAGGTCGAGCCCGTTCGAGACGAGGTGCTCGTCGTCCACGCGCGCCGGGCAGCCGGCCGGCGGCCTGACGATGAGCGGTATGCGCGTCGACTCGTCGTAGAGCACCCACTTCTGGTTCCAGCGATGGGCGCCCATGCCGTCGCCGTGGTCGCTGGTGAAGATCACCAGCGTGTCCTTGCCGTGTCCCGCATCCTCGAGCGCGGCCATGATGCGCGCCACGTCGGTGTCGACCTTCTCGACCAGGCGGTAGTAGGTGTGCCGGTAGATCCTCCACTCGTCCTCGGTGAGCTCCGAGGCCGGCTTCAGAGCGCGCTCCTGCTTGATCAGGGACGGCTCGTAGGCCGGCACCTCGAAATTGGCCGGCAGGTTCGGGCACTCGCTGACCGGCACCTGCGGCACCGGCCCCCACGGCAGCCGCTGCCGGCGCGAGTGCTCGCAGATGTTATGCGGGTTGTCGAACGAGGCGACCAGGAAGAACGGAGCGCTGCGCGGCGCACGCAGGAAGTCGATGCAGCGGTCGGCCAGCGCCCAGTCGTCGAACCCGCAGATCGTGCGGAAGCCGTGCCCCTCGCCGATCTCGATCTCCGGCACGTGCCACTTGCCGCCGTAGGCGCAGTCGTAGCCGGCGGCCGCCATCAGGTTGCCCAGCTCCCCCGAGCGGAACACCGGGGCGATCGGCTTCTTGTTGTAGTCGGCGCCGACCTCGTGCGGCATGCGCCCGGTATACAGGCTGGCCCGCGACGGCGTGCACAGCGGGAACGTGCAGTAGGCGCGCTCGAAGCGCACGCCGCGTTCGCCGAGCGCGTCCATGGCGGGCGTGGACAGGTCCGGGTTGCCGGCGGCGCCGACGGCCAGCGCGGCCTGCTGGTCGGTGGTGATGAGCAGCACGTTGGGCCGGGATGCGGAGCTCAATTGCCGATCACCTCGGTCACGCCGAAGAAGGTGGCGCGCAGCCTCTGCATGACCTCGTCCGGGAGCGCGGGACCGGTGACGGCGGCCACGTTGCGCTCCAGGTGACGGATGTCGTTGGTCCCGGTCATCACCGTGCTCACCGCCGGATGGGCGGCGCAGAACTTGTAGGCGGCGCTGATCAGGTCCGGGTGTCGCCGTCGAGCAGCCAGCCGAGCGGGTCGCCGGCCGGCAGCGCGCCGGCGGCGACGATCCGCTTGCGCTCGAGCTCCGCCAGCGTCTCGCCCACGCGCGCCGGATCCGGGAACAGGCGGCGCACGGCGAACATCACCTGCGTGCCCACGTCGCGCTCCCGGCAGAGCGGGAACACCTCGCGCTCGGCGGACTGGTTGATCATGTTGTAGGCCACCATCACCGAGTCGAACAGGTCGTCCCGGAGGCCATGCGTGAGGTAGGCGTGCGCGCCGTCGTAGGCGGACACCTCGCTCGACGACAGGAAGCGGAACTTGCCCTGCTCCTGCAACCGCCTGAGCGCGGGAATGGTCTCGTCGACGATCCGCCGATAGGCGCCCGGCTGCGGCCAGCCGGCCAGCAGCAGCACGTCCACGTGATCGACCCCGAGGCGGCGAAGGCTCGCCTCCACGCTGGCGACCACCTGCTCGACCGGAGCCGGATGCTCACCGGAGACGGCGTCGTCGATCACGACCTTGGTGCTGAGGTGGTAGCGGTCGCGCGGGACGCCCGCGAGCGCCCTGCCCAGGATCAGCTCGCTGTCGCTGTAACCCGGCGAGGTGTCGAACAGGTTGATGCCGAGGTCGAGCGCGTGCCGCACCAGGCGGTGGATGTCCGCTTCCGGAACCCCGGTGCGCTGGCCGAAGCGGTTCGGCCCGCCCGAGCCCAGCGCGATCGCCGACACCCTCAAGTCGGTACGGCCCAGCCGCCGGTACTCCATCCGGCCGGGTAGTATAGCCGGCCTGGGGGCGAATTATGCGAACGCTGAAGATCACCGGCACGCGCACCTTCCCGCTCGACGACGGGTCGCTGCTGCTGGAGATGACCACGGACGCCGGCATCACCGGCTACGGACAGCCGCTGAGCTACGGCCACCGGCGGCTGGTGATGGCCGCGGTGGAGGAGCTCACGGGCTACCTCGTCGGGCGTGACCCGTTCCGGATCGAGGACCACTGGCAGGTGCTGTACCGCTCCAGCTACGCGCGGGCGATGCCGATCCTGGTCGGCGCGCTGAGCGGCCTGGAGATGGCGATGTGGGACATCGCCGGCAAGGCGCTCGGCGAGCCGGTGTGGCGGCTGCTCGGCGGCCCCGTCCGCGATCGCGTGCGCGTCTATGCCGGTTGCCGCGAACCGGGACGGGCGCGCGAGCTGGTCGATCAGGGCTTCACGGCGCTGAAGATGGTCTCCGAGCGCAAGCCGTGGCGGTTCCTGGAGCCGCCGGCCGGCATGGAGCCCACCGTGCGGGCGGTCGCCGCCGTGCGGCAGGAGGTCGGCGACGGCGTGGACATCGCCATCGACCTGCACCGCCGGCTGAGTCCGGCGATGTCGCGGGTGCTGCTGCGCGAGCTCGAGCCGTACCGGCTGCTGTTCGCGGAGGAGCCCTGCCACTGGGAGAACGTGGAGGCGCTCATGGGCGTGGCGCGCTCGTCGCCGGTGCCGATCGCGGTGGGCGAACGGCAGATCACCCGCTGGGGCTTCCGCGAGGTGGTCGAGCGCGAGGCGGCCGCCGTGCTGCAACCCGATATCCGCGCCTGCGGCGGCATCCTGGAGATGCGCAAGATCGCCGCCCTGGCCGAGAGCCACTACCTGGCGCTGGCCCCGCACTCGGGCGCCAACGGCGGCCCGGTCGGGATCGCCGCGTCGCTGCACGTGTGCGCCGCGATCCCGAACTTCCTGGTCATGGAGGGCGGCCTGCAGCGCGGCGAAGGGCTGTTCCGCGAGCCGCTCCGCCTGGTCGACGGCTTCCTGGAGCTGCCCACCGGCCCGGGGCTCGGCTTCGAGATCGACCCCGACGCCGTGGCCGCGCGCACCGTCGATCCGGAGCCGTTGGACCGGCCCATGCACCGCCTGGCCGAGGACGACTCGTACGCGGACCTCTGAGTCCCGCGCTGCGTCGAGTCCGCGGCTTGCGCCGGAGCGGCGGCGATGACACCATCGCGTCTGGGGCCATGCTCACCCACCCTGCCCTTCACCGCCCACCCGAGCCCCAGGGCAATCGACGCAAGCGCCGCCTGACCGGTCAGCGGCCGTGAGCACCGCCGGCGACGCGGCAACCAGCCAGCAGGTCGCCTCGCCGGCGACGGTTCGCAAGACGTGGTGGCAGCGGTACGTGTCCGACTGGCGCCTGCTGGTGATGGTGCTCCCCGCCACGGTCGCCGTCATCGTGTTCGACTACATCCCCATCTACGGGGTCACCTTCTCGATCCGCGAGCTGGACTTCGGCAGGGGAATCTGGTTCAGCCCGCTCGCCGACCCCTGGCACCGCTACTTCCGCTTCCTCGGCGATCCGTCGTTCTGGCAGGTGATGCGCAACACGGTCGTCATCGCCACCGCCAAGCTCATCTTCGGCTTCCCGGCGCCGATCATCCTGGCGCTGCTCATCAACGAGATGCGCATCAAGTGGTTCAAACGGACCACGCAGACCATCAGCTACCTGCCCCACTTCGTGTCGTGGGTCATCATCGCCGGGCTGTTCGACCAGCTCCTGTCGATCGACACGGGGCCGGTCAACCAGGTCCTGAAAGCGACGCTCGGCGAGCCCATCGCGTTCCTGGGGACGCCCGGCCTGTTCGCGCCCATGATCGTCCTGACCGCGATCTGGCAGGGCGTCGGCTGGGGAACGATCATCTACCTGGCCGCCCTCTCGACCATCGACACGGAGCTCTACGAGGCGGCCATCGTCGACGGCGCCGGCCGCTTCCGGCAGGTACGCCACATCACCCTGCCCGGCCTGGTGCCGACCATCACCATTCTGCTGGTGCTGGCGATCCCGAACATCACCAACGCCGGCTTCGACCAGATCTACAACTTTCTCAACCCGATCGTGATCGAGACCGGCGACGTCGTGCAGACCTACGTGGTGCGGCTCGGCCTGGAGCAGGCCAAGTACAGCCTGACCACCGCGGTGGGCCTCTTCGACTCGGTGATCTCGGTGGTCCTGGTCCTGACCGCCAACGCGTTGTCGAAGCGGTTCGGCGGCTCGGGGATCTGGTAGGGCAGCCGTGGCCGAGATCCTCTCCCGTCCGGAAAAGGCGTTCCAGGTGCTCAACAACGGCCTGATGGTGCTGCTGATCGGCGTCACCCTCTACCCGTTCTGGTACGTCCTGATCCTGTCGATCAACAACCCGAGCGATACCGCATTCGGCGGCGTGTACTTCTGGCCGCGCCGCTTCACCCTGGTCAACTACTTCCTGATCCTGCAGGACAGCGCCGTGCTGCGCACCTTCCTGCTGAGCGTGGCGCGCATCGCCGCGCACGTGCCGTCCCACCTGCTGGTCACCGGCATGGCGGCGTACGCGCTGTCGCGCAAGGAGTTCCGCATCCGCAAGCCGTTCATCACGATGTTCTTCATCACGCTCCTGTTCAACGGCGGCCTGATCCCGACCTACCTGCTGATCAACGACCTGCGCCTGCTCAACACCTTCTGGGTGTACGTGCTGCCGCACCTGTTCCTGGCCTGGAACTTCGTGATCATCAAGACCGTCATGCAGACCTCGATTCCCGAGAGCCTGATCGAGGCCGCCCTGATCGACGGCGCCAATCACTTCTTCATCTTCACGAAGATCGTCGTACCGCTGTCCACGGCCGTGCTGGCGACCATCGGCCTGTTCCAGGCGGTCAACCACTGGAACGACTGGTTCTGGGGCGCCTACTACGTGTTCGACGACCACCTGATTCCGCTGCAGACCTATCTGCAGCGGCTGATCCGCCAAGCCTACATGACGGAACAGGAGCTTGCGTACATGGCCGAAAACGCCACGGAGATCGACCTGATCATCACCCCGAAGTCGCTGACGATGGCGGCCGTGATCGTCGCCACCGGGCCGATCATCCTGGTCTATCCGTGGATCCAGAAATACTTCATGAAAGGGATCCGCCTTGGTTCGATCAAGGGTTGAGGGAGGTGATGCCACTGCCTGCATGAAGCCCGGATGAAATCTCGTGCCGAGTCGAAACAGATCGTTCGAAGAGGAGTATCGAGACATGAAAACGAGACTCAGTTTCCTTGCCGGCGCAGCGCTCATGGCGGCGGCTGCGCTGCTCGTCCCGCTGACGGCCGGCGCCCAGGACATCGAGCCGGTGGAGTTCTGGCGCGGCCCGTCGGGCGGTGTCCCCAACAACACCTACGGGCCGGACGCGTTCGTGAACCAGTTCATCGCCAGGAAGTTCGGGCTGGCGGTGACCGTGCGCTTCGCGCGCGAGAATGCGCTGACCGAGTTCACCCTGATGCGCACGACCCGCAGGCTGCCGGACATGTTCACCGTCCCGAACGTGCAGGTCTTCAGCGAGACCGCGCGTCAGGGCGTGCTCAAGGCCCTGGAGGACTACTACGACGACCCGGACTACCCGCACCTGCAGCAGATCCCGCGGGTGCAGCTCGCGTTCGTGACGCTGGAGGGCCACCAGTACGGCATCCCCATCCGCTACGACCGCGACCTGGACAATCCCAGCCGTGAGGTGGTGCCGTGGCTGCTGATGCCCAGGAGCCTCCCCGGGCGCCTGGGGATCGATACGCCGGAGACGCTGGACGACCTGCTGTCCGCCATGCGGGCGGTCAGGGACGGCACCCTGGAGAGCTGGACCGGGCAGCCGATGATACCGATGGGGATGGGCGAAGCCGAGCCGCGTTTTCTGATCACGTTCGGCGACCGCATCTACGGAGCGCCGGGCGCCGGCACCCGCAACGTCGGCAACCTGCAGGCCATGGCCCTGCACCTGGACGACGCCGGACGGGTGGTGCCGTCATGGGGCTCGACCGAACGCCGCGAGGGCATGCGGCTGGTGAACCTCCTGTGGCGCGAAGGGCTGCTGGATCCCGAGGTGTTCACGCAGAAGAACGACGTGGTCACCACAAAGCTCGCCAACGGCAGGCCGGCGTTCTGGTTCGGCCGCTGGCGCGGCGCGTCCGCGTACTCCATCACCGCGGTGGAGAACAACCCCAACATGACGGACGCGGAGAAGGAGGCGTGGTACGCCGAGCACGAGGCCACCATCATTCCGGTGATCAGGGCCGCCGGTCACGACTCGACGCCGTTCGGGGTGGTCGACCCGTTCCCGACGAATCTCTCCGCGATCAACGTCAAGACGTCGCAGTCGGTCACCGACAAGCTCATGCGCTGGGCCGACTGGTACCACACCGACGAAGGCATGTTCACCAACTACTACTCGGGCCCGATGGGGACCGAGGGCGCGGAGCCCTACACCGTGGAAGGCGGCATGTGGTACTACGACTCGGACGGCATCCCGCGCCGCAATCGGCCGGCCGACTACCTGGAACACCGCAGGACCAAGTACGGGTACGAAGGCGGTTTCGTCTATCCGTACGAGGGATTCTTCGGTTACAACTGGCAGCGCGAGTTCCTGGCCTCCGGAGCCGATTACACGCGCGCCGGGCACTGGTGGGACTGGCTGTACGGCACCCAGAAGGACCTGATCGCCTCCGGCGAGATCGGCAAGGTGAGCGCCCTGAACAAGCTGCCGCCCGGCCCGATCGAGTCGGATCTGGCGCCGGTGATCGAGGACATCTGGACCAAGAACTGGGCCAGCCTGGTCACCGCCGGCAGCGAAGCGGAGTTCGACGAGAATTACGACAAGCTCGTGCAGCAGCTCCTGGCGACCGACTGGAAGCAGGTGGTCACGGAGCGTCAGGCAAGCTGGGACACCTTCCTGGCCGAGAACCCGGGGATCGCCGCTCTGGGCGGGTTCCCGACGCACACCGCGATCCCGGAAGTGGAGGCGCAACTCTAGATCGAGTCAGTCGGGCTCGGAGCAGGCGAGCCGGCCCGCCGGGCCGGCTCCTCTCCACGGCGGCCTCGCCCTTTACGGGCGGGGCCGTTCCTTGCCCGGCGAGTGTTCGTCTCAGCTCCCTCCGACCCTTGGGAGCACAGCCGCCGCCGATCACCGGCTCGGATTCAACTCCAGCAGCGTCACGCTGTGCGGGGGGAACCGGTAGGAAAAGCGCTGCCCGGCGTCGCGCAACGCCGAGCTTCTCGGGCACACCTCGTCCGGATGGTCGAAGTCGTTGGCGGCCGTTTCCGATGCGCCGGTCAGCTCGATCAATCGGCCGCCCGGTTCTATCGCGCGCCCGGCGATCTCGATGTCCGCGGCGATTTCCTGCTGCCGATGGCGATTGATCACGAACACGGCAATCCGGCTTCCGTCCTCGGCAGCGGTCGCCGCGCAGTCCAGCAGCGGCACGGGCTCGTAGACGCCGGCGGCGCGGTAGTCGTCACAGCGCACGGTCACCGGCAGCACGTCGGGGCCGGCGTGCACGCTGTACAGCCAGAACGCGTGGTAGATCGGGTTCAGGTAGTGCCGGTCGCCGCGGGTGACCAGGGCCGGCAGGTGATTCACCAGGTTGCACAGGTTGGCCATGGTCACGTGCCGGTGGTTCCGGTACACCACGTGGAAGAAGCCCGCCGCATAGATCGCGTCCTGCAGCGTGCAGGTCTGCTCGCCGCCGTTCTCGGGAACCGCCTCTTCGTGGAGGACCTGCCACTCGTCGATCGCGATCTTGATCCGGTCCTCGCCGGTCAGCTCGCGGATCATCCACTTCAGCTCGACCACCTCCTGCTCGATGCGGAGCGGGCAGGCGACGAAGTCCTCGTAGGTGTCGATCGCGCGTCCGGTTCTGCCGACGAAGGTGCTCGTGGACGTCCCGAAGTAGGGGTGGAGGGAGATGTAGTCGATGTATTGGGCGGACCGCTCCAGGACCGTGCGGTTCCAGTCGCGCCGCGGCGAGCGCCGCTTGTACTCGCCGACCTTGAAGTCGCCGACGCCGATGGTCCTGATCGACGCGTCGACGCCGCGCATGATCTTCACGTAGCGCTTCAGCTCGGCGGCGTATTCGGCCGCGTCGTACCACACCATCGACTCGTTGCCGATGCCCCAGTAGGTGACGCCGTACGGCCGCGGATGGCCGTTGGCCGCGCGCATGGCCGCGAACCTCGTGTCGCCGTCGTGATTGCAGTACTCGACCCACTCGGCCGCCTCCTCGGCGCTGCCGGTGCCGATGTTCACGCAGATGTAGGGCTCGAAGCCGATCTCCCGGCTCAGCGCCAGGTACTCGTCGGTGCCGAGCTGATACGTCTCCGGCGGGGCGCTCCAGCACGTGTTCTGGTCCATCAGCTTGCTGGGCCGTGCCGCCGGCGGGCCGACGCCGTCCTGCCAGTGATAGGTCTCGCTCGGCGTACCGCCCGGCCAGCGCAGGATCGTCGTCCCGATCTCGCGCAGACGCGCGAGCACGTCGCTGCGGAACCCGCGCCAGTTGGGAATCGGAGAATCCTCGCCTACCCAGAGGCCGTCGTAGATGGTCCGCCCCGAGTTCTCGAACATCACGCCGTAGACGTGCGGATGGATCCGGCCGCTCGGGCGCGCGGCGTCGACGCGTATCAGGGTGTCCATGATCCGTCCGCCGGCGGAGGCTCCGGCTGGGAGAACCAGCCGACCGGATAGATCTTCAGCCGCACCTCCCCGTTCATGGTGCCCAGTCCCGACCGCACGGTCGCGTAGTAGGTCACCAGCGCCTCGTCGTCCACGAACGTCACCGAGGGATAGGCGTTGCCATAGCCGTGCCGGTCCTCGATCGTGCGGCGGTTCTCCCAGCTCTCCCCGTCGTCCTTCGAGATCACGCTGCACAGCGGATTGCGCGGCTTGTGCACCCACTCCCTGCGAGGATTGGTCAGGTCATACGGCGGCGTGTCGTTCCAGATCAGCAGCAGGTCGCCGCCCGGCATGCGCTTCATGCAGGTCGCGACCGCCGGCGAGTCGAGCTCGGTCGGCTCGGTCTCGCTCCATGTCTCGCCGGCATCGGTCGACCAGCCGCGGTACAGCTTGCCCACCGTGGTCCGCAGTATCGCCAGCAGCGAACCGTCGCGCCGCTCGATGACCGCCGGCTCCTCGGCGCCGCGCGCCGGCGCATCCAGCTTGGTGCGGCTCTCCTGCCACGTCTCCCCCTCGTCATCCGAGTACATGCAGTACGCCCGGAAGTGATCGCCGCGCCCGAATACCGGGCTGGAGAAGCACGGCAGGATGATGCGTCCCGAGCTGTGGCGGAGGATGTGGTCGGCGTTGGTGAAGTACCACCCGGAGCCGGTCGTGATGTCGCGCGGCGGGCCGAACGTCTCGCACTCGTCGTCGGAGACGCGCAGGAACACGCGCAGCCGCTCCGCCGCGCGGTCGCGTTCGGAATAGGTGAACAGGATCCGGCCGCTCGGCAATCGCACCAGGTTGGGATGCTTCACGTTGTCCACCCCATGGTTCTCCTGCAGGGTCATCACGTCGCTCCAGGTGCGCCCCCGGTCGGCGGAGACGCGCGCCGAGATCTGGCACGGCGCCTCGTCCTGCACGATGGCGTCCTCCGCGAACACCGTCTGGTTGATCGCGCTCGGCCGCCGCACGTAGTAGGCGCACCACACGAACAGCAGCCGGCCGCCGGAGAGCGGAAAGATGAGCTGATGGTCGTTGCGCGGGTGCGCATGGCTCCACGGCGCCGCCGCGACGGAGTAGATCTCGTTCTGGTACGCGGAAGGGTCGAGCATGATGCTGCCTCCAGGTTGACGATCACCTCATGGTAGCCGGGACGACCCCTCATGCGCGACCGCACCGCCGCGCGTGCAGCGTTGCCGGTAGCAGCCGTTGGCAGTCAGAACACCGGCTTGCGTCAGCGCGGTCGTGGTGGCCGCAGTCGTGGCGCCGGACGTGCGACGTGACGGAGTTCCGATGACAACCTCGCTCTGCGCGTCTTGGACAAAATAGAAGATGCGCCAGCGACCTGCACGTATACGGTAGAAATTGTCCACTACGGGGAGCTTGGTGCACCTTCGAGGTCGCGCGTCACTCTGCAGGCCTTCTACCTTGTTCCGAACCAGTCGTCGGTCCTTGTCTCGCATTGCCCGGACATCGTTCTTGGCTTGGTCAGCCCATAGAATGCGATATATCAATCGTCGAAGAGTTCCTTCATGAACTCCTCGTGCGGTGTAAATGCCCCCGGCCGCCCCGGGGAACATTACCTTGCTGTTGATAGGTGATGAAAGTATGCAACAGTTCCAATTGTTCCTGTTCCGTCAGCTCTTTCTTTCCATTGCGCTCCTCGATCACCTTATCGGCTGTCAGCAGTGCGTGCACCACCCATTCCGTCATGGTCGTCTGGACCACCGAACGCTTGTCATCTTACCTCCACTGTGGAACGGGCGACTGTTATCCCGTTGGGCTTGATCCGTCAACCTTCGCACCGGTATGGGGAGTCGGACTACTCACCGACCGAGTACCGGAGCTTGGCGAAGGCGCCGCGCACCGCGATCGGGCGGCGCGCGGAGTGGTCCGGCCCTGTGTCGCCTTTCGATTGTACCCGCCTGCTGCAGACCAGACCAGCGGACCCCGGCCGGGCCGAGCGACCGAGCCGACCCGGAGCGAGTGACGGCCCCCCGGGTAATGCTGGCGACGGTCGCGCTTGGCGACGATCGCCCCGACGCTGCGCATGACCGCCGAGTCGAGACGCCTCCGATAGAGCTCAAGCTAATCGCTCACTACGAGTACTGATAGCACCGATCAGAGTGTCGAGGTGCATGACGTATTCCAGGGTGAGCCAGATGCGGTCGGGTTCGATCCGCTCCACCCAGGGGTGCCAGTACCCGTCCTCCTCCTGGGTCGCCACGTACCAGTCGCCCATCCGCATGGCCCAGCGCCGGTAGCGCTCCTCACCGGTCACCTGGTACAGCAGCGCGCTGCCCCAGCTCGACTTGCAGACCGAGGGGTACTTGAACTGGGCGTCGGTTGCGGCCATCGAGAATGCCTGGTACCGCCGGGCCAGCTCGACGTACGCCGGGTCGGGATCGGCCAGGTAGAGACGGCAGAGGAAGCCCGCGCCGATCCCGCCGACCGTCCAGCGCTGCATCCGGTCGGCGGCGTTCTCGACGACCATGTCCGCCTTGAAGTCGGGGTCCGACGGGACGATGGTCCGCTGGCGCGAGCGCGACCAGAAGGAGTAGAAGCGGCTGGGGAGTCCGTCCGCGGCATCCAGCGTCTGCGCATCCCAGATCGTGCGCAGGAAGCCGGCGACCTTCCGTGCCGCGTCCAGCCGGCCCACCGCCAGCGCCGCGAAGCCGGGGCCGCACGCGTACGGGACATCCATGTCGTCGGACATCGATCCGTCGGGCAGGCGGTCGTTCGCGAATGCCCCGCTGGCCGGGTCCTGCCAGCGCAGCAACTCGTCGGTGAGACCGTACGAGAGGTCGTACTCGCCGATCTGGTGAGCTCCCAGGATGAGGGTGGCGTCGCGGTACGCCCAGTCGGTCCGGACGATCCTCAGGGGGCCGTCGAGCCGCCCGTCGGCGGTGAGCAGGTTGCGCCGAACGAAGCCGCAGACCGCGTGCGCGGCCTCGACCTCGCCGACCAGGCCGAACGTCCAGGGCGCCCGGTAGTACTCGAAGCCGGCGGCCGGGTCCCCGAGCGCGCCGTCGGGACGCATGCGTGCGAGCAGCCAGTCGGTTCCGCGCCGCCGCGCGGTGAGGAACCGCCGCATCCGCTCGGAGTCGTCCTCGGTCTCGAGATCGCGCGCGCGAGCCAGCGCGGCCAGGCATGCGTCAGATCATCCACCAGTTCCCGGGCTCCGACGGTGTGCTCATGATCAGACTCCTTCGCCCGCCAGGGCTTCATCCACCATGTCGAACACGGTCCGGGTGGGACGATAGCCGAATACACGCCTGGCCCGCTCGCTCGATACCACCCAGCTCGGCCGTGCGCGGGGCGTGCGCACCGTCACGACGGGAACGTCCAGCCGCTCTCCGAGGTAGGCGAGCAGGTCCGCCTCGTCATGAGAGCCCGCCGGCCCGACGTTGAATGCCGCGCCGACCGCGTCGTCGCTGTCGAGCGCCAGCACGATCCCCGCCGCGGCGTCGCGCGCGTCGTTCAGGCTCATCCTGGCTGTCCGGCCGTCCATGTCGGCCGTAACGAACAGCCGCGATCGGCCGTCGTCGTGCATCCGCAGGGCCGACAGCAGATCGGGGTCCGCCACGCCCGACCGCGAGGCCTCCATGGCGCGGATCGCCGACGCCACGAACATCCGCGCCCCGAACACGCTGCCGGCGTCGGCGAGCTCCGCGGCGTCGGCGGTCGCGCTCGGCCGCACGATCGTGACCGGCAGCCCATGCGCTCTCCAGAACGACAGGGCGAGCTCCTCCGCAGCCAGCTTGGATGCCCCGTAGACCGACCCCGGCCGCCGCGGATGCTCCTCGTCCACGGGCAGGTACTCGGCCGGGGCGGCGCCACCGGACCAGTAGACGGCGTCCGAGCTGATGTACAGGAAACGGCCGACCTGACCGCCACGGTCCCTGATCGCGGACAGCAGCCGGTACGTCCCCGTCACATTGGTCTCGAAATACTCGTCGTCGACGTGGTTGCGGGTCGTGAGCGCGGCCGCGAGGTGGATGACCGCATCGGCGCCGTCGACCGCCTCGCGCAGCGACGCCTCGTCCGCCAGAGAACCCTCGACGACGTCCACACCCGGCCGCTCGATCAGGGGCCGGCGGGGGTCACCCGGCAGGACCAGCGCCCGCACCGCGCGGCCATCGGCCAGGAGCCGCTCGGTGACGTGGCGTCCGATGCGCCCGCTTGCACCGGTGACGAGGACCGTCACAGTCCGGGCGTGGCTCCGCTTGGGAGAACCAGGCGAGCGGATAGATCTTCAGCTTCACCTCGCCCAGCATGCCTCGCACGCCCGACTTCACCGTCGTGTAGTACCCGACGACCGCCTCGTCCCCGACGAACGTGACCGACGGATAGGCGTTGTCGTATCCGAAGCGGTCCTCGATGGTGCGCCGGTTGCCCCACGTCTCCCCGTCGTCCTGCGAGATCACGCTGCGCAGCGGATTGCGCGGCTGGTGCGTCAGCCCCGAGCCGGGGATCGACATCGCGTACGGCGGCGTGTCGTTCCAGATCAGGAGCAGGTCGCCGCCCGGCATGCGCTTCATGCAGGTGGCCACCGACGGCGAGTCGAACTCGGTCGCCTCGGGCGTGCTCCAGGTCTCGCCGGCATCGGTCGAACAGCCGCGGTACAGCTTGCCCAGCGAGGTGCGCAGCAGCGCCAGCAGCGAACCGTCGCGCCGCTCGATCACCGCCGGCTCCTCCGCGCCCCGCTTCGGGAGATCCATCTTCACCCGGCTCTCCCGCCACGTCTCGCCCTCGTCGTCGGAGTACAGGCAGAACGCCTGCCAGTGGTTCCCCTTCCCGTAGATCGGCCCGGCGTGGCACGGCAGGATGATCCGCCCCGAGCTGTGCCGGAGGATGTGGTCGGCGTTGGTGAAGTACCAGCCCCGGCCCGGCGTGATGTCGCGCGACGGACCGAAGGTCTCGCACTCGTCGTCCGAGACCCGCAGCCGCACGCGCAACCGCTGCGCCGCCGCGTCGCGCTCGGTGTAGGAGAACAGAATGCGTCCGCCCGGCAGGCGCAGCAGATTGGGATGCTTGACGTTGCTCGCGCCGTGGTTCTCCTGCAGCGTCATCACGTCGCTCCACGTCCGCCCGCGGTCGGACGACACGCGCGCGGAGATCTGGCACGGCGCGTCGTCGAGCAGGCCGGCGTCCTCCGCGAACGGCGTCCGGCCGATCGCGCCGGGCCGCCGGACGTAGTAGGCGCACCAGACGAACAGCAGCCGGTCGCCGGCGAGCGGGAAGACGAGCTGGTGGTCGTTGCGCGGATGCGCGTGGCTCCACGGCGCCGCCGTGACGGCGTGGATCTCGTTTCGGTACACGGATCGATCAGGCATGTGGCTCCTCCGGCTGTCCATCATGACACCACGTCCGCAATAGGCCAGACTGCCGGCATGCACCAGCACGCGTGGGACAGCACCCTGCTCGCGATCGGTCTGGAGCCGCAGCTCTTCGTCGACAACATGTTGATCGCCTCCGTCCAGGATGCCACGCGGCGCTGGCATGCGCCGACGCGATACCAGGACGGACCGCTGTTCACGGAGGACCGGCCCTGGGAGCACCGGCTGTGGATCGCCTACTACGGCTCCACCACCCTGATCCGCGACCCCGACGACGGCCTGTTCAAATGCTGGTACCAGGACCAGGAAGGCGATCCCCGCAAGGGCGAGTCCCCCGGCAGCCGGCCGCCGGCCAACTTCGCCATGCGCGCCACGCTGCTGTACGCGCAGAGCTCAGACGGCGTGCACTGGGAGAAACCGGAGCTGGACGTGCGCACGGTCGACGGCCGGCGCACCAACATCGTCTTGGGTGGCGGCGACTTCGGCGACGCCCACGCCATGACCGTCGTGCGCGACCCGTACCCGCCGCGCCCGGAAGAGCGCTTCCGCGGCATGCTGCGCCGCATCTGGTTCGAAGGCGAGGTCCGCAACCGGGTCACCACCGCCGTGCACTCGCCGGACGGCATCCACTGGTCCATGTACCCGGAGCGGCCCACCTTCGGCAGCCGCGGCGGCAATCCCGGCGACGTCAACATCCTCTGGTACGACGAGCACTCGCGCGAGTTCGTGGTCAACATCCGCGCCCACATCGGCGGCCTGCCGGGCGCGGCGAACCTGCACCACCCGTATCGCGCGCACGGCTTCCTCTTCCCGCATCAGCCGCACAATCCCCTGTCCCAGAACAAGCGGCGCGTGTGGCAGAGCCGCAGCCACGACTTCATCCACTGGAGCGAGCCGCTCCTGATCGCGGTGCCGGACGAAGACGAGGACGGTCTGGACGAGGGGTACTACGGCCTGTCGCAGTTCCGCATCGGCCACCAGCACCTGGGCACGACCGGCCTGTTCCGCAGGGTGGACAACACCATGGAGGTGCAGCTCCTGCAGAGCCGCGACGGCCTGCGCTGGCGCCCGGCCGCCAAGCGGCAGCCGTTCCTGGCGCCGCGCGGCCCCGGCCACTGGGACGCCTGGATGACGTCGCTGTTCAGCCAGCCGATCGACGTCGGCGACGAGCACTGGTTCTACCAGGGCGGCTTCAACTACCACCACGACTGGTTCCTGGCCGGGCCGAACGAAGAGCTGGACCACGACGAGGCGCGCAATCCGGCCGGCACCTCCGGCGGGCTGGGCCTGGTGACGCTGCGCCGGCACGGCTTCGCCTCGCTGTCGGCCAACGCCGTGCGCGAGGGGATCGTCGCCACGCAGCCGGTGCTCAGCCGCGGACGCCGGCTGGCGATCAACGCCCGTTGCCGCCCCGGAGGCTCGATCCGGGTGGAGGTGGCCGACCGCCGCGGCGAGGTGATCGCGCCCTGCAGCCGGGGCGCCTGCGACCCGATCACGGGCGACTCCGTGCAGCACGTGGTGAGCTGGGACGGCGGCCCGCGCGTGCCGGCGCCCGCCGGCGACGGCGACTGGCGGGTGCTGCGCTTCTTCCTGCGCGACGCCGACCTCTACTCGTTCACGTTCCTGCCGGCGGAGTGAGCGAAGCGCCGGCCGTCCGCTGGACCGCTCGGAGAGGCGGTACCTGGCAGGACGGCCGCTGCTGGGACGCCGGCCGCGCGCCGCGCCCGGACGAACGCGCCCGCTTCGACCGCCCGGTGGCCGGAGTTGTCAGCGTCGACGCGCGCGTGGCGGTGGCCCGCGTCGAAGTGGATCTGGACGACCCGAGCGCGTCGGTGACGCTGGGCGGCTCCGGCACGCTGGTCCTGACCGGCGCGGACCGTTTCCAGGGCAAGCCGGTCGCGCTTCAGGTCGCCGACGGCACCCTGCACCTGGCGGCTCCGCTGCGGGTCGAGGTCGCCGCTCCCCGGTTCGGCGCGCATCCCGGCGGCACGCTGATCGTCGCCACCCCGCACGTCCGGGCGGTCGCAGAGGACCTGAAGCTGATGGTGTCGCAGACCGGTGCGCTGGAACTGCGCACCGACCGCTGGGAGCCAGGCTTCGATCTTGACGCGGCCACCAGCCGCACGCTCGGCCTCGGCCCGCACGTCATCGACTTCGGCGCCGAACGCGGTCCCGAGCCGCGGCTGCTCGCGTTCCGGAGCTTCAAGGAGCACGACGGCGACGAGCTCCTGATCCGGGGCTTCCGTCCCGGTGACCAGCTCCGCTTCGAGGAGGACCCGCACCAGTCCACCGACCCCGGCAAGGAGCTGCGCCTGCACGCCGTCCGGTTCGCCGGCGCCGCGCACGGCGGCGCGGCCCGCGTGGAGCGGAGCGGCCGCTTCTTCTACCTGCTGCCCGAGGATCGCAGATTCACGATGCCGTCCGCGGAGCCCGCCGAGAAGCGGACGAGCCGTCCGGTGACGGCCGTGCGGACGGCGGCGCCGGTACCGATCGCCGAGACAGCCCGCGCGGGCGACGCAATCTCGCTTCCGGGCGGACGGCTGCTGGCGGCGATCGCCGATGGGCGGGCGCCAGTGTCGATCTCGGTCAGCGGTGGCAACGGCTGGTCGCGGCCGACGGCTCTGCCTGTGCCCGCCGGCGCCATCGGCGCCACGGCGCCCAGCCTGCTTCGCCTGCCCTCCGGGGCGATCCTGCTGGTCTATCAGGCGCTGTATCCGTCGGGCGGCATGGCGGTGGCGGCGGCTGTCTGCAGCGCGCCGGCCCGCGCCGGGACCGCAAGCGCCTGGTCGCGACCTCGCGATCACTCCCGGCCTGGATCCCGGCCTGCAGCTCGCCAACGGCCGGCTCGCGCAGGGCAGCGCCGGCCTGATGCTGCCGTTCACCGTCGGCCCACAGGCGGGAGTGCTCGTCTCGACCGACGAAGGTGCCACCTGGCGCCGGCACGGACCGCTGCTGGCCGGACCCGGCGCGGGCCTGCGCTACCCCGCGGTGGCGGAGTCCGAGCCCGGCCGCCTGCTTCTGCTGGCCGCCACCTCCACCCATCGCATCTACCGCAGCGAGTCGCCCGACGGCGGCGCCACCTGGTCCATGCCGACCGAAGTCACCACCCTGGTCGCCCCGGAGGCACCGTTCGCCCTGTCCCCCCTGGCGCGCGGGGCCGGCCTGATAGTCGCCTGGAACCACCACAGCCACCGTGGCGACGGGCGCGACCGGACTCGGCTGTCGGTCGCCACCTCCGCGGACGGCATGCGCTGGGACCGGCCCTGCCTGCTCATGCCTGATCCGTCGCAGCTTGCCACCTTCCCGACGCTTTCCCCGATCGGCGACGATCCCGGCCGCTTCCTGGCCACCTGCGTGCAGCTCGCGGATCCCGAGAGCGAACAGGGGGTGCTGAAGTCCATCGAGCTCACCATCCCTTGAACCGGAATCACTGTTCCTCGATGAAGGCATCCACCTCCGCGCGGCGGCGGTAGGAGGGCAAGGTGGCGAGCGTGGCGCAGCACAGCGCCGCGGCGGCGTTGGCGAAACGGGCCGCCTCCCGCAGCGGGCGTCCCTCGGCCAGAGCGACCGCCAGCGCGGCGTTGAAGGCGTCGCCGGCACCGGTGGTGTCGACCACCTCCGGGATCGCGAAGCCGGGTATGTGCTCGCTGCCGCCGGCGGTGACGCACAGGCAGCCGCGCTCGCCGAGCGTGAGCAGCGCGGCCCCGCAGCCGCGTTCCAGCAGGCGGCGGCCCAGCGCTTCCTCGTCGGCGCGCTCGCCTGCGCCCAGGCCCAGGCATGCGCGCGCCTCGGTCTCGTTCGGGGTGATCACGGACACGCTCGACAGATCGTGGGCCGACAGATCCCGGGCGGGCGCCGGATTGAGGATGGTGGTGCAGCCCGCCTCACGGCCGCGCTGCACGCCGCGCATGGCGGTGGCGAGCGGGATCTCGAGCTGGGCGAGCACGGTCGCCGGGGGCCGCATCGCGCCCGAGGCGCGGTCCACGTCGGCGGTCGAGAACCGCGCGTTGGCGCCGCGGTCGATGGCGATCATGTTCTGACCGCCCGGGCCGAGCAACACGAAGCCGACCCCGGTGGCGATCTCCTCATGCAGGTGCAGGTGATCGGTGCCCACACCCTCGCCGATCAGCATGGCGCGGAACGTCTGCCCGCGTGCGTCGTCGCCGACCCGGCCCACGAACATGCACCGTGCGCCGAGGCGGGCGGCCTGCACCGCCATGTTGGAGCCCTTGCCGCCATGTGTCTCGAAGTAGCCGCCGCCGTTCACGGTCTCGCCGACGGCGGGAAAGCGCTCCACCTCGATCACCAGCGCCACCAGGTAGCTTCCGATCACCACCACCGCCGGCTCCCGCGCCGCCGTGGGCTGCGCGCCGCTGGTCATGTGTGCCCAATGTACCTGAGTCCCGCCCTGCACGAGCAGGCGTCGCTTGACGCCAGCGACGGACAACCCTCGGCTGAACCCTGTAGCATGAGCGCATGGACTGTGATGCCGCGATAGCGAAGATCCTCAAGGCTGAGGGCGTGGAGTGGATGGCCGCCTTTCCGATGCAGAACCTGATCGAGGCCGCCGGCCGGGAAGGCATCCGGCCGATCATCACGCGCCAGGAACGGGCCGGCGTCAACATGGCCGACGGCTACAGCCGCGTCATGAACGGCCGCCGCATCGGCGTGTTCACCATGCAGCGCGGCCCCGGCGCCGAGAACGCGTTCGGCGGCGTGGCTCAGGGTTACGCGGACAACGTGCCGTTCCTGGTGCTCCCCGGCGGCGCCGAGCGGGACCGGTTCGGCGCCCATCCCGGATTCGACGCGGTGAGCAACTACGGCGGCATCACCAAGTGGTGCGGCTACCTGGCCGATCCCGCCCAGGTTCCCGGCCACTTCCGCACGGCGTTCACCCGGCTCAAGCACGGCCGGCCCGCGCCGGTGCTGGTCGAGATCCCCTCCGACCTGGGCACCGCCGAGTACGGCGACGACCTGGACTACCGGCCGGTCAAGGTCAACCGCTCCACCGCCGACCCGGACGACGTGCGCGACCTGGTGACCGCCCTGCTCAAGGCGCAGGCGCCCGTCCTGTACGTCGGCCAGGGCGTCCACTACGCGGAGGCGTACCGGGAGCTGATCGAGTTCGCGGAGCTGACGCGCATCCCGGTGCTGACCACGCTGGCCGGCAAGAGCGCATTCCCGGAGAGCCATCCGCTCTCCCTGGGAACCGGCGCCAACTCCGCCACGCTGATGGCCCACCGCTTCCTGAAGCAGGCCGACTTCGTGCTGGGCGTCGGCGCCGGCTTCACCACCACCACGTTCAACGCGCCCCTGCCGGCAGGCGTCCCCCTCGCCCAGGTGACCAACGCCATCGAGGACCTGAACAAGGAGCACGCCATCGACTACGGCGCGATCGGCGACGCCCGGCTGGTGCTGCGGCAGTTGATCGAGGAGGTCCGCCGCCAGGCGGGTCCGGACGGCCCCGCGGGCAGGGACGGCGTAGCCGATGACGTAGCGGCGGTACGCGCGGAGTTCATGGAGGAATGGACGCCCCGCCTGCAGTCGGACGAGGTGCCGATCAGTCCTTACCGCGTGCTCACCGAGCTCACCCGCGCCATCGACCCGCGCAACGCCATCGTCACCCACGACTCCGGCTACCCGCGCGAGCAGTTCGTGCCGTTCTGGCCGGCCGACACGCCCCACTCCTACATCGGCTGGGGCAAGTCCACGCAGCTCGGCTACGGGCTCGGCCTGGCGCTGGGCGCCAAGCTGGCGGCGCCCGAGCGGCAGGTGGTCAACGTCATGGGCGACGCCGCCTTCGGGATGGCCGGCCTGGACATCGAGACCGCGACCAGAAACGGCATCGGCATCATGACCGTGGTCCTCAACAACGGCGTCATGACCCACTACGACAGCTACATGCCCTACACCAGCGAGCGGTACGGCACCAACGCCCTCGGCGGCGACTACGCGAAGATCGCCGAGGGACTCGGCGCCCACGCGGAGGTGGTCACGACCCCGGACCAGCTCGGCCCGGCGATCCGGCGCGCCGCCGAGGTCAACCGGACCGGATGCCCGGCGCTGATCGAGGCCAAGACCAAGGTCGAGGAGACGGTCGCCCGCTACTACCGGAAGTAGCCGGGAAGCAGCCCGGCGTCAGGTGAGCCCCAGGGCGCGCAGGTTGCGATAGCTGGTCGCCAGGCACGCGAACGGGTCCTGTCCGTAGCAGTCGTCCTGCTCCACGAACGCCCACTCGATGTTGGCAGCCCGGCACGCGGCCACGATCTTCGGCCAGTTGAGGTTGCCCTCGCCCACCTCGGCGAACCGCTGCGTGCGGTCGGGCGTCACCGCCATGTCCTTGAAGTGGACGACGCTCTGCCGGCCGCTCAGGTCCTCGATCCACTGCACGGGGTCGGCGCCGCCGGCCACCAGCCAGTAGACGTCCAGCTCCGCCTTCAGCGCCTCCGCCGGCACCCCGTCGTACAGCTCGGCCAGCCACGTCCGGCCACCGGACCGAACCAGCTCGTGGTTGTGGTTGTGGTAGGAGAAGTCGATCCCGGCCGCGGTCAGCCGCTCGGCGACCGGGCCCAGTTCCGCGGCGAAGCGCTCGATCCCGCCGGCTTCGCGGTACTCCTCGGGCAACCCGCCGATGGCCGCGTGCCGGCACCCCCAGCTCCGGTGGATGTCGATCATGCGGTCGACATCGGTGAGGAACTCGTCCCATCCGAAGTGCGTGGCCGCGATCTCCAGCCCGTGCTCGCCGGCCAGGCGCGCGACGTCGGCCGGATCGACCGGACCGAAGGCTGACACCTGCACGCCGGTGTACCCGGCCGCGCGCACCTTGGCGAACGTCTCCGCCACGCCGTCGGCGGTATCCGTGTGGCCGCGCACCGTGTAGAGCTGCGCGCCGATTCTGAGGTCGCTCACGTGGTTCCTCCCGAATTGGTTGAAGTCGCCGGCAGCGCTTCGCGTATCGAGTCGGCGACTTGGGCGGCCAGCACCTCGGCGCCGGCCTCGGTGAAGTGGACGTTGTGCGGCGGCTGGAGCTCGGTCATGCGCGGCAGCGCCAGCGCGTAGAGATCGTCCACGACGATCCCACGCGCGGCAACGATCCGCGCGGCGGCCTGGTTGTAGCGCACCACATCGGCGGGCGATCGCGACGGCGTGCCCTCCTGAACCGGCGTCGTGGTCGCCCAGATCAGCGCCGCGCCGGTCGCCGCCAGCCGGTCGAACAGCGTCTCCAGGTTGTGCTCGTACTCCTGGATCCCGACCTGCTGGATGCCCGCCGCCTGCACCTGGGTGATGTCGTGGATACCCCAGTTGCAGTGGATGACCCGCCACCGGCCGTCGCCGAGCCAGCCGTCCAGCTCGGACAGGCTGTGGCGGGTCGACCGGCAGTTGGCCGGCGCGCGATGCACGCACGCCTCGCCGGCCAGCAGGCGGCGCACCGGCACCGTGTAGGACATCGAGATCGAGTCGCCGATCACCAGCACGCGCGGCAGCGCCGGATCGTCGGCGACCCAGGCGAACTCGGGGCGTTCGCGCCACTCCTCGGGCACCAGCCGCCACCACTCCGATTCCGTCATCACGGGCAACCGTACCCGACTGCGGACACGCATGCCAGACGCAACCCGTGTTGACAGCGCGTGCTCGCGCCCGTAGAAAGGGTGGATACGCCCTCCCCACCCGTCATGAGCACGGCCACCACCCTCGACCGCAGGACCCTCCGCGCGCTGCGCAGCGAGCGCCTCCGCCGGGCGCGCCGCTACCTGATGCTCTACGGGTTCTGCGTCATTCCGGTCGCCGCGCTGTTCGTCTTCCACTACATCCCCATCTACGGGATCCTGCTGGCCTTCAAGGACTTCAAGTACAACCTGGGGATCCTGGGGAGCCCCTGGAACGACTTCCAGCACTTCCGCGACCTGTTCACGGACCCGTTCTTCCCGCGCATCGTGCGCAACAGCATCATCATCAGCGTCCTCAAGATCATCTTCGCCTTCCCGGCGCCGATCCTGCTGGCGATCCTGATCAACGAGATCCACACCTCGTCGCTGAAGCGCACCATCCAGTCGATCTCCTACCTGCCCCACTTCATGTCGTGGGTGGTGCTGGCCGGCATCATCGAGGAGCTGCTCTCCCCGCAGCGCGGCGTGCCGCTCTTCTTCGCCACCCTCTTCGGCGCCGAACGGGTACCCGACCTGCTGGCCGATCCCCAGTTTTTCCGCGCGATGCTGGTGATGACCCACATCTGGCAGGCGATCGGCTGGGGCAGCATCATCTACTTCGCGGCGATCTCCACCATCGATCCGGAGCTGTACGAGGTGGCCGCCCTGGACGGCGCCGGCCGCGTGCGCATGGCCTGGCACATCACGGTGCCGTCGCTGGTGCCGGTGATCACCGTGGTGTTCATCCTGCAGATCGGCCGGCTGCTCAACGCCGGCTTCGATCAGATATTCAATCTGTACCACCCGCTGGTGTACGAGGTGGCCGACATCCTGGATACCTACGAGTACCGGGTGGGCATCCTGCGCGGCGAGTTCGGCATCGGCACGGCCGTCGGCCTGTTCAAGAACGTGATCGGCGTGACGCTCCTGGTGGGCGCGAACCTGATCATCAAGCGGTACAACCAGTATGGCATCTGGTGAGCTGACGCCGACGGCGCCCGCTGCCGGCCGCGGCGGCTCCTGGCTGCGGCGGCGCACGGTCGGCGAGTCGGCCTTCAGCGTCCTCAACGTGACGGTGCTGCTGCTGTTCTGCTTCACCATCGTCTACCCCTTCTGGCGCGTGATCCTGACCTCCTTCGCCGGCCCGCAGGAACTGGTGCACCTGGGCTTCAAGTTCTGGAACGACACCTGGTCGACCTACGCCTACCAGTACTCGGTCTCCAGCTACGGCAACGTCCGCGTCGGCTACCTCAACTCCATCCTGCGCGTCGTGCTCGGCACCGTGCTCACCCTGGCCTGCACCCTGCTGATGGCCTATCCGCTGTCCAAGCGCGACCTGCCGGGACGGACGGTGCTGACGCTGTACGTGGTGATCACCCTGTTCTTCGGCGGCGGGCTGATCCCGCTCTATCTGGTGGTGCGCAAGCTGGGGCTGATGGACACGCGGCTGGCGCTGGTGCTGCCGGTGATGGCCAACGGCTTCTACATCGTGATCATGCGCAACTTCCTGATGACCCTGGACCTGGCGTACGAGGAGGCGGCCCTGATCGACGGCGCCAACTACCTGCAGGTGCTGGCCCGCATCGTCGTGCCGCTGTCCGCGCCGGTCATCGCCGTGGTGGTGCTGTGGGCGTCGGTCCAGCACTGGAACGAGTGGTTCCATGCCATGCTCTTCACCAAGAGCCGCGACAAGCACGTGCTGCAGTTCCTGCTGCGCCGCATGCTGCAGGACATGACCGCCGTGCGCCTGGAAATGGCGTCATTCGAGGAGGAGGTGGACCTGCTGCCCCTGCCGTCGGTGCGCGCCGCGATCACGGTGCTGACCATCGGGCCGATCATCCTGCTCTATCCGTTCATCCAGCGGCACATGGTCAAGGGCATCTTCATCGGCTCCCTGAAAGGCTGAGCGATTCCCTGTAGCATGAGACCCGAAACGCAACGACGTTGCACGCCGGCCGCTCAGGCCGGCATACACCCGCATCGACAGGAGGAATACAGATGCGACACAGGACCCTAGCGATCGCGCTGGTGCTGGCCTTGGCCGTTCCCGCGGCGCTGCTGGCAACGGGCGAAGAAGAGATGGCCGCCGCCGAGGACGCCCACCTGGAGATCACCTGGCTGGGCGACTCGCCCGACGAGTCGTGGTGGATCGGCCAGCTCGAACAGATGTTCAACGTGACCATCACGCTGGACGGCACCGCCCGCTTCGACAGCGAGCGCGAGCGCATCATCGTGGCCGCAGGCGAGTTCCCGGACACCGGGGCGCCGTGCTGCCTGAACACGCTGACGCTGTACGAGGACCAGGTGATCCGCAGCCTGCCGGAGGAGATGCTGCGCACCTACGCGCCCGACTACGCGCGCGCCATGGACGAGCGCTACCCGGCGATCTGGACGATCTACGCGGCGTCGGACATGGAAGGCGAGCAGATGGCGATGGGCGCCATCGCCGAGGGCTCGATGGCGTCGGTGTTCCACCTGTTCACCCGCAAGGACTGGCTGGACGCGCTGGGCGTGGAGCTGCCGGACTACGACGAGACCAAGGTCTACCTGAACCGCGGCATCCACTACTACGAGAACGACGCGCTGACCCTGGACTGGCTGGAGAACCTGCTGGTCGCCTACCGCGACGGCGATCCGGACGGCAACGGCAAGAACGACACGATCCCGTACGGCGCCTACACGCAGGGCGCCTCGCCCTACAACTCCTGGCCGTGGGGGGCGATCCAGGGCGCGCTGGGCGTGCCGACCATGAACCTGGACCGCAACCACTACGTGGACGGCGAGCTGTACATCGCCCACGTCAGCCCGCGCTTCCGGGAATTCACGGAGCTGGTCGCGCGCTGGTGGGACATGGGGCTGATCGACAGCGAGTTCTTCACCATCGACCGCGGCGCGAGCTGGGAAAAGGCGGCGACCGGCGCGTTCGGGGTCTACAACTCCAACTACAACTACGTCGGCCGGGTGCCGGCGCGTCCGCCGGACAACCTGATCTCGGACGAGGACGTGGCGAACGGCGTCGAGCTGGTGATGTTCGCGCCGATCGGACCGCGCGGCGAGCAGTTCTCCGGCATGTACGGCACCTCGTACGTGCGCGGACAGGTGCAGGTGATGAACAAGAACCTCGACGACGCCAAGACGGCCCGGATCATGGAGATCGTCAACACCAAGTACCGGCTCAACGACGGCACCACCGAGGGCATCGACCTCTGGATCCAGTGGGAGTACAACCACGGCGAGGAAGGCGTCCACTGGGAGTGGGCGGGCGAGCCCTACAAGTCGCAGACGCGCAGGATCCCGGCCGACCAGCGGCCCGAGGGCGCGGCTGGCCGCGGCGGCTTTCCCACCAACTACCCGAACTACAGCCCGGTGGAGAGCTTCGCGTTCACCTATCCCCCGCAGCAGACGGACTGGATCCTCAACCACCTGTTCGGCGACCGCGTGCAGGGCCAGACGTTCGCCACGGAGTACTTCGACATCTTCAACGAGACGGACTTCCGCGAGGTCTCCGGGCGCCGAGGCGAGGCGCTGCAGACCATGGCCGCCGAGTTCTTCGCCAAGGCGGTCACGGGCGAGATCGACATCGACGCGGAGTGGGACGACTACGTCGCCCGCTGGATGGAAGCCGGCGGCGACGAGCTGATGGCGGAAATCGCCAAGATGCCGCGCTGGTCGGACTTCTTCTAAGCGCTGACCCGATTCGCGTGATGATCACCGCGCCTCGCTCCGAGCGGGGCGCGGTTTTCTCTGCCCTCACGGCAACGTCCGGCTACCCCCAACTCCATCGGCTTCATGAAAGGCCGAGCAATTCCCTGTAGCATGCGAGCCGAAACGCAACGACGTTGCACGCCGGCCGCCCAGGCCGGCACACACCCGCATCGACAGGAGGAATACAGATGCGACACAGAACCGTAGCGATCGCGCTGGTGCTGGCCCTGGCCGTTCCCGCGGCACTGCTGGCATCAGGCGAAGAAGAGATGGCCGCCGCCGAGGACGCCCACCTGGAGATCACCTGGCTGGGCGACTCGCCCGACGAGTCGTGGTGGATCGGCCAGCTCGAACAGATGTTCAACGTGACCATCACGCTGGACGGCACCGCCCGCCACGACGGCGAGCGCGAGCGCATCATCGTGGCCGCGGGCGAGTTCCCGGACACCGGGGCGCCGTGCTGCCTGAACACCCTGACGCTGTACGAGGACCAGGTGATCCGCAGCCTCCCCGAGGACATGCTGCGCACCCACGCGCCCGACTACTCACGCGCCATGGACGAGCGTTACCCGGCGATCTGGACGATCTACGCGGCGCCGGACATGGAAGGCGAGCACATGGCGATGGGCGCCATCTCCGAGAGCTCGATGGCGTCGGTGTTCCACCTGTTCACCCGCAAGGACTGGCTGGACGCGCTGGGCGTGGAGTTGCCGGACTACGACGAGACCAAGACCTTCCTGGCGCGCGGCATCCACTACTACGAGAACGACGCGCTGACCCTGGACTGGCTCGAGAACCTGCTGGTCGCCTACCGCGACGGCGACCCGGACGGCAACGGCAAGAACGACACGATCCCGTACGGCGCCTACACGCAAGGCACGCGGCCCTTTGGTTCGTGGCCGTGGGGGGCGATCCAGGGCGCGCTGGGCGTGCCGACCATGAACCTGGACCGCAACCAGTACGTGGACGGCGAGCTGTACATCGCCCACGTCAGCCCGCGCTTCCGGGAGTTCACGGAGCTGGTCGCGCGCTGGTGGGACATGGGCCTGATCGACAGCGAGTTCTTCACCATCGACCGCGGCGCGAGCTGGGAGAAGGCGGCGACCGGCGCGTTCGGGGTCTACAACTCCAACTACAACTACGTCGGCCGGGTGCCGGCGCGGCCACCCGACAACCTGATCTCGGACGAGGACGTGGCGAACGGCGTCGAGCTGGTGATGTTCGCTCCGATCGGACCGCGCGGCGAGCAGTTCGCCGGCATGTACGGCACCTCGTACGTGCGCCCGCAGGTGCAGGTCATGAACAAGACCCTCGACGACGCCAAGACGGCTCGGATCATGGAGATCGTCAACACCAAGTACCGGCTCAACGACGGCACGAACGAGGGCATCGACCTCTGGATCCAGTGGGAGTACAACCACGGTGAGGAAGGCGTCCACTGGGAGTGGGCGGGCGAGCCCTACAAGTCGCAGACGCGCAGGATCCCTCCCGACCAGCGGCCCGAGGGCGCGACCCCGCGCGGCGGCTTTCCCACCAACTACCCGAACTACAACCCGGTGGAGAGATTTGCGTTCACCTATCCCCCGCAGCAGACGGACTGGATCCTCAACCACCTGTTCGGCGACCGCGTGCAGGGACAGACGTTCGCCACCGAGTACTTCGACATCTTCAACGAGACCGACTTCCGCACGGTGTCGGGACGCCGCGGCGAGGCGCTGCAGACCATGGCCGCCGAGTTCTTCGCCAAGGCGGTCACGGGCGAGATCGACATCGACGCGGAGTGGGACGACTACGTCGCCCGCTGGATGGAAGCCGGCGGCGACGAGCTGATGGCGGAAATCGCCAAGATGCCGCGCTGGTCGGACTTCTTCTAAGCGCTGACCCGATTCGCGTGATGATCGCCGCGCCTCGCTCCGAGCGGGGCGCGGTTTTCTTTGCCCTCAGGCACAGGACTCAGGGCAAGTGGATGATGTCGAGCCTGACCCTCGCCACGCCGGCCTTCACCATGTCCAGGTCGTTGGCCGCGGCATTCGACAGGTCGATGACTCGGCCGGCAACGTGCGGTCCCCGATCGTTGATGCGCACGACCGTGGATGCGCCGGTGTCCAACCGGGTCACGCGCACGAGCGTCCCGAACTAGCGAATCTGATACGATCCACGCATGACACCGACCACCGACGCCTCCCGTGAGCTGGAACGCCGCATCATGGACGCCTCTCCGCAACAGTTGTCGCTGCTGGAGCACGCGCGGGCCGAGGGGCTCATGGAGCTGGCGCCCGTGGTGCTGCCGGTGAACCCGCTCGGCGACAACGACCACATGGGCTGGCCCGTAGCCACCGCGGTCGACGGCGCGATCGTCGTCATCCACCGCCGCATCCCCGGCCACAACCCCAAGGGGTCCGGCCGCGGCGGCGCCGACTCGACCTTCTCCATGGCGACCCGCTCGACCGACGGCGGCGGCACCTGGAGCGAATCGTACGACCTGCGCGACGCGATGGGAGCCGAGCGCAACCGCGGCGGCGAGCTGCCGCTGTCGCACCGCTACAAGTTCGGCCCGTTCAATCCAGGCAAGCAGGGTTACAAGCTCCACCTCAACGCAATCGGCACCGCCGGGGATGGGGCCGTGGTGGTGCTCTGCAACTACGGCGCCTTCCGGTCGGAGGACGCAGGCGTCACCTGGGAGCACGAGAGCGAGCCGTTCCGGGAGGACACCACTCCGGGCGAAATCGTCTACCTGGGTCCCCGCATCATCGACCACCCCGAGCACGGCCTGCTGGCCTTCGGCAACACCGTCGGCTACGTGCCGGCCGGCACCGAGGGCGCCAACTACTCACAGAACGCCGTGGACGCTCCCGGCGACCACCGTCGCCCGTTCCTGGTCGTGCTCCGCTCCGGTGACGGCGGCCGGTCGTGGGAGCGCGTCGACCACCGGCTTCCCGACTGGGCGGCGCAGTACGAGCCGGCCGCCCTGCTCCACGAGGACCGGTTGTGGGTGATCGGCCGCGACCAGATCACCGGCACCGATCACGTGCAGATGCGCTTCCGCGCACCCGGCGACCCGGTGCAGACGCAGCGCACCAACATGCGCGACCGCCGCGGCATCGACACGGTCGACCTGGACTTCAACCCGGTGACCGGCCGCCTGGAGGTGGTGCGCTCCAAGCGCGAGGCGATGCGCGTCGACCTGTGGAGCATCGATCCGGCCGACTGGGAATCGGCCGAGTGGCGGCTGGAAGCGACCCTGTACCGCCGCGGCGGCACCCGCTACCGCGACGGAGACGGCTTCCATCCGGCCGGCGCCATCGTCGACGCCGCGGCCGGCGTGCAGCACGTGTTCATCTACATGGGGCACCCCTACGGGCCGGCCGGCTCGTTCCGGCTCACCCGCACGCTGGACACGCCCCGCCTGGCGGACTTCCTGCGCTCCGCGTAGCGGCTCACCACCGCAACGGCATGCTGAGGACCCTGCGCTCGGTCATGCGGTTCCGCCGCCGGCGGCAGGGCCGCGCCGAGCGGCTGCGCGCGCGGGCGGTGAATATCGCCGACCTGCGCCTGCTGGCCCGGCGGCGGCTGCCGCGCGGCGTGTTCGGCTACATCGACGGCGGCGCGGAGGATGAGATGACGCTGCGCGCCAATACCCTCGCCTACCGGCGCCGGCGCTTCGCGCCGCGAGTCCTGCGCGACATGTCGGTACCACGACCACGCTGCTGGGGCAGACGCTGTCCATCCCGCTGGTGCTGGCCCCCACCGGGTTCACCCGTATCGCCGATCCGCAGGGCGAGCTTGCCGCGGCCGGCGCAGCCGGCCGCGCCGGCCTGCCCTACAGCCTGTCCACGGTGAGCACCCGTTCCATCGAGGAGGTCGCGGCGGTCGGCACCGGGCCGCTCTGGTTTCAGCTCTACATGCAGCGCGACCGCGGCCGGAAGTCGACGCGTCGCGTCACTCGCGATCCAGCAGCTTCCGGCGCACGTCAACCCAGGGTACGGCAGAGTCCGGTTCCTCGACGTGTTCCCTCCAGCGGCGATCGAGTTCAGCAGCCTCGTCCGGACTCAACGTGAGTTCGGATTCGCGTTCGTCGGTCGAGAGGCTGTCCCACAGCGCCATTGCGAACTCGGCTCGCTCGCCCGCGGGAAGTTTCAGGAGCTCCGCAAACGGAGGAGACGCCATACGAAATCCTCGCATCGATCCCGGAGCTCGGCAACGCTCACCGGCCCTCGCCGGCCCCGTGCCGTGGTGTATCGATCACGGCAAATGGATGATGTCGAGCCTGACCCGCGCCACGCCGGCCTTCACCATGTCCAGGTCGTTGGCGGCGCCGTTCGACAGGTCGATGACGCGACCCTCGACGTGCGGGCCGCGGTCGTTGATGCGCACGACGGTGGATGCGCCGGTGTCCAGCCGGGTCACCCGCACCAGCGTCCCGAACGGCAGCGTGCGGTGCGCGGCGGTGCGCGCGTGCATGTCGTAGACCTCTCCGTTGGCGGTCTTGTTGCCGTGGAACCCCGGCCCGTACCAGGAAGCGACGCCCATCTGCTCCTCCGGCGCCATCCAGGTGGCGCACCCGGCGACCGCCAGGCACGTCACGACCCCCGCAAGCAGTATCCCGCGGAACTTCATGCTCTAGCGTATCGGCACGATCGGACCTGAGACCCAGCGAAGCTGATACGATCGCGGTATGACAGGGACGAACGACTCTGCCCGTGAACTGGAACGCCGCATCATGGCCGCCTCACCGGAGCAGGTGGCGCTGCTCGACCGCGCACGCGCCGAAGGGCTCATGGAGCTCGCGCCCGTGGTGCTCCCGGACAACCCGCTGGGCGAGAACGACCACATGGGGTGGCCGGTGGCGGCCATGGTCCCCGATTCGGGGGCCGGCGGCGCCATCGTCGTCATCCACCGCCGCATACCCGGCCACAACCCCAAGGGCGCCGGCCGCGGCGGCGCCGACTCCACCTTTTCGATGGCCACCCGGTCGACCGACGGCGGCGCCACCTGGAGCGAGTCCTGCGACCTGCGCGACGCGATGGGAGACGAGCGCAACCGCGGCGGCGAGCTGCCGCTGTCGCACCGCTACAAGTTCGGCCCGTTCAATCCCGGCAAGCAGGGCTACAAGCTGCACCTCAACGCGATCGGCACGGCACACGACGGCACGGTGGTGGTGCTCTGCAACTACGGCGCCTTCCGGTCGGAGGACGCAGGCGTCACCTGGGAGCACGAGAGCGAGCCGTTCCGGGAGGACACCACTCCGGGCGACATCGTCTACCTGGGTCCGCGCATCATCGACCACCCCGAGCACGGCCTGCTGGCCTTCGGCAACACCGTCGGCTACGTGCCGGCCGGCACCGAGGGCGCCAACTACTCCCAGAACGCCGTGGACGCTCCCGGCGACCACGGCCGCCCGTTCCTGGTCGTGCTCCGCTCCGGCGACGGCGGCCGATCGTGGGAGCGCGTCGACCACCGCTTGCCCGACTGGGCGGCGCAGCACGAGCCGGCCGCCCTCCTCCACGATGGCCTCCTCTGGGTGATCGGCCGCGACCAGATCACCGGCACCGATCACGTGCAGATGCGCTTCCGCGCGCCGGGCGATCCGGTGGAGACGCAGCGCACCAACATGCGCAACCGCCGGAGCATCGACACGGTCGACCTGGACTTCAACCCGGTGACCGGCCGCCTGGAGGTGGTGCGCTCCAAGCGCGAGGCGATGCGCGTCGACCTGTGGAGCATCGACCCGGCCGACTGGGAATCGGCCGAGTGGCGGCTGGAAGCGACCCTGTACCGCCGCGGCGGCAACTTCTACCGCGACGGTGACGGCTTCCACCCCGCGGGCGCGATCATCGATGCCGCGGCCGGGGTGCAGCACGTCTTCATCTACATGGGCCATCCCAACGGGCCGGCCGGCTCCTTCCGGCTCACCCGCACGCTGGACACCCCGCGCCTGGCGGAGTTCCTGCGCTCCGCGTAGCGCCACACGGCCGCGACGGCATGCTCAAGACCCTGCGCGCGGTCATGCGTTTCCGCCGCCGGCCGCGCGGCCGCGCCGAGCGGCTGCGCGCGCGGGCGGTGAACATCGCCGATCTTCGCCTGCTGGCGCGGCGGCGGCTGCCGCGCGGCGTGTTCGGCTACATCGACGGCGGCGCGGAGGACGAGATGACGCTGCGCGCCAATACCCTCGCCTACCGGCGCCGGCGATTCGCGCCGCGGGTCCTGCGCGACATGTCGGTCGTCGACACCACGACGACGCTGCTGGGGCAGTCGCTGTCCATCCCGCTGGTGCTGGCCCCCACCGGGTTCACCCGCATCGCCGATCCGCAGGGCGAGCTGGCCGTGGCGCGCGCCGCCGGCCGCGCCGGCCTGCCTTACAGCCTGTCCACGGTGAGCACCCGTTCCATCGAGGAGGTCGCGGCGGTCGGCACCGGGCCGCTCTGGTTTCAGCTCTACATGCAGCGCGACCGCGGCCTGGTGCGCGAGCTGGTGGAGCGGATCGCCGCCGCCGGCTACGCCGTGCTTATGCCCACGGTGGACATCGCCGCTCCGGGAGGCCGCGAGCGCGACGTCCGCCATGGGTTCACGCTGCCGCCGCAGCTCGAGCTCTCCACGCTGCTCGACGGCCTGCGGCGGCCGGGCTGGACCTGGGACTTCGTCCGCTCCGAGCCGATCACCTTCGCCAACTTCAGCGGCCGGGCGTCCGCCGACGGCTCCACGGCGGTGGCGTTGTCGCAGTACATCAAGCACCAGTTCGATCCCACCGTGAACTGGCGCGACCTGGACTGGCTGCGCTCGATCTGGCACGGGCCGCTGGTGGTCAAGGGGATCCAGACCGTGGCGGACGCCCGGCTCGCCGCCGAGCGCGGCTGCGAGGCGATCGTGCTGTCCAACCACGGCGGGCGTCAGCTCGAGGGGGCGCCCGCGCCCGTGGACCTGGTGGCGCCGGTGGTGGACGCCGTGGCCGGCAGGTCGGCCGTGATCTGCGACGGCGGCGTGCGCCGCGGCGGCGACATCGTCAAGGCGATCGCCCTGGGCGCAGACGCCTGCATGGCCGGCCGCTTCTACCTGTACGGCCTGGGCGCCGGCGGCGAGGCCGGCGTCGACTACGCCATCGAGCTGCTGACCGAGGAGGTGCGGCGCACGATGACCCTGCTGGGCTGCACGGCCGTGGACCAGATCGGCCGAGACTACCTCATGCCGTAGCGGCTTGGCTGCCGGGACGCCGCTTCGGGTCCGCGGCGGTCACCAGCGCCTTGGCGTAAGCCACCGCCCAGGCGGTCGCCAGCTTCTTGTCCCACTCCTGCTCGATGTCCAGGATCGGGATGTGGTCGATGTTGAGCACTCCGTCGTAGCCGGCGGCCTCCAGCGCGGCCACGACCGCGCCCATGTCCATGTCGCCGTCGTCCAGGAAGGTCTCCAGGTACTCGCCGCGCGCCGGGATCGGACCGATCACGTTGCGGAAGTGGACGTTGAAGATGCGCTCGGAGCCGAAGTGGGCGATGCCGGCCAGCACGTCCTCGCCTGACTCGTAGCGGGTGCCGACGCAGTAGGTCATGCCGTTGTTCGGGCTCGGGAACTCGCCGAACAGCCGGTCGAACGCCGCGAAGCTGTTCAGCACGTGCGGGACGCCGCGGTACACGGGGACCGGCGGGTCGTTGCCGTGCTGGCAGAGGCGGACTCCCGCCTCCTCCGCCACCGGCAGCGCCGCCTCGTAGACCCGGCGGTAGCCGTCCCAGATCCGTTCCGGCTCCACGGCACCCAACGGCGCGTCCATCACCCGGTCGGCGTCCGTGAAGTTGATGCCGGGCCGGCCGTAGCCGCCGCGCCCGCGCCCCACGGTGTGTCCGGGAGGCCCCGCCGGCGGCAGGTACTGGGCGTTGTTGGGCTTGATGCCCACCAGCGGGATGCCTGCCTCGCCGACGTTACGGATCAGCTCGCAGAGCCGGCCGATCTGGCGGTCGGCTCCGGGGCGGCCGTAGTAGGCATCCCAGAGGTGCTCGATCGCGGCGTTGGCGACGTTGATCCGCAGGCCGAGTCCGGCGTACCGCTCGACCACGCGCCGCGCCGAGGCGGCCGTCAACGACCCGGAGGCGCGGTACTCCTCCAGGTACTCCAGCCGCAAATCGACGTCGTCGACGCCGATCTGCTTCAGAAACCGCAGGCCTTCGTCGCTGGTGTCCTTGGCGAATACGCCTATGCGCATGGTTCCACCTCCAGGTCGGTGACGAGCGTGTGCTCCGCCGCCGCCTCGGTCAACAGCAGCAGGCGGTAGGCCGGCTCCTTGGTGCCCATGACGAAGTCCTCACCGCCCTCCTCCGCCTGCGGCCGCCAGCGCGGCGTGACCGTGAGGCGGCCATGCGGACCCGCGGTGACCCAGCCGCGCTCGCACCGTTCCCACGGGTAGCGGCTGTGCAGGCAGAATCCGATCGCCAGCGGCTCGTGGAGCAGCAGCCGGTCGGTGACCGCGAGGCGCCGCGGGTCGTCAGAGTCCAGCAGGCGTTCGGCGCCGGTGACCGGATCGGGCCAGACTCCGTTCAGATCGACCCGGCAATGCAGGCGCCGCTCGTCGCCCTCACCCTCCGGGACGGTGGCGACCGGGCACGGATTGAGCTGCCGCAGCGGCGTGCCGTCGGCCGCGTGCGGGACCGCCAGGTTGTGGTAGCGCGCGTGCTTGATGGTGGCCGAGCGAGGATCGACGTACGGCATCTGGCCGCGATCGACCGCCAGCTCGTCCCCGAACGCCTCCAGCACGAAGCTGCCGCGGTCGTCGTGGCCGTGGCCGGCGCCGGCCGGGCCGCCGATGACCTGCACCCGCACCGGTCCGTCCGGGGTCGGCCGGTTCGAGCACAGCAGGCCGGTGACGGCCAGGTTGTTGAACACCGGCGGGCGCGCTGCCGCCGCCGGCAGCTCGTCCGGTCCGTAGATGATATTGAGCTCATGCTCCGGGGCGTAGTTGGCGCGAGGCAACTCCTCCTTGACGCCGGCCAGCAGTGCCGG
Organism: Spirochaetia bacterium; assembly: GCA_964291595.2. Taxonomy (GTDB): domain Bacteria; phylum Spirochaetota; class Spirochaetia; order SZUA-6; family Bin103; genus CATQHW01. The sequence continues at coordinate 2,413,202 of OZ219914.1, read as the reverse complement.
CACGGCCGGATCGTCCGACAGCCGGCACAGCAGCCCCAGCGATCCGGAGGCCACGCACACGCCGGCCCGGCCGCCGTCGGAGTGCTTGATGACCGCGCCCACCGGCGGCTCGGTGCTGAGCATGGCGGTGATGTAGTCCACGGAGCGGACCGCGACGTCGGGAACGATTTCCTCCAGCCGCACGCCACGGTGCCGGGCATACAGCGCATAGCCGGCCAGCGCCTGCTGCAGGGACCCGGTGGCGTAGCCGATGCCCTCGTACGTGCCGCCGTCGGCCGCGTAGTAGGCGCGCACGGTCTGGTCCAGCGCCTCCCTGAACGGCTCCAGGAAGTCGCCGCCGTAGGGCCAGTGCCGGGCGAGCGCCACGCTGGCCACGATGCCGCCGAACGCGAAGAAGATGCCCTGGTTGTTGCCGCGCACGTACGGGTGGCGCATCAGCGTCTGCTGGATCCACGGCATCGCCTTGATCGACACCGCCTGCGCCAGCAACTCCTTGCCGGCATCCGTCAGCAGCGACCCGGCCCAGTCCCAGGCGAAGATGCAGTTGATCGCCACGCGGTACTCGCTGAAGCAGCGCGTCTCCCAGCTCGATCCGGGCATGCCGCTCATGAAGCCCGGCGTCCAGACGTCGCAGTGCGCGGCTGCCAGCGCATGGTGCAGCGCGATCCGCATCAGCTCCCGGTCGCCGTCCAGCAGCCCCACGAACGCGCAGATGCGCATCGCCGCAATGTCGATCCAGTGGTGGGGCGTGTTGAGCCCGTCGCCGCGGTGGCCGTTGCGCACCGGGAAGTTGTTGATGGTCTGGCCGATGCCCCGCCACGGCTCGCTGACGCGGTAGGAGTCGGCCACATCGCGCAGGCGGGCGTACACCGGGCCCCAGGTGGGCCCGCGCACGCGCGCCCGCAGCCGATCCAGATCGGCGGCGTCGAAGAACAGGCCGAGCTGCGGCTTGGCCGACCCGTCGGCGACGTCGGGGCGCAGCAGGTCGTGCCAGTCGTCGGGGTACGGCAGGACGCGGGCACGCCGGACCTCGCGCACGGCGCTGTCGGTGACCCCAAGCCAGAACAAGTCGGCCACCCCCGGCAGCTCCCCGGTATCGTCGAGCTCGATCTCCAGCGCGGAGATGTGTCGCCCTCCGATCAGCCCCTCCAGCTCCTGGCCGGCGTCGATGCCCGGCGCCCGGTCCACGATCACGCGGGGCGATCCGTCCACGGTCGCCCGCACGGTGATCGCCGTCGACCGCATGGACTGTACGCAGAGCACCAGCAGGTCGTAGCCGTCCACGTCGATGTCGACTTCCCGGCGCATGACCACGGCCAGCGGGCGGTCGCCGGGCCACGTGCACTGGATCGAGTGGAACGTCTCCCTGAGCTCGCCGCCGTCGGCTGCGTCGATCGTCCAGTCCGCGAGCGGGTGCCGCCGCGGATCGAACATGCGGACCAGGATCGCCTCGCCCTCGCTGTGCCGTATCGGGAACAGCCGTCGACTCATGATGGTCCTCCTCCGGATCGGGAATTCGCCGGCAGCGTCAGCAAGCCGGAGCCGTCCACACGGCCGCGCGCGGTTGCCAGCCAAGTGCCTCCGAGAGCCGCCGCGGCAGCGACTGCGCCGCCGGCATCGAGAATCGTTGTCAACATCAAGCCGTCCGTGCTGCAGCCCCAGGCCGCCATCCCGCCGTCACCACACGCTGCGCGCACCGCCCGGCCGCCCGCCCCACTCACTTCGACCGCGAGCTCCGACGCCTCGAGCCGGCGCGGCGGCGGCGGCAGAGGGGCGCCCGGCGGTGCGGTTTGCACCACGGACAGGAGCCGCTGGCGCCGGCCGGCCGGGGTCGTGAACCCGGCGCGCCAGGCGGGCACCTGCTCGCCGCTGGCGGTGCGATGCACGGCGTCCTGGCCGGCCTTGAGCTCGAATCCCTCGTGGCGGTCCCGAGCGAAGGTCGTGACCCGGACGGACGCGCCGGCCGCGGTGCGCGCGGCGCAGCTCCGGCCGTCCACACGCCACGGCGTCAGGCTGTGCCAGCTCAATACCGCCGGCTCCTCGTCACCGAACACGGCCGTGTCGTCGACGATCAGCAGGTCCGGCCGGATCAACAGCAGCCGCCGCAACGCCTGCTCCACGCCGCTCTCCCACGCGCTGGCCGCATCGCTCTCGGCCGCGGCGCACACGCCCGCGTCGGCGGCCAGCAGCAGCCGCGCGCCGGCGCCGGCGCGCCCCTCGTCCTGGCTGCGGCCGTCCGGGGTCAGCGTGTTGTAGGCGGCGGTGCGCGCCGTGTGCTCGTAGCGCGAGTCGAGGTAGGCGACATGATGACGGTGGAGCAGCAACGGGCCGCCCCAGCCGCTGACCGCGAGGGCGTTCTTTCGCTTCCAGGTGTGGCCGCGCGGGTCCCACAAGCCGCTCTCCAGCGTGACCTCGGGCCGCCGGGGGTCGGTGTTCCGGAGAAACACCCAGCCGCCGTCCCGGTACGCCGACATGGCCTGCCGCGGCGGCGGCAGCGCTTCCGTCCGCTCCGCCGTAACCCAGATCGCGTCCAGCCCCAGCAGCCCGAACTCCGCCCAGTTGCGCTGCCCGAAGACGTCGGCGAGCGCCGAAGACGGCACGCACTGATCGCGGAAGCCCTCGTCTCCCAGCACGCCGGCCGCGAACGCCGCAGCCACCGGGGTGATCGTCTGATCGATGTCGCGGGAGAAGCGCAGGCAGGCGAGCGCCCGCTCGAACACCAGCTCCCGCGCCGGGACGCCCAGGCAGCGCGCCGCCGCGTGGTAGCTGGCGAACGCCGACCCCAGCGTGCCGAGCCCGTAGGTGTTGCCCTCCACGTAGGTGCCGTCGGCCCGCGTCTGATCCATCATGCCCGCCGACAGCCGGTCGATGTAGTCGGCGACGGCGGCGCGGGTCGCTTCGCCGCTCGGGTCGGCGGCCGTGGCCAGCGTGCCCAGGATCGCGCCCTTCATGAAGCGCACCCCCTGGTTCATGGAGACCAGCCGGTGCCCCCGTGCCACATACGGCTCGATGTACGGCAGCCCCTTGTCGCGGATCGCCCGGCGGATCAGCTCCCGGCCGTCCGGGGTCAGCGCATGCCAGGCGAGGTCCAGGAGGAGCGATGCCTTGATGGTGGCGACGTTCGGAGCGAAGGCGTTGTGACGCCATGCCGAGTCGGGGAACCGATCGGTGAAGCCCTCCGACCAGTGCTGCATGTGCGCCATGGCCACCGCATAGCGGGCGGCTTGGCGCAGATAGCCCGCATTGCCGGTCAGGAGCCCCTCGATGGCAAGCGCCATGCCGTCGTTCGCCATGTCGACAAGCTCGTCCGCGTCGCGGCCGAACCGGTCCGGCGAGTACAGCCAGTGCTGGCGCAGGGTAGCCTCCGGATCCAGCTCGGACTGCACGGCGGCACGGTCTGCGTCCTCCGCCACCGCCGAGGCGTAGGGCGGCGTCGCACGGATCTGCCGCAGCCGCTCCAGGTCGTCCGCATCCAGCAGCAGACCCAGTCCGGGCTCGCAGGCGGCGAGCGGCCCGGTGGCGACCATCCCGGCAAAGGGATCCGGCGGCGGCTCCCACGCCGGCGCGTCGCGGCCCACCAGCAGCCAGCGGAACCACGCGTCGCGCTCCCCGTCGGTGACCGCGCGCAGCGTGATGCGCACCCGCTCCAGCCGATCGCCGGTGAGCGGTCCGTCGTACTCGTGCTTGCGGTTGCAGCCGGGCCGGTCCTCCACGACGGCGTGCTCGCTTCCGTCCACGGTTGCGTACAGACTGACGCGAGTGTCGGCATCCAACCGGATCGTCAGGCTCAACCGCGAGTAACCCCGGACAGACAACTCGTACGAGCGGGTCAGCTCGATGCTGTTGGTCCCCGACCAGCACAGCTCGTTTCCGTGGCCGTGGTGGCTGCGCCAATACGGGCCGTCCGCCCCGTGCTGGGACGGCGTCCATCGCCGGTCGGCGGCGAAGGTCTCGTCCCAGAACACCTCGATCACCGCCTCGCTGCGATTGATCGGCACCGGGGCGGCCGGCCAAGCAGGACTCGCCTTGTCCACGGTCACTCCAGCCCGATGGAGCCGTCTCCCTGCACGATGATCGGCCGGTCGTAGGGACGCGGGGGAAACTCGGCTGCCGCCTCCTCGTCCAGTTCGATGCCGATGCCGGGCGCTTCCGGCAGCTCCAGGAAGCCGTCCCGGACCACCGGCAGGGGCGCCAGGATGCTGCGCGCCACCTCGTCGTAGGGGAAGCAGTTGCACTCCTGGATCAGGAAGTTGGGGATGGCGGCGTCGACGTGCGCGTTCACCAGCAGCGACACCGGGCTGCACGCCTGGTGCGGCGCCACCGTGATGTGGGCCGCCTCCGCCATGGCGGCCAGCTTGAAGGTCTCCAGGATGCCGCCGTTGGCGGTCGGCTCCGGCTGGATGATGTGCACGGCGCGCAGCTCGATCAGGTCGCGCATGTTCGACCGTGTCACCGCCCGTTCGCCGGCGGCGATCGGGATCGTGGTCTTTTCCTTGGCCTCCAGCAGCGACCGCGGGCTCTCCGACAGCGCCGGCTCCTCCAGGAAGTAGATGCCGAGCGGGGCGAGCTCGACGGCCAGCTTGACCGCCTCCACCGGGCTGAAGCTGCGCCCGTGGTAGTCCAGGCAGATGTCGACATCCGGCCCGACCCGTTCGCGCACGGCGCGCACGCGGGCGACCGAGCCGCGGATCACCTCCGTCTCCCCCATGGCGCCGTAGTCCGGCGGCTGCGGGCTGAACTTGAGCGCCCCGAACCCGCGCGCCACCACCGCGCCCGCGGCGACCGCCGGATCGGGATCGTCCCCCTTCAGCCCGGAGTACAGGCGTACCCGGTCGCGGGTCGGTCCGCCCAGCAGGCGGAACACGGGCGCCCCCAGCCGCTTGCCGGCGATGTCCCACAGGGCGTGCTCGATGGCGCTGAGCGCCGACAGCTCGGCGGTGCCCAGCGGATAGCGCAGGCCGCGGTAGACGCGCTGCCAGTTGCGGGTGACGGCTGCCGGATCCTCGCCGATCAGCGACCGGGCGAACTTGCCCACACACGCGGCGATCGGCTCGTCCAGGCTGTGGAACCCCTCGCCCAGGCCGCGCAGCCCGGAGTCCGTCTCCACCACCACGAACACGTAGTTGCTGCGCACCATGACGTCGGCTCCCTTGCCCACCGTCACGGTGCGGATCCGCTCTATGCGCATGGCCGCCCTCGATTGCTTGACATCGCTTCGCGCTCCTTCGGAGCATCTTGCATCTTGTTTCGATTCAGGAGAAGACGATGAAACGGATCCCCCTCGCCATCGGTATCGCATCGCTGACCGCAGTGCTGTCGATCGCAGCACCGGGCGAGGTGCGCGTCACCATCGAGAACGTCTCCGCCGGCAGCAGCCTGCCCACTCCGCTGGCGCCCGGGGTCTGGGCGGTGGTGGCGCCGGGGACGCCCAATCCCCTGTTCGCCGCCGGCGAGCCGGACGGCGGGCTGGGGCTGGAAGCGCTGGCCGAGGACGGCAACCCTGCACCGCTGGCCGCCGCCCTGGCGAGCAACGCCGACGTGACGGCGTCCGGGGTATTCGACGTCCCCGACGGCGCGGACGGTCCCGGACCGCTGCTGCCGGGCGGCATCTACTCGTTCACGGTCGACGTCACGATGGGCACCAGGCTGTACTTCGCCACCATGTTCGTGCAGTCCAACGACCTGTTCTATGCCCCCGGCGACGGCCTGGAGCTGATGGGCAAGGACGGCATGCCGATGACCGGCGACATGACGCCGATGGTGCAGCTCTGGGACGCCGGAACCGAACAGAACGAGCCTCCCGGCACCGGCCCGAATCAAGCGCCCCGGCAGTCGGGAGCGGATACCGGTCCGGCGGAAGACGGCACGGTGCAGGAGATCGTGACGGGCGACGCGTATCCCGCCACGGACACGGTGATCAGGGTGACCATCTCCGCAGCGACGAACTGAGGACCCGGTCCACGGCGGCGGGAACGCCGGCTCAGCCGATCAGGGCGAGCGCCCGCTCCAGAGGCACCTCGCCGAACGACTGCTCCGGAATCGAGCCGCCGGCGACGACGCGCAGCCAGTGGCCGCGCACGGCGCTGTCGTCCGGCGGCAGGGAGTCGATCACGGCGCGCGCCCACTCGGCCGGCTCGGCGCGGCTGCACGCTACCGCGAGCGTGGGATGCTCGGCCGACCCGGTCGCCGAGTACGTGTAGCACCGCCGGATGGTGCGCCGCGCGCTGGCCATCTGCACCGGCGCGAACTCGGCGGTTCCGGCGGTTCCGGCCGGGACCACGAGCACGTTGATCGCCCGGTCCAGGATCGCGTCGAGCGTCGACCCGGCATCGTCGCCGACCGGCACGTTCTTGTGCCCGGGCCAGACGTCGAGCATGGAGTAGGAAGCGGCCGGGGTTCGGCGCTGGAACGTGAAGTAGTCGGGATAGGCGAAGAAATCGCTGCCCGACTCCCGATAGCGGTCGTAGAACGCGGTGGTGTGTGCCAGCAACAGCAGACTGGCGCCCAGCCCGTCGAGGCCGCCGGGAGCGAACACGCCCACGCGATCGTTCACGCTGAGGTCGCGGAAGAAGCGGTCGTGAGGCACCTCTTCCCGTTGGAGCGTGATCCGGAAGTCGGATCCCCGGAGAAAGCTGCTGTGCATGACCGCCGCCGCCCACCATTCAGGGCCACCGGCGGCATCCCGTCAAGCTCTCGTGCGGTACGCCGCCATGATTTGCGCATGGTAGGTTGCTCGTCGTGGAGCAGGTGACGCAGATCAAGGAGACGGTCATCCGCCGCATGACGCGCCTCGCGGCTGCCCACGGCGCGGTGAACCTGGCGCAGGGGTTCACCGATGAAACGCCGAGCTACGACATGGTGTGGAGCGGCGTCGCGGCGCTGCTCGGCGGCACCGAGGAGGGAGCGCGCCGCGTCGAGTCGCTGACCGTGCGCGAGCTCCTGGGCGCAACAGGGAACGCTGGCGCCGATTCGCTCGATCGCCCCGTGAAGGAGCTGTTCGAGCGGATGCGCGGCTCACGCGACGAGCTCAACCAGTACTCCTTTCCGTTCGGTCTCCCCGAGCTGCGGCACGCGATCGCCGACTACACGCAGGCGTGTCACGGCTACCGGCCCGACCCCGAGGAGCAGATCACGGTGGTGCTCGGGGCAAGCGAGGGCATGGCCGCCGCGTTCCGCTCGCTGCTCGCCCCCGGCGACGGCGTCGTGGTGATGCAGCCCTATCACGAGCTGTACCCGTCGCAGGCGGCGATCTTCGGGCTCGTGCCCCGCTTCGTGACCCTGCGCGAGGATCGCCGCGCCGGCACGTGGCGGCTGGACCGCGACGAGCTGCGCGCCGCCCTCACCCATCCCACGGTCAAGGCGATGGTCGTGAACACCCCCCAGAACCCGACCGGCACGGTGCTGGACGCCGAGGACCTGGGATTCATCGCGGAGCTCTGCCGGGCACACGACCGGTTCGCGATCACCGACGAGATCTACGAGCACATCACGTTCGACGGCCATCGCCACCTCTGCCTGGCGCTCTTCGAGGGGATGGCCGAGCGTACGCTGGTGGTGAACGCGATCTCCAAGACCGGCCGCGCGACCGGCTGGCGCGTCGGCTGGGTCATCACGCCGCCGGACCGCACGCAGGCGTTGCGCGCGGTCCACGACAACCTCGTCGTGCAGGCGCCGACGCCGCTGCAGAAGGGGGCGGTGACGCTCCTGCGCCAGCCCCGGTCGTTCTTCGCCGGCATCGCCGAGGGCTATCGCGAGAAGCGGGACCTGCTGGTCGGCGGCCTGCGCGAGATCGGGTTCGCGGCGACCCCTCCGGAAGGCGCGTACTACCTGTTCGCGGACTACCGCGGCGTGCCGGCGCTGGCGGCGATGTCGCCGATGCAGGCCGCCATGCATCTCATCGAGCAGGCCGGGGTGGCGACGGTGCCGGGCGACAACTTCTACGCCACCGGACGGGAGGGAGACCGTTACCTGCGATTCGCCTTCTGCCGATCGCTTCAGACGCTGGAGGAAGGCATCGAACGGCTGCGTGCGAGGCTTCGCTAGAGCCGAGCACGGTTGTGGATCGGTGCATCGAGAAACGGGTTCTCGATGGTCAGATTCTCGATCCTCTGGCCGTGCTGCAAATCCTCGCTGAGCAACCGGCTGCAGGACGCTTCAAGCGCCGCAGCGATGATCAGCGCGTCGTAGAAGCCATACTGGTAGCGGGATTGAATATCGAGCCCGCGTCGGTACAGCTCCGCGCTTGGCGAGACCGACCACAGCGGGAGCAGTACGGCACTCAGAAATCGTCGCGCGTGCTCCGCGGTCACCGGCGTAGCGAGCTTGCGGGTGATGACGTTGAGCGTCTCCTGGACCACTTGGTAACTGACGACCCAACTCCGACTCAGGGACAATCGGACGATCTCACGGGCTCGACTTCGCTTGACCGGATCGGTCTCGTCGAACAGATACACGAAGACGTTCGTATCGACGAAGTTCACCGCTCGTTCAGTTGGTCGCGGCTGAAGGTACGGCCACCGGTGCGGACGTAGCTGCCGAGTTCATCGATCAGCGCCAATGCATCGGCGGCTTGTCGATCGCGCCGTGCATAGCCGGTCAACCAGCGGCGAAACGCATCGTTCAACGTGGTGTTCTCCGCGCGGGCCCGTGCACGCGCAGCCTTGATGAGCGCCTCGTCGGCGCTCAGGGTGATGTTGCGCATGACGCTATGGTACACGATCACAGTGCACACGACAATACGTGTACACGGATGTCGTGATCAACGGTCCCTACTGACGCGCTGCGGACCCCAGGTAGGCTTCGCGCACCTCGGGCGTCTCCTTGAGGGTGTCGGCCGGGCCCTCCACGACCACGCGTCCCTGTTCCATGACGTAGCCGTAGCGAGCGACTTCCAGCGCCATCGCCGCGTTCTGCTCCACCAGCAGCATCGACACTCCGCGCTCGCGGTTGATGCGCGCGATGCCGGCGAAGATCTCCTCCCGCAGCCGGGGCGCGAGGCCCAGCGACGGCTCGTCCAGCACCATGACGGCCGGCTCGGTCAGCAGCGCGCGACCGATGGCCAGCATCTGCTGCTCGCCGCCCGACAGGTAGCCGGCGCGGTGGCGGCGGCGCGCTTCGAGCAGCGGAAAGAAGCGGTACACCGCCTCCAGACCGCCGCGGGGATGGGCGCGCCGCCCGCTCAGGGCCCAGGACGCGGCGCGCAGGTTGTCGTCGACGGTCAGGTCGGCGAACACGCGCCGTCCCTCCAGCACCGCCACCAGGCGGCGCCGCGCCCGGTGATGGGCCGGCATGCGGTCGATGCGCCGCCCGTCGAGCCGAACCTCTCCCGCGGTGACCGCGCCTTTCTCGTAGGACAGCAGGCCGGCGACGGCGCGGATGACGGTGGTCTTGCCCGCCCCGTTCGCGCCGAGCAGCGCCACGATGCGTCCCCGCGGCACCCGCAACGACAGGCCACGCAGCACCGGCGCGGCCTGCCCGTACGCCGCCTCGACGCGACGGAGCTCCAGCGCGGCGGCGGCTCCCGCCGACGGTTCCGCGCTCTCAGCCGTCGTCAGCTCACTCGTCGAGCACGACTTAGTCGTCGAGCACGATCCAGTCCGACACCGGATCCATGCGCCCGGTCGCCGAGTTGCCCCGGTAGATGCGCCCGACCGGTATCGAATTGTTCCTGAACGTCACCGGCACGCCGATCAGGCCGCCGGTGTCCCAGTCCTCGATCCCGTCGATCGCCTCCTTGAGGTTGCCGCCGGTGAGCTCCTTGCCGGCGTCCAGCGTGCGCTTGATCGCCTCCGTCAGGATCATGCCCGTGAACCAGCCCTGCAGGGCGAAGGTCGGCACGTACTCCTGCTGCGTCACCTGCGCGATCAGCCGCAGCGTCGCGGACTCTTCCTGATCCCAGTAGTACCGATACGGGAACACGCCCATGTACCGGTCGGCCAGCGGTCCGAGCTGCTGGATCACCAGCGGCTCCATCGCCCAGAACGTGCCCATGAACGTCGCGTCCACGCCCGACTGCACCGCCTGCTTCATCACCTCGGGCCAGACCGTGGTCACGTAGCCCTGGAAGATGACGTAGTCCGGCTCCGCCCGGCGCAGCTTCAGGACCTCCGGCGCCACGTCGATGCCGGCGGGCTCGGTCTCGATCTCGGCCACGATCTCGACGCCGAGCTCCGCCGCCCGCATCCTGGCGGCCGGGATCGGGTCGCGGCCGACCTCCAGGTTGGAGTGGAACAGCACGACGCGCGGCGCCGCGCCGTCCTTGCCCCCCTGCTCGGCGATGTACTCCAGCAGGATGCCCACCATCTCCGCGTACGTGGGTCCGGTCAGGACCTGGTACGGGTACTGCACCGGATCGGCGAGCACGGTGGCCAGCGACGCGCCGATCATCAGCACCTGGTAGCGCTCGTTGACCTCCGGCGTGGACAGAATCGCGAACTCGGTGGAGTCGCCGTAGAACGCCACGACATCCTCCTCCTCGGCCATGATCTGCTTGAAGATGGCGAGCGCATTCTCCGGCTCGGAGCCGGAGTCGCGTTTCTCCATGCGCACCGGCCGGCCGTTGATGCCTCCCGTGGCGTTCAGGTAGGCGATGTAGGCATCGATGCCGACCACGCCGAGGTTGCCCGCCTGCGCGTAGATGCCGGTCAGCGGTACGGAACCGCCCCAGACGATCTCGCCGTCGTCGGCCACCACCGGCGTCGTCAGTACCGCGGCCAGCGCGACGATCAGCGCCGCAATCGCGGCGAGACGCCCGCCGCCTTTCACGATTCGCAATGTTGTTGTCCTCACAATCGTTGTTGTCCTCATGATCTCACTCGTCCAGCACGACTTAGTCGTCGAGCACGATCCAGTCCGACACCGGATCCATGCGCCCGGTCGCCGAATTGCCCTGGTAGATGCGACCGACCGGTATCGAGTTGTTCCTGAACGTCACCGGCACGCCGATCAGGCCGCCGGTGTCCCAGTCCTCGATCCCGTCGAGCGCTGCCTTGAGGTTGTCGCCGGTGAGCTCCATGCCGGCGTCCAGCGTGCGCTTGATCACCTCGGTCAGAATCATGCCCGAGAACCACGCCTGGAGGGCGAAGGTCGGCACGTACTCCGCCTGTGTTACCTGCGCGATCAGGCGCAGCGTCGCGGACTCCTCCTGCTCCCAGTAGTACCGGTACGGAAACACGCCCATGTACCGGTCGGCCAGCGGTCCGAGCTGCTGAATCACCAGCGGCTCCATCGCCCAGAACGTGCCCATGAACATGGCGTCCACGCCCGACTGGACCGCCTGCTTCATCACCTCCGGCCACACCGTGGTCACGTAGCCGTGGAAGATGACGTAGTCCGGCTCCGCCCGGCGCAGCTTCAGGACCTCGGGCGCCACGTCGATGCCGGCCGGCTCGGTCTCGATCTCCTCGACGATCTCGATGCCGAGCTCCGCCGCGCGCTCCCGTGCGGCCGGGATCGGGTCACGGCCGAACTCCAGGTTGGAATGGAACAGGGCGACGCGCGGCGCCGCGCCCTCCGTGCCTGCCTGCTCGGCGATGTACTCCAGCAGCATGCCGACCATCTCCGCGTAGGTCGGGCCGGTCAGGAACTGGTAGGGGTAGTTGACCGGATCGGCGAGCACGGTGGCCAGCGAGCTGCCGCCCATCAGCACCTGGTAGCGCTCGTTGACCTCCGGCGTGGAAAGAATCGCGAATTCGGTGGAGTCGCCGTAGAACGCCACGACGTCCTCCTCCTCGGCCATGATCTGCTTGAAGATGGCGATCGCATTCTCCGGCTCGGAACCTGAGTCGCGGGTCTCCATCCGCACGGGCCGGCCGTTGATCCCGCCCGTGGCGTTCAGATACCCGACGTAGGCGTCCATGCCCAGTGAGCCGAGCGCGCCCGCCTGCGCGTAGATGCCGGTCAGCGGTACGGAACCGCCCCAGACGATCTCGCCGTCGTCGGCCACCACCGGCGTCGTCAGTCCGGCCGCCAGCGCGACGACCAGCGCGGCCGTCGCGGCGAGGCGTCCGGCACCTCTCAAGATGCGTGATGTTCCTGTTCTCATCCCGCTACTCCTCCTCCCGTATGTCTCGTATTCGCCATTCTGGACAGCAGGTTCCGCACTCGTCTACTGACGCCCGCCATGCCCTGCGGCTCGAACGTCAGGAAACCGACGATGAGCAGACCGAACAGCACCTCGCGGGCGGGCGACAGCAGCCCGGCGACGCGCGGGCCGAAAGCCCCGGTGACCCAGGCGAAGAGCTCCGGCGTCAGCGTGATGAAGAGGGCGCCGAGCACGCCGCCGGTCACCGTGCCCATGCCGCCCGCCACGATCGCCGCCAGGAAGAACAGCGACAGGTCGAAGCCGAACTGGCCGGGGGTCACGACCCGGAAGAAGTAGGCCATCAGGCCGCCGGCGACGCCGGCGTAAAAGGAGCTGACGCCGAATGCGATCAGCTTGTAGCGCCGCGGCTCGACGCCCAGCACCGATGCGGCGATCTCGCGGTCGCGCAGCGCGATGAATGCGCGGCCGACGCGGGTGCGGAACAGGTTGCGCGCGACCAACAGCGCGCCCACCGTCAGGGGAGCGATCAGCAGGTACAGCTCCCGCTCCGTGGTGAGCGTGAGCCCGCCGATCCGGGCGGGCGTCACCGGCGTGCCGCCCCGGCCGCCGGTCACCGGCTCCCACTCGTTGAACACGAAGGTGAGGATGAACTGCGCCGCAAGGGTGGCCATCGCCAGGTAGAGCCCCTTGAGCCGCAGCGACGGGAGTCCGGCGATCATTCCGGCCGCCGCGGCCAGCAACCCGGCCAGCGGCAGGCTCACGTAGAACGGCAGCCCCAGGTGGGCGCCGAACCAGGCCACCCCGTAGGCGCCCACCCCCATGAACGCCGCGTGGCCAAGCGAGACCATGCCCGCATAGCCGGTAAGCAGGTTGAGCCCGGTGGCGCTGATCACGTTGATTCCGATCATGCAGGCCATGTGCAGGTGATAGCTGTTGCCGGTCAGGGGCAGGGCCAGCACCACCGCGGCCAGCACCGCCGTGCCGGCACGCGACCGACCGCCGGCCGCGGACCGACCGCCGGAAGCGATCCGATCGCCGGAAGCGGTCCGACCGCCGGTCACAGCCGTTCCACCCGGGGGGTGCCCAGCAGTCCGTGCGGGCGGACCATCAGGATCACCAGCATCACCGCGAACGGGATGACGTCCTTGTACGACGCCCCCAGGTAGAAGCCGGTGACCGCCTCCAGCCAGCCGATGATCAGGCCGGCGAGGACGGCTCCCGCCAGGCTGTCGAGGCCGCCCAGGATGACGACCGCAAGCACGGACAGCCCGATCAGGCCCATGGAGGGATTGAGCGTCGTGATCGAGGCGACCACGACCCCGGCGAGCGCCGCGCTGGCGGCGGCGCAGGCCCAGGTCAGGTTGAACGTCGCCGGCACGTCGATGCCCAGCGAGCTGGCCGCAACCTGGTCGGAGGCGGTGGCGCGCATGGCAAGGCCGATCCGGGTGACCCGGAACAGCACCAGGAACACCCCGACCGCGGCCAGGGCCACCAGCGCCCCGAAGCCGGTGTTGGCGGGAAGGTACATGCCGCCGATGACGATCGGCCGCTCCGGGAAGATCGACGGCAGCAGGAAGTCGCGCGGCCTCCAGATCATCTGCACCAGGCCGTGCAGGACGGCGGCCAGGCCGACGGTGGCCAGCACCGCCACGGTCGTCTCCCGCCGGAGCAGCGGGCGCATCAGGACGCGCTCGATCCCGGCTCCGAGCAGCGCGGAGGCGCCGATCGACAGCGGCAGGGCGGCCCACCAGGGAAGCTCCAGCAGGACCGCGAACGTGAAGAAGAAGTACGCACCGAACATCATCAGGTTGCCGTGCGCGAAGTTGACGACCCGGGTGGTGCGGTAGACGAGCACGTAGCCCAGCGCGATCAGCGCATAGACCCCGCCCACGGCAAGGCCGACCAGGCTGATCTCGAGCAAGAACTCCATCAGCGCCGTTCGGCCGCGGTGCCGAGATAGGCGGCGATCACCGCCGGATCATCACGCACGGCCGCCGGCGTGCCGGCCGCGATCACGCGGCCGAAGTCCAGCACGACCACCCCGTCGGCGATGTCCATCACCACGCTCATGTCGTGCTCGACCAGCAGGATCGTCGCGCCGCGCTGACGCCGGAGGGTGAGAACGAGCTCCACCATCTCCTCCCGCTCGCGGTGGTTCATGCCGGCGACCGGCTCATCCAGCAGCAGCAGCCGGGGGCGCAGCGCCAGCGCTCGCGCCAGCTCCACCCGCTTCTGCAGGCCGTAGGCAAGCGTAGACGCCCGCACGTGCAGGTTGTCGGCGACGCCGACCAGGTCGGCGATGTCGCCCTCGATCTCCGACTGGAGCCGCCGCTCCTCGCGACGCGCGCGGCCCGCGTACAGCCCCGCCGCCGGCACGCCGGCGCGCAGGTGCACGTGGCCGCCCAGCTTGATGTTGTCCAGCACCGACATGCCGGGAAACAGCGCGATGTTCTGAAACGTGCGCGCCATGCCCAGCGCGGCACGCCGTGCCGCCGGCAGCCGCGTGATGTCCGACCCGGCGAACGTGATGCGGCCCGCCTGCGGCCGGTAGCACCCGGAGACCGCGTTGAACAGGCTGGTCTTGCCCGCCCCGTTCGGCCCGATCAGCGCCGTGATGCTGCCGGCCGGAACCTGCAGCGACACGGCGTCCAGCACGGTCAGGCCGCCGAAGCGGAGGCACAGGCCTTCCACGTCGAGAAGTGCCGGCGGTCCGGGGTCGCGCCGTGCCGTGATGGTGCCCGCTGTCGCTCGGCGCCGCCTCAGGCCCCGGTCACATGCTCGCGATGACGCCGCAGGCGATGCGTCCGCCCGCGCCGCCGATGGGCTGGGTCAGGTGGTCGTCCGGGTGCTCGTGGATGATCACCGCCGAGCCGTCCTCGTCCAGCAACGCCGGCATGTCGCCGCCCGCGACCGACACGAGCGTGGTGAAGAACTCCGCCATCGCCGAGCCGTCGGCCCCGACGTACAGGTTGGGCAGATCGCCGTTGTCCGGTCCGTCCGGGTGGCGCAGGCCGTGCGGCACCCCGTTCGGGTTGATGTGCCCGGTGGCTGCCTTGAAGTCGGGCGCGCAGGCGCCGGCCGCGTGCAGATGGATGCCGTGGGGGCCGGGGGGCAGCCCCGCCACCTCCACGAACATGAGCACGCCGGTCGGGGTCTGCTCGAACGTGGCCTTGCCGATGACCGATCCGGAAGGATCGACGAGCTCCGCCGCTGCCATGTCGGCGAACACGGCGGCGGGAGCGGCCAAGGCGGCGACGACAACCGCGGCGACGGCGAACAGATTCGTGTGGATCTTCATGCGTAACGTCTCCTCGTGGTTCCTTAGCGGCCGAGCGGCATGACGCGCTCGCCACGATGGCAGAATAGCCATTACGCTTCGGGGCGTACATCGGTCGACGGGGCGCATCGTTGCGTACGATGATCACGCCCATGCGGCGGACGGACCTGCTGTCGATCGCCGGGAGCCAGGCGGCGACCAACGAGGCGGGCAACAAGGTGGTCACCGTCGGCCGCCGCACGCATGTCACCTGGCAGGACGTGACGCCGGAGGGCTACTTCAACCGGGTCCGCACCCTCGACCTGGACGACGGCGGGTGGTCGGAGACCCACACGCTGGGCAGCGCCTACGACGACCATGCGCGGGCGGTGATGGTCGCCGACGGCGACGGGTTCCTGCACGCGATCCTGAGCGGCCACAACACGCCCTGCACCTACCGCCGGTCGCAGCGGGCCAACGACGCGGCCGCCTGGACCGACCCGGTGCCGGTGGCCGACGGCACCTATCCCTACCTGGTGTGCGGTCCCGGCGGCGACCTGTTCCTGGCGCTGCGCAACGCCGAACGCTGGAATGGCGTCGAATTGTATACAAAACCACACGATGGACCATGGCGTCACGTCGGCAAGGTCATCGAACGGCTGGCCGACTACCCGGGCTACGCGGCGTTCCACTGCGGGTTCTGCTTCGGCGCGGACGGGGCCCTGCACCTGGTCAGCGACTTCTACGAGGGGTTCGGGGTCTGGGAGGAGCGCGGCGTCCACCAGGCGGTCGCCTACCTGCAGTCGCCGGACGGCGGACGCACCTGGCACACGTTCCGCGGCGAGCCGGCCGCCACGCCCGCCCGGCCGTGCGCGATGGACGTGATCTGCCAGAGCACGGGCATGCGCCACGAGCCGATGTCGCCGCCGGTGCTGGCCGCGCAGGGCAACATCGCCCTGGACTCCGCCGGCGTGCCGCACGTGCTGTACCTCTATCACCTGAACCGGGCCGGACAGCTCATCCTGGCCGCGCCGGACGATCACGGTATCTGGCGGCAACGCTCGATCGACGCGCTGGAGCACGCCTGGCCGAGCCACCGCGCCGCCATCTGCCGCGGCACGTTCACGATCGACGCGGACGGCGTGATGCGCGCGCTGGTGACCCTGACGCCGGCCGACCACAGCACCTGGTCCGGCCATCTGCCCAGCCGGCCCGGACTCGCCGGCCTGAGCGGCGGGGCCACGCCGGAGCCGGGCGCGGCCGGCGACAACCCGGTCGTCTGGCTGACCTCGACCGATGGCGGCGAGACGTTCAGCGTGCGCGAGGCGCTGTCCGGGGAGGCCGGTGCCCGGTCGCCGAAGTACGAGCTGCCGGTGTCGGGCGGCCCGGCCCGCACGCCCGCGGAGGTCCGCGCCGGCGGGATCCTCTACTTCGACCGCACGTCGCACCACCTGCCCGGCTTTCCCGAGGACGGCGGCTACCAGAACCGGGTGTACTATTGCCGCGATTCGGCATGGGGAGCGGCATGAACGACTCGGTGCGGCTCGGCGTGATCGGCTGCGGCGTGATCGGCACCATCCACCTGCGGGCGGCGGCCGCGGCCCCGGAGGTCACGCTCGCCGCGGTCGCCGATCAACTGCCCGGACGCGCGCAGCAGGCGGCGGACGAATTCGGCGCCGGGCGGGCCTACCTCGACGCGGAGGAGCTGATCCGCGATCCCGGGGTCGAGGCGGTGGTGCTGGCCCTGCATGCGGCCGGCCGGGCGCAACTCGCCGTGCAGGCGCTCGAATCCGGCAAGCACGTGCTGGTGGAGAAGCCGCCGGCGCTGAACGCCGCCGAGGTACAGACGATGCTGGCCGCCCAGGGCGACCGGGTCGCCGCCTGCTGCTCGTCGCGCCGCCGCTTCTACGACTCCTACGACGCCGCCGAAGCGTGCGTGGCGTCCGGAGCGCTGGGCGAGTTGCGCGAGATCTACTGCCGCGTGATCGAGGGCGCCGGGCCGCCCGCAGGCCGGGAGCCGCCGCCGTGGCGGGTGAGCCGCACCCTGAACGGCGGCGGTATCGCCGCCAACTGGACCACCTACGACCTGGACTACCTGCTGGGACTCACCGGCTGGCGGCTGCGGCCGGAGCTCACCCTGGCCCGCACCTGGCCGGTCGCCGGGCACCTGGCGGCCTCCCGCGTCGCCCCCGGCTCCGACGGCGAGAGCCACTACGTGGCGCTGGTGCTCTGCGCGGACGGCGCGGCCCTGCACCTGGAACGGGGCGAGTTCTCAGCCCTGCGGCGCGAGCACGCGTGGCAGGTGATCGGCACGAACGGATCGCTCCGGCTGGAGATGGAGCCGGACGAACAGAAGCGCATCGTCCTGGACACGGCCACGGACGCCGACGGCGTCGCCAGCCGCGTGATCTGGGAAGGCCCCGAAGATCCCTGGCGCCAGCACCGCTGGCCGATCGCCGACTTCTGCCGCGCCATCCTGGGCGGCGGTCCGCCCAAGACCACCCTGCAGCAGGCGCTGGTCATCCAGCGCATCCTGGACAGCGTCTACGCATCCGCCGACTGCGGCGCCGCGGTGGCCGTGGGCGGCGACTGACGACAGCGCCACGCCCCCGCATGACCCGGCGAATCCTGGGACGCACCGGTCTGCCGGTCTCCATCATGGGCATGGGCTCCGGCGGCTACGACCCGCTGGGGGCGGCCAGCGGCCGGCCGGACGCCGACATGGTGCATCTCCTGCGGCGGGCGTTCGACCTGGGCATCAACGTGTTCGACACCTCGCCCGACTACGGCGGCGGACGCAGCGAGCGGCTGATCGGCGAAGCGTTGCAGGAGCTGCCACGCGACCAGGTCGTGGTGTCGACCAAGCTGCCGCTGGCGGTTGCGCCGCCCGGCGTCGCGGTCACGCCGGCCCGGCCGGAGGCGCTGGCCCCGGCAGTCGAGGCCAGCCTCCGGCGGCTGCGGACCGACTACGTCGACGTCCTGCTGGCGGCGGTGGCCGACCTGCCCGAGCACTTCGGCACCGTCGTGGAAGACCTGTTCCCGGTGCTCGACCGCCTGCGCCGGCAGGGCAAGGTCCGCTTCCTGGGATCGAGCGAGCAGACCCGCTCGGACGGCGCGCATCTCTGGCTGCGGCACCTGCTGCCGGCGGACCTGGCGGACGTGGTGATGGTCGGCCACAACCTGATCAACCAGTCGGCGCAGCGCTCGCTGTTCCCGGCCTGCCGTCGGCAGGACGTGGGGGTGCTCAACATCTTCACGGTACGGCGCGTGTTCCGGAGCGCCGAACGCGTCGGGCAGGTCATCGACGAGCTGCGCCGCGACGGCCTGCTGGACGCGCCGCTACCGGCCGGCGATCCGCTCGGCTGGCTCACCGCCGCCAGCGACTGCGAGTCGCTGGTGGAGGCAGCCTACCGCTACGCGGCCTACACCCCCGGCGTGACGACGGTGATGTGCGGCACGGCCGACGAGCGCAAGCTGACGGAGAGCGCCCGACTGATCGAGCGCGGACCGCTGGACGCCGCGCACATCGAGCGGCTGGCGCGCACCTTCGGCCGCGTGGCACGGCCCATAGGCGACTGAGCGGCTCCGGATCAGGTTGGCGCGAGCCTGAGCGTCAGCGCCGCGAACGAGAGCGGCGGCAATTCGCACCGCGCCCGGCCGTCTTCGATCGCCGCCGCCCGGAACGGCTGTGCCTTGATCAACTCCGGCTCGGCGAACGAATTGGCCGCCTGAGGCTCCGGCCCGGTGACGATCTCGGCGCCTGCACACGCGGCCACCGCCCGATCGGCGACTTCCAGGAACACCGGCGCCGGGTCGGTCAGGCTGCGGTTGGTCAGAAACAGGTGCAGCCGCTCGCCGTCGAGGATGGCGCTGGCATCGACGTATGCGACGGTGCCGTTGGTGGCCCCGTCGTAGCGCGGTCCGTCCACCGCGAGACGCAGCGCCGTTCCGGTGCGCCGCTCGGCGAACATCGCCAGCGGGTAGAAGATGCTCTGGATCAGCAGGTCGTCGCCACGCGTGATCAGCGGCGCGATCACGTTCACGATCTGCGCCAGGTTGGCGATCTTCACTACCTCCGCGTGGCGCACGAAGCTGTGCAGGAAGCCGGCCACCACCAGAGCGTCCTCCAGGTTGTACACCTCCTCGATCAAGTGCGGGGCGACCTGGCCCGCGCCGTCGGTCTCCCGGTTCTTGTACCAGACGTTCCATTCGTCGAAGCACAGGTAGGCGCGCCTGGCGCTGCGCCGCCGCGCCTGCACGTAGCGGCACACCGCGTCCATCTCCTCGATCTGGCGGTCGATCGCCGCGGTCACCGCCAGGTAGTCGGCGGTGTCGCCCGCCGGGTTGCCGGCGTAGCGGTGCAGGCTGACGTAGTCGGCCAGGTCGCCCAGGTGCTCCAGGACCGTGCGGTCCCACTCCATGTAGGTGGGAAGCTGAACGCCGCAGGTGCCGCACGCCACCAGCTCGATGGAGGAGTCGGCATCCTTCATCATCTTGCCGGCCTGCCGGGCGCGGATGGCGTACTGGTCGGCGGGGACGTGGCCGAGCTGCCACTCGCCGTCCATCTCGTTGCCCAGGCACCACAGGCCGACACCATGCGGCGCGGTGGCGCCGGATGCCGCGCGCAGGTCGGCGTAGCGCGTGCCGGCGGGGCAGTTGCAGTACTCGACCCAGTCGCGCGCCTCCTCCGGCGAGCCGGTGCCCAGGTTGACCGTGAGCATCGGTGTCCAGTCCATCTTCCGGCACAGCCGGATGAACTCCTCGGTGCCGAACCGGTTGGTCTCGATGCTCTGCCAGGCCAGCTCCCGTACCCGCGGGCGCCGTTCGCCCGGACCGACGCCATCCTGCCAGTGGTAGCCGGAGGCGAAGTTGCCGCCCGGGTAGCGCATGGCGGTCATGCGCAGGCGGGCGAGCGCATCAAGCACGTCGGTGCGGAAGCCGTCGGCGTCCGCGTGGGAGCTCTCCGGGTCGTAGACCCCTTCGTACACCGCGCGGCCCATGTGCTCGAGGAATCCCCCGAACACGCGCGGGTCGACGCGGCCGATGTGAAACGCGGTGTGGAGCGTGATGCGCGTTGGCAGCATGTCCCGATCGTCGGCGCGCGGCGCCGGCTCCTCAACTCCCGGCGCGCAGGCGTTACGTGCGGAGGTCGATGAGGTCCAGCGGCAGGTCGCGGGACTCGGTGACGTAGAAGCTCGGCGCCGGCTGCCCGTGGCCGGCACGATCGCCTCGCCGTGCGGGACATCGGCCCGCATCACGAAGAAGCCTGCCTCGGGGTCGTTGTAGCGGCACTCGATCATGACGAAGTCGTCCGCGGTCAGGCTGCCGATCAGCAGGAACTCCTCGTTGCCGGGGTGGGTGCCGAAGGCGGCGAACTCGGCCCGGTTCACGGTCACGGCGATCAGCTTGTGCGGTCCGTAGCGGTCGGCGGTCTCGTAGATCGACTCGCCCAGGGTCTCGCAGGGCTGCGCCGCCAGGTCGTAACCGCCGGGCCGCCGTTCGCCACCCACTTGTACGTGACGTTGATGCCCAGCTCGTCGCGCATCGCCCGCGTCCAGCGGTTGTCCCCGAAGGTCTCTCCGGTAGCCGGTTCGAGCTTGTTGTTGACCGCCTCGCGCGCGGACTGCCACGTGCTCTTGATCCGCTCCATGTCGATGGCCGGCTCGTAGGTGCCGAAGTACCCGGGGGAATGGCGCTTGCGGCGGCGCCGGCGCCTTCGTCCTCGCCGGCCGCCAGCACGAACGGCGCCGGCCCCAGCGCTTGCACACCTGTTGTACTTGGTATCTACGGAACTGGGCCGGAGAGTGGCTGAGGCTGAGGTCATCCGCCATGGACCAGCCGGTGTTCGAAGACCTTCTCGAGTTTGATTATGGTCTTGAGCGTGGGATTGGACCGTGCGGGATCTTCGATCCGCTGATACGTCTGATACGCAACGCCGAGCTGCTTGGCCACCTCCGACTGGGACATACCCATCGCCTCCCGACGCTGCTTGAGCCATATCGCAAAACCGACGTTGGTATCGGGCTCAATCGGGAACACATTGCTGCCAGTCAGCTCCGATGCCGCAGGCACCTTGAGTTTGCGGCTGTCTATCGACTCGAGGTAAGCGCTCAGTGCTTCCTTCGCGTTCTCCCTGGCGTCGTCGATGGTGTCGCCGAACGTCAAGCAACCGGGCAGGTCGGGGAAGCCGACGTTGTACGTGTCGTCTTCGCGATCGTATTCGATTACCGCCGGATAACAGATCATCGAATCCCAGCCTCCTTGAGGATTGCGTTCAGGGTTCCTTTCGGGACGTCTCGCGAGCCGTGCACCGGAACCGAAACGGTCGCACTCCCTTTCACAAGAATGTGGTGTGAACCGCGGACGCGATCGAGCACCCAGCCGTTCGCCTTGAGGAGCTTGAGCAGGTCGCGGCCCGTCATGCATGGACGTTACAGCACACAAGCTGTATGCGCAAGGTGGGATCAACAGGGGATCTCGGGTCCGGGCTGATGCCACCTCACGCATCCTTCGCTTGAATGCCTGTTGTCCTTGGCCCGCAAGGGCGGCCTCCCCCAGTTCGACAGCGTGCAGTCGCTCATGAACGATCTGCATGCGCAGGATTGAGCGTACCAGCCAGTTCAGACGCGATTACAAACGTGAGGCCAGGGGCCGGCACCGGGCTGGCAGCAGCCTCCCGCCTGCTGTCAGTGCAGGCCCGTGATGCGCCCGGTAGCGGTGTCCACGTCGATGCGCCGGAACGCGGGGTCGGAGGCCGTGCCGGGCATCAGCTTGATGTCGCCCGCCACCGGCACCGCCAGCCCCGCGCCGCGGTAGAGCAGGATGTCGCGCACCGGCAGCTCCCAGCCGGTGGGCCGGCCCTTCAGCGCCGGGTCGTGGCTGAGGCTGAGGTGGGTCTTGACCATGCACGTTCCGAGGCCGGCCAGCGCCGCATCCTCCTCCAGCTCCTTCAGCCGCGCTCGTGCCGCCGGCGCGTAGGTTACGCCGGCGCCGCCGTACACCTCGGTGGTAATGCGCTCGATGCGCTCCCGCAGCGGCAGCGTGTCCGGGTAGAGATAGCGAAACCCGGCCGGCTCGTCGCAGGCCGCGGCCACCGCCTCCGCCAGGTCGCGCGCTCCGGCGCCGCCGTGGCGCCAGTGGCGGCTCACCACGCAGACGCCGCCCTGCGCCTCGACCGCGCGCCGCACCAGGGCAACCTCCTCGTCCGTGTCGGTGAGGAAGTGGTTGAGGCAGACCACCGGCCGCACGCCGCTCTTCTGCACCGTGGCCAGATGCGCCAACAGGTTCGGCGTCCCCTGCTCCACCAGCTCCGGATTGCCCTCCGTGTAGGCGGCGTCCAGCGCCTTGCCCGGCACCACGCGCGGGCCGCCACCGTGCATCTTCAGCGCCCGGATGGTCGCCACCACCACCGCGCAGTCAGGCGTCAGGCCGCTCAGCCGGCACTTGAGATTCCAGAACTTCTCGAAGCCGATGTCGGCGCCGAAGCCGCTCTCGGTCACGTGGTAGTCGGCGAGCTTGAGCCCCACGCGGTCGGCGATGATCGACGACTGGCCGATGGCGATGTTCGCGAACGGTCCGGCGTGCACGAGCACGGGCTGCCCCTCGACCGTCTGCATCAGGTTGGGGTTGATGGCACGCGCCATGATCGCGGTCATGGCGCCGTCCACCTCCAGGTCGGCGGTGGTGACCGGGCTGCCGTCGCGGGCATAGGCCATCACGATGCGCCCGAGGCGCTCCCGCAGGTCCGCCAGGTCGGCGGCGACCGCCAGGATCGCCATGACCTCCGAGGAGACCGAGATCTGGAAGTGGCTGCGCATCATGAGGCCGTCCATGCGGCCGCCGAGGCCGATGACGATGTCGCGCAGCGCCTGCACGCTGAAGTCCATCGCCCAGCCCATGGTGACGGTGCGCGGGTCGACGTCCAGGCGGCGGAGCTTCCTGCGCGCCAGGCTCCGGTCGCCGTAGTTGGCCTCGTGCTGAAGGCGGCTGGTGAGCGCGACCATCGCCAGGTTGTGGGCGCTGGTGATCGCGTCGATGTCGCCGGTCAGGCCCAGGCTGAGGTCGTTCAGCGGGATGCACTGCGCCAGCCCGCCGCCGGCCGCCGAGCCCTTGATGTTGAAGGTCGGCCCGCCCGACGGCTGGCGGATCGCGCCGGTGACGCGCTTGCCGATGGCGGCCAGGCCCTCCACCAGCCCCATCGTGGTGGTGGTCTTGCCCTCGCCGAGCGTGGTGGGGGTGATGGCGGTAACGTTGACGTACTTGCCGTTTGGGCGGTCCGCGAGCCGCCGCAGCACGCTCGCCTGGTCCAGCTTGCCGACGTGGTGGCCGTACGGCAGCACCTCGTGCGGCTCGAGCCCGAGCTCGTCCGCGAGCTGCTGCACGCTCTTCATGTCGCGCTCGGCGGCCTCGCTGATCTGCCAGTCCGCCATCGTGACGGGATCGAGGTTGGTCATGGCGCCGGTACCATACCCGCGCACGATCGGGGACGCGACCGGAGGCCGGTCAGCTCAGGAAGCCCCGCTCAGCTCAGGAAACCCAGGTCCTCCCTCAGGCGCGCCCGCACGTGCGCTTCGTCGGGGACGAGTCCCAGGCCCGGCGCCTCCGTCATCCGCACGTACCCGTCCTGAATCAGGTGGCCGTCGGGGCCGAGCGGGCTCCGGGCCGGATCCGCGGCACGTACGAACAGCGGCCAGTTCGGGTCGTGGTGGAAGTGGTACTCCAGCACCAGGAAGTTGGGCACCGTCGCGCACACGTGCGCCATCGCGTAGGTGCCCACCGGGCTGCACACGTTGTGCGGCGCCAGCGGCAGGTAGTAGAGCTCGCCCAGCTCGGCGATGCGCTTGCTCTCTGCCAGTCCGCCGGCCTTGGCGATGTCCGGGCAGATGATGTCGGCCGCCTGCGTCTCCACCAGCTCGCGGAACCCGTGGCGCGTGTAGAAGTTCTCGCCCGTGCAGATCGGCAGGGTGGTCTGGCGCTTCACCTCGCGCATGGCCGCGACGTTCTCCGGCGGGATCGGGTCCTCCAGCCAGAGCAGGTCGAGCCCCTCCAGGCGGTGCGCGACCTTGAGGATGTCCACCGGCGGGTAGTACCAGTGCGCGTCGATGGCCAGCTCGGTGGCCGGATCGATCCCCTCGCGGAGCGCGGTCACCACCTCGACGTAGTGGTCGATCTCGGCGGTGCTGAGCCCCCTGCTGTGCCTGTCACGCATCTGCGGCAGCGGGTCGATGTCGAACTTGAGCGCGGTGAAGCCGCACGCCTCCACCGCGCGCGCCTTCTCCACGTACGACGCGGGCGTCTCCTCGTCGCCGGCGTGGCAGTCGGCGTAGATGCGGATGGTGTCGCGGTAGCAGCCGCCCAGCATGCGCCAGATCGGCTGGCCGCAGGCCTGGCCGGTGATGTCCCACAACGCCATCTCGATGCCGCTGATGGCGCTCATCACCGCTCCCTGGTAGAACCCGGAGGCGGACATGGCCCCCATCATGTCCTTGAAGAGGCGATTGACGTTGCGCGGGTCCTGGCCGACGAGTGCCTTCGTCAGGCGGTCGTCGACGGCGATCTGGTGCACGCCGGCACCGTGGTATGCCTCGCCCAGGCCGGTGATCCCGGCGTCGGTGCGGACCCTGATCAGCACCCAGCTCGACTCGACCAGCGCCGCTCCCACCTGTGTGATACGCATGGCGGCGGAGTGTAGTCCAAACTGACACCGATCGGGACGAAGCGATGCAGGCGTTCTGCGACATCGCCCGCGCGCGCAAGCGTGAAGACGAAGTTCACGTCGAGCGCTACCGGCCTTCCGCAACTCCTGTGTGAACCGAATCCAGACACCCGTCGTGTGAGGATCACGTGTGGGCTCGGTGGCAGGACCATACGAGCCGGCCACCGCGAACAGAAATGCGCCGCATTTTCGCCGTATTTGCGCCGCAAATGCTGGACGGAGGGGGCCTGCCTCGGTACACTGGCCGCGATGATCGACCCGGGCAGCCACCTCGCCCTCCTCCTGGCCGAAGGGGAAGGGCAACGGCTGGAATTCAAACAAGCGTTGTCCCGACTCGACCGTGAAATCGTTGCGTTCGCGAACTCCGCGGGCGGCACGGTTCTGCTCGGCGTCGACGATGCCGGCGAGGTGGTTGGCGTCGACACCTCCAATCGCACTCGAAGCGAGATACAGGCGATCGCCCGCAACTGCGATCCTTCGGTTCAGATCGAGGTAGCCAACCCTGGCCCTGGCGTGCTGGAGGTGGTCGTCGCCGACGGTGCACAGAAACCGTATCGCTGCAAGGAAGGCTTCTACCTGAGGCAGGGCGCGACGACGCAGAAGCTCAGCACCGCCGAGATACGGCGACTCGTGCTTCAGGCCGGCGACTATCACTTCGACGAGAGCGTCAACCAGCACTTTCGCTACCCACAGGACTTCGACCAGAACCGCTACCGCGCCTACCTGCGGGCCGCGGGAGTCCGCATCCAGGCGCGCCCGGAAGACCTGCTCGCGAGTCTGGACGCTGCGGTACCGGACGCGGGGGGCATCTCTCTCCGGCAAGGCGGCGTGCTGTTCTTCGCTCGGGACCCACAACGATTCGTGAAGGAGAGCCACGTGAGCTGCGTGCGCTTCGCGGGATCCGAGCGGCTCGACGTACTCGATCGGCAGGAGATTGCCGGCAGCCCTCCCGAGCTCATCGAGCGCGCGATCGCCTTCACCACCAGGAACATCCGCACCGCGTACCTCGTGGACGCTCGCCCGCAGCGGCGCGAGGTACACGAGTACCCGCTGGTCGCCATCCGCGAGGCCATCACCAACGCGGTCATGCATCGCGACTACCACTACGATGCCGCGCACGTCTTTGTCAGCATCTTCGCGGACCGGCTGGAAGTCGAGAACCCCGGTGGCCTGTTCAGCGGTCTGTCGCTGGCAGACCTGGGCAAGCGCAGTGTGCGTCGCAACCGCCTGGTGGCCGATCTCCTGTTCCGCGCCCGCTACGTCGAACGCGTCGGCAGCGGCATCCCGAGGATCAGGCAGGCGCTGGAGGAGAACGGCAACCCCCCGATGGAGATTTCGGCATCCAACTTCTTCGTGGTCACCTTCCGGCCGCGGTTGGAAACCGAGTCGCCGCTGTCGGCCCGTCAGAACCGACTCTATCGGTTCGTCGCCGGACGCACGCGCACCACCAAGGACGAGGCGGCGACATTCCTGGCCGTCAGCGGGGATACGGCGCTGCGCGAGCTCCGAGCGCTACGGGATGCCGGGCTCGTGGAGCGCGGCGGTGTCGGCAGAGCGGCCTTCTACCAGCGCGCCGGACACCTCTCCGGGTGACGGTACCATCACGGCTCTGCCGCTTACGTCTGACCGTTTGATCCACCGCCCATGAGGATCACGCGGGTCGGTTCGGTGCTGATGCGCAGTCCGCCGCAACGTGGAGCGGCTGACCCGCGACATGGGCGCGGCCATGTCCGGGTCGGGGTTCTCCCAGGGTGCGGTGGTGAGCACGAACCCACAGGCGATGGTCGAGGTGACCGCCGCATCCCCCTTCCCTCAGGCGCGCAGACACGGCACCTCATAGCGAGGAATCCGCCCGTCGCGGGTGACGATCGTGAGCCCCTCCAGGCGAGCCTGAGCGATCTGTATCCGATCGAAAGGGTCTGCATGTATCGGCGGAAGCTCGGCCACGGCGAGGGCATGGCGCATGGCGATCGGAAGGTGCTGGAACCGCTCCCGTTCCAGGGCGTCCTCGAAAGATGTATCGGCGGAAGCTCGGCCACGGCGAGGGCATCGCATGGCGATCGGAAGGTGCTGGAACCGCTCCCGTTCCAGGGCGTCCTCGAGATCGTCAGGGGCGTCCAGCTTGCCGAGTTGTCGCTTGATGGTGATCTCCCAGGCTGCCGCCGCGCTCACGAAGACCGCCGTGCCCGGGTCGGCGATGAGCTCGCGCGTCCGGCCGGCGATCGACGACGGATCGTCCAGCCACCAGAGC
This sequence comes from Spirochaetia bacterium, assembly GCA_964291595.2. Lineage (GTDB taxonomy): Bacteria > Spirochaetota > Spirochaetia > SZUA-6 > Bin103 > CATQHW01. The sequence continues at coordinate 2,385,937 of OZ219914.1, read as the reverse complement.
AGGACATGCGTGTCGAGCAACAGCACCTTCAGTCGGCGCGGCCCGCGAACGCCGCCTCCAGCGCCGCCGGCAACTCGTCGAAGTCATCGGCCATCCTGACCTGCCCCCGCCACTGTCCCCCGCGTCGGGGAGCCCCGCTCCGGTCGAATGGAACGAGCCTGGCTACCGGGTCGCCCGCCTTGCCGATGACGATCTCCTCGCCATTGCGGACCCGCTCGACGAGCCGGGAGAAGTTCGTCTTGGCATCATGAATGTTGTGAATCTCCATGGACTAACATTAGTCCACTTGACCGAGGCGCACAACCGTGAACACGTGGCACGCATCAGGGGGATTCCGTGAGCGCGAGTGAAGACCATACGCACATCTGGGGCGACGGCAGACACCGCTACCGCGCCGTCCCCGGCTGGGGCGCAGGACCGCAGGGCCGCGAGCCCGGCGGCATGGTGACCGGCGTGGCCGTGGGCACCGGCGACGCCGATCGCGACCGGCCGTACGCCTTCCAACGCGAACCGGTGGGAGAGGTGCTGGTCTACGAGCGCGACGGGCGGTTCGTCGGCTCGTGGGGCTCCGGCACGTTCGCGGAGGCGCACAACGTCTCCGTCAGCGCCGACGGCCGGGTGCTCTGTACCGACCGCAACGACCACACGGTGCGTGTGTTCACCCGCGACGGCGAGCTCGAGAAGACCCTGGGGACGGTCAACCGACCCGGCGCTCCGGGCGAGCCGTTCAACAAGCCGTGCCAGGCGGTCATCGATCCGGCCACGGGCGGCATCTGGGTCGCCGACGGCTACGGCAACGCGCGCATCCACCGGTTCTCCGCGGACGGAGTCCTGGAGCTCTCGTTCGGCACCGCCGGCGACGGCGACGGGCAGTTCAACCTGCCGCACAGCCTGGCGGTGGACGGCCGCGGGCGGCTGGTGGTGGTCGACCGGGAGAACTACCGGCTGCAGCTCTTCGGCCGCGACGGAAGCCTGCTCGCGATCTGGGGCGTCGGCGACCTGCGACAGCCGATGGACGTGCACGTCGACGCCGAGGGCGTGATCTACGTGGCCGAGTGCTACCAGCGGATCACCATCTACGACCCGGACGGCGCCGTGATCTCGCGGTGGGGGGAACAGGGCGACCCGCCGGGACGGTTCCCGTCGTTCCTGCACGGCATCTGCACCGATTCGCACGGCGACCTGTACGTGGCCGACGAGCAGCGCCTGCAGAAGTTCGAGCGCGTGGGATGATACGCGGGGAGGCATGATGCAGCTACGGAGATTCGGAACCACCGACCTGGAGGTATCGCCGATCTGCTTCGGCCCGATGCGCTTCGCGAGCCGGGACGGCAGCGACGACGACGTCTCCCGGCACGGCAGGCGGGCGCTGGAGCGCGCGCTGGAGCGGGGCGTCAACTTCCTCCATTCCAGCTACGAGTACGGGACCCGCTGGTCGATGGCGCCGGTGCTGGCCAACCATCCGCGCCGGCACGACATCCACCATGTCATCAAGGTTCCGGTTCCCGACTTCGGCGACGGCGGACGCTTCGACCCGGCGAAGTTCCGCCTGCGCGTGGAGGAAGCGCTCGCCGAGCTGCACGCCGACCGCATCGCGGTCATCCAGCACCTGCAGCGGGCGGCGCCGAACACCGACGAGCGCCGGCTGCCGGATATCGAGGCGATCGACGAACCGCTCCGCGAGACCTTCGAGACGCTGCGGGCCGAGGGCAAGGTCGGCTACCTGGCCTCGTTTCCGTACACGGTGGGGTTTGCCGAGTCGGCCCTCGCGACCGGAACCTTCTCCGGCCTGGTCGCCTACTACAACGCGATCGAGATGGAGATGGCCCGCTTCTTTCCCGCGCTCGAGCACAGCGGCGGCGGCTTCCTGTGCATCCGGCCGTTCCTGGCCGGGCTGCTCACGGACCGGCGCGCCGACCGCCATGCGCTGCCGGCCGACGACCGCATGCGCGAACGGACGTGGGACGGCGCCTACGATCGACTGGACGTGCTCCGGGAACGCATGGCGCCGGAGTCGATGACGCGCTTTGCGGTCCGCTTCGCCCTCGCCCACCCGATCGTGTCGAGCCTGATCGTCGGGCTGAACACGGTGGCGCAGGTGGACGAGGTGATCGACGCCGCATCGGAGCCCGCGGACCGCGCCCTCTTCGACGCGGCGCTGGCGATCTTCGAAGAGCTCGGGCCCGTCCCGGTCGATTAGGAGACAGCCATGCCGGGCACGGTCACCGGGCCGAGCGGTTCCGGGACGATGCACCTTCGCTGGTCCGGGTGCGGCGGCTTCGAAGCGCGCTTTCCGAGCGTGGGCGTCGCCTTCGATCCCTACTTCTTCGGCGAGGCGCTGACCGCCGCGGAGCCGGTCTACGACTACATCTTCATCACGCACGAGCACTTCGATCACTGTCATCCACCCACCCTTCAGCGGCTTTGCCGGGGAGACACGTTCCGGCGGCTCTACGTGAGTCCGGGATGCGTCGACCCCGCTCAGCCGGTGGCACAGGTCTACGGCGACGCGGCCTTCGAACGCGACCTGCCGATCACGAAGAGCGTCGCGCCGGATCGCGTGCAGGTTCTCCATCCGGGGATCACGAGCAGTCTCATCGGCGCCGGCCGCGAGTTCCCGTCCAGCAGCCCGCGCGACCTCGAAGGCATCGCGGTCGCAGTCGTGGAGAGCGGCGAGAGCGCCTCCCCCGACCTCCCGACCTCCGGCTACCTGGTCACCGACCTGGAGACCTCGGTCTCCATCTACCACACCGGCGACTTGCACGAGCCGTACCCGGAGCTCGTGTCACTCGCTGGAAAGGTCGACTATCTCATACACATGAAGACGGGCCTGACCGAGTGGGAAGGCGACGAGCAGACCGACCGGCTGCATCAACTCGTCGACTGGGTCCGGCCGAGATTCCTGATCCCAACCCACTACCGTACGGACCGGCGCTCCGATCCGATTCCGCACGGGACCTGGCCACCCGACGTGACCGACGCCAACGCCTTCGTCGAGTGGATCCGGGCTCAGGTGGGCGGCAAGACGACCGTACTCCCCTTCACTGCCGGCGTCTGGTACGAGGTCGCCCTGCCCTCCCTGGACGTGATCTGGAAGTGGAATTGGCGCAGGACCTGGGATGTGCCACCGTGGCGGGCCTAGCGAAGAGCACGCCCGCACGACCTTCCGGCCGTCCCGGCGGAGACGTCACGCACGCCCGCTGATTCGCTCCCTGAGCGCGGCGTTGATCAGCGACTGATAGCCGACCTTCCTGACACCGGCGAGTTTCTTGAAATAGAGCACGACGTCATCGTCACCACCTCGTCGCCCCTCTCGTCATGTAGGATGACGATCCAGGTAGTGACGATGTCAATACACGACCACGCCCCGCACGACCTGTTCGTCGCTCCCGGCGGCGACGATGCCGCGCCCGGCACGCTGGAGGAGCCGGTAGCGTCCCTGCAGCGTGCGCGCGATCTGCTGCGCGCTCGACCGGCCGCCGAACGGGCGGCACTCGGGGCGATCACCGTCTGGGTGCGCGGCGGCGACTACCTGTTGCCGGCCGGCCTGCGCCTCACCGCCGAGGACTCCGGCACCGCCGACGCGCCGGTGACCTGGCGGGCCTGTCCGGGCGAGCGCGTGCGGCTCATCGGCGGCGTGCGCGTCGGCGGCTTCGAGCCGTGGCGGGACGAGATCCTGCAGGCCGACCTCGCCACTCCCCTGGCGGCGGCCGGCATGGACGAGATCCCGCCGCACCTGCCCAAGCGCTACCAGGTGGACCCGGACGCCGCGCCGGAGAGCTGCGAGCTGTACCTGGACGGGAAGCGGCAGACCGCCGCCCGCTGGCCCAACGCCCGCCGCGAGCCCGGCAAGGCCGGCCGCTGGGCCTACGTCGCGGGCGTCCGCGACGACCTCGACTGGCTCCTGGAGCCGGAAGGGAGCGTCTTCAACGCCGGCAGCGAGCGGGTCCGCGGCTGGCAGCACAACCCGGAAGACATCCAGGTGCACGTGTTCACCAACCCCAACTGGGCGGACGACGTGCTCAACCTCGACCACGTCGACGGCGATACCGGCGAGCTGTGGCTGCATCCGTCCGCTCCCGCCGCCGGCCACGCCCACTTCGAGGCCGGGGGCCGCTTCTACGTCAAGCACGTGCTGGAGGAGCTGGACGAGCCCGGCGAGTACTACATCGACCGCCCGGCGCGGCGGCTCTACTTCTGGCCGCCGGCAGGATCGGCCGACGGGCTGGCCGTCGTCACCACCGCCGAAAGCGTGGTCGTCACCGACGGCGCCAGCCACCTGACCCTGCGCGACTTCGTCATCCAGTCCGCCCGCGGGTGCGCGGTCGTGATCCGCGGCGGCAGCCACGTCACGGTCGCCGGCGGCAGCGTGAGCGGCGCGGGCGCCTGGGGCGTGCTGGTCAAGGGCGGCTGCCGCCACCGGGTGCGGGGCTGCGCCCTGCTCGACCTGGGCCGCGGCGGCGTGTACCTGCGCGGCGGCGACCGCTTCACCCTGGAGCGCAGCGGCCACCTGGTCCACAACTGCGACATCCAGCGCTACGGCCGCATCAACATCTGCTACCAGGCCGGCATCAAGCTGCACGGGGTCGGCAACCGCGCCAGCAACTGCCACATCCACCACGCCGGCCACTTCGGCGCCGTGATCCACGAGGGTTGCGACAACACCATCGAGCGCTGCGAGATCGACGATGTCTGCCTGGAGGCGGCCGATGCCGGCGGCATCTACCTGTACACGAACTGGGACAAGGGGCTGGGCAACCTGACGATGTGGGGCAACGCCGTGCGCCACTGCCTGATTCATGACATCGCCGGCTACGGCATGCACCGCCCCTACGGCCTGCAGCGGCGCGGCCAGTTCGAGGCGTACTACGTCACCCCGTACGCCTGCTGGGGCATCTACATGGACGACTTCGCGTCCGGCGCCACGATCAGCGGCAACATCTTCTACCGCTGCCCGCTCGGCGCCATCGAGCTGGGCGGCGGGCGCGGCAACGTGATCGAGAACAACATCATCGTCGACTGCATCCCGGCCATCCACATGTCCTCGCGCTGGCACGCGGCCAACCACAGCTACCCGGCGGCGGGACGGGAGGCGCTGGAGTACGTGGGCTGGGACCGCCCGCCGTACCGCGACCGCTTCCCGATGGTCGAGGTCTACGCCGACATCGACCAGGAGTCCATGCGCATCCCCAAGCACAACACCTTCCGCCGCAACGTCGTCTCCTACGCCCACGACAGCTTCAAGGGCTACTGGCAGGCCGTGCACGAGGAGGGATGCGCGGTCGCCTGGCAGTTCGACGAGTACGACATCTTCACCTTCGCCTGCGACCACAACCTGTTCTGGCACGACGGCAAGGAGGTGCGGGTCGAGGTGCGTATCGCCGCCGACCGCGCGCTGGAGACCATGTCGCTGGAACGGTGGCGGCTCCGCGGCTTCGACGAACACTCGGTGGTGGCAGATCCCGGGTTCGCCGACCCAGAGCACGACCGCTACGAGCTGCGAGCCGACTCGCCGGCTTTCACGCTCGGCTTCGAGCCGATTCCCGTCGGCCGCATCGGCCTGGCAGCCGACGAGTTTCGCCCGTCCGTCCCGCCGCGCGCCTCCCGCGAGCGCAGGGAACTGCTGTTCGCCAAGACCCTGCTGCCGCTGCCGCGCTCCGTATCATTTGGAACCGAGACCGGCCTCCAGCTCCAGGCGCTGCGCGAACGCCGCCGCGGCACCACGTAGCGAAGCTCCGCCGCCTCGATGCCCGAGCAGCCTGCAGGCGAGAGCGCGCCCGGCGAAAAGACGATCAGGACGTGGCGCGGGCACTGGCAGGACGAGGTCGACGCCCGCTACCTGTACGCACGGCTGGCCGAGGGGACGGACAATCCGGAAAAGAGCGTGCTCTATCGCCGGCTGGCCCAGGTGGAAGAGCGGCACACCGCCGTCTGGGCCCGCATTTTCGCCGAGCACGACATCCCCGCGCCGCCGCCACGGCCGTCAGCGCGTGCGCGGCTCATGGCCTGGATCGGCCGGCGGATCGGGCCCGAGGTGCTGCACTCGCTGCTGCTGCGGGAGGAAGGCATGGAAGTGAGAGGCTACCTGTCGCTCCACCGGCAGAGCGAGCCCGGCTCGACGGCGGAAGCCTTGCTGCAGGTCGCCATCGAGTCCGCCGAGCATGCCGATACGCTGTCGAAGCTGGCGCGGCGCACGGGGGAACCCTGGCACCGCATCAGGACAGGGGGATTTCTCCGCAACGTCGTGTACGGGTTCAACGACGGCCTGACCGCCAACTTCGGGCTGGTGGCGGGGGTGGTCGGCGCCCAGGTCGACGCCGGGCTCATCATCCTGACCGGCGTCGCGGGGGTCCTCGCCGACGCGCTTTCCATGGGTGCGTCCGGCTACCTGGCCGCCAAGAGCGAGCGAGAGGTCTACGACAACGAGATCGCGATGGAACGGGACGAGCTGCGCTTCATGCCCGAGTTGGAGGAGGAGGAGCTCGCCCTCATGTACCGGAGCAAGGGCGTGAGCGAGAAGCGTGCGCGTGAGATTGCGCGCGCCATCATGGAGTCTCCGGAACAGGCCCTGGATGTCATGGTGCAGGAGGAGCTCGGCATCGGCGAACAGCAGGCCACCCCGTTGAGCGAGGGCTGGATCACGGGTTCCGCGACCGCCGTCGGTGCTCTCATCCCGGTGGCGCCGTTCCTGTTTCTGAGCGGACCGGCCGCCGTCTGGACGGCCTTCGCCGTCTCGATGGTGTCGCACTTCGCCGTCGGCGCGGCCCGCAGCGTCTTCACCGGAAGAAGCCTGTTCCGCAGCGGCATCGACATGCTGGCCGTCGGCCTGGGCGTGGCCGCGGTCGGCTACGTGATGGGGGATCTCGCCCTGCGGCATCTTCTGGGATGAAGGCGGGATGAAGGTGACTGAGGGATGAAGTCGGCTCCCGCTCGTGCGGTGCGCCCCCCGGCGGCGCGCGAGCCCGACCGTCCCGTGCTGTTCGTGGATGGCCACTGCGTCCTGTGTCAGGGCTTGGCTCGATGGGTGGCGCAAAACGACCGCCGTGGACGCCTGGCTCTGTCCACCCTGCAGGGGGAGACGGCAGGCCGCCTGCTCCCGGCGATGCTGCGCTCACCGACGTCGCCGGACACGGTGGTGTTGCGCACCGTCGACGGGAACCTCCACGTCCGTTCCGCGGCGGCGATACGTGCGCTGTCCGCGCTGGGTGGCTGGTATCGAGCCGCCGTGCTGCTGTTCCTGGTACCACGGAGCCTGCGGGACAGCGCCTACGCCGCCGTAGCCCGCCGCCGGCGCCGATGGTGGGGGGCAACCGCGCGATGCGAGCTCGCCGGGCTCCCGGTCCGGACGCCCGTGCTCAAGTGACGTCCATGGGCATCGATGCCGTGGTGTAGAGTGAGGGGCAGGTAGGTACGGTGTCGTCGCGACTCAACGCCCGGTATCTCGGCTTGGTGTGCTCGACCACCGAGTGCGGGTTGGCAGCAGCCACGGCGGACGGGATCGAGGGATACGTGAGCCTGCCGATGGCAGGCGCGCTCGAGTGGCACGGGAGCCCGGCGTTCGACCTGCACGCGCTTCCCGGCATGGTGCTGGAGTTGCTGGCGCGCCTCGGCGACGACGGCTGGGACCTCTCCGAGCCCGGCCATCTCAGCCAAGCGTGGCGACAGCACGATCTGGCGCTGGTCGGCCGCGACGGCGAGCCGCTCATTCCGGCGTTGAGCTGGCAGTGCAACCTGGCCGGCGTACAGACCGACGCGCTCAATGCGATGCCGGCGTTCCGGGATGCCGTCGGCGCCGTCGAGGCCCGCTTCATCGCCGCAAAGCTTCCCTGGGCGCTGGCCCAGGAACCCCGCCTGCGCGGCAGGCTGCACGGGGCCATGACCAGCGGCGACTGGCTGGCCGGCCGGCTCACCGGCGGCCGATACCGGCTGAGCTCCTCCGACGCCCTGTCCAACGGCTTGCTCGACCAGCAGACCAAGCGACTCGCGACCGCCCCCCTGCGGGAGGCAAGTCGGCTCCTTGGCGACGACCTTCGGCCGGAGTGGTTCCCTCCGGTGATCGCTTCGAGCGGCGTGGTCGGGGCCGTCGAACCGTCCACGGCCACGGCCTGGCGCGAGCTGACCGAGCAGCTCCGCGGCTGGCAGGTCACGGCGCTGCTCGGCGACAACCACGCCTCCGCTGCCGGCTGCGGCGCCACCGAGTACGACACCATGGTGCTGTCGCTGGGGACCAGCGGCTCGGTCAACCTGCCGGCGCCGCACGCCAGCCGTCCCGGCGGGGAAGCGCTGGGCTTCGAGTACTGGGACGATCGCCTGTTCCTGCTGATGCTGGCGCAGTGCGGGGCATGGTACGAACGGTTTCGCGCCGAAGCCGCGCCCGGGATGGATTACGACAAGCTGAACGCCCTGGCGCTGGCGTGCGACTCGGAGCGGATCGTTCGTGTCCCGGAGCCGGACCCCAACCGCACCGGCTGGCCGGAGTTCGCCGGCCTGGACCTGGCCGCGCAGACCGCCAGCACGCAGTGCTCGATCTCCCTGGAGATGCTCGATCGCGTGCGGGCGATGCTGCCCTCCGCCGCCGAACGGATCCGCACCTTCGTGCTGACCGGCGGCCTGTCGCGGGCGCCGCTGATCCGCGACGTCCTCCACACGGGCCTGCGCATGCTGGCCGAAACCGACGATCGCGTGGCGCCCGATGCGCGCATCCTCCTGAACGACCGCTCCGGCCACCTCGCCCACAAGACCGACGCGCTCGGTGCGCTGGTCAACTCCCGCATCGCTGCCGGCGGCGGGAGCCCCCGCGACGTGATCGCGGCCGACCGGAGCTGGCGGCCCTGCGACGCCCCGGAGCCCGAGCGTGGACGGCGCCTGCGACGCCTTCTACAGTCCCAGGAGGATTCCCAATGAAGATCACCTCTGTTGAAACGCTCTGCCTGTCACGGGCCCACGAGCCCGAACGCCAGTGGGTCACCGCCTCGGGCCGCGCGGTCAAGGCCGACTGCCCGATCGTCGTCATCGACACGGACGAAGGCGTTCGCGGCATCGCCGAGCCCAGCGCCTACGGCACTCCCTCGCGGATCCGCGAGCGGGTCGCCGAGCTGTCGGCCGGCCTGATCGGCCGCGATCCGCTGGACCCGGACATCGCGCCCCGGCTCACCGGCGGCGACCGTAGCGACGACATCCCCCTGGCCGGCATCGACTGCGCCCTCTGGGACCTGCGCGCCCGCATCGCCGGCCGGCCGGTGAGCGAGCTGCTCGCCTCCGCGGGCGGCCCGGCCACCAACCCGCCGCTGCGGCGCGTGCGCCTGTACGCCTCCGGCGGCGTCAGCTACGACTGGGAGGACGACCCCGAACAGCTCGTCCGGGAGGCGCTCGCGCACATCGCTGCCGGCTACACGGCGTTCAAGATGCGCGTCGGCACCGAGTGGAGCCGCTCCGGCGTCGACGCCGCCCGCATGATCGACCTGCTGCGCCGCGTGACCGACGCGGTGGAGGGCCGCATGGAGCTGATGCTGGACGGCAACTGCCGGCTGAACGAAGCCGACTCCCACACCATCGCCGGCGCCCTGGACGAGCTGAAGTGGACGTGGTTCGAGGAGCCGATGCCACGCGATCCGGAGACCTACGCGCGGCTCAACCGCGCCGTCGATCTGCCGATCACCGGCGGCGAGGTGTTCAGCCGGGCGGAGCAGTTCGATCCCTACCTGGAGGCGGGCGCGCTGGCGATCGCCCAGCCCGACGTGGGCGTCTGCGGCATCGGCGAGTGGCTGCGCACCGTCGAGCGCGCCCACCAGTACGGGGTCGACATCTGCCCCCACTCCTGGCACAACGGCCTGATGGCGGTAGCCCACGCGCACGCGGTGGCCGCCCTGCCGCATCCGCGCGTCCTGGAAATCTGCATGGTTCAGGGTCCGCTCCAGTGGGGGATCCTGCGCGACCCGCCGGCCATCGAGAACGGACACCTGGTGCTGCCGGACGGCCCCGGCTGGGGCGTGGAGCTGGCCGACGACCTGGAAGCGCGCTTCCCCTACCTCGAAGGCCACTACACCGCCCCACTCGACTGACGTCGCTCGCCTAACTCACGGTAATCCTGGCGAACCGCCGCTTGCCCACCTTCAACACGCTGCCGTGTGCCGGACGAACCTGAGCGGACGGGTCTTCGACGCGCACGCCGTCGATGGAGACGGCACCCTGCTCGACAAGCTGGCGAGCCTCGCGATTGCTGGATGAGAATCCGGCAAGGGACAGCAGCCGTACGATCCAGATCTCCTGACCATCGACGTCGCCGCTCACGTCGACTTCCGGCATATCGTCGGGTGTGTTCCGTTCGCGAACCACCGACGTGAACTCGGCCTCTGCCCGGCCGGCCGCCGCGACGCCGTGGTACATCGCGACGACGCGACGAGCCAGACCCAGCTTTGCGTCCATCGGATGCTCGGTTCCGTCTTCGAGCCGCGCCGCGATTCGGGCCACTTCGTCCATCGGCACGTCCGATGTCAGCTCGTAGTACTGCCTGATCAGGTCATCGGGAATGGACATGAGCTTTCCGAACTGCTCGGCCGGCGCCTCGTCGATGCCCACGTAGTTGCCGAGAGACTTGCTCATCTTCTCGACGCCGTCCGTCCCGACGAGCAACCCCATGAGCATGACCGCCTGCGGATCCTGGCCGGCGTTTCTCTGCAGGTCCCGGCCGACGAGGTTGTTGAACTTCTGGTCCGTTCCGCCGAGCTCGATGTCCGCGCGAATCATGACCGAGTCATGGCCCTGGCACAGTGGGTACATCAGCTCGTGCACGAAGATCGGCTGCCGCGAGGCAAAGCGCTTGGAGAAGTCGTCCCGCTCGAGCAGGCGTGCGACGGTGTACTGGGACGCGAGCGCGACCACGTCGGAGAAGCGCATCGTGCCGAGCCAGTCCGAGTTGTACAGGATCTCCGTGCGATCGCGATCGAGGATCTTGTACAACTGTCGTTCGTAGCTGCGAACGTGCTCGACCACCTTGTCGCGCGTCAGAATCGGGCGTGTCTTCGAGCGCCCCGACGGATCGCCGATCGTCGCCGTGAAGTCCCCGATCACGAGGCAGGCGATGTGACCCAGGTCCTGGAACTGCCGCAGTTTCCGCAAGACGACGGCGAAGCCGAGGTGCACGTCCGAAGCCGTGGGATCGATGCCCAGCTTGACCCGCAAGGGTCTCTGCTCCTCCTGCGCCAGCCGCAGGAGCCCGGCGAGCCCGTCTTCCGGAACGACTTCCTCGACCGCCCGCATCAGGACGGCGCACTGTTCGTCGACGGTCAGCAGGTCACGTCCTTGCCCTCGGAGCCGAACACGGCCATGCGCTCCTCCAGGCTGATGAGCTCGGCGCCGGCGGGCCGGTAGTGGAACTGCACCGCCCGGCGCCGCTGGTCGCTCGTGTTCGGGGCGGTGCCGTGCTGCATGAAGCTGGAGAAGAACAGGCAGCCGCCCGGCTCCAGCGGCACGGCCAGCGTCCCGAGCGGGTCCACGTCGGTGTCGCAGATCTGCCAGTCGCGGCGCTTGAAGTGCACGACCGGCCCCTGCAGGTGCGATCCGGGCTTGACGAGCATGCAGCCGTTGCCGGTGGTCGCCCGGTCCAGCGCGATCCAGACGCCGACCACCCGCGTCCGCAGCTCCAGGTCGAAGTAGGCATGGTCCTGGTGCCACGGCTTCTCGCGCCCGACGCGGGGCGGCTTGAGCAGCGCCATGTCCTGGAACAGCATCGGCTCATCGCCGATGATGCGGCGGACGACGCCCATCAGGGCACGGTCTTCCGAGAGCGCACGCAGGCGCTCGTCGTGGCCGACGAACCACATGAACTTGCGTACGTAGTCCTGGCGCTCTTCCGCGGCCAGGCCATCGAGCGTCGCCGGATCCACGCTGGGCTCGTAATCCACGCTGTCGAACGAGGGGCTCCGGCCGGCCAGCAGGTCGAGCAGGCCGTCCAGCGCATCCTGCACCCGGTCGACGGTGAACGCCTCGTGCACGACCACGTAGCCATGCTCGCGAAAGCGGGCGATCTCCCGCTCCGTGACCGATTCGAACCCCGTCACGCCCTCCGCCAGACCGTCGTAGCGGTACAACCCGTCCGGAGCGGGCGTGCTCGCCTGAGTCTCCGTCGCGGCAGCCATGGTCCGCCAGTATAGCCGAGTCGCCCCGCGCGCTACCGGCCCGGATACCACTCGCGCTCGACGCGCGGGTCGGAGGCGACCTCGATGTAGAAAGACCGCTGGCTGGGCGTCATCCGCTCCAGCGCGGCGCGGCCGGGGAAGAAGCGGTGAAACTTCATGCCGGCATGGTGGTACTTGTAGAACAGGGTCACCCGCTCGCGATCGCTGTCCCACGGGGCGGCGCCGTGGCAGAGCGCCTCGGTGAAGATCACCACGGAGCCCGCCCGGCACGGCACGCAACGGACCAGCGAGCGGTCGACGCCGTGCTCGAAGGTCTTCATCTCCTCCGGGATCGGGAAATTGGCCTTGTGGCTGCCGGGGACGCAGGCAAAGCCGCCCTCCTCCTCGTCGACGTCGGTGAGGTTGAAGGCGACCACCGTGTGGCCGCTGAAGATGCGCCCGTTGGACTGGCGGTACATGAGCGTCAGGTCCTGCCCGTTGCTGTCGAACTCCCCGCCGCCGTGCAGCGGCAGGCCGGGGAACCCCTTGCGGCGGATGTACCCGTAGCTGATCTCCAGCCGCAGCTCGTGGTGGATGATCACCTTGAGGACGTCGATGACGCGCGGGATGTCGATGAGCGCGCAGAACTCCGCGCCGGCGCTGGTCAGGTCGCCGAGGTTCGCCTGGGTCGGTTCGTCCTTGCTGCTCACGCCTTCCGGCTTCTCGTCGTCGGGCATGTCGATGAGCCGCTTCATCTCGTCGACGAGACGGCTGCACTGATCCCGCGTCAGCACGTCGTCGAGCTCCAGGTATCCGCGCACGTCGAACAGGTACTTCTGACGGTCGTCCATGCCGGCATTGGACCGCACCCGCGCCGGAGTGGCAACGATTCGCCGCGCCGGCGAGCACCGCGCGTTCGCGAGATGGTACGGTTTCTCCCAACATGAACGGATTCCCGGACGTCGAACGCATCCCCTACGAGGGTCCCGATTCCAAGAACCCGCTGGCGTTCCGCTGGTACGACGAGACGGAGGTGGTCGAGGGGCGCACCATGCGCGAGCACCTGCGCTTCAGCACCGTCTACTGGCACACCTTCCGCGCCACCGGCGCCGACCCCTTCGGCGCGCCCACGCTGCAGCGGCCGTGGGACGACGGCAGCGACTCGGTCGGCAACGCCCGCGAGCGCGTGCACGTCGCCTTCGAGTTCATGGCGAAGCTGGGCACGCCATACTACGCCTTCCACGACCGCGACGTGGCTCCCGAGGGATCGTCGCTGCGCGAGACCAACCGCAACCTGGACGCGGTGGTGGAAGCGCTCAAGGCGGAGCAGGAGCGCACCGGCATCCGCCTGCTCTGGGGCACCGCCAACCTGTTCAGCCATCCCCGCTACGTGCACGGCGCCGCCACGAGCTGCAACGCGGACGCCTTCGCGTTCGCGGCGTCGCAGGTGAAGAAGTGCATGGAGGTCACCCGCGAGCTCGGCGGGCAGAACTACGTGTTCTGGGGCGGCCGGGAGGGCTATCAGAGCCTGCTGAACACCGACATGAAGCGCGAGCTCGACCACCTGGGCCGGTTCCTGCACCTGGCGGCCGACCACGCCGACCGCATCGGATTCGACGGCACCCTGCTGGTCGAGCCCAAGCCCAAGGAGCCCACCAAGCACCAGTACGACTCCGACGCCGCCGCCTGCATCAACTTCCTGCGCGCCTACGGCCTGACCGAGCGCTTCAAGCTCAACATCGAGACCAACCACGCGACCCTGGCCGGCCACGAGATGGCGCACGAGCTGGAGTACGCCGCGCACCAGGGGCTGCTGGGCTCGATCGACGCCAACACCGGCGACCTGCTGCTGGGCTGGGACACCGACCAGTTCCCGACCAGCTTCTACCTGACCGCGCAGGTCATGCTGATCCTGCTCAGCTACGGCGGCATCGCGCCCGGCGGCATCAACTTCGACGCCAAGGTGCGCCGCGAGAGCTTCGAGCCGATCGACCTGTTCCACGCCCACGTCGGCGGCATGGACGCGTTCGCGCGCGGGCTGAAGATCGCCGCGGCCATCCGCGCCGACGGCGAGCTGCGGTCGTTCGTCCAGGAGCGCTACGCGAGCTGGGACGCCGGCATCGGCGCGCGCGTCGAGTCGGGCGAAGCGGACTTCGCTGCGCTCGAATCCTACATGCTGGAGAAGGGCGAGATCGCTGCCAACACCAGCGGCCGGCAGGAGATGCTGGAGCACCTCTTCAACCGCTACCTGTAGCGCGACTACAAACGGAGTACCTCAGGATGAATACACAGTTGACCGATGAGCAGATCGACTCGTATCGCGACAACGGCTATTTGGTCGTGCGCGGGTTTCTCAGCCCGGCGGAGCTTGCCGAGCTTCGCGCCGGCATCGACGAAGCGGTCGGGCAACTGGGACGCCGCAAGCTGAGCGGCACCACCGGCGACCGCTGGCTGGCCGGCGAGACCTACTACGACCGCGTGTTCCTGCAACGCATCAACCTGTGGAAGATCAACGCGGCAGTGAAGAAGTACATGCTCGCGCCCGAGCTGGGGCGGATGCTGTGCGCGCTGGAGGGCATCGACGGCATCCGCCTCTGGCACGACCAGACGCTGCAGAAGCAGCCGTGGGCCAACCCCACCGCCTGGCACTCCGACAACCCGAAGTGGTCCTACCACTCGCCTCACGCCATCTCCATCTGGATCGCCCTTGACCCGGCGACGCTGCAGAACGGCTGCATGTACTACCTGCCCGGCAGCCACAAGGTGAACGGCTACGAAGACGCGTCCATCGGTGAAGAGATCGGGGACTACTTCGAGCACTTCCCCCAGTTCCGCGACGTCATGCCGGTCCCGGGCGAGATGGAGCCGGGCGACGCCGGCTTCCACAACGGCCTGCTCGCGCACGGCGCGGGCCCCAACATGACCCCGACCTGGCGGCGTGCCATGACCGCCGGCTACATGCCGGACGGCTCCGTGTTCAATGGCATCCAGAACGTCCTCTCCGACGCCCAGGTTGCGGCCCTGAAGGTCGGCGATCCGCTCGACGACGACAGCCAGAACCCGCTGCTGTGGCGCCGGACGGCATGAGAGGAGTCCCGACGTAGAACGCCGGGGGACCTTCTATGCGAGGTGCTCCTTGAAGAACGCCACGGTGCGTTCCCATGCCAGGTCTGCCGCCGCTTGGTCGTAGCGGGGCGTGGAGTCGTTGTGAAAGCCGTGCCGGGTGCCCGGGTAGGTGAGCATCCGGTAATTCTTGCCGTGCTCCTGGAGCGCGGCCTCGTAGCCGGCCCGTGACCGGTTCACGAAGTTGTCGTTCTCGGCGTAGTGGATGAGCAGCGGCGCATGGATATTGCCGACCTCTTCCGTGGGCGGCGCGGGGCCGTAGAACGGGACGCCGGCATGGAGATCGGCGCCGAGCGTGACCGCCAGCACGTTGGTCATGCCGCCGCCCCAGCAGAAACCGGTGGCTCCCAGCTTGCCGCTACCGAGTTCGTGGTTCTTCAGGACGTAGGCGCTGTTGACGATGTCCTGCCTGAGCTTGTCCGGATCCAGGGAGCGCTGCATGGCGCGCCCGTCATCGTCGTTGCCGGGATAGCCGCCGATCGGCGCCAGCCCGTCCGGCGCCAGGGCCAGGAATCCGGCGACCGCCGCACGGCGCGCGACGTCCTCGATGTAGGGATTGAGGCCGCGGTTCTCGTGGATGACCAGCACGCCGGGAAACGGCGGGTTGCCGGCAGGCTGCACGAGGTAGCCGCGCATCCGTCCGGACGTACCGCCGGGTGACGGGTAGTCGACGTAGAGGGCCTTGATGCGCTCGTCGGTGAACGAGATGGCCTGCGCCTCGGCGTAGCGCGGCAGGAGCGCCTGCGCCATGGTCAGCGCCGACACTCCGCCGACGGTGATGGCCGCCGACCGCGACAGGAATTCCTTGCGGTCGATGCGATCGTGCGTGTAGTCGTCGTAGAGGTCGAATACGCGCGGATCGATGTCCTTGCCGTCCATGCCGCCTTCCACCCACCTCACGTTAGCACGGATGGGCGGCAGGACCCGCAGAGAACCTGTCCGTAGCGAGAATCAGTTCCCGGGTGATCGCCTCATCGGCGTGTCCGGCGTCGTCCACGATCACGAGCTCGGCGTGCGGCCAGGAACGCCGCAACTCCCATGCGTTGGCGATCGGCGCCTGAAAGTCGAAGCGGCCGTTCACCAGTATCCCCGGGATGTCCGCCAGCGCCCCGGCGCCGCGCAACAGGCACTCGTCCTTCAGCCATGCGTAATGCCGCACGTAATGCGTCACCAGGCGCGCGAACGCCAGCGCAAACCTGCGGTCCCGAAAGCGCGCCGACAGTCCCGCAGCGGGCGGCCAGGCAGGCGTCGCCGACTCCCACAGGCACCACTCGAGCGCGGCCCGCTCATGCACGGCCGGGTCGGGGTCATACAGCATCCCGTGGTACGCATCGACGACATCCCGATCCCCTTCGGCGAGCGGCGCCGCGGCCCGCAGACGCTCCCACTGATCGGGAAAGAACCGGGCAACTCCTCCGCGGAACAGCCAGTCGAACTCCGCGTGACGTCCGGTCGTGACGCCGAACAGGATCATCTCCGTAACCCGGTCCGGAAAGCGTTCGGCGTACGTCAGGGCCAGGGTGCTGCCCCACGAGCCGCCGAGCACCAGCCATCGTTCGACTCCCAGGTGCCGCCGGAGCGCCTCCATGTCGTCGACCAGGTGCCACGTGGTGTTGCTCTGCAGGTCGGTATCGAGGGCGCTCGCGTGGGGTGCGCTGCGCCCGCAGGCTCTCTGGTCGAACAGCACCAGGCGATAGGCAGCCGGATCGAACAGGCGGCGTTGACACTCCGTGCACCCGGAGCCGGGGCCGCCGTGCACGGCGACCGCCGGCTTGCCGCGCGGATTGCCGCAGATCTCCCAGTAGACGAGGTTCCCGTCGCCGACGGCCAACCTGCCGCGCTCGTACGGCTCGATTGGGGGATAGAGCGCTGTCACCGTGCCTGGCCGAGCTCCGGACGCACTGTCATTTCTCCATGCGGAGGACGGCGACGCGGAACCCGTATCCTCGATAGAAGGCGACCGCCTCCTCGTTGTGGACGAACACGTCCAGCCGCACCGGCTTCCCGGACCAGACGTTCGCGTACATCCAGTCCATCAGCGCCGTGGCGATCCCGCGCCGGCGCTGGCCGCGGGCGACGAAAAGCTGACGCAGATAGTAGTGCGCTCCTTCGTCACGGAAGAGGCAGTAGCCGGCTGTCAAGCCGCCGGACCGCGCGACATAACACGTGTATCCCTCCTCCATCCACGTGATCATGCGCTCGGCCAGCTCGGCCCGCGTCATCGGATTGGGATGTCGCTCGTCCTCGATGAGCTGCCGGTTCAGCTCGGCCAGCTCCACCGCGTCCGACGCATCCGCTCTGTTGATCGTCATGTTCGCTCCATGATAGTCTGCGTGTCTTCAGGATCGGATGGAACATGATTCAACAGAAGCACCTCGACCTCCTGCTCGAGCTGGACACCGACAAGAACCCCCACAGCGGCGGAGACCTGCTGGATCACCTGCGCGGAACGCATGACTTCCTGCAGGCATGGGGCAACGATCCGGCGGTCTGTGTCGGCGGGTTGTTTCACAGCATATACGGCACGCAGGCTTACTTGACGCAGTCCGCTTCCCTCCAGGACCGTGAACGCATCCGTGCAGTGATCGGCGAGCGCGCCGAACGGCTGGCATTCCTTTTCTGCGTTTCGAATCGAAGTGAATTTTTCGAAACGGTGGACAAGGACGCAGCCATGCTCTGGAATCGCGTCCATGAAGAGGCGACGCCGGTCACCCGGGACGAGCTGCGCGACCTCATCGAAATGGAATTGGCCAACTGGGTGGAGTTCATGCCGAGACTGCCGTTCACGGACGATGAACTCACCGGATTCGAAGCCAAAGTCGAACATCACAGGAGCCTCATCACCGCGCGCTCGTACACCGCAGTCAAGGCAGCCGTCGAGAACAAACGCCGATGTATGTCGGGCACCGGTGCCTGACCGGAGGACAGGACGCCAACCGAACTCGATGCGGTAATCGAGTTCTTACAGCTCGGCGCCCAGTCGGCTCCGCAGCGCGTCGACGGCCGCGAGCGTTTCCTCCGCTCTGGCCACGGAGTCCTCGGCTTCATCCCGCGTGATCGAGTCGAAGTCACCGTAGTCGACATCCTCCCGACGAGAGAGCAGCGTCTTGACGTGTTTGACGATCGAAATGGGGAGCAGCCCGGTCTTGATGAAGTGCAGGCTGAGCATCGTGACGGCGCCGGCATGAGACGCCGGATCTACGCCCTCGAGTATGAGCAGGGAGCGGACTGCGGCAAGCGCCGCGTAGTAGCTGCGGTTCACCGAGGTGTTGAGGCGGCCCTGTTCGAGATTCGCGCGGGCATCGTCGAGTGCGGCCTGTGCCTTCTCGAACCTGATGCCGCTCAGGGCACGCTTGTCGTCAGCGGAGAGGGTCAAACCTGAATACTCTCGGCGCTGACGTTCTGGTAGAAAGGGGTGTGGCGCTGCCGCTCGAGGTCATACGTGGCCACATCCTTGATCACCGGATCGAAGGAGATGCCGCTGCGCTGTTCATGCTCGACGCACAGATCGATGATCGACCGCTCTACTTCGAGCGTGCGCTCACGCACGACGACCAGGACGTCGAGGTCCGAGTCGCCGCGGTGATCTCCCCTCACGCGCGAACCAAATGCGTGCACGGAGACGACGAGATGGGGGAGCGTGTCCCGTAACTCGGCGCCAAAACGGGCCAGTGCCGCGCGGGTGTGAGCAAACATGGTGGACCCTTCCAATGTAGCACGGCGTGTGGGTCGGCACGGTCCCGTTCGCCGCACGAACATCCCGACCCGACCCTCGTCCGATCCGCTGTCGCAAGGGCATCGGCCCGAGTATGATCGGCCATGGCCACGCCCGCATCCGACCTCTTTGCCCCGCTGTCCCTGGCCGGCGCGTACAACGCCGACCGCAACGCACTTCCGGAGCCGCTGTCACCGCCCTCCGACCTTGCCACGTCGTTCGGGAGTCAGGCGTTCCGTGGCGTGCCGTTCGACCTGGGCTCTTCCGGAGGTCCCAACGTCGTCCTGGTCGCCGGCTCTCCGGTCACCGTGTCGGCGGGCGGACGGCCCGCCCGCTACCTGGTCTTCCTGCACCAGGTCGAGGATCGCGCCTCCAACTACCTGACCGGCTTCGCCGATACCGGCGTGGACGGCAACGAGCTGGGCGACCACGTCGCCGACTACGTGCTGCGCTACGCGGACGGCTCCGAGCACGTGCACCCGATCCGGCGCCGCTTCGCCATCCAGCAGGCGCGCATCGGCTGGGGGGCCAGCCCCTTCGCGGCCGTGCCGATGTACGCGGATCGCGTGGCCGCCTCCGCCGCGGAGGACCAGGCGGCCGGCAGGCGCTCCACCGTGGGCTACGGCCGCGGCGAGACCCGGCACGGATCCGGCCGCGACGGCGGACAGGATCTGGCGTGGCTGTACGCGCTGCCCAACCCGCACCCCGACCGCCCCATCGACGCGGTCGAGCTGCGCCCCGGCGCCGAGCGCTGCGCGGTGTACGCCATCGCCGCGACCGACCTCACCGAACACCCGCTGCGGCCGGGGACGCGGCGCAAGCTGCTCCTGGATCTACCGCCGGGAGCCGCTTTCGGCGCCGACCGCCAGCTCTCCGGCCTGGAACTCGACCTCGGCACCATCATCTCCGCTCGCCCGGCCCTGGAGTACGACGATGCCGGCTGGCTCGACGGCGACGGTGCGCCCGCCCCGAACGTGCAGCCCGCGGTCTCCCCCACCCGCGCGCTGGTCGAGTACGCCGCGCACCCGGACGCCAGGCTCCATTCCGGCGGCCGGGCGTACCCGCTGCGCGAGCTGGAAGCCGGACCGGCGGCGGTGGCCGCGGCCGAGCGGCCGGTGAAGATCCGCGTGGTTGAGCGCGGCTCGTCGCAACCGGTCGCCGTGCGCCTCCACCTGCACGGCGCGGCCGGCGAGTACCTGCCGCCGAAGGGGAACCACCGCACCGTCAACGGCAACTGGTTCGAGGACAACTACGGCGAGTTCGTCAACGGCGCCAACCAGTACGCCTACATATCCGGCGAGTGCGTGGCCGACCTGCCGCTCGGCGACGTCTACGTGGAGATCGCCCGCGGGTACGAGGTGCGTCCCCTGCGCACGCGCGTGACCGTCGCCGCGGACACCGAAGAGCTGACGTTCGAGCTCGACCGGGTGCTGCGCTGGCGCGAGCGCGGCTGGGTCACCGCCGACACCCACGTGCACTTCCTGAGCCCTCAGACCGCGCTCCTGGAGGGGGCCGCCGAGGGCGTCAACGTCGTCAACCTGCTGGCCAGCCAGTGGGGCGAGATGTTCAGCAACGTCAGCGACTACGACGGCGCCACCACGCTGGGCGCGGCCGACTTCGGCGGCTCGGGCGAGTTCCTGGTGCGCGTCGGCACCGAGAACCGCATGCAGGTGCTGGGCCACATCTCGCTCCTGGGCTACTCCGGGCCGATGATCCATCCGCTGTGCACCGGCGGACCCTCGGAGTCGGCGATCGGCGACCCTCAGGAGGTCACCATGGCGGACTGGGCCGCGCGCTGCATCGAGCAGGGCGGCGTGGTGGTGATGCCGCACGGCCCCAACCCGCAGTGCGAGCGCGCCGCCGACATCGTCCTGGGCGTGATCGACGCGATGGAGATGATGACCTTCAACCCCTGCGAGGGTCAGCTCAATCCGTACGGCATCGCCGACTGGTACCGCTACCTCAACCTGGGCTACCGGCTGCCGGTGGTGGGCGGCTCCGACAAGATGGCCGCCGCCTCTCAGCTCGGCGGCGTGCGCACCTACACGCAGCTCGGCGAGCGCGAGTTCACCTACGACAACTGGATGACGTCCATCAAGGCGGGCAACACCTTCGTGACGGTGGGACCCCTGGCGCAGATCACGGTCGAGGGCGCGTCGCCCGGCGGCATCGTCGATCTGCCGTCCGGGGGCAGCGTCTCCGTCGAGTGGCGGGTCGAGTCGGTGGCAGTGCCGATCGCCTCGGTGGAGTTGATCTGCGGCGGCCTCATGGTCGAGCAGTCCGACGCCGGCGGGCAGCTCGCCGCGGCAGGCAGCACGACGGTGCGCGTCGACCGCTCCACGTGGATCGCGCTGCGGGTGCGCGGCAGCTACCGCGGGCGCGCAGCTCGGACATCGCCGCCCACACCAGCGCCGTGCAGGTGCGGGTGGACGGCGCGCGGCCGTTCTCCGCCCACGACGCCGGGTTGATCCTGGACCAGATCGAGGGCGCCATGGCCTACGTCGACACCATCGCCCCGCGCCCGGACGTGGAGCGCTACCGGCAGCTCCGCGCCACCCTGGAGGGCGCCTGGAACCGCCTGCACCAGACCATGCACCGCCACGGCGTCTTCCACGACCACGTGCCGCTGCACGACCACGCCGAGCACCACGAGCACTGATCGATGCCTGTGGTGTCTCTCTCAGATCGGCTGACAGTCGACTCTCATGCTCGGACGATGGCCAGGAAATACGTCTGGTGGCAGCCGCCCGAGGCGACGCTTGCCGACGCGCGACTGTTTCTGGCGCAACTGATGACGATCGGCACGGTAGACGACGTTCGCTGGCTGCTTTCGGTAGCTTCCGCCGACGACCTGCGCAGCGTGCTCCGCGAACCTCCGGTGGGCATTTTCAACGCTCGTTCCTGGTCGTTCTGGCATCTCCAGCTCGGCTTCGAGGCCGTTCCCGACCTTCCGGTCAGGCGCTTGCCGCGGTAATGCTCGAACCGATCCTGGCAGCGCTCCCCGACGAGCAGCGCCGGCTGTGGCCGGCTCTCGCGGACGTACCCCACTCCTTCGTCCTCTACGGAGGAACTGCGCTGGCGCTGCGGCTGGGACACCGGTCCTCGGTCGACTTCGACTTCTTTTCGTCCTCGCCGCTCGATCACGACGCGGTGCTCGCGATTCCCTTCGTCGCTTCTGCCGAAGTCCTTCAGCGCGAGCCTACAGCGCTGACGCTGTCGGTGGTGTTGAACGGCGAGCCGGTGAAGGTGTCTTTCTTCGGCGACATCGACATCGGCCGAGTGGGCGATCCCGATCAGACCGAAGACGAGGTTCTCTGGGTCGCCTCACTGCTGGACCTGTTTGGAACCAAGCTGAAGGTCCTTTTGCAGCGTGTCGCCGCGCGGGACTATCTCGACCTCGCCGCGATTCTGCGAACCGGTACGGTGCTCCAGGACGGCCTTGGCGCTGCTCGGGCGCTCTTCGGACGTGAGTTCCCGCCGATGGAAGCCGTCAAGGCGCTTGCGTACTTCGACGAAGGTGACGCGAAGCGCGTGGACGCGGAGACGCGCCGTTACCTCGCCCGGCAAGCCGCCGCATGGGACTGCACGGTGAGCAGGATCGACAAGGCCGCCGAGTCCGTCGCCGCCACGAGGTGAACATGGCCGTCGGTGAGCTCGATCAGACGGTTGGTGTGGTCGGTGCGCCACAGGTATTCCCGGTTACTCCAGGCGCCATGGAGGCAGAACGTCGCACAACAAGGACGAAAACTCCTTCTGCGAAGTCAGAGCCGACGGCGTCGGCTCGATTGTGGCCGCTATGCTACCACTTGTATCTTGAACGGGAACGAGCGTCAACTCTTGGCAGCGGGCAGGTTGGGATCGCGCCGGAGACGGCAGGCCGACAGGCGGGTCGGCGCCGGCCGACCCAGTTGACGGTGCCCCCTGTATGTGCTGATCTCTTGCTCTGCCCCGCAGACTGAACCAAGCGATCGGGGAAGGAGGTGCGCTTTGTACACAGACGATCCTGTCCAAGGAGCAGGGCTCCGCGAACCTGGAGTCACGCTATGGGTAGCTCGGAAGCCAGAGTCGCATCCCGACACATACTGGGTCGGAATGTACACGCGCCCGCTGATGCGGGGGTTCGCGGTCGGGAACAGCGACGAGGAGTGCCACGACAACGCGAAGGGTCGGCTTGGTCTATGTCGCAACGACCCGCTGCCGGCTTATGTGAAGATTCAGAAGATCAAGCCGCTCTGATCCGCCAGCAAAGTAGCCGTTCGCGGATCTCGATCTTCTGTTCTGGCGTAAGCGCAGAGGGCCGATCGTCGGTCGAATGGGGTAGTCGGTGGCGGGTGTAACCGCCGCTCCCAACGGCGTGGCACCGGCACGGTTCGGATGATCGACTTCCTGAGCTTTCAGGCGGATGTCACGATCAGCGCAAATCTGTTCACAAGGAGGAGGTCCCCAGAGTGTCGGAATTGAGAAAGGAGCTTGACGCCTACGGCCGTCTACAACGCCAACTCGAGATAGACCATCTTGGGAAATGGGTCGTGATTCATGACGAGCAGATCGCTGGGGTCTATAAGACATTCGAGTCTGCTGCGGAAGATGCGGTCGGCAGGTTCGCCAGAGGACCTTATTTGATCAGACAGATTGGAGTTGCGGAGACACTTCCATTGCCGAGCTCGGCAATGTACCAACCGATATGAGCGGCGTCTCTTTTGGCCCTGGTGACGCTGATGTTCTGTCGGGACAAGGCCCTACATTGTTTGTCAATATCGGCTTCGACCCGCACTATCGGAAGGGCATGTACCCTTCACTGCCCGCGAGAGTTCCGGCCTTAGTAGACACGGGAGCGATATACAGTTGCGTTGACTCGCAACTCGCTATTGCACTGAGACTGCCAGTAGTGAACCGCGCTATGATATCAGGCGTTGGAGGAGCAACGGAGGTGAATGTTCACTTGGCGCAGATATACGTGCCTGAGCTCAATTTCACGTCGTACGGGGCATTTTGCGGAGTCCACCTACACGCAGGCGGCAATTTTCATTCTGCTTTGATCGGGAGATGGTTCTTGCGGTCCTTTGTTCTGACCTATGACGGCACGCAGGGAACTGTGCAACTCGTACCACCGCGCAGTCCCTGACCGGCACGTCGACCGTCACGGGCTGGAGAGTTCAAACTGACCCACTACCCAATACCCAATACCTCGCCGCTGGCTGGACGAGCACTGGGTTCAGCGTACAGATGGCAGAGTGTCCCGGCGTCCGACATGATCCTTGATGCCGCAACGCGTTGAGCAGCCGATCCGGTGCCGACCGCGACCGACGGTGCGCTGCTCGACAGCGCGCAGTTCGGAATCACCTGATGCCTCAAGTGCAGTCGAAGTGACGTCGAGAAACTCTGCTCTCGGAGGTATCGGAGGGGGCTGACCCGAACGTGGAGGCACACATGGTAGGATCGCACGGAGTGGCAGCGGCTTATCAAATGCGTGGCGCAACCGGAGCTCGGAATCTGGCGACGCTCGGGCATCTCGCAGCCATCGGCGCCGTGCTGCTGCTGTTCGGCTGCGAAATGCCGTTTCAGACAGGCAGTGTCAGGGTCACGTCCACTCCTCCCGGCGCCCGTGTCTTCTTCGACGGTAGCGACACCGGGCGCGTCACTCCGTACACCATCCCCGATGTGTCCACCGGCTCCCACACCATCAGCCTGACCCTGGACGGACACGCCGACTGGGGGCCAGAGAGCGTGGCTGTCGCCGCCAACGAGACCGCCACGGTCAACGCTACGCTGACACCGGCCGAGACATCAGGTTCGGAGTATGGGTTGGGCCTCGAGCTCCTCGACCTTCAGGCATATCAGAGCGCCTATATTCTCCGCGCCGACCCGACCATCCCGGTGCCATCCTCGATCGACATCGGTGTCGACTTCCCTCCGCCGCGCAGCCAGGGCGGTCAGGGGAGTTGCGTCGGCTGGGCGGTTGCCTACGCTCTCAAGAGCTACCACGAGCGCATCGAGCGCGGGTGGCCGCTTACCGACGAGAGAAACCTGATGAGCCCGGCCTACGTCTACAACCAGATCAAGCTTCCCGGCGGCGGCGCGTACTTTACTGACGCTCTCAATCTACTCATCGACCAGGGCGTCTCGTCCTGGTCGCAGATGCCCTACAACCCGTATGACGACCGCACGCAGCCGAGCGCTGCGGCGAGGGCGGAGGCAGCCAGCTATCGAATCGCCGACTGGGGCACCGTGCAGCGCACCACGCACGCCGTGTTCGTACAGGAGATCAAGCGCCATCTGGCAGCGGCGGACCCGGTCCTCATCGGGGTGCCGGTGTACCCGGACTTCGTCTCCCTCAGCGAGTTCAACCCGGTATACGACGACGCCGACGGCGTGGCGCGCGGCTACCATGCGATCGTGATCGTCGGCTACGACGATGCGCGGTCGGCGTTCAAGGTCATCAATTCGTGGGGCACCGACTGGGGGATCGGCGGCTACGGCTGGATCGACTACGAAGCCAGCCGTTCGCTGATCAGGTCGGCCTACGTCGCCAAGGACGCACGGCCGTCCGACGAACGACCTGAGGCCGTCAGCGACCCGAGGCCTGCCGATGGGGCGGCCGGCGTAGCGGTCGACGCCGTTCTGCGTTGGACGAAGAACGCACGGACGACCAGCTTCGACGTGTACGTGGGGACCGACCGCAACCTGAGTGCGGCGGATTTCCAGGGCAACGTGGCTCAGGCGACGTTTGCCCCGGACTTGGCGCCGGGATCGAAGTATTACTGGCGCATTGACGCCCGTGGGGCCGGTGGCGTGACGACGGGCCCGGTGTGGTTGTTCACCACTGCCGGCGGTGTTCAACCGCAGCCGGCACCAGGGATTACCTGGAGGGAAGTGACGGCAGATGAGAGTGGCATCGAGAGTTTCTCCCTGCAGGGAGTAGCGTGGGGCGGTTCACGTTTCGTCGCCGTTGGCAAAGGCTTCGGCTACCCGGACGGACCAGGAGGAGAATACGGGGCAATCCTGCACAGCACGGACGGGATTACCTGGAGCGTTGCGCACAGGTTCCACCAGGGCACGGCGCGGATGCGCCTGTTTGCTGAGGGGATGCAGAACGAAGACCTCGAGGCGGTAGCGTGGAACGGCACACGGTTCGTCGCCGTTGGCGGCTGGTTCGGCCGGGACGAGTACGGGACGATCGCATATAGCGCCGATGGGATTACCTGGACGGAGGTTTCCAACGGGTCTCGCCGCCATCATCTCTCTGACGTAGTGTGGGACGGCGAGCGGTTCGTGGCTTCCGGTATAGGTAATGCCGTGGAACAGTCACCCGGAGTCTTTGTCGGCGAATTATCGATCTTTCATAGTCTCGATGGGATTGTCTGGACCGCCGGCGCTTGGACGACGACGGTCCAGCGTGCGCACATGAGAGCAAGTGCAGCGTGGAACGGCGAGCGGTTCGTCTTCGTCAATAAAGGGAGAATCGGGATTATCTGGCACAGTATCGATGGGAATGAATGGAAGAGCGTTCCCATCGTGACTACCGACGGTCTCAACGACGTAGTGCTCAACGACGTAGTGTCGGACGGCGAGCGGTTCGTCGCCGTCGGCGCTGACTCTATCATCCTGAACAGCGCCGATGGAATTACCTGGACCGCTGCTGACATCATCAGATCCGCTGCCGACCAGTGGCTCGAAGGAGTAGCGTGGAACGGCACGCGGTTCGTCGCCGTTGGTCACGGGGAGATCCTGGTGAGTCCTTAGACCGCGGCCCGACCCTCGTTTCAGGCTGCATCCGGCATCGAAACTTCGTTTGAACCCGGAACATACGCACCGGAGCGACGGAAGGAGTTAGGGCCAACGCTCGGCGAGGACCATCGTCATCGACGAGATCCAGCGTGTTCCCCATCTCCATCCGCTGATCCATCAGCAGATGGAGCTCGACAAGTCGATCCGGTTCGTGCGCGGCACCGACGGCCGCGAGATCGACGCGTCATCATGCTTCGTGACGATCGCCTCGCGCTTGCCATCGAACGTAAGAACAGCGAGATGGCTCAAGCACGCGTTCCGCGTGTCAGGTCGACCCGTGCCTCGTGACCCTACTCGCGCATCGCCTCACGAGCCGCCGAGATGCTTCGGGCCACCTGAATCAGCGGGGCGATCCACACCTCATCTCGGCGGCGGGCAAGGTGACCGAGCAGCGCGCCGAAGTCCTCGCCAGTGACCGGAAGGTGGCCTTCATCCACGCCGTGGAAGGTCAGGATCGTCCACATCCCCAACTCCCGCCCTCGCTCGACGACGGCGATCAACTGCTCCGCGCTCATGAATTCGCATCGCACGGACCGCAGACACCACAGATCCGCGTGCACGGGGGAGTTGTAGGGGGTGGAGATCTCGCCGCCACCCCGGGCGGCGCAGAACCGGGCGGCCACGAGCGGGACGTAGCTCCGGCGGGTCGCGCCTTGGCCGACGAACGTGTCGTAGCACGGGTAGCAGAAGCTGAAGGAGTGGACATCGGGGAAGGCCGCGCGCAGGCGACGGTCCGACTCCTCGAGCTCGGTCTCCATGTCCTCCAGCGTCAGGTCCTCGAGCCCCCTGGCGTCGGCCTCCGAGCGGTGGGCGCGGCTGCACCAGTGATGGACGGTGTGGTTGCCGATCTCGTGACCGCGCCGCTGCGGTTCGCGGAAGCGATCCAACCGCTCGGCATCGTCGGTCTTGACGTAGAAGGTGCCGGCGAGCCCGCGGGCGTCGAGCGCGGGCACGACGACATCCAGGTGGCTGTCCATGCCGTCGTCGAATGTCAGGCTGACGGCGCTGTCTCTGCCGCCGAACCACGCCGGATCGGGATTCTTGCTGTCGGTCATGCGGCTCTCCTCGACTTCAGTCGGCGGGTTCCTGGGCCAGCTCCATGCCCAGGCCGGCCGCGTCGCCCAGCGTCACGGCTCCGTCCCGTACCGTCATCGGGGTACGGATCAGGCCGCCGGCGGTGCGCGCGCGGTCGCCGCTCTCCCCTGTCACCCACAGCAGGAACATGGCGTTGCGCACCGCGCCCATGAGGCTCGTCGTGGCGAAGCCGCCGTTGCCGTCGGCGGGATCGATCTCGCAGTTGACGCCGAACGCTTCGGCGGCGCGGGCGATTTTCAACGCCTCGGTGATGCCGCCGACGTCCGGGATGCGCACCCGGATCAGGTCGGCCGACTGCCGGGACAGGTGCGCCGCCGCCTGGCGGGCTGCGTCAGGGCCGCCCACGGTCGCCAGGACCGGCGTATCCAGCTCCGCGGCCAGCCGCCCCAGCGCTTCGCCGTCCGCGCCCGGCAGCGGATCCTCGACCCAGGTGTAGCGCGCGTCGTCGAGCGCGCGGCCGATCGCCAGCGCCTCCAGGTGGCCGCCGGCGGGAACGCCTCGATATACCAGCGGGAAGTCTGGCGGCACGGCGTCCCGGACCGCGCGGACCGCATCCAGGACGCGCTTCCGCACGGCGGACGGCGCCGTCGCGCCGATCGACGTGAAGGTGCCCGTGACCCGGTAGCCGAGGTAGCCGTCACGCACGGCCATCGCCGCTTCGGTCGCGGCGTCGTCCGAGTCGCAAGCGGCCTCGCCCGAGAGACAGACCGGGATCTCCGTGCGGAAGCCGCCGATCGCCCGGTAGAGCGGAAGCCCCATCGCCTTCGACCAGAGGTCCCAGAGCGCGATGTCAACGCCGGCCAGGCCCGCCGGATCGCTTCCGGCCGCGGCAGCGCGCAGATCGCGCCAGAGGCGCTCCCGGTCGGCGAGCGGCCGCCCGACGAGGACAGCGCGCATCCGCTCGACAGTCGCCGCCGGCGGAAGCCTGTCAGGGCAGATCAGCGCCGCGCCGCAGGTCTCCTCGCCTGCACCTTCGGCAGAGATGCGCACGACGCCGGCCGGAGCCTGCACCTGCAGCCGCGTGATCGTCGACTCGGCCAACACGCTTCGATCCGCCGCCATCACACCACCTCCAGCGCTTCCGATTCGATCCGGTCCCAGTCGGGCTCCGGCACCGGCAGCTCGCCGCATTGGATGCGCATGTGCCCGTCGTCGATCACCTTGATGCCCTGGAACGTGAGGGTCGCCGGGTCCTGCGGCGGCGGCAGCGGACCCTCCGAGCCGTACTCGTACAGCGGGTCGTTGTGGATGGCCAGCACCACGTGCGAGTTGCCGCCGTGCACGTCCAGGCCGAAGGTCTCGGCGAGCTGCGCCAGCTTGATCTGGCCGGTGATGCCGACCGCCCGCTGGCGGACGATGTCCGTCGCCTGCATGGCGATGAAGGGCGAGGCGTTGAACGGCTGCCCGGCCAGGGATCCGATCCACTCCATGGCCATCACCGGCAGGTCCAGCGCAGCGCACAGCTTCTTCAGGCCCATGAGGTCGAAATCCTGCAGCGGCTCCTCGATCCAGGCGTAGCCCAGGCGCTCCATCTCGCGGCCGATGCGGATCGCCTCGTCACAGGTGTAGTGCTCGACCGCGTCGTGGATGAGGATGAAGTCGTCGCCCATCGCCTCCCGCAGCGCCCGGAACAGCTCGGTGTTGCCGGCGACGCCGCGGTAGGAGTGGTCCTTGCCGCCCTTGAAGCCCTGCTCGCGCGCCTTCATGGCGTCGGCGACGTAGTCGTCGACGGTCCTGCCGCCGATGTTGCGGTACGCCGGGATCGAGTCGCGGGCGCCGCCGAGCAGGCGGTACAGCGGCAGGCGGGCATGGCGGCTGGCCAGGTCCCAGAGCATCTCGTCCACGGTCTGGATCAGGCCGCGGCCGGTGTACATGAACCGCTGCGCGTACCAGAGGCGCTGCCAGATGCGCTCGCGGTCGAACGCGTCCATCCCGATCAGCAACTCGGCGATCCTCACCTGGAACTCCCTCGCCTGCCATGCCAGCTCGCTCGTGCTGAAGCCGCCGGCGTAGGTCGTGTGCGCGTCCAGGTCGCCGTCGGTGACCAGGCGCAGGATCAGGTCGTAGGCCGGCGCCTGCTCGCGGTATTCGGGAATCTCGGCGTCGGAGCCGAGACCCACGCCGTGGGTGAACATGCCGGACAGTCCCGGCGGCACCAGCTCCATGCCGCCGCCGCCGGTCGCGGCCCGTTCCCGTACGCCCGCGGCGACGACGTAGAGCTTGACTTCCTTGATCAACAACGCGGCGCCCCCTCGCCGCTCACGGTGCGTGGTGCGGGGCGACGTGTCAAAGCGCAGAGGCGAGGCCGGAGGCCCGTTCCGCCGCGGCGCGCGTCCGGTATGCTCCCCGCCATGCACGCGATCGAATACGAACGCCGCCGGCTGGGGAAGACCGGCCTGCAGGTGCCGGTGCTCGGCATCGGCGGAGCCCAGCTCGGCCGCCGTGGAGGCACGCACGACGAGAAGCTGGGCGTCGACACGACGCTGGCCGCGCTGGAGGCCGGCATCGACCTGATCGACACCTCGGCCGCCTACATCGGCGGCGAGAGCGAGCGCTACATCGGCATCGCCCTGCAGGAGTGGTACCGCCGCGGCCACCGGCGCGAGGACCTGATCATCGAGAGCAAGGCCGGCTCGCGGCAGCGGCCGCACGACTACTCCTACGACGCGATCATGGCCAGCACCGAGCTCAGCCTGCGCGCGCTGCAGACCGACTACCTGGACGTGATGCTCGTCCACGACCCGGCGGAGATCGCGCCGGTGCTCGCCCCGCATGCGGCCCGCGACGCGCTGCTGGACCTCAAGAAGCAGGGCGTGATCCGCCACCTCGGCCTGGGCTGCCGGCCGCACGCGCACCACCAGACCTGCATCGCCACCGGCGACTTCGAGGTGTCGCTGACCTTCCGCGACCACAACCTGATCGAGCGCTCGGCGCTGGCCGGCGTGGTGGAGCCGGCGGTGGCCGCCGACGTGGGCCTGTTCAACGCCTCGATCATGCTGAACGGCCTGCTCGGCGGCGACGACCCGGTCCGGGTGGCGGCGAGCGCGGCGGGCGTCTCGCCGGACCGGGTGCAGATGACCGAGGAGTTGCGCCGCGCCAGGCGGATGTACGACTGGTGCGCCGCGCGCGACCTGGATCTGCACGTCGTCAACCTGCACTACTGCCTGCGCGAGACGCGCTTCGCGTCGATCCTGCTGGGCTTCTCGACGACGGAACGGGTCGCCCAGAACGTCGCCGCCTACCAGCAGGAAGTGGATCCGGCGGTCTGGGAAGAGCTGGACCGGGACTTCCCGAACTTTGCCTGAGGAGGGCGATTCAGAGATGAAACGGGACAAGCTGCGGGTCGCGGTGGTCGGCGGGTGCGGCGACTGGGGCCGGCGTTACACCTACGCCTACTCCCGCCATCCGGAGGCGGAGCTGATCGCCCTGGTCGACACCGCCCGCGAGCGCCGCGCGCGGTTCGCCGAGCATTATGGGATCCCCCGCCAGTTCGACACGGTCGAGGAGCTGCTCTCGTGGCAGGTTCCGGACGTGGTGGCCAACATCCTGCCGGTGAGCGCCGCCCGCGACGCCGTGATCGCCTGCGCGGAGGCGGGCGTCAAGGGCATCTCCTGCGAGAAGCCGATCGCCGCGAAGCTGGCCGACGCCGATGCCATGATCGCCGCCTGCGAGGAACGGGGCGCCGCGTTCGCGTGCGGCACCGCCCGGTGGGAGGTGCACCAGGTGACCCGGATCGGCGAGTGGGTGCGCGACGGCGCCATCGGCCGGCTCACGGGGCGCGGCGACATCGACGGCTTCCTGGCGCAGGGCGACCAGGTGTCAGGCCTGGGCTGCGTGATCCTCAACTTCCTGCGCTTCGCGACCGGCGACGAAGTGGCGTGGGCGGAAGGCTGGACCGTGCCCGAGGAGGCGGCCGCCAGCGACGACGACTGCGCCGCCTACGGGACGCTCGGCATGACCGGCGGCTACGAGTGCACGGCCGCGCGCGAGGTGCCGGCGGAGGGAGCGCACAAGGTGGCGCTGTTCGGGGAGAACGGGGCGGTGTACCTGGCGCCGCGTACGGGACGCTGGGCACGACCGGCGGCTACGAGTGCATCGCCGCGCACGAGATGCCGGCGGACCGGTGGCGACGGCACCGTGCTGATCAAGGGCACGGGGACCGGCGCGCGCCCGGTACGGCCCGACTTCCTGGACGAGCCGACGGACGACGAACGGCTCGGCGGCACGTTCCTGGGCGTCGTCGACAGCCTGATGAACGCCGTGCGGGACGGACGGCCCGCGCCGTGCAGCGGCCACGACTACCGGCAGGTGCTGGAGATCGCTGCCGCGATCAAGCTGTCCGCGCGCGAGGGGCACCGCCGGGTGGCGCTGCCGCTGGCCGACCGCTCCGCGACCGTGCTGCCGATGCCCTACCGCTGGCACGGCGGCGACGTCACCGGCTGGGAGGTGATCAACCGGGGGGAGCCCACCCCCATCCATCCGGCCGACTGAGCCGGAGCCGGCTACTCGCTCACCAGGTGGACCATGCCCTGGAACTCCAGGACCGTGGTGCCGCCGTCCTCGCGGACGAGCTCGATGCGGGAGTGGCCCTGGGCCGTCGCCCGTCCCGGCTGGACCAGAAGCTTGTTCTCAGCTCATCGTTTGAGTCCCTTGCCCCACGCCGTCGGTGAAGCAGCCGACCACCTCGCCCAGGAACAGGTCGTGCGATCCCAGGCTGACCACCTCGCGCACCTTGCACTCGTAGCTGATCGGGCACTCGGCGATGTGCGGCGACTTGATGCGCTTGCCGGGCAGCGGCGTCAGGCCCGTCTCCCTGAACTTGTCGACGACCGCGTCCTTGGCGCGCGACAGCCGGCCGCAGGCGGCCACCGCCTCGCGCAGCCGGTCGGTGGGCACGTTCAGCGCGAAGTCGCGGGCGCGGCGCAGCAGCTCGTGGGTGCCGCGCTTGAAGTAGTCGCCGGTGATCTCCTGCACGCTCACCGCCACCCCCAGGTAGAACGGCAGCCGGTTGAGCCATCCCCACCCGACCGCCGGCATGATGCTGGGGATGCCGGTCTCCTCGTCCAGCACGCTGATCAGCGCCGGGGTGACCGGCAGGAAGCCGGGGGTGTCGAACTCCTGGCCCCGCGGCGGGACGGAGCGATCGTGGGGCGTGTAGACTTTGGCCATCGGGCGCTGACGATGGCGAAGCCGGTCCGGGTCGTCAACGACAAGGGCCATGGAGAGGATACCGATGACGACTGACGGCGTGCGCACCATCGGCACGGATCGGCAGCTCTTCGTGGATGCCTACTGGATCTCGTCCGCGACCGGAGCATCCCGCAAGCTGCACGCTCCCCGGAAGCGCGAGACCGTCCTGGAACGGGACCGGCCGTGGGAGCACGACCACGTCTCCTACATGGGCACCATGCAGGACGGCGACACGCTCCGGGCGTACTACCGCTGCGGAAGGATCGCGACGACGGAAGCGGCGACGGAGATCACGGCGTACCAGGAGAGCGCCGACGGCATCCACTGGCACAAGCCCAACCTCGGCATCCTGGAGTACGAAGGTTCCCGCGACAACAACATCGTCTGGCTTGGCCCGGGCGCCAACATGGCCCCGTTCCGGGACGACAATCCCGGCGTTCCCGCCGACGAACGGTACAAGGCCGTGGTCCGTACCAGGGACCTGTGGGCCCTGGCCTCGGCCGACGGCGTGCGCTGGCGGTTGCTGCAGAAGGACCCGATCTCCACCGCCGGCCCCTTCGATTCGTTCAACGTCTCGTTCTGGGACCCCTGGCGCGAAGAATACGTCGCTTATACGCGCGGCAAGGCCGGCACCGAGGGCAGCTTCGTCGGCCCGACCGGAGGCACCGGCGGCGTGCGCTGGATCAGGAGAACCACGTCGAAGGACTTCCGAAACTGGAGTCTCCCGGAAGACATCGATACCGGGGACACCCCGTTCGAGCACCTCTATACCAACTCCTGCGTCGCCTACCGGCGCGCGCCGGGCACCTACCTCATGTTCCCTTCGAGGTTCGTCCCCGAGAGGGAGCCCCAGCCCGGCTGGCACGGAGGCTCGGGCGTGAGTGACATCGTGTTCATGTCCAGCCGCGACGGCCTCCACTTCGACCGCAGCTTCATGGAAGCCCTGATACGCCCCGGGCCGGACCAGGACAACTGGCATGAACGAGGGCTGTACATCGACCCCGGATTGATCGAGACGTCACCCACGGAGCTCTCGGTGTACGGCAGCGAGCACTGGCGCCTGCCGACCGTGCGCATCGTCCGCTACACCTTCCGCATGGATGGCTTCGTGTCCCTGAACGCCGGCTACGCGGGGGGAGAGGTCCTGACCAGGCCGTTCGTCTTCGCGGGCCGCCGGCTCGAGCTCAACTACGCGACGTCGGCCGTGGGTTCGGTCCGGGTGGAGATCCAGGACGACCGGGGCGGCGTCATCCCGGGGTTCGGCCTGTGCCCGGAGATGTTCGGAGATCTGATCGACGGACCGGTGACCTGGAACGGCGGAGGAGACGTGAGCGGCCTGGCAGGGAGACCCGTCAGGCTGCGTTTCGCGCTCATGGATGCCGATCTCTACGCGTTCAAGTTCATCCAATAGGGCTCTGTGATGCGGCTCACCGACCACATCTCGTGGCGAGCTCCGAGTTCGGGCTCAGCGACGGCGACTGCCGATTGGCCGGCCCCCAAACTGTACGGACGCCGTTGAACGAACCGTCGCAATACCGCGAAATGGCGCACTCACAGAGCGGCTGCCCAACGCCGGTATTCCGTACAGGCAGCGATCAAGGACGATGGTGCAGGCTCATGCAGCCGATGTCCAAGACACATCTCAACCAACGCTGCCACGTGCCGGCGACAGTCTTTAGGTCGTGACAACCTGGGATAATCATCCTTCGATTCGTCGACGGACTCGCCATCAAGATACGCAATCCACGTCTCGATTCGCCAAGTGGGCACGAATACAAGAACAGCTTCATCACTCGTTCTGACGGGGCATTGCTGGCGCTCGCACTCGGTGTTGAGCTCAGCGATGCGTTGTTCAACACCTCGATCGTCGCCGTCCACCATCACCATGAGCACTCTCGATACGCTACTACGGCGGTGCTC
Source organism: Spirochaetia bacterium (assembly GCA_964291595.2). Lineage (GTDB taxonomy): Bacteria > Spirochaetota > Spirochaetia > SZUA-6 > Bin103 > CATQHW01. Next base: position 2,350,990 of record OZ219914.1, on the reverse strand, counting down.
GGCGAGTTCCTTGGGAAAGCGACTACGCACGTACTTCTCGGCCGATCCTCTTCCTTTGGGCGCCATCTCCACTCGAATACTGCGGGTTTCCCACCCCGTCTTTTCCAGAAATCGTCGAGCAAACGCTTGTTGCTGTTGATCCTCACAGAGCAGGACGATCTGGACTCGCCTGCTCACCCCTCCCAACCCCGGGCGATCAACTCTGAGAGCTTTAGACCGTTCACATCCGAGTTGGATACCTCCGGGCGGCGAGTAGTGACAACACCGGACGAATCGCGATGCAGCAGGACTCCGTTTCCGGAACCAAGGTAATCGATCAATTCCGGATGGTGCGAAGTTATCACGGCTTGGGACACGGCCTCTCCGCAGGCGTCTTCGAGACCCATGAGCCAAGGCTGAATCTCCGCTAGTGCGACGTAGTTGTCTGGCTCGTCGAGGAATAGTGTGTACCCCTGACCTCGTGACAAGTGGATCAGTCCATACAGGGCAACGAGCGCTCGCTGGCCGTCCGAGATCTCATCGAAGCGCAACTCGTATTGCTCCCGCAGGTCGCTGTCGTCGTCATCATCCGTATCTTCGTGATCGACAAACGCTATCATGAGAGCGCGCGTCTCTTGTCCGACTCTCTCGAGTCTGACTCCCCTAAAGCCAGTGCCCATTACCTGCTTCAGCGTTTTCATGAACTGCGGAATCAGATCGGGACGCTCCTGCAGAGCATGACGGTACCAGTCTGCGAAATTGTTGGCATCTCGCTCCAGCAGTACGGTCTCAGAGCTTGTCTCCGTGCCGAACGTCGGCGGATAGAAACCGCACACGAGCACTCTCCTCATGAATTCCAGGAAACGCGTAAGACGCGTGTTGTCGTCACGAGAGGCGACTCGCGCAAGAGCGGACTCCGACCAGTCGGTGTAGTAGGTTGGCCCTGGGGAGTGATTGTCTCTATAGAGCTTTACGTCACCTCTCAAGCACTCGAATAGTGGACCTTGGTCCGTCACGAGCGTCTCGAGACGGATCCGGGCCTTCGTCGATGCGCGCTCATGTTCCACCTCAAGCCGGTAAGTAAGATTATCCCCTTCTATTCTAGCCTGGATCTCGAAGACCTGCACATCACGACTCTGCCAACGCGTAAGCGTGCGCGTCGGAAACACTTCAGCATCCGTTACCCTGGCGTCGCCGGACAGCAGTCGGCGCAAGGCGAGCACGATGTCAAGCACAGCGGTCTTTCCCGCCCCGCTCGGCCCGAGCAGCAGAGACAACTCCTGAAGCCGTAGCTCGAAGTTGACCAAACACTTGTAGTTGTTGACGTACAGCCTCTCGATCATCCAGATTCCCCGATCGACGATTCGATCCTGGCACTCTACCCTATCATGCAAACCCTTGGCGTCAGCACGAACATGCGGCGCTTGGAGTTCGCTCTATGGATTCGACCTTCATGACGCGGTGTGATGAGCCAATGAAGAGGACGCTGATACGCGGCCGCCTGCTGGTCTGGAGCGCCGCTGCGGAGCCCCGCACCCACGCCGCCCTGCTGGTGGAGGACGGCGCGATCACGGCGGTGAGCGAGGACGCGCTGAGGCTGGCCGACGGCGCGACGTGCCGGCTCGACTTCCCGGAGCAAGTGATCGCCCCAGGGCTGATCGACAGCCACGTGCACCTGATGTGGAGCGGCGAGCCCGAGCGGGACGGACTCAACCCGCTGTACGCCGCGATCGGCCAACCGATCGCGACCCTGACCGTCCAGACGGTGAACAACCTGCGCGCGGCGCTCGGCCGCGGCATCACCACCGTACGCGACTGCGGCGGCCTGACCGAGGTGATCCTCCCGGTCGCGCGGGCCGTGCGCGACGGCCTGCTGGTCGGGCCGCGGATCGTCAGCGGCGGCGCGCCGATCACGTCCACCGGCGGGCACTGCTGGTTCCTGGAAAACGAGGCCGAGGGCGAGGACGCCGTGCGCCGCGCGGTGCGGCGCATGCACAAGGCCGGCGCCGACTTCATCAAGGTGATGGCCACCGGCGGCGGCACGCGCGGCACCAATCCGCGCGCGGCCCAGTACGGCCTGGCCGAGCTGCAGGCGATCACCCACGACGCCCACCGCCTGGGACTGCGCGCCAGCGCCCACGCGCACGGCACCGAGGGCATCGAGCGCTGCGTGGCCGCCGGCTTCGACGGCATCGAGCACTGCACCTGGCTGGCGCGCGACGACGACGGCGAGGACTATCGTCCGGAGATCGTCGAGCGCATCCGCGACCGGCGGATCTTCGTCTGCAAGACGATCGCCGGCTTCGAGCGATGGCCGCTGGAGGAGATCGAGGCGGCCGGCCCGGGGCACGCCGGTTGGGCCAAGTTCCGGACGTTCCGGGACATGCTCGCCGCGGGCGTGACCGTGATCGCCGGCACCGACGCCGGCATCACCGACACGAACTTCGTCGACCTTGCGCGCACCATGGAGACGATGGTCGGGTTCGGCGGCATGTCGCCGGCGGAGGTGTTGCAGTCCGCGACGGGCACGGCGGCGGAGGCGCTGACGCTGGGCGACACGATCGGCACGCTGGAGGTCGGCAAGCGCGCCGACTGCATCGTCCTCGACGGCGACCCGCTCGCCGACGTGCGGGCGCTCAGGCACGTGCGCGCCGTGATCCGCGACGGCGAGGTGGTCGCGCGGGACGGCTACGTGCTGGCGGCACCTGCGGCTTGCGCGGCGGTTGCACACACCTCATATTCCACCTCGCCATGAGTACCGCGCTGCACCTCAACCTGTCCTGCGGGCAGACCGACCTCTACCCGGCCGCGCGCCAGGCGATGAGCCAGGCGCTGCCGAACCCGATCTACTACCCGCCGTTCCACGAGGTCGAGGGCGACTGCGTGGCGATGCTGGGCGAGATCCTGCACACCGAAGCCGACGTGCTACTGCCGGTCGGCTCGGCCACGTACGGGGAGGAGGCGGCGTTCAACACGTTCCTGGAACACGGCGACGTCTGCGTCACGGTCAACACCGGCATGTTCGGCCAGGTCCTCACCGACCTGGTCACCGTGGTCGGCGCCACCGCCGCGGAGGTCAAGCTGCCGCACGGCACCGCGGTCGCGGTCGAGCAGGCACGGCAGGCGCTGCGGGACCACCCCGAAGCCAAGATGTTCGCCGTCGTCCACCTGGAGACCACGGCCGGCACGCTGAATCCGGTGCGCGAGATCGGCGCGATGATCCGCGAGGAGTTCCCGGACGTTCTCTACCTGGTGGACGCGGTCTCGTCGCTGACCTCCGAGCCGCTGCACATCGACGAGTGGGGCATCGACGTCTGCTGCACCAGCAGCCAGAAGTGCGTGAACGCTCCGCAGGGGATCGCCATCGTGACCGTCGGACCGCGCGGCTGGCAGGCGGCCGGGGGGCGGACGACCCCGATCCCCGGCCTGTGCCTGGACCTGGTGACCTGGAGGAAGTGGCATCACGGCCAGCGGCAGGCCAGGGCGACCGACCACGGCGAGGCTCACCCCGAGCCGTCCGCGAACGGCGACTCGGCCGAGGAAGGCGGCGCCGTCGACACCTCGGTGACCGCCTACAAGGCCGCGCACGGCCCGTCGCAGTCGTACACCCTGCTGCTGGCGCTGCAGGGCGCGCTGCGCGAGATCATGGACGAGGGACCGGACCGCGTGATCGCCCGCCACGCCGCCGCCGGCCGGGCGCTGCGCGCAGGCGTGCGCGCCATGGGGCTGCGGGTGCTGGCGGACGAGCGGGTCGCCGCCTCCTGCGCGACCTGCGTGGCCATGCCGGGCGACTCGTTCCCGACGCAGGACTACATGCGGACGGTCTGGCGCGAGTACGGCATCGCCACCGCCGGCGGCTCGCAGGCGGTGGGCGAGATGGGCTATGCCGGCAGCCGCATCGGCCTGATGGGCTTCGTCGCCACTCTCGACTCGGTGTGCGCGATCCTGAACGCCATGGAGCAGGTGCTGCCGCGATTCGGCGTGTCGGTGACGCCCGGACGCGCCGTGGAAGCCGCCCGCAGTGCTGCCTGAGCGGTCAGTGCTGCCTGAGCGGTCAGTGCTGCCTGAGCGGTCAGTGCTGCCTGAGCGATCAGCGTTGCCTGAGCGAACCGGCCGCCTGAGCTGACGGGAGCCTCCCCTGCGACCGATCAATCGCCGCGTCGCGGCCGTGCCGCGCTCGGGCATCCGCGAGATCATGGACCTCGCGCAGCGCCCGGGCGTCATCCACCTGGAGATCGGCCAGCCGAACTTCCCCACCCCGCCGCACATCGTCGCGGCCGCCAACCGCGCGGCCGAGCAGGGCCATACGGGCTACACGGCCAACGCCGGCCTGCCGGAGCTATGCGAGGCGCTCGCCGCCGCGTTGCAGCGGGACAACGGCGTCCGCGTCGCGAACGAGCAGATCATCGTCACCATCGGCGCCATGGGAGCCCTGTACGGCAGCCTGCTGAGCGTTCTGGAGCCCGGCGACCAGCTCCTGGTCCCCGATCCCGGCTATCCCAACTACCGCATGACCGCCGAGCTGTGCGGCGCCGAGTGGGTGCCCTACCCGCTGCCGGCCGCGGACGGCTACCAGCCCGACCTCGATGCGCTGGCCGCCGCCGTCTCGCCGCGCACCAAGGCGATCGTGATCGGCAGCCCGTCGAATCCGACCGGGACGGTCATCCACCGCGACCGGCTGGCCGCGATCGTCGAGCTCGCCTGCCGCCACGACCTCTACCTCGTCAGCGACGAGTGCTACGGGAAGATCGTGTTCGACGGCGCGCACGTGAGCCCGGCCAGCCTGGGCGCCGGCGATCGCTGCTTCACGGTCGGCAGCTTCTCCAAGAGCTACGCCATGACCGGCTGGCGGATCGGCTACGTCGCCTGCCCGAAGCCGTTCGCGCCGCTGCTGGTGAAGCTCCAGGAAGCGACCGTCTCGTGCGCGCCGGTGCTCTCCCAGCACGCCGCGCTGGCCGCGCTTGCCGGGCCGCAGGACTGCGTTGCCGCCATGGTCGGCGCCTACCGCGAGCGCCGCGACTTGGCGTGCGATCTGCTGACGGGCGCCGGGCTCTGCCGCTATCGGCCGGAGGGCGCCTTCTACCTGCTGGTCGACCTGCCGGGCCAGGTCGCCGACACCTACGCCTACGCGCGCCGCCTGGTCGAGGAAGCCGACGTGGCCGTCGCCCCGGGCGAGACCTTCGGCGCCGGCGGCGAAGGCCGCGTGCGCATCTCGCTGGCCACCAGCCCCGACCTCCTCCGCGAGGGGATCCGGCGCCTCATCACCTTGACCCGCGGAGAGCGCGCGGCACGCTGACACTCCGCCCGCAACGCCCTCTATCCGCCGCGGCTCAGCACGGCGACTGCGATCCACACCGGCCCGCTGAGCACGGACGCGCAGATGGCGATCGCCAGCGGACCGAGGAGCCCGGCGAGCAGGGATGCGGCCACCGTCGCGGACCCCAGCACCGCGAATGCCGCCCAGGCCGCGCCGGGATGCCCCAGCCGCCAGAGCCGACGGCACGCCAGCGCCAGCGGCAGGCCGGCCGGCGCCACCACGACCAGCGACGAGACGATCATGAACGCCGTCATCGGCCACGGCCCGGCGTCCGCGCCGAGCCTGAGGCCACGCAGCGGCGCCGTGATGGCGACGCCTATCGGCAGCCACAGCAGCGCCGCGACGATGAACAGCCAGCGCGGAACGGCCATCGCGCCAAGACCCGCCGGTCAGATCGGGCAGATGAGCGCGCCCAGCCGCTCCATCATGCGCAGGTTCTCGGTGTAGTCGACCGGGCAGTCGACCACGGCCGGGCGGCCGCAGGCGAACGCGTCGCGCAGGATCGGCTGCAGCTCGTCGGCAGCTCCGACCCGGTAGCCGGCGACGCCGAAGCTCTCCGCGTACTTCACCAGGTCGGGGTTGCCGAAGCGGATGTGGGAGATGCGCCCGAAACGGCGCTGCTGCTTCATGCCGATCAGGCTGTAGCTGTCGTCGTGGAAGACCAGCGTCACGAACGGGATCTCCTCCCTGACCGCCGTCTCCAGCTCCTGCGAGTTCATCAGGAAGCCGCCGTCGCCGGTGACGGCGACCACGTTCTGCCGCGGGTGCACGAGCTTCGCGGCCAGCGCGCCCGGCACGCCGATGCCCATGGCCGCGAAGCCGTTGGAGATGATGCAGGTGTTGGGCCGGTAGCAGGGAAAGAGTCGAGCGATCCACATCTTGTGCGCGCCGACGTCGGAGACCAGGATGTCGCCTGAGTCCATGACCGTGCGCAGGTCGTTGAGCACCCGCTGCGGCTTCATGGGAAACGACGTGTCGGCGCGGAACTCGTCCCGCTCGTGCAGGATGAACGCGCGCAGCCCCTGCGTGTAGTCGTCGGTCCGGCACGGCTCGGCGCGCTCGGCGATGCGGTCCAGCGTGGTCGAGATGTCGCCCAGGACGCCGACGCCCACGGTGTAGTGCTGGTCGACCTCCGCCGGCAGCATGTCGATGTGGATGATCGTCTTGTCCCTCCCCGGGTTCCAGCGTTCCGGGGAGTACTCGACGAGGTCGTAGCCGACGGCGATCACCACGTCGGCGCGGTCGAAGCCGCACGAGACGTAGTCCCGCGCCTGCAGCCCGCAGGTCAACAGCGACAGCGGATGGTCGTCGCGCAGCACGCCCTTGCCCATGAAGGTCTCGGCCACCGGGATGTTCAGGCGCTCGGCGAAGCGGGTCAGCGCCTCCGAGGCGTGCCGCCGCACCACCCCGTTGCCGGCCAGGATGATCGGGCTCCTCGCGGCCGATATGAGCGCGGCCGCCCGCTCGATCTGCGCCGCCGGCGGCTCCCACGGATAGGGCGCCTGCGGGAGCAGCGGCTGGGCGTCGATCTCCTCCTCGGCCACGTCCTCGGGGAGGTCGACGTGAGTCGCGCCCGGTTTCTCGGTCTCCGCGACCTTGAACGCCTTGCGCACGATCTCGGGGATGATGGCCGCCGTGTTGATCTGGGCGTTCCACTTGGTGATCGGCTGGAAGGTGTCGACCACGTCGATGTGCTGGTGAGACTCCTTGTGCATGCGGTCGCGCGACGCCTGCCCGGTGATCGCCACCAGCGGGCTGCCGTCCATGTTGGCGTCGGCGACGCCGGTCATCAGGTTGGTCGCGCCCGGCCCCAGCGTCGACAGGCAGACCCCCGCCTTGCCGGTCAGCCGGCCGTACACGTCGGCCATGAAGGCGCCGCCCTGCTCGTGGCGCACGCCGATGAAGCGGATCGTGGAGTCGAGCAGCGACTCCATCACGTCGATGTTCTCCTCGCCCGGGAGGCCGAAGATGTACTCGACCCCCTCGTTCTCCAGGCAGCGGACCAGCAGGTCGGAGGCTTTCATCCGTCCACCTGGTAGCCGTCGGGCCCGATCCGGTCCACGGGGATCGGCTGGAAGCCCATCTCGAACGCCGGCGATTCGCGCCGCAGCGTGAAGTCGCCCGCCGCCGGATCGGTGAACAGCGGATCGGCGATCACGCTGCCGCGGTCGAAGCCGGCGTCGCGCCAGCGCTGCAGGCTGCCGAGCGGCGTGACGTCGATCTCCGGCGATTCCAGGTCCAGCGAGCCGCCGCGGAAGTGGTACAGGTTGTGGTCGCACTCGCGCAGGATCTCCGGGTACCAGCGGCGCGGCCGGCACCAGATCACCGCCGCCGTGCGCTCCGACCAGGCGACGACGTTGCGCCGGAAGATGTTGTCGCGCAGCGTCGTGCTCTGCAGGTCGCTGAAGATCGGTGCCAGCGAGAACTGCCGGCGCTGGCCGTCCACCAGGATGTTGTTCTCCACCAGGTTGCCCCAGCCGCCGTGCATGTTCACGCCGCCGACCACGTTGCCGACGATGATGTTGCCGTGGATGGTGACGCCCGAGCACCAGTCGTCGAGGTAGATGCCCCACGAGTAGACGGGCGTCACGAAGTGGCCGCGGTCGTCGACCTTCAGCCCCACCGAGTTGACGATGCGGTTGTAGCGGACGATGTTGCCGGTCGGCTTGCGGTCGCCGCCGTAGATCTCGATCGCCCCGGTGTCGCTGGTCTCCAGGTTCAGGTCGACGATCTCGTTGTACTCCAGCACGTTGTGGTGCGCGGAGTGGCCGCCGCCCGACTTCAGTGAGATGCCGTAGCGCGGCATGCGGCGGATGCGGTTGTGGGCGATGCGGTTGCGGCTCGACGCGTTGCCGTAGACGCCGGCGACGTGCGCGTACACCCGGCCGCAGTCGGCGATGTCGTTGGCCAGGATCTCGTTCTCGAACGGCTGCGTGTAATCGTCGCCGAACAGCTCGATGCCACCCTGCCCCAGGCCGTGCATGGTGCAGCGCTCGACCCGGTTGTGATGGCTGCGGTTTACCATTCGCACCCCCCAGCCGTTGACGCACTCGAAGCGGCAATTGACCACGGCGCAGTACTCGGCGCGGTCCAGCTCGATCGCGCCGTCCTGTGCCGCCGCCTGCGAGCCGACGCCGTAGTCGGTGTCGGCGATCACGAGGTCCCGCAGCTCGATGTGGCTGCCGGTGATGCGCACGGCCGTCTTGAGCAGCGCCGCCACCGCGCCGTCGACCGCGTCCGTGCCCGGCGGCGCCAGGTACCGGATCGTGCCGGACGCCGGATCCAGGTGCCACTCGCCCGGGTCGGTCAGGCAGCCTCGTACGCCGGAGATGAAGTAGCGGTTGCCCGGCCGCACGTCGTTGTAGGACTCGAAGTGGATGGTCCGTGCCTCCGCGTCGAACCGCTCCACCGGCTTGATCAGGTTGTTCCAGCCCCACGCGGAGAAGATGTTGATCTCCGCCCCCGACCAGTCGTCCCACTCCGGTACGTCGCCGGGAGCCATCGTCACGAGGCCCGGGCGTCCGCCCGGCTCGGCGCGGGGCGCTCCAGTCGGCTCGACGTCGGCGATGCCCACGCCGGGGCTGGCGCTCGAGAACGCCTCCGCCTGGATCACCAGGTAGTCGGTTCCCGGCGCAGGCGGACGCACCTCGTAGGCGCGCGGGTGCCAGATCGTCAGGCGGATGTTCTCGGCGGGGTCCCAGTCGAAGTCGCTGCACAGCACGACGCAGTCGAAGTCGATCTGCCCGCCCGAGAGGTTCTCCCAGTACAAATCATGCTCACCTTCCTCAAGCCGGATCTCGCCCGAGGCCACGAAGGGGAACGCCTCGTGCTGGCCGGAGCGCCAGTCGTGGGTGGCGCCCAGGTCGGCCAGCTTCACCCGTTCGCCGCCGCGGGCGCCGAACACGGACGAGATCTCCGGATGGGTGGTGCTCTCGTCCTTGACGTAGCTGATCCACACCCGGTAGGTCCCGGCCGACGGGACCGTCACCCGCCACTGCAGGTAGTCGCCGGCGCGGCGCACGCGGCTGACCGGCTGCTCGAACCGGCCGCGCTCCCACGGGTGGCGCCACCAGTCGGCGAACAGCCAGCCGCCCCGGATGCGGTCCGCGGCGTCGGCCGACGGGTAGCGAGCGCGCTCGGCCAGCCGGTCGCCGACCCGCAGCGTGCGGAACACCTCGCCGGTAGGGGCCGGCGCGGTCCAGAAGTCGCCGGAGCCGTCCTCCCGCTGCCAGCCGGTCACCGGCGCGCCGCCGGAGAGCACCACCTCCTCGCCGGGAGCCGCCGCGAACACGACGGGGCTTTCGGCGGTGCCGGAGACGGCGCCGTCCAGCTCCAGGGTCCCGCTCAGATGGTAGGTGCCGGCGTGCACCAGAACCGTAATCGGCCGCGGCGGGCCGGCGCGCAGCCGCTCGGCCACCTCGTCGCGGGCTCGCTCGACCGTCGCGAACGGCGCCTCCCCGGTCCCCGGACCGGCATCATCGCCGCCGGTCGCTACGTGCAGTGTGAGAGGTTCCATTGGTTCTCCTGTGGACGACGCGGCGCGCGTCAACCTGCGCGCTTGTCAGTTGAGAGTCGCTCTCCACTCCGCGCGGAGCCCGGCCACCGTTGTCGGGTCGCCGCCGGCGGCTGGGTCATGCAGCGTCCGTGTCAGGAAGATACCATGTAGTGTCCGGGCCCGCTCGCTGCCGGACGACGCCGGCTGGCGCGCGCGGCTGCAGCAACGCTACAACCCGTGGGGTGCGGACCGGCTTGAGGGGCCGCCGCCATGGCGACGGCGATTACCAGTAAACCTCGGTCCTGTCCATGGCAGTCGTGGGGCTCGACAAGGCCGCGACGGGTTCGTGTAACCTCGCCTCGTCCGGCGGCATCCGACCCACGTCGATGAACGTGTACTCGAACCCGCTCCATCCGTCCGTGCACGAACCCTCCGTGCACGACTGCGGCGTCCATGCGGGGGCGCCGTTGTATATCAGCACCGGCACGATCGACGGAGGTCGTTCCCCCACGCATCCACGGCGGTGCAGGGAGTCGCTCAGCATCGACGCGTATCGGCGCAGGCGCCGCACCACCCCGGGGTAAGGATGTGCCAGCACCTCGATCATCAGCACCGTCATTCCCTTGCGTTGCCGCCTGCCCGGCAGGTACTCCACGCCCCAGGCCGAATCGACGAAGACCTGCTGGAGATGGGAATCGACGCAATCGCCGGGCAACCTGCGCATGTCCCGGGCGTCGAGGTCACGTGTGAGCTGCTCGGGAAGGAACTCCAACAGGTCCCGGATCGTCTCCGAGTCGATGAACCCGTAACTGAGCGCGGCGTCCCGAGGCGGCAACACTTCGGCGTCGTCCCGTTGGATTCCGATCGAGTCCGCGGCGCGGCAATCGCGACAGATTCCCTGCCGCACGTCCGTGCCGCGATCCCAGCAGTAGTAGCAGATGCCCAGGCGCTGTCCCACGCCGGCGAGCGCTTCCCCGGGATTGCCGTCGTGGCGCCGGGACAGCGCCAGGGAATCCTGGACGAAACGCAGCGTTCGTTCCTCACCGATATCCGCAAAGAACGACTGCTCCTCGACCCGGATCAGGACGTCATTCATGAACAAGCCGTTGGAGTGGAGGGACATGTTCGGTACTCCTCGATGACGCGCTCGCGCTGCGGATGCTCAGCTCGGGAAACTCGCTCTGCAGGACGCGCACGTACCGTGGTCGAGATCCTCACTCGGCGTGAAGCACTCGTCACAGATCGCGAGGAGCTCGCCGATGCCTTCCATGATTTCCCCCCGGTTGCAGTCGTACTTCCACGAAAGAGAGAGGATGTGCCTCAAGAACTCCTCGGTCTTCTCCGGCCCGATTTCGGCGAAGAACGCTTCTCGCTCAAGCATTACGAGCATGCTGTTCAGCATGTAGCTGCCGTTGTGATTGGACATTTCGCCTTGTCGCCCCCTCGTCACGCCACCAGCGTACGCGCTGGCGTCATCATACACAGTTCGCGGAGCAGTTGCCGGAGTACCGGGGGAGAGAGACCGGCGCGGCGATCGACCGGCCGCGGACCGCCGGTCCGATGCCGGCGTGGCGGCGTCACATGCCCCAGACGGTGACCGGCCCCGGGCCGGCGCCGGGCGCATCGCGGCGGAAGATCTTCTCCTCCCAGCTCCGCTCCGGCGACCGGTCGAACACGATCAGGTGGCCCGCCTCCGCCCCGCACCGGTCCAGGTAGGCGCGGGTCTGCTCGACCCCTTCCGCGACCGTCCGCTCCAGCTCCCCGCGCCGCACCTTGCACTCCACCACGAAGCGCCGCTCGCGCCCGCCTTGCGGCCACACGATCAGCAGGTCCGTGCGCCCGCGCCCCAGCGCGTACTCCCGCTCGATCCGCCCGCCGCCATTGACGATCCGCTGCAGGTGCGCCTGCAGCAGCAACTGCGGCCCCGCCTCGTGGTAGCGCTCGAAGCGCTGCACCCAGTGCTCGGAGTGCTCCCGGAAGAACGCCTGGAACGCCGCGATCAGCCCGTCCACGTCCAGGGTGCCCTCCGCGTCCACGTACCATGGCATCTGCTGCGGCAGCGTCTCCTGCACCGCGTAGTTCAGATGGCGCGGCACCACCTCCGCGTAGATCGGGTTGGCGATGCGCGGCGTACCCGGCGGGCCGCCTGCGTCCTGAGCCACGAGCCCCAGGTCGCGGACGTAGGCGAGATCCTCCGCCGAGCACGCGGTCTCGTCCGAGCCGGTCAGAATCGGCTCGATCACGCGGCGGACGCGCTCTTCGCGCAGCTTGTTCGCCAGATCGTCGATGTGCGTGTCGCGGCGCAGGATCAGCCGCTCCTGCGCCTCCAGGACGGCGCCCGCCGTGATCGGCCGTGATCGGTCGCGCCCCGGCTTGTGGCGGAAGCAGGCGTCGTAGCACAGCGCGTTCACCAGCCACGGCTGACCGGCGGTGCGGGTCACGATCAGCTCCTGCGCCTCCTCCGTGAACGCCTGCCCGGTGGCGGCCGTATGCTGTGCAAGCAGTGCGCGAGTCTCCCGCTCGGAGAAGTCGCCCAGCCGCAGCGACTCCGACTTGATGTTGAAGGCGCTGCCGCCGAGCACCATCCGGTTCTCGGCCGTCGAGTGGATACGGTAGTCGCGCACGTCGCGCACCCCGCACAGGACGATGCTGTGTGGGAACGCGGATGGGCGCCGGTCGTAGCCGGCGCGAAGCTGCCGCAGGACCGAGAGCAGCGTGTCGCCCACCAGCGTGTCGATCTCGTCGATCAGGAGAACCAGCGGTGCGCGCTCGGCGGCGGCCCAGCGGGTCAGCGCCAGCACCAGCGCGCCCATCGGCCCGGCGCTGTCCAGGGCCGCGCGGCAGATGCCCTCCAGCGAGTCGTCGCCCAGCGTCAGGCTCGCCCTCAGCGCGAACTCGGAGAGCATCGCGCGCATCGCCTCCGTGACGTTCTCGCGGGCTGCCTGGCCGGCCTCGACGTTGGCGTACACGCAACGCCAAGCGCCCTTCTCGCCGCTGTTCAGAAGGTCGCGCAGCGCCAGCAACGCCGAGGTCTTGCCGGTCTGCCGCGGCGCGTGCAACACGAAGTACTTCTCGTCGCGGATGAGACCGAGCACGTCGTCGAGCTCGATCCGCGTCAGCGGCGGGATCCGATAGTGCCGCTCCGCGCGGACGGGGCCTTCGGTGTTGAACGTGCGCATCGCGCGCCATTGTCGCAGGCCGCCGTGCCTCCGTCATCCGCACGACCGCGTTTCGGCGCCGGTCAACTCCTACCACGAATGCCCTGCGCACCGCTTGGGGAGGTTGGCCGAACGCATCGCCGCGGTGCGCGGTGCGCCGGTAGAGTGCTTCGGCTGCACCGACCTGACCGAGCGCGACGAGCATGGCGAGCCGCAGCTCATCATGCAGGCAGACCAGCCGCCGGTCCGAACTGACGATCCGTCTGCTGGAAGATGGCGGGTATCGGGAGTCGGCGGCGAGCGGTGCGTTTCTGGGCTGGACGGCGGTCGAGATCCACGCGGCGTTGAACGAGGAGGCGTTCTCGGCACGGACGAGCGCGGTACTGGAGCGGGTGGGAACGGTGCTGGGGGAGCGGGAAGGCACCGGCCCGGACGACGACCCCCTGCTGGGCGCGCAACGCCGCCGGAGCCGGGCGGAGGGCCGGGCCGAGGGTCATGCGGAGGGGCGCGCCGAACTGACTCGGGCGCTGTTGGCAGCGCGCGGCATCGAGGTATCGGCCGAGTTTCCCGGCGTGCCCGGCTTCGCCAAGCTGCCCGGCCACGCCATCATCGCGGCCGCCTCTTCCTCCGTCAGCGAGGCCGACTTTCGGAAGCGTCTGCTCCCATCGAGTTGACTCGCTCGCGGCAAAGAGCCGCCTGAATCGTCAGTTCAGCCCGTCACCCTCCAGCGAGCGGAGCGGGATCAACAAGGTGGCGTCTCGGCTCGACCACGCTTGCATCGTCTGGCCGCGTTCGGTACCCTGCGGCCCCGATCGACGATGGCCTCCGTCCCGACGTACCAGCAGACCGTCACGGCCCACTCCACACAGCTTGGTCGGCGTAGCCGCAGGCAGTGGATCCGGGATGTCGTCAAGCACCGTTCCCTGCTGATCCTGCTCATTCCCGGCACAGTCTACTTCATAATTTTTCAGTACCTGCCCATCTACGGGATGACGCTGGCCTTCAAGGAATTCGACGTCCGCGACGGAATCCTCGGCAGCCCGTGGGCGGACCCGCTCCTCAAGCACTTCAACAAGCTCTTCCTCGATCCCTCCGCATTCCTGCGAGCCGTACGGAACACGATCCGCATCGCCCTTCTGACCACACTCTTCGGATTTCCCGCCCCCATCATTCTGGCCATCCTCCTGAACGAGCTGCGCTCATCGACCTACAAGCGTACGATACAGACGGTTCTGTACTTTCCCCATTTCCTTTCGTGGGTATTCCTTGGCGCCCTGGTGATCGAGTTCATGTCGCCGGGAACGGGCGTAGTGGGGGCACTGTTCCGGTTCTTCGGAGCTCAGGCGCCCTACCTGATGGTCGACCCACAAGCATGGCTGGTCGTCTACATCCTCAGCGGCCTCTGGAAGGAGGTGGGCTACGGAACGATCGTCTATCTGGCCAGCATCGCCAGCATCGACCAGGAGATGTACGAGGCAGGCTACATCGACGGCGCCGGCCGGATCAGCATGGCGTGGCACATCACCCTGCCCAGCATGCTCCCGGTGATCACGATCCTGTTCATCTTCCGCATGGGCACGCTGATCAGCGCCAACTTCGAGCAGGTCTTCTGGCTGTACAACCCCCTCGTGTACGAGGTGGCTGACGTGATCGACACCTACCTGTACCGTCTTGCGTTCGAAGGGTTCCAGTACGAGTACGGCACCGCGCTCACCATACTGAGAACGGGCGTCAGCTTCGCGCTGGTGTGGGGCACCAACCTCATCGTCCGCCGCTACTCCGAGCACGCCCTGTGGTAGCCGGCACGTGGTAACGGGTACGCGCCGGCGCGTCGGCGAGCGGATCGGGCACGCCGCGATCGTCCTCATCATGGCCCTGTTTGCGCTTTCGGTCCTGTTGCCTTTCATGCGGCACATATCTCTGTCGGTAAGCACCCCCGTGGCGGTGGTCACGGGTGGCATGTACCTGCTGCCGCAGCCTGGCGAGGTGACCCTGGAGACCTGGAAGCGCATCTTCCGGCAGCGCTCGACGGTGGAGGCGTACTACTGGTCGCTGTATCGAACCGCGGTCGGAGTGGCGCTCTCGGTGTTCATCATGGGCCTCACCGCCTACCCGCTGTCGAAGAAGTACCTGCCGTTCCGGCGCTCCTACACGATATTCGTCATCATCACCATGTACACCAGCGGCGGCTTCATCCCGCTGTTCCTGATCGTCCGCGGCCTCGGTCTCTACAACACGATGGGAGCGCTGTGGCTGCCGCTGTTGATCAACGGCTTCTTCATGCTCCTCACCCGCAATTTCTTCATGACCCTGCCCGAGGAGCTGACCGAGAGCGCCCGCATTGACGGCGCGGGTGAGCTGCGCACCTTCCTCCAGTTGATCCTGCCGCTGTCGAAGCCGATCATCGCCGTGCTCTCCCTCTGGATGTTCGTGTTCCACTGGAACGCGTGGTTCGACATCCTGATCTACATCAGCCGAGGCAAGATCTTCGTGCCGCAACTCCTGGGCCGCATCATCGCCGACGTGAACGAGGCCTCGCGCGGCGGCATCGCGTCCGAGATCCGCCTGGCGCAGCTCCTGGAAGAGACCCAGGACAGGCAGTACACGGCCGAGACCGTTCGCTCGGGGATCCTGCTCTACTCCCTGATCCCGATCATTCTGGTGTACCCGTTCCTGCAGAAGTACTTCGCCAAGGGTATTCTCATCGGCTCGCTGAAGGGGTAGACTGGAGAGTAACGTTCGGAACCGATCAGTCGTCCGACGAGGACGGGCGTGCCGGCCCGCGAATGGTTCGCGGTCGGCACGATGTCCAATAATTCCTACAAGGAGAACAAATTGAAGAAACTACTGGTACTGCTGCTGAGCGTGACGGTAGCCGCCGGGGCGTTCGCCGAGGGCCAGACCGAGATGGCCGCCGGTGAGCCGATCACGATCACGCACATGACCGAGCACTGCCATGTGTGGCCGGAGACCTCCACGGACCTACTTGACGAGATGAACGCGATCCTGGGCGTGAACTGGGTCCACATCCCCTGTTCGGGCCAGGGCGGCATCTCCTACCGGGACAAGCTGCGCGTTCTGTTCGGCGCCAATGACCTGCCCGACCTGTTCGAGACCTACTGGTTCGAGCAACTCATCCAGCAGGGCACCTCCGACCTGAGCATCGAAGAGGTGGCCGAGTACATGCCCAGCTACTATGGAGGCCTCAGCGCCTTCGCCGCCGGCGCAGGGCTCGACCTGGACTTCACGCTGGAGCGCTACAAGCGCGACGGCGTGCTGAAGCACTACCCGATGGTCTGGAAGCACGCCAACTACGGCCATGGCTACCTGTGGCGCCAAGACTACCTGGACGAGCTGGGAATGGACGTCCCGCACACCATGGAAGAGTGGGAGGCGGTGTTCGCGGCCTACAAGGCCGCGTACCCCGACCGCTACTCGTACGGCACCCGCTATCGGGACACCGAGTACTACCGCTCCTTCAACGCCGTGATGAATGCCTTCGGCCTGTCGAACAACCGCTTCATCAAGAAGGGCGACAAGCTGGTGTACAGCCAAGGGCAGCCGGAGATGATCCAGGCGCTGGAGATCCTGGCCCGCTGGTACGCAGAGGGCTATCTCGACCCCGAGTTCGTCACCGTCAACGGTGAGAGCGAGCCGTTCGACGCCGGAGTCGCCATCATGAAGGGCTGGGAGCATCCGAGCTGGCCGTTCGATCACGAGAGCTTCAAACCGACCCTGAAGGAGCACAGCCCCGACGCCACGTTCGCGTACACCGGCCCGCCGCGGGTCGAAGGGTACTTCCCGGTCACCTACGCCTGGCACCCGATGCACGGCAACGGCCATGGTATCGGCGTCCAGAACAACGACGACCGCGATCGCGTGCACGCCATCATGAGCGCCGTGGAACAGATCAGCACGCGCGATGGCGCGTTCCTGACTCACTACGGCATCGAGGGCACGCACTGGAGCGGCGTGGAGAACAACCGCCCGGTCTGGACGGAGGAGTTCGCGGATTCCGAGGTCCGGCAGGCGATGGGCTTCAGCGTCAACACGCGCAGCACCGCCCTGGGCTACTGGACGATCAACGACTTCAAGGGTGACCCCGCGTTCACGAACGCGATACAGAACGAGTGGGTGCAGCAGGTTCGCTTCGACCCGGACTCCGTCCTGGGAGCGAACAACGTGTGCATGCTGACGCAGTCCTTCGTGAGCGCGCTCGACGAGGACGGCAACGACCTGCGCGCCGCCAATCAGGACTTCCTGAACGAGTCGGTGGCGCTGTTCGGTCAGATCATCATTGGCCAGAAGCCGGTGTCCGCCTATCAGGACTGGCTCGACCGCTGGAACGCAGGGCCCGGCCCGGAGATCGAGGCAGCGGCGACCGCCATGTGGGGCCACCTCGTATCGGAGTGCCCCTCACCGTAACGCTTCCCTCTGACGACTGATCACGAGCCGGCTGGCATCCTGCCAGCCGGCTCATTTTTTCATGGGCACGCACCTGCCGCACTCATCTGTTGTCAGGCGATCACAGCCGCGATGGTCAGCCGTCGGCCACCTCGAAGGCGGTGACGTTGCGCGTCTGACGGCTGAACTCCACGCCGATCAGGTGGATGGGCTCGCCGCGGCCGCGGTACCTGGCCGCGTAGTCCCGCTCCCGGAGCTGGGCGAGCGCCGATCCCGGCGGAGACATCTCCACCACCTTGAACTCGAACAGGTAGATGTGCCCGTCCGCCCGCACCGCCATGTCCAGCCGGCCGTGGCTGCTCGACTCCTCGACGACGAGGTCGTAGCCGAGCGCCGCGAAGTACGAGTAGAACACGCTGGCGTAGTAGCCCTCGTAGTTGGCGATGTCGTTGCTGGTGTGCCATTCGTACGGGATGCTCGCGAAGAACGCCTGGAACAGCTCCTCCAGGCCGGCGCGGTCGTGCGCGGCAAGCAGGCGTTGCAGCCGCATGCTGTTCGCCGTCTGCTGTTCGGTGTCCTGCACGAGTTGACTCAGCAGCACCCGGTTCAGGCTCTGGCGCACCTCCCTATTTGGGTAGCCCAGCCGATACAGCGGCTCTCCTCCCAGCTCCTCTTCTCCGGTGATCGTCAGGTAGCCGGTCTGGAACAGCAGCGCCTCCGTGCCGATCTTGCCCACGTCGAACGTCGACAACAACTCCTCCGTGCTCACCGTCCGGTCCAGCGACACCGACGAGATCCGTCGCTCGAACAGCGTGTCCACCAGGAACGCCGGGGTGCCGGTCTCGAACCAGTGTGCGGCGAACCGGCGGCGGCGCAGCAGCAGCAGCACGTCGTACGGGTTGTACACCTTCTCTGCGCCCAGCCAGCTATAGCCGTTGTACCACTCGCGCACCCGCTCGCGGTCCAGCCCATCGAGCTCCGGCGCGAACACCGTGTCCAGGTCGGCCTCGGTGTAGCCGCAGATCGACGAGTAGACCGGATCCAGGGTGAGGTCGGTGAGGTTGTTCAGTTGCGAGAACAGGTTCACCTTCGAGAACTTGCTGATCCCGGTGAGAAACGTGAACCGCACGTGCGCGTCCGAGTCCTTGATCACGCCGTACAGCCCGCGCAGGAAGTCGCGGTTGGCGCGCGCCACGTCCGGCGCGTCCACCAACGCGTCCAGGATCGGCTTGTCGTACTCGTCCACCAGCACCGCCACCGGCTGACCCGACTGTCCGTGCAGAGCCTCAAGCAGATACGCGAAGCGACCCGGCGCCGTCAGGTACTCCGATACCAGCCCGGCGCGCCGCTCGACGGCCGCGAGCTGCTCCATGACGTTGGCTTCCAGCAGGTCGGGATCCTTGAAGTTGCCGCCGCCGAAGCTCAGCCGCACCACCGGATGCCGCTTCGACCAGTCATGCCGGTCGTGGATGTACAGCCCGGCGAACAACTCCTCGTTGCCCTCGAACACCTCCTTCAGTGTGTCCAGGAACAGACTCTTGCCGAACCGCCGCGGCCGTGAAAGGAAGTAGTGGGTGTCCTCGTGGAGCAACCGATGGGCAACCTGCGCTTGGTCATCGGGGCCGTCTTCGGAGAATCGAGGCCGCCGCCGCGCCCGGCCACGTTTTACCCTCCGAACAACCCGGATGGTCCGAACAGCCCGGCCGGCAGAGGACCATACTCCGGCCACTTCCGGTTCGGCTGCGCCGGGAGACCCGACAGAATCTGCCGCGCACGCCGCTCGTCGTCGGCTTCCAGGCGGTACCCGGTGTGCACGAACTGCTCGGGAAAGAGCTCATCGAACTCCAGCCTGAAGCCGTCGTCGATAATCACGAACCGCTCGATCTCCGGATGCGAGTCCAGGTACTCCTTGACCTCTCCCGCCCGGTAGTGTGGCGGCCCGTCGATCTCCTTCGTCGCATCGGTCACGTAGTCGTGCAGATCGTGCATGCGAAACAGAGCCTGGAGCTCGCGGACGGATTTGCTTCTGCGCCAGTCGGAGCTGATCACGATGCTCGCTCCGAAGTCGACGCACAGCGTCCGCAGTCGTTCGACCGCTTCGCTGTCCCAGTCACAGTAGACAGCTCCAAGGTCGTATTTGTCCATGATCAGATAGGTTGCATCTTCGAACTTGCTCGCCAGAGAGCGTCGCAACTCCTCCAGGTCATGCTTGAATCGTGTCTGCTTCGACGGCGGCTGCAGAACACCATCGATGTCGAGAAAGATGACGATGCGTCGAACCGTTTCAGGTCTGTCGTTTTCTGCCATACCCGCGGGCCGGTCGTTCGATGATAGCATCGCCTCGGCAGCCGGCAACCTCAGTACCCGCGCGCCTCGAAGTGGCGCTTCATCACCGTGTTGTACTCGCGTCCGCCCAGGCGGTAGAGTCCCATGTAGAAGTACGGCACGGCGCCGCGGCGGCACATCTCATCGGTCATCTGTGACAGCAGCATCTGCGTGAGCACGTTGTCGATGATGCCCGTAGTCGGGCAGATCGGCTCCTTGCAGCCGGCCACCTCGACCACGCCGCCCGCCTCGTCGCAGGCGTTGCCCAGGTAGCGGTCGCTCAGCTCGCGCATGCGCGGCGAGGTCTCCATGCCGACGGTCACCACGCGGGTGCCGTTCGCCCGAGCCCGCTCCGTCCAGGCGACCTCCTGCGGGTGATCGGCGCTCACGGCGGTGATGATCAGGGTGTCGGTGTCGCCGCCTTCGGCAGCCGGCCGCGGCTCAAAGGCGCAGGTCAGCATCAGGCCCTGGGCCACGGTGTTCGCGTCCGCGCGCACGCCCTCGTTGCTGCCGTTGACGTCGACGTGGCCGCCAGAGATCACCCGCCTGGCCAGCTCCACCGCTTCCTGGCCGATCGCCTGGCGGTGACGGCGGTTCACCTCGCCCAGCCGCTCCAGCAGGATCGCCAGGTAGGCGCGCGCCTTCGATCCGTCGGGCGAGCCGCCCGTGCCGAGCGCCTGCATCACCTCCGCGGTCAGGCACCAGTGGATGGCGCAGCTCACGTTGGAGGAACCGGGAAAGACCTTCATCTCCGGCACCTGCGGCACGTCGACCAGCCCCTGCTCCCACGGGATGTGGGTGTCGATCACCTGGTCGGCCACGTCCGCCGGCATCAGCCCGCCGGGGTTGTCGGTCAGCCAGCCCGGCGCCGCTCCCGAGTTGACGTAGGCGGTGGTGAAGACGATGACGTGCACGCCGCGGTCGCGCACCTCCTGCACCGCCGGGGTCACGCAGTTGGTCAGCAGCAGGTCACCGGCGCGCATCGCGGCGTACTGCTCGGGCGTGTGGTGGTCGGGACCCTGGAACGCGAACGGCGCCGGGTTGCCCTCGCGGTCGTTCGAGAGCTCCGTGGTCGGCATGTGTCCGGTGGTGATGTTGGCGTGCACGGTGCTGCCGGCGCGGATCGTGCGGACCGCCCGGTCGGCGACCGCCGTCCAGGTCGGCATTTCGTCCAGGGTGGTCCGCAGCAGCGCGCAGGCGCGCTGGAAATACTGATCACAGAACGCGATCGTGTGGCCCCAGGTGTGCTCGGGGTCGTGCCTCATGCAAGTCCTCCGGCGCGCACTCTAGGGGGCTGGCGTGCCGGCGGCAACCGCGGCACGATGCGCGCGCGTGGCCGACTCCGCCTACCGAACCGCCTTCCACTACCAGCCGGAGTCCGGGTACATCGGCGATCCGCTGACGTTCGTCCGGGACGGCGAGTACCACGTGTTCTTCCAGTACCACCCATGCGACGGAGCGGACTGGAACCCGTGGCTGACCGGGACCGCGCACTGGGGTCATGCGTTCAGCTCCGACCTCGTGCATTGGCGGCGGCTGCCGGACGCGCTGGTCCCGTCGGCCGATGGCCCGGCGCGTGACAGCCCCGACCGGGATGGGTGCTGGAGCGGCAGCATCGTACGAGACGGCGACCTGTTCCACATCGTCTACACCGGCCTGCGCAAGAACGTGGCCGGGACGCATCCGCGCGAGGGAGCGCGCTTCACGCAGAACCTGGCCACCAGCCGCGACCTCGTCCACTGGACCAAGGATCCAGGCGGCCCGCTCGCGGTCGATCCGCCGGCGGAGTTCGGCGGGAACGGCTACCCCGGGACCTTCTTCCACGATCCGCTGGTCTGGCAGGAGGGGGCGTGGTGGCACCTGCTGCTCGACGCCTACGACGCCGCGAGCACCCCGCCGGCCAACCGGCTGCTGCTCTACCGTTCGGCCGATCTGCGCGACTGGCGGTTCGTGCGCGTGCTGTTCGAGAACGAGGGCGGTCTGCACACGCCGCTCCCCGACTACTTCACCGTCGACGGCAGGCACGTCGTGTTGCTTCACGGCTACAAGAAGGAGGCCAAGAGCTTCGTCAACGGGTACTACAACCGCTGGTTCACCGGATCGCTCGACGGCGGCCGGTTCCGGCCGGCGGCCGAAGGGCTGCTCGACGGCGGCTACCTGCACGCGCTCAGGACGTTCGCGGACGAGCGTGGCCGGCGGCTGCTGCTGGGGATGATCCGCGAGGGCCGCCCGCGCGAGGCGGGACTGGCGGCCGGCTGGGTCCAGGCGATGTCGCTGCCGCAGGTGGTGTCGGTGCGCGCCGACGGTCACGTGGCGCTCGCTCCCGCGCCCGAGCTGCGCTCGCTCCGCCGCGAGCACGTGCGGCTCGAGGGCATGGAGGTGGCCGGCACGCGACTCCTGGACGGCGTCGGCGGAACAGCGCTGGAGATCGTAGCCTCGGTCTCACCGCCGGCCGAAGGTGCATGGGGGCTGATCGTGCTCGGCGCCGACGATCTCGGCGAGCACACCCGGATCGAGCTCGACGCCGCTCCCGGCCGACTGCGGCTGCGGAACGTCGCGACGCCCCCTCCCACGCGGGATGCCGAGGGCTACGACGAGGCGCCGCTGTTCATCGACGACCCCGGCCGCGTGCGGCTGCACGTGTTCGTCGATCACTCTGTCGTCGAGGTGTTCGTCGACGCCGGCCGCACGTCGTTCACGTGGCGCGCCTACCCGTCGGATCCGCGTCACGACCGGATCGGACTGTTCGCGGCCGCCGGTCGCATCACGGCGGACCGGATCGACATCTGGAAGCTCGCCTCGATCTGACGGCTCGTGCGGCCGGCCTGCGTACACGCTGACATACGAACGGGTGAAGTAATATGGTTACCCGTATGAAGACGACCGTAGAGATTCCCGACGCTCTCCTGAAGGAGGCCAAAGGCGTGGCGGCCGCACGCGGGACGACGCTCAAGGAGTTGGTCGCCACTGGTCTCCACGCGGTCGTGCACGACGCCCGCAGCCCGGCTCGTGTCTCGTACCGGCGTCACACGGTCGCCGGTAACGGCTTGCAGCCCGGCGTGAGCGCCGGCAACTGGGAGACCACCCGGTCGCTCGCGTATGAGGGCCACGGCGGATGATCGCGGTAGCCGATCGCGACTTCTCGCGATTCCCTGCCCTCAAGACACACAACCCCCTGCAGGAGGAGTAGCGCACTTCGGCGCCGAAGTGCGCGGGAGCCGCAGCAGGCCCGGGGGCATTCACCACGGGACGATGCTGCATACCCGCTCCCGGAACACCGCCTCGCCTTTGAAGCCGATGGCTTGGAGCCGCTCGGCGACCTGGCCGAATGCGGCGCCGATGTCGCGGCTCTGGTGGGCGTCGCTGCCGATGCTCACCGCGCGTCCGCCGAGCTCCCGGTAGCGCCGGAGGATCGACCACGACGGGTACGACTCGGCCTCGGGCCGCCGCATCCCGGCGGTGTTGATCTCCGGCACGACGCCGGCGTCGATCAGCGCCTGCAGGATGGGGTCGAGCACCGCCGGCTCGATCGCTCCCATCGGGGCGTCCCAGTCGCGCCGCAGGTAGCGCTTCACGTAGTCGAGGTGTCCGAGGACGTCGAACGGCCGGAGCCCGCCGGCGGCCAGCTCCCGGCAGAGCTCGGCGGCGCCACGCAGCGTCGCCAGGTAGGCGCGCCGCATCGCCTCGGCGCCGATCTCCCGCCACTCCCTGGGCGGCCGGCCGGAGAACCAGTGCACGCTCAGCAGCACCAGGTCGAACGAGTGGCGGTCGAGGTAGTCGAGGGTCTCCTCGATCATTCCCGGCTGGTAGTCCACCTCGATGCCGAATCCGACCCACAACTGTGGTGAGAAACGCCTGCGCAGCCCGTCGATCGTGGCGGCGATCGCGTCGTAGTCCCACCGGCAGCGGTCCCAGTCGCGGGGATGCATGTCGTAGTGCTCGGTGAAGGTCAGGCCGGCCAGCCCGGCGGCCAGAGCCTGCTCGCAGTTGGCTACCGGATCCGCCCGCGAGTCCACGGAGTGACGGGAGTGCAGGTGCTGGTCGTAGAGCTTCACCGCATGCCCGGCAGGGTCTGCCGGTAGAGCTCCTCACGCCGCTTGAGCGTGTCGTACGGCGCCTCGTAGGCGCGCTCCAGTCGCTCGCGGGTGTGCACCTCGGCCGTGGGGCCGATCAGCGGGTCCTCGTCCGGGCGGAACAGCACCACCTGATCCGAGAATTGCTCCGACAGGTCGAGCTCGTGCGCGGAGTAGTACCAGGTGAGCCCTTCGGCGCGCACATACTCGTACAGGAAGCCCATTGCCGAGCGCTTCTGGTGGTCCTCCATCGCGAACACCGGCTCGTCCATCATCAGCATCCGCGAACCGTACAGCAGGCAGAACGCCAGCAGCGTGCGCTGCAGCTCGCCCTTGCTCACCTCCTGCGTGCGCTTCAGCAGCACGCCCTGAAGGTCGAAGACGCGCACCAGCTCGCGCACGAACTCCTCCGAGTGATCTTCGTGGTAGCCGCTCAGGTAGACCTGGGCGAGCAGGTCGCCGATCGGCTCCTCGGTCTCGAACTCCATGTTCTGATGGATCAGCGACACGAAGCGCTGTCGCTCGTGGAGGTCGCGCAGGTCGCGGGTGTCGATGCCCTGCAGCAGCACGGTGCCGGCGTCCGGCAGGGCGATGCCCGAGGCCAGCAGCATCAGCGTGGACTTGCCGGTTCCGTTCTGACCCACGAACGCGGCCACGCCGGACGGCAGACGGACCGACAGGTCGGTAAACACCGGCTCGTCACCCTCCGGGTAGGTGTAGGTCACCCACTGCAGCTCGACGGCGTGCATGTCTCAGGCCTCAGACTCGAACGGTAACCTATACTGGCGCCGCCAGTACGCCGGCCCGCGCTGAGACTCGCCGTGCAGCGGGCCCTCGGCGGCGATCAGCCGGTCCAGCAGCGCGCGGGTGAGCCGCTCGCGTTGCGGCGCCAGGTCGGGATCGTCGAAACGGTTGTCCGCCTCGTGCGGGTCACGCTGCAGGTCGTACAGCTCCCCGTACGGCTGTCCCGGGTAATGGACGAGCTTGTAGCGCTCGCCGCGGACCATCTTTACCGGCCCGGACTCCGCGAACACGTACTCGCGCCGCGCCGGCTCGCCTCCAAACAGCGCCTCGCGCTGACTCGTTCCCTGCATCTCCGGCGGCACCGCCAAGCCCGCGCACGACAGCAGGGTCGGCGCCAGGTCGACCAGCTCCACCGGCTGGTCCACCACCCGGGCCACCTGGCCGCCCGGCGCGCGGACGATCAGCGGCACGTGCAGCCCGACGTCGTACAGCATCGGGTACTCGTCGATGCTCTTGATCAGCATGCCGAAGTGGCCGAGCAGCTCGCCGTGATCGGACAGGAACGCCACCACGGTGTCTTCGAGCATCCCGCGCTCCGCGAGCGCCGCCATCACCTTGCCCACCTGGGCGTCCACCAGCGAGATGCTGCCGTAGTAGAGCGCGGTCACGCGGCGCAGCGCCGCCTCGTCCAGGTCCTCGTAGTTTTCTTTCCGACCGTGGCGCTTGTAGCCGAGATGCTGCGGCGGCTTGTTCGCCAGCCCCATGCCGAACGTGGCCGGCAGCGGCAGCGCCGCCGGATCGTACATCGACGCGTACGGCTCCGGCGCGTCGAACGGGATGTGCGGGTTGGGCAGGCCGACGAACAGGAACAGCGGCTGCTCGGTCGAGTGCCGGTGGATCAGCTCCACGGTGCGGTCACCCACCCAGCCGTCGAAATAGGCGTGCTCGGGCAGCGGGTTGACCGCCGCCCGGAACCCCTCCAGGTACTCCGGCCGGCCGTGCATGGCGAACGCCTCCACCGCCGTCTGCCAGTGGCCGTTCGCCTTCAGCCATTCCTTGTAGTGCGGATGCAGCACCTCCGGGTCGGTGGCGCCGGAGCGCTGGCCTTCGCTCTGGATCAGCTCGTCGAAGCCGGCCGCCAGCTTGGCCGCCGGCAGGTGCAGCTTGCCGGTGCCTGCGGTGCGGTACCCGTGAGCGCGGAGACACTCGGGAAGGGTGAGCTCGTGATCGCCGACCGCCACGTAGTTTGAGGTGCTGCCGTTCACGTGCGGATAGCGGGAGGTCAGGATCGAGGCGCGGCTGGGCGCGCACTGGGGGTGTTGCGAGAACGCGCGGGCGAAGCGCGTGCCGGCGGCAGCCAGCGCGTCGACGTGCGGGGTGCGGATGATCGGGTTGCCGTAGCAGCCGACGCAGTCGGCGCGGAGCTGGTCCGACAGGATCACGACGATGTGAGGTGGCCGGCCGGCCGGCTCCCGGCGCGGTGCCGCGACGCTCTGACTCATGCCGATAGCAGGCGGCGGACCCCGGCCACGTCGGCGCGGATCGCCTGGTCCACGCTCATGCCGCCGCGCTCGTCGGCCGGGAACTCGATCATGAAGGAGCCGTCGTAGCCTGACTCACGTGCCGCCGCGCCGAGCTCGCCGTAGTCCACCACGCCGTCGGCGATCAGGGTCCGCGGCGGCCGGTCGCCGGCGGCCGCGGCGTAGTTCTGCAGGTGCGCGTGGCGGGAGTGCGGCAGCAGCCGCCGGTAGTCGGGCACCGCTCGGGTGGCCAGCTCCTCGCGCGGGGCCGGGTACACCACCTGGTAGTTGAGCGCCACGTTGGCGTGGTCGACCTCGGCAAGCACCGTCAGCGGCTCGTCCCACCCCTCGGTCAGCGAGCCGACGTGCCGCTCCAGCACCACCAGGATGCCGGCGTCGCGGGCGGCGTCGGCGAAGTCGCGGATCTCCGCGTACAGCCGCTCCCGCTCCGCGGGCTCCGTGACCTGACGGGCGGCGGTGCCCGGCCAGATGCGGACGATCGGCGCGCCAAGCGCCAGCCCCGCGGCGAGCTGGTTCTCCTTCGTCACGGGATGACCGTCGTAGGTCGGATGGTTGCCGGGACAGTAGTAGGAGCCGAGCGCGCAGAAGCTCAGTCCCAGCTCGGCCGCCTGTTCGCGCAGGGCGGCGCACCACGCCTCGTCCACGGGATACGGCAGGTGCGGCGGCTGCCCCCACAGCTCGACGCTGTCGGCTCCCGCGGCGGCGATGGCACGCAGCGCGCCGGCGGCGCTCCGCTCCTTGAAGGCGATGCTGCACACGCCGACGCGGGAAGTGAATGCCATCGGATCCGCGGCGATTATAACCGGGATTTCCGATCAGTCCGTTGCGATGGCGGACAGCAAATCCTGCGGGTGCCGGGTGTGCCAGTCGGTCAGGCCCTGGTAGGCGGAGGCGACGGCCAGCACCACGTTCTCGTCATAGGCACGGCCCAGGATCTGCAGGCCGATCGGCAAGCCTCCGTCCGCGAACCCCATCGGCACCGAGATCGCCGGCAGCCCGATGCAGCTCCCGAACGCTCCCAGAGGATCGGCCGCCCGCTCCGCGCGCTTCTTGTCCCAGGGCCGGTCGGCCGGCGGCGCGACCGTCGGCCGCGTGGGCGACAGCAGCGCGTCGTAGCGTTCCAGCAGCCGGTCGGCCGCCACGGCGATAGTGCGCCGCAGCCGCAGCGCCCGCAGGTAGTCGGTGGCCAGCATCGCGGTGCGGGGATAGATGCCGATGCGCGCTTCCGGGGCGGTGAGCCCGGCGGTGATGCCGCTGTCGATGAGCTCCTCCATCACGCTGGCCGACTCGGCCAGGAAGATGGCGCTGGACACCTCCGCGTACGGCAGGTCCGGAAGCTCGACCTCCTTGATGTCCGCCACCTCGGCCAGCACGTCCAGCGCCTCCCGAAAGCGGCCCTGCACGCCCGGCTGCGAGCCGTCGGGCACCCCCTTGGGTACGCCCAAGCGGAGACGGCGACGCCGGGGGCGGTAGGGCCGATATTCGTACCGCCTGGTCGTGGTCGCCTCGTCGCGCTCGTCGTGTCCGGCGATCGCGTCGAGCACGAGCCCGCAGTCGTCCGCGGTCAGGCACATCGGTCCGGGTTTGTCCATCCCGTAGGTGAGCGGCATGCCGCCGTGACGGCTCACCCGGCCGAAGGTGGGGCGCAGCCCGGACACGGCGCAGTTGGTGGAGGGCCCCACGATCGACCCCCACGTCTCGGTGCCGATCGCGAACGGGACCAGCCCCGCGGCGACCGCCGCCCCGGATCCGCTGGACGAGCCACCGCTCCACGTGTCGGGGTTCCAAGGACTGAGCCCGGGCCCGGTGAACGAGGCGTCCGCCCGCCGGTAGCCGGTGCCGCCGGCCAACTCCACCAGTGCCAGCTTGGCGGCCAGCACGGCGCCGGCGTCTCGTAGCCTGCGGACGATGGTGGCGTCGTAGTCGAATACCCGGTCGCGCAACGGCCCCGCGCCCCAGGTCGTCGGGTAGCCCTCGGTGGCGAACACGTCCTTGAGGCCGTACGGAATGCCGTGCAGCGGACCGCGGCAGTGCCCCTCCCCGATCTCCCGCTCGGCTTCCCAAGCCTGCTTCTCGGCCAGATCGGCGGTCAGCGTGACCACCGCGTTGTATCGCGGCCCGATCCGCTCCAGGCGGTCCAGGAACAGCCGCACCAGCGCCACCGGCGACACCTGCCGCGTGCGCACCCGCTCGGCCAGCTCGCGCACCGGCAGGAAGACGGCGTCGCACTCGGTCACCGGTCGTCGCCCCGGTACGGCCTGAACGGCGGAAACGGCTCCTGGTCCGGCTCGACCACGGCCTCCCGCAGCGTCCGGGAGACCCTGACCAGCTCCTGGGCCACCTGCCTGTGCACCTCGGCCTCCTGCTCCGGCTCCGCGAACCGGTCGCCATACCGCTCCCGGAGCAGCGCCATGCGCAGCTCCACCTCCCGCTCGTCGATCCCTTCGGTCGCAGCCATCACCGTCCCCCCATCTTGTAGATTTCGCGACGGTGACGAACGAAATGAACGACGATCCGCCGCCTCGGTGCTTCGCGCGTGTACAGCATGCGGTAGTCACCGACTCGAAGCTTGAACACGCCTTTCCACGTACCAGTCAGCGTCTGATGCCGGACCGTATCAGCGTTCTCCGCCAGCCACTGGAGCTTCGCGATCATCCGGCGTGCGACGACCGATTCCAACCGGCGGAGATCATCTTCAGCCGTCGGCGTCAGCTCGACCTGACGGGTCACTTGCTCAGCGTGTACTCCTGCGTCACATCCGCCAGGCTTCTGGTTGGTCCGCCGGCCGTTACCTCGTCGAGCGAGCGCTGCAGGGACTTGGCGAAGTCATCGCGTAGCAGCAGCCCCTCATCGGGATCGCCGAGCAATTCGGCAAGAGACTGGACAATCGTCTCCCGGACGAGCTGCTTGAACTCGGCGACTGTCAGATCGGAAATCCTCGGGCTTGTCATGGTCCCCTGCCTCGCGTGCGTTCATGAGCCACGGTACGACCGCTGCCGGCGAGCCAACGGTACGCGCGTAGCGCTTCACTGGCAACGGTGCTCCCGACCACGCTTTTCCTCCTCTACCCTTTCAGCGCCCCCACCAGCAGTCCCTTGATGAAGTACCGCTGCAGGAACGGGTAGACCAGGATGATCGGTCCGATCGTCACCACGATCGTGGCAGCGTTCACCGACGATCCGGACATGAGCTGGACGTGGGCGGAGATCGACCTGGGGACTGGCTCCCGTTCCGGTTCGACAACGAGCTGGGGATCACTTGACGGAGCGACACCGCCGGCCGCGCCGAGATCCCCCTACCTGGAGGAGGTGAACCTCCTCGTTCAGCCGTGGACCGGGCCGAGACGTCGCCCGCTACCAGAGGTCGAGCGGAGAGTCCGAGGATGAATCCGCTGTCATGGACGACGATGTCATCGGTCCCGGCTGCGTGGCCGCCTCGCGCGTGTCCCACCGTGCGCAGGTAGTCCGCCGGGAAGGTCCCTTAGGCGGCGGTATCGGAGGACTCCCGCGTGATGCACGCCTCGCCCTCCGTATTGACCGCGATGCAGTGCTTCCCCCCTGTTCTACCATGAGATGGCACGCGTGACGCTGTTGAGCACCGCACGTATGCTGAACTCCGTTCGAGCGCCCAGAACCTGCGTCGCGCGGCGCCTCGACTTGTGCCAATGAATGAGAACTCGATGTCCATTCCTGCCTTCGAGAACGAGGCTGAAGAGCGTGCGTTCTGGGAGAGCCATGACTCTGCCGACCATGTAGACTGGAGTAAGGCTGAGCCCGTACGTTTCCCCAACCTCAAGCCGACGAGCAAGTCGATCTCTCTGAGAATCCCTCTCGACCTTCTGGAACGGATCAAGATCGCCGCCAACAAGCGCGACGTCCCCTACCAGTCGCTCATCAAGATCTGGCTGTCCGAGAAGGTGGATTCCCTCTAACGACACCGCCCGGCACGTCGAGGATCTCTGAGTGAAGAGTCCTTCGAGAGGCGCGAGTGTTCATGAGCGAGTCCGGCGCCGTGCGGATCGTGGGCGGCGTGCCGGTACGTGTTGTTCGAGTATCGGCATCTGTCGCTTCATGAAGCTGTCGAACAGCGGCACGGTGAACGCGGTTTCCCCGTGCCGCTGGCTCCAGACCATCCCCTTGTTCACCAGTTGCTGCCGGACCGTCGCCACCGAGGCCGCGACCACCCCCAGAGTGGTGGCGATGTGCCCTGTCTTGTGCGGCCCCGGTCCGAGTTCGGCCATGGCGCGCAGGTACTTCTGCTGCAGCACGGTCAAGCGATCGAAGCGCACGCGGAAGAAGTTGGCGTCCAGATGGGCGATCACGTCCGGGGTGGCGTCCGCCACGGCTTCTCGCGCGATCGGGCTCGACGGTGCGCGATTCCACACCTGGAATCCCCACTCCTGGATGAAATAGGGGTAGTTCTGAGTAGCCTGCAGGATGGCATCGACGGCTCCGTCATCGAACGAGACTCCTTCGTTCCGTGCCGGTATCGCGATGGCCGCGCGGGCCGCATCGGGATCCAGCGGGCCGACTTCCGGATAGTCGAACAGCCGCTCGGCGTACGACTTGGCCTTGCCCGCTAGTGCGGCCACCTGCGGAAGTCCGGCGCCGATGAACAGCAGCGGCAGGTTGCGTTGGGCGATCTCGTGACACGCCACGACTACGGCGGCGAGCTCGACCGACGAGAGGTATTGAATCTCGTCAAGGAACAGACCTACGGCCGAGCGCCGCTCGGCGGCGGCTTCCGCCACGGCAATCAGCAGGTGCGGCAGATCTTGTTCGAGGTTGCCGCTATCCCCTGCGCCGGGTGCGGGCTCGACGCTGAACTCGATGTCTCCGATCTTGACCTTGAACGCGTTCGCGAAGCCGCGCAGCACGTTCACCGCCCGCCGCAGGTGCCGCCCACCTGCCTTGCGCAGGTCGAGGGCGTAGAGGATGCGCCGCAGCTCCGGCGCCAGCAGGTCAGGCAGCGCACCCCCTTCGGGCGCCTCGATCTTGGCCGTCTCGAAACCCTTGTCGTCCGCGAACGCGCGCAGTCGATTGACCAGCACGGTCTTGCCGACCCCGCGCAAGCCCAGCAGCACGAGGCCCTTGGTGGGACGGCGGGCGAGCACGCGATCCATGTCGACGGTGACATCCTCGATCAGCCGGTCGCGGCCGGCCAGCTCGGGCGGCTGCAAGCCGGCACCCGGGGCATACGGGTTGTTGCGACGATCCATCGAATCAGCTCAGCGGGTCAGGAAGGAAGTTACTCGTTTTAACGAGTTTAATGACTACACCATTAAAGCCAATAAATCAAGCATCGACGCCGGTTGGCACCTCGCGGATCTCCCACAGCCACTGCTTGAACAGGCCGGGGTCACCGAAGGTGCCGTCGTCGATGCGGTTGGCCAGGGCCAGGCGAGGCGGGCCGTCCTCGAACGGCGTCCATACCGGGCACATGTCGGCCGCGCCCACGCCGGGACGGTCGCTGGTGGTGACGTAGGCGGCGTCGTTGACCAGCTCCCAGTGAAACGGGTCCGCGCCGCGGTAGTGGCCGTAACGGCGCATCCCCGGCCGCTCGGGCGTGCTGTAACGCAGCACGAACATGTGCCATTCGGCCCCCACGCGGAACACGCGCGGCGACTCGCAGCCGCGCTCGGATCGCAGCACCGGCTCAGGATGGATCGCGTACGGCCCGGCCGGGCGGTCGATCGGCGTGCGCGCCAGCCCGATCACGCGGTTGGCGTAGGTGTCGCCGGGTCCTATCCCTGGGGCATCGTCGAGGCCGATGCCCTTGAAGAACAGCAGGATCTCGTCCTCGGTGACGACCGGCCGCGGATCGTCGTGCCGGATGGAGCGCCACGACGCGCCGTAGTCGGTCACGGCGCCCTGCTTCACGAACGGACCGGCCGGCGCGCCATCGCCATCGGCCGGCGCGATGGCCAGCATGATCTGCCCCGGCAGGTCGGCGCGGTTCATGGAGTGCTCGAACGGCCCGGCCGGATCGGCCGGCCCTCGGCCGGCGTAGAACAGCAGCACCCGGTCGCCGGCCACCGTCACGCCGGGGCTGCCGGCGCCCACGCAGTCCGCGTCCGAGGTGGCCGGATCGCCGGTCCAGCGCCCGCGCCCCACGACCACGCCGTGGTCGTCGAAGCGCTCGAAGTCGGCGGTCGAATAGTATCGCTGCACCGCCGCCCAGGAGCTCAGCCGGTCCTGGAAGCGGCCCGGCTCGCTCGGATCGAACGAGTCGGCGAAGATGTGCACGCGGCCGGCGCGGTCACGGTACGGCGACACCATGCGGGTGGTCAGCGGCGCCGTGCTCCACACGGGCCGGTCGAGCGCCGGAACAAAGGTGAATGTCGTGCCCATCAGCTATCAGCGTTCGGAAGAACGAAGGACATCGTATCGGCACGGTGTCCGGAGGGCCATGGCCAAGCCGTCCTCGCGGCACTGCATCGCGGTATCCTTCCACATGCTCACGCTCACTACCGCGACGACTGACACGGCAGCGGCGTGACGAACCGCGCGGAAGATCCCGGCGCGGTGGCCTCCGGCACGTTGCCCGTGCTGGCAACGCCGTTCACGGCCGACGGCGGCGCGGTGGACAAGCGGCCGCTGCGCCGGCTTGTCGACTACGCCGTGGACGCCGGCGCCGACGGAGTGGTCTATCCCGGCGTGGCAAGCGAGTTCGACCTGCTGACCGTCGAAGAGCGGAACGCCGCGCTGGAGACGGTCGCCGATGCTGCGCGCGGCCGGCTGCCGGTGATCGTGGGCGCCAGCGCAGGCGATCCGCGGGCGGCGGCGGGCCACGCGGGCCACGGCCGCTGCTTGGGTGCAGCCGCGGCCATGGTCATGGCGCCGCCGGCCCTCGGGCACGACCGCGATCGCCTGATCGCGTTCTTCGCCCGGGTGGCGGAAGACGGCGGGCTGCCGCTCATCCTGCAGAACGCACCTCCTCCCGTCGGAGCCGGGTTGGCCGTCTCCGAGGTCGTCGCTGTGGCTGCGGCCGTTGCCCAGATCCACGGCGTGAAGGAGGAGACGCTGCCGTCGGGGCAGCGCATCACGCAGCTCCTGGCTCGGGCTCCCGCCACGGTGCGGAGCGTGATCGGCGGCGCCGGCGGCCGCTATCTGGTCGACGAGCTGCTGCGCGGCGCGGGCGGGACGATGCCGGCATGCGAGCTGACCGAGGTGCACGCGGCGATGGTCGCCGCCCACCGACGCGGCGACGAGCCGCTCCTGCGGGCGCTGTTCGGGAAGGTGCTGCCGCTGCTGAACATGCAGGCCGTGTTCCGCATGAGCATGACCAAGGCGACGCTGCGCCTGCGCGGGCTGATCGACTCCGAGTTCGTCCGGGCGCCGGCGCCGGCACTCGACGAGCACGACCGTTCGGAGCTGGCGGTGATGCTCGACGCGATCCGCGACCTGCTGGTCGAACCGCTCCCGGCCGCGCTACCGGAGACGGCCGTGTGAGCCACCGGGTCGCGTCCGTCCAGTCGTTCTTGCTCACGCTGCCGCGGGACGATCCCTATCTCGGCCCGCTCCGCGAGGGGGAAACGGTCAACGCCAGGGGCTACTTCGTGCGCCGCAGCAACCGCACCGTCTACCCGACGTTCGACCGCTCGGTGCTGGTGCGCGTCACGTCGTCCGACGGCGCCGAAGGCTGGGGCGAGACCTACGGGCTGGTGGCACCTGCCGCCACGACAGCGATCATCGACGATCTGCTGGCCGACTTCGTCGTCGGGCGCGACCCGTTCGACGCGGCCGCCATCCACGACGACCTGTACGCCCTGATGCGCGTACGGGGATACACCGGCGGCTTCTACCTCGACGCGCTGGCCGCCGTCGACATCGCGCTCCGGGACCTGGCCGGCCGTCTGAGTGGGCGACCGCTCGCGGAGCTGCTGGGCGGCACACGGCGGACCTCGATCCCGGCCTACGTCTCGGGCCTCCCGGCAGCCACCCTTTCCGAGCGCGTGGCCATCGCCCGCCGGTGGTGCGCCCGCGGGTTCGACGCCGTGAAGTTCGCCGACGGCCTGGCCGACAGCGGACCGGTGACCGAGCTCGCCGCGCTGCGCCGTGAGCTCGGAGCAGCAGTGCGGATCGGCGTCGACCTGCACTGGCGCTATCGGACGCCGGAGGCGATCCGCGCGATCCGCGAGATGGAGCCGCACGATCCCTGGTTCGCCGAAGCGCCGGTGGCTCCCGAGGAGGTGGCGGCGCAGGCCGAGGTCTCGGCCGCCGTCCGAACGCCCATCGCCCTGGGCGAGGAATGGCGCACCGCCTACGACGCGAAGCTGCGCTTCGAACGCGGATGCCCGGCGATCGTCCAGCCGGAGATGGGCCACACCGGACCGACCGAGTTCCTGCGCATCGCCGCCCTGGCCCATGCCGAGGGGATCACGGTCATGCCGCACGCCACCATCGGCGTGGGCATCTTCCTGGCCGCCAGCCTGCACGCCGCCGCCGCCATCGACGCGGTGGGCTGCCACGAATTCCAGCACTCCATTCTGCTCCGGCATCGGGGGCTGCTTGACGGCGCGATCGAGTGTGCCGGCGGCGCCTACTCGCTGCCGCCCGGACCCGGCCTGGGTGTCCGCCCGGGCGCCGAGGTTCGGCGGATGATCGGACTGTCGCCTTGAGGCACCGCCGGTCGGCGGCGCCGAACCGGGCGGGCGATGGCCGGCCGGTAGCATCACCCCACCGCATCCGGTAGCCTCCGGCCGGAGCTTCACTGAGAACCGTCATGCGAAGGACCTGGACGGCGTGGATCCTGGCGGCCTTGCTGGCCGGCTGCGACGGCTCGGAGCAGGCGGCGCCGGATGTCACGGTCGTCGACACCCCCGGCACCGTGTCGATCAAGGGCGAGGTCTGGGCCGACAACTGGTTTGCCTTCTACCTGGGCGATCGCCTGATCATCGAGGACTCGACGCCGATCACGACCGAGCGGTCGTTCAATGCCGAGGCGTTCGTCTTCAACGCCGAGTACCCCCTACAACTCAATTTCATCGCCAAGGACTACAAGGCCGACGATACGGGCCTGGAGTACATCGGCCGCAGCAACCAGCAGATGGGCGATGGCGGACTCATCGCACAGTTCACGGATGCGGCGACGGAGGCGACCGTCGCGGTCACGAATGCCGGTTGGCGATGCCTGGTGATCCACGACGCGCCGCTCGACCGCGCCTGCGAGGGCGAAGCCAAGCCCGTGCCCGGCGTCGGCGCATGTGGGTTCGCGGCGATGGCAGAGCCTGACGGCTGGCGGATGCCTGCATTCGACGATGCAGAGTGGCCGTCAGCGACCGAGTACGCCGCAGCCGAAGTCAGGCCGAAGGGTGGCTACGACGCGATCGACTGGCGAGACGAGGCGCGGTTGATCTGGACCGCCGATCTCGAAACGCACAATACCCTGTTGTGTCGCCTCACGGTGGAGCAACCCTGACTGAACTGGAGGCACGAGGTCGAGCTGCCAGCGATCAGAACTTGGCAACGATCCTCTTCAGGGTGTTCCAGTTGCGCGCCGTGGCGACGACGCCGAGCCTCTCTTCAAGGTACGCATACGAGAGGGTCATCTCCTTCACCCCATCCGGAGTCCAGACGTATGCCTCGGCACCTTCGATCGCGATGGCCTCGGGGCTGTGATCCTGCTCCAGGAGGGTGCCTGCCGCCTCGGGGTCGGGCTCCGCGGAGAGGAAGTTCACCAAGTAGCGCGATGGGTCAGAGACGACCTCCTGCAACGGATTGCGCTCCAGCACCTCCCGAACCTGGGTGGCTGTCCGGACGACGCAGGGAACGTTGACGTCGAACTCGTCGCTGAGCAGACGCTGCATGGCGCCTGCTACCTGGTCCGGATGATCCGATTCGGTGGAGACGATTACGTTCCCGCTCTGCAGGACAGTGGCCACGCCGGAGTAGCCCTCGTCGGCCAACTTCGCCCTGAGCTCCGCCATCGGTACCCGATTGCGGATCCCGACGTTGATGCCACGCGGCATCACGAGATAGCGCTCGGTCATCGATGCTCGTACTTGAGAACGTACGAGTGCGTTCCCGCGTCGTTGTCGATCTGGAGCGTACCGGAGATTCCGGACAGCTCACCCGTGCCGGAGTCCGGAACGATCGTCACCGTCAGCGCGGCATCGCCCCGGTCCATCAGACCGCTGTGCTGCAGGACGAACGAGCCCGACTTGCCGCCGACCGAGCCGGTGAAGTGCTCGATGGCGACGTAGCCGGCCGAGCCGGGGGTCGCCGTGTAGGCGGCCACCATCTGGCCCTCGGACGTGCCGGCCAGGTCTCCCGAGTACTCCTTGCTGAGCACGTTGCGGTCGAGCTTGATTCCGTCCTGCTCCAGAAACGGAGGCTCCGCCTTCATGCTGACGTCGAACGTTCCACGTGCGATGGGCATGCTCTGTCCCCTCCCCTACGCGCTGTCCGCATCATACAGCCAGCAGGCGACGCGCCGGCCGCCGTCCGTCTCGTCGAGCGGCGGCACCTCCTGCGCGCAGCGCTCGAAGGCGCGCGGGCAGCGCGGGTGGAACCGGCAGCCCGGCGGCACGTCGGCCAAGTCCGGGACGTCGCCGGCGATCTCCTCCAGCCGCACCCCCTTCGCGGTGCTCAGGCTCGGCAGCGACTTGAGCAGCTCCACGGTGTAGGGGTGCTGCGGGTCGTCGATCACCTGCGCGGTGCTACCGAGCTCCGCGATCTTGCCGGCGTACATGACCATGATCCGTTCGGCGATCTGGGCGATCACGCCGATGTCGTGGGTGATGAAGATGAGCCCCGCCTCCTTCTCCCGCACCAGGTTGGCGAGCAGGGTCAGGATCTGCGCCTGGATGGTCA
Organism: Spirochaetia bacterium; assembly: GCA_964291595.2. GTDB lineage: Bacteria > Spirochaetota > Spirochaetia > SZUA-6 > Bin103 > CATQHW01. The sequence continues at coordinate 2,314,140 of OZ219914.1, read as the reverse complement.
CGTCCAGGCTGGTGGTGGGCTCGTCGGCGATCAGCAGCTTGGGGTCGCAGGCCAGCGCGATGGCGATCATGCAGCGCTGCTGCATGCCGCCGCTCAACTGGTGCGGGTAGTCGCGGCAGCGCCGCTCGGGCGCCGGGATGCCGACGTCGCGAAGGTGGCCGACCGCGCGATCGCGCGCCTCGCCCTTCCCCATGCCCAGGTGCGTGATCAGCACCTCCGAGATCTGCTCTCCCACCGTCAGCACCGGGTTGAGGGCGGCCGACGGTTCCTGGAAGACCATGCTGATCTCCCGGCCGCGCACGGCGGTCATCGCCGGCTCGTCGAGCGCCAGCAGGTCCACCCCGTCCAGCAGCACCCGCCCGGCCGCGATCCGTCCGGGCGGGCGGATCAGCCGCAGGATCGAGCGCACCGTGACCGACTTGCCGGAGCCGGACTCGCCGACGATGCCCAGCGTCTCGCCCCGGTCGACGGAGAAGCTGGAGCCCGACACCGCCTGCACCACGCCGCGCTCCAGCTCGAACCGCGTCTGCAGGTCCTCCACCACCAGCAACGCGCCGCGGCCGGCGCCCTCGCCGTTCACGACCGCGACATGCGGCGCAGGTAGCGCGACACGAACTGCAGCGCCAGGATCAGCCCCATCAGGAACAGGCCGGGGATCACGCCGTACCAGACCATGCGCTTCATGTAATTGCGGCCGGTGTTGAGCATCGCTCCCCAGGAGGGATTCGGGGGAGGAATCCCCAGCCCCAGGAAGCTCAGGCTGGACTCGGTGATGATGGCGCGGGTGGCGATCAAGAGCGCCTGGATGAATACCTCCGTGGTGCAGTTGGGGAGCACCGTCCGGAACATGATGTACAGGTTGGACGCCCCGGCCGAGCGCGCCGCGTCCACGTACGGCAGCACCCGGACCTGCAGGGCCACCGCGCGCGTCACGCGGAAGATCGCCGGCGTGTTCACCAGGCCGATCACCAGCGCCAGGACGATGGGATTGCGGCCGGTCACGGCGATCAGCGCCATGGCGATGATGATGCCGGGGAAGGAGACGAGGATGTCGTTGGTTCGGGCGAGGATCTCGTCCAGCCGGCCGCCCACGTAGCCGGAGAACAGCCCGCCGGTCGCGCCGACGATCAGGCTGAACAGCACGGCGATCACGGCGGTGCGGATCGAGGTGCGCGCGCCGTGGATGCAGCGGCTGAACAGGTCGCGGCCCAGCTCGTCGGTGCCGAACCAGTGCTCGGCGGACGGGAACGCCAGCCGGTTGAGGATGTCCTGCTCGATCGGATCGTGGGTGGCCAGGGCGCCCGGAATCAGCGTCATGAGCAGGTAGGCGACCAGGACCAGAACCCCCAGCCACTCGGCCACCTTCATGCGCCTGGCCGCCTGGCCCAGGACGCCGACCGCGCGCCGCCCGGCGGCCACGACCACCCCTCCCGGCTCCGTGCTCTCCCCAGCGCCCATCAATCAAGCCTGATGCGCGGGTCCAGCCAGCCGTACAGCAGGTCGGCCAGCAGGTTGGCCAGCATCACCGCGCAGATCAGCACCATGAAGTCGGCCTGCACCACCGCGTAGTCGCGGGCGGTGATGGCGTCGACCAGCAGCCGGCCGATGCCGGGGATGCCGAACACGCTCTCGGTCACCACCGCGCCGCCCACGGTCGTGCCCAACTGCAGGGCGGCCACGGTCACGACCGGGATCAACGCGTTCTTGAGGATGTGCCGGTACACGACCCGCCGCCGCGGCAGCCCCTTGGCGATGGCGGCCAGGATGAACTCCTTCTTCGCGATCTCGCTCACCGAGGCGGAGATGAAGTTCGTGTACACCACCGCGCCGGAGATGCCGCCGGCCAGCGACGGCATGATCAGGAAGCGGATCGACTGGATCGGGTCCTCGGTGATGCTGCGGAAGCCCGAGGTCGGCAGGATGCCCAGGAACACGCTGAAGAACAGGATCAGCAGAATGCCCAGCCAGAACGGCGGGATGGCGAAGCCGATGCCGGTGTAGACCGGCAGCACCCGCCGCGCCAGGAAGCCGTCGGGATGGAGCCCCATCCTGATACCGAGCGGCAGCGAGATCAGCACCGACACCAGGAAGGCGCCGGCGGTCACGTGCAGGGTGACGCCGATCTTCTTGGTGATCAGCTCGGCCACCGTCCACGCCGGCTTGCTGAGCGAGTCGCCCAGGTCGCCGCGCAGCAGCTTGCCCAGCCAGATCAGGTACTGCTCGTACAGCGGCTTGTCGAACCCGTAGGCGGCGCGCACCTCCGCGATCAGCTCCTGCGTGGGCGGCGGCGACATGGGCACCAGCAGCACCGCCGGGTCGCCGGGGATGAGGTGGATGATCAGGAAGATGAGGATCGAGCCGATGAACAGCGCCGGAATCACGCCGAGCAGGCGGCGTACGATGTACGATCTCATGGTTAACTGTCGCGGGAGCTATGTCTTGTTACCCGAAGGCCAGTCGGGCGGTCAACCGCCGCCCGGAATCGGGCTCAGAACGGCGATCGAGGCGCGAGACTTCGTGCGGGATCTGATCGCCTGGACCGAAGTTGAGCTGATCGACGCGAAGTGGGGGTTGCAGGCAGGCCGGAACCAACGGGGACTATATACGGTAGTGCCGAGGCCCGGATTTCGTGAGAGCCTAGGCCGCTCAGCTTGAGCGATCCGTCTCAAGAAGGTCTGCAGCCATCCGCAACAGAAGCGGGACGACTTCCCGTCCGCCTTCCCGAGCGATCGCATCAATTCCGCCTGATAGCGCCTTGAGCAACGCGGGCATCTGTCCTGCTGCGAGGTTGATCTCGTAGTCGTAGTGGCTGATGCCTCCTCTTGACGACGGTGGATCAAACTGAGGCACGTCTGGCAGAACTATGACCATGCCCTTCTCACTATCCCATCTCAAGGTCGTCGGTTCTTTCGGACACTCCCAAGTCCTCCCAGGATAACCCGCCCTCGATGCTTCTCGACCGATCCGGGGAAGGCTGTTGCAGCCTCTGTCGTGGTTCGTCTCCGCTGTCCGCATCAGGCCACATCCTCAAAGGCCGGCGTTTCGCTTGTCGGCCATGTCGTTCATTGCGTCGTCTAGCGCCTGCGTTCTCACGGTGCCCGATGCCCGGCTGCAGCCGGCGATCTCCTGCCTACGTTCAAAACGCCGCTCCAAGCGCCGCATCCAGCGCTCATGCGGAGCGTCCAACGCTGCCAGCTCCTCGTCGGTCAATTTCCAGATGTCGACGCCCAAGCGATCCCCCGGCGTGATGTCTTTCTCCATGAACGTGCGGGTTTCCCGGTACTGCAGGTTGTAGCAGCGCCGGTCCCGCGTGGCGGCATCCGCTGCGGAGCCGATCACTGCGATGGCCAGCACGACCGCCGCCGCCACGAAGCTGTCGCGCCAGAATCGGTCACGTCCGTTCGATGAGGTCATCTGCCGCTATCCGTTTCCGTCTCTATTGACGATCGTTCATGCCGTGGACCCTCACCGACGGCGGGCGCTCAGGCCGGTCCGACGTTCGATGCGCGCAACCTATCATGTCGGGATGAACGTGTCCACCCTGCGCCGCTCCGCCGACGCGAAGAACAGCCGTCGACCATCGGTAGAAAGTTACGGCGAGCGAGCGGGCTTGAATGCTCAGTCGTCCAGCCTCTTCTTGATTTCGACCATCGCGATGATCGCTATGCCCAACAGGAACGTGATCACTCCAAGGAACGGAGCAGTCAGCACGCTGAGCGCGATGCTTGCCACCAAGCAACCGCAGCCAGCTCCAACGGGAGAATCGTCCTTAGCCACGACGACTCAGTTCCGTCAGGCGGTCAGCCTGTAGATCCCATACGCCACGATCGCGACGATCAGCACCCTCGCCAGGATTCGCAGCGCCCATCGCAGCGTCGTCCGCTGCAGGACGGATACGCTCCATGTTCGTTTCCAAGCGCATTGAGTGATCTACCACCCGCTTCGCAAGCCGGTTCGGTTCCATCAGCGGACGCGCTCGCGCTGCAGCCCGACAACTTGTCTGCGGAGGGCCTCTTGGCCTTTCTCCAGTTGCCCGACACGCCTGCGGAGATCCTCTTGGCCACGCTCCAGCGAGTTGAAACGCTCGTTGTGCCCCGTCGCCATCGCCTGCAGCAGCTTCAGCACTTGGTTGAATCCTCTGTCCATAGCGTCGAAACGCGGTTCCAGACGCTTCTCCACGGCATCAGCAACACGGTTCTCTACAGCACGAGCAATCTGCTCCAGCTCAACAGGGTCATCGGTCGCCTTCCTTGGCAGGTAGGGCAGCATTCATGGCTGCCTTGAGTTCGAGCAACAGAGGCAACTCCTCATTCTTCGGCACACGGAACCTGATCATTCTCTGAGGATCGATGGCATGTAACGACACCCTGAGCATCCCATCACCGTCTGCCTCGAAGTGCATGTCGGCAACGGTTACTACTTCGTCTTCGCTCCAGTCTTCGACGGCGTGCACCCCGACGCCTCCCCCGGTCCGCCGGGTCGATTTCGTTTGGTCCGGCCGACCTACGATAGGAACCTATCGGATCGGTTTGAGTACGGTCAACTCCCCGCCGACAGCAACGCACACCAAGCCCGCCGCGCGTCGTCACCATCGTACGGCAGCCCCAACTCCGCTTCGATCAGACGATCCGCCAAGTAGCGACCACCGTCCGTCATCACCCGAGCCACAACGCCGCCTGCGTACAGCCCCCACTTCGGATCGACCAGCTCAACCCTCAGCCCCGACGATCATCGCGCGAACGACTCCCGCGCTTCGATCGCCGGCGCCTTCTCCGCGTCGCACTTCCCGCAGAGCTCCGGAGTATCCACCCCCTGAACGCGCACGTTCCCCGCTCAGATGAAACCAGGCCACGGCCGCGCCTCCACCGTGCACGTGTCTCCGTCGTAGCACTTCGTCACCGTCGCCGGCACCTGAGTGTCTGCCCCAAGGCCGCTGCCGGCGACCATAAGCATCGCTGCCACCATCCATACTCGCATCGCACCCCTCCCACGCTGACCCTGCCCGCATAGGTGCCGGGCCCCCTGTTGTCTCAACCAAGAATCGAACCGTAGCGACCTTTCACATCGACCGTACAAACGTGGTAAAGTGAAGGACATAGAGACGCTGGCGAGGCAGAGACGTGCCGCGCGTGGGTTGCACAAAGGCGACGGTGCATGTCAGCCAGCGTCTAGTAACAGTAACTATGGAGTGGCGTATGCCTTCTGTCACGGTCATAGTCAAGTTATCGGCAGGTACCCGGCAGTTGCGTCTCATCCGCCGCGGCCTTGCCCTGCCGTGTATTGGGTCTCGCTGATTCGTCAGCGGTGGCCGCCGTCTCACCTGTGGGGCGGCGGCCGACCTATACCACATGCCCCCGCCCCATGGTAGTGTCGGGCATCAAACAAAAGCATCGCCAAGGCGGCCGTACCGGCCGAAGGACCCCAACGGTGCGCTCACCTGCTCGGCCGGCTCTCCACCCGCCGGGAGACCGAGCGGTACGAGCCCGAGGAACCGCGGCCGTGGTGGCTGCCCTGGCTACCGCGCCGGCGCCGGCAGACCGGGAGTCGGTGACGTCCGAGGTACCGGCCTACCGCCCGAGCTTCTCAAGAATCCGATCCAGCTTCCCGATTGAACGAGCTGAGCCGCCCGGCCTGCCGAGTGAGCATCTTCTCGATCTCGGCGACGCGCTTGCCGTGCTGCTCCAGCGTCCACTCGATCGCGTCGAAACGCTCGGCGTGGCCCGTGGACATGGACTGGATGAAGTCGGTGACACTCATCTGCTCAGCGCTTCTGGACCATAGAGGTAGGACACGTTCCGCGGAAGGAGGTGATGCACAATGACCCCAGCAGAAGATGTGGCGGGAGACAAGGGTCTGTAACGCCCGGCCGGCAGCCTTGAATACCGGGCAACCGGCGCTGCCGGCCCTCAGATCTCAAACTGACCCAGTACCCGGCACGCGATAGCGATGTCTTGTCTTTCGAAATACACCACGATTCGGCACGCACAGGAGGGTGCCCCATGTACCGACATGCAGATGTACTCGCCCACATGGCGAGACCGATAGCCGACGCGCGGCAGGCTCAGTTCAAAGCGCTGATGAAGCCGCCCGGCATTCAGGAGTTGGCCGACATGCAGGTCGGCCCGTTCGTGGCGCTGGAAAGTCTGCGCAGACCCGCGCCGCGCCGTCCGATCGAACGATCGACCGCACCCTGCGACGATGACGACCACGAGGGTATGCGCTGCTTCATCCTGCAGCAGATGATTGAGGCGAAAGACGAAGCAGGACTGGCTGGCTGTTGTCGGTACATCCTGCGGAACATGTTGCTAGGCGACCGTCCATGAATGACATGCGTGACGAGGACAAGATCGTAGACTTCGACCGGATTCAGGGCCGCTTGGCAGGAGCACCAGTGCGGCGCTCACTCATCAAGCTCGTGAGCATTTTCAACTCCGTAGCAGCGGTCGGCTTCGTCATAATCGGTGTGATTGTCGGCCTTGTCGTGACTGATGGTAGCTTCGGCGGATTCCTGCTTGGCCTGATCGCCGGCGCCATCGTCGCTGTGGAGGTGTGTGGCTTCATCGCGATTCTGCTGGACATTCGCGACCTGTTGGCATCTGGCCAGAAAGACGACTCAAGTTCAAGCTGACGCACTACCGCTTCGTGGAGTTCATCGCGCAGCCGAAAGGGGGGGCGATGATCGCATGGCGTTCGCCGACATCAGCCGAGTCATTTGCGATCAGGTAACATGCAGGAAGCAGCGGATTCGTCAAACGGAGGGGATAACGTAGATGACCTCATCGAACGGACGTGACCGATTCTGGCGCGACAGCTTCGTGGCGGCGGCTGTCGTCCTGGCGATCGCGGTGATCGGCTCCGCGGCGGATGCCGCCACGCGGGACCAACGCTGCTACAACCTGCAGTACCGGGAGACCCGCACGTTACTTGAGAGAATCATCGCGCCGGAAGATCGCCCGGACGTGGACGACATCTTGGCGTTGACCGACGAGGAGCTGCAGCGGTTGGAGGCTTCGGAACGGCGCCTATTACGGCGACTGGAGCGGCGCTTTGAACGTAGGGAGGAGATCGTCGGCTGCAGTCGGGCATCGGACAGCGTGAAAGTGCAGGCGGCCGGCGACGCGATGAACGATGTGGCCGACAAACGAAACGCCGACTGATCGGGAGCCCATCGACCTCAGAAGCACCACGACTACGAGATCCATGTGCCCATGGAAACGGCCCACGCGATCGTTGAGGCTTGCTGCAAGAAGGTGAGCGCCTCTCCTGAGACCGCCACCGATGAACAGCTCCCGTCACTGGTACCTGCTCTGGCGTCCTTCTGAGCACCATCCTCTCGGCTTGAGTAGCCACTACGACCGACGTTCAAAAGGTATCCCGCAATCCTCCAGTTCCCAAATATTAGCACCGCTGTTCGCCGCTATACACTCCCTATATTTCAACAATCGAGCGTACTCCTGCGATCCTATACGAACAAGGAAAACGTCATGCGGCCACGCTCTCCCTTTACATTCGCTAACCAACAGTGCGTTATTAGTAAGCTTCGTCAGAATGCAGGCATACTGTTCGCTCGTCTGTATTATCAGCCTATCTTGACCGCTCACGTCGTATGCCCATCGAAACTCCCGTAGGTCTTGGTATAGATACTCGCTGTCTTTCAACGAATACCCTGTTTGGTCATCAGGCATCTTGGTGATCCCATCCTTCTGTCGGAATGGATGGCGCATCATAAGATGGAACCCGGTATAGTCTTCATCAAACTCTACGGCGAATCCCCAGTCGCCCACTGACATCAGACGATGGGAATCACAGCGATCTACTGGTATTGGTTGGTTCGTCTTCCGGCTCTTCGAAAAGTCCTCAGCCTCAAAACATTCCCATCTTCCAATCGGGATCGGACCCGTTAGTTTGGGAAGAACGGCGTTCGGAAGCGTGATCCCCTGTACGACCTCTTGCTTGGGAAGATGTCCGGCGTTGATCAGCTCCCTGGCATTCGGACCTCTCAGGAGGTCAGGAAAGCTCTTGGGGCTGAATTCCTCGATCGTCAGGGTTTGATAGACCCTGTATCCCGTTCCGGCTAGTGTAGCCATCCCCAGTAGAAGGAATGAAACGGCGAGCGTGCGAAGAAGAACCATATTCCCACCTTATGGGTTCAACCGGTTGGCGGACGGCAGGAGCCGGTGCCGCCGGAGCGGCACCGGCTCGCTTGGTGAGTGCTACTCGAAGTGGACGTGCTTGAACACCGGCTTGTCGTGCTGGGTCCAGGTGAGCCCCTTGAGCGCCGACGTGCTCACGGCGATGTAGGGCTGTGAGCTCAGGAACAGCACCCAGGCGCCGTCGTTGATCGCCAGCAGCGCGTTCGACCACGCCTCCACCGACTCCGCCTCGGTCGTGGCGGCCATGCCCTTGTTGAAGTTGTCGACATAGCTCTGGTACTCGGGGATGACCGTCTCGTCGGGGTCGTTGAAGAAGCCGTGGTTGGCCGGGTGGAACACGAAGCTGTCGGTCAGGTCGGCCGGGTGGCCGTTGCTGCCGGCCATGACCGAGGCCATCATCTGGAAGGTCTGGCTGGTGCGCATCTGGATGTAGATGTTGCGCTCCTGCGGGTCCAGCTCCAGCGTGATGCCCACGTCCTTGAGATTGGCCTGCACCACCTGCGCGATCAGCTCCGCCGAGGTGTCGTTCGACGGATAGGTGAACTTCACGCTCACCTCCGGGTTCCCGGCCGCGGCCAGCAACTCGCGCGCCTTGTCCGGATCACCCTGCGGCGGAATGGCGTCCAGCTCCGGCGTATAGGCGAAGCTGGAGGGAACCGCCGGTGAGGCGGTGGCCATGCCCAGCCCCTCGAAGATGGCGCCGGAGACCGCCTCGCGGTTGATCGCCCAGCTTATCGCCTGGCGCACGCGCTTGTCCTCCAGACCCGGCGTGTTGGGGTTGACCATCAGGATGGAGGCCAGACCCACGGTCTCCGGGATCCAGACGGTGTAGTCGGCGTCGTCCAGGAAGCGCACCGCGTCCGCGTAGGGCGGCCGGTAGGCCAGGTCGATCTCGCCCGCTTCCAGGGCCGCGACCATGGCGGCGGCGTCGCCGAAGTAGGTGATCTCCACCCGCTCCAGCGCGACCGAGTCCGCGTCCCAGTGGTCGGCGAACTTCTCCCAGTGCATGTGCGAGCCGGGCTCGTACTCCACCAGCATGAAGGGACCGGAGCCGATCACCTTGTCCTCCTGGTTGAACTCGGCCACCGCGCCGTCGTCGCGCATGTACATGTCCGGGTCGGTGAGCATGAACAGCGACAGCTTGGTCTCCATGTTCGCGAACGGCTGACTGAGCGTGATCTCGGCGGTCACGTCGTCGATGACGTTGACGGTCGCGTCGACGCCGCCGAACACGGGCATGTCGGAGCGGCCCCAGCCCTTGCGGCGCTCTTCGATGTCCCACTTGAGCATGTGCGCGTCGGCCGGCGTGCCGTCGTGGCTGACCATGCCCTCGCGCAGCGTGACCGTGGCGGTGGTGAAGTCGGACGAGACCTCCCACGACACGGCCGCCTCGCCCTCGAACCCGCCGTTGCGCGGATTGAACAGGAGCTGGTCGTAGAGGTTCTCGATGAACAGGTAGTTGGGCGTCGCGTTGCGATACGGTTCCAGGCTGCGGATGTCGCCAACCTGGCCGATCTTCAAGGTCGTGCCGTCGGCGGCGGCGGTGAGCGCGCCGAGCAGCAGCAGGACCGACGCGATGGCGCCGAGCCGTGCAGTGGTCTTCATGGGTTCCTCCCCCGTGTTGTCGTTCGGCCTCCCGGGCCGTGCGGGTCGGCGGCCGGCGGCTCGGCCTCCTCGTGATGGAGGAAGCAGGCGACCGACCTCCCTTCCGCTACGCCTCCGTTGGAGACCGGGTGCAGCGCCGGCGAGCGGCGCTCGCATACCTCCATCTTACGCGGACAGCGGGTATGAAAGCGACAGCCGCGCGGCGGCGTGATGTTGCTGGGGATCTCCCCCGGCAGCACGGAGAACCCCTTGCGGTCGTAGGGGTCGGGCACCGACGCCAGCAGCGCCTCCGTGTAGGGGTGCAGCGGCTCCGCGAACAGCGCGTCGGCGGGAGCGGTCTCCACCAGCTTGCCCAGGTACATCACCGCGATCCGGTCGGAGACCAGCCGCACGACGCTCAGGTCGTGCGAGATGAACAGGTAGGTGAGCGCGAACTGCCGCTGCAGGTCGTTGAGCAGGTTGAGGATCTTGGCCTGGATGGACACGTCGAGGGCGGACACCGCCTCGTCGCAGACCACGATGCGGGGGTTGAGCGCGATGGCGCGGCAGATGGCGATGCGCTGCCGCTGCCCGCCGGAGAAGTCGGACGGCATGCGGCCGGCGTCGCGCGCGGACAGGCCGACGGTGTCGAGCAGCTCGTGCACGCGGCGCTGGATGTGCCGGCGGCTGCCCGCGCGGTTGATGCGCAGCGGCTCGGCGATGATGCGGCCGATCGGCAGCCGCGGATTGAGCGAGGTGTGCGGGTCCTGGAACACGACCTGCACGTTGGGCATGTAGCGGCGCAGCGCCCGGCCGCGCAGGTGGGTGACGTCCTGCCCGGCGAAGGTGATGGCGCCGCCGGTGGGCTCCAGCAAGCGGGCGATCATGCGCCCGATGGTGGTCTTGCCGCTGCCCGATTCGCCGACCAGTCCCAGCGACTGCCCGTCGCGGAGGTCCAGGTCGACGCCGTCCACGGCGCGCACGAACTGGCGGCGCCCGCTCGGGAAGTACTGGTGCGCATCGCGCAGGGAGAGGATGCTCTCGCCGGGCTTTGCGTCCGGGTGCGGACTCCCGCCGCGTGGCTGCACGGATCTCTTCGTCGGTACGGGCGGGCCTACTCGAAGGCCGAGTCGCCTTCCAGGCGCGCCACCAGGTCGGAGGTATGCACGACGTCGCGGATGTCGTTGATCGGCGTGGAGCCGTCGCGGATCGAGGCGGCCACGTGGCGGTGCATCTCCAGGGTGCCGTCGTAGGCGCGCGAGTCGTCCGCCGGCACGCCCGCCAGGTCGGCGCCGTGCTCGGTGCGCGGCTCGCCATCCTGCTCCAGCACCTCCAGGTGGTCGGGAATCGTGAAGGAGCAGCCCACGCCCAGGCCGTGCAGCTCCCCCTTGAGCGTGCGCCCGCCCGAGGACCGGTGAGCCAGCACGACCCCGGTGGCGCCGTTCTCGAAACGCATCAGCGAGGTGTAGTCGTTGGTCCACTCCGTGCCGCGCGCGTCCTGGAACGCCGTGACCTCGGCCACCTCGCTGCCGGCCATGTGGCGGACCAGGTCCACCGCGTGGCAGACGTCCTGCCACATGGTCGTGCGCGGCGGCTTGGCCCGGCCGAGCAGGTTCTTGTGGAACTCTCCGACCGCCAGGGTCGGCCCTCCGTGCTCCCGGACCAGACGCATCGCCTCCACGGAGACCGCTGCGAAGCGGCGCTGGTAGCCGACCGCGCACGTCACGCCGTTCTCCTCCGCCGCCTGAAGCAGCGCGCGCGACTCCTCCGGGTTCGCGCCGGCCGGCTTCTCGATGAACACGTGCTTGCCGGCGTTCATGCAGTCGATCGCGATCCGCGCCATCAGCTCCTCGCCCATGATCACGTAGACCAGGTCGAGGTCGACCGCGTCGAGCATCGTGCGGTAGTCGGCGAACGTCCGCGGTATGTCGTACTGCTGGACCACCTGGGCCATGAGGTTCGCGTCGAGCTCGCACACCGCCTCGACGCGGACGTCAGCCACCGTGGTCACGGTGGGATAGTGGGCCGATCGCGCCCTGCCGCCGGCTCCGATGAACGCTGCTCTGAGCATGGAGGACTCCTCCGGCGGGCCGGATGCTACCGTGCCCGCCGTGACCAGCGTGCCAGATCCGGCGTTGGATCGCCACCTGGCGTCGGACGCCTTCTACGCCGACCCGTACCCGGCGTACGCCCGCCTGCGCGCCGAGCACCCGGTCTACTGGTGCGATCCGTGGCGGAGCTGGATCGTCACCCGCCACGCGGACGTGATGGCGATGCTGCACGCGCCGGACCGCTACTCCAGCGCCGGCCGGCAGACGCCGCTGCTGGAGCGTCTGCCGGCCGCGGCGCAGGAGCGGCTGCGTCCGCTGCGCCGCATCTTCGCGTCCGGCGGCCTGCTGAACAGCGACCCGCCCGACCACACGCGCCTGCGCCGGCTGGTGCAGCGCGCCTTCACGCCGCGCATCGTCACCGGCCTGCGGCCGAGCGTGGAGCGCATCGCCGCCGAGCTCCTGGCCGGCGCTGACCGCCCGGGACGGCTGGAGGTGGTCGGCGAGCTGGCCTACCCGCTGTCGATGCGGGTGATCGCGGAGCTGCTCGGCGTGCCGCCGTCGGCCGGCCCGGATGCCTACCCGCTGTTCCGGGACTACGCGCAGGCGCTGCGCGCCTACTTCGACGGCAACGGCCACCTGAGCGCCGACAACGCGTTGCGGGTGCAGGCGACCACGCTCGCCGTCTACGACCGCTTCCGGGCGCTGCTGGCCGAGCGGCGCGCCGCCCCGCGCGACGACCTGCTCACGGCGCTGGCGGGCGCCGACGAGTCGGGCGACTTCCTGAGCGAGGAGGAGCTGCTCGCCACCTGCGCGATCCTGTTCCAGGCCGGGCACGAGACCACCGCCAACCTGATCGCCAACGGCCTGTTCACCCTGCTCCGCCGACCCGGAGCAGATGGCGCTGCTGCGCGACGATCCGGCGCTCCTGCCGGCCGCGATCGAGGAGATCCTGCGCTGGGTCGGCTCGGTGCCGGCGGTGCGCCGCGTGGTCACCGCCGACGTGGAGGTCCGCGGCGCGCGGCTGCGGCGCGGCCAGCTCGTCACCCTGATGCTCGCCTCCGCCAACCGCGACCCGGCGGTGTTCGCCGACCCGGAGCGGTTCGACATCCGGCGTTCCGCCGCCGAGCTCCGCCACGTCGCCTTCGGCCACGGCGTGCACTACTGCATCGGCGCCGCGCTGGCGCGGCTGGAGACGGCCGTCGCCCTGCCCGCGCTGCTGGCCCGCCGGCCCACGCTTCGGCCCGCAGAGGAGCCGCGCTACCATCCGGGAATGCTGAGGCCGGTGCTGCGTTCGCTGACGGTCGACCTGGAACCGCGCCCCGCGGGAGTGACCGATGGCCGCTGACCCGATCGCCGGCGGCGGCGGCTACCCCGGCCGCTGGACCGGGCGCTTCGTCTGGTACGGAGACGAGCGCCACCCGTTCCACCGTTTCCTGATGGCCCGCCGCGCCTTCGAGCTGAAGACGCCGCCGCGCCGCGCCCGGCTGGCGATCACCGCCGAGGACCGCTACCTGCTGTACGTCAACGGCACCTACCTGGGCCGCGGCCCGGCGCGCAGCGACCCGCGCTGGAAGTCCTACGACACCTACGACGTGACCGCCGCCCTGCAGCCCGGGCACAACGCGATCGCGGTGCTGGCCTACCACTACGGCTGCCAGAACAACTACTCGCGCGACGCCCGCGCCGGGCTGTTCGCGCAGCTCGACGCCGAGGACGCCGACGGCACGCGCACCGTCATCGGCACCGACGCCTCGTGGCGGGTGCGGCCGGCGGAGGGCTGGCGGCGCGACGTGGGGCTGGTCAGCGTCACCATCGGGGTCACCGAGGTGTACGACGCGCGGATCGACCCGCCCGACTGGCACGCGGCCGGTTTCGACGACGCCGACTGGGAGCCGGCGACGGTGATACCCGAGCAGATGGCATCGTGGGCGTACCTGGAGCCGCGGCAGACGCCGATGCTGGAGGAGGCCGACGAGCACCCCGCCCGCGTGGTCGAGCAGGGCGAGATCATCGAGCTGTCGCGCATGGCTGCCGACGTGCAGGTGCCGGAGCGGATGGCGGTCGAGCCTCATCTGCGCCTGCAGCACGCCCGCATCGACCGCGCCGGCAACGCCCTGGCGCCGAAAGGCGAGCCGGCCGTGCTGCAGCGCTGCTCCTACCGGCCCGGCGACGACCCGCGGCAGGGGGTGCGCTCGCCGTACCTGATCTTCGACTTCGGCCGGCAGGTGTTCGGCTTTCCGCGCCTGCACCTGGAAGGGCCGGCCGGCGCCGTGGTCGAGATGACCTACGGCCCGGTGCTGGTGGCCGGGCGCATCATGCCGCTGGCCAACCAGGTCCGCTACGGCGACCGCTACGTCATGCGCGCAGGCCCCCAGGTCTGGCAGACCTTCGAGTACAAGCAGTTCCGCTACCTGCAGGTGGTGGTGCGCGGCGCCGACGAGCCGGTCAGGCTGCACGCGGCCGGCGTGCGCGCCTACCGCTATCCCGCCGAGCGCACCGGCAGCTTCGCCTGCTCCGACCCGATGCTCAACGCGGTCTGGCAGGCGTCGATCGACACCGTCGACCTGCACATGGAGGACGGGCTGGTCTGCGACGCCGCCCGCGAGCGGCGCTTCTGGCCCGGCGCCGGCGCCCTGGGGTTGTACGCGGTGTGGGCGGCCTACGGCGACGTGGCGCTCACCGACTGGCACCTGCGGCTGACCGCGCGCGGCCAGCTCGGCGACGGCCTGCTGCGCGCCTGGTACCCCGGCACGGAGGGCCGCTACCGCGGCGAGCAGACCGCCGACCCGCTCACCGCCACCGTGTTCGAGGACCCCAAGAACTACCCCACCGAGACCCTCTACTTCACGACCATCGCCGGCGACCACCAGCGCTACCTGGGCGGCTCGGAGCAGAAGCGCCGCCTGGCCGCCGAGCTCTACCCGTGCCTGGTGCGCGCCGCCGTCTGGTTCGAGCGGCAGCGCGGGGCCGACCTGGTGCTCTACCAGCTCCCCAAGGAGACCTTCATCGACTGGATGCCGCACGACATGCGCGGCGCCAGCTTCACGCTCAACGTGCTGTACGCGCGCTTCCTGGCGGTCCTGGGCGACCTGGCCGAGTCGCTTGAGAAGCCGGACGAGACGGCCTCCTGGCGGGCGCAGGCCACGCGCCTGCGGCAGCACCTGCGCGCCAGCCACTGGGACGACCGGCGCGGCCTGTTCGTCGACAGCGTCTTCGAAGGCGAGCGCTCGCGGACGGTCTCCGAGCTCTCCAACGGCATGGCGCTGGTCGCAGGCGTCGCCGACGAGGAGCAGACCGCGCGCATCGTCGCCCACATGGAGCAGCCACCGGACGACCTGCTGCGCACCACGCCGCTGATCCTGTTCGTCGTGCTTGAGGGCCTGGCGGCGGCCGGCCGCACCGACCTGGCGGTGCGCATCATGCGCGAGCGCTACGCGCCGATGATGGCCGCCACCGACGCGCCGACCATGTGGGAGAGCTGGAGCATGTTCGTGCGCGAGCGCGGCGCCATGGCGCGCGCCGAATCGCGCTTCACCACCGAGCCGCAGTTCGCCTCGCCCAGCCCCTACTCGGGGGAGATGACCGGCCTCGTGCACTCCTCGTCGGTGGCCCCGGCGTGGACGCTGTCGCGCCACGTCCTGGGCATCCTGCCGGCCGCCCCCGGCTTCGCCCGCTGCCGGATCGCGCCGCCGGCGGTCGCCGACCTGAGCTGGGCGCGCGGCGTGCTTCCGTCGGCGCGCGGGCCGATCGGCGTGCGCTGGCAGCGTCGGGACGCGGCCCTGACCCTGCAGGTCGACCTGCCCGACGGGCTCGAGACCGAGGTCGTGCTGCCCCGCAACGCCGGCGCGGACCTGCGGCTGACCCGCGACGACAGCACGAGCGCGATCCCTGCCGGCGCCGGCACGGCAGATGGCGTCGACCTGTCGCCGGAATCGCTCACCCTGCGGCTGGCCGGCGGCGCGCACCGGATCGAGCTCGCCCCGGCGTCGTGAACGCTCGTTTGCTATAATCCCTTCCGTCATGAGTACCATCGCTCCCGCGCGCAGCCCCGCCACCGGCAACACCACCCAGGAGATCGTCGATACGCTCGGCCGCCACGGCTACTGCGTGGTCCCCGGCGTGATCCCGGCCGACAAGGTCGGCCACGTGCGCGACGAGGTGTTCGCCGCGCAGCGCGCCAACCACGCGCAGGCCCTCGCGGAGCTGGAGAAGACCCGCTCGCGCGGCCACCGCGTCGGCGCCGCCGGCGTGGACAACCTGCGCCAGGTGATCAACGAGACCCAGTGCTTCGCCGAGCACCTGTCCGACCCGCGCATCCTGGGCGTCGCCACCGAGCTGTTCGGCGACTTCGTGCGCATCTCCTGCACCGACTGCGTGATCACCAATCCCGGCAGCGCGCGCGGCTACTGGCACTCCGACTGGCCCTACAACGCCACCAACTCCACCCACGTCAAGGCGCCCTACCCCGACGTGCTGATGCACCTGTCAGGCATCTGGATGCTCACCGACTTCACCACACAGAACGGCGGCACCTTCATCGTCCCCGGCAGCCACAAGCTCACCGACAATCCCGCCGGCGAGACCCTGCAGGGCTTCGACAAGGACGGCCCCCACCCCGACCAGCTCCAGGTCACCGGCACCGCCGGCAGCGTGCTGCTCTACGACAGCCGCCTCTGGCACGCGGTCGCGGCCAACGTGAGCGACGACTTGCGCGTGGCGCTGATCATCCGCTACGCGCCGTGGTGGCTGAACCTCACCCCCTCGATCCGCGGCACCCCCGACCACGACCGCATGGTCCTGGCCACCGGCGGCAAGAACTACGACGCCGTGCCCATGCGCCGCGAGGTGTTCGAGCGGCTTCCGGCCGACGTGCAGCCGCTCTACCAGCATTTCGTCACCGAGGAGTAGCGGACCGGCCGCGATCGACGGCCGCTACCGGCCGCGCTTCCACTTCCTGCCGCCCTCCGGGTGGATCCAGGACCCCAACGGCACGATCCATCACCGCGGGCGCTACCACCTCTTCTACCAGTACGACCCCAAGAACGTGGGCGCGTTCGGCTGCGATCCCGAGTGGGGCCATGCGGTCAGCACCGACCTGCTGCACTGGGACCACCTGCCGCAGGCTTTGACGCCCGGCACCACCGGGCCCGACCGCAACGGCTGCTGGAGCGGCTGCACGGTCATCGCCGACGGCGTGCCGACCATCCTCTACTCCGGGCTGGTGTGGAAGTCGCTCGCGCTCGAGGACCGCGTGTGGTGCCTGAGCCAGTGCCTGGCCACCGGCTCCGACGACCTCGTCCACTGGCGCAAGCACCCCGGCAACCCGATCCTGGCCGACCCGCCGGAGGAGTTCCGCGGCCGGCTCAACGCCTGGCACGACCCGCACGTGTGGCGAGAAGGCGACACTTGGCACCTGCTGCTCGGCGGCGCCTACAAGGATGGCTCCGCGGGCCTGACGTTCCTGTACCGCTCGGCCGATTTGGTCACGTGGGAGTACCTGCACCCGCTCTGCGAGGGCGCTGTCCCGGGCGAGCGCTGGCTGGTGCCCGACTTCTTCCCGTCCGGAGACCGCCACGTGATGCTGTTCTCCGACGGCTGCACCGTCGCGCTGATCGGCGACTACCGCGACCACCGCTTCGTGGCGCGGCGGCGCCAGCTCGTCGACCACGGCCCGCAGCTCGACTCCGCCCGCACGCTGCGCGACGCGTCCGGCCGCCACCTGCTGTTCGGCTGGATCCGCGAGGACCGCCCCGTCGACGCCTCCCTGCAGGCCGGCTGGGCCGGCATGATGTCGCTGCCGCGAGCGCTTTCGGTCGAGGACGACGAGCTCCGCATCGACGTGCCGCCGGAGGTCCGCGCCGCCAACGCCCCGGACGCGGAGATCGCCGGCGTGGACCTGGCTCCCGGCACCGGAAACCGCATCGACGGCGCGGATGGCGACTGCGTGGAGGTGGAGGCGGAGATCGAGGTGCGGGATGCCGCCTCTGTCGGCCTCACCCTATGCCGTTCGCCTGGCGGCGAAGAGCGGACCACCATCTCATGGCACCGCGACGAGGAGGTGCTCCGGCTCGACCGCACCCACTCCAGCCTGAACCCAGACGTCGGCCGCGGCGTGCACGACGCCCCGCTGTCTCTGGCGCCGGGCGAGCCACTCACGTTGACGGTCTTCCTGGATCGGTCCGTTGTCGAAGCGTTCGCCAACCGCCGTGCGGCGTTGACCGGACGCATCTATCCCACTTGCCCGGACAGCACCGGCGTCGAGCTGTTCGCCACCGGCAACAGCGCTCACGTCCGCCGCTGCCGCGTCTGGCGCCGCGTCTCGATCTGGCGACGATCAGAGCCTGCCAAACGGCGGCATGGCACCCGACCTACTCGCTGAGCCCGGTGCCAGGATCCGACTCTCGCCCGTTCCGGCTTGTCGCATGCCGGTCCTTTCCGATCGCCTGACGGTGTACAAGTAGCCCGACATAGGAAATAATCGAGACGTCACCAGAGGAGCGCGGCACACCATGAACGCACAAGTATTGGTTGGAAAGGCACAGCTATCGTCTTTCTGTGAAGCAAATGGAATCCGACGGCTGGCGATTTTTGGTTCAGCACTACGGGATGAATTCCGACCGGATAGCGACATTGACCTGCTCGTCGAGTTCGACGCAGACCGCATCCCCGGACTACTCGGACTCGCAGGAATCGAGTTGGAGTTGTCCAAATTGCTCAGAGGACGAAGGGTGGATCTGCGGACGCGCGAGGATTTGAGCCCGTACTTCAGGCAGGAGGTCCTCGCCGAGGCGGAAGTGCTCTATGTCAAAGGATGACGGGATTCGCTTGCGTCACATGCTTGAAGCCGCTCGGGAGGCAGCTTCGTTCGCATGTGGCCGAGTCCGCAGCGATCTCGAATCCGATCGTCAGTTGGTCTTGGCGCTGGTCAAGGACATCGAAATCCTGGGCGAGGCTGCCGCTCAGATCGGCGACGACACTCGAGTTCGTACTCCCGGCATTCCATGGCAGAAGATCATCGCGATGCGGAATCGACTCGTTCACGCCTACTTCAGCATCAACCTGGACATCGTCTGGCAAACGGTGCAAAAGGACCTGCCGCCACTCATCGAAAAGCTTGAGAAACTCGTCCCAAAGGAGTGAGTCCTACGGAAGCCTGAACCGCGTATGCTTGCCTCCGGTGGCGCGTTAGGTTAGAGGTTCTCGATCGCTACCGGTTCGATCGGGTCGGCCGGGGTGAAGCCGAGGATGCGGGAGTAGAAGAAGAGCTCGGCTTCCAGGGCGCGCTTCGCGTTCTCGGCCTTGCGGAAGCCGTGCTGTTCGCCGGCAAACGGCAGGTAGGCGACCGGCAGCCCTCTTCGGCGCATGGCGTCGAGCATCTCCTCGGCCTGACTCGGGGGCACGACCCGGTCCTCCAGGCCCTGCAGCAGGATGATCGGGCAGGAGAGACGGTCGGTGTGGTGGATCGGTGATCGCTCCCGGTAGCGGTCACGGCACTCCGGATACGGACCGATCAGGGAGTCCAGGTAGCGCGACTCGAACTTGTGGGTGTCCCTGGCAAGCGCTTCGAGGTCGCTCACCCCGTAGTAGCTGGCCCCGGCGCGGAACACGTCGCGGAAGGTCAGCGCGGCCAGCGTGGTGAAGCCTCCGGCGCTGCCGCCGGTGATCAGGAGCCGCTCGCCGTCCACCTCGCCGGCGCGTACCAGGTGCAGGGCGGCGTTGACGCAGTCGTCCACGTCCACGATCCCCCACTTCCCGTTGAGCCGGCGCCGGTAGGCGGTACCGTAGCCGGTGCTGCCGCCGTAGTTCACGTCCACCACGGCGATTCCGCGGCTGGTCCAGTACTGGGTGCCGAGGCTCAACGCCGTGGAGGCCGCACTGGTCGGCCCGCCATGGCTCATCACCAGCAGCGGCGGGCGCTCCTCCGCCGGGCCTGCCAAGTCGCGGTTGCGCGGCGGGTAGTACAGGGCGTGGGCTGTGTTGCCGTCCGTGGTCTCGAACGCGATGGGTCGCGGAGCGGAGAGGTACCCCTGGTCCACCGTGACCTTCTGCGACTCCTGTAACCGGGTGGTCCGGCCGCTGGCGAGATCCAGCGACACCAGGCAACTGGGGAGGCTCGCCGAGGCAGCCACCATCACCACCCGGCCGCGGGCGCCCTTGATGTCGCCGCGCGACGGCTCGGTGAAGGGGGTCTCGACCGGGGTCAGTCGCTTGCCCCGTGTGTCCAGCGCCGCCACGTGCCAGCGGCCCTCGCGCACGTACCGGCAAACGATGCGGCCGGCCGACTCGAAGGCGTAGGTGCGGGTGCCGAGCTGCCAGGCCGGCGCCCCGAACTCGGCCTCCATCGGCGCCATTGCCTCGCACTGCCCGTCCCGCCAGCGGTACAGGTTCCACCAGCCGCTCCGGTCCGAGACGAAGTGGAGCACGCCGTCGGGGGACCACTCCGGCTGGAACACGGACTCGCCCCGTCCGCCGGCGATCTTCCGCGGCGCGCCTGCCGAGCCGCCGGCACGCAGATCGGCCACCCACAGCTCGCTCTCGTCCCACGGCATGTGCGGATGGTTCCACGCCAGCCACGCCAGCCGGGTGCCGTCCGGGCTCACCGTCGGGTAGCCGTAGAAATCGCTGCCGGACACCAGAACCTCGCCGGCGCCGCCGGCGGCCAAGTCCAGCGCGATGACGGTGTTGACCGCTTCGCGCCCCGCATCGCGGTGGTCCTCGCGGACGCACACCAGGTGGCCGCGCGCGCGGTCCACCATGCCGTCGCCATAGCGCAGGTCCACGTCCTCCGGAGTGATGGCCACCGGCGCCGCGCCCGGCTCCTGCCGGTAGAGCCGCTGGTCGGCGAAGTTGGCGAACCACACCACGCCGTCCGCGACCCAGAAGCACAGCCCGCCGTACTCGTGCACGCGCGTGCGCACGTTGAATGGCGCCGGCGTCACGTCGCGCGTCGTGCCGTCCGGCGTGAGCCGCACGACCACGGTGCGTCCGCCCTCGGCGGGCCGCATCTCCGTCCAGTACACGTCCTCGCCGTCGAGCTGGATCGTCCCGAGCTGCACCGCGTCCTGGACGATCAGGTCGGCGGTGATCGGCGACTTCCACGTGCCGTACGGTGCTATAGCGGGCATGACAGTGATGTTGCCGGATTTGCCGGCCACGTCACACCCGCCGCGGGATCCACTCCAGGTCGCGCAGGCACGCCACCCAGCGCTCTCGCACGGGGTTGCCCTCGGCCCCGGCGATCCAGTCGGGGTGAGCGAACGGCGCCTCGGGCGGGTAGTTGAACATCCGGCGATGGTTGCTCTGAACGATGCCCGCTTCGCGGCGCCGGGCCTCTTTCAGCTCCGGCGTCGCCGATGGAGCCCAGTAGATGCTGGAGCCGATGCGCCGGTTGGGAGCGCCGCCGAAGCTGGCGTGGAGCAGCGGCAGCGCAAAGACGATCACGTCACCGGGGATGGTCTCCACGGCCACCGGCGGCAGCAGCGCCTGGTCCGGTGGCACTTCGGCGTGGCGCGGGCCCGCGAGCTCGCTCACGACCTGCATGTAGTGCTCCTGGCCCGAGGCAAGGCGTACCGGCTCGACGTCGCCGACCTCGCTTCGATCCGGCTCCAGGTGGGAGCCCGGCACGACGCGCAGGCAGCCGGTCTCCGTCGTAAGCGAGTCGAAGTAGTAGAGGAACTTCAGGCCGGTGTTGCCCGGCACGTCCTGATCGCGGTGCCAGCCGGTGTCGCCAAGCCATACCAGCATGTCGGACATGAGGCCGATGAGGCTCTCATCGAACAGCTCGGTCGCCATGCCGTGGAAGCGCGGGTCCTCGAGCAGGGAGGCACTGAACGGGGTCGACGGGCGCTGGAGCGGTGCCCACCTGCCCCGGTGGCCGCCTTCCCGCCCCTGGTAGATCTCATCGATGGCGACTTCCGCTTCGTGCGCGATGGTCTCGACCTCGTCGGCGCCCAGCAACTGGCGGAAGATCAGAAAGCCGAACTGGCGAAAGAACGCAACCTGCTCTTCACTCAGTGTGGCCATGGCGTGCCTCGAAAGAGATGGTTTCGGCCCCGTTCAAGGGGCGGCAAAGCGAGCGCGTCGGCGATCTCGGATTGAGACCGCTCAGACATCGAGACGAGGATACACGAGCGCAGCCGCCCCCCGCTACGCAGGCCTGGTCGCCCCAAAACCAGGGTCCAGTGCGCCGTTCACGCGTTTCACTTCCCGTTCCCAGGTGCCGGCGACCTCGACCCCGTACTCCGCGCGGCCGCCGGTGGCGCGGGGACCGGTCACGTAGGGGCGGGTGCGGCGGTCGCCCTCTATCAGGTCGGGGGACGCGTAGTCGGCGTGCAGGAAGTGGAACGCCATGCCGGCCCGCTCGCGATCGGTGGTATTGGCGCGCGTGCAGTGGGCGGTGCCGTAGCAGAAGAAGGCGACGCCGCCGGCCGCAAGCTCGATCGGCACGGCCCGCTCCTCGGGAGGCCAGGCGCGGATGTGGTGGTCGGAGTCGAGGTCGCGGCGGTGCTCGTAGCGCTCGCGGTGGCTGCCGGGGATCAGGTGCAGGGTGCCGTTGGCGAGGTTGGCGTCGTGGATGGCGATCCACATCGCCGTGCCGCGCAGGGGGTCGGCGATCCTGAAGTAGGCGTTGTCCTGGTGCCAGGCCGTGCCGACGCCATGGCGGGCCGGTTTGAGGAACATCTGGTCCAGGTGCAGCAGGAACGGGTCGCCGATCAACTGGCCCACCGCCTCCACCACCTTCGCGTCGAACGGCAGCGCCCGGACCAGGTCGCTCTTGTCGAACAGCGGGATGAGCTGCAGGTTGGCCTTGGTGGTCGAGTGGGTCGTGCCGTCCCCCTCGGTGGCCACGTTGCGCACCAGCCCCTCGCGCTTGAAGCGCTCCACCTCGGCCTGCAGCGCGGCGACTTCGTCCGCGCCGTAGAAGCCGGGCACGGCCAGGTAGCCGTCGTGGCGGAAGCGCTCGATCTGCCGCGCTGAGAACCTCATCGGGGGCGAGTGTAGTCGCGCGATGACAGCGCGTCTCGGGGATGCAGCCGGCGAAGGAAGCGGTCGCACGGCAGGCACAGGACGCCGTCGATGGACAGCTCCTCCTCACCCAGGTGGAGCAGCAGGCGGTCCGCCTCCGGGTAGTCGGCATGGAACGAGCGCAGCGAGCGCAGGTCGGAGCTCCGCACCGTGGCGCTGTGCTTGACCTCGACGGCCGCGAACTGCGCCGGTCCATAGAGGACGAAGTCCACCTCGGATCCGGCCCGCGTGCGCCAGTAGAACAGGCGGTCGCCACCACCGCGGTAGGCGAGCCACGCCCGCAGGTGCTGCGCCACCAGCCCTTCCAGCGCGGCACCCGCGATCTCCTCGGGCCGATCGAGCGGTCCGGACGGACGCAGCGAGCGGAACACTCCGCAATCGAACAGGTAGAGCTTGTCGTGGGCGACGGTGGCGCGCGCGGCACGCTTGCGGAACACCGGCACGCGAAAGCTCAGCAGCAGGTCCTCCAGAACGCTCAGGTGGCCCTCCGCGGTCTTGCGGCTCACCTCGCTGTCGCGGGCGACGTTGCTGACGTTCAGGAGTTGCGCGTGCGAGAACGAGACGGCCTCCAGGAACCGGGAGAACCCGTCCAGATCGCGTACCAGCCCCTCCATCTGCACCTCTTCCCGCACGTAGACGGCGACGTAGCTCTGCAACGTGTCGACGGGATCGTCGGCACCGAGCACCAACGGGAGCATGCCGCGCTTCAGCGCCGCCGGCAGATCGAACGAGGCTTCCAGCTCCGCGGCCATGAAGGGATGCATGGTGCGCACCACGGCCCGGCCGGCCATGAGATCGACGCCGCTGCGCTTGAGCTTGCGCGCGCTGGATCCCGTCAGCACGAACCGCCATCCTCGGTGCTCTTCGATGAGGGCGTGGACGGCACTGAGCAGATCCGGGACCCGTTGGACCTCGTCGATGACGATCACCTTCCCGTCGGGCTGAGCACGCACCAGGTCAAAGAGGCGCTCGGGGCGCGCGCGGTAGCGCTGCAAGGTGGCCGGATGGAGCAGGTCGATGCGCACGCTGTCCTGGTAGTGGCGTTGCGTCCAGGCCGACTTGCCGGTCCCGCGCGGGCCGAACAGGTAGTAGCTCTGTGCGGGAGGGTCGAAAAATCTACCTACGAACGCCATTTTGAGACTCAATGTGGCGACAGCGCCGCCACATTGCAACCTGCATTCGCGAAAGTCCGAATAGTGTACCGTGTCGCCGGTGATCTATAGCTGGTCCTATCATCACGACGAGGCGACCCGGCAGCGGCTGCGCCGGCTGAAGCGCGACATCACCGCGCTCTGCCTCTGGCACGTGTTCCAGATGGGGCAGATGGGCATCAGGAGCCTGGAGTCGGGGCTGTTCGACTGGACGATGATCTGGCGCTTCCTGCCGTGGCGGGCGCGTGCGGCGCCGCAGAATCCGCAGGCCGTCACGAATCCGCTCTGGAGCGAGTTCTCGGCGCTGATCACCGGGATCGGCGCCCGCTACGCGACGCGCGAGGACGCCGCGTCCTTCGTGAAGGAGGCGATGGAGGCGCTCGAACCGTGGTATCTGGCCGAGGAAGCGGCGGAGGATCGCGACCTGGGCGGCGGCGGACACCGCGCGATGCTCGCCGCGCACCGGAAGCTGCGCTGGTTCGGCTGCTTCCGCTACACGGTCGGCAAGCCGGCTTTTCCCCCGCACTGGCGCGAGCCCCGGGATGACGTGGCCGAGATCCACATCCAGAACCACGTGCCCCCCGACTCGCCGTTCGGCGACCGCCGGCGGCTGGCGGCGTGGATGCTGGAGCTTTCCTCCGACGTCGAGGCCAGGGCCCCGCACGTCACCCGCATCGGCACCGGGTCGTGGCTGAACGCCACCCCGCACTTCCTGCAGGTGTACCCGCCCGCCTACGCCGCATCGCTGGTCCGGTACAGCGGCGAGCACAAGGCCGGGCTGGGCACCTGGGGGCAGTTCATCGCCCGCGACCTGCGCCTCAACGAGTCGCGCGCACAACTCCTGCGCACGGAACAGACCTTCGTCTGCCCGCAGTCATACGGAAGCTGCTCCTTCGACGAGTTCCGCCGCCACACCGAAACTGCCGCCCGTCAGGCCGGCCTCTGAGACTCGCAGTTTATGAGCTGGCCGAACGAGCGACCCGAGCCGTTTGACGCTTCTACCCGCGACAACTACGCTGAAATGACGAAACGGATGTCCCCAAGTTGGACCGTAGCGAACTGGAGGAGTTTCGAGCGATGGCGTCGCCCGCGGACAAGATGAAACTTGCACGCCGGCACCTGGAACGTGTGCAAGTTGCATGGGATGATCCGACCGACTGGGCAGATCTTTCCTTCTACGGTCTGTATGCCCTTGAGGCTGCTGTTGACGCTGCCCTCCTGTTCCACAAGAAGGAGAGGCAACCAGCACACTGGCATCGTGTCGACGCGGCGAAGCAATTGTCTTCCGAACATGGACTTGATGATGTCTCCGAACTCATTCGCGATCTCAATGAAGTGCGAAAACGCGAAGCGTATGGAGACGTCATAGCTCCGGATCTGGACGCGGAGGAGGTAGCGACCACGATCGAGGAATACATCGATGCAGTCGCCGCCGTCGTGGAAGAACCGTGAGCGTGATGATCTCTCAATCGCCTGAACGGCTCATTCATAGATGGCCGACGGCCCGAGCCAAGGAGTGGGTTTCCTCGTTCCTTACAGAAGCGCATCACGATCGGAACGTAGTCGCTGTGGTAGCCATTGGCTCTGCCGTACGATCGAGGGTGCCATCAGACGATCTTGACCTGTTCGTCCTGTGCCGGGACAGGACCCTTATGAAATCACGAGCGCCCATCGAGATCGATGTGCGTACCACGAACGTCGATAGCGTCGAACATGATATTCAAGCTGGACGCGACTTGGCGATCTGGGCCGTACTTTATGGGCATCCCCTTTTGGACCGAGATGGAAACTGGCGACGCATCGTTGATCGCTGGATGGATGAATTGCCTCTTCCTGACCCATCGATATCCATGGAGCGCGCCCGGAAGGCACAAGAACGAATCCAGGACTTACATGACATAGGCGACGAGGATGCAGCCCGCGAGCTTACCATCTCGTATCTGACGCACCGTTCGTGGGCGCGTCTGGCGCAAGCGGGAGTGCACCCGCAGTCCCGTCCCGAGCTTCCACGGCAGCTTCGGGCCGTCGGCGAAGCTGATCTTGCCACCACGCTCGAACAAGCTCTGTCGGAACGGAACGTCCGTTCGTGACGGAATCAGAGCTCCTCAAACGCATCACCGTGCGGACGGATATCTTTGGCGGAAAGCCGATCATTCGCGACATGCGGATCGCCGTGGAGCATGTTCTCGGAATGCTCGCCGCCGGAGACACCGAACAGACGATCCTCGCGGAGTACCCGTTCCTGCAACCTGAGGACATCCGGGCGTGGCTCCTCCTTGCCCACCGTTCGATCGCGGGTGAGTAGGTCCATGACCGAATCCCGGTCCGCCGCGGCTACCAATAGCGACGGCGCCGCTCAGCCGACCGGGGGCAACTCCGCCAGCGCCGCGGTGATGCGCTCCTGCGGGTACTCGTAGTTGACGAGTTGGCCGTCCAGAAACGAGCAGTACGCCTGCATGTCGAAGTGGCCATGGCCGCACAGGTTGAAGGCGATCACCTTGGACTCGCCGGCCTTCTTGCAGCGCAGCGCCTCGTCGATGGCGACGCGCACGGCGTGCGCGGGCTCCGGCGCCGGCACGATCCCCTCGGTCCGCGCGAAAAGCTGCGCCGCCTCGAACACCGGAACCTGCGGGACGGCCAGCGCCTCGATGACGCCCAGGTCGAATAGGTGGCAGACCAGCGGCGCCATGCCGTGATAGCGCAGGCCGCCGGCATGGATGGGCGCCGGGACGAACGAGTGGCCGAGGGTGCAAATCTTGATCAGCGGCGTGGTGCCATTACCCTGGCGCGGGCCATGGTACCGTAGCGCCCGAAAGCGGGAGAGGCAACGAATTGCTCGTGGTCGAGCCACTCACGGAAGCGGTGGCATGATCAGGTCTGTCCGCATTCGCGGCTTCAAGCGATTCCGGGAGGTGGAGTTCGCCCTGCCGGGACACGTCGTGCTCGCCGGGCCGAACGACACGGGCAAGACCACGCTGTTGCAGGCGATCGCGTCTTGGGCGCTGGCCCTGCGTCGCTGGCGTGAGCTCGACGACTTCCGGCGTCGCAACGGATACCGGCGCGCGCCGATCACGCGGCAGGCGTTTGCCGCGGTGCCGCTGCGCAATTTCGACCTGCTGTGGACGGACCGCCGCTACCGCGGGCAGATCGAGATCGAGCTGCGCCACGACGCGGGGTGGGCGGTGACGATGGAGCTCATCGCCGACAGCACCGAGCAGATTTACGTCCGACCTGGAAGGGACACGTCGCCGTCCACGTTACGGGATATCGACCTGCCCGTGGTGTTCGTACCACCGATGACCGGAGTCGGCACGGATGAACCGGTGCTGCAGGCGCCGAAGGTCGAACAGCTTCTCGGACTCGGCCGTCCGGGAGAAGTGCTGCGGAACCTGCTTGCGGATGCGAACCGCGACGAAGCGACGTGGGAGACGCTGCGGACGGCGATCGTCAACCTGTTCGGCTATCGGCTGCTTCCCCCGGATACCGCAGGCGCGCACATTCTCGCCGAGTACGCGATGCCCGAGAAGGAAACGCCGCTCGACGTGGCAAGCGCGGGCAGCGGTTTCCAACAGGTCCTGATGCTGCTGACGCTGCTCAACACCCGGCCCGGCGCCGTGGTGTTGCTCGACGAACCGGACGCCCACCTGCACATGATCCTGCAGGATGCCATCTACCATGAGCTACGGAGCGCCGCTGCGCGCCATGGCTCGCAGATCATCGCCGCCACCCACTCCGAAATCGTCATCAACGCCGTCGAGCCGCGCGAACTCCTGGTCATCTCAATGTGACCAAAGCGCGCACGGAACCGCTCGAACCCCTGTTGAAGCGGCTCGGATTCGGAGTCGAGCCGTAAGTCAGGTTACGGCAGCAGGGTGGAGCCCATCAGGTAGCGGTCGCACTCGCGGGCGGCGCCGCGGCCTTCCATGATCGCCCAGACGACCAGGCTGGCGCCGCGGCGCACGTCGCCGGCGGCGAACACGCCCTCCACGTTGGTGGTGAAGCGGCCGTACTCGGCGGCGGCGTTGGAGCGCTCGTCGCGGTCGATGCGCAGCTCGTCGAGCAGGGGGCTCTCCGGCCCCAGGAAGCCCATGGACAGCAGCACCAGTCCGCCCGGGATCGCCCGCTCGCTGCCGGGGACCGGCGTCGGGCGGCCCTGGCTCCACTCCACGTCCACCAGGTGGACCTCCTGCACGCGGCCGCCGGCGTCGCCCGTGAAGCGCTGCGCCGTGACGCTGTAGCGGCGCGGCTCGGTGCCGAAGGCGGCGGCCGCCTCCTCCTGCCCGTAGTCGGGGGTGGAGGTGCGGCCGAACTCCGGCCACGGAAGCTCCGGCGGGAATTCCGGCACGATCTCGATCTGGGTCATGGACGTGCACCCCTGGCGCATCGCCGTGCCCACGCAGTCGGTGCCGGTGTCGCCGCCGCCGATCACGAGCACGTCCTTTCCGGAGGCGTCGATGCGCGGCCGTCCCTGCTCGCCGTCCAGCAGCCACTTCGTGTTGACCGTCAGGTACTCCATCGCCTGGTGGACGCCGTCGAGCTCGCGGCCCGGGATCGGCAGGTCGCGCGGATTGGTGGCGCCGCAGCAGAGCACCACCGCGTCGCTCTGCGTGCGCAACTCGGCCCCGGACAGGTTGCGGCCGACCTCGACGCCGGTGCGGAACTCCACTCCCTCTTCCGCCATGAGCTGCACGCGCCGGTCGACCAGGTGCTTCTCCAGCTTCATGTTGGGGATGCCGTACATGAGCAGGCCGCCGATGCGGTCGGCGCGCTCGTAGACGGTCACCCGGTGGCCGGCCTTGTTGAGCTGGTCCGCGCAGGCGAGCCCCGCGGGGCCGGAGCCGACCACCGCCACCCGTTTGCCGGTGCGGACCGCCGGCGGCTGGGGACGCACCCACCCCTCCTCGAAGCCGCGCTCGATGATCGACCACTCGGTGTTCTTGATGGTGACCGCCGGCTCGATGATCGCCAGCACGCAGGCCGACTCGCACGGGGCCGGGCACACCTTGCCGGTGAACTCCGGGAAGTTGTTGGTCTTGTGCAGGCGGTGCAGGGCGTCGTGCCACAGCCCGCGGTAGACCAGGTCGTTCCACTCCGGGATCAGGTTGGTCAGCGGGCAGCCCACGGTCTGCCGGGTGTCGGCGCGGCCGGCGCCGGTGTGGCAGAACGGCGTCCCGCAGTCCATGCAGCGCGACGCCTGCGAGCGGAGCTCCTCCTCGGGGGCGTGGCCGTGGAAGTCCCGCCAGTCGCCGATGCGCTCCGCGGGGGCGCGGTCCGGCGGCAGGTGACGCTCTACTTCCTTGAACCCTGTCGGTTTTCCCATGGTTTCGTGCGACCGCGGCAGGCGCGGTCAGTTCCCCGAGATGCGGGCCGCCACGTCGTGGGCGTTCTCTTCGAAGGCGGCCATCACGGCAGCTTCGCCGGTCAGGCCTTCCCGCTGCACGCGCGCCATCGCCTCGTGCATGCGCCGGTAGTCGCGGGGATAGATCTTGACGAAGCGGGGGATCATCTCCGCCCAGCCGTCCAGGATCTGCGCGGCGCGCGGACTGCCGGTGTAGCGCAGGTGGCGTTCCACCATCCCGCGCAACTCCTCGATGTCCGCATCCGCCTCCAGCGGCAGCACGTCGGCCATGTCCGTGTTGCAGTTCAGGCGAAATTCGCCGTCGATGTCCAGTACGTAGGCAATGCCGCCGCTCATGCCGGCCGCGAAGTTGCGCCCCGTAGCGCCGAGCACGGCGACCCGGCCGCCGGTCATGTACTCGCAGCCGTGGTCGCCGACGCCTTCCGCCACGGCGGACGCTCCGCTGTTGCGGACGCAGAAGCGTTCGCCGGCGACACCCGACACGTACGCTTCGCCGCTGGTGGCGCCGTAGAAGGCGACGTTGCCGACGATGATGTTCTCTTCCGGTGCGAACGTGCTGCCGGGCGGCGGCTTGACGATGATCTTGCCCCCGGACAGCCCCTTGCCAATGTAGTCGTTGGAGTCTCCGGCAAGGACGAGCGTCATTCCGCGCGGGATGAAGGCGCCGAAGCTCTGGCCGGCCGAGCCGTTGAACGCCAGCGTGACCGTGTCCTCGGGCAACCCCTCAGCGCCGTGTCGGCGGGTGATCTCGCTGCCGATGATGGTCCCGACCACGCGGTCGGAGTTCGTGATCGGCAGCGACTCGGTCACCTGCTCGCCCCGGTCCAGTCCGGGCAGCACCAGGTCGCGCAGCGTCGTGTTGTCCAGCGCCTTCTCCAGGCCGTGGTCCTGCTCGATCCGGCAGTAGGTGCCGACCGAAACGTCCACCTCCGGCCGGTGCAGCAGCGGCGTGAGGTCGATGCCCTGGGCCTTCCAATGGCCGATGGCGCGGCGCGGCTCCAGGCGGTCCACGCGGCCGACCATCTCGTTGAAGGTGCGGAAGCCGAGCGACGCCATCAGCTCGCGCGCCTCCTCGGCGACGAAGTGCATGAAGTTGACCACGTGCGCGGGGTCTCCCGTGAACTTTTCGCGCAGGTCCGGGTCCTGGGTGGCGACCCCGACCGGGCAGGTGTTCAGGTGGCAGACGCGCATCATGATGCAGCCCATGACGATGATCGGCGCGGTGGCGAAGCCGAACTCCTCGGCCCCCAGCAGCGCCGCGATCACGACGTCGCGCCCGGTCTTGAGCTGGCCGTCGGCCTCCACGACGATGCGGCTGCGCAGGTCGTTCAGCAGCAGGGTCTGATGCGTCTCGGCGATGCCGAGCTCCCACGGCAGCCCCGCGTGCTTGATGCTGGTCACGGGCGAGGCGCCGGTGCCGCCCTCCCCGCCGGAGATCAGCACGACGTCGGCGTGCGCCTTGGCCACGCCGGCCGCGACCGTGCCGACGCCGACCTCGGAGACCAGCTTCACGTTGATGCGCGCGTCGCTGTTCGCGTTCTTGAGGTCGTGGATGAGCTCGGCCAGGTCCTCGATCGAGTAGATGTCGTGATGCGGCGGCGGTGAAATGAGCCCCACGCCGGGGGTCGAGTGGCGGACCTCCGCGATCCACGGGTACACCTTGTATCCCGGGAGCTGCCCGCCCTCGCCCGGCTTGGCGCCCTGCGCCATCTTGATCTGCAGCTCCTGGGAGTTGACCAGGTACTCGCTGGTCACCCCGAAGCGGGCCGAGGCCACCTGCTTGATGGCGCTGCTGCGGGAGTCGCCGTTGGCGTCGGGCACGTAGCGCGCCGGGTCCTCGCCCCCCTCGCCGGTGTTGCTCTTGCCGCCGATCCGGTTCATGGCGATCGCCAGGGTCTCGTGCGCCTCCTTGCTGATCGAGCCGTAGGACATCGCGCCGGTCTTGAAGCGCTTGACGATCTCCGCGGCAGGCTCCACCTCGTCCAGCGGGACCGCCGTTCCCGGCGGCTTGAACGACAGCAGGCCGCGCAGGGTCGCGAGCTTCTCCTGCTGGGCGTCCACCTGCGCGCTGTATTCCTTGAATACGCCGTAGTCCGCGGTCTGGCAGGAGCGTTGCAGCTTGTGGATGGTCTGTGGATTGTTGAGGTGATACTCGCCGTCGTCCCGCCACTGGATGTCGCCGCCAACCTCCAGGGCGCCGTTGCCGCCGTTCCGCTCGGCGTAGCCGCGCAGATGGCGGGCGGCCGACTCGGCCGCGATCTCCTCCAGGCTTACGCCCGACAGGCGCGCCGCCGTGCCGGTGAAATAGCGGTCCACCACGTCGCGGCAGATGCCCACCGACTCGAACACCTGCGCTCCGTGATAGCCCTGGATGGTCGAGATCCCCATCTTGGAGATGACCTTGACGATGCCCTTCAGGAGCGCCTTGCGGTAGTTGTAGCGCGCGTGCCGGTGGAACTCCTCGTCGTGGCCCCCCGCTCCGCTGCCGTTGCCGGTCGGCGCGTCCCCGTGGCCGGATCCGTTCGCTGCCGCGTGCCCGTTGGCGCCGTCCTCCTCGGGATCGATGAACAGGCCCTCGTCGATGCCGGCGTCGATGCTGTCGTAGGCAAGGTAGGGACAGACCGCGCTGGCGCCGTAGCCGATCAGCACGGCCATGTGATGGACCTCGCGCGGTTCGCCGGACTCGATCACCAGCCCCACCAGGGTGCGGGTTCCGGCTCGGATCAGGTGGTGGTGGACGGCCGAGGTGGCGAGCAGGGCCGGGATCGGCGCACGGCGGGCGTCCACGTCGCGGTCGGACAGGATCAGCAGCGTAGCCCCCGCAGCGACGGCGGCGTCGGCCTGCCGGAACATGCCTTCGAGCGCTTCCTCGAGCGCGTCGCCGCCTCCGGTGGGCGAGAACAGCATCGGTACCGTGACGGAGCGGTGTCCGTTGGCGCCGTCCAGCGCCCGCAGACGCTCCAGGTCCTCCATGGCCAGGACGGGGCTGTGCAGGCGAATCTGCCGGCAGCTCTCCGGCCGCGCCTCCAGGAGGTTCCCCTCCGGTCCCGTCGTGGTGACCGTGTCGGTGATCAGCTCCTCGCGGATGGCGTCGATGGGCGGATTGGTAACTTGGGCGAAGAGCTGCTTGAAGTAGTTGTAGAGCAGCTTGGGTGCGTCGGAGAGAGCCGCCGGCGGCGCGTCGTTGCCCATCGAGCCGATCGGCTCGTTGGCCGTGCGCGCCATCGGCGCCAGGATCATGCGCAGCTCCTCGAACGTGTATCCGAAGGCGCGCTGCTTGTTGAGAAGCTCGGAGCCGGACACGCGCGGCGGCTCCTGTCCGGCGGGCAGGTCGTTGAGGTCCACCAGGTGCTCGCGCAGCCACAGCGCATAGTCCTCGGCGCCGGCGATCTCGGCCTTGAGCTCGGCGTCGTCGATGATGCGGCCCTGCTCGGTGTCGACCAGCAGCATGCGGCCCGGCCGCAGGCGGTCCTTGAGCAGGATCTCGTCGGGCGGCAGGCCGAGCACGCCGACCTCGGAGGCCAGCACCACCAGGCCGCTCTTCGTCACGCAGTAGCGGGACGGGCGCAGCCCGTTGCGGTCCAGCACCGCGCCCACCTGCCGGCCGTTGGTGAAGGCGATCGACGCCGGTCCGTCCCAGGTCTCCATCATGCAGGAGTGGTACTCGTAGAAGGCCCGCTTCTCGGCGCTCATGCCCTCGTGGTTCGCCCACGGCTCCGGGATCAGCATCATGAACGCGTGCGCCAGGGAGCGCCCGCTCAGCACCATCAGCTCGAAGGTGCTGTCGAGCTTGGCGGTGTCGCTGCCCGACGGCTCGATCACCGGCAGGGTGGCGGCGAGGTCGTCGCCGAACAGCTCCGAGCGCAGCAGCGGTTCGCGGGCGCGCATCCAGTTCTCGTTGCCCTGCAGGGTGTTGATCTCACCGTTGTGCATGAGGTAGCGGTACGGATGCGCACGGTCCCAGCTCGGGAAGGTGTTGGTGGAAAAGCGGGAGTGCACCAGCGCGATCGCCGTCTCGATCGCCGGATGGTCGAGCTCCGGGTAGAACGGGCGGAGCTGCAGCGCGGTCAGCATGCCCTTGAAGACCATGGTGCGGTGGGACAGGCTGGCGACGTAGAAGCGGCCGGCGGCCTGCGGAACCTGCTCCCGCACCCGGTTCTCGACCAGCTTGCGGATCACGTACAGGCACCGCTCGAAGGCGTCGCCATCGTCCATGCCCCGGCCGCGGGCGATGAACACCTGGCTGACGTGCGGCTGCTGCTCCCGCGCCGCCCGGCCCAGGCCCGACCCGTCGGTCGCCACGTCGCGCCAGCCGAGCAGCGCCTGTCCCTGCTCGGCCACCACCTCCGCGACGATGCGGTGGATCCGCAGCCGCACGTCGGCGTCCGTGGGCAGGAAGCACATGCCGACGCCGTATTCGCCGGCGCCGGGAAGCTCGATCCCCGACTCGCGCGCCAGGATCTGCAGCGCCGCGTGCGGGATCTGGATCAGCACGCCGGCGCCGTCGCCGGTGTTCGGGTCGCAGCCCAGGGCGCCGCGGTGGTTGAGGCTGGTCAGCACCTCCAGGGCGTTGTCGAGCAGGCGGCGCGATCGGCGGCCGTGCACGTCGACGACAAAGCCGACCCCGCACGCATCGTGCTCGTGCGCGGGGTCGTACAAACCCTGACGGGGCGGGACGCTGGAGAAGTTCATGATTCGATTTCGACCGACTGTACTACAACCCTTTTTTTGGAGCGTGCTATGGCAGGGCGGGAGACGCTCCGCGGGTAAGCCCTGCCATGGTGCATGATAACGCATAACGGCGGCGTACGGGAAACCCCGTCGACAAAGCCGGCCCATCAACCCGTGATTCGGAGGTCCATGTCCCATGCCAGCGTCCAGCCCTGATCTCGCCTACACCCCCGCGCACGTCCTGCGCGACCTGATCGGCACGCGCCGATTGTCGCCGGTCGAGCTGATGCAGTTCACCCTGGACCGCATCGAACGGCTCGACGGGTCGCTCGGCGGCTTCGTCACGGTCATGGCCGACCACGCCAGGACCGAGGCGCGCGCCGCCGAGCAGGCGGTCATGGACGGCCGCGAGCTCGGTCCGCTGCATGGCATCCCGGTTCCGATCAAGGACCTCGAAGCGGTCGAGGGGTTCCGGCTCTCGCAGGGGTCGCTCGTCGACGACGCGATCGCAACGTCGAATGCGATGTGCACGGACCGGGTGCGCGCGGCCGGCGGCATCATCGTCGGCAAGACCAACACCCCCGAGCACGGCCACAACGGCACCACCGAGAACCGGGTGACCGGCCCGGCGCGCAACCCGTGGGATCCGGCGCGCACGCCCGGGGGGTCCAGCGGCGGCGCGGCGGTCGCGGTGGCCGCGGGCATGACCGCGATCGCCCAGGGCTCGGACGGCGGCGGCTCGATCCGCATCCCCGGATCGCTGTCCGGCATATACGGCATCAAGGCCACGCAGGGGCGCGTGCCGCGCAAGCACGTGGACGAGCACTCCTGCAGCGTCTTCAACAACTCGTCCGTCGGGCCGATGACCTGGGACGTCCGCGACGCGGCGATCTTCCTGAACGCGCTGGCCGGGCCGGCCGACGACGCGGAGTTCGGGACGCTTCCGGACGAGCCTCCCGACTTCACGGAGGCGTTGCCGCGCGGGGTATCCGGGCTGCGCATCGGGCTCGACACCAGCGGCCTGGGCGGCGCCGGCTGCGATCGCGAGGTCCGGGAGGCGGTGGCCGCCGCCGCGCGCGTCTTCGAGGAGCTCGGCGCCCGCGTCGAGGAGGTCGAGTACGCCCCGGACGGGCACGAGGCGATCTTCCGCACCTTCATGGACATG
Source organism: Spirochaetia bacterium (assembly GCA_964291595.2). GTDB lineage: Bacteria > Spirochaetota > Spirochaetia > SZUA-6 > Bin103 > CATQHW01. The sequence goes on along the minus strand of OZ219914.1, from coordinate 2,278,981 downwards.
TTCTGCATCCGGGCGTACGGACGCTGGAGCGTCCAGCTCCACGACCCGGAGCGGGCCGCGCAGCTCACCGACTACTTCACGGAGGACCTGGAGCAGGGCCGGCGCGCGCAGGCGCTCGACTACCTGACCTGCATGAACAAGGTCGGCCGCTACAAGGCGTACGCCGCGCGGTTCTTCACCGGGCACGACCTGCTGCTGACGCCGGCCACCGCCACCACGGCGTTTCCGATCGGCGAGTATCCGCAGACGGTCGGCGGCGAGCCGGTCGTGCACGGCCGCTTCGGCTTCACGCCGTTCACGTACCTGTTCAACCTGTCCGGCAACCCCGCCGCCACCGTGCCGTGCGGCTTCGACGCGGAAGGCATGCCGATCGGCCTGCAGATCGTCGGCGCCATGCAGGACGAGATGAGCGTGCTCGCCGCCTCCGCCGCGTTCGAGGCCGCCCGCCCCTGGGCGGAGACCCGTCCTGCCGGCCTCGACAATGCGGCGGGTGGGCGCTGACGGGAACAGCTCCGTAGCCGTTGCGGTGAATCGATGACCGGTCTCGAGGATGCCTGCACGCAGCTCCGCGACCGATGGGGACTGGAGTTCAGCCGCGTTCGGGCGGTGGTCCACGAGCTCGGGAACGCGGTCACGCCGGATGAGCTGATCGCCCGTTGCCGCCTCTCCCAGCGGGCGGTCACGGAGATACTCGACCATCTGCAGCCGTTCGTGTGCCGGGACGGCGAACGCGTTCGCCTCACGGACGCGTCGCGTGACCCCGCGCTGGAGACGTTCGGCCCGCCGCTTGCCCGCCGGGACCCCTGGGACGAAGCGGCGGGCCGCCACCCATTGCTGCCCGAGGTCGTCGCCGACTTGGCGGGACGCCCCGGCCCGAACCGGCATCTGGACCAGGTGGCCGCCACCGCGGTCACCGTGGTGAAGCGGGCGCTGTTCCTGTCGCAGCGATTCGATCTGACCGGCGCGACGGTCCTGATGCTGGGCGACCACGACATGACCGCGCTCGCGCTCGCCCGCCTCGCGCCCGACGCCGCCATCGCCGTGGCTGACGTGGACGAGCGAGTGCTGGAGTTCGTCGGTGACGTCCGCCGGCGGCATGGCTGGCCGATCGAGACCTTCTTCACCGATCTGCGGCTGGAGCTTCCGCGCAGCCTCGCCGCCCGGTTCGACCTGGTCTTCACCGATCCGCCGTACACGCCGGCCGGCATGAAGCTCTTTCTCCTGCGCGGCATCCAGGCTCTGAACGAACGCGCCTTCTCCCGGATCTGCGCCGCCTACGGCGCCGGCGAGCAGCAGGCAGCGCTCGCGCTCAAGGTCCAGGCCGCGATCGGAGAGCTCCGCCTGGTCATCGAATCCATCGAACCGGGATTCAACGAATACGGGCACGCGCCCGCGCTCGGAAACCGCAGCGATCTCTACGTGCTGCGTCCGACGAGGCGCAGCAGCGCCGCCGCGAAGCGATGGACCGGGGCGGCGAGCATCTATTCCCGGGGACACGCCGCCAAGGAGACGCCGGCGCCGGAGATTCCCGCTGCCGTGATCGAGCGGCTGGGCCGATACGCCGCACCCGAGCGCACGGTCGTCGCCGACGCCAACCCGGCACAGTTGGCGTCGGTTCCGGCCGCCGAGCGGATGTCCCTTGCGGCCTATTTGTCCACCGGCACCCTCGATCGCTGCCGGCAGGCGGTCATCGCCAACCTGTATCCCAACCACGAGGATTTCCTGGTCCGGCTCTGCCTGCGCTCCCAGGCCCAGGAGCTGGCGGTCTGCGCGACGCAGCGGACCGTGGCGGACCTGTTCGCGCACCCGGGCCCCTTGCGCCGGCTCATCGAGATCCGCTTCGAGGTGACCGACCGGCTCCAGCAGGGGAATGTGGGCGCGGTCTGTCTGAAGCGGAGGCTCCCGGATGGCGAGGATGACGCGGTCATCCTCGTGCTGCACGGGATCCTGGTCCGGCCCCGGTCCCGTCTGGTCAGCGCATGGCGCGAATCCCTCATCTCCTGGAGCAGGACACAAGGACACGACCTCACAAAGAACCAGGCCCGCCTGATCATCTCGGAGTCGCGCCTCGCGGCGGAACAGCCGCGCAACGACATCGCCGATCTGCCGGGCGCCGCACTGCAGCGACTGATCGACGACATCGCCGCCTCCATCGATCGCGCGCTACCCTGATCCCGAGTCTTGTAAGCGAGAAGGACGACGTGGAAAGCCCGCAAGTGATCGTCGACGAAGCAGGACGGCCCGCGTTCGCCGTGATCCCGTGGCGTGAGTACGAGCGTCTGACCAGCGGTGACATTACGGACGAGGATCTTTCCGACGAAGCGCTCTATGACCGTGCCATCGCCGAGGACGAGGAGTCGTTTCCGATAGCGCTCGTCGACCGAATCGTTGCCGGGGAGAGCGCCATACGGGTGTATCGTCAGCACCGGAACGGATCTGTGTCGACCTTGTCGGCGATTGCCAAGGTGCTGCGTGTACATCTCGCCGACCTGATTTGAGCCGCAGCGACCGCAACTGGCCGACACGTCGCCAGTCGCTGAGCGCGACCTGACGCCTGTATGCCCTGGAGAGGACGATGACGACACCGCCGCCACCGGGGAAGCCCGGATTGGCTTCGAGCTTGCGCCAGGCCGGGACCGTGTTTCGATCGATGGCGCGAGGGCTGGGACTCGTCTTCCGGGCGTCCGGGTTCTCCGCCTATCTGATGTTCTTCCTGACCGCCACCGCGGGCCTGGTGCCGGTCGCGGTCGCGTGGATGACCAAGCTGGTCGTCGACACGATCGGCGCGGCAGCCTCCGACGGCCGGATTGCATTGCCGCTCGGGCTGGCCTCCGGACTCGGAGGCGAGGAGCCGACGCGCATCGTCATCATCCTGATCGCGGCGCTGCTGGCCATCTGGATCGTCGACCGGGCGATCGTCGGCATCGGCGGCCTGGTCGACACGAACGTGCGCCTCCGGACCGAGCACTACATCCACACGCTGCTGATGCGCACCGCGGGACGGCTGGACCTCGCCTTCTACGAGAGCCCGGAGTATCGCAACATGCTCGAGCGCGCCACCCAGGGGGCGATCCAGAGCTCGTACCTGATGGTGTCCGTCGTGTTCCAGTTCATCCGCACGGCCCTGCAGTTCATCTCCTTTGCGCTGGTTCTCACCGGCCTGCACTGGCTGGCGACCGTGCTGATCGTCGTGGTCACCGCGCCGCAGATGGTGGCCGCGGGGTACCACGCACGCCGCCAGTTCGCGATGCATTTCGATCTGGCCGAGGACTCCCGCCTGCGGCACTACGTGGCCGCGCTGATGAGCGAGCGCGATCCGGCAAAGGAGATCCGCCTGTTCGGGCTGCTCGACTACCTGATCGAACGGTTCTCGGGCCTGAACCGGAAGTTCCGGCGGCGGGAGATGGCGTTGCGGCGGAGCCGCAACCTGATCGACCTGGTGCTCGGCGTGATAGCCGACGCGGGCGCGGCGGCCATCTGGATCTACGTCGGCATCCGCGCACTGAACGGTCAGATCACCATCGGGGACGTGGTCCTGTTCACGACCGCCGTCGCTTCCTGCAAGGGAACGCTCATCGCGATGTTCCAGGAGGGGGGCATGTTCTACCAGCACGCGCTGTACCTGGGAAGCCTGTTCGGCATCCTCGACCTGAACCCCGCCTCGATTCCGGGCAGCCTCACGGCACCCGAGTCGGCCGCCGACGGCGGCGCCAAGCGATGGGGCGACCGCCGGGCACCGCGCGCCGTCGAGCGCGGCATTGAGTTCCGCGGCGTCTCGTTCCGGTATCCGGGAACCGACACCGATGTCCTGCACGACCTGAGCTTCACGCTCCGGCCCGGCGAGTCGGTCGCCCTGGTCGGCAGGAACGGCTCCGGCAAGACGACCGCGGTCAAGCTGCTCACCCGCCTGTACGATCCGACCGAGGGCCGGATCCTGCTGGACGGTCACGACCTGAAGGAGTACGACCTGGAGAGCCTGCACCGCACGTTCGGGGTCATCTTCCAGGACTTCGTGCGCTACGCGCTCACGGCGCGGGAGAACGTCGGCTTCGGAGACGTCGGCCGGGTCGCGGACTCCCCGACGATCGAGGCGGCGGCGCGCAAGAGCGGGATCCACGACACGCTGTCCGGCCTGGAGCAGGGGTACGAGACCTATCTCGGCAGGCAGTTCGGCGTCGGCAGCGACCTGTCGGGCGGCGAGTGGCAGCGCGTGGGGCTGAGCCGCGCCTACATGCGCGACGCCGGCGTGCTGATCCTGGACGAACCGACCGCATCGCTGGACGCGTTCGCGGAGTTCGAGGTCTTCAAGGCGTTCTCGGAGCTGATGAGCGACCGCATCTCGGTGGTCATCTCGCACCGCTTCTCCAACGTGCGCCTTGCCGAGCACATCATCGTCCTGGACGAAGGACGCGTGGCCGGTGAAGGCAACCACGAGGAGCTCATGGCCGCCGGCGGCCTGTACGCCGAGATGTTCGACACCCAGGCGGAGGGGTACCGCTGAGCGCGCCGGTCCTGCATGCCGCCGTCGCCTCGCCGTGGTAGCGTTGCCGAAGGAGGCGCCCGTGCCCACCAGCCAGCAGGCCGAGCAGTTCGAGACCGAGGGCTACTTCATCGCCGACGACGCGGTCGAGCCCGGCATGTTCGACGAGCTGGCCGCCGCTGCCCGCCGCGTCAAGCACAAGGTCCGCTCCGGACAGGTCGACGTCTACACCCACTGGGCGACCGAACAGAACACCGAACCGTGGGCGATCCGCGGCCTGCTCGCGCCGGAGTTCGACGAACCGGTGTTCGCCGAGTACCTGAAGTCCAGGCCGGTCATGGACTACGTCAACGCCTTCATCGGCCACGACCTGACCCTGGGCTCCATCCTCATCTTCACCAACCCCCATCACGCCGACTACTCGATCGGCTGGCACCGCGACTGGGGCAAGCAGGAGCGCGACCTCGACTACGACGCGGAGATGGCGGTGCTGGGCAAGCCCTTGACGACCTGGCGCTGGCACCTGGCGACCGTCGACGACGAATCCCTGCAACTCGTGCCGGGCAGCCATCGGCGCTACCGCACCGAGCACGAACGGCGCTGCCTGCTGGAAACCCGCCACGACGACATCCCCGCCCAACACAGCATCAGGCTGAAGGCCGGGCAGGCGGTCTACTGGTCCGGCGACACCATCCACCGCGGACTCAACCGCAGGGACACCGAGCGGCTGACCGTATCCGCCGGCTGGAGCGTGCACGAGCCGAACGCGGAGCCGCAGCCCGTTGATGAGCGACTGCGCTGGCGGCTGCGCGACGACGTCCGCGCCAACCTGCCGGAGGCCCTGCTCCCCTCCTACGACTGCTGGCGCGCCCTGCAACTGGCCTGACGACCGGGCCGCGCCCTCACCCGAGCCGGCGGCGGTCGGCGTCGGAGAGGTGCGGCTCGATCTGCCGGCGGAAGGACGCGAACACCTCTTCCGGGGAGGACACGCCCGCGTCGAGCGCGAACTTCCTCGGGATCAGGGAGGCGTCGAACTCGCGACGTAACGCGGCGGTCACCCGTTCCACGTCCTGCTCGCGCAGGATGCAGCGGGGCCGCCGGGCTTGGCTCATGCGTTCCCGGATGAGCGCCGCGGCGCACTCCACCAGCACGAGCACGGCGTCGGGCGCCCGCAGCAGCAACTCCCGGTCCCACGCGCGGGCTCGGCCGGGACGATCGGCGAAGGAGCCGGGCTCGCCGTAGCCGTAGTAGAGCGGCGCGTAGACCGATTCGGCGTAGTAGTGGTTGACGAACAGGCTGTCCTCTTCGCGGAACAGGTCGGGATGCAGGTGCCGCCAGACGTTGTGGCGCTGAAGCTGCTCCAGCACCATCGGCCGCAGCGACAGGATCTGCTCCTCGTCCTCGGCCGTGTTGAGGTCGGACTCGTCCTTGCCGACCACCGGCCCGTCCGTTCCGGCGTGGACGATCAGGTGCCGGTCGAGCCGCGGCACGACGAAGTGATCGTGCCAGCGCACGTACGGGAGCCCCATCGAGTCGATCATCCAGCGCGAGATCCGGCGCGCCAGCGTGGTCTTGCCGGCGTACTCGCAGCCGATGATGAGCAGGCGCATGCCGGTCAGGGCTCCATCAGGACCTGGACCGACTGGCGTTCCGGATCGACGAAGGCTGCGAACGCCTCCGCCCAGTCGTCGAGCGGGAATCGGCAGGTCACCAGTGTCTCCATCAGCAGGCGGCCATCCTGCACCAGGCGGTGGGCGGCGTTGTAGTCGGGCGTCATGAAGCCGCGGTTCGCGGTCACGGTGACATCCCGTGCGACGAGCCAGCCGACCGGCGGCAGGCGCAGGCTCGCCCGTGGGTCCACGTGGCCGTCGACGACGATTCGGCCGCGAGGAGCCACGAGATCGGCCGCGACCGCCAGGTCGTCCGCCGACGGTCCGCAGAGGATCGCGGCGTCCGCGCCGCGGCCGTCCAGCAGATCATGCAGCCGCCGGCCGGCGTCATCGGCTCCCACGTTCACCGTCGCGTCCGCGCCCAGGATCTCGGCCAGGGCCAGGCGGCGGCCTCCGGTGCCGGCGAGGATCAGCGTCCGCGGGCTCTGCATCCGGGCGAGCTGCACGGCCAGCATGGCCAGCGACCAGGAACCGAACACCACGACCCGATCCGACCACCTCACGCGGGCGTTGCGCACGGCGGAAGCGGCGTTCGCGGCGTTCTCGATCAGCGCCCCCGCGTCGTCGGACACGCCCTCCGGCAGTCGGTAGAGGTACCGCGCCGGCACCGCGCAGTACTCGGCGAACCCGCCGGACCGGCTCATGCCGATCATCTCCATGTGCGGGCAGTCGTGCGTCGGTCCGCCGCCGCGGCAGACCGGGCACTGCCCGCAGACCACGTACGGGTGGACGGCGACCCGGTCTCCGGCCCGGATCCGTTCGACGGCCGCGCCGCACGTCTCGACCGTTCCGGCGAACTGGTGGCCGGGGATCACCGGCCAGGTCACGGTCGTCAGGGTCCCCCGCCGCAGGCGATCCTCGTTGGGGCAGATCGCGGCGGCCGACACCCGGACGAGCGCCTCATCGGCTCGCGGCTCGGGCACGGCCTGCGTCGTCAGGCCGTAGTCACCGGGCGATCTCGCGTAGAGCGCCCGCATGGACGGCGCTGCCCTACCCGTCCATGGGACCGGCCCAACCGGCCTGCTCCAGGTCGGTCAGGTCGTCCCACGGGTAGAGCGGCCGGGTGGTCCGCGTGAACCGGAACTCCTGCAGGTACGGTGACGCGGAGCCGGGAGCGGCGCAGAACAGGATGCCGGCGGCGAACGGTTCGTAGTCGTTGCGGAAGCCTTCGGGGCTCTTGGCCAGCACGATCTTGAAGTCCCGCGGATCGGCGCCCGCCGCCTCGTACAGGAGCGGCGAGCTGCCGGGCCCGCTCTTCTCCACCAGAACCACGGTGAGCTCCCCGGCGCGGATGCGCGCCATGCGCCCCATGTCGACCGGGAAGTTGTGGCCGCCGTGGCCGCTCAGCCGGTAGGACAGCGTGCCCAACCCCTCCACCCGGGCGCTCACCGCCAGCGGCTCCGAGTACGGGTCGCGCTTGCCGCCCAGGCTCAGATCCACGGAGGCGCCGACCCCCGCCTGGGTGCAGCGGGCGACCGACTCCGGGTCAACGCAGAAGGCCAGGGCGCCTCCCTCGCCTACCGGCTCGGCCAGCAGGGCCGCCAGCAGGTGGGTGCTGTCGCCGGGCGCGCCGCTGTTGGTGGCGTCGTGGAACTCCGATACCGCCACCGGGCCGCCGTCGATGGCCCGCGCCGACGCCACGAGCCGGTCGGGCGTGATGAACCGCTCCGCTTCCGAGTAGGCGCGCGTCGCCCAGCACTCCCGCGCGACCGACTGCGGATTCATCGGCGGCTCGGCGCCCCAGTACGCCTGGTAGAAGGTCCAGCCCAGGTGCGGGGCGTCCAGCCACGGCTGCACGGGGTACAGCCCGATCGAGGCCACGTCGTCCGCCGCCTCGGCCGCCACGATGCGGCGCCACAGGTCGCGCTGGATGCCGCGGTCGGTGGAGCGGCCGTCGCCGTTGTGGACCATCGGCATCTTCCACGCGCTCACCGCCGGCCATTCGGCGGTGTCCAGGAGGCGGGCCAGCACCGCGGCGGCGCGCGCGCCGGTGGTGTCCTCGTCGACGTGCGGATGGGTGTGGTAGCCGACCAGCACGTCCGCCGAGCGCACCATCAGCGGCGTCAGGTTGGCGTGCAGGTCCAGGGTCGCCACCAGCGGCGTGGCGGGCCCGATCGACGCCCGGACCGCCTCCAGGACGCGGCCCGACACGTCCGGGTCGTCGACCGCCGACTGCGCGCCGTGCAGGGAGAGCAGCACCCCGTCGACCGCGCCCGCGCGCAGCGGCGCCACGGTCATCTCGATCAGGTCAGCCAGCAGGCCCGCGGCCAGCGGCCCGCCCGACCAGGTGACCGCCCGGCACAGGCCGACCCACTCCACCGGGCTGCCGAGGATCGTCGGCAGCTCCGTGAACCCGGACAGCTCGCCCACGTCGCCGTAGCGCTCGACGATGTCGGCGCCGGTGACCAGTCCGTAGTCCTCGAAGTGGGAGCGCTCGGTGAGCACGGGATTGAAGGAATTGGTCTCCTGGCGGACCTGCCCGATGGCGATGCGTTTCATGCTGGGGCCGGAGCGTAGCGGAATCGGAGCCGAATGCGTATCGTGCTGCCTCGCGGGCGGCGCTGATGCCGCAGGAGGGCGAGAAGAGATGAAGTTCGAAGGACAGGCCGCGCTGGTGACCGGCGCCGGCTCCGGTATCGGCAAGGCCGCCGCCCTGGAGCTGGCCCGCGAGGGCGCGCGGGTGGGCGTGCTCTCCCGCACGACCAGCCAGATTGAGCAGACCGTGGCGGAGATCGAGGCGGACGGAGGACAGGCTCTCGCGCTGACCGCGGACGTCTCCCAGGCCGATCAGATGTCGGCGGCGGTGGACGCGCTGGTCGCCGCCTGCGGGCGGCTGGACATCGTGTTCGCCAACGCCGGCATCAACGGCGTGTGGGCGCCGGTCGAGGAGATCACCCCGGAGGAGTGGGACGCCACCATCGACATCAACCTCAAGGGCACCTTCCTCACCGTCAAGTACGCGGTGCCGCACCTCAAGCGCGCGGGCGGCTCGATCGCGATCTGCTCCTCCGTGCAGGGAACGCGCATGTTCAGCGTGACCGGCTCGTCGGTGTACTCCGCCTCCAAGGCGGCGCAGGTCACCTTCGCCAAGAAGCTGGCGGTGGAACTGGGACCGGCGCGCATCCGGGTCAACGCCGTCTGCCCCGGGTGGTTCGAGTCCGAGATCGGCGACAACACCTTCCCGCGCAACGTGGACGGCATCGAGATGCGGCCGGGCCGCTCCGAGTTCCCGCGCGGCTCGATCCCGCTGACCGGCGGCAAGGCCGGCGACCCGGCGCAGATCGGCAAGCTGGTGGCATTCCTGGCCTCCGACGACGCCCGCCACATCACCGGCACCGAGGTGTGGATCGACGGCGCCGAGTCGCTGCTGATCGGCTGATCGACTCCCCGGACGGCGGGGGCGTCACATGCCCCAGACGGTGACCTGCCCCCCGCCAGCGCCCGACGGCGCATCACGGCGGAAGATCTTCTCCTCCCAGCTTCGCTCCGGCGACCGGTCGAATACGATCAGGTGACCCGCCTCCGCACCGCACCGGTCCAGGTAGGCGCGCGTCTGCGCCAGCCCTTCCGCGATGGTGCGCTCCAGGTCCCCGTGCCGCAGCTTGCACTCCACGACCCAGCGCCGCTCGCTCCCGCCCTGCGGCCACACGATCAGCAGGTCCGTGCGCCCACTCCCCAGCGCGTACTCCCGCTCGATCCGCCCGCCGCCGTTGACGATGCGCTGCAGGTGCGCCTGCAGCAGCAACTGCGGCCCGGCCTCCTGGTACCGTTCGAAGCGCTGCACCCAGTGCTCGGAGTGCTCCCGGAAGAACGTCTGGAACGCCGCGATCAGCCCCGCCACGTCCAGGTTCCCGGCGGCGTCCACGTACCATGCCATCTCCTGCGGCAGCCCCGCCTGCACCGCGTAGTTCAGGTGGCGCGGCACCACCTCCGCGTAGATCGGATTGGCGATGCTCGGCCGGCCGCCCACGTCCTGCGTGACCAGGCCCAGGTCGCGGACGTAGGCGAGGTCTTCGTCCGACCACGCCTGTTGGCCCGCGCCGGCCAGGATCGGTTCGATCACGCGCCGCACGCGCTCTTCGCGCAGCTTGTTCGCCAAGTCGTCGACGTGCGTGTCGCGGCGCAGGATCAGCCGCTCCTGCGCCTCCACCACGGCGTCCGCCGTGATCGGCCGAGATCGGTCGCGACCGGCGACGCTCTCGAAGCACGCCTCCCGGCAGAGCGCGTTGACCAGCCACGGCTGGCCGGCGGTGCGCGCGCGGACCAGCTCCAGCGCCCCCTCCGTGAACTCCTGCCCGGTCGCCGCCGTGTGCTGCGCCAGCAACGCGTCGATCTCCTGCTCGGTGAAGTCGCCAAGCCGCAGCGACTTGGACTTGATGTTGAAGGCGCTGCCGCCGAGCACCAGACGGTCCTCGGCGGTGGAGTGAATGCGGTAGTCACGCACGTCGCGCACCCCGCACAGGACGATGCTGTGCGGGAACGCGGACGGACGCTGGTCGTAGCCGGTGCGAAGCTGCCGCAGAACCGACAGCAGCGTGTCGCCGACCAGCGCGTCGATCTCGTCGATCAGCAGCACCAGTGGGCGCGGGTCTGCCATGCTCCAGCGCGCCAGCGCCTGTCGCAGCGCCTGCCCCGGCCCGACGCGCTCCAGGAGGGCGGGCCAGAGGCTCTCCAGGGTCTCGTCGTGCAGCGTAACGCTCGCCCGAAACGCCAGCTCGGCGAGGACGGTGCGGATGCCCTCGGCGATGTTCTCGCGCATCGCCTGTCCGGCCTCCACGTTGGCGTACACGCAGCGGAAGTCGCCCTCCTGCCCGGTGTTGAGCAGGTCGCGAAGAGCCAGCAGCGCGGAGGTCTTGCCGGTCTGCCGCGGCGCGTGCAACACGAAGTACTTCTCCTCGCGGATGAGGCCGAGCACGCCGTCGAGGTCGATCCGCGTCAGCGGCGGGATGTGGTAGTGCCGCGCCGCGCGGACCGGGCCTTCGGTGTTGAACGTGCGCACGGCGCCATTGTCGCGGGACCCGGCGCCGCTGTCATCCACGCGGCCGCAATACGGGCTCCTTAAGGCGCTACCGACACCAGGGCGATACCGGCCACGATCACGACCGCCGCGCCGATGCGCACCGCCGGCGACCGCTCCCGCATCAGGACCGCGGCGGCGACCACGCCGAGGACGATGCTGAACTGGCGCAGCGCCACCACGTAGCTGGCGCGCTCCGAGAGCTGGTAGGCCCACAGCACCAGCGAATAGGCCACGAACATGCTGAAGCCGACCGCGGCGATGCGCCAGTCTCCGAAGAGCGTACGCCATGACCGCCACGACGCGGTCGCGCGCGACTCCGCCCCCGGGCGCCTTCGCACACTCACCCGCATGGCCACCACCAGCAACGGCGCGTACAGGACGGTCGTGATCACGAACTCCCAGAGGCCGTACTGGATCGCGTCGATCAGCCCGCCGCCGAACGCGTGTTGCAGCGCCTCGGCCGCCAGCTTGTCGAACGCGGTGTAGCCCACGGTGCCGGCGGCGCCGACCACCGCCCAGCCGAGCGTGGCATGCAGCATGCGGGGGCGCCGCGCGCCGGCCTCGCCTGCGCGGCGCGGACTTCCGGCCGACGAAATGACCAGGCAGCCCGCCGCGACCAGGCCAAGCCCCAACCACCCCATGAGGCTCGGCGACAGGCTCCGGACCAGGTCGAACCCGCCCAGGAACAGCACCGGCAGCGCCCTCGTCACCGGGTACACGACCCCCAGGTCGCCCGCGCGGTAGCCCAGGGTCAGCCCCAGGAAGTAGACCGCCTGCGCGCAACTCGCCCCCAGCAGGTACGGCCATACGAGCGGCAGGATGCCCCGCATGAACAGCTCGGCCCAGGCAGCGATGAGGACGGCCGGGACGCTGATCGTGAACAGGATCTGCAGGAACGTCGCCCACGAGTCGCTGCGCTGCTTGGCGACCAAGTTCCAGCCGGCGTGCAGGATCGTCGAGAACAGGACGATGCCGACGGCGAGCGGAGGCACGCCTTATCTCATGGTCGCATCAGACGCTGCCGGGACCGCTCAGCCGTAGGAGCCGTGCTTGTGGCGGCCGAGCATCCGCTGCAGCCGCGGGCCGGCTCCCTCCCATACGTGCTCGGGCATGTGGTAGTCGATGAACGGGTAGAAGCGCTGCGCGACATACCGCTTGCTGTAGGTGGCTCCGCCGAGCAGCCGGTCGCGGTCCGAGGCGTTGGGCGCGCCGCGGTGCCAGACCTGGTTGTTGAAGATGTAGGCGTCGCCCGGCTCGGCCAGGATCGACACCGGCCCGTTGCCGTCGAAGTGCGGGCGGTCCTGGACCGTCGGGCGGCGGCCCGCGTAGTGGCTCTGCGGCACCACCTGCGTCGGCCCGCAGGCGACCGTGTCGATGCTGGTCAGCGGCGTGAAGAGCTGCATGACGTTGCACGGCAGCGGCACACCGGGGTCGTGGCGGGGAATATCCGGCGGCAGCGGGAACTGCACCAGGTCGTCGAGGTGCCAGCCGCCCGGACCGTCGACCGTGGAGTCGGGATTGGACTCCGTGAACAGCGCGTTCTGGCCCATGACATGGCACTGGTCGCCCAGCACCGCCTCCGCCAGGCTGGCGAACGGCTCGCGCACGATCAGGTCGCGGAAGGAGCGGTCGTACTCGAACATCCGCATCAGCGACCTTCCCTTGCGATGGTTGCCGGGCTGGTCCTCCTGCATCACGGGATCGGCGATCATGCGCTCCATGGCGTCGCGGAGCGCCGCCACCTCGTCCTGCTCCAGGATCGACGTGCCCAGGAAGCAGTACCCGTCGCGACTCAGCGCCTCCGTGATCCGCTTCGTCTCGGCCTCCGTGAACCGCTCGCCCGCGCGGATCGGCCCGGCCGGCGCGCCGTTTGTGTATGCCATGGCGGGAAGTCTACACTCTCGGGCCGACGGACGCCGCAGTTTGGCATCCGCCGCTCCCCGAGAACCACCGCCGATGAGACCCGTTCCTTCGCTACGCCTGCGGCCGAGCGTGAGCGCCGTGGCGATCGTCTTGCTGCTCCTGAGCGTGGTCCTGGCCTCGGCGTCCGGGGCCGGTGAGGAGGAGTCAGGCGAGGTGGTCGTGCTGATCACCGACCACAGGGAGGCGATCGACGACTTCTCCTCGCTGGTGCTGACGGTGCAGGGGGCACGGCTGCATCTGCGCGGCGCCCGCACCGACGAGGGCTGGCAGTCGATCGTGGTCGATCCGGCGGAGATCGACCTCACCCGCTACAAGGACGGAGCCACCGTCGAGCTCGCCCGCGAGCGGGTGCCGGTCGGGCGCTACGACGCGGCCGAGGTCTTGGCCACGGCCGCGCGCGGCGTCGTGCAGAGCGGCGAGCGCGTCGACGTCCCGCTGGAGCTCACCCCGGTGCGCGCGGACGTTCACGTGCGCGCCGACCAGGTCACGCAGGTGACCTTCGACCTGGTCGTCCACGACCTGCGCGACCATCCCGGCAAGACCTGGGGCGTGTTGCTCGAGGAGGTGCGGGTGGAGCACGTCAGCTCCGGGTCGTGACGGGAGCTCGGGTCAATCCGCGCGGTCGCCCAGCGCAGCGTACATGGTGCGCTCGCCGGTGAACGTCGATCGGCCGTGCGCCATGAGCATGTTGTCCAGGATGACCATCTCGCCCCGGCCGAGCGCGTAGGCGACCTGCGCCGCCGAGCAGAGCTCGAACCAGGCCGCGCAGTCCTCCGGCGGCACCTCGCTGCCGTCCTCCATGACCATGGCGTCCAGGCTGTCCGGTTCCTCCCGCATGGCCGTGGCGATCCGCAGGGCGTCCCCCATCCTGCCGTCGCGCTCGGCGACCAGGCGCCGGCCCGTCGGCTGGTAGTGCAGGCCCTGGCTGCACCACATCTCGCCGTGCACGGGATGCGGCCGGAAGAACCGCGCCGGCTCCTGCAGGAAGACCAGCGAATCGTCGGCGGTCCAGGTCAGGTCCCAGCCCTTGCGCGCGGCGATGGCCTTCGCCTCCTTCCGGTCGCCGGTGCCCAGGACCTCCTGCCAGCTCCTCTCCCTGCGGGAGACGACCCGCTCGCTCCCCTCGGTGCGCAGCGTGCGGCGCAGGCGGGCGCGCCTTCCGTGGTACTTCCGTCTGAGCTCATCCGGCAGCTCCGCGGACAGCCGGCGCATGTCGCCGATCAGGTTCGTCTTCTGGCCGTTCCCGGGCGGCACGTGGCAGTAGAAGGAGACGTAGTCGGGGACCTCGTCCAGGTAGCTCATCTCCTGGTGGATCATCACGGTCGTGTCCGGAGGCAGGTCGGTCGCCGTGTACACGCCGCGTCCCAGGTCCGTGCGCGGCGCCGTGCCGCCCACGTAGGAGTGGTGGCGGAAGCCGACCGCCGCCAGGAACCCGGCATACCCGGCCGGGCCGTCGATGCCGGCATCGCGGAACAGCAGCGCCCCTTCCCGGTCGACGATCTCGAAGATCCGGTCCCTGATCTGACTGCCGGCGCGCGGCCCGTTCGAGCCGCTCAGGTCCATGCGCACGCGCGGAACCGCCACGCCGTTGCCGAGCTCCTCGTACCCGTACGTCATCGGGACCTCTCCCGGTAGCGTAGAGGCGACCCAACCCGTGTCAAGGTCCGCCGTCCGCCGCTGCGTCGTCCGGTTCCGTCGAATCTTCCGCCGGCGACGGATCGGCGTGATCGTGGAGTTGATCGATGCGGTCGATCAGCCGCTCCGCAAGCTCGAGCGCGCGTTCCGCATCCCTCTTGAAGTACGCCTGGTCAGGGAGGATGTCCGGCAAGCCGCTCGGGTATCGAGTCGGGATGTACAGGCGGTCCAACTCGGCGGCCATGGGAACGATGTCCCGCAAGCGGGCGTAGTAGTCCGCGTGGAGCTCCTTCAAGTCATCGATCAACTTGCGCACCGAGTGGCCCCAGGGATCACGATCGAGCGAATACCACAGGCTCTTCATCGCCTTCTCGGCAGCTTGCTGGGCATGGAAGCAGGCGTGCGCGTAGCGCTCGTTGGAGAGCAGGACGCGCGCCGTCTTGAGGTCACCGCGCGCCGTTTCCAGCCACCGCACCGCTTCGGCGTGGTTCTTCTCCTCACTCATGAACGACGACGCCTTCCCGCAGTATCTGGCGCATGAACGGCCGGTGGGCTATGGCACGCAACTCGTCCTCGGTGTAGATCAGCATCTCGACATGCACCCCCGGCACCTCATCATGGATGGCGTTCACCTCGTCGTATCGGTCGAGGAACCGCTTCTTCGTCTCCATGACGATCACCAGGTCGAGATCGCTCTTCCGGGTCTGCGTCCCACGCGCGTAAGAACCGAAGACGATCGCTCTCATGATCCCATGTCCGGCGCAGAACTCGGCCAGACGCGGGCGAATCTGGTCGAGCGACGGAGGAGCCGCACGGCTGGACGGAGCTGCTGGTTCGATGATCGCCATGGTAGCGCTCGTCCTCACGGTACAGGAAGCCGCGCGCGTCCATACGAGCCCCACGCACTGATTGACCCGAAGACACGCGGCGGAGAGAATCAGATGAATGGGATCAGAATCAGACATCCCAGGCGGCCTGCATCGGGTCTCCGCTACCGAGGCCAGCCACTCCTTCTCGCGATTGCTCGATGACGTCGAGCGGGGCCATCGGTTCCTGGTTCGACGCCGCGGCGAGGACATCTGCGTCATGGCGGCTCCCGCGACGACCGGCCGGCGTGCGTCCGAGTGCCTGCGCCTGCTGCAGGCTCGGCCGCCCGTGGTTCTGGACGGCGGCTTCGGCGATGACCTGCTGGAGATCCTGGCCGAAGAGCCGATCGAGCATCGACCTGCGGAGGACCGCTGATCGACACGACGGCCCCGATCCGCGCTGAACGGCTCAGTCTCCCAGCCCCTCGGCTCCGCGCACGAATCGTGGCATACTCGGCTTCATGATCGAGAGCTTTGGCGAGTTTCGGGTCTCCAACGACGCGCTGGCCGACGCGGCCGAGTTGCGGCGGCGCATGGACGACGAGGGCTACCTGTTCTTCCGCGGCCTCCTCGACCCCGGCCGGCTGACGGCCCTGCGCCGCGACATGCTGGAGGTGATCGCCGGCAACGGCTGGCTGGTGCCCGGCACCGATCCCATGGACGGCATCGCCGACCCGGACCGGCGCTGCACGGAAGGCGACCTCGACTACGTGGACGTCTACCACCAGGTCTACCGGCTGGAGAGCTTCCACCGCGCCGGGCACTGGCCGGAGGTCCTGGACGTCCTGGGCAAGGTCATCGACGGACCCGTGTTCGCGTTTCCGCACAAGATCGCGCGCATCTGGTTCCCGCAGTTCACGGAGCACACCACGCCCATCCACCAGGACTTCGTCCACTTCCAGAGCAGCATGGACGTGTTCTCCTGCTGGCATCCGGTCGGCGACTGCCCGCGCGACCTGGGCGGCCTGGCCGTACTGCCGGGTTCGCACCGCGTCGGCCGGGTGGTCGATCACCACTTCTCGCTCGGCGCCGGCAGCCTCAGCATCGACCCGGAGGAGCACCCGGACGGCTGGGTGTCCACCGACTACCAGCTCGGGGACGTGCTGTTCTTCCACGCCCTGACCATCCACGGCGCCCTGCCCAACGTGACCCCGGACCGGCTGCGCGTGTCGCTGGACAACCGCTACCAGCGCATGGGCTCCCCGGTGACCGACCACATGCTCGACCCCCACCTGTCAGGCCACCAGCCGCTGTCGTGGGACCAGGTCTACGCGGCCTGGAGCGGCTCGGAGGACCTGCGCTACTACTGGCACGAGTACGAGTTCGAGGTGATCGACAAGGACACCAGCTTCCAGGAGAAGGGCTTCGCCGAGGCGGTCGAGCGGGCGCGCAGCGGCGACCCGCTGGCACGGCTGCACCTGCAGCGGATCGTCACCATGCACCCCGACTCCGAGCAGGCGCAGAAAGCCGAGCGGATTCTGGCGGAGGCGGCTCCGGTCGTTTAGCGTTACTCGGTCACTCCGGTGATCAGGGACACGATCTCGTTCATGTCCGTATCGTCCGTCACCAGCTCTCTCATCTTCCTGCCGTTTCGGAGCACGACGATCCGGTCCACGAGCTCCACGACGTGCTTGAGGTTGTGGCTGATCACGATGATGGTCATGTCGAACTCGTCTCTCAGCCTGCGGATGAGATCCAGCGCCCTCCGTTCCTGCACGACGCCGAGATTGTTCGTGGGCTCGTCGAGGATGAGGATCTTCCCTCCCCAGTAGACGGCCCTCCCGATCGCCACGGTCTGTGCCTGTCCGCCGGAGAGGTCGCGGGTGTCGCCCTTGATGTCCATCAACGTGACCCCGAACCGCTCGAGGAGCTGCTCGGTCTCTCTCTTCATGAAGTCGAAGTCCAGGACCTTGAAGAGGCGGCCCAGGATGTCGTCCCTCACCTTCTCCCTGCCCAGGAAGATGTTCGCGGGCGCATCCAGAATCTTGATCAGGCTCTCGGTCTGATACACCGTCTCGATCCCGTAGTTCTTCGCGTCCATCGGGGTCTCGATGTTGGCGCGCTCGCCGTTCACGTAGATCGTGCCGCTGTCCCGGCTGTAGACTCCGGAGATCATCTTTATGAGCGTGGATTTGCCGGCGCCATTGTCGCCGACGATCGCCATGATCTCGTTCCGGTGGAGCGTCACGTCCACGTCATCGACCGCCTTGACGCCGCCAAAGCTCTTGCTGATGTTGCGGACTTCCAGAATGGCGTCGGCGTTCACCTTCGAGTCCTGCCGATGCGCCATGTCAGGCCTCCGCCAGATTCCTGTTTCTGATGGAATCGAAGACGATCGCCCCGATCAGCACCAGTCCCGTGAACGCGTCCCTGGCGTTGATCGGGACATGCACGACCGCCAGCCCATTCGCAATGGACCCGACTATGAAGATCGCGACCAGCACCCCGATCATCGCTCCGCGCCCGCCGGAGAGAGAGATGCCGCCCAGGATCACCACCGTGAGCGCCTTGAAGGTCAGGTCCTCGCCGGCGGTGTAGGACGCCCGCGCGAGCTGTGACATGAGCAGGATTCCGCCGATTGCCGAGAACACCCCGCAGATGACGAAGGTGGAGAATTGTACCTTCCTGGTCGCCACCCCATACAGCCTGGCGACCATCTCGCTCGCGCCGGTGGCGTACACGTGTCTTCCGTATCTGGTGAAGCCCAGGACCAGAGAGCAGACGATGAGGAGCGCAACCATGTACACGAATGTCACCGGGAGGTATTCGAAGAGATAGCCGCGGCCCAGGAACAGCAGCGCTTCATTCTCGATTCTGGTGAGATAGGTGTTGCTGCCCAGGATCTGAGCCAGGCCTCTGAAGACCGCCATGGTGCCGAGTGTCGTGATGATCGAGTTGACGCCGAGCACCGTCACCACGAAGCCGTTGAGCGCGCCCACCGCCGCACCGGTCAGGACTCCAACGGCTATTCCCACGGGTATCGGCACGCCGCTTCCCTCCTGGATCAGCATCCCGGCGATGTACGCCGAGAACGCGAATATCGAGCCGACGGAGAGGTCGACGTGACCGGAGAGCACGACAAAGGTCAGGCCGATGGCCACGATACCGGGAATGCCGAGGTTGAGAATGATGCTGCCAATGTTGTCCACGCTGATGAAGATGGGGTTGCCCAGCGAGAAGGCAGCGATCATGACGACGTAGAACAGGGTCAGAATCGGCAGTACGGACTTCGCGTTCAGCGCTCGCAACGCACTTCGAGCCGTCGGCCTGATCCCGGACGCAGGCGTGTCAGTCACTTGCAACCTGCCGCCGGTCACGCCAGGCATACGCGGCCACGATGGCGATCAACATGAGACCCTGGATGACCAGGATGTAGTTCGAGCCGACGTTCATGGTGGCAAGCCCGTTGTAGAGCACGGTGACGGCAACCGTACCCAGCACCGTGCCGAACACGTTGCCGCTGCCGCCGGTGAGGGCTACCCCTCCGATCAGAACCGCCGACAGCGTTCGGAGCGGCATCGTGTCGCCGAAGAACGGAGACCCGACCCCGGCCGCGGAGACCATCATGATGGTGGCGATGCCGGTCAGGAGCCCGGCGGAGGCGTACAGCAGCATCAGGATGCGGTCGGTCCTGATTCCGAAGATGGTGGCGATTTCCGGACTGCCGCCGATCGCCTTGATCCAGGCTCCCAGCTTGGTGTAGTCCATCGTCAGCCAGTAGACGACGACCAGCACCACGAGCACCCAGAACATGAGAGGGATCAACAGAAAGGAACCGGTGTAGAAGCCGTACAGCTCATCGCTCATCACGAGGATCATGAATCCCTGCGAGCCTTGTCCGACGGCGCCCTCCTCCCCGATGGTGGCAGCGTACAGTGCCAGCGATCTCAGGATGAACAACATCCCCAGGGTAAACAGCAGGGGGATGAGCTTGAGCTTCACGATGAACAGGCCGTTCACCATCCCGACCAGAACGCACACGAGCACCGCGACGAGCAGGGCAATCCAGAGACTGACGCCCATGTTGG
Organism: Spirochaetia bacterium; assembly: GCA_964291595.2. GTDB lineage: Bacteria > Spirochaetota > Spirochaetia > SZUA-6 > Bin103 > CATQHW01. Next base: position 2,259,359 of record OZ219914.1, on the reverse strand, counting down.
TATACAGCAGCGCGGTGATGACCGAGCTGAACGAGAGGCTGGAACCGAAGGACAGATCCAGGCCCCTCGCGATCATGAGCGGGGTCAATCCGAGCGCGATCACCCCCGAGATGACCATGCTCCGCAACAGCGTCTTGAAGTTGCCGAGCGACACGAAGTTGTTGCCCGACGACTCACCGATGACCGCGAAGGCCGCCACCATGGCGACGGTCACCAACAGAATCGCAACGGTGTTGCTGATCCGGATCCTTCTGCGTCGGTGCACGGTCAACCTGCTCGAGCCCCGGCACTATCCTGAACCTGGCGGCTGCGTCGGCCTCAAGCCGTCACACGCCGCCAAGTCTCACGCGCACCCTCGCCGCGCTACCGGTATTGCGGGCTCTCCAGGAGCTCCATCTCCACGAACATGTGAGAGGGCACGGGATTGCCGTGGATGTGGGCGAGTGCACCGGGGATGAGGTATCGGGCGTACTCGTCGAAGTGGAAGTTGACGTCGACGTCCAGCTCCCCGGCTTCCATGAGCTCGGTCCCGAACTCGTCGATTCCCATCCCGATGACCGTCCACTTGTCGGGATCCCACCGGCCGGCGAGCTTGGCGCCCTCGACCACGCCGGCAGCCTCCGGATTGTTCCAGGTGAAATAGACGATGTTCTCCGCGTCCGGGTGCGCCGCCAGTGCGTTCAGTATCTCCTCCTGGCCGCCCTCCACCATGCCGGTGGCGTTCACGCTGACCACTTTCGAGCCCTCGCCGTCGAGCACTCCCGTCGCGCCGAATCGTTCGGTAAGGACATCGGCGACACCGGAGGTTCGAAGCGCCGTGCTCTCGCCACTGGCCGCGGTCCAGCTCAGAAACACAACGTCCACGTTGTCCCAGCCGCCGTAGATCTCATCGACATGATCCGCAAACCACGTGCCCGTCATCTGTGAGATCCCGTAGTTGTCGGCTCCCATGAACGGGAAGCCGGGAACGGGTATGTCGATGCCGATCATGAACACGCCCTGGTCCGTGGCCCGTCTCCCGATCTGGGCGTTGACCTTCGTGAACGCCTGGAATTGCAGGAACACCTCGGCATCGCTGTTGAAGACGATCTCGGCGTTGTCCAGCGCCACCTGGGCGTCGACCTGGTTGTCCAATATGAGAAGATCGTCCGGGTCACCACCCGCGAGGGCCCACTCTTCGATGATCCCGGCCTGGACGTCGCGGGTCAGTTGAATCACCAGGAACAGGTTGGCGAACGCGATCTTCTTGCCCTGTGCCGGTTCGCCCTCGTAGGCGCGAGCTTCCGACATGGCGCGAAGGTTCTCGTAAGTGAATCGGGCGTCCGCCGCCATTTCGCCGGCGCTGGCGCCGCCCTCCTCGCCTTCGGCCGATGCCCACGCGAATGTGCCAAGGGCCAACAGCCCGACTACGATGACCAGTGTCCTGTTCACTCCATCCTCCTCGGATAACGGTATCGTCCGGCGACCCTAGAGGACGGATCAGGCATGGTCAAGGCGATGATGCCGGCAACTCTCCTGCAATCGCGGCCCAATCGGCCGGCAGCTCCGGGATCGGCCATCTCGGATCGGGCCGCCACGAGATCAGCTCTCCGTCGAACGGATGCTCGCGCCGCGCCGCACGCTCGATCACCCGATCTCCCTCGCTCCTGACGCGACGCGCGTCGTCCGCGGAGATCCAGCCGATTTCGAGCGCTCGCTGGAGGTGGTCCTCGTCCTTCCAACGATGATCGCCGTTCGGGGCGACCACCACATCGAGCATCCGATCCAACGTGTCGAATCCGAGCGATGTCCTGACCAGAGGCGTCTGCAGGTTCACGTACCAACAGCGGAACTCCCAGGTCTGCGCCTCCCACATCAGCCACACGCTGTGCCATGCACCGGGCGGCGTCAGCATGAGGACGTTCGTATCCACCCAGGTCCTGAACCGGTGTGGCCATTCCCCCATGAGCGGGCCCAGCGGCACTCACGGTTCGCCCCGGCACCCACCCATGGGTTCCCACCGTGTTGGCCCACGCCGAAGTCGAGCGCGGCAACAGGGCCGCCGCATGCCTGGTACAGCGCTACCTCCTCGTCATGACGGTCGTGGACGACCGTCACCGGCCGGGCGAAGATCACCTTGCCCGCCCCGACATCACCCCGCAGCGGCTTCCGTCCCCGCCGCCACACGCGCCGGACCTCGTCCGCCACACTGGAAGGAGTCAGCACGTCGCGATAGAGAATCGGACGGCCTGTCTGCCACGCCATCGGAGCGCGCTACGCTACCATGCGCGAACCCACCGTTATCGGGGAGATGCGCCCATGAACATCGACATCGGCACCCGCCGGCAGCTCTTCTTCGACAACCACATCATCGAGATGGTGCAGACCATGACGCGGCGCATGCATCTGCCCGTCAAACACCCGCGCAATCCGCTGATCCGCAAGGACCGCCCGTGGGAGCAGGACCCCTACATCCGAACCGGCACCATGTGCGTCGCCCACGATCCGGAGGAGAAGCTCTACAAGTGCTGGTACTGCGACTACGCGTGGGACTACCAGACGTTCATGGCCAACACGCCCAGGGCGAAGCCGACAGCCACGGGCGCGCGGAAATCGTTGTCGGAGGCGTTCATGGTCTCCGGGTTCCAGTTCGAGACCACGGACAACCGCTGGCTGTACGCCGAGTCCGAGGACGGCATCGAGTGGCGCAAGCCCGAGCTGGACTACCTGGAGGTCGACGGCCGCAAGACCAACATCTGCCTGGGAGGCGGCCGCCACGGCCAGGTGTACGTGGCCTGCTTCTTCCGCGACGAGCTGGAGCAGGACCCGGCCAGGCGCTTCAAGTCCCTCTACTGGCGGCAGCTCTCCGAGCAGCTCAGCGTCACCGAGTCGCAGATCCGCGATCGCCCACTCCGCGGACGGCCGCTCCTGGTCCGGCGGCGAGGAGCCGATCACGGTGGGCCGCATCCGCGAGCGGCGCCTGGGCGACGAGATGATGATCCTGCCCGACGTCGAGACCGGCCAGTACCTGCTCACCGTGCGGGAGACGGCCATGGGCGACCGGCTGAGCTTCCGCGACCAGCCCGTGCACCTGGCGGGGAGCTGGAACTCGCCCTACTACCCGGACAACCCGCTGTTGATGAACAAGCGGCGCGTGTTCGTGACCAACAGCAACCGGCTCGACGAGTGGCCGACGCTGCGCGAGCTGCTGGTCCCGGACGACCGCCACGACAACCTGGACGAGGCGTTCTACTCCCTGCCGGTGATCCGCGCCGGCGAGTACTACGTCGGCTTCCTCAACGTCTTCCACGCCGTCGACAACACGGTGGACGTGCAGCTCCTGTACAGCCGCAATGCCTACGACTGGACGCGGGTGGAGCGCGGGCGCACCTTCCTGGGCCTGAGCCCGGGCTCCTGGGACCCGTACATGGTCGAGGTGGGAGCCTCGGTCATCCAGGGCGACGACGCGATCCGGATCTACTACGGCGGCGCCGCCTGCCACCACGACTGGTACCTGTTCGGCGAGCGCGAGGGGCTGGACATGCCGGACGAGCCCGGGGTCACCAAGACGGCGCTGGGGCTGGCGACGCTGCGGCCCGACGGGTTCTGCTCGCTCGACTCCACCGTGCGGCCGGCGCTGTTCGTGACCCGCCCGTTCACGAGCCCCGGATCGGAGCTGGTCGTCAACGCCCGCTGCGGCCCCAAGGGCTACCTGGAGGTCGAGCTTGCCGACGCCGCCGACCGCGTCGTGCCCGGCTACGAGCGCGAAGCGTGCCGGCCGTTCCACGGCGACGCGACGCGCCACGCCGTGCGCTGGAAGGAACGGAACGGGTTGCCGCGTGACGTGCTGGCCCGCGGCGCCAAGCTGCGCTTCTTCTCGCGCGACTGCAGCCTCTATTCCTTCGCGGTCGAGGACGCCCCGGCGGCGTGAGGCCGCGTGGCCGCCCGGTCACCCGCCATCAGGAAGGCAGATCACTCGAGATTCCAGTAGCCGACCGGGTGGCCCTTGGCGTCCAGCTCGTAGTACTCCCGATTTTCCAGCGGGGTACCGGTGACGACGAATGCGTAGCGACGGTGCAGCCGCTTGACCGCGTTCATCTGCACGCCGTGGAACTCGCTTCCCCGGTAGCAGCGCCGGTTCACGGTGAGGTTGGCGTAGTGGAACGGAAATCGCACTCGTACTCCTCGGTCACCAGCCGCCGGCGCCGCTGCTCGGGCCAGCGCTCGTAGCCGGCGGTCTCGTGCTTCGTCACGGTGGTTGCGTCGAATAATCCAGGGTCAACGCCGTCCCCAGCACCATACCCGCACCGCTGGCCCTCGCGATTCCCACGCCTGCCCCGAACCTCGAGGTCCCTGCCCTCATGCTTCAGCGACCGAAATCCGCCCCTTGACAAATGTTGAGGAGCCCTGTAGCCTCTCAGGCCATCGCAGTGTCGACGAATTCCTGATCTGCCTGATCCAAAACTGCGCTCAGAGGGGGTTACTGTGTTGACGTGCACGGATTGCCAAAATCAGAGGATCCCGGCAATCGCTCAGAGTCAACGCGGCCGGTTTCAGTAAGGAGCTCCGCAGGAATGAAGGGCGGGAGATGGAGGATATGCTCCGAGCGTCGTTGGCGAGCGGCTGCTTCGGCCTTTCCTCAGGATTGATGTGCCGGGGGCATTATGCGATACGGACGAGCTCATCGAGCTGAGCAAGATCGTAGAGAGCAGTACCCGAACACCGTTTACACATCCTACATGCGTGGCTACAGCGCAACGTCCGTCGAGGCGATCGAAGATTTCGGAAAGACTCCGGTCGAAATCTGGCGCGAACGACAACGCCGCTCTCTTTGATGAGAATCCGGCTACTCGAGCGGAGTCGAACACGTGCTGATCAACGGTGAGTTGGTTCTGGAAGGGGCACGACACAACGACGTGCTCCCGGCGATGTTGATACGGAACGCGGGGTGACAACGATACCCATCGAAGCCGGCGCGCTCGTTACCCCACAGAAGGGGTCTCTCCGCAAGCGTCTCAAAGACCACAGATTACTACTGCTGATCTTTCTCCCCGGCCTCATTCACCTGCTCATCTTTCGCTACGTGCCGATGTTCGCCCTGGTCATTGCCTTTCAGGACTACAGCCCCTTCCAGGGCGTCCTCAGGAGCGAGTGGGTCGGGCTGGAGCATTTCAGGAAGATCCTCGAGATGCGCCAGGTGTTCACCCTCATGTGGAATACTCTCATGCTGGGAGTGTATCGGCTCGTTTTCGGATTTGCCGCTCCCATCCTGTTGGCACTGGTCATCAACGAGATACAGCAGCCCACGTTCAAGCGGGTATTCCAGACCGTCAGCTACCTGCCGTATTTCATCTCGAACGTGGTGGTCGTGAGTATCGTGGCCACCGTCCTGTCGCCTTACAGTGGTCTGGTCAACAGGATTCTCGGGCTCTTCAACATCGAGCCGATATATTTCATGGTCCAACCGGGTTTCTTCAGACCCATCTACACACTTTCCGAAATCTGGAAAACCGCTGGCTGGTCCGCAATCATCTATCTGGCGGCGCTGTCCAACGTAAGTCCCGAGCTGTACGAAGCCGCATACTCGGACGGCGCCGGCAGACTGCGACAGGCCTGGCATGTCACGCTGCCGGGGATTACCCCGACCATCATCATACTCCTCATCCTGAACATCGGCGGTCTCTTCGGCGCAGGCTTCGAGCTCGCTTTTCTGTATCAAAACAGCTTCAATCTCCACCATTCCGAGATTTTGGACACGTATATCTACAAGATTGGTCTCGCCGGAAGTTTCGGGCTGCCGAAATACAGCTTTGCTGCCGCGATCGGCATCTTCCAATCGGTGATCAATATCACGTTCCTGTACGGCGCGAACCTGCTCGCGCGCAAATACACCGAAGAGAGCCTCTGGTAAGCCGATGACTCGAGTGGGGAAGTCTTCAGCCGCCGATGTCCTGATGAAGGCTGTCTTCTACACGATATTGGTGCTGTTCGGTTTCATTTGTGCATACCCGTTTCTGAACATGATCGCGGTGTCCTTGAGCAGCCCGGCGTATGTGGTCGCAAACAAGGTCTTCATTTTTCCAGTACAGATACAGCTCGCCAACTACCGGATTCTGGTGAAGGATGCCTCGTACATAAGATCTTACGGCAATACGATACTCTATACGGCCCTCGGGACAGCCAGCGCGCAGTTCTTTTCCATCGTCACCGCCTATCCGCTGTCGAAGAAGACGTTTCCGTTCCGAGGCGTCTTCATGAAGCTCATCGTATTCACGATGTTCTTCTCCGGCGGACTCATACCGACCTTTCTCGTGATAAGAGCGATTGGCATGTACAACACCCTCTGGGCCATAGTCATTCCCAATGCACTGGTTGCCTGGAATGTGATAATTCTCAGAACCGCGTTCATGGGAGTTCCCAATGAACTTGCCGAGGCAGCGGTCATCGACGGTGGGTCGGAGCTTCAGATCCTCACTCGAGTCTTCCTGCCGCTCTCGGTTCCGACCATTGCCGTGATCGCTCTCTACTCCTCGGTAGGATTGTGGAACGATTTCTTCACTCCGCTCGTGTATCTGAACGACAGCGACAGGTGGCCTTTGTCGGTGATGTTGCGTCAACTCGTCCTGTCGGCGACCGGGTTGGCCGAACAGCACAAGTTGGCGGAAGCAAACGAGGAGTACATCGTCGAAGCTTCCTACAAGGCTACCGCTCTCATAATCTCGACATTACCGATTCTGATGGTGTATCCATTCATTCAGAAATACTTCGTAAAGGGGGTGTTAGTCGGGTCAGTAAAGGGGTAAGCGGAGAGGTGACGTGGATAGGGGAACGACCGAGGCTGTGTCGCATGTGCGCGTTGCAGCCAAACCAATCGGTCGTATCTCAGGATTGCGTATCGGAAACGCAACAAGGAGAAGACTAGTGAGGGGTAACAAACTCTTTCTCAAGAAGCTGATCGTCGGCCTTCTGTTGTCAACGGGTACGGCCGGGTCCGTTTTCGCGACGGCGACCCAGGAGGCCGCGGCATCAGACGAGCCGATGGTGATAACCGCCATGATGATGCAGCACCCCAACAACCCGTGGACGATGGTCGGTGATTCGATCGTGTTTCAGGAGTTGGAGAGGAGAACCGGCATCGACTTCGAGTGGCAGGGAGTCCCGGCAGGGGACTATCCAGCGCGACTCAGCACCGTGATGGCCACCGGGGAGTTTCCTGATCTCATCCAGATATTCCCGAAGGAAGGTCAGGTGTATGGACTGCAAGGCGCCTTCGAGCCGGTAAACGAGCTCGCGAGAATGTACGCGCCGACGTACTACGCGGCTATCCAGGATCCGATCAACCGATTCTACAACGCCGACGAGGCGGGTGACATATACACCGTTGCCTCCCTCATGGATCCACAAATGGACATGGGAGAAGCGGTGTTGGGCTACGTCTTCGTCGATTATCGCAAGGACATTCTCGAGGACATGGGAGAAACGGAACCTACTACCCTCGAGGAATGGAAGGCTCTGTGGACAAAGGTCAAGGACGAGAGAGGGCTGATTCCGCTGACCACCCGGTGGAGAGGATGGCTGTACCAGTTCTTGATCAACATGACGGGGATCGTGCATGAGCCGCAGTACAACACCTTTCTCGAGAACGACGTGTATCACTACGGTCCGATCGACGATAGAGCCCGGTGGGTTGTCGAGCAATTACATGAGCTCTACGCCGAAGGACTCCTGGATCAGGAGTTCGCCACGATCCAGCACGCGCAGTGGGAAGAGAGGGTGACGGCTGGACAGGCCTTCTCGATGATCGAAGGGTTCGGAAGGATCGACTGGGCTAACGGCCTCGGTCGCGAGCTGAATCCTGATTACACCATGTGGGGCGCGTGGCCGGTGCAAGGCCCGTTCGGTGTGGAACCGAAAGTCGTCGGAGCCTATATCGGTCCGGGCTTGTTTGCCAACCAACCGGGGTGGGGCATCAACCCCAAGATATCCGATGAGAAGAAGCAAGCCATTATGACCGTCGTGGAATTCCTGAGCTCGCCTGAGGGCTCGGAGCTTACCACCTGGGGAGTCGAAGGCGAGACATTCGCGATCAACGACGGAAAGCGCGAATACATCGTCGAGAATCCAAGTGAGTACGGGGTCAGGACTTCCTACGGTGTCTGGCCGGTGGTGGACGCGATCTACATGGAATCCTACGATGCGGCCAACCGGCCCCGCCATCCGGAAGGGCAGCACGCCTACGATAACATCAGCTTGAAGATGGCGACGAAGCCGCATCCGCCGGTGGTTTTCAACACGGCGGAAGCCGAGAGGATCGGCGAGCTCTGGGCAGCCATAAACACCTTGCAGTTGGCGTACTACGACAAATTCACGGTCGGAACGCTCGACATCGACAGTGAGTGGGACACCTTCATCAGTGATATCGAGGATGCCGGTGTTGAGGAGTTCATGACGATCATGAACACCGCTTACCAACGGCAGAAAGCCTTCTTCGGTAGCTAAGGGCTTTTGGCGGGCACTTCCTTCGGGAAGTGCCCGTCGTTCCTTCATGAAAGAGCTACGGGCGATCTGCTCTCACCAGTTTGAAGCCATTCTCCTCGGAGATTTCAAACCGGAGAATGTCGATGTCATGGTGGATGAGGTCGCGCAGGCGAATTTCAACGCCATTCAGTTGTGCGTGAAAGCTCCCGGCGTTCTCTACTACCCCAGCGAGATCGGAGTGGTCCACGACTACTGCAAGGAGTACGATCTTCTCGGCGAGACCCTGCGCAAATGCCATGCCGCCGGACTCGAGTTCCACAGCTACTTTCCGGTAGCGCTTGCCGGCGGCTGGGCTGGGAGCGAGTACCGATTCGACAACAACGGAGGGATACTCGCGGATCACCCCGAATGGGCCACGATAAACTATGCAGACGGAATCTACGAGCCCAGCCACTTCGGCTGTCTATCGAATCCCGAGTTCCTCGACTACATAGACAAGCTCGTCGAGGAGCAGTGCAGCGGCTACCGTATCGACGTCCTGGTCCTTGATTTCATTCGATACAACGCCCGGTGTTTCTGCGAGAGCTGCAAGAAGAACTATCAAGAGATGTTCGACGAGACGCTCCAGTACGAGAACGTGCAGTACTGCGATACTTACACACAGAAGGACGTGCCTGGCGAGCTGGAAATCGAGTACCGCTGTCTGACGGTTCATAATGCGGTAAAGCGCCTTTCGGATACCGCGAGGCGAGCCGCGGCCGACGTCAAAGTCGCGGCGTACGTTTTCCCCGTTCCGAGAACGGGTCTCCTGCGGATATTTCAGGATTGGTCGCGCTTCTCGAGATATCTGGATGCGATTTTCATCATGTACTACGACACGTTCAGCATCGCCAATCTCAAGGCGCTATTCCCTCTTCACAGAGACTCGACCGACCGTCCGGTCTTTCCAGGAACGATAACCATGCGAGCCCCGGCGGTGTACAAGAGCCGAGATACTCCGGAGTTCCACTGCTCCTTCCTCGACGAAGCGCGGCGGGCCGGCTTCCCGGGGTTCTTTCTTTTCAACTACGAAACACTCTTCAGACGGCCGCCGGGAGAGAGCCTTGGCAAGGTAATTCGACCGCCACAGGTCCCCGAGGATCTCGCTGCCATCAAGGGCCGGATACTCAACGAGCCGGCAGAGCCCTTTTTTGGCATTCGCAACGCGTAGCTCGGCGAGCTAACCCTCTTTATGGGATTACGCCCGTGTTGTTGAACCAGGATCAACTGGACGAGTTCCACCTGAGAGGCTTCGTTGTGAGTCCCGTTCCGGTTCTCGGCGCGGCTGAGGTCGACGAGCTACTCGCGGAGCTTCAGCTCGTCGTCGAGGGCAAATCTGCCAAGAAGCCGGTACTGACCCGAAACCTCGTCGACGGGACTACGGAGTACGGCGAGGCACAACCGACCGCGAAGGAAGTTTCGCAGGTCGTCAATATCTGGGAGGCCAGTGAGAAATTCTTCGAGCTGGCGCGTAATCCGGAGATCACCGGCACCGTCGCCCGGATGTGCGGCAACACCCCAATTCTCCGCATCTGGCACGATCAGATCGTTGCCAAGCCCGCCGCACGCGGTGGTCGCGTCGGCTGGCATCAAGACTTTCTGGCATGGCCGATCATCGAGCCGGGAGACCTCGTCGGGGCGTGGGTGGCGTTGGATGACGTCGAAATCGAAAACGGCTGCATGTGGATGGTGCCGGGGTCCCATCGCTGGGGTGCGGTTCGACCGCGAACCGGAGATGCCCTGGAGCCTCTGTACGATGAAGCCTTGCTCCCCGAAGGGGTGGAGGTCAGGCCGGTTCCGGTGCAAGTCAGGAGAGGGCACGTCGCCTTTCACCACTGCATGACCTGGCACGCCTCTCCCGAGAACGAGAGCGAGCGCCATCGTCGAGCGATTGCGATTCACTATATGCCGGGCTATACGATCTTCATGCCGCGGGGGCGATCGCACGCCGTTGGCAAGCACGTGACCGTGAAGCCGGGGGAGAGCCTGGAAGGCGACGGGTTTCCCGTCGTCTATGAGAACAAGAGGAATCTCGAGGAGAATCTCGAGCGATACACTACGGAGCCAGCTTGAAGCAAGCCGCCTGCACGGTTCGAACCGGCGTGGACTCCCCAGCCACGTCGTCCGACCGTGACCGGGCTCGTTAGCCAAGAAGGAGGAGTACCCTGGGTGATCTCAACGCCGTCAAGGAGGCAGGAGAGCGAAATGGCGTCCCGGCCAAATGCAGAACGTCAGTGCGTACGAAGAATCCACGCCGATGCTGGAGGACCCGGACGGGCTCCGTAGAGCGGCGGGCGAGAGAGGCTATCTCTTCTTTCGCAAGTTGATACCAGCGGCCGATGTCCTGGGATTACGTCGCGAGGCTCTAGAGGTGACGGCGCGCCATGGGTTTCTCCGCGACGGTAGCGATCTTATGGATGGCATAGTTCGAGATGGGGCGAACCTCTCGGAGAACGACTACGAACCGGAATTCATAAACTACTACAGGGACCTGCTGCGAATCCGCGCTCTCTACGTCCTGTCGCATAGCGCGCATGTGCTGCGAATCATCCGTCAGCTTGTAGACAGTCCCATCCTCATTCATCCCCGCCATCTCTATCACCCGATGTTTCCGGGCAGGCCGGACCACACCACACACCCACACCAGGATTTTGGTCCAGTCCGCGGAACGCCCGATACGTGGACGGTCTGGATTCCTTTGGGAGACTGTCCCGCTAATTTCGGCGGAGGTCTCGCACTGGTTGCCGGGTCACACGTAGGCCCGTTGATGGAGGACGGTCGGAAAGGCATGGGAGACGACTCCGACTTGATGAACGAATGGGCGTGGGGCCAGACGGCCACCGGGGACGTCTTGATGTTTCACGGCATGACCATCCATCAGGCGAGGGACAATGAGACAAGGGACCACATCAGGATCGCCACCAGCTTCCGATATCAGGCGGCGAGCGATCCAGTGGACGAGTACTCGATGAAGCCACATATGCGCTGGATGGAATGGGAGGACATATACGACACATGGGGACAAGATGATCCCCTGAAATACTATTGGTCGAGCCTCGACCTGGACGTCAAGCCGCACTGGAAAACCGCCTCCGGAGCCTGACTCGTCTACACACCTGTTGACAGTACCTTCGCTTCCGCCCAATAATCGGCTGAAGGAGCTAACGGCAACTCGATCCATGGCTACATCCAGGCGAGCGCTCGAGGAGATAATCCCCACCCCTCGCGAGATAGTCATACGCGAAGACACCGCGAAGTCGTACTCGCGCGATGCCGTCTACTCCATTCATGTGTTGGGAACTGAAACAGACCAGCTCGCCTTCGCGATGAGCTACCTCCGGAGAATTCTCAAAGAGCGATTCGGAATACACACCATCCGCTCGAGCCAATGGGAGAAGCTCCAAGACCATGACATCCTGATCTGCAACGATCCGGCCTTGTTGCAGGGTGCCGTCGGATTCGCGCTCGAGCCTGATTTCTTCGCTATCCCGAACGCTCGAGAGCAGGGCTATGCCATCGACAGCGGCGAGGGGCACCCTGTGCTGCTCTGCGCCGCCTGCGACCAAGGTTGCCTGTATGCGGTCACGACCCTATTGCAGTTGTTCACGCCGGCCGAAGACGGCATGGCACTGGAATCGGTGCGGATCAGGGACTACCCCGAGTTCCGCCTGCGAGGGAACAAGTGGACTATATGGTGCGAGATAGCGGTCTGGTCATACGACTGGGGCGACGGTTTGGGGGCTTTTCGCCAGCGCATCATCGAAAAGCTCGATATGTCGCTTCAGTACAAGATCAACATGCTCATATTCGACGGCTTCGGTTGGGATGTGGCCGTGTTCCCGGAATACGCATCACTGATGAAGGAGCTGAACCGCGAGGCGCGCCTACGCGGCATATCGCTCATGCATACCGGCCAGAGCTCCGGGTTCTGCTTCAAGCGGAACATGATCGATACGCGTATCTATCGGGGTGAGGTACTCGAAAACAGGGAACACTATCCAGACGGAGAGAAGTATCGGTGCATCGGAGAGGACATATACGCCGGCACCTGTCTTACCAACAGGGAGCTGATCGATCGGAATCTGCGGAGTATCCGAGACTTCGTCCAGACAGTGGAACCGGGTTCCCTCTACGTTCATCAGCTCGATGTCCTGGATCTTCCGCAATCGATGTGGGACTCACGATGCCCGAGATGCCGGGCACGATGGCCAAACGACAAGCTCGATGCCGAGGATGGAATGGCAGGTGCCTACGCGAAGTACTACGGTGAGGTGATTGCAGCGATACAGGAGGTGCGGACACCAGGTTACGACGCTGAGACCGACTGCGTCATCATGCTCATCAGCCCAGGGTACCTGGACGCCGTCGCTGTCGACGACGAGCACTGGCAACTTGCGCTGCGGTACTGGTCGAAGGTGAGCGGCCTGATCGAGAACACCGCGAACGTATTCCTTGGCTTTCGCGAGATGTTCTTCAATCACGACGACGGCAACCGAAGGATCGCCGAGCTGAAAGCCGCAATCGATGGCTCTGGCAACGGTCACCGTCTCGGCATCATCCATTTCTACGGTGGCGACGGCTGGCAGAGCGATCATCTGTTTCTGCCGACACCTGCGCTCAACTACGTATTCAACGGAGCCGACATGCTGCTTACGGCCAGCGGCCACGCCTTTCAGGAGCCGCAGCAGCTGTTCAATGCAGAGTTCATGTGGAGTCCCCTGCACAGCCCGTACCGCCTCGATACGGAGCCCGAGAACTACCGGGATTTCCTCGATCTGTACGACACGAGCAGGCGTGGCGACCTGAGGCCGAGCCGAATCTACGGCGCTGGCGGCTTTCTCGAGCTTGCCTGCAGCAAACTCTATGGCGACCCGGCCGCGGCGGCGCTCGCGAAGCTGTTTGCACTCAGAGGAGAGTCCGGCAAGCCGCCGATCCCATACCTGCGGAACACCGAGCTCCACACGACACCCGGCCCGGATGGAGCTCTACAGCCGTGGATCGGTTTCGCCGACCGCAGGGAATCGCAGGAACTGACGGAGGCAAAGAACGCGTTGCACGAGATGGTGCGAACGACGTCGGAGGCCAGAGATATACTCGACGAAGTGGCATCCCATCGGGACCTCGAGTCTCTGCGCGATTTCATGGCGATGGGAGTCGAGTACATCGGCTATCTGGCCGCATACGTCGAAATCTACGAGAAGGTGGTGCGAGCCGATAGCATCGATCACGATTTGGAGAGTGAGATCCGGAGACTATCTCAGCGAGTCGAGTCGGCGGCAGCCAAGAACGAGCGATCGCGGCACACCCCGCTGGATTACTTGGATGGGGCTCTGTCCGGAAGAGACATCATCTTGCGCTTCGTTCGAGAGAACCTCGATCTCATGTCAGAACGGATTCGTAGGAGATAACACAATGGCCAGCAACGGCGTGTCAGATACGAGCTCCCTGAAACTGATCCCCACTCCGCAAAATGCTCAATTCGTCGACGGGAATCACAAGATCTATTCCAGAGACAAGGTCTATGTCATAAGCGTCATGGAGCAAGAGACGGCGAAGCTCCGCTTTGCCGCGCGCTATCTCAAAGAACAGCTCGAGGAACGGTTCGGTCTGCACTTCAACGTGCAATGGCGTCAGCTGCCGAGTCAGGAAGAAGACATCGTTGTCTACAGCAACCCGGCCCTGCAAGACACCCATCTGCCGCTCGACCTGGGTGTGTTCGCTCAGGAGAACGCCGCCGAACAAGGATACGTAGTCCGGAGTGAGCCGGGACAGCCGGTCTGCGTCTGCGCGCAAAGCGATCAGGGGTCTCAATATGGGATCGCCACTCTCACTCAGCTGTTGTCAGCAACGGGCGGACACGCCGTGTTGCCGAATGTCCTCATCGAGGATTTCCCCCAGTACCGATACCGAGGAAATCGTTGGCTGATCAAAGTCGAGCAGACCACTTGGGCCTACGACTGGGGAGACGGCGGCGGCGCCTTTCGCGAGCGCGTTCGCGAAAAGCTGGATCTGGCGCTGCTGTGCAAGGTGAACGTGATCATTTTCGACGGGTGGGGTTGGGGACTGGATACATTCCCGGAGCTCGCCGCCTGGATGAGAGAGCTCAACCGGGAAGCGAGACTGCGCGGCATCCACCTCATGCACAGCGGGTTTGGCTCCGGCATCGCCGGCGGGTTTCGGGACAGACCGCGCCTGCATCGCGGCCAGGTTCTCGAAAACCGGAGAGAGTATCCCGATGGCGAAATCTACCATTGCATAGCCGGCGACCGGTACTGCGCCACGTGCCTGTCCAATGAATCGCTGATGCAGTTGAGACTCCACGACATCCGGACGTTTGTGCAGGAAGTCGAGCCCGGCGCCCTCTACATCCACCAGCAAGACGAAGGGTTGACGCCGGAAACATGGCTGAAACGCTGCCCGGATTGTAGGAAGAAGTGGCCGAACGATGAAATGGCGGCCGCAGATGGCATGGCGGGCGCGTACGCCTACCTCTACGACCGCATGACCGAAACCGTCCAGAGTGTGCAGAACGACTGGTACTCGGGGGCCAAAGACTGTCTGATCATGCCGATAAGCCCCGGTTACCTGTCCTACGGATTGGACGACGAGGAGTGGAACGTCGGGCTTCGGTATTGGTCCACGTTGAGCGGACTCCTGAAACGTCGTGAGAACGTCTTTCCCGGATTCCGCGAGATCTTCATCAACCACACGGACAACCGCCGCCGGGCTCGCCAACTGAAGCAGGCGTTCAACACCAACGGCGAAGGGCAAACATACGGGATCGTCTTCTTCTACGGAGCCGATGGCCACCACAACGACAAGCTCTTTCTACCGGTGCCTGCGTTGAACTACATCTTCGAGGGCACAGACATGCTCCTCTCGCCGTGCGGGCACTCCTACTCGGAGCCTCTGCAGCTTTTGAACGCGGAGTATATGTGGAACCCTCACTCGAGCGGATTCTTCACCCTCGAAGAAAAACCGCAGGATTTTGCGAGCATCAAGAAGCTGTATTTCGAGTGTCAATACAACGAATTCCAACCGGAGGCCCTGTTCCAGGATTTCCTCGGGACTGCCTGCGCAAAGCTCTACGGCAGGGAGGCGGGAGCTGTCATGCATGAGATGTTCCGTATCGAGGGCAGGAATCATGAGCCTCCCATTCCCTACCTCAATAACAGCGGACTCATACGTGGGGAAATGAGGGGTGCGGAAGCCGAGGGAGGCAGCAGGGAAGGCAGCGTATTTCAGTACTACAGTTGGCCGTCCGAAGCGCCGGAAGAGAAGCGGGCTCTTATTCGCGAAAGGATACGCGAATCTCTGGCAGCGACCGTCAAGGCATCAGAGGTACTCGAAAGAGGTCTGCAGAAGGAGAATCTCGAACAAAAGGGCCGTGACTATATTCGATGGTATGCCAGCTCACTGGAGGAGGGGGTTCGGTACGTCGGGTATCTCGATAGGTACCTTTCCCTTGTCGACGAGGTGGATGGCGGGCGGTCGCCCTCGATCGCGAGTGACGCCAATCTTCTCTTGGGTGAGCTAGCTCAACGCAGAGATTACAACCGGATGTCGAGACTTCAGCCGGTGGACTATGCCGGAGGAACGCTCTCAGGCCGAGAGGAGATCATCGACTTCGTAGAAGCGAATCTGAAGAACCTGCTCGCACAGGTTGAAGACAAATAGGAAGGCGTCAGATTGAGCCCAGCACTGCTATTCGTACCACGCCCCAAAGAGGTCGTCTTGCGATCAGGATCGTTTCTAGTGTCGGCTGACCAAGCGATCGTGATCCCCGCCCAAGAAAAGGCAGCGATGTTCCCGATCGCAAAAAGGGTTCAAGGAGTCGTGGAAGAACACTGTGGAGTGCGGCTTCCCGTCGCGCTCGCAGGCGCCAACGACCGCCCGAGACGCCTCGCTTTCAAGAAGAATCCCTCGCTTGCCGACGATACCTATCTCCTGACCGTCGATGGCGCGAAGATCGAGATCGAATACTCGGAGCCCAGCGCTGCGTTCTACGGAGTGAGTACCCTCAGCCAGATCGTTCGTCAGAGTGGAAAGCACATACCGTGTCTCGAGATCCATGACCATCCGGATTTCGAGGTTCGAGCCGCAATGCTGGACATCAGCAGAGACAAGATACCAAAGCTCGAGACGTTGTTCGATTTCGTCGATTTCATGGCCGGCGTCAAACTGAATCAGCTTCAGCTCTACATCGAAGGCTTTCCCTTCGCCTATCCGTCCTTCCCGCAGGTTTGGCAGGCCGAAGACCCGTTGACCGGCGAGGACATCATCGAGCTGGATCAGTACTGCAAGGATCGATATGTCGAGTTGGTGCCGAATCAGAACAGCTTTGGTCACATGGGTCCATGGCTTTCTCGCAGGGAGTTCGTGCACCTTGCTGAAGAAACGGAAGGCAAGGAGGCGTTCGGCAGATACTGGAAAGCCGTCCTGAACCCACTCGATTCCCGATCGATCGATTTTGTCAACACAACGTACGAGGATCTCCTGCCGAACTTCTCCTCCACGTTGTTCAATGTCGGCTGCGATGAGGTCGCTCTTGGGCAAGACAAGACGAAAGAGGCATGTGAGGCAAAGGGCGCAGGCAGGGTATTCATCGACTATGTGAAGAAGATCTACGAGCTCGTCCGGCAGCATGGGAAAGAGATGATGATGTGGGGTGATGTCTTCTTCGAGCACCCCGAAGTGTTCGACGAGCTCCCAAAGGATATCGTCGTCCTGGATTGGGGCTACACCCATGACTTTCCCTATGACGATCACGGCAAGTTGCTGGCAAGCAAGAATCAGCCGTTCTACGTCTGTCCCGGAACGGGAAGCTGGAGGAGCATTACCGGCAGAACGAACAACACGCTGGAGAATCTGGTCAACGCGACCGCCAACGGGAAGAAGCACGGAGCACGGGGGTGCCTGATTACCGACTGGGGAGACCGAGGGCACTGGCAGTACCTTCCGATCAGCTACCCGGGGTTTGTCTACGGTGCCGGTCTCTCCTGGGGCGTCGAAGATAACCAGGAGCTCGACATCGCCGCGTGTTTGGACGCGTTCGTGTTTCAGGACAAGGCCAACGTCATGGGCGCCACGATGCTGGATCTCGGGAGGTACTGTCTTCGGGAGAGCAATCCTGGGATCTTCGGCCCCAACATCTTCAGCATACTGAACGGATCGACACCGCTGAAGGATCCGAAGTCCATCGAAGGGGTGCGGGCGAAAGATCTACTCGTTCTCGAGGACTATATTGGCGCGCTATCCGACAAGCTGGATGCGGCGCGAATGGGCTGCAAAGATGCGTCGCTCGTGCGCAGAGAGCTCGGCAACGCAACACGGCTGCTACTCCATGGCATCAACCTTTCGCGGCTGAAACTCTCCGCTACGGGACAGGATACCAACGTGGGGGTCGACCCGGCAGACCTCGTGGACGACATCTCGGAGATAATGAGCACACATGTCGTGTTGTGGCTTGAGCGGAACAAGATCGGCGGACTATCGAGAAGCATGTATCCGCTGGAGGAATGGCGAAGAAAATACCTGGAGATTGCAGATTGAGCGTGGCATCAGGGCTTTACCGGGAAGTAGACCGTGTACGGCTCGTCAATGATCTCGTGGAGCGGTTTGAATCTGATGCCTCGATCCTGACCGGTGGTGCGATATCCTGTCAGCCATCTGCCGTGCTTCCGCTCGTTGTCGGGTAGTAACATGGCGCCGGGCTCGTCTTTGTCGCCGCGCAGCGTGTGCTCCGTCTCACAGAGCCCGGCGAGCACGACGGGACCATCCATGAAAGCGACCGTCTCAGGCTCGTCGGGAATAACGCTCGACGTCAACCGTTTCGGCAGCTCTACGCGGACCGAGTCCGTGTGCCAGGTGCGCGACAGGGAGTAGAAGCGCGGCGACGGCTGTTCGACCGTCTGCCGCTCGCCGTTCAGTAGCACCGTCGGGTGATCCCGCACCCAATCCGGAACACGGAGCTTCAGGTCCATCTCGGTCGGGCCATCGCAGGTCACCGCGATGTCGATTGCCCAGCGCTCCGGCCGGTGGGAGACCTCGGCTTCGGTGTCGAACTCCATAGCCAGAGTCACCTGCTTTCCGCCGACCGTGGTCCGCAATCGAGACGGAATGTACTGGGAGACGACAACTTCCTTCTCGCGGCCGTAGTAGATGTATGCGTTATGCGCCGTGTGCGCCTGTACCAGGGTGCCGTGGCAGCACCAGAAGTCGTGGGTTGGCGTGCCCCACTTCTTCCGTCCTCCCGCTTCCAAAGGAAGGAAGTAGGAGACCATGCCGGTGTAAGGATGCTGCTGCGCGAGGATACCGTTGTAGAGGTTCCTCTCGATGTAGTCGGCGTACGCTCCATCGCCTGACCACCGGAACAGGTAGTCGGCCAACCGAACCATGTTGTATACCGTGCAGTGCTCCTGAGTCGCGCTCCCGCGGCGTGCCGCGAACTCGTAGGGTGGCGTCCACACTTCTCCTGATGTTTGGCCGCCGGTGCAGAATGTGCCGCGAGATGCGACAGCGCACTCCCAGTAGCGCTCCACGATGCTCCGCCAACGCCCGTCGCCGGTGACTTCATAGGCACGGGCCGCTCCGTGTATTTCGGGTATCGTCGTGTTGGCGTGCATGTTGGTGAGAACATCCTTGGACTCCAACAACGGATCGAACAGGCGGGCGCGGGTATAGCGCTCCAACAGATCCTCGAGGTGCTTGGCGCCGGTTGCACTGAGGAGGTTGGCCCACACTTCAAGCATCCCGCCGGTTTCGATGTCGAGGATGTCGTCCATCCGGTCGCGTGAGAACTGACGAGTCCAGGCATGGAACCACCTCGATGCGTTCTCCAGGACGGTCAGTGCTTCGGCGCTGGAAGCGTACCGGTAGGCGTCGAACAGCCCCATAAGCGTCTTGTGGACGACGTAGTGCGGTACCGCGACGCGTTCTCCCGAGGCGGTCCAGTCCATGTACTTCTCAGGTATCGAGAAGACCCATTCTCCGCCGTTCCTTTCCTGACATGTGCCAAGCTCGGTGACTACCCGGTCGAGTCTGACTTTCAGCTCCGCATCGCCCGTCGACGCATAGACTCGCGACGCAGCCGAGAGCCAGTGCCCGAGGAAATGCCCTCGTACCTGGCAGGTGGGTGTTTCCCACCCCCAGTGCGGGTCATCTTGCGGCTCTGGCGTTTTGTCTCTGAAGATGTCGATACCGGCTTCGAAGAGGTGGTTCTGGAGGAGGTTACCCGTCTTCAGGTTCTTCAAGTAGGCCAGATTCACCTCGAATCTCTTATGAAAGAGGCCGGGCTCGAGGTGCACGGCGCCCGGTGCGAAGCTGCAGTATTTCTCGCTCGGACGTTGCGGCGCAGGCATAATCGGCTCAGGGACCTCCGTTGAGCAGGTTTTTCGGATTGTCGACCACGTAGCCCTTGCGTGCAAGCTGCGTGATCTGGTCGCGCACGCTCGGGCCCGCTGTCCCGAGGGTGTCAGCGAGTTCCTGCAAGGTCGGACGAAACCCGTTGCGGTTGACGAAGCGGCGCAGCTCGCGCGACTGCAGCCTCTATTCCTTCGCGGTGGAGGACGCGGTCGAGGACGCCTCCGCGTGACGTACGTCCGCGACGATTCGGGAGACGTGCTCGGCCAACTCTCGCACCGGGGTGACGATGCCGTCTGCGGCCGGTTCTCCCGACAGGATGCGTATCGCTTCATGCGGCACGCCTTCCGCGATCGGCTGCGGGCCGTCCCGCAGCACACACGCGGCGGCCGCTTCGGCGTCTTCCGGCTCCGGTTGGCCGCGTGACGCGGCCAGCGCTCCGACCGCCAGCCGCGCTGCCTCCAGCGCCGGCGCCTGCGCTTCCTTCGCGAAGCCGGCCCCTTCGAGCAGTGCGGCCGCCTTGAGCTTGTGCGTTGCCTGCTCCACGAGCGTGCGTGCGCGGACCGCGTGCGCGGCGGCACGCTCCTGTGCGGCATCGGGAGCGGGGTGAACCTCCCGCATCCGATCCGTCGCCATGGTGATCGGCCCGTTCCCGGCGAGACGCAACAACGCTTCGTGGGTGGCAGCTTCCACGACGTTCACGCGCATGCCGGTGGCCTCGGCAAGGCGGCGCTCCTCCTCGGCGACGCGCGACGCGGGCACGTCCAGGACCACCAGCATCGTCTTCCCGTCTTCGCCCTGATCGGCATCCTCACCGATCAGGATGCGTTGCAACGCCGCGCCGTGCCGCGTCACCAGGTCGTCCCGCAGCCGGTCGATCGCCGCGCGCGGCTCCGGCTCGACTGCCGCGGCGTCCGTACGTTCGCCGTCCGTGCCCAGCGCCGCGTTCAGGCGCTCCATGAATGCGGCACGGCCGGTGGGCATGCGGATTTCCGCCAGATCGCCACGGCGATCGAGCACGCCGTCGGCGAGGGCTCGCTTGGCGGCCAGCAAGCCGAGCATGCGATGCTCAATGGTCTTCTCGCTCACCAGGTTGATGACCGTGACCGGCCGCGTCTGATGCTTACGCCACGCGCGTGCGATGCGCTGCTCCAGCCTGGCCGGATTCCAGGGCTGATCCAGGTTGACCACCGTGTCGGCCGCCTGCAGGTTGAGCCCGACACCGCCCGACTCGGACGAGAGAAACAGCCGGCACTCCGGGTCCTCCCGGAAGCGGCGGATCTCGGCACGGCGCCGGATCTGCGGGACGAGCCGGTGTGCCAGGCGAATTCGACGCCGGCGGTCACGACGCACTCGCGCACCAGGTCCAGCATCCGCACCCACTCGGAGAAGATCAGGATCTTGCGCTGCGGATCGCTCAGCAGATCCGGCAGCAGGCGCTCGACCTCGTCCATCTTGGGGCACTCGTGGCGTTCGCCGTCGAGGATGGTCGGCGTATCGCAGAGCATGCGCATGCACGTCAGGAGCTTCTGCAGCAGTTCGAATTCCTCCTTGGTGAGCGGGCGGCTCTGCGCACGCGCCGCGAGGCGCCGCGCCCGGGACTAAGCTCGGGAGGCGTGTTCATGCGTACGGCGCGCCGCTCCCGCTCATCGAGGAACATCTCGATGCGGTCGCTGGCATCTCCGGCCCGCGCACGGCGAGCACGGTCGGTACGGAGACGATGGAGCACGCCCTCGACATACTTGCACGTGCCCAATCGGTTGGCGCGGTAGTCGTGGCACTCACACGAGTTGATGAGCTCGCGGAGCGAACGGATCTCGACGACGTAGCTGCGGCCGCTCGACGAGGTGACGCGGTAGTCGCCGAACGGACCGCGTGCATCGAGGGCATGCACGTCGTCGATCTCGGTGCGACCCCGCCACTGCCGGCGCTTGATCTCGTCCTCGTCCGTCGAAATCCACCCCTGCAGCGGCGGAGGCCCGTCACGCGGACGGCGCTTGCGTCCCTGTCCCGGTTTTCTTTCGTGGTGCGGATCGAGGGGTCACGCGCCGCCGGACTCCGCCAAGCGCCGCTCCAGTCCGTGCGCCGCCGGGACGCCCGCAGCGGCACCTGTACCACCCAGCAGTCGTGGCTCAGCGCCTCCAGACTCACGATCTCCTCGCCCAGCACCGCCCCGACCAGCAGGCGCGCGGCTGCCTGGTCGTCCACCAGGTACTTGAACGCCGCGTCGTACATCGGGTTGGCGATTCTCATCGCCTCCCCTACCTCCCCACGCCGCGGCCCGACAACATCGAACGGCAGGACGTATCACCATCGGAAGACGACGAAAGCCACTACTACTGCCCGCTGTCCGGCAGGCGGATGGTGGTGCGCAGCGTGCGGAACGAGTAGTGCTGGTCGTCCGGGTAGTTGTCGGTCGGCCAGCCCGGCGGCTGGCTGCCCCCCATGACCGTGATCCTGCGGCTCGGCGGCGTCTCGAAGATCGCGCACGACATGCCGGTGTGCGGGAACTCCCGGTAGTGCGCCTTCTGTGAGCCTTCGCTCAGGAACGGGTAGCGCTCGCGGGTCGCCTCCGGCAGCGGGTCGTAGGCGACGCCCTTGAAGTCGGCAGGCCGCTCGTCCCTGGAGTACCACTGGTCCACGCGCAGGTGGCCGCCCCACAGGTCGGTGGCGCGCATGCGCACCGGCATCACGCCCGGAAGCTCCGGGGGCTGCCGCCACTCCGGCAGGACGTCGCACTCGATCTGCACGTAGCCCGGCGGCGTGCACGCGCTGCCGATCACGGCGATGCGGACGATCGGATGGGTCTCCTCGACGACGATGGAGTCGGCGGCCATCGGCGAGTAGCCCTCGACGCCGTTGGGCGAGTTGACCACGTTCATCTCCACGCCGTGGAACTCGCTTCCCCGGTAGAAGCGCCGGTTCACGGTGACGTTGGCGTAGTGGAACGGAAACTCGTACTCGTACTCCTCGGTCACCAGCCGCCGGCGCCGCTGCTCGGGCCAGCGTTCGTAGCCGGGAGTCTTGTGGTTCGTCGCGGTCGATGCGTCTGCCATGGATACCTCCTGTGGGGTCCGAACGGACTCCTGTGAGCATAGGACGCACGCAGCCGCGAGGTCCTCGGAGGCGAGCGGAGCCGAGTTCGCATGTCGGCCAGCGGGAGATCTGGTAGGATCGCGCCGCACAAGGGAGGAACAGTTGTCCGAATCGATCAAGATCGCCGTCATCGGCGGTGACGGCACGGGACCGGAGGTGACCGCCGAGGCGTGCAAGGTGCTGGAGGCGGTGGCCCCGCTGGAGGGGATCTCCTACGAACGGGTCGACTTCGACTACGGCGGCGACCGCTACCTGGCCACGGGCGAGGTGATCACCGAGCAGCAGATCGACGAGCTGCGCCAGTTCGACGCCATCTACCTGGGCGCCATCGGCCATCCTGACGTGACGCCGGGCATCCTGGAGAAGGGGCTGCTGCTGGCCATCCGCTTCCAGCTCGACCAGTACATCAACCTGCGGCCGATCAAGCTCTACCCCGGCGTGGAGTCGCCGCTCAGGGACAAGGGGCCGGACGACATCAGCTTCGAGGTCGTGCGCGAGAACACCGAGGACCTGTATTGCGGGGCCGGCGGGTTCCTGCGCAAGAACACCCCGCAGGAGATGGCGACCCAGGAGATGATCGCCACCCGCTTCGGCGTGGACCGCTGCCTGCGCTACGCCTTCGAGCTGTGCCGCCGCCGCAAGGACAAGATGCAGCTCACGCTGGTGCACAAGACCAACGTGCTGACCTACGCCGCCGACCTGTGGGAGCGCGCCTTCCACGCGATGGGACCCGAGTACCCGGACGTGACCCTCGACTACAACCATATCGACGCCGCCTGCATGTGGTTCGTGAAGAACCCGGAGTACTACGACACGGTCGTGGTGCCCAACATGTTCGGAGACATCATCACCGACATCGGGGCGATGATTCAGGGCGGCCTGGGCGTCAGCGCCGGCGGCAACATCAACCCCGATCCGGGCGGCTGCAGCATGTTCGAGTGCATGGGCGGTTCGGCGCCGAAGTACACCGGGAAGAACGTGATCAACCCGATCGCGGCCATCGCCGCCATGGGGATGCTGCTGTCGGCCACGGGCGAGCAGAAGGGTCTGGACAACCTGACCCGAGCGTCGCAGCGGGTCGAGAACGCGATCCGCGCCACCACGCCGAAGATGCAGAGCATGTCGGCCGGCAGGATGGGCTACTCCACCACCGAGGTCGGCGACCTGGTGGCCAGCGCGCTCTGACCGCGCTCTGACGCTCAGGAGCCGCGAGACATCAGGTGTTGCGCCGGACCGCGGCCAGCACCTCCGCGACTTCGCGCATCGCGCCTTCCGTCGCGTGCTTCCCGAACTCGGCCAGAACCGCCTCCGCCCGCTCCGGGTCGCCGCGGCCGGCGTACAACCGGATCAGCTCCGCTGCCAGTACCGCCGATGCCCGGTGCGATTCCCAGGCGGACTCGATCAGGCGGTGTGCCGCGCCCGCGTCCCCGAGGGCGCGCAGTTCCGCCGCGTCCCGTACCGCGGACAGGGCGGTGTACTCCGCGTGCGCCGGCAGCGTGGCGCGAAAATAGGTGCGGTGCTCGTCGAAGTCGTAGCGCGGCGCCGGCGAGCCGTTGCTCGCCATCGCGGCAGCCACCTTCCGCAACCCGGTCAGGCGCGCCTCGGCGAGTCCGAGCTCCTTGAGAAACTCGCCGATGCGGCGGTTGCGGGCGGGCACCGTCGGGAACGAGGAGCGCAACGAAAAGTGGTGCGGCTCGAGGCCCGGAACGGGCCCCGGATAGCTGATGACCTCCACGCGATCCGGGTACAGGTAGACCTTGGTCGGTTCCAGCACGTCGGGCTCGTAGCTGCGGTGATACAGCGCGTTCACCAGGGTCTCGCGTAGCGCCACCGCCGGATAGGCACGCCAGCGGCGCGTCTCGATCCGCTCCGGCTCCTTGCGCAGGTGGACCGGCGACCGTCCGTGCAGGTACTGGAGGCAGTTGCGTACCTGCCGCGTCAGCCCGCCGCGAAACTCCTGCTCTTCCTGGACGTCTCCGGTGCCGCCCGCGGCGAACAGTGCGCAATCGATCCAGGCGCCGTGAAACCAGCGGGTCGGTTCGGCCGCGAAGAACAGCAGCCCGACATTGCGCGGCACGTCATGGTCGTTGACCCGCGTGGTGATGCCCATGCGACGGTAGATCTCCACCGCGTCGCTCTCGTCGGTGAGCCCGCTGCCGACCTCGTGCAGATGCTCCCTGACGGTCATCTCGTGCAGGTCGGCGAGGCCGGCGGCCAGCGCCCGGCGGTCGTCCCACGGCACCCGGGCGGTCTGTTGGATCAGCTCTCGCAGCACTCCCCCTCGCTGCTCCGCGGCGACGGTATCCGCTCCAAGGCGCACCCAATACCGGAGCGTTCCGCTTCCGGCGTCCGGCGCCCGATGCGGCCGGACCTGGCTCGCGGGCGCCCACACGACGAGGACATGCCGTCCGCTTACCACCTCGGGTGAGAGCAGCGGCTGGTACTGCGGATCGAGCCGGTTGCAATTGCCGCGCAGCCACTTCTGCGCCGCCGCCAGCTCGGCCGAGGACAGGCCCGCCGGCGGCAGGCTGGCACTCCCGTCCCGTTCGGCGACCCCGATGACGACGTATCCGCCGTTCAGGTTGTGGTAGTCGTTGGCGAACGCGCAGATCGTCTTGAGCACCTGCGGGCCGGTCGTCTCAGGATGCCAGGCAGCCTTGAACTCTACGCGCACGGACTCGACGCCGCGGCCCTGGAGCAGGTGGGCGAGGTTGATCGGGAGAGTGGTGCTCACGGCGTCCCGCCTACGTGTAGTGGGAGGGGTTCCAGCCGTCGACCAAGAGCAGCCGGTGCATGAGCGGATCGCACGGCTCGGCGGCCAGGCGCTGCAGGTCGTCGCGGTGGCCGAGGCGGCGGATCGTGTTCCACTGGCTGCGGGTGATGATGCGCCGGTCGCAGTCCCACAGCGACAGCCCGGCCGCGCCCCCCGCGTACGCCTCCGCGGCGCGCCGCAGGTAGTCGCCGGCCGCCATGTTGCGCGGGTACAGGTCGGGGTAGAAGCGGCAGTCGGTCCCCTCCACCACCCCGCGCATGTAGGCGAGCTCCAGACTGCCGTGCTGGGAGTCGCCGGCCGCCGGCGCCAGGATGTCCACCAGCCCCTCGCGCGCCCAGGTGCGCAGGTCCAGCCCTGACGCGCGGTTGGTGTCGTGATCCGGCCAGACGTTGGCCGCCACCCGCACCCGGCGGCCGGCGCCCGAGGCGTCCAGCGCTTCGCGCAGCTCGCGCATGAAGGTGGTGACGTAGCCGGCCCACAGGTCCATCAGCCGCTCGTCGTGCCCGTACTCGAGCTGCCACTGCGGGTCGCCGCCGCGATGGTCCACCCCGCCGCGCAACTCGCGCGGGTCGACGCCGTGCTCGGCCCGGAACGCCTCGATCACCGGCGGCTCGTACAGCACGAACGGCGCCCGCCGCGTGTAGATGAGCTGCACGCCCTCCACGCCGTACGCGGCCAACTCCAGCAGCAGATCGACGTAGAAGCGGCGGACCTCCGGGTAGGCCATGCTCAGCCGCGCCACCGTGCGGCCGTCGCTGTCCCGGCAGCGCAGCTCCGGGTGCTCGCGCCAGAACGGCACGGAGTGGGTGTAGTCCGGCGGCGGCCCGGCCATCGTCCCCATGCGGAAGCCCAGGAAGACGTCGATCCCCATCGCCTGCACGAAGTCCACCCGCACCCTGACCGGGTCGATCCCCCCCTCCAGGAAGCCGCGCAGGCTGCGCACGGTGCGCGCGGCCCGTTCCGAGACGAAGGCCTCCTCGCCTTCCCCGTACGGCGTCCCCACCGCGCTGGGATAGAAGGTGGAGCCTGCGCCGGTGCCGCCGGTGCCCAGGAACAGCGTGCCAACGTCGCTGTCGGCGAGCGGCGCGTAGATCGACAGCAGGTCGTCGACGGTGCGGGCGCCGTCGAAGAAGGACGAGCCGGAATGGCCGTCAAGCTGCGCGATGATCAGCTTGGTGGCCGGGTCGCTGCCCGCGCCGGTGTACTCGGCCACCTCTTCCGCGCTCATCGGCACCAGCCGCACGAAGGCGAGCTGCGCGGCGCTGGGTGCCTCCACGCCCGGACAGGCGATGACCAGCTCCTCGTCCGCCAGGTCGCCCGCCTTCCAGAACATCTCCTCGATCGCGCCGCCCGAGCCGGGGATCGACGCGTTCATGCGGGCGCCGTCCACGACGCTGGGGCGCACCAGCTCGGCACGCGGCTCGCCGGCCAGCCGCACGTCCAGTCCGAACGGGTCGCTGAACGGCTGGCCCGGCTCGATGCCGCCGCGGTACAGGCCCAGGTAGATCGCGTGCCAGCCGCTGACCGGCAGCGGCAGGCGCAGGTCCGGCGGCCGGCTCTGCTCGGTCATGCCGACCATCACGCCGTGGATGCCGCCGGCCGTCTCGTACGGCAGCGTGTACCAGCAGCCGTCGAGCAGCCCGGCGCCCATCGCCGTGCGCGGCTCGCAGTGCGACAGATCAGCGAGCAGCACCCCCTCGCCCTGGGGCCGGTGCCAGAACCGGCCGGCCCGTGCGACGCCCCCCGAAGCCTCATCCATGCGAGCTCACCTTCCTCACCGTGATCGGCACCCCCTCCGCGTGAATCTGCCGCGGCGGGAAGCCGTCCTTCGATATCACGTCGATGACCAGGATCGTATCCGGTCCGATCAGCGCCATGTCCTGCATGCCGCAGTGGTACGGCTGGCCCGACGCGTAGGCGCCGTCGAAGTGGACGACCTGGTCGCTCCAGACGCTCCCCTGCCCGTCCGGGCTGAAGACCACGCTGCCGCCCGGCACCCCCCGCGCGCGCAGCACCGCCAGCACGCCACCGTCGGTCAGCAGCAGGCGGGGATAGATGCCGGGGATCAGCTCGCCGTCCACGTACACGCGCTGCGGGTCGGTCCAGGTGCGGCCGCCGTCGGCGGACCACGCGGTCAGCAGCGGCTGGTCCAGGTGGGCGCGGCCGTGCAGGTCGCGGTGGCCGTGGATGCCGGAGCGCATGGCGACGAACAGCCGGCCGTCGGCCAGCGCGATCAGGTCGGACTCGTTGGTGCCCATGGGCGTGAGCTCCGGGTGGTAGCTGACCGTCGCCAGGAAGCGCCAACTGCGGCCCCGGTCGGCCGACTCGGCGACGATCACGCGGTTCTTGAACCAGTGGTAGCGATGGATCAGCTCGGCGGCCACGGGCGAGGCGGTCCAGACGCGGTCCCCCTCCAGGTTGCCGTACAGGGTGATCAGGATCCTGCCGTCGGGCAGCTCCAGGAAGCCGCGCACCGGGATGAAGGTGGTGGCGAGGGGGACGTTCAGAGGCGCGCTGAAGGTCTCCACGGTCCGCCACTCGTCGGTGGAGAGGGAGACCTCCAGGGCGGCGGTGCCGTCGCGCGGATCGGCGAAGCGCGCCGGTCCGGTGACCTGCATGACGGTGCCGTCGCGGAGCTGGCCGTAGGCGCCGTCGGCGCTCAGCGGCGGGGCAGGCTCCCAGGTCGTGCCGCCGTCGGTGGAGCGGCGGTTGCAGAGGATCATGGTGCCGCGGCGGGTGACGATGAACTGCGCGCTGTTGCCCGGCAGCGGCCCCAGGTCGATGCGGTCGCCGACGGTGATGTCGAGCTCGGGGACGGCGGGGCCGGCCGGCCGTGCGGCAGTGACTACAGGGGGGCGATCGAGGGCCGGGCGGGCCGAGTCGACGATGGGGTCGGGGTCGAGTTCCGGGTCGCAAGCGACCCGGAACCCGACGGATAGCAGCCGCAGCTCGCCGTACTTGAAGGAGCCGAACACGTCGGCGCCGGTCATGTGCTGCGGCGAGTTGAAGGCGCCGCCGCGGGTCAGCGAGCCGTCGCCGTCGGCGCAGATCTCCCAGACGTTGCCGAGCAGGTCGTGGAACCCCCACGCGTTGGCGGGATATGCGCCGACCGGCGTGGGATGGCCGACCATCGACACGCCGTAGTTCATGCACCGGGCGTCGGGATGCTCGCCCCAGTGGTAGAGGGTGTCGGTGCCGGCGCGGGTCGCGCATTCGTGCTCGTGGATGGTCGGCAGGCGGTAGGCGCGGCCTTCGCGTTCGGAGAGCCACTGGCAGAACGCGCGGGCATCCTCGTCCAGCACCCCCGTGACCGGCAGATCGTCGCCGGCGAAGTCGGGGTGCTCCCAGGGGGCGGTCTCCGCGACCGGCTCCCAGTGGAAGGTGATCAGCTCACCGCGCGGCCGGCGGTGGCCGGTCTCCTCCACGAAGCGGCGGTAGAGAGCGTTGGTGACCGGGAACTGGCTCAGATGGAAGGGACCGACCTCGACCGGGATTCCCACATGCGGGCGGTTTTGCCCGAACGCGGCCTCGGGCCGCTCGCCGGCGCTCACCTGCGCCGTGTAGCGCGCCATGCTGGGCGTCCAGGCGTCGAACCGGCCCCCCGCCACGGCGACCATCCGCAGGCCGAGCGAGTTGACGAACCCGGTCATGTGGCCGACGCCTCCGGCCGCCAGTGCACGGCCTCCAGGCGCGTGCGGCCGGCGACGGTGTTGGCGCAGACCGTGATCACCCCGTGCGTGCCGCCGGCGATGGTCCCGGGATAGGAGGAGCCGGTGTTGGGGTCTTCCCCCTCGCCCTGGCTGATCACGTAGGTCTCGTCCCCCCACGTGGCGCCGTCGTCATGGCTGACGCGGGCGCGGATGCCGGTATGGGCGAGGTCGTCGGGGAAGCGGTGCAGGTACTGCAGCACCAGCGAGCCGTCGTCCAGCCGGGTGAGATCCGCCGAGCACTGCAGGAACGAGGTGACCCACCGCTCGTCGACCCAGGTGCGGCCGCCGTCCGTGGACTCGGTGAGGTGGGTGTTCTTGATGCGGTTGGTCCCCTCGTCGCGCTCGCTCGGGCGCTCCTCGCTGTCGAACTGCGGCCGGTAGCCGGAGGCGATCTTCAGGTCGTAGGGCGCGGGAGGATCGCCGGGCTGCCGGTGCCCGCGCTGCTTGCGCACGCAGGCCAGGAGCGTGCCCGAAGGGAGCTGGTGCAGGTGCCCCTCGGCCGCATGCATGGCCACGCAGGAGCTCTCCGGCCACGTGCGGCCGCCGTCGAACGAGCGCAGCGCGTAGAGGAAGACCCCCTGCAGCTCGACCGGCAGCGCGGCGGGATCGGCCGCGGGATCGCCGCCCGGCGCGTGGAAAACGTCCACGGTCAGCAGGATCGATCCGTCGGCGAGCTGCAGCAGATCGGAGTTGGCCGCCTGCATGCGCGTGTGCGGCGGCAGCGCCGGGTTCAGGGGAGCGAGCGACCACGTCCGGCCGCGATCCTCCGAGCGGCCGACCACACCACGGCGGGTGGGCAGGTGGTCGTCGACCATGAAGAGGGCCAGGAACGTGTCGTCGCGCAGGATCGCGAACGCGCCGAGCCACGGCTCGCTTCCCGGATCGGCCGGCTCGAACGGGTCCAGGTCGAGCGCGAACTCGCCGGAGCTCCAGGTGAGCCCTTCGTCGGCGGAGCGCAGCACGCGCCGGCCGATGCCGGGCCCCATCATGAACAGCTCGCCGCTCGCCGACCGCCGGATCGATCGGCACAGCCCGCCGCTCGCCACCTCCGGTACCAGCTCGACCCGCCGCGCCGGAAGATAGGTCACGCTCCCGCCGCGCACCAGCGCGACTCGGTCGGCTCCCGCGTCGGGTCTCAGATCGAGCATGCGAGCCTCCCGCCGACCCTACACCCGATCGGCCGCCAAGCGATACGGACGCGCGGGGGACGGCTCGGCCACGCGGCGCTATGATCGGGAGTCGATGGGTGCGCTCCAGTATCTCTGGCGCTACCGGTGGCTGTACGTCCTGGCCCTGCCGGCGGTCGCGGCGGTGATCGTCTTCAACTACCTGCCCATCTACGGCATCACGCTGGCGTTCCGGGACTTCAACGCCTCGCTCGGCCCGTTCCGGAGCCCCTGGTCGAAGCCGCTGTTCTACAACTTCTGGTTCCTGCAGGACTCCGAGTTCTGGTACGTGCTGCGCAACACGGTGCGCATCTCCGTCGTCAAGTTCGTCTTCTCGTGGCCGGCGCCGATCGTCCTGGCGCTGCTGCTCAACGAGGTGCGGCGGCCCGGCTTCAAGCGCGTGGTGCAGACGATCAGCTACCTCCCCCACTTCATCTCCTGGGTGATCCTGGCCGGCATCACCTACCGCGTCCTGGGTTTCGAGGCCGACAGCCCGATCAACCTGGTCCGCGGCCTGTTCGGCCTGGACCCGGTTGCGCTGATGGGCGATCAGTCCTTCTTTCTGCCGCTGGTGGTGATCACGGCGATCTTCAAGGAGGTGGGCTGGGGCACGATCATCTACCTGGCCGCCATGAGCACCATCAATCCCGAGCTCTACGAGCAGGGCGAGATCGACGGCGCCGGGCGGCTGCGCCAGGCGTGGAACATCACGCTGCCGGGAATCCTGCCGATCATCGCCATCCTGCTGGTGCTGCAGATCCCGGCGATCCTGCAGGCCGGCCTCGACCAGATCTGGAATCTCGCCAACCCCGCGACCCGCCGGGTCGCCTACATCACCGACATCTACGTGATCCGCATCGGCCTGATGCAGGGGCAGTACTCGTTCGCCACCGCGGTCGGCCTGATCTACTCGGTCGTCGGGCTGATGCTGACGCTGATCGCCAACCGCGTCTCCAAGGGCTCGGTCGGCCACGGCATTTTCTGAGATTCGAGGAGAAGGGAGTATGTCCGGAGCCGAACCGTTCGAGTGCATGCCGATCGCCGAAGACCTCACCCCGTGGGAGGCGAGCGTGGTGACGCTCGAAGACGAGGCGGTCCTGCTCACCTACAGCCTGCGGGAGGTGCGCTACCTGCAGGGCATCGTTTCGCGCGACCGCTGCCGCACCTGGGAGGAGCCGTTCTTCCTCAGGTCGGTGTCCGGTGACCGGATCGTCGGCTGGCGTTCCAGCCCGCTGCGGCTGGCCTCCGGCAACATCGGCATCTTCTATTCCACGCTGCCCCAGCAGCCAGGACGCGACGGCCGCCTGGGATTCCGGGTGTCTGCGGACGAGGGTCAGACCTGGTCCGAAGAGATTCTGGTGGACTCCCACTTCGCGGTGCTGCGCAACGGCTGCGCGCGGGTGCTGAAGGACGGGCGCATCCTCTGTCCCGCCTACCGCTGGATCAGCCACCACCTGGAGGACGCCGAGCAGGACGGCACCCAGCTCTCCTATTCGTTCGCCTACTTCTCCGACGACGAGGGCGGTACGTGGCAGCGCAGCGCCAACGAGCTGATGATCCGCCACAACGACGTCGAGTACGACCTGGTGGACGGCAAGGGATTCCGCCTGGTCGAGGAGGAGCCGCCGGGCCTGTACGAGTACCTGCAGTTCGAGAAGTACGGCGAGCCGGTGGCGGAGGAGCTGCGCGAGGGCCGGCTGATCAACATGGCCCGCTGCCGCCTGGGCACGCTGTTCATGAGCTACTCCGCGGACGGCGGCGTGAGCTGGTCGAAGCCGCAGCCGAGCGGCCTGGCCGCCGCCGACGCGCCGCCGACCACCGCGCGCCTGCCCGGCTCGGGAGACCTGCTGGTGATCTGGAACCAGGCGTCGCCCGACGAGATCGCCTGCGGCCTGGCCCGGCATCGCCTCTCCAGCGCGGTGTCCTCGGATGAAGGGCGGACCTGGAAGCATTTCAGGAACCTGGAGTCGCTGGACGACGAGTGCCGCCTGCCGGTGCCGCCCCTGCAGGTGTATCAGCAGCCGATCGACGGCTACAAGCAGCCGATCGACGGCAACCGCTACCACCGGGCGCCCGGCGCGGTGCGCTGCGCCTATTCGGCGATCACCTTCGTCGGCACCGACGCCGTGATCTGCTACGACTACGGGTGGCGGCCGGACCCGGTCACCGGCAAGCGCAAGCACTTCGGCACCAAGGTCAAGGTGGTGCCCTGCGAGTGGTTCACGGAAGGGTAAGGCGATGGGCAAGCTGACCGACGGGTTCCTGGTGGTGGACGCCCACTGCGACACCCTGATCCGGCGCCAGAACAAGAGCGATGCGGTGGACCTGACGCCTCCCGACCCGAGCTACCAGATCGACCTGCCGCGCCTGCGCGCGGGGGGCGTCGACTGCCTGTTCTGCATGGTCGGGGACAGCGATCTCGACGCCTCCGTATCCCTGATCGACTCGATCTACTGCATGTGCGGAGACCCCGACGGGGAGTACGCATTCTGCCGATCCGCCGGCGACGTGCGGCGGGCACGCGCCGCCGGCAAGATCGCCATCGTGATGACGATCGAGGGGCAGTCGATGTTCCGCGAACGGCTCGGCCACCTGCGCACGTGGCACCGGCTGGGCGTCCGGATCGCCAACCTCACGCACGGCGGCGGCCGGCCTCCGGAGCTGCAGTACTCGGACAGCTTCTTCGGGTACATCACGCCCGCCGAGCGGGAGACCCTGCGGCGGCAGTCCAAGGGGCTGACGCCGTTCGCGCGCGAGGCGCTTGCGGAGATGGCCCGCCTGGCGATGCCCGTGGACCTGGCTCACAGCAACGATGCGGCGTTCTGGGAGGTGCTGGAGATGGCCGATGTCCCGGTCTGCTACACGCACGGGGGGTGCTACGCGCTCTGCCCGCACTCCCGCTCGCTGACCGACGACATGATGCGCGCGCTGGCCGAGCGCGGCGGGGTGATGGGCATCGCCTTCTACCCCGGCTTCATCGACCGGGAGGAGCCGACCCTGGAGCGGCTGGCCGACCACGTGCTGCACGCGCTCGAGGTCATGGGACCCGACCACGTCGGCATCGGTTCCGACTTCGACGGCCTGCCGATGTGGAGCGAGGCGATCCCGGCGGACGTGTCGCGCCTCGACGACGTGTTCCAGGCGCTGGACCGCCGCGGCGTGGACCGCGGGACGCTGGCGAAGATCGCGGGCGAGAACTTCCTCCGCCTGCTGCCGCCATAGCGATGCGAGGACGGTAGGGAACGGAGATGGTTGCCGGGTATCGCTTGACGGCTTCGGAGCGGCTGTTCGGGGTCGCCAACCACGTGTTCCTGACGCTGTTCGCGCTGGCGACCCTGTACCCGTTCTGGTTCGTGCTGCAGGGGTCGTTCACGGACCCGGGCTTTCCGCTTCGCTCCCTGTGGCCGAGGGGCTTCTACTACGCCAACTACCAGCAGGTGTTCACCGTCACCGGGATCTGGAAGGCCTACGTGATCACGGTCGCGCGGGTGGGCGTGGCGGTGCCGCTTACGCTGATGGTCACCGGCGGCGCGGCGTTCGCGCTCACGCGTCCGGAGTTCGTGGGCCGCAACGCCGTGATCCTGCTGTTCTTCATCACCATGTTCATCAACGGCGGACTGATCCCCTTCTACATGGTGCTGCGCACCATCGGCCTGATCAACAACTTCCTGGTCTACGTCATACCGGTCGTGTTCAACGTGTGGATGATGATCGTCATGAAGACCTCGTTCCGGAGCCTGCCCGACGGGCTGGTGGAGGCGGCGGTGATCGACGGCGCCAACTACCTGACGATCTTCTTCCGGATCGCGATGCCGCTGTCGCTGCCGATGATCGCCACGATGGGATTGTTCAACGCCGTCTGGCACTGGAACGACTGGTTCTTCGGCGCGTTCTACGTGAGTGCGCCCGACCTGCGGCCGCTGCAGACCTTCCTCCAGGAAGCGATCCTGGAAGGCGGGCTGTCCGACCACCTGGCGGCGCTCTGGCACCACGGCGGCGGCGCCGGCCGCGACGACCTGCGCCTCGACCACAACGTGCTGCAACAGCTCCATCGGCTGACACCGGAGTCGCTGAAATTCGCCTTCATCGTGGTGACGACGGTGCCGATCCTGTGCGTCTACCCCTTCATCCAGCGCTACTTCATCAAGGGCGTGATGATCGGCTCCATCAAGGAATAGTCAGATGGCCGTGACGTCCACGGCGCCGAGCTCGATGTCTTCCTTGTTCACGGAATACCCGACCAGCAGGCGATCGGACTCCTCCAAGCAGCACGGGTACATGTAGCCCGGCAGCTTGAGCAGCCCGAGGATCCGCTGGTCGGTCGGATCGTCGACAAGGATGTACACCTGGTCGAACCGATACCCGTCCTCGCCGATCAGCAGCGTCAGGTGCATGCGGTTGTGCAGCGTCGCGTTGGCGTTGTTGCACAGGTAGTAGCGGCCGTCGGTCAGCCGCCCCGCGTAGTTGCGCGACATCGCGTCCGGGATGTCGGAGATCATGGGATCGCTGAACGTGCGGCCGCCGTCGCCGCTGTGGTTGACCCAGACGCGCCCCGACTGGCTCTCGTCCCGCCAGAAGATGACGATCGTGCCGTCATCGGTCTGGTACCAGCTCGACTCGCCGCCGTCCAGCTTCGCCCCGAACGGCTGCGGCAGCGGCAGGATCGCTGGCTCCTGCAGGATGTCATCGCCCGGCCACAGGAGGATCGCCGGGCCGCTGCGCCGGTCGATCGACGCCACGCCGAGGAGCCGACCTTCGGAGGTCAGGCGAGGCGACTCGTAGGTCGCCGACACCCGCTCGGGGAGCTCCGCTTCCCGCGACCAGGCGCTGCCGTCGCGTGAGGCGTAGACGTAGGTGCGCGCGTTGTGCCAGTCGGCGTAGTAGCCGCCGCCGACCGCGGTCGAGTCGGGATCGCGCACGCGCTGCGCCCAGCGGATCAGCATGAAGAGCGAGTCGCCCAGCGCCGTCAGGCCCACGCACTTGTACGAGTCGCGCGTGTCCTCTTCCCCGCCGATCACGGACGCGGGCGGGCTCCACTCGCGCCCGTCGGCAGAGTGCGAGATGCGCACCTGCTGTCCCTCGGTGTCCTCGTCGAGGCGGCCGTTCGTGAACCCGTAGTAGTAGCGGCCGTCCAGCGCGGCGAGCTGCGAGTCGATGTTCCAGGAGCCCGCCTCGCGGCTGGCGGTATAGACGCGCGAGCGCTCGAACGGCGCGTAGGGGACGATCGGCGGCACGCGCGCCCGCAGCCCCTGGTCGGTGTAGCGCAGGATGCAGCCGCGCTCCTGCAGGCACTCCAGCGTGTGGAACTTGCCGAGTTTGTCGGCCGCCTCCGGGCCGAGCATCGTGACATACGGTCGAGACGCGATCTCCAGGCCTGCAGCGCGCTTCGTCATCAGCTCGGGTCCTCTCTTGTAGCGCGTACGGAAAAGTGGCCGAGCAGGAACACTCCCGCTCGGCCACGCCGTCTGTGAATCCGCGGTCGGATCGTCGTGCGCCCCGCGTTTACCAGCCCATCACCGCGGCCCACTCGGCACGCGGCGTGACGGTGTGCAGCGACTCGCGGTCGTCGACGTTGTTGTCGCTCATCCACTGCTCCCACCGCTGCTGGCGCTCCTCGAAGATGGGGCGCCAGTCGGTGATGCCGATCATGCTGGCAAGAAAGGCATCGTAGTCGGCCTCGAAGTCACTGGAGGTGATCAGCCCCGCGAGAGCGGCGTCGAACCGCTCCAGGGCCGTGGCCACCGCCGACGCCTCGCGCGGCGGCAACGCCACCGTGAGCTGCGAATACGACGGGATCGCGCTCACCACGGCCGACAGATCGCCGACGCGCTCGCCGATGATGCCCATCTCGCGCGCCGACTGCTGGCTGTGGTAGGTGAGCCGCGGCTGCCACGAGCCGTAGTTCGGCGTGCCGAACCAGTGCGCGTGCGGCGTCACCAGCGGCGGCCGTCCCGCCTGAATGGTGATCTCGACCGAGTCCTGCGAGTTGGCGATCTGCCGTGAGTCATGGGGATGCTTGCCCTGCAGCTCCGGCTTCATGCGCCACACCTCGGGTCCCTCCACGAAGTCCCAGTGCACGCCCAGGTAGCCGGCCGCGAACATGTTGGAGATCCGGCCCTCGTCGGTCATGTGCCACTGGATGAAGCTCATCACCCCGTCGGGGTTGGGGATGTCGGCCGAGATCAGCGACGGGTTGGGCTGCTTGTTGACGATCCGGCCCGGCGCGTCCTTGATCGGGTTGGCCATTATGAGGAGCTGCGAGTCGAGCGCGGCCTGCGTCTGCGGCGCGTCACGGCCGTGCTCCTCGATGAGAGCGGGGACGACGTCGGTGATGAGCGATGCGTACCACGGCTCGCCGGTGGCGACCGCGATGCTGGCCGTCTTCAGCAGGTCCTGGAATCCGGCCGTGTCCATGATGAACTGACCCTTGCCGAGCAGGTCCTCGTTCCAGAGCAGGTTGAGGAACTTGAACGCCTCGTACGTCTCCACCGACGCCCACTCGGGCAGCAGCCGGCTTTCGGCGTCCACTTCCCAGCCGGCTCCCTTGAGCTGATAGATGACGCGGCTGTTGACCGGCGACCAGGCGCTGCGCCACTGGAACGGGATGACCGGATCGCCCTTGAGATCGGTCAGGCCGGACGCCTTGACCGCCCGCAGCAGGTCGAGCAGCTCATCGGTGGTCTGTGGATTGCCGTGCTCGTCGTAGATGTCCTTGCGGATGTACCAGAGGACGTCCATCGACACGTCTTCGCACTTCACCGCCCACTCCCAGCCGGGCAGGCCGTAGATCTGGCCGTTGACCTTGTACTTCGACATGTAGCTCTGGCAGGCGCTGGCGATGATCGGGTAGTTCACGGAGTCGCGGAAATACTTGTCGAGCGGCAGCAGACGCCCGCCGGCCGCCAGGGCCGCCATGGTCGTGAAGGGCATGTTCCACATCAGGTCCGGGAACTGGTCCTGCGCGATCAGGAGCTGCAGCGCCTGGTCGGCGGTCTGCCCGGTGGGCACCTTGTCGATGCGGTCGACGGTGATGCCGAACTTCTCGAGCGCCCATTCGTTGGACACGTCGAGCAACTCGCCTTCGAAGGGTCCGCGCGGCACCCCCCAGATCCAGATACCCCGTTCGGGTTCCATCGTTGCGGACTCTCCACCGCCTTCCGCGAACAGCGGCAATGCCATGGAGAAAATGATCAGAATTACGGCGACCTTTCTCATTTGGGATCCTCCCTTGTTGTGAGCATCGACTTGGTCGATGATGGTGCGCAGATCACACACCGTAGGCAGCACGCGGCCGACCGTCAAGGACGACCCGCTGCCGCACCCGGAGCACGACATGGCAGCACCGCCCGCGGAGACGTCCCTCCTCGACGATCTGGCTCGTATCGACACTCCGACCATCTGCAACATCGTCGAGCTGTTCGACGTGCGCTCACCGGCCGCCGGCTACGTGGACGGGCGCATCCGCTGCGAGTTTCCCGATCTGCCGCCGATGGTCGGATACGCGGCTACGGCTACGTATCGGTCCGGATACGCCGCGGCGGAGGGCGAAGGAAGCGAGCCCGCCGACCTGCTCGAGAGTTTCGCGTCGCTGCCCGGCCCCGCGGTAGTCGTCATCCAGGACCTGGACGAGCCGCCGGCCGCGGCCTGCTTCGGCGACGTCGCCTGCAGCAGCTACCAGGCGTTCGGCGCGCGCGGCGTGGTCACCTCCGGCGCCGGGCGCGACCTGGAGCAGGTGCAGGCCCTGAGCTTCCCGGCGTTCACCGCCGGGACGATCTGCTCGCACGGGTTCAGCTACCTGGTGGACACCGGAATCCCCGTGCAGGTCGGCGGGATCACCATACGACCCGGCGACCTGATCCATGGCGATCGCAACGGCGTCGTGACCATCCCGCCGGCGATCGCCCGTCAGGTAGCCGCTGTGGCAGACGACTTCATGGCCGCCGAGCAGGAGGTGCTGGCGTACCTGCAATCGGCCCGGCCGCCGACCGTCGCCGGCTACCGCGACGCCGTGGCGCGCATGCAGCGGCAGCAGGCGGAGATCAGGGACCGGATCGCCGCCGGGCGGCGCTGACCCGTGGCCACCGAGCCTGACCTGAACGCAGCGGGCGGCGACCGACCCACGACCGAGGAGGCGGCGCGCAACGCTCCGTTGCTCGCCGGCTACGACTACGACCGCTACCCGTCGTCGATCACGGGGTTCACGGGCATCAACCTGCAGCGCGTGTTCGTGCGGCGGCAGGCGCCCGCCGTGCGCACCCGCGTCGGGCCGCGCGGCAACTTCAAGGGAGCCATCGCGCGCCTGTCCGACGGCACGCTGGTAGCCGCGGCGTGCCGCAGGATCGATGTGCATGGGCTGTTCGGCATCCATGTCTACCGCAGCGCCGACCGCGGATTGACCTGGCGGGAGATCGGCGAGTCGACGCTCCTCGGCAAGGAGATGAGCCTGACCGCCCTGCAGGACGACTCCCTGCTGCTCACGGTGGAGTCGAATGCGATTCCCGGCAATGGGATCCGGATGCAGTACCACCGCTCGACCGACGGCGGCCGGAAGTGGACGACCCACTCACTCGACGGGCTGGGCAAGCCGCGCAATGTGCTGGTGGAAGCGGACGGCAGCCTGCTCCTGGTGCGTCCGCTCGGCTCGGCGTACCTGCAGCGCTTCTACGACGCGGCGGGCAGGGACTTCACACCGAACCCGCATCTCGAATTGAGCCGCTCGCGGGACGGCGGTCGTACCTGGGAGAGCACGACGGGGCGCGTGGCATGGTCGGTGAGCACCTTCGGCGAGGTCTCCATCGCTCGCCTTCCCGACGGCCGGCTGCTCGCCTCGCTGCGCACCAACCCGCCCGGCACGGAGGGAGAGGGGCAGCAGCTCACCTACCTCACCGCGTCGGACGACGACGGGGCCACCTGGTGCGAGCCGTGGCCGATGACCAATCTCGCCGAGGTGCAGGTGAACCTGCTCGTCCTGCGCGACGGCCGGCTGCTGGCGACCTACACCAACTACCACCTGCCGTTCGGCGTGTGCGCCCAGACCTCCGAAGACGGCGGCCGGACGTGGAGCTTCGACGCGCCGATCCAGCTCGCGGTCTCGGCGGACTGCTACACCGGCTGGCCGGTGACCGTCGAGCTCGACGACGATGAGCTGATCACCTGCTACATGATCACCGCGTATCTGAAGGAACCGCCGGAAGCCACGGGCGTGCAGCGCAACGTGTGCGAGGTGGTCCGCTGGCGGTTGCCCTGACCGACAGCCAAACCGCTCGTATGCCCACGCCCGGCCGGTAGGTCACCGGCTTCGGGTCCAGCCAGTTCACCGAACGGCTGGTCGAAGCGATCCTCACCGGCCAGCGCCGAGCGGATCGTCGCTTCACCATGGGAGAGCATGACGAGCAGCTCCACTCGGTTGTCGGTGCAGAAGCGCTCGACCCGTTCCACGACGTATCGCGTCGAGAACAGCGCCGCCTCGGTGAACACGGCCGCTGCGGCCGCTCCCACATCATCGGCAGCCGCGGAAGGGACTTCGACGCCGAAGCGCGCTCGCACGCCTGCTCCAGGTAAGCGAGCGACCTCTCATCTCACCCTCGGCCTCCTTCTTCCATGGTTGAAGCCGAATCCCGCGGAAGGCTACGGCTGGATCACGGTTCCCCCGTATCACCATCCATCCGTGCCTTCAGGCAAGCAGGCCGAAGACGGTGGTCAGCGACGTGACGACCACGAAGCCCACTCCGATCATCCAGGTCAGCGTCGTGAGCCGTTCCTGCGTGAAGGCGAACCGCTCGTCCATCAGCTCGCGTTGAGCCCCGAGCAACTCGCGCTGAGCCCTCAGCTCCTCGGTGTGGTCCCTGAGCGTCTCCGTATGGTCCTTGAGGGTCTCCGTATGGTCCCTGAGCGTTTCGCCCTGAGCCTTCAACGTCTCCCCTTGAGCCTTGAGCGTCTCCCCTTGAGACCTGACGGCATCGCCCAGAGTCCTGAGCTCTTCCTCCACCCGCGTCATGCGGTCGAGGACCTGGGTACCCACCTCGTCAGGCTCGTTCCGTGGCGCCATCTCATGCACCAGCTCACGCAACCACGGCTTGACGTACTCCCCGATGCGGCCGACGTCCTCGTCCCGCAAGATCACCGAGTCTGCCACCTGTGCCTCCTATGGTAACCAATACGCACGCGGATGACGCGGCGCTTCAATCACGGCCGCGGATCACGGCGATCCGGTCGCGTGGCTTGACAGGTTCGACGGTGTTGACCTCCCAATCGGGGCAGCGAACAGGAGACGCCCATGCCTGACTTTCCGATCGTCGACACGCACTTGCACATCTGGGATACGGGCCGGCTCCGCTATCCCTGGCTCGACGACATTCCCCTGCTGAACCGTTCCTACCTGATCGACGACTACCGGAAGGCGTGCGTCGGCGTGAAGGTCGAGAAGATGGTCTTCCTGCAGGCGGAGGTCGACTTCTCGCTCTTCCGGGAGGAGGCTGACTGGGTCACCTCGGTCTCGGCGGAGGACCCGCGGATCGAAGGGATCGTGGCCTGGGCGCCGCTCGAGAACGGCGAGGCCGCCGACGGGGATCTCGCAGCACTCGCCAGCAACCCGCTCATGAGAGGAGTCCGCCGCATCATCCAGTTCGAGGACGACATCGAGTTCTGCCTGCAGCCGGACTTCATCCGCGGCCTGCAGCTCCTTCCGCGGCATGGCCTGACCTTCGACATCTGCATCAACCACATGCAGATGGCCAACACGATCAGGATGATCGAGCGTTGTCCCGACGTGACCTTCATCCTCGACCACATCGGCAAGCCCGACATCAGGAACCAGGCCCTCGACCCGTGGAGGAGCGAGCTCAAGACCCTCAGCGAGCTCCCGAATGTGTGGTGCAAGATGTCAGGGCTGGTGAGCGAGGCCGACCCCGAGCACTGGGACCGGGATGACCTCCGGCCGTACATCGACCACGTCCTCGACTGCTTCGGCTTCGACCGCACCATGTTCGGCGGCGACTGGCCCGTGGTCCTCCTGGCGTCCGAACTGACACGCTGGATCGCGACGCTGGAGTGGGCGGTCAGCGGCTGCAGCGAGGCGGAAGTGCGCAAGCTCTTCCACGACAACGCCGTCGCGTTCTACCGCCTGAGCTGACGAACGGGCTACGGCTCAGCCGGCGGGAGACACGAGCCAACCGCCACGGTCGTCGACTACCATTGAGGAGGGAGCATGAGTATGGGCATCAAGCGCGAAGCTGTGGATCGACAGCAGATCGACTACTCCGATGTGAGCACGGGGGGGCGGCTGCCGCCGGTGCACCCTGGCGAGATCCTGCGCGATGAGTTTCTGAAGCCGATGAATCTGAGCGTATACGGGCTTGCCCGATCCCTAAATGTGTCTCGGCCTCGGCTGAACGACATCGTGCTCGGACGCCGCGGCGTGACCACCGATACGGCGCTGCGCCTCGGGCGCTATTTCGGAATGACGCCCGAGTTCTGGATCAACCTTCAGACCCGCTATGATCTTGACGTTGCCGAGCGCACGGTCCGCAGCCGGATCGAGCAGGAGGTCGAGCCGCGCGCCGCGGCACGTCGGCCCGCCGCTCAGGCAAGCGTGAAGAACGGTTAGGACGGCATGGTCATGCGCAATGGAGTCGTGAATAGCAGACTATAGGGCTATCGGTATCCGCTGGCC
The DNA here is from genome assembly GCA_964291595.2 of Spirochaetia bacterium. Classification (GTDB taxonomy): domain Bacteria; phylum Spirochaetota; class Spirochaetia; order SZUA-6; family Bin103; genus CATQHW01. The sequence goes on along the minus strand of OZ219914.1, from coordinate 2,217,086 downwards.
TGCGTCTCGAACATTTGCGCGTACAGGCCGTTGAGCGCCCTCAGCTCATCGTGCGTTCCCTGCTGGACCACCCGTCCGGTGTCGAGCACGACGATGTGATCGGCGAGGCGGACGTTCGAGAACCGGTGGGAGATCATCACCGAGGTCTGCTCGCCGGTCAGCTCCAGGAATGAGCGAAAGACCTCGAACTCCGCCAGGGCATCCAGGTGCGCCGTCGGCTCATCGATGACGAACAGCGATCCCTGCCGCATGTAGCCGCGAGCCAGCCCCACCTTCTGCCACTGCCCTCCCGACAGGTCCCTGCCGATCCCGAACTGGCCGCCGAGAAACGTCTCGTATCCATCGGGGAGGGCTGCCAGGTCTTCTTCGACAACCGCGGCATCCGCCGCCGCCCGGATTCGCTCCATGTCGGACACGTGCCCGACATCGCCGAACCCGACGTTCTCACGCGCGGTGAGCGCATACCGCACACAATCCTGGAAGACGACCGCGAATTTCCGCTGCAGCTCAGCCAGGTCGAACTCCCTGATGTCCTCGCCGTTGATCAGTATCTGACCGGCCGTCGGATCGTAGAGGCGCGTGAGCAGCTTGACGATCGTCGTCTTGCCCGAGCCGTTCCGCCCAACCAGCGCGACCTTCTGCCCGCCTTCCATCACGAAGCTGACATCGTCCAGCACGTTCCGTTGCACCGATGGATACGCGAAGCTCACGTGCCTGAACTCCACGCGCTCGATCGTGTTCGGCATCCGGCGCTTCACGTCTTTGCTCTGCAGCGAGCCCGGCACCGCCGCGGGGTCGAGATCAAGAAACGCGAAGAGGTTGACCAGCGTCAGCGTCTGCTCGAAGAACTGCCCGCCATAGCTGAAGGTCTGCTGCAGCGCCTCCTTGCCTCTCCAGGCGGCCTGCGTGCCCAGCACGACATCGCCGACCGAGATGGCTCTGGCCAGCGCCCTGAGCACGATGAACACCCACACGCCGGCCACCGCGGCGTCCGAAAGGAGGCCGAGGCTCGCTCGCCACAGGGTGCTCTTCCGCGTGAAGGACTGCTCGCGCCGCAGCCGCTGTTCGTTGGCCTGCCGAAAGCGGGGGATGAAATAGTCCGACAGGCCGAATAGCCGCACCTCGTTCGCCGCCTGGCGCTCGCTCATCAAGGCGGTGAGGTACTTCAGGAGCCGGTGGTGGGTGGACAGACTGTTCTCCAGCGCCCAGCCCCGCCTGGCGAACCAGCTCGTGGCGATCAGTTGCGGCAGCGCGGACAGCACCATCGCCACGGGAATGACCCAGTGGATGGTCGACAGGACCGCGATGGTCGCGACCAGTGAGATGGCCGCCTGCACCAGGAAGTAGAAGCCCCACATGAAGCTCAGCGAGTTCATCAGCGCGCCGCGCACGGCACGCTCCAGGAGGTCCAGGTACTTCGGGCTTTCGTAGAACGCCGCATCCAGCGTGCTGCACTTGCGCATGATGAGCGCGTGCACGTGGGACTCCACCCGGTTCGTCGAGTGCGTGCGCACGACCTCCTCCGCGGCACCGGTCGCCTTGTCCAGCAGCCAGACCGACAGCAGCAGGCCTCCCAGCAGGTAGAATCCCTGGGCGGAGTCGGCAGTCACGCCCACGACCGGAAGGACGAGCGTGCCGCCGCCGATCACCTCCACGGCGACGTCCACGAACAGTTTCGCGACGCCGAGCACGAGCAGGGGTATGACGGCGCGGATCGCCGTGATGGCGAGCTGGGTCAGCGACAGACCCGGCGCGGCCCGGAAGAACAGGAACAGTGCCCTCGGGACGGTCCTGAGGACGCTCGGCCACTCCCTGGCGACCGTCGTTTCAGCTTTCATGCGCAGAATCGTAGAGGCGCGGAAACAGGCCACCAAGGCCCTCAGCTCCCCCTACCGCTGTGGCACCGTGCCCTCGACGCACAAGAGATAGAGCTGCTGACGGAACGCGGAGTCCTTCGCCCATGACCGGAAGCCCTTCTCGGCCACGGCACGCTCGCCCTCTGTGAGGTATCCGTCGGCCACCATCTGCACCCCTCGGCTTTCCGCTACCTGGGCCCAGAGAAGGATCTGTTCAGCGAAGTCCGCGTCGCCTGGGCCGGTCACTTCGTGCTGCGGGGTCACGGCGACGGAATCGAGTCCGGCTTCCCGGAACCACTCCTCAAGCCGATCGGCAATCGCGTTCGACATCCCCGCGTCCGCCCGCCACGCGAGAAAGGCGTCGTGGAATCGCGCTGCGGCTGGCGGTGGCGGAGGCTCGAACAGGGTCTTCTCGTGGTTGTAGTCCAGGACCAGAACGAGCCCGCCGGGACGGCACGCCGCGATCATCGCACTGAGCGCGTCCCTTGGCTTCGCGAGCCACTGCAGGACCCTGCTGCTCGTCACGACATCGAACTCGCCCGGGAGTCCGAGGTCATACACGTCACCCACTTCGAACTTCAGCCCGTCTACACGGTGCGACCGTCGAGCTTCCGCGACCAGAGACTCGTCAGAGTCGACCCCGACCACGCGCCCTTCGACGCCGACGAACCCGGCGATTCCTGCGGTGATCGGGCCGGTTCCACAACCGACATCGAGCACCGCCATGCCGGGCCTCAGGACCTCGCCGAGGCGCCGGTGGCTGGTCGCCAGCGTCCGCGACGAAAGCACGGAGTGCGCGCCGTGCGGCACCGTGGCGCGCCGCTCGGCGTCCGTGCGCATCTCAGTCGGGCCCAGGTCCAGGAGCGGCGACGCCTGTGACCGCGACCGACTCAGTCGCGGGTGATGACCGGGGCTGCTATGGGTTGCAGGGCAACGTTGACGCAGGCGGCGGTGCCGGACGCGTGCGCCGCCTCCAGTGCAGCGGGCAGAGCCGGGGCCGAATCGACCGCGACGCCGTGGGCATCGAGGGCGCAGGCCACCTCGTGATAGCGGCTGGCGCGCAGGTCGCAGCCGACGGCGCGGGCGGCTCCGTAGGTGCGGTGCTGGATCTGCACCTCGGCGTTCCAGCGGGCGTCGTTGCCGATCACGGCCACGAACGGCAGGTCGTGGCGCACGGCCGTGTCGATCTCCAGCGGGTGGAAGCCGAAGGTGCCGTCGCCCAGGGTCGCGGCGATGCGCGCCGCTGGAAACAGCGTGCGCGCGGCGAGCGCGAACGGCAGCGCCGATCCGATCGCGCCGGCGGGGCCGTTGATGATGCGATGCGGCGCGTTCACGCATGCCTGCGCCCACTGGCCGATCTCGCCGCCGTCGGAGACGAACACCGATTCGGACGAGCCGGCAAGGAAATCCCGCACGGCGTAGCCGAGTTGCGCCGGGTGGACGAACGAATCCGTGCCGATGTTGCGCCACTCCGAGGGCCGATACGCCACCGCCGCGTCGACCGCCGCGCGCCAACCGGCGTCGAGCGAGCAGCCGGCCAGCCGTTCCGCCATCGCGGCCGCCCAGCCGGCCGGATCGCCCTGCGCCTGCATCAGCATGCGGTCGCCCGCATTGCCCGCACCCTGTCGGAGCGCCTCCGGCTCCGGGTCGATCTGCATGAACCGGCAGCCCGGCGCGAACGGCGGCGCCGCGCCGAGCTCCAGCATGTGATCCAGGCGCTTGCCGAGCAGCACGACCAGATCCGCCTCCGCCACGGCCTCCGCGAACGCGCCCAACGCCGGGTCGCGCAGCCCCCGCGGGCTGTCCATCGCCAGCGCCGCGACGCCCGCGTCACGCAGCACGCGAATCTCTTCGGCGTGACGGCGGCGGTACGGCGGTCCGGCGATCACCAGCGGACGCGCGGCGTCGCCGATCGCCCGGCAGACGGCCGCCAAGTCCGCCGCTGACGGGGACGCCGGGACATCAGCCGCCTCCACCGCCGGCTCTCCGTCGCGAATGACGGACTCGAGCAAGTCGACCGGCAGGGCCACGTGCACGGGTCCGGGGCGTCCGGAGGCCGCACATCGCCATGCTCGGACGAAGTCGCCGGCGATCCGATCAGGGTCCGTGCACGTCCACGACGCCTTGCAGACCTTGGCGGCGAGGCCCGCCTGGTCCATCTCCTGGAACGCCCCGGCCCCCGGATTGCCGGCCGGCGAGGCACCGGACAGCAGCACCAGCGGCGACTCCGCGCACCGCGCCACGTACAGGGCCGACAGCGTGTTGGCGAACCCCGGCCCGGCCGTGACCATCGCCACCCCAGGGCGCCCGTTCAGCCGGCCGATCGCGTCTGCCGCGTGCACGGCCGGCGCCTCGTGGCGGACGTGGATCAGCTCCAGGGGCGCGTCGATCGCCGCGTCGAACAGCGACATGATCTGGTTGCCGGAGAGCGTGAAGACGTGCCGCGTGCCTGCGGCCACGATGGCGCGCACCAGTGCGTCCGCGGCTCTCATCGAACGCTGGATCGCCTGTTGGTCAGTCGCTGCCGACGACCGGGCTGTCCAGGGTCTGCTCGTACAGCCGCTGAAACTCGGCGCTGCCGTCGTCCTCGACCAGCTCGGTCACCGCGCCGCCCTCGTAGGCGGGCTGGTTGCCGGCCGCGAAGTAGTTCCACATCGTCGATCCGGGCCGCGCTTCGGACGAGAAGTGGACGGTCAGCCCGGACGCGCGCCGGTAGCGGACCATCCGCCGCGGCAGGCTGAGGTCCGCCTGGTCGACGCGGTACCGGTCGAGGGCCTCCTCGTCGACCTCGACGCCCAGCCCCGGCCCCGTCGGCACCGCGCCGTAGCCGCCGGAAACCGGGATGCGCGCGGTGAGCAGGTTGTGCTCGTACAGCTCGTGCACGGTGACCGCCGGCCAGCGCGCCGAGGCGAGCACCGATCCCAGGTGCAGGCACAGCGTGGTCGTCAGCCCGGTGCCGACCATCTGCAGGAAGAACGGCATCCGGGCCGCGCCGGCGAAGTGGCCCGCGCGGCTGATGGCGGCGATGCCGCCGCCGACCACGTAGCCGTCGCAGTGCTCGCTGCGCGCCACGCCCTGGCGAGCGTCGTTGTTGTAGTGGTGGGCGATCTGCGTGCGCAGCCCCGCGCGCAGCCGCCGGTTGCCGTCGATGTCGTCGGCCGGGATCGGCCCCTCGTAGATCTTGATCTTCGGGAACTCCGTTTCCAGGGCGCTCAACACCGGCAGCGCGGTCGGCGCGTCGAGCAGGAAGTCGTTCCAGTCGGCGTCGATCGCGAACCACGGCGGGGTGGCCTCGGATATGCGCGCGATCGTCTCGTGCACGTCCCACCAGGGCCGGGTCTTGATCTTCATGCAGGTGTAGCCCAGGCGCACCGCCTGGCGTGCCTCCTCCTCGTACAGCTCGGGCGACATGTCGTGGTCCCAGAAGGACAGCGGGCAGTGGCTGCGCACCTGCTCGCCGAGCAGGCGATGCGCCGGCACGCCGGCCAGCTTGCCGGCCAGGTCCAGCACCGCCATCTGCAGGCCGGCGCCCAGGCTGTCGTCCCAGTACAGGTCGAACGGCGAGCGGCCGATCACCCGCTCGTCGATGTCGGCGCGGCCCCAGGTGTAGTTCTGGATGGTCTCGCCCCAGCCGACGGCGCCGGATTCGCTGGTGACGCGGATCACCTCGAGTTCCGACCATGCGTGGATCCCCGCCCGCTCCATCTCGAGGCGGATGCGGTCCACCATCGGCACCCAGTGCAGGGTGCGCTCGACCGAAGCGATTCTGCCGTCCATCTGGTCCCCCATCGAAGCGGCAAGTAATGTACCACGGTCGTGAGTGAACGATTCGACGCAATCGTGATCGGCGCCGGCGCCTGCGGATGCACGACTGCCTACGAGCTCGTCCGCGAAGGTGCGCGGGTGGCGCTGCTGGATTCGGGCGAGGTCGGTCGCGAGGCGTCCTGGGCCTCCGCCGGCATCGTGGGACCAGGGGCGAGCCCGGAACGCGACCCCTGGTTTGCGGAGGCCACCCGGCTGTCGGCGGAGCGGTATGGGCAGCTCGACGGCGAGTTGCGCGAGCTCACCGGCCGGAGCATCGGCTACGGGGGGGCCGGCAGCCTGCTGGTGGCGCGGACGGAGGAGGAGCTGCCAGCGCTGCGGGAGAACGCGGACCTGTACCGGGCGGCCGGCGTCGAGGCCCAGCTCCTCGACGGTGCGGAGACTCGCAGGCGCGAGCCGGCCCTCCCCGAGGACGTGATTCAGGTGGCGTTAAACCCTGAAGGCCGTCACCTGGACGCGCGCGCCTACACGGCCGCCACCGCGGCCGCGGCTCGGGTACTGGGCGTGGAGGTGTTCCCGGGCCGGCCGGTCACCGGGCTGGAGTGGAGGGGCGACCGGGTGACCGGCGTGCGGACCGACTCCGGCTCGCTGCACGCCGAGGTGGTCGTGAACGCCGCCGGCGCCTGGGCCGGACGCATCGACGAACGCCTGAGCCATCCGGTGTTCCCCGTGCACGGCCAGATCATGGCGGTCGCCGCGCCGCCGGCCGGCCTGCGCCACAACGTGTCCCGCGCCGCCGGCTACGGCTACGCGACCCCGCGCCCGGACGGGCGGATCGTGGTCGGCGCCACCCACGAGGCATGGGGCTTCGCCAAGCGCGTGACCCCGGACGGCCTGGCGTCGCTGTCGGCCATGGTCACCTCGGTGCTGCCCGTCCTCGCCTCGCAGCCTATCCTCGACATCTGGAGCGGCCTGCGCCCGGGCACGATCGACTCACTTCCGACCATCGGGCCCGACCCGCGCGCCTCCGGCGGCTATCTCTGGGCGACCGGCCACTACAGTTCCGGCATGATGCAGATGCCGGCGACCGCGCTGGTGGTGGCCGATCTCGCCCTGGGACGCGCGCCGCGCCTCGCGATCGATCAGCTCGCCGTCGAGCGCTACCTGGACGGCCGCACCGTCCCCGCCGCGTCGCAGATCCAGGCCATCGAACGCCGCCGGCTGTAGAATCCCAAGCTGGGTCAGGTCGGCGACGGCGCCTCCTGCAGCCGGCCCTCCCGCGCCAGGGCCTGATCCTTGATCGGCAGATGCACGATCGCCGCGGCGACGCCCAGCACGATCGCGATGATCCACACCGGGTCGTAGGAGCCGGTCGCGTCGTAGATGCGGCCGCCGAGCCACACGCCCAGGAAGCTGCCGACCTGGTGGGACAGGAATACGATCCCGTACAGGGACGACAGGTGGCGCGTGCCGAAGATCTGCGCCACGGTGCCGCTGGTCAGGGGCACCGTCGCCAGCCAGAGAAAGCCGATGACGGCCGCGAACACCAGCGCCGTCGCGCCGGTGACCGGGACGATCAGGAAGCACGTGATCGCCACGGCACGCGAGAAGTACAGCAGGCTCAGCAGCCGCTTCTTGCGGAACCGGTCTCCCAGCCGCCCGAACAGGAACGAGCCGAGCATGTTGAACAGCCCGACCAGCGACAGCGCGGTCGCGCCGATCATCTGCGCCACGCCGTGGTCGAACAGAAAGGACGGCAGGTGGGTGGCGATGAAGGCGACGTGGAATCCGCACACGAAGAAGCCGGCGTTCAGCAACAGGTAGCCGGAATGGGTGCGCGCCCGGCGGAGCACGGCGCCGAGCGGCATCTCTTCCGCGGCATCCGACGGCGCGTTGCTGCCCGCCGAGGCCGCCGACCGGACCGGCAAGCCGATCGCGAGCACGGCGATCGCCCCGACCGCGAGGGCGGCGTACAGCAGGGTCGTCTGCCACTGCACGGCGCCGATCAGCCACTGCATGCCCGGCACCACGGCGAACGTCCCGAACGAACCGGCGGCGGTGATGATGCCGAAGGCCGTGCCTCGCCTCTTCTCCGGGACCACCTGCGCAACGGCGCCGAGGATGACCACGTACGACGTCGCGCTCAGCGCTAGGCCCACCATCACCCCGAGCCCCAGGTACAGCGTGGCGGTCGAGGCCGCCAGCGACAGCAGCGCGAACCCCACCGCGTACAGGGCGGCGCCGACCACGATCACCCACCGCGGACCGATCCGGTCGGCGATCATGCCGGCCAGCGGCAGCCCGAACATGATGTTCTGCACCGCCATCGACAGGCTGAACGTCTCGCGTCCCGTGGACAGGGTGGCCGAGATCGGCTGCAAAAACAGTCCAAACGACTGCCGGGCCCCCATCGCGATGGCCACGGTGAGGGTGCCGAGCAGGATGACCAGCGCGGGCCGCTTCATGACGCTGCCGAGCATACCGGACCGACCGAACCTCGTGCCCTGGAAGGAGGCATGACTCGATTCGCCAGCGCCCCACCGACCCGTGCGTGCGGCTGGTCGAGACGGCCTCAGACGGTATAATGGTAGGGTGAAAGTCAAGACATCCGTAACACTTTCGGAAGAGCTTCTGCAGGCGATCTCCGACGAAGTGGACCGGAGAAACCGCTCCGCGTTCATTGAGGAGGCGTCGTGGAGCCTGCTGCGAGCACGTCGACGCGCTGCACGCGATCGGCAGGAACTGGCGGCGATCGCTGCTCATGCGGACGAGCTGAACCGAGAGGCGCATGACGTGCTGGAGTATCAGGACAGCCCGTGAATCGCGGGGACATCTATCTGGTCAGGCATCCCAACCGCCGCGATCCCAAACGACGACGGCCGTTTGTCGTGGTCAGCCGCCACGTTGCCATTCAGTCGAGGTTCGCAACCGTGATCTGCGCCCCCATCTTCACGACCGGGGCCGGAATCGCTACCCAGATCCCGGTCGGGATCAACGAGGGGCTGAAGCATGACAGTTCGGTCCATTGCGACGAACTCGTCAGCCTTCCGAAGACCATGCTCACCGACTACGTGGGCTCCCTCTCGGGTGTGAAGATCGAAGAACTGAACGAAGGCCTGCGAGTGGCTCTGGCACTGGAGCGCTGAGCCCCGCTCAGGCCGCCGGATACATCGGGTAGAAGTCGCTCTGCGGGGCGACGCCGATGATCTCGTCGCCACGCCAGTGATACTCCACCTCCACCTCGCCGACCCGCTCGCGGCTGGTGCGGCGCGGCAGCGCGTAGCGGAGCTCCACGGGAGCCCGACCGCATCTCGGCACGAACGCGAAGTCGCCCACCAGGCGTAGCGCCGCGGGCTCCCCGCCCACGGTCAGGCGGAGCGACTCGCGCGGCGCCCATCGAGGCACCCGGATGCGCACGTTTGTCGCTACCCGAGGCCGTACCGTCACGCAGGCCACGTCCCCCTCCGCCGGGTCGGAGCGCACCGAGCGCACCTGCACGCGGTCGTCTTCCCAGTCGAAGTGCAGCCGCACCGTAACGTCCGCTCGCGTGTGCTCGACGATGTGGCCGTACATGTCGGTCAGGCAGTGCAGGGCGGCCGCGGTCACGTCGGTGGTGTGCTTCTTGCCGGCGTGCGGCTCGCGCTGCATGCCGCCGATGGCGCCGATGATGCGTTCGTCGAGGCGGGCGAACTCGTCTGCGCCCTGCCCGGCCCGATCCTCGTCGGCAGGCCGAATCGGCGGGCTCCCGGTGATCTGTGCCGGTACCAGCCGCGCCCGCACCAGGCGCTCCACGTCGTCCAGAACCTCGGTGGCACCACCGTCGCGGGCGATCCAGAGGGCGAGCTGGGTGGCGTCCGAGGACGATCCCACCTCGCCTCGACCGGGATCGTCCTTCCACAGGTCATGGCAGGCGAAACCGGACTCCAGCACGGCTTTCGGCACCGTCACGCGGTACGTCTCGGCCACCCGCTCCAGATACTTGCGCTGGCCGGTGAGCATGCCCCACAGCCACAGCCCGCGCAGCGTGCCGAGATAGGAGTGCGTGTGCGTGGCCGTCGAAGACTCCGGGAAACGCCCGTCGGCGCTCACCGTGTGCGCGAGGTGGAAGCCGGCGTAGCGCTCGGCGAGCTCGTAGGCGAGCGGCTCGCCGGTGGCCTGGTAGAACCAGACCAGCGCCTCGGTCAGCCGGCCGTGGTTGCTCACGTCCGGCTCCACGGTCAGCTCCGGCTGCGCCAGGCGGCGGTGGTATTCGAGCGCCGCCACGTCCCAGGTGGCATCGTCGCGCGTGATGCGGGCCAGGGTCTCCAGCATCAGGCGACCCTGCCGGCGCGCCCAGACATTGCCTCGATAGCGGACCAGGGCATTCAGCGCCAGCAGGCTCTCGCGCAGCGAGTGGAAGTCGAGCTCCGGCTTCAGCCAGGGGTGGTCGAACGCCGACAGGCACAGGTGGTCGGGGTTGTCGAACGACTCCTGGAGATTGGCCAGCATGGCCGCCTCCAGGTGCGCGGGGATCTCGAACCCGGTCGCCGCCTCCAGCCGCAGCATGGCGTCCCACCAGCGGCCCAGGTTGTGGATGTTCCCGAAGAACACCATCTCCCCGCGGTAGTCCACGTCCATGCGCATCGCCCAATACGGGTGGAAGTTCATCGCCGGACTCAGGCAGTTGAGCAGATTGCGGCCCGCAAGCTCCATGGTGCCGGTGAGGTCCATGGCGAGCACGGTTCCACCGCCCAGGTGCCGCGGTCAATGGTCCGGTCGCGGCTGGGCGAGGCGCCAATGACGCCGACGCCCTGGGTGCCCGCCTCGCGTCGAGACGACCACCGATCGCACTGGAAGAGCCGGCGACCGAGCGACGCCGCTTGAGACCGATTCTCATCTGTAGACGTCCGCTCTTGTCTGGACGTCACCGTGGCGAAATACTTACCCTCTCCCTATCGGTCTGCCGCCGAGGATAAGGTCAGTGTCCACCGAAGCATGGGTCGCCGTCGCCGCTGTAGCCAAGCATCTGAACGTCGCGAAGGACTCTGTCTACCGTTGGATCGAGCATCAACGGCTTCCGGCTCACAGGGTCGGCCGCCTGTGGAAGTTCAAGCTCACCGAGGTCGATGAGTGGGTCCGCGCCGGCGGCGCAGCTCACGACGAACGAGCGGTCACCCGGAAAACCGTCGTTGCCGGTCCTCGACGGGAACAACTGGAAGACACGCTCCGTTCGGCCTTTGAAGCGGAGCCGGTCGAAGACGGAATCGAGCACCTCGCTGAGCGGATCATCGAAGCGGCGCTGCGATCGGATGAGAATGGACACATCGTCGATTGGATCAAGTCGATCTGTCTGGACACGGCGAGGCCAGACTTTGCAGCTTCGACACTGCGTTGCCTCGGCCGGCTCAGGAATCCCGGATCTGCTCCGTGGCGCTCTGAACTGGTACGTGATGCGCTCGCTCAGGGGAATGCGGAACTTCGCGACGCTGCCGTGCAGGCAGCGGAGTCGTGGGGCGAGCCGGAATCGGTTCGCGTTTTGATCTCTCACCACGAGCCCGAGCCGTGGCTCCGCGACTATATCGAGGCCGTGATTGACGAGTCGGGACTGGCCGGTGTTCCTCGCTCGTAAGATCACTCGCGCCAAATGGATGAGGACCGCAGAGCTGTCCGAGGGCGAGATCCCGTCGGATGCTGTCACGGCGGACCTGCGCACGACGGACAATGCGCTCTCCTTCTGGCGTTGCGACGCCCCGGATCGGGCTCAGATCGAGGATGCGGCTCTGGCGATGGCGGCGGCCGGAGACCGCATCGACCGTCTGGACATCGTTTGGATTGCCGATGAGGACCTGCAGGCTGACGGTCAGGCATGGACGGAGACCGAAGGCCGAACCCCTGTATCGGCGTTGCGCCCGCGCCACGTGGATGTTCTCAGGCTCGACTACGTGCGCCTCGGAAGCGTCGCTCAGCAGATCTCTGTCGCACTGCACAGCGACCGGTATCTCCGACTGACAAAGCGGGAGGTCACCAACCTGCTGGTCGGGGCAGTCAAGCGCGGGGACGTCGACCTTGCCGACCTTGCCGGCAGTCTCCAGAACGAGGTCGGCAGGTCTCTTGAAATGGGCTCCCGGTGAGAGCGGAGACCTCAGGCATACGGGCAGTGGCGCGCGGGGCGCTCGAAGCGGGAGTCGAGTTCGCCGCGGGGTATCCGGGTGGTCCGATCACCGGCATCATGGCGGGGCTCTTCGCGGAAGCCTCGCCCGGCCTGCACGTCGAGTGGTGTCCGAACGAGAAGGACGCCGTCGCCGGGGCGTTCGGCGCGGCGCTGGTCGGCCGGCGGGCGCTGGCGGTGGTCAAGCACGTGGGGCTGAGCGTGGCCAGTGACGCCGTGACCGCGGCAGCCTTCACGGGCATCAGCGGGGCGCTGGTGATCGCAACCGGGGCGGACCCAGGCGGGCGCGTCTCCCAGAACGAGATGGACGAGCGCTTCTACGCCGAGCTGTTCATGCTGCCCATGCTGGAGCCGAGCTCGCCGGCCGACGCGGTGCGGACCACCCGCTACGCGTTCAAGCTGTCCGAGCGGATCGGCGCGCCGGTGCTCCTGCGCGTTTCGAGCGCGTTCCTGTGGATCTCGGAGTCACTCCCGCCCCAGCCGAGCCCGTTGCCGGACGGCGGGGAGCGGTCGTTCCGCTACGAGCCGACCCCGGAGCGGACCGCCCTGGGACGCTTCATCCTGGACAGCAACCGCAACCGTCAGCGCCGGTTCTCCCGCGCCGCCGCCGAGTTGGAGCGCGCGGATCTCGACACGGTCGAAGGCGATGCCACCGCCCGTCTCGGCATCGTCACCTGCGGACCCACCCTCGCGACCGTGCGCGCCGGGCTCCGTTCCACCGGCACGGCTGCGCGCATCCTCTGCCTGCGGGCGCTCCATCCGCTACCGGAGCGCGCCATCGCCTCCTTCGCGACCGGCGTCGAGCGCGTCCTGGTGGTCGAGGAGATCGCCCCCTACCTGGAGGAGCGCCTGCCCCGCTTCGGCATCGCAGCGCACGGCAAGCTGACCGGCGATCTGCCCGGCCAAGGGGAGCTCGACGAGCGCGACGTGGCGATCGCCCTGCGGCGTATGGCCGGCGAGACGGTTCCGCCCCGCCCCTTCGAAGAGCGCCGGGACGAGCACCTGGCCCCGAAGATGCGCTCCCGCTGGGTGGACGGCTGCCCGATCGCCGCCGGTCACCGCGGGCTGCGCGCGGCGCTGGATCGCATGCAGGACCCGCTCTGCATCGGTGGCGTGGGCGTGGTCTCCTGGGGCTGCGCGCCGCCCTTCGAGACCCTCTACTCGTCCTGCTGCCTGGGCATCTCGCCGTCGGTGGTAAGCGGCATGTACCACGCCGGCACCGACCACCGGGAGCTGCTGGCCGTCATGGGCGACTCCTCGTTCTGCCATTCGGGCGTGCAGTCGCTCATGAACGCCGTGCACAACCGGGCACGGCTCACCTTCGTCATCTTCGACAACCGCAGGACCGCGGAGACCGAGGAGGGCGGACAGCCCAACCCCGCCAGTCCCGCCGACTCAGACGCCCCGCGGGTCTCCCTGGCCGCGCTGGTGCGCGCGTGCGGCGTCGACCATCTCCACGAGCCCGATCCGTTCGACACCGCCGCAGTCCGCGACGCCATTCTGCAGGCGGTTGCCGAGGACCGGGTCAGCGTCGTCCTGCTGAGCGCCGGCTGCCCCGCTCCCTGCTGCACCGACCCGCAACCGTAAAGCGCAACGAGGTCTGGCCGACGACAGCTATCGTGATCGCGAGGAAGCGTCCCGGCATCGCACCGTGAAGCGTTCGAGCACTTGCTCGTTGATGTGGAACGGGTTAGATGCCTGGATCATTCGTTGCGTCATCTACGTCGCCCACTGCGCCGTCCGCTGCCTCATTTCCTCGCGGGCAAGTCCCAGAATCTCGGCCGCGCGTCCGAGAGATATGTGCTCCCGCTCAAGGGCGTTGCGCACCAGCCAGGCGAGACGATCCTCGACGAAGTCATGCGGGGAGAGCCGCTCCGGTTCGCCCGAGCGGCTCCACTGCCAAGCGAATTCGCTCCTGGCGAGCGCGAGCGGTTCCTCGGTGTTGCGCAGCGTCTTGCCGAAGTGCTGGTAGTGCTGCCGCTGAAACGAACGCCACACGTCGGCTGACTGCCGTTGGGACTGGACCAGCCGGTAGAGCACGGTCTTGTAACTCACACGAAAGATGCGCTTCACCTTGAGCACACGCGTCAGCAGGGTATGCCCGCGGGTCTCGTCCCACTCTTTCGAGAACGAAGGTTCTGGCATCAGGAAGTGGCTTGCGAACATGTCGGCTTCCCGCTCCGTCTGCTCCGGGAGGTCCGTGTCCTCGCGACGATACTCGGCGGGATGGAGCAACAGATGCCCCAGTTCGTGCGCAGCAGTGAAGATCCAGCGCTCCACGGAGATCCGATCCCAGGTATTGACGACGACGGCTGGCCCGCCGTCGTCCGCGGTGACGCTCAGTCCGAAGAACGAGTCTCGTTGCTTCTCCAGCAGCAACAGCTTGACCCCGTTGCCCTCCAGAAGTCCGCAGATGTCGAGGATCGGCTCCTCGTCTCTGAGCCCCGCGTTACGACGAGCGGCGCGCGCGGCATCCACCGGCCCCGGCCGCCCTGCCGACCCAGGCGTCTCAGGCCGACCGGCGAACCGGAACGGGCGTTGCTCAGCCAACCCGTCTTCGAGATCGGTATACGCGCTCAGCCACTGCGCGACGTCGGCCAGGATCTGCTCCCGTCCGTGGATCCGCGCTCGCGCACGGAATCGGACGCGCGCCAGCGACGGAACTGGGGTAACCAGCTCACCGATCGGCACCTCGAGCGCCTGCGCCAGACCGGCGAGTGTCCGGGCGCGCGGAACGACGACCGCGCGCTCGATCTTGCCGAGCGCCACACGCGACAGCCCTGCCTTCTCGGCGAGAGCCTCCTGGGTGAGCTGCCGATCGCGGCGGAGCCGAGCCACGTTCGCCGCCAGGCACTCCGCATCCTTCATCGTTCCCTCCGAGGCACTTGACTTCCTTTGGCGAGGTTATCATATTGTCGAGAACGTGCAAAATGTTATCTTCCTGAAGGAGCAGGACATGACATTCTGCGTTGGCAGTCGCAGTCCCAAGGCTGTCGGCACTGCCCAGCGAATCGCGCGCCACATCCTGGAGAACCGGTAGCGATGTCCACTCGCTCCGCAATCGAGTGGACGGAGGTCACCTGGAACCCGGTCACGGGATGCACGAAGATCAGCCCGGGGTGCAAGTTCTGTTATGCGGAACGCCTGTCCAGGAGACTGCAGGCGATGGGAGTGGAGAAGTACCGCGACGGGTTTTCGGTCGCCGTGCACGAGTCTACTCTTGAAGACCCGCTGAAATGGCGACGGCAGCGCCTCGTCTTCGTCAACTCCATGTCCGATCTGTTTCACAAGGCGGTGCCGTCCACGTTCATCGAAGCCGTCTTTTTGGTCATGAACCGAGCACCACGGCATACCTTTCAGGTCCTCACCAAGCGACCGGGCCGCGTCGTCCAGTTGGACCGGCGCCTGCACTGGACGCCAAACATCTGGCTTGGTACGAGCATCGAGTCGGAACAGTGGCTCGGACGGCTGGCACCACTCAGGGAGACCGGCGCCCAAACGAAGTTTCTGTCGCTCGAACCATTGCTCGGACCGTTGCCCAGTCTTTCGCTTGAGAATATCGACTGGGTGATCGTCGGCGGTGAGTCGGGACCGGGAGCCCGACCCATGGAAGCTGACTGGGTACGCGACATCCGTGACAATTGCGTATCGAGCCATGTGCCGTTCTTCTTCAAGCAATGGGGTGGTGTATTCAAGAAGAGGACTGGCCGGACACTCGACGGACGAACCTGGGATCAAATGCCAGTACCTGAGGCGACATCTACCCCCGCAGGCGCTGCATGAACCACCAGTGGTGGCCCTCGAGGTCCTCCGCCTCGTAGGTTCGATCCGCCCAGTAGCCCTCGCCGTAGTCCTGCGTCGCGGGCTCCGTCGCGATGACGGCGCCCGCCGCGCGCGCCCGCTCGCAGTGGGCATCGGCGTCGTCGACGAACACGGCCAGTCCTTGCGTGTTCGCACCGCCGGCCGCGCGCGGAGACCGGGCGTACGGCCGCTCGGGAGACAGGCCGGCCTGTCCGACCATGATGACGCCGCCGTTCAGGACGAGCTGCGAGTGCACGATCCGCCCCCGGTCGTCCTCGACGCGCTCTCTCACGACGAATCCGAAGGCGGCCGTCAGCCAGTCGATCGCGGCCGCAGCGTCGTCGTAGAACACCGCGGGCACGATTCTCGGCCAGCCGGCGGGCGGGTTCTGCATGCGTTCCTCCATCGAGCTCCGGTCAACGCATGGTACGCCTACCGCTGGCCGCACGCGAGAAGCAGGGGCCCTGTGCCCGCCGGAGTACGATCTGCCGCGTCCTCAACGCGCCTTGCGGTATACTCCTTCCATGGCCGGCTGCACGGACGGCTCGCCGTCGTTCCATCGAGCACCGCGGAAGGCGCGCTCTCCGGGGAGCGGGCCGCCGCGACGCTGCGAGTGATACGCAGCGGCTGATGGCACGCGCGGGCGCCGAGCGGTTGACCGCCGACCGGGGACTCTCCTGGACGGCCGCCACCCTGCGGGGCCTGCGCAAGACCAAGTACCTGCAGTTCCTGATGCTGGGCGGACTGGCCTGGTTCATCATCTTCCACTACGTCCCCATGTACGGGGTCGTGGTCGCCTTCCAGGACTACAACTCCCGCGTCGGCGTCTTCCGCAGCGAGTGGGTGGGCCTGGAGAACTTCATCCGATTCTTCAAACACCCCTATTTCTTCCGCCTGATCCGCAACACCTTTCTGCTCAGCTTCTACGATCTGCTCTTCGGCTTCCCGGTGCCGATCGTGCTGGCCCTGATCCTGAACGAGGTCCGCAACGGCGCCGTGAAGCGCTCGGTGCAGACCATCAGCTTCCTGCCCCACTTCATCTCGCTGGTCGCGCTGGTGTCGCTGGCGGCGCTGTTCCTCTCGCCCTCCGAGGGCGTGCTCAATCGAGTCCTGGTCAACTTCGGCATCGAGCCGATCTACTTCATGAACGAGCCGGGGTGGTTCCGACCCCTCTACATCCTGACCGGCATCTGGCAGAACGCCGGCTGGGGGGCGATCATCTACCTGGCGGCGATCTCGCAGGTCGACCCGCAGCTCTACGAGGCGGCCACGATCGACGGCGCCTCCCGCCTGCAGAGCATGCGCCACGTCACCCTGCCGGCCATCGCCGCCACGATCATCATCCTGACCATCCTGCGGGCGGGCGCCCTGCTGAGCGTCGGCTTCGAGAAGGTATACCTGATGTACAGCCCGGCGACCTACGAGACCGCCGACGTGATCAGCACCTTCCTGGTACGGCGCGGGCTGTTCAAGGCGGATTTCAGCTACGGCGCGGCCGTGGGGCTGTTCAACTCGGTCGTCAACCTGGGGTTCCTGGTCGTCGCCAACCGGCTGGCGCGCCGCTACACGGAGCACAGCCTGTGGTGAGAACGGGCATGATCCGCGACACGTCGCCCGGCTCGCTGCTGCTCGACGCCTTCATCTACGGGGCGCTGCTGGTGGTCGTGATCGTCACGCTCTACCCGGTGCTGCACGTCGCCTCCATGGCGATCTCGAGCGGCGACGCGGTGCTCAAGAAGACGGTCACGTTCTACCCCAAGGGATTCAGCCTGCGCGCCTTCGAGCTGATCTTCAGCTCGCGGAACATTCCGATCGGCTACCGCAACCAGGTGCTGTACGCGGTGCTGGGCACCACGATCAGCCTGACCCTGACCACGGCCATGGCCTACCCGCTCTCCAAGCGGCGGCTGACCCTGCGCTCCTTCTACATGGTGCTGGTGGTCGTCACGATGTTCTTCGGAGGCGGCCTTATACCGCTCTACCTGCTGGTGATGAAACTCGGGATGCTGAACACGATCTGGGCGGTCGTGCTGCCGGCCGCCATCAGCGCCTACAACGTCATCATCCTGCGCACCTTTTTCCAGGCCGTCCCCCAGGAGATGGAGGAGTCGGCTTACCTGGACGGCGCCAACGACATCAGGATCCTGGTCTCCATCGTCATGCCGGTCTCCAAGGCCGCGCTCGCCACCATCGGCCTGTTCTACCTGGTGTCGCACTGGAACTCGTGGTTCTACGCCGTGATCTTCCTGAAGGACCACGACCTGAAACCCCTGCAGGTCGTGCTGCGCAACATCGTCCTGGAGCAGGGGATGATCGCCGAGGAGCTGGACATCAACGAGTCCGACATGCAGGCGATGCGCCTGGTGGCGTCGCGCGACAGCTTCATCAACTACGAGAAGCTCAAGCACGCCACGCTGATCGCGGCGATGCTGCCGATGCTGATCGTCTATCCGTTCATCCAGAAGTACTTCGCCAAGGGCGTCATGATCGGATCGCTGAAGGCGTGAGCCGCCCCGCGTCCGACGGAGGGTACCGCATGTAGAGACCGGATCGCTTTCACGAGAAGAAGAACGTTCAACCAGCAAGGAGAACATACGATGAAACGAATCTTCATAGTGCTATCGATGCTGCTCATCCTCACCGGAACGCTGGCGTGGGCCAGCGCCACCAGCGAGCAGCCGGCCGCGGCAGGAGCCGGGCGCGACATCGTCGAGCTCGACTACATGTACCGCTATTCGCGCGACCTGATCCCGCCACCGGACAACCTGTGGGTGGAGGAGATGCTCAAGCGCTTCGACCTGGACATCAACTTCGAGATGGTCCCGTCCGGCGAGTACATCTCGATCATGGAGCTGCGCCTGGCAGCCGGGGACGAGCCCGACATCCTGTTCCCGTGGCCGAAGTCGACGACGGACCAGTGGGGGATGCAGGGCTACCTGCTGCCGCTGCAGGACCTGCTGGACGAGATGCCGAACATTCGCGCCAATTTCGACGACGCCTCCTGGGCGTACGTGATGAAGGCTGCGCCGTCACCGGACGGCAACATCTACTCCTATCCCAGCCCCAGCTCCATCTACCTGGCCAACGGCTGGGGGTACCGCGACCAGGTGTTCGACGCGCTGGGCATCTCCTTCCCCTCCAACACCGACGAGCTGTACGAGGCGGCGAAACGAATCAAGGCCGAGTACCCGGATTCGTGGCCGGTGCAGGGATGGGCCAAGACCAAGGGATACCGCTCCCTGACCGGCGGTTACCTGCTGGCCTGGCGAACCTGGGACGACTGGTTCATCGATCCGGACACCAACGCGGTGACGTACGGCCCGCAGACCGACAAGTACCGGGAGGTCATGAAGTTCATCAACAAGCTGTATGCGGAGGACCTGGTCTTCCCGGAGGTGGACCAGAAGGACTTCACCAAGTGGTCGGAGCTCCTCGCCGAGGGACGGCACCACATCATGTTCTTCAACGTCGGCCGCATCGGCCACGTGAACAGCGTGGTGGATCCGGACGATCCGACCGCCCAGTTCAAGATCGTGCACGACGGCGTGGTCACCGCTCCCGGCCTGGAACCGATCGTCGCGCGCGGCAGGCCGTTCGGCGAAGGCGGCTCGATCGCGACGAGCGCCACCGACGAACAGGTGGAGCGATGGCTGGAGTACACCAACTTCCTGGCCTCACCCGAGGGCGGCATCTTCATGTACTACGGCGTCGAAGGCGTGACCTTCAACTGGGGCACGGATGAGTCCGGAGAGCGGATCCCGATCCTCATGGACCACATGGCCACCACGGCCAACCCGCAGGGCCAGAGCATGTACGAGCAGGGCTTCGTCAAGGGCATGTACTACCCGGCCGAGTACGCCCTGGCCGCCACCGGACAGGGGGACACGATGCCGACGCAGAACGCGCTGTCCGTGCACCCGTTCCTGCGCAACAGCAACCACATCATCTGGAGCCTCAGCTCGGACGACTCCGACATGCTGGCCGACCTGGAGGTCGTGGTCCGCGACGTGCGCGACGAGTACGGGTCGAAGTTCCTGATGGGGACCCTGGACCCGAACGACGACGGCGACTGGAGCGACTACCTGGCCGCCCTGGAGCGCGCCGGCCTGGAGCAGGTCCGCGCGATCCGCGACATCAGCAAGGCGGACTTCGTACCGTATTAGGTCGATACGTTACGCCGACGTTGCGCGGGCATCTCCCTCATCGAGGGAGGTGCCCGTTTCGTTGTTCAGGCGAGGGGGACGAGCGCCGACTCACTCCGTCGCGTCGCCGAACGCGAACGTGAACAGCTCCGACTCGGTCAGGCGGAAGCGCACGTGCAGCGGCCGCCCGCGCAGCTCGCCCAGGTCCCATTTCCCGTTCCAGGTCACGCGGTGGTCGATGCGGTTGGTGCGGACCGGGTCGCAGTCGTCCATCGTGAAGCCCGGCACCGGCCGGCCGCCCACCACCGCCTGCCGCGCCGGCAGCGACTCCACCAGCTCGACGCGGATGTCGCCCAGCGCGGCCATCCCGGTCCGGTTGGGGAAGCGCTGGCCGGTGGCGCAGTTCAGCCGCAGCTCGTTGCCGGCGACCCGCACCTCGCGCGTCAGCAGGAAGCCGGGCTCGCCTTCGGCCTTGAGCGACACGAAGCGGTCACGCGGCAGCTTGGCCAGCCCCACGGCGCTGCACCGGTCCACGGCGACCTGCATCTGCAGCGGCTGGCCGCCGTAGTAGAACCACATCTGGTGGCCGACCGTGACCGGCGCGGACGCTCCCAGGATCCAGCCGTCGTCAAAGTGGCCCTCCGGTCCCCGCGGGATGAACCAGGCGCGGTCCGGCGCCTGCTGCCAGCGAAAGCCGTCGCGGCTCCACATGAAGCGGAGCTGCCCGAGGCGGCCGCCGGACGGCTCGACGTAGGATGCGTTGGCCAGGAACAGGCCGTTGTGGAAGAAGGGCCGGAAGTGGTCGATGTCCGGCCACTCGGGGTCGAGCTCGTCCGGATAGAACACCGTCCGCACCTTCCCCCAGTTCACCAGGTCGCGGCTCACCGCCACGCTCACGTGCCGCCGGTGGTGCCGGCCCTCGCCTCGCTCCCAGTCCACGTCCGTCCAGCCCCGCTCCGGCCGCACGTACCCGAACGCATGCACCGTCGGCCGCGTGTAGCACAGCCAATGGCCTGACACGGGGTCCCAGACCGGCGTGTTCACGCAGTCGTAGTGGCCCTGGATCACCGGATTGGCGGGCTCCTCATGCCAGTGGATGCCGTCGGCCGAATAGGCGAGGCAGACGCCGCTGGTGCCGCGCGGCTGGTCCAGGTAGCCCATGATGTAGCGCCGCTCGCGGTCGTCCGGGTCGGGGTTGAGGACGACGGCCGAGCGGTCGCACTCGCAGACGCCTGCCAGCACGATGTTGTTGCGGTCGGTGCCGTGATGGCGCAGCAGGCCGAGCTCGGGCTTGACCCAGTGCACCCCGTCGGAGCTCTCCGCGTAGCGGCAGAAATCGCCGTGGCCCTCGGCGGAGCCCGGCTCCGGAGCGCCGCGGTGGTGCGCCTGGCTGTCCGAGTCCTGGTACCACATCCGGAAGCGGCCCCCGTCCGAGGCGCCCCGGTCCTCCCGCACCACGTGCGACTCGTAGCAATAGGATTCGCCGATCTGGTCCGGTACCATCACCGGGTTGCCCGGGAACCTGGCGGCGATCTGCGAGACCCGCTTCAGGCCCCAGACATCCTCCACCGCGTGGCCGTCGAACAGGAACTGCGGGGTGGTCCCCACCTCCAGCGGCTCGCCCCGAAAGTAGTCCAGCGTCCCGCTCATCGTTTCACTCCTGAATGCGCAGCGCGCGCACGTCGTTGAAGTGTGCCTCGCGCGGGCCGCTCTCGCACCCGCCGAACAGCCACACCGCGCCGTCCCACAGCAACGGCGATGCGCTGTGGCGGCCCGGCCACGGGAGGGACGTGGGGTGGCGGCGCCATTCCGCTCCGTCGGTCGACCACCACAGCTCCGGCACGTGGCGGCCGGAGCGCTCCTCGCGGCCGTCGATCAGCCACAGCCGGTCGCGGTACGGGATCACCGTGGGGAAGTCCCGCGGCGACCACGCCGCACCCCCCGTCACCCGCGTCCACCCGCAGCCGTCCGCGGAGCGCCACACGTCGTTGACCGCCGCGCACACCCCGGGCCGCAGGAGCTCCATGCCGCCGATGACCCACAGCGATCCCCGGAAGCTGACCAGAGCCGGGCTCTTGCGGACCGAGAAGCGCTGCCCGTCCGCCGGGCAGCGGTGCCAGTCGGCGCCGTCGGTGGACCACCACAGGTCGTCGTAGTACACCTCGCCGTCCGGGGCGCCGCAGCCCACCCACATGCGCCCGTCGTGGACGGCGGCGGCGAACACGTGGCGCGGCGGCCACGGCGCCGCCCCGGTCACCTGCTCCCAGCTCACGCCGTCGGCGGAGCACCACACGTCGTTGAGGTTCACGCGCTCCGGCCGATAGCGGTGCATGCCCCCGAACATCCAGATGCGGCCGCGGTACACGACCATCTGTTGCAGGTAGCGGTCGGGCCATGCCGCCGAGGCCGCTTCCCGCCGCCACACCGC
This sequence comes from Spirochaetia bacterium, assembly GCA_964291595.2. Taxonomy (GTDB): domain Bacteria; phylum Spirochaetota; class Spirochaetia; order SZUA-6; family Bin103; genus CATQHW01. The sequence continues at coordinate 2,194,949 of OZ219914.1, read as the reverse complement.
GCCGTCGGCGGACGACCAGGTGTCGCCCAGGATGGCCGCCGGGTCCTCGCTCTGCTCCTCGCATCCGCCGTAGAGCCAGAAGCGGTCCCGGAAGCGCACGACGGTGTGGCCGTGGCGCGGGGACCACGCCGCCTGCAGCGTCGGCGCGGCGAAGGAGACGTTCACGGCGAGGGGTCGCCGCGGGTCATGCGCTGCCAGACCGGCCCCTCGGGGCTCGCTCCGCTCTCGATGCGCTCGATCGCCTGCTCGATCTGCATGCGCACCTCGAACACCTGGTCGCCCCTGGCGGCCCGCAGGCCGGGCAGCGAGCGCTCGTCGCCCAGCTCGAACAGGAACCGGGCGGCGCGCCAGCGAACCAGTGCGCTGCCGTCGGTCAGCGTCTCGGCGATCGCGCCGGCGACCTCGGGATTGCCCAGATCGTTGAGCGCATCCCCGGCGGTTCGCCGCACCGCCGCGATCGGGTCGCGCAACGCGTCGCGCAGCGGAGCCAAAGCCCTCTCGTCCCTGGACAGCCCCAACAGCACGATCGCCTGCCTGCGCACCGACAGGTGGGCGTCGCCGGCGAGCGCGATGATCCTGGGCAGCAACCCGGCGTCCGACCCCAGCCTGCGGAGCGCCCGATAGCGTGCGCGCCAGTCGGGGTCATCCAGGTCTTCGATCAGTCTCCGCCGGTCCGGTCCGGCCTCCGGCGCATCCGGATCGGGCGAGAGCGCTCGATCGGCCAGCCATGCGAGCCGATCCGAGTCGTACAGCGCGCGCACCTCCGCCACGACGCTGTCGGCGACCTCCTCGGCGTCCCCGTAGCGCGTGCCGAGCTCGGCCCAGCGGCGCTCCATCAACGGGTTCCTGGCGGCCGGCATGGCCCGCTTCACCGCCGCGTCGAAGCGGCGCCCGAGTCCGCGGCGGATCTCCGCACCACCGCCGGTCACCTTCACCTGCATCGGGATGTCGCGAAACACCTGCATCGACACCAGCAGCTCCTGTGTCGTGCCATCCGCACGCGGCACGGCGACCTCGGCACTCACGCCGTCTGCGGCGTCGAACACGATCCGCACCTGGGCGAGAATCTCCTGCCAGTCCGTGCCGGGCGTCCGCTGCACGGCCATGAAGTCCGAGGTGTGGAAGAGGCCGGCGACACCGTCGATCGACAGGAGGCCCCGCATCAGCGGGGCCGAAACCTCGTCCCCGGCGCGGTACGTGGCCTTCACGCCGGGCGCGAGCGTTTCGTCCAGCACCAGCTTCATGCTGTTCGGATTGGGTGTCGGCTCGATGCCGATGAGCTTCATCGCGATACAATACACCCCGTCCCATGAAGGTCATCGAGGTCGAGGTCATCCCCATCGCGCTCCCGTTCGCGTCCCGCTACGACGATCCGCAGGCGCAGATCCGCATGCACGACATCGACCGCAACATCGTCGTGCGCGTGCGCACCGACACCGGGCTCGTCGGCTACGGCGGCGAGGAGGACGACGCGAGTCCGATCCCGGAGGAGACGATCGCCCGCGTCGTCGGGCGCAGCCCCTTCGACTTCATCAACAGCGACCTCCGCATGTCGCTGGCCATGGCCCTCTACGACGTGATGGGCAAGCACCTCGGCGTGCCGGCCTACAAGCTGATGGGCCAGAAGGTGCGCGACGCGGTCCCGGCCGCGGCCTGGACCCGCCCCTGCCCGCCGGACGTCTTCCGCGAGGAGGTCCGGCGCGCCGCCGCCGAGGGGTATCGCGTCTTCAAGATGCACAGCAGCCCGTTCTACGACGTGATCGAGCAGACCAGGGCGGCCGAGGAGGTCGCCCCGCCCGGATTCCGCCTCCACTGGGACTTCAACCACACGCGCACGCCGGGCGTCGTGCTCCCGATCGTGGAGGAGCTGCGGCACCATCCCATCGTCGGCTTCATCGAGGATCCGCTGCCCTGGGACGACCTGGACGGCTGGCGCAGCCTGCGCGGCAGGACCCGCATTCCGCTGGTGATGCACGTCCCGCCGCTCGCGGTGGCGCAACGCGGCGTGCTGGAGGCGGCCGACCTGTACATGATCGGCGCGCACGGCCTCGGCCGCGCGATGCGGCAGGGGTACGCGTACGCGGCCGCCAACAAGCAGGTGATCGTCCAGCAGACCGGCAACACGCTGATGAAGGCGATGACGCTGCACCAGGCGGCGGTCCTGCCGACGGCCACCGCGCACACCGTCACGGCCGACGACCAGTACGCGGAAGACATCACCACCACGCGCATCCCGGTGATCGAGGGCAGCTCCCGGGTCCCCGAGGCGCCCGGGCTCGGCGTGGAGGTGGACGAGGAGGCGCTGCAGCGCGCGGCGGCCCGCGAGCCGCTGCCGCGCCCCGAGTTCGTCGGCGTGACCCGCCTGCCCGGCGGCGCGACGCTGTACACGCTCGATGACCCGGACCTGGAACGCCTCACCGGATTCGAGGAAGGAGCGCAGCGCGGGATCAGGCTCGACCGCTGGGTTGCCGACGGCAGCGCCGCGTACGGCGCCACCCTCGAACGCCTGCGACGGGAAGGCCCGTTCATCGAGCCACCGCCCGAGCCCGCCTGAGCAGCCGGCCACACCCGATCTACACCATCGGCATGCCAGCTTGACAAGCCCGTTCACCCATCCAATAATTAGTTCGTTCATGGAACGAACTATGAGGAGGACCGCGTGAGCCGCGCCGCCCGGATCTCCCGCGGCATCTCCCTGCGCATGGTCATGGAAGCCGTGATCCAGGGCGGCCCGATCTCGCGTGCGAGCATCGCCAGGCAGACCGGGCTGTCCAAGCAGACCACGTCCGAGATCGCCCGCATCCTGGAGACGGACGGCTGGATCCGGGAGACCGGCCGCACCAGCGGCCACGTGGGCCGGATGGCCACCACCTACGAGGTGGTGCCGGACGCGGCCCTGTTCGCGGCCGTCGACCTGGGCGGCACCAAGGCGCGCACGGCGATCGCCGACCTCTCCTGCCGCATCGTCGCCGAGGAGGTGGAGCCGACCGCGCCGCGCGGCGGCCGGCACGTGCCGCACCAGATCGCGCGCATGTGCCGCGACGCGGCTCGCCGGCAGGACATTCCCTTCGAGCGCGTGCGCGTCGCCGTCGTCGGCGTCCCGGGCGTGCCGGAACGGGACTCCGGCCGCATCCTGATGGCGCCGAACATCGCGGGCCTGGACGCGTTCGACTTCGCCTCCGAGCTGGAGGACGCCCTGGACATGGAGGTCCACGTCGAGAACGACGTCAACCTCGCCGTGCAGGGCGAGAACTGGCTCGGCGCCGGGGGCGGTTCCGACAATCTGGCGTTCATCGCCCTGGGGACCGGCATCGGCGCCGGCCTGGTCCTGGGCGGCCAGCTTGTGCGCGGCGCCGCGGGCGCGGCCGGCGAGCTGGGCTTCCTGCCCTTCGGCACCGATGCGCTCAGCCAGCACGCGCAGGCGGAGGGCGCGCTCGAACGGATCGTCGCCACCGAAGGAATCCGCGGCCGCTACCAGGAGCGTTCGGGCCGGCAGGCGACCGTGCCTGAGATCTTCGACCGCGCCGACCGCGGCGACGCGGATGCCGCCGCCGTGCTCGACGAGACCGCCGAGTACCTGGCGCGCGCGATCGTGGCCCTGTGCGCGCTGGCCGATCCCGGCACGGTGATCCTGGGCGGCTCGATCGGGGCCCGCGCCGAGCTGGTCGGACGCGTGCGCGCGCTGCTCGCCAGCGCCGTGCCGACTTCCATCCGCATCGAGCCGAGCGCGCTCGGCGCCCGGGCGACCATCGCCGGCGCCGCCGCCGTCGCGCTCGGCCACCTGCACAACACCCTGTTCGGGCCGGACGTGCCCGAAGCGGACATCGCGCTGCCGCCCGCGCACATCATCGCCTTCGCCGACGGCGAGGAACCTGCCGCCGGCAGCGCCGAAGCCGGCGACGGCGATCCCGGCCGCGGCCGCACGGGCAGCCAGGCGCTCCGATGACGATGAGCGTCGCGGCCCCGCCCTGCGCGCGTCAGCCCGAACGAAGGAGGTCGACCCGTGTGCACCTGAATCCTGCGCCGACCAACCGGGCGCCGACCACCGGGCCGCCGCCGGCCCGACACATCCGAAGACTCGACCGAAGGAGGACCATGACATGTCCACGCATCAGAACCTGATCCGACGGCTTGCCGTGCTCGCCGTCGCCGCCGCGGCCCTCGCCGCCGCACTGCCGGCCGTGGCGGAGACCATCGGCCCGCAAGGGGAATCGGCGACCCCGTCGCAGACGGTGACCGTCTCCGACGACGGCGCCGCGCAGCTCAAGGGAGGCGGCCACACCGCGGCGCTCCTGTGGCACGACCTGTCGGACTTCACGAACGCGGTCACCGCCGGCGCCACCGACGAGTTCACCCGGCTGGGAATCGAGGTGATCGCCACCACCAACGCAGCGTTCGACGCGGCCAAGCAGCGCAGCGACATCGAGACCGCGCTGGTCAAGCAGCCCAGCATCATCCTGTCGCTGCCGCTCGATCCGGTGACCTCCGCGGAGGCGTTCCGGGCGGCGGTCGCCGACGGCGTCAAGCTGGTGTTCCTGTCCAACCTGCCGAACGGCTACGTGCACGGCGTCGACTACGCCGCGATCGTCACCGACGACCTGTTCCAGATGGGCAAGCAGGCCGCGGACGCGCTCGCCGAGGCGATGGGCGGCTCCGGCACGGTCGGCTGGATCTTTCACGACGCCGCCTACTACGTCACCAACCAGCGCGACAACGCCTTCAAGACCACGATCGAGAACGACTATCCGGACATCAGCATCGTCGCCGAGCAGGGCATCAGCGATCCGGCCCGCGCCGAGGAGATCGCCAACGCCATGCTGCTGCGCCATCCCGAGCTGGGCGGCGTCTACGTCACCTGGGCCGGCCCGGCCGAGGGGGTGCTGGCATCGCTGCGCGCGGCCGGCAACAAGACCACCCGGATCGTCACGCTCGACCTGAGCGAGCCCATCGCGCTCGACATGGTGCAGGGCGGCAACGTCGTTGCCATCGTCGCCGACGAGGCCTACGAGCTGGGCCGCGCGATGGCAGCGGCCGGGGCGCGCGCGCTGCTCGGCCAGGAGACGCCGCCGTTCGTGGTCGCGCCCGCGATCACGGTCAACGCGGACAACGTCGCCGAAGGCTGGCAGACGTCCCTGAACCGCGATGCGCCGAAGAGCGTCCTGGAGGCGAGTTAGGATAACGGCGACCTCGACCTTCTCCGGCCGGACACGGACCGCGTGCCCGGCCGGGGCGGCCGCGGACGCTGAGGCTTGAGCGGGGAGGCCGAGGTTGAGCGGGAGGACGGAGAGCATCATGGCCGGCCGGTTGCGGCGCGCGATCGCCTGGGGTCCGCGCAACTACGATCCGCGCAACTACGTCGTCTACCTCGGCTTTCTGGCCATCTTCGTCTTCTTCACCGTGACCCTGGGCCAGTACGGCTTCGCCAGCGTCCGCAACCTGTCCAACATCGTCCTGCAGACCGCGCCGGCGACGGTGCTGGCGGTCGGCGTGGTGTTCGTGCTGTCGGCGGGCGAGATCGACCTGTCGTTCGGCTCGATCGTCGCCGTCGCGGCCCTGGCCGCCGCGGTCGTCATGGGCGAGCAGCCCATGGCGCTCGGAATCATCGCCGGCCTGGGCGCCGGCATCCTGATCGGCGTGCTGAACGGCGCGCTGGTCGCCTACCTGCGGCTGCCCTCCTTCCTGGTGACGCTGGCCACCCTCGGCCTGTTCGCCGGGGTGGCGCGGGCGATGACCAACCTGCGCTCCATCCCCGTGACCAACGACGCATTCACGGGGTTCTTCGGATCCGGGTCGCTGGCCGGCATCCCGTCGCTGGTGCTGTGGACGGCGGCGGTGGTGGCCGCCGGCCACTTCGTCTACCGCGAGACCCGCCTGGGCGCGCACGTGCTGGCGACCGGCGACAACCCGCGCGCGGCCGAGGCGGCCGGCATCAACGTGCCGCGCGTGCGCCTGACCGTGCTGGCGATCAGCGGCGGCTGCGCGGGGCTCGCCGGGCTGCTGTACGCGGGCCGGCTGCAGGCGGCGAAGTACACGCTCGGCGAGAGCGACCTGATGACCGTGCTGGCCGCCGTCATCGTCGGCGGCACGCTGCTCTCCGGCGGCAAGGGTTCGGTCGTCGGCGCGCTGGTCGGGTCGCTGCTCATGGGCATGCTGAACAACGGCCTCATCCTGATGGGGCTCTCGGTCTCGGAGCAGATGATCGTGCGCGGGCTGATCATCCTGGGAGCCGTCGCCGTGTCCCTGCGGGAGACCAACCGGTGAACGGGCGGAGGATGCGATGTTTCTTGACGTCCTGAGACGCCGCAACCCGGCCCTGGTGGAGGCGGCGATCGCCCTGCACCAGGCGGGCCGCATTCCCGCGAATTGCTACGTCCTGGACCTGGACGCGGTGGAGGACAACGCGCGCGGGTTCGCCGAGCGTGCGGACGCGCTCGGCCTGACCGTGTTCGCGATGACCAAGCAGGTCGGACGCAACAGCGGCTTCTGCCGGGCGCTCCAGCGCGGCGGCATCGACCGGGCCGTGGCCGTCGACATGGCGTGCGCGCGCCCGATTCGGGCCGCGGGCATGCGCGTCGGGCATCTTGGCCACCTGGTGCAGGTGCCGCGTTTCGAGGCGGACGCCGCCGCCCGCGACATCGCGCCGGACTACTGGACGGTGTTCAGCGGCATCAAGGCAAGCGAGGCGGCCGGCGCCGCGCACCGGGCAGGCCGCACCCAGAAGCTGCTCGCCCGTATCCAGGCGCCGGGAGACACCTTCTACCGCGGGCACGAGGGCGGCTTCGACGCCGCCGCCGTCGCCGCGGTGGCGGCCGACGTGGACGCCCTGGACGGCGCCCGCTTCGCCGGGATCACCACCTTCCCGGCGCTGCTCTACGACCACGAGACCGGCGCCGTCGAGCCCACTCCCAACCTGGTGACCCTGAGCCGCGCGCGGGAGGCGCTGGAGCACGCCGGCCACGCCGGAGTCGAGGTCAACGCGCCCGGCACCACGTCGTCGGTGGTGCTGGAGGCGCTGGCCGGCGCCGGCGCGACGCAGTGCGAGCCGGGCAACGGGCTGCACGGCACCACGCCCCTGCACGCGATCCGTGACCTTCCGGAGGTGCCGGCCATGCTGTATGTGACCGAGGTGTCGCACCTGCACGGCGGCCGCGCCTACGCGTTCGGCGGCGGCCTCTACATCGACCCGGTGTTCCCGGACTACCAGGTGCGGGCGATCGTCGCGGCCGAGCCGACGGTCGCCGGCGCGGCGCTGGCCGATGTGGAGATGCCGGCGCCGGCGGCCATCGACTACTACGCCATGATCGACGCCGGCGGGCCCGTGCGGCCCGCGCCCGGCGACTCGGTCGTGTTCGGTTTCCGCGCGCAGGCGTTCGTGACCCGCGCCTACGTGGCCGGCGTCACCGGCGTGCGGAGCGGCGACCCCGTGGTGGAAACGCTCGAGAACGGATTCGGCCGGCCGGAGCCGTGGCCGGCATGAGCACCGCAACCGCCGCCGCGACCGCCCCGGTCCTCAGCCTGCGGAGCATCCGCAAGACCTTCGGCGGCGTGGTGGCGCTCAGAGGTTTCTCGCTCGATCTCCACGCCGGCCGGATCGTGGCGCTGGTGGGGGACAACGGCGCCGGCAAGTCGACGGCGGTCAAGGTCATCTGCGGCGTGCACGCCCCCGACTCCGGCACGATGCTGCTGGACGGCCAACCGGCCTCCTTCCGGGACGCGCGCGGCGCACGCGCACACGGCGTGGAGGTCGTGCACCAGGACCTGGCGCTGGCCAGCCGGCAGTCGGTCTACATGAACGTGTTCCTGGGCCGCGAGGAGACCACGGGACCGGTCCGGCGCCTGCACCGGGTGCGGATGATCCGCGAGACGCAGCGGCTGCTCGACGATCTCGACGTGCACGTGCCGTCGGTCCGGTCGGCGGTCCGCGTGCTGTCCGGCGGCCAGCGGCAGGGCATCGCCATCGCCCGCGCCACCCATTGGGCGCGAAAGATCATCCTGCTCGACGAGCCCACCGCCGCACTGGGCGTGGCGGAGACGGCCAAGGTGGAGCGGCAGATCGACGCCCTGCGCGCCCGCGAGCTGGCCATCCTGATGGTCAGCCACAACCTCGACCAGGTGTTCCGGCTCGCCGACGAGGTGTGCGTGCTGCGGCGCGGCGCCCGCGTGGGCGTGCGGGCCATCGCCGACACCGACCGCAACCAGGTCGTCTCCATGGTCACCGGGGTGGATTGACCGTGACCGGCAGCGGCACCGCCATGGCGCGCGAGATCGCCGAGATCCCGGCCGTCGCTTCCCGCCAGGCGTCGCACGGGCTGAGCCAGTACCGGGCGATCGGCGCCCGCCTGCGCCGGCTCGCGCCGGCGGTGATCGTGACCTGCGCGCGCGGCAGCTCCGACAACGCGGCGGTCTACCTGAAGTACCTGGTGGAGACCCGCGTCGGCATCCCGGTGGCGGCGATCGGCCCGTCGGTGGCCTCGGTCTACGATGCGCGCCTGTCGCTCGACCGGGCGGTGTGCGTGACCATCTCGCAGTCCGGGGGCAGCCCCGACCTGGTCTCCCTGCAGGACCACGCGCGCGCGGGCGGCGCCGCGACGCTGGCGCTGCTCAACACGACGGACTCGCCGGTCGGGTCTTCGGCAGACGAGGTCGTCCCGGTCATGGCCGGACCGGAGACGGCCGTGGCCGCGACCAAGTCGCTGGTCGCCTCCCTGTTCGCGATCGCCGGCATCGTCGCCGGCTGGACGGAGGACGAGGCGCTGGCGCGCGGACTGGAGGCGCTTCCGGAGTCGCTCGCCGCATCGCTGGCGTGCCGGTGGGAGCACGCCCTGCCGGCCGTGGCGGACGCGAACTCCCTGTACGTGATCGGCCGCGGCCCCGGCTACGCCATCGCGCGGGAGGCGGCGCTGAAGCTCAAGGAAACCTGCCGCCTGCACGCGGAGGCCTACAGCGCCGCGGAGGTCCGGCACGGCCCGATCGCGATCGCGCGCACCCGTCCCCGCGACCGGTTCGTGGCCCTGATGTTCCATGCCAGGGACGCCAGCCGCGCGAGCCTGGAGCAGGCGTGCGCGGCCATGCGCGGCATCGGCGCACCGGTCTTCGTCGCCGATGCCGACGAGCGCGGAGCGAACGCACTGCCGGTGGCGCCGGCGGCGCATCCCCTGCTCGACCCGATCTGCCAGATCACCAGCTTCTACCGCTTCGTGGAGGCGCTCTCGACGGAGCTGGGCGAGGATCCGGACCGGCCGGAGCACCTGCGCAAGGTCACGGAGACGCTCTGAATGGCGAACGCGGGCCCGGCGGCGACCGTCGCGGACGCGATCGACGCGCGGAGCCTGGTCGACCTGGTCGTCGCGGCCGTCGGCGTGCCCAGCGTCACCCCGCACGAGAAGCGGTTCGCGCACTGGGTCCGGGACGAGCTTGCGCGCGGGGGCTGGGACCAGGTCGAGCTCCGCGACGCGGAGCCGGGACGGCCCAACGTCTACGCCGCGAGCGGCGCCGGCGACGGCCGCTCGCTGGTGCTGGCCGGCCACCTCGACACCGTGCACGGCGACGACTGGGCCGCGCACTGGCAGGGCACCGACCGCGCCGATCCGTTCGCCGCTCGGCTCGTCGACGGGGAGATCTGGGGCCGCGGCGCCGCCGACCTGAAGGGCGGGATCTGCACGATCATCGAGGTGCTGCGCGCGGTCGGCCGCGCCGGCTTCCGCCTGCGCGGCCGCGTGCACGGCCTGTTCGTGTGCGACGAGGAGTCCGGCCAGCCGGGCTGCGGCCTGTCCGCGGGCATGCGCGCGGCCGTCCGCGACCGGTACGCGGGCGCCGGCGAGACGCCGGACTTCGCGATCTACGCGGAGCCCACGAACGCCGCGGTGTACACGGCGCAGATGGGGTTCCTGATCGCGGAGATCACCCTCACCGGCCGCTCCGCCTACTTCGGCACCCCGGAGCTGGGGGTCGATGCCCTGCGCGCCGGACACGCCCTGCTCGCCGCGCTCTGGGAGCACGACCGGGCGTTGCGCGCAGGCGACGCGCACGACCTGCTCGGCGGCCGCTTCCTGCTGGTCACCCACGTCCGCGCGGGGGAGAGCATCGCGGTGCCGGAGCGGTTCGAGCTGTCGCTGATCCACAAGCTGCTGCCCGGCGACGACCTGGACCGGGCGGCCGACGCCCTGCGCGGCATCGCCACCCGCACCGCCTGCGAGTTCGGGGTCGCTCAAGAGGTGCGCTTCACCGCGCCGCGCGATCACCCGGTCGGCGGCACGCCCGACGAGGTGCCGGCCGACCATCCCGGCGTGGCCGCGCTCGCCCGGTCGATCGCGACGACCACCGGCGCGGACGCCCGCATCGAGGGCGCTCCGTACTGGTCGGAGAAGCCGCTCCTGCACGCCGTGGGCGTCCCCGGGGTCTACTTCGCCGCCGGCGACATCGCCTGCTGCCACACGGCGTTCGAGCGGCTGCCGGTCGACCAGCTCGTGGCGGCGGCCCGCACCCTCGCCCACTTCGTCGTGTCGTGGTGCGGCGTGACGGAGGACACTCGGCCGCCGACATGACGTAGACTCGCGGCATGCCGACCGCCCAGACGCCGCTCGAAGAGCAGACCGCCGCGCCCATCGCCGTGCCGCGGATCGTGAGCGAAGAGCAGGTGCAGAGCTACCTGCGCGACGGATTCCTGGCCGTCGAGGACCTGGTTACCGGCGACGAGCTCGAAGAGTTGAAGCGCGACGTGGTGCGCGTGGCGCGCGGCGACTATGGGGCCGACGGACTCGACCCGCTGCCTCCGGACGCCGGTGACGCGGAGGTGCTGGACACCGTCCTCTGCATCCACCAGCCGCACCACGTCAGCCCGGTGATCCGGGACTTCGTCAGGCACGAGCGGATCTGCGGCGTGCTCGCCCAGATCACCGGCGCCCACCTGCCGTGGTGGGACGGCAGCGTCAAGTGCATGCAATCCATGTACTTCGTCAAGCCGCCCGGCTTCCAGGGCCAGGCGTGGCACCAGGACGAGATCTACATCCCCACCCGCGACCGCTCCCTGCTCGGAGCGTGGATCGCCGTGGACGACGCGACCGTCGAGAACGGCTGCCTGTGGGTGCTGCCGGGGTCGCACCGCAAGGGTTACCTGTACCCGCAGCGCGAGCACGGGAACCGGGACGAGTTCGACAACGGTCCGGAGAGCTACGGCTTCGACGAGTCGGGCGAGCAGCCGGTGGAGGTGACCGCGGGCACGGTGGTCTTCTTCAACGGCTACCTGCTGCACCGCTCGCGCCGCAACCGCGGGAACACCTATCGGCGGGTGCTGGTCAACCACTACATGAACGCGTGGTCGCTGCTGCCGTGGCACCCGAAGGAGGACGAGCGGCCGGCCAACGCCGACCACCGGGCCGTGGAGACCGTCGCGGGCGTCGATCCGTATGCCTGGAAGGGATACGAGGAGCCTCCCCGCCGCGTGTACCTGCGCCGCTGCAAGGCCAACGAGGCCGCCGCCGCGGAATAGAGGACGCCGTGCAGGTGGAGATTCCCGGCTCCTGAAGCGGGCCGAGGGCCTGTGCCGGACGGCACTGTCACTGATCGCCGAGGGCGGCGCCACCCCGGAGGAGGAGCCGTGCTGCACCCTCATGGAGATGACCACCGCGCTGCTGGCGCTCACCGCCGCGGGACGCGGCGATCACTGGGACACCGTCGACCGCTGGTTCCGCAACACCACGGTCGAGTGCCAGTTCCGCGATCCTGCGGCGCTCCACCGCGGCTACGCGCCGGGCGAGCCCAAGTCCTGGGACGACACCCGCGACATCGTCGACCGCTCGCTGGGCGGCTTCTTCTGGGCCAGCCCCTACGAGTACCTCTGCTGGCGCATCCGGCTCATGACCTGCTGCAGCGGCCATGCGATCTGGACGCTCGGCAAGATCGCCGACCACGCCGTCATGGACGACGGAGCATCCGGCATCTCGGTCAACCTCCACTACACGCTGGAGACGCCGCTGGCGGTGGTCTGTTGCCACGAGCCGTTCGCCGGCCGCCTGGACGTCATCCCCGCGCGCACCGGACCAGTGCGCATCCGCCTACCCTCGTTCGCCACCGGCGTGACCGTGGCGCTGGACGGAGTCGAGGCCCCCCACGTCATCCGGGACGGCTACGCGATCCTCGACCGGGTCCCGGCCGGCGTCCAGGTCACGCTCGACTACCCGCTGCCCGAGCGCCACGCCGATCAGGTGGTCCGTGTCCCCCAGGCCGCCGCGGGCGGCACCGGCGCCTACTTCGGCCCCAAGGCCGACCCCATCGTCGGCCACTGCATCCCGACCAAGTGGCGCGGCAACACCGTCATGGCCATCGACTATGCGGACGGCCGCTCCCTCCGCCCGCTCGAAGGCGTCCCCGGCCCCGCACCGCAACAGCCCCGGCACCGCCTGTTCGCCACGCGGGAGGCGCGCTTCGCTACCGGGGCCGGCCACGACGATCCACTCGCCTGCTTCCTCCCCGACCATGCCTGGGTCTGGTAGCCAAATGCGGCGTTCACGGGGTGGGCGACCGCGTGCAGGATCAGCCGTCGGGACCCGGAACGCGGTCCTGGCTGGGACTGTCGGCCGGCACTACTACTCGGACTGCTTCTTCGCGAGCCGTACGTTGCCACCAACTCGATGCGCTACGCTCGCCCGCCAGTGGATGCGCCGCCCGGGCCGATCAGATCGAGTTCGAGCGCCTCCCGCAGCCGGGGAGCGCACGTCGACGGGCCGGGTTACGGGCGCCACGTCAGTTTCGTCAGTTTCCGGCCGCGGTCAACGCTGGCGGAAATCGGCGCGCCTCACCGTCAGGAGCGTGAACAGCGCCTCCCGGGCCGCGTGCGAGGCGTTGCGAAGCCGCGTTCGTGCGACGCGGGCGTTCGTGCACGCTTCGACCAGATGGCGTATGGCGAAGCTCTCAGCGTGGTCGTAGTCAGCCGAGTACCGATTCTCCTGCATGTCGTTGAACAATTCCAGGCTCTCGACCAGAGCAGCGTCCTGCGCGACAACATCGAGCAGCGGGCCGAGCTTCTCGAGCCGCCCAGGGAGCGGTGCGTCGGGAGCGCGGCTCAGGGTGACGGCCCGCTCGACGACGTACTCCGCAAGCTGTGAGATCTCGCCATGGGACCATGAGCGCCTTATCTCATTCTGAATCTCGCGAGGACATGACCGGACCAGATGATCCGCTGCCTGCCCGGTCAGATCATGGAAGACCGCATAGTAGGCCGCGCTGCTGCCACGCCTGAGAGCCGCGTCCGTCGGCTGGCCCTGTAACGTGTTCCCGATCTGCTCCGCATGATCGAGCAGGGCGTCGGGGTCAATCATCTGATGTGGGTCGCGGGCGACACGTCACGGTGACCACGAAGACGTTCCAGCGAGCGACCTTGGTGTCAGCGAGCCGCTTGCGCAGATTGGCGGTGGAGCTAGCCATCTCTTCGCGGGGATAGTCATGGAACTCAAGGTCCTCTTCGAGGTCGAGAACGACCGAGAACACGAAGATCAATCGACCCTTGCTGCCGATCCGGGTAGTCCATTCGGCGTCGTATGCAATAGAGTCTGCCGGCAGGCTGGCGATGAACTCCGCAATTACCCTATCGGCGTCCTGCTTTGCCGCGTCCAACGCCTCCTGGTAATCGACGGCACTCAGCTCATCGTGCCACGCATAGACGCTTGGGTACCTCATGGTCCGCAGGCTACCGTACCATCCTGCCCTGCTCAAGCTCGCAAGCCCGTCAGCGTCGGCCCGTCGGGAAAGGGGCGTGACCCTCGACCGGGGCTCAGCCGGCGCCCGGCTACGCGGGCGGCAGCAGCCGCAGCAGGCCCTTGTCGATCAATGTGCGGAAGTGGATCACCGTCGTCTCGGCGAGGGTACGATCGCGGACCAGGAGTCCCAGCTCGATGTTGCGGTCGAATGCAGCCTCGGTGAGGTTTGCGGAGGTGATGAACACCGACTCCTCATCCGCTACCACGGCCTTCGCGTGGAGCACACCGCCAGGGCCGTCGTCCGCGACGGAACGGGGATCGTAGAACACCCTCGGGCGCACTGCTCCCGGCCACGCTTCTCCCCAGAAGTTGTCCGCGAAGCGGCGGACCACGGCGTCGGCCGCCGTGGTGTCCCCGCGCCGGCGTTCGATGTTGAGCAGGAGCGTGACTTCGGGTCGAGGTTTCGCTTCCATGCGTGAGGCCAGCGTCTTGAACGCCCGTGGCCCGTCGAAGAATGCGTAGCTGCACACCCACACCGAACGTTGCGCTGAAGTGATCAGCTCCTCGTATACCCGACTCGTGTCACGCGCATGCAGCCCGACGACCTCCGGGCCGGTCCAGACGAAGTCGGGCGCCGGCGCTCGGTCCGCCGCGCGCGCCAGACTGTTGAGCCAGACAACTCCCGCCTCGGGCGAGACGCCGATGCGCTCCCACTCGGTGAGCACCTCAAGAATCGCATCCTGATGCTCGCCGCCGACCGTCGAACGGACGGCAACCGCCGAGTATGGCGGAAAGAGCTGGCCGGATTCCAAAGCGAGCGACAATCGGCTGCGCACGTGCGCCGGCAGCGCAAGAAGTGCGTCGATCACGGAGCGCCAAAGAACGCGGCTTCCGATGCGTGCAGCGCCGGGGCGACCAGCGCCCGGTCCAGGTACTCGTTGCGCATCTCGCAGGACGTCTCCGCGATCAGCGCGCAGCCGTGGCAGGCCGCCCCGTGCAACCAGCGTTCCTCCATGCTCTGCCCCGGTACGTGCTCGGCGCAGACCGGATCGTTGGAGCACAGCGCCGCGGAATCCAGCGCGTACCGCAGGTGGTCTTCGACACGGCGCGCTTCCTGGACCAGACCGCCCAGCGTGCCTTCGGCGTCGGGGCTCGCGGTGTACAGCAACAAGGCGAAGCGCTTGCCCTCGTAATCAGCGTAGATGCGCTCCCGTATCGATGCGGCGGGGTACCCGCAGCGCATGGACAGCGACTGGATCAGGAGATGAGCCAGCGTGTGCAGCAGCACGTATGGTCCGCCCGGAAAGTGCCGTTCGCTGCTCCGCTGACGCGCCCAGGCGACGTGGCCGTCGACAAGCTGGCTCAGCCGCTCCTTCACCGGCTCCCGGCCGACCCAGTCCATCACGGCGCCCCCGCGAAGCTGCAGGACGATCCCCTCTCCGCGGTTCTCCACGGCCGGGAACCACGTCGGTTCCAGCGCGATGTCCGCCCGCTCGACCTCGGCTTCGTACTCTCCGTCCACGTTGGGCATCACGGGCTCCAGCCGCGTGAACCCGGCAAGCGCCAGCACCTCGCGCAGCCTGTGCACCTGGATGACGGACGCGATGCCATCGCTGCTCGCCGACCGGCGCCACACGGACTCCGGCAGACGCCGAGCATGGAAGTCGGGATCGACGGGCACGTCGTCGCCGAAGCCCTCGGGGACCGCGAGCAGCGCATCGAGCTCTGCGGACTTGATCGGTCGCTCTGCCCCACCGCCTCCCGAACGCCGCGCATCGATCGCGCTCAACACCTCGTCGTCCGAAAATGCCGCCAAGCGATCGGCGACGCCGGGGTATTGCTTGACGAAGCCGAGCTGCGTCAGATCGTTGACGATCTGCAGTTGTTGCCAGAGCTCTTCGACCGCCTGATCGACTTCGGTGCCGCGGTCCGGCAGCGAAAGGACACTGAGCACCTGCGGAAACCAGGCGTTCGACGCCGTGCGGATCAGCAGCCGGCTCGGCTGATCACAGGGCTCGTTCGCGTGGCGTCCCAGCCACGGTCTGGCGCCGCTGCAGGTGCCGAGCGGGAACTTCGCGACGTCCGCCGCCTCGTGCATCCGGCGCGACTTGCCGCACTCGCAACGCACGATCTGCTCCGCCAGATCACCGCTGGTGCCACGTTCGTCCAATCGGAGCTGCCGGCGGCACTGGTCGTCCGGCCCATGGACGAACCGATGCCAGTCGATGTCGTCCACGTGCCCCCTGGAGCAGGCACGGACGAACCGGGTGGCCACCACGGGCCTCCTGTCGAACCTGCCCCGATCGAGCGCGGTCCGGCGCACCATGCGCCGCGAACGCGAGCCGGTCTGTCCCGTCGAGCCGGGATTGGACTCCTGCACCACGAACCACTCGGGGAACCGCCACGCGCCGATGCCGCGTTGCCGATCCTGCAAATGCTCCGGCTCGGGCGGCGGTGCATAGAGCCTCGGACCGTGCACCCCGGTCATGGAGGTGAGCTTGGACGCGAGGCGCGGCTCTTCGATCGGCTCCAGATTGGTCTCGGAGCCCCAGGTGTCGAGCCCACCGACGATGGCGGACTCATCGGGCAGGTCGATCAGCGCTCCCGGTCCGAACGTGGTGATGACCTGGCTGCGCCGCACCTGGCCGTGCGCCTTACCGTTCATCGCGGCCCCTGTTCAACGCCATTGCGGAGCGCCTCCAGAAAGGACCTGAAGCTCGGACTGCGACGAGCGATGGTCTCCGTGTCCAGAGCGCGGGCGATCTCCTCCGAGACGCGAGCGGTATAGACCTGGCCGAGGATGTTCTTCAAGTGCAGCTTGGGGTTCTCCATCTCGTCCGGACGCGAGTCATCGACGTTTCCCAGATCGCGCTTGAGATAGCCCCGGAGATTCGCCCCGTCAGCGAAGTACCATGCCTCGAGATGCTGTTGTGCGTGTGCGTACTGCATCTTCCTCTCGATCTCATCGGGCAACCGGCGGGCAAGTTCCTGTCTCATCTGACCCACGACCTGATCGGGTGACTTCATGTCGATGTCTACCAGCAGCACGATCTTGTCCGGCCCCTCATCCAGGTTCTCATACCAAATCGACTTGATGATCTTTTCTGCCACGCCCGCATCAAGTCCCTTGTTGCGTGGAGGAATGCGCACGTCGGCCACCGAAGTTCCCTGGCTTTGAAGATGTGACACAAGGTGCGGCAGGGAACGCCGCTCGGTCTCGCCCGAGGCAACGATGACCACGTGTCCCGCCACGTCAAGGTGCCCCGAAGCCCTTCGTCTGATGGAGTTCGCCCAAGCTGAATCCTGAAGCATCCAGAGCGTTGCGAACTCCGTCGGGATTCGCTTCGCGGTGGACGGCTGTGCCGTCCCGGTCGCCACGTTGCACGACGCACACGGCGCCAGGATCGTCCAGCAGATCGAGCAGCAGGGGGGAGTGGGTCGTCACCATGAATTGCACGCGATCCCGAGCGGCCTGCAAATGCTCAACGAAGGCGGACAACGCGCTCGGGTGAATGTAGTTCTCCGGCTCCTCGATCCCCAACAGGTTCGGCTCCGGTACTCCAAGGAGCGCCGTCATCAACGCCAGCGTACGTAATGTCCCGCTGGACACCCCCATCTGATGCACCGGGGACTGGAGGCCGGTCTCCGACTGCACAAAATAGAAGCGGCCTTCCGACTCGCGAACCTCCAAGCCCGCGGGAAGACCGACGATGTTCTGAGTCGCAGAGCGGATCCGGTCCACGATCTCGGGAGATGAACTGGCAAGGGCATGAAGCGTCTCGCCCAAGTTGCGCCCGTAGTGGTCCAGTCGGCCCGAATCCAGTCCCGTCCAGTCGCGACGGAGCAGAAACGGATTCGGATCGAAGAACCCCCACCGGCGGACGAAATCCGCGACTTCACGCGCGGGAAAGGACGCGTCCGCTGCGGCGGCCGAGAGCGCACAAACCGTGGCCGGCTGCTGCATTTGGACTCGCTCACTGGTGGTGCTTGACCACCACCAACCGGTTCCGCCGTCGGCCTCCAGCAACACGACGGGCTGAGATTGAGACGGGAGCCATGCAACACGCTCGCCAACATGGAAGTGATGTCCTTGTCCCGTGATCTGTATCGACCATTCGGTGGACTCCTCACCATCCTGCAGATTCACCGTCAAGTCGATCTGATGCGCTTGCTCACCTTTCCACGCGAGATTGAGGATACCGCCGCGCGCAAACACCGGTGCTTCGAAGTCGCGGGCATGTACTGCTTCCTGGAGAAAGCGAAGCGCATCGAGAATCGTGCTCTTTCCGGCGGCGTTGGCGCCAATGAACAGGTTGAAGTCCTGCAATTCGATGCTCACGTCGCGGAGGCTGCGATAGTTCTTCGCCTTGAGGCTCAGCACCTTCATCGATCAGAAACTCCTTCCAGCCAGACTGGCGCAGTCCTCGGCGCTGATTCGCATCGTCGCTGTCCGTTCACCCGTCGTTCCTGCTGAGCCGGCTGGAGAGGTCCCGCAAGAACAGGTTTACCTGCGGCTCGACGTCGCGCAGCGACCGGTTGGCGCGGAACTTCCTGTGATGGGCCGACTCGAAGTCGGTGTCCAGCATCTCGCGGAGGAGCGGCCTCCTGGTCGCGGCCTCGTATCTCTGGTACTGCATCGGCACCCCGTCCGCGCGGTAGTCGTCGAGGATCGCACGCCACGAATCGAGCAGGTCGCCGACGCGGTTCTGAATGCTCCGCAGCCGTTCTTCGCGTTCGGCCTCGTCCTGCAGGGGCTGTTCGTTGATCCGGGCGCGAAAGACTTCGAGCAGAAGCCGTTCGAGCTCCCCGCGTTCCGCCTCGATCGCCTCGACCCCGGCCGCCGGCGTCATCGCCGGGCGTGCGTGACGGGCGAGTGTTACCAGCGCCCCCGCGAAGCCGCGGTCCAGGGCGCGAGCGGCGAACGGGGTCACGCTGGCGACCTCCACCGAGCGGTAGAAGGTCTCGTGGTAATGCCGGAAGCGCTCGTAGTGCGATCGGTCGCGCGGCCGGTGTACGTTGTAGAGCACCACTACCAGCCCGGGGCGGTTGTCGTCGCGTCCGACCCGGCTCGTCGCCTGGATGTACTCGGAGTTGGTCTTCGGCTGTCCGTAGACGAGCATCAACCCGAGCCGCTGAATGTCCAGGCCAACCGAGATCATGTTGGTCGCGATGGCGCAGTCCACGCGCTGCTGGCGGTCACGGAAATTGGCTTGCAGCCGCCGCCGCGCCTCGGCCACCTGGTCGGTGCTCACACGCGAGGTCAGCTCGACCACGCCGGAGAAGTTGGAGCGGTCGCGAAACAGTCCCCGCGCCTCGCCGAGCCGTCTGCGGTCTCCATAGCGCTTGAGCGTGTTCTGCACCTCCTCTTCCAGGATCCGCCGCGCGCCGCCGAGCTCACGCAGGCTGTTGAAGTAGCCGAGAACGGTCATGTAGGGATCGGCCGGATTGTCCCGGTTCCGGGCACCGCCGGCGTCGCGCCACGCCCGCTCGGCGGCACCCATGAGCGGCAGCAGGACCCGGCGCATCGCCTCCTTCGGGTTCCGGCCCTGGGAGGCGATGCCGACGTACTCTCGCGCGTTCGCCTGCGCCGCCGTCATGGTGCGGGCAAAGAACGAGTCGCCGCGTGTCGGCCCGGACGGCGGGAAGATGTGCGTCGCCGGCCGCCCGAAGAGCCCCTGAATCTGCTCGCGCGCGTGGCGAACCGTTGCCGTGGATGCGACGATCTTCGGCTTCATCCGGCGGCCGTCGATCTCCCTGACACACAGCGCTTCGATCGCCGCCTCGTACAGGCCGGCCATGGTCCCGAGCGGCCCGGAGATCAGATGCAGTTCGTCCTGGATGACGAGGTCGGGCGGCGGGATCGGACGGGTCAGACGGTTTCCCCGCCGCGGCTCGGCGGCGCCGTAGAACCCGGCGTCGTCGTGGCGATCCGCGCCGCCCAGGAGCGCGCCGGACTCTCCCACCCACGGAAGCGATGCGAACTTGTCCACGGTGGCGACCAGGAATGCCGGCAGGCGACGGTACAGCGGCTCATCCACGGCGACGATCGGCAGCGGCGTGTCGCCGGAGAAGTCACACTCCCAGTTGGCGCAGACGATGCTCAGCTCGGTGGGATGGTCGGCGTCCGGCAGCAGCGTAAAGGAATTCGGGGTGAAGTCCTCGCCGCACCAGGGGCAACCCTCCAGGGGAATGGGCGCCGGCTTGCCCTGCGGGTTGTTCTTGTACTGGCTGACCTTGCTGCGCGCCGAGTCCGAGCGGTTGTCGCCCCGTTCGCCGAGTCGATTGGGCGTCCCCGCCTTGCCGACCCACAGTCCGATCTCGAACGGCCAGTCGCCGTACCGGCCGGCGTCCTCGCGCCGCTCCAGCTCCAGCGCACACACCAGGCCGGCGGCACGTCCAAGCTGGTCCAGGGTGAGCAGCCGCAGGGTGTAGCGCATGATGACGCTGACCCCGGCTCCGCCCCGGCCGCCGTCCTCGGGATTGCGCAGCCGCCGCAACACCATGGCGAACGCGGCCAGCCCGAGATATGCCTCCGTCTTGCCACCGCCGGTGGGGAAGAAAAGGAGGTCCACGAACTCGCGTTCCGGATTCGCGGGGTTGGCGAGGCCGGACAGGTTCAGCAGGAGAAAGGCGAGCTGGAAGGCGCGCCAACGCGGCGGCTCGGTCACCCCGTCGCGGGCCAGCCGCCGCGAGAGCGCCGCGGCGACGGCACGGTTCGCCACGCGAAAGGCGTCGAGCGCGTCCGCGTCCTGCGACAGCACGCCGATGCCCCGCTCGATGCGGTTGGCGGCGGAGCGGGCGTGGAAGACGAGCTCCTCGGCCGTCGTGCGGCGTTCGCCCATGAGGTCGGATAACGCGGCGTCCTGCTCGTCGATCCAGGCCCGATAACCCGTCACCAGCGGCGTCAACGCGAGCTCGGCCGCCGCGCCGTCAGAGAGATCGCCCAGTGCCGTCATTGACAGCTCCACGCCCGACACCTCCACGGTTTCCGTGTTCTCGACGTCAGCCGAAGGAATCCAGGTAGTGCGGAGCAGACAGCACGCACCGTCAGTCAGCTCCCAGTCCGCGGCGACGCCGTGGCCGGCCGCGTGCTCGGGAGTGTCCGCGTAGTGCAGATCCGCCACGCGTTCGTCGGGATCGTCCCCCGCCACCCCGCGCGGGTCGGGACGCGGGACGAACGGTACCGCGCTGCGCACCTCCAGCTCGGCTTGAAAAGCGAACGCCTCGTCACGGGCGCGCTCGGCCGCCGGCGCCCGTTCGTTCACAAGGAACACCGACACGGAGCGAGTCCCCGGTGGAATCCGGCCAGCAAAGCTCTCAGCATGCACCGGGCGAGCGACGGCCATGACAGTCAGCCCGCGCGAGCCGGGGACTCGGTGCGACCGCGCATCGTCCATCCCTGTAAGCATCACCCGCACTGCTTCCGTTCGCGCCGTCCGCTGCCACCATGTAGATGCGCTACGCTCTCCTCCAGCGGCAGCGTCAACGGCCGCCGTGTCCTCATCTCCGTCGTCCGCGGACTCTTCCTTGACGTGGTGGTAATCGCCCCAGCGGACGGTCACGTCCAGCTCGTCGACGCCCTCGGCAACCAGAAAGCTCAAGCCCATCGACGACGGAAAGAAACCCTTCTTGGCTGCCCGGCGGTCCTCCGCGGAGTCGTCGCCCAGTCCCGTGTCTCCGGCGACCTCGGGGTCGAAGTCGTCGTCAGCATCGGCGTCCGCGCGCTGCCCGGCCGGCGCGTCGCGCGGCACCAGGAACCCCGTGAGATACCAGTTGGACGGACGCACCCAACCCGGCAGGCGCTCGTCCGCCAGGGAGTGTCCCGTACCAGGGCCGATCAGATCGATCTCCAACGCATCCCGCAGGCGGGAGCGCACGTCCGCGGGTTGAATCACCGTCCCCACGCCGAGTCCGGCACCGTCACCGCTGGCGAAAATCGGCTCGCCGCACCGTGAGAAGCGTGAACAGCGCCTCGCGGCCGGCGTTGGAGGCATCGCCCAGCCGCCTGCGCGCGATTCGGGCATTCCTGCACGCCTGGATCAGATGCAATTTCACGAACGTCTTGCCGTGGTCGTAGTCAGCCGCATGCCGACGCTCCTGCATGTCGTTGAACAACTGCAGGCTGTCAACCATAGCGGCATCTTTCGCAACCACATCAAGCAACGGACCAAGCGCTTCGAGCTGCCGCGTCAGCGCAGCACCGGGGGAGCGTTGCAGTACTTCGGCCCGGTCGACTACGTACTCCGCAAGCTGTGAGATTTCGCCATGCGTCCACGAGCGCCGGATTTCGTTCTGGATCTCCAGCGGACATGAACCGACCAGATGGCTCGCCGCATGCCCGGTCAGGTCATGAAAGACCGCATAGTAGGCCGCGCTGATGCCACGCCTGAGATCCGCGTCCGTCGGACGGCCCCTCCCGTCGGCAAGCTGCTCGGCATGCCGGAGAAGGCCGTCGGGGTCAATCACCTGATGATGGTCTGGGGCGACCGGCCACGGTGACCACGAAAACACCCCACTTATCAACCTTGGTGCCGATCAGCCGTTTGCGCAGGTCCGCGGTAGCGGCGTCCGCCGCTTCGCCGGGGTAGTCGCGTGGATCGAAGTCATCACCGTCAAGATCGAGCACCACCGAGAACTCGAAAATGAGTCGATCCTTGCTGCCGTACCGGGTGGTCCACTCGGCGTCGTAGGCCGGATAGCCCGCCGGGAGGCTATCCACGAACTCCGCCGTGACCCGCTCGGCGTCCTGCTTCGCCGCGTCCAGCGCCGCCTGGTACTCGACGGCACTGAGCTCATCCTGCCACGCATACACACTCGGGAGGCTCATCGGCAGGCAGCGTACCTCACCGCCCTGCCGTCCTCAAGCTCGATGCACCAGCGCTCTGACCGCGCGCCACATCTTGTCGAACGACGGCGAGCGCCGGCGCGCCAACGCCATGTCGAAGCGCGCGGTCAGTGCCGGCTGATCGGCGACCGGTCGGTAAGAAACCTCCATACGCTGGCTGAGCCACTCCTTGGCGCCGCGGACGGACTCTGCGGCCGGCGGTGCAGCCACGTCGCGGGAGCGCGTCCTGCTGCGATGGACTCTATGGAAGCGAGGAACCACGCTTCGTACTCGCATTTCGCGATCACTACTTCGATCCGACGATCCGGGCGGGCCGCCCGAGCGCGTCCGAGCAGCGCGGGGCCAAGCCGCGCGGACAATCTCCGTTGGCGTCGAGGAGAATCAGAACGCCTCCGCCGGCACCGACACGCTGAGCGGCGAGGCCGACGTAGCCTTCCAATACACCGTCTTTGATCACTTTGGAGCGATGGACGCGAATCGGTTTCAGGATGCGCGGAGGATTGCCGGCTGCGACTTCCAGCGCAATCCGTCGAAGCAGCACCGGTACCGCCTGCACTTCGCCGTCGCCTTCGACAATCGCCAGAATCGACGCCAAGCTCAAGCCCTGCGAAACAGGTCGACATGTTGCGGAGCCGCGAGCTGAGGGTCCGGATGGAGTTGATCAATACGGAGCAGTTCGCCCGCGGTGAAGGTTCCTTCCCGCAGCACCGAGCGGCCTACTTCGTCCAACGGGCCTATCTTCGATTCCCCGTCGGCCGCTACCACCGGCAGGATCGAATCCACCGGAACTGACTCGCGATCCAGGGGATCGGCGCTGTGGGTGGTCACGATGACCTGGACGCGCTCGCTGGCATCCAGCAACACGTCCGCGAGGACACCGGCACCATCGGGATGCAGTGCGGTCTCGGGTTCCTCGATGCCGACCACGCGAACCCATCCCGCACCGCCAGAGCTCTCGAAGAGCGCCAGCAGAATGCCCAAAGCTTGCAGTGTGCCGTCGGACATGTTGTCGGCGAAATAGCGTACCGTGGGGCGGCGCCGTTCACCCGGCAGTCGAATACGAGGGCACGTCTGTTGCCGAAAACATCGCCATCCACTTTAGCTATAGCTACCTAGTTCATTTCCGAATCCTGCCGCTCCCGCCTTACGAAGCCCGAAACCGTTTGAGGTAATCAAGACTACGAGCCCGCGTCCTCCCTCGTGATCCCACGGGCACGGACTTGACAATCACCGCGCTTCACTCCACACTCGTCTCAGTGCAGACGCAACCGAGCACGACCCTACCAAGCCACAGCCCTCGAGACCACCCTCATTCAAGTGGACTAACCCATCTACGCCTCTCATTCAACTCGCCACGGACGAGGACGACTACCTCTTGAGCCACTATTGCTACGACTTCCTCGCCGACTCACCCCTATTCTCCGAGTCGTTCTTCGCGGCAACAGACGGAATGCTAGAGAGACATTTTCCATTACTCGAGAGTTACTTTCAGCACTGCATGGATCACTACAATCAAATAGTCAATACTATTAAGTGTGCATCCGCCGACGGCATTCGATCCATCGTATGTCCTTTCAGCGAGCTTTCTGCCAAGCTAACAACAACCCGCATGATGACCCAGTCCATATTGCAGGACTCCATCATCGTGCCCGACCCTCTATTCTCATTCTGCCTAAAGCTGCAGAGCCGCCAGATGACCGCGACATACTCCCGAGCCTTGGGCCTACCTCAACATGACGATCTCGCAGACCTTCAAGCGATCTGCCGGCACATGAAAGCGGTGTCTCCCTATGTCTCATACGGTTTCCTGAAGTTCTTTCCCGACTACGCGTCTGTCGGCGAGCCCGCGATACCGATCTACGCTTCTCCCTTCTGGATTCGCGGACGCCTTCGAAGAGAACGCCCTCCAATGGATTCACGACCAAGCAAGAGTTTCCCCAATCGTCAAAGAGAATGGTCGATTCCGCATTCGAAAAGGTGACAAGTTGAGGCCGTGCCGTTTTATTCACGTCGAGTTTTCCGGGTCCGACGGCGAGTGCTCTTCAACCTACACCTTGCACAATAACAACGCAAGCCAAACACACGGTAAAGACGGCTTAGTGACGATGTCGCTGGAATTCTTTGACCCGCCGCCTGACCGCGACCTCTTTAGGCACTGGGTATTTCAATCCATCAACCAATCAGCAACCAAATACCTAGAAAGGGCTCGAAAGGAATCATCCTACGCAAGTCTATTCGGCGCAAAGTACTCTCCACAGAACGACTTCATGCTTGGCCTGATATCCCACGTTTTCTCCGTGGATGAGAAGAGGGTAGTGGACCAACAACCGTACCACCCGATAACGTTTTCCGTACAGGTACCCGAAAACACCGATATCAACAAGTTCCTCAGGATTCGGAGTGACCGCGACTCGCTATTCTCGTTTCGACGCTACTTGAACGAAAAACTCCAATTGCTTTCATCTCTCAGGGATCAAGAGGACATACGGAAAGCATCTGTCGAAATCCAGGAAGAACTAACGCGTACGCATCTTCCTTCATTGCGGGCTGCTCTCTCGAATCTCTACAAGAGAGAGACGTTAAGGTGGATCACGATCGGCGCTGGAATGGGCGTGGGGTTTGTCACGCAAGAAGGGCTCGTGTCCGGCCTAATAGCACTCGGTCTCGCTGCCGGAGGTCTTAGGTCCACAATGTCCGCCCTCGACAAAATGAAGACGATGCCTGGTTATTTCTGGAATAGATTAGCAAAGAAGAGAGAGTGACTACAACCACGGGGCCGTTCTTTGAGCAATCGGCTCACCTCGACCCGAAGAATCTTGGACGTCATTGGCGGCCGGCTTCTTTCGGTAGGCATTTTCGTTGTCACTATATGTCCCTTGGCTTGTTTACGGCAACGAACTCTTACGAACAGACTCTCGCAACGCGGAACTCGCTGGCTGCTCGCTTAGCGTTGAGAGTAAGAAGGCGAGTGAGCACCTCGTCGCGGATGGTGTCCGGCCATCGGTAGCGGTATGGCTTCTTTCGCCGTCCCAAAGTGGCCTCATCGATTTCGTATTCAAGGAAAAAGTCACAGTCCACAGGGAGGTCTGTCCATCCGTAGGAGTCGAGAACAGCACGGTCCATTCTGCTGTGCAGCTCACGGAGCTTCGCTATCTGCGAGTCGTTCTCAAAGATGTCATGGAAGCGGTTGTAGGTTCGGGTCATGCCCTCGTCGTTCTCCACCATGAGCATCCCCCGGTACTCATGATACGCGCTGCCGGCGGCTTCCAACCCTGAATGAGTTTCCCAGTCATCAGGAAAAGGGAACGTCTCGAAGCAATCAGAGGGGGTATAGCGGAGGTCGTCCTTCAACGACGATGAGAAGAAACGCGCCCAGACCTCGTGAACACGGGACTGAATCGCGCAGAGTGCAGCGCTGGTGTCGACAGCAAAGACAGTAAGTGTGTTAGCGAATACCATGCGGGAAGGCAGAAAAGTGACTGCTAGGTGCGGCGCGGCACCGCAATTGACGACTAGAATCTGATTTAGGCTATCGATCGCAGAGTAGAGATCTCTTCGCTTCTCCGCGTACTGCCACCAATGCTTACGATAGCTCCCACGATTGTCGGTCATCCGGGCCGGTTTCACGCGTTCTTCGACGATCGCCATCAGGTCTGGCCACCGACGCCGACACTCTGCCTCGCTTCGGTCGCCGAAATTAATCACGTAGCGATGGCACCCGTGTGTAGGGCTGGAATTTACTTCCTCGCCGCCGATGTACGGTAATATCACCTCACGGTTGGCGGGGTTACTCTCGATCAATCGTTGCATGTCTGCGATTGCCAACGCTACGCCCTTCTTGTCGGTGTCGTCGAAGGTGAATCCCATCCCGAGTACGATGGTTCCCTGAAAACTCCTGCTGAAATTGGCTGAGAGCCGGACGGGGTCCGCGTTGCCTCCCCTATGGAATAGAAAGGCTGTGATAGTATCGGCGGTCACTCCTTCCAGTACTTTCCTTACGGCACCCCCGCCCTTGGCGACGTGTATCACGCTCACTACGACGGCTGCATCGCCGGGCCATTTGACCCGCTTCATGGCGCGATAAATCTCCCCGCCGTGCTCGCAGATCCAGCGCAGTCCGGTGGAACGCGTGTCGCCCTGAGCGATGGTGTTGGTGGCGATCAATCCCAACGTGCCGCCATCGCGAACCAAACTGAACGCACGCCGGTAGAAGTGAGCCACGAGGTCAGCATTGCCGTGGCTCTCTTCGTGCATCTCCTTGAGCCAGCTCGGATAGCCGCCTACGTTTCCTGCGGCGACGGTGTTCTTCCCGGCGAAGGGCGGGTTGCCGACGAAGCCGTCGAAGCCCGGGTTCTCGCACTCGAACACCTCGGGAAACTCGATCTCCCAGTGGAATGGAGCGAACGGCATCTCCGCGTTGCGCCGTTCTTCCAGGTCCGCCGCATGGCGCCTGGAATCGCGATTCACGATCGCCTCCTGGTACGCCCGAAGTCGCGACTCACGCTCCTTTGACTTGGAGCCCTCGAAGAACCCGGCCAGCACCAGATCGCCGAACAGCCGCACGTCGATGAGGGCGTCCTGCGCGTCGCGCCACAGGTTCTGCAACCGGCGGTCGGTGACGGTGTCGTCCGCATTGCGAATCTGGCCTCGAAGCGCGGATGCCTCTTCCAGTGCCTCGTGGACCCCGAAGCCTGCCAGGACCGGCGACTGACCGCGCTTCCAGTGTAGCGCCTCAATCTGACGGCGGGTCAGCCCGACCAGCGAGTCGCCGTGGCGGAATGCGTGGTCGACGAAGGTCAGCGGATGGTCTCGCGCCAGCGTGCTCAGCCAGAGCGAGACTTTGGCCAAGTCAACAGCCATCGGGTTCCGGTCGATGCCGTAGAGGCATTTCTGGGCGATGAGGCGCCGGGCGTAGATCACCTCGTCCTCGTCCGGCGGGATGACCGGCATCGCGCCGTGAGCGCCCCATGCATCGATCAGGGCGTCGGCGAGCTGGCGACAGGTCTCGACCAGGAACGCGCCGGAGCCCATGGCCGGATCGCAGATCTTGAGGTCCAGGATCTGCTCCGGCGTGGGCGCCCGGCCGGCCTCGCCTCGCAGCCGATCCAGGAGGGGTTCGAGGGTGCGGCGGACGATCGGCTCGGTCAGTTCGCGCGGCGTGTAATGGGAGCCGGAGCGCCGCCGCTCCTCGTTGGGCTGCAGCACCAGCGCGCCCGGCGGTGCGATGTCAGGGGTCGCGGCCTTGTCCAGAACTCGGTCCAGCGCCACATGCAGATCATCCACCGTCTCCGCTTCCCGGAGCCCCTTCGCGACCTTGTCCGTGACGGTGCGGTCCGCACGCTCCTGAAGCCATCTGCCGCGGCGGGCGTTCGGCTGCGCCAGCAATGCGTCAAGATCGATCGTGTTCGGCGCTCCCAGCTTCTTCGCGGGTTTGATGGCGACCGAGCGGCCGGTAGCGGTCTCCAAGCGAAAGCCCATGATGGTCTCGTACACGGAGCCGATCTGCTCTACGTCGAGCGTGCGGTATGAGATGCGCTCGCCGTCGAGGACGAGCAGCTTTTCCAGCACGCGGTAGACAACGCCGTCCGCGATGTGGGGTGGCAGGACGCGGTCGATCGTCTGCCGGACACCGCCGCCGCTGCGGCCTTCGAGAAATCGGAAGCGGTCCGGATCGAACAGCGCGCCACGGCGCTCCGGCAGGCTGACGGCACCCCCGGTTCGATGAGCGCGGGCGCCATCATGGATGAGGCGAAACAGCACGAGAAGCTGCGCCCAGGCGCCGAAGCGCTGGTCCATCGTGTCGGGGTTAAGCGCGGCATCCTCGCGCAAGCGCTGGTAGAGGCCGGTGAGCGAGTAGCAGCGCGCGAAATTCTCGTCCGCCGGCAGCATGCCGCGTTCCTCCGCGTAGAGCAGAAAGACCAGGCGCAGGATGACGGAGAGCAGGCCGCGGTAGATGTCGTTGCGGTCGCCGTCCTCAGAGAGCGGCTCGAGCAGGAGTTCGCCGCCGGAGGAGTCGTGAGCGGCCTGGAAGCCGCGAAGGAGCTCGTACAGGGCGTGCAGCACCTGCTCCGAGAGGCGCTCGGAAACTTCGTTCTGATACTTGCGGCTGCTTTCGAGCAGGGCGGCGAGCCGCTGGTCGCGAGGCAGGGCCAGCAGGCGCTGTTCGGACAGCAGCAGGCGGAGCGCAGAGCAGAGCGGGCGCCCTGCGGTGTTGATCAGATCCGCGAAGCGGAAGTCCATCCAGCCGGAGCTCTCGCCGCGGGGCGCGGAGATCAGGCGCAGCGCGACGCCGTTGAACAAAACACCGGCGGGAACCCCAGTGCCGCGGAGCAGGCGCTCCGCACGGCCTTGGGGAGATGCCTCCAGTCCGCCCGATCCGGTGGCCGCCTTGTCGAAGTCTCGCCCGGCGTCGAGCACCTGCACGAGCAATTGCCATGGCGGCGCGCCGTTCCGCGGACCGCGCTCGCGAACCGCAAAGTCCGGGCGCAGCGCCTCACCGTAGTCCGGGAGCACCACTGTGAGATCGTCCGGGACAGGAGCTTCTTCCGTCCCTGCGTAGCCCTTGGACGAGAAGCCCCAGCCGAGGACCGCGCTCGCGAATTCTCGGAAGTCTCGCACGCACGGCTCCGGATCGCGTCCTGGGACCACCGCCCGTTGGTCGCAGCAACCGGCGAGCCGCCCCTGCCCCTCCGCATCCTGACGGTTCAGGATCGCTCCCGCCTTGACCAGCGCCGGAGCCGACACCACCAGTCCGTTCGGCTGGATGAACCCCAGCCATTCGAGATGGGCGCGGGTGTTCGGGTCTTGCGCAGGCATGCTCGTCAGCCTCGCGGGATTCGACAGAGATCACGCGCCGCAAGGAGTCGCCGATGCGCATCCGTCACGGCGGCGTTCCTGGCGGTCGTGTAGATCTTGCCGCGCGGCCTCGCGACGATCGCCTGATTCCCGAAGTCATCGATCAGCGCTGTATCGTTGGTATAGAGCAATCGCGCCCCGCTCACCAAGGCGAGCGCAAGCACATGCAGGTCGTTCGACTTGCAGACTCCCTCCCTGCGGAGTCCCGCGGCATGATCGTCCACCGCTTCGTCGGTCACCGAGCGAGCTCGTCCATTTCTCAAGGCGCTCCTGAGCCATCGGACGAATCGTTGGTCGCGCGCCAACTCCTCTCGAAGTTTCCCGCCGACCACCAACTGTCCGCGTGGGCTCGACAGCCAATCGAAGAACCGTTTGCCGGCCGGCGGTCGGTCGCTTCCGAATACCTCGTATGCCACGTTGGCATCGACGATGGCGCACATTACAGGCCGATAGACCGTCGCGTTTCTTCCATGAAGAACCGACCGTAGCCGTCCGGTGCATCCAGCAGGTTGCCTTGTTCATCGAACCTCAAAGAGTGGACATGAACGTCGAGATCCGTTCGCTCGAAGAACAATACGGAGACCTCATCCGGCCGCAGTTTCGTCGTTCGGTCGCGGATGTCCATCCGGACGCGATCGATGACGTACTCGCTGTGCGTCTCGACGATGAGTTGCCGGCCGGACGCGGCAATCGTGCAGAACAGGCTTGCCAGAGCTGCCTGAGCGCTGGGATGGAGATGGACCTCGGGCTGTTGGACCAGAAACAGCGAGCCGCCGTCCGGTTCAAGGAGATCTACCAGCAAGGGCAGCGCCTGACTGACGCCATAGCCGACGTCTATCAGGTTGCGTTTTGCGCCCTTGCGTCGCTTGCCCCACTTGCGCACCTCCACCTGAAACGGCTCGAATTCGTATCGCCCGAACCGCCTGATGAAGATCTCGTCGAACAACCCGGACGTGCGGCCGAACTCCTCCAGGTCGCCCTTCATCTTCTGCCACTCATCGGGCTTCCTGGCGTGCATGTCCGCCAGAAACGAGGGGATCGAGATGCCCTGCGGATCCTGCACCGGCCGGACCGGATCGTAGGTGCGCAGCGGACTCGATCGAATCGGCGCTCCGGCAGTCGCTCCTGACGCGAACTTGTCGTTCTCGAAAAAGAGCCGATTCAGTTTGGCGTGGTCACACTCGGTGGGCACGGCGTCAGCAGCACCGTGCAGCGGCTGCAGCTCTCCTGGCATCCCACTCTCCACCGCAACGCCTAGCAGTAGACTGAACGCGGCGTCCCCGCCGTAGAGATAGCGGCGATCGGGATCCCGCAACGGCGGTAGCCGCCATGAGCCGCTGGCGCAACCGATGTCGGTGTGGCGTCCCTCTGCATGGCGTTGCTCTCGCACCCACACGTCTCCGGCGCTCCAGAGCACGGTCGAGAGCTTCGGAGCGGCGCCGTCACCCAGAGTGAAGGTGGCGTCCACTGCGACTGTTTCGACCAACTCTCCAGCGTATAGAAAACCCAGGCCAAACGATTCGGATCCGCCGCGCCGACCGTTCACATCCTGGCGATACGCGATCTCGTGAAAGGAACCCAGGTCGTAGGGCGGGGCCCGGAAGTCGGGGTCACGGTGGTCGGTCCCGACCTCCAGCATCGCCCGTACGCCCGCCAGAAACGAGGTCTTCCCGGTGCTGTTTTCACCGACCAGCAACGTGAGCGGCGCCAAGCGCGCAGTCTGCTGCTCCCGAAAGCAACGGAAGTCCCGCAGTCTGAGCTCCTGGAGCGGTCGCTGATTCATCCCCGTTATCCCGTGTCCGGCCAAAGATACACCAGCCCAACCGGCTCCACGCGCTGGGCGCGCACTTCGTAGAACTCGCGAATCCGGGAGGGTTCGCTCTCCAAGTCGCGGTCGAACTGACTCAGGCGCCTGCGCCACGCTGCGACGTCGGCTTGCCGCTGGCGTTTCTCTTCGTCGCTGAACTCGAGGGTGAGCTGGACTTCGGCGTCGTGCTTGCCGAGCTCCGCTTCGACGCGCTGGCGCTGGCGGTCCAGGGTGGCTCGAAGCTGCCGTGCCTCGCTCTCGCCACGATCGCGCAACGCGCCAGCCGCGCTTCGGGCGACCAGCTCGGCTCGCTCTTCGAGCTGCGGCAGCAGGTCTGCGATGTCCTGAAGGGCGGTCTCGAGCAGGCGGCGATGGATGGTTTCACCCGGGGCATGCACATCCTGCAGCGCGGACTCCAGGCGTTGGAGGGTTCGCGCTTCAGCCTCCCCGGCGTACGCCCTGAGCGGTCCGGTGCGGCGCGAGGGCTCGATCCAGCGGGCGGCGACCGGCGTCAGGATCTCGTGCAGGCGTTCGGCGCGGCGGCCGTAAAGACACAGCCGGCCCAGCAGGATCACGCGCGGGATCGAGTCGGCGGCCTGTACCAGGCAGGCGCGGGACAGGTCGTGATGGACGAAGCCCTGGGCGCGGAAACGCGCCAGCAGGCGCTGCGCCATGCGCTGCTCCAGGTGCAGGTGCACGGTGTCGTCGGTGAGCACGCCGGCGTCCTCGAAGACGACCGGGCGGATGGGCGCTTCGCGCCGCCACTCGGCCAGCTTCTGGTTGCTCCTGCGCGGCACGCGCAGCGTGTCCAGGGTGCTGGTCCAGCTCGCATCGGCCTGCGTCTGGCCGGTGAGCGGCGGGAACGTCCAGACCGGGGAGCCATTCTCGCCCCGCTCTTCCTGCAAGGGTTTGGCGCCCAGCAACTCCAGCGAGCAGGACATCGCGTCGCGGAACGGCTCTGGCTCGAAGTCCACCCAGCGGCGCGAGCGATCCAACAGCCCCCGGCAGCGCTCGATCTGCTCCTTCAGATCTTCCTGCCGTTCGCGGGCAGCTTCGAGCTCCTCGGCCGCGACTCGCTTCTTTTCCTGGTCCAGGTCGGCGGCTTCGATCTCCTGTGCAAGGCGCTTTGCGTCCCGGTGGCGGATGCCGCCGCGCAGCCGGCGCTCGATGTCGTCGTCGATCACCTTGGAGAGGCTGCCGAGCTCGCGCTTGATGGTCTGCGTCTTCCTGACCAGCACTTCGAGCACGCGGTCCTCGGCCCGCTGCGGGAGCGCGAAGTAGTGGCAGCGGACCTCCGGCGCCGGTTGCAGCTTGCGGTCGATGCGGCCGTTGCGCTGCTCGATCCGGCCCGGGTTCCAGGGCAGGTCGAAGTGGAACAGGTCGGTGCAGTGCGCCTGGAAGTTCAGCCCCTCGCGGGCGGCGTCGGTGGCGATCAGGATGCGCAGCGGATCGTCCGCCGGGTCCGCGTTGAAGCGGCGCTGGGTCTCCTTGCGGTTGGCGCCCGCGGTCTGCCCGTCGATGGTCTCGATCCGCTCGTCGGCAAGGTCGGTGCCAGCGATGGCCTGCTCCAGCATCTCGCGCAGGTAGCGCTTCGTGCCGATCACGTTCTCGGTGAAGATGAGCACCCGCCGGTCAGTCCAGTGCGGGCGGTCGGGACACAGGTGGTCGTCGATCCAGCGGATCAGACTGCGGGTCTTGGCGTCCGGACGGCCGCGGGCGGCGGAGGCCACTTGCTCCATCCGGTCGAGCAGGTCCTGTTCGGCGTGCCACAGCGCCTCGGCATCCGCAGTCCTGTCCGACGCGCGCTCGGCAGCGGTATTGATGGCCGCGATCTGGGCTGCCTCTTCCGACGCGCTCTCCTCGTCGGTGTGCTCCGCGCGATCGTCGTCGGCGTCGGGGGGCTTCGCGAACAGGGATGCGGCGTTGGACGTGACCGCATCGCTGCCGGCGGCCGCGGCCTGGCCATCGCCGGAAGCGAAACGCTCCCACTGCTCGCGGGCCGTCTTGCGATGCCGGATGAGGGATAAGGCGAACGCCTCGATCGATGACAGCAGCTTCTGCTGCAGCCCCACCACGAGCAGTCCGGCCGCGGCGCGGGTGCGAGCCGGGACGGCTTGGAACCGGGTCTCCCGGACGGTGCGGTACTCGTCCAGCAGTCGAGACAGCACGAGCTCGGGCGCGCCGTCCGGCAGGCCGTCGATCACGACGCGGCTCACCTCCCGCTTGGGGAATCCGCCCTGCACTTCGCGGATGTCCTCCTTGATGCGGCGGACCATGACGTCTTCCAGAACGCTCGTGCCGCGTACCGGCACGCCGCGCGTGAAGCGATAGGGGTCGAGCAGCTCCAGCAGGGTAGCGAAGCTGTTGGAGTGGCCGTTGTGGGGGGTGGCGGAGAGAAACAGGCGGTGCTCGAAGCGCCCGCCCAGGTCGCGGATGGCGCGGGTGAACTTGGTCTCGATGCCGTAGCGCCCGCCGCTCGACGGCGCCGCGTGGTGGGCCTCGTCCAGAATCAGGAGGCTGCCCGGTGACAGGTCGCCCAGCCACTCGCGCATGGGGTCGGCGTACGCGGGATCGATGAGGAGGTTGTGCGAGACCAGGAACCGGCTGTGCGTGCGCCACGGGTTGACGCCGAAGCCCCGTTCCCGGCGCACCTGCGCCAGGTAGGCGCGGTCCAGGATCACGAACAGGAGGCCGAAGCGCTCCTCCATCTCCCCCTTCCACTGCTCCAGCACGGAGGCGGGAGCGGCGACGACGATGGTGCGCGCTTTCTTGCGGAGCAGCAGCTCGCGGGCGATGAGGCCGGCCTCGATGGTCTTGCCGAGGCCGGTGTCGTCAGCGATGAACAGGTTCACGCGGGCCAGGCGAAGCGCCTTGCGCAGCGGCTCCATCTGGTAGGCGTCGATCTTGATGCCGGCCCGGAACGGCGACTGGAAGAGGTTCGGGTCGGTGGCCGTCACGCAGTTCCAGCGCAGGGTGTGCAGGAACGCGCTGAAGTGGCGCGGCGGGTCGAAGCCCCTGGAGCCGAGGTCGCTCCACGCCTCCTGCTTCAGGATGCGGCGGTCGATCTCGAAGTCCCAGTAGACCTCCAGGGTCTGACCCTGCGCATCGTCGTCGGCGCAGGCCAGGCTCACGCGAGCGCACTGGTCGGGAGGCTCCTCGACCGCCTCGACCAGCCAGCGGCGCGAGCGCACCTCGACCAAGTCGCGAGCGCACCTCGACCAAGTCGCCGATGCACGGCGGGTGTTCGGGCAGCAGTTCGGCAACGCGATCCAAGGTCCGACCTCGTGGTGGATGAGTGACGGACCGTGGGTCCGCCTGTACGGGATTGTGTCGCAGGGCGCGGTCAGATGGCCAGCAAGTAGGGACGCCTCGGTCTGGTACCCTGTCGGCGTGACACTGAGCCAGGAGCACATCGACCGGTTCGTCGAGCAGGGGTACGTGGTGGTCGAGGAGGCGCTCTCCGACGCGGACCTGCAGCCGGTGATCGACGACTACGCGGCAATCGTCGACGGGATCGCGCGGCGGCTGCACGCGGAGGGCCGGCTCCGTCAGCTCTACGGCGACGAGCCGTTCGACACGCGGCTCGCGCGCATCTGCGATGAGGACGCCGCGACCTACTTCGAGTCGGACGCGGCCCTGGACATCGGGCGGACGCGGACGCGGGGCCTGTTCGAGATCATGCGCAACCCGAACCTGCTCGACCTGGTCGAGGGCTTCATCGGTCCGGAGATCGCGTGCAACGCCATCTCTCACGTGCGTGCCAAGCTCCCGTCGGACGAGGCCGAGAACAAGGGCTCCAACATCGCCCCCTGGCATCAGGACGCGATCTTCACCACGCCCGAGGCGCGCGAGCTGTTCGTGCTCACCGTCTGGTTTCCGCTCAACGATGCGACGGCAGAGAACGGCTGCCTGCAGCTCTGTCCCGGACTGCACCGCCGGGGCACGGTCTACTGGAGCCTCGACTCGCAGCCGCCGTGCGACCCGGTGACCGTGCCCATGCGCAAGGGCGACGTGATCTTCATCCACAAGCTCTGCCCGCACGGCTCCGGCCCCAACCGCACCGACGGCATCCGCTGGAGCATGGACCTGCGCTACCAGACGCTCGGCACCCCCTCGCCGCGCCCGGAGTGGCCGAGCCTGGTCGCGCGCAGCCGCGCCGCGCCCGACTCGCTGACCACCTACGACGAATGGAGCGCCGCGTGGAAGGCCGGCATCAGGAAGCACCCCGAGAAGCTGTCCTACCCCCGTCCCGGCAAGCCGACGCAATTCCTCGGGCCGATGTATCCCTGGATGCAGGCCTGACCTTGGCGCGCCGGGTTCGGTAGTGGCGGCTCCCGGGCGCTGAGGTCCCCATGTACGACGAGTTGCACCGCCCGCAGTTCCACTTCAGCCCGCGGCATTCGTGGATGAACGACCCCAACGGGCTGGTCTACTATCGCGGCGAGTACCACCTGTTCTTCCAGCACACGCCGGGGTTCATGAACCACGCGGCCAACTCCTGGGGGCACGCGGTGAGCACCGACCTGGTGCATTGGCGCGAGCTCGACACGGCCATCGCCCCGGACGAATACGGATTCATCTGGTCCGGGTCGGCGGTGGTCGACACCGACAACAGCTCGGGCTTTGCCGACGGCGGCGGTGAGCAGGCCCTGGTGGCGGTCTATACCACCGGGGGCTTCGGAGCGCCGCGGCCCGACCAGCCGGGCGCCACCCCGTGCGTGCAGGCGATCGCCTGCAGCACCGACCGCGGGCGCACCTTCCGGCGCTATGCCGGCAACCCCGTGCTCGGCCACGTGCGCGCCAACAACCGCGACCCCAAGGTGATCCGGCACGCAACCACGGGGCAGTGGATCATGGCGCTGTTCCTGGACGGCAACGACTTCGCCCTGTACGCATCGCCCGACCTGAAGCGGTGGCGCCACCTGTGCGACCTGGAGGTGGCGGACACCGGCGAGTGCCCGGACCTGTTCGAGCTGCCGGTGGACGGCGACCCGGGCGACACCCGCTGGGTGTTCTGGGGCGCGGCCGGCCTCTACCGCCTGGGGCGCTTCGACGGCGCCGTCTTCACCCCCGAGTCCCCGGCACTGCGTTGCGAGCTGGGTCCCGCAGGCTACGCCGCCCAGACCTGGAGCGACGTGCCGTCCGAGGATGGCCGCCGCATCCAGATCTCGTGGCTGCGCGGAGGGCACTTCCCGGCGATGCCGTTCAACGGCCAGATGTCGTTCCCGGTCGAGCTGACCCTGCGCACCACGCCGCGGGGGGTGCGCCTGTGCCGGCAGCCGGTGCGCGAGCTGGAGATGCTGCACCGGCGCACGCTGCGCTGGGACGCCCAACGGCTACGCCCCGGCCTCAACCGGCACGACCTGTACCACGTGCACGGACCCGGCTGGCAGAGCCGCCTCGCCACCGAGTACCGCAACCTGGCGCCCGACACGACCTGGGACCTGTTCCACCTCGAGGCGGTGATCGACCCCGGTGACGCGACCGCGTTCGGCATCATCATCCGCGGCCACGACCTGCGCTACGACGTCGCTGCCGCCCGGTTCACCTGGCTTGGCCACACGATCCCGGCCCCCCGCGACGGCGACGGCTGCCTGCGCATGCAGCTCCTGGTGGACCGTACCTCGCTGGAGCTGTTCGCCGCCGGCGGCCTGGTGTCGGCATCGTTCTGCTTCCTGCCGGCCGCCTGCGACATGCCGCTGGAGCTGTACGCCGACGGCGGGAGCGTGCTCCTGGTCTCGCTGGCAATCCACGAGCTGAACTCCGTCTGGCCGCAGGAGGACGGGCCCGGCGGATGAACGCACCATGCCGGCCGCTTGCCGGACAGGTTGCCGTGGTCGCCGGGGCCACGCGCGGCGCCGGCCGCGGCATCGCCCGCATGCTGGGGGCGGCCGGGGCGACCGTCTACTGCACGGGCCGCAGCGTGGGCGGGAACCCCGCGACCGCGGGGCACACCGAGACGATCGACGAGACGGCGGCGATGATCGCCGCGGAGGGTGGACGCGGCATCGCCGTCCGCACCGACCACACCGTGGAGCCGGAGGTGGAACGGCTCTTCGGACGGATCCGCGCCGAGCAGGGCCGGCTTGACGTCCTGGTGAACGACATCTGGGGCGGCGACGAGCTGACCGAGTGGGGACTGCCGTTCTGGGAGCTGTCCACGGCCAAGGGGCTGGCGATGCTGGAGCGCGCCGTGCACAGCCACATCATCACCAGCCGCCACGGCGCGCCGCTGATGGTCGAACGCAACGCCGGCCTCATCGTGGAGGTGACCGACGGCGACACCCTCGGATACCGAGGCAACCTGTTCTACGACCTGGCCAAGAACGCGGTGATCCGGCTCGCCTACGCCATGGCGGCGGACCTGCACGCGCAGCGCGTGACCGCGTTGGCGATCACGCCCGGGTTTCTGCGCTCCGAGGCAGTGCTCGACAGCTTGGGCGTCACCGAGGCGAACTGGCGGGACGGCATCGAAGCCGACCCTTACTTCGCGGAGTCCGAGACGCCCTGCTACGTCGGCCGCGCCGTGGCGGCGCTCGCCGCGGATCCGCACGTTGCGGACAAGAGCGGCGGCCTGTTGTCGAGCTGGGCGCTGGCGAAGGAGTACGGCTTCACCGACCTGGACGGCCGCCGGCCCGACTGGGGACCCTTCTTCGCGCGCAAGGTGCGCGAGATCGTGCTCCGGGACTCACTGCCCGACGAGATGGACGTGTTCGTGGTCCGGACCCGGCTCCGGCAGGCCGAGATCGACCCGTCCGCCGTCCGGGAAGCCGCCCACCTCCGCGCCTGGCTCGAACGGTCATCGAGCAGGCGCCAGTAGCCTTGTGGTTCAGCTTCGAGGATCGTGGTGATCGGCCACTTCGTCTGAAGCGAATCTCAGAACGTCAGGCACGCTCTCTGTGGGGAAACCCGGGTAGTCTTCGGCAATCTCGTGTGGCGTCATTCCTGCGGAAAGACACTCCAGGACATGCGATACGGATAGCCGCGTACCTTTCACGGTCGGTCGGCCACCGAGCAAGTCAGGATGCCAGACGCATCGATACCGGTTGCCCGAACAACCTGCCGCTCACTGGCAGACGGCCGGCACGCTCTCTCCGATGGCACGTCC
Source organism: Spirochaetia bacterium (assembly GCA_964291595.2). GTDB lineage: Bacteria > Spirochaetota > Spirochaetia > SZUA-6 > Bin103 > CATQHW01. Next base: position 2,156,640 of record OZ219914.1, on the reverse strand, counting down.
CAGTCCGCCTGAGCTGCTGCGGCCGCTCGCCTGCGCAGGCCACTACGGCTTTACCGTCCTTCGCGGCATCTGCCTGACGTAAACCCAGTGGCTTGATGAACTCTTCGAGCAGCATTTCCCCTGGTCGTCGGTCCCCGCCAACTCGGATTCCTGTCTGTGACGGTCATGCGATCTGTAGTTGACGAGCAGTTCCACCCCGTCGATCCGTAGCGGCGCGTCGGCTCCTCCGTCCCGCCCTCTAGCGAGATCCGCAGCCGCGCCTTGGCGGGCCGGCACCTCACCGCAGATCGCTGGCCGCTCGCCTCGCAGGCCAGCGGCTGATCGTCGAGCTCCACGCGCAATCGGTCGCTGCCAGTAGCCGTCGATCTCCGCGGCCTGACCGGGCTCGACCAGGTCGACCGGCAGGGGCTCGTCCGGCCCGCCGCTCCTGCGGTCCACGTCGTGCGCGACCACGTAGTGCTTGTCCTTGCGCGCGATTCCTTCGCGGTCGCCGATCTCGGTGAGGATCCGGTACTCGTCGGGATTGAACAGCGGCACGTCGTCGAGGCCGATGTGCTCCTCCACCGAGTGGTGCTGGATGCCGGTGCAATGGCAGTCGTAGTTGAACACGTGGATGGCGTCGACGCCGGCGTGCCAGAGCCTTGCCGCCGCCGCGCGGAACATCGGCACCGACGCCCGAGGATTCCGCCTGCCGTCCCTGTCCGGGTAGGCGGTGTAGTACGGGACCCACAGGTCCGAGGTTCCGCCGTACACCTGGCAGCCGTGCTCGTGGCCGAGCGCCACCATGCCGCTCACGTCCGGGGTCATGTTCAGGTAGCCGCGCGTGGCGGGCGCCAGCACGTCCACCAGCCCCTCGGCCGCCCAGGTGCGCACGTCCATGCCGATCGCCAGGCACTGCTCCTCGGTCGGCAGCACCCGTGCCAGGAGCGTCAGCTCCCGCCCCTTGGCGGCGCCGGCCCGCCGCACGACCGCGCGCACCTCGCGCATCATCTCGGTCAGGTACGGCGCGCCTGCGCGCTCGCGGCCCTCCTTGAAGTACATGGGGTGGCTGAGGAAGTCGAGCTCGAAGCCGTCGATGTCGTAGCCGGTGCAGATCTCCTCGATCACGTCGACCTTGAGCTGGCGCACCTCGTCGACGGAGAAGTCGAACGCCCAACTGAAGCCGTCCGACGGCATTCCCGGCCGCGCGTAGCGGCGCTTGTAGCGCTCCGGCGCCTCGTTGCCCAGGCGCACGTGCGGGCGCGCGAGCTCCCAGCGGGTGCGCAGCGACGGCCACCGCTCCGACCAGTCCTTGTGGATGTCGTTCATGCGCATGCTCGGCCAGAACCGCATGCCGGCCGCGTGCGCGCGCTCCGCCCACACGGTCACCGGGTCGTTGCCGGACCGGATGAGCCCGCGAATGTTGTCCGCCCAGCGGCGGAAGTTCTGGCTCTCGAACTCGTCGTCGGGCGTGTCGAAGCCGTACACCTCGCCGATCTTGGTGTCATGGCAGAAGAACGACCCCTCGGAGACGCAGCCGATGTACACGTCGACCTGCGTGCCGGCCAGCGAGTCGATGACGCGGCAGAGCTGGTCGCGGGTGATCGGCGGCTCGAACGCGTACACCGCGGCTGAGCCGCCGTCGCTGTTGAACAGGAGCCGGGGTCGGTCAGGATCGGTGGTCTGCGACATCGTATCCCTCCTGGTCACGGAACCTGCCGGTGGTCCGCGGGAACGGAATCATGCTACACCGGGACCCGGAGGGTAGCGATGTCTGCATCCTGGCCGCCGCGCCTGATGTTCAACACGGACGGCAACTGGGTGAACAATTACCCGGAGCGGCACGACCCGTCCGACCTCACGCGGATGATCGGCCCGCTCCGCGACGCCGGCGTCGACCTGCTGTCGGTGCTGATCGGCATCGACGACGACCTGTCATGGCGAGGCAGCCCGCACGGTCAGCTCTGGTGCGACAACGTCACCGAGTGGGACGTGGACGGCGTGCCCACCGACATCCACGGCAATCCGATCTCCGACGGCGCCGTGCACATCCACGGCCGCGCGACCGCCAACCGGAAGGCCACCAACGCGCACGAGGAGCTGTTCAACACGATCGCCTCCGTGATCGACGACGGCCACGACCTGATGCAGATCTACGTCGACGGCGCCCGCGGGCACGGGCTGCCGGTGTTCGCCTCGATGCGGATGAACGACGCCCACACCGATATCGAGGATCGCATGTGGTACGGGCGCTCCACGCTGAAGATCGAGCGGCCCGACCTGCTGATCGGCTCGGCCATGCCCGAGTGCAGGCACGGCGCCGAGTGGACCTTCAGTTGGATGTGGGACTACGCGCAGGACGAGGTGCGGCAGCGGTTCCTGGGCATCGCGGACGAGACGCTGACCCGTTACGACTTCGACGGGCTGGAGTTCGACTTCTGCCGGCAGCCGCCCTACTTCCGCGGCGGCCAGGTCGTGCAGAACATCCCCGTCATGACCGAGTTCGTCCGGCAGGGACGCGACGTCGTGCGCCGACATGCGGAACGGCGCGGGCGCGACCTGCGCTTCGTCGTGCGCGTCCCCACCAGCATCGGCGAGTCGCTGTCCATCGGCATCGACACGCTGGCGTGGGTCCGCGAGGGGCTGGCCGATGCGTTCGTGATCTCCTCGCCCGGCTACTGCGTGACCGGGGCGGACGTGGCCGCGGCGGTCGAGGCGGCCGGCGGCGCGGTGCCGGTCTACCGCGGCTTCGACGGCAGCACCTACGCGGTCTCGCCGCAGGAGGGCTACGAGCGCAACGCTCCGGCGGTGCTGCGCGGCGCGGGTCTGAACGGCTACTGCGACGGCGCCGCCGGCATCGCGCTGTTCAACTACGACTACGGCACCCACCGGGCCGGCCCGGTCCCCGGCGACTACCACGACCTGACCGACGACCACCTGCAGACGATCCGCGACCTGCGCGATCCGGAGGCGCTGGCGCGCCGCGACCGCTGCTACTACCTGGGAGGCCCGGCGGCACCGTCCGGATGGGGCGACCACCGCCCGGTGCTGCCGCGCAGGCTGGCGCTGCGCGGGCGCGGCGCAGGCGAGGGTCACGCCCTGCACGTGACGATCGTCGACGACCTCGACGCGGGGCGCGCCGACGGCCGCATCCGGCGCACGGAGCTGCGGCTGCGCCTCACCGATTACGAGGCGTCGAAGGAGCGCCTGCACCTGGCGGTCAACGGCCGGCGGCTCGCGTTCGAGCCGGACCGCACCATCGCCAACGGCGCCGGCGACGAGTGGCTGGTGTTCGACGACCCCGGCCTTCGGGCCGGCAGCAACGCCGTGCTCCTGATCCTGGACGGCGCTTCGACGCCGAAACCGTGGCCGGTGCTGCACGGTGTCGAAGCGATGGTGGTCTGCTCATGAGCGCGTTGGACATCGGAACGCGGCGGCAACTCTTCATCGACGAGCGGTTCATCGATTCCAGCGAGGGCGTGGCGCTGACCATGAACCCGCCGGTCCAGCACCCGGAGCCGGTGCTGGTCGCAGACCGCCCCTGGGAGGAGCTGGGCATCGGCGCCTACAACACCGTGTGGCGCGAGCCGGACGGCGCCTTCCGCATGTGGTACGACGCCTGGATGAAGGCAGGCCTCCCGCAAGAGGGCGCCCGGCGCCTCGCCTATGCCGAGTCGGACGACGGCATCCACTGGACGAAGCCGGAGCTCGGCCTGATCTCCTTCCGTGGGTCGACGCGCAACAACATCGTCGCGCCCCACGTCGAGCGCCAGAGCATGCAGGGCGCCACCGTGTTCCGCGACGACCGCGCGCCCGCGGAGGAGCGCTACAAGCTCTGGACCAAGTTCCGCCCCACCGACGAAGAGGTCGAGGCCGGCGCGCTGCAGGGACTGTGGGCCATGCACTCGCCGGACGGCATCCACTGGCAGACCTATCCCGGCCAGCCCAACCCTCGCGACGCCATGTGCGACGTGCAGAACGTGCTGTTCTGGGACGACCGGCTGCAGCTCTACGTCGGCTACATCCGCGTGCGGTACACCCAGATCGTGGATGAGGCCGCCGAGGCGGCCGGCCGGGGCAGCTACCGGTGCGTCGGCCGGATCACCTCCCCGGACTTCCGCGAGTGGTCGCCGCTGGAGGTCGTCTTCGAGGCGGACGCGCAGGACCTGGGCATCCCCGTGCCGTGGCAGCGCGACGACCCGCGCCCGAACATCGACTTCTACACCAACTGCGCGATGAAGTACCCGTGGGCCGAGGACGTCTACCTGATGCTGCCGTCGGCCTTCTACCACTGGGGCGAGAACGACTTTCCGGCGACCATGGACGTGCAGCTCCTGACCAGCCGGGACGGCGTCCGCTTCCGCCGCGCGGGCGGCCGCAAGCCGTTCCTGCGCCGCGGGCTGGACGGGACTTTCACCAGCGGCATGCTGTACGCGAACCCGTGGCTGATTCCGGTTGAGGACGAGCTGTGGGTGTACTACGCCGGCATGAAGCGCCTGCACGGCGGACCGGTGGAGAGCGAGGACGAGCGCAAGCTGGGCAGGCACTCCGGCATCTTCCGCGCCTCGCTGCGGCGCGACGGGTTCATCTCCGCCGACGCGGACTACGGCGGCGGCGAGCTGACCACCCCGCTGGTGCGCTTCTCCGGGCGCACGCTCACCCTCAACTGCGACGCGGGAGCCGGCGGCTGGCTGAAGGTGGAGCTGCTCGATGCCGAGGGGCACCCGCTGCCGGGGTTCGAGCTCGACGCCGCGGACGCCGTGCTGGGCAACGGCGTGTCCAAGACGGTGACCTGGCAGAGTCGAAGCGACGTGGGCAGCGCCGCCGGCCGGCCGGTGCGCCTGCGCTTCGTGATGCGCGACGTGAAGCTGTACGCGTTCCAGTTCGGAGACTGACGCGGCCCCGCGGGAAGGGGCTGCAGGGAGGATGACGATGGACGCACGGGGTTCCGGGCCGCCACCGCCGGCATCGCAGCCGGCGGCATGGCCGCCTCGCCTGCTCTTCAATACGGACGGCAACTGGATCAACAACTACCAGGAGCGGCACGAGCCGGCGGACATGACGCGTCTGATCGGCCCGCTGCGCGCGGCGGGCGTCGACCTGCTGTGCGCGCTGATCGGCATCGACGACGACCTGTCGTGGCGAGGCAGCGCGCACGGCCAGCTCTGGTGCGACAACGTCACCGAGTGGAACGTCGACGGCGTGCCGACCGACATCCACGGCCACCCGATCCGCGACGGCGCCGGCGTGCACATCCACGGCCGGCCGGCCGTCAACACGCAGGCGACCAACGCCCACCAGGAACTGTACAACACGATCGTCGCCGTGATCGAGGACGGTCACGACCTGCTGCAAATCTACATCGACGGCGCCCGCGCGCACGGTATGGGCGTGGTGGGATCGATGCGGATGAACGATGCCCACACCGATTCCGAGGACCGGATGTGGTACGGACGCTCAAGTCTGAAGATCGAACGCCCGGACCTGCTGATCGGCCCGGACCTGCCGGAAAACGTGCACGGCATCCCCTGGACCTATAGCTGGCTGTGGGACTACGCGCAGGACGAGGTGCGGGAGCGCTTCCTGGGCATCATGGACGAGGCGCTGACCCGCTACGACTTCGACGGGCTGGAGCTGGACTTCTCGCGGGCGCCGCCGTTCTTCAAGGGCGGCGAGGCGGTGCGGAACATCCCGACCATGACCGGGTTCGTGCGGCAGGCGCGCGCGATCGTGCGCCGCCATTCCGCCGAGCGCGGGCGCGAGCTGCGGCTCATCGTGCGCGTGCCGACCAGCATCGGCGAGTCGCTGCTCATCGGCCTGGACACGCTGGCGTGGATCCGCGAGGAGCTGGCCGACATCGTCGTGCTCTCCTCGCCCGGCTACTGCATCACCAGGGCGGACGTCGCCGAGGCCGCCGCCGCAGCGGGCGCCGGCCCGGTCCTGATCTACCGCGGCTTCGACGGGGCCACCTACGGCGCTTCGCCGCAGGAGGGATACGAGCGCAACCCGCCCGCCGTGCTGCGCGGCGCGGCGCTGAACGGCTACACGGAGGGCGCGCAGGGCATCGCGGTGTTCAACTACGACTACGGGAGCCACCGCGCGGGTCCGGTCCCCGGCGACTACCACGACCTGACCGAGGACCATCTGCGGGTGCTCACCGAGCTGCGCGACCCGGATGCGCTCGCGCGGCGCGACCGCTGCTACTACCTGGCCGGTCCCCCGCAGCCTGGCCCCGCCGCCGACCACCGGCCGGTCCTGCCGCGGCGGCTCGCCCTGCGCGGACGCGGCGCCGGCGCCGGCCACGCGCTCTGCATCACGGTGCGGGACGACCTGCGCACGGGACTGGCCGACGGCCGCATCCGGGGCGTCGAACTGCGCCTGCGGCTCGGCGACCACGAGGAGGCGATGGAGCGGATGCACCTGGCGGTCAACGGCCGCCGGATCCCGTTCACGCCCGATCGCACGCTCACCAACTCCCGCGGCGACGAGTGGCTGGTGTTCGATGATCCGGGGCTGCAAGAGGGCGAGAACTCGGTGCTGCTGATCCTGGAGGGAGCCTCGACACCCAGGCCGTGGCCGTCCCTGCTGGACTGCGAGATCGCCGTCAGGTGCGGGGACGGGTCGTGATCGACGTCGGCACCCGGCGGCAGCTCTTCATCGACGAGCGCTTCATCGCGTCGCGCTCGGGGGTCACCGTGACCATGAATCCGCCCGTGCAGCACGCGGAGCCGGTGCTCACGCCGGACAAGCCGTGGGAGGAGCTGGGCATCGGCGCCTACAACACCGTGTGGCGGGAGCCCGACGGGACATTCCGCCTGTGGTACGACGCGCTGCTGAAGGGCGGGCTGCCGCAGGAAGGCGCCCGGCGCCTCGCCTATGCCGAATCGGACGACGGCATCCATTGGCGGAAGCCCGAGCTCGGACTGGTGTCGTTCCGCGGCTCGACGCGCAACAACCTGCTGGCCCCGCACGACGAGCGGCAGAGCCTGCAGGGCGCGACCGTGTTCCGCGACGATCGCGCCCCGGCCGAGGAGCGCTACAAGTTCTGGACCAAGTTCCGGCCTACCGACGCCGAGATCGCCGCCGGCGCGGCGCAGGGACTGTGGGCGATGCGCTCGCCGGACGGCATCCACTGGCAGCCCTACCCCGGCCAGCCCAACCCCCCGGATGCGATCTGTGACACGCAGAACATGCTGTTCTGGGACGAGCGCCTCGGGCTCTACGTGGGCTACATCCGCGTCCGGGAGACGCAGCGTCTCGATGAGGCTGCCGTAGCGGCCGGCAAACGCGCCTACCGTTCGGTGGGCCGCATCACCTCGCCCGATTTCCGGGAGTGGTCGCCGCTGCATATCACCTTCCAGGCGGACGCGCAGGACCTGGCCATCCCCGTGCCGTGGCAGCGCGACGAGCCGCGGCCGAACATCGACATCTACACGAGCTGCGCCATGCCCTACCCGTGGGCCGAGGACGTGTACGTGATGTTGCCGTCGATCTACTACCACTGGGGCGAGGACGAATTCCCGGCGACCATGGACGTGCAGCTCCTGACCAGCCGGGACGGCGTGCGCTGGAACCGCGCCGGCGGCCGCAAGGCGTTCCTGCGCCACGGTTTCGACGGCAGCTCCGAAAGCGGCATGCTGTTCGCCAACCCGTGGCTGATCCCGGTGGGAGACGAGCTGTGGCTCTACTACGCGGCCATGAAGCGCCGGCACGACCCGGGCAAGGACCCGGCGACCGAGCGCGAACTGGGCAGGCTCTGCCACCTGCGGCGGGCGACGCTGCGGCGCGACGGGTTCATCTCCGCGGACGCGGAGTACGGCGGCGGCGAGTTGCTCACGCCGGTGGTGCGCTTCGCGGGCCGCGCGCTGGTGGTCAACTGTGACGCGGGCGCCGGCGGCTGGCTGAAGGTCGAGCTGCTCGACCGGGAGGGCCATCCGCTGCCGGGCTTCGAGATGGACGCCGCCGACGCCGTGCTCGGCAACGGCGTGTCCAAGCCGGTGACCTGGCAGGGCCGAAGCGGCGTGAGCGCCGCCGCCGGCACGCCGGTCCGCCTGCGCTTCCTGATGCGCGATGTGAAGCTCTACGCCTTCCAGTTCCTCGATTCCACCGGTTAGCTGCTAACCTGTCATTGGCCCTCTTCTCCTCCGATCGGGAGCGCCGCCTCTGGCTGTGGACGCTGGCCGTCGTGGTCGCGATCTACTCCACCCTGGGCCTCGCGCAGACGCTGACCCGGGCGTTGCTCGAGAGCGGCCTGCTGGGCGCCTCTTTCCCCCTCGTCTCCTTTCTCGTCGCCATGTTCCTGGTGGGGGCGACCGTCGTCGCGCACGGCCTGAAGGCCCGGCCGGGCGGAGCACAGATCGCCGTCGCCCTGGGCGTGACGGCCGCCTACGCGCTGGTGTTCCTCAGGATGGTCGGCCCGGAGGAGCGCTCACACCTCATCGAGTACGGCGTGGTGGGCGTCTTCATCCACGAAGCGCTCTCCGAGCGCGCCGGCCAGGGTCGCCGCGTCCCGGCGCTGCCCCTGCTCGCCGTCCTGGCCACGGCGGCGCTGGGCGTGGTGGATGAGTGCATCCAGGTCCTTGTGCCGAGCCGCGTCTTCGACCCGGTGGACATGCTGTTCAACCTGCTCGCGGCCACGATGGCGGTGGGTGCGAGCGTCGCGCTGGCGTGGGCGCGGCGATGGACAAGGTCCCGCCGGGCTCGCGGCCACGTCAGCCCTTCTCGGCGACCGGATCGGCCACCTCGGCCTTGATCAGCTCCGAAAGGTGTCGCCGTTGATCAGTCGGCAATCACACTCGGTCATCCGGCGATTGACGATAATCACGCGATACGTTATTAGTGGTGCAGAGTGAGTGATCAGATCCTTCAGGTGCTCCGACACCGAAGCGCTCGCGAGGGGACGTGCTTCCACGCGATTCGCGAGCATCGCCAAAGTGGCACGGCGCAAGCTTCGCCAGCTCGATATAGCAGATCGACTCGATGATCTGAGGGTGCCGCCGGGCAATCGTCTTGAATCACTCAGAGGGGATCGCTCCGGCCAATTCAGCATCCGAGTCAACGAACGATGGCGCGTCTGCTTTCGCTGGACCGACTCGGGAGCGGAGGACGTGGAGATCGTCGACTATCACTGAAAGCATGGTGAGGGCATTCATGACGGAGTGTGATCCGATTACCCCAGGCGAGATCCTGCTGGAGGAGTTCCTGAAACCCATGGGCCTGAGCCAGTACCGACTGGCAAAGGAAGTGGATGTCCCTGCTCAGCGAATCAGCGCCATCGTTGCCGGCAAGAGGGCGATTACCGCGGACACCGACCTGCGGCTCTGTAGGTTCTTCGGTCTGTCTCGCGGCTATTGGCTTCGGGCGCAGGCTGCGCACGACACCGAGGTTGCCGAACGCGAGATGGGGCCGGCGCTGGACCGCATCAAGCCCTGGGCGCAACCAGCCCCCTCCGTGCCCGCTCCCGCGCGTGGCGTGGCGGAGTCCGGCGAGCGCTACACGACCTGACCGTCGTCACGCCGCCCGAAACCTCTCGTACCGCCACGCCAATCGGTCGGGATCGGGACGGTCTGCCCGTCGGCTTGGCAGGACAACCGTCGATTCATGCAGTTCCTGCAAGCCATGCAGGAGCATCGGGCCATCCGTTTCCTCACGGACCTCCGGGCGGACGCGCACGGTGTAGTCGGGCGATATCCCGATCAGGTCGTTGTCGTAGGCCGCGTGGTGGATCTTGCACAGGCACAGCCCGTTGGGAACGATCGGATCGCCGCGCGGCTCGCCGTCCGGAACGATGTGCGCGGCGTCAAGCAGGTTTCGATGGCGAAGTCGACACAGGGAACAACATGCGGAGTAGGCATCGAGCACTCGTTCCCGAAATGCGGTCTGGTGGAGGCGCCGCCTGGTCTCTCCCGTGATGTACCGGCGGATCCCGAGGATCGAATCCGATCCTATGACGTTGGGCGATCCCTCCGTTGGACTCAGCCCGTGCGCCACCTCGATTGCCACCATGCAGCAGAGGTCATGCGGACGATCCTCGACGATGAACACAGGCCATACCGGCATGTATCGGCCGCGTGCCACGCCGTGGAAGTAGATCAACGGCGTACGAGTGCGGCACAACTCGCGCAGGCCGACATTGTCCCGATGTTGAGGATCGGTGCCACGGTAGCGATACGCGAGAAACCCTTCCTCGGTAAACGAGTCGTCGTACGGACCGGAGTGCACGGATGTGATGGAGAGAGGAAGCTCCAGCACACGCGGTTTCCAGATGCCGGGTTGTCCCATGAACGTGACCGGTTCGCCGCGATGAACGAAGCCGGCCTGCAGGATTCCCCGCGGGATCACCTCCCCGTAGCGGGCGGCCTGCTCGGCGAGCCATGAGAATGCGGCTGACCTGAAATCGGCGTCCACGGATCTCTGATAGAAGACGGTATCGCGCAGCGGGTGCAGCTCACAATCGACCGGGTCGTCAAGCCGGCGTGGCGGCGATCGGGAGGGATTCGAGGCCGCGCAGCACCACGCTGTTGCGGAATCTCGGGCGATCGGTGAGCAGGCGCATCGAGGCGAAGCGCTCGAGCAGCATCTCGATGACGATGCGGCCTTCCAGGAGCGCCAGGGGCGCCCCGAGGCAGTGGTGGATGCCGCGGCCGAACGCCACGTGGCTTCTCGGTTGGCGCGTGACGTCGAGGCGGTCCGGCGGGTCCAGGAACAGCAGGGAGTAGTCCTCCGGCCCCATCCGCGCCTGCCGCTGGCGCGCCCGCTCGCGTTTGCGCGGGTCGCTTGCGAACCGGCGATGGTCCCGCAGGATGGCGTCCACGTCCGCATGGCGCGAGAAGACCCACGCATCCATCAGCAGGCTGCGGTGCACGGGGTCCCGCTCGCGCAACCGCGCATAGATGGGATACGGGTCCTGAGCCAGGCGGGCCGACATCGGGTTGAACGCCAACCCGCTTTGCATTCGCTCGCGCACCAGTACGGTGTTGATCGCCAGCGACCGCACGGCGTTCCGCAGTGACCGCGCCATCGTGTGCCGCTCCGGCTCGATCCGTCAGGCCGCGCCGACGGTGAACGAGTAGAGCTTCGACTCGTAGAGGTAGAACCGGAGCCGCACCACCTGGCCCGCCAGCTTGCGCAACGCCTCGTCGCCGTTCCAGGTCACCGCCAGGCGCAGCCCGTCCCCTTCGATCGGCCGGCAGTCGCGGACGGTCAGTCCCGGCATCGGCGTCCCGATCGGGTCGGCGACCTCGACCTTGATCCGGCCGCGCGAGGCGTCCGCGTTGATCTGCACGCAGTCGCCTTCCAGCCGAAACGGCTTGGTGATCAGCACGCCCAGCTCGTCGGAGGCGGCGCGTGCGACGAACCGCCCCGTCGGCAGCGTGGCCAGGCCGGTCCCACTCGTCCGCCCCGGAACGTTGTGCGAACCCGAGTGTCCGGCGTAATAGAAGCGCAGCTCGTCGCCGTGCTCGATCATGCGCGTGCCGGCGATCATGCCGCCGTCCCAACTGCCGATCACTCCGCGCGGAATGAACACCGGCCGGTTGGCCAGCCGTTCCCAGCGGAAGCCGTCCCGGCTGAAGGTCAACTGGACGTCCATCGTGTCCGCCTGCGAGGGGTCGCCCAGGTATCCCTTCAGGCCCCACTTGTTGAAGACCTGCAGCAGCCCGATGTACACGCCGTCGCAGACGGTGACGTCGATGCCGTAGAGGCGCGGCGGGTCCAGCTCGTCGGGACGGATGATCACCTCCGGGTCGGTCCAGTTCACGAAGTCGTCGCTCTCCGCCCTGGCGATCCTGCGGTTGCAGCCCATCCCTTCGTGCGCGTGGTCGGTGGCGCCGATCGCCGCGCGCGTGTCCACGTACGGCTGCGCGCGCAGGTAACGGTGCAGGTAGTCCTCCGCTTGCGGATGGCGGTACAGCCCCCGCTCGTCGCCCTCGACCTCCGGAAAGCCCAGGTCGGCCGGCACCGTGCCGCGCGGGCCGGCCAGGATGGTCGGCCGGCGGAAGTTCACGTAGCGGCCGATCCGCTCGTCGTAGAGGAAGCAGCCGTTGCCGTCGTTGGAGTCGCGGATGATGGAGCGCTCGTCCGGGTACATGTGCCAGCGGATGCCGTCGGCCGAGTACGCCGCGAACAGCCGCCCGCCGCCGCGCCGGTCGGCGTCGACGTGGTGGTACCAGCGCTTGATCGTCCCCTTGTACCGCTTGACGGGATCGGGATCGTGCGGGTCCTTCATCGCCACCCCGAACTCGCCGTGCATGGCCGAGACGTCGATCAGGTTGTTCCGCTTCGATCCTTCGTGCTCGACGATGCCGAGCTCCGGCTTGTGCCAGTCGAAACCGTCCTCGGACACGGCGTACGCGCGGGCGTACAGCGCCTCGTTGCCGGGGTCGTCCTCGGGATCCTCCGGGACCGCCGGATACCACGCCTTGAACAGCTTCTCCTCGGCGTCGTACAGGCTGGGAGCGATCGCCAGCGGGTTGTCCGGATGCTTGGCCGGCATCTCCGGGACCCGGCGCAGCAGCCAGACGTCGTCGACGACGTGATCGTCGATCAGGAGCTGCGTCGACGTGCCGACCTCCGCCAATCGATACCGGTCCTGCATCGTTACCCTCCGTGCCAGCCATTCTGACCGTGGCAGCCGGCCCCCACAAACGGCGCCTTGCCCGGCCGGAGGCCCGCCCGTAGACTGGCCCACTATCCATTCCCACAGAGGAGGGTTCACATGAGACGGTTACGGAGACCGCTGGTCACAGGCGTCGTGGTGGGGCTCATCACGCTCCTGGCGGCTGGCGCCGCGTTCGGCCAGGACCACTTCGCCAAGCACCTGGAGATCGAGTGGCTCGGCTGGACCATGCGCTTCAACGAGGAAGAGAAGGCCGATACCTACGTCTACCTCCAGGAGATGACGGAGCGGTTCAACACCACGTTCATCTGGCCCGATCTGCGGGACTGGAGCAACACCGAGGCGGTGGCCGCGCAACTCGCGACCGGCCGCATCCCGGAGTTCTGCGCGGTGCTGCAGGCCAACATGGACGAGTTGTACCAGGACGACATGATCCGCGTCTGGACGTACGAGGACATCCGCGAAAAGATGCCCAACACCGCCCACCTCATGGACGAGACCGGCGCCTGGTCATTCCTGCGCGTGCCGGGTGAGGACTCCGTGATGGGCATCCCGCAGCTCTACAACAAGCCGCTGACGATGATGGTGTCCTACTACCGGCTCGACTGGCTGGAGAATCTGGGCATCGAGCCGCACGGCGAGCTGGTGGAGATCGCCCCGCGCGTGTTCTGGAGCTCGGAAGGCTTCGACACCGAGGAGATGCGCCAGATCCTCAAGCGCTTCGTGGACGAGAACGCATCGGGCGCCGAACGCACCTACGGCCTGGGCGCCTACTTCCCCGCCACCTTCACCAGCTTCGGCCAGGCAGGCTCGCTGTTCGGAACCGAGGGACGCGGGGTCGACATCAACGTCTCCGAAGACGGCGAGATGAAGTTCATGTACGCCACGGACGCCTACCGCGAGGCCCTCAAGTGGTTCAACCGGCTCCATGAGGAGGGCATCCTCACCAAGGAGACGGTGATCGACTCCCAGTCGTCCGGCGCCGCAAAGGACCTGTGGGACTCCGGCCACCTCGGCTACATGCAGTACCACTACAACTACATCACCGAGAACGACACCACCGAGGTGCCCTTCCAGATGCTCCTGGCCCACCCCGACGCGAAGGTGCTGGTCGTGCCGACCGAGAGAAACCACATGACCGGTCTGTACGGCACCTCGGCCGGCGGCGCCGCGATGACGCCGGCGATCCCCACCGGATTCAGGATTGGGACCCTGGGACGCGCCGCCCTGGCGTCGAGCGAGCTCAGCGATGAGAAGTTCGACCGCGCCATGCGCATCTTCGATTGGCTGCACTCCACCAGGGAAGGTGCCTTGCGCAACTGGTGGGGCGTCGAGGGAGTCAACTTCGACTGGTCGGGCGAGCCCTGGAAGTCCCCGCTGATCTATCACGAGGTCGGCCCCGAGCATGCCACCAACCTGCTCGGAGGCTATTGGCTGCCGTGGCTGTACGAGGTCCGCAAGCTCGGAACGCCCTACGAGACGGTCGAGAACGATCTGCTGGCAAAGGCCGGATACATGGACCACTACGTCCACCAGTACCGGTACGATTTCCTGAACGAGACCAACATCATCAGGATGCGCCAGCGCTACAACTCGGGTCTCACCACCACGGCCCTGGAGTACACGGCCAACTTCATCCTGGGCGAGCTCGACATCGACGAAGGCTGGGACGACTATCTGGCCGAGCTCGAAAGGAACGGCATGAGCCGGTACCTGGAGGAGTTCGCCAAGGCGCCGCTGGTCGACGCCTACCTCGACGGCAGGCTCGAGTACTGAGCTTCGCGGCTCGGAGCATCGGCTCCGGGTACGTTCCAGGCAGGGCTCGCAAGGGCCCTGCCTTCCTTATGCCCGGCTCTTCAGTTGGGATTCCATCCAGAAATAAAGGGCGTGCAGGCGGTTGGGAAACCGGTAGCCGCCGCGGACTTCCGGATCGATCTCCAGGGCGCCCAGCGTTCTCATGCGGCGCAGGAAATTGTCCAGCACACCCCGCTCGCCTTCCGCAAGCCGCGCTGCCAGCTCGGCGCGCTGGAACCTCATCCGTTGTGGCGAGTCGGCCATCTTCCGCAGGATCGATCGGTAGCGGTCGCTCTGTATCGCCTGAAAGATCTGCGGTTCCAGGAGCTTCCGTCCGACTATGCCGGCTGCCCGGATGATCCCTGCCCTGACTTCCTGCCCGGCGATGGTCGGTGATCGTGCCGCGCCCCAGACGGCGTCGCCGATTTCGTGCGCAAGCACCGGCAGCCCACCGGTGAATCGAACCAGCTCGTTGAGCCAATCGGGGGGCACGACTACATTGCCGGCCTCGAACGACTCCGCGTAGAACCGCCTCGCTTCGTCATCCGACCAGGGCGAGATGTCGACCAGATCGAACACGCGCGCCAAGGACGGTTGACTCTGTATCAGCTCCTGACGCCGCTGTTCGAGCCCGACGACCAGGATGCACAGCCGAGTCTTCTCGGTCGAGGTCGCGACCTCGTCGACGATGCTCTTCAGCCAGTGGGCGAAGTCCGCGGAGGTTGCCAGTCCGTTGATGTCGTCCAGGATGAGCAGGAGCGTGCCCTTCTCCTCGATGCCGGAAAGGAGCTGGCGGATGGACCGGATGAAGTTGCCGGCGATCGTGTCCAGATCACGATCGCTCAGCGCCAACTCGACGGACACGCCGAACAGGCCCACCTTCCGGACTCGATCGCCGAAGAACTCCAGAACCTGGCGGTGCCAAGGCCGATCGATGCTGTCCTTGAGCAGGCGGTCGAAGGTAAGGCGCGCCATCTGTGGCACGTCACGGACGCCTCCCAGATAGACGTGGCAGCCGGTGACGCGGCTCTCCCGCTCGCAGAGGTGACGCACGAACGAAGCCAGCGAGCTCTTGCCGATACCCCGCTCTCCGGTTATGAAGCCGGTCCCGAACACACCGCGATCGGCGGCGCGCACCAGACCTCGCAGGCGCTCGATCGCTTCGCGGCGTCCGACGAACAGCTCGGCCGGCACCGGTTGTCCCGGCCGGAACGGGCTGGCTTCAGGAGTCACGGCTACGCCTTGAGCGAGCCCACCATGATGCCACGCACGAAGAAGCGCTGGAGGAACGGATAGGCCAGCACGATCGGCCCGATGGTGATGAGGATCACGGCCGACTGCACGTTGTCACGCTGGATCTGCCGGCCGAACTCGTCGTTGAACCGGTCGATGACGGCGAGCTCACGCTTGTTGAAGACCTCCTCCATCATGCGCCGGATGAACTCCTGCAGCACGATCCAGTCGTTCCCGGACGTGAAGATCAGCGCCTCGAACCACTCGTTCCAGATGCTCACGGCGGTCCAGAGCGTGACCGTCGCCAGCACGGGCGTGCTCAGCGGCATGACGATCGACACCAGGATCCGCAGGTAGGTGGCGCCGTCCATCAGCGCCGACTCCTCCACCCCCTGGTCGATCGCCATGAAGAAGTTGCGGATGATGATGACGTTGAAGGCCTGCACCACGCCCGGCAGCACCAGCACCCAGAAGGTGTTGTACAGCCCGAGTGCCCTGATCAGCAAGAACGTGGGGATGAATCCGCCGGAGAAGAACAGGGTGACCAGCAGGATCGCCATCAGCAGGCCGCGGCCGGGCAGGTCCCGCTTGGACAGGGTATAGGCGGCCAGCGCGCAGACGAATACGCTCATGGCGGTCCCCACCACCGTGCGCAGGATCGTGTTCCGATAGGACCGCAACACCAGCGAATCGAACAACAGGTACTGATACGCCGATGCCGACCAGTGGGTGTTGGTCAGCTTGAAGCGCAGCACCTTCGCCTCTTCGATGCCCTCCAGCGACACCAGGATCAGATTCCAGAACGGGTACAGCACCGTGATGCAGAACGCGGCCATGAACAGTACGTTCAGCCCGTCGAAGGCATGACTGCCGACACTCCTGCGTATGGTCACGGTACCGACCGTCCTACCACAGGGCGTACTCGCTGTAGCGCCGCGCCAGGGTGTTGGCGATCAGCACGAACATGACCGCCACCAGGTTCTGAAAGAGGTTCACCGCCGCGCCGAAGTCGTACTGGCGGTCGACCAGACCCACGCGGTACACGTAGGTCTCGAAGATGTCGGCGACGCTGAACACCAGCGGGTTGTAGAGGTTGAATATCTGATCGAATCCGGCCTGGTTCAGATCGCGCACGGTCAGGATGAGCATGATGACGATCACCGGAACCATCGCCGGCAGGGTCACGTGCAGCACCTTCTGCAGGCGGTTCGCGCCGTCGACGTCGGCGGCGTCGTACAGGCCGGGATCGATCGAGGTGATCGACGCCAGGAAGATGATGCTGCCCCAGCCGATGCTCTTCCAGATGTGGGTGATGACCACCGAGAACAGGAACCAGTCGGGCTCGGCCAGGAAGTAGATGGGTTCGGCGCCCAGGGCCGTGATGACGGCGTTGATCGGGCCCCGCTCCACCGAGAACAGCACCTTGAAGATGGCGCCGAGCACCACCCACGACAGGAAGTGCGGCAGGTAGGAGATGCTCTGCACGACGCGCTTGTAGCGGCGGTTGGTCAGCTCGTTGAGGATCAGCGCGAAGGCGATCGGCGCCGGGAACCCGAAGGCGAACTTGAGCAGGCTGATCCGGAAGGTGTTGAGCAGCAACTCCGGGAACTGAGGCGTGGAGAAGAAGAACTTGAAGTGCTCGAAGTCGTTCCAGGAGCTGCCCAGGATGCCGGCGCGGGCGCTGTAGTCCTTGAACGCGATCATCACCCCGACCATGGGGACGTACTTGAAGATCGCCAGCAGTGCCAGGGGGATCAGAAAGAGCAGGTACAGCTCTCTCATGCGGACGATGCGGGATCGGGTCTGCCTGCGCAGCGTCTGTCTGACGGCCGCGTCGATCGCGCCGGGGGCCGTCGCACCGGACGGCTTGTCCATGTTCAGATCATCGACTCAGGCTTGACACCATGTCAATATATGGCTGCTGCACCTCCGTAGCCGTGGTTGCAACGATCCGAGACACGGCGGAGCACCCGACGGGCTTGCGCGCCGCCAGGAGCGAAGGGCGCGTTCGGCTCGCCATCGAACAACGCTATCCTCCTTCAAGATTTACAAGAGAGATTCGAGCTGTTCGTCGCATACGACAGCCTCTCGTTCTATGCCCTGATGCGCCTCCTGTATCGCGTCGATTTCCTCAGGCGACTCCGGCTCATCGTCCCAGGGAGCTGCCATCAGCGAAGCATGCAGGCAGTCAGCCCGATTTCCCGCAGGAACTGCCGGTATCTCGTGGCCGCTGTGAGCTCGCGTCCTGGCCAGGCATCGATCAGATGATGTGTCTTGCGACGTGTCAGGTTTCATGCAAACGGTCTCTCGGCGGGGCGTGCCTCTCCCGGAGCGGTCGATGAAGATGTCAACCACACCCTCGTTCCAAGTCGGACAACTCGGCCTCAAGCGGAAAGACCTGATAGCGAGCGATCTCCAACAGGAATTCCACGCGCGCCATTCCCGCCAGCTCGGCAGCTCGACCCGACGACAAGCGGCCGAGCTCGTACAGTTTGACCGCCGCCAGCATACGCAGCTCGCGGGCGAACAGGCGCTCATCGGTCTTCTCGGCAAGGAGTACACTCTCTGGAATGTCAACTGCGATCTTGCGTGTTGCCACTGCTGTGTTCCTCTGCGTGAGTATCGCATGGATCGGGCTCGATTGCCCTACTCTCCCGTCATGCCGGAGGTGCCCATGGTCTCCACGATCCTGCTCTGGTTGAAGATGAACACGCCGATCGGCACCGCCATGATGAACAGGGTGACCACCGACGCGGCGCCCACGCGGGCGATGCCGCCGCCGGCGACCTGCGACAGGGCGTACGGGAGCGGCTTCAACTGCTCGGAGTAGATGAAGATGTCGCCGGTGTTCCGCCACATCACCTGGAAGTTGATGATGATCAGGGTCAGCCAGGCCGGCTTGACGATGGGCATGACCACACGCGCGAAGATCGTCAGCTCGCCCGCGCCGTCGATGCGGGCCGCCTGGATCAGCGAGTCGTGCACCATGGAGTCGATGAACTTCTTCATCAGGTAGAGGCCCAGCGTCTGCGCCCACGCGGGCACGACGATCGCCCAGTAGCGGTCGATGAATCCCAGCCACGACAGCGTCAGGTAGTTCGGGATGACGGTCACCGCTCCCGAGAACATGAGGCTGAGGATGATCACCTCGTTGATGAGCTTCTTGCCGGGAAAGTCGTGCTTGGAGAGCACGTAGGCGGCGACCGAGCAGATCGCCAGGTTGCCGGCCAAGGCGAAGGATACGATGAACACGGAGTTGAAGAAGTAGCGGGACAGCGGAATCCAGGACTGCTCCATCAGCAGGAACAGGTCGGTGAAGTTCTGGAACGTCGGCCGGCGCGGGACGAAGCGGGGCGGAAACAGGAACAGCTCGTCCAGCGGCTTGAAGGCGTTGCCGGCGGCGTAGACCAGCGGCAGCGCCATGAAGATGCCGCCGCCGCAGAGAAATACCAGGATGACGATGTCGCCCGCGAGCGAGCGCGACAGGTTGCGGTTGCGCAGGATGGTCGCGACGTTCCGACTCATGCCCTCACCCCACCTTGGCCATCACGCGGATGGGGCCGTTTGCGTTCGCTCCGCTCATGGTCCTCATCCGACCCGCCCCAACAGGCGCTGGACGATCTTCTGCGCCGCCACCATGGCCAGGAACAGCAGGAAGATGATCGCCGAGGAGTAGCCCAGCTCGAACCGCACCAGGGCGTGGTCGTTCGAGTGCTGGACGATCGTCCAGGTGGCCCAGTCGGTCGGCTCGTCGCCGGTCAGCGCCGAGATGACGGTCGTGTTGGTCATCGACTCCGTGATGGCGACGATCGCGCCGAACAGCAGGTAGCCGCGCATGGCCGGCAGGGTGATGTACCACAGCTCCTGCCAGCGGTTGTCGATGCCGTCGATGGCCGCCGCCTCGTAGAGGAGCTCGTCGATGCCCTTGAGGCCGGCGATGAAGACCAGGAAGCTGGTGCCCAGGCTCATCCAGAGCACGACCCCGATCACGATCGGCATCATGTAGTCGGGGTCGATCAGCCACTGCACCGGCTTGGTGATCATGCCCAGGGCGATCAGCGTGCCGTTGATGTAGCCGTGCGCGTCCGGGCTGAACAGCAGCACCCAGATCATGAAGGCGTTGCCGGCGATCGCGGGCGCGTAGAACAGCAGCGTCAGCACGATGCGGAGCCGGTGGCGCATCTCGTTGATGAGCCAGGCGAACAGGAAGGAGAGCAGGTAGCCGACCGGGCCGGTGATCGCCGCGTAGACCAGCGTGTTCTGCAGGGCGATCAGGAAGATCCTGTCGTCCAGGAACATCCGCAGGTAATTCTCGAACCCGACCCAGGTCGGACGCTGCACCATGTTGAACTGCGTGAAGCTCAACACGAACGAGAACAGCACCGGCACCACCACGAACACCGTGAAGGCGACGAGAAACGGGGCCAGCATCGCGTAGGAGACGCGCGCCTGCCAGAGCTTGGCCCCGGTGACCCGCAACCGCTCGCCCAGGGTCATGCCCGGAACGTGCACCGCCGACATCCTCTCAATCCGCCGCCGCCAGCTCGCGCACGATCTCCGCCGGCACGAAGTCGCCGACGCCCGGCACGTCGGCATCTTCCAGCCGGTCGATGCGGACGAAGCGGTCCCAGTACCGGTCGCGGTGCTCCGCCGGGAGTGCGGCCCGCTCGGTCTCCAGCCCGAACTCGGCGCGCTTGCGCGCCAGCTCGCGGTTGATCGCGTCGTCGTAGCGGCGCACCGATTCCCGCACGCCTTCGCCGTCCACGACGATGGCGCGGATCATCCAGTTGAGGTTGCGGAACACGTAGTAGTTGCCGACGATCGGCGGCAGCCCCTCGACCCACTCCGCCTGCTCGAACAGCACGCGCCGCTCGTCCGGGCTCCACGGGATCTCCGCCAGCGCCTGCAGGTTGGCCGGCGCGTAGCGCGCCGCCTCGCCCAGCAGCGACTCCAGCTCGGTGCCGTACAGCACCTGCGCCTCGCGCCCCGACCACCACTTCAGGAACTCCCAGGCGCCGTCGGGGTTCGCCGAGCCGCGCACGATGGACGATCCGGTGACGCCGACCGCCGTCAGCGACGACACGTCCCAGGTGTTCTGCACCGCTCCCGGCCCGGCGACCGGCTCCGGGATGATGCTCGGCAGGACGGTCACCGTCCGGTTGACGCTCCCGCCGTCCGTCCGCGTGCCGGGTACCATCGCCATCCCCCACCGCCCGCTGAGCTCCGGCGCGAAGACGACCAGCGTGTTGTAGAAGCTGAACGGCTGGATCGCCAGCGGCATCTCGCCGAACCGGAAGCGGTTGAAGAAATTGTAGGCATACGGCACGTCGTAGCGGATGAAGAAGTCCGTGAGCTCGTCGATCGTGCCGATCACGGTCTCCGAGTCGAGGTTGGTCTCGACGCTGTCCTCCTTCATCACCGGGACCCCACGCTGGTTCACCATCATCAGCAGCGAGCCCGGATCCATGGCGAGCCCGAAGTCCAGGTGGTGCGCGCGCAGCGTCGGCAGCAGGGCGCGCACCTCGTCCCAGGTCGCCGGGATCTCGATCCCCAGCGAGTCCAGGATGTCCGCGCGGTAGAACAGCACCGGGAAGCTCATCGTCTCCGGGAGGGCGTAGACGCCGTCGCGGTGGCTGAACGGCGCCAGCGCGCCGGGAGCGAAACGGCGCGCCACCTCCGCGTAGCCGTCCATCGCGGACAGGTCGGCGAGCATGCCGCGGAAGGCCAGCTCCATGTTGGCGTGGCCGATGACGGCGTCCGGCGCCGTGCCGGCCAGGTTGGCCGGGATCAGGATGGACTGGATGCTCCGCACCAGCTCCAGCTCGACCGGGATGCCGGTCGCGGGCGTGAACAGGTCGTCGATGATCTGCCGGAGGATCTGGCTCTGGTCGCGGCCCGTGCCCATCCACACCGTGACCGGGGCCACGCCGGCTCCGGTCGCGGATTCGCCGCCCGCAAGCGGGAACGCCTGGTGATAGTTCGGCGAAAACGACGCCACGAACGCCTGCAGCTTCCTGAACCACCGAACGAACAGACTGACGCGCGTACGCGGGAACTCCCGATCCGGCGAGGCCACCACCAGGTAGTCGACCTGCAGCGGCTGCTCCCGGTTGCGGGCCGCCCACACGCTGAGCGCCGTGATGGCGTTCTGCAGCTCGCTCAGGACGAACGGGATGACCTCCGGGCGCTGCGCCATCCGGTCCAGCAGGACGACCAGCTCCTGCACGCTCGAAGACACGCCGCCTGAGCCGGCCATGCCCTCGACCCGTCCGGCCGCGGACACCAGCCGCTCCCGGAGCGCGGGCAGCTCGCCGATCTCGCGCGGAATGCGCTCTGCGAGCTGGTAGCTCCGGAACGGGTCGGGATTGGACGAGGTGATCATGATCACGTCCCGGTAGAAGGCGAGTAGATCCGCCACGATCCCATCCACCTCGGCCACCGCCTGCGCGAACTCGCCCAGCACCGCCTCCATGCGGATCGTGTGCTCGCCGGCCTCCAGGTGGAACAGATAGGGCTCGTCACCCCCCAGGGGCGTCCCCCGGTAGGCCGAGGAATAGGGGAACGCCACGGCATCGACCTCCCGGAACGGGACGCGCCCGTCGATCGAGATCCGCCGCCAGGACCGGGCGCCGCGGTTGATGTCCTGCTTGGCCTTGACCGCGATCCGGTAGCTTCCGCTCGCCGGCACCGCGAAGGTCCACTCGATCCAGTCCCCGGCCTGCGCCCAGCGGTAGCCGCCGATCGAGTTCATCCGCACCTGGTAGGGGTGGTAGGGCTCGATCGACGGATCGCCCTTGTCGTGCACGGGAAAGAGGGTCTGCGACGAACGCGGCCCCGCGTCCTCGCCCTGGATCTTGAGCTGGAATCCGGACACGTCGCCGGCGGCGGGGGCCGCAGCGCGGTACTCGGCGTAGGACGGAGGACGATCGTACTGCGTCACGGCCAGCGCCGCGATCGCCAGCGGCTCCACGACTCCCGTGAGGGTGATCGTGTTGACCCCGCGGCGCAGGAAGAACGCGAGCGGCTCGGCGTGATCGCCATCGCGGTCGCGGAGATACGTCGTGGTCCAGCGCGGCCGCTCCTCGATCCGGGGCCGGATCTGGTTGCCGCGGACGTCGGCCCGCACCCCGCCGCCGTGGTCCCAGGTGCGCGGGAAGCTCAGGCGCCGCGCCTCCTGGAACGGCACCTGCCCGTCGATCGCGATCTCCCGCACGGCGGGCATGCGCCGGCCGGGGAGCGGGTGGTAGCTGACCCGGATCCGGTAGAGCCCGGATCGCGGGACGGTGACGGCCCAGCTCACCGATCCCCGCTCGGCGGTCAGCACGGCCGGCACCCCGTCGATCTCCCCCGTACGCGACTCGGCGCCGGCTGCCGCGAAGTCTACACCTTGAACGACGATCGGCCGGTCGAGCCGCACCTCCGGCCACTCTCCGTGCCGGCGGAGGTAGTCGCGGTACGACTCGGCGCCGGCGGGCAGGCACGCCGCCAGCAGCAGGATTGCCGAAACGCGCCGCGCGGCCCTGCCGATCACCGGCCGTTCACCCGTCTTGCAGGTACTCCCACGTCAGGAGCATGAAGACGCTGGCCGTCCAGGTGTAGCCGGGAGCGCGCAGCCCCACTCCGGTCAGCGCGTCGAAGTTCTCGTACTGTCCCATCGCCTTGTGCTCGGCCATCCGACAGAACGACGCGGCGATCCGCCGCGCCAGCTCGACGCGTCCCCCGCGCCGGAGGCCGTCCACGATCAGGTAGGTGCTCGGCGCCCAGATCGGGCCGCGCCAGTAGCCGTCGCTCTCGTAGCGGGGGCTGTCGGGCGCCTCGGTGGCCGGGCCGTGCTCGGTCAGGAACCGCTCCTCCAGGATGCCGGCCAGCACCGCCATCCGGTCCGGGTCCAGGTGCTCCCCGAGCGCGATCGGCATCAGCGCCAGCAGCGAGGTGGGCTCGGGATCGTACGCGTGGCTTCCCGACCGTTTGGCGACGAACCGGCCGCCCACCCAACTATGGTCGTAGAGCCGCGCCAGCAGATCCTTCGCGGAGCGCCGCCACCGGCCCGCCTCCTCCGTTCTGCCGAGCCGCTCGGCGATCCGCGCGCAGGTGTGCATCTGCAGCACCAGGAACGCGGACAGGTCGGGCGACTCCAGGAAGAAGCCGTCGTCGAACAGCGTCGAGTTGTCCCAGCCGCTGTCGCACCCCTGCGGGTACTCGGGGACGCCGTCGCCGTCCGAGTCCCGGTAGTCCATCCACCAGCTCGTCCACGCGTCCAGGTGTCCCAGCACCTTCTCCAGGACCTCCGGCTCGAAGTCGAAGGCGTCCATCATCCGCCCGAAGCACCAGCCGTGGATGGGCGGCTTGGTCACCGCCCAGATCACCTCCTGGTTCGGGTTGGTCATGTCGAACAGGGTCCCGGACTCCGCCTGCAACTCGAACGGGAGCAGGAACTGCTCCAGCGCCGTCTGCCGGCTCACCTTCATCATCGCCAGCGCATTGAAGCAGTGGTCCCACGTCCACACCGAGCTCATGAACTTCTTGGACATGAGCATCGCGTCGTAGCGATAGACGTCCCGCGCGCGCACGAAGCAGGACCACAGCGTGTACCACGTGGCCACGGCGAAGTCGTGGCGGCCCGCGGGCGCCGGCGGCATCCTGGCCAGGAACCGCTCCCACTCCGCCCTGACGGCCGCGGTCTCCCGCTCCACGTCGACCGGCTCGTGACGGAGCCTCCGCTCCACGTTCATGATGGTCAGGCTGACCGTCGCCGCACCTCCGTCCGCGCGCACGGTCAGGTCCCGTTTCCAGTCGAGGTTCTCGTTGCTCTGGAACCGCCGGATCGGCCCACTCAGCACGCCTCGGCCGCGGAACACGTGGAACCGCGAGGTCGTGCGCTGGTTCACGGAGATCACGCAGAAGTCGTCCGGCCCGTACTCGGTGCCGTAGCCGTGGGCGGTGATCGCCCGGAACTCCAGGTCCAGGCCGTGCGAGTCGAATGCCAGCGTGTGGTCGTCCCTGACGAAGATGGTGGCGCTGCCCCCGCCGCCGGACACGGTGATCCGGTCGGGCCGCATCTCGTAGGTGTAGTCGACGGCGCTTCCGCCGCGGGTGAGCTGCAGCGTGAACGCCTCGTCCTCGCCGAAGCGCCGCTCGACGTTGTGGATGACGAACAGGCCTTTCTCCCGGTCGCGGTTGACCGAGACGTAGGCGCCGTAACGGCTGAACGGGATGTGATCGAGGTTGATCGTGACGTCCTTCATGGGCGCTCTTCCTGCAGCAGGTCGATCGTCTCACCCAGGTCGCTCTCCCAGTCGGTGAGCTTCCCGATCGGGATCTTCCTGTGGACGATGCGGGAGTTCTCGATCATGAACACGTAGCCGATCCCGTTCCTGACCACCATGCGCGGCCAGCCGATCCAGTGACTTTGGCCCGATTCCAGGGCGGGATTGCGCGGATGGTACTCCCAGTTCCTGAGGTCCTTGGAGCGCGCCAGCCCGACGGTGTCCCACCAGCCGTGATGCTGCTTGCCGCGCGGCTTCCAGGTGTTGCAACCCTCGTACCACAGGTACCAGGTGTCGCCGATCTTCGTCAGCGACCGGGTGCGTACGTGGATGGCGTCCCAGTCGTCCAGCGTGTCCGGGCCGAACACGGGGTTGTCCGGGTCCGGCACCCAGTGGACGAGGTCGTCGCTGTACAGCGCGTAGCCGCGGTCCCCGGCCGGTCCGCGCGGCGGGTTCGGCGTGAAGCCGGCGTACATCAGCAGATACCGATAGCGTCCGCCCTCCAGGGCGACCACGTCGAACTCGTGCGCGGCGTCGCCGTGGTCGAACACCGGGTTCCCGGGATGGTCGACGAACGGCCCCAGGGGATGGTCGGCCACCGTGAGGCAGAACCCGTTCCACTTCGGGTACATCTGTGACGAGTACAGCAACGCCACCTTGCCCTCGCCGGTGACGATGGCGCCGTTGGGATAGAGGTTGTCGTAGGGCACGTTCGACTGCGTCACCACCGGCTCCGGGTGCAGCTCCCAGTGCTCCAGGTCGTCGCTCATCGCCACGCCGATCACGCGCTGGAGCCCTCCTTCCTGCTGCCCGGGGCGGGAGCCCATGAGGTACAGGTAGTACCGGCCCTGGTACTCGATGATGCCGCCCGGCAGCACGTGCCCGGCGGTCCAGCTTCCCTCCTCGCCGGTGGGAATGGCCAGCGTGGTCTCCTCGAACCAGGTGAGCGGGGTCAGCCGGCACTCGTCGATCCGGTAGTGCTCCTCGTCGCAGTCGATGAACAGGTGCGCCTCGGTCGGCTCGAAGAGCATGTCCCACTGCCCGGTCGGCCCCTTGATGTAGCCGTGCGCCGCGTCGTTGATCCGGAAGCGGAAGAAGGCGCCGCGCTTCTGCAGCCGGATCCGCCACGGCGGATGGCCGGCGTCCGCGTAGGTCCGCAGGATCTCCTCGCTCCCCTGCCTGCGGCGCCCCAGGTAGGTACGTCCGCTGCCGACGTTCAGAAACGCGCAGTTCTCCCGGTTCGCGTCCGAGGAAAACCAGATCCTCACGTCGCTGCCCGACAGCGGCCCGTCGGTCGCGACCGATACCGTCAGCTCCCAGTTGCCGGTGACGAGTCTCCCTATCATGTTCGTCTCACTCCTTCAGCCGACCAGTCCCACGCGGTCGACGCTCTTGATGAACCAGCGCTGCACGAACAGATAGAGCACGAGCACCGGCAGGATGAACAGCAGCATGGCGGTGTTGACGACGGCGGCCACGAAGCCGGGATGCGGCCGGGCGCCGGCGTTGAACGCGACGTACCAGTCCTCGTACTGGAATCCGAATCCTACCATCACCGTCGACAGCAGGTCCCGGTTCGGCAGGAACAGCTCCGTGAAGGTCAGGTCGCTCCACTGCCAGACGAACGCCAGCAGGAACACGACGAGCAGTCCGGAGGTGGCCGACGGCAGGACGATGCGCACGAACGTGTTGAGGTACCCGGATCCGTCCACGTAGGCCGCGTCCTCCAGGTCGCGCGGGATGCCCTTGAACACCTGCCGCATGATGTAGATGAAGATGCCGTTCTTGTAGCCCATGCAGGTCAGCGACGTGAGCACGAACGGCAGGATGCTGCCCGTCAGGTTCAGGCCCTCCGGGAACAGCCCGAAGAAGCTGAAGTAGCGGAAGTTGAAGACCAGCGGCACCATCAGCAACTGCGGCGGAATGACCATGCTGAACACGGCGATCGCGAACAGGACGTTGGTCAGCCGGTTCCTGAACCGCGCCAGGCCGTAGGCCACGAGCGTCGAGGAGGCCATCTGCGACACGCACACCAGCAGCGTCAGGCCGAGCGACCGCAGCGCGTTGTGGAAGTAGTCGAGCGAGACCGCGACGATCCGGTAGTTCAGCAGCGACAGCCTCGACGGGATCCACACGCGATTGACGTCCATGATGTCGGCCTCGGACATGAACGACTGGACGAGCTTGTGCAGCACGGGGAAGAGCACGATGAACGACACGCCGGCCAGGAACGCGATCCGGAAGGCCCGGAAGAGCAGGATCCGCCAGTCGACCCGGTACGCCGGAGTCGTCCACCTCGCCAGCGCCGAGCTCACGCGGCCACTCCGCTGGCGCGCGTGCCGCGCGCCACGACCCCTCCCACGATCGCCAGGATCGCGGCCATGGTGAGGAAGAACACCCACGCCATCGCGGTCGCGGTGCCGTATCCCGCGCCGCTGCGCATGCTCTCGAAGATGTAGCGCAGCAGCTCGCTGTCGGCGGCCGTGAACGAGTCCACGATCAGGTAGATGACGATCGGGAAGATCAGCGGCGCCGCCAGCGGCAGGGTGATGTAGAAGAAGGTCTCCCAGGCGTTGGCGCCCTCGATCCTGGCCACCTCGTACATGGAATCGGGAATGCCCTGCAGCCCGGCCAGGAAGATCAGGATGGGGATGCCCGCGGCCGCGGCGATGGCCGGCAGGCGGGCGGTGGCGTCGACGAGGTAGGCGAGCGCGCCATCCACAGCCGGTGAGTCGACCCTCCAGCCGCTCACCATCTGGAGCGTGAAGCGCTCGAAGAGCGATCCGATGCTCAGCTCCTGCGTCAGCAGGTACGACTGCTGCAGGGTCACCAGCACGCCCGACGACAGGATCACGGGGAGAAAAAGCACCGTTCGCATCACGCCGCGCCCCCGGAACGGGCGGTTCAGGAGGGAGGCGCAGATCAGGCTGAACACCAGAACGACCGGCACCTCGGAGGCCAGCTTCACCACCGCCGCCGCCAGGTGCCGGGGAAAGAAGGTGTCCACCCGCAGCACGTGGTGGAAGTTGGCCAGCCCGACCGGATGCAGCAGGTAGCCCTCGTCGGTGATCTCGATCTCACCCACGCTGAACGAGATGGACTGGGCGATCGGCATGATCAGGAAGAAGACGATGCCGGCCATCAGCGGCAGCGTGAACAGGTAGCCCATGCGCGCCTTCTTCCTGGCGAGGTCGATGCGCCCTACCACGCCACCCGCTCCGGCACGCGCAGGTAGTCCCTGGGGCCGACCGTGATGCCGGCATGGGTATACGGCTCGTCGCGGTAGTTGACCACGACGTCGACGCCGTTCTCGTAGCGGGTGACGCGCACGCCGTCGGCCAGCGTCGCATGCGCGCGGATCGGCACCCCTGCAAGGCCCGCGAGGGCGCGGTTGAGGGTGCCGTGCATGGCGACCATCGTGTCCTTCCATCTCCGGTAGACCGAGGCGTACAGGTCGACGTCGTGGAGCGGCTCCGGCAATGCCGGCGCGTCGTGGATCACGGCGAACGCCAGGCTGCTCCCGGACTCGATCGCCCGTAGCAACGCCGTCCGCGGGTCGGCCTGGTAGTTGATCGGCTCGGACGAGTACGGCACGGAGCCGTGCAGGACCATCTGCATGAACGGGATCGTGCGAGTGACGATGTCGTAGTCCGCGTCCCGATACGGGACGTGCATGACGGCGGACGCGTGCGGGATCAGGTGGGCGTTGGCGCCCTCGATCAGCAGCCTGAAGCCGTCGCCCGCGAGCTGCGATGCCGTCTCGTCCAGCACGCGCAGGGTCTCCTCGGGATCGAAGATCCGCCCCGGATCGGCCCCTCGCCGGTAGTCGCTGAAGCTCAGGAGCCCGAACCGGTCGAGCCCCAGGTAGGGGTGATCCATGCGCCCGTAGCGGGCGGCGAACGAGGCGGCCAGATCCGGCAGCGCCGCCGGCGAGATCAGGTACGGGCCCGCCGGCACGTCCTCCGTGAGGGCCGGGTTGCGGTCGAGCAGCCTGACCGGTGCGCGGTCCAGGCCGCGCGCCGCCTCCCGGCTGGCGGCGAACCCGTCGAAGGGGCCCCGTTCGTTGACCGCCAGGAAGTCCACGGCCGGAAAGAAGCCGATCCCGCGCTGCCGGCAGAAGTCGAGCAGGCGCAGAAACCCGCGGCGGCTGCCCAGCTTGCCGTTCAGGGAGACGCGGCCGGGAAAGCGATGCGCGGTGCCGCCTGCCAGCCAGCCGGCGTAGCGGACGATCAACCCGTCCGGGTTGTCGAGGTCGGTCAGGATCCGCCGCGCATCGCGGTAGCCGGTCGCCATCGCGGTCGAACGGTACGGGACGCCGGCGACGGTGGCGGTCGTGGGCACGGAGGCCGTGACGTCCAGGAACAACGGCTGCCCGGAGCTGTTCGCCCGCCGCGGCAATCCCCGTTCGAGCAGGTGCTCGCGGTAGATGCGCGCCATCGACGAGTAGTCCGCGCTGCCGGCCGGCAGCAGGTGGTAGCGCGCTACCACGTCGCCCGCGTACGACTCGGGGGCGTAGATCGCGTAGGCCCCGAACAGGGCGTCGCCGGTCTCCCGCGCCTCGGTCCGCCCTTCGGTGATCGTGTAGTGGGCGAAGACGGTGTGGTACGAGTTGTAGACCCCGGCCTTGAGCACGGACACCGACGCGATGGCGGCGCCTGACTCGATGATCGCCAGGAAGCCGGTGTCCCCACGCACCGCGCCGAACACGGGCAGGTGGCCGTGATCGCCCGCGCCCGCCTTCGGCCGGAGGCTGAAGTCCCCGCCGTAGACCGGCACGGTCAGCGACCGGGCGCCGGCCTTGCGCTCGGCCAGGTCGATGAGGGCGCCGGACCCGGACGGGACGAACAGGTAGCCGCGATCCTCACGGCGCGCCGCGAAGAAGAACGGCAGCAGCTCCAGCGACAGCACCGGATACGACACGGTCGTGTAGGCCGGGCCGGCGCGGTACGGGACGTCCACGCCGTACTCGATCTCCCGGCCGCGCACCCGGACGATGAAGCCGCGCCCGTCGAGCACGATCTCCAGCGGTATGACGAACCGCTCGTGGTTCTCCTCCGGGGCCGTCAGCCCGAAGGTGCCGTGGTCGGCCACGATGTCTTCCGGCGTGTAGCCGTTGCCGGCCAGGGCCGCGAGCAGCGCCTCCGTCCTGAAGCGCGGATGCCTGAACTTCAGGTGGAACGTCCGCCCCAGGAACGGCTCCATGACCGCGGGCGTCAGCGACCTGATGTCGACGTACTCCTCCCGGTCGGCGACGATCATGTCGATGAGCGCCCTGGCGTAGTCCGTCTTCCGCTTCACCAGGGAGCCCTGCACCTTGAGCAGCTCCCCGCGCAGCTCCTGCCGCGCCTCGCCGGACGCGCTCTCTGCCTTCCGGCCGAGCTCGGCGAGCTGTTCGAGCCCGGCCCGGTACGCGTCATCCTGGACGAGGAGCGTGTGGTCCCCGAGCAGCGCCTCGATCCGCTCCGTGAACACCTCGCCGAGCGGCCCCGGCACGCTGATCTCGATCGGGAAGGGCTCGTCTTCGCGAGGGACGAGCGCCGCCGGCACGTAGTAGGTGAGCAGCGTCTCCTTCTCCGCCTCGGTCGCCCCCGCCAGCACGTGCGACGCGAACCGCTCGCCCTCGACGATCCTGGGCATGAGCCCCGACTCCAGCCACTTCCTTCCCAGCCGGAACTCCACCCGGAACCCGCCGTCGATCCTGCGGATCTCGTGCTGGCCGTGCAGCACGCTGTCGGTGTAGCTGTCGTACGCGACCCTGGCGCCGTTGCCCCGCACGTACGACATGCCGAGCAGTGCGCGCAGCCGGTTGCGTTCCTTCCCCGCAGCGATCCGGTCATAACGGCCGGCGTCCTGCGGATTCGAATGCCAGATCGCGCCGCTCTCCTTGTCCTCCAGCGCGAAGTTGGCAGTCGCCTGGTCGACGTAGAGGCGCAGGTAGACGTTCTCGGCCGCCATGGCGAAGGAATCGCCGACGCGCGCCGACAGCGACTCGGCGGCCGTCGCCAGGAAGACGGCCACCACGACGAGCGCCCGGACTCGTCTCGTCACCGGTGCCCTCGTCATCGGGTGAACAGGTACTCCCGCCAGACGCCGGCCGCGAACCTGACGATGGTGTTGCCGACGCTGAACAGCACCAGGAGCACGAACACGGTCACGCCGATGCCGGCCAGGATCAGCAGGATGACGAGGATGCTGCGGAACAGCCGGTCGTAGTCGTGCGTCATCATCGTGGACGTCAGCAGCAGGAAGCCGCTCCAGACGAACGCGAGGGAGAGCACGCCGTGGTAGAAGCCGGCCTCCGCGCGCACCAGCACGTGGCTGAAGGGAATCAGCACGACCATGGCCAGGAGCAGCGGCACCGTGGAGAAGACCGTGGCGACGTACACCTGTGCCAGGCTGCCCTTGCCCTGCAGGATCGTCGTCAGCGCCCAGCTCACCACGCACCAGAGGGCCAGCGGCACCAGGATGGTGGGGAGGACCCGGACCAGTTCGAATCGGGCAGGGTCGAACCCGCCGGTCGCGGTGTTGAACACGAACCCCGCGCCCTGCCGGAACAGGACGTACACGAAGCAGAGGACCGCCAGGATCGCGGTGGCTGCCGGGACGGCCGCCGCCTGACCGCTCTTCAGCTCGCGGAAGCCCCTGATCGGGTGGATGGACGTGTGCAGGGAGAAGCGGAGGGCTCGCACCAGGTCGCGGCCGCTCACCCGCGCCAGCGGCAGGGCCCGGGT
Organism: Spirochaetia bacterium; assembly: GCA_964291595.2. Classification (GTDB taxonomy): domain Bacteria; phylum Spirochaetota; class Spirochaetia; order SZUA-6; family Bin103; genus CATQHW01. The sequence goes on along the minus strand of OZ219914.1, from coordinate 2,125,021 downwards.
CATGCCGGCCGTCCGGCCGAGGCGGGCCAGCAACCCCCTGCACCGCTCGCCGAGGCCGAGCCTCACCAGGACCGTGAGCAGGACCGCAACGGTCAGAACGGACAGGACCACCGGCAGGAAGATGCGCCTGACCACGTCGCTCCGCAGCTCCGCCAACGCCTGCGAGTATCCCTCGCGGTCGTTGGCGCGGCGAAGCGAGCGCAGCGCCGCGCGGTAGTCGCCGGCGGCGAGCCGCGACCGCCCGATCGCGGCATGGGCCACCTCGAACTGGCTGTCATGGGCCAGCACCTGCTCCCACAGCCGCACCGCCTCGTCGTGGAAGCCGTTGGCCTCCAGGGCCAGGGCGGCGAACACGTACCGGCCGTGCGCCGTCGGCCTCATCACGACCAGGCTCCTGGTGCCGCTGTCCAGAACGACCAGGTCGTTGCCCCGCGCATCGATGCTCACCGGCGTGCGGAACTGGCCGGCCCGGTTGCCGAGCCCGCCCATGACGGCCAGCAGCGAGCCCGCGCCGTCGTAGGTGAAGATCCTGCCCCGCCGCTGGTCCAGCGCGCTGAACACCCCCCACGGCTGACCGGCCACGTCGACCAGCACCGATGGCCCTTCGTCGACGGAGTAGAGGAGGTCGCCCCGCGGCTCCGTGCGGTCGCCCCATGCGATGGGCACCTTGAACCCGGAGTTGCTCAGCTTTCTGATCGGCTCGCCGCCATACCCCTGGCCCGCCGCCACCGTGGTGAGGAGGTAGCCGTCCGAGGTGAAGTCGATGGTGCGGTAGTCGATGGGAAGAGACAGGGTCATCCGGCTGCGCTGCTCGGGACTGAAGATGCGCGCCCAGAGCAGGTCCACCGGGCTGACCACCACGCGGGGCGCGCCGACGAAGCCCTCGAACCGTCCCTGCCCGTCGAGCTGCATGAACCCCTCGAAGAGGTTCCTGACGATCACGTAGACCGTGCCCAGGGCGTTCACGCCGACTTTCACGGGCCGGTACTCGTAGTCGGCGGACATGATCCGGAAGGAGGCGTTCGCGGGCTCCTCCAGGATCCTGACGAGAGCGCCGGCGGGATCCAGCACCACGATCCGGCGGTTGTCGGTGTCGGCGACGTAGACCGCGCCGTCTCCGGTGACGAAGACCCCCTGCGGGTGGTTCAGCGTCTCGGTCCGCGCGCCGTCCGTGAACTCCTCCTGGACCCGCATCAGCCGGTATTCGGCATCGAGCCAGACCAGGCGGCTGTTCCCGGAATCCAGCACGACCGCCCCGTCGCCGGTGACGGCGAAGTCGCGGGGATCGTCGAGGGCGACCCCCAGGTCGCTGAAGTGCACGACCCGGTCCACGTGGTAGAGGGACGGCGTGCGGACCACGCGGTCGCGGCTGTCGTAGCGGTAGGCGGTGTCGGCCCACGCGCCCACGCCCGGCACGGCGAGCGCCAGCAGCACCAGCGGCAGGAAGGGCCCGCACGCGTGCGTACTGCGGGCGCCGATCACTCTTCGAGTGAGGTTCGCTGCGCTCACCTCAGGATCCGGGGCGTCGGAGATCACCCACCCCAGGTACGCCGTGTGTGACCCCGCATGCGCATGCCCTCACTCCGCGAGTGATTCCACGGTTCGACCGCCGCGGTCCACGCCCCGGAGCCGCAGTCCGTTTTCCGCTATGGGGTCTGGAGGACCTGCCGCGCGGCGCGGCAGATCCTCCAGACGGCTACTCCCAGAGGTCGTCGACGAGCGCCTGCATGGCGGGCGTGATCTCGGCCAGGGCCGTCGAAGCCGACACCTCGCCGGCGATCGCCCTGCCGAGCGTCGCAAGCAGCAGCTCGTACCCTTCCTGCCCGATCATCTCGGCGCCCGGGATGAGGACCTGGTTCGCCTCGGCGTCGCGGAGGAACTGCGAGGTCCGCTCGTCCCCGGCGCGTGTTTCGTCCCACTTGGCGTAGTAGGCGGCTTCCATCTCCTCGATGTCGGCGTACGGAGCCATCACCTTGTAGAGGGCGGAGAACACCTCGATGACCGCCGCCGGATCGAGCTCGGAGTTGCGGGGAATCAGGAACGTCTCGCCGATCACGCGCTGGTAGACGTGGCCGTCGCCCTGCGGCCCCATGGGCAGCGGGACCAGCCCGACCGGCTCGGACATCTTCTCGGGATTGACGAAGTGCTCCATCCAGCCGGAGTCGATGACCCCCATGGCGACGTTGTTCTCGAGGAAGAGCTGCACCTGGTCGTAGCTGGCCCCGCGTACCGCACCCGCGGCGTTCAGCTCCGCCAGCAGGTCGACCGCCTCCACGGCGCGCGAGTCGTTGAGCGCGAACACCTTGCTGCCGTCCCGATCCTCCACCACGGACGCGCCGTTCGCCATCGCGAACCAGATCGCCTGCCGCTGGAGGATGTGCGGCTCGGGGTGTCCCCATTGGCCGAACGTCAGCCCCCACTGGTCGATCTCTCCGTCGCCGTCGGCATCCCTCGTCGCTTCCAGGGCGATCTCCTTGAACGCGTCGAAGTCCCACTCGCCCGCGTCCATCAGGTCGTACGGAGACGGCAGGCCCTCGCGTTCGAGCAGCGTCTTGTTGAACACGACGCCCAGGAAGATGGACTCGTGGTTCATGTTGACCCCGTAGGTCGTGCCGTCGTAGCTGCCCATCACCTCGGCGTAATTGCGGGCGAAGCCGGGAATCCGGTCGAGGTAGTCGGCCGGCAGCACGTCGTCGACCGGCAGGATTACGTCGGCGCGGGCGAGCTGAATCGTCTCGGCGATGCCGGCGTTGCGGAAGATGTCGACGATCGGATCGCCGTTCAGCACGCTTGCCGTGAGATCGTCCGCGAAGGTCGCGAAGTTCCTCTCCGAGAACTCGATCTTGACGTTGAACTCCGCCTCGACCCACTCGCGCCACTCCTGCTGGGAGCCGCCGTCGACGTAGTCCTGGTACGTCCAGCCCCAGTGGTTCTGCAGCCGCAGCGTCGCGCCGTGCAGATCCATCCCGTCGGCGCCGGCCGCCACCGGCAGCGCCACCAGCGCGAGGGCCGCGAGCACTCCCACGACCATCCTGTTCTTCATGGAAACCTCCTGTTCGGGAAGATCCACGATTATGGCCGGCCGGCATCCGCGCTGCAAAGCAGCGCTCAACCACATCGGCGCCGTAGCGCCGGGCGCTACCAGGAGATCGAATATGGCGCGACGTAGCGGGTCACGTGCCGCATCGGCGCCCGGTCGGCCTGGTAGTCGTCGCGCAGGTAGATCGGGTACGGCTGCTGCTCCGGTCGGCTCAGGTGCTTCCTGCCGTCGCGCGGCGCGATGTCCACCAGGGTGTTGCCCTTGAAGCGGCACCGGTAGCGCGTGGCCGGCAGGGTGGCACCGCCCTCCCTGTCCGCGTACAAGCCGTCGGCCACCGTGTAGTCGACCGTCTCCTCCATCATCGGGAACTCGACGGCCAGCTCGTCCCCCTCGCGCACGCTGTCGAACACCAGGTAGTTGGCCACGCGCGCAGGCGCCGAGCGCCGGCCGCCGACGCGGCTCTCGACCGCGCCCCGGTCCGCCCAGCCGGGCAGGCGCACCGCCACGGTCCGCGCCCGCTTGTTGCGGATCACTACCCGACCCTCGTACGGAAGGTGACTGTTCACGTCCAGCCACGGCGAGGCGCGGTTCAAGAGCAGGTTCACCTGCGCGGCGCCGTCCGCGCAGCTCACGATCCCGTCCCAGGCGCGGTACAGCCCCTGCGCGCCGTTGCCGCGGCAGCAGCGTGCCGGGTAGCCGTTGTTGAGCGAGGTCACCCGGCCGGGTCCGCAGAACCCGCCCAGCCAGTTGCGCGATTGCGGGTAACAGGTGCTGCGCGCCCGCTCTATCCGCTCGGGGTCGGCGAACTGCTGCTCGACCAAGTGGTTGCGGACGTATCCGTCCACGTCGTCCCAGTAGTCGCCCAGGCCCGCCTGAGAGAGGCGCACCGCCAGGCCGACCTGGCCGGCGATGCCGCACGACTCGCAGGTGCGCTCGTTCCGCTGCAGGGGATGCGGGCCGGTCCAGCAGGGGTTCCAGCCGATGCGGGCCAGCCCGTAGTTGCGCGTATGCTCGTAGCTTGCGCGCACGAACTCCTTGAGGCGCCAGTCGCCGGTGACCATCGCGAACCACAGGAGCGCGCGCAGCGTGATCATGCGTTCGTGGAAGTGGCCCTGCCAGTGGCCGCGCTCCGCGCCGGCGACGTCGGGCGAGGACCCCTCGTGCCAGAAGCGCGGCTGCAGGACGAAGCGGGTAAGCCTGCGCGCCAAGTCGAGCGCCCGCTCGTCGCCGCTGGTCGCGTGCCAGAGGCACAGCGCGCCGATCTGGTTGCTGTTGTAGAACAGCGCCGCCCCCTCGAACCCCTCGCCGGCCGAGGCCGGCTCCTCGGCATTGCGGTAGCCGGACTCCTTGAGATAGCTGAAGTCGAACGCGACGCCGCCGTCCGGGTAGTAGGCGTAGTCGTCCTTGAGCACGGCGATCTTGCGCAGGCCGTCGGCCATGCGCTGTACCCGCCCGAGCCACGCCGGGTCGCCGTCCCGCTGGTGCCAGTACAGCATGGCCTGCATCATCCGCGCGTTGCCGTACGCGCTGGTGTGCGCCTCGTCCGTCTCCGCGTACTCCCTGCCGTCGGCCGCTCCGCCCCGCCGCGCCGGCGTGTTGGGCGGCGTGTACAGCAGCCCGTCCTCGTCGATCAGGGAGAGGAGCGACGTCATCATCGCCTGCTCCACGTCCAGGTCGGAGTCGTCCCCGCACATCGCGCGCACCATTGGCAGCGCCTCGGCGAACTTCGCGGCCAGGTAGAGGCTGCCGGCGTCGTCGCCGACGCCGTAGTCGGCTTCCGGGCTCAGGTGCCGGGTCAGCGCCGGGACCGCCAGCCGGGCGCGATCCGCCAGGTCCAGGGTGTCGGGCACCTCCGCCTCGTAGCGGCGCCCGGCGACACTGATGTCCCTGATCCTCGCCATCATCACCCTTGCCGACCGACGCCACTCTACACTCTACGTTTACGAGACCTACGACCTGAGAGACGGAGGAAGCGTGTTATGATGCACGGTCAGGCGGTCGCACGATGAGCGCATTCCGGGTGGGCGTAGTGGCGGTGAATCCGAAGAACGAGAAGATCGTCACTGAACCGATCACTGCCCTCGTCGATACGGGATCCGAGTTGACGTGGCTGCCGGCGACCGAGCTGACCGGAATCGGCATCACGCCGCGGCGCCGGCGGACCTTGATCACGGCTACCGGGGAACGGCTGCAACGCGAGATCGGGTACGCGATCGTGCGCGCTGAAGGGTACGAAACCACCGATGAGGTGGTGTTCGGCCGGAACGGCGACCAGGTGTTGCTGGGAGTCCGCACGCTGGAAGGCTTCGCCGTTACGGTCGACCCGATCGGCCACCGACTGGTCGCTCAGGCCACGCTGGCGTGCGCCATCTCCCGCTCACCCGTGCTGGCCGGCGGCGCGGTGCCGGTTGCCGACAGGAGCATGCCATGAACGACCGGAACGCCGAACAAGCGGCCGAGCTTCCTCGCCTGATCTACAATTCCGACGGCGACTCGACCACTTTCATCACCTTTCCGCCGCCGATAACTCAGGAGCAGGCGTGCCGGGACGTCGACGAGGTCGCGGACACCGCGGTCGAGGTGTTCACCAACTCGATGGGCCGCGGCGACGAGACCTTCTCGCACCGCAGCGAGTTCGCCGAGGTCTACGGCTCCAACGTCACCGAGTGGCCTGAAGGCGAAGGGCTGGAGTGGGTCAGGTGGATGGCGGACAGCACCAGGGCGCTTCTCGACCAGGGGGTCGACATCGTCGAGTTGCTGGCTTCGAGGGCGCACGAGCGCGGCATGCAGTTCTGGCCCGCGCTGCGCATGAACGACATCCACGAGGACGACACCGAGCGCTTCGGGGCGTTCCGCAGCACCTTCAAGAAGGAGCATCCGGAGCTGCTGATCGGTTCGCCCTATCCGACCGTGGCCGGCTACGGCTATGACCAGGACGACTTCACCTGGGCGTTCGACTTCGCGCACCCGGAGGTGCGCGAGCGCAAGCTCGGCCTGATCCTGGAGACCTGCGAGCGCTACGACATCGACGGATTCGAGATGGACTTCCAGCGCGGGCGCTGGTTCTTCAAGCAGGGGCAGGAAGCATCCGGAATGCCGCTGATGACCGATCTCATGCGCAACGTCAGGACGGGCACCGCGGAGATCGCGCGCCGGAAGGGGCGGCCGTTCACGCTGATGCTGCGGGTCCCTGCGACCCGCGAGGGGTGCCGCCGCATCGGCCTGGACGTCCCCGCCTGGATACGGGAGGAACTGGCCGACCTGATCATCCCCATGAACGGCGGCTACCTGGAGATGGGGGCCGAGATCGCGGCATTCACGGAGATCGCCGCCGGCACCTCGTGCCGGATCGGCGGCGGCCTGGAGCGGCTGGCCAAGGGGTACGGCTACGCCGGCAACGACATGCTGTACGCCGCGGCATCGAGCTTCTGGCACCAGGGGGCGAGCAGCATCTACCTGTTCAACTACGACTGCCATCGGCTGACGAGCGGCGACCAGCCGTACACGCCGGACGAGGTCCAGCTCCTGCGCGAGATCCAGGACCCGAACCGGATATCCCGCAGGAACAAGCGCTACACCGTGGACGTGGACATGCGGCTTCGGTCCCCGGAGCAGGGCGGCGAGTTGCCGCTTCCCTGCGAACTGGATACCGCGGGGCAGAGCCGGTCGTTCACCTTGCACGTGGGTGACGACATCGAGTCGGCGCGGCGCGACCGGGCGCTGGCCGACACGTGGCTGCGGGTCACCTGCGCGGGGAGCGTCCCGGACGGAACGGCGTCGGTATCGCTGAACGGCCGGCGTCTCGACGGAGGCCGTCTCCTGGAGCTGCCCTCCACCACGACCCTGACGTGGCGCGACATTCCGGTCGCGCAGGGACAGAACCGGATCGAGGTGGCCGTCGACCGGCTGGACGGCCGGGACCTCCTGCGCGTCGAGGGGATCGAACTGGTGATCGCTTACGCCTGAGGACGTTCCGCGCGGACCGTGCCGTCGGCGTCGACGCTCAGCTCCGGCACCGAAGTGGCGTGGCCGGAATTGGGCCCGTACATGACCGCGCGCTGCTCCGGGGTCATCCCCTCGACGATCGCCGGGTCCCAGTAGGACTCGGGCTCGGCCTGCGCCGGGTCCGGCCATTGGCGGACCGCGCACCGGGACGCGTACTTGAACAGGATCGAGCGGCGCTCGCCGGTGCCGCGCCACGGCAGGGTGCCGTGCGTGAGCGCGCCGTCCATGAAGAACAGCACGTCCCCGGCGCGCATCGCCGGCTGCACGACGGTGCCGCGGTGGTCGTCGGCGGTGCGCACCCCGTCCGGCTTCGGATAGCGCGACTTGTGGCTGCCCGGCACGCAGGCGAAGCCGCCGTCGCCGGCGGCCACGTCGCGGAGCTGCCACGTGACCGTCACCCCCGCGCAGTAGCTCGCGCCACTCCGGCCGCGATAGCCGACCGACGGCCGGAAGGGCTCACCCTCGCCGTGCAGGGTGAAGCCCTCGGTCCCCTTCACCCCCGCGATCAGCAGCGGCCCGTGGTCGAGCCGGAACCCGGCAAGCACATCGCGTTCAGGCGCATCACCACCGCGGGGTGGGCCAGCATGCGGCGGAACGGCTCGCAGTGCGGCGGCGCAAGCCGCAGCAGTCCGTGCAGGGTCGGCCGGCCGGTGCCGCGAAGGCTCTGCGAGTCCCTGGCAAGCGTGTTGTCGGCCCCGCGCTCGATGCTGCCGGCGTAGTGGTCGATCGTGGCGTTGGCCGCGTCGATCTCCGCCGGATCGAGCACGCCGCGCAGGATCAGGTAGCCCGACAGGTCCCAGAGGTAGCGTTCCCGGTCGGTCACGTCATTCCGCCCTGCACCGCCCGGTCAGCTTCGCGCACCCGCGCCACGGCGCCGTCCGACTCCAGGAGCGGCAGGCGCCCGGCCGCATCGACGCCCGGACCGTGCAGCACGGCGCGCTGCTCGGGGGTCAACTCCCGCGTCCAGTCGCCCCAGACTTCCTCCGGCAGGAAGGCCCGGCCGGCGTGGCCGAGCACCGCGCGAGCGGTGTAGGTGTACTGCACGATCCGCCGATCGCCCGCTCCGTTCCCGGGCCGCGCGCCGCGCGTGATGGTCTCGGCGAACAGCACCAGATCGCCGGCCCTCGTCGGCAACTCCCGGACCACGTCCATGGGGGCGCCCCGATCGCCGCCGGCCCGCACGCCCGCGGGCGCAGGCTCCACGCTCTTGTGGCTGCCCGGTACCACGCACATGCCCCCTTCGCCGGCCAACTGCCACGCCGCGGTCACGGCGCTCGCGAAGATGCGGCCGTTCTGCTGGTGGTACCACTCGGCGGGCGAGAACGGCTCCCCGCCTCCCTGCAGCTCGGCCCCGGTCCCGTCGCCGCCGGCCAGCAGCCGCGGCCCGTGGTCCAGCCGGAAGCGGGAGCCGCACAGCTCGTTCAGCCGCGCCACCACGGCCGGGTGGACCAGCAGGCGGCGGAACGGCTCGCGGTGCGGCTCCGGCCAGCCGAGCATGCCCGCGGCCGCCGCCGGCGTGCCGACCGCGTCGACGGCCCGGTTGCAGGCGTCGACCTCCTTGGCGCCGAGCGCACCGGGGACCAGCAGGAAGCCCTGCAGGTCGAAGCGGTACCGCTCCTCGTCCGTCAGGTCGAACCGGTTGCCAGCCATGCGAATCGGCCTCAGCTCACGACCGCCCGGGATGGGCCGGCCTGAAGAGCGCCTGGTCGTGGAAGAGCTGGATGCTCCTGAACGCCATCTCCGTCATAGCGTGCGCTCAGGGTACCACACGCCGCGCCTGTTCCCCTGGAGTGGAACGGACGTGCCCTGGCGGCCGGGTGGCTCGGCAGTACTCGCCGTCATCGGTCCCTCCTGGCGCGCCGTCTCGTGCAGCGGACATCGAGGTGCGTGTCGGCGTCAGTGTCGTGCGTGGCTGACGCTGTCCGCAATAGCGGCCAATTCGTCAGCTTGGACTCGCCATCGATCGACTTCCAGCATCAGCTTCTTGCGCTCTTCCCGTGTGAGATTCCCGAGTTTGTCTCTACGCCAAAGCTCATGTTCCGCATGCCGATAGTACGTTTCTGCCAAGAACAGGTCGGAATCTTCCACGAACCCGAACTTTCGGTGCCAGGCTCGGCTCCCGTCATTGCCGAGGTTGTATCGACTCTTCAACGTGCCGTGTCCGCTGCCATGCAATCCATCGACCACCGATGATACCAGGGCTGTCGCTACGCCCATTCGTTGCCATTGCGGAATAACGAAGAGTACATCCAACAGCGCGGAGCCGCCTCGCATCCCTGTCACGAGGGAAGCACCAACAACTGATTGCCGTTCCCCTTCTGGCTGGGAAACCAGTGCCAAGCGCGACGCCGGAAGAGGTATTCCGCGTTCGCCGGAAAAGAATCCGATAACGCTGTCTCTGGCCGAATCGAGGACTTGGTCATCGTCGCAGTCACAGTACTCGATGGTATCTCTGAAGGCGGCCACGAAAGCGTCGATCATGCCCTGCTGATACCTGCTCTCCACTCGCCTGATCCGACAAGGAGATCGATATGACCGCGGCTCGATATCGAGGGAGGTGGTAGCCGTTCGGTGTGCCGGCGAGATATGCGCCGTGCCGTCCCAATACTCATACTTCCATCCCGGCTCTCTCGCCATGGCGTGGAACTCGTCAATCGTCATCGACACGTGTCTGCTACGCATCAGATCAGACTACCGCCATCCCGGGCCGACGGCGAGCGGCTGTCAAGCTTTAGACGCCGAGTGCGGATCCGGGATCAGACGAGAGGTGGACGGCAGGAAGCCACGCTTCGCCAGTTCCTGTTGCAACCGGCCGCTCGCGGAGAGTTGCTCGATGCGTGCCCGCTGGTCCCGGCGGGCATGCCGGTCCACGGCGTGCGGGTCGCAGAGGTCATGGAGTCTTTGCCGCATGCGGTCGAGCGCGTCCGCGGCAACACCGCCGGCGCCGGCAAGGTCGTTCATCTCGCCCGGATCCTCGGCGAGATTGAATAGAAGCGGTTCGGACCCCAGGGTGTCGATGAGCTTCCAGTCTCCCTGCCGGATCGCGAAGGATGCGGCGCGGGGAAACATGTGACACTCCGCGATCGCGTGATCCGGCCGCGACGTACGGTCGTCGCGGCTGCCCGCGAGGTCGAGCAACGACGCCCCGCGCGCGAAGCCGGGCAGGCGTACGCCCACCGCCTGGCCGATCGTCGGGTACAGGTCGAGCAGCGAAGCCGGCTGCCGGCAGACGCGGCCGGCAGCCACGCCAGGCCCGCGGATCAGCAGGGGCACCCGCAGGCTGTCCTCGTACATCGAGATCTTCCCCCACGCGCCGTGCGCCCGCGCCTGCTCGCCGTGGTCGGAGGCGTAGATCACCAGCGTGTCGCCGGCCAGGCCGTTGGCGTGTACGGCCTCGAGCACCCGGCCGACGTGGCGGTCCACCTCCTCGACCTCCGCGTGGTAGGCGCAGTGCGCCCGCGCGATCCCGTCCGGCCCGCCGGAATAGCCGGCCGTCCACCGGCTGCGCACCCGTTCGGCTTCGGACAGGTCCTCGAACGGCTGCAGGTACTTGGGCGCCAGCGGCGCGACCCGGTCCAGGTGGTGCCGGAAGCGGTCTGGATCGGGGCGCCACGGCGGATGCGGCTTGTAGTAGTGCACGGCCAGGACCCACGGGCGGTCGGTGGGGCGGCCGGACTCCAGGAAACGCACCGCTTCCTGCGTGATCCGTTCCTCGGTGGCGTGCGGTTCGCCCGGCGCGTCGGTGGGGCGCACCTGCCAGAACTGCTCGACCGAGCCGGGACGGGTCACCGGCGGGCTGTCGCGAAACAGGCCGGTCACGTCCCAGTTGCGCCTGATCTTGACCGTCATCGGCCGCTCGACCGAAGCGGTGCCGCGCTCGGTGAAGTCCAGCTTGCCGGTCACCGCATGCAGCACGCCGCACTCCCGCAGGTAGGTGCCCCAGTCCGGCCGGCCGCCGTCGTACGGGGTCGCGTTGTCCCAGCAGCCGATCTCGTGCGCGTACCGGCCCGTGAACCAGCTCGCCCGCGACGGCGCGCAGATCGGATACGTACACCAGCAGGCGTCGAACCGGGTCCCCTCCGCGGCCAGCCGGTCCAGGTTCGGAGTCCGGGTCCCGCCCCCGTAGCAGCCCGTGAACTCGGCGTTGTGCTGGTCGGAGACGATGCAGACGACGTTCACCTTGCATCCAATCCGACTACGTCGCGTCTGACGTCATCCCAGTCCAGGACCGGATCGGCCGGATCACGCAACCGTTCCAGGGCCATGCCGAGATCGTCGAAGTCCTGCAGAAATCGTTCGATCGCCTGCCGGACGAGATCGGCGCGGCTGCGGCTGAGTTCCCGGGCGGCAGCGTCCAGCGCTCCGACGAGGGCATCCGGCAACAACACGGTAATCTGGCTCACGACCACTCCACCCTCAGCTCATCCCCGAAGCCACTCGATGTCAAGGCAGGTCGAGACTTCACCGGAGTCTCCCCGATCCGCCTCAGCCCGGTCGGCTATACTTCGATGACGATGAGCACCTCCGGAATCGAGCGCCTGAACGACCTGCCGCAGCGGCCCTATCTCCCCGCTCCGTCGCCGCTGCAGCGGATGGAGCGGCTCTCGGAGCTGCTCGGCGGCCCGGACCTGCTGATCAAGCGCGACGACACGCTGCCGCTGGCGCTGGGCGGCAACAAGGTGCGCAAGCTGACGTACGTGGTGGCGGACGCCCTGGCGCAGGGCGCCGACACGCTGATCACCACCGGCGCCATCCAGTCCAACCACTGCCTGCTGACGCTGGCGGCGGCCAACCGGGAGGGCCTGTCCTGCCGGCTGGTCCTGGAGGAGCGGGTCCCCGGCACCTACAACCCGCAGGCGAGCGGCAACAACTTCCTGTACCGGCTGCTGGGAGCGGAGCGCATCGACGTCGTCGAGCGCGGTGGTGCGGCGGACGGCCTGAGTCGGGCGGAAGCCGCCGCCCGCGCGGAGGGCCGTGCGCCCTACGTGATCCCGGGCGGCGCCTCCAATCCGCTGGGCGGGTGCGGCTACGCGTCGTGCGCGGTGGAGCTGCTCGACCAGATCGAGGAGATGGGAGTGACCGCCGACCGGATCGTCTGCGCGTCCGGCAGCGGCGGCACCCATGCCGGCCTGGTGGCCGGGCTGATCGCCGCCGGCTCCGGCGTCGAGGTCACCGGCATCAACGTGAGCCGGTCGCGGGCCGAGCAGGAGCCGCACGTCACCGAGCTCACCCAGGCGATTCTGGCCTTCCTGGGCGTCGACGCGGCGGCCGCGGCGGATCGGGTGACCTGCCGGGACGAGTGGCTGGGCCCCGGCTACTCGCTGCCGTCCGCGGAGATGCTGGAAGCGGTCACGATGGTGGCGCGGACGCAGGGAATCGTCCTGGACCCGGTGTACACGGGCAAGGCGATGGCCGGCCTGATCGGCCTGATCCGCGGCGGCGAGCTGCAGGCCGGCCAGACCGCCGTGTTCCTGCATACCGGCGGCACCTCCGCCCTGTTCGCCAATCGGGACATGTTCACCGCGGCCCTGGCAGACGCCGGCCATGACAGCCGCCGGGGCGAACTGGCACCGGCCGGCAGCCCGTGAGCGACGGCCAGCCCTGACGAACCGGACCATCCACCTGGGTCCGCGCCCCACGCGCGCGGACCGGAGCGCCGCGGAGCTGATCGGCGCGGCGCTCGCCGGCGCGGGAGCAGCCGGCGCAGTTGCCACCGGAGACCGCCCGGAAGGGGACGCGGTCGTCGCCGGCACGACGGCCAGCAACCCGTGGATCGCCGACCTGGCGCGGCGCGGCGCCGTCGACGTGTCGCCGGTGCGGCCGTCCACGCCCGAGGAGGGGTTCCACCTGCGCCTGTTGGCGGAGGACGGCAGACGGCTGCTGGCCGTGGCGGGGAGCGGACCGCTGGGAGTGCTCTACGGCGCGGACGAGCTGGCCGCGCGCATCAGCGAGGCCGGCACCTCCGCCCTCGCGGCCCTGGAGGGGCTGGACGAACGCGACGGCCCGCACTTCGCCCTGCGTGCGTTCAAGATGGTGCCGCCGCTTCGCGACGACTACGTCGCGCGGCGCCGTCTGAATGCCGTCTACCTGCCGACCTGGATGCCGGTGGGCACCGACTTCGCCGGCATCCACGCCGGCCTGCAGGTGATGGCCGAGCTCGCCGGCGTCACGCCGGACGACTGGCCGGACCTGCAGTGGTGGGAGCAGCGCGGCTACCGCGGCCGCTTCCCGCACCTGCGGCAGCCGCCGGCCGAGGTCCAGCGGCAGGTGGACGCGTATCGCCGCCGCCTGGCCGAGCTTCGCGAGCTGGGCGTGCAGGTGTTTCTCAGCCGCTACGAATGGGGCTTCCCGATCCTGACGCTGGCGCGCGCGCACTTCGCCGGCGAAGTGGTGACGGGCGACATCGACGCCGGCAAGGACATCTCGCTCTGCCTGTCCTCCGAACGGATGCAGCAGATCGTCCGCCTGACGTACGAGCGCACCTTCGAGCTGTTCCCGGAGCTCTCCGGGGTCGTCGTGTACACCTCCGCGGAGGGCGGGTTCGGATCGCCGTGCGGATGCGAACGCTGTGCCGACGCCTTCCGGCGCTACGAAGCGGAACTGCCGCCCGGCTTCCGCATCGGCGGACCGAGGGCCGAGCGCGGCAGCTCCGCCGTGCGGTTCTTCCACACCTGGGCGTTCGATCTGGTCCACGACGCGGTAAAGGCGGTGCGGCCGGACGCGGAGGTCGTGCGCAACGTCTGGGACTTCCAGCCGATCAAGTCGCCGCTGGCGGCCGAGTACGTCGATCGCCAGACCTCGCCGGACGTGATCTTCATGCCCTACACCGTGTCGACCGATACCAATCTGCGCGAGGATCCCAACCCGCAGATCACCCTGTGGACCGGCCGCGGGCGGCGGGTGGTGCCCAAGATGTGCCAGTTGGTGGAGCTGCATCCGCGCTCCGGCTGCTTTCCCAACGACATGGTGGACCGCGTGGCGCGCTTCTACCGCGACTGGGGCCGGGCCGGCGTGCACGGCGTCGTCCTGCACGGCGGCTGGCTGCCGGGCGAGCGCTTCGGCGACTACGCCGCCATGGAGGACAACATCGGCTTCGGCATCAACCTCGACCTCCACTGGAAGCTGCTCTGGAATCCGTTCAGGGAGGACGTGGACCTCCTCAAGGAGCGCTGGCTGGAACGCACCTTCGGCGCCGGAGCGCGCGACGTGGCCGGCCGCTGCCTGCAGCGGGCCGGGCGGATCTACCGCCTGGGTCCGCCGGTCCACGTGGCCGGCGATCCGACCTACCGGGACTACCAGGGATACGCGGCCAAGGCGGACGGGGTGGGCGGCGACGCCGGGTTCCTCTACCCGTTCGGCTTCGACATGTTGCTCCTGAACGACAAGCTCACCCACAAGTTCCTGGCCAACCCCGCGTTCATGCACCGCGAGTTCGTCTACAACTACCAGGAGTATCCGCGCTTCCGGCGCGACCTTGCGGACGCCCTGGCCTGGATCGACCGGAACGTCGCCGAGCTGGAGGAGCTCCTGGTCGCAGGCGTTGCCGACCTCGACCGCGAGCGGATCGCCGCGCTGGCCGAGTGGTTTCGGGTCGAGCGCCGGTTCCTGCGCGGCCTGGAGCTGCTCTACCGGGGAGAGGAGCTCTACCTGATCCGCGGCGCATGGGCGGAGGCGGCGGCTGCCTACGGCCGGGCGCACGCCGTGCTGCGCGAGGCGCTCGTCCGGTGGGGCCGGATCGCCATCGAGCAGGCGGTGTGGCCGTTCTCGACCGGCGGCCACTTCTACCCGTATCGCGGGGCACCGCCGGACGCGGAGGGGGCGTGGCTGGAAGGCGACGTCTTCGGCGTGTTCCTGCGCTGGCTGGCCGCCAGGAGCGCCGACCCGCGCGGCCCGGACGTGATCGGCACCTACGAGTCGGGGCCTCGCCACTTTCTGGCCGGCCTGCGCCGCTTTCGCTGGCCCATGGAGTGAGCGAAGCGAACCTCACTCGAAGAGTGAATCGCCGCGCCGCGCTTGCCGGCCGTGCGGATGGCGGATTAGGGTCATCCGTTGTCCGGTTCAGGAGGTACACACATGCATATCCGCTCCTTCCCGTACGTCGTGGCGGCCGTCGTCGCCGCCCTCGCCCTGCCGACCGCGGCGCTGGCCAATCCCTCGGCGGAGACGCCGCAGACGGCCGCCGCCGAGCTGGCCGCGAATAGCTGGGAGACCGACACCAGTCCCGTGACCCTCTCGGTCTACGTCGACTCGCCCACCCAGCTCCGCCTGACCACGTTCTGGGGCATCGATCCGGTGAGCGTGCGCTGGCAGGAGGACACCGGCGTCGACCTGGAATGGGTCATCGCCCCGGACGACTCGCAGGCCAAGCTCAACGTCCTGATCGCCTCCGGCGACCTGCCCGACCTCATCCACATCAGCCAGGAGCTGCCGCAAATCCGCCAGCTCGCCGACAACGGACTGGTCTGGAACGTCAGGGAGCTCTCGGAGAGCCACGCTCCCGGCGTCTGGGACTACCTCTGGGAGCGCAACAAGCACGTCATCGTGCACTTCCGCACCCTGTTCGACTCGATGGACCTCTTCATGGTGCCGTTCCAGCACCTGGCGCAGGACTACTTCGACAGCCCGTACGCGATCCGCGCGTACCAGGGGACGACGGCCCAGGACGTGATCCTGGACGGCGCCGGCAACCCCGGGGTGGCGAGCGCGGCCGACTACGTCGACCTGCTGCGCGCGGTCAAGGCGGCGCATCCGGAGCTCATCCCCATGCAGTCCATGCGCAACGCCAGCCCGAGCCGCGACGGCGATCCCCAGCTCGTGCAGGCCGCCCTGCCCATCGCCGGACTGAGCCAGCGCTACTTCGACGTCGATGGCACGTGGGTCAAGTACTGGGAGCATCCGAACTTCGTCGCCCTCCTGACCTTCGCCAACACGCTCTACACGGAAGGGCTGCTCGACCCCACCGAGTTCACGGACGCCAAGAGCGCGCTGAAAGCCAAGGGCTTCACCGGGCAGGTGTTCTCCGAGCTCTCGCAGGACGCGGACAACATGCCGCGCTGGACCACCAAGATGCAGGAGGTCCATCCGGACCGGAGCTACGTGATGCTGCCGCACTTCACGGTCGATCCGGGAACGATGCGCTACACGACCGACGCGCTGGGCGGCGGAACCGGCGGGAGCGGCATGATGGTGTCCACGTCGTCGAAACATCCCGACCGGGCGATCCGCTTCATCGACTACCTGTACCAGGACGACATCCAGCGGATGATCGCCTTCGGCATCGAGGGCCACGGGCACACGATGGAGGACGGCATCCCGCGCTACACGCAGCCGGCGCAGGCAGCGATCGACGCCGCCACCAACGCCGCCGACTTCGGCATCTTCGCCTACAACATCTGGCGGGACGCCTACTGGACCGGCGTGCGCACGTTCACCAACGCATCGCCGGAGCTGCAGGACATCCTGGCGATGACCAACGCCACCTACGAGGACCTCTCGTTCTACCGCGGAGCGGAGAGCTTCCCGTCCAACTCCGAGGAGGTGAAGGCGTTCTCGGTGATCAAGGACTTCTACGCCACGGAGATCATGGAGGTGATCACCGGACCGCCGGACCAGGTCGAATCGCGCCACGCATCGATGATCGAATCGATGCACGACCTGGGGCTCGGCGTGCTGAACGCCTACTGGACCGAGCTGTTCTCCGGCAAGCTGGCGGTGCAGGAGCGGTACAGCGCGGACTTTTAGGGGGTGAGGGCGTCACCGACATCGACCATTAGCGGGGACAACCACCGGTGAGCGCGCCTGCTTACCGGCCGCTGGCGGACACCGGCGTGCGCGTCAGCGGCCTGCGCGCGCTGCGCGAGCGGCTGGCGCGGGAGCGCAGCCTGCACCTCATGGTGCTGCCGTCGATCGCGGTGGCCGTGGTCATCCAGTACCTGGCGATGTACGGGCTGATCATCGCCTTCAAGCGCTACGACCTCTTCCAGGGCATCTGGGCCAGCCCCTGGGCGTCACACGGCGGGTTGGAGCACTTCATCGACTTCTTCCGCGCCCCCAACGCGTTCCGTGTGCTGCGCAACACGGTGGCCATCGCGCTGCTCAAGCTGGCGTTCCTGTCGCTGCCGCCGATGATCCTGGCGATCCTGCTGAACGAGATCCGGGTCATGGCGTTCAAGCGCATCAGCCAGACCATCTCCTACCTGCCCCACTTCATCTCCTGGGTCGTGATCGGCGGAATCATCTACGACCTGCTGAACCCGTCGCGTGGGCTGCTCAACAAGCTCCTGCTGGGCGCCGGGATCATCCAAGCGCCGATCGACTTCATCTCCACCGACCTGTACTTCTGGCCCCTGATCGTCCTTTCGCATCTCTGGAAGGAGGTCGGCTGGGCGTCCATCCTCTACCTGGCGGTCATCGCCACCATCGACCCCAACCTGTTCGAGGCCGCCGAGATCGACGGGGCCGGCCGCCGGGCGAAGATCAGGTGGATCACCTGGCCGCACCTGACGGGCATCTTCATGATCCTGTTCATCCTGCACAGCGGCAAGATCATGTCCGGGTACGGGGACACCTTCGACCAGGCGTACGTGCTGGGCAACGTCAGCAACCGCGGCGTCTCCGACATCCTGGACACCTACGTGCTGCGGATCGGCCTGGAGAACCTGCGCTTCTCGTTCGCGACCGCCGTGAACCTGTTCAAGTCCGTGCTCAACCTGGGACTGTTGCTGGCCGCCAACTACCTCAGCAAGCGGCTGACCGAGAAGTCGCTGTTCTGATGGCCTATCAGGCTCGCTCCGGCTTCGTCATCGCGCGCGGCGAGCGCGCGGGCGACGTGGCGATCTACGCGGCGCTCACCGCGTTCTGCATTGCCGTCCTCTATCCGTTCTTCTACACCGTGATCAACTCGCTGAACGCGGACCTGCCGTTCGGCCCGGCCTTTCTCTGGCCGACCCGCTGGACGCTGACCAACTACCGCGTCGTGTTCCGCGACCCCAACCTGGCCGGCGCCTTCTCCGTGACGGTCGCCCGCACGCTCGCCGGGGTCGTGCTGGTCACCTGCAACTGCGCCATGGCCGGCTTCGCCCTGCGCAAGAAACGCCTGACGTTCCGGAAGCTCTACCTGGCGGTCCTGCTGATTCCCGTGTTCTTCCAGGGCGGCCTGATCCCCACCTACCTCAACTACCGGCGCCTGGGGCTGCTGGACAGCTTCCTGGTGTTCATCATCCCGCAGCTCTTCGCCTTCTTCTACCTGGTCATCTTCATGTCCGGCTTCGACGACATCCCGGACTCGCTGGAGGAGTCCGCCAAGATGGACGGCGCCGGCTCCTTCAGGATCTTCGTGCGCATCTACCTGCCGCTGGCGCTGCCCATCCTGGCCACCATCTCCCTGTTCGAGGGGGTCGCGCAGTGGAACTCCTGGTTCGACTCCGTGTACTTCACCAACTCGCCGGCGCTGATGACGCTTCCCGCGCTGCTGGTCCGGGTGGTCAAGGGGGGAGAGGTCGAGGATTTCCTGCGCGACCCCGAGGCGTACCAGATGCAGAACCCCGACGGCATCAAGCTGGCGACGATGGTGGTGGCCGTGCTGCCGATCACCCTCGCCTACCCGTTCCTGCAGCGCTACTTCATCAAGGGGCTCACACTGGGGTCGCTCAAGGGATAGGCTGTCCACCGGAGCACCCATGCCGACGAACATCCTGCTGATCATGGCGGACCAGCTCCGCGCCGACGCGCTGGCCTGCAACGGCAACCCCGTGACCGACACGCCCAACCTGGACCGCCTGGCGCAGAGCGGCGTCAACTGCGCCGCCTGCTACACGCCGGCGCCGATCTGCGTTCCGGCGCGGGCGGCGCTCGCCACCGGCTGCTACCCGCACCGCTGCACGGGCACCAAGAACAACGAGGGCGCCATCCTGCCCGGCTTCCCGCTGCTGCCGGCCGAGCTGGCCGCGGCCGGCTACCGCACCTACGCCACCGGCAAGCTGCACTACCTGCCGTACGCACCGCCCGGCGAGCCGCGCGTCACGCACGGCTTCCAGGTGGCGGAGGTGGCCGAATCGGGCCGGGCGCTGGGCAAGTGGGACCCGGAGGGACGGCTGCGCGGCCTGGAAGACTACCTCGACTACCTGCACGAGGTCGGCTGGGGCGGCTACTCGCGCGCCAACGGCCTGGGCAACAACGACGTGTTCGCGTCGGCCAGCCAGATGCCTCCCGAGCACTACGTGGACGCCTGGGTGGCCACGCGGGCGATCCATCACCTGGACCGCCACCTGCAGGAGCACCGTGGCCAGCCGTTCTTCCTGTTCGCCTCCTTTCCCAAGCCGCACAGCGCCTTCGATCCGCCGCGGCCGTTCGACGCGCGCTACGACCCGCGGCAGATGCCCGATCCGACAGGCAGCGTCGAGCTGCTGGCCGAGCGCGGCCTGACGGCGCTGGCCAGCCGGCCGGCGGAGTACGAGTGGAACACGCTCTCCCCGCAGGCGAGGCGGACGATCAAGGCGCACTACTACGGGCTGGTCACCTTCCAGGACCTGCAGGTGGGCCGGCTGCTGGACTTCCTGGAGCAGCACGGCCTGCGCGAGGACACGCTGGTCGTGTTCACCGCCGACCACGGCGAGATGCTCGGGGACTTCGGGCACTACTTCAAGGAGACCTTCTACGAGGGCTCGGCGCGGGTGCCGCTGATCGCCAGCCAGCCGGGGACGCTGCCGGAGGGCCGCCGCGAGGAAGGGCTGGTCGGGCTGCACGACCTGATGCCGACCCTGCTGGCGGCGGCCGGGGAGCCGGTGCCGGCCGGGATCGACGGACTCGACCTGTCGGCGATGCTGCGCGGCGGCGGGCCGGTGCGGGAGGCGCTGGTCGCGCAGTGCCACGACGCTCCCCGGCAGCAGTACATGGTGCGCGACGCCGCTGGAAGTACATCTACCACCAGGACGGCGCGGTCGAGGAGCTCTTCGACCTGGACGCCGACCCGCACGAGCTCCACGATCTGTCGCGCTCGGCGTCCGAGCCGGCCGCGTCCCGGCGGCGCTCGCTGCGCTCCTGGCTGATCGACTGGTGCCGCCGGCACGGCGACGACGCGATGCTCGACGGCGACGACCTGGCCGCGGCCGAAGCGCGGCCCCACTTCCGCCGGCCGCCCCCCGAGTACTCGCCGTTCGGGCGCCGGTACTATTGAGGAGAAGCCCCATGGCAGACCATGCCGTCGTCTACCACGACCCGGAGTTCTGGGCCGCGACGCCCGCCAACAACGGCGGCAACGGCCCCACGTGGCAGTGGGGCGACGAGCTGCTGATCGGCTTCACGCGCGGCACGTTCCTGCGGGCCGACAAGGGCCATCAGTGCACGTACGACCGCCCGTTCGAGTCGCACCTGGCGCGCAGCACCGACGGCGGCGCATCGTGGACGACCTGGCGGCCGGCCGGCTTCGCGGGCAACCTGAACCCGGCCGAAGCGCGGCCGCTCACGAGCGGTCTCGACTGCTCGGGCAAGGGGTTCGTGCTCCGCGCCGAGGGCGCCGGCTACCACGGCAACCGCGCGGCGCGCTGGTTCCACTCCGGCGACCGGGGAGCCACCTGGCACGGGCCACACGCGTTCACGGGCCTGCTCGACCACCCGGAGCTGGCCGGCAAGGAGTTCACGGCGCGCACCTCCTACGTGGTCGACGGACCGCGCGAGCTGTCGCTGTTCCTGACGGTGCGGCGCCGCAAGGAACCGCACGAGCTGGGCATTTCGCTTGAGGAGAAGACCTTCCTGGCGCGCACCGCCGACGGCGGCGTGAGCTTCCGGTTCGTCGCCTGGGCGGTGCCGTGGGACGACCCGTACCGCGCCGCCATGCCGGCGGCGGTGCGCCTGTCCGACAGCCACCTGATCGTGGCGGCGCGCCGCAAGTCGGCGGAGCACAACTGGATCGACTGCTTCCAGTCCTCCGACGACGGCGCGACCTGGTCCTTCCTGGCCGAGATCACCCGCACCGAGGTTGCCAACGAGTGGAACGGCAATCCGCCGGCCCTGGTGCGCATGGGCGACGGCCGCCTCTGCGCGGTCTACGGCAACCGCACCGACCGCCAGATGCAGGCCCGCTACAGCGCCGACGGCGGGGCGACCTGGAGCGCGCCGCAGATGCTCCGCGACGACTTCCGGTCGGCCAACGGCTTCCCCGACCTGGGCTACCCCAGGCTCTTTCAGCGCAGCGACGGGCGGCTGGTGACCACGTACTTCTGGTGCACGGCCGAGCGGCCGCAAACCCACATCGCGGCCACCATCTTCAGCCCACCCGATCGATAGGAGGAAACCATGCTGAATGTCGGCACTCGCAAGCAGCTCTTCATCGACCATCGCTTCATCGACACGGCGCGGGACGTCGAGCTCACCGTCAACCCGCCGGTCAAGCTGCCCGGCCCGGTGCTGCGCGGCGAGCACCGGTGGGAGTCGTTCTCCATCGGCTGGAGCTGCGTGCTGGAGGACGACGGCCTGTTCAAGCTCTGGTACGCCGCCTCGGACTCCGATCAGTGGGCCGGCGGCCGGTGGCACCTGTGCTACGCGACGTCGGAGGACGGGCGCACCTGGGAGAAGCCGGAGCTGGGCCTGGTCGAGTACGACGGCTCGAAGCGCAACAACATCGTGCTGGCCGACTGCAAGCTCCCGTACATCTTCGTCGATCCGAACGGCGGGGAGGCCGACCGCTTCAAGATGGTGGAGCAGGTGCGGGGCTCCGGCATCCGCGTCGGCACCTCCGCGGACGGGCTCACCTGGGACCTGCCGGACCGGCTCGTGTGCGCCCTGAAGCCGGACACGCCCAAGCAGGCGTACTGGGATGCCCGCATCGGCCGCTACGTCGCCTGGCTGAAGCTGATGGTCGCCGACGACGGCACGCCGATGTTCCCGTCCGTAGACCCGATCGACAGCGACCCGCCGGTGGTCGCGCCCGGCCTCCTGCGCCCCGGGCGCTCGATCGGCCGCATCGAAGTGGACGACCTGACCGCGCCGTGGCCGGAAGAGAACATCCGCACGGTGCTGGCCGCCGACGAGCACGATCCGCCCGACTCCGACATCTACCACCACGACGTGCTGCCCTACGCCGAGGCCGAGGACGCCTACTTCATGTTCCCGATGACCTACCAGCACTTCGGGGAGCGCGAGACCACGGTGCGCAACGACGGGCTCAACGACGCGCAGTTCGCCGCAAGCCGCGACAGCATCCACTGGATGCGCTACGACCGCCGGCCCTACATCGGCCGCGGCCTGCCCGGCACCTTCGACGGCGGCACCATCCACGCGTCGCCCGCCCACCTGCGCCGCGGCGACCGGTTCCTGCAGATGTACACCGGCAGCCCCTGGACGCACGGCGGCTTCCGCGCCCTCAGCGACGAGGAGCGGCGCGACCGCGGCTACGGCAACGGCATCGGCCTGGTCGAGCAGCGCCTGGACGGCTTCGTCTCGGCCGACGCCGCCTACACCGGCGGCACCCTCACCACGCCGCCGTTCCGCTTCGCAGGCGAGGGGCTGGAGCTGAACATCGACGTCGCCGCCATGGGGCAGGCGCAGGTCGAGGTCCGGGACGAGGCCGGCCGGCCGCTCCCCGGCTTCGAGCTGTCACGCTGCCGCCGCGTGATGGTCAACGACGTGCGCCACGCCGTGAGCTGGGACGGCTCCCCCTCGCTCGGCAGCCACGCCGGCCGGCCGATTCGCCTGCACTTCGACATGCGTTCGGCCAAGCTCTACGCCTTCCGGTTCCGCTGATCCGGGTACGGCTCCCCGCTGCCATGAATCGGCCCGACGTGGTGCTCTTCATGCTCGATCAGCTCTCGGCGAAGTGGCTGGAGGAGCCCTGCAGCGCGGTCGTGCCAACGCCGCACCTGGACCGATTGCGCCGCCGCGGGGTGACCTTCACGCGCTGCATCGCCGGTAACCCGATCTGCATGCCGGCGCGCGCTACGATCGCCACCGGGCTGTCGGCGCGCGGCCACGGGGTGCTGACCAACGGCTACCGGCTCGATCCCGCGCTACCCACCTTCATGCGCCTGCTGCAGGGAGCCGGCTACCGTACCGGCGTGGCCGGCAAGGTGCACTTCCGGCCCCACTTCGCCGGCCTCCACCCCGACTACACCCGCTACGGTTTCGACGTCGCCCACGTCACCGAGGACGCCCGTGGCGGTGAGTGGCTCGACTGGGTGGCGGAGCACCATCCTCAGCACTACGAGGCGGTGCTGGCCACCATCTGGCCCACCGCCATCCCCGAGTTTGCCGCCTACGGTCCGCGACGCGAGAACCTCAAGGCGCGCATCGAGTCGATCCGCGCCGGGTTTCAGTGGGCTACCCCGGAGTACCCGCACAACCACTCCGGAGCCTACACGCTGCCGTTTCCGCCGGAGGTGTCACAGACCGAGTGGATCACCGCCCACGGCGTGGAGTTCCTGCGCGATACGCCGGTCGACACGCCGGTCCTGCTGCAGGTGAGCTACGTGCAGCCGCACAGCCCGTGCTGTCCGCCGGCGAGCACGATGGATCGGGTGGATCCCGCCCGGATACCGGCGCCGGCTCCCGTGGGGTGGCGGGAGGATCCGTCCGGCCCGGCCTGCTTCGCCGCCAGCGACGGAGCCCGCAGTGCCATCCCCAACGACTGGCGCCGCACCCGCCACTACTACTTCGCCGACCTCGCGCACCTGGACGACCAGCTCGGCATCGTGCTGCGAGCGCTGGAGCGTCGCGGGCGGCTGGATGACACGTACTTCATCTTCATGGCCGACCACGGCGAGCTGCTGCTCGACCACGGCTTCACCGGCAAGGGCGAGCGCCACTACGACGCATCGGTGCGGGTGCCGCTGACCATCGCCGGTCCCGGCCTGCGGCGCGGCACGACCGTGGACCGTTTCGTGCAGCACGAGGACCTGTTTCCCACCATCCTGGAGATCGCAGGCGTCGAGCCACCGCCGCCGCGCACCATGGGCCCCTATCTGCGCGAGGCGCCCGCCAGCCTGTCCGGGCGCTCACTGCTGCCGCTGTGCCGCGGCGAGCAGCCCGCCGCCTGGCGCGACGCCGCCTACATCGAGAGTTACAACAACATCTCCACCGCGACCCCGCGCAACTGGGCCCGCACCGTGCGGACCGCCGACTGGCGCTACACGCGCTACCCCGACGAGGCTGGCGAACAGCTCTTCCATCTCGCCGAAGATCCCGACGAGCAACGCAACCTGGCCGCCGATCCGACCTGCGCAGCGGTCCGCAACGAGCTGCGCGACCGGCTGCTGGACCTGGTCATCCTGCAGGACTATCCCCACACCCGGCGCGATCTGTACGCGCTCGGTGTCCACTGAGTCCGCCCACGCCGCTGCACGACGAGCATCGTTCGCAGCCAGCGGGTGCTTGCTGGTACGAGCGGCGTCCGGCTCAGGCGCCGTGCGGCAGGTAGCACACCTTGAGCGCCTGCTTGGCAAGCAGGAGTTGCACACCCTCGTCGTAGCGCTCGAAGGGCAGGCGCGCGCCGATCAGCACCTCGGTGTTGAGCTTCTCCGCGGCCCACAGCCCGGTCACGTAGGAAGCGTCAGGCGCCGCCGGCGCAACGCGCGAGGCGATGCCCGTGCGGTTGCGCCAGTGGCGGGTCGTGTAGATCGCCTCGCCGTGGATCACCCCGAACGGCGACACCGGCCCGCCGACGGTGTGGTCCAGCGCCACCTGCATGCCCGCGGCCGCGCCGGTGCAGTCGATGCTGGCTTCGAGCGGCTCCCGCTCCAGCTCCGCCGACGGCGTGCCCGGCTCGATGCGCACCACCTGGTCCGCGCCCAGCGTGCCGGCAAGCTCCAGCCGCTTCGGCACGAGGTCGATCGCCACGACCGCGCCGGCCGCCTGGGCCCGCACCATCTGCAGCGCGATGATGCCGGCCGGCCCCAGGCCGACGATGCCCACCCGCTTGCCGGCCACGTCGCCGAGCGCGTGCACGTAGGGCGACATGTGGAAGGCCATCTCCATCGACGCCGCCGCCTCGTACGAGGTGTTGTCCGGGATGCGCACGACCATGTCGGCCGGCCGGGCGATGAGCTCGCTGTAGAACCCCGGGTTGCTCTCGCCGCCCGCCTTCAGGGTGGCGACGCGGTCCCCGACCTGCAGCGACGTGACGCCCTCGCCGACCGCCTCGACCCGGCCCGACACCTCGTGGCCGGGGTAGCCCACCGGGATCGGGTACCTGGGGTGGCCCGGCCGCTCGAAGATGTCGACGCCGCGGAACAGCGTCGTGTCCCAGTGCGGGCAGGTCACGCAGGCCTGCACCGCGATCAGCACCTCGCACGGCCCGGCCTGAGGCTCCG
The DNA here is from genome assembly GCA_964291595.2 of Spirochaetia bacterium. Classification (GTDB taxonomy): domain Bacteria; phylum Spirochaetota; class Spirochaetia; order SZUA-6; family Bin103; genus CATQHW01. The sequence goes on along the minus strand of OZ219914.1, from coordinate 2,099,677 downwards.
GCGTGTCGACGATGCGGAAGCTGCCCGGCTCCGTGATTTGAATCGCTCTCATGACGCGCCCATGATACGACTTCCACGACCGGCCAGCAGCGCGCGGGAGGAAGCCCATGGACAGCGGACCGATCCACGTCGGCGGCGACAAGCAGCTCTTCATCGACCACCGTTTCATCGAGTCCGCGGAGCAGGTGACGCTGCGCGTGAACCCGCCGCGCAAGGAGTCCGTGGACCTCTTTCCCCGCGACAAGCCGTGGGAGGCGTTCACCACCGGCTGGTACAGCATCGACTGGGATCCCGAGACGCGGCGCTACAAGAAGTGGTACGCCGCCTGCGACGGCGACCAGTGGGCCGGCGGACGCTGGCGGCTCTGCTACGCGGAGTCGACCGACGGGCTGGCCTGGGACAAGCCCGAGCTGGGGCTGGTCGAGTACGGAGGCTCCCGCGACAACAACATCCTGATCGACGGCGAGAAGCTCACCTACACCTTCCGCGACCCGCGCGGAAAACCGGAGGAACGCTTCAAGATGATCCGCGGCTTCCCGGAGAAGACCAAGGTCGGCACCTCACCCGACGGCATCCGCTGGGACCTGCCCGACCGGCCGGTGAGCGACCTGCCGCCCGGCTGGGACACCGCCAAGCAGGCGTGGTGGGACGAGCGCATCGGCCGCTACGTCGTCTACCTGCGCGTCCAGATCGAGGAGGAGAACGGGCTCCCCTACCCGTTCGCCGACCCGATCGACAGCGATCCGCCGGTGGTGCAGCCGACGCTGGCGAGGCCGATCCGGGCGATCGGCCGCCTGGAGACCGACGACCTCACCGCGCCGTGGCCGGACGACCAGATCCGCACCGTGCTGTGCGCGGACCAGGACGACCCGCCCGGCTCAGACATCTACCACGCCGGCGTGTATCCCTATCCCTACGCGGCCGACGCCTACTTCATGTTCCCGCTCACCTACCACCACTTCACGGAGGCCGAGAGCCCCCTGGTCAGGAACGACGGCGTCAACGACTCCCAGTTCTGCGCCAGCCGCGACGGCATCCACTGGATGCGCTACGACCGCCGCTCCTACATCGGCCGCGGCATCCGGGGCGAGTTCGACCGGGGCGGGATCCACGGCAGCCCGTACCTGATCCGCCGCGGCGCCGAGCTCCATCAGCACTACGGCGGTGAACCGTGGACGCACGGCCAGTACCGCCGCCTGAGCGACGACGAGCGGCGCGACCGCGCCAACTGGGCCCGCGGCCGTTGCTGCGTGGCCGTGCAGCGGCTGGACGGCTTCGTGTCGGCCGACGCCGCCTACACCGGCGGAACGCTGCTGACGCCGCCGCTCACCTTCGACGGCGACCGGCTGGAGCTCAACATCGACGTCGCCGCCATGGGCGAGGCGCGGGTCGAGCTGCGCGACCGCGAAGGCCGCCCAATCGACGGCTTCGGCGCCGCCGACTGCGACCGGCTGACGTGCAACGACGTCGCCGCCCGCGTGCGCTGGAATGGCAGCGATGACCTCGGCGCGCTCCGCGGCCGGCCGGTCCGGCTGCACGTGCGCATGCGCTCGGCGAAGCTGTACGCCTTTCAGTTCGTGAGCGTCTGAAGCGCGACCACCGCGCCGATCCCCGATTCGTTCTTCAGGAATGCCGACAGAGCGTTGGTGTCGAGGATCAACGCCACTGAGACGGATCTACCGTCTCGAACTCTTCCTTGATAACGCGCTCGATGCCGTCCAGCTCGTCCGCATGGTCAAGGCACGCTCCGAGATGCCTCATCCAGGGCTTCTCGTCGCCGCCGTCCCGCAGCAGATCGGCGATCGCGTCACCGACGAACGCGCGCAACGTCTGGCCGCGCGCTGCCGCGGTTGCCTTGGCGTCACGGAGCAGATGGTCCGGCAATTCCACCGTCGTCTCATCGCAACTAGAGGGCTACCCGTAAATACGGGCGCCCGGCAACCGTGACGGCGGGAGCCCGGGGCGTTCAGACCCCCTCAGCCGCCAGCGGCGACGGCATCGGCCCTTCGTCGAGGTCCACCGTCAGCATGCGGTCGCCCTTGCTGGCCCAACTCCACGACAGGCCGTTGACGCCAGGGATCGCGCGCAGCAGCTCGTTCGTGTACTTCCTGCCGTACATCTTGGCCAGCCGCTCGCGGATCATCAGGCTCGCCCAGAGCCCGACGCCATGCTTGGTGCAGAGCGGGCCGTACTGCTCGCCCAGCATCTCCGGCAGCGGCTGCAGGCCGAATTCGCCGTCGAAGTAGCTCTGCACGTAGCCGTAGCCGGTGCGCAGGTGGCGGCCGACCACGTTGGCGTGGCCGATGTTGATGCCGTCGATGATCTTCTCCGAGATCCAGGTGCGCCAGTCCAGGTGGATGTTGCCGACCGGCCGGCCGAAGTGGTCGCCGGGCGGCACGCCGATGCCCAGCGTCAGGCCGTGCTCGTCGCAGAGCGCCCGGACGTCGCGCAGGTACTGGGTGATGGACTCGCCGCGCAGGCGCCGCCACGCGTCCAGGTCGAAGTTCTCGGTCAGGATGTCCACGCCGTAGCGCTCCCGGAACGCCTCCGCCACCGGCAGGTTGAAGCCGTACTGGTCGCCGTGATCGGCGTTCATGCGGTGGCCGCGCGTCGAGATGTAGACGCCGTCCCAGCGGTAGCTGTCGACCAGCCAGGCCAGCTCCTCCCGGCACTTGTACTCGCGCACCTCCGGGTAGGTGTACTCCGGCACTCCCCAGTGGCGCTTGTCCCAGGTGCGGTCGCACGCGTAGTACTCCGGATGGTTGGCAAAGAACTCAGACTCCCACTGGAACGCGCCGTGGGTGTACGCGTCGGAGTGCGGCGGCTGCCCCTCGTCATACAGGTCGACGTAGCAGTAGATCTTGACGCCGGCGTCGCGGGCCGCCTCGGTGGCCGCCGCGGCATCGTCCACCTGCTGCACCACGTCGTAGACCTGGGGCTCATTCCGGCGGGCGCGGTCCGTGATGCGGGCGAGCTTGGCGAGCCAGCGCTCCTGGCGCCACAGCACCCCGAGGATGCCGTAGGTCTCCTTCCAGCTCACCAGCGCGTCGCGGATGCGCTCGGGCGAGTCGAGCACGTGCTCCGGGCGCTCGGCGTTCAGCGTGTCGCCCCAACTGCAGATCATCAGATCGCCTGACAGGTTGTGCATGTCGATTTCTCCTTAGGTTCGCGCCGGTTGTACCGGCCTACCGGAAGCGCAGCGCGAACAGGTCGGCGTCCTTCATGAGAAGGCGCAACCGCACCGCCCGGCCGGCCAGGGCGGCCACGTCGGCTCCGGAAGCCCAGCTTACCTCTCGATCGATGTGATTGCCGATCAGCTCGCGCGACTCGCCCAGAGTATAGCCTGGAAGAGGCCGGCCCTGGGCGTCCTGCAACTCGACGCGGATGCTGCCGGCGGACGAGGTGGAAAAGTTGAGCAGCAGCCGCGTCCCCGCGAAGGTCAGCGGCCTGGTGACCATCTCCCCGCCCGCGTAGGGGGCGTGCACGGAGGCGAAGCCGTCCAGGCGCAGGGAATAACGGCGCAGGTGCGCGGTCGCCTGGGCGTTGTCCTGCATCAGGTACAGCGACATCTCGTACGGGCCGGTCGGCACCAGCCCGGTGGCCGGATAGTTGGTACGCGTGATCCAGTTGTTGGGACCGATGCCGGGGCGGATGAAGCTCTCCGGAAAGGTGCGGTCGAAATCCAGGCCGCCGCGCGAGGTCATGAACACCGCGTCCGAGCAATCCTCGACGTAGTCCGGGGTCAGGCCGAGCCGCCGGCACTCCTCGGCCGTCACCACCTGCCGCCCGAACTGGAAGCGCGCCGGGAAGGCGATCGACAGGTGCGGCGCCCTGAAGTACGGCTGCACGTTGCTGGTGTAGAGCTGCTCTACCGGTTCCGCGCGGATCTTCTCCAGCGGGGTCCAGGCGAGGAGGTCCGGCGAGGTGGATCGGGCGATCCACCGGATGGAGCCGGCGTGGCCGGGACGCTTGGGCGGACCGAGCCAGTCGCGCAGGTAGGCGACGTAGCAGCCTTCCACCACCGACCAGAACGTCGGCACCGAGGTGGTGTCGCTGATCGTCGGGCCGCGGTGCGACTGATCGATCACCGGCTCGTCGTGGAGCTGTTGCCAGCGTGTGCCGTCCTCGGAGCCGAACAGCAGCATGCCGCCGGTGGTGGCGTCGAGCTTGTCGTGATCGAACAGGCCGGCCAGCGCCTTGAGCCGGAAGCTTCCGGCTGCTGGGCCGGTATCGAGGAATGGGCCGAAGTTGTGGCGTACCGCGGGCGATTCCGGACCCAGGATGACGTTGTTGTCGCGCGAGCCGTCGATCTCCACCAGGCCGAGGTCGGGCTTGGTCCAGTGGCTGCCGTCTGTCGACTCGGCGTAGCAGGTGCTCTCGTCCTCCCCGCCGTCGGGGCCGTCGCCGCTCTTGCCGCGGTAGTAGGCGCGGTACGTGTCGCCGTCCTTGAGCACGGTGAAGTAACCGATCATCCCCTCCCACGGCCTGTCGCGCCGGAGGACCGGCCCTTCGTCACGCGGCTGCTGCAGCGCCAGGCGGGTGCCGTCCAGTCGATCGATCAGGTAGCGGTCGACGATCGGTTCCAGGCGCGTGCCGATGTCGATGGTCCGGCTCATGGTTCGATCTCGCGCGCTCGCCGGGTCATCAATCCATCGCTCCACTCACGGACGGACACGCCACGTATCCTACCCCTGATTCTCGTCCTCGGCGATGGACAGCGAGTACAGGTCGCCGTGCTCGGCGTACACCTTCAGACGAATGGTGCGACCTCGCACGGAGTCCAGGTCCGATCCGGATGACCACGCGGTCCGCGCCCGCAGGTGGTCGCCGGCGATCGGCTTCGCCTGCTCGCGGGCCAGACCCGGCACAGGCCGGCCTTCGTCGTCGAGCACCTCGACCCGTAGCGAGCCGCGGACATCGGCGTTGACGGCGATCGCCGTTCCTTCGGCGGTGAACGGCTCGGTGACCAGGACTCCGGCGCCTTCGGCAGACAGCGAGGCGAAGCCGTCGAGCCGCAGCGTCGCCAGGCCGGTCTCGATGTTCCACGGCTGGATGCGCTCCGGCCGGGTCGCACCCGGCGTCGGCGTGGCGCGCCCGCAGCCGGTGTAGTAGAGGGAGATCCCGTCGCCGTGCACGAGGGGGCGGGCGGCCAGCAGCAGGGTCTCGTCCCAGCTCCCCTCCGGCCCCAGCGGGATCAGCGGCTCGCGGTGGATGCGGTCCCAGCGCACGCCGTCGCGGCTGGCAACCAGCTCGGTGTGCATCTCCCGGCAGCGGACGTTGTTCATCTCGATCGGCGGCCCGAAGAAGCCCTGCCGCCTGTTGCGTTCCACGATCCGCCGCCACTCCTCCCGGCCGGGCTCGGGCAGGTTGCGAGCCACCCAGAGCATGCCGATGCGGGTTCCCCCGTAGTCGGTGGCCGCCAGGCCGGCCGCCTCCGTCCCCGGCGGATCGTCGTCGTCCGGCACGAACACCGGTGCAGGCGGCAGGTCCCAGCGCACGAAGTCGTCGCTCTCGCTGCGCGCCGTGACCCTCATGCCGTAGCCGTCGGCGCTGGAGTACATCACCAGCCGCCCGCCGGTTCGCTCCAGGCCGAACGGGACCGCGACCTCGGCGTCGCCCACCCAGACCGGGTTGTCGGGATGCTCCCGCCAGTGGATGCCGTCCGCGGAGAAGCCGACGCAGTGGCCGAGCAGCCAGCCGCCCTCCTGCGCGGCGTCGCGCCGCCCGCCCCACCACACGGCCTTGTAGCGGCGCCCGGGATCGGGGTCGGCCGGATCGATGATCGGCGCCGGGTCGTGCATCATGCAGGTCGCCGCCAGCACGATGTTGTTGTCGGTGCTCCCCTCGAACTCGACGACGCCGAGCGACGGCTTGTGCCAGTCGATGCCGTCCGTGGAGGTCGCGTAGCACATGTTGGAGCCGTCGTCCGGGCCGTAGCAGGCGCCGCCCTGGTACCAGGCGCGGAAGCGGCGGGCCGCCTCGTCATGGACGACCATCGCCGAGTCGATGAACGCGGCGTCCTTCTCCCACGGCCGGTCGGCGCGGATGACCGGATTCCGGTCGCACTTCCGCGCCTGATGAAAACGCCGGGTGAGCCCGGACGTCTCTGCGACGAAGCGGTCGTCGATGAACAGGTGCTTTGCCACGGGCGAACTCCTTGCTTGGTCGCGGCCGGCGATCGCCTCAGCCGGCCGCCACCTCGAACGCCGTCACGTTGCGCGTCTGGCGGCTGAACTCCACGCCGATCAGGTGGATGGGCTCGCCCCGCCCCCGGTACTTGTCCGCGTAGCCCCGCTCACGCAACTGCGCCAGCGCAGACCCCTCAGGCGCCAGCTCGGCCACCTTGAACTCGAACAGATACACGTGACCGCCGGCCCTCACCGCCATGTCCAGCCGCCCATGACTGCTCGACTCCTCCACCGCGATCTCGTAGCCCAGCGCCGCGAAATACGAATAGAACACGCTGGCGTAGTACCCCTCGTACTGCGCGATGTCGTTGTTGGTCCCGACCCGGTCGGCATGCCATTCGTACGGGATGCTCGCGAAGAACGCGTGGAACAGCTCCTGCAGCCCCGTACAGTCGTGCGCGGCAAGCAGCCGTTGCAACCTCATGCTGTTCGCCGTCTGCCGCTCGGCGTCCCGCACCAGATGGCGCAGCAGATGCTCGTTCAGACTCTGGCGGACCTCCCGGTTCGGATAGCCCAGGCGATACAGCGCCTTGCCGCCCAGCTCCTCTTCCCCCGTGATCGTCAGATACCCGGTCTGGAACAGCAGCGCCTCCGTGCCGATCTGGCCCACGTCGAACGTCGACAGCAACTCCGTCGTTCCCACCATCCGGTCCAGCGCCACCGACGCCACCCGCCGCTCGAACAGCGTGTCCACCAGGAACGCCGGCGTCCCGGTCTCGAACCAGTGCGCGGCGAACTCGCGGCTGTCGAACAGCAGCAGCACGTCGTACGGGTTGTACACCTTCTCCTCACCGCGCCACCGGTAGCCGTTGTACCACTCGCGGATCCGCTCCCGGTCCAGCCCGTCCAGCTCCGGCGCGAACACCGTGTCCAGGTCGCTCTCCGTGTAGCCGCAGATCGCCGAGTAGCGCCGGTCCAGCGTGAGATCGGTGAGGTTGTTCAACTGCGAGAACAGGTTCACCTTCGAGAACTTGCTGATGCCCGTCAGGAACGTGAACCGTACGTGCGCGTCGGAGTCCTTGATCACTCCGTACAGCCCGCGCAGAAAGTCCCGGTTGGCGCGCGCCACCTCCGGCGTCTCTACCAGCGCATCCAGGATCGGCTTGTCGTACTCGTCCACCAGTACCGCCACCCGCTGCCCCGTCTGCCGATGCAGCGTTCGCAGCAGACGGCGCAGGCGCGGCGCCGCGCCGGCGTCGCGCGGCGCAATACCCGCCGCCTCCTCCAGATCCTCCAACTGGAACGCGATGTCCTCGTGCAGAGTCGCGGTTTCGGTGAAGCTGCCGCTGCCGAAGCTCAGCCGCACCACCGGATGCCGCTCCGACCAATTGTGGCTATCGTGGATGTGAAGCCCTTCGAACAGCGCCTCGTTGCCCTCGAACAACTCCTTCAGCGTGTCCAGGAACAGGCTCTTGCCGAACCGCCGCGGGCGCGACAGAAAGTAGTGCGTGCCCTCGCGGAGCAACCGCTCTATGTAGGCGGTCTTGTCCACGTAGTAGCAGTCCTGTTCGCGCAGCTTACGGAAGGTCTGCATGCCGATCGGCAGTCTGCGCCGGATCACCCGCTCATCTTACCCCGTCCCCGCACGTGCCCGTATTCGCCGGCGATCATCGCCTGCGGCACTGGACCGGGACCGAATCGAGACGTACGGTTGCCCGCAGCATGCCACGCGCGCGAGGAGCCGGTCCGGCGTCACTCGATCTGGCGGAACGCGCCGAGCTCGCCCTCAACGCGCTGACGCGCAACGTCGACCCCGCGCTGCGGTTCACCCCGTACTTCGACTGCCGGCTGCAGCTCGATCCGCCGGTGCTGAGTCATCACACCTACTGGGACCACTGCGACGGCGCGGGCCGCGCCGTCGACGCGCTGGTTCTGGCGCGCGAAATGACCGGGTCCGACCTGGGGAGGGAGATCGACGTCCACCTCAAGGAGCTGGTCGCCTCGTACCAGGGCGAGCAGGGCCTGTGCTGGATACCCGCGCCCGACTTCCCTCCTCGCCCCACCCGGCGGCCACGTCCTCCGGTAGCCGAGTTCTGGGGCCAGCGCGCCTGCCTGATGGCGTTCGTGACCTGCTACCAGCAAAGCACCGGCGCCGCCGAGCGCGCCGGCCTGCGCCGGCGGATCGAGGCGCTCATCCACGGCCTTGCGAGCATCGCGGTGCGGCGCGACGGCTACCGCTACTACCCGGTGGCGGCGCGCGACCGCCCGACGGATGCCGACGAGCTGTTCTACCGGCGCGCCGGATGGGACGGCGACGCCGAGCCCATCGGCACCGGCGCCATGTGCGCGGCCGCCCCGATCCTGCGCCCGATCGTGCAGTACCTGGCGACGGGCGCCGGCAACGACGAAGCGGCGGCGCTCTGTGACGGGATCGCTCGCTACGTGGTCGAGCGCGCGGCCGACTTCGGCCCGGATGGGAGCTTTCGCGGGCACTTCCACAGCCGGGTGGCCACCGCCGCCGGCGTGCTGCAGTGGGGCCTCTTCTCCGGACAGCCCGACCTGGTGCAGTGGGCTCAGGGCGTCTACCGCTTCGCCCGCACGATCGGCACCAGGTTCGGCTGGTTCCCGGAGTTCGTCGGCAAGCACGCCTGCGAGACCTGCGGCATCACGGACATGATCGACATCGCCATCCAGCTCGCCCGCTCCGGACGGCACGAGTGCTGGGGCGACGCCGAGCGCTTCGGGCGCAACCACCTGGTCGAGTCCCAGTTCGTCGACGCCGCCTGGGAGCGGCAGGTGCCCAAGCTCGCCCCGGCCGAGGCCGCCGGTTTCATCGCGGCATGTCCGCCGCCGCAGCTCAAGCGCGGCGGAGTGCGCGACGTGCTGCCCGGGGCGTTCTCCGGCGGCAGTGGACCCAACGGCGTCGTCGACACGCGGCGCGGCCACTGGTGGATGGGCTGCTGCAACGCGCACGGCGTGCACGGCCTGTACCTCCTGTGGCATCACGCGGTGCGTGCGACGCGAACCGGCGTCCGCGTCAACATGCTGTTCGACCGCTCGACCCCGTGGGCCGACGTGCGCAGCCATCTTCCGCGCGACGGCGCCGTCGAAGTCGTCATGCGCCAAGGCGGAACGCTCTCCGTACGCACCCCCGACGACGTTTCCCAAGACGAGGTTGCGGTGGCGGCGCCCGGCCGCTGGCGCTGGAGCGACGGCTACGTGCACGCCGACGGGCTCGCGCCGGGTCAGGCGGTCACGATCCGCTTCCCGCTGCTCGATCGGGACGAGCGCGTCGACGTGATCGGAGATGAGTACCTCGTCTCATGGCGCGGCGACACGGTGATGGCCATGGACCCGCCGGGGCGCGTCGGACCGCTGTACCGGCGCCGCGAATCGACGGGAGACGCGCGTTCCCCGCACCACGCTGGCCGCCACGCCTCGCGCCTTCCGCGTGCCTCAAGCGTCGAGTGGTGATGCGGGGCGCCGTTTGCTCCCGCTGGCGCAAACGGGTACCGTCGGTTGCTGCGGTACCCGCCTATGGCTGACCATGGAACGCTGATACAGGATCGGCGACCGGCGGTCGGAACCGTGCGGCGGCCCGGGCGCCGGGCGGAGTTGATCCGCTCGATCAGGGCGACGCCCCTGCTTTACCTGATGATCGGGGTCGTCATGGCATGGGCGATCCTGTTCCACTTCATCCCGATCTGGGGCATCAGCTTCGCCTTCCGGCGCTTCAACCTGGTCAGCGGCTTCTGGAGCGCCGACTGGGTCGGTTTCAAGTACTTCGCCCAGTTCCTGGGCGATCCGTTCGCGTTCCGTATCATCAGGAACACGGTGCTGCTGGGCTTCTGGAGCATCGTCTTCACCTTTCCGGCGCCGATCGTCTTCGCCCTGCTGCTCAACGAGATCGGCAACTCCGCCTTCAAGCGATCGATCCAGACGCTGACCTACCTGCCGCACTTCGTGTCGACGGTGGTGATCGTCGGCATCATCTTCCAGCTCTTCGAGTGGGAGCGCGGCATCGCCACCGACATCATCGAGCTGTTCACCGGCGAGCGGCGCGACGTGTTCATCGACCCGCGCTGGTTCCGTCCGCTCTACGTCGTGTCGAGCATCTGGCAGGAACTCGGCTGGGGGACGATCATCTACCTGGCGGCGCTTGCCGGCGTCAACGCCGAGCTCTACGAGGCGGCGCGCGTCGACGGCGCCGGGCGCTGGCAGCAGGCGCTGCACGTCACCGTTCCGGCCCTGATCCCGACCATCACCATCCTCTTCATCCTCAACACCCGCAACCTGGTGCAGATCGGCTTCGAAAAGGCGTTCCTGCTGCAGAATCCCGGCACCTACGAGACCGGCGACATCATCGCCACCTACGTCTACCGGCGGGGGATCGAAGGGCTGCAGTTCAGCTACGCCACCGCGATCGGCCTGCTCAACAGCGTGATGGCGTTCGCGATAGTCCTTGCCACCCACAAGATCGTGCAGCGGCTGCGCGGCGAGGGACTCTGGTAAGGGAGGCCCGGCAGTGAAGGGAGTCCGGCAGCCGCTCTCCTCGCGCCTGTTCGACGGCTGCAACTACGTGCTCTGCGCGCTCATCGCCGCCGCCGCCCTCTACCCGTTCCTGTACATGTTCGCGCTGTCCACCAGCGACTACATCCAGATCTCCTACGGCAACGTCCGCGCCTTTCCCATCGGCTTTCACATCCGCTCGTACCAGAACGTGCTGCGCAACACCATCATCCTGCGCGCCTACTGGAACTCCATCCTGTACACGGCCACCTACTCGATGCTGGTCATCGTGCTGTCCTCGGTGGCGGGCTACGTGCTGGCCGACCGCCGCTTCCGCCTGCACGGGCTGGTGACCGTGCTCCTGCTCGTCATGATGTTCTTCGAGGGCGGCATGATCCCGACGTTCCTGTGGGTCCGGCAGCTCGGGCTGCTGGACTCGATCTGGGCGATCGTGCTGCCGACCGCGGTGGTGCCGTTCTACATCTTCCTGTTTCGGGTCTACATCAAGGAGAACGTCCCCGACGAGCTCAAGGAATCCGTGCACCTGGACGGCGGCCACGAGCTGGTCGTCTACTCCCGCATCGTCCTGCCGCTGATCAAGCCGATCATCGCCACCATCGGCCTGTTCGCGGCGGTGTCGATGTGGAACGAGTTCTTCCGCCCGCTGATCTATCTCAACGACCTGCAGAAGCAGCCGCTGACCCTCATCCTGCGCCGCTTCGTCGTGCTCTCCGACTTCGGCGGCGACCTGCAGAACTTCACCGACGAGAACTACTACACGGAAGCGGCGCGCGAGGTCACCGATTACGATCTGTTCACCTTCGGCTTCCTGAAGTCGATCAAAATGGCCATGACCATGATCACGGTCATCCCGATACTGCTGATCTACCCGTTCGCGCAGCGCTACTTCGTGCGCGGCATACTCGTGGGCTCGCTCCGCGGCTGAGCCGAAAGGAGGTAGCGACCGGACACACGGACATCTCTTCGCACTCACCATCTCAAGGAGGAATCCGATGAGAACGACAACGCTACGTATCGCGGTCGCCGCCGCCCTGCTGTGCGGTGGCGCGCTCGGCGCCGGGGCGGCAGGCCAGACCGACACGACGGCCGGGGAGCTGCCGCTGGTCGAGTTCGTCAACGACTTCGCCTACGACGGGGTCGCCGAGACCCGGTTGGCCGAGCTCTGGGGCGAGCTGACCGGTACCAACTTCGTGCCGATCAACATCCCGCGCAGCGACTACGACGCCAAGATGGCCACCTTTCTTGCCTCGGGCGACATGCCGGAGATCGCCAGCGTGCTGGATCAGACCCTGACCAACGCGGTCGACCAGTTCAAGGGCGCCCTGTTCGTCGACACCCTGGCGGAGATCGAGGCCGGCGCCATGCCGGGGCTCGGCGCCCTGGTGGACGAGATTCCGGGCATCCTGCAGTACTCGGATGACGGACGCGTCTACACGCAGCCGTTCGTGAACATGGGGCTGCGCGCGGCCAACTCGAACATCCTGCTTCGCACCGACCTGCTGGCCAACGCCGGCTACGACGTGGAGACGCTCGACGACGTGGCCCGCACGCCGGGCGGCCTGTTCGAGCTGTTCCGGGCCAGCCACCTGGCCATGAACGGCGGCTCCGCACCGATCCTCACCAACCGGCGCGGCATCGGCCCGCGCGGCTGGATCGTCTCGCCGATCGCGTTGCAGTTCGGGACCTACAACCGCATCTACTTCAACGAGGACAACCGCTACGAGTACGGCCCGACCATGGACCGCTTTCTGGTCGCGATCGACTTCATCCGGCAACTACACGCCTCGGGCATCCTGTTCCCGAACTGGGCGACCATGCCCGAGGAGGATCAGAAGCGCATCTGGCTGGAGGAGGAGCGCGCCGGCGCCTTCATCGGCAGCATGCACGGGAGCTGGATCGGCTGGTACAACAACGGGCAGCGCCCCGCGTACCAGGACGCCGGCGACTTCCACGTCATGCCGCCGGTGATCTTCGGCACCCGCGGCAGGATCCGCACGCCGTCGCGGTCGAGCGGCGCGTTCGTGATCAGCGCCACGTCGGAGAACAAGGACGCGGCGGTGCGCGCCTCCGACTGGGCCTACACCGACGAGGGGGCCAACCTGCTGCGCTTCGGCGAGGAAGGCGTCGCCCATGCCGCCGACGACAGCTCGCCCTGGGGCGGCATCTGGCTGATGAACCTGGTGGGATGGCCGGAGGACGTGCGTCAGGCCGATCCGGACGGCACGCGGGCGACGGAGTACGGTTTCGGCCGGCTGTGGCGCACCTCGCCGCGCATCATGTGGGGCAAGTCGGACCTGATCGTCTATCGCGACCACACGCTGCCAACCTACACCGGGGAGTTCATCGACGCGATCTGGATCGAGAAACTGCGGGAGTTCGGCGCCTGGAACGACACGCCGGAGCCGAAGTTCCCGTTCACGGCGGACGAGCTGGACGAGAGAATCCAGCTCGAAGGCGTGCTGTCCACGCTGGTGGACGAGAACGTGGTCAAGTTCACCCACGGGCAGCGGCCGATGAGCGAATGGGGTCAGTTCCAGCAGGAGCTCATCAACGCCGGCGCCGATCGGCTGGTGGAGATCTACAACACCGCGCTCGACCGCTTCCTGGAGCAGACCGGGACGAAGCTGTAGTTCGTTCGCGGCGAACCAGACGGCGGGCCGGGTCCCGACGGGTCCGGTCCGCCTCCCATGTTCGGGAGAGGAGAGAGCATGAAGAGCGTTCCTGAGACCGGGACCGCGTTCGTGGCGCGCGATCCGTGCACCTGGCAGGGATTCCCCGGCATGTGCCTGACCCCGGCCGGCCGGCTGGTGATCGGCATCAAGCAGGCATACGGCCACGGCGCGTCCCGCTGGCAGCGGGTGGTGACGATGGTGAGCGACGACCACGGCCACACGTGGACGGCACCGGCCACCGTGGCGGAGGGCGACTTCGACCGGGAGTTGCCGTTCGTGGCCACCGGCGGCCTCTACCTCACCGCGCTGCGCGACGGCCGCGTGCTCATGCACTACTTCACCGAGGACTGGCCGGAGCGCAAACCCACCACACCGGTGATCCACGTCAGCGATGACGCCGGCATCACCTGGTCGGCGCCGATCCGCATGACGCGGGACCTGGAGTTCCGCCAGGACGGCGCCGTCCTGGAGCGGCGCGCCGGCGACCTGGCGGTCTACAGCGGCCTGAACCGGCTGGTGCGCTCGACCGATCGCGGCCAGACGTGGGAGCCGTACGGCGATCCGGTGGTGCCGGACGACTGCCCGCTGCAGCTTGCCGAGTCGTGCCTGGCCGAGCTGGCCGACGGCCGCCTGATCATCCTCATGCGCGAGAACCACTACGCCAACTTCCCGATGTTCGCCGCCGTCTCGGAGGATGCCGGACGTACGTGGAGCCGGCCCCGCCCAACCCCGTTCATCGGCCACTGGCCGGCCGCCTTCGACTGGGCGACGGGACGCACCTGCTGGCCTACCGCAACGTCGGCGGCCGCGCGGGCAGCGTGGTATGGCGAGGCGACCTGGGCGCGCTGCCCGAATACCGCGTGTCGTCCTGCCGCTACGGGGAAGACGGCGCGGCGGTCGCGCTCACCGGCGACGGGCTGGTGCTGGACACCGGGCGACGGCCGGGCTCGTTCGTGCAGTTCTACCTCATGCCGGCCGACGATCAGGCTGCGCACGTGGTCATCGAAGCGGAGCTCCGCTGCCTGGCCAACGCCGGACAGGCGTGCAGCATCGGCCTGCGCGGAGCCGGCTGGCTGCGCGTCTTCCCCGACCACCTCGACCTGGAGCACAGTCCCGGCCACAGCCGCGTACCGGTCGACGGCCGCTCGTGGCACCGCTACCGCATGGAGCTTTCGCGAGGGACGCTGCGCGTCTCGGTCGACGGCACGCAGGTCCTGCACTACCCGGCGATCGACCTGGCGCCGGTAGCCACGTCCCGTGCAACGCCTTCGGCTGCGCCTTCGCGTACCGGGAGTTGCCGCGCCCCGAGCACTACCCGATGCGCGTGCGGCTGCCCGCCTACGTGCGGCCCGGCAACGCCGGCCGTAGCGTGTGGCGGTCGGTGTACCTGGACATCACCGGCAACCGCTGGCTGGCGGACTACCGCTACCGGTGGCGCCACGACCGCGACGGGCTGCCGGACGCCTACCAGGAGCGCGAGCTCCTGGAGCTGGAGCACTGCCACGATGCCGGCGACTGGGGCAAGCCGGTGGCGGTGGCGTTCGCGGACGGCGAGTGCTTCGCCGTCGACTACTTCGGCAACGGCATGCCGGTGGGCTCCGACGCGCTCGCCTGGCTGCAGCCCGACCGGGGCCACAACTGCTACGTGAACGGCTACCGCTTCCGGTTGGAGGATCTGCCGGCGCCTGCGCTACCGTGAGGCTCACGGAGGCAAGCCATGCATGACCTGGACTGCGGACCACGGGGCCGCGAAATACTGCGGCGCTTCTACAACAGGGCCCGCGACACGGGCCGTGCCTTCAGGGAACGACCGTGGTGCCTGCCGCTCGCACCGGGACCTCACCTGTTCACGGACTGGCGCTACATCCTGTCCGCGGAGGTGTCGGGAGGGTTTACCTGGGTCGCGCGGGACACCGGAGAACGGGTAAGGGTCACCGACGAACACGATGAACTCACCGCCGAGCCGATCGACGCCGTGATGGTTCCCTACGACGTACCCGAAGGTGTCCGCATCTCGGTCTGCACGGCGGAACGCAGCGACCCGGTCCCGAATCACGAACCGCCCGGGCAGGTGAGCCATTCACAAGGCTCGTATCGGACCTGGTATCGCCCGATTCCGCTCGGGGCACCCTATTCGAGCCTGCTCGATGCAGGCGTGTTTCACGCGGAGTCGGACGACGGCTACTCCTGGCGCAACAGGACGGCATGCACGTTCGACCTGTCCGAGTGCCCGGATGTCGAGGCATGGGGCCCCTTTCCGGGAGTGTTCGAGGATCCCGTCGCCCCGGAGAGCGAGAGATTCAAGATGGTGTTCCAGGGACGCTCCACGCGGCCCGAGTTCGCCCGGCACCGCCAGGAGGTCCTGCGCGAGTTCGCGGAGAACCACGCGGAAGGCTTCGATCCGACGGCGCTGTCCTTCGACGGACCAGACGGCACGCCGCTCATCCGGCTCGCCAGGTACGGGGCCGTGTCTCCCGACGGCTTCCACTGGAGGGTCCTGCGCCATCCGCTCATGATCCTCTACAGCGACGCCCAGAACGTCCTCTCCTACGACCCGAATCGGCAGAGCTACGTCTGGTTTCTGAAGACCCAATGGTACGACGGACGGAGAAGCATCGGCCGATCCGAGACCAGGGACTTCAGGCATTGGCCGCTGGCGGAAACGATCATCCATCCCGGTGCCGACCTGCACCCGTCGGACGACTGGTACACGAACGGCAAGACCGTGTATCCGGGCACCAGCGACCACCACTTCCTGTTTCCCGCCCTCTATCATCACGCCGACGACTCGTCCGACATCCGGGTCTTCAGCAGCGTCGACACCGTGAGCTGGACGCGGATTCCCGGCGGTTCCATCCTGTCCGGAGAACGATCCGAGGGCCTGGGACGCCGGCTTCGTCACGGCGAGCACCGACCTGGTCCCGTTGCCGGGCGGCAAGGTCGGCCTGCCCTATGGTGGAGCCCGCTTACCCTCACAAGTACCCCAGGAACCGGCACACCTGGGGCGCGATGAAGAAGGCCTACGCGTTCTGGACGAAGGAGAGGATCACGGCGCTCATCGCCGACGAGGCCGGCCGGTTCACGACGCTGCCCCTGCTGTTCGACGGCCGCCGGCTCCGCCTCAACTACCGCACGGCCCAGAGGAGGAGAGATCCGGGTGGAGGCCGCAGAGAGCCGCAAGTCGGGAGGCCACAGCAAGGCATTGCCGGGCCGCAGCTTCGCCGACTGCGTTCCCCTGGCCGGAGATGAGACCGACCGCATCGTCGCCTGGAAGAGCGGCGAAGACCTGGGCCACCGCGACGGACAGCCGGTCACCCTGCGTTTCAGGATGAGATCGGCCAGCCTGTTCGCCTTCGAGCTCATCGCCAGCCCGTAGCGCGACGAATCCGAGCAAGTGAAGACCGACTCGCATACCTGCAGACAGGATTCGTGGCCGCGACTCTGGCGGTTGGCCTGCTCGCGAGCTCGCCGCCGGCTCTCGCCCAAGAGGAAGAAACGGCGCCAACGGACGGTGAGTTGCGGCGACTGACGCTTGAACTGCTTCGTGACGGCGACTACCAACTGCCACTGCTCGGCGACGAGGAGACCCCGATTCGATTCCGCGAGGGGCGGGATCGATCCGGTATGGCGCGGGTGCGGCGGAGCGGGTGGAAGCCGGCCTGATCGGCGCCCGTGTCGCGTTTGGCGACCTGGACGGCGACGATGTCGCCGATGCGGCCGTCGTCGCCTTCGTCAACACCGGCGGGGAGCGGCACGTTCATCCACCTGCTCGCGATGCGTGACCGCGAAGGCACGCCGGTTCAGGCGGGACGCCACTTCCTGGGTGATCGCGTAAACGTGAAGAGCATCGCCATCTCCGGCGGCCGCATCTTCGTGACGATGGACGCGCACGGTCCGGGCGACGGGTTGTGCTGCCCGTCGATCGCAACCAGCCGCGCGTTCACGCTGCGCGGGCGCCGGCTGGTACCGACTCGGTCCCTTGTGATCGCTTCTCCACTGCCGGGGGAGACGGTCGCGACCGCCGTCGAGGTTCGGGGAAGTACGACGCACCCGTCCGCAGACGGCCTGGCCTACCTGGTGTATGACGCTCGGGGCGGTGTGATCGGCTTGGGGAGGATCCCCGTCGACGCGGACTCGGGCACGCTCGGGACGTTCGCCGCGCCCGTCAATTTCCTGGCGGGCGACGCCGGACCCGGGCGCATCGAGATCGTCGATGTGGACCAGGCCGGCGGTTCTGTGCTCGCCCGAGCTTCGGTGCAGGTGCTACTCGAAGCGGCGCAGGCGGCCCGCCGGCCGATGCAGCGGCAGATCGTGATCGAGACGCCGCTCAGCGGGACTCCCGTGGGGGCGAGCGTCGAGGTGCGCGGGTGGATCGGCACGGTACCGTTCGAGACCAACCTGACCTATCGCGTCTACAGCGAGGGAGGCGTCGTGATCGAGCGGGGATGGATCATGGTGGAAGGCGATCTCGGGGATCACGGCACGTTCGCGAAGTCGATCACCCTGGCGAGCGCCCCTGCCGCCGGACCCGTTCGCATCGAGGTACGGGACGTCAACGAGGCTGACGGTTCGCTGTTCACCAGCACGACGGTACAGGTGCTCTCTACCGGCTGCGTCACATCCCCCACACGGTGATCCGGCAGCCGTCGCGGGCCTGCTCCTCGCGCCGGAAGATCTTGTCCTCCCAGCCCGTTCCCGCGCCGCGGTCGAAGATCACCAGGTGGCCGGCCTGCGCTCGGCAACGGTCCATGTAGTCGGCGGTCTGCGCAAGCCCCTCGCGGATGGTGCGCTCCAGGCCGCCATGCAGCACCTTGCACTCGATCACGTACCTGACGGCGGCGTGCGGCGCCGCCTGATCTCCGTGCGGCCAGATGATCAGGAGATCGGTGCGGCCCCGCCCCAGGCCGTACTCCCGCTCGATGCGGCCGCCGCCGTTCACGATCCGTTGCAGGAACGCCTGCAGCAGGAGCTGCGGTCCGGCCTCGGCGTACGCGAACCGCCCCTGCCAGTGCTCGGAGTGCTCGCGGAAGAACGCCTGGAAGTCGGCCAGCAGCGCGTCGACGTTCAGGCCGCCGGCGGCGTCCACGTACCAGGCGGCGTCCTGGAGCAGGCCTGCCTGTGCCGCGTAGGTCAGCTCGCGCGGCACGACCTCGGCATAGATCGGATTTGCCATGTGCGGCGGGTCGGCGCGGGCGATCAACCCCAGGTCGCGGACGTACTCGAGATCCAGGGTCTGGAACCCGTGCTCGCCAGTGCCGCTCAGCAGTGGCTCGATCACGCGCCGCACACGCTCTTCCTTGAGCTTGTCGGCGAGCTGATCGAGATGCGTCACCCGGTTGAGAATGAGTTCCTCCTGGGCGCTCAGGAGGTCGTCGGCGGCAACCGGGCGCGAGCGGTCGCGGCCGGTCTCGAAGTCGAAGCACGCCTTGCGGCAGAGGGCGTTGACCAGCCACGGCTGGCCGCGCGTCTGCCGCCATACCGTTGCCAGCGCCTCCGGCGTGAACGCCTGCCCGGTTTCCGCCGTGTGCTGCGCGAGCAACGCGCGCACGTCCCCCTCCGTGAAGTCGCCGAGCCGCATCGACTCGGCGCGGACGTTGAAGGCGCTGCCACCGGCGACCGTGGCGTTCTCGGAGCTGGACCGGATACGGTAGTCGCGGACATCGCGCACGCCGCACAGCACGATGCTGTGGGGGAAACTCTCGGGACGCTGCACGTAGCCGTCCCGCAACTGGCGCAGCACCGAGATCAGCGTGTCGCCGATCAGGGAGTCGATCTCGTCGATCAGCAGCACCACGGGCGTCGGATCGGCCTGGCACCAGCAGGTCAGCGCCTCCGTCAGAGCT
This sequence comes from Spirochaetia bacterium, assembly GCA_964291595.2. Taxonomy (GTDB): domain Bacteria; phylum Spirochaetota; class Spirochaetia; order SZUA-6; family Bin103; genus CATQHW01. Next base: position 2,080,504 of record OZ219914.1, on the reverse strand, counting down.
CCCTCCCCGAAGGCGGCCAGGATGTCCGTCCACCTCTCGTACAGGAACCCGTCGCCCAGCAGGCGAGCGCGGGAGGCCAGCCTGCCCAGAATGACACGCATGGCGCGCCCCACGTCCTCGCGCACCGCTTGGGCGGCCTCGACGTTGACGTACACGCACCGGAAATCGCCCTCGGCACCGCTGTTGAGCAGGTCGCACAGCGCCAGGAGGGCAGAGGTCTTGCCGGTCTGGCGGGGGGCATGCAGCACGAAGTACCGCATGTCCCGGATCAGTTCGAGGATCTCGTCGAGATCCAGCCGCTCCAGCGGCGGGATGCAGTAGTGGCGGGCGGCGATGACCGGGCCCTCGGTGTTGAACTTGCGCATGTCGCGTGCGGCCTATCCTATATCGGTGCGGTGACGTTTCGTACGCGCGCTCAGGCTTGCTCCTGTCGTCGTGCAAGGGTGGCCGGTCCGAAAGTGGCGCTGTGGGTCATGCCCGCCAATGCCCTCTGCGCCCACCCCGTCATCGCTTGGTCCTCTGCGTGCGCACGTCCGATTCCCCGCCCATCGCGCGAGCGGAGCGAACTTCACTCGAAGAGTGAGTTGCACAGCATCGCACACTCGGGTGCGACCGTCAGGACAGTCCTTGGTGACGACGCACGTTGAGCGCCTTCCATGCGAGCAGAGGCTGCGCATGGATGCGCTGCTGCAAGGTTGTATCCGAGGTCAGAATCGTCGCGTCGATTTCACCTTTCTCCAGCAGCAGATCGAGGAACGCGCGCTCCGCAGCGGTCAGGGGCAGCACGGCCGACAATGCCTCGCGAAGCTCCTCGACGAGCTGCGTGCCAAATGCGGTCAGCGAGGCTTGATCTCGTGGTGTACGTGAACGAAGGGTAGGACCGAGGTGTCTCGCCAGTTCCAGGCCATCGTAGTCCACGTCATCGACCGATACGGTCCTCCAGTCCTTGCGGTTCATCCCTCCGAATACCACGAAAGCGATGCGGAGCCGGTCACGATCCAGCTCGTACGCACCGAGAATCCGTTGACAGTCGAACAGATCTCTCGCCTGTCTGCGAGACAGGAGCGCCGCAAGCTTGCCGGCTACGAGTTCGTGAAGCTCGAGCACAGGGACATTCCTGGCTCGATAGTCCCCGAGCGGATGGGAGTCCACGACTTGTGGCTCCCAGAGCGGTCGCCTGTACATGAAGTTCAGGTCCACGTCGAGGTTTCCGGATTGCGACAGATAGCTCGCATAGTTCAACCTCCACTTCCCGCCTGCATGTTCGCTCGGAACACGACGAATGGCATACCCTTCTCGAGAAAAGACCGCTTCGGCGGCTCGCTCGATCTTGGGGCGCTCCGCGAGCATTCTGTCGCGACTCAGCGCGCCGACGTAGTTCAAATCGATGTCCACGGAAAGCCTGGGATAACGGAGCACTAACAGGTTCAAGGCCGTGCCGCCCTTCAATACCCACTTGCCCCGAAGCGATGGGTGGGAGCAGAGAACGTTCAGGAGGTGCACCAGATGCAGGGCCTTCTCGACGACAATCGCGTTGAACCCCCTGTCTCCGGCCGTAGCCAGGACTTCCGATGTAGAGAACCTCACAGCACGTCCGCCACGTTCGGTCCAGGATTTCGGCAGGGATCATCAGGTTCCAGCCTCTGACCCAGTGGCAGTCCTTGCGCCTGCTGCGCATCAGATAGTGGGGCTGACGCGGGCGCAGCTTGCGCAGCGAGTCGAGATGGCTCTCTTCGACCATCAGCGCTTCCCGGTGTTGTTCCAGGAAGAACCCCACCTTTGCCGCCGTGGTCGCATTCTCCAGCAGGCGGGTGTACTCGATGACTTGATCCACGTCGAAGAACTCCACCGACTCCAGAGATCGCCAAATCTCCTCCCAACCTCCCGCCACGTCCGGCCGGTCCAGCGCGTCGACCAGGGTCCGTTCGTGGTTGGTCACCCGCAGCTCTACCCCGGATCGACTGTGTCGTGCGACGCCAAACATCTCCGCGCCCTTCGCCTTGAGCGATGCCGGCACCGGTGCCCGCCGGAATTCGTACGATCGGAACGTCACCGGAAGAGATGTGGCGCTCGAGAGGTACACCAGCCTCCAGTGAACCGAATAGGCTCTGCCGTGAAACTCCAGCGCCGTGTGGTAGGCCAGCACGGCGTCCCCGGTCATCTTTGCCGCCAGCAGATACGGATCCAACGGAACAGATGACGAGTCCGTTCCCATGGGGACGGTCGCATACAGTCCCCGGCGCACCGGGATGATCCGTCCTTGCCTACGGTGGTAGCTCAGCAGAGACTTGCGGGTATTCGGGTTTCCGGATCCCCGGTTGGCGAGGTAGCGATCCAATTCGGCAACGGTGAACACCGCGTGCCGTGCCAGGAAATCAGTAAACTTCAGACCGTCGCCTGGACGTTCAGTCGACATAAGGTCTATATTATTGACCCTTAATCGCAATAATGTCAAATCGATGACGGCAAGCTCTCCACGACTGACTCGTACCGCGTCAGTCGACGGCATCATGCTACGCTATACGTTGCCGGATGGCACTCTGGGTGGGGATCGCGCTGGTCTCGGCGCTGCTGTTCGGAGCGTCGACGCCGCTGAGCAAGCTGCTTCTCGATCACGTCAGCCCCTTCCAGCTCGCCGGCCTGCTCTACCTGGGCGCCGCCGTGGGCATGGCGCCGTTCGCGGTACGCAGGCGGCTCGTGCAGCGGGTCAGGCGCCTCGAGGCGGCGAACGGCCGGAGGCTCCTGGGGCCGTGCTGCTCGGCGGAATCGCCGGTCCCGTGCTGCTGCTGTTCGGCCTGCGGGTGGCCGCGGCGGCGTCCGTCTCCCTCTGGCTCAACCTGGAGCTGGTCGCCACGGCGGTGCTGGGCGTCCTGTTCTTTCGCGATCAGCTCTCGGGCCGGGCGTGGCTGGGCGCCGCTCTGGTGGTGGCATCAGCCGTGCTTCTGTCCTGGGATGGCGGGACGGCCGGCTTCCTGCCCGGAGTGCTGGTGGCGCTGCCTGCGTCTGCTGGGGGTTCGACAACCACTTCACGTCGCTGATCGACGGCCTCACCCCGCAGGAGACCACCTTCTGGAAAGGCATCGCGCGGGGACCACCAACCTCGTGATCGGCCTTGCCGTCGCGCCGTGGACCGCGGCCCCGCTCACGGTAGCCGGCGCGGCTGCTGCTGGGCAGCGCTGCCTACGGGGCCAGCATCGTGCTGTACATCGCCGCCGCCCAGAACATCGGCGCCACGCGCGGTCAACTGTGTTCTCCGCCGCGCCGTTCTTCGGTGCTGATCGCCGTGATCGTGCTGGGCGAACGGATGACCGCGCTGCAGATCGTGGCGGCCGCGGTGCTCCTGGCCGGGCTGGCCGTCCTGCTGCGCGAGGGCCACGCGCACCGACACCACCACCCGTGCCGCCGAGCACGAGCACTGGCACCGCCACAACGACGGCCACCACGGGCACACACATCCGGGGCTCCGGACCTGGATGGGCCACGTGCACCGCCACACGCATGAGGAACTGGAACACGCGCACCCGCACGTGCCCGACGTCCACCACCGTCACGAGCACCACGACCACGACTGAGCGGCCGGCCGAGCGAACCTCCGCGCGTCAGCCGCCGGCAGCTTCAACCGCGACTCGTCGACCACGCTCCACTGGTAGCGGTCGGCCGGCCCGCCGCGTCCGGGATCTCCGGGCTGAGCACCGTCGTGCCGGATTCGAGCGGCGTGCCGTGGATCGTGCCGCGATCGGGGGTGCGGAACACGTTGTAGTCCTTTTCCGCCTCGGCCTGCGCCAGGTCGACCAGGTCGCGCATGGCGAAGCGCCGGCGATCGCGTTGCCGACCGCGGCGATGCCGACCAGCTTCCGCTCCTCCAGCATGCGCCCCATGCGGTTGAAGTCGGGGCGGCGCGTGCCGGTATAACTGTGCGGCTGATAGTCGGTCATGGCCTGCGGCACCACGGTGCAGTCCGGGCGCCGGACCTTGACGTCGAGCGGGATGACGCGCCGGTACGGCACCTCGCACAGCCACTCGGCGAAGTGAAAGCTGGTACAGCTCCCGTAGGTCATGCCCAGCATCAGGACCTGCGTGTTCAGGGCGAGCATGACCCCGAAGGCGGAGCGCAGGTCGAACACGGACAGGGCCGGGTCGACCCCGGCGAGCACCTCGGCACGCCGTCCGATGGCGGCGAAGCTGTGCCGGTACGCCGTGCTCCGCAGCGCCCGCGGGTCGGTGCGGGCAGCCTCCGTGATGGCCCCCATCTCGGACGGGTCGCGCCGCGGGTCGATGATCGGGTCGTCCTCCACCTCGTGAATGAACGTGAAGGTGGGCACCACCAGCGTCCCTCGTCGCCGATCACGTCCAGCAGCGCCGCGACCACGGTGTCGCCGCCTCCCTGGACGCGGCGAGCGTCCGCATCGCCGAGTGGACGAGCACCACGTCGCCGTCGTGCAGGCCGGTGTCCAGAGCCCCCGGTAGATCTCGTCGCGGGTGACTTCGTCCTGACTCATCCATCCGCCCCAGGCACTCCAGCTCCGCGACCAGATCGGCCGCATCGCCCCCATCGCCGAGGCTGCCGCCACGTCCTCGAGCTGCTCCACGTCCGCCGCCCCGCTCGACACCGTGCTCACCGCCTCGTCGGCCATGATATAGCGAAAGGCGTGCCGGGCGAGCGTCCCCGGCTCCCGCCGCAGCCGCTCGATCACGCGCTCGGCGGAACCCCGCTCGCGCTCGGACAGCGCCGCCAGCGTCTGGGCGCGCTTCGCCTCGTGACCGAACATCGCGCCCAGCGGCGTGCCGACGACGATCCCCATGTCCTGCTTCGCCGCAGCGGGAATGACCGCGTCCCGAGCCTTCTGCGAGGCCGGGTGGTAGTCGTGGTAGACCAGCACGGTGTCGAACTCGCCGGTCTCCGCCAGCCTGGCCAGCAGCGGGATGGCCCGCCCGGTGATGCCGATCGCCTCACAGAGGCCGGCTTCACGGGCCGCGCGCAGGCCGTCGAGCGCCCCGCCCGGCTCCATGATGCGCTCCCAGCCGACCAGGTTGACCTCGTGGATCTGCGCCACGGCCAGCCGGTCGATGCGCAGCTTGCGCAGGCTCGCCTCCAGGCTGGCCACCACGCTGTCGCGCCGGAAGTCGAAGTCCTCGGGCACGAAACCGACCTTGGTCGCCACCCGGAATGGCCGGCCGGCATGCTCCAGGGCCGGGCCGAGCAGCTCCTCGCTGGGACCGTATCCCGGCGCCGTGTCGATGTAGTTGATGCCCAGATCGGCCGCGCGCCGCACGACCGCCGCCGCGTTCTCCTGGTAGAGCTCCGGATCGGGCCCCTTCAGGTAGGCGCCGCCCAGGCTGATCTCGCTGACGGACATGCCGGTCCGTCCCAGCGTGCGGTATCTCACGCGCCCTGCCTCAGTCGACGCCGAACAGGCGCGCGGCGTTGTTCCAGAAGATGTCCTCAACGGCGCGGTCGCCGAGGCCGCTCGGACCAGCACGCCCACTTGATCGAGCGCAGGTGCTCCAGGCCGATCAGCACGGGCCGGATGCCGATGTGCTTCTCGTCCCAGACCGGCGAGTCCTCGTAGAGCCAGAGGAAGGCGTCGGCCGCGCCGGCGTGGCGCCCTCGCCCGTGGCTGACCGGCAGGTCGGTTCCGTACATCAGCTTGTCGTGGCCGATGATGCGGATGATCGCCTGGTGTGCGATCGGCTCGCAGTTGGCGCTGGTGTCGAAGTAGAGGTTGTCGAGGCCCGTGAGGTGCGGCAGCCCTTCCAGGTTGTGCGCCGGCTGGAAGCCACGCGCCGAGTGGGCGAGGATCAGCTTCATGTCCGGGTAGCGCTCACAGTAGTGGCGGATCCAGCGGATGTTGGCGGGATCGGCCGCCGCCCGAGAGCGCACCATGTGCAGGGTGATCACCCACCCCTCCTCATGCGCGACCCGCACACAGCCGCTCCGGCAGGTAGTCCGGGATCTCCGCCTCCCAGGTCGGCTTCACGGACTCGCCATCGTGTGGTAGCACTTCAGGCCGTGCAGACCGAGGCGCCGCACCTCCTGGCGCACCCACTCCGGGTCGTCCGTCGGCCGGATGAAGAAGATGCCCCGGAACGACGCGTCGTCGGCGACCGCCTGGGCAACCCACTCGTTCTGGTCGGTGAACGATCCATCCCCGCTCGGATTCACCGACGGAATGAACATCGCGCCCATGCGCCGCCCCGGATGCAGGTCGTCCATCAGATCCCGATACTCCGCGAGCCCGACGTCATCGGGGCAGCCGGGCAGGTCCCAGCCCGTATCCTGACGCCGCCAGAGGTGGGGGTGTGCGTCGAAGACGCGGTCCGGCAGGAACGAGGCGAGTTCCCGCTCATAGAACTCCACGTCGTGGGGCAGAAGGCGGTCCGAGGCCGGAGGGATCAGTGTCAGCGCTGGGCATGTTGCTCTCCGGATGGACGGCCGCGGGCGGCCAGTGGTCGCCGGGAGTCTGTCGCATGTGGCGCGTCAGCGGCAAATCGGACAGACCCCTGGCGGAAGATGGGGATGGGCCAACAAACGGAGCCGGAGGCGACGACTATTGGGGCGGCTGGTAGCGTGGCTGCTGGGGCTCCCGGTCGCGTTCCAGCCGCACCGTGCTGCCGGTCATCGGCAGGTCCACGCGGGCACCCCGCAGGTGGGACTCGATCGCGGCGAAGATCAGCTCGGTGCCGGCGCGGGCGGCGCGCACGCCGCCGATGGGCGGCTCGCCCGTGTCGAGCGAGCGGACCAAGTCCTGCACCAGCCGCAGGTTGGCGCTCATCGGCTGCCACTCCGGGAACGGCGTGTCGACGAACGGACTGCGCTGCTGGCCGAGGTGCTCGCGGCGGCGCATGGAGAAGACCTGGTGGTTCGTGACGCGCAGCGTTCCGTCCGCGCAGCGCGCCTCGAACTCACAGTCGCGCCCCGACGGGATCGCGTATGCCACGACCCCGTTCTCGAACCCGATCCCGCCGTGCGCGGTGGGATCGCCGGTGAGCCGGTCGCCCTCCAGGGTCCAGTCGCCGTCCAGGAGCTGCATCTGCACCCAGCAGGCGCGGCGGTCGCCGTTGAGGAACAACAGGTTGTCGAAGTAGTGGCTGGACCCGTTGAACAGGGGGTTCGACTGGAGGATGACCGAGCGGAGCTCCCCCAGCTCCCCGCTGTCGATCACGCCCCGCATCGCGTGGAAGCCGGGATGCCAGCGCCGCTGCGTGCCCAGGTTGAAGACCACGCCGTGCCGCTCGCAGGCCTCGACGATCGCGTCCGCTTCCGCCATGGAGGCGGCCATCGCCTTCTCCGCGTAGATGGCCTTGGCCCCGTGCTCGGCGGCATGGACGGCGATCTCCGCCCGGCCCTCCGGCTGCGTGGCGATGCTGACGATGTCGGGCCGCTCGGCCTCGATCATCTGCCGGTAGTCCAGGTACTGCTTGTCGGGCGGGACCCCGTACTGCCGGCCGACCTCCGCCATCACCTCGGGGCGCAGGTCCGAGCACGCGACCAGGTCGGTGCGATCGCACGCGGTGTAGACCGCGGCGTGCGAGTACGGATGGATGATGTACTTCAGGTCGCCGACTTCGTGGTCGATGAATGCGCCCATGCGGCTGCAGCCGATCAGGACGGCTCGGTATGTGTCCTTCATGTTCCTGCGATCGAGCATACCAGGAGTCCGCCGGACCGGTCAGATTCGGCTCGTCAACGCCCACGTCTATAGCTGGTCGGTCGCGCCCGCCGCTCTCTGACAGTCATCGGAGGGGTTCCGACCGGTGTCGTGGGTGACTTGCAGAGCGAGGCTTCGACCCCCTTTCAGCTACGCCGCGGTTCAAAGCTGGGCTGCCGGGGCGGCCGGTCGCGTTCGAGCCGCACGGTGCTGCCGGTGAGCGGCAGCTCGACCCTGGCCCCGCCCCGCAGGTGCGACTCGATCGCAGCGAAAATCAGCTCGGTGGCCGCGTACGCGACGCGTACGCCGCCGATCGGCGGCTCGCCGGTGTCGAGCGCGTGGACCAGATCCTCCACCAGCCGCAGGTTGGCACTGGCGGGCCGCCACTGCGGGAACGGCGCATCGACGAACCCGGCCCGCTGGTCGCCACGCCTCTCGCGGCGACGCAAGAAGAACTCCTGCTGCTGCGTCGCCCGTACCGAACCGTCATCGCAGCGCGCCTGCACCTCGTGCTCGTGCGCCGGCGCCACGACGTAGACCAGCAGCCCGCCGTCGAAGGCGATGACGCCATGCGCCGCCGGATCCTCGGTGAGCCGATCACCCTCGATCCTCCAGTCGCCATCCAGGAGCTGCATCTGCACCCAGCGGGCCGGGCGGTCGCCTGCCAGGTACATGAGATTGTCGAAATAGTGGCTCGCGCCGTTGAACAGGTTGTTGGCCGGCACCAGGATCGTCCGCAGGGTGCCGATCCGCCCGTCTGAGAGCACCTCCTTCATCTTCTGAAAGCCGGGATGCCAGCGGCGCTGCGTGCCGATATTGAAGACCACGCCGTGCCGTTCACACGCCTGTACCATCGCCTCCGCATCCGCCATGGAGGCGGCCATCGCTTTCTCAGCGTAGATCGCCTTGGCGCCGTGCTCGGCGGCATGGACCGCGATCTCGGCGCGGCCCTCCGGCTGCGTGGCGATGCTGACGATGTCGGGCCGCTCGACGTCGACCATCTCACGGTAGTCGAGGTACTGCTTGTCAGCGGGAATGCCGTACTGCCGGCCGACCTCAGCCATCACCTCGGGCCGCAGATCTGAGCACGCCACGAAGTCCGTGCGAGCACAGGCGCGATAGGAGGCAGCATGCGAATACGGAGGCACGATGTATTCCCGGTCGACGACTTCGTTGTCGATGAAGGCGCCCATGCGGCTGCAGCCGATGAGGACGGCTTTGTACGTGTCCTTCATGGCGTGTCAGCATAAGACCGATGCGCGGAGCGCGCCACGGGTGCGAGTGGGCGTCGAAGACGCGGTCGGGCAGGAACGAGGCGATCTCCCACTCACGGAACTTCACGTCCGGGGGCAGGATCCGGTTCGCGGCCTGCGTGTCGGTGTCCGGCGTCCGTCGCTCTCCTATGGTTGGAAGCGAGGCTGGCGGGGCGCCCGGTCGCGCTCGAGCCGCACCGTGCTGCCGGTCAGCGGCAGGTCCACGCGCGCTCCTCCCCGCAGGTGGGACTCGATCGCGGCGAAGGTCAGCTCGGTAGCGGCATAGGCGACCCGCACGCCGCCGGCCGGCGGCTCGCCCGTGTCGAGCGAGCGGACCAGGTCCTGCACCAGCCGCAGGTTGGCGCTGACCGGCTGCCACTCCGGGAACGGCACGTCGACGAACGGACTTCGCGGCCGGCCGGGGTGGACCCGGCGGCGCATCGAATACCCGTGCTGCTGGGTGACGCGGACGGTTCCGTCGGCGCAGCGCGCCTCGAACGCCACGTCCTGCGCCGACGGGACCGCGTAGGCCACGACCCCGTTCTCGAACCCGATCCCTCCGTGCGCGGCGGGGTCCCCGGTGAGGCGGTCGCCCTCCAGCGTCCAGTCGCCGTCCCGAAGCTGCATCTGCACCCAGCACGCGCGGCGGTCGCCTGCGAGAAACAGCAGGTTGTCGAAGTAGTGGCTGGCCCCGTCGAACACGGCGGTCTCCTGGATGATGACCGAGAGCAGGGCACCCAACCGACCGCCGCCGATCACGTCCCGCATCGCCTGGAAGCCGGGGTGCCAGCGCCGCTGCGTGCCCAGGTTGAAGGCCACGCCGTGGCGCTCGCACGCGTCCACCATCGCCTGCGCCTCCGCCAGGGAGGCTGCCATCGCCTTCTCGCAGTAGATCGCCCGCGCGCCGTGCTCGGCGGCATGGACGGCGATCTCCGCCCGGCCCTCCGGCTGCGTGGCGATGCTGACGATGTCGGGCCGCTCGACGTCGATCATCCGCCGGTAGTCCAGGTACTGCTTCTCCGGCGGGATCCCGTACTGCCGGCCCACCTCCGCCATCACCTCGGGCCGCAGGTCCGAGCACGCCACCAGCTCCGTGCGCTCGCACGCGCGGTAGGAGGCGGCATGCGAATACGGGCGCAGGATATACTCGCGGTCGCCGATCTCGTGGTCGATGAAGGCGCCCATGCGGCTGCAGCCGATGAGGACGGCCCGGTACGTGTCCTGCATGACTTTGCAGCATACTGCCGGTACGCGGAGCACGCCACGAACTGGCGGCCACCCGAAGCGACAAGGAGCGAATGATGGGAGAGACCTACCGCGCGGCGATCATCGGCACCGGCCGCATGGGCGGACTGATCGAGGACGAGATTCCGCCGGGGAGTTTCAGCCGGCCGTACGGGCACTTCAGCGCCTACGCGGCCATCGACGATGTGGAGGTGGTGGCCGTCGCCAACCGCGGCGAGGAGCGGCTGGAGCGGTTCGTGAAGCGCTTCGGCGTCACCAACACCTACCTCGACTACCGGACCATGATCGAGCGGGAGAAGCCGGACCTCGTCAGCGTCACCACGCCCAGTTTCGCCCGCGCCGAGCCGATCGTGTTCGCCGCCGAGCACGGGGTGCGCGGCATCTACGCCGAGAAGGGGCTCTGCGCGTCGCTGGCCGAGGCCGACCGCGTCCGCGATGCCCTGAAGGCGAACGGCGTGGCCTTCAACTGGGGAGCCATGCGCCGTCACCACGACGGATTCAAGCGGCTGCGCGCGGCGATCGGCCGCGGCGCGATCGGCGAGCCCCGGTTCGCGACCCTGCATGCCCGCACCGACCTGATCAAGCACCATCCGCACACGCTCGACCTGGTGGCGATGATGCTGGGCGATCCCGTGCCGGAGTGGGTCGAGGGCCGGCTCGAGGAGCCGGAGGACCCCGGCGCGCCGCCCACCAAGCAGCACCCGCGGTACGACGCGGCGAATCACCGCTTCGAACGGCCGCCCGACGGCGAGATCGGCGACCCGATGGTCGGCTTCTACCGGGTCGGGTATCGCGGCGGGGCCGAGGGCCACTTCGTCCCGCGCCCCGGCTTCGACCTGGACGTGCAGGGCACCGAAGGACACGCCCACGCGTGGGACAACGGCGAGCTGATCTTCCTGCACCGCACCGGAGGCGACGACGTCGAGCAGACGTTCATCCGGCCGCGCGGGGAGAGCCCCACGGTCTGCACGATCCGGGACATCATCCGGGAGCTTGAGACGGGCGAGCCCACGGCCGGCCGCATCGACATCACCATGCAGTCGGTCGAGGTGCAGTTCGGCGTGGCCTGCTCGCACCTGCAGGACGGCGCCCGCGTCGCCCTGCCCGTGGCCGACCGCAGCCTGTACATCCCGGGCGGATGAGCCCGAACGTCGTCTTCATCCTCACCGACGACCAGGGGCCGTGGGCCGCCGGCTGCTACGGCAACCCGGAGATCCGCACGCCCAACATCGACCGGCTGGCAGCCACCGGCGTGCGCTTCGACAACTTCTTCTGCGCATCGCCGGTCTGCTCACCGGCGCGGGCCAGCCTGCTGACCGGCACGATCCCTTCCGCTCACGGCGTGCACGACTGGATCCGCGACCGCAACATGCCGCCCGACGCGGTGAGCTACCTGGAGGGCCAGCGGACCTGTACCGAAGTCCTCGCCGGGCACGGCTACCGCCTGGGCCTGAGCGGCAAGTGGCATCTGGGCGACAGCCTCACCCCGCAGGCCGGCTTCACCCACTGGTTCGTCCATCAGCGGGGAGGCGGGCCGTACCGCGACGCCCCCATGGTCAGGGACGGACGCGCCGTCACGGAGCCCGGCTACGTCACCGACGTCATCACCGACGACGCGCTGCGCTTCATCGACCGGGCGGGCGACGCGCCGTTCTACCTCGGCGTCCACTACACCGCCCCGCACAGCCCCTGGGAAGGGCACCCGCAGGACATCGTGGACTCCTACGACGACTGCCCGTTCCGGTCCTGCCCGCAGGAGCCGATGCACCCGTGGGCGACAGGGCTGACCCGGCAATGCCAGGGCAACCGGGAGAAGCTGAAGGGCTACTTCGCCGCCGTGACCGCCATGGACCTGAACGTCGGCAGGATCCTGGACCGCCTGGAGGAGCGCGGCCTGCGGGACGACACGCTGGTCGTGTTCACCAGCGACAACGGCTTCTCCTGCGGCCACCACGGCTTCTGGGGCAAGGGCAACGGCACCTTTCCGCTGAACATGTACGACAACTCCGTGAAGGTGCCGATGATCATGAGCCACCCCGCCCGGTTGCCGCAGGGCGCGAGCACGGGTGCGATGATGAGCCAGTACGACGTCATGCCGACGCTGCTCGACTACCTGGGCATCGAGGAGCCTCGCGCACGGCGCGCGCGGGTCCGAGCTGCCCGGCACCAGCTTCGTGCCCGTGCTGGAAGGCGAGGTCGAGGAGGCGCGGGAGGACGTCGTCGTCCACGACGAGTACGGCCCGGTCCGCATGATCCGCACGCGTGAGTGGAAATACGTGCACCGCTACCCGTACGGCGCGCACGAGCTCTACGACCTGACCGCCGATCCCGGCGAACGGAACAACCTCGCCGACGAGCGCCCGCGCCGCGCGCTGGTCGACGAGATGCGCGACCGCCTGAGCCGGTGGTTCGACCGCTACGTCGATCCCCGCGTCGACGGAACGCGCTTTCCCGTAACCGGTCTGGGCCAACGGGACCGCATCGGCCGCCGCACCACCGGTGAGAGCTGCTTCCGCGACAGCGAGTTCGGCATCGGCGCATCGGGATTCCCGGCCGTCCCGACCAGCACGCCGCCGGGACGGTGAGAGTCCCGCCGCCCGGTCCGGAACTTTGAAGCGGTACGGAAAAGGGATACGTTGCCCTGGTCATGGGGAGAATAATCGCTTCCGTTACGATCGCCACGTTCAGCGACCCGGCAGATCAACTCCGCTGTGACGCGCTGGTCGACACCGGCGCCTCCCACATGGTGCTGCCTTCCGCGTGGCGGGACCGACTCGGCAATCTGGCGGAGATCGCGACGATCGAGCTGGAAACCGCGACACAGGCGACGGTGGAGGGCGCTGTCTGCGGGCCGGTCAGGATCGAAGTCGAAGGGTTTCGCCCAATCGTCACCGAGGTCCTGTTCGTGGACATGGCGCCCGACAACGGTGCATACGAACCGCTCATCGGCTACTTGGTGCTGGAACAGTCGCAAGCGGCCGTCGACATGCTCGGGCACCGACTCGTCCACGTGAAGCGGATGGACCTGAAGTAGGTACGGAAACGGCGTGGCGGAAGACATCTACGATCACCTTGGCGTCGCGCGGCTGGTGAACGCCGCGGGCGGCTTCACCGCCTACGGCGGATCGCGCATGCGCGAGTCGACGCTGAAGCGCATGAACGAGGCGGCGCGGAGCTACACCGACATCCGGGCGCTGCAGGCCGCCGTGCACGGACGGCTGGCCAAGCTGACCCGCAACGAGGCGGCCTTCGTCTCCAACGGCGCCGACACCGGGCTCTACCTGTGCGCGGCCGCGGCCGTCGAGCGCCGCGCCGGCCGGCCGATCCGCTACCTGAGCCCCGAGGAGATCGGCGCGTACGAGGTGATCGTGTTCACCGCCCACCACAACCCGTACGACTTCGTGCTGCAGCAACTCGGCGTGCGCACGAAGACCCTGGGCTACGCGAACTTCATCGAGCCGATCACCCGCGAGGCCCTCACGCACAACATCACCGACCGCACCGCCGCCATCTTCTTCTTCCAGGCCGAGCACGGCTGGACGACGCAGGGCGGCCTCCCCTTCGAGGACACGGTCGCGGTGGCGCGCATGCACGGGCTGCCGCTGGTGATCGACTGCGCGGCGCAGCTCCCGCCGAAGGAGAACCTCTGGAGGTTCACGCAGGCCGGCGCGACCGCGGCGCTGTTCTCCGGCGGCAAGGACCTGCGAGGCCCGCAGTCGAGCGGCCTGCTGGTGGGCGAGCGCTGGTTCCTGGAGATCGTCACCCGCATCGGCTTCCCGAACTACGGGCACGGCCGCATGATGAAGACCGGGCGCGAGGAGATCGTCGGCCTGTACTGGGCGGTGAAGGAGTACCTGGAGGCCGACGAGGACGCGCGGCTGCCTGGGCCGAGGAGGCCGCGGCGGAGATCTGCGGCGCGTTGGCCGGCAGCAGGCTCTTCGCGGCCGAGCGCGATCCGTACAGCGAGGCGGGACAGCCGAGCGCCCGCGCCAGGCTGCGGCTGCTCGGCGGGATCGGCGAGCAGCAGGTGCTCGACCACCTGCGTGGCCAGGACCCGCCGGTGGTCTGCGGCAGCGAGGCGCCCGGCGAGGTGACGGTGGCGCCGATGTGCATGGAGCCCGAGGAGGTGCCGATCGTGATCGAAGCGCTGCGGCGCTGCGAGCGCGACCTCGCCCCCGGCGGGCAAGCTGCCTCGCCTGCATCCTGACGGCGGATTCGACGAAAACTGGGCGGGAACCAAATAACTCGCATACTATCGCCCGTGTAGGCGCTCTGGTGAGCGGCCGAAGGGCAGTCACTTGACCCTCGAGAAGCTTCTACAATCGTCGAACATAGTCTACCTCGTGTCCGTGGGGATCGCCGCCGTCGCGACGTTGGCGGCTGCGCGTGTCAACGCCGCCAAGGACCGCGAGTTGGAGACGTATCGGGCCGAGTCCACCGAGGATTGCGTGGCGCAAGCCGAAGCCGCCGCCGCTCAAGCGGAGGCGGCGGAGGCCATCAAGATCGCGGAAACCGAGCGCCGTGCGCGTGCAGAGCTGCAGTCCCAAGTCGCCGCCGCCGAAGCCCGCTGAGGCGAATGCCGTCGCCTCACATGCACGGCGAACTTGCGAAGCTGACCGAGCCGAGCCATAGCGCCGGAGGATCAAGCTCATCGCCGCGCTGCAGGAGTTCGCGGGACAACACTTCGGCGTGTTTAGTGACCCGGAGGCGTTGGCATTACTTCGGGCTCTTGACGCCCTGCTCAAATCCGCTGGATGGCTGAGAGTGCCGTCCCAGGTCGGCGCTATCGTCGTCGAGGCCGCCGGCGACACTGCCGGAACTTCACACGACTCTGGCGTGACGGCGTTCGTCGGACCCGATAACAACGCCGCGCGCACTACTGGCCTTGAGCGAGGCTCTCACGGCCGCAGGCATTCCCTGGCACCGGACGAACAGCTACGTGACGTCGGAAAGAAGCCATAGCCACGTCCTACCGACATGTTGCGCCGCGATACGGCGTCGTGCGATCACGGAACGTCCACTACGTGAAGCTGGAGGAAAGGCTGCTGGTCCGATCCGCGAGCGGCTCGGCGAGGCTCGAGGCTGGGGGCGCTCGGAAAGGATCCCGGAGGGCATCCGCGTCATGCGCGGCGTGGCGATCGCCGACCTCCTCGATGCCGTGTACCACGCCCATGTGGACGTTGACGGCGAGCGCGCCTACCGGCTGTTCGCGGCGGCGCTGCCGCTGATCGCGTTCGGCTTGCAGAACATGGAGCTGTTTCTGCGCGTGGAGAAGCGGCTGCTGGTCAGGCGCGGGCTGCTGGGCACCGCGGCGGTGCGCTCACTCACCTTCACGGCGAACCCGCACCTGGACGCCCACGTCGACTACCTGTCGAAGCACATTCCTCTGGTCCTGAGCGAGGAGGGCTTCGCGGCGGGCGCGCATCTGCGCCTCGGATCTGCGCCTCGGATTCGGGCGAGCCGTCGCAGAAGCTCCCGAACCACTTGTCGATCGGGATGTTCTCGCCGCCGTAGTTGCAGTCGAAGTACTTGTGGTGCAGGTAGTGAAAGTACCCGCCGTGCTTGATCGCGTGCT
This sequence comes from Spirochaetia bacterium, assembly GCA_964291595.2. Classification (GTDB taxonomy): domain Bacteria; phylum Spirochaetota; class Spirochaetia; order SZUA-6; family Bin103; genus CATQHW01. The sequence continues at coordinate 2,064,782 of OZ219914.1, read as the reverse complement.
CGTCGCCGACCTCGATCTTGAAGAAGCCGGCATGGGCGGGAACCGGCGCGATGCCGGCGTGCATGAGGTGGAAGATCCCGTGCAGCGGATGCGAGGGGATGATCCAGTGCAGCAGCACGCCGCTGAAGTACAGCAGGTGCTCGATGGGGTGCATGGACAGCCCCGACCACGGGCCCGGATTGACGTTCTTGTGATGCAGGTAGTGCGCTGCCTTGTACAGCGGCTTCCAGTGGGTGAGACGGTGCGTCCAGTAGAAGTGCAGCGTGCGCAGCCACGGGACCGCCAGCATCAGGAGCACGAAGTAGACGGGGCTGGCCGCGAACGTGATCATCGGCAGCGCGTCGTTGGCGTACATCCACAACGTGACCGCCTCGTACCCGGTCCAGATCAGGCCGCCCGAGACCAGGGTCCAGAACACGTTGTCCCGCGTCTGGTTGTTGAACAGGAAGGTGCGGTTGTCGGCGCTGGGCCAGCGACTGTTGTACTTGTAGCGATCGCCCTGCGCCCGCTGGACGTAGAGACGCAGGTGCACGGCGCCGTAGAGGACGATGATCAGCACCGCGTTGCGGGCGTAGATCTCGGCGATCCAGCCGACGGCGAAGGAGCCGGTGCGGCTCAGATCGGGCGTGAACCACAGCCAGCACACCACCGCGACCACGGCATAGAAGATGTTGTACGGCCAGTAGAAGTTGACCACCGACTTCACCACCGGACGCAGCCGGAGCGGCCAGGAGAACAGCGGGGACGGCTCCGGCAACGACTCGGGAAGCCATTCGCCGCGACGGTCGCGCTGCTGGACGTCAGCTTCAGCCATGCTCCGAGCGTATCGGCGCCGCCGAGATGTTGTCCACCGATGATCGCCGGCCTATCCTCGCCCCGTGGCACCGCAGACCTTCCTCCTCGAGATCGGCGGCGTGACCCTGGAGGGGCGCTTCAACGACTCGGCGACGGCCGCCGCGATCGCCGCCGCCTGTCCCCTCGACATCCGCCTCTCGCGCTGGGGTGACGAGTACTACGGCGACTGCGGCGTGGTCGCGGGCACGGAGCCGGATGCGCGCGAGGTGATGGAGATCGGCGAGGTGGCGTACTGGCCGCCGGGGCGCGCCTTCTGCGTGTTCTTCGGCCCCACCCCTGCCAGCGCCGGAACGGAGCCGCGGGCCGCCTCGCCGGTGAACCCCGTGGGCACCCTCAGCGGGGAGAGCGACGCCCTGGTGACGGCGCTGTCCTCGCTGCCGGGGAACGTCCGCGCCCGTCTGACGCTGGCGGGCTAGCTCAGGCGGCGGAGCCCGCGGCGAACGCCTCCGCGACGAAGCTCCACACCCGTTCCTTGTAGTAGCGGTGGCCGCCGTCGCCGACGTACAGCTCGCACCGTTCCGCGACCGCCAGCGCCCGGTACACCTTCGCGAGCTGCGCGAAGGCTGCCTCCGTGTGGGCGATGGGGAAGATGGGATCGTCCCTGCCGGTGACCGCCAGGAAGGGGCGCGGCGCGATCAGGCCGGCCACGTCATGCATCTCGCCCAGACGCAGGATGCCGGGCACGTAGTTGCAGTCGCAGTGGGCGATCGAGCCGATGCTGCCGGCGAACGTGCAGAAGTAGCTACCGGGAACCGCCACGGAGATCCGCGTGTCGCAGGCGGCGGCGAACAGCGACACCGTGCCGCCGCCGGAGTTCCCGGTGATGGCGATGCGCGCGGCATCCACGCCCTGGTGCGCGATCGCCCAGTCGATCAGCCGCGACATGTCCCACACGCGGTCACCGATCGGCGTGCGCCCGACCAGCAGGTCGTGCATGAGCTGCTCCCGGCACGACGACGTCTTGTTCTGCTCCCTGTCCGCCGCGGACCGGGTCTCGCCGAAGGCGCGCGTGGTCGGCGCGATCACCAGGTATCCCTGCTCGACGGCCTGCACGGCGATGTCCCGCTCCCCCTCGCGGATTTCCGCCTCCTCCTTCGGGCTGTCGAAGAGGCCTACATAGATGTGCGGATGGCCGTGCCCGTGCGGGGTGAGGACGAGCGGAGGCGATCCGGCCACCGCTTTCGGGCGCAGCAGGTAGAACGGCAGCGGCACGGTCGGCTCGGTGAGGAGACGCCACGACTCCCGTGTGTACGGCCCCAGGTCCTCGCTGCCCAAGAGCCGCGCGGTGGGGACGAATCCGGCCAGATCCGTCTCCAGGTGCGCCAGTCCCAGGTGTGCTCGCAGGCGGTCCCGAAACGCGGCCTGCCACTCCCGGATCTCCTTCCGCGTGCCGCCGCGGAAGCGGAACTGCCCTTCGCACGCGCGCATGAGACTCCCGAAGTGCTCGTCGAAGTCGAACCTGAAGTTCCCGTCAGGCAACCGCATCCCCTCCATCAGTGTGCCGAGACAATGATTTCACGTGTTGTTCGCGGCCGACGTTGAACGACAGATCGTGCGGATCGCAACCGTCACATCCCCCAGACGGTGACCGGCGCCGCGCCGGCTCCGGGCGCATCGCGGCGGAAGATCTTCTCCTCCCAGCTCCGCTCCGCCGCCCGGTCGAACACGATCAGGTGGCCCGCCTCCGCACCGCACCGGTCCAGGTACGCGCGCGTCTGCTCCAGTCCCTCCGCGATGGTCCGCTCCAGGTCACCGCGCCGCAGCTTGCACTCCACCACCCAGCGCCGCTCTCGCCCGCCCTGCGGCCACACGATGAGCAGGTCCGTGCGTCCGCGCCCGAGCGCGTACTCCCGCTCGATCCGCCCGCCGCCGTTAACGACCCGCTGCAGATGCGCCTGCAGCAGCAACTGCGGGCCGGCCTCCTGGTACCGCTCGAACCTTTGCACCCAGTGCTCGGAGTGTTCCCGGAAGAACACCTGGAACGCCGCGATCAGCCCTTCCACGTCAAGGTTGCCGGCGGCGTCCACGTACCACGCCATCTCCTGCGGCAGCGTCTCCTGCACGGCGTAGTTCAGATAGCGCGGCACTACCTCGGCGTAGATCGGGTTGGCGATGCGCGGAGAGCGCGGAGGCCCGCCGGCGTCCTGCGCCACCAATCCCAGGTCGCGGACGTAAGACAGATCCTCGGCCGAACACGCGGTTTCGTGGGCGCCGGCCAGAATCGGCTCGATAACGCGCCGCACGCGCTCTTCACGCAGCTTGTTGGCCAGGTCGTCGACGTGCGTCTCGCGGCGCAGGATCAGCCGCTCCTGCGCCTCCAGGACGGCGTCCGCCGTGATCGGCCTTGATCGGTCGCGCCCCGCCTTGTCGTCGAAGCACGCCTCCCGGCACAGTGCGTTCACCAGCCACGGTTGGCCGGCGCTGCGCGTCCGGATCAGATCCAGCGCTTCCGGCGTGAACGCCTGTCCGGTCTCGGCGGTGTGCTGCGCGGTCAGCGATCGCATCTCGTACTCGGAGAAGTCGCCCAGCCGCAACGACGCCGACTTGATGTTGAAGGCGCTGCCGCCGAGCACCATCCGGTCCTCGGCGGTGGAGTGGATGCGGTAGTCGCGCACGTCGCGTACGCCGCACAGGACGATGCTGTGCGGAAAGGCGGTCGGACGCTGGTCGTAGCCGGTGCGGAGCTGCCGCAGCACCGACAGCAACGTATCGCCGATCAGGGCGTCGATCTCATCGATCAGCAGCACCAGCGGGCGCGGGTCCGCCATGCTCCAGCGCGCCAGCGCCTGGCGCAGCGCCTGCCCCGGCCCGACTCGCTCCAGGAGCGCGGGCCAGAGGTCCTCAAGGGTCTCGTCGTGCAGCGTCACGCTCGCCCGAAACGCCAGCTCGGCGAGTACCGTGCGGATGCCTTCGGCGATGTTCTCCCGCATCGCCTGTCCGGCCTCCACGTTGGCGTACACGCAACGAAAGTCGCCCGCCTGCCCGGAGTTGAGCAGGTCGCGCAGGGCCAGCAGCGCGGAGGTCTTTCCGGTCTGCCGCGGCGCGTGCAGCACGAAGTACTTTTCGTCGCGGACGAGGCCGAGCACGTCGTCGAGATCGATCCGCGTCAGCGGCGGGATGTGGTAGTGCCGTTCCGCGCGGACCGGGCCTTCGGTATTGAACGTGCGCACGGCGCCATTGTCGCGGGACTCGGCGCTTCTGTCATCCGCGCGTGGTCAGATCGGTCAGAGCGTAGACCCGATCGCGAGCGGCGCGACAGGATACGATGCAACGATGACGGACGGGTCCAATCCGTATTGCGATGCGCTCGGGATCGGGATTCCGAAGCTCGAGGCGGCCAAGGACGAGCCGGACGCCAACTACTACAGTCTTCTGATCGTGGTCCTCCTGGAGCGAGGCGAGCCCGTCACCTTGCAGCAAGCCGCGCAGCGATTCGAGGAGGCCGGGGTGGCGCCTGCCGCGCAAGCTCTGGCTTCTCTGAAGCGGTGCAAGCCGGGACGGGCTCCGATCTACCGGGACGGCGACCGGTATGCGCTCGATCCGCACGACGCTCAGGCCGACCTCTGGGTCTTTCGCCTCGGCTTGCGACCACCGGCGGCAGCGTCGCTCCCCGCAGACCGCCCCGCGGCAGCACCACTGCCCACCGTCGATGCTCCGCTCCGGACGACGCACCTGGACGAGGCGTGGCGCGACGGACTCCCAAACAACTGGTCGGCGCAGCGCGTGGCTCTCTGCATCCTGGATGCGCACGGCGGGGCCATGGAGCCGGAGAACGTGTTCTCGTTCGTGTCGGCTCGCAGTCGGTGGAGTCCCGTCTCGGCCAGGTCGGCCGATTACTGGCGGCGCGGCGCTGCGATTCGCGTACGCGCGGACGGCCGTTGGGAACTCGACCCCGACCACGAGGCGCTTCGATCTGCGCGGCAAGCGGTCATCGACAGGATCGAGACATGCAGGAGTTCGGCACTCCGGCACGGCGATCCGCCGGTGATCGCCGCCAATCGACAACGCTTCGAACGTGAGCGCGAGGCGCACGCCGAAGAGCTCGGCCGCATGCGACGAGTCCTGATCCACGCGTTCCCGGCCGGAAAGCCCCAGGCGCTGGTGCTGGTCGACGTCGCCGAGCGCGCTCTCGACACCTTCGTGGGAGTCGAGATCGCACGCGCCGTGGAGAAGCTCGCCGCGTACGATCTCATTGCATCGATCGACGTGCGCACGCTACTGCGAGCGTTGCGCTTCGACCCGGGGAATCGTCGCCTCGGTGAGTTGGGGCCTCCGCAGAGGACACGAACGATCGACAGACGCGGGCGGACGCTCAAGATCACGACGGGTCTCCTGGTGCAGGGCTCGTGCGGCATCAGTCGCCCGTTCGGCGACGAAGCGAAGATGCGGGAGTACCTGGCCGCCGGCGATCTGACGAAGCTGCGACGGCGGCTCGAAGCCGACGCCAAGTCGCTGTACGCCATCTATCAATATGGGCGGCTGCATGGCACCGTGCGGCTGCGTTGGGGATTCCTGGACGAGCACCTCCCCGCTCCATGGGTGCATCGCGATGAGGCTACGCTCCACAACCTCAAGGATGAGGCCTACGAGCGGCGAGTACCCCTCCAGGTCGTGGTCGGCAGCGCGCCCGGCTGGGCCGATCCGTGGTCGGGGCTGCGGCTTGCCCACGTCGTGAAGGAGCCGGGCGGCTGGCGGTCGTGGCTGGTCGACGACACGGGCGACGCGATCCATGAGGATGAGATTCAGCTCGCTCGGTTGCCGGATCGCGGTTAGGGCGTAGTGCCCTGGTGCCCTGTGGCCATGCGGCGCTTCATTCTCGCAGGCGAGATCGGGTATCGTCCGCACACGATGCGCATCGATCGATTGGACGTGCACTACGTGGTGATGCCGCTCATCTACCCGTGGCGGACCGCCTACGGCGAGGATGCCGACATCCACTCGGTGCTGGTGAAGCTCAAGAGCGGCAAGCACACCGCCTGGGCGGAGAGCACACCGTTCTTCGCCCCGCACTACCTCAGCGAGTCGGCCGGCTCGGTCTTCTACCACGTCACCGAGGTGTTCGGGCCACACGTGGTCGGCCGTGAATACGATACTGCCGCGGCCATCAACGAACGACTTGGGCCCTTCAAGGGCAACTCGTTCGCCAAGGCCGCGATCGAGATCGGCTGGTGGACGCTCGAAGCCCGCATCACCGGCACGCCGCTGCACCGGCTGCTGGGAGGCGCCACGCGTGACGTGGTCGCCGGGGCCGACTTCGGCATCCAGGACTCGATCGAGATGTTGCTCGGCAACATCTCGCAGGCGGTCGACGCCGGGTTCCCGCGCATCAAACTCAAGGTGGCCAAGGGGTGGGACCTGGAGATGCTGCGCGAGGTCACCTCGACCTTCCCGGACATGACGTTCCACATCGACTGCAACTCCGGCTACTCGCTCGACGATCTGCCCTTCTTCAAGGCGATCGACGGCCTGGGACTGGCGTTCATCGAGCAGCCCCTGCACCACACCGACATCCTCGACCACGCCGAGCTGGCCAAGCGGATCGGCACGCCGATCTGCCTGGACGAAACCATCGTCGACCCGCGCACCGCCGAGCAGGCGATCCGCATCGGCGCCTGCCGCTACATCAACATCAAGCCAGCGCGCGTTGGCGGGCTTGCGAACTCGCTGGCCATCCACGACATGGCGCGCGACGCCGGCATTCCGGTCTGGATCGGCGGCATGCTGGAGAGCTCGGTGGGAGGCGCCGTCTGCGTCGAACTCGCCACCCTGGACAACGTCACCTACCCCGGTGACCTGTTCCCGTCGTCCCGCTTCTACACGCGAGACCTGGCCTCGCCGCCGCTGGAGTACGAGGGGCCGCACACGTTCCGCCCGTTCGGGACCGACCGGCCGGAGCCGGACCCGGAGATGCTGGCCGCGTGGACGCGGCGGCACGCGGCCGTGACGGCGGAGCGGGAGCGATGAACACCGAACCGGGCGCCGCCGGCCTGTCGGCGCAGCAGACGGAGGACTTCCACCGCGACGGGTACGTGGTCCTGGAGGGCTTCCTGGAGTCCGCGTACAACGCCCGCCTGATCGCGGAGGTCGACGAGCTGATGGCCGCCCGGGCGAACGGCGCGAAGCCGCTGCTCACCTCCTACCGGGAGATGGGGCTGCTCACCTCGCATCCGCCGATGATGGCCATGGTCGAGTCACTGATGGGCCCACGCTTCGCCATGCATCACATCCACTCGAACCGGCACGACCCCGGCGAACGCGGCGTCCACTGGCACCAGGACTACGAGCAGGAGCCGCACACCAACCGCTCGCACGTGATGGTGCACGTCTTCTACTACCTGAACGGCCTCAACGGAGAGGTCGGCGACCTGCTGGTGCTGCCGGGCTCGCAGAACACCGTGGTCGAGACGAGCCTCGCCCTGTTCGGGACCGAGGATCTGCCCGGCTCGGTCTGCGTCGACCGCCTGCCGCCCGGATCGGCGGTGATCGTTCACTCGGCGGTCTGGCACGCGCGGCGTGCCAAGCCGGGCGGCCGTCAGCGCGGGCGCTACTTCATCGACGTCTCCTACTGCCAGCACGGCATCCTCTGGCCGGCGTACGGCACCGTGGAGGAGGTCAACCGCGAGGCGCTCCGCCAGGGGTTCGACCGCGGCGGCCGCTTCCGGCACGTGTACGACTCCAGCCGGTTCTTCGACCGGCGGGAACTGAAGCGGCGCTTCGACGAGGGCAACCAGGGGAGCATGCTGCTGCGCCTGAAGGACGAGTAGCGTGGCGGACCGGTCGGCGAAGCTCGTCCTGGTCACCGGCGCCAGCGGCAAGGTCGGTCAGCACTTCATCGCCCGCTTCCTGGCAGAACCGGCATGGGCCGGCGCCCGCGTGCGCGCCCTGTGCCACACCCGGCAGCTCGCGGCCGGCGAGCGGCTGGAGGTAGTGCGCGGCTCGATTGCCGAGCGGGCCGACGTGGCGCGGGCGGCAGAGGGCGTCACGCATGTGCTCCACCTGGCCACCTGCAAGGAGACGCCGGAGGACGTCATCGACGTCACGGTCAAGGGACTGTTCTGGCTGCTGGAGGAGTGCCGCCAGGCTGGCGCCTTCGAGCGCTTCGTCCTGATCGGCGGAGATGCCGGCATCGGCCACTTCGTCTATCCCCATCCGATACCGGTGACCGAGACGCAGAAGCACTCCGCCTACACCGGCTGCTACGCGCTGTCCAAGGTGCTGGAGGAGGCGATGCTGGAGCAGTACTACATCCAGTACGACCTGGACGGCTGCTGCCTGCGCGCCCCGTGGATCATGGAGAAGGACGACTTCCGCTACTCGCTGTCCTTCGGCGAGGACGTGTTCGGCGGCCCGCGGTGGCGCGACCTGGTAGGCCCGGAGCAGGCCGAGGCGCACCGGGGGGCCGGGACGGTGCCGGTGATGCTCGACCCGCAGGGCAGGCCGGTGCTGCGCAACTTCGTCCACGTCGACGACCTGGCGACGGCGATCATCACCGCGCTGGACCATCCGGCTGCGCGGCAGCAGCTCTTCAACATCTGCATGGACGAGCCGGTCGACTACCGCGAGGTGGCGCGCCACCTGCGGGAAACGCGGGGGCTGCCGAGCGTCGAGGTGTCCACCGGGTTCCACGGTACCTGGCTGGACAACAGCAAGGCGAAGTTCCTGCTGGGCTGGCGCCCCCGCTACGACCTGCGGCGGCTGATCGACGAGGCCTGGGAGTATCGCCGCGACGACGACGACCCCCGCAGGATCTGGTATCCCGGATGAACGGCACGCGACCCACGGTCACGGAAGGTGAGGCATGAGTACGATTCTGGGCGACGGCGAGTACCGCTACGAAGAGATCGACGACTGGGCGCAACTCCCGGCCGGCTGGAGCTTCCTGGAGGTGGCCGACGTGGCCGTGGACGCGGACGACCGCGTCTACGTCTTCAACCGCAGCGACCATCCGATGATGGTCTTCGAGCGGGACGGCACGTTCGTCACCTCGTGGGGCGACGAGCTGTTCACCCGCGCGCACGGGCTCACCATCGGCCCCGACGGCATGCTGTACTGCGTCGACGACGACGGGCACTGCGTGCGGCGCTGCGCGTCCGACGGCGAGTTGCTCGCCACCTACGGCACGCCGGGCCAGCCCGCACCGCTGCACGAAGGCCAGCCCTTCAACCGCCCGACCAAGGTGGCGTTCGATCCCCGATCGGGCGACCTGTACATCTCGGATGGCTATGGCAACGCCCGCGTGCACAAGTTCACGGTCGGCGGCGAGCACCTGTTCTCCTGGGGCGAGTACGGCACCGACTCCGGCCAGTTCAACCTCCCGCACAGCGTCTGCACCGACGACGACGGCACCGTGTACGTCGCCGACCGGGAGAGCCATCGCGTGCAGATCTTCGACGACCGCGGCACCTACCTGGATCAGTGGAACGACCTGCACCGCCCGTGTGGGCTGCACGTCGCCGGCGACATGGTCTACATCGGCCAGATCGTCACCGAGCTGACGGTGAACGCCGACTACCCCAACCTTGGCTGCTGCGTGAGCGTCCACGATCTCTCCGGCCGCCGGCTGGCGCGGCTCGGCGACGTCCGTCCCGGCGAGGGACCCGGGCAGTTCATCGCCCCGCACGGGCTGGCGGTCGACTCGCACGGCGACATCTACGTCGGCGAGGTCTCCTGGGCCGCGTATGGCAGAAAGCAGACCCCGCCGCGCGAGGTCCGCAGCTTCCGCAAGCTGGTGCGACTCCGATAAGCGGTTCGACACCGCGGATCCGGGATGTATCGCGTCGCTCGCTTCAGCGAGAATCCGCTCCTCGATGGCGGCACGGACCCGAGCATCGGCACCAATCTCAACGGGCCGTCACTGATCCGGGTTCCCGATTGGGTGCGCCATCCCCTGGGACGCTACTACCTCTACTTCGCGCACCATCAGGGAACCTTCATCCGCATGGCGTACGCCGACGACGTGCGCGGCCCCTGGACCGTGTACCGCCCCGGCGTGTTGGACCTGGAGCAGACGGCCTGCCAGCATCACATCGCCTCCCCCGACGTCCATGTACTCGACGAAAGCCGCCGGATCCTCCTGTACTTTCACGGCGTGACGCCGGCCGGGCAGCTCTCGTTCCGGGCATCGTCCGCAGACGGTCTTCACTTCAAGGCCGAGTCGGTCGCACTGGGCCCTTCCTACTTCCGGGTGTTCCAGCACGATGGCGCATGGTTCGCCATCGCCAGGGTACTCGACCTGAGCGGCGGGGGGGCGCTGCTGCGTTCGCCCGACGGTATCGCCGCCTTCGAACATGGTCCGGCTGTCCTCCCGAGGATGCGCCACGCTGCGGTCGTCAAGGAAGGCGCGACGTTGCGGGTGTTCTACAGCCGCGTGGCCGACTGCCCGGAGCGCATCGTCGTCTCCAGCATGAGCCTGGACGGCGATTGGCTCCGTTGGCGCCTCTCCGACGCGGTCGAGGTGCTGCGGCCCGAGCTGCCCTGTGAGGGCAGCGACCGCCCCCTGCGACCTTCGACATCGGGAGCCGTGCATGAACCGGTGAACGAGCTGCGCGACCCTGCGATCTACCGGGAAGCCGGCCGGACCTATCTGCTCTACTCGGGAGCCGGCGAAACCTCGATCTGCGGGGCGGAGCTCATCCGGTACTCTTCGCACGGCAGATAGCTCGCCCCGCCGCGCGCGGTCCGTCGCTTCCGCAAGCTGGTAAGATCACCGCACGGTCGTTCGCCGCCGGATCGTCATTTCATGGGAAGGACGTTGAGACATGACTTTTTCCGATGTGATCGATGCCGTTGACCAGTTGTCCCAGGATGAACAGGAGGAGTTGATCGACGTTGTCAGACGCCGTCTGGCCGAAGCTCGGCGACGGCGCTTGGCAGCAGAGGTTGAGGAGGCGCGAAAGGAGTTTGCTTCCGGTCAGTGTCGGACCGTTACTCCACAGGAGCTGGTTCGTGAGATCCGGGAGTGAGCCGTCCGCTCATCCGCACCACCAGGTTCGTACGTGCCGCCAGACGCGTTTTCAGGAAGCGACCTCAGATCGACGCAGATTTCGTGCGCGTCCTGGAGCTTCTTGCAGAGGATGCATTCCATCCCAACCTGAAGACGCACAAGCTGAGAGGATCGCTGAAGGGATCGTTCGCGTGTAGTGTGACGTACGATGTGCGAATCGTCTTCGAGTTTGTAGACGACGCCGGCGTCGAGTCCATATTGCTGCAGACCATCGGTACGCATGATGAGGCGTACTGACCCTCAACAGGCACTGGTTCGTGTCCGGAGCGGGCGAAACCTCGATCTGCGGAGCGGAGGTCACCTGACCAGCACGCCCACGTCGCGGGTGCCGGCGTCGCAGTACCAGATCTCGTGCCCGTCGCGGACCGTCATGCCGTGGACCTCGGCCGGCTCGGCGACGCGGAACACGTCGTGGATGCGTCCCGTCTCCGGGTCCATGGCGTGGACGGTTCCCGCGGAGGTATCCGAGACCCACAGCCGGCCGTCGTGGTTCCAGCCCAGCCCGTGCGGGCGCAGGCCCGGCAGCGGCAACGTCCGCACGGGCTCCCAGGTGGCCGCGTCCATCACGTGCAGGCGCTGCGTCGGCGGAGCCGTCAGGTAGATCCTGCCGGCACGCCACTCGATGCCGTGCGACCCTGTCCGCTTGCCGTCGGGATCTGCCTGCTCGGCCTGTGCAGTGAGGCCGGCCCCCGGGTCCGGATAGCGGGCCAGCTCAACCCCGGTCCGGGGATCGATCTTCACCACGTCGAGCTGAAACGTCGAGGTGATCCACAGGTTGCCGTCGCCGTCCTGGGTGATACCGCTGGAGTGCTCGGTGGCGGTCTGGAGCTCCCGAAGCGTCGCGCCGGTGGCCCAGTCCAGCAGGTACACCTTGAGATCGACCTGGTCGATGCACCACAGCCCGGCGTCCGCCGCCTGGATGCCGTTCGGCTGGGGGCCGGGGCTCTTGAAGCGCTTGTCGACGGCTGCCGTGTAGCGCAGCCCCGACGTGCCGCCACTCATCCGCATCACTCCTGCCGGGTGTTGTACCCGCCCTCAGCCGCCCCGGCAACTGCCGGACCACGGGCTGACGAGCTATCGCCCGCGCACCGCCCAAGTCGCGCTACCCGCCACCGGCGTCGCTGAGCCGCGCCGGGATGTCCATTCGGTCATGGAGGATCCGGACAACGATCACAGTCGCGTCCGACTCGATTCTGTAGAAAACGAGATGACGGCCAGCGGGGACCGAGCGATACTCCTTATCGGCAAGACGGTACACCCGACCGCTGCGTGGGAATCGGAGAACGCGGTCGACGGCAGATCGCACCCGCGACAGGTACCGTTGCGCCTGTGCGGTGCCCCAAATCTCCTCAGTGACATCATGGATCTGTTCCAGGTCGTCGCGAGCAGCAGGCCGGTAGAGGGCTCTCAGTTCAGCGATTTTTCGCCCGTTTTCGCGCTAGCAGCTCATCCCAGTCCAGCGGTTTCGCCGGTCCCGATGCCTCGCCCTCCAGCAACGCTTCGCGCAGCGCTGCACGCTGCGTCTCTTCGTCCTCGAGGAGGCGCAACCCGGCAACCACCACTTCGCTGGCGTTCCTGAAACGCCCTTCCCTGATCTGCTCGTCGACGAAACTGCCGAAATGCTCACCGAGGGTGACACGTGTGTCTCTTGGCATGCTTACCTCCGAGTCGACAGGGACGTGACGTGCATCGACCGCCTCGTCATTGACTGCCGTCCTGAGGCCGGGGCCGCCAGTGCACGGCCTGGATCGGGCCGCGGTTGCGGTACGGGCAGATGGTGATCATGCCGCCGTCCTCCGTGGCGATGCAGCCGGGGTAGTTCTCGCCCTCGCCGAGCACGTACTCCCCCGGCTCCCAGGTGCGGCCCGCATCGTAGCTCACGCGGCCGCGGACGCCCGACCACGCGAACCGGTCCGGGTAGCGGTAGTCGTAGGTGAGCACCACGGTGGAGCCGTCCGCCAGCAGAGTCAGCTCGCCCGAGCACTGCTCGTAGCCGGTGACGCGCTGCTCGTTCACCCAGGTGCGTCCGCCGTCGTTGGACTCCGACACCGCCATGTGCTTGCAGGACGCCGGCCCGTCCTCGATCGGCTCGTGGAAGCCCGTGTACTCCGGGTCGTAGCCGTTGGCCCGCATCGTCACCGTGACGTCCTCCGGGTCGCCCGGCAGCCGAGTGTTACGCTGCTTGCGGCTGGCGACCAGCAGCCTGCCGGACGGCAGCTCCAGCAGGTGCGCCTCGCCGCCATAGAGCAGGTGGCAGTGCGCCTCCGGCCACGTGCGGCCGCCGTCGGTGGAGCGCAGCACGTAGCCGAAGGAGCCCTGCTGATCGAACGGCAGGGCGGCCTCCTCCTCCATCTCCACGTAGTAGTAGAAGTGCAGGGTCAAGAGCAGCGTCCCGTCGGCCAGCTCGATCATGTCGGCGTTGCCGGCCGAGATCGAGCGGTAGCGGCCGAGCGGCAACTCCATCGGCTCGGTCGACCACGTCGCTCCGAAGTCCGTGGAGCGGGAGAGGTATCCCTCGGTGCTGCGCCGGTGATTCGAGGGCGCGACGAAGATCAGGAACGTGTCGTCCTTCAGGATCGTGAAGGCGCCGATCCAGCCGTACTCGGAGTCCCGCTCCATCTGGCGGAGCTCGAACCGCTCCATGCCCAGGTCGTACGGAGTGGCCGACCACGACCGGCCACCATCGGTGGAGCGGAACATCGTCCGCCGCAGGCTCGGCCCGGTGACGTAGAGGTCGCCGTTGCTCGCGCGGCGGACGTACCGGCAACTCCCCGAGGCGCCCTCGTGGGTGTAGCCGATGTCGACGCGGGTCGCGGGCAGGTACGAGACCTGGCCATCGCGCACCAGCGCGATGCGGTCGCCGTGTTCGTCGGGATTGAGATCAACGAGAAAGCTGGATGGTGCCATGGCACTGCCATCATACGGACGAGAGCGCCCGAGCACATCACGTATCGACGTAGGCGATACTCATGCGTTGCGCTCGGCAAGAAAGCGATCCAGCGCCCCCGCTCTGCGCGCCACGGCCGCGAGCGGCGCGCGCGGCGCGCGCGAGCGCACCAGAACACCACGCTCTTCCAACTCGCTGAGCCGCTCGGCGATGGTCCGGGGACTCTGCGCGATGGGACGAATCTCCTCCACCGGCTCGCCGCTATCTGGCAACACGGCCCTGCCGCTCGTGGCCGACGTAGTTGACGCGGGTCGGCCGGCCGCCCTGTTTCACGAGCAGGTCGCGGCAGATCGCCGCCAGCTCCTCCGCGATCGCCGCCAGCAGGGCGCGCCCGTCCTCCGCGTTCGCGGTCACCACCGGCCGGTCGCTCTCCGAGATTCCCTCCAGCGGATCGTCGTACAGGTTGCCGGGGTGCCGCCGGCGGATGCGGTCCAGGTCCACGTGGTCGGGCAGCAAGGCCATCATCAGCGACGTCTCGACGAATCCCGCATGATCGCCGGTCCGGTCTGTCGCCGCCACCGTGCGCTCCATGAAGGAGCGCACCTCCATTTCGGTCGCGTAATCCTTGGCGATCAGCTCCGCCAGCCGGGCCGCCGGGTAGTGGCCTCCGTAGAAGATCACGACCTTGAAGCCGGTGCGCTCCAGGTTGACCAGCGTGTCCTCGATCACCCCTCGCGAGGTCAGGTGCATGGTCATCAGGCTGCCGAAGTGCTGCGGCTCCTTCTGGTACATCGGGGTGACCAGCCCGGTGTCGTAGCACGGCGGCAGCACCACGCCGCCGCCCAGCTGCTTCGCCGCGTGCAGGCAGACGCCGTGCGCCTTCAGCGCATCCAGCCCGATCGGATTGTGATGGCCGTGCCACTCCAGGGTGCCGAGCGGGACGAACGCCACCGGGCAGGCGTCGATCCGCCGGCGCAGCTCGTCCGGCCGCAGGAACTCGATCTTGAACGGGTCCAGGCTGGCATCGAAGTACATCGGTCGCTCCCCGATCAGGGATTGCCCGCCAGGATCGGATGGACCGGGTGGTCCCACGGGCCGCCGGCCGTCATCTCGTCGGCCGCGCCGGCAGCGTCGTTGCCGCCGGTGAAGGTCACGTGGTCCGGTATGTAGATGATCGCGAACGCCCGCCGCGGGGTGCCGGTGAGATTCGGCCCGGCGTAGTGGAAGGTGCAGCCATGGTGGAAGGTGACGCCGCCCGCGGCCATCTCCATGGAGACCGGCTCGGCCACCGAGAACCCCTGTTCCCGCATCCGGTCGATGATGCTCTCCCCTTCCGTCGTGAGCGAGATCGGCTCCTGGCGGCCGTAGCGGTGCGAGCCCGGCACGAAGTGCAGGCAGCCGTTGTCCACGGTGACGTCGTCCACGGCGATCCAGGCCGAGAACGAGCCGACCGGATCCATGCGCCAATACGGGGCGTCCTGGTGCCAGTTGGTCGCGCGGCTGGTCTGGCCCGGCGGCTTGACCATGGCGTGGTCGTGGTAGATGCGCACGTGGCGGCAGCCGGACAGGCGGCGCCCGGCCTCGGCGAGATCGTGGTGGAAGGCGAAGGTCTTTGCGGCCGGAACGTCCGTCCACAGGTTGACCATCTGGTTGAACACGCGCTCGTATTCCTCCGACACACGCCCGCCACCCGCCGCACCCCTGATGCGTTCGCGGTTGCGTGCGATCGCGCGGTCGACCGCGTCGCGCAGCTCGTCCATCTCTTCGGCGGAGAAGAAACGTTCGTAGCGGATGTACCCCTGCGTCTGAAAGAAAGAGATGTCCTCTTCGGTCACCCTGCTCGATCGATCCGTCATACGCTGCCGCCTCCTGCTGAATCCGATCTTACGTAGGTCGGAGACGAGTACGCCACCAGCGGCCCGACCGGCAGCCCGTCCGTGATCGACTGGGCGCGCACGACGTAGTGATGCTCCCCCGGTCCCGGGGCATCGGTGAAGCGGACGTCCATCCGGTCTCCCGTCACGGCGCGGTGCTCCAGCCAGCGGTCGTCGCGCCACAGCGACACGGTCGCGATCGCCACGGGCGAGGCGATCTGCGCCTCGATGCCGACCGGCCCGGCGGCCTCGACCACCGAGCCCATCGGCTGGCCGTCCACCCGCGTCCAGATGGCGATCTTGCCGCGGCAGCAGGCGACCGTCCGCCGCGCGCGCAACGCCTCGAACACCCCTGGACCGCTGACCTCGCGCACCCAGAACCCGGTCGAGGACGGCGAGTTGCCGGCGTGGTCGCTGCCGCCGCAAAAGCCGATACGCGCGCCCCGCTCGTGGATGAAGTTGACCGGGAAGTACAGGTCGATCGGCCGGCCGTGCATCCACTCCTCGTCGGCCAGGCAGTCGCCTCGCCCGCTGGCCACCTCCATCGACCACTCCAGCTCTGGAAAGAAGCCCATCGTGGTGTCGTGCGGGCCGCCCTCGCCGCGCCGCCCGCTGCCGTGGTAGTGGCGGATCACCGCCACCGAACCCGGCGGGGTCTCGGCGACGATCCACTCGCAGATGCGCGTGAAGTCCAGCTCCGCCAGCAGCACCACCCGCAGGCGCTTCATCACCTCCTTGTCGTAGCTGTAGAAGATGATGTTGTGGATGTAGCTCTTGGCCCACTCGGTGGCGTAGATCGGCACGTGTGCAGGCGCGCACTGCTCCAGCAGGTCCAGGTGGTAGCTGAAGTCGGCGTCGGACATGCGGATGTGCTCGGTGAAGGTGAGCACCCGGTCGCCGAGCGCGTCGCCGCGCCAGCGCAGGTTGTCGGCCGGCGACCCGTCGTTCATGGCGTAGCAGCTCGACAGCGAGCTGTGCTCGTGCAGGTCGCCGTAAATGAGCGTGAGCCCTTCGGGCGCGTCGGTCAGCTCCGGGGCGTGCGTGATCGGGTTCGAGGACAGCACGGGCACGGCCTCGGCGACCGCCTCGCCGGCGTGCAG
Source organism: Spirochaetia bacterium (assembly GCA_964291595.2). Classification (GTDB taxonomy): domain Bacteria; phylum Spirochaetota; class Spirochaetia; order SZUA-6; family Bin103; genus CATQHW01. The sequence goes on along the minus strand of OZ219914.1, from coordinate 2,048,063 downwards.
CAGGGACAGCGCCCCGGAGGCGGCATGAACCTCGATGCGGTGCATGCGCGGCGGGTGGCGGCCGGCCGCATCCAGCACCGGCTCTGCGACGATCGATCCGTGCTCGGTGCAGGCGAGGCCGTAGGCCGTCTCCGGATGGCCGCCGGACGCGCTGGCCACGCGCGGCGCCGACCACGCGCGGCCGTCCCAGCGCAGCAACGCCGTGATCCACAGCGGCAACGCCAAGCCGCGCTGCCCCGGGCTCCGGAGCTTCTCACGAGGGTGGGCCGGATCGTGGACACGAAGCGTACAGGCGAGGTTGCCCGCGCCGTCCGCGGCGATGCGCGGGTTGGACGGCGTGACGTTCATCAGCATGCCGGTCTTGGGCCGCGGGGCCGCATGTGTCGCGATCGGCAGCCGGCCGCCGTCGGTGCCGGGCCCGTCGTCCACGGCGCCGGTCGCCGGGTCCACGGTACGGAGCTCGATCCAGCGCATCTGGTCGACCTTCTGGTGCAACCGCCACGCCGGCGCCGAGCACCAGACCACGTGCACGAGGCCGCCGACGCGGACGGCCCGTGGCGCCATGTTCACCCCCTGCCGGCCCGACAGCCTCACGCTCGGGCTGAAGCGCCCGTCCTGCACGACGCTCAGGTCGACGTGCGACACGGCGCCTTCGGGGCGCTCGTACGCGACCGCGAAGCCGTCCTCCAGCCCCACGGCCGACGGCATCCGGCCGGCGGGCCCCGCGACGACGGGCCCCGCGACGACATCGCAGCCCGCCGCGGGGTCGAACGCCGCGCGGATGATCTGACCGCTCGCATCTCGCGCACACCACGCGCACAGCAACGCGCCGCGATCGTCCCGGGCCAGTAAGGGGCTCAGTAAAGGCTGGGGCGAGGTCGCCACCACCACCGCACGGCCTGCCTCGAACAGCTCCACGCGCCACGCGCCGCCTGCCCGGCAGGTCCACGCCCAGGCGGGACGATCGCCGCCGGACACGGCAATCCCGGAGACCGCCTCGGCGTCCGATTCATGCACGACGCGGACCCGTTGCCCGTCGCCGGCGACCAGCCACACGCGCTCACGCGCCGCAGCGTAAGCGTCGGTCCACTCCGCCACCGACACGCCGGCGCGCGGCAGGGCCTTGTACGACTCCCACTCGCGGTCGGCCGCGTCCATGTTGGCCACGAACCGCTCGTCCACCGCCGGCAGGCCGGCGGCGATCATCACCCAACCTGCGCCGGCCGCGGCCAGCTCGCACTGGTATCCGTCCGCGTGGCTGTACAGATAACGTGCTCCCACGGTCCCTCCAATGCGAGTAGTATGGGACACGTCCACCATGGGAGCCTTCAAGGTCGACTGCGAGCTCCAGGAGCTGACGGCCACGCGACCGCCGGTGAGCATCGCGCGTGTGATGGTAGACACCGGGTCCGAGTACACGTGGCTGCCGGAGCAGGTGCTCACCGCCGCCGGAGTTCAAGTGAGCAAGAGAGGCATGGCGTTCGTCATGGCCAACGGCACTACCATCACCCGGGACGTCGGCTACGCCTTGTTGCGAAGCGGCGGGTTCGAGACCGTCGACGAAGTGGTGTTCGCGCATGCCGACGATCTGCGCCTGCTCGGCGCCCGTACTCTCGAGGGGTTCGCCGCCTTGGTTGATGCCCGCCAGAAGCGCCTTGTGGCCTCAGGACCGCTGCCCGTGGCGGCAGGCGTTCGCCGCAACCGGCCTCCAGGCGTATGTCCGTAGTGACTGGTCCGCCGATCGACGACCGTACGCACGACCCGGAGCTGCACCTGTTCCTGGACGACCACGAGGTGGCGAGCGTCACCAACCTGACGCCGGTCAGCGGCCGCCCGCGCCGACGGCCGGAGCCGGTGGTGCGTCCCGACCGTTCCTGGGAGGGCGACCAGATAAACGCCTGGGGCACGGTGCTGCGACGCCCCGAGGACGGCATGCTGCAGCTCTGGTACAGCACCGGCTACATGGCGAAGGACGAGCGGATTCCCGTGACGCTGTGCTACGCGGAGTCGCGCGACGGCATCGCGTGGGAGAAGCCCGACCTGGGCATGTGGGCGCTCGGCGAGCATGCCGCCACCAACATCGTCCTGATGGTGGACGGCGACGTCTCGCACGTGTACGGGGGCGAATCACGAGCCGGCCTGACCGCGGAGCGGGGCGGCCGTTACCTCGGGCCGGGTACGCCTGCGACCGGAGGCCTCACCCACTTCGACAGCCCCAACGTCGTCATCGACCCGTACGAACCGGATCCCGAGCGCCGCTACAAGCTGCTCACCTGTGCCTGGCGGCGCGGGGAGAGCCGTCACGTGCACGTCCTGCTGACCAGCCCGGACGGAATACGCTGGACCGCTCCTCCCACGAAGGTCCTGGAAGGAATCAACGACGCGACCTGCCTGCGGTGGGACGCCATCAACTCCCGCTGGCTGCTCACCTGCCTGCGCGGCCAGACCAACCGGCACGGGCTGCGGGTGCGCACCCCTTACCTCACCGCCAGCCCGGACCTCCTGCGCTGGAGCGTGCCGTGGAAGCCCTTCCCGCTGGACGAGGGGGACGACTACGGCTCGACCATGCAGGGCCACTTCATGAACTGCTTCCCCTACGGCAACCAGCACGCCGGCATCTACTCGAGCGTCAGCACGCGCGAGGGATGGTGTCAGGCCTACCTGCTTTCGAGCCGTGACGGGACCGTGTGGGAGCGTCCGCGGCGGGAGGAGCCGTGGCTGGCCCGCGGAGACGAGGGAGCGTTCGACGAGGACCAGATCGACATGGCGGTCAACAGCCCGATCTTCTCGGGCGACGACATGCTGCTCTACTACACCGGCCGCCGGTCGCCGGCCGACGGCAAGTTCGGCGCGCTCGGGGTGGCTGTGATCAAGCGCGACCGGTTCGCCGGTCTCGGCGGCGGCTCGGCATTCTCCTACGGCGCCGGCGGGAGCGGCCCGGAGTTGCGCGAAGGGGAGATCGTGACCACGCCAGTGAACGTTTCCGGCAAGCGCCTGTACCTCAACGCCCGCAGCTACTACGGGTACCGCTGGGAGGCCGGGCTGGAGCTGGGCGGCACGGTACGGGTGGCCCTGCTCGATGGCGACGGGCGGGAGATCGACGGCCTCGGGCTCGCGGCATGCGAGCCGTTCTACGGCGACGCCGTGCGCCATCCGGTGTCCTGGGCAGGCGGCGGCGACCTGTCCCGCCTGCAGGGGCAGCGCGTGGCGCTCCGGCTCGCGGTCAACCGTGCTACGGTGTTCGCCTACCGGTTCGCAGACTGATCGCGGCGCCCGACGGCGCCGGGGAGGCTCGATGCGGGAGCTGTCGATAGACGCGGCGGGACCCGGCAAGCCGCTGCCGAAGTTCTGGCAGGCCCTCGGCTGCGACCACCTCTACCAGGACACCCGCTCCGGCGCCGCCGAGCACCTGTTCGCACGCATCGGCGAGACCGGCGCCATCCGCTACCTGCGCAACCACCACGCCCTCTCCGACGAGATGGCCGACTTCGCCCCGGTCGGAGAGGCAGAGACCGAACGCATCCCGATGGGCGGCGGCATCTACCACGAGGACGACGCCGGCCGCGCGGCCTACGACTTCTCCATCATGGACCAGGTCTACGATCGCTGGGTCGCCGCCGGCATCAGGCCGATCGTGGAGATGGACCGGGTGCCGTCGCTGCTGCGCGCCGCGTCGGGTCCGGTTCCCGTGAACGACCTCGGCAAGTGGACGGCCCTGATCAGCGCCTTCACCGAGCACCTGCTTGCGCGCTACGGAGAGGACGAGGTCCTGTCGTGGTACTTCGAGTGCTACAACGAGCCGGATCGCATGCCGGGCTGGGTGCACAACCTGCTGTACGACCACTTCGTCGCCGCGGTCACGCGCGTGCACCCGCGGCTGCGCGTGGGCGGCCCGGCGATGTGGACCGCCGCCCTGGGCCAGTTCCTGGAGCACGTCGGGCGCGGCTGCGACCAGGTGAGCGGCGGCCCCGTCCGCATCGACTACGTCTCCTCGCACCGCTACGCCATGAGCGCCGACGAGACCCGCAACTTCCCGCTGGTGTTCCCCTACGTGGGCGATCTGGTGCGCTGGGTCGAGGAGTACTGGGCGTACGCGCGCACCTTCCCGCGGATCCTGGAGGTGCCGTTCCATCTCAACGAGTGGGGCCTGATCGGCCGCTACGCGTGGGGCACCCGCCACTTCCGGGCGATGGAGCTGCGCGACACGGAGTACGCGGGCCTGTTCCTGGCCAAGCTGGTCACCGGCCTGGTGGCGCTGGAGCACTGGCGGCCGGAGCTCGGCCCCGAACGCGGCAAGCGCCCCGAAAACCGTCGCCTTCGGCCACGCTTTTCGGCCCATCCCCACCGGTCTTGGAGTGGGTCGGACCGCCGCGTGCGCGGCAATCCGACCCATTCCAAGACGCCGGACCTGATCCTGTACTGGGGCTTCGCCTACGAGGCGAGCCGCGGCACGTTCCTGGGCAACCGGTCGGTGCTGACCGCGGGCCCGGTCCTGAAGCCGATCTGGGCGGTGTACGAGATGCTGGCGCGCTTCGGTGACGAGCGACTCGACCTCGGCGGCGCCGGCGCGGGCGACCGCGTGGCGGGGTTGGCCACCCGCGACGCCTGCGGCTCGCTCCGCATCCTGCTCTACCACTTCGCCGAGGGGCCGGAGCCCGCGGGAGCAGCGGAGGAGGTGCGGGTCCGGCTCGACGGGCACGGCGCCCTGCGCCCCGACGAGGCCTCCTGGTACCTGCTGGACCGCGAGCACGGCAACACCTTCCGCGCGTGGGAAGCGATGGGACGGCCGGGGCAACTCTCGCCGGAGCAGCTCGCGGAACTCCGGGATCTCGAACGTCCGCGGCGGCATGCCGGCGCCATCGGCGTGGAGGCCGGCGGCGGCCGGCGCTGTCTCACCCTGCGGCTGCCGCCACAGAGCGTGAGCCTGCTGGAAATTCCAGCGACGGCGTGAGGGCACGCGGTATGGATGCGCGGCGGACCGGAATCGTCGAGCTCGGCATCCGTACCACCAGGGGCGCAAGCCTGCGAGCGGACCTGGTCCGCGACCGCTGGCTCTACCTGATGCTGCTCGTGCCGCTCGTGCACATCCTGGTGTTCCTGTACATCCCCATGTACGGGATCACCATCGCCTTCAAGGAGTTCAACGCCTTCCTGGGCTACTGGCGCAGCCCGTGGGTGGGGCTCAAGCACTTCATCCGCGTGTTCGAGGACGACCACTTCTGGGTCGTCTTTCTGAACACCCTGAAGTTCGGGATCAGCAGCCTGGTCCTCGGCTTCCCGGCGCCGATCCTGTTCGCCCTGCTCCTGAACGAGCTGCGGCACAGGATCTACAAGGGCACGGTGCAGACGTTCCTGTACATCCCGAACTTTATCTCGATGGTGGTGATCGCGGGCATCATCATCGACCTGCTCGACCCCAACAGCGGCCTCGTCAACGGGCTCATCGTGGCGCTCGGCGGACAGCCGATCTACTTCATGGTCGAGCGGCCGTGGTTTCTGCCGATCTACATCGGCTCCGAGGTCTGGCAGACGACCGGCTTCGGCATGATCATCTACCTGGCGGCGATGTCCGGCATCGACCCGCAACTCTACGAGGCGGCCACCATCGACGGCGCCAACCGGGCGCGGCGCGCCTGGCACGTCACCCTCCCCGGCATCCGGCCGACCATCGCCATCCTCCTGATCCTGCGCATCCCCGGCATCGTGCACGCCAACTTCGAGAAGATCCTGCTGCTCTACCGGCCGATCACCTACGACGTGGCCGACGTCATCCAGACCTACATCTACCGCAAGGGGCTGCTGGGCGCCGACTGGACCTTCGGCACCGCCAGCGGCTTCTTCCTGGCCGTGCTGAACCTGATCCTGCTGCTCACGGCCAACACGGTGAGCCGCCGGGTAAGCGAGTACCGGTTGTGGTGAAGGAGCGCCGGCGTGCGGACTGAGATCAGATCGAGGCTCCTTTCCGGCGGGTTCGACCTGCTCAACGCCACGCTGCTCGGCGTGTTCGCGCTGCTCACCGTGTACCCCTTCGTGGAGATCCTGCAGATCTCGCTCTCCCACCCCGCGCAGGTCGAGCCGGAGTACCGCTACGCCGTGGCCACGTGGGCGCAGACCGCCAGCTTCGACATCTACGGCTTCATCCTGGGGTGGAGCCGGACGCTGCGCGGCTTCGGCTACAGCATCTACTACACCGCGACCGGGATCTGCGCCGCGCTCGTCCTCAACACGCTGGCGGCCTATCCGCTGTCGAAGCGCCGCCTGCGCTTCAAGGGCCCGGTCGTGGTCTACATCGCGCTGACCATGTTCTTCTCCGGCGGATTGATTCCCACCTACCTGCTGGTGCTCAACCTGGGACTGGTCAACACCGTGTGGGCGATCGTGCTGCCGACCGCGTTCTCCGCCTGGCACATGATCATGATGCGCACCTTCTTCCAGCAGATCCCGAACGAGATGGAGGAGTCGGCGCAGATCGACGGCGCCAACGACGTGGTGGTGCTGGTGCGGATCTACCTGCCGCTGTGCTCGGCGCTGTTCGCCACCATGACCGTCTACTTCTTCATCATGAACTGGAATGCCTGGTTCGCGGCGCTGATCTACCTGGACGACGCGGCCCGGTATCCGATCCAGCTCGTGCTGCGCGACTTCGTCATCCAGGGGGAGGCCGCGTACGAGATCACCGGCATCGGTTTCTACAAGGGCTACTACCTGAGCGAGCCGCCGGTGCAGCGAATCCTGGGCGCCTCCATCATGGTGCTCACCCTCGTCCCGATCGTCCTCGTCTATCCGTTCGCCCAGAAGTACCTGATCAAGGGCACGATGATCGGTGCCATCCGCGGATGACCCGTGCTGGAACCGGCCCGATGACTTCACCGGGATGGCCGAGGGGGCCTCCGCGGTCGCGCAACCGACCTCGAATCCACTCCAAACCATCTGACAGGAGGTGCGACATGATCGCTCCCCGATTCCGAATCTTCGTCTTGATCGCCGCGGGGCTCGTGCTCGCCGGAGCCGGCGCCTGGGCCGACGGCCAGGGCGAGTCCGCCACGGAGGCGGCCGCCGGCATGGGCGTGGACCTGGCGGACGTCTCGATGCCGTTCGACGAGACGCTCGAGCTGACGATGCTGGGTCCGAAGTACTGGTACCCCTCCGAGGGTCAGCTCCTATGGCTCGACGTACAGGACGCGCTGAACGTCCAGCTCACCTTCAACGAGGTGCCGTATCCGGAGAAGAAGCAGATCACGCTGGCCATGGGCAACATCCCGGACCTGGCGCAGGTCACCGCCAGCGAGAGTTTCGAGTACGGGACGGTCGGCGGCTTCCTGAACCTGGCCGACTACCTGGACTGGATGCCGAACCTGCGGAGCTGGCTGGACCGCTACGAGCAGTACCGCTTCGCCTACACGCTGCTCGACGGATCGCTGTACATGGCTCCCAAGTTCTCCACCCAGAACGACAAGGACATCCAGTGGGGCTACAACGAGGACCAGCTCGTGGAGCGCAGCGGCCTGCCGGTGCCCGGCTCGCTCGAAGAGCTGGCCGAGGTCGCCACGCAGTTCCGGGACATGGAGCCGGACATCTACCCGATCGTCGGCCTGTACTGGCCCGGAATCGCGAACGGCGCCAACACGGCGCTGCAGGCGACGCTGAACTCGATGGGCATCGGCGACATCGACATCAATTACTTCCGCGACGAGGACCAGTTCCTGTACACGGCGCTGCATCCGCGCTTCAAGGAGGCGGTCGAGTACGTCAAGGGGCTGTATGACGAGAAGCTCATCTCGCAGACCTACATCACCGAGAACTACCGGGATTGGCAGAAGCTGTTCGAGGCGGCTCCCAACAAGGACGGCCGCCACACCCTGGCGCCCTTCTCGGCCTACCAGATCAACCGCCACGCGAACATCCTGCGCTGGCACGAATGGTCCGTGAACGGCCTGCGCGAGCAGTGGTGGCCGGAGGTCTATCCGCTGTTCCTGGGCGACCGCATCAGCCTGCCGCTGGCGCAGCCGCTGTCGGGCAGCTCGCTGGACCCGGACGGCCTGGCGGTGAGCAAGGCCCTGGAGTCCGACCCCACCAAGCTGGCCAAGACGCTGGCGTTCGTCGACTGGCTCTACTCCGAGGAGGGGGTCCGGTGGACGAACTACGGCCTGGAAGGCGAGCACTACGACCTGGTCGGGGGCGAGGTGGACGTGCGGCCGGAGTACACCGGCAACACGCCCGAGTTCTACGAGCGGGACGGGCGCTGGAAGGCACTTCGCGAACGCGACGACGTGAAGGGGGACGTCACCAAGGTCACGCCGGAGGAGAAGCGCGCGGTGCAGTACTACAGCCTGTACCAGGTGTGGCCGCGCTGGGCGCTGTACCAGATCCACGTGTTCGACGGCGACACACAGCGCTGGCCGTCACCCGCCTTTGCCCATACCACAGCGAAGATCGCCGAGCTGGAGCAGGACAGCAACGTGATCGGCAAGTTCCCGCTGCCGTTCACGGTCGACGAGCAGCGCAAGGTGGCCGATCTGAAGACCAGCACGCTGGACACGGTGCTGGAGAACGTCGACCTGTTCATCACCGGCCGCCGGCCGATGGATGAGTGGGACGACTTCATCAAGGAGGTGAAGAGCGCCGGCGCCACCGACCTGGAGGTGATCTACAACCGCACCTACAACTTCAAGGTCAAGCGCTGAGCGGATCGACCGACGACGAGGCCGGCGTCGGCCCGGAGTTGCCCCTGGGGCTTCCTGCCTCGGGGGCAACTCTGCTCTGGGGCGGCGCCGCCGCCTCAGCCGGCGTCTCCGGCTTCGGTGAGTATCGCTCGGGCAGGGCCGCTTGAACACGTGCGGAATGCGCTCCATCTCCGAGCGTATCAGCGGATTCAGGCAGTTCTCGTCGGCGAGTCCGCAGAAGTTCGACTCGTCATAGGTCTTGAACCGCTGCGCTCAAGACATGTCATTTCAAGTAGTTACGGGCTGGCGGTCCGGCTGCGTTCCTCGCCGCGTCCCGCAACCCGCCCAGGTCGCTCTACCCCTCGCGCGTCCGGTCCTTCTCGGCCGGAGTCTGATCCGCGAACAGGTTGAACTCCAACGGGAGCCACAACCTCGACCCCGGCCGTCAGCACCTGATCCGGAACTCCGGTACGGCACCCCCGGCGATCCATCGTGCGACCGCAGCCGTCGGCAGCCGATACGTTGCCCTGCGGCGCGGAGACGCCCTCGACCGCCGCCATGACGCAAATGCTAGCGCGACGCTCGCGAGGACTCCCAACCCAGCAGCCCCCGGCCATTTCGTCGCCGTGACGGCGCCCGACCCTACGGTTCCCGAACCTGCCCGCAATATGAGTCGTCGCGGCGCGTTCCCGAATGATGGGCAGATCACCGCGCCAGATCACAGCGTCATGCACCAGTCGGCAAGCGCACCGACTGGCGCTTGACAGCCTGTGCACCGGCGGTACATTTCCCCGGAACGCAGCCCGCCGGAGAACCCTTCCAATGAGCGTGTCGGTCGGTCTATGAGCGCCGCATGAGTGCCACATCCCTCCCATGAGAGCCTATTCGCAATGTATAGTGACGACATAGCACAGATCCTGGAACAGCTCCAGAAAGCTACTGAAACAACCCACAAAGCCGTTGTTAGATCTATCGAAACAGCGCCGAGCATCGCTCCCATCGTTGCCCTAAGAGAGACTATTGGACGCATATCACGGATGATGGACGCAACACACAGTGCAATATCTCAGGCCCAAATTGACACTCTTTGTAACGTCACAGGATCTGTCAAGCGTGCCTTAGAAGACCACATAACCACCCTGTCTAACGCCGCCATAGCTGCTTCGGAAGCCCTCGATACTACGCGCATTGCGCACGTTCTGAGCGCATCCGTTTTCAATTCCGGAGCGTTCTCTCAATTTCTTCAATTGCAATCATTTATGAGGTTAGTACGCGTGTCTGGGTGGCTACCTTACTATACGATTTCATTTCACGACATTGAAGATTGCGGACAAGACACGGCTTTGATTGACGCGCGAATCACGAGTGTCTACAGGACTCAATGGGACAGCATTCGAAACGATATTTTGTCACGAGTAGGTCAGTATCGCGTTTCTGTGGAAACCAAAGACACCTTCCGCCAAGCTCTCGACGCCCATAGCGTCGGGCACTATCAGTGTGTAAGCCGCGTCCTGTTTCCGGACATCGAGAAGGAGCTTAGGTCTTATGTGCCCAAGAAGAGAGCAGGATCAGGGAAACGTCTGGCGCAGGAGGTCATGTGCCTAGCGTACGTGTCCGGCACAAGTGGGCCACGGAAGGCCTACGGATGGATATTATACAGTCAGCTTATGGACCATTTGTACGAGAACATAGACGATGGTAACATAGATAAATTCAGGAGAGACTACGTCCCGAACCGTCATGCTGCTATCCATGGATTGGTGCATTACGGAACACACAAGCACAGCATGAACATGATAATCATGGCTGATTACATATTCCAGGTCCTCACTTCTATGGCGGATGCTCTGGACGCGGCAGACCGGGACGTGGGGTAGCGAGGAGAGCGTCAGTGATATCTGAGGATCCAGAGTGGTGGACCACATGCCCCGGGGGCTCCGCTCAGCTCAGTCGCTACACCCCTTGAGCACAGCATCGAAGGGCTGCCGGCTTTCTCTTCGGTCGATGGTGTCAGGTCGTAACTCCCGGCGCATCAAGATGATGGGGTGGCGAACCTACAGCGGTTGTGCTCCAGCAGCCGCTCGGCCGCGTTTCGCCCGCCTTTCTCTATCGTGGCGGTTCAACTTCGGAGTCGCGAGCGTCAGGTTGTTGTCCAGGTCACGGGCGAAGCGGGCACGCACCGCCCAGCTGTCGCCGCACAGCCCGGAGTCGTGCACCTCAGAGGTGGCGACGGTGTGCTTGATGGCGGACTCCCGGTGATCATGCCCAGCCGCTCGACCAAGTTGACCAGCGCGCCGCCGGCCTCCTGCACATTCCCTTCAACGCGGACGTGGCGTACGCGCCAGCTCGCCCGGATGGAGGCGGGTATCCCAAGAAAAGAAATGCCACCGGCTCTCGGATAACGCCGTGAGCGCAGTCCTCGAAGGCCGTTCCCGCCCGGCGTCGGATAGAGTCGCCGGATCGCCCCGTAGTGCGCGAACAGCAGGTCGATCGCTTCCCCGGCCAGCGGCCTGGACGGTCGTATCCGGATCGATGGCCATATGCTGCAGACGCCGATGGACGGCCCGATAAGCCGCACCAGGAGCCCCATGCGATCCGTAGCGGCCGGGGCCGGCTTGGTCGGGCACCGACGGCAGCTCGGTTCGGCGCCTCTGCCAAGTCGATTGTCTTCTTCATCGCGTCGCCTCCGTGATCCAGGTGACAGGGACGTGATCTCCTGCGCCGCCTTGACGGAGGGCTCGAACTCTGAGCCGTCAGCCCCGACGCGAACGCGGACATCTGCGACGCGCTGGTCGACGGTCGGCGCGAGTTCGGCGCCGTGGTCGAGGGCGCGGACAGACGCCGATGCGGCAGACACCTCATCGCACTCCCGCGGCCACCGCCGCCGCTCGCCGGCAGCCGGAGGTGGCATCGCGGCACGCGCGCCACCTCAGACGGCACCCGTGGAAGCCACCGTAACGGCCAGCAGCATGCAGACCACCCCGATCAGCGTCACCAGCCCGCAGCCGGATCGCCGCGTGGTGGACGTGGTGCTCGTGCTGACGGTCCGCTGCAGGCGGACTCGACCGGGCATGTAGACACACCGACATATGCCGTCGTTGCGGTCACAGTTGGGGCCGGGGAGCGGCATCGTGCGCAGTGCTTCGGCGACGCCGAACTCCCTGCCCTCCAGCCGCTGGCAGTAGTCGCAGACGCTCCCGTCTCGGCAGGTACTGACCCGGACAGTCTGAATGCCGACGCGTTGCATGTTCAGTAGGTGGCACCGCGCCGCCTTCCGTGCCACGTCTCGGTGTGGCTTCCCTTCGTCGTGCAGGAAGTAGGCTTGACCGGTGTACGCCAGCCGCATCGCTTCCAGGTCTCCCGACCGCTCCGCATTCTGTGCTTGCTGGGTCAGCTTTCGCCAATGCGCCGCGCGCTCTCTGCGCTGGGTGTCCTCGGCTTGGCTTTCGGTGAGCAGGCGGCGCTTTCCAGTGCGACGATCGGTGCGCACGTAGATCAGCCGGCCGCAGTCGCGGCACTTCCGCCGGAGTTGGGGTGGCGGGCTCTGCGCCTTTCCGCAGTACGGACAGGCGGCGCTTGCCGGGCTCATGGGTTCGCCAGCCGCTCAACGAGGGCGACTATATCAGCGGTCATCAGGCACCTTCGGGACCGAGCTCACGCGGCGGCCACGAATCAGCCGTCTCCTTCGCGGCTGCCGACACTGCGGCCTCCCGATGAGTCCCGCAGCCAGCAGTTCGTCGATATGGCGCGCCGCGAAAGTAGTCGCCCGCCCTCACAGCCCTAGGATCAGACGCTTCTTCGCCTCAAACTCACTTTCTGTTATTACTCCCCGGTCCTTTAGCTCCGCGAGCCGTTCCAAGTCATCCAGACCAGAGGAGGGTGTGGGGATTGGCGCATCTCGAATGTTCTCGATGCGCTCCTTGAGCGCCTCGAACTCACGCTGCTGACGGCTATTGAAAACAACAGTGTTTTCGTCCTTGGTCGCCTGCCAAACTCCACCTTTCGCCTCCTTCCCACCCATGAAAATGAACTGTATGTAACCGTTAGTTAGCCCAGCTTTCTTCATCTGAATAGAAGATATCGTGGAGATGAGTATCTCTTTGTCTCCCTTCGTCCGGAGGCCTCCCACGGCGGCCATGAAGCCCCTTCGAGAGATCTTGATCCTGTTGCCTACGACTGAGAGCTGACCGTTGACGCCCTTAGCCGTTAGAACTTCGCTCACTGTTTCTCCTCCCTTTTCTTCCTGAATAGTGCAGCGTCCTGCGCACGCACGGCGGCCGAGGCCGCAGGCGGGGTCGGCCGCGGCGGCAGCTCGCAGGGCGCTCCAGCAGCCAAGTGCTCGGCGTGCGGCCGTAGTGCGGTCCGAACCCGCCGCAGAGATCCAACTGGTCACGCATCCTCGCCTCATCCTACCAAAGTGCGTGCGCCCTCCGTCGTCAGAGTGTTGCGCCCGTATACGGGCACGGATCGCCGGCCCGCGGCGGTCCCAGGTGAGCGCAGCCAGCGGGGGTGATCTTCACGCCGGCCTGCCCATCGGTATCACGCGGTCGTCGACCTCGCCTGCATCGCTTCGTGCTCGCCGGCCCGCTGCACCCGCCCGTCCACGTCGCTCTCGAACTTCACCAGCAAGCCGGCCATGTGCAGGGTGTCGCGCAGGAACGGCAGCGCACGCCGCCGAATCGCCAGATCCGGGACCGGTTCCCGTCCGGGTCGCAGACGATCGATCCGTCCTCCTTGCCCTTCACCGCCTCGATCAGCTCGACGATCGCCTGGACCAGCCCTCAGAGCCTACCCCGGCGGCCAGCAGGTGCGCAGCCGGGAACGGTGCGAGAGCCCACCGCGCGCGTCGCCTTCTCCGCGTCGATCGAGAAGTCGCCCACCGCGATCCTCCAGGCGTCCGCCAAGGCGCGACGCGGCTCCCGCAGCTCGGTCAGGGCAAAGGCGGTAGTAACCCGCTGGACGCGGCCCCGCACCAGCTCCGGGTCCTCACGGATCGCAGCAAGCTCTACGCTCAGGTCGGCCGGATCTCGACCGGGACCGCCCCCGACGCTCACGGTCAAGTCCCCGCGTGAGCCAGAGACGCCGGCCACGCCACGCGGGCGCGCTGATCAGGCGTCAGTCGCGTGCGAAAGGCAGCGAGCCCGGGACGGGAGACCGTCGCCGACCTCGGCTCCGTCGCCATGTCGTCCGCGTCGTCGACGGTGAAGCCGCGACCCGCTCCGCGTTCGACTGGAAGTACGGCGACGCCGCGTCACTCGGCGTCGCCGGTCTCCGTAAGTATCGCTCGACAAGGGCGGCGCTTGAACACGTGCGGAATGCGCTCCATCTCCGAGCGGATCATCGGATTCAGGCAGTTCTCGTCGGCGAGCCCGCAGAATATCGACTCGTCATACGAGTAATACACCACCATGACGCGGCCGTCGGGCAGGTTGCACATCGACGGCTCTCCCGACTGGTGGTGCGCGCTGTAGCGCAGCCCGGCAGGATCGGGCAGCGTGAACCGGTAGCGCCATCGTGAGCCGTCGGCGGGATCCTCCGCCGTGAAGAAGTGGATCCCGTAGCCCGTCTGATCGGTGTACCGGCGGCTTGCCGGGCGGATCTGCTCTTCCCGCAAGAGGCTGGTGCCGTCGATCCCGCGGCAGGCGGCGATCAACGTCCCCCGCGCCGTGACCCAGGCATTCATGTTCTGGCCGATCACGTCGGTACGCCGCGGCTCGCTCCAGGTGCGTCCGCCGTCCTCAGAATGAGCGTAGTCGACCCAGTGCACCTTCGGCGCGGGCAACTCGCCCGCGGAGGCCGGCCGTTCGTCCGGAAAGCCCGTCGTCCGGATCAGCGCCAGCAGCCTGCCGTCGGGCAGCAGGGTCACGTCGGTCTCGCTCGCGCCGTTGGGGTGCTCGTGGCAGATGAAGCTGTGCTCGGCCCAGGTGACGCCGCGATCGGACGAGCGCAGCACGAAGCAGGTGCCGAGGTACCCGCGGTCACGGCCGAGCTGCCCATGGGTCGGACAAAGGAGCGTGCCGTCGGCAAGCTCCACGATCGTGCCGTAGGGCGACACGCGGTGGAACGGCAGCGCATGCTCGTCCCACCCCTGCCAGCTCCCTCCGCGGTCGTCGGAGCGCAGGCACACGAAGCGGGTCTGGCCCGTGGGGTTGTGCTTGAGGCTCTCCCCGTGGGTCCACGGCAGCAGGATGCGGCCGTCACTGAGCGTCTGCATGCCGAGCGAGGTGTGAGTCCCGCCGCGCCACCAGCGCGGCCGCAGCGCCAGCTCCGGCTCGCCCCAGCTCTCGCCGCCGTCACCGGACCGGACCAGGTAGCCGGTCTGGCCCTCCATCTGGTCGGTAAAGTCACCGTACATCGCCAGGATGTCGCCGTTGGCGGCCCGCGTGACCGCTGTGTGCTGGCCGAGCGTGTGCCGGATCTCGCCGACGGAGTCCACCGAGAACGAATCCATCTCGTCCACCCTACCCGACTTCGCCCCTCGGATCGTCCCGGCTTCCGGGACGGCGCTGGAGCGGTTCGGGGCGACTTCGAATACCATCGAGGGCAGGATCACGATGGAACATCACGTAAGCCAGCCGCCGCGGCGCCCGCCGACACACCCTGGAGAGATTCTCCGTGAGGATGTTCTCCCCGGGTTGAAGCTGTCGGTAAGCGAAGCCGCACGCAGGCTTGGGGTATCTCGTCAGCAGCTTCATCGGATACTGAGCTGTACGCACCCGATCACGGTGGAGATGGCGCTCAGAATCGGCAGATTGGCTGGCAACGGGCCGAGTATATGGCTACGCATGCAGCAGAACCATGACCTTTGGTACGCCGAGAAGGCGATGCACGAACAGCTCGAGCAGATTCAGCCCGCCGCAGTGCCTGGCGACTGAGAGTCGCATGCGGCCTTGCGGCGCTCGCGCAGTTGACCGGAGCGATGCGTGACCGGTCGGCCATCTTCCTACATGGACCCGCGGCGCGTGGGTGTCCTCCGCCGGTTCGGCCGGTTCGTCGGCATCCGGACGCCGCTCCTGGCGCTTGCGGTGACCATCGGAGCCTCGTACGGGCTGTATGCCCTGGCTACCGGAGCGGCGCTCACGGACTTCGAGACCGCCTCGGCCCGGATCACCCGCGTCGAGTCCGACGGCACCGTCGAGATCGTCGCGCGCGTCTCCGCATCCGTCGAGGTCGGCACCAAAGCCGTGTGGCGCCATGACGGCGCGGTCATTGACGCATCCGTGATGGACGTCGCCCGCGAGGGCGCCGGGTGGTCGGCCAGGATCCTCGCCTCGATCGATCCCGACAGACTCAGCGTGCCGAAGATCGGCACCGCAACCGAGATCGACGTCGCGGCCGGCACCACCTCGGTGCTGCAGGCGTTGCGGACGCGAAGGCTCTGATGCCGGAAGCGCCAGCGAGTCAGGGACGTCTGTGGCGGATCAGGGGCGTCTGGAGATGGGTCAGGCCGGCGCTGCTCATCTTCGTGAACCTGTTCGTGGCGATGGTGGCAGCCTCCTTCCTGCGCGGCGCCTACCCGTACGTCTTCGGGCTGATCGTCGACGAGGTGATCCTGCACCGCCAGGTGGAATTGCTCGGCGCGATCGCTGTCGGCTTTCTCATGCTCTTCGCCGCCGACCAGGTGCTCTTCCTGCTGGAGCGGCTGACGCAGGTGTCCCTGCAGCGGGACTTCTGGTATCGGTCGCGGCTGCGGATTCACGACGTCGTGCTGCGGCTGGAGTCCCACGTTCTCGACACGGCCAGGACGAGTGACCTGTTCACCACCATCCACCATGACTCCGGTCATGCGCATCGGATGCTTGGGGAGATCATCCGCATCATCGCGGGATGCGTGCTGATCGCGGTGTGCACCGCCGCCGTGGCGACCATCAGTTGGCATGCGCTCGTGCTCATGGCCGTGACGCTCCCGGCGTCCGGCATATGCCACGCGCCGATTCGGCGGGAAAGCGGGCGCGCAGGCGCGCGAGCTCCGCAGCCGCTACGGAGTCGTGGGCTCATGGATCTACGAGATCGTCACCGGGCTGCCCGAGATCCGGCTGCTCAGCGCCGAGTCCGCCGTCAACCGGCGATTCGTCCGCCACTGGATGCAGCTCATCCGCTTCAAGGTGGGCGTCGCCCGCGCGACGTTCACCTCGGAGCGGTGGACGGAGGCCATCTCCCTGATCGCTCACCTCGCCCTCCTGGCAATGGGAGTCCTGCTGATCGGCAGCGGAGAGCTCACCGTCGGCGGCTTCGTGGCGCTGGTCGAGTACTTCGCGATGACCAGGGCCGTGCTGGTCACGATCAACTTCGCCGGCGTGATGAGCCAACAGCGGATCGCCGGCATCGACCGGTATCTCAGAACCCTGGAGCTGCCCACCGAGGCCGAAGGCACCTCGGTGCGCCGCCGAGTCGAACGCGGGGCGATCCGGTTCGACAAGGTCACGTTCGGCTACCCGGGGCGCGACGACGTGCTGACCGGCCTCAGCCTGGACGTGACGGCCGGCGAGAAGATCGCGCTCGTCGGGGCAAGCGGCGCCGGCAAGTCGACGATCATCAGCCTGCTGCTCCGGTTCTATCGCCCGGGCGCCGGCAGGATCGCGCTCGACGGCAGCGACATCGCATCCTATCCGCTCGCGGCGCTGCGCCGGGATGTCGGCGTGGTGAGGCAGGAGCCCATCCTCTTCACGGGAACGCTCCGGTCGAATCTCTGCCTGGGGATCGAGCAGGACCCGCCCGACGAGGCCCTGTGGGCGGCGTGCGAAGCCGCGAAGATCGACGACTTCGTCCGCTCGCTTCCCGACCGGCTCGACACGGTGGTGGGCGCCGGCGGCCGGCAGATGTCCGGTGGACAGCGACAGCGCCTGGCGATCGCCCGCGTGCTGCTCCGCGACTCCCGGATCCTGGTGTTCGATGAAGCGACCTCGGCGATCGACCACCAAGCGGAGACGGCCATCCATGCCGCTCTCACGCAGGCGAGCGCGGGGCGCACGACCATCGTCATCGCCCACCGCCAGTCGACGATCCGGTCGAGCGAGCGCATCGCGTTCCTTGCCGGCGGGCGCGTCGCGGCGGTCGGCGCCCATGAAGAACTGCATGCAACGTGCCCGGAGTACCGCGTGCACTTCGGAGCTGCCGAATGAACGGCGTGGACCCAGGCACGATGAACCGGCGCGTGGTGCTGCGCTCCCTTGCGCCCTACGTCAGGCCCTACCGGCTCGGCCTCGCGCTGGCGCTGCTGTTCAAGTTCCTGCTCGTTCCGCTCGGCCTGGTGCCGGCGTTCCTGTTCCAGGCGTTCGTCGACGAGGTTCTCGTGGCCGGCAGGATCGGCTACTTCGTCCCGTTGCTCGCCGCGTACCTCGCGGCGTTCGGGCTGGAGACGCTGCTGCACACGCTGTCGGCGCAGCAGGCCAATCGCGTCTACAACCGGGTGGCTCTGGAGGTGAGGCGGCTCATCTGGAGCTCCTACCTCGCCGCTCCGGACGACGAGGCGCCGGCCGCCTCGGCCGGAGAGATGCGCACGGTCGTCGACGAGGACGTCGAGCGGATCGAGTCGTTCCTCAGCGGGCACGTCATCGAGACCGGATTCCAGGCGACGCGGGCGGCCGTGACCGCCGTGGTCATCGTGATCATCAGTTGGCAATTGGCCTTGATCAGCCTGGCGCTGGGGGCGGCGTCCTTCGGACTGGCGCGCTGGCTGAGCCGGCGGATGCGCGCCAACGCGGAGCTGCGCTGGCCCCGTTACTACGAGTACGTCGACTGGCTGCACGAGCGCATCCAGGGATGGCGCGAGCTCCGCACCATGGCGGCGGAAGCTCGCCACAAGCGGGAGTTTCAGGAACTGAACCAGGAGCAGACCTACTACCGCGTCGTCCAGGCGCTGGTGAACTCCGCCCAGCAGGGGCTTGCGGAGATCAAGGACAACCTCGTCACGCGCGGCGCGACCTACTTCGTCGGCGGGCTGTTCGTGCTCACCGGCCAGATGTCGGTGGGGGTGCTGCTGGGGTTTCTCCGCCTCTACACCAACCTGATCGAGGCGACGCAGGTGCTGGCGGAGATCACCGTGCGCACCCAGGACTCGTATCCCGGCCTCCGGCGCGTGATCCTTCACCTGCGCGGCAGGCACGACGTGCAGCCGCCGCCGTTCGAGCACGCGAGATCGGGCGAGCTCCGGCTTCGTCACGTCAACTTCGCCTATCACGCCGGCGAGCCGGTGCTGCGCGACGTGAGCGCTGCCGCCCCGCAGGGGGCCGTGACCGCGATCGTGGGGCGCAGCGGCAGCGGCAAGTCGACGATGGCGAAGCTCATGATCGGCATGGAGCGCCCGACCTCGGGCACGGTCACCCTTGCCGGACAGGACCTGCACGGCATCGACCGGCGCGAGCTCCTTCGTTCGTATGCGGTGGCGTGGCAGGAGAGCATGCTGTTCAATCTCACCATCCGGGAGAACCTGACGCTCGCCGATCCGGCGGCAGACGACGCGACCCTCGCGGACGCCTGCCGGCGCGCGGCGATCCTGGACTTCATCCTGTCCCTGCCCGACCGCTGGGACACGCTCATCGGCGAGCGCGGGATCAAGCTCTCCGGCGGCCAGAAGCAGCGGCTCGTCATCGCCCGGGCGCTCCTCAAGGACGCGCCTATCGTCGTGCTCGACGAAGCGACCTCGCAGGTCGACTCGGCCACGGAGTCCAGGCTGCAGGGCACCATCCGCGAGCTGGCGGACCGGCGAACGGTGATCGTCATGGCGCACCGGCTGTCGACCATCGAGCTCGCCGACCGCGTGCTCGTACTGGAAGGGGGAGGCATTGCCGGGACCGGCACTCCCGGCGAGTTGATGCGTACGAACCCCGCGTACCGCCGCCTGTTCGCCGACCAGTCTTCGGAGCCGGGCTGACCGACAACCAAGAACGCGGGCCGCCCACCCGATTCTATCCCGCGTCGGCGACCGCCACCTCGTCGCCGTGCGCGAGCTCCCAGCCGCGGAACACCAGCGCCACGCCCTTGAATTCCACGTCCGGGTACTGCCGTGCCAGCCGACTGTCCGCCAGATAGGCACGCAACTGCGCGAGGGCCGACTCGGCCACCGCCGTCACCCGTGCTTCCGTTTCGGGACCGCGGCTCAGGTACTTCAACTCGATCACGAAGCCGTGGCGCATGCCCGGATAGCGCGCCTCCAGCGGCACCAGCACGATGTCCGCGTAGCCCTTCGCCAGCTCCTTTTCCGTGTGGAAGACGAAGTACTCGGATGCGCTCAGGTACGCCGCGAGGAATCCCTGCAGGACCTTCTCTCCCTGGATGTAGTCGCGGATGCCGGTGTGCTCGGTCACGGCCTTGGACAGCCGCTCGACGGCCGGCCGCCAGTCGCCATCCAGCGCCATCCTCCGAGTGAGCCGGTCGAACTCCACGAGATTCATCGAGAACACGCCGACGTCCCCGTAGGCGTCGCGCAGGTAGCCGTACATCAGGCGCCGCACGGTCTGGTTGGGGATGCCCAGACGCGGCACGCCGGCCACCACGTCGCGGATGCTCAGCAGGCCGAAGTAGTGCATCAGGGAAAGGAAGTTCTCCGGATCTGTCAGCCGCGCCTGCGGAAACGTCTCCACGACGTCGCTGTCGGCCCGTCCTTCGGAGATCACCCGGCGCAGCAGGTCGAAGTTGCCGTTCAACTGCCGCCCGGTGAGCAGCAGGTGGCGCAGCTTGCCGTAGTCGATGCGCACGTTGCTGTCGATCAACTGTCGCGGGCCGGCCTTGTTGGGCACGGAATGCTTCACGTAGTGGAGCACCATGTCGGTGTTGTAGACGATGCCCTCGCGGTCTTCCGAGAACCGGTAGCCGTTGTACCACTCGCGCATGGTGCCCAGCGCCGTCTCGACGTCCTGGTCGAACACGCCCAGGTCGCGGTACGTCTCCAGCATGCGCCGGACCTCGTCCTCGGTGAAACCGACCATCTCGTTGAACTCGGCCCGGAGGCTCAGGTTGGCGCCGATGTTGAAGCCGCTCGTGACGTCGTCCATGGTCACCGGCGAGACCCCCGTGACGAACAGCCGCTCCACGCTGCCGTTCTCGGTTCCGGCCTTGAGCGTCGCGAAGAAGCTGCGGTAGAAGCCGCCGCCGTGGGTGAACGCGTGGTACGCCTCCGCCCCCTCGCCTGCCAGGATCGTGTTTGCGAAGTTGTCGTACTCGTCGATCAGGACGTAGAGCGGAATCCCCTCGCGCCGGGCGTGCAGGAACAGCTCGTCGAGCTGGCCGTTGATGGTGGGCGCGGTCTGGATGCGGTCGAACGCCGCATCCGGGAAAAGGTCGGGATTGTCCTCCACGGCGTCCCGGACGTGCCTGCGGCAGTACTCGTCGAACTCCCGTTCCAGTCTGGCCGGGTCGCTGCCGAAGGTGGAGAAATTGAAGCGGACCACCACGTACCGGCCGCGGTTCGGGGTCGGCTGACCGGCAGATGTCCAGGCCGCCGAACACCCGCTCGAAGTCGTCCGCCTGGTTGCGGTCGTAGTAGCTCTCCAGCATGGACAGCCAGCAGGTCTTGCCGAAACGCCGCGGACGGATGAAGAACACGAAGCGCTCCTGCTCCAACGCGTGCAGGAAGCGCGTCTTGTCGACATACAGGCAGCCCTCCAGGCGGATGCCCTTGAAGTACGCGCGCCCGTAGGGAATCGCCGGGAATGGCGCGAGACCGCCGGGCGGGGCATCCGGTGAGGGCATGCGAGCATCCTATCAAACGGCGAGTGGCTCGCTCCGTCCGCGATGATGGACTCGCGGCGGCCAACCGGCGACCATGGCAGCAGCCACTCGCGGCGAGGAGGAGCCATGATACCGCCCTACTTTCTCGGCACGCCCGACGAACCCGGACACGACCTGCACCTGTTCCTGGACGACTTCGCCATCGAGGACCGCTGGGACGCGACGCGCGTCCAGAACGAGGCGGTCCGCCATCCGCACAATCCGGTGCTGGTGGCCGACCTGCCGTGGGAGCGGACCGCGGCCGGACCCAACGTCCTCTACGACGAAGAGGCGAACCTGTTCCGCATGTGGTACGTGCTGGCCAGCTCCAGCGTCTGGACCAAGGGGCTCTCCGGCCGGGCTCCGGCGGCCGACGAGTACGGCCCCTACCTGATGTCCTACGCGGAGAGCGACGACGGCGTGCACTGGCGCAAGCCGCTGTCCGACCGCTTCCCCTACCGCGGCTTCGAACGCACCAACATCGTGCTGACCGGCCGCGAGCGGTGCCAGGAGTTCTCGGTCACCTGGACGCCGGCGCCGATGGCCGACCGCGGCCGCTTCATGTGCGTCTACAAGGACGTCGCCCACCGCGAGTACGCGCAGGCCGACCTCAACGACTACCCGGGCAAGGACGCGGTCTGCCTGGCGTTCAGCGACGACGGTGTCGACTGGCGCATCTACGAGGGCAACCCGCTGCATCCGGCGCTGGACAGCAAGTACAACCTCTACTGGGATGCGCGCCTGGAGCACTGGATCATGAGCGGCCGCCCGTTCGCACGCGCCGCCACCGAGCAGCTCCAGGGGCTCATCGGCCGCGCGCTGCGCAGCGGCCGGGCGCTGACCATGGCCGGCGGCATCGGCGCGGGCGAGGAGGTGCCGGGCAGCGCGGAGGCCGGCATCGCCGGCATCGGCCGCGCCGGCGCGGTGGAGAACGTGCGCACCCGGATCAGCATCCACGTCAGTCCCGACCTGAAGACCTGGTACCCGCCGCGCGAGGTGCTGATGCCGGACGCCGCGGACGACGAAGAACAGATGTTCTTCGACCACATGACCATGCAGCCGTACGGCTCGCAGTACCTGGGCTACCTGGGCGTGCAGCCGCGCGACGGCACCGGCCATTCCTGGATCGAGCTCACCGGCAGCCCGGACGGCATGCACTGGCACCGGCCGCGCGATCGAAAGCCGTTCCTGCCGCGCGGCCAGGAGGGAAGCTGGGACGCCGGCCACGTCTGGGCGCTCCGCGCCGCGATCCCGTACGGGGAGTGGCTCTACATGTACTACTCCGGGTCGTCGCGGCCGTGGCGCTACCGCTTCCCGGACAACAACCGCGCCATCGGCCTGGCCCGCATCCGGCGCGACCGCTTCGTCGGCTACCACGGCGGCGTCTCCGGCGGCCACCTGCTGTCGCGCGAGGTGAAGGTGGGAGGTCCCCGCCTGCTGGTGAACTGCTCCGCCGAGCACCGCGCCTTCAGCCGCGAGTGGCACGGGTCGCTGCACACCGAGCTGGTCGACCGGGCCGGCCGCGCCATTCCCGGCTACACCTTCGCGGAGTGCGACCCCAACCACATGGACGACACCGCCACGCCGATCACGTGGCGCGGCAAGGACCTGAGCGCGCTGGTCGGGCAGGCGGTCTACATCCGCTTCTTCATGCGCAACAGCTACGTGTTCGGCTTCCGCTTCGCCGACGCCGACTGACCGACCCGGACGGGGACCGTCCCCGTCCGGTCTCAGCCCTTCAGCGATCCGAGCATCACGCCCTTGACGAAGTACTTCTGGATGAAGGGGTAGACCATCACGATCGGGCCGATGGTGATCAGGATGGTCACCGCGCGCACAGATTGCGGCGGGATGTGCTCCTTGACCGGCAGGTCCTCCACGTAGTCGAGGAGTTCGTCGAAGGTGACGAGCTGGATCATGTCGCGCACCAGCATCTGCAGGACCCGCTTGTCGGCGTCGTTGAGGTAGATCAGCGCGTCGAACCACGCGTTCCAGTGCGACACCGCCGCCCACAGCGCGATCGTCGCCAGCACCGGCTTGGAGACCGGCAGCACGATCCGGAACAGGATGGTCCAGTAGCCGGCGCCGTCGATGATCGCCGAGTCCTCCAGCGACTGGTCGATCGTCATCATGAAGTTGCGGGCGATGACGATGTAGTAGACGTTCAGCGCCACCGGGATGACGAGCACCCAGCGGCTGTTGATCATCCCCAGCGAGCGGATCAGCAGGTAGGTTGGGATCAGCCCTCCCCCGAACCAGAGGGTGAAGATGAACAGCGTCGTGATCGTGCCGCGGCCCGGCAGGTCGCGCTTCGCCAGCGCGTAGCCGCCGCTGAAGGTGACCAGCAGCGTGGTCAGCGTCCCGAACACGACGCGGTGGATGGTGTTCAGATAAGCCTGCAGCACGTCGTTCTCCTGCAGCACGAAGCCCCAGGAAGAGGCGGTCCAACGGTCGATCCAGAGGTGCATGCCGAGCGAGGTCACCTCCTCCACCGGCGAGAACGAGGTCAGGAACAGGTTCCAGAACGGATAGATGATCGACAGCGACAGCAACAGCAGCAGCGCGTGGTTGCAGGCGTCGAACGCCATGCCGAGCGCCGAGCGGCGCCCCAGCGCCGTCGCTACCATATCGCGTACTCGCTGAAGCGGCGCAGGATCCAGTTCACCCCGATCAGCACCACCACGCCGACGGTGTTCTGAAACAGGCCGACCGCCGTGGAGTAGGAATAGCGCGCCTGCTCGATGCCGGAGCGGTAGATGTAGGTGCTGAACACGTCGGCCACCTCGTATACCGCCGGGTTGTACATGTTGAAGATCTGCTGAAACGACTCCTCCAGGATGTTGCCCACCTGCAGCAGGAACAGGATCACGATCGCGGGAATCAGCGACGGCAGCGACACGTACCGCGCCTGGTGGTAGCGGTTCGCGCCGTCGATGGCCGCCGCCTCGTAGAGCGTGGGGTCGACCGAGCTGAGCGCGGCCAGGTAGATGATGCTGCCCCACCCCACCCCCTGCCAGATGCCGGTGACTACCAGCAGCCCGCGAAAGGTCTCCTTGCGCGCCAGCCAGTTGACCGGCTCCCAGCCGAGCAGGGTCCAGAGGTAACCGGCGATGCCGCGCTGCGGCGACAGAATCTCGGTGAGGATGCCGCCCAGGATCACCCAGGAGATGAAGTGCGGAAGGTAGGAGATCGTCTGCGAGGTCCGCTTGTACAGGCTCGAGCGCACCTCGTTGAGCATCAACGCCAGGATGATCGGCATGGGAAAGGAGAAGACGATGCGCAGGACGCTGATCCAGAAGGTGTTGAACAGCACCCGGAAGAAGAACGGATCGCGGAACAGCCAGCGGAAGTGCTCGAAGTCGTTCCAGGGGCTGGCCACGATGCCCCGGTGAATGGTGAAGTCCTTGAAGGCGATCAGCACCCCGTAGATGGGGATGTACTTGAAGACCACCAGCAGGCCGAAGGACAGCACCAGCAGCGAGTAGACGTGGCGCATGCGGATCGCCCGTGCGACCTTCTGGCGTCGCAGCGCCGCGCGGTGCAGCTCCGCGGGCGCACCCGGCGGAGCCGCCGCAGGCGCGGGTTCCGACACCGGCGGCCTCAATGGGGGAAGCCCGGCCGCGGAGCCGGGCTTCCCGTATCGATGTTCCGGTTCACTTCAGGAACCAAGCTCGATCAGTAGACGAACTTCCCCTCGCGGAGCGGCAGTACCTGCGGCATCTTCGCGAGCTCGTCCAGCAGCTCCTGGCCGCCCGCCGACAGCCAGCGCTCCACGTAGGCGTCCCACGCGGCGTCGATGTCCAGGTCCGTGGTCACCGCCTCCCAGGTGAACTCGTCGCGGAGCGTGTTCAGCGCGCCGCGCAGCTTCGCGGACAACTCGATGTAGTCGGTCTCTCCCAGCACGTCCTGGCGGAACTGCGGCACGGCCCAATCGGCGCCGGGACCGAGCTTGAAGTACTGCTCCAGCTCCTTGTTGAGCACCGGGATCTGGTAGCGGCTGTACAGCTCGGTGTGGCGGGTGTTGGCGTTGTAGTAGCCGAAGCCCCACTGGCCGCCGAACCCGCGCTGACCCTCGATCGCGGTCGGATAGGAGTTGCCGGCCTCGCCGTCCCACGTAAAGTTCACGCCCTCGGTGCCGTACTGCGTGTACAGCATTCCGTACTCGTCGAAGTTGACGTAGTCGTAGATCTGCAGGATCTTGGCCAGCTTCTCGTCCGACACGCCGACGTGCACGGCGCTGATGCCGTTGGCATCGATCGGGAACGCGGCGACCCCGGCGGCCGCGTACTGCTTGCCGTCGTAGGCGATGGTCGGCGGCGTCACCACCACCCTGGCGTCCGGGTAGCGGGCGATGATCGCCTGCGGGATCTCGTGGTCGCGGCTCGTATCGCCGCTCAGCCCGATGTTGCCGTAGGCGAAGGTGTAGGTGCCGTAGATGCCGGCGATGATCTTGTCGTACATCGTCGGCTTGCGATTCACCGCCGGCAGCTCCGAGTCCATCAGCCCGTCCTGGAACCAGCGCTGCGCCGTCTTCAGCGCCTCCCTGAACTGCGAGTGCACGGCCTGCTTCACGGTCTTGCCGCCGTCGTCGTAGTTGTCGACGCCGTTGAGGCCGTGCAGCGAGAGGATGTAGTGCAGCCCGAAGGCGTTGGATTCGTTGGAGATGCCCAGCGGGATCACGTCGTGCACGCCGCCGGAAGGATCGCCGTCGCGGAACAGGTACAGGATCTCCTCCACCTGGTCGGCCGTGAACGCCTCCTTGGTCCAGAAACAGGCGCCTTCGCAGTGGCGGGCGCCCACCGGAATCAGCCCCGGAACCTCGACGCCGACCGCCTCCAGGTAGTCCAGGCGGAAGAACGGCTCATAGGTGGTGCCGACCTTGTAGTCCAGCGCCCGCACCAGCCCCATGTACTCGTCCTCCGATCCGGGCGCGAGACCCAGATGCCATGCCACCGGCCCGCTGGCATCCAGCCACGCGGTGTAGCCGGGCGCGTGCTCGCGGATCATGTCCTGCGGGATGGTGCGGAACGCGCCCTTCGTGAAGAAGTCCACCATGTTCACGAAGGCGTACGTATAGTCGGTGTGCTCGCCGGAAGCGATCATGAGGTTGATCTTCTCCCGGTCCTTGTAGTCGATCTGCTTGTTGACGAGCGTGACGTCGAACAGCTCCTCCAGGTGCTGTTGCACCTCGTTGCCGTCCTGGATCTCGGCCCCGTAGAGCCCGAACCAGGAGATCTCCATCGGCTCCGCCGTGGTGGCGACCTGTTGGCCGGCCGCCATCAGCCCGAGCACCGGCAGAACCATCAGCGCAAGTACGAACGTGGTCAACTTCTTCATTGGACCACCTCCTATGACGGCATGATGAACCTTCGCGATGAGGCGTTCAAGGCGGACCGGCGGTGCGCGCTATGCGAGGCCGGCGCAGCCGCGCGCCGAGAGTGTGGCGAATATTGACAACTATCCGATCTTGCGCGATAGTAGCGACATGGCTCATCGGCCCACGAGAAACGTCTCCCTGCCGGCACACCAGGATGCCTTTGTGGACGGGTTGGTGTCGGCGGGGCGTTATCGAACCGCCAGCGAAGTGGTCAGGGACGGACTGCGCCTGCTGGAGCAGAGCGAGCACCGTCGCCTCTTGGAAAAGTGGATCTACGACGGCCTGAGCGAAGAGGAAGCAGAGCAGCTTCCTGCGGATCTGAAGGAGCGGGCTCGGGTTCACTTCCGTGGCTTGGTTGAAGCGGCGATGCGGGACGGCCGGGAAGGGCGCGTGACCGATGGACCCGCTGCGATGCGGCGCTTGCGTGAGCAACTCGAGGCGCGGCCGGATTGAACGCCGGCTACCAGCTCACATGGTCGGGTGCTCCGCCAGCGAACCGAGCAGCCGACTTCGGTAGGGTATCATGGGGGCATGGGACCGCTTCCCACCGCCGCCTTCGGCCATACCGGCCTGACCGTGACCCGGCTCGGCTTCGGCACCGCCCTTGCGGGCGCCGAAAGGCCGCACTGGACCGACGAGACCGCGGACCATCAACTCAACCGGGTGCTGGACGCCGGCATCAACTTCATCGATACCGCGTACGACTACGCCGAGGCCGAGCGCCGCATCGGCGCCTCTCTGAGCGGCAGATATGGCGAGTTCATCCTGGCCACCAAGTGCGGCTGCACGGACACCCTGCCCGGTCTGAACGCATCCACGCACGAATGGACGCGCGACAACCTGTTCCGCGGCCTTGAGATCAGCCTGAAGCGGCTGCACCGCGACAGCGTCGACGTCATGCAGCTCCACAACCCCGGCGTCGCCGAGTGCGAGGCGGGAGGCCTGGTCGACGCCCTGCAGGAGATGCGCCGCAACGGGCACGTGCGCTTCATCGGCGTCTCCACCATGCTGCCGGACCTGCCCACCTACCTGGAGTGGGGGGTGTTCGACGTGATGCAGATCCCCTACTCCGCGCTGGAGCGCGAGCACGAGGAGTGGATCAACCGCGCGGGCGGATCGGGCGTGGGCATCGTCATCCGCGGCGGCGTGGCGCAGGGAGAGCCGGGCAGCGGACGCGGGTCGGCGGATCGCTGGGCGGTCTTCGAGCGCGCCGGCCTGGACGAGTTGCGCGAAGCCGGCGAGAGCCGCTCGGCGTTCGTGCTGCGCTACACGCTGAGCCACCCGCATGCCCACACCATCATCGTCGGCACCACCCGGCCCGCGCACCTGCAGGAGAACGTGGCCGCCGTGCTGCGCGGTCCGCTGCCGGAGGACACCCTTGGCGAGGCAAAGCGGCGGCTCGACGACGCCGGAGAGCGGTCCGCTCCGGCCGCGTAGCCCCGGGACATGCTGCAGGTCACGCCGGACCTCGCCATCCCGGACGACGAGCTCGACGAGCGCTTCATCCAGGCCAGCGGGCCGGGCGGCCAGAACGTGAACAAGGTGGCCACGGCGGTGCAGCTCCGCTTCGATGCGGCGGGCTCGCGGGTGCTGTCCCCGGAGGTGCGGGAGCGCCTGCTGCATGCGGCCGGGTCCAGGCTGACCGCCGACGGCGCGGTGCTCATCACGGCGCGCCGCTTCCGCACCCAGGAGGCAAACCGCCGCGATGCGCGCGCACGGCTGGCCGCGCTCATCGCGCGGGCGATGCAGGAGCCCCGGCCGAGGCGCCCTACCCGTCCGAGCCGCGCGGCCCACGAACGGCGCCTGCAGGAGAAGGCACAGCGTGGCGCCATCAAGCGCCAGCGCGGCACGCGGCCGGGCGACGATGAGTGAACGAAAGGCGCTCGCTCGGCGCCGCCGCCGGCTGATCTTCAACAACGACGGCGACGACCTGTTCTCGATGCGCCCGGACCGGCACGAGAGCGCCGCCGAGGCGCTGCTCGCCGAGCGCACCACGGCGCTCTGGGGCTCACAGGTCGACTCGATCTGGTACTACTCGACGCACGGCATGCGGCTGCACCACTCGGGCGGCCCGCTCGGCCGGCTGTACGGCTGCCCGGATCCCGACGGCACCGCCACCGCCAACTATCGCCTCCTGCTGGCCGAGGGCGCGGACGCGCTGGAGGTGATGATCGAGGCCTGCCGGCAGCACGGCGTGGAGGTCTTCTACTCCAACCGCATGAACGACTGCCACGACGCGTTTGACGACTCGATCCTGTACCACATCCGCAGACAGCACCCCGAGTGGTCGCTGTCCACGCGGGAGGAAGGCCGCCGGCACCGCTACCCGGAGATCCGCTCGCTGTGGACGGCGTGGGACTTCGAGGTCGATGCGATCCGCGACCTGACCGTGGAGGCGATGCGCGAGGTGGCCCGGACCTACGCCATCGACGGCATCGAGCTCGATTTCTGGCGCTTCACCTGCTACTTCCCGGAGAGCATGCGGCACGAGCCGGTGACCCCGGCGCATCGCGACCTGATGACCGACCTGGTGCGCCGCATCCGGCAGGCCGTGGACGAGGAGGCCGACCGCCGCGGCCGGCCGGTCCTGCTGGCCGGCAGGTGCGTCGGAGACCAGGAGATCTCGCGCAACGCCGGCCTGGACGTGGAGGCGTGGCTTGAAGAGGGGCTGGTCGACCTGCTGTCGCTGGCGTACGGCGCCGAGCACATCCCGCCGATCGGCCCGCTGGCCGCACTTGCCCACCGCCACGACACGCCGCTCTATCCGATACTCGCTCCGCACCGCAAGACCCCGGCAGCCGCCATCGGCCGCGAGCACGCGTCGAAACTCGAGCACTACGGGAACCTTCCGGCGTGGCGCGGGGTGGCGCGAGCGCTGCGCGTGCAGGGCGCCGACGGGTTTCAGCTCTTCAACTTCTTCAACCCCACCCGCCCGCAGTGGTGGCAGGTCGGCGAGGAGGAGACGATGGCCGGCAAGGACACCGTGTACGAGTGGGACTTCCTGCCGTCACAGCGGGCCGGCTGCCGCACCTTCGCGGACCTCCGCCTGACCCGCGACCGCTGGCCGGTGGAGGCGGACGCAGAAGGCACCGAGCCGCTGCCGCTGTTCGTGGGCGAGGATGTCTCGCCACCGCCGGCCGGCATCCCGAGGCGCCACACGGCGCCCCGGCACGCTGCGCTCTGCGTGCATGTCACCGGCGGTCTCACCCGGCACCACCGGCTGTGGCTGACCGTGAACGGCACGCGCCTCGACACCTGGAGGCCCGCCGCGCTGCAGCTCCTCACCGACGATCCCGTCGCTGCCTGGATCGAGTTCCACGACGGCCTGCAGGCGTTCCGCAAGGGCAGGAATGAGATTCGGGTGTTCGTCCGCTGCGCCTCCCCCGCAGCCGCAGCCCGCCTGACCATCGACCGCATCCAGCTCGAACTCACCTACTGACTGTCATGAGTGACGCTGACAGGCGTGCGCTGCCGCGCCGCATCCTTCTCGACGCGGCATGCTCGACGCCGGAACGGCTGGCCGCTCGCGAGCTGCAGGAACACTTCAGGCTCCTGGGCGTGGATGCCCCGGTGACCGAGTTGCACCACGGCGAGAGCGTACCTGGCGGATCGGTCTGCCTTGGCGCGGCGCTATTGCCCGACGACGCCATGGATGCCCTGTCCCGCGTTCGCGACGACGGCTTTCTCCTCTATCGAGCGAACGACACGATCCACGTCGCCGCGAACCTGCCGCGCGGAGCCCTGTTCGGGTGCTATCACTACCTGGAGTCCCTGGGCGTCCGCTGGCCGGAGCCCGGCCAACCGGCGGAGATGACCCGGCGGACGTTCGATCTTCCGGCCGAGCCCGAGGCCGGCGTCGACAACCCCGACTTCCCGATTCGCGGCAACAACTGCTACTGCCCGACGAATGCGCGCGACCTGCAGATCACCATCGACATGATCGAGTGGTTCACGCGACAGCGCTGCAACCTGCACTCGCTCCTGCGCGGAGACACCCCGACCCTCACCGGGTTCGACGAGCTCTGGTATGCGGCAGCGCACTACGTCCATCAGCGCGGGTGTGAGTTCGCGCTCGGCTCACACCTCGCCTGGCCCGCCCTGCTGATGTACGAAGACCGCGACCTGTTCGCAACGCATCCGGAGTACTTCCCGTTGCGCGGCGGCGAACGGCAGCAAACCGGGCCGTATGGTGCGCCGACCCGCTACGGCCCGGACGCGGTCCCGGCCATGACCGGCAGCGGGATGAGCCTGTGCGTTTCCAACCCGCACGCCGTGGCGACGGTGATTCGCAACCTGCAGAGCTTCCTCGATGAGCACCCCGAGATCGACGTGATGGGACTCTGGCCGCCGGATACCAAGTGGGAAGGGTGCGAGTGCCCGGAGTGCCGGAAACTGGTGCAGCCGGATCGAATGTGGAGCAACATTCCGTACCATGCGAACCGGTGGCGTGCGACGTCCGATCACCTGGCTCACCTGATCGGTCAGGTGGCACGTGCGATCGAGGGATCGCATCCGCAGGTCCGTGTCCTCAGTTGGGGTTGGTGCACGACCGAGCATGCGCCGCAAAACGTCACGCCGGCGGGGCGATTTCAGTGCGATCACTTTCTCGTGCCGTGCTACGCGCACCCGCTGGATTCCGACAACTGCCTGAATCGACATGTTCACCCCGAGGCGCTGGTACAATGGGCCGCAACGGAGAATGTCAGCCTCGGCTGGATTTTCGCGGGGACGGCGTTCACGGCCGTGATGGCGGAGTACCCCTTCGCCTGGTTGATCAAGCGAAACGTCGAGTTCATTCGGCAGATCGGCGGGCAGGCCGTTACGACCTGTCTGGAGATCGGCGAAGCCGACGATCGGTCCGTGCGCGGCGACATGACCGACCATTACCTGTTCTCGGCCTGCGGCGTGAACTACCTCGCGATGAGCCGGCTGGGCTGGAGGTCCACGGCATCCCTCGAGGAGCTGTATCGCGACTATGCCGAAGCCCGGTTCGGCCCGGCAGCCGGTGCGTTGATCGCCGAGCACTACGGACGGATCGTCGAACGCTACGAGGCGTGGGGGCGCTCAGAGCCCACCGCGGACTTCTACGACGTGTGGGGCGGATCGCACATCCGCTGCAGACCGGGCTGGGAAGTGCCTCTTGATCTCTTGACCGAGGAGCTGATCGCCGGCGCACGCGAGCTGCTGCAACAAGCGCATCGCCGCGCCCGACGGAACCTCCACAAGCAGCGCGTGCAAGCCGAGCGCAACGTGTTCGAGCACACCGTGCGGATGCGGGAGCTCTTCAAGATCCACCAGGCACGACAGACGCTCGAAGCGGCGGGACTGACCGAAGAGTCCGAGCGGCTCTCCCGAGCGCAGCGGCGAATCCTCGCTGCAGCCAGGGAGATCGACGTACCCAAGCACCACGGGCCAACCATGATCGCGGCCGACAAGACCTGGGTAGAACTGATGTGGATGTGATCTCACCTGCTCACCGCAACAGCTCCAGACGCACCTTGTGCGCGACCAGATGCCGGTACGGCTGGCTGCGCATGTCGTCGCGTTCCGGACGCCATAGCAGGTCCTCGAACACGACCAGCAGCTCATCGGGCCCGATCTCCACCGCTGACACTCCCTGCCATCCCGGTGCCGTGGAGACGATGATCTCGTACGGCCAGCCCTCGCCGCATCCGTCCAGACACACCGCGATGCGGTTGTCCGGCCGGCCGTAGGTGGCGACGATCATGCCGTTCGACATGGTCAACAGGCCCGGCCACTGGCCGTTCAGCCCGCTGCGGACCGGGTCGCTCCAGGTCCGTCCGCCGTCTGCCGAGCGCGACAAGTACAGCGGCGCGTTGCCCTCGCCGTTGCGCAATAGGGTCAAGAGCTCACCGTTGGGGAGCAGCGTGAGGCCCGGCTCGGCCCAGCCTTCGTCGCCCATTTCCGGCAGCGGCGGCACGCAACCAGCGTAGCGCCAGGTCATGCCACCGTCCTCGGAACGCAGGCACCAGCTCGAGTACTTGTAGAGCTTGAATGCGTGCGGGTACTTGTCCCAGCCGCTGGCCATGATGTCGGTATAGACCAGGTCGTGGTCGCAATAGCCGTAGCACATGCCGACCGCGCTGCCGTCAGGCATCACGACCGCCCCGCGATGCAGCGTGTTGATTCGCACCACGCCGTCCTCACCCATCGAGGGAACGTGCGGGCCGAGGTGGAACGTCAACTCGATGTCTTCCACCGTTCGCCACCCGTCCGCAGATCGATGCGCCGCGCATGTCGCCACTCCCTCTCCGGCCGCCCTTCCCGTGGAGGCGAGGACGAGGTCCGGTTCGCCTGGGAGGGTCACGGCCGCCCCCCCGACCGATGCAAGGTGCTTCGGACCTGCTTTCGCCCAGGTCGCTCCGTCGTCGCGGCTGATATAGTCGCTGACCAGCAGCGTCCCGTCGGAACACCGCATCAGCACCGGGGAGAAGTCGCTTACACCGATGTAGATCGGTTCGCTCACGCTCACGTGCAGCCTGCGCTCCGGAGCGACCTGCTCGCCGCGCGTGCTGTTCACGAAGACCCGCGAACGGTCCGGCTTCTCCAGCCTGGCGCAGAAGCAATGTTCACCGTCATGCGAGGTCGACAGGACCGTCTTGGTCACCACGTGATTCCAGCCGGCCTGCAGGTGAACCGGATCGGAGAACAGGTCCCACTTGCGGGTCCGGTTCGTGCCGAGGAAGAGAAAGGGACCGTCGAAGCGGGCCGCATCCGCGCCGTTGACCCAGATGCGGCAGGGCGTGGTGGAGCTCCAGCGCAGGGCGTAGTCTCCCCCTTCCTGTGCGTGCACCAGGGCCGCCAGATAGGTCACCGAGTAGTCGTACGGATACGACGGCCGCGCCCACGCCCGGCGGGGAAACCCCCAGGAGCTGTAGGAGGTGTAGGAGCCGATGCGCTGACCGCACGCGCGGCAGCGCTGCGGCCGCTCCGGTATGGCTGTTTCACAGCGCGGGCAGTACGGCTCCCGCGGCCTGCCTTCCAGTTCCGATGTCCAGCACGGCATCAGCTCGTCGTCGACCGTGAACCGATCGATCGTCACGTGCACGCCGCCGGGCGGCTCCAGCACCGGATCGCCGCTGCGCATCCGCAACCCATGATGCTGCTTCAGCAGCACCCGCTCCGGGGCCAGTTCCCACCACTTGCTCATCACCGCCACCGCCGAGTACCGCCGCCAGGTGCGCCCGGCCACCTCCTGGTCCTCGTGCGGCACCAGGTCCGCCTCGTCATCCAGGAAGGCCTCATCCAGCGCTCGGGCGGGCTCGGACTTGGCATACTCACGATCGGCGAACGAGAACGGCCCCAGCACGAACCACTGACGCAGGAAGTTGCGCCAGTGCACGTAGTCGCGGTTCGGATCCGGCGGCACCAGGAAATTGGCGACGACCCGTTCCGGTATGCTCTTCTCACTCATCTCATTCCCTCCTTGACGTTCGCCTCAACCTTTGAGAGAGCCTATCAGAATCCCCTTCACGAAGTACCGCTGCAAAAACGGATACATCAGGATGATCGGTCCTATGGTCACGATGATGGTCCCAGCGCGTATGGACGGTGTCGTCGTCCCCTGCCTTTCCAGGAGAAACGGCCTGCGCGTTATCTCATATTCCTCCACGGTCAGCCGGCGCAGCAGAATCTGCAGGACGACCTTGCTCTCCTCCCGCATGTACAGGAGGGCGTCGAACCAGGAGTTCCAGTGCATCACCGCCGTCCACAGCGCCAGGACAGCCAGCACCGGCGTGGAGATGGGGAACATGATCGAGAAGACGATGCGCAGCGGGTGCGCCCCGTCGGCCAGGGCGGCGTCTTCCAGTTCTCGCGGTAGGGCCATGAGGAAATTGCGCGCGATGAGCAGATTCCAGGCGCTGGTAGCGAGCGGCAGGATGAGCGCCCACCGGCTGTTCATGAGCCCCAATTGGAGAATGTTGAGATAGATCGCGACCAGCCCGCCGTTGAAGAACATCGTGAACACCACCAGGGCGGTGATGCTCTTGCGAAACGGCAGGTCCGCCCGTGCCAGCGCATACCCTGCGCAGTACGTAACCAGCAGGGTAACAGCGGTGCCCGCGACCGTGCGTAGAATCGAATTGTAATACGCTACCGCGAGTATCTGCGAGCTGAAGATCACCCCGTACGAATCGAAGGTGATCGGACTGGTGAAGAACCTCACGCCCAGCCGCATCGCGTTCACCGGCGTCGACAACGACAGCATGAGCGTGTCCCACAGCGGATAGAGACAGAGCAAGGCCAGAACGCCGACAAACAGATAGTTGCAGATGTCGAAGACGACGTTCCCTCTGGCCCTCAGCATGCTCTCGTTTCCCCGAAAGATGAGGGAGCGCGGATCGGAGTCGTTCCAACCCGCGCTCCCCGATTCAGCGCGTCACGGTGTGAATCACGCTCACCCGCCGGCGTGCATCCGTTCATACTCGGCCTTGATCTCTTCCACTCCGGCATCCTTGAGCCGCTGCTGGAAATTCGGCCATTCGGCATCCAGGTCGACCTTGCCAAGGACCACGTCGAAGTAGAACTCCGACTTGATCGTCAGAACATCGACCCCTCGCTCGATCGCGTGCTGGTTGGTGCTCGGATACGAGAGCTTTACACCAACAGCCTCATTCGGATCGGTATTGAGGGAGAATGCGTGGGCGTAGATCCCCCGCGACGGCTCGTCGAGGGTCATGTACGCCTCGTCAAGCAGCGCCGGAATCCACGAGTAAAACACCCCAACACCCTGTTGTTCCAGCTCTTCGCGCGATACGTCCCTGCGCGTGAGAACGCCGTCCTGCCAGTCCCAGTGGACTCCCTCTTCGCCATATTGCCCCCTGAGCCAGAAGTCCAGATCCGAGGAAAACGCATCCTGGATCTGCATGATCCTCTTGACTTTCTCATCGCTGGTCTTGGCCCCGAAGTGGGCGCTGCCCTCCGTGTACAGCCCGAACGGCTGTGACGTCAGAGGACCGCGGCCGTGATCCGGTCCCTGCAGGTGCCCTATATAGGCGAATTCGGCCTGCGCGTTCTGGGCGCGCACCAGGTCCAGGACGTTCCCCTTCGTCGACGATACCATCCACCAGGCGTTGTCCAGGAGTATGCCGAACATGCCTGCGGCCCACTTCTTGCGCTGCTGATCCCGCTTGTCCGTCAGAGACTCGGGGTCGACGGCCCCGGACGCGTACAGGTCCCTCACGAACCGCAGCGCCTCCTTCCAGTTGTCCGTTTGCGGCGGGAACGTGACCTTCCCGTCGACGAGCTCGTAGCCGAAGTAGTTGACGCCGTGGGCAGCGAATATGTACGTGAATCTCGCCCGATCTCTATCGCTGCGGGAGTGCACCCCGTACGTATCGTTCTTGCCGTTGCCGTCAGGATCGTCGCGCGTGAACCTGATCGCCAGTTCGCGGAACTCGTCCAGGGTCTGCGGTGCCGCTGCCACCCCCAGTCTGTCCATCCAGTCCTTGCGCACGACCGGGAAGCTGGGAAGGAAGTCACCGTAGTTGCC
This sequence comes from Spirochaetia bacterium, assembly GCA_964291595.2. Taxonomy (GTDB): domain Bacteria; phylum Spirochaetota; class Spirochaetia; order SZUA-6; family Bin103; genus CATQHW01. Next base: position 2,011,801 of record OZ219914.1, on the reverse strand, counting down.
GTACGGAGCTCCGTACACCTTGCCCTTGTAGTGCGCCTGGTCGACGACCAGGTCTCTGCCGAACAGAAAGACCATCCGATCCATCCAGGCCGGCATGTATTCCCACATCCACTCCTCCGGGAACTCTCTGATGATTCCCTGATCGATGAACTTGTAGAGCGTCTCGCGCGGGAAGATGGTGATCTTGTCCGCCGTGTTCCCGGACGAGTAGTACAGGTCCCGGGCCTCGATCGAGGGGAAGGCAAGCGGCGTGATGCTCACGTCGAAGCGTTCCTCGATCAGCAGCTCGAGCGGATTGCCATCCTCGGGTCCAAAGCTCATCGGTCCGGCGACCCCCTGCCAGACGATCTCCAGAGGAGCGTCCGCTGCCGCCGCCTCCTCGGTCGGCGCAGCGAACGCCCCGCCACCGACCAGGGTCAGCCCGGCCGACAGCAGCGTGAAAAACTTGAGACTCTTCATGAGAATCCCCCTTGTGAGTGGTGCGCCTCCTCTTCGGAGGAGGCTCTTCGCGGTGGCAACGCCACCGTCCGGAGGAGCTTGCGGGTCCAAATCCCGCGAGTCCCTCCGTCTTCTCTCCGTCGAACGCCCGCCACGGCGCTGTCTACCACAGCGCATGCTCGCTGAAACGCCGGACAAAGGCGTTCACCACCAGGAGCAGCACGAGCCCGATCACGTTCTTGAACAACCCGACGGCGGCGCCGAAGCTGAACTCCGCCGAGAGGACGCCCACCCGGTAGACGTACGTGTCGAGGATGTCGGCGACCTCGTACACGCGTGGATTGTAGAGGTTGAAGATCTGTTCGAATCCCGCGTTCATGATGTTCGACAGGCTGAGAAGGAAGAGGATGATGATGACCGGCGCGATCCCCGGGATGGTGATGTATGCCGCCTGCTGCAGCCTGTTTGCTCCGTCGACGTACGCGGCCTCGTACTGCTGCGTATCGATGCCCGAGATGGCGGCGAGGTAGACGATCGAACCCCACCCGATCTCCTGCCAGATGCCGGAACCGACCAGGATGGCGCGAAAGTACTCCGGGGTGGCCAGGAAAAAGATCGGCTCGATACCGAACAGACCGAGCACGGAGTTCACCGCGCCATAGCTGGGCGACAGGATTTCGCGGAGCATGCCACCGATCACGACCCACGATATGAAATGGGGAAGGTAGGAGATGGTCTGCACGACCTTCTTGTAGCGTACGTGGTATATCTCGTTCAGGAGCAGGGCGAGCAGTATCGGCGCCGGGAACGCGAATACGATCCGGAGCACGCTGATGATGACGGTGTTGCGGAACACGCGATAGAACAGCGGACTGCTGAACAGCCGGTCGAAGTAATGAAACCCCGCCCACGGGCTCCCCAGGATCCCATCCAGCATGCGGTAATCCTTGAAGGCGATGAGCACACCGTACATCGGCTTGTAGTGAAAGAGGATGAAGTAGGCGATCGCGGGGATCAGCAACAGGTAGTAGTGCCTGTTCTTGTAGAGCTGCTTCTTGAGGGGAATCGTCAGTGAGAGGGCGGAACGTGCTTGAGAGCGTCCGGCAGCCGTCGTGGACAACGCCTCACCTCCTGGACCCAACTCTTACACGACGGCCGCGGATCCTGCAAGCGCCGCTCGGAGCTCTGCACGGCAAGCCCCGACACGACGTCGAGCGCGTTGATGGTGCCGCCGCGCGCCGCTATGGTCACGGACGGCGGCATGGCATGCTGAAGACCGCACGGAGCAGGCCGCTGACGGACGGCCGCTCCCTGCTGACCAAAGCAACGCTTCGTGTTCACCACGGGAGGGCTGGGCCGCGCCTATCTGGTCACAGCATTCGCTGGTTTCCTCGGAAGATGAAGGAGCGCGGGTCGGCGGCGGCGCAACCCGCGCTCCCCGATTCACCGCGTCACGGTGTCGGCATGCTCACCCGCCGGCGTGCATCCTTTCATACTCGGCTTTGATCTCTTCCACGCCCGCATCCTTGAGCCGCTGCTGGAAGTTCGGCCACTCGGCATCCAGGTCGATCTTGCCGAGGACGACGTTGAAATAGAACTCCGACTTGATGGTCAGAACATCGGCCCCTCTCTCGATCGCAGGCGTGTTGGTGCTCGGATACGAGAGCCGTACCCCGACCGCCGCATTCGGATCGGGATTGAGAGAGAACGCGTGCGCGTAGATCCCTTGCGACGGCTCGTCGAGCGTCAGGTACGCCTCGTCCAGGAGCATGGGAATCGGAGAATAGAACCAGATACCCTGCTTCTCGAGCTCCTCGCGCGACACGTCCCTGCGCGTGAGAATGCCGTCCTGCCAGTCCCAGTGGACTCCCTCTTCGCCCCAGTGTCCCCTGAGCCAGAAATCCTGCTCGGAGGAGAACGCATCCTGGATCTGCATGATGCGCTGGACCTTCTCGTCACTGGTCCTGGCCCCGAAGTGGGCGCTGGCGTCGGTGTACAGTCCGATCGGCTGCGACGTCAGAGGACCCCGACCGTGATCGGGTCCCTGCAGGTGGCCGACGTAGGCGAATTCAGCCTGCGGGTTCTGGTCACGGACCATGTCCAGGACGTTCCCCTTCGTCGACGATACCATCCACCAGGCGTTGTCCCAGAGGATGCCGAACATGCCGGCGGCCCACTTCTTGCGCTGCTGATCCCGCTTGTCCGTCAGGAATTCCGGGTCGATGGCGCCGGCAACGTACAGGTCCCTCACGAACCGCAGCGCCTCCTTCCAGTTGTCCGATTGCGGCGTGAAGGTGACCTTGCCGTCGATGAGCTCGTAGGCAAAATAGCTGACGCCGTGCGCGGCGAATATGTACGAGAATCTCGACCTGTCGTAGTCGCTCCGGTCGTGCACCCCGAAGGTATCGTTCTTGCCGTTGCCGTCGGGGTCGTCGCGCGTGAACCTGACCGCCAGGTCGTGGAACTCGTCTAGGGTCTGCGGTGCCCCTGCCACCCCCAGGTTGTCCATCCAGTCCTTGCGCACGACCGGGAAACTGGGAAGGAAGTCACCGTAGTTGCCGTAGGGAGCTCCGTATACCTCTCCCTTGTAGTACGCCTGGTCCACGACCAGATCTCTCCCGAACAGAAAGACCATCCGCTCCATCCAGGCCGGCATGTACTCCCACAGCCACTCCTCCGGGAAGGCTCTGATGATCCCCTGATCGATGAACTTGTAGATCGTCTCGCGCGGGAAGATGGTGATCTTGTCCGCCGTGTTCCCGGACGCGTAGTGCAGGTCTCTGGCCTCTATCGACGGGAAGGCAAGCGGCGTGATGCTCACGTCGAAGCGTTCCTCGATCAGCAGCTCCACCGGATTGCCGTCCTCGGGTCCCCAGCTCATCGGTCCGGCGACCCCCTGCCAGACGATCTCCAGAGGACCGTCCGCTGCCGCCGCCTCCTCGGTCGGCGCAGCGAACGCCCCGCCACCGACCAGGGTCAGCCCGGCCGACAGCAGCGTGAAAAACTTGAGACTCTTCATGAGAATCCCCCTCGTGAGTGGTGCGCCTCCTCTTCGGAGGAAGCTCTTCGCGGTGGCAACGCCACCGTTCGGAGGGGCCTGCGGGTCGAATCCCGTGGGTCCCTCCGTCGTCTTTCCGTCGAACGCCCGCGGCGACGCGCCGCCCGTCGCCGGCCGCCCGCCACGGCGCCGCCTACCACAGCGCATGCTCGCTGAAGCGCCGCGCAAGGGCATTGACCAGCAGGAGCAGCACAAGTCCGATCACGTTCTTGAACAACCCGACGGCCGCACCGAAGCTGAACTCCGCCGAGAGGACGCCCACCCGGTAGACATACGTGTCGATGATGTCGGCGACCTCGTACACCTGTGGATTGTAGAGGTTGAAGATCTGTTCGAATCCGGCGTTCATGATGTTCGACAGGCTGAGAAGGAAGAGGATGATGATGACCGGCGTTATCCCCGGGATGGTGCTGTATGCCGCCTGCTGCAGCCTGTTTGCTCCGTCGACGTACGCGGCTTCGTACCGCTGCGTGTCGATGGCCGAGATGGCAGCGAGGTAGACGATCGCGGGGATCAGCAACAGGTAGTAGTACCTGTTCTTGTAGATCTGCTTCTTGAGGGATATCGACAGGGAGACAGCGGTACGTGCTGGAGACTGTCCTGGAGCCGTCGTGGGACAACGCCTCACCTCCCTAGTCCGACCACTTTACATGAGGATCGGGGATCCTGCAAGCGGCGGTAGCGCTCCCCCAAAGGCCGACGGCCGCTCGGAGCTGCGCGGCAAGCCCCGACACGACGTCGAGCGCGTTGACGGTGCCGCCGCGCGCCGCTATGGTCACGCGACGGCGGCATGGCATGCTGAAGACCGCACGGAGCAGGCCGCTGACGGACGGTCGCTCGCTGCCGACCAAGGCAACGCTTTCCAAGGAGCTGGCCGCCGTGTGGGCGGACCGGTGGCTGTACTTCCTGATACTCCCCTCGCTGATCCTGGTGTTCGTGTTCAGGTACCTGCCGATCTACGGCGTCACCCTGGCGTTCCGGTTCTACGACCCCGGCCGCGGGCTGTTCGGCAGTCCTTGGGCTCAGCCGCTGACGTACAACTTCTGGTTCCTGCAGGATCCCGAGTTCTGGCGCGTGCTGGTGAACACGCTGCGGATCACCTCGGCGAAGATCATCTTCGGGTTCCCCGCGCCGATCATCCTGGCGATCCTCCTCAACGAGCTGCGCGGCAAAGCCTACAAGCGGGTAGCGCAGACGATCACCTACCTGCCGCATTTCGTGTCGTGGGTGATCCTGGCCGGGATCATCTACGCGATCTTCGATCTGGAGCCCGGCAGTCCGTTCAACGTGCTGCGCGCCCTGATCGGCTTGGAGCCGACCAATCTGATGGGGAATCCCGACGCGTTCGTGCCGGTGGTCGTCGTCTCCGACATACTGCGCAACATGGGCTACAGCTCGATCATCTACCTGGCAGCCATTTCCGGCATCAACCCGGAGCTCTACGAAGCCGCGGTGGTAGACGGCGCACGTCGAGTGGTGCGGACGGGATGCACAATGCCGATTATGCGACCTTTCACCGCATCGCCGACTTTCGCCGGCTGGCGCTGCCGGGATTGACGGCGACCGGCGATCGTTGAGGCGGGCATGGAGTCTCGGGAAGGGCTCGTCCGCCGGGTGAGCCGGAGGCGATCCTTCGGGGCCGAAGATACAGGCGCCGCGGCGTGGAGCTACTGCTTCCGGGGCGCGGACGGCTGGATCTACGTGCATGGCGACCGGAAATGCAGCCCCGACGGCAGCGAGGTGCTGGCACACACCGGCCCCTCGCTTGCGCCCATCACCCGGAGACCCGAGGGCGCGACCCTGGTGCGGGACGGGTTATTCTACGCCGCTGCCGGCAACCCTCACTACCTGTCGCCGGGCCGGTACGCGGGCACCGCCTGGCGATCCGGCGACGACTTGGCGACGCTCGTAGAGGAGACCGTCGAGCTGCATGTGCCGGAGGGCGCCCGGCCGGCGCAGGACCACGGGTGGCACGGCGCCTACTTCTCGTCCAGCCGCGGGATCCTGACCCTCTCCGACGGCACGTGGCTGGCGACGATGACCGCCAGTTTCGAGGAAGACACCCTCGCGCCCACCGACCGGCAGAGCGCCCTGGAGACGAAGTACCGGAATCGGTCGATCGTGGTTTCCTCCACCGATGAAGGACGCACGTGGCGCTACCGTTCGACGGTAGCGGCCCCGGTCGCCGGCGATCCGGTCGGCGAAGGCTTCGGGGAGCCCACGATCGAGCGGCTTGCCGACGGCCGGATCCTGTGCGTGATGCGCACCGGCCACTTCTCGCCGCTCCATGCGTGCTGGAGCGGCGACGATGCCAGGACGTGGAACCCGCCGGTGTACACCGGGTTCGACCGCGGCTGCTGCCCGAAGCTCACGCGGCTCTCGGACGGCCGCATCCTCCTGAACTACGGAGTGCGCTGGCCGCCGGGCTCACGGCTCGATCAGAGCGGTCCGCGCTGGCAGGATCACTCGCTGCTCAAGCTGGCCGTCAGCGGCGACGGCGGCGGCGACTGGGACGCGTGGCTGGTGGCGACCCTGCCACCCGGTCTGGGCTCGACCTATGCGACGATCGTCGAGGTGGAGCCGAACCTGCTGTTCTGCCAGGTCGACGGCTGGTACCTGCACGTGCACCTGGAGGCTGCGGATGATGCAGAGCCGCGTCGCTGACCTGGTCGCCGCCCTGCGGCCGGAGGAGAAGGTGGCGCTCCTCATGCACGAGTCGCCGGCCGTCCCGCGGCTGGGAATCGCCGCCTACGACTGGTGGAGCGAGTGCCTGCACGGCGTGGCGCGCGCCGGCGTCGCCACCGTCTTCCCGCAGGCCATCGCCCTGGCCGCCACTTTCGACACGGGGCTGGTGGAGGAGGTGTACGAGGCGGTCGCCACCGAGGCGCTCTACAAGCATCGGCTCGCAGGCCGCCGCGAGCGCTACTGGGGCCTCACCTTCTGCACGCCGAACGTCAACATCTTCCGCGACCCGCGCTGGGGCCGCGGCCACGAGACGTTCGGCGAGGATCCGCTTCTGACCGGCGCCATGGCGCGGGCCACCATTCGCGGCCTGCAGGGACCGGAGCCCGCCTCCCCGCGCGTCGCCGCCTGCGCCAAGCACTTCGCCGTACACTCAGGGCCCGAGGCGCTCCGGCACGGCTTCGACGTGCCGGTTACGCCGAAGGACCTGCAGGAGACCTACCTGCCGGCGTTCAAGGCCTCGGTCGATGCGGGGGTCGCCGCGGTCATGCCGGCCTACAATGCCGTCAACGGCGCACCGTGCTGCGCCAGCGCCGAGCTGCTGAAGCGGACGCTGCAGGGGCGACTGGGGATTCCGGGGGCTGGTCATGAGCGACGCGTTCTCGATCGCCGATTGCCATCAGGGACACCGCTACACCCGCGACGAGGCCGAATCGGCGGCGGCAGCGCTGCGCGCCGGCTGCGACCTGGAGATCGGCCGTTGCTACCAATCGCTTACGGACGCGCTGCAGCGCAACCTGATCGATGAGGCCGACATCGATCGATCGCTCACCCGCGTCCTGTCGCTCCGCGAGCGGCTGGGCGTGCTGGGCGATACGACCGCGGATCCCGGCGCGGTCGACTTCGACGCCCACTCAGCACTGAGCCGTCGCGCCGCCGCCAGCGCGATCACCCTGCTGAAGAACGATGGCATCCTGCCGCTGCGGCGCGACGCCCGGCTGCTGGTGACCGGTCCGCTCGCCGCCGACGTCCCGGTGCTGCTCGGCAACTACCACGGGATCAACCCGGCGCTGACCACGGTCCTGGAAGGGATCGCGGGCGCGGTCGGTCACGCCGCCGCGGTGCAGTACCAGCCGGGCTGCGAGCTGCACGGCGACACCAGGGCCGGGATCGCCGCCGCGCGGCGCGTCGCCGCCGGCGTCGACGTAGTGGTGGCCGTGGTCGGCATCAACAGCACGCTGGAAGGCGAGGAAGGCGCGGCGATGGGCTCGCAGGAGAACGGCGACCGGGCCGACATCGACCTGCCGGCGACGCAGCGGGAGCTGCTGGCAGCGCTCCACGAGACCGGCACGCCGCTGGTCGTCGTAATCGGCACCGGCAGCGCGCTGGCGCTGGGCTGGGCGGCGCGGCATGCCGACGCGCTGCTGTGCATGTGGTATCCGGGCCAGGCGGGCGGCCACGCGGTCGCCGACGTGGTGTACGGCGACGCCAATCCGGCGGGACGACTGCCGGTCACCTTCTACGGCGCGACCTCCGACCTGCCGCCGTTCGACGACTACCGCATGGCGGGACGCACCTACCGCTACTTCGCCAGCGAACCCGTCTTCCCCTTCGGGTTCGGCCTGAGCTACAGCAGGTTCACCTACCGCGGTCTGGAATTGGGCGAGGACGCCATCGCGACCGGCGGCCGGCTCACCCTCTCGTTCGAGATCCGCAACGACAGCGACATTCCGGGAGACGAGGTGATCCAGATCTACTTCTCGGCCGAGGACGCGGGCATCGACGCCCCGCAGTGCCAGCTCGTCGGCTTCGAGCGCTGCCGCTTCGCGGGCCGTGAATCGAAGCGGTTCGAGCGAACGATCCCGGCGGGCGAGTTGGCGCTGGTGGACGCGGACGGCAGCCGGGCCCCACGTCCGGGCCGCTACACCCTTTACGTGTCCGCCAGCGCGCCGGGACGCCGCGCGCGTGCGCTGGATGTCCCCCAGCTCAGCGCCCCGTTCAGGCTCCGGCGGTAGCGAAGCACGCCACGCTGACCGCGGCGATGCTGCCCATGTTGATCGTGTATCCGTTCATTCGGAAACTTCGCCAAGAGCGTCATGATCGGATCGCTGAAGGCGTGAGCCACGTCGCGCCCGAGAGACGGTACCGCGCATCGGGCGCGCGGCCCGGGAGCAGCCGGCGATTGGCGTTGACGTCGAAGATGCGGCGCGGATAGGTTCGCCGCCGGGTCTCATGGCCGACGAACGGGCAGCAAAGCAACCGGATGGCGGCGAGCCGGAGCACGCGGTCAGCCAGCCGCACGACAAGTACTTCCAGCGCGTGTTCTCGAACGAGCAGGACGCCGCCAGCCTGCTGCGCACCTGCGTGCCGCGCCCGCTCGCCGACACGCTGAAGTGGTCGACGCTCACCCTGCTGCGCGGTCGCTTCGTGGCTGACGACTGGCGGCGCAACGAGACCGACATGCTGTATTCGGCGGAGCGGGAGGGTACCGAGACGCCGGTGCTGGTGTACGTGCTGCTGGAGCATCAGTCGACGCCGGACCGGTGGCTGCGGCTGCGCCTGCTCGGCTACTGCGTTCAGGTCTGGCAGCAGTGGCAGCGGAAACACGAAGATGAGGAACGGTTGCCGCTGCTGGTGCCGCTGGTATTCTATCAGGGAGCGCAACGGTGGGAGTACGAGCGGGAGTTTGCTGAACTGGTAATGGACGCGGCGCCACAGTGGCGCTGGGTGCCGAGGTTCGAGCATCTGCTGATCGACCAGACGGACCTGGGCGCGGAGTCGGTGACGGGCGCGGTAGCGGCGCGGGTGTTGCAGATCGCGATGATGGCGACGTTTCGGGAAGCGCCGCAGGAGTTGCTGGAATGGGTGACGCGGTTGATTGGGCAATTGTACCGCGCCAAGGGGTTCGAGGAAGTGACGAAGCACGTGGAATACGTGCTGGCGACGCAGCCGGAAGCACACCGGAACCTGTTCTCGGAGGCGTTGCGCAGGAACGTACCGGGTCGCGGAGGAGAGGTGATGAATTACGTGGAGGAGATGATCGAGCGAGGCCGCCGGGAGGGCCGCCGGGAGGGCCGCCGGGACGGTGAGTTGAAGGGTCAGGTGCGAGCCATCGAGGGGTTCGTGGCGCGAGATGTCCCGTGGTCCACCATCGAAGCGGCCACCGGAATCGACGAGGCCACATTCCGGCGCCTCAGGCAGCGCATCGACGACGCAGACGACAACGGAGCAACCCGCACCGCCTGAGGCCGCAGCGGCAGCCTCGACCGCCGCGAGTGCAGTTCCTTGCCACCCGGCTCTTACACGGCGGGGAGCGGCGCGTCGTCGCCGGTCTCCACCTGCCACAGGCGGATGCGCGCCGCCAGCTCGCGAACCCGGTCGCGCTGCGCCGGATCGTCGAAGCGGTTCGTCTGCTCGTACGGGTCGGCGTTCAGGTCGAACAGCTCCGACTGGTCGCCGGCGCACAGGTTCAGCTTCCAGCGGTCGCCGGTGACGATGCTGCGCCACGGCAGCGTGGCCATCAGGTTGGTGACCGGGTTGCCCAGGTCGCGGTCGCCCACGCCGTTCCACTCCATGAACGCGGCATGCTGGCGCAGGTCGAGATCGCCGGTCAGGGCTCCCGCCAAGCTGCGCCCTTCCAGCGCCTCGGGCTGCGGCACACCGGCCAGGTCCAGCAGCGTCGGCACCAGGTCGACGTGGCCCGATACGCCGTCGATACGCCTGAGGGTCCGCGTCAGCCACGGCACCGACAGCAGGAACGGCACCCGCGCCGACTCCTCGTAGAACGCGCGCTTGCCCATCATGCGGTGGTCGCCGAGCATCTCGCCGTGGTCGCTGGTGAAGGCGAAGATGGTGCGCTCCATCTGGCCGCTCTCCTCCAGGACGCTCACCATCCGCCCCACCGCGTCGTCGATGATCCTGACGTTGCCGTAGTAGTTGGCGCGCTGCGCACGCAGGTCCGCGTCGTCCCGCCACGACTCGTCCGGCGCCCGCGGGTTGGGGTGATGGCCCGCTCGTGAGCGGTTGAACAGCGAGTGACCCTCGGGATGTTCACGGAACGTGGGACGGTCGGGGATGGACGCCGCGTCGTACATGCCGTCGTGGGGGCCGTGATGGGGCGGGTGCGGCTCGAAGGTGCTGAACACCAGCAGCCAGGGACGGTCGGCGTTGGCGCGGATGAAACGCTCGGCGTGGCCCGCCACGAAGGCCGCCATCTGGTGCTCGGGTCCCAGCGTGGAGCGTTGCGCGGGCGAGAAGATCAGCTCGCCTGAGGCGGAGCGGTCTTCCGGTTCGATGCCCTGCTCGCGCATCCAGTGGTAGTAGCTGGAGAACGGCAGCCCCGGCCGCGTGTAGCGGTCGCGGTGGTCGTCCTCGGTGCTCACCCACTCGTCGAAGCCGTGCTGGCGCTCCGAGTCGTCGCCCAGGTGCCACTTGCCGAAGTGGGCCGTGCGGTAGCGTCGGGCAGCATCTCGGCCAGGGACGCGATCCGGTCGGCCAGCTTGTCGCGGTTGATGAGGCAGCCGTGGGTGTGCGGGTAGAGGCCGGTGACCAGCGAGCCGCGCGCCGGCGTGCAGACCGCCTGGGTGACGTAGGTGTGCTCGAACAGGAAGCTGCGCGCGGCCAGCGCGTCCTGGTGCGGCGAGCGGATCCACGGGTTGCCGTAGCAGGCCATGGTGTCGGTGCGCTGCTGGTCGCTGATGAACAACAGGATGTTCGGCTGGCGGGCCATGTACGTCGTCCTTGCGGTCAGCCGGCCGCTGCGGCGCCCGCGCCGGCGGCCGGCCACGGGTCGAGGCCCAGCAGCCGGCGTCCCAGCTCGGTCAGCGTGGCCGGTCCCGGCTGCCGGAGCTCCCAGCCGCGCGGGTCGCCGGGCCAGCCCGTGGCCGGCCGGCGGGTGCGCCAGGCGGTGATGCGCTCCCGGCGTTGCTCCTCGTCGCCCAGGCGCGCCGGGCTCATGGTGATGTACTGCGCCAGGCGCGGGCGGTCGGACGTGTTGCGGCCGTTGCCGTGCGGGAGCAGCGAGTTCCAGATGAGCAGGTCTCCGGCGCGGCCGGGGATCGAGCGCACCTCCAGTCCGGTGAGGTCCGGAACGCGAGGATCGCGGTCGGCGGGCTGGGTGCGCACCCACTCGGGGAAGCGCGGAGGGAAGCCGGGCACGCACTGGAAGCCGCCCTGGTCGGCGGAGGTGTCGGTCAGGTAGAGCACGCCCTGAACCCGGAACGGCACGGGGTCCTGATCGGTCTCGAGGTCCCAGTGGATGAACCCGGGATGCTGCCACGCCGGGTCGTCCTCCCGCACCGGCGGCTTCATGTTGGCGCGGTCCAGGCTCACCTGGAGATGCGGCGTGTTCCAGATGTCCACGAACGCCTGGTACACCCGCGGGTGCTGGCGGTTGTTCCACAGCGCCTGGTGATGGTAGACCTCCACCATCCCTGACTGCGACAGCGGCCCGACGTTGCCGGTGGTCTCGCGCGGCGGGATCCGGTACCAGCTCTCCGGGTCGTCGGGGTCGGCGCCCAGGAAGTCCCAGATCACGTCGATGACCGCCTGCAGGTTCTCGGGCGGCACCGCCTCCGGCACCACCACGTAGCCCTGCTCGCGGAAGAAGGTCAGATCCGCCTCGCTCAATACGCCCATCGCACGTGTCCTCCTATGCTCCCGGCGCCGGCGGCGTTCCCACCGCCGGGACCTCGACGTCGAGCAGGAAGTCCCGGCGGTCCGCCGCCCCGGCGACACCGCGGAAACAGGTCTCCGTCACCTCCGGATCGCTGAATGGTACCACCGGCAGCGGCACGCGCCGGCCATCGGGCAACTCGGCGTCGATGACGCCGTGTCCGGGGCCGTTCTGCGTCCGGAAACTCGCCATGTCGGGCGCGGCGTCCGCGGGCGCCACGCCGTCCTCACCCACTGCCGCTGCGGTCGTCGCGTACAGCAGCGGTCCGCGCATGATGGCCACGCGGCCGCGCTGCCGGCGGAACCCGCGCACCAGGTGCCAGGGCATGGCGAACGTGATCTCTACGCGATCGGCCGGCCTCCAGGTGCGGTCGATCGCGAACCAGCCGGGACCGTCCGATGCCGACAGCTCGGCGCCGTTCACGGCCGCGACCGCCGACTCCGCCCAGCCGGGCCGGCGCAGCCGCAGCGCGAAGCGGACCGGTTCGGCGCGGCGATCTCGACCGCGGCCGTACCGCTCCACGGCAGACCGCCGTGCACGCGGAGCTCGACCGCGGTGCCGTCGATTTCCGTCCGCAGCCGGCACGTCTCGTAGAGATCGAGCGCCAGGCCATCGCCGGTCCTGCGCGCGATCAGGGACGGCAGCTCGGCGACGATGCGCCGATAGTTGCCGGGGCAGCAGTAGGTGTCCCGCGGGAACCAGAGCCGCGGGCCGGATGCGGGCGAGTAGTAGCGGATCCGGCGCCCGTCGGGACTGTTGGCGGCGAACAGGGCGTTGTACATCGCCCGCTCGATGAGGTCGGCGTACCAGGAGTCGTCCGTGCGCCGCAGCAGGTGGCCGGCCCAGCGGATCAGGTACGCGGTCGCGCAGGTCTCGCCGTGCTTGCCGTCCATCCGCTGATCCGAGTGCCAGCACTCCTCCTGCCCGCAGGTACCGCTCACCGTCAGCCCGCCGCCGCTGCGCAGGTAGCCCAGCGCGGTGGCGGTCGCCCGCGGCAGCGCGGCCCCCGCGTCGTCCCCCGCAGCTCGAGCTGCGCCAGGCAGCGCGCCAGGTAGGCGTAGGCGTGGCCGGCCACCACGCCCTCGCGCCCTTCGACGATCGGCTCGAACCAGTCGCGCACGCCCAGGTCGTCCTCCACGAAGCGGCGGAATCCGCGATCGCCGGTCACCTCGCCCACCGCCAGCATGCCGCGATCGACCCCCAGGAGCACGATCGGGTACCAGATGGCGCCGCCGCCGACCCGCCGCCAGCCCCCGTCCGACAGCCGCGGCAGCAGCCACGCAGCAAGGCGGCACGCACCATCGCGGGCGCCGGCGTCGCCGAACCACTTCCACGCCTCCGTGAGCGCCTGCAGCAGGTAGCCCTGCTCGTGCGCGTCCCAGATGCCATGGGTGCGATGCTCCTCGGCAAGGATCCCGAGGTACCCGGCGTCCTCCTGCGCCGCGAGCAGTCCGGCGGTCACCCGCTCCCGCAGCTCCGCCGCGGCGCCGCCGTACAGCCGCGCCACGCCGTTCAGGGCGGACAGCGTCTTGCCCATGCCGACGTAGCCGCCCGTCTCCCGGCGCTCCCGGAACGGAGCCAGGAAGTCCCGCTCCCAGTCCAGCCGGCTGAGGTTGCCCTCCCAGAGAGCATGCACGCGCTCGCCCAGATACCCGTCCAGGGCCAGGACATCGATGCCGCCTGCGTCCGCCATGCGCCGCCGAGTCTACCAGCCCTCGATCCCGTTCGGACGGCGCCTCAGACGTCGAGCCGGAAGGCGCCGCGCCGCCCACCGCGCTCGATGCCGGCCAGGTCCAGCGTGTCGGCGAAGTGGCATGACACCAGGTGCTGCTCCGTCCCGTCCCCGACGTCGACCAGCGGCGGCTCCTCGGCAGAGCACTCCGCCTGCGCGTAGGGGCAGCGCGGGTGGAACAGGCACCCCGGCGGCGGGTTGGCCGGATCGGCCACGTCGCCGGGCAGCACGATGCGCGTGCGGGCGCGGCGCTTGAGATCGGCGGAGGGGACGGCGGACAGGAGCGCTTCCGTGTAGGGGTGCTTGGGGTCGAAGAAGAGCGTCTTCGTGCGGGCGAGCTCGACGATCCGCCCCACGTACATCACGGCGACCCGGTCGGCCAGGTACTCGACCACCGCCAGGTTGTGGGACACGAACAGGTAGGTCAGGTCGTGCCGCCGGCGCAGCTCCTGCATCAGCTCCAGCACCTGCGCCTGCACCGACACGTCCAGGGCCGACAGCGGCTCGTCCGCCACCAGGAACCGGGGTCCCAGCGCGAGCGCGCGGGCGATGGCGATGCGCTGCCGCTGGCCGCCGGAGAAGGCGTGCGGATAGCGGCGCAGGTACGCTGCATCCAGCCCCACGTCCTCCAGCAGAGCCGCCACGCGCTCCTCCAGATCCCGCCGCGAGGTGATCACGCCGTGCGTGATCAGGGGCTCGCCGACCGACTCCAGCACGTTGAGCCGCGGGTTCAGCGACGAGTAGGGGTCCTGGAACACCATTCCGGCGCGCCGCCAGAACGACTTGAGCTCCCCTTCGTTCAGCGTGGTGACGTCCAGCGGCGCCTCCCCGTCGAAGCGGTAGACGACGCTGCCTGCGGTCGGGTCGATCGCGCGCAGCACGCAGCGGCCGGTCGTGGTCTTGCCGCAGCCGCTCTCGCCCACCAGCGCCAGCACCTCGCCCGGCTGAATGGAGAAGCTGATCCCGTCCACGGCCCGTACGTCGCCGACGTGGCGGCGCATCACACCACGCGTGACCGGGAAGTGCTTGACCAGGCCGCGCACCTCCAGGATGGGCTCGGCAGGTTCACTCATACAGGTAGCAGCTCACCAGGTGCTCGGGGCCGACCGGACGGGCCTCCGGGTAGGCGCCGTCACACACTTCCGCGATGGCGTGCGTGCAACGGGGATGGAACGGGCAGCCCGGCGGCGCGGCCAGCGGCGACGGCACGCTGCCACCGATCGCCTCGATCCGCTGGTCGTGGCCCTCGCCGAGCGTCGGCACCGAGTTCAGCAGGGCCACGGTGTAGGGGTGCTTCGGAGCCTGGAACACCTGCTCCACCGGGCCTGATTCCACGTCCCGCCCCAGGTACATCACCATCACGCGGTCGCACAGCTCGGCGATCACGGCCAGGTCGTGGGTGATGATGATCAGACCCATCCGCAACTGCTCCTGCAGCGCCTTCATCAACTCCAGCACCTGCGCCTGGATGGTGACGTCCACCGCCGTGGTCGGCTCGTCGGCGATCAGCAGGCTGGGCCGGCAGGCCAGCGCCATGGCGATCATCGCGCGCTGCCGCATGCCGCCGGAGACCGCCCACGGATAGGCGTCGATGGTCTGCTCGGGCTTCGGCATGCCGACCTGCTGCAACATGTCGACGGCGCGCTGACGCGCCTCCCGCGCCGAGCAGCGTTGGTGCTGGCGGATCACCTCCGTGATCTGGTTGCCGATGGTGTACACCGGGCTGAAGGCGGCCATCGGCTCCTGGAAGACCAGCGAAATCTCGGCGCCGCGGATGGCCCGGATCTCCCGCCCTCCGGCATCCAGCCCGGTCAGCTCGACCGGGCCGCCGGGACGATGCAGCACGATGCTGCCGGAGACGATGCGGCCGTTGCGGGGGACGATCCGCATGATCGACTGGGCGGTCACGCTCTTGCCGCAGCCGCTCTCGCCGGCGATGCCCAGGGTCTCCCCGCGGTGCAGCTCGAAGCTCACCCCGTCCACGGCCCGCACCGTCCCCTCGCGGGAGTCGAAGTGGGTGCGCAACTCGCTCACGTCCAGCAGCAGCTCGCCGGCACGCCGGGCCTCACTGCTGCCACTCATATCTGGGCCACTCATATCTGGGCTGCTCATACGTGCGCGTACGGGTCGGCCGCGTCGCGCACGCCGTCCCCGACGAAGTTGAACGTCAGCACCACGGCGATGATGAACAGCCCCGGAATCAGCAGCCACGGCGAGAGCGCCAGCACGTGCGTCTTCTGCGCGTCCGCCAGCAGCACGCCCCAGCTTATGGCCGGCGCCTGCAGCCCCAGGCCGATGAAGCTCAGCGCGCTCTCGCCCAGGATCATGGCCGGAATCGACAGCGTCAGCGACGCGATGATGTGGCTGAGAAAGCCCGGCAGCAGGTGCCGGAAGATGATCCGCTTGCGGCTGGCACCGTTGAGCCGCGCCGCGGCCACGTAGTCCTCCTCCTTGAGCGCCATGAACTTGCCGCGCACGACCCGCGCCAGGCCGGTCCAGTCGATCAGCGACAGGATCACGACGATGGCGAAGTAGCGCATCGTGATCGACCACCACTTGGGCAGCGCCGCGCTCAGTCCCATCCACAGCGGCAGCGTGGGCAGCGACTGCACGAACTCGATGACCCGCTGGATGACCAGGTCGACCGTGCCTCCGAAGTACCCGGAGACGCCGCCGATGATGATGCCGAGCACGAAGGTCACGGCGATGCCGACCAGGCCGATGGTGAGCGACACGCGGCTGCCCACCAGGATGCGCGTGAGCAGGTCGCGGCCCAGCCGGTCGGTGCCGAACAGGAAGATGCGCGCCTCCGGGTCGTCCAGGCCGAACAGGTGCAGGTCGGTCTCGAACAGGCCCCACAGCACGTACGGGTCGCCGCGCGCGAACAGCCGGATCGGCACCATGCGGCTGCGGTCCTCGGAGTAGACGGTGCGGAACTCCGCCAGGATCAGCTCGGACCGGTACGGATAGACGAACGGGCGCAGCCGGAAGCGCCCCTCCTCGTCGACGAAGTGGATGGCGGTCGGCGGCGCGTAGACGAAGGCGGCGTCATGGCGGCGCGGATCGTAGGGGCCGACGAAATCGGCGAAGGCGGCCACCAGGTACATGAGACCGAGAAACACCAGCGCGGCCACCGCGAGCTTGTGGCGGGTGAAGCGCCAGCGCATGAGCTGCCACTGCGAGGCGACCGAGAGCTCCTCGGCGGCACCGCCCGGAGCGGCCGCGACTTCGGCTTCGGGACGCACCATGCCGCTCACACCGACTGGCGGATGCGCGGATCCAGCCACGCCAGGACGATGTCGGAGACCAGCGTGCCGATCACGGTCAGGGTGCTCAGGATCATGATGATGCTGGAGGCCAGGAACAGGTCCTGACCGAGCAGCGCGTCCAGCAGGATCGGCCCCAGGGTCGGGAAGCCGAGCACCAGCGACACCAGCACCTCGCCGCTCACCAGGCTGGGCAGCAGCCAGCCGATGGTGCTGGCCCAGGGGTTGACCGCGATCCGGAACGGGTACTTGTAGAGCACCCGCGTCTCCGACAGCCCCTTGGCGCGCGCCACCGTGACGTAGGTCTTCTGCAGCTCGTCCAGGAGGTTGGCGCGGATGCTGCGGATGGTGCCGGCCGTGCCGGCCGTGCCGATCACGACGGCGGGGATGATCAGGTGCTTGAGCAGGTCCCAGATCTTCGCCGGACTCCACGGCTCCATCGCGTACTCGCGCGAGAACAGGCCGATCTGCACCTGGCCGGTCCAGGCGAACCACGCCCACACCATCACCAGCGCCAGCAGGAAGTTGGGCACCGCCAGGCCGATGAAGCCGATGAAGGTCGCGACGTAATCGCGGATCGAGTACTGCTTCGTGGCCGACAGCACGCCGATCGGGATGCCGACCACGTGCACGAACACGAACGAGACCGCCGTGATCAGGATACTCCAGGGCAGGCGATCGCGCACGATCACGATCACGAGCTCGCCCGAGAGCGAGCGGCCCAGATCTCCGCGCACGATCTTGCTCAGCCACTTCAGGTACTGGACGGCGAGCGGCCCATCGACGCCGTACTGCACGCGCATCGACTCGATCAGCGCCTCGTCGATCACCTCGCCCTGGGCGTAGAGCTGCTCGATGTAGTAGCTGAAGTAGTCGCCGGGCGGCAACTGGATGAGGATGAAACTGAGGAGCGAGACCGCCAGCAGCACCGGCACCATGAGCGCCGTGCGGCGGGCAATGAACGGCAGCATCCGCCTTGAGAAAGAGAAGGAGGGGCGCGCGCCCCTCCTTCTCGCCTATTCCGTGAGCTCGGCGGCTACATGCGCAGGTAGAACTGCGCCGGAATGTTGAAGATGCCGGTCCCCTGCTGCGGATTCGGCACGTTGCGCAGGCGGTTCGTGGCGATCTGGTAGCCGCCCAGGTTGGGCGGCACCACCGTGCCGAAGGTGACGAACAGCTCGTCGTAGAGGATCCCCAACATCTCCTGCACGGCCGCGATGCGCTTGGCCTCATCCGGCTCCTGCACCGCCTCGTCGCGGATCGCCCGGTAGCGCTTGAACGCCTCCGGCGGCTCCTCGCCCTCGGCTCCGCCGCTGGCGATCCACTTGTACCACTCCTGAGCGAAGCGCCAGTGCCGGACGGCGCCGAAGTCGGGTCGGAACAGCGGATTGACGATCCGGCCGCCCATGCAGTTGGCGTGGATGGCCACGTCGTGCTCGCTGTTCTCGAGCTGTGACCAGAAGGCCCCCCACTCGACGACGGTGGGCTGCACCTCGACGCCGACCGCCTCCCAGTAGCCGTCGTACAGCTCCGCCGCCTCGCTGGCCAGATTCGACCACTTGTTCGGGATCGAGAGCAGGATGCGCATCCGTTCGCCGTCCGGGCGCAGGCGAAAGCCGTCGGAGTCGCGCTTGTCCAGCCCCGCCGCGTCGAGCAGGCTGTTGGCCAGTTCCACGTCGTACTCCAGGCCGACCTGCGCGAAGCGCTCGCCGTGGTAGGGAGGCCCGAACATCAACGTCGGGTTGGCGACCGTTCCGGCGCCCTTGAACAGGAGCTGGTTGACCTCGTCGCGGTTGACCGAGTGGGACAGCCCCAAGCGGAAATCCTTGTTGCGGAGCACCTCGCGCATCCCGGGGTCCGGATGGAACAGGTTGAACCAGGTGGTGCCGACCGAGCTGGCGCAGTTCGGGATCGGCTGGATGATGCGGAAGTCGTTCTCGATGCCCTTCTGCAAGGCGAGCGGCAGGCTGTCCAGCCCGCCGAAGGCGCCGGTGAGGAACCAGTCGACGTCGCCGGAGATGGACTTGAGGAAGAACACCTCGCCGGCGCCCTGGAGGCTCTCCATGTCGATCTGGTCGATGTACGGGAGCTGGTTGCCGGCCGAGTCCACCTTGAAGTAGTAGGGGTTGCGCTTCAGGGTGAAGATCGGGTCCTTGTAGGAGTTGGCCGGCACCCAGGACGACAGGTACGGCCGGTTGACCGACAGGCTCTCCTGCTTCCACTCCTGGTTCATCACGTCGATCCAGGTCTCCAGGCCGCGCGCGGCGATCTCCTTCTCGATCTCGCTCATGTCGGTGTAGGTGGGGTGGAACTGCTTCAGGTAGTGAGCGGGCACGTAGGGCGTGGGCCGCAGGAAGGTCATCTGCTCGATGAGCGTGCCGCGCGGACCGTCGAAGGAGATCTGAATCGTGTAGTCGTCGATCTTGCGAATCTCGCCCGGCTCCTCGGCGCCGTCCACGAAGGAGATGCCGCTGGGGAACATGTCCGCGTTGAGGGCCATGTCGTTCCAGTAGAACAGCCAGTCGTCGGCGGTGTGCGGCGTGCCGTCGCTCCAGCGGATGCCCTCGCGCAGGTAGAGGGTCCACGTGCTCGCGTCGTCGTTCGCCTCCCAGCCGGCCAGCGTGTTGGGCACGATCTTCGCGAGATCCGGGGTCAGGACCGCCGGGAACTCGTACAGGAACCAGTTGTCCGTCCAGCCGCTGCCGCCGTCGGTGAGGAAGTTCATCGCGCCGCCGTAGCTGCCTATCTCCTCGGTCGGCACGATCACGACCGGTTCGGCCGGGATGCGCTCGGCGAGCGGCGGCAGGTCACCGGCGTCGACCATGGCCTGAGTCATCGGCGACTCCGACAGGGTCAGCGGGCCGGACTCCGCCTCCCAGGCGCTCAGCTCGTAGACCTGTGGGAAGCCGTCGGCGGATGCCGCGAGCGGCGTCAGCAGCAGCGCGATCGCCGCGATGAGTAGAAACAACGGGTTTCTACCTCGAGAGTATCGTTCTAGCATTACGGAACCTCCGGTGAGAATATCGTTCAACGGAAGGTTGTACCCCGTCCCGGAGGGCCGGATCAACCCGCGGCGACAGGCGGTGCCGCGACGCCGCGTCGATCAGCCGTCGCCGGGGGGCTCGATCACCAGCCGGCCGTCCTCCTCCACCAGCCGCACCCGTCCGCCGATGCCGTACCGGCCGCGCAGATCCTCCGGGACCTGCATGCGGCCGGCCGAGTCGAGCAGCACGAAGTGGTCGTGGCTCGGTGCATCGGCGTCCGGTGGCGTCGGCGGTCTCGTCCGGGTGCGCGGCTCCCTCCCCACCGTCCTCCGCGACTTCCCGGGTGGCCAGCCGAGGGTCCGACAGACGCACCGCCTCGGCGGCGGTCTTGCCGTCGCGGATCGCCACGTAGCGGTCCAGCGATCCGGCCACGTTGGTGTCGTGGGTGACGATCACGACCGTGACGCCGAGCTCGCGCCGCACGGTGTCGAACAGGGTCAGCAGGCGGGCGGCGTTCTCGTCGTCCAGCGACCCGGTCGGCTCGTCGGCCAGCAGGACGTGCGGCTGGTTGGCCAGGGCGATGGCGACCGCCACGCGCTGCTGCTCACCCGTGGACATGGCCTGCGGCAGGTGCCGGGTGCGGTGCCCCAGCCCGACCAGGCGCAGCAGCTCCAGCGCGCGCGGGCGGTCGAAGCGCCCGGCCACCATCATGGCCAGCTCGACGTTCTCCACGGCGGTGAGGTACGGGATCAGGTTGCGCGCCGTGTTCTGCCAGACGAAGCCGACGTCCCGGCGCCGGTAGCGGAGCCGCTGCCGGTCGTTGAGCGCCACCAGGTCGATGCCGGACACCCAGGCGCGGCCGGCCGACGGCGTGTCCAGGCCGCCCAGCACGCTCATCAGGGTGGTCTTGCCGCTGCCGCTGGGGCCGATGATCCCCATCAGCTCGCCGCGCCCCACCTCCAGGTCCAGCCCCTGCAGGGCGACCACCTCGACGTCCTCGATCTTGTAGATCTTGATCAGGCCGGCGCAGCGGATCGCCCGGGCATCGGTCGGATCGCTCACGGCTCCTCTCCCAGGCGGACGGCGCCGGCCACCTGGCGCCGGCCGATGAACATTGCCACCGCCACCACCGCGGCCGCCAGCGCGGCGGCCACCACCAGCAGCAGCGCGGTGAGGTCGGCCACGTCGCTCACCACCAGGTACGGCGGCACGGTCGACACCTCCGCGGCGCGGTCGCGCAGGAGCGGCAGGAACAGCAGCGACGCGATGCGCGCGCCCGCGACGCCCAGCCCCACGCCCACGCCGACGGTCAACAGGCGCTCCACCGCCAGCACGCCGGTGGTCTGCAGCGCCGACAGGCCGTTGGCGCGCAGGGCGGCGAGCTGCACGGACTGCTCCCGCGTCGCGGAGATGGTGGAGACCAGCAGCGCCAGCACCGTCACCGCCGCCGCCGCGACGAAGCCCAGCGACAGCACGCCGAAGAAGCCGCGCCGGTACGGCTCCCGCTGCAGCTCGGCGAGCTGCCCGCGGGTGTCCATCACCCGCTCGGCGATCACGCCGAGCGAGCCGAGTTCCCTGACCAGGAAGTTCACGCCTGCCACGCCGTCCGGAGCAGCCATCTCCTCCTCGTTCACGGTGTACCAGCTCTCGTACGGCTCCAGCACCGTGAAGTCCTGCACGTGCGCGAGGTTGGCCACCACGAACGCGCGATCGGACGGATCGAGCGCCGGCCAGTACGGAATCACGGCCACGACGTACACCTCGATCGGCTGGTTCTGGTAGTCGATGGTGAAGGCGTCCCCCGGTCCCAGGTCGTAGCGGCCGGCCAGCCACCGGCTGATCAGCACGCCCTCCCGGTGGCGGGCCAGCGCCACCAGGTAGTCCGTGAGCGGGTACGGCAGCAGGTCGTCGCGCTGCCACGCCGCGTGCACGAACTCCTCCGGGGCGATGGCCATCAGGTTGAACGCGCTGAGCTGCGTGGATCCCCTGCGGCCCTCCGCCCGGCGGTAGAGCACGCGCGCCATCGCCTGCACGCCGGGGATCTCCGCCCGCGCCACCCAGGGGGGCTCGCTCGCGGCGACCGGCCGCGGGTCCTCCCGCCGCCGCACCGGTTCCGGGTTGTCGGGGTCCGGCGGGATCCACGACTCGATCACCACCACCTCCGCGCCCACCAGGTAGCGGATCCGGTCGGCGATGTTGAGCTGCAGGGTGCGCGCCGCCGAGCCGTTGTAGATGCCCATCGCCACGGTGACGATCAGCAGCACCACGACGGAGACGAACGGCCCGGTGTTGCGCGCCAGGCGCCGGAAGCTGAGCTGCCACACCACCCCGCGCACGATGGCGGTCAGCCGGCTCAGCCCCGCCATCGCCAGCGGAAACAGCCTCAGCAGCAGCAGCCCGAAGCCCAGGAAGAAGAGCACCGGGACCACGAACAGCAGCGGGTCGGCTTCGACGGTGGCATCCGGCGCCAGGCGGATCGACTGCCAGCGCAGGCTGGAGTAGCCGTAGAAGCCGACCCCGATCACGATCACGTCGATGAAGTAGCGGTGCCAGAACGAGCGGCGCATGCCGCGCGCCCGAAGCTGCCTGAGGGTGACCACCGACAGCCGGCCGCCGGCGACGGCAGGGCCCACCGCGGCGGCCACCGCCAGCACGCTCGCCAGCGCCGCGAACCCGCGGGCCTGCCGTGTGACCGCCAGCGGCAGGCCCGCGCCGGCATCGCTGGCGAGCGCCGCGAAGCCCAGGAACCCCTCGGTCGAGCCGACCGCGCGCGCGGCGATCAGCCCCACGTGCGGGCCGATCAGCGCCGCCACGGCGGCCAGCACCGCCCACTCCAGCGCGAAGCTGGCCAGCACCTGCAGCCGCCCGGCGCCGCGGCTGTGCAGCGTGGCCACCTCCGCGATGCGCTGCTCGACGCTGAGCGCCGCCATCAGCATCACGTAGGCGACGATCATGGCGAGCGTCGGCGCCGCCAGGGACAGCAGGAACAGCGACACCTGGTCCAGGATCCGCTTGAAGCCGCGAAAGAACTCCAGCGGCGACAGCCAGAACTCGGTCTCGGGGATCATCTCGGCCATGCGCACCTCGATCGCTTCCAGGTGCGCGATCAGGCGGCCGACGTCGGCGACCTGAACCAGCCGGTCGTCGAACACCCACTGCCAGTCGGCGCGGTCGACGCGCAGGCCCGCCTCCTGCATGCGCTCGAACGGCTCGCGGCGGATGAACAGGCGGTCCGGCAGCAGCGGGTAGATCCATTCGCGGGAGGTCAGGCCCGGGCGCGGCTGCACCAGGCCCACCACCTCGACCGGGACCACGGCGAAGCGCTGTCCCTGCAGGGTACGGACGTCGATGCCGGCCGCGGGATCGACCTCCTCGTCCTCCCGCAGGCTGTACGCCCACCAGTAGCGCGCCCCGACCAGCAGCTCCAGCTCGTCCAGGGTGCGTCCGCCGACCACCACCTCGACCACGCCGTCGGAGCGGTCGCTGAACCAGCGGCCGTCGACCAGGTCCGCGTGCTCCTGCAGGTTGCTCATGACGCCGAGCTCCGCGCGCGTGACGCGGCCCCCCGGCTCGGCCTCCGCGGACAGCATCAGGAAGTCGACGCCGAACGTCTTGTAGGACGAGACGCTCTGCGGCGGGTGGCCCGCCGCCGCCTGCAGCGCGTCGCCCAGATAGCGCTCCAGCTCGGCGATCCGCGCGGGCTCCACCGCCAGCTTGCGGCGCGGATTGCGGTGGGACGGGATCACCGCGAACGGAGCGCGGAAGCTGTCCTGCTCGCGCCAGTGCTCGACGAAGCTGCGCTGCAGGCTTGCCGCGGAGTAGATCGGCACCGCGGCCACGAACGCGGACGCCAGGACCAGTCCGAGCAGCAGCGGCGTGACCAGCCGCCAGTTCTTGGCGATCCGCTTCAGGGTGATCCAGAAGAGGGCGAGCACGAAGCGCCCCAATGCCGTCGCCTGACGGCTCCGCCTCACTTGCACCGTCACTTGCCGATGACGGTCTGTCCGGACTCCAGGCCCTCCAGGATCTCGACGCGCGTATCGGTACGGACACCGACCTTCACGTCGACCTCGCGCCGCTGCACCCCCTCCAGGACGCGCACGTAGGTCCGGCCCTGGAACTCGCGCAGGGTCGAGATGGGAATCAGCAGGGTGTCCGGGCGGAAGTCGACCAGCACGCGGGCCGCGTGGCGGGCGCCCATGCGGAACGACACCGCGTCGGCCTCGTCCAGCCGCAGGTGCACGACGTACTCCTCGCGGCGCAGGGCGGCATCGCGGCCCGAGGTGCGGCTGGTGAGCCGCGACACCGTGCCCGGCGCCCAGGTGCCCCTGCTGATCTCGACGTGCGCCGACTGCCCGACCGCCATCCGGTCGAACTGGTCGATGCTGACGTCCATCTGCAGCTCCAGATCCTGTGGGTCGGCGATCTCGATGATGGTGCGGTAGCCCTCGACGACCTCGTCCACCACCGGGTTCACCCGCGTGATCACGCCGTCGTACGGGGCGCGGATGGTGTGCGCTTCCACGCGCCGCCGCAGGAAGTCGACCGCCGCCTGGCGCTTGGTCAGCTCGAGCTGCCGGATCTGCCGGTCGACGCTGGAGGAGCCCGGACCCTGCGAGGCGACGCGCAGGCGGTCGATCTCCAGGTCGATCTCGGCCAGGCGCAGGCTGTGCTGAAGCGGGCCGCTGGCGACCCGCGCCAGGATCTGCCCCTGCGTCACCTGGTCGCCGGTGCCGACGTTGAGCTCGGCCAGGCGGCCCCCCTCCTGGAAGTACAGCTCCTGCAGCCGCACCGACTGCACGCGCGCCACCCGCTCGACCTCGACGGCCAGGTCGTCCCGCTCCACCGGGTAGGTGGGCGCCGATGCGCGGGCGCCCAGCTCCGACAGCTCCGCCGGCAGCTCCAGGTCGTCGGCCTGCCGGCCGCACCCCGTGAGCACGCCGCAGACCGTAACCGCGAGCGCCGCGAGCGCCGTGCGGATCGCCGGCCGGACGAGGCGTCGTGCGCGGTCCGGGCCGTCCCTCATGCCGAGCCCTCCGCAGCCGTCTCGACCTGGTGCAGCACGCCGTCCGCCATCGCGTACACCAGGTCGGCGTAGCCGGTCGCCAGGTGATCGTGGCTGGTGACCACGGCGGTCATGCGCCGCTCTTCGACCGCCGAACGGAGGAGCTGCAGCACGGTGGCGCCGGATTCCTGGTCGAGCTCGCCGGTCGGTTCGTCGGCGAACAGCACCGTCGGCTGCTTGACCAGGGCGCGGGCCACGGCGACGCGCTGCTGCTCGCCGCCGGACAGCTCGAACACGCGGTGATGGACGCGCGGCCCCAGGCCCACCCGCTCGAGTTGCTCGCGCGCGCGGCCGGCGGCGGTACGGGGATCCACCCCGGCGATGCGCAGCGGCAGGTCGACGTTCTCCAGCGCGGTGAGCCCCGGCAGCAGGGCCAGCGCCTGGAACACGAACGCCGCCGTGTCGCGCCGCCAGCGGTTGCGCTGGCCACCGCTCATGCCGTCCAGGTCACGGCCGTCGACCTTCACCGTGCCGCGGGTGGGCCGGTCGAGCCCGCCGAGCAGGTTGAGCAGCGTGGTCTTGCCGGAGCCCGAGCGGCCGCGCAGCAGCACGAAGCTGCCGGTCCGGATCGAGATCGACACGCCCCTGAGCGCGTTCACCTCCTCCACGCCGACGCGAAACGTCCTGGTGACGTCCTCGGCCTCGATCAGTGCTTGCTGCCGTTCGCTGGTCATGTGAACCCGGATCGCGGCGCATATTAGCACCGCCGCCGGTCCCGGTGTCCGCTGCCCGCGGGGTTGCGTGGCCGCCTGCTACGTGGCCGCCGTCCGGCCGTCCAGCTCGGCGACGCTCGGATACATCGGCGCGCACTCCCCCTTGGGATCCATGGCCACCACCTGGTCGCCGTCCCAGACGACGTGATAGGGCCGGCGGTTCACCCACTCCGTGCCGCCGCGGCGTGCCACCGGGAACGTGATCTCGACGTCAGCGGCGCCGGCGACCGGGACGATCATCCAGTGGTCGGTCAGACACGGCCGCTCCGCCACGCCGTCGCGCCGCACGGCGAGGCGCTCGGCATCCAGCCAGCTCGGCCGCCGGATCCGGAGCGTGGCGGGCGCGCGGCCCGTCCCCTCCCTGGCGACGCGCAGGCGGCCCTGTTCCGGCAAGCCGCTGTCCACCTGCAGCGACGGCCCCCGGTTCGAGAACAGGAGGTTCACGGCCGTGCCGAGGTGGTCCTCGGAGATGCCTTCACGGATCCCCGCCCACAGGCACTGGATCCCGCCCTGGGTGATGTCCAGGATGCCGAAGCGCGAGCGGCCGTAGCGGTCGTTGACCGCCGGACATCCCCAGCCGCCGTCCTCGCCGTCCGGCACCCGCGGCGGCGGGTTCTTCGGGTCGCCGGGAGGCCGGCTATAGATCTGCCCGATCCGCCACTGCGACGGCAGCACGTGACTGCGGATCATGCGCTCGGCCGACTCGAAGAAGCCGGGCCAGCCGGCGCGGCCCAGGATCAGCGCGGCCTGCACCATGTCGCCGGTGTTGTTGACCTCGCCCCGGCCGGGGATCACCTCCCGCCACGCGCCCTCGACCGACCAGCCGAAGCTGGAGCAGGTCGGCGGCAGCCCCACCTGCATGATGCGGCGGGCGTGGTCGAGGGTGTCCAGGTCGCCGGCCAGAAGCCCCCAGTCGGCCAGCCCGTGCACGGTGCCGGTGATCGAGTGGGTGTGATTGCCGGCGAGGTGGGTCAGGCGGCCGTCCTCGGCGAACGCCTCCGCGCGCACCAGGCGGACGAAACGCTGCGCCAGCTCCAGGGCACGGGGGTCGCCGAGCGCCCGGTAGGCCTGGGTGAGCGCCATGATCAGCCTGCCCCGGTTCTGCGTGCAGGACTGGTAGAACTCGCCGATCACCTGGTGGTCGACGAACGGAACCGCGCCGCTCAGCGACGGCTCCGCCGCGATCCGGTCGGCGCGGAACAGGCCGCCGTCGTCGGTGATCGCCAGCAGGGAGTCGAGCAGCGTGCCGAGCCGGCGCCGCGCCTCCGCGTCGCCGTCGGAGCGGTACAGCTCCACGAGCGCCTGCACCGCCTCGCGGATGTTGTGCGGCGAGCAGGTCATGCCGGGACGCTGGCCGTCGTAGTAGAAGTCGGCCAGGCGGCACCAGGCGGCGGGGAAGCCGGTCGGGTTGTCCAGGGTCGCGAACAGGACGCGGCGCAGGGCGGCGAGCACCGTGCCGTCGACCGCGCGGCCGGTCGCTTCCCGCCCCTTGAGCAGGGCGTCGAGGGCGCGGCCGGCGTTGTGGGTGAGGTCCTCCGCGATGAACCGGTCGTCGCCGCCGGCGGCGGCGGTCGTCGCCGCCGGCGACCGCGGCGGCCGCGTCCAGCTCCGCGAGCGGCGCCGCCCAGCGCTCGACGTAGCCCATGGCGCGCTCGATCGGCTCGCGCAGCTCCACGGTGCCGTCCTGCATCGGGACCGCCTACGCCTCCACGTGCAGAACCAGCTTCTGCGTCTGGGTTTCGTCGAACGGATTCGCGGAAGTCATCACCTATTCAGAAAACCGGGTGTCCCGGAAAGGATCAACATCCAACGGGACGGCAGCCATGCGAAACCTTACCAAATACGACAGATCCGCCGCATAATCCTGAAACACAGACTGCAGGACGAAGACTGATGTACAAGTACGAGGTCATTCTCTACTGGAGCAACGAAGACAACACCTTTGTAGCCGAGGTGCCGGAGTTGCCCGGCTGTATGGCACACGGCGCCACACAGGAAGCTGCGCTCAAGCAGTCCCAGGAAGCCATCGCGCTGTGGATCGATACGGCTCGCGAGTTCGGCGATCCGGTACCCGAACCAAAGGGTGAGCGGCTGATGCTTGCCTGAAGCGTCTTGGATCCCGGGCAGCCCAAGAGAGGATCTCGCTCCTGCCGCATCCCGCCTATGCCTCCACGTGCAGGCGGTGCGTGAGGATCCGGCCCTGCCCGTCCTCCACCGCCCAGTGGGTGGCCAGCACCTCGGTCTCCGACAGGCGCTGCAGCGACGGCTGGCCGAACTTGAGATTGACCCCCATGGTCGCGTAGGCCGCGATCTGCATGGCCGGTGCGTTCTCCCACAGGCAGGACTCCGCGATCGTCCGCCAGCGGTCGCCGGCCAGGTCGGCCAGCCGCGCGTAGACGCCGATGTCGCTGCCCTCGCGCTGCGAGTGGACGGAGAGCACCAGGTCCGCGTCCCAGGAGATCAGGTTCGAGGCCTGCGCCGCCACGCCGGTGTCGATCGGCGCGGACCAGGTGGCGCCGCCGTCGTGGGAGATCGTGACGTGGTTGGTCAGGTTGGTCCCGCCGACGTGGTCCATGATCCACGACAGGGCGACGATGCGGCCGTCCGGCAGCTCGCACAGCCGCGGCTCGGACGGGGCGTAGCGCCCGGCCGGATCGACGAAGAAGTCGGTCCGGTCGTCCCAGGTCGCGCCGCCGTCGTCACTGCGCAGCAGGGCGCCCACGCAGCCTGACGGGTTGCTCCCGTCCCAGCGTGGGAACATCGAGCCCGCGCCCAGGATCGCGCCGCCGGCCACCTGGATGGTCGGCCCGGACAGCTCGATCAGCTCGGGGCGGGTGCGAGGGATCACCGCGGGCGGCGACCAGGTCCTGCCGTCGTCGTCGGAGAACGACACCAGGTTGTCACCTCCACGCACGCCGTCGGTGGCGGCGTTGGTCACCGGCTCGTCCCGTCCGCTGCGGTGGAAGTGGTAGCCGGCGGCGATCAGCCGGCCGTCGGCCAGCAGGGTCGCCTTGAGGTAGTCGGAGTAGTGCGCGCCGGCGCCGCTCGCCGGCCGCTCGTGGAGCGGCCCCTGCAGCTCCCACGTGCGGCCGCCGTCGGCCGAGCGGGACACCACGGTCGTGCCGTCCGTGGCCTCCAGTGCCTCGCCGAGCATGAACAGCGCGAGCAGTTCTCCGGACGGCAGCGCCACCAGCCCGGGGAAGTAGGCGTGCCGGCTGCGCAGGCTCGGCACCGGGTTGTCGTACACGGTGTGATGGTCGACCAGGCGGATCGTGGGCATGATGGCTCCTCCTCCGTGGCCGTAATCATGCCCCGTTCCCGCAGTGCTACCAAATGCGGTCAGACAGACCATCCGGTAACGCTCGTAACCTGTGCCGCCGGCCGTTGCGGCGTTGGGAATCGTCATATCCCCACCCGCGGCTGCTAAGCTGACCCATGGTCCATCGCCGTAAGCTCAAAGGCGCGTCGATGGCGGGCGGGGCGGCCCTGTTCCTGCTGGCATGGGTGGCGCAGGCCCAGCAGGAGCCACTCGCACCCAAGCCCATCATTCCCCCGGAGTTCGTCGAGTCACCGTGTCCGGGGGGCGACCGGGCACACGGCGCACACATCGATTGCGGGTACCTGTCGGTGTTCGAAGACCGCGCCAAGCCCGGCGGCAACGTGATCAGGCTTGCGGTGTCCCGACTGCGCGGATCGGTCCCCTCTCCACATCCCGATCCGGTGATCTACCTGGCGGGCGGCCCGGGCGAGAGCGTCGTGCGGAGCACGCACTGGTTCGTCCATGAAGCGCGGTTCATCTGGGAGGAGCGCGACCTCATCCTCCTGGACCAGCGGGGCGTCGGCCGCTCCGAGCCGCGGCTGGAGTGCCCGGACTACCAGCGCCGGAAGACGGAACTACGGAGACTCGATCCGGACCCGGACGAAGCGCTCCAGCGGGAGGTTGACGCGCTGTTGGCCTGCACGCGCACCCTCGCGGAAGAGGGCATCGACGTGAGCGCCTACTCGCCGCGGGCGGTCGCGGCGGACGTGGCCGATCTCGCCGCAGCGATGGGCTACGAGACGTACAACCTCTACGGGAAGGGGTTCGGCACCATGCTGGCGCTCACCGTCATGCGCGACTTCCCGGAGGACGTCCGTGCAGTCATTCTGGACGGCGTGTGGCCGCCGCAGGTGACCGCCGCGGAGGCCCGGCACGCGAACGCGGCATCCGTGCTCCAGGCGCTCTTTCGACGCTGCGAAGCGGATCCGGACTGCGCCCAACGGTATCCGGAGCTGGAACGGGTTCTGTGGCAGGTGGTCGACCGCTATGAGAGCCGTCCGACCACCATCTGGAACCACGACTCCGACTCATCCGAGCCTTTCGAGACGGAGGTCGACGGCCACTTCATCCTCGGGAGGGTCCTCGAGTCGCTTCGCAGCCGATCGCTGAGCGGCCACTCGTGGATACCCTATGTGCCGTTCCTGCTGCACGAGATCCACGCCGGAAACCGCGAGGTCGCCGACGCATTCATCCAACCGTCGAGCTGGCGGACATCGGACGACAACGCGGCGGCGTGGGCGTCGCTCCTCTGCCACGCCGAGGGCCGCTTCGCCGACCTGTCCGGCGTTCTCGCGGATCGCGCCGCGTACCCCCGCATGGCGGATCCCGATGCTCCCGATCTGGTTCCCGCGCTCTGCGCGGCCTGGCATGGCCCGACCGTCGAGCCGATGGACAGGACCCCGGTCGCCAGCGACATTCCCACCCTGCTGCTGTCCGGTAAGCTCGACCCGGACACCCCGCCGCGGTGGGCCGATGCGGCGGCGGAAACGCTCCGCCGCAGTCACTCCGTCGCGGTGCCCATGGCCGGTCCGGGCGTCGGCATGGAAACGCCATGTGGACGCACGCTGAGCGGCGCGTTCCTGAACTCGCCGGGAGCCGATTCCTCGCCGGCATGCTCTCCAACGGCAGACCGGCAGAGTTCAGGTTTCCGAACGATCTACCTCAAACCTGCGGCGCGCATGCCGCGTCCGATCGTGTTATTCCACGACTTGCTCCACGAGGTCCCGATCGGGGATCTGCTGGCACTGGGCGTGCTGCTTATCCTGGCGCTCCATGTCTCGGCGCTGATCCTCTGGCCGGTCGCCGCCGTGATCCGCCGTTTCGGCACCGGAGCGGAAGCGGGGTCGCGGCAGGTCGGCCACCCGCGGCTGACCGCCGCCTCCGTGATCGTGGTCAGCATGGGGTTCTCCGTGTCGGTCGGGGCGGCGACCGAATTCCTGCATGCGTTCTGGGAGCTTGCGCCCCAGCCGGTGCCGTGGCTGGTGGTTACCGTTCTCAACGGACCGGACGACCTGAAGTGGTTGACGGACGAGGTGGCCAGGAACTTCGGTTTCTACCCCTGGGTCCGGAGGCTGTTCGTCATTCCCTACCTCACCGCGGCTGCCACGCTGTACGTCCTGTATCTGGCGTTGCGATCGTGGCGGAAGAAGTGGTGGACGGTGCTTGGGCGCGTGCACTACAGCATCGTGGCGGTCACGCTCGCCTGGTACCCGTTCCAGTTGGTCTACGCGGGGTTCATCCCGTGAGTTCCCGCTCGCCTGGCCGCGACGCTGTCGGACGCTCGCGCGGGCTCGACATGACCCGTCGGCGCAAGGTCTCGAGCACGGCGGTGCTGGCCGGGGCGGCCCTGCTCCTGTTCGCATGGGCGGCGCAGGCTCAGCAGGAGCCTCCACGAGGGAACGATCCGCCCGGAGCGTTCCAGGACGCGTCAAGTACCGACCTGTCGCCGTTATGCTTCCCGCCCAGGTGGCCCCAGGTTCTGTTCCGAGCCGAAGCCACGGATCCGGCCGACCCCACGGTCATCCACCTCGTGCCGCGCATGGCCGTGGTCCTGGGCGTGCTGCTGATCCTGGTGCTTCACCTCTCGGCACTGATCGTCTGGCCGATCGGAGCCATGGTTCGACGCGCCGGGTCCCGTCCGCACGGGTCAGGACCGAGGGGCTTCCCGAGGCTGACGGCCGGAGCCGTCATCGCACTCAGCGTGGGCTTCTGGTGGTGGGTGCGGGCGTCGCTCGACGTGGTGCTTCCCCTGCTGATGATCGAGTTGCCGGACGTGGTCAGCCGCTTGGTGTTTCTCGAGCTCCACGCAGCGGGCCAGATGGATTGGGTGGGACCGGGCAAGCTGCGATGGCTGGCGGACGAGGTGGTAAGCGGAACTGCGCGTACCCCCCGTGGCTCCTGCCGCTGTTCTACATCCCGTACCTCACCGGCGCCGCAACGGTGTACGTCTTGTACCTGGCGTGGCGATCATGGCGCGAGAAGTGGTGGACGGGGCTCGGGCGCCTGCACTACACCATCGTCGCGATCACGCTGGCCTGGTATCCGTTCCATCTGTACGCCCTGGGCTTCATCTTCTGAGCCCCGGCCCGCCGGGAGTCAGTCCGCGATCGCCGCGGGCGCCAGGTCGCCGATCGATGCGCCCAGCTCCTCGCCCCTGCCGTTCGTGCGAGCGGGCTTGCCGCGTGCGGGGGCCGACTCGTCGACCCGGTTCGCGGTCGGCGGCAGCGGCACGTCGTGCTGGTAGTCGGGATCGGTCAACTGCCGGCGCCAGATGGCGCGCATCTCCCGCCACGCGCCCAGCAGCGACTTGCGCTCCGGCAGGTCGGCGGCGATCACCTTGTTGAGCTTGCGCAGGTTGTAGCACGGGACGCCCGCGTACATGTGGTGCTCCAGGTGCCAGTTCATGTGCGAGTACAGCAGGCTGCTCACCGGATCGAGCTTGATGCTGCGCGTGCACTTGCGGAAGTCCGGGACGTTGGTCCGCAGCCCGCAGTGCATGGGGAGGTGGGTCAGGTAGCGCCACCAGTTGGCGATGAACGGCGCCAGGCTGATCACCACCGGCAGCAGCCAGAGCCCGAAGACGATCGCAACCGCCAGCACCGCGCCGTGGAACAGCAGCACGGCGCGCGCCCAGCGGACGGACTTGCGCCGTTCCTCCGGGTGGCCGGCGTAGATTGCCGCCATCCACTCCAGCTTGTCCTTCCGCGTGTTCGTGCCGGCGTAGCGGGCCAGGGGTCGGCCGAGCGCCGTCCGGATGGTCATGCGCAGCAGGGGCACCATCCCGCCGGTGTGGGGACCGCCGGTGAAGTTGACGGTCAGGAGCTGCAGCACGTACAGGACCCGGAACGCGGGCGCGTGCGGCAGCACCTCCTCCCGGTCGCCCATGGGGTGCAGGGTGTAGCGG
Source organism: Spirochaetia bacterium (assembly GCA_964291595.2). Taxonomy (GTDB): domain Bacteria; phylum Spirochaetota; class Spirochaetia; order SZUA-6; family Bin103; genus CATQHW01. The sequence goes on along the minus strand of OZ219914.1, from coordinate 1,978,966 downwards.
TGATGGTAGGTGTGGCTGAGCGCGTAGTCATAGGGGTTGAACCAGTTGAGCAGCGCGAACACCCGCAGGAACAGCCGGCCCAGCCACTTCGTGCGGAACACCGTGCCGTGGGTCAGCTCGTGGTTGGCTGAGCCGTACAGGCCGGCCATGGTGCCGTGCAGGAAGAGAGCCGCGGCGAAGCCGATCCACACCTGCCGCTCGAAGAGCGCCCAGGTCAGCACGCCGCTGGCCGCGACCAGGCCGAGCGATCCCAGGACCTGCGCCAGTCCCTTGAGGTCGCTGCGCTGCATGAGCTTGCGCAGCACAGCCGGGTCGATGGGGCTGCGATACCACCTGACGCGGAGCGTCCGGCGCACCTCGTCCAGCGGCGCGTAGACAGGCGCGGGCGCTTCGCCGTTGGCGGTCGGTGCCGGTGCCGGCATGGCAGTTCACGAGAGTCACCGGTGCCACGGCCCTTGTCAACGGCCGTGGTATCGTCGCGCCATGACCGAGCGCCGCCGGTGCGACTGGTGCGCGGGCGACGAGCTGATGCAGGCGTACCACGACCGGGAGTGGGGCACGCCGATCCGGGACGACGACCGGGCTCAGTTCGAGTTCCTGGTGCTGGAGGGGGCGCAGGCGGGCCTGAGCTGGCGCACCATCCTGCACAAGCGGGACGGCTACCGGCGCGCCTACCAGGGCTTCGATCCCGCCCGTGTGGCGCGCTACGGCGACGCCGAGCGCACGGCGCTGCTGGGCAACCCGGAGATCGTGCGCAACCGGCTCAAGGTCGCCGCCTCGATCGACAACGCGCGCGCCTTCCTGACCGTTCAGGAGCAGTTCGGGAGCTTCTGCGACTACCTGTGGCGCTTCGTCGACGGCCGGCCGGTAGTGGGCGGCTGGCGGGAGCAGGGTGAGCTGCCCGCCGAGAACGAGCTGTCCCGGCAGGTGAGCCGCGACCTCAAGTCGCGCGGCTTCCGCTTCGTCGGGCCTGTCATCGTCTATTCCCACCTGCAAGCGGTGGGCGTGGTCAACGACCACGTGACCGGCTGCTTCCGCTTCGCCGAGCTGACCGCTGCGGGCCGGCGCTGACCGCTGCCGCTCTACACGTGGAGGTCTACACGTGGAAGATGTACAGGTCGCGCGCGTCCAGCGGCAGGTCGACCCAGGCACCCCCACGGCGGTGACTCTCGGCGACGGCAACGCAGGCGTCGACGATGCGGGCGCTCAGGTCGACCGGGCTCCGCGTCGGCCGGCCTGACTCGTACGCGTCGACCAGGTCCTCCAGACACGCCACCACCGGGCTCACCGCCTCGGGCACCTCGATCGGAGCCGGCACCACGTCCGGGCGGCGTCCCGGTCCTGCTGCCTTCCGCAGCGTGATGCCGGCGCCGTTGTTCTCCGAGCGGATCACCCCCTCGCTGCCGAGCACCTCGAACTCCCAGTTGCCGGCCGGCACCGACCACGCCTCCACGCCGCCGGCAAAGCGGAGCTGAAAGGTCGCGTCCGGGTCGCTCGGGATGTGGTCTCCCTCGACCGTCCGGGGCGCGCCGCCCGCCTCGCGCGGCAGCAGCTCGCCGCGGATCGCCTCGATCGGCGGATCGCCGAGCAGGAACGACAGCGTGTCGATGGAGTGCACGTGGCCGTGCATGAGGTTGCTGCGGGCGTACTGCACGGCCGCCTGCGGCGTGCCGATCGCGCCGTCGGCGATCGCCTGCCGCACGGCGTCGTAGCGGTTGTCGAAGCGGCGCAGCACGCCGGTGTTGAACAGCGTGCCGGCGGCCATGCAGGCGTCGCGCGCGGCGTCGGCCATGCGCGGCGAGCTGGCCATCGCCTTCTCCATGTACAGCATCGGCACCCCGAGCTCCGCGAGCGCGATGCTGAGCTCCGCGTGCGAGTCGCCGCGGAAGCTGGCGTCCGGCGCCTGGTTGGCCGGCTTCTGCAGGCCCGAGGCGGTGGTGCAGACCGCCACCAGGTCGGGGCGCTGCTCGGCAACCATCTGCCGGTAGTCCTCGTACACCGCCTGGACGCCCCAGCGCTCGCGGAACGCATCCCGCCGCTCGGGCCGCAGGTCGGTGGCAGTCGCCACCTCCAGACGGTCGCTGGCGCGGCACGAGGCGGCGATCGAATACGGCTCCCTGCTATGCCCCTCGTCGTCGATGGTGCTGCCCATGCGGCCCAGGCCGATGATGCCGACGCGATACCGCTTCATGCCGCGCTCCCCTGGGGAAGCTCGAAGTAGCCGAGCTCTTCCATGCGGTTCAGCCAGCGCTGCCGCTTCGGACTGCCGCCGGGGTTGGCCAGCCACTCCGCCGGAAACATCGGCTGCCCCTCGCGCCCGTACTGGGTCGGGGTCTTCCGCGCCTGTTCGGCACGCTTGCGGGTAGCCGCCTCCTCCGCCGCCCCGTGCGGATTGTTGTAGTAGACGCAGGTGGACATGCGGCGGCCGGCGGCGCCGCCGTGGCTGGCGTGCCAGCAGCGCATGTCGAAGGCGACCACGTCGCCGGGCTCGGAGGCGCACACGTAGGCCGGAACGCCTGCCACCTCCAGCTCCAGCGACTCCAGCGAGTCGCGGATCTGGTCGTGGAATGCGCGGTTGTGCGACCCGGGAATCACCCGCAGGGCGCCCGTGTCGGCGTCGACCGGGTCCAGGTAGAACGCGAACTTCACCCCGTAGCAGTCCTCCTCGGGATCGGGGCGGTGATCGGGATGCCAGCGCGTGTCGCCCACGTAGCGGTTGGCGTCGGTGCCGATGCCGATCACGTCGTCGCCGTAGAGCTGCTCGGCCACGCTGCTGAAACGCTCGTCCTCCAGGAGGCTCGAGTACAGCGGCGTGCGCGGGTGCAGCATCGTGGTCCAGTAACGCTCCTCGCCGGTGAACGGCGCGTGCGCGTAGACGCGGTCGAGCTCCTCCTCGTACTCGGCGCGCAGGATCTCCACCTCCGTTGGCGTGAAGAAGTCGCGCAGGACGACGAACCCGAACGTCCGGTAGTGCTGGAATTGCTTGTCGGTGAGCATTGGGCCTCCTCAGTGGCGGTCTGAGGAGACGAGTATGGTCCGCCAGCGCGAACTCGGCCAGCATCCGATACATGCAGACGGGCGCTCCTACCCGATCGGTGTCGGGTCACGTATGCTGTGGGGCGTCTGAGGTGCGCCAGTGAAGTTACCCAACCGGTTCTTCTTCGTCGGGTTGCTCGTGGGCCTCGTGATCGCCGCCGGCGCAACCCTCGCGTTCCCCTCATCCGCCAGCCGGGTCGCCTTCCATGCCTTCAGGGTGAATTTCATGGTCTCCATTGGCGCCAGTCTGCATGACATCGTTTCCACCGCCTTCAGCCCGCAGTGGCGAGCACTCGATCACCTCCATGCCCCACGATTCCCGGACCGTCCTCCGATTGGCTGGCTGAATCAGCGCCTGCAACGCGTCGATGGCGGCGAGACCTCTCTATCGGAGTTTCAGGAGAAGATCCTCTTCGTCAACTTCTGGGCAACGTGGTGCGCTCCGTGCGTGGAGGAAATGCCGTCCATCGAGAGTCTCGCAGACCACTTTCCCGACGCAGACGTGGCCTTCCTCCTGATCTCGAAAGAAACGGCCGATACCGTGCGCGAGTTTGTCGAGGATCAGGACTTGGCCGTGCCGGTCTATACGATCAGCGATTCAGGGGGTTCGCTCTGGGCCGGGACCATACCGGCGACCTTCATATTCGATGAGACCCGCCAGGTGGTATTCAGCCAAACCGGCGCGGCCCAGTGGGACGACGAGTCATCCATCGCATTTCTCCAAGACCTTCTCAAGGACGGGGCTTCGGAGACCGATCTCCCGGTGCAAGGCAACGCCGGCAGCTAGCTGTGATAGGGTCCCGCTCGTGAACGGCTTGGAACACAAGGATCATGAGGCTTCCGCCGCCGGCCGCGTGGTCGATTTCGAGAAGCTCGGCGGCCTCGTCCCCGTGATCGCCCAGGACCATGAGACCGGCGACGTGCTCATGATGGCGTACATGAACCGGGAGGCGTTCGAGGAGACGCTGCGCACCGGCCGCGTGTGCTACTTCTCGCGCAGCCGCAACAGCCTCTGGCGCAAGGGCGAGGAGTCCGGCAACGTGCAGGAGGTGCACGGGATCTACGTCGACTGCGACGCCGACGCGGTGCTGGTCAAGGTGCGCCAGATCGGCGGCGCGGCATGCCACGAAGGCTACCGGAGCTGCTTCTTCCGCCGGGTGGCGGACGACGAGCTGCAGGTCGTCGCGGAGCGCGTGTTCGACCCCGCCGAGGTCTACGCCAGCAAGTCGTAGCCGCCCCTCCCATGGACCAGAACATCCTCAAGCTCGGCATCCCCGCCGGCAGCCTGCAGGAGGCGACCGCAGGGCTGTTCCGCCAGGCCGGCTACCGGATCACCTTCCGCTCGCGCTCCTACTATCCCGAGATCGACGACCCGGAGATCCGGTGCATCCTGATCCGCGCGCAGGAGATGGCCCGCTACGTGCAGGACGGCGTGATGGACGCCGGCCTGACCGGCCACGACTGGATCGTCGAGAACCGCGCCCAGGTGGTCGAGGTGGCCGAGCTGGTCTACTCGAAGGTGAGCCGCCGGCCGACGCGCTGGGTGCTGGCCGTTCCCGAGGACTCGCCCATCCGCGGCCCCAAGGACCTGCAGGGCAAGCACATCGCGACCGAGGCGGTGAATCTCACCACCGACTACCTGAAGGGCCACGGCGTGGAGGCGCACATCGAGTTCTCGTGGGGGGCGACCGAGGTCAAGCCGCCGCAGCTCGCGGACGCGATCGTGGAAGTCACCGAGACCGGCAGCTCGCTGCGCGCCAACAACCTCCGCATCGTCGACACCATCCTCACCAGCACCCCGCGCCTGATCGCCAACCGGGACTCCTGGCAGGACCCCTGGAAGCGCAAGAAGATCGAGAACATCACGCTCATGCTGCGCGGCGCCATGGCCGCCGAGGGCAAGGTCGGGCTGATGATGAACGTCCCGCAGAAGAGCCTGGACGCGATCCTGGAGGCGTTGCCGGCGCTGCTGAAGCCGACCGTCTCCCCGCTGGCGGACGGCGGCTGGGTCGCCGTCGACACGATCATCGACGAGTCGGTGGTGCGCGACATCATCCCCCGCCTCAAGGAAGCGGGGGCCAGCGGCATCGTCGAGTATCCGCTGAACAAGATCATCGACTGAGGCGCGCGGGAACCGCCGCGCGCCTCAGTCGCGCTACGCCTTCCGCGGCTCGATCGCGGCTCCCTCGGCGGTCGAGATCGCGCCCAGCGCCTCCAGGGTCAGACGCGCCTTCTGCTCCTCCACCGGGTGCGGATGCACGCCGGAGATCGGCGCGTGCGTCCCGCCGGCCCCGGAGATGACCGTGGCGTGCTTGGCCGGGAACAGCGACAGCGTCTGCGAGAACGGCTCGATGAACTTCTCGAAGTTCTCGATGATGTAGGCCGCGAGGCCGGCCTGGCCTCCATGCCGGAGGATCTCGATCGTGCGGTTGAGCTGATCGATCTCACCCTGCGCGCGTCCGCGCCGCTCGGCCGCTTGCGCCTTCGCCTGCAGGGTCATCCGCTCCTGCTCCGCCTCCGCGGGGATCAGGATCTCCGCGCGGTACCGCTCCTTGAGCATCGCGATGCGTTGCTGCTCGGCGCCGATCTGCGCCTTGATGCCGGCCACCTTGGCCTGCGCGTCGCGCTGGGCCCTGCGCACGCCGATGGCGCTGCGCTGCGTCTCCTGCGCCACGTTCACGCGCGTCTCCGCCAGCAGGCTCTCCCTGGCGTTCTCCGCATCGCGCACCGCGACCTCCGCGCGGCGCGTCTCCGACTCCTCCTTGGCCGACGCGTGCGCCTGCGCCTGCGCGGCGCGCGACTGCGACTCCGCGTTCGCCGACTGGATGCGCTTCAGCAGGGCGATGTAGAGCTCCGGCTCGCGGACGCCGTCCAGGCGATGGTCGTCCACGTCGGCGATGTTCATCGCCGTGATCTCCAGGCCGATGCCCTCCAGGTCGCTCTTGCAGACGCGGATCATGTTCTGCACCAGCCGGTCCTTGTCCTGCATCACCTCCTCGGGCGTCATGGTCGCGATCGAGTCGCGCAGGTGCCCCTCGATGATGCCGGTGGCGATGCCGGTGAGCTCCGACCAGTCGCGCGTCATCAGCAGGATCCGCCGGATCGCGTTGCGCAGCCCGTCGCCGGATGAGGCCACCGCAAAGCTCACGGTCGCCACCACGGTCAGCGGGACGATGCCGGCCGCGATCGCCGACTCCACGCGCACGCTGGTGGTACGCGGCCGCATGTCCATCCGGAAGAAGCGGTGGATGAGCGGGAACACGAACACGCGCCCGCCGCGCAGCCACGAGAACGCCTTGCCCTTGCCGGCGACGATCGCCAGCTCGTCGGCGCCGACGATCTTCATCTTGGTGACGAGCTGGATGATGAGCGTGATGACGACCAGAAGAATGAAAACGATGATGAAGACGCTCATGCCCGCTCCTCCGGCGTGTCCGCCGCGGCGCCGTCGGCGCCGGCCTGGGTCATCAGCTCCTTGACGCTGATGCCGAATCCCTCCTCGAACTTGTGCAGGAAGTCGACGAAGGCCTCCGGACCGCGGTTCAGCAGCCCGTTCATGCCCCGCTCGTCATCCATGATCACGACGTTGTCGATCGCCATCTCGCGCGCGTAGCGCTCGTAGGCCGCGAACAGCCCCGGGAGCTGCTGCTGGACGAACAGCGCGATCCTGCCGACGTCGGCCTCCGCGACCAGCAGCGCCTTCTGCTCCAGCAGGTCGTTCTGGGTCGACTCGACGATCTGCACGGCCTGGTTCTGGCCGCTGGCCAGAATCTCCGCCGCCTGCCGCTTGGTGTCCGCCTCCAGCGTCACGTCGGAGACGTTCTTGAGCTTGCGCAGCTCCACGGCGATCTCCTGGACGGAACGCTCGCCTTCGCTCTCGGCCCGCTCGACCGCGCTGTCGGCCTCCAGGCGGGACTGCTCCACCTCCGCCTCCGCGGTGCGCCGCAGCACCTCAAGCTCCTGCTGAGCGGCGATGATCTTCTCGTTGGCGGTGTTCTCGGCAACGGTCTCGCGTCGCTTGGCGTCCGACTCCGCGCGCTCGGCCTGCGCCTTCAGGCGGGCTTCCTCGATCTCCACCTCCTGGCGCTTGCGGGACAGCGTCTTGTTGGCCAGGTTGGCGATGTAGTTGGAGGTGTCCCAGATCTTCTGCAGCGACACCGACACCACGCGCATGCCGAAGGTGGCCAGGTCCTGGTTGCTGTCGCGCAGCAGCTCCGCCCGGAACTGGGCGCGCTCGCCTTCCGCGTCCGCGCCGTCGGCTTCGGCGCGGACACCGCCCTCGCCGACCCGATCCTCCTCGTCGACGCTCTCCAGCATGCCGATAGCCTGCAGCGGGGTGGTCTTGTTGAGCGCGCCGCGGAAGTTGCCGACCATGGTCTGCTGGATCTGCTCCTGGATCTCTCCCCGCGACTTGCCCATCAGCCGCTCGACGGCCGAGTACAGGAGCCCGTCGTCCTCGTGATCGACGCACACGCAGGCGGTGGCGTCGGCGCCGACGGTAATGCCGTTGGCGGCGTTCACCCCCTCCACGCGCACGTCGATCGGGATCGTCGACAGTTCCAGCCCCTGCGCGCTCTGAAAGAACGGGATCACGAACGTCCACCCGCCGCGCTGCAGCCGGAAGCCGTAGCTCTTGCCCCCGACCTGCGTCTTGGTGCCGGTCACCACCAGCACCTGGTTGGGGGGACAGACCTTGATGAGGGACCTCAAGCCCCCGACGATCACGAAGAACACGGCGACCGCGGCGATCGCGCCGCCTACAAACCCTTCCATGGCTCCTCCAGCCTCATTAACGGTGCGATCGGCGCCAGCGCTTCGATTCCGCCGTCATGGCAGCTCCTGCGGAGCATCCATTGCACGCACGTACACGCACCGGTCGGTGACCTGCGCCACCTGCACGCGCGCGTCGACGGCGAAGCGCTCATCGGGATTCTCGGCCAGCGCGTAGCGCTCCGCCACCGACTGGCCCAGGCTGATGCGTACCTTGCCCATGCCTCCGTCGGTGATCGGGGCGATCACGGTAGCCTGTTCGAACAGCAACTCCTCTTCCTTGATGCTGGAATCGAGGTCCGTGCGCTGCAGCCGGAAGAACAGGCGGGCCAGCACGGCGACCGCGCTGCCACCCGCCAGCGCCCAGACGAAGCTGCCGACCGGCCCCGAGCCGAACGCGGTCGATGCCAGTCCGAACGGCCCGAAGCCCAGGCAGAAGTAGATGGCCGTGCGGACATAGCGCAGGAACGACAGGACCGGCGCGCCGCCGCCCGATTCGCCCCCACCTTCCTCACCGGCTCCGTCATCCGCGGCCTCCGCGGCAGAGCCGTCGTCGCCGCCGTCCGCCTGACCGCCGGAGCCGATCAAGCCCAGGAGATCGATCAGCGTCACACCGACGCCGAAGATCGCGGTGAACCAGAACAGACCCTGCAACATCCCCGCCTCGATGGCTGCATGAAGTATACGTCGAGCCGCCTCTCCGTGATAGCATCATCATGGCCAGCGCTCTTCACGGAGACGAGATGTAGGCACCCTGAGTGTGAGAAGGGATAGGGTAACAGCATGATCTCGAATGACGGGTCGGCCGGGACGGCGACCGTGAGCCGCCGGAGGCCCTACCGGGTCATCGACAGCGACGTCCATCACAGCCTGCCCGACTGGAAGACGCTGCAGCCCTATCTGCAGGAGCCGTGGCGCTCGAAGATCCTTGAGGCCAACTCGATCGTGGGCGGCCTGGGGCTGGGCGCGGGCCGCAACCGCCTCGACAGCGTGACCCCGGACGGCGGCACGCCGGCCTCCGATCCCGAGTTCACCATCCGCCAGCTCATCGTCGAGAACCACGTCGACACGGCCATCCTGACCGGCAACATCTACGGCTGGAACGTCCATCCCAACCCCGAGTACGCCAACGCCGTGATGTCCGCCTTCAACGACTGGACCGTCGAGCACTGGCTCACCCCGCACCCGCAGTTCCGGGGCACCATCGCCGTGAACTCCAACGACCCGGAGGCCGCCGCGGCCGAGATCGACCGGCTCGGCGAGCGCGACGACATGGTGATGGCGATCATCGGCGGCACCTCGACCGCGCCGTACGGGCAGAAGTTCTATCACCCGATCTACGAGGCGGCGGTCCGTCACGGCCTGCCGATCGGCATCCACGTCTCCGCGGCCGGCACCGGCCTGGCGCCCGCCGTGAGCCCGGTGGGCACGCCGCGCACCTTCTTCGAGTACCACTCGGGCCTGCCGCGCATCTACATCACGCAGCTCATCAGCCTGATCGCGGAGGGGGTGTTCGAGAAGTTCCCGCGCCTGCGCTGGCTGTTCATCGAGGGCGGCATCGCCTGGCTCCCGCACGTGGCGTGGCGCCTGGACAAGGAGTGGCGGGCGCTGCGGCGCGAGGTCCCGTGGGTCAAGCGTCCGCCCAGCGAGGTGATCCGCGAGCACTGCTCCTTCACGACGCAGCCGCTGGAGGAGCCGCCCGAGCCCGAGCTGCTCGTGCAGATCCTGGAGATGATCGACGGCCGCAACTGCCTGCTGTACTCCAGCGACTACCCGCACTGGGACTACGACGCCGCGCACGTGCTGAACGCCCTGCCGGCCGACTACCAGCCCGACATCTTCCAGAACAACGCCGAGCGGCTGTTCGGCCTGTGATGGTCGGGCTGTGATGGCGCGCCACGTGGTCGGCCCGGCCCACGCCATCCCGCCCGGCGGGCGGCGCGTGCTGACGGTCGCCGGACGAAGCATCGGCATCTTCAACGTGGAGGGCCGCTTCCATGCGCTACGCAACTCCTGCCTGCACAACCAGGCGCCGGTGTGCCTGGGCGAGGTGGGCGCAACCTACCTGCCGTCCGAGCCGGGCCGGTACCGCAGAGGGCTCGACGGCCGCGTGCTGCGCTGCCCGTGGCACGGCTGGGAATACGACATCACCACCGGCCGCAACCTGATCGATCCGGACCGCAAGCTGACGACCTATCCGGTCACGGTCGAGGACGGCGAACTGGTCGTCCACGTCGGCGGCGCGCCCTCGGACACGCGTCCGCCAACGGCCGCCGCACGGTGACCCGAGCCTGTCCGTGCTAAGCTACATCACCAGACGATTCCTCATATTCATCCCGACACTGATCCTGCTCAGCATGCTGCTGTTCCTGGGACTGGAGGCGGGACCGGGCGACGCTGCCAGCTTCCTGATCAATCCGGAATTCCCCTCGGATCAGGTAGAACGTATCCGGGAGGAGCTCGGCCTCAACAGACCCCTCCCGCTCAGATACGTGAGTTGGGTCAGGGAGCTGCTGGCGGGGAACCTGGGCTACAGCATGCTCGACGGCAAGGCGGTGAAGGACCTGCTGGCTGCCCGCGTACCCCGCACGCTGTCGCTCATGGCGTTCTCGATCGTGCTGGCGGTCACGTTCGGGGTCGTGCTGGGGGTGGTCAGCTCGCTCTATCAATACTCCGTAATCGACAATGCCCTCACCTTCGTGGGCCTGCTGGGAATCTCCACGCCGGCGTTCTTCACCGGCATGCTGGGCATCCTGCTGTTGTCTCTGCGGTTGAAGCTGCTGCCCATCGGCGGCGTGGGGACCGAGCCCGGAATCCTGGTCGCCATACAGCACGCCCTGCTGCCGGCGGGCGTGCTCGCGTTTCGATCAGGGTCCGAGTTTCTCCGCTACACCCGCGGCGCGATGCTCGACGCGCTGAACCGAGACTACATGGCGCTGGCCAAGAGCAAGGGTCTCACGGTCCGCCGCGTCACCGTCGTCCACGGCCTGCGCACGGCGCTGATACCGGTGGCTACCATCATCATTCTGAGACTGCCCGTGCTGGTCGGCGGATCGGTCATCGTCGAGCAGGTGTTCTCCTGGCCGGGGATGGGCACCATGCTGATCAACGCCGCGCGCGCCCAGGACTTCCCGGTGGTGGTGGCCGTCGCGCTCCTGATCGGCGCGGTGCTGCTGTTCTCCAGCCTGCTGGCCGACGTGCTGCTGGCGATCATCGATCCGCGCGTTCGGCTGCGCTGATGGCCGGACCCCGGCGCCGGAAGGCGACAGCGGCCGCCGCTTCCGGCATGCCACCGCGTCCTTCGCTCGTCGACAGAGTCCGGGAGAGCAAGTACGCGCAGAGCCTCAACTGGATTACGGCGACCAGCATCGTCGTCTTCCTGCTGATCGTCTGCGCCTCCCTGCTGGGGCCCGCCCTGCTGCCGCACCGACCCGAGACGGTGAATCTGAGCGAGCGCCTCGATGCCCCTTCGGCAGCGCACGTGCTGGGGACCGACAACCTGGGACGCGACGTGCTGGCGCGCCTGCTGCTGGGGACCCGTATCTCACTGTTCGTGGCGATCAGCGGCGCGGCGCTGGCCGGCGTGGCCGGCCTGCTGCTGGGCACGGTATCCGGCTATTACGGCGGCCCGTTCGATCAGATCTGTTTGCGCGTGTCGGAGATATTCATGGCGTTCCCGGCCCACGTCATCCTGCTGGTCATGGTGGCGGTCGTCGGCCCCAGCCTGCAGAACATCATCATCATCTTCGCGATCACCAAGTGGGCGACGCTGTATCGTCTGGTCCGGGCACAGTTCTACTCGCTCCGCGAGGAGGAATTCGTTGAGGCGCTGCGCGCCCTCAACGTCGGCAATGCCTCGATCATCTTCAAGCACATGCTGCCGAACATGCTCGGGCCGATCACGGTCTGGTTCACCCTCGAAGTGGCCACGGGAATCATCGAGGAGGCCGGGCTGAGCTTCATCGGCCTGGGGATCCAGGCGCCGACGCCGTCACTCGGCAACCTGCTGAGCTCCGCTCAGGACATCCGCATCCTGCGCAGCTATATCTGGCTGTGGATGGCGCCGGGTATCACGATCGCGGCGGCGACGCTGTGCGTGAACTTCATCGGCGACTGGCTGCGTGACGTGACCGACCCCCGGACCGGAGAGTGAGGCGGCATCAGGTGGCCACCGTTCCGGACCGGAATGCGAGCCCGCCCTCCGAGCTGCTGTCGGTTCGCGATCTCAAGACCCATCTGCACACCAGGCGCGGCACCGTCAAGGCGGTGGACGGCGTCTCGTTCTCGGTCCGCAGTGGCCGCTCGCTCGGGATCGTCGGCGAGACCGGCTCCGGCAAGAGCATGACCGCGTACTCCATCATGCGGCTGCTGCCGGCCCGGACGGCACGGATCGTCAGCGGAGCCATCCACTACGCGACGGCTGACGGCGAGGTCGTCGACATCGCAGGCCTGGAGCCGTTCGGCGTCCGGATGCGCCGCCTGCGAGGACGGGAGATCGCCCTGATCTTTCAGGATTCGTTGAGCGCCCTGAATCCCGTCCACACCATCGGCTTTCAGATCGCCGAGAACCTCCGCAACAACACCGCGTTGACGCGGTTGGAAGTGAAGGACCGGGCGGCCGAGCTCCTGGCAGAGGTGGGGATGAGCGCGCCGCAGCGACGGATCAAGCAGTTTCCCCACGAGCTCTCCGGGGGTATGCGGCAACGCGCGCTCATCGCGATCGCGCTCGCGGCACAGCCGCGGCTGCTCATCGCCGATGAGCCGACCACGGCGCTGGACGTCACCGTGGAAGCGCAGATCCTGCAGTTGATCACCGGGTTGCAGGAGCAACACGGGATGGGCCTGATCCTGATCACGCACGACATGGGCGTGATCGCGCAGACCGTCGATGCGGTGGCCGTGATGTACCTGGGCGACATCATCGAGTACGGCGACGCGTCGACGATCTTCGCACGCCCGCAGCATCCCTATACCGTCAAGCTGCTGGAGTCGATCATCGAGCTGGGCTCGCGCGGAAAGGAGCTGCAGCCGATCGAGGGCAGCATACCGGACCCGACGACGCTGAATCCGGGATGCAAGTTCTACTCCCGCTGTCCGTTCAGGAAGCAGAAAGCGGAAGGGAACGAGCCGCCGCTCATCGAGGTGGAGCCGGATCACTTCGTCAAGTGCTATCGCTTCGACGGATCGGACTATTGACCACGGACTTGACCACGGACTCGACCAGGATCGCGGATGAATCGCGACATCCTGTTCAGGGTCGAGGCGCTGAGCACGTACTTCCCCATCAGGAAAGGCATCTTCCGCAGGGTGGCCGGGCATGTGCGGGCGGTCGATGGCGTCGACCTGACCGTGGCGCGCGGCGAGACCCTGGGGCTGGTCGGCGAGAGCGGCTGCGGAAAGACCACGCTCGGCCGCAGCCTGCTGCGCCTCGTCCAGACGACGTCGGGCCGGATCCTCTACCGACTCGATGGGCGCATGCGCGGCATCGATGAGCTGAGCCGCGCACAGATGCACCGATTCCGCAGCCAGGCGCAGATCGTGTTCCAGAATCCGTACAGCTCCCTCAACCCCACCAAGACCGTGTCGCAGACGCTGGACGAGCCGCTCAGGGTGTTCGGGATGAAGGTCAGACAGCGGCGGCAGGAGCGCATCGCCGAGCTTCTGCAGGCGGTCAATCTCCGACCCGAGTACATGACCCGCTACCCCCATCAGTTCAGCGGCGGACAGCGGCAGCGCATCGCGCTGGCCCGGAGCCTGACCGTCGATCCGATCTTTCTGCTCTGCGACGAACCGGTCTCGGCGCTGGACGTGTCGGTGCAGACCCAGGTTCTCAACCTGCTCAAGGAGATCCAGCGGGAACGCGGCCTGACCATGGTCTTCATCGCCCACGACCTCAAGGTGGTGGAGTACATGAGCGATGTGATTGCCGTGATGTATCTCGGCAAGATCGTGGAACGGTTTCCGGCCGACGCGCTGAGCCGGACCGTGCACCCCTATACGCGTGCCCTGATTGCGGCGATTCCGGTCGCGGATCCCGCGCGGCGCGGAGCGAAGACCATCCTCACCGGCGAGGTGCCGGATCCCGCCGATCCGCCGCGGGGATGCCGGTTCCATCCGCGCTGTCCTCTCAGGCAGGCGATCCGGAGCGGCCGGGTGCACGCCGACGCGCAGCTCTGTGTGGATGAGGAGCCGCAGTGGCGACACGTGGCTCCCGGCCACCAGGCGGCGTGTCACCATTACGAGCACGGACGTTGAAGAGGGTCGTGATGAAGAGGTGAATCCCGCTCTTCCGTTCCGCGGTACGCGCAACGCAGGTGCCTCGCTTGCCAGGCCGGCAGCCTACCGATAGAAAGGCGCAACGCTACAAAGGCGCAACGCCTGGTTGGAGGGTGCCATGGGCCACACGCTCTCGACTCCGGACTTCGACTTCTACCCGGTCACAAATACCCTCATCGGCGCACGCGTCGCGGACGGCGACGTGGAGGTCCGCTGGGACGACGGCAGCACCAGCCTCCTGCCCGGCGTGTGGCTGCGGGAGTTCAGCCCCGACCTGGGCACCATCCACCCGGTGACGCGGGAGCAGGTGATCATGCTGGTCGACCTGCCGGAGGACCTGCGCGCCGCCGATGCCGAAGTGCTGCCCGACGGGTCGCTGCGGGTGACGTGGCACCCGGAGGGTCCGGACAGCCTCTACGATCCCGGCTGGCTGTGGGCGCACCGCCCCGAAGCGCCTGCGACGGACGCGCTGCCGCCTCGGCGCCTGTGGGAGCGCGGCGAAGCGCCCCATCGGGCTCTCACCGTCGTGGACGGGGCGGCGCTCCGCTCCGGGGACGAGGGAGCGCTCCGCTCCTGGCTGACGGCCATCCACGTCGACGGCATCGGACTGATCGAGAACCTCCCGCAGAACCCTGAGGTCGTGCCGGACATTCCGGCCCGCATCGGCTGCCTCCGCAACTCCAACTTCGGCGCGATCTGGGAGGTGGAGAGCCTCCCGGACGCCGACAGCAACGCCTTCACGGATGTCGCCCTGCCCGCCCACAACGACATGTGCACGCGCGAGTACATGCCCGGGCTGCAGTTCCTGTTCTGCATGCACAACTCCTGCGAGGGCGGCGACAGCATCTTCGTGGACGCCTTCGCCGTGACCGAGCAGCTCAAGGCCGAGTCCGCGGAGTCCTACGACGTGCTGGCCACCGTCGCCGTGCCGTTCGGCACCCGCAACCAGGACTCCGATCACCGCTTCCACGCGCCGGTGCTGGAGCTCGACGCCGCTGGCGAGCTCTCCACGGTCCGCTACACGTGGTGGCTGCGCAATCCCATGTCCGGCGACACCGCGACGATCAAGGCGTTCTACGCCGCCTTTCTGCGCTTCCAGAGCCTGGCGAACGACCCCGGCAACCAGCGCCGGCTGCGCCTGCGCCCCGGCGACCTGGCCGCCTTCGACAACCGGCGCATGCTGCACGGCCGCACCGCCTTCGACACCGGCTCCGGCCGCCGCTGGCTGCGCGGCTGCTACGGCGAGCGGGAGGAGTTGGAGTCCCGCCTGCGCATGCTGGCGCGGGCCGAGCGGCAGCGCCTGGTCGAGCGCGCCGCCTCCTGACGCGAGCGCGGCCCAGGGAGAGGACGCATGCCCCTCGCCATGTCACGGGAAGTCTTCATCACGGCCGCGGTCACCGGCGCCGGCGCCACCCAGGAGCGCAGCCCGCACGTCCCGCGCAGCCCCCGGCAGATCGCCGCCAGCGCCGTCGACGCCGCCCGCGCCGGCGCGGCGATCGTCCACTGCCACGTGCGCGACCCCGACACCGGCGCCCCGAGCCGCAAGGCCGAGTACTACCGCGAGGTCACCGACCGCATCCGCGCCGCCGACGTCGACGTGGTGCTCAACCTGACCACCGGCATGGGAGGCGACTTGGTCCTGGGCTCCCCCGACCGGCCGCTGCCGCCGCGCGACGGCACCGACATGGCCGGCGCGGCCGAGCGCATGGCGCACGTCCGGGAGTGCCTGCCGGAGATCTGCACCCTGGACTGCGGCACCATGAACTTCGCCAAGGCCGACTACGTGATGACCAACACGCCCGCGATGCTGCGGGCGATGGCCGCCGCGATGACCGAGCTCGGCGTGAGGGTGGAGATCGAGGCGTTCGACACCGGCCACCTGTGGTTCGCGAAGACGCTGGTCGACGAGGGCATCGTGCCGCACCCGGTGCTGGTGCAGCTCTGCATGGGCATCCCCTGGGGCGCGCCGGACGACCTGTCCACCTTCCTGGCGATGGTCGCCAACGTGCCGGACGACTGGGTGTTCTCGGCGTTCGCCCTGGGCCGCAACCAGATGCCCTACGTCGCGGCCGCGGTGCTGGCCGGCGGCCACGTGCGCGTCGGCCTGGAGGACAACCTCTTTCTCAGGCGAGGGGTACTGGCAACCAACGCGCAACTCGTGGAGCAGGCCGTGACGATCATCGAGGCGATGGGCGCGACCGTGATGGGACCGGACCGCGTGCGCGAGCGGCTGAAGCTGACGAAACGAGCCCCGCGATGAGCGCCGCCATCGGCGGCGGCGGCGTGATCGGAGCCGGGCTGGGTCCAGGAGAGCGTCCCCGAGCGGCTGGGAGCTTCAAGCAGCAGGTGCTGGCCGAGATTCAGCGGCTGGGCCGTCATGTCGGAGCAGAGCGATGGCGTTCCGCTTGACTCCGCCGGTCGGGAAGGAAATGATCTTCGGTTACCCTGCACTTGGAGGTGCGAACATGGTTCCCAGAATCGTGACGAAGACGCTCGCCGCCCTGCTCGCGGTGGCGCTGAGCGCGACCGCGTTCGGAGAAGGCCAGACGGACTCGGCCACCGAAGCTCCGGAGACGGTCCTCAACCTGGTGTCGCACGGTCAGGAACGCGGTCTGACCGGCTGGGCACGGGGCGGCAACTTCGGCATGGCCGTCACCAACAGCCTGGAGGAGTCGCTGCCGTTCGACACGCTCCTGCTGTTCGATCCGACCTACAGCGAGCTGCGACCGCACATCGCCGAACGATGGGAGGCGTCCGACGACAACCTCGTGTACACGTTCCACCTGCGCCAGGACGTGTTCTTTCACGATGGCGAGCAGATGCACGCCGACGACCTGGTGACCAGCGTGCACCTCGGACTCGGCACCGGAAAGGCGGCCGGCCGGACCGTGGCACAGCTCGCAAAGCTCACAGGCGCTGTGGATTATCGCGAAGGGGCCGCCGACAGCATCGCCGGCATCGAGATCGTCGACGACTTCACCGTTCGGTTCACGCTCACCGAGCCCTCCTATACGTTCCTCACCGCCATCGCCGCACAGCCGATCATGCCGGAGCATCTGCTCAGCGAAGATCTGCGCGAGAACCGCACGCTGATCTTCCAGAGCGAGTATTGGCAGCATCCCATCGCCACCGGTCCGTTCAAGTTCTCACGAAGCGTTCCCGGCGACTTCGCCGAGCTGCTGGCCTACGACGACTACTTTCTTGGCCGACCCCGGATCGACAAGGTGATCATCTGGGAACGGGACCCGATCATCGCTGCCGAAGACGGCAAGCTGGACTTCATGTGGGGGCGGGATCCTGCGCAGATCGACCAGCTCCTGGAAACGCCCGGCATGACCGGATACCCGGTGGAGAACGGCGCTTACAAGCGGGAGCTCTGGGCGAACCTGGACGATGGGACGATGGGGGACCTGCGGCTCCGTCAGGCGATCGCCTACGCGATCGATCGTGAGGCGATCGCGGCGGAGTTCTTCAACGGATACGCGAACGTGTGGCATACGGTGGTGCCGCCGACCTTCTGGTCGAATCGGGACCTTCCTCAGGTACCGTACGACCCCGACCGGTCCCGACAGCTTCTCGGCGACGCCGGCTGGGACTCCGACACCGAGCTGACCCTGATCTACTACTACACCGACCCGCAAACCTCGGATTTCATGGCACTCATCCAGAGCTATCTGGCCGAGGTCGGCATCAAGGTGAGTCCGCGGCTGGTGGAGCGCGACGTGGGCACGGTGTTGCACGACAAGACGATGCCGTGGCAGTTGGCCTACGGCGCGAGAAACTCGATCGACACCGGCGTCCTGCACCAGTATGCGACCGGCGCGGGCAACAGCCCGTCGGAGTACTCGAATCCGACGATCGACCGCATGCTGGCGGAGATGGAGGCGTCCCTGGATACCGCTGTGCGCAAGCGGCTCGCGGACGAGATTCAGGCGATCATCATGGACGACATGCCGACGATTCCGCTGTATGCGACCAAGGAATACATCCTCCACAGCGAGCGCTTGAAGATGCCGGTGACGTGGTTGTATCGCTACAGCCATCCGTTCGACCTGCGGTTCCACGAGTGGACGATCGAGCCTTAGAGCCGGCCGAACACTGACTATCCTGCCGAACGGACTCCCGGAGGCTCTTCTCCGGGAGTCCGCCCATCTACGGGCGTGGGGCGTCCGGCCAAACTGCGTGCGCGAGCGCCTGAAGCTGACGAAACGGGCCCCGCGATGAGAGCCGCCATCATCGGCGGCGGCGTGATCGGCGCCGGCTGGGCGGCGCGCTTCCTGCTCAACGGCTGGGACGTGGCGGTGTTCGATCCCGGCCCGGAGGCGAGGCGGCGGTTGAGCAGGGTTCTGGACAACGCCCGGCGCAGCCTGCCCGCCCTGTACGACCGCGCCCTGCCGGCGGAAGGCGAGTTGGCCTTCTGCGATTCGATCGCCGCCGCGGCCGCCGGCGCCGGATGGATCCAGGAGAGCGTGCCCGAGCGGCTGGAGCTCAAGCGGAACGTCCTGGCCGAGATCCAGCGGCACGCTCCGGAGCACGCCGTGCTCGCTTCCTCGACGTCGGGGTTCAAGCCGTCCGACCTGCAGCACGACTCACCGCGCCGCGGCCCGATCCTGGTCTGCCACCCGTTCAATCCGGTGTACCTGCTGCCGCTGGTCGAGGTGGTGCCCTCCCCCGCCACCGACCCGTCGATCCTCGATCGCGCCGTCGAGCTGCTGCGAGCGGTCGGCATGCACCCGCTCCTGATCCGCGCGGAGATCGACGGCCACGTTGCCGACCGGCTGCTGGAGGCGGCGTGGCGCGAATCGCTGTGGCTGGTGCGGGACGGCGTCGCCACCACGGCCGAGATCGACGACGCGATCCGCTACGGCTTCGGCCTGCGCTGGGCGCAGATGGGCCTGTTCGAGACCTACCGGATCGCCGGTGGCGACGCGGGGATGAAACACTTCATCGCCCAGTTCGGCCCGGCCCTGCAGTGGAACTGGAGCAGGCTGACGGACGTGCCGGAGCTCACCGGCGAGCTGGTCGAGCGCATAGCCCAGCAGTCGGACCGCCAGTCCGGCGCGCACGATGTGTGCGAGCTGGAACGCCGCCGCGACGACAACCTCGTCGCCATCCTGCGCGCCCTGAAGAGGAACGACCACGCCGCCGGCCGCACCGTCGCAGCCCACGAACACGGTCTGGCGCACCCGGAGTCGGGCGGGGAGTCCCTGCCCGTGACGGTCTCGCGGCAAGTCCCCGCGAGCTGGACCGACTACAACAGCCATGTGAACGAGGCGCACTACCTGGAGGTATTCGCGCAGGCCAGCGACCGCACCATGGAGCTGATCGGCGCCGACGCCGACTACGTCGCCACGGGCAGGAGCTACTTCACTGTGGAGAGCCACCTGCGCCACCTGGGCGAGCTTCGGGCCGGCGACCGCATTCGCGTCACCACGCAGCTACTCGGGGGCGACGGCCGGAAGCTGCACCTCTTCCACCGCCTGGAAGACGGCGCCGGCCGGCTCGCCGCCACCGGCGAGCACCTGCTGCTGCACGTCGACCTGCACAGCCGCCGGACCTGCCCGCCGGAAGCCGCAGTCACGGCCCGGCTTGCGGACCTGTTCTCGCGCCATGCCCACCTGCCCCTGCCCGACGGAGCGGGCCGCCATGTCGGACAGAACCGATAGCCGCGCTCCCTTCTCCGTGAGTGCGGCCACGGAACGCGACGTGGCCGCGGTCCACGGGCTGATGGCCGAGTGGGAAAGAGAGGGCATCACGATCGGCCATGACGCGGGCGACGAGGCGTACCTGAGAAGCTTCCTCGCCGAGTCATTCTTCGTGGCGCGCGACTCCCGCCGCATCGTGGGGTTCGTGTGCGCCAGGATCGTCGGCAATCCAGGCTACGCCGTGATGCCTACCGCACGGAGGGTTCTGGACATCGAAGAGCTGTACGTGCAGCCGCAGGCCCGTGGCCGTGGAGTCGGGACCGCTCTCGTCGAAGCCGTGTTGCAGAAGACACGCGGCCACGGCGTGCACGCATTCCACGTCTTCTCCGCTTCCCGGAACACCGAAGAAGTCCTACGGTTCTATCGTAGGCACGGTTTCGAGCCGTGGGGAGTACAGATGTACCTGGCACAGGCGGACGAGTCACGCAAGGAGCCCACTGGTGGCTGATGTACGGCGTGAGCTGGAGCAACTCGCAGCGGCCGGGTACTGCGTCGTGCGGAACGTCATCCCGTCCGATCGGATCGCGGCGCTGCGCGAGCAGGTCGTCCGGGGCCGGGAGGCCGCTCAGCGCGACTATGCGGCGATCGGCGGCAACCTGACGTTCCAGCAGACGGCGGACGGCGGTCCGGGAAAGAACGTCGCGGCGTACGTACCCGGGTTTGCCGCCCATCTGGCGGATGAGCGGATCCTGGCCATCGCGCGCGCCGCGCTCCACCCCCGGGTCCGTATCGCTCAGATCGAGTTCAAGTTCCGCCCCGCGGCTGATGACAACGCGGCGTATCGTTCGTGGCACTCCGACTGGCCCCACGACCTCAAGGACAACGAGCGGGGCGGCTCCATCCGGCAGCCGTTCCCGGACCTCACCATGGCGCTGACGACGGTGTGGGTGCTGTCACCGTACGGCCCCGACTCGGGCGGGACGTGGGTGGTGCCCGGCAGCCATCGCGATCCGAAGAACCCGCGCGGCCCGTCCGACGGGATCGACGAGTTCGGTCCCCTTCCGGGAGAACGGCAAATGGCCGGCGATGCCGGCGACGTGGTCGTCATCGATTCGCGGATCTGGCATTCGAACGCGCACAACCCATCGCGCGAAGACCGCGTCGCCATGGTCGTGCGCTACGCTCCGTGGTGGCTGAGCGCCGAGTACGGCGGCCGCAACCGGTCGATCGTTCCGCGCGATGCCTACGCAGCCTTTCCCCCTGCCGTCCGAACCCTGTTTCAGCACCGCGCCGAGGGCACGACCGATCGCCGCGTGACCGTCCTCGATTAGCGCTCCTTCACCCAGGGCTGCGGCGTGGTGTATCCCAGGTCGGCATACGGGTCCTCGCCGCGTACCTGCACGACGCCGCGGAAGTTCCGCTCGCCGCCCCAGGTCAGCCACGTCGACGCGCTGCAGTAGTGGAAGGTGAGGGCCGGGCGGTACCGGTCGCTCCGGTTCTTGCGCGAGCTGTGCAGCAGGTAGCCGCTGAAGAACAGGACGCTGCCGGCGGCCATCTCGATCGGGATGGCCCCGGTCTCGTCGAAGCCGCGCGCGACTTCATTGCTGTCGACGTCCGGCAGGTCGTGGGCGTAGCGCTCGTAGATGACCCCCGACTTGTGGCTGTCCGGCACGATCCACAGGCATCCATCCGCCACCGTCGCGTCGGCCAGCGCGATCCACACGCCGGTCAGCGAGCGGTCGCGCGTCGGGATGGGGTGCTCGTCCTGGTGCCACGGGCTGCCGGCACCGCCGGGAGGCTTCACCACGAACATGCTCTGCATGCACTTGTAGGCGCCATCCCAGAACGGCACGCAGGCGCCGACGACATGGTCGAGGACGCGGCAGATGCCGGCATGGGTCATGGCGTCGCGGACGACCGCGCTGTAGACATGCGGCTGCCCGAGGTACATGTGGCGGCCCATGAGCCGTTCGTCGTCCTCGGGCCAGTCGACCGGCTCGATCGCGTCGCGCCAGACCACCCCCTCTACGGGCGAGTGCGAGTAGTCTCCCCGATTGATCCTCCGCAGCTCACGGGTGATCTCGGCGCGGTCGGCCGCGTCCACCAGGTCACGGACCAGCACGTACCCGCTCTCGAGGTAGGATCGCCGCAATTCGTCGCCCGAGGCCCGCGCCGGATCGAACCTCGCGATCGTCATCGGCTCGCCGCCTCCGGCAACCACACCGCCATGCTCCCGGCCCCGCGATGCCCCCAGGCGAAGTAGGGCACCGCGGTCAGCTCGCCGTTCGTCAGGACCGTGATGCCGCCGAGCAGGTCGGGCCGCGGCTCGGGTTGCCACTCCGCGGGCGCGGTCAGGATCCGCTGCCGAACGTCGCCGCCGTTGTCGGCCTGTTCGAGGCAGTAGACCAGCGGTCCGCGCTCGAGCGCGACCTTGCCGCGGTCGGCCTCCACCCGATCGTCGGCCTCCACGAATCTGACCGGCATCGGCAGCTCGAGCGTTACCTCGTCACCGGAGCGCCACTCCCGGGTGATCTCCAGGTAGCCGGCATCGGTGACCGAGGGAGTCACCGCGTCGCGGTTGACGGCGACCTCGAGACGATCGGCGCCGGCGTCGCGGTATCGGTAGAGGTCCGAGGGGACCGGCCGCCCCCGTGCCCATCCCGGCAGCCTGAGCCGGACGGTGGCCCGAACCGGCGTCTCCGCCCGGACGGTGAGCGAGACGCTTCCGTTCCAGGGGTACTCCGTGGCGAGGCGGAGCTGCAGCTCCACGCCGGCAACCGCGACGGTCGCTTCCGAAGGAATGTAGAGATTGACGTACACGCAGTCGTCGCTCGTGGCGAAGATGTAAGAGCCCACGGTGCTGATGAACCGGGCCACGTTGGTGGGACAGCAGGAGCACTCGAACCACGGCTGGCGTTCTGCCGAGCCGATGTTGAAACCCGTCACGCCGTCGGCTTCGAGCGGATTCGCGTAGAAGAACTCGGCGCCGCCGAGCGCGACCCCCGAGAGCAGTCCGTTGTAGAGCGTTCGCTCCAGCACGTCGTAGTGGTCGGCGTTGCCGGTCAGGAGGAAGAGCCGGCGCGCCCACAGGACCAGCGCGATCGAAGCGCAGGTCTCCGCGTAGGCGCTGTCGTTGGGAAGCTCGTAGGGTTCTCCGAAGCCCTCGATCTCCGGGCGCGCTCCGATGCCTCCGGTGAGGTAGAGCTTTCGTCCCACGATGTCGTGCCACAGGCGCAGCACCGCCGCGGCGTACGCGTCGGAGTCAGCGTCCGACCCGCCGTTCGCGCCGAGCGCGGTTTCCGTCATGGCGATGTACAGGTACCCGGCGCGGACCGCGTGTCCCACCGCCTCGGTCTGCTCCAGCACCGGGAGGTGGTCCTGCGTGTACGCAGCGTCGTCGGTGCGGCCGCCGCTGCCGGGGCCGGAGTCGCCCCTCCCGGCCCGGCCCCTGGCGTCGAGGAAGAAGCGGGCAAGCTCGGCGTACCGGCTCCGCCCCGTCTTCCGCGCCAGCCGCATCAAGCCGATCTCGATCTCCTCGTGGCCGGGCACGCCCACCAGCGCGTCCGGACCGAAGGTATCGGCCACGAAGTCGGCGCTCTTCGTCGCCACCGCCAGGAGGTTGTCCTTGCCCGTCGCATCGGCATACGCGACCGCCGCCTCGTAGAGATGTCCCACGTTGTACAGCTCGTGGCCCTGTTGCAGATTCGACCAGCGCTCGGGGCCGGCGGCTTCACTCCCGACGTGCGCCCCGGCGGTTCGAATCGTGTACAGGTAGCCGTCAGGTTCCTGCGCCGCGGCGATCCGCGCGATCAGTTCGTCCGCCTGGCGCTCCAGGTCGCGGTCCCGCTTCTGCGCAAGCACCGTGGCGACTCCCTCAAGCGTCTTGAAGACGTCGGAGTCGTTGAAGTGCAGGCCTTCGAACAGCGAGCGATCCCTCGCCGCCGCAGCATCGAAGTTGCGCAGGCGACCCGTGTCCTCGCATCGCGACAGGCAATAGGGGACGGTCCGGTCGGCGTTGACGGCCACGCGCGCGGGCCACACCCCGCTCTTCAACGCGACTTCGGTGGCAGGGACTGCATGAATTGATGTTCGTCGTTTCATCTATACCGACCGAGGGAGCGATCCATGCCCGCGACACTACCCGAGCGACGGGAAGGTTGACAAGCCAACGGACTACACGTTAGCCTGCCTAATGAGGCGCCCAGGAAGCTGGGACCATCTCAGTAATCCAAAACCGTGACTGCCCGATAGGAGGAGTTGTCAATGTCGATCTTCAAGAGAAGTCTGTTGTTCCTTGCGTTGTTCTCTGTGTGCAGCGTGCTACCGGTCTTTGCGGCCCCGGACGGCGAGTCCGCACCAGTAGACATGGTCATGTATGTCTACGATGCCCGGCCTGCCGAGTTCCAGGCATTGACCGATGCGTACAAGGAACTGCATCCGAATGTCACCGTGGAGACGATCATTCCTGCGGCGGACTTCTTCGGTAGTCTGACGGCCAGGATCGCATCAAACACCATGCCGGATATCGTCATGGGAGAGTATCGGGGTCTCTATGATCTGGGGAAGGCAGGGCACATGGTGAACCTGCAGGGTCTGCCCCTCATCGATCACTTCGAGGAAGCCATCCTTCCGCAAATGACTGCCCCTGACGGAAACATCTACGGCGTGCCGACCAATTTCGCAGCCATGGGGATCATGTACAACAGGGACATGTTCGACCAGGCCGGCATCGATGAATTCCCCAGGACGATCAGCGGACTCGAAGACGCTGTCGACAAGCTGCGTGCCGCCGGGTTCACGCCCTTCAGCGTAGCAGGACTGGAATCCTGGACTCACGGACAGATGTTCTACACGGCTATCGCGTCGGTCCAACCGGATGTCTTTCAGTTCGCGCATGATGGTGCGACCGGGGACATCCTGCTTGAAGAGCATCTGGTGGCCATGAAGGCCCTCGACTTGCAGTTCGACAGCTCGCTCGATGAGTCGCAAGGCAGCGATTACGGTACCTTCATCAACCACTTCGCAACCGAGCAGGTGGCCATGATTCAAATGGGCACGTGGGCACTCAACCACGTACTGGGACTGAACCCCGACGTGAACATGCGCTACGCGGCCGTTCCCTATTCGGAGAATCCCGAAGATGCCAGGCTGTCGGCGAACATCGGCGTAAGCCTGGGCGTCGGGACACAGACTGAGCATCGGGACGAAGCCATCGGGTTTCTTGACTGGGTCACCTCCGTTGAAGGCAACACGAAGTACAGCGAGCTGTTCAGGGAGATTCCGGTCGTGACGGGCGTCGACGTGCCGCTGTTGCCCGCCGCGGAAGACGTTCTCCGATACAAGGAGGCCGGCGCCATCGTTCCGTGGTCGCAGGTGCTCATGAGCGAGGCCGGCCGCGCCGAGGGCAGTGCGATCATGCAGCAGTATTTCCTGGGGGAAATCTCAGCCGAACAAGCGATACGCGGCGTCTACGAGAACTGGTTCAAGTAACGCACGATTCCTGCGCTACGCGACGATGAGGGTAGTGGAGCATCCCCGCGGGACGTTGCGCAGCGCGGAGTAGCTGAGCTGGTGGCGGCACGGGCCGCCACCAGCCTCTGATCGTTTCCTTCCCAGCGATGACCATCACCAGAAGAACAAGACACATCGCCAGCAGCGTGTTCTTCGTAGGGCCGATATTGGTCCTGTACACCACGTTCTTCTTCCTCCCCATAGCTCTGAGCTTCATGTATTCCCTGACCGATTGGGACGGGCTGCAGAAGACGTTCACGTTCATCGGGTTCGCGAACTACGTCGAAGCCCTGAGGTATGACGAGGACTTCCTGCACTCGGTCCGGTTCACATTCTCCTTCGCGCTCCTGGCCGTGATGTGGACGAACCTGCTCGCCTTGCTGCTGGCGTTGCTGGTGAACCTGGATCTCAGCGTCAAGAACGTCGCGCGAGCGCTCATATTCATGCCGAACGTCATCAGCATGATCGTCGTCGGTTTCCTGTGGAGGTTTCTGTACCGGACGATCGTCCCCGATGTCGGCCGGGTCTTGCATATCGGCTTCCTGGAACAGACGCTCCTGAACCTGTCCGACGGCATCGTACTGGTCGTTCTGGTACCGGAGCTCTGGAGAAGCGTCGGGTTCGTGATGATCATCTACCTTGCCGGGCTGCAGGAGATACCGGAAGACCTGCGCGCCGCCATGATCATCGATGGCGCTTCCTCGTTTCAGCGGCTCATGCGTCTGACGATCCCCTTCCTTGTTCCGGCATTCATAGCGTCGTTCTTCATCACCACGACGGGTTCACTGAAGGTGTTCGATATCGTCTTCAGTCTTACCGGCGGAGGTCCCGGGAAGGCGAGTCACACCATTGCGTACAACATCTATGCGGACGGACTGCAGGCCTTCCGATATGGAGCCGGCTCTGCAAAGGCGGTCCTGTTTGCGGTGATGGTTCTCGTCGTGACCGCCATTCAGTTGAAGTACCTGCGATCAAAGGAGATCCACACTTGATCAGGGCAATTCGGCGAGGCAGCCTGGAGTTGGCGGTTCTCGTCGTCGGCTTGATCTTCTTCGTGCCCATATTCTTTCTTCTGATCAATACGTTCAAGTCTCAGGCGGAGATGTTCCAGTCCTTCCTGGCGTTTCCCAAAGCGATCAATTTCGAGAACTACGCTCTCGCCTGGAAGAACATGCGCTATTTCCGCGCACTGGTGAATACGGTGATCGTCACCTGTGGCGGGGTCGCGGTGGTGGTCCTGTTTTCGGCGATGGCTGCCTATCGTATCGCGCGGTCGATGTCACGTCTGACGACGTGGTTGCTCCTGTTCTTCGTCCTTTCGATGATGCTTCCGTTTCAGACGATCATGATACCGCTCGTGCAGGTGGTCGGATGGGCCGGTCTCCTCGGTTCGAGGTTCGGATTCATCATCGTGGCGGCGGCGCTGCTGTGTCCTTTCACGATCTATCTGTATCGAGGGTTCTTCGTCCAGATCCCGATGGAGCTCGAGGAGGCGGCTTCGATGGAGGGGGCCGGGTCGATTCGGACCTTCTTCTCTGTCGTGTTCCCGTTGGTCAAATCGGTGACCGTGACTGCCGTCATGATCAACGCCCTGGGGATCTGGAACGACTTCATCCTGGCGCTGCTCCTGCTTCAGGCACCAAGGCTGATGACGCTGCAACTCTCGGTAGTGCAATATGCAGGGCGGTATGCGTTGCAGTGGAACCTGACATTGGCGACGCTGGCACTCGTCGTCGTACCGATCATGGTGCTCTACCTGTTTCTGCAGCGGCACATTCAATCCGGTCTTGTCAGCGGCGCCCTGAAGGGCTAGCGCACGATCTGCTGCTGGATCGCATCGTGAAGGAGGTCACGAGCACGTGAACGGAAAGAAGTATCGGGCCGGCATTGCCGGCCTGGGCATGATCGGCGGCGCCGACCAGATGTCGGCCGAGGCGATCGGCCAGTCGGTCGACGGCATGGACGGCACCCACTTCGCCGCCCTGGCCGGCCACGAGCGGGTCGACGTGGTGGCCGGCAGCAGCCGCGACGCCGGCCGGCGCGAGCGCTTCGCGGCGCGCTCGGGCGCCGCCGTGTACGAGCAGCTTCAGGAGATGCTCGACCGCGAGCGGCTGGACGTCCTGAGCATCGCCACCTACGCGCCTGCGCACGAGGGGGCGGCGCTGGCCGCCGTGGCCGCCGGCGTGAAGGTCGTCTACTGCGAGAAGCCGATCGCGCAGACGGTGGCCGCCGGCCGGAGGATCGCCGATGCCTGCGAACGGGCCGGAGCGCTCCTGGTCGTCAACCACCAGCGCCGGTTCGCGCCCGGCTACCGGCGGCTGGCCGCGCACGTGGCCGGTGGCGGCCTGGGCAGCCTGACCTCGGCCTACGTGCGGTGGGGCAGTGGCCGGCTCGGCAACGTGGGCACGCACACGATCGACGCGCTGCGCATGGTGATCGGCCGGGAGGTCGAGTCCGTCTCGGGGCTGCTCGACCTGGCCGGCCGCGAGGACTGCCGCGGGCCGGAGTTCCGCGACCCCGGCGGCTGGGGGATGCTGAGAATGGCCGGCGGCACGATCGCGCTGCTGGACGCCCCGGACTACGCGGCGACGCCGATGCGCTTCCTGCTCAACGGCACCGAGGCGCAGGCGACCATCGAGCCGGACGCCGTCACCGTGGACTACGCCGACGGCCGCAGCGACTCGTGGCCGATCGGCGAAGGGGGATTGAGCTCGATGGACCGCGCCGTCACCGAGGTCGTCGCGTGGCTCGACGGCGGCGGAGGCGAGGTCGCGGGCTCGGGCGATGATGCTGCCCGCACCCTGGAGGTGATCGCGGCGCTGCATGCGTCGCACGAGCGCGGCTCTGCCTGGGTCGACCTGCCCCTGGCCGGCGCGGACCTCGATCGCATGATCCGCTCGGGATAGCTCGCACCCCTTGTACCGCGGTTACCCGATCGCGGTGGTGGCCTTCCTGTCGACGGGGCTCACCATCGGCACCAGCCAGTACGCCTTCGGCGAGTTCGCCGCGCCGTTGCGCGAAGCCTTCGGCTGGAGTCAGACCGCCCTCAACCTGTCGCTCTCCCTTGCGGTCGTGTCCGGCCTGGTGGCGCCCTTCGCCGGCCGCGCCATGGACCGCTGGGGGGCGCGGCCGGTGACGGTGATCTCGCTGCTGCTGGTCGCGGCCGGTTTCCTGCTGCGGCCGCTGATCACCTCGCTCTGGCACTGGTACCTGTTCAGCGCCCTGGTCTACGCCGGATTCCCCGGGGCCACGGTGATGCCGGCGGGCAAGCTGGTGGGGCTCTGGTTTCCCGCCACCCGCGGCCGGGTCATGGGTGCCGTGACCTCCGGCAACAACGTCGGCGGCCTCACCATGCCGGCACTGGCCGCCGCCCTGGTCGCCGCCGGCGGCTGGCAGTGGGGCTACGTGGCCTTTGGGATCCTGTTGCTGCTGCTGGCGGTGGTGGCGGCGGTGATCATCCGCGAGGACGAGGAGCTGGTGACGCGCGAGATGTACCGCACCCGCCGCGGCGGAGCGGCACGGGAATCGCGCCGTCTGATGGAGAGCGGCATCACCCTGCGGCAGGCGCTGCGCACGCGCAGATTCTGGCTGATTCTCTGGGGCCTGTTCGGCGCCACCTTCACGTATCAGGGGGTGCTGACGCAGCTCCGTCAGCACTTCGCCGAGCAGGGCTTCGCGCCGGCCCTGGCCACCACCGGCCTGGCGGTGATCGCGGCCATGGGCATCGGCTCGAAGCTGGCCTTCGGCAGGGCGAGCGAGCGCTGGACCGCCCGCCTCGGCTGCGTCGTTTCGGTGTCCCTGCAGACCGTCGGGCTGGTGATCATGGCGCTGGCCGCCTCGGCGCCGGCGATGTGGATCGGGATCTTCGTGTTCGGGCTGGGCTTCGGCGGACTCGGCGCCCTGCTGGTGCTGATCGTCCAGGAGGCGTTCGGGATGAAGGAGTTCGGCGCCATCCAGGGCGTCGTGCAGGTGGCGGCGACCGGCTCGATGGCCGCCGCGCCGGTCCTGGCCGGCTGGATCCACGACCGCACCGGGTCGTTCTCGGCCGCCTTCCTGATCATCGCCGCCGTCTTCGTCGTGGCGATCGTCTGCCTGCTGGCAGCCGGCGGACGAGGAGCGATGGCGGGCGCCGCGAACGTCCAGCAGACGACTGACACCTCCAGATAGTGGTACCGGAGCACCCCTGCTTGGTTCGGCACCTGCTTACAGCGCTCGGAGGAGCCGGTCGTACTCGGCATGGGTCCCAATCCAGAACCACACGGCGACATCGTCGTCGAGAACAGCGAGGGCACGATGCCCAAGTCCGACCCTCGCGGCGTAGACCGGCTTGGTTGCATGAACCTGTTTGAAGCGGAGGCTTGGATGGCTGGGATCGTCCGTGAAGCGGCGGTAGGCTTCGCGGGCGCGGCGGCGAACCTGCTTGGGAAGCCGCCTAAAGGAATCGCGGAATCGGCGTGTGGTTCGGGAAGTCAAAGTTCATCGGGATCGAGAATCACGGTCCTGCCCGACCGATGCTCGTCGAGCGCCTCGTTCGCGAGCAGCTCGAGCGCCGATTGCGATTCTTCGAATGCGACATCCCAACGCCTGTCAGCCGCAAGCTCCTCCAGGATGGCCGATGCCAGCTCGTCCTGCTGGGCGTCCGGGAGGTGAGACGCCGCCTCGAACGCTTTTCTCAGTTCCGTGGTCATGACCGGAGTTCCGATGGGGTAATCGTACCAACACTCCCAGACGACTGCCACGGGACCAGCGGATGCAACGTGGCGGCGCGCAGGTGCTCGACCTTCCGCTCCCCGAGGGATTCGCGCATGGTCTGCGCGTGGGATCGAACCTGAGAAGATACTGGTGTACGCGGTGAAGAATTCCCGCGGGGGAGAGGCAGCCACCCGATGATCGACCCGCGAAGACTCCTGGATACGTTCCTGGCCATCCTCCGCATCGACAGCTACCACCCGAATGAGGATCCGGTCATCGACGCCCTGCGGCCGAAGCTGGAGGGTGCCGGGGTGCGGCTGCGCTCGGACTCGCACCGCAACGTCCTGGGCTGCTGGCCGGGCGCGGGCTCGCGGGCCGGCGAGGAGCCGGTTCTGCTGTGCGCGCACACCGACACCGTGCGGCCGACTCCCGGCATGGAGCCGGTCATCCGCGACGGCGCCGTGCACACCGACGGATCCAGCGTGCTCGGCGCCGACGACAAGGCGGCGGTGGCCGCCATCGTCGAGGCAGTCGAGTCGATCGCGGCCAAGGGGTTGCCGCATCCCCCGGTGGAGGTGCTGTTCACGGTCGGCGAGGACGTGGGCCACATCGGCTCCAAGGCGTTCGACGTTGCTCCCGTGCGCTCCCGCATGGCGTTCGTGCCGGACATCGACGGACCGGTGGGCGGGATCGTCATGGCCAGTCCGTGGACGGACACGCTGCGCGTCACCTTCCACGGGCGCGCCGCGCACGCAGGCACGGAGCCGGAGGCCGGGCGCAGCGCGCTGCAGATGGCGGCGCGCGCGATTCAGCGCATGCAGCTCGGCCGCATCGACGGCGACACCATCGCCAACGCGGGGGTGCTCACCGGCGGCGAGGCAAAGAACATCATCCCGCCGGAAGCATCGCTGACCCTGGAGGTGCGCAGCCTGGACCAGGGGCGGTTCGTCGAGCACCGGGACGCGTTGCTGGAGTGCTGCCAGCAGGGCGCCGCCGCGTTCGGCGGCTCCGTCGACGTGGTGTCGCTGGACGCGATGGAAGGCTATCGCTTCGACGGGGACGAAGCGCCGGTGCGACACGCCGAGGCGGCGATCCGGGCTACGGGGGTGGACCCGTGGCGCACCACCACCTGCGGCGTCAGCGACGCCAACGAACTGAACGCAAAGGGGTTGCCCACGGTGGTGATCTCTGTCGGCTATGTGGACATCCACACCGACCACGAGTCGATGCCTATCGAGGAGCTGAGTCGGTTGGCGGCGGTCTGCCGCGCGCTGATGCTGGGGGGACGGCCGGAAGCCCGCCATGACAGCTCGCCGGCGTAGGGCTCGTCGCCGACCGCCGGCCTGGCTGACAGAGCCGCCGGCCGGACGTTGATCGCGGCTGCCGGATCCGGCGAAGATGGGCCCGCATGCGGCCGAACGTCCTGTTCCTGTTCCCGGACCAACTGCGCTGGGACTGGATCGGCTGCGCCGGGCGGGTGCCGGTCCGCACCCCGAACATCGACGGGCTGGCCGCGCGCGGGGTCCGCTTCGAGCGGGTGTGGTGCAACAGTCCCGTCTGCGCTCCGAGCCGCGCCTGCCTGACCCAGGGCCTGCGCTACCATCGCGCCGGCGTGCGCAACAACGGGGATGACCTGGACCCGCACGCCGCGACCTACCTGCAGCGGCTCAGGGCAGCCGGCTACCGGGTCGGCACCGTCGGCAAGTGCGACCTGCACAAGGCCAGCCGCGACTACGCGGTCTCCGGCTGGACGCCGCGGCTGGAGCGGTACGGATTCACCGACGCCGTCGATCAGGGCGGCAAGTGGGACTGCCACGGAAAGTTGAGCGCCGGCGATCCGGAGCCGTACACGCGTTCGCTGGTCGCCGCCGGGCTTGGCTCGGCATTCCGCGAGGACCTCGATCGCCGCCGCCGGATGCGCGGCAGCCGTCGCGGCCCGTGGCACGACACCGCTCCCTCGCCCTTGCCACGCCGGCACTACACCGACGACTTCTGCGGCCGCTCGGGCCTGACCGTGCTCGAACGGTTCCCGGACGACCACCCCTGGTTCCTCTGGGTGAACTTCCCCGGACCGCACGAGCCGTTCGACCCGCCCGCAGAGTTGCGCGACCGCTACGCCGGGGTCGACTTCCCTCCCCCGGTGGCCGCCGATCCGCACCGGCCGGAGGACCACAACCAGATCCGCAGGAACTACGCGGCGATGATCGAGGGTATCGACGAGTGGATCGGGCGGCTGCTCGCAGCGGTCGCCGGCCGCGGCGAAATCGAGCGGACCGTCGTCGTCCTCGCCTCCGATCACGGCGAGATGCTCGGCGACCACGGCCGATGGTACAAGCAGGTGCCGTGGGAGGCCTCGGTCCGGGTGCCCCTGATCCTGGCCGGCCCCGGCATCCCGCCCGGCCGGACCACGCCGGTCCTGGCGGAGCTGATCGACGTCGCGGCGACCGTGCTCGACCTGGCCGGGGTCGACGGGATCCCGGGATGGGACGCACGCTCGCTGCTCCCGGCCGCGCGCGGTGCGACGCGCCACCGGCCGGCTCAGGTCGCCGCCCTGGAGGACTGGCGCGCCGTGCACGACGGCCGCCACAAGCTGATCGAGCACCGGGACGGCCGGCGCTCCGTGTACGACCTGCTTGCGGACCCCGACGAGCAGGACGACCTGGCTGCGCGCGACGAGCATGCCCGCACGGTCGAGCGATTGGCGGCCCTGCTGCAGCGCGAGAGCCCGTGGCCGGCGGCCGGTTGATTCGATAGGACCCGCCGCTGCGCGACCGTGCATCGCCCACGTCCGGCGAGCCCCGATGATGGCGGCGCAGACGGGAAGGAACGGTTACGCGCGGGCGTATCCGGCGTACCACGCCTCGACTTCATCCACGTCCGGATCCCGGTCGAGGATCGCAAACCCGTACCGCAGGCGAAGCGGCTCCCGTCGGTCCACCTCCAGGTCACCCTCCATCAGCAGGCCGGCCCCGAGCAGCTTCTCACGCGTAAACCAGGTGACCGGATGCCGCGGGTTGTCCGGGTGGTCCATCATCACCAGCGCACCGCCGCCGGCCCCCGCCGCGGCGACCCAGCGCGCCCGCTGGCCCATGATGTTCTCGTGGCCGGCCAGCCCCTCGCTGCTGCGGTGCCGGGCCGGAGCGAACGGCGGTCCCATGCGCAACTCGAAGCCGCTGTAGCGGGCCGCCCGCGACGCTCCCAGCACCAGCCGCTCCCCCGCCGCCGCGATCCGGGTCTCGATCGTCCAGAAGTACCCTGCCCCATCCTCCAGCGCGCGGAAGGCGTACTCCCGCTGCTCGGTGGCGATGGGCCGGTCGCGGCCGTCCAGCCACGTGAGGTGCTCGCCGATCGACACGCCGCCTGCGACGGCGCGCTCGCCGGTGAACCGGTCATGCCGCTGCACACCGTGGCTGTCCGGGACGTGCTCGTACCTGCCCGTCTCCGGCAGGAACCAGTTGCCGCCCCACAGATTGGCGTCGTTGGCGTAGACCCAGCCGAAGTAGAGCCCCGTGTGCCAGGCATGATCGGCCGGCCGGTACTCGGTGACCAGGTTGCCGGACCGGGTGTAGATCGGCGCGAAGCACGGCTTGGGCGACTCGGTGCGCGGCAACTCCTCGCGGGCGCGGTACAGCGCCACGAAGCGCTCGCCGTCGTGGAGCTCGAAGCCCAGGCAGTTCTCGCGCAGTTCGATGGTCGTCACTCCCCGGACGAGTGCGGGCCGGGTTGGTCCGGACCGAGGTCGGCCGGGTCCACGCGAGCCTGGATGAAGCTCTCGCCGTGCACGGGAGAGCCGGACAGGCGACGCAGCATGGCAAGCTGCCCGACATGGGTCAGCGCGTCGGCGAACGGCCCCTGAAGCATCTGCTCCTCGCTCATGCCCTTGGGCTCGGCACCCGCCCTGACGTGCCGCGCCACGTCCTCGATCATCGCGTGGAACCGCGTGACCTCGGCGGACAGATCCGGCAGCCGGTCCATGCGAGGCCGCTCCGTCCCCTCGAAGCACGAACGCACGTAGCCGAGCACGCTCGTCATGTGCCGCACGAGCTCGGCCGGCGTCCATACCTCACTGCCGGCCTGGAACGAGCCGAACGACTCCGGCGCACCCCTGAGCGCATACCGCGCCCGGTAGGCGATCGTGGCGAGAAGATGCAGGAACACCGCGGGTCTGTCGTCCATGCCTACTGGTCCACTCCTCAACTCCTCAGTCTCTCACGCAGTCTTTCGGGATGCGAGAGGGTCCGCCCTCTCGCGCCAGCCGTCCCCACTCCGCGAGCGGCCCCCAGTGGGACAGCGGGTCGATGCCCGTGTGGCCGTTCTGACGGCGGACGACGAACAGCGAGTCATCTTCAAGCAGATCCGGCAGCAGCGGCGAGTGCGTCGTGACGATGTATTGGGTTTGTCCCAGGCTTCGCCGCGTTCGGAGCAGCTCGGCGATCAGCTCGATCCGGCGCGGGTGCGCGCCGTTCTCGGGCTCTTCGAAGCCAACCAGGCCGGGCGGTTCCGCGCTCGCCAGCGCGAGAAGGCCGAGCATCCGCAGGGTGCCCTCCGAAAGCACGCTGGCGGGCATCGCGATGCCGCCTTCGACGATGCGCAACTCCACCTCGCCGAGATCGGTCACGTCGACCTCGATCCCGTCGATGTTCGGCAGCAGGCTGTGCAACGCCCTCTGCACGGTCTCGAATTGCCCCGGGTCGACTGCCTTGAGCGTGTTGAGGAACGCGCCCAGCTCCTCCCCCATCAAGCCGATGTGCCGCACGTCCTTGACCGGATTGGCCGCTCGCATGCGTTCGCGCGGCTCGAAGTAGAAGAACAGCCAGCGCTCGAGCTCATATTTCGCCGCAATCAGGTGAGGATAGTGCGGCGGATAGTGCGGCAGCGAGAGAATCGTGTGGTCCAGGTAGCGTTCGTAGTAGGTCGGGTGAGCCTGGCCTTCATGACGCAGGTGAAGGCGTTCGTCTCCTTGCCGCTCGATGAACGGCTTGCGCCTGCCGGTCGGCTCGCCATCGCTGTTCAATGCGGCAAGGTACTCGTCCGCGACCCGCAGAATGCCCGTCCTGGGCAGCATCTCCACCTCGATGCGGTAGCGCAGATTTCTCTCGCGGACTCCTGTGACTCGCTTGCTCGTGTCCTCGGAACGGGACTCGTGCGGACGGCGCCGCATCTCCCGGATCTGCCGATCGACGGCACCGACGACAGCATCGGAGATCTGCAGGTCCGCTTCGATCGAGAACGTCAATCGATCCTGGTCGAGCAACCCCTTGATGCCGTCCTTTCCAATGTTGAATGACTCCAGAGGCTTGCCTCGGTACGGAGGGTCGAACGCCTGTTTCACCGTTCGGCTGGTCGCCAGCCCGGCCAGCAACTGAAGGGCGTCGAGGAAATTGCTCTTGCCGGAGGCGTTCGCGCCGATGAGCACGGTGAGGGGTTCAAGGCGCAGTTCGACGTCGACGAGAGATTTGTAGCCCTTGATGTGAACCCGCTTCAGCATCTGTCCGCTTCCTACTCGACGTATTCTACCTGCGACACTTCGAGGGTGGCGATTCCGGATCTCGGGCCGGCGATCGACGGTGGACAAGCTGCCTTGGTGCGTCCCTGGCGTTCACTCGGTTCTCGCGATGGAGCCCCCGAGTGGCGGTGGTGGTGGTGGTGGTGAGCCGCGCACAGAAGCCTCAAGTTGACGGGCTCCGCACCGCCGCCGAGGGCGTACGGGAATACGTGATCGACCTGCAGCAGATGGCGTGACGCGCAGCGGCGTCCGTTGCGCGGATCTACGTACCGGCATCGGCCACCGTCTCGCTGCCAAACCTGCCGTTTCGCCGCCGCCGGGATCGATCTGCCCCGCGCGCGGGCCTTCGGCGCCGAACCTGTGGTGCACGGCGCCAGACCCGGCCGCTCCGCCGCCGAAGGAGCCTTCCGAACCGAGTCTCGCTGCGACTTCGGCGCCGAAGACGTGATGTTCTCCGCCCGCGCTGAGCCGTTCGTCGACTCCCGATCTCGGTCTTGCCGCGTCTGCGCTGGCGCGCCGGTCGGCGCCGCGGACGGCTTCGGCGCCGGAGTTCGCTCCGCGCTGGCCGGCTGCTTGGCGATGTTGCGACCACGTCGTGGCCGGCTCGGGTCGTGCCGGTCGAGCCCTTCTTCGACGAGCCTCCCCACGAGCTGCCCGAGCGTCATGCGTGGATCGACGTGGGAAAGCAAACCCTTGAGCTGCTCCAGGCCGCGTTGGCACTCCGCGTCGACGACGGCCTTGAGCTCCCACCGCCCCTCCCCCAGCGCCCGCATCCGGTCGGCCGGCACCGCGAGCGCCGGATCGACTTCGGCCAGGATCTGCATCACCTGCCGCGAGCTCTTGCCGACCGCCTGCTCCACCAGCGCCTTCTGCGCCGAAATGTCCAGCACCGGCTTCGGCGCCGACGGACGTGCCGGCCCCGTTGGTGCCGAGCGGTGTGGCCCCTGAGCCGAGCGTGCTCCGTCCCCGGCGCTGCGCGCCTGGCGCGCTCGCTCCCGTTCCCGCCGCTCGAAGGCGGCCTGCAACTGCGCCGCCGCGTCCAGCGTGATCGAGCCGTCCCTAAGCCGCTCGCGGACCCCATCGATCCGCCGGCACAGCTTCATGGCGTTGATCCGCCGCCACGCTGCGCCGGCGCTGTAGCCAAGCCCGCTCGTCACGTAGTCGAACGGACTCGAGTAGCCGCGCCGCAGATACAGTTGGCGGGCGTCGATCTCGCACAGGTGGTCGATGAGGAAGACCTGGGTCTGGTGGTCGAGGCGCGCCAGCTTGTCCGTCTGCTCCAGCAACTGGTCGTCGGAGAGGCCGGAGACGGTGGAGCGGGCCTCTGACAGAGATGCCGTTGACATGCCGTAAATATAATAATAAAAGACAAATAAGTCAACATCTGTCGGGTGACATTCATCGCTTCTTCGCCGCTGCGATGGTCGCCGCAGACGGCCGCGGATCAGGCGAGGGCCGCCGGGACGATGACCGCTCCGTCGTCGCCCACGACGCGACAGGAGAAGGTGAACGCGCCCCAACTGAGGCGGTCCTCGGCGTTGTCCAGGTGGATCACCAGCGTGCTCTCCCCTCGCCTCAGCGAGACCCGCAGCGCCCGATAGCCGTAGGTCTCCCGCAGGCCGAGGTGCCGAGGCGGCCCGTCGTTGAGGCGCACGCGCAGGTCTCCGTCCCAGCTCAGGTGCACGGTCGCCTGGGTCTCGCGCTCCACGGTCAGGCGGCCCACGGCGGCGGCGTCGCAGGGCCACGTCTCGTTGGAGCCGGTGCTGCACACGTTGAACACGTGGGAGAAGTCGATGAAGCCGTGGCAGGCGCGCGCCACGATGCCGGGACCAATCGCCTCCGGCGGCTGATGCAGCGCCCGGTCGCCGCGGTGGAGCGACCAGGTGCCGTCGTCGTCGCTCGCCGGCACGGCGTCCTCCCCGGATGCCCCGCCCGGCAGCAGCAGGTCATAGGTGCCCCGCGGGACCTCGACCTCGTGCTCCCAGTCGCCGTAGCGCAGATGCTCGGCCGATGCCATGCGCACGAACGGCCGGTGCGGCTCGGTCTGGTACCAGTAGGCGGTCGCGCACATGTCGTTGCAGTGGCTGCCCCAGCGGAAGTGCAGCGAGCGGTGGAACGGCAGCAGGTCGTGCACGTGGAAGCGGTAGGCGCTGAGCACGTGGCGCGCCAGCGCGGGACCGGCGTCGCGGTACTCCAGGTACGGGATGCCGCTGTACAGCCCGGTGTCGGGCGCGTGCGTGACGCCGCCGAAGCCGGCGTCGAAGGTGTTCTCGCCGCCGCCCGCGCGCAGATAGTGCGGCACGACGCCCTCCTCGCCCGTGGCCTCGCCGTCGAGGTACAGGTTCTCGGAGCCGGCGTGCGACCAGCGCTGTTCGTCACTCCGCAGCCGGACCCCGAGCGAGAATCCCGCCAGGTAGCCGCTTCCCAGCGCATCCATCACCAGGAAGTCGGAGCCCCACGCGGGCGCCGGATTCTCGCGCCGCCACGACGCGTGGAAGCGCAACGGCTCGTCGAGCCCGCCGTCCAGGTAGCGGTGCCAGTCCAGGGTGTAGATGAAGGTGCCGTCCTCCAGCGCCTCCACCTCGACGCGCGCCGACCGCGCGAACGGCATCGGGAAGTAACAGCCCAGCCCTGCGTCCGCCTTGGCCGTCACGTAGAAGCTGTTGATCGGGTAGTAGGAGACGTTGTGGTGCACGCCGAACAGGTCGGCCAGCGGCACCTCGACGCTCGGCTGCTCCTCGCCGTCCCAGTAGAAACGGATGATGAAGCTGCGGTTGCGGTTGAACAGGTCCCCGCCACGGCCACCCCGGCTGCCCACGCAGTAGAAGTGGCGGACGCAGCCGGGGCCGGCCAGGTCGGCGATGACCCGGCGGTCTCCGGCCCGGTAGTCCTTGGCCTTCCTGACGACCCGCTCGTAGCGGAAGCGCTCCGGCAGGTTCAGGCGGGCCTCGATGCCGACGCCGTCTCCCATCTGCCCGTCCCGAGGCAGCCGGCTACTGCAGCAGCGTGCCGCCGACCTCGATCGAGTAGAGCCGTCCGCGCTCGAACAGGACCTCCACCCGCACGGTGCGGCCGATCAGCTCGTCCAGGCTCCGGCCGCTGCTCCAGGTCGGCGTCCAGCGCAGGCTGTCGCCCGTGAACGGCCGGCACTCCGCGGCCGAGAACCCCTCGGCTACCTCCTGCACCGCCGGCGGTTCGCCCGGATCCCTGTCGGTCTGCACGTGCACCTGCGCCCGCACCTCACCGATCGGCGCCTCGACGTTCAGCGCCAGGCCGCCTTCGGTGAGCTCGAACCCCTTGGTCAGCACGCTCGCGGCGCCGGAGCGGCTCTCCAGGTACATGAAGCCGTCCGGCCGCAGGGTGTGCAGGCACATCGCGGTGCGGTGCTGCCCGGCGGGAATCGGGCCCTTGCCGCCGTGGTCGGTGCGGCCGCCGCTGGAGTAGATGCGCAACTCGTCCGGGAGCTGCACCAGGCTGCAGGGATAGAACCCGAAGCCGCCGAACTCGCCCGGCTCGGCCGGCTCCACGAACTGGTCGCGGAAGGTGCGGTTGATGTTGCGCCCGTTGATGCTGTAGACGAGGTGGTTGGACACCGGGCCGGCGCCCTTGGTGGTGGTCTCGTTCGGGTCGCCGACCAGGAGCCACAGGAAGCCGATGAAGTAGTCGCCGTACGGGAACATCGGCATGCCGTACGGCTGCGAGAGCGGCGGATCGCAGGAGTCCGGGCGGACGATGACCTCCGGCTCGGTGTAGTGCACCCAGTCCTCGGTCTCGATGCTCGCCACCAGGCGCTGGCTGAACGGCGGCTTGATGTCCTTGGCGCGGCACATCACCTGGTGCCGGCCGGTGAGCTTGTTGAAGAACACGGTGTGGCAGGTGTCGCTGGACCAGTCGCCCCAGCGCGCCCCCGGCAGCTCCTGCCAGTGGTAGCCGTCGGCGGAGACCACCACGGGGTTGCGCATGGTCGCCGCCCCGCTCCGCCAGTCCCAGTCGAGGTAGAGGACCTTGTACGGATGGCGGGAATCGCGCGGGTCCTGGTACACCTGCCCGCTCTCGGCGTTCCTCCTGGCCTCCAGCAGGCAGTGCGGGAAGGAGCCGGACCAGGAGGTGTGATCGTCCGCCACCGGGTCGATCTCCCAGTGGACGCCGTCATCGCCGATCGCCCCGAACAGGGCGTTGCAGATGAAGTCGTCCGGGTCCGGCGCGCCGGTGTAGATCACCCGCCACTTGCCGCGGTTCTCGTCGTGGAAGACCGAGGGGTAGGCGTTCCCCAGGTCGTACGGGTCGGACCAGGTGCCCTCCGGCACCGGCTTCGGTCGGCCCAGCCGCCGCACCACGTTGTGCGTCGTCTCCAGGCACCAGTCGTCAAGGAACAGGATCTTCTGCATGGGTTCAGGTCATTGTGGCACGCCGTGGCTATGATGGTCTCGAAGGAAGGCGGAGGATGTTGGACAGCCCCATCGTCGACGTCGCCATGGGCCTGGTGTTCTTCTACGTGACGCTGAGCCTGGTATGCAGCTCGATCCAGGAGATCATCGCCAGTCTCGTCGGCCTGCGCTCACGGAACCTCAAGAAGGGGATCCGGAATCTGATCGGCAACGAGTACGCGGAGGCGGTGTACGACCACCCGCTGATCAAGGGCCTGCGCAAGCCGAAGAAGCTGCCCTCCTACATCAAGCCGGAGATCTTCAGCACCGCGTTGATCGACATGATCTCCCGCGACAAGACGGACGAGAACGCGATCGACGCTGCCGCCGAGGACGTCCGTGCCCTCATCGCCAAGATCGACGCCAACAACCCGACGCGCGAGCTGCTGATCAGCTTGGTGGACAAGGCGAATCCGACCGTGGAGGACCTCCGCGAACGGCTGGCCGACTGGTTCGACGCGGGGATGGACCGAGTCGCGGGCTGGTACAAGCGGCAGGTGAAGTACTGCCTGATCGGCGTGGCCGCCGTCGTCACGGTCGCGGTCAACGCGGATTCGATTCGCATGGTCGAGCAGCTTTGGCAAGACGACGCGCTGCGCAGCGCGATCGCCTCCGCGGCCGAGCAGGCGGCCACGAACGGAGACCTCGCCGCGGTCGACGAGCGAACCGCGCTCAGGGCATTCCCGATCGGCTATGCCGACTCCTTTCCGGACCTCAGCTTTCGGAAGATCGTCGGCTGGCTCCTTACCATGGCGGCGATCAGCCTGGGCGCGCCGTTCTGGTTCGA
Source organism: Spirochaetia bacterium (assembly GCA_964291595.2). Classification (GTDB taxonomy): domain Bacteria; phylum Spirochaetota; class Spirochaetia; order SZUA-6; family Bin103; genus CATQHW01. Next base: position 1,938,316 of record OZ219914.1, on the reverse strand, counting down.
CCTCCTGAGCAAGATCGCGCATCTGCGGGCGTCGGGCACCAGGGAAGCCGATCGCGCCAAGAACAGGACGTGACGACTCGAACGGTGTTCGGTGGGCTCTACCAGCCGAGCTCCGAGTACGGTGTACCAGCCCGGGACAGCGCGATGGCTTCCTGCGACATGCCAAGTTCAGCCATGTGCCGCGTTCGGCGTTCGGATCGCAACGTTCCGGCTGCCTGCTACTGTCGCGGGGGTGCCTCCATGCGCTCATGGAGCTCGCGGACCGATATGCCGAGCAGCTCCGCAGCCTTCGCCTCCGAGATCACGTTCTCGGCCAGTGCGCGAGAGCACAGACGCTCGAACCGGGTGGGCTCCTCGCGCGGGATCGCCTGAGGCTCCCGGTACGGAGGGCTCCGCCAGCCCTGCCTGGACATGTTCTGAAAGAGTCGCCTGAACAGCGCCTCGTTGATGATGCCGAGGTCTCGGCACCGATAGACGAGCGCCTGCACGCTCACGCCGAAGAGACGCTTCAGGCTGAACAGTTCGCTCCAGCCGATCGACGTTCGTCGCCGGCCCACTTCCATCCGCAGGACATCTGCCGGCATGAGGAACGCCCCGGCGAAACGGTGGGCCGCCGGCTCGGGGTTCACGTCGGCGTCCACGGCCAGCACGAGGTGACCCAACTCGTGAGCAAGGGTGAAGCGTTGACGCTCCCCCGCGTCCGTCGAGTTTACAACTATCACGGAAGCGACGCGGTTACCGCCTCGCCGCGCGTACGCGGTCAGACCGCCGATCGCGCTCAGATCGAAGGAAAGGACCTTGATGCCGCACTCCTCGAGAATCTCGACCATGCTGGGAATCGGATTCCGCCCGAGATCCCAGTGCGTGCGCAAGCTCACTGCTGACTGTTCGACCTCCGCGAGATCGTCGACCACGGGATACGGAGCCTCCCGAGGTTTGTTCCAGTCGACGCTCGGCAGTGCAAGTAATTCTTCCACGGTAAGATAGCGCTCCACAAGGTCGACTACGCGCGCCTGGACGCGCACTTCCTCCCGCTTTCGAGGAATCGCCTTCCTTCGGAATTCGACCGCTTCGAGCACCAGATCCTGATCGCTGGTCAGGTACTCGACGGAGACGCCCAGGGCGTCCGCCAGCGCGATAAGCACGCCGGAACTGGGCATCGACTCGTTCCGTTCGTACTTGCCGATCGCCTGAGCCGTCACCCGGCCGGCGATGCGGCCCTCCAGGGCTCGGAGGGACAGGCCGGCAGCCCCGCGAGCCAGCTTGAGCTTGTTGCCGATCAATGACACCCCCTCTTCAAGACCTCTCTCCGGTTGACAATATACAGAATCATGTTCTATAATGTAAACTATCGAAGGAGCAACCAAGGATGATAGGAGAAGTGATCGGAACGGCCATCGGTGCCGACGTAGCGATCTCAGTGAATGCTGGCCGGATCCGCGGTAGGAACCAGACCGCCGAGGGTCCGGAGGAAGCAACCCCGGAACTGAAGCCCCGCGAAGTCACCTTCGACAGGGATGCCGTGAGGCTGGCCAAGGGAGTCCTCTACACATCCACCATCTTCGTGTGTTCCACGACGCTGCTGATCGGTCTCCTGATCGGCCTGTAGCGAAGCCGCGGACCACCGCCTCTGCAGGGGCTGCGTCAGCACAACGGCTCGGCGCGGCCGAGGAGGTCCTTGAAGGAGTAGTTGACGCTGGCGGCGCCGGATGGTCGTCGATCGCGCTCAAGGGTGGGTACCATGTTGACCGTGACGATCCACTTGGTTGGCGGGTTCCTGGGCAGCGGCAAGACCACGGCCATTCGCAGTGCCTGCGAGCTGCTGCGGCAGCGTGGCGAGGCAGCGTCCGTGATCACCAACGATCAGGGCACGCTGCTGGTCGACACGGCGTTCCTGCAGGGCTCGCACCCGACCCGCGAGGTGACCGGTGGCTGCTTCTGCTGTCGGTACGATCAACTGGTCGAGTTGCTGGCGGAGGCGCGCCGCGACGGCGCGCAGCACGTGTTCGCCGAGGCGGTGGGCTCCTGCGCCGATCTGGTCGCGACCGTGGTGCGGCCGCTGCTCGGGTCGGCGTCCGGTCCGGTCGATCGGGTGTCGTTCACGGCGATGGTGGACGCGCGGCTGCTGCTCCGGCTCCAGGCGGGCGAGCCGCTGCCGTGGTCCGGCGACGTCGCGTATCTGTTCCTGGAGCAGCTCCGCGAGGCGCCGCTGCTGGTGGCGAGCAAGTGGGATCTGGTGACCGATCCGCCCTCGCTGGCCGCTTCCGGCAACGGGTCCGGCATTCCCGTGCCGGGGCAGACGGTGCTCTGTCAGGACGGGCGCACGCCGGCCGGCGTGACCCGATGGGTGGACGCGCTCTGCAATCCCGGTCACCCGGCCACCGCTGATGCCGGCGCGTGCGAGCTCGGTATCGACTACGCGCGCTACGGCGCGGGCGAGGAGGCGCTCGCCTGGCTCGACGCCGAGGTGCGGGTGGACGCAGCCGGGGGAGGCGCCCGCGCAGCCGCCGGCCGCTTGGTGCGCGCTGTCGTCGCCGAGGTCAGCGACGAGGCGGACGCCATCGGCCACGTGAAGTTCCTGATCCGGGATCACCTGTACGACGTCAAGGTCAGCCACACCGCTGCGGATGAAACACCCAATCAACCGCTGCTCGATGAGTTGCGCCAACTCGACCGGCTCAGCGACCACCGGCTCTACGTGGTTGTCAACGCGAGAGCCGAGATCGGCGCCGAGGCGCTGCAGCGGATCCTGAAACGCGCCGCCGAGCCCTCGCCCGGTGGAGAAACCGTCACCATCATCCGGTCGGCTACGTTTCACCCCGCCCCTCCTCAACCGGTCCACGAGACAGCCCGATGAGCGACCGACGGGCGCGCAGTGATCCTGGGAACGAAGTCCTGACCGAGCAGAGGGTGACCTACCACATCGAGATCGAAGGCAGGCTCCTCCTGGTCGAGAACGTGCCGGCACGCGTCAACGTCGAAACCGGGGAACGATACTTCTCTCCCGAGTCGATCGAACGGTTACAGCAAGCAGCGTGGGGGCGCGCCCGGCCGGTGCGCGTCATCGAAACCCCCGTATTCGAGTACTCGGCCTTGACCTGACCCTCAGTCCTCGAACACTTCGGCTCCGACGTCCGGGACCCGCCAGTTGGCGTGCCAGCGGGAGTCGGGCGGGACCGTGCCGTCGCCGTCCTGCATGCAGGCGAAGGTCGGGAACTGCGGGGCGACCACCTCGGACCAGAGCGCCTCGACCTCGGCGTAGGTGAGGAGCCTCTGCTCCGGGGCGAGCCGCTCGTGCTCGGCCAGCAGGCCGGCGGCCACGCGGCCGAGCCAGGCGGTCTTGTGGCGCAGCAGCGCCTCGCCGCTGCGCCGGGCGGACTCGGCGGCGCTGGGATCCATCGCGAAGTGCGGGCCCGGCTCATCGGGCGCGGGCAGGCGCGACAGGTCGACCGCGTCCGGCTCGACCGCCCAGAGCTGCGAGGTCTCGCCCTTGCCGGCGTGGTCGGCCCACTCGGCGTACGCGAACGGGCTCGACGGGTCCTTCAGGTCGTCGCCCTCGACCACGAAGGCCAGGCGCGCGCCGACCCGCGGCTGGATCAGCTCCAGGAAGCGCATGGCATCCTCCGCGTGCGGGCCGCCGTGGCCGGAGTAGAGCACGGCGGCCCGGAAGCCGAGCTGGTCGGCCGCGCGGACGTGGTAGCAGAGGGTCTTGAAGAACAGCCACGGCGGGACCGCCGTCAGCCACGGGCGCGCCACCTCGCCCACCTTGCGGCTGGCCCAGATGCCGAAGCCGCCGCTCTCGTGGATGTGCCAGTAGTGCGGCGGGGCGACCACGCCGCCGTGGGCGGTCGCGGCCCTGCGGCAGATCGCGTGCGCGCGCAGGCCGTCGCAGCCCAGGGCGCTCTGCGGGCCGTGCGGCTCGCACAGCCCGTAGGGCAGGTAGAGGACCGGGCAGCGCTCGAACGCCGCGTCCAGCTCGTCCGGGAACATGCGCTCCCAGCGCACCTCGGGTACTCCCAACGGTCTGCTCATCAGTCGGTCCTGGCGTCCGCCACCGGCTCGCTTCCCGGCACTTGGTCGCCGCTCTGCAGCCGCGCGATTCCGAACAGGCAACAGAACCAAGCGACGAAACTCCGTGCCGCTTGGCTGTCGTGGCCGAAGTATCGTGCGCGAATAGCAGATCCGTACGGCAACCCCGGCTCCTCTTGCCAAGCAAGCCAAGTGTGCAGTTCCGCCTTGGCAACCAACCTGTCAGGGAAGCTCGCGTGCAATTCCCTGGCTCCCTGCGTCGAGATCTTGGCGTGCGGAAGCAGCTTGTCGTTCTCACGAACGAGACCCTCAAGAAAGCTCTCCAACGTACCCTCGCGTTGATTATCGGGCATGATCCACGTTCCCACTCGCGCACGATATCGTGATGCCTCGGCGATGAATCCATCCGGAGGCACTTCGACTGGAGTCTTTACGCCCAACGCCATGAGCCGTGACGACACCGCATCCCATCGACTTGCCAGCGACGAGTTCGCATCCAATACGAACCCAATCGAGCGGCCACTACTCAAGGAGACGCCGGTGTACATGCCAGCAAGAAGCTGCTCCTTGCCGCCTGCCGTCTTGACCTCCGGGAATCGGTCAGGCCACGGCTTCTGATCGTAGTCTATTCCGTGTCTGATGAGGAGGTGGCAGATGGCGTGCAGATCGTCATCCCCTTCCACATAAAGGAGAGACCGCTCCAACGAAGCCATCAGCGAACTTCCATGTCCTGAGCTACGGCAATCCTTATGTTGTCAGCGTCCAGACTTACAGCTTGTCCCAATAGTCGGTCGACTTTCTGAATGGAGACTTCGGGAGCAAGATCCGGGAAGGATTCGACGAGGGAGGCAAGTCCCCGAACGCAATCGTAGCTGTGGGTCGTGGCGAAGACCTGCACGTTGGATCGCCTCGCCGCCGTGACGATCAACCGCCATGTCTCTTCCATCGCCGTCCAATGCAGACCGGTATCGATCTCGTCAATCAGCACGAAGCCGTCTGCCGCTCGAACGACGGACAGGGAGAGCGCAAGCAATCGGCGCATGCCATCTCCGCAGCTTCCCAGCGGCACGCGCTGCCCGGTGCGCAGTCCGATCAGGACGGCTGCCCGCTCTGACGATCCGCGAAAGAAGCCGTGCGTCAGGAAGTGAACCGTGTCGAGTTCCCCATCGAGGATCCTCAAGGCTTCGACGACGTCGGACTCGCGCCCGTCGGCCAGGACCTTGTCCCACGCGCCGCGCATCGCTTCGGGATACAGCGATTCCGCCGTAACGAACTGCACGACCGGCGCAGCAGGGGCGTTCTTGAGTCGCATGCGGCGAGAACGAGGCATCGCCAACACGGAACCATCTTCAGAAACCGGCAGGAACGGCGTGCTCGATCGGCCGTCGACCTTGGTGACCAGCGCCAATACGCCGCTTGTATCCTCGTCAAAAAGAGAGAGCATCTTATCGACGTCGCGGAAGCCAGCGTCTTCCGCCAAATCGTCTACGTCCGCGAGTTCAATGGACAGCGATCGAGTGTCCTCGTTCGACGATAGATGAAGACAGATTCCCGGCTCGACGACTCGGCCAAAGAAGAGGTGTGAGACGTCAGGGACGGCTTGTGTGCCATAGGGTTCAGGATCCTCGCGCACGTTCATCTCGCCGCGACGATCGGCGCATTGCTCGATCACCGAGGGATTCCCCTTCGAAACGAGGAGGTTGACAGCCTCGAGAATCGACGTCTTGCCGCAGTTGTTCTTCCCGACAAGCAGGTTTACCCGTGTCAGGTCACGCAACTCGTACGACTCGAAACTGCGGTACGTTTCCAACTTCAGATCTCGAAACATATCGACCTTCCTTCGACGTACGAAGACTATACCGCCGCAACGCCGGGAGCGGCCATCACCGCTCCGGTGCGGAGTCACTCGCTTTGCTGCGCTCGTGTTCGAGCCAGAGCCGGAGCGCCAGCGGATGGTCCCGCTCGCGCAACGCGACGACGGCGCGCACGGCCAGGGAGTCGGAGCAGCGGTGCAGGGCGCAGGCGCGCTCGGCATCGTCGCGGGCCTGACCGCCGCGGCCGTCCCGGAGCGCCAGGCGCGCCCGAGTCCGCAGGGCGGCGGCGGCGCGCTCGATCAGCAACACCTGTCCCACGTCCGTCTGGCAGCGGTGGCACCGCGATCCTCCGCGGTAGCGGGCGCCGCAGGTCGGGCAGTGCTGCACTCCGGCTACTCCAGGTAGAACAGGATCTCGTCCAGCTCCTGCCTGGCCCTGGCCGTCCGCTCCGTGTCCCCGGCCTTCACGGCATCGCGCAGGTCCTTCATCAGATCGGCGATCTCTTCCCGGTCTTCTTCCGGGGCCGTTGCGAGGGCGGACTCGGCCCGTTGCAGGGTCTCCCGGATCTCCGGCGGCGCCTGCGGGTCGTCGGTCTGCGCGGGCGCCTCGGCGTCCTCCTCCTCTGCGCCCCAGCGGGCGGCGACCCGCTCCTTCGAGGCGCTGAGCGCCTCCTCGGTGGACCCGCCGATGGCCCGCTCGATCACGCCCCTGATCTCGCGGCCGGTTGCCCGTTCCACGGCGTGGACGTTGAGCATGCCGTCGAGGTCCAGATCGTAGGTGATCACGATGCCGTGATCGCGCGCTCCCTGCTCCTGATTCAGGCCCTCGAACAGGAAGGTGCCGATCTCGACGTTCTTCAAGGCATCGGGGTCCTCGCCCTGATACACCTTGATCTTCACGCTGTCCTGGTCCTCGAACACCGTGTAGAACGTCTCGGTGTGCGCGGCCGGCAGCTTCGCGTTGCGCCGGATCAGGGGCACGAACGTATCCGCGTACGGACGCCCGTTGAGCTCGCCAAGGGCGCCGGTGCCGAACGTGTACGGGGTGATGTCGACCAGCACGGCCGGCATGTCGTGTCCCATTTCGATGCCGGCCTGGATGCCGGCTCCGAGCGCCACGCACAGATCCGGGTCCACTTCCCCGTGCGGCTCCTGTCCCAGGCGCTCGGCCAGGAGTTGCGTGATGCGCGGAATGCGCGTCGATCCGCCGACCAGCAGCACGCGGTCGAGATCGCTCGGGCGCATCGCCGCGTCGTCGAGCGCGGTGGTCACCGCCTGCATGGTCCGGCCGAGCAGCTCCTCGATCGCGGCCTCGAAGTCGGCGCGACTCAGTTCCCAGGAGAGATGCTGCGCCGCGCCGCGCACCGTGGCCACGTGGTCTTCTTCGATGAGCGCGTGCGGCTGGCGGGACAGCTCGACCTTGGCCCGCTCCGCCGCCCGCCGCAGCCGGGCCTGCAGCACGCGGTCCTTGCGGGCGTCGCCGAGCCCCATCGCGGTTTCCAGGTGACCGTTCAGGCGCTCCAGGACGATCGCGTCGAAGTCGTCGCCGCCCAGGTGGTTGTCGCCGCTGGTAGCGAGCACCTCGACGACCCCGCTCTCGATCTTCACCACCGAGACGTCGAACGTGCCGCCGCCGAGGTCGTAGACCAGGATCCTGCGCTGCCCTTCCTCGCCGGCGTGGTAGGCCAGGGCGGCGGCGGTCGGTTCGTTGATGATCCGCACGACCTCCAGGCCGGCGATCTGTCCCGCCTCGCGCGTGGCCTGCCGCTGGGCGTCCGTGAAGTACGCCGGTACGGTGATCACCGCCTTGCCGACCGGCCGTCCCAGGGCGGCGGCCGCCCGCTCCCTGAGCGTCCTCAGGATGAACGCGGAGATCTCCTGGGGACGGTACCCCTCCGGCCCCATCCGCACGCGGGTGTCGGAGCCCATCAGGCGCTTGATGGACAGCACGGTGCGCTCCGGGGCGACGGCATGCTGGTTGCGCGCTTCGCGCCCGACGATGACGCCGCCCGACTCGTCCAGTCCCACGCACGAGGGCAGGATCGCATCGTCCCCGCTGCCGACGATGCGCGGCGTTCCGCCGTCGATGATCGCCACCTCCGAGTTGGTGGTTCCCAGGTCGATGCCGATGACCGGCTCCCGATCCGACGCCATCACTCCGCTCCTTGCACGCGGTTCACGGCGACCTCGGCCAGGCGCAACACCTCGCCGTCGCGCGTGAAGCCGCTGACGAACTCGTCGACGACCACGCCGTCCTCGCGATCCTCGACCCGCCGCGTCTCCAGCGCGTGCATGGTGCGGGCGTCGAACCGGCCCCCCACGGCGGGCACGCCACGCACGCCGAACCGCGCCAGCGTCCGGTCGCAGCGCCTGAGCGCAAGGTCGTAGCCGTCCACGACTCCGGCGATCGCCGGCTGCAGGCGGCGAAACGGCTTGCGCGGGAGCGCCTTCTTGCGTCCCGCCTTCTTCCCGCCGGTCCTGCCGGCCTTCTTCCCCGCCTTGCGCAGCTTCCGCGCCGCCTCGCGGCCGCGCACCAGGGCGTCACGCAGGTCGAGCACCGACAGCAGGCAGCGGTCCTCGGCCGCCCGCGAGACGCGGCGTTCGAGCGCCGCCAGCTCCTCGTCACGCCGCCGGGTCGTGCGGTCGATCGCGTCGTAGCGCGCCGCGGCGTTGGCCAGCTCCCGGCCGGCCCGCGACTGCTCCCGATTCTGCAGCCGCACCTCCTGGCGCAGGGCGGCCAGCTCGGCGAACAGGTCGTGCAGGTCGCAGGATGGCGGCTCCCGGTCCGCGACCGCCGGCGGGATCTCCTCCAGCTCGTCCAGCCATCGCCTGAAGTCGTCCAGCGCCCGCTCCTTCCAGTCGTCGGCGGTCTCCCCGTCCCGAGTCGCCCGGACGCCGGTCGCGCGCACGTCGGCCGGCGTCCTCACGACAGGCCCTCCGCTGTCAGCAGCGTCTTGAGGCCGGGCGTCTTCCGCGACCCCTGGCGAGCCTCCACCAGCGCATCCAGCGCCAGCTCCCAGTCGCCGTAGGACGCCATCCCGAAGATCGCGGTCCGTACACGCGTACGGTCGTCCTGCAGCGCTTCGTAGGCGGCGGCGATGCGCCGGAAGCGATCGGGATCGCGGCTCGGGGGATGGGCGCGGGTCAGCTCCAGGTACCGCCGGCGTATCTCCTCCTGCGAAGCGTCGGGAGAGAGGTCCAGCGTCAGGTAGTGAGCCAGCATCAGCGTCGCTCCTTGCCGGCGTCGGCGCCGGTCCGTGTCGTGAACAGCATGGCGGCCAGCTCCGGCGACACGTCGCGCCGTCCGGCCGTGCACCAGTCGGCCAATTCGTCCAGCATGCGACCCATCTCCGGATCGTCGCGCGCGGCGCCGGCGGCCTCCTGCATGACCTCCGGCGGGGCTCCGCGCAGGTCGGCGTCGTCGATCATCGTCTCCAGGCGGTCGACGATCGCCATGATCGCCTCGTCCGCGAAGAGCAGACCCTGCGCCGACGGGTCCAACCGTCCGCCCCGCGCGCCCTTGCGCAGCGCCGCCACCAGCCCCGGGACCGGCGACTCGGGTTCCACCGGTTCCGGTGCCGCCGGTTCGTCGGATGCCGGTTCGGATGCCACCGGTTCGTCGGATGCCGCCGGTTCGTCGGATGCCACCGGTTTCGGGGGCGCAATCCGGGCCGGACGCGCGGGAGGCCGCGTGCCGTTGATGATCTCGTCCAGCATCGCCGGCAACCACGGCACGTCAATGTCCAGAATGGCGAAGTCGAAGCGCTGCAACGCAAGCCGCAACGGGCCGTCGACGACCTGTGCGAGTCTGGACGCCGCGGCCCGCATGTCTTGGTGCTCGCCGGGTTCGGCCCGCTGCAGGACCTCGGCAAAGAGCAGGGAGTCGCGGTCGAGCCCTTGCCGGTAGCGGACTACCGCCAGGTAGAACTGCAGCAGGGAGTCGCGCCGAATCGTGCGGTCGCCGGGCATGCGGCGGTACAGTTCCGCCCGCACCGCCTTGTGCCCGCCGCAGGCGATCAGCGTGTCGAAGCACGCGAGCAGGAGGTCGCCGTCGAGCCGGGCCATCACCGCGCCCCACCAGTCGGCCAGCACCGGGGCGATGCGCAGACTTCCGTAGAGCACGCGGTAGTCGGACGGCAGGTCGGCGATCAGAGCGAGCGCCTCATCGGGTTCGAGCTTCCTGATGGCGCTCGCACCGCGCGCCAGGACGTCTCGCAGCGCGGAGGCGGTCGCGCGATCGACGTTCGACACGCTGCTGCTCGCCGCCAGGTCGTGGATCGCCACGGCCAGCGTTCGCAGTCGCTCACCCGGAGGCAGCGCCCGCAGGTGGGGCGCGGCTGCCGCGGCGGCGTTCTTGCCGGCCCGGACCACGTCGAGCACCAGGCGCTTGACGCGCAGGATCGGCTCCAGCTTCGGGCGCCGCAGGTTCGCGGCGCGCTCCAGGTCCCGCTCCGCGAGCGCGAACCGACCTCGCTTGCAGCTCTGACCGGCGGACTTGAGGAACCCCGCCGCCTGCAGGTCGAGGATCCGCTCGTCGTACGGTGCGCGCCGCCGCGCCTCGGCCAGCGCCGTCTCCGCGCGCCGGTACGCATTCCGGGAATAGTCCAGGGTGACCATGTCCAGCCACGGCTCGGGGTCGTCGGGATGGCTCTTCGCCAGCTCCTCCAGGATGCTCCGCACCTGGACGGTGCTGCCGACCAAGGGCCTGCGCAGCAGATCGAGCAGAGAACGGTACGCGGTCGGCGACTCCGGATCGGCGGCCAGGCTGGCCATCAGCAGGTCGACCAGCATCGTCGCCGGGTCTTCGGGGCGCGTGCCCAGCAGGACCGTGAGCGACACCACCGCCTCGGGATGGAGGAGGTGCGGACCGATACCCGAACGGACTCCGGCGCGGGCGAGCGATTCCAGCACGCAGGAACGCGCCATCGCCTGGTCGGCCCGGCACGGGAACACGACCGGCAGCTCTTCGAGGTAGTCCTCGGCAACCGCAGGATCCCACACGTCGCCGGACTCCAGCTCGTGCGTCAACAGGACGGCCTGCGCCAGGACACCGAAGGAGCGGTCGCCGGGCACGACGCTGGCGACCATGCGAGCGAACGAGTCGATCTCCAGCGGGCCCTTGATCGTCGCGCCGCAGGCGATCATCAGCAGGTCGATCCGCGCCCGGACGGGGTCCTCCGGGTAGACGGCATCGGCCAGGCTGACCAGGTGCCGCTCGATCTCAGCCGGGGTGCCGGCCCGGATCGCCTGGCTCAGGCTGGCGGCGGTAGCCGCAACCGGCGCGCTCCGAGTGCCGAGCGCCCGCCGCACGGCGTCCGGTCCCGCCGGCCCGGCACCGGCGGCGGAGCGCCTGAGCTCGGCGACCGTGCCGCGCAGCGCGAAGTCGTCCGGCAGCAGGTCGACGGTGCGCCGCAGACCGGGCTCGTCACCGGCGGCGAAGCATCCCATGGCCTTGCAGAACAGCCGCCAGGGCGCGAACGGCGAGCGGCGCGCCACGCCCGCAAGGAGACGTGCGGCGCCCTCCCAGTCACCGCCGTCCATGGCCTCCAGGCTGCGCCGTACCGGCTCGGCGTCCCGCCGGAGCGGGTGCTCGGCGGCGAGGTGCTCGATGCCGTCCCAGCCGCGGTCGATCACCAGGCGGTCGGCCACGGCCCGCTCGGCCGCGGGCAGGGCCGGCCCGGCCGCGAGGTGCTCGGCGTAGACCGCCACGGCGTCGGCCGCCTCCAGACAGCGCAGAAAACGGACCAGGTCCTCTTCCGCGAGGGTCTCCACGTCGATCGCCGCGCGATGCTGCGCGGCGCGGCTCCGCAGCGCCGCGGCCTCTTTCGCCGATCCCTTGCGGTGCAATTGCCGCGCGCGTTCGACCGTGGCGCAGAAGAGCCACAGCGGCGGCACGGCCGGCGCGCCGTGCTGCCGTGACACCTGCCGGAGCACCTCCAGGGCCGTGCGGGGGTCGCCGCCGTCCAGGCTCCGGCGCGCCTCGGCCAGCGCGCGCTTCGGATCGAGGCCCGGCTGCCGGGCTCGCTGCTGCCGGGTCTGCTTCTGCTGCTTGCGGCTTCGTCGTCGCTGCCGGCCCGGCATCGATCTCTGGGCGTCCTCGACTTCTCAGACCGGGCGAGGGGCAGCCGTCGCGTCAGACACCGGCTCGCTGCCCGGCACCACCGCCGGCACCTGGTGCTCGCGCAGCAGGTCCGCGAAGGGCGGCAGCCGGCCCTCCAGGGTCTCCTTGAGCCGGGCGAGCTGCGCGTCGATCTGGCCGGCCAGGTGGTCGTACACCTCGTACGCCTGCTTCGGCGGCGCCGCGTCGGCGTTGGTCACCACGCTGGTCAGGGCGCTCAGCTTGGCGACCAGCTTGACCGGGTGGTTGAGGCGGTTCAGCGCCCCCTCGGCGCGCGGCTCGACCAGCTCCTCCTCGATCGCCGCGAGCTCCTTCCTGAGCGCGCGCGCCGCGTCGGCGACCGGCTGCTCGCCGGGGCCGTCCTTGGCGCGGCCGGCCCACTCGTCGGTCTGCCGGCTGGTGCTGCGCAGCTCGCTGATCGCGTCGTTGGCCTCCGAGACCTTGTCGCGGATCCGCATTGCCAGCTCGAACTGCGCGTCCAGATCCTCCTGCGTCGCCTCCAGGCGCGGGTCCTTGCGGATCTCGAACGGCTGCCGGTGGATGGCGTCCGCGACGGTGAGGCGCGCCTCGTAGCGGCCCGGGGCGGCCAGCGGCCCGGGCGGCCGGTCGGTGGTCCCGGTGATCGGGTGCGAGCCGGGATAGCGCATGTCCCACGCGAAGCGGTTCATGCCGGCCTTGGCCGGGATCACCGGGTCCTTCGGCGGCTGCTCCTTGCCCTCCTCCTCGTCGGGCGTCTCCGGCTCCACGCTTCCGAACGTGCGGATCTCCTGGCCGTCCGCGTCGTGGAAGGACAGGGTGACCTCGCCTTCCGGCTCCTCCTGGAGGTGCTCCTCCTGGAGGTGGTAGTGCAGGACCACTCCCGCGCGGGGATTGACGCCGCAGTCGAGCGGGCGGCGCTCGAAGCCCCCATCGGGTTTCTGCGCGACGTAGAGGGTGCCCGGCTGGCCGAGCCCGACCATGTACTGCTTGGGCGAGACCGCCGTGGGGTCGGCCTCACCGGCCATGCGCAGCGTGGGGGCAGGCGCGAACAGGTGCACGGGGGCGACCTCGCCTGCAGCCAACTGCCGCAGCAGCGCCAGGCCGTCGGTGATCCAGAACGAGCGGCCGTGGGTGGCCGCGATCAGGTCGTCGCCGCGGATCGCCAGGTCGTGGACCGGCGCCACCGGCAGGTTGCACTGGAACGGCTGCCACGAGGCGCCGTCGTCGCCGGAGACGTACACGCCGCGCTCGGTGCCGGCGTACAGCAGCCCCGGACGCTCCGGGTCCTCGCGTATGACGCGCGTGAAGTCGCCGTCGGGCAGGTTGCCGTTGATCCGCGTCCAGGTCGCGCCGTAGTCGGCGGTCTTGAACAGGCAGGGCCGGTAGTCGTCGAGCTTGTAGCGGAAGGCGGCCACGTAGGCGGTCGCCTCATCGTGCGGGGACAGCTCGATCGTGGCCACGGTCGACCACTCGGGCAGCTCGGGCGGCGTGATCTCCTGCCAGCTCGCGCCGCCGTCGCGGGACAGGTGCATGAGCCCGTCGTCGGAGCCGGCCCAGAACAGCCCCTTGCGGATGCACGGACTCGACGAAGGCGAAGATCGTGCAGTAGTGCTCGGCGCCGGTGGTGTCCTTGGTGATCGGGCCGCCGGAGGCCTCCTGCTTGGTCGGGTCGTCGCGGGTCAGGTCGGGGCTGATCACCTCCCAGCTCGCGCCGTCGTCGGTGGAGCGGAACAGCACGTTGCCGGCGATGTAGAGCACGTCGGGGTCGTGGGGCGAGATCAGGATCGGGTACGTCCACTGGAAGCGGTACTTGAGGTCCTTGGGGCCGTAGCCGGAGTACTCCTCCGGCCAGGCGGTGATGATGCGGATCTGCCCGGTCGCGTGGTCGTAGCGCAGCAGCACGCCGCCGCCGCCGGGGGCGCTGCCGATGGCGCCGGAGTAGACGATGTCGGGGTTGTCGGGGCGGACCTGGATGTGGCCGCTCTCCGAGTTGCCGACCGTGTAGCAGTCGCCCATGCGGATGATGCCCTTGTCCGAGCGGCTGGGCACGCTGATCGCGGAGTTGTCCTGCTGCGTGCCGTACACCCGGTACGGGAACTGCGTGTCGGTGGTGAGGTGGTAGAACTGCGAGGTCGGCTGGTTGTAGATCGTCGACCAGGTGTCGCCGCCGTTGAAGGAGACGCAGGCGCCGCCGTCGTTGCCCTCGATCATGCGGCGCGGGTCGGCCGGGTCGATCCACAGGTCGTGGTTGTCGCCGTGCGGGGTCGACACCGCGGTGAAGGTCTTGCCGGCGTCGGTGGACTTCCAGGCGGCCAGGTTGAGCACCCACACGGTGTCGGCGTCCTGCGGGTCGGCGAACACGTGGTGGTAGTACCAGGGGCGCTGGCGCAACTCGCGCTCGGTGCTGGCCACCTCCCAGTTGGCGCCGCCGTCCTCGGAGCGGAGCAGCGCGCCCTTCTCCGCCTCGACGATCGCCCAGACCCGTCCCGGTTTGGCGGGCGAGCAGGCGATGCCGATGCGGCCCTTGATGCCCTCCGGCAGGCCGGGGTTGCCCGAGATCTCCGTCCAGGTGTCGCCGCCGTCGGTGGACTTGAAGATGCCGCTGCCGGGGCCGCCGGATTCGAGGATCCACGGCCGGCGGATCACCTGCCAGAGCGCGGCGTACAGGACTCGCGGGTTGGTGGGGTCGATGACCAGGTCGATGGCGCCGGTCTCGGCGTCGCGGTGGAGCACGTGCTCCCAGGTGGCGCCGCCGTCGCGCGAGCGGAACACGCCGCGCTGCTCGTTGGGACCGAAGGCGTGGCCGAGCGCGGCCACGTAGACCAGGTCCGGGTCCTCCGGGTGGATGCGGATGCGGCCGATGTGGCGGGTGTCGGCCAGGCCGACGTTGCTCCAGGTCGCGCCGCCGTCGGTCGAGCGGTAGACGCCGTCGCCGTGCGAGACGTCCACGCGGATGCACGCCTCGCCCGTGCCGGCGTAGAGGACGTTGGGGTCGGCGTCGGCAACGGCGATCGCGCCCACCGCGGCGGTCCCGAAGAAGCCGTCGGAGACGTTCTCCCAGTAGGTGCCGCCGTCGGTGGTCTTCCAGACGCCTCCCGCGCAGGCGCCGAAGTAGAAGGTCTGGGCATGCGAGGGGTCCCCGGCGACTGCCACCACCCGGCCGCCGCGGTGCGGCCCGATGCAGCGCCAGTCGATCGTCTCGAACAGTTCAGGTGCGAGCTGAGTGCGTCCCATGGTTGCCGCACATCATACGACGATCGCTGTGACGCTGTAGGAGCGCTCCGCTACCGGGGTCTGAGGGGCATGACGAACGCCAGCGTGGGCTTGTCGCGCTCCATCGGCTCCACGGCGAATCCCATGTCCAGCTTGAGTTGCCGGTTTGCGGAGTGGTCTGCGCCGCTGACCGATCGCACCTGGTAGCAGCCGAGCTCCCTGGCTCTGCGAATCGCGTGCTCCTGGAGAGCCCTGCCGATGCCCTGGCGGCGGTACGCCTCCTTCACCCCGAACGCGACGATCTTCGCTTCCCTGAGCGTCTGTCCGTCGACGACCAGAGGTGGATGATTCCGATCATGGGGACCGATGTCCCAGACGACGTACGTCAGGAAGCCGACGATGTCGCCTTCCCGTCTCGCCAGAACGTAGTGGCGCGGAAACGGTTCGAAGTGCGCGTCGAACGCCCCTCGTCTCTGACCTTCGCCGTCGATCAGGTCAACGTACTCGTTCCAATCGCGATGCTCCGGCGTCAGCTCGTGGATGGAGAGATCAGACCGGCTCACCGCGGGCTCTCCTTGTGGTGATTCGGTCGCCATCGGCATCAGCCTCCGCCCGCGCTCCGCGTTGTCCCTGACAGCCGGTCCGCCGCTACAGGGCGATGACCTCGCCCGGGCGCAGATCGGGCTTCAGGTCCCAATACCACGAGCCGTCGGCCAGCCCGATGCGGCGAGAGCCGAGCTCTCGCAGGCGTGCGCGCAGGCTCGCCAGCTTGCGGGCCAGAACCTCGCGTGGATCGAACAGGATGATGCCGTGGTCGCAAATGTCCAGCAGGAGCCATGGCGTGTCCGCCAACTCCTCCTCCGAATGAAACACGGGATACGGCTCGGTCGGGGCGTCGTGCGCCTGCAACCCCGCTACCAGTGGATGGTCCCGCAACCGAAGCGCGACCTCGAGAAAGACCTCGAACACGGCAGCCCGCTCGCCGCGGTGGACCACGAACAGGTCGATGTCGCTGGCCGCGCGCGCCTGGCCGCGGGCGACCGACCCGTAGAGGGCAACCGCGGACACGTCTGTTCCGAGCCTGTCGCGCACCTCGGCCAGGTACACGTCGAGCAGCGGTTTGAGGTCGGGGTATCCGTGACCCCGATCCTCGCGGGGAGACGACACCGGACCGCAAGAGTAGCACGCCCCCGCGGACGCGTACGGCAACCGGCGGGAGGGACCGCTCATCCGTTCAAGTCAAGGACCGCCAGGCGTTCGCCGAGCAGCGCGAGATAGAGCTCCTGGTGCTCCGGCGGCAGGAAGGAGTCGCCTATGCGCCGCCGCCACGCGGGAGCGGTCTCCGACAGCTCCGCCTGGACCCTGCCGATGATCTTGTCGGGAAGCCCCAGGCGCTCGCTGCCGAAGTAGGCAATCCATGACCTGCGGCTCAGGCCTCGCTGTTTGCCTCCGAGCGGCAGAGCGGTCTCCATGATGGTGTCGGGTCGCTTGTCGAGAGCCCAGTAGGCGACCGTGGAACTGAGGAAGTCGTACGCAGGGGCGAGCTCGACCTTGCCCTGCCTGGTGATCAGCGAGTGGTTCTTGAGGTGCATGTCCTCGTTCCCTACCAGGAAGTTGAACAGGCTCCGCTTCAGCAGCTTCACCTTCTCGATCGCCGGGAACGTGCAATGGGCATCGAGCAGGTCCACCAGCCGCTCCATGCTGAAGTCGTACTTCGTGTCACGGTTGCGGCCGGCGAGTTGCGCGAAGTCCTCCAGGGGGACCTTGCGGTTGTGCCCCGCGCGGTCGAAGCGGCGGACGAAGTACGACCAGGTACCGTCGGCACAGCGCACCATCCCGCTCACCGGCACCTCGATCCCGCACAGTCCTGCCAGATGCATGGTCAGGCCCTCGTTCTCCGGCAGGTTCGGGTACACGTGGTGCTGCGGCTTGAGGACGTACCGTCCGCCCCGATCGACGACCTGGAACATACCGGCCGTGGCGTCGAGCCGCACGCTCAGCTTCGGCTGCACTCCCTGGATCGACATCCTGCCGGCGCGGATCACGGCCTCCTGCCGTTGCCGTTCGGCTGCGTAGGGAAAGTCGTGCAGGGATTTCAGATTTGGCGACAGCGAGCGCAGTCCCGCACGGGAGTACCGGTCGTCTCCGCACGGTTCGTAGGTGATGGGGCAGCGGTTCAAGCCGTATCCTCGACCACGGTTACCGCCCCGACCACCTCCTCGCCTACCGCCAGAAGTTGCGCGAACAGGTCGTCGCGATCGAGCTTGCGCTGGCGCAGCAGCCCCTCCAGCATCTCGCCTTCCGGCAGCAACCCCTCGAAGAACGGGGGAAACCGGTCGAACGAGTGCTCCTGCCTCGCAACCGGCATGGTGAGCGAGACCGGCGGGCCGTCGTACGCATCCAGGTACCGGAACACGAACCGCCCCCGCTCGAGCTCCTCAAGGACTCCGGCCGGAGCGCCCATCACGCGGACCGCGGCTCTCCTCACGGCCCGTTCTCCTCGCCCGCGTTCCGGCGCTCGGCGTCCAGCATGGCACGGCACTCCGCCATCAGCGGTCCATCCAGCAGCAGATCGACGTTGAGGACGCGCAGGACCGCCATCAGCGTCGCCAGGCGTACCGTGGGCTTCCCCTTCTCGATGTCGAAGACCGAGGTCTTGCCGATGCCTGCAAGGTCGGCCAGTGCATGCTGGCTCAGGCCGCTGCGCCGACGGTGGTACCGGAGCGCTTCACCAAGCGACTGAGACGTGAGGATCTTCATGTTTCAGGCCCTATTTTACCGGCATGGCGGCAAATTGGTGCATCAATCGCGCAAGTGTCAAGCGACTTGACCATTTATTACTGCCATAGCAGCAATATCGCGTAAAACGTGGCAAAGGCCTATCAATATCAGCATAATTTACCGCCATAGCGGCAATCGACAGAGAAGTCGACCGGCGATGCGCTCGTCAGCGCCTCGCCAGGAGTCAGACGCCGATGCGGGGATTGAAGCGGACCCGGTTCAGGCCGGCGGTGGAGACCACGACGTTGGCGGCCGGCGGCATGTAGTGGTCGACCCAGAGGCGCTGAGCGGCCGCGCTCTCCAGGCCCAGGTGGATCATCCAGTGGTCGGTGTCCCAGCGGCTCAGGCCGGTGGCGCCCTGGCGGTAACAGCCGTCGGCGCGCGTGCGCACCTCGCGGACCGTCATCGCGTGGTCGGCGAAGCTGCCGATTGACGGGACCAGATCCACGTCCGTCCCTTCCAGCGCCTTCGCGTACTCTCCCACTCCGTCGACCAGCAGCTCCCCGAGGTCCTCGCGGCGCTCGATCCCGCGCGGGTATGGCGCCACGACGTCGACCAGCCCCGCCCGGCCCCAGGCGCCCACGTCGATCCCGTACCCCAGGCACCACTCCATGTCCGGACCGGCGATCAGCGCCAGCTTGCGCCGCTCGTACCGCTCCGACGGGCCGAACCCGTCCAGCAGCTCGCGGATCTCCCGGATCCACTCGGTCGTGATCTCCGCCCAGACGGCGCGCAGCCGCTCGTCGCGGTCGTCCAGCTCGCGTGCGTCGCCGCCGTAGCGCTCCCGGTAGCGGTCCAGGACCGGTTGCTCGTAGCGCACCAGCGGGAAGCCGCGCGCGAAGCACAGGCACACCCCGTCGGCGCCGCGCTCCAGGGACTCGCGCATGATGCCGTTGAGCTGCCCGCGCACCTCCGGGAAGGCCACGCTCAGCTTGCTGTGGTCGGCGACCCCGTCGGCCTCCACGCAGCAGTATTCCGGGTGCGCGGCGTAGAAGCGCGAGCGGAACTGGTGGTCCAGCGGCGGCTCGCAGGTCCAGAGCTGCACGCGCAGGTAGACGATCAGGGCCAGCCCCGCTCCGTGCGCGCTGTCGATCGCCACCTGCAAGGGATCGAGCCCCATGGCCATCATCCTGGTGATCACGTCGTAGCTGCCCAGGTAGCCCTCCTCGGCATCCCAGGCGTCCTGGCCGTTGATGTTCCCGACCTCGGTGGGGTAGTCGACGCAGTCGGCGCCGCACACGCCGTAGCAGCCCGACGTCCACGCGCTCCCGGCGTACGGCCGGAACAACCGTTCGATCGCCTCGGCGCCCGGCTCGGCGACGGCGCTGTCGTGGATGAACATCGGCGGCCGCGGTTGGTCGGCCGCAAGCTCCCGCACGTGCTCGTCGCGCACGGGAACCGCCCGCACCGAGCACAGGCGCGCCAGCACCGGCCCCCGTGCCTGCTGCGGGAAGCGCACCTGCAGCGACCGGCCGGTCAGGTCGGCGATGATCCACGGCTCCTCCACGTAGTCGATCCACCCCTCGGCGCGCAGGTACTGCCAGTGCTCGTCGCCTTCGAGCCGCACCTCGATCGAGGCCGGACCCCGCTTGACGCCGGTGCCGGCGATGCCGATCGACACCGCGTGCCACCCCTCGCAATCGAGCGGCACCGTCAACACGGCCGCCTGCGGGTTGGATGCCTGCAGGAACCGCCCGCCGAACAGCTCGGTCTCGTAGTCGATCAGGCGCCACGCGCCGGGCTTCGGCCTGGAGATCGGGCCGAAGGTCGTGGAGTCGTCGGTGATCAGCCGGTCGGACGGTTGCGCGATCGAGAAGTCGGTGATGAGGGTCACGAGCTCACACGCCGATGCGGGGGTTGAAGCGGAGGCGGTTCAGGCCGGCCGTGGATACGACGGCGTTGGCGGCCGGCGGCATGTAGTGGTCGACCCACAGCCGCTGAGCGACGGCGCGCTCCAGTCCCAGGTGGGCCATCCAGGGATCGGTGTCCCAGCGGCTCAGGCCGGTGGCGCCCTGCCGGTAGCACCCGTCGGCGCGCGTGCGCACCTCCCTTACCGTCATCCCGTGGTCGGCGAAGCTGCCCAGTGACGGAACCAGCTCCACGTCCGTCCCTTCGAGTGCCCGGGCGTACTCGCCCACTCCTGCGGTCAGCAGTTCGCGGATGTCCTCCCGCTTTTCGATGCCGCGCGGGTACGGCGCGACGACGTCGACCAGCCCCGCACGGCCCCAGGCGCCCACATCGATCCCGTACCCCAGGCACCACTCCATGTCAGGGCCGGCGATCAGCGCCAGCTTGCGCCGCTCGTACCGTTCCGACGGGCCGAACTCGTCGAGCAACGCTCGAATCTCCCGGATCCACTCGGTCGTGATCTCCGCCCACACGGCGCGCAGCCGCTCGTCGCGGTCGTCCAGCTCGCGTGCGTCGCCGCCGTAGCGCTCCCGGTAGCGGTCCAGCACCGGCTGCTCGTAGCGCACCAGCGGGAAGCCGCGCGCGAAGCACAGGCACACGCCGTCGGCGCCGCGCTCCAGGCACTCGCGCATGATGCCGTTGAGCTGCCCGCGCACCTCGGGAAAAGCGACGCTCAGCTTGCTGTGGTCGGCGACCCCGTCGGCCTCCACGCAGCAGTATTCGGGATGCGCCGCGTAGAAGCTGGAGCGAAACTGCTGGTCCAGCGGCGGCTCGCAGATCCAGAGCTGCACGCGCAGGTAGGCGACGATCCCCAGCCCCAGGCGGTGCGCGCTGTCGATCGCCACCTGCAGGGGGTCGAGCCCCATGTCGATCATGGCGGTGACCACGTCGTAGCTGCCCAGGTAGCCCTCCTCGGAATCCCAGGCGTCCTGGCCGATGATGTTCCCGACCTTGGTGCCGTAGTGGACGCAGTCGGCTCCGCCCACGCCGTAGCAGCCCATGGTCCACGGGCTGCCCGCGAAATAGCGGAACGCCTGCTCGACGATCTCCGTGCCCGGCTCGGCGCCGTTGAACATGTTGCCGTCGTTCGTGAACACCAGCGGACGCGGCGGGTCGTCCTGGAGCTCGCGGACGTGCTCGTCGCTGACGGGAACCGCCCGCACCGAGCACAGACGCGCCAGCACCGGCCCCTGCACCTGCTGCGGGAAGCGCACCTGCAGCGACCGTCCGGTCAGGTCGGCGATGATCCACGGCTCCTCCACGTAGTCGATCCACCCCTCCGCGCGCAGGTACTGCCAGTGCTCGTCGCCTTCGAGCCGCACCTCGATCGAGGCCGGGCCCTGCTTGACGCCGCTGCCGGCGATGCCGATCGACACCGCGTGCCACCCGTCGCATCCGAGCGGCACCGTCAGCACGGCGGCCTGCCGGTCGGATGCCTGCAGGAACCGGCCGCCGAACAGCTCGGTCTCGTAGTCGATCAGGCGCCACGCGCCCGGCTTCGGCCTGGAGATCGGGCCGAACGTCGTCGGGTCGTCGGTGATCAGCCGGTCGGCCGGCTGCGCGATCGAGAAGTCGGTGATGAGAGTCATGAGTGGTTCCGTGAAAGAGATGCGGGAGAGGCCCGATGCGGAGCCGGCCATGCCGGCTCCGCCCGGGCGTCCCATGACGAGACCGCCGCGCGAAGCGGCGGTCTGCGGCGCTACGGCGCCAGGGTCGAGCGGCCGTCCTTGTTCGGTACGGGCTCGATGATGTGGCTGTCGGCGCGCTTCAGCGTGTCGGCGCGCAGCGCCAGCAAGTCCTGCAGGCCGGCGCGGTCGAGCGCGGCCAGGTAGTCGCCCCAGTCGTCGTCCACGTTCCGCCTGCCAAGAATGAAGTTGTCCTCCCACTCCTGGACGACCGGATTGATCTGCGCGACCAGGGTCGCCTCCTGCTCCTTCTGATCGTCGTCCATGGCGAACACGTCCACGCGGCGCACCGCGGTCTTGCCGCTGTGCTCCATGACCTGCGGAAGGGTCGGGAAGTCGTGGTTGAACCTGCGGAACAGTAGGAACGCGCGCTCGTACGTGCTGTAGGAGGCATCGATCTCCTCCGCGGTCGCCGGCCGCCGCTCCACCATCGCGTCGCCGAACGACGGCCACATGACGTCGCCGGCGGCGGCGTTGCTGTTGACCCACTTCACCCCTTCGGGCGAGGAGATTCCCGTCCACGCGGCTCCGTACTCGGAATAGAAGAAGTCCAGCCACTTCGCGGCCACTTCGGGCATCTCGATGTTGGCGTTGAAGCCGATGCCGAACGGGCTCACGTTGCTGGACGGCGGGCTCACGCGCTTGGCGCTGCCGTGCGTGGGAATGCTCATGAACGCGAATTTCGCGTTGAGCTTGTCCAGCACGGCCTGGCCGGCCGGCCCGAAGGGATCGGCGGCGGCTGCCGCGTTCTCCTCGCTGCTGATGCCCAGCAGCGCCGGCGCGTTGCCGTGGAAGGAGTAGCCGTGCGTGCCCTCCATGAAGGTCGTCGCTTCCTCGTTGAGCGCCTTGTTCCACTCCGCGTACTGGCGGGTCGGGAACTCCTGGTCGACGGCGCCGGCCGCGTACAGGTCGGCGATGTAGCGCAGCGCGTCCTGGTAGGCGGTCTGGTGGTAGTAGTCCTCTCCCTGAGGATAGTCGTACACGCCGAACATCACGAAGAACGGCCACCACCAGTCGCGGAACGTCATGTACGGGATGCTGTCCGGATAGAGCTCCTTGAGCTGCTTCAGCACGTCGGCGAGCTCCTCGCTGGTCGTCGGCACCTCGATGCCGTGCTCGGCGAAGATGTCGCTCCGGTAGATGATCGCGTTCTTGATGTTCTTGTACCAGCCGCCCAGCGTCGGCGACACGAAGTAATCGCCGTCCGCCGTGCCGGCGCGGGCCAGGAACGTGTCGAAGTCGAACTTGTACCGTTCGATGGTGTCGACGAAGTTGGGCCGGTGCTCCTCGAGATCGCGCAGCCCCATCAGCAGCCCTTCCAGGCCGAACTGCAGCGACAGGTTGCCCGGCAGCCGGGCGGCCAGGTCGGGCAGGTCGTCGGCGGCGGCCATCAGCGCGTAGTGATTGGGAATGTCGTCTTCCGGGAACAGCCGCGGCTCCAGGCGCACGCCGGTGATCTTCTCCAGCTCGACGAACATCGGTTCCTCGAAGGTCTTCTCGAGGCTGTCGCTGACGATCGTGTAGGTCACGGTCTGCGCGACGGCCGGCGCCGCCAGCAGCGCCAGCAGCGCCGCGATCGGCAGCAGTCGTCTGACTATCGTTTGCATCGTTGCTCCTTGTGAATATGTCTTGCGAGTGTGTCAGGACCGGATCATCGATCCTGCCGGGTTTCTTTCTGTCTTCGCGTCTATTTCAGTGCTCCGATGATCACCCCCCTCACGAAGTATCTCTGAATGAACGGATAGACCAGCAGCAGCGGCACGATGGAGACGAACAGCGCCGTCCACTTCAGTTTCTCGAGTTGCAGCATGACCGAGAAGTCAGTCAATTCTTCGGCGAACGGGTTCCTGTTGGAGATGGCCCGCTGCCGCATGATGTCCCCCCAGATCATGTCGCGCACGATGATCTGCAGCGGCATCTTGTCGATGTCGCGCAGATAGACCAGCGGCGCGAAGTACTGGTTCCAGAGGCCGATCGCATAGAACAGGCCGATGGTGGCCAGCGCGGCCTTGGACAGGGGCATGATCACCGTGCGCAGGGTGCGGAGCACGCCCGCGCCGTCGATCCGGGCCGCCTCCTCCATCTCCTCCGGCAGGTTCTGGAAGAAGGTGCGCAGGATGATCAGGTTCCAGACCGCGATCGCCGGCGGCAGGACCAGCGCCCACATGGTGTCCAGGAGCCCCAGCGCCCGTACCAGCAGATAGGTCGGGATCAGGCCGCCGGAGAAGAGCATGGTGAACACGATCATGAACGTGATCGGCACGCGCGCGAACAGCCGGCGCCTCGACAGCGGATAGGCGGTCATCGCGGTCAACGCCACGCTGATGAAGGTGCCGGTCGCCGTGTACAGGATCGTGTTGGCGTAGCCGCCGATGATGCGGTCATGGGTGAGCATGAACTTGTAGGAGATCAGGTCGATGTCGCGCGGAAACCAGGTGATGCCCTGCACGATCGCCCGCTCGCTCGACAGCGAAAGCGACAGGACGTGCACCAGCGGATAGAAGCAGGCCACGCCGATCAGCAGCAGCAGCAGGTGGTTGAGCACGTCGAACGCCTGCATGCGGCGCACGCCCATGCCCGCTACCACAGGCCCGTTCCCGCGACGCGCCTGACCACCGCGTTGGCCGTGACCAGCAGCGCGAAATTGATCACGGTGTTGAACAGGCCGACGGCGGTCGCCAGATCGTAGTTCCCCACGGTCGTCAGACCGACCCGATAGATGAACGTGCCGATGACGTCGGAGACCTCCAGGTTGGTGCCGTGCTGCATGAGCAGCACCTTCTCGAAGCCGCTGCTCAGCATGTTGCCCATGTTGAAGATGAACAGGATGGCCACGACCGGCAGGATGCCGGGGATGGAGACGTGCCAGATCCGCTGGGTGCGCCCGGTGCCGTCGATGATCGCCGCCTCGTACAGCTCGGGATTGATCGAGGCGAGGGCGGCCAGGTAGACGATCGCCCCGAACCCGGCCGTCTGCCAGATCCCGGAGATCACGTACAGCGGCCGGAACCAGCCCGGCTCGATCATGAAGTAGATCGGCTCGATGCCGACCAGCCCGAGCAGGCGATTCACGCTGCCCGAGCCCGGCGACAGCATCATCCGCATGATGCCGATGATCGCGACGATGGAGATGAAGTTGGGGAGATAGGTGACCGTCTGGATGCTCCGCCGGAACGGTGCGCTCGGCGACTCGTGCAGCATGACCGCCAGCACGATCGGCACGGGAAAGGCGAAGATCAGCGAGTAGAGGTTGAGCAGGAAGGTATTCGCGATCAGCCGGCCGACGTTGTAGACCGAAAAGAAGCGGATGAAGTTGGCCATGCCGAACTGGTCGGCCCAGGGGCTGCCCAGGATGCCCCCGCGGAACGAGAAGTCCTTGAAGGCGACCTGCAGGCCGTAGATCGGGACGTACTGGAAGATGACGAAGTAGGCGATGCCGGGCAGCAGCAGCGCCAGGTAGTAGCGGTCGCGGTAGAAGCGCCGGAATGCGGACGACTGCCGCAGCTTCTGCGCGCGCGAACGCGCTGCCACGGAGATGCCCGCCATGTCCTGCCTCCCTTGCCGGCGCCCCGCCTCCATCGAGACGATCCGTCGAGGGTCCCATGCTACCCGGCCGGAAGGAGGCAGAGCAATGGAGGGTCTTCAGGATTTCGTGTGGGCGAGACCGAGGGAAATGGGGTCTCGGCGGGCTTGGGGCTGGCCGTCCGACGACCGTTCAGCCCGTGCGGAGCGTGCCGATGACGGTGATGGGCGTGACATAGTAATCGGAGATTTCCTGGATCGGCGCCGCCGCCCTGCGCATACGGCACGACATGGTCTATCTCGATCAGGTGTCGTGAGTTGCAACGCCGGCCGGTGCGCCGATCGAGGTAGCTGCAGCGGCCGCCGTCCCGCTGCCACACCTGCCGTCTCACCGCCGCCGGAATCGCGCGGCCCGTAGCGCGCGGCTTCGCCGTCGGAGTGACGGAGCCGGCCAGCTTCGCCCCGACAGCGACCCGGCGGCCGGTGGCTTCCTGCCCGGTCGACGACGCGCAGGTCGGCGTCGGGTGTGGCGTCCGCTCCGGCGCCGGAGTCGCGTCGGGGATCGCCGCGTCCTGCATCGAGACGGCGTGGCCGGATTCCGGGGTGGCCTGCTCCTTCGACGCCGGAGCGGGCTCGGATTCGCCCTGCGCCGGCCGGTTGCCGGTGCGCGCGCGGCGTGGCGGCCGGCTCGGGTCGTGGCGGTCGAGCGCCTCCTGCACGATGCGGCCGACGAGTTGCCCCACGGTCATGTGGGGGTCCACGTGCGAGAGGAGACCGCGCAGGTGCTCCAGCCCCCCGTGGCAGTCGGCGTCGATGACGGCTTTCAATTCGTAGCGACCGTCGCCGAGCGGGCGCACGCGGTCGGCCGGCGGCGCCAGTTCGGGGTCCAGGTCGGCCAGCATGCGGCGGACCTGGCGTGCGCTCTTGCCGGACGCCTCCTCGACGAGCTTCCGCCTTCCCACCGCATCGAGCACCAGCGGCGGCGCAGGCTCGGAGTGGTTCGGCGTTGCGCCCGGCGCGGCATCCGCCGGATCGTCCGCCCGCGCAGCCTCGGCCAGCGATGACGGCGCTGACCCCATCGCGCCGCCCCCCGGTGCCGGCGCCTCCGTCGGCGCTGAGCCCGGCAGGTCAGCCCCGGCCGCCGCTGCCCCCGGCGGCGGCTCCTCCGCCGGCGCAATCGACGCGGTGCCGGCGATCGACCCGCGCCGCCGCTGCCGGTCGAACGCCCACTGCAGCTCCGCGGCGGCGCTCAGCGTCAGCGAGCCGTCGCGCAGCCGCTCGCGGGCGCCCGGCTGGTCGGCGCACAGCCGCACGGCGCCGATGCGCCGCCCGGCGGCAGCGTCGCTGTAGTTCGCGCACCGCGTTGTCGAACAGGCTGGAGCAGCCGCGCCGCAGGTACAGCCGGCGGGTCTCGATTTCGGCCAGGTGGTCGATGATGGCGCCCTGCAGATGGCGTTCGTGGCGGACCAAGGTGCTGGTCTGGCGCAGCAGCTCGCGGTCGGAGAGCACGCCGATGGTGGAGGTGATGGCGGGGCGGGCAGCGGTCGCAAGAGTGGCGGTCTTCATGGGGTAAATATACTCATGATTTCGAGATGTCCCTTTATGACCGGTCCGGGGCGGGCCGGCGATCCGCGATCAGCGGGCGCTGAAGGGGGTGCTGGGCGGCCGAACGGGCAGCCCAGCTTCCGGGAGGCCGGAAGGAGCGCGTACGTGCGCTGGCGTGGCACCTCGCAGGCGCGAACCCCCCGTCAAGACCCTGCAGCAAGAATCCTCGATTTTTCGCGGCGCGCTCGCTGTCCGGCCGATGCCGGCAGCATCGGGGACCGGTCGACCACCTGGCGCTGGGCCGCCGAGCCGCTGTTGCGGTCTGCCTCGATGTCCACGATCTGCACCCGGTTGACACCTGGCGCGAGCAAGCTCGGACTGGGTCAGGCCGCGGAACACCCTCCACACCCGCACGGGGGCTCTCCATCGAGGAGCCGGTCGACTACATCGGCCGGGATGAGCTCTTCCTCGCCATTGGCGAGCCGGGCCTCCACGGCCAGGGCCGCCTGTACATCCGCGAGATCCTCTTCCAATGCCCGCAGCCTGTCGTACTCGACCGTGGGGATCGTTACCGTCTCGCCCATCGCATTCACTCCCTGTACACGTCGCCTCGGCTGGACACATCCAGTATCGTACGAGGATCTGCCACAGGTCTTGATCCACGACCTGCCTCTCGAGTGCCTCTGGTATCCGGAGGCGCGAGGAACCGAGCAGCGAGCGCGCTGGCTCGAAGGAGGACCACATGGATGACGCGCGGCGTGGACTGCCGGGGCAGCCGATCGAGCTGGCCGGTGGAACCCACCTGTTCATCGACGACTACCTGATCGAACGGACCAGCGCCCTCACCCGCACCGCGCACCAGGCGCGCCGGTTGCCGCGGCCGGTCCTGGAGTCCGGGCCCGGCACCCGGCACACGCAGGTGCTGTTCTTCCCCAAGGTGTTCCACGATCCCGGCAACCGCTCCGCGCCGTTCCGGATGTGGTACGACGCCGGCTTCACCGGCTCCGAGCGCCGCAGCTACGGCTACGCGGAGTCGGACGACGGCCTGACCTGGCGGTTCCCGGAGCTGGGCATCGTCGAGATTGCCGGATCGCGCGCCAACAACGTCGTGCGCCGCGGCGCCTACTGCATGTGCCTGGTCGACCATGACCGGCACCCGCAGAGCGTTGCCGCCGACCCGGAGCGGCGCTTCGTGCTGCTCTATACCGGCGGCGACCGCTTCTCCGCCGCCTGGTCGCCCGACGGTTTCCACTGGACCGACGATCCCGACAACCCGGTGTACCTGGATACCGAGCACCGCATGGAGGACCGGCTGAACGGCTGCTGGGACCCGCTCCGGAACCGCTACCTGGTGACCGCCGGCTATTCCGGCCGGCCCGACGACGGCTTCACCGGCAAGCCGCCGTTCCACCGCGACGGCTACCGCCGCCTGGTCGCCCAGACCACCAGCACCGACCTGCGCCGCTGGACGCCGTTTCGCCCGATCGTCGTCTCCGACCCCGAGGAGGAGGGGCCGATGCGGGAGTTCTACGGCATGCAGCCGGTCATGCGCGGGTCGCTCTACCTGGGTCTCCTGCGCGTGCTGCGCGACGACCTGCCGGCCGACCCGGGCGGCCCCGTGCACGGCATCGGCTGGACGGAGCTCTGCACCAGCCGCGACGGCGAGCACTGGGCCCGGCAGGACGGCGTCCTGCTGGACCGCGACCGCCGGCCCGGGAGCTGGAACCACGCCATGGCGTGGGCCGGCGAGTGCGTGACCGTCGGCGACCGGGATCTGATCTACTACTCGGGCTACGCGCGCGGCCACAAGATGGGCATCTGGGACGGCGACCGCCAGCTCGGCGTGGCGACCCTGCGCCGCGACGGGTTCGTCTCCTACGACGCGGACGCCGAGGAGCCCGGCACGCTGCGCACGCGGCCGTTCGCCTGGAACGCCGCGCGGCTGACGGTCAACGCGCAGGTCCGTGGCGAGCTCCGCGTGCGCCTGCTGGACGAGGCCGGCCTGCCGGTGCCCGGCTTCTTCTTCCGCGACTGCCGGCCGCTGACCGGCGACGGCGTGACCCAGGAGGTGCGCTGGACCGGCACGCCGGCGTCCCTGCGCGGGCGGGTCGCGCGGCTGGAGTTCCGGCTCCGCGACGCCGAGCTGTACGCGTTCACGTTGATCGAGCCCTGACCCCGGTCGAGCCTGTATCCTGACCGAGCAAGCCGCAGGAGGACCTCGCCCCATGCCACCCGTGATCGACGCCCACATCCATCTCATCCAGCCGTTCGACGCGGCCGGCAGGCCGCAGCGCTACAGCGTGTGGAAGGAGGACGGCACCCCGAAGCCGACCAGCGTGGAAGACTTCATCGCGCTGATGGACGCATGCGGCATCGACCAGGCGTTCTACATAAGCTGGAGCCCGGAGGACATCCCGTCGGACCTGTCGCGCAAAGGAATCGCCCAGGAGAGCGTCCGGGCGACGATGAACGTGACCTACCCGCTCGACGCCATGCAGCGCTGCGGGGAGCGGTTCTACTGGTTCCCCTGCCACCTGGGGCCGGCGGTTCCTGACCACATGGCGCAGGCGCGCAGGAACCTGGAGGCAGGCGCGGCCGGGCTCAAGCTGGTCACCTCCTTCTGGGGCGAGATCGCGGACGATCCCCGCTGCCGGCGGATCATCGCCCTTGCGGCGGAGTTCGAGGCCCCGGTGATCATCGACACCTCGTTCTGGTACCTGGGAATAGACGAGCCCGAGCCGCTCGAGGCGATCGCGCCGGGACACCGCGAGGTGCGGCCGCGGGTGCGCGACTGGGAGGACTACGCCGGCCACCTGCGCCGGACCTTCGATGCCTTCCCGTCGATCAACATCTCGCTGGCGCACGCCGGCGCGCGCACCTTCACGCCCGAGCACGCGGCGGAGGCGGGCGCCCTCATCGCCGAGTATCCGCACGTGTACGCCGACCTGGGAGCGCTGGACCCCGGCTCCCCGGCCCTGGAGGCGCTGGTCGAGGCGGCCGGCGCGGACCGGGTCATGTTCGGCACCGACTGGCCCCACTTCGCGCAGGGCTCCGACATGGCCGCGCGGATCGCCGCCGTGCGGGCGCCCGGCAGGTTCAACCCCGAGACGGCGGCAGCCATCCTCGGCGGCAACGCCCTCGCCTTCATGAAGGGCGGCCCCCCGGGCCTGACCCCGCGGCGATGAGCGAGGCGGGAGGAGTCGGTCGGCCGGGCCGCGCAAGCGGCACGGCTCGACAGAGTCCGAGCGTAAGGCGGGGACGGGCCGGAAGCGGAGCCGAAGGCGACGACTCCGGGGCACGGGCGGAGGACCTCCACCGATCCTCGCCCGTGTTCGTCGGGCACGACCACTACTGCGACGAGGAGCACCTGCTCGCCATGCACCGCGCGGGCCTGGCCGGCAAGGTGACCCTGGCATCCGTGGACGCCCGCGTCTTCGGGGACGTTGAGGACCGGGAGCGCTCCCTGCACGAGTACGCCGGGTTCACGGAACCGGCGTGGCAGGAGATGAGAAGCATCCGCGCGATCGTCGACGCCCACCCGGACGCGCTCCTGCTGGCGCGGGGCGCGGGGGACATCGTGCGCGCCCACGAGACGGGCCGCTCCGCCGTGTTGCTGGGCTTCGAGGGCGGCAAGCCCATCGAGCGCGACCTGGGGCTGCTGCACGAGGCCTACGGGCTGGGACTGCGCGTGCTGCAGCTCACCTGGGCCGGCGGCAACGACATCTGCGACCGGCGCGACCCCCCGGTATGCGAGGGCCTGACCGACTTCGGCAGGGAAGCGGTGCGGGAGATGAACCGTCTCGGCGTCCTGGTCGATCCCGGTCACTGCAGCAGGAAGACCTTCTTCCAGGTCATGGAGCTGAGCTCCCGGCCGGTGGCCTTCCTGCACGGGACGCCGCGCGGGGCCATCGCGGGGGCGGGCGATCTGGACGACGATCAGCTCCGGGCGGTCGCGGAGACGGGCGGCGTGATCGGCCTGCACTTCTTCAGCCACTACCTGCACCCGGCGCGCCCCGCGACGGCCGCCGACCTGGTCACGCACGTCGAGTACCTGGCCGAGGCGATCGGCGTGGAGCGCATCGCGCTCGGCTGCGATTACCTCTACCTCACCGACGACTTCCGCCGCGCCCACGGCCTGCCTGCGAGCGGCTACCTGGGCATCCCGGAGGAGCTCGACAGCTACGACAAGCTGGTCAACGTCACCCGCGAACTCTGCCGCCGGGGATTCCGCGACGAGGAAGTCCGCGGGATCCTGGGCGGCAACCTGATCCGCCTCTTCCGCGCCGTCATCGGCGACTGACCGCCATCGGCACGACGAAGGACCCGGGTCTGAGATCCCAAATATACGAGTTCTTTACCCGGTCCTTGCCTCCAATGCCAAGTTCCGCTACCATGCGTCCATGGAACAGCAACAGCAACCGGATCCGGATCCAGCAACGAGGGAACTCCGGAACCCTGTAACCGGCGATCTTGAAGACGCACGCCTCGTCGAGATTGTCGGCATCGAGAACCGGCCTATATTGGTTTCTTTGTCCGACGGCTCACGAATTCGAGTCACGTTCGATGTCTTCGAAGCTGCTCGCTTTCCGTCAGGAAAAGACAGTCAAGGATACCCGCTGTACTATTTGCGGTGGGCAAATTCGATAGTGGTGGTAGATGGGCCGTCCAGCGAACTGAGTTAGCGAGTAACGATTCATGGCACAAGGTGCGTTGGTCAAATCGGGAGGTGCTGGCAACAGCAACGCGTTCGCCGGTGCGTCTTCCATATCCGAGTGGCTGACCGACGCTGTCACGCGGTCTCCACAAGATGACCATTCGATGTGGGATACGGTAGCAAGTGGTATCGAAACAGTTGCTGTTGAACCGCATGAGCGTACCCACCAGGCAGAAGTAATCAAGATATTCGAGCAAAATGGTTTAGGCAAGATCGCCGACCGTCTGCTTGATCTACACGAGATTTGTAGGCACGATCCGGATGAGCCAGATCTCGTGGTAGAGTCGCTATCTACGATGGCGAGCTTTTTCGTTGATCATGGCGCAACTCTCCCAGTACCGAGGATTTCGGTGAGTCCAAACGGACTATTGGTTGCCGAGTGGAAGACGAAGCTTCCGAACGATCCAGAGTCGGGCGTTGTCGCCATCGAATTCCTTCGACGCGGCTGGGTTCGGTTCGTAGCGTTCGGAGCAACGTCAAAGAAAAAAGGAACGAAGAGAACGGATGCTGCACTACTTGATCTGCAGCCGTTTTTCGAATGAATTGAACAGCACACCCACACCGGTTCCTGACATAGATCACATAGCTCGCTACTGCAAGCCATCTACCGTCGAGTGCGGCATGCCTACCGTAGGTTCATTCATGCGTCGAGAGAGTGAGGATCACCTTTCTGTGAATTGGCTGGAGAAGAGCGGACAGCGACGCCACGGTGACGCAGTTGACTGTGTTCGCGAGCTGCTGATAGGGAAAGGATTCGGTGTCAGGAAGGGAGGGAGATTCGCAGTTATCAATGTCGGATCAGCAAAAGACCGGATCGGCAATAGTATTCGCGTCGACCACTTGCCGGAAGCCGACGACCATACTCATTCGGGGATACACGGATACAGCAGGGAAGACGAGTTGGAAGTTGCTACGGCGCTAAGCATGCTCGTGGGGACGACGGATGTGTACCCTGGGCTCTTGAACTCGCCGTGAACAATGGGTGGGAGCCTTGCTCACGAAACTCCTTGCATTTGGCGAGCATCCCGGGTCGACAGACAAGGCCACTGAAGTCATTGATACGCCGGATATGGGTTGAATCCTTTTGCGTAGCGTTTAGCTTCCGCTGCGAGGGAGCTACGAGTAGCGGACCAGCACCTCCACGCTGGCCAGGCTGAGCGGGCAGCCGACGCGGTCGTTCCGGGCGACCACCCGCACGGACAGCGCGTTCCACCCCTGGCGCAGGTGCCCGGTGACGTCCAGGTCCAGCCAGGCGTCGTTGAAGTGGATGCGCCGCCGCGCCCGGTCCGGGTCGAGCGGGTCCCCGTTCAGCTCGATGGCGACCTGATCCCGCACGGTGAGCTGCTCGATCAGCACTCGCAGCGTGGCCTGTCCGCCGTCGGCGGGGTCGTCGGCGACGTCGAGCCGCAACTCCGCGCGGTCGCCCGGCCGGTCCAGGGCGATCGGCAGGGGCCCGCCTGCCGTCTCCCGTTGGTCGACCAGGTAGTGCTTGTCGCGGCGGGCGATGAGCGCCGGGTCCGCGATCTCCCGCCACGGCTGCCGGTCGTAGCCGGCGTCGCGGGTGACCGGTAGATAGTGGTTGTTGAACAGGTACAGGCCGTGCGCCCCCGCCCGGTGATGCACGGCGGCCACCGCCCGGCACATCTCGGTGGAGTAGTAGTCGCGCTCGCCGAACAGCAGCCCGGCCCAGCGCGGGCGCGGCTGCATGAACAGGCCCAGGTTCTGGGCGATCACCTCCACGTCGGTGCCGCGCGCCGCGGCCACGTACTCCTCCACCGGCAGCCGGAACCGGGAGCCGGTGGCGTGGCCGACCACCACCACGTCGATCAGCCCCCGCTCGATCCAGGTGCGCACGTCCAGCCCGGCGGCCAGCGCGCCGTCGAGCGATCCCGGCACCCGCGCCGAGAACAAAACCTGCCGCCCTGCCCGCTCGCTCTTGCGAACGAGCGCCGCCTTGAGCCGGCCCACCAGGTCGGTCATCAGCGCCGTCCCGCGCCCCACCTCGCCGGGCTGGAAGAAGACGGGCACACGGCAGAAGTCCCAGTCCAGGCCGTCCAGGTCGTAGTGCTCGATCGCCTCCTCGGCCAGCGCCAGCTTGTAGTCCCGCACCGCCGGCACCGCGAAGTCCAAAGCGGTCCGGCGCATGCCCTCCCCGCCCAGGATCCAGTCCCGGTTGTCCCGTTTCATCGGCGACATCAGCGGATCATCCAGGCCGCCCGGCAGGTTGCGGTCGTGCACGTCGTTGACCCGCATCGACAGGAACACCTGCAGGCCGGCGCGGTGGCCGTGCTTGATCAGCACCGCCGGCGGGTCGGTGCCGGCCTCGATCAACGCCCGCGTGTTCTCGTACACCCGCCACTGCGATGCCGTGCCGAAGCGCTCCGTGCCGTCGCCCCAGCGCGGCCCCACGGCTGTGTCGTGGCTGTAGTGGTCGGTGAGGCGGTGCGTGGGAGTGCCGAAGTACGGGTCGGTGCCGAGTTGCCAGTACAGCGTGTCGACGAGAGTATCGCGCAGCGGATCGATCGCCAGCTCCACCAGACCCCGCTCGCCGAGCGGCGCCTCGCGCGTCGGGCCGGCGATGGCGTTGCCGTCGTTGCACAGGATCAGCCGATGCGGCCGGCGGCGGCTCATGGAAGTCTCTCGACCCAACATTGCGTATCACTTCGGCGCCGAAGTGCGCTCGACACCTGCACCGCGGCGCCGTGGTCGCACACGGCCACGCGCGCGTCGGGGCCGAGTTCGCGCCCAGGCGTCATAATGAACGCGAGGAGGGCCCTGACCACGGTGAAGATCCTCGCGCACGCCGGCGCCATCATCGGTCTGTATCTCGCGTTCTCATCCGTCCTGTTCCTGGGACTTCAAGTCAACCCTCTCTATGGGAACCTTGGTCTCGTGGCCTTTGGCCTCCTGGTGGCGTCCTACGTCTACTTTGGCTTCATCAGGAATAGCCCCGAAAGACGGTGAGTGAAGCTCCCCGCCCTGACGGTCAAAGCCGGCCCCAGTGGCGGCGGAGGAACGGGACCGTCCTGCGGTGGTTCCAGGCGTGCGGGCCGTTGAAGAAGTCGCGGTCGAGGTTGCCCGGAGCGCCGAGCAGCTCATAGACGTCCGCCAGCTCCCGGAAGGCTCGCCTGGTGGCCGCGATCGGAAAGATCCTGTCGCGGGTGCCCGCGATGACCAGCATCGGCCTGGGCGCGAACACGGCCGCGATCTCGCGCATCTCGCCCCACCGCATCAGGTCGGGCACGCAGTTGCAGATGCAGTGATGGATGGAGTAGATCGAGTCCCGGAACGTGCAGTAGTAGCCGCCGATCATGGCCAGGGCGATCCGCGGCTCCAGCGCGGTCAGGAACAGGCCGGTCGTTCCGCCGCCCGACAGCCCGGCGACACCGATCCGCGCGCGGTCGACCGGCTCCTGGGTCTCCAGGAAGTCGATCAGGCGGGAGGCGTCCCAGCACCGCAGGCCGACCGGGGTCATGCCGAGCAGGAAGGCGTCCATGGTGACGCGGTGGCAACTGTGGGTGCCTTTGGCCTGGTCCTCTGGCAGCGCGGTCTCGTTCCAGCCGCGCTGTACCGCCGCCAGCGTGATGTATCCCTGCTCGGCCAGGTGGACGGCGTAGTCCAGATCCCCCTCGCGGCTCTTGCGGCGCTGGGCCTCATCGCCCTCGCGGATGTAGGGAACGATGCCGCTGTGGCCGTGCAGGCAGAGGATCGCGGGCGCCCTGTCCCGCACCTGCTTGGGGACGAAGTAGTACGCGGGCACCCAGTAGTCGGCCTCCGAGCGGACGTAGATCTTGCGCCGCACGACGGTCCCGAGGTCGGCGACCTCGTCCCACCTGACCTCCAGCGGCACTCGCTCGGGCCGCTCTCCGACCAGTCGTTTCAGCCGTCGCGAGAATGCTCGGCGCCAGTCGGCATGCTCCGCCGGTGACCCCGCCGCCCACCGGAGCGCGGGCTCCAACCCGTCGGCGGCCAGCTCGAAGTGGCGCCTGATCGTGCTGTTGGTGCCGGCATCCGCCGATGTCTTCTCCATGGGGCCGCTCCTGCTCCATGATCGCACGGGCCGACGCGTTGAGCACCGGGAACTACAGCTTATAAGATGGCGGTGACCTTGCGTATCCACCTGAGATCCGCGAGGCTCTCCGGGAGGACGCCGGAGGAATTGGCTCGGGAGTACGAGCCGCGGCAGGGGCCATTCGCAACTGGGTGCCCAACATGAACGCGACGGAGGGCAGCGCAGACGGGCCACGGAGCGCCTGCCGGCTGACGAGAGAACAAGCAGCTGCTGAGCGTCATTCTAAAAAAAGCAGCGGCCTGGTTCGCGCGGGAGAGCGACTCGGGGAGGGATTCCGTAAAGCAACCAGGCCGCCTGGCCGGTGCGCACCATGTGTCGTGCTGCTGACTACGCATGGCTGCTCGGCGGCGCGACGGGATGCGCAGTTGACCGAGCAAGGCACGCAACTACGAAGTGTACCGGCCACGCCCACGCCGAGCTGCGTCGGCGCGAAGCGGGTGATGCGCGCGGCCGGGATCGCCGGCGTCAGCCGCAGGCGCTCGGCCAAGACCACCACGCGCGAGCAGCGCGCTGCCCGCGTGGCGCCGGACTTGGTGGATCGGGACTTCAGCGCCTCCGCACCCGATCGGCTGCCGACATGTATGTCAGGACCTGGACGGGGTTTCTGTACGTGGCGCTCGATGCGTTCAGCCGCCGGGTGGTGGGCTGGGCGATGGCCGGCCATCGCGCACCGAACTGGTCCTGGACGCTGAACATGGCCCTCTGGCGGCGCCGTGCACACGGGGTGATTCATCACAGCGACCAGGGCTCGCAGTACACGTCGATCGCGTTCGGGGCGCGGTGCAAGGAGGCTGGCGTTCGTCCGTCGACCGGTTCGGTGGGCACGTACGACAATGGCTCTGCGAAAGTTTCTTCGCGACCCTGGAGTGCGAGTTGCTGGATCGGCGCACACCCACGCCAAGGCGCGCTTGGCGATCTTCGAGTTCATCGAAGGGTTCTACAACCGACGGCGCCGCCACTCGGCGCTCGGCTACCGGTCGCCGGCCGACTTCGAGGCCACTCACCGCGGGGCGGCACGGCCTGAGCGCTGCCGCGGGCGGGGGTATCGGCACACCACCCCGCCACAGAAAACGCCGTGACGACGATCCTCGTGCGTCAATTTTCCGCACCATGCTCGTTTCGGGTGCTCTGAAGCGGATGCCCCCCGTGAGGGCGTTCCTTGGGCTGCGGCCAAGCCGACCTGCCCGTCGGCACGCTCCCGAGCCGATCTCAGGCTCCACTTATCCACAAATCCACAGGCAGCCGCGCCCCTCCCCCCGCAACCCCCCACCCCTTTTTCCGCCGCCTATAGGAGTGCCTTGACCCGCCCGTCTTCACCGCGTAGAACACTCCTCAGCGAGGACAGAATCCTCAGCGATTAACTGTCCACGTAACCGGGGCAGGCCCACTTATAAGATGGCGGTGACCTTGATGAGGCTCTGCGCATGGCGCTGATGCGGTCGGACGCCACGGTGCCGGTACACGTGCTGTCGGGGTTTCTCGGTTCCGGCAAGACCACGTTGCTGAACCGGCTGCTGGCGGCGCTTCCGGCAGGCACGCGGCCCGCCATCGTGGTGAACGACTTCGGCGCCGTGGCAGTGGACGGCGCGCTGGTGGACCGCGATCGCTACGCGGTCGCGGAGCTCGCCTCGGGCTGCGTGTGCTGCACCCTGAGCGCGCCGCTGCAGGAGGCGCTGAGCGCACTGCTGGAAGACGAGCAGCCGGACACGATCCTCATGGAGACCACCGGCCTGGCCGAACCGGCTGCGTTTCCGGCGCTGTTCGCGGCACCGGAGCTGGCCGGCGACATTCACCTGGGAAACGTGGTGTGCGTGGTGGACGCCAGCACCTATCTGCGCTACGCCGACCACCTGCTGGTGCTGCCGCGGCAGGTGGAGCAGGCCAACACCGTCATCATGAACAAGATCGACCTCACCGACGCGGCCACGCGCGAAGCGGTACGCCGCCGCCTGCTGGCGACCTGCCCTCCGGGCACGTTGCTGCTGGCCGCCGAGCGCTGCGCCGTCGACCCGCGCGTGATTTACGACGAGCGGCCGTTCTACTTCGCCGGCGGCGGCCACCGCGCCGGGCACGACCGGGAATTTCGGAGCCTGACGGTCGAACCGGCGCGTCGGGTGCCGCTGGCGGCGCTACGGAAACTCCTGCACGGGCTGGCCGGCGGAGTGGATCGGGCCAAGGGAGTGGTGCACACCGACGCGGGCCCGAAGCTGGTGCAGCTCACCCTCGCGGGGGTGGAGATCGAGGATTGGCCGGAGCCGCCGGCGGACTCGCGCATCACCTTCGTCGGCCGGGATCTCCAGGCACTGGACCTGCAGGCCCGGATGGCGGCGCTGGACCGATAGACATCGTCACCCCTTGATCGCGCCGATCATCACGCCGCGGATGAAGTACCGCTGCAGCCACAGCCAGTATCTCGTCCTCATTCTCTCGTTTCTCCTCACGTTCGGAATTGCTCGGACGCACCGTACCCTCCTCCCGGGGGGCAACGGCTGCTGCTCGTCTGCGGTGCGGACGTGCGCATGGGACTGAGGTTAGAGTCGCGACGCGAGGAGGCGAGCATGGGACCGCGGTTGACCGGCGACGTCTTTGCCCGGCTCTGCACGCGGGGCTACGCCATCGTCCCGCGCTACTTCCCCGAAGAACAACGGGCTGCCATGGCAGCGGCCCTGCGCCGTCTGCTCAAGCCCTGGGACCGGGTGAGGCACGACCCGCCGGCCAACCGCCGCGACACCTACTTCTTTCCCTATCCGGAACAGGTGCTCAACCGCGCCATCGTCGACCGCGAGGCCATCGCCTTTGCCCGCCGCTGGCTGGGCACCGACCGGATCCAGTACCGGCCCGGCCTGGGCCTGGTCACCTACCCGGGGTTCCGCGGCGACGGCGATCGGGCGCACATCGACAACGGCAACAACTCCCTGCTGCCGCCGACCCTGGAGGACCGCGGCCACAGCCAGATCATCTTCTGGTTCTACCTGGAGGACGTGGACGAGGACCAGGCGCCCACCCGCTTCCTGGCCACGGCCGACGGGCAGGACACGAGCCGCGCGGTGACGATGGTGGCGCCCGGCGGCTCGGTGGCCATCTTCCACAACTACACCTGGCACGCTGCCACCGCCTACACGCGGCCGAGCGGCCAGCGCTACGTCTGGAAGTTCGCCTTCGGCCGGGCCGACCACTACTGGGAAGGCACGGCCCACTATACGCAGGTAGGCCGGGACCCCCACTTCCGCGCCTTCATCGGCGGCCTCGGCGCCCGCGACCGTGAGCTGTTCCGCTTTCCGCCCGCCGGCCATCCCTACTACACGGCTCAGACGCTACGGGCGCTGGAGGAACAGTACCCGGGCTGGAACCGGGACGGCGCATACGGGCCAGCTTGATGCCAGATCCACACCCCACGGTTGGCGTGATCGCCAATCCCGCGGCGGCCACCGACATCCGGAGGGTGATCGCCAACGCGACCAGCATGCCGATCGCGGACCGCGCCAACACGGTGCTTCGTGTCATGGCCGCGCTGGGCGCGTGCGGGGTGCCGCGAGTGCTGATGATGCCCGAGGACGGAGGCATCCGCAGACACCTGGCACGCAGCCTGAAGCGCGAGCGCAACCAGGGACACGCTGATCTGCCACGCCTGCACTTCACCGACACGCCGGTCACCGGCACCGTGGAAGACACCTTCGCCGCCACCAGGGCGATGGTCGCGGCGGGGGTGGCGGCGATCGTCGTCCTGGGCGGCGACGGCACGCACCGGGCGGTGGCCGCGTGCTGCGGCGAAGCGTGGATCGCCGGCATCTCGACCGGCACCAACAACGCCTTTCCCGAGCAGCGGGAGCCGACCGTCACCGGACTGGCGGTGGGGCTGACCGTGACCGGGCGCGTCCCCGCCGCTGCCGCGCTGGTCCCGAACAAGCTCCTGCAGGTCACGGTCAACGGCTCTCAGCAGTCGGACGTCGCCCTGGTGGACGTGTGCGTGACGACCGAATCGTACGCGGGCGCGCGGGCGCTGTGGCGGGGCGAGCACCTGCGCGAGATCTTCGTCACCTTCGCCGATCCGGAGGCGATCGGCCTGTCCGCGGTCGCCGGCCTCCTGCACCCGGTGGGCCGGCGCGAGCCGTGCGGACTGCGGGTACAGCTCCAGGACCCGTCCGCCGCGGGCACCGTGCTGCGGGTGCCGATCGCGCCAGGATTGATACGACCGGTCGGCGTCAGGCACCATGAGGCGCTGGCCGCGGACGAGGCGATTCGGCTGCATCAGGAGTCGGGCATGATCTCCCTGGATGGCGAGCGGGAGATGCATGTACGAACCGGCGACCGGGTGGAGATCACCCTCCTCCGCGATGCCTTCGACACGCTGGACGTGGGCGCGGTGATGCGCTACGCCGGGGAGCACGGCCTGTTTCGAGAGGACAGGCCACGGGAGGACCGATGAGCAACGAGACCGTTCCGCTCGGCCGCGAGGAACTGCTGCAGGCGTACCGGACCATGAAGACGATCCGGGAGTTCGAGGAGCGGGTCCACGTGGAGTTCGCCACCGGCGACCTGCCCGGCTTCGTGCACCTCTATGCGGGCGAGGAAGCCGCCGCGACCGGCATCATGATGAACCTGCGGCAGGACGACCACATCGCCAGCACCCACCGCGGGCACGGCCACTGCATCGCCAAGGGGGTCGACGTCAGGGGCATGTTCGCCGAGCTCTACGGCCGCGCCACCGGCACCTGCCGCGGCAAGGGCGGCTCCATGCACATCGCCGACCTGGACCTGGGCATGATGGGCGCCAACGGCATCCTGGGCGCGGGCGCGCCGCTGGTCTGCGGCGCGGCGCTGGCGTCCAAGTTCAAGAAGGACGGCAGCGTGGCGGTCAGCTTCGTCGGCGACGGCGCCTCCAACGCCGGCAACTTCCTGGAGAGCCTCAACCTGGCCGCGGTGTGGGACCTGCCGGCCATCTTCGTGGTGGAGAACAACGCCTACGCCCAGTCCACCTCGCGCGACTACGCCGTGGCCGTCGACAGCTACGTGGACCGCGCCTCCGGGTTCGGCATGCCGGGGGTCACCGTGGACGGCACCGACTTCTTCGCCGTCCACGAGGCCGCCGGCGCCATGATCGCCCGCGCCCGCGCAGGCGGCGGTCCGGCGCTCCTGGAGTGCGGCATGATCCGCTTCTACGGCCACTACGAGGGCGACGCACAGACGTACCGCGCGCCCGGAGAGGTGGAGGAGCTCCGCGCCAACCGGGACTGCCTGGCGAAGTTCGTGCAGCAGGTGACGCGGGCCGGAACGCTCGGACAGGACGACCTGGAGGGCATCGACCGGGAGGTCGCGGCGTTGATCGACCAGGCGGTGGCCGACGCGCAGGAGGCGCCGCAACCCACCGCCGACGACCTTCTCACCGACGTCTACGTCAGCTATTAGGCGAGGAAAACATGGCAGAGCTATCGATTCGCGAGGCGATCAACCAGGCGTTCGACCAGGAGATGGAGCGGGACCCCACCGTGATCCTGATGGGCGAGGACATCGCCGGCGGCACCGGAAGCCCGGGTGAAGACGAGGCGTGGGGCGGCGCCATGGGGCTCTACAAGGGCCTCTACAAGAAGTACGGCGACCGCGTGCTCGACACGCCGCTGTCGGAGGCCGCGTTCGTCGGCGCCGCCGTCGGCGCGGCGACGTGCGGCATGCGCCCGGTCGCGGAGCTGATGTTCATCGACTTCCTGGGCGTCTGCTTCGACCAGATCTTCAACCAGGCGGCCAAGTTCCGCTACATGTTCGGCGGCAAGGCCGAAACGCCGGTGGTCATCCGCACCATGTACGGCGCCGGGCTCTCCGCGGCCGCCCAGCATTCGCAGACGCTGACCCCCATCTTCACCCACGTCCCCGGCATCAAGGTGGTGTGCCCCTCCTCGCCGTACGACGCGAAGGGGCTGATGATCGAGTCGATCCGCGACGACGACCCCGTGGTCTTCTGCGAGCACAAGAAGATCTACGACGTCACCGGCGAGGTGCCCGAGGAGCTGTACGCCATCCCGTTCGGCGAGGCGAACGTCGTGCGCGAAGGCGACGACTGCACGATCGTCGGCTACGGGATGATGGTGCACCGGGCGGTCGAGGCGGCGGAGGAGCTGGCAGCGGACGGGATCGAGTGCGAGGTGATCGACCTGCGCACGCTGTCCCCCATCGACACCGACACCGTCCTGGAGAGCGTGGAGAACACCGGCCGCCTGGTGGTCGTGGACGAGGCGAACCCGCGCTGCAGCGTCGCCGCCGACGTGGCCGCCTCCGTGGCGCGCGAGGGATTCGGCGACCTGAAGGCTCCCGTCGGCATGGTGACGGCGCCACACACGCCGGTTCCGTTCTCGCCCGAGCTGGAGAAGCACTTCGTGCCGTCGGCCGGGAAGATCGCCGCCTGCGTTCGCGAGACTGCCGCATGATCACGGCGATCACCATGCCCAAGTGGGGGCTCGCCATGACCGAGGGCGTGGTCGGCGACTGGCTGGCGGCGGAAGGCGATGCGGTGCAGTCCGGCACCGAGGTGGTGCTCGTCGACACGGAGAAGATCGCCGGCGCCGTGGAGGCGGCCGAGGCCGGCACGCTGCGCCGCGCCGTGGCCGCGACCGGCGACACCCTGCCGGTAGGCGCGCTGCTGGGGGTGATCGCCGAAGCCGAGGTGCCGGACGCCGAGGTCGACGCCTTCGTGCAGCAGTTCCAGGACACCTTCGTTCCCGAGGAGGCCGGCGGCGACGAGGCCGGCGATCAGACCGAGACCGTCCAGGTCGGCGAGCTGACCGTCGCCTTCCTGCGGCAGGGCTGCGCCGACCGGACCGCCGTCCTCCTGCACGGCTTCGGCGGCGACCTCGACAACTGGCTGTTCAACCACCCGGCCCTGATCTCGGACCGCACGGTGATCGCCGTGGACCTGCCGGGACACGGCCGCTCCACCAAGACGGTGGGCGACGGCAGCTTCGCGTTCCTGGCGGATGTCGTGCATGACACGATGCGGGAGCTCGGCGTCGCGGAGGCCGACTGGGTCGGCCACTCCATGGGAGGGGCGATCGCCCTGCACCTGGCCCGATCGCAGCCGCACCTCGTCTGCTCGCTGACCCTGCTCGCGAGCGCCGGCCTCGGCCCGGAGATCGACGCGGAGTACCTGCAGGGGTTCACCAGCAGCCGCAGCCGCCGGGAGCTCAAGCCGCACGTCCTCAAGCTATTCGGCGATGAATCGCTGGTCACCCGCCAGCTTGTCGAGGACCTGCTCAAGTACAAGCGGCTCGACGGGGTGCAGGAGTGCCTGGAGGCGCTGGCAGGCCGGCTCACCGACGCCGGCGATCACGCCGAGGACGCCCGCCGCATTATCGACGCCGTCCCGACCCTGGTGATCTGGGGCGCGGACGACCGCATCATCCCGGCCGGCCACGCCCGCGATCTCCCGAACCAGGACCGGGTGCACATCCTCGACGACACCGGTCACATGGTGCAGATGGAACGCGCCTCCGAGGTCAACCGCCTGATCACCGCCTTCTGGACCGACCGGGACTGACGGCGCGGACGCACCATACCCCGTACAGGTGGGCGCGCAGAAACCGCAGGACTTCCGCCTCGCGCACGGCACAGATCCAACGGACTGCTGCTGGAAATCACTGGCGATCACGGGTAGTGTCTAATGATTTCTCACCGATTAGACGTAATACAACATCCAATTGAAACAGGATATTTCGATGAATAATCCTGATATATCACAGCGTATCGTGTCCAGCCAAAGCAGCAGAAACGCCTCTACAGGCGATCCCTGCCAGAGCTTTCGCGTCGGCCTCGTAAGCATGCGCGGGTTTCCATACGCTATCGAAGAGAATTACCGTCGACTAGAATCTTATGTCCGCGAAGCAGCGAACCTCGGGGCAGAACTAGTAGTGGCTCCCGAATCAGTACTTGATGGATATTGCTGCACATATCCTACTTCACGACGCCGCATGATTACCATTGCCCAACGCATTCCTGATGGCCCCTACTTGGTGAGAGCAGCGTCTATGTGCCGACAACTAAACATCCACCTCGTATTCGGCTTTCTTGAACGAGTAGATATTCGCGGTCGCCAACCGAGGCTACGTAACAGCTGCGTGATGCTATCTCCTTTGGGAAATGTCATCTATAGATACAGCAAGGTATTCCCTCAGACCGAGCAGTGGATCGATGCTGGTCGTAATATGCCGTGCAAGAACACTCCTTTCGGCCGGATGGGCATGTTGATCTGCGCCGACCGGACAATAGCCGCGCATTTCTCCCCATATGCTGCGCAAGGGGCTGAGATCGTTGCGATTCCAATGGACGGAGGCGGCGGTCCCATCAATACGCGCGTCATGAGGAAGCACGCAGTTGAAGGAGGTTTTGCGATTCTGATCGCTAACACCTGGAGTCGTGTAATCGTATTGCAGGATGGGTCCATAGCCCTAGAGGAATACCAAACGGAAGGAGTCTCCGTAGGGAAAATCGGTGTCCAACAGCAAAGTCCTCCGCTGATACACGCCTCCTCGCTTGTGGAACACACGCTGACTCGTTTCTCCGATCATTGGGACCAAAAAGGACATCCAACCCGCAGAGAACGTCAATCAAGACGTATATCTCGTCGTAAGAAGTCGATTCAACAGCGCAGAATTGACACGCTACTTGCACAAGACGACTTTGCAATCGGAGATGGAATGATCAACCTGAGCGGTACAAGGGTGACCGATACGGGTATTCAACACCTAGTTAAATTCAAGGAACACGTCCAGTGTTTGTGGCTTAGAGGTTGCGCCATTACTGACGCGGGAGCAGAAATACTGAGTCGCTTGCACCGACTGCGAGCGCTTGACATTCGGGGTACGCGCTGCACAGATCTGTGCTTAGAGTACATAGCCAAGTGCTCTCTCCTGACACTTCTTGATCTATCTCATACAAACATCAAAGGAATCAACTTCCAGGCTTTGTGCAGGCTCAATCAACTCACTCGCCTACGATTGGCAGGATGCCCACTTCAGGAGGAAGCTGTTCTTGTTCTCGCCTGTATCCCTCGGCTACGCTGGCTAGAAGTGTCCGGTAATATGATCGGAAGTCGAACGCTCGGCTATCTATCTGATAAGCGCCGTGATCTCGAAATAGCCATCGCCAATAATACATAAGCACAGAAACTATTATTGATTTGCATTGTAACAGCTCGAATTTGAAGGTCTTTAGTGGCTGGCAATCCGGAGGGGTACGGTCACCTCAAGCCACTCACGAGGAGGTGTCGACGGTTCCCCGGTGCAGCTCCACGGCGAACAGGCGCGCCGCGGTCAGGCGCAGGCGCAGCCGGAAACCGCCCTCGGGGAGCCGCTGCCGGCCCTTCCAG
This sequence comes from Spirochaetia bacterium, assembly GCA_964291595.2. Classification (GTDB taxonomy): domain Bacteria; phylum Spirochaetota; class Spirochaetia; order SZUA-6; family Bin103; genus CATQHW01. The sequence continues at coordinate 1,893,585 of OZ219914.1, read as the reverse complement.
GCGATCGGCTGCGCGAATCCGGATTCACGGATCGGAACGCTGTCGCCAAGCGTAAAGCCGGGCAGCTCGCGGAGCCCGTCAGCGTCCAGCAGGGCCGCCTGCAGGTGGCCGCCCGGCTCGACCGCGGCGTTGGCCGCGAGCGAGGTCTCAGGCCCCGCGCCGATCACGGCCGTCACCACCTGTCCGAACGCGGCGTCCGGGACGGTGACCAGGCTGCCGAAGCGCTCCCGCGGCATGCGCGCGACGCCCAGGTTGCTGCGCCCTTCCATGCGGTCGCCGGTGGGCGTGAACGCGGTGTAGTAGATGAAGGTCTCCTCGCCGGCGTTGACCATCGGACCCTGGATCATGATCAGGTGGTCGTTCGTGGTGTTGCCGCGGAAGTCGCGGTCCCAGCCCATCTCCTGATCGCGCGGGACGAAGGTGAAGCCGGGCGCCGGCTCCGTGAAGTGCACGCCGTCCTCGCTGTAGGCGAACCCCAGGTCGGCGGAGACCTGCCCGGCCAGGTAGTCGGGATGCTCCGGCGGCGCGTCCGTGATCGGGTGGTGCCACTGGCCGGTGACCGCCAGGCAGACGTTCGGGTACGGCGTGACGTAGGCGCCCAGGTGATTCTCCTCCCGGTCCCAGCCGGTTCGGAAGGGTGAGGATGACTGCATGGGCTTGAAGAAGCCCACGCACATCTCCAGCGGCCAGGAGTCGACCGTGGGCGAGCGCCACACCGCCAGCATCTTGGCGCCGACCATCCAGATCGCCGGGTGGCGCTGCAGCGGCGCGTACGCCATGGGCGGCGCGATGTGGCCGGCCACGTGGTAGTTGCCGCGGTAGCGGTACAGGCAGGAGCACTCGAAGTGCTGGCCGATCGCTCCCGGCTCGTCCCGCAGCATCGTCCAGCGGAAGCCGTCCGGGCTGGCCGCGAACAGGGTGATGGACGGCCGTTCCAGGGCCGAGCCCGCCCGGTGGCGCCACGCCATGTACTCGTTGACCATCAGGTAGCGGCGCTCCGCGGGGGCGTCCGGCTGATACAGGATGTCCATGTTGCCGGAGCCCGGCGGCAGATCGACGATGTTGTTGCGGCGGGAGCCGCCGTACTCGACCAGCCCCAGCTCGGGCCGGGTCCACGTCAGCCCGTCGTCGCTCTCCGCGTAGCAGATCCGTCCCGTGTCGTAGGAGTGGACGACCTGCGGATCGACGTCCCCATAGCCCCCCTCCGCGCGGCCGCGTCCGCCGCCGTCGTCGCGGGCGATGTACCACATCCGGAACCGCTCGCCGTCGTGCACGACCGGGCAGCACTGCATCCGGCGGGAATCGACCGCGCCGGCCGGCCCCCGCGCCAGGATCGGGTTGCCGGCGTGCTTCTCCGGCCGGTGCATCTGCAGCCGTACGCGGTAGCGCCACGGCATGGCGTGATCGTCGAAGGCGAACAGCACCGCCCGGTCCCCGGCGCCGAGGCGCGCGCGATCGGCCACCCGGCCACGTGACCCCGATCGCTGCCCGAGCGGCTCCCGGCTTGACACTGCCTTCACCGTGCTCGCTAGGATGCGCCGTCATCAGCAACGCTTCAACCGAGTCGGAACGACAGACGACAGGAACGCACATGGACGTACTCGTTGTCGATGTCGGCGGCAGCAACGTGAAAGTGAAGGTCACGGGCGACGATCGGCGGCGCTCCGTTCCCTCGGGGCCGGACATGACGGCGGCGGACATGGTAGCGGCGGTCAAGACGCTCGCCCACGACCGCCGCTATGACGCGGTCTCCATAGGATATCCGGGGCCGGTGCTGGACGGCACGATCCTGAGCGATCCGAAGAACCTGGGAAGCGGTTGGGTCGGGTTCGACTTCGAGGCCGCGTTCGGCCGGCCCGTGAAGGTGATCAACGACGCGGCGATGCAGGCGCTCGGCAGCTATCGCGGCGGACGGATGCTGTTCCTGGGGCTGGGCACCGGCCTCGGCTCGGCCATGGTCCTGGCCGGCACCGTACTGCCGATGGAGCTGGCCCATCTTCCGTACAAGAAGAAGATGACCTTCGAAGACTACGTCGGCGCGCGCGGCCTGAAGCGGCTGGGAAAGAAGAAGTGGCGCCGGGAAGTGGCTGCCGTGGTCGCCTGTCTGCGCGCCGCGCTGGTCTCCGATTACGTCGTCCTGGGAGGCGGCAACGCCGCGCTCCTCAAGGAGCTGCCCGCGGATACCTTCATCTGCCCGAACGAGAATGCGTTCGTGGGCGGCTTCCGGATGTGGGAATAGCCCCGGACAGGGCATGACGGGCGTGAGAGAAACGGCGGAACACGCGCGCCTCGCCGCCCATCAGGCGCGTACGGCCAACTGGAAGCAGTGGGGGCCGTACCTCAGCGAACGGGCGTGGGGCACGGTACGCGAGGACTACAGCGCTCACGGCGCGGCGTGGGACTACTTTCCGCACGATCATGCCCCCAGCCGCGCGTACCGCTGGAACGAGGACGGCCTGGCCGGCATCTGCGACCGCTCCCAGTACCTGTGCTTCGCCGTCGCGCTGTGGAACGGACGCGACCCGATCCTCAAGGAGCGGCTGTTCGGCCTGACCGGCGTCGAGGGCAACCACGGCGAGGACGTCAAGGAGTGCTACTTCTACCTGGACAGCACGCCCACGCACAGCTACCTGAAGATGCTCTACAAGTACCCGCACGCCCCGTTCCCCTACGGGGACCTGGTGACGGAGTCGCAGCGCCGCGGCTACCACGATCCCGAGTACGAGCTGCTCGACACCGGCGTCTTCGCGGAGAACCGCTACTTCGACGTGTGCGTCGAGTACGCCAAGGCGGATCAGGAGGACATCCTGATCCGCATCACGGTGCTGAACCGCGGCCCCGAGGAGGCGGCATGCTGGACGCTGCCCACCCTGTGGTTCCGCAACACCTGGAGCTGGGGGTACGAGACCGGCCCCATGAACGACGTCGCGGCCAAGCCGGTGCTCCGCCGGCTCGAGGAGCCGGGCGGGACCGACGGCGTCGCCGCGGTGCAGGTCGATCATCCGGCCGCCGGACGATACGTGCTGCATGCCGCCGCGGCGCCGGAGCTGCTGTTCACGGAGAACGAGACCAACGCCGTACGCGTGTTCGGGACCCCCAACCCGAGTCCGTACGTGAAGGATGCCTTCCACCGCTTTCTCGTCGAAGGGGATTCCGACGCCGTGAATCCCTACGGCCTGGGAACCAAGGTGGCGGCGCTCTACCGGCAGAGCGTCCCTCCCGGCGGATCGTCGACCTGCTGCCTGCGCCTCTCCCGCGTGGCGCAGGACGACCCGTTCGAGCGCTTCGGCGAGACCTTCGAGCAGCGCCGTGCGGAAGCGGACGAGTTCTACGCCGCCATGCACTGCCCGGGCCTCAGCCCCGATGAGCGCAACGTGCAGCGGCAGGCGCTGGCCGGGATGCTCTGGTCGAAGCAGCTCTACTACTACGACGTCGAGCAGTGGCTCGGTGGAGATCCCGCCGCCGATCCGCCGCCCGCCGACCGCCGGCGGGGACGGAACCGGGACTGGGGTCACCTGACCAACTTCGATGTCATCTCGATGCCCGACAAGTGGGAGTACCCGTGGTACGCCACCTGGGATCTGGCGTTCCACTGCATCCCGCTTGCCCTGGTCGACGCTGACTTCGCCAAGCGGCAGTTGGAGCTGATGACCCGCGAGTGGTACATGCACCCCAACGGCCAGCTCCCGGCCTACGAGTGGGCGTTCGATGACGTCAACCCGCCCGTGCACGCGTGGGCCGCGTGGCGCGTCTACAAGATCGACGGCCACGCCACGGACAGTCCCGATCACGCGTTCCTGGAAGGGATGTTTCACAAGCTCCTGCTGAACTTCACGTGGTGGGTCAACCGCAAGGATGAGGACGGCAACAACGTGTTCCAGGGCGGCTTCCTGGGGATGGACAACATCAGCGTGTTCGACCGCAGCGCGGTGCTGCCGACCGGCGGCCACATCGACCAGTCGGACGGCACCGCCTGGATGGGCGCCTACTGTCTGACGCTGCTGAAGATCTCCCTGGAGCTGGCGCGGCGGAACCGCGTCTACGAGCACACCGCGACCAAGCTGTTCGAGCACTTCCTGCGCATCTCCCATGCCATGACCGAGGGCGGCCATCACGGTCACAGCCTGTGGGACCACGCCGACGGGTTCTTCTACGACACCCTGCACCTGCCCGACGGCCGTACCCAGACCCTCAAGGTGCGCTCGCTGGTGGGCCTGCTGCCGCTGTTCGCGGTCGAGACGATCGAGCCCGACATGATCGACGACCTGGAGGTCTTCGACCGCCGCCTGCACTGGTTCGTGCACAACCGCCCGCACCTGGCCGGCAACATGGCCAGCGTGGACGTCCCCGGCGTGGGCCGGCGGCGGCTCCTGTCGATCCTGACCCGCGAGCGGCTGCTGCGGGTGCTCAAGGTCATGCTCAACGAGCAGGAGTTCCTCTCCGAGTACGGCATCCGCTCGGTCTCGAAGTTCCATCGGGCGCAGCCGTACACCTTCCACCTGGACGGCCAGGCGCACACCGTGGAGTATCAGCCGGCAGAGTCCACCAGCGGCCTGTTCGGGGGCAACTCCAACTGGCGCGGCCCGATCTGGTTCCCGATCAACTACCTGATCATCGAGTCCCTGCAGAAGTTCCACCACTACTACGGGGACGACCTGAAGGTGGAGTGCCCCACCGGCTCGGGCCGCTGGATGAACCTGGAGGAGGTCGCCACCGACCTGTCATGCCGCCTGATCCGCCTGTTCCTGGCCGACGGCGAGGGCAGGCGCCCGCTCCACGGCGGCCGGAGTCCGTTCCACCGCGATCCGCACTGGCGCGACCTGCTGCTGTTCCCGGAGTATTTTCACGGCGACGACGGATCCGGCCTGGGCGCCGGCCACCAGACGGGGTGGACCGGGCTGGTCGCCAAGCTGATCCAGCAATCGGGCGCGACGCTGGCCGGCTCCGAGCAGTGCGACTGAGCGAACCGAACCTCGCTGGAAGGGTGATCGTGCCGGCAGTCCGGCAGGTCGATCCGGAGCCGGAACCGGGCTGATGCGCCTGCCCGACGTCCGCCCGGTTCCCGGCCAGTCGCTCACCGTCAGCCAGCAGCGCTGGCGCAGGGCCAAGCGCTACCGGCTGCTGTACCTGCTGCTCCTCTTCCCGCTGGCCAGCCTGTTCATCTTCGACTACATCCCGATCTACGGGGTCACCATCGCCTTCAAGGACTACCGCTTCTCCAAGGGGATCCTGGGGAGTCCCTGGAACGACTTCTGGCACTTCAGGATCCTCGTCCAGGACTATTACTTCGGACGCATCCTGCGCAACACGATCGTCATCAGCCTGCTGCGCCTGGGCTTCGGCTTCCCCGCGCCGATCATCCTGGCGATCCTGCTGAACGAGGTCCGCAGCGCCACGTTCAAGAAGTCGGTGCAGACCATCTCCTACCTGCCGCACTTCATGTCGTGGGTGGTGCTGGCGTCGATCGTCATCGAGGTGTTCTCGCCGCAGCGCGGCCTCCCCGCCTACCTGTACCGGCTGCTCGACGTCGAGCCGGTCCCCAACGTCTTCACGGATCCCACGCTGTTCCTGCCCATGCTGATCTCCACCGGCATCTGGCAGGGCGTGGGGTGGGGCTCGATCATCTACCTGGCGGCGATGTCGTCGATCGACCCCGAGCTGTACGAGTCGGCGGCCATCGACGGAGCCAGCCGCCTGCAGGCGGCGTGGCACATCACCGTGCCGTCGCTGCTGTACGTGATGGTCATACTCTTCATCCTGCAGCTCGGCCAGCTCCTGAACGCCGGCTTCGACCAGATCTTCAACCTGTACAACCCGCTGGTCTACGAGGTGGCCGACATCATCGACACCTACGTCTACCGCAAGGGCTTCGAGGACCGGAAGTACGACTTCGCAACCGCCGTCGGCCTGTTCAAGAACGGCGTCGGCGTGGTCCTGATCGTCGGCGCCAACCTGATCATCCGCCGGCACAGCGAGTACGGGTTGTGGTAAGGCGATGACGCCGCTCCGGTCGCGAACCCCGCACGGCACCGCCTTCGAGGTCGCCAACCACCTGCTGCTGGTGGTGTTCGCGCTGAGCATCGTCTATCCGTTCTGGAACACCATCCTGCTGTCGTTCTCCGGCAACACCGCGGTCAGCTCGCTCGGCTTCACGATCTGGATCGACGAGTGGAACACCAGCGCCTACCGGTTCGTCTTCACCCGCGACGACGTGGGGCGCGCGTACCTCAACTCCATCCACCGCACCACCATCGGCACGGTTCTGATCGTCGCCTTCACCCTGTGCGCCGCCTACCCCCTGTCCAAGCGCGACCTTCCCGGCCGCACCTTCGTGACCATCTACATCCTGATCACGATGTTCTTCTCCGGGGGCCTGATCCCGAACTTCCTGCTGATCCGCTCCCTGGGCCTGATCGACTCGCGCTGGGCGCTGATCCTGCCGCTGACCACCAGCGGCTTCTACATCATCATCATGCGCAACTTCCTGATGGCGCTCGACCGGGCGCTGGAGGACTCGGCGTTCATCGACGGCGCCAACTACCTGCAGATCCTCGTCCACATCATCCTGCCGGTCGCCAAGCCCGTGGTCGCCACGGTCGCGCTGTGGGGCGCGGTCAGCCACTGGAACGCATGGCTCGACGCGCTCATCTACACGACCGACAACGAGCTGCGGGTGCTGCAACTGCTCCTGCGCAAGATCGTGTTCGACGCCGAGGAGCGGTTCCGGCGCATGCTGGAGGGGTTCATCCAGATCGAGGAGGACGTGGAGGAGCTGCCGATGGTGTCGGTGAAGAGCGCCGTCACGCTGCTCACCATCGGCCCCATCGTCCTGGTCTACCCGTTCGTGCAGCGCTACTTCATCCGGGGCATTCTCGTCGGCTCGCTGAAGGGTTAGACTCGACCCACCAACCCGAGAGGAGGTCGTGCGAGCACGATCGTCCGAGTCGTCGCCCGCACGGCGTTCCGCAAGAGGAGAACGCCGATGAAGAAGATCACGACGATGCTATGTGCGCTGATCGTCGCGCTCGTCCCCGCTGCCCTGGTGACCGCCGCCGGGCAGGAGGAAGGGATGGCCGATGAGGTGATGACCATCACCTGGATGTCCCGGTTCCCTGACTCCGCGGGTGAGCAGCACCTGGAGGAGAAGTTCGGGGTGATCATCGAAAGCAACGGCGTCTGGCCGTTCCACGAGAAGGAGAAGGAGGACATCCTGCTCGCCACGGGCGAGCTGCCCGACGCATTCCCGATCGGCCAGCTCGACGATCTGATGGCCGACGGCTACATCCGCACGATCCCGATCGCGTTGATCCGCGAGAACATGCCGCGCTACACGGCGCTGATGGACGAGCGCCCGCTCGGCTGGCTGCTGAGCCGCAGCCCGGACAACCCGGACGAGATGCTGCGCATCAACGGCTTCCTGGAGAACGCCAACGGCATCCTGATCTGGACGTCCTTCCGCGCCGACCAGGCGGAGAGCCTGGGCATGGGCCTGCCCGGCTACCACGAAGGCAAGGTGCCCTTCGACACCTGGGGCGCCGTGTACTCGTACGACATCGACCTGCCGCTGAGCTGGTTCGAGGACCTGCTGGTCGCATTTCGCGACGGTGACGCCGACGGCAACGGCAGCGCCGACACCATTCCCATGAGCGGCCACGACCGCATGGCCTGGATGTGGGCGCCGGTGCTGGGTGCGTTCGGGCTGCACCACAACTTCGGGGTCGGCGCCAGCGGCGTGACCAACTACTTCGAGGACGGCCAGACGCACCTGCAGCCGATCTCGGAACGCTATCGGGACTTCCTGCGCAACGGGGCGAAGTGGTACGAGATGGGCCTGATCGACACCGAATTCCCCACCCTGTCGATGGCCAAGGCGTGGGAGAAGATTCACGCCGGCCAGGTCGGGCTGACGTTCGGGACCTCCGCCGGGTACGCCGGCAACCCCAGCATCAAGAACCGCCCGCCCACCGCGTTCGTGCGCGAGGAAGACTTCGGCACCGGGCCGGAGGTGGTCGTGGTGCCGCCGCCGATCGGGCCGGCCGGCATCCAGGGAGGGGGCAACTACCTGACCAGCCACGACGGCATCGGTTTCGGCGGCGGCCTGTTCATCAACAGCTCGGTGAGCGACGAGAAGCTGGCCGTGATCCTGCAGATCCTGGACTACTACAAGCTCGATCCCGAGGGGCGCTTCCTGGGCCAGTACGGGATCCCGGACGTGCACTTCACGTGGCAGGGAGAGCCGTTCAAGTCGGGCGTGACCCGCACGCCCAAGGAGGACGTTCCCGAAGGCGACTGGCCCGAGGACGGAGAGTTCGCGATGTATCCCGGCATCGCCCCGTGGAGCAACTCGCAGATCAGCCTCCGGCGCGAGACGGCCATGTTCTACAGCCACTACGTGGTGGACGGCCGCGGGCCGGATCTGCAGATGCGCACCTACCGCTGGGACCACTTCCGCGAGACCGACATGCCGACGATCAGCCAGCGCTACGGTGAGACGCTGAACACGATGTTCAACGAGTTCTACCTCAAGGCGATCACCGGCCAGTCGGACCTGGAGGGCGACTGGGACGAGTACGTCGCCCGCTGGAAGGCGAACGGCGGCGACGAGGTCATCGCCGTCGCCGACGGGTGGCCGATCGTCGAGGAGTACCTGCAGGGCCGCATGACCTACTGACCGCACCCAATGACAGCAGCGTTGTGTCCCGCTCGGAGTCTGTCGGGATCGCCGCGCCAGCGGCAATCCGACAGACTCCGTAGCGGAATCGGTGGGGATGGGCCAAGAACGGAGCCGAAGGCGACGGTCTTGGGGCGGCGATGACGCGTCACCCGTTCCCGATTCGTCGAACGGAAGGACGGACATCGTGGCGATGACCCCACAACAGGAGAGTGACTTCGACGAGAAGGGGTTCATCGTGCTCGAGGACTTCCTCGACCCGGACGAGCTGGAGCGGCTCCTGGCCGCGGTGGACGAGGTCGCCGCGAAGGTACGGCGCGCCAAGGGCCTGGGGCCCGGCGATCCGTTCGCCGTCCGCAACGCGCTCGCCCATCACGACGCGTTCCTGGACCTGATCGACCACCCCGGGATGCTGCCGCTGGTCGTCGACGCCATCGGCTGGAACATCCAGATCCGCACCTCCCACCTGGACTACCGCCCGCCGTATCCGCGGGACCTGCAGGCGGGCGCGCTGGGAAGCGGCGCGGGCGCCGACCACGAGGCCGGCTACCGGAACGTGGTCTGGCACCCCGACCTGGCAGGCGACCACCTGTTCGAAGCGCCGTCGCTCGACGGGCGGCTGCCGTTCATGGAGGTCAAGGTGTTCTACGTGCTCTCCGACCTCACCGAGTCCAACGCCGGCAACCTGTGGCTGCTGCCCGGCAGCCACAGGCGCAGGCCACAGGAGTTGCGCGACCTGAATCACGAGGTGGATCCTGACGAGGCCGTGGAGCTCCGGCTGCCGCCGGGCGCCGCCGTGCTGTGGCGCACCGCCACCTGGCACACCGTGGGCCCGAACCTGTCCGACAAGACGCGCAAGATCATGCACGTCGGCTACCACTACCGGTGGCTCCGCCCGACCGACTACGTGCGCCAGGACCCGGAACTGGTCGCCCGCAGCTCGCCGATCCGCCGCCAGCTCCTCGGCGAGTTGGCAACCGGCAGCGATCCCCTGGGCGACGATCCCGAGTTCCACCCCGCGTCCGTTTATTGGACCCCGGCAGGTGCCGACTGGGACGACGTCCCTCTGAAGGCTTGGACGGAACAGCGGACATCGGCATGACCGCACTCGATCCGGTCCGCCTCGTTACTCAGCGCGACGAAGCGGGTTAGCCGCCGGCCACCTCGAACGCCGTCACGTTGCGCGTCTGACGACTGAACTCCACGCCGATGAGGTGGATCGGCTCGCCGCGCCCCCGGTACTTCGCCGCGTAATCCCGTTCCCGCAACTGCTCCAGCGCCGACCCCGGCGGCGCGATTTCCACTACCTTGAACTCGAACAGGTACACGTGCCCGCCCGCCCGCACCGCCATGTCCAGGCGGCCGTGGCTGCTCGACTCCTCCACGACGATCTCGTACCCCAGCGCCGCGAAATACGAATAGAACACGCTCGCGTAGTATCCCTCGTAGTTCGCGATATCGTTGCTGGTGTGCCACTCGTAGGGAATGCTCGCGAAGAACGCGTGGAACAGCTCCTTCAGCCCTGCGCTGTCGTGCGCCGCAAGCAGGCGTTGCAGCCGCATGCTGTTCGCCGTCTGCTGCTCCACGTCCTGCACCAGATGGCGCAGCAGATGCTCGTTCAGGCTCTGGCGCACCTCCCGGTTCGGATAGCCCAGTCGATACAGCGCCTTGCCGCCCAGATCCTCTTCCCCGGTGATCGTCAGGTAGCCGGTCTGGAACAGCAGCGCCTCCGTGCCGATCTTGCCCACGTCGAACGTCGACAACAGCTCCTCCGTGCTCACCGTCTGGTCCAGCGACACCGACGCCACCCGCCGCTCGAACAGCGTGTCCACTAGGAACGCCGGCGTCCCGGTCTCGAACCAGTGCGCGGCGAACCGCCGGCGGCGGAACAGCAGCAGCACGTCGTACGGGTTGTACACCTTCTCTGCGCCCAGCCAGCTATAGCCGTTGTACCACTCGCGCACCCGCTCCCGGTCCAGGCCGGCCAGCTCCGGGCCGAACACCGTGTCCAGGTCGCCCTCCGTGTAGCCGCAGATCGAGGAGTAGACCGGATCCAGCGTCAGATCGGTAAGGTTGTTCAGTTGCGAGAACAGGTTCACCTTCGAGAACTTGCTGATGCCCGTCAGGAAGGTGAACCGCACGTGCGCGTCCGAGTCCTTGATCACCCCGTACAGCCCGCGCAGGTAGTCGCGGTTGGCGCGCGCCACGTCCGGCGCATCCACCAGCGCGTCCAGGATCGGCTTGTCGTACTCGTCGACCAGCACGGCCACCCGCTGCCCGGCATGCGCATGCATCGTTCTGAGTAGATGTGCGAACCGCTCCGGCGCGGTGGCGTAACGGGCGGCCACGCCCGCCTGTTCCGCCGCGCCCTCCAACTGCGCCATCACGCTCGCCTGCAGATGCGCGGGCTCCGTGAAGCTGCCGCCGCCGAAGCTCAGTCGCACCACCGGATGGCGCTCCGACCACTTGTGGCGGCCGTGGATGTAGAGCCCCGTGAACAGCTCCTGGCTGCCCTCGAACAGCTCCTTCAGGGTGTCCAGGAACAGGCTCTTGCCGAACCGCCGTGGCCGCGACAGGAAGTAATGCGTTCCCTCGTGGAGGAGCCGTTCGATGTACGGCGTCTTGTCCACGTAGTAGCAGTCCTGCTCACGTAGCTTGCGGAACGTCTGGATGCCGATGGGCAGCCTGCGTCTGGTCACCGGGGTTACCTTACACCGTCGCCGAAGCCTGAGCCGTCGGAGGCGAAGCGGGCCGCCGCGCTACAGCTTCCCGGCCTTGCTGAGCTGGATCGACGACGCGCCTCTCTGGACGCGACAGACGACGGCGCCGGTGTCTCGGAAGAAGTCGGCAATCCGTTCGACCTGCTTCGGGATCGTGTTCGGAGGCAGCTCATCGGCCCGGAAGAACTCGATGCGGTCCGCCTCGTCACTCAGCGCGATCTCGCCGCCTGTCCGCCGGCAGAGGAACGAGAACACCAGGTCGTTGGCGTCGGGCTTGCTGTAGACCCCGGCCAGCCGGGAGACCTCGACCTCGAGTCCGGTCTCTTCCCTGACCTCGCGGATCGCCCCGTCCCACGGCGCCTCGCCGTGCTCCAGCACCCCGCCGGGCAGGTTCCAGAGATCATGGTCGCGGCGGTGACACAGCAACACCCGGCCATCGTCGTCATGGATGATGGCGAAGACGCCAATGGTGAACGTGGGTTTCATGGAGGGAGAGTATACGGCGTCGCAGGGGACAGACCGACCCTGCCGCAACTGGCGTGGACTCGGTTCCGACCGGCCGTCGCTGTCCATGACTGGCGGATGAGAATCTATGCGCAGGAATGGTTGCGCGCAGACTTGAAAGTTGCGCATTCAGCCCCTATAGTTGCTCGTAGAGACTTTCGCGCAACTATTTCGCGCAACTATAGAGGGGACCGCATGGCACGGCACGTGCCGGAAGAGCATTTCCGGGCCATCGAAGAGGTCTTGCGAGAACACCCGGAGGGCATGACCGCATCGCAGATCGAGACCGCCCTGACCACTGCGCCGCCGCGGCGGACCCTGCAATACCGCCTGAAGTCCCTGGTCGACAGCAAGCGCCTGATCATGGACGGCACGGGCCGCCGGGTTCGCTACCGCTTGGCGCGACCGGTCTCGCTGGCATTTCAAGCGGTCGCGGGGTCACCCACCGCCAGTTTTCGCCTTGAAGTCCTGCCGCCATTGTCGAAGGCCAGCGCCGAGATCCGCGAGCATGTCCGGCAGCCACTGGCGGCGCGCACGCCCGTCGGATTTGACCGAACGCTCCTTGAATCGTACCGGCCCAACAAGACCTTCTATCTTTCGCAGGCGGAACGAGAACACCTCCAGGAAGTAGGCCGGCCGGCGGTCGCCGACCAACCTGCCGGCACCTATGCCAGACAGATTCTGAACAGGCTGCTGATCGATTTGTCCTGGAACTCGAGCCGCCTCGAGGGCAACACCTATTCGTTGCTCGACACCACTCGCCTGATCGAATTGGGCGAGGAAGCCGAGGGCAAGCAACGACTCGAAGCGCAGATGATCCTCAACCACAAGGAAGCGATCGAGTTTCTGGTAGACGAGGCAGGGACGATCGGCTTCGATCGCCACACCATCCTCAGTCTCCACGCACTGCTGGCGGACAACCTGCTTGATTCAGGTGCGGCGGGGCGGCTCCGGCACATCGCCGTCCGTATCGACGGCTCGGTCTTCCATCCGCTGGAGACGCCAGCCATGATCGAAGAGTGCTTCGATCAGATCCTATCCACCGCCGCCGCGATCAGCGATCCGTTCGAGCAGGCATTCTTTGTGATGGTGCAACTTCCGTATCTGCAGCCGTTCGATGATGTCAACAAGCGGGTGTCCCGGCTCGCTGCCAACATGCCACTGATCAAGGCGAATCTGGTGCCGTTGTCGTTCGAGGACGTACCGCGGGCCCTGTATTCCGAAGCGATACTCGGCGTTTACGAGATGAATCGCATCGAATTGCTGCGCGACGTGTTCCTGTGGGCGTATGGCCGATCCGCCGCCCGCTATGCCGCGGTAAGGCAGTCGCTGGGCGAGCCGGATCCGTTTCGGCTGCAGCACCGCTCGGCGCTGCGCGAGGTGATCGGCTTGGTCATTCGCAAGCGAATGAACAAGAAGCGAGCCACCGCCCACGTCGCCTCGTGGACCCACGAGCACATCGAGCTGCCGCAACGCGAGCGGTTTCAGGAAGTAGCCGAGAGAGAATTGCTGAGTCTGCACGAGGGCAATTTCGCCCGCTACCGGGTCAGGCCGTCCGAGTTCGAGGCGTGGCGGAAGGTCTGGACCAGCGAGAGGGCGCAATGAGCCGCGCGCCCAACATTCTGTTCATCATGAGCGACGACCACGCGTCGCATGCCATGAGCTGCTACGGCAGCCGCATCAACCGCACGCCCAACCTCGACCGGATCGCCGCCGGCGGCATGCGGTTCGACAACTGCTTCTGCACCAACTCGATCTGCACGCCGAGCCGGGCCACGATCCTGACCGGCACCTACAACCACGTGAACGGCGTCACCACGCTGGCCACCATGATGGACAACCGCCTGCAGACCTTTCCGAAGCTGCTGCAGGCCGCCGGCTACCAGACCGCGCACGTCGGCAAGTGGCACCTGGGGCAGCGACCGGCGCACTGGCCCACCGGTTTCGACTACTGGACCGTGTTCCCCGGCCAGGGCCGCTACCACGACCCTGAGATGGTGGAGATGACCCGATCCAGGGTGGTCCCCGGCTACGCCACCGACATCGTGACCGACCACTCGCTGCGCTGGCTCCGGCAGCGCGACCGGTCGCGCCCGTTCCTGCTGATGTGCCACCACAAGGCCCCGCACCGGCCGTGGGAGCCGCATCCCCGGCACGCGGAGCGCTACGCGGACCAGGAGATCCCCTATCCGGATACCTTCGACGACGACTATGCGCACCGGGCCCGCGCCGCCGCTGCCGCAGAGATGCGGATCGAACGCGACTTCGCGGCCTCCGACGTGAAGGTCGCGCCACCCGATCCCGATCATCCCCGCCGCCGCCTCGGCGCCGGCGCGACGCCGCTCACGCCCGTGGGCGGCGCTCCGGTCGACTTTGCAGCGCCCGGCGAGCGCAAGCGCTGGCTCTACCAGCGCTACATCAAGGACTACCTGCGCTGCGTGGACTGTATCGACGAGGGCGTCGGGCGGCTGCTCGACTACCTCGACGCCGACGGGATCGCGGACGACACCCTCGTCGTATACACCTCCGACCAGGGCTTCTTTCTCGGCGACCACGGCTGGTACGACAAGCGGTTCATGTACGAGGAGTCGCTGCGCATGCCGTTCGTCGTGCGCTATCCGCGAGAAGTGCGGCCCGGCACCGTCAACGGCGACATGGTCCTCAACGTCGATTTCGCGGAAACCTTCCTGCACTACTCCGGGGTGGCGATCCCGGACGACATGCAGGGACGGTCCTTGCGCCCTCTGCTTGCGGGCACCACTCCTGCCGACTGGCGCACCGCCATGTACTACCGCTACTGGATGCACGGCACCGATCACAACGTGTGCGCGCACTACGGGGTGCGCACGCACGCCCACAAGCTGATCTACTACTACGCCGATCCGCTCGCCATACCCGGCAACACCGGCCGCCGCGAGGAGCCGGAGTGGGAGCTGTTCGACCTGCGGCGTGACCCGTGCGAGATGCGCTCCGTGTACGGCGACCCGCGCTACGCCGCGCTCACCGCGGAGCTGACAGGTCTGCTGCACGAGCTGCAGGCCGCCGTCGGCGACCGGCCCCACATGCCCGCTTGAGGCGCTATTCTGAGGCATGAGCAGCCGACCGCGCAGCGACGGCGCGATCGTGATCGGTTCGCGGCTGGAGCCGCTGTTCGACCGGTTCCTGATCGAGGAGACCCGCGGCGCGGTGCGGCTGGAGCTCGGCACGCCGGTCGAGCGCGAGCTGGTGTTCGTCCATGACCGGCCCTGGGAGGGAAACCGCTCGGGGCTCACGACCATCATCCGCGACGGCGAGGTCTGCCGGATGTACTACTGCGGGTCCCAACTTGATCTGCACTCCGGCGGCTACCGCATCCCGCACAACTACACCTGCTACGCACGGAGCGACGATGGCCTGGCCTGGATCCGCCCGGACCTGGGGCTGGTCGACCTGCCGGGCGGTGGGCCAAACAACGCGATCCTGACCGGACAGCCTCCCCTCACCTTCACGCCGTTCCTGGACACCAACCCCGCCTGCGCGCCCGAGCAGCGCTTCAAGGCGCTGGCGCTCAAGTACGACCCGCCGCCGCGGGCGCTCTACGGCTTCGCCTCCGCGGACGGCATCCGCTGGTCACAGATCGGCGACCGGCCGCTGATCACCACCGGCTACTTCGACTCCCAGAACATCGCCTTCTGGGACGCCACCCGCGGCGAGTATCGGGCCTACGTGCGTGACTTCCACGGCAGCCGCGGCGCGGCCGCCCGCGAGGTCGCCGTGCGCGACGTGCGCACCTGCACCTCGCCCGACTTCCTGGCCTGGACCGAGCCGCAATGGCTGTCGTACGAACCGGAGCGGTTCGCCGAGATCTACACCAACCAGATCAACCCCTACTACCGCGCACCGCACCTGTTCCTCGGCCTGCCCATGCGCTACGTCACCGGCCACGGCCACGTGACCGAGCTCAACGAGCGCATCTCCCGGTCGCAGGAGCGGTTCGGCACCAGCTACACCGACACGGCGCTGATGACGAGCCGCGACGGCAGCACCTTCGACCTGTGGGGCGAGGCGTTCATCCGCCCCGGACCGGTGACGAAGGGCCGCTGGCACTACGGCGCCAACGGCACCGCGCTGGGAATGCTCGAGACATCGGTCAAGAGCGGCACCACCGAGCTGTCGCTGTTCGTCGACGAGGGCGGCTGGGACCACCCCTCACGGCTGCGGAGATACACGCTGCGGGTGGACGGCTTCGCCTCCCTGCGCGCTGGCGCCGCGGGCGGCGAGGTGCTGACCAGGCCGTTGATCTTCGACGGCGACCGGCTGCTGCTGAACGTCTCCACCTCGGCGCTCGGGTGGGTGCGGGTGGAGGTGCGGGACCGCGAAGGCCGCCCGATCGACGGCTTCGCGGAGGATGACTGCGTCGAGGTGTTCGGCGACGACATCGAGCACGAGGTGCGCTGGCAGAAGGCCGCCGACCTGGGCCGGCTGTCCGGCACGCCGGTAAGGCTGCGCATCACCATGCGCGATGCCGACCTGTACTCGCTGCGCTTCCGCGACCGAGGACACGGATGAGCGAAGTCACACGGGTCGAGCCAGGAGAAAGGGCCGTGCTGTTCGCCTTCGACGACCGAAGCATCCCGTGGCGCTATCGCCTCCGGCTGGAGATGCATCGGCCCGAGAAGTACGCCGGCAACCCGGTCGTCGCGCGCGGCCGGGCCGGCGCGGTCGACGAACGGCGCGCGCAGAACAGTCCGGTCATGCACGACGGCGAACGGTTCCGTATGTGGTACATCGGCCGCGACGACGGCGCCGGAGAAACCGCGGCCGGCGAACGCGAGCGCTACGAATCCTCACGCGGCGGCCACAGTGGCATCTCCGAAATCGGCACCACCGGCGACATCGTCCACTCCTACGACACCGGCCGCATCTGCTGCGCCGAGAGCGACGACGGCTACCACTGGCGCAAGCCCGACCTGGGGATCGTCGAGTACCGCGGCGACACCCGCAACAACATCTGCGACATCGAGCCCGGCACCGGGTCGATGGACGTGCTGTTCCAACCCGACGCGCCGCCGGAACGGCGCTACCTGATGGTGATCGAGTTCACCGCCTGGCGCCACCTGAGGAAGCCGCCGCCGCTGGAGATGCCGTCGATCACCCGCTTCGCCGCGAGTCCGGACGGCTACCGCTGGACGACGTTGCAGGAGGAACCCGGCGTGGTCGGCCAGCATCACGAGGTGTTCTGCCTGTACCGGTACCGGGATCGCTACCACATCGCCGGTCACCAGGCGTCACCCCTGCTGTACCTGCCCCTGCAGCGCCACCCCGCCCGGCCGTACTGCGGCCCGCGCACCATGGTGGTCTGGCGATCGCCGGACGTGGACCGCTGGCCGCTCGAGACCTGCCACGCCTTCTTCAAGCCGATGCAGTCCTCCTCGCCCTACCTGACCGGCTGGGACCGCGAGGAGGTGCACATGGGCGCCTACGTGACGCCCTACCCCAACGTCTGCCTGGGCGTCTGCGGGCAGTGGCACCACCCGATCGCCGGCACGCCCGAGCGGCCGGACTATCGAGGCGAGGAGGTCGCCGTCGACCTGGGGTTCATTCTCAGCAACGACGGCGTGCACTTCCGCGAGCCGGCGCCCGGCTTCACCTTCGTCGGCCGCGACCAGGAGCTGTCGTGGGATCGCGACTGGCGGGACAACACGACTCGCGACCGGATGCTGCTGGAGCAAGGGCCGCTGCTCAACATAGGCGATCGGACCGTCCTCTACTACACGGCCTGCACCCCGAACGGCAACCTGATGGGATCGATGAGCAACATCGGCATGGCCACCCTGCCGCGCGAGCGGTTCGGCAGCCTGGCGCCGGTGGACGGCGCCGCCTACGGCCAGGCGGTCACGGACACGATCCAGGCAGGATCGGCGACGCGGCTCTTCGCGAACGTGGAGATTCCGCCGGGCGGACGGCTGGAAGCCGCGCTCACCGACCGGGACGGACTGGCGGAGCTACCGGGCTACGAGCTCGACGCCAGCCGCGCGCTGACCGCGTCGGGCCTGGACCAACGCCTCAACTGGCGCGACCGGACGGCGCTGCCTGCCGGTGCCTTTCGCATCCGCGTGCGCCTCTCCGGTGGGTCCCGGCTCTACGCCCTCTACGTGGACGGATAGCCGGCCCGTTCCAGCCGCTCAGCGACCCACACCTTGATGATCGACTGTCGTGGCACGCCGAGTCGCCGGGCTTCCTTGTCCAACGACGCAATCATCCAAACCGGGAAGTCCACGTTGACGCGCTTCACGCTCTGCCCCGGCCTCCTGGCTCCAGACAATTCCAGGTACTGGGTGATGTCCTCGCCGACATCGAAACGATGCTCGAATTCCTCAGCCTTCATAGATCGCTATCTCCTACCAGCTCGACACGATGCGGTCGCGGTTGGGGATCGGGGGGCGCACGGCGGTGCCGCCGCGCAGGTGAGACTCGTAGAGGCCGAAGCCGATCTCGGTGGAGAGCATGGCGATCCGCAGGTTGCTCACGGTCGGCTCACCCGTGCGGATCGCCTGCACCAGGTCGCGGATCTTCCGCACCGTGCCGCTCCAGTGCTCGAGCGGCTCCACGGGGACCGGGTCGAAGCCCGAGCGCGCCTCCTTGCTGCGCACCGCAAGCTCCTCGCCGTCGTTGTGCACACGGATCAAGCCGTCCTCGCAGACCAGCTCGAACTCCAGGTTGCCGGTGCCGGCCACGGCGATGTCCGGGCCGTCGGCGAACTCGATCAGCGCGCTGCGGATCTGCGTGTCCTTGACGAAGTGCATGCTCGACGTATCCCCGGGCGCCGGGTTGAGCGTGTCCAGCGTACCGCGGATCGAGGTGACCTCCTCCGGATCGCCCGCCAGGTACAGCACCGTGTCCAGCCCGTGGCCGCCCACGCTGTTGCCCCAGAAGCCCACCACGAGCTGCAGCCGCCCCAGGTCACCGCTTGCCGCGATGGCCCGCGCCTGCTGGTATGCCGCCCAGTTGCGCCGCGGCGGGCCGAACTCCAGCATCGTCCCGGAGCGCTCGAACGCTTCCCGGATGGCGTCGGCCTCGCGCAGGGTGCAGCACAGCGGCTTCTCCGCGAACATGCCCTTCACGCCGTGCTCGGCGCCGTAGACCATCGCCTCCAGATGCTGCTCGGGCCGCGTGCAGATGCTCAGAATGTCCGGCTTCTCGTTGTCGATCAGCTCCCGGAAGTCCCGATAGCCGCGCGGCACGCTCCAGCGGCGCTGGAACTCCTGCAACTTCGCCTCGTCGACGTCACAGGCCGCGACCAGGTCGGTCACGTCCTTGGTTTCCGCGTAGCCGCCGGCATGGGCGAGCGGGCGCACGCTCCCGCCGCGCCACTCCGGCGTCCGTTCGTCGTCGATGGTGCTGGCGATCCGCCCGCAACCGATCATGCCCACCTTCAATCTCATGCGCCTGCCCCCTCGCCTTCGACAAGGTCTTCCGCGCGCAGCTTACGACACACCGCCGCCGCCGCGTCCTCCGGCGACAGCTCCGGCGGCAGGACCAGGTCGGCCTGCACGCCGTGCAGGTCCTCGCCCATGCGAACGATCAGGATGTCGTTGGGCTGATTGAGGATGCGTAGCGTCTCCGCCTCGTAGACGTCCAGGTCGGCGACCGTCGTGATCACGATCTGCCCGGAGTCGGTCAGGAAGTGGGCGATCTCGCCGAGATGGCGGATGTTCTCGTCGCGCGTCTCACCGCTGGAGGACTGCTGCTCCCGCTCGACGTCGGCGTCCAGCCCGCCGGCGAGGTTGGAGAGCCCGAAGTAGTAAACGTTGCTGCCGCCGTGAAAGAGCTCGCGTTCCACGTCGCGGGCAACCCGGACCAGCAGCGGATGCAGGGATCCGGTGAGCACCACCAGCCGCGGCTCCTGGCCGTAGCGGTCGGCGCGCTCGCCGCCCGAGACGGCGCCATTCACCCAGGCGTAGTCGCGGCGCCGGACGTGCTCGCGCAGCGACTCGCTCAGATCGGACAGGTACTCGGTGATGATGCCGCCGCCGGCGATCTCGTACTGGTCGACCAGCACGAAGCGGCCGGTGGCGACCAGGTCGGCGTCGATGCCGAGGTCGAAGGCGATCGGCTTGTGGGTCTCCAGCACGCACTCGGCCACCTCGTGCCGGCCGACGTGCTGCTTGGCGCCGCTGCGCTCCAGGGTGTCGGCGTCGAGGACCTGCACGATCTCCTTCACGTGCACGGTCACGCGCGTGCTGGCCAGCTTCAGAAGGTAGCGCCGGCCACGGACCAGCGGGTTTCGGTCCAGCCAGAACAGGTTGGCGCGGAACGTGGTGCCCACCCGCGGCGGCGCCTCGCCTTCCCGGTACATCACCTCGCCCGGCCGCACGTACAGCTCCTCGGTCAGGGTGATGCCGGTGGCGGAGCCGGCCGCCGCCTCCCGCGTCTGGGCGATGTTGAATCCTTCGATGCTGCGCACATGCGACCGCTTGCGCGACGGCAGGAACTCCACCGCGTCGCCGACGGCCACGGTCCCGCTGGTGATGGTGCCGGCGATGATGCGCGCGTCATCCCCCCGCACAGGAAACTTGTAGACGTCCTGCACCGGCAGACGCAGCGCCTGCTCGGTCTCCGCGCCGGCCGACTCCAGGGCGTCGATCCGCGCGAGCAACGGCGGCCCCTCGTACCAGGGAGTGCGAGGCGAGGCCGTCACCAGATTGTCGCCGTGCCGCCCGCTCACCGGCACGAATCCGAGCGGCGTGGCCTGGATGTCGGCGAGGAAGGCCGCGTACTCCTCGTGAATGGCGTCGAAGACCGCCTGGTCGTAGCCGACCAGGTCCATCTTGTTGACCACCACCAGGATCTGGCGGATGCCCAGCATCGCGGTCATGAAGCCGTGGCGGCGGGAATTCTCGCGCACGCCTTCACGGGCGTCGATCACCAGGATCGCCGCCTCGGCGCGGGCGGCGCCGGAGATCATGTTCTTCAGGAACTCCACGTGCCCGGGCGCGTCGATGATGATGTAGCGGCGGCGCTCCGAGCGGAAGAAGACCCGCGCGGCGTCGATGGTGATGCCCTGCGCCTGCTCGTCGCGGAGGGCGTCGATCAGGAACGCGTACTCGAATGGCTTGCCGGAGCGCTCGCAGTTGCGGCGCACCTGCTCGATCCTGCCGTCCGGGAGCGAGCCGGTGTCGTGCAGCAGGCGGCCGACCACCGTGCTCTTGCCGTGGTCGACGTGACCGACGATGACGATGTTCATCGCCGCCAGCTCGGCCGGCGGGGCAGCCATGGCGCCGGTGGCGAGCGCGGCGGCCGGCTCGGGAGCGGGACGTGCCATCACATGTATCCCTCGCGCCGCAGGGTTTCGAGGGTGCCGTCGCCCTCCTTGTCCTGCTCGCGGCCGGCCCGCTCGGCGATCTTCGAGAACCTGCCGGTGCGGAGCTCCTCCACGATCTCCCCCACGGTGGAGGCGGTCGACTCGACCGGCGTCGTGCACGGGTAGCAGCCCAGCGAGCGGTAGCGGGTGCCGTCCCCCTGGTCGAAATACAGCGGCACCACCGGGATCCGTTCCGCCTCGATGTACTCCCAGATGTTGAGCTCCGTCCAGTCCAGCAGCGGGTGGACGCGCACGTGGGTGCCGGGCGCGAAATCGGTCTTGAACTGGTTCCACAGCTCGGGAGGCTGGTCGCCGATGTCCCAGTCGCTGTGCTGGTCGCGGGGCGAGAAGTAGCGCTCCTTGGAGCGGCTGCCCTCCTCGTCCGCGCGGGCGCCGACGATCACGCCGGTGTAGGGCTCGGTGTTGGCGTCCCGGACGTAGCGGTCCTGCCCGTGATCGAACCGGTAGCGCGGCCAGGCGCCGGACAGCGTGTTGACCAGCGCGTCGGTCTTCAGCGCCTTGCAGCAGGCGATGCGCGACAGCACGCCCGCCGGGAACGTCTGCTTCGCGTCCAGGGCGGCGCGGTTCTCGCCGTAGATCAGGTCGAGCCGCCAGTCGCGCACGAGCTGGTCGCGGTAGGCGATCATCTCCGGAATCTTGAACGAGGTGTCGATGTGCACCAGCGGGAACGGGACCGCGCCGAAGAACGCCTTGCGGGTCAGCCACAGCAGCACGGTCGAGTCCTTGCCGATCGACCACAGCATGCAGAGGCGCGGGAACTCCCGGTACGCCTCGCGCAGGATGTAGACGCTCTGCGCCTCCAGGCGCTGCAGCGCCGTCATCGGGGCGGCGGTCACGAAGCGGCCTTCATACGGCACTTGGGGCCACGTGCAGCCCGCACTCCTTGACCGTCTCCTGCTCCCACCACCAGCGCCCGGCGCGCGGGTCCTCGCCCGGCTCGACCGCGCGCGTGCAGGGCGCGCAGCCGATGCTTACGAAGCCGCGGTCGTGCAGGACGTTGCAGGGCACGTCGTGGGCGCGCAGGTAGTCCCACACCTGTTCGTCCGTCCATTCGGCCAGCGGATTGGCCTTGATCGCGCCGTGCGCGGAGTCCCACTCCACGAACGGGGTGTCGGCGCGGTCCGGGCTCTGCGCGCGGCGCAGCCCGCTGATCCAGGCGGCGGCGCCTGCGAGCGCGCGGCCCAGCGGCTCCACCTTGCGAACCCCGCAGCAGCGGTGGCGATGCTCCACGCTCTCGTAGAAGAGGTTGGGGCCGGCGTCGCGCACCATCTCCTGCACGGCGTCTGCGGCGGGGAACAGCACCTCGTAGTGCATGCGGTAGCGGCTCATCATGCGCGCCATCAGGTCGTAGGTCTCCTGGTGCAGGCGGCCGGTGTCCAGCACGAAGATCGAGGCGTGCGGGTCGATGCCGAGCAGCATGTGGCTCAGCACCTGGTCCTCCGCGCCCAGCGAGGAGGCCAGCTTCACCGCGCGGCCATGGCGCTCGACCAGGGCGCGCAGCAGCTCCTCCGCTCCGTCGGCCGCGACGGCGTTCAACCGCTCGAGCTCCGCCCGGTTCACGCTCATCCTTCGTACTCTCTATCGGCTCCAATCGATCGTCACGCCCAGCGTGTCCGGATCCTCTTGCAGCATCCGGTAGGCCGTGGCGGCATCCGCCGGCGGAAAGCGATGGGTGACCAGCTCGTCCACCTTCACCACTCCCTGATCGATCAGGGCGAG
Organism: Spirochaetia bacterium; assembly: GCA_964291595.2. Taxonomy (GTDB): domain Bacteria; phylum Spirochaetota; class Spirochaetia; order SZUA-6; family Bin103; genus CATQHW01. Next base: position 1,870,607 of record OZ219914.1, on the reverse strand, counting down.
CGTCCGCTCCATCCGGTCACGCCGCTGGCCGTTCGGGAAGTGGGTGGTGGTCTCCCCCGCCCGTAGCCAGTGAATGTCCACCTCGCAGGCACCCGGAGAATAATACCCCAGGACGACGAGATGGCCGTCACGCACCAGCAGGGCGGCAGCGTCGCGGATAAGATCGGTCTTGCCGGTAGTCTCCGCCGCGATTCGCAGACCCGCCGGGGCGCGGTTCCGGACCCACGCGTCCAGGTTCTCGGCATGGGTGTCGACCACCTCGTCGGCGCTGTGCTCGGCGGCGATCTCCAGCCGTCGGCGCCGGTGTCCGGCCAGCAGCACCCGCGCCCCGCGATGGCGCAGCACCTGCGCCGCCCACTGCCCCACCAGCCCGTCGCCGATGACCAGCGCCGCGTCACCGGCGGCCACCGGCGGCCGGGCACCGCCGTTGTAGCCCACCTGCGCCAGCAGCAGGGCCGAGGCGCTGCGGGTGTCGACCGCGGCCGGCAGAGGGATCACGTCCGCCGCCGCGGCGACGTGCCAGGCGCAGTGGCCGGCCCACCATCCGCCTTCCCAACCCGGCGGCTGCCTGCAGCGGGCACTGAACACCCGGTCCCCGACCGCGAGCCCGCTGACCGCATCGCCCGCCGCGCGCACGCGGCCGGCCGCCTGGTAGCCGGGCGTGAACGGGAAGCGGACGGTGCCGGCGCCCAGGCGTATCGTCCCGTGCAGGCAGTGCAGCTCGGTGCCGGCGCTGATCGTGGTGTGCTCGACCTCGACCAGGACGTCTTCCGGCCCCAACGGCGGCAGCGGCACCTCGCGCAACTCCACCTCGTCCACGCCGGAAAGACGATTGCCGCGGTCGACGCGGGCTGCGGGTTCATCTTCGTGACTGTATAAGAAAATCAGACGGCCGGTGGAACCGGAGCGTCAGGCGTCGTGGCCTGCCGGGGCCTGCTCGTACCGCCCCAAGATCGTCGCCTGCGGCTCCGCTCTTGGCCCATCCCCACCTTGGCCTCCGGTGTCTGACGAATCGCCGCTCGCGCGTCAATTCGTCAGACGCCGTAGAGGGAGACGTGGCTGGTGCTGGATGAGCTGAACCGGGAGCCGGACCAGCCGCTCCAGCGCTCCCGCAGGCGCAGGCCGGCGAGGCGCGCCATCAGGTCCAGCTCGGAGGGCCAGGCGTAGCGGAGCTGCGCCGGGAACAGCCGGGTCCCGGCTGCGTCGATCACGAGGTGTTGGGAGGTCACCCGCTGGCCGGCGGCGTCGTGGCGGGACAGGTCGAGCTGCACGGCGTCGGATTCCAGGTGCGAGATGCCCACGCTCTGGCCGTTCGTGAAACGCGTCGGATCGGGCACGAAGGCCTCGATGACAAAGACGCCGGAGTCGCTCGAGATGGTCGGCCACGCGCGCGAAGCACTGCACCTGCTGCTCCTGAGTCGTGAGCATGAAGAAGGTGTTGACCGCCGCGAAAATCAGCTCGAACGTGCCGTCGACGCGGAAGTCGGCGAAGTCGCCGACGGTCACCTGGATGGCGTCGCCGCCCGGCTTGCCACGCAGCTTCGCCACCATCGCCTCGGAGGCTTCGATGCCGTGGACGTCGACACCGCGCGCGGCCAGGGGCAGCGCCACCCGGCCGGTGCCGATGCCCAGCTCCAGGACGCGCCCGCCGCCGGCCAGTCGTTCCAGCGTCTCCACGGGGGCCGTGCGCCGGTCACCATCCGGTCGTAGTCGTCCGCGATGCGGTCGCCGTAGGTCGCCGCCGTGTATTCCTTCATCACGTCTCCCCCTGATTACGGGTTCGCACCGACGGTCCCCCCGTGTCAGGCTGCGCCGATCCAATGCGCCCACGCCGCGCCCTGTTCAGCGAGCGCGTTCCTGAGGCGCTCGTCAGCGGTCCAGAATTGCGCGTTCAGTTCTTCGGCGAGCGTCACGTAATGGCCATCGTATGCCTTGCTTTGTCCGAGACGATCCGCCCAACGGAGGGCTCCCCGGTTCAAGGGCAGGCGAGGGATCGATCATCTCGATTTCCAGGGCCTCCAGCAACGTGAGCGCCTCCTCCATCTGAGACCGAGTGATGAGCTTGCGCCACAGAGCCCGGCGCAGCCCGCTGGTCACTTCGTAGTTCCACAGCCGTGGCGCGGCCACGATCGCCCGTTCGTCGCGCCACTCGTCGATTCGGCGATCCGCATGAGAGCTGTAAGGGAGTGGCAGGGCCAGGGCGAGGGTCACGTTCGCATCCACCACTACCGTCATCGCCACCGGCGCTCCTGCTCGCGTTCCTCACGTGCTTCGGCGATCAGGTCGGCGGTGATCCTGCCGCCGGTGTCCCGAATGGACTCTCTCAGAGCCCGCAGATGACCCAGAGCCGGCTCCCGCGCCGACCAGACCGTGCTTCGATGGGCGGCCAGCGCTTCGTCGATGAGCGCGCGGGCGACCTCGGATATGCTCTTACCCTCTTCCCGAGAGATCAGGACCAGCCTGCCGTGCTGCTCGGGACGCAGCAGTATCTGGGCCCGATACATTCGTTCACCCATGCCGAATCCTACATCTACACACCCATGTGTCAACCGCGCCGCCGCCGACTTCGTCTGGGGGCGGCCCATGCCACTCCCTCCGCCGCGCGGTCCGGCCGGTTGACCGGCGGGCGCGCGCGTAGTAGCACATCCGAACGGCAGGGAATCCATGAGCGACCAGGGTCAGGTGGCGAGTTCGGCGCCGGCCACTCCCGCGACCGCCCCTGCGCGCGCCGTCGCCGACCCCAAGAACCTCTGGGCGCGCGTGCGCCGGCACTGGATGCTCTACGCGATGATCGCGCCGGCGATCCTGGGCTTCCTGCTGTTCAAGTACATCCCGGCCATCGGCGCGGTGACCATCCCGTTCACCCGCTACAGCATCGTGGACGGCTTCTTCGGCTCGGACTGGGTCGGGCTGAAGTGGTTCGGCTCCTTCCTGAACGGCGCCTTTTTCCCGCGACTGCTCAGGAACACCTTCCTGCTCGGCTTCCTGGGCATGGTGATCGGCTTCCCCATGCCGATCCTGCTGGCGCTGTCGCTGAACGAGATCAGGAGCCCGCCGTTCAAGCGGTTCGCGCAGACCATCACCTACCTGCCCCACTTCATCTCCGTGGTGGTGGTCGTCGGCCTGATGTACTCTTGGTTCTCCCACGACGGGTACATCAACAACTTCCTCGGCCTCTTCAGGCTCGATCCCATCGACTTTCAGCACGACCCGCGCTGGTTCCGGCCGTTGTACATCGGCTCCGGCATCTGGCAGGGGATCGGTTGGGGGTCGATCCTCTACCTGGCCGCCCTGGGCGGGGTCAACCCGGAACTGTACGAGTCCGCCTACCTGGACGGCGCCAACCGCGTGCACCGCGCCTGGCACGTGACGCTGCCGGGCATCGCGCCGACGATCACCATCCTGTTGATCCTGGGCATGCAGAACATCATCGAGGTCGGCTTCGACAAGGCGTTCCTGATGCAGAACCCGGCGAACATGAGCACCTCCGACGTGTTCGCGACCTACATCTACCGCCGCGGCATCATCGGGCTGGACTTCTCGTTCGCGGCCACCGTGGACCTGCTCAACTCCGCCGTCGGGCTGTTGCTGGTGGTGAGCGCCAACTACCTGAGCCGGCTGGTCAACGAGCACGGGCTGTGGTGAGGGCGACAGTCATGAATGCGAGAGCCCGGTGATCAAGTACAAGGCGACGCCGGGCTCGGTGGCGTTCGACGTGGCCAACCACGCGGTGATCATCCTGCTGATGATCTCCATGGTGTACCCGTTCGTGTTCGTCATCTCGGTGTCGGTGAGCGACTTCGAGGCGATCACCTTCAACAAGGTCAAGCTGCTGCCGGTCGGGCCGCTGCAGACCACGGCGTACAACGTCCTGTTCGGCGCCACCAACATCCTGACCAGCTACCTGAACAGCATCTTCTATGCGGTCGGCACGGCCACCGTCACCCTGCTGGTCACCAGCCTGGCCGCCTACGTCCTGGAGCAGCGCACGCTGCCGTTCCGCAAGGCGCTGACCCTGTTCGTCGTGCTGACCCTGTTCCTGCCCGGGTACTTCATCCCCACGTACCTGCTGGTCAACCAGCTCGGACTGGTGAACACGCGTCTGATCGTCATCCTGCTGCCGAGCCTCAGCGCCTGGTACATCCTGGTGATGCGCGCCAATATCCGCACCGTCGTCACCCGCGAGCTGCAGGAGGCGGCGCTGATCGACGGCGCCAACCACCTGCAGGTCTACGTCTCGCTCGTGCTGCCTCTGATCAAGCCGATCCTGGCCACCATCGGCCTGTTCGCGGTCGTCGGCAGCTGGAACAACTTCTTCCTGCCGCTGATCTACCTCAACGACCGCGACAAGCACCCGCTGACCCTCATCCTCCGGCGCATCGTCCTGGAAGGCGAGATCGGCAAGTACTCGGGCGGCGGCATGGCCCAGCTCTGGGACGACCAGGGCGTGCCGGGGTTCGTCGCCGTCGGCTTCTTCAAGTCGTTCAAGTTCGCGGCGGTCGTGGTCACGGTGTGGCCGATCATCGTCGCCTACCCGTTCGTGCAGAAGTACTTCGTGAAGGGGATCCTGGTCGGGTCCGTCAAGGACTGACCGTTGACACCGTTCCCGAATACGCCGAGGCTCGGCGTACCAGACCTGCGCGCGAGCGCAGAAGGAGGCACGTGATGAAGACAACCTCGCTGATCGCCGCCACGGCGATTCTGGCCCTGGCCGTGACGCCGGCCTTCGGATCCGGCGAAGAGGAGGGCATGGCGACCGGTCCGCCGACGATGCAGATCTACGCGAACTACTGGGACCGCAATCCCGACTGGTCGCCGGAGACCCTGGTCCTTGCGAAGTTCGCGGAGGTCGCCGGCGCCGAGATCGAGCTGGTCACCGGTGACCCGCAGAAGGCCAAGACGCTGGTCGCGAGCGGCGACCTGCCCGACATGCTGTGGAACAGCTTCAATCGCCTGGAGGCCATGGACTTCGGCACCAAGGGCGCGCTGTTCCCGATCGACACCCTATTCGACATGATGCCCAACCTGAGCACGTGGCGGGAGAAGTACCCGGAGTACGACGCCGCCATGACCGCCCCCGACGGGCACCAGTACGCGACCACGTCGGTGTACAACTACACGCAGCTCCGCCGCGCGCCGTCGATCTCGCCGGCCGTGCACGAGCTGGGCGTCGACCCGCGGGCCGACATCCAGACCATGCAGGACCTGTTGGACGTGCTGGGCCAGTTCAAGGCCCGGTGGCCGGAGAACCATCCGTGGGTCACCCGCCGCGGGCTCCGCGACGGCTACCACGTGATGTTCGGCACCAACCACTCCGTGTACCTCAATCCGGAGACGGACCGCTGGACCTACGGCGAGATGGAGGACAACTACCGCGGCATGATCGAGATCCTCAGGCAGGCCTGGGCCGCCGGGGTCATGCATCCCGACTTCATGTCCATGACCGAGGATCCGTGGCGCGAGATCATGTCGCAGGGCAAGGCCTATTTCACGACCGGCCCGTACAGCCAGATCTCATGGCAGGGCACCGACCGCGCAGATCCCAACACGTGGTGGATCCCGATCCTGGCGCCGGAGTTCAACGGCACGCGCTACTGGTCGACGATCCAGAACCCGCGCGTGCTGGACGCGGCCAGGTGGGTGCTGGGCGCCAAGACCGAGGTCGCCGACAACGCGGCCGCGCTGATCGACTGGCTCTACAGCGACGAGGGCGTCTACTACATCTACTTCGGCGAGGTCGGCGTGACCAGCGAGCTGGATGACCTGGGCTACGGCTACTACGCCCACTTCCCGGAGGGCGGGCGCACCGAGTGGATGTGGGCGCAGGGCTTCCACTTCTTCCGCTACAACGTCGTGCACTCCCTGTGGGAGCTGAACCCGAGCAAGGCCGGCAGCGTGCCGGAGAAGGTCTTTACCGACGAGGTGTCCGACTTCTACATCAGCAACGACTCCGTGCGGCCGCCGGAGCCGGTGCTCACCTTCACCGCTGACGAGCTCGACCAGATCAAGCAGATCAAGGCCGACGCCGACGCCGCCGCCCTGGAGGGGGCCGCCACCTTCATCCGCGGCAGCAGGGCGATGAGCGAGTGGGGGGACTTCACGGCTCAGTTGGAGCGCATCGGAGTCAAGCAGCTCGAGGACATCTACAACGCCGCGTACGCGCGGACGAAGTAAATCCCGTAGCACTCGGCAGGACGCGTTGGGCGTCATGGGGCCGTCGGCCGGCTATGCCGGCCCGGCGGCCTTCTTCATTGACCTTGTCGTGACACGACCCACCCTCACGTCTATCCCGGTCCGCTGGACGGTGCTGGTCGACGTCCTCCTGGCCGGCGCCGTGACCTGGGCCGCGCTGTCCGGCGAACGCGGCATCGTGGCCGCGCTCGTCCCCGTATGGCGCATGCATCGTCTGCTGGCAGGCGGTCGTGTTCCTCAGGGCGCGGCGCCGCGGCCCGGCGCTGCAGATCGAGCGCAACGTCAGGCTCCCTCACTACTTCCAGGCCGGGGTGCAGGCCTGCCACTACCTGTACCTGGGGCTCTACTACCCGGCGGTCCGGGAGCACTTGCCGCTCATCGCGATCCAGGTCGCCGTCTTCTACGCGCTGGAGATGCTCCTGCAGTGGTCTCGTGGCAGGACGTGGCGGGCCGGCTTCGGACCCCTGCCGGTGGTGGGGAGCATCAACCTGTTCCTGTGGTTCGAGCCCGCGTACTTCTTCGGCCACCTCCTGCTGGTGGCCGGCGCCCTGGCCACCCGGGAGTTCGTGCGCCGGCGCCGCGACGGCCGCTCCTCGCACATCTTCAACCCGTCGGCGATCGTCCTGGCCGCGGCCGGCGTGTTCCTGATGGCCACGGACACCACCACGGCGACCACGGGCATCAATCACATCCTGGCCTTCGAGCTGCCGCCGAGCTTCTTCGAGCTGATGTTCGTGTTCGGCATCCTGCTGCAGATCTTCTTCGCGACCACCCTGGTCACGTTCGGCGCGGTGCTGGCGCTCGCGCTCATCCACTACGGCGGCACCCTGCTGCTGGGCGCGTGGCCGCTGTTCAACATCTTCCACATCAGCGTGTTCCTGGGTCTGAACCTGCTGGCCACGGACCCGGCGACCTCGCCCCGTACGCCGGTCGGCAAGCTCCTGTTCGGGCTCACCTGGGGTGCGGCCATCTGGTGCTGCTACGTGGGGCTGCGCCTGCTGGAGTTGCCGCCCTACTACGACAAGATCCTCACGGTCCCGCTCGTGAACCTGATGGTGCCGCTCTTCGAACGGGCCGGCCGGGCGATCAAGATGTCGTTCCGGTTCGACCGGGCGGCCTACATAGCCGCCTACGCCGGGCTGTTCCTGCTCATCCTGCCGACACTGAAGCTGCAGTACCGGTCGGCCGACTACTACTTCAAGGAGCGCCTTCCCCCGGTCGCCTCGCCCGAGGTCTGGAAGTCCATCCTCTGGTGCAGGAGAAGCGCCTGTACTGCGAGCGCCACCGGCGCGCGTGCGAGCCATGGGGCATCGCCGAGGAGATACGGAATTATGCCGCGTTCGCCCGCGAGTTGCGCCTCCGGTACGCCGTCGTCCAGGACATCGACCGCGTCCGAAGAGCCGCCGAGCGCGACGACCGATGATCGGCCGGCCGCGCGAGTTCCCCGATCTGATGCCCGAGTACGCCGGCCGCCGCATGTACGGGGCGGCCGCCTATCTGAAGGCATACCAGGAATCCGACGTGCACGCCGAGCGGCAGGGCCTGTTCGTGATCCGGGCCACCGGCAGCAGCGCCAGCAGGGCCTTCCTGTTGCGCCCACGACCGCTCGGTTGCTACCCTGCCGCCGGCCGCCTGCAGCGGCCAAAACCCTCCCAAGGAGCACGAAATGAAGCGAATCGCAACGTACGCTGTGCTCGCGGCGGTGGCGCTTGCGCTGCCATGGGCCGCGGTCAGCCAGCAGTACTCGGAGTCGCCGGTACTCGCGGCGCAGGTCGCGTCCGGAGAGCTGCCTCCCGTCGAGGAGCGGCTGCCGCCCAATCCGTACGTCAACGTCGACGCGCCGGAGATCGGCACCTATACCACCACGGTGATGACCCTGCCGCACGAGTCCGACCTGGACCTGCCGGTCAACTACTGGGTCACCGGTCAGCACGCCCGCAGCGTCCTGCACTGGCAGGAGCAGCTCGTGCAGTGGAAGGTCGATGAGACGATCGGCCATCCCTCCGGCATCCACCCGGACATCAGCATCGAGCCCAACCTGGCCGAGAGCTGGGAGATTTCCGAGGACGGCAAGGAAATCATCTTCCACCTGCGCCCCGGCGTGAAGTGGTCGGACGGCGTGGAGTTCACGGTCGACGACATCATGTTCACCTGGGACGACGTGGTGCGCGGCGGCGTGATCGCCAGCACCCAGATCCCGAACATCGAAGGCCTCTACTTCGCCGAGGGCGGCCCTCTGGCCGGCGCCGGCGGGGTTCCGGAGTTCGAGAAGATCGACAAGTACACCTTCAAGGTGACGATGAAGAACTCGTACCCGGAGATCGTGCCGATGTTCTTCTCGCCGGCCATCTGGCCGTCGGTCTCCATCCCCTGGCTGCCCAAGCACCAGATGGAGAAGCTGCATCCCAAGTACAACTCGGAAGCCACCATGGAGGACTGGAACTCGGCGCGCTTTCCGCGTGACCGGCCGCCGGTCCTCAGCGCGTTCCAGCCCACGGGCGTGGTCGGCGACAAGCTGATCTTCGAGCGCAACCCCTACTACTGGAAGGTGGACGCCGAAGGACAGCAGCTTCCGTACTTCGACACCGTGGTGATGAAGTACCAGACCAACGGTTCCGATATCGCGCTGGGCCTGGCGTCCGACGAGCTGTGGGGCGACTTCACCAAGGCCAGCACCCAGGAGGCGGGCGTCATCCGCCAGAACGAGGAGCGCGGCAACTACAGCCTGCTGCCCCTGAGCAAGGTCGGCATCTACCAGGGCCTGCGCCTCAACCTGGACACCCCGGAGGACGGCCTGCGGGAGCTGTTTCAGAATCCCGACTTCGTCATGGCGCTGAGCACGGGTCTGGACACCGACGCCATGGGCATGCACACCTGCATCGTCTGCCCGGCCTACAAGCCCCTGCATTCGCCGGCCATGCTGGCCGCCTATCCGCAGTACGCGGACAGCCACGTCGAGACCTTCGACCGTGACGCCGCGCTGGCGGTGTTCGACGAGCTGGGCCTGGCGGACTCGGACGGCGACGGCTACCGCGAGTACCCGGCCGGCTCGCCCCAGGCGGGCGACACCATCGAGTGGCTGATCGTCGCGCCGTCCCACGACTGGATGCGCGTCCGCTGGATCGAGGGCGCCGGTGAGCAGTTCAACCAGATGGGCTTCAAGGTTGCGGTCAACCCGATGAACGAAGTGGTGATGAACGAGACCCTGGTCGTGACCGGCGAGTACGAGATGCGCGGCAACAGCTCGTTCCTGTGGGGCGGCTGGAGCAACCAGGCGGGATTCGAATCCACGCTGCGCAACGGCGGCGGCCTGTATCCCGAGAACGAGGGCGACCCCAACCCGATGCTGCCGCGCACCAAGTCGACGGAGCTGTTCGACTGGCAGGTCGAGGGCATGAAGATCCGCGACGCCTACTTCGCCGGCGACCTGGATCTGGAGACGGCGATGGACCAGTTCGTCGCCTGGGGCGCGGCCAACGCGCCGCGGCAGGCGTTCGCCCGCGGCGGCGTGACCGAGACTGTGGTCGTGGACAACACGCTCGGCAACGTTCCGTACTTCTACGTGCCGGAGCTCAGGACCGGCGGCATCATGCGACAGAGCTGGGATCAGTACATCGCGATGCGCATGTGGCAGTGGTTCGAGATCAAGTAACCCTCTGCTGAGTCGTCAATCGGCGGTGGGGGCGATTCGCCCCCACCGCGTCTAAACAGCCATGGCGCGCTACATCGTCCGGCGTCTGATCTACATGCTGCCGGTGACCCTGGTGCTGTCGTTCGTCTGCTTCCTGGTGATCGACCTGGCGCCGGGCGACTTCGTCAGCGTCTACGAGTCGAGCATCCGCGCCAACCTGAACATGACGGAGGCGGAGAAGGAGGCCCAGCTCAGGGCGCTGGGAGAACTGCGGGTCCAGTACGGACTGGACCGGCCGGTCCTGGCGCGCTACGCCGCCTGGATGTTCAACATCGTCACCCGCGGCGATTTCGGGTACTCGTTCCAGGTGGCGCGGCCGGTGCACACGCTGATCCTGGAACGCGTAGGCTGGACCATCCTGATGAGCGTGCTGGGGCTGATGGTGGGCCTGACCGCCAGCTTCACGCTCGGTATATTCTCCGCCCGCCACCAGTACTCGCTGTTCGACTACGTCGCCAACGTCGTGGCCTTTCTGGGGATGGCGACGCCCGGGTTCTTCCTGGCGCTGATCTTCATGACGGTCATGGTGTTCGTGTTCGGCGAGCAGGTTGGCGGCCTGTTCTCCTCCGAGTACGTCAACGCCCCGTGGAGCCTGGCCAAGGCGATCGATCTGCTCAAGCACCTCAGCATTCCGCTGGCCGTCGGGCTGGTCACCGGCGCGGGGGCCGGGATGCGCATCATCCGCGGCAACCTGCTGGACAAGCTCAACCAGCCCTACGTGCAGACGGCGCGCGCCAAGGGATTGCCGGAGCGGCTGGTGGTGTACCGCCACGCCCTCAGAAACGCCCTCCACCCCTGGGTGATGGGCATGAGCAACACCCTGTCGGAGCTGATCTCCGGCGACACCATCATCAGCATCGTCCTGGCGCTGCCCACCGTCGGCCTGATGTTCTACGACGGCCTGATCCGTCAGGACAGCTACGTGGCCGGCACCTTCCTGCTGATGGCGACCATCCTGCTGCAGGTGGGTACCCTGCTGGCCGACATCGTGCTGGCGTGGCTCGATCCCACGGTCAGGTTCGAATAGGCCGGTTCGAGTAGATGAAGAGCCCCGTAGCGGATACGTCTGCCGAACCCGGAGCGCCGCGGACGGCGGAGCCGTCGCCGGCGCGACGCACGCGGCGGGTAACGGGACGCACCCTGGCATGGCGGAAGTTCCGCAAGCACAAGCTGGCCCTCGTGGCGCTGACGTTCCTGACGCTCAGCTACACGGTCTACATCTTCGCCGGCTTCTTCGCGCCGTATCCGCCGTCGGAGTCCTCGGAGCGCGTGTACATGCGGCCGCAGCCCATCCAGTTCTTCGATCCCGACGGCCGGCTGCAGCGCCCGTTCGTGTACGGCACGAAACAGGCCGTCAACCAGGATTTCCAGCTCGTCTATGAACGGGATGAATCCCTCCGCCACCCGATCCGCTTCTTCGTGAAACGGCCGCGCGCCCAGTTCGGCATCGGCGCACAGCGCCTGCGCACCAAGCTGTTCGGCGTCGAGGGCGAAGGCGCACACATCAACCTGCTGGGCACCGACTACCGCGGCCGCGACATGCTGAGCCGCATCATCTACGGCGGACGCATCACCCTGAGCGTGGGCGTGTTCGGCGTGGCCCTGAGCACACTGCTCGGCGTGATCATCGGCACCATCTCCGGGTACTACGGCGGCCGCACGGACATGCTCATCCAGCGCCTCATCGAGATGATCAGCTCCATACCCACGCTGCCGCTGTGGCTGGCGCTGGCCGCCATCCTGCCGCCGGACTGGCCCTCCACCTGGCGGTTCTTCGGCATCGTGTCCGTGCTGGCGCTGATCGGCTGGACCGGCCTGGCGCGCCAGATCCGCGGGATGGTGCTGAGCATCCGCGAGCGCGACTACATCCGCGCCTCCGTCGCCGGCGGCGCCGACGCCCGCTTCATCATGCGCAAGCACGTGGTGCCCAACGTGATGAGCCACCTGATCGTCGTCAGCACCATCGCCCTGCCGGGGATGATCCTGGGCGAGAGCGCGATCAGCTTCCTGGGCCTAGGGATCCAGCCGCCGTTGACCAGCCTGGGACTGCTGATCAACGAGGCACAGAACCTCAACGCCATCCTGCTGTCGACCTGGATCATGCTGCCGGGCGTGGTGATTATCCTGACCGTGGCCGCCTTCAACTTCCTCGGAGATGGGCTGCGGGACGCCGCGGATCCCTACAACTGATGGGTGCCGGCCATGCCTGAGCGATCCGAGACGGCGCCGCTGCTGCGGGTGGAGGATCTGCACGTCGAGTTCACGACCCACCTGGGCGTCGTTCGCGCCGTGCGCGGCGTGGACTTCACCATGGCCCGCGGCGAGACCGTGGGAGTGGTGGGCGAAAGCGGGTGCGGCAAGAGCGTGACGGCGCTGTCCATCATGCGCCTGGTGTCGCGCCCCCACGGGCGCATCAGCGACGGACACATCTGGCTTCACGGCGAGGACGGCCGGGCCACCGACGTCACCACCCTGGGCTTCGACAGCCGCGAGATGCGCGCCATCCGCGGCGGCGACGTCACGATGGTGTTCCAGGAGCCGATGACCTCACTCAACCCCTCCTACTCGGTCGGCTTTCAGATCATGGAGACCATCCTCCACCACCAGGCGGTCTCCAAGCTGACCGCGCGTGAGATGGCGGTCGCCGCCCTGCGCGGCGTCAACATGCCGGATCCCGAACAGGTCGTCGACCGGTACCCCCACCAGCTCTCCGGCGGCATGCGCCAGCGCGTGATGCTGGCCATGGCCATGGTGTGCAACCCGCGCCTGCTGATCGCGGACGAGCCGACCACGGCGCTCGACGTCACCGTGCAGGCGCAGATCCTGCACCTGGTGGAGGAGGGCCGCGACAAGCTGGGCATGGCGATCCTGTGGATCACCCACGACCTGGGCGTGGTGGGTGAGCTGTGCGACCGCGTGCTGGTGATGTACCTGGGGCAGGTGGTCGAGGACGCCCCGGTGGCGGACATCTTCGAGGAGCCCAAGCACCCCTACACGCAGGGCCTGCTGGCGTGCTCGTTCATCGTCGGCGAGAGCTCCGGAGAGGACGTCGATCCGATCGCCGGCAGCGTCCCCGGACCGTTCGAGGAGGTCACCGGCTGCCCGTACGCGGCGCGGTGCCCGCGGGCGTGGGAGCAGTGCCGGGAGACGCCGCCCGAGGTCGAGCACGGACGCAGCACGGTGCGGTGCTGGCTCTATGCCTGAATCCACGTCCCCGTCCAACGGATCGACCCTGCTGGAGACGCAGGACCTGCGCACCTGGTTTCCCGTCAAGCGCGGCTTCCTGCAGCGGGTCGTGGGCCAGATCAAGGCCGTGGACGGCGTCGACCTGGCAATCCGCCGGGGCGAGACGCTCGGCCTGGTGGGCGAGAGCGGCTGCGGCAAGAGCACCCTGGGCCGCACGCTCCTCCGCCTGGAACGGGCCACGGGCGGGAGCGTCCGCTACCGCGAGGCCGGCTCCATGATCGACCTGCTGGCGCTGCCGCGCGAGCGCATGTTCGAGATGCGGCGCCGGGTGCAGATCATCTTCCAGGACCCGTTCTCGTCGCTGAACCCGCGCATGCCGGTGGGCGAGGTGGTCGGCGAGTACCTGCTGATCCACAAGCTCCCGAACCGCCAGCAGCGCATCGAGGCGCTGCTGCAATCGGTTGGCCTGAGCAGCGAGTACCTGTACCGCTATCCGCACGAGTTCTCCGGCGGCCAGCGGCAGCGCATCGGCATCGCCCGCGCGCTCAGCCTGGAGCCGGAGTTCATCGTCTGCGACGAGCCGGTCTCGGCGCTCGACGTCTCCGTGCAGGCGCAGATCATCCGCCTGCTGCGCAATCTGCAGCGCGAGCTCGGCCTCACCTTCCTGTTCATCTCCCACGACCTGACGGTCGTCCACCACCTCAGCGACCGGGTGGCGGTGATGTACGTCGGCAAGCTGGTGGAGTACGGGCCGGCCGACCGCGTCTACCGGCGACCCCGCCACCCCTACAGCGAGGCGCTGCTCGCATCCATCCCACGCTACCGTCCGGCGGCAGCCGCCCAGGAGCGGGTGCTGCTGGAAGGAGACGTGCCGTCGCCGGCCAATCCCGCGCCGGGCTGCCGCTTCCACCCGCGCTGCCGCTACGCGGAGAGCATCTGCCGGCAGGAGGTGCCGCCGCTGGTTCCCGTGGGCGAAGACGGGGGCCACTTCGCGGCGTGTCACTTCGCGGAGCAGCTCCGGCTCGCCGGAATCACCCCGCCTTCCGCGGGAAGCGCATCACCGACCGAGGAGGAACCAAATGGTACGTGATCTGCAACACGTCACCGTGTATCGAGACCCTGAGTGGAACGCCGCGTTCCCGGAGATCGCACGTCTGGCCGACGGCGACCTGCTGGTGTCGTTCCGGGAGGCCCGCTACGGGCCACCCGAGAAGGGGGCCGGTCACAACCACAGCGAGCCGCGGTGCCGCGGATCGCTGATCCGCTCGACCGACGGCGGCCGGACGTGGCCGCTGTCCGGCTACCAGCAGCTCACCGGCACCTTCCCCATGGAGCAGTGCTCGGTGAGCGCCGCCAGCGGCGACCTGGTGCTGTTCATCTACGCCCTCAACGTCCTGCAGACGCAGCCGAAGACGGCCACCCTGCAGGACGGCGCCGGCTGGAGCGCGGAGCGGAGCTACATCGACTTCGCGCGCCGATCGCGCGATGGCGGCCGGACCTGGGACGAGCCGACGCCGCTGACCCCGTCGCCGCTCAGCCACTCGGCCATTCACGCGCCGATGATCGAGCTTCAGGACGGCACCCTGCTGGCGCCCCTGTGCGGCAGCCTGGGCTCCGATCCCGCCGCGCCGCAGCAGCATCCGCAGTGCGTGGTGCGCTCCCACGACCGCGGGCTGACCTGGGGCGACGGCTCGATCGTGGCCCTCGATCCGCGCGGGCGGCGGCGCTACCACCAGGCATCGCTGGTGCCGCTGCCGGACGGAGAGATCCTGGCGGTCATGCACTCGGAGGAGTTCGTCGACCTGCCCGACGGCCGCGAAGCGCGGGAAGTGAACGCATGGCTTGCCCGATCGCAGGACGCGGGACGCACCTGGAGCGAGCTGGAGTCGCTGCCGTTCCGGGTGACCGGCTCGGCCACCAGCACCATCCGCCTGCAGGACGGGCGGCTGCTGTTCACCTGGAGCGACCGCCACATCCCCAGCATGCGCGTGGCGGTGAGCGACGACGGCGGGCGCACCTGGAGCGACCACGAGGGGTGGTCGGTGCGCGACGGCGAGCACATCCCCGGCTCGCGCTCGATGCTGCAGGCGTGGGCGCACGACGGCTCGGTGTTCGAAGAGCCCTACTCCGACATCGGCGAGCCGTGCACGGTGCAGCTCGCCGACGGCCGCATCATCAGCGTCTACTACTGGGGCGATCCCGGCGACACCGTGCGCTACATCGAAGCGGCGCTGTTCTCCCTGGACTGAGCCGCTCGTTGGCAGAGTCCGCCCCGGGCGGGATCGGACGCCACTACCGGGTGGCCGTCAACGACGACGGCGCCTCGCTATGGCAGTACCGGCAGGTGCCGCTCAGCGCGGAAGGGTTCCTGCGCGCCGCGGTGGACCGCATGGCCGGCGCGGATCTGCTGTGCTGGGGCGCCGGCAACACCCGCTTCTGGTACGGCTCCGGCGTGGCCGAGGACCTGGACACCGGCCAGCAGGTGTTCCCGACCGTGCAGGAGTGGATGGCGCATACCACGCTGCGCAGCCTGCGCGCCGCGGGCCACGAGCCGCTGGCGCTCGTGTGCGAGCGCTGCCACCGCCGCGGGATGCACCTGTACGCGTCGCTGCGCATGAACGACGGCCACTTCGCCTTCCCGCCGCCTGCGGACGCGCCCGCGCCGGGAGCGCCCGACTTCGGCGTTCCCCATCCCGACCAGTTGTGGAACCACCAGCGCGGCGCGGCGGTCAGCCCCCTCACGTCGGAGTTCTGGCGCCGCCATCCGCAGTATCGCATCGGCCGGAACTGGCCGGGCAGCGTGTTCTCCGCCGACCTGCTCGACTACGCCCACCCCGAGGTCAGGGCCTGGTGGGTTGCCGTCATCACCGACATCGCCGCTCGCTTCGAGGTCGACGGGGTGGAGCTCGACTTCATGCGCAACCCGTTCTTCTTCCGCCCGGACCGGGTGGCCGCCGGCCGCCCTCTCATGACCGCCTTCGTGCGCGAGGTACGCGGGGTGCTGGACGAAGCCGGGCGCCGACGCGGGAGCTACCTGGGCCTGGCGGCGCGCTGCCCGACCGCCCTGACCGGCTGCGACGCCATCGGCCTCGACGTGGAGGCCTGGGTGCGCGACGGCCTGCTCGACGTGATGATCCCCAGTCCGACTCGTACCAACAAGTTCGAGACCGACCTGACCCCGTTCACGACGATGAGCCGCGGCACGCGCTGCCAGGTGCTTGCCGGCGTCGACACGGTGATGCCCAACCACACCTGGGAACAGACCCGCGCGCTGCAGGACGAAGACCGGCTGGCAGACCCGGCGGGGATGGAGTCGGACGCCGACTACCGCGTGCTGAAGGCAAGCCGGCACAACCGCGAGGGCAAGCGCGGCGTGCTGGAGGGGATGCCGGTCAACCTGTGGCGGGCGCTGGCCGCCAACGCCTACCTGGACGGGGCCGACGGCATCTACGTGTTCAACCTGTGGGACCAGGTCGCCCGCCACGGCCGCCACCTGGACGGCGCGATCCTGCGGGACGGGCGCTCGGCCGAAGCGCTGGCGCGACGCGACAAGCTGTACTGCCTGGACTTCGAGATCGGCGGCGTCGGGGTCGGCCACCCGCACGCGCACCTGGCGCAGCCGGCGTCGCTGCCGCTGGTTCTGACGGAAGGCGAGCCGGTCGAGCTGCGTCTCAAGGTGGCCGACGCGCTGGCGGACGCGCCGGAGGCAGACCTGGACGAGGTGCGCCTGCACCTGCTGCTGGTGAACCTGACGCCGGTGGACCGGTTGCGCGTGCAGCTCAACGGCCAGGACATCGGCCACCTGTGCGACGCCCCGACCCTGCAGCCGGGAGCGCCGACCGGCCCCAACAGCGCGTTCGTCGATCTGGTCTATGATCTGCGCCGCCGTGTTCGGACGCACGCGTGCGTGCGGCGCGGGGTCAACGTGTTCACCATCGAGCTGACGCACAAGAACCGGCAGGTGCAGCCCTCCGTGTATCTGCGTGAGCTGGAGCTCTCGATCCGTTACCGAAAGGAGAAGGCGGCATGACGCTGCAGCGGCACCCCGCGAACCCGATCATCCCCGTGGTT
This sequence comes from Spirochaetia bacterium, assembly GCA_964291595.2. Classification (GTDB taxonomy): domain Bacteria; phylum Spirochaetota; class Spirochaetia; order SZUA-6; family Bin103; genus CATQHW01. The sequence continues at coordinate 1,853,467 of OZ219914.1, read as the reverse complement.
CCCGGCACCTGGCACAACTTCGTCACCGCCAACGCCGACGTGATCCGCGTCGGCGACGAGTGGCGGCTCTACTTCCGCGGGAACAGCAAGCAGGAGGACGGCACGGTCAACGCCGCGATCGGCCTGCTCACCTGCCCCGCGGACCGGTTCGACGGGGTGACCTGGCAGGCGCACGCCGGCAACCCCGTGACCCGGCCGGGACCGGCCGGCAGCTTCGACGACCTGGGCGCTCTGGATCCCGCGATCGTGGCGGCGGACGGCAGGTTCCTGCTGTACTACACCGCGGTGCCCCAGGAGCGGCCGGACAGCGTGGGCCGAGGTTGGGGCCACTCCGTCAAGAGCATCGGCCTGGCCGTGTCCGACGACGGGCTGCGCTTCGAGCGCTGGGGCGACGAACCGCTGATCCCGGCGTTCGCGGCCGCCCCGGAGGTGGTCTGCCACGACGGCGAGTACTGGATGTTCTACTCCGCGCTCGACCCCCGCGGCGGCACCGACATCTGCCTGGTGCGCTCGCCCGATCCCTACCGGTTCGACCACACCCGGCGCCGGATCGTGCTGGGCACGGGCGAGCCGGGAAGCTGGGAAGGGCTATCGGTGACCACCCACCGCATCTTCCGCGACAACGGCCTCTGGTACATGGTGTACGCGGGCAGCGACCGTCACGAGGACACGCCCTGGCACTTCGGCGTCGCGGCCTCGCACGACCTGGTCAACTGGACCCGCTACCCCGGCAATCCCGTCTTCGAGCGCGGCCCCGAGGGCGCGTGGGACGACTGCGGCATCTGGTACGGCACCACCGAGAAGATCGATGGCGTCTACTACATGTGGTACGAGGGACGCTCGAGCGGCGAGCCGCGCCACGTCGCCGACACCCGTCCGGGAGGCCGCGGACGCGGCGGCATCTCCCAGATCGGCCTGGCCACCATGCGGTCCGACACGTTCTTCTTTACGCTGTGAGTCCGATGGCCGACTCCGCCCCGTACGACCTGCTGATCAGCGCCGGCCGCGTACTGTGCGCCGCCACCGGGCTGGACGGCCCTGGCGCGGTCGCCGTTCGCGGCGGCCGCATCGCCGCGGCCGGACCCGACGTTGCCGGAACGGCCCGCGAATGGTTGAACTTCCCGGACGGGCTCCTGCTCCCGGGCCTGGTCGACCTGCACGCCCATCCGGCGCGCGGGGGGTCGCGCTACGGCATCGACCCGGACAAACACCTGTTGCCGCGCGGCACGACCACGGTGCTGTCGCAGGGCGATGCCGGCGCCGGCAACTGGCCGGACTACCGCGACCGGGTCATCGGCGCCAGCCGCACGCGGGTGCGCCTGGCCATCCACCTGTCGCGGCGCGGCGAGTCCGATCCCGACCTCCCGTACGGCTCGCTGGCCGACGCCGACGTCGAAGCGTGCGCGGCCGCGATCGAGGACGGCGGCGAGCTGATCTGGGGAATCGCAGTGAACACCGGCCCGTCGATTCGCACGGACCCGCACGCGGTGCTCGACCGGGCGCTGCAGGCCACCGAACGTTCCGGCCGCCCGCTGCTGTTCGGCACGCGCATGCAGCCCGACTGGCCGCTCGACGAGCAGCTCCCGCTGCTGCGCGCCGGCGACGTGGTCACCTACTGCTTCAACCCGCTGGCCGAGGGCCTGGTGCAGGACGGCCGCGTGCGCGCCTGCGTCCGCGAGGCGCGGCGCCGCGGGGTGCTGTTCGACATCGGCCACGGCATGGCCTCGTTCAGCTTCCCGGTCGCGGAGGCGGCCATCGGCGACGGGTTCTGGCCCGACACGATCTCCAGCGACCAGTACCACCGCCACGTGGGCTCCCGCCCGCAGCACGACCTCGCGCTCACCGTCTCCAAGCTGATCGCGGCCGGCATGCCGGAACGCGAAGCCTTCCGCCGCGCGACCCTGCGCCCCGCCGAGGTGCTGGGACTGGACGGCGAAGTCGGCTCTCTGCGGCCGGGCACCTGCGCGGATCTGGCCGTGCTGGAGCAGGCCGAGGGAGGTGACGCCGTGCCGCTGCGCGACGTCGACGGCGTGGAGCGGCACGGGGTGCGCTGGGAGCCGGCCCTGACCGTCCGCGCCGGCGACGTGGTGGCCGGGCCGACACCCTGACGGGTATCATCCGGGGAATGGAACAGATCTACCGGGCCGCGGTCGTCGGCCTCACCGGCATAGGCGCCAAGCGCGCAGAGGTCCTCAGCGGCGGTCTGCGACGCCCCATGGGCCGCTCCCACGTGTCCTGCTACGCCGAGCACCCGCGCACCGAGCTGGTCGGCGTCTGCGACCTGCGCAGCGAGGCGCTCGACGAGTTCCGGGAGACGTGGCCGGACCTGACCGACGTCGCCATCCACACCGACTTCGGCACGCTCCTGGCAGAGCAGAAGCCGGACATCGTCAGCGTCGTCACCGGGGACCACGTCCACGCCGACCTGACCGTCGCCTCCGCCGAGTCGGGGGCACGGGCGGTCTTCTGCGAGAAGCCGATCGCCACGACGCTTGAGGACGCCGACCGCATGATCGCGGCGTGCGAGCGCGCGGGCGTGCTGCTTTCGGTGGACCACACCCGCCGCTGGTCGGCCGCCCACACGGAAGCGCAGCGCATGGTGGCCTCGGGCGCCCTCGGCGCCGTGCGTACCGTGTCGGTCGAGCACTACGGCCCGCGCGCGATGATGTTCCGCAACGGCACCCACATGATCGACCTGCTCTGCTTCTTCGCCGGAGCGGAGCCGCGCTGGGTCGCCGCGAAGCTCGAGCCCGGGTTCGACCACTTCGATCGCTACCGGGGCGACGGCGGCAAGGACCCGGCCCAGGACCCGTACGCCACCGCCCTGATCGGCTTCGAGGACGATATCCGCGGAATCTTCAGCGGGTACAAGACCGAGTTCAACGCCGGCATCCTCAGCATCACCTGCGATCGCGGCCGCGTGGAGTTCTACAACGAGCACGGCCGGATCCTCAGCAGCGGCGGCAGCGGCATGCACCGCGAGCTGCGCGCGGCAGAGCTGGTCCCCGGCGACTACCTGTACGTCAACCAGCTCGCCGCGGTCGACGAGCTGGTGGCGGCGCTGGACTCAGGCAGCGACACCCTGGTGTCGCCCGGCACGGACGCGCGCTGGACGCTGGAGATCCTGCTCGGAATCCTGGCCTCGCAGCAGAACGGCCACAACCGCGTCGATCTGCCCCTGCCCCGCAACGGATCATGAGAGTTGAGACGGCAAGAACCGGCATGGGCGTTCGATAAGTGAAGGCTGATCAACCCCGCTCCACGCGCCTCCAGTTACCGCCAATATGATTGAGGTGCTCATCCGTGAGTACTGCGCCCGAAATGGGATCAAGACTCCCGACCGGGCGTCCCTCTTTGCGGGCGACGATACGTCGCCCACCAACTGGTAAGCTTCTATGGCACTCAAGAAGTCACAGCTGTACTCCTCCCTCTGGGCACGAGGCGTTCGCGGGTGGCGACGTCCTGATTCTTCGGGGTGCCAACGCGGATGCGATGTTCATGGGATACTACTGCAATACCGCACCCATTGACGCTCAAAAGGCACGCATGGGACAAGGTGATACAGTAGTGCACATCAATGCGGCTGCGCTCTCCAGAATAGAAATAGCGGTTCCCTCCGCCTTTGAGCAACCGGCCATCGCCGAAGTCCTCTCCGACATGGACGCCGAGCTGACATCACTGGAGGTTCGCCGTGACAAGACTCGCGACCTCAAGCAGGGCATGATGCAGGAACTCCTCACCGGCAGGATAAGGTTGATATGAAGATCTCCACGATTCTCGACCACATCGACAGCGGGCACATGGCGTTGCCCGAATTCCAACGCGGCTACGTCTGGAACCGCGATCAGGTGCGCGGTCTGTTCGACTCGCTCTACCGCCGCCATCCGGTTGGCGGGCTCCTTGTGTGGGCCACCGAGTCGAAGACTGCCGCGCACCGCGGCGAAGGAGCGCTTGCCGCGGGAGTGGTGAAGCTCCTGCTCGACGGCCAGCAGCGGATGACTTCCCTGTACGGCGTCGTGCGTGGGAAGGCACCGAAGTTCTTTGATGGGAACGCCCGGGCGTTCACAGGTCTCCGCTTTCATATGGAGACGGAGACATTCGAGTTCTACCAGCCGATGAAGATGAAGGACGATCCGCTATGGACCGACGTGACCGAGCTGATGCAGACGGGCCCCGCGGGGCTGGGCGCGTTCGTCACGCGCCTCACGGAACAGCCAGAGCTGGCGGCCAAGGTAGGCGACTACGTCGGGCGTCTGAGCGGGCTTCTCGGTATCGTCGAAGTGGACCTGCATGTTGAGGAAGTCACCGGCGCGGACAAGTCGCTCGACGTCGTGGTCAACATCTTCAACCGAGTGAACAGCGGTGGCACCAAGCTCTCCAAGGGCGACCTTGCCCTCGCTAAGATCAGCGCCGAGTGGCCCGAAGGGCGCGATGCGATGAAGGGCAGACTGAAGGAGTGGAACAAGGCCGGCTATGACTTTACGCTCGACTGGCTGCTGCGCTCGGTCAACACGGTGCTGACCGGGGAGGCGAAGTTCCAGTACCTGCATGAGAAGAGTGCCACCGAGGTACAGGACGCGCTCGCCCGCGCGACGAAACACATCGACACGAGCCTCAATTTCATTGGCGGGCGGCTGGGTCTCGACCATGACCAGGTGTTCTTTGGTCGCTTCGGCGTGCCGGTGATGGTCCGCTATCTTGACCAGCGCCAAGCGAAGCAGCGCGGCGCGATGGGTGCGAAGGAATGCGACAAGCTACTCTTCTGGTTCGTGCAGGCGGCCATGTGGGGGCGCTTCTCCGGCTCCACCGAGTCCTTCATCGACCAGGACCTCGCCGCGCTCGAAGGCGACGACGGCGGCCTTGACAGGCTGCTGGAGCAGTTGCGGCTCTGGCACGGGGGGCTGCGGGCCGAGCCGGGCCACTTCACCGGGTGGAGCGTTGGAGCGCGGTTCTATCCGGTGTTGTACCTGCTTACCCGCATGGGAGAGGCCAGGGACTGGGGGAGCGGACTGGCGCTCAAGGCGGGCCTGCTGGGCAAGATGAGTAGCCTGGAAGTGCACCACATTTTCCCGAAATCCCAGCTCTACAAGTGCAAGTACCGGCGCCCAGAAGTCAACGCTCTGGCGAACTTCTGCTTCCAGACCAAGGACACAAACCTGGAGATCAGCGACCGGCTGCCTGAGGAGTACTTCCCGAAGTTCGAAGAGCGTCGCCCCGGCGGCTTGGCGTCGCAGTGGATCCCCATGGACCCGGCACTCTGGAAGATGGAGCGGTTTCGGGACTTCCTTGAAGCCAGAAAGGAGTTGCTGGCGGCGGAGCTCAACCGGCGTATGGAGGATCTGCTGCACGGCGACACCCGGTGGCTCGCGAGTGCGGCGACCGCGTCTGTGCCGGCCCGTGTCCTTGGCGGCATCACGAGCGAGGAGGAAGAGGCTCAGTTGGAATCGCTGAACGAGTGGATGGAAGCCGCAGGCTTTCCCCGCGGTATGGTGTCCTACGACTTTGCGGACCCGGAGTCCGGCGAACAGAAGGCGGTCTTCGATCTCGTGTGGCCAAACGGCATCCAGGAGGAGCTGAGCCAGCCCGTGGCTCTGTTGCTGAATGAGGAAGGCCAGACGCTGGCCCTCGCCAGTCAGGCAGGGTTCCGGTGCTTCACGGACGTCGACGAGTTCAAGCGTTACGTCACAATCGAGATCCTCGGAGAGGGCGCCGCCGCTTGAGCGGCAGTGGAAGATTTCACGACCACCGAGCGGTTGCCGGCCTGCACCTATCGGCAATGACGTGATGTTGAAAGTGTTTGCCAAGCTGGACATCGGCGGATACCGGAAGGCGTGGCATTACGCACCCACGGCCCGCTTGGTCGAACCTCGAGGTGAAAGGCTACGCGCGGCTGACTCAGTTCATCAGACCGTGCGCGAGGGGCGAGCCGCTTTCGATGATCGAACAGTCAGGAAGAGCTACCGGTGAGTGACATCGGCAAGTCCGAGCAGGCGAGTCATCAAGGTCCAGACCGAGTACTGATGGGGGCGGCGCTGCGGCTCGGTGAGCTTCGCATCGACGTGGTGCGGAAGGACATCAGGAACGTGCACTTGAGCGTGCATCCGCCCAGCGGACGCACCCGCATCGCGGCCCCCCGACACCTGAGCGCCGCCGCCGTTCGGGCCTTTGCCATCAGCAAGCTGGGATGGATCCGGAAGCAACGAAGCAACAGCGGAAGCTACAGGAGCAGGAACGCGAAACGCCGCGCGAGTACCTGGACCGGGAGACCCACTTCGTCTGGGGCCAGCGCCGCCTGCTGCGCGTCGTTGAGCACGAGGTACCGCCGTTCGTGGAGCGGAGGCAGCACCGGCTGACGCTGTCCGTCCGGCCGAACACGCCCCCCGAGCGACGTGCCGAGATCCTGGATGCGTGGTACCGCGCGCAAGTTCGTGCCGCTGCCGAGCCCCTGGTCGAGCTCTGGAAGGCACGGCTTGATGTCCGTCCGACTTCGCGCTTCGTACAGCGCATGAGAACGCGCTGGGGAAGCTGCAACCCTGCGGCTGGAACCATTCGGCTCAACACGGACTTGGCCAAGAAGCCGGCCGACTGCCTCGAGTTCATCGTGCACGAGTTGACGCACCTGATCGAGCCGACCCAGAACGCCCGATTCGTGGCCACGATGGACCGATTTCTTCCGGGATGGAATCACCGCCGGGAACTGCTCAATCGCCAATCGCCTGCCCGTGCGCCACGATGATTGGGAGTACTGAGGCGACTGCCGGCCAAGACAGAGGACCTTGCATCGTCGCTCCGGTGCTCCGGCCGCAGGCGTCGTGGAGCATCTCAGTTATCCATCAGCGGCATGAAGGAGCGCGGCTGCGTGACCGGACAGGCGAGCCGCCTGCCCCGGGGTGGCTCCCGCTTCAAGCCGGGTCGAGGATTTCCCGCGTCGCGGCCTTTTCGACGAATGCGGAGCGGGTCATGCCGCGCATGCGGGCGGCTTCGTCGAGCGTATCGAGGAAGCCTTTCTCCATGCTCAGGTTGACCCGCACCACCCTCTTCCGATCCCGAACGTAGGGAATCATCATGAGGACCGAGCCATTGGCGATGTCGTCCGCAACCTGCTCGCGCACGGATTCGAGACCCCGCGGAGGCGCAGGCTCGGTGTCCTCGAAGAACAGGCTCAACGCCTCGATCGAGTTGGGGACGATTTCCCCGAACGTGTCTGCGGCCGAGAAACATCCGGGAACCTCGGGAAACCGAACCCCGTAGGCGCTGTCGGGGTCCTTGTCGATGACGGCGACGTAGTGCATGCCTTCCTCCTCAAGTCCAGCCGACCTGCCTTGCGATGCTTCGGGCCGTGCCCAGTGGGACAGGTCAGTGCCGCCCCGGACGTGCCCCTGCCCCGCGACGGATCATGAGCGCCGCTCAGTATCTTCTGAAGGGCTCGGTCAACCTCGCCCACGCACGTTCGTCCGCCCGCAGCCTGCCCTCCCAGGCGTCCGGCGGTGCGCCGTCCGTGCCGTCCACCCAGCGCCGCAGGGCCGGGCCGCCGGCGATCACGTCGATCGGCAGGCGATCGGTCTCGTACTCGTACGGTGGGTCCCGCCACAGCGGCATGTCGGGATGGAGCTCCCGAACGGTCCGCAGGATGGCGGCGATCAGCCGGTAAGGACGGCACCGGACCGGGTCGTAGACCGGATCGGCGGTCACCAGCTCGAAGCCGGGGCACGGCAGCCCGGCGTGCTTGTGGAATGTCGGCTCGAAGCAGACGTCGCGCAGCATCAGGCCGGCCAGCAGCTCCGGGCAGCGATGCTCCAGACGCCGCCTCACCGCAGACCAGTCGACCCGCGGGTGGCCGACCAGCGACAGCGGGCGCGTGGTGCCGCGGCCCTCGCTCAGCGTCGTGCCCTCCAGCAACACGGTGCCCGGATAGGCACGCGCCGTCGCCAGCGACGGCATGTTCGGGCTCGGCTGCAGCCAGACTCGCTCAGCAGGCCACGGCGCATGCGGATCCCAGCCGAGCATCGGCACCACCTCCAGCCGTACGTCCAGACCGGCGAAGTCGCGATACCAGCACGCGCACTCCCCCATGGTCAGCCCGTGCTGCATGGGCAGGGGCGCCAGGCCGACGAAGCTCTCCTGGCCCGGCTGCAGCGTCAGCCCCTCCACGCAGCGGCCCGCCGGATTGGGGCGGTCCAGCACCCACAGCTCGCGATCGTCGCGGCCGGACAAACCTTCGAGCAGGTAGCCCAGGGTGGTCAGGAAGGTGTAGACGCGGACGCCGACGTCCTGCAGATCGAACAGCAGCACGTCGAACCGGTCGATCCACTCCGGACGCAGGCGCCGCGTCTCGCCGTATAGGCTGAGGATCGGTACGCCGAGTTCGGGGTGGTACGCGTCGGCGCTCTCCACCATGTCGTCCTGCTTCTCGCCGGCGAAACCGTGCTGAGGCGACAGCAATGCCGTGAGCCGCACGTCCGGGAGCCCACCGATCAGCTCCCAGACCGGCCGCAGGCGGGCGTCGACGCTGGCCGGGTGCGCCAGCAGCGCCACGCGCCGCCCGCGCAGCCGCTCCCGGAACGCGGCTCCCTCGGGACGATGCAGCAACACGTCGGCGCCGAACCGGACCGCCTGCCTCACCGGATGGCTCCTGCCGACAGCCCGCGGACGATGTGCCGCTGAAACAGGATCACCATCACCACCGGCGGGACGATGGCCAGGATGGTGGCCGCCGACATCAGGTCCCAGTGCACGTAGTACTGGCCGACGAACTCCGTGATCGTGACGGTGAGGGGCTTGGAGCGCAGCGTGTACGCCATGATCAGCGGCACCAAGAAGAAGTTCCAGGAGTGCAGGAACGAGATGATCGAGACCGCGACGATACCCGGCCGGACCATGTGGATCGTGACGCGATAGAGCGCCTGCAGGCGCGTGCAGCCGTCGACGCGCGCCGCGTCCTCGATCTCCGCCGGCACGGCACGGAAGTAGCCGGTCATGAACCACATCTCGAACGGGATCCGGTACGTGAACAGCAGGATGACGAGCCCGAGCCGGGTATCGAGGAGCCGCAGCGACGACATCATCGGGAACAGGCCGATGATGATCGGCCAGCCCGGCAGCGCGATCAGCGCGAGCACGAAGTAGAACAGGGGGCGGCGGCCGGGGAACTCGATCCGGCCGAACACGTAGCCCAGAAGCGGCGCCAGCGCCATCACCAGAAGCGTCGTCGAGGTGCTGATGATCAGCGAATTGAGCAGCCCCGCGCGGAACAGCTCCGCCGCCGCCTGCCCGGCGGCGCCGCGGAACCCTTCGCCCTCCAACAGCACCGTCCGGTACGGCGCCAGGGTCGGTTCATGCGGAATCCAGTGCGGCGGCACCGAGTACAGCTCCGCCCGCACCGAGATCGAGGAGATGAAGATCCAGACGATCGGTCCCAGGCTCCACGCCACCATCAGCGCCGCCAGCGCCCAGAGCAGGCCGCGCGACAGCACGCGGCGGACCGGCGGTGCGCCGGCGATCGACAGCGAGGAGGCGGCCACGACGTCCCCCTACACGTCCCGCTCGCGGAGCGCCAGCCGCATGTAGACGATGGACAGGGCGAACAGCACCAGGCCGGAGAGATACGCCATCGCCGCCCCCCGGCCGAAGCGGCCGCGCACGAAGGTCGTCTCGTAGTTGTAGATCATCGGCGTGCGCGTGATCTCCTGCGGTCCGGTGAGCGCATAGATCTCGTCGAACACGTTGAATGCCGTGATGCCGGTGAGGACCAGCGCGATCGCGGCGATCGCCGTCACCGCGGGCACGGTGACGTGCCGGAAGCGGCGCACGGGGCCGGCCCCGTCGACGGCGGCGCTCTCATACAGCTCGGCGGGAATGGTCTGCAGTGCGCCCAGAAACAGCACGGCCACGAAGGGCACGAAGCGCCACACGAACACCAGCACCGCGGCGGAGAGCGCGGTGAGCGGTTCGGTCAGCCAGAATCGGTACTCGCCGATGACGCCTGCCTGCCACAGCAGTCCGTTCAGCGCGCCGTACTCGCCGTTGAAGATCCAGCGCCACGCGTGCCCGGACACCACCGGCGGGATCGCCCACGGGATGATGATCACCGTCCGCAACAGCGCACGCCCGCGGAAATCGCGGTTGAGCACCAGCGCGAAGACCAGCCCGATGGCCAGCACCGCGACGATGGCCGCGGCCATGAAGTAGGCCACCCGCCCCAGCGCGGCGTGAAAGGCGTCGTCGGTGAGGACGTGGATGAAGTTGTCCAGGCCGACGAAGCCGCGCCGCGCCGGCTGCTTGATGTTGTAGCGCGTGAAGGCCAGCCGCAGGGAGGAGAGCGCGGGAAGGTGGCCGAACACGACCACCAGGGCCAGCGTCGGCACCAGCACCGCGCCGGCCAGCACCCGCGGCCGGTCGAGGGCACGAGAGAGCCGGGCTCCAAGCGACTGAAGCCCGGCCCGCGGCCGTTCGCGCGTGGCGCGAGCGGCCTCGCCTGAGTCCGCTATTCGTAGTCCGCCTTCAGCTCGCGTGCGAATTCCGCCAGCTCGGCCAGCGCGTCCTCGGGCGCCTGCTCTCCGCGCGCGGCGCGCAGCATGAGCTGCTCCGCCTCCTTCTCGAACTCGATGTACCACGGCTGGTCATAGGGAATCGTGACGATGTACTTGGCCTGCTCGTTCATCGCCTCGAAGCCGTCGATCGCGTCGGCATCGCCCAGCGCCTGGAACACCGCCGTGCTCGCCGGAAACAGACCGTTCGCGTCGAACAGGAACTGCTGCATGTCCTCGCCCGCGAAGAACTCGATCAGCTCCATCGCAGCCTCGGGATAATCCGTGAACGCGCTCACCGTGAGCCCGGCCGGCAGCAGCCACGTGTGGTGCTGGTCCGGCAGCAGCAGGTAGTCGGCATTCGGCGCGACTTCGGAGCGTTCGGCGTCGTTGGCGATGCCCAACGCGCCCTGCCACGCCTGGTGGAACGCCGCCTGCCCCGCCCAGAAGCTGGGATGGGGATTGGCCGAGCTCAGCCGCTCCGGCGAGATCAGGCCCTTCTCGAACCATTCGATCACCCGCACGAATGCGGCATGGCCCGGGTCGTCCGGATCGTCGAACACGGGCTCGTTGTCCGCGTCGAACAGCTCCGATCCCGAGGACAGCGCGACCAGGTACCAGGTCCAGGGACGGATGCCGGCGGCGTAGGGATACTCGTAGAGCCCCTGCTCCTTCATGGCCAGCATCGCCGCCTCGAAGTCGTCCCAGGTGGCGATGTCCGCCGCGGTCAGGCCGATCGCGTCGAGCGAGGTGGTGTCGTAGTCGATCATCACCATCTGCTGGTAGAGCGGCACGGCCCACAGGGTGCCGCCCAGCACGAACTGGTCGACGCCGGCAAGGCCGCCGAGCATGTCGCCGGGGGCCAGGTCGTCCAGGGCACGGATGGCTCCCGCGCTCTGGAACGCGGCGAAGGTATCCGCGCTCACGAAGATCACGTCGGCGGGATTGGTCCTGCCCGCCGTCGCGGTCAGCACGCGGTCGCGGGAAGTGTTGATGTCCACCGTAGCGACCTCCAGGTCGATACCGGACCGCTCCTCGAAGAGCGCGACGACCTCGTCGGACGGGGCGCCCCATGCGGGCGTCAGGTAGACCAGCTTGTCGGGCCGATCCTGGGCGGTCGCGAACAGACCGGCCAGCAACAGCACGGGAATCACGAACAGGATGCGCTTCACGATTTCTCCTTGAGAGGCTCGCCCATACGGCGAGGGGATGGGATGCCGGATGCTGGCATCGCGCGCGCGAGGTGTCAAAGAGTCGAGCGGCCTCGGCCTGAAACGCCCGCCAGGACCTTCTGAGTGGCGCGGTCGGCCTCTCGAGCAGAGCCCTATTCGATAAACACCGCCGGGGAGACTTCGAACCGCTCGCTGAGCGCTCTCACCCGGCGGACGTTGAGGTGCCGCCTCCCGCGCAGAATCTCCGAGACCACACCCTGACTGCCGACCTCCGGCAGATCGGACTGGTTCAACCCATGTTCATTCATCAAGAGCCGCAGGACGGCGACCGGGCTACTCGGCAACTCCCTGCCGTGTTCCCGCTCGTAGGGCATCAACCAGTGTACCCAGCGTCTCCATCATGGAGGCCAGCGGATGCGAATCATGCTCCCCGACTTCGTCGACCACGAGGTCGAGAAGGGCGCTGATTCGCCGGTATTCGGCTTCGGTGTGAGGAACGGACAAGACTTCGCTGATCGGTGTCCATGCCGCTGACAGTCGTTCCAACTCGGGCAATCATCGGCTACTCCTTCCAGTATCTCATGACGAGATGGCCGTCCAGCCCTGTATGCGGCTTGCCGCGCCCGTATGCCGAGGCCATGCTGGATGCACGACAGCTCGACGAGGTGGCATGATGGACGACCCGATCGCGCTCGGTAACAGAGCCAAGGCAGCAGCCCGGCGGGCCGGGACGCCGTGGATGGACGGTGGCGAGTTGCGGCTCGCGCCGGGGCCGCACCTGTTCCTGGACTGGCGGTACGTGCTGCCGGGAGAGGTGGGGGCGATCGGGCCGTACTGGGCCGAGCCGGACGGCACCCCCATGCAGCTCCGGCTGTGGAAGGACGCGGACCGTGCCGACACGCCGTTCACGGCCCGCTTCGTGCCGCACGACACCCCGCACGGCATCCGCGTCGTGCGCGAGCCGGCGCGCAAGAGCGACCCGCTGCCGGCCGGTGCGGCGCCGGGCGCGCGGATCATCCATGACGGCGGGCGGTACCGGACCTGGTACTCCACGGGCGAGCACGAGGCGACGCGCCCCATCCACTACGCCGAGTCCGCCGACGGCCACGAGTGGCGCGGCGACACGGAGTGCACGTTCGACTTCAGCGCCGCGCCGCGCGTCGCCGGCCTGGAGCGCTCCGAGATCTTCCTGGACCCGTCGGCGCCCGACGCGGAGCGGTTCAAGATGTTCTTCCGCGGAGGAATTCCGGGAACCGAGCAGGAGCGACGGGCCGAAGCCGAGCGCTTCCTGCGCGAGCGTCCGGACGCCTTCTTCCCGCTGGGAGCCGATCTCAGCCACCTGTCCGGCATGTGGGGCGCCGTCTCCCCGGACGGCATCGCCTGGACGGCGCTGCCGGGACCGCTGGTCATCCACTACAGCGACACGACCAACGTCGTCTACTACGACCGGCGGCTGCAGCGGTACGTCTGGTACGCACGCTGCAACTGGTTCTACGGCCGGCGCTGCATCGGCCGGGCGGAGACCGACGACTTCCGCCGCTGGCCGGGGCCGGAGATGCTGGTCTGGCCGACGACCGAGCGGCGCCCTTCCGACGACTGGTACACCAACTCCAAGACCATCTATCCGGGCACGGTCGACCAGCACCTGATGTTCCCGTCCCTCTACCATCATCACGACGACACCTCGGAGCTGCTGCTGTACGCAAGCCCCGACGGCATCGTCTGGAACGAGGTGCCCGGCGGCTCCGTGCTCGACGCCGGCCCGGAGCCGTGGGACGCCGGCTGCGTGTTCGGCGGCACCGACCTGATCCCGCTCGGCGGGGACCGGGTCGCCCTCCCCTACGGCGGCTATCCGCAGCCGCACAAGTACCCGCGCAACCGCCACTCGTTCCGGCGCACGAACGCGCTGGCGATCTGGCCGCGCGAGCGGCTGGGCGGCATCACGGCGGACGACGAAGGCGCCTTCGCCACGCTGCCGCTCATCACCGGGGGCTCGACCCTGCGGCTCAACGCCCGCGTCCGGGCCGCCGGCCACGTGCTGGTCGAGCTGGCCGACCGCGACCGCCGGCCCCTGCCCGGCCACAGCTTCGCCGACGCCGATCCGGTGCTCGGCGACTCCCTCGACCACACGATCCGCTGGAACGGCCGCGCCGAAATCGCACGCGATACGGATCAGCCGCTCACGATCCGCTTCCGGCTGCGCTGCGCCACATTGTTCGCCTTCGAGCTACACTGAGCCCAGCCGATGAAGAAACGCGTCCCCACCCGATGGGCGGCCCAGCCCGACACTTCGATGAGTGCCTGGCTCAGATCAGAAACGGCGGCGCCGGGTTCGTGCTTTCGGAGAACGACAAGCCTGTCGCTGAGCTCGTACCCTTGGCCGACCAGCGCAGCACGACGTTGGGCGAACTGATCGACGCGCTCGCGGCGGTCCCCGTCGATGCAGACTTCTCTGCTGACCTGAAGGCGGTGAGTGATGCCGACCGGCCTCTGGACAACCCCTGGGATACGTCCTCGCACGTCGGCACTGATCGAGCTTGAGCGCGCGCTGGCTGCCGGCCGTGTTCAGGAACTGTCAACGGACCGCGACCGCGCGGCGCTGAGCTTCGGCGTGATGGTGGGTCCTGACGACGAAGCGCACTTCCGGCGAGTTGCAGATATCCAGGTCGCCGTGATCGGAGGCTCCTCGACGGCACGGCCAGGGTGACCTCTCAGCGCTCGCTCATTCCCTCGACGAATTCGCGGCCGGCCTCGATGGAGGCGATCACGTTCTGGTTGAAGCGGAACAGCAGGTGGCGCTCGGTCTTGTCGTCGGCGTAGGCGATCATCTGTCCGGCCACGGCGCGGGCGCCGCGCTCGGCGCGCTCACACGCGGCGCGGCAGCGCTCCAGCCGGTCGGTCCGCCGCGGCCTCGTCGCCGTCCAGGCGGGCAAGCCAGGTCCGGTCGAGCTCGATCCGCGCCTCCTCGCATGCCTCCAGCACGTCGAAGTAGCAGGCGAAGCTCTCGGTCTTGAAGATCACGTAGTCCAGCTCGGCGAGTGAGCCGGCCGGCACCTTCGGCCGCGCCTGCCGGAGCAGGTCGACCACCGCCCGGTACTGCCCGGCGCGGAGCTGCCAGAGCGCGTCCGGACGCAGCGCACGATCGCGCTCGTGCTGGCCGCCCACCGCGGTGCGGCGCCAGTACCAGAAGCTGCCGTCGTCCCAGGGTGCATCGATCGCCCGCTCCAGCTCGGCGCGGTCGACGTCCGGCCGGCCGTCGCGGAGCTCGACGTCGGTGCGCAGCGTGCAGGGCGAGAAGTCGTGGAACGAGACGAAGATCTCGCTCCGCCCCCACCACACCAGGTCGCGCTCAGCAGCCTCCAGGAGACGGTACGCCTCGATCAGCAGCGGCGCCGCGTCCGCTCCGTAGAGCCGCGGCAGGTAGCCGGCATAGAACGACTCAGCGTCGATCCCGGCGTTCCAGCAACCGTCGGCCAGGAAGCGGGTGCTGCACTCCACCCCGCGCTCCTTGTCGAGCTGACCGATGATGCCGGCCAAGCCGGCCGCTTGCGCGCCGGTGACGATCCGGTCGCGGTCGTACATGGAGGCGTTCATCTGCATGTGCAGCTCGCAGCCGTCGTCGACGATGCGCGGGATGACGATCAGGTCACGGTCGGCGATCCCCTCGTAGTAGCCCATCTGCGGGCCGGCGTTGCCGCAATTCTCCATGTTGGCGATCCACGCGTCCTTGGGCAGCAGCGCGTCGAGCGCCCGCATCAGGTAGCCGCGGAACAGCAGCGACACGCCCAGCCGCGCGTCGGGGTGGCGCCGCTTCACCCGCGCGATCAGCTCGGAGGCCAGGTGCATCTGCAGGGCATCGAACTCCAGGTCCTTGTCGGTCTTGGGGATGAGGTTGCCGCCGGCGTGGATCTCATCGAGCGACGGCATGTGTTCCCGGATGGCCACGGCGCGCTGCCGCAGCGCACGGGTGGACTCGTCGTCGTCGAAGTCGGGGCTGTGCTCCGGCGCCCAGACGCCGTACGCGTCCGCCTCCGGGTAGGTGTCGATCACCGCGCACAGGGCGGACTCCCAGATGTCCAGCGCCGCCGGGTCGCCGGTCGGCACCGCGACGCCGCAATAGCGCTGGTAGCTGTAGCTCTCGCTCGGCGCCACGCCGTGATCGACCTTGGCGCTCTGCGGAGCCAGATTGGGCGCGACGAACGGCAACTCGCCGGTGACCAGCCAGAGTTGCACCCGGCGCTGGTGCGCGTAGCGGATGATCTCGCGCAGAAACGGGATCGCCACCGCGTACGCCTCATCCTCCGAGGCGACCTCCCGGAACTCCTCCGCGCACAGCCGCTCGTGGGGAAAGCACTCCGCGCCGACGCGGACGTCCGTTCGGTTCCCGGTCGTGGTGTGCACGCTGCGGCCCCAGGAGCGCGTGTCCTTGCCGATCGCCAGGTACCCCGACTCCGGTGTGGTGGTCAGCTCGCCGCGTACGCCGTCATGAAAGACCTCGATCCAGGGTGCGCCCATCCCCCAGAAAAACTGCAGGACGTTCATCTTCAGCTTGGCGAGCTGATCGATCAGACGGCGGTAGTCCTCCAACCCCATGTGCCAGGAGTAGGCGTGCCACACGTGCACGCCGCGGAACTTCCGTTGCGGTGCGACCGCCACATCGAGCTCCGGTACGCGCAGGTCCGGTTTCCGCTCGGGTATGATGTCGCCGGTGAGCTGGAACACCACGCCGAGCCGCTCAAGGAGCTCATAGGCCGCGTACATCGTGCCGGCGTCGTCGGAGCCGGCCACGACCATGCAGCCGCGGCCGTCCACCTCGACCGACTTCAGCAGGTATGCCCCGTCGGCCCCCGGCGTCGCGAGGTCGACCCCAGCCCGGTCGGCCAGCCCGCGCACCGCGTCGTTCGCCTGCGGCCCGCCGACCAGGATCAAGCCTGCCCGCCGGCGCGGCGTCGATCTCCGTGACGATCGGCAGCCGGCCGCCGGTCAGCAACTCGACGTAGCGCTGGATCTCCTCGCCACGAACCGGTGGAAGTCGTCGGCCCCGGCGTCCACGTGAATCGCTCCGCGTGGCATTCCGTTCTCGACCAGGACCGCGTTCCTCATCGCATCCTCCTAGAACAGGCTGTAGCCGAGCCAGCGCCGGGCGATGGCGTTGGCGGACAGCAGCAGCGTGGTGTTGACCACGGAATTGAACAGGCCCACCGCCGCCGCGAAGCTGAGATTGGGAAGGCCCACGGACGCGGCGATCCCCTTGCGGTAGACGTAGGTGGCGATCACGTCGGCGGTCTCGTAGGTGAGCGGGTTGTACAGCAGGTACACCAGCTCGAAGCCGACGTTCATCATGTTGCCGATCTCGATCAGCAGCAGCACCACCATCGTGTTCTTGATCCCCGGAATGGTGACGTGGCGGATCCGTTGCAGCTTGGATGCACCGTCCACCGTGGCGGCCTCGAACAGCTCCTGGCCGATGCCGGCGATCGCAGCCAATAGATGACGGCGGTAAAGCCGAAGCTCTTCCAGATCACCGTGGTCACGTAGATGCCGCGGAAGTACTCCGGCTCGACCAGGAAGAAGATCTTGTCGAGGCCGAGCACCTCTTCCAGGATCAGATTGATGACCCCCGTCTGCGGATTCACCAGCATGTTGACGATCCCGATGGCGATGACGTTGGAGATGAAGAACGGCAGGTAGCTGACGGTCTGGATGGAGCGCTTGTGCAGCTTGCTGCGCACCTCGTTGAGAGCGATGGCGAAGATGATCGGGATCGGGAAGCCGAACAGCAGACTGTAGAAGCTGAGCAGAAACGTGTTTCTGATGATCGGGAAGGAGTAGATGGACGACCAGAATTGCCTGAACTGCTCCAGGCCGACCCAGGGACTGCGGAAAAACCCCAGCGACACGCGGTATTTCTGGAAGGCGATGACCACGCCGATCATCGGCAGGTAGTGGAAGGTGACGAAATAGACGATGGCCGGCAGCAGCAGCAGGAACAGGTACCTGTTCCTGCTCACCTCGGCGAAGAATCCGCCGAACAGCCGCTCGGCACGGCGGCCTGCGGGCCGTGCGGCGACGAGCCGCGTCATCGACCCGTCGTCGCCGCTGTCGGGGGTACGAAGGATGGGAAGGGATCGGGACGTTGCCGCACTACCCGACCCCTTCCGGTGCAGTCCTCCGTCAGTTTCCTACGAACGCCTGGTAGTTCTCGTACCAGCCCTGCACGATCTCCGTGCCCCGATCCGCGCCGAGCCGCTCGAGCTGCGCCACGTAGCCGTCCCAGTCCGAATCGACCGAGAGGTCGCCGGTGATGAACTTGTTGCTGGACTCCTGCACGTAGGTCTGCAGGTCCGCAAACAGGTTGGTCATCTCCTCGAACTCCGGCCCGCTGGTCTGCAGGCTGGGATAGCCGATCATGATCGGGAGGGTGCGCTCGAAGTGGTCCTTCATGAGGACGGCGCGCGGTCCCTGCAGGAACCGCGACAGGAAGATCGGGCTCACGAACATGCTGGGATAGCCGATCTCGTAGCGCTTGGTGCCGATCAGGCGGTTGTCCCAGCCGTGCACGGTCGGGTTGCCGTCATCGTCACGTCCGTAGCTCAGCCCCTCGATCCCGTACACGTAGAACTCCGCCCCTTCGTCCGTATAGAAGTAGTCGAGCAACGCCATCGCCTCGCGCTGGTGGTCCGACTCGGCGGAAATCGCCATGGCGAAGTCCGACCAGGGGTTGGCGACGCGGGTCAGCGCCCGCTCGCCCGTGGCCGGGTTGACCGGGAACTCCGCCGTGTCGTAGTCGACCGAGACGCCGGCATTCTCGGCGGTGATGTTGGCGGCGTTGGCGCGCCACGTGTTGGTGAGCTGCATGAACTCCTTGCCGGCCGCGACCTTGCCGTTCCACCAGTCGTTGTAGTTGTTGGTGATGTACTCCTGGTCGAGCAGTCCCTCCGCGTGCAGCCGGTTCATGAACGACATGAGTTGCCGGTAGTTGTCCGTACCGGGAAGGAACGTCACCTGCCCCGCGTCCATCTCGCTGATCAGGAAGCCCCAGTACGTCTGATACAGGCCGATGCCTATGTCGTACGAGGGGCCGAACATCCGCAGGTAGCCTCCCTCGAACCACGCCGCGTTGGTGCTCAGCGGGATCAGGTCCGGCCGGCCCTCCTTGACCGCTTTCAGCACCTCGTACCAGCCCTCGATGTCGTCCGGCTCGGTCAGGCCCAGCTCCTCCATGACGTCGACGCGGTAGGCGATGCCGTTCTCCGGCGATCCGGCCAACTCGTTGAACCGCGGGATCATGTACAGATGTCCATCCGGCGCGCGGTGGTGGTAGTTCTTGGCCGGATCCGAGTAGTAGTCGCGCAGCATGTCCGACTGCACCACCTCCAGCGCCAGCTCGTCGAGCGCCTGGAACAGGCCGTCGGGGCCGTAGGTGTTGGCGATCGCGGACTCGACGCTGACGATGTCGGGAATGTCACCGGACGCCAGCACCAGGTTGCGCTTCTCCTCGTAGGTGTCGGCCGGGAACACGATGAACTCGATCTCGGTATTGGTCCTCTCCTGCCACTCCACGTACCAGGGAAGCTCGAAGTCCAGGGTGTCGTCCGGGTGGGCGCGATATCCGACCGTGATCGTCACGGGACCGGCGTCCGCCATGCTCTCCTCCGTGGGAGCCGCGAATCCGAATGCCGCGACAAGCGCCAGAATGGCGATGGATGCGATCGTCCGCTTCATGTGGGCCTCCTTGACCTGCTTCAGTCGAGCGATGCTAAAGGGCCACGCTACTGCCGGTGCGTTGCTCCGGTCAACCGCGCGCCGGTCGCTCGGCCGTCAGCCCTTGACGCCTCCGAGCGTGATCCCCTTGACGAAGTAGCGCTGGAGGAAGGGGTAGAGGATCAGGATCGGCACGGTGGAGATCACCAGGATCGCCGCCTTGAGCGCCTCCGGGCTCGGCAGCGGCCGCAGGAGGAGCGCGTCCAGGCTGGCCCCCTCCTGGACCAGGCGCAGCTCGGCCAGCTCGGCGCCCAGGACCAGCTCGCGCAGGTACACCTGCAGCGGGAACTTCTTCGCGTCGATCAGGAACAGCAACGGGTAGAAGTAGGAGTTCCAGATTTCGACCGCGTAGTACAGGGTGAGCGTGGCGATGATCGGCTTGGACAGCGGCACGATCACACGCGCGAAGATGCTCAGCTCGTTCGCACCGTCGATCAGCGCGGCCTCGCAGAGCTCCCACGGGAGCTGCTGGACGAAGCTCTTGGCCAGGATCAGGTGGAAGGCGAAGATCGCCGTCGGCAGCACGATCGCCCAGATCGTGTCGATGAGCCCGAGATTGCGGACCACCAGGTAGAGCGGGATCAGGCCGCCCTGAAACAGCATCGTGAACACGATCATGCGCATGAAGAAGCCGCGGTACCGGAACTTCCGGTGTGACAACGGATACGCGGCCATCATGGTCAGCGACACGCTCAGCGTGACCTTCACGCTCGCGTAGAGGATGGAGTTCCTGAAACCGGTCCAGATGCGCGGGTCACCGAATGCGCGCTCATAGGTCTCCAGGGTCGGACGCACCGGCCACAGCACGACCTCGCGCAGCGTGACGGCGCCCGGGTCGCTCAGGGAAACCGCCAGGATGTACAGGAACGGGAACAGCGTCACGAACGCGACCGCGGTCAGGACCACACCATTGGCGGCAGAGCCCGGACTGAACCTGAGCCTCCGCGGTCCGAGTTCGACCTGCATCACGACGCCCCGTCTCCGGACGGCCCCCCGTCTCCGGACGGCCGGAACCCGAAGCAGTAGAAGCGGGCGCCGTCGCCCACGAGGTGGAAGCGCACGCGGACGGCCGCCCCCGGGGCGGCCCCGCCTATCCCGCTCCCCTGCCAGCGCACGACCGCGGCGGCGGCATCGGTGTCGACCGGCGTGCAGTCCGCGGCGGAGAAGCCGGGCAGCACGGCGCCGTCAGGCTCGCGGATCAACTCCGCCAGCAGGTAGTCGCGGCCGGGCCGCAGGTGGTCGGCCTTCACGGTCAGGTCGAGTCCGGCGAGATCGGATACGGCGATCGGATTGGTGGTGACGGAGCCGGCCGACCGGTCGGCGCGCACGCGCAGGTAGGTCCAGCCGTCGACCGGAACGCGCGCCAGCCCCGTCTGTCCATGGGTGGCGTCCTCGATGACGTAGTGGGTGGCCGGATGGCCGATCAGGTTCGGCTGCCGGGTGCCGGCGTAGTAGATGAGGATCTCGCCGCCGGCGGTGACCAGCGTGTTGGCGTTGGAGACGAACTGCGCGTCCCATTCGCCCATCTCGCCGCGCGCGATCAGCTTCTGGCCACAGGCGACGCGCACGAAGTGGTAGCCGTCGCGGCTGACGGTGAGCTCGTCGTCGCAGGAGCGGCTCTCCGGCCACACGTCGGGGACGCCCAGGTAGTACTCCCGGTACGGCCACACGCTCAGCAGGTGGTCGCCGGCGTAGTTGCCGCCGCGGGGGTCGAGCACCGGCCGGTCCCAGTCGACGGTCCAGCGCTCGCCGTCCGGGCTGTGCGCGACCACGCCGACGCGCACCTCGCCGCCCGGCCCGGTGCGGCCGGCCGCCTGCCCGTAGACCTTCCAGCGCCGCGCCGCGTCGGGCTCCAGCTCGTCGTGGAAGAACGCGTTGGCCTCCATCAGCTCGACCGTGCCGCGCCCGGCGCGCATGAACGGCGTGCGGCCGGTGACCTCGGGGTGGGGATCGGCGGGCGTCCAGCGGATGCCGTCCGGCGAGTACAGCAGCAGGCAGAACAGCTTGACGTCGTGCACGTACTGGGAGTTGAGCATCATCTTGTAGCGCCGGGCGGGGTCCGGCTCGCGCTCGTCCCTGACGACCGAGGGATTGGGCGTCGGCCGGCCGCTGCGGATCGGCAGCTCCCGCGGCGGGATCTCGCCGAGCGCGCAGATGTTGTTGTCGCGGCTGCCGTGGTACTCGAACAGGCCGAGGTTGGGACGCTCCCAGGTGATGCCGTCGTCGCTCTCCGCGTAGCAGCAGACGGCGCAGTCGGTGGTGCCTGACCGGGCCGTGTACCACATCCGGTAGCGGCCCTCGTCGTGCAGGACGGTCCCGTAGCAGATCGCCTGCGAGTCCCACGCGTCCGGCTCTCCCTCAAGCACCGGGTTGCGCGGGTCCTTCTTTGCGGTGTTGACGACCAGGTCCACGTGCCGGCTCTCGGCGAGCTCCCACAGGTCCAGGAACAGCACGCTGCTCCGCCGCCGCGGGTCGATCGCCGGCACCTCCAGCCGGCCGAAGCGGACCTCGCCGC
This sequence comes from Spirochaetia bacterium, assembly GCA_964291595.2. Taxonomy (GTDB): domain Bacteria; phylum Spirochaetota; class Spirochaetia; order SZUA-6; family Bin103; genus CATQHW01. Next base: position 1,831,490 of record OZ219914.1, on the reverse strand, counting down.
CCGCCGTCTGGTAGAGCAGGCCGAGCACGTCGCCGTCCGCCGGCATCCGCTTCTCCACGCTCAGCGCCGGCGCCAGCTCCCAGGCCCAGCGGATGCCCTGCGGAGCTGCCAGGCCGCCGCCCATCCACCGGCTCATGAACACGTGGTGGCGGTCGCGGTTCACCCATGCCAGCCGGGGCTGGCCGTAGCGGTCGACGAACGCGACCGGTACGGCCACCTCCTGCGACTCGTCCCGGTTCAGGTTGACGTGCATCTTCCAGCGACCCGGGTCCGCGCCGTCGCCCGAGCTGCGGTACGACGAGTAGAACACCCGGTCGACCATCCCCGGCCAGTTGCCGCGCGCCATGTAGCCGACCAGGATCGTGCCGCGCGACGCGGCGATCGTCGGGTGGTCGCTGGCGTATGCCACCAACTCGGCCCCCGGCGTGCGGCCGTCGGCACGGGTCCAGACCTCGCCGTCACGGCTCTGCGTGTAGTAGACGCCGTAGCGCTCGGCCACCTGCCTCGGATCGCGCAGGAACGCCTCCTCGAACTCGCCGAAGTCGACCGAGCAGATCCTGTCCGCGTAGCCGCGCGGGTCCGGGCCGTAGGCGAGGTGAAGGGTGCCGCTCTCGTCCACGTCCAGCACCGGGTCGCCGTAATCCCAGCGCTCGGTCATGCGCGTCCGGTGCCAGCCGTCCGCGGCGGGACGCGCCAGCACGACGCGGCGCGCGTCCATCTCCCCCTGGCTGTAGGCGATGCAGACCGAGCCGCCCGCCGTCACCACGATGTCGCCGAGACTCGCCGGTCCCTGCCCCTCCTGATCGACGCGGCCAGGACATGCGCCGTCGCGGGGACCGAGCCAGATCGCCGCGTCGGCGGGATCGCCATCACGCAGCGAACACCGCGCATACCAGAGCGTCCCCGATCCGTCGCGCGCCGTGCGGCGCCACACGGCGTGCGCGACGTCGCCTGCGTCGACGACGATGCTGCCCTGATCGGCCGGGCCGGCCGGATCGCCCAGCAGGCCGGCCGTCAGATTGCCGGCCAACTCGATCGGCGCCCCGAATTGGTCGTCTTCGAGAGGCGCCGCGCACGTGCTCACGCGCAGCACGACCGATGCCCTGCCGGTCACGCGCTGCCGGACGTCGTTGATGGCAAGCCAGCGGCCGTCGCCGGCACGCGCGAGCTGACGGCCGTTGGCCAGCACGCAGCTCAGGTCCCCGGTCTCGGCGAGCGACAGGTCTCTCATCGTCAGGCGTCAGCCACCTCGAACGCGGTGACGTTGCGTGTTGCGCGGCTGAACTCCACCCCGACCAGGTGGATCGGTTCGCTCCGGCCGCGGTACTTCGCCGCGTAGTCCCGCTCCTGCAACTGCGCCAGCGCAGACCCCGCCGGCGCCATCTCCGCCACCTTGAATTCGAACAGGTACACGTGCCCGTACGCACGCACCGCCATGTCCAGCCGTCCGTGGCTGCTCGACTCCTCGACCGTGATCTCGTACCCCAGCGCCGCGAAATACGAGTAGAACACGCTCGCGTAGAATCCCTCGTACTCGGCAATCTCGTTGTTCGTGTACCATTGGTACGGGATGCTCGCGTAGAACGCCTGAAACAGCTCCTGCAGGCCGGCGCAGTCGTGCGCCGCCAGAATCCGCGCGAGCCGCATGCTGTTCGCCGTCTGCTGCGCGGTGTCCTGCACCAGGTGGATCAGCAGATGTTCGTTCAGGCTTTCGCGCACCTCGCGGTTCGGATAGCCCAGCCGATACAGGGTCTTGCCCCCCAGCCGCTCCTCGTCCGTGATGGTCAGGTAGCCGGTCTGGAACAACAGCGCCTCCGTGCCGATACGATCGACGTCGAACGCCGACAGCAGACCCTCCGTGCTCACCATCCGGTCCAGTGCCACCGACGACACCCGGCGCTCGAACAGCTTGTCCACCAGGAACGACGGCGTGCCGGTCTCGAACCAATGCGCGGCGAATTCGCCGCTGTCGAGGAGCAACAGCACGTCGCAGGGGTTGTACACCTTCTCGTCGCCGCGCCAGCGATAGCCGTTGTACCACTCCCGCACCTGATCGCGGTCCAGGCCGGCCATCTCGGGACCGAACACGGTATCGAGGTCGCGCTCGGTGTAGCCGCAGATCGACGAGTAGCGGGGGGCCAGGGTGATGTCGGTCAGGTTGTTCAACTGCGAGAAGAGATTGACCTTGGAGAACTTGCTGATGCCGGTGAGGAACGCGAACCGCACGTGCGCGTCCGAGTCCTTGATTACCCCGTACAGGCCGCGCAGGTAGTCGCGGTTGGCGCGCGCCACGTCCCGATCCTCCATCGCGTCCAGGATCGGCTTGTCGTACTCGTCCACCAGCACGACCACCCGCTGCCCGGTTTGTCGGTGCAGAGCGCGGATCAGGTATCCGAACCGCTCGGGCGCGGTGTCGTAGCGGGGACTCACCCCCGCCTGGAGTTCGATGTCATCGAACTGAGCCGCCAGGTTCGCGTCCAGACTGCCCGGCTCTCCGAAGTGACGGCCGCCGAAGCTGAGCCGCACCACGGGGTGGCGATCCGACCACCTCCAGCGCTCGTGGACGTACAAGCCGGCGAACAACTCCTCGCTGCCCTCGAACAGCTCCTTCAGCGTATCCAGGAACAGGCTCTTCCCGAACCGCCGCGGACGAGACAGAAAGTAGTACTTGCCCCGGTCCAGCAATCGTTTGAGGTAGGCCGTCTTGTCCACGTAGTAGCAGTCCAGTTCGCGCAGCTCGCGGAAGGTCTGGATGCCGAGCGGCAGCCTGCGTTTGGCCATCGTGTCACCTTACCCAGTCCATGGGCCGGTCTCAATCCCGACACCGGGGCGGCCGACTCTCGGGATGTCTGCGACATTCGGGTAACAAGGCATATAGTTCCCACCTATAATCGCCCCGCGTTCGAGCCCGGCCGCCGGCGTTCTCGAGGCGCCGCACAGGAGGATCGCGATGGCACTGGTGGACAGGTCGCTGCTTGAAACGGCGTGGGGCCGCCTGCAGTCACGCGGGCAGAGCATCATCCGGGAGTGGCCGGACGCCCGGCCGGGCGAGTACCTGATCTTCAACCAGAACAACGGCAGCGTGTTCGCGGACACCTTCAGCTTCGACGGCTACGGCGCCGTCGGCCTGCTGTGGCTGCTGCATGCGGCCACCGGCGATCCTCGGTACCGCGAGTACGCGCAGCGCGGCGCGCGGATCTTCTCCCCGCTGGCCGACGTCCTCTCCAGCCACTGCGGCGTCGCCGCCTACCGGAGCGCCGTCTGGGGCTACCAGCTCACGGGCGCCGAGGAGCTCAAGGATCAGGGGCTGCGCGCCGCCGCGACGATGAGCCGGTTCTTCGATCCGCAGAACGAGGTCTTCGGCCGCCACCCCGGCGCGCCGGCCGAAGCCGTCTTCCCCGGCGAAGGCATGAAGCACCGGTTCCACAGCGTGCACGCCCCGGCGCACACGCCCGCGCGCTGCACCCACATCGACTGGTCGGGATTCTGGTTCGAGGTGCTGTGGTGGGCCGGGCGATTCGAGCCGCGCTTCAGCGACCAGGCGCGCCGCCACTGCGACGCCTACCTGCTGCTGGGATTCCAGCGTCCGGACGGCTCGTCCCATCACGGCCTGAGCTTCGACGAGCACACCGGCGAGCCGCTGGAGTTCCACTCCAACCAGGCCTACTCGGCCGACACCGCCTGGTCACGCGGCCAGGCGTGGATGCTGATGGGGTACGCGCAGGCGTTCGAGGCGACCGGAGAGCGCCGCTTTCTGGACACCTGGCTGCGCTGCGCCGACTACTGGATCGCCCACCTGCCGGACGACCTCATCCCGTTCTACGACATGAGCGACCCGGCCGTGCCGCACGTGCCGCGCGATTCGTGCTCGGCGGTGATCGCCCTCAACTCGATGCTGCGCGTGTGCCGGATGGACCCGTCGCTGGAAGACCGCTTTCGCGCGGTCGCGAACGCCACGCTGCGCGAGCTGCTGGACTTCTACGTCACCCCGGGCGGGATCGTCCTGCACGGTAGCTGGGGCGCCGACCACGTTCCGCTGTTTCAGGGGGTGCTGATGTTCAGCAACACCTACCTGGCCGATGCCGTGTTCATGGGGCTGTGGCCCGACCGCTTCGACGAAATCCGGGGATTCTAGCCGTCATGGGGAACCGGTTGTTCGAGAACGGCGTCCCGCGCGGGGCGGTGGTCGTGGGCTCGGATGCGGACGAGTTCCATCGCTTCGTGGCCAGCGAGCTGCAGGCGCACCTGGAGAGGCTCAGCGGCGGACGGCTGCCGATCATCACGGACTCGGATCTGCCTGGCAGCCGGGAGCGAGCCGAGCCGGCCTGATTCTTGTCGGCGGCCCCGATGAGAACGCCGCGGTGCGGCGGCTGGCCGATGGGGGCGCCGTCGACTTCACGGTGCTGAAGGCCGAAGGCGGCTACCTGCTGAAGACCGTGACCCTCGACGGCCGCGCGGCGATCGTCGCCGGCGGCACCGATCCGGCCGGAACGATGTACGCCGCCTACGAGCTGCTGGAGCGGCTGGGCATCGTGTTTCAGCTCTCGAACGACGTCGTGCCCGAGCGCACGCCCACCCTCGATGTGCCGGACCTCGACCTTGCCGTCAACCCGGCGCGGAAGTTCCGGGGCGTGCACGTCTGGCACGGCTACTCCTGGTACATGGGGCTCGACGAGTACCGGCACCTGATCGACCAGCTCGCCAAGCTGAAGATGAACGTCCTGCAATTCGCGTGGGGCATGGGGGCGGCCTGGATCCGGCTCTCCTACCGAGGCGTGCAGGGCGAGCTCACCACCACGCTGGAGTCCGGGCACCTGGCGATCGGCAAGGACTCGCGCTCCTGGGGCCGCAGCGTGCACACCACCACCGGCACCCGCGCCGACCTGCGCATCGGCGCCGACTGCTACGACCACGAACGGCTGTGCGCGCCGGAGTTCCGCGACGTCCAGTCGGAGGAGGACGCCTACCGCGTCGCCATCCCGTTCCTGCGCGAGATCATCCGCCACGCGCACCGGCGGCAGGTGCAGGTACGGCTGGTCACCGGCGAGCTCCCCTTCGTCCCGCCCAACCTGGCCCCGCAGAGCGCCAAGGTCGATCACGGCCTGGCGCCGAGCGAAAGCTACAGCTTCCAGCGCTACTGCGGCGTGGCGGTGGCGCCCGGCGATCCGGCCGCGCTCGACATCTGGGAGCTGGCCATGCGCGCGATCATCGAGACCTACCCGGAGGCCGACTCCTACGGCTTCTGGGCGCCGGAGCACAGCCCGGACTTCGACGACCCGCGCACGCAGGCCTTGCTCGGTGAGTCGGCGGCCATTCTGGAGCACATCCCTTCCCTGGAGGAGATCCACGCCACGGGCAACCTGATCCCCCGGACGCCCCGCGACCTGGAGTGCGACGCGCTGCAGATGCACCTGGCGGCCGAGCTGATCCGGCGCCTGAAACGCCATCACCCGGAGGCGCAGATCGGCGTCGGCGTTCTCTTTCGCGGCTACCTGATGCGGGCGCTCGATGCCGTGCTGCCCCCGGACGCGTGGATCGCGAACATGGAGAACTGCGGCAACGCCGGCCCCCTCATGGAGCGGTACTCGGGCATGCCCGGCCGCGACCTGGTGGTGGTGCCGCGCATCGTCGACGACGGCTGCGAGCTGCACATGCAGATGCACGCAACCATGTTCGACCGCGACCAGATCATCACCGGTGCCGAACGCTTCGGGGCCACCGGGATCATCGGCCAGCTCGGCAAGGAGCGGGGACAGGAGTGCACGACCCGCTTCCTGGCCGACGGCTGCTGGGATCCCGACCTGGACTGCGAGTCCTTCTACACCGCCTACCTCGAACGCCTTTACGGACGGGATGCCGCCGAGCAGCTCGTCGAGGCGTACCTGCTGCTGGAGGAGCACGAGCGCGCGCTGGTCTGGTGGGGCCGCAGCGAGATCTTCGTGTCGTTCCACGACTTCTCCCCGTGCCGGCTGCGCACGGACGTCGACTACGCGCGCGAGCCCCTTGAGGTCGACAGAGAGGAGCTGGAACGCGACATCGCCGCCTCCTGGGACCAGTCCGGCACGTTCTGGTTCTGGCGCCGCAACGCGGTCGGCGCGCAGCACGAAGAGGACCGCGCGCTGCGCCCGGACCTCCTGTGGCAACGCCGAGCCGCGCAGTACCGGGCCGTGGCCGCCCTGCTGCGGGGCGCCCGGCCGCGGGTGCGTCCCGGGTCACGCAACGAGCTGGACTACGTGACCTTCAAGACCGGGAACTTCGCCGCCTACTTCGACGTTTTGCAGGCGTGCGAGGAGGCCCGGATCGAGCTGGACCGCGCCTACCTGGCCCGTCTGGATCGCGACGCGGCGGGCGCGGGCGACCGGCTGGAGCGATGCCGGGCGGCGCTGCAGCGCGCGGACCGCCACGCGCGAGGGGCGGCGGGGCAGATGCTCGCCTACAGCGACGAGAAGGCGGAGCGCCACCTGCTCTTTCGGTTCAACCAGAACGTCATCGCCTCGATCGAATCGGGACGGGAGTTCGTCGACGGCGTGATCGCCACTCACAGATCGCAGGTCCCGCAGATCTGATGTGGGAGCCGCGGTCCTGCGGCGGCGAGGTCGACCGGCCCGTGATGACGCCGGCATCGGTCCGGCAGCTTCAACGCTCGGCCATACCCTCGACGAATGCGCGGCCGGCCTCGATTGACGAGATCACGTTCTGGTTGAAGCGGAACAACAGGTGACGCTCGGTCTTGTCGTCGGCGTAGGCGATCATCTGTCCGGCGACGCCGCGGGCGCCGCGATCGGCGCGCTCACACGCGGCGCGGCAGCGCTCCAGCCGGTCGGCCGCCGCGGCCTCGTCCCCGTCCAGGCGGGCCAGCCACATCCGGTCGAGCTCGATCCGCGCCTCCTCGCAGGACTCCAGCACGTCGAAGTAGGCCGCGAAGTTCTCGGTCTTGAAGATCACGTAGTCCAGCTCGGCGAGTGAGCCGGCCGGCGCCTTCGGCCGCGCCTGGCGGAGCAGGTCGACTACCGCACGGTACTGCGCGGCACGACGACGCCAGAGCGCGTCGAGACGCAGCGGACGGTCGTGCCCGTGCTGATCGCCCACCGCGGTCCGGCGCCAGAACCAGAAGTCGGTGTCGTCCCACGACGCCTCGATGGCCGCCTCCAGCTCGGCGCGGTCGACGTCCGGCCGGCCGTCTCGGATCTCGACGTCCGTGCGCAGTTTGCAGGCCGAGAAGTCGTGGTAGGAGATGAAGATCTCGCTCCGACCCCACCACACCAGGTCGCGCTCGGCAGCTTCCAGGAGACGGTACGCATCGACCACGAGCGGCGCCGCGTCCGCTCCGTAGAGTCGCGGCAGGTAGCCGGTATAGAACGACTGCGCGTCGATCCCTGCGTCCCAGCCGCCGTCGGCCAGGTAGCGGGTGCTGCACTCGACGCCGCGCTCCTTGTCGAGCTGGCCGATGATGCCCGCCGCGCCGGCGCGCTCGGCGCCGGTGACGATCTCGTCCCGGTCGTACATGGTGGCGTTCATCTGCATGTGCAGCTCGCAGCCGTCGTCGACGATGCGCGGGATGACGATCAGGTCGCGGCCGTCGATGCCGCCGTAGTAGTCCATCTGCGGGCCGCCGTTGCCGCAGTCCTCCATGTTGGCGATCCAGACGTCCTTGGGCAGCAGCCGGTCGAGCGCCCGCATCAGGTAGCCGCGGAAGAGCAGCGTCACGCCCAGCCGCGCCTCGGGGTGGCGCCGCTTCACCCGGCCGATCAGCTCGGAGGCCAGGTGAATCTGCATGGCGTCGAACTCCAGGTCCTTGTCGGTATCGGGGGTGAAGTTGCCGCCCGCGTGGATGGCATCGATCGACGGCATGTGCTCCCGGATCGCCACGGCGCGCTGCCGCAGCGCCCGGGTTGCCTCGTCGTCGTCGAAGTCCGGGCTGTGCTCGGGCGCCCAGATCCCGTAGGAGTCGGCCTCCGGATAGGTCTCGATCACCGCGCACAGCGCGGCCTCCCAGATGTCCAGCGCCGCCGGATCGCCGGTCGGCACGGCCACCCCACAGTAGCGCTGGTAGCTGTGACTCTCGCTCGGCGCCACGCCATGGTCGACCTTGGCGCTCTCCGGGGCCAGGTTGGGCGACACGAACGGCAACTCGCCGAAGACCAGCCACACCTGCACGCACCGCCGGTGGGCATAGCGGATGATCTCGCGCAGGAACGGGACGGCGACGGCAAACGCCTCGTCCTCGGAGTCGACCTCCCGGAACTCATCCCCGCACAGCCGCTCGTGCGGGAAGCACTCCCGCCCAACGCGGACCTCGGAACGGGTGCCGGTGGTGGTGTGCACGCTGCGGCCCCAGGAACGGCTGTCCCTGCCGACCGCCAGGTAGCCGGACTCCGGCGTGGTGGTCAGCTCGCCGCGCACGCCGTCGTGGAAGACCTCGACCCACGGCGCCCCCATCCCCCAGTAGAACTCCAGGACGTTCATCTTCATCTTGGCGAGCTGGTCGATCAGGCGGCGGTAGTCCTGCATGCCCATGTTCCAGGTGTAGGCGTGCCAGACGTGCACGCCCCGGAACTTGCGCGCCGGCGCCGCCGCCACGTCCAGGTCCGGCAGCTCCAGCGTCGCCTTTCGCTCAGGCAGGATGTCGCCGGTGAGCTGGAACACCGCGCCCAGCCGCTCCAGGAGCTCGTACGCCGCGTACGTGGTGCCGGCGTCGTCCCGTCCTGCCACCACCACGCAGCCGCGCCCGTCGAGATCGACCGACTTCAGCAGGTACGCCCCGTCGGCCGTCCGTCCGCCGAGGTCCAGGTCGCCGAGGTCCAGGACGCCGCGATCGACCAGGCCGCGCACCGCTTCGTTCGCGCGCGGCCCGCCGACCAGGATCAGGACGCCCGTCGGCGCGGCGCCGGGTTCCGTGACGATCGGCAGCCGCCCGCCGCTCAGCAACTCGACGTAGCGCTGGATCTCCTCCGCCACGAACCGGTGAACGTCGTTGGCCGCGGCGCTCAGGTGAATGGCACCGCGCGGGATGCCGTTCTCGACCAGGATTGCGTCGCTCATCGCATCCTCCGCTGGAGCAGTCCTCGTGGAGCAGACTGTAATCGGATTTCGTCGACGGCGTGGTCGCCGCTCACAGATCGCAGATCATGTAGATCTGTTGGTGCGAGCCGCGGTCCTGCGGCGGCCTGGACGGATCGTGCCGGAAGCCGACCGACTCGTAGACGTGAATGGCGCGCGGATTGTCGTCGTTGACGCCCAGCCGTATCGCCTTCAGGCCCATGTCGCGGCCCACGTCGAGCAGGGCGCGCAGCAGCAGCCGGCCGATGCCGCGCTCGTGCCAGGCGTCGATCAGGCCGATTCCGAGCATGGGGATGTCGGCACTACCCAGATCCTGCAGCCACGCGTAGCCGACGATCGCTTCCCGTCCCCTGCGCTCGGCGGTGGCGACGATGCGGTACCAATCCGGCGAGTCGAGGTCGCCGGTGACCGACTCGGCGCTCGCCCGATCGAACGCGAACGGACGGAAGAAGTAGCGGCTGCGCTCGGACAACCCGTCGAAGTACTCGACGAACCGGTCGGTGTCGGCCGCCAGCACCCTGCGCAACGTGACCGTCGTCCCGTCCCGCAGCCGCTGCGGGCCGGCCGCCTTGAAGTCATGGGCCATGTGGACAGCCCTATTTTGAGGGCACGTGCCGTCAGCCCCGTCAACCCGATGCACCGCCCCGGTGGACGCCCGACCCGGTGGACTCGATCGACGGCCGACTGCATGCTGTCTCCACCGACCATGGAGCACGCGGCAACCCCCGGGACGGGCCAATCTGCGCGGGAGCGCTACACCGACGACTGGGTCGCGAACCTGCTGGATGGGAAGAAGCGGTTCGGCGAGGCCGATCCCGGACCGATGCTCGGCGAGCTCGGTGTGACCGCCGGCACCACCGTGGTGGACTACGGCTGCGGGCCGGGGCTGTTCGCGTTGGCGGCCGCCCGGCTGGTGGGACCGAGCGGTACGGTCTACGCCGTCGACCTGGAGCCGCGCATGGTCGAGCTGGCGCGCAGGCGGGCGGCGGACTCCGGCCTCGCCAACCTCCGTGCCGTCCCGTCGGACGGCGTGCGGGCGGCGCTGCCCGACGGCGTGGCGGACTTCATCCTCTGCGTGCAGATCATGCACTACCACGCGAAGCGCACGGACCGGGTGGCGGTCGCGCGCGACCTCCGGCGCCTGCTGAGGTCAGAAGGACGCGTCATCATCATGCAATGGAGCCCCGAGCGGGGGGACACGGGAATCTCCTACCGCGCGCTGGCCGGTATCATGCGCGACGCCGGGCTGATCACCGACGGCGCCCATGCGGTGACCGATGAGCTCTACCGTACCGTCGCCGCCCCCGGCTGACGTCTGACGCACGATCAGGCGGGGCTGCGCGAGCCCGAGTTCGCGCGTCTGCTACGCTCTGAGCGCACCGGTCACGAACAGCATGCCCCGGAGTCGTGACAACACGACCCGGAGTCCTGATCGGTTTTCGCGTCGCGAGGATGGCTGCGCACGACGGTGTTGTGCATCTGTTCGGCGTCGCCCGACTTCACGTACCACTCCCAGCGCGCGCCGTCCGGGTCGACGACCCAGGTCTCCGCCTTTTCCGCATAGCAGCAGACGGTGTCGTCGACGCCGGTCGTCTCCAGGCCGGCGGCGCTGAGACGCCGTTCGGCGGAGGTCACCTCCTGGGCCGTTTCCACTTCGACGCCGAGGTGATTGATCGTGGCGCCCTCGTCCCCTTCGAAGAGCACCAGCTTCAAGGGCGGCTCGGCAATCGCGAAGTTCGCATAGCCCGGTTTCACCTTGGCGGGCCGCGTGCCGAACATCCTCGAGTAAAACTCGATGGCTCGATCGAGATCCGTCACGTTGATGGCGAGCTGTAGTCGAGACATTCCTCTCTCCTTCAGTTTGGGTTGAGACGCGAATCCGTATCCACGGAGACGCCGGTACAGCACTCGGTTGTAAGGAAATCGACCAGCCCGTCCATGACCGCATATTCCGCACGAGAGAACACTTCGCGTCCCGGGACGACCGGCCGGGGCGCCGCTGCGCGTCCCTCGGCTTCAGACGGCGATCACCAGGATCACGCCGGCCACCGCCAGCAGCGTGCCGACGGCGGTCTGCGGACTCGGCGGTTCGCGCAGCAGCAGCGCGCTCAGGGGCGCGGCGTAGAGCGGCGCCGTGGCGCCGATGGTGGCCGTGAGCGTTACGCCCACCAGCTTGATCGACTCCACGTAGAGCGTGCTGGCCACCACCCAACCCAGCAGACTCGCCATGATGAGCCACCACATCGTGCTGCGGTTGCGGAGCGCCCTCTGGGCGGCGTCGAACGCACCCGGGCGTCGCAACGCGACGGTGAGCGAGAGGAGCGCGGCGGCCGGCACGCGCACGGCGTTCACGGCCAGGGTGGTCGTGCCCTCGGCTGCGATCGCGGTCAGCACCGTCTCCAGACCCCAGGCGGCGGCCGTGCCAGCGGCGAGCAGCAGTCCCAGGGAGCGGTTTCGGCGCGCCACGTCGACCCGGACCGCCGATCCGCCGTCCCGTGGCCGGGCCGGTCCCGGGTCGCGTTCGGACGCGGACAGCAACGTTGCGCCCCCCACGACCAGCAACGCGCCGAGGATCGCCAGCGGTGACGGCGCATCGCCCCACAGCAGGAACGCGAACAGCACGGTGAAGACCGGGAAGCTGCTGGTCAGGGGCACGGCGCGGGACACGCCGATCAGCCGCAGCGCCACCACATTGCAGGTGTCTCCGATCAGCCCGCCCACGACGATGGAAGCCACGATCACCAGCATCTTCCCGGTCGTGAGCGTCGCGCCGCCGGGAACGCCGGCCGCCAGGAACCAGGCCACCACCACTGCGGCGCCCAGCAGGGCGCGCAAACCGTTGAGCACGAACACATCCAGCCGCAGCGACAGGTGGCGCAACAGGACGCTGGTGGCGCCTCCGATCACGGCGTGGGCAAAGGCGATGAGGATCCCCCCGGTCGTCATCGCCGCATGGGTGCGGGATGCCGCCGGTGCTCGTCCTTACCGAAGACATCGTCCATGATGCACCGTACCTTGTCCTCCCCATTCGATGCCCGGCCGGGGCCGTGGGGGACGCTGGTCTGCCCGTCCCGCTCGCCCCTCTGCTACGCTCCAAGTGCACCGATGGCAGAACCGGCTCACATCGCCGCGATCACGACCACCTTCTTCCCCAACAGTCACGCCGGCGTCCTGGCGGCCAAGTTCCTCACCGGCTTTCCGACCGACGAGGGGCTGATCCCGCCGCGCACCCGCGTCGTCTCGCTGTACGTCGATCAGATTCACCGGAACGATGTGGGCCTGCAGCTCGCCCGGCAGTGGGGCGTGCCGGTCTACCAGAGCATTCCCGCCGCCCTGACCCTGGGCACCGGCGAGCTGGCCGTGGACGGGGTGCTCCTGATCGGCGAGCACGGCGACTACCCGCGCACCGCCCTGGGCCAGGAGATGCTGCCACGCCGCTGGCTGTTCGAGCAGGTGTGCGGGGTGATCGCCGAGCACGGCCGGCCCGTGCCGGTGTTCTGCGACAAGCACCTGTCCTACCGGTGGTCCGACGCGCGCTGGATGTACGACACCGCGCGCGAGCTGCGCGTGCCGCTCTGGGCCGGCTCCTCCCTGCCCGTCCACTGGCGGCGGCCGAATTTCGAGCATCCGCTCGGCGATCCGCTCGACGAAGCGCTCGCCACCGGGTTCCACATGCTGGAGCGCTACGGGTTCCATGCGCTGGAGTCGCTGCAGTCCCAGGTGGAGCGCCGCGCGGGCGGTGAGACCGGGGTCGTGGCCGTGGCCTGCCTGTCAGGCGAGGAGGTGTGGCGGGCGGCCGACGCGGGCCGCTGGCCGACCGACCTGGCCGACGCCGCGCTGGCCGCGACGAACCCGGGACCCGACCGGCTGGAACCGGAGCGGGTGAGCGATCCGCACGTGTTCCTGGTCGAGCATGCCGACGGACTGCGCGGCACGGTGCTGATGCTCGGAGACGACGGCTACGTGCGGAAGTTCGCCTATGCCGGCCGGCGCGGAGGACGCATCGACGCGTTCGAGTTCCATGGGGACGAGGGCCCCAACCACGCGCACTTCAGCTACTTCGGCCTGGCCGTCGAGGACTTCCTGCTGTCCGGCCAGCCGCAGAGTCCGGTGGAGCGGACGCTGCTCACCACGGGCATCCTTGAGGCGGCGATGGTCTCCCACCACCGCGGGGGCCGGCGGATCGAGACCCCTCACCTGGGAATCGCCTATGCGCCGATGACCGGCGCGGTGCGCCGCCCATCGGGCTCGGAGCCAACTGGCGCGTCGCTGGAGCCGGTGCCGATGCCCGAGCCCGGCGCCACCCCGGCGGCCGAGCCGATCCCCGTCGACCGGGACGGCACGATTCGGTCAACACCGCACGATTGATCACATCGATGAACCGTAATACATGAAACTTGCAAGTTTTGTGTATTATGAATGTCGAAATGCAGAATCACGCCGAGTACTCGATGGTCCAGGACACGGTCGAAGTGCAGCGGCGGGAGCTGCAGTCCCGGCTGAGCGAGCGCTACGTCGAGCGCCGACTCGGTGTCCCGTACGGCGACGACGACCTGATCAAGGTGATCATCGGCCCGCGACGCTGCGGAAAGTCCTTTCTGGCGATGCACCTGCTGGCGCAGGCCGCCTCCGGAGGGTATCTCAACTTCGACGATGAGCGGCTCGTGGACGTGCAGGACTACGACCGGCTCCTGGCCGCCGTCAACACCGTGTACGGGAATCCCCGGCATCTGCTGCTCGACGAGATCCAGAACCTGCCGAAGTGGGAGCTCTTCGTGAATCGCCTGCAGCGCCAGGGGTATCGGTTGCTGCTGACCGGCAGCAACGCCCATCTGCTGAGCGGCGAGCTCGCCACCCACCTGACCGGCCGGCACTTCCCCATCGTTCTCTTTCCCTTCTCGTTCGCCGAGTCGCTGAACGCATTCCCTGCCGCGCGCACCGGCACGGAGCTGGCGAAGGCCCTCCATCGCTACGCCCGCGACGGCGGCTATCCGGAGCCGTTGCTGCGCGACGTCGACCATGGCTTCTACCTGCGCACCCTGTGGGATTCCGTCCTCTACAAGGACATCGTCCGGCGCCGCCGCGTCCGCTCGGTAGTCGGGATCGAGGACCTGGCCGGATACCTGCTGGCGAACGTCGGGCGGGAGTACTCGCTGAACCGCCTGACCACGGTGACCCGCTGCCGGGGCGTGCAGACGGTCGCCAGGTACATCGCCCACCTGGAGGAGGCATTCCTGTTCTTCTCGCTCCCGCGCTTCTCGTTCAAGGTCAGGGAGCAGGCCGCCGCCAACCGCAAGATCTACTGCATCGACAACGGCCTGGTGACTGCCCGCGCCACGCAGTTCAGCCCCGACCTTGGCCGGCTGGCGAAGAATCTGGTCGCCGTCGCGCTGCACAAGCGTGCGCTGGACGGCGCGTGCCAGGTCTTCTACTGGAAGGACGCCCGGCAGCGGGAGGTGGACTTCGTGGTGAAGGAAGGCCTCCGCATCACTCAGCTCATCCAGGTGTGCTGGGACATGACCGCTCCGGAGACCCGGGCACGCGAGATTCGCGCCCTACTCCAGGCGGGGCGAGACCTCGCCTGTGACCGGCTGCTCGTGCTCACGGCCGATGCCGACCGCGAGCAGGACGTGGAGTGGTACGGGATGCGAGGACGGATCCGGCTGCTGCCGGTCTGGCGCTGGCTCTCGGAGCCCCTGGCCGTCGAGTAGCCCTCAGTCGTCCAGCCGCACCCCGACCCACTCGCTGCGGTTGGAGGTGATGTCGACCACGTTGCCGTCGGGGTCGAGCACCTTGAAGGAGACCGGCGGCGGCTGGCTGGGGTCGATCGGCTTGCGCTCCTTGACGCTCTCCTTCGAGAACGACACCCCCAGCTCGTGCAGCCGCTGCCAGACCGCGTCCAGGTCGTCGACGACGATGCCGAAGTGGATGAACTCCTCGCCTTCCTCGTACTGGCGGCGGTCGGTCGGGTCCTGGTCGATCAGCGTGACGTTGAGCGTGCCGTCCGAGAGATCCAGCGCCTGCCGGCTGGGCCGGTAGCCCACGAACCGCCATCCGAACACGGTCTGGTAGAAATCCCGCGAGCGCTCCATGTCGCCGCAGCGCAGCGCGAGGTGCCGAAGCTGTCCCATGCCGTGCACGGTACTTCCGGGTGCGAATCCGTCGCAAGTCCGGCGCCGCGCGTGGTACGTTGCGACCCATGGCGATGGACATCGAGACCGAGCTTGAGGACCTGAAGACCGACCCGGCGATGCTCGGGCACTTCGAGGAGCTGGACGAGCACGGCTACACCATCCTCGAAGACACCCTCACGCAGCGCCAGGTCGACGAGGCGATCCGGGAGATCGCCATCACCTACCAGGAAGCGAGTGCCACCGAGCACGAGCCCGGTACGCTGCGCACCCACAACCTGACCGCGCGCGCCGAGGTGTTCCGCGAGATGCTGCAGGTGCCGCGCGTGATGGCCTGCCTGGCCTATCTGCTCGGCGACGACTACATCCTGTGCGACTCCGGGGCTCGGTCGCCGATGCCGGGCATGAAGGCGCAGGGGCTGCACCGCGACGGCGACGACTTCATGCCCAACCCGCCCTACAAGGTGCACGCGGTGGTGCCCACGTTCGCGCAGTCCCTGTTCGCGCTGTCCGAGTTCACGGCGGAGAGCGGCGCGACCCGATTCGTGCCCGGGTCGCACGTCAGGGACCTCGACTCCGCGAAGATCCCGCCCGAGGACGAGCGCCAGTTCATCTGCAGGCCGGGGGCCTGCCTGGTGTACGACGGACGGCTGATGCACGGCGGCGCGCCCAACGACACGGACCAGATCCGCTACGCGGTGCTGAACTTCCACTGCCGCGCACGGATGAAGCCGTTCTGCGACCACACCCGCTCGATCCCGAACGACATCGTCGAAGCGGCTTCGCCCACGCTGCGCCGGCTCTGGGGCTTCGAGTGCCAGTCCGCGTGGGAGGAGTCGCCGCGCAACTACCAGATCATCGAGGTCACCGGCGCCAAGCCGCGCTTCGAGTACCGGGGCATCGGCGCGGTGAAGGAACGCGAGGAACGGCAGAAGCGGGAACGGGCGGAGGCGGAGGCCCGATGAGTGCCGCAGACGACGCGGCTCTCCTTCAGACCGTGACGGCCAGCCTCCCGGAGCTCGCCGAGATCACCGACGCCGGCCTGCGCGACAAGGTAGCGCGCGCGTGGGCGTACTCGCTCGCGCACAGCTCGTTCACCGCGATCGACCAGATCCGCGGCTCCGGCGTGCCCGACTCGCCGCGCATGAAGCGCGGCACCCAGCTCGACCACATCCGCGGGGTGACCCGCCTGGCGCTGGCGATGGGCGACGAGATGAAGGACCGCTTCCCGGAGCTGCCGATCGACCGCGACCTGCTGGCCGCCTGCGCGCTCTGCCACGATGTCGGCAAGCCGTTCGAGTTCGACCCGGACAACCTGCGGCGCTGGCGCGCCGATCCCGTCGCCACCGGCCGGCCCGCGCTCCGCCACACCCTGTACGGCGTCCACGCCTGCCTGACCGTGGGACTCCCCGAGGAGGTGTGCCACGCCGCCGGCTGCCACTCGGGCGAGGGCGAGCTGGTGCAGCGCTCCCTGCACGTGAGCATCGTGCATCAGGCCGACGTCGTGTTCTGGCACACCCTCACCGACGGCGGCGCCATGGAAGACTGAGGGGACGCCTCACTCATTGTACTCGCAGGTCGTCCTTGACATCCCGAATCGGGATGTCTACCGTTCTCTTCGTGCGAATCATCGCGAAGCGGACGATACGTGAGTATTGGGAACGAGAGTCGAGAGCGGAACAACCGCTGAAGTCGTGGTACGCGATGGCTTCGAAAGCCGACTGGTCGTCTCCGATGGACGTAAAGCAGATGTACGGCACCGCCAGCATCGTCGGGAACGACCGGATCGTTTTCAACATCGGCGGAAACAGGTATCGACTGGTCATTCGTTTCGATTACACGAGTGGACTCGGATTCGTGCGATTCGTGGGAACCCATGCCGAATACGATCGTATCGATGCATCTCAGGTGTGAGGAGTGTGCGAAATGAACTGAAAAACATCCGATGATTCGAGACAGAGTTCTTTCGAAACGTGACAGATTTTTCCTTCTTTTGACAGGTTGATAACAAGAATGCACATTGCGAACATAAAGCCGATCAGGAGCGAAGCCGACTACGATACGGCTTTGACTGTCATCGACAGGCTCATGGACGCTGCGCCGGGCACGCCGGAACGTGACGAGCTGGAGGTTCTCGTTACTTTGGTGGAGGCGTACGAAGCCAAGCACTGGCCGATAGAGGCCCCTGACCCCATCTCGGCGCTTGAGCATGTCATGGAGGCACGCGGGCTTCGCCAGGGAGACCTCGCAGACCTGATCGGCTCTCAGCCTCACGCATCCGAAGTGCTGAACCGCCGGCGCCCCCTCACGCTGTCGATGATCCGGACTCTGTCGCGGACGTGGGGGATTCCGGCCGATGTACTCGTGCGCGAGTACGACTTGGTAACCAGCGCATAACGCGGTCGATGGCGGCCGCCGTGCTGTCCGATGGTGTGCCGTCAGTCAAACGGCAAAACGTCCAGCCTGATCCAGCGGATGCGGGTCGACCAGTCCTCGAAGCACCAGAACACGACCAGCACCTCTCCGCCGTCACGCTCGATCATCTGCGGAAATCCGAACTTCAGCGCCGCAAGCTCGTCCGAGGCGCCGCCGGCGCCGGTCATCCCCGAGTCGGCCAAGCCACCGTTCCAGAGCAGGAGATGCTCGCCGTACCGCCAGCCACCGCCGTCCAGGGTGCCCGGCACCGCCCACAACCCAGGGGGGTCGATGCGGCGGTAGACGAACAGCACCCGGCCATCGCTCAGCGCGAGCGCCTTGCAGGTCTGTCCGCGCAGGCCCAACTCGGCCGCCGGCCCGAAGCTGCGGCCGCCGTCACCGCTCAGCGCGTACCGGTTCGGCCGATGGGAGCCGGACTCCGTGTGGCACACCCAGCTCACCGCCAGCACCCGGTCGCCGCCGAGCGGTACGACCGACACTTCCCAGTGCTCGACACCCTCGGCGGTGCCGTCGAACATCACCGCGTGCCGCGGCCACGTGCGCCCGCCGTCGTCGCTCTCGATCACCACGGTCTTGGCGCCCTCCGGACGCTCCCCGTCCCAGCCGGCCCAGGTGGCCGTCGGCGCGAGCCAGCGGCCGTCGGGCAACTCCACCACGGCGTGGCAGATCTCGAACGCGGGGCCGGTCAGCGGCGTGTCGATGATCTCCGGGTCGCTCCAGCTCGCTCCGCGGTCATCGGATCGCACCAGGATCAGGTTCATCGGCACCATGCCCAGCGTGGCGTGGTTGACGATCCCCTCGGCGGGATCGTCGCGCCGGTGAAGCGCACCGAAGCCGACCAAGCCGCCTCCAGCGGCGCTCAGCCTGACCGAGTGGGTGAAGCCGTCCGCCCAGCGGTTGGGGAGCAGCGGCCCCTCCGGTTCCCAGGTGGCGCCGTCGTCCCGCGACCGCGACCGGTAGGTGCGGTAGTCCAGTCCCTCCACCGCCACCCCCACGTCGTAGCCGCACAGCAACTCGCCGCCGCCCAGGTCGACCAGCGTCGGGTGAAAGGCGTGCCGGGTGTTCAGGTGCGGCTTGGGATTGGCGTAGACCAGCCCCGTGTCCAGGATGCGCATCAGCGTTCCCTCCTCCTTCGGCTCACAGCAGCGACAGCTCCCGCAGCCCGGCGCGCAGCCGCTCCAGCTCTTCGTCGGTGAAGTCGGACAGCGGCGGCCGGCGCCAGCGCCCGGAGATCCCGGCGAGCTCCATCATGGCGTGCTGGGCAGCGTCGCTGCCGGCCGGCGATGCGGCGCTCATCAGGTCGAACATCGGCATGTCGTAGTCGCGGATGATCCCGGCCGCCGCCGGGATGTCGCCGCCCTGGATCGCGTTCCAGTAGGCGCGGCTGATCTCCGGCTTGAACACCACCAGCACCGACATGTAGCCGGCGCAGCCGTACGGGTGCATGTCCAGGTGGGTCTGTTTCTGCCCCCCGGCGAAGTTGCTCCACGTCCCCTGCGACAACAGGCAGGCCGGCCGCGCGAACTCCGGGCCGTAGTCCTCCTTGAAGCCGACAATGCGGTCACCCTCGGCCACGAGCATCCGCACCGCCTCCAGGGCGCCGCCGAGTCCAAGCGGCGCCAGCGTTGCGCTGAGGATCACCGTCGGCAACTCGCGCGAGACGGCCAGGAAGTAGTCGGCGCAGTCGCGCACGCTCACGCCCCGGTACGGCGGAGAGGCCAGCACGCCGTCGGCGCCGACCTCGGCCGCGTAGCGGGCGAACGCCACCGCCTGGTCCCGCCACCAGGGCGCCGCCGCGGCCAGGAACATCGCCCGGCCGCCGACGTGCTCGCGTGTGACCCTGGTCAGGTCGGCGATCTCCTGCTCCGACAGCACCGCGTAGAGGCTGTCGCCCGGCGTAAACAGGACGGTGCGCGCGCCGCCGGCGATCGCGGCGTCGACGAACCGGCGCAGGCCGTCGTAGTCGATGGCGCCGTCCGATCGGAACGGCGTGTTGATCGAGGCGAGCGGCCCGGTGAAGTGATGCTCGAAGCGTGCCCGGTCCATGGCGGGCAGAGCATACCCGAAGACCCGGACGCGCGTTGACGATCGGCGCCGGCGCGCTATCGTGGCCGGCCATGGAGCATGGCTCATGCTGACGATAGACGGGAAACGGGTCTGCGAGGCCCTGGCCGAGGTGGTCGATCCGGGGCGCGCGGCGCTGGCCGTGATCGACATCGAGAACTCGCCGATGTGGGACGACGGATCCGACCGCGCCATCCTGGAGAGGGTGCAGCGGCTCGTGCAGGCCGCGCGCGCTGCCGGCGTGCCCGTGTTCTTCTTCTACAACTTCAGGGGCCCGGGCCTGCGCAACTTCTCGGCCGCCTACCTGCGCGCGCTGATCAACCTGGGCCATCCGGCCGAGGAGCTGCAAACCCGCTTCGAGCCGGCCGCCGACCGCATGCGCGTGCACCCCTGCCTGGAGCCTGCACCGGGCGACGTCGTGATCCCCAAGGACCGCGGCAGCGCCTTCAAGGGCACGGACTTCGACCTGCTGTTGCGCACCCTGCAGCGCGAGACCGTCGTCGTGACCGGCTGCTCGACCGACTGGTGCGTGGAGGCGACCGCCTGGGACGGCAACGGCCTCGACTACTACCTGGTGATGGTCGAAGACTGCCTGCGCTCCCCCCGCCCCGACGGCCACAAGGCGGCGCTGAGGCAGTTCCGGGCGATCGGCCTGGACCTGACCACCTCCGCCGAGTTGCTGCATCTCTGGGAGCGCGCGGCACCGGCGCCTATTTGACCGTGGCTGGGCGCTCTGGGCACCTTCGGTAGCAGTGTCTATCGAGGAGGAACACACATGAATCGAGCACGCATGTTGCTCATCGTGGCGGCGCTCGGCGCACTCGCAGCGGCGCCGCTGTTCGCCACCGGTGAAGAGGAGACCTCGACGGCGTCCGCCGCCGCCGACAACCCCTGGACCGACGGCCAGGACCTGTCCGGGTCCACGGTCAACGTCTTCGGCGCCTTCGTCGACGTCGACGCCGAGCGCTTCGACGCCAGCATGGCGCCGTTCGAGGACCAGACCGGCATCGACATCGTCTACGAAGGATCCGGCGACTTCGAATCGCTGGTCGTGATCCGCGCCGAGGGCGGCGATCCGCCGGATATCGCGGCCTTCCCGCAGCCCGGCCTGATGGCCGACATGGTCCGGCGCGGCTTCATTGTCGACCTCTCGGAGTCGTTCAGCATGGACTACCTGCAGCAGCAGTACTCCGACGCCTGGATCGACCTGTCACGGGTCGACGACACCATCGCGGGCGTCTGGTACCGCGCTTCGCTGAAGAGCCTGGTCTGGTACGCCAAGCCCGTGTTCGAGGCCGAAGGCTACGAGATCCCGGAGACCTGGGACGAGCTGGTCGCGCTCTCCGAGCAGATGGCCGCCGACGGCCACGTTCCGTGGTCGATCGGCATCGAAAGCTCCGGCGCGACCGGCTGGGTCGCCACCGACTGGATCGAGGACATCATGCTGCGCACGGCGACGCCCGAGCAGTACGACGCCTGGACCCGCGGCGAGCTGCCGTTCGACTCTCCCGAGGTACGACGGGCGATCGAGATCATGGGCGAGATCTGGTTCCGCGACGACTTCGTACTGGGCGGCCGCAGCGCGATCCTGACCGTGCCGTTCGGCGACGCGGCCACGCCGCTGGTGACGGACCCGCCGCGCGCCCTGATGCACCGGCAGGCCACCTTCATCGCCGGCTTCCTGCCGGAAAGCGCGCAGGAGCAGGTCGGCGAGGTCATCGACGTCTTCTACCTGCCGCCGATCGACGACGAGGAAGGCCGCCCGGCGCTCGGCGCGGGCGACATCCTGAGCGCCTTCAACGACGACCCGGCGACCCTCGCAGTCATGCGCTGGCTGGCCTCCGGCGAGTCCACGCGCGTCTGGGCCGGCTTCGGCGGCTTCGTGGCGCCTCACAAGGACGCCAAGATCGAGTGGCACGGTTCCTACGTGGACCAGAAGGCGGCGGAGATCATCCAGAACGCCGACACCTTCCGCTTCGACGGCTCGGACCTGATGCCCGGAGCGGTCGGCGCCGGCACCTTCTGGACCGGCATGGTCGACTACATCAGCGGCGAGGAGCTGGGCTCCGTGCTCGCCAAGATCGACGCATCGTTCCCGCGCTGACCTGAACCGCAGCATGCGCTTCAGCGCCGGCCGCAGGATGACCGCCGCAGGATGCGGTCGCGGCCGGCGCTGTGCGCACTTCCGGCGATGAGCGAAGGCACACGCCCCGAACGGACCGCGCTCCCCGCGCTGCTCCGCGCAGCCGGGCTGTTCGCGGCCGTCGCGGCGCTCCTGTTCCTGGCGTTCCTGTTCATGCGGGACAGCCGGGCGCCGAAGGCGCTGAT
The DNA here is from genome assembly GCA_964291595.2 of Spirochaetia bacterium. GTDB lineage: Bacteria > Spirochaetota > Spirochaetia > SZUA-6 > Bin103 > CATQHW01. The sequence goes on along the minus strand of OZ219914.1, from coordinate 1,809,471 downwards.
CGCCGTGATCGCGCTCGCCATCGGCATCGGCGGCGTCTGGGGGCTGTTCTACGCCGGCAACGGCGTGGTCGAAGCCCTGCCGCGCCGCGTGCGCGAGGCAGCGCGGCCCTGGCTGTTCGTCGGCCCCGCCATCCTGATCCTGTGCATCTACATCGTCTTTCCGGCGGTGCGCACGATCTGGATCAGCTTCTTCGACCGCACCTCGCAGGTGTTCGTCGGGTTCGCGAACTACGTCTTCATCATCACGGACCCGGAGATGCTGCTGGTGCTGCGCAACACCCTGCTCTGGGTGCTGCTGGTGCCGTTCGTCTCGGTCGTGCTGGGGCTGCTGATCGCGGTCCTGATCGACCGCCTGGGACGGATCGTCGAGCGGGTCATCAAGGCGCTGATCTTCCTGCCCATGGCGATCTCGTTCGTCGGCGCCAGCGTGATCTGGCGCTTCGTCTACTACTTTCAGCCGGCCGGCTACGACCAGGTCGGCCTGCTGAACGCCATCTTCACCGCGCTCGGCGGCGAGCCGCAGGCATGGCTGACGCAGATCCCCTGGAACGCGATCGGCATCCCGTGGATCAACAACCTGTTCCTGATCTTCATCATGATCTGGCTGCAGACCGGATTCGCGATGGTGATCCTGTCCGCGGCGGTGAAGGGCGTTCCCCAGGAGCTCCTGGAGGCCGCGCGCATCGACGGCGCCGGCGAGATCAGGGTCTTCTTCCGCATCACCATCCCGCGCATCAGGGCCACGGTGCTGACGGTGTCCACCACCATCCTGTTCCTGGTGCTGAAGGTCTTCGACGTCGTGTTCGTCATGACCAGCGGCAACTTCGACACCGACGTGGTGGCTTCGCGCATGTACGCGGAGGCGTTCCGCTTCTTCGACTTCGGCCGCGGCAGCGCTCTGGCGGTGCTGCTGTTCATCATCGTCGTCCCGTTCATGATGCGGACCGTCCGGCGCATGCGGAGGGAATCGGCATGAAAGCCGGCAAGCTGTTCATCTGGGTGTTCGTGGGAGCGCTGGTGATCATCTGGACGGCCCCGACGCTAGGGTTGCTGGTGAGCTCGTTCCGCTCCGAGGACGCCATCCTGAACAGCGGCTGGTGGACGGCGCTCGCCAGGCCGTTCGCATCCGGACAGTGGACGCTGGGCAACTACGAGCGGGTCATCCTGGCCGACAACATGGGCAACGCCTTCCTGAACAGCGTGCTGGTCACGATCCCGTCCACGGTGATCCCGATCACGATCGCGGCGTTCGCCGCCTACGCGATCGCATGGATGGACTTTCCGGGCCGCCACCTGATCTTCATCCTCATCGTCAGCCTGCTGATCGTGCCGCTGCAGATGGCGCTGATCCCGGTGCTGCGGCTCTACACCGGCCTGCGGCTGAACGGCACCTTCCTGGGCATCTGGCTCGCGCACACCGGCTTCGGCCTGCCGCTGGCCACCTACCTGTTGTACGGGTACATCGCCACGTCCATCTCCGGCGAGATCATCGAGTCGGCGCACACCGACGGGGCGACGCCCTGGGTCACCTTCACGCGGCTGGTGCTGCCGCTCGCCACCCCGGTGGTCGCGTCCTTCGCGATCTTCCAGTTCCTGTGGGTGTGGAACGACCTGCTCGTCGCGCTGGTGTTCCTGGGCACCAAGGCGGAGCTCGCGCTGGTGACCACCCGGCTCGCCGAGCTGGTCGGCTCCCGCGGGCAGGACTGGCACGTGCTAACCTCCGGGGCGTTCGTGACCATCGTGATGCCCCTGGCCGTCTTCTTCGCGCTGCAGCGCTACTTCGTGCGCGGCCTGATGGCCGGATCGGTCAAGGGATGAGTCTTCCGCGGCCGGACGGGGCCGGCGTGCGCTCCGTGATCTGCGTGCACCGGCAGTTCGAGCGCAGTTGGCCCTACACGGCCGATCACTGGCAGCGCCGCTGGGAGGAACGCGGCGGGTGCGAGTTGATCCGGACCGACTCGGAGGACGCCCCGGCGCGACTGGTGCCGGATCCCGGCTCGGTGCAGCGGCTGGTGCTACTGGGGTTCGAACTCCACGCGCGCGACTTGGACCCCTTCACCGCGCTGGAAGAGTGCTACCTCAGCGGGAGCGACGGCTCCGAGGAGGCGGTCGCGGCCACCGAGGCGCGCGGCGTGCGCTTCATCCCGCACCGCGCGGACGTGTACTGGGGCCAGACGGTGGCCGAGTACGCCCTGGCGCTGACGATCTGCGGGCTGCGCCGGATCCCGCAGAACCACACCGCCATGCAGAGCAGCCCGGCACCGTGGGACTACTCGCCGGAAGCGGGCGCCGGCCGCGTGCGCGGCTCCCAGTTCGCGGACGACCCGCGGTTCTGCAACGGCACCGTCGCCGGCAAGCGGGTGCGCGTGGTCGGCGTGGGCAACATCGGCGCCCGCTACGCCTCCTGGTGCGCGGCGCTGGGCGCCCACGTGGCCGCCTGGGACCCGTTCGCGCCCGACGCCTCGTTCGTGGCGGCTCGGGCCGAGCGCCGGTTCCACGTCGAGGAGCTGGTCGCCGACGCGCAGATCTTCGTGCCCATGGTGCCGCTCACCGATTCGACCCGCGGCCTGATCACCGCGGAGCTGATCGACGCCCTGCCCATGCACGGCCTGGTGGTGCAGGTCACCCGCGCCGCGGTGTGCGACACGCGGGCCCTGTACCGCCGCGTGCTGAACGACGAGCTGGCGCTGGCCGCCGACGTGTTCGACGCGGAGCCGGTGCCGCTCGACTCGCCCCTGATCGGCCGCCACAACGTCGTGCACACCCCGCACGCCGCGGGCCGGACGCGCGATGCCAACCACGCCTATGCCGACGACGTGATCGCCCGCTTCAGGCCCCGCTGAGACCGGGACGGCGGCTCAGGAGCGCAGCCCGCTCCAGGGAGCCTGCTCGTGCACTTCCTCCAGCTCGTACCCCTCGTCGCCGATGCAGGGGGCGAGGATCGCCAGCACCCGCGCGTCCGACCCCGACACGTTGAACGAGGCGTGCACCAAGGCGGCGGGGATGAACGCCGAGTCGCCGGCCCGCAGCGTGCGGCTGCTGCGGTCGACCCACTGCTCAATCTCGCCGTCCAGGACGTAGATCACCTCTTCCTGGTTGGGGTGGCGGTGGAAATCGTGGCCCCCGCCGGGCTCAAGCTTCACCTCGATGACCACGAGCTCCCTGGCCCCGGTGGTCTGCGGCCGGCTGTGCCAGCCGAGCTCGAACCCCTCCATCGCCTCGCGCTCCACCTCGTCACGCGCAAAGAACCGACCTTGGCTCATGCCTCACCGTAGTACCCCGTCAAACTGATGTCCACGGACGGATACCAGGAAGTGTCTCCATCGGATTCAAGCGCGGGCCACCGCTAGTCGGCGGTGACCTGGCTCCCCCACCAGTCGGCGTTCGGCTGCCAGTCCGGGTCGAGATAGGCCGCGTGCTGCGCCTCAAGCTCGGGCATCAGTTCATGCTCGAGCCGATGCACACGCGCCTGATCCTCGGCCGCATCGTACTGCGGGTCGGACGCCGGAAACTTCGCCCCAACTTCGTCGAGCCAACGTTCCAGGCGCAGCCACAACTCCTCGGCGGTGTCGCGCCGGTCGCTCAGGACGTCATGCCGCTCTCCGGGATCGGCACTCAGATCATACAGCTCGTTGTGACGGTCTTCGTGGTAGTGAATCAGCTTCCATCGCCCGCGTCTGACTATCGATGAGGGATCGCCGCCCTGGTTGCCGTAGTGGGGGTAGTGCCAGAACAGGTCGCGTTCCGAAATGGCCGGGTCCGGCCGGCCCCGCAGCAGCGGGACCAGGGTGCGCCCGTCGATCGACTGCTTGGCCGGTGTGCCCAGACCTGCCAGCTCCACGAGCGTGGGATAGAAATCGATGCCCGATACCGGCACCTCGCAGGTGGTCCCCGGCTCCACCACTCCCGGAAAGCGGACATGGAAGGGCTCGCGAATCCCGCCCTCCCACTGGCGCCCTTTGCCGCCGCGCAGGGGCAACATCGACGCGGAGTAGGAATCGCCGGAGGAGGCGCCGCCATTGTCGGACGTGAAGCAGACGATCGTGTTCTCGGCGAGCCCGAACCGATCCAGTGCATCGAGCACCAGGCCGACTGCCTCGTCCATGGCGGCGATCATGCCCGCATAGACCGGGCAGTCGGCCACCTGCCGAACGGGCAGGTTCCGATCGAACCGGAACCGTCGCCCCGGTGCTCCGAGCGCGCACGCCTTGGCACGAAACCGCGCCCAGCGCTCCCGGCTGGTCTGGATCGGTCCATGCACCGAGTAAAACGACAGATAGGCAAGAAACGGCTGGTCCCGACGATCGCTGATGAAGCGTGCGGTCTCCCTGCCGAGCCGGAGCGGCAGCGATTCGCCGTCGGGGCCCGACTCCAGCTTCGGGTTGTCCCACGGGGCGAAGTACCCGCCCTTGGGCGATCCGACCCTCCATCCCCCCTTGTTGATCTGAAAGCCGAAGTCCTCGGGATCGGCGCCGGTGTCGCCGAGGTGCCACTTGCCGGCGAAAAACGTGCGGTAGCCGGCTCTCCGGAACACCTCGGCAAAGGTGATCTCGTCTGCTCTCAGGCTGCGCTCATACTCGGGAGGCAACAGCTTGCTGTGCCGGCCCTGCTCACGCCACGCTGCGCCGGCCGGGGCGCCGATCCAGTCGGTAACCCCGTGGCGCGGTGGGTACTTGCCGGTCAGGATGCTGGCACGCGAGGGGCTGCACACCTGACAGGCGGCGTAGCCCTGGGTGAAGCGCATCCCGCCACTGGCCAAGCGGTCGATGTGCGGACTCTCGTAGAAGCGGCTCCCTTCGATGCCGAGGTCGCACCACCCCAGGTCGTCGGCCAGAATGAAGACCACGTTGGGCCGGTTGGCGACGCTCTGCCCTCTCGCCATGCCCGCGCGAGGCTGGCACGCGGCAGCGCGCCCTGTCACTCGCGCACGCGCGGCGGGTCGATCCGGTCACGGTGTGTGAGGACGAGGGCGCGCCGCCGGCGCACGGAGGCGGCGTGGTCGACGGCGCCCGTCGCGGGATCGATCACCACGCCGTAGCGCTCCGCCGCGGCCTGCGCCGACACGTAGCCCTGGCGCACGTCCTCGGCCACCGCCGCCGGATCGCGCTGCCAGGCCGGGTGGTAGCCTGCGCCTCCCGGCAGGCGCAACGTGAACCGTTCCCCCGGCTGCAACGTGTAGCGCTTCTTGGGGTGCAGCGCGCGGCCGTCACTGTGCACGACCTCTCCCGAGCTGCCGTCCTCGCCGCCGGCGAAGCCGCGCGCCGGGATGCGGGTGCGGTCGTACATGGGCGAGTGGACGGCCGCGTGGCCGGTGACCACCTCCAGCTCCATCTCCTGGCCCAGCCCGCCGCGAAACCGGCCCGGGCCGCCGGAGTCCCGGATCAGCGCCCGGCGGTGCAGCATCACCGGCGCCACCGCCTCGATCGCCTCGGCCGGAACGCCGGTGATGCCCGACGGGAACGCCGTCGCCGACAGGCCGTCGCGGTGCGCCCGCGCGCCCATGCCGCCGGCTGAGAAGAAGATGTAGGCGAACAGCTCGCCGTCCTGCCCGGCCCTGCCCTCCAGCATCGTGTTCCAGAGGCCGGCCGACCCCTCGGCCATCACCCGCTCCGGGACCGCCTGCCCCAGGGCGGTCAGGATCGGCTGCGACACGAAGTGCCCGATCAGGTGCCGCGCGGCCACGGCGGCCGGCCGGCGGCAGTTGAGGATCGATCCCGGCGGCGCGGTGATGGTCATCGGCCGGAAGGCGCCCTCGTTGTTGGGGATGGCCGGAGCCACCACCGTCATCACCGTGTAGGTGGAGTAGGCGTGCGTGTAGTTCATGACCACGTTGATGCCGCGCTCCACCTGCGGCGAGCTGCCGGCGTAGTCGATGGCGATCGTGTCGCCGGCCACCTGCACGCGGCACTCGATCCTCAAGGGGTCGTCGAAGCCGTCGATGGCCACGGCGCTACGGTACGTGCCGTCGGGAATCTCGCGGATCGCGGCGCGCACCGCGTCCTCGGTCCGGTCGAGGATCGCCTCGCCTGTTGCCTCCACGTCCGGGAGATCGTACTCGTCGAGCATCTCCACGAGCTTGCGCGCCCCGACCAGGTTGCCGGTGTGCTGGGCGTACAGGTCGCCGATCACCATGTCCGGCATGCGCACGTTGGCGCGGACGATGTCCAGCAGCTCGCCGTTGGGCTCGCCGCCGCGGAACAGCTTCAGCAGCGGCACCGCCAGCCCCTCCTCGAACACCTCGGTGGCGTCCGCGCCCATGCTCAGGCCGCCGATGTCGGTGGCGTGGCAGGTGTTGGCGAACCAGCCGACGCCGCGGCCGCGGTGGAACACCGGCGTGACCACGGTGAAGTCGAACAGGTGCCCGGAGGCGGCCCACGGATCGTTGGTGATCAGGGTGTCGCCGGGGCTCAGAGATGCGAGCGGATGGCGGGGCACGACGTGGTCGCGCACGCAGTTGGCCATGGTGTTGATGTGGCCGGGGGTGCCGGTGACCGCCTGCGCCAGCATGCGCCCGCGCGCGTCGAACACGCCGGCGGACAGGTCGCCCGCCTCGCGCACCACGGTGGTGAAGGAGGCGTGGATCAGGGCCGCCGCCTGCTCGTCGACGATGGAGATCAGCCGGTTTCGCAGCACCTCCAGCGTGATGGGGTCGATCGTGATCGGATCGATCATGACGCGCCTCCTGCAGAAGGTGCGGCGCGCAGCACCAGGCAGCCGCCCGCGCCGCGGGCCACGCTCCAGCCCGGCGGCACCACGGTGGTGGACTCCGCCTCCTCGATGATGGCCGGCCCCTCGGCGACGAAATCCGGCGCCAGCCGGTGGCGCTGGTAGACCGGCGTGGACACGAAGGCGCCCGTGCCGTCGAACAGCGCATCGCGGCGCGGCGGCTCCGCGGCAGCCTGAGCCGCACCACCGGTTGCGTCGTCGCGCGCTGCCATGCGCTCCGGCACGTCGCCGAGGTCGGGAAGTGGTCCCTCCACGGAGACCCGCCAGTTCACGGCCTCCAGCGGCACGCCGTCGCAGAGCTGACCGTAGAATGCCGTGTATGCCTGCTCGAAGGTCCGCCGCACGTCCTCCAGCAGGGCGGCGTCCGGTGTGCCCGGCGGCACCTCCACCCGGATCTCGTAGCCCTGCCCCGAGTAGCGCATGTCGGCCGAGCGCCGCACGGTGATCGCCTCGTCAACCACGCCTGCGGCGCCCACTCGCTCCCGGCCCTCCCGCTCCAGTTCCTCCAGGATCGCCGCCAGGGTCGAGCGCTCGATCCGGTCGAGCCGCGCCACGTAGCTGCGCGTGAGGTCGAAGGAGAGCGGCGCCAGCAGCAGGCCGAACGCCGAGCCGACCCCGGCAAGCGGCGGGATCACCACCGTGTCGAGTCCCAGGCGCCGCGCCACGCCGCAGGCGTGCAGCGGGCCGGCGCCGCCGGTCGCCACCAGGGCGTAGCGCCGCGTGTCCAGGCCGCGCTCGGCGGCGTGCACGCGGGCGGCCGCGGCCATGTTCTCGTTGACCAGGTCGTGGATCCCCCACGCCACGCGCACCGCATCCATTTTCAGGCTCGCCGCAAGCTCCTCGAAGGCAGCGCGGGCGGCGTCCACTTCCAGGTCCATCGTGCCGCCGGCAAAGGCGTGCGGATCCAGGTAACCCAGCAGCAGGTCGGCATCGGTGACCGTGGGCTCGCGCCCGCCGCGGCCGTAGCAGGCGGGGCCCGGCTCCGAGCCGGCGCTCCGCGGGCCCACGGCCGGCAGTCCCAAGTCGCCCAGCCGGGCGATGCTGCCGCCGCCGGCGCCGATCTCGATCATCTGCATGGTGGGCATCAGCAGCGGCAGGCCGCTGCCGCGCTTGAAGCGGTGCACGCGCGCCACCTCCGACTCGGCGGTCACGGCGAACTCGCCGTGCTCGGTGAACACCGCCTTGGCCGTGGTGCCGCCCATGTCGAAGGCCAGCACGTCGCCGTGGCCGGTGAGGCGGCCCCACCAGGCGCCGGCCAGCGCGCCGCCGGCCGGTCCCGACTCCACCAGGCGGATGGGCACGTCGGCCGCGGTCTCGACCGTGGCGGTGCCGCCGGTGGACAGCATGATGTGCACGGGCGCGGCCACGCCGGCGCGGCGCAGCCCGTCCTCCAGCCCGCGCAGGTAGCCGGCAGCGAGCGGCTGCACGTAGGCGTTGGCGACCGCCGTGGAGCCACGCTGGTACTCGCGCAGGGCCGGTGCGACCTGGTGCGACAGCGTCACCGGCACGCGCGGCAGCCGCTCCCGCAGATACTCGGCGGTTGCGACCTCGTGCGCGGGGTTGGCGTACGCGTGCAGGTAGCACACCGCCACCGCCTCGATGCCCTCGGCCTCCAGCGCGTCGCAGATCGGCTCCAGCGCCGCCGGGTCCAGCGCCCGCAACGGCGCTCCGGCCGCGTTCATCCGTTCCGGCACCTCGAAACGCAGCCGGCGCTCCACCAGCGGCGCCGGCTTGACGAGCCCCAGGTCGTAGATGTCGTAGCGACCCTCGGTACCGATCTCCAGCGCGTCGCGGAAGCCCGCGGTGGTGATCAGCGCGGTGCGTGCGCCGCGCCGCTCGATCAGGGCGTTGGTCACGAGTGTCGTACCGTGAATGACGCCGCCGATGCCCGTCGGCGCCACCCCGCTCGCCTCCAGCAATGCCGCGATCCCCTGCAGCACCCCGGCCGACGGGTCGGGCACGGTGGTCAGCACCTTGCCGACGTGGCAGCGCTGCCGCTCCTCGTCCAGAACCAGCAGATCGGTGAAGGTACCGCCGATGTCCACGGCGACGCGATAAGGTCCTGGTGATTCAGTCATGTCTTCAGTTGCCGGCAGCGAACGGGCGGACGCTCCGCGACTACGGTGTCTCCAGGATATCCAGTCCCGCCAGCACCGACTCCGCGCTGGCGTTGCCGGTGGCGCCCAACGCAGCAAGTCGGTCAAGGGCGTCCCATAGTGTCACCCCCAGAAGATCGGCCGCTTGCCGCAGGCTGACCTCCCCTGCCCGGTACTCGCCGGCGACGTACGCTTCAAACCCCATCCGCGCCAGCTTGCGCAACGACTGTGCCTGCTCGGCGTGTTCTCGCTCGGCGACGTATCGGATGGCGGTCTCGATGTCCTCGGAGATCCGTATGCTGCGAACACTCATCGCTCGAGTCCTCCCAGTAGATGACGAACGATCTGATACTCGTCGCTGCTGATGGACGGCTGAAGACGCTGCAGCAATCGCTCGGCACCTTTGCGGGAGAGCCTGCCCATCCTCGCCAATTCGTACAGCAGAAGGCCTGGCACCACACAGGGGATCCCCAGCGTCGTCAGACGGCCGATCAGGCGTCGGTCGTCGGTTCCCACGCAGTCGAAGCCTCCGGTCCGAAAAGAGGTAACCAGGGCTCTGTCCCCGGACTCTGCAGTCACCTCGTGGACCTCAAGGCAGCGCGCCTCGATGTTCGCCGAAATCAGATCCGATGCAGCGCGGCCCGAGCCCTGGTCCACAACCTCGCGCACAACGGGCTCTGGGACGACCACCTTGAAGGCGCGGAGCGTATCTTCCTTGTATCCCGCCTGAGTGATCTTGATGAGGCAGTCTGCGTCCATCAGCACACGAAGCATCCGCGTAGTAGAATGTAGTGCATACATGACAAGTCGCGCAAGGACCGGCGTTCCGCGCGGGTCCAGGTCGACGTACTGGCCCGGCCAGTTCTTGCGACGGACGAGGAGCGACCGTCGCCGACAATCCGATTCCAGACGCCGATCGCATCGAAGGCCCTCGTGGATCGGACGGCGACAACGACGCGTGAGCGGAGCGACCTTCACTTGAACAGTGACGCAACTGGGTCTGCGAGCATCCCTTTGCGCCCGGATCTTGCCGCCTCGCGCGCATTGCGCGAAGCTCGGGTGAATCCGCACGAGGAGCGTTCCATGTCCGCAGACCGTCCCGCGCCGCTGCGCGGCTACATCATGCCCCTGCTGACGCCGTTCAACGCCGACGGCAGCGTCGACGAGCAGGGCATGCGCACCAACATCGACTACCTCATCGGCGAGGGCATCCACGGCATCACCCTCACCGGCTCGTTCGGGGAGTTCCCGCTGCTCAGCGAGCCGGAGCGCATCCGCCTGTACGAGGTGGCCGTCGAGGAGGCGGCCGGCCGCTGCACGGTGATCGCCGGCACCGCCCACGCGCGCACCGACACCGTGATCGAGCTCGGCGACGCCGCCGCCCGTGCGGGAGCGGACGGCGTGATGATGACGCCCCCCCACTACCTGCGCCCCTGCGACGACGACCTGCGGTGGCACTTCGGTCGCATCGCGGCCGAGAGCACGCTGCCGATCACGATCTACAACAACCCGCCGCGCGTCGCGATCAACATGTCGGTGTCGCTCCTGGTGGAGCTCAGCCGGCTCGACAACGTGGTGACCATCAAGCAGTCCAGCCTGGACCTGACGGAGCTGATCGACCTGATCGACCGCACCGACGGCCGGGACGGCTTCTTCGTGACCAACGGGCAGGAGCCGCGGGCGCTTCCGGCGCTGGTGATGGGAGCCGACGCCAACTACGGCATCTCGCCGCTGATGCTGGGGCGCGAGTGCATCAGCCTGTACGACTGCGTCCGCGCCGGCGACCTGGCGCGGGCGCGGGCGATCCAGCGCAAGGTGAACAGCATCCGGCGCGCGTTCGCGGCCGCCGCCGCCACGCCGGCCGCCGCGCTGCGCTACCTGGCCAACAAGCGGGGTCTGGCCGGCGGGTGCACGCGCGCGCCGATCGCGGCGCTGTCCGACGCCGACATGCAACTGCTGGATCAGGCCGCGGCGGACGCCGGCATGACCAGCGTCTGACCGCCGGCGGAGGAGCCGAGGATGGAGTTCCGTACGCTGGGCCGCACCGGCCTTTCGGTTTCGCTGGTCTCCTTCGGCACCGGCGGCCCCAGCGGGTTCGGCGCCCCGGAGGCGGCCGAGCGCCCGCAGCGCGCCGCCCTGGTGCACCGCTGCCTGGAGCACGGCATCAACCTCTTCGACACCTCCGAGAACTACGGGGAGAGCGAGGCACTGCTCGGCGAGGCCCTGTCCGGCGTGCCGCGCGACCGTTACCTGCTGCTGACCAAGTGGGCGCCGTCGCCGCGCTGGTCCCCGGCCGGGGTGGGCGGCGCCGACGCGCCGATCCAGACCGACCCGGAGTCGCTTACCCGCGGGGTGGAGGCGAGCCTGCGGCGCCTGGGAACTGACGTCATCGACGTCATGGAGCTGCACGGCGTGCGTCCCGAGCAGTACGAGGAGGTGGCCGATCGGTTCATCCCGGTGCTCGACCGCCTGCGCGCCGAGGGCAAGATCCGCTACCGCGGCATCAGCGAGCGCTACATCGTCGACCCCGCTCACGAGGCGGTCTCGCTGGCGCTCGAACGCCACCCCGACTCCTGGGACGTGATCTCGCTCAAGTACGGGATCCTCAACCAGTTCGCGGCCAAGAGCGCGCTGCCGCTGGCGCGGCAACACGGCACCGGCGTGGTCTGCATGAGCGCGGTGCGCTCGAAGCTCTCCCAGCCGGCCCAGCTTCGCGCGCTGATCGCCGAGCTGAAGCGGGACGAGCTGATCGCCGACGACGCCCTGGACGACGACGATCCCCTGGGATGGCTGGTCGGCGGCAACGTCGACTCCGTGATCACCGCCGGTTACCGCTTCGCCGCCGGCCATCCGGACATCCACACGGTCCTGACCGGCACCACCAACCTCCAGCACCTCGACGCCAACGTCGCCTGCATGGAGAGCCTGGAGCTTCCCGAGGAGCACGCCGAGCGCCTCCGGTCGGTGTTCGGCGATCTGGCGGTGTGGGCCTGAACCGCTCCGCCGCCGGCAGCGGAGTGGCTACAACAGCTTGGCGAATTCCTCCAAGCCGAGACCGGACTGCCTGATGATGGCGCGCAAGGTCCCTCGGTCCAGTTCTCTGTGGTCGGGAACAACCACCTGCGAAAACGGACTCTCGCGCCGCAAGATCATGTGACTTCCGTGTTGCCGTCGCAAAGAAAAGCCCACTTGCCGAGCGCTCGGGCGCACTCTCGCCCCGAGATTCTCGGCAGGCCGCTCATACCGCGACGACCAGCGCCTCGAACTTCTCCTCGGGAACAGGTAGATCGTCGTCTTCAAGAGCGGTGATGTATCCTTCGATGGCCTCCTTGATGTTGACGATCGCCTCCTCCTTCGTCCGTCCCTGACTGATGCAGCCGGCAAGACTGGGGCACTCCGCCACCCAGTAGCCATCCTCGCCGGGGTACACGACGACCTGCCTCATCGGCGCGCCTCAGCTTCGCATAGGATCACAACCGACAGCTTTGGCGGGAATGCGACGGTGGTCAAGCGTAGGTGCCGGTGAATCCTGACGTTAGAATGGGAGTCCGAGGAGGAAGCCATGGAGAGCACGACCGCGGATCGCCCGACGTTTCGCAAGCCGCCGCCGGAAGGGGTGACGGAAGTGGTGGGCATCGGCCGCGAGTGGAGCATCGCGCAGCTCGCCGACGGCGCGCTGCTGGCGGCGCGCAAGCGCCACTATCGCCTGTCCCGTGACGGCGGCGAGTCGTGGGATGAGGAGCGGGAGTTCCCGGAGCCGATCTGCGCGTGGGGGGTGCTGCGGCTGCAGTCCGGCGCGCTGGCCGCGTTCTCGCGGGACACGCTGTGGCTCTCCGGCGACGACGGGAGGAGCTGGGGCGAGGGAAGGCCGATCGAGCTGTTCGGCAGTCCCTACTACGACACCCTGATCCAATTGTCGAGCGGTCGCCTCCTCTATCCCAACCGGACGTGCTTCGCCAACCAGAACCATCCCGACCTGCCGCTGGACCAGATCCGCAGCTACGGAATCTGGAGGGGAATCCGGCGCCTGGTGGACGGGCACTACCACTGGCCCGAGATCGACATCGCCTCGGTGAGCTACTCCGACGACGAGGGTGCGACCTGGCAGGCCTGCGACGGCGAGCTGATGGGCTGGTTCGATCGCGACGGCATCGCCAACGGCTACGGCGGCATCACCGCCTGCGACGAGCCGAGCGTGGTCGAGACCGCCGACGGGCGCGTGCTGTTCCTGGCGCGCTCCACGGTAGGCCGGCTGGTCGGCAGCTACAGCCGTGACGGAGGCACGACCTGGTCGGCGGTGCGCCCCACCACGCTGGCCGCCTCCTACTCGCCTCCGGCCGTGACCTCGATCCCGTCCACCGGCGACCTGCTCTGCGTCTGGAACCAGACGTCGCGGGAGGAGATCCGCCGCGGCTACCGGCGCGGCCGGCTGTCGGCCGCCGTCTCGCGCGACTCGGGCGCCACCTGGGAGCAGTTCCGCACCATCGAGGTGAGCGCGGGCCTGGACGACGTGGAGCGGATCCCCGAGGAGTACCCGATCACCCCCGTGATCGGCGTGCCCGACCTGGGCCAGCTTCCCGACGACTTCGCCGTGTTCCGCTACCCCAATGTCCGCGTGATCGGCGACCGGGTCTTCATCCTCTACGCGCGCGAATGGTTCGAGCTCGCGGGTGGCACGAAGTCCGGCTTCGAGGACGAGGGCAGCGCCGATGTGGTGCTGGGCCACGAAAACGTGATGCGCATCTACCCCCTCGCCTACTTCTACGCGTAGACAGGCCTTCGTTTGCGGCCGTTCAGCAGGGTGCCGATCGGCGTGTAGCGGACGAATGCCCGGTAGCTGAGGAGCAGGACGGCAGTGACCCCGACGGTGATCAGCAGGAACTTGATGCCGGACGGCAGGGCCCAGTCGCGGAGGACGATCTGCGCGCCGATCACCAGCGGCAGGTGCACGAGGTAAATCCAGTACGAGGCGTCCGCGAGGTAGCGCACGCCGGGCCGCTCGCGGGTCAGGAGGACCCGGAACAGCCCGATCAGGCCCAGGCACATGCCCCAGGCATAGAGCACCTGCAGGACCTGCGATGCCGCCCACGACCGGACCTCCGGCAGATACGTGACGGCGAGTCCCGCCGGCAGCACGGCCAGCACGGTGACCGGGAGCACGACCGGCCAGCGCTTGCCGAGCGTGTCGGCCAGGAGCGCACCGTCCCGTTCGCGGCGGCCGTACGCCAGCGCGCCGAACGCGAAGAACGCCGCGTAGTAGGCCACCAGGTGAAGCGGTGGCAACAGCCCGGTGTGGGTGTCCGGACCGAACATCGGGTACGCGCCGCCTTCGGCCATGCCGAGCTGTGGCAGCAGCGTCAGCGGGACCAGCAGCCACATCACCAATCGCGGCCACGCCGGCTGCACGGCGCCGTCGCCACGCGGAGCGTCTGTTCGAACCCGATCGGCGACGAACGCCACCACCAGGAAGCCGGCCAGCAGCCAGAGCAGCATCCACAGGAACCAAAGGTGATGGAACTCTCCCAGCCGCGACGGCAGTTCGCGGACGGAGAAGCCTTTCGCCTCTGATCCGAGTGCGCGGGCGGCGACCCAGTCCATCGCCGGCCCGACCGTCACCATGCCGAGCGCCAGCGGCAAGGCAACCCGGAGCAGGCGGTGACGGATCAGCGCCGGCAGGCCGAGGTGCCGCCACAGCATGGCGGTGAAGAAGCCGCTCAACAGGAAGAAGGCCGGCATGCGGAAGCCGTGTATGGCCAGGAGGATCTCCTCCCACGGGCCGTGGAAGCCGGCCGTTCGGTCCTGTACCGGCCATTCGTCGGGGATGAACGTCAGCAACGCGTGCAGCGCGACGCCGAGCAGCATGGCGAAGGCGCGCACGGCGTCCAGCTCGTGGCGGCGCGGCTCGGCCGCCGGCTGCGCTCCCGGCATCGTGGCCGTCAGGTGCCTGCTACGGGTGCGAAGGGGTGCCGTCCGCCTCGTATGCCTGAAGGACCGGCCGGTGGCGGTACGGGTGGGCGGCGATTACCTCCTCGTCAAGGTCGACCCCAAGCCCGGGGCCTGCCGGCAGCGCGTAGCCTGACTCGCCGATCCGCATGGGCTCCACCTGCACGGCGTCGTACAGCGGGTTGGCGTGCGCGTGCTCGAGGATCAGGAAGTTGGGGATCGTGGCGCACACATGCAGGCTGGCGGCGGTGGCCACCGGTCCCTTGGGATTGTGCGGCGCCACGGTGATCCCGTAGATCTCGGCCAGCGCGGCGATGCGGCGCAGCTCGGAGATGCCGCCGCAGTGGCAGATGTCGGGCTGGATCACGTCCACGAGCTGGCGGATCACCAGGTCGCGGAACGCCCAGCGGCTGTGCAGCCGCTCGCCGGCGGCCAGCGGCGTGGACAGCCCGGCGGCGCGCAGGAGCGAGAGCTCGTCCGGATTGTCGGGCGGCACCGGCTCCTCGAAGAACAGCAGCCCCAGGTCGTCGACGGCCCGGATCTGCCGGATCGCGTCCGGCGGCCGCGAGTGGCCGTGGTTGTCGACCATCAGCTCGGCGTCCGGCGGCAGCGCCTCCCGGATCGCCAGCAGCTCCCGGCGGAGCACGTCCGGCGCGTTGCGGTCGTCCACGGCGTGGCCCGGACCGTGCCAGCCGCCGCCGGCCTTGACGCCGGCGAAGCCCTCGGCGATCCGTTCCCGCGCCTGCTCCGGGTCGCCCGCGCCCGCATAGACCCGGATCGACTCGCGCACCGCCCCGCCGAGGAGCTGGTACACCGGCGCGTCCAGCACCTTGCCCTTGATGTCCCAGAGCGCCTGGTCGATGGCGCTCAGCGCGGAGCTGATGACCACGCCGCCGCGGTAGCGGTTGTGCAGGTACATGATCTGCCAGAGCCGCTCGATCGCGGCCGGGTCCTGCCCCAGGATCTGCCGGCCGAGCAGCTCGACCGACGCCGCGATCGCCGGGGTCTGGTTGACCAGCGACGCCTCGCCCCAGCCGTGCATGCCGGCGTCGGTCTCCACCTTGACGAACAGCCAGTTGCGCCCCGCCCCGCGACCCCACAGGGTGGAGGAGAACTGGAATCCGCCGGCATCGCCGCCCCACATGACGTGCGGCGTCACGGCCGTGATCTTCACCGCGCGTCCCCGAACCCCGGACCGATCGCGAACAGGCGGTTGGTCGCCGGCAGAGAGACCAGCTTCGAGTAGTGATAGACCTCGGACGCGGCTTCCCCCTCGCCGACCGTGGTAGGCGCCTCGATCACGAAGTCGGCGAAGTGCGGTGCGTTGAAGGCGACGAAGGCGAGCGACAGCAGGTCGGCCAGCCGCTCGCGCCTCTCGCTCAGGTCCGGCCACGCGACCGGTCCGGTGTCGACCTGGTAGATCCGGTCGGGCTCGTGGATGTTCATGGTCTTCACCGGATACTCGATGGTCGCCGTGAGGCCGGTGTCCTCACTGCGGATCTCCGTGACCGCCACCAGCGGCTTGGCCTGGTGGGTGGCCGCAGCGATCTCCTCGAAGGAGGTCACTTCCTGCACGTCGGCCGCGGGGACCAGGCGGTATACCTGACCGCCCCACCACTCAAGGGCCGGGCGGGTCTCGCGGTACCCGTCGTGCCGGGCCGACTTGCGCCGGAAGACGATGCCGTGGTCCTGACCGAAGATCGGCAGGAAGTCGTAGTTGTCCTCCACGAACAGGCCGCGCTCCGCGAAGGTGTGCTCGCTCTTGCAGGAGGCGCACTGGTAGAAGCAGTCGCTCCTGCCGGTCACGCTGTCGAAGATGCGGGTCAGCGACTCGATCCAGAACCGCACCCGGTTCTCCTCGGCCCTGCCGGAAATGAAGGAGAGCCCGTAATCCAGGATGTCGCCCATCACTCGACTCCCGCGGGCGCAAGGCGCTCGACGTCGATGCGGTCCGCCTGCTTCATGGCCTGAGCTACGTCGTAAGCGGCCTGCAGCCGATACCACGTGGCAGCTCCACCACCGAACGCCTTGTCGAGGCGGATCGCCATTTCCGGCGAGATGCCCGAGCGGCCATTCACAACATCCGACAACTGCTTGCGGCTGACTCCCAGCTTCTGTGCGGCTTCCGTGGCGCTCAGCCCGAGAGGCGCCAGACAATCGTGGCGTACGGAAAGACCCGGGTGGGGCGGACTCTTCATCGGCATGCCATAACCCTCCGTCAGTTTTGTGGATTCATCAACTCTTGCACTCGCCGTCGGCGCCGCGGATGATGCCGGTCTGATGAGCGACAGCGATCGGACCGGCGTGCGGCGGGCGCTCCGGCTGGAGCCGGGGCCGGGGAACACGCGCAACAGCGAGGGAGCCTTCGTCGAACTGGGCGACGGCCGGCTCATGCTGATCTACTCGCGGTTCTCCGCGGCCGCGGCGGCGACCACGATCCCGCGGAGCTGGCCGCGCGCTTCTCGGCCGACGGCGGGCTCACCTGGTCCGACCGTGACGAGATCGTCCTCGGCAACCAAGCCGGCCTGAACGTGATGTCCGTCAGCCTGCTGCGGCTGGACGACGGCGACCTGCTGCTGTTCTACCTGCTGAAGAACGCGCTCTCCGACTGCAAGCCGGTGGTGCGGCGGTCGAGCGACGACGGCGCGACCTGGGGCGACCCGGTCGACATGGTCACCGACGACGACGGCTACCTCATCCTCATCGCCGACCGCGTCGTGGTCTCCGCGAGCGGGCGCCTGATCGCCCCGATCGCCGACCACGGACCCGCGTGGACGAACGACCCCGTGGCCACCGGCGAGGCGGTCTGCTACCTGTCCGACGACCGGGGCCGGAGCTGGCGCCGCGGGCGCGGCGAGGCGTCGGTCGCGGACGACCCCACCGGCACCGGGCTGCAGGAGCCGGGCGTCGTGCAGCTCCGCGACGGCCGGCTGCTCATGTTCAGCCGCACCGTGCTGGGCAGCCAGTACCTGTGCCACTCGCACGACGACGGCGAGACCTGGACGCAGCCGCTGCCGAGCGACATCCGCTCGCCCCGCTCGCCGGCGTCGATCAAGCGCATCCCGTCGACGGGCGACCTGCTGCTGGTGTGGAACGACAGCTACGACTCCGGTCACCGCGGCCATGGAGCCCGCACGCCGCTGACCACGGCGGTTTCCTCGGACGACGGCCGCACCTGGCGGCACCGGCGGGTGCTGGAGGACGATCCGAACGGGCACTACTGCTACACGGCCATGCACTTCGTGGCAGGCGACCCGGAGCGGGTCCTGCTGGCCTACTGCGCCGGCGACTCCCGCCGCAACGGGCTTGCCACGCTGCAGGTCACCAGCGTCGAGGTGCCCTGGCTCTACGCGACAGGAGGAGCGCGATGATCTACGACATGAGGATCTACGACGTGCAGCCGGGCGCCGTGCCGACCTACATGGCAGCCGTCCGGGAGGTCGCCCTGAAGATCAGGGAGGACCACGGCGTGAAGCTGGCCGGCTGGTACTACACCGACATCGGCCCGCTCAACCGCATCGTCCACATCTGGGCCTACCAGGACTATGCCCACTTCCAGGAAGCGCGCGAGAAGGTGCGCACCGATCCCCGCTGGACCGGCGAGTACCTGCCGCGCGTCAAGGGCCTGGTGGTCAGGCAGCAGGACATGATGATGCAGGGCGCCGACTTCTTCCCCGGCCCGCCGTAACGGCGCCGGTTCGCGCTCAGTCCGCGCCCGCCGCCTGAATGGCGGCCTTCATGTAGCCCAGCGCGAACGCCTTGGCCGGCCACTGGTCGGGGCCGCCGGCCATCTCCGGCACGTGGTCCTCGACCATGGGGCCGTCGAAGCCGGAATCGCGGCAGGCTCGCATCGCCTTCACCATGTCCACGTAGCCCTCGTCGATGAACGTCTCGGCGAACGCGGGCACCCTGCCGGTCACGTTCCTGAAGTGTACGTGGTGGATCTTGCCGCGCGTGCCGAAGTACCGGATCGCTTCGAGCACGTCTCCCGGCATCGCCCCGATCGTTCCCACGCAGAAGGTGAGGCCGTTGGCGTCGCTGGGCACGATGTCGACCACGCGTCTCAGCGCGGCGTGATCACGGAGCACCCGCGCCACGCCGGCGATCGGCGACACCGGCGGGTCGTCCGGATGGAGGGCCAGCCTGACGCCCGCCTCCTCGGCGACCGGGACGATCCGCTCCAGGAACCAGGTCAGGTTGTCCCAGACCTGCTCGTCGGCCACCTCCAGCGACCGGTCCACCGCCGGGTCCCAGAAGTCCTGGGTCGCCGACCTGATCTGATCGTGATCGAAGCTGGTCACCTTGGCGCCGCCCCGGCCCGGCGTGCTGCGAGAGGTGCGCAGCCCGTAGTGGCCGATGGAGCTGCGCAGCGAGAAGAAGTAGCAGATGACCGGCACGCCGGCCGCACCCAGGTGCTCGATGGTCCTGCACCAGCTCGAGAGTTGCTGGTCACGCCCCGGCAGTCCCAACTTGATCCGGTGTGTCCATTCCTCGGGGATGCCGGCCACCGTCCATCTCAGACCCGCGTCCTCGACGCGGTGGCGGGCGATCATCAGCTCCTGGAAGCCGTACCAGCCCCGCTCGCGCGAGATGTCGGGCGGGCCGCCCACGTAGTCGGTCGCGCCGATCTGAGCGCCGAAGGCCAGGACCTCGTCGGTCAACGGTCCCGATATCGCCAGACGCATCATCAGCCTCCTGAGAACGCGATCTTAGCTATCAGCGGTGACGGAAGAACAGGGCGGCGCAGAACGCCAACGCCGCCCCTGTCGCCAGCACGGTGAACACGTCGTCCACCGCTCCGGCCAACGATCCACGCAAGGCGTCCAGCAGCAGGTCCGCCATCGCCGCTCCGTCAGGGCCGGTGGCGGGAAGCGGCGCCGGTTCGCGCTCAGTCCCCGCCCGCAGCCTGAATGGCGGCTTTCATGTAGCCCAGCGCGAACGCCTTGGCCGGCCACTGGTCGCGGCCGACGGCCATCTCCGGCACGTGGTCCTCGACCATGGGGCCGTCGAAGCCGGCGTCACGGCAGGCGCGCATCGCCTTCACCATGTCCACGTGGCCTTCGTCGATGAACGTCTCGGCGAACGCGGGGACCGTGCCGGTAACGTTCCTGAAGTGCACGTGGTGGATCTTGCCGCGCGTGCCGAAGTACTCGATCGCTTCGAGCACGTCCCCGGGCATGGCCCCGATCGTTCCCACGCAGAAGGTGAGGCCGTTCGCGTCGCTGGGCACGATGTCGACCACGCGCCTCAGCGCGGCGTGATCGCGCAGCACCCGCGCCACGCCGGCGATCGGCGACACCGGCGGGTCGTCGGGATGGAGGGCCAGCTTGACGCCGGCGTCCTCGGCGACCGGGACGACCCGCTCCAGGAACCAGGTCAGGTTGTCCCACATCTGATCGTCCGTCACCTCCAGCGACCGGTCGACCGGCGGGTCCCAGAAGTCCTGGGTGGCCGATCTGATCTGATCGTGGTCGAAACTGGTCACCTTCGCGCCGCCCCTGCCCGGTGTGCTGCGCGAGGTGCGCAGGCCGTAGTGGCCTATGGAGCTGCGCAGCGCGAAGCAGTAGTGGAGGACCGGCACGCCGGCCGCTCCCAGGTGCTCGATGGACCGGCACCAGCTCGTGACCTGCTCGTCGCGGCCCGGAAGTCCCAGCTTGATCCGGTGCGTCCACTCCTCCGGGATGCCGGCCACCGTCCACTTCAGGCCCGCGTCCTCGACGCGGTTGCGGGCGATCATCAGCTCCTGGAAGCCGTACCAGCCCCGCTCGCGCGAGATGTCGGGCGGGCCGCCCACGTAGTCGGTGGCGCCGATCTGAGCGCCGAAGGCAAGGACCTCGTCGGTCAACGGTCCCGATATTGCCAGCCGCATCGTCTTTCCTCCTGAGAACGCGATCGTAGCGTCAGCCGCGGTCGATGTCGTCGGTGGGCGTGCTGATGATCCCGTACGCCTCCGGGCGCCGGTCGCGGAACATGAAGTGCATGCGGCGCGCGCGCAGCAGGTGGTCGCGGTCCAGGTCCACGCGCAGCACCTCGTCGCGGTCGTAGCTGGCCATCGCCAGCTCCTCGCCGTACGGGTCGATGGCGATGCTGTGGCCGCCCATCACGATCGGCATGTCCGGGGCCGGCACGTAGCCGGTGTTGTTGGCGGCGGCCAGGTAGACGATGTTCTCGAACGCGCGCGTGGCCAGCAGCTCCTTCCAGATCGTCTTCCTGGTGTCCGAGATCCCGAACGGCGCCAGGATGACCTCGGCTCCGCCGAGCGCCAGGCAGCGCGCCGCCTCCGGGAAGTAGGTGTCGTAGCAGAGCATGATGCCGACCCGCCACTCGCCGATGCCGAACACCGGGAAGCGCATGCCGGTGCGGAAGTAGATGGACTCGATGCCCAGGTCGGTGGCCAGCTCCCCGTCGACGACGATGTGGCGCTCGCCGCCGATGTGGGTCTTGCGGTACTTGCCGGCGATGCGGCCGTCCGGCCGGACCAGCATGGCGGTGTCGTAGCAGAGGTCGCTGCCGTCGCGCTCGAAGATGGTCGCCACCACGTGCAGACCCAGCTCGACCGCCTTGTCGCGGACCGCCGTCATCGCCGGCCCGTCGTCGGGCGCCGCCAGGTCGTAGCGGCGGTAGTCGCGGCTGGCCGGGAAGAAGCCGGTGCTCCAGTACTCGGGCAGCAGCGCCACCTCCGCCCCGGACGCGGCGGCCTGGTCGAGCAGGCGCAGGGCGGCGTCGATGTTGCGGCTCACCTCCCCCATCACGCTCTCCATCTGCACGATCGCCAGCTTCATCGGCGGCTCACTCGAAGGACCCGACCGTGGGGCGGGCGTGCGGCAGCGCCAGGTCGGCCACGGTCAGGTAGCCCGGCCGCGCCTCCAGCAGCCGCGGCATCACGTTGGCGATCATGGCGGCGGTGCCGAGCTGCGGCTGGCAGCCGGGATTGATGGCCAGGTTGATCGCGTTGTAGCCGTCGATCCGGATCGAGTCGGACGGCTCGTGGCCGGCGGCCGGCGGGTCGACGTGGGCGATGAACTCGGCGGACATCCACGGCCGGCCGTCGCAGACGGCGCGGTAGCGCTGCACGAAGCCGGCGGTGGTGCCCGGCTCCACGCGGAGATTCGCGCCGTCGTGGGCGCACTCGGCGATGAGCGGCTCGAAGCCGCTCTCGATCCGGTCGATGTGGACTCCCAAGCAGCGGGCGGCCAGGTGGAAGGACTGCGGGAAGCCGATGTGGCCGGTGATGGAGCCGGCGGCGACCCCTTCCGCGAAGCGCTCGGCGGTGAAGCCGATCCCCAGCCGCCGCTGGATCGTGGCGCTGAAGCGCGACACGTCCACCACGCGGCGGATGCGGATCTCCCGCACGTCCCAGGCGATGCCGCTGGCGGTCAGCAGCAGCGCGTCGAAGATGAATCCGGGATTCAGCCCGACGCCGATCACGGACACGCCGCGATCCCGCGCCAGCTCGTCCAGCTCTTCAGCCAGGTCGGCGTCGATGATCCACGGGAACGCCGCCTCCTCGGCGGTGGTGATCACGTTCAGGCCGCGTTCGAGCCCGGCGCGCACGTCGGCGGCCACCTCGCCCAGGAACGAGGTGGTTGCCACCAGCAGCAGGTCGGCCGGCTCGCGCAGGGCCGTGCCGAGGTCGCCTGCCACCGCGACGCCAAGCGGCGCACCGCCGGCCAGCTCGCCGAGATCACGGCCGGCCAGGTCGGGGTTGCGCGAGCAGGCCGCCACGATCCGGCACCCCGGGCGCGAGCGCAGCAGGCGGGTCACGTTGCGCCCCACCCCGCCGACGCCGCACAGCACCACCCTCATCGCCGGAACGCCACCCCTCCGCCGCATGGTAGCATGGCCGGCGCGCGGTGCCGGGCCTGAACCGGGCTCCAGCGGCACCCGCAGGAGCAGTTCGTGGCCGACAACACCCTGACCGCCGGGACCGCCCGGATCGACATCACCCCTCCCCTCGGCTTCCGCATGCAGGGGGCGATGCGCCGCATCGAAGGCGCCGTCGGAGTCGAGCAGCCCCTCACGGCGACCGCCCTGGTGCTGGCTGACGACGACCACAAGGTGGTCATCCTGGACTGCGACCTGATCGGCTTCGACCTGCCGCTGGCCCAGACCATCCGCCGCCAGATCGCCGACCGCGTCGGCACGACCACGACCGGGGTCACGCTGGGCTGCACGCACACGCACAACGGTCCCTGCACGGCGCGCCACAACCTGGGCGGGCCGCACCACGTCTCGCCCCGCGACGGCGAGGTCGAGGCCCTCGACCACTACATCGAGGTGCTGGTGCAACAGCTCGTGGGTGTCAGCGCCATGGCCAACGCCGCCCGCGGGCCGGCGCGGGCGGCGGGGGGCCACGGCCACGCCGCCGTCGCGGTCAACCGCGAGGAGCTGGCCGCCGACGGCCGGGTGCTGGTCGGGCGCAACCCCGACGGCGTCAGCGACCACGCCGTGGACGTGTTGCGCGTGGACGACCTGGCCGGCAACCCGATCGCGGCGATCGTCGGCTACGCCGCCCACCCCGTGGTGATGGGCTACCAGACCTACGAGCTCAGCCCGGACTTTCCGGGCACGGTGCGGCGCATCGTCGAAGGCGCGACCGGCGCCACCTGCCTGTACCTGACCGGCGCCGCCGGCAACCAGGCGTGCCTGTCGTTCCTGCAGAGCGACTGGGGCGAAAAGGAACGCATCGGCGGCCAGGTGGCGGCCGGCGCGCTGCAGGCGTACTACGGGATCGAGACCCGGCCGCACCGCGAGGTCCGCGAGGAAGGCACGTCGCTGTCGTCCATCGCGCTCTACCACAAGGAGTTCTCCGACGGCCCCACGCACCGGATCCTGCGCAGCGCCGAGCGCAAGGGGACGGTGGCGCTGCAGCCGCTTCCCCCGCTTGAGGAAGCCGAGAAGCAGGTCGCCGCCGCGGAAGCGAGGCTGCAGGGGTTGCGCGACGAGGGTGCCTCCACCGTGCTCACCGCCCCTCAGGAGATCGAGGTCTATTGGGCGCACACCGTCCTGGACCGGGTCCGCTCGGGCCGGACGCAGTGCTCGGTGGACTACGACCTGATCGGCCACCGCATCGACGACTTCGTGCTGCTCGGCATGCAGGGCGAGCCGTTCGTGGAGATCGGCCTGGGCGCCAAGCAGCGCTCGCAGGCGGCGCACACCATGTTCGCGGGCTACGTCAACGGCGTGATCGGCTACGTCCCGACCGCGCAGACCGTGCGCCAGGGCGGCATGTCCGTCTCCTCGGCGGTGCGCACCTACGACCTGCCGGCGCCGCCCGCCGAGGACGCGGTCGACACGCTGGTGGCCGGCTTCGGCGAGCTGCTCGCGGATCTCGGCCTGTGACGGACGGCCGGCCGCCGCGCAGCGCGTTGATCACCGGCGGCGCCAACGGCTTCGGGCTGGCCACGGCTCGGGCGCTGCTGGAGCGCGGCGAGCGGGTGACGATCGCCGACATCGACCGCCGGCAGCTCGACGCGGCGCGCGCCGCTCTCCCGCAGGAAGGGCTGCATGCGGTCGAGATGGACGTCACCCGGCCGCCCTCCGTTCGGGCCGCGGTGCAAGCCCACGTGGCCGCCCACGGCGGCCTCGACTGCCTGGTCAACTGCGCCGGCATCATCCACCTGGCGCCGCTCGCGGAGATCGGCGAGGAGGACTGGGACCGGACCATCGACGTCGACCTGAAGGGCACCTTCCTGTGCTCGCAGGCGGCGGCGCCGCACCTGACCGCGAGCGGCCGGGGCCGGATCGTCACCATCGGCTCGGACGCCTCGCACCTCGGCTTCCCGATGATCCCCCACTACTGCGCCGCCAAGCACGGCGTGCTCGGGCTCACCAGGGCGCTGGCCGGGGAGCTGGCGCCCGGCAAGGTCACCGTCAACTGCGTCTGCCCGGTCGGCGTGCCCACCACCGGCATGGGGCAGCAGGTGCTGCGCTGGAAGATGGACGCCACCGGCTCGGCCGCGGAGGAGATCCGCGATGCCACGGCAGCCGGCATCCCCCTTGGCCGCAACGCGACGGAGGACGACATCGTGCAGGCGATCCTCTTCTTCCTCAGCGACGAGGCGGCGTTCATCACCGGATCGGCGCTCGACGTCGACGGCGGGATGATGAGCACCATCCCGGTGCCCGGCACCTGACCTACCGAACCGGGTTCAGCACCTGGGCGCTGGATCGAGTTGGCGATCCGCCGTTGACACGCCTATCGCGCGACGCCGTACGATATCGAGCACGGACCATCAAGCTGGCGGTCTGTAGCGATGCCGAGATGGACAAGAGTCAGATCTACCACTCAGATCCAAACATCATGAGCGGTGCGCTTGTGTTCACGGGAACCCGCGTCCCGGTCGACGGTCTCGTCGCACACCTGAAAGCCGGCGATTCGCTGGAGCAGTTCCTCGACGGGTTCGCGAGCGTGAGCCGCGAGCAAGCCGAAGGCTTCCTCGAACAGGCCCTTGCGCAGGCGACTGATGAGCGCAGAGTACGAATGGGATGAGGCGAAGCGACGATCCAACATTTGGAAGCATGGAGTCGACTTCACGATGATAGAGCACTTTGAGTGGGATAGCGCTACCCTGGAACTCGACACCCGCCAGATAGAACCACGATTCATCTCTACCGGATACGTACGGAATCGTCTCCATGTCGCCGTCTACACGGAGCGTGACAGCAAATTGAGGATCATCAGCCTGCGGAGAGCGAACAGACGGGAGGAGAGAGCGTATCATGCCGCCCCTTAAGGCGACCCACATCAGTCCGACGGACGAAGAGGAAGCCGCCATCAATGCCGGCATCGCTGCGGACCCCGACAACCCGGAACTGGACGATGAGTGGCTGAAGCGAGCACGCCCGGCAATCGAAGTCAGGCCCAGGTTTGTGAAGCGTTGGGCGATCAAGCGCTACCTTCGAACCGGCGATTCGAGCAAGCTGAAAGCGATTGGCATGTGGCCACTGGACGAGCGCAAGCTCAACGAAATTCTGGACGAACGCAAGCTCAGGGCGATCGGCATGTGGCCGATGGACGAGCGCAAGCTCAAGGAAATCGGGGACGACAGGGTGCTCGACGAAGTGTGGCTGCTGGACGACCCCGTGCAGCAACACGGCAAGGACGTGACGGGCAGCACGCCGCATAGCGCTGCCGGCGTGGCGTGAATTCCGGCTGGTGAGTGTCCGGCATCAATCGACGGAGGAGCTGCAGCTCCAGGAGTACCTGTTCGACCTCAATGGCTACCTGGTGGTCAGGGACGTGCTCGGTGCAGAGGAGATCGCGGCGCTCAAACAGGCGGTAGACGAGCGGCTGGCGGCCGAGGGCGAGGTGCTCGGCGACCACATGGTCCGCTTCGGCGCCGCGCCGTCGGGATCCGGCTTTCTCGAGTGGGGAGACCCGTTCTGTGCGCTGCTCACCCACCCGCGCATCATGCCGGTCCTGCGATTCCGGCTCGGCGACTGCTTTCGCCTGGACCGCATCTACGGGATCTGCATGCGGCCGGGGATGTCACGCGGCGTTCTGCATGCCGATTACGGCGCCAGCGCTCCCGTGGGCGGAAGCCCCCCTGGGGCGTATTTCCCGTTCCGGGAGAACCGGATCGCCGAGGGGTTCGTGGTGGTCACTTTCAACCTCACCGACGCCGGGCCCGAGCACGGCGGGTTCTGCTGCATCCCCGGCAGCCACAAGAGCCACTTCCGGCTGCCGGAGCGGATCGCCGATTCCCCCGAAGACTGCCCGTTCGTGGTGGTGCCGGAGGTGCCGGCGGGATCCGCGGTGCTGTTCACGGAGGCGCTGACCCACGGCACGGCAGCGTGGCACGGCCCCCACGAGCGCCGCTCGCTGCTGTACAAGTACTGCGTGTCGCACGTCGCCTGGACCGCCAACCGGGTGACGCCGCCGCCCGCCACCGAGCTCACCGAGCAGCAGCAGATCCTGTTCCGCGAGCCGGCCGACCCGCACCGGCACTTTCCGTCCCTGTTTCCGGAGACCGGCCGTCCCCTGGAACGCGGCTACAAATAGGACGAACGATGGACACCGACCCCCGCACCCCCGGCCGCACGCCGGACATCGAACGCCCGCCGCGCGCGCTCATCGAGCGCTTCGCCGGCGTATCGGCCGCCACCGCCGCCGGCGACCTCAACGAGCAGGGGATCCGCGATCCGTACCTGCGCGGCCCGACGCCTCGCACACCCGGCGCCCGGATCGTCGGACCCGCGCTGACCCTGCAGTTCATGCCCAAGCGCGAGGACCAGTACGCCAAGGGCGCCTACGACGATCCCGAGCAGCAGCTCCACCGCCACTGCCTCTACCACGCGCAGCCGGGCGACGTGGTGGTCGTGGACGCCCGCGGCGACCTGCAGAGCGGCGTGTTCGGCGAGATGATGCTCACCTTCTTCAAGGGTCGCGGCGGCATCGGCGCCGTGATCGACGGCTGCATCCGCGACTTCCCGCTGGCGCGCACGCTCGGCCTGGGCCTGTGGCTGCGCGGCACGACCCCGAACTTCCACACCCAGACCAACATCGTTCCGTTCGCGGTCAACGTGCCGATCGCCTGCGGCGACACGCTGGTGATGCCGGGCGACCTGATCGTCGCCGACGACGACGGCGCCGTGGTGGTGCCGATCCGGATGGCCGAGGAGCTGGCCGAGCGCGCCAACGAGCACGCCGAGTGGGAGGACTTCAGCCGCGAGCGCTTGAGCGAAGGCGGCGACCTGCGCCGCTACTACCCGCTCACCGGCGACGCGCAGGCCGAGTACGAGGCGTGGAAGGACCGCCGCGAGCGGGACTGACGGGCTACCGCTCGATCGAGAAGATCCTCCTGATCCGTTCCATGTCGAATTTCACGGATCGGTCGTAGAAGTAGATTCCGTTCCGCTCCTGCTCGACGTCGGTGAGTTGCGTGTAGCACCAGCCGCAGATGTGGCCGTGCGCCGTCACGGCCCGCACCAGGCCTTCCAGGCGCTCGTAGAACTCCTCCAGGGACACCGGCGCCCGCCCGTAGCCCCATGAGACCGGGTTCTGGCCCGAGCCCGAGGCGGCGTCCGCCTGCGTTCCCGGGTCCCACTTGATGCCGCCGAACTCGTCGATCAGATAAGGCTGTCCCTCGTAGGGCGCGTCGTGGTCCGGGCGGTTGCGGAACGGGCCCGAGTCCGGCCGCTCGGCAAGCAGCTCGCCGAGCTTCGCCGGGTCCTGCTCGTAGCTGTGCACGGTGTACAGGTCGGTGACGTGGTGGACGTAGCCCGAGGCGTCGTTCACCGGCCGCGTGGGATCCAGGCTCTTGCAGACCGCGTAGGCATCCTCGTGAATCCGCTGGTGGGCGCGCGGCTCGCGGACGTCCAGGGTCTCGTTGAACGGGGTCCAGGCGATGATGCTGGGGTGGTTGCGGTCGCGGCGGACGATCTCCCGCCACTCGGCCAGGAAGTTCCGGTGCGGGGCGCCCTCGTCCAGGAGATCGAGCCCCCAGCTCGGCGACTCGCCCCACAGCAGGTAGCCCAGGCGGTCCGCCCAGTAGAGAAACCGCTCCTCGAACACCTTCTGGTGCAGGCGGGCGCCGTTGAAGCCGGCGGCCAGGGCCAGCTCGATGTCGCGCCGCAGCGCGTCGTCGGTAGGCGCGGTCCAGATGCCGTCCGGGTAGAAGCCCTGGTCGAGGACCAGCTTGAGATAGCGGGGCTGACCGTTGAGAAACACCCGGTTGCCTTCGACGTGGGTCTCCCGCAGGCCGGCGTAGCTGGACACGCGGTCGATCTCGGCACCGTCGCCGCCGGTGACGCGCAGCTCCAGGTCGTAGAGCACCGGCGACTCCGGCTCCCAGAGTTGCGGGTCGGCGATGCCGACGGACAACGGGATGCCGTCTCGCGCCGGACGGCCAGCCCGGCCCACCTCCCGGCCGCCGAGGCTGGCCGCAACCTCGAAGCGCTGACCGGCCGCGATGCCGTGGAATGAGGGCGTGACGACAAGCCGCCCTTCCTCGACGTCGGCGACGATCTGCACGCCCGCCAGACCGCAGGGGGCGACCGCCTCCATCCACACGGTCTGCCAGATCCCGGTCGTGCGGGTGTAGTGGCAACCGTAGGAGCGGTACTTCCATGACTGCTTGCCGGATGGCTGCGCCCCGCTCCACAGGTCATTGGTGACGGCGACCGTCAGATGATGGCGTCCGCCCGGCTCCACGAAGCGCGTGACGTCCACGGCGAAGGAGACGCTGCCGCCCACGTGCTGGCCGGCGTAGACGCCGTCGACGTAGATCTCCGCCCGGTAGAACACCGCCCCGAAGTGCAGCAGCACGCGCCGCCCGGCCCACTCCGCGGGCACCTCGATCACGCGGTGGTACCAGATCGCGCCGACGAACTCGCGGTCTCCCACACCCGACAGCGGACTCTCAAGACAGAACGGGACGGTGATCGCGGACTCGAAGCCGCGGAGTGCCACCATCTCGCGGTGCTTGTCCGGATGGAGGTCTCCCGGCCGCACAGGCTCGCTACGAAACGTCCACGGGCCGTTCAGGTTGAACCACGCGGCGCGCCGGAACTGCGGGCGAGGATGCTCCGGCCGGGCGATGTCCGCGGTAGTCACGGTGTCCATGACGCGAGTATGCCACGGCATTTGTGGCCAAACCTTGATTCCGTCGCCTTCGGAGCGCCGACGCCCTGCATGTCGACACCTTCGCGCGGGCACGCTACCGTCCAGAGACCATTCATGTCGGCGCACAAGGCGATCGACCGATTCGACAAAGAGGAAGCTATCGCGCCGCGACGTTCTGATCACCAAGTGGATTGACGATGACCCAACAGACGCCCTCAACGGACGAGACACAGCCAGCCCGTCACGAAGGGATCACCGAAATCGCGGTTCAAGGATTCAAGTCCCTCTCCCGCGAAAACCGGATCGAAGTGCGTCCGCTGACGATCCTGGCAGGTGCCAACAGCTCAGGAAAGTCAAGCATCATGCAGCCGTTGCTGCTGATGAAGCAGACCCTTGATGCCAGCTCCGACCCCGGACCACTGTTGTTGAATGGTCCGAACGCGAAGTTCACTTCGGCCAGACAGTTCCTTCCACCGGCGGAAAGGCAATCTGGCACCCAGAAGCTCAGCGTCGAAATGACACTCGCTTCCCACCTCAAGTGCAAGACGACGTTTGAATTCTCCAAGCACGACAGGCCACAAATAAGCGCGATGCAGATCGTTGACGATACGGAGCATCGCTCCCTGTACTTGACGCCTCATCAGAGCTCAGAGAGCTTGATGAATCAATTGCTCGCATCAGATCAGCGCTGGGGAGAAGAGCTTACTAAATCCTTTAATGTGCGCCTCTCGGTCTCGAGGAGTCGTTGCTTCCTCGGCATTCGCCTTGAGGCAAGAGTCAAGTTGATGCCTCAGGTAGGCGGCGTGAACATGTACGTGGAACCCGTTTCCTATGAACCCGTTTCCGAGGCGCTGAACAGATTTATTCATGTCCCCGGCCTGCGAGGTAACCGTGAGCGGCTCTTTGTCACCATCGCATCGGGCCCTCCGTTCCCAGGCCTATTCGAGGAATATGTCGCCACTACCATTGGAGATTGGCAGTCCCGGGGGGACAGGCGCCTGATGCAGCTCGGGAGCATGCTTGCGGACCTCCGCATGGCGCGCGAAGTGAGCGCCATGCGCGTCAACGACACGCAGATCGAGTTGATGGTAGGACGGCTGCCAGCAGGCGATCCCAGCGGATCAGATCTGGTGAGTCTGGCTGACGTCGGCTTCGGCGTGTCCCAAGTGCTGCCAACGCTCGTAGCACTCCTGGTTGCGGAAAAGGACCAACTCGTCTATGTCGAGCAGCCGGAACTACACCTGCACCCCAGGGCGCAATACGCCCTCGCACGAATCATCGCGGATACGGCAAAGCGCGGTGTCAGATTGGTGGTCGAGACCCATAGCGCGCTCTTGTTGCTCCGAGTGCGAACGTTGATGGCGAACGGCGATCTCGATCCCGCCTTGGTGAGACTTCACTGGTTCTCCCGTGACCCGGAAGACGGAACGACATCCATTCGGAGTGCCGACTTGGACAAAGATGGTGCTTTTGGCGATTGGCCCGAAGACTTCGGGGACGTCGAACTGATGGCGGAAGGCGAATACCTCGACGCCGTGGAGACGCGGAGCCGAGACTGATGGCAAGCAACCTCGGCGTTTGGTGATCGACGCGAACGTCGTTGGATCCGCCGGTCAATCGGAACATCCGATTTCAAGCACTTGCAGGACGTTCCTGGTTACCATATTGCAGATGACACACCATGTCGTGCTGACCGATGAAATACAGCAAGAATGGAATCGTCATCAATCCCCGTACTCATACAAGTGGCGAACACGGATGCACGCGCGCCGGCGATTCCATCGCAGCGATACAGGACGCGACGAGAGTCTGCGAAGGAGAGTGTCAGCCTCGGTTTCGGCCAAGGATGAGGACGCCGCCAAGAAAGATGCCCATCTCCTCGAGGCGGCCATCGCCACCGACAAACTGGTCGGTTCCCGTGACGACCATGCGCGCTCCATATTTCGCGCCGCGGCTGTCGGCGTTCACGAGTTGAGATCCGTTGTCTGGATCAATCCGACTCGTTGCGAGGAGAGCCCGATCCGCTGGTTGTTGGACGGGGCACAGGCCGAACCGCAACGGATGCTGGGCGCCGTCAGCGCCGCGTGATCCTGAACGCGACCGCCTCGTCGGCCGCCGGTCGCCGCGGGGCGCGGACGCGCAACTCGCGGCGCGTCTGCTCGAATGCCAGCGGCTCGTCGGAGCCGAGCGCGGCTACGGCGGCCACCTCGCCGGGGTGCAGGTACTCGGCCGCGTCGCGCAGGACCACCTCGCCGGCGGTCCGGCCCAGGCAGATGGCGTACAGCGCGTCACCCTTGCAGGTGTAGCGGACATCCTCGCCCGTGTAACTGATGGTGCTCCTCTTCTCGCTGATGCGGTCGCCGCCGGTCACGGTGTTCGGGCCCTCGCCGAAGAGCTTCCAGGGGGTGGTGTCGAAGATCGCCTCGCCGTTGATGGCAAGCCAGCGGCCGATGCCGCGCAGCACCTGCTGCGCCTCCTCCGGGATGCTGCCGTCCGCGCGCGGGCCGACGTTGAGCAGCAGGTAGCCGTTCTTGGCCACGTTGTCGACCAGGTTGTGGACGATCTGCGCGGCCGTCTTGAACGGCACGCCCTCCACGTGGGCCCACATGCCCCGCGCGTCGATCGAGGTGTCGGTCAGCCAGTCGTGGTAGGTCAGGCCGGCGAAGCGGCCCAGCTCCAGGTCGACCACGGCGCTGCCCGGCACCAGGTGGTGGTGCTTGTAGGTGACCGCCACCTCCCTGCCCCGGTCGACCGCGCGGTTGTAGTAGTAGGCCAGCAGGCCGAGCACGTGCCGCTCGCGGATCCAGTTGATGCCGAAGTCGAACCACAGCAGGTCCGGGTTGAAGCGGTCGATCACCTCCCTGGTCTTGCCCAGCCACTGGTCGCAGAACGCCGCGCTCGGCTGATCCTGCACCCACCAGTGCGCCATCAGGTCGCCGGGCGAGCGCGCGAAGTCGACCTCCGGGACGCCGTCGGCGAATTCGAGGTTGTGCCGCTCGCCGTAGAGGCTGGACGCGTCCGGGCCGCCGGTGTCGTAGTCCCGCCGCCAGTGCGGGTAGAACCACCAGTGCTCGGCGTGGTGCAGGGCGACCAGGTAGCGCATGCCGGCCGCGCGGATCGACCGCTCCAGCGCGGCGACGATGTCGCGCTTCGGACCGAGGCGGCCGGCGTGCCACTCGGTCCGGGCGGTCGCCCACAGGGAGAAGCCGTCGTGGTGCTCGCCCACCGGGCCGGCGAAACGCGCGCCGGCGGCCTGGAACAACTCCGCCCACTCGTCGGGGTCGAACCTCGGCGCCGTGAACAGGGGAATGAACTCCTTGTAGCCGAACCGGTCCAGCGGCCCGTAGGTGGCGAGGTGGTGCTCCTGGTGCGGGCTTCCGTCCACGTACATGCGGTGCGGATACCATGTCGCGTTGCTCGCGGCTCCCGAGCTGCCGAATCCCGGCACCGAGTAGACGCCCCAGTGGGTATAGATTCCGAACTTGGCGTCGCGGAACCATTGCGGCGTCGGGTGCTCGCGCAGGCTGCGCCAAGTCGGTTCGTAGCGGGTCGAGGGCATCGGGATCCGCCGCGGAGTCTGTCGGGTCAGCCGCGCCGGCGGCAAGGCCGGCCGCGGACGCAGCGGCTTGCGCGCGCAGCCGCGGTGTGACACCTTTCGGACGGACCGGTTCGGTGGGTGCCCCCCCATAAGACAGTCCGTCCAACATCTCTTTCCACCTCAGAGGAGTATTCCCATGAAGAGGCTCTTTCTCGTACCGGTGCTGTTGTCGGTCGCGGCTCTGCTGTTCGCGACCGCGACCACGGAAACCGACTCGGACGGCGGCGGACCCGTCGTGCTCAGCGCCGCCGCGACGCAGCCGCCCTGGATCGCCTCCATCGAGGACAACCGGCTCACCGACCTGATCGAGGAGACGTTCAACGTCGAGTTCGACTTCATCGTCATCCCGCTGGAAGGCGCCAAGCAGCAGATCACGCTGCTGTTGACCAGCGGCCGGTATCCCTCGGTCTTCATGAACGCCCCGTTCGTCCCCGCCGACGAGCTCGAGTTCGGCGTCGAGGGCAAGGTCCTGATCCCGCTCAACCCCTACCTGACGGAGGAGAGCACCCCGCACATTCTCAGCGGGTTCAGCGAGTTCCCGAAGCTGCGGCAGGAGATCACCGCCCCGGACGGCAACATCTACGTCCTGACCGGCGGCGGCTCGGGCGGCTGCTACCACTGCTCGATCTACCAGAAGTTCTGGATCAACCAGGCGTGGCTGGACGCGCTGGGACTGGAGATGCCGGCGACTCCCGACGAGTACGCGGACGCGTTGCGCGCGTTCAAGACCCGGGATCCCAACGGCAACGGCCAGCAGGACGAGGTGCCGCTCACCGGCGCCACCAACGGCTGGTACACCAATCCCATCTACTTCATCGGCCAGGCGTTCGTCCCCTACGCCGCCGCCGGCTCCGGCACCAAGCTGTTCGGTGTCGACGGCAACCGAATCTACTTCCCGTACAGCGAGAGCCGCTGGCGCGACGCGCTGCGCTTCATGAACGGGCTGTTCGAGGAAGGGTCGCTCGACCTCAACGCCTTCGTGCAGACCGGCGACCAGCTCAGCGCCATGGGCGGCTCCAGCGACGATCCCAAGGACAACGTCATCGGCTCCTTCCCTGCCGGCGGCCCGATGGTCGCGTTCGGCGGGGGCAACCCGCGGGCCGAGGACTACTCGCCGCTGCCGCCGCTCAAGGGACCCACCGGGATCCGGACGGCGGCCGGCTATCCGTTCGGCACCCGCCGCCTCGGCGGTGAGGCAGGCACCTTCTCCATCACCGACAAGGCCAGTGACGCGGAGATCGACGTGGCCATGCAGATCATGAACTGGGCCTTCTCGTTCGAGGGATCCAACCACGTCACCCACGGCGCCAACCTGTGGCGCCCGGCCGAGCCGGGCGAGGAGAACGTGCTGGGCGGACAGGCCGCGGTCGTGGCCCTGGAACGCCCGGGAACGGGAGACGTCAAGTGGGAGTTCCCGGTCTTCTTCCCGACCCCGGACTTCGGCTTCGGGATCGGCTTCGAAGGCGAGGTGAACGTGCTGGAGCGGCTCCTGAACGTGTCCACCCGCGACGTGTACGAGCCGGTCAAGGACGCGACCGGCATCGGCATGTTCTCGGACTTCATCTACCTGGCTCCGGACGACGCCCGCCGGGTCGCGCAGATCTCCGCGGAGCTGCGCACCTTCGTCGAGCAGCAGGCCGCCCTGTTCGTGACCGGCGAGCGCGACCTGGACAGCGACTGGGACGCCTACGTCAACGACCTGGTCAAGATCGGCCTGGCCGAAGTCACCTCGATGCTGCAGGCCACGCTGCAATAGCGCCCCGACAATCGTCGCCTTCGGCTCCGGTTGTCGGCCCAGCCCCGCTTGGCAGGAATCTGCCGGACTGGCCGCTCGCGCGGCCATCCGACGGATTCCTGGGACTCTTGGCCGGCTCTGCCGGGGCGGATGCCGTCGGCGGCTCCCTCCCGCACCGAACGGCCGCGCCGCGAGTGGTCCATGACGCTGTCTGAACGGCGACCCGCCCTGGGCAGCCCCCGCATCGGCAAGAGACCCTTTTCGACGGTCCTCAGGAAGCACTGGCAGCTCTACTTGCTGATGGCGATCCCGATCGCCTGGATGCTGATCTTCATGTACGCGCCGATGTACGGCGTGGTGATCGCCTTCAAGAACTTCAGCGTGCTCAAGGGCATCCACGGCAGCCCCTGGGTGGGATTCCGGGAGTTCGAGCGCCTGCTGGGATCGTTCCAGTTCTGGAACATCGTCCGCAATACCGTCGTCATCGCATTCGTGCGCA
Source organism: Spirochaetia bacterium (assembly GCA_964291595.2). Classification (GTDB taxonomy): domain Bacteria; phylum Spirochaetota; class Spirochaetia; order SZUA-6; family Bin103; genus CATQHW01. The sequence continues at coordinate 1,774,308 of OZ219914.1, read as the reverse complement.
TCGCCTTCGCGTTTCCGGCGGCGGTCATCCTGGCGCTCGCGCTGAACGAGATGCGCTGGATGAGGCTGCGGCGGACGATCCAGACGATCGCCTTCGCCCCGCACTTCATCTCGACCGTGGTGATGGCGGGGATGATCCTGACCTTCCTGGATCCGCGCTTCGGGTTCATCGGCTTCTTCTTCGACCTGTTCGGGATGGAGACGGTCAGCCTGATCGCCGACCCCTCGTACTTCGCGATCATCTACGCCCTTTCGGAGGTGTGGCAGCACATGGGCTTCGCGGCGGTCATCTACATCGCCGCCCTGTCCGCCGTCGACGTCGAGCTCTACGACGCGGCGCGGATCGACGGCGCCTCGAAGCTGCAGAAGATCCGGAACGTCGACATCCCCGGCATCCGCGCCACCATCGTCATCCTGCTGATCCTGGAGATCGGCAGCGCGATGACGCTGGGGTTCGAGAAGGTGTACCTGCTGCAGAACCCCCTCAACCTGGCCTCTTCGGAGATCATCGCCACCTACGTCTACAAGGTCGGGGTCCTGAACACCAATTACAGCCTGGGCGCGGCCGTGGACCTGTTCAACGGCGTGATCAACCTGGTGCTCATCGTGTCGGCCAACCTGCTCTCCAGGCGGCTGTCGGAGATCAGCCTGTGGTAGCCGGCACTGCGCCGCATCGATGCGCGGCGAGGGCGCCGGCGACCGCGCGTTCGACGTCCTCAACACGCTGCTGCTGGTCACGGTCGGCCTCGCCATCGTCGTCCCGGTGCTGAACGTGGTCGCCTCCTCGTTCTCGAGCTCCGACCACATCCTGGCCGGCGACGTCACCGTCTATCCGCGCGGCTTCACGCTGCTGAGCTACGAGCGCATCTTCCGCTACAAGCTGGTGCTCTCCGGCTTCCTCAACAGCCTGTTCTACGCGACGGCCGGCACCTCGCTCAACCTGGTGCTGACCGTGTGCCTGGCCTATCCCCTGTCGCGAAAGGACCTGCGCGGCCTGGCGATCATCGGCATCTTCGTGCTCATCCCGATGTTCTTCCGGGGCGGGATCGTGCCGACGTTCCTGGTGGTCAACTCGCTCGGCCTGGTCAACACGCGCTGGGCGGTCATCCTGCCGGCCGGCCTGTCCATCTGGAACACCATCGTCGCGCGCACCTACTTCGCCAACCTGCCGCGGGAGCTCACCGAGGCGTCGGAGATCGACGGCTGCTCGGATCTCCGCTTCCTCGCCCAGGTGGTGCTGCCGCTGTCGCGGCCGATCCTGGCGGTGCTGGTGCTGTGGTACGCCATCGACCACTGGAACACCTACTTCAACGCCCTGCTGTACCTGTTCGACGAGTCGAAGTTCCCGCTGCAGCTCGTGCTGGCGCGCATCCTGATCATCAACGAGAGCATCATCGCGCAGGCCATGGCGGGGGGAGACATCGACATCCGCACGCTCATGGAGAGCACGGAGATCTTGCAGACGCTCAAGTTCGCGCTTATCGTCGTGGCCAGCGTGCCGATGATGATCCTCTATCCGTTCATCCAGAAGCACTTCACCAAGGGCGTGATGATCGGCTCCATCAAGGGGTAACAGGCAATGGGTAGCAGGCAAGGGGTGACGAAATGAGACTGGCGCTGCACATGCCGGGCGAGCCGGGCGAACGGTGGGACCTGGCCCGCCAGATGGGCGTCACCGACCTGGTGTGCGGCGTTCCGCTGGGCGCCGGCGGGACGCCGGCGGCCGACCGCGAGGCGCTGGACAGGCTGTGCGACCGGGCGGCCGGCGCCGGGTTGCGCCTGTCGGTGGTCGAGGGTCCGACGCCGATGGAGGACGCCAAGCTCGGGCTGCCGGGCCGTGACCGCGAGGCCGACCGCTTCTGCCGCATGCTCGAGCATCTCGCGGCCGCCGGCGTGGAGGCGGTCTGCTGGAACTTCATGGCGGTATTCGGCTGGCTGCGCACGGACAAGGCGGTGCCCGTGCGCGGCGGCGCGCTGTCCTCGGCCTACGACCATGCCGCGATGGAGACGCGCGGACGCGTTGCGGCAGAGGGCCTGACGCCCGGCGCCGACGGGCTGCTGATCAACGAGGAGCAGCTCTGGGAGAACTTCGCCTGGTTCAGCGAGCGGGTCGTGCCGGTGGCGGCGGCGAACGGGGTGAAACTGGCGCTGCACCCCGACGACCCGCCGCTGTCCCCGATCCGCGGCGTGGGGCGGATCATGCGCAGCGTCGAGAACATGGAGCGCGCTATCAATCTGGTGCCAAGCCCGTGCAACGGCGTCACCTTCTGTCAGGGCAACTTCACCGCCATGGGAGCCGACATACCGGCGGCGATCCGCCGCTTTGGCGCGGGCGGCAAGATCTTCTTCGTGCACTTCCGCGACGTGCGCGGCACCGCTTCGCGCTTCGTGGAGACCTTCCAGGACGACGGCCCGACCGACATGGTCGCGGCCCTGCGCGCCTACCGCGAGGTCGGCTTCGACGGCCCGGTCCGTCCCGATCACGTGCCGACCATGGCCGGCGAGCCCAACGACAACCCCGGCTACATGATGAAGGGCCGGCTGTTCGCGATCGGGTACCTGCGCGGCCTGCTGGAAGCGCTGGACCTCGCCGGATGAAGCTGCCCCGATGACAGTGAACCTTCAGGGCCGCGGCGTCAGGGTCGCGATCGACGACGCGCTGCGGCTCACGGTGTCCGGGCTCGACGGCGAGCCGCTGTGGGAGAGCTCGAAGAGCATGCCGCCGGCGGTCTGTGCCGACACCGGCCATGGGCCAGCACACCGCTTCGGCCTGGCCGACGCGCGGCAGCGCTCGGCGCATGCCTTCGCCGACGGACGCTACCGCGGTCAGCGCATCACGCTCTCGGGCTATCCCGGCGCGGACGTGGCGCTGGAGCTGTGCATCGGCCTCGACGCGGACGATGACGAGCTCCTGATCGGCATCGAGCAGACAGGCGGCGGGCACGCCGTGCAGCGCGTCGAGCACCTGTACCGCTTCGAGCGGCCGGCCGCGCAAGGCGGCTTCCTGGTGCTGCCGCACGGCTCCGGCTACCTGGTCCCGGCCGACTGCCCGGACGCGTTGCCCGGCCGCGGGCCGGAGCCGGTCCAGGTCGGCGGGCGCTGGTCGCTGCCGATCTTCGGCCTGACCCGCGACGGCGCGGGACTCTGCGCCACGGTGGACACGTGGTGGGACGCCGAGGTCCGCGCCCACCACCTGCCGGGCGACCGCTCGATCCTGGACTTCTCCTGGGCGGACGAGCTGGGCACCCTGGCCTATCCCCGGCGGCTGCTCGTCCACTTCGCCCGCGACCTGGACTACGTGGCAATGGCCAAGCGCTACCGCGCCGCCGCGCGGCGTCAGGGACTGGTGCGAACCCTGGAGGAGAAGGCGGACGAATCGCCCCGCATCCGCGAGTACGCCGGCAACGTCCTGTTCCGCTGGACGGAATGGAACGGCGCGGACGCGGAGCGGGTGCTCGGCGACCTCCGCCGGTTACGGTCGATGGGGATCGGCGCCAACCTGTTCTACCCCAAGTGGGGCGGTCCGCACGGCCGGCCGCCGATCCAGAACCACCAGGCATTTCTGGTCGACGAGCCGGGTGACGGCGGCTGGGCGCCGATGGTCGACTTCGCCAACCGCGCGCGCGAGCTGGGATGCCTCACGCAGGGGTTCATCCGCCCGTGCGAGCAGAGCCCCGGCGTGACGGGCTACGACGAGTCGTTCTGGGCGGTGAACGCCGACGGATCCCGCTCGGACCACCTCGGCACCCACGCGGCGCTCGCGATCACGCAGGCGGCGCTGGACGGCCTGGAGGAGCGCGGCCTCCGCTTCGACGTGCTCTACTTCGACGGGTACACGGCGGCGAGCATTCCGCCGCGCAACTTCTCGCCCGATCATCCGGTGACGCGCCGGCAGGTCTTCGAGCATCAGCAGGCTTGTTTCGACGAGACCCGCAAGCGGGGGATCATCCCGGCCGGGGAGTTGCGCCAGTTCTGGGCCATCCCGCACTGCGACCACTTCTTCTTCACCGACTGGAGCGGCCACCGGCTGAGCGCCCGCGTGGACGCCGAGGAGGCCGCAGACTCCGAGTCCGAGCACCGGCCCGTGGGCGAGCCGATCCCACTGAGCCAGCTCGTGTTCCACGACTGCTGCATTGCCGGTTTCTCGGGCGATCCCGGCCAGGGAGCGTTCTACGACTGGTTCCCCAGCCGCTCGCACCGGCTCTACGAGCTGATGTACGGTGCGCCGCCGTCCTGGAACTGGATGCTGTCCCCACGCGACGGCTACCCGGTGCCGGTCACCGACTGGCAGAGCGGCCGCACGGCGCGCGCACTCGAGTGGCTGCGCACCTGGAGTGCGTTCTACCGCTCGATCGCCCTGTCGGAGATGACCACCCATCGGCTGCTGTCACCCGACGGCGCGCTGCAGCGCACGGAGTTCGCCTGCGGCGTCGCCGCCGAGTTCGACCTGCCCGGCGAGCGCTTCCGTATCCTCGGATCGCCCGACTTCGACGGCACCTGGCAAACCCCGGTGTCGCCGTGACGGCGCGCCATGAAGACTAAAGGGTTTCCACGGAGGTTATTGGCCATTCGCGGCATAATCGAAAGCTCGACGACCCCTGCAACAGGAGGTTGACGCGATGAAAATCGTCGACGTGCGGATCCACCAGGTTGTGGTGCCGATGCGGCCGGGTGTCGTGCACTCGGAAGGGGTGGACGACAAGCTGTGCGCGCCCGATCCGGTGACCGGCCGCTCGCTGAACTTCTGGGAGTTCCCCAAGTGGATCATCGAGCTGGAGGCCGACAGCGGCCTGGTCGGGCTGGGTGAGCCGCGCCGCGGCGACCTGTACGGCCCGCTGCGCGAGCAGGCCGACCTGCTGATCGGCAAGGAGCTCATCGACCTGCCGATCGGCAACCTGCCGCTGCCCCACGCCGACGACTACGAGTCGTACATCATCTACGAAGCGTACGAGATGGCGTGGCTCGACCTGCTCGGCAGGCACTTGGGGGTGCCGGTCCACCACCTGCTGGGCGGCAAGAAGATCGACCGCGTCCCGGTCGACTTCTGGATGGGCCGCGGGACGCCGGAGGACACCGCCGCCCGCGCGCAGACGGGACTCGATCTGGGCTTCCGGGGGATGAAGATGAAGTGCGCGCTCGGCGACCCGATCGCGGAGCGCGTGGCGGCCGTGCGCGAGGTGGCCCCCCACTTCCCGATCGTGCTCGACCCCAACGAACGGTTCCACCATCCGGAAGGGACACGCGAGGTGTCACGCTCGCTGGACGGCCTGGACCGCGTCACCTTCGAGAGCCCCATGCCGCAGGACCGCCTGGACTGGTACGCCGAGGTGCGCGGCACCATCCCGCAGCCGGTCGCGCTGCACCTGACCTCGATCACGGACCTGCTGCCGGCGGTGCGTGCGGAGGCGGCCGACTGCTACAACCTGCTCGGCCCCCTCAAGGAGTTCGTGGAGTGGGCGACCCTCACGCGCAAGGCCGGGCTGCCGACGTGGCGCGGCACCGGCGTCGACCTTGGTGTGCGCGACATGTCGAGCGTGCACGCCGCGGCGGCGGCCGGGTGCGAGTTGCCGTGCGACATCATCGGCAGCCTGCTGCGCGAGGACGACCTGATCGTCGATCCGATCCCGTTCGAGGACGGCCTGCTGGTGGTGCCCGACGCGCCCGGCCTGGGGGTCGAGCTGGACCGGGACGCCCTGGCCCACTACGGCGTCTCGATCGGAGCCGCCGCATGAGCTCGGCCAGTCTGCGGGCAGCGTACCTGTTCTGCTATCCCTGGGATTTCGTCGACGAAGGCTTGGAGCAGCTCGTCGGCCGCGCGCGTGACCTGGGCGTCACCCACCTGGCGGTCGCCAGCCTCTACCACGCCGGCTTCTTCTTCTATCCCCACAACCCGCGCCGCAAGGTGCACATGCTGGAGGACGGGGTCGCCTACTACCGTCCCGACCCGGCCTGCTACCCCGAGGGGCTCACGCCGCAGATCGCCGCCGCCAGCAACGGCCGGGACCTGTTCGGCGACATCTGCGAGGCGGCTACCCGCGCCGGGCTGCGGATGTGCTCCTGGACGGTGCTGCTGCACAACTCGCGCATCGGCGTGGCCCACCCGGAGCTGACCATTCACAACGCGTTCGGCGACAGCTACCCGCACGCGCTCACTCCTGGCCATCCCACCGCGGCGGCGTTCGCCCGCGGCGTGATCCGCGACCTGTCCTCCCGCTATCCCCTGGACACGATCATGCTGGAGGCGGCCGACTACCGCGCCCGCGCCCACGGCGGCTCCTGGGTCGGCGGCCACCACCACGAGCGGCAGGGGACGCACCTGCGCGATCTGGAGACCGCGTTGCTGGATGTGTCCTTCAACCCGGCGGACATGGCCGGCGCGGAGCGTGACGGCGTCGACGCGCCCGCGCTGCGGACGGCCGTGCGCTCGCACCTGGAGGCGTACCTGGCCGCCGCGCCCGACGTGCCCGCCGACCTGCCCGATACGCTTGCGGCGTTCCGCCACCTGCATCCCCTGGAAGACTACGAGCGCTCCCTGCAAGCGAACGAGGCGCGACTCCTGCAGGAATTCAGGCAGGAGGCCGAGCCGCACGGTGTGCGGTTGATGGGCTCGGCCGATCCGTCGGTTCAACTGGTGATGGGCGGCGCGTACGGCCAGCCGCCGGACCGGACGGCACAGATCGCCCGCGACGCCCGCGCCGGGCTCGGCCGTGGCCAGGAGCTGATCGTGCTGCTCCGCATGGGCTTCTACGGCGGCCCGCAGTACGGCACGCCGATCGTCACCGAGCAGGCGATGGTCGACAGCGTGCGCGCCGTCGCCGATGCCGGCGCCCACGCCGTGGGGTTCTACAACTACGCCGAGGCGCCCGCCCGCTGCGTCGACTGGATCGCGCCCGCGCTGCGCGCGGCCGGCCTGACGACCTGAGCGGGGCGGACAACCGCCGTGCAGTACGCCCGCCTGGGCACCTCGGACCTCCGTGTCTCCCGGCTCTGCCTGGGCACCGTGTTCCGCAGCGAACCGGATCCGGCGACCGGCATCGCGACCATCCACGCCGCCGCCGAGCACGGCTGCAACTTCCTGGACTGCGCCGACTTCTACGGTACCGGCCGCTCCGAGCGGATCGTCGGCGCGGCGGTCAAGGGGCAACGGGACCGCTTCGTCGTCACCACCAAGGTCGGCTCGCCCATGCCCGGCGCCGCGGGGGGATTGAAGCGCGATTACATCCTGCGCGCCTGCGAGGCGAGTCTGCGGCGGCTGGACACCGACTACATCGACTGCTACCTGTGCCACTTCCCCGACCCGGACACGCCGCTCGACGAGACGCTGTCGGCCTTCGACCGCCTGGTGAGAGACGGCAAGGTGCGCTACCCGGGTGTGAGCAACTTCAGCGCGGCGCAGGTCCTGGAGTCGGCCCGGATCAGCCGGGAACGCGGCTGGGCCGGCTACGTCTGCAACCAGGTGGGCTACAGCCTGCTCGACCGGCGCATCGAGGAGGAGCTGCTGCCGGGTATCGAGCCGGCCGGCATCGGCGTCACCGCCTTCGCGACCACGGCGATCGGCCTGTTGGCCGGCCGCTACCGCTACGGCCGGCCGCCCCCGGCCGGCACCTCCTGGCACCGCGGCCCGTACAACTTCCGCGCCGCCATGACCCCCGCGGTCGGCCGCGTGATCGGCGCCGTTCTGGACATCGCCCGCCGCTGCGGCACCTCCCCCACCCGCGTCGCCACCGCCTGGTGCCTGCGCCTTCCGGCCGTCAACGCCGCCATCATCGGCACCGACACGCCCGAGCAGGTGGGGCAGAACTTCCGCGACGCCGACTGGGAGCTGCCCGCGGAGGCGGCCTCGGAGCTGGACCGGTGCTCGGCCGGGCTCAAGCTGGCGATCCGCAAGGACTGCCCGCAGGGCTGGGTGCCGGACGCGTCCTGACCGCCGCGCGGCCGCCAGCTACTTCAACGATCCGATCAACGCTCCCTTCACGAAGTAGCGCTGGATGAACGGATAGATGCAGACGATCGGCACGATCGAGACGATGATCGACGCCGCCTGAAACGCCTGAACCGGCACCGGCTCCTGCCGCTCCCGCTCCATGATGCTGCGCTCCATCTGCTCGCGCAGCGACTGGACGTCGACCTCGACCAGCAGGCGCCTCAGGAACAGGGTGAGCGGCTGCAGATCCTCGTCGTTCATGAACAGCAGCGGGCGGAAGAAGTCGTTCCAGATCAGGACGATCTGAAACAGCGCCCCGAAGGCGACCACCGGCTTCGACAAGGGCAGATAGATGCGGAACAGGATGTAGAGGTCGTTGGCGCCGTCGATGTGGGCCGCCTCGCGCAGCTCGGTGCCAAGGCCGAGAAAGTAGGTGCGAAAGACGACGGTGGTGAACACCGCGATCGCGCCCGGCAGCACCATCACCCACATGGTGTCGACCATGCCCAGCGACCGGTACACCAGGTACGTGGGAACGAGCCCGCCGGAGAAGAACATGGGGATCACGTGGAAGATCATCACGCCCCGATTGAGCCAGAATCCCCGCACCGCCAGCGGATAGGCGACGATCGACGTCGCTACCACGAAGATCACCGTCCCGATCGCGGCGTAGCGCAGGGAGTTGTAGTAGGCGCGCACCATGCCCTCGTCGCTGAACACGAACCGATACGCGTCGATGTTCAATCCCGACGGATACAGTGCCACGGCACCGCTGGCGATCCCGGCCGCATCGCTCAACGACACGGCCACGATGTGAATGAACGGGTACACGGTCAACGCAGCGAGCAGGAACAGAACCGCGACGTTGCCGTAGTCGAACAGCGTCACCGGGAACAGCGCCAGGTGCTTCTCCTTCACGCCGGCGTTCATCTCGTTCCCATCCCTACCAGAGGCTGTGGCCGGCGACGCGCCGCGCCAGCAGGTTGACCGCGACCATGAAGATCAGGCTGACGACCGAGTTGAACAGCCCCACCGCCGTGCCGAACGCGAACTGCCCGCCCTCCAGCGCCAGACGATAGACGAAGGTCTGGATCACGTCGGCGGTTTCATAGGTGGCCGGCGAGTACATCAGGAACACCTTCTCGAAGCCGACGTTGATGATGCCGACCGTGCTCAGGATCAGGAGCACCATGACGTACGGCAGCAGGTGCGGAAGGGTGATGAAACGGGCCATCTGCAGGCGGCCCGCGCCCTCGACGATGGAGCTCTCGTACAGCTCCGGGTCGATCCCGGAGAGCGCCGCCAGGTAGATGATCGTGCTGAAGCCGATCCCCTGCCAGACACCGGATCCTATGTAGATGGTGCGAAACCAGCCCGGTTTGGCGAAGTAGCTGACCTGCTCGCCGCCCAGCGCGGCCACCAGGCGATTGACCACCCCGTCGTATGCCAGGAGCTCCTTCAGCATGCCGATGATGACGACGACCGCGATGAAGTGGGGGAGGTAGGTGATCGTCTGCACCGTGCGCTTGTAGCCCGGCGAGCGGACCTCGTTGAGCAGCAACGCCAGCAGGATCGGCGGCCAGAACCCCCAGACGATGGACAGGAAGCCGAGCAGCACCGTGTTGCGGATGAGCCGCCAGAAGAACGGGTTCCTGAAGAACAGCTCGAAGTTGTGGAACCCGACCCAGGGGCTGCCCAGGATGCCGGCGGTGAAGTCGTAGCGCTTGAACGCCAGCAGGACACCGTACATGGGCAGGTAGCTGAAGAGGAAGACCAGGACCACGCCCACGGCGGTCATTGCGTAGAGATACTTCTCGTGGCCGAAACTCCGGGCGATCCGGTCGAGCCGGGTGCCACCCTTGGCCGGACCTCCCGGCGCTGCTACCATGTCCGCGCTTGTGTCAGACGCCATCTCAGCACTCGCCACTCCACCGACCTGGATGGTGGTGATCCGCGTCTACGGCAGCATCCTGTACGCCACCCGCTGCTGGCCGGAAGCCGCCGTGGGATCGGCCGCAACGCCGCTTACCGAAGGGCACATCGACGCGTGGTTCGAGGACTGCGCCCGTCACGGCGTGGCGGCGGTGCTGTGGCAGGCCAACTGCGGAGGCACCCTCACCTACCCGAGCACTCATGTACCTCTGGCCGGAGACCCGCCGCTGCCGCCGCGGTTCCGCATTGGCGCCGAGCCGCACGAGCAGGGCTGGACAACCGGCGACTGGGCGTGGCTGGGCGAGCAGTGCCGGCGCTTCGACACGCTGGAGGCGGCGGTACGGGCCGCGCACCGGCACGGCGTCGCCCTGATCCTCAACTTCAGCGTGTTCGACCTGCCCGGCGTCTGGTGCACGGCGGAGAGCTGGCCGGGCGGCTCGCCGCTGTTCGACCGCGACCTGTGGCTGTGGTCTCGCGATCAGCGGACGCGGCTGGAAGGAATCCCCTGCTACGGCGATCCGCACCTGCGCGAGCTGCGGCTCGCCGAGGTTCGGGAGGCGCTCGACCGCGGGGTCGACGGCATCGCCCTGGGCTTCTTCAGCCACTGCGACGCCGCGGCCGGTGACCAGCCGCACCGCTTCGGATTCAACCCGTGCGTTGTGGAGGAGTTCAGGGAGCGATACGGCGTCGACGTGCTGAGTGAGCCGTTCGATACCGCCGCGTGGTACGCGCTGCACGGTGAGCACTTTACCCGGTTCGTGCAGGCGGTGAGCGCCGAAACCCGGCGCCGCGGCCGTGCGCTGCTCGGCTACGCGCGCACCGACGGCATCCACGGCTGGGCCGGTCCGGGCACTCCCGTGATATCGCAGGGGATGGGCGCAGGCGGCACGCATCGGTTCGACGCCCGGACCGGGCGCTCGAGCGATCAGCCGGCAGCCGGCTTTCACGTCGAGTACGAACGGTGGGGCCGGGAGGGGCTGGTCGACGCCCTGGTGGCGCTGCCGCCGCCGTTTCCACACGGCCTGGACGCCGCCGCGGCGATGCGGGAAGCGGCCGGCGTGCCGGTGCTGGTGTGGCGCAAGATCATCGCCTGCGACCCCGATCTTCCCGCAGACAAGCGCGCGGAGATCGCAGCCGTGCGCGACGGCGCCGTCGACGGATACGTGCTCCACTTCATGTACTGGACCGACTGCCGCCACCCGCGCGGCGACTACAACCACCCGGCCTCGTTGCTCGCCTGAACAGGGCCGCCCGAGAACAGGGCCGCCCGAAATCAGGACGGCGAGGCCCCGCCGTGAGGGGAGCCTCGCCGTGCCGTGTTCCACGCCGGCCGATTGCTACCCGCCGGCCGCTTCCTTGTACAGCGCGATCAGGTCACCGGTACCGAGCTCCTCCAGGCGAGCCTTGTAGGCGTCGTAGTTGGACAGCGGCTCCTCGCCGAAGATGAACTTGATCGTCATCTCGTGCGCGTAGGTGTCCAGGATCGTCTTGAGCTGGCCGGCCTGCTCCTGAGCCTCGGCGGCGAAGCGCACGATCGGCTGCGGATCGGTCTGCGTGCTGCCTTGCTCCTGGTACATGAAGCTCTCGCGGATGAACTGCGCGTAGTCGCCGTCGGAGGCGCCGTCGTGCAGCTCGAAGAAGATGCCGTCCACGCTGATGGAGCTGAAGTTGTTCTCCGACCGGAAGAAGTTGTGGACGTTGCGGTAGTAGTCGATCGACGCCCACTTGCCGTCCGGATTGTACGGCGTCTTGATGTCCGGATGGATGAAGCGGTACGTGCCGTCGACGATGTCCCACTCCTCGCCGGGCGCGCCAAGCGTCATCTGGATGCTGACCGCGGGATCGGCGATGAAGTCCTTGAGCGCGATGATCTCGCGGATGTAGTCGGACTTGGCGTTGATCAGCCACGGCGGTCCATGCACGTTGGTCGGCGCCTTGTTGCCGGTCCAGCCGCGCGGTCCGTCGGCCGAGATGCGCGGCACGGGATGCGCCTCGACCCAGTGCTTGCCCGGCCCGTAGTTGGGATTGTTGCCCGGGTTCTCGATGAACCAGTTGCCGGTCGCCGACCACCACCACGCGAAGAAGGTCTTGTCGTTGATCCAGTCCTGCACCCACTGCTCATAGGAGGTGGTGGTCGCATCGGGATTCAACAGGCCTTCGCTGTAGAGCTTTGCCATGTACTCGATGTAGTACCGGTAGTTGTCTTCCGCCGGGCCGTACACCCAGTCGTCCACGTCGTGGTTGTAGTAGATGGTGTGGCCGGTGCGGAACGTCGGCGCCGCCAGGTTGATCAGCGTGATGACCCCTCCCTGGGTGAAGGGACCGACCGGGAACGAGTTGGGAAACTCGTTCTTGAGCAGCGTGAAGGCGTCATGCATGTCGTCCCAGGTTTCCGGCTGCAGGTCGTACTTCTGCCACAGGTCGTGCCGGTACGGCAGGAACTGGTTGAACGGGAAGTAGAACTGGTTGACCTGCCAGAAGCCGTACAGCTTGCCGTCGTAGAGCAGGAGGTTGAGGTTCGGCTCCTCCTCGACCAGCTTCGCGTAGTTCGGCATCAGGTCCCGGTACTCCATGATGTCGACGAAGATGCCCTTGTCCCCGAACGCCTCGAAGTCGGCCCGCGTCCAACCCGAACCTTGCGGAAACAGCATGTCCGGCAGGTCTCCGCTCTGCAGCATGAGGTTGTACTTCGCCTCCCGCGATCCCTGCGGGATCTGCGTGACGTCGAGCACGATATTGGTCTGCTCCTGCAGCCACTGGAAGCCGAGGTGCCCGTCCTGGGCCCATTCGTAGGCCCCTTCGCTGGGATGCTCGGTCAGGGCGACGGTGATGGTGATCTGCTCTTCCAGGGGAAAGGTGATCGGTCCGCCCTCCTCCATCGCCGTGCCTTCCTCTTCGCCGGCGGCCCAGCCGAGCACGCTCGCGAATGCGAGCAGTGCCACGATGTAGAACGCTCTCTTCATGCGTCTCCTCCTACGCCCGAGTTTCGGGCGTTCCCGATTCCGGAGAGCATGGACCCTCTGAGCGGCGCGTTCAAGCGGCGGCGCGGTGGCGGTGTGACCGTCAAGCGCTGACGTCGTGGACCACGGCGGCGGCGATGACGTCCCGGAAGCGGTCGGGCGGCATGCCGGCCGAGCGGACCCAGCGCCAGATGCACTCCTTCAGCTCCATGCTGTAGTCGCAGATCAGCTCCGGCTTGCCCTTCTCCCACGGCTCGGGCGGCCAGACGGTGTGGCCGAGCTTGGTGCACACCTGGATGCGGCGGTCGTCGAGCCTGAGGCCGATGCGCCGGCGGTCGATCCACTGCGCGTGCCGCCGCGCCTGGAACATGGCGGCCCCCGTCCCGTCCGGCAGCTCGAACAGCCACGCCTCGACGTCGGTGCCGAGCAGCGGGATCACCTGGTATCCGCGATGGCCGTACAGCAGGCGCGAGTCGTGCACGGTCATCTCGAAGCGCATGCGCGGCGCCCGCCCGAGCGGCAGGTACTGGGCGAAGGCGCCGCCGTAGCCGGGCACGCAGCCCTCGAACGACTCGCCCCAGAGCTCGGAGTGCACGGTGTCCAGGTCGAGTGCCAGCCGGTTCGCCGCGACGTGCCGATGGAACTCCGCTGTCAGTTCTTCGTAGAACCGCGTGATCGATCCGTCGAACTCGGTGGCGAACCGCAGGGCGTATGGCGCGCCCAGCGCCTCGACCGCCGCGTCGGTCAGGTACTCAGGTCCGCCGAGCTGTACGAACAGCGTTGGATCCCGGCGGCCGCGCAGATCCGCGAGCCAGCGCTCCTTCACCTCCCGCTCCATGCGGACGAAGAGATCCAGGTTGTCGGCGCGCACCTGCTCTTCGGACAGAGCCTCGTAGCAGCACGGGTGGATGAGGAAGATGATCGAGCCGCAGGCGCGCTCCCCGTTTCCCCCGCTCATCGGCCGGACAGGCTACCATGCCGCCCGTGGCGCGCACGCGCGTGATCGACCGCATCGTCTTCCTGTTCCATCCGGCCTGCTGGGCCATGAGCGACGCGCCCGATCCCGGATACCTGGAGACGTACGGCGTGCGCCGCTCCTGGTGGTACGCCGCACGCAACCGCGAACGCCGGGTCGTCGCCCTGCAGAAGGAGTTCATCTCGGCCATGCGGCCGAACGAGCTGCTCTACCTGCACCCGATCGGCGACAGCGGCCTGATGCGCGACCTGGAGCGGCACGCGCTCGACACGCTGGGCGACCGGTGCCTGGTCGAGCGCGGCGCGGTGATCACCGAGCCGGCCGGCCTGGACGGCGTGCCGGAGCCGATCCGTCACGTGCTGCACGACCCCGACCATGCCGGCTGCGCGGCGTACTGGGCGAGCATCCCGGCGGATCAGCGCGCGCCGGTCCGGGCCGAGATCGAGGCCGCGTGCGCGCGCGACGGCTACGCCTGGGGGACCGGCGCGCTGAAGGTGATCGCCAACAACTACCTGTACGCCCGCTTCCTGGAGACCGGGATGGCGGCACGCGGCTTCACCTGTGATCCGCGCACCGTGACTTCCGTGGCCTTCGGCGAGGGGTTCGAGCAGTGCGCGATGACCTGGAAGTCGATGATCCCGCACGTCCTGGGCTGGCGGCACCCGGTGGAGAACGACTACGACCTGTCGGTGAGCGGGGCGCCGGTCCTGTGGGGCGCGCGCTTCGTGGAGCGCCTCGCCCTCGACCACGACGTGCGGCTGTTCCTGTGGGAGCTGCCGAACGGGCTGCAGCTCGGCTTCTTCGCGCGGGCGCGCTGCCGGCTCGCCGACCCGCACTATGCCGCCCACGTCGACGCGGGCGGCGAGGTCCTGGAGGTCCGCGACATCCGCGACCTGGTGCTGGTGCCCGGCCGGGACGCGGCCCTGACGGAACCGGACGGCAGGCTGGCGGTGCCGGTGCTGTCGGGCATCCGCAAGTACCCTGAAGACGCCTGCTACGTCGTCGGCTGCAGCACCCGCTACGAGCGGTTCCGCGACCTGCTGGCCGGCGCCGCCGTGCGCGAGCACGTGCCGCTGCCGGAGAACGCGAGCGGTCCGTAAGATTCGCCTTTCTCGTTCTGTGCGGGTGACGCCGCCTGACATACACTGCGCGCATGGCCACTACTACACCGCTCGCGATCGGCGATGGCTCGGGCTGGCATTTCGTCAACGGCGTCTGGACGGACGGCGGCGACGGCGCGCTGGCGATTCCGCCCGACTTGGTGAATGCCGAGGTCGCGCCCCTGCAGGGCGCCCACTTCGCGTTCGACCGAACCCGCGCGTACCAGGACTGCAGGATCAGCCTCGACTTCCTGCTGCGCGGCCACAGCGACGCCGGCATCGTCCTGCGCGCCCGCGACGAGTACCACTTCTACCTCGTGCACTTTCCCAACTGCGGCCAGGCGTCGCGCGCGCAGCATTTCTGGGCGGCGCTGTCGAAGATGGGCGACGCCGGCTACCTGGAGCTGATCCGGCTGCAGATGCTCCCGCGCGTGCCGAGCACCAACGGCATCCGGCTGCGCTGCGAGATCACCCTGCAGGGCGACCGCTTCACCGTGCGCGTCGGCGACTACGGCCGCTTCGAGGTACGCGACGGCACCTACGCCGGCCCCGGCGCGGTGGGAACGTACCTGTTCGGAACGGCGGAGATCGGCAACGTCAGCGTCGACGGGCCGTCCGTGCCGCCGGTCTGGCGCTCCGGGTTCGAGCACCCGACCAACTGGTGGCACCCGCTGCCGGCCGGGCCCGGGTACTGGCAGCAGCCGACCGACGTGAAGCGCTTCGACGACGGCGAGCTGCTGATGCTCGTGAACGTGCAGGACGACACGTCGGACGCCCTGACCGCACACGCGCAGCCGTTCCTGACCCGCTCCGCCGACGACGGCCGCACCTGGTCGGAGCTGCAGCCGCTCGGCCTGGGCGAGCTGGCCAGCTCCTGGTCGCCGGCGCGCATGCACCTCACCCCGCGGGGGCGCCTGATCGCCATGCTGCCGGGCACGGACCACAAGGTCGTGTACGAGTCGGGCGACCGTGGCCGCACCTGGAGCGACGCCGGCACCACCAACCTGCACGTCGGGCCTCCCAAGGACCCGCCGGTGCAGAGCCTGGCGCCGATGGGCTTCCTGAACCTGGCCGACGGCGGCATACTGGCCTTCCTCCTGCTCGGCAAGGACATGCACGACAACCCGTTGCCGCTCCACACCTGGGGCTCCTGGCACTGCCAGGCGTTCTGCGCGCGAAGTGACGACGACGGCGCCACCTGGACGGCGCCGGTCAACGTCGACACGCCCGGCTTCCTCGACGACGGCACGCCGATGGAGGGCAACCTGGACCTCACCGAGTGCACGGCGACGGAGCTCGGCTCGGGCCGCGTCGTCGCCTACATGCGGCCGATCTACTCGCCCGTGATGTGGGAGAGCTGGTCGGACGACGGCGGCCGCACCTGGGGGCCGGCGGTGCGCGGGCCGTTCGCCGGGTATGCCTCGCCCAACATGGTCCGCACCGCCTCCGGGGCGCTGCTGATCGCCCATCGCATGCCGGGGCTGACCCTGCACTGCAGCCACGACGACGGGCTGACCTGGGACCAGGGCACGATGATCGACACCGGCCTCTGGGCCATGGGCTCGATGGTCGAGGTCGCCCCGGACGAGGTCCTCTACGTGTACTGGGACACCTTCCGGACCCTGGCCCGCGCGCAGCGGATCCGCGTCACCCCCTCGGGCCTGGAGCCCGTTCGCCTCGCCTGACTACGGAATGTTGTTCTCCAGGAACATGGTGACTCCCATGTCCTGGAAGTGCGACGTGTCGTCTCCCGCCGCCACGCGCATGCAGGCGCGCACGCCGGTGCCCTGCAGGTCGTTCGCCACGTAGGCGACGCAGTCCTCGACCGTCTTGAGGGCATGGTTGGGGTAGCCGCGGATGTTCACGGTGAGGTCCGAGGGGCCGAAGGTGACGAAGTCCACCCCGGGCCGGACCAGCTTGCGCGCGGCGGTGGCAGCGGTGATCGACTCGATCTGCATGGCCAGCACGCCGGTGCGGTGCCAGAGCGCCATGTACTCGTCGAGCGACTGGCCGGTGAAACCGTAGCGGTCCAGGCCGCCCAGGCTGCGCACGCCTTCGGGCGGGTAGTAGAAGTTGGCCACCGCCTCGTCCACCGTGGACTCCAGCTCCACCTGCGGCACCTCGATGCCCACCGGGCCCAGGTCCAGCAGGTTGCCGATCAGGAAGGTGAGGCGCGTGTGCTTGATCCGCAGCACCACCGGCATCGACAGCTCGGCCGCGATCTTGCAGAAGTCACGCAGCCTGACCTCCGCGAACGCGGAGTGCTGGGCGTCGACCTGGAACCAGTCGTACCGGTGACGCGCGGCGAGCTGCGCCAGCCGGGGGCGGTCGGTGAACATCGGCACCGCGGCGCCGAGCAGCGGAGCGCCCGAGCGGACCTTGTCCTTGAGGGTGGTCTGTCTATCTGCCATGGCGCGGACATCAGACACCCGCCGCCGGCCGCAGGTCAAACCCGCTGCGCGCCGGTCGGAGGAGCAGGGGCCGGAATCGCTTCCCCACATGCACGGAGCTGCTGACGCTGATCGCCCAGACGCGCGGATCGCCGATCGGCACCCTCGGGGCGGCCGACCTTCTGATGCGCGACGCGCACGGCGCCTGTCTGCGCATCCTGGAGGCAGACCAGACGGTGTATCTGCACCCGCGCGCCACGCGGCCGGCGGGTCCCGCGATCGAGGTAGGCAGCGACGTGCTGCCGGACGTCGTCCTGGAGGTGGACAACACCACCGACGTACGCCGCGGCAAGCTCTCGCTGTACGAGTCGTTTCCGGGGTGGACGGCACAGGAGATTCACCGCGCGCTGAACGAGGCCGAGCTGTCGGACGCGACGACGGCGGCGCTGCGCCGGATTGGGCGGACGCTGGGTGCGGCGGAGGGCACGGGCCCTGATGATGATCCGTTCCTGCGCGCAGAGCGCATGGAGGGCCACGTCGCGGGCCGAGTGGCAGGCAGAAGAGAAGGTCGGGCCGAAGGTCACGAAGCAGGCCGGTTGGAGACGCAGAGCGCGGCGGTGCTGCAGGTGTTCAAGTCGCGCGGGCTTCCGGTTTCCGCAGCGCTGCCGCGGCGCCTGGCGGAATTGCACGGCGTCTCCACCGCGACGCTGGTGCAGGCCGCTCTGGAGTGCCGGGACGAGCAGGACCTGCTGCGGCTGGCGTCGGATCGGCGGTAGCCGCGGGCGGCTCTCAGCGACGCGGGGCGTCGTTGGCCGCGGCCAGGATGGCGTTCTCCGCTGGCCAGCTCCCAGACCTCGTTGAAGGCGTACGGGCGGGGCCGCCGCGGCGGGTGGCCCGGCGGCGCCACCGCGGGATCGATCAGCTCGAACCGGTCGCGGCCGCGCGGCCGATCGAGCCAGCGCCGCTCCTCCGGCGCGGCGTCCACCTGCCGGCGCAGGATGAACTCCACGTGGTCGAACGCCGAGAAGGCGGCGTGCGCCAGGAACACCCGCGCCGGCTGCCGGCCGTCCCAGGTGGCAAGGTCGGGCAGCAGGACGGGGCCGGTGCAGACCTGGAACTCCGCGCCCTCCTCGTTCAGGTTGATCAAATTGACCGGGTACTCGACCGTCACGGTGAAGCCGTCGCGGACGTAGCGGCTCCGGGCGTTGAGCAGATCGTGGCGCAGGGTCGCCTGCACCACGCCAGCGGCTTCGGTGATGCGGGTGGCGTGCGCGAACCCGCGGATGTCGATGCTGTGGTCCTGGTAGCCGGTGCCCAGCGGCTCCGTGCCTGCCGGCTCCGACTCGGTGGAGGGTCCCTTGGCCAGGTGCAGCTTCACCGTGCGGCTGAACGCCATGCGGTACTCGCCGCTCGGGACCTGGAACAGGTTGCGGCCGGCGATCGTGTACTCGGTCCGGCACGGCGCGCCCAGGAACAGCTCGGCCGTGGTCCCGGAAGCGTGGTGCTCGACCGTGCAGGCCGCCTCCAGCGTGAACCGCACGTGGTACGCCTGTCCCGGCGTGCCCACGAACCCGCCGTGGTACCGGTAGTACCGGTGCGGATGCCACGGCTGCGACTTGCGTGTGAACAGCGACCTCGGGAAGTCGATCATGTGGCTGTTGGCCTCCTGAAAGTGATCTGCCAGCATGACGATGATCGGTCGGCGCGTCATGGGGCCAAGCATGGCTCGATGGCACGCTCCTGACGCTCCCCGCAGTGCGGTTGCCCGGCGCGATTGAGTTCCACGCGGCCGACTCGCCTTTCCATGGTTTACTAATTTAGTAATCATTAGTATCCTGTTGACAATGAGGCTCCCCCAGAAGCCCCCTGACTTCGTGCCCCTGATGCAACGGATCACTTCCGATCAGGAGCGACTGCACCGGTTCGTGACGGCCACCGCCGACCGCGCAGGCGACCGGTACCTGCACTGGGACGAACTGCGTCACCGCACGGCGCCACATGGCCTCACCCATGAAGAGTGGTGGGTAGCGGAGAAGCTCAGCCGGATTACTTCTGCACAACTGATTCCTCTCCGGGATGCCTCACAAGCGCCGTTTCGCTACAGCGTGCCTGTGGCCGTTCAAGAGTTGCTGCACCGGATCGATCTGGGCGCCGGCGGGCAGGTCGGCATGCCGGCGCAGATCACCTCTCCAGAAACACGGGATCAGTACTACGTAGCTTCACTGATCGAAGAGGCTATCACTTCAAGCCAGTTGGAGGGTGCTTCCACCACCCGCCAGGTCGCCAAGGAAATGCTTCGGACCGGGCGAGCTCCTACCGATAGAAGCGAGCGTATGATCCTCAACAACTACCGGGCGATGCAGGCGATACGTCGCCATAAAGATGCACCGCTGTCCCCGGAGCTTCTATACGATATTCACCATTCGGTGACCCATGGCACACTAGAGGACGACACCGCTGCCGGGCGGTTACGTCGTCCCGAAGAGCGTATCAACGTGGTGGACCAGCGGGACGGCGTCGTGCTGCACATCCCGCCGCCTGCAGGAGAGCTCACCGCACGCTTGGATGCGATGTGCGAATTTGCCAACGCCGAAAATCGCGACTCGAAGCCGTTCCTCCATCCCGTGTTGCGCTCGATCATCCTGCACTTCTGGCTGGCCTACGACCACCCGTTCGTCGACGGCAATGGGCGCACCGCACGTGCCTTGTTCTACTGGTCGATGCTGCGGCGCGGATACTGGCTCGTCGAGTTCCTTACGATTTCGCAGATCATCCGCCGCGCACCCGCGCAGTATGCCCGCTCATTCCTCTATACCGAAACCGATGAAAACGACCTCACGTACTTCATCCGGTATAACCTGGAAGTCCTCGACCGTGCCCTGAAGGCGCTGAACGAGTATGTCGCACGCAAGACCGAACAACGCAAGCATCTCGAGTCGGCCGTGATAGGACTCGCAGATCTCAACCACCGCCAACGGGCACTGCTCGGCCACGCACTCCGCCACCCGAACTACCGCTACACGATCGAAGGGCATCGGATGTGGCATGGAGTCGTGTACCAGACAGCCCGCGCCGATCTGCTCGAACTGGCCGACCTGGATTTGATGGACGCACGCAAGATCAGGAATCGATGGCACTTCACCGCCTGTCCCGATCTGGAGCGGCGCTTGGCATCGAAGCGATGAAATCCGGGTTCAAGAGGTAAGGATGGAGTTTCAGCTATCCGAAAAGCAGCGTCAAGAGCTGATCCAAGATATTCAGCGGTTCTTCCGCGAGGAAAGAGGCGAGGATATCGGCGTAATCGCGGCCGAACAGATTATGAACACGCTCATGGCGCCGTTGGTGAAGAGGATCTACAACTCCGCGCTCGATGACGTGAAAGCTTGGTGGACGAAGCGTTTCGACGATCTCGACTACGAATTCGACGGGCTTTACCGATAGAGCATCCGCGCGGCATCAGAAGGAGGGGTACATGGCCCTGATCGAACATCTGGAATGTGACGGTTGGGAGGAGTTCTTGCGGAGCACCTTCCGGTTTGTACTCGAAGTCATGAAGCACGACCGCTTTCGTTCGGTCGGAAGTTCCGCGGACGACCTGAGAAGCTGGCTTGCCAGGGATGGGGTCGCCAGGGTCAGAGAGCGTCTCAACGAGCAGATGGAGATGCGCCGGTTCAGCCCGTCCCGAGCGGCGGCCGTCAACGAGTGCCTCGATCGATTGGTACAAGAGAATCGACTCGCGCTGCTCGACCTGGTCGCCGATGGCGTCATCCCTGCCAGCGGACAAGCACGGATCGATGCGCGAGGTGTTTCGGAGACCGACGTTCGGGATCTGCTCAGTCGCATGATGGCAGGTGAACGACCGTTCGAGGACTGGATGCACGCTCACGGACATTCGGACGAGGAGATCCGGGAGGTCTACAAGGCGGTGGACGAGTGGTTGATGCAGAAGGGAATCATCTCTCAGCGTCCGTCCCCTCCGGGCCTGAACTGAGCCGTCAGCCGCCGGCGATCTCCTCCAGCAGGTCCACCGCCGCTGCCGTGACCCGGTCGGCGGAGTCGGGGCGCAGCGCCACCGGCATGCTGTACGCTTGGAAGAACAGGTCCGGGACCGCGTAGCGGGCGTCGATGTCCCAGCCGCCGTCCGGGTAGTCCTCCGCGCGCGGCAGGTAGCAGCGGCAGCCGGCGCTGAAGCCGAGCACCTGCGTGTGGGCGAGCGGCGACCGCTCCTTGATGGCCAAGCCCGTCTCGAAAAAGACCTCCGCACCGATCCCGACCCAGGCGATGTCGTCCACGCGCAGCACCTGCACGGGCATCGGGAACCGGGGGGCACCGTCGCGCACCGCGGTCACCAGCCGCTCCGACCAGTGGGCGAACCGCCGCGCGATCGCGAGATCCCAGCGGTGTCCGCCGGACTCCGCCTCCGCGAGTTCCCGGTGCCAGCGGTCGTGGATCGCCTGTGCCTTCTCCGGTGACGGCAGGTCGACGAAACCCAGGTCCAGCATGCGGTCGGCCGCGGACAGCGTGCAGTCCGACTCGCCGCGCACCGGCTCCCACGGCCACACCGACACGGAAGCGAGCGTGTCGATCGGCCGCTTCGCGCCGCGCCGCACGTGCGTGCGGATGCCGGCCGCCACCTTGACCACCTCGCCGCCGAGCATGGCGCCGATGCGGTCCTTGTTGTCGCGGCAGTCGACCTCCGCGCCGATGCCGGTGACCGGGTTGATGTTGCCGCCGCACGCCTGCAGGAAGAGCGCCGTGCCGCCCAGCGCGCCCTCGATCACCTCTCGCGCGGCACCGGGAAAGTCCGAGGAGGCCACGTGCGAGTGCGGGCCCATCGTTACCGGGTGGCAGCCGTAGCTGAACAGCGTGGCGATCGGCCGCCCGTCCAGGTCGTCGACGCGCACCACCCCCACGGACGGGTCGGTCGGCGCGCCGGGCACCTCGCCCAGGTGATCGGTCCCGTCGGGACCGCGCTCGCGCCGATAGGCGGCGATGCCGCACTCGCCCCAGCCCGCACCGATCCGCGCCGGCTGCAGGGTGGCGCCGGCCTCCCGCGCCGCCTGCACGACCGCCTCCTCCATCTCGTCCTGGTACGCCTGCTGGATCGCGGCCTGCTCCGGCGGCTCGGGAATGAACTCCGGCAGCGCCGGCCCCGAGTGCGTGTGGCTCTCGTTGACCAGCACGTGCCCGAGCGTCGTGTCGAGCACCCCGGCGATCCTGCGCCGCAACCGATCGACCACCGACACCGGAATCGCGCACAGGTCGCAGGCGACGATCGCCGCCCGGCTGCCGCCGGCCGCCAGCACCAGGACCGTCGCGGTCAGATCGCTCTCGATCGCCTGGATGGGATCGGCGAACAGCCGGATCCCGGGCCGCGTGATTCCGAGCGGCGGGTTGATCACCCGCCGCGCGACCCCGGCGCGCAGGGCGCTCATCCAGCCGGCGTGAGGCGGAAGATGCGGTCGGCGTTGCCGGAGAACAGCGCTACCTGCTCGTCACGGCTGAAGTCGGCGATGATCTGCCGGTACGCCTGGATGACGTCGGTGTAGGACGAGAACAGCCGGTCCACCGGCCAGTTGGTGCCGAAGAACGAGCGCTCGATACCCCAGGCGTCGATGCACTCCAGCACCCAGGGGCGGATCGAATCGACCGTCCAGCGGTGGTCGCACATCCCCAGCCCGGAGATCTTGACCACCGTGTGGTCGAGCGCGGCCAGCGAGCGCATGCCGCGCTTCCACTCCTCGAAGTACTCGGGGTCGCGCCGCCGCGGAAAGCCGGTGTGGTCGATGCAGTAGGTTATGCCGGGGTAGCGCTCGACCAGCTTCACCGCGTCGCCCATGACCGGCACCAGCGGGTCGTCGCAGCAGACCAGCCCGTGCCGCTCCAGCAGCGCGTATCCCCGCTCCCAGCGCGGGTCGGTCAGGTAGTCGTCGTAGCGCAGGTCGCGGATTCCGCAGACGCCCGGATACTCCACGTGCCGCTCGATCACGCGCTCGGCGTCGCCGGAGGTCAGGTCGCAGAAGGCGACGATGGTGAGCGGGAACCCCAGGCGGTCGGCGAAGCCCTGCACGAAGCGGGTCTCCTCCACCGGGTCCTCGATGCCGATCGCCGCCTGGACGTGCACGGCCTTGGTGGTGCCGGCCAGCCGGGACTCCGCGATGAAGTCGTCCGCCCAGTAGCGGACGGCCTTGAGCGCGTCGTGGTTGCCCAGGTCGGGATCCTCCTCGGCATCCGGGACCAGCCACGAGTAGTGCAGGCCGGGATCGCGCAGATCGTAGAAGTGAACGTGCGTGTCGGTGAATTCCAGGTCGCTCATCGGTGCCCCTCGCGGGATCATACCGCGAACGCTTCGCTCACTCCTCGCCGAGCTTGAGCGCCTGGTGGACGGAGACGCGCGCCACGTAGAGCTGGAACACGATCGACTGCACCAGCAGCGAGGCGCCCACCACCGCGTACACGCGCAGGAAGTCGGCGCGCAGCGCGGTGACGCGGAACGGCGGCACCTGTACGGAGCCCTCCGCCACCTGCACCAGCGGAATGAACAGGTCGGCCGCCAGCCGGCCGGCGGCGAAGCCGATCAGCGCCGCGCCCGCCGCCAGCACCAGCAACTCCGCGATCAGCATGCCCGTCACCTGGCGAGGCCGCAGCCCCATCGCGCGCAGCACGCCGAACTGCAGCGTGCGCGTACGCAGCGCCATGACCCAGAAGACGATGAAGCCGGCGACGCTGGTCAGCATGGCGACCGCGAAGCCCAGCGTGAGCGCACCGTTGGTCGACTGCACCATGGCGTCGTTGCGCGCGCCGAGCAGCACCTGCGAGGTGTCGTAGACCCGCTCGACCACCAGCCCCTCGTCCTGCATGGCGCCATACACCGCCGCGCTCGACGAGCCGTCGCGCGTGTCCAGCCAGATCTCGTACGGCTCCAGCGCCAGCTTGGCGTGCAGGTAGGCGAGGTTGGCGACGACCAGGTTCGTCGGTCCCCGGCGGTCCGGGATGCCCGACAGCCAGCGGCCCTCTCCCCGCGGGTTGAAGGTTGGCCAGTAGTCGACGAAGCCGACGACGAACCCGGCCAGCGCCGGCTGCCCGGTCCAGCGGACCTCGATGCGGTCGCCGAGGCGCACGCCGTGTCGGTCGCGCAGGGCGCTGCCGGCCAGCAGCGCCAGCGGGTTGGAGGCGAGAGCCTGGGCGTAGCGGTAGTGGTGGCGCGGCAACAGGCCGGGCGGGAAGTAGGCGACCTGCGCGAACTCCGGCGCCACCACCCCCAGCACCTGCGCGTGCGTGGTCTGTCCGTCCGGCAACCGCACCGTGGCGCGGGCGCGGCGGAAGACCCGCGTGGCCCGCTCCACCCCGTCCAGGCGGCCGAAGGCGTGATGGGGAGGCTCGCGCAGCGCTCCGGACGCGGCGCTCGAACCGGCCGAGGACGGCGGCGCGTCGATCGGCGCTGCGTTCGCCGGCGCGGCGCTGGGGAAGTAGGGCTCCACGACGATGTCGGCCCCCACGCGATAGGCGATGCGGTCGACCAGGCTGGCGTTGATCGTCCGGGCCGTCTGGCTGTTGAAGATGCCGAGGGCGACCGCCAACAGCAGGAACAGCGCGACGAGCTGGCCGCCCGCGGGCGCGCGGCCCACCTGGATCAGGGCGGCGTACACCGGCGCCGGCCAGCGGCTGCCTCCCACCGCCGCCAGCCCCCGAACCGCCGGGGGCAGGAGGCGCAGCAGCGCCAGTCCGCAGCCCAGGATGAACGCGACCGACAGCCCGAACAGGAGCGGGTCGAGCGGCGCCGCGCTCCCCTCCACCGCCGCCAGCGTCAGCCTCGCGCCGTCTCCCGTGAAGCGCAGGTACCCGTAGGCGGCCACCGCCAGCAGGACGGCGTCCAGGTAGTAGCGGTGCCAGAACGGCGCCCGCGACTCGCTGCGGGCGTGCGCCGCCTTGCGCTCGACGATCGATCCGCGCGCGGCGACCGCGGCCGCCACGGTGGTGAGCACGAACAGCGCCGCGCCGGCCGCGGCGAACAGCCACGCGCGCAGCGACAGCTCCACCGGCAGCGACGCGCGGTCGACGAAGACCAGGAAGCCGTCCGCGGCGCCGATCACCGCCGCGATGAACAGTCCCACCGGCGGCCCCGCGGCCAGCGCCACCACCCCCAGCGCCGCCGCCTGTCCCAGGTAGATGCCGACGACCTGCTCGCCGCCGGCGCCGCGGCTGCGCAGCGTGGCGATGGCGTCGCGCTCCGATTCGACCAGCAGGCGCGCGACCAGGTAGGTGAAGAAGCTGAGCAGCAGCGCCACCGGGACCAGCAGCAGCGTCAGCGTCAGGCGGAGCTGGCCGGCGCGCACCAGGTAGGTGTCGATCACCTCCCGCAGCGGGAACCGCACCTGCACGCGCGCAGGGCTCCGCCAGGCGCAGGAACTCCTGATGCCGCTCCACGACCTCACCCAGCGCCGCGACGCGCAACGCGTGGTAGTCCAGCGCGTAGTGCCAGCGCACCTCCGCGACGTGGGCGAGCGGCCCGTCCACGAATCGCCTGCGGAACTCGCCGGAGTCGACCAGCAGGCTGTCGTCGTACTGGCGCAGCCCGTACGGCCAGAACAGCCTGGAGTCGGCGGCCGGGCGGTAGACGCCCACGATGCGCACCGTGAAGGCCGGCCCGCCGGGCGCGATCGAGCTCACCTGCAGCTCGTCGCCGAGCAGCACGGGACGGTCGCGCAGCACGTACTCGGAGATGATCGCCTCCAGCACGCCGTCGTCACGCGCGCGGTAGGCGCGGCCGTGCACGATCTCGACCTCCTCCAGCAGGCCGTCGAGCGCCTCCACCGACAGGAACAGCCGCGCTCCGTCGCGCTCGTTGTCCTGCCGCAGGTAGGAGAGCGTGAGCTGCGTCGTCTGCGCCAGGACCGGCAGGCCGAGCGACGGGATCGCCCCGCCGACCGCGGCATCCAGCTCCCGGAACCGCTCGCCTCGCTGCTCGGCCGGAGCGGCCCGGAACAGGTTGATCATCGCGCTGGTGCGTCCCGGATGGCGCCCGCGCTCGCGCTGCCGGGCCTCCAGCTCCTTGACCAGCAGGCGCTGCAGGACCGCGTCGGTGTAGATCGGGATCGCGGCCAGCAGGCCGGCGGACGTCACGGCACTGCCCAGCAGGGCGAGGGCCAGCCACCCGGAGGCCAGCGTCTTGCGGATCAGCAGCGAGAGCGTGGCCGGCCTACCTCAGGATCACGGCCTCGCCCGCGCTCAGGCCGCTCCTGATCTCCGCGCGGGTCGGCGTCTGGATGCCCACCTCGACGTCCCGCTCGATCGGGAGGCCATCCTCCAGCACCTGCACGTAGGTGCGGTTCACGTAGGTCTCCACCACCGAACGCGGCACCACGACCACCCCTTCCCGGCGCTCCAGCACCAGGTGGACGACCGCGCTGGCGCCGGCCGTGACGCGCGGCGGCAGCCCGTCGACCCGGACCAGCACGCGGTCGGCCTCCTCATCGGTCGCGTCGGAAGGAGCCGAGCCCGGCGTGGCGATCACCTCGCCCGGATAGGTATCGCCGGCCATCACCACGCTCACGGCCGCGCCGACGATGAAGTCACGCGCCTGCTGCCCGCGGTAGCCCAGCACCAGGTCGCTCGGATCGGCCACCTGCACCACGGTGCGGAATGCGACGACCTGCTCCCCCGGCTGCACCGCCGCGATGTACACGACGCGGCCGGCGATCGGGGCGAACAGCCGCGACCGGTCCAGCTCCTCCCGGAGCTGGCCGAGGATCAGCCGGGCGCGCTCCAGGTCGAGCTCGGCCAGCCCCACGGCGAACCGGTCCGCGCCGGTGGCCACCGTCCGCCGATGGAGGAGGTCGGCACGGCGCAGCTCCAGCTCCTGCAGCGCGATCCGGTCGAGCAGCGCCTGTGTGTCGAGCTCGGCCAGGAGCTGTCCCGCCTCCACCGCATCGCCCCAGCCCACGTGGATCGCCCGCAGCGGGCCGGCGCGGTCGCGGAAGAAAACCGGATGCTGTTCCCGATAGACGAACTGACCGGTGACGATGGTCTTGCGCTCGATCGCACCGAGCTCGGCCGTCACCGTGCGGAAGGTGATCTGCGGCGCCTGGAGGAGATCGGTCGAGAGCACCTCCTCCTCGTCCGGCAGCAGGAAGCAGCCGAGCATGGCCAGCGCCGCGGTCGCGGCCAGGGCTGCCCGTGCGCACGCCGGCATCATCACCGGCGAGTGTACGGGACCGTGTCCCGCCGAGGTAGGTCCTCCAGTGCCTCCGCGACCCACCTCCAAAAGTGTTCGATCGAATTAGTTTCCCTGGACTCAACACAATTTGTTCGGTAACTTTTCATTGCCATGAGCGAACATATTCCCCGCGGACGAGGTCGGCCACCGCGGGCGGACGTGTGTCGCCGGCTCGACGCCCAGATCGCCGAGCTCCGGGAGCGCATGGGAGGCCTTCCCGATCCCGCGGACGCCGCCGGCATCTGGCGCGACATCTGGTACGAGGAGGCCCATCACTCCACCGCCATCGAAGGCAACACCCTGGTGCTGAAGCAGGTCGCCGAGCTGCTCCGGGAAGGCCGGGCGGTCGGCAACAAGGAGCTCCGCGAGTACCTGGAGGTACGGGGCTACGCCGACGCATCCGACTGGGTCTACCGGCAGGCCATCGATCCGACCGGGCTCACCCACCCCGGAAGCGTCGTGACGCTCGCCGAGGTCCGCCAGGTGCATCGGACCGCCATGGGATCAGCTTGGAGCGTTGCGCCTCATCACGACGCGACAGCGCGCGAAGCACCAGGCAGCTTCCGCGAGCACGACATCCACCCCTTCCCCGGCGGCATGACCCCCGTTTCCTGGCCCTTCGTCCCTGCGGAGATCACGAGATGGCTCGACCACGTGAACGCCCTCGACCCGAGCGGAACGGCCTTTCCCGAGTCCCTCGCCGCGCTCCATTGCCGCTTCGAGCAGATCCACCCGTTCCTCGACGGAAACGGCCGGACCGGACGCCTGCTCCTCAACCTCGTCCTGGTCCGGCACGGCTATCCGCCGGCCATCATCTACAAGCGCGATCGCGTGCGTTACCTGCGCGCGCTCCAGCGAGCGGACACGGGAGACGCAAGCGCCCTCGGAGAGATGCTCGCGCGCGCGATACTCGACAGTCTGCACCGATTCGTCATCCCGGCCGTCGCCGATCCGGACCGGCTCGTGCCATTGGCGGCGCTGGAGACCCCCGGCATGAAGGCGTCGGCACTGCGCGCGGCCGCCGACCGCGGACGGCTCCGCGCCACGAGAGCGTCCGACGGTCACTGGCGCAGCTCCCGCACATGGGTCGACGAGTACCTGGCCAGCCGCTATCGCCGCGGTGAACCGAGCCCCAGCGCCGGCTGACGCCGCTACGACTCGCGCCGTCAGACCTCGACCACGCAGTACGGGCCGGGCTCGCAGGTGCCGATCGCGAAGTGGCGGGCATGGGGGTACGGACCCGGATGCAAGTCTGCCTCCCCTGTGTTTCGTAGCGCGTCTACCGTGCTGCCGCGTAGGTGACGGCGTTGGCACGCGGCGGATACATCCGCCACGTCGGCCGGCGGGGGCCTTCCGCGTTCTGCGGAAGCGCTGACGATCGCGTAGGATTCCATAGCGAAGCGTCGGATTACATCAAATCAAGGCTGATCAGCAGGCGACGTAACGGAAGCAAGGTCACCACCGCCGGATGGCTTCTATCGACGCGAAGCCATCGCATGCCGGCGACGCGTCCGCCAGACAAGATAGATGGGCGATAATGAGCCCTCAAAGGGAGAGAACATGACCGAAGCAAGTGCATGGGACGATTACCTGGAACGTGGTCGGCGGTACGTCGCCACGGGACAGCTTGGCACGGTGGAATTGAAGTATAAACATGAAGCAGCACGAGATCTCAGGAGCGTGCGCGATGCCGTGCTCTCAGGCAACGGCAACTGGCTCGATCTCCTGAGAAAGATCGGCCATTTCGGCAACCTTTGCGGCTGGCGTGGCCGCGACGATCTACTGAAGTGGTTCAAGAAGGATCCGGACGGAGCGTCGGATGTTTTGCGAGAGTTCTGGGCCCATGATGAGCAGTCGGTCGCCGAACGCATTCGCCACTTCGCCAGCCGTATGCCTCAATACGTGATCAAAGGTCGTGGCACGCGGATGAGGCCAATCTCGTTCCTGCTGATGGCACTGGACGCAGAACGATACCCGCCGTTTATGAAGACGGTGTTTGACAACAGCTACCATCTGACCGGGTACCCAACGCCGCTCATAGGACGCGGACGAGGCGGCACTGTATGAGCACGCGCTGGGTTTCCTTGACCGGTTCATGGATGAAGCAAGCGCGCGCGGACGCGACGTGCCGCGCACACGCCTTGAAGCGCAGTCGATTGCATGGGGCGTGGTCGAAGGTCGCAACGATGGGGATGACTCCCCCGGTCCGGGGGCCGACCTGCAGGAAGTCGCTGAGGATCTGCTGTTTGACGTCGCCTCCCTTCACAAGATCGAGAAGCTGCTCGACGACCGACGCCAAGTCATCTTCCAGGGGCCGCCCGGCACCGGCAAGACCCACGCGGCGCAGAAGCTGGCGGCGTGCCTCGCCGGGTCGGCGGAGCGGGTCCTGTTGGTCCAGTTCCACCCGTCCTATGGCTACGAGGACTTCGTCCAAGGATACCGTCCCGTACTGAAAGGCGGGCAACCCGGCTTCGAACTCCGGAGCCGGACCTTTGCTCGAAGCCGCGCAGCAGGCGCTGGAGGAGCCCAACGCTCGGCACTTCCTGATCATCGACGAGATCAATCGGGGGAACTTGGCCAAAGTGTTCGGCGAGCTCTATTTCCTGTTGGAGTACCGCGACGAAACGATGCGCCTGATGTACTCCGACGAGCCGTTTGTGCTGCCGGACAATCTCTACGTGATCGGCACGATGAATACCGCCGACCGGTCCATCGCCCTGGTGGACCTCGCGCTGCGGCGGAGGTTCCATTTCGTGGAGTTCCACCCCGACAAGCCACCGGTCGAGGGGCTGCTCCGACGCTGGTTGGAAGAGAACGCACCCGACATGAGGTGGGTCGCCGGCATCGTCGACCGTGCGAACGAGAAGCTTGACGACCGGCAGGCGGCTATCGGGCCGAGCTACTTCATGAAGCCCGATCTCGACCGGGAGACGGTCGCCCTGCTCTGGGAGCACAACGTGCTTCCCTATGTCGAAGAGCGGTTCTACGGCGAACACGACCGTCTCGACGACTTCGCCCTCGACAAGCTCCTCGAT
Organism: Spirochaetia bacterium; assembly: GCA_964291595.2. Taxonomy (GTDB): domain Bacteria; phylum Spirochaetota; class Spirochaetia; order SZUA-6; family Bin103; genus CATQHW01. The sequence continues at coordinate 1,743,776 of OZ219914.1, read as the reverse complement.
GAGACACCGACAAAGTCCTCCAGCGGTGATGAGGAGCAGAATACCGACGCTGTCGAAGGCGATGACGAGTGGCTGCGAAAGCTCCTGGATACCCCATTGGAGGCGTTGAAGCTGTCGACCGAAAAGAGGACGAGCCGCGTCAAGAATCACCTGCCGCAGGACGTCCGGACGTTAAAAGATCTGACCCGCATGACCGCAAGGGAGATTGACGGTATCGGTCATATAGGGGTCGATTCGCGGAAGGAGATCGAGAAGTGGCTGGCTGAGCAGGGTCTGCAACTGGGCATGACGGACTACGGCGCGGTGCGTCGGCCGCTGTCCGATCCCGGCGCCAACGAAGATGCGGCCGATTGACCTGCAGGAGTACGTGCGGAGCGCCCCGGAACGGCTCTCCGCTGCCGAGCGCGACACGTTGCGCCGAATCGTGCCGTCGCTGGCCATCGAGCCGGCTACTGGCGTGGAGGGCACATACCACCTGACGCCCGGCTCCACCATCGGCGCGGTGGAGGTCGGCGATCTGGCGGTGTCCATCCGGCCCAAGTTGAGCATCGCGCGCGTGCTCTTTCTGGTCTCCTACGCCATGGGGGCGTTCGAGCTTCGGGAGATGGACCGCTTCGATTTCCGGGACGCGCCGACGCTGGTAGAGGCGCTGGCGCGCGCACTTGCCTCGGTCGCCCGCCGGGCGTTCACTCGCGGCCTGCTCCGCGGGTACCGGACCCAGGAGGAAGCATTGCCCACCGTCCGTGGCCGCATCCGCTTCGACGAGCAGCTTCGACGCAGGTTCGGCGTCCCGTTACCGGTCGACGTCCGCTACGACGAGTTCACGGACGACATCACGGCGAACCGTCTGGTGAAGGCGGCTGCAGTCCGGCTCGGCCGGATGCGAATCCGCACGCGGCGTTCCCGTGACGGTCTGCAGCGGATCGTCGCCAGCCTCGAAAACGTGTCACTTGTCGAGTTCGCGGCGCACGCCGTGCCCGAAGTCTCCTTCGACCGGCTGAACGAGCACTACCGCGAGGTCGTGGCGCTGTCGAGGATCATCCTGCAGCACACGTCCTTCGAGGCCGACCGCGGCCACATCCGGGCGACGGGCTTCCTGATGGACATGAACGAGGTGTTCCAGGACTTCGTCACGCTGGCGCTGCGGGAAGCGCTCGGCGTCTCCGCGCGCACGTTCCGCTCCGACCACGGCATCCCCCGCGTCGCTCTAGATGAGGCAGGGCGGGTCCGGCTCAAGCCCGATCTCTCCTGGTGGGACGGCCGGGTCTGCATGTTCGTCGGGGACGCCAAGTACAAGCGGATCACCGATGATCGCATCCCCAACGCCGACCTCTATCAACTCCTTGCTTACGCCGTCGCGCTCAACCTGCCTGCCGGTCTACTGATCTACGCGCAGGGCGAGGCGGAGCTGGCGGCGCACGTGGTCCGACACGCGGGCACTCGACTACAGATTGCAGTGCTCGACCTGTCCGGGACGATGGAAGAACTGCTGGCCGGCATCGACGACTTGGCGGAGCAGGTCCGCGCATTGCGCCATGCTGACACCGCCGCGTATCAAATGAGCCAAGCGACCTGACGATTCCAGGCTGCCCGTGCCGACGCCGGCGTCATCGTCGGATGAGTGTACGGTGTCCCTGCTACCGCGAGGTAGATCCGGGCCAGCGGACTGCAGGCCTGAATGATAGGCCCCGACGGAAACCTGTCGGCCACTCCGACTTCGACGGCGAGGCCTCCAGGACCGGCGCTGTGACCCTCCGCCGATTGACGCATGATTGAGGCCTATGCGTATGATCCATACACGCGAAACGGTGACTGAGACATCATGGCAAGAGTGCAAGTGGCGCATCATCTGGCGACTGCCGTAGAACGGGTAGTCCAGATAAAGCTCGTCGATGCGGCGCATCAGCGCCAGCGTCTCGGCGCTGTGTCCGCTCGGCTGGTAGTACAACGTCGAGCGGCTCAGGGCCAGCAGCCGGCACTGCGCGCTCAGGCTCACTTGTGATCCCGGACGAGGATCGAGATCGGTTCGTGCATCAGGCTCGGCGAGAGAGCATGACATTGAGCGGTTGGCTCAGAACGGCGGCCCACGACCGGCTCGACCGCCTGCAACGGTCCGCTGCGTTCGAGTCGCCTAAAGAACTCGATGCGTTCTTCCTGGAATGTGACGAGCTTCCAGGCCCGGAGTCGGAGCCCGACTGGGACGAACACCTGAACGTGATCGACGAGTCACGTCGACGTGGAGCGGCTCGCACGTGACGTTCGTCGACACCAACGTCTTCATGTACGCCGTCGGGCGACGGCATCCCCTTCGAGATCCCGCTCGGGAATCCTTCAAGGCGTCCGCCCGCGACCACACGCCTCTGTGCACCTCCGCCGAAGTGGTACAGGAGATGCTCTACGCCTACGTGCCGGTCGGCAGACTGCAGACCCTGGATGCCGCGCTCGCGCTGCTTGCCGGATCGGATCGGGAATCGATGTGTGGCCTCTGGAGTACGAGGACGTCACGCTTGCCCGCCAACTCGGCGACACGCACCCCGGCCTGGGAGCGCGGGACCTGTGCCATCTGGCGAGCTGTCGCCGACGCGGCGTGAAACAGATCAAGACCCTCGACCAGGCCCTCCACGCCGCCGCAGGCAACACGTAGAGAGCATGGCTCAGGCGAGGTTGCCCGGCCCGATAGTGTCGGCACGTCGTCGAGCGGTGCCGACATGATCTGAGGTCCGCCTCCAAATGTCGGCAGTTGCGCGGAAGTGCCGACATATAACATCATGGCCTCGGAATGATCGAGCCCTTTGATGCAACGGGGCTGCAAGACGCCGGCCTGGGTGTGTTCTTCCGCCCGAGGGATATCGCGGCGCTCGGGGTCTCGCACCGCCGGCTGCAGGGTTTGGTCTCCGAGGGGGCGGTCGAGAAGCTCGGCAACGGACTCTATCGGCTCGCCGCGGTAGAACCCACGGAGGTCGAAACACAGGTAATGGTGGCCGCCGCCGTCCCGAACGCAATCATCTGCCTGCTGACTGCGCTTCACTTCCACAACATCGGCACGCAGGTGCCTCATGAAGTGTGGATCGCTCTCGATCGCAAGGCGCGCAAGCCCACGCGTACTCCTGCGCGCGTGCGTATCGTGCGTTTCTCCGGCGTCATGCTTACCTACGGCGTAGTCGTTCACTCGCTCCTTGGGGTGCCGGTACGGGTCACCTCGCCAGCCCGCACGGTGGTGGACTGTTTTCGCTACCGCAACAAGCTCGGCCTCGACATCGCCCTCGAGGCTCTGCGCGACGCGTTGACCATGCGCTTGGCGACGGTCGACGAGATCATGCGTACGGCCGACGCCTGTCGGGCTCGGTCCGTCATCACCGCGTACCTGCAGGCGCTGGTGTCATGACGCGCAGACCACTCAGAAACGTCTCCGCATCGGTCCGCACCAGACTGCTGAACAGGAGCCGCGAGAAGGATGAGGACTTTCAGTTCTTGCTGCAGCGATACGCGGCCGAGCGATTCCTGCACCGCCTTGGGGAGTCCGAGCATCGCAGCAGCCTGGTCTTGAAGGGGGCGATGCTGCTCGCTGTGTGGGGTGAGTCTACCTACCGCCCAACCCGCGATCTCGACTTCACCGGACACGGCGATGCTCGGCACGCCAGTGTCCGCTCTGCCATCCGTGCCATCTGCTCGGTACCGGTTGTCGATGATGGAATCGTGTTCGATGCCGAGACGATGAGCATGGAACCGTTCCATGACCATCTCGAGTATTCCGGGTTTCGCGTCCGCTTCTGGTCCAGAGTTGGCAGCGCCCGAATACAAGTGCGCATCGATATCGGATTCGGAGACGCGATTCAGCCGCCTCCAATCGATGCCCGTTATCCGACTCTTCTCGACGGATCACCGGAGCCACGGATCCGCGCCTATCCGCCCGAAGCCGTCGTTGCCGAAAAACTCCATGCGATGGTTTTGCTGGGCGAGCAGAACAGTCGCTACAAGGATTTCTACGACATCTACTCCATTGCCAAGCACGTCTCCTTCACGGCTGAGAGGCTTGCACGGTCTATCAGCACGACCTTCGACCGACGCCACACCGCGATCTCCCCTGACCTTCCTCAGTCTCTTACGCCGCAGTTCTATGCCGAACCCGCTCGGAACGATCAGTGGCGCGCGTTCCTCATCCGCAACTCTCTGCAGGGAGCGCCCGATGACTTTCGAATCGTTGGTGACCTCATCCAGGCGTTTCTTGTCGACCCGTGGCGTGCGCTCGCGCAGGACTCCGCGATCACCGGTGCGTGGTCCACGGGTGACCGCTGGAGCTTCGATGCCGCGAGCCCACGACTGGCGACGAACACCTGAACGTAATCGACAGATTCCGCCGGCGTTGCCCGGCGCGCAAGTGACTGGTGCCGGCAGCGACGTGTGCGATGGATGCGCGGGCGACCCCATCCGTCGCAGACTCTCAGGCCGTCGGCCGTTTCATGCCAAGTTGTCCGGCCCGAAGGACGATGGGAGGAGGTCGCCCAGCGTAAAGGGTTGGCGGAGTCCGTCGGGACCGCACACGAGGACCGGGGTGGTGTCGGCGGCGAACTCCCGGATCTTCTGCCGGCATCCGCCGCAGGGGGTACACAGATGCTCGCCGCCGCCGGCCACGGCGATCTCCACGATACGACGCTCACCGGCCATGACCATGGCGGCAATCGCTGCCGCCTCGGCACAGATCCCCTCGGGATAGGCCGCGTTCTCGACGTTGCAACCCGTATAGACGACGCCGCTCTCGCTCCGTACCGCGGCGCCTACGCGGAACTCGGAGTAGGGTGCGTATGCCGCCTGCCGGGCTGAGATCGCCGCGGCGATGGTTCGGTCGGACGAGGTTCCCACGGAGGCAGCCGCAAACGTAGGCCGGCCACCCCTGCCCGTCAACGTCAGTTCACGCGGAGCAGCGGGATGCGGCCGAAGTTGTCTGCGGTCAGGCCGTCGATCGAGCCGGTCGCGGGCGGGTAGTCGGAGAGCAATTCCTCCCGCACGCCGCGCTCCGGCCATGCGACGTCCAGGATGCGGGGCTGATTGACGGCGGCTGAACCGCCTCCGAGGCGCGCCGGGGCCGTGATCGTCGCCGGCCGGGTCCTCCACGTCGATCAGCACGGCCATCGCCGACGGGATCTGCAGTTCACACCCTGGCCAGGGTCAGTCCGACCGCGGCGCCCGACCCCTGCAGGTACAGGTCCACCGCCTCGGCGGACGCCGGGCCGTCGATCGCCACGTCCAGGTTCTCCGGATCGAAGGCGAACCGAAGCTTGGCGCGCGGCAACCGACCACTCGCCCAAGTCGCCGTCCACGGTCACCTCCGCCGCCTCATCCGGCTGGCGCACCACCGGGACCGGCGCCGACGGGATGATCGGCACCTGCAGGAACGGCGGCCGTTCCCGGCCGAGGCGGTCGTACACCTGGCCCAGCAACTCCCGGAACGCGCGGTCGAAGTAGCCGTCGTCGCCGGACTCCTGGTCGGAGCCGTACCACCAGAACCAGTCCGAGCCCTCGGCGAACAGCATGGTCTCGTAGGCGGCGGCCAGCGCCTCACCTTCCACCCTGCCCGATCGCTCCGCCCGGCGCAGGTCGTCGCGCACCCGCCACAGTTAGTCCCAGGCCAGCGCCTCCTCTTCCTCGCCGAACCAGGTGGCGAAGTTGGGCTGGAACCAGGAGGCGGGAAACACTCGCCCAGCGGCTCCGGCTCCGCGAACCGTTGCAGGTACTCCGACGGTGTGATGGTCGCCACCCAGTCCGCCTGCTCCAGCCGCCGGTAGAGGGCGCGCAGGAAGTCCTTGCCGTCGTTGGCGTAGTGCTCCCAGGCGTTCTCGCCGTCCAGGATCACCGACACCCCGGGAGGCAGCGCGCCGCCGAGGCGCCCCTCGGCGTCCAGCCGGTCGCGGATGGCGCGCAGCCGGCGCATGAAGTCGGCCGCGGCCGCGCCCCCGGTCATGCCGGAGTACTCGAAGCCGATCAGGTCTGATATCCGCACGTCGCGGAAGAAGATCGGCACCGGCGCGTTGCGCCGCAGCGTCGCCTGCCAGGGGCGGTACAGCTCGCTCTGCTCGACCGTGTCGCTGCCGTCGCGCGTGATGGACAGGCCCAGGCTGCGCGCAAGCACGTCCTCGCCGGTGGCGACCCAGCGCACGCCGTTCTTGGAGACCAGCGACATGACGAGCTGCGCGACCGCCCCCTCCGCCGGCCACATGCCCGCGGGACGCCGGCCGAGCAGCCGTTCGGCGACGTCCAGCCCGCGGATCACCTGCTGGTCGGCATCAATGATCTCCCGGTAGCGACGCTCGGGCAGGCGCGCGGTGGGGTCGCCGGCCAGCGCGAAGTCGGTATCGGCGATCAGCGGCAGGATCGGGTGCGCGAGCGGCGTGGTGGTCACCTCGATGCGGCCCTCTTCCCACAGGCGGCGGTGCAGGGGGATCACCTGCGGGAGGATGCGCCAGTGCTCGGCCAGCACCACCTCCTTGCCCGCCTCGACGTAGCCGCGTCCGCGCTTCACCAGCGCCGCCAGCGGGGCGGCCGCCAGGAAGTCCGGGTCTGGCCAGCTCTTCCCCATAATTAGAGGCCGGGCGCGCCGGGGAACGTCATCTGCAGCACCACCGCCAGCCGCGAACGCCAGAGCTCGCCGCCCGCCAGGGTGAGGAAGCGCGGCGTGTCGTGGCTGCCGATCAGGTTGTGCGCGGCCTGAGCCACCGGCCACGCGCCGCGCGCCCACATGCGCGCCAGGCCGTCGGCCACCTCCCGGCCGTCGATGGCCCCGGTCGCGAAGAAGCGCAATGCCAGCTCGCGCAGCGGGTAGTTCATAGAGGCGTCGAAGGCGTCGCCTTGCAGCCAGCGGCCGGCGTCGCCCATCACCTCGCCGAGCAGGTACGCGTCGGGCCGGACCTCGCGAAGCACACGGCGCAGGTCGCGCCACACGTCGGGATCGACGTAGCGCGCCACGTCCAGCCGCCAGCCGTAGTCGCCGTAGTCGCGCACCCAGCCGGTGAGCGCCTGCAGCATGTAGGCGCGGGTCGGCGGATGGGCCAGGTTCACGCGCGGCATGGTCGGCACCCCGTACCACGTCTCGTAAGTGGGCTCCACCGCGGGGCCGGCGTCGGCAACCTCCTCGATCGGCAGGCCAGCCTCCTGCTTCCACACCGGCAGCCACTCCTTGAGGCTGCAGTGCACCTTCACGTGTCGTAGCGGTGGTTGGAAGGCGAGGCGAAGATCGGCGTGAGGTAGAGCACCTCCACCCCCAGCCGCGTCAGGTAGTCCAGTACAGCGAGCCGGCGGCGAACGGCCCGGCGACCGTTTCCCAGAAGGTGAGGCGGTCGCTCGCCGCGACCGCCGTCATGGCATACGAGTCCACGTGCCGGCCCGACCGCACCACCAGGCGGGCACCCCCCAGGGCTGGCTCCGTCCACACGCGCAGGCGACACCGCCCATCGCCCGCCGCGTCCAGGAACGCCCGGTCCCCGACGTCGAAGCGCACGTCTCAGGGCGACACGTCCCCGGGCAGGCCGTAGATGCCGCGATCGTCGTCGTGGCGGCGACTCATCGGTCCGCGCTACGCCAGGCCGCGAACGATGAGCACGACGCCGGCTACCAGGGGCAGCACCGTGTACCCGATGACATGAATCCTCACGCCCGCCTTCTCGCCCCACTTCTTCTTCATGGTCTCCAGTTTCCAGAACCGGTCCGGCGCAACCCTGCGCAGGATCAGCGTCACGATTCCGTACACCACCATCAGCGCGCCAAGGAAGAAATTGCCATCCATCCTGATCTTCTCCTACGAAACCGTTCCCGCGCGGTCAACCCTTGACCGCGCCGCGGGTCAAGCCGCCGATGATCTGCCGCTGCGCGAACACGCGGCGGCGTCCGGTATGATCCGGGTCCGTGGAGAAGCGCATCAAGGCGAACGCGGAGACCGGACCGTGAGCGAGCGGATCGTCCGACTTACGGCGGCGGACTTCGAGGAGGCGATGGACCTGCTCAACCACGCCTTCTCCTTCTCGCACGGGCCGCACGACTTCCCGGCGCTGCTGCCGAAGATCTACCGGCCCACCGAGGAGCTCATGCGCTGCAACTACGCGATCCGGCGCGACGGCCGGCTGGTGGCGGCGGTGGGCGTGTTCCCTTTGACCTGGCACGTGGGCGGCACGGCGCTGCGCGTGGCATGCATCGGCGGCGTCTCGACGCATCCGCGGTATCGCGGCAGGGGCCTGATGAGCGCGCTGATGCGCCACTGCGTGGAGGAGATCCGCGGCGCCGGCTATCCCCTCTCGTGGCTCAGCGGCCGCAGACCCCGCTACCGGCACTTCGGCTACGAGCAGTCCGGGACCGACCTGCGCTTCACGCTGGAACGGGACGATCTGCAGGCAGCCGGAGTCGACGGCGCGGGCATCGAGTTCAGGCGGCTGACCGAGGATGACCCGCTGCTCGCCGACGCGCACCGCCTGCATGCCGGGCAGCCCATGCGCGGCGAGCGGCCGGCCGCCGAGTTCGTCGCGATCTGCTCGAGCTGGAACAACCGGCCATACGCCGCGGTCGCCCCCGGCGGGCTGACCGGCTACCTGATCGCGGGCGGCGACGGCTCGCAGGTCACCGAGCTGCTGGGTGCCGACACACCGACCGCGCTGCGGATCGCCGCCGCGTGGTGCGCCCACCGGGACATCCCCTCGGCAACGGTCTGGGTGTCGCCGGCACACACCGCGCTGGTCAGGGGCCTGGACGCGATCGCGGAGGCCACGACCGTGCGCTTCGCCGACTGCTGGCAGGTGTTCGACTGGCCGGCGGTGTTGACGGCTCTGCTCCGCGAACGCGTGCGCTCAGGCGGTGCCGAGCCGGGCAGCCTGGTCCTGCAGATCGGCGAGACGAATCGGCTGCGCCTCAGCGTGGACGGCTCCAGCGCCGCCGCGATGCCCACGGACGACCCGGCGGACTTCACGATGGACGAGATCGCGGCCATGCGCGCGCTGTTCGGACCCCTGCGGCCGCCGCTGCCGGTCTCGTGGTTCCCGCTGCCGGCATACCTGCCGCACGCCGACCGGGTGTGAGTCAGCCCTTCAGAGACCCCAGGAAGATCCCCTTGATGAAGTAGCGCTGCAGGAACGGGTAGAGGGCGATGATCGGGCCGATCGTGATCACGATCACCGCCGCCTTGGCCGCCTCCGACGGCACCTTGGCCGCGTAGGTGGACAGGAACATGTCCAGCGCGTCGGTGGCCTCCTGCTCCCAGGCGCGCACCAGCCGGCGCAGCAGCGTCTGCAGCACCACCTTCGACTCGCTGTTGAGGTAGATCAGGGCGTCGAGCCAGGAGTTCCAGTGCTGCACCGCCGACCACAGCGCGATGGTCGCGATCACGGGCTTGGCGAGCGGCACGATGATGCGCACCAGCACCTGCAGGTAGCTCGCGCCGTCGATGAACGCCGACTCCTCGTAGGCGCTGTCGATCGTCATCAGGAAGTTGCGCATGATGATCACGTAGTAGGCCTGCGCCATCAGCGGAAGGATCAGCGCCCAGCGCGTGTCGAGCAGGCCGATGCCGCGCACCAGCAGGAAACGCGGGATCAGGCCACCGGTAAAGAACAGCATCAGCAGGAAGTAGAGCGTGATCCACTTGCGGCCGGGGAGATCGCGCTTGGCCAGCGGATAGGCGGCCAGCAGCGTCATGGCGAGCGCCAGGGCGACGCCCAGCACGGTGCGGTAGATGGAGTTGTAGTAGGCGACCCCGGCGTTGCCGAACTCCGAGAACGCGAACCGATAGGCGCTGGCGGTCCAGCGCTCGTTCCACACCCGGAAGCCGAGCGTGCCCGCCTCCTCGGCCGGCGCGAACGACAGCACCAGGGTCGACCAGAACGGATAGAGGATGGTCAGGCAGTAGAGGGAGAGCAGCGCCAGGTTGACCGCGTCGAAGCCCACGGCTGCCCCGCTCCGGCCCCTCCGCACCCGCGATAGACGCGGCGGAGCGCTACCAGAGGCCATAGTCGCTGTAGCGGCGCACGACGACGTTGACACCGAGCAGCAGGGCCAGCCCGATGCCGTTCTTGAACAGGCCCACCGCGGTGGAGAAGTCGTAGCGCCGGTCGATCAGGCCGACCCGGTACTCGTAGGTGTCGATGATGTCGCCCACCTCGTACACCGGCGGACTGTACAGGTTCAGCACCTGGTCGAAGCCGGCCTCCATGATGTTGCCGATGCGCAGCAGCAGCAGGATGGTGAGCACCGGAACCAGCGACGGAATGGTGATGTGCCAGGCCCGCTGCAGGCGGTTGGCGCCGTCGATCGACGACGCCTCGTACAGCTCCGGGTCGATCGAGGCGATCGCCGCCAGGTAGATGATCGCGCCCCAGCCGGCCTCCTTCCAGATGTCCGACGTCACCAGCAGCGGGCGGAAGAACGCCTCGTCCGTGAACAGGTTCACCGCCGGGGTGCCGAACAGGTTCGCGGACAGGGCCACCAGCCCGCGCTGCGGCGAGAGCACCTCGAACAGCATGCCGGACAGCACCACCCACGACATGAAGTGCGGCAGGTAGGAGATGGACTGGATCGTCCGCTTCACCGGCATCCTGCCGACCTCGTTGATCAGCAACGCCAGAAGCAGCGGCGCGGGCACGGCGAAGCCGATGCGCAGCAGGCTCAGGATGACCGTGTTGCGCATGATCCGGCCGAAGAACGGGTTGCTGAACAGCATCTCGAACTGCAGGAAGCCGGCCCACGGGCTGGCCCAGATGCCGCGCCCGATCTGGAACTCCTTGAAGGCGATCTGCACGCCGTAGATCGGGATGTAGTGGAAGATGAAGACGGCGGCCATCGGGAACAGCAGAAACACGTAGAGCGGCGCCATGCGCCTGGCCTTGCGCCACTTCTCGCCGCGCTGCCGCTCGGCCAGCGCCCGCTCGTCTATCGCGCTCGCCATTCCCCCAACCCTCCAGAGAGAGCGAGGGGGTGAATCGCTCACCCCCTCGGCTGATACACCGTCAGATCGGTCAGGTCAGTAGACGATGTTGCCCTTCAGGAACTCGGCCCGGATCGGCATCTTCTTCATCTCGTCCATCCACTCCCGGCCGCCCGCGTCCAGCCACTTCTTCACGTAGGCGTCCCACTCGGACTCGATGTCGACCTGGCCCATGACGGCCTTGTACAGGAACTCGTCCTCGATCGTGGTCAGCGTGTCGCCGTAGCGGCGGTTGAGCTCACCGACGCGGGTCTCGGCCAGCCAGTCCATCTTGTAGGAGTTGGTCTGCAGCTCGCGACCGCGCCCGTCGATCGCGTAGTTCTCCAGGAAGCTGGCGAGCTGGAACGGCAGCAGGTACTTGAAGCGGGTGCGGGTCTGCACGCCGGGATAGGATTCGCCCCAGCCGCCGACCTGGTAGTTGCCCTCGGCGACCTCGGCCATCGGCCGCAGCATCGCCGCGGAGTTCCACTCCTCGCCCTGCCAGTCGAAGTGCACGCCGGGCTGCCCGAACTCGGCCTGCACCCAGACGCGGTCGTCGCCGTAGCGCGCCCAGTCCAGCACCGCCAGGATCTTGGCCAGCTTCTCGTCGGAGACCTTGGCGCCGATGTTCATGTAGCTGGCGCCGATGTTGCCGGTGTCCTTGCCGGACGGCGACCCCTGGATGCCGGTCGGTCCGATAGGCGGCGGCACCATCAGGACCTTGACGCCCGCGGCGGCTTCTTCCTCGCTGGCGAAGGCGTTGGGCGGACGCGACCAGAAGCGCTCGTTCTGCCCGCCGGCGTACCAGGCACTGGACATGCCGGCGCCGATGATGCCCTGGCCGACCTTCTCCCAGTACTTGCCGACCGAGAGGCTCGCGAACTCGCTGTCCAGCAACCCCTCGTTCCACCACTCGTTGGCGTGCAGCAGGAAGTCCCGGTAGCGGGGCGAGACGGCCCAGAAGTAGAGCTCGCCGTCGACCAGCGAGTTGCCGCCGCCCGCCGGCCGCGCCCAGTTGGGGGCGTAGTGCACGCCGTAGGCGCCCATCAGCGGCGACCAGGTCCAGAAGATGTTGTTGCTCGAACCCCACGGGATCGTGTCGTTCTTGCCGTTGCCGTCCGGGTCCTGGTCGCGGAACGCCTTCAGCAGCGCATCGAACTGGTCGAGCGTGAAGTCCTCGTCCAGGTAGAACACGCGGCCGATCGGATCGACCTGCATCGCCTGATCCAGGTTCGGCACCGTGAAGCCGACGTTCTCGGCCCAGTCGCTGCGGAAGGTGGCGAAGGTCAGCAGGGTGTCGGCGTTCTCGCCGATCATGTGCAGCGCCACGTACTCGTCAGGGTCGTCCGGGCTCTGGCCCAGCAGCCAGCCGACCGGGTAGAAGTCGTCCAGCAGCTTGGTGTATTGCGGTGCGTGCTCGTGGATCATCTCCACCGGGATCGTGCGGGTGAGTCCCTGCGCCAAGGTGTCGTAGGGATCGCCGGGGCAGAACAGGTCCGGGCATTCGCCGGTGGCGAGCAGCAGGCTCACCTTCTCCTTGTCGCCGTGGTAAACGCCGTTGGGGACGATGCGGACGTTGAACTTCTCCTCGACCTGGTCCAGGAACCAGGTCGACTCCTCGCCCGAACGGATCTCCATCAGGAACGAGACCTCCATCGGAGCGTCGCCGGCAGCGCCGGCGGAACTCTGTCCGGCCGCGCCCGCCAGCAACGGCGCGAAGGCGAGCAGCCCGATGAGCGTGACGAAGCGAAAACGTGTCGGTTTCATGGCGTACGCGACCTCCGTAAGAGTCCCATCGAAGCATCGCTCCGTGGGTAATCCGATGAGCTTACTCCCGGAAGCCGTTCCCCTGCAAAGCGATTCGCGGCTACGGTGCGGCATGGCACGCACCGTTGCCCGGCCCAACATCCTGTGGATCTGCACCGACTCGCAGCGCCCCGACACGATCGGCGCGCTCGGCAACCCGCACGTCCGCACGCCGACCCTGGACCGTCTCGTTGCAGGCGGCGTCGCCTTCACCCGCGCCTACGCGCAGAGCCCGATGTGCACGCCGTCGCGGTCCAGCTTCCTCACCGGCACCTACCCCAGCACCGCGCACGCCTGCCGCAACGGCGTGCCGCAGTTCTCCGATCGCTTCCCCCTGGTGACCCGCCTGCTGGCCGACGCCGGCTACGACTGCGCGCTGGTCGGCAAGCTGCACCTTGCCAGCGCCTACGGCCAGGTGGAGCCGCGGGTGGACGACGGCTACCGCTGCTGGCGCTACAGCCACGCGCCGCGCGACGACTGGCCCGAGGGCCACGACTATGCCGACTGGGTGAAAGGCCACGGCACCACCCTTGCCGAGCTGATCAAGGACCCGAACGGCGTGCCGGCCGAGCTGCACCAGACCACGTGGTGCGCGAACGAGACGATCGGGTTCATCGAGGAGCAGCGCGACGGGCCGTGGCTTGCCAGCGTGAACATCTACGACCCGCACCCGCCGTTCAATCCGCCGCTCTCCTACCGGCGCCGCTACGACCCGCAGGCGCTGCCCGGTCCGGCGTACCGGGAGAGCGACCTGGCGCAGCAGGAGCGGCTGGCCGCGGTCGACTTCCAGTCGCGCGCCCGGCCGCCCGAGGAGCTGGACATGGCCAGTCCCGTGCTGCCGCGCACGCCGGGCCCCGGCGGCGTGTGGCATGACCCGGCACCGCCGAGCGACGCCCCCGCGTTCCTGGAGGCGCGCGATGCGCGGACGCTGAAGGCCGCCTACTACGCGATGATCGAGCAGATCGACGACCAGGTGGGGCGCATGCTTGCGGCGGTCGAAGCGGCCGGCCAGCTCGACGACACGCTGGTGATCTTCATGAGCGACCACGGCGAGGCGCTCGGCGACCACGGCCTGATCCAGAAGGGCTGCCGCTTCTACGACAGCGCCGTGCGCGTGCCGCTGATCCTGTCGTGGCCGGGCCGGCTGCAGGCCGGGCTGCGCTCGACGGCGCTGGTGGAGCTCACCGACCTGGCGCCGTCGCTGCTGGAGTCCGCCGAGCTGGAGCCGCCGCACTGGATGCAGGGCCGCTCACTGCTGCCGCTCCTGACCGGCGCGGCCCCGAGCGACTATCACCGCGACTTCGTGCGCAGCGAGTACTACGACGCCGTGGACATGCCGGACAACACGCACGCGACCATGTACCGCGACGACCGCTACAAGCTGGTCGTCTACCACGGCCACGACCGGGGCGAGCTGTATGACATGCAGGCCGACCCCGACGAGCACGAGAACCTCTGGGACGCCCCGGACCGGCAGGCGCTGAAGACCGAGCTGTTGCTGCGCAGCTTCGACGCTACCGTGTTCGCCGTCGACCACGGCGAGCCGCGCATCGGTCCGATCTAGAGGCCGCCCGCCAGGAGAGTGTCGATCTCGTCGCGGGTGGGGAGGCCGGGGATCGCGCCGTGGCGCATCGCGCACCGTGCGCCGGCCGCATTGGCAGCCTCCACCAGCCGCAGGAGCGCGCCCCGGTCGAGCTCGTCCAGCGTATGCGGCTCGGCCACCAAGCCGGCAAGGAACGCCGCCAGAAAGGCGTCGCCGCATCCGGTGGTATCGACCACTTCGGCGTCGAAGCCGGGAACGCTGCCGGATACGCGGCCGTCGCCGAACCAGGCGCCGTCAGCTCCCCGCGTGATCAGGCACAGCCTGACACCCAGGTCGAAGATCCGCCGGCAGCCGGCCAGCGGGCCGTCGGTGCCTGCCAGCAGCTTCAGCTCCACTTCGTTGAGCTTGGCGATGTCCGCGCAGCGCAGCGCCTCCACGATGGCGTCGCGGGCGGCCTCCGCTCCCGGCCAGACTCCCGGCCGGTAGTTGGCGTCGAAGGCCACCAGCACGCCGTCCTCCCGCGCCCAGCGCGCGGCCTGCAGGGCCGCGTCGCGCGCGTCGGCGCTCAGCGTCACGGACCCGTAGGTGAACACCCGCGCGCCGGCCAGATAGTCGCGGTCCAGGTGCTCCGGGCGCAGCAGCGTGTCAGCTCCGCGGAACAGCACGAAGTCCTGGTCCACCGGGCTGGAGGTCGCCACCAGCGCGATCGTCGTCTGGCCGCCCGCGACCGGCACGCAGTGTGTGGTGTCCACCCCCTCCCCGCGCAGCAACTCCAGCAGCCGCTCGCCGAACGAATCGTCGCCTACTCTGCCCACAAAGCCGGTGTCGATCCCGAGCCGCGCCAAGCCGACGGCGACGTTGGCCGGCGCCCCGCCCGGCGCCGGCATGAAGGTCCGCGCCTTCCCCAAGGTGGTCCCTGCCGGGCCGGCGAACAGGTCGAACAACGCCTCGCCCAGGCTGATCACGTCAGGCATCTGACCTCCGGCCTCCCGAGTCCATGCATCGCGGTCGTGCAGCAGGATACGGTACCATCGCGATCTGTGAAGGCGCGAATCGGGGTGATCGGCACCGGCTGGTGGTCGACGGCCGCCCATCTGCCGGCGCTGGTCGGCAACCCGGACGCCGACTTGGTGGCGATCGCCGACCTGCGGCCCCAGGTGCTGCGCAAGGCGGCGGACTACTACGGCATCGGCACCACCTACACCGACTACCGCGAGCTGCTTGACCGACACGAACTGGACGGCGTGGTCGTCGCGGTCTGGCACGCCGCTCACTACGAGGTCGCGCGCGCCGTGCTGGAGCGCGGCCTGCACCTGCTGCTGGAGAAGCCGATGGTGCTGCGGGCGACCCACGCCCGCGAGCTGGTTCGGCTGGCCGAGGAACGCGGCCGCCAGATCATCATGAGCTACCCCTGGCAGTTCATCGACATGAGCCTGCGCGCCCGCGACGTGGTGGCCGCAGGCACCCTCGGCCCCATCCACTACGTGTCCAACACCTTCAGCTCGGAGCCGCTCTACCTGTACCGCGGCGACGACCGCGCCGACGACCCGGAGATGGCCGCCGCCTACCCCGTGGTCGGCCCCGGCGACGTGTACTCGGACCCGGAGCGTTCCGGCGGCGGCCAGGGCCACCTGCAGATCACCCACTCGGCAGCGCTGATGTTCTTCCTCACCGGCTCCCGCGCGGCGCAGGTAACCGCGATGATGAACCACTTGGACGTCGCTGTGGACGTGGCTGACGCCATCTCCGTGCGCATGGAGGACGGCTGCCTGGCCACCGTCGGCTCGACCGGCGGCGTCACCCACGCGGCAGGCAAGCTGGACCTGCAGCTCTACGGCAGCGAGGGGTGGATCGACCTGGACTACATCGAGGGCACGGGGACGATCTACCACGCCGACGGGCCCTCTGGAACAGGCAGGGTCGAGGCGCTGGCGTGCGATCCGTCCACCTACGCCGGCCAGCCCGGCTCCGACTGCCCCGGCGCCGGCGCCTCCTACCCCGCCCACCTGCCGTCGGCCAACCTGGTCGACGTGATCCTGGGGCGCGACCGCAACCGCTCGCCCGGCACCTGGGGCTGGCGCTCGGTGGAGCTGCTCGACGCCGCCTACCGCTCGGCCGGCAGCGGCGGGCAGCCGGTCACCATCGCCTCGCTCTACGACGACCAAGGAGGAAGCCGGTGAAGATCGCATCGATCGAGGCCTTTCCCCTCGAATACCCGGAGCCCCACTACAAGGGGATTCAGCGCTACATCACGCTGGCCAAGGTGACCGCCGACGACGGCACCGCCGGCTGGGGCGAGTGCATCTCGCAGTTTCCGGAGGCGGCGCTGGCCACCGCCACGATCATCGAGCGCGGCTACGCGCCGCTGCTTGTCGGCGCCGACCCGCTGGACGTCGAGGCGCACTGGCGCACGATGACGGACCGCACCTGGTGGTACGGGCCGGAGGGTATCGCCGCGTTCGGCCTGAGCGCCGTCGACATGGCGCTCTGGGACCTCAAGGGCAAGGCACTGGGCCTGCCGGTGAGCCGGCTGCTCGGCGGCCGGCTCCACGACGAGGTGCCGGCCATGGCCTCCATCATCTTCGACATGGAGGACACGGCCTGGACGGACGACGAGTTCCGCTGGATGCGCGACCAGGGCTACCGCATCGTCAAGGGCGGCTGGGGCATGCGCCCGGAGGCCGTGTTCGGCCAGGACCGCGCCGCCGACCTGGCGCTGGTGGAGCGCATCCGCGCGATCATCGGCGACGAGCTGGAGCTGGTGGTCGACACGCCCGGCGCCCGCGGCCTGTGGGACGTGCCGACCGCGATCGGCCGCTTCCGCGACCTGGAGCCGTACCGGCTGAAGTGGATCGAGCAACCGCTCCTGCCCTCCGACCTGGCCGGCCACGCCCGCCTGCGGGCGGCGGTGCAGACGCCGGTCGGCACCGGCGAGGACGAGTGGGACCGCGAGAGCTACGGGCGCCTGATCCGCTCCGGCGGGGTCGACGTGGTGCAGATGGACCCCGGCCGCTGCCAGGGGATCACCGGCTGCCGGGAGGTGATCCGGATGGTCGAGGCCGAATACCTGCACTACAGCATGCACACCTGGAGCAGCGCCCTGAACACGGCCGCCAGCGTGCACCTCATGGCGATCTCCGACCGCGGCGCGGCCATGGACTTCAAGCCGCACGAATCGCCGATGCAGCACGAACTGGTCGCCGACCCGTGGGTCCAGCACGACGGCATGCTGGCCGTGCGCGACGCCCCCGGCCTCGGGGTCGAGGTGCTGGACGAGGCGGTGCACCGGTACCGGTTCGCCTGACGGCTGCGCAGGCGACGATGGCCGATCAACCACGCGCACCCCGCGCGAACATCCCGGTGCCGGCCAACCCGGACCTGCCGGGCATGCCGCTGGACCTGCGCGTCAACCGGGCGGAGTTCCACCTGGTGATCCTGCGCACCCTGGGCTCCGGCGACTGGAGCACGTTCGCCGGCATGGAGATCGAGGACTTCGTCGACTGGGTCGCCGACCTGGGCATGGAGGTGTGGTACACGCAGCCCGGCGGCATCGGCGCGCGCACCTCCGACCGCCTGCATACCTGGTACGCCGGAACTCTCCATTCGGCGCTGACCTTCGACACCGCGCCGGACGACCTGGCCGAGCGGTTCCTGCGCCGCGCGCACGCGCACGGCATCCTGGCGATCTGCACCTTCAACATGAACCTCTGGGAGGCGGTCGGCATGCTGCACCCGGAGTGGCGCATCCGCGACCTGCCCGACGGCCGCGCCATCCGGCCCAATACCTCGTTCCTGTGCCACAACTCGCCGTTCGGGGACTTCCTGATCGACTACCTGGAGGACTACGTCAGCCGCTTCGACATCGACGGCGTGTGGTTCGACGACACCAACTACGGCTCGCGCGGCGCCTCGCCCTTTCCGGCCGGCTGCACGTGCCGCTGGTGCGCGGAGCGGTTCCGCGCGGAGGCCGGCGCGGAGCTGCCGGAGCGGGTCGACTTCGCCAGGGTGGACTTCAAGCGCTGGGTGCGCTGGCGCTACCGCAACCTGCGCGAGTTCCAGAACCGGATCGCGTCGAGCGTGCGCGCGATCCGCGAAGTCGGGACCGTACGGTTCAACAGCTACCCGCGACCGCGCATCCCCTGGACCTCCGCCAACGAGCTGGCGCCGATCAGGGGCGGCGCGCAGTTCTTCATCGAGACCGAGTACCCGCTGCTCGGCCCGCACCTGACCGCCAAGGTGGCCCGCGCCCGCGGCGACTGCGAGATCTGGGGCCACGCGCCGCAGCCGATCGGCCCGGTGGGCTGGGCACCCTACCAGGAGCCCACCTACATGGCGCGGGTGACGCTGGGCGCGCTGGCCAACGGCGTGCACGTCCAGAGCCCGGTCGACTACCACCACCCCGAGCAGCAGCGCTTCGTGTTCGCCGAGCTCGCCCGCCGCCGCGCCTTCGTGGGTGGCGACAGCCTGAGGCAGTGCGCGCTGCACCTGTCGCAGCGGACCCGCGACTTCCACTACGCCGCGCACCCGCCGGTCGGCCGCGACCTGGTCGAGCGGTTCCGGCAGGCGCTGGACGCCGACCCGGAGTTCGCGGCGCTCGCGCAGGGGCCGGTCGTCGCGCCGGCGCTGCGCGAGCTGGCGCAGGAGTGCGAGGGCTCCGACCGCTACTGGAAGCAGTGGGCGGGCGTGGCCGAGATGCTGGAGCGCAGCCACATCCCGTTCGACGTGCTGTTCGACGACGGGATGACCCCCGAGGGCCTGGCCGGCTACCGCGTGCTGGTGCTGCCCGACTCCGTCTGCCTGACGGACGCCGAGTGCGCGGCGATCGGCGCGTGGGTGGCGGACGGCGGCACGCTGGTGGCCACCTACCAGACCTCGCTGGCCGACGAGTGGGGCGACCGCAGGGACGATTTCGGCCTGGGCGAGGCCTTCGGCCTGCGCTACCGCGGCACCTACGACGCGGGCGGCGACGGCGGCACCATCTACGTGCTGCACGACCCCCTGACCCGGCACGGCGCCTGGATCGCCTTCGCCGGCCAGCACACGGAGCTGGCACCACCCGGCGCCGACACCGAGACGCTGGCGACGCTGTCCGTGTACCGCTCGCTCGTGCTGCACCCGCTCGGCACTGCCGTGGACGAGTCCAACACGGATCGGCTCGACTCCGGGCACGCGGCCATCACCGTGCACCGGCACGGCCGCGGGCTCGCCATCTACGTCTCCGGCGACGTGGGCGCCGCCTTCTGCGGCCACCCGGTGCCGCGGCTCGCCGCGCTGTTCGCCGACCTGGTCCGGCGAGCCGGCCTGGCCCTGACGATCGACGCGCCGCCGCGCCTGCTGGCAGCCGCGCGCACCCGCGCCCCCGGTGACGGCGGCGACGGCTCGCGCATCGAAGTGCACCTGTACGAGCGGATGCTGCCGCTGCTCCCGTGGGACCGCCAGCACCCTGACGTGCAGACCTGGGGCGCGCTGGACCCGCCGACCGTGTTCCGGGACGTCTCCATCACGCTGCACGAGGGCCGGATCGCCCGCGCGCGGCTCCCGCTCTCCGGCCGCGAACTGGCCGTCACGGACGGGACCGTCGTCGTTCCGGAGGTGGTGCTGCATGAGGTGGTGGAGCTCACGCTCGCGCCGTAGCCGCCGATGACGCCGGACTGCCGGGTCACGGTCACCGCCGACCGCCTGCCGGGGCGGATCGGCCCGTTCCACTACGGGCAGCTCTTCGAGTACCTGTGCGAGTTGGTGCCGTCGCTGTACGGGGAGAAGCTCGACGACCCCGGCTTCGAGGGCATCGTGCCGTGCGCCGCCCACTTCCTGCCGGACGCCGACCGGCAGCCCAGGCGCTGGCGCCTGACCGGGGCCGTGCACCGCGGCGTGTTCGACCTGGACGACGCGGCCCCTTACGCCGGCTCGCGCTGCGCCAGGATCACCATCCGAGGCGACGGCTCAGCGGCGGTGGGAGTCGCGCAGCCGGGGATCGCCGTGCGCGCCGGCGCGCGCTACCGCATCGCCGTGTCCGCCCGCTGCCGCGGCCTGATCGCCGGCCTCACCGTCCGCCTGACCGCCGCCGGC
The DNA here is from genome assembly GCA_964291595.2 of Spirochaetia bacterium. Lineage (GTDB taxonomy): Bacteria > Spirochaetota > Spirochaetia > SZUA-6 > Bin103 > CATQHW01. The sequence goes on along the minus strand of OZ219914.1, from coordinate 1,723,422 downwards.
CGCGTGCTGGCCGCCCGGGGCTTCGACGCGGTGGGCGGCGACTGGTCGCGACTTGCGGCCGAGCTCCGCGCCGAGGACGACGCCTCCGACGCGACGCTGGAGATCGTCACCCGCGGCCCCGGGACGCTGTGGCTGGACGCCGCAAGCCTCACCGGCGCTGACACCGTCGACGGCTGGCGGCCCGACGTGGTCGCCGCGCTGCGCGCTCTGCGCCCCGGCATGCTGAGGTTCGGTGGCACGACCATCCGCAAGCACTTCGAGTGGAAGGACGGCACCGTGCCGCCCGAACGGCGCGCCCCGTTTCGCGACGCCGGCGGCAGCACGCAGCCGGGCAACGTCGGCGTGGACGAGTTCCTGGACCTGTGCCGGGCGATCGGCGCGGAGCCGCTGATGTGCGTCCGCTTCAGCGACCGGCGGCCGGACGACGCAGCCGATCTGGTCGAGTACTGCAACGGTGACGCGGACGCAGGCTGGGGAGCGCGCCGCGCCGCGCTGGGCAGGCCTGCGCCACACGGCGTTCGCTACTGGCAGATCGGCAACGAGGTCCGCGGCGAGGCGTACGAGCGCGGCCTGCCGGCGTTCTGCCGCGCCATGCTCGCCGCCGACCCGGGCATCCGGCTGCTCTCCTCCAACCCGACCGCGGGCGTGCTGGCCGGCGCCGGCGCGCACCTCAGCCACACCTGCCCGCACCTCTACCACGGCGCCGACCTGCAGCGCTGCGCCGCCGAGCTGCGCGAGCTGGAGACGCTCATCGCCCACCATGCGCCGCAGCGCCCGGACCCCGGCCTGAAGGTCGCGATCACGGAGTGGAATGCCTCCAACCCCGACTGGGGGCCGGGCCGCGGCGAGCTGATGACGCTCGGCAACGCGCTGGCCTGCGCCCGCTTCCACCACCTGCTGCATCGCAACGCGGCGCTGGTCGAGATCGCCTGCCGGTCGAACCTGGCCGACAGCTTCTGCGGCGGCGCGATCGAGACCGACGCGAGCCGCCTGTACTGCCGGCCCGTCTACTACGTCCAGCAACTCTATGCCACGCTGGGCGGGCGCCTGCCGCTCGCCTGCCGGACATCGGCAACGGCGCCGGACGTGAGCGCTGCCCTGACGGAAGACGGCGAAGACCTGATCATCCACGTCGTGAACGACAGCGACCAGGATCGACGCTGCACGATCGACGTGTCCGCGGTGGCGCCCGATCCCGGCCCGGCGGACGCCTGGCAGGTGGTCGACACCCGGCACGCCGGCAGCGCGGACGCGATGAACTCCTTCGACGAGCCGGAACGGGTCAGGACCGTGATGCTGCCGGTCGCCGGTGCGGGACCGGTGCTCGACTGCGAGTTGCCGGCGTTGAGCGTCGCCGCGCTCTCCGTGCGCCGATCGGCCCGCTCCCCTTGACGCTCAGCGATTCGTCGTAACTGTAGTGCGCATGCGAATGATCGAGTCACGGACCCTTGCGGCAGAACCGGGCAAGGTCTGGGAGGACCTCGATCGGGAAGGCGCCGTCGTGATTACCAAGGACGGCCTGCCGCGCAGCATCATGATCCCGACGAGCGACGCCTCGTTGCTGGAGGACATCCAGGAACTGGTGTTCGCACGGGCGCGCAGGGCCGTGCGGGAGATTCGGTCACACGCCCGCGAGGCTGGTACCGAAGGTCTGACGTGCGCAGTCGTCGAGCAGGCGATCATGGAGGCGCGGCGCGAGCGCACCGGGACCGCTCAGGGTTAGGGGCAAACCCGACAACCCGGCGCCAATGTACCATGACTGCGGCCCGATCCATGTACGGCGATCCTCGCACCGCCCGCGCGCGCCGGGCCCGCGCCCTTGCCGAAGCCTACCAGCGGCGGCGCCTGCGCAATTCGGCGGTGCAGGTCACGGCGTTCGCCCTGGGAGTCGTCTCCGTCGCGATCAACTGCAACCTGCTGCTGCAGGGCATCGACTACCTGATCGACGCCCGCGACCTGGTCGGCCGGTTCACGCTGTTGACCCTCCAGACCGCCTACCGGCAGCGCCTGTTCTGGGGCCTGCTGCTGCCCGTGACCCTGGGCGTGGGCTGGCTGGCGTCGCTGCTCGTGATCGGCCGCGCCTACGCCGGATATGCCCTGCACCGGCGCTGGTGGGAGGCGCAAACCGGCTCGACGCCGTTCTCGTGGCTGTCGCCCGGGTCAGGCTACCAGGTGCTGCTGTCGCGCTTTCTGCTGACCACCGCCATCCAGGGCGGCGTCGGCCTGCTGATCGTGCTGGTGCGGCTGCTGTCGGTGCCCGCGGTGCTCGTCGCCGCCGATGAGGTGTGGCTGGCGGTGCTGATATACGCTGGCGGCGGAGCGATCGCCTTGCTGGCGCGGCTCGCAATCCGCGGCCGCGTGCAGGCGGCGCTTGGGCGCCGTCAGGGTATCGTGGCGGCACAAGGAGAACGACGATGACGATCTGCCTGATCGGAGCGTTCGACACCAAGGGGGCGGAGTACGCCTTTGTCCGCGGCCGCATCCGGGAGCGCGGCCACGACGTGCTCGCCGTCAACACCGGCGTGCTCGGCTCCACCGACCTGTTCGGCGTCGACGTGGAGGCAGGCGAGGTCGCCCGCGCCGGCGGCACCGAGCTCGAACTGCTGCGCGAGCGGCGCGACCGCGGCGAGGCGATGCGGGTGATGACCGTCGGCGCGCCGGCCGTCGTGGCGGGGCTCCACGAGCGCGGCCGCATCGACGCCGTGCTCGGCATGGGCGGCACCGGCGGCACCACGGTCGTCACGGCGGCCATGCGGGCGCTGCCACTGTCAGTGCCAACGGTGTGCGTCTCCACCGCCGCCGCCGGCGACGTCGGCCCCTACGTCGGAACCCGCGGGATCACGATGATCCCCTCGATCGTCGACGTGGCCGGCATCAACCGCATCTCCCGGATCGTGCTGACACGGGCCGCCGCCGCGGTGTGCGCGATGGCGGAGGCGTCGGCGCCCGCTGACGCGGCGGACCGGCCGGTCATCGCCGCGTCGATGTTCGGCAACACCACCGAGTGCGTGGACGCCTGCCGGGAGCGGCTCACGGCGCAGGGCTATGAGGTGCTGGTCTTCCACGCTACCGGCACCGGCGGTCGCACGATGGAGAGCCTGGTGCGCGACGGGCTGGTCGACGCCGTGCTGGACATCACCACCACCGAGTGGGCGGACACCGTCTGCGGCGGCGTGTTCGACGCCGGCCCCGAGCGGCTGGACGCGCCGGGACAGATGGGGATCCCCCACCTGATCGTCCCGGGCTGCGTGGACATGGCCAACTTCGGCGCCATGGACACCGTCCCGGAGCGCTACCGGCAGGCGGGCCGCACCTTCTACGAGTGGAACCCGTCGGTGACGCTGATGCGCACCGACGAAGCGGAGAACCGGCGGATGGGCGAGGCGTTCGCGCGCAAGGCCAACGCCGCCACGGGTCCGGTCGCCTTCCTGGTGCCGCTGCGCGGCGTCTCCATCCTGGACGGCGACGGGCAGCAGTTCTGCGACCGCGCGGCCGACGCCGCCTTCCTGCAGGCGGTCAGGGCGGACCTGCGGGACGAGATCGCCATCGAAGAGCTGGACTGCAACATCAACGATCCCGCCTTCGCCGACCGGGCGGTGGCGATGATGCTCGACCTGGTCGCCCGCGGGCGGGGATAGCATGGCATACACCAGGCAGCAGATTCTCGAGCGGCTGCGCGGCCGCATCGCCGCCGGCCAACCGATCATCGGCGGCGGCGCCGGCAACGGCATCAGCGCCAAGTGCCAGGAGGCCGGCGGCGTCGACCTGCTGGTGATCTACAACTCCGGACGCTTCCGCATGAACGGGCGCGGGTCACTGGCCGGCTGCATGCCGTACGGCGACGCCAACGCGATCGTGATGGAGATGGCCGGTGACGTGCTGCCGGTGGTGCCCGATACGCCGGTGCTGGCGGGCGTCTGCGGCACCGACCCGACACGCCTCATGGACCGCTTCCTGCGCCAGGTCCGAGACGCCGGCTTCTCCGGCGTGCAGAACTTCCCGACCGTCGGCCTGATCGACGGCCTGTTCCGCGCCAACCTGGAGGAGACCGGCATGGGCTATGCGCTGGAGGTGGACATGATCCGCTTGGCGCGCAAGCTGGACCTGTTTACCTCGCCCTACGCCTTCGACGCCGAAGAGGGGACCGCCATGGCGAAGGCGGGGGCCGACGTGGTGGTGGCCCACATGGGCCTGACCACGAAGGGGTCGATCGGCGCAGAGACGGCGCTGGAGCTCCCCGAGTGCCCGGCCCGAATCCAGGCGATCGCCGACGCCGCGCGGGCGGCCCGGGACGACGTCATCGTGCTCTGCCACGGCGGCCCGATCGCGATGCCGGAGGACGCGGAGTACGTGCTGCAGCGCACCGAGGGGGTGGACGGCTTCTACGGCGCCTCCAGCGTCGAGCGCCTGCCGACCGAGGTGGCCATCACCGAACAGATGAAGGCCTTCCGAGCGATCCGGAGGGCCCGCCGTCCCGGCACCGACCTCGGCTGATCTGAGACAGATTGTTTCGACTATGATCGAAGTTCTCTCGCAAGTCATGAAGATTTCGAGTACACTCGAAATCTGTGGAGATCGCCAGGACCTTCTACCTAGACCGCCTGCAACAGTTCCTCACCGCGCCGGCGATCATCGCCGTCGTGGGGCTGCGACGCGTCGGGAAGAGCGTGCTGCTGAGCCAGTTCGCGAACACCCTCCGCCCGGAGCGCCAGGTCGTCTACGTGGACAAGGAGTCATTGGAATTCGATGACATCCGCACGGCGCGGAGCCTGGTCGATTACGTAGACAGCAGAGCCCGTACCAGCGAACCCTGCGCGGTGATCGTCGACGAAGTCCAGCAGATCGACGGCTGGGAACGGGCGGCCGCGGCGCTGAACAGCCGTGACCACACCAAGGTGATCATCTCGGGATCCAACGCGTCGCTGCTCGCCGGCGAGCTTGCCACGCGCATCGCAGGCCGCTACGTAACCCTGCAGGTATTTCCGCTCACGCTCGCCGAGCTGGGCGAGCTGCATCGTCTGCGCGGCGACGACCTGGACACCGATGCGCTGCTGCAACGCTACCTCCGCTACGGAGGACTGCCAGGGCTCATGCACACCGATCTCAGCGATCTGGTCCTGACCCAGATGCTGCAGGACATCTTCAACACCATCGCCGTCAAGGACATCATCCGCCGGCACCGGATCCGCAACGTCTCGCTGTTCGAGGCGGTGACGCGGTTCGCGATGGACAACGTCGGCAGCCTGGTGTCGGCCAAGCGCATCGCCGACTTCCTGAAGAGCCAGCGGCGGTCGACCTCGGTCGACACCGTGCTCAGTTACCTTGCCCACCTGGAAGAAGCGTTTCTCGTCAGCGCCGTCCCTCGCTTCGATCTCAAGGGGAAGAGGCGCCTGGAGGTAAACCAGAAGTACTACCTGGGCGACGTGGGACTCCGGACCGGCACCATCGGGTACCGGGACACCGACATCGGCGGCCTGCTGGAGAACCTCGTGTACCTGGAGCTCCGGCGCCGCGGCTACGACGTGACGGTGGGATCGGCCGGCGGCAGGGAAATCGACTTCGTCGCCCAGGACCGGCGCGGCATCGTCTACGTCCAGGTCGCCTACCTGCTCGAGTCGCAGGCGACCATCGAACGGGAGTTGACCGCATTCTCGTCACTGGATGACGCCTACCCGCGCGTGCTGCTGTCGCTCGACCGGCACCAGCCGTCCGACTTGGCTGGCGTACGGCACGGGTCGCTGACGGAATTCCTCTACGGCGGCGAACTGCGGGCGTAGGGTGGACGGCTTGCAACCTCACCTCGATCCCGTCGCGCCGCCGCGGGTGGTTCAGGCACCACCGCTCCCACGCGGCCAGTCCCAGTGCACCAGGTCGTCGCTCCAGGCGAGGCCGAGCGAGGCATGCCCGTGTACCTCCCGCAGTGCGCAGCCCGCGGGACTGCTGCCGTGGAAAAACATCAGGTAGCGCCCGATCCCCGGCTCGGCGCGCAGGTCCAGCACGTGGCCGGCGGTGATGCGCCCCTGGGCCCACGGCCACTCGTGCTGCCCCAGGGTGAGCACGCCGTGGTCCGTCCACCGCTCCAGGTCGCGCGAGCGCTTGACGCCGATGCCGTTGGCGGGTGAGTGGAACAGCGTGTACTCACCCTTCTCGGCCAACAGGCACGCGTTCTCTCCGGCATCGAGGCGGCCGGCATAGGTCCAGTGCCGCAGGTCGCGCGACCACGAGCGGCTGGCGCCGTTCTGCTTGTAGAAGCACCACCACGTGCCCGGTTCCGCCTGGTCCTCGATCAGGTAGGGGTCGATCATCCGCCCCATCTCCTCCCGAGCCACCCCCAGACCCTTGACCCGCAGCAGCTCCGGCTCCGACCAGGCGGCAAGATCGCGACTGTGCATGGTGAATATGCGCGCCGTGTGGTCGGCCGGCCTGCCGTCGCGGCTTGGGTAGGTCTGCAAGCACATCAGCCAGCGGTCGCGGTAGCGGATCACGTTCCCGGGGCTGGAGTAGTTGAGCGCCCGGTCGCGCGGGGTCACGTCGCGCGGCTCGCTCCAAGTGATCAGGTCGCGGCTCTCGGTGACCGCCGTGGCCGCGCTCCAGCTCGAGTCGGCCGCTCCGCGGATGCTGCTGTGCCACACCCGGAACACGCCGTCGTGATAGTGCCCGCACGGGTCGCGATGCGCCTGCCGCGGGTTGCCGCGCAGAATAATCGGGCTCGGGATGGCGGTGAAGTCGAAACGTGGCAGCCGCACGCCCTCCTATGGTGCGAACGTGAACGAGTACAACTGCGCCCGGCCGTAGAGGTGGAAGCGCAGGCGTATCGGACCGGCGCCCACGCCGGCGAGGGTCCGTTGCCCCCGCCACGCCACCGGCGCCGCGATCGAGTCGGCCATCAGCGGACGCGCATCGGCGGCGCCGTAGCCCGGGATCGGCTTCAGGGTCCGGGCGTCGAGCACCTCCACCTCGATCCAGTCGCGCCACGGAATGGCGTGATCCAGGTTGACCGTGAGGCGCACCACGCCGCCGTCGACGACCTCGATCGGCTGCGTGGTCACCTCGCCCGGGGCGACGGGATCGGCTGCCCGCAGGCTGGCGAAGCCATCCTTGCGCAGCGTGGCCAGTCCCGTGCACACGCGGCCGGACGCCGGTCCGGTGAAGGTCGCGGCGGAGCTCTCGTTGAGGCCCGTGTAGAACAGCAGGATCCGATCCTGGTGCTCGATGGCGCTGCCGCCGCCCAGCACCAGGAAGCCGGAGTCCCACTCGCCGCGGTCGCCGCGGGCGACGACCGGCACGCGCGGCTGCACGCGCTGAAACGGCCCGAGGGCGGAGACGCTCACCGCCAGGCGGATGTCGCCGGTGTAGATGCCGTACGCGTCCGCTACCGGCTCGTCGGGCAGGTCGCCCCGGCGCAGCGCCACCCTCGCCTTGATCCGCTCCTGGCGGGTCATGTTCAGGCTGCCCTGGTGCGTGTAGCCCAGGTGGCCGTGGAAGGGCCGGTAGCGGTTGAAGTCGTAGAGCATCACGTAGCTGCCCGCCTGCGGCAGCACGTGGACGAAGTGGATCTCGTGCTCCGCGCCCTCCTGCGGATCGATCGGCAGGTGCGCCTGCTTGACCAGGTGCTCGATGTCCGGCCCTGCACCGACCGAGTGCTGGCCGTATGCCTTGATGCGGCCGTCGGCCGGAGCGTTCGGGTCGATGAACAGGTGTCCGGTGTCGCCGTCCGGCCAGTCCACGCCGTCGCCGGATCGCTGCCAGTGGATGCCGTCGCGGGAGTAGTGCGGGACGTAGCGCATCCTCCGGGTCGCGCCCTCGAACACGTTGCCGGCCGCTTCGCCGCCGCCGTCCGCGACCGGCATCCAGGTCAGCGCCTGGTAGCGGCGGTCGTCCGGGGCGTCGGGGTCGATCAGGACGCAGAAGTGGCTGGCGTCGGCCCCGTCGGGCCGGAAGCAGATGTTGTTGTCCTTCGATCCGCGGTAGTCGTACAGGCCGAGCCGCGGCTTCTCCCAGACCACCCCGTCGTCGCTGACCGCGTAGCCGATCGAGGAGTGACGCTCCGCCTCGAACGATACGGTCGAGCCGCGGTCGGTCCCGTAGTACCAGGCGGTGAACTGTCGCTGCACGGGGTCCCAGGCGATGCTCGCCGCCCAGTTGGACGCGCGGTCGGAGTCCCACGCTTCAGCGTCGCCCGGAATCAGCACCGGATTGGCTGGATGCTTCTCCGCCCGTCCGACCACCTGCTCGGCGAGCAGGCAGTCGTCCACGGCGCTCAGATCGACGAAGGTAACGTACGTGTCCGGGTGAGTCCGCAGCGTCATCCCATGGCCTTGCGCCCAAAGAAAGCAGCTACCTCTTTGTGTGTGGCGTATCCCGCGGGAGTCTCGAGCCGGCGGGCGACCTCCTGAGCCTGTTCCGGGGCGAGTTGCAGGTCCATGCGTTCTTCGATCACGTTCAGGAGCACTTCCGCAACCTCGTCCTGAAGGTCGCTGGGAAGGCCTTGGAGCTTGGCGATCGCCCTTTCGAGCAACTCGGTCATAGGACGACTCTATCAGCCATCAAGGTTGGAACAAGCCGGCGCACTCCGCCGGATTCGCGGGCAACCCGCCGGCAGCCCACGGCGAGCTTAACGATCAGGACCCGCAGGGCGGATGCGACCGAGCGTGCTACGCTGGCCGGGCGATGGGCACGATCCGGGCGCTCACGTGGTCGGGACGGGCGGGATTTCGGAGTCACGAGCAGTGGCTGGAGCACTGTCGCCTCTATCCGGACGGCATCGGCCCCTACCTCGCGACGGCTCTGAACGAGCTTCCCGGCGTGCGGGCAACCGGCGTGCACGGCTTCGGCGTCGATCGCGAGTCGGAGCTGGAAGCGCTGGCGACGTGGACCGGCGATGCGAAGCGGTTCACGTACGTCGACGGCCACCAGCTCGGTCTCAATCCCGGTGGCGCCCGCCTGGAGGCGGCGTTCCCGCACGCCGGCGAGACCGGGGAGCTGAACCGCCTGGACCGCTACCAGGTGTTCGTCGCCTGGGCGCACGGCGGCCCGCCGCCCGCGTGGGACGCGGCGGTGGGCGAGCTGGTCCGCGCCGGCCGCCTCGGGCTGGTGGCGCTGCACAGCGTCTGGAACCACGGCGCCTACCCGCAGATTACCGGGCTGACGGGCGCCGTCTCCGGCATCGGCCGGGTGCGGGAGGGAGTACCGATCGACGTCGAGGTGCTGCGCGACCATCCGGTCACGGATGCGGTCGGCGACTTCACGATCCGGGACGAGATCTACTTCGAGCCGCTCGAGATCGCGTCCGACGTGACTCACCTGCTGCGCGGCCGCTGGAATGAGCACAGCTCGCCGTTCGGTTGGGCCCGCGAGGTGGGCGCCGGGCGAGTGGTGTACCTGCAGCCCGGCCACGAGGACTGCCCGGTGTACGCGGCGCCGGCCGTGCGCCGCCTGCTCGCCAACGCGGTCCGCTGGGTCGCCCCACGCTGATCCAGAGCCGATGATCCGCATGCGCCGCTTCGGGCGAGCCGACGTGCAGATCCCGGAGGTCGGCCTGGGCTGCTACAACCTGACCGCCGACCGGGGAGTGGACCGCGATACCGCGCTCGCCACCCTGCAGCGCGCCTACGAGCTGGGGGTGCGCTTCTTCGACACCGCGCCGATGTACGGCGACGGCGAGTGCGACGAGCTGCTCGGCCTGGCCTTCGGCCACCTGGGCGCCGGCGAGGTGCTGATCGGCGCCAAGCTGTCCGGACCGCCCGGCGAGCACTTCGGGGACTACCGCCGCGACTCGGTGCTGCGGGTGTTCGACCGGACGCTGCGCGCGTTGCGCCGCGACGAGGTGTTCGCGCTGCAGGTCCACGGCTTCGCCTCGCCACGCGACATCCGCCGCCAGACGGCGGAGTGGCGCGCCCTGTATGGGCCTGGGATGGCATTCGAGGCGCTGCTGGAGCTCAAGGAGCAGGGACGGTGCCGGTACGCCGGCGCCACCAACCACAATTCCGTGCTCCTGGCGGACGCCGTGCGCCGCTTCCCGCTCGATGTGGTGGAGATCGCCAGCCACTACAACATCACCAGCCACGTGGCGCCGCTCACCCTGCTGCCGCTCGCCGAGGAACGGGGCGTCGCCACCGTCATCGCCAACCCGATCGGCGGCGGCCGCCTGGTGAGCCTGGAGACCTACCGCGCAGCGACCTACCTGGGCACGCTGCCGCTCGACGAGGCGGTCGGGGTCCTGGAGCGGACGATGCGCGACACCGGGCTGGCCCTGTACGAGCTGGCGCTGCTGTACCTGCTGCACGACCCGCGGGTGACCTGCGTGATCCCGGGTCCGCGCAACGTGGCGGAGCTCGAAGCCGACGTGGGCGTTGCCAGTCGCCCGCCGCTCTCCGATGAGCAGGCGGCGGAGCTCGCACGCATCGGCAGCCGGATGCTCGCCAGGAAGCTGCCGGCGGAGAGCGGTGTCGAGGTCGTCGGCGTGCCGTTGCGCCCCGAGTGGCTGGCAACGGCCGACTGACGCCGATGCCACTGCAATGAAAGAGAGGGCGGCAATCGTCGTACCGCCCTCTCCTGTTCGGGTTCCCGTGCGGGAACCGTCATGCGTACCGGCTAGCCTTCGAGCCAGTACTGCTCCACGTTGGTGTAGCCGGGGCTCTTCAGGCGCCAGCTCTGGATGACCGTCTCCGGCACGTTGCGGAAGTTGTTCTTGACGATCGCGACCGCCGGGTAGCGGACCGTGCCGATCATCCACACGTTGTCGACGTGCGACTGGATGATCTGCTTGCCGATGGCAACGCGCTCATCCGGATCGGCGGTGGTCTGCATCTGCCCGTACCACTCCTGAAGCTGCTTGATCTCGGGCGTCGGCTCCTCGCCGGCCTCGCCGTTGGTGGCGTACCAGCGCGCGGACTCGGGCGCCCAACCGTGCTGCGAGCCGCTCACGGGCACGTACCAGTTGGGGTCGATCGACCAGTGAATGCCGACGGTGAGGTAGGCGTTCACCATGAACTCGCCGGATGCCCGGCGCTGCGACCACAGGCTGCGGTCCTCGATCGAGATCGACGTGCGAATGCCGACCGCCTCCCAGTGGTCCTTGATCAGCTCCAGCATGTCGGCCCCGCCGCCGGCTTCCTCGGCGCCATACGACGAGATGATGAGGTTCAACTCATCGCCGTCCGGGCGCAGGCGCATGTTGTCGCCATCGCGGGCGGTCAGGCCGATGCCGTCAAGCAGCTTGTTCGCGCCGTCCGGATCGTAGTCGGTGTGCACGGGCGGCACGAAGAACGGATCTGCCTCGACGGGGACCGCCTGCCACGGAGTGGCGACGCCCAGGTAGACCAGGTCGCCGATCTCCTGGCGGTCGATGGCCTTGGACATGGCGATGCGGAAGTCACGCTCGTTGAACAGCTCGCGCAGGACCGCGTCCTCGTAGGTCAGGTTGAACTTCAGCGCGTCCGGGATCGGGTTGACCCACTGCCGCACCTGGTAGTCTTCCGCCGCCTCGTTCTCGACGAACAGCGTGAAGTTCCCGAAGCTCATGTAGCGCGACTGCATGTCGATCTCGCCCGCCATCGCCTTGAAATTGGCGGCCTCGCCGCTCTCCACCACGTCGATCGCGATGCGGTCGATGTACGGGAGCTGCTGGCCGACCGTGTCCACCTTCCAGTAGAAGGCGTTGCGCTCGGCGATCTGGCGAGTCACGCCGGTCGCCTCCGTGGCAAGCCTCCACGGGCGGATGGTCGGGAGGTCCTGGTTCAGCGTCACGTTGGCCAACTGGCCGTACCGCTGGTGCCACAGCTCGAATCCCTCGGCCTGGGCGGCCTCGTTGAGCTTGTCCTTGTCGCCGAAGTCGGCGTGGAACTGCTCCAGGTAATGCTTGGGGGCGAAGATGCCGTCGCCACGAAAGGTCAGCACCTCCTCGAACAGGCCGTTGGTGTCGGCGAACGTGAAGATGATGGTCTGATCGTCGACCTTGGTCAGGGTGGGCGGCACGGTCTTGACCGTCAGCCACGACGGAAACACCGGGGTGACCTCTTCGTTCGAGTAGACGTTCTCGAACTGGTAGACGATGTCATCCGCCGTGAACGGCGCGCCGTCGGACCACTTCATTCCCTCGCGCAGGTGGAAGGTGAACTGAGTCCCGTCGGGGCTCGCCTCCCAGCGGTGGGCGATGTTGGCGACCACGGCCGTGCCGTCGCGGGCGCGGCGCAGCAGGGGCTCGTAGCCCATGCGGTCGGCCAAGCGGTTGTCCGTGGGCCGCGTGGCCACGCGCCGCCAGGTGCCGCCGTACTGGCCCACCGCTTCCGCGGGGGCTACCACCGCCGGCTCCAGCGGCAGGCGCTCGGCGACGGCGGGCAGCGTGCCGTCCGCCACCATGGCCTGCAGGACCGGGGCTCCGCTGTACTCCGTGATCGAGGCGCCGGTGTCACGCTCGAAGGCGGCGACCGTCGCCCACTGGCCCAGCGGATACCCCACGCCGGCTTGGGCTACGCCAAGGGCGGCCGCCGCGGTCAGCAGGACAGCCGTTACGATAAAACGAACATAGGACACGTCGAATCTCCTCGTGTGTGGTTATGTCGTCTCGTGGGACTCACGAGCCGATCACGGGAAGGTAGCCCGTGGGCGCCCTCCGATCAAGCCTTGGCCGCCGTTCAGACCTTGTACGGGTCCGCCGCATCGCGCAGGCCGTCGCCGACGAAGTTGAACGCCAGCACGGTCAGCACGATCGGGACCGCCGGCAGCAGCAGCCATGGGTTCAACCCCACCGCGGTGATGTTCTGCGCCTCCTTGAGCAGCACGCCCCAGCTTATCTCCGGCGGGCGCAGTCCCAGACCCAGGAAGCTCAGCCCGGTCTCCGCCAGGATCATGCCGGGGATGCTCAGGGTGATCGACACGATGATATGGCTCATGAACGACGGCAGCAGGTGGCGGCGGATGATCGGCCCCTCGCGTTCCCCTGCCACCAGCGCCGCGGTGACGAACTCCTCCTCGCGCAGGGCCAGCAGCTTGCCGCGCACCACGCGCGCCAGTCCGGTCCAGCCCATCACCGACAGGATCACGGTAATGGCGAAGTACCGCTGCACCGGCGTCCACAGCTCCGGTATCGCAGCGCTCAGCGCCAGCCACAGCGGAATGGTCGGGAACGAGCGCAGCAACTCGATGATGCGCTGCACCACCGTGTCGGTGAGGCCGCCGTAGTACCCGGACACGCCGCCGAGCAGCAGCCCCAGAAGCAGGCTGATGGCCACTCCCACCAAGCCGATCGACAGCGAGATGCGCGCCCCGTACAGGATCCGCGACAGCATGTCCCGGCCCAGCCGGTCGGTGCCCAGCAGGAAGATCGTCGCCTCCTCGTCGACCCCGAACAGGTGGACGTCGGCGTCGAACAGACCCCACCACTGGTACTCCTGCCCGCGGTGAAGCAGCTTGACGTAGTACCGCTGCGAAGTGTCTTCGGTGTACGTGCGGCGCAGCGAGCGCGGGTCGATGTGCCGCTCCAGCTTGTACACGAACGGCCGCAGCGAGAAGCCGCCCTCGCTGTCGTAGAAGTGTACGGCCTGAGGCGGCACGAAGGTATGTCTGCCGTGGCGGTGGCGAGGGTCGTAGGGAGCGACGACCTCGCAGAAGGCGGCCAGCAGGTAGAAGAGCGCGGTCACGGCGACGCCGACCAGCGCGACCTTGTGCCGGCGGAACTTCAGCCACATGAGCCGCCACTGCGAGGCGACGAACATGCGTTCCTCCGCGGAGTCCGATCTCTCCGGCCTCCGACTGGAGAGATCGACCGCGGAGCGTCCGGTCGTGGGGAGACCCGTCGAAGCCTCGCTCATGCGGTCGCCACTCCGTTCATGCCCCGCGCGCTTCGAAGCGGATACGCGGATCGATCGCGGCCAACAGGAGGTCCGACACCAGCGTGCCGATCACGGTCAGGAACGCCATGAACATCACGATGGTCCCGGCCAGGAACATGTCCTGGGCAAGCAGTGCGGACAGCAGCAGCGGCCCCACGGTCGCCAGGCTGAGCACGACCGCGGTGATCGTCTCTCCGGAGATGATCTCCGGCAGCAGCCACGCGACGCTCGACACGAGCGGATTCACGGCCAGCCGTACCGGGTACTTGAACAGCAGCCGCCGTTCGCCCAAGCCCTTGGCGCGCGCGGTGATCACGTATTGGCGCGAGATTTCGTCGAGCAGGTTGCCTCGCATGACGCGGATGAGCCCGGCCGTGCCGGCAGTCCCGATCACGATCACGGGGATGATCAGGTGCTTGAGCAGGTCGAAGCCCTTGGCGAGGCTCCACGGCGCTTCGATGTACGCGTCGGAGAACAGGCCGATGCCGACGATGTCGAAATTGCGGTAGAGGACGAACAGCAGCACGAGCGCGAGCATGAAGTTGGGGATCGACAGGCCCAGGAATCCGACGCCCGTGAACAGGTGGTCGGCAGGGGAGTATTGCCGGACGGCCGAGTAGATGCCGATCGGGATGGACATCACGTAGGTGAAGACGATGGACAACAGTGAGATCACCACCGTGAAGAGCAGTCGTTCGCCGATCAGCGTCCGCACGGGCTTCTCGTGCTGGAACGACTGGCCGAAGTCGCCGCGCACGAAGCCCCACAGCCAGCGCAGGAACTGGGCCGGCAGCGGTTTGTTCAGGCCGTACCGCGCCTCCAGGGCGGCGATCTCGTCCTCGGTCGCGGTCTCGCCGGTGGCGGCAAGGTTGGCGATGTACGTGTCCAGGTAGTTGCCCGGCGGAAGGTGGATGATGCCGAAGGAAACCACGGCGATGACGAACAGCGTGGGAAAGAGCAGCAGGAGCCGCTTGACGATGTACTGGGCCATGTGCGGGCGAGGCGGGCGGCGGTGCGGACCGACCGTGGTAGAGTGAACCGCCCATGGGCAGCCACTGTCAAGTTCCGCCCGAGGGCGTGAGCGAAGCGAACCTCACTCGAAGAGTGACCGTCCGCACCGCCGCCGAGCTGCACCGCCACTGGAGCGGCCCCCGCAACGTCCTGCTGGCCGGCGACTGCGTGCCGTTCAGCTACCAGCCGCCGCCGGTGGCCGACATCGTCGACCGGCTGCGGCGGGACGAGGAGGTGCGCCTGCGCGACCTCTCACCGGAGCGGCCGGACAGCCCCTACTACCGCGAGGACGGCTTCATCGACGAGTTCCGGGCCCTGCCGCTGGAGCGGGTCATGGAGATGCCGTTCGGGCTGTCCCACTTCAAGCTGACCAACTTCACCAGCCGCGGCGACCTGTTCGCCGGGCTCTGGAAGGACGTGATGGAGCCGTGGCAGGCGTTCCTGGGGCGCGCAGGGTTCACCTGGTACCGGTGCTACCCGATCGTGTTCATCTCGGGCGCGCACGTACCCGGCCGCTACCACATGGACGTCTCGCACGTGGTCGCCTGGCAGATCCACGGCACCAAGGTGTTCAACGGCCTGCTCGACCCCTACCGGTGGGCGCCGCTGGAGCGTGCCGCCGACCCGGAGTGGCGCACGGGCATGGTCAGACCGGAGGGCCTGACCTCCGCGGACGTGCTGAGTTACGCCATGCCGCCCGGAACGCTCCTGTGGAACCAGCTCCTGACCCCGCATTGGGTGGACGCCGTCGACACGGTTGCGGGTGAGACGGACGACGGGGTCGCGGGAACCGCGGCCGTTGCGGCCAGCATCAACCTCTCGCACGGCGGGCTGCGCCTGGAGGGCGAGCTGTCGCCGGCCGGAAAGGCGCTGGAACGCTTCTACCGCGAACGGCCCGAGCGGCGGTTCTGAACGGAAGCACTTGACCGAAAGCGGCGCACCCCTGACGGATGCGCCGCTCGATCGAAGGCAAGCGCCCGCGAGCGAGCGCTCACCCCGATGGTCGCGATGCGACTACTGGACGCTGTCCCAGGTTGCCTTGGCGTCGGCGACCTTGGCGTTCCAGGTGTCGAACAGCATCTTGCCGCCCGCCTCGTTGTACTCGGCGACGTAGGAGTCCCAGTCGGCCTCCACGTCCTTGTTGCCCAGCACGAACGCGACCCACCACTTGTTCTTGACGTCGGTCAGCGCGGCCTGGACCTGCTGTTCCTCTTCGCTGAGGGCTACCAGGTCCACGTACTGCGGCCATCCTTCCCAGCCCTCGGCCAGGAAGCTGTGCCAGAGCTCGTTGCCGGCCTGGAACTGGCACCACTTCGGCGGCTCGGGTCCCGTGCACGCCGCACAGCCGCCGCCTTGCCAGACGGCCGTGAACGGCGCCGAGCACTCGACACCGTCGGGGACCGCCAGCGCCGCGTTCGTGCGCTCGGTGCGGACGTCCCTGAGGTGCTTGTAGGCCTCGAACCAGCTACCGGTCTCCGCGAACGGGACGATGCCGTTGTCGTAGTTGGAGGTGGCAGCGCCCGGCAGGAACATCAGGTCCCCGGGGCGTTCCACCATGACCTCGGCGAGCGTCTTCCCCGCAACATCAGGGTTCCACGATTGGTCCTTGAGGAACTCCTCCGCGTTGAAGTCGCTGAAGTCATCCATGGTGAAGTGGATGCCCTTGATCCCGAACCAGCGCGCGACCTGCCCTTCTTCGCTGACCCACCACTCGAGCAGGTCCAGCGCCCGGTCGGGGTTGTCGGAGAAGGCCGGTATGGCGGTAGCCCGGTAGACGCCCAGCGGCACCGCGTCGTCGTGCGCGCGGCCGCCGGGACCGCTGATCGGGTGCAGCCCCTGCGGGAAGTCCGCCAGCGTGGCCCCCGGGTTGGCGGTCACGAACTTCTCGAAGTGCGCCATGTAGCCGTCGGGCCGCGGGCCCTTGTACAGGCCGGACAGGTGCTTGCCGGCAACGAGCTGATCGATGTATTCGAACAGCTCGCCGGTCAGCCACCCCGGATAGAGGAGCTGCTCGGCGCCATGCTCCGCCACCGTCGCCCAGATCGCCTTGTTGCCCGGATCGACCGCCGCG
The DNA here is from genome assembly GCA_964291595.2 of Spirochaetia bacterium. Taxonomy (GTDB): domain Bacteria; phylum Spirochaetota; class Spirochaetia; order SZUA-6; family Bin103; genus CATQHW01. The sequence continues at coordinate 1,706,508 of OZ219914.1, read as the reverse complement.
TCATACCAGTTGCCGTCGGCGTCCAGGTGGTAGCCGTCCACCTCCTGTCCGTGCGTCTGGAAGTACAGGTAGTTCAGGCCCTTCCAGTGGGTGCCCTTGTAGGTCGGCCAGCCGAAGCCGGTGGCGCCGAGCTTGTCACGCGCCATCCGCATGGCCGTGATCTGCTCGTCGTAGGTCGCCGGGACCTCCAGGCCCAGATCGTCCAGCATGAAGCCGTTGTAGATGATGGCGCTGTCCGTGATCGGCTTGAAGCGATTGCCGGTCATGAGCGCGTGGTAGTTGTCGACACCCCCGTTCTGGACCAGGTTGTACAGCCGGTACACCGGATCCTGAAAGATGGTGTTGATGATCGGATAGCGCTCCGGATCGGCGGAGACCAGGTCGTTCAGGTTGGTGAGCAGGCCGTCGTTGATCCAGCTCTGCCAGGTCGGGATCCCCAGCCACGGGTGGCCGGGCCACATCATCACGATGTCCGGCGCGGTGCCGGCGGCCATCGATGCGACGATGATGTCTCCGCTGCCGCCGTACTCGATCCTGAAGTCGATGTTGAACTTGTCCTCTATGTAGCCCCAGACGCGGTCCTGCGCGATCAGATCCGCGTCCCAGGCGGACGAGTCCCAGCCCCGATACATCATGCCGATGGATACCCGTTCCATCTCGCCCGCGGCCGCCTCGTCCTGGGCAGCGGCGAAGACGTGGGCACCGGCAAGTACGAACGCTGCTATCAACAGAAGGGACAGCAGCTTGCGTGAGTTGGCCATGCGTAACCTCCGAACCGGGACGGTACGGGATCGACGGTCGGTCGTCCAGCGTCTGTCCGGCCGACTCCAGGCCAAGGTAGCAACCATGGCAGCATGAGGGTATGAAGGTCAGTATCAGCCTCCCGGAGAAGGAAGTGGACTTCCTTGACGAGTACGCCCGGACACGGCGCATGAAGTCCCGGTCAGCGATGACGCGCTTCGCCTGCATCTCGATCTTTGATCGCCGTATAGTCACTCCCGCATGAAGGAACACTTCGAGTCCGATCACACCGAACACCACGTGCTGCGCTACCGACGGCTGCGTGTCGAGCGCCAGGAAGTGCTGTTCGGCGACGCCGATCCGCTGCTCTGCCGGCAGGGGGATGCGCTCGTGCTCTGCGGGCGCGGCGGGTCACTGGCGCACAGCGACGACGGCGGCGTCACCTGGTCACAGTCAGCCGACCTGGCCACGCCCGCGGCGCCCGGTGGCGCGGTCGTGGCACTGACCGCCAGCCGGGACGGGACGCTCCTCGCCGCCATCCATCGGAGCGGCGCCCTGACGATCCTGGGCGCCGGCGAGCCCGCGGGACCGTGGCGGGTGGTTGCCACCCTGGACCTGTCCGAATCGGGGCGGGCGTGCCTGACCGCGCTGTCCGACGGCGCGCTGCTGCTGTGCCTTCCGGGACGCGTTCTGCGCTCGGCCGACGGCGGCACGGCGTGGGAGCACGCTGCCGAGCTTTCGACCGGCTGGGGGCCGTTGCACCCGCTGCAACTCGGCTCCGGCCGGCTGGTCGCCCCCGTCGGCGGTGCTGCGGGCGAGGTCGCTCTGGGCGAGTCCGATGACGGCGGCGCCACCTGGAACGTGCCGGAAGGATTCGCGCCGCTGCCCGCACCGCTGGCCGAGCTTCCCGACGGCCGCCTGGTGCTCAGCTACGGCATGCCGCACTTCCCTTACGGCGCGCGCGCGATCGTCGGTTCAGCCCCTGACGACGCCGGCACGCACTGCGGAGACGAGGTGTACGTGCTCGCGCTCAGCCGCTACGCCATCCGCGAGAAGGCGCGCCCGGTGCTGGCCGGTGCCGGCGTGAGCGCCGCCACCGCGGTGACCGCGGACGGCGCAATCGTGTCCGCCTTCCACCGCGGCGCGGCGCTGGGCTCGTATGCGCCCACCATCTACGGCCCCGGCATGGACGAGTGGGGCCGCCGGCCGGCGATCGGCGTGGTGCGATGGACCCCGGAGGGCCTGGTCAAGCCGCCACTGGTCTACCCCAACCTGTGGGCCGACAAGGTCGACGCCCGCGGCTACCTGGACAACGGCATGGTGCGCATGCGCCCCGACGACCGCTACGAGGGCGGCGACTACGTCGAGAACTTCGAGATGGTGGCCTACCGGCGGGTGGCGGCCGAGCACCGCTCCTACGCCGGAGCCGGCGGCAAGGGCGCGGTCGTCTGCCGCCACCCCGACGGCAGCCTGGTCTACTCCAGCCGCGACTGCCGCATCCATCGCTCCACCGACGAGGGCCGCACGTGGAGCTTCCTGGCCGAGATCCCGCTGTCGGGACGCGATCCGGCGGTGTTCGGGTTCGGGGTGACCGGCGCCGGCACCTACCTCGCGAGCTACGCCGCGTTGATCGATGACGCCGATCCGGCGCGCGGCACGTTCCCCACGCGCGAGCCCCGCGTGGCTCGCAGCGACGACGGCGGGCGCACCTGGACGGATGCCGAGCTGGCGCCCCGGCCGACGCGCTACTGCGGGCAGGGGGACGGCAGCCGGATCGTGCAGCTCGCTTCCGGCACCGTGATCTGCTTCTGCGGCAACGCCTGGAACGACGCCGCGCGCCGGGCCGGGTACGAGGGGGACGTCCTCCTGCGATCACAGGACGACGGCAGAACCTGGGGCGACTGGACGGTGCTGCCGCCAGGGAGCTGCGAGTCCAACCTCCTGGAGCTCCCGTCGGGCGAGCTGCTCTGCGCGACGCGCTTCCAGCGGGAGTACCTGCACCCGGACCTGTTCGACGCGCCCGCCGGGCAGGGCGGCGGTCAGGCGACCTGGCCTGCGCCCTCGCTCAACCGGGTCGGACCGGGCCGCTACAAGAACGAGGCGATCATGTTCTCCGCCAACGGCGGCTACGACTGGACCACCCCGTTCCTGGTCACCCGCCTGCACATGGTGTCCGCGGATGCCGTCGGCCTGCCGGACGGCCGCGTCGTGCTGACCTACGACCACAAGGACGCCGTCGGCGGTCCCCGCGCGCTGGTCAGCCCGGACGGCGGCCGGACCTGGGACCCGGAGCCCTACATCCTGGCCTACCACCCCATGGATGCGCGCACCAGCTCGGTGCTGCTGCGCGACGGCCGCGTGCTGACGCTGTGGGCCGGCGCGCGCGACGAGGGCGTCCACGCCACCACCTGGTCGCCCGAGTGACGCCCGCACCGACGCCCCCCGACACCAGGCCGCCGCCGGACTGGGAGCTGGTCTACGTCAGCGATCCGTCCAACGTGTGCAACTACGACTTCGATCCCGGAGACGCCCGCCCGCTGATCACCTCGCACCCGGCCAGGCCGGCAGAGCTCCGCACGTTCATCGACCACGTGGCCACCAGCGCCGCCGACGTGTTCGTGCAGGAGGTCTACAACGCCGGCTGGACCATGTACTTCCGCTCCGAGCGTTTCGAATACGACGCGCGCCCGCAGCACCGGCGGTTCCTGCCGATGATGGACGACGGCATCATGCCGCTTGAGGTGATGCTGGAACGGTGCCGGGAGCGCGGCATGCGCTGCCTGGCCGGGTTCCGGGTCAACGACAACCACGGCGCGCCGGACCAGGGCGGCATGTTCCTGCACCGCAACCCGCGGTGGAAGATCACCGACGTGCCGCCGGGCGGCGCCTTCCTGCCGGGCAACCGGATGGACTTCACGGTCCCGGAGGTGCGCGACTACCTGTACGGCGTCGTCGCCGAGGTGGCGTCGTGCTTCGACGTGGACGGCGTGCTGCTCACCATGCGCGACGGCCTCTACTTCCCCGCCCCGAACGGCGATCGCAGCCTGGCCCGCGCGCGGCAGCCGCTGATGACCGGCCTGATCGAGCGGCTGCGCGCGATGCTCGACGAACGCAGCGCCGCCCGCGGAAGGCGGCTGGAGCTGGGCGTGCTGGTGCCGGAGACCCTGGACGACTGCCACGCCGTCGGGCTGGACGTGCCCGCGTGGATCGGCGGCCGGCTGGTCGACTTCGTCGCTCCGATGGACTCCTCGTTCACGGACTTCAACGCCGCCTACGAGGAGTTCCGGGCGCTCACCGCCGGTACGCCGTGCCGGCTCTACCCCGGCGTGCAGCCGTACTGCTGCTCGCGCGAGAGCTTCGGTCCGCCCGCCACCGCGGAGAACTACCGCGCCCTGGCGCACGCGCTGCGCCAGCAAGGCGCCGACGGCATGTCCGTCTACAACTTCCAGAAGCACTGGGGCGGCTTCCGCTCCGGCAGGCGCGGCGCGGAGACCGGCTGGCCCGCGGCCTTCCGCCTGCTGCGCGAGGCGCGCGACCTCAAGCGCGTGGCGGACGGCGTCCGTCACTACACCTACCGCTCGATGTGGGGCGGCTACCACGGCATCAGCCCGTCCGGCACCAACGTGTGCGGGACGATGCAGGACCGGAAGCTCATCCTGCCGCGCGAGCCGGGCACGCCGTCGGCCAGCTACCGGTTCCGGCTGTTCGAGGAGGTCGAGCAGACCGCCAGCGCCACGCTGTTCCTGCGCGCCGTCGGCCTGGGATCGGCCGACCGGATCGCCGTGCGCCTCAACGGCACCGAGGTTCCGGCCGAGCGGCTCCGCCGCGTGTACCACCGCGAAGGGCGCCCGGCGCAGGCGGGCAGGCCGCTGCCCCCGCACACCACCTGCGTCATCGACCTGACCCCCGAGCTGGTGGTGCGCGGCGACAACGACCTCACGCTGACGCTGCTGTTCTCCGGGATGGTGGACGTCGCCGCGGTGCCGGACCCGGAGCCGATCGTCGTCGACGAGGTGGACGTGACGATCGTGCCGGCCTGAGCACGCACCGCTCTCCGGTCGGCTCGGCTACTCCTTGACGGCGCCGATCAGGATGCCCTTGGCGAAGTACCGCTGCAGGAACGGGTACAGCATCATGATCGGCAGCATGGCGAGCACGACGGTCGCCATCACGAGCTGCCTTGGAGGAATCCAGCCCTCGTCCTCGATGAAGCGCTGCCCGGCCGCCGAGTCGAAGAAGACGGTCGGCCGCTCCAGCACCCTGCGGAGCAGGACCGCGAACGGCGCGAACGTTGCCTCGCGCACGAAATACAGCCAACTGACCCAGTCGTTCCAGTGGTAGACCGCCAGGAACAGCAGGATCGCCGCGACCATCGGCTTGGAGATCGGCAGGATGATGCGAAAGAACGTCGTCGCCTCGTTGGCGCCGTCGATCACGCAGGCATCCTCGAGGTCCTTGGGTACCATGTAGGAGAAGAAATTGCGCATGATGATGAAATAGCTGGTGTTGACGAACGCCGTGACCAGGACCAGCGCCAGGGCGGAGCCGAGCAGACCCAGCTTCACCACCAGCAGATACAGCGGGATCAGGCCGCCGGAGAAGAACAGGGTGAGGACGATCAGGACGTTGATGAGCCGCGTGCCGGGCACGTGGCGCTTGGTCACGGCATAGGCCAGCATGGCGGTGACCACGACCCCGCCGCCCGCCCCGACCGCGGTCTTGACGATCGAAACGGACATGGCGCGCAGGAAGAGCTGCGGTGCGCCGATGATGATGCCGTGGTAGAAGGTCAGGTCCGGGTTCAGCGACGGCAGCAGGATGAAGTCGGTGCGGATGAATTCGGCGTACGGCATGAGCGACACGACCAGCACGTACCACATCGGGTAGACGGCGATCACGGCGAACACGCCGACGAACGCGACCGCGAACACGTCGAACACGTTGAAGCCCAGGCGGCCGCGGAGCATGCCCCGGGTCGTCATTCGAAGATGCCCATCACGTTCATGCGCCTGATGAAGCGGTTGGCGCTCAGCAGCAGAATCAGGCCGAGCACGTTGAAGACCAGCCCCAGGGCGGTCCCCTGCTCGAACTTGCTGTTCAGGAGCCCGGTCCGGTACAGGTAGGTGGAGAGCACGTCCCCGACGTCGTACACGGCCGGGTTGTACAGGTTGTACATCAGTTCGAAGTTGGAGCCGAAGAGGCCGGAAAGCTGCAGGATGAACAGCACGGCGATGGTCGGCGCGATGCGCGGCAGGTAGATGTGCAGCATCAGGTGGCCGCGGTGCGCGCCGTCGCAGTGGGCGCTCTCCACCAAATCGGGATTCACGCTGGACAGCGCCGCCAGGTAGATGATGGTGGCGAAGCCTGCCTCCTTGATGGTGTTGACCATCACGACGATGCCGCGGAAGTACTGGGGGTCCGTGAGCCAGTGGCGCGGCTGCACCCCGAACAGGCCGACCAGGACGTTGAACGGGCCGTCGGGCTCCGGGTAGAGCATGCGCGACACCAGCACGCCTATCACCACCCAGGAGACGAAGTGGGGAAAGTAGACCATCGTCTGGACCGTGCGCTTGTACCAGGAGACCCGCACCTCGTTGAGCATCAGCGCCAGGAACACCGTGAAGGTGAAGCCGAAGGCCAGGTTGTAGAGGTTGATGATCAGCGTATTGCGGAGCGCGGCATAGAACGGCGGTGTCTGGAACAGGATCCGGAAGTTCTCCAGGCCCACCCACGGGCTCCGCATGATGCCCTTGACGATGTTGAAGTCCTTGAAGGCGACCAGCAGGCCGTACATCGGCGCGTACTGGAATACGGCGATCCACGCCAGCCCCGGCAGCATCAGCAGGTAGACGAACCAGTAGCGCCGCAGGGTGAAAAAAACCCGCTCCGGCACGGAACGGGCGGTGCTCGACAGGCGAACCTGGACCTCTGCCACGGTGTGCTCGCGCCGACCCTACGTTCGCGCCCGGAGCCGGTCAACCGGCCGGGCCTGCCAGCGCCGGCCCGGTGAGGCTATGATCCGCCCGTCATGAGCACCTCCACCTCCCCCGTGCGCGTCGCCATCGCCGGCCTGGGCCGCAGCGGCTGGAGCATTCACGCGCGCCTGCTCGCCGAGCAACCCGAGCGATTCACCGTGGTCGCCGTCCAGGACCACCTGGCCGAGCGCCGCGCCGAGGCCGAGCAGCGCTTCGGCTGCCGTTCCTGCGTCGAGTTCGACGACCTGCTGGCCGACGCCGACGTCGAGCTGGTCGTGGTCGCGGTGCCGAGCCACCTGCACGCGCCGTACGCGATCGCCGCGCTGGAGTCCGGCCGCCACGTGGTCGGCGAGAAGCCGATGGCCACCTCGCTGGAGGAGGCCGAGCGCATGGTGGCGGTCCGGGACGCCACCGGCCGGCTGCTGTCCGTCTTCCAGAACTGGCGCTTCCGTCCCGAGCTGCAGAAGGTGCTTGCCATCGTGGGCGCAGGCGAGCTCGGGCGCCTGGTGCAGGTGCGGCTGGTCAACCACGGCTTCGGGCGGCGCTGGGACTGGCAGACCCTGCGGCGCTTCGGCGGCGGGTCGCTCAACAACACCGGCGCCCACCTGATCGACGCCGCGCTGACGCTGTTCGGCCCCGGCGAGCCGCGCGTGCTGTACGTGAGCGACTGCGTGCAGACCCTCGGCGACGCGGAGGACCACCTGAAGGTCGTCCTCACCCCCGATCCCGCGGATGCGGACGCCGCCGCGGCGCCGACGATCGACATCGAGATCACCTCCACGTGCGCCTACGAGCAGCCGATGCTCCACGTCATGGGCTCGGAAGGAGGGTTGGTGGGCGGCAACGGCGAGCTGACCTGGCGCCGCGTGCGTCCCGGCAGCCGGCCCGAGCGCCAATTGTCCACCGAGCCGACCGGGGACCGCAGCTACAACCGGGAGCAGGTCGACTGGATCGAGCAGCGCTGGACGCTCGCGGAGGCAAAGGCGGCCGGCGCCCCGGAGGCCGAGGGCGAGGCCCGCTACTACCGCGAGCTGTTCGATGCCATCCGCCACGGCGGCCCGCTGCCGGTCACCGCCGAGCAGGTGCTGCGGCAGATGCGCATCATGGAAGAGTGCCGCCGGCAGTCCGCGCTCGACTGACGTATGCCGACATCCAACGACGACCTCTCGATCACGCTCGGAGTCGAGGAGGAGTTCTTCCTGATCGATCCGGCCACGCGCGACCTGCTGGCCGATCCGGACCCCGACATCTTCACCGCCTGCACCCGGAACAGCGGGCGGCACAAGGTGGTCCCGGAGTTTCTCCGCTCCCAGATCGAAACCAATACGCGCGTCTGCCGCACGGTGGCCGGCGTGCGCGAGGCCCTGGTGGAGACCCGCGCACTGGTGCTGGCGTCGGCCGCCGCCCACGGCGCCGCGGTGCTGGCCTCCTCCACCCATCCGTACGCCGAGTGGACGGAGCAGGCGCCCACCCGCAAGGAGCGCTACGAGCGGTTCGCCGCTCTCTTCCAGGACGCGGTGCGGCGCATGCTGATCGGCGGCATGCACATCCACGCCGGCTTCGGCGACGAGGACGAGCGCATCCGGGTCATGACCGCCCTGCGCCGCTACCTGCCGTTCCTGCACGCGCTGTCCGGGTCGTCACCGTTCAGCGGCGGGCGCATGACCGGCTACAAGTCCTACCGGCTGAACCTGTTCGGCGCGCTCCCGCGCACCAGCACTCCGGCTCCGCTGCAGTCGCGCGCGGAGTACGACCGGCTCGTGGACGAGTACCGGCGCATGGACTTCATCCAGGACGGCAGCGAGCTGTGGTGGGACATCCGCCCCGCTGCCCTGCATCCGACGGTGGAGCTCCGCATCTGCGACATCTGCCCGCGCATCGACGAGGCGGTGTGCATCGCCGCGCTCTATGCATCGCTCATCCGCATGCTGCTGCGGCAGGCGCGGTCGGATGAGCTGCCGGCGGAGCCACGGACCGAGATCATCATGGAGAACCGGTGGCTGGCACAGCGCTTCGGCGTGTTCGCGTTCCTGGGCGATGCCGGCGCCGGCGGGCGCATGGACATCGACGAATACGCCGCGGCGCTGATCGACACCCTGGCCGCCGATGCCGACGCGCTCGGCTGCGAAGAGGAGCTGCGCCGCGTGCGGGACATCATCCGCGACGGCACGAGCGCGGACCGGCAACTCGACCTCTTCCGGCTCCGCCGCGTCGAGGGAACGACGGAGCAGGAGGCGCTCCGCGCGGTCGTCGACCTGGTGGTCGCGGAGACACAGGAAGGTGTTCCGGCCCGTCTCGGGCTCCCGCCAGCGTAGCGCTGACGGGCTGTGAGCGCTACGCGCTTCCCGCCCGGCGCGCGGCGCGGTCGACGCGGGCGAACGCCGCCGCGATCTTCGACGCTTCGGCTTCGCCCCACGACTCGCGCAACGGAATCGTGAAGTGACAGGCGACCGCCGCGTGCGCGTTCGGACACGGGAAGACGCGATCGGGGTCGCCCCGGTACTCGGCCGCCGTCCACGGAAAGCCGCTCCGCCTCCCGAACACCTGCCGGTCGCGGAACCACGTGTAGGTGGCCGGCAGCGCGGCGTAGGTGGGGTTGACCGGCACCCCCTCGGCGGCGACGGCCGCGCAGAACCGCTCCTTGTCCCAGTCGCTCGTCGGACGGTAGCGCAGCCGCAGAAACCACCAGGACGGCTCGGCGCCGTCGGGCAACTCCGGCACCTGCACCGACGGCACGTCGGAGAGACGCTCGGCCAGCGCCCGCACGAACGCGCGGCGGCGCTCCACCGCCGCCGGCAGCTTGGCGAGCTGCGCGCGGCCGATCGCGGCGCTCAGCTCATCCAGGTTGAAGTTCAGCGACGCCAGGTAGTTGCGGCCCGCCGGCAGGGTGTCCCCGAACGGCTTGCCGCGGTCGGCGGCGCCGCGGATCGTGCGGTACAGCTCCGCGTCTCGGGTGAACAGCACGCCGCCCTGCCCGCCGGTCGAGTGGTGCTTGCCCCACATCGTCGAGAAGGTGGTGACGGTGCCGAAGCTCCCGACCGGCGCGCCGCCGATGGCGGCGCCGTGCGCCTGCGCGCAATCCTCGATCAGCGGCACGCCGTGGCGCTCGGCCAGGCGGGCGATGGCCGCGATCCGCGCCGGCTCGCCGGCGATGTGGGCGACCACGACGGCGCTGGTCAGCGGCCCGATCACGGCCTCGACCTGCTCCGGGCCGCAGTTGAAGGAGCCGGGCTCGGTGTCGGCCACCACCGGGATGCAGCCCAGCAGCGGCACCGGCATGATGCCGCCGGGGTCGGTGATCGCCGGCACCACCACCTCCGTGAACGGCTCCACGCCGAGCGCCCGCAGCGCGACGTACAGGGCCGCGGTGCCGGAGTTGACCGCGTCGGCGTAGCCGCCGCCGAGGGTCGCGGCGAACTCGGCGCAGTATGCCTCCTCCTCCGCACCGCCGTACTCGATGGCGCCACCGGCGGCGATCGCCCGATCCACGACCCCCAGCACGGCGGCGCGCTCCTCCGCGCCGATCAGGCCGCGCTCGGGCAGCTTCGTCACCAGCGGCGTACCGCCGTCGATCGCCAGCCGGTCGGTGGTAATGCTCATGCTCATATGTCGATCAGTCTATCGCACGCCGCTCATGCGTAGCGGACAGATGGCCTCGTGGCCGCCATCTCACCTCTCATCACGATGAGCGATTTCGGGACTGAATGCGGGCACGCACACGGAAAAGTACTCCGCTCCACCCTCGGATGGACTGCTGTACCTGACCCACTCCCCTTTCTGGGCAACGACTGCCTGTCCCGCGCCGACATCGAAAGATCCGTCTTTTGTCTCTACGCGAAGTACTCCCGAAAGCACGACCGAGTACTCGTCGAATTCCGGAGTTTGGCCCGGCTCGCCCCAGCCCTCGGGACTTCGCATCCTGGCGATGCTCACGTCGCGCGAATTCGAGTTGATTCGACCGACCAACTCGTCGATCACCTTGGGAGGGCTGCCGTCTTCCGGAATCCTGGCGGGAGCCGTGATCAACAGCGCCATCTCGCTCTTTCCTCCAATCCCAGTCTGTTCATGTGTGCTCCTGTCGCGCTGGGGTGGGCATGTCAATCTGATGGCTTCCGACAGCGAGTCACTGTGTGTTTCTCAGGCGATCGACGATCCGGGGGTGACGGTGGGCCACGTCGTGACGCTCGGCGGGATCGTTCCACAGGTCGTAGAGCTCCGGCGCTTCCGCGGCGCGCTCGATCAGTTTCCAGCGCCCGTCCGTGCGCAGGCACCAGTTTCCGAACGCCGACTCGGCGACCGGGCGGGTGCGCCGGGCGCGGCCGCTCAGCAGCGGCCAGTGCGAGCAGGCGTCCCAGCCCATCGGCGGCTCCGCCCCGGCGGCTTCGACGAACGTGGCGGCCAGATCGATGGTCTCGACCGGTGCGTCGCTCCAGCGGCCGGCGTCCACACCGGGGCCGGACACCGCCAGCGGCACGCGCACGGAGCCTTCGTCCGGCTTCCCTTTATCCCATAGCCCGCGCTCGCCGAGCATGTCGCCGTGGTCGGCCGAGAAGGCGAACAGCGTGCTGTCCGCCTCGCCGCGCCGCTCCACGGCGTCCCGGATCCAGCCGATCCAGTCGTCGATGCCTTCGATCTTGGCCGCGTAGCTGCGCCTGATCGCCTGGTGGTCGTGCGCCGACGGCGGCGCGTCGGCCGGTTCCGGGAACGCGACGCCCTCGTAGCGGTCGAGCAGCTCCCGGCAGGCATCGAAATACGGGTGCGGACCGGAGAAGTTCACCTGCAGGAACCACGGCTGCCCGGCCGGCAACCGGTCGAGCAGGCCGAGCGCCGCACGGCCCGTGAAGTCGTCGATCTGGAAGAAGCGGCCGTGCGGGCAGGGCCATGCGGCGAGCCCGTGCCCCTCCTCGTCGTGGCGCCGGCGCCGCTCCCAGTCCTCCAGCACGGTCGCGGCCAGGCCGTGCTCGTGCAGGAGCGCCAGGTAGGGCTCGATCGGCTCGGTCCGGCCGGCGACGGCGGCGCTGTCGCGGTGGCCGGCATGATCGAGGGTATCGGTGAAGCCCATCCGCCCCAGGAAGCTGGACCAGCCGTAGCGGCCGTGCAGGTGCGAGCGCTTGTGCAGGTCGCTCTTGCCGCACATCGCCACCCGGTAGCCGGCTGCGCGCAGGGACTGCATGAAGGTGGGCAACGACGGATCGGCGTCGGCGCGGTTGTCGGCGACGCGGCAGCGGCCGTAGCGCACGCCGGCGGCCAGGCAGGCGCGGCTGGGCGCGCACATCGGGCTGGCCACCCGGCAGCCGCTGAAGGCCACGCCGCGGGCGGCGAGCCGGTCCAGGTTGGGGGTGCGCACCGGCACCCGCCCCTCGTACCCCACCCAGTCCCAGCGGTGCTGGTCGGTGAAGACGAACAGGATGTTCGGCGGTGCCGGGCTCAGGGCTGCCGGCATCCTCACGCGTCGTCGACGACGATGAACCGGGCCAGTCTCTGCGCGCGTGCCGGCAGCGTCCGGTACAGCGACCGGGGCACCACGCCATGCATCCTTGGCTGCCGGAACCAGGGCGCGTAGTAACCGATGCCGAGCATGATGCGCACCTGATCGCTGCTGTTGCGCGTGCCGCCGTGCCAGCAGCGCACGTCGCGGATGATGGCGGTTCCCGGCGGCGCACAGATGAACGACTGCCGCATGCGCTCCGGTTCTTCCTCCAGCGTGGGAGGCTTCTGGCGCGTGCGGTGCGTGCCGGGCACGAAGCGGGTCGCTCCCGTTCGTTCGCTGAACTCGGTCATCACGTAGTTGGCGACGATGAACGGGCTCGGCAGGTCGAAGATCGTGACCTGCTGCAGCGGGTCCGCGATGTCGTCGCGCAGGTCGGCGTGCAAGTGCTGAATCTCCGCTCCGGGCGCGGAGTAGTCGCCGCCACCCAGCCCGCAGATGTACTCCTCGGAGCCCCAGATCTCATCCAGCACGGGCAGGATCGTCGGCACCGCGATCAACTGCGCCCACTCGGGGTGGTGGAGCTGCAGCCCGTAGGAGTAGCGCGCATAGCCGCGGTTCGCCTCCTCGAACGGGATCGCCGCCATCTGCTCGGCCGTCACGCGCCGCGCTCCGGCCTGCGCGAGCGCGAGCTGCTCCGGAGTGAGCGCGTCGCGGATGATGACCAGGCCGTCCCGATGGAACACCGCCGCGGCGCCGGCCGGGTCGCCGGGAGCGAAAGTCTGCAGATCAAGCACGACGATCTCCCTCAGGCGTCCTTGCCGTCGCCGTCCGCCTCATCCTCGGCGTACAGCGCCTGGCCGCGATGCAGCCGCCGGGCGATCAGGGCGGTGCTCAGGCCTCCGCGCCGGGTCGGACACTGTGCGGCCAGATTGCGGGTCACGCCGATCATCAGGTGCTCCCGCTCGGGGCCGTCTCCCCAGGTGTGCCCCTGGGCGACCGCCGCCTCCAGCACCTGCAAGCTGTGGAAGTCGAGGTCCTCGCGTACCGTCGCGTAGGCCAGCGTGTCGATCAGCCGCTCCAGGGAGCCGCCCGTGCGCAGGTAGCGGGCGGTCAGCGCGTCCGCCTCGCCCGGCGTGCTGCGGCGGTCCATGGTGTCGAGCAGACGTTCCAGCAACTCGTCGTGGTCCTCGGGCAGCGCGTCCAGGCCGTCCCGCTCGCCCGGCAGGCGAGCCGGCGGCACGTTCAGGAAGCGGTCGGCGTGCACGGACAACGCGGCCTGAATGATCGCGGCGACGGTCCGCGTCGCGGGGTTGCGCCGCACCGCGCGGTCCACGGCGTTGGCGAAGATGAAGGTGTGCTGGGCGCTGAACCAGTCGCCCACGTCGTTCGATGCGGAGAAGCGCGCCAGGCGCAGGCCCGCCGCGTAGGTGACCACGGCCGACAGGACGCGGGGGGCGGTTCCGCCCGCCAGCTCGTCGCCGATCGCCGCCACCACCGCGCGGCCGTCATCGCCGAGCAGGACCGGCATCAGGCGGCCGGCGACCTCCCGAGCCTGCGCCGCGTCGGCAGGCCCGTTCGCGCGCGCCGCGTCCCGGCCCGCCGCCAGCAGCTCCGAAAGCCGCGACTCCAGGTCGCGGGCAGCGCTCACCAGGTCGACCGGATGGCGCCAGGCGCTGCCCTCCTCCTCGCCGCGCGCCGAAGCGACGCGGCCGGCAAGAAGCGCCACGTGCGTCTCCGCGTCGCCCGTGCCGACGTGGTCCATCAGCTCGAACACCTTGTTGCAGGAGTCGAGCAGATGCCCGCCCTCGGCGTAGAGCCGCTGCGCCGCCGCGTCGGACAACAGGCCGGCGGCGTCGCGCTCGCTCAGCGTGCGCAGTGCCGTGGCCAGCGTGCGCTCGACCCCGTCCGCGTGGCGGGCGCCGACGAACGTCCGCAGCCAGCCGGACAGCTCGCCGAGCCTGCGGCCGTCGCCGTCCAGCGCCCCGCGCAGGCGGTGCGGCACCGCCCCCGACGCCTCGGCGGCGATCTGCCTGGTCGCGTAGTACAGCCCCAGGTAGCGCGTGTCGTCGCTCAGGTACGGCGCCAGGTTGGCGACGCAGGTCAGGCGCACCAGCCCCTCGCCCCAGCTCGCCAGCCTGCGGGCGGCGAACTCGGCGACCGTCGCGATCACGCCGGCCGGGTCCCGGTCTTCGTCGAGCAGGCCGAGCAGCGCCTTGGCCTGGATCAGCCCGACGCCGATGTCCAGTCCGCGCTGCAGCCGCCGGCCGTAGAACGCCGCGTCGGCCTGCTGGCGCGGGCTGCGCGCGACCAGCACCTGTCCGTCGGCGATGCGCACCTCGTAGGACGGCACGTCGTCGGCGAACAGGTCGAACGCGCAGCCGGAGGCCAGGTCGAAGCGGGCGTGGTGCCAGTGGCAGGTCAGGATGCCGTCGTGCAGCGAGCCGCGGTGCAGCGGGAAGCCCATGTGCGGGCAGCGGTTGTCGACCGCGGCGATGCGGTCGCCGTCGGCGAACACGGCGATGGTGACCCCGTCGCCCTCGACCAGGACGACCCGCTTGGCGCGGACCGCCTCGACCGTGCCCGCCGCAACGTACTGCCGTTCATCGACCAGCGTCTGCTCTGCCATGCGGCGAGTGTACGCCTTAAGCGAGCTCGACGCTCACCTCGCGCAGCGACGGCGTGCTGCAGCCGTCGAGCGAGGTCAGCGTCGCCTGGTACTGCAGCCAACGCTGCGGGCCGCCGAACCCGACCACGCGGCCGGGGTGCGCGAAGGTGCTGCCCGCGCCGTCCGCGCCGTGCCACGGCGCCGTGGCCAGCTCCTCGCGCGAGTCAGCCCACCGGAGTTGCAGCTCGACCGACGTGCGCGACGGCGTGTCCGCGATCCAGTCCACCCGCACCGGCCGCCTGCCGGCCAGGTCGTACGGCGGCGACCGGTAGCGCTCGCACGGTTCACGCGTGAACGCGTTGCCGAAGTCGCGCGGCGTGCTCAGGTGCGGACCCATCCCCGGCAGCCGCACCGGGTGGTCCAGATCGAGACCCTCGGGGCCGTTGTGGAACAGCAGCGAGTCGACCCGGTGGCCGAGGTCCGTGCGATGGCAGACCGTCAACACGTCGCGGTAACCGTTGCCGGTCATGTCCACCACCTGGAAGGCGCAGGACGAGTCGCACGGGATCACCGTGGGATGATCGTAGTCGATGCCGCCCGGCGTGCCCCAGTAGATGTGCGCCGGCAGCACGCGGCTGAACTGCGTCGAGTACGCCGGCACCAGCAGGTCGAGGTGGCCGTCGGCGTTCACGTCCGCGACGGTCAGCAGGATGCTGGACGCGTCGGTGCGGTGGTACTCGCCTCTATCCTGCGAATAGCCATCCGGCCCGCCGTGCAGGATGTGGAACCCCGACTCCATGCGGGTGTAGTGCCCCATCACCACGACGATCAGGTCCAGCCAGCCGTTGCCGGTCAGGTCCGCGCAGTTGATCGCCGCCACGTTGCCGTCGCCGCCCAGGTCCAGCGGAATGCGGCTCATCCGCTCGGTGGAGAAGCCGCGCGGGCCGCCGTGGTAGACGGCCAGATGGCCGCGCGGGTCGTAGAACACCACATCCAGCCAGCCGTCGCCGGTCAGGTCGGCCACGCGGGCGTTGCCCTTGCAGTAGGTGGGAAGCACCGTGGAGCGCTCGGCGGAGAAGCCGTCGGGCGACCCGTGGTAGATCACGGAGGAGGCGGCCATCGTCTCCGGCTTGTCGTCGTAGGTGTAGGCCACGCCCAGCAGGTCCAGCCAGCCGTCATGGTCGAAGTCGCCCACCTGCACGTAGTGGAAGAACTGCCCGCGGCCGGGCAGGAACGTGCAGCGATCGGGCCGCAGACCGTCCGGGCCGCCGTGGAACACCCGCAGGCCGTCCCGCCCCGTGCACACCAGGTCAGCGTGGCCGTCCTGGTCGAGGTCGGCGAGGACGTAGGTATTGGTGCCCCCCGCCGGCAGCTCCAGCCGCCGCTGTGGGTCGAAGCTGCCGCCGGGGCCACCCGGGTAGACGTACAGCGGGAAGTCGGGATCGTTCTGCGACGGTCCGGCCATCGTGTTGTTGAACACGATCTCCGGCCGGCCGTCGCCGTCCAGGTCGGCGGCCGTGCAGCCCATCGCTCCCCTGGTGGGCAACGTGGTGACCCGGCTCTCGGAGAAGCCCTCCGGGCCGTTCCAGAACACGACCGACTCGGTCTCGTAGGAGCGCCCGTCCTCGAGCCGCGAGGCGATCAGGTCCACGCGCCCGTCGCCGTCCAGATCGGCGGCGGACAGCCAACTGCAGTTGGGTAGCGGCAGCGTCTGCGTCACCCGGTCGAGCGCGTCGGCCGACCGGATCTGCACCCCCTCGCTGGTCACGACCAGCAACTCGTCCCGGCCGTCGCCGTCGACGTCCGCACAGGCCACCCGCACCGCGCCCTGGGTGAACAGCGTCCAGTTGCCCTGGACCGGCAGGTTCGTCCGGTCGTTCGGGGAGAAGCGTCCGCCGCGGTTCCAGTAGATCTGCACCTGGTTGCCGCCGGCGAAGATCACCTCCCTGGCGCCGTTGCCGTCCAGATCGGCCAGCTCCACCTGCATCGCGTAATGGGTCGGCAGGCGCAGCGGGCAGTCGACGGCGAATCCTTCGCCCCGCCGGCGGTAGATGAAGGAGTCGGTGTCGTACTCGAAGCCCTCACGGTAGTTGGCCACCACCAGCTCCAGCTCGCCGTCGCCGTCCAGATCCGCGCAGGCGACCGCGAGCGCGGCGACGCCGGGGATGCCGAACCGCTCGCTGGCGTCCTCGAACACGCGCGGGCGGGTCTGCAGAAAGACGTGCAGGGGTCGCGGCTCGCCGGCGTTGTGGTGGTCCACCCACGCCGACGGGACGATCAGGTCGGGCAGTCCGTTGCCGGTCAGGTCGGCGGTGGCCACGTCGTACGCGCCGGCGGTGGGCAGCTCGACGCGCTCGCCGGTCAGGCCGCCGGGCCCGCCCCAGTAGACGTAGGACGAAAGCTCCGAGGTGACGCCGTTCTCGGCGTTGATGACGACCAGGTCCAGATGGCCGTCGCCGTCCAGGTCGATCGCCCGGCTCATCCAGCCGCTGTCGTTGGGGAGCTCCTGCCGGCCCCACTCCCCGCGGGCGGCAGGCGGCTGGCTGTAGATCCAGGTCGGCCCCCGCTCGTCGTAGCCGTGCGAGTTCGGGAACACGAGGTCGACGTGGCCGTCGCCGTTCGTGTCGGTGCGATGAATCCACTCGACCGCGCCGGCGGCGGTCACGTAGAGGTTGTCGCCGCCGTTGTCGAACTCGCCCTGCCGGAATGCGGCGAAGCCTCGATGGATCCAGCGGGCGGAATCGTCAGCCATCATGCTCGGCATGGCAGTCTGTCGGATTGCCGGGTGACGTCAACTGGCCGCCCCGCGATGCCGGCGCGGCTCCGGCCCCGGCGAGACCGCTCAGCGTTCGCGGCGGGCGGCCAGCAGAGCGCCGGCGGTGGCCAGGACGACGCCGACGACGGCCAGGGCCCCCACCCGGTCACCGCGAACGGCGACACCCAGCACCAGCGCCACCACGGGGATCAGGTAGGTGATGAACGAGGCGCGAACCGAGCCCGCGCGGCCCACCAGGGTGCCCATGATCCAGTAGGCGACGCCCGTGCCCACGATGCCGACGGCCAGCACCGCCAGCAGCGCCGACCAGCCGAACGCGGATCCGGCCAGGCCGTACAGGCCATACGGCGCGGTCCACAGCGCCCCGAGCCCCGTGATGCGCGCCATCACCGGCACCGCCCCGTAGCGCTGCTGGAGGGGAACGGCCAGGTTGACCGCCACGCCGTAGCACAGGGTCGCGCACAGGATCAGCGCGACGCCCACGGCGCTGGTGGCGCCCGGCGCCGCCGTCGACCAGGCGATGGCCGTGACGCCGACCGAGCCGATCAGCAGGCCGGCGAGCCGTGCCGGCCGCGGCATGCGCCGCAGCAGCGCCGTGGCCAGGAGCGCCGCGAAGATCGGCATCGCCCCGTTGAGCATGCCGGTGAGCGCCGAGTTCACCCATTGCTGGGCCACCGGGAAGATCGTGAACGGCACCGCCACCCAGACGAACGACAGCACGACCACCCGCAACCGGTCCTCGGGCAACAGCGGCCGGCGCGCGGCGGGGACCAGCCACAGGGTCGCCGCACCGCCCGCGGCCCGCAGGAAGGTGACCAGTCCGGGCCGGAACGCATCCAGGGCGATGTCGATGAGCAGGAACGACGCGCCCCAGATCGTCGAAATCGAACAGAACAGCGCCCAGTCGATCGGGGTGAAGGCTCCGGGGTTGGCGCTCTCCGCGGTCGTGAAGACCCGGCTACGGCCCATGCGCGGGCTTCAACGGAGTCCCATCTCCTCCAACAGCGGCGGTATCCGGTCCCTTTCCGCCTGGTCCAGCCCCCGGAACGGAGCGGACACGGTGTCGTGCTCGATGATCCCCATCACCTTCAGCGCCGACTTCAGCGCCGCGTAGCCGGCGCCGCTGCTGCCGCTCCCGAGCTGCGTGACCCGCGTGGCGGCGAGCGTCTCGTGGTGGTACTTCTCCGCGGCTTCCTGATCGCCGCTCTGACCGGCCTCCCAGGCGCCGGACACGCTGCGCGGCGCCAGGTTGGCGATGCCGGGGATGATGCCGTGAGCCCCGAGACCGGCCATGGTGGCGCGCCACACGGAGCCGACGAACCGGTGCAGCGAGAGGCCGCGCGTTCGGCAGAGCATGACGAGCTGCGCGAATGTCTCGCCCCCGCCGGAGCTGTCCTTGACACCCACGACGGTGCCGTCGGCGGCCAGCGCGGCGATGGTGTCCGGCTCCACCGTCACCTTGACGGTGCTGGGGATGTTGTAGACCCACAACGGCTGCGCAGACCGGTCGGCGATCGCCCGGAAGTGGTCGATCAGCTCATCCTGGGTGTTGCTGTAGTAGTACGGCGGCGTCGCGGCGACGCCGGTGGCGGGACAGTCACGGAGCGCCTCGGCGGCGGCGATCGTGGCCCGCGTCGCGGGCGCGGATACGTTGCCGACTACCGGCACGCGGCCGGCCGCGTCGTCCACGACCGTCTCGATCACCAGGCGACGGGCCGACTCGTCCAGTGCGGCGAACTCGCCCGTGGTGCCGGCCGCCCAGATCCCGTGCACGCCGTTGTCGATGAGGTAGCTCGTGAGGCGCCGCAGCGACGCCACGTCGACCTCCTCGTCCGGGGTCAGCGGGGTGAGTATCGGCACGACCACGCCGCGCACGTCGAGGTCGCCGTCTGCTTCGTTCATCGATGTTGCTCCTTGGCTCTGCATGGGTGCGGGTTACCGGCCATCCATCCCGACGATGCGCGGAACGCCGATCTCGTCGGCAAGCGCGCCGAGGAGATCCACGGTGGACGCGTCGAGCGGGACCCCGTCGCGCAGGCGCTCGGCGGCGTTGCGCGACTCCGGCTCGCCCGGCATGAGGACCTCCGTGAAGCCTGGCTGGGCCGCCGAGCTCTTCAGCCACTGCGAGTACTCGTCGACGATGGCCCGCATCGCCTCGGCACCGCCCAGCGCGTCGGGATCGATTGCCGTCAGCAGGAAGTGGTTGCGGAAGCTCCCGGCCAGCACGCCGACGTGGGAGCCGGACAGAGCCCCGCCGAGCAGGTCCGCCATCACCGCAAGGCAGTAGCCCTTGTGGCCGTTCACGCCGCCGAACGGAAGGATCCCGCCGCCTCGATACACGTCGTTCGGATCGGTGCTCGGGTGCCCCTGCGCGTCGATGACCAGCCCCTCCGGCATGGCCCGCCCGGCGTTCCGGTACACCTGCACCTTGCCCTCGGCGGTCGCGCTGGTCGCGATGTCCATGACCACCGGCCCGTCGCCGCCCGGAATGGCGATCGCGATCGGGTTGGTGCCGAAACGCGCCTCGCGGCCGCCCCAGGGCACGACGAACGCGGCATGCACCAGGCCGCAGAAGAGCTGTGCCACCAGGCCGTGCTCGGCGAGGCGCAGCACGTACGAGCCGGAGCGCCCGATGTGGGCGGCGTTCCTGACGCTGACGGCGGCGACGCCGACCGCCCTCGCCTTGCGTTCGGCCAGCTCCACGGCCAGGTACCCGGCCGGCGCGCCCCAGCCCGCGCGGGCGTCGACCACGGCCGTGCCGGGAGTCTCGGATTCGACCGCCGGCAGCACGGCGGGGTCGATCTGGCCCGACTGGACGGCGTCGTGGTACTGGCGCAGCCGCATCACCCCATGCGACTCGAGCCCCGCCAGATTGCCCTCGACGAGGTGGCGCGCCACCACGGCCGCCTGTTCCGGCGCGGTGCCCGTGCACTCGATCACCTCCTCCGCGAAACGCTGGAGCTCGTCGGCGTGGTACGTGGATGATGTGTCGCTGGCGTCTGGCATGGCGTCCCCCGGGAAGTGTGCGGCTATTCAGTCGAAGATCAGCACGCCGCGCTTGTGGCCGCCGGCGAGCATGTCGGCGTACCCCTCGTTGATCCGGTCGAGGGGGTAGCGCCTGGAGATGAGCTCGTCCACGAGCAGCCGCCCGTTGCGGTAGAGGCCGTGCAGGCGGCCGAACTCGCGGCTCGGATCGGTGGACCCGAAGAAGGAGCCGAGGATGCGGCGCTGATTGACGTGCAGGTCGAGGCCGGGGAACGAGGTCGTGCTCCCTTCCGGGGCCACGCCGACGATCACCAGCGCGCCGCCGCGGCGCATCGCCTGGTACGCCGCCTCCTGCACCGCGGGCGGTCCCACGGCTTCGAAGGCGTACTCGACGCCGCGGCCGCCGGTCAGCTCCTTCACCTTCTCGTGCGCGTCGTCATCGGCCGGCACGAAGTGGGTGGCGCCGAACTGCCTGGCGATCGCCTCCTTGGCCGGGTCGGTGTCCACGGCGATGATCGGCCAGGCGTTGCTCAGCCGGGCGCCCTGCACGACGTTGAGCCCCACGCCGCCGCAGCCGTAGACGGCCACGCTGTCTCCCGGCCGGATGTCCACGGTGTTGAGCGCGGCGCCGACGCCGGTGGTGACGCAGCAGCCGACCAGCGCGGCCACCTCGAAGGAGATGTCGTCGGCGAGGGGCACGCAACTCTCGACCGGGGCGATGGTCTGTTCCGTGAACGTGGACAGCACGCTGAACTGATGCGCGGTCTCGCCGTTGAAGCGAAAGCGGGTCGAGCCGTCCGGCATCGTGCCGTTGCGCCAATCCCAGAAGGTCTCGCACAGGCCGGCCTCGCCCCGCAGGCAGTAGTAGCAGTGCCGGCAGGCGGGCGCCCAGTTGAGCGCCACCCGCTGTCCCCTGCGCAGCGTGGTGACCCCCTCGCCGACCTCCTCGACGACGCCCGCGCCCTCGTGGCCGAGTATCACCGGGAACGGCCGCTCCAGGAGGCCCTGCACGAAGTGCCAGTCGCTGTGACACAGGCCCGCCGCCTTCAGCCTGACGCGAACCTCGCCCGTGCGGGGCGGCAGCAACTCCACCTCCTCGATCGCGAAGGGGCCGCCGACCCGGTGCAACACCGCAGATTTCATTGCCGGGAACCTATCCCCGCCGGCCGCACCACGCAACCGCGACCGCGGACGTAGCGACGGACGCCCAGGCTTACTCGGGCAGCCAGGCCCGCGGCGCGATGCCGTCGACGTGGCTCTTGACGTCCATGACCACCGGGCGGTCCGCCGAGAACGCCTTGTCCAGAGCACCCTGCAGCTCGCCCGGCTTGCGGACCGTCAGCCCCATCGCGCCCATCGACTCGGCGATGGCGGCGAAGTCGGCATCCGGAAACAGCCACTGCCGGTCGGACGCCGGCGAGCGGCCCTCGTAGCTCTCGACGCCGTGCTTCTCCTGGTTCAGCGAGTGGTTGTTGTTCACCAGGATGACGACGTTCAGGTGCTCCTTGACCGCCGTCTCGATCTCGGCGAGGTGGTACCAGATGCCGCCGTCGCCGGTGAAGCACAGCACCGGCCGCTCGGGAGCCGCGCACTTGGCCCCCAGCGCCGCCGGCAGCCCCCACCCCAGCGAGCCCGCACAGCGGATGTAGCTCTGGGTGGGGTGCCTGAAGTCCAGCATGGTGCCGGTCCACACGCCCGAGTGGCCGGTGTCGGACACCAGGATGGCGTCGGCCGGCAGGTGCTTGGTCAACTCGCGGCAGATGCGCTCGGGCCGCGCCGGCGCGACATCCGAGCCCCAGTGCTCCTCGACGCTCTCCTTCCAGTCCCGGACGAGCGTGCTCACCTCGGCCAGCCACGTGCCTCGATCGGCGCCGGGCTGCGCCGCGTCGAGCATCGCCGCCAGCGACGCCTTTGCGTCGCCCTGCAGCCCCACCCGCACCGGGTAATTGCGGCCGATCTCGGCAGGATCGATGTCGAGCTGGATGACCGGCGTACCCGCAGGAGGAACGCGGAAGTCGAGCGTGAGCTGCCCGCCGGTGTGGCTGCCGATGAAGAACACCAGGTCGGCCCGGCACAGGATGCGGTTGGCGCACTCGCGCGAGTAGTTGCCCGGCGTCCCCACCGCCAGCGGGTGGTCGGCCGGGAACATCGCCTTGGCGTTGAGCGCCGTGGCCACCGGAATCGACAGCTTCTCGGCCACGGCGATCAGCTCGTCACGTGCGTCCGACGCCGTCACGCCGCCGCCGGCCACGATCACCGGCCGGCCGGCGCCGTGCAGCACGCGGAGCGCCTCGGCGATCGCCGCCGGGTCGGCCACCGGCCGGAACGGCGGCACGCGCGTGAACTGCTTCTCCACGATCACCTCGGCATCGAGACGGCCTTCGGCGATCACCAGGCCGCTGATCTGCTCCAGGTCGAGGTGGGTCGGCCCGGGCGTGCCGCTCACCGCGCTGCGGAACGCCTGCCGCAGGTACACCGGCAGCATTCCGGCGTCGTGAACGCAGGCGCTGTACTTGGTGACCGCCGCGAACGGCGTGACGTGATCGACCTCCTGGTAGGAGTGGCGCTGCTGGTGGAACCGGCGCTCGCGGCCGGTCAGCGCGATGACCGGCGAGCAGGCCAGGTACGCGTCCTGCAGGCCGGCCGCCAGGTTGGCGGCCCCGACCGACTGGGCCATCACCAGCGACGGGCCGCGGCGCACGCGCGCGTAGCCGTCGGCCATGTAGGCGGCCGCCTTCTCGCCGTGGGGCTGGATGGCGGTCACGCCCAGCTTGCCCATCTCCAGGATGGCGGGGGGCATGATGTACGGCATGTAGAAGACGTGCGTGAGGCCGTAGCCGTGGACGGTCTCGGCGACGAAGCGGGCGCCGGTCATCGTGGGCATTGCGGTGTGATGGGGTCCCTTGGCAGGCTGGCCTGTCAAGTATGCCCAACATCCTGCTCATCATCGCCGACGAGCTGCGCGCCGACGCGCTGTCCTGCTACGGCAATCCAACCTGCGCGACGCCGCATCTCGATCGGCTGGCGGCTGCCGGCACGCGGTTCTCCGACTGCGTCGTCACCCAGCCCACCTGCACGCCGAGTCGAGCCTCCCTGCTCAGCGGCTGCTTTCCTTCCGTGCTGAAGTCGCGGATGGTGGGCTGCCACACGCCCGACGATCCGCGCTTCCTGGGACACGTGCTGCAAGCCGCCGGCTACCGGAGCGTGTCGATCGGCAAGATCCACCTGCGGCCGCAAGGAGCCGAGCCCGATGCGGTAGCGGCGGCCATGGCCGACGAAGCGGGCGACGGGTACTTCGGTTTCGCGCAAGCGGACCTGGTCAACGGTCACGGCGACCTCTGTTTCGGCCGCGACTACGAGGCCCGCGCGGCCGATCTCGGCGTCGATTTGACCGCCGGCAGGCGAAACCGGCAGGCGCCCGGCCGGCAGCTTTCGCCGGAGCTTGGCCCGTACCGGTTTCGCCTGCCCGCCGAGCTGCACTCGTCGCAGTACGTCGCGGACCGCGCCATCGAGATGCTGAAGGCCGCCCGCCACGACGACGCGCCGTTCTTCGCGCACGTCAGCTTCCCCGATCCGCACCACCCCTTCACGGTGCCGGAGCCGTGGGATGCGGCGTACGACCCGGCCTCCGTGCCGGCGCCGATCCCGCACGGCGGCACCGACATGCCGTCGTGGTACGACCCGATCTACCGCGCCGAAGGGACCGAAACCAACCGCATCACGGGCACGCCGCCGCTGGACTACTCGCGGGTCGACGACGCCACCTGGCGGGAGGCCCGCGCCGTGTACTACGGCATGACGGCGTGCCTGGACCACCACGTCGGGCGCATCCTCGACCAGCTCGAGGCGAGCGGGCTCGCCGACTCGACGATCGTGTGCTTCGTCGCCGACCACGGCGACTACCTGGGCGACCACGGCTTCGTGGGCAAGGGCATGCACTTCGACTCGGCGCTGCGCGTGCCGCTCCTGATCAGGGGGCCGGGGATCGACGCCGGCCGGCTCATCGATCCGCCGGCCTCGACGCTCGACATCGCGCCCACCCTCCTGGACCTTGCCGGGGTGCCCGAGCCGGAGGGAGTGCAGGGCATCTCGTGCGCGGGTGCCCTCCGCGGCACGGGTGCCTACACGCGCAGCGCCGCCCTCACCGAGAACGACGACGACCGGTTGCCGGTGCGGATGCGCACCCTGACCACCGCGGACTGGCGCCTGACCGCCTACGCCGGCGGCGCGGACGGCGAGCTGTACGATCGCGCCGCCGACCCGGACGAGACCCACAACCGGTACCGCGACGCCGCGTTCGAGCCGATCAGGCGCGAGCTGGAGGCGATGCTGTTCGAGGAGGTGCTCTGCGCGTGTGACCACGCCAACGGCAGCCGACAGCATCCGGCGCCGGCCGCCACGCACTGGGTCCCTCGCCACAACGTGGCTCCTTAGCGACGACGACGTTGGCCCGCACGGCCTCCGGCAACTACTCCCCTCGCCTTGAAGGCGCCTGGATGCCCGACGGCTTCATCGGTGCGATGACGGAGCTGCTGGCAGCGATCGAGGAGGGTCGGGAGCCGGAGCACAGCGGCCGCGACAACGTCGTCACGCTCGACCTGACGCTGCAGGCCATCGCGGCCGCGTCGCAGGCAGAGCCGCCCTGATGGAGAACCCCTCGGCGCCCGGCCGGCTCGCCGGCAAGGTCGCGATCGTCACCGGCGGCGGCACCCGCAGCGACACCGAGGAGCTCGGCATCGGGCGCGCGCACTGCTGTTCGCCCGCGCCGGCGCCAGGGTGGTGGTGGCCGACGTGTCGCCCGAGAATGCACGGCGCACCTGCGACGACATCGCCGCCGAGGGCGGCGAGGCGTGCGTGGTCGCCGCCGACGTCAGTGATGCGGCCGCGTGCCGGGCGATGGTCGCCGCGGCTGTCGAGCGGTTCGGCGCGCTGCACGTGCTGTTCAACAACGCGGCCGTGGTCGGCAAGGGTACCGTGGTGACGTTCGAGGACGAGAACTTCGACCGCAACGTGGCGGTGAACCTCAAGGGACCGGCGCTGGCCACCAGGTACGCCGTTCCCGCGATGGAGCGATCCGGGGGCGGGTCGATCATCTACGTCTCCTCCATCGACGGCATCGCCGCGCCCTATTCGGAAACCGTGCCCTACTCCCTCACCAAGGGTGCGCTGCACATGCTCACCAGGACCACGGCATCCAATCACGGCCGCCAGGGCATCCGCGCCAACTGCATCGCGCCGGGCCACGTCCACGGCGCCTTCCCCAGCCGGCTGATGAGGCCGGGAGCGCGCGAGCTCCGCAGGAAGGCATCGCCCCTCGGCACCGAGGGCACGCCCTGGGACGTGGCGTGGCTGGCCGTGTTCCTGGCCAGCGACGAGTCGCGCTGGATCTCCGGCGTGACGATACCGGTCGACGGCGGCCTGCTCGCCGTGGCGCCGCTCCGAGCCTACTCCTATCTGACCGACACGACGGTGTAGAGCTATCCGGCTGGAGCTGCCGCGAACGAACCGATCGACGAGGTGATCACGCCGGGTCGTCCCCGTCTCCGGCGACGTCGTCGAGCCGGTAGCGATGGCGAAGTTCGTCGAGTCCGGGGTGGTCGTGGTCGTACTCGAATTCCGGGACCGAGCCATCCTGCTCCGGGGCGAACCCGTCATACAGCCGCAGGAGGCCGCAGTAGGTCTCGAAGCCTTCGCTCACGGTCTGCTCCGCAGGACAGACGGGCGTGGCATGCGGTGCCCAGCACACCGCGACCCCCATCGAAGTTGCCACGGATGACCTCGCGCAATCCGGACTCCTCCGCGAGCAGCTCACGCGGGAGGGGCTTCGTGAAGCCGCCTGGAGTCCGCTTCTGACGCCGTTCGTGCGACGACCCCCATGATGCCTCAGGTCTGCCCGCAACTCGGCACCCACGCGGCCCGACACGGGTTACCGTGACGGCACGGAACGCCACGAATTTCGGCCGGATGACTTGAACTATTTACCTTATAATGCTATATTTATTTCATGTCCAACGCGCCGATCGCAGCTCCCCCCACCGCCGTTGCCGGCCTCTCCGACGACCAACTGCTGGCCCAGACGGGCAAGCTGGCTCTGCTCGATCGCCAGCTCCAGGTCTTCCTCATCGACCACCTGCTGGAGATCGAGGCCCGCGCGTTGTACCTGCGGCGTGGCTTCTCCAGCCTGTTCGACTACGTGACGCACGGGCTGGGCTACAGCGACGGGGCCGCATATCGGCGAGTCGGCGCCATGAAGCTGTGCGCGCAGGTGGCAGGCACCCGTGAGCGGCTGCGGGACGGCTCGCTCACGCTCGACGCGGCGGCGCAGTTGCAGTCCGCCTTCGATCGGCGCGAACGGCAGCGAAGGCGAGCGACGCGCGGTGTCGGTCCAGCGGACAGTGCCGGTCCGGCGCCGAAGGCCGTGGTGGCTGCAGGGCCGGCCATGCGGACGGACGGCTCGGCTGTGACGGCTCCGGCTCCGGCCACGCCGCCACCGGAGCTGGACCTCTCGGCGCGGCAGGCGCTGGTGGACGAGGCGGTCGGCAAGAGCTCACGAGAGGTCATGCGGATGCTGGCCGGGGTGGACCCCGACCTGGCGGCTCCGGCCGACCGCCTGAGGCCGCTGGACGCCGAGCGCTGGGAGCTCAAGGCGGTCATCGACACCGAGTGCCAGCGCGGCCTGGAGCAGCTCAAGGGGTTGCTGTCTCACGTCGACCCGCACATGACACTGGGACAGATCGTCGGGCGGCTGGTCAAGGAAGGACTGGACCGCCACGATCCCGCCCGGCCGTCGCGGCGCGCTCGACGCCCTGCCGGCAGCCAGTCGGAGAGCGCTGAGCGAACTTCGGCGCCGGAGCAGGAGGTACGCCCGGCCGGCGACGCCGATCGGGCGCGAAACCGGTCAGCGATCCACACCGGAGCCGCGGCCTCGACAGCGACGCCGCAGGAAGCATCGGCCTGCAACAGCACTTCGGCGCCGGAGCCGCCGCGAGAACCGCAGGCGCACGCGTCTTCGGTAATGCGGCGGCCCGCTCAGCCAACCGGCACTCCTCCTTCGGAGCCGGAGCCTTTGGCGATGCAGCCGGCCAAGCCGGCAAGAGGCAAGATGCAAAGGCGCAGGCACCGTCGAAGAGCGAGCGTTCCGCGCGACCGGCCGGCGCCACCGCTTCGGCGGCCACGTCACGCACCTCGGGCCGGGCGATCCCGGCGGCGGTGCGTAGGGAGATCTGGCAGCGCGACGGCGGGCGCTGCTCCTGCGTGGACCCTCGCACCGGACGCCGCTGCGCCGCACGGCATCTGCTGGAGATCGATCACCGCGTGCCGTACGCCTGCGGCGGCAGCGCGGAGCGGGCCATCCTCGGGCTCCTGTGTGCGGCCCATTACCGCCAACGGCACCGCCACTGTCACGCCGAGCATCGGTCAACTCGGAGCCGGCCGGCTGATGGTCGATGCGTGCGCCGCGGCCCGCGCCACCGGAATGCCGGGGAAGACCCACGCAGGCAATCGCGGATGCGATTGAGCCGTCGTTCCTCGGGCGATGAGCTCGCGACTCTGAACACATCCGTCCCGGTTGGATGACGTGGTGACCATGGACCGGTCCGACCCGCGCGTGCTCCTCATCGGAGGGTCCTCTCACGTGGGAAAGTCCACGCTCGCGAGTTCGCTGGCTGAGACATGGGGCTGGCGCCTGGTCTCCACCGACACGATGGCACGTCACCCCGGCCGACCGTGGCGATCTCCACCGGAGCGGGTGCCTGATCATGTGTCCAAGCACTACCTGAACCTGTCGGTCGGCGAACTGTTCACCGACGTGCTCCATCACTACCGGAGCAACGTGTGGCCGAAGGTCCAGGCGCTCATCCGATCGGCCGCGACCGGTTCTGCTTCGGATCGATTGATTCTGGAAGGCTCGGCCCTGTGGCCGGAATTCGTAGCAACACTGAACTTCGATGGAGTCGCGGCCGTGTGGCTGACAGCCCGCGAGGGGACCTTCCGGCAGAGGATCCGCCGTGAGAGTCAGTACCGTTCCAAGTCCGGCATCGAACGGATGATGGTCGACAGGTTTCTGGACCGCACCCTCGCCTACAACAGGCGGATGATCCAGGTCGTCGATCGCCATGGTTTCCTTCGTATCGACGTGGAGGAGCGCGGCGCCGAGGAGCTTGCCGATCGGTGCCTGGCAGCACTCGACGGATGATGGCCGGGCGGGCATCGGCCCGCCGAAGACGGCTTCCGCGGGTATCGGTCGCCCGCAGCCCCTGGTTGCCTCATCATCGATTGATGGACGACCTCACCGACATACGCGAGTTGTACAACTCGGCCTGGGACGTCGAGGAGACCAGGCTGCAGCGGCACCAGCTCGAAGCTGACATCACGTGGCGCTACCTGGACCGTCATCTGCCGCCGAGCGGCCGTATCCTCGAGATCGGATCCAGCACCGGGGCCTACACCTTTCCGTTGGCGCGACGCGGCTACCGGATCACGGCGATGGACCTTGCCGAGGAACTCGTCACCCGCTGTCAGGCGAACGCGGACGAGCTTGGCCTCGGTGATCGAATCGACTTCCGGGTCGGCGATGCGCGCGATCTGCGCAGCATCCCGAGCACCGGGTTCGATGCCGTGCTGCTCATGGGGCCCTTGTACCACTTGGTGCTCGAAGCCGATCGGGCGGCCGCTCTCCAGTCGGCCTACCGGTGCCTGAAACCAGGCGGCGTGATCTGCTCCGCGCTCCTTTCCAGATTCGGAGTTCTCGCCGCCCTGCTGAAGAGGAATCCGTCGTGGATCGAAGACCAGGCGTGGGTCCGGGCCGTCATGGAGAACGGGCACCGCCCGGACGACGCGCCGAGGGGTGGGTTCCGAGGCTATTTCGTCCGCCCCGAAGAGATCTCTCCGATGCATGAAACCGTGGGATTTCGCACGCTTCAGATCGCGGGCGTCGAGCCGGTGATCGCCGCACACGACGAGCACTACAACGCCCTTGCCGGCACGCAGCGCGAGCTGTGGCTCGATCTTCTGTTCGAGGTATCAGGCGAGCCGAGCATGGTCGCGTCGTCGATCCACCTGCTCTACATCGGTCGAAGGGAGGGATGAGCCGCGACGGATTCGAACCGTCGACCCACAGCTTAAAAGGCTGTTGCTCTACCACCTGAGCTAGCGGCCCGACCTCACCATTTGACCCGCTGCACGGGCCCCGGTCAACGCCGCCCGCGGCGCTCGGCGAGCGGCGACCGGCGCTCTACGTCGCTTCCGCCGGGGCGGTCGATCCGGCGCCGGCGGACGCCCCGCGGTCGTCGCCCATCACGCAGCGCCCGTTGAGCCTGCTGCCGCTCTCCATCACGAGCTCGGGCGTGGCCACGTCGCCCGCGACGTGTGCCGTCGAGTACAGCTCGACGCCGCGTCGCGCGATCACGTCACCCTGGATCGTCCCCTTGCAGCGCAGGCGCTCCACCTCCACCCGTGCCGAAACGGTGGCGTGCTCGTCGACGTACAGCGTCCCGGAGACCGTGATCTTGCCGTCGAGCTGACCCTTGACGAGCAGCGAGCGTTCGAAGCTGAGCTCGCCGGCGAACTCCACGTCCTCGGCGAGGATCGTATCGATCGAGTCCTCGTCGAACTCCGCCAGTCGCCGATCCGACGCAACGCTCGCCACCCGTCGAGTCTGTCGACTTGGCGCGCCAGCGGCAAGTGCTCGTGCGGCCCGAAGAGGCGAACCGCGCCGCGCACACGCAATATGCCGGCGCTACGTGGTGTCCTGAAGCTCGTCCAGCCGTGCGGCGATCGTGCGGAACGCGTCGACCAGGCGGGCGCGCATCTCCGCCGTGTGCGGGTTGAAGCGCTGCAGGTCCGCGAAGAGCTGCCACGGGTCGTTGCAGGTCTGCTCCACGATCGACAGCAGCCGCTGGTAGCCGAGCGGCGCGATCCCGGACTCGCGCAGGTTCATCTCCGCGAGCACGCGGCCCACATAATGGGTCACGCCCTGTGTGAACGCCGCTTCGCGGTCGTGCGCCTCCGGGTCCATGACGACCACGCTCAGCTCGAGCCCGGTGAAGAATCGCTCCCATCGCGCCAGCGGCTCCGGGTCGATTCGGACCGGACAGAGCACCATCGGCAGGCCGGCGATCGACTCACGCCCCGAGTCCGGGCCGAACATGGGATGGGTGCCGACGATCCGAGTGTCGTCCGGCAGCAGTTCGGCCATGAGCCTGGTCGGATGAGCCTTCACCGAGCAGGTGTCCATCACCGTGACGCCCGGCGGAATCCGGTCCCGGATCCGGCCGAGCACCTGTTCCATCGCCGAGATCGCCACGCACAGGACCAGCACCGGGCAGTCCAGGAGGCGCTCCTCCGACACCAGCTCCACGCCGGCCGGTGCCGCCGTGCTGCGCCGGGAGTACGCCTTCACCTCGGCATGGCGCGCCAGGCGCTCCGACCAGAAGGTCCCGAACCGCCCGAGGCCGTAGATGCCGAACTCGATGTCGCTCATGAGTCGCTGGAACGGCGCTCGACCAGCGCCGCGATCTGGTTGCTGACCGCGACCAGTTCGTCGGCGCACAGCGCCTCCGCACGTACGCCGGCCTCGACGCCCATGTGCTGCACCACCGCCAGCAGGTCGCGCTTGCTCAAGGGGAACGGCGACTCCCGCAGCAGGTTGTTGCGCAGCGTCTTGCGGCGGGCCGAGAACGCCGAACGGACCAGGGCGAACAGTACGGCCGGATCGCGAACGCGGCCGGCATCCGCGCGCAGGTCCATGGTCACCACGCCCGACTGCACCTCCGGCGCCGGAAAGAACGACCCGGGCTGCAGGTCGCCCCGGTTGGCGACGGTATAGAACGCCTGACAGATGGCCGAGAACGACGAGTAGGTGCGCGAGCCCGCCGGCGCGCACATGCGGTCGACCACCTCCTTCTGCAGCGTGAACACCATCCGGTCGACACGCGGCCCGTGCTCCACCAGGGCGGCCACGATCGCCGCTGCGCTGCTGTACGGCAGGTTGCCGGCAACGCGCCGCGGCGCACCGTGCGCCGCGACCGCCTGTTCGCGGGTGTCGAGGAAGTCTCCGGCGACGACCCGCACGCTCGATCCCGAGAACTCGGATTCCAGGTGGCGGACCAGGCCATGGTCGCTCTCGAATGCGACCGTGGTGCCGGCCAGCGGGGCGACCATCTCGGTCAACGCGCCCAACCCCGCGCCGATCTCCCAGATCAACTCGCCGGACTGCGGCCCGAGCAACTCCACGATCTTGCGCCGCGCCCCGCGGTTGATCATGAAGTTCTGCCCCCAGCGCTTCTTCAGGGCGATGCCGGCAGCTTCCATCGCCTGCTTGATTTCGGTGGGCGAGTCGTGATTCACGGGTCGTCGTTCATACGGAGATCCCGGGGATGGCGGCGCTGAGCGAGACCCCGGTGTCCAGGATGATAAACGCGAGATCGAGGAGCGCGCCAGCGGCCACCGACGGAAACGACGCCGCGAGCTGACCGGCGACTCCCAGGCCGAGGGCCGCTATCAGGAAGACGGTCACAGCGGGCATCAGGACGGGCGCGAGCAGCACCGACCCCGGATACAGCGCGCCGAACGTGGCCAGCACGAGCGGTGCGGTGGCGACCTGAGCACCGACCGAGCAGAGCACGGCCCCGCCGGCCCACCGGAGCAGCCCCGGCGGCAGGCGGGCGGCGGCCCGCGCACCGGCCAGTACCCCCAGCAGTGCCAGAAACGAGAGCTGGAACGAGAGCTGCGACGCGGAGCCCGGATCGAAAGCCAGCAGGACGAGCGCGGCCAGCGCGATGATCGGCACGGGACGCCGTTCGCGGTCGGTCGCCGTCATCAGCGCTCCGACGGAAGCCATCATCGCCGCGCGGGCCAGCGCCGGCCCGCCGGTCGCGATCAGCGCGTAGGCGGCCGCCACCGCGGCAGCGACCAGCGGCCCGGCGCGTCGCGGCGCCACCCGCATGAGCGCGAGCACACAGCCGTAGACGATGCCCACGTGAAGGCCGGACAAGGCCAGCAGGTGGGACGCTCCGGCTCTCCTGAATCGCTCGACCACGGCCGGATCCAGGTAGCGCCGATCGCCGATCAGAATCGCCGTGGCCAGCCCGGCCGCCGGTCCGGCACGCGCGAGCGCCGCCACGACCCGTTCGCGAAGCGACGCGCGCAACCTCCAGAGCGGCGACCGAAACCCGTGTCGCTCCAGCTCTGACGGGCGCCCGACCAGCCGCCCCCGCCAGCTCTCGGGAGGCGCTTCCAGCACGACCGCCAGCACTTCGCCCCGATGCACGGACTCCGCCTCCCGCAGAAACAGGTCGATCCGCTGATTGGCCGTGGCCCGCAGCGCTCCGCCGGGACGGGAGACCGAGGAGACCCGGATCGACAGCGCCGTGCCGTTGCCGGCCAGCGGCCGGCTGTCGTCCACTATCGCGCCGTGCAGCACCATCGGTCCGGTGTCCGCAAGACCGAGGTAGGTCGACCGGTCCTCCGTTCGCAACCTGAGTATCCCGGTGGCTGCAAGCATCGCGCCGGCCAGGGCAGCCGCGGCGCAGGCGCGAACCGAAGGATGCGCATGAACCGTCCCGCATCCCCAGAGCACGCCGCCCGCCGCGGCCGCGCAGGCGATGATCCCGATCGCCAGCGGCAGCGCGGTCGGCGCCACACTCAACGCGCCGGCCGCAACGGCTGCTGCAACGAAGGACGGACCCACCTCACCTACCGAAACGGCCGACGCGACCGGGCCGCTTCAACCGGTCACCTCGTCCTCAGCGGTTCCCGAACGTGGCGGGGCGTTCGTATCTTGTGCCCGTGGCGGGACCCGGAGCGCGGCTGGCGGCGATCCTGGCCGCGACCCTCCTGTTGGCGCTGATCGGCTGTTCGGACCGTGGCGATGTGTCCGAACCTGCTCCCCTGGCCGCGCCGGCGGACGCGGCCGGCAGCGGATCCGCGCCGGGCGGCGCCCAGGCGGACGCCGGGAAGACCGTCCTGGAGACGATGGCGGACCTGGGCTTCGAGCCGGCCCGCAAGACGGCGCGCGTCGACTTCGAGTTGGCGGCGATGGACGGCACGACACGCACCCTGGAGGACTATGCCGGCAGCTACGTGCTGCTGAACTTCTGGGCGACCTGGTGCGCGCCGTGCCGGATCGAGATGCCGGCCCTGGAGCGGCTGCATCAGGAACTGGCCGGCCGCGGTCTGCGGGTCGTGGGGGTGGACGTCGGTGAGGAACCCGACGAAGTCAAGCGCTTCGTGGAGGAAACCGGCATCTCATTCGAGATCGTGATCGACCGGGACCTGTCGACCGGACGGGTATACGCCGCTCGATCGCTGCCGATGACCTACATTCTCGATCCGGAGGGGACGATCGTCGCGCGGGCGATCGGCGTACGCGACTGGGACTCCGAACCGATGCGCGGCATGTTCGCGGCCCTGGTCGAGGACGGTTGATGCGGGGGCAGGTTCCGTAGTATCAGTGGCTGCCGACGCCATGGGCCGATGCTCCGCTGATCCGCCGTCCGACCTCGCCTGATCCATGACCTCAAGCGACGCTGACGGCCACGCACCCACCACCGCGCCCGTGCAGGGCGACGTGTTTCGGAAGTGCCGCGCCTACCAGGAGTGGTTCGACGACCAGGTCAGGCAGGTCGGCTTCTACCCCTATTTCGCCGCCATTCAGGAGGTCCGCGGAACCACCGCCGTGATCGACGGCCGCGACCTGCTGATGATCGGCTCCAACAACTACCTGGGGTTGTCGTGGGACCCGCGCGTCAGGGAGGCGGCGATCGCGGCGGTCAAGCGCTACGGCACGAGCTGCTCCGGATCACGGTATCTGAACGGCACGCTCACGCTGCACGAGGAGCTGGAGGCGGACCTGGCCGACTACGTGGGCAAGCAGGCCGCCCTGTGCTTCACGACCGGCTACCAGACCAACCTCGGGGCCATCTCCGCGTTGCTCGGCAAGAACGACCACGTCTTCTCCGACCGGTTCAACCACGCCTCGGTGATGGACGGCATCTTCCATGCGTCCGGACGACGCATGGGCACGGTCAAGGTGCACCGGTATGCCCACAACAGCGCCGAAGATCTGGACCGCGCCCTGCGTTCGGCGCCCGCCGAAGCCGGCAAGCTGGTCGTCACCGACGGCGTCTTCAGCATGGAGGGAGACATCGTCCGCCTCGACGAGATAGTCGAGGTCTCGCGCCGCCACGGCGCCCGCGTCTACCTGGACGAGGCGCACGCCATCGGCGTCATCGGCGCCACGGGCCGCGGCACGGAAGAGCACATCGGGCAGCCGCTGGCCGACCTGGTGATGTGCACGTTCTCCAAGTCGTTCGGTTCCATCGGCGGGTTCGTCGCGGGCGACCGGGAGGTCGTCAACTACATCAAGCACGAGGGACGGCCGCTGATCTTCAGCGCCAGCATGCCGCCGGCCAACCTGGCGGCGGCGTCGGCAGCGCTGAAGATCATGCGCGAAGAGCCCGAGCACGCGCAGCGCCTGCAGCGGATCTCGGCGCGCATGATCCGCGAGTACAAGGCCCTGGGCTTTGACGTCGACGTCGCCGAGACGGCGATCGTGCCGCTGATCATCGGCGACGACCACCTGACGTTCCGGTTCTGGCATGCGCTGTTCCAGGCCGGCATCTACGCCAACCCCGTGGTCACGCCGGGCGTGCCCCCCGGCCGGGCACTGATCAGAACCTCCTACATGGCCATTCACACCGACGAGGAGCTGGACCGGGTGCTGGAGATCACCGCCACGGTGGGACGCCGCCTGGGCATCATCTGACGCGTGAGCCTTCCGAACGCCGCCGAGCTGATCCCGCACCGCCCGCCGTTCCTGTTCGTGGACCGGCTGGAGCGGGCCGACGCCGACCTGATCGTCGGCTACAAGCGGTTCGCGCCCGAAGAGCCGTTCTTCACCGGCCACTTCCCGTCGTATCCGGTCGTCCCGGGCGTCCTGCTGGTCGAGTGTCTGGCGCAGTGCGGCGGCGCCGGCATCGCCGCGCAGAGTGACGGGGCGGCGTGCGACGGAGCGGGGACGGTCCTGTTTCTGGCGACGGTGGAGAAGGCCAAGTTCCGGCGCCAGGTACGGCCCGGCGACGAGGTCCGGCTGGAGGTCGTCACCACGCGCAGCTCGCCGGCGATGATCCGCCAGAGCGGCAGGGCGTACGTCGGCGACGAGCTGGCGGCCGAGGCCACGTGGCTGTGCCTGCGCGGTTCCGCCGGAAGCGGAGCGTAGCGCCGCCGGACCGTCGCCCCAAGCTCCGCTACGATCCGCCGAAGGTGAGCTCGATGCTCTTGAAGAACCGGTGCACGACCCGCACCGAGTCGCGGCGGCCGTATGCCATGATCATCGGAAAGGTGCCGTCGTCGTCGGCCGTCTCCCGCACGAACGCGGCGGGCAACGCCGCCTCCAGCGTGGTCACTCCGTCGGCCTCCCCCACCGCATGGGCGGTCGTCACCGTGTCGGGGACGTCGTGGTGCTTGTGACCGCTGCCTTCCTGCTCCGCGAAGAACACCTGCCCGTCACCGTCGACGAAGCTGAACAGGATGCGCGCCCCGTCCATCCTGTCGGACCCGAAGCCGACCCCCACCCAGCCGGTCGTGGCGGCGGCGGCTGCCACGTGCAGCGTCTCGCCCACCAGCGCCAGACCGATCGTGATTCCGTCGTACGGCAGGCTGACTCCGTACTCGCCCTCCGCGACGGCGCCGTCGACGACCGGAGCCGCCTCCTGCGCCACCAGGGTGCCCGCGTCCGCGGCCGACACTTCGTCGTGGTCGTCGCTGTGCGCGCCTGCCAGCGCGGCCACGGCGACCAGCAACCCTTTTGCAATCCAACGCATGGCGGCATGCATACCGCAACCGGCCGGCCTACGCAACCGCCGGCGCCGGCAGGACCACGGCCGTGGCTCCCGTAATCGTCTATCTGACCGGCTACCGCCAGCATGCGGGCAAGACCGTCACCAGTCTGGGCATCATCTCCCAGCTCCGCCGCGTGCTGGACCCGGCCACGATCGGCTACATCAAGCCGGTGGGTCAGGAAGTGTCGACGCTCCGGGACGGCATGCACGTGGACAAGGACGTGCAGCTCCTGTCGGTGTTCAGCTCGCTGCCTGGATTCGAGCCGCGCCACCTGTCGCCGGTGCGGTTCACCTCGGGATTCACCCGCACGTATCTCGAATCGGGAGAGCGGGAGGCGCTGACCCGAACCCTGGAGCGGCGCATCCTCGAATCCGTGGCATCGCTCGCCGACAAGAAGGTGATCATCGCCGAGGGGTCCGGGCATCCCGGCGTCGGCGCAGTCGCCGGGCTGTCCAACGCGGACGTGGGCAAGCTGCTCGACGCGGACATCGTCTTCCTGTCCGAGGGCGGCATCGGGCGCGCCATCGACACCCTGGAGGTCTACCTGTCGTACTTCCTGCACAAGGGCTGCCGGGTGCGCGGCGTGATCTTCAACAAGCTGATCCCGGAGAAGATCCCCATTCTGCAGCGGTACCTCACCGACGACGCGCTCAACGCCCGCTTCCCGGGGTTCGGCGGCAGCCTGCGCATCCTGGGGTTCATCCCGACCGTACAGGACTTGCCGCAGCCGTCGATCGACCTGGTGCGGAGCTCGCTGCGCCATGCCGAGGCGATCGGCGATCCGCGGCACCCCACGTGGCAGCGCCCGTGCCGGACGATCCGCGTCATCTCGCTCCCCGCGCAGTTCCTGCGGCCAGCGCAGGCGATCCGGAGACGCGACCTGGTCGTCATCAGCGCCAACTCGACGCCGCGGATCCGCAGCATCCTCGCCTATCACCGCCAGCTCGGACCCACGCGCGGGATCGGCGGGCTGGTGCTGACCTGCGACGAAGGCGAGTCGCTGGCACCCGAGCTGCGCGCCGAGATCATCGGCGCCGGGCTGCCCACGCTACTCATCCGCGGGGACTCCGCGGCCACCGAGGCCCGCCTGTTCGCCCTCTACGAGAACACCAAGCTGCAGGTGTACGACGTGGACAAGGTGCGAGAGGTCGAAGAGCTGTTCAGTGCCTCCTTCGACGTGTACCGTTTCCTGGAGGCATTCGGCATCGAGTAGGCATCCCGGTCTATCGTGTCGGGGAGGGCGGATCATGGATTCGATGGGGCTGCCGCCGGGTGGACGGACCCACTTCGGGGTGCCGGGTGCTGCCCGCGTGCTGGACGTGGCCGACGACGTGCAGCTCTTCTGCGACGACTTCCTGCTGACGCGGGGCACGGCCGCCTCGCGGGACTACCCGGTCAACATCCACTTCACGCCGGGCACCGCCGTCAAGGATCCGGCACCGGTGATGCTGCCGGGTCGCGACGCGTCGTGGGAGACAAGCGGGATCTACTGGGTGACGGTCCTGCACGACGGCGGCCGGTTCCGGTGTTGGTACAACACCGGGCACTTGACTGAACGCGACCCTCGCTACCCTCACCAGCGGCCGGCCCGCGAACCCGGCATGGTCACCCAGATGATGGTCGCGTACGCGGAGTCCGACGACGGCGTGAGCTGGCTCAAGCCCGAGCTGGGACTGGTCGAGGTGGATGGGTCGACTGCGAACAACGTCGTCCTGCGCGGCGACATCGACCGCTACGCGGAGGGCGCCTGCGTGTTCATCGATCCGACGGCGCCTGCGGCGGAGCGCTACAAGATGCTCCTCCGCGGCCGGACCCCGTTCGGCCTGCGCGGCGCCTGCTCCGGCGACGGGCTGTCCTGGTCCTTGTATCCGTGGGGCTACAACATCCCCGGTCTGGATACCCAGAACGTGGCCAACTATGACCCGGCACTCGGCCGCTACGTGGCCTACATCCGCTCGAACAGCCTGAAGCGGGCGGGTCGCGACGTCGGCGACCGGCCCGTGCTGCCGCAGGGCTGGGGACGGTCGGTCGCCCGCATCGAGGCGACACGCTTCGACGGTAGCCACCCCGAATGGACGCAGCCGGAGATCGTGCTGGCGCCCGACCACGAGGACGGGCTGGATGTCGACTTCTACAACGGCCCGTGGAGCCCCTACCGGGACCTGCACCTGATGTTCTTCTCGCCCTATCGCCACTGGAGCGGGAAGCTCGACCTGCAGCTCGCCGTCAGCCGCGACAACCGGACCTGGATCCGTCCGACTCGCATGCCGCTCGTCGCCAACAGCGACGAGCCGGGGGCCTACGACCAGTACCGGATCTATGCCGGCCCCGGCATCCTGCCGGCCTCACCGGACCGCCAGGCCGGACTGGACCGCGTTGCGCTCTACACGCGGACGGGACAGGGGCCGCACAACGGCGCGGTGGACGCGAGCTACACCCCGGGGCCGTGGCACGCCGCCGGGCTGCGTGCAGGCGACACGCCGTCCGACGGCGCCATGGGACGGGTCACCTTCGGCCGCGACCGGTTCGTCGGGATCGAAGCCGGCAGCGAGCTCGGCATCTTCGCGACGCGCGAGATCTCCTTCGCCGGGCGCCGGCTCACCGTGAACGCCGAACCCACCGGCGCGGAGGCCGAGTTGCGCGTGCAGGTGGTGCGGGGAGACACCACTCCGCCGGCCGGCTTCTTCCCGCGGCACGACGGCCCGCCGGTCGACGGGCTGACCTTCGACCGGTGCCGTCCGCTGAGCGCGGATGCCCTCGACGCGTCCGTCTCGTGGGAAGGGGACGCGAGCCTGGGCGCCTGGGCCGGCAAGCCGGTCCGGCTGCAGTTCCACCTGCGCCGGATGCGGATCTACGGCTTTCGCTTCGTGGAGTGAGCGGAGCGAGCTACCCCGCCGCCACGAGCCGGCCGTGCGGGTCGTGCTGCGCCGGGTGCTCCGTGCCC
This sequence comes from Spirochaetia bacterium, assembly GCA_964291595.2. Taxonomy (GTDB): domain Bacteria; phylum Spirochaetota; class Spirochaetia; order SZUA-6; family Bin103; genus CATQHW01. The sequence continues at coordinate 1,667,211 of OZ219914.1, read as the reverse complement.
GCCTTGCGGCGCGCTTCGCCCTGCTCGTAGCGGCGGGGCATCTCCACGGCCCGCCAGCGCAGGAACGCTGCCTCGTGCCGGTCCCGGTCGGCAGCCGAGGGTGCCGCCGGCACGTCGATGACGCCGGTGGTCAGCGCATCCACGCGCCGCTCGCACGCGACCACCTCGCCCTTGCTGACGATCAGCGTCACGCCGACGTTCGCCTCCACGATCGGGACGCCGTTCTCCCTGGCGCGCGCCAGCACGGCCTTGTCCTGGCTGCGCGAGCGCGACCCGTAGGAGGGGATGAGCAGGTAGCGGGCGCCGTCCAGCACGGGAATGCGGGCGATGTCGGGGTTCCAGCGGTCGTTGCAGATCAGCACCCCGCACTTCCCGAACGGGGTCTGAAACGCGCGCGAGCGCTTGCCGAGGCGGTTGAACCACCAGTCGTCGTGATAGCCCTCGGCGAGCTGCATCTTGTGGTACGTGCCGCGGATCTCGCCCGCGCCGTCGATGAAGACCGCGCAGTTGTAGACGTCTTCGCCTGAGCGCTCGGCAAGGCCGAACGCCAAGCACATGCCGAGCTCGCGGGCGAGCGCCCGGAACCTGCCGATCTCCGGCCCGTGCAGGCTCACGGCCGCGTCGAGCATGCGCTCTGCCGGCTGCGCGCCCTCGATGATCGGCATCACCACGTAGCCGTCCAGCGCCCCTTCGGGGGCGACGGCCAGCTCGGCGCCGGCGGAGGCGGCACGGCGGAAGAGGTCCTCCAGCCTCTCTCCGTTGGCGGCCACGTCGAACTTGCGGGGCTTGAACGAACATGCGGCGACACGGACCTGGGTGAACATGCAGGCGACGCTACGCGCCGGCCCGCGCCGAATCAAGCGCCGGCGGGCGCTTGCCAGCAGGGACGCATGGTTCCAGAGTTGCCGCATGAGCCAGCGAACGGAATTCGACCCTCTCAGGCTGCTTGATGCCCTGCATGCCGGAGCCGAGCATGACTGTGCCTTCACCGCCACCACCGCCGACGCCGCGCGCGAGTGGCAGTCACACGCGCGGCGGGTGCTCACCGGGCACCTGGGGTTCCTGGACCGCCCGGCCCCGCCCGTGGAAGCGGAGCTGGAGCAGACGGTGGACCGCGGCTCCTACGTACGGGAGCGGGTGGTGCTGCGCACGTGGCCGGATGCGACCATGCCGGTCTACGTGCTGGTCCCGAAGGGCCTCGACGGACCGGCGCCGTGTGTGCTGGCCCTGCACGGGCACGGCTACGGCGTGCGCGACATCGTCGGACTGTGGGAGGATGGCTCCGAGCGCTGGGAGCCGGACGGCTACCACAAGGACTTCGGGTGTGAGCTGGCCAGACGCGGCTTCGTGGTCGCGGCGCCGGAGATAAGCTGCTTCGGCGAGCGGCGAGCGGACTACTCGGCCCTGGCCGACGAGCTCGCCGGTCCCGAGCCGTCGACTTGCCACAACGCCAACACCTACGCGATCATGCTGGGCGGCTCGGTGATGGGCCTGCGCGTCTGGGACGGGATGCGCACGGTCGACTATCTGGCCACCCGGCCGGAGGCGGACACCGACCGCCTCGGTGCGATGGGGATCTCCGGCGGCGGCGCCCACACCTACTTCTCCACCGCCTGCGACGACCGCATCCGCGCCTGCGTGATCTCAGGCTACTTCTGCGACTGGCGGCAGAGCATCCTGACCTTCGCGCACTGCACGTGCAACTTCGTGCCCGGCGTGCTGGGCCACGGCGAGCTCAGCGACTTCGCGGGGCTGATCGCGCCCCGACCCTGCCTGATCGAGGCGGGCGGTCGGGACACGATCTTCCCGATCGAAGGCGTGCGCGCGGCGGTGGACCGGGCGCGGGCGGCGTGGGGCGCGTTCGGCGCCGGGGACCTGCTGGTCACCGACGAGTTCGACGGCCGGCACCAGATCAGCGGCCGGATGGCCTACGACTTCCTCGCGCGCCATCTCTGACCGCGCGCCCCCCGGCGCGGTCGGGCGGCTCGCCTGACCGGCGCCGGCCCTGTCCGGCACGCGCCGGCGCCTGGTTTACAGGCGGTACAGCTCTCCGAATTTCGTGTTCAGGTAGTCGATGAAGTAGCTCGCGTCGAGCGCCTCGCCGGTCACCCGCCGGCAAATCTCCGCGGCAGGGTAGACGCGGCCGTGGCGGTGGATTCGCTCCCGCAGCCAGTCCAGGATCTCCCCGAACCGGCCCCCGCGCACCTGCTCCTCCCAGTCGGGAATGTCGCGCGCCATGGCGGCGTGGAACTGCGCGCTGTACAGGTTGCCCAGCGTGTAGGTCGGGAAGTAGCCGATCGCGAACATCGACCAGTGGATGTCCTGCAGCACGCCGTCGGCGTCGCGCTCCGGAACGATGCCGAGCAGCGCGCGCGACTCCTCGCGCCACGCGTCGGGCAGGTCGTCCACCTGCAGGTCACCGTCGACCATGCGGCGCTCCAGCGAGAAGCGCAGCAGGATGTGCAGGTTGTAGGTCACCTCGTCGGCTTCCACCCGGATGAACGACGGCTGCACGGCGTTGATCGAGCGGTAGAACCGGTCCAGGTCCACGTCGGCCAGGGCCCCGAAGCGCGGCTGGAGCTGCGGGTAGAAGTGCTCCCAGAACGACCGCCGGCGCCCGATCAGGTTCTCCCAGAAGCGCGACTGCGACTCGCAGATGCCGAGCGAGGTGCCCGACCCCAGCGCGCTGGTTGCCAGTTCCGGCGCCACGCCCAGTCCATGCAGGCCGTGGCCGCACTCGTGGATGGTCCCGAACAGGCTGGTTGCGAGCAGATTGGGATGGAACCGCGTCGTGAGCCTGCCGTCGGCGGCGCCCAGCGTCGTGGAAAACGGGTGCGCGGATACGTCCAGCCGGCCCGTGCGGGACGAGAATCCCAACTCGGCCAGCAGATGGTCGCTGAACGCGCGCTGCGCGTCCACTTCGAAGTCGCGGCGCAGCACCTGGTCGTCGATCGTAACCGCCGAGCCCGCGATTCGTTCCAGCAGGTCGACCAGGGGTCCGCGCAGAGCGTCGAGCACGGCCGTGAGCGCCGCGGTGCTCATCCACGGCTCGAACGCGTCCAGCAACGGATCGTAGCGCGTATCGCCGAATCCAAGGTGGTCGGCCTTTTCGCGGGTGAGGCGCAGCGTCTCCTCCAGGTCGTCCCGGAAGAGGCTGAAGTCCGACGCCTTGCGCGCCGCCACCCAGCTCGCGTGGTTGACGCTGGCCTGGCGGGCGATCGCCGTCACCAGGTCGGTGGGCAGCCGGGTCTCGCGGTCATAGGTCCGCCGCAACTCCCGCAGGAACGCCCGATCGATCGCGTCCAGACCGGATCTCGCTTCGCCGGCGGCGATCAGGTCGCCGATCTCGGGCGAGGTCTGGCGCTCGTGGACCTGCCCTTCCAGCAACGCGAGCTGATCGGCCCGTTCCGCGACCGCCCCCTCGGGCATGTAGGTTTCCTGGTCCCACTGCAGCAGGCCGATGACGTGCTCCATCAGGTGGATCTCCCGATCGAGCGCACGCAGGCGGTCCAGTGGACCGGACGCGGGCTTGCCGTCGCTCATGGGATGGTCAGTTGTCGGTGTCCACCCGGACGTAGCGCGCGTAGCCGGTCGGCAAGGTGATCTCCTGTCCCGTGGCGTCCTTGCGGAAGATCACTTCCGCGTCGGAGATTCCGGACACCGTGATCCTGGTGCCGGGCACGAGGTGGTCCTGGTCCAGGCGGCGCATCAGCTCCTCGTTCTCCTCGGCTTCCTCGGTGATGCGCAGGATCGAGGTATGCTCGCCCGCTTGCACGGTGGTCAGGCGCGGGGCGTCGAGCAGGCGCCGCTCGTCCGGCGAGCCCGGAAACGGGTTGCCGTGCGGGCAGGTCGTGGGACGGCCGAGCCGCTCGAAGAGGTGCTCTTCCAGGCGCGGCGACAGCGAGTGCTCGAGCTTGTCGGCCTCTTCATCAACGTCGACCCAATCGAAGCCCAGCACATCGACCAGCAGGCGCTCCAGCAGGTAGTGGCGGCGGATGGTGTGCTCCGCCTGCCTGGTGCCGCGCGGGGTGAGGCGCACGCCGTCGTCCGGATCGATGACCAGCAGCTTGCGCTGCTCCAGACGCTTGAGGGCCTGCGAAACCGCGGCGGCCGAAACCCCGATCCGCTCGGCGATGCGGGCGCCGACGACGGGCCGCCGCTCGCGCAGCATCAGGTACGTCTGGATGAGGTATTCGTTCGCCGTGGCCGACGAAGAGCGTTGGGCTTTTGCCATGATTCAGGGGTACCGCCGGCACGGAACCGTGCCCAAAGGGTAGCCCGGAGCCCAACCCGGGTCAAACTGCACCAGGCTGGAAGGCCGTCTCCCGGCGATGCGCGACCTCGCCGGCCTTGATCACGACCCGGGGAGCGCGCAGGTTGCACAGGTCCGCGAGCGGATCGGCGTCGAGCAGCAGCAGGTCGGCGCGCTGGCCGGGGAGGACCTGTCCGACTCCGTCAAGACGCAGGTGGAATGCAGCCAGGCTGGTCGCCGAGCGCAGCGCCTCCGCGTTGCTCATGCCGGCCTGCACGTACGTCAGAAGCTCGTCGACCAGCGCGTCGAAGCGGGTGTCGATCGCCCCGCAGTCCGTGCCGGCGATCTGCGGGACGTCCAGCCGGTGGAAGAGCCCGGTGTTGGTCAGCCGGCCGCGCAGGCGGGCGACGGCGCCCACGTCTTCGGGGTTGTAGGTGCTGCCCTGCCGCTCGAACTTGTCGGCGTTCTGCAGGGCGCAGTACACGGTGGGGACCACGACGATGCCGCGGTCGCGGATGCGCCGCGCGACGTCGGGATCGTAGCGGTACCGGCCCGGCGGCTCGGCGAAGGTGGCGTGCTCGATCATCGCCAGCCCGGCTTCGATCGCGCGCTCGATGCTCTCGGTGGCGTGGCAGTGGGCGGTGACGTAGGTGCCGTTCTCCGCGGCCACCTCGACCGCCTCCCGCATCAGCTCCAGCGGCAAGTCCGCCTCGTGCGGGCGCGTGCCCGGCGTGAGACCGCCGCCGGAAGCCATCAGCTTGACGTAGTCGCCGCCCTGGGCGAGCTGCCGCTCGACGGCGGCGCGCACCTCCGCCCGGGAGCTCACCTCGATGCCGCCGAGCCAGTGGCAGTGCCCGCCCGGGCGCATGAGCGCGTAGCCGCAGCAGATCACGTGCGGACCGGCCACCCGGCCCGCCTCGATTTCGCGCCTGAGCGCGAACATGGGCTCCGCGGGAGCGGCCAGGTCGCGCATCGTGGTGATGCCGGCGGCGAGCGCGACGCCGGCGTTGCGCACCGCGACCCTCCGGCGCTCGGCCTCGTCGACGGCTACGAAGTTCTGGCGCGGCGTGCTGCTGCCGTCCAGGAAGAAGTGGACGTGGGTGTCGATCAGGCCCGGACACAGGTAGAGGCCGCGGCCGTCGATGATCTCCGCCGAGGGGGACGGCGGCGGCGTGCCCGCGCCGACCGCGGCGATGACACCGGCCGAGACCCGCACCGATTGCGATGGACGCACGGCTCCGGCCGCCACGTCCACCACACTCACGTCGGCGATGTGCAGGTCATTCATGGTCGCAACTCGATCATTCGATGATGGTATCGGCCCACAGCCGTTCCAGGAACCGTTCCCACGGAAGTATCCAGATCCCGTCCTGAGTGCGGCGTGCGGCGCTCGTGGTGCAGACGACGATCGCGTGACGGGGATGATGCTCCTCGACGTATGCCCGCAGCGGCGCGAGCTCCCGCGGTCCCGGGTCGGCGCCGCCCTTGACCTCGATCGCCACCTCTCCCCTGCGTCCGAGGACGAAGTCGCATTCGAGTCCTGTCTTGGTGCGCCAAAACCGAACCGGAACGTCGCGCTCGCGGTAGGTGCGGTACGCGAGCAGCTCCATCAACACGAAATGCTCCAGCGCGCGCCCGAAGTCCTGGCCCGCGGGGCGTTCGATCCGGCGGCCGATCAGGTGGCCGGCCACGCCGACGTCGAACAGATAGAACTTCGGGGCACGCGTGATCACGGCACGGGAGCGCCGGCCGCTGAACGGCTCCACGAAGACGCCCAACAGCGTGTCGATCAGTATCTGGAAGTACTCCCGCACGGTCTTGGAGTCGACGCCGCAGTCCCGCGCGACGTTGCTGTAGTTCACCATCTCGCCGTGGCAGAAGGGGAGCGCGTCGAAGAACCGGGAGAACGCGGCGACGTTGCGGGTCAGCCCCTCGTCGAACACCTCCTCCTTCAGGTAGTCGTCAACAGGGTGGATTTACCGGTCTTGCGCGGCCCCCACAGGAAGGCCGACTGCCCCGCGGGGAGGTCGATGCTCAGGGTGCGGGAATAGAGCTCCATTTCGTAACTCACTCCGAATTGGTCAGACCAATTCGGAGTCTACTCCGAAATAGTTCGCTCCTTCAGCCCAGGCGGTCGAGGATGTTGCGGGTGATGCGGTCCACCGTGGGATCGCCGCCGCGCAGGCCGTTGCTCCATTCCGTACAGCCGACGGTCACCACGGTGCCGCCCCGGGTGTAGGTCCCCATCACCGCCAGCCCCGGCTGCGGGAGCGTGCCGCCGTCGTCGCCCAGGATGGCGCGGCTGGCCTGCTCCAGCGAGGCGTCCACGCGTCCCAGCGCCGCCGGCGCCGTGGCCAGGATCTGGAAGTTCGGCGGCGCGCCGTCCTGGTGCGTGGGAAACGGCAACCCGTCGCGCCACTCGACCCGGCAGCCGTCGCACTCGTAGCCGACGATGCGGTCGCGCGCGCCGAAGCTCTGCCCGCGTTCCAGGCCGGTGCCCGCGAAGGCCCAGTGCTCGGGCCGGTGCACCGTGTAGGAGTCCCTCGGACTTGCCGCGTGAGCGGGAAGGCCGATGGACTCCGACGCGCAAGGAGGGGATGGGCCAACAGCGGAGCCGCAGGCGACGGTGTTGGGGCGGTAGGAGTCCGGCCCGTCGTCCATCATGCCGAAGAAGCGGTGGTAGCCGCCGTAGGCGAAGCTGACGCCGGTGAGCCGGGTCTCCGGCCGGCCTATCAGCCGGTGGCACCACATGGTGGTCAGCGTGTCGTGCTCGCCGCTCGCGAAGTGCGGGTCGCGGGTGTGGTCCTTGAAGCAGACCAGCGCGCGGCCCTCCTCCTCCGAGCGCACCTGCCACCAGACGCAGTTGCCGGAGAGGAAGGCGACGTTGCCGCCGGCGCCGATGTAGTCCTCCAGGTGGTCGCGCATCGGCTTCGACCAGTACTCGTCGTGGCCGACCGAGAGCACCAGCCGGTATTCATCGAGGATCTCCGGGTGGAACTCCAGGTCGCCTGAGACCGCGTAGTCGATCCGGTAGCCGGCCCGTTCCGCCCAGGCCGCGAACGGCCCCTCCCAGTTGTGCCAGCAGCTCGCCCAGGAGCTGAACGAGTCGTAGACGTCGACCCGGCCGGGGCGCCGGTGCAGGCCCAGGGTGACCTCCGCCTGCTGCAGGTTCCAGCAGTCCGCCACACGCGCGGGCCGCAGGAACGTGGGACGGGCCGTGTCCACGCCCCGCTCGGCGAGCGCGGCCGCCATCTCGCCGGTCAGGGTGCGGCCGTCCGCAGTGATCTCCAGCTCCTTCGGGATGGAGTAGCGGTAGTCCCCGATCGGCTCGAACCCCGCGAACGGCCGCTCGAACGACACCCGCGTCGCCGGTCCGTCCGGCCCGTAGTAGAGCGTGGAGCCGCCGTAGCGGTTGTAGGCGTTGTCGGTGTTGGTGGTCCGCTGCAGCAGGATGCGGGCCGTGCGCCCCGGCTGCGCCGAACGCACCACGAAGGCCATCGCACCGTGCACGGGCTCCCCGTCGGGAGCCTCCCCTCGCATGAACACCCGGTAGTAGCCCGACGGCCACTCGCTCCCCACCGCCAGATCCAGCGCCGGCGGCCAGCGGCAGCCGTGCGAGGAGGCGTCGGGCGGCACCGGGTGCTCGGTGCCGGCGATTCCTTCACGCCGCCAGACCTCCTCCTCGCCTGCCCCCATCCGCGCGACCGCCAGCGAGTAGCTGGCCAGGCTGGTCGAGACGTGCAGGTCGAGCCGTTCCCCCGGTGCGACGCTCTGCCGCGACGGGTAGCCGTGCAGGTAGTGGCGGCTCGGCGCGGCGCGGGTCATGTCATCGACGACATCAGCTCGTGCAGCTCCCTGGCCGCCGGGTACAGCAGGTGCCAGTCGCCGCCCGAGCAGATCCAGGAGACGCCGCCGTCGATCCAGTGGCGCAACGCCTCGGGATCGGGGCCGATCGACTGTCCCATCGGCACGCCCGCGGCGCGCGCCGCGTCGAGCATCCGCGCGATGGCGGCGACCACGTCGGGATGGCCGGGCTGTCCCAGCAGGCCCATCGTGCCGGACAGGTCCATCGGGCCGGGGACGATGCTGTCCACGCCCGGGATCCGCAGGATCTCCTCGATCTGGTTCACCGCGTCGATGTGCTCGATCTGCAGGATCACCAGGATCTCCGAGTCGACCTTGGCCAGATAGTCCTCGGTGTCGCGCGCGCTGAAGCGCACGCCGCGGATCGGGCCGAATCCGCGCACGCCGCGCGGCGGGTAGCGGCAGCTCCGCACCGCCTGCTCGGCGTCCGCCACGTTCGAGATGCGCGGCATGATGATGCCGGCCGGGTGCATCTCCAGGAACGGCTTGACCACCACCGGGTCGTTGGACGGCACGCGGATGAACGGCGCCATGCCCACGCCGCGGCAGGTGCGGACGTGATTCAGGCAGTGATCGAGCGTCATCGCGGAGTGCTCCATGTCGATCCAGACGATGTCGAAGCCGACCTCGCCCAGCAGCTCGACCACGGTCGAGTCGGTGAGGGTCACGTTGGTGCCGATGCAGACCTCGCCGCGGGCCCACTTGTCACGAATCTCTTGCAGTTGGTTCACGGTGGCCGAGCATACCGGCTCGGCGCCGGCTTGATCGACACGTGCGGCGCTGCCACCCTCGGAGGGCGACGTGAAGCTCATCAGCGGAGCGCTGGCCGCCACCGCGGTATTGCTGCTGGCGGCGTGCGGGGGGCTGGAAGACGGCCTGTACGCGCGGATCGTCACGGATGAAGGCCGCATCCTGGTGCGCCTCCATGAAGAAAAGGCGCCGTTGCCGGTCGCCGCGTTCGTGGGGCTGGCCGAGGGGGCGCTGGGGCCGGCCCGGTTCTACGACGGATCGATCGTCGAGATCGCCACCGAGCAGCTCGTCATGGCCGGCGGCGTGCGCGGGCGGGCAGTCGCGGCGCCGGACTGGGAGATTCCCGACCAGTTCCACCCGGATCTGCGGCACGACCGGCCCGGCACGGTGTCGCTCCTCACCGAGACTCCGCACACCGGCAGCAGCCGCTTCGTGATCACCCGGCGCGCTGCCCCGGAGCTGGACGAGGTGTATCCGGTGTTCGGAGAGGTGGTCGACGGAGTGGACGTGCTCGACACGCTGCGCCGCGGCCAGATCCTGAAGCGGGTCCGCATCGTGCGCGTTGGACCCGCGGCGCGCGCCTACCGCGTCGACGGCCCCGGATTCGCCGAGCTGCGCACGCAGGTGGCCGAGGAGTTGCTGCGCGCCGTCCTCAAGCGGCACGAAGAGGTGCTCGACGAGTTCCGCCGCCGCTGGCCGGACGCCGTGGCCACCGAGTCGGGGTTGCTGTACGTGGTCCACAGCCCGGGCGAAGGGCCGACGCCGGACTTCGGGGCCACGGTCCTGCTGCGCTACACCGGCAGCCTGATGGACGGCACGCAGTTCGGGACCTCCGGCCTGGAGCCGATGGAATTCACGATCGGCGCCGTGGTGAAGGGCCTGGAGGAGATGCTCCTGCAGATGCGCCGCGGCGCTCGCCGCACCGTGCTGATCCCGCCCGACCTGGGTTACGGAGCCATGGGCGTGCCCGGCACCGTGCCGCCCCGCGCCTTCCTGATCTTCGACGTGGAGCTGGTCGACTTCCGCAACTGAGGCAGAAGCCCTGCTATCATGGAACGCTGACATCGCAATGCCGATTGTCGCGCTGTTTCACGGAATTCGGATTCTCCTGTATTGGGACGATCACGGCCCGCCGCACTTCCATGCCGAGTACGCGGAGCATGCCGCGAAGGTCGACATCCGCCGGGGCGTGGTGATCGCCGGTTACCTGCCGCGTCGCCAGCTCCGGCTGGTGCTTGCCTGGGCTCAACTGCACGAGGATGAACTGATGCAGAATTGGGAACTGGCACGCGACAAGCAGCCGTTACGGTCGATTCAGGGACTGATGTGATCGACGATCCGAACTACATGCCCGAGGTGGTGCAGGTGATCGCCGCTCCGTCACCCGACTATCGGATCGTTCTGTACTTCGACGACGGCTCGATCCGCCAGTTCGACGTGACCCCATTGCTGGACGGCCCGGTGTTTCGACCCCTCAAGGACCCGGAGCTGTTTCGTCGCTCGCTCACGGTCATGAACGGCACCGCCGCCTGGGACATCGCAGGCACGCGCGACGAGTGGCGATGCGTCGACCTCGACCCGCTGGTGCTGTACCGGGACTCGCTCGAGATCGACGAACCCGACTGGGTCCTGCGCGGCACATAGTCAGCGCCCCGCGTCAGATGTCGGAACCGGCACGGGCACGGTACAGCCGGCCGGTGCCCTGTGCGGCGTACGCCGCCACCGACGCAGGGACGAACGCCGCGTCGCCGCGGCGCAGTGTGAGCGACCCGCCAAGCCACTGGAGGTGCGCACCGTCGCCCAGCAGAAGCAGGACCTCCGGCCCCCGCGGCGTGAAGCTCCCGCCAACCTCCAGATCGATGACCGACAGCAGGAACTCCTCGGCCGGCGCCGGGTAGACGCGCTCGGCGGCACTCTCCGGCCGCGGCACGACACCCGCGGCCGCCGCCGGCCGCAGGTCGGCGGCGGCCAGCAGCTCGTCGACGTCCACATGCTTGCTGGTGAGCCCGGCGCGCAGCACGTTGTCGGAGTTCGCCATGAGCTCGATGCCGGCACCGTTTACGAAGGCGTGAAGCCGGCCCGGAGGTGTGTACAGCGCCTCGCCCGGCTTGAGCTCGACGAGGTTGAGCAGCAACGCGGCGATCACCGTCGGGTCGCCGGGGTAATGCTCGGCCAGCTCTGCGAGAAGTGCGCCCTCGGCCGTGTCCCGCGCCGTGCCGTCGACCAGCCGGCGGTGCAAGAGGGCTCCTGCCGCTCCATCGAGCGTCAGCGTGGCGCGAAGCAGCCGCCGGATGGCCTCGGCGGCGTCCTCACGGCCAGCCGGCGCCGCCAGCGCTGCCAGCTCCCCCGCGCCGGCCGCGGTCAAGGCCGATTCGATCTCCTGAAGCGGCCGGATTCCCGAAAGCACCACCATCGGTTCCAGCGCCATGATGACTTCCGGCTTGTGTCCGCGGTCCCGATAGGACCGGTGCGGCGCGTCGAGCGGAACGCCCGCACGCTGCTCGGCTTCGAACCCGCGTACGGCGCGTGCGCGGGTGGGGTGCGCCTGCACCGACACCGGCTTGCCCAGCGCCAGGACCTTGAAGAGAAACGGCAGCGTCGCGCCGTGCCCGTCCAGCGCGGCGCGGCCGAGCGTTTCGGCCGGATGCTCGCCGATCAGCCGGTCCAGCGCCACCCGCCGGGCGCCGGCACGGGCCACCGACGGCGCCTGAGGGTGCGCCCCCATCCACAACTCCGCCTCGGGCCGGCCGCTCGGGCGGCGGCCCAGCAGGCGGGCGAGCGCGGACCGGGACCCCCAGTCGTAGTGCCGGACCGGGCACTCCAGCGAAAGGATGCCGAGCATGCGGGAGTGTACGAAGACGCCGCATCGAGAGGCCACCGGCGCCTTGCCGACGTGCGCCGATTTCGCCACCCTCACCGTCGCCGCATGGACTCAGACCGCGCACGGGCCATCAACCAGGCCGTGATCGACGCCCTCGAGTCCCGGGCGGCCGATGACGCCGGCGACGGAAGCTCGCCTCGTGCCGGCGACGACCTCGTGGACAAGCGTTCGGGTCTGAGCCGCGCGGACTACCTGGAGATCCTGGAGTCCCAGTACCAGGCACGCCACCTCGACCTGGAGGCGCGCCGGCTGCGCAGCCGCGGCACCGGCTTCTACACGATCGGCAGCGCCGGCCACGAGGGGAACGCGGCGCTCGCCGCCGCCCTGCGCCCCGACGATCCGGCGTTCGTCCACTATCGGTCCGGCGGTTTCTTCGCGCAGCGGTCGAAGCAGGTCGCCGGCCATACCCCGATGTTCGACGTGCTGCTTTCCCTGTGCGCGAGCACCGAGGACCCCATCGCCGGCGGCCGCCACAAGGTATTCGGCAGCACGGCCCTGTGGATGCCGCCGCAGACCAGCACGATCGCCTCGCACGTGCCCAAGGCCATGGGGACCGCGTTCGCCATCGAGCGGGCCAAGCGGCTCGGGCTCGGCCAGTCCCTGCCCTTCCCGGAGGACGCGATCGTCGTCTGCACCTTCGGCGACGGCACCCTGAACCACGCCTCCGCGCTGGCCGGCATGAACGCCGCCGCCTGGGCGGCGTATCAGAACCTGCCGGTCCCGATCCTGTTCGTGTGCGAGGACAACGGCGTCGGCATCTCGGTGCAGACGCCGCCCGGCTGGGTCGAACACGTCTGGCGCTCCTACCCGCGCGTCACGTACCTGCGGGCGGACGGCTGCGACATCGTCGACACCTTCCGGCAGGCGCACGCGGCGGTGGAGGTCTGCCGGCGCCAGCGCGTGCCGGTTTTCCTGCACCTGGAGCTGGTGCGCCTGCTGGGCCACGCGGGGGCGGACCTGGAGCTCACCTACCACTCGCGCGAACGGATCCAGGCGGCCGAGGCACGCGACCCCGTGCTGGGCAACAGCATGCGCGCGGTCGACCTGGGTCTCGCGCCGGCGCGGGCGTTGCTGCGGTCGTACCGGGAAACCGGCGACCGGGTGCGCGCGGCGGCGCGGGAAGCGGAGCGGCGTCCGCACCTGTCGAGCGCCGCCGAGGTCGCGGCGCCCATCGCCATGCACCGCCCCATGCGGGTGATGCGGGAAGCCGCGCGCGCCGATCACGCGGTGGAGCGCGTCAGGCTGTTCGGGTCGGAGCGGCGGCTCCCCGAGCGGCAGGCACCGCAGCACTTCGGCCGCCTGCTGAACTGGGGCCTGCTGGACCTGATGGCCAAGTACCCGCAGATGGTCCTGTTCGGCGAGGACGTGGGCCGCCGCGGCGGCGTCTACGGGATCACCACCAAGCTGGCCGAGCGGGCCGGCTCGGCGCGCGTGTTCAACACGCTGCTCGACGAGCAGTCGATCCTGGGGCTGGCCATGGGAGCCGCCCACGCCGGCCTGCTGCCGGTGCCTGAGATCCAGTACCTGGCCTACTACCAGAACGCCCAGGATCAGATCAGGGGCGAGGCGGCGACGCTCTCGTTCTTTTCGCAGGGCGGTTTCCGCAACCCGCTGGTGGTCAGGATCGCGAGCTGGGCGTACCAGCGGGGATTCGGCGGGCACTTCCACAACGACAACAGCATCGCAGCGCTGCGCGATCTGCCGGGCGTGATCATCGCCAGCCCGTCGCGCGGCGACGACGCGGTGGGCATGCTGCGCACCGCACTGTCGGCGGCGCTCACCGACGGACGCGTGGTGCTGTTCCTGGAGCCCATCGCCCTGTATCAGACCCGCCATCTGCACGAAGAGGGCGACGACCTGTGGCGGTTCCGTTATCCGCCGCCCGGCGACGCGGTCGAGATCGGTCGCGCCCGCGTTTACGCCGCGGATGATCCGCATCTGACCATCGTGAGCTGGAGCAACGGCCTGTGGCGTTCGCTGCAGGCGGCGCGCATCCTGTCCGAGCGGCATGGCATCGCCGCGGAGGTGATCGACCTGCGCTGGCTGGCGCCGATCGATGTCGATGCGGTGGTCACGCACGGAGCCCGCAGCGGGCGCGTCCTGATCGTCGACGAGGGCCGCGCCACCGGCGGCGTGAGCGAAGGCCTGGTGGCCGCCATCGTGGATGCGACCGCCGACACTCTGGGCCGGCCGGAGATCCGGCGCTACTGCGGAGAGGACTCCTTCATTCCCCTTGGGCCGGCCGCCGACCACGTCCTGCCGTCCACGCAGGGGATCGTCGCCCGCGCGATCGACCTGGTCCGCCCGGAACGGCGGCAGCCGCCGGCGCCCGAAGCAGCCGAACCGGCAGCAGACCGGGGCGCGCCCGCGGCAACGGCAGCCCGATGACGACCGGCGCCAGCGCTCGCAGGCGGATCGTCGTGATCTGCCCCGGCCGCGGCAGTTACGGCCCCGCCGACCTGGGCTCCCTGTCCCGGCCGCTGCCGGACGCGTCTCGGGAAGCGTTGCAGGCCGTCCTGCGGGCGACCGACGCCCGCCGCGCGGCGGCCGGCGATCCGACGCTGTCGGCGCTCGACGGCGCCGGGCGGCTGACCGCCGCCCACAGCGCGGGCGAGCACGTCTCGCCGTTGATCCTGGCCTGCACCGCCGCCGACTTCCTGCGCGTCGACCGGGAGCGCTGCCACGTGGTGGCCGTGGCCGGCAACAGCCTGGGCTGGTACTCGGCGCTGTTCTGCGCCGGCGCGCTGACCTTGGCGGACACCATGCGCCTGGTGGAGACCATGAGCGGCATGGGCCGCGACGGCCTGATCGGCGGTCAGGTCGTCTACCCGGTCACCGACGATCGCTGGCTGGCCGACGAGGAGCTCACCGGGCGCGTGGACGCGGCGCTGCGCGCCGCGCGGACGGCCGGGCACCGGGTGGGAGACTCCATCCGCTACGGGGGCTACCGCGTCCTCTGGGGCGACGACGCCGGCATCCGCGAGCTGCGCTCCGGGCTGCCGCGCCACCAGTCCGGCGAGCGCACCTACCCGCTGCACCTGCACGGACACGCGGCCTTCCATTCGCCGCTGCTGGCGGACAACGCACGCCGCGCGGTGGAGGCGCTCGCCGACACGGTCGAATGGCGGGCGCCCGAGATCCCGCTGATCGACGGCCGCGGCCACCAGTGGTCGCCGCTGGCCACCGACGCCGGCGCGCTCGCCGAGTACACGCTGCGCACGCAGGTGACGTCCACCTTCGACTTCACCGCCTGCGTGCGGGTCGCGCTCCGGGAGTACGCTCCCGACCTGCTGGTCTGCCTGGGCCCCGGCGACGCGCTCGGCGCCCCGGTCGCGCAGGTCATCATCCGGGAGCGCTGGCAGGGCATCGACGACCGCGCCGCCTTCCTGCGCCGCCAGCAGGCCGACCCGCTGGTCGTGTCGTTCGCCCGCGACGAGCAGCGGCGCCTGGTCACGGACGCAGGGGCCTCGACGGATCTATCGAGGGTGGCTGCCGAAACCGGCAGTAGGGGTTGACATGATCATGCGGCTCGTTCCAGCCTCCGCCACCGGTGGCGAGGCGCGCACGCATTCGTTGTCGTGCGGCCGCCAGCCCACGCCGGCCCACCACGAACTGCACTGCTTCGCCGAGCCGGCCGATCGCGGCAGGCTCGGTCGACCCGCGCTGCTGGTTGTTGTGGAAGTAATTGATGTGCTTCCACCCGGCGGCGTCGGTGAGCTTGGCCAACGCCCTTCACGGATCAACTGCGGCTCGCCGTTGTAGAGGCATCGAGTACTCGCCATCGACGAGCAGGTCGCAGAACTGGCCGGCCGCGTGGCGAATCGCACCGCCCCCGGATCGCCGCTCCCACGACAGCGTCTGCGGCACACCATGAACCCCATCGGCTTCGGCTTCACCGCGCCGTAGCGCGCTCCGGTCCAGCGATCGGTGACCTTCTTGCCGTCCCGCTTCTCGACACGCTGCACTCCTTCCAGCAGGTCTCGGCGCGCAGGCTCTTGCGGCCCGTTACTGCAGCGGTGAGATTTGCGGGCTCCCGTCCACCTCGACCACCATCGGTGGCTGCATGGCATCGATCAGTTCGTGGATCGGGATGCGCTCGCCGGTCCGGGGTGCGCTGCAGTGGAGCTCACCGCATCCCGACCCTCCAGCTTGGTCGCCGAGCCTCGTAGGACTCCGGCGCAGCAGATCAGCAGCGTCATCAGCGGCGAGAACCCGAAGTCAATGCCAAGCTGAGGTCCAGCGGCGCGAAGCTGCCGGGCTGGTCGAGGAACTCACCGCCGCGCTCGTACCACCGGTTCCCCGAAGCGGTGATGAACAGGTTGCGCACCTCGAACGCCACCTCGCGCCACGATGATCCGGTTCCCCGCGTGGGCGGAGGCCGATCCCTCCTGGACCATCAGCGCCGAGTTCACGAACTACGATCCTCTGCTCGGCGTCCTGCAGGCCGATCTGGCCTGCGTTCAGCCGCCTCGACAGCTCCTTGACGAGTTGCAGCGGCAAGTTCCTGACTCACGGACGCAGGGGCCTCGACGGATCTATCGACGGCCGATTGACTTAATCGTCCCACCGTGATAACCGGGTGGCGTCGCCCGGCGCTTCCCCGGTGTGGCGCCAATCACGGGCGCTCAGAGGAGGACTCGCCATGACGAATCGGTTCCTGGCGATCGCCATCGCCCTCACGACCGTCGCGACGATCGGCTTCGCTTCCGGAGAGGAAGAAGGGGCAACGATGGAGGAGACACCCCTGGTCTGGATGTGGGGCGTCCGGGCCGTCTACGGGGACAAGACTCCCGAGAGCATCCCCGAAGCCAACGCGTGGGTGGAGGAGAACTTCGGATTCCACGTGCAGATCGGCGCGGTTCCCGAGGGATCGACCGCGGATGAGGCGCTGCAACTCCTGATCGCGCAGGGCGAGATGCCTGACGTGATCATGGGCACCAGCTTCTTCACCCTGGGCGACTTTGCGACGCAGGGCAGACTGCTGCCGCTCGACAAGTACTTCAACGATCCCACCAACTTCCCCGTGTACTCCCGCACGCCGCGCTCCTACCTTGCCAAGTACGTCGTGAACGGCCAGGTGATGGCGCTGCCCGGCCGGGGGTGGCCCGTCGACCTGGGCCGCGGTCCGGTCACCTGGCACAGCAACGTGTGGATCCAGCGGCTGGACGTGATGGAAGCGCTGGGGATTCCCAAGACGCACGACGACCTGCTGGAGAACCTGCGGGCCATCCGCGACGGCGACTTCCCCGATCTCGAGGGCAACCAGCCGGAGGGATTCGCCATGTGGATCCCGGAGGTGGCCGTCCAGAACGTGATCTACTCGCTGAAGGGCGCCGGCTGGGAGGTCGACGACCAGAAGCGGCTGATGCCCCCGTGGGCGTCGGTCCAGACGCGTGAAGCGTTCGCCTACCTCAACCAGCTCTCCCGCGAGGGGTTGCTGGACCCGGGGCAGTTCTTCTACGACGTGGGCAAGTTCTACGGCAAGCTCAAGCCCGCATCGCTCGCCTACGCGGCCGGCGGCACCCACCTGGCGTCGCTGATGCACGACACCGTCGGCGCCCTGATCAGGGAGCACGGCCAGGACAGCGCGATCGCCCAGGAGGGGCTGGCCAAGCAGCACGTGTCGCTGGCTCCGCCCGTGCACGACGCGCCGGGCCGCATCTACAACATGCAGCCCGCGCCGGTGATGATCTCCGCGGAGGCGCCCGTGCCGGACAACGTGCTGTCCTACCTGCACTGGAGCCTGACCGAAGAGGGCTACATCTCGGCGTCCCACCAGTCAGGCATCAGGGGCGTGCACTGGGACTTCACCGACGGTCCGGACATCTGGAGCCTGTTGCCCGAGTGGGTCGGCTACAACGCACAGAATCCCCACAAGGACGACCGGCCCCAAGCGATTTCGCAGTCGACCTGCTTCACCCGCTCCCTGGAAGCGGGCGAGTGCAAGCCGATCCTGGCGCCGTCGCTGATCGTCTTCAGTCAGCCGTCCTACGCCAGCGTCCAGTACCTGTTCCCGCTCAGCGTCCAGGACAAGGCCAGTCAGGGCTTCATGATGGGGCTCGACGGCGGCCCGGCGTGGGCGCCGCGCCTGGGCGGCTTCCAGCCGCTCTGGGCCGAGGTGACCAGCCCGATCCCGTCCTATGCCCAGCTCACGGAAAAGGCACCCCCGCTGGAGGAATCGGCGATCATCTCCGCTCAGGAGCGCCTGACCAACGCGGTGGCGCCGCTGATCACGGCGGAATCGGTAGACGAGTTCAACCGGTTGTACGACGAGTTCGTCGACTCGGTGATCAAGCTGGCCAACTGGAAGGCGATCTACGGCGCCAAGCATGACCGCTGGGTCGAGTGGATCACCGCCAATGGATTCGACGACCGGGACAGCCTGCTGACGGTGACGCCGCTGCCGGAGTGGAAGGAGGTGATGGGCTGGTAAGCCCACGCTGAAGCGGACGCGATAACGACGTGGATGCCGGCCTCGCCCGAGGCCGGCATCCCACACTTGGCCGGGCAGGAGGAAGGAGCGGATGCTCGCGCAACGACACATTGCAACCGTGCCCGAGCGGCTGTTTACCGTTGCGAACTATGCGGCGCTCGGCCTGTTTGCGCTCATGACCGCCTACCCCTTCTGGTACGTCATCCAGGTCTCCTTCACCGATCCGCTCTACGATTACCGGTTCTCGCTGCTGTGGCCGCGCGGCTTCTACTACGCCAACTACGCCAAGGTCTTCTCCAGCTCCGGGATCGGCCAGGCGTACCTGATCAGCATCCTGCGGGTGGTGATCGGCGTGCCGCTGATGGTGCTGGTGACCGGCGGCGCCGCGTTCGCCCTCACCCAGAAGCAGCTCGTGGGGCGCAACATCATCATCCTGTACTTCTTCCTCACCATCTTCTTCAGCGGCGGCCTGATCCCGACCTTCATGGTGTACCGGAGCGTGGGCCTGCTGGACACGTTCTGGGTGCTGGTGCTGCCGCTCATGTTCAGCGTCTGGACGATGATCGTGATGAAGACCTCGTTCCAGACCCTGCCCTACGGGTTGACGGAGGCGGCGCTGATCGACGGCGCCCACTACGGCTACATCTTCTTCCGCATCGT
Source organism: Spirochaetia bacterium (assembly GCA_964291595.2). Taxonomy (GTDB): domain Bacteria; phylum Spirochaetota; class Spirochaetia; order SZUA-6; family Bin103; genus CATQHW01. Next base: position 1,648,371 of record OZ219914.1, on the reverse strand, counting down.
CCTGCCGCTGTCGATGCCCATGGTGGCGACGCTGTCGCTGTTCACGGCCGTGACCCACTGGAACGCGTGGTTCGACGGCGCCTTCTTCGTCCAGAACTGGAGGCTGAAGCCGCTGCAGACCTTCCTGCGCACCTACGTGCTGGAGTCCGCGTGGCACGCCAAGGGCGTGTATACCGGCGCCAATCAGGAGATCCTGGATCAACTGGAGCGGTTGACGCCGACCTCCCTGATCTACTCCTTCATCGTCGTCGGCACGGTGCCGATCCTGCTCGTCTACCCGTTCATCCAGCGCTACTTCATCAAGGGCGTGCTGATCGGATCGATCAAGGAGTAGCCCGCGCGCCCGTCGGACTCGCGGTCGGAAACAGCCGGTCCGCGTTCCCCCAGAAGATGTCCTCCACCGCCGAGTCGCCGAGCCCCAGCCCCCAGCACGCCCACTTCAGCGAACGGATGTGCTCCAGCCCGACCAGCGCCGGCACCACCGCGCCGTCGCGCGCCCCCCAGACCGGGTTGTCGGCCTCCAGCACGGCGAAGGAGCTGCCCGCGGCCACGTAGCGGCCCAGCACGTGGCTGCACGGATAATCGCTGCCGTACAGCAGGCGGTCGTGGCCCATGATGCGGATGATCGCCTGGTGCGCGGTCGGCTCGCAGTTGACGCTGGTGTCGAAGAACAGGTTGTCCAGGTCGGTCAGCTCGGGGAGCCCGGCCAGGTTGTTCTCCGGCTGAAACCCGCGCGCCGAGTGCGACAGCACCAGCCGGATGCCGGGATACGTCGTGCAATAGTGGCGTATCCAGTGGATGTTGGACGGATGGCCCACCGCGCGCTCCTTCACCAGGTGCATGTTGATGATCCAGCCCTCCTCGTCGGCGACCTTGACCAGCGGCTCCGGCATGTACTCGGGAATGTCCGCCTCCCAGGTCGGCTTGCGCGCCGCGTAGGTGTGATAGGACTTCAGCCCGATCGCACCGAGCCGGCGCACCTCGGACCGCACCCACTCCGGGTCGTCGTCCGGCCTGGCGAAGAAGTAGCTGCAGCAGGTGCCGCCCGAGCGGCGCGCCTGCTCGGCCGACCAGGCATTGGCCGAAGCGACAAGGTCGGAAGTGAACGAGAACGGGATGAACGCCGCCTTGACCTGCCGCCCCGGGTGCAGCAGCTCACAGCCGGGCGCCACGTCCTCGAACCGGGTCGGGATCGTGATGCCGACCGCGCCGGCGATGGTCGCCTCTGCATCCCAGATCTCGAAGTGGGCGTCGAACACGCGGTCGGGCACGAACGAATGCAGCTCGCGTTCGAACAGCTCGCGCGAGCGCTCGACGATCTCCTGCTCTTTGGTGGCCATGGAGCGTAGCAGGCCCCGCCACCGCTTCGCTGTCAACGAACGGCGATGGCCGGCAGGGTGCCGCTGTGCCCGTTCGACTCGTATGATTTGACTCACATGGGCACTCCTGCCGCTGCCACGGAGCGACTCGCCCGTCTGTATGCGCTGGCCGCCCAGGCGTTTGGCAGTCCGCCCGCCGCAGCGCGTTTCATGATGACCCCGCATCCTGAGCTCTCCGGACGTACGCCGTTCGACGTCGCGCTTACCGGGGTCGGCGGACGAGAGGTCGAGGAGGTCATCGAGCGCGGCCTCCACGGGTTACCCGCCTGAGGCAGCCAACGTCCTGATCACCTGGATGCTCGTCTGCCGCGCGGCAGACGACGTGGTTGACGGGGCGAGGATGACCGGCTAGCGTGAACGCCTCGCCGCTTCAGGAGGCTGCGATGGCTGAACGCACGACCGTCGACGCTCCCGCCCGCCGGCAGGCGCGCGTACGGAACACGCTGGAGGCGATGGTGCGCCAGCGCTGGCTGTACCTGCTGCTCGCGCCCGCGATCGTCGCCGTCTTCGTCTTCAGCTACCTGCCCATCTACGGGCTGACCCTGGCGTTCCGGGACTTCAACGCGGCGCTCGGCCCGTTCGCCAGCCCCTGGTCGAAGCCGATTCTCTACAACTTCTGGTTCTTTCAGGACCCCGAGTTCTGGTACGTGTTGCGCAACACCGTGCGCATCTCGGTCGTCAAGTTCGTGTTCGGCTGGCCGGCACCCATCATCCTGGCGCTGCTGCTGAACGAGATCCGGCACTCCGGATTCAAGCGGACGGTGCAGACGGTCAGCTACCTGCCCCACTTCCTCTCCTGGGTGATCATGGCCGCGGTCACCTACCGCATCCTCGACTACGAGGCGCACAGCCCGGTGAACGTGATCATCGGCCTGTTCGGGGCGGAGCCGGTGGCGCTGATGGCGGACGAGAAGGCGTTCATCCCGATCGTCGTCATCACCGCCATCTTCAAGGAGATCGGCTGGGGAACGATCATCTATCTTGCCACCATCGCCAACATCAATCCCGAACTGTACGAGCAGGCGGACATCGACGGCGCCGGCAAGCTCCGCCAGACCCGTCACATCACGCTCCCCGGCATGGTGCCGATCGTCTCCATCCTCCTGGTGCTCGCCATTCCCGGCATCCTTCAGGCCGGCTTCGACCAGCTCTACAACCTGATGAACCTGTCCACCCGCAGGATCGCCTACGTCACCGACATCTACGTGCTGCGCCTCGGCCTGGTACAGGGACAGTACTCCGCCGCGACGGCGATCGGCCTGGTGTACTCGGTGCTGGGACTGGCGCTGGTGCTGATCGCCAACCGGATCTCGAAGAGCTCCTACGGCCACGGCATCTGGTAGAAGCCACCGGTAGACTCATTCAGCGCGGCACTGTTACCTTTCGTTGCATGAGGATGGCGACGACGGTTCGACCGCCTACGTCCATGCTCGGCTCCTTCTTGTCCGGGGCGTGCTCGATAGTCACGTCCCTTGGTACCGCGCCGGTTCACGCACCTCAGGCAGGAAGCGATCAGGAGGATCCTTGGGTCGCTGTCGGCCGCTTCGTAGCCGATGCACTGAGGCAGGCAGTGGCGACAGATCCCTCGCTGCCGCCGCTGCCGGAAGACTTGCACTCAATGCCGACGAACGACTGTCCCCGGCGTTCTATTGAGCACTCATCCTCCGTCTGAACCTCACGAGAGCCGCCCTCCCGAGCCGACGACAGCAAGTCCCGAGAGCACGAGCGGTTCGGTCGTTCGAGTCTCGACGGAGAGGTACAGCGGACCGCTCCCACACCCGGCGATCCTCGAACAGTACGAAGCGATCCAGCCGGGTTTTGATTGCCAACGGCCACGCACTTACAGGCTTGGCACCGCTTCTGGTCCCGCTGGCACCTCTTGTCGGCGTATTCTTTACCAGACGGAGCCGACGACGGAGCGACCCCGAGAACGGAGACAGCACCTGAGTTCACCGTTCGCCCGGCCAAGCGAGCGTTGCGCTTCGGTGGTCGGGCAGCATGCGGTCCCCGTCCCAGCGCACCAGGCCGAGGCGCAGCACGCCGAAGAAGGAGCGGGTCTTGTAGATGTGCAGGTTCCGCTCCCGTTCGGCCCAGCGGAACAGCCACTTCGTGGTGCTGAAGGTGCGCGGCGGCGTGCCGTGCCAGTCGAGCGGATCGCCCGAGACGTGGTAGCGGATGCCGCGGAGCTGGTAGACCAGGTACCAGAGGCCCTCGCGGTGGAAGACGCAGCATGACTCCAGCGGCGTGCGCTGCTGGCCGTCCGGCTGGTAGTGGACCATGCGCAGCACCGGGCCGCGGTCCTGCCAGTGCAACAGGTCGTCGCTGCACGCGGCGGCGATGCACGGCACGTCGTCGTCGGCACGGGCCGTGTAGTACAGCAGGTAGCCGTCGCCGTGCTGCAGCAGGAACGGATCGCGGCAATCGTAGAAGTGCGCGTGCGGGGCGTTGCGGTCGAACCAGGGAAACCGGGCGGCGTCCAGGACCGGTCCGTCCGTGAACCGCTCCCACACGTGGAGATCGGCCGAGCGGACGATCCCCAGGCGCTGAATGCCGTGCCGGTCGACGCCGGCGTACGCCATGTACCAGTACCCGCCGCGCCGGAGGACGTGCGGAGCCCAGACGTGCGTGCCGTCCCATGCCTCCGCGTCCGCATCCGGCTGCAGGGCAGCGGCGCAGGTCCGCCACGCGAACAGGTCGGGCGAGTGCGCGTGGCCGATGGTGCTGCCGGCGGTGGTGCCCACGCCGTCCCAGAAGTCGTAGCGGCGATGGATGAAGAAGTAGTGCCAGCCGTCCGCGGCGCGGACGATGCAGTGATCGTTGACGCCGCCGTCGGCCGGGGCGTAGGCCGCCAGCCGGACGTCGCCGTTCACTTCTTCGGCGGGGCCTCGGCGTCGTCGTCGGCGCGGCGGATGACGATCTCGTCATCCTCCAGGTCCACGCGCACGCGGTCGCGCCCGGAGATCGACAGCGCCTGCAGGTGATCGCGGGGGATCTGCAGCCGGCCCACGCGGTCGACGACGACGTACTCGCGGTGGGAGTCCGCCTCCTCCATGTGCAGGGCCGGCCGCGCGACCTGCGGGTCGCCGCCGTCCTGCCCCACGGCATCGCGCTGGCGGATGAACTCACTGGAGGTGCGGCCGTCACGGATGGCGACGACGCGGCTCACCGCCTGCGCCACGGCACGGTCGTGGGTGACGATGACCACGGTCACGCCCAGGTCGCGGTTCACCTCCCGGAAGGTCGCGAGCAGGTGGCGGGCGGTCTGCGAATCGACGTTGCCGGTCGGCTCGTCGGCCAGCAGCAGCGGCGGCTCGTTGGCCAGCGCCACCGCGATCGCCACCCGCTGCTGCTCGCCGCCGGAGAGCTCCATGAGCCGGTTGCCGGCCCGGTGGTCCACGCCGACCTGCCGCAGCAGTTCCAGCGCCCGCTGCCGCCGCCGCCCGCGGCGGCGCGCCAGCAGCATCGGCACCTCCACGTTCTCCGCCGCGGTCAGGTACGGCACCAGGTTGCGGGCGCTGTTCTGCCAGACGAAGCCGACCGTCTCGCGCCGATAGCGCACCAGGTCCTGGGGACTGAACTTGAGCAGGTCGGCGCCACCGACCTCCACGGTCCCCGCAGAGGGACGGTCCAACCCGCCCAGGATGTTGAGCAGCGTGGACTTGCCGCTGCCGCTGGAGCCGATGATCGCCATCACCTCGCCCGCCTCGATCTCCAGGTCCAGTCCCTGCAGGGCGACCACCTCGACCTCGTCGGTCTTGAAGATGCGCACCAGGTTCTCGCACCGGATAGCCGCGCCGCGGGGGCGGGTTCCGGCGCCGGTCGGGCCGGTGGCAGGTTCGGCGGCGGAGCTCACGGGGCGGCCCCCGGCACGGCGGGATCCGGCTCCACGACCCGCCCGTCGCGCAGCGATACCCGCTGGTCGGCCATGTCGACGATGGCCGGGTCATGGCTGCTCATCACCACCGTCACCCCCTGCTCGCCGGTGAGCTCGCGCAGGATGCCGACCACCTGCAGGCCGGTGTGGGTGTCCAGCTCGGCGGTCGGCTCGTCCGCGAACAGCACCTGCGGGCGGTGGGCGAAGCCGCGCGCGATCGCCACGCGCTGCTGCTCGCCGCCGGACAGCTCGCCCGGCCGGTGGTTCATCCGCGAGCGCAGCCCCACCATCGCCAGGCACTCCCTGGCGCGCTCCTCCCGGCCGTTGCGGTCGGCGCCGGCGATACGGAGCGCGAACTCGACGTTCTCCAGCGCGGACATGGCGGCGATCAGCGCCACCGACTGGAACACGAACCCCATGCGCAGGCGCCGGAGCTCGTCGCGCTCCGGCTCGCTCAGCGCGGTGATGTCGGAGCCCTCCAGCCGCACCGCGCCGCTGGTCGGCCGGTCCAGCGCGCCCAGGATGTTGATCAGGGTGGTCTTGCCGGACCCGGACGGCCCGTGCAGCACGGTGAGCGTACGCGGCTCGATCGCGATGCTCACCCGGTCCAGCGCCGTGACGAGGCCGCTGCCGGCCCGGTAGCTGCGGGTGACGTCGACCGCCGTGATCATCGCCTGCCGCCTGCGGCTTCCCCCGCTCCGTCGTTCAGACCGTACGCCTTCCAGGTCTCGGCCAGGTCGACCACGGTGCCGGTCGAGCGCGCTTCGTCGATCCCGAGGGCCGTGACGCAGGCGACCAGCCCCTCGCGGCCGCCGGACATCATGGGCCGTCCTTCGCGCAGGCGCCGGAGGCAGTCGCCGAACTGCGAGTCGTCGCCGCCGCCGTGCTGGCCCGCGCGCACCACCTCCGTTCGCTCCCACGGCAGCCCCTCCCAGTCGCCGGTGTAGCGGATCGGCGCGTACTGAAAGAAGCCCCAGTAGATGTCGCCCTCGATGCAGCCCCGCTCGCCGACCAGGTACATGCGCCGGCTGGGGCTGGCGGCATTCTGGTTGCTGTGGAAGGTGGCGCGGATGCCGTTGGCGAACTCGATGATCACCACCTGGTTGTCGACGATGTCCTGCGCCGAGTTGAAGCAGCACAGGTCCAGGTCCTTGCCGCGCGTCAGCGCAGGCTCCGACTCCGGCTTCGGCGGCAGCGGGTCGAGCTCCAGGCGGTGGGCGCAGTCGAGGTCGCAATCGCGGCAGTACAACGGCGCGTCGGACCGGGGAGTGAAGAACGATCTGCCTCCGAACGACGCCACGCGCCGCGGCAGCGAATCGGCGAACCAGCACAGGATGTCCAGGTCGTGGCAGCACTTCTCCAGCAGGTAGGTGCCGGTGTAGCGGCGGAACCGCCGCCAGTCGCGGCGGAAGAAGGCTCCCTGCGCGAACGGCAGGTTCTCGTTCGCCTCGATCGACATGATCGGCCCCAGGTCGCCGCGGTCGATGCGCTGCTTGATGCCCCGGTAGAACGGCGCGTAGCGCAGCACGAAGCCGACGATCAGCTCGCGTTCGGCCGCCTGCGCCGCGCTCCAGATCGCCCGGCAGTCCTCCGCCGTCGTGGCCAGCGGCTTCTCGCAGAACACGTGCTTGCCGTGCTCGAACGCCGCCACGGCCGGCTCGCGGTGGGCGTGGTCGGGCGAGCCGACGATCACCAGGTCGACGTCGTCACGGCTCACCACCTGCTCGATGCCGTCCACGATCGCCGCGTCCGGCGCGTGATCGCGTTGCGCCTGCAACGCCGCCGACCGGACCGGGTCGTACAGCGCGGTGATCTCGACGTCGGCGGCGCCCGCGGCATGCCGCAGCAGCGAGCGGCCGCGGGCTCCGCAGCCGATGGCGCCCACGCGAAACGGATAATCAGCCATCGTCGAGGGCCCATCGTGCCATGTGCCGGTCGCCGGTGACCATGCGCCGCAGCGTGTTCGGCGGCGCTCGGGATCAGGGGGCGAGCAATTGCATCGACGCGCACTCCACCACGCACGCGCGGCAGTCGTCGCCGTGCCGGGTCTGCAGCTCGGCCAGGGCGTCGGCCCAGGCAGCATGCCATTCTGCGCCCGCGGGAAAGTAGGCGCGCACGTCGTGCCGGTTCAGGCCGGGCGAGCAGACGATCAACCGCCGGCCCCGCATGGCTTCCGCGCCCGGCCGCACGTAGCCCTCCATGCCCTCGCCGCCCAGGTAGTGAATCGCTCCGCCGTCGACCGCCGGCGTCGTCACCACCACCGTGCCGCCTTCGGCGACCAGCGTCTCGTTGCCGAAGAAGCCGACGTTCAGCGCCATCAGCGACTGCACCCAGTCGACGTCCTTGGGATAGGCGTTGAGCACGGCCACGTCGTAGCCGCCGGCGGTCGGCGTGGCGTACCGTTCGCGCGCCGACGCGCAGGCTGTGCGGAACACGGCGTCCGGGTCGCCGGCATACAGGTCGGCGATCCCCCGCCGCGCGGTCATCACCGCGTTGATCGCGAAGTCGATGCCCACCTTCCGGCCGATCTCCTGCACGTACTCCTGGAAACGGTTGCCCTCGATGCGCGCCACGCCGGCATCGAACTCGGCGATCCGCTCGATGTGGGTCTCGTGCAGCGCGCGGATGCCGCTCAGGCCGACCGTCACGGTCTTGTAGCCGCCGCCGAAGCCGGCGAAGTCGTGCGGGGTGATGCCGCCGATGCTGATGCGCAGATCGCAGGCCAGGTAGCTGCGGTTGATCGCGATCGGCACGCCGCTGCTGGTCCGCCCCAGGTCGGCGAGGTTGTCGTACGGGTTGTGGTAGACGATCTTCAGCCGCTCGGCGAGCGGCGCGCCGATCTTGCGGACCACGTCGCCGCGCACCGGCGTACGGTGGGCGCCGGAGGCCACGAACACCTGGATGCCGTCCTCCGGGACGCCGGCGGCCAGAAGCTCGTCCACCACCTGCGGCAGGAACTCGTGCACGGGCGTCGGCCGGGCGATGTCGTCCACGGCGATGCCCACCCGCCGCGTGCCGCGCGCCAGCGTGCGCAGCGGCTCGCTGTCCAGCGGGGCGGCGATCCGCTCCGCGACCGCCGCCGCCGGTGCCGGCGGAGCGCGCATGCGCAGCACCTCCACCTGCCACGCGTCCGGGAACGGCAGCGCCAACTCGCCGTCCTCGAACCAGGCGTTCCAGGGAACCCGGACCGTCATGCCTCTTCTCAGACCGTCGGGACCGCCGCGCCGCGCTTCATCTCCGCCAGGACGTCCTCCATCACGTTCAGCGCCTCGTCCAGATCCTCCGTGGTGTGCTGCACGGAGAATCCGTGGTGGATCGGGCCGCCGCCGTAGTCGTGCAGGTAGACGCCGCGGTCGTAGCACCCCTTGATGAACCGCAGCATCACGCGGTTGTCGTGGCAGAGGCAGTCCTCGTAGCGCGACGGCGGCGTGGTGCGCCCGAAGATGACCGTAAAGCGCCCGCCGGACACCGGCGCGATCATGTTCAGCCCGTGGTCGGCGATGATGCGCTTGAGGCCGCGATCGAAGTGGTCCTCCAGCGCCTCCAGCGTGTCGTAGAAGTACGGCTTGCCGGTCTCCTTCACGAACGCCAGCGCGGCCAGGATCGGCACCGGGTGGGCGTTGAAGGTGCCGGAGTGCTGCACCGGTCCGACCGGCTGGAACAGGTCCATGATGCGCGCGTCGCCGGAGAACGCGGACACCGGCAGCCCGCCGCCCAGCGACTTGCCGATGGTGGTGACGTCCGGCGTGACGCCGTACTCGGCCTGCGCGGTCAGGTGGCGCGTCTTGAACGCGGACTGGATCTCGTCGAAGAACAGCACGATGCCGGCCTCGGCGGTGAGCTCCCGCATGCGCTGCAGGTAGGCGGGCTCCGGCCGGATCGCCCCCCAGTTCCAGTTCACGGGCTCCAGCATGAGCGCCGCCGTCTCCCGGCCGTGGCGCTCGACCGCCTGCTCCAGGGCATCGACGTCGTTGTGCGGAATGGGGACGATCAGGCGCGCGAACTCCTCCGGGATGCCCGGCGACTCCAGGTACGGCTGCGTGCGATTGCGCGCCAGGTGATCGGCCGGCGGATGGCCGCCGATGTAGATCAGCTCGTGATACCCGTGGAAATGGCCCTCGATGCGGATGATCTTGTCGCGGCCGGTGTGCGCGCGGCAGGCGCGGATGAGGTGCAGCGTCGCCTCCGATCCGGAGGAGCAGAACCGAACCCGGTCCGCCGACGGCACCGCCTGGCACACCAGCCGCGCCAGCTCCTCGTGGTACGGCGTCTCGTAGACCGAGGGACAACCGATGCGCGCCGCCGTCGCGAGCGCGTCCGCGATCGCCGGATGGCCGTGGCCCAGCAGCGCCGCGCCGTGCCCGCAGCACAGGTCGATGAAGGTACGGCCCTCGATGTCGGTGATGCGGCTGCCTTCCGCGTGCGCCACGTACATGGGCGTGCCCAACGCCTTGTTGACGCGGGTGGAGGAATTGACGCCGCCGGGCAGCACACGGGCGGCGTTCCGGAAGTGCTCGGCGATCACGGATCGTTCGGGGATGGAGGTGCGATCGGCGGTCCGGCCGGAAAGGCGATGGGGGTCCATGTATGGTAACGCTGCCGCGCGGCCCGATGGCCACCGCGGTGGATGCAGCGTAGCATCGACCTCCCCGAGCGTTCCACGGCAATGCCACGCATCGAGCACTACTACCCCCAGGAGCTGGACCGAGCGCTGCGCACGATCGCCGACTCGACGTACCGCCCGGTGGCCCCGTTGCGGATCGAGGCGTGGACCACCGCCGAGCCGGTGCCGTTCGCGAAGCGCCGGTCGGGGCGGCGCATCGAGCCGGCGGTCGGCGACGCGTGGGGGAAGCTCTTCGACTGCGCCTGGTTCCACTTCACCGGGGTCGTCCCGGAAGCCGCCCGCGGCGCGCACGTGGTCCTGCGGATCGACGTCAGCGGGGAGCTCTGCGTGGTGGATGCGAACGGCGTGCCGGTGCAGGGGCTCACCGGTGTCTGCGCGGCGTACGGCCAAGGCAAGCGCATCGTGGAGGTCACCGCGCGCGCGGACGGGGGCGAGCGGGTCGACGTCTGGGCCGACGCCGGCTGCAACGACCTGTTCGGCAACCTGGTCGCCGGCGGCGCCGTCCGCGAGGTCGACATCGCCGTCTGTGACGGCGAGGCGCGGGCGCTGTACTACGACTACCAGGTGCTGCGCGACCTGGTGGCCAACCTGCCCGACGAAGACCCGCGCCGCGCGCCGCTGTTCGACGGGTTGATCGGCGCGCTGGCCGCGTTCGACAGCGGCGACACCGCGGCGGCCCGCGCCCTGCTGGCACCGTTGCTGCGCGGGCCTGCGGCGCACGGGCTGACGATCGGCGCCGTCGGCCACGCGCACATCGACCTGGCATGGCTCTGGCCGATCCGGGAGACGATCCGCAAGGGCGCCCGCACCTTCGCCACCGCGCTGGGCCTGCTGGAACGCTACCCGGACTACGTGTTCGGACAGAGCTCGCCGCAACTCTTCGCGTGGATGCGGGAACACTACCCCGAGCTCTTCACCCGCATCCGCGCGGCGGTCCGGGCAGGCCGTATCGAGCCGCAGGGAGCGATGTGGGTCGAAGCCGACACCAATCTGCCGGGCGGCGAGTCGCTGGTCCGGCAGCTCCTGCTCGGCCAACGGTGGTGGCGGGCCGAGTTCGGGATGGAGTCCGAGTACCTGTGGGAGCCGGACGTGTTCGGGTACACCGCCGCACTCCCTCAGCTCCTGCGCAAGGCGGGCATCGACTGCTTCCTCACGCAGAAACTCTCCTGGTCCCGGGTGGACGTCTATCCCCACCACTCGTTCCGCTGGCAGGGCATCGACGGCAGCGAGGTGCTGGCGCACCTGTTCCCGGAGGACACCTACAACAGCGCGGCGACGCCGGCGTCGGTGCTGAAGATCGTCACCGGATACAAGGACCGCGACGTCTCCGACCAGGCGCTCCTCGTGTACGGGGTCGGCGACGGCGGCGGCGGTCCCGGCGAGGAGCACCTGGAGCGCCTGCAGCGGATCCGGCAACTGGGACTGGCCCCGCTCCGGCAGGAACGGGTGGCCGACTTCCTGCCGCGCTGGCGGCAGGCGGCCGACCGGTTCGAACGCTGGACCGGTGAGCTGTACCTGGAGTTCCACAACGGCACCTACACGACGCACGGACGCAGCAAGCGGCTCAACCGGGCGATGGAGCTGGCGCTGCGCGACCTCGAGCTCAAGGCGGTGCTGGCCGCGCCGGTCGCCGCCTGCCTGGGCGCCGGGATCCCCGCCCGGCCCTATCCGCGCGAGCGGCTGGACGCCATCTGGAAGGAAGTGCTGCTGTACCAGTTCCACGACATCCTTCCCGGCACTTCCATCAAGCGGGTGTATGACGAGTCGATTCCGCGTTACGAGACGCTGCATGCCGAAACGAAGACGCTTGCCGCCGAGCGCCTCGCGGCGCTGGCCGAGCGCGTGGACACCTCGGCGGCGGAGCGCCCCGCCCTGGTGCTGAACAGCCTGTCGTGGCCGCGCACGGAGTGGGTCGAGACCGACGGCGGCTGGCGCCGGGCGCGAATCCCGGCGCTCGGCTACACCGTCATCGACCGGCGGCAGCCGCCACAGGCAGTTCAGGGGCTGCGAGCCGACGCGGAGGCCCTGGACAACGGACTGCTCGCGGTGGCGTTCAACCCGGACGGATCGGTGCGCTCGATCCTCGACCGCGAGCACGGCCGGCAGGTGCTGCGCGCCGGAACCGCCGGGAACCGCTTCGCCCTCTACCGCGACGAGGGGGACCCCTGGGACTTCCCCGTGACCTACCGCCGGCAGACGCCGCGCCGGCTGACCCTGGTGTCCGCCACGCCCCGCATCGACGGACCGCGCGCCGTGCTCCGCCACGTGTACCGCATCGGCCATTCGGAGCTGACCCAGGAGGTGAGCCTCACCGCCGGCGACCGCGCGCTGCGCTTCGACACCCTGGTGTCGTGGCGGGAGACGGCGTGCATGCTGCGCACCTCCTTTCCCCTGGCCGTGCAGGCGGAAGAGGCGACCTGCGACATCCAGTTCGGCAGCGTCAGGAGGCCCACGCACAGCAACACCTCCTGGGACCTGGCCAAGGACGAGGTCGCCGCGCACAAGTGGGTGGACATCTCACGCCGCACCTGCGGGACGGCGCTGCTCAACGACTCGAAGTACGGCTACCGGGTCAAGGACAGCGTGCTCGACCTCAACCTGATACGCAGCGTGCGGTTCTCCGGAGCGCGGATCGAATACGGGCCGACGCCTCCCGGAGAGCCGGACCCGCGCTTCACCGACCAGGAAGAGCACCGCTTCACGTACGCACTGCTTCCGCATGCCGGCGACCACGTCGCGGGCGGCGTCATACAGGCCGCCTACGAGCTGAACGTCCCGGTCGAGCGCGTGCACGCCAGCGCCCATCCCGGCCCGCTGCCCGCGGACTTCTCGCTGTGCGAGCCGGACGGCGATGACATCGTCGTCGAGACCGTGAAGCAGGCCGAGGAAGGAGGCGACATCGTCCTGCGCCTCCATGAGGCGGCCGGCGGCGGGCGCACCGTGGCGCTGAAGCTTGGGGTGCCGGTGGGCGCCGCCCACCTGGTCGACCTGGCCGAGCGCCGCATACGTCCGCTTGCCGTCCGCGACGGGCTGATCTCCGTCGAGTTCGGCCCGTACGAGATACACACGATCGCCCTGACACCGACCCGCGACACAGGAGGATGACGATGGCAATGACCGGAGAGAACGACGGCGGCGCGCAGCATGACCCGACGGCGCTCGGACGCGGCTTCAGGCGGCGCGTGCGCGGCGGGCCGCCGCTGCTCGGCGCGATGGTGGTCGAGTACCTGCGGCCGTCGCTGGTCAAGATCTTCCGCAACGCCGGTTTCGACTTCATGTTCATCGAGAAGGAGCACGGGATGGTCGAAGGCAGCGAGCTTCCCGATTTCGTGCTCTGCGCCCGCGACAACGGCATTCCGGTCATCTCCAAGGTCGGCGAGCTGAACCGTTCCGAGGTGGCGCGGCTGCTGGACGCCGGAGTGGTGGGAATCCAGCTCCCGCGCACCGAATCGGCGCAGCAGGTGGCCGAGCTGGTCGACCTGGTGAAGTACCCGCCTCTCGGCAGCCGCGCCGGCGCGCCCGGCTACGGCGGCGCCGACTACACCTACCCGGAGGACGACGCCGACTGGCTGCGGCGCAGCAACGAGGCGACCGCCGTGATCGCCCACATCGAGACGATGGCCGGCCTGGAGCGCGCGGCCGAGATCGTCGCCACCCCGCACCTGGACATGGTGTACGTCGGCCCCTACGACACGGCGATCTCCCTGGGGCATCCGGGCGAGTACGATCACCCCGACATGAAGGCGGCGCTCGGCGGCGTGCTCGACCTGTGCCTGCAACACGGCGTGGCGTTCGGCACCACGCCATCCGGGCCTGACGCCGCCGCCGATTGGGTCGGCAGGGGTTGCCGGTTCTTCGAGCTGGTCGACGAGCTCGCGCTTCTGCATGAAGGCGCGCGGGCGGCCGTGGCCGCGTATCAGGCGGGGTAGAGTGAGGGCCACCATGAACGACGGAACCACCGGCACCGCGATTCCCCTGAGCGACGACCAGGTTCGGCAGTTCATCGCCGACGGCTACCTGGTCCTGCAGCCGTCGCTGCCGCGCGATCTGCACGAGTCCATCCGGCGGCGGCTCGATGAGTCGGTCCCGGACCGGAAGGGCAATCCCGGCAACAACATCCTGCCGCTGGTGCCGGAGATGCGGCACGTGCTGAGGTCCCCGGAGGTGCACGGCGCCCTCCAGACCCTGCTGGGACCGGACTACCTGGAGCACCCGCACCGCTTCTGTCACGTGGAGGAGCCGCCGGCCGACCCCGGACTGGACCGGGCCGCGAAGCTCGCGGCCAACTGCCACCAGGACTCGTACACGCCGCTCGCGCGGCCGCGTCACCACCACGTCCGATATGCGCGGGTCATGTACTACCCGCAGGACACGCCCGCTTCCCTGGGTCCCACGCACGTGATACCGGGGACGCACCTGAACACCACCCTCGACGAAGCCGAGCGGGCGCGTCCGCTGCCCGTCTCCGGGCCGGCCGGCACGGTCTCCATCACCCACTTCGACGTCGGCCACGCGGCCGGCATCAACCTGAGCGGACAACGGAGGTTCATGGTCAAGTTCATCTACCAGCGTGCGTCGCCGCCGCGAGCGGACGGCTGGGCGGGACCCGGGCACCGGTGGAGCGATCCGGAGCGGTACGGTGGCGACCGGATGTCGCTTGCCTGGTCGCATCTCTGGGACTGGCTGCGCGGCGCCGGCGACCGCTACGCCAGCCTTCACAACGGCGCGTTGCCGCACCGACAGCCTCGCGTCGGCGTGAGCGCGCTGCTGTCCGCGTTGGAGCACGGCCGCCCGGACGCGGACCGGGTGGCCGCAGCCGAGACGCTGGCGACGCTGGCGGAGGATGCGGCGCCGGCGATTTCCGCTCTGACGAGCTGCCTCAATCGCCGTCCCGATCCGGTGCGGGTGGCTGCCGTCTACGCGCTGGGAGCGATCGGCGAGCCGGCGGTCTCCGCATTGGTCGACTCACTGCGCGGCCGCGGCGACGCCGCTTCGATGATGCGGACACGGATGGCCGAGCAGCATCGCCGTCACGGCTCCATCGAGAGCGCACTGCGGCTCGACGACGCCGCCTATGCCCTGGCCGCAGTCGGCGCCGCGGCGGTCCCTGCCCTGCTGGAACTGCTGGAAGGCGGGGACGGGTGGGCGCGGATGAACGCCGCGTTCGCGCTGGGCGAGATGGACCGGCAGGCCCTGGCAGCCGTCCCGCCGTTGATCGACGCGCTGGACGACCCGTCCCATCTGGTGGTGCGAACGGTGGTGGACGCGCTGGGCGCCATCGGTGCGCCTGAAGCGGCAGCGCCGCTGGGAGCGCTGTTCAGGTTGAGGAGGCCCGAGTGGGAAGACGAGGAGATGAGGACCTGGAGCGTACGCGACCAGGTGCGCGTGAACGCCGCCACGGCCCTCGCTCGCCTGGGTCCGGCAGCCTCCGCCGCGCAGGACGACCTGATCCACGCGCTCGACGACCGCTGCGGCCAGGTCGCCGCCTACGCGGTGGAGGCGTTGCGGCGCATCGGATCGCCGGCCGCGCTGGACGCCGCGATCGGCCTGCTGACCGCGGAGCGGTGGGATCCTTCGATCACGCCGGCCAACGAGTTCTGAGGGGCCGGTCGCCCTTGTCTGACTCGCCCGCCGGCGTCCGGTGATCACCTTCGACCAGGTCGCGCTCCCGGCTCTGCTCGGAGCCGGCGTCTCGCTCGTCGCCAGCCTCCTGATCGTCGTCACCAGGCGCTGGCACGGCCGACTCAGTCTGGACAGCCTGAGCGGCCCGCAGAAGGTGAAGCGGAAGGTGGTCCCCCGGATCGGCGGCGTCGCCGTCCTCGCCGGATTCTGGGTGGGCGCGATCGCCGCTCCGCCCACGATACGCGGCGAGTTGACGATCCTGGGCGCGTGCGGCCTGCTGGCCTTCGGGGGCGGCCTCGCCGAGGACCTGACCAAGAAGGTCTCGGGGACCGTACGCATGTTCGCGACCCTGCTGTCAGGCCTTGCGTTCAGTCTGGTCACCGGTCACGCCGTCACGCGCGTGGAGATCGGGTTCGTCGACCACTACGCCCTGGCGGTTCCCTGGATCGCGATCCCGTTCACGGCGTTCGCGATGGCCGGAATCGCCCATTCGGTGAACATCATCGACGGCTTCAATGGACTGTCGGCGGGCGGGGTCATCATCATGCTGGCCGGCTTCGGGGTCGTGGCCCTGAACGCAGGCGACTCGGAGCTGGCGGCGCTCGCGCTGATCATCGGCGCGGCCGTGGCCGGATTCCTGCTGGTGAATTTCCCCGTCGGACCCGTCATCATGGGCGACGGCGGCGCGTACATGGTCGGCTTCCTGCTCGCCGCCGTGGGCGTCATGCTGCCCGAGCGCAATCCGGACGTCTCGCCATGGATCGTGCTGGTGGTACTGGGCTACCCGGTGCTGGAAACCCTGTACTCCATCCTCCGAAAGACGCTCCGCAAGGGCGACGGCCCGGGCCGCGCCGACAAGCAGCACCTCCATCACCTCATCTATCGCTACCTGCGCCGGACGCTGCGCGAGTCCGCAGCCTCCCGCTACGCCAACCCGGGCGTGGGCGCGCTGCTCTGGGGAGCGATGGGCGCCAGCCTGATCTTCGTGAGCGCCGCGCCGCACACCCGCGGATGGGCGATGGCGGCCCTCATCGTGTTGGCCGCGTTGTACCTGGGCGCGTACCGCTTGGCCGTTCAGGCGCTGCGCAGACCGTATCGGCGGGAGAAGAGCGCATGACGGCAAGATCCGCGAGTTCTTCGCGCCGTCGGAGTCAGCGAGCGAGGGGAATCGAACCCCCGTCACGAGCTTGGGAAGCTCGGGTAATAACCATTATACGACGCTCGCGTCGGTAGCCCGGCAGCGTATCATGGCCACGGCAGGCTAGTCGATCGAGAAGAACGCTGCCTGCCGGCGATCCACCGGCTGCCCCTGTACGGTCAGCAGGAGCTGCGCGTCCCGGTGCGCGACGAACGGTACCGCGATCTGCCCGCCCTGGGTGCGGGTCTCCAGCAGCACGACCGGCTCCGGCTGGTCCGGGATCTCCACGGTCAGCTTCAGTCCGACCAGGATCGGGTACCGTTCCATCTCGTACTCGTACATGCCGAACACCTGGTCGTCGCTGTCCAGCGCGGGCCGGGTGATTCCCACCTGCAGGACGGTGCTGTGCGGCACCTCGCTGCCGCCGTCGGGAGACTGGAACACGACGGTCCCCGGAGGATCCTCGGCGCTTCCCGCCCGGACCGTGATGACGAAGGCATGATTGCGCTCCGCCAGCGCGGCGAGCGCATCGAGGTAGGTCATGCCGACGAAGTACGGAACCTCGACCAGGTCGCCCCTGGGGCCGCGGCTGACCGTCACGAGGATGATGAGCCCCTCGGCAACCTCCGTCCCCGGATCCGGGCTCTGTGCCAGAATCGTCCCCGGCGGCCGGGGATCGGCGATGCGCGGCCCCGATTCGGAGATCCTGATCGGGGACTCCCCGCTGGCCGACAGCGTCTGCAGCTCCAGGCGCACCTGGTCGATGTCTCTGCCCACGTAGTCCCCCACCTGCGGCACGGCGCGTCCCCGGCTGACCACCACCGTGACCGGCCGGCCGGCCTTGACCAGGGAGCCGGCCTCCGGGGTCTGCGCAATCACGTCCCAGATCGGCGCCTCGGACGTGAAGCGTCCCTCCACGCGGGCGACCAGTCCCTTTTCCTGGAGCTGCTGCATCGCCGCCAGCAGGTCCTCGCCGACGATCGCCGGCACCTGCGTCTCCTCCTCGCCGCGGACCATGGCGAAGAACGTGACGACGGCCGTCGCGATCAGGACGGCCACCGTCAGCAACGCCAGCGGGAACGCCACTACGGTCGGGCCGCGCTGTGAGTCGCTCACGTGAGCCGTGCTCCCGCCAATCCACCGTAGCCGTTGGCGAACGACTTCCAGTCCATCGCGCGCCTGCCTTCGAGCTGCAGCTCGGTGACTCCCAACGTGCCGCGCGCCGTGTGTACCAGGATCCCGTGACGACCGTCCACACGGGCGACCCGGCCCGGCTCACCGGCCGGCAGGCCGGCGCTCGGGCGCGCCGCCAGCAGATTGAGACGCCGCTCGCCGAGCCGGCAGTGGGCGCGCGGCCAGGGATCGTATGCGCGAACCATGCGCTCGATGACGGCCGCGTCATGACTGCTCCAGTCGATCCGGCCGTCCGCGGCCGTGACCTTCGCGCAGTACGTTGCCTGCTCCTCGACCTGCGCTTCCTCCGTGACCGTTCCCCGCTGCATGCCGGCCAGCGCCTCGACCAGCAGCTCGGCGCCCGTCCGCGCCAGGGTCTCCGTCAACTGACCGGTGGTCTCGGTGCCGTCGAGGGAGTGCACGCGCCTGGCGAGGATCGGCCCCGAGTCCATGCGCCGCACCACCCGCTGGATGGTGACGCCGGTCTCCTTGTCGCCGGCCAGGATGGCCGCGGGGATCGGCGCAGCACCGCGATACCGGGGCAGGAGCGACGGGTGCACGTTCACCGCGCCGCGCGCGAACAGGCGGAGAAAGCGCTGGGTGAAGATCACGCCGTAGGCGGCCACCGCCAGGACATCGGCGCGCAGGGCGGCCACCACCCGCGCCGCGGCCTCATCGAGCCGTCCGGGAGCGATCACCGGCAGCCCCATGCGGTCGGCCACCTGCCGTACCGGCGCGGGCGTCGTGCGGCGGCCACGGCCGGCGGGCCGGTCCGGTGCCGTGAGCACGCCGCAGACCTCGAACCGTTCCGCCACCGACACCAGCGCCGGCACGGCGAACCGCGGCGTACCGGCGAACAGCACACGCATGACCGTGCGGCTACACCGCGGCCAGAGGCTCCGCCGCCTGCGCCGGGCAGGTGCGCGGCGCCTGCTCGTCGAGCAGCGCGGCGACACACGCGATCCCGCGCTTGCGCAGGGTGATCTCGACATACCTCGGCATGCGCTCGCTCACCGGTGAAGGCGGGAAGACCCTGCATAGTCGGCGAGCAGCTCCGCACGCTCCGGCTCGTCCAGGTGGTCGATGAACAGCCGGCCGTTCAGGTGGTCCAGCTCGTGCTGGATCGCCCGCGCCAGCAGCCCCTGGGCGTTCAGCCGGAAGGTGCGGCCCTTGAGACTGGTCGCCTGCACGGACACCCGAGCCGGCCGGGTGACGTCGGCACGTGTGTCGGGGATGCTCAGGCAGCCTTCCTCGGCGGTGTCCTCCTCGATCGAGGTCTCGACGATCTCCGGATTGATGTAGACGCGCTCGCGGTCGTCCCGGACCTTGGTGATGAACACGCGCAGCGGCCGGCCGACCTGCACGGCCGCCAGTCCGATCCCTTCCTCGGCGTACATCGTCTCGAACATCTGCGGCACCAGCTCGCGCACCTCGTCCGGGTCGGTCGGCTCCGACCGCGCGCGGAGGCGGGGATCGTCGTAGGTGACCAGTTCCAGCATCCCCGCCGATTCTACAGCACGGCCACCGGGTCCGGATCGAGCTCCAGGTGCACGCCCGGCTCCAGCCGCAGCCTGCCCACCAGGCGCCGCACCGTGGCGAGGATGGGGCGCATCGCCGGCGCGCGCACCAGCAGGTGGTGGCGGTGGTTGCGCGCCACCTTCGCGATCGGGCACGGCGCCGGCCCCAGAACGTCCACGCCGGCGGCCGTCATCGCAGGCTCCGCGGCCAACTCCTCGGCCAGCCGATCGATCGCATCGGCGACCCTCCCTTCGTCGGTGCCCCGAACGACCAGCCGGACCAGGCGCACGAACGGCGGAAAGCGCTGATCGCGGCGCGCGGCGAGCTCGCCGGCCATGAACTCCTCGACGCGCCCGGCGGCAGCACAGGCGATCGGCGCCGCGTCGGGCTGCGCGCTCTGGATGTACACCTCCCCGTCGGCGGCGGCCCGGCCGGCGCGGCCGGCGACCTGCACCAGCAACGCGAAGGTGCGTTCCGCGGCGCGAAAGTCGGGCAGCCGCAGCGAGGTGTCAGCGTCGACCACGCCCACCAGCTTGACCCCCGGCAGGTCCAGCCCCTTGGCGACCATCTGCGTCCCGACCAGCACATCGATGGACCCGTCGCGAAGCCCCGCCAGCAGCTCGGCGAATCTGCCGCGGCCGCGAACCGAGTCCGCGTCCGCGCGCTCGATCCGGGCACCGGGAAGCACCCGCCTCAGCTCGGCCTCGACCCGCTGTGTCCCGAAACCGGCGTAGCGGACATCCAGCGAACGGCATTCCGGGCACGAGCGCAGTGGCCGGGTCCGGTAGCCGCAGTAGTGGCAGACCAGCGCCCCCGATGGCCGGTGCAGGGTGAGCGTAACCGAGCAGCGCTCGCAGGTCAGAACGTAGTCGCAGGAGCGGCAGTGGAAGAAGTGGGAGAATCCGCGGCGGTTCAGGAACAGAATGCTCTGCCGGCTCTCGGCGTGCACCCGCCGCAACGCGTCGGTGAGCTCCGGGCCCAGGACGCCGCGGTTCGGCAGGCGTTGCACGACATGGATGCGGGGCGGGGCGCCGCCGCCCACCCGGCGGGCCAGGTCGTAGCGCCGGATCGCGCCGGACTGCATGCGCAGGAAGGCCTCCGCCGAAGGGGTGGCGCTCCCCATGACCAGGCGAGCCCCTTCCACGCGGCAGCGGTGGGCCGCCACCTGGCGCGCGTGATAGCGCGGGCTGGCGGACGCCTTGTAGGACCCGTCGTGCTCCTCGTCGATGACGATCAGGCCAAGCGCGCGCACCGGCGCGAACACCGCGCTGCGCGCGCCGACGGCGATGCGGGCGCGTCCATGCTGCAGCCGCCGCCACTCCCTGAGCCGCTGCGACGGCGTCAGACCGGAGTGGATCACGGCGACCAGGTCCCCGAAGGCCGCGGTGAAGGCGGCGACCACCTGATGGGTCAGGCCGATCTCGGGAACCAGGTAGATCACCGAACGGCCTTCGGACAGGGTGCTGCGCGTCGCCTCCAGGAACACCGCCGTCTTGCCCGAGCCGGTCACTCCGAACAGGTAGGAGGTGCCGGTCCCCTGCCGCCGAATGCCGGCGAGCGCGGCGCGCTGGGCCGGCGTCAGCCGGTGCGAGCGGGCGACCGCCGGCTGCACGGCGTCCTGCAGCAGCGACTCGCGCCGGCCGCCGGGGACGATCGCGGCCAGCGCCTCGCCGAGCGAGCACAGGTAGGTATCCGCCATCCAGCGCGCCAGCGTCAGCATGCGGCGATCGACCAGCGGCTCCCCGTCGACGATCCGCGAAAGCGGGCGAGCCTCGACGCCGGCGGGCGGCCGGTCCCGCGCGGCCACGATGAATCCGGTCAGCGTACGGCCGCCGAACGGCGCGGTGGCGCGGGCGCCGATCGGCGCGCCGTCGCCGTCCTCGGGCAGCCGGTAGGTGAACGCGCGGTCGATCGGGAGGTTGAAGACCAGGTCCACGAACCCGGACACGCTCGGGCTCCCCATATCTACGTCTGGTCGAGATGGGCGCGCAGCTTCTTCAGATCCTCCCAGACCGGCGCCCGGAGCGACGAATCGCGCAGCACGGCGCTGGGATGGTAGGTCACGAACAGGGGGAGGCCGCGGTGCTCGTACCGCCCGGACCGATGCTCGGCCAGGGTGCGGGTCACGCCCAGCAGGTGGTTGGCGGCCACCCGGCCCACGGCGAGCAGCGCGCGCGGACGCAGCACGTCGATCTGGCGCGTCAGGTATGGCATGCAGGCGGCGACCTCGTCCGGGCCGGGGTCGCGGTTGCCGGGTGGCCGGCACTTGACCACGTTGGCGATGAAGCAGTTCCTGCGGCGGTCGAGCTCGATTGCGGCCAGCCACTTGTCCAGGTACTGGCCGGCCGGACCCACGAACGGCCGGCCGCTGCGATCCTCGGCCGCGCCCGGACCCTCGCCGATCACCATCACCTCCGGGTTCGGCACGCCCTCGCCGGCGACGGTGGTGGTACGGCCCTCACACAGCCTGCAACGCCTGCACCCGGCCACCTCGTCGCCGACGGCAGCGAGAGCTTCCGCGGCTGACCCTTGACGCTCCCGCGGAGGCTCCGCGGGAGCGGCGTCGCCGCCCGGTTGCTCCGCCGGTATTCCGGAACGGAGCACGGGGACGGCATACTCCCGCTCGCTGCGCGTCTGCCCGTCGAAGTAGTCCTCGGCCAGCCGCAGCAGCTTCCAGTACCGGGCCGTCACGTCGTTCATCCGGCGGGTCCCCGCTCACGATCATACGGCAGCGCGCCGTCCAGCGGGGGATCGCCGGCGTAGCACACCCGTTCGAGGAACAGGCCCCATGCCGGAGCGGTCTGCCCCACCCGCTCGCGGCCCGGTTCGGCGAGCAGCTCCGCCATTCGCGCCCGCGGCTCCTCGCGGTCTGCACGGTACTCGGCTTCCAGCGCCAGCATCGTCCCCACCAGGCTGCGCACCATCTTCCACAGGAACGACCCGGCGGCGATGCGGAACACGATCAGCGGTCCATCGGCAAAGAACGATGCCTGATCGACACGTCGTATCGACGATCCGGACGCACCGGCCGCCGCGAACGTCGTGAAGTCATGCTCGCCGACGATTGCCGACGCCATCCGGTTGAGCGTCTCCAGCCGCAGCGGCCGGCGCACCCACAGCGTGTACCGCCGCAGGTGGGGAAGCTGCCGCCCCGGCAGCAACTGGTAGCGATACACCCGCAAACGCGCGGAGCGCCGTGCGTCGAACCCGTCCTCCGCTTCCAGCGCGTCGACCACCCGCACGTCACCGGGAAGGTAGGAGTTGAGCGCTCGCGGCAGGACCTCGGGAGTCAGGCTGTCGATCCCGGTGCGGAAGCTCACGACCTGTCCGAGCGCGTGAACGCCGGAATCGGTGCGGCCGGCGGCCCTGACCGGTACGCGGTCGCCATGCATGCGCGCGAGCGCCTGCTCGAATACGCCCTGCACGGTCCGCTGCCCGCTCTGAATCTGCCAACCGGCATAGTCGGTCCCGTCGTAGGCGACGGTTGCCCGAATGGTGCGCGTCAAGAAATGCGGCCGGTCAGCCGCCGGCTTCGGGTGGGCTGCCCTGGATGATCACGACCGCGATGGCCGCCTCTTCTTCGTGCGACAGCGAGACCATCACCTCCGTCCCGCCCGCCTCCGCGAGCGCCTTGCGAGCGGTACCGATCACGCGCAGCACCGGCCTGCCGCCGGGCTCGTTGGTCACGATGATGTCGCGCAGCGCCATGCCGCGCAGCCCGGACCCCAGCGCCTTGCCGAATGCCTCCTTGGCCGCGAACCGGGCCGCCAGCGACAGCAACCCGCCATCCGGCCTCTTCCGGCACTCCGCCAACTCTTCGGGATGGTAGAAGCGCTCGAACAGGCCTGGCCACTCCTGCCAGCGGCGCAGGCGCCCCGGATGGACCACGTCGATTCCCAGCCCCAGGATCACCGGACCGCCCCTCCCCTCACCGCTTCCAGCACGCGGACGGTGTCGACGGCGGCAGCCACGTCATGCACACGAATGATATCGGCCCCCCCCGCGAGGGCAAGGCAGCCGCCGACGATCGACGCCGTCTGCCGGCCATCCACCGGCCGGTCCCCCAGAACCTTCCCGAGAAAAGACTTGTGAGACAGTCCGA
The DNA here is from genome assembly GCA_964291595.2 of Spirochaetia bacterium. Taxonomy (GTDB): domain Bacteria; phylum Spirochaetota; class Spirochaetia; order SZUA-6; family Bin103; genus CATQHW01. Next base: position 1,624,941 of record OZ219914.1, on the reverse strand, counting down.
TCAGTACCGGACGGCCCAACCGGCGGAACGCGCCGACATCACGAAGAATCACCAGGTTGTCTCGCACCCGTTTGCCGAAGCCGATGCCGGGATCGACGATGATCCGGTCCTCGCGCACGCCTGCCGCAAGGGCACGGTCGATCGCGGCCTGCAACTCGGCCATGACCTCGTCGACGACCGCGTCGTAGTGAGGAGCGCTCTGCATGGTACGGGGCGTGCCACGCATGTGCATGAGCACCACGGGCACGTCCCGCTCGGCCGCCAGCGAACGCATGCGCGGATCCGCCAGGGCGGACACGTCGTTGATCAGGTCCGCGCCGGCATCGAGTGCACGTTCGGCAACCGCCGGTTTCTGCGTGTCGATCGAGATGGCGACGTCGGAAACCGCTCGCAGGCGCGCGATGACCGGCAGCACGCGCTCGCATTCCTCGTCCGCGGGCACGGGATCGGAACCCGGCCGCGTGGATTCGCCGCCGACGTCGATGATGGCGGCGCCACGCGCGGCCATTTCCTCTGCCTGCCGGCACGCCTCTCCAGCGGTAGCATGCCGGCTTGCCGGAAAGAACGAATCGGGCGTGCGATTGATCACGCCCATCACCGCCTTGCGGCGCAGGTCCAGGACGGGTTTGTCCTTCCCCCGCCTGTCGCTGCTACTCCAGAGTATCTGCATCGAACCGCCCCCGACCGGCGATCGCGGCCGATACCCCATCGACAGGTTCGGCCGCACGGTACCCGACGGGCACCCGCGGTCGGCTCATCTCCACACTCGAGACAGGGCTTCTGCCGGACAGGCTGCTGGCGCGCCGGTCCGACTGACCCCTATCCCTTCTTGTGGCGATTCTTTCGCAGTTTCTTCTTTCGTTTATGCGTAGCGATCTTGTGCCGCTTGCGTTTACGACCGCAAGGCATCAGCGCTCCTGTTGGGGGGTGTCGATGGGATGGTGCGGAGTATCGGCACAACGCCAGCCGTTGTCAACAGAACCCGAGCGGCCAGTCAGGAAGCGCCGGTCAGGGATCGCCGATCAGGGATCGCAGGGCCGCCCGGTCGTCGGCGCCGATCCAGGTCACGCCGGGAAGCGAGCGAAAGAACGTCATCTGGCGCTTCGCGTAGCGTCTCGTGCTGCGCTTGATCGCCTCCCACACCACCGTCGACCCCGCTCCCCCGGCCGCCGCCAGCTCCCGGTAGCCGATGCCGCGCAGCCCCGGGCACGTGGCGTCGTATCCGCGCGCCAGCAACCCGCGGACTTCGTCCGCGAGTCCCGCGGCGCGCATCGCCTCTACCCGCGCATCGATGCGGACGACCAGCTCCTCGCGCGGGCGCTGCAGCCCGATCAGGCGGAACCGGCCGGGATCGGCCGGGCGATCGGGCACCCGGAACGATGAGAGCGGCCGGCCGGTGGCGGCCAGGACCTCCAGCGCGCGCACGATCCGGTAGGTGTCGTTGACATGGATGCGGCGAGCCGACTCAGGGTCGGCGCCTTGCAGCTCGCGACGCAACGCCTCCCGGCCTTCCGCGTGCAGCCTCCGCGTCAACCGGGCGCGGATCTCCGGATCGCCGCGCGGCGACTCCGGCAGCCCGCAGACCAGGGTGCGCAGGTAGTACGCGCACCCCCCGGCGACGATGGCGCGGCGTCCGCGGGCGGCGATGTCGTTCAGAGCGGCGTCCGCGCAGCGGACGAAACGGCCGGCATCGAACTGCTCGCCGGGATCGGCGACGTCGATCAGGTGGTGGCGGAAGCGTTCGCGCTCGGCGCGCGTCGGCTTTGCGGTGCCGATGTCGAGGTGGCGGTACACCTGGAGGGCATCGGCACTGACGACCTCGTCATGCTCCTCCGCGACCGCGCCGATCGCCGCCGACTTGCCCACGGCGGTCGGACCGAAGATCACCGGCACCGGCCGCCGCATGTCGGGGAGGTCGTGCCCTGAGAGGCAACGGCCGAGGAGGCGTTGGCCGCAGGCTCGCGCGTGCCTACAGGCTTGTGCGCTCTATCTCGTAGCGGACCTTCTTGGTGAGGATCTGCTTGACGGCGGTGGACACCACCTTTCCGCCGTTGGCCTCCACGTCCTCGTCGGCGGCAAGGCTGAGCTGGTTGGCGCGGCGCATGGCCGCCGAGCACAGCTCGTAGCGGTTCGAGTCGTCGGCGATCAGCAGGTCAAGAGGCAGAATCATCGCGCAACAGCGTACGCCATCAAGCCACCCGCCGGCAAATCACCAGCGCCGGCGCAGCGATCAGTCCAGCAGGCTGCGGGCGCGCAGCGCCTCGATGATCTTGCCCACCACCGCATGCTCGTCGAGGTCCTCGGTGTCCACGACCAAGTCGGCGTGCGAAGCGTCGTCGATGTCGATGTCGTACAGCCGCAGATACCGGTTGCGGTCGCGGCGATCGCGCTGACCGGTGGCGGTGAGTGCGGCGCCATAGGACATCGCTTCCCGCGAGGCGATGCGCGCCGCCCGCGTCTGCTGGGTCGCATCGAGATAGACCGACAGATCCTGATCGTCGATCAGCCAGATGGCCAGCCGCGTGCCGAGAACGCACCGGCCTTCGGCGGCGAGATCCATGAGCCTGCGGTCCAGGTCGTGATCGACCGACTGGTCGTAATTGGCGCGTTCCCACAGTTGCTCGAAGCTCACACCGCGCTCGCGCGCCAGGTCGCGCAGGGTGAAGTTGATGTGACGCAGGCCCAGGCGCTCCGCAACGAGTCGGGACACCGTCGAGTTGCCGCATCCCGACTTGCCGGAGATCGTGATCACCAGGTCACCACCGCACTCACTCTCCGAGTGTGATTCGCTCCGCTCATTCGACATCGGCTCATTCGACATTGCGTAGCTGCTCGCGCATGCGCTCGACATTCTCCTTGACCGTCAGAACGTGCCCGTCGACCTCCGCCGCTGACGCCTTCGCGCCGATCGTGTTGGTCTCGCGGAGCAACTCCTGGCAGTAGAACTCGAGCTTCTTTCCGTGCGGGCCCTCGGCGGCGGCCATCCCCGCGCGCATGCCGGCAAGGTGCGCGCGCAGGCGGCTGAGCTCCTCGGCGACGTCGGAACGAGCCAGCAGCAGCGCGACCGCCGGCACGACCCGGTCGGCGACGTCATCGGCGGACAGCAGCCGTTCCATGCGCGCCTGCACGTCCCGCTCCAACCGCTCCTGCCACTCCGCCGCCAGGCCGGAGAGGGCTTCCGTCTCCTCCTCTACCCGGTCAAGGCAGGTGGACAGGTCGGCCTCCAGCTCCGCTCCCTCCCGGTCGCGTTCGGCGTCCAGGCGTTCCAGACAGCACTGCGCGGCCTCCAGCACGCCGGCATGAGTTTCCGGGTCCGGTCCGCTCCCGTCGGACCCTGCGTCTACCACTCCCAGGCCAAGCCGGCGGTCGGCCTCCAGAATGTCCCGCACGGTGATCTCCTCGGGGGCGCCGGCCGCGCGCGCGATCGAGCGGAGCAGATCGGCGGCCGCGCGCGCCCCCTCGGTGCTCACCCGCGGCCGGGCTGCCGCCCCGGTCATGTGGATCTGCAACTCCACGCGCCCGCGCGACATCCGGCCGGAGACCAGCGCCCGTAGCGCCGACTCGGCGGCGCCCAACTCCTTCGGCACCGACACGCTCACGTCGAGAAAGCGGTTGTTGTAGCTGCGGGCCTCGGCGGTGACGTCGACGCCGTGCACGTGCCGCTCCGCACGCCCGAAGCCGGTCATGCTCTTCATCGGGTACGGTCGGCCCGCAGCAGGCGTTCGCGCAGACGTGCTCCGAGCTTCCAGTTGTCGCCGGCTCCCATGGTCACGAACACATCTCCGGGACCCACGGAGCGCTGGGCGAGTTGCACGGCATCGCCGTCGTCCACGCCCGGCGTATACGCGACGGACGGATGGCGGCGGCTGACCGCCAGGAACAGGTCCTCACCGGAGACGCCCGAGTCGTTGCGTTCGCGCGCCGATGCATAGATGTCATGGAGTATGACCCGCTCGGCGTCGCCGAAGACAGTGGCGAAGTCCTCGAGCAACCGGCCGGTACGGGAGTAGGTGTGCGGCATGAAGTCGACGACCAGCGGCCGGTCTCCGAAGAAGCGGCGCAACCCGCTCAGGGTCACGCGGATCTCGGTCGGGTGATGCCCGTAGTCCTCGACGAAGGTGACGCCTCCTGCCTCGCCGACGACCTCGCTGCGCCGGCGCGTGCCCGAGAACCGTGACAACGCGCGCGCCACGGCAGCCGGCTCGGGCGAGCCGCCGCGGTGACGGCGGTGCAGGGAGGTCGCCGCCGCGACGGCCAGGGCGGCGTCCTTGGCGGAGTGGGCGCCCGGCACGCGCAGGGTGAGCTCTCCAGGTATCGCGGCCAGCCTGAACACGGTCCGGCCCGCTGCCAGGGTGACGCCGTCCATCCGGAAGGCGCCCGGAGCCGTGCGTCCCACCGGGGTGCGCGCCACGTCGGCGCGCTCACCGGCGACGGCCGCCGCGACCGTGGCCGCGCCGGCGTCGTCGGCGTCGTAGACCAGCTCACCGCCGGGCGGGAGCCGCCGGCACAACTCCACGAACGCCGCCACCGTATCGTCGTGGTCGGCGAAGTAGTCCACGTGCTCCCACTCGACGCCGGAGAGCACGATGCGGTCGGGGTGGTAGTGCAGGAAGTGGCGCCGGTACTCGCAGGTCTCGGCCGCCAGGAGCTCGCTGCCGCGGTTGAGCGTGCTGCGGTCGCCGAAGCTTGCGACCGGGCTGCCCACCAGCACCGTCGCCGGCAGCTCCAGGCCGTCCAGCAGCGTCCCCAGCATCGCCGTGATCGTGGTCTTGCCGTGCGTCCCGCATACCGCGACCGCTTCGCAGTGCGCGGACAGTCCCCCCAGCGCCTGCGGATAGCTGGCGAGCGGCAGGCCGGCGTCCCGAGCCGCGCGCAGCTCCGGGTGGCGGGCGGGGTCGTAGGCTGCCGAGTGGACGACGAGGTCGGCACCGCGCACGTTGCCGGGGTCGAACGGGAGCACCGGCACGCCGATCCGCTCCAGGACCGGGGTGGTGAAGAACGGTTCGTCGACGTCGGAACCGGTGACGACCGCGCCACGCGCCTGCAGCACTTCGGCAAGCGCCGCCATGCCCTGCCCGGCGACACCGACCAGGTGGATCACCAGCCCACGAACACGTCCCAACCGGGCGGCGATCGCCTCGTCAGGGGCCGCTCCGCCCTGCTGTCCGCACTCCGGCCGTCGCACCTTATCTCCTAGGGGAGTCGAACCCCTGTTGCCGGGATGAAAACCCGGTGTCCTAACCGCTAGACGAAGGAGACAGAAAGAATTAGCCGATGCGCCCGGCGCGCGCCGACGGAGCAAATGTGCAACCGGCGCTCATGTTCTGTCAAGCTCACGATGCCCGTGTCCCGGAGCACCGGCTGCCCCGTTGTGGCGTTCGTATTGGAGGTGCTCACCACGGCGGCACGCCCCCTGTCGTGCCGCGACGGACCTCCATCAAGGTCATCCGCGGCTTCCCAAGCTTCGCCAGCGGCCGGTAGCCGACCGCGCAGCCCGGCATCTCTTGGCGCACACGCGCTTCGAACAGGGCGGCGTTGAACCACTCGACGGCCGAGCCGTCGTACTTCGCGGTCGTCCGAAACCGGCCGGCATACTCCCGAGGATCGGCGGTCATGATATCGACGACCTCCAGCACGCCGCGCTCGTGCAGCAGGCCGATCAGGGTCATTCCGCTTTCGATCGCGTCGCCGGACAGCGCCATCCGCCCGTCCGCCGGGCACGGGAGAAGGTTGTCGGGCACGGCGTCCGGCGGAGGCGCGACCAGGCGCTCGCCCATGCGCAATCCGCGGTAGAGGTCCTGCCAGAGACGACAGGCACGTTCCTCTCCCACGATGGCATGCAGGCGCTCGGGCAGGGAGGCGGACGGGCCGTGGAGCGCCTCGCGCAGGAGTCCGCCGCCGATGCCGTACCGACCGGCGAGCGCTCCGGCCTCGGACGCCGGCAGGTGCAGCAACCCCTCCACCAGGTAGCAGCGCCCTTCGAGCCACTCGACATGGTCGGCCGGGAGGTTGTCGAACAGGCTGCCGACGTGAGCGTGCAGGATCCGGCCCCGCCACGGATCGAGGACTGCCTCCGGCGAGCTCAGGTCGAGTTGCAGACAACCGACGCGAAGGGCGCCGTGCCGGTCGCCGAGCGCGGTACGGACTCTTCCCAACACCTCGGGCGACAGGTCCGCCACCACGTACCACACCCCGTCCAGGCCGACCCGCCCGGCCGCCGCGGCGCGGCTCAGTTCCTCCACGAACAGGCGCGGCCCTTCCGCTCCGGAGGCACCGACGCTCAGATACGCCACGTCCGAGCTCGCTCCCGGCTCCCGGCCGCCACGAACCAGACGCAGCGACGCACAGAAGCGCTCCGCCCGCTCCCGCACCAGCGGCCGGATCAGGTCGGGAGACCCGCCGACGGCGTCGCGGTAGTCGCCTCCGCTGGCCGCCATGTAACGGTCGGCATGCTCCCAGAAGGCGCGGTTCAACCCCCAGATCGGGCTGTGCCGGTACGGAACGAAGCTGCCGATCGGGAGGTCCCCGACACCTTCGCCGGTGATCCCGCCGGCCAGGGCGGCACGAAACCTGTCGGCCAGTCCGCCGCCGCCGGCCGTCTGCGACAGGTCGGCCACCACCTCGGTCCGTTCCTCGGGGAGGTATCGGCGCACCGCCACGGGCGGCCGGAACCGGCCACCCGCGCCGGATGCCACCCAGAGCGAGCGCGGCTCCTCGATCCCCAGCGCCCGGCACGCGCGGCGCAGCGCCGACCGGCCCGCGCGCACCTCGGCGGCGCGCCGCTCCAGGCCACGCTCGACGCGTATCAGCCCGGGTGGTCGTTCGCGGCCCGAGCCGCCAGCGCGGTCAGGGCGTCCCATCGATGCAGGCTGGACTGCGCCGCATTCCTGGCGTTGATCATGTCGTGCTGCCTGCGGACCGAGTCCGGCCACCGGCTCTTGATGTACGACATGACGGCGATGATCTCGTCGTCGGTCAGCGTCTTCTGGTAGGCGGGCATGGCGGAGCGGTAGGAGGGACCGGCGAACCGCTGCATGCCGTACTTGGTCATCTCGAACAGCGCCAGGTCGGGGTGGTGCCAGGTGTGCCCGGTCGCGTCGTGGGGAGGCGCCGGCATCAGTCCGTCGGCGCCCCGCCGCTGCCAGTTCGGCTGTCCCTCCAGGTTGGCGCCGTGACACTCCGCACATGCCGCCCGATACAGGTATCTGCCCTCTTCGACGACCCGGCGGTCGTCGGGCCGGAACAGGGCGCCCGCCGCGTTCGGCGACGGATCGCGCTCGGGCCAGAAGAGCACGAACGCGCCCACGCCCGCGCCGACCAGCACCACCAGGGCGCCCGCCAGCACGAGCGGCCGCTTCCCGTTCCCGCTCCGCTTGCCGGCCTTCCGGCCGCGCTTCATCGCCCGGTCCCCGGCGCGCCCGCCAGGTCGTCCAGGATCGGACACTCCGGACGTTCATTGCCCCGGCATCGCTCCACCAGGTGGTTGAGGGTGCCGCGCATTCCCTGGAGCGCCGCGATCTTGCGATCGATGCCGCGGACGTGGCTCCGCACGATCTCCCTGACGTCGCCGCTGGCGCGGTGGGGATCGTCGTAGAGCGCGAGCAGCGCGCGGCAGTCCTCGATCGAGAAGCCGAGCGATCGCGCCCGCGCCACGAAGGCGAGCTTGTGCCCCTGCGCCTCCGGAAAGTCGCGGTAGCCGTTCGCCTTCCGGTCCGGGGTGACCAGGCCGATCTCCTCGTAGTACCGAATCGTCTTGGCCGGCAGACCGCACGCCTCCGCGACTTCGCCGATGTTCACGACTGCACCCTCCGGTACCGATAGAACACATTCCAGTGACTGGAAGGTCAACCCCCAACCTGATGAGCCGCGATTTGCGGGTGGCGCGCGTCGGTCGTAGAGTCCGGGTCAACCATGAGCGAGCCGACCCGGACCGTGGTCGACCTCCTGCGGCGCGTGGCACCGGGCGACTTGGCTGACCGGTTGCGGGACGGACCGGGCTTCGGCGTGAGGGTCGCAGGGCGCCTCCTCTCCTGGCGCCCACTCGAGGAGACAGGCGAGGCCGACGATCGCACGCTCCTCAGGCTCGCGTCCGACCGCGGGCTCGAAGCGGCCGTGCGCGTTCACGTCGACCCTCGGGCCGGCTTCGCCGTCTATCGGACGACGCTCACCAACGTCGGCGCCGCCGCCCTGCAGCCGGTCACCGCCCTCTCCCCGCTGCTGCTGTCGATCGGCGACATCCGCACCGCACCGCGCGTCATGAGCTCCGCCGGCGGCGGCGACCCCGGCGGCGGCTATCCGCCGCGCGGCGCCTACTGGACGCGATGGGACCTCCTGCAGTTCCCCCACTCCCGCCACGGCGTCGAGCTGTCGGCGGAGGGCGACCAATCCTCCGCCACGGACCTGCCCATCGTCTTCGTCAGCCCCGGCATCGAACCGGATGGCGCCGGCTTCATCATCGGGCTGGAGTGGTCGGCCGGCTGGACGATGAGCGTCCGCTACGATCCGGACGAACAGGTCCTGGTCGCCGAGGCGGGACCGGCGGTGAACGACCTGGTGCTGGCGCCCGGCGAATCGCTCGAGCTGCCGGCGGCCCACGTGGTCTTCTTCGAGGATGGTTTCGAGCAGGCGACCAACGGCAGCCGCGGCTACATCAGGGAGCACGTCACTCCCCGCTACGAAGGACGCCGCGTGGTGCCGCCGGTGGCCTACACCATCTGGCCCGGCATCCAGGCTCCGTACACGGACCGCGACCTCTACCCGGAGATCGACACCGCCGCCGAGCTGGGGGTCGAGGTGTTCATCGTCGATGACGCCTGGTACGAGGGTCGGTTCCCCGGCGGATGCGGCAACTGGTACCCCGACCCCGCCAAGTTTCCCGACGGGTTGGAGCGGGTGGTCGACCGGGTCGAGGAGCGGGGCATGCGCTTCGGGCTGTTCATCGACGCGGAGGCCGAGCCCGGCACCCGGATCCTGCGGGAGCATCCCGAGTTCTTCTACGCACCGGAGCTCGGCAGCGCCTGGACCCCGCACCGCCGGCTCTACAACTTCAGTCTCCCGGAGGCCTGCGACCACTACCTGGAGCTCCTGGGCGGCCTCATCGAGCGCTACCGCGTGCGCTACCTCCGCTGGGACTACAACATGGACGGGCACCCCATCTTCCGGTGCGTGGACCCGACGCTCAAGATCAAGTTCGCCCACCTCGCGGGGCTCTACCGGGTCTGGGAGACGCTTGCCGAGCGGCACCCCGCGCTGATGCTGGAGTGCTGCGCCGGTGGCGGCCAGCGGCTCGACTACGGCACCATGCGGCGCCACCACGCCTGCTGGTGCAGCGACAGCAACGCCCATCCGCACCTCTACCACGCGATGCAGGCCGGCGGCAACGCGTTCTTCCCCGCCAACTACCTCGGCAGTTCCCTGGGATGGCCGCCCAGCAAGGGCCTGCGCGGCCGCCCCGGCATGACGCTCCACCCCGACGCGAAGCTCACCGATCTCTCGTTTCTGAGCCGGATGGCGGGGGAGCTCTTCCTGCACGGGACGATTTCCGAATGGCCGGCCGCGGCCAGGGAGCGCGCCCGCCACTGGATCGGCGTCTACAAGCGGGTGCGCCATCTGTTGATGCTCGACTACTACCGGCCGCTGCCGCAGCCCCAGTCGGAGGCGGACTGGAACGTCATGCAGTTTGCCGACGGATCGGAGCAAGGACTCGTCTTCGCCTTTCGTGTCGCGGGAGAAGTGCGCCAACAGCGGATCCCTCTTCGGGCCGTGGACCCGGCGGCCCGCTACCGGGTGAGAGACGAAAGCTCCGGTGTCGCGGAGCGTCTGACGGGCAAGCAGCTCTCCGGCGGACTGCCGGTCGCGCTGCAGCCGGAGTCGGCCAGGCTGCTCTCCTATCGAGTGGATTGACTCCGCCCTGTTCCGCTCGGTCTGCCCCTTGACCTTCCTGTTCCTGGAAGGTTGACGATAGGCATCCCATGGCGACTACCGATCCGGTCTGCGGCATGACCGTCGATCCGAAGGCGGGCGCTCCCTCGCTGGAGCATGCCGGGCAGCGGTACTACTTCTGCTGCGAGCACTGCATGCACCGCTTCGCGGAGGCTCCGGAGCAGTGGCTGGACGGCCGGCCCGAGCCGCAGCCGGCGCCAGCGGTGACGGCGGACGACGGCTACACCTGCCCGATGCATCCGGAGGTCGTCCAGGACGAGCCGGGAACCTGCCCGCACTGCGGCATGGCGCTGGAGCCGGTCGCGCCGCAGGCGGACGGCGGCCCCAACCCGGAGCTCGTCGACTTCCGCCGGAGGCTGCGCATCGGCGTACCGCTCGCGCTGATCGTCTTCGTGCTGGAGATGGGCGCGCACGTGGGCGTGCCGCTCGTGGACTGGCTCGGTGCCCGCCTGCACGCATGGCTCCAGCTCGTCCTGGCAACGCCGATCGTCCTCTGGCTGGCGAGCCCGGTGTTCGAGCGCGGGTGGACGTCGGTCAGGAACCGCAGCCCGAACATGTGGACGCTGATCTCCCTGGGAACGGGCGCGGCCTACCTGTTCAGCCTCGCCGCGGTGCTGGCACCGGGCCTGTTCCCGGCGTCGATCCGCGGCGCGCACGGACTGCCGCCGGTCTACTTCGAGGCCGCGGCGGTGATCCTGGTCCTGGTCCTGCTCGGTCAGGTGCTGGAGCTGTCGGCCCGCGAGCGCACCGGAGACGCGTTGCGCGCGCTGCTCGACCTGACCCCCGCCGGCGCCAGGCGCGTGCACGACGACCGGGAGGAGGACGTGCCCCTGGAACAGGTCCGGCCGGGCGACAGGCTCCGCGTCCGGCCCGGCGAGCGCGTTCCACTCGACGGCGTGGTCCTCGCCGGCCACAGCGCCGTGGACGAGAGCATGATCACGGGCGAGCCGATCCCGGTGGAGAAGACGGCCGACGATTCGGTGACCGGCGGCACGCTGAACGGGTCCGGCACCTTCGTGATGCGCGCCGAGCGCGTCGGCGCCGACACCCTGCTGGCTCGCATCATCGACCTGGTCGCGCGCGCCCAGCGCAGCCGCGCTCCGATCCAGGCGACGGCGGACCGGGTCGCCGGCTGGCTGGTGCCCGTGGTCGTCGCCGTCGCCGCGGTCGCATGCGTCGCGTGGCTGCTGCTCGGGCCTCCACCGGCGCTGTCCTTTGCCGTGGTCGCGGCGGTCAGCGTCCTCATCATCGCCTGCCCGTGCGCGCTCGGTCTGGCCACCCCGATGTCGATCATGGTGGCGGCCGGCCGGGGCGCGCGCTCGGGCGTGCTCGTGCGCGACGCCGAAGCCCTGGAACGGCTCGCGGAGGTGGACGTGCTGATCGTCGACAAGACCGGGACCCTGACCGCCGGCCGGCCGTCGCTGACCGACGTGGTCCCTTCCGCCGGTTTCGAGGCCGACCGTATCCTGGCGCTGGCCGCCGCGCTGGAACGGGGGTCGGAACATCCGCTGGCCGACGCCGTGGTGGCAGGCGCCGCCGGCCGCGGGATCGAGCGCCTCGACGCCGATCCCGACCGCTTCGCCGCGGTCGCGGGCAAGGGGGTCCGCGGCCGCGCCGGCGGGCACGAGGTCGTGCTCGGCAACGCCGCGATGATGCGGGACGCCGGGGTCGATTCCGCACCGCTGGAGCAGGTCTCGAGCCCGCTTTCGGCAGCCGGGAAGTCCATCCTGTTCGTGGCCGTCGACGGGGAGCCCGCCGGCCTCGTCGCGGTCGCCGACCCGGTGAAGGAGACGACGCCCGGCGCCATCGCCGGATTGCACGCCGGCGGGCTGCGGATCGTCATGGCGTCAGGCGACAACCGGCGCGCCGCCGAGGCGGTCGGGCGCACGCTCGGCATCGACGAGGTGCACGCCGAGCTCGGACCGGAGGACAAGGGCGCACTGCTCGATTCCCTGCGCGCCCGCGGCGCGAAGGTCGCGATGGCCGGCGACGGCGTGAACGACGCGCCTGCCCTGGCCGCGGCGGACGTCGGCATCGCCATGGGCACCGGCACCGACGTGGCGATCGAGAGCGCCGGCATCACGCTGGTGCAGGGAGACCTCGACGGCATCGTTCGCGCTCGCCGCCTCGCTCGCGCTACCATGCGCAACATCCGCCAGAACCTGTTCTTCGCCTTCGTCTACAACGCGGTCGGCGTGCCGGTAGCCGCCGGCGTGCTGTACCCGATCTTCGGCGTGCTGCTGTCGCCGATCATCGCCGCCGTGGCGATGAGCCTGTCGTCGGTGTCCGTGATCGGCAACGCGCTGCGGCTGAGGTCGTTCGAGTGACCCGGCCGTCAGCCCGCCTCCTCTGCGTGGCGGCCGCCTTCCTGCTCGCCGGCGCCGTGACGCCGTGGGCGGATGACGTGGTGGCGACCATCGGCGCGGAGTCCGTGCAGCGCGGCGATCTCCTGGACGTGGCGTCGTTCGCCCTGGAGGAGAACGAGCTCGAGCGCCTGCGGTGCCAGGTGGGAGCGGACCGGAGCCGGGACGAGGTGCTGAACACGTTCCTCCGGCAGATCGTCCACGAGCGCCTGCTCGACCTGGAAGCCGCCCGCACCGGGATGACGGTGCAGGCCATACTGGCGTCGGTATCCGAGTCGGTGCCGCCGATCGAGGACGCCGCGGTCGCGGCGTTCTATCGCGAGAACCAGAGCCGCATCCCGTACGCGCTGAGCGCCGTGGCGGATCAGATCCGCGCGTTCCTGCGCCAGCAGGCGGAGCAGCGCGCCGAGGCGGAGTTTCTCGGCGTGCTGGAGCAGCGGTTCGCGGTCGACTACCGGCTCCCGCCGTTCCGAGTGGACGTGGCCGCCGACGGCTTCGCGACCCTGGGGCCCCCGGATGCGCCGGTGACCATCGTCGAGTTCTCGGACTTCGAGTGCCCGTTCTGCGCCAGCGTCCAGCCCGCCCTGAAGCGCGCCCTACAGGAGTACGGGGACAAGCTCCGGATCGTCTACCGCCACTACCCGCTGGCCAGCATCCACGCCAACGCGCAGAAAGCCGCCGAGGCCTCGCTCTGCGCGGGCGAACAGGGCCTGTTCTGGGAGCTGCACGACCTCATGTTCGCCGAGCAGGCCACGCTGTCGGTGCCCGACCTCAAGGACAAGGCCGGCCGCATCGGACTGGACCGGGCCGCGTTCGACGCCTGTCTCGACTCCGGCCGCCATCACGAGACGGTGCGGGACGACATCCGCGCCGGAGCCGCGGCAGGCGTGTCCGGCACGCCGGCGCTGTTCGTGAACGGCCGCCCGCTGGACGGCGCGGCCCCCTTCGGGGCGATCGCCGCCACCATCGACGACGAGCTGGAGCGCCTGGGCGCACGCTGATCCTCTCGGTCCACGCCGCGAGGATGACAGGCACGCCACGCGCCACGACAGTGGCGCCGGCGTGCGCACGTTCAACACCGCAGGCCGTGCTGGCCGTGCTGCGGCAGTTGCGCACCGGCTACGTCGACCGGCCGGCGCGCTTCCCGCACAGCATCGTCCTGTGCGGGGTGCGCGACGTGCGCGACTATCGCATCCACTCGTCCGCCGAGGACCGGATGGTGCTCGGCGGCAGCGCCTTCAACACCTCGCCTACGTCCACGACCTGGGCCTGGTCACGCAGGACGTGGGCGGCCGGCCGCGCATCGCCAACCCGATCTACGCCGAGGTGGTGCCACGCCACCTGAACTACGCCGTCCAGGCGGGGCTTCCGCAGGAGACGGCGTGGTACGTCGACGCCGCCGGCAGTCTGGTACGTGGCGGGCCTGATCGCGGCATTCCAGGCGTTCTTCCGCGAGCACTCCGAGCACTGGGTGCAGCGCTTCGAGCAGTACCACGAGGCCGGCCCCCAGTTGCTGCTGCAGGCGCACCTGCAGCGCATCGCTGGCGGCGGCGGGCGGATCGAGCGAGAGTATGCGCTGGGGCGCGGGCGCACGGACCTGCTGATCGTGTGGCCGCAGGGCGAGCGCGAACGGCGCTGGGTGGTGGAGTGCAAGGTGCGACACGGGGACCTGGAGCGGACGATCGAAGACGGGTTGGTTCAGACGCGTGCCTACATCGACCGGGTGCGCGGCGGAGGCCGGCCACCTCATCGTGTTCGACCGGTCGGCGGAGCGGAGTTGGGAGGAGAAGATCTTCCGCCGTGATACGCGACCCGGAGCGGGCACACCGGTCACGGTGTGGGGCATGTGAACCTGGGTCGACGGGCTCGATCACGGTCTCGGTGAACGGGGCTGCCTCCATTGGCCATGGCAGTGGCGTACGCGTCTGCGGTTCGAGTGAGGATCCTTCGCACATCATCGTTTCTGGGCAACGTACGATCTCCCCTTCGCCAAGGAGTAAGCAAGGCGAGAGGCTCGGCAACCAGCTACGAATCGCCGACGCGCTCATCCGCCGTCAGCCGGTCTTCCGGTGCCAAGCTGGCGGCAGTGAGGACGCGCTCCAGCCGCCGCCAGGCGAAGATCGGCATCATGTGCACGCCGGCCACGCCGGGGGTGGCGCGTAGCCGCTGGAGCAGCTCGACGGTGTAGCGCATCCCCTCCTCGGCCGCCTGGCCCCGTGCATCCGCCTCCCGCAGGCGATCGAGGAGGGCATCGGTCTCCGCGTGCGATCCGGTGAAGCCGACCAGGAACAGCCACGTGCGCAGCGACAGCGGAGAAGTGATGACCGGCACGCCGCAGACGATCGGAGCCGTCACGCCGAGCCGCTCGACTTCGGCCAGCCAGCGCGTGAACCGGCCCCACAGGAACGGCGGCTGCGTGAGGATCACCTGCGCGCCGGCCTCGACCTTGCGCTGCATGCGCCGCGCGCGAGCCGCCGGCCCCGGCAGGATCGGGTTCTCCACCGCCCACAGCGGCTGATCGGGATACGCGCGCCGGATCGCTCGCAGGATGCGGAACGAGTTCTGGGGCAGAAGCCAACCCAGCTTCACGATCCCGAACAGCCGGCGCACCAAGCCGCCTCCCGACAGCACCAGCAGCGCCACCGCGCCGCCGGCGCGTGCCGCAGCCACCCGCCGCGCCACCATGCCGGCGGTACGCAGGCTGGCCGCCACCGTGAACACCGGCTCGGCGCTCTTCGCCAGCGCCCCGGCGATACGCCGCTCCAACGGTTCGCGCGGACCGCGCGCGGCTGGCTTGCGCCGCGCCAGCAGATCGCGGAAGCGGCCGACCAGCGGCAGGTCCGGCAGCGTCACCGCGTCGACCAGTCCCTTGTCCAGCATGCGCCGGTAGGCGCGCGCCTGGCTGGCCTGCGTCTGCTCGACGGTGATCACGAAGCGGCCGTCGGCAAGGCGCTCGAGCGCCGTGCCGAGGCGCGCGCGGCTGTCGTCCGCCGGCTTCCCGTCCTTCGCCATCAGCGCTCAGAGGTACGGATACAGCGTCGTGGGGTCGTAGCCGGGAATGAACAGGTCGTGCGGGCGGCCGGTCACCAGCTCGCCGTTGCGGACGAACCCCTCCGGGCGGTCGCGCAGCACGTCGACCAAGCGCGACCGCCACCGGGAAAGCTCCGCACTGCCGGCGGGCGCAAGGTTGTGCAGCTCCGCGGGGTCCTCGTCCAGGTCGAAGAGCTGCTCCCGGCCGGTCTGCGAGTACCAGATGTACTTGCGGTGGCCGTCGGTCAGGTAGTGCTGGCCCAGGTCGTAGGCGTACTGGCCGGCGTGCTCGCCGTGCAGGTACTCGCGCACGGTCTGCGCCTCACCGCGCATAACCGGCAGCAGGCTCCTGCCGGTCACCGAGTCCGGGATCGGCGCGCCGGCGATGTCAAGGATGGTCGGCATCAGGTCCTGCAGCCCGACCGCCGCCTGCGACACGACGCCGGAGCAGAGCCGATCGCGCTGCGGGCCACTGACCAGGAACGGAACCCGCGCGGAGCCCTCGTACGGCCAGCACTTGCGGAACATGTGATGGTCGCCGAGCATCTCGCCGTGGTCGGCGGTGAACAGGAACACCGTGTCGGCCAGCTCCGTCTTCATCACCTGCAGCAGCCGGCCGATCTGGTCGTCGATGAAGTTGATCATCCCGTAGTAGGCCGCCTGGCTGCAGCGCCGGTCGTGCTCGTCCAGGTCGATGTACCAGGCGTTGGGATCGACGCCCTTGCGCGGCACCGGCCCGCCCGGCATGTCGAGCGCCCAGTCGCCCACCGGCGGGACCGGCAGGTCGCGGTCGATGTAGCGGTCGTAGTAGTGGCGCGGCGGCGTGAACGGCGGGTGCGGGTCGATGAACGACAGGTTGAGGAAGAACGGCTGCGCATCGTCGCGGTGCTCCAGGAAGTGGATGGCGCGGTCGACCACCCAGAAGGTGTGCATCAGCTCCTCGGGCAGGTGGTGCGGCCGGCCCACCCAGGCGTTGGAGGCCACCCCGTGCGCGTAGCCGGCGTGCCGGTCGCGCACGCCGCGGTCGGCCAGCCACTCGGCGTAGTCGCCGTTGTTGCTGCTGTCGGCGATCTGCACGTGCTCGAACCCGTAGCGCCAGCGGCTCGACCCGCGGCCGCGCACGTGGCTCTTGCCGATCATCTCGGTCTGGTAGCCGGCGGCAGTCAACTCGCCGGCCAGCAGGTGCGGGGGCGCCCAGTCGTGGTCCGGACCCATGCCCACCGCGCCGTTGGCCGCCGGCGCGGTGCCGCTCATCATGGTGCGGCGCGCCGGCACGCAGCTCGGGCACTCGGAGTAGGCGCGGGCGAAGCGCGCACCGGTGGCGGCCAGCCAGTCCAGGTTGGGCGTCTGCAGCACCGGGTGGCCCTCGATGCCCAGCGCGTCGCCGCGCTGCTGGTCGGTCAGGATCAGGACGATGTTGGGTCGGTCGCTCGCCATGGTGATGGACAGCTTAGCTCATTGGCGCCGCTGCCTGAGGTGGCCGCGCCGCCTGACGGCGCTGGCGCAGCGCCTCGAACAGCAGCGCCGCTCCCGCCATGGCGACGTTGACGGAGTCCGCGCGGCCCAGCATCGGGATCGACACGGCGGCGTCGGCACCGGTCAGCCACGCCTGATCCAGGCCGAACTGCTCGTTGCCCAGCACCACGGCGACGGCGCCGGTGAGGTCGTGGTCGGTGTAGCAGCGCTCGGCCGCCGGCGTGGTGACGACCGTGCGCACCCCCCGCTCGGCCAGCCAGCGCCGCGTGTCCTCCGCCCCGGCCCGCGCCGCCGGCACCGTGAACAGCGTGCCGACGCTGGCGCGCACGACGTTCGGATTGAACAGGTCGGTCACCGGGTCGCAGACGATCAGCGCGGCTGCGCCCACCGCGTCGGCGGTGCGCAGCAGGGTGCCCAGGTTGCCCGGCTTCTCGATCGCGGTGGCGACCACGTACAGCGGATCCGCTGGCGCCGCCGGCAGACCGTCGATCCGCCAGTCGGGCGTCGGCGCCACGGCCAGCAACCCGTCGGGCCGATCGCGGTACGAGAGCTTGGCGAACACGTCGTCGTCGGTCGGGACCAGCTCGGCGTCGCAGTCCCGGCAGGCGCGGTCGAGCAGCGCCGGCTCGTTGCTGCCCAGGTAGAACGCGGGACAGTGGTAGACCGTCTCCAGCGGCAGCCGCACCTCCACGGCGCGCAGCAGCTCCCGGTAGCCCTCGATCAGGAACGCTCGCTCGCGGTCCCGCGCCCGCCTGCGCCGCAGCCGCACCACGCGCTTCACACCGGCGTTCTGCATGCTGGACACCGCAGGTCTGGACACCGCAGGTCTGACCACCGCCGTGCGATCCATGGCGCCAGTATGGATCCTCGACGCGGTGCCCTCCATTCGGCTGGTACCACGGTGGCGAGCGGTGCCGTTACCTGCCCGCGCGCGGATGACAGGCGCGCCACGCGCCGCGACAATGGCTTCAACCATGCGCCAGTTCAACACCACAGGCCCCGTTGATCCGGCCGATCACTACCTCATTCCGCCGCTGGCGCGGATCGATCTCGACGAAGTGCTCGGCCTGGTGCGGGACAAGAAATGCTTCGTGTTGCATGCGCCGCGGCAGACCGGCAAGACCTCGGCCCTGCTGGCGCTGCGCGACCTCCTGAACGGCGGCGAGGCGGGCGACTGGCGCTGCGTGTACGCCAACGTCGAGGCAGGCCAGGCGGCCCGCGAGAACGTCGCGGACGCGATGCGCGCAGTGCTCTCCGAGTTCGCGCTGCGGGCGAGCCTGACGCTGGGCGACGACTCGGTGGAAGGCATCTGCCACGCGGCCATGGACAGCGCGGGACCGATGGGCGCGCTGGGGCTGGCCCTGAGCCGCTGGGCCGCCGCCGACCGGACGCCGCTGGTGCTGTTGATCGACGAGATCGACTCGCTCGTGGGCGACACGCTGCTGTCGGTGCTGCGCCAGGTGCGTGCCGGCTACGACCGGCGCCCGGCCGCGTTCCCGCACAGCATCGTCCTCTGCGGCGTGCGTGACGTGCGCGACTACCGCATCCACTCCACCGCCGAGAACCGGATGGTCCTCGGCGGCAGCGCCTTCAACATCAAGTCCGAATCGCTGCGACTGGGCGACTTCTCGGAGCAGGAGATACGCACACTGCTGGCGCAACACACCGCGGCGACCGGGCAGGCGTTCACCGACGGGGCGCGGGAGATGATCGGCGCGCGCACGGCCGGCCAGCCATGGTTGGTGAACGCCCTGTGCTACGATGCCTGTTTCCGCCACAAACCGGGGCGCGACCGCTCGCGTCCGATCACGGAGGCCGCCATCCGGGAGGCGCAGGAGCGGCTGATCCTGCGCCGCGACACCCACATCGACGAGCTGGCGAACAAGCTGCGCGAGGAGCGCGTGCGGCGCGTGGTGGAGCCGATCCTGACCGGCGCCGACCAGCAGGCGTGGTCAACCGAGGACGTCGCCTACGTCTGCGACCTGGGGCTGGTGGCGCAGGAGCCGGACGGCACGCCGCACATCGCCAACCCGATCTACGCCGAGGTGGTGCCGCGGCATCTGAACTACGCGGTGCAGGCGGGTCTGCCGCAACGGATGGCGTGGTACGTCGACGCCGACGGCGGGCTCGACGTGGAGGGGCTGATCGCGGCGTTCCAGGCGTTCTTCCGCGAGCACTCCGAGCACTGGGTGCAGCGTTTCGAGCGGTACCACGAGGCCGGCCCACAGTTGCTGCTGCAGGCGCACCTGCAGCGCATCGTGAACGGCGGCGGGCGGATCGAGCGGGAGTACGCGCTGGGTCGCGGACGGACGGACCTGCTGATCGTGTGGCCGCAGGGCAGGCGCGAGCGCCGCTTCGTGGTGGAGTGCAAGATCCTGCGCAGGAGCCTGGAGCGGACCATCGCCGAGGGAGTGGAGCAGACCCGCCACTACCTGGACCGCTGCGACGCGGAGGCGGGCCACCTGATCGTGTTCGACCGGTCGCCGGAGCGGAGCTGGGAGGAGAAGATCTTCCGCCGTCAGGCGCTGCCCGGCACGGGCGAGCCTGTCACGGTGTGGGGAATGTAACGTCCCCTGTTGGAGCTATGATGCGCCTGCCATGGCACCCGTTCGCATCCATCCCGACAACCCCAAGCTGTTCGAATACCGCGGCCGGCCGCTGGTCCTGCTGACCGCGACCGAACACTACGGCGCGGTGCTCAACCGCCCGTTCCGGTTCGATCGCTACCTGCGCGACGCCGCCGCCAACGGCATGACCCTGACGCGGCTGTTCACGCTGTTCCGGGAGCTGCAGACGCCGATCAACCCGGCCTCGACCTGCAAGCCGGCCAGCCCCGACTACGTGGCCCCGTTCGCTCGCACCGGCCCCGGCTTCGCGCTCGACGGCGAGCCCCGCTTCGACCTGGACCGCGACAATCCCGAGTTCTACGAGCGCCTGCACCGCTTCATCGGCCTGGCGGACGAGCTGGGCGTGGTGGTCGAGGTTGTGCTGCTTAGCAACACCTACGGCGACCCGGTCTGGCGGCTGAACCCCCTGCACGCCGACAACAACGTCAACGGGCTGCCGGCCTGCCCCGCTCCGGAGTACCTGAGCATGCGCCACCCGGCGCTGTTCGAGCGGCAGCGCGCGCACGTGCGCCGCATCGTCTCCGAGACCCGCGGCTACGACAACGTCATCTACGAGATCTGCAACGAGCCGGGCGGCCGCACGGTGCCGGACGAGGGGCCGCTGGTGGACGAGGTCAACGAGTGGCTGGATGCGCTGATCGCGACGGTGCGCGACGCCGACCACGCCGGCGCCGGGCGGCACCTCATAGCCGGGCAGGAGGCGTTCGTCGACAAGCCGTTCCTGCAGACCATCGACCGCAGCTATGACGCGATGGACTACGACGTGGTCAACGTCCACCCGCTGCCGGGGACGCGGCTGCGCGGCGCCGACCATCACCTGGGCGACTTCATGAGCAAGCAGCTCCGGCTCGCGGCGTTCCGGGACATGACCCTGGCCGCGCACGCCGAGTCCAAGCCGCTCAATCACGACGAGGACAACGTCGCCAGCCAGTACCGCGACCCGGACGGCTGGACCGTGCACCGCAAGCGCGCCTGGGTGTCCCTCCTCTGCGGCGCCCACTACGACGTGATCGACTTCTCCATCCAGCCGTTCCTGGAGGAGGGCACGCCGGACGCGCAGCAGCACCTGCGATCGTGGTTCCGGCACCTGTCGGCCTACGTGCACGGCCTGGACCTGGTCCGCAGCCGGCCCCTTCCCGAGGCGCTGCGCTCCGCGCCGCCGAACACGGTCGCGGTGGTGTTCGGCGTCCCGGGAGCGGACTACTCCGTCTACGTCGCCGACGCGCGCGAGTACCCGGGCGTGCGCGGCCTGGAGGACCGGACTCCGACCGACGGTTCAGGCGAGGCCGGGACGGCCATCGCGGGAGCGCTGCTGCTGGATCTGCCGGAGGCGACGCTCGCCGTGAGCAGGTTCGAGCCGACCACGGGGCGATCCGCCCCGCCGGAACGCCTGCAGGGGGGACCGGCCACCCGCATCGACCTGGAGCCGTTCCGCCACGACGTGGTCATCCGCGTCACGATCGACACCCCGTGACGCAGGTCCTGTTCGTCTCCCTGCGGGACGACGACCGCATCGCCCGGCTGACCCTGGACGAATCGGGCGCGGTGGAGCCGCTGGAGCCGGTCGCGGTGAGCGGCGGGCCGGCGCCGCTGGCCGTCGATCCGCGGCACCGGTTCCTTCACGTCGGGCAGCGCCGCTCCCGGCAGATCTCCAGCTACGCCATCCTGCCCGGCGGGGAGCTGCGGCTGCTCGGCGCGATCGACGCCCGCTCCGATCCCAACTTCATGCTCACCGACCGCAGCGGGGCGTTCCTGCTCTCCTCCTACTACCGCGGCGAGGGCGTGCACGTGCACGCCGTCCGCGCCGACGGCTCCCTCGACCCGGAGGCGGTCGCGTGGCGCGACACGGCGCTGTCCGCGCACTCGTTCCAGACCGATCCCGGCAACCGCTTCGCCTACGCCCTGCACATCGCCGCGGGGGTGGGGCCCAACGCCATCTGGCAGTACCGGTTCGATGCCGCCAGCGGCCGGCTGGACCCGCTCGATCCGCCGCTCGTACACGCCCGCAACGAGGCCGGCCCCCGCCACTGCTGCTTCCACCCCCGCCTGCCGCTGCTGTACGCCTGCAACGAGCAGGGATCGAGCGTCACGCGCTATCGCTACGACCCCGGCACCGGCGCGCTCGTTGAAGAGGACTCCGTGTCGATGGTGCCCGCCGGCTACACGGGAACCAGCGGCTGCACGCAGATCCGGATCACCTCCGACGGCCGCCTGCTGTTCGCGCCCCTCGGCGGCCCCGACAGCATGGTCAGCTTCCGGGTCGATACCGACGGCGCGTTGCGCGTGAGCGGTCGCGCGCCGGCCGAGGCGGGGCCGCGCGCGTTCGGGCTGGACGCGGGCGAGCGCTTCGTGCTGTCGACCGGCACCACCTCCGGAGCCCTCTCCGTGTTCCGGATCGCCGACCCGGACGGCCGGCTGACCCGCGTCGCGCGGGAACCGCTCGGCACCACGCCGATGTGGATCACCGCCGTCCCCGCCGAGCCGTAGCGTCATGCGCCGGGTGCGCCCCCGGCGATCAACCGGTATGCTGCATGGACTCCCCGGTGAGGCGACCGCCATGAAGCTGATTCTGATCGGGTGCGAGTACGCGGGCACCACGACCCTTGCCATCGCCTTCCACGAGCATGCCCGCGCCCACCTCGGCATCGACCTGGGCTCCATCCACGACCACTGGAAGATCCCGTACACGGTCACCCACTACCCGGACGAGATCACCGAGGAGGAGGCCGACCTCTATATGGCCCTCTCCACCCGGCAGAAGGAGGCGTGGCAGCGCCACAACCTCTACTACCACACCGTGGCCGAGCACGGAGAGCCCGAGGACCAGGTCATCGTCGGCTTCTACGTCGAGGACACCATCTACGCCGATCTCTACTACGGCTACGGCGGTCCCGGAGAAGCCGGGGACCGCGCCGGCAAGCACGCGCCGTCGATCGAGCAGCGCATCGTCGCTCTGGCGCCGGAGACCGTGCTCGTGCACGTCAAGGCCGGTCCGGACGTGATCCGGCGGCGGATGCGCGACCGCCCGCACACGCGGCCGGTCGTGCCGGAACCCGACGTCGAGCTGGTCCTGGACCGCTTCGCCGCCGCCTTCGCGGCATCGGCCATCCCCAACAAGCTGGAAATCGACACCGGCGGCGCGACCGTCGAAGAGTCCGTGCTCGCCATGGCCCGCGGGCTGGAGCCGTTCCTCACCGACCGGGACCGCGCGAAGCGGGCCGCCGTCGCCTGCCCATGAGCTTCATCGCGCCGGTCGAGACCCAGGAGGACCTGGCCAGGCGCTACAAGGTCATCCTGCGCCGGCAGACCCTGCGCCGGTTCCTGCGGATGCGCTCGTTCTACGTGCTCCTGTCGCTCTCCCTGGGACTGCTGATCCTCTTGAAGTACGTGCCGATCTACGGCGCGCTGATCGCCTTCAAGGACTACAACGTCACCAAGGGCATCGTGGGCAGCCCGTGGAACGACTTCGCCCACTTCAGGCGGCTCATCACCGACCCGTTCTTCCCCCGCGTGGTGTGGAACACCTTCTGGCTGAGCGTGCTGCGCATCGTCTTCGCCTTCCCGGCGCCGGTGATCCTGGCCCTCCTGCTCAACGAGGTGCGCAGCGCCGCCTACAAGCGGACGGTGCAGTCGATCAGCTACCTGCCGCACTTCATGTCGTGGGTGGTGCTGGGCGGCATCTTCCGGGAGGTGCTCTCCCCACAGCGCGGCATCATCGGCTACCTGTTCACCCTGGTGGGGCTGGAGCCGATCCCGTGGCTGACCAACGTCCCCACCTTCCGCGGGCTGCTGGTCGTGACCGGCATGTGGCAGGGCGTCGGCTGGGGGACGATCGTGTTTCTGGCCGCGCTGTCCTCGGTGGACCCCGAGCTGTACGAAAGCGCCGAGATCGACGGCGCCGGCCGCTTCGCCAAGGCGGTGCGCATCACCATACCGGCGATGATGCCGGTGATCATCATCCTGCTGCTGCTGCAGGTCTCCAAGGTGCTGGACGAGGGCTTCGACCAGATCTTCAACCTGTACAACGAGCTGGTGTATCCCGTGGCCGACGTGATCGACACCTACATCTACCGTTCCGGCATCGTCGGCGCCCAGTACGAGTACGCGGCGGCGGTCGGCCTGTTCCGCAACGTGGCCGGCCTGGTCATCGTGCTCGCGGTCAACGAGGCGGTCAGACGCCGCAGCGAATTCGGGCTCTGGTAGCCGGGGGACACCGATGGCGGTCGTCAGAGGCAGGGAATCGATCGGCAGCCGGCTGTTCGACGCCGCCAACGTGGCATTCCTGTTCGTCCTCTCTCTCACCTTCATCTATCCGTTCTGGACGATCATCCTGCAGGCCTTCTCGCCGCCCGAGGACCTCTATCGCCTGGGCCTGCACGTCTGGATCAACGACTGGCGGCTGGAGGCGTGGTCCTACGTGTTCCAGGAGGAGAACGTCGGCCTGGCCTACTTCAACACCATCTTCCGCACGGTGGTCGGGACCCTGGCCACGTTGTTGGTGACCCTCACCGGCGCCTACGCGCTGTCCAAGCGCAACCTGCCGTTCCGCGCGTCCATCACCGCGGTCTATCTGATGACCCTGTTCTTCTCCGGCGGCCTGATCCCCTTCTACCTGCTGATCCGCAACCTGGGGCTGATCAACACCCGCCTGGTGCTGATCCTGCCGCTGGCGATCCAGGTCTTCCACATCATCATCGCCCGCAACTTCCTGATGACCATCGACCAGGCGATGGAGGATTCGGCCGTGATCGACGGCGCCGGCTACTGGCGGGTGCTGTTCCGGATCATGCTTCCCCTGTCCAAGCCCGTGATCGCCGTGCTCGCCCTGTGGAACGCGGTCAACTACTGGAACGAGTGGTTCCAGGCGCTGATCTTCGCGCCCAGGAAGCACCTGCAGGTGCTGCAGATGATGGTGCGCGAGATCCTCAACCGGGAGGCGCTGATCGACCAGGTGGAGAACTTCATGGCGCGCATGCTGGAGGACCTGGGCGAGCTGGGGCTGGCGCGCATCCCGCCGGAGTCGATCAAGGCCGCCACGGTGCTGATCACCATCGGCCCGATCATCCTGTTCTATCCCTTCATCCAGAAGTACTTCGTGAAAGGGGTCATGCTGGGCTCACTGAAGGGATAGCGGCACCACATCGGAAAGGACATTGGAAAGGGGCGCCCGCAGGCGCCCCTTTCTTCATACCGGTCCGCAGAATCCGGTTACGGAGGCGTAACGCGTCCGGCGCGGATGTCCGCGACGGTCGGCGCCTTCTCCAGTTCGTCCAGCAGCTCGCGGCCGCCGGCGTTCATCCAGGTCTCGACGTAGGCCGGCCACTCGGCGTCGATGTCCATGTCGGTCGTGATCGCCCGCCAGAAGAAGTCGTTGCGGATCGTCGTCAGCGCCCCGCCGCGCTGCGCCTGCAGCTCGTTGTAGCGCGTCTGGTTGAACAGATCCTCGCGATAGGCGCGCTCGGAGGTGTTGTACCTGCCGCCGGCCTTGCCGAACCACTCGTTGTCCCGGTTCGACCATTCGTCGCGGTTGTACTGCAGGATGCCCTCGTGCGGCGAGTAGGCGTTGTAGTACAGGATGCCCTGGGTGCTTGAGTAGATGCCGCCGCCCTGGCGCTTCTCGTCGCTCGGGATCTGCCGCGAGGCGAACGGCTCGCCCTCCCAGGTGAAGTGCATGCCGGGGATTCCGTAGTAGGCGATCACCATGCCTTCCGGATCGTAGTTGGTGTAGTCGTAGATCTGCAGGATCAGCGCCAGCTTCTCGTCGGACACGTCGTGGCGCACCACGAACGCTCCGCTGGCGGCGGCGATCGGCATCGCCTTGTTCTCCATGCGGCAGCGGCTGTCGCCGAACGGAGAGATCGGCATCAGCGTGGTCAGCCACCTGGAGTTCGGATCCGGGCCCTGCTGCACGTTCTGGGCGCACAGGTCGGGCCGGTTGCCCAGCTCCACGCCGCGTCCGCACGCCCTGGTGCGCATGAAGGAGCCGACCTGGCCCTGCACGATCTTGTTGGTGAGCAGGGTGTTGTCGACCGCCGGCAGCTCGGAGTCCATCAGCCCTTCCTGCCACCACTGCTGCAGCTTCTTCAGCGCCGCCTTGCTGCGCGAATAGGTAGCGTCCTTGACGGTGCTGCCGTCCTCCTCCAGGTAGTTGTCCACCTCATTGACGCCGTAGCTGTAGAAGACCAGGCCGGCGCCACTCCAGTGGATGAGCGACTGGCCGCGCCAGCCGAAGGCGATCGTGTCGTCCTGGCCGTTGCCGTCGAAGTCGCCGCCCGCGAAGGAGCGCAGGATGGTCTCGAGCTGGTCCCAGTCGTACTGGTCCAGCCACCGCATGTAGGTGCCGGGTGCCGCCGTCGGCGCCAGGTCCTCCAGGGCGTCGGCGTTCAGCTCGGTCGGTGTGAGACCGAGGCCTGCCTGCTCCAGCCAGTCCAGCCGCATCTGCGGCAGGTAGCCGCACCCGTCCTGGTAGTCCTCACGCCGGGGGATGCCGTAGTACTCGTCGCTCGACCCGGGCACCAGGCCGTAGAACCAGGCGCCGGGGCCCAGCTCGTTCATGGACTTCACGTAGTTGGGCATGTGCTCCTCGATCATCGACCGGGGAATGGATCGGAACGCCCCCTTGAGGTACCACTCCAGCCGGTTGAAGCCCCACGTGTACATGGCGTCGGGATGCTCGTCGGAAGCCACCCGCAACGCGTTCTGCTCCCCTTCCCGGTAGTCCGCCAGGGTGTTGATGAACTTGACCGGGAACATCTCCTCCAGATGCTGCTGGATCGGGTTGTCGTCGACGATGTCGGTGCTGTACAGCCCCAGCCAGCTTATCTCCATCGGGCCCGCGGCCCCTTCTTCCTGTCCCTCGGCCAGCGCCCCCGCGGCGCCGAGCAGAAGGAGTGGAAGCACGAGGCCGATCGTCAGTGTCTTTCTCATGAGACACCCCCTTCGTAGGATTGTTAACCTCCAAGCCTACACCAACCTCGCCCGGTAAACCACGACCATGCTCATCCGCTGGGCTCGACTGGAGATCTGATGGACGACGACGGCACGAAGCACGGCAGTGAGCCCACAGGAGCGATGGAACCGGATCTCCGGCGATGGGATCGCTATCGTGACATCCTGGCGGCGAGCGGCGCCGGGCAGGAGGAGCTTGTGGAGTTCGACCGGGTCTCTCGGCGGCGGTTCCTGGTCACGGTCGGGAAGGGCGCTGCGCTCGCGGTGGGCATCTTCGGCGCCGGTCCGCTCGCCGCCGAGCGCGGCCTGTTCGGGCGAGGGCTCCTGCCGGCCGGGTGGGAGAACATCCAGGATGACGGGCTTCCCAAGCCGGACATGGTCATCCACTCCGAGGACCCGTTCAACGGCGAGCTCCCCGTCCACCTGCTCGACGACGCGGTGACGCCGACCGCCCGCCACTTCGTCCGCAACAACGGCGGCATACCGGAGCGCGCGCGCAGCAAGGACCTGCGCGGTTGGGCACTGCGGGTCGACGGCCAGGTCGACCGCGAGCTCTCGCTGACGTTCGAGGACCTGTACTGCCTGCCGCACGTCACCATGCAGATGGTCCTGGAGTGCGCCGGCAACGGGCGCAGCCTGTTCGAGCCGCGGGTCGGCGGCACGCAGTGGATCCGCGGCGCGGTCGGCTGTGCCGAGTGGACGGGGGTGCGGCTGCGCGACGTCCTGGAGCCGGCCGGCGTCAGGGACAGCGCCGTGTACGTGGCCCTGCACGGCGAGGACGCCGCGCCCGACGGCGGCGAGCCCTTCTCGCGCGGGATCCCGATCGCCAAGGCGATGGACGAGCACACCCTGATCGCGTTCGCGATCAACGGCGCGCCGCTGCCGGCCGCGCACGGGTTCCCGGCGCGGCTGCTGGTGCCGGGCTGGATCGGCAGCTCCATGCAGAAGTGGCTCAACCGGATCCGCATCCTGGACCGCGTGCACGACTCGCCGAAGATGAGCGGCTACTCCTACCGCGTGCCGGCGTACCCGGCGGCGCCGGGGGTCGCGCCGCCGGAAGAGGACATGCGGATCGCCACCGCCTGGATCGTCAAGTCGCTCGTCACCCGGCCGCGCGCGAACGTGCAGATCCGCTCCGGCGACGCCGTGCAGGCCGGGGGTCACGCCTGGGCCGGCGAGAACCGGGTGGAGCGCGTGATGGTCTCCACCGACTTCGGCATCTCCTGGCGGGAGGCGGCCCTCACCGCTCCCGCCAACCGGTACGCCTGGTACCACTGGCAGGCCGACCTGACCTTCCGCAACCGGGGCTACTACGAGGTCTGGGCGCGGGCGTTCGACGACCACGGCGGCGCGCAACCGTTCCGGCAGCCGTGGAACCCCAAGGGCTACCTGGGCAACGTCATCCACCGGGTTCCGATCCTGGTCGCCGCGTGAGTATCATCGGCACCAAGCCATCCGGGAACAAAGCACTGACATGAACAAGTCTCCTCTCGCTCCGGTGATCGCCGGAGCCGCCGGGCCCGATCTCGGCAACCGCCTGATGTACGAATACGTGGCCCGCCACGGGCCGCGGCTCGCGCTGCCCGACACGGCCGCCGAGTGGGAGTCCCGCGCCGCCGGACTGCGCGCCCGCTACCTGGAGCTCTACCTGCACGGCCACCCGCCGGACCTGCTGCAGGAGCCGCCGCGCGTGGTGTGGGGCGACACGCTCGACCCCTCCGCGGAGTACCGCATCCGCAAGCTGCGATTCGAGGGCTACCCCGGCGTCTGGGTACCCGCGCTCCTCTACGAGCCGGCGACGCCCCTGGGCGGCGAGCGCTCGACCCCGGCCGTGCTGGACGTGAACGGCCACGAGCCGCGCGGCATCTCCGTCGAGCACAAGCAGGCGCGCTGCAGCAACCTGGCGCGCCGCGGCCTGCCGGCGCTGAGTCTGGAGCTGCTCGGCCGCGGCGAGATGTCCAACCTGGCCCCGCACGACCACCAGCAGCTCCTGGACCTGCTGGGACAGGCCGGCGCGGGCGTGTTCTACCTGACCATGAAGCGCGCCCTGGACATCGTCCTCGATCACGAGTTGACCGACCCGGCGCGGGTGGCGATGACCGGGCTGTCCGGGGGCGGATGGCAGACGATCGTGCTGTCCGCCCTGGACGAGCGGGTGAGATTGAGCGTGCCGGTCGCCGGCCACATGCCGGCGGCCGACCGGCGCGACCTGGCGGACGTGGGCGACGCCGAGCAGTTGCCGGCCGGCCTGTGCGCGATCGGCGACTACGACGTGCTGTCGGCGCTGGTGGCGCCGCGCCCGGTGCTGTTCATCTTCAACCGCTACGACGACTGCTGCTTCCAGCCGCACAAGGCGGCGTCGGGAACCTACGGAGCGGCGCGCGGCGCTTACGAGCTGCTCGGCGCGGCCGACCGCTGCGCGCTGCACGTCGGCACCGACGCCGGCCACAACTACGACGAGGGCAATCGCCTGGCATTCTACGCGTGGCTGAACCGCCACTTCGGCCTGGACACGCCCGAGCGGGAGCTGCCGTACCGGGACGAGCTCTATCACGAGCGCGACCTGTGGGTCGGACTGCCCGCGGAACGGGCGACCTTCGGCACGCTGGCGACCGGTCGCCTGCAGGAGCTCCGCCGCCGTGAGGCCGAACGGCCGCGCCAGCCCACCGTCGCCGACCTCGACCGGCTGCTGCGCTACCGCGACAGCACCGTGAGCACCAGCACCACCCAGGCGAGCTGGGTCTGGGTCCGCGACGGCCTGGGGGTGCAGGTGGAGGAGATCACGCTGCAGGTCGACGGGTACTGGCCGCTGCCGGCCCGCCTGGCCGTCCCCGACGGCGTTGCCGGTGCCACCGTGCACATCGCCGGTCCCGCCGGCGGTGCGGACGCCGATCCGGAGTCCCGCGCGCGCGAGACGGGACGGGCATTCCTGCACGTGGACGTGATCGGCACGGGCGCCCTGGCGGCCTCCCACCGGTACGGACTGCTGCTGCGCACCCTGGGCCGGCCGGTGCTGGGGCTGCAGGTCGCGCAACTCGCCGCCGCCGCCGGCTGGGCACGGGAGCGGTTCGGAGGCCCCGTGCACGTGGAGGCCGCCGGCCGGGTCGCCTCGATGGTGGCGCTGCTCGCCGCGGCGCGCGATCCCGGCGCCTTCACGGAGGTCGCCACCGACGGGCTGCCGTACTCCCTGGACGACCTGGTCGAGTCGCACGTGCTCCCGGAGAGCGGCGAATACCCGCTATTCTGTTTCGGCATGCGCGAGATCCTGGACATTCCCGACCTCATCGAGCTGGCGGACGACCTGCCGATCACCGACCGCCGCCACGGCCCCCTTACGGCGGGCGCCCGATGACCCGCTACCTGGTCACCGGCGCGGCCGGCAACCTGGCGCGCCTGCTGGTGGAGCGCCTGCACGCGGCCGGCAAGGACGTCACCGGCATCGACCGCGAACCGCCGGTCGTCCCGGGCGTCCGCTTCGAGCAGGCCGACGTCACCGACAGCGCCCGCATGGCGAGGCTCCTCGACGAGGTCCGGCCCGAGTGCATCCTGCACATGGCGTCGCTGCTGACCCTCTCCTCGGAGGCCGATCCCGCCACCGCGTGGCGCGTGAACGCCAGCGCGTCGATCGAGCTGCTGCGCGGCGCCGCCGAGCGCGGCGTGAGCCGCTTCTTCTTTCCCAGCACCCTCGCCACCTACGCGGGGAAGCTCCCCGATCCGCTGCCGGAGGACCAGCCGCAGTGGCCGTCCACCATCTACGGGGTCACCAAGGTCGCGGTCGAGCGCATGGGCGTCTACCTGTGGCAGACGGCCGGCCTGGACTTCCGCGCCGTGCGGCTGCCGGTCGTCGTGTCGCCGTACGCGCCGCCGGGCGCGGTGAGCGCCTATCCCTCGCACGCCTTCCTGGCCGCCCGCCGCGGCGAGCCCTTCGTGTACCCCGCCCCGCCGGACCTGCGCGTGACGACCATCTACGTGCGGGACGTGATCGACGGCATTCTGGGACTGGTGGACGCCGACGGCGCGCGCCTGACCCGGCGGGTGTACAACCTGCACGCCTTCTCTCCCTCGACGCAGGACTTCGCCGACGCGGTCAGCCGCCGCGTGGACGGGTTCCGCTACCGCTTCGAGCCGCACCGCGACGTGATCGCCATGCTCGGCACCATCCCGTCGGTCATGGCGGACGCCAGCGCGCGGCGCGACTGGGGCTGGAACCCCCGCTTCGACCTGGACGCCTGCGCCGACGACCTGGCGCGGCTCATCGACCGCTGAGGCTGCCGCTCGCCCGATGGTACGCGTCGAAGGACTGATCAAGAGGTACGGGCCGGTCCAGGCCCTGCGGGGCGTCTCCTTCACGGTCGACCGCGGCGAGGTGGTAGGGCTGCTCGGCCCCAACGGCGCCGGCAAGACCACCACGATGCGCATCCTCACCGGGTACCTGCCGGCTACCGGGGGCCGGGCGCTGGTGGACGAAGTCGACGTCGCGGCCGATCCGCTGGCCGTCAAGCGGATGGTCGGCTACCTGCCCGAGTTCGCGCCCCTCTACGCGGAGATGCTCGTGCACGACTACCTGCACTACGCGGGGTCCGTGCGCGGCATGCGCAAGGCTGACCGGCAGCGCCGCATCGGCGAGCTGGTGCCGCTCTGCGGGCTCACCGAGGTCATTCACCGCCCGTTCCGGGAGCTGTCGCGCGGCTACAAGCAGCGCGTCGGGCTGGCGCACGCCATGATCGGCGACCCGGACCTGCTGGTGCTGGACGAGCCTACCGCCGGCCTGGACCCCAACCAGATCGCGGAGATCCGGGCGATCATCCGCGCGGCCGGGGAGCGCAAGGCGATCATCTTCTCCACCCACATCCTCGGCGAGGCGGAGAGCACCTGCGACCGCATCGTCATCATCGACCGCGGCACCGTGGTCGCCGACGGCACCGCCACCGAGCTGACCGGCGGCCGCTCGCTGGAGGAACGCTTTCGCGAGTTGACCACGGCCGAGGGCGAACCGGAGTCCGACGAGCGCACGCCCGAAGAGAAGCCCTCCTCCTCCCGGCGGCGCGTCCGCAGGAGGCTCCGCTCATGAGCCGCGCCTCCCTGTCGATCATCGGCCGCGAGCTGCGCGCGGCGTTCCTGGCGCCGATCGGCTACATCGTGGCGATCGTCTTCCTGGTGATGACCGGCTGGCTGTTCATGCAGCCGTTCTTCCTGGGCGGGCGCGCCGACCTGCGCCAGTTCTTCGAGCTGCTGCCGCTCACCCTGGCGCTGATGGTGCCGGCGGTGACCATGCGCGCGTTCGCGGAGGAGTTCTCGAACGGGTCCTACGAGGTGCTGGCCACGCTGCCGGTGACCCACCTGGACGTCCTGATCGGCAAGTTCACCGGCGCCGTCGGCTTCGTCGTGCTGGTGCTGGCGCCGACCGTCCTGTACCCGATCGTCATCTCTCGGCTCGGAGACCTGGACTGGGGGCCGGTGGTCGCCGGCTACGTCGGCGCCGTGCTGCTCATCGCCCTGTACTGCTCGGTGGGCATGCTCGCCTCCGCCCTGACCCGCAACCAGATCGTGGCCTTCGTGATCGGGCTGGCGATCTCGGTGAGCCTGGCCCTGATCGACGACCTCCTGATCTACGTGCCGGGCAGGATCACCCAGGTGGTGCAACACCTCGGAGCGGACTACCACTTCCGCAACATCGCGCGCGGCGTGCTCGACTCGCGCGACCTGGTCTACTTCCTTTCGGGCGTCGCCGTCTTCCTGACCGGCACCGGCTTCGCGCTCCGGCGGCGGCCATGAAGCACGGCACCGACGCGCGCTCCGCATGGCGGCTCGCCGACCGCCTGGTCCCGCCGCTCCTCTGGCTGGGGGCGGTGGTGCTCCTCAACGCCGCCTCCACCACCCTGTTCTTCCAGGCCGATCTCACCGAGGGCAGGGTGCACTCGCTGGCGCCGCAGAGCATCGAGGCGGTCAGCCGCCTGCGCGAGCCGCTGACGATCCGGGCGTTCTTCTCGACCGACCTGCAGGCGCCGTTCAACAAC
This sequence comes from Spirochaetia bacterium, assembly GCA_964291595.2. GTDB lineage: Bacteria > Spirochaetota > Spirochaetia > SZUA-6 > Bin103 > CATQHW01. The sequence goes on along the minus strand of OZ219914.1, from coordinate 1,592,538 downwards.
ATCGAGCGCGCGGTGAAGGACCTGTTCGACTCCTACGCCCAGCACGGCGGCGAGTTCTTCAACAGCACCTTCCACACCATCGGCGACGGCCCGGAAGCGCAGGACACCGAGCTGCTCGCGCGCGACTACCTGATCTACCCGATCCAGGTGGAGCAGGTCGACCGCACCGAGGTCGTCGTGCGCTCCGTGTTCTCCGGCCTGGCGATCGTGCACGGCGACCTGGTGGAGACGATCGGCGCCCTGACCACCACCGACGGACTGGAGATGCGGATCACGGAGGCGATCGGCCGCCTGACCGAACGGGTCAGCGTGCTGCTGGCCCTGGAGGAGGACATCGCCGTGCGGCTCTACTTCTCCGGAGAGCTGGCGGCGCTCAACCCCGGACTGCAGGCGCTGCCGGCGGCAGTAGGCGGGATCGTCGAGGAGCTGAACGGCTCCTACTTCGGCAGGCTGGCCTTCACGGCCGTCGACCCGTCCGCGACCGGGCTCGATCCCATGGATGCCCTGCGCCTGCAGCTCACGCCGCTGGGCTTCCGCACCGGCGACGGCGAGGAGCGCTACGCGTACGCCGGCATCGTGCTGTACTCGGAAGGGAAGACGCTGACGCTCAACCTGATCGAGACGACGCCGCAGGGCGCCCGCGTGGCCGATCCGGAGACGATCCGGCGATCGGTCGACAGCACGCTCAAGGGCCTGCTCGGCAGCCAGCCGGAGATCGGCTACCTGGCCGACTTCGGGACCCCGCCCTACCGCGGCAACCTCACCGAGGGCCGGCAGCCGGTCATGACCGACCTGGCCGACCTGTTCGCGCTGCTGTCGCGCGACTACCAGTACCGCGGCCTGCTGCTTGCCGACCGCGAGATCCCGCCCGACCTGCGCACGCTGCTGATCGTCTCGCCCCAGGAGCCGCTCAGCGAGTGGGCGCTCTTCCAGATCGACCAGCACCTGATGCGGGGCGGCGCACTGCTGGCGTTCGTCGACACGCACTCCATCTTCACCACCCAGACGTTCACCGGCGGCAGCTCGCTGCAGATCCCGCGCCAGACCGGGCTGGAGGAGTTGCTCGCCCACTACGGCGTGGGCGTGCGCCCAACCTACGTGCTCGACGACGAGCAGGCGTTCGTGCAGGTCCAGCCGAACGAGCGCGGCGGCGTGACCGAGAGCCGCATCGCCTTCGTGCCGATCGTGCGCCGCTCGGAGATGGACACCTCGTGGCCGCCGCTGCAGCGGCTGGACGACGTCCTGGTGATGAACGCCTCGCCGCTGGAGCTCACCGGCGCGCAGCCGGACGCGCGCTTCGTGGAAGCGCTGCGCAGCTCCGCCACCGCCTGGGAGGTGCCCGGCGGCACCGACCTGATCGACCCCCGCGCCACCACGCCGCCGCCGGCCGAGGAGCGGGCCGCAAGCCTGCTGGCGGCCTACGGCGAGGGGCGGTTCACCAGCTACTTCGCCGATCGCACCCCGCCGGTGCGGCCGGTCGACGAAGACGAAGGCGCGGACGAGGAAGGGGGGACGCTGCTCACGGGCGACGCGGTGCAGGCCGCGCCGCAGGTGGTGCCGGAGAGCGCGCCCGGCGCCCGGCTGTTCGTGTTCGGCACCTCCACCATCCTGGGCAACAGCTTCATCGAGGCCGGGCAGCAGAACCCGAACACGATGCTGATCCACAACCTGGTCGACTACCTCAGCGGTCAGGAGGACCGGGCGGCGCTGCGCGGCCGCGGATCGCTGGTGCGCCGCCTCGGCACCCTCTCCACCGATACGCAGAGCGCCGTGAAGACCTTCCTGATCGCCGGCCCGCCGGCCCTGGTGGCGCTGGCCGGGGCGGCCCTGTGGCTGTGGTGGCGCCTGCGCCAGCGCGGCATTCAGGCGCGCTTCGGCCCGGCGGCGGCAGGCGCCCGGGCAGGCGGGAGCGCGTCGTGAGCCTGGTCGTTCGCGCGCTGTTCCGCTACGCGCTGCCGCTGGCGATCATCGCCGCCCTGTCGGTCTACCTGGTCGTGCGGCGCGACGACCGGCTGCACTACGAGCTGCCGGTCCTGCCGCCGATGGCGGAGGCCGCCGTCGACCGGGTCGAGGTCGAGCGCGGCGAGGCGCGGGTGGTGCTTGAGCGCACCGAAGACGGCTGGCTGATCGACGGCCCCGGCTATCCCGCTGAGCCCAGGATCGTCGACGGCATGGTGCGCGCGGCGGCCACCCTCACCCTGAGCGACCTGATCGCCGAAGAGCCGACCTACGGGCGCTATGGCCTGGACGAGACGGAAGCCATCACCGCCACCTTCCTGGAGGGCGCCGACCGCCTGCGCGTTCTCAGGATCGGCAAGCGTGCGCCGACCTACAGCCACACCTACGTGCTGATCGACGACGACCCGCGCGTGTACCAGGCGACCGGCGACCTGACCCGCGCCTTCTCCACGCAGGAGCAGGTGCTGCGCGACAAGTCCATCCTGAGCTTCGAGACGGCCGACATCTCCGCGATCTCGGTACGGACCGCGGCCGGAACCCTGGAGCTGCGGCGCGGCGTGCCGCCGACGCAGGAAGAGTCGGTGACCTGGAGCGTTGTCGGCGGCGGTGATCGCGATCCCGAGACGATCAGGCGGGCGCTCGACCGCCTGGCGGGGATGGTGGCCACCCGCTTCGTCGAAGCCGTCCCGGAGGCCGCGCCGCTGGTGGAACTGGAGTTCCGCGGTGCCGAGGCCACGCACCGGCTGACGATCTACCCGAAGGCCGACAGCGCGCACGTGGCGACCTCGTCCGACGCCGACGGACCGTTCGTGCTGCTGCCGGTGCTGCTGAACGACGTGTTCGCGGCGTTCGAGGTGGTATCGGAGTGAGCGAGGCGACTCGGCACGCGGCCGCGACGGACCGCGAGCACGCCGAGCGCATGCGCGAGCTGCAGGCCGAGCAGCGCGCCAGGGTCGCCCGCGCGTCGAACCCGGACCGCGGGCTGGTGCTGGTCCACACCGGCGACGGCAAGGGCAAGTCGAGCGCCGCCTTCGGCGTCGTGGCGCGCGCCCTCGGCTGGGGCAAGCGCGTCGGCGTCGTGCAGTTCATCAAGGGCACCTGGAAGACCGGCGAGCACCAGTTCTTCAGCCGCTTCCCGGACCTGCTGGAGTGGCGCACCACCGGCTCGGGATTCACCTGGGACACCCAGGACCGGGAGGCGGACATCGCCACCGCGCGCTCCGGACTGGCGATTGCGCGCGAGATGATCACCGGCGGCCACCTCGACCTGGTCGTCATGGACGAGATCAACGTGGTGATGAGCTACGGCTACCTGCCGGCGGACGAGGTGCTGCCGTGCCTGGAGGCTCGCTCGCCCCGCACGCACGTGATCCTGACCGGCCGCGGCGCTCCTGCGGAGCTGATCGACTACGCCGACCTGGTGAGCGAGATGGTGGAGGTCAAGCACCCGTTCCAGGCCGGCATCAAGGCTCAGCGCGGCATCGACTTCTGAGCAAGCGGCCGATCGCCAGCCTGATCACCGGTTCGGCGCGCTCGTCGAACCGCGAGCGGGCGTGCGGCTCCACCTCGTAGCCCCCCTGTGCATACGCTGCCGGCGGCGGCAGGTAGCCGAGGTCGCCGTTCGCCAGTCCGGCTATGGTCGTCCGCTCCCGCCGGATGGGCCGCCCTGGAGGTCGAGTGCGGTCTGCGCGAACAGCTCGCCGGGAACGCCGATCACGGTCAGGGCTCCGATCCGGATCGCCTGCACCTCGGCGGCTTCGTGCCCGGCATGCGACGGATTGGACGCGGGATTCGGCATCGGCAGGCGGACGAACTCCGACCGGACTTCGAGACGCCCGCGATCGTCCACGTCCGCACGCTCGGCGGCGGTGGCGATCTGAGCCGCGAGCAGCCGCCCGATCCGCTGAAAAAGTGCCCTCCTCGCGCCCGCGACCGGTTGAGATGGGGCAGGAAATCGAAGTCCACGTCGCCGCCCGCGCCGAAGGCGATCAAGGCGGTGCATCCCGGGTGCATCCGCTCCAGGCTCAGCATGGCGTGACCGACGAAGTCCCCGGAGATCCCGGCCGGCGGATGGGACCCGCGGGTGTCGTTGTGGCAGCCGACGGCGGTCAGCAGGGCGATGGGCTCGCCGTCGAGATCCTCGATGCGGAGCACGGTCAGGTCGCGATCGACCGGTCCGTCTTCGAACTCGACGCCGCGCAGCGGCAGCCACGACGACGGCACCGAGCGTCGCAGGGTGAGCACGGTCCCATCCCCGCACGGCAACCTGCGGTTCCGCGCGATGCCGTCGAGCGTCGCGGAGGCGGCGCCGGTGCGAGCCTCCCGCATGCGGCCGCGGGCGGCATCGACGGCTTCCGCAATCCGCTCGACGACGTGGGAGCGGAGCCGGTCGTTCGATGTCCGGACCGGCGTGGTTGTGCGTGCATCGCGATCATCACCCGGCCGGCCGGGATGCCGGTCCGCTCCTCGACGAGCTGGCGGGCCTCGCCGGCCCAGTCCCGGTCGAGCCGGCGCAGGTCGCAGACGACGATCGCCGCGGTATGTTCCTCAAGCCGGAGAACCAGCACGCGAACGTGCAGCGGTTCCAGCACTTCCGCGTTGCCCGTCACTTCGGGCGGCACGGTGATCGGCAGCCGCGCCGCCCCCGCCCGCAGGCGCCGCCTCCGGGAGGGGATGCCTCGATACCACCGAACGTAGCCGGCCCGCTCGCCGTCCGCGAAGAACCGGGCCGGATCGCGGTGCAGCGCCTCGATGCTCCGATCCACCATGGGCCGCGAGCTCACGGCGGTCACCGTCGCCGAGCCCAGCGCGCAGGTACGCACGATGCCGGCCGCTTCCAGCTCCCGGCCCATCGGCGTGCGGTCGAAGTACGGGTACGGCGGCGCCTTGGCGAACTCGCTCCAGTACGGCTCGATGAAGCGCGACTGGATGTAGTGGAACATCGTGTTGACTTCCCAGTCGACGCCCAGCAGCACGCAGATCGCGTCCAGGTCGTAGAATCGCTGCCAGGGACTCTCGTGGCCGAAGGCCAATTCGCCCCACGGACTGGGACGTCCCTCGCCGCCGGCGTGTCCGCCCGTGATCTCCTCCGCCTGCCGTCCGATCGCGGCGACGCTGTGGGTGGGATTGTCGCTGCGGCGCGCCTCGGGGCGGAGCCGGAGCGTCTCGGTGATGCGCCCGACCTCGGACGGCGAGCGGGCCACGTCGAACGGCGGCCGGGGGCCCCGACCGGCGTAGACGATGGTCGGCACGCAAACGGTGCCCTCAGGTCCGACCACGTCCAGAAACGCGTCGATGACCGTGTCGGCCCCGCCCGGCACGTACCCCATGCTGCTGAGCGAGCTGTGCACGTAGACGACGGCGCCGCGGCCCACCTGGACCTGCCGCAGCACGCCGGCGATGTCGCCGAACGTCACCAGCGGCCCCTCAGGAATCCTGCCGCTCACCAATTGCCTCCGCGCGGAGTCTCCCGAACGATCTCCTCTTGCGCTCATGTATATACATTAGTATAGTGAATTATGCGGTTCTCGTGGGATCCCCACAAGAGCAGCGCCAATCCGTGAACGAGGGTTTGATTTCGACTTCGCATCTCTGATCTTCGACGGCACTACCGTTGAGTCGGAGGACCGGAGGCGCCATCGTTGCGATTGGCGTAGCCGACGGTGTGTGTCTCACCGTTGTCTACACTGACCGTACCGAAGCGGCCGCGTGACACGGCTCGTGTCAGCACGTAATCGACGTGAGCGGTCGGACAGCAGCAGCCCCGGACGAGCCTAGCCGCGGCCGGGCCGACCTCGACCGGCTCCGCAACGCGTCCGAGGCAGCACGTACTTCGATGAGCGATCTGCCGGCAGACTTCTGGGATGATGCGGTCGTGGTGCCCGCACCGAAGCGAGCGATCTCCTTGCGGGTGGATCAAGACGTGCTCGACTGGTTCCGGAGCGGCGGCCCTCGGTACCAAACCCGAATGAACGCCGCTGCGCGCGTACGTCTCCAGGATGCGGGGAGATCAAGCGCGCCGTGAAAAGCCTCGCCCTCAAGAGGCCGGCTGACTGCGGCCCTACTCGCCGGCCGCTAGCGCCTCTTCCTCGGCCTTGATGGTCTTGGCGGCGGTGGCCCCGGCCTCGTCCTCCTGGCGGAGCTCCTCGATGCTGCGTACCGGCAGCCGCGCGGCCCCTTCCCAGTCACGGGTCGGCAGGCGCGGCTCCGACCGCAGCCGCTCGCGGGCGGCGGCGATCGCCGTGCCGTACTGGGGCAGCCACTCGGCCTGCGCGATCAGCAGGTCGTCGACCATCTGGGCGATCTCCGGCGGCGTGCACACGGCGCCGACCAGCGGGTCCAGCATCATGGACTGCACCAGCAGCCGGTCGTCGCCGCGCATCGCGGCCTCGACCGCGAGCCGCTGCACGGAGATGCTGGCGTTGCAGACGGCGGCGCAACCGAGCGGCAGGTCGCCCACCCGCGGGATGTGCAGGCCGGTGCGGTCGACGTAGCCCGGCACCTCGACGCAGGCGTCGTCCGGCAGGTTGGTGATGCAGCCGCGGTTCTCGACGTTGAAGTGGCCGCGGTACACGCGCCCGGTCTCCAGCCCCTCCAGGATGTAGGAGCCGTGCTCGGTGGAACGGGTCTCGGGGGCGTACCGCTCCGGCGGCTCGGCCATCCAGCGGGGGAAGTCCTCTTCGAACCAGTCGCGCCGCTCGCTTGACACGCGCAGGTAGCCGCCGGTCTCGCCCAGGATCCAGGAGCTCATGTCGATCCAGTCGCGGATCTCGTCCGGGCGCTTGCGGAACCAGGGCACGTACTCGCTGAGGTGGCCGTTGGACTCGGTGGAATAGCAGCCGAAGCGGCGCAGCATCTCGATCCGCACCTTCTCCGTCTCGCGGTAGACGGGGTGGCGCTCGTACGCCTCGAGGAGCTCGCCCGACACGTCGCGGCCGCGGTGCAGGAGCTGGATGTACCAGGTCTGGTGGTTGATGCCGGCCGCGCGGTAGTCCAGCTCCTCGGCCGGGATGCCCAGCGCGTCGGCGATCTGGGTGTGGCCGCCCTGCACGCCGTGGCAGAGGCCGACCGTCCTCACGCCGCCGTAGCGGTTGGCGGCCCAGGTGAGCATGGCCATCGGGTTCGAGTAGTTGAAGAACCGGCAGCCGGGCTCCGCCGCCTCGCGGATGTCCTTGCAGAGCGCCAGGATCACGGGGATGCCGCGCTGGCCGTACATGATGCCGCCGGCGCACAGCGTGTCGCCCACGCACTGGTCGATGCCGTAGCGCAGCGGCACCTCGATGTCGGTCGCGAACGCGGGCAACCCGCCGATGCGCGCGGTGCAGAAGACGTAGCGCGCCCCGCTCACCGCCTCCCGCTGGTCCAGGGTGCCGGTGAGCCGCACGCCGTCCAGGCCGTTGGCCTCCAGGTCGCGCCGCACCAGGCGTTCGACCATGGACAGGTTCTGCCTGCTGATGTCCATGAAGGCGAGCTCGATGCCTGCGAACTCGGGTACGGCGAGGATATCCCCCACCAGCTTGCGAGTGAACCCGATGCTGCCGGCGCCGATGAAGGCGACCTTGAACGATGTGGAGTCGGAGGGGCTCTGGTCACTCGACATGCCGGTATCCTGTGCCGGACCGCTCCGGGCGTAAAGTCACACCGCGAGAGGCCGTCGCCTGTACGGGGACCATGTGCCGCGGTAACGCTCGGTACACATGGCGCGCTCACGGCGGCGAAGCTACGGGACCTCGACCAGTTCGAACACGCCGAACCGCCGAAAGTCACGGGCATTCGACGTCACGATCGAGGTGATCCCGTTCGCGTAGTAGGTAGCCGCGAGCATCGTGTCGAGCAAGCGCTTGCGACCCAGCCTGTGTTCTCTCATCCAGGCCAGGAACTGCGTAACGGCCTCCTCGACCGGGAACACCCGCGCCACTTCCCGCGCATTCCACCAGAAACGAGCCTTCTCCACAGCTTGGTGCATGGAGAGCGGCCGCTCGAATCGACGCGGGTCGGTGACGACATGCACGAATTCGGTGAGTACCTGCGGGGCCAAGCCCGCTTCTCGGTCGTGGCCGAGAATCCGTCCGCTCAGCACTTCCGTCGCTGCCGCATGCGCTCCGGATTCCTGGATCTCAGTGTGCACGAGAAACGTCGTGTCAAGCCCGATCATCGTCGAGCATCTCTGCGAGCAGGTCTTCGCCGGGACGCAGCGGCGCCAGCACGCGGCCCACGGACGCCGGGCTCACGTCCGCCAGGGTGGTGGCGCGGACGATTGTGCGTTCCCGGAACTCGTCCATCGCTTGTCGGATCAATTCGGATGCCGTCCGATCCTGGGCCTTGGCGATGCGCTGAAAGTCTCGATAGACCGGCTCCGATACATTGACCGTAATGGTCTTCATACATGTAACCTCATGTATCCCTGCGCTTGCCGTCAAGCCCGCGGATGAACGACGGGCGAGGCCCCGGTGGAGCCAGGCTCGGACGAGGCGCCCATGCCGACCGCTCGGCCGATCTCCTTGTCCGACGGCATAGCGCGCTGTGCCCCCTCGCGGGTGACGCACACGCCGGCCGCCGCGACGGCCCGCCGCAGCGCGTCGATCGGTTCCCGGCCGCTCGCGACTGACGCCGCGAACACGCCGGCGAAGCAGTCCCCGGCCCCGACCGTGTCGATCGCCTGCACGGGCGCCGCGGACTGTCGATGCACGCCGCGCGCGTCGGCCAGCACGGCGCCTTCGGCGCCGAGGGTCAACAGCACCCGAGGACAGCCGAGCTCGGCGGCCGCCCGGCGCGCCGCGTCGGCAGCCGACTCGCCGGGGCGCCGCGCCGACAGCGCTTCCAGCTCGCCCGCGTTGACGACCAGGTAGTCCACCTGCGCGATCGCGGCCCGTTCAGCCTCGCCGACCGATGCCAGCGCGGGAGCGACGTTCCACATCACCGCAGCACCGCGTTCGCGCGCCAGCGCGATCGCCGCAGTCGTCACGCTCGGATCGATCTCGTTCTGCAGCAGCACGACGTCATCCGGTCCTACTTCGGCGCCGAAGTCCGCCGCGTCCAGCCGGAAGGCGCCGTTGGCGCCGGGAGCCACCGCGATCTGGTTCTCGCCGCCTGCGTCGACGTAGATCAGCGCCACCCCGGACCGTTCGTCCGGGAGTACCGCCACGTGGCCGACGCCCACGCCGGCCGCAGCCAGGTCGGCGACACGAGCCCGGCCGTACGCGTCGTCGCCTACCGCGCCGTGCAGCACGCAGGACGCGCCGGCGCGCGCTGCCGCTACCGCCTGGTTCGCACCCTTGCCGCCGGCGGTCTCCGCAAACCGGGCGCCGCCCACGGTCTCGCCGGGCTCCGGCAGACGCTCGACGTAGGCGACCAGGTCGGTGTTGATGCTCCCGACGACCAGGACCCGACCGGCTGCTGGCACCGTGAACTCTCGAATGGGCGGATTCAAGCCCCGTCGATGATCGCCGCCGGGGTGGCGTATCCGGCGGTGACGTGTGCGGCCAGCCACTCGGGCGGGTCGTTGCGGGGCAGGGTCAACGCCGGTTCGCCCTTGCAACTCAGGCGATAGAGCAGGCGCGCGTCGTCGATCGAGTCGATGTTCTCCTTGAGCAGCGGGACGTTGTGCAGCGTCATGTAGTTGTCCCACAGCGTCACGTCGCCCGGCACGTGCGGGTGGTCGTAACGGAACTGCGGTTGCAGCACGTGCGCCTCCAGCTCATCCAGAAAGGTGCGCGACTTCTCGGGGGACAGCCCGTCGACTTCGACCGGCGGGCGTATGCGCGGTCGCGAAGCCCAGATCGGGCTGTGCAGCCCCTTGATGCCGGAGCGCGGGTTGGTGCGCACCAGCGGCGCCAGCCAACCGTCGTCGCCTTCGTTCAGCCGGCGTCGTACCCGCGTTCGCCCCAGCAGCGCCTGCCGCTCCGGCGGCAGCGCGGCGAACGCCGCGGCGGTGTCCGCAAACGCGGTCTCGCCATTCAACGGGAGCGTCGTGCGCAACCGCATCAGCTCCGGGTCGGAGCCTTCGAAGTAGCGGCTTGCCAGCCCCTCGCCACGTTCCGGACGCTGCACCCACGTGCGGCCGGGCGCATCACGCCGCACCGGCATGTGATGGACCAGGAACATCGACACGTAGATCGGCAGCGGCTCGTACTCGATGTCGGTATGCCAGGAACCGCCCACGCTGGTGGTGACGCTCCCCCCGCCCGCAGCCCCGCCCCGGAAGTTGGCCACCACCAGAACCGCCGGCGACTCGTGCGGGAGGCACTGCAGGCGGCCGGGGAACGCCGCGTTCACCGACGCCGCGCGTCGCTGGGCGAACGGCACGGTCTCGATCGGGCCGTCGGAGGCTCCGTCGGACTGGGCGGGCTTGCCCCCGCGCAGGAAGTTGGTGGGATGCGGAACCGGCGCCCCCCAGTGGTTGGCGAAGCGCTCGAAGTCGGCCAGCGAAAAGGAATCCAGATCCTGGCCGGGAATGCAGAGGATGCGGAACTGGCTGAGCGCATCCAGAAGCAGGGCCACCTGTTCGGCATCGAGCCGCCGCCTGAGGTCGACACCGAGCAAGCGCCGCCCCGCGCCGCTGGCGGCCAGCGGCCCCTCGCTGCGCGCCTGCGGGCCGAACCGCCGGCGCAATTCGCGGTCGAGCTGCGCCGGTTCCATCAGGCCGCCGCCGAGCCGTTCGGTCGCCGCGCTCACCGCCGGCTCCTCTGCAACGGTGGTACCGTACCCATGGGTCCCCCGAGACCTTACCCTCATTCCCGGCGGGGCACTACCGCGTGACTGTCCGCCGGTGGGGATCGCGCCGGCGCGGGCATGACGAGCGCTCTGGAGTAGAACGACATGACAGTACGAGGCAGGCCGTTCTACTACGGGTGGGTGATCGTCGCCGCGTTCTTCGTGCTCAACGCGGCGGGGCAGGCCAGCGGCACGCTCAACTTCGGCTTCTTCGTCATCCCGATGGCGGAGGAGCTCGGCCTCTCGCGGCAGGCGATCGGCTGGGCGCAGACCATGCGCCTGTGGGCCAGCGGCCTGAGCGGCATCCTGATCGGCCGCTGGCTGGACCGGCACGGACCGCGCGGCCCGATGCTGCTGGCGATCGTCGTCGCCACCGGCGGGCTGCTGCTGCTGGCCCGCGCGCAGTCGCCGGCAGTGCTGTTCGGCGTGCTGCTGGGGCTGGGCGTCACCGGCTGGACGGCGCCCGCGGGCGGCGCGCTGATCGCCACGGTGCCGGTGTCCAAGTGGTTCATCCGGCTGCGCGGGCGCGCCACCGGCATCGTGCAACTCGGCCTGGGCGTGGGCGGCGCGCTGTTCGTGTCCCTGACCCAGGTGCTCATCAGCAACCACGGCTGGCGATCGGCCTGGGTAACCCTGGCGTGGCTGTCGGCCGCGACCGTGCCGCTGGTGCTTCTGCTTCGCCGCCAGCCGGGCGACCTGGGACTGGAGCCCGACGGAGGGCCGCCGTCACGGACCCGAGGGTCCCATGCAGACCGCACCTCCGCGGCGGGCTCCCACGACTCGCGCGAGTCGTTCCAGTGGACGCTGCGCGCGGCGATCCGCACCGCCACCCTGTGGAAACTCAGCGCCGCGTTCGCGATCCTGGGGTTTCTGCTGGGCGCGGCCAGCGTGCACCGCATCCCGCACTGGATCGAGCTGGGCTTTCACCCGACGACCGTGTCGCTGGCGTTCGCCATGGACGCCGGCGTGGCGACCGTCATGGCGCTGGTGGCCGGCTTCGTGGTGGAGCGCCTGGACGCCCGGATGGTGGGACTGGTGTCGTGCCTTTCGTTCTGCGTGGGGGTCGCGCTCATGGCGGCGGCGCAGCTATGGGCGGCCGGGCCATGGACGCCCGTGCTGTTCGCGTCGACGGTTACCTTCGGTTGCGGGGTCGGCACGTACATGGTCGTCCAGGGGGTGATCTGGGCGCAGTACTACGGGTGGCAGTTCGTGGGCACGATCCGCGGCGTGGTGCTGCCGTTCATCTTCCTGGCCAGCGGCCTGGGCGCCCCGCTCGCCGGCGCCCTGCGCGATGCCTCCGGGAACTACCGCGGCTCGTGGCTGCTGGTGAGCGCGCTCGCTGTCGTCGCAGCGGCGCTGATCCTGAGCGCCCGCCGGCCGCAGCTTCCGCGGCCCGGCGGCGACGGATGACGCGGTAGCTACGAACACGATCTCAACGGACGTCGGCGCAGAGGTCCCGTTGGCGTGCCCGCGGCCGTGCTACCCGCCGACCTCCGCGCGGAGCATCTCGGCGGCCAGGACCTCGGAGCGCAGCTTGTCGTACACGTCGTCGATGGAGATGTTCCAGTAGGTCCCGGGCGAGAAGCCGCAGTCCGGGTGCAGGACCACGCGCTCGGGCTCGACCACCTCCAGCACCTTGCGGACGTGGCCGGCCACCTCCTCCGGCGTTTCGGCGCCGTGCTGCTTGGCGGTCAGGCAGCCGCAGCCCACCTGCATGCGCTCAGGCAATCGTCGCAGCAGCTCGCGGTCGTACTCGTCCATGTCGCGCAGCTCGAACATCGTCATGTCAACGTTCAGCGCCTGCAGCGCCGGCAGCAGGTGGTCGTAGCCGAGGCGCCGCTCCGGGCCCACGTTCCGCTTGCCGCACAGGTGCAGGGACGTGTGGATGCCGTCGATCCCCTCGACCACGCGGTTGAACGAATCGACCGCGCAGGCCAGCTCCTCCCGGAACTCCTCCGAATCCGGATCCTCCGCGTACGGCGAACCGATGGTCGTGTCGTCGAAGCCCACGAAGCGGACGCCGGCGCGCGCCATGAGCCGGACCTCGTTGCGGATGATCGGCACCAGGGTCTCCACCACGGCGCGGCGGTCGGGGTACGCCTCCCCCGAGCGCTCCTCCTGCCAGTGCACCTGCGCGATGTGATACGGCGTCGGTATCGCCACGCGCACGGGCTTGCGGGTGTGCGCCGAGAGGCGCGTGCCCTCGCGGGCGAACAGCCCCTCGTCGAACGGCTCGATCCGCCCGGTGATCGTGTAGCCGACGTAGCCGTCGTGGACGCCGTCGTCGACGAACGCCTTGTGCAGCTCGAAGCCGGACACCATGTCGGCGATGATTCCCAGGTAGGACTTGCGCCGCCATTCGCCGTCGGAGATGACGTCCACCCCGGCCGCCTCCTGCAGGGCGGCCACGTACGGGATCGACCGGTCCATCAGCTCCAGGAGCTCCTCGTCGGACACCTCCCGGCCGGCCGCACGCTCCTCCAGGTAGCAGTCGACGCGCTCGCGGAAGAACCACGGCCGGGTGATCGACCCGACCACGGTGGTCGGAAACAGTCTGTCCCACATGGCGCCGTTTACGCGCCGTCCGCGCCGGACTCCGTCGGGTGCTTGAGCTTGCCCACGTCGTAGTCCTTGGCGGAGAGCTCCTCGAACGGCTCCTTCTCGTTGGGCGTCCCGATGATGGTCACCATCTGGTCGTTGCCGGAGAAGGCGCACCAGCGGACGCCGTTGGTGAGCACGTGCAGCACCCCGGGGTGGTGGAAGATGGGAAAGGTCTCGTGGCCGGGCCGGAAGTAGAAGACGCGGCCCTGGCCGCGGTGCCAGACCGCGCCGCTGCGGAACACCTCGCCTCCCTCGAACCAGCTCACGAACAGGAGCTCGTCCGGATCGGGGATGTCGAAGAACTCGCCGTACATCTCCGCGTTGGGGATCTCGATGAAGCGCCCGCAGCCGCGCGTGATCGGATGGTTCGGGCTCACCACCCACAGCCGCTCGCGCTCGGCCGCCTCCCGCCACGTCAGGCTGCAGGTGGTGCCCATGAGGCGCTTGAAGATCTTCGAGTAGTGGCCGGAGTGCAGGACGATCAGCCCCATGCCGCGCAGGACTCGTTCCTGCACGCGGTCGACGATCTCGTCGCGCACCTTGGCGTGGGCGGCGTGGCCCCACCAGATGAGCACGTCGGTGGCGTCCAGCACCTCCTCCGTGAGCCCGTGATCGGGCTGGTCGAGGGTGGCGGTGCGCACCTCCAGCCCGTCCTGCGCACGCAGGTGGCCGGCGATCTGCTCGTGGATGCCGTCGGGGTAGATGCTGCGGACGAACTCGTTGTCGCGTTCGTGGACGAACTCGTTCCAGACGGTGACGCGTACGCTCATGGTTTCAGATTCCTCCTGGCACGGCCTGCCCGCACACCAGCGGCCACGCGCGGTTGCCGGTCAGCTTGCCGTTGCGAATGTGGTAGCCCTCCGCCGTGACCTTCGCGAAGCGGGTCGCGTCGGGACGAGGACGGTCGAACTCGCCCAAGCGGGCGCGGGCGTCGATGTAGTGCAGCGCCCAGCCGCATCGGGGCTCGGCGCTCTCGTTGGGGCCGGTGGCGTGCAGGACCCAGCGATCGTGCACGGCCAAGTCGCCGGGCTCGAGCGTGACGATCTCCGCCGCGTCCAGCAGCTCGCGGGACAGCCCCTCCGGGCCCAGGTCGTCGAAGTCGAAGCGGCCGTAGCCGGCGGCCTCCGGGCCGGCGTCCAGCGGGATGTAGTGGAACGGCCCGTTCTCCTCGGTCACCGCGTCCAGTGCCAGCCAGCAGGTCACGGTGCGGCGGTCGAACTGGAAGAAGCCGTCCTGGTGGAAGCGGTTGGCGCCGTGGTAGGGCGGGTCGTCGTTGAGGGCGCCCTTGGCGAAGATGTGGTCGAACCAGAGCCTGGCGTCGGGGGCCAGCACCCGCCGGAGCACCTCGGCGACGCTCGGGTGGACGGCCGCGCGGGCGAATGTTTCGTCGCAGTCGGCCAGCCCATTGATCTGGCCGGAGAAGGCAGCCCAAGCGGTCCCGTTCGACACGGCCTGCCGGCGCTCGGCCGGATCGACAGGCCGGCGGCGCTTCGGGTAGATCCGGTTCTGGCGCCGCAGATGGCGAGAGGAGACCTCGATCTCGGGGTAGTCGGGGAGCCGGCGGCGGACCTCGTTGAATTGCGCCGTCGGGTCCGGTGCGCCCGGCATCGGATGCTCGGCCTCGATCCGTTCGGTCTCCTCCCGGTAGCGGCGCTGGTAGGCGTCGTGGTCGGCCACGATCGCGTCGGCGCGCTCGTGGAGCTCCGCCACCTCGGAGGGTTTGAAGGCTGCCCGCACCACCATGAATCCCTTGCGCGCGAACTGCCTGTCGGCGACCTCGTGCAGCTCCATGCGATGTCCGCCTCCTGCCCGACTGTACCCGATCAGCCGGCGACCGGCCGCTCCCACGTGGGCGCCTCGCCCGGGGTCGGCGAGTTGGCGAAGATGCCGCGCGCGATCACGGCCTCCCGGCCGCCCGCGTCCGCGACCTTGCGCCGCTGGTCGGCGTGCGCGCGCGCGTCGGCCTCCTCCGGGTCGACGATGGCGCGCAACCGCCGCTCGAATGCGCGCACGGTCTCGGCGTGCTCGGGCCGGCCGGCCAGGTCGTCGACCTCGTCCGGGTCAGCGGCCAGGTCGAAGAGCTGCGGCCTCATCCCCACGTAGTGGACGTACTTGAAGCGGCGGTCGCGCAGCAGGTAGACCGCGCGGCGAAAGCCCACGGCGTGGTGCTCGGCGAACACCGTCCGGTCGCGGTCCTCGGCGGCGGCCATGGCGAGGAGGTCTTTTCCCGGCAGCGGTTCGTCGGAGCGCCACTCGTCCGCGAGCGGGCAACCGGTCGCGCTGAGGACCGTGGGGAAGCAGTCGACCAGGCTCACCGGGGTCGCGACGGTGCGGCCGGCGGGCACGTCGGGGCCGGCCATGATCAGCGGCACGGCGGCCGACTCGTCGTACATGGTCAGCTTGCCGGTCAGCCCGCGCGCGCCCATCGACTCGCCGTGGTCGGTCGTGTAGAGGACGCGCGTGCGGTCCCTCAGGCGGCAGTCGTCGAGCGCGGCCAACACGCGGCCGATCTGCTCGTCCAGGTGGGTGCACGCGGCCAGGTACGCCCGCCGGTAGATCGAGAGTTGCTCCGCGGACAGCGGTTCGTTCAGGTTCAGGACGCCGCGTACGCCGTCGATCGCCGGGTGGTCGGGCCAGTCCGCCGGCTCCTCCTGAGGCATCGGCCGGATCGCGCCGGGGTCATAGCGCTCGAAGTGCCCGGGCGGTCCGACGTAGGGCGGATGCGGGCAGACGAACCCCACGAACAGCACCCACGGACGGCGGTCGCCGGCATGGGCGTGCAGCCACTCGACGGCGTTGTCGGCGTTGCGGACGTCGTAGGCCAGGTAGCTCGACTCGCCGGGGCCGGCGTCCAGCACGCCGGCGCGCGCGTTGCGGACCGGCGAGTCCTCGCGCAGGCAGCCGAGCAGGTCGCCCTCCCCGTCCACCACGTGCAGGGGCTCGATCTCGCGCCCGAACCCGTTGTCGTCGCCGCCGCGGAAGTGCAGCTTGCCGATCGAGTCGCACCTCAGGCCGTGCCGCGCCAGGTGGTGGCCCCAGCTCGGCACGCGGCCGTCGTAGGCGTGGGCGTTGTCCCAGTAGCCGATGTCGTGCACGTAGCGCCCGGTGGCGAGCGAGGCGCGCGCCGGCACGCACAGCGGGCAGTTGGTGTAGGCGGAGGTGAAGCGGGTGCCGCCGGCGGCCAGCCGGTCCAGGTTGGGGGTGATACCGTCGCCGCCGTAGCAGCCGGTGCCGCGCAGGTTGTGCTGGTCGGAGAGGATGAACAGCAGGTTGGCGGGTGGGACGGGGTGGGATTCTGGCACTGCGGGAGTCGCGATCAGGCGCTACTATACCGCCTCCATGGCTTCCTTGAACCGGACCGTGCAGATCCGCGGCGATCTGGCGCGGCAGTACGACGACGTCTACAGCGACACGGCGCTCGACGCCATCGCCGCCCTGGCGGAGCTCAACGAGCCGCGCCTCGACCTGATGCGCCGGCGCATCGCCCGCCGCGCCGAACGGGCGCGGGAGCGGCGCCGCATCGACTTCCTGCCGGCGGGCGCCACGATCGCCGGCACGGACCTCACGGTCGCGGACGCACGCGCCGGCCGGTTCACCGGCAGCGCCATCCCCGCCGACCTGCAGCGGCAGTGGATCCAGGGAACCGGGCCGGGCGCCAAGCCCGACGCGCCCCTGCCGCGCAGCATCCGCAACGTCGCCTACGCGCTCCTGTCCGGCGCCGACGGCTGGATGTTCGATGGCGAGGACGCCCTGGGTCAGGTGACGACCATGTCGCTGGACAACCAGCGCAACCTGCGGCTGGGCATCGCGCGGGCTCCTGAGTTCCTGGCCGCCGCGGAGGGCGTCGCGGGCGAGATGAACGCCTGGGCGGAGGGCTTCCTGAAACGGCCGGTCATCGACGACTGGCGCGCGCAGCTCGACTTCACCACCACCATCTTCCGGGCGCGCGGCCTGCACCTGGACGACCGCCACGTGCGCATGGCGGACGGCACCGGCCTGTCGGCCTCGATCGTCGACGCTGCCCTGTACGTGGCCGCCAACCACGCGGCGCTGCGCGCGCGCGGCGCCTCGGTCGTCCTCTACCTGCCGAAGATCCAGACCGCCGAGGAGGCGGCCTTCTGGCACCGGCTGCTCGCCGCGCTGGAGGGCCACCTGGGCCTGGCCACCGGCGCCGTGAAGACCTACGTCCTGGTCGAGCAGCTCGAAGCCTCGTTTCAACTGATGGAGATCCGCGCCGCGCTCGGCGAGCGCTTCGTCGGCTTCAACACCGGCCGCTGGGACTACATCAACAGCGTCGCCGACGCGATGGCGTGGGACGACCGTTTCGTCAATCCCAACATCGACGCGATCACGATGACCTACGGCTACATGCACGCCTACGAGGACCGGGTGCGGCGCGCCGTGAACACCCCCGACGCGGCCGGAGGCTGTGCCCTCTGGCAGGGCGGCATGGAGCCCAACATCCCGGTCGGCTCGGCGGCAGGGGTGGAGGCGTCGATGGCCAAGGCGGTGGCCGGCGCGGAGCGCGAGCAGCAGGCCGGCGCCAGCGGCAAGTGGGTCGCCCACTGGAAGATGGTGCACATCGTGCGGCCGGTCTGGGAGCGCGCGGGCGAGCCCAATCAGCTCGGGCGGCAGTTCCCGCCGCTCACCTACACCGATGCGGACGCCGACGGACTGCTGGAGCTTGCGCCTGCGCCGCGCACGATCCGCGGCGCGCGCGACCTGTTGAGCGTCGCCCTGCAGTACGGCAACGCCTTCGGCCAGGGCATGCAGGCGGCGGCGCTGAAGCCGGCCGACCACTTCGGCGACGACGACGTGCTCTACCTGATGGAGGACATGGCCACCGGCGAGATCCGCCTGAGCATCCTGTGGGAGTGGCTGCACAAGGGGGCGGCGCTGACCGATGCCGACGCGGAGCTGGGCGTGGGCGCCGGCACGCGTTTCGACGCCGGTCTGTTCGCCCGCCTGCTGGACGAGGAGTACGCGAAGCTGCTGGCGGCGGCCGACCGCGACGTGCACGAGGACTCGAAGACCACCACGCTGCCGATCGCGCGCGAGATCGCCGACACCTACGTGGGCAACCCGCGCAAGGCGCCGTGGTACATCGACCTGCTCAACCTGAACTTGAACAACCACGACCTGGCCGAGGCGCGCGAGCGCATCCGCCGCTACGTCGAGGAGTTCGGGCGCGACGGCACGCGCATCACCGGGAACCTGGACTTCGCCTGATCCGTGACCGTCTATCTGGCCCGCCACGGGGAGACGGTCTGGAACGCCGAGGGGCGGTACCAGGGCCGGCTCGATTCGCCGCTCACGGACAAGGGACGGACGCAGGCGCGCTCGACCGCGGAGACGATGCGCGGGCGCGGCGTCGAGCGCCTGCTCTGCAGCCCGCTCGGACGCGCGCGGGCCACGGCGAGCGTGGCGGAGCGTGCCATCGGCCTGGCGGCCGAGATCGACGCCGACTTGGCCGAGTCCGACATCGGCCGCTGGGAAGGACTGACCAGGGAGGAGGTGGAGGCGGCCTACCCCGGCGAGCTGGCACGGCGCGAGGAGGATCGCCTGCACTACCGGCCGCCCGGCGGCGAGTCGCTGGCCGACATGCTCGTGCGGGCGCGCGCGGTCGCCGGCCGGCTGGATGAGCGCACCACGCTGATCGTCGCCCACTCCGCCATCAACCGCGTCCTGGTGGCGGCCCTGATCGGCTGGGAGGACCGGATCGCGGACATCTACCAGCCGCACCACGTGATCTACCGCATCGACCGGGGCGGAGGCTCCGCCGAGGTCACCCACCTCGTGGACGGCGCCTCCCATCCCGGCCCCTATACGGCAGGCTGGAGTTGAGCCCGACGCCGATGGACGACCGGATGATCGTGTTCACCCACGACGGCCTGACCTTCATGTACCGGGTCGGCGGGATCGCCGTCGACGACGGCCGGGTGCTGGTGGAGCAGGCGGTCGGTCAGGGCTTCTGCTTTCTGCCCGGCGGCCGCGTGGAGTTCGGCGAGAGCGCCGTCGAAGCGTTGCGGCGGGAGGCGATCGAGGAGCTGGGGGAACCGGCCACGGTCGGCCGTCTGCTCATCGTCGCCGACAACTTCTTCGAGCTCGACGGAAGGCGCTACCAGGAGGTCAATCTCTACTTTCTGATCGATCTCGACGAAGACTCACCGACTCGCGGCCGCGACGGCAGGTTCGCCGGTGCCGAGTCCAGCATCGTCCTCGAGTGGATTCCCGTGGATGAGCTGGAGCAGGCGAATCTCAAGCCGACATTCCTGCCGGAGCACATCCGCACCCTTCCGAACGCCCCGCTCTACGTACTCCGCGACGAGCGCGAGCCGACGCCGCCGTGAAGCGCCACCGCCACGGACCCCGTATATGGGGTGAATGGAACAGTGCGACCACGCCAACGGCATGTCTGTCCAGACCCTCACGATCCGCGACCTTCCGGCCCATGAGCGGCCGCGGGAGCGCCTGCGCCTGTCGGGGGCCGGCCAGCTCTCCAACCCGGAGCTGATCGCCATCCTGCTGCGCACCGGGATTACCGGGCAGAGCGTCATGCAGCTTTCCGGGCGGCTGCTGTCCGCGTTCGGCGGTCTGGCCGGGCTCGCGCGAGCGTCGTTCACGGAGCTGTGCGCACTCGACGGCGTGAGGGAGGCGAAGGCGTGCCAGGTGCTGGCCGCGCTGGAGCTGGGCCGCCGCGCGGCCGGTCCAGCACCCGCCGACCGGCCGGCGATCCGGGATCCGGAAGACGTGTACCATCTGCTGCGGGCACAGATGGCGCACCTGGAACAGGAGCAGCTTCGCGTCCTGCTGCTGAACACGAAGCATGAAGTCCTGCTCATCCGAGAGGTTTACCAGGGAACCGTATGCGCGGCCTCGGTGCGCGTCGCGGAAGTGCTGCGGCCCGCCATCCGCGAGAACTGCCCGAACGTCATCGTGGTCCACAACCATCCGTCCGGAGACCCCACCCCGAGCCCGGAAGACACGTCGGTCACCCGCCGCATCCGCGAAAGCGCGGAGCTGCTGGACATCGAGCTGTTGGACCACGTCGTGATCGGGGCACGCGGCTTCGTGAGCATGAAGCAGCGAGGGCTGGGGTTCGACGGCGCCGGCGGCCTGTGACGCACGCGAGTAGCCGCGTCCGCCTGCTGCTGGGCAGCTCGAACCCCGGCAAGATCGCGGACTGGCGCACCATGCTCGGTCACCTTGCCCTGGAGATCTTCGATCCGGCCCAGTTGGGACTCGCCGTCGACGCCGTCGAGTCGGCGGATAACGCCGAGGAAAACGCCCGGATCAAGGCGCTGGCGTACTTCGCAGCGTCAGGCATTCCGACGTTCTCCCTCGATGCAGCGCTGCGGATCGAGGGGCTGCCGGCCGATCGGCAGCCCGGCGTTCACGTGCGCCGCATCGGCGGCGCGGAATCGGCGACCGACGACGAAATGGTCGACCATTACCGTGCCCTGTTGGAGAAGCTCGGAGGCCGCGCCGCCGGCGAATGGACCCTCGGCATCGCCCTGGCGCCCGACCGGGACCACGTGTACTCCGAACGGTTGACGAACCGGACGACGTTCGTCTCCACGCCCAGCCGGGCGCGGGTTGCGGGGAACCCGCTGCAGTCGCTGCAGATCGATCCGGTCACCGGCGTGTATTTCGCCGAGATGACGAGGGCCCAACACGCGATCCGGCTCGGCGAGCGCTCGCGCCATATCGTCCGCTTCATCATCCGCTACCTCCCCGGTGCCATCGGGTGATCGTAGAGGGTTGCGCGATGCGGCACGCCTTCCAGTTCTTCGACCAGTGTTCTTCCGACTGGACGTGCCCGGCCCGGACGCTCTTGCAGACGTTCGACCTGAACTCCTCTGCCGCGAACCCGCGCGCCGCCCGTATCACGACTCCCTCCCGCGCGCCGCCCAGCGCCGACGGCTCCGCGTGAGCCCTGCTCACGAATTCGCGAAGGTCGGCGACCGTAGAGAAACACGTCGTGCTCCGTCACCTTCCAGGCATGGTGGTTCTTGACCATCGCCATCCACTTGCCGGTCGAGGGCGCGGACACGCTGCGCGCGTACACTTGGCCTCGATGGAGCAGCGTGTTGCCCCCGTCCAGCTTCTCGGTCACGACGATCGGGCGCCGGGTGAATAGCGCCGGCACGGCCAGCTCGTCACCGTCCCTGGGGTCCCCCGGCGAGTACGGCCAGTACGGCGTCCTCGGATACTTCAACACTTGGATCATGATGATGGGAGTCGCGTATTCGCGTTCTGTGAGTTTGGGAAGCTACGCGAGCGGCGGTGCCGCCCGACAGAGCAAGCCGCGATTATACGACTGGCGACGGAAGACTGGTCAACGGTGACCTCGGCGGCGATTCATCGATGAAGGAGGCTCTTCCGGTTTCGCGTGAATGAGAGGGCCATGAGGCGGCGAAGAGGTCGATCGGTCCCTGACGCTGCCGGCATCGGCCCGGCGGCGGGCGCGCCGCGAATAAAAAGATCGAGGATTCTTGCCGCAGGGTCTTGACGGGGTTTTGCGCCTGCGAGGTGGCACGCCACCGCACGAACGCGCCCCTTCCGGCCTCCCGGAAGCTCGGGCGCCCTTTCGGCCGTGCAGCACCCCGCTTAGCGCCCGCTGATCGCGAATCGTCGACCTGTCCCGGACCGGCCAATGAGTTCTATCTCAAATTTAGTGTTACATTTACTCCATGAAGACCGCCACGCTTGCCAGGGCCGTTCATCCCGTCATCACCTCCACCATCGGCGTGCTCTCGGACCGCGAGCTGCTGCGTCAGACCAGCACCCTGGTCCACCACGAACGCCACCTGCAGGGCGCCATCATCGACCATCTGGCCGAGATCGAGGCCCGCGGGCTCTTTCTGCAGCGAGGTTGCTCCAGCCTGTTCGACTACGCGGTGCGCGAGCTCGGCTACAGCGACGCTGCCGCCGGGCGGCGCATCGGCGCCGTGCGGCTGTGCGCCGACCAGCCGGGCGCGCGCGAGCGGCTGCGCGACGGCTCGCTGACGCTGAGCGCCGCCGCCGAGCTGCAGTGGGCGTTCGACCGGCAGCGGCGGCGCGGGGCGATCGCAGGCATCGCGTCGATCGCGCCGGCGCGGGCTGGCCTGCCAGCTTCAGCGCCGGGGGAGGCGCCGGCGCTGGCCGACGGTGCGGTAGGGTCAGCCCCGGCGAAGGCTGCGCGGGCGGACGATCCGGCGGCGGACGTCGCGCCAGCCGCAACGGCGAGCCACTCCGAGCCCGCGCCACCACTGGTGCTCGATGCGGCAGGAAGGCGGAAGCTCGTCGAGGAGGCGTCCGGCAAGAGCGCACGCCAGGTCCGCCGCATGCTGGCCGACCTGGACCCGGAGCTGGCGCCGCCGCCCGACCGCGTGCGCCCGCTCGGCGACGGTCGCTACGAGCTGAAGGCGGTCATCGACGCCGACTGCCAGCAGGGACTGGAGCAGCTTCGCGGGCTGCTCTCGCACGTGGACCCGCGCATGACCGTGGGGCAGCTCGTCGGCCGCATCGTGCAGGAGGCGCTGGACCGCCACGACCCGAGCCGGCCGCCGCGCCGAGCGCGCGCCGGAAGCCAGGCGGCACAGGGCGAATCCGAGCCCGCTGCGGCAGCGAAGAAGCAGCCTGCGCCGGAACCCGGTCATGCCGTGACCGCGCCGGACGCGGCGATCCTCGCCGGCACGACTTCGACGCCGCAGGGGACGCCCCGCCCCAGGCCGGCCTCCGCGCCGTCGCCGACCCGGCAGGAAGCGACGGACCGACCAGCCGCTGCCGGCACGAAGCCCGCCGGCGCAGCTACTCCGACGGCGAAGTCGTGCGCTTCGGGCCGCGCCGTTCCGGCGGCGGTGCGACGGCAGGTGTGGCAGCGGGACGGCGGCCGCTGCAGCTACCTCGATCGGCGGACCGGACGCCGCTGCAACTCACGACATCTGATCGAGATAGACCACATCCTCCCCTACGCGCTTGGCGGTGGCGCCGATCCCGAAAACTTGAGATTGCTCTGTCATGCCCATCATCGCCATCGGCACGAAGACCCATGAAGGAGAACTCCGACACGCCGGGACGGCCGCTATTGGAGGGGTTGCCGCCAATCCTGCCCGACGGTCCGATCCGTGCGTTGGTGCTCGGCTCCTTTCCGAGCGTCGCGTCCCTGGAGACCGGGCAGTATTACGGACACCCGCAGAACCGGTTCTGGCGCGTGCTCGCCCACTGCCGGGTGATCGGCGATCGCGCTGCGCCGTACTCGGAGCGGGTCGCCGCGGTGCGACGCCACGGCCTGGCGGTCTGGGACCTGTACGCTCGCGTGCGGCGGCAGGGCTCGGGCGACGACCGCATCCGGGATGCCGAGCCCAATGCGGTGGGAGCGCTGCTGGCCAACCGGGGGCCGTTTCCGATCCTGCTCAACGGACGCCGCGCGCGAGAGTGGCGGCGGCACTTCGGCGAGCTGCCGGCCGAGGTCGCCGAGCTGCCGTCGACCAGCCCCCGGCCGCTGCACTGGAACACGCAGGAGTCCCGCTCGGTCGCGCTTGCCGAGTGGCGCGCCGCGCTGTACGCCGCGGGAATCCCGACGTCGCTCCAGGATCGAGACTCATCCAGATGAGCACCGTCCGACGCGTCGCGGCATCCGATCTGCCGGCCCTTTCCGGAGCCTTCCCTGAATCTCCAGGAGCGCCGGGAAACCGCCATGCCCGGCGCCCGCGGCGGCAACGCGCCGGACTCATCACCTATCTGGCAGCGTGGGATGGCGACACTCCGGTCGGCCACGTCTACGTGCGGTGGCCGGTGGACTCCGCGAATCTGACCGATCGGGGCAGACGCCTTGGATGTGCCGAGATCGGCGATCTCCTGGTGCTGGAACGGGCACGAGGGCGCGGGATCGGGCGGCAACTCATGGAAGCGGCGATGGAGCTCGTCCGCGAACGGGGAGTCGGCCAAGCCGGGCTCGAAGTCACCGCCTGCAACCCGCAGCAGGAGGCCGCCCGCGTGCTGTACCGAAAGCTGGGCTTCGAAGAATCGTCATTCGGACCGTTCACTTCGGGCTATACCTACTGGGATCGCCACGGCAACCCGCACAGGGACGAGGAGCTCCATTGCTACCTGGTGAAGACGCTGTAGCGCCGACTACGTGGAACCGTCCGGCCCCGACAGCTCGCCGGCTCGCACTATCAGCTCGCTGAGCACGTCCAGGTCGACATCGGCGAGCGTGCGGAAGCTGATGCTGCTCTTGCCGACCTTCGCCTTGCCCAGCCTGTCCGCGTATGCCTCGGCCAGATACCGGCGCCCATCGGCCGCGTTCACGTACACGCTGTAGTAGTTCTTCTGCCGTGCCAGTCCGACCAGGAACCACTCCACCCGCTTCTTGTCGGAGCGCACGTAGGACATGTCGCCGTAGCCGATGATCGTCTGCTCGCTGCCGCCCCAGAAGACGCCCGCCCACACGCAGCAGCCGTGGCCGGGCAGCGCAGCCCTGATCCGTTCGTGCAGCGCCGTCATGTCGGCGCCGGTTTCCGCCGGCAGCGACGCCAGGTACTCCTCCGGCGGGGTGTCCACGCGTTCCATGGCCGCTACTCTACCCCGCCGCCGGTCCGTCGGGGGGCGGAAGCCCGAGCGCCCGGACCGCCCACGGCAGCGCGGTGCGGAGTTGCTGCTTCTGCACCACCCGCACACGCCGCGCCGTCGGGATCACCGGCTTGCCGGCCCGCTCGGCGAAGTACCCGCTGATCACGGCGGCCAGCGGCCCCGCGTCACGCAGAACCTCCTCAGGCGCCGGGCCGCCCTCGGCGTGCAGGCTCGGCAGCCAGCAGGCGACGTCCACGTCCCGGTGGGCCAGCACGGTCTGGTTCCAGTCGACCAGCAGCGCCCGTCCGTCGCGGAAGCAGATGTTGTCGCTGCGCACGTCCAGGTGCGTCGGGCACGGCCCGTCGAGCTCCGCGCCCTCCGCGGCGGCAGCCAGCACCGGCGCGCTGTCGCGAAGCCAGCGCTCGGTCGCCAGCCCCAGCGACAGGAACTCCGCCGGCTCCGCGGCGACCCGCCGCCAGCAGCCGGCAAGTCCCGGATCGTCGATGACGAGCCGCGTCAGCGAACTCCCGCCATCGGTCGCGTGCAGCCGCGCGAGCGCGTCGAGGACCTGCTCGACCCGCCGGTCGTCCCAGGGCGGCGGCCACTCGCAGCCGCTCAGGTCCTCCAGCAGCAGCAACGGGCGTTCGCCGTCATCCCAGCCGAGCACCGCCGGCATGAAGTCGCCGCCGATGGCCGTATACACCCGCCGCTCGTCGCGCAGCCATCCGGAGGTCAGGTCATCGACGCCGATCTTCGCGAACACCCGGTCGCCGCCCTCCAGGGTCACCACCCAGCGCTCGGCGGGCGTGTAGCCGCCCGTGGCGCGGCGGAAGCCGGCGGGACGCCGGCCGGTCAGATCGCCGATGCGCGCGGCATCGACGGTGCGCGGTCCTTCCATGGCGAACTCTACCGGCGCGGCCCGGTCCCGTCACCCCATGGTTACGCCGCCTCGACGATCGTCCCTGCCACGAAGCGCTGACCGCCGTCGTTGAAGTAGTAGACGATGAGCACCCGCCCGTCGCGCAGCAGCGCCGCATGCGGATAGCCCAGGTCCTGGGTGCCGCCGTCCCGCCGGATCACGTGCTCCCGGGCGTCGCCGGGAGCGCGGCACTCCGGGTCCAGCACGCGTGCGCGGAGCCCGTAGGGCTCGCGACGGTACCCGTAGACCAGCAACACGTTGCCGGACGGAAGCGTGAGGGCGAAGTACGGATAGCCCCACACATCCTCGCGCTGCGGCTCGCTCCAGGTCCGGCCCTTGTCCGTGGAGCGCACCGTCCACAGATACCCCCCGCCGTGCCGCTCCTCCATCTCCGAGCGCACGAATCCGACCAGGTCACCGGCGCCGGTCTCGATGACGCTCCACTCGTTGAACGCCATGCCGGCCCTGCCGGGCGGATTCGGCGCGGCCAGGCCGCGAAACTCCCACGTGCACCCTCCATCGGTGGAAGCCGCCAGAATCGAACCGACGCCCCGCCCCTGCACCGGCAACACCAGGTCGCCGTCCGCCAGCTCGATGGGAAACCCGCGCAGGTGCACGGGCGCGTGCAGCCCCGGATGGAGCAGCGGCAGGCCGGGGACCTCGCCCACCCAGGCCGGCCCCTCCCAGTCATCGCCCCGGTTGGCGGACCGCCAGACCTCGGTACCGGCGCTCAGCGTCGGCCAGTGCGACTGCCTCCGCTGCAGGCTGTCCGCCACTTCGTCCTGCCCATCGGCACGCAAGCCGGCGACGAGCGTGGCGACCTCCGCGCTGACCCCGTCGACCAGCAGACCGCGCGCGGCGTAGGGAACCAGCTCCTGCCGGTGAGTCACGAACAGCAGGGTGCCGTCGCGCATCAGGCCGGCGACGGCGCACTGGCCGCCGCCCATGAACACCCGCGGCGGTGACCACGACCGGCCGCCGTCGGCCGAGCGGATCAGGCACTGCTCCGTGGTCGGATGGACGTGCATCATCACCTCGGGCGCCCAGCAGCGATGGCGGCGGAACACGACCCGCAACTCCCCGTCCGGATAGCAGACCACGGCCGGCCCCGGACCGCAGTAGTAGCGATCGTCCCGGTACACGACCACGTCCTCGATCTTCTTCAACATGAACCCTGTCCCGTTGCGCTCACCTGCAGCTTGATCTCGGCATCGTTGTCGGCCGCCGCCGCGATGGCGGCGGGAACGTCGTCGAGGGATGCGACCGAGGAGACCAGCGACTCGATCTCGATCCTGCCGCTCTCCACCAGCGTCGCACCCACGGCGAATCCGCTGCTGCCCAGGCGGAAGCTTCCCGTGATCTCCAGCTCTCGGGTCATGACGAGATGCAGCGACGCGCTCGTGGGGGCCGGCAGGTGACCGATCTGCACCACGCGGCCGCCGCGGCGCACGTTCTCAAGCGCCCACTCGAGCGATGCGGCCGCGCCCGCCGCCTCGAACACCACCGCAGGGCCGCCCCTCGTCAGATCGGCGATCTCCATCGCCGCAGATGCGGCCGTCGGGTCGAAGGCGTGATCCACGCGAGCCGCGGCGACGGATCGCGGATACGCAAGCGGATCGCCGACGGCGACGAACGAGGCTCCCGCGGCCTTTGCCACCGTGGCTACCAGTTGCCCGATGGGCCCCCCGCCCGAGACCACGACCGGCTTGCCCATGAGCGCGCCCGCCCGCTGCACGGCATGGGTGGCGATGCCGAGCGGCTCCAGCAAGGCACCCATCGCGTAGCTGACCGCATCCCCGAGCCGGTAGCAGTTGGTTGCCGGCACGGCGATCAGCTCGCAGAACGCACCGTCGACCGGCGGATCGCTGGCGGCGCTGCCATAATAGCGGGTCGCGTCGCAGAGGTTGCTGCGTCCTTCGCGGCACAGCTCGCAGCGCAGGCACGGCTGAGCCGGGTCCACCGCCACCCGGTCTCCGGCCGCGAACCCGGCCGCGTCCGATCCGACCTCGGCGACCTCGCCCGAGAACTCGTGGCCGAGCACGAACGGCCGCGTCGGCGTGAACGGGCCGACCTTTCCGGTCTGGAAATAGCGGACGTCGCTGCCGCAGATCCCCACGCGCTCCACCCGAACCAGCACCTGGTCCGCACGCGGGCTCGGCACCGGACGCTCCTCGCGTCGCAGGTCCCGGCTGCCGTGCAGTACCCATGCGATCATCAGTCCCTACCCCTCATCCGCGTCAGAAGTCGCGGGCGTATCCCGCGGTCCAGCCGCCGTCCACCACCAGGACGTGTCCGGTGATGTAGGAGCTCTCCGGCGCCGCAAGGAACAGCGCCGCGTTGGCGATGTCCTCCGTCCGGGCCGGCCGTCCCAGCGGAATGTGAGCCATGAGCTCGACGGCCGAGTCGTTCAGCTCGCCGGACTCCCCGTAGAACAGGCCGCGCGTCGCTTGCGTGACGGTGGACCCCGGAGCGATCGCGTTGACCAGGACGCCGTGCCGACCCCATTCCAGCGCCATGGCGCGGCTGAAGCCGACCAGGCCGGTCTTCGCCGCGATGTATGCCGACTGCAGCCGAAACGGCACGATCCCGCCGACCGAGGCGATGTTGATGACTCGGCCCGATTGCTGCGGGATCAGCGCCCGTGCCGCCACCGCCCGGCTCACGCGGAAGGTGCCGGTCAGGTCGACGTTCACGATCCGGTTCCAGTCCTCGATCGAAACCTCGTCCGTCGGGACCCGATGCGACGTGTTGACTCCGGCATTGTTGACCAGGAGGTCGATGCGACCGTGTTCCGCCAGCAGATCGGTGACGGCGCGATCGACGTGCTCGTCACTCGTGACGTCCAGCTCCATCGGTTGCGTGTTCGGCCCGCCGGGCGGATCCGCCGCCAGCCGGCCGGCAGCGGCGTCGCTGTAGACGACGTGCGCGCCGTTGGCGGACAGCGCGTCGGCGATGGCACGGCCGATGCCCTGCGCTGCGCCGGTAACCACTGCGACCGTGCCGGCCAGGTCCACCGTCATGTGCCTGCGACCTCTCGGTTCATCAGCCCTTCAGCGAGCCGATCAGGACACCCTTGACGAAATACTTCTGCAGGAACGGATACACCATCAGGATCGGCAGGACGGCGATCATCACGGCAGCCATGCGCAACGACAGGGACGTGATCGTAGAGTAGTCGGTGATGAACCTGCCCATCAACTGCTGCGCCGCCGCCTGCACCGTCTCCTGGTTGAACGAGTCCGAGAGATCCGCCGTCATGATGCCCATGAGGTAGGTCTGCACGGGCCGCAGGTGCTGGCGGGTGACGAAGAACGCGCCTGCGAACCAGTCGTTCCAATGACCGACGGCCACGAACAGCGAGATCGCGGCGAACAGCGGTTTCGAAACCGGGAACACGATCCTGAAGAGCACCACCAGCTCGTTGGCGCCGTCGAGCCGGGCGGACTCCTTGAGGCTCACCGGGATCTCCTGAAAGAAGGTCTTCATGACGATCGCGTTCCAGATGTTGAACAGCAGGGGGATGACGTACACCCAGAAGGTGTTGATCAGCCGCAGATCGCGGAGCTGCAGGAAGTACGGGATGAGCCCTCCCGAGAAGAACATCGGGATCACCATGAAGACCATGATGTACTTGCGGCCCGGGAGACGCCGCTCGGCCAGGCCATAGGCGACCAATGCGGTGACGAAGACGCCGCTCGTCGTGCCGATGACCGTCCTCATCACGGTGACGACATACGCCCGCTGGATCGCCGCGTTCTCGAGGATGACCCGATAGTTGACCAGCGTGAAGACGCGCGGCCAGAGCGTGATGCCGCCGCGCATGCTGTCCGTGCCGGCGTTGATCGACAGCACCGTCATCATCACGAACGGGTAGAAACACACGAACGCCAGCGTCGCGAGCAGCGTGTAGTTGGCGACGTCGAACCAGCGCTCGCCCGGCGAGTGAACGCGCATGTCCGCCTACCACAGACCCACGTGACCCACGCGGCGAATCGCCCAGTTGGCGATCAGCACGAGCAGCAGGTTGATCCAGGCCAGCATGAAGCCGATCGCGGTAGCGACGCTGTACTGCGCCTGGGTGAGGCCGAGCCTGATCAGGTACACGTCCAGGACGTTCGACACCTCCAGGTTGGCCGGATTCACCAGCGGATAGATCTGCTCGTACCCGGCGTTCATGATGCCGGGCAGCGAAAGGATGAACAGGATGCTGACGGTGGGCATCATGCCGGGGACGTTGATGTAGCGAATGCGGGCGAAGCGGCCCGCGCCGTCCAGGAACGCGGCTTCGTGCAGTTGCGGGTCGATGGTGGCGATCGCGGCCAGAAAGATGATGGTGCCCCAGCCGACCTCCTTCCAGATCGCGCTGGCCACGACGATCGTGCGGAAGTACTCCGGCCGGCCCATGAAATTGACCTGCGGGAACCCGAGTGTCCGGATTGCGGAATTGACCACCCCGGTGTCCAGCGCCAGCATGGTGTAGAGGATGTACGCCACGACGATCCACGAGATGAAGTGGGGCAGATAACTCAGGCTCTGGATCGTTCGCTTGAAGCGGCTGTTTCCCACTTCGTTGAGCAGGATGGCGAGCAGGATGGGGGCCGGAAACCCGAACAGGAACCGGAAGGTGGTGATCAGGATCGTGTTCTTGAACGACTGCCAGAAGTAGCCGTCGGTCAGGAAGTAGAAGTACTTGAAGCCCGCCCACGGGCTCTGCCACATGCCGAGGTGGATCTTGTAGTCGCGGAACGCGATCTGCAGGCCCAGCATCGGCATGTAGGCAAACAGGAACAGGAAGACGACGCCGATCAGGATGAAGGCGTAGTGCCATCCGTACAGCGACAGGACGCGCGCGGCCTTCGCCGACAGCGTTCGCCTCAGGATGCGCCCGGCCGCCCCGGCAGCCTTCATCGGACCGCCGGGAAGACGTGAGCGCGCGAAGCGGAGCTGCTCCGGAATGAGGAGGAGGCTCCGGTACGGAGCCTCCTCGACTGGTCGCAGCGGGCGCCAGAATGCATCGAAGGGATTCGATGCCGACCGGTACTAATTCACCTGCTCATCCAGCGTTGCCAGCCACTCCTCCTTGACCTGCGGCCAGCTTCCCTGCAGTCGCAACTGGTCCTGATACGTGCTCCACGTGCTCTCGAACTCCGCCGGCGAGTCGGCGCCGATCAGCTTCGCGAAGAACTCGACGTCCAGCCTTCCCAGGATCTCGACGTTCTGCTGCCAGAGCCCTTCGGCCGGCATCTTCAGGCTGTCATACGGCCTGGCGATGGAGACGTTCGGCTCGTCGTAATAGAAGCGGTGCATGTCGAAGATCCAGTTCAACGTCTCCCGCAGCTCGCGCGGGCGGAAGTAGTTCATGTCCTCGGATTGCATTCCCAGAGGATTGGAGCCGAAGCCCAGGGTCTTGATCTTGTTGTAGTCCCCGGCGAACAGCGCCTCCCGGAGCTCGGCGTCCAGGAACGTCATGTAGGGCTTGCCCTCGTCCGGATCATAGTCCCAGGTCACGCCGCGCGGCCCCTGGATGAGCTCCCAGTCCCTGTTGATGCCGGTCTCGTACGCGTAGTCCGCGAAGCGGGCGACCGCATCGGGATTCTCGGCATTCGTGGTGATCAGCAGCCCGTTCGATCCGTACGGATTGTAGGTGATGTTCACTCCCGGCCGACTCGCCCCCGGGGCCTGCGGATAGTCGATGAGGACCATCTCGGTCGCCGGGGTCACACCCGCGGTGACGGTCTGCCAGAAGCCCCACGCCCAGTCGCCGATGGCCGCCACGCGCCGGCCCATCATCTTCTCGCGCAGGGTCTCGTTCTTCTGCGACAGCGCTTCGGGATCCAGCAGCCCGTCGCGATACAGCGTGTTCACCCACTGCAGCGCGGCCTTGGTCTGCGGATGATCACGGAAGTGGATGAACTCGCCGTCGTAGTCGTCGAAGCCCATCCCGGCCGTCGACACGCCGAACGTGTTGAGCATCACCTGCCGCATGCTCAGGCCCTGGCCGCCGGTGATCGGCAGCACCGGAAGCCCGTCCTCGGTCGTCAGGCCGGCTGCCTGCACCGCGCGCAGGTAGCGCTCGACACCCTCGATGGTCGCCAGGTCACCGGTCGTCATGTCGACCGCGGCCAGGTAATCGGGATGAACGGCCCAGACGGCGGCGGCCCAGTAGCCCCACGGCTGGTTGGGATCCTCGAAGACGCTGCCCGGAAAGTGGTAGATGCTGCCGTCGGTATACCGCCAGAAGTCGATCACCTCCGGCGACAGCTTGGCGATGTTCGGGTAGTCGGCGTTGCCGTAGTACCCGTCCAGCGGGATGACGACGCCGGCCTCCAGCAGCCGCTGCAGCCAGACGAAGTTGCGTTGCGAGGAGCGGATGACTTCCGGCCAGTCGCCGCTGGCCAGCCGCAGGTTGAACGCGGTCTCCACGTCGCCGGACTCCGTGTAGGAGAAGACCCAGTCGATGCCGCTCTCCTCGGCCATGAGTGCGCCGATCTTGGTGTCGCTCCAGCGCTCCTCCGCCTTTCCGGTCGCTCCGACGCCGATGGTCGTGGTCCAGATCGTCACCTCGACCGGTCCTTCGGCCATCGCCGCCGGTTCTTCAACTCCGGCGGCAAACAGCGGCCCCGATACCAGCACCGCCATCAGAAAGACGATCAGCCTCGTTTTCATGCGTCACCTCCCGTGTGAGTCGGCGGCGCCACCGCCGTGTCTCGGCCCCGGGCGCCGCAATCGGCACACTATGGACCCACTGCGCTCCGGTGGCAACGGCGCATCGGATCGAACGCGGGTCGCCGCCTCGGCAGAGTTCGGTGCTGGTACTGGAGGTGCCGGTACTGGACCCGCCGGGCGGCATGCGCTTCACTCTCGGCTGGAGGCGCAGTGGAACACGCGGCGTGGGCGCATGCGACAGCGCGCGGCTGGACCATCGGCAACGACCGCCTGCACCTGGAGTTGCAGCGAACGTCCACGGGCGGGGTGGCGGTCACGTCACTCGCTCGGATCGGTGGCAGCGGCGCGCGGGCGCCGCGCAACTGGGCTCAGCCCGGTGCCGCCGCCGGGCCGTGGATTCGCCGCGCAGGCGAAGCTGGCTTCGGCCCCCCGGAGCGTCACGGCATGCCACTGGCGGGGAGCGAGTCCGTCGAGCTTCCGGGCGGTGGCATCGAGCTGAATCTCCGGTTTGGCCACGACGCCAGCGGTGCGTTGCTGATGCAGTCGTTGCGCTGTTTTCCGGGCCGCTCGACGCTCGAGTGCGTGGCGCGCCTGCTTAACACGCACGGGTCCGTGCCTGCGATCTGCGCCATCAACCCGATCTCCATCGCTCTTTCGGACGCGGCGCACCGGCTCGTCCTTTGGACCGCCGCGGCGGACGGAACACACGGCTTTACCCAAGCCGCTCCAGCGACCGGTGCCCACGAAGAGGACGGTTGGATCGTCGTCGAGGATGCGGAGAGTGGCGAGTCCCTGCTTCTGGGCGGAGACTTGGGCACGGGAATCCTTCGCTTTGCCGTCAACATCGAGCCCGCCGTCGAGCCCGCCGAAGGAGGGGTGCGCGTCCGCGCGGGTGCCGGTGCGCCGTCGAGCGGACGGGCAGCGGATCCCGACGGCACGCTGGCGCCGGCCGTCGGGCATGCGATCGAGGCTCCTCTGACGTTCCTGACCCTCGCCGGCGGCGGTCCCGACGAGGTCGCCAACGAGGCCTTCCGCTACCTCAAGCGACACGTGATGCCCGCGCCGGTGAAGGACACTCCGGCAGCCGCCTGTTGCGTATGGCTCACCGACCCGGACAGCGAAGAGATCGTCAACGAGGAGCTGGCCTTCGCGAAGCGCATGGGCTTCGACGTGTTCTATCACGACGCCTCCTGGGTCGCAGGCAGCTCGACGGTGCCGGGCATGAACGACTGGGCACAGGGGCTGGGCACCTACGAGGAGAGCGCGGAGAAGTTTCCGCATGGGCTCGCCGAGCTCTCGCGCCGCGTCCGCGCGGCGGGAATGCGCTTCGGCCTCTGGGTGGACCCCGGCATGGTCGACTCGCGCAGGGTCTCGACCGGGGAGATCCCGCAGGCATGGGTGGCGATGCGCGGAGGCGCGCCGCTGGAAACCAGACATCCTTCGCTGTCGCCCATGACGCAGCTCTGCCTGGGTTGCCCGGACGTGATCGCCGAGATCAAGGAGAAGCTCACCGCGATCATAGAGCGGTACCGGCTGGAATGGATCAAGTGGGACCCGTCGGGCACGGTCAGCCACGCCTGCGATCGCGCCGACCATCCGCATGGACCGCGGAGCGGCACGTGGGCGGCGTACGCCGGCCGGATGGAGATCATGTCACACCTGCTCGACCGGTATCCGCACCTGATCGGCTTCGAGTGCGATCCCTCGCTGCGGCACAGCCGAACGAACCCCGGGCCGCGGACGCTGCTGCCCGGCGGCTATGCGAACGAGTTCATCACCGGGCCGATGATCGCCCCGTACGTGTGGGGTTCCCTGGCCAGCATGGCAACCATGGAGGCCACGACGCTGTCGCAGATCGTCTCCGGATGGTGCTCCGCCTCCACGCTCGACTACAGCCTGAGGCGCCATTTCACGCATGGCATCTCCTTCGGCAACATCAACGGCATGCAGGCGCAACTCCTCTCCCACGCGCCGGCCGGCTACCTCGAAGCGTTCAGGCGCAACCTCCTGAACTTCAAGCGCTACCGGCACTTGCTGCTTGGAGATGTATGGCATCCGCAGCTCGAGGACCCGGAAGGATGGGAAGCGCTGCAGTACACGGCGGAGGACGGTTCGGAGTCGGTCGTGTTCGTCTTCCGCCACCCCGGCGGCGCAGAGCGCAACGTCGTGCGGCCGAAAGCTCTCGATCCCGGACGCGGCTACGTTGTCGAGCACCTGAACGACCGGCCGGGCCGCGAGAAACGGTGCTCCGGCGAGCGGCTGCTGCATGACGGCATCGCCGCCGCGCTCCCGGACCCGTGGCTGGCAGCAGGTGACGGCCTGCCCCCCGGCGACCACGAGGCGCAGCTCGGCTTCGGCTCGGACATCCTCCTCATCAGCCGCGAATCGACATGAACGCCGCTGCGGTGCCGCGGATTCTGGGCATCACCGGCACGGTCCGGGACGCCGCTTTCGTTCCCGGGTCGGCGGCAGCCCCGGCACCACGCCCGGCAACGCAACGCACGCCGGACGTCGACCTGAAGCGGATGGCCGAGTGGTCGCTCCACTACCTGATCAACACGCCGCGGCCGCACCTGGGCTACGAACCGGTCTTTCAGTGCCACCCGCTCAAGTGCCCGCCCGTGCCCGACGGTCACGACGTGGTCGTTCCGTGCGATACGGACGCCCGCATGGAGTGGGAGTGGTACTACATGCGCGAGATCAGCGGCTGCGACGCGGGGAGGGACGTCGAGCAGGCGTTTCATCGCCGCATGCGCGCCTATGTCGAGCGCGACGGCACCGTGCTGGCGCCGCCCGGCTGCTACAACGAAGCCGACATACACGCCAGATTCGAGCGAAGCGACTACGTCTACCACGTCTGGGGCGCGACCAAGATCCTGCACAGCCTGGCGCTGGAGTACGTGCTCTCGGGCGATGCCGGGACGAAAGCGACCGCCCGCGCGGTCATGGAGCGGCTGCGCGGACTGGCGCGGTGGGAGACGCGTGACGGTACCGAAGCGTGCTGGCTGCCGGGCGGGATGACCGCCGTCAAGCCGGACGGATCGCTCCTCAACAGCGGATGGCGCAAGCATCCGGCGCCGGTCGTGGAGCCGTTGCTCACGTACTACCGCGCTACCGGCGACCGGGACGGCCTCGCCTTCGCCCGGGCGTACGCCGAGGGGATCGTGAGAGGGCTCCAGCCGGACGGCATCCGCTTCAAGGCGGACGGCCGCTTCGACGAGCCGCTCGGGCACAGCCACGCGACCATGCATGCCCTCTGGGGCGTCAATCACCTCGGCGTCCTGACGGGGGAGCGGCGCTACGTCGACTTCGCCCGCAGGGCATGGAATTGGATGCTGTCGCGCGGAACCGGGACCGGATGGTTCCCGGCGATGCCGGATTCCTGCAACGAAACGTGCTGCGTGTCCGACATGATCTCGCACGCCGCGCTGTTCGGCCACGCGGGCGATGCCGAGCACTTCGACTACGTCGAGCGTTACCTGCGCAATTACATCAACACGCTGCAGTTCGTCATCACCCCGGAATTCGAGGATTACTACCGCGAGATCAATGCTGGGATGGAGCCGGACATTATCGCCGGCGGCCTGCGCCAGCTCCGCACATTTCAGGGCGGCATCATCGGCGGCTCCGGACTCAACGACTACGAGAACGACCTGCTCGGCAACGTCTCCGGTTTCGAAATGTTCGGCTGTTGCGCGCCGGAGGGGATGCGCGCCATCCATACCGCCTGGGCGCACACGATCGAGCATCGGCATGGCTCGCCGTGGGGGCCGGACGGGATCTACGTGAACATGAGCTTTTCGCGCGAATCGCCGTGGGGCGACGTATGCTCGTTCTTTCCGGACCACGGGCGCATCACGGTCAAGCCGAAGGTCGATGACGTGTTCTACCTCCGCCCACCCCACTGGGCACCGAGAGCGCACGTAGGCGCGTTCATCGGTACGCGACCGATCCCGCCGCGCTGGTCCGGTGACTACGTGCGGTTCGATGCGCGCGCAGGCGCGGACATCACGATCACCTACCCCCTGGTTCGGTTCCATCACCAGGCACGCGGGCTGTGGCCGGCTACGGCGCCCGGCTTGTCGGTGAGCTTCGATTGGCTCGGGAACATGGTGACCGGCGCACGTCCGACGCCGGAGAAAACGGCGCTGTTCACCGGTACGCCGCGTGTCCTGCCTGCGCCGCCGCTGCCGGTGTGACAGGGGGCGGAGCATGAGTGCCTACCGCGTCGCCCCGCCCGGCTTCAGCCGCGAGCAGTGGCGGCAGTTCCAGGAGCGCGGCATCGTGATCCTGGAGGACGCCCTCACCCCCGATGAGGTCGCCCGTTACCGCGACGCCGTCGACCGGGTCTGCGTGCGCGACCCCAACTACGTCGAGGGCGTGACCGACTACCGCGTCTCCAACGCCGTGGAGGCCGACCCAACGATCGCGGAGCTGATCGACCATCCGCGCCACGTCGGCTATGCCTACGACCTGTACGGCGAGATGCTCAAGATCATCCGCAGCGACATCTTCGTGCGGCCGCGCGACACCGACAGCAACATGTGGCACCCGGACAGCCCGCGCGCCACCCCGTACCGGGTGTTCGCGCCCGAGCTGCCGCTGCGCATGAGCGTCGGCTACTGGCTCACCGACCTGCCGCGCGCTCGGATGGGCAACTTCGTCTACCTGCCCGGCAGTCACCGGCAGCAGTACCTGGACGGCTACTACTCGCACGAGCCCGCGCCCGGCGAGGAGATCCTGCGCCTCCGCGCCGGCACCATCACCGTCCATGACGGCAATCTCTGGCACCGGGTCGAGCCCAACCACACCGGCGTGGTGCGCAAGAACGTCTTCATCGCCTATTGCCCGTCGTGGGTCTGCGCCGGCGACCGGCTGCTGTCCGACCCGGAGTGGCTGGCGACCCTGAACCGCGAGCAGCGCATCATCATGCGCAGCTACCGGCACCCCCACGACTACACCAATCCGGCGGCGGACGACTTCCCGCTGTTCCTGGACCGGGAGACCGGCGGGGACACCGACGCCGGCGTGCCGGAGCGCATCCCGCTGCGCCTGCGCAAGCGGCGCACGGCCGCCGAGCGCTTCACCACCGATGGACGAGGAGGAACCCGATGAGCGAGAACTCACCCGGCCGGCAAGATGATCAGCGCGGCCAGCCCGATCACGGACTGCGCGTCGCTCCGCGCGGATTCACCGACGAACAGTGGCAGGAGTTCCAGGAGCAGGGCCTGATCCGGATCGAGGACGCGCTGTCGCCGGACGAGATCGCCCGCTACCTGGAGGCGGTCGACCGGGTGGCGGCGGCCGATCCGAGCCACCGGCCGGGGCGGTCGCTGCGCAAGGACAACGCGGTCGAGCTCGATCCCGCGATCGCGGAGCTGATCGACCACGACCGGCACGTCGGCTACGTCTACGACGTGTTCGGGGAGATGCTGAAGCTGCTCCGCAGCGACCTGCGCATCCGCGCGCGCGGCACCGAGCGCAACGCCTGGCACCCGGACAGCCCGCGCGCGCTCCCCTACCAGGTGTTCTCGCCCGAGCTGCCGCTGCGCATGAGCGTCGGCTACTGGCTCACCGACCTCCCCGCGCCGCGCATGGGCAACTTCGTCTACGTGCCCGGCAGCCACCGCTCCCAGCACCTGGAGCAGTACCACACCCACGACAGCGCGCCGGGCGAGGAGATCCTGTGCGTCGCGGCCGGCACGCTGACCATCTACAACGGCAACCTCTGGCACCGGGTGGAGCCCAACGAGACCGACGTGGAGCGCAAGAACTTTTTCCTGTCGTATTGCCCGAGCTGGGTCACGGCCGGCGATCACTACTTCTCCGACGACGGCTGGCTGGCCGGGCTCAGCCGCGAGCAGCGCATCATCATGCGCAGCTACCGCCATCCGCACGGGCTGACCAACCCCGACGCGGAGGACTTTCCGCTGTTTCTGGACCCGGAGACCGGCGCCGACAGCGACCCCGACCCGCAGACGAACGTGCCGCTGCGCATCCGCAAGCGGACCACGGCGGCCGAGAAGCGGCTGGCCGCCGCCGGCCTCGCCTGATCACCCACACCAAGGAGGCACACCAATGCGAGCGATCTTCACCGGCATCGAGTACGCGGGAAAAACGACCCTCATCAACCTGCTCGGAAGCTACTACGAGGCGCGGGGCCTGCCCGCGCACTACGACGACCACTTCAGCCTGCCCGACCGCACCTTGAGCGAGGAGTCGCGGAAGCTGCTGCTGAACGCGCCCGACGACATGAAGGAACGCTACCAGCGCATGCAGATCCAGTTCCACATCGAGCTGATCGAGTTCATCCAGAACCCCCTGTTCGGCGGCTGGTTCATCGAGGAGGCCGTGTACTGCGACATCTACGGCGACGATCCCGACAGCCCCTACTACCGCCGCTACCGGCACATCAAGCAGCGCGTCTACGAGGCGCAGATCTTCGAGCGCCGCCTGCCGGACGTGGTGCTGTTCCACCTCACCGCCGACGACGACGCGATCCGCCGGCGCATGCAGGACGCCCCGCACGAGCACCAGGTGATCCGCGAGCCCGACATCGCCCGCATCAAGGAGCGCTTCGCCGAGGAGGTGGAGCACTCCCTGTTCCGGAAGGTCGGCCGCGCCGTCACCATCGACACCACCGGCCGCACGCCCGAGCAGTCCCTTGACGAGATCCTGCTCAAGTCCGAACCCATGGTCACCTTCGGCGAGCTGGCCCTGCGCGCGCTCCCCGTCCCCGGCGGCAAACAGCAGGTTGTCTACCGCAACGGCGTCCGCACCCTGGTCCCGGCAACCGGCTGAACGGACCGGGCAGGACGTGTGCCCCGGTCAGACCACCTCGACGTTCAGGACCGCGCGGCGCATCGCCTGCTTCGAGAGGCCGTGGGTGCCCATGTCGCGGGTGAAGTCGGAGGCCGAGTAGATCACGTGCAGCCGGCCGTCGCGCTGCATGGTCGAGGTGTAGGAGCAGCCGGGGCCGGTGTGGAAGCAGAACGGCGGCTCCCAGTGGCGGCCGGTGCCGTCCAGGCTGAGCATCACGTGGGTGACCTGCGGCTGGCCGTAGGAGCCGCGGCCGGACGCGCAGGCCAGGACGCCGTTCGGCAGCACCTGCAGCCGCGGCTTCACCGCCGGCCAGCCGATCGGCTCGGGCGGGGCCCACGTGCGTCCCCCGTCGCTGGAGCGTGACTGCCACAGAGGAGAGTCCGATCCGGTGCGCATCACGCACAGGATGTCGCCGTTCGGGAGGATGCGCAGGTCCGCCTCGTCGAACCCCTCGTCCACGGCGCGGTCGCTGACCCCGTAGACGGGCTCGATCTTCTCCGGGTCGAACTCCTCCACCAGCTCCCAGGACCTGCCGCCGTCGCCCGACCGCACGATGAACACGCCGAAGCGATACACCCAGACGCTGCCGTTCGGCCTGCGGATCCACTCCGACTCCGGCAGGATCTTCGCCCACTCCATCGCCGTCAGCAGGTCGCCGCCGTCCACCTCCAGGATCGTCGAGTAGACCTGGTAGGAGGCCCGGCCCCACGTCATCCCGGACACCTTGAAGGGCACCGTTTCCAGCAGGCGGCCGTCGCGCGAGGCGCGCTGGAACCGGAACGTGGGATCGTCCTGCTGGAACTGCACGTGCATGTGGCTCTCGGACCGGTCGTAGCCGACGTCGTGCTGGAGCTGGGTGTTGTGGCCGATGTGCACGATCGTCCCGTCGCGCAGGTACCCGAGCGAGGTGCTGAAGGGGTCGCTGATCCGCCCCGAGACCGGATCGCGCGACAGCAGCTCGAAGTCCTCGGGCGCCGGATGCCAGGTCTCGCCGTCGTCGCACGACTCGATGACGTTCACCGGGTCCTCCGCGGCCTCGTGCTCGCCACCGTGCCGGGAGCGCGAGTAGAACAGGATCAGCCGGCCGTCCAGCTCCAGGAGGCAGGGAAAGTTGACGATCTCTCCCGCGTCCTCGACCCAGGTGTCGATGCGCTCGACACGCACCGAAACCGTGCGTCCGTCGCGCCGATAGGTCGCCTCCGTGATCATTCGCCTGCCTCCTTTACAGCCATCGCTCGAACCACTCCACCGCCCACTCGAAGTACTGCATGGTGAACACGTGGTGACCGGGCGGCCGGTGCACGAGGAACCGCTCCGGTACACCCGCCTCCTCGTACACCCCGCTCACGTAGTCGACGAACTCGGCGACGCCGTCGGCGGGCATGTCCTCGTCTTCCAGCGGCGCCACCATCATGAACGGGCGCGGGGCGATCGCCGCCGCGATCAGTTGCGGATGGTCGAAGTAGCGCAGCATGTGCGGGACGAAGCAGAACGAGGAGTGGCGCCACACCAGCCCGTGGTCGATGTTCGCCCGCAGGGTCCCCAGCCCGCCGGCGATCGGCGCCGCCGTCTTCACCCACGGGGCGGCCACCATGCCCAGCCACGACGTCCAGCCGCCCAGCGACATGCCGGTGAGCCCGATGCGGCCGGGATCGACGCCGTCCAGCGCGCCGAGCACGCGCGTGGCGCGCACCGCCTCGTCGGCGATCACGGCCACCTGCGACCGCCCGAACGGCAGCAGCAGCCGCTGCTCCTCCTCCCACGCCTCCACGGTGCCGCGCCGGGCCGCCGCCCCCTTCGGGGTGAAGGTCAGCACGGCGAAGCCGCGGCGCACCATCTCCCGCCCCCAGCCGTACAGCGGTCCCTTGTGCGGGGTCTTGCGGTGGTACTCGGGGTGCGCCACGTCCTCGGCCGTGCTGGCGGTGCCGTTCGTGCAGATGACGCCGGGCAGCGTCCCGGCCGGCTCGACGGGCAGGATGGCGATGGCGTGCACGGCCTCGCCCAAGCAGTTGCGGAAGGTCAGCCGGGTGAGCGCCAGGCCGTCCTCCACCACGGTGCCGGCGGTGGTGAAGTCCACGTCCTCCGGGATCACGTCCAGGCCGATCAGCTCCCGGAACCTGGCCGGAACCTCGTCGAGCGGCAGCGGATCGGGAAACGCCGGCTCGATGCCGGCCATGCGCGATGCCATCGCACCCGAGTATACCGGCTCGGCGGTCCGTACACCGGCTCGGCGGCGTGCTCCGCCGGTAAGAAGACATGGACGCACGCTATCCTGGCCACATGTCCTCCTCAGTCACGTCACGCCGAGCGCACCGCATGATCGTCGCCTGCAGCGTCCTGGTCCTGTCCGGAGGCCCCGCGTGGGCCGCCGAGGACTGCTCCCCGTCCACGCACGTGCCCGTCCCCGAGGAGGTCAGCCAGTCTCTCAACGGCATCCCCTACCTGCTGCATCCGGGGCAGTTCTCGCACGGCGGGCCGCCGCCGGACGGCATCCCCTCGATCGATCTTCCGACCTTCACCAGCGTGGCGGACGCGGACGGCTGGCTGGAGCCGGACGACCTGCTGATCGTCCTCACCCACAAGGGGATCGAGCGCGGCTACCCGTTCCGGATCCTCACCCACCACGAGATCGTCAACGACACGGTGGCCGGCGATCCGATCGTGGTCACCTATTGCCCGCTGTGCGGTTCCGGCATCGCCTACGAACGCACCATCGACTGCGAGCCGGTCGAATTCGGCACCAGCGGCCTGCTGTTCAACTCCAACCTGGTGATGTACGACCGGCGCACGCGCTCGCTGTGGATGCAGATCGGCGGCCAGGCGGTGCTCGGGAAGATGAGCGGACAGTGGCTGACCCCGATCGCGGTCGACGTGGTGCGCTGGGAGCAGTGGAGCC
Source organism: Spirochaetia bacterium (assembly GCA_964291595.2). Classification (GTDB taxonomy): domain Bacteria; phylum Spirochaetota; class Spirochaetia; order SZUA-6; family Bin103; genus CATQHW01. The sequence goes on along the minus strand of OZ219914.1, from coordinate 1,550,407 downwards.
CGCATCATCCCGACGCGGAGATCCTGGACCGGGGAGGCGGCTACCGGGACTACAGCTACGATCCGTACGAGGGGTACGACGCCGACTACTCTGTCTGGTTCCCGGTGCAGAACGTCGAGGACGGCCGCTTTCACCCCAAGGCGGTGATCTTCGGCATCTCGGCCGGCGGCGTCCGCAAGGCCTATTTCGAGGACGCCGTGATCGAGAACGCACCGTTCGACGACCCCGTCGGCGATACCGTGGTCCGCGTGGAGCGCGACGCCGCGGGGCTGGTCACCTTCACCGACCTGGCCGACGGCAGCGTGCTGGCCAAGGAGCGCGACTTCTGGTTCGCTTGGTACGCCTTCTATCCCGACACCGAGATCTACGCCGTGGAGGAGTAGGCGAGAGCGCCTCGCGCCGCTCAAGTCGCAATTGCCGACTGACGATTCATAGGGGTATGCACATGACAGCTCGGCAACAGAGTCAGGCGACGCTGTGGCGCAAGCGCATAGCGCTTGTGGTCACCGCCCTGGTGGTGGTGACGGCGGTCGCGCTTGGCGCCATCAATCTCTGACCCCCAGCGACCGATCCCGCGGCGCCCCGGCGTAGCCTGTCGCGTGCTGCGGTGCGCGCCGTGATGTGGCACCCTTGGGCGCGCCGATGGATCGCGCAGCGCTGCAGGCCCGCCTGGCGGGGCCGGTCGCCTACCCGCCCACCCCCTTCACGGACGACGATCCACGCGCTCCGGTCGATCTGGATGCCTTCCGCCGCCTGATACGGCGCCTGGTCGAGCACGGCGTGCCGGCCATCACGCCGTGCGGAGGGACCGGCGAGTGCTTCTCCCTGTCGGTGGACGAGTGGCAGGCCGTGACCGAGGCCGCCGTGGAGGAAGCCCGCGGCCGCGCGCTGGTGTTCGCCTCGGTGAGCGGCTCGATCGGCCGGGCGATGGCCCAGGCGCGGGTGGCCGAGCGGCTCGGCTGCCCGGCGGCGCAGATCACCATGGTGGACCCGCTGTTCGGCATGACCGGCGAGGGCGCCGAGCGTTACAACCGCGCGGTCGCCGAGTCCGCCGGCATCGGCTTCATGCTGTACCGGACGTCCGCCGTCCCCCTGAGCGTCGCGTCGGCCCGGCGGCTGGCCGGGCTCGGCAACGTCGTCGCCGTGAAGGAGGAATCGGGCGACATCCAGTGGTTTCGCGCGTTCATGGCCGCGCAGCGCGCGGAACCGCCCGAGCGCCGGCTCGCCGGCGTCTGCGGCGGCGAGGGACTCTTCCCCTACTGCGCCATGGAGGGCGCACGCGCCTTCTCCACCGGCGCGGTCAACCTGGCCCCGGAGCTGTCGATGGACCTGTGGCGGGCGGTGAGCGACGGCGACCGTGCCACCATCGGCGCGATCCAGGACAGGCTCGCGCCGCTCGCCGCCCTGCGCGCCCTGCCGGGGCGGTCGATCCCGGCGGTCAAGGAGGGCCTGCGCCTGCTCGGGACCTTCCCGTCGAGCGCGTGCCGCCCGCCGCTGTCGGCGCCGGACGCCGGGGAGAGCGCGCGCATGGAAGCGATCCTCGCCGCTATGAGGGACTGACCTCGGCGGCCACGGCCACCCACAGCGAGGGCGTGAGCGTCACCTCCGCGCGGAAGCCGTGCTCGGCGAACAGCGCCTCCAGCTCGGCCTTGCCGTAGTAGCGCTTGACGATCCGGAAGCTGCTGCCGTCGGCCAGGTCCCGCGCCTGCAGCCCGTCGGCGCTGGTACGCCTGTCCGGCGTCTGTGCCCCGTCGACCGCGAACAGCCGGCCGCCGGGGCGCAGGCAGCGCCGCAGCAGGTCGAAGAAGCCGCCGATGCGCTCGGGCGGCACGTGCGACAGCCAGAACGTGAACGATACCAGGTCGTAGCGCTGCACGGGCCGGTACGCGAACAGGTCCGCGACCTCGAACACCACGCGCGGGTCGTGGCGCACGCGTTGCAGCGCCAGCTCGATCACTTCCGGAGAGGCGTCGACGGCGGTCACGCGGCTCGCCTGGCGGAGCAGGTGCGCGGTCCAGAGCCCGGTGCCGCACGCCAGCTCCAGCGCGTCGCCGACCTCGCCCACCGACCGCAGTCGGGTGCGCGCGGTCTCGATCTCCGCCTGCCACTGCGCCCGGCGCGCATCGCCTTCGTCGTAGCGGCCGCGCTGGAAGAACCAGTCGTCGTACTCGGGCGCGCGCCGGCGGTAGTACTCGACCTGTTCCTTGATCACACGCGTGTCCTCGTTCATTCACCGCCTCCTGCCGGACATACGATACCTGACGACAACCGCTATCATCCTGCCGATGACGCACCGCCGCTTCGTGGCCGCGATCGCGCTGCTGGTCGGGATCACGGTCGTCGCCACGCTGGGATTCTCCCTGATCGAGGGGTGGCCGCTCGGCGACAGTCTGTTCATGGCGGTGATCACCATCTCCACGGTGGGTTACGGCGAGGTACGGGAGCTCTCACCGACCGGCCGGCTGTTCACGTCCGGCCTGATCGTGGTCGCGGTCATCATCATCTGGTATTCGGCCACCTCGCTGGTTGCCTACCTGGTGCAGGGGGCATTCCTGCCCGGATGGAGGAGGAAACGCATGGACGGAGCGATCCGCAGGCTCGCAGGCCACTACATCGTGTGCGGCGCCGGCAAGTTCGGACGGGAGGTAGCGGCCGAGCTCGCCGGCGAAGGGGTGCCGTTCGTGATGATCGACCTGGACCCCGAGCACTGCGAATGCGCGGGCGACGAGTCGGTGCTCTTCGTGCAGGGCAACGCCGAGGAGGACGAGACCCTGCTGGCCGCGGGCATCGAGCGGGCGGACGGCCTGGTGTCCGTGCTGCCCAAGGATGAAACCAACGTGTTCGTCGTCCTCTCCGCCCGGCAGCTCAATCCGTCCCTGAAGATCGTCTCGCAGGCGGCCGAGCGGCAGACCATCCGCAAGCTCACGAAGGTGGGCGCGAACAGCGTCGTGTCCCCGTACCGCAGCGCGGGCCGCCGCCTGGCGGACTCGCTGCTGCGCCCGTCGCTGACCAGGTTTCTGGACGAGGTGCTCGACCGCGAGCGCCGCTCCCTGCAGATCGACGAGGTGGCCGTGCCGGACGGTTCGCCACTGGCCGGGAGCACCCTGCAGGACGCACGGATCGCCGATCACATCGGTGCCGTGATCGTGGCCATCCACGGTGGGGAGGGTCACGCCACCGCCACCGACGCCGCCGGGCCGATGGCGGGCGTCACGGTCCGGCCGGGCGACTCGCTGGTGGCGATAGGAACGGACGCGCAGCTTGTCCGCCTGCGCGAGTTCGTTACCGGCACCGGGTGACCGGAACCGTCAGTCCAGGTTCAGCAGCTCCCGCGCGTTGCCGCCGAACACCGCTTCGCGCAGCTCCTGCGGGAAGCGCGCGGCCGTGGGCGTGGGCTCGTCCCAGTCCCAGTGGGGAAAGTCGCTGGCGTAGACCAACACCTCGCCGGCATGCATCCACTGCAGGAACGCGGCGGCTTCCTGCCTGCGGGGAGGAAGCTGCAGCGGCTGGGTGCCGACGCGGATGTGCTCCCGGAAGTACTCGCTCGGCAGGCGCTTCACCCACGGCGTGTACTCGCGCGTGGCCTTCCAGTCGGCATCGAAGTGCCACAGCAGGCCCGGTATCCACCAGGTATCCACCTCGACGAACAGCCACCGCAGGCCTGGATAGCGCTCGAACACCCCCTCGCAGATCAGGCTGGCCGAGTGCGCCTGGGCGATCTGCGGACGCGCCATGCGCATCTCCAGGTAGTACGAGGGGAATCCGGCGGCGGTGGGCGGGTTGGTGGGGCCCTGCCCCTCGCACCCGAAGTGGGTCACGATCGGCAGTCCCTGCTCGGCGGCGGCGGCATGGATCGGGTCGTAGTACCGGTTGCCGAACGGCGAGCGGGCGCCGGCCGGCATCATCACCGCGGCAGCCGACGGATGTGGCCCGAGCCGCTCGATCTCGGCCGCGGCCGCCTGCGGATCGTGCACGGGCACGGCGATGGTCATCAGCAGCCGCGGGTCCTTGGCGACCCAGTGCTCGAGCGTGTAGTCGTTGAACGCGCGGCAGAGCGCCGCCGCGTAGTCCTGGTCGGGAAGCCCGGCCGCGGAGTAGACCGATGATCCGGTCAACAGGGCGGCGTCGATCCCGTACCCCTCCACGTGGTGCTCGATCGTGAACGCGGCCAGGTCGGTTTCCGACTCGATCGTGTGGTCGACCCGGAATGCCAGACCGCTGTTGTTGCGCATGTTCGTGTACGGGTACTTGGGCATCATCGGTCCGAAGTCCTTGATGCTCTCCACGTAGCGGCGCGGCAGGTACGGGAAGATGTCTTCGATCTGCCGCCACACGTGGTGGCAGTCGCAATCGACGAGGTACGGGGCCACCTTGCGCGCGCGAGCGGGCGCGTCTTCCGCTGCCGGCGCGGTGGTGCCCGCCGGCCGGTCGGCGACTGCGGAGTCGATGGTGGTAGCGCTGGGTGTCATCGCCTTGAACCTCCCTCGTGCTGGTCGTCCCTATCGCGTGTGCAGTATGACCTGATCGCCGCGCACGCTCACCCGGTAGGTCTTCGCACACAGGCCCGGGTCGTGCAACGCGCAGCCCGTCTTCAGATCGAACTCCCACTGGTGCGTGGGACAGTGCAGGATCTCGCCCTCGCGTTCGTAGCGGAAGCGGCCGGGCGCGTCGCCGGTGACCAGCGGTCCGACGAATCCGCGGGTGAGCTTGCCGCCGCGGTGCGGGCAGAGGTTGCGCAGCGCGACCAGCTCGCCCCCGACGTTGAAGACGCAGACGGCATGCCGGCCGCCCACGTCCACCTCGCGTCGCGCCCCCGGCGGAAGTTCGTCGAGCCTGCAGATCGGCACCTCACGAAGCGGCCGGCGCTCGGCCGCGGAGGGTCCCGGTCCTGCTGCTATCCGCTCACGCCCCTCAGAACCGCAGGTTGGCGCTGACCGTAGCGCTGTGCTCGGTTGCCGCGGCGATGTGGGCTCGTTCGTGCTGCGCCTCCAGGTTCAGGGCCAGGTCGTCGGTGAGCGTCAGACGGCTGCCCCACCGATAGGTCGACGTGCCCCCGTCGGCAAGAGTAACAGCCCCGTATGGCGTCAACAAGCCGGGCACACCGTCCACCTCCAGGCCCTCGTAGCCCAGCTCGGCGTCCACGCGCCCCTGGCGGGAGATCAGCTCCGCGGTCGGCACGGAGGCGATGGATTCCACCGGCTCGAAGCTCGGCGTCACGTTCAGGAACGGCCCGAAGCCGTCGCGGTCGGAGGAAATCCGAACCAGCCCGCCGGCGGTCCACTCCCGCGAGGTGTCGTCGAGCGGAACCAGCGCGCGGCCGTGCGCCTCCAGCGTCAGGCCGACCGACTGGTCCTCGTAGCGGAAGCGGCCGCCGAGCTCGACGCCCGCGCCGCTGGCGGCCTTGCCGCCGCCGTCGTACCGGACGCCCGCCTCGAGCGTCGGGATCAGGTACACGCTGTCGTTGACGGGCTGCTCGTAGGTCCCCTGCAGCATGACGCGGCCACGCCACGTGACCATGTCCAGGTTCGGCATTTCGCCACGCGTCCGCTCCACCTTGAGCTGGCCGACGTTGCCTTCACCTCTGACCGCCACGCCCACGCGGGAGCCGGGATCGTGCCCGGGGCTGTCGATGACGTTGACGTTCCACCCGATCGCGCCGCTCAACAGCGACGAAGATCCGGCATGCGGACGCGTCTCGCCCGGCTCATCCCTGTCGGCCATCGTCGCCTCGCCCACCCCATAGGTGGCGGTCGCCCACCACCACATTCCGGGGAACAGCACCCAACTGAAGTACGGGGAAGCGGTGATCATGCGATGGTCGAGGACGCCTCTCTGGCCGTCTTCCATTTTGAATGTGGTACTCGCCTGCGAAACGCCTCCGGTCAGACCGAGCAGCAACTCCCGGACGGGCCGTACGTCGAACCCCAAGTGCCCGCTGATCACGTCGCCGTTCCAGTCGACGTCCGCCCCCTGGCCGCTGCCCATGCTCCGGTAGTCGCCACCGGCGGTGAAGCCGAATCCCCAGAGCGTGCCGACCGCTCCGTTGACCTCACCCGCCTCCCCGATCAGCAACGGCGTGCCGTCGTACGAGATCAGCCTGCGATGGCTGAGCTTCGGCAGGCCGTACTCCACGATTTCGGATGACTCCAGCCGTTCCATGGTCGCATGCAGCGACCCGACGGTGTCGACGCGACCGGATACCGCATCGACGATGCCCCAGGTCATCGACTGTGCGATCTTGGGTGCTATGGCGTTGCCGGCAGTGGTGTACCGCTCCTCGCGGTCGGTCTCCTGTGCGCCGGCCGCCATCGTGCCCAGCAGCACCAGCGTCATCATGGCTGCCAGCGGCGCCGGCCCTCCATGGTGCTTTCGAGTGTCGTCACGTGTCATCGAGGTCTACCTCCTGGTGCCACGGGTCTACTCCCAATCCTCATTTTCGGCACACCCGAGCCACCGATTGACCGCATGCGAAGCGCGCATCATGCTTGGTCTGCGCACGCGCGTCGATACGGGGGGCGGCCATCGCGCCACGGACCCTCACGCCAGGTAGTCGTGAGCGATCGCCGCGTAGCCCTCCGTGTAGCCGCACTCCAGGTAGCCGGCCGACCCGCAGCTCTCCGGCGCGATCGGCGTCAGGTCGCACGCCGGCGCCGCTTCCAGGGCGACCGTCCCCCGTCCCCGCGCCGAGAAGCCGACCGCCAGGTCCCGCATCGTGCCGCTGCAGTCGATGAGCTGCTTGAGCGCCGGGCCCGGGCCGTCGGCGCGCGGGATCACCTTCAGCCGCCACGACGGCGAGAGCGTGGGCAGCGCCTCGGGCGGGACGATCTCCTCCGCGGTGGAGGCGATCCGCATCACCCGCACGCCGTGCAGATGCGCCTCGGTCACCATCGTGCGCTCGTGATGCCGTACCGTGACCTGCGCGAACACCTTGGGCGTCCCGTAGATCTCCCGTCCGGCCGCGATCCCGGCCGGGCCGTTGTGCAGCACGTGCGAGCAGAACCAGCCGGCCGTGTCGCCGAACCGGCAGCCGAGCATCAGGAAGGCTTCCTGGAAGCTCCCGTAGCTGGTGCAGAACCCCACGTCGATCCCGGCGGCCAGACACGCGCCCTCCGGATCCGCGGTCAGCGGCTCCGGAAGGAAACCCTGCACCCCCTCCGGCGCCACGCGGAACGGCACGAGCTGCAGCGTGACGTTCCGGTAGTGCGCCGGCGGGGGCGGGTAGGCCCGGAACGGAATCAAGGGATGATCAGCAGCTTGCCGCTGGTGGCGCGGGACTGGATGTCCCGGTGCGCCTGCGCGGCGTCAGGCAGCGGATACCGCTTGTGGACGCGCACGTCCAGCTCGCCGGCCGCCATCCAGCCGAACAGGTCGTCGGCGCGCGCCTGCAGCTCGCCCTCCTCCTGGACGTAGTGCGTCAGGGTCGGCCGGGTGACGAAGTACGACCCCTCGTTCAGCACGCGCGGGTCCAGCGAGGTCACCGGGCCGCTGGCGTTGCCGTACAGCACCAGGTAGCCGCGCGGCGCCAGGCTGCCCAGGCTCTGCCGCCAGGTGGCTTGAGCCACCGAGTCGTAGGCGACCTGCACGCCGCGTCCGCCGGTCAGGCGCATCACCTCGTCCTTGAAGTCCACCTCCTGGGAGTGTGGCTTCTCGGAGTGTGGCTGGTCGTAGCGGATCACCTCGTCGCAGCCGGCCCCGCGCGCCAGTTCCGCCTTGGCGTCGGAAGAGACGCAGCCGATCACGCGGGCGCCGCGGCGCTTGGCGATCTGCGTGAGGAGCAGCCCCACCCCGCCGGCCGCGGCCAGCACCAGGCAGGTGGACTCCGGCGACAGGGGATAGGTGGAGCAGGCCAGGTAATGGGCGGTCAGGCCCTGCAGGAACGCGGCGCCCGCGGCCTCGGTCGTGATCCCCTCCGGGATCGTGACCAGGTGGGCGGCCGGCACCAGCGCCAGCTCGGCGTACGAGCCCGGCGTCATCACGTAGACCACCCGGTCGCCGGCGGCCACGCCCTCGACCCCGTCGCCCACCGCGTCCACGACGCCCGCGCCCTCCACGCCGGGGGTGAACGGCAGCGGCATCGAGTAGAGGCCACTCCGCTGGTAGGTGTCGATGTAGTTGACGCCGGCCGCCTCGACCCGCACCCGCACCTGGCCGGCGGCCGGCTCGCCCGCTTCGATGTCCCGGTAGGCGAGCACCTCGGGACCGCCGCTCTGCTCGATCACTATCGCCTTCATGGCGCGTGATCCTACTTCATCGCCTGGCCGAACGACGTGTCGATGCCCGTGTAACCGTCCACGTAGCGCTTGTGCCGCGCCGGCAACGCGTCCACGAACGCCCGCGCCGTGGCCGGCAGGTCCCAGGGCGCGTCGATCACGTCGCTCTGGCTGCGGAAGCCGACGCCGCAGGAGAGCCGCGTGCGCTCCTCCCGGTTGGGGAAGGCGCCGTGGAAGGTGCGATCCGCGAACAGGATGCAGTCGCCGGGTTCCGTGAACAGCGGCACCAGGCCGGGGATGTCGAAGTCGGCGTAGCGCTCCTCGTCGGCCGCATCTTCGCGGACGAACGTGCACTGGTCGGCGGTGAGCCGGAATCCTTCCGGGCCGGTCCAGCCGACGCGGTTGGAGTCCTCGATCACGCACAGGCCGCCGTGCATGGGGCGCGAACCGGTGACGTAGAACCAGGTCCCCGACGGCCAGGAGCCGCGATTGAGCACCTGCCCGCTGTCGCGCGGCGGATCGTCGGTCTGCCCGCGCCAGTCGGTGTGCCAGGCCACCGTCGCCGAGCCGGGCCGGCGGATGATCGCCGCCGAGCGGTTGAGGCACATCTCGCCGGTGCCGAGCAGCGCGCGCGGCAGGTTCATGAAGCGGTCGTGGTCGAGCAGCGCCCACGCCTCGGTCGCCTCGTCGAACCAGGCGTGATAGGTGCGGCTCTCACCCGGGCCGAGCGTGCGGTCCGGGTCAACCACCCGCCACACCTCGCCGCACAGCATGTCGACCATGGCGGGAGACAGCACCTCCTTGGCGACGCAGAAGCCGTGCTCGGCGGTGCAGGCGACGATCCGGTCGAGCCGGTCGGCGTCGAATTCGTACTGGTAGCCCAGCTTCGGCTTGCGGACGTCCGCGGCATCGATGGTCATGGTCGCATCCTCCTGCTCGTCATTCGATCGGATCGAAGAAGGTCACGTCGGCGCCGAGGTCGTCCATCGCCGTGACCGCATCTCCGCGAAGACGCACGCGTAGATCCCCGGCCGGATTGCGCATCGTCATCTCCTGTTCCGCGAGAGGATACGCGATTCGGATCGCCCGGTCTGTCGCCGGCGCGGCGAAGAACAGCCAGCCGCCGGTATGGCGTGGCCGGTCCGACCCGGAGACCTCGATCGCCTCGGGGCTGACCCAGGGCGGGAGGCGCACGAACAGCGGTCCGGGGCACTTCAGCTCCACGCTCAGCGCGGGATGGGTGTAGGGCGAGCGGACCCTGATCGCGGGCGTCTCGTGGTCGAACAGGAGACTGACCCGGTGCCCGGCCGCGTCGTGGCGCGCCGCCTCGCGGTACACCTCGCAGAGCGAGCCCACCACGCCGCCCACGATGTCGGAGTTGAACTTGACCTCGGCGACGCCGACCGGGTGGTGCCCGTACGGCGCCGGGAGCCCGAACGATCCGGCGATCCTGCGGGCGACGTCGCGCGTGCCGTCGGAGCCCTCCGGATTCGCCGGTTCGGGGATGAACGAGACGTCGCGCAACTGGCTGGGCAGCAGATGGCAGCGCAGGATGCGCTCCGCGTCGTGGTAGTACTCGGTGTGGCCCCAGCGGCCCAGGATCAGGGCCGTCTCGACGATGTCGCCGGTGTTGTTGGCCTCGCCCCTTCCGTAGTTCCTGCCCGGCCTGGTGGTCTCGATGGACCAGCCGACCTGGTCCCGGATATGCCGCAGGCCGTTGTCGTAGAACGCCTTCACGCGGGCCAGCAGCGGTGCGTCGCCCGTCAGGTCGGCCAACTGCGCCAGCGACGACATCGTGCAGGTGGTCGAGTGCCCGTGCAGGCCGTGGGCAGCCCGGTACTCCCCGTTCTCGGGGAAGAACTCCGCGACGGCCTTGTCCTTCAGGACGATGGCCAGGTCCAGCGCCGGACCATACCCGGTGGCCCGAAAGTACTTCACCAGCGGGCCGATCGTTCGGCCGAGCCCGTTGAGGAAGCTCGACGGCGCGACGATCGACAGCCCGTGCGCGTCCTGCAGGCGCGCGTAGTCCCATCCGTCCGCCGGGTCCCAGGTGCGGAAGATCGCGTCGATGGATGCCTCGGCCAGCTCGCGGGCCTGCCCGGAGTCGCGGAACCTGACCAGGGCGTACAGCGCGTGGAACCCCTCGCGAATCTGGGTCGGCAGGAAGTTGACCAGCGGCCCGCCGATCCGCTGCCGGTTCAGGGGCAGGGGCACGGCTCCCTGATAGGCGAAGAACGCGGCGCGGGTGATCGTGTCGATCGCCTGCTCGTCGATGCGGAGGCCGAGGGCGTCCTCGGCGTTCAGCAGGGCGTTGAGGAACCGGCCCGGCACCTGCGCCTCCGAGTGGTGGCAACTGAAGCTCATCCGCGCCTCGGGCAGCGCCAGGATATCGAAGAACGGAATGTCGTCGTCGTCCGCGTTGAACAGGCGGCACATCGTCCGGCATCCCAGGCGGATGGCGCCGGCGATATCGGTGGTGTTTACGTCTCGCAGCTTCGCCATCAGCCGCCGTAGTCGATACGTGTCGCGTGCCAGCCGGCCCGGCGCCGCGTCCAGTAGGCGTCGGTGAGCCGCGTGGTGATCGGCCCCGGAGTGCCGGCGCCGACCGGCCGTCCATCGACCGTGGTCACGGAGATCAGGCCGCCGGCGGTCGACGTCACGAACACCTCATCCGCGGCCTGGACCCGGGCCGGCGGGATCGGCTCGGTCGCGCACGCGATCCCCATCTCCGCGCACAGCTCCAGCACGGTGCGGCGGGTTACTCCGTCCAGGACTCCCGTGTCCGGCGTCGCCAGGCGGCCCCGTTCCGCGATGAACACGTTGAAGCCGGGACCCTCGGTGATGTCGCCGTTGCCGTCCACGACGATCACGGTCTCCGCGCCGGCATCGTACGCCTGCATCAGTCCCAGCTCGAAGTCCAGCCAGTGGTAGTGCTTGACGGTGGAGTCGACCGTCTCCGGCGGCACGCGCCGGATGGCGCTGACGTGTGCGTGCAGGCCGCGGCGCCGCTGTTCCTCGGGCGCCAGCCACACATAGGGAAGACAGAATGCGTAGAACTGGTTCGCGCACCCGCGGATGTCACGGCTGCCGGCGGGCAGCCGGCCGCGCGTCATCACCATCTGCACGTAGGCGTTGCGCAGGCCCGTGCGGCGCACGCACTCGGCAAGGATCCGGTTGCGCTCCTCCCGGTCGTACGGACAGTCCATGCGCAGCCGGGCGACGTTGCGCTCGAACCGTTGCTGATGGTCGTCGAGCCGAAAGAAGGAGCCGCCCCACACCGAGATGGTGTCCTGATTTGCGTCCGAGCGCAGGAAGCCCAGGTCCAGGATCGAGATCCGGGCTTCCGCGATCGGCGTGTAGCGGCCTTCGATGAACGCGATGCCGGCCCGGTACGAGTCGGCCACGCCAGAGTCAGGCACGCCAGAGTCAGGCACGCTCGTCAGAGGCGGCAGGTCTGCGCGCCGTCGACGACCACCGACTCGCCGGTGATGTAGCGCGCTTCATCCGAGGCCAGGAACAGCGACAGGTGCGCCACGTCCCAGCCCTCCCCCTGCTTGCCGGTCGGGCAGAGGCTGTCGCGGCGCTCCATCATCGCCTCCACGTCGCCGCCGTACGCGTCGGTAAGCGCCGCCACCACGAACGGCGTGGCCATCATGCCGGGCAGCACGGCGTTCACGCGGATCCCCCTGGAGGCGTACTCGACCGCGACGTCGCGCGTGAAGGCGATCACCCCCGCCTTGGACACGGCGTACGGCAGGGACAGCGCCGGCAGGGTGCGGATCGCGTTGATCGAGGAAATGTTGACGATGGCGCCCGCGCCCTGCCGCTCCATGTGCGGCACGACCGCCTTGGCCATAAGGAACATGCTCTTGAGGTTCACCGCCAGGGTGGTGTCCCACGCCTCCTCGGTCGTCTCCGCCAGGCCGCCGGCGATCTCGATGCCGACGTTGTTGTGCAGGATGTCGATGCGGCCGTAACGCTCCATGCACGCGTCGGCGATGGCGTGGCAGGCCGCGGCGTCGCTCACGTCCGCCTGGAACGTGGACGACTCGCCGCCGGCATCGGCGATCATCCGCCGGGTCTCCTCGGCGGGGCCGAGGTCGCGGTCGACCAGGAGCACCTTCGCCCCTTCCCGCGCGAACACCAGCGCCGTGGCGCGGCCGTTGCCGATGCCGGGACCGACCGAGCCCGCTCCCGTGACGATCGCGACCTTGTCCTGAATGCGTCCGGCCATGGAGGCCAGCTTAGGCGGTCAGGGCGTCGCGCGGAACCGCGGCGACCACCGAGTAGTTGGGGTCGCATACGTTGCCGACCCGCAGCTCCAGCACCTGCGTGATCCAGATCAGGGCGTCGGAGGAATCCATGCCGTAGTCGGCGGCCACCCACTTGACCAGCTCGGTGGTGGCGATGCGGGTGGCGTCCTCCAGCGGGCGGGCGCTGCCGATCACCATCAGGTGCGTGTCGTTGGTGACGCGCGGCCAGTCGATCGGCTGCCCCTTGATGACCTCGAACCGGCAGACCAGGTTGACCGGCACCTCGCAGGCGACGCCGCCGATCTCGCCATGGCCCTGGGTGGCGTGCCCGTCGCCGCAGAAGAGCAGGCCGCCGTCGTTGCGCACCGGCAGGTGCAGGGTGTTGCCCGCGCAAGTTTCCGGGCAGTCCATGTTGCCGCCGTAGCTCGCCGGGGTGAGCGCGTTGATCGCCTCCAGCTTCGGGGCGGTGCCGATGGTGCCCATGAACGGCGACAGGGGCCGGCTCAGCTTCCCGAACCAGACGCGGCCGTCACGGATCGGCACCTTGCGCACCACCTCCGGCAGGGCGTCGGTGAGCATGGCGGTCGCCGTGGTGCCGGTCAGCAGGCCGAAGCGCGGCACCAGGCCGGTCATCGCCCAGTCGCGGGTGATCTCGATGTCGTCGATGTGGACGAGCAGGGTGTCGCCCTCCTCCACCCCCTCGACGTAGACCGGCCCGGTCTGCGGATTCAGGTACGGGTACTCGCACACCTCGGCGTAGTGCTGGGACTCGTCGACCAGGCGGTTCTCGAAGCAGTCCACGCAGTGGATGCGCACCTGCTCTCCCGGCTGCACGCGCGCGACCACCTCGTGGTCCGCGGAGTAGGTGTAGCGATAGGAGCCCGGCTGCTGGCGAACCTCGACCACGCCGCCACGATACCACGACCCGCGCCGTCCCGCCGCCGGCCCCGGGGCGAAGCGTCAGCGCCGGATCGTGCGCTTACCCTGTCGATGGCCCACGACACGCACCGGCCGCACGACAAGCTGTTCCGCGCCGTGTTCGGCGCTCCCGCGGAGGCGGCCGGCCTCCTGCGCGCCTACCTGCCCGAGCCTCTTGCCGTCGAGCTGCAGTGGTCCCGGCTTACTCTCCAGGACGCCACGTTCGTAGACGAGCAGTTGCGCGACAGCGAGTCCGATCTGCTCTTCGCGATCGACCGCGCCGCCGGCGACCCGCCCGCCTGGCTGTACGTGCTGCTGGAGCACCAGTCGCAGCCTGATCGCTGGATGCCGTTCCGGCTGCTGAAATACTGCTGTCGCATCTGGGACCGGGACCGCCGCATACATCCGCGGGAGCGGGGACTGCGACCGATCATCCCGCTGGTGTTCTACCAGGGCCGCGGCCGATGGAGGCACTCCAGGGAGCTCGCCGACCTGTTCGCCGCCTCGGTGCGCGAGTGGCCATGGGTGCCGCGGTTCTCACACCTGCTGATCGACCAGTCGCTCGTTGGGCCCGACAACGTGCACGGCACGTTGCATGGGCGCATCGCTCAGCTCATGATGATGGCGCCGTTCCGTTACCGGCAGGAAGCGCTCCGGAGGGCAGCGCATCTGCTCGCGGAGTTGCTGCGGACCGGCGATCGGGAAGCCGTCCGCGCGTTCGTGAGGTACCTGTTGGCGACGCAGGACCGCGACGCCGCCATTGCGTTCGGAGAGGATCTGGGCCAGACGGTGTCCGAACCGGGAGGAGAGTTGATGACCTATGCCGAGGAACTGATCAACGAAGGCTTGGAGAAGGGGCGGAAGGAAGGACGCCGGGAAGGCGAACTGAGGGGCCGTGTGGGCACTATCGAGAAGCTCGTCCAGGCCGGGGTGCAGTGGTCGGTCATCGAGTCGGCCACCGGCGTGGACCGGGACTCCCTGCGCGCTCTCAAGCAGCGAATCGAAGAAGCGGAGAACGGCAGCGAGGACGGAAGCGAGCGGGCCGACTGATCGCTCAGACGCGCAGGAGCGGCTGCAGGCCGGCCAGGATCGCGTCGAGCTCGCGATGGTCCTCGTCGTCGAGCTGGACGCTTCCCGGCACGCGCGTCGCGGTGGAAGCGAACACGCCCCGGCGCACCAGCACCTCCTTGCACATGGGCAGCCCGAGCAGGCCCAGCAGGTTGATCAGCGGCAGCAGCAGGTTGAACATCTCGCGCGCCCGCTCCCGGTTCCCCGCGTGCCAGGCGTCCCAAATCTGCACGTGCACGTCGGTCAGCTCCGTGGCCGGCATGAAGCCGGTCGCCCCGCGCCGCAACTCGGAGAGCATCCAGCGGCCGTGGGCGCCGCCGAACACCCCGCTGCTCACCGCTCCGCACCGTGCGAGCAGCGCGCTGATCTGGTGCGCGCTCGGATCGCTCTCCTCCTTGACGTATTCCACGTTCGGGATGTCGCGGAGCAGCCCCTCGATGAACGCGGCGTCCATGCCGGCGTGGGTGTGCTGGATGAACACCGGCCGGCCGGCCGCCTCCGCGATCGCGCGGTAGTACGACCGCAGCTCGTCCCGGCCGGGCTGCCCGGGATACGGCGGCAGCGCGATCACGGCATCCGCCCCGCACCCGGCCGCGTGCGCGGCGTGCTCGGCCGCGGCGCGCGGATCCGGGGCGGCGACGCCCGCCACCACCGGCACGCGGCCGCCGGACTGCCGCACCACCACCTCCACCGCGGCGCGCCGCTCGGCGTCCGACAGGTACTGGAACTCGCTGCCCAGCACCGGAAAGACCAGCCCGTGCGTGCCGGCCTCCACGCTGAAGTCCACCTCCCGCGCCAGCGTCGCCATGTCGATCGAGCCGTCCTCGGCGTACGGCGTCAGCACCACCGGGAAGATGCCGCGAAACGGACTACTCATGCCTGTCCGCCCTCATGCCTGCGCTCCGAGCCTCGAGATCTCATCCTGCGGGAAGGATGGCAGAGGCGTGCTGCGGTCGCCAGTGCGCAGGGTGACCCCGCTTCCGGCGTGCACGGCTCCGATCATCGCGGCGGGGATGCCGGCGTCGTGGAGCGCCTGCGCGGCGCGCCGTGCCACCGGCGGCGGGGCGGTGAACAGAAGCGCCCCCGACGCCAACAGGCCGAGGTGGTCGATGCCGAGCGCGTCGCACAGCGCCCGGGTGGCCGGCTTGACCGGAAGCGACGTGGCCTCGATCTCGATGGCCACCCCCGAGCAACTCGCCAGCTCGTGAATCCCCTGGGCGACGCCGCCTTCGGTGGGGTCGTGTGCGGCATGGATTGCGAACTCGCGAAGCACCCGGCCCTCTGCCACGACGCTGATCCCGGGATCGTCGAGCCAGCCTGCCACCTCCGCATGATCCGGCCCCAGGACGGCGCGCGCGTCCCGCCGCTCCCGCGCCAGCAGCGTGCTGCCCTCCAGCGCCACCCACTTGGTCAACACGAGGGCATCCCCGACCTGCGCGCCCGCGCTCGACCATGGCGCGCCGGCAAGCACCCCCACGGCGGCGCCGACCACTACCGGCCTGACCACGGCGCCGGTCACCTCGGTGTGTCCTCCCACCCAGGCAACGCCGGCGGCGGCCGCTGCGGCAGCCAGCTCGGCGAACAGCGCCTCCAGGGCAGCGCCGTCCGTACCCGGCGGCACCAGGATGCTGGTGGTGAGGTACCGCGGGTCGGCGCCCATCGCCACCAGGTCGTTGCAGTTGACCGCCACGGCATAGCGGCCCACCTCGCCGCCGGCCAGCGTGATCGGGTCGCTGGTCAGCACCAGCCGCTCGGCGCCGGTCACCACCGCGGCGTCCTCGCCTACCTCCGGGCCGATCAACACGCCGGCTCCGGGGCCGGCCGCGGCGGGGAGCAGCGGCGCCAGCACCTCCGGGGCGACCTTGCCCTCGGGCAGCCCCGGCGGAGCGCCGCCCGGCGCCCGCTCGCTCACGACGACTCGCGGTCGCCGTCGATGCGGTGCTCGGAGATGTAGTCCCAGTCGATCCGGTAGCCCATGCCCGGGTGCTCCGGCACGCGCACGTAGCCGTCCGCGTCGAGCGGGTCGCAGAGCTCCTCCAGGTACGGCTCCGGGGTCTCGTAGTCGACACCGGGCGCCAGCAGGCCGCGCTCGTAGTAGCGGCAGGTGTCCTCGCTGGTGGCGCCGAGCACCTGCAGGTTGCCGAAGCCGGCCATGTGGATCTCCAGGCGCACGCCGAACGCCTCGCACAGCGCCGCGGTCTTCAGGCAGCCGGTCACGCCGCCGCGCAGCACGTCGATGCGGCTCATGTCCGACGCGCCGCGCCGTATCCACTCGGCGCGCGTGTAAAGGCTGCCGGCGGCGATCTCCGGCGACAGGATCGGGATCGAGAGCTCCGCCGTCAGCTTCTGGTAGGCGGAAACCTGGTACTCGTTCATGGGGTGCTCGTACCAGACGAAATCGAGCTCCTCCAGCCTCCGTCCGACCCAGACCGCGTCCTCGTAGGTGCGGTAGGTGCCCCACGGATCGAAGCTCAGTTCCATCTCCGGACCCACTGCTTCGCGGACCGCCCGGCAACAGGCCACGTCGTGCTCGACGTGCGACGGGCGCCCCGGATCGGCGCGGCCGGTCGCGGGGTCCCAGAAATAGTAGGGATGGATCTTGTAGTGGCGGTACCCCTGCCGTTTGCAGGCCAGGGCATGCTCGGCATACACCTCGGGCGGGCCCACGTTCGGGTAGGTGCTGGCGTAGGCCAGGACACGGTCCCGGCAGCCGCCGGCGAGCTTGCAGACCGGCACCCCGAGCGCCCGGCCCTGCAGGTCCCAGAGCGCGTTGTCCAGCACGCTGAGCAGGTGCTCGGGGATGTTGGCGACCCACATCCAGCGCCAGAAGCGCTCGCGGTCGAACGGATCCTCGCCCACCACGAGGTCGCGGATGCGGCCGGTGAGGACCGCGCGGTCGGCCGCATTCAGGCCGGCCTGGTCGCCGTGGCCGGCGCCGCCGAAGTAGCAGCCCTCGGCTCCCTGATCGGTGATCACCCTGGTGACGGTCTGGACCGTGTCGGTCTCCGGCCGCAGCTCCCCGTTGTGGAATACCCGCCGCGGGACGGTGAAGGGAATCACCTGAACGTCGCTGATCTTCATCTGGTACGCTCCTCGCGCATGCATATGACTCCGCTCCCGAGCCCGGGGTCAAACGAGGCCGCCCGCGCCGGACCGCGGCCCCAGCATGCGGAGAGGGTGCCATGCACCTGATGGCTGCGGTGGTGGAGAGCCTGATCAAGCCCACCGTCCTGCGCGGGCTGCTGGCCTGGGAACGGCGGGAGTCGGGCGTCGCCTACGACTTCATCTCGGAAGAGGTCAAGACCGACCCGTACCCGACCTACCGCCGGCTTCGGACCCTGGACCCCGTGCACCGCATGCGCACGATCGACGCCTGGGCGCTGACGCGCTACCGGGACGTGGAGGCGGTGCTGCGCGACCACGCGCGCTTCGCGAACGCCGACCGCGTCTTCGTGGAGACCATTTCGATGAGCCTGCTGGAGCTCGACCCGCCGGCGCACACGCGGCTGCGGCTGCTGGTCTCCAAGGCATTCACGCCGCGGGCGGTGGCGCGGCTCCACGGCCGGATTCAAGAGATTACCGACGAGCGGCTCGACGCCGTCGACGGCATGCAGCGGTTCGACCTGGTGGCGGCGCTGGGCTACCCGCTGCCGGTCACCGTGATCGCCGAGATGCTCGGCGTCCGTCCGCGCGATCTGGAACTGTTCAAGGGGTGGTCGAACGTCCTGGCGCTGAGCGTGAACGCGATCCTCACGGCCGAACAGGTCCGGGCGATCAAGCAGGCGGCGGACGAGGCATACGCCTACTTCGAGACCATCATCGACGAACGCCGCCGGCAGCCGCGCGAGGACCTGGTCAGCGCGCTGCTGGCCGCCGAGGAGGAGGGCGACCGGCTGACCCGCGACGAGATGCTGGCCGTGATGCTGCTGATCCTGGTCGCGGGCAACGAGACCACGCGCAACCTGATCGGCAACGGCATGCTGGCGCTGCTGCGGAACCCCGGCGAGCTCCGCCGGCTCCGGGAGGACCCGGGCCTGCTCGACTCGGCCGTCGAGGAGCTGCTGCGCTACGACAGCCCGGTCCAGCTCGATGACCGGACCGTGCGCGAGGACGTGGAGATCGGCGGCAGATCCATCCGCGCCGGCAAGCGGGTGGTGGCGATCATCGGCGCCGCCAACCGCGACCCGGAAGTGTTCGACGACCCGGACACCCTGGACATCGGGCGCGGCGAGAAGAGCCACCTGGCCTTCGGGCGCGGCATCCACTACTGCCTGGGCGCGGCGCTGGCCGTGCTGGAGGCGCGCGTCGCCTTCGCCAGCCTGCTCGACCGGTTCCCGTCGATCCGCCTGGCGGCCGAGCCCCGCTACCGCGACAACGTGGTCCTGCGCGGACTCGACGAGCTTTGGATCGAGGTCGAGCGCGCGTGAGCGGGCCGGCCGCGGGCGAGCGTGTCCGCGTGGCGACCTTCGCCGGACCCGGCAGCGGTCCGGTCATCCGCGAGGTGCCGGTGCCCGCGGTCCCGCGCAAGGCAGCGCTGATCCGCATCGCCGCCTGCGGCGTGTGCGGGACCGACCTGCACATCCTGGCCGGCCACTGGCCGAAGCCGCTGCCGTGGCCGTTCACGCTCGGCCACGAGCTGGCCGGCGTGGTGAGCGCCATCGGCCCGGATCTGATCGAGGACCACATGGGCAGGCCGCTGGCCGCCGGTACCAAGGTGATGCTGCCGCCGCTGATGCCGTGCGGGAGGTGCTACTACTGCGTCCACTACCCGGAGACGGCCAACAAGTGCCTGACGCCCGTCTACTACGGCCGCTACCTGGGTTTCGAGCGGCCGCCGCACCTGTGGGGCGGGTGGGCGGAGCAGGTCTATGTGGACCTCGAAAAGCTGCCCGGCACCAAGGTGTACGCGCTGCCGGACGACATGCCGCTGCGCCTGGCGACGCTGGCCGAGCCGCTGACCTCCTGCGTGCGGGCGCTGAAGCGCGCCGCGCGCGCCGGCGGCTTCGAGCCCGGCGCGACCGTGGTCGTGCAGGGCTCGGGACCCATCGGCGTGCTGGCCACGGCGGCGGCGCAGGAGCTGGGCGCGGGCCGGGTCATCGTGGTCGGGGCGCCGGAACACCCTCGCCTGGCGCTCTGCCGCGACTTCGGCGCCGAAGCGACCGTCTGCCTGGACGACCACGCGACGCCCGCGGCACGGATCGAGGCGGTGCGGCGCATCGCCGGCGGCTTCGGGGCCGACCTGGCCCTGGACTGCAGCGGCCACCCCTCGGCCGGCCCGGAGGGGATCGAGATGCTGCGCGACGGCGGCACCTACGTGGAGATGGGCCAGTTCACGGACGCCGGCTCCATCGACACCAACTGGCACCGCATCTGCACCAAGGACCTGAACGTGCTGGGAAGCTGGGGCTTCACGGCCGACGACATCGCCACCGGCATCGACCTGCTGTACCGGGCGCGCGACCGCTACCCGTGGCTGTCGATGCAGACCCTGTTCCCGTTCACGGAGCCGGGCATCGCCGGGGCGATCGACGCCGCCCGGCAGATGCGCACCGTGAAGTCCACGATCGTGCCGTCGCCGGACCTCCTCGGCCTCGCGGACGCCGAACTCAACCCCTGAGCCGCTCGCGCGCCAGCGCGGCGCCGGCCGCGAGCGCGCGCAGCTTGGCGCGGGCGACCGGTGGCGACAGCGGCACCAGTCCGCAGTCCGGGGCCGCCTGGATCCGCTCGGCCGGCAGGTGGGCGGCCGCGGCCAGCAACCGCCCGGCCACCTCCTCGGGGCTCTCGACCTCATCCGTGCCGTTGCTGATGCAGCCGTACAACACCGTCTTGGACGGGCAGCGACGCAGCAACTCCGGGTCGAGCCCGGCGGCGGCGAACTCCAGCGCGACCTGCGCGACGCGGCTGCGCTCCAGTTCGGCCAGGATCACCGGATAGCTGTCGACGATCGGACGCGGCACGCCGGGCATGGGGTAGCTGTAGCAGACGTGAACGGCGCTGGCCGCGTGGCGGATGCCGGCGGCGGCGCGGTCGAGCGCCGCGATTCCCCACGTGCGCACCTTCTCCGGGTAACGGCTGAACACCGGCTCATCGAACTGGATGACCGCCGCGCCCATGCCGTCCAGCTCGCGCGCCTCCTGGTCGAGCGCCGCGGCCACCGCCATCGCCATCGCCTCCTCGTCCCCGTAGTGCTCGTCCTGGGTCGAGTCGACCACGGTCATCGGACCGGGCAGCGTGACCTTCACGGGCCGGTCCGACTCCGCCAGCAGGAACCGCAGGTCGTCGGCCAGGATCGGCGCGGTGCGGCGGACCGGCCCCACGCACCGCCCCACCTCGGCCAGCCGCCGGCGGTTGCGGGTCCACTTGCGCGCCAGGGTCGTGTAGTCGAAGCCGGCCAGGCGGGCGGTCACGTAGGTGAGGTACGAGGAGCGGCGCTGCTCGCCGTCGCTGATGACGTCGATGCCGGCGCGGATCTGGTCGTGGACCGCCAGCCGCACCGCGTCGTCCTGCGCGTCGCGCAGGGGCCGGCCGGCCAGGCGCCAGCCGGCGCCACTGCCGTGCAGGCGCGGCGCGGCGTCTTCCAGCGGCGCTTCGCCCACCAGCCATGCCGGCTTGGGCATCGAGCCGATGACGGTTGTTTGGAACGGCCTGCCGGCGCTCATCGCGCGCAGCCCACCACTTCCGGTTCCCCCATCGATGCGCCTACTGTACCTGCTCGCAGTGCACAAGATCATCCTGGACACCGACATCGGGGACGACATCGACGACGCGCTGGCGTTGGCGTATGCGCTCATGTGCGGGAAGATCGAGCTGCTCGGCGTCACCACCGTGTTCCGCGACACGGTCCGCCGGGCCGAGCTTGCCTGCCGCGTGCTGGAGGCGCTGGGACGCAGCGACGTGGCGGTCTACGCCGGCCTGGGCAAGCCCCTGCTCGACCCGGTCGACGAGGGCCGGGAGGCGATCGCCGCGCATCGGCCGCGCCAGATGCAGGCGATCGAGCGCTATCCGGCATCCACCAGGCCCGCCGCCCGGCGCGCCGTCGACTTTATCGTCGACACGGTTATGAACGGCGACGGCGGCGTCACCCTGGTGCCGATCGGACCGCTGACCAACATCGCGTGCGCCTTCGCGCTCGAGCCGCGCATGGCCGACAAGGCCAGGATCTGCCTCATGGGCGGGTGCACGCACCGCGCGCAACCGGAGTGGAACGCGCTGTGCGACCCGGAAGCCGCGCGCATCGTGTTCGGGACCGGCGTGCCGATCACGATGGTCGGCCTGGACGTGACCGAGCGCTGCCGCATGAGCTGCGACCAGGTGCGCGCCGTCGGCGCGGTGGACCGCCCGATCAACCGGCTGTGCTTCGAGCTGATCCATCTCTGGGGCGGCGACGATCCGGAGCCCCGGCCCCTGCTGCACGACCCGCTGGCCGTCGGCATGGTGTTCGATCCCACCTTCTGCGAGACGCGGCCCATGCGGATCGAGGTGGAGACGAGGTCCGAGCGGCTCAACGGCGCGACGGTGCCGGCCCGAGCCGATGACCCCGAGCCCAACGTCGAGGTGTGCGTGGCCGTGGACGCCCGGCGCTTCATGAACCACTTCGTGAGAACCCTGACGTCGTGAGCCGGTCCCTCGACCCGGCCGGCGCCGAGGATGCGCTGATCCGGGCCGCGCTGGACGGCGACGATGCGCGCGTGGACGAGATTCTGGAACGGGCTCCCGAGGTACGGCGGGATTCACCGGCGTGCGCTCTGTTGGTGGCCGACCCGCGAGCGGCGGACCGGCTGAACTCGGCGAGCGTGAACACGGCGCTCGGCCCGACCGGCTGGCCGCCCCTGCTCCTGCTGTGCAGCTCTCGCTATCGCACCGGCGATGCGGCGGTAGCGGCCGCGCGCCTGGACCTGGCGAGCAGGCTGCTGGAACTGGGCGCCGATCCGAACGCCGGGACCCGTGAGGCCGAGACCGTCCGCGGCTACCGCACCGTCCTGGGCGCCGCGGCAGGCCGCGCCTGCAGCGCGCCGCTGGTCCGCATGCTGCTGGCCGCGGGGGCCGACGCCGCCGACGGCCCCACGCTCTACGAGGGCTGCGCGATGTGGGAGGCCGTGCGCCTCCGCGACCGCGACAGCCTGGAAGCGCTGCTGGCCGCGGACCCGCCGCAGTGGCACGTCTGCCACGCTCTGCCGCAGAGCCTGCAGTACGGCGACGAGGAGTTGACCGGCCGCCTGCTGGAAGCCGGGGGCGACCCCAACTGGACGATGGGCGGGTGGAGCTCGGCGGCACCTGCCTGCACGAGGCGGTGGTCCTGGATGCCGGCCTGCCCGTGATCCGGGCGCTGCTCGACCACGGCGCCGAAGTGGGTGCCCGCGACCGGGACGGGCGCACGCCGCTGGCACTCGCCGTCTGCCTCAACCGCGACGCGGCGGCGGCGCTGCTGCGGCAACGAGGGGCGCGGGAGAGCGACGTGCGGGAGGCCGACCGCTGGGTCGGCGCCTGCTTCGCCCATGACCGCGCACGGGCCGACCGGATGCTCTCGTCGGGCGCCGTGTCCCTGCGGCCGGCCGATCACCTGTGGGTCTGCCGGGCCGCGCGCGCCGCCGATACGCAGGCGGTCGCGCTGCTGCTGGCCGGCGGTGCCGACGCCTGCGCCGTCGATGACGACGGGCAGGCGGCGCTGCACCTGACCGCCGTCGCCGGCGACGTGACGGGGTGCCGGTCGCTGCTCGCCGCGGGCGCCGATCCACGCGCGTTGAACTACGCCGGCCAGACCCCGCTCGACTGCGCGTTGGCGGTCGAGGCCGGCCCGGCGTGCGACGCTGTGGCCGCGGTGCTGCGCGACGCCGGGGCGCACCGGAGCACCCGGAGCTTCGACGACCCGGTGTTCGCCGCGACGTTCGAGCGCGCCGCGGACGCCGTCGTCAGCGGAGACGCGGATGCCCTGCGGGCGCTCCTGCGCGAGCACCCGGAGCTGGCCACCGCGCGCTCATCCCGGCCGCACCGCTGCACGCTGCTGCACTACCTGGCCGCCAACGGCGTGGAAGGCGAGCGCCAGAAGACGCCGGCCAACGCCGTCGAGGTGATCGAGCTGCTGACCGGCGCCGGCAGCGATCCGGACGCGAGCTGCTACACCTATCGGGGCGGCCCCGGCGAGACCACCGCCGGGCTGCTGGCCGGCAGCGCACCGCCCCGGGACGCCGAGCTGACGCTGCCAATGCTCGCGGTGCTGGCGCGCGGCGGCGCGCGGTTGGACGATGCGTACACGCTGCTGGTCAGGCTCTACACAGCCCTCCAAGCCGGCGATGCCGCGAGCACCGAGGCGCCTGTCGACGCGTCCGCGGAAGTCGCCGGCCAAGCGCTGGTGGAGAGCGTCACCTTCGGGGCCATCGCGATCATGCGCGCCCTCCTGGACGCCGGCGTGGACGTCGACAGCAGGCGCAGCGACGGGACGACGGCGCTGCACCAAGCCGCCTTCGAAGGGAACGCGGAGCTGGTCGAGGAACTGCTCGCGCGCGGCGCCGACCTCAACCTGCGGGACGCCGTCTACGACGGCACGCCGGCCGGCTGGGCCGAAGCCGGCGGGAACGAGGACCTCGCGAAGCGCCTTGCCGCGCGGTCCGGGTAGATCGGATGGGCGATACTGGACTCGAACCAGTGACCCCTAGCATGTCAAGCTAGTACTCTAGCCATCTGAGCTAATCGCCCTGAGTTGCAACCCTCCGCACGCGGCGGGCCGGTGTCAAGAGACCCACGAGATCGCGCTGATCTCCGCCGCCAAGTCCACGTCCTTCTGCGTGATCCGGCCGCCGGCGTCGTGGGTGTTCAGCCGGATGCGCACCGTGCTGTAGACGTTCCACAGCTCCGGATGGTGATTCGCCGCCTCGGCCGCGAAGGCGATGCGGACGATGAACGACACCGCCTCGCGGAAGCTCCCGAACTTGAACTCCCGCTGCAGCGAGTCGCCGTCCCGGCTCCAGCCGGCCAGCCCCTGCAGGACTCCCTGGATCTGATCGTCGGACAGCGCGGTTGCCATGCCCGGAGCCTACCCCCGCGCCTCGCGGCTGTCCAACGAAGCGCGCCTTGACCGGCGGCCCCGGAAGTGGTATGTGATACGGCGTTGGGCGGTTCGCGTCCAGCCCGATCCCCTGTAGCTCAGTTGGTAGAGCGGGTGGCTGTTAACCACCAAGTCGCATGTTCGAGTCATGCCGGGGGAGTCAGATTTCGGTCGCGTAACTCCGTGGGGCCGTCGAGGCTGTTGAAGTGGTGGTCGAGCCCTTCGTCGGTGGACTTGCGCGTGTCGGACGCGCACCGAAACGGTTCCGCTAGGTGCGACGGTCCCAGTCTGGATCACTCGCGCTCCTCCCGCCCTGTCTGTCGGTCTGCGCCGTCCCCGTCCCCAGACAGAAGCCGTGCCAATTGCTGACCCACGACGAGGAGCGACGCTATGAGGGCGCGGATCATGAACGCCTGCCTTGACGGCATGCCGCTGGCACGCGAAGTCGAGGTCTTCGCCGGTAAGAGCACCACTCGACGTGGTCGACGGCGATGCGCCGCGAGGCGCTCTTCTCCGATCGCCGCACCCTTCGAGGACGAAACGACATGGTGCTGAGCAACGCCAAGGGTCTGGCCGGCATCGACCTCTGGCCAAGGGGTACTGATCGTCTTCGGTGACGCCGAATGCCGGCTGCCGGCCATGACCTCCTGAAGTGGTTCCTCCCGAGACGCCCGGGCCTCTACCGCAAAGTGCGGGCGCCGGTCACGGTGAACGGCGCCCACGGCCTCGCTTGGCTTCCGCACAGTAGACGAGATCGGCAAGCCCCCGGGGCCGTACTTCGCCGCTGCCCGGAGCAAGGGCCAACACCCGCATCCATCGTCGCCATCCCGGCGGCTCCTCTGTTCCCGTCCTTCGACATCTTGAATTTGACCAAGGAGCCCAATTCCCATATGCTAGGGTCATCCTTGTTCTGTCCTTTACAGGGAATTCGGCAAAGATGACCACTGAAGAAGGTGGGTCGCCATTGCCGAGATCGCCGCAGGCAACCAAGCAATCCAATTCCGCTGGGTGGACGCGAAGGAAAGAACCCTCTCGTCCGTTGGGAGCGCGGAGAAGTGATCCAGAAACCGCATCGATCGATTCCTGAGATTTCTGATGAATGAGGCCGTCTTGCAGCGGCTGTCGTCCCTTCCTCAAGACGCGGACAAGCTCGGGCGTAACTTTAGCATGGTCTTTCACAGCTTGTACAACGACTGGGTTTCATGCCTCGTGAGATACAAGGAGTTTCGGGAGCTCTTCGGCGACTCGGACCGAGTCAAGCTCTTGAATGCTATCGGCAGCGGGTTATTCTGGGATGTACAACAGTTGTCCTGGAGCGACTTGATGTTGCGCCTGACCAGGTTGACGGATCCCCCGAAGAGTTCGGGCAAGGACAACCTGACGGTCACAAGGCTGCCGGACCTCTGTGAAGACCCATACTTGCGAGATGATGTCGGCGTCCTCGTCGACAAAGCGGTCGACGCCGCAAAGTTTGCTCGCGACTGGCGAAACCGGCGCATCAGTCACTTAGATCTGAAGCTGGCAATTGACCCCAGTGCGAAGCCACTCGCCACGGCCGACCTGAGGAAGGTAAAGGCGACGATAGATGCGGTACACGCCGTCCTGAATGCGATTAGTGTGCGCCTCTTAGACGCAGGCATTCACAACGATGTCGTCGTAACGCCTCGTGCCCATGCCTTCGCATGGCAACTCGCCGACTCCGTGCAGTACATCGACTCCGTGATCGACCCGAGTGGAAACCTGCCGGTTACTGATCTAGCTCCAGCGACCACCTTTCTGCAGCGGCTTGATCGCAGGCCGACGTGGCAACACCAGAGGGCGGTAGTCGAACTGAGGGAAGCTGCTCGCAGGTTCAAGTGAGGTCTCACCATGGATTTCCTGCCGGCGGCGCCCAGGGCCTCTCGTCCTCTGGCGACCGACATTGGCATGAACGCTCATCTAGTCGCATCGACGCCGGAGCGGAAGACCGTGCATACGAAGCCGTTTTATGTGGCACTCCGCTCACGCCGCTGCCTGGTGCGGCGAATTGGTGGTTCGATCGGCAGCGAGCCGGGCACGCCGAGCAGCCCTACTAGTTTCACGCGATGGAGGCTCATCGCTGTAGTCTGCCGGCTTGTGCGGCGCTGGAGCCGAGACGGTGAATCCGTGGAGTCCTCCAGCTTCATCACGGCGTCAGCCTCGCCCGCGCGACGGACATCCGCCACCGGCAACCTGCGATCATCACAATCCTGGCAGGTTCAAGGACTGGCTGGATCCGGCTTCGCCAACGGCCATTCGAACCGGACGCGGCGGAATCCCTTCGAGAGCGCGTCCGCGTCAGTTTCGCTTGATCGGCAAAAGGGAGTCGACACAGACGTGCTTCCGCCGCCGAGAGGCGCCGAGGAGTCATAAGCCCTACATCAGAATGAGTTGTTGCCACTGGCGATCGCGAACGGGTATGAAGGCCGTTCGGCAAAGGGGAGTACCCGTCGATCGCCCTACTCGAATGTGTGGTGCATCTCACGCGTGACACTCGAGTCCACCGCCGGCCGCGTTGCCGTGTTGCCGACGAGGCTCCCTCGAGTATCCTGAGTTGATGGCTGTACGTTGGAGAGGCGGCGCAGAGTGTCGGATCGTGGCCAATCCCGAGATTCCTGGCGGCAAACCGATCGTGGAAGGCACACGCCTCAGCGTCGCGCATATTCTGGGGCTGATTGCTCATGACATGCCGCAAAGCGAGATCGTCGAGTCCTATCCCGAATTATCCATTGACGACATCAACATCGTGGTCCAATACGCGACCGACTCGCTACGGGATGATGGGCCTGTCACTCACGCCCCAGTGAAGCACGATCCGTGAATACTGTTCCGATCCTGCTTGGGCGTCGCACCGCATCGGCCGTACTCGGCGCTGTCGTGGCGGTCCTCATCGCCCGATGGCGACTGCCGGCTGCAGCACGACTCCCGCGCAGGGAGCGCCGCCCCACAGGCCACCGCAATCACGCACTCGGCAACCGTGCGGGTCCAGGCCGAAGGCAGCGCGGAAGCCGTACGCCGTCCTCGGCATGAGCGTCGAGGTCACCGAACCATCGGCGGGCGCGGCGCGTGAGCGGGCCGCCCGGTTGACCGAGGCGGTCATCGACGAGCTCGGACGGCACGGGATGGAGGAAGACGACATCCGCACCAGCCGGTTCAGCATCGACCCCGACTACCAGTACACCAAAGACGGCAGACGCGTTCTGAATGGCTACCGGGTCATCCACGCCCTGGCAGTCACGCATCGGGATCTGGACACCCTCGGAGCCGTCATCGATGAGGCGTCCCGCGCCGGCGGCGATGCGCTGGCATTCACCCACATCGCGTTCAGCCACGCCGACCCGGAGCCGCATCGGCAGGCAGCGCGCCGCGACGCGGTGGACCGGCTGCACCGCACGGCACGGCAGTTGGCGGAAGCCTCGAACCGCGAACTGGGTCCGCTGCTCGAAATCAGCGAAGAGGTCTCACCGGACTACGGCCTATTCCAGAGCTTCTCCGCGGGTGCCGCAATGCTGAAATCCGAGGCGGCCGATACGCCGATCAGCGTCGGCACCGACGTGATCCGCGTTACCGTACGCGGCGTGTTCGCGTTGCGCTGACTCTCCGATATGCTGAACCTGCCTCACTGAGTCGATGACACAGGATACGGACACAAAGGAACTCGATCAGTACACGTTGGACGAGATCATCCGGCGCATTGTAGCCGTCGCGGAGCCGGAAAGAGTCGTCCTGTTCGGTTCCGCAGCGCGCGGAGAGACTGATCGACACAGCGATGTCGATCTCCTGATCGTCAAGGACGGCGCACACCGGCGCCGTCTGGCCACGAGCATCTACCGCAGTCTTCGCGGTGTGGATGCAGCCGTCGACGTGATCGTCGTCACGCCGGACGACGTACAGCGCTATCGGGACAGCCACGCCCTGATCATCAAGCCCGCATTGAACGAAGGCAAAGTCGTCTATGAAGCCGCCTGAGCGCTGCTCGCCGGATGATCCACGCGAGTGGCTCAACCGCGCGAGAAGCAGCTTGGCGATCGCGAAGAATCGCGTCTCCGGCGTGTAGTCATCGAGACAGCGGAGTCCGTTGTCCGCTGGGCGCAGGATCGGCTTCGAGTCAGATCGGGCCCACCGCTCAGCTCTTCATCAGGCGCTTGACGTCCTCGCGGACGTCTCCCTCCACCACGCCCAGGTCGTTGCGCATCTCCTGCAGCACGGACCGAAAGGACCCTTGCTCTTCCTCGCGGGTGATGCTGCGGCTCTGCTCGACGACGGACACGAAGTCAGCGAGTGAGCTCACCAGCTCCCGATTGCCGACGAGGGCCGTCATCCGTGCGTAGTTGCGCATCTCCTCGATCTCATGATCGTGGATCACGCCGTCGTCGTCGGCTTTCGTGACACACGCGATGGTGTCCTTGTACAGCTCCAGTTTCTGCCGAAACAGCTCGACCCGGTACTCGCGTTCGGTCTCCGAACGAACCTGAAAATGGATCGTCACTCCGACCGAAGCCACGACCAGGACGACGGCGATGATCGCGGCGAGCAACTCGATCGTCAGGTCGCTGACGTGTTTGGAGAACAGCACGTGGACGAGAATGGACGCTGTTATGACCAACGCTACCGCGAGCACGACCACGACATGATCCTCCATATCTTCCGGCCAACGTCGAGGTTGATCTCTTTCCCAATGTAGAACGAGCCTCCTGAACCAGCGGCTGCACGAACACCGCACGTGCCGCACAACTATGGTCAGCGGCGGATGTTACGCGAGATCGAGCCGTCGCGGCAAGCAGGATCCGGGCAGGTCGCCGACCCGTGCGCCAGGACGGGCACTCCGGCCCTCACGCACCTCCCACCCCTACCATCCTGCGCCGGAAGTCATGGACGCGACGGGAAGCAGTATGTTCACAACCAGAGTGATGGCCGTCGCGCTGGCCACCGTGCTCGGACTCCTCGGCACGGCGCCGGCCCTGGCCGCCGACGAAGGCGGCACCTTCAGCGTCATCCGAAGCTACGTGCGCAGCCACGCCACATTGGAACACGCCGACGGCACGATCAGCGCCGGCACTCTGGAGGGAACCGTCACCACGCACGCGAGCAGCGGCGACCCGTTCACCCAAGGCGAGCACAGTCTCATCACGTGCGTGTTCTACGCAAAGAGCACCGCGGAGGGCGTGAACCTCGAAGCGCCGTGCACCACGACCGATGGATCCGGCGACCGGTGGTACACCCTGTCCCACCGAAACGCGGGCGACATCGCGGCGGGTGGTGGTGGCGAGGGCCGCTGGATACTCATGGGAGGCACCGGCAAGTACGCCGGCGTGACCGGTACCTGTACCTACGACACCTCGTACCTGACGGAAGACCGGGTGGTGACGGTGGGCACATGCGCCTGGGAGAGGCGCTGAGTAAGCCGAGCAAAACGAAGCGATCTGTGGCCGCCGCAACCATCCACGAAGGACAGATTCTGACCGGCCCGCTGTTCAGCGAGCCCATGCTGGTGGAGACGGTCCGCTCGGACGGTCGGGGCACCTGGATCGCCGGGCTGGTCGGCCAGCAGTCCGAACGCTTCCGGCGAGTCACGCTCACCGCTGGCGACATCGCAAGCCTGACCATCGCCGACTCCCAGCTCTCCTACGACGGCGACGGCAGGATGCTCAGCCTCGGCCTCCAGGCGTACTCGCTGGGCATCGCCTACGAGTTCGAGCCGTACTTCGGACACTCCATCTCGCGCGTGGCCCCGCTGCCCCACCAGCTCGAAGCCGTCTACGAGCACCTCCTGAAGCTGCCGCGCGTGCGCTTCCTGCTCGCCGACGACGCGGGCGCCGGCAAGACCATCATGGCCGGCCTGCTGATCCGCGAGCTCAAGCTGCGCGGCCTCATCGAACGGACGCTCGTCGCCTGCCCCGCTACCTCCTAGTGGCAACGGGAGCTCAATGAGAAGTTCGACGAGAAATTCGTCGTGCTCAAGAGCGGCGACATCCGCGACCAGTTCGGTGTCAACCAGTGGCTGGAGCAGCGACAGATCATCACCTCGTTCGACCTGGCCAAGCGCACAGACATCCTGCCCGGCCTGGCGCAGGCTCACTGCTCGCGCTGGAGGAGCCGGAGAACGGCGTTCACCCCCGGAGGCTCGAGCTGATCGCTCAGCTTCTGTTCTCTCTTGCCGAACAGCGCCGCCAGGTTGTCGTCACGACCCATTCGCCCTTGTTTGCCGATGCGATCCTGCGGTTGAAGCGACAGGCATCCAAGCCTGACGACATCGGCCTGTTCAATGTCCGCCTCGGCTCGCAGGGGACGGTCGTCGAGCCGTTCGACACCAGCGGACCGCTGTTTCGCGATACCGAGACCGCCGAGGCGGTGCCGAGCCGGACCGAAGACGGCCTCTTCGAGAGACTGATCCTGCGCGGACTCGTCGATGAGTGACCGGAGCGTCGTCGCCTGTCCCGATCTTCACGTCGGACGCTGGTACGCAGACCCGCAGTCGTTCGAGACCGTCGTCGGCAGCCTCCCCGATGTCGGCGGCAGGAAGTGTGCGCGAGACCACTACCAGCGAGTCCTCGCAGATGCGATTGCGCAGGGCGGACAACTGAGGAAACATCGACCAAGGAGTGAGACATGGCCACCAATACGGAACTGCTCAAGCGCATCACCGCGCGTCCCGATGTCTTTGGCGGCAAGCCCATCATACGCAATATGCGGATCTCGGTGGAGCTCATCCTGAGCCTGCTGACACAGGGAGTCACGGTGGATGCCATTTTGGATGACTATCCTGAACTGGAGCCCGATGACATTCGCGCCTGCACCGCTTACGCGCATGCTGTCATCGCCCGGGATTCACTGGACGCCGTTTCGATTGCGAGTTCGTGAGGTTCCTGATCGACCGCTGTTCCGGCCGACTCGTTTCCTCGTGGCTGCGTCGTCAAGGCCATGACGTGCTCGATGCCCGTGACCTTGGAGACGACCCTGGAGATCGGGCGCTGCTGGAACGTGCCGTTGCCGACGGCAGAATCCTGGTGACGATCGATACGGACTTTGGGAGTTGATCTACGTGCATAGCGCGCCCCATGCGGGATTGGTGCGCCTCCCGGACGTGCCAGCGGAGCAGCGAATCGCCTTGATGGCCGAGTTGCTCGATCGGCGCCGCGATGCGCTGGAAGCAAAGGCGGTGGTCACGATCCGTGGTGGCCGCGTCCGCATCTCGCATCCCCCATCGTATGGAGGTGACGACTGATGGAGCCCTGGTACCGGGTCGTCACGCTGCGCAAGGAAGTGCGAGAAGGTCGCTCGTTCAGCCCGGACGAGTTCGCGATTGCCCTGGAGCAGGGCGTCGCCGGCACCGCTCCCGAGGACTATCGAGATCCGGAGCAGTTCTTTCTCGCGGACCTGCTTCACGCGGGCGCTGAATGAGCATGCCGGCATGGTGCTCCGGCGGCTGGCCGGCAGGACCGAGACCAGATCGTGGCGTTCGTGTCACGCGGCGACTTCGGCTTCGCGTCGGGACATACGGAGGACAGCGAGTTCCAACGGCTGTGGTACGCGGAGCCGCTCCGCGCCGCCGAGGTCTCCTTCGACGCCGACGTGTTCCTCCTCACCAAAGCCAGGGCCGAAGCACTCAAGGAACGTCCCCCGGACCCAATTCCGCCTCGACCCGGAACTTCGCCGGGCACGGGTCCCGCGCCGGAACCGGATCCGAAGCCGGGACCGAGGCCTCAACCGACGCCTGACTCTTCGGACACAGTCCTGCAACTCGCCGGCTCCGTGCCGCCCGAGGTGTGGAACCGAATCGGCAAACTGTTGCCCAAGCTGCGGTCAGGGAAGGACCTGAGCCTCGGGATCGATCTGTCGGTGACGGTCGGCACACCGCTCGCACCGGACCTGGAAGATGATCTGCGGCAGACCCTCGCCGACCTGGGTCTGTCCGACCGCGTTCGCATCCAGACCCGCGAGTCGGACAACGCGATGTGATCTGACATTCGGCGCAGGTCGGAACGAAATGGAACCGCCCACTCGCCTACCCTTCCGGCGGGCAGATGGCGGCGATGGCATCGAGCTGCTCGGCGTCGAGATCGCCGTCCGCGGCCGCCGCGTTGGCGCGTGCCTGCTCGGGGCTCTTCATCCCCGGAATGGGACAGGTCACCGCGGGATGGGCCAACGCGAACTGCAGGGCCAAGTCCAGCATGCTCTGTCCCGGCCGCAGAACGCCGCGCAGCCGGGACACGATGTCGAGCCTGGACAGGAACGTCTGCCGCCCCGCACCGCCGGGGTTCCAGGAGGCGCGCACGTCATCCTCGAACCGCGTGGTCTCGTCGAACTTGCCGGTCAGCAAGCCCTGCGCGATCGGACCGCGCAGCAGCACGCCGATGTCGTGGTCCCGGCAGTGGGAAAGGATGTCCCGTTCGGCCGAGCGGCTGAGGATCGAGTAGTTGATCTGGCAGGCCGCGCATTGGCCGTTCACGTCGAGGGCCTTGAGCGCGGTCAGGTCGTTGGTGGAGATCGCGTAGTGGCGGATCTTCCCCTGCTGCTTGAGGAGCTCGAACGCCTCCACGAAGATCTCGGGATGCTCGGGCGAGCCGACGTGACACTGGTACAGGTCGATGGTGTCCATCCCCAGCCGGTAGAGGCTGGCGTGGCAACACCCGATGATGCTGTAGATGCTCTTCAGCCCTGGCGGGTCGTCCTGGCGGCGGGCCCAGTTTCCGACCTTGGTGGCCACGTAACCGGCGCTGCGGCGGTCGGCGAGGGCCTTGCCGAGCAGGACCTCGCTCTGACCCAGGCCGTAGGAGTCCGCCGTGTCGAACAGGTTGACGCCGGCGTCGAGGGCGGCGTGCACGGTGCCGATCGCCTGCCGCTCGCTCACCTCACCCCACTGGCCGCCGATACCCCAGCAGCCCATCGACACCGCGCTCACGTCCCATCCGGTCTTCCCGAGCCGCCGCCGTCTCATGGGCTGCTATCATATCCGACGTGACCGATGCACTCCCGGTCCAATCGCTGAGACGCGTTGCCGTCGCACTGCTGGCATCGGTGGCCGTCGTCACGGGCTTCGCGCACGAGACCGACAGTGTGGAAGAGCTCACCCGCGCCGCCGAGCGCGGGGATGCGCAGGCCCAGTTCCAACTGGGGTTCTTCTTGTCGAGCGGCTTGCGCGACGTCGAGTCAGACTACTCCGAGACGCTCAAATGGTACCGACGGTCGGCCGAACAGGGGTTTGCGCGGGCTCAGAGCACGCTGGGCACGGCATACGCGTACGGCCACAGCCTGGAGCAGGACTTTACCCAAGCCGCAACCTGGTGCCGGCTCGGCGCCGAACAGGGCGACGCAGACGGGCAACTCTGCTTGGCGATGCTCTATGCCGGCGGCTGCGGCGTCGAGCAGGACGACACCGAGTCCGCACGGTGTATCGACTGGCTGCCCGACACGGAGATGGGAAGGCTCAAGCCAGACTCGGCGACATGTACGCCAACGGTGAAGGCGGCGTCCAGCAGGATCCCGTCGAAGCGGACAAATGGTACCGGCGAGCGGTCGAGCCGGGCACCTACCGCCCTACGAACGTGGCCGGCACCGAGTTCTTCTCGGGCCGGCGCTTATTGTTTCACCTCTACGTGCTTGCCCGCATGTACCAGCACGGTACCGGCGTCCCCCAGGACGACGTCGCGGCATACAAGTGGCTCGACATCTCGAACCGCTGGCCTTCCGAGGACTCCAGCATGACGGGTTGGGAGGCCGCGCAGAAGGAACTCCGCGATCTTGCGCGGAAGATGACGAGTGAGCAGGTAGCCGAGGCACAGCGTGCGGCCGATGCGTTTCTCGAATCCTACTGGATCAACTCGTACGAGGCTTGGCGCGAGATGGCCACGACGGCGTCTTTCGGAAGGGATTTCGGGGAGCAGCGCGTGTTCGGAGTGATCTGGTGGTACCCGGCCGCGCGCATGTGGTACCCGGTTGTACGTTGGTGGTGGCGGACGACGGCGGCCATTCGCGCGACGGTCTCTCCTCCGCGCCTCGCTGACGCACTAATGACGACCGGGAGCAGCGGGACGCCGGGCTGCATGGAGGCCACGACAACCTCGGCTGACACCTGAGCGGAGATCGCCGGGTCCTGCGTTAGTGGCGCGCGGTGCGGTTCTGCGAGTATCGTCAACCATGACCATGACCGACGAACAGCGCTTCTTCTTCGACCTGCGCGGCTGGATGTTGCTCCCGGCGGTCCTCTCGCAGCAGGAGATCGACGCCGCCAGGGCGGAATGCTACGCCGCGGAGGGGCCGGGAGACGACGACGGGAGGGGCTATGAGGGGGAGCTGCAGAAGCTCCTCGATCACCCGGCCATCGTCGACATCCTGCACGACATCCTGTCCGACGATCCGTTCCTGAGCGACGACGCGTACGGGTTCCGGTGCGAGCAATCGTTCATCACCGTGCGGCCGCCGGGCTGGAGCACGTCCGAGCGGAGCGACAACGGCCTGCCGCACGTGGTGCGCCCGCCGCAACGAGCCAACGCCATGCGCTATCAGGTGCAGGGAGGCAAGATCTTCTCCGGCCTCACGCGCGTGGTGTGGGAGCTGGAGGAGGTCAAGGAGGGTCAAGGCGGCACCACGTTCCTGAGCGGTTCGCACAAGGCCGACTTCCCGTACGGCGGCCCCGACCCGACGACGCCGAACATCGGCGGCTCGCCGTGGGAAGCACAGATGAGCGCCATGATGGACGGCTACAGTTGTCCCGCCGGCTCGGTAGTCATCTTCACCGAGAGCCTGGTCCACGCCGCCAACGACTGGACCAATCCGGACAACCCGCGGTGCGCGGTGTTCAACTGCTACAACTCGGTCTGGGCGCAGTGGCACCGGCTCGGTCTCGATCACGAGGTCATCATGCGCATGCCTCCCAAGCGCCGCACCCTCTTCCGAGGGGTCTGGGAGATCGGCAGCAACACAACCTACAGCGCCGAGAACCGCACCCTGTGAGCGAGCGGTATTCGCGCCCGTCGGCGCTGGCGATCACCGACCTGCGGGTCACCAGCCTCACCGGGACACCGTTCAACAGCTACCTGATCCGCATCGACACCAACCAGGGGATCAGCGGCTACGGGGAGGTGCGGGACAACGCCAGTGAGGCCTACGCCCTGATGCTCAAGTCACGCCTGCTCGGCGAGAACCCGTGCGACGTCGACCGGCTGTTCCGCAAGGTCAAGCAGTTCGGCCACCACGGCCGGCAGGGCGGCGGCGTCAGCGCCGTGGAGATGGCGCTGATGGACCTGGCGGGCAAGGCGTACGGCGTGCCCGCCTACGCCCTGGCCGGGGGCAGGTTCCGCGACCGCGTCCTCTGCTACTGCGACACCACCCCCTCCCCGAGCGGCCGCGAGATGGGCCGCCGGCTGAAGCAGCGCATCGAGATGGGCTTCGGCTTCCTGAAGATGGACCTCGGCATCGGCCTGCTCGCCGGCCGCAGCGACTGCGTGATCGCACCGCCGGGGATGCTCGACGCCCACGGCGTGATGCACCCGTTCACCGGCCTGCAGATCACCGACCGCGGCATCGACCTGCTCTGCGAGTACGTGGCGGAGGTGCGCGAGGAGGTCGGCTACGAGGTCCCGCTGGCCGCCGACCATTTCGGCCACCTGGGCCTGGAGTCCTGCATTCGCCTGGGGCGGGCGCTCGACCGCTTCTCGCTGGCCTGGTACGAGGACATGCTCCCCTGGCAGTTCGCCGACCAGTACCGGCGGCTGGCGGAGGCGGTCGCGACGCCGATCTGCACGGGCGAGGACATCTACCTCAAGGAGGGCTTCGCCGACCTGTTCCGGGAGCGGGCCATCGCGGTCGCCCACCCCGACCTGGCGACCGCCGGCGGCATCCTGGAGACCAAGAAGATCGGCGACGCCGCCCAGGAGCGCGGCATCGCCATGGCCCTGCACATGGCCATGACGCCGGTGGCGGCGCTGGCGGCCGTGCACTGCGCCGCCGCCACGGAGAACTTCCTGGTCCTGGAGAACCACTCGGTCGACGACCTGGAGCGCTGGAGCAGCCTGGTCGAGGGTCTGCCGGTCCCCCTGATCCAGGACGGGCACATCGCCGTCCCGGAGGGCCCCGGGCTGGGCTTCACGGACCTGAACGACGAGGTGCTGCGCGAGTGCGTCGATCCCGACGAGCCCGGCATCTTCGCGCCCACCCCGGAGTGGGACCGCGATCGCTCCAGTGACCGCCTGTGGAGCTGATGCGCGGTGCGCATCTGGGACAGAGCCTGCTGGGGGAGCACCGCGAGCTGCACGGCTGTATGGCTCGTCTGACCCCGTGACCGGTACGCCGGAGGCCGACGCCGAGCCCTTCTGGGAACAGGCATACCGCAACGACAGCGCCGACGCTTTCGGCCGCCCCAGCTCCGAGATCATCTCTCTGGCAGTGCGACTTCCGGCGGGGGCGTCGGTACTGGACGCGGGTTGCGGCGAGGGCCGCAATGCTCGATTCCTGGCCGCTCGCGGGTTCCAGGTGGATGCTTTCGACGTGTCGGCGGCGGGGATCGACAAGCTCACCCGCATGGCTGCCGCTGACGGAGTGCACGTCAACGCATGGGTGGAGGACCTGAACACCTTCGAGTTCTCGCGCAGCTACGACGTCGTCATTTCTCACGGGGTCCTTCACCTGCTCGAACGGCACGCGTGGACGCGAGTGATCGCTCAGATGAAGGAACACACCCGGCCCGGCGGCGTCAACATCGTAGCGGTGTTCACCGATGAGATCCCCCCTCCCGATGACCTGGCACCATTCGTTCGCGGGCTGTTCAAAGAGGGGGAGCTGGCCAGAACCTACGCGGATTGGCGTGACGAACAAGCCACGTCATACGTGTTGGAGGACGAGCATCCCGGCGGAGTCCGCCACCGTCACGCCATAGACAAGGTCGTCGCCTGGAGGGAGTGATAGGAGGTTCGCAGCGCCCACAACACGAAGGCATACTCCTGGGCTACCTCGTACAGCGAGTCGAAGCGCCCCGAGGCGCCGCTGTGACCGGCGCCCATGTTGGTCCTCAGCACCAGCGGAGAATCGTCCTCCTTGAGCGTGCGCAGCTTCGCCACGTACTTCGCCGGTTCCCAGTAGGTCACGCGCCAGTCATGCAGGCTTCCGGTCACGAACATGGCCGGATAGCGCCCAGCCTTGAGCTGATCGTAGGGCGAGTATGAGCGTATGAGCTCGAACGCTTCCTTGTCCTCGATGGGATTCCCCCACTCCGACCACTCGTTCGGAGTCAGCGCCAGCGACGTGTCGAGCATGGTGTTCAGCACATCCACGAAGGGCACGTGTGCGACGGCCGCTCCCCACAGTCCGGGCGCCTGGTTGACGGCCGCGCCCACCAGCTCGCCACCGGCGCTGCGGCCGCAGATCGCGATCCGGCCGCGGGCGGTGAGACCCTCGGAGATGAGATGTCGGGCGACGTCCACGAAGTCGTTGAACGTGTTGGTGCGGCGGTCGAGCTTGCCGGACTCGTACCAGTGACGGCCCAGCTCGTCGCCGCCGCGCACGTGCGCGATGGCGTAGATCATGCCGCGGTCCAGCAGCGACAGGCGTGAAGGCGCGAAGAACGGCGTCACGGCGTTGCCGTACGCGCCATACCCGTACAGGTAGAGCGGCGCGGTTCTGTTCCTCGGGGTCCCCTTCCGGTACACGAT
Source organism: Spirochaetia bacterium (assembly GCA_964291595.2). Taxonomy (GTDB): domain Bacteria; phylum Spirochaetota; class Spirochaetia; order SZUA-6; family Bin103; genus CATQHW01. The sequence goes on along the minus strand of OZ219914.1, from coordinate 1,512,252 downwards.
GGAGACCGGAACGCGGACACCGTCTCGCGCCGGAGCCATCGCGCGCTCGGTGACGTACGACGACGGGTCGTATCCGCTGGGGATCCGTTGCACCTTGCGCTCCCGCAACGCGCCGGTTTCCAGGTCGCAGTCGAACACGGTGTTCGGCGTGACCAGCGACGTGTAGTTGAGGCGGACGGCGCGTGCCGCGAACTCCTTGTTGGCGCCGATCTCGACGCTGTACGGGGACTCCGGAAACCCGACGTGGGAGCTCGTTCCGGCCCGATCGATCAGACGGATCTGATCCAGTCCGTCCAGTCGTTCCTGCACGGCGATGAAGTCCGCGAAGGCGGCGAAGTGCCGGATGTAGCGCTGGTCCGAGCCGGCTACGAGCGTCTGCCACCCGGACTCGGAGGGATCGTCATCAGGCGCGGTGACCAGCCGGGCATTCTTGTGGGTGTCGTTGGTCTTGATGACGAACCGGTCGCCCTGGTGATCGACGTGGTACTCGTGTCCGGTGCGGCGGGCCGAGACGACGCGCGGCTCCCGGAACGGCTCGGCCGCCGGGACCAGGTACACCTCGGAGGTCTCGTGATCGCTTGAGTGGATCACCACGTAGTCCTTGGACGCGGTCGCAGAAATACCGACGAAGAAGCGCGCGTCCGCTTCCTCGTAGGCAACCCGGTCGGACGCTGCCGGCTCGCCGATGACGTGCCGGCGCACCTGAAACGCCCGCCCGTGATCGTCGACGACGGTGTAGAAGAGCACCGAGTCGTCCGCGGCCCATATGATGCGGCCCTGGGTGTCGTGGATGAGGTCGCCGAGCAGCTCCCCCGTGGCGAGGTCCTTGACGCGCAGCGTGAAACGCTCGGCGCCCGACGTGTCGGTGCTGTAGGCCAGCAGCCGGGCGTCGTTCGATACGGCAAGCGCGCCGAGCTGGAAAAAGGGGACGCCGGCGGCCAGCGACGGCTCGTCGAGGATGACGCGCGCCGCGCCGGTCGGCCCGTCCTCCGCGCCGGCGTCCTGCGCTGGCCAACGCGACCAGATGCGGTACTGGCCGCCCGCCTCGAAACGCGCCTGGTAGTAGAACGGACCGTCCTTGATCGGCACGTCGGCGTCATCTGGTTGCTCGCGCGCCTTGATTTCCGCGTAGAGCGTCTCGATCAGCTCACGGCGAGGCGCCATCACCGCTTCGAAATAGTCGTTTTCCGCTTTCAGATAGGCGAGCACGGCCGCGTCATCGACCGTCGGGAAGTTGTCATCCTTGAGCCAGCGATAGGGATCCTCAACCGTTATGCCATGGGCGGTGTAGGACGATGGTCGCGCTTCGGCTACCGGCGGGGCCGGCGCGCCTGGTCTGTCGGTTTCGTTCATGTGGTTCCTGCGATCGGCGTTACGGTGTCAGGTCTCGATCGCCAGGATCTCGCGGCCCAGGCGCATGGAGCGCGCGGCGTCGGCGACCGTGCACTCGGGCGGCGCCTGGCCGCGCACGATCGCGGCGAACAGGCGCAGCTCGGGCGCGTAGCCCCAGCGCTCGAACTGCGAGGTCGCGGCGGTCGGCAGGCTGCTCAGCGGGTCCCAGCGGGCGACCGTCGACACTTCGGGGCCCGGGGCGCTGCCGCCGGTGGACGGCGCAGGCATCTCCGCCCGGCCCTCGTAGCTCTTGCCGGCCGTCAGGGTGACCTCTTCGAAGTCGCTGCAGCGCAGCATGCCGGTCTCCGACTGCCACTCGATGCAGCACCAGCGGCCCAGGATGTGCATGTGGTTGGACGCCTCCAGGACGGCGATGCACGGCGCGCCACCACGGCCCGCGCCGTCGAAGGTGGCCACGTAGTAGAAGCGGCCGCCCGCCTCCGCCTTGCGCACGTGGGGCCGGGACAGCCGGCCGGCGAGGTAGGCCAACAGGTCGGCGGCGTGCACGACGTAGTGCTGGAGGAACTCGTCGCCGTCCTCGGCGCCGCCCAGCCACCAGCGCACCGACACCATCCGCGGCGGCGCGAACTGCCCGCCGTCGATGAGCGAGCGCGCCCGCCGCACGCCGGCCGAGTAGCGGTAGTTGAAGCCCACCTGCGCGTGCAGGCCGGCGTCGGCCGCCGCCGCGGCCAGCTCCTCGGCCTGCCCGGCGGTGGGCGCCGGCGGCTTCTCCATCCACACCGGGTAGCCCATGGCGACCAGCTCGCGCCCGACCTCGAAGTGACCCTGCGGGCCGGTGACCACCAGCACCGCCTCCAGGTCCTCCGCCTCGCACATCGCCCGGTAGTCGGTGTACACGGACTTCGCCCCGAATCGCCGGGCGTAGCGCTCTGCGCGCTCGCGCTCCAGGTCGCAGGTGGCGACCAGCTCGATCCCTGCGAGCTCCAGCGACGGATAGATGCGCTCGCCGCCGTGGCGCCCGCACCCGACGAACCCGACCCGTACCCGCTTGGACGGCATGGAGCGGGAGGATACCCTCGATCGCGATGATCCGCCTCGGAAGCAAGCTCGCCCCGCCGGGCTCCGAGCCCGCCGGCCCCGACCGCGGCATCGGCCGCTCGCACGCCATCCACGTCGAGGACCTCGACGCCTTCGCCCGCCTGCACCGCGATAAGGGCTACCGCGCCGCCTACTGCCCGCCGGTGTCGATCGGCGATACCGAGCGCCTGCGCGACATCCGCCGCGCGTTCGAGGCGCAGGACGTGCTGATCGCCGAGGTGGGCGCGTGGCACAACCCCCTGCACCCCGACCCGAGCGAGGCGGCGGCCGAGCGGCAGCGCCTGGCCGAGGGGCTGGCGGTGGCCGAGGAGGTGGGCGCGCGCTGCGCGATCAGCCTGATCGGCTCGCTGGTCACCGCGGACGCCAAGATCTGGCACGAGCGCAACATCGGCGACGAGGCCTTCGACGCCGCGGTCGAGGTGGCGCGCGCGATCATCGACGAGGTGCGCCCGCGGCGCGCGTCGCTGGTGTTCGAGATCTACCCGTTCAGCGTCAACGACACCCCGGCCAACATCCGCCGCCTGCTCGACGCCGTGGACCGGGACCGCTTCGGCGCGCACATGGACCTGGTCAACCTGGTGAACTGCCCGCGCGCCTACTTCGGCAACGCCGCGATCCTGGCCGAGAGCCTGAAGCTGTTCGGCGACCGCATCGTCTCCGCCCACGCGAAGGACGTCGCCATGGCGCGCGGCGAGGGTCGGTCGATGACCGCGGCCATCTCCGTGGTCCTGGAGGAGACGCGGCCCGGCCTGGGCGGCATCGACTACGCCGCCTACCTGCGCGGCCTGCACGGCCTGCCGCACACGGTGCCGCTGATGCTCGAGCACCTGGAGGACCAGATCGCCTACGACGCGGCGGCGGACTACATCCGAGGCGTGGCCGCCGCGGAAGGCATCGACCTGGACGCGTCCGGGTAGGTGGGGCGCGGGCGGGCGCTACGAGTCGATATCGATCCAGGTGCGGTCGGCCGCCGAGCGCAGCACCGCGTCGCACACCACCTGCGTCCGCTGCGCGGCGGCGAAGTCCGGGCACGGCGTGGTGCCGTCCCCCAGGCCGCGCAGGAAGTCGGCCACCTGGTGGATGAAGGTGTGCTCGAAGCCGAGGGTCATGCCCGGCACCCACCAGTTGGCCATGTAGGGGTGGTCGCCGTCCCACACCTGGATGGTCCGCCAGCCGCGCACGTGGCCGTCGTCGCGGTGGTCGAAGTACTCCAGCAGGTGCGGGTTCTCGAAGTTGAAGGCGAACGATCCCGCCTCGCCGTTGATCTCCAGGTAGTCCTCGTTCTTGCGCCCGCGCGCGTAGCGGGTGGCCTCGAAGGTGCCGAGCGAGCCGTTGGCGAAGCGCGCCAGGAACGCGGAGGCGTCGTCGATCTCCACCGGCCGGCGCACGCCGGGGCGGTCCTGCAACTCGCGTTCCGTGACGAACGTCTCCGTGACCGCCGCGACCGCGTCGATCGGCCCGTTCAGCCACATGGCCTGGTCGATCGAGTGGGCCAGCAGGTCGCCGGTGACGCCTGAGCCGGCGGTGGCGCGCTCCAGCCGCCAGAGCGCCGCGCCGCCCTGCGGCACGTCGGGGCTGATGGTCCAGTCTTGCAGCCAGCGCGAGCGCAGGTGATAGGGCCGGCCGATCCGCCCCTCGTCCACGAGTTGCCGGGCCAGCGCCATCGCCGGCACCCGCCGGTAGTTGAACCAGACCATGGTCGGCCGCCCGGCGGCCTCGGCCGCCGCCACCATCGCCGCCCCCTCCTCCGCGTCCATGGCCAGCGGTTTCTCGCACGCCACCACCTTGCCGGCGGCCAGCGCCGCCAGCGCGATCTCGCGATGCGAGCTGTTCGGCGTGCAGATGTCGACCAGGTCGACGTCCGGCCGCTCCACCACGCGGCGCCAGTCGGTGTCGGTCTCCTGCCACCCCCAGCGCGCGGCGAAGGCAGCAAGCGCCGCAGGCGTTCGCGCGGACGCGACCTTCAGCACCGGCTCGAACGGCAGGTCGAAGAAGCGCCCGACCTGCCGGTAGGCGTTGGAGTGGGCGCGCCCCATGAAGCCGTAGCCGATGATCGCGACGTTCAGCGGTTCGGGCATCCGCTCACTCCGTCGCGGCCGGCCGCGCGGTGGACCAGTAGCGCGGCAGCAGGGCGTCGATGGAGTCGATCGACGCCGCGAAGGTGACGTCGTCGATCCGCAGGCTCGACGGGATCGCCTGAGCTTCGGCAACCTCGCGGGTGACCAGCTCCAGCGAGGCCGTCCAGGGCGGATCGATCATGAACGGCCGCACCGGCGGCGGCCCGGCGACCACCTCGGCCACGGCCTCGCGGATCACGCGGCGCGCCTCCGCCGGCGCCACCGTGATCGAGGACTCCTGCGCGACGTCGTCCTTCACCGCCAGCGTGCGGAGCTCCGTGCCCAACAGCGCCGCGGCCTCCTCGCAGGCGAGCCGGCCGCCGGTGACCAGCCACACCGGCACGTCGTGGCTGCCGGCGATCAGGGCCATCATGCCGATCTCGCCCAGGGTGATGCCGTTGACGCTGAAGCGCTTCCAGGTGCCGGAGCTCATCGTGTGGGCGAGCAGCCCGCCCGGCGTGCCCGCCATGGAGTGGTAGCCGAGCAGGATCACCCCGTCGAACGACCCGTCCAGGCCGTCCAGCGGATTGGGGCGGCCCCGGCCCATCACGTAGCGCGCCCCTTCCGGCAGCCGCTCTGCGATGAAGTTGTCGCCGCTGCGGTGGCCGTCGAGCACCAGCACGTCGCCGGCGCCGCCGTCCCGTGCCCCCAGCACCGCGGCGGCCACCTCGTCGCTGAGCAGGCGGCGCGATCGCTCGAAGTCGGCGTCGCTGCCGTCCGGCGCGGGCCGGCACTCGTGCCAGCCGTTGATCCCCGCCACCCCCTCCATGTCGGTGATGACGTAGACCTTCTTCACGGAGTCCCTCCGCCAGGGGACGATAGGCGGTGAACGAAGTCCGAAACGGTGGAGTGAGCGGGGACCATGAACCCGAAGCCGATGGTCGCGACGCTCACCGGTAGCACCATGTCAACCGGGAGATACTATACTCGACGGATCGGAGACCCGTACTCATCCATGGTCGCCAATCGGACGTGAAGCTTCCTCATGCCCACTTGGCTCTGGTCGAACAGGACAAGATCGTCGGCTACCTGCTCAACGCCGATCACCGATACGGCGCGAGCAAGGCCCGCTATCTCGCAGGATTGGGGTTTCGTCAGGACGCGTGGAAGGTGCTGGCCGCAGCGTTACGCGAACACGCTGAGCGCAACGAAGTGGTGCGAGTGAAGCACACGGGCTACGGCCCGCGCTATGAAGTCGATGGTATACTTCGCGGGCCCGAAAATCGGCGGGCGCACGTTCGTACCATCTGGCAGATAGACGAGGGACACGTCGTCCCCCGCCTCATCACGGCCCATCCACTGGAGGCAGACGAATGATCAGGGAACACGACTGCATCGTTCTGACTCAGGACATTCCGGACGAGGGCCTGCAATCGGGAGACGTAGGCACCGCCGTTCACGTCCATCGTGACGGGACAGCCTATGAAGTCGAGTTCATGACGCTCACCGGTGATACCGTCGCCGTGGCGACGGTGCTACCCTCACAGCTTCGCCCCGTGAGCAGGAAGGACCTCGCCCATGTCCGCGAGCTGGCGACTCATTAGGCCAGGATGAGGATGCAGGGCCCCATGACCGAAGAACAACGCTACCTGTTCGACTCGTTCGGGTATTTCATCGTACCGGGCGCCGTCACCGGCGATCAGATCGACGAACTGCGCGCCACGCTGCGCGTGCCGTCCGAACAGCTCGAGCCCGCCGGTCGGCCGGCCGGGCCGCTCCACTGGTCCAGGGCGTGGCGCGACCTGCTGGACCTGCCGGCACTGAGCCCGATCCTGGAAGAGCTGATCGGCAACCACGACCGCCCCGTCGACGGCGATGCGGCCCTGCCGACCTTCCGCATCGACCACGTCAACGTCCACACCCACGTGCGGCAGGGCTTCCCCGGCGGCATGCTGCACGGCGGCTGGAAGACCGCGGGCGGCTCCCAGTTCTTCCGCTACCATGACGGCCGCTTCTTCAACGGCCTGGTCGCGGTCGCCTTCGAGCTCCACGACACGAACGTGAACGGCGGCGGCTTCTGCTGCATTCCCGGCACGCACAAGGCCAACCTCCCGCTGCCGGCGCAGTGGCAGGACCTGAGCAAGGGCATCCATCCCAGCGTGCAGCGCGTGCCGGCGCGGCCGGGAGACGCGATCGTGTTCACCGAGGCGCTCACCCACGGGACGCTGCCGTGGACGGCCGACGCCGAACGCCGAACGCTGTTCTACAAGTTCTCCCCGCACGGGACCTCGTGGAGCGGCGCCTACTTCGATCCCGACGACTTCCGCCACTACCCGGACATGGACGACCGCAAGATGGCGATCCTGGAACCTCCGAACGCGCGCTACGCCACCCGCCCGACACGCCCCGAGCCCCTGTCACGCGACGTCGGCCGCTCGTGAGCGGCCGCCTCGCCTGAATCCGGAGGAGTCGCGCGATGAACCTCTGCATGATCGGCCACGGGATGATGGGCGTGTGGCACTCGGAGGCGCTGGCCGCGGAGTCCCGGTACTTCCTGGTGGGCCGCCGGCCGGAGCCGACGGCGGAGTTCGCGGCGCGCTATGGCTACCGTCGCTCGACCGTTGACCTGGACGAGGCGCTGGCCGACCCGGCGGTGGACGCCGTCATCGTCGGCAACCCGAGCGAGCTGCACGCGCAGACGGCGCTCCGCTGCTTGGCGCACGGCAAGCCGACCCTCGTGGAGATCCCGATCGCGATGAGCTATCCCGAGTCGGAGCGCGTGGTGCTGGAGGCCGAGCGCCGCGGGCTCCCGCTCGGCGTCGTCCACCCGATGCGCTTTCGCAGGGAACGAGCGGAGCTGCGCGAGCGGCTGGCCGCGGGCCGGGAGCACATCCGCCACTTCCACGGCCGCTTCTTCATCCATCGCCTGAAGAACGTCGGCGCGACCGGCTACCACCGGAGCTGGATCGACAACCTGCTGTGGCATCACACCACCCACCTGCTCGACCTGGGGCTCTGGATGCTGGCGGTCGAGGGCTCGCCGGTGCGCTCCGTGCAGAGCTTCATGCCGGCCCCGGATCCGGGCACGGGCATCCCGATGGAGGTCGTCCTGCTGGTGGAGACCGAGGCCGACCAGAGCCTGCTCTGCTCCGGCTCCTACTACTCGCGCGAGCGGCTGTACGACACCATGATCGTCACCGACCGCGACTCCTACCGCCTGCAGATCCTGGAGAACACCCTGACCACGGGCGCCGGTACCCGGCGCATCGAGACCGAGCAGGAGAACTGCTCGCGCTGCACGGTCGACTTCGTCACCGCGCTGGCCGAGGGGCGTCCGCCCGCGGTGACCGGCCGTTCGGTGCTCCCCACCATGCGCATCCTGCAGGACGTGCAGGACCGCTGGGACGCCGCGCACGGGCGCCGGTCGCTGCCGGGCCGGCCACTGGAGCCGGACGCAGGAGAGACTGATGACTGACGCGCTCGATCCCGGCCGCCCGATCGTCGATCCGCACCACCACCTGTGGAGCGGCGACGGGCGCGACCCCTACCTGCTGGACGACCTCTACGCCGACGTGCGCTGCGGCCACAACGTGGTGCAGACGATGTTCGTCGAGTGCCGGACCCACTACCGCAGCGGAGGTCCCGAGCACCTGCGGCCGGTGGGCCAGACGGAATGGGTGGCGGCGATCGCGGACGCGTCGGCGCGCGCGTCAGCGCATGGACCCGGCCCGGAGATCGCCGGTATCGTCGCTTTCGCCGACCTGACGCTGGGTCCGCGGCTGGAGGAAGTGCTGGACGCGCATGCCGAGGCGGCCGGCGGCCGCCTGCGCGGGTTCCGCTACTCCCTGGCGCATGGAACGCACCGCTCGGGTACGGAGAACGCGCCCGGGCCGGCCCCCGCCGGGCTGGCGGCGGAGGAGACGTTCCGCGACGGCGTGCGGCTGCTCGGCCGGCGCGGGCTGACCTACGAGAGCTGGCACTTCCACTACCAGATGGACGAGTTCATCGCCCTGGCGCGAAGCGCACCGGACACGCTCATCATCCTCGACCACTTCGGCACCCCGCTCGGCGTCGGGCGCTGGCGCGGCCGGCGCGCGGAGGTCTTCACGGAGTGGAAGGCGAGCATGGCGGCGGCCGCGGCCTGCCCGAACATGACCGCCAAGCTGGGCGGCATGGCCATGTTCGACAACGGCTTCGGCTGGGACGAGCGGGAGGAGCCGGTCACCGCGGAGGAGTTCGCCTCAGCGCAGCGCGAGTACTACCTGCACGCCATCGACTGCTTCGGCCCCGAGCGCTGCATGTTCGAGAGCAACTTCCCGGTGGAGAAGGCGTCGGTCTCCTACCGCGTGCTCTACGACGCCTTCAAGCTCATGACCGCAGACTTCTCGGAAGCCGACAAGGACGCCCTGTTCAGCGGCACGGCACGGCGGGTCTACCGCCTCCCGCCGGTCGAGCCGTAGCGACCGTCAGCCGGGGCTGCCCGCCGAGTCGGGCTCCGCCCGCCGGGCAGTCGCGGGGCTCGGCTCGGCGCCCACGGCTCGTTCCACCGCGGTGGCGAACGCCTCCACCTCGTGGGCCGAGGTCAGCCGCACGAAGCGGATGTGCGACCAGCGCGGATCCGACTGGTACGTCAGCATTCCCCGCCGCTTGCGGGCGTGCTGGGTGACGATCCATGCGAGCAGCGACTCGTGCTTCTTCCAGACCAGGAACTGCGGCCAGAACCGCTCGTAGTTCGTCCCCCACAACAGCTCGCGCGACCGCCAGCGCCGCCACGTGCGCCGCAGCACGCGCCGGAGGAGGAGCGGCATCGGCAGATCCAGCCAGATCACGGCGTCCAGGCGGTCCCAGAACGCCCGTTGCGAGTGGCTCATGTAGGAGCCCGCGACCACCCACCGCTCCCCGCCGGTCGCCTCGTGCATCCGCCGGTCGAACTCGCCGGGATCGATGTCGTGGAGCGAGACCCAACCCGGCTGCCAGTTGAGCGCGTCCAGCGAACCGCGCGTCAAGCGCCGCGGCCAGACGCATGCCGAACGTGGACTTCCCCGATGCGCTGTTGCCGACGACGTGGATGCGCCGGCCTATGGGCGAGGTGGATTCGATATCGTGCACGGCAGGGCGACGGAGTCTGCCCGCCCGCGTGAGGCGGCGCAACCCGGCCGCCGCGCGACCGGCTACCCGCCGAGCGTGGCCCGCAGGACGATGCAGGGCTTCCGCAGGTCGGAGCCGACGTAGTCGCCGCGGTGGGGGACCACCTCCGTGAAGCCCTGCCCCATCCAGAACCGCAAGGCCGGCACATTGGCCAGGTAGACGCGCGCCAGGGCGAACCGGAATCCTCCGGCCGCCAGCTCCCGCATGAGCCTTGCGACGACTGCCGTGCCGACGCCGCTCCGGCGGAACCGCGGCCGGATCGCCAGGATCGAGAGCCACGCGTCCCCCGCTTCGGGCACGTCCTCCATGAGATGGAGGTAGCCGGCCAGCTCGCCTGCCGGACCGGCGTGGATGCTCCGCATGCGGAAGCCGCGCTCCTGCGACGCGTCCGCTTCCGAGCGCGCCACCAGCTCGGCGATCTCGCCCTCCGGCACCGGGGCGAACGAAGGGTCGAGCGCGGCGGCATCGGCGCACTCCCGGAACGCCGCATGCAGAGCCGGCGTCTGCGCCGCCGAGACCGCCCGCACGGCGATCTGCCCCTCCGACCAGGCGAGCGGCACCATGGCGCTACCCCGCCCCGTCAGGCTCGCCGTGAAGCCAGCGAAGGCCGCCCGGCCACCCGCGGTCGGCCATGGACAGGACTGCGCGCGTGTAGTCGTTCACGCCGGTCACCGGGTAGTCGTACCGCGCCGCATCCCGTACGTGATAGGTGGCGATCCCGGCTGCCGTGAACTGCTCCGGTTTCGTGTACCACGCCTCGGGGCCCGCATGCCGCGTCACCAGGCCGGCATCGTTCATGAGCTCCCAGGTGGTCGCGGGAGCACCGTCGTCCGTGCGATAGACGACGCCGGAGATCGGATCGACCGCGCCCCACGTCCCGGAACGATGGACCTCCACGATCACGTGTCCACTGTAGGCGGCCTGCAGATCGAACAGAAACACCATGCGGCAGGGAAAGCCGCCAACCTGATACAGCGCACATCCGACCCGGGCCACGTCGGCGCACCAGTCGGAGCCGCGTTCGATGATCTGTTCTTCCGTGCCTCCGAACCTCATCGCCGCCAATCCGCCGGCCGGGCTCCTGTCAGCCAGGCTGCGCGTCAGCTCCGCGATGTCGGCGACCCGCTGATCGGAGTCGCCCGCAGGCGATCCAGCCTGGGCAAGGAAGCGCTCCAGCCCCGGACGGGTTCCCGCGACATGAGCGATCGACCGACTCGTGTAACCGTCATAGAGGTAGCGAGCGCTCTCATCACAGAGCCGGATCATGCTCGCCATGGTCGCCCGATCGGCGCTTGCCGGCGCATGCGGGTCGTTGTCGAGCATGATCCGGTAGGCCCTGCCGAACGCCTTCGGTCCGGTGAGTGCTGCGAGGTTCATCGTCCCATCCGCTGACGCAATCCTGGCTCAATCCAGGTAGGGCCGCGCCTGCGTGCGGAACATGCGCGCATAGATGCCGTCAGCCTGCATGAGCGACGCGTGGTCGCCGCGCTCCACCACGCGCCCCCGGTCCATCACCACGATGTCGTCCACGAAGCGGGTCAGACCCAGGCGGTGGCTGACGACCAGCGCCGTGCGCCCCGCGATCCACGACCGCACGCGCTCCCAGATTTCCCCCTCCGCGGCCGGGTCCACCCCGTAGGTCGGCTCGTCCAGCACGACCAACGCCGCCTCCGGGCGGTAGAAGGCGCGCGCCAGCGCCAGCCGCTGCCACTCCCCTCCCGACAGGTCCTGCCCGCCGGTGAGCTCCTTGGACAGCGGCGTCCGCCACTGATCGGGCAGCCGGCCGATGCGCTCGCCGATTCCGCTCCGCTGTGCCGCGGCACGCACGCCGCCCAGGTCGTCGCCGGGGGCGGCGGCGTTTCCGAACCAGACGTTTTCGAAGGCGCTCACCGGGAAGCGGCAATGGTCCTGCATGAGCGCGGCGACGTGCGCGCGCCATTCGTCGACGGGAAGCTCGGGCAGCGGCCTGCCATTCCACGTCACGGAGCCGGTGTCGGGGTCGTACAGGCGGCAGGCCAACTTGACGAGGGTGGTCTTGCCGGATCCGTTGGCGCCGACCAGGGCGACCGATCGTCCGTGCGGGACACTGAAGCTCACGCGACGCACGGCGTCTTCCTGCCCGCCGGCGTAGCGGAAGGTCACGTCCTCGAACACCAGGCCGTCGGCCGACTCCGTTCGGACGGCGGCCGGCCGGTCGCGCAGGCCGTCGTCCATGTTCAGGACGTCCTGGATCGCTTTGACCCGCAGCCCCTGTGCCTGGATCTCGACGAGCGACGAGATCAACATGAACAGGCCGTTCCGCAGTTGGAATACCGATCCGATGTAGAGCGCCAGGTCGCCGGCGGACAGCGTCCCGCCCAGGCCCTGCTCGACGACGAACAGGAACGCTCCGCCAACGCCGACGGCCGACAACAGGGACCAGCGGACCACCGTGCGGCGGCCCCGCGCCCGGAGGCGCAGGACTTCGCGCTGCGCGCCGTCGAACAGCACCTGCCAGCGCCCCAACAGCAGGCCGCCGATGCCAAGCAGGCGCGTCTCCTTCGCGTACTCCAACCCGCCGAGCATCCGCTCGTGAAAGTGCATGCGCTTTGCCGCTTCCGCCTGCGTTCGGGTGAGCGACCATTCCCGATCCGCGATCTGCTGCTGCACGTACATCGAGGGAGCGATTGCGGAGACCATGAGCAGCGGCACCCACCAGGCCAGCGTGGCCGTCAGAGCCACCAGCGGCACCACGGTGAGCAGCCCGATGAACACGTCGTTCAGCAGCTTGCCGAAGTAGTCGATGCTGGGAACGGCCTCGACCGCCAGGTTCAGCCGGCGTGCGAACTCAGGGGTCTCGAACGGCCGGATGCCGCGCAGCTTCCGCACCGCGTTGAGGATCACACGCTTCGCCCCACCGACGACCTTGTCGCGGAAGGTGCTGGTCTCGAACGACAGGATCTGCTGCATGGCGTCGAGCACCACGTTGAGCGCCAGGAATGCCCCCACGGCCGCGGTGAGCGCACTGGGTGAGCGGAGGATCTCGGTCAGACCGACGCCGCGGTCGGAGCCGGTGATGCCGTCGATGAGCAGCTTCTGGATGAGCAGCACGGCCGCCGGCGCCGCTCCCGCGACCACGTTCAGCAGGAACAGCCGTGTGAACCCGCCGGGAGCCTGCCTCATGGCCATCGCCAACCCCTGCGCGATGCTCTGCAGTCGCTCGTTCATGAATCGTCCCCGGCGTCGCGGTAGGGGCGCGCCTGGGTCTCGAACATGCGGGCGTAGACGCCGCCGGCGTCCATGAGCGACAGGTGGTCGCCGCGTTCCACGACGCGCCCCCCATCCAGCACCACGATGCCGTCGACGAAGCGGGTGAGGCCCAGGCGGTGGCTGACGATCAGCGCCGTGCGCCCCGAGATCCAGGCACGAACGCGCTCCCAGATGTCGCCCTCGGCGGCCGGGTCGACCCCGTAGGTCGGCTCGTCCAGCACGACGAGCGCGGCCTCCGAACGGTAGAAGGCTCGCGCCAGCGCCAGCCGCTGCCACTCGCCTCCCGACAGGTCCTGGCCGCCGGTGAGCTCCTTGGCCAGCGGTGTCTGCCACCGCTCCGGCAGGCGTTCAATGCGCTCGCCTATGCCGCTCTGCCGGGCCGCGGCACGCACGCCCCCGAGGTCGTCATCGCGAGCGTCGGTGTTCCCGAACCACACGTTGTCGAAGGCGCTCACCGGAAAACGGCAGTGGTCCTGCATAAGCGCGGAGACGCTCGCGCGCCACCGCTCGGCCGGCAGTTCCAGCAGAGGCCGGCCATTCCAGCTCACGATGCCGGCGTCGGGGTCGTACAGCCGGCAGGCCAGCTTGACGAGGGTGGTCTTGCCGGATCCGTTGGCGCCGACCAGGGCGACCGATCGTCCGTGCGGGACACTGAAGCTCACGCCACGCACGGCGTCTTGCTGCGCACCGGCGTAGCGGAAGGTAACGTCCTCGAACACCAAGCCGTCGGCCGACTCCGTTCGGACGGCGGCCGGCCGGTCGCGCAGGCCGTCGTCCATGTCCAGCACGTCCTGGATGGCTCTGACCCGCAGACCCGCCGCCTGGATCTGGACGAGGCAGTGCAGGAGTCGCTCCAGGCCGCGGCGCAGATAGAAGATCGACCCGATGTAGAGCGCCAGATCGCCCGCGGACAGCGTCCCTTGCAGCCCTTGATGCACGACGAACAGGAACGCTCCGCCAACGCCGGCAGCCGACAGCAGCGACCAGAGCAGCACCGTGCGCCGGCCCTGCGCCCGAACGCGAAGCACCTCATGCAGCGCACGGTCGAACATCGTCTGCCACCGCCCCAACAGCAACCCGCCGATGGCGAGCAGGCGCGTCTCCTTGGCGTAGTCGGGAGCAGTGAGCATCCGTTCATGGGCGTCCATCCGCTTTGCGGTCTCCGCCTGCCCCTGTTTGAGCGACCATGAGCGGTCCTCGATCCGGTTCTGCGCGTGCATGGACGGAGCGACCGCCGCGATGGTCAGCAGCGGCACCCACCAGGCCAGCGTGGCCGTCAGCGCGGCCACCGGCACCACCGCGAGCAGCCCGACCATCAGGTAGTTCAGCGCGTTCCCGAAGTGATCGATGCTCGGGATGCTCGCCACCGCCAGGTTCACGCGGCTGGTGAACGCCGGCGTTTCGAACGGGCGGATGCCTCGCAGCTTCCCCAGGTGGTCCAGGATGAGACGTTTCGTTCCTGCCAGGATCCGGTCGCGAAACGTGGTCTCCTCGAAGTCGACGAACTGCTCCACGAAGTCGAGGATCAGATCGAGTACCAGGAATGCCACGATCGCCGCGGCGAGGAGGGACGGTGTGCGCAGGAGCGACATCAGCTCGCGATCGCCCGTGGAGCCGGCGATCCCGTCGACGATCACCTTCTGCGTGAACAGCACGGCCGCGGGCGCCGCTCCCCCCACCACGTTCAGCAGGAGCAGTCGCGTGAATGCGCCAGGAGCCTGGCGCACCGCCAGCGCGAAACCCTGGGCAACGCTGCGTAGTCGTTGGTTCATGCCGTCCGTGCGATTCGCTGACCGCTAGGGTACGCAGGCTGTCTCGGTCAGGTAGTCCCACTGATGTACGTAGGTTACGCCGTCAATCACCAGCCGGTGAGCATGCGGCAGATCCTCTGCCCAGGTCATCTCGGTACCACCGGTCCGATGGGGCAGCCGGTCCAGCTTGCCCCAGCGGTTGCCGTTGTATCTCCGGAACAGGACCGTGCGGCCCTCGCGGTTCAGGTAGGCCAGGACCAGCGTGTCGGCTTCGGTCGCATCCGCTTCGATTTCGAAGACGCGCATGCACGCGAACTCGCGTTCGCCGATGCAGACGTCGAACAGGCCGCTTGCGAACATGCTGGGAGTGTCCGGAGCCCGTTCGAGCGTTCCGTCGGGCCGCTCGGTCAGGTAGTCCTTGTCCTCGATCAGCCGGTCAAGCGAGCCGAAGTTGCGCTCCCAGCTCTCGTCAAGGAAGGTCTGCAGCTCCATCGTGCCGTCGCCCCTCCGGGTGGACTCGTAGGCAACCCACCGCACCTCCGTATCGTCCAGCCGGCCCCAGACCCTGGCGCGTCGATACTCGTCGTCCCGAGAATGGTTGATCTGGACCAATCCGGTCCGATCGCCGTACGCCTGTTCGTCGACCTTGATCTCCACGCACTCCCGGCCGTGGACGACGGCCGGACGTCGGGCCACCATCGCGTTGACCTCGGTCAGCTTCGGCGCCGAACCGTCGCGGGTCTGCTCGTACTCCGCCCAGCGCGCTTGTTCGCCGAGCTCCGGCACGATGAACCACCACGCCAGTTCTCGAAGGTCGATGGGGAACGGCTGACCCGTGCTCCTGGAGACCGTGATCTCCGGTCGACGCTCGGGAAACGGCAGCTTCGCGGGGTTCCTGTTGTCGACACGCATCGCAATACCTCTCCTCGTCTTGGTGATGCCCAGTTCTCTGCGCACGCGGTCGCGACCGTGGGACAGCCGGCGCTTGACCGTTCCCGGCGGACAGCGATGGCGGGCGGCTATCTCGGCGATGCTCATTCCGTCCAGGTAGAAGGCACGCAGCGCGCGCCGCTCCTGATCCGGCACCGCCTCCAGGGCGTCGACCACGGCCTCCGCCGACCGGCGTCGCCGCGCATCCGC
Source organism: Spirochaetia bacterium (assembly GCA_964291595.2). Taxonomy (GTDB): domain Bacteria; phylum Spirochaetota; class Spirochaetia; order SZUA-6; family Bin103; genus CATQHW01. The sequence continues at coordinate 1,496,456 of OZ219914.1, read as the reverse complement.
CATCCCCATGCGGTTCACGGTCAGCGCAAGCTCCTCCGGCCCGGCGATCCGCTCCCGCCGCTGCCTGGAACGGAGGTGGTCGCTGCAGCGGTTCCGAGCCACCTGGTAGAGCCACGCGCGCACGCTCTTCGGCTCCTGCACCCGCAGCCCCGACCACGCCCGCATGAGCGTCTCCTGCAGCACGTCCTCCACGGCGTCGCCCGATCCCAGGCGATCGCGGACCAGCGCACTCAGCGGCCGCTCGTAGCGCCGGACCAGCGCGACGAAGGCGTCCTTGTCGCCGCTCCGGATGCTCCGGGCGAGATCCTGATCGGTCTGGTCGGTGCGATCCGTGCGAGGTTCCATCGGTCCGTTCCGGCTTCATCTCACAGGGCGCGGTTCGAAGGCAAAAGGTTCACTCTTGGAGTGAGGTTCGCTACGCTCACTGCCCCGCGCGCGGCGAATCGGGGTAAGCTGGACCAGCCTGACTGGAGGAACCGCGCATGTCCGGACTGACCCAGCACCAGATCGCCTTCTTCCGCGAGGAGGGCTACCTCCTCGTCGACGACGCCGTCGACCCGGCGGTGCTCCAGCCGTTCTGCGCCGAGCTCGATGCAAACGTCGACGCCTTCGCCCGTGCCGCGCTGGCCGACGGCCGGCTGTCCGACGCGCACGCGGACGAGCCGTTCGAGCGCCGGTTCCACGCGCTTGCACTGCAGCTCGACGACCCGATCCCCCTGCTGGATCTGGGCCGCGGCAAGCAGCGCACGCCGGGGATGTTCCGGATCTACACCTGCCCCTCCCTCCTCGACATCGTCGAGTCCGTGATCGGGCCGGAGATCCTGGCCCATCCACAATTCAACGTCCGCGCCAAGCGGCCCCACCAGGACGAAGGGGTCGTGCCGTGGCACCAGGACCTGGGCTACCTGCAGCCAGACGCCGCGGAGACCTTCATGGTCAACCTCTGGATCCCGCTGGTCGACGCCACGCGGGAGAACGGCTGCATGGAGGTCATCGCCGGCAGCCACCGCGCGCCGCTGATCGGCCACGAGCGCGGCATGGGACCCGCAGGCAACTTCAAGGGCGTTGTCGACGAGCAGCTCCCCGACGGCGAGCACGTCCTCTGCCCGGTGCGCGTCGGCGGCGTGCTCTTGACCCAGCACAAGACCATGCACCGCTCGATACCCAACGTCTCGGACCACATCCGCTGGAGCCTCGACCTGCGCTACTCGCATCCCGACCATCCCACCGGCCGCCAGCAGGTGCCGGGGTTCATCGCCCGCAGCCGGAAAGACCCCGCATCGGTCTGCCCGTCGGCCGAGGAGTGGGTGCGGATCTACGAATCCGCGAACGCGCCGGCCGGCACCTGAGCGTCCGGCGCGGCCGGTCAGTCCGCCTCCACGACCTCCTTGGACCGCTCGAGCAGTTCAATCCCCACGGTGCGACGATGAGAAACAAATGGTAACCTGTGGATTAGAGTTGGCGCAGCACGTCTGGTCCAACCTCCGAGTGAGATTGGGGTGAGTGATGAAACTGACGGCCGTATATCTGAAAGTACCGGAAGGATACATCGGGTTCGTGGAAGAACTACCGGGAGCCAATACGCAAGGCAAAACTTTGCAGGAAGCTCGCGATAACATCCTGGAAGCGATCGAGATGACGCTTGAGGCGAACCGCATCTTGGCCCAAGAGTCTCTTGACGACACTCAAGACGTGATTCGGGAGCCTGTCAACTTGCAGGCATGAAGAGGCGAGACCTCATTCGTCACATTGAACAGAACGGCTGCGAACTACTCCGAGAAGGAAGCAACCACACCATTTTCGTCAACCGCAGAACTCGGAGAGCCTCGGCAGTGCCGAGACATCGTGAATTGAACAGAGTCATCGCCCGCAAAACCTGTAGACCTGGAAATCACGCCGCCATGATCACTTTGTCTCGAGCACGTCCTCCGTGTCCCACTCCTGCTCGAACACCATGAGCTCGTCCCAGCGTTTGAGGATCGGCACGTACTCTCGATACCAGGTCCGGTAATAGTCGGATTCCGTTGCCTCCCGCCAACGCTCACGGCATTGACGAGTCAGCCGGCCTCCACGACCTTCTTGAGCCGCTCGAGCTGGACGCCGTCGGCGCTGCGGATCGCCCGCCGGATGAGCGGCGACATCACCAGGAGAAGCAGCCCGCGGAAACGGCACTCGACGACCAGCGTCACGCGGGTCGCGGCGTCGCCGGCCGGCTCCAGCTCGTACGTGTAGTCGGCGGTGACACCGCCCTGCACCGAGCGCAGCACGATCGAGCGCCCCGCGTCGCAGCGGGCGATGACCGACGTCCGCTCCGCGTTCCGGGCATGGAAGCGGATCTCCGTGCCCTCCGCGGTCTCGCCCTGAGCCTCCATCCGGTCGACGCCGGGCATCCACCGGTGGGCGTTGCTCCAGTCGGTGAGGGCCTCCCACACCTCCCCTGCCGGTCTCTCGATCGTCTCCGCGACCGCAAACGTCGGTGCCATCCGTTCCTCCTTTCACGCCCACCGTACGCGCGCCGGCGAGTCCCGTATTGTATGGACTTCACCGGCTCACCGTTCGGGGACGAATCCCACCGCATCGTCGATCTCGTCCGCGCTGAAGGCTGCGCGCTGGGCCGCGAGGTACCGCGACGGAGGCACGCCGGTATGGCGCTTGAAGTCCCGGATCAGGTGCGCCTGGTCGAACCATCCGAGTTGGGCGGCGCGGTCCGACCAGTCGACCTCTCCACGCACGTCGATGCCGGCCAGCAGGCGCCGCATCCGCAGCAGCCGCGCCAGAGCGCGGGGGCCGAGCCCGACGATTCGACCGAGCTCGCGGTCCAGATGTCCATGGGAGACGCCGAGCTCGACGGCGATGTCGGCGATCGGCCGCCTCGGGTCGGATTCCAGCATCGCGACCGCCCGCTCACATCGATCGAGACCCGCGACCTCGCCCCGGTTGGCCGCGAGATGGTCCGCCACGAAGTCGAGCATCTCCTCCGGGCGCGTGCACGCGAGCAGACCGGCCCTGAGGTCAGCCGCCGCCGGCCACGCTGATTCCAGGTCGATGGTGCGGCCGCGGATCGTCGATGGACGGACCCCGAACAGCGCCTCGCAGCCGACGGGGGTCGACACGATGCCGACTGCGAACGTCTCCCCGGTCGGCTCGTTGATCGCCGGGCGGTCGTGAGGTCCGATCAGAAACCCGCGATCGGCTCGCAGCGTCGGGCCGTCGCCGTCGTTCGGCGTCTGGAGGATCGGATCGCCCAGGACGAATACCGCCACCGAGGATCCGGTCGGCGCGATCTTCTCGCGGGTGTAGGCGATCCGGCCTCGCGCGTACCAGAGCGATTCGACCAGGCGGCCGAGCGGGCGCTCCGGCCGGCGGCTGCGGAAGTCGAACTCGCCTGACCCGATGTCCCCCGGCGGAGATCCGGCAATCTCAGCCTCCGATCGATGCAATGCGTTTCCCTTCGAGATCATCGGCGGCGCCGTTCTCCGAATCGTGTCGCGACAGAGGCGAGAACCTCGGCCATCTGGGCCGGGTCGTTCAACGGGTGGAAATGACTCGACTCATACCGCTCGGTAACCCATCCCCTCGCCGAGGCGATGTCGAACGAATCCTGGTATTGCCCGGTGAGAAGCACGTAGCCGTGATCCCGCTCCTCGACTCCGATCCCAACCGGTATCGGCTCTTCATAGACGCGGAGCGGCGTAGGCCGCAATTCCTCGACGAAGCACCTGCGGATGTCCGCGCACACGAGGGTGGACTGCAGGTCTGCCTCGCTCCAGAGAACCGGCAGCATGCCGGATCTCGCCTCTCCTCGAAACGCAGCGAACGCCTCCGGAGGAAACTGATCGAAACGGCTCTTCCCCTGTTCAGGCAGATCGCAGTCCACGAAGATCATATCTGGCGAGAGAGCCATGTCCACGCGCAGCGCCGGTAGCAGGGCACCGGCACCACTGTGCGCAACCAGGAACACGTCCGGATCCGGCACGTCCGGTAGTTGGTCCGCGATCTGGTCGACGTGCAGCCGCACATAGCTTCCGCCACGATCCGCCGGGCTGGTGATCCGCGGCGTGATCGCAGCGCAGCCGGCCGCTGTCAACGCTGCCGCCGTCGGCTTCCAGAACAGCGGTCCGACCAGAGGGCTGTGAATCAGGATGAAGGTCATCTCACGGACGCTACGCGTATCGCGTCAAGCTCGTCGGCTGAGAAAACGCGGGCGTCATACAGGTTCAGGTACTCCTGCGAGACGCTCTGGCCGAAGATCATGGGGTCGTCCGTATTGAGGGTGACATCGACCCCGTGGTCGACGAGCACGCGCACCGGGTGTGATGCGAGGCTGGACACGGCGCCCAGCATGACGTTGCTCGAAGGGCAGACGTTCAAACGAATCCGGTTTCTGGCCAGCCAGCCCATGACGTCCGCCGACTCTGCCGCCGCGATGCCGTGCTGGATCTCCGACAATCCGAGTCGGTCAGCGGCCTCCCTCACCCGTTCCGGTCCTCCGAATTCGCCCATGTGTGCCTTCAGCTTCATCCCTGCCGATCGAGCGCGGTCATAGAGCGGGACCACGGAGTCGAGTGAGCACCCAGCTTCGTCGCCGGTCAGATCGATGGACTTGAACAGTCCCGAGTCGATGCCTTCGCGGGCGCGACTCTCCATCTCCGCGTCACCGATGCTTCCGCGCGCGATCCCGAGTTCCGGTCGCAGATCGATGCGGTGGCGATGACGCTTCACCAGGTTTCCGATGAACGACGCCCACCCGGCGAATCCCGCATCGTAGTGGCCGGCCCCGCGCACGTCGAAGCTCATCTCCAGCCGCCGAACGCCGTCTCCGGCCGCATCGTCCAGCGCGGCATCCGCCGTGAACTCGAAACCCGCCCGCGAGTTCACGTACGGATCAATGGCTCTCGCCGCGTAGTCCCGCATCCCGTGCAGCCCTCGCAGCGGCACGATTGGTCGCGGCAGCGGGCGCCCGAGCCAGCGCTCGACATTCTCGATACGGGTGCCGTAGTAGCAATGGCAGTGGTAGTCGGCTTTCGGCGCGCTCCGTACCGCCGACAGATCCCCGGCCTCAAGCGCCTGAGCGAACGAAACGGCCGCCATCAGAGCCGCCTGGCCATTTCGTGCTCGCAGAGATCCGGGTCGTTCGGGTAAGGCACGGTCCGGCCTGTGAACGAGAATCCCGGCGCGTATGTCGGTCCGAAAGCGGCGGGTGTGTCCTGGATCGCACAAGTTCGTGTGTTCTTGAACACGAGCGCGTTCTCCCGCGTGATCGGTTCGATCGAGATCATGACGTCTCCGCCCGGATAACGCGCGCAAGGCGCTGCACGGCCGGTTCCAACTCGTCTTCCGGAACGGCAGCGTACCCGAGGTGCAGGCCCGGGCGCGCGCCCGGTCCCAGCCAGTAGGGGGATAGGGGCCGCAGGGCGAGGCCGGCGCGGCGGCCGGCCTCGGCGATGGCGCGGTCGTCCACGCCATCGGCAAGCCACCCGGCGACCTGCATGCCCGAGTCGGTCGGCGCGAGCTCGATCGTTCCGGAAAGATGCTCGCGCACCAGCTTGAACATCAGGGCCTGGCGCTGCGCGTAGCGGTTCCGCATCCGCCGGACGTGGGCGCCGTAGTGACCGGAGTCGATGAACTCCGCGAGCGCGCCCTGCACCGGCTGCGGCGCCGTCTGCCCCGTGTTCCGGACCGCGTTGGCGAAGGCGTCCTGCAAGCCTTCCGGGACGATCAGGTAGCCCACCCGCAGCGCCGGCAGCATGGTCTTGGCAAAGGTGCCGACGTAGACCACCCGGCCGTGGCGGTCGAGCCCCTGCACGGAGGCGATCGGCCGGCCGCGGTAGCGGTACTCGCTGTCGTAGTCGTCCTCGATCACGAAGGCGCCGGCGCGCTCCGCCCAGTCGAGCAGCAGGAGGCGTCGCTCCAGGACCAGCGTCGACCCCATGGGGTACTGGCACGAAGGCGTGACGTAGGCCAGTCGAGCACCGGGACAGCACGCCTCCCCCGCCTCGACGTCCATGCCCTGCGCATCGACCGGTACCGGCTGGATCCGGGCGCCCGCGGCGACCAGCGCTGCCCGCACACCGAGGTACCCAGGCTCCTCCAGCCAGGCGCGGTCCCCGGGATCGAGGAGCAGGCGCGCGGCGAGGTCGAGGGCGGCCTGGGCGCCGGTCACGACGATGACCCGTTCCGGGGAGCACTCCACGCCCCGCACCGCCGCCACGTAGCCGGCGATCGCGGAGCGCAGCGGCGGGTCGCCGGCGGCGTCGCCGTATCCGAGCCGTTCCGCCTCCGGCGCACGGGCGTGGCGGGCCACGATCCGCGCCCACGTGCGATGCGGGAACGCCGCGATGTCGGGCAGCCCGGTCTGGAACGCGCCGTGGGCAAACGATCCCCGCGGCACGCCGGACAGCACCCGGCCCCGCTCGGAGAGAGCGCCAGGCCCGACGACGGTTGACGAATCCGAGCGCCCGCCGGCGTCCTGTCGATTGCTCTGCAGCGAGCGGCGGATCACCTGGGCGTCCACCTCCGCGACGCGGGTGCCGGCGCCGACCCGGGAGGAGACGAAGCCCTCGTCGGCGAGCTGCTCGAAGACGGCAATCACGGTGTTCCTTCCCACCCCCAGCTCGCTCGCCGCCGCGCGGGTCGAGGGGAGCCGCGTGCCCGGCTCCAGCCGCCCCGACAGGATGGCCGCCCGCAGGTTCCGGTAGATCTGACGATAGAGCGGCTCCCCGGAACCCCGGTCGGGAGCGACCTCCGGCGGCAACTGGTGGATGTCTCTCATAGGAACGAAATGGTTCTATGAAATGGATATTATTGGATCTTTTCCTGGTATCAAAAGCGATGGTATCTGACAGACACCTGCTTGTGGAGAGCTGTCCTGCAGGGATGCGAGGAGGTGCCCGTGAACGACTCAGATGCGATCTACGCCCCCACCGAGCGCAGCCGCGTGCGCCGGAGTCCGAAGCGCGCAGCGTACGACCGCGACACCGTGCACGCGATCATCGACGAGGCGCTCGTGTGCCACGTCGGCTTCGTCGCCGGCGGCGCGCCACGGGTCCTGCCGACGGCCATCGCGCGCATCGGCGAGTGCGTGTACGTGCACGGCAACCGCCACAGCACCATGCTGCTGGCTCTCGAGAACGGCGCGCCGGCGTGCATCACCGTCACTCATCTGGACGGACTGGTCGTGGCCCGCTCCGCGTTCCACTCGTCCATGAACTACCGCTCCGTCGTCATCCATGCGTGCGGACACGCGGTCCACGGCGCGGGCAAGCGCCGCGCCCTCGACGCGCTGGTCGAGAGCCTGATCCCGGGACGCACCGGCGATGTGCGCCCGCCGACCGCCGAGGAGCTGGCCATCACCTCCGTGATCGAGTTCCCGCTGGAGGAGGTGTCGGCCAAGGCGCGCTCCGGACCGCCCGCCGACAGCAAGGCCGACTACCTGCTGCCGTTCTGGGGCGGAGTCGTGCCGCTGCGCACGGTCGCCGGCGCGCCCGAGAGCGACGATGCGGCGGCCCGCTCCCGGATCGGGCCGCCACCGTACCTGGCAGGCGAAGCCGACGCGGCTTCTGCCGGCTCGCCACTGCGCGCTCGACTGGCCCGCCTCGCCGGTATCGTGACGGCGCCCTGGCGCGTGGACACGGCGCGTCTGCTCCGCTACGGTGCGGGACCGCGACCGGGCCGCGGGGAGGGGTTGCCGTGAAACTTGGATTCGTCACGTACCAGATCGGTGCCGAGTGGGACGTTCCCACGCTCATCGACATGTGCACGGCGGCCGGATTCTCCGGCGTCGAGCTGCGGACCACCCACGCACACGGCGTGGAGGTGGAGCTGAGCGCGGCCGAGCGCGCGGAGGTGCGTCAGCGGTTCGCCGACGGCGGCGTGGAGATCGCCGGCCTGGGCAGCGCGTTCGAGTACCATGCCGTCGATCCGGCGGTCGTGCGCGAGAACATCGACGGCACCATCGCCTATGCGCGGCTCGCCGCCGACCTGGGCTGTCCCGGCATCAAGGTGCGCCCCAACGGCCTGCAGACCGATGCGGGCGTCCCCGAGGAGAAGACCCTGGAACAGATCGGTCTGGCCGTCCGCGAGTGCGCGCAGGCGGCGGCCGACCTGGGCGTCGCGGTCCGGGTCGAGGTGCACGGCCGCGAGACGCAGGAGCCGCGCCGCATGCGCACCATCATCGATCACGCCGACCACGACAACGCCTATCTCTGCTGGAACTCGAACCCGGGCGAGCCAGTGAACGGCTCCATCGACGAAGCCTACGGGCTGCTGCGCCACAAGATCGGACTCGTGCACATCAACGAGCTGCACACCGACTACCCGTGGCGCGACCTGTTCGCGAAGCTCCAGCGCGACGGCTACACCGGCTACACCCTGGCCGAGATCCAAGGCAACGCCGACGGGGAGCGCCTCCTCCGCTACTACCGGGCGCTCTGGGAGGCGTACCAGCCCCCGGCTACCGCCTGATCGTCTCCGCACGCACCGTGCCGGCGTAGAACTTGTAGCGCTGGTGCTGCCGCAGCCCCAGCTCTTCGTAGAACCGCGCCGCGGGCGTCGTCTTGTTGGCGATCAGGGAGATGGAGGCCTGCGTGCCTCCGAGCGAGTCGAGCAGGTGGCGGATGAGTCCGCGACCGCGCCCTGACCGCCTCCGATCGGCCCGCACGAACAGCTCCTGGATGTAGTAGTTGACGCGGTTCCGCCACGGGTAGCAGTAGCCGAACATCGCTCCGGTCACCTCCTTGCCGTCGAGCGCCAGCAGGCAGTGCTCGGGGTCGAACCGCCAGAACCGTTCGAGATAGTCGAGCGCCTGTGCGGCGCTCCAGGACTCCCGGTACGGTGGCTCGGCAAACACCTCGCGGAACAGCCGCGCGCAGTCCTCCAGGTCCTCCTGCGCGATGGGACGTATCACCGGGTCATGGGACGTCAGGCGACCGAGTCCCTCGCTGCCGCAAGGGCGGCATGGCAGCGTTCCGCCGCATCCCAGGGATCGTAGTCGGGACGCTTCCAGATCATGGCGCTCACCTCGGCGGTCACCGCGATGTCCGTGCGGTGCGCGACCACCAGGCGGAAGTACTCGCCCAGGTCCAGGCTCCCCTCGCCGGGAAGCTGGAACACCACGTTGCCGTCATCGTCGGTGTAGCCGTCCTTGACGTGGATGTGCACGGCGTGCGGCAGGCACAGGTCGACGCTGCGGCGGAGATCCATCCCCTGCACGTGGAAGTGGCTGATGTCGAAGTTGATGCGCAGCGCCGGATGGTCGGTCCGCTCCATCAGCCACACCGCCTTCTCCGGGGCGTCCAGCGCGCCGCCGACGTGCGGCTCGGCCGCAAGTATCACGCCGTGCTCGCGGGCGATGTCGGCCAGCTCCAGCAGGCACTCCGCGATCCGCTCCCGCCCTCCGTCCCATGGCGGGCTCGAGCCCGCGGGCGGCGAGCTGAACACCGCCGGCCCGTCGTCCAGCCACAGGTCGCGCGCCAGACCGCAGATGGCCCGGAACCGCTCCAGCATCGCCGGCCGGCCGGGCCCCTCCTCGGCGAGCGGCAGCAGCGCCATCACCGCCGACAGGTCGAACCCCAGGTCGCGGATCGTGCCGGCGAGCCGCGTGCGGTCCTCCCGGTCCATGAGGTCCGGCGCCGTCGACCAGCCCTCCTCGCCCATGATCTCCACCGACTCGTAGCCCATCGCGCGCAGCCGCGGCAGCGCCTCGTACACGTCCAGCTTCTGCATGGCGTAGGTGCCGTATCCCAGCTTCATCGGACTGCTCATGCCGCCTCCTCCATGCGCGTGCGCTCGGCGTGCAGCAGGGCCATCCAGTGCTGCATGTAGCGGCCGTGGTCGTGCCACGTGCGGCCGGACACCAGGTTGCCGTCGACCGCCCACGGCTCCTCCGAGTAGATCCCGCCGCACACCTCCAGGTCGAACCGGCACTTGGGCACGCACGCCATCGTCCTGCCCTTCACCACCCCGGCGTACGCCGGGATCTCCACGCCGTGGCAGACCGAGGCCACCGGCTTGTCGTGCGCGAAGAAGTGGCGGGTGATCCGCACCAGGTCGGGATCGTAGCGGATGTACTCGGGCGCCCGGCCGCCGGAAAAGAACAACCCGACGTACTCCTCGGGCTGCACGTCGGCGAAAGCGACATCCGCCTGGATGGTGTAGCCCTCGTATTCGCGGGTGATCTCCCAGCCGCTCTGCGGGATCTCGTGCAGCACCATCTGGTAGCGCCGCCGCTCCGGGCCGGCGACCACCGGCTGGAACCCTTCCTCCTGCACGCGCAGGAACGGATAGAGCGTGTCCACCGTCTCCGTGGCGTCGCCGACGATGATCAGCACGCCGTCTGCCTCTGTTGCCATGCGAGCCTCCTCCGCGCCCTCGAAGCCGAAGCGTACTTCGGCGCCGAAGCGCATGGCGAGCGCGCCCGCCGGCGGTGGACGGTCCGCGCCCCGCGGCCTATCGTCGGACGGCATACCCAAGGCCGATCATGAACATCCTGATCACCGGCATCACCGGCCGCATCGGCGCCAACGTCGCCCGCCACTTCCTGGACCGCGGGCACGCCGTGCGCGGCTTCGTCTGGCCGCAGGACCGCCAGAGCGCGAAGCTGCGGCAGCTCGGCGCGGAGATCTTCGAGGGCGACCTGGCCCGCTCCGCGGACGTGAACGCAGCGGCCGACGGCCAGGAGGTGATCCTGCACCTGGGCGCCGCCTTTCAGGCCGGCGGCCCGTTCACGCCCGAGCAGTACTTCGACACCAACGTCAAGGGCACCTTCAACGTGCTGCAGGCCGCCTCCGGCCTGGGCTCCGCGCTGCGGCACGTGATCGTCTCCAGCACCGACGCGACCATGCACAAGTACCCGGAGGACGGCATCGAGGAGCCGATCGGCATCGACACCTTGCCGCTGGACACCACCGGCTGGTACGGGTACAGCAAGATCCTCACCGAGCACCTGGTGGACCGCTACGTCCGGGACGAGGGCATGCCGGCCACCGTGTTCCGCTACGGCTTCGCCTTCGGCGCCGGCGAGATGGTCACCTTCCCGCAGTTCCACCTGCGGACCTTCATCGATCAGCTCGAAGCGAGCTCCGATCCTGACGCGCGAGAGGTGCTCGCCGCCATGCGCGCCGCCTACGCCGGCGAGCCCCACCTGATCGTCGCCCGCGACCGCGACGGACGGCCGTGGAAGAAGCACACGGTGGAAGTGCGCGACATCGTGCACGCCTACGAGCGCGCCACCGGCAACGCGAACACCTTCGGCAAGGTCTACCAGCTCGCCTCCGGCCGGCCGATCACCTGGGACACCGTCGTCCCCTACCTGGCCGAGCGGCTCGGCGCCCCCTGCTCGACCTTCGATCTGCCGGTCACGCCCACCCACTACGAGCACGACCTGTCGGCGGCCCGCCGGGACTTCGGCTACGACCCGCCGTTCTCGTACCGGCAGATGGTCGACGACGCCGTGCGCTTCGCCCGTGGCGGCGCGAGCGACATCATCGCCACGAAGCTCTGAACCCGCTCCTCACGCTGGTCCCGGCGCTGGAGGTCCAGCGCGGGCTCTACGACATTCCGCGCGGCCCGCGGCGCTTCCGCGCCTACCTGGACGCGATGACCGACGGTCGCGGCGGCCTGAAGCTGCCGCTGCCGCTGTTCAACCCGATGGGCTCCGAACACGTCGCGGCCATGCTCGACCGGCTCATCGCGCCGGTGCCGAGGACACGGCGCGCGAGGCGCTGGCGCGGGTGGCGGACCGTCTGCTCCGGAACGAGCTCGGAGGAGCGGTGCGGGTCGCGCTGGTGGTGGCCGACGACGCGGGCGGCGGCTGGACCGACCGCTTTCTGTCGGACGAGCAGGTGCGCTTCCAGGGCCGGGCGCTCCGCACGCGAGGCTGGGCCGTCTGTGTGCTCTGGACGGGCGATCCGCCCCACGCGCACGCACCGGAACGGATCGAGGCCGCCACGGCGGAGGCGGCGTATCGCCTCGCCTATCAGCGCAGGCACGGCGAGCCGCGGCTGCTGCGCGACCGCGTCCTGCAGGAAGGGCTGGCGGCGCGCTTCGGCGGGACACCCGAGCATCGGCTGGATCCCGCCGCGCTTTCACGCACCGCCGAGGTGATGGGCACGCACCTCGACTCCGATCGGCTCGCTACCTGCTTCGCCTGCCTCTACGGCGACGATGCCGCCCGCCGGGCCGGATACGATCCCCTCGGACTCCTGCCCTGGGCCGGCTTCGCCTTCGGCGCCGAAGCGGTTGCGAACGCCGGTTGCGATCCCGTACGCGCGCTCGCCGACGGCGCAGCCACCCCTGTGCCGATGCTCCGGGGCGAGACCACGGGCGCAGGCTGAACGGGCGCCACGCCGGCCGCGGATCAGTCCTGCTCGGCCTTCTGGATGAACTTCTGCTTGGCGAAGTCGCTCACACCCTCGGCGGCCTTCGCCGCCTGCTCCCACTCGCCGCGCTTCTCGTGGTAATGCATGGCCTTGTAGGGCTCGGAGTCCTCGGCCAGCTCGCCCGTGGTGCCGATGTTCGGCGAGGCGAAGGTGTGGGTGGAGTAGTCGCGCGGCGCCTCGGCGCCGCAGGTCGGGCATGGAGTCCGAGCGGCCTCCGGGCTGTCCGAACTGAACAGCAGCTTCTCGAACAGCCGCTCGCAGGTCCTGCATCGATAGACGTATACCGGCATAGGTGTGGTCTCAACGCGAACGCGTGCAGCATACCAGCATCGGCAGGCCGGGCGTCACCACCAACTTGGACGCCCTTGCTCGCCATCGCTTCGAAAGTGCAGCAGTGACGCCGAGCCCGCCGACCGGTAGGATTCTGCGAATGGAAGGCGCAGGAGCGGTGTGCGTCTGCGTGAGCCCGGTGCTGATTGCCGTCGTCCTGCAGACTCTCACCCTCGGCACCGTCTGGTTCGTTGCATTGCACGGCCTGCGCCGCGACTTGCGCGACCTGAGCAACGACCTGCGTCGCACGATACAGGCCGCAGCAAGGCCTTTTCGATAGAGGAGCACCCTCTCTCGCCGGCCGCGCGACCGAAGGCGGTCATCCTTGCGGGGACGCGGGAGCGGAGGCGAGCCTGCGCGGCAGGGCGATGGACTGACCGGCAATTCGACATCGGGACAGGTGTACAGCCATCACTGATCGAATGGATTGCCCATGAATCGTTCGAAGCACAGTTGCTCCGGGTGTATGCCGACCGAAACGCCGTACTCCCGCGCCGCACGGATGCTCTCGGGCTCGTCCTCGCTCATCTCCATGACCCTGCCCGGGTAGGCGACCTTGATCACGTGGTCCTTTTCGACGTGGAAGTACCACCCGGGCGATCCCAGCCGCTCTGCGACCTGCTCCATCAGGGAGTCGACATCGGCGTCCGAGACTTCGACGTTGCAGAACGTGAACTCGCCTCTCGACCCTTCGCGCTCCAGCCGGCCCTTCGACCATCCCCGTACTTCGACACGGTCCCAGATGCCCAGATCGCCCGCCAACGACTCGGCGATCAGCACTCCTCTCCACTTCATGTACTCACTCCGCTGGCTTGACTCGGGGACGGCTCAGTCGTCGATGAGACGCTTGCCCATGCTCACGACATCGTCCTCCGCGTAGCCGATCGACCGGTAGAACGCGACGACGTCGGCGTTCGATCGCCTGATCTGCAGACTGACCTTGGGACACCCCATCTCCCGCAAACGCGCCTCTGCCTCGTCCATCAGGAGGCGCCCGAAGCCCCGTCTCCGGAAGTCTGCCGCCACCGCCAGGTAATTGACCCAACCGCGATGGCCCTCGTACCCCACCATCATCGTCGCTACCAGCCGGCCGTCAATCGATCCGACGAGAAACAGGTCTCTTGGACACGCAGCTTGCGGCGGATGTCCTTCACCGGATCGTTCCAGGGTCTGACGAGCCCGCACTCGTTCCACAGGGCCACCACCGCGTCCTGGTCGGATTCCCGGTATGGGCGAATCTCCATCCCGTTCGAGTAGCGAGCGTCGGACAAGGTCTTACGACTCACGTCCCTGCTCCTTGGTCGCCGGCTTCCACGACTCGACATAGGCGACTCCCAGCCTCAATCGCGTGAGAAAGAGAACCTGCCCCGTGTGGAGTGCGAGGTGGCACACGGCTTCGTAGACCGCGTCCAATGCCATGGTGTCGAACCCCTGGATTCTCCTGGGTGCAAGAAGATCGGAGACGCTGATACGAGAGTAGACTTCCCTCACTCGATCGAGAACGCCGTTGAATTCGGCCTGGAGTTCATCCTTGGGGACTCGCTCTACGACGTGGAATTCGCTGGGTCGATCCCGTACGTCAGGCTCGCCACCCATCGCCGAGATCGCCCACTGTCCAAGATTGCCCATCAGGTGCTGGATGATCACGCCGACCGGGTTGCAGCCGTCACGCGGCGTCCACCACACGTCCTCGGTCGTCAGTTGATCGAGGCAGTGGTTGATCTTGTCCCGTGCGTGATCGATCTGATGCCTGGATCTCGCCATGAATGCGAGTGGGATGTCGCCGTTCATTGAGCTCTCCTCGGTTCGATAGTGGGGGTCCGTGACCTCGTCGTCTGCCCTCGTGGAGTCCGGCGGCAGATCGGGGCGCGGCCTGGCAGCACGGAGCGCCCGCGCCGTGCGGTCGAGATCCACGAGTATGCCGAAACGCCGGGAAATGGCCTCGGGCGACATGTCCCGCGACACGCCGCGGCTCCTGGCCTTGGCCGGCTCCCCGCGGCTCACGGCGCGCCCTCGAGCTGTTCGACGTCGCTGAGATCCTGATGGCGTCCAGCTATCCTCTTCATGGTGATCAATCCGTCGACGGAAACCACCGTTACGAGCACGCCCTCCAGCTCGTAGGTCTCACGACTCTTCCACACTTCCGCCAGAAAGTCAGGCAACAGCAGCAAGTCTACCGTCAAGAGATCATCGCCTACCGCTTTGGACACGCGAAACACGTTCCGCTCATGGGAAAGCCCCGCATCAAAAGGAATCAGCCCTCCCGGAATGGTGAAGCCGGCGCTCGCCAGGGCTGCGCGAGCCGCGTCCAGGTCCCGACTGCGGATCAGCAGATCGACATCTCGCGTAAGCCGCGGATATCCATGGAGAACGACCGCCATGCCTCCGCACAGGGCATAGGGCACATCGGCTCGGCCGAAAGCTCTCACCAGGCCGAGAAGCTCCTTCTTCAGATCCATCGACTCAACGCGTGATGCCGGCACGACTCACGTCTCGCGCGCAGTCCATCCACACCCTGAGGTGATAGTAGCCCCAATCGGCATGCGATGATCGGTGCGTGCGCGGTTCCGTCGCTCGATCGTCCCTGGTCGTCGCGGCCGCCGCCCTGTTCGGCGTCATCCTGCCCTCCTCCGCCGCCGCCGGAGGCGACCCCGAGCGGCTCCGGCTGCACGTGTACGCCGCCTCCTCGCTCACCGACGCCTTCACGGAGATCGAGCGAGCCTTCGAGGCGGCCCACGACGGCGTCGACGCGGCGCTCACCTTCACCGGCAGCCAGGTGCTGCGCCTGCAGATCGAGCAGGGCGCGCCCGCCGACCTGTTCGCGTCGGCCGATCCGGACCACGCGCAGGCGCTGCGCGATGCGGGACTGCTGCGCGGGGTCCTGCCCTTCGCCGTCAACGAGCTGGCGCTGATCGTTCCCCTGGACAATCCGGCCGGGATCGAGTCCTTCGGCGACCTGACCGCCGCCGAACGGCTGGTCATCGGCACCGCGAGCGTCCCGGTGGGCCGTTACACCCGTGCGGCGCTGCGCCGCTCCGCGGCGGCCCTGGGCGCGGAGTTCGAGGCGACCGTGCTGGCGCACGTGGTCTCCCTGGAGAACAACGTGCGGCTGGTGCGGGCCAAGGTCGAGCTGGGCGAGGCGGACGCCGGAATCGTCTACCGCACGGACGCGGCGGCGTCCACTCGCGTGCGCACGATCCCGATCCCCGCCGCCTTCAACGAACGGGCCGAGTACGTCATCGGCATCGTCCCCAACGGCGGCGGCGTGGAGCCGGCCGAACGATGGATCGCGTTCCTGCTCTCCCCGGAGGGCCAGGCGATCCTGCACGCTCATGGGTTTCTGGCCCCCTGACGCGCCCGCGGTCGACCTGCGACATCGGCTCCGGTACAATCTGCCAGCGAAGATCACGGGACGGCGGCGGGTGGCCGCCATGACTCGGGTTCTCCATCTCCGAGGAAAGATCGATGCGCATGACCCTGTTTTTGGCCGCGCTGCTTGCGCTGTCGTTCGGGCTCGTCCCGCTGGCGGCGGAGGTAACTGCCTGCAGAGCCTATTGCGACAGCTCCGAAAGGAACTGCGCATACAAGGACCTCGGAGAGTTGGAAGACACCTACATCGTGAACAGATTCATCCGCACCGTCGCGGCCGGGGACCAGCGCGGATTGGCGGAGATCGTCTCGTTTCCGCTCCCGAGAAACCACCCGCTTCCAAGCATTCAGACAGCCCAGGAGTTCGTGCAGCTCTATGACGAGATGATCGATGAGGAGTTCACCGGGACGATCGCGTCGTCAGATCAATACGACTGCGGCCGACAGGGATGGCATCCCCTCTCCATCGTACGCAGCGATGCGAACGAACCCGAGCAGGGTGGAGTCCCACTCGTATGGTTCGATGCCGATGGCAATGTTGCGAGGATTTGGCATGAGACCGAGATCGCGAGCCAGAAGCGCCTGCGCCTCGTCGATGTGGAGCGAAGCCAGTTGCATCCAAGCCTGCGCGAGTATGTCTATCCGGTCCTGGAGTGGGAGACGTGCACGCACCGCGTCAGAATAGACGACCTTGGAAACGCGTTCAGATATGCCGCCTGGAGGGTCGATCGATTCCGAAACGACGAGCCGGATTTGGTGATGACGAACGGTGAGCTTGTCTCGGAAGGCACCGAAGGACACCGCTATTTCATCTTTCAGAACAGTGAGTACAAGTACCTCGTCTACGCCGGTTCTCCGTACTACCGGGATCTTGACGGATTCGTCCAGGTCTTCAGGACCCCCGTCGAGCCGCTCTTGGACGAGACGGGAGACAGGAGAACGACAGTGAAGGACTGGCACGTGCGTGTCCAGGACGTGATGAGAGGGCTGTTTCATGAGGAACCACTCCTGGATGAGCCCGTGGTGAACGTCGAAGACAGAGGGACAAGAGGCACCTACACCCGGATTTCGTCATGCGGTGAGCGAGAGAACTGACGATCTTCCGGGTTCCCTGATGCGACCGCGAGCCGCGTCCGACGTCGGCGCCGGGACTGCGCCGTTCCTGCTGGCGGTGCCGATGCTGGGCCTGCTGGTCCTGCCGGTGCTGGCCCTGGTCCTGGCGACCTCGCCGGCCGATCTGGCCGCCGGCCTGCGCCATCCGCTGTTCGCACCGGCGCTGTGGCTCAGCGCACGCACCAGCATCGTCGCGTTGGTCGTGGTCCTGGCCGCCGGCACGCCCCTGGCATGGTGGCTTGCAGCCGCCCGCGCCGGCCCCACGCGCGCGGTCGAGCTGCTGATGCGCCTGCCGATCGTGATCCCGCCCGCCGTCGTGGGCATCGGCCTGCTGGCCACCTTCGGCCGCTCGGGCGTGCTCGGCCCGGTGTTGCAGGCGCTCGGTCTGCAGGTGCCGTTCTCGGCCGCCGCCGTGGTGCTGGCGCAAGTCGTGGTGGCAGCGCCGTTCTACGTCCAGTCGGCGGCCGCGGCGTTCCGGCGCGTCGACGCCGACCTGCTGATCGTCGCCCGCACGCTCGGCCAGCGGCCGGCCGGCGCGTTCCTGCGCGTGACGCTGCCGCTGGCCATGCCCGGCCTGATCGGCGGCGCGTCGCTGGCGTGGGCACGCGCGCTGGGCGAGTTCGGCGCCACCCTCCTGTTTGCCGGCAACCTGCCGGGGGTGACGCAGACCATGCCGCTGGCGATCTACACGGCGCTGGAATCCGACGTGCGCGTGGCGCGGGCGCTGTCGCTGGCGCTGGCGGTGCTGGGACTGGGGCTGCTGCTGGCCCTCCGCCTGATGCCGGAGATCCGGACCCAGCGGCGCAACCAGGCGCGTCCGGAACGCGCCGCTACAGCCGTGTCGGCCATGCCCCGGCAGGAGCGCCGCCCCGGCCGGCCCGAAGCCGCCGCGGAAGGCGCCGCCGATTGGCAGGTGCGGGTCTCCGCCCGGCTGGGTTCCTTCCAGATGGACGTCGACCTGCACGGTGGCGCCGCCCCGGTCGCCCTCATCGGCCCAAACGGGGCCGGAAAGACGACCCTGCTGCGGCTGATCGCCGGCGTCCACCGTCCCGACTCGGGGCTGATCCGCGTCGGCGGCGAGGTGCTCTACGACTCCGGGCGCTCCCTCCTTCGGTCCCCGGAGGAGCGCCGCGTGGCCTACGTGCCGCAGGGCTTCGGGCTGTTCCCGCACCTGGACGCGGCGGACAACGTCGCATTCGCCCTGCACGCCGCCCGGCCTCGCCTGCCCCGCGCCCAGCGCCGCCGCGCCGCCGCCGAGTCGCTGGCCGGCATGGGCGCAGCCCACCTCCTGGAACGCCTCCCGGCGACCCTCTCCGGCGGCGAACGGCAACGCGTCGCCCTGACGCGCGCGCTGCTGGTCGACCCGCTGCTGCTGCTGCTCGACGAGCCCCTCTCCTCACTGGACGCGCAGGCGCGCCAGACGCTGCGCGCCCATCTGGCCGATCACCTGGCCAAGCGGGCGCAGCCGGCGATCGTCGTCTCCCACGACGCCCGCGACGTGCTGGCCCTGAACGCCGACGTCTACGCCATCGAGGACGGCCGCATCGTCCAGCACGGCCCGGCCGACCGGATCGCCGCCGATCCGGCCACCCCGTTCCTGGCCGAGTTCTTCGCGGGCTGACGGCCCATCCCCACCTCGCTTGCAGTCCGCCGGCTGGCCGCTCACGCGGCAATCCGGCAGACTACAAGCACGCACCGATGGCCCGCACCACGCTCCGCATAACCGAACCGATGCCGGCGCCGCACTGGGCGCTGCTCGAACGGCAACTGCTCGACGCGATCACGGACGCCTACCTGGAGTTCTACGATCGCTACTTCGACCCGCGCGGCTACCTGCTGTGCGTGCCGCGCTGGGGGGCGCTGGACGGCGCCGACGACGCGGCGGAGAACGTCGACGGCCTGACCGACCTGTATGCGCTGGGCGCGCCGCAGGTGCTGCTGGACCGCTACCGCACCGGCATCAACGGGCACATCCGCCAGTACACGGAGGCGCGCTCGCCTTCCACCGAGCTGGCGCGCGACGGCATGTACTTCCGCGAGTTCCCGACCAGCATGGACTGGCTGCACAACGGCGAGGGCTACCACCCGCTGTTCCAGGAGGGGCTGTGCGACCCCGTCGACGCCGCGTGGCAGGCGCGCATGCGGCGCTTCGCCGGCTTCTACCTGGGCGACGACCCGCTGGCCCCCAACTACGACCCCGAGCACCGCGTCATCCGCAGCCTGATGAACGGCAGCCGGGGGCCGGTGACGCGGCGCGCGGAGCTGGCCGACTGGGCGGGCGAGCCGTTCGAGCCCGGCCGCTTCAGACCCAACCGCTGGCACCGCACCTACGAGGACTACCTCGAGCACTTCTCCACCTACCGCAACGTGGCCGGCGACAACCCGTGCAACCTGTCGGCGACCGCGATGGCCTTCCAGACCTACCTGTTCTCGGGCGAGGAGCGCTACCGCGACTGGATCCTGGGGTACGTGGACGCCTGGGTGGAGCGCATGGCCGCCAACGACGGCATCATCCCCTCCAACGTGGGGCTGGACGGCGTCATCGGCTCCGCGGCCGGCGGGCGCTGGTGGGGCGGCACCTACGGCTGGAGCCACACGCTCACCGGCGGCCCGGTGGTGCGCCACACCCCGCGCCACCTGGGCCGCAGCATCCACGGCTTCGCCATGGCGATGATGCTCACCGGCGACCGCGGCTACCTGGAGCCGTGGCGGACCATGGTCGACCGGATCAACGGCCTCGCCCGCACCGAGGACGGCAGGACCGTCTATCCGCAGATGCACGGCGACGACGGCTGGTACGCCTGGTCGCCCGAGCCGTTCCAGCACGCGGCGAGCGAGCTGCGCTACTGGAGCCGTCCCGTGGGCGACCTGGGCGGCACTCCGTGGCTGAGCTATCTGGGAGTGGGGGCAAACGCGAATCCGGAGGATTCGGATTTGCCGGCGCTGGCCGGCGATGACCCCGGCTACCCGGTGCGGGTGCTGCAGGACGAGCTGGCGCGCGTGCGCCGGCAGCTCCGCGAGATGGACGAGGATCCCACCACGCCCGACACGCGCATGTCCGAGAACCCCAACGCGCTCAACCCCGCCCAGGCGCGGGTGCTGGTGGAGCTCATGGCCGGCGGGCTCGGCGACGGCCTTGCCTCCGGCATGCCGCTGCACGCCTGCGTCCGCTACTTCGATCGCGGCGCCCGCCGGCCCGGCCTGCCTCCACAGGCAGCGGCCCTGGTGGAAGGCATGACCGACGGCTCGCTGGACCTCACCCTGGTCAACCTGGACCCCGGACGGTCATGCTCGATCGTGGTGCAGGCGGGAACCTACGGCGAGCATCGTTTCGGGCAGGCCGAGACCGGCGGCGCGACGCTGCCGGTCGGCGGGTCGGCGGTCGACGTGCACCTGGATCCCGGCGCCGGCGCGCTCATCTCGTTCACCCTGGAGCGCTTCGCGGCGCGGCCTACCCTCGCCCTGCCCTGGTGAATACCCTGCCGTGATGAAGCACATGCAACGAACGGCGGACGCGGTGATCATCGGCGGCGGCATCATGGGCGCTGCCTGTGGCCACTTCCTGGCCAGGGCCGGCATCGGCTCGGTCGTGCTGCTGGAGCGGCGGACGCTCGCCGCGGTCTCCACCGGCCACTCGGCGGCCAACGTGCGCTGCTCCTACTCCAACAAGGTGACCGTGGAGCTGGCGCTGCGGGCCATGGACATGTTCGAGAACGACCGGGAAGAGCTGGGCGGCCCGACCGGGTTCCGGCGCACCGGCCAGCTCATCCTGTACGGCCCCGAGCACGTGGAGATCGGCCGCCAGGTGCTGGCCAACGAGGACCGGTTCGGCACCGGCACGCGCGAGATATCGATCGACGACGTGACCGAGATCGCTCCGCAGCTCTCCACCCACGGGATCGCCATCGCCTGCCACCAGCCCAGGGCCGGCTACGCCGACCCGGTACGCACCACGCGTACCCTGGTCGAGGCGGCGGAGCGCTTCGGACTGAGCGCGCACGAAGGGGTCGGCGCGCGCGGTATCACGACGGCCGGCGGACGCGTCACCGGCGTGGAGACCGACCGGGGCCGCATCGACACGCCGCTGGTGGTCAACGCCGCGGGGCCATGGGGCAGCCTGGTCGGGGCGACCTCGGGCCTGGGCTACTCCATCCGCTGGAGCCGCGAGTCCGACCTGGTGATGGAGCTGCCGGCCGGCTTCGGCGCGCTGCCGATCGTGGCCGACCCCATCTGTCACATCTACTTCCGGCCGCACGGCGACGACGGGCTGCTGGCCGGCCTCGACTACCCGAAGGAGCTTGAGCCGCTTGACATCGACGACTACGACGCCGGCCTGGATGACAGCACGCGCGAACGGATCGAGACCGGTCTGTTTCTCAGGCTGCCGCAACTGCGCGGCGCGCGGCTGGTGAAGGGATGGGCGTCGATCTACACGATCACCGACGACTGGCACCCCGTGGTGGGCGCGGAGCCCGAGCTTGCCGGCTACTACGCCTGCTTCGGCGGCAGTGGGCACGGCTTCAAGCTGGGCGCCCCGATCGGCGAGTCGCTGGCGGCCCAGATCACCGGCGGGACGCCGCGCATCGACCTGCGCGCGCTGCGGCCGACCCGCTTCGCGGAGGGCCAGCCGATCACGTCGGCCTGGGGATCGGGCAACCGGGCATGAGCGATCGCGCTCGGCCCGAGCTCGATCCCGAGATCCGCGAAGGCCCGGTGAGCCGGCAGGTCGCCGGCACGCCGGGAGCGCCGACGACGCCGCGTTCGACGATCCGGCTGGGAGTCGTCGGTTACATGGGCCCCGAGAACGCCCACCCCTTCTCGTGGTCGGCGATCGTCAACGGCAGCTACAACGCCGACGTGATGCCGCTCTATGCCAACAAGCGGATAGCGACCTACCTGGACGCCAACCGCGACTCCCTCGGCATCGACGGTGCCCGCGTCACGCACGTCTGGACGCAGGACCGGGTGATCTCCGAACGGATCGTCGCCGCCAGCCGGGTGCCGCACATCGCGCACGAGCCGCGGACCATGGTGGAAGCGGTCGACGCCGTGCTGATCGCCCGCGACGATCCCGAGAGTCACGCCGCGCTGGCGCAGCCGTTCCTGGAGGCGGGCCTGCCGGTGCTGGTCGACAAGCCGCTGGCTGCCACCGAGTCCGATCTGGCCTATTTCTCCGATCAGGCGCGCGCCGGCCGCCTGATCATGTCCTGCTCGTCGATGCGCTACGCCCCCGAGGTGCGCGTGCTCAAGGAGGCCGCGACCTCGCTCGGCCCCGTCCGCCTGGTCGCCGCGGTCGGCGTCAAGGACTGGGTAAGCTACGGCGTGCACGTCCTGGAGGCGATCTGTACGGTGCTCGACGACCCGCGCGCGTTGCGCGTCCGCCTCGCCTCGTTCGGGAATGGCGATGTGGCGGAGATCGAGTTCGACGGCGGCGCCATCGCGACCATCCACCAGCTCCGCAACGCCGCGCCGACGATGCAACTGCACCTGTACGGCGAGGGCGGCTCCCGTTCCGAGGAGCTGGACGGACTGTTCGCGGCCCACCGCGGCATGCTCCAGCAGTTCATCCGCTCCGTCTTCGACGGCAAGGCTCGGCTGCCGTTCGAGATCACCCGCAACGTGATCGGCATCCTGCTGGCCGGCCTTCGCAGCAAGGAACGGCAGGGAGCCTGGGTCGAGCCGGACTGACTCGGTCCCACCTTCACCTTGTAAGTGACGCTCAGACCATAGACGAGGCGCCATCCCCCGGACCACGTCTCCAGCCGACCGTAAGTCTTGGAGGTCCGGATCAGAGAGACGCGCCCCCTCCCATGCCCGGTTGGGTTGACTCAGCAGGTTTCAGCAAGGACGCCACAGTCGCGCCGACGCACGCGGTCAGCTGCTCGAAATCCTGGCACTTCACGTCATCGGCGGTAGCGCATCCTGCCGCATAGAGTGCAAGGTACTTCCCACGGTTCAGCGGCAAAGGGATCTCGGTCAGCGGAATCACCCCCGCCGGAAGGCCGTATTCAAGGCGGCGTCTGGAATCTCTTCATGCTGGTGCTTGCTGACTCCGATGAAGACCGCCTTAATCGTCATCGAGTTCTCCTATCGATCGTGGCCAAGAACTGCTCGACTACATCGGTTGCCTGACGCTGCCGCAGCAAACGGGCCTCAAGCTGGTCAGGATTGTCCCCCTCTCCCAGCTCGAACTTGGCTACAGAAACCGGACCATCCTTACGATATCCGTCGGTCCTGTCGTCCGGAGCGAAATGTTGGCGTAAGATTCTCAGCGCCTCTTGGATCACGGCGCTGTGGTTGCTGTCGAGAGCTTGGCGGAAGGATTCGGATACAGCATCCTGGTCACCGGGCGCGTGCTCGATGCAGTAGATCAGATCGTACGCATCCTTGCGTTCGGCACGTTGATCGAAGGCAAACGCCTTCAAGCACGTAAAGCTCACGAGATTCGCATGCTTCACTCGTTCGGTCGTAATTCCGTTGCCGTCGAGGAGTTCGGCCCGGATCTCGATGACCTGGTACAGATCATGGACGATGGACGAATGCGGGATGTTGAGCGCCGAGATGTTCCCGTCAGTCGGTAGAGGGCGCACCCTACCGCCGGCAATATGAGGAGCGTCAGCCAGCAGTTCGAGCACTATCAGGGCGCCGCGCTCCGTGCGGGTCTCCCAACGCCAGGAAACCTTCTGGCCCTGATCGTTCACGGCTCGCCGAAACTTCAGCCTCCGCAGGTTTTGCTCCAGCGTACGGTAGGCGTCGGTATCCGCCAGCATCTCCAGATCGACGACGATGTCCACGTCCAGCGTACCGGCATGCGCCCGGACCCCGAGCGGAAGATCGCGCACCAAGTATCTCGGCGTGAGACCACCGACCAGGTAAACGGAGTCTTTCCATGGACCGAGTCCTCGGAGCAGTGTCACGAGCACGCGCTCGCAGTCGACCGTATGCCTATCGTCGTAACCGTCGAGAGTCACTGGCTTCTCCATCAGAAACCGATCCTCTCTCGGCGGAGATGCTCGGCCATTTCCTTGGACCGACCCTCGCTGTGGACCAAGTCGAGATAGACCTGAATCGGACTCGCCAGCCATATCCCGTTCACCTGCTGACGAAACAGCAGTTCGCCCGGCGACGTAGCTTCGATGACCACGAGGTTGGTCCCCTCGGTGACTCTGAGCGCGCCCACTTCATCGATGGCCTCGTCGGCCGCCCGGCTGGACACCAACCTGCATCGCACCTGAGAGACCCGCGATAGGAAAGGCGCGTAGCACTGCGCCGCCGCCACCTCGGTCACCGCATACTCGACTCCGTGAGCGGCGAAGATGCGGTCCAGCCTCTGAGTCAGGCCATCCGGCTGCGTCGCGGGTACAAAATAGCGACGCATCGCCGGAGCCGGCATCACCGCGAGCTGCTTGGCCCACGCATCCAGCAACGCCGCTGGTTCCCGGAGATGGCGTTCCTTGTTCGGGCCGCGGCCACGGGACACCACCCAATCGTACCGTTCGAGCTCTGTCAGTACCTGCGATGCGGTTGCCGGCGACACCCCGGACCGCTTGGCGAGCGCGATGACTCCGAACCAGTCGTCGGGCCGCGTGAGCAGGGCGTGAAGCACATGCGCACGGCGTCGCGAGAACAGGGAGCGTAGTGACCTGGAGAGAGCCCTGGTCATCGGCTTGTCGACATAGAGGTACAAGCCGTGAGCCGGCAGGAACAGGCTCCCGCCGCTGTCGTAGTAGCCCACCCACTCTTCCCGCAGCAGTTCCTGCGCCCCGGGGGAGATCGACTCTGCGATCAAAACGATCACGACCTCGGGTGCCGTAGGTTCGTTGGGAGACCTGCCGCTGAACTCCTTGAACCGCCACAGGATCTGACGAACGTCACGAGGATACAGGGCCTTCCTCACCTCGATCAGCAGTGTCAGAGGCTTGCCTGCCACCTTGAGGCCGACTTGGGCGTCAAACCGCAGGCCCGGTCTGAGGCCGTCCCGCCGGTATGGCTCCACCTCAGCGTCCACGCCGGGCAAAGCCCGTAGAGCTTCCAAGAACTGCTCCACCAACCGGCGTTCGGTGGAAGTGGTCACAGGTCTGCTCATCATCACTTTGCTCATTTTCGCTGCACAGCAAATTACCGCAGATCGGATCGATATTCAACTTGACTCTGATATTTGCTGTACAGCGAATTAATGACGGGTCGGACGCCTGGATCTCATCGCGACCATCGTGGTCCGTGCCGCAGAACTCATCGAAGACCCGACTTGATCCCGTGAGATGACCGAACCGATCAGGCTCGCGCGGCGGCCGCCTCGGCGCGGGGCCGGATCCTGGTCGGATCGGTGAGGCGGGCAAAGCCGGGACGGGCGACCAGCCCCTCGATCCGCTCGCTCACGTCGCCGGCGCGCAGCGCGTCGGCGATCTCGGCGAACACCGGGTCCATCGCCTCCGCGTACTCGTCGATCACCTCTTCCGTGTGCGGCAGCGACACGAACATGCCGCCGGAGGTCAGGAAGCCGCGCTGCAGCATCAGGCGGATGTAGAGCGTCGCCAGCTCCTGCGCCTGCTCGTGCTCGAAGCGCACGTGCGGGTGCTCGTCGATATCGCCGTCGCGGACCACGGGCACGCCGTACCGCTCCGCGGCGCCCAGCACCGCCGCCAGGTAACGGCGGCCGATGTGCCCACAGTGGGCCGGCAGATCGATGCGCATCATCTTCTGGAGCACCGCCTTGGCGGCCACGAAGCCCACTCCCTCGGTCCAGTAGGTGCTGGAGATGAACGACCGGAAGGCGCCCTCCATGCCGGCGGCCGAGCCGATGACGGCGGCCATCGGGTGGCCGTTGCCGAGCGACTTGGCGAAGATCGCCAGGTCCGGCTCCACGCCGTAGCGCAGGTGGGCGCCGCCGCGCGCCAGCCGCCAGCCCAGCGACACCTCGTCGAAGACCAGCAGCGCGCCGACGCGCCTGGTCTCGGCGCGGACGTGCTCCAGGAAGCCGGGCGGCGGGTGATGGTTCCGGCACGGCTCCATGACCACGCCGGCCAGCCGGTCGCCGTGGTTGGCGATCAGCCGGTCGAAGGCCTCGACGTCGCCGTAGTGGAAGGTCAGGTTGGTGCCGCGCAGCTCCGGCGGCACGCCGACCGGCTCCAGCCCGGTGGCCAGGTGTCCCTCCAGGGCGTCGTCGCCGCCGACGTTGGCGGCCAGGTACCAGTCGTGCCAGCCGTGGTAGCCGCAGATCGCCAGCAGCGAGCGGCCGGTGGTGGCGCGCGCGATGCGGGCGCCGATCGAGCAGATCTCGCCGCCCGACCGCGCGTAGCGCACCTTCTCCGCCCACGGATGGAGCCCGCACAGCAGCTCGGCGACCTCCATCTCCTCGCGCGAGTTGAGCATCGAGTAGCTGCCGAGCGCCACGCGCCGCATGACCGCGCGCGTCACGTCGGGGTCGCGGTAGCCGAGCGCCGCCGCGCCGATGCCGTGGTGGCCGACGTCGCGGAACCGCCGCCCGGACTCGTCCCAGACGTCGATGCCGCGCGCTTCCCGGAAGTACGGCGGCCATGCCCCCGGCGCCAGGTTGTCCGGGTTCTTGGACTGGAGCTGCGTGCCGCCGGGGATGAACTGCTTGGCGCGGGTGAACAGCCGCTGGCCCAGCTCGGGATCGTCCTCCTGGAAGCCCAGCAGGCGCATGGTGTTGTCGTGGAAGATGTCGACGAGGTCGCGCTCGTCCAGGTTCATCAGGTCGGCGGCGGTCAGCACGGCACGGATCCCCTCGATGCCGACCTGCGCGGGCGTGTCGTCGGGAAAGTCCCACCGCTCGACCCGGTCGGTGACCACCCAGGCGAAGTTGGTTCCCAGGCTGATGGCGCGCCCGCGCTGATGGGAGATCGGGTAGTCGGTGCCGAACAGCAGCCGGCGCGGACCGAACTCGCGCAGGATGGCCACCAGCGCCTCCGGCTCGCAGATGGCCGAGGTGTCGAACCAGACGTTCTCCAGGCCGCTCAGGAAGCCGATGCCGGCGACGGTGTTGGGCGCGTAGAAACCGCGCGCCGCGTGCGCCAGGACCAGGCGCGCGTTGGGATAGCGCTCGCAGTGCTCGCGCACCTCCCGCTGGTTGACCGGATCGGCAAGCGCCGCATCGCGCATCAGGTGCAGGGTGATGAACCAGCCGCGCTCGTGCGCCTGCTGCCACACCCATTCGGGCAGGAACCGCGACGGCGCCGCCTGCTGCGGGTCGCCGGGCCCGGTGGCGTAGCACCAGTAGACCTTGAAGCCGCCGATCTGGGGTTCCACGAGGGCATCCACCCCGTCCGGGTCGCACTCCGGCGTGGCCAGCAGCGCGGCGCGGATCCCGTCGTGACCGCGGGTGGCCTCCAGGACGAAGCGGTTGACCTCCGCCGTGTCCGACGAGCGGTTGGGATACGGCAGGATCAGCGCGCCGTCCAGCCGCTCGGCGCCGCCGACGATGGTGCCGACGTGTGCCCGCCACTGCTCGATGCCGCTGTCGGCCGGGCCGGGCTCGATGAAGTCCGGGACCGGATCCAGGTGCGCGGTCCGGTAGATGTGCGCGTGCGCGTCGGCGATCCGCTCCGGCAGGCGGCCGACCAGCTCGGCCAGCAGCGAGCGGTCGGCGTCGGTCTGGTGCCAGCCGTGCCGTGGAGGTGTGCTGTTCATGCCGTATCTCACGCCCGAAGCCCGGCAGGCGTCAACGGTAGCCGCTCGCGCGGGCGCCGCCGCCCGCCGTTGACCTTCGGGGCCGGCCACGGGAAGCTGACCCCATGGGCGAACGGCGAATCGACCGCGACCGGTTCCTGGAGGAGGGCTACCTGGTCGTGCGCGGCGTGGTCCCACCGGGCGACCTGGACGCGGTGCGGGAAGCTTACGAGCGCCTGGTGGACGTGCAGCGCGGCATCTGGGCGGAGACGCGCGCGGAGGGAGAGCCCCCGGGAGGGATGTGGGAGACCCACCGCCAGCCGCGGCTGCACCTGAGCCGGCAGCCGCTCTCGCAGCGGATCGACCGCAGCACGGCGCGGGCCGTGGAGATGTGGCTGAACGAGGGCGCGCACGGCGTGTCCAGCGCCCTGCTCGACCTGCCGGACGCGTCGGTCACCGAGATGATGATGATGTGCAACCCGGTGCGGGACCACGGCCCGGCCGAGTGGCACCGCGACATGTATCCGCCGATCGCGGCGCCGCTGCGCAACTACAACGAGGACGTACTGGAGAACGGGCCGCGCTACGTGCAGTGGAACATCTCCCTGTACGCGGACGACGTGCTGTGGGTGGTGCCCGGCAGCCACGTGCGGCGGAACACCGCGGAGGAGAACGCGCAGCTCCGCGCCGACCCGCGGGTGCCGCTGCCGAACGCCGTGCAGACCCACCTGCAGCCGGGCGACGGCGTGGTCTACATCCTGCCCATCCTGCACTGGGGCAGCGCCTACCTGGCCAAGCGGCGGCGCTGCATCCACGGCGGCTTCGCGCGCTTTGCGCAGGACCGCGACCAGTCGTTCCTGCCGCACCTGTCGCCGTCCGCGCGCGAGGCGTTCGAGCGCTGGACGGCGCGCACCGACCGGGCGTTCGAGCACACCGAGGCGGCCCTCCGCGCCGCGATGGCCGGCGACGTCGACGCCTACCGCGGGGCGCTCGACGAAATCCATCCCGGCCGCGGCCCGCAGGGGCAAATGCTCTTCTCCATCTACCTGAGCAAGCAGGCCAAGTACGTGCTGGGCAGCAAGCGCCCCGATGCCGTGCGCTGGGTGGACAGGGAGCAGGACTACGCCGCCGACGCCCACCCGATGACCCTGCACTGGGGCACGCGCATGGCGGATCGCTTCACCACGGAGGAGGCGGAGCGCGCGTTCCGGGCGTTCGAGCCGCTCGACACGGCCCTGCAGGCGGACACCGAGCAGCACACGCCCGGCTTCCAGGGCGCCTCGTCCACCTATCGATTCGACGAGCTGCCGGACTTCACGCTGGACGACCTCTACCGAAGCTGGCGCGCGGCGTAACGTCCGGGATCGGAACGCTCGATGCTGAAGGCCGGTGACCGCATCAGGGTGGTGGTGTCCAACATCGACGGCACGCCCCGGCGCTCGTGGACGGCGGAGATCGAGGCCGTAGGCGAGGACTCCGTGCGCACGCTCACCCGCATCGGCAATCCGGTCGGTGGCCCCAAGGGCGGCTGGGCCGACAAGTCCAACAGCCGGGCGTTCTACTGGTTCTCCAGGCCCTACAACCTGGTGGAGATGTACAACGCGGCCGGCGCCCTCACCCAGCTCTACGTCCACATCGCGAGCCCCGCACGGCTCGTCGACGGCGAGTTGCGCTACACCGACCACGAGATCGACGTGGTGCGCCGCCGGGGCCGGGCGCCGTTCACGATCGACGCGGACGAGCTGGAGCAGGCGCTGGCCGGCCACGGCGCCGCGGCCGAGCTGCGCGCCACCTGCTACCGGGCCGCCGACGAGGTCACCGCCCTCCTCTGGTCCTGGACGCCGCGCGGTCCGTTCGCACCCCGTCTCTGATCGTGCGCCCGCGGGTCGGCGACCGTATCGGGGTCATGGTTTCGAACATCGACGGCACGCCGCGGCGCTCGTGGACCGCCGAGATCGAAGCGGTGGACGACAACGGCGTGCGCACCCTGTCCCGCATCGGCAACCCGGTCGCCGGCCCGAAGGGCGGCTGGGCCCACCGATCCAACACCAGGGCGTTCTACTGGTTCTCCCGGCCCTACAACCTGCTGGAGCTGTACGACGAGGCCGGAGCCCTGATCTCCCTTTACGTCCACGTCGCGAGTCCGGCCCAACTCCTCGGCGGCGAGCTCCACTACACCGACCACGAGCTCGACGTGGTCCGGAAGTGGGGCGCGGCTCCGTTCACGACCGACGCCGACGAGCTCGATCAGGCGCTGATCGGCCACGACTCGGCGGACGAGTTGCGCGCCGCATGCCGTCGTACGGTGGCCGAGGTCACCGACCTGCTGGGCGCCTGGAACCCGCGCGGGCCGTTCGCGCCCGCAATGTCCCGCGCCGTGGTCGGGGAGACACGCGTCCCGGAGTTCGGGACGCGTGAACCGGGGAGGGCGTACGTCGTCCGACCCGGGGCATACGCCGTGATCGCGGACGCGGGAGGAAGAGTGGGCGTGATGAGAACTCCAACCGGATTCCATCTTCCCGGCGGGGGAATGGATGCCGGCGAAGCACCCGAAGCGGCGCTCGCCAGGGAGGTGCGTGAGGAGTGTGGACGAGGCATCGTCGCCGGACCGCGGATTGGAGAGGCGATCGAGCACGTGCACGCGGCCGGTGAAGGTTTCTTCTCAAAGCACTGTCAATTCGTTCGCGCGTGGCTTGCCGGCGATGTCTCGACGCCCCTGGAATCCGATCACATTCTTCGCTTCGTCCCGCCAAGCCAAGCCTGCGCTCTCCTGAGCCACGCAAGTCATCGATGGGCCGTGGACGCTGCCATCAACGGAGCTCCGTAAGGCGCTCGCCCAACGTTGCTCGCAATCCGAGACGGGTCTTCAGGACTGCGTGTGGGGGGAGACGGACCGCGGTGGGCTCGAGTCTGGTCCTGCGGAAGGCACCGTTCAGCCGTCCGGCGCGTGCCGATGACGGTGGTGGGCGTGGCAGAGTAATCTGAGATTCCGGGGATCGGCGCCGCCGCCCAGCGCACAGGGGAGGATGTGGTCTATCTCGATCAGGCGCCGTGAGTTGCAGCGGCGTCCGGTCCGTCGGTCGAGGTAGCTGCAGCGGCCCCTGTCCCGCTGCCACACCTGTCGTTTCACCGCCGCCGGAATCGCACGGCCCGAAGCAGGTGTCTTCGGCGTCGGAGTGATCGCGCCGGGCGGCTTCGTGCCCGCAGCGGCTCGGCGGCCGTTCGCTTCCTGCCGGGCCGGCGAGGGCGTGGAGGTCGGCGTCGGGTGCGGCGTCCCCTCCGGCGTCGGAGGGGCGTCGGCGAGGATCGCCGCACTCTGCACGGTAACGGCGTGACCGGGTTCCGGGACGGCCTGCTCCTTCGCTGCCGAAACCGGCTCGGATGCTCCCTGTGGGGCCCGGCTGGCGGTGCGCGCCCGGCGCGGCGGCCGGCTCGGGTCGTGGCGGTCGAGCGCCTCCCGCACGATGCGGCCCAGAAGCTGCCCCACCGTCATGTGCGGGTCCACGTGCGAGAGCAGCCCGCGCAGGTGCTCCAGCCCCTGCTGGCAATCGGCGTCGATGACGGCCTTCATCTCGTAGCGCCCGTCGCCGAGCGGGCGCACGCGGTCGGCCGGCGGCGCCAGCTCCGGGTCCAGGTCGGCGAGCATCCGGCGGACCTGCCGCGCGCTCTTGCCGGACGCTTCCTCGACCAGCTTCTGTCTTCCTGCCGCATCGAGCACCAGCGGCGGCGCAGGCTCACCCGCCACCGGATCGTCCGCCGACGCGACCTCGGCCGGCGCTGACCCCACCACACCGACCCCCGGCGCCTGCGTCGACGCCGAGCCCGGCAGGTCAGCCGCGGCCCTCACTACGCCCGGCGCCACAGCCCCCGCCGGCGCTCTCGACGCGACTCCGCAGATCGACCCGCGCCGCCGCTGCCGGTCGAAGGCCCACTGCAGCTCCGCGGCGGCGCTCAGCGTCAGCGAGCCGTCGCGCAACCGCTCCCGCGCGTTCGGCTGGTCGGCGCACAGCCGCACGGCGCCAAGGCGCCGCCCGGCGGCAGCGTCGCTGTAGCCGAGCTCGCGCACCGCATAGTCGAACAGGCCGGAGCAGCCGCGCTGCAGGTACAGGCTGCGGGCCTCGATCTCGGCCAGGTGGTCGATGATGGCGCCCTGCAGGTGGCGTTCGTGGCGGACCAGGGTGCTGGTCTGACGCAGCAGCTCGCGGTCGGAAAGCACGCCGACCGTGGAGGTGATCACAGGGATGACGGCGGTCGCAGGAGTGGCGGTCTTCATGGAGCAAATGTACTACCGGTTTTGAAATGGCACTTCTTGATCAGTCCGGGACCCGCACGGGATCCGCGATCAGCGGGCGCTGACGGGGGTGCGGGACGGCCGAACGGGTATCCGAGCTTCCGGGAGGCCGGAAGGGGCGAATACGCGCGGTGACGCGCCACCTCACAGGCGCGTCACCCCCGTCAAGACTTCGCGGAAAGAATCCTCGATCTTTTACGGCGCTCCGCTGCCGGGCCGTTGCCGGCATCATCAGTGACCGGTCGACCTCGCCGCCGCCGACCCCATGGCCGCCTCAGCCACACGAAACCCGGAAGACCTCCGAGACTACTGCGGATCGTTGATTCTCGCACACATGCCGATAAGTTCCGCGCAGGTTGAGCTGTACCCCAAGTGGTCTTCAATCAACCGCGTCAGGACCAGCCGAACCCAGCCTTTGTCGAGCAACGAGTCGTTGCCGGTATCCGGAAACTCATTCGTTCCTGGAGGGTCGGTACCGTCGCGCAGAAAGACCACCCGGTAGTTGTGCTGGAAAGCACTCACGAGTGTCTGGAACAGGCAGGACTTGAAGCTGAAACCGACGGCAAGAAGGGTGTCGACGCCAAGTCTTCTGAGCACCGCATCGAGGTCGGTGCCGACGAAGCCGCTCTGCTCCCTCTTGCCGATGACCACGTCGCCTCGCAGGGGCTTGATGCTGTTCGCCCAATCAGGTGACGCGGGATTCAAACCACTCGATGGAAGCGGTCTCCCTCGTCGCGCATAGTGGATCTCCCGGACCATCAAAGCGGCTGGCAGTCCCGCCCGCTGAGCTTTCCGCGTCGAGGTAGGCGCGGACCACCGCCAGATCCACGACGGATCCGGCCAGCATCCGGTTGAGTGCCGACTCGCCACCGAACGCCCGGTTTGGCTTGCGAATCCACCGGTATCCGCGCGACGGATCGGGGAACAGGCTGCGCAGGTTCCTGTGAATACCCATCAGCACGGACAGGCGCTCTCGCGTGTCGCGTGAGATGCGCGACGGGGCGAACTGGTCAGATTTCCAGCGGTCGTATGTGCGCGCAGCCGGCTCGCCCAGCAGGATCCGGCTCTCCCCGTCATCGAGCCTCCAGCGCGCCGCCAGATTGAAAAAGGCACGAAGCATGGCGCCGGTTTCGGCATCCGTGAGATCCGAGACGCACGCAGCCATTGCTACCGCTTCGGCCACGCCAGGTCGACGGCGAACCGGGCGATCGGCACCAGCGGCAGACTCCGGGCCTGGTGCTCGGTGAACCACTCGCAGCGGTCGGTCGATCCGTCCCGCTCGGGACGGACGTCGAAGCTGACGGGCTTGACCTCGTAGATCAAGCCGACGACGTGGAACGGGTCGTACGGACGCTCCGCGGTCCGTTCGAAGACATGGGAGAAGACCGCGGCGACGCGGGAATCTCGGACGTCCGTGATGCCGGATTCCTCTGCCAACTCGCGGAGGACCGCGTCGTCGGGGTCCTCCCCCCACTCGACGCCGCCGCCGGGCATCGTCCAGAGCCCCTCGTCCAGCGGGCCGGGACCCAGGCGGGCCAGGAGCAGCCGGCCTGCCGGGTCGCGGCACAGCGCATACGCCCCGATATACCTGCCCCGCCCATCGTCGCCGGCCACTGACGCAGCCCCGGATCAGTCCCAGTCGATGCCGGCCGAGCGCGAGATCGCCGTCACCGCGGCCACCGCGGCGGCGAACCGGTCGGTGGGGAGGTGCTCGATGTAGGCGTGGACGCCCGGCCGGGTCGCCTGCAGCCGGGTCAGGTAGGCCGCCTGGTCCAGCATGCCCACGCCGATCTCGGCCTCCTCGAAGTGCGGCAGCAGCGCCTCCACCAGCGTGAAGTCCTTGACGTGCGCGCTGACCGTCCAGCGCCCCAGGCGGTCGAAGCTGTCCGCGATCAGCGCGCCGGTATCGTAGGCCTGCTCCAGGCTGCCGATCAGGTTGACCGGGTCCTGGTTGAAGCCGAGCGCGGGCGAGTCGACGGCGGTGATGAACGCCTCGATCCGCTCAGGCGAGTACAGCGGCGACACCACGCCGCCCTCGACCGCCACCAGCACACCCTCGCCCTCGGCCAACGCGCACACCTGCCGGGCGCTGTCCACCAGCCGGTCGAACACCTCCGGCGTGCGGTTGCGCGGGTGCGGCAGCCAGGCGCCGCGCGGGTTCAGGCTGCCCGGCCGCAGGTAGGTGGTGGGCGAACCGAGCAGCCGCGACAGCCGGCACATCTCCTGCACGGACCGCACCGTGCGCGCCCGCTCGGCGCCGTCCTCGCTGACCAGGCCGCCGCCGTAGTTGCCGTTGGTCTGACCGGCCGCCAGGCCGTGGCGCTCCAGTGTTTCCCGAAAGCGGGCCGCCTCCGCCGGCGTCACCGAGTCCGGATCGTCGGTGCGGGCGTTCAGCGCGCGCAGCCCCAGCGCCGCCGCCGCGGCGGCCGTCTCGTCCGTCAGAGTCCGAAAGTCGCCCTTGTGATAATCCGCGGCACCCAGAAGCATGGTCCCTACGGTACAATGCAAACGGCGCGGCGAGCGCGACCGAGGAGGTGTGCCGATGTCGTCGTTACCGATCTGGCCGGGGCAGGGACGCGTGCCGTACGTGCCGCTGCCGCGGCGGGACCCCGCCTACACCGGCAAGATCGTCGTCACGCAGGATGACGGCATCGTCGAGGACCTGCCGTACGGCCGCTTCGTGAAGCTGCTGTGCGAACAGACCACCGGTGACGAGCGGTTCACGGTGGGCGAACGGATCATCGCGCCGGGAGCGAGCAGCGACCGGCTGGAGGCCGACAGCGAGGCCGTGCACGTGACCGAAGGGACCGGCACGCTGCGCGTCTGGCTGGACAAGCCGCCGGGGCGGCAGATGGACATCCCCCTGCAGCCGGGGCTGGAGGTGGTGATCACCGAGGGCACGCGGCACCAGTGGGTCAACGACCCCGGCGCCGAGATGCTCACGGTGGTGACGATCTCGCACGAGCCGTTCCCGGCTTACCCTCACCACTACCCGGCGATCTTCAAGGCCGGCGAGGGCAACG
This sequence comes from Spirochaetia bacterium, assembly GCA_964291595.2. Classification (GTDB taxonomy): domain Bacteria; phylum Spirochaetota; class Spirochaetia; order SZUA-6; family Bin103; genus CATQHW01. Next base: position 1,461,324 of record OZ219914.1, on the reverse strand, counting down.
AGATCCACCAGCACGACAACCGCGTCGAGGGCTTCTACGTGGTGTCCGGCCCCGGATCGATGGTGATCGCCAACCCGGACAACACCGACGTGCAGACGGTCGTGGTGCCGCCGCGCGCGGTCGGCTTCAAGCCGCTGTACGTCTACCACCGGCAGTTCAACCACGCCCCGCCCGGCGGCGACCCCTGCTACTGGATCCACAGCATGGTGGTGTTCACCCACCGTGGCTCGCGCATGCCGCAGATCCACGTCCGCCAGCACGAGCTGGACGGCATGACGCCGCGCTGGGAGCACCCGACCACCTGAAGCGCCCACGACCGGCCGGCGGCGTCCGCTGACCGTGGCGGCAATCGAGATCGACCACCTGGTCAAGACCTTCACGGTCACCCGCCGGAAGCCCGGCGTACGCGGCGCGCTGCAGGCGCTCATCGCGCCCGATCGCCGCGAGGTGCGCGCCGTCGACGACATCAGCCTGAGCGTCGAGCGCGGCGAGATCCTGGGCTACATCGGTCCCAACGGAGCCGGCAAGTCCACCACCGTGAAGGTGCTTACCGGCATCCTCACGCCCACCTCCGGGCGGGCGACGGTGGGCGGCATCGTTCCGTACGAGGCTCCGCAGGCCAACGCGCGGCAGATCGGTACCGTGTTCGGGCAGCGTTCCCGGCTGTGGTGGGCACTGCCCTGCTACGACTCCTTCGAATATACGCGGGCGCTGTACTCGATCGAAGCGGGACGCTACCGCGAGCGACTCGCGTACTTCAGCGAGCACCTCGCCCTCGGACCGTTGATGGAGCGACAGGTCCGGACCCTCAGCCTGGGCGAACGGATGCGCGTGGAGCTGGCGACGGCAATGCTGCACGAGCCGCAGTTCCTGTTTCTGGACGAGCCCACGGTCGGGCTGGACGTGGTCGCCAAGGGCGAGCTGCGCGACATGATCCGGTCGCTGAACCGCGACCGCGGCCTCACGATCCTGCTGGTGACGCACGACGTGATCGACATCGAGAAGCTCTCCAGCCGCGCCGTGATCATGGACAGGGGGCGCCTGGCGTGGGAGGGGACCATGCGCGATCTCAAGGACGTCCACGGACGCCGCCGCATCGTCACGGTCGAGTTCGCGGCGCCGGTCGCGCCGCTGTCGGCCGACGGCGTGGAGCTGATCGACCGGCAGGCAGCGCGCCAGCGCTATGCCGTCGACATGGCGAGCACGTCCGTCGATCGGGTGGTCGCCGCGCTCTCCGGCCGCTCCCAGGTGATCGACCTGACGGTGGCGGAGCCGGAGATCGAGGAAGTGATCCGGGACATGTACGGCAACGCCGGCACCGAATGAAGAAATACCTCACCTACCTTGGGGTCGCCTGGAGCGTGGCCTTCAAGAACGCGCTCGCCTTCCGGGCCAACGTCTTCGCGCAGGTCTCGGGAGCGGCGTTCACGGTGTTCCTGCTGGTGGCGTTCTGGAGCGCCCTGTTCCGCGAGCGGGCGCAGGTCGAAGGCATCGATCTGTCCGACATGCTGCTGTATGCGCTCGGCAGCACCCTCCTGACCATCCTCTACGAACTGCAGACCGCGGGCGAGCTCAGCCGGAAGATCGCCGACGGCGAGGTCGCGCTCACCCTCTCGTATCCCCTGCCCTACCCGCGGATGCTGCTCATGGACGCGATCGCCGGCGGGGCGGTCCGTATCGTGCTGCGCGTCATCCCCTACGCGATCGCGGCGGCGGTGCTGATGGCGATCGCCTTCGGCTCATCGGCGTTCGCCGGGCTCTCTTCCGGAGGCGGAGGTTCCGGCACGGCACGGGTGGCCCTGACCGTCCTGAGCATCGTGCTGGGATTCCTGCTCACCTTCTCCTTCCAGCACCTGTTCGCAACCGCTTCCTTCTGGACGCACGGGCAGGTGTCGGGGATGACCATCGCCCGCCGCGAAGCCGCCCGCCTGTTCTCCGGCTCGTTCATCCCGCTGTGGTTCTTTCCGCCGTGGGCGTTCGACATCGCCCAGGCGCTGCCGTTCCAGGCGATGTACCACACGCCGCTGTCGATCCTGATCGGCAAGCTCGAAGGGGGCGCCGCGCTGCGCGCCCTGGCGGTGCAGGCGGTCTGGATCGTCGTGCTGGCGCTGCTCGCCCACCTCGGCTGGCAGCGGGGCCTCCGCAGGGTGGCGGTGCACGGCGGATGAACCGGTTCCGGGACGTGCTGGCGTTCCAGGTCGCGACCAAGCGCGTGATGCTGCGATCCCGGATGACGTCGCGCCTGGACTTCCTGTCGCAGGTCGTCACCGTGTTCGTGAAGGAGAGCGCGCAGATCGCGCTCATCTGGGTGGTGCTGCAGCGGTTCGAGGCGCTCGCCGGCTGGGGCGTCTGGGAGGTCGGCGTGCTCTACTCCCTGCTGTCGATCACCCGCCGCTTCATGGAGGCGTTCATCGGCGGGTCGGGGCTCCTGGCACGCTTCGTCCTTACCGGCTACTTCGATGTCCTCGCGTCCGCCCCGCGCTCGCCGCTGGTGGTCCTGAATTCCTGGAGCGCCCCGTGGCGCTTCTTCTACAACCTCAGCATCGTCGCGGTGTTCCTGTTCTGCGCTGAACGGGCCGGCATGCCGTTCACCGCCGGCACGATCGCGCTGGTGCTGGCATTCGTGTTCAGCGGCGCGGTCCTGCACTATGCGCTCAGCCTGCTGGTAGGCTCCCTGTCGTTCTGGCTGACCGACACCTCGGAGATCCAGCGGCTGCTGGACGAGATCATCGGGTTCAGCCGCTATCCCCTGCACATCTACGGGCCGGTCGTCGGCACCATCCTGACGGTGGTGATCCCCGTGGCGTTCGTCAGCTACTACCCGAGCGCGGTGCTGCTGGGCAAGGTCGAGGACGTGCTGTTCACGCCCGTGCTCGGCTACGCGGCGCCGGCGGTGGCAGCCGCCGTGCTGGGGATTGCCCTCCTGGTCTGGCGCGCCGGCATCCGCCGCTACAGCTCCACCGGATTCTCGCTTGCCGGGGCCGGGCCGGAGGATGAATAGTGACCGCGCCATGAGCGAGTCCGCGGAACCGATCCTGATCGACGACGTCCGGATGCAGCACTTCATCGACCGGGGCTACGTCACCCTGCAGTCCTCGCTGCCGCGCTCCTACCACGACGAGCTGTGCGCGACGCTGGAGCGGGTGATCGCCGCCGAGGGCAACCCCGGCAACAACCTGCTGCCGCGCATCCCCGAGATCGCGCGGATCCTGGACGACCCGCACGTGACCGGGGGCCTCACCAGCATCCTGGGGCGCGGCTACACCATGCACGCGCACCGCTACTGCCACGTGAACACTCCGGGCCGGCAGCCGACCCGCATCCACACCGACAGCCCGGAGGACTTCTTTCACCGCGACCGCTGGGCGCTGCTGTTCTACTACCCGCAGGACACGCCGCCCGAGCTGGGGCCGACCGGCGTGCTGCCGGGCAGCCAGTATCACGCCGAGCGGCCGGACGAGCTCCCCATGCGAAAGCTCGCCGGGGAGGCCGGCACCTTCGTCATCGTCCACCACAACATCTGGCACCAGTCGACCCTGAACGAGTGCGACCGCAACCGCTTCATGCTCAAGTTCCTGTTCCGGCGCACCGCCGAGCCGGCCGGTCCGGCCTGGCGCCGCGCGGACCGCACCTGGGACGCGCCGGACCCGATCCGGCAGGCCATGTGGGCGTGGCACAACCATGGCGAGGCGCCGCGCCTGGGCAATGGCGACACGCCGGCGCTCGGCGAACGGCTGCACGACGACCGCGAAAGCGAACGGCTGCAGGCCGCCTATCGGCTGGCCCTGAACGGCAGCGGCCTGCCGGCATTGGCCGACGCGTTGACCGGGGAGGACGACGCGGCTCGTCCCGCGGCTGCCACCGGCCTTGCGGCCGCGGATGAGGCAGCCGCCGGCTTCCTGGCCCCGGCCCTTGACGACGCACGCCCGGAAGTCCGCCGGATGGCCACCGCCGCCCTGGGCGAGATCGGCCCCGGCGCGATCGAAGCCGCGGCCGGCCTGGAGGGACGCCTCGCCGACGACGACGGCGAGGTCCGGCAACGGGCGGCCCGCTCTCTCGGTCTGGTCGGAGCACGCGGCTCGGTGCCCGCTCTGGAAGATGCCCTGCAGGACCGGGACGAGCACGTCCGCGAGCACGCCGCGGAGGCGCTCGGCTTTCTCACCCGCGGCACGGACCACGCGGTCGCACCGCTGGCCGGCGCGCTCCACGATTCCGCGCGCTACGTGCGCGGCGCCGCCGCCGATGCGCTCCGCTTCATCGGAACCGCTCGCTCCACCGAGCGGCTGCTCGACTACCTGACGACGGCACGCTGGTGCCCGATCACCACCAAGGACAACCCGTATTGAGTCGGTGATCGATCAGAACAGACTCTGGCACAATCCCTATGGTAAGGTGCGTTCTCCCAAACAGGATGGATCGAACATGGCGCAAGAACAGAGCACCTCGCTGACCTTCGCGGAGGAGATCATGCTGCTCCTCCTGGACGACCAGAGTGGGCGCTTCGAGCACCTGTCAGGGTCGACGATACGGTATGCCCTGTCCGGCGCCGTGCTGATGGACCTGGCGCTGCTCGACCGGATCGACACCGACCTGAACGAGCTCGTGCTGCTGGACTCCACGCCGCTGGAGGACCCGTTGTTCGATCCCACCCTCGCGGCCATCAAGCACGCCGGGCAGCGGCACGACGCCCGGTACTGGGTCGAACGGATCGGCGACCTCTCCGACGACATTCGTGAGACCGCCCTCGACCGGCTCGTGGAGCGCGGGATCCTGGAGCGCAAGGAAGACCGGTTCCTGTGGGTGTTCCGGTCGCGGCGCTACCCGCTGATCGGCGGCAAGGCCGAGCGGGAAGTGAAGCAGCGGATCATGGGCGTGCTGTTCAGCGACGAGATCCCCGAGCCGCGCGACATCGTCATCATCTGCCTGGCCAACGCCTGCGGGATCTTCAAGAAGCTGCTGTCCCCGCGCGAGCTGGAGCGCGCCTCCGAACGCATCCAGCAGGTGCGCAAGCTCGACCTGATCGGTCAGGCGGTATCCACCGCGATCTGGGAGATCGAGACCTCGCTGGCCACCGCCATCATCCCGTACATGTAGGCATCCCTGGCCTGCAGGCGTCCCGTACCTGCAGGCCAGGCCGGCGGAGATCGTCAGCGCGTCATTACCTCGCCACGGACGTAGTCCCCCTCGTCCGACAGCAGGAACCGCGCTACCTTGGCCACTCCGGCCGGGTCCGCCAGGACCTGGTTGCGCGGTTTGCCGCTGGCGTCCATCGCCTCCTCGGCGCGGCGCTTGAGCGGGGTGTCGACGCTGCCCGGCATCAGCAGGTTGAGCCTGATGCCGTCTTCCGCCAGCCGCGGGGTCAGCGCCTTCGACAGTCCGTAGACGCCTCCCTTGCTGGTCGCGTAGGGCACCGATGAGCTGCCGGAAGCGATCCCGGCCCCCGACCCGAGCAGGATCACCACCCCGGAGTGCGACGCACGCAGCGCGGGCAGCGCGTGCTTGACGCAGAAGAACGAGCCGTAGACGTTCACTTCCACCGTGCGCGTCCAGTCGGCCGGGTCGATCTCCTCGACCGGCACGGCCGCCGCCTGCAGCACGCCGGCGGCGGTGACCAGGGCGTCGATGCCGCCGATCAGCTCCTCCGTGGTCCGAGTCAGCGCGCGCACCTCTTCCTCGCTGGTGACGTCGCAGCGCACGAAGTGGGCGGTGCCGCCCGACGCGCGGACCGACTCGACCGTGCGTTCGGCATCCTCGACGTTGACGTCGGCCACGACCACCGCAGCCGGCGGCGCACAGGCGATGGCGATGGCGCGGCCGATGCCGGTCGCGCCGCCGGTGAGGAGCAGGCGCTTGCGGATCTCCATCGGTCCTCCTCCCGCCCTACGCGGGCACGCGGGCGTACGCGGTGACGTGCGGCGGCAGGACGATCAGGCGCCCTGACGCGGCGGCCTCCTGCCGCAGCCGCTCGGCCACGGTGTCCACGCCGACCTCCGTTGCGGTGGCGATGCCGAAGGACTCGATCAGCGGCAGCAGGCTGGCGAAGCCCTGTTGCAGGTACTCGTAGCCGGCCCAGTCCGGTCCTCCACCGGCCGGCGCCTCCAGATTGGCCACCGGCGACGGCAGGCCCGCCTCCACGAAGGCGCCCTGCAGCTCCAGCCCCATGCCGATGTTGGCCCCCGAACGGCGGAACACCTCCAGTCCCCATTCCACGAGCTTGTTGACGACCGGCGTTTCCGGATGCGCGATGGTCTCGTACAGCGTCATCTCGGCCTCCTGAAAGGCGACGATGCCGCCGGTACGCACGCGCTCGGCGAAGCTCTTCAGGGCCTCCGCCGGGTCGGCCAGGTACATCAGCACCAAGCGTCCGATGACCGCGTCGAAGTCGTCCGGCAGATCCAGGGTGCGCGCATCACCGGCGATGAACTCGACCCGGGCGTGGCCGGCCTGCTCCGCCCGCGCCCGCGCGGTGCCCAGGATCTCCGGGTTGACGTCCACTCCCGTGACGCTGCCTTCCGGTCCGACGAGCGCGGCGGCCGCGAACGCCACGTCGCCGGCGCCGCTGCCGACGTCGAGCACCTTCATGCCGGCGCCGACACCCGCGTCGCGCAGCATCCGCAGCGTCATCTTCTCGTACAGGTGTGCCTGCTCGATCAGGCGCTCGGTCTCGCCTTCGCTCCGCCCCATCGTGTAGGTCGCGTCCCGTTCCGCCGTGGCCATAAGTTCCGGCAGTGTATTCGCCGCTCTTCGCCGATGGAAGGACCGGTATACTCGCGGGCATGGCCCCCTACCAGAACCGATGCCGCGCCAACCACGTCGCCGAGTGGAGCTTCCGGTCGGACGTCGAGCGCGCCGACCCGTTCAACGAAATCACCCTCGACCTGATGGTCACCGGCCCGGACGGGCACGAGCGGGTGGTCCCGGCCTTCTGGGCGGGGGGCTCCGCGTGGGGAGCGCGCCATGCCTCTCCCACGCCGGGCACGCACCGCTGGCGCACCCGCTGCTCCGACGCCGGCGACGCCGGCCTGCACGGGCTGGAGGGCGAGCTCGAGGTCACCGCCGATGGCGACGAGCCCAATCCGCTGCTCCGGCACGGCCCGATCCGGGTTGCCGCCGACCGCCGCCACCTGGAGCACGCCGACGGCACGCCGTTCCTGTGGCTGGGCGATACCTGGTGGATGGGGCTCTGCCGGCGGCTGCGGTGGCCGGACGACGTGCGCGAGCTGGCCGCGGACCGCGCCGCCAAGGGATTCAACGTCATCCACCTGGTGGCCGGGCTGTACCCGGACATGGACCCCTTCGACGAGCGCGGCGCCGGCGACGGCGGCTTCCCCTGGGCCGAGGACTTCTCCACGATCAACCCGGCGTACTTCGACGCCGCCGACGTGCGCATCGCCCACCTGGTTCGCAGCGGCATGGTGCCGTGCGTGGTCGGCTTCTGGGGGTACTTCCTGGACGTGGCCGGCGCCGATGTCCTCAAGGCGCACTGGCGCAACCTGATCGCCCGCTGGGGCGCCTACCCGGTCGCCTGGTGCGTGGCCGGCGAGGCGCTGATGCCGTTCTACACCAGCGAAGCCAACCGGGAGATGAAGCGCCGGATCTACCGCGGCGAGCCGTGGCTGCCCGCCGACCGGCGCGCCACCTGGTCCGACATGTCGCGCTACATCAAGCAGACCGACGGGCACGGCCGCCTGCTGACCATCCACCCGACCCGCGTCGGCACCGACCAGGTCGACGATCCCACCACGATGGACCTGCACTGGCTGCAGACCGGCCACAACGGCTATCCGGCCACGGCGCAGGCGGTCGACATGATGGAGAAGGCGCTGGCGGCCGAGCCGCGCATGCCGGTGCTGGACAGCGAGGGCAACTACGAGATGATCCGCGGCACCAACCGCGACGACATCCAGCGGTTCCAGTTCTGGTCCACCATGATGGTGGGCGCGGCCGGCTACAGCTACGGCGCCAACGGCATCTGGCAGGTGGACCGCAGCGACCGCCCGTACGGCGCATCGCCGCACGGCACCACCTGGGGCGGACGCCCGTGGGACGAGGCGATGTCGTTCCCGGGATCCACGCAGGTGGGCGTGGGCAAGCGGATCCTGGAGCGCTTCGCGTGGTGGCGCTTCGAGCCGCACCCGGAGTGGGTCGATCCCGCGCAGGACGCGGAGGACCGTCACCAGCCCTACGCCGCCGGCATCGACGGCGGGGTGCGGGTGATCTATGTGCCGTGCGAGGTGATGAAGCCGGTCGTCGCGTGCCGGCTGGAACCGGGACGGGCGTACCGCGCGGAGCTCATCGACCCGTCCACCGGTGAGGCGCATGACCTGGGCGAGGTCCGTGGCGATGCCGAGGACCGCTGGGCGATGCCGCAGACGCCGGCCTTCCACGACTGGGTGCTGGTGCTGACCCCCTCGGGATCGTGAGCCGGCCCGCGTGACGGCCGAGGCCGGCGGCCGCAGCGCCGGCCTGCTCGACGCCCTCTACTACGGCCATCTGCACGGCGGCGCGCGCCTGCGGAGCATCTTCTCCGGCGACGGGCTGCTGCAGCGATGGCTGGACGCGGAGGCGGCGCTGGCGCACGCACAGGCGCGGGTGGGGCTGATCCCGGAGGAGGCGGCCCGCGCGATCGAGCGCTGCGCGCGCGCCGACCGCTTCGATCAGCGCGAGCTGGGTGACGAGATCGCACGCCGCGTGCACCCCCTGGTGCCGGTGGTCGAAGCGCTGGGCCGCGCGGCGGGCGCCGACGCCGGCGGTTACGTCCACTGGGGAGCCACCACCCAGGACATCATGGACACCGCCTCCGTGCTGCAGCTCCGCGACGCCGTCCCCGTCATCGAGGAAGCAGCCACGGCGGTCGAGTCGGCCCTGGCCGAGCTGGCGCGCGCGCACCGCGACACGCCGATGGCCGGCCGCACGCACGGTCAGCACGCCGTGCCGATCACCTTCGGGCTGAAGGTGGCGGTGTGGCTGGACGAGTGGCGGCGCAACCGCGACCGCTTCGGGCAGTGCCTGCCGCGCGTGCTGACCGGCCAGCTCGGCGGCGCCGCCGGCACGCTGGCGACCATGCCCGAGCACGGCCCGGAGGTGCGGCGGCTGATGATGGAGCGACTGGGGCTTGCCGACCCGCTCGTGGCGTGGCACACCGCCCGCGACCGGATTGCCGAGTGGTGCGCGGCGCTGGCGTTCCTGGCCGGCACCTGCGGGAAGATCGCGCGCGAGGTGATCGCGCTGCAGAAGGACGAGGTGGGCGAGCTGGCAGAGCCGCACGAGACCGGCAAGACCGGCAGCTCGACCATGCCGCACAAGCGCAACCCCATGCTCAGCGAGGCGGTGATGGCGCTGTGCCAGCTCGTCACCGGCGGCGTGGGTCAGGCGTTCACCGGCCTCCTGCACGAGCACGAGCGCGACATGGGGCCGTGGCAGGCGGAGTGGCGCTACGTGCCGGACCTGACCGGCGCGGCGGCCGGATGCCTGCAGCTCACCGCGCGCGTGCTGTCAGGGCTGACCGTGAACGCCGGGCGCATGCGGGAGAACCTGCACCGGTCCGCCGGAGCGATCTGCTCCGAGGCGGTCATGATCCGGCTGGGCCGGCTGATCGGCCGGCAGCGCGCGCACGCGCTGGTGCACGAGATCACCATGGACGCCTACGAGAGCGGGCAGGATGCCGGCGACGCCATGCGCGCCGACGCGCGCATCCGCCGCCACCTGGACGCGGACGAGCTGGAGCGGCTGCTCGACCCGGCGAACCACCTCGGCCATGCCGCCGCGATGGTCGAGGGTGTGCTCTCAGCCGGCTGAGCCGCCGGTCGCCGCGCGCAGCCCGGCGAGCACCTCGTCGACCGACATCACGTCGCCGAGCTCCAGGTCGATGTCCATGAGGTTCACCTCGTGGAACAGCTCGCAGCGGTCTCCCACCGCCTGCCGGGCGACGATCAGGTGGTAGCTGTCGGCACCGTCCCGACAGGTGGCGTACACGCAGTGGCTGGTGCTGACGCCGGTGATGATGAGCGTGTCGATGCGCAGCGCGGCCAGCATCTCGTGCAGGTTGGTGCCCTTGAAGCAGGAGGCGTAGCTCTTGCGGAATACCTTCTCGTTCGGCCTGGGGGCGAGCCGGGAATCGATGTCGAACACGGACAGGTCGTCCGGGTCGACCCGCAGGGTGAGCTTGCGCTTCTGCGGACCGTGCGGATCGGCCGGGTCCCAGGCGGCCGTGGAGAAGAGCACCGGCACCGAGCGGGCGCGAGCCTCGGCCACGATGCGGGCGGTCGACTCGACCACGGGATCCATCTCGCTTCCCATCTGGTGCGCCGGCTCCGTCCAGAACCGGGCCAGGTCGATGACCAGCACGGCCGGGCGGCTGCCGAATCCGGTGCGCCCGCCCCACCCCGCGCCTCGTAGCGGGTTCGCAGATGGTCCAGGTGGCGCAGCACGCCTTCGCGCAGCGGTTCGGGCAGGCGCATGTCGCCGGCGCCTGCGTGCGGGTCGGTCGGTGAAGCGTCAGACATGGGCGTGAGGCTCGCACGCGCACCCGGTGGAGGACAACCGCGAGCTGGCGGCGGAACAGCGCTTTCCGCGGCCCCGGTTGACCGGCCCGTCATATAATCTGGATTATACGTAGCGGGTAGATGCGATGCTCTCTTTCAAGGTGACGACCGTCGGCTCTTCCTCCGGCATCATCCTCAGCAAGGCGGCGCTGGCGTTGTTGCGGGTGCGCAAGGGAGACACCCTCTTTCTGACCGAGGCTCCGGACGGCGGCTTCAGGATCACCGCCTACGATCCCGACTTCGAGCGCCAGATGGCGCTCGCGGAGGACATCATGCACGACGACCGAGAGGTGCTGCGAGCGCTGGCAAAGTGAGCTCCGATGAGCCTGGCGCGTGGCGCTGGGTTCAGCCGGGTGTCGTGTTCGCCGTCCATGACCGTCAACTCGCCGAGCATGGCGGGATGGACGGAGTCCGCGACCTGGGAGCGATCGAGTCCGCTCTGGCCCGCCCGTTGAACTTGGCCGGTTACGGCACGCCCGATGCGGCTGCGCTGGCAGCGGCGTACGCGTACGGCCTCGCAAAAAAACACGGCTTCCTCGACGGCAACAAGCGTACCGCCTGGGTCGTCGCGCGCCTGTTCCTGGCGGACAACGGCCTGAGCCTCGCCTTCGACCCGCCGGATGCGATCAGGACCATGGAAGGCGTCGCTGCCGGCGGCATTGACGAAGCCACGCTCGTCGACTGGTTCCGCCGGCACATCAAGACGTAGAGTTCCCCGGTCGGGGCCGGGAAGGGATGACATCCCGCTCGGCCCGCGCCGATTACGGAGGAATCGCCCATGGCTGTAATGGTGAGCGAACGGACGATCGAGGCGCTGCGCGGATTCGACAGCCCCACGGTCATGAACGCGGTGGAGCGGTTCGCGGTGCGCGACCGCACCGCCGGCTACGCGAACCTGGACCTGAAGTGCCTGTTCCCGGAACGGGAGCCGCTGGTCGGCTACGCATTCACGGCGATCGCGGACACCACCACCCCGGCCGACCCGCGCCCGGACCGGCTCACCGAGCTGTTCGAGCGGATCGCCGCCGCGCCGCAGCCGAGCGTGTACGTCGTCAAGCACGTCGGCCACGATCGGCTGCGCTCCTGCTTCGGCGGCGACATGACCGCGCGTGCGCTGCAGCACCTGGGCGCGGCCGGCATGGTCACCGACGGGGGCGTGCGCGACCGTGCCGGGATCGAGCGGCGTGTGCCCGGCTTCCAGCTCTTCGCCGCCGGGCTGGTCGTCTCGCACGGCATTCCGGCGATCATCGACTTCGACGTGCCCTTGGAGATCTGCGGGCTCACGATCAATCCGGGCGACCTGCTGCACGGCGACGGGAGCGGGCTGCTGACCATACCGGCGGAGATCGCCGACCGCGTCCCGGAGCAGGCGCAGGCGGTGCTGGACGTGGAGGCGCCCCTGTTCGAGCTGCTGGAACGCGAGGACGTGTCGGTTCAGGAGCTGCTCGCCGCGTATCACGTGCACTGAACATGGCCCACGGCACCTACCGTACCGTCCGTGAGAGCGGGGAGCCTCGTACTCTGCAGCGTCCCAACATCCTGCTGCTATACACCGACCAACAGCGCCTGGACAGTGTCGGCTGCTACGGATCGCCGTTCGCCGTCACGCCGCACCTCGACGCCCTGGCGGCGAGCGGCCGCCGCTTCGACCGCTGCTACGTACCGAGCCCGGTATGCGTGCCGAGCCGGTTCGCGTTTCTCACCGGCCGCTACTGCTCGTCCACCGGTGTGGGCAGCAACGGTCCCGAGTTTCCGGCAGACCTGACGCCGGTCAACCGGCTCCTGTCACCCTACGGCTACCATGGCGCGCAGATCGGCAAACTGCACTTCGTTCCCCACTCCAACCGCGATCACCGCGACCCGACGCCGGCCTACGGGTTCGACACCTGCATCCTGTCGGACGAGCCCGGCTGTTACGACGACGCCTACACCCGGTGGGTGGAGCGGATCGCGCCGGACCAGCTCGCGCGGATTCGCACGGCCCTGCCACCCGCTGCGATCACGGGGCCGCGGGACCTGCCGGATTATCCGGCGCCCGGTCGCAACACCCATGAGCCCTATCCGTTCGAGGGTGACGAAGACCTGACCCACAGCGCGTTCGTGGCGGCTGAGACCTGTCGCTTCCTGCAGGGGATCGGCGATACCCCCTTCTTGGCGATCGCCGGCTTCTACGCACCCCATCCGCCCATCAACCCGCCGCCGCGGTTCGTCGAGCTGCTCGCGGACCGCGACCTGCCGCTGCCGCGGATCGGTCCCGACGAGACGGTCAGGCCGGAAGTCGCCGGCCTCGACGACGCGGGCCGGCGGCGCATGGTGCAGTACTACCACGCCCTGGTGAGCCACGTGGACGATCAGGTCGGCCGCATCCTGGCCACCCTGGAAGCGACCGGCCTGGCTCGGCGCACCATCGTGGTGTTCACCTCCGATCACGGCGAGTACCTCGGCGACCATGGGCGCATCCAGAAGGGCATGCCGCACAGCGTGATCACCAACGTGCCGTGCATCGTGCGCGTGCCCGGCGATCCGCGCGCCGGCGAAGCGGTCCCCGAGGTGGTGGAACAGATCGACCTGACGGCGACGATCCTGGACTATTGCGGCGTGCAGGCGCCTCGATTCGTGCAGGGCTGCTCGGTGCGGCCGCTCCTCGACGGCAACGGCGAGTGGCGCAAGCGCGCCGCCCTTACCGAGGCGTTCTCCGAGTACGGCGGCCCCGGCAGCGTCACGCTGCAGACTGCGCGCTACCTGTACGGCTCCGACACCGGCGGCCGGGAGCTCCTGTACGACAAGCGGGAGGATCCCGCCGAGCTGTGCAACGTGGTCGCCGCAGAGCGCTACGCGGCGGTGCGCGGCGAGTTGCGCCACCAGCTCAACGTACGCCTGCAGCAGGCGCGCTTCAGCGCGCGCCCGCGAGTGGCGCGCTGTTGAGCCCCACGCTTTCGACGAACCACACATGAGTTTGACTTCGCCGGCCGGGGACGGAACCTTCCGGATATCGATGGAGGACACCATGCGACACGCACAGCGATTCTCGTACGGCCGGTTCATCGCGCTCCTCGCCGCGGCGGCTCTCGTCGCCGGATGCGGAGAGGGCTTCATCCCGGAGCCGGCTTACCAAGCGACGGCGATCCCCGAGGACGTCACCGAGCTGTTCGAGCTCTCCGGGAACGCCGATTCCGACACCGTGTGGGTTCTCGAGCAGGGCGGGCCGGCGCACATGCTCGATACCCCCGAGAACGTGTCACATGTCTTCCGCAACTATAGTGATTACGAAGATGTACAGCTCGCACTCGTGCACCAGACCCTCACCCTCAATCAGGACTTGGCCCCCCGCAATGCGGAGTTCTCCCTCGCGGAGCTGCAGGCAGAGGTGGACGTGAGCGTCGAGATCCTCCACCGAACGATCGGGCACTTCCGCGATCAGGGAAAGCGGGTCGTGGTCATCGGACACTCGTACGGTGCGTTCCTGACGGCCCGCTATCTGTGGCAGAAGGGCCCTGATGCGGCTGACCGATTTCTGATCATGGCCGGCCGCCTGGACATGCCGGAGGAAGTCGTCAGCGGATTCCTGATGGGAACACGTTACTATTTCCCGGACGCCGTAACTCCCACGCCGTTCCCCCCGCTTCCGGTGCCCGTCACCGACCGGGACCTCATTGAGATGCGCATCGCCGGCGCAACGGGACACGACCGCTACACGGAACGGCTCGCCGACACGGATCTGCGGCGGGTCATCTACGTGTACGGAACCCAGGACATCATCGTCGGACGCCTGACCGACCACGAGGTCGGGTTCCTGAAATCCGGCGGCGCCACGGTCATCGCCATCCAGGGCGGGAGCCACACTTCGATGTTCGATGACGTGGATGCCGCACAGGAAATCTCCAACGCCTTGCGGGAATAGTCCGGCGGACGCCGGCATGCAGCCAACGCAACGCGGCGCTGCTCGTAGTGGCCAGGGATACCGGGTACTCGACGGCATCCCGGTCTGGGGCGATCCCGACGCGGGTGCGGTGGAGCAGATGCGGCGCTGCGCTCATCGGGCCGAGCGGACGGCGCTGATGGCCGACCACCACCTGGGCTACGCCGTGCCGATCGGCGGCGTGGTCGCCTACGCGGGCCGGATCAGCCCCTCAGGGGTCGGCTACGACATCTCGTGCGGGAACAAGGCCGTGCTCCTGGACACCGGCGTCGCGGAGCTCCGCCGCAACATTCGCCCCATCATGGACGACCTGTGGCGCACCCTGTCGTTCGGCATCGGGCGCAAGAACCCGGAGCCGGTCGACCACGAGCTGTTCGACGACGACCCGGCCTGGGACATCCCGGAGGCGTCCGCGCTCCGTGACCTTGCGCGCTCGCAGCTCGGCACGATCGGCTCCGGCAACCACTTCGTCGACCTGTTCGCCGACGAGCGGGACCGCGCCTGGGTCGGCGTCCACTTCGGCTCGCGCGGCCTCGGCCACAAGCTGGCCACCCACTTCATCAAGGCCGGCGGCGGCACCGACGGCATGAACGTCGACCCGGTGGTGCTGGACGCGGACAGCGACCTGGGGCGGGAATACCTCGCCTGCATGCACCTGGCCGGGCGCTACGCCTACGCCGGCCGCGACTGGGTGTGCGCGCGCGTCGCCCGCCTGCTCGGCGCCCGCATCGTCGAGGAGGTGCACAACCACCACAACTTCGCCTGGCAGGAGCGCCACTTCGGGCAGGACCTGTGGGTCGTGCGCAAGGGCGCGACCCCGGCCTTCCCCGGCCAGCGCGGCTTCGTGGGCGGCACCATGGGAGACATCTCGGTGATCATCGAAGGGCTCGACGGACCCGAATCGGAGCTCGCCCTGCGCTCGACCGTCCACGGCGCCGGGCGCGTCATGTCGCGCACGCAGGCGGCCGGCAAGTCGCGGTTCAAGCGCGGGCGACGCATCCAGCTCACCGAAGGCAGGATCAGCCGGAAGATGATGCAGAAGTGGCTGGACCGGCGCGGCGTGGAGCTGCGCGGCGCCGGGACCGACGAGTCCCCGCACTGCTACAAGCGGATCGAGGAGGTGCTGCGCTACCACGACGGCACCATCCGCGTCGTGCACGTCCTGGAGCCGATCGGCGTCGCCATGGCATCGGCGGACGAGATCGATCCCTTTCGGGACTGACCCGCGGAGAGGATCCATGCGCATTCGCGACGTCACGATTTCCGCATTCGAGGTCGACACGGTCACGCCGCTGATCGGCATGGCCCGGGTCGGACACGGCAGCTCCGCCCGCTGGCACCCCCGCCACGGCTCCGGCGGCGCCACGTGGTGGCGGCGCCACGCGGTGGCGACCGGCGCCGGCCGCCAGACGGAGCCAATCCAGGTCATGCACGTCCTCACCGACGACGGCCTGGAAGGCGTCTGCACCGTCGGTGACGTCCGCTACCGGGTCATGACCGAGCGGGAGCTGGCGCAGCTCCGCGAGCTGGTGATCGGCGAGGATGCCGCCGACCGCGAGGGGCTGGACGCCAAGCTGCACCGGGCGGCGCGGTTCGCCTTCACCCGCCCCGGCTGGGCCGGCGCCTTCGACAACTGCCTGTGGGACATCGCCGGCAAGGCGGCCGGCGTGCCGGTGGCGGACCTGATCGGCAGCGCGCGCCCCGCCTGCCCCGCCTACTACAACAGCGCCGGCAACACCGCCGAGGAAGCGGTCCAGGACTCCCTGCGCGCGCTGGCGGCCGGGTTCACCGCGGTCAAGGACCACTTCGCGGTCGGCGCCGCCGAGAACTGCCGCTGGTTCGCCGCGGTGCGCCGCGCGGTGGGGCCGGAGGTCGCCCTCATGCACGACGCGGCCGAGAACGGCTACACCTACGCCGAGGCGCTGCGGGTCGGCCGCGCGCTGGAGGAGCACGGCTTCCTGTGGTTCGAGGAGCCGCTGTCCGACCGCGACCACGCCGGCCTGTGCCGGCTGTGCCGCGAGCTCACCGTGCCCGTGCTGGCGCCGGAGACGCTCATGCACGACCGGGAGCTGTGCGTGCAGTGGCTCACCAGCGGGGCGGTCGACACCCTGCGTGGCAACGCCCGCCACGGCGTGACGCCGCTGCTGCGGCTCGCCCGCCTGGCGCGCGAGTGCGGCACCACCGTAGAGCTCAACGGTCCGGGCGGCCTGTTCGGGATCGTGCACGCGCACCTCTGCTGCGCGATCGGCAACACCCGCTACTACGAGTACTTCCCCGGCGGCTCGCGCGACGAGGCGGGCAAGGAGATCGGGCTCACGAACCCGGCAGTCCCCATCGACGGCAGCATCGCCCCGCCCGACGGTCCCGGCTGGGGCGCCGAGTGGGACTGGCCGTATTTCCTGCGCCGGCGCGTGGCCGTGCTGTAGGATCGGCGCATGGAGATCGTCGGATACAGCTACTCGTTCGGGCCGATCACCGGCCCCAGGCCGATCGACAACGCCAAGGCGATCCGCTGGTTCCATGAGCGCGGCATCACCTCGCTGGAGCTTTATGACCCCTGGATGGAGGACGAGGACGAGGTCCGCAGGGTCGAGGATGCCATCGCCGCTACGGGAATGAAGGTGCTGATGTGCGACGTCAACTGCCACGTCGGCTTCCGCGACGCCAGCGAGCGTGCGGCCGGCACCGACCGCTTCCACGAGCGGCTGCGCGTCGCCGCCCGCCTGGGCGCCGGCTCCATCCTGATCCTGCCGTCGATGCCGGGCTGGGACAGCGACCTGACCGCCGAGGAGCTGCGGGAATGGCTGTACGAGGCCGTGGAGAACAGCCTGCGGGTCGCGCGCGAGCTGGGCCTGATCCTGCTGGTCGCCAACCTGGGGTTCCGGGGCGACGTCTACGGCGGTCCCGAGTGGGTGATCGACGCCTGCGAGCGGCTGGGCGACCAGGTGCGCACCGTCTACGACGTGGGCAACTTCGTGATGGCCGGCTACGACCCCGTCGCGGCGCTCGACCGATCGTGTTCCCGTACACCGTGCACGTGCACGTCAAGGACTGGGTGCCGCTGGACGCGGAGTTGCCGGGAGCCTCCTGGAAGGGAACCCGCGACGGCCCCTGGTTCAAGGCGGTCGACCTGGGCGACGGCGTCGTGCCGCTTCCGGCGGCGGTCCGGCGCCTGCGCGAGCTCGGCTACGACGGCACCGTCTCCCCCGAGTACGAAGGCCCCGAAGAGCCCTATTCGCCGTCATGGACCGCGCCATCACCTACACCCGCGAGGCGTTCAAAGCCTGGGTCGCGACATGAGGAGGAATGTAGTGCAACTTCGGTACGACTCCGAGGCGGACGTCATCTTTCTCACTCTTCGCACGACCGAAGAAGGAGAAGCAGGAGGGCGACGGCTGGACGACACCCGCATCGAGCACCTCGATCGGGCTGGCCGCACGTTTTGGGCGCCTATGAATTCCTGGATGTCAGTCGGGGCGTCTCACTGGCGGGTATCGATGTGGCAGACGCAAGCCTCATACATGGTGAGCATGGAGCGTCTGTTCGAGCAGTTCCTGTGCTATAAAGCCAGTTACACGGCTCGCTGTCGCCTGAGATTCCACTTCTGGCTCGATAGACTCAGCCCGCATCGTTCCTGTGGCGCCTGAACCAGGGGATGGCGAATTCGACCAGCGGACGCGCACCGGCAGCAGCGTACAGCGCGCCTGCCCGACGGCACCGGTGCGGGTGGATCGAGTCCTGGCGCTCGAACGCGGCGCCCGCGTCGTCGAAGTCGCCCTCGTCGATGTCGGGCTCGCGGTAGCTCACCCACTGCCTGACGCCGCCGACCAGGATCGGCGCTCCGGCCGGGATCGTCTGCTGGCGGTCGCCGAGGGCGCGCCGCTCGGCAAGGTGCAGCATCGTGTTGTTCCGATGTCCGACCTTGCGCCCCACACCCAGCAGCAGGACGTGGCCGCCCAGCTCGTAGATGGCGGACAGCGGCGATCCTTCACCCATCGGGTCCTCCAGCCGCTGTTCGGCGACGATCCTTCCGGCCTGCGGGCCGAGCGCCGCGAACGAGCAGGACGGATGATCGCTGCGGACCGCTCCGGGCCAGGTCCGGAACAGCTCCGGAATGACGCCGATGCATCGCGTCGGCGTGACGGCAGGGTCGAAGGCGGGCATGGTGGCCCGGATCGTGTCCCACCACGCGGCAGGCGCCGGCGGACTCCGCCACAGCGAGGGATCGGACAGGCCCCCCGAGTGCGCCGGCATGACCAGCGTCCCGTCCGCGCCGACCGCTGCAGCAACGCCCGGATCGCGGCGACCGGGCCGCCGCAGACCCAGCCCAAGGCGCTCAGCGAGGAGTGCACCAGGACGACCATCTCCTGGCCTACTCCGAGCGCCCGCAGATCCTCGGCCAAGGACTGCTCCGTGACCGGTTCCGTCCCCTGCGCGGCGATTGCGTCCTGTTCGCTCACGGGCTCCCGGTCGCGGTGCCGGCGGCGGGTTCTTGCGGAACTCCCGGCTGCGCCGGCTTCGCGGGCTGTGCCGGCTTGTCCGGGTACGTCTGCATGAACATGCCGGTCCCGCAATTCCAGCCGGGCTCGCTCTCGATGACGCCGCTGGCTTCCACGGCTCCCGACCCGACGCCGGCCGCCCGCTTCCACAGAACGTCGTCCACGTAGATCGCCACCGTGACGTTGCCGAGAGGCCGGCTGTTGCGCACCCGCAGCCGGACGAACGTCTCCCCGCGAACCCGCTGGGTCAGGCTCCAGGGCGTCTGCTCGCGCCGATAGCTCCGGAAGTCGGTTTCGCCACTGTGCAGCTCGATGTCGGCCATTCCCGTGCTGGACGTCACCTCGTAGCGCACCTTGACCACCGTCGGTCCCCAGATGCAGTTGTGCGTGACGTCCGTGACGCAGGATCCCAGCAGCAGCGCCAGGCCGATCGTGATGGCGGCCGGCACCGCTGCCCGCGGTACGTGGTCGGTGGGGCGTCGGAGCACGGCGATGCTCGGCAATCTCATCCTTACCAAACGTACCTCATTCGGTCGGTCAAGGCACTCCCGGCCCGACCCCCGCAGGCGCCGCGGCGGAGTTTCCCTCCGCGGGCATGGGCGCATACCATCCGAGCATGCGCGTAGACGGGAGGATCATGAACCGATGGCAGCCGTGAAGATTCGAGCCGAGTCGCTGGAGGCGTTCTGCATCGAGGCGATGCGGCGCGCGGGGTTGAGCCAGCAGGACGCGGAGCTCTCGGCCCGCGTGTTCGTCACCACCGACACCTGGGGCACGTTCACCCATGGCACGCGGCAGATCCGCGGGCTGATGAAGAACGCACGCCGCGGCCGGCTGGTGGCCGACGCGCAGGAGCAGATCGTCGCCGAGGGCCCCTCCTGGGCGATCGTCGACGCGAAGGACGGCATGCCGCCGGCCATCTCCTTCCGGGCGGTGGAGATCGCCATCGCCAAGGCGCGCCAGACCGGCATGGCCTACGTGGGCGTGCGCCGCTCCAGCCACTACGGCGCGGCGGGCTACTACGCCAACATGATCGCCGAGCACGGCATGTTCGGCATGTCCATGTGCAACGTCGAGCCGTGCATGACCGTGCCGGGCGGCAAGAGCCGCATCCTGGGCACCAACCCGATCGCCTGGGCCGCCCCGACCGGGACCGAGCGCACGATCATGCTGGACGTGGCCACCAGCGCGGTGGCGGCGACCAAGATCTTCGCGGCCAAGAACGAGGGGCGATCGATCCCGGACACCTGGCTGGTCGACGAGGACGGCGTCCCTACCACGGACCCCACCATCTTCCCGGAGGCAGGGGCGCAGCTCCCGATGGCCGGCCACAAGGGCTACGGCCTTGCGGTGTTCGTGGAGATCCTGACCGCCGTGCTCACCGGGTCGGCGATGATGAGCGGCGTCCATAGCTGGGTCTCCGACGATCCGGAGCCGTCCGACCAGGGGCACGCCTTCATCGCCATCGACGTGGGCGCGATCATGCCGGCCGCCGAGTTCCACCAGCGCATCGGCGCCATGAGCGAGGAGATCGCCGGCGCGGAGATGGCGCCGGGGCATCGCATCTTCCTGCCCGGCCAGATGGAGTGGGAGCGCCGCGAGCGGGCGTTGCTCGACGGGATCGAGATGCCCGAGGACGTCCTCATCAGCCTGCGCGGCCTGGCCGAGGACTCGGGCATGGACCCGGCCGACTACGGCATCGACCTGGGCGGCTGAGGCGATCGCCGCGACCGGGGCAACATTCGTCGTCGTGCCGGCCGAGCTTCGGGACTCCAGTACACATGCGGCCAAACCGCTCGGGAGATGGCTCGTAGACAACATGCCACGCGGTGCGAACCTCGATGCGCCCGACCGTCGCGAACCCGGCCGGGAGACTCCCTTCAGCGACGGGCAGGCCGAGTCAGCGCCACCGCCGTCACTCGCGCGATCGGCGACGCCGCTTGCGGGCCGTGCCGTGGGCGGGACCGGCGATCGAAATCCACAAGCCGATCATGAACCCGAAGTTGTACCAGCCGCCGTTGTTGTGGACCTCGTACAGGTGCACGCGCTCCGAGAAGAGCGAGATCACGAAGGTGACCGGGGCGATCACGCCGTGCCAGATGCCCAGCCAGAAGCCGGCAAGCCGGCCCTCGTCGTCCGCCGAGCCGACGAGCGCATTGGGGCCGGCGGCGCAGCCGGCCAGCATCAGCGCCGCAACGAGCACGACAGCGATTGTCACGATGCGTTTCACGATTCTCCTCCACGAAGCGACAGCAGATGGAACGCGACGATCACCAACGAGTGGGAAATGCGGCCATCGCGTATCAGGTCAGGGATGCTCGCGAGCGGGGCCGAGTCGACCTCGATCTCCTCGTCGCCGTCGCCGCGCGGGGGCTCGACCCACTCGAGTCCTTCGGCCAGGAACATCGAGCACTCGTTGGACATGAATGCCGGGTTCGGATGGACGGCGCCGAGCGGGGTCCACCGCGCCGCACGGTAGCCGGTCTCTTCCAGCAGTTCCCGTCGAGCGGCCTCGTGCGGTGACTCGCCGGGATCGACCACGCCGCCGGGGATCTCCAGCGTCGGCGCGGCGATCCCGAAGCGCCACTGGCGGATCAGGACCACGTGTCCGTCGTCGCGCATGGGGATCACGTTCACCCAGTTCCCGGTATGGATGGCGACGACGTCCCGGCGGTCCTCGCCGGCGGCGATCTCCTGGCACTCGACGTTGAACAGCGGGTGCTCGAACGCGATCTCGCCTGCGACCCGCCGCCACGGCCGTACGGGCGATCCGCTGCTGCCGCTCACGGTCTCCTTGCCGGTCACTCCCGCGCCAGGGCCAACTGCGCCCCGTCCGGGCTCGCCACCCGGCGTGACGCGCCGGCCCGCAGGAGGGCGGCGTCGCCGCGAGCCAGTGTCACGGTCACGCCGTCCGCGGTCAGCTCGACGGCGCCGCCGAGGACCAGCAGGTGCTCGTTGGTCAGTGCGGCTCCGTCCAGGTCCGCGGGGGCATCGCCGGCCGCCATATCGAACATGCGCAACTCGCTCAGCGGGCAGCGCGAGCCGCGCTCCTGGAATGGACCGGCGTTCTCCTCACCGCCGACGATGATCGGCGCGGCGGACGCGCGCGGCTCGCCGTCGGCCGCCGGCACCAGGTGGCCCCGGCGCTGCCGGCCCTCCAGGCGCGTCACCAGCGCGTTGTTCTGGAACTCCGTGAACATCTGGAAGCGGTGCACGACGCCGCGCGGCGTGTAGACCGCGGTGTTGGGCGTGATCGGGTGCACCCGGTCACCCAGCCATACCTCGCCTTCCCCTTCGGCGAACAGCCAGAACTCGTCGCCGTCGTGGTAGTGGGGCTCCACCCCGGACCCCTGGGGCTCCGGGTCGTAGCGCCTGAAGGCGCTGACCGGCGTCCACGCCTCCGGATAATGGCCGCCCGTCCAGTAGCCGCGGTTGACGCTCTCCGAGACGATGACGTGCCGCTCGCCGCGCAGTACCACGCCGTCAGGAAGGCCCGAAGTGCTCGCCCCACGACTCGGCGAGGGCCTTGCCCTCGTGGTCGAGCATTCGCCGCTCGTCGGCGGTCAGCTCCCGTACGCGGTGCGCCCAGCGCACGTTCTGCTCGATCTCGGCCTCGCTGAACATGCCGATCACGGCGATGGCCACGCCGGTCTGCTCCAGCGCCCAGCGCATCGCCGGTTCGTGGTCCACCGGCCCCCTGACGGTGAGCGCCGCAGGCGTCGGCTCCTCGTAGTGCATCTTCGTGGCGCCGCCGTACACCTTCATCGCCGCGATCCCGACGTCGTGCTCGTGCGCGACCGGCAGCACCTGCCGCTCCCATCCGTACGTGTGCTGGTCGCCGTAGTTGACCGGCACCATGATCACGTCCACGTCGTGCTCGGCGAGCGCCCGCGCGGCCTGCCCGGGGTGGGAGTGGCTGGTGAAGCCGATGAAGCGCGCCATGCCGGAACGCTTGGCCTCCTGCAGTCCGGCGAACGCCCCGTCGCTGCCCAGCACCAGCTCCGCGTCGCGCGGACCCAGGTTGTGGACATAGGCGATGTCGACATGATCGACGTCCAGGTCGCGCAGCGACTTCGTGAGCGAGTCGAGCGCCTCCTGCCTGGTGTCCACCGGCGCCTTGGTCGCGACGATCACCTCGTCCCGGCGGTCGGCCAGCACCTCGCGAAGCTGGTTGTGCGCCTGGCCGTAGCCCGGCGCGGTGTCCAGGTAGATGACGCCCAGATCGATCGCCCGGTGCAGGAGGCCGATCGCCTCGCCGTCGGAGAGGCCCATGCCGCCCGGCGCACTTCCGTAGCCCAGGATCGGCACCTCCAGCTCGGTCTTGCCAAGCCGGCGCGTCGGCAACGGCTGGGGCGCCGGCGGCCCCTCCGCATCCAGTCGGTCCTGCGTGATCGGCCGTTCCTGTACGAGCGTGCCCTGCTGTCCCATAGCTTCCTCCCTACGGCTCAGTCGGTTTGTGCGATCGCGTCCAGAAAACCTTGCGCATCATCGCCCGAAAAGAAGACCAGGATCACCTGCCGCGGCCGGGCGCTGTAATCCAAGGATGATCGGATCGACCGGTAGGCGACCCGCGCCGCCGCGTCCTTGGGGTAACCGAAGACGCCGGTGGAGATCGCCGGGAACGCGACGGTCTCCACCGGCTCCGCGCCGCCGAGCGTCGCCGCCAGCTCCAGGCTGGCCCGGTAGCAGGAGGCGAGCAGCTCGGGCTCGCCCGACGTGCCGCCGTGCCAGACCGGCCCCACCGTGTGGATCACGTAGCGCGCCGGCAGCTTCCCGGCGCCGGTGGCGACCGCCTGTCCGGTGGGCAGCCCGTCCGGCAGGTCGGTGGCGCGGATGCGCCGGCACTCGGCCAGCAACTCCGGGCCGGCGCCCCGGTGGATGGCGCCGTCCACCCCGCCCCCGCCGAGCAGCGACGAGTTGGCCGCGTTGACGATCGCGTCCACGGCCAGCGCCGTGATGTCGCCGGTGCGCACCTCCAGCCGGCCGTCGAGCAGGCTCCGGGGCGCGCTCATCGGTCCTCCACCCGACCGAAGGCGGCGAGCTGCCGCAGACGCCCCACGGTCAGCCGGCCCTTCCAGGCGACCGACGCGCGTTTCCACGCTTCCGGGAACGTGCCCGCCCAGCTCCAATGCGGCGCCCAGGCTCCATCCGTTCCCTGCGTGTCGACGAGGTAGTCGAGATGCCGTTCCACATGATCGCGATACCGATCATAGAACGGCGACGCCGGACCGTCAGCGATGTCCAGCGGCTGCAGGCCGTACTGCCGCCAGCGTGCCGGATCGGTGATCAGCGTCGCGTCGATGATCTCGGCAAGTCGTTCCGCGACCGCTGCGCGGGCCGTCGCCGGAACCGCCGGACTACACGCGAACCGGTGGTAGCACTCGGCGGCGTTGTTGTGCACGCCTCCGGGATCGAGCTCCCCGGCACGCCGGACCACGGCGGCTGTCAGCTCTTCGAGGAACGCCGCGTCGACTCCAGCGGAGAAGGCATGCAGGCAGGCGACTACTGCCGGCCGGGGGTTGTCGGCGTAGTACCCCCACCGCTCGTCGAAGTCGTCGGTCCAGTGCCACCACGGCGCGTGGGGGCGCGCGTTGTCATGCCGGCGAATCAGCCGCCACGAACGCCACGCCGGTTCATAGTCCGTGGCCAGCCCGTCGGCCGCGCGGACGATCATCCGGTGATCCGCGGCGACGCCCAGCTCCTCCAGTATCTGCAAGGCTCGGAGCGTGCTGACCACGGCGGACGAATCCTCGGAGAAGTCGGCCTCCATCCCCGCGAAGCCGCCGTCCGGATTCTGCAGCGCGGCCAGCGCGTCGACGACCTCCTGCCGGTCGCCGCCGAGCAGGTGGTGCCGGCCGAGCGCCCGGTCCAGTGGTGTCGCGAGTGTCTCGACGTAGGCCGCGGCGTGGCGTGGCGTGCTGTACTCTTGTCCCTCGACGAACGTCCAGCTATCATTTGTCACGACCTCGATCCCATCACTTTCCATGGCGTACGCGAGAAATCACCCAACCGACTCCCGAACCGATAAAGAAGCTCGCACTCACAAACGGGATTCACACGTCCACTCGCCTGCTGGTGGCGTGCAGGACCGCCAACTGCAGATCGATGTACTTGCTCCGCCCGAGCGGACGACATTCGGTCGCAACGATCCCGGTCATAGCGCACCGGCGTCAGCCATCCGGATCATCCAGGGTGACGCGTTTCAACTTGTCGACGAGCTCGATGACGATTCGGTAGATCTGATCATAACCAGCCCGCCGTATTGGGGCCACCGCACGTACGGACTGGATCACAACTGGGACATTCTCCGCGAGTGGGAGACAAACGCTCCCCGCTCTCAGTCACCGTCATGGGAGTGGTACAGAGAGCATGGAGGCGTCCTCGGCCTGGAGCCGATCCCCGAGTGGTACGTGAACCATCTCGTTACATTCTTCCGTCGAGCGAAGGCGAAGCTCAAGTCGAACGGAAGCATCTGGATCAACGTCGGCGACACCTATTTCGCAAGATGGTCGAGCATAAGAGACAAGGGACGACAGGGACTCGGAGACAATAGACGCGTTCGGCGAAGAACGCCTATGGGCGGATATCTCCAGGAGAAACAGCTCCTGATGATTCCGTCCCGGTTCGCCATCGGGATGCAGGACGACCGATGGATACTCAGAAACGACCTGATCTGGTTCAAACCCAATGTCCCGCCTCGTCCAGAGAAGGACCGTCTCCGGCTCTCGCACGAGCACTTCTTCCACTTCGTCAAGAGGCCCAAAGAAGGACGTGCCAAGTACCATTACGACTTGTCGAAGGTCGAAGGGTGCGGTCTCGATGTCGTCGAGTGCAATGCGCAAGCCGGAAAGAACGGCCACTCAGCGACGTTTCCGAACGATCTCATCAAGCCGCGGATACTGAGTTCATGCCCGCCGGATGGTGTGGTCCTGGATCCGTTCTGCGGCACTGGATCTGCGGTCCGATGTGCAGCCGAGCTAGGCCGTCGCGCAATAGGGTTTGAACTCGTCGAGTGCTTCTTCTCCGCACCATGACCAGCTCGGGCTCCAACTACGTCTCCGAGTGGTACGGCGTGCGCCTGTACCCATCCCCGTCCGGGGCTTCGGCAGCGCTCGACACGTTGAGGGAACGCCGGTGCCCCTTCTTGAGCGATGCCCTTGAAGTACACACGAAGTGCATAAAGAGTGCCAATAGTGCCGGTGTATGCACGATCACGACAACCCGAAACGGAGTCAAGGACTGGATCGTCTGTCCCTACCGGACATTGGAACGCGAGATCGTAAGCGAGGTCGCCCGAAAGATCTTCTCGGACCGGCGAGAGCACGTACCGCTCTTTCCCGTTGTACATCTGGAGGATCAAGATCGCCGAGCTGATATTCTGGACAGAGCATCCAGGGAAGCAGTGTACGTCTTCTTCCAGGACAAGCTGGGCGGAGAAATCAATGTCCGCGGCTCCCGAACTACGCCCGAGCTGTCCTTCGACATCACGATATTGGAATGCGAGTCTGAGAACGACTGGCTCGTCGTACATCGTTACGGTGTCTTCGAGGTTCAGACGATGGATTTCCATGGCAGCTACCGGCATGCGGTGAAGGCTCTCGAGTCAGCGATCGACTTGCACGCGCACGATTTCGAGCAACAGATACAGAGGAACCCGGAATGGATGGGACGAAAGATTGAAGGTCCTAACCTCGCGAATGTTTTCAAGCGGACGGTCTACCAGCTCATATTGAAGTTCGCTCTGGCTGGCAGGGACCGATGCGCCGGGGTCGTCCTCGGGTTGCCCGAAGCGGTGTGGGAAAGTTGGTCACCACACTTTGGGGGCCTCGACTGGGCTGAATCCAATACCCAAGACACGGGCAACTCGTGGATCATGGTGTTTGCCCCAGAACAGTACTCCTCGACCCCTCACTCAAGGATGGAGATCCGCCGAGAGATCCAAGTGATGGCGGGGTCTCTTGTACACCAAGCGTTTGAAGTCGTTCCCGGCCTGATCGCGACGCACACTCTGCCTGGCGTCTTCGATAGCCTCGTCGAGCGGACTCGCAGGGTCTACAAGAACACGCGCCCCGGCGACTCCAGGTAGGGCACACCGTAGGCAGGTAGCCGTCCGTCCCAGCGAGTGAGAAACTGACTCCATGCCCCAGTACCGGCCGATCGACATGACGCGCTGGGCGCCCATCGACGCCGGCGTCTACTTCGCGGGCGAGCCGCTGCGCATCGGCGCCGGCACCCACCTGCTGGGACACGGCGGCCTGGTCGAGGACCGGCGCGGCCTGGTGCGGCGCGTGACGCCGCCCGAGCGCGCGGGCCAGGTGCTGGAGCCGGACCTGCCGTGGGAGCACGACAAGACCTTCGGCCCCACGGTGCTGGCGGACGAGCGATCCGGCACGCTGCGCATGTGGTACGGCACCCTGCCGCCGCTGGGCGGGCGGCCCGGGAAGCTCGTCATCCCGCCGTACCTGATGCTCTACGCCGAGAGCGATGACGGCGTGACGTGGCGCAAGCCGCTCCTCGACCTGGTTCCCGACGGCGAGCACCGGCGCACCAACATCCTCTATCGCGGCGCCAACGACAACTGCAGCGCGTTCTCGGTGGTGATCGACCGCGCCGACCCCGATCCGTCGCGGCGCTACAAGATGCTGCACAAGGGCGGCAAGGATCCGTCCGGCAGGTCGGGCGAGGAGCTCGCCCTCTCCGCCGACGGGCTGCGCTGGCGGCCCTACGAAGGCAATCCGGTGATGCCGCAGCGCCACGACTGCAACCTCAACCTGCTGTACGACGCCGGCCGGGGCATCTGGACCGCCTACCTGCGGCCGTACGCCTTCGGGTCCGGGATCTGGCCGGGCCAGACGGGCGGCCGGCACGTCCATCACCGCCGCCGCGTCGCGATCGCCGAAAGCCGCGACCTCTGCGAGTGGTCGAAGGTGCGGACCGTGCTGGGCCCGGGCGAGGGGGACCGCAACGAGTTCGACAGCATCGCCATCTTCCCGCACGGCAGCGCCCTGGTGGGGCTCGTCGCCACCTTCGAGGAGAACGACCGGCACGACCAGCGCATGCGGCTCGAGGTCGCCTTCTCCACCGACGGCCATCGCTGGGAGCGGGCCCCGGGAATCGAGCCGTTCCTCGAGCCCACCGGCCGCGACGGCGACTTCGACCGCGACAGCGTGGGCGTGGCGACCGCCGGGCTCGACCCGGTCCCCGCGGCGGCCGATGACGCGGCGGCTCACGATCGCCTGCTGTTCTACACCGGCTCCCGGTGGACGCGGGGTGAACTGGACGGCCGCACCGCGATCGGCGCGCTGCGCATCCGGCGCGACCGCTTCGTCGAGCAGCACGCCCCCGAGGAGGGCTGGCTGCTGACGCGCGAGCTGGTGCTGGACGGCTCCGAGCTGCGGGTGAACTGCCGCGCGGACGGCGAGCTGCGCGTCGCGCTGGCCGAGTATCCCGGCCAGGCGTTGCCCGGCTACGCGCTGGCCGACTGCGATCCGATCACCGGCGACCACGTCTCCCGCACCGTCACCTGGGGCGGAAGCGCGGACTTGGCGCGGCTTCGGGGCCGTCCGGTCTATATTCGCTTCCACCTGCGCGCGGCCGGCATCTGGTCGTTCCGCGTCGTGTAAGAGGAGTACGACATGAGACCAGCGAACGAGATGAGGATCGCCCTGGGCCAGTTCAGCGACCTCACCAACGAGAAGCTCGCCTTCATCAAGCAGGTCGGCGCGGACGACTTCCTGATGAACACGCCGAACCTGCCCCGCACCGGCCGCTGGGAGCTGGCCGACCTGGTGGGGCTGCGCGAGCGCGCCGACGCCGCCGAGCTGCGGCTGATGTGCCTGGAAAACGTGCCGGTGACCTTCTACGACAAGGCGATGCTGGGCCTGCCCGGCCGCGACGAGCAGATCGAGAACATGCAGGCGACCATCCGCAACATGGGCCAGGCCGGCATCCCGATCCTGGGCTACCACTGGATGCCGAACCAGGTATGGCGCTCGCCCGAGCGGGCGCGCCTGCGCGGCGGCGCGCTGGCCACCCGCTTCGACTTGGCCGAGCACGGCGATGCGCCCCTCTCCCACGGCCGCGTCTTCGGCGAGGAGGAGATGTGGGCCAACTACGAGCACTACCTGGGCGCGATCCTGCCGGTCGCCGAGGAGGCAGGCGTCACCCTGGCGCTGCACCCGGACGACCCGCCGGTGCCGTCGCTGGGCGGCGTGGCCCGCATCTTCCGCAACTTCGAAGGCTTCAAACGCGCCATCGACACCTTCGACAGCCCCAACCACGGGCTGGACTTCTGCATGGGCTGCTGGTCGGAGATGGGTCCTGCCGGCGTCATCGACGCGGTGCGCCATTTCGGCGGCCGGAACCGGATCGTCTACGTGCACTTCCGCGACGTGCAGGGCGAGGTGCCGTGCTTCAACGAGTGCTTCATCGACGAGGGCAACCAGGACACCTTCGCGGTCGTGCAGGCGCTGCACGAGGTGGGCTTCACCGGCTTCATGATCACCGACCACGTGCCGGCCATGGTGGAGGACACCACCTGGGGCCACCGCGGCCGCGCCTACGCGATCGGCTACATCCGCGCCCTCATCGACGTCGCGCGCCGCGCCGCCTGAGCATCCGGCGGACCGCCGTCAGATGCGCGCCTGGTACTCGTAGAGCGTGCGGTAGCGGCCGTCCGCGGCGATGAGCTGGTCGTGGGTGCCGCGCTCGACGATGCGGCCCTCCTCCACCACCAGGATCTGGTCGGCGCGCCGGATGGTGCTCAGCCGATGGGCGATGACGAGCGTGGTGCGCCCGACCATCAGCTCGGCCAGGCTCTGCTGGATGAGCGCCTCGCTCTCGGTGTCCAGGTTCGAGGTCGCCTCGTCCAGGATCAGCACGCGCGGGTCGGCCAGCATGGCGCGCGCCAGCGCCACCCGCTGCCGCTGGCCGCCCGACAGCTTGACGCCGCGCTCGCCGATCAGCGTCTGGAGCCCGTCGTCGAAGCGGTCGGTGAACTCGTCCACGTGCGCGGCGCGCACCGCCCGCCGCAGCGCCTCCTCGCTCGCGTCCGGGCGCGCGAACAGGATGTTGTCGCGGATGGTGCCCTCGAACAGGAACTCGTCCTGCAGCACCACGCCGAGCTGGCTGCGGTAGCTGTCCAGCGTGACGGTCGTCAGGTCGTGCCCGTCCACGCTGACCGTGCCGGCGTCCGGCACCAGGAAGGAGGCGGCCAGCCCCGCGATCGTGGTCTTGCCGGACCCCGAGGTGCCCACCAGCGCGGTCATCGTGCCCGCGTCCGCCCGCAGGCTGACGCCGTGCAGCACCGCCTGGTCTTCCCGGTAGCCGAAGGAGACGCCCGCGAGGACGATGTCCCCGCGGACACGCGGCAGCGCAACGGTACGCTCCGGCTCGTGCCCCTCCGGCGGATTTGCCAGCAGCTCCTCCGTGCGGTCCAGGCCCGCGAACGCATCGGTGATCTCGGTGCCGATGCGGGTCATCTGCACCACCGGAGCGACCATCACGCCCAGGTACAGGCTGAACGAGACAAAGTCGCCGACGGTCATGGCGCCGCGCAGGATCAGCGACGCCCCCACGGCCATGATCAGCACCGCGGAGAGCCCCATGAGCAGCGCCCCACCGCTGGTCAGCATGCTGGTGGCGGTCAGCGACTTGCGCACGTTCTGGAAGATCCGCTGCACGCCGCGGGAGAAGACCTCGTCTTCGTGCTTCTCGGCGTGGAAGCCCTTGATCACGCGGATGCCGCTCAGCGACTCGGTCAGCCGGCCGGTGACCTCCGCGTTGATGGCGCCGCGCTCGCGGAACACCGGGCGGATCGCCCGGAACGCCCGGCCCGACAGCACGCCGAACAGGGCGATCGGCACCAGCGTGAACAGCGTCATCGGCACGCTGATGCGCAGCATCAGGACCAGCACCACCACGGAGGTCAGCGCCCCGCCCACCAGGTGCGCGAGCCCGGTGCCGATCAGGTTGCGCACCCCCTCCACGTCGCGCATCACGCGCGAGGTCAACGCGCCGGTCTGGTTGTCGTCGAAGAAGGCCACCGGCAGGCGGATCAGGTGGCGCTGCACGCGTGCGCGCAGGATGGAGATCAGGTGCTGCGCCTGCACGCTGAGCAGCCGCGTCTGCAGGAACGAGCTGGCCGACTGCAGCAGCACGGCGCCGCCCACGCCGACCAGCAGCAGCGGCAGCAGCGAGGTGTTCCGACCGCCGATGACGTCGTCGATCAAGACCTTGGACGACCATGGCAGCACCAGGCCGGCCAGCTTGTTGACGCCGATCAGGCCCAGCCCGAGCAGCAGCATCCAGCGCCGCGGCCAGATGATGGTGGCCAGCACGCGGCGGAGGCTGGCGCGCGACACCGACGGGCGCGCCTTGTTCGGTCCGTCCAGTGCGCCGGGGTTGCGGTTCCGCGTTGCTGTGGTGGCGGCATGTCCGCTCATCGGCATCGCTCCTGGTGCATCACGGGTAGAGGGTACTCCGGTAAGATGTACTCGTGTGGCTGAGTGAAGACCAGATCCGGCAGTACCGGGAGACCGGTTACCTGCTGTTCGAGGGACTCCTCGACACGGCGGAGGTGGAGGCGCTGCGCGCCGCGCTGCCCGAGGTCATGGCCCGCACCGGGCCCGAGGTGATCCGCGAGCAGGACGGGGCCGCCGCGCGGCTGGTGTTCGGCACCCACCTCTACTCGGAGCCGTTCCGCCGGCTGTCGCTGCTGCCGCGGCTCCTGGAGCCGTGCCGGCAGTTGCTGGAAGACGAGGTGTACCTGCACCAGAGCCGCCTCAACCCCAAGGAGGGCTTCGGCTCCGGCGCCCGCTGGGACTGGCACCAGGACTACAGCGCCTGGCAGCGCGTGGACGGCATGGAGCGGCCGGACTGCATCATGGCGTCGGTGTTCATCGACGACTGCTCGGTCGCGCGCTCGCCGCTGCTGGTGATCCCGCGCTCGCACCGCCACGGCTTCATCGACTCGGTCGAGTTGCACCGCGACGCCAAGGGCTACTCGCTGTACGAGCTGGACCTCGATACCGTGGCGCGCCTGGCCGACGAGAACGGCATCGAGCCGCTGATCGGCGGCGCCGGAACCGTGGCGCTGGTCGACTGCAACCTCATCCACGGCTCGGCCAACAACATCTCGCCGTGGCGCCGCGCGATCCTCTACCTGATCTACAACGCGTGCGGCAACGCCTGCACCAACGGCGACCGCCCCTGGTTCCAGCACCAGCGCGACTTCACTCCGCTGCAGGCGATTGAGGACACCGCCCTGGCCGCGCTCTGAGCCGGCTCCCCGGCTCGCTTGACAACGGTCGGCGGACGGGCCGTATGTTCTGCCCGTGCCAAAGACCGCCACCAAGGCCCTGGTGATCGTCGAGTCGCCGGCCAAGGCCAACACCATCGCCCGCTTCCTGGGCTCAGACTTCGTCGTCGAGTCGTCGATCGGCCACATCCGCGACCTGCCCCGCAGCGCCGCCGACGTCCCCGCCCGCTACAAGCAGCAGCCCTGGGCGCGCCTGGGCATCGACGTCGACAACGGCTTCAAGCCGCTGTACGTGGTGCCGCCCGACAAGCGCCGCCAGATCCGCAAGCTGAAGGACCTGCTGGCCAAGGCCGAGGTGCTGTACCTGGCCACGGACGAGGACCGCGAGGGCGAGGCCATCGCCTGGCACCTCTACCAGGAGCTGAAGCCCCCAAGGGCATGGACGTGAAGCGCATGGTGTTTCACGAGATCACCCGCCCGGCCATCGAAGCCGCGATCGCCGAGCCGCGCGACATCGACCGGCGCCTGGTGGACGCGCAGGAGGCCCGGCGCATCCTGGACCGCCTGTACGGCTACGAGGTGTCCCCGGTGCTGTGGAAGAAGGTGCAGCCGCGCCTGTCGGCCGGCCGCGTGCAGAGCGTTGCCACCCGCATCGCCGTCGAGCGCGAGCGCGAGCGCATGGCGTTCGTGGTGGCCCGCTACTGGAGCCTGACCGCCACGTTCGGCGTCACGACTCCGGTGGACGCGGATGCGCCGCGGGACTTCACCGCGGGGCTCGGCACCCTGGACGGCAAGCCGGTGGCCGCCGGCTCCAGCTTCACCCAGGCAGGCGAGCTCAAGCGCCCGAACACCGTCCACCTGGACGAGAGCGCCGCCCGCACGCTCGCCGAGGGGCTGAAGGAGACGGAGTTCCGCGTCCGCAGCGTGGACCGCAAGCCGTACCGCCGGCGGCCGGCGGCTCCGTTCATGACCTCGACCTTCCAGCAGGAGGCGGGCCGCAAGCTGCGCATGTCGGCCACGGCGGCCATGCGCGTGGCGCAGTCGCTGTACGAGAAGGGCTACATCACCTACATGCGCACCGACAGCACGACGCTCTCGCAGGCCGCCCTGAACGCCGCCCGCGACGCCATCGCGCAGCGGTTCGGGACCGACTACCTGCCGGACTCGCCACGCCGCTACGCGAAGAAGGTCAAGAACGCGCAGGAAGCGCACGAGGCGATCCGGCCGGCCGGCGACCGCTTCCGCGCCCCGGAAGAGGTGCGCGGCTCCCTGTCGCGCGACGAGGCCAGGGCCTACGAGCTGATCTGGAAGCGCACCATCGCCTCGCAGATGACCGACGCCGTGGGCAGCACCGTGCAGCTCCGCGTCGGCGGCGAGGCGGCCGACGGGCGCAACGCCGAGTTCACCGCGGCCGGCACCACGATCAGCCACTACGGCTTCCGCCGCGTGTACTCCGAGGGCACCGACGCCGAGGGCGGCGGCGCCTCCCGGCCGAACGGCGACCCGGAGCGGGCGCTGCCGGCGGTCGCCGAGGGCGACCGGCTCGGCCTGGAGCACCTCGAGCCGGCCGGCCACGAGACCTCGCCTCCCGCCCGCTTCACGGAGGCCTCGCTGGTCAAGCGGCTGGAGGAGCTGGGCGTGGGCCGGCCGTCCACCTATGCGTCGATCATGAACACCATCCAGGACCGCGGCTACGTGTGGAAGCGGGGCACCGCGCTGGTGCCCACGTTCACCGCGTTCTCGGTCGTGCGGCTGCTGGAGCAGCACTTCTCCGACCTGGTCGACTACACCTTCACCGCGCGCATGGAGGACGAGCTGGACAACATCGCCACCGGCGACGAGGACGTGCAGCCCTGGCTGCGCCGCTTCTACTTCGGCGCCGAAGTGCCCGCGCCCGCCGACCAGGTCGCGCCATCCGGCGGGAAGGCGGCGGTGGCCGAGGCTCCGGGCCTCAAGGCGATGGTGTCCGACCGCCTGGGTCTGATCGACGCGCGCGAGGTGAACTCCGTGGCGATCGGCACCGACGGCAGCGGCGCCGGCATCGTGGCGCGCGTGGGCCGCTTCGGCCCGTACGTGGAGCGGGGTCCGCAGCGCGCCACCATCCCGGGGGAGATCCCGCCCGACGAGTTGACCGTGGAGGCGGCCCTGGAGCTGATCGACAAGCCCAGCGACGACCGGGTGCTCGGCGACGACCCGGACACCGGCCTGCCGGTGATCGCCCGCGCCGGCCGTTTCGGACCGTACGTGCAAGTCGGCACCGCGGAGGATACCGGCAAGAAGAAACCGAAAACCGCGTCGCTGCTGCGGTCGATGACCCTCGACGGCATCGAACTGGCCGACGCCCTGAAGCTGCTGACGCTGCCCCGCACGGTCGGGACGGACCCCGCAGACGGCACGCCGATCACGGCCCAGAACGGACGCTACGGACCGTACATCCAGAAGGGTTCGGACAGCCGCACGCTGGAGTCCGAGGAGCTGATGTTCACCATCACCCTGGAGGAGTGCCTGGCGATCCTGGCGCAGCCGAAGGGACGCCGCCGGCAGGCTGCCGCCCAGCCGCCGCTGCGCGAGCTCGGCGCCGACCCGGCGAGCGGCCAGCCGATGGTGATCAAGGATGGCCGCTGGGGCCCGTACGTCACCGACGGCCAGACCAACGCCTCGCTCCGTACCGGCGACGCGGTGGAGACGATCACGCCGGAGCGGGCCGCCGAGCTGCTGCAACTCCGTCGCGAGCGCGGACCCGCCAAGCGGCCTGCCCGGCGCAAGAGCGCGGCGAGCAGCAAGCGCACCACGCGGCAGAAGAAGGCCTCCTGACCCCGGTTTGACACCCGGCGCGCGGGGCCACTAGGCTCGGGCGCGAACAGTCACGAAAGGCAGACCTTGCCCGGTGCCTTCGGAAGCGAAGGCCGAACAGGGAAAGCGGTGAGAATCCGCTGCGGTGGCGCCACTGTGACCGGTGAGCCGCCCGCTTGATGCCACTGTCCCCACGGACGGGGATGGGAAGGCGCGGGACAGGCGATGATCCGGGAGCCAGGAGACCTGCCGGGCAAGGCTGAGTGGCCGCTCTCCGCTCAGGGAGCGCCTCAGGTCGAGCCTTGTCCCGGATCCCGGCGGGACAGGTCCGTTTTGGCGGCGAACCCCGAACGCAGGGCGGCGAAGGAGCTCTGGTGCGGGGAAAAGAGGCGATTCGCTCGCCGAGCGGACCACGGTCGCCGGTCGTCGCCCGGCTGGCGGGCGGCGGCGCGCTGCTGGCCGCCGTCGCCGCGGCGCTGATCGTCACCGCCGCCGCCGTCGGCCCGTACGCCATCCCGCTCTCCCACACCGCCGGCATCCTGCTGGAGCAGATCGGGATCCGCATCCTCGATGCCACCGATGCCGAGCGCGCCATCGTCGAGTCGATCAGGCTGTCGCGCATCACCCTGGCGCTGATCGTCGGCGCCGCCCTGGGCGTGGCGGGCGCCGTGATGCAGGGACTGTTCCGCAATCCGATGGCCGACCCCGGCATCATCGGCGTGTCCACCGGCGGCGCGCTGGGCGCGGTGGTGGCGATCGCCCTGGGAGCGCAGGCGGCCACGCCGCTGGCGCTGCCCGCCATGGCCTTCGCGGGCGCCGCCTGTGCCCTGGCGCTGGTGTTCGCGGTCGCCTCGGCCGGCGGCCGCTTCTCGATGGCGGCGCTGCTGCTGGCCGGCGTGGCGGTGAGCGCGTTCCTGGCCGCGATCATCTCCGCGATCGTGCTGTTCACGGCCGACCTCGGCGCGCAGCGCGAGATGATCTTCTGGCTCGCCGGCGGCCTGGACGCATCGCGCTGGACGCACGTGCGGCTGGCCGCGCCGTTCGTGCTGGCCGGCCTGGCGGTCGCCGTGCTGCTTTCGCGCGACCTGAACCTGCTCATGGTCGGCGAGGAGGAGGCGCGGGCGCTGGGCGTGCGCGTGGGGCTGACCCGCACCGTCCTGTTGCTGGCCGCGTCGCTGGTGACCGGCACCGCGGTGGCGTTCTCCGGGACGATCGCCTTCGTGGGGCTGATCGTCCCGCACGCGCTGCGCCTGATCACCGGCGCCGACCACCGAGTGCTGATCCCGCTGAGCGCGCTCGGCGGCGCGGCCTTCCTGCTGGCCGCCGACACGGTCGCCCGGCTCGTCGTCGCGCCCGCAGAGGTGCGCGTCGGCATCATCACCGCGCTGGTCGGCGCGCCGTTCTTTCTGTTTCTGCTGGCCCGCCACAAGGCGCGGGCGGGGCTGCTGTAGCGAACCCAAACCCATGCATGGAGGAATCATGGAAATCCGGAAGAGAATCGTACCGATCGGGCGCATCGCCCGGATCGCCGCCGCCGGACTGCTGGCGGCCTTCGCGCTCGACGCGGCCGCGCAGACGCCGCCGGACTACCCGGCGGTGCCGGGCATCGTCGACGTGGCGAACCGCGGCTGGCCGCGCGAGGTCGAGACCACCGAAGGCGTCGTCACCCTGAAGGAGCCGCCACAGCGGATCCTGGCCCTTTCGCTCGGGCACGACGAGATGCTGCTCGCCCTGGTGCCGCGCGACCGCTTCGCGGGCGTGGGGCCGTTCACGGCCGACCCGACCTACTCCAACGTCGCCGGCCAGGTGGCCGGCATGCACACGGTCAAGCGCGGCGTCGAGAACGTGCTGGCGGCCAAGCCGGACGTCGTCGTGGTGTCCAGGTACACCAAGGCGGACCTGGTCGCCCTGATCAAGGAGGCAGGCGTGCCGGTGGTGCGCTCCGCGCTGGAGAGCTCGGCTGCGGGCAACATCCCCAACATCCTGCTGCTCGGCTACCTGCTCGGCGTCGAGGGACGCGCCCTGGAGCTGGTCGCCGAGATCGAGCGCCGCCTGGCCGTGGTCACCGACCGGGTGCCCCCGCCCGGTGACCCGTCCCGGCCCGCGGTGCTGTCCATCGCCCGCTGGGGAGAGACTACCAGCGCTGCCGGCGAAGGCTCGACCGAAGGCGGCATCATCGAGACGGCCGGCGGCGTCAACGCGGCCGCCCGCGACGGCATCGCCGGCCACCAGTCGGTGAGCGTGGAGTCGATCGCGGCGATGAACCCGGACGTGATCCTGATCACGCAGCCGGCGGACTCGGGCGGCACCGACCTGCGCGACGAGCTGCTGGACTCCCGCGCGCTGGCCGAGGTGCCGGCGATCGCTGACGAGCGGGTGATCGTCGCCGATCCCCGCCACTACACGACGCTGTCGCACTGGAACGTGCGCGGCATCGAGGAGACGGCGCGGCTGCTCTACCCGGACCGGTTCGCGAACGTGACCTTCAGCGACTTCGAACCCTACGGAGGGTCGTGACCCTGGGTACGGCCGGCCACGCGCTGGCGGCGCGCGGGGTGTCCGTCAGCCTTGGCGGAACCCCTGTGCTCCGTTCGGTGTCGTTCGCGGCGCGCGCCGGCCGGGTGACGGGACTGGTGGGCCCGAACGGCGCCGGCAAGAGCACCCTGCTGCGGGTGATGGCCGGCGTGCTGCGCCCGGACGCCGGGTCGGTGCGGCTGGGAGCGGCCGACCTGACCGGGCTTCCGGCGCGGGAGCGCGCGCAGCAGGTCGCGTATCTGCCGCAGCACGAGGCCGCCCACCCGTTCACGGCGCTGGAGACGGTGCTGATGGCCCGCTATCCGCACCTGAGCCGCTTCGCGCTGGAGGGCGCCGACGACCGGCGTATCGCGCGTGCGGCGATGGCCCGCACCGAGACCGGGCGGTTCGAGCACCGCCAGCTCGACCGGATCTCCGGCGGCGAGCGCCAGCGGGTGCTGCTGGCGCGGGCGCTGGCGCAGCAGGCGCGCGTCCTGCTGCTCGACGAGCCGGTGGCCGGACTCGACCTCCGGCACCAGCTCACCGCCATGGAGACGCTGCGGTCCGAGGTGGCAGGAGGCGAGGTCGCGGCGGTGGTGGCGCTGCACGACGTGTGGCTGGCCAGCCGCTACTGCGACCGGCTGACGCTGATCTCGGACGGCGCGGTCGTGGCCGAGGGCACCCCCGCCGAGGTGTTCACGCTGCGGCGCTTCCGCGAAGTGTTCGGCGTGGAGGCGGTGGTCGAGCACGAAAGCGACACGGGCATGCCGCACGTGCGCCTGATGGGCCCCACGCCGGCCCGGACCGAGCGATGACGATGGCCGGGCCATGACGCTGGCCGAGACCCTGGAGCGCATCGGTCCGGCGGACGCCGCCGCCATGCGGCGCGCCGAGGCGCGCCACCCGACCCTGACCAAGCCTCCCGGCAGCCTGGGCCGGCTGGAGCAGGTGTCGATCCGGCTGGCCGGCATCTACGGCACGGAACGGCCCGCCATCCGGGGCTCGGCCGTGATCGTCGCCGCGGGTGACCACGGCGTGGTCGCGCAGGGCGTGACCGGCTATCCGCAGGCGGTCACCGCGCAGATGGTGCGCAACTTCCTGGCCGGCGGCGCCGCGGTCAGCGTCATGGCGCGCCTGCTCGGCGTGCGGCAGATCGTGGCCGACGCCGGCATCGCCGCGGACGACCTGCCGGACCACCCGGACCTGCGCTCCGTGCGCGCCGGGCGCGGCACTGGCGACATCAGCCGCGGCCCGGCGATGTCACGGGAGCAGGCGCAGCGCTGCTTGGAGGCGGGAGTGGGCCTCTCGACCGAAGCCGCAGATAGAGGCGCGGACCTGATCGCCACCGGAGACATGGGCATCGGCAACACCACCGCGGCCAGCGCCGTCACCGCCGCGATGACCGGCACCCCGCCGGAGCACACCACCGGGCCGGGCACGGGCCGCACGCCGGAGGAGCTGCGCCGCAAGGTGGAGGTGGTGCGCCGGGCTCTGGAGTGCAACGCTCCCGATCCCGGCGACCCGCTCGGCGTGCTGGCGAAGGTGGGCGGTTTCGAGATCGGCGTGTTGGCCGGCGTGGTGCTGGGCGCCGCCTGCCGGCACCGCGCCGTGGTGCTGGACGGATTCATCTCCGGGGCGGCCGCCCTGCTCGCCTGCGGCCTGTGCCCGGCCGCGCGCGACTACCTGATCGCCGCCCACCGCTCCGCCGAGCCCGGACATCGCGCGGTGCTGTCGCACCTGGACCTCGACCCGCTGCTCGACCTGGAGATGCGGCTCGGCGAAGGGACCGGAGCCCTGCTCGCCCTGCCCATCGTCACGGCCGCGGCCGCGTGCCTGGCGCAGATGGCCACCTTCGCGGAGGCCGGCGTCTCGGACTCGCGGTGAGATCCCCACGCCTGCTGGCCTCCTTCCGGGCCGCGATCGGCTTCCTGACCATCCTGCCGGTCTCACCGCGGGATGCGGCCGGCGCTCTCGCGCGCGCGCCTGCCTGGTTCCCGGCGGTCGGCCTGCTGCTGGGGGCAATGCTCGCCTTCCTGGACCTGGCCCTGCGGGCGCTGCACCTGCCCGTCCTCCTGAACGGCGCCCTGCTGCTGGCCGCGCTGGCCGCCCTGACCCGCGCCCTTCACCTGGACGGCTTCATGGACACCTGCGACGCGCTGCTCGGCGGCTTCGACCGCGAGCGCCGCCTTGCGATCCTGCGCGATCCTCACGTCGGCGCGTTCGCCGTGGTCGGCGTGGTCTGCCTGCTGCTGGTCAAGCTGGCGGCGCTCACCGCGCTGCCGGGAGGCTACCGGACGGGCGTCCTGATTCTGTTCCCGTGCCTGTCGCGCGCGGCGATGGTGCTGGCGATGGAGTGGTTCCCGTACGCGCGGCGCGAGGGGCTCGGCACGCCGTTCGCGAGTGACGATGGCCGGCGCCCGCGGGCCGGCCTGCTGCTCGCGGCCGCGGCCGCCCTCGCCCTGACCGGGCTGCCGGGGCTGGCCTTGGCGGCGATGGCCGCGGCGGTCGCGTGGGC
Organism: Spirochaetia bacterium; assembly: GCA_964291595.2. Taxonomy (GTDB): domain Bacteria; phylum Spirochaetota; class Spirochaetia; order SZUA-6; family Bin103; genus CATQHW01. Next base: position 1,421,282 of record OZ219914.1, on the reverse strand, counting down.
CGTCGGCGCCTGGGCGACCCGGCTGCTCGGCGGGGTGACCGGCGACATCTACGGCGCGGTGAACGAGATCGCCGAGGTGGCGGTCCTGGGACTCGCCGTGGTCGTGCTGGCGGGGTAGACCGGGGATGACGCTGTCCGCGTGGCCGGGCGAGTGGGGCCTGGACGCCGGCGCGCTGCTGCTGGCGGTGGCGCTTGATCTGGCCTTGCGGGAGCCTCCCGCGGCGCTCCATCCGGTCGTGTGGATGGGCCGGCTGATCTCGTTCCTGGAGCGCCGTTCACCGGCGGCGAACCGGCCCGCGGTCTCGCTGGCGGCCGGGCTCGCCATCGCCGTGCTGGTGCCGGCCGGATGCGGCGCGCTGGCATGGGTCGCGGCGACGGCGCTGCGCGCGGCCGGCCCCCTCCCCTACCTGCTCGGAACGGCGGCCCTGTTGAAGACCACGTTCGCGGTCAGGGAGCTGGGACGCGCCGTGGCCGGCACGCGGGAGGCCCTGCAAGCCGGTGACCTCGAGCGGGCACGCGACAGCCTGCGGAATCTGGTAAGCCGCGATGCGAGCGCGCTCACCAGCCCCCAGGTCGCCATGGCCGCGATCGAGTCCGCGGCCGAGAACACGACCGACAGCTACGTCGCGCCCTGGCTGGCGTTCGCGCTCTTCGGCCTGCCGGGGGCGGTCGCCTACCGGGCCGTGAACACGCTGGACAGCATGATCGGCTATCATGGCCGCTACGAGCACCTGGGCAAGGCATCGGCCCGGCTGGACGACTTGGCCAACCTGCTGCCGGCGCGCCTCTCCGCGCTGCTGATGCTGGCCGCCGGAGCGCTCCGCCGCCTGCCAACACGCCGCGGCTGGCGGATCGCCCTTCGCGACCACCGGCTCACGGCCAGCCCCAACGCCGGCTGGACGATCGCCGCCTGCGCCGGCCTCCTCGGCATCGCCCTGGAGAAGACCGGCCACTACCGCATTGGCGGCGGCTTCCGTGACCCGTACTGGTACGACGTCGCGGCCGCCGCGCGGCTGGCGTTCGGCGTCACGCTGCTCGCGGTGCCCGCGGCCCTCGCGGTGACCGCCGTCCGTGGACTGATCCGGGGATAGCCTGGGGACAACCTGGTACTACGTGGTGGAACCTTTCCGGCCCGTACACGGCGGCCTGAACCTCGCCGAGCTGCGCGCGCTCGGCCTGCGCCCCGGCCAGGGGTGTGCGAGACTGCGCCTCGTTCGGACTGCCGGCGGCTGGCCGGCGCACTGCAGTAGATGAGGGCGAACAGCGATGGGTAGATGGTTCCTGGTACGGCACGGCGAGACGGACTGGAACGTGGAGGGCCGCGCGCAGGGCCAGATGCACGTGCCGCTCAACGACAAGGGCCTGGCGCAGGCGGAGGCGATCGCCGCGCGCCTGCGGCCGATGGCCTTCACGGCCGTGTACGCGAGCGACCTGCGGCGCGTCACGCAGACCGCGGAGCCGATCATGCGCGGCCGGGACGTGCCGCTGGTCACCCTGCCCGCGCTGCGGGAGCGCGGCTTCGGCGAATGGGAAGGCCTGACCTTCACCGAGATGGAGGCGCGCCACCCGGAGCGCTACGCAACGCTGTTCACCGGCGACGACACCGCCGCGACTCCGGGAGGCGAGAGCGAGCGGCAGCTCTACGAAAGGGTCGCGGCCGGCGTGGACGGCCTGCTGGAGCGCCATGGCGGAGACGACGGCGACCTGCTGGTGATCGCGCACGGCGGATCGCTCTGCGCCGCGGTCGTGCGTCTGCTGGGGCTGCCGTCCCGAAGCATGGAGCGCTTCTCGTTCGACAACTGCGGTCTGTCCGCCGTCACCGTCTACGACGACAGCTCCGCGGCGCTCAACCTTCTGAACGACACCACCCACCTCGGAACCGCGCCGTGAGCGGCCAGCTCATCCTGCTGCTCGGCGGCGCCCGCTCCGGCAAGAGCGCCGCCGCGGAACGGCTTGCGCAGGCCGGCCGGCGGGTGCTGTTCATCGCCACGGCCCAGGCGCTGGACGAGGACATGCGCCGCCGTATCGCCGCCCACCGCGAGCGGCGGCCGAGCGCGTGGGACACCCTGGAGGAGCCGCTCGACCCGGCCGGCAGGGCCGCGCCGATCCTGAGCCGCTACGACACCGTGGTGCTCGACTGCCTCACCCTGTGGGTCAGCAACCTGCTCCTCCGGCACGAGGACGACCCCGCCGCCGAGGAGCTCATCCTGGATGCGGCCGGCGGGCTGCTCGCCCTGATCGAGCGCTCCACGGCCAACTGGATCGTGATCAGCAACGAGGTCGGCCTGGGCGTGGTGCCCCCGTCGCCGCTCGGACGCGCGTACCGCGACGCGCTCGGCCGCGTGAACCAGCTCGCCGCCGCCCGCGCCGGCCGCGTCTACCTCATGGTCGCCGGGCTGGCCCTGGAGCTGAACGCCCTGAACGCGCAGCCGCTCAAGCAGTTGAACCGGTAGCCACGTTCGGCCGGCGCGCCGCCCCGAACAGCGCATCCAGATCGACCGCCGCGGACAGCGTGTCCGCCACCGCATCCAGGGCCGCGTCCACGGCCGCCTCGTACTGCAGGGACGAGGCGGTACCCGCTCCGACCCGCTCCAGCCACGCGCGCCGAAACGCGTCGTTCGCGAACAGTCCGTGCAGGTAGGTCCCTTCCACCAGTCCGTCCGCGCTGCGCGCGCCGTCGGCACCGGTCTCCAGGTGGAACATCGGCCGCGACAGATCCTCGCCGTGCGACTGTCCCGTGTGGATCTCGTAGCCGGTCACCGGCGCATCGCTCAGCGCGCAGCGTCCGCGCGCCGGACGCACCGTCTTCTCGGCGTGCATGGTCGTCTCCACGTCGAGCAACCCCAGCCCGTCGGCCGACCCGGCCGGACCGTCCGCCCCCGCCGGGTCGTGCACCCGCCGTCCCAGCATCTGCAGCCCCCCGCACACGCCCACCACGCGCCCGCCGGCCCGCGCGTGCGCCAGGATGTCGTGGTCCCACCCCTGCGACCGCAGGAACGCCAAGTCGCCGATCGTCGACTTGGTGCCGAACAGCAGCACGACGTCGGCGTCGCGCGGGATCGGCCGGCCGGCCGGGACGAACGCGAACTCCACCTCCGGCTCCATCCGCAACGGATCGGCGTCGTCGTAGTTCGCCAAGCGAGACAGTACCGGCGCGGCGACCTTCACCCGCCCGCCCCGCGAGTCGCCTGGCGGCGGCAACGACGCGGCGTCCTCGGCCGGCAGGCGCAGCGCCGCCGGCTCCCACGGAATCACCCCGAAGCACGGCCAGCCGGTGTGTCGCTCGATGATGCGCACGCCGTCCTCGAACAGCGCCGGATCGCCGCGCAGCTTGTTGATCAGGAACCCCGCGATCAGCTCCCGATCCTCGCCATCCAGCACCGCCCCGGTCCCCACCACCGCCGCGATCACACCGCCGCGGTCGATGTCCCCGACCAGGCAGACCGGCACCTCCGCCCGCCGCGCGAACCCCATGTTGGCGATGTCCCCGGCGCGCAGGTTGACCTCCGCCGGGCTACCCGCGCCTTCTACGATCACCAGGTCGAACTCCGCGACCAGCCGTCCGAAGCTCTCCATCACCGCGTCCATCAGCCGAGCGCGCCCAGCCCGGTAGTCGGACGCGTGCAGCATCCCCACCGGCCGCCCGTGCACGACCACCTGGGAGCCGCGGTCGGTCTGCGGCTTCAGCAGCACAGGATTGAAATCCGTCCGCGGCGCAAGGCCGGCCGCCCGCGCCTGCACCGCCTGCGCCCTCCCGATCTCGCCTCCGTCGGCGCACGCCGCGGCGTTATTCGACATGTTCTGCGGCTTGAACGGCGCGACCCTCATGCCCCGCCGCTTCGCCGCCCGACACAGCCCGGCGACCACCACCGACTTCCCCGCGTCCGACGCGGTCCCCTGTATCATCAGCGCTCGCGCACCCATAGGACTCCTTCAGGGACATCTGCCGGCCAGCCGGAGGCGGCTGCGACGGCGGGGCATCGCGATCGACTCTGAACGGGCACCACGATGCTCTGCGCTGCTTCCTTCACTTGAGCAACACTCCGGCCTTCAGCCGCTCGTAGCCGTTCTTCCAGTCCTTCCCGTAGCCGGCAACGTAGTCATCGTCGGCGAACGAAGCCGTCTTGGCGGCGTGTTCGAGACTCCGCGGCCAGTCGTCGAAGCGTTCGGCGCCGAGCCAGCCCAGCGCCAGCACGTCGATCCGCTCTTCGTCACTCAGTTCGCCAACCAGTCGGAGCAACCGCATGGTGCTGGGGGTCCTCAGATAAAGGTCCTGATCCTCGGATGTCAGAAACTGCATACGCTGTTCTTTCGCGTCTCGCAGGTCTGCGAGAACGTGCTCTCGCGTGGCAGCATAGACATCGTACGCAGCGACCAATGCCTGTAGCCGCTCCCTGCTGATGATCAACGCGGTCGCCGCCGTCCGGATGTCGCGTGCGACTTCCGGTTCCCAAGGTAGCGGACGTCGACATTGCTCAGTCGGCCTGCGGACTTGGCAACGAGCTTCCGATCGGCGGTGATCAGGACCGAGGCGGATGCCTCCGCACAGGCGAGATAGAGACAATCGTAAACCGGATGCCCGATGTCCACAGCGATCGCGGCGGCGCGTTCGATCACATCGGTATCAGGGAGGAGATCCACGATCTCCGCAATGGCCACGAATTCGGCGAAGTACGGCCCCGAGTCGAGGATCTCGCCCGGCGGACCTTCTTCCAGATGGTGTTCGCGAACTCGGTGATCAGGAGCGTACAGATGAAGTCGATGGGCCAGCAGCAACCGCGATTCCTCGCTCAAGGGTTCTTTGACGAACCACTTGACCACGACGCTTGCGTCGGCTTCACCGATCCCTGTCTTCACGCAAGAGGGTGACGCTATTCGTCTGTGGTGTCCCGGCAGTCAACCGCGCGATCTCGCGTGTCCGTTCGCGGAAGTCAGCGATGCGAGCGCGCCGATCCACCTGTTGCGTGAGCACGTAGCGGACCTCACCCTCCAACGAGCGCCGGTTGGCCTTGGCCTGCGCCTTGAGGTGCTCGATCACCCGATCATCCAGGTTTCGGATTGTCAGACTGCCCATGGTGCCCCAGAACGCTGTCGTCATGATCGCACAATGGACTCAACTGGGCATGCGCCGTGTCGCGGCCACACGCCGATCTCGAACGTGGTCATTCGAACAGTTCGGCATGGGTGCCGACCCGGGCAAAGTAGATGGAGCCGCTTGGTCCGTCCGTGTCGTCGAGGCGATAGATCAGAAGGAAATCGCCACCGACGTGACATTCCCGGTAGCGTTCCCACGAGCCTCTGAACCGATGGTCTCTCTGTTCGGGACCGAGCGGCGCCTCGTTGGCGATGAGCATGAGCATGACCGCCTTCAGCCGATTCATATGGTATCGACCGGAACGCGAGAGGCGCTCCCAGTCCTTGCGGAACTGCCGGGCGTAGTCGAACCGGCGCGGCAGGTTGGTCCGCTTACTCGCCGCTGGCTTCTTCAAGGTCGGCAAACATCTCGTCCGCGCTCGCGAATCGCGCCTTGCGCGTCTTCACCATCTCGTCCACCTCGGCCATGGCGCTGCGGGTTTGCGCGTTCGGCACCTTGAGTTCGAGCGGGAAGGCCTGATCGACCGCGATGCGATGGAAGAGCAACCGCACGGCATCCGAGGGCGTCAGCCCCATCGCCGCGAGCGCCGTCGTCGCCTTTCGCTTCATCTCGGTGTTCATCCGGACATGCAGCATCGAACTCTGTGTCGGCATCCCAGCCTCCCGTATCGCATTTGCGACACAAGTTGTCAGAGCCGCGCGATCCAGTCAAGATCGCCTCCGAGAACTGGTTGCGTATTGCCCGAGATGACCCGCTTCGACGTCGAAGCACTCGCAAGCCCGGACGCCATCCACTGGCCCGGCTACTTCTGGTTCTGGAACGACGTCCTGGAGCGGGAGGCGCTGTTCCGGCAACTTCGGGACATGGACTCCGTAGGCGCGAAGAACATCTGGATCCTTCCGGTTCCGGCGGACTTCAGGCCGAACTCCATGAAGACCAACCTGCAGCCCGAGTACCTGTCGGAGGAGTACCTGGCGATCCTCGACGACCTGGTCGTGGAGATGCGGCGCCGGGGCATGAAGCTCTGGCTGTACGACGAGGGCGGCTGGCCTTCCGGCGGCAACTGCGGCCGCATCGTCAGGGAGCATCCGGCCTGGGCGCGTCAGACGCTGGCGAAGCGGGGCGTCGCGCCGGGCGAGCTCGAAGGGGTTCCTGACGACTGCATCGCGGCCTTCCAGCCCGGTGCGAACGGCCAAGGCAGGCGCCTCGGCCCCGGGGAGCGGCTCGACGCCGGTCACGGAGCGGAGCTGTACTTCGCCCGGCTCGGGCACGAGACGGCCCTCGTCCCCTCCTACCCGGACCTGCTGAACCCGGAGGTCACCAAGACGTTCATCGCCGGCAGCCACGAGGCGTTCAAGCGGGTGCTGGGCCGGCACTTCGGCGACACGATCCCGCTGGTCGTCTCCGACGAGCCGCGCGTGGACAATCCGCCCTGGACCGGCGATCTGGCCTCCGCGTTCCGGGCCGAGAAGGGCTACGACATCCGGGACGTCCTGCCGGCCATCTTCCAGGACGACGAGGCGACCGCCCAGGTACGCATCGACTACTTCGACTGGTGGTCCAGGCGGTTCTCGGAGGCGTTCTTCGGACAGATCCAGGAATGGTCTGCCCGGAACGGCCTGTGGTCGATCGGCCACCTCGGCGGCGAGGATCTCACCATCGGCTCGCGCAAGTACGGGTTCGGCCACGTGATGCGCGTCCTCAGGCAGTACGACATCCCCGGCGTGGACACCATCTGGAAGCAGCTCCATCCCGGCAGGAAAGCGGTCCTGCCCGTCCACTGGGATGACACCGAAGGCTCGCTTCCGGTCGCGGACAACCACCACTTTCCGAAGTACGCGTCGTCGGTCGCGCATCAGCGCGGCACGCCGTGGTCGTGGACGGAGTCGTTCTCGGCGTACGGCTGCGCGCTGACCCTGGAGGAGATGAAGTGGATCACCGATTTCCAGTTCGTGCGCGGCATCAACCTGCTCATCTCCGGCCAGGCGCTGCTGTCGACGAAGGGCCACTACATGGGCTCCATCCGCCCGATGTTCGTGCGCGAGAACCCGCTGTTCCGCCACATGGACCTCTACCACGCCTACACGGCACGGCTGAGCTATCTGCTGAGCCTGGGCAGGCCCGCGATCCGCGCCGCCCTCTACTTCCCGGTGCGGGACATCTGGGCCGGCGGCGCGGAGCTCGACCGGGTCGCCGGGTCGAACGACGCGCTGGCCCGCACGCTGCTTGCGCATCAGTGCGACTTCGACATGATCGACGACGACCTGCTGGAGGACGAGGCGACCTCCGTTCAGGACGGATGCCTGCAGGCCGGGCCGATGCGGTACGACACCGTGTACGTGTCGCTGACCAGGCACATGAGCGACGGCTCGCGGGAGAAGCTCGCCCGCTTCATCGGCGCCAGCGGCAGGGTGTACTGCGTGGACAACCGCAACGCGTCCGAGGCGCCGGCCGGCAGCACCTCGATCGAGCTGGACGAGCTCGACGGGCGCCACGTGGAACCGCTGGTCGAGGTGCACCCGGCGAATGCCGGCGTGCGCGTGTGCAGGCGGGACCTGGAGAACGGCACCCTCTACTTTCTGACCAACGAGGGCTCCGGGATCGGCAAGGAAGACGCGGTGCCGGCCGACGCCACGATCGTCTTCAAGGATTCACGCCCCGTGATCCGGATCGACCCGGAGACGGGCGCGTGCAGCAGGCCGGACGCGACGCAACGGGATGGGACGTGCTCGGCACCGCTGCGCCTGCGATTCGCCGAGTCGTACATGTTCCTGTTCACGGACGACGACGTACCGGTGCAAACGGCGCCCTCACCGCATGCCGAGGACCGGATACCCATCGACACGGGATGGACCTGCCGGCGAACGCGCGCGTTTCGGATCGGAGACGAGGAGTTCGAGGTCCGGGACGTGCACGAAGACGCCTCCCCCATCGCGCTCGGCGACTGGAGCGACGCGCTCGGCCACGACTTCACCGGTGACGCGGAGTACCACGTGGTGTTCGAGCTCGGCGGACCGGAAGCGGCGCGCGCGTCCACGCTCGACCTGGGTCAGGTGTGGGGCGTTGCGGAAGCGGTCCTGAATGGCGTCCCTCTGGGTAGACGGGCATGGGAACCGTTCCGGCTCGATCTGAATGGCGCGGCGACGGAGGGCACCAACACGCTGCGCGTGACCGTCACCAACACGATGGCCAACCAGTTCCTGCACACCAGGAAGCTCGACCGCTGGCCGGACAACGTCCTCGGCATCTACCACAAGCAGTGCCTGGCCCTGGAGCAGGGCTGCACCAGAAGCGGGCTCTACGGGCCCGTGAGCATCGGATTCGCATGATCCGCGGCCGCCCCGGAGAAGGGCACTACGAAGCGCGGCGCGACTGCTGGCGACGTTGCCGCCGGAGACCGGTGCGACTACGGTTCGTATGTTCGTGCTGTATCTCTTGGCCACGCAGGACCGAGACTCGGCACGAAGCTTCGGGGAGGAGTTGCGAGAGGCGGTGTCGGGGCCGGGAGGAGAACTGATGACCTATGCCGAGGAACTGATCAGGGAAGGACGAGAGCAGGGACGGCAAGAAGGCGAGCAGAAGGGAGTGCTGAAGGGGAGAGTAGGCACCATAGAGTCCCTGTTGCAGGCCGGTGTTCACTGGTCGGTGATCGAGTCGGCCACCGGCATCGACCAGGACGCCCTGCGCGCGCTCAAGCAGCGACTCGGGGGATCGGACGACGAGGAAGCCCGCTGAACGGCTGACGAAATCGAGGTACCCGTGGAGGCGCTGATCGTGATCAACGGCCCGATCGGTGCGGGCAAGAGCACGGTCGCTCAGGCGCTTGGCCGACGGCTACGGCAGGACGGACGCCCGACTGCGGTCTTGGATCTGGACGAGCTGTACCTGATGATGAGCGACAAGCCGATAGGCGACCCACAGGTGTGGCGTCGGGCGAGGCGGGCCGCCGCGGCGCTGACGGACTGCTTCTTCGCTTCCGGCATCGAGGTCGTCGTCGTGGAGGGCGCGTTCTGGGACGAGTCGGAACGAGCGCCGTTTGTCGACACGCTCACGTGGTCCGGAAGCCCCTTGTTCGTGACCCTGCTCGTTTCCTATGGCGTGGCATATCGCCGGGTACAAGGGGACTCCGGAAGGTCGCTCTCGCGGTCCCCGGAATTCCTGAGAAGAAACAACGAAGAGTTCCTTGCTCGTCTCGATCTCCTGCGGGCTACCGACCTCGTCCTCGATTCCGACGCCCGGAGTCCTCAGCAACTCGTGACGGCGATCTTGAGCCGGCGCTCGCCGACGTTCGCCGACGTTGCTCGCCATTCCGAGGGATGACGGCGAGTTCGAGCGGATCCCCTTGCGCCCCCGGCCGTTCTAGTACCCCATCAAACTAATGTCCACGGGTCACAATAGGTGGCTGCGGGTTTCAAGCGCGCTTGAACAGCGCTCACGAGGTCGAGTCCGGTCGCACGCCCCCCCGAACTACAGTTTGATGGGGTACTAATCGAGGTAGTCGTCGGTAGTGTAGCGCCGCTCGGGGTGGCGGCGTTGTGGGCCGATCAGGCCCAGCAGGCGGTTGTCGGCGCCGTCCATCAGCTCGTCCGGCATGCTGTGGCGGATGTAGGCGTTGTAGCGGTGGAAGCCCCAGCTCGCTCCGTACTGCGACTGCAGCAGGTAGCGCACCCGGTCGGAATCGTTGGGCGCGCCGCGGTGCCAGCACTGCGGGTCGTGCAGGTAGATGTCGCCGGCCTTGCAGTAGATGGACTCCGGCCCCCGCCCCTCGAACTCCGGGGTCCCGTTGTCCGGCGCCTTGCGGCCCGAGTAGTGGCTGCCCGGCACGTACTGCGTCGGGCCGTGCTCGATCCGCTCGATGTCGCTCAGAGCCATCTGCACGGTGAGCCAGTAGACGGGCATCAGGATGCGCGGATCGTGGCGCGGCACGTCGTCCGGCAGCGGGAAGAACAGGCCGTCGTCCACGTGCCAGTGCTCGATCGCCACGCCGCGGCCCGAGCGCAGCACGTTCGCGCCGCACTGCTGGAAGTTCTCGCCGAACAGGGTCTCCATCAGGCTGTAGATCGGCTCGCGGGCGAGCAGGTCCAGGAAGATGGGATCCAGCTCGTTGGTGTGGCGCAGCATGTGGTCGCGCTCCACGTAGCCACGGGCCATCGCCGCCTCGTCGTCCATGTAGTGGTCGGTCGCATCGCGGAGCGCGGCGACCTCGTCCCGATCCAGCACGCCGCCGATCACGCAGTACCCGTCGCGGCGGAAGTCGGCGATGATCTGTCGCGTCCGCTCCGCGTCGAACGCCGTCCCTTCCTTGATCGCGGAGCGGCTCATAGCGCCAGCACCCGGTTGTCCATCGCGTCGATCCTCCTGGTCTCCTCGTAGTAGTTGGCCGTGACCGTCCCGTCCTGGGTGACCGGCGTCGGGCGGCGGATCACCAGCTCCGCGAACGACGGCCGGTTGAAGGCCGCGAACGCCAGCTCGAAGGCCGACACCAGCAGCCCCCGGTCACGCTCGCGCGCGAAGTCCGGCAGCAGGAGCGGGCCGGTGTCGGTCTGGAACACGCCGTCGCGCGGGTTGACGTTCATGGTCTTGACCGGGTGGTCGATGCAGACCCGGTAGCCGGCGTCGTCGTACTGCAGCCGGGCCACCAGCGGACGCTGCGCGTAGGTGGCCTCGATGATGCGCCCGGTCGAGTCGAGCACCTCGCCTTCGGCCTCCACCACCCGGATCTCGAAGTCGGCGAACAGGTCCGCGGTCAGGCCCACCTGCCGCTCCGGCTGGCGCCCGAGCGTCGGCGGCTCCAGCATCACCTCGGTCTGGTTGGTGATCCAGCTCTTCATGATGAGGATCTCCGAGTCGCTGGCCACCGGGCAGAAGTCGGCGTTGGGGTGCAGCCACAGGTCGCGGTCGACGCCGACGATCTCGCTCTTGCAGGAGGCGCCGAGCACGTAGCGCTGGGTCGCGCCGCCGGCGCCGGTGAGCGTGCAGACGCTTTCGAGCTGGATGCGCGCCGCGTTGAACCGGTAGGGCGCGGCGTGCGACCTCGTCTTCGACTGCTTGCGGTCGTCGTCGCTGGTAAACGTCAGGAAGCTGCGCTGGAAATCCGGGACTCGCATCGACGGGATCCTATGCGGGGGGTGGACCGTCGGCAACCGCTTCGGCTCTGCCGCTTGCGCGGCACAGCCGGCGGACTCATAGCGCCGGCACAGGCGAGCCCTGCGGCCTCGCCTGCGCCCCCAGCCCCAACCTCACCATGAGTCCTTCGGCTCTGCCGCTTGCGCGGCACAGCCGGCGGACTCATAGTCCGCCGATGCGCGGCCGTGACCTGACCACCGGGGCGATCCCGGCCCACACCTGGGCCCTTGCCTGGCCGGTGATGCTGTCGATCTTCTTCCAGACCCTGTACCAGGCGGTCGACGCGTTCTGGGTCAGCCAGCTTGCCGACGAGGCGCTGGCGGCCGTGAACATGTCGCAGATCGCGCTGTTCGCGTCGGTGTCGCTGACGATCGGCATCACGGTGGGCTCGGGGGTGCTGATGGCGATGAGCATCGGCGCCCGCAACATCGACGAGGCGGAGCGCATCCTGGGCCAGTCGTTCGTGCTCAACTTCATCGCCGCGGTGGTCCTGACCACGCTGGTGCTGGCGCTGCGCACGCCGATCCTGCGGGCGGTCGGCGCCACCGACGCGATCTTTCCGCTGGCCAGGGACTACCTGACCATCACCGGCTCGGCGATGGTGCTGATCTTCCTGTTCTTCGCGGCGGTGTTCGGCTTCAACTCGCAGGGCGACAACACCACGGTCACCATGCTGTTCGCCATCTCCACGGGGCTGAACATCGTGCTCGACCCGCTGTTGATCTTCGGCTGGCTGGGCTTCCCGCGGCTCGGCGTGCGCGGCGCCGCGATCGCCACCGTGATCTCGCAGGTCGTGCTGCTGGTGTCCGGGATCACGCTGCTGGCCACCCGCGACATGATGGTGCGCTTCAGGTTCCGCCGGTTGGTGATCCGCGCCGAGTCGGTCGCGCAGGTGCTGTCGATCGGCTTCCCGGCGTCTCTCACCAGCATGATGGGCCCCCTGGCGATGGGGGTGCTGACCGCGATGGTGTCGCGCGCGTTCGGGGACCAGGGGGCGGTCGCGGTGTCGGTGGGCCTGCGCGCGGAGGTGTTCTCGTTCCTGCCGGCGATCGGCTTCGGCGTCGCCGGCCTGGCGCTGATCGGCCAGAACATGGGGGCCGGCAACCCCGATCGTGCGCGCCGGTCCTACCGCACCGCGCTGGTGTTCGCGCTGTCGTTCGGCACCGGGCTGGGCATCCTGGCGGTAGCCTTCGCCGGGCCGATCGCCCGCACCTTCACCGACGATCCTGTCGTGATCGGCTACGCGACACGCTACCTGCGCAGCGTCCCGCTCACCTACGGGGTGATGGGCGCCGGCATGGTGGTGATCATGAGCTTCCAGGGGCTGCGCCGCTCGTGGCGCGGCGCGGCGATTTCGGCGCTGCGGCTGGCGGTCCTGTCGGGCGCCGCGATCCTGCTGGCCAGCCTGCTCGGCGCGCCGATCGGCGCCGTCTGGCTGTCGGTGATCCTGGCGAACCTGGTCTATGCGGGGGTGGGCTACCTGGCCCTGGAGCGGCAGCTCGCCCGACCCGTGCAGCCCCACGGGCCTCCGCGGCCGCCCGAGCCGGACCCCGAACGGGATCCCGCCGCCGCCCAACGGGTCGCGTAGGGTAAGCTGTCGGCGGGCTGAAGGAGAGACGATGAGCAAGCGATATACCGTGCGCGCCGAGCGCTGCGACCACCGCGCCTCGGCGGACGAGATCTACCGGACGCTGGAGCGCATCACGGAGCCGTTGACCCGTTCCTGGGAGCGCCTGGAGCGCGCCCGCCGCATCGTCATCAAGTTCAACATGATGCACCCCGACACCGCCCGCCTCCACGGCCGGCGCCAGGAGCTGGTGGACGAGGAGGTGATGCGCGCCGTGCTGCGCCTGCTGCGCGCCCGCACGAACGCGACCCTGATCGCCGCCGACACCTGCGTGCACACGGCCTCCAAGACCGTTCCCTCCAACTTCGAGTCGGCCGAGGTGCTGCGCGAGTTCGGGGTCGAGATCGTCGACGCCTCGCAGCCGCCGCTGCGCCTGTACGACGTGCCCGGCGGGGGCAACATGTTCGACCGCTACCTGCTGACCTCCTGCATCGGCGAGTCGGACGAATTCGTGTCGGTCGCCAAGATGAAGAACCACCTGTTCATGGGCGTCACCCTGTGCATGAAGAACCTGTTCGGGCTGCCGCCCCCGAACCGGCCGGAGGGGCGCGTCCGCCACTACTTCCACCACGCCATCCGGCTGTCCTACGTGCTCCCGGACCTGGCCATGATCACCGACCCCTGCCTGAACATCGTCGACGGGCTGGTCGGCCAGCAGGGCAGCGAGTGGAGCGGCCGGCCCGTGGTGCCCGACGCGCTGATCGCCGGCGACCAGACCACGGCCACCGACGCCTGCGCCGCCCACCTGATGGGTCACGACCCGGCCGGCGACTGGCCGGCGCCGCCGTTCCGCCGCGACCGCAACCACCTGCTGGTGGCGGCCGAGCGTGGCTACGGGACCGTCGACCTGGACAAGATCGACTTCCAGACCGACCTGCAGCCGCCGCTGGCGGAGTTCGATTCCGACGAGCAGGATCCGCCGCCGATCGTGGCCAGCATCCGCCGCACCGCCTGCGAGCAGGGGCTGTTCTACCGCGACGAGCGCGAGCGCCTGGTCGGCCGTTATGCCGGCGAGATGGTGGTGCTGCGCGACCGCGAGGTGGTCTGGCACGGCACCGACCAGCCGGCGTTCGAGAGCCACGGCCACTTCGCGGGGGGCGCGGACCCGGGTAGCGCCTCGTTCATGAAGGTGGTCGATCCCGAGGAACGGGAAGGCGAGGCGTTCGGCGTGTACGAGCGCCTGCTGCCCGGCCTGGTGGCATAGCGCCCGTGACGATCAAGGACGTGCGCGCGTTCCCGGTCGATCTGGGCCGGGGCATCAAGCGGTCCGGCCCGTACCAGCGCGGCGGCCGCCAGCCGGCCGCTCCCACCGAGCGCTACGCGCGCTACCGCGGCGCCCGCACCAAGGCCAGTCCGGGCTGGAAGCAGTGCGCGTGCCTGGTAACACTCGACGACGGCACCGTCGGCCTGGGCCTCTGCGGATTCGCCGGGCCGGTCGCCTCGATCGTCAACGACCACTTCCGCGGCCACCTGGTCGGCGAGCCGGTGACCGCCACCGAGAAGCTGTACGACGTGATGGTCCGCATCAGCGCCGCCTATGGCGGCGGCGGCCTGACCGCGCACGCGATCAGCGCCGTGGACCTGGCGCTGTGGGACGCCAAGGGCAAGCGCCTGGGGGTGCCGGTGTACGCGCTGCTCGGCGGCCCGCAGAAAGAGCGGATCCCCTGCTACGCCACCGGCTTCGACCTGGAGTGGTACCGGGATCTGGGCTTCCGCGGCTTCAAGCTGCCCAACCCGTACGGGCCGGAGGACGGCACCGAGGGCATCCGCCGCACCGAGGAGATGGTCGCCGCGGCGCGCGACACCCTCGGCCCGGACGCGGAAGTCATGCTCGACTGCTGGATGGCGCTGGACGTCGAGTACACCGTCCGGCTCGGCGAGGCGCTGCGGCCGTACCGGCTGCGCTGGATCGAGGACTACCTGCTGCCGGACGACATGACCGGCTTCGCCGAGGTGCGGCGGCGGCTGCCCGGGCAGAGTCTTGCCACCGGCGAGCACTGGTACCTGGCGCGGCCGTTCATGGAGGCCTCCGAGCGGCGGCTGGTCGACTACTTCCAGCCCGACCTGCAGTGGGCGGGCGGGATCTCCGCCTGCGTGCGCATCTGCCACATCGCGGAGGCCGCCGGCATCGCGGTCGCCCCGCACGGCGGCATGAACACCCCGTACGGCCAGCACCTGGCGATGGCCATGCCGGCGGTGACCTGGGGAGAGCGCTCCAGCGGCGTGTCACCGCCCGGCGTGCCGCTGGCGGAGACCGTGGCACTGCCCGGCACGCCGGTCATCGAGGACGGCTGCCTGGTCCCGCGCGACGCTCCCGGCTTCGGCATCGACCTCGACGACGACTGGCTTGCGAAGGTGACGGTCTGACCGCCGGAGCCTGACGTATACTGCGTGCCGGACTCCATGCGGGGACAGAACGCCGGCGACCAGGTCGTGCGGCACCGCCCTCTTCGGTTCGCTGCGGCACGGCGCGATGCTCTGGGCACGGCGCTGTTGTTCGCTCCGGGTTTCGTCATCTACCTGGCGTTCATGGTCCTGCCGATCATGCTCAGCCTGTACTACTCGTTCTTCGATTGGGACGGGATCCGCTCGACGATGAACTTCGTCGGGCTGAAGAACTACGTCCGCGGCCTGAACGACCGCCATTTCCACAATGCGTTGCGCATCACCTTCTTCTTCACCATCCCCGGCGCGCTGCTCGGCAACGCGCTCGGGCTGTTTCTCGCCGTGCTGGTGAATCGACCGGGACCGATGACCAACGTGTACCGCGCCGCGTTCTTCTTCCCGCTGTTGATCAGCTCGGTGGCGGTGGGTTTCATCTGGAAGGCGCTTCTCAGCTACCACGGCATCCTGGGTGGGTTGTTCGCGGCTGCCGGCATGGAGCCAATCGACTGGTTGGGCGATCCGCGGCTGGCGCCGTGGTCGGTCCTGATCATCAATCTCTGGCGCGATACCGGGTTCGTCACGGTGATCTACCTGGCGGGGCTGCAGGCGGTGCCCGGCGATCTCTACGATGCCGCCACCATCGACGGCGCCTCTGCATGGCAACGCTTCGCCTCCGTGACCTTCCCGTGGCTGGCGCCGGCGCTTACCGCCACCATGGTATTCCTGTTCACGGGCTACATGCGCATCTATGACTTGGTGGTCGTGCTCACCAGCGGCGGCCCCGCCGGCGCCACCGAGACCATCGCCCTGCAGATCCTCCGCGTCGGCTTCCAGCAGAACCGCATGTCGTACGGGTCCAGCCTGGCCATTTACATGCTGCTGATCGTCGGTCTGGTCTCCGTCACGCTGGTGCTGCTGCTGCGCCGGCGCGAAGACAAGCTGGTGATGTAGGTGCGCGAAAACCTCACGAGGCGCGGATTTCGCGATCTGCCGTCGGTCGCCCGCCACGGCTTCCTGCTGGTAACCGGCGGCGTCTTTCTGGTGCCCTTCTACATCGCCATCGTCAACGTCTTCAAGACGCGCGACGACATCTTTGCCAGCCCGCTGGGCATCCCGTTCGCGCGCCTGACGCTGGACAACATCGCCCGCAATCTCGATACCCCGCATTTCAACGTCGGCATAGCCTACGGGACCTCCGTCGTGATCAGCAGCGTCACCGTGGCGCTGGTCGTGATCCTGGGGTCGGCCATGTCGTACGTGCTCGGCCGCCGCCGGAACCGGTTCTTCACGCTGTCCTACCTGCTGCTGCTGGCCGGATTGATGGTGCCCGCGCAGGTGATCCTGTTGCCGCTGGTGCAGGTGCTGCGCCAGCTCCGGCTGATGTTCACGGTGCCGGGCCTGCTGCTCGCCAGCCTGGCATGGTACCTGCCGTTCGCCGTGTTCGTGTTCGCCGGCTATGTGCGCACCATCCCGATCCAGCTCGACGAGTCCGCGCGGCTCGACGGGGCCGGAGAGGTGCGTATCTTCGCGCGCATCATCTACCCGCTGGTCAGCCCGGCGATCGCCAGCGTGGTCATATTCGTCGCGCTCTGGACGTGGAACGACTTCGTCAGCCCGCTGATCATTCTGGGCACCTCGAAGTACTACACCATCACCATCGGCGTGTACCGGGCGATCGGCCAATACGTTCAGAAGTGGGAGGACGTGTTCGCCATCCTGTTCATGGCGATCTTCCCGGTGGCGGCCTTCTACGTGTTCATGCAGCGTCACTTCGTATCCGGGCTCACCGCGGGGACGCTCAAAGGCTGAACGGACGAGCGGGGAACGGCGCGCTCCGCTCGCGCGCCGTCACTCGCCGGCGGGATCGGTGTCGAGCAGGAACCTCCAGGCCGGCACCACCTCGATGACCGCGCCGCCGGCCTCGATCCGCTCCTGCTCGTTGCGGGTGACGATGGTGGCCGTCCGGACGTCCAGCTCCGCCATCGCCGCGGCCAGAGCGGCGGTCTCCCGCTTCCGCGTCCGCGGATCGGCCAGCGACTCGCATGCCTGCACCAGCATCGGCGGCCGGCCCCGGCGCGGCACCGCGAAGTCGACCTCCCGCCCGGTTCGCGTCCGGTAGTAGTGGATCTCCGGGTGCCGGCGCCGCAGCGCCGTGAACACCAGGTTCTCCAGCAGGTGGCCGGAGTTGACCAGGATGCCCGGAGGCCACCGAGGCGATCAGGGCGTGATCGATGCAGTACACCTTCTTCGGGTTGGCGTTCCGGCGCGCAGACCGACGCGTCGAAGAGGCGTACGGTGAACAGGAAGTACGCGTCCTCGAACCACTCCAGGTACTCCGACACCGCCGTCTTCGGCACCTTGTGGCCGAGCGACTTGAGGTAGCCCGTGAGGCTGTTGACGGTGTAGAGCGAGGCCGCGTCGTCCACCAGCCGGTGGGCCAGGTCGGACACGGCCCGCGGGTGGGAGATGTCGTGCCGCTCGACCAGATCCCGAAACAAGATGGTGTTGAAGTACTCCTGGTGGATCCTGATCCGCAGATCCCGGCCGAGTCCCGCGACCTCGGGAAAGCCTCCCCGCTCCCAGTACTCGTCGAACGCCTTGACGATCGTGAGGCGCCGCTTGGTCGACAGGTCGCCGGCGCCGTCGATCCCCCGATAGTCCAGGTACTCCCGGAACGAGAACGGGAAGATCTCCCACGACAGCGCTCGCCCGCGCATCTGGGTCGCGATCTCCCGCGACAGAAGCTGCGCCGACGATCCGGTGAGATGGACCCGGCATCGTTCGGTGCGCAGCAGGCGATCGACGAACGGCTCCCAGCCCGGCGCCGCCTGGATCTCGTCGAAGAAGCAATGCACGGTCTCCGCGTCCTTTGTCTCCGGGTAGAGGGAGAAGTACGCATCCGTGATCAGGCCGAGCTCGCCGTGCCGCAGGCGGTGCAGCCGGTCGTCGAAGAAGTTGAGATAGAGGATGTTCCGGCGAGGGACGCCCTGCTCAAGCAGGCGCGCGATCAACTGGTAGAGGTACGTCGACTTGCCGCCGCGGCGTACGCCGATGCACACCGTCGCCTTGCCCGCGACCGTTTCGATCTGCAGGCGCCGGGGCACGCCGGTCTCGAGCTCCATCTCCTGGAAGTCCAGGATCAAGGACTTGACGGTATCCAGGAGAGGCCCTGAATCGGTCTTGACAACTGTGAATTACAAATGTCATCTTCGTGCGAGATGCATCTCACTGTCGCGGATCTCGCCCGCGCCGTAGGTAGGAGCGAGAACTACATCCGCCAGCACATCCATCGAAAGCACCTGATCGCTCGGAAGCACGGGCGCAGTGTATCCGTGGCGCTCGACGAGGCCATGCGTTGGGCACGCAAGCGCGGGCTTGACTTTGTTGCGCCACCACACGCGGTCAAAACGGGGCCAATGGAGCTCCGCACCGCTCGGATGACCGTCCTCACATCGGACGAACGCAGTACGCAGCGCATCAACTTGTTTACACTCATACGCCACCGACGCCGGGCTGCTCTGGGGCCTTGGGCGACCCAACCAGACGAGATGTGGTCCCACGAACCCCTCGGTGCACACGGACTTCGGCTATTCACTCTTGACGCCTCGTTCGAGCGATGCCGCGCATTGGTCGATCGCATCAAGGATTCGGGTACGCTGCTGATCGACGGCGCGGAAGTCCGATACTCCCTGGAACCCGTCCCTCGCTGCCATTGGGCCTACCGAGATACCAGCCGGGGCATCCACGCCCCGATACGAAGCCCATTCGAGACACATAGCGCGGAGATCGTCGAGTATTGGAGTTTCGAACAGCAGCCCCAGAGACTCTGGCGTGACCTGCGTGCATCACCCCCCGACGTGCGGCCTCGTCTCTCCCGCTTGGGCTTTCCGCTCGACAGTCACTCGGATCGGGTTGGCAACCTCATGATTGCTGGCGCTGCAGACGAAGTGTGTTGCGATCTGACGTTGCATCGCGACCGGACGCTCCGACTCCACGTAGACTCGAACGACATGCCACCGACAGCATATCGGGCCACGGTCTGGGCTGCCCACAGTGGCGACGAAGTGTTCCGGCACGAGTTTCGGGTCACGGGGACTTACACGTTGATCGAGCTCGGCTCCGATGTCGATCGCATCGGCTTTGCGGTTTTCCGGGTTGTCGACGGACAGTGTGTCGACTCTATGGACGGTGTTTTGCTCAAGGAGATCAGTATCCACATGCATCTCGACTCCAGGCCGACACTACATCTCTACAACCGCAGAGGTCGCCCAGTTCATCACAACGTCAAGCCACGAGGTTCCGGCACGACGATCAAGGTAAGTCCTGACGAAGATGGCGACTCGATAGATGACTCGATTCGAAGGTTGTCGCTCGATTGCCGAATCTACGAGCGCGAGGAAGCCGCCCGACGAGAGGGCACTCTTGTGCGCTTTTCGCCTTGCTATTTCGATCGCGCCGCATCGCACTTTATCAGTCTTCTACGTCATGACTCTCATCAAGTGGCACCGATATACGTCGCTGATCCCTACTTTCTCAACCATTTGGAGGACGATACCATCCGCCTATATTTCGATATGTTCGCGGCAACAGCCGACCGACCCCTGGGCATCCTGTGCGGCACGATTGACGAGGGCATTGAGCCATGGTGGTCAGGTCTTCCCAAGGTCTTGACCAGCCACGTTACCGTTCGGTCGTTTACTGAGATCTCTGACCTCGGACCCAAGCCGGGGTTCCATGATCGCTATGTGATTACACCTGACCGGGAGATCCTGATCACCAATTCATTTAACGGCTGGTCCAAGCATGGCGTCACCTTTGCCAGTCTGCCGTATGGCGTATATCGTGCCGAAGCGCTGCAGTTGTGGGCGATGGAGGAAGGATCCACATCCACGCCGCTGTGCATCCAGGAACTTGCCAGATGACCAGCGACGGCCTCTGCACTGTGTCACTGACGGACGACGCAAGGGATGTCGTTTGGCGTGTCTTCGGTTCGGGAGCATCACCCTTGAGTGGTCGGTCGACTTACGATCTGATTGAGCCGATCATCCGTAAGCGCGTGTCCTTCGACGAGCAGGATTCGGCCATCGTCGAGATCCGTGGATGGTTCGAGGCCGCTAGGAGTGAGTGGGAACTCAGATCAGACATGAGCGAGCCGGTTGCAATCATGATCCTTGATGGAGTCGGAGACGATCGTTCGGAGACCGCAATATGGGCGGTCGGCTCGATCGCCAGTAACTTGGCCCCGAAAGCCATCTGTTCGCGGTGGCAAGCGAAGGAGATTGATTCGTTTGTTGAGACTGCCCTCACGACACTGGAGCGTCTATGCGCTCAAGACGAAGTACTTGACGCGACCCGCGTAGAGGACGTCGCAACACTCGGTGTCAGCAACGCGAAGATCCCCAAGGCGTCTCTGGTGCGCAGGGGACGACTGGAGACATTCCGGGATCTCTACACCTACAACTCCAAGCTTGTTCTCTTGGGGCTGCATCCTGCGATCGATAATCTGATCAGGATCGTGATTCAGTTGCGACCGCGACTGCTCATGTCCGTGATCGACCGTCTCGATCATCCGGTGATACGGGCGCGGCTGGCAGACCTCGTGATCATCGCGTCCGAGCCCCCTGACCATCGCCAGCCACTGCAATGGATTACCGCTGACTCGTGCGACGCCCTGATTGCTCTGGCGATCGTGCATACGCTGAATTACGTCAACAGGTTGGACGCGGATCTCCAATATGCCAATCGCGCGAACACGGATCATTACATATGGAACACCGAACTCCGCCTCCCTCGCGACGACCTGGATGCCGCGGCTGCCGACCTAATCGCCGGTTTGGTCGATCGCCTGGCCGTGCTCGCTCCGTTGCCGTGCGCACGATGGATCGGCGAGCTGCTTTCCAACAGTCCGTACATGCTCCGTCAAGCTGGCGAGCACGAAGCACCGCGCCGAATCAAACAGCTCGAGAGCGCATGCACTGAGCTGCTCGCGCGACTCGTTCGCAAGTCGTGGTCGAAAGACTTGTCGGCGGAATTGTGCGCCGGGCTACGGCTTACGCCGCGAAAGACCTGGACTCGGCATCTTGCAGAGATTGCCTGGACAATTCGCGATGTAGCCCCTTCACGCGCCACTGAGATCGCCCGCGTAGCTCTCGACGAGGATCAGCGATACGTTAACGACGAATTAGAACTCAACCATCTGTTCTTGCACTGGGATGACTGGCACACTCGCGAGTGGTTCAGTGGCCTCGGAGACGCTCTTGCACTATCTTACCAGGAGCTCGATCTGCCGCATTGGGTCTCGGTACGATGTCGAGCTTTACCATTGAGCGTTTGGGATGCCGAAGAGAATCATCAGGCATTCGATACCGCCCACCGGGCCGCCCAACACTGGTTCCTCGTCGCGTTCCATGCCGTTGCGTCGATGAGGGCGCTTGGGCGCGCGATCCACCCATCGTCGGTCCGAATTCTCTCAGAGACCGTGTGGGCCCACTGCCACTTCGCCGGTGAATTCCGCGTCATTGACGGCGAATCCCCAGTGGCAGTCGAGCATGCGGCGCGCTTCGCCCTGAAGTATGGCGATCCGAGCGATACGTGGATGCTGGATCAAGTACGGAACCCGCGGGCTGCGCCACACGCTATTTGGGCACTGATCGACCAGCGAATGCAACGAAGCGCTCGCGAGGCCCGGATCGATGCTGATCACGAGGAGATGACCACCGCGGAGATCACCCGAGTCGCGTCGGAACGTTTCGGTGACGGAACTCAGTTCGATCTCGAGGAACTGCAGTCTTGGGGCCAAGTATGGTTGCTGCTCGATGCGATCGATGAAGCGCAGCGGACCGCGATGGAGATACTTAGGTTTCCACGCACCCGGCGCAACCGGGTCAACGAAATCCTGGTGTTGAAGTTGCTCGCGCTAGTGGCCAGCAAGCGAAAGCTGGCGCCGATGATCGGGGAGCTCCTCGTCTCAACCTACCGGCATCTCTGGTCGGGTTACACTCCGCGCGAGGAAGGCGATGACCGTCGTCGAATTGACGAGCTCCTCGAACGATCGAGGATTCCGATATGATCCATCCGTATGCATGTGGGAGGATTCGCGGTAATCGCCTTACTTTCGCCGATCTGTATCGGCGTGGACGCGCAACGCCTGAGCCGGCATTGCGCTCCATTGGACGTCGTCGATGAGAATCGTTTCCAATACAGGCACGGACCGCGTGGTCGACCACATTCTGCCGTGGCTTCAGCCCGGCAACCGGATCGACATGGCATCTGAGGCACTATCACTCCATGCGTTCGGGGAACTCGCGGCGCAGCTCTCACGGATGGTACACGCTCGGCTTATCCTGCCGCCCGACGACGGGGAACTCGGATTCTTCGGAGCGGATGGAGACCGGGCTGCGCGCAACCGCCTGCAGGGCCGCTGGCTGGCCAGCGGCTGCGCGGGTTGGGTCGAGAAGACGGTCGAGGTCCGCAGAGCCGACCGACCCATCCCGCAGGGAGCCGTCGTGCTGCGCAACGGTGCTGGAAGCCCGCAGCAAGCCGTGCTCGGTTCGTTCTCGTTCAGCACCGACGGGCTCGGCCTGGCTCCGGGGAACCCGCTCAACCTGATCCAGGCATCGGAAACCGCCGAGGAAAGCGAGCGGTTGTGCGAGTGGTTCGACGCACAGTGGGCTGCGCTACCACCCGATGGCAGCGCAAAGACCGGTGTCCTGGACCTGCTGCGCTCACTTGCAGCCCACCGTGACCCGCTCAGCATCTATGCACTGATCCTGCACCACCTGTTCCGTACCCAGGGCGAGGAACTGGACGAGGAACGGGTCGTCAAGTCGGCCACGGGCATCCGCAACACGGCCGTGTGGAAGAAGCTCTTCAAGTTTCAGCGCGACGGAGCCGTCGGAGCCATCGACAAGCTCGACCGGTTCGGCGGGTGCATCATCGCCGACAGCGTCGGGCTCGGGAAAACCTTCGAGGCGCTCGCCGTCATCAAGTACCATGAACTTCGGAACGATCGCGTCCTCGTCCTGTGCCCGAAGCGCCTGCGCGACAACTGGTCACTCTACCGCTCCAACGATCGCCGCAACGTCCTCGCCCGCGACCGCTTCAACTACGACATCCTCAACCACACCGACCTGTCGCGCGACGGCGGGCATTCCGGCGACATCGACTTGGCCTACGTGAACTGGGGCAACTACGACCTGGTCGTCATCGACGAATCCCACAATTTCCGCAACAAGCGCACCCCTCGCCAAGGAGGCGAGACGCGCTACGACCGCCTGATGCGCCGGATCATCCGGGACGGTGTGAAGACTCGGGTGCTCATGCTGTCCGCCACTCCGGTCAACAACCGCTTGGCCGACCTGCGCAACCAGATCGCATTCGCTACCGAAGCGGACGATGCCGCACTCGCGGACCACGGCATCGACAGTATCGACGCCACCACACGGCTCGCGCAGAAGCAGTTCAATCGATGGCTCGATCTCGACCACGACCAGCGCACCCCTCCGCGGCTCATCGAGATGCTGGGATTCGACTACTTCACGCTGCTCGATCGGCTCACCATCGCACGCTCACGGCGGCACATCGAGAAGTACTACGGAACGGCGCAGACCGGACGGTTTCCCGAGCGGCTGAAGCCGATCAACCTCAAGCCGGACGTAGACCTTGCGGGAGCGTTCCCTTCCATTCGCGAGATCAATTCGGAGATCCGCCGTCTCAAGCTGGCCGCCTATGCGCCCCTGCGCTACGTGCTGCCGCACAAGCGGGAGCCGTACGACGCGAAGTACAGCACCAAGCTCGAACGAGGCGAGGGCTTCTTCCGGCAGGCGGATCGCGAAGAGAGCCTGGTTCAGCTTCTTCGCGTCAACGCACTGAAGCGCATGGAGAGCTCGGTGACCTCCTTCGCGCTTACGGTGCGGCGCCAGCTCGCCGACGTGGAGGACACGCTCGCCCGCCTGGAGGACCAACCCGACGAGCTGGAAGAGATCGACATCGCGGAGGTGGACATCGAAGACCCGGCATTCGAGAGTCTCCTGGTCGGCCGCAAGGTCAAGGTCCTCCTTCAGGACGTCGACCAGATTCGCTGGAAACAGGATCTGATCGAAGACCGCAATCGCCTCGCGACGCTGCACGCGGCGGCGTGTCAGGTCACCGCGACGCGCGACGCTAAGCTCGCCGAGCTGCGCGCCGTGATCGATCGGAAGCGCCGCCACCCCATCAACCCGGCCAACCGAAAGGTGATCGTCTTCACGGCGTTCGCGGACACCGCCCGCTATCTCTACGAGGAGCTCGCGCCGTGGGCTCGCGCCGAGCTGGGGCTGGAGGCTGCTCTCGTCACCGGCACCGGAGGGAACCAGACGACGCTGCCGCGGCTCCGCAAGGATCTGGTATCGATCCTCACCGCATTCGCGCCGCGCACCAAGGAACGGCCCGAAGATCTCGCCGCGGAGGGCGAGATCGACCTGCTGATCGCGACCGACTGCATTTCGGAAGGTCAGAACCTGCAGGACTGCGACTGGCTGATCAACTACGACATCCACTGGAACCCGGTACGGATCATTCAGCGCTTCGGGCGCATCGACCGGATCGGCGCCCCCAATGAGCGGATTCAGCTCGTCAACTTCTGGCCCAACCTGGAGCTGGAGGAATACCTGCGTCTGGAGCAGCGCGTGAGCGGGCGCATGGTGCTGCTCGACATTTCCGCGACCGGCGAGGAGAATCTGATCGAGCAGCAGTCGGGCGATCCGATGAACGACCTGGAGTACCGCCGCAGGCAGCTACTGAAGCTGCAGGACGCGGTCATCGACCTGGAGGACCTGTCGTCTGGAGTGTCGATTGCCGATCTGACGCTGACCGACTTCCGCATCGATCTGGCGGACTACCGGAGGGACACGTCGGATACCCTGGACCTCCTGCCGCTCGGCGTCTACGCGGTAACCACGGCTGCCGACGCGGAGACGCCGCCCGGCATGATCTTCTGCCTGCGCGCCGAAGGTCCAACCGGCGCGCAATCGTTCGAGCCGGGTTACCCGCTCGCGCCGCACTACTTGGTCCACGTCGGCGATGACGGTGTCGTGCTCCTCCCCTTCACCCAAGCGAAGCGTGTTCTTGATCGCCTCAGGCGTCTCTGTCTGGGCCGCGAGATCCCGGACGCCGGCGCGTGCGCGCGCTTCGACCGGGCGACACGAGGCGCCCGTGACATGCGTCATGCCCAACGGCTCCTGGCGGCGGCCGTCGCCTCGGTCGGCGGCAAGCAGGAGGAACGCGCAGTCGCCAGCCTGTTCTCCCCCGGTGGAACCCATGGGCTGGCGGGTGAGTTCTCCGGCATCGACGACTTCGAGGTCGTGGCGTTCCTCGTCGTGCTCGCGGAGGAGGCTGCATGACGGCGTTCGATCCCGTCGCGGCGCTCGCGCTCCCGGCGGACGCGCACGTCGACCGCCGCGTGCCCAAGACACTGTTGATCGAGAACGGCGCCGCCACCGCGACCGACAAGCGGCGCATCCGCGACGGCGTGGAAGAGATCCGATGGCTTGCCGTGCTGAAACCGACGACGGTAGGCGTGGCCGCGTACCGCGACGCCGTTCGCGAGTACCTGGAGGTCGCGGTACTGACGCTCACGCTTCGCCCCAACGTCCGCACCGAGCGGCTGACCGAGTTGGCGCACCGCGCCGTGCCCTACCCGGTGCTGCTCTTCACTGGGCAGGGAGGGGCCGTGGGTGTATCGCTGGCCCACAAGCGATGGTCCCAGGTCGAAACTGGCAGGACGGTGCTCGATGGTGGTGTCATCAGTGCTCCGCTCCGCTGCGGCGGGGACGAGATGACCGCTGCGTTCATGTGCGCTCTGGCCCTGCGCAGTCAACCGCGAGCCACGTTGCACGCGCTCTACCAGGGTTGGATCGACGCGGTTCAAGCGCTGAACGCCGCTCGCGTCACCGGAGAGTTCGCGATGCCCGGTTCAGCGGCAGCAGCGGCTCGGAGGGCCACGGCGATCGACGTGCACCGGAGCCTCGACGCACAGATTGCGAAACTGCACGCCGAAGCTCGCCGGGAGAGGCAACTATCCAGACGGGTGGCAATCAACCTGGAACTCGCTGAGCTACGGAAGAAGCGCCGCGACGCGATGCAGAACCTCAAGGTCAAGGGGCACGAACGCATGAGTCGCCCGACGTCGAGCAATAAAGAAACACTCTCCGCAGCGAAGACACAGGAGACCGCGTGAAAAAGATAACCGCCAGACACTCGGCGTCCCGCTCGCCGGATCTGATCGCCGAGAACCTCGAACAGATGAAGGATCTGTTCCCGGAAGCCTTCACCGAAGACCGCGTAGACTTCGACGTCCTCAAGCAACTCCTCGGCAGCGCGGTGGACCAGCGCGAGGAAAAGTACGGCCTCAACTGGCACGGCAAGCGCCAGGCGCGGCGACTAGCGCTCACACCCTCCACAGGAACCCTTCGACCGTGCCCGGAAGACAGCGTCGACTGGGACACAACACAGAACCTGATGATTGAGGGAGACAACCTGGAGGTGCTCAAGCTTCTACAGAAGAGCTACACCGGCAAGGTGAAGATCATTTACATCGACCCGCCATACAACACGGGCAACGACTTCGTCTACCGTGACGACTACGGTGACAATACCCGGAACTACCTGGCGATTACCGGGCAGACCGACGGAGAAGGATGGAAGCTGTCGTCGAACACTGAGGCATCGGGCAGGTTCCACACCGACTGGCTCAATATGATGTATCCGCGGCTGAAGCTGGCACGGCATCTGTTGCTTGATGATGGTCTGATCTTCGTGTCTTGTGACGACAACGAGGTGTCGAACCTCCGGCGCCTTCTTGATGAAATGTTCGGTGAAGAGAATTTCGTCTCACAGATCGTATGGAAGAAGTCTTACGGCGGCGGAGCCAAGACGAAGCATGTCGTAGTGTTGCACGAATACGTCCTCTGTTTCGCAAAGAATCGCGACGCAGTCGGCCGACTCGAGCTTCCTCCAAATCCCGAGACTCAGAAGTACTACAAATTCCGTGACGATAAATTTGACGATAGGGGACCATTCCGACTTCAACCACTTGCCACGACTAGCAATGACGAACGTTCCAACCTGCGATACCCAATACACTATGACGGAGAAGAGATCTGGCCTGAAAAGCAGTGGCAGTGGGAGTATACGAGGACAATGGCAGCGCTTGCGAACGATGAGCTCGTCATCGCGAAGAAGAATGGAAGATGGTCTGTGAATTACAAACAGTACCTAAAGGATGAGAGCGGAACAGTGCGCGGAGCCAAACCTTTCTCGATCCTTGAGGGTCCGTATACACAGATCGGAACGGCTGAATTAGCTAGGCTATTTGGAGATCAAAAGGTTTTTCCATTTCCCAAGCCTTCCGCCGTAATAGCTCGGTTCATCCAGTACGCGCATCCTTCAAAGAGCTTTATCGTGTTGGATTTCTTCGCGGGTTCAGGAAGTACGTTTGAGGCTGTATTACGCCTAAATAAGGATGACTCCGGTAGCAGAAGGTTCATATCCGTGCAAGTTCCCGAACCAACAGGCCGTGATGACTTCGCAACTATCGCGGACATTACCAAGGAACGCGTTCGCAGGGTCGGTACTGAACTCAAGGCGGAAGACGGCTTGGTTGTCGGAGACGTGGGGTTTCGAGTGTTTAGGCTCGACGCTTCCAACATCCGCGCATGGACTCCCGACCGTGACGATATAGAGGCGACGTTGCTCGACAACGTCGAGCACATCAGGGCGGGCCGTAACGAAGACGACATTCTCTACGAACTGTTGCTGAAGCTCGGCCTTGACCTGTGCGTACCGATTGAGATCCGCTGCATCGCCGGCAAGACGGTGCGTTCCGTTGGCGCCGGAACGCTGATCGCCTGTCTGGCAGAGAAGATCGCCGCCGATGAGGTTGAACCACTCGGTCTCGGCATCGCCGACTGGCATGCTGAGCTTGAGCCGACTGGCGACACCACCGTGGTATTCCGCGACAGTGCTTTCGGCGACGATGTGGCCAAGACCAACCTTACAGCCATCCTGGAGCAGCGCGGGCTCGTCAACGTGCGGAGTCTGTAACGTTGGACCAATGGCCAACGATCAACCGGGGGGCATCGCGGCTGCGATACGAGAGAAGGTGGGGGCGGGCATGTTCGAGTTCTCCGAACATGCGACGGACCAGACCATTGTCCGAGGCATTCGCGTCCAGGAAGTTCGCGAGGCCATGGCAGCGTGCGAGATAATCGAGGACTACCCGGATGACAAGTACGGTCCGAGTTGTCTGGTGCTGGGCTTCACGAATGCGATGAGGCCGCTACACGTCCATTGCAGCTATCCGTCGAGGCCGATCATCAAGCTCATCACCCTGTACGAACCCGATCCGTCGAGATGGCTGGAATTCAAGGTAAGGAGGCGAGACGATGGCTGACGCCCCTGGATGGGACGAGAATCTGGTGGACAGGAGTGTTACGTACCACGTGGAAGTTGACGGGTCCTTGTTCGTCATCGAGAACGTTCCGGCAAGGACCAACATCGAGACCGGCGAGAACCATTTTTCTCCGGAGACCGTCGAACGGTTGCACCAGATCATACGCGAACGCCCGAGCCCGACACGGACCATCCGGACGCCGGTGTATGAGTTCGTGTGATGCGAGTGCCTGATGGTCGGGTGGTCCTGAGCCGACAACGTAGCGCAAGATGTCTTCGCCGGTCATGAAGCTCCGTTTCGAGCCCGACCTCGACTTCCAACGTCAAGCAGTGGAGGCAGTTTGTGGCCTGTTCCGCGGCCAAGAAGTGTGCCGAACCGAGTTTACGGTCACCCGGGACGCGGCTGACCTGCCTTTCCATGAGACGGGCCTGGGCATCGGCAACCGGCTGACCCTGGTCGATGACGAGATTCTCGACAATCTGAGAGACATTCAGCTTCACAACGGCCTGCCTCAGTCGGGGTCCCTGGAGTCGGGTGACTTCACCGTCGAGATGGAAACCGGGACCGGGAAGACCTACGTCTACCTGCGCACGATCTTCGAGCTGAATAAACGCTACGGCTTCACAAAGTTCGTGGTCGTGGTACCGTCGGTGGCGATCAAAGAGGGCGTCTACAAGACACTCCAGCTCACTGACGACCACTTCCGGTCGCTCTATGCCGGCGTGCCGTTCGAATACTTCCTCTACGACTCGGCCAAGCTCGGGCAGGTGCGCAACTTCGCCACCAGCCCGCAGATTCAGATCATGGTGGTGACCGTCGGCGCCATCAACAAGAAGGACGTGAACAACCTCTACAAGGACAGCGAGAAGACCGGGGGCGAGCGGCCGATCGATCTCATCAGGGCGACGCAGCCGATTCTGATCGTCGACGAGCCGCAGAGCGTGGACGGCGGACTGGCCGGGCGCGGCAAGGAAGCGTTGGGCGCCATGAACCCCCTCGGTACGCTGCGCTACTCGGCAACGCACGTGGACAAGCATCACATGGTGTACCGGCTCGATGCGGTCGATGCGTACCAACGCAAGCTGGTGAAGCAGATCGAGGTGGCGGCAGCCGTCGTCGAAGACGCCCACAACAAGCCCTACGTCCGCGTCATGTCTACGAACAACCGGCGCGGGGTCATTTCCGCCACGGTAGAACTCGATGTCGAAAACGGGTCCCGGGTACGCCGCACGGAGCGCAGGGTCTTTGACGGAGACGACCTGGAGCAGGCGACAGGCCGTGCCGTGTATCGCGATTGTCGGATTGGTGAGATCTGCGTAGAGAGAGGAAACGAGTTCGTCGAGCTTCGCGTGCCCGGCGGTGAAGAATACCTGCAGCGGGGAGAATCCTGGGGCGACGTGGACGGCAGTGATGTAGCGCGAGAGATGATCCGCCGCACGATTCGCGAGCATCTCGACAAGGAGAAACGCCTTCGTCCGCATGGGATCAAGGTGCTCAGCTTGTTCTTTATCGACCGGGTGGAATGCTATCGGCGGTATGAGGACGACGGCCGCGCGGTCAAGGGCGACTATGCCGTAATCTTCGAGGAAGAGTATCGGCACCTCGCCAACCATCGGGACTACCGCACATTGTTTCGGGAGGTCGATCTCACGCGGGCCGCCGAGGACGTGCACGACGGCTACTTCTCGATCGACCGAAGGGGAGGCTGGACCGACACCGCGGAGAACAACCAGGCCAATCGGGACAACGCGGAACGTGCCTACAACCTCATCATGAAGGACAAGGAGAAGCTCTTGAGCTTGGACACGCCGCTCAAGTTCATCTTCTCCCATTCGGCCTTGCGTGAGGGCTGGGACAATCCCAACGTCTTCCAGATCTGTGCGCTGCGTGATGTCCGCACCGAGCGGGAACGGCGCCAGACGATCGGGAGAGGCCTGCGCCTGTGCGTCAACCGCCAGGGCGAGCGCGTGCGCGGCTTCGACGTCAACACGCTGACGGTTGTGGCGCGGGAGAGCTACGAGGAGTTCGCCGAGCAACTGCAACGAGAGATAGAGGAAGAAACCCGGATTCGGTTCGGCGTCGTGGAGATGCACCAATTTGCGAGAATTCCGGTTACCGGCGACGACGGGGCTACCTCCGTCCTAGGCGTTGCGGCGTCGCAGGAACTCTGGCAGCACCTGCACGGGGCGGACTACATCGACGCGCAGGGACGCATCCACAACTCCCTACGCGAGGCGCTCAAGGAGGACAGCTACGCGCCACCGGAGCGATTCGCGGCGCAGCGCACCGAAATCGCCGAAGTACTGCGCACGTTGGCGGGACGCCTTGACATAAAGAACGCCGATGAGCGGAAGCGGGTGCGCCCGCGCCAGGCCGTTCTCCAAGGCGCCGACTTCAAGGAACTGTGGGACCGCATCAAGCACAAGACCACCTACCGGGTTCAGTTCGACAATGACGGACTGATCGCGCAGTGTGCCCGGGCGCTTCAGCAGGATGCGCCGGAGATTCGCCGGACGCGGCTGCAGTGGCGCAAGGCCGACATCGCCATCGGCCAGGCCGGCGTAGAGGCCACCGAGAGGAGCGGTGCTCAGACGGTGGTTCTGGACGAACGCGACATTCCTCTGCCCGACGTGCTGACCGAACTGCAGGACCGGACGCGCCTCACCCGGCGCAGCATCCAGCGGATTCTCAGCGACAGCCGCCGGCTCGACGACTTCAGGCGCAACCCGCAGGCGTTCATCGAGCTTGCGGAGCAGGCCATCAAGCGGTGCAAGCGGCATGCACTGGTGGACGGCATCAAGTACCAACGGCTCGGCGACGATCACTACTTCGCTCAGGAGTTGTTCGAGAACGAAGAGCTGACGGGGTATCTCGGGAACATGCACGCTGCCACAAAGTCGGTGTACGAGCAGGTCGTCTACGAGTCCGACATCGAGGCCCGGTTTGCGGATCAACTCGAAAAGAACGACGCCGTGAAGGTATACGCCAAACTCCCCGGCTGGTTCGCGGTGCCGACTCCGCTCGGGGCATACCGCCCGGACTGGGCCGTTCTGGTGGACACCGATGCGGGGACCCGGCTGTATCTGGTGGTCGAGACGAAAGGCAGCCTCTACGCGGACGACCTACGCCTCACCGAAGACGCCAAGATCAAGTGCGGTCGCGCCCACTTCGCGGCGCTGGAGGTGCGGGACCCACCGGCCCGCTACGAGGTCGCCACGAGTGTCGACGGTCTTCTCGCCGGCATCGGCGCGAGCTGACGACACCTCGATCAGGGCGTCGGCCCGTCGCCGGGCGCTCACGAAGGAGGCCGAAAGTGTGTCGTGACAACTCCACGGACGAAGGACCGCGACCAGCAGACGGTCTCGCGGAACCTATCGTCGAAGGAAGGTGCACCCGGTGCTGGGGCCGGGTTAAATTGAGCTTCGAGAATGGCGAAACCGTCAGAGTCGAGTGTGCGCTGTGTACGAACCATCTGACGGGACAGGATGCCGACACGGCGTGGAAAGCCGCCGTGCAAGAGGCAGAACACAACATCCTGGACGTAAGTCTTGGAAAGGCAGCAAAGTACCGGCCGGACGCGAAGTTCGTCGTGAAAGTCATCCCGGACATGCGTCGTGACAAGGCACGCATGAACGCAGAGATGAAGGTGGCACTGAAACTGCCGCGCAGAACAAACGGCACCTCTTGGATAACGCGACATGACGTCCCCGCCGGCAACGCGGGATTCCTCTACTTGCAGGCAAAGCTCCTGGCAGCGGGAGCACGGAGCCTCCCCGGAGAAATGGCAATCAACCGATGGGACGAGCTTGAGGTAAGCCAGCCAGTACGTGTGAGCATTGATAGGCTCGAACAGTCGAGAGGCCACATGAGCGTGGAAATCGAGGGGTCGTCACGCACTGAGCCGGGTACATGGGAGGAGAGAGCAGGTGCGATCATGATGCGCGCAATGATGGCCGCTTTTTCTTGTGAGGTGGCGCTCAAGGCAATCCTAATGACTCGCAACCATCGAGCGAGGAAGACTCACGATCTATTTGCTCTGTATAACGATCTTCCAGAGGACTGTCGGGCGCGCATGAAAGGCGACTACGCTGCTATCGAAGACGTATTGGAGCACTCGAGAAAAACATTCGCCAAGTGGCGGTACTTCGAATCAGCGGCCACCAAGGACGCAGCAGAGCGTACGTTGCACCATGAAAAAGCCCAGGATCTGGAAAAAGCTGCCCGAGTGATCATCGACGACTGCGCGATCGTTGGGCTCAAGGGGGAACTGCGCATGACCACGCACGGATCATGGACTGCGATGCTTGAAGAGAAGGCGAACCCCAGAGACCTTCGGGAGAGCATGCACTTTGAAATGGAGTCCGGCGAATCGGCAATCGACTGGCCCAACTGACGCCGGCAGCCGGGATGGCAGCAGGAAATCCGGCGATCAGCCCTCAGATCCCACCTCAGAACCGCTACGATGCCGGCGTCATTGCAGTTCCAGCACGCGGTTCGCTGGGGCCGGCGGGCTCGCCGTCAGGCCCGGGCGAAGGCGACGCTGGTCGGGCGCGGCACCTCGATCGACGAGCCGGTCGGAACCGGCATGCCGTTCTCGCCGTCGACGCGGAAGCTGAACACGGTTTCGCTTTGCTCGTTGGCTGCCAGCAGCCAGGTGCCGGAGGCGTCCACGTTGAAGCCGCGCGGCGTCTGGCCGCCGGTGGGCACGTGCCCGAGCTGCGCGAGCTTACCGGTCTGCCGGTCGATCGAGAACACGGCGATCGAGTCGTGGCCGCGGTTGGAGCAGTACACGACGTGGCCGCGGGGGTGCATGCGCACGTCCGCGGTCGAGTTCTCGCCCGAGAATCCGGCCGGCAGCGACGAGAGGGTCTGCAGGTGGGTGAGCCCGCCGTCGCTCTCGCAGCGGAACGCCATGATGGTGGAGGCCATCTCCCCCATCACGTAGGCGAACGCGCCGTCCGGCGTGAACGTCATGTGGCGCGGGCCGGCGCCGGGTGCCGACGCCGCGTCCGAGACGCGGGTCAGGCGCGCCGGGCCGTGCTCGACGCGGTAGGTCACCACGCGGTCGATGCCCAGGTCGGGCACGTGCAGGAACCGGCCGTCGGCGGTGACGTTCGCCGAGTGCGGATGCGGCGCCTCCTGCCGCTCCGGGTTGACGCTCGATCCCTCGTGCCGCACCTCGACCGGGTCGCCGGGATCTCCCTCGGCGCCGAGCGGCACCATCACGGCGCCGCCGCCCGTATAGCAGCCGACGAACAGCGCGCGCTCCTCGGGATCCATGCTCATGTGGCACGGCCCGGTGATGCCGAACTCCGCCGACGAGCGCAGGGTCAGCGCCCCGGTGGCGCGATCCACGTCGTACAGGCGCACCGCGGTGCCGCTCGGATCGCTGACGAACGCTGCCTCCACGACCGCGTACAGCCGCGTGCCGTCGCGGCTGAACAGCACGTAGTTGGGGTTGGGCCCCTCTGCCGCGAGCTCCATGCCGGACAGCGCTCCGCTGACCGTGTCGAGCTCGAAGCGATAGATGCCCCCGCCGGCGCCGTGATCGGCCAGGTCCATGTCGGTGAAGCTTCCCGTGTAGACGTGCATGCGTTTCTCCTTCGCTGTGTCAGCGGTCCATGCGCCGCATCCAGAGGTGCTCCAGCCGGTGCGGCGGCTCCCAGCCCAGGACGCGGGCCAGCTTGTCGTTGCGGTACTTGCCGTGCGGGATCGTTGGGAACACGAAATAGGTCTCGCACCGCGAGGGCAGCCGCGCGTGGTCGACCTCCAGCGCGGCGCGCACCGCCAGCCCGGTGTCCGGCCAGACGACGATGTACGGCGGGATCATGTCGCGGCCCACGCCGCCCTTCTCGTGATCGTCGAGCCGGCGCGGCGCGGTCGGGTGGCGCATGAGGTAGAACAGCAGCGTCTGCACGTACAGGTCGTGCTGCTCGCTGAACACGCGCAGCACCTCGTGGCCGAGCGCCTTGGTGAGGGCGTACAGGAGGGTGCCCGGCTGCGGCGGCATGTCCGGGTGCAGGCCGAAGTCGAACTCGTCGTACGACGGGCCGGCAACCTGGTAGTACGGGCCGGTGTTGACGATGGTGCGGATGCCGTGCCGCACGGCCGCGGCCGCGACATTGTAGTTGCCCCGCACGTTGACGTCCCAGGCGCCGCGCCGGTCCCAGCGCGACACCGACAGGTTGACGATCGCGTCCATGCCGTCGGCGGCGGCGATCACGCCGTCGTGGTCGC
Source organism: Spirochaetia bacterium (assembly GCA_964291595.2). GTDB lineage: Bacteria > Spirochaetota > Spirochaetia > SZUA-6 > Bin103 > CATQHW01. The sequence continues at coordinate 1,386,383 of OZ219914.1, read as the reverse complement.
CGGCGTCCAACTGCCGGTACTCGTGCGGGAAGTCCGCCGGCGCCGCGTTGATGTCGGTCACGCGCAGCTCGTGCCGTCCTTGCAGGGCGGCGATCGCGCGCGGCCCCATGGATCCGTTGCCCCCGACGATCAGCACCTTCACGCGGGCGCCTCTTCGGGGTATCCCAGGACTTCCGTAGCCTGGCGCATCAGGTACCGGGCGTTCGCGACCGGCGACTGGGCGTGCACGACGGTACAGGCCTGGGTGACCGGCGCCGTGAGCGCGGCCGACACCACGGCCGCCACGTCGTCGGTGCAGATGGCAGCGTCGCCGTGCGCGTCGCGGAGCGCGCTGCGCGAGCCGGCCACGACCGGGTAGCCCAGCCGCACCGTGATCACCTCCAGGCGCAGCTCGCGTGCGAACTCGAGCGCGATCTGCTCGCCGAGGTGGCAGCCGATCAGCGCCGCATCGTCGGACGGCGGCAGCGGCCTCCATCCCTCGGTGACCGTGTGATGATCGCCGTAGCCGGCCAGCAACCGCAGCGAGCTCAGGTACACGCAGCGCCCCACCCCGGACTCGGCCGCAGCACTCAACAGGTCATAGGCCAGACGCGTCGAGCGATCCAGCACGGCCGACGGATCGGCCGGCCCATCCGGTCCCGCGTCGGGCACCCCCACCCATACGACCGCGTGGAAACCGGACGCTACCGTGCGGACGCCCGACTCCGCGTCGATCTCCGGATCGACATCGAGCACCGCCTCGTGACCGATCAGCCCGTCGCGCAGAGCCCTCGCCAGCTCGTTCTCGCCGGGGCTCAGCAGCACCCGCATGCGGGCACGTTCGCAGCCTGAGCCCGACGAATCAAGCCCATGGTCACTCAACGGAGCACCAGGACGGTGGCCTCTTCTTGCGCAGCGAAACCCTCGATGGACTGAGGTCTTGAAGAAGGTCGGTCAGCTTCTCGGAAAGCGGCTCATCGACGTTCCGGAGCGCCCGCAACCAGCCGGCCGACAAGCCGGGAGAAGGCGCCGCGCAGCGCTGGTGGCCGCAGGGGCTTGCGTGCCGCCGGGCGGATACCGTACATTGGGGTAACAACCCAATGAACACGCGTGCGCTGCTCCCGACTCTACTCGCTGTTCTTCTCGGGCTCCTGGGCCTTGCGGCCTGGGTTGCCCCACGCCACGCGGGAGCGCGCATGTAGCGCACCGAACGGCACGAAGCAGCCCAGGCTTTCGGTCGACGCGTTCGACCGAAGATGAGCCTGGGCTTTTTTTTGAGCCTCCGGAAGCCCTCGACGAACCCCTCAAGGAACAAGGAGAGAACCATGCAACGAGGCGTCATCGACAAGTACCGGCCGTTCCCACAGATCGATCTGCCGGACCGCTCCTGGCCGAACCGGACCATCGACCGCGCACCGATCTGGTGCAGCGTCGACCTCCGCGACGGCAACCAGGCGCTCATCAACCCGATGAACCTGGAGCAGAAGCTCAGGATGTTCTCGCTGCTCACCGACATCGGCTTCAAGGAGATCGAGGTTGGCTTCCCGTCCGCGGCCGCCGTCGAGTTCGACTTCACGCGCACGCTCATCGACAACGGCCTGATCCCGGAGGGGGTCTATCCGCAGGTGCTCACGCAGGCGCGCGACCACCTGATACGGCGCACCTTCCAGGCGATCGAGGGCACGCCGCAGGCGATCGTGCACCTGTACAACTCCACCTCCGAGCTGCAGCGCCGCGTGGTGTTCGGCAAGGACCGCGCCGCGATCCGCCAGATCGCCGTCGACGGCACCCGCCTGTGCCGGGAGCTGGCCGACCGCACCGACACCGACATCGTCTACGAGTACTCGCCGGAGAGCTTCACCGGCACCGAGCTGGACTACGCCGTGGAGGTGTGCGACGCGGTCATCGAGGCGTGGGATCCCAGCCCCGAGCACCGCATCATCATCAACCTGCCGGCCACCGTCGAGCTGGCGACCCCGAACGTGTACGCGGACCAGATCGAGTGGTTCCTGCGCAACGTGCAGCGCCGCGACAGCATCATCCTCAGCCTGCACACCCACAACGACCGCGGCACCGGCGTCGCGGCCACCGAGCTGGCCATGCTGGCCGGCGGGGAACGGGTCGAAGGCACCCTGTTCGGCAACGGCGAGCGCACCGGCAACGTCGACATCGTCACCGTCGCCCTCAACCTCTACACGCAGGGCGTCGATCCCGGCCTGGATCTGAGCGACGTCGGCCGCCTGCTCGATATCTCCGATACCTGCACGGATCTGCCGGTCGGCGCCCGCCACCCGTACGTCGGCGAGCTGGTGTACACGGCGTTCTCGGGATCGCACCAGGACGCGATCAACAAGGGCATGACCGCGAAGGGCGAAGGTCTGTGGGAGGTCCCCTACCTGCCGATCGACCCCACCGACATCGGCCGCTCCTACCAGGCGATCATCCGCATCAACTCGCAGTCCGGGAAGGGCGGCGTGGCCTACGTGATGGAGGCCGAGTTCGGCTGCCAACTTCCCAAGACCATGCAGCCCGAGGTGGGCGAGGTGGTCCAGGGGCTCACCGACCGCACGGGCCGGGAGGTGAACGCGGCGGAGATCTGGGACGCATTCAGACGGGAGTACCTGGAAGCGGACCAGCCGATCCGCTTCGTCGACTACGCGATCTCCAGCGACCCGCGGGACAGCTCACGCATGAACGGCCATCTCACGGTGGAGTTCGAGGGCCGGGAGATGGAGCTGCACGGCAGCGGCAACGGACCCATCGACGCGCTCAAGGGCGCGCTGGGCCAGGCGGGCTGGAACGACTTCAAGCTCACCCACTACTCCGAGCACGCCCTGGGCCAGGGCACGGACTCCACCGCAATCGCCTACATCCAGCTCGTCCGCACTGACGGCACGCAACGCTTCGGCGCCGGCACCCACCCCAACATCGCCAAGGCCTCCGCCCTGGCGCTGATTTCCGCCCTCAACCGCACCGTTGCCGCAGGCGCCCATCACTCCGCTCCAGCCCATCACCCCGCGCTCGCAGAGGCCGTGCTCCCGATCCTGCGACAGGATGACATCATCAGGCTCCGCTGACATGGCTCCCGAGTCGGCGACATCGCCACGGTCGCTCTAGCAACTCCTCGTTCAGCCGGCCGCCGCTCAGGAAAGCAGCGCGAACAGCGTCGTCAACGAAGTGACGACGCCGAACCCGACGCCGATCATCCAGGTCTGTGTCCTGAAGCGGGCATTCATCTGCCCGGCAAGCTCGGCGAAGCGGCTGTTGGTGTGCGCATGCGACTCCTCGAACCGCGCATTGGTATGGCCGATCACTTCCTCGAAGCGCGCATTCGTATGACCGATCAGCTCCTTGAAGCGCGCATTCGTATGAGCGATCATCTCCTCGAACCGCCGGTCAACCGTCCCGAAACGGCTGTTCATCTGGCCGGTCAGATCCTCGAAGCGCGCGTTCGCATGACCGATCAGCTCCCCGAACCGCCGGTCAACCGTCTCGAAACGGCTGTTCATCTGGCCGATCAACTCCTCGAACCGCCGGTCGACCGCCTCGAAACGGCTGTTCATCTGGCCGATCAACTCCTCGAACCGCTTGTCCACGGCGTCGAACCGCTTGTCGACCGCCTCGAACCGTTGATCGATCGCCTCGAAGCGGCTCGCCATGAAGCCGAAGCGCTCGTCCATCAACGTGCGCTGCGCCTTGAGCTCTTCCTCGACTCTGACCATCCGTTCGAGCAGCCGCGTGTCGGCGCCGGCCGGCTCCGGGCGCGGCGCCATCTCGTCCACCAGCTCGCGCAGCCACGGCTTGACGTACTCTCCGATGCGGCCGACGTCTTCGTCCCTCAGGGTCATGGGCTCTGCCACCGCTACCTCCTACCATAACCCAATGACGGGCTCGGCGGCGCTCCCGCTTCAGCCTGCCGCCTACAGTAGCTCCTCGTTCAGGCGGACGCCGAAGCCGGGCTCGTCGCCGGGATCGATCGAGCCGCCGGAGACCTCCGGCTCGCCGAGCCACAGGTCGTCGCGCGGCTCCTGCCAGCGCTGCGGCATGGTCTCCGCCAAGTCCAGGCAGTCGGTGGCGACGATCACGTGCAGGCCCCACGGCTCGCCGCCGCGGTGCGGGACGACCGGCACGCCGTGCCGGCGCGCCAGCTCCAGGATGCGCAGCGTGCCGGTGATGCCGCCGGCCCAGGTGACGTCCGGCTGCCAGAGGTCGAGCGCACCGTGGCGGCCGATCTCGGCGAAGGCGGCCGGCGTGTAGTCGTGCTCGCCGCCGGCCAGCAGCACCGGCTTGACCCGCGGGCGCAACGCGGCCAGCCCGGCCAGGTGCTCGGGCGTCGCCACGTCCTCGAACCAGTACGGCCGGTAGGGCGCAAGCAGCTCGGCCATGCGGGCGGCCACCTCGGCCGGCCACGACATGTAGCAGTCCACCATCAGCCGCACGGCCGGGCCCAGCGCGGCGCGCGCGGCCTCCAGTTGGCGGGCGGCGCCGTCGAAGTCCGCCTCCGTCTGCCAGCGGTGCGACAGCTTCACGGCCGGGTAGCCGTAGCGCGCGGCCAGCTCCACGTCGTTGCCGGTGGCATAGGCGGGCACCGGCCCCTCCTTGGTGCGCGGACCGATGAGGCCGTGCACGGGGCAGCGCTCGGCACGGGCCAGCGCGTCCCAGAGGGCCAGGTCCACCCCGCTCAGGGCCATCTGCGCCAAGCCGCCGCGGCCGTAGGGGATCGAAACCCGGTAGAGCTCGTCCCAGGCGGCGGCGATGTCGCCGGTGTCGTCGATCGTCCGGCCGACCAGGAAGCGGCTCAGGTGGTCGTCGATCACCTGCACGGCCGGCTGGCCGCCGCCGCCGTAGCCGAACCCGGTCACGCCCGCGTCGGTGGTGACGCGGACGGCGATCTGCCAGAAATGAGCCTGCCACGCGTCGGCGGGCGGCACCTGCCGCCACTTCGGGTAGACGGCCCGCACTTCGGTCACCTTCATCTGATCAGCTCCCCCGCGCCGGCGACGATCCAGGTCTCGCGGCCGTCGACCAGGCGAATGTGCCACCACTCGCCCCGGTCTTCCAGCAGCCGGAACTCGGTGCCGCCGTGCAGGGCCGACGCGAAGCTGGGCTCGTACGAGTGGCCGTCGCCCTGCCGGGCGACCACGGAGGCGGCGGTGATCACGCCGGGCGGCGTGGACGCCTCGATCAGCTCCGCCGCGAGCGACCCGGCAAGAGCTGCGGCCAGCAGCACGCAGGCGGCGCCGGCCGGCCGCAGCCAGCGCTGGCGGCGCACGGCGGGAGCCAGCAGGCGCAGCAGGACGCCTGCCCACACGGCGCACCACAGCGCCACGAAGGCGATCGCACGCGTCCGCGTGGGCAGCAGGTAGTGCCAGAACAGCACCACGCGCAGCAACCCGGCCGACACCGGCTCGTCGATCCGGTCCGCCCGCAGCCGGCGCGCGTAGGCCAGCCCCTGGCGCACGTTGCGGTCGCCCGGCATCAGCTCCGCGGCCCGCCGGTACAGCAGCACGGCGCGGCCCACGTCGCCCAGCCGCAGGTGCGTGTTGGCGGCGTTGTAGGCGAGGCGGCCGTTGTTCCAGCCGGTCCCGGACCCCACCCGCTCGTAGCGGAGCAGCGCGCCGCGCAGCGCCTCGGCGGCGGCCGCCGACTGGCCGGCGGTGTCGAGCTGGTCGGCCTGCCGGTAGAGATCGGCCGCTTCCCGCAGGAGGGCGCCCGCGTCCATGGCGTCGCCGGCCGGCTCCTGGGCGACGGCGCCGGCGGCGACCGCCAGGGCCAGCAGCAACGGCGCGGCCCGGCGAACCCGTGTCACGACCCACTCCCGCGGGCCAGGATCGGGTCTGCCGCCTCCGCCCACCGCAGGATGCGGCCGGCGAGCGCCTCGGCCGCATCGGTGGTCGCCCCGTAGCGCACGCCGTCGATCCGCTCCAGCATCTCCCGCAGCTCGGCCACCTGCTCGGATCCTGCGCCGCGCTCGTCGAGGGCCTGCGTCAGCAGCTCGTTTGCGGGCGTACCGTTCGTGCCCAGACGCACGCGCAGGTAGTCGTGCAGCGCCGCCGCCAGCGCCGCCACATCGTCTCCCGCATCGGCGACCTCCCGCCGCAGGCGCGCCAGGGCGCCGCGCGCGGCCGGCGCCGCCGCGGCCAGCCGCCGCAGACGCATCCAGAGGGCGGCAACTCCGGCCGCCAGCGGGCCGGCCGCCAGCAGCAGCGCGCCGCCCGGAGACCCGACGAACGCCGCGGTGTCGAAGCGCTGGCGGCGGAGCAGCGGCTCCCCTTCGTAGTTGTGGGCGATGCCGGCGGCCGCGGCGGCGAGCCCCTCGTCCGCGTCCTCAGGCAGGGCGCCGCCCTCCACGTCGCGCAGCGTCACCTGCCGGGCCGGCTGCACGTCCAGCGCGACCGGCGCGCTGGCGGCCTCCACGTAGGCGCCGCGCTGCGGATCGAAGTAGGACAGCCGCACCGGCGGGATGGCGCTCACCGACTCGTGCAGCGCCCGGACGGTGGTGCGGAAGGTGGCCCGCGACGGATACCGGCCCGCCCGCTCCACCCGCTGTGCCGCCACGCGGAAGTCGCCGGCCGCGTCGAGGTGGGCCAGGTCCAGGTCGGCGAGAGCGGAGAGATCGCCCGATCCGCGCACTGTCACTACCAGCTCGATCGGATCGCCGACCTTCGCCGAGGCCGGCGTGACGGTCGCGGCGATCTCGAAGGAGCCGACCAGTCCCGAGAAGTCGTCCGGGCGGCCTGCCTCCGGCAGCGGATCGACGGTGAGCGCCAGGGGCCGGGAGGAGACCACCAGGCGCCGGATGTCGCGCACGGTGCGGCCGAACACGTCGCGCCCGGTGCGGAAGCTGGCGATTCCCTCGAACGAGACGGTGGCAGCCGGCACCTCCAGGCGGCCGGGCTCCCGCGGCACGACGATCACCTCGAAGACCAGCGCCACGTGCGCCTTGCCGTCCCGGCGCAGCGCGCGCGAGGCCGCCGTGAGCTTCGTGCCGTGCACGGTCAGCTCCACGCCATCTCCCGGCGGGTGCCCACGCTGGATCACCACGTCGGCGTCGCCGGCGCTCATCACCGGATGGGAGAAGCTGAGCAGCCGCTGCGGTCCCAGCCCCTCCTGCCACATCCAGGTAGTCGTCAGCGTGACCGGCTGGCCGACCCACGCGCGGTCGGCCGCCGCCTCGACGAGCAGCCGGTACTCCTCGATCGAAGGCGGTGTGAAGATCGTCACCGCCAACGGCTGTGTCGACAGGCGCTGCCCTTCCACGGTCACGCCGATGGACGGGATCTCCAGCCGGCCGGCACGGGAGGCGATCAGCTCGTAGTTGACCAGGTAGCGCCGCGTCACCCGGCGAGTGGTCTGGCCGCCTGCGATCGTGATCGACTCGCTGTTGTTGGGGCCGGCCGACACCTGCCGGACCGACACGCCGTCGAGCGCCGGCAACTCGACCTGCGGAGTGGCGTCGCTGCCGTCCACGGCGACCTGCAGCGTGAAGGGCACCCCCATCTCGGTCTCGGCGGCGCTGACCGCCGCGCTCGCGGCCAGCGACTGCGCCGCGAGCGGCAGGCTCAGGCCGCACAGCGCCGCGGCCAGGAGGCCGCGGAGGAGAGCCCGGATGCGCGGGCCAGCAGGGGCTTCCACGACTACCAGTCGCGCTCGACCGGCTCGGTCCGGAGCTGCTCCTGCCGGCGCTGCTCCGCGCGCTCTTCCTCCTCGGCGATGATCGCCCGCGCCAGCTCGTCGGGCTCCAGCTCGTCGTCTTCCTGCCCGGCCGCCGGCTGCGGCTCCTGCGCGGATCCGGCGTCCTGCGGAGACTGCTCCTGTTCCTGCTCCTGTTCCTGTTGCTGTTCCTCGCCCTCGGTGCCCTGCCGGGCCTGGCTGGGCCGTGGCTGTCCCTGCTGCTCCTGCGACTCCTCCGACTGCTCGGGAGGCGGGAGCTGCTGCAGCAGTTGCTGCAGGCGCAGCCGGGTGGCCTCCAGGTTGTGCGCGGCGTCGTCCCAGTCCGGATGCAGGTCGAGCGCCCGCCGGTAGGACTGCGTGGCGGCGTTCAGGCCGGCGATCGCCGCCTGCGGATCGGCCGGCGCGCCGCCCTGCTCCACAAGCATCTGCTCGACCCCCCGTACCCCGAGGTTCCCCAGCGCGAAGTGGCCGGCAGCCGCCAGCTCCGGGCGGCCGGCCTGCTCGACCGCCTGGCGCAGCAGGCCCGCCGCGTTCTCCAGGTCGCCCGCGCGATAGGCGGAGATGCCGCCGTCGTAGAGCAGCTCCGCCACCCCGGGGCGGGCCTCCGCCGCGGCGCCGAAGGCTCCCGCGGCCTCTGCGAAGCGGCCGCCCGCGAACGCCTGGCGGCCGTCGCGCTCGGCCTGTTCCGGGACGCCCACCGCCCGCGCGGTCGCCGGCGCGACGAGCGCCGCCACCAGGGCGAACAGGACGGACGCGACCGCCGGAGGATGCGCGGCGCCCGCTCGCCTCCCCCGCCGCCGGCGGCGCCGGATCAGGTCGGGCAGCAGGAACTCCAGCGCCAGCAGCACCAGCGCGGCGGCCAGGAAGGGCTGGAAGCGCTCCTGGAACACCTCCCGCTCGGTCCGCTCCAGAAGCCGCCGGTCCGCGCCCGCGATGAGCTGGGTGTAGAGGACGCCCAGGTCGAAGTTGCCGGTGGCGACGTTGACGTAGCGCCCGCCGGGCGTCACGCCGGCCAGCTCGCGCAGCGCTTCCGCTTCCAGGGTCGTGAGCACCGGCTGCCCCTCGTGCTGCAGGTACCCGCCGGCCGCGTCCGGATCCGGGATCGGCTGCCCGGTCACCTCGTCGCCCAGTCCGACGGCGATGATGCGCGCGCCCAGCGCTCCCAGCTCGCCGGCCGCCTGCAGCGGCAGGCTGCCCAGGTCGCCGCCGTCCGTGATCAGCACGACGTCCCGGTACGGGCTGACCTGGTCTTCGAACACGGAGTCGCGCACCACGCGCAGGGCGTCGCCGATCAAGGTGCCGCCACGCGAGGTGCTGTCCGTCGAAAGCCGTTCCACCGCCAATCTCACGAAACCGTAATCGAAGGTCAGCGGGCTCTTCACCACCGCCGTCCCGGCGAAGGCCACCAGCGCCACGCGGTCGCCGCGCAACACCTCCAGCGTGTCCAGGATCGCCAGCTTGGCCCGCTCCAGCCGGTTCGGGGCCAGGTCCTGCGCCAGCATGCTGCGCGAGACGTCCACCACGAACACCACGTCGCGCCCGCGGCGCTCGACCGTGCGCGTCTCCGGGGTCCATCCGGGCCGCGCCAACGCGACGACGATCAGCACCACCGCGGCCACCAGCAGGCCGCCCTTGAAGGGGCGCGCGTTGCGCCGCTCGGCGTGCATGCCGGCGCGCTCGCCCGCGAAGCGGAGCAGCGTGCGGCGGCGGCGCAGCGCCGCGAGCACGAACAGGGCGACCAGCGGCGGGATCACCCAGAGCAGCAGGAATGCGTCCGGGGAGCTGAGCCGCACGCCGTCGGTGAGTTCCATCGCCCTGCCCAACCTGGTCCTGCCCGACCTCGACTACGGGGTGCGCCTGAACACGGTGGCGGCCAACGCCGCGGCCGCCACCACCGCGCCCAGCGCCGCCAACGCCCACGGCGCGAACCGTTCGCGAAAGTCGACGTAGCGGACCGACTCGACCTCGCTCTTCTCCAGGCGGTCGATCTCGCCGTAGACGGCGATGAGCGACTCGGCGTCCTCCGCCAGCCGGAACAGCCCTCCGGTCCGCTCGGCCACCGCCTGCAGCCCGGCGGCGTCCACCGGCTGTCCGGCCGGCAGGCGGAAGGTGCCGAGCGGGGTGCGCACCGTCTGCTCGGGAGCGCCGACGCCGATGCCGATCGCGTACACCTTGATCCCCCAGCCGGCGGCCAGCTCGGCCGCCTCCGCGGGTGTCCGCTGGCCGGCGTTCTGGCTGCCGTCGGTGAGCAGGATGATCACCTTGCTCTTGATCTCGTAGTCGTCACGGGTGCCGAGCGCCTCCTCGGCCACGCGCAGGCGGGCGGCCGCCAGGGCCAGCGCGTCGCCGATCGCGGTGCCGTCCTGACTGCGATCGGCGACCACCTCCACGCCGCTCAGGAAGCCGTCGAGCGTCTCGTGCGACAGGGTCAGCGGCAGCACCGTCTCCGGATAGCGCGCGAAGGTAATCAGCCCCAGCAGGTCGTTGGGCCGCCCGCCCAGCTCGCCGTCGTCGCCGTGCGCGAAGCGGGCCACCACTTCCTTGACCGCATCCAGCCGCGTCGGGCCGCGGCCGTCCTCGGCGATGGGGGCGATCATGCTGCCCGAGCGGTCGACGACGATCTCGATGGCGATGCCGCGGCTGACGTCGACCACCTGCTCCAGCCCCTCGCGCGGGCGCGCCAGCGCCACGATCAGCAGCGCCACGGCCAGGAGCTGGAGCGCCGCCGGCAGCCACGCCAGGCGATGGCGGAGCGACGGCGTGATGCCGGCCGGCACCGCCACCGACGGGAACCCGACGCCGATGCGCCTGCGGGTCACCGCCGCGCGCGCCAGCGGCAGCAGCGCGACGAGCGCCAGCAGCCCCAGCGCCCACGTGGTCTCGAACCTCACCGCCGCGCCTCCCCGGCGACCGGTGCGGGCGCGGGCGCCGCCGCCGCCTCGGCGGTGGCCAGCACGAAGCCGCGGGCGGTGCCGATGATGCGCGCGGTCTCCCCGGCCGACGGCCGGGCGCGGGCGAACTTGACCGCGTCGCAGGCGGCCAGAAAGGCGCGAAGCGTCCGCTGCTGGTCGCGATCGAAGGCCGCCTCAGCCTCGGCGGCCGCCAGGAACTCCTCCGTGGTCTGCTCGGGCGCGCGCAGGCCGAACCGCCCCTCCAGGTACACGCGCAGGATCGATGAGACCGTCACGTAGAACCGGTCCGGGTCCGCCTTGTGGGCCTGGTCACGCTCCAGCTCGTCCAGCGCGCGCAGCGCCGCCACGCCGGGCGGCTCGACGGGCACCGGCCGGCTGGCGGCCACGCGCCGCCGCCAGCGGATCGCCGCCGCGACCGCCGCGGCCACCGCCAGCGCGGCCGCGCCGGCCAGCGCCGGGCGCCACCAGCGCAGCGGCGCCCGGATCGGATCGCCCACCTCGCGCAGCTCCGGGAGGTCGGCGGCATCGCCGAGCACGGAGCTCACCTGCACGGTCAGCGCGCCGGTCGACAGGCCGGCCGGCTCCCCGCCGGGCGCCAGCCAGCCGACGGCCAGCTCCGGGATCGGGTAATCGCCGGCCAGGAACGGCTCCAGCCGGAAGCGGCGCAGGTGCCGGGTGCGGCCGTCGTCGGCGAGGGCCGGCGGCTCGGTGCGGAGCGTGACCTGGAACCCGGAGTCCGCGAACTGCTCGGGGTCCGGCAGGCGCACCGGCACCCCTTCGGGAGCGTCCACCTCGACCTCGACCCGGACGGTCTGCGCCGTGGTGATCCGCAGCCGATCCACGCGCAGGCGCACGGCGACCGGACCTGCGCCGTAGGCATGCTCGATCTCCCACGCCGGGGCGGCATGGTCCGCCCGGCCCGACGTGCAGCCGCTGATCAGCGCGGCCGCGGCGGCCGTCACAAGCGCTGTGGCGCCGATCGCCGCGGTCCGCGCCCTCAGGCCCAGGCTGCCCTCCTCTCCCGCATCCGGAAGAAGCGCACCAGCCGGTCGACCCAGCTCGCGTCGGTGCGGATCGGAATCTCGTCGATGCCAAGCTCGCGGAGCTGACGGCTGACCGCGTCGCGGCGCTCGCGCGCGCGCCGCTCGTAGTCGCGCCGCACGCGCCGGCTGCCGGTATCGAGCAGCGCCAGGCGGCCCGACTCGGCGTCCTCCAGCTCGACCATGCCGGCGGCCGGCAGCTCCGCTTCGCGCGGGTCGAAGATCGACGCCGCGATCAGGTCGTGGCGGCGGGCGGCCATGCGCAGGTCGGTGGTCGACGGGATCGGGGCGGCGGGGTGACCGCTCCCGGCCCGGCCGCCGGCCAGCCATGACCACCACGGCCGGGAGGCAACCGCCTGACCTCCATTCAGGAAGTCCGAGATCAGGAACACCGTCGCCCGCCGGCGCAGCACCCGGTTCAGGTAGCGCATCGCGCCGGCCAGGTCGGTCCCGGTTCCCGCCGGCTCGATCGACAGGATCTCGCGCACGATGCGCAGCACGTGCGTGATGCCCTTCTTGGCCGGCACGAACAGCTCGATGCGGTCGCTGAACGCCAGCAGCCCGACGCGGTCGTTCTGGCGGGCGGCCGCGAAGGAGACCGCCGCGGCCAGCTCGGCCGCCACCTCGGTCTTGGCCGTCCCGGTGGAGCCGAATCGGCCGGAGGCGGACACGTCGACCACGAAGAACACGGTCAGCTCCCGCTCCTCCACGAACCGCTTCACGTGCGGGCGTCCGGTGCGGGCGGTGACGTTCCAGTCGATCGAGCCCACGTCGTCGCCGGGCTGGTACTCGCGCACCTCGTCGAACTCCATGCCCTGGCCCCGGAACACGCTGCGGTACTCGCCGGCAAAGGCGGTGGTCACGGTGCGCCGCGTCCTGAGCTGGATGTAGCGGATCTTGCGGACGAGTTCCGGGGAGATCATGTACGTGACGTCAGGGCACCGGCAGCGACTCGAGGATGAGCGCGATCAGGTCGTCGGAGGTCCGCTCCTCGGCCTCCGCCTCGTAGGTGACGATCACCCGGTGGCGGAGCACGTCGGGCGCCATGGTCTTGACGTCCTGCGGCGTGACGAAGCCGCGCCCCTGCAGCAGCGCGTAGGCGCGCGCCGCCAGCGTCAGGTAGATCGTGGCGCGCGGCGAGGCGCCGTACTCGACCAGGTTGCCGATGTCGAGCCCGCCAACCTTGAGGTCGAAGGCGGCCGGCTCCCGCGTCGAGCGCACCAGGTCGACGACGTACTCCTCCACCTTCTCGTCGAGGTAGATGGAGTCCGCCAGCGCGCGCAGCCGCGCGAAGTCCGCCGGCTCCAGGACGCCGTCGACCGGCTGCGCCGGCTCGGTGCGGGCCACGCGCCGCACGATCGCCAGCTCCTCGTCCCGGTCCGGGTAGCCGACCACGACCTTCAGCATGAACCGGTCGACCTGCGCCTCCGGCAGCGGATAGGTGCCCTCCTGCTCGATCGGGTTCTGCGTGGCCAGCACCATGAACGGGTCGTCGAGCGGATGGGTGGCGTCGCCGATGGTCACCTGCCGCTCCTGCATCGCCTCCAGCAGCGCGCTCTGCACCTTGGCGGGGGCGCGGTTGATCTCGTCGGCCAGCACGATGTTGGCGAAGATCGGCCCCTTCTTGGTCGTGAACTCGCCGGATCCGGGGTGGTAGACGAGGGTGCCGACCAGGTCGGCCGGCAGCAGGTCGGGGGTGAACTGGATGCGGCGGAAGCTGGAGCGGATCGCCTGCGCCAGGGTGGTGACCGCCAGCGTCTTGGCCAGGCCGGGGACGCCTTCGATCAGCAGGTGGGCGTTGGAGATCAGCCCGATCAGCAGCCGGTCGAGCAGCCGGTCCTGGCCGATGATCCGCTTGCGCAGCTCGCTGCGTACCTGCGCCAGGGTGCTTCCCTCGCGCTCCACCTCGGCCGTTATCTCGCGAATGTCCACGTCAGGTGTCGTCCTCCATGTTCAACCCTCGATGTGCAGCAGCCGCGCCAGGTTGCCGCCGAAGAACAGGTCCAGGTCGGCGGCGCTCATGAACGCGGCGTGCCGCAGCACGTAGTCCATCGACTGGCGGTACGTGCACGAGCGCAGCGCCGCCGGCATGTCCGAGCCCCAGATCAGCGTGTCGGGCCCCAGCTCCCGGTACAGCCGCTCCATGACCGGCATCGCCCACGCGTACGGGTACTCGGTGTCGGGGGCCATGAGGTGCAGCATCACCTCCAGGTGCACGTTGGGGCGGGAGCAGCATGCCAGCACCTCGTCCGGAATCACGAACCGCTCCGCGCGGCGGGCGGAGGACGATCGACTCGATGCCATGGGTGTAGATGCACGCTATCTCCGGGTGGGCCTGCGCCCAGCGGTCCAGGCGGCGGACCTGCTCCAGGTAGGAACCCAGACGGTCGCGCTGCGAGGTGTACAGATACCAGAACACCGGCACGCCGCGCTCGGTTACCAGCGCCCACACCGGCTCGAAGCAGGGATCGTCGAAGGCGCGCCGGAAGTCGAGCCTGGCAAGCGCCTCCACGCAGAAGTAGAGCCCCACGCAGCCGTCGTCGAGCTGGCGGCGCAGGCGCGCCGCCTCGCCTTCCAGGTCGTCGCTCCACTCGTCGATCTGCGCCAGCGGCGCCAGGCGAGGGAAGCGCCGCCGCACGTCGGGCAGGTAGTCGTCCAGGCGGCCGTACAGGTGGTCGTGCTGGATCACGGCGCGGTCGACGCCGGCGTAGTCCATCTGCGCGATCAGCGCCTCCGGCGTCGCCGCAAGCTCGTCCAGCGACGGCGGGTACCACGGCAGGTAGTACTCCTGTCCGCCCACGCGGAAGTGCAGGCGGCCGTGGCGGCCGATGCGGACCTGCGCCTCCGGCATGTCGTCAAGGCCGTCACCGTCCGGCGCGATCGGCGATGCCGACAGGCGGGAGCCGTCGGCCGCGCGCCGGAACCCCTGCGGGTGGTACTGCACGTGGTGCTGCAAGAGGCGAAGCTGCAGCTCGGCCAGCTCCGGCGGAGCCGAGCCGATGCGCGGAAAGACGTGTGCGTGGCCGTCGATGATCATGCGTGCCTGCCGCAGTGCAAAGGTACCGTGTCCATGTGGCGACTCCTTTACGCGGATGTTACAGGTTGGTAACGCTTAGCTGGTTCGCCCTCCGGAGACCAGCACCACCTCGCCGGTGATGTAGCTGGATATCAGCAGGCCGAAGATGGCGTCGGCCACGTCCTGCGGCTGCGCGATGCGGCCCATGGGGATCTGGCCGGCGATGGCCTGGATCGTCTCCGGACTGAAGTCCTCGATCCAGCGGGTCTCGACCAGCCCCGGCGCGACCGCGTTCACCTGGATGTCCGGCGCGTGACTGGCCGCCAGGCCCTTCGTGAGCGCGATCGCCGCCGCCTTGCTGGAGCCGTACACCAGCGAGCTGCCCTGCCCGTTGAACCCCGCCAGGGAGGCGACCGTGACGATGTGTCCGCCGCCGGCACTCCGCATGTGGCGGATCGCGGCGCGGCAGCACCAGAACACCCCGTACGCGTTGATCGCGAAGATCCGCTGAAAGTCCTCCGGCGTGATTCCGTCCACGTCGGCCAGCGGCACCGGCCGCGTGGTGCCGGCGCTGTTGATCAGGAAGTCCAGTCCGCCCAGCTCGGCGACCACCGAGTCGACCATGCCCGTCACGGCGTCGTCGTCGGACACGTCCGCCTGGCACGCGATGGAGCGGACGCCATGCGCCCGCGCGTCGGCGGCGGTGCGCTCCGCGTCCTCACGCGAACGCGAATAGTTGACCGCGACCGCGGCGCCCTCGGCCGCCAGCATCAGCGTCGTCGCCCGGCCGATGCCCGTGCCGCCGCCGGTGACCAGCGCCACCTTTCCCTCAAATCGTCCCATCGTTCCTCCCGCTCACACGATACGCCACGATGCGCCACCTACGATACTTGGCCGGTATGCGCCATCCCGCGTGTGCAGTCCGACATGACGGCACCGCGGGTATCGCGTACGGTGCCGCCATGCCTGACCTCCGCATCCGCGAGCTGCAAGCCGGCGACCTGCGCAACGGCTTCTTCGAGACGCTGGGCGCCCTGAGACCCACGGGCGAGGTCGATCCGGAGGCTGCAGCCGCCATCTTCGAGCAGGTCCGGCGGAATCCGGATACGGTGGTGGCCGTCGCCGAGCTGGACGGCCGCATCGTCGGCACCGGCACGCTGTACCTGCTGCGCAAGTTCCTGTACGGCGGCAGCACCGCAGCCCACATCGAGGACGTGGCGGTCGCCGCGGACCGGCAGCACGCGGGCGTGGGGCGGGCGGTGATCGAGTACCTTCTGGCGCGCGCGCAGGCGGCCGGCTGCTACAAGACCGTGCTGTACTGCGAGGACGACGTGCTGCCGTTCTACCGCAAGCTCGGTTTCCGGCACACGACCAACGGCATGCGCTTCGACCACGCGCCGCCGCCGGCCGGGGAAGCGACGTGAAGATCAAGGACATCAGCACCACGGTCACCTGGGGAGGACGCCGCAACTGGGTGATCGTGAAGGTCAGCACCGACACCGAGCTGTATGGCTGGGGCGAGGCGACCCTGGAAGGCAAGGAACGGACCGTGCAGGCGGCGATCGCAGAGCTGGGCGCGATGCTGATCGGCCGCGATCCGCTGCCGGTGGAGCACCACTGGCAGCGCCTCTACCGGCACGGATTCTGGCGGGGCGGGCCGGTGGTCAACTCCGCCATCGCCGGCCTGGACCAGGCGCTGTGGGACCTGCGCGGCAAGGCGTGGGGCGTGCCGGTGTACCGGCTGCTCGGCGGTCCGACCCGCGACTACATCCGCCTGTACACGCACGTCGGCATCTACGACCCGGACGAGATGGTCGCGGACGCCCAGCGCGACATCGCAGACGGCTTCACGGCGATGAAGACCGGCTCCTGGCGCGACGACATGCTGCTTCCCGAGACCGAGCGCCTGCGCATCTTCACCGAACGGCTCACGCTGCTGCGTGACACCATCGGCCCGGCGGTCGACATCATGATCGACGACCACGGCCGTGGCCGGCCGTCGAGCGCGGCGCGGCTCATGCGGGCGCTCGCGCCCTTCGATCTGCTCTTCCTGGAGGAGACCACGCAGCCGGACGACCTGGAGAGCCTGATCCGGCTGCGTCACGCCGACCCGCCGATGGACATCGCCACCGGCGAGCGGCTCTACTCCAAGTGGGACTACCGGCCGCTCTTCGAGCAGCGGCTGGTGGACGTCATCCAGCCCGACCTGTGCCACGCCGGCGGCATCTCCGAGGTCAAGAAGATCGCCGCGCTGGCGGAGGCCTGCTACGTGCAGCTCGCCCCGCACAACCCGCAGGGCCCGCTGTCCACGGCCGCGGCCGCGCACCTCGGCATGGCGATCCCGAACTTCCTGATCCTGGAGTTCGTCCGCCAGGACACCTACCGCGACACCGCCATGCGCGAGGCCTGGACGATCGAGCGCGGCAACCTGCTGGTCCCGGACGTTGCCGGCCTGGGGGTCGACCTGGACGAGGACGCGCTGCTGGCCAGCCCGCACCGCCGCGTGCCGCGCGGCGACGGACCGACGCGGGCGGACGGCAGCATCGCCGACCCTTGAGCGCTACCGAGCGCGGCCGTCCGGGTCCGTCGATTCCGTCGTCATGGGAAAGGCCCACTCATCGTAGCAACGAGGGACAGCGCGATTCCATCGGGCCGGGAGTCTGGTACAGTCACGACATGCAGGTACGCGAGCGGCTGACTCCCGCGACGTTCATCGGCGTGCGGGGCGGCGACATCATCTCCTTCGGGTCCGGGCAGCCGGACCTGCCGCCGCCGCCGGAGGCGTTTCGGGTGCTCGCCGGCTACCGGGACTTCAAGTACGGCCTCATTTCCGGCAGCGCGGAGCTGCGCGAAGCGCTCTCGCCGATCTACCCGGGCTCGACCCCGGACAGTTTCGTCGTCACCAACGGCGCCAGCGAGGCGCTCGACCTCGCGCTCCGCCATATCGGCCGCACCTGCCCGGCCGGCCGCCGACGGGTGCTGATGGCCCGCCCCTATTACTACTCGTATCCCCCGGCCGTCCGGTACGCCGGCCTGGAGCCCGTGTACACCGATACGGTCGACGGCTGCATCGACATCGAGGATTTCGCCGACAAGGTGGGCGACTGCGCGGCGGTGCTCATCAACTCGCCGGCCAACCCCACCGGCCGTGTGCAGCCGGTGGAGACCCTGCGGCGGATCGAGGAGCTGACACGCGACCTCGGCGTCTACCTGCTGTCGGACGCCGTGTACAAGGACCTGCTCTACGTGAGCGAGACGCACGCGTTCGCCGGACCGCACGTCGTCACCGTCGACTCGTTCTCCAAGACCTACGCGATGTGCGGCTTCCGCGTCGGCTACCTGTGGTCGGAGGACACCGAGTTCGTGCAGGGCGTCGTCGAGATGAAGACGCACACCTCCATGAACACCAACATCCTGGGCCAGCAGATGGCGCTGGCCGCCCTGAGCGCGCCGCCTGCCTACGTCGAGGATCAGCTCGTCATCTGGCGCGAGCGCCGTGACCTGATCTACGCCGGGTTGTCGGACCTGGGGCTCGACCTGTGGAAGCCCGAGGGCGCGTTCTACGTGCTGCCGAAGGTCGACGACCCGTACGGATTCGTCAGCGAGATGTTCGAGCGCCACCAGGTGATCACCTACCTGGGCGAGTGGTTCGGCGCCCCCGACCGCGTGCGCCTGTCGTACGCGCTCGACGCGGACAAGATCGAGGCTGGCCTGGAGCGGATCGGCACCTACCTGTCGCGTCGGTGACCTCCGCGCCGCTGCGCCTGGCGGTGATCGGCGCCGGCGTCATGGGCCGCAGCCACGTCGAGCGGATTCGTCTCAGCGCGGACTGCGTTCTGGCCGCGGTCTGCGACCGTGATCCAGCCTTGGCCGGGCAGGCAGCACGCGACGAGTGCCCCCGGTACGGCGACCTCCCGGAGCTGCTGCGGCGCGAGCGGATCGACGGGGCGATCATCGCCACTCCGAATGCCGAGCACCGCGAGTGCGGCGTGCTCTGCGCGGACGCGGGAGTGCCGATGCTGGTGGAGAAGCCGATCGCGGCCACCACCGCGGACGGCCGCGCGCTGGCCGAGGCCGCCGCCCTCCGCGGCGTACCCCTGCTGGTCGGCCAGCACCGCCGGCACAGCGCCTACGTGCAGCGCGCCAGGGAAGTGATCGGGCGCGGCGAGCTCGGCCGGCTGGTGAGCTTCACCGCGCTCTGGTTCGTCCGCAAGCCCGACGACTACTACGCGGTCGGCTGGCGCACCCGCCCCGGCGGCGGGCCGGTCCTCACCAACCTCATCCACGAGATCGACCTGATCCGCCACCTCGGCGGCGAGATCGAGAGCGTGTACGCGGCATCGAGCTCCGCGGCTCGCGGCCTGCCGGTGGAGGACTCGGTGGCGATCACGCTGCGCCTGGCCGGCGGCGCGCTCGGCTCGATCGCCGCCTCGGACGCGGCCGTCTCACCGTGGTCGTACGAGCTGACCACGCACGAGAACCCGCTCTACACGCGCACCGACCGGAACTGCTACTTCCTGCTCGGCACGTCCGGGTCCCTGGCGTTCCCGCGGCTGACGCTCTGGCGCCACCCCGGCGAGACCGGCTGGCAGCACCCCCTGTCGGAGACCCCGCTGCCGGTGGACGCGATCGACCCCGTCGCCGCCCAGCTCGCCCACTTCTGCGAGGTGATCCGCGGACGCGCGGAGCCGCTCGTCTCCGGCACGGACGGCCTGGCGACCCTGGCCGCCACCGAGGCGGTGCTGCAATCCGCCCGCGAAGACCGCCCGGTCAGGCCGGCAGGCGTTGACGACATTCCATCAGAGGAATATATATAGATGAGCTGGGTCGTCGAGTACACGAACGAGTTCGGCGCTTGGTGGACCAGGATCACCGGTAGCGAGCAGGAGGACGTAGCCATTGTGGTCGAGTTGCTGATGGAGCAAGGGCCCGAATTGCCGTTCCCCTATTCCTCGGGTGTGGCGGGATCTCGGCATGGTCACATGCGCGAACTTCGCGTGCAGAGCGGTGGCCGTCCGCTGCGGGTCTTCTACGCATTCGACCCCAGGCGTTCGGCGATTTTACTGATCGGCGGCGACAAGACCGGCAACGACCGCTTCTACAAGCGGTTCATTCCTGTCGTGACCGACTATACGACGACCATCTGCAGGAGCTGAGAGAGGAGGGACTCATCCGATGAGCGGACGCCATGACTTTCGCGAGCTGACGAACAGCTTCACTCCCGAGCGGCGCAAGCGAGTGGAAACCAAGAAAGCGGAGCTACGGGCGGCCATGCCGCTCCACGAGTTGCGTCAGGCTCGGGCGATGACTCAGAGAGCGCTCGGCGAAGCCCTGCACGTGAATCAGCCTGCCGTCGCCAAGCTGGAACGGCGCACGGACATGTACGTCTCGAATCTTCGCGCCTACATCGAGGCAATGGGCGGTCGGTTGAACATCATCGCCGAGTTTCCACAGGGGAATGTCAGCATCACGAATTTCGCTGATGTCGCCGACGTCGAGTAACGATATCGGCACGACATCTTGGATTGATTGATGGTAAGGATGGTGTGCTGGAACCTCGCAAAGAGGCATGAGTCTTGGCGGGCGCTGCGAGCCATGGAGCAGATTGACGTCGCGCTGCTGCAGGAAACGCGCCCGCCACCAGCCGACGTTGGCATCTCTCTGCACGACATCGACCCTGAGATATGGCCACGAGGAAAGAACGGCCGGACTGCCGTTGTGCGCCTCAACAGTCGCGTCGGGGTGGAGTTCTTCGAGAAGCAATCGTACGCGAAGTCAGATCATCTGTGCATCGCTGCCGCGCGCGTGACTCCTCCGCACGGTGAACCGTTTATCGTGGTTTCCCTTGGTCCGGACTCCGAGAAGCCGCATCCGTGTGTTGTGGGGAGGTCAATCGAGGAGGGGAACCACGATAACGTGCTCCATCGCACGATCTCCGATCTTTCTGCCTTCATCGGGACTCCGACGAGGCATCGAGTCGTCGTCGCGGGTGACTTGAGCGTGGTGCGTGGCCCGAGCTGCTACCACAAATCCTACTGGGCGCGGCGCTACCAGGTCGTGTTCGACAGAATGGAAGCCCTCGGTCTGCCATACATCGGACCGCAGGCGCCAGAGGGTGGCCGCCAAGCGGACCCATGGCCTGCGTGGCTGCCCGCCGGGAGCAGGAACGTGCCCACGTATTACAGGATTGGAACGTCGCCAGCCGACGCGGAGGCAGGACTTGACCACGTCTTCGCGTCGGGGAGCATGGCGGACTCAGTACGGGTGCGCGCCCTCAACGAGCCGGACGAGTGGGGACCGAGCGATCACTGCCGCTTGCTCATAGAGGTCGAGTGACACCGGCCGGCCGGCTTGTTCTCAAGAAACTGCCGGTATGTTGACTGATACTCAACATACCGGCACATTTGAGGCATGCGGGTGGAGTTGCCCGTCGATCACCCGTTCGACTATCAACTCGCCATGGACCGAGTGGCGCGGTATCGAGCGCCCCGCAACAAGATCCGCAACCTGCGTGAGAACGGCGATCTGATCCGGATCAGGAAGGGACTGTACGTCGCTCCTTCGTTTCCGGGACGGCCGCCCGCGGTCAGTCCGCTTGCTCTGGCGGCGCTCATCTACGGGCCGTCCTACGTCTCGCTGGAGTCGGCGCTGAGTCATCACGGCCTGATTCCCGAACGGGTCGACGAGATCACCAGCGTCACCTGCAAGCGCGCGAAGCGGTTCCAGACCCCCCTCGGCCGTTTCACCTATCGTCCCGTGAACGAGTCCGCATTCAGCTACGGGGTGGCTCTGCGGTCCGTTGCCGGCGGCTCGTATTTCCTGGCGGAGCCGGAGAAGGCGCTGTGTGACCGGATCGCCTGCATCCGCCATCTCACCGCCATGCGGGATGTCCCCGCCGCGCTGGAAGACCACCTGCGGGTCGACCTGGACGCCGTCGTTCGGATGCGCCTGAACGTCGTACGTCACATCGCGAAGCGCTACCGGCGACGGAATGTCGATGCGTTCCTGCGCTGGCTGCAGCGACACGGGACCAGCACCGGATGAACGTCGCGCTCCAGGCGCTGCTCGCACGTTACGAGCCTCATACCCTCGCCGACTACGAGAACGCCTTGAAGGAAGTCATCCAGGAACTGGCGTTCCTCGGCCGGGGGATACCATGCGACGTCGGGCACCTGCAGGCTCGCATGGAACAGACCGGTCATTGGCACGCGGGTGAGCACCTCGATGTCGCGCACCTGCGCCGGCTCCTGACGGGTCGCTTCGAGCGGGTCGACTACGATCAGGCCCGGAGCGACGTGCGTCCGTTCATACGCGACGACGCGGAGCTGGCGCTCTGGGACCGTGCGTTCTTCCAGTCCCTCGCGGCGCAGGTCGAGGGCGCTTGAGCACGCGGCTACCCCGCGTTCGTGCTCCGGCAGTCGTTGCACAGTCCGTACAGGGTGATGTCGTGTCCTTCGGTGACGAAGCCGGCGGGGGCCAACGCGTCGACCTCGCTGAGACAGTCGTCAACCTCCCACAGCCCGTCGCAGGTCCGGCACAGGAAGTGGTGGTGGTGCGGCTTTCCGGCGCGCTCGTAGCGGGCCGGGGCGCCGGGGATCTCCACCGTCCGCAGCCACCCGGACTCCACCAGGTCGCGGATGGCGCGGTACACCGTGGCGATGCCGAGGCGGGGCAGGTGCTCGCGAGCCGCTTCGCAGAGCTCCGTGGGGCTCAGCGGCCGGTCATACGACTCGATCACCGCCTGGATCGCATCACGCTGTCTGGTCTGCCGTTCCATGGGGCTCCTCGGCCGGCGCACCCCGCAACGCGCGGGCCAGCGCCGAGATGATCAGAAAGAAGACGACACACACCAGGGCGACCGCCGCTCCCGATGCTACGCTCAGGTGGTAGGAAAGGTACAGGCCGACCACGCCGGAGCCGACGCCGATCGCGGCCGCCATCAGCACGGCGTGGTGGAAGCGGCGCACGACCTGCAGGGCCGCGGCGGCCGGCGCCACCATCAGGGTCACCACCAGCGCGATGCCGATGGTCTGCAGCGCCACGGCGATGGCCAGCGCCATCAGCACGTACTGCAGCGCGGTGAGCCACCTGCTGCTGAGGCGGAGCGACGCCGCGAACACGCGGTCGAAGGTGACCAGGACCATCTCCTTGTAGAACAGCCCCACGACGATGACGATGATCGCCGCGACCGCGGCGATGCGGAGCAGGTCGGCGCCGCTCACGCTCAGGACGTTCCCGAACAGGACGTGCACGAGGTCCACGGCGAAGCTGCGCACCGTGGAGATGATGGCGATGCCCAGCGCGAACATGCCGGAGTAGACCACGCCGACGGCGGCGTCCTCGCCGATGCGGAAGCGGCGAACCAGGGCGGACATGCCCAGCGCGGTCAGGATGGCCGTGCCGGTGGCCCACCAGAACAGGCGGTCGCGCGACAGCCCGCTTACCAGGTAGCCCACCGCCACCCCGGGCACGAGCGAATGGGCCAGCGCGGCGCCGATGTAGGACATGCCGCGCAGCACGGCGAAGGTGCCGACCAGGGCGCACACCGCGGCGACCATGGTCACCGCCAGCAGCGCGCGCACCACGAACGGGTACCCCAGGGGGGCGACCAGCAGCTCGGTCACGGCAGCGCGTGCGTCCGGGCCGGTTCCGCGGCAGCGGCGGGCTGGCCGTGATCGCAATGGCTGTCGGGCAACGCGTAGCGCGTGCCGTCTTCGTCGACGCGGAGCAGGTTGCTGCCGTACGCCAGGGCCAGCCGCTCGGCCACCAGCACGTCGGAGGCCGGCCCGCAACCGATCAGCCGGCGGTTCAACAGCGCCACGCGGCCCATGCGCTCGGCCACGCCCAGGTCATGGGTCGCCAGCAGCACGGTCACCGTGTCGCCCAGCGCGTCCAACGTCGCCTCGAGCTGCCGGCTGGCGTCGGCGTCCAGCCCGGCGAACGGCTCGTCGAGCATCAGCAGCTCCGACTGCTGGGCGAGCGCGCGGGCGATGAACATGCGCTGCCGCTGGCCGCCGGACAGCTCGCCGATCTGGCGGCGGCGCAACGGCGTGATGGCGACGCGCTCCATGGCGGCCGCGGCGATCTCCCGGTCGGCGCGGCGCAGACGCCGGAAATAGCCGACGCGGGCGATGCGTCCCATGACCACCACGTCCTCCACCGTGGCCGGGAACCGCCAGTTGAGGTCGGCGTTCTGCTCGATGTAGGCGATGCAGACGTGGCCGCCCGGATCGCTGCCGTAGACCCGGACCGTCCCGGTGGTGGGCCGGTGGATGCCGGCCACCACCTTGAACAACGTGCTCTTGCCGGCGCCGTTCGGCCCCACCACCGCGATGCGCTGCCCGGCGGCCACCTGCATCGATACCGCCTCCAGGGCGCGGCGCCCGTCGTACCCGGCGGACACCGCGTCGATGTCGAGCAGTGCCGTCCCGGGTTCGTGGGGAGTTTCGCGGCCGTGCACGCGCATGTCGACCCGGCAGCCTACCTCACAAGACGAAGACGATCCCTCCCCGTTAGCGACCATGGCGCCCGAGCACGTCAGCTCGCTGCGAGCGCGGCGACGATGCGGTCCACGTTGGTACGGATGAAGTCCTGGTACGTCGCCGCCGGACCGTCCGGCTCGCTCAACGACCCGGTGTACACCGCGACCACCTCGATCCCCAGGTCGTCGGCCACCACCTCCGCCGCCTGCGAACTCACGGTCAGGCCCACGAAGATCGCCGGCACGCCGTGCTCGGCGATCGCTTCGCGCAGGCCCGCCAGGTGCCGCGCCGACGGCTCGGACACCGTCGAGAACCCCGGAATGATGGAGTCGAGGACGGTGAAGCCGTAGCGGTCGGCGAAGTAGCCGAACACGTCGTGGTCGGTGACCAGGATCCGCCGGTCCCGTGGAATGGCGGCCACCCGGTCCCGTACCCATGCGTCCAGCGCATGCAACTCGCCGGCAAGCGCGTCAGCTCGTTCCGCATAGCCGGTGGCGTGGTCGGGATCGACCTCGGCGAGGGCTTCCGCGATCTCCTCGGTCCAGGCGGCGACCAGGGTCGGGTCCATCCACACGTGCGGGTCGAACTCGCCGTGGTCGTGGCCGTGCGCGCCTTCCTCGTCGTCGTGCTCGTCGTGCTCCTCTTCGTGTTCGTGTTCGTCCTCGTCCTCGTGCTCTTCCCCTTCTTCGTGCTCTTCCTCGTCCTCGTCGTGCTCGTGTTCGTCGTGCTCTTCCTCGTCCTCGTGTTCGTGTCCTTCCTCGTCCTCGTCGTGTCCGTCCTCGTCGTCGTGCTCTTCCCCTTCGTCGTGCTCCGCCTCTTCCTCGTCGTGCTCGTGCTCGTGGTCGTCATGCGCATCCTCGTCGTCGTGCATGTCCACCATGCTCCGGAGTTCCAGGTGCGCGGACAGGTCGACGACGAACCGCGGCTCCGCGCTCGCGATCAGGTCACCCAGGAAGTCCGCTTCGAGCCCGGCACCGTTGATGAAGACCACGGCTGCATCGGCCGCCTGCCGGGCGTCCCGCGGGGTCGCCTGGAACGCGTGCGGGTCGGCACCGTGCGGCAGCATCACGTACAGGGACACGCGCTCGCCGCCCACCCTGGCGACGATGTCGCCGACGATGTTGGTGGTCGCCACGACCGGCAGGCGATCCGCCGACGGCTCCTCCATCTGGCCCTCGGCAAGGGCCAGCGTGCCGGCCAACGCCAGGACGGCAATGACGGACGTCCACACTTTCAACTGTCTCATGATGCCGATGGTAACGATAATTCTTTATCATTGCAAGCCACTCGTCTGCCCGGTTCGCACTTGGAGTCGCTCCAGCTTGTTCTCCACGGACGTCCCACGTCTCGATCGAGTCGGCGCTGAGTCATCACGACCTGATTCCCGAAACCACGGCCTTTATCAATGAAAGACAGCGTCTGCCGACTCCCACCCGTTCCACGGGTTGATTACACCGATGCCGCAGTCAGTGAACCCGCCGGAATCCCGCGTAGCGATTTCCGCGCCACGCGACCGGGCGATGCCTCGACGCGGGTATCCGGGTTCGGCCGCATCAACTCCAAGACGATGTTGGTGTCCAGGAGGACCACGGTCGATGCCTCAGTCGAACCGAGGCGGCTCTCGCATGGGCTCACGCACTGGCAACTCGAGCTCCACACCGCCGAAAGGTGCGAAGCGGGCGCGAATGGCGTGAGCCAGATCGACCGGGGCCGCGGGAGCCTGGTTGAGCGCGATACGAAGGATCTGACGAACTTCCTCCTCCATCGACCGACCGTGATCGGCGGCGCGAATCCGCAGCCGCCGTTTCAGTTCGTCGTCGAGGTTGCGAATCGTGATGCTGGCCATCGATCTCCCTCCAAGCCGCAGTGTGCAGCGCCTCAGCCGGTGTTGCGCAGGCCGGCGGCCAGGCCGTTGACGGTGAGCAGGATCGCCCGCTCGACCTGGCGGTCCACCGCGTCGGCGCTCCGGTGCCGGGCGAGCAGTACCACCTGCAGCAGGTTCAGCGGTTCCAGGTAGGCGGAGCGCACCTCCAGGGTGCGCTTGAGGACCGGGTAGTCGGCCAGCAGCGTGGGCCTGCCGGTGGTGGCCAGCACGTGCCGGAGCGCCCGCTCGTGCTCGGCGGCGACCAGGTCGAAGATCTGCCGGTGCTCGGCGGGAACCAGCGCCTCCACGTAGCGCTGCGCGGTCACCAGGTCGGTCTTCGCCAGGGTCATCTCCACGTTGGAGATGAACATCCGGAAGAAACGCCAGCGTTCGTACATCTCGCCCAGCGCGTCCGCCCCGGCCTCGCGCGCGGCGGCCAGACCGCTGCCGACGCCGTACCACCCCGGGACCACCTGGCGCGTCTGGGTCCAGCCGAATACCCACGGTATCGCCCGCATGCCGCCGATGCCGCCGCCCGTGCCCGGACGCCGGGCGGGACGCGACCCGATGTTGAGCGAAGCGAGCTCCTCCACGGGCGTGGCGGTCAGGAAGTAGTGAACGAGGGATGGATGGTCGACCAGCTCGCGGTAGGCGCGGTACGCGGCGTCCGAAGTGATGTCCATGACCGCGTCCCACCGGTTGAGATCGTCTTCCGACAGGGTCGAGCTCCGATGCAGCACCGCCGCCTCGACGGAGGCGGCCAGCGTCAGCTCCAGGTTGTCGCGCGCCAGCCGCGGCAGCCCGTACTTGTCGCTCACCACCTCGCCCTGCTCGGTGATCTTGATGGTTCCGTCCACCGCTCCCCAGGGCTGGGCCAGAATCGCCTCCGCGGTCGGGCCGCCGCCACGCCCCACCGTGCCGCCGCGGCCGTGGAAGAACCGAAGCGGCACGCCGTACTCGCGGGCCACGTCGCGCAGCCTCCTCACGCATCGATGCAGCTCCCACTGGGCGCTGGTGATCCCCGCCAGCTTGTTCGAGTCGGAGTAGCCCAGCATGATCTCCTGGCGGCCGCCGCGCAGCCGCAACAGCTCGCGGTAGCTGGGCTCCTCCAGCAGGACGCGAAGCGTGTCCTCTGCCTGCCGGATCGACTCCGGCGTCTCGAACAGCGGCACGAACCCGATCGCGGCACGGCCCGCGGCGATGTCGACCAGCCCGGCCTCGCGCGCCAGCACCACCGCTGCCAGCAGGTCGTCGGGGCCCAGCGTCTCCGAGACGATGTAGCTCTCGATCGCGCGCGCGCCGAAGCGGTCCAACGCCCGGCGGACCACCCGCATCGTCTCCAGGGTGCGGCCGGGATCGCCCCGGAGATCGGTCGCTGCGGTCGCGATCGGACGCCGGTTGCGCAGCTCCGTGGACAGCATCTGGAACCGCTCTGCCGGATCCATGCGGGCGTAGTCCGGCGCATCGGGCAGGCGGCGGTACAGCGCGGCGAGCGTGGCGTGGTGCTTCTCGGCATGCTCGCGCACGTCCAGGGTCGCCAGGTGGAAGCCGAAGGCCGCCGCGCGGCGCAGCAGCCGGCGCAGCGCCCCGTCGGCGATCGCCTGGCCCTGGTGGGCGCGCAGCGACCGCTGCAGCATCTCCAGCTCCGCGACCAACTCGGCGGAGCTGCGGTAGTCGCGGCGCGGCACGTGGCGGGTGTCCTCGGCGATGCGCGCTCGCGTGTTCACCAGCCGCTCGCGGATGTAGTTGAGCTTCAGCCGGTAGCTCTCGCCCGTGCCGCCGCGCTGGAAGCGGCCATCGGTCGCCGGCAGCGCCTGGCGGTCGCGGCGCAGGCTGAGGGTCAGCTCCGCCGACACGCCGTGGATGTGCTCCGAGCTGCTCAGCTCGGCCGACAGCCGCTCGACGGCGCCGATCAGTTCGCGCAGGGCGTGGTCGTGCTGCAGTTCCAGCACGTCCATCGTGACCTCCGCCGTGACCAGCGGGTTGCCGTCGCGGTCCCCGCCGACCCAGCTTCCGAAGTTCAGCGGCCGCGCGTGCGCCGGCAACTCGATGCCGGCGCGCTGCATCTGTTCGTCCAGCTCGTCGAACAGGTCGCCGGTGACCTCGCGCAGCATCTCGCTGAGGTAGTAGACCGCCGCCCGCGCCTCGTCCGTCGGGCGCGGGCGGTGGACGCGCAGCTCGTCGGTCTGCCAGATCAGGTCGATCATCTCCGCCAGCCGCCGCTCGATGCGGGCCAGGTCCACCTCGGTCTGACGGGAGTCGGCCCGGTCGTAGAGCAGCTCGCCGATGCGCTGCAGCTTGGTCAGCACGGAGCGGCGTGCCGCCTCGGTGGGATGCGCTGTGAAGACCGGCCGCACGTCCAGGCGGGGCGCCACCTCGCGCAGCGCCGCGCGCCGCTCGTCGTCTCCCTGGATGTGGTCGAACAGGGCGCGCAGCCGGCCGCGGCCCACCCCGCTGCGCGGTCCGTGCTCGCCCACGCGGTGGGTCTGCTCGGCGACGTTCGCCAGGTGGAAGAACGTCGAGAAGGCGCGCACCAGGTTGGTGGTGTCGGCGATGTCCAGGCCCTCCAGGAGGGCGGTCAGCTCGGATCGCGCGCCGCCTCCGGACGCCGGGTCACGCGACTGCTTGCTCAGCGTGCGCACCCGCTCGACCAGCTCCAGGAGCTCTGGCCCGTGCTGGCGGACCAGGGTCTGGCCCAGCAGGTTGCCGAGCAGCCTGATGTCGGAACGCAATACCGTATCGGTTGCGGATGAAGTCATGGATGCCGCATTCTACCGGTACGCGTCGCGCCGAGGTCTGAGCGTGACCACGACCACGCAGAACGCCGATCACCAGGCGTTGGCGCGCTCGGCCACCGCGTGCAGCAGCACGTTGCAGCCGGCGGCACAGTCCTCCCTGGCGGCGTCCTCCAGCTCGCTGTGGCTGATGCCGCCCGCGCAGGGGATGAAGATCATCGCCGTCGGCGCCCGCTGCGCGACGTGGCAGGCGTCGTGCCCGGCGCCGGACACGATCTCCATGGCGCCGCACCCGACCGCGGCGGCCCCGCGGCGCACCGCATCGATGCAGCCGGCATCGAAGCGCAGCGGAGACTGGTGCCAGATCTCCTCCAGTTCCAGGTGCAGCCCGGCCGCCGAGCAGATCGCCGCCGCCTGGGCCTCCAGGGCGGACCGCATGGACGAGAGCCGCATTTCGTCCGGATGCCGCAGGTCGACAGTGAAGCGCACCCGTCCGGGAATGGTGTTGCGCGAGTTCGGGTGAACGTCGAGCTGACCGACGGTCGCGCACGCGCCGGGCAGATGCTCGCGGCCGATGTGGCTGACCGCCTCCACGATGCGGGCAGCGCCGAGCAGCGCATCCCTGCGCGTCTCCATCGGCGTCGTGCCGGCATGCGCCTCCTGGCCGGTGACGATGAGGTCGAACCAGCGCTGTCCCTGTGCTCCGGTCACCACGCCGATGGTCTTCCCTTCCTGCTCCAGGACCGGTCCCTGCTCG
Organism: Spirochaetia bacterium; assembly: GCA_964291595.2. Classification (GTDB taxonomy): domain Bacteria; phylum Spirochaetota; class Spirochaetia; order SZUA-6; family Bin103; genus CATQHW01. The sequence goes on along the minus strand of OZ219914.1, from coordinate 1,356,924 downwards.
ATGTGGAGCTCGAAGTACGCCGCGACCTCGTCCACCGACACCCGATCCGCACCGCGGTAGCCGATCCGTTCGAGTTCGGCGCCGAAACTGCGTCCATCCGTACCCCTGGTCGCGTCGATCCCGTGCGGGTCGAACTGGCCCGCGAACACCCCCGATCCCATCATCGACGGCGCGAAGCGGCAACCCTCCTCGTTGGTCCACGAGACAATCTCGACCGGTCCCTCGGTCATCTGGTCCAGGTCGTTGAGGGTGCGCACCACCTCCAGCGCCGCGAGCACGCCGTACGCGCCGTCGAACTTGCCGCCGGCCGGCTGCGTGTCGAGATGGCTGCCGGCAAGGACCGCCGCGTCGCGGGGGTGCCGCCCGGCCCGGCGGGCGAAGATGTTGCCGGTCGCGTCGATGCGGATGGAGCAGCCGGCCTCCCGGCACCAGGCGATGAACAGGTCGCGCGCCTCGCGGTCCAGGTCGGTGAGCGTCTGGCGATTGACCCCTCCCCTTGCGGTCGCGCCGATCTGCGCCATGCGCATCAGGCTGTCCCACAGCCGGCCGGAATCGATCCTCATGGATACGATCATCCCCCGCGAGTCCTGGGCCTGTGAATGCGGCAATCAGCTACGCGGCGAACGGGACCCCCTGACGCGTCAGGTCGGCGACCACCGCGTCGAGCGACTCACTCAGGACGGCGACGATCCGGTCGATCTGCTCTCTGGTCAGGATGAGCGCCGGCGACAGCACCGCGAGGTTGCCGATCGGACGAACGATCAACCCGCGCGACTGCGCCGCGCGCGCCACGCGGCTGCCGATCTGCACCTCGGCCTCGAACGGCTCCCTGGTGTTCCGATCCCTGACGAACTCGATGCACAGCATGAAGTGGCTGCCGCGCACGTCGCCGACGATCGGAACGCTCCGGAGCGCCTGCAATCGCTCGTGGAAACAGGGACCGTTCTCCCGCACGCGCTCGCAGATGCGCTCCCGCTCCATGACGTCGATGTTGGCCAGGGCGACCGCGCACGACGCCGCATGCCCGGAGTACGTGAAGCCGTGCGCGAAAACGGCGCCGTCGGATCGCGGGCGCGACAATCCGTCGTACACGCGATCCGAAATGATCGTCGCCCCCAGCGGCAGGTAGCCGGACGTGATTCCCTTCGCGGTCACGATCATGTCCGGCACGATGCCGTATCGATCGTGACTGGCGAAGAAGTGCCCGAGCCTGCCGAACGCCGTCACCACCTCGTCGGACACGTAGAGGATGTCGTGCTCCTCGCACACCTGCTTCATCCGCCGATGGTAGCCTTCGGGAGCGACCAGCACGCCGCCGGCGCCCATGATCGGTTCGGCGACGAAGCACGCGATGTTGTCCGCACCGAGCTCCGCGATCGTGCGTTCGAGATCCGCAACCAGGTAGTCGCAATAGGCCGCCTCGCCGCCGATGCCGTCCGGCATCCGATAGCAGTTGGCGTCCGAGACATGGTGCACCAGCCCCTCGGGAAACTGGAAGCCCGGCTTGTCAGCCGCCTTGCCGGACAGGGCCGAGGCCAGAAACGTGCTGCCGTGATAGGCGTTCCGCCGCGAGATCACCAGCCGCTTCGAAGGCTTGCCGATCGTGTCGAAATAGTAGTGGGCGATCCGCACGGCGGAGTCGTTGGCAGTCGAGCCGCCCGTGCTGTAGAAGATGTGATTGAGGTCTCCCGGAGCCAGTGCGGCGAGCTTGGCGGCCAGCTCCGTCGCCGGCGGATTGGCCAGGTTGGCGAAGTAGGAGTACTGCGGCAGGGCGCCGAGCTGGCGCGCCGCCGCATCGATCAGCTCCCGGCGGCCGTAGCCGACGTTGGCGAACCACAGGCCGCCGATGCCATCGATGAACCGGTTCCCGTGGGCGTCCCACACGTACGCCCCGTCGCCGCGGACCATGGTCGTCGATCCCGACCGGGGCCAGTCCGAAAAGTCGGTCCATGGATGGACGCAGTGCGCCAGATCCGCCCGGTGAAGGTCGGCCGCGTCACGATTTTCTGCGAGCATGGCTGCCTCCGGCCACGCTAAACGACGCTGCGTGCTGCCGTGAATATCCCCTTGGGGACATCGATACCGACTTGATCGATACGGACCGAATTATCCCCAAAGGGATATTCACCGCCGCTTTCGGCGTCTGGTAGCGTTCGATCACGCACATTCATGGCGCGAGCGTGCCATGAGAAACCAGGACACGGGAGGGCGATGACATGCTCAGAGCGTTATGGACGGGATGCGCGGCGATCATTCTGGTGGCCGGCGTGGCTTCCGCGCAGGAGATGGTCCTGAACGTCTACAACTGGTCGGACTACATCGCCGAGGATACGATCGCCAACTTCGAGGAGCGCACGGGGATCAAGGTCAACTACGATGTGTTCGACTCGAACGAAGTGCTGGAGGCAAAGCTGCTGGCCGGCAACAGCGGCTACGACGTGGTGGTCCCGGCAGCCAGCTTCCTGGAGCGGCAGATCACGGCCGGCGTCTTCGCCAGGCTGGACAAGAGCAGGCTGGGCAACTACGGGAACCTGGATGCGACCATCCTGGAGCGGGTCGCGGCCCACGATCCCGGCAACGAGCACGCCGTTCCGTACATGTGGGGGACCACCGGATTCGGCTACAACGTCGGCAAGGTCGAGGCCGCCATGAGCGACGCTCCGACCGGCAGTTGGCGCATGCTGTTCGATCCCGACGTGGTCGCGGATCTTGCCGACTGCGGCGTGACGCTGCTGGATGCTCCGACCGAGGTGTTCGCCAATCTGATGGGCTATCTCGGCCGCGATCCGAACAGCGAGGACCCGGAGGACGTCGAGCTGTTCGAGGAGCACCTGTTGCAGATCCGCCCTTACATCAGGTACTTCCACTCCTCGCAGAACATCAACGACCTGGCCAACGGGGAGATCTGCGTCGCCATGGGCTGGAGCGGCGACATGCTGATCGCGCGCGACCGCGCGATGGAGGCCGGCCAGGGCGTCGAGATCGCCTATACCATTCCCAGCGAGGGAGCGGTCATCTGGTTCGACAACCTGGCCATCCCCAGCGACGCGCCGCATCCGGAGAACGCGCACCTGTTCCTGGACTACATGATGGAGGCGGAGGTGGCCGCGGCGATCTCCAACTACGTGTTCTACGCCAACGCCAACAGCGCTTCGCTCCCGTACGTGGACGACGAGGTGAAGTCCGATCCGTCGATCTATCCTTCGGACGCCGTCAAGGAGAACCTGTTCGCGGACCTGGCGGACTCGCCCGCGTTCACGCGGCTGCTGACGCGGGCATGGACCAGGGTGAAGACCGGGCAGTGAGGGACCGGCCGCGAGCCGTGGCTATCTGATCGCGGCGCATCGCGAATGCGTCTACCGAGGCGTCGGATTCGCGTGCAGGATGTGCCGGTGACTCCAGCGCGGATCGCGCGGGCCGATGAACGCCCCGGCGACAGCCCTCGATCCGAGCTCTACGTTCGGATCGAGGGCGTGACCAAGAAGTTCGGCGACGTCACCGCCGTCGACGACGTCTCCCTGGGAATCCAACGGGGAGAGATCTTCTGCCTGCTCGGCGGTTCCGGATGTGGCAAGACCACGCTGCTGCGTATCCTGGCCGGCTTCGAGGCCCCCACCAGCGGCCGCGTGCTGATCGACGGCGCGGACATGACCGGCACGCCGCCCTACGAGCGGCCGGTCAACATCATGTTCCAGTCCTACGCCCTCTTTCCGCACATGACCGTGGAGAACAACGTCGCCTTCGGACTGCGGCAGGACCGCATCGCGTCCCGCGAGATCAAGCGGCGCGTCGGCGACATGCTCGATCTCGTCAAGCTCGGCCCGTTGTCGAGACGCAGGCCGCATCAGCTCTCGGGAGGGCAGCGCCAGCGCGTCGCGCTGGCCCGTGCGCTGGTCAAGCAGCCGAAGCTGCTGCTGCTCGACGAGCCGCTGGCCGCCCTGGACAGGAAGCTGCGCGAGGAGATGCAGTTCGAGCTGATCAACATCCAGAAGGAAGTCGGCGTCACCTTCGTCGTCGTCACGCACGACCAGGAAGAGGCCATGACGCTGTCGGACCGGATCGGCGTCATGGACGCAGGCAGGATCGTGCAGACCGGCACTCCGAATGCGATCTACGAATCTCCGGACACGCGGTTCGTGGCCCGGTTCATCGGCTCGGTCAATCTCTTCGAGGGCCGCGTCGTGGAGGAGGACGGCCGGCACCTGGTCATCGAGTCCGAGGATGCCGGCTGCCCGCTGCACGGCGACCGTGGCGTCCAGGCCGCGCGCGGCGACCGCGTGTGGGTGGCGGTGCGCCCCGAGAAACTGCAGATGTCGCGCGAGCCGCCGCCCCAGCAGTACAACCGGGTCGAGTCGGTGGTCGCCGAGGTCGCCTACCGCGGGGGGCTGTCCCTCTACCGGCTGCAGACCGCTTCCGGGACGGAGCTCAGCGTCTCCCGGCCCAACCTCGCGCGCGCGAACGAGGATCCTCCGCGCGTGCGGGAACGGGTCCACGTGTCATGGCATCCGTCGAGCTCCGTGGTGTTGCGCTCGTGAAGGGCTGGCGCGCGTTCGTGATCGCCGTCCCCTTTCTGTGGCTGCTGCTGTTCTTCCTCGCGCCGTTCGCGATCGTGCTGAAGATCGCGCTCTCCGAAGCGGTGCTGGCCCGCCCGCCGTACTCACCTCTGTTCGAGTGGGGCGAGGACGGCTCCCTGACCGTCCGCGCCGGCGTGCACAATTTCCTGTTTCTGTTGCGCGACGATCTCTACTGGAAGGCATACCTGAACTCGGCACGGATCGCGCTGATCTCCACCGCGTTCTGCCTGCTCCTGGGCTATCCGATCGCGTACGGGATCGCGCGCTCTTCCCCCGCGGCGCGCAATGCGCTGCTGATGCTGGTGATCCTGCCGTTCTGGACCTCCTTCCTGCTGCGCGTCTACGCCTGGATCGGGATCCTCAAGAACAACGGCCTGGTCAACAACGTGCTGCTGGCCGTCGGCGTCATCGACGAGCCGATCACGATGATGCAGACCGACTTCGCGGTGTACGTCGGCATCGTCTACGCCTATCTGCCGTTCATGATCCTGCCGCTCTACGCGAGGCTTGCCCGGCTCGACTCCACGCTCCTGGAGGCCGCCGCCGACCTGGGATGCCGCCCGCTCAAGGCGTTCTTCACCGTCACGCTGCCTCTCTCGCTTCCGGGCGTCGTCGCCGGTTCGCTGCTGGTGTTCATCCCGGCGGTGGGCGAGTTCGTGATTCCGGCGCTGCTCGGAGGACCCGACACCCTGATGATCGGCCGGGTGCTCTGGGACGAGTTCTTCGCCAACCGCGACTGGCCGGTCGCATCCGCGGTCGCCATCGCGGCGCTCCTGCTGCTGGTGATTCCGATCACGGTGTTCCACCGGCTCCGTCCCGACCAGGAGAGGGCATGAACCCGCGACGCTCCCTGTTCGTGACGGCCGCGATGGCGCTCGGCTTCGCGTTTCTCTATCTGCCGATCGCCTCCCTCATCGCCTACTCCTTCAACGCGTCCAAGCTGGTCACCGTATGGGGTGGATTCTCGGCCAGGTGGTACGGGGAGCTCCTGCGCGACGACCAGATCCTGCACGCGGCGTGGCTGAGCCTGCGGATCGCGGCCATGAACGCGACCATCGCCGTGGCGCTCGGCACATTCGCCGGCCTGGCGCTGGCACGGATGGGCCGCTTCCACGGGCGCCTGCTGTTCACGGGCATGACGTCGGCACCGCTGGTCATGCCGGAGGTGATCACGGGCCTGTCCCTGCTGCTGCTGTTCGTCGCCCTGGAAGACCTGATCGGCTGGCCCGGCCGGCGCGGCGTGGCCACCATCACGATCGCGCACATCACCTTTTCCCTGGCCTACGTGGCGGTGGTCATCCAGGCGCAGCTCGCCAGCACCGACCAGTCGATCGAGGAGGCCGCCCAGGACCTGGGGGCGCGGCCCGCGAAGGTCTTCTGCGTGATCACCCTGCCCATCATCTCCCCGGCGCTCGTCTCCGGCTGGCTGCTCGCCTTCACGCTGTCGCTCGACGACCTGATCATCGCCAGCTTCGTGTCCGGCCCCGGCTCCAGCACGCTGCCGATGGTCGTATTCTCCAAGGTCCGCCTGGGCGTGAGCCCGGAGATCAACGCGCTGGCAACGCTGTTCGTGCTGGTGGTTGGCGCAGGGATCACCGCCGCCACGCTGATCACCAGGCGGGCGGCACGGCGGCGCGCCCTCGACGAGCAGGCGGCGGTAGGCCGCTCGAGTGGATGACTCATTCCCCAGCCGGTTGCTGCTGCGTGCAGCAGTGGATGCCGCCGCCCGCGTAGTTGATGGCCGTCGGATCGATCTGCACCACCGACCGCCCCGGGTAGGCAGCCTCCAGCGCCGCCGCGGCCGCGTCGTCCTTCGCGCCGTTCCCGTACCTGGCGGCAACCACCAGCCCATTGGTCACGAGGTAGTTGGCATAGCTGGCCGCCCTCACCACGTGGATGGGACGGCCATGGGGAAAAGGCGGGACGTGCGCGGGGTACTCCAGATCGGCCAGCCATCGATACATGCGGTCGGTGGGTGAGACCCGCCGGTACGCGACGTCCGGCATGGGCAGGCGAACGATGCGGAAGGGGTTGCCGGACTGATCGGCAGCCCGCGACAGGATGCGAAACGCCTCCTCGCACCGGGCATGGTTCAGGGCCGCCAGCGGGTCTCTCGCGGCCTCCTCCGGAGCGACCTGAGCCAGCACGATCTCGCGCGGCCCCGCGAACCTGACGAGCTCGTCCAGGTGCCCGCCGGTCGTGAGCGGTCCGTAGAGATCGATCTCGCTGCCGGCCGCGTCCCGATACGGAACGGGCCCCCAGGCCGCGTGCAGGTCTTCCCCGAGGCCGTTGTTGAGCCAGATCACCCTGGTCACGCCGAGCGCGGTGCGGTAGGCGCGCTCCAGGGCCGCCTCGTCGAGCTGCGGATTCCGCTCGGTTTCCACGGCCCGGCAGACCAGCAGGGTGCCCAGCCCGTTGACGATCCTGCCTCCGCCTTCACTCACCACGTCGGCCGCTGCGACGTGATCGATGCCGAGGTGGCGCGCCACCCGCTCCGGCAACTCCGTCATCGCGCGCGACACCGGATCCGACGTCGTCGCGTATCCCCACTGGTTCTGCAGGAACCGCGCCATGCCCAACCGGTTCGCGCCGTTGCGCGTGAAGATCGGTCCGTAGTCGCGGACCCAGATGTCGACCTGGTCGATGTGGACGAATTCGAGGTGTCCGGTCACCGGATAGCCGTGCGCGCCCAGCCAGCCGCGCACCTCGCGCTCCCCCCTCTCGTCCGTGCACATGAGCTTGACGTCCACACCATGGGAGCAGAGCGCGGTCACGATCCGGGCGATCGGGACCCTGGTGTCGAGCTCCGGATCCGTGTATGGCTGAGTCTTCGGCCACCCCATCCAGATCGCGGCGTGCGGCTCGAACTCCGCCGGCATGACGAAACCATCGGCCGCGGCCCTCGCCTGATGCGCACGATCTCCGACCATCGCAGAGTCGGGGTCACCTTAGTTCCGCGGCGAGGGCACTGCCCATGTCCCCGAAGGGATACGATGCCTCCTCGGCGGCCAGCCCCTCGCCTACCGCTCCGGCGATTCCCGGGGAACGTAGCCGATGCCGCGCAGGAACCGCGCGAACAGGGCCGACTGCGAGCTGATCGAGAGCCTTCGGTAGATGCTCTTGCGATGGTTCTTCACCGTGCCGACCGCGATGCCGAGCTGCGCGGCGATCGACTTCGACGAGTGCCCCTTCAGTATGAGTGCGACGATCTCGCGCTCTCGTGCCGACAGCGAGCGGAACTCGCTGCGGCGCAGCGCTTCGTCGAGCGTCAGGAACGATGACGTTCCGTGGCTCTCGCCTCCGTCGGCGCCGGGCGGCGCGGCGTCCCATTGCCGCTCCATAAGGTGCTCGATGACCGGCTGGAAGTGCCGGAGCCGATCGATGCCCTTCTTCGAGAACGCCTCCATGCCGTAGGCACGGCCGATCGATGCGAAGATGTGCGAACCGTCCCTTCGCGTCACGAACATGCCGATCTCGTCCGCCAGCCCGACGTCGGCGTAGTAGCTGGAGAAGTACCGGGACTTGCGGAAGTGGTCGGGCTGGATGGCCCGCAGGGGCACCACGCGCTCGCGCGGGCCGGCGAGCAGATAGTCGTAGAACGGATCGAGCAGGTAGGCGCCGCGCAGGTACGCGCCGACGACGATCTCCCGCCGTTCCGGGCGGATGTCGTCGTAGAGGAGCACGGGCCGGCCGCCTCGCGCGAGCAGGATGATCAGGGAGGACGTGAACGGAATCAGGGCGCCGACGAACGACAGCAGCGACCGCGGTCCGGCCGGCGTGCCGCCGTCGCGGATGGCCCGCGCGAGCAACTCCACCGTCGCCCTGTCCATGGAAGCCGTCCCCGTCGCCGCCCTCAGCAGCGCATGCCGCGGACCGGGCTAGCCGTCAAGGTGACGGGAGAAGAACCTGACCCAGTTGCGGTACATGACGTCGGCGACCTGGTCGTCGCCGTAGCCGCGGCGGGCCAGCACGTCGGCCAGCCGGCCGTAGTCGACCACGGTGTCGATCTCCGCCGGCGCGCCGGTGCGACCTCCCTGGCCGTCGGTGTCGCCGCCGATGCCGGCATGACGGGCGTCACCGGCAAGCTGGCAGATGTGATCCACGTGGTCGGCCAGGTCGTCGAGCGTGACGTCCTCCTTGCCGAACGGCCGCTGCAGCCCGACCACGTTGGCCCAGTCGATGCCGGCCCGGTAGAGCATGGCGGTGTCCATCGATACGCCGATCACGCCGTCGCGCTCGATGATCGCGCGCAGGACCTCGTCCGGGAACTGCCGCTCACCGGGAACGAGCGCCCGGCAGTTCTGATGGGTGGCGATCACCGGGCCGTCGTACCGGTCGAGCGCCTGGGTGATGGTCGCGTCGGAGGCGTGCGTGGCGTCCAGCACGATGCCCAGCCGGCTCATGTCGGCGAGCAGGCGGTCCGCTGGCGGAAACAACCCGCCCTCGGTGCCCGTGCCCGTGCCGTGCCCGTACGCGCTGGTGTCGTAGTGAGTCAGGCTGACGATGCGCAGGCCGGCGGCGTGGAATTCCTCCAGGGACTCGGTGTCCAGGACCGGGTCCGCGCCCTCCAACCCGATGATCACGCCCACCGGCAGGCCGTCGAAGCCCGTTCCGGCGCGCTCGGCCTCCTCCCAGGCGCGCATGTGGTCGGCCAGATCGGCTGCCGACGCCAGGATGCGGTAGTGGCCGCGCCGCGCCATGATCCGGTAGAAGGAGATCTGTCCCCACGCCTCCGCGCAGGCCAGCTCGCCCGAGCGGTGGCCCCAGAGCTGCGCTCCCGGGCGGTGGACGCGCGCGTTCAGCTTGCCGATGAAGGCGGCGACGCCGGCGCGGCGCTGCTCGGGGACGGACGCCATCAGCGCCGACTGGTAGCGGGGATCCTCGCTGGCCATACCGGCCGGAGGTGCTGCGCGAACCGCCTGGATCGGCTGCGTGAGGTCGGCGTTGAGCCGCACCGCCACGCAGGCCGGATAGTCTCCGTCGAAAATCAACACCCCGGGCCTTTCGTTCCTCGCGTAGGAGTCTGTCGGATTGGCGCGTCAGCGGCAATCGAACAGACTCCGAAGCGGAAGGTGGGGATGGGCCAAGAAGCGGAGCCGCAGGCGACGGTTCTTGGGGCTCTACGCGTCGCTCCAGTCGAAGACGACGTTCATCATCGTCTTGTCCCGCTTGAACGCCATGTCGTACGCCTGCTGCATCTCCGTGTAGTGCAGCCGGTGGGTGATCAGCTTGCTGGGCTTGAGCACGCCGTCGGCCATGAGCTGCAGCACGTGCGGCCGGTGGTGGCGCGTGCCGGCCGCCATGCCCGACAGCTCCGCCGGGCGCGGATACAGGCTGGGGTCGCCGCCGGAGACGGCGATCAGCGTGACCGCCTTGTCGTAGAAGAGCTGCATGGCCAGCGGGTTGAAGTCCAGGTCCTCCTCGCCACGGCCGAGCAGGCTGACGATCGCCACGCGGCCGTCCCTGCGCACGATCTCCAGCGAAGTCCTGTAGGCCGGCCACGGGTTGGCGGTCAGGATCACCAGGTCGATGCCGCGCCCGTCGCTGAAACGGTCGAGCTTGGCGTCCAGATCCGGATCGTCGGACATGAGCGCCTCGTGCGCGCCCATGGTGCGCGCCGCGTTCAGGCGGATGTCGCTGTTGCCCAGCGCCACCGTGCGCGCGCCGAACAGCGGCCCCAGCGCCACCGCTCCCAGGCCCAAGGTGCCGAGCCCGACCACCGCCACCGTCTCGCCCGGGCGGAACAGCGCCTTGTGGTAGCAGAGCGCGCTCAGCGCGTAGAGATTGCCGTACACGGCGTCCTCGGGATCGGCGCCGTCCGGGACTTTCGCGGGGTCCTCGCCGGCCTGCATGATGTACATCGACTGGTGCCAGGTGCCGGAGATCACCCGGTCGCCGACCGCCAGGTGCTTCACCGCGCTCCCCACCCCGCGCACGACGCCGAGGTTGCTGTCTCCGACCCCGCGCGGGTAGTCGGGCGCGCCGGGGACCCGCTCGGCGCCCTCGTAGTTGCCGCGGTCGGTGCCGATCTTCAGAGCGCTCACCGTCGTCTGCACCCACACCTCGTCCGGCGCCAGGTTGTCGGTGTCGAGGGTGTCCTCCTCCATGCGCAGGTCGCCGGGTCCGTAGAGGATGGGTCTCTTGTAGGTGGTCATTGCGAGGACTCCTCCGAGCTCTCTTCGGCGAGGTGGGCCTGCAGGCGCTGCGCCTGCTTGCGGCTGCCGATGTGCAGCTTTTGGTAGGCCTCTTCCGAGGAGGCGAACGGCGCATCGCCGGTGCCGTGCCAGCCGAGCTGGGTGAACATCGGGTTGCGGCGGCCGGTCTGCGCCTCGCGCCGCTCGACGTGGGCGGCCATCCGCTCCTCCAGCAGGGCGACCACCTCCGGCTCCCGGTCGGCCAGGTTGTCCAGCTCCTTCGGGTCGCGCGCCAGGTTGTACAGCTCCACCTCCGGCTTGAAGTGGAAGTCCGGCTCCAGGGCGTGGATGAGCTTCCACTCCGGCGTGCGCCAGCCGTGCTTGCGCATCCAGGTCGCCTCGGTCAGGTAGAGCTCGCTCTCGGGGACGAACGGCTCGCCCCGCGCCAGCGGCACCAGGCTGCGGCCGTCGAACTCCAGCCCCGGATCGACGCCCAGCAGTTCCAGCATCGTCGGCGTCATGTCCTTGGTCTGCACCCACGGGTCGACCCGCCGGCCGGCGGGCACCTGTCCGGGAGCGCGTATGACCAGCGGCACCACCAGGTTCTGGTCGTACAGGCCGTGGTGGTCGTACCAGCATTCGTGCTCGTCCAGGGTCTCGCCGTGGTCGGCGGTGAGGACCACCACGGTGTTCTCGGCCAGGCCGAGTTCGTCCAGGACCGTGAACAGCCGGCCGATCGCCGCGTCCATGTAGGCGACCGCGCCGTCGTAGAGGCTGTTGACGAACGCGGCGTCGGTGACCTTGCCCGGAAACCAGGAGTTGAAGTAGTCGGCGAACGGCGCGAACGCGTACAGGCCGTCGAGTGAGTGGTTGGAGGGGTCGAGCTCGTCGCCCTCGTAGAAGAGGCGGTCGAACGGCGCCGGCGGCAGGTAGGGGCTGTGCGGGTCCATGTGCCGCAGGAACAGGAAGAACGGATCGTCGCTGCCGGCCACCGTGCGCAGGTACGGGATGGTCACCTCGTTGAGGGCGTGCGCCTTGGGCATGCTGCCGGGCTCGTCCCCCCAGCCGTCGTACTCAAGGTAGGTCTGGAAGCCCCTGGAGGCCGGATTGCCGGAGAATCCCACGCAGCAGGTCGAGTAGCCGGCCTGCTCCAGGATCGTTGGCAGCATCGGCGCTGCCACGTCGCCCTTGTGGCGCAGCCCGACCACGCCGGTGCCGAAGCAGTCGCGCCCGGTGAGCATCGCCGAGTAGGCCGGCGTGGTCGGCACGCTGGGACTGAACGGATGGCGGAACATCGTCGCCTGCTCCGCGAAGCGGGCCATGTGCGGGGTGGTCAGGCGGTGGTAGCCGTACAGGCTCATGCGGTCGCGCCGCAGGCTGTCGATCGCGATCAGCAGCAGGTTGGGCCGCCCTGGGTTCGGGTGGGCTGCCATCAGCGTGCCCCCAGCGCTTTCAGGCAGGCGTTGAGGTAGCCGGCGCTCTCCGCGGCGATGACGGCGCTCGCGGCCGGGTCGTCCCAGGTTTGCGCGCCGATCACCTCCAGGCTCAGCGCGCCGTCGTAGCCGGCCTCCGCGAGCACGCCGCAGTAGCCGGCCAGATCGATCTGGCCGCGGCCGCACGCCTGCTGGGAGGGCGGTCCGGGCGACGGTTCGCGCGACGGACAGTCGCGGATGTGCACGTGCCGCACGCGGCCGACCACGGCGCGCAGCGCCTCGACCACGTCCTCGCCCGCGCGGTGAATGTGGCTGGGGTCCATGTTGACGCCGAACCCGGCGAGTCGATCGCCTCCATGACGGCCAGCGTGGTGGGCGTGTCGTGCACGGCGCTGCCCACGTGCGCCTTCAGGCAGAGGGTGACCCCGTGGGCGTGCGCCTCGTCGGACAGCGCCGCGATCCGCTCGACGGCGGACTTGAGCGCGTCCTCGTCCCCGGTCTTGCCGCCGGAGCCGATGCACACCGCGGGGATGCCGATCTCGGCGGCGGCCTCGAAGGCCAGGCGCAGGCGCTCCTCGTCGAGGGCGGACTCCTCCATCGCCAGCGGCTGCAGGCCGTGGTCGTCCAGGACGGTGCGCAGCTCGGCCGCCTGCGCGCGCCAGTTCGACAGTTCCAGGTGCTCGCACATGCCGGCCAAGGCCGCCGCGACCTCGACCCCGTCGTAGCCGGCCGCCGACAGCACCCGCTAGGAGTCTGTCGGACTTGCCGCGCCAGCGGGAAGGCCGACAGACTCCGACGCGGAAAGGTGGGGATGGGCCGAAAGCGGAGCCGCAGGCGACGGTTTCGGGGCGCTACGCCGCTTCTTTCGACTTCACTTCCAGGCGGAGCCCGATGGCACCCAGAGCGAGATCCATCTGGTCGAGCCGCGAATGGTGGTTTACGTCCAGGACACGATCGACCTGCGGCAGGTGCCACCCGAGGCGCCGGGCCAATTCGGCCTTGCCGATACCCTGACTCCGCATCCCCCGGTACAGGATCACCTTGACGGCGGTGAGGGTCGGCAGCGAGGCACGAACCTCGCCGTGCGATGGTTCCGGAATGTCCTGTCGAGCGTAGATGCGCGCGGCGACGGCTTCTTCGAGCGCCCCGACCGCGCGCTCAAGCGCCTCGGCTCGATCGTCCCCGAACGTCGTGAGTTCTGGAAAATCCGGGGCCGTAACGAGTACGGCCCCGTCGTCATGTTCCAACGTGATTGGATAAGACAGCATGTTTTGAATCGTCTTCTCTACGGACCGCATTCGTCTGCGGGCATATCGTTCATATCTCCTGACAGATGCCAGTTTTACTTCACCCCAGGTCTTTCTTGATCTTCTCGACCAGTCTCCTGGGGAGTTCTCTGTACTTCGTCATCCGCCCATGTCCGTACCCTCCTGCCCGGAAGAATCTAACACAACACAACTGTTAGGTCAACACAAGTGTTAGGCCCGTGTGGTCGGCTGTTGCGGGTCGGCCGAGGCGAGCTTGACTGTCACCCCGTGCCTCCGTATGTTCGTCCGCTCCGCCATGGCATTCGAATCACGGGTCTACGCGCTGCGCATCGAGCCTCATCCCAACGCCGACCGCCTGGAGCTGGCCGCGATCGGCGGCTATCGCTGCGTCGTCGGCAAGGACAGCTTCGCCGACGGCGACCTGGCCGCCTACATCCCCGAGGGAGCGATCTGCCCGGAGTGGCTGATCACCGAGCTGGGGCTGGAAGGCAAGCTGGCCGGCAGCAGGAAGAACCGCGTCAAGGCGGTGCAGCTTCGCGGCTCGCTGTCGCAGGGCCTGGTGTACCCGGTCCGCGACGGGATGATCCGCGGCCGGCCGGCAGCCGAGGGCGACGACGTCACCGAGCTGCTGGAACTGGTCAAGTACGAGCCGCCGATCCCGATCGCCATGCAGGGCGAGGTGCGGGCCGTCCACGGCGCGACCCTCAAGTACGACATCGAGGACTTCAAGAAGTACCCGGAGGAGTTCCGCGACGGCGAGCCGGTGGTCATGACCGAGAAGCTGCACGGCACGTGGTGCTGCCTTGGGCGGCATGCCGAGCACGGGCCGATCGTCACCTCCAAGGGCATGTCCGACAAGGGACTGGCGCTGCTGCTGGACGATGCGAACCGGAACAACCTGTACGTGCGGACCTGGAGCGCGCACCAGGAGGCGTTCGAGTCCGCGCGCACGCGGGTCGCCGCTGACGGGCAGTCGTGCTATGTCCTGGGCGAAGTCTACGGCCGCGGCGTGCAGGACCTGCACTACGGCCAGCCCAACCCCTCGTTCGCGGTGTTCGACGCGTACGTCGGCGAGCCGGGAACGGGCCGCTACCTGAACCCCGACGAGCTGGCGGAGACGCTGAGCGACCTGTTTCCGCTGGTTCCCGAGCTGTACCGCGGGCCGTTCAGCCGTGAGAAGCTGCAGGAGTTGACCGACGGCGCCACCACGCTCGGCGGCGCCCACGTGCGCGAAGGCGTGGTCGTGAAGCCGGCCGCCGAGCGCGTGTCGCACGAGTTCGGCCGGGTGATCCTGAAGAGCGTCTCGGGGAAGTACCTGACGCGCAAAGGCGGGACCGAGTTCAACTGAACCGCGCGTGACGCGGCGCCCGTGATGCGGTCTACTACCGGCGTGCTGCACGCATTGGCCGATCCGTTGCGGGCGTTCACCGTGGTGCCGCAATGGTTCTGGAACGACGTGCTCACCGAGGACGAGCTGGTGCGCCAGATCGACGACTTCCAGGCGCACGGCGTGTACGGCTTCATGATCCATCCGCGCGTGGGCCTGCCGCGAGACATCGGCTGGATGTCCGATCGCTTCCTGCACTTCATGCACGTGGCGATCGAGGAGGCGCGGCGGCGCGGTCTGCTGGTCTACCTGTACGACGAGGGCATGTATCCCTCCGGAGCATCCAGCGGCCAGGTGGTCGCCGCCGATCCGGCGCTGCAGTCGCGCGGCCTGGACTACCAGGTGCTGACCGCGGGCGAGGAGCCGGCCCTGGCGCCGGGCCACCACCTGGCGGCGATCGCCGAACGCGCCAGCGGCACCCGCCTGGCGTTCTACGACCGCCCGACCCGCTGCCATATCCGCGGCCTGCACTACACCGATCCGGACGAGGCCACCCGCGCCGAGGATGAGCCCGCCACGGCCGACCTGCTCAACCCGGCGGCGGTCGCCTGCTTCATCCGGCTGGTGTACGACCGGTTCGCGGAAGCGTTCGGGGAGCACTTCGGCACCCTCATCCGGGGCATCTTCACCGACGAGCCCAACGAGTATGGCGGCAAGTGCCGGAGGGAGAAGGGCCGCATCCGGGCCGGCACGACCGGCATCCTGCAGCACGTCGAGCGGCTGCTCGGCTACGACTTCGCCCCTCGCCTGCCGGCGCTGTGGTTCGACGGCGAGCCCGACGCACCGCAGGCGCGCGCGGACTACAACCGCGCGATGCGGCTGCGCCTGCACGAGACCTACTACCGGCCGCTGTCCGACTGGTGCGAGGCGCACGGCATCGCCCTGTGCGGGCACCCCCAGTGGACGGACGACCTGGGCTCCGAGCGCTTCTTCCAGATCCCCGGGCAGGATGTCATTGCCGGCATGATCCTTCCCGGCAAGCCAGGTTCGATCGACGGACGCGAGTCGGTGCAGGCGAAGTGCGTCTCCTCGTCGATGGTTCACCTGGGCCGCCGGCAGTGCAGCGAGGAATACCTCGGCGCCTACGGCCACACCCTGACCTACGACCAGATGAAGTGGCTGACCGACTGGTGCCTGGTGCGGGGGATCAACCTGCTGTTCCCGCACGCGTTCTTCTACTCGGTGCGCGGCCACCGCGTGAACGAGGCGCCGCCCGACGTCGGACCCAACAGTCCCTGGTGGGACCGCTACCGGCCCTACGCCGACTACTGCCGGCGGCTGTGCTACGTAAACACCGACGCCCGGCACGTCTGCGACGTGGCGGTCCTGGCCGACGCCTGCTACGTGCCGTGGCGGGCGGCTCGCGTGCTGTTCACGCACCAGCGCGACTTCAACTACCTGGATGCCCGCCACCTGTGGGAGGACGCGCAGGTCGACGCCGACGGCATCCGGCTGGCCGGCATGCACTACCGCGCACTGATCGTCGACGGCTTCGACGACGGCCTGAGCCCTCTGCCGGAACGCGCCGCCGAGCCCCTGCGCCGGCTCAACGAGGCCGGCCGCCTCCTCCGCTGGCCCGACGACGGCGCTGCGGACGGCGACCTGATCGCCGAGCTGGAACGGCTGGCGCCGGCCGACCTGCGGGTGACGCCGTCACAGCCCGACCTGCGCTACCGCCACGTCGTCAAGGACGGCGAGCACTGCTACCTGATCACCAACGAAGGCGTGCACCCGATCGAGGCGCGTATCGCCGTGTCCGCGGCCGGCCGCCGCACCTGGATCGACCCGTTCACGATGGAACGCCGGCCCGGCGACTCCGGCGAGTGCCGGCTCGCTCCCTGTTGCTCGACCCTGCTCTGCGTGGAGCCGCAACCGCGTCGGGAGGCCGAGTCCGACTCGGAGTGATGGTCACCCCCGGCACCGATGGGCGGCGATCGTACCGACTCGGCGACCTGAAGGGGGATCTGTTCGGCGGGCTCGTGTCCGCCGTGATGATGGTGCCGGTGGCGCTCGGGTTCGGCGTGCTGTCCGGGCTCGGTCCGGTGGCGGCCTTCTACGGCGCGATCGCCGTGGGGTTCCTCACCGCCGTGCTCGGCGGCGCCGCGCCGATGATCTCCGGACCCAGCGCGATCGTGACCATCTTCACGGCGGTCATCATCGGCACCTACGCCGACGACCTGGCCGAGGCGTTCACGATCGTGATGCTGGCCGGCCTGCTGCAGATCGCCTTCGGGGCGCTGCGCCTCGGCCGGTTCGTGAACTGGCTGCCCGTCTCCGTGGTCCGCGGCGTGTTCGTGGGCGTGGGCTGCTACATCTGCATGAGCCAGACGCTGTGGTTCCTGGGCGCGCCGGTCGAGCCCGGCATCGGGCTCGTCGCCATCATCGCCTCCTGGCCGCAGGCGGTGGCGAACCTGAACGGGGACGCGCTGGGCGTGGCGCTCATCACCCTGGCCGTGTTCATCGTGTGGCCGCCAAAGCTGCACCGGGTGGTTCCCAACGCCCTGGCGGCGCTGATCGCGGGCACGCTGGCGGGCGCGCTGTGGTTCGAGGCCGCGCCCCGCATCGCCGAGCCGCGAATCGGCATCCCGGCGCTGCAGACGCCGGTCCTCTCGCCGTCCGTCCTGCTGGACGCCATCCAGCCGGCCCTGATCCTGGCGTTCCTCAGCTCCATCTACAACCTGCTGACGGCGCTGATCATCGACCCGATCACCGGCCGCACCCACAAGCCCGACCGCGAGCTCTTCGGCCTGGGCGTGGGCAACGTCGCCGCCGGCCTGATCGGCGGGTTGCCCGGCGCCGCGTCGGCCCCGTGCTCGCTGCTCGCCGCCCGTTCGGGCGGGCGCACCCCGGTCACCGGCGTGGTCTGCGCCGCCGTGCTGCTGGCGGTCCTGTTCGGGCTGGGAAGCACCCTGGCGTGGATCCCGCACGCGGCGTTCGCGGGCATCCTGATCAAGGTCGGCTGGGACATGATGGACATCCGCTTCCTGCGGCGCATACCCAGGCTGTCCGCCGACATCGGCATCGTCACGCTGCTGACCGCGGCGCTGTCGATCTTCGCCGACGTGATCTCCGCGATCGCCGTCGGCTTCTTCATAGCCGGCATGGCCAACGCGCTGCGCTCGGAGCGGCAGGAGCTCAACCAGACCATCTCCACGCCGCTGCTTGACATGGTGCTCTTTCCGGAAGGCGAGCTGCCGCCCGACGCCGATCCGTTCCGCGCGCGCGTCGGGCTGTTGTCCCTGCGCGGCCGCTACTCCATCGCCTCCGCGCGGGAGATCGTTCGCGTCATCAGCCCGGACCTGGCCGACCATGAGGTCGTCATCTTCGACTTCAGCGAGACCGAGGTCATGGACGACAGCGCCGCCATGGCGCTGGAGGAGCTGATCAACGGCAGCGTCCTCGGCCAGGACAAGGGCTGCATCGTGGCGGGGCTCTCCGGCGACCTGGAGAAGACCCTCACCGCGCTCGGCATCTTCGACCGCCTGCCGCAGGACGGCTTCGCCGCCGATCTGGACGAAGCCAAGCGCGCGGCCGCCCGGCTGCTCGAACGCTGACGCCTCGGATTCACATGCCCCACACCGTGACCGGCGCTCCCGGCCCCGGCGCTTCGCGGCGAAAGATCTTCTCGTCCCAACTCCGCTCCGGCGAGCGGTCGAACACGATCAGGTGCCCGGCCTCCGCCCCGCATCGGTCCAGGTAGCCGCGCGTCTGGGCCACCCCCTCGGCGACGGTCCGCTCCAGGTCACCACGTCGCATCTTGCACTCCACTACCACCTTGCGCACGCCCGCGCCCTGCGGCCACACGATCAGCAGGTCCACCCGACCCGCCCCAGCGCGTACTCCCGTTCGATCCGTCCGCCGCCGTTGACCACGCGCTGCAGGTGCGCCTGAAGCAGCAACTGCGGCCCGGCCTCGTGGTATTGCTCGAAGCGCTGTACCCAGTGCTCGGAGTGCTCGCGAAAGAACGTCTGGAACGCCGCGATCAGCCCGTCCACGTCCAGGGCGCCGGAGGCGTCCACGTACCACGCCACCTGTTGCGGCAGCCCCGCCTGCACCGCGTAGTTCAGATGGCGCGGCACCACCTCGGCGTAGATAGGGTTGGCGATGCGCGGCGTGCCGGCGGCGTCCTGCCTCACCAACCCCAGATCGCGCGCGTAAGCGACGTCCTCGGTCGACCACGTCTGTGCGTCGGCCCCGGCCAGGATCGGCTCGATCACGCAGCGCACGCGCTCCTCCCGCAGCTTGTTGGCCAGGTCGTCGATGTGGGTATCGCGGCGCAGGATCAGCCGCTCCTGCGCATCCAGAACGGCCTCCGCCGTGACCGGCCGGGAGCGGTCACGGCCGCCGGCGCTCTCGAAGCACGCCTCCCGGCACAGCGCGTTCACCAGCCACGGCTGCCCGGCGCTGCGTGCCTCGATCGACGCCAGCGCCTCAGCGGTGAACGCCTGTCCGGTCTGGTCCGTGTGCTGCGCGGTCAGGTCACCGATCTCCTGCGCGCTGAAGTCACCCAGCCGCAGCGACTTGGACTTGATGTTGAATACGCTGCCGCCGAGCACCATGCGGTCCTCGTCGGTCGAGTAGATTCGGTAGTCGCGCACGTCGCGCACGCCGCACAGGACTATGCTGTGCGGGAAGCCTTCCGGGCGCTGGTCGTAGCCGGCGCGAAGCTGCCGCAGCACCGACAGCAGCGTGTCGCCTACCAGCGCGTCGATCTCGTCGATCAGCAGCACCAGCGGCCGCGCGTCGGATTCCGCCCAGCGCGACAGCACCTCGATCAGGGCTCCGTCCGCACCCTCGCGTTCCAGCGCCTCATGCCGCACGCGGTCCGGCAGCCGGTCGCCCAGCGCCATGCGCGCCCGGCGCGCCAGTTCGCCGAGCATGGCGCGCATCGCCCGCAGCGTGTCCTCGCGCCCGGCCTGGCCGACCTCGAAGTTCGCGTACACGCAGCGGTATTCGCCGGCCTCCCCGGAGTTCAGCAGATCGCGCAGCGCCAGCAGCGCCGAGGTCTTGCCGGTCTGCCGCGGCGCGTGCAACACGAAGTATTTCTTCCGCCGCACGAGGTCGAGCACCTGCTGCAGGTCGATCCGCTCGAGCGGCGGGATGCAGTAGTGGTCCTCCGCCACGACGGGACCTTCGGTGTTGAACTCGCGCATCGCGGCCATTGTCGCAGGGCGCCATGTCGCTGTCATCGGCGCACGGTCCCGCTCGGGCTGGGACTCAGCTATGGGCGTGTCGAGGGAATCGCAAGCTGTTTGCAGATCCGTTCCGCGGTGTAGTCAGGTATTTCGCGGTGGCGCGGAATCGACGTCCGCCTTCGGCTGTTCGGATTCTCCCATATGGAGTGTTCGCCGCCTTCCCGGACGAACTCACACTCGTGGCGCCGCAGGTGTCTCAGGAGGTCGCGGCGCTTCAATTCGACGTGTTCAGCGGCACCACGGCAACACGTGAGGTTGCTTGAAGCAGAAGAAAGATCGGCTCTTCGAGGTCGGATTCCGGATCGGTGGCAGTGGGGTCGGCGAGCGGCAGCGACTCCCCTCGCTCAAGGCTGACCTCGGCCATGTCGACGAGAGCGCTCCCCAGCAGGCGACGTGCCTCCTCAAGATCCTGGCCCCAGCTAATGACACCGGGAAAGTCCAGCACTTCCGCGTGGACCCCTGCATCGAGGTATCTGTACATCGCCTTGTAGACCAACATGCTCAGGACAACGCCTCGACCTCGACCACCTCCGAGCGCTCGAACGAGCGGACGCACGCCTCGATGACGAGCTGCGCCTGCAGCGCGTCCACGCCGGAAGCGTCGATCCGCTCCGGGGACACGCCCGCGTCGAGCTGGTCGACCCAGCGGGCGATCCGGCTGTCGAACGTCTCGTTGAAGCCGAGCATCCCGCCCAGGTAGTGCAGGGTCTCCGCCTCCTCGCTCTCGCGCGTGAAGAAGGTCAGGCGCTGGCACGCCTCCTCCAGCAGGAAGCGTCCCTTGGAGCCGGTCACGTCGCAGGTCTCCAGGCCGAAGCCGCCGCCGGCGTCGTAGCTGCCGGTGAGCGACCCGATCATGCCGCCCGCGAACTCGAAGATGATCTTGGCGTTGGACCAGATCGACCGGCCCTCCCCCTTCATGAAGAACGCCGCCACGCGCCGGATGTCGCCGCCGAAGTAGCGCATCACGTCGATCGAATGGGGGTGCAGCGCGCGGATGTGGAACCAGGGCGAGGTCTCCACCGGGTTGTTGATCCACATGGTCATGCCGATCATGTGCAGGGTCCCCAGCCGGCCGGCGTCCACCCACTCCCTGGCGCGCTCGGCCGCCGGCGTGAAGCGGTGGTTGAGGTTGATCGCGTAGGGCAGGTTCTTGGCCGCGGCCAACTCGACCATCTTGCGGCCCTCGTCGATGCGGTTGGAGATGGGTTTCTCGCCCAGCACCGGGATGCCGGCTTCGAGCAGCTCCATGGTCGGTGCGAAGTGGTCGCCGCCGTTCTCCTCTCCCTTGGTGCAGACGCTGCAGGCCGCCAGATCGATGCCGCTGGACAGCATGTCGGCGATGGAGTTGAACGCCCGCGCGCCGTGCGCCTCGGCAAGTTGCGCGGCGCGCTCCTGGTCGATGTCGCAGACCGCGACCACGTCGCTCTTGGAGTGCCTGGCGTATGCTTGCGCGTGGCGGGTACCGATGCCGCCCGCGCCGACGATGCCGATGTTCATGTCGCCGCGGAGCCTACCACGGTCCCCGCGGAGAGGTATCGATGACGCGGAAATCCGGCTACGTGACCGCCTGCGACGGCGTGCGCCTGCATTACGACGAGGCCGGCGCCGGCAAGGCGGTGGTGCTCATCCACGGCGGCGGCCTGAGCAACGTCTGGTGGGACCGGAACCTGCCGGATCTCAGCCATCGCTTCCACGTGATCGCTCCGGACACGCGCGGCTGCGGCCGCTCGCAGCGCACCCCCTGGGGCCACCGCACGGCCCGCTACGCGGCCGACGTGCGCGAGATCATCCACGCGCTCGGGCTGCACGACGTGACGCTGGCCGGCTGGTCGATCGGCGCCCGCACCTGCTTCTCCTACCTGGAGCTGTTCGGCGGCCACCGGCTGCGGGGCGTGGTGCTGGTCGACGAGACCGTGCACGTCTCCGTGCACGCAGCACGCCCGCCGGGCTCGGAGCAGCACCCGGGCGAGAGCGACCGCGACCACCGGCGGCGCACGATGCGGACGATGCTGGGCCCGGTCTACGGCCCCCAGGCCACGGACGAGGAGATCGACCGGCTGGCCGACTCCGGCTCCGGCTATGCGCCGGCCGGCGAGACGCTGGGCCCGGACTACCACGCGCAGGATTGGCGCCCGCTCTGCCCCGCGATCACGGTGCCGGTGCTGGTGGCCACCGGCCGTCACAGCGGCGCGTTCCCGGGCTGCCGGTACGCCGCCGACCACATCCCCGGCGCCCGCCTGGAGATCTTCGAGGACAGCGACCACGCGCCGTTCTACTCGGAAGCCGGGAAGTTCAACCGTGTGGTCGCCGACTTCGTGAACGACCCGCTCGGAGCGTAGTCCCGGCTTCGCGGTAGCGAACGCCTCGGGGAGTGCCTATCATCGGGACCTGCTGAACCATGGCACCACGGACGACGACCAGGAAGCGAACGGGCCGGGCTCGCAGCGGCACGCGCTCCTCGCCGCGCGCCCGGAACGGCGGCAAGCTCCGCATCGGCGACCACTGGAACGCGATCACGATCATCGCCCTCTCCCAGAACAGCCCGCTGAAGGCGATCGCCGAGTTCGTCGAGAACTCCATCGACGCCAACGCAAAGAACGTCACCATCGTCCGCGGCCGCGAGCAGGGCGAGCACTACCTGCGCGTCGTGGACGATGGCGAGGGCATCCGGCTGAACCAGGATGGCGTGCCCGACTTCGCTTACGTCGCCACCCACATCTGCGACTCGATCAAGCGGACGCTCAAGCGCCAGGGCGCAGGCAACATCCAGGGCGAGTTCGGCATCGGCCTGCTGAGCTTCTGGACGGTCGGCGAACGGCTCGTGCTCGCATCGCGCGGCGCGGACGGCCACGCATACGAGATGGAGATGCTGAAAGGCGATCAGCGCTACCAGCTCACCCGGCGCCGCATCCTGTTCGCCCAGCCCGGCACGGAGCTGCTCGTCCGGCCGCTGCTGCCCGGCATCCGGCAGTTGAGCGCCGAACGCATCCAGGGGTTCCTCGCCGGCGAGCTGCGCGAACGCATTCGCGCCTCGGGCGTTCGCATCCGCATCAAGGACCGGCGCGCCCGTAGCGAGCTGGAAGTCGTGCCCCGCGAGTTCACCGGTCGACCGTTGCAGGGCATCGAGCCGATCCAGGCTTCCGAGGGCACCGTCGAAGCCGAGATCTACCTGAACGAACCGAGCGCCGACAACTGCGTCGCACTGTTCCGCCACGGCACCCGCGTGGTACCCGACATCTCCCGGCTGCCCGGACTCGACCGGGAGCCGTGGACCTCGGGCCTGCTCCAAGGACTGGTCGAGGCGCCGTTCGTGCAGCTCACCCCCGGCACGCGTGACGGCGTGGTGCTCGACGCCCGCTTCGAGTCGCTGCAGACCGGATTGCAGCAGATCGAGCCGGCGATCGTCGAGCAGATCGAGCGGGAACGAGCCGCCGCGGAGGAGGAAGCCAGCCGCAGCATCCTGCGCTCGGTCCGCAAGGCACTCACCGAAGGCTTCCAGTCACTGCCCCGGGATGACTACACGATGCTGGAGGTGCCCGAGCCGCGCCGTACGCGTGTCGCCGGCGCCGGCGGTCACGAGTCCGGGAAAGACGGCCACGGCGAGTTGCCGCTGAGCGCCGACGACCCGCAGCAGGCGGTCGAGCCTGGGCCGACCGAACCGACGAACGATGCAGACCCGTCCGCGCCTACGCCGCGCAAGTTCTACGAGCACGCCGGTCCGCTGCACAAGCTGACCGTGTCCCCTGCCTCCTCGGTGGTGAAGGTCGGCGAGTCATGCACGATCCGCTGCATCCCCAAGGACCGCAGCGGCCGCGTGATCGAGGCCGGCGTGGAGGTCCGATGGCGGCTCATCGAAGGCGGCGGCAGTCTCGCCGACGACGACCGCGAGGTCGTCCGGTTCATGGCCTCCGGTCAGCCGGGGCTCACCGTCCTGCAGGCGACTGCGAAGCAGGCGGAGATCGAGTGTTCGGCCGAGGCCACGGTGACGGTGGCCGAATCCATCGGGGAACGGCTCGGCACCTCCGACCACGGAGGCGGACGCGGGATCCCCGACTACACGTATCGCCACGCGCCCGGCGAGTTGTGGCGCTCCCGGTACGATGCCGAGCACAACCTGATCGTCGTCAACAACGGCCACGGCGACTTCCGCTACGCCGAGCAGAAACGGCCACGCCACCTACGCTACATGCTGCGCCTCTACGCCAAGGAGCTCGTGCTGAGCAACTTCGCCGGCTACGACCCCGACCAACTGCTGGAGCGGATGATCGAACTGTCGCTCTATACCGAGGAACACCTCCGTTGACTTCTCGCGAGGCGCCACGATCGAAAAGCGGAGCGGGTCGAGACCGCGAACGGCTTCGTGACCTTCTGCTCGAAGGTGCCGCTTCCCCGCCGACCGTTCCCGCAGACGCTGCCTTCTTCGACGAGTTGCGAGAACGAGTGCACCAGCGCGCGAAGGGGTGACAGCAAAGCCGGTCATTCCCCGTGAGCGGGCCAACCGGGAAATCCAGGACGCGTCTACAGGTCGGCGACCTCCTCGATGGTCTCGGCGACCAGGGCGAACAGGTCGTCGATCTGGGACGGCGTGATGGGCAGCGGCGGCGCCAGGGCGATGGTGTCGCCGGTGACGCGGATGAACGCACCCTTCTGGAACGCCTTGTGCAGGCCGGTCATGCCGCGCAGGGACGGCTTGCCCGGGACCGGCGCCAGCTCGATCGCCGCGGTCAGACCGATGTTGCGGATGTCGATCACGTGCGGCAGCCCGCGCAGGGCGTGCGCGGCGTTCTCCCAGTGCTCCGCAAGCTCGGACGCGCGGGTCAGCAGGTTGTCCTGCTCGTAGACCCTGAGCGTGGCGCGCGCCGCCGCGCAGGCCAGCGGGTGGCCGGAGAAGGTGTAGCCGTGGGTGAACTCGATCGCGCCCTCCGGCCCCGCCATGAACGTGTCGTAGATCTCCTCGCGGACCGCCACCGCCCCCATCGGCACGGTGGCGTTGGTCAGCCCCTTCGCCAGCGTGACCAGGTCCGGCAGCAGGTCGAAGTGCGTCGCGGCGAACGGCGAGCCCAGCCGCCCGAAGCCGGTGATCACCTCGTCGAAGATCAACAGGATGCCGTGCGCGGCGGTGATCTCCCGCAGCCGTTCCAGGTAGCCGACCGGCGGCACCAGCACGCCGGTGGAGCCGGACATGGGCTCGACGATCACCGCGGCGATGGTCTCCGCGCCGTGCAGGGCGATCAGGTCCAGCAACGCGTCGGCGCGCTCTGCGCCGTGCTCGGGCTGCCCGCGGCTGAAGGCGTTGCGCTCCGGGTCGTGGGTGTGCGGCAGGTGGTCGACGCCGGGGAGCAGCGCCCCGTAGGGCGTGCGGTTGGGGCCCATGCCGCCCACGGAGATCCCGCCGAAGCCCACCCCGTGGTAGGCGCGCTCGCGGCCGATCAGGCGGGTGCGGGCGCCCTCACCGCGCCGCCGGTGGAAGGCCAGCGCCATCTTCAGCGCGGTGTCCACCGCCTCGGACCCCGAGTTGACGAAGAACGGGTGGCCCAGGTCGCCCGGCAGGATCGCCTGCAGCTCGCCGGCCAGCTCGAACGCCGCCGGATGGCCCATCTGGAAGGAGGTGGCGTAGTCCAGCTCCGCGACCTGGCGCTGCACGGCCTCCACGATCTCGGGCCGGCCGTGGCCGGCGTTCACGCACCACATGCCGGCGATCCCGTCGATGAGCCTGCGGCCGTCGCGGGAGCGGTAGTAGACGCCCTCCGCCGACTCCACCAGCCGCGGGGCGCTCTTGAACTGCCGGTTCGCCGTGAACGGCATCCAATACGTCTGCAGGTCCAGCTCGCTCGTCTTCGTTGACACCAGTTCCCTCCGAACAGAGAATCGTCACCGGACCGTACCGCCCCGCGGGCTCGCGCTCAACCACCACCCATGCCAGTCGATCCACCCCCGTACGGAGTCATCAACGCCCGCAACTGCGGGATGACCGCGCGCGACGGCGTGCGGCTGGCCACCGACGTCTGGCGTCCGGCCCGCGACGGCGAGCCCCTGCCCGGCCCGTTCCCGGCGATCCTGTTGCGCACCCCCTACAACCGCGCGCGTCCCACCCACCAGGAGATGTGCGAGTTCCTGGCCGGCCACGGCTACCTGGCGGCGGTCCAGGACTGCCGCGGCCGCTATGCCTCGGAAGGCGAGTTCGTCCTGCTCGCGAACGAGGGCCGCGACGGCTACGACGCGATCGAGTGGCTGGCGGCGCTGCCGTACTGCGACGGCAACGTCGGCACCTACGGCACCTCCTACCTGGCCTGGGTGCAGAACGCCGCGGCGATCGAGCGGCCGCCGCACCTGAAGGCGATGTGGGTCAATCAGGGGGGCGCCAACGGCAACACGGCGACCCTGCGCCACAACGGCGCGCTGGAGCTGCGCTGGCTCACGTGGGCGGTGACCTTCGGCACGGTCTCGCGCGAGGCCCTGCACGACCCGGAGCTGCAGGCGAGCCTGACCCGCGCCGGCGAGCGCATGTACGAGTGGCTGACGCGCCTGCCGTGGAGCGGCGAGGACTCGCCGCTGGCCGGCCTGCCGGCCTACGAGCGCTCGGCCCGCGACCTCTACGAGCACGGCGACGCTGACGAGTTCTGGCAGCAGCCCGGCCTCAACTTCGCCGCCCACTACGACCGCACGGCCGACGTGCCTACCATGTACGCCGGCTCCTGGTACGACTCCTACACGCGCGCCACGACCGAGAACTACCAGGCGCTGAGCGCGCGGCTGGCCGATCAGTCGCTGCTGATGGGGGCATGGGTGCACGGCGACTTGAGCATGGACACCTGCGTGGCCGGCGACGTGGACCTGGGGCCGGAGATGCCGGTCGCGGGCAACCTGGCCGCCGACTTCCGCCACCTGGTGAAGCGCTGGTTCGACCATCACCTGCGCGGGGAGGCCAACGGCGTCGAGGCCGAGCCTCCGGTGCGCCTGTTCGTGATGGGCGGCGGCGCCGGCGGGCGCACCGCGGAGGGGCGGCTGGAGCACGGCGGACGCTGGCGCACCGAGCGCGAGTGGCCGCTCGCCCGCGCGGTCTCCACCCCGCTCTACCTGGCCGCCGACGGCGGTCTCACCGCGGACCCGCCGGCCGCGGCGGCCGAGCTGACCGCCCGCTTCGATCCCGAGGATCCGCTGCCGAGCATCTCCGCCAACACCTCCTCGCTGAACGAAATCCTGCCCTCACCGCCCCGCTTCACGCCGGAGGCGCCGAACGCGATGACGCGGGTGATGATCGTGCAGGGCGGCGCCGACCAGCGCACCCGGCCCGACGTGCACGGCTGCGAGCCGCCGTTCGTGCCGCTGGAGTCCCGGCCGGACGTGCTGCTGTTCGCGACCGAGCCGCTCGCGGAGCCGCTGGAGGTGACCGGACCGATCTCCGTGACCATCCACCTCTCCTCCGACGCGCCGGACACCGACCTGTTCGCGATGCTGCAGGACTTCTACCCGCCGAGCGCCGCGTGGCCCGACGGATACCGGCTGAACGTCGCCGACGGCATCATGCGCGTGCGCTACCGCGACGGCATGGACCGGCCGCGGCCGATGGAGCCCGGCCGGGTGTACCGGGTCGCCTTTCCGCTGTATCCCACCAGCAACCTGTTCGCCGCCGGCCACCGGCTGCGGCTGCTGGTCAGCTTCTCGTCGTTCCCGCGCTTCGACGTCAACCCCAACACCGGCGAGCCGATGGGCCGGCATACGCGCACGCGGGTGGCCACCAATACCATCCACCTGTCGCCGGAGCATCCGTCGTCGATCGAGCTGCCGGTCGTGGTGAAAGGAGGACGCTCATGAGCCTGCGCGTCGGGCTGGTCGGCTCGCGTTTCGCCGCCAACTTCCACGCCGAGTGCTACCGCGGCCTCGGCTCCGGAGCCGTCACCCTGGCCGGGGTCTACTCGCCTACCCCCGAGCGCCGCGACGAGTTCGCCGCGCGCCACGGCGTGGCGGCCTGCGCCTCGCTCGACGGGTTGCTGGAAGTCTCCGACGTCATCGACGTCTGCGCGCCCCCCTACTCGCACGAGCCCTGCGTGCTCGCCGCCGCGGCGGCCGGCAAGCACGTGATCGTCGAGAAGCCGTTCACCGGCGCCTTCGGTCCGGCGGACGATCCCGGCTGGCGGGGCGACCTCGCCTCCAAGGGCGAGATGCTGGAGCAGGCGATGGCCAGCGCGTCGCGCATGCGCGACGCGGTCGAGCGGGCCGGCGTCACCCTCTGCTATGCCGAGAACTGGGTCTACGCCCCGTCCGTGCAGAAAGAGGTGGAGGTCATCGTCAAGACGGGGGCGCGCATCCTGTGGATCCAGGGCGAGGAGTCGCACTCCGGCTCGCACTCGCCGGTCTACGGCATCTGGGCCAGGACGGGCGGCGGCTCGCTGGTCGGCAAGGGGTGCCACCCGCTCACCGCCGCGCTCTACCTGAAGCGCGTGCAGGGGCAGGCCACCGACGGCGGCCCGGTGCGCCCGCGCGCGGTCAGCGCCCGCGTGCACCGCCTGACCGGGGCGGCCGGCTTCCGCGACCTGGGCTGGCTGCGCACCGACTACCACGACGTGGAGGACTACTGCCAGGTGCACGTGGTCTTCGAAGACGGCACCGTCGCCGACATCCACTCCACGGAGATCGTCATGGGCGGGGTGCACAACTGGCTGGAGGTGTACGCGAACAACCACCGCATGCGCTGCAACATCAACCCCACCGACACCAACCTCCTCTACAACCCGGAGGAGCGGCAGCTCGACGACGTGTACGTGGTGGAGAAGATCGGCACCAAGCAGGGCTGGTCGTTCCCGGCCCCGGACGAGGACTGGGCCACCGGCTACCGCCAGGAGCTGGCCGACTTCCTGGGCGCGATCCGCGACGGCCGCGAACCGGCGAGCGGGCTGCCGCTGGCGATCGACACGACCGCCGTCCTGTACGCCGCGTACCTGTCGGCGGAACGGGGCGGACAGGAGGTGGAAGTCCCGCGATGAGTCCGCAACGTGACGAAGAGGCAGGCGAGGTGTCCGCTGAACTCGAGCTGAGCCGGGACCGTGTGATGGTCCTGGCCAAGACCGGCCGGCAGGCGAGCTGGCACCGGCTCACTGAAGACGAGCGCCGCTCGGCGGAACAGGAGCACGTCGACCTGATGCTGTCGGTCGCCGCCCGCCACCGCATGCGGCGCCTGGAGGGCTTCCGGCTGATCGGGCAGCAGGGGCGCTGGCAGCGGTTCTGGCTGATCGAGTTTCCGACCTTCGCCGGCGCGGAGGAGTGGATCGAGGCGGAGATGGCGCCGCCCTACGGCCGCGACGGCTTCTACGAGTACCACCTCACCCGGCCGCTGGCGCCCGGGCACTTCGACGCGTGGCTGCCCGGACCGCCGCGGGTGATCGCTCCGCAGGAGGCCGATCCGGCCGCGGTCCCGGCGCTCGGCGCCGACCGATCCAGCGTGGTGGTGCTGCAGTTCTCCCGCCGACGGCGCCGACGGGCGCGCCGATGCCGAGCAGACCGCGGGCCTGCGGCGGGTTGCCCGCGAGCACGGGATGCTGCGGCTGGAGTGCTTCCAGCTCATCGACCCGATTCCGGCGTGGCACCGCGTCTGGATCTGCGAGTTCCCGGACCTGGCCGGCGCCGAGGCGTGGATCGAGGCGGAGGCGGAACCTGCGCGCGCGGCGCGCGCCGAGCGCATCTCCTTCCTGTCACGCCGCTGGTCGCCCGAATACTTCGCCTCCTGGTGCCGGGCGGACGGCTGATCACCGCGACACAACCCGATCCCGATGCTCCTCGGACAGCCGCTGCCGGTAGTGGCGGCGGCCGCGGCGATCGTCGCCGCCTCCTCGGCGCTGCAGGCGACCGTCGGCTTCGGCCTGGCGCTGCTGGCGATTCCGCTGCTCCACCTGAGCGGCTTTGCGCCCGAGCAGGCGATCGCCATCTCCAGCTCCGCCATGATGGTGCAGATGGCCAACGGCGTGCTGCGGCTGCGCGCCTCCGTGCAGGCGCGCGATCTCCTGTGGCCGCTGGCGATCACCATGCCGGCCATGCTGATCGGCGTGCTGGGCCTGCGGGCGGTGGTCGCCGTGAACCCCGACCTGGCCCGGCAGGCCGCCGGCGCCGTCGTGCTCGGCGCGCTGGTGGTGCTGCGGGTGGTGAGGCCGGCCCCGCGCGCGCGGGTGGCCTGGCCGTGGACGGCGCTGGCGATGGGCGCCTCGGGGCTGCTGGGCGGGTCGACCGGCATGGGCGGTGCGCCGCTGGCGCTCTGGTCCTACGCGCACGAGTGGCCGGCGGAACGGATCCGCGCCACCATCTGGGCGATCGCCCTGCCGGCCACGGGCACGCTGCTGGTCCTGCTGGCGGCAGCCTTCGGCGAGAGCGCGGTGCACGCGCTGGCGCTGGCCGCGGTGCTCGCGCCGTTCGCCCTGGCTGGATCGAACGCCGGGCTCGCCCTGGCACGGCGCCTGTCGGTCGATCGGCTGCGCGCCGCCGCCGTCGTGGTCCTGGCCGTCCTGGGCGTCAGCGCGATCGTCCGCCCGCTGTTGTAAACGCCGCGCCTACCGGAGCCCGCCACATCTCCCGCCCGGCTCCGGGTGCCAATCGCCTGACCGATCCTCGACTAACCCCGAGTTATGGACGCGGAGATCTCTTCGGCTTGCTGGCGGGTGAGTTGCAGCGTCACCAGCGCCGTGCGGCGGGGCTGGAAGAAGGTAGCGATGTCCCCTGCCCAGCGTGGCTCAGGTGGCG
The DNA here is from genome assembly GCA_964291595.2 of Spirochaetia bacterium. Lineage (GTDB taxonomy): Bacteria > Spirochaetota > Spirochaetia > SZUA-6 > Bin103 > CATQHW01. The sequence goes on along the minus strand of OZ219914.1, from coordinate 1,326,205 downwards.
TCAGGATCGCCGTCGGCGGCGGCATCGAGCTGGTGCTTGAGCCGGTCGAATGTCCGCTCGTCGATGCCGGTCGCCGCTTCGATCGTGGTCCATGCGACACCGGTTCGCACCAGCTTCTCGATGGTTCCCAATTGGCCTTCCTGACGGCCCTGTTCGATCCCTTGCTCAATCCCCCGTTCGATACCCCGCTCCAGGATTTCCGCTTCCCAGCGATCGATCTTCTCCAGCAACACGGCGCTCACCTCCTACTCTCGACACACGCGAGCACTTCGCAGTCGAGTGGGCGCCGCGGCTTCGTGGCCTATCTCTTGCTGACGTAGGCCACGCGCCGCGCCTGCAGCGCGATCGCGTCCGCGACCAACTCCTCGCGCTTCCGAAACAGATCGCAGTCCGGGTTCAGGTCGAACGCCGCCAGCAATCGGTCCATCGCCCTGCCGTGCGGCTCCAGCGCTCCATCGGCGAGGATGTGCTCGACCGTAGCGCCTGCGGCGTCAAGCGCCCGCGCCACCAGAAGCGTCCGATGGCAGTCCAGCGGTTCCTTCTCCGCGCACATAAGCGCGACACGGTGTCTGGAAGCTGCATCGATGACGCGGGCGATGCCGTCACGAAAACCACGCGTCGCGGCGACCCGTTCATAGTCGACACGCCCTCCCTCGTAACAAACGGGATCGTCCGGGCGGCCGCCGAGCTCACGCCCGAAGAAGGCATAACGAATGCCGCGAGCATCGAGCGACGCTTCCGGGAAACCACGCGTCGCGGCGACCCGTTCATAGTCGACACGCCCTCCCTCGTAACAAACGGGATCGTCCGGGCGGCCGCCGAGCTCACGCCCGAAGAAGGCATAACGAATGCCGCGAGCATCGAGCGACGCTTCCAGCGCCTTTCGGTTGAAGTGAGGGCGAAAGCGACTGTATGGCGCGGACCGCACGTCGGCCACGGCAGTGACGCGATGCCTCGACAGCAACGTCAAGAACCCGTCCAGTGAGTGATTGGAGTGGCCGATGGTGAGTATCCCGGTATCCATCACACTCATTCGCCTGATCCGTCCCTTGTCCGCCACCCGATGATAGAGCGGAAACGGCTTGTATCGTCAGATGCTGTATGCCCATCCTCTGCAGTCTCGGCGTATCATCGCTGATACGCGACGGATCGATCGGGATACCATCTGTCGTGTGAACGGTGGCGGAGCGTGCCGTATCGCGCTCCCTGTCGTGTGGCACGGTTCTCGCTTGCTGTTCCACTACGGAGGTTCCCATGCGCACCACACTGCTGACCGTGGCGATCGGCGCCGCGCTCGCCACCGGCGCCGTCACCGCCGCCGACGATGAGGTCTCGACCGTCGACATCCTGGCGGTGCTCGAGGAGATCAACCAGAAGCTCGATCGGGACAGACCGGTCACCTCTGCTGGAGCTCCGGATGCGGGGTTCGGCGGCGGCCCGTTCATGCCGCTGCGCTACGTGCCCGGCATCTCCGATCTCAACACCTACTTCACGACGCTGGGCTCCTACGGCGCGATGAGCGAGCTCTTCGTTCCGATCAAGGACGGCGGCGCCGGCACGTGGCGCTGGAGCGTGGACGGGAGCCTGCAGATCGGGGCGGAGTACGGAGGGTTCGGACAGGACGTGCTGGGCTTCGCGAAGCACACGGACGACCCGCTCGGACCGCGAGACACCGTCGACGAGGACGGCGACGGGTACGACGACTACTACAGCTATGCCGGCTACGGGCAGGGCTACTTCGTCGGCATCGTCCAGTACAAGTGGCCCGTCGCTCCGGAGCTCGTCTACCTGCAGGCCGGGGTCAAGACCGGTCTGGCGTTCGAGTCGGTCCGGTACGGCATGGACCGTCGCCAGGTGCTCACGGAGACCCTGGGCATCACGTCCGGCAGCAACGCCTGGAGTCGCGCCAGCCTGATCGGCGGCGTGTACGCCGGCCTGCAGATCCGCCTGGACGGGGACCTCAACGTCTTCAAGCTCGGGATCGAGGCCGGCGTGAACGGCCACTACGCCCTCGGCGAGTGGGTGCCCGCCACCGGCGTGCACAAGCGCACTCCCGCGCCGCCCGACGCCATGCAGGCGCACAACTTCTGGTTCGCGGTCGGCCCGCAGTTCCACTACTGAGCGGCCCATGCCACCGGTATCGAAGTCGAACGGCTCTGCAAGCGGTACGGCGACGTGGTGGCGGTCGACGAGGTGTCCTTCTCCGTGGACGAGGGCGAGATCTTCGGGATCATCGGCCCCAACGGCGCCGGCAAGACCACCACGATCGAGTGCGTCATCGGACTGCGGACGCCGGATCGCGGCCGCATCTCGGTCTTCGGGATGGACCCGATCCGTGATCGGACCGCTCTGACGGAACGCATCGGCGTGCAACTGCAGGAGGCGGCGCTGGCGGAACGGATCAGGGTATGGGAGGCGCTGGATCTGTTCAGTTCCTTCTACGCGCGGACCGTGCCGTGGCAGCCGTTGCTGCAGCAGTGGGGGTTGGCCGACCACCGATCCGCGATGTTCGGCACCCTTTCCGGCGGCCAGCGGCAGCGCCTGTTCATCGCCCTGGCGCTGGTGAACGATCCGCAGGTGGTCATCCTCGACGAGCTGACCAGCGGACTCGACCCGCAGGCGCGCCGCGCCACCTGGGACCTGGTGCAGGCGATCCGGGAGCAGGGCAAGACCGTGCTGGTGATCACCCACTTCATGGACGAGGCGCAATTCCTGTGCGACCGGGTCGCGATCGTCGACCAGGGCAGCGTCATCGCCCTGGACACGCCCGCCCAGCTCGTCAGGACGTTCGACGCAGAGAGCAAGGTCATGTTCGACGCGACCGCCGACGCCGACTGGTCGGCGCTGCGGGCGCTCCCGCAGGTCGACGCGGTCGTGCAGCAGGGCGGCCGAGTGAGCGAAGCGAACCTCACTCGAAGAGTGACGGTCTCCGGGAACAGCGACGGACTGCTGTCGGCGGTGGTGGCGTGGCTGGAATCGAATCGTGTTCCGTTCAGCAACCTGAGCACCCAACAGGCCGATCTGGAGGATGTCTTTCTCCGGCTGACCGGCCGCGCGATCCGGGACTGATCCGCCAGAACTGATCTGATGGCCCTGACGACGCACGTGCGCTCCTACCGCCGCCTCACCTCGGTCCAGTTCAAGCGCTTCCTTCGCGAACCGATGGCGCTGTTCTTCACCGTGGCGTTCCCGGTGTTGCTGGTGCTGCTGTTCGGCTTCATCTGGGGGAACGAACCGGGCGGTCCGTTCACGCCTCCGGGATTCGGATACATCGACAGCTACGTGCCGGCGCTGGCCGCGATCGTGATCGGCACGGTCGCCCTCATCGGTCTCCCGATCACGACGGCGGCGGACCGGAAGCAGAAGCTGCTGAGGCGGTATCAGGTCACGCCCTTGCGGCCGCTCGTCTACTTCGCCGCCGACGTGAGCGTCCACTTCGGCAGCGCCCTGCTGGGAATGGGGCTGGTGATCATCGTGGCCAAACTGGTGTTCGGCCTGCGCTTCGGAGGGCACTGGGCCGCCGTGCTCGGTGGGTTCACGCTGAGCACGATGGCGTTCGTGGCGGTCGGCTACGTCCTTGCCAGCCTGGTGCGCAGCGAGCGCGTGGCTCAGGCGGTCGGGATGGCGATCTACTTTCCGCTGATGTTTCTCTCCGGCGCAGCCATGCCGCTTCAGACCATGCCCGGGAACGTTCGCGACGTTGCCGGCTGGCTGCCCCTGACCCACGTCGTGCACCTGCTGCAGGACCTGTGGTTCGGCGTCGGCTGGAACTGGCTGTCGGGCCTGGTTCTGCTTGCCATGCTGGTGGCCGGCACCGTGGCGTCGGCCGCACTGTTCCGGTGGGAGTAGGGATCTGGACCTGGGATCGCTGCTCGGCGGGGTGCTCCGCTCCACGGCGGTCACGCTGGGCCTGATCGGAGTGGTGGAGGTCGGCCTGGATCCGCCGGAGGTTCACACCGACGGCTCTGGCACCATCACCATCACGGTGCGCCTGCACGGCCATCTCACCGATCAGGTGCGCGATCTGATCCAGAGCTCGGCGCGGGTGGCAGTCGAGTTCGAGTACCGCTACTTCCCGCGCTCCGGGAAGAAGCTGCGGCTGGTCAGCCGCAACGTGGTCCTGTTTCACAGCCTGAGCGGCCGCTACGAGGTGCACCGCGGCGAGGAGGTGTCCTGGGCCGGTTCCCTGGAGGAGGCGGCAGAGCTGCTCGGTTCCGCGACCGTGACGCTCGGACCGGTCGGGTCGGGACTGGCGGTCATCAAGGCGCGCGCCTCACTCCCCGACGTTCACGCAGGCGACACGCCCGGTGCATTGTGGTCGGGGGTCGTGCCGAGCACGTCGGTGCTGATCCCCGAGGAGCCATGAGGGGATACGCACTCGGACTGATCGCGCTGACCCTGGCCGCCGTCGCCGCCGTCACGCTGGCGGCGGTCGGATCGATCGCCCGGCTTACCGCCCCGGCGGATGCCGCGCGGGCCGCCACGCACCTGCAGGAGGCGCGCGCCGCCGTCCGGAACGCCCATGCGGCCGAGTCTGCGGCTGACGCTCGGACGCTGCTGGAGAAGGCGTCACAGCACCTCGATGCAGCCGGCGGGCTGCTCGCCGGAGCCGAGGTGGTACGAGCCGCGGTCGGCCGCACCGTCCTGGTCACCGTGGGAGCCGCGGGGCTGTTCGGGATTCTTGCCGGTTCCTTCCTGTGGTTCGGTTCGTTCCGGTGGGTCGTCAAACCCTTGTCCCGACTGGCCGGGCACATGCGGCGGCTGACCGACCGTCCGTCACGGATCGACGTGGCGGCGCGCGGGCCAGGGGAGATCCGCGCCCTGCAGCGCAGCTTCAACCGGCTGGTCGCCGAGCTGAACGACTACCGCGAACGGATCGCGAACATGGAGCGTGCCAATATCGGCCGCTATCTCACGCACCAGTTCCGCAACTCGCTGACCCCGATCCGCCTGGGAGCCGATCAGCTTGCCGAGGCGGTGCCGGCCGCCGACACCCGGTCGATCGCCGCCATGCTGCGCGACGAAGCGTCCCGGATGGAGGCGATCCTCGACCGGTTCGTCATGCTCTATCGGTTCCCCGAGCCGCAACCCGCCGAGCTCGACATCGCCCTGCTGGTGCAGCAAGCTCGCCGGCACCTACCCGGGGGTCCGGGTGGCGGTCCCCGAAGATCCGGTGCTGGTGCAGGCAGATCCCACCCTTCTGGAGCAGGCGCTGGCCAACCTGGTTCAGAATGCGATCGACGCCACGGCCGGCAGCGACCACGGTTCGGTCACCGTCTCGGTCAGCGAGCGGCCCGCGGTGATCACCGTACGCGACCGGGGCGCCGGGATGACGCAGGATGAACAGGATCGCGCCTTCGACGACTACTACACCACCAAGGACAGCGGCATGGGCGTCGGTCTCGGCTTCGTGCGGAACGTAGCTGCCGCCCATGGCATCCGGATGACGATGCGCTCCCGCCCCGGACGCGGTACGACCGTCGACATGGCGTTCCCGTAGTCGATACGACATGCCGACCGTCGTATTGATCGTCGACGACGACCGGAACGTCGGCCGCAGCGTCTCCATGGTGCTGGCCCGGCGCGGGATGGAAGCGCGCTGCGCGGCTCCGACCGATTGGTCCCCGGCGCTGACGGAGGACGTGGACGTCGTCCTGCTGGACCTCTACCTGGGCAGCGTCAAGGGCCGAGACGTCCTGGAGCGCCTGCTGGTGGAACACCCGCTGGTGCCGGTGATCATCATGTCCGGCGTCGCCACCGCCGAGGAAGCGGTCGACTGCGTGCGGCGCGGCGCCTTCGACTACCTGGAGAAACCGCTCGCCGCCGAACGGCTGGCGATCACGGTGGGCAACGCGGCCCGATTCAGGCAGGTCCGACTGGCGGCGCTGGCCGACACCGTGCCGGTGTTCGCGTCACAGAGCATGCGCGCGATGGCCGGGGACTGCCGCAAGGTGGCGGCCACCGACGCTGCGGTGCTGATCACCGGCGAGAGCGGGACCGGCAAGGAGGTCACCGCGCGCTACATCCACGGCTTGTCGCGACGCAGCGGCCAGCCGCTGATCAAGGTCGATTGCGGCGCCCTGCCGGAGAGCCTGATCGAGAGCGAGCTGTTCGGGCATGCCAGGGGAGCGTTCACCGGGGCGCATGCAGATTTTCGAGGCAAGCTGCAGGCGGCGGCCGGCGGCACCCTGTTCCTGGATGAGGTGGCGGAGCTGCCGCCCGGGGCGCAGACGCGGCTGCTGCGCTTCCTGGACTCGGGCGAGGTGCAGCGCATCGGCTCGACCGCCGTCGACACGGTCGACGCGCGCATCATCGCCGCCACCAACGCCGACCTCGAACAGGCGGTCGACGACGGATCGCTGCGCCGCGACCTCTACTTCCGCCTGAACGTCATCCGCCTGCAGATCCCGCCGCTGCGGTCGCGGCGTGAGGACATCGCCCCGCTCGCCGAGAACTTCGTGACGTCGCTGGCCGCGCGCCTGGGGGTCGAGCCTCGGGCGCTGAGTCCGGACGCCCTCCGGCGGTTGGGCGCGCTGTCGCTGCCCGGCAACGTGCGCGAGCTCAAGACGATCATCGAGCGGGTGCTGGTGCTCGGGGACGCGCCCGTGATCGAAGCCGCTGACATCGAGCGCGCAGCCGCCGGCGGCGTGGCCGAAGCCGGCGACCCGTTCGCGCGCACCATGCCCCTGGCGGAAGCGAAACGGCAGTTCGAGCGCCGCTACCTGCAGCGCCAGCTCGATCTGCACGGGCGGTCGGTCAAGCGGACCGCGGCGGCGCTCGGTATACTGCCGAACAACCTCAGCCGCCGCGTGCGTCAACTCGAATCCGAGGACACACGGCCCACCGACAGCGAGTGATGAAGCGACGTTTCGAGCTCAACTACGGCTTCGACACGTTCCGCGGGGATCTGTTCGGCGGCATCACCTCCACGGTGGTGGCGCTGCCGGTGTCGCTGGCCTTCGGCGTCGCCTCGGGGCTGGGAGCGGCCGCCGGCCTGTACGGGGCGATCGCCGTGGGCTTCTTCGCCGCCGTGTTCGGCGGCACGCGGTCGCAGATCTCCGGTCCCACGGCGCCCATGGCCGTGGCCATGGCGGTGATCATCACCAGCCACGCGTCCAACCTCACGGAGGCCCTCACGGTCGTGATGCTCGGCGGCCTGCTGCAGGTGCTGATCGGCTGGCTGCGCATCGGCCGCTTCATCGCCTACACGCCGCACGTGGTGGTCTCCGGCTTCATGACCGGCATCGGCATCATCGTCATGCTGATCCAGACGCTCCCGTTCCTGGGAGCGCCGACGGCCGCGGGAGGCCCGATGGGCGCGATCCGCGCGCTGCCGGAGGCGCTTGCGGGCCTCAACGTCAGCGCCCTGGTCATCGCGGTGGTGACGCTCGCCATCGGCGTGATCTGGCCGCGCCGCCTGCAGCGCTTCGTTCCCGCCGCCCTGGTGGCGCTGATCGCCGGCACGCTGCTGGGCGTCCTGACGCTGCGCGACGCGCCGGTGATCGGCGCGGTGCCCACGGGGCTGCCTCAGCTTCACCTGGAGTTGCCGTCCGTGGGGTTCCTGCTGCGCGCCCTGCAGCCGGCGCTCATCCTGGCCCTGCTGGGATCCGTGGACAGCCTGCTCACCTCGCTGGTGGCCGACTCGCTGACCGGCACGCAGCACAACCCGGACCGCGAGCTGGTCGGACAGGGCATCGGCAACCTGGTCGCGGGCCTGTTCGGGGGCGTGCCCGGCGCCGGCGCGACCATGGGCACGGTCACCAACATCCGCGCCGGCGGCACGACCCGCATGTCGGGCGTGCTGCGCGCGATTCTGCTGCTGGCGCTCCTGCTTGGCCTCGGACGCTTCGTCGAGCCGATCCCGCACGCCGTGCTGGCCGGCATCCTGATGAAGGTCGGCTGGGACATCGTCGACTGGCGCATGGTCCTGCGCCTGCACCGCATCCGCCGCGAGCACCTGATCGTGCTGCTGATCACGCTCGGTCTGACCGTGTTCGTGGACCTGGTGACCGCGGTGGCCATCGGGCTGATCGCGGCGGGGATGGCGCACGCCCGCCAGTTGGAGCGGCTGGAGCTCGACAGCGTGGTGTCGGTGCCGCTGCTGGACCAGGCGTTCTTCGCCGATCAGGGCGGCTCGGACGACCCGTATGCGGCGCGGGTCGGCCTGGTCGCGCTGCGGGGCGGCTTCACCGTCGCCTCCGCCCAGAAGCTGGTCGGGGTGATCGGCCCGGACATCAGGGACCACGAGGTGGTGATCTTCGACTTCTCGGGCGCCACCTACATGGACGACAGCGCCGCGATGCTGATCAGGCAGCTCATGGACGTCGCTGCCGAGCAGGACACGCCGTGCATCGTGATGGGACTGTCAGGCGCCGTCGCCGAGACCCTGGACGCCCTCGACATCCTGCACGACGTTCCCGCAGGTCAGGTCGTCGACACGCTGGACGAGGCGCGGCAGACCGCCAGGGACCTGCTCCCCGCCGGCGCGGCGGCTACAGCGTGATCTCCCACAGGTAGCCGCTGCGCCGCGGGTTGTCGTTCTCGCAGGCGTACAGCGTGCCGTCGGCGGCGCGCACGACGTGGTGGACCTGGAAGCACGGCTCGCCGTCCTGGTCGACCACCGGGCCCAGCAGGTCGTAGCGGTCGCGCCGGAAGTCGAAGCGGAGCACCTCGCACCGCCCGCCGCGGCCGGTCACGCCGTAGGCGCAGCCGTCGTCGGCGACCACCAGCGAGGTGAGCCTGCTCGGCCGGTCCTCGATCGGCGTGAACAGGTGCGTCGCCGCGCCGGTCACGGGGTCGATGCGGAACAGCGACCCGTTGCCGCCGGAGGCGTACATCAGGCCGTCGCCCAGGTTGAACAGCCCCTCCGCCTGGACGGTGCCGTATGAGCCGTCCGGCCGCGGCAGGCCGCCCCGGTAGTAGACGACCCTGCCCTGCTCCGGGTCGATCTTGCAGAGCCGCGCCATGTCCGCGCCGCTGCTCGACTGCCACGCACGGGTCACCTGCCAGGTCGCCCACACGCAGCCGTGGTCGTCCAGGCAGATGTTCTCGCCCTGCGCCATCCCGCCGCACCCGGAAGCGATCAGCCCGTAGTCCGTGACCGCGCCGTTGGCCAGGTCGTAGGCGGCCAGCATCTCGGGCGCGAAGCACAGGCAGTAGATCAGCTCGCGCTCCCGGTCGATCGCGATCGACTGGATGTAGGTGTGCGGCACCGGCGTCGCGATGCGCGTGAACTCGCCGCTGCGCGGGTCGTAGCGGAAGATGCCGCCGCCCGGGGCATCGAAGAACCGGTCCACGTCGTGCAGCAGCGCCGTGGCCCCGTAGATGCAGCCGTCGGCGCCCCGTTCGAGCGAGCGGTGGAACTTGGCGTCGTACTCGTTCACCACACCGCCCGCGCCCAGGTCGACGAAGCTCCCCGATGCGCGGTCGTACGCCTTGAAGATGTCGGAGTCGAAGGAGGTGATTCCGAGGTACACGCGGTCGGACTCCTCGTCGTACAGGGCGCAGTCCATGCTGATCCAGCCGCGGCGCCAGCGCGGGTCGGCCTTGAAGTCGGCATACTCCCAGCGGTCCTCGACCTCCTCGAACCACTGCTCGCCGTAGCGTTCGTCCCTGAGCTTGATCGATCGGATCGTCATCGCAGACGGAGGGTAGAGGCTCGGCACACGACCGGGAAGAGGCTCCTCCCCCACAGTGAGCACGGCTCGCGACCACGCCTTCTTGATCCTCTCATTTGGGACACTTGTTTTCTACATCATAACTGTCTTATACTGTCCTCGATGTCGAACGAAGGCGATCGGATCGCGATAGACGAGCTGTGCGCCCTGGTGGATCTGCCCCGGCGCACCGTCCGTTACTACATCCAGGAGGGACTCGTCGACCGGCCCGCCGGGGCCAAGCGCGGCGCCTACTACACCAGGCGCCACGTCGAGCAGTTGATGACGGTCCGCACCTGGCAGCGAGCCGGCCTCAGCCTGGAACGGATCCGTGAGCTGGTGTCCGGCGGCGGAGAGGCCGCCTCTCCCCTGCCCCCGCCACGCGCCCGGCGCCCCGGAGACGTGACGTTGCGTACCCACGTCACGCTCGCCCCCGGCGTCGAGCTGGTGATCGATCCCCAGGAGGCCGGCCTCGGCGCCGAGGCCGTGCGGGCGATCGTCCGTCGAGCGGCATCACTCGTCGAGCAGACACGCAAGGAGGATGCAGAGAAATGAGAACGAACATGGCCGCGACGCTGGAGAGCGCTCAGGGACAGGTGGTGCTGGAAGAGGTCCGTATCGACGCCGCCGTCGACGACCTCATGACCGTCGTCGACGTGTCCCAGCGCTACCGCAACCCCGGCACCGGGCACATCGAGGCGGTCTACACCTTTCCGCTGCCGGTGGAGGCCGTGCTGCTGCAGTTCACGGTGGAGATCGGCGACCGCACGATGGCCGGCACGGTCATCGCCAAGCCGGAGGCGGAGCGGCGCTACGAGGATGCCATCACCGACGGCGACGCGGCGGTGCTGCTCGAGCAGCCGCAGCCCGGGCTGTACACCGCGAGTGTGGGCAACCTGGCCCCGGGCGAGACGGCGACCGTCCGCTTCCGCTACGGGCTGCTGCTGCGCTGGAACGGCGACCTGGTGCGGCTGGCCATGCCGACGACCATCGCGCCCCGGTACGGCGATCCGTCCGCCGCCGGCCTGGACCCGCACCAGCAGCCGGAGTTCGGCTTCGACGCCGAACGCTCCTTGTGCCTGCGGGTGTCGGTGCAGGGAGTCCTGCACGGCGCCCGCTGGGCCTCTCCCTCGCACGACATCGCCATCACTCCCGAGGGCGAGCGGACGGTGATCGAGATCGCCCGGCCCGCGGCCATGGACCGCGACTGCGTGCTGGAGGCGCGCGCCACCGGCATGGATGCAGCCGGGGCGCTGCTCGACCGCGACGGCGAGGACTGGGTGGTCCTGGCGAGCTTCCGGCCGGAGATTCCCGACCTGGGCGATGGCAGCGCACACCGCTGCCTGAAGATCGTCGTGGACTGCTCCGGATCGATGAGCGGCGACTCGATCGGGCAGGTCCGGATCGCCGGCGAGCGCATCCTGGACAGCCTGCGCCCCGGCGACCTGTTCGACATCGTCGCCTTCGGCACCGGCCATCGCGCGCTGTTCGGCCATGCGCTGCCGGCGTCCCCGTCCAACGTCGCCCGCGCGCGCGAGTTCGTGCGCGATCTGGACGCCGACCTGGGCGGTACCGAGATCGAGTCCGCGCTGCGCGCGGCCTACCGCACCGAGGGCGAGCCCGGCATGCCGCGCGACCTGCTGCTGATCACCGACGGCGAGGTGTGGGACACCGACTCCGCCGTGGCGGAGGCGCGCGCCTCCGGCCACCGCATCTTCACCGTCGGTGTCGGCAGCGCCGTCGCCGAGCCGTTCGTCCGCTCCCTCGCGGAGGCGACCGGCGGCGCCTGCGAGCTGGTGACGCCGCGGGAGGACATGGCCGGGCGCATCCACCGCCACTTCCAGCGCATCCTGGCCCCGCCCGCCACGCACGCTCGCGCCATCTGGCCGGGGCGTGTGCGTCACGCGGTTCCCGATCCGCTGCCGCCGCCGTACCCGGGCGACACCCTCCATCTGTTCGCGTCGTTCGCGGAGCGACCGCACGGTGAGGTGGTCCTGGATCTGGAGCTCGCCGACGGCCGCATCCTCAGCCATCGCCTGGAGATAGGCCCTCCACCTTCCGGGAACGCCGACGTGGAAGGAGCGAGTGCCATTCGCTCCGACCTGGCGCGCATGGGCGCCGCCCGCCGGTTGCCGGCGCTCGACGACGAGACGGCGGCGACCGATCTGGCCGTGCGCTATCAGCTCCTCTCGGAGTGGACGGACTGCCTGGTCGTCCACGTACGGGAGGAGCCCGACAAGGCGAACGATCTGCCGAGTCTGGTCAAGGTTCCGCAGGTGTTGGCCGCCGGCTGGCACGGCACCGGCACCGTGCAGGACGCGCCGCCGATGCGCGCGGACGTCGTCTACAGCCAGGCGCCGCCGCCGGACGCCATGCTGGGACCGGCGCGGGATATGCTCCCGCCCGCACCGGAGTTCCTGCCGGAGGCGCCTGCATCCCCGATCGAGATCGTCGCTGCGCTGAACGAGCGCCCGTTCCTGTCAGTGCCCACGCTCGACGACCTCGCGGCGCTTGGCATTCCGGACGAGCTCGTCGACGCCCTCTGGGAGCTGGCGGAAAGAGGCGAGAACGCCCAAGACGTCGCGGTCATCTTCCTGTACCTGATCTGCGAATCCCCTGCCGGCAGCGGTCTCGATCGCCGGATGCGCCGGCTGATCCTCGCCGCCTACAAGAAGCTCAACGCGAGGGCCGCCACGGTCCGCGCGGTCCGGCGCGTGTGGCAGGTGTGGGACTCATCCGGAGGAATGCGCGAGTGACCTGAGGTGCGCGCCGGGCGTCGGCACTCCGGCCGGCCGTTGCGGTACGCTTGAGGCGGAGGGTCATGGCCCATGAGCATTACGCGGACCGACTTCGGCCTTGCCGGCGGCAGCCCCGTGCACCGCTACGAGATGCGCAACCGCCGCGGCACCACCGCCGCCGTGCTGACGCTGGGAGCCAACCTGCAATCGGTGCGCACGCACGGCCGCCATGGACTGGACGAGATCACGCTCTCCTACGACGACGTGGAGCGCTACCTGGATCCGGAGTACCCGTACTTCGGGCCCATCATCGGGCGCGTCGCCAACCGCATCGCCGGGGGCGCCTTCGATCTGGACGGGACCCGCTACGAGCTGGCGTGCAATGCCGGCGACCTGCACCTGCACGGCGGCGTGACCGGCTTCGACCGCCGCATCTGGGATGCCTCCACCCACGAGGGCGAGGACGAGGACCGCATCGCACTGCGCTACCGGAGCCCGGACGGCGAGGAAGGCTACCCCGGCGAGCTGACCGCGCAAGCGGTCTACCGGCTGACCGGGCACGACGAGCTGATCATCGACCTGCAGGCAACGACCGACGCGCCGACGATCGTCAACCTCACCAATCACGCCTACTGGAACCTGGCCGGCGCCGGCAACGGCACCGTGGACGGGCACGACCTGCACTTGCACTGCGCGCACGTCCTGGAGCGGGGCGACGACGGGGTGCCCACCGGTGCGGTGCTGCCGGTGGCCGGTACGGCCTTCGACTTCACGAGCCCACGCCCGATCGGCGCGCGGATCAAGCAGGCCGGCGGCTACGACCACTGCTTCGTGATCGACGGCGCGCCGGGCCAGCTCCGCACCTTCGCCCGCGTGTACGCGCCCGGCTCAGGACGGGTGATGGAGGTGGCCACCACCCAGCCCGGCGTGCAGCTCTATACCTCGGAGTTCCTGGAGACCACCACGGGCGCCGGTGGACGCACGTTCGACCCGCGGGGCGCCCTCTGCCTGGAGACCCAGCACTTCCCCGACAGCGTGCACCAGCCCCACTTCCCCCCCATCGTGCTGCGCCCCGGCCAGACCTACCGCCACCGAACCGTCCACCGCTTCTGGGTCGCGTAGTGAATGGACAGGTGACGCCGTGTCGGCGTAGCGTCGGCGCGAACGGAGCTTCGTCGTGAGCGTGACCCTGACCAAGTGGACACTGGAGGACTACCACCGCATGGTCGCGAGCGGCGTGCTCGACGACCGGCCCGTCGAGCTTCTGAGGGGGGAGATCGTCGAGATGGCGCCCGAGGGGGAACCCCACGCCTACCTGATTACCGAGACCACGACGTATCTGATCCGGACGATGGGTGAGCGGGCCACTGTCCGCCAGGATCATCCGATTACCCTGCCCGACCTTGGTTCCGAGCCGGAGCCGGACATCGCCGTTGTGCGGCCGCTGGGTCGCGAGTACCTCCACCATCACCCCTACCCGCAGGACATCTTCTGGCTCATCGAGTTCTCGGACAGCAGTCTGGCGAAGGATCTGGAGGAAAAGCGACAGCTCTACGCACAAGCCCGGATACCCGAGTATTGGGTCGTCAATCTGAAGCAGTCGCGGCTCATCGTGTTCCGCAATCCGGGAGCGGACGACTATCTCCAGACGACGACAGCAACTGCCGGGATGGTGACTCCTCTCTCGTTCACCGATCTGCGATTCTCGGTACAGCGCCTGATCGACGGAAGCTGAGCCGGGAAGACACGAGCCTCGTTCGCCACGCGTCGGCATCGCGGCGCGAGCGTGGGCTATCAGCGAACCAGCTCAAGCACAACCCAGTGGTGTCGATTCGGGTTGTACGCCGTTCGGATGTATCCGGTGTCACCGAACGAGAACGTGACGCCCTGGCCGCTGACAGTCGGCTGCGCGCCCACGATGCATCCCATCGCGGCGTTGAGAATCCCTCCATGGGCAACCACGAGATAACTTCCGGCGCCACGCCTGATAACCCTCTCGAGCGCTCGCGCTGCCCGACTGTGGAATGACCAAGTGCTCTCTCCCTCGCCGGCGCTCACGACATGCGGCTGAAAGGGGTTTTGAAAAGCCGGGATCGGGTATCTGGCGGCCGCGACATGGTAAGGCAAGCCTGCAAGCGGGCCGTTGTCCTTCTCCATCCAGTCTTCATCGAGCTCAACGCCGGTGTGCAGGGCATCGCTGATGATCCGGGCTGTTTGACAGGCCCGTTTGAGCGGGCTCGCTATGATCGAGTCAAAGCTGATCCCCGTTTCCTTCAGTTTCGCCGCTCGTCTCTCCACTTGGGCGCGGCCAACGCCGGTGAGCGGCGCATCGTACCGGCCTTCATGAACCTCTTCGTCATCTGCCCGAGACCGCCCATGACGCATGAGCATGATCTCGATCTCCTCGTTCACCATCGCAACGCCATCACGACTCAGCACAGGACTTACGTCGACAGGAGCCCGTATTCCTCGTAGGGGTTCGAGCAGGGGTTGCCGCGGCTGACGTGCATGCGGCCGGCGTCCGCCTCGATCACCACCGACAGCACGCTGGTCCAGAAGCCGTACCGGGGGTGGTCGTTGGCATGCCGGCAGATCGACCGGGGCTCGTCGTGGTGGTCGCGCAGCGCCGCCTGCGCCGCGCCGACGTCGATGCCGCCGTCAGCCTCCTGCAGGAGATCGTCGATGCGCCGCTTGCGCGGGCCGGACTCGATCAACTCCGGGAACCGCTCGTTGACGCCGGCCAGCGCCGGGTGCAGGCAGTGGTTGGTGTGCGTCAGCCAGGCGGCGCCGTCCTCCGGGCGCAGCACGCGCAGGTCGTCGATCAGAACCTCGAAGTCGGCCGGCCCCTGCGGCGTGGCCAGGATCAGGTTGGCCGGGATGGCGCGGTGCGCGCTCCGCACCGCCTCGATCGCGGCGTCGAGCGAATCGGCCTCCAGCACGCGGCGCACGATGAAGTAATGGGGCACGCCCACCTCGCGGGCCGGCGCCGGCAGGGTGTTCAGGCACACGCCGATGCCGCGCTCGCCGCAGCCGATGTAGCCGATCAGGCCGGCCTGGCCGACCGTCAGCGTCGCCGGGCCGGCGAGCGGCCGGCGCGTGAGCACCACCGTGTACGGGTCGAGCGCCGGGTCGTTGTCCCAGTTCTGGGCGACCAGCGCGGGCCGGCGCGCCGCCAGCGCCGTGCAGCCGCCTTCGTCCGTCCGGCCGGGAGCCGTGCGGTTGCGGAGCTGGTTGCGGACCTGCAGGAGCATCAGCTCGTCCAGCGATACGCCGCTCGATTCGGCCGTCCCGCGCAGCTCGGCGAGCAGCTCCGGCGCATAGTCGGCGGCGTACGGGATGCACGCGGAGGCGGTGGCGAGCGCCTGCTCGCGGCTGATCGACACCGTCCTGTTGACCCGCTCGACGGCGATGCTCGCGAAGCCGCGGATCTCCTCTCCGGCGGCCTCGCCGAGCTGGCGGCCCATCTCGCGCGGCGTCCCGTACACCTCGATCTCGCGGTAGCGCGAACCTGCGGTCACGACAGCCATCGCCCGAAGAACGCCGACACCGAGTCGAGGTGCTCGGGCAGGAACAGGTGGTTGAGGTGGGGCCGGTGCACCTCGAAGCGGTGGGGGCAGCAGGCCGAGGCGTAGGCCGGCCGCACCTCGCGCTCCATCTCGTCGACCCCGCTCGCCGGCATGTCCTCGTCCTCGGTCGGCGCCAGCACCATGAGCGGCCGCGGACAGATGCACACCCGCACGATGCGGCCCTGGTCGAAGTGCCGCAGCAGGTGCGGGATGTACCAGGGGCTGGAGTGGCGGTCCAGGTCGCCCTCCCGGATGACCGCGGCCATGCTGCCGAGGCCGCCCGCCAGCGGCGCCGAGGCCTGGATCCAGGGAGCGGCCGCCTGCGCCAGCCACGCGGCCTGCCCGCCCAGCGAGAAGCCGGTGAGCCCGATGCGCTCGGTGCTCACCCCGTCGACGGCCGCCAGCGCCCGCGCCGCCTGCAGCGCTTCGCGCACGCGCAACCCGACCGCCGTCCTGCCGAACGGCTCCATCGCCTTGGACTCCCGCTCCCGCTCCAGCGGGTTGGGCTGGCGTGCGGTGGTGCCACGGAGGGTGACCGCCAGCGTCGCGAAACCGCGCCGCGCCAGCTCGCGCGCCCAGCCGTGCAGCGGACCGCGGTGCCGGAGCGGCCGGTGCAGGCGCTCCTCGCTGATCAGCTCGGCGGTGCCGCCGGTGCCGGGCATGCAGACGATCCCGCCCAGCTCGTCGCCGGCGG
This sequence comes from Spirochaetia bacterium, assembly GCA_964291595.2. Taxonomy (GTDB): domain Bacteria; phylum Spirochaetota; class Spirochaetia; order SZUA-6; family Bin103; genus CATQHW01. The sequence continues at coordinate 1,309,551 of OZ219914.1, read as the reverse complement.
CGGCCGATCGCATCAGGATGCAGGGCACGACCTCGTCGAGCTCGTTGCGGAAGCGGAGCGGCGTGGCGGTCACGCCGTCCGCGCCGGTCTCGCTCTCCCCCAGCTCCGCCGGCACGGATCCCGGACCGGGCACGTCGAGCAGGCCGAGCAGCTCGGAAAACCGGGCGCGCACCTCCTCGTCTGCCACCGGCACCGGGTGGACGACCGACATGCGTCGGTAGGCAGGGAGCGCAGGATCGGTCATGCGCTTCGCGCTTCGAGCGGGTCCGCGACGCCGATCATGCTGTCCCGCGTCACCAGCTCGGCCAACTCTTCCTCCGGCAGCCCTTCCGTCCGGGCGGGACGGCGCGGCAGGACCAGGTAGCGCAGGTCGGCGGTGCTGTCCACGACACGCACCTGCACGTGTCCGGCGACCTCCAGCCCGAACTCACGCATGACCGCCCGCGGCTGGACGACCGCGCGCTGCCGGTACGGGCTGCTCTTGTACCAGTCCGGCGGCGGTCCGAGCAGAGCGGTCGGATAGCAGGAGCAGAGGGTGCACACGACCAGATGGTGCACGGCATCGGTGTTCTCCACCACCGCCAGCTCCGCGTCGTGCGTCAGGGTGTAGCCGAGTTCGGCCACGGCCGAACGCGCGTCCCGCAGGAGCCTGGCCTTGAACGCGGGTTCGACCCACGCCCGGGCCACCACCCGCGCGCCGTCCGCGGCCGAGCGGGAGCGCACCCGCTGGATCTGCTCGGCGAGCTCGCCGGGATCAAGCACCCCCTTCTCGACCAGCAGCTCGTGCATGGCGATGGCGCGCCGGGCGGGCTCGGGCAGATCGACGTCGGGATGGATGCCCGGGTGCTCGGAGCCGTGATCGTGATGGTGGTCGTGACCGCCGCTCATGCCGCGACTCCCGCCGGCTCCAGCCATCCTTCGTACACGTCGATCAGGAGCACGTCGTCCTCCTCGCCGTCGTACCGGACGCCCCAGAGGTCGGCCTGGCTGAACTCCACGTGGTACAGCAGGCGCTTGGGGAGGCCGCTGCCGCCGTGGGCGCGCGACTCGGGATCGAAGAACGGACCGCTCACCGCGCGGATCCTTCCTCGCCTGCCCTTGATGAACCACGGAGTGCGGTGGTGGCGCGGTACGCGATCGCGCCGGACCACCACGGCATCGCCGGGAGCGAAGCGGCCCGGTGCCGCGGCGAACACTACTCCCATCTGCCGCCCACCGCCTTCGCCCGGGCGTCGATCTCCTGGCGCGTCAGGACGCCCTTCTCCACGAGCACGGCTTCAAGCGAGGACGCCCAGCGCTCGTAGTAGCGGTACGACTCGTACCGCTCGGGCGGCAGGGACTCGATGCCGCGGCGCAGCTCGTCGACGGTGAACAGCCCCCGGTGCCGGAGCACGCCCACCAGCGCGTTGGTGAGGTGCTCCCAGTCCGCCAGCTCATGGGTCGAGCGGTCGATCGGCTCGGCGGAAGGCAGGCCGCCCCGGTCGTGGACGCCGCTGGGCCGGACGCCGCACGCGTTCGGTTCCGTCACGAGCCGAGCTCGATCACCACCTGGCAGGCGCCGTCATCGCCGGAGCGCGACAGCTCGTAGGCGCGCGCCGCCTCGCCGATCGGCAGGCGGTGGGTGATCAGCCCGTCGAAGTCGAAGTCGCCGCGGGCCAGGTGGTTGGTGGCAAGGCGATAGGCGTGGTAGCCGTCGGCCTCGTAGGTGGCCGGCGTCGACATGAGCACCGCGCACTGCTTCTCGTAGAGCACGCCGTAGTCGAACGGGAAGGTCGGCGCCCGCGGCTCGCCGTACAGCAGCAGGCGCCCCTCGGCCCGCACCAGCGCGACCGCCAGGTTGATCGAGTCCGCGGTGCCGGCCGCCTCCACCACGACGTCGGGGAGTTGCGCGCCGGAGATCGCCGACACCTGCGCCGCCGCATCGTCCGCCCCCCCGCGCGGATCGACGGCCGCGGTCGCCCCGAACCGGAGCGCCGCCTCCCGTCGCGCGCTGACCGGGTCGATGCCGATCACCTGCCGCGCGCCGGCACGCCTCAACACGGCGTCCAGCACCAGCCCGGCCGGCCCCTGCCCGACCACCGCCACCGACCGGCCGACCACGTCGCGGAGCCGCTCGGACGCCATCAGCGCGCGGGCGAGCTGGTGCACCAGCACCAAGCGGTCCAGCGGCGTGTCCAGCGTCTGGTGGATCAGCTCGCCGATCGGCACCAGGATCTGCTCGGCCAGCCCGTCGAAGCCGGGCCGCCGCACGATCGCCACCTCGTCCACCACGAACGGCAGCGGCTTGACGCCGACGTACTCGATCGCCTCCACGCGCCCCACGACCTGGTGCGCGCAGGTCGACGAAGCCAGCGGATACAAGTCCGCGGCTCCGTCGTACACGCGCCGCGTGTCACTGCCGTCGATGGCGACTACCAGCGGACGCACGACCGCCGTGCCGGGCTGGACGGTGAGATCGGCGACCTCGCCTACTTCGACGCGTCCGGGAGCGACGATCCTGGCGCTCTTCATACCGCACCGATCCTACCGAACTGGCAGGCGGCGACAAGACCCCGCTAAGATTCGCTTCGATGAAGCTGCTGTTCATGGACCGGCACGACGTACACAGGCCCTGGGGACACGTGCGGTTCCGCCCGACACCGTTCCGGCCTCTGGGAAGGACGGAGATGCGCGACGTCATCTGCTTCGCGGCGCCCCGGCCGGACGGCACCGCGGACGTATTCCACTACCAGATGAGCCGGCACACGCCCTGGAAGCTGCTGCGCAGCGCGACGGCCGACGGCATCCGCTTCGACGACACGCACGTCGTCTGCGAGCGCTCGGAATACAAGTGGCACTACGCGGCGCGCATGGCCTACAGCCCGGAGCTCGAGCGCTACGTCTTCATGAAGAACGCCATCCACGACGGCGAGATGCAGATGTACATCTTCCACAGCCGCGACGGCGAGAGCTGGGAGGAGCATCCCGGCGGGCCGGTGTTCGCCGACGGCGACGCCTGGGGGGCGATGTGGAGCCCCGCCGTGCAGCGGTTCATCTACTACGGCAAAGGCTGGCAGCGCTGGGACAAGGGCGTCCACGACCTGGTTCTCAACGGACGCCGGGTGGTGACGATCCGCACCAGTGAGGACGGCTTTCGATGGACCCCGGACACCGCCAGCCAGTACTTCGAGAAGCCCGAGTACCACAACAACATGCGCCTGCTGCGCGGGCGGCTGGTGCCGATCGAGTTCCAGATCTCGCCCGATGACGAGGATCCGCCCGACCTGGAGTTCTACTCGGGCAGCACCTTTGCCCATGAGGGCCGCTACTACATGCACATGAACAACTACGCCGGCAGCTTCATCCAGCCCGGTATCGACCCGATGCGCGCCAACGGCCACGGCGTGTTCCTGCCCTGCGAACGCTGGATCAGCCGCGACGGACTGAACTGGAGCCGGCCGTTCCGGGAGATCGACGCCGGCGCCTTCTCGCTGCACAACCCGATCCTCGTGAACGGCATGATGCTGTTCCAGCGTGCCGACCGCCTGCACGGGCTGCCGGCCGACCGGCTGACGTATGCGACGTCGACGACCAACTCGCATTTCGAGACCGCCGAGTTCCCGATGCCGGCCGGGCCGCTGCATCTGAACGTCAAGATCCCGGGCGACGAGTACGACAACCAGGAAAACCAGGCCTACGTGATGGCCGAGCTGATCGACGACCGCGACCGCGTGATCCCCGGCTACGAGCGCGACGGCTGCCTCCTGCAGGCCCCCCTCGACCACCCTGACCACCCCTTGGTCTGGCACGGCGAAGGCCGGCGCCGCGACGGCTCCGAGCTGGCAGGCTCCCTGGTCCGCGTCCGCTTCTACGCCCGCGCCTCTGCCATCTACGCCGTCACCGGATAGGAGGGATGGGAGTCGAGCCGTGATGGAGTACAAGGGCTATCGGGGAAAGGTCGACATCGACGGCGAGGAGCTGTATGGAACGGTCGTCAATCTCCACCGCGACCATGTGGACTTCCGTGGCAGGACGATCGATGAGGTACGCCGGGCGTTCCATGAGTCGGTGGATTTCTACCTCGACGGCTGCAGGCAGGACGGAGAAGAGCCGGAGCGGCCCTTCTCCGGAAGATTCGTCGTGCGGCTTTCCGCCGACACTCACCGCCGTGCGAGCACGCTGGCTCGCATCAAGGAAGAGAGCCTGAATGCCGTGGTGGTCGAGGCGCTCGAGGATTACTTGTCCCACCAGGGGGTATAGGATGACTCGCCGTCTCAGAGAGGCGAGGTTTCCGGCCGATGGGCTATAGGATGGCGTTCTATAGCCCATGAGCTGGATCTGGCAGCAGCCGGGGTGGCCGGACTTCACCTGGAATCAGGCTGAGCTGGCGCCGCTCGAAGCCCGCTTTCAGTATGATGCCGGACGCCGGATCGGCGCGTGGCGCCGTCTTGGCGCGGACGATCGGATCGAGCTCCGGGTCGGGTGGCTGAGCGACGAGGCGGCGCAGACCTCCGCAATCGAAGGCGAGCTTCTCGACCGGGACTCCGTGCAGTCGTCGATTCGCCGCCAATTCGGCCTGGCCCACGACCAGCGTCCGGCGTCACCCGCCGAAGCCGGTGTCGCCGAGATGATGGTCTCGGTTTATCGGGAGTTCGACCGGCCGTTGGATCACGGCACGCTGTGGGACTGGCACCGAATGCTGATGTGGGAACGGCACAGACTCAACGTCATCGGAGGCTACCGCCTCCACTCCGAGCCGATGCAGGTGGTCTCCGGCCGCGGGGATCGGCCGACCGTCCACTACGTGGCGCCACCATCCGACCGGATGGCGACGGAGATGGACCGGTTCATCGCCTGGTACGAACGCGCGTGCGGCGGTGAGGACCGACTGTCGCCGCTGACCTGTGCAGGCGCTGTCCATCTATACTTCGTCTTCATCCATCCGTTCGAGGATGGCAACGGCCGTATCGGCCGCGCTCTCGCTGAGAAGGCGCTCGCGCGAGCGCTCGGACAACCGAGCCTGATCGCGCTCGCTCGGACCATCTTTCGTCGCCGCAGGGCGTACTACGATGCTCTCAAGGCCGCCAATGACTCGCTCGACATCACCGGGTGGCTGGTGTGGTTCGCCGGGGTCGTCCTCGAAGCCCAGATCTGGAGCGAACGCCGGCTGATTCGGACCGTGCAGCAGACCCGGATGTTCGACCGGCTGCGCGGTCGACTGAATCCGCGCCAGGAAAGGGCGCTGCTGCGGCTGTTCCGAGCCGAGCCGGATGGATTCGAAGGCGGCCTCAGCGCAGGCAACTATCGCCGCATCACCGGCGCGCCGGCCTCCACTGCTACGCGTGATCTGGCCGACCTGGTGGCCAAGGGCGCGCTGCGGCGTACCGGTGCTCGCCGTTACACTCGCTATTGGCTCGACCTGCCCTCGTTCGGCGAGTAGTGCGGGCGAGGCTGCAAGCCAACGGCATGCAAGACGAACGACTCCGGGACAATCGCCAGAACTGGAATGAGCGGACGCCGGTCCACGCGTCGTCCTCGTTCTATGACGTCGAGGGCTTCAAGGCGGGCCGGATCACGCTCACCGATGTGGAACGAAGCGAGGTCGGCGACGTCGCCGGCAAGACGCTGCTCCATCTGCAGTGTCACTTCGGGCTGGACACGATGTCGTGGGCGCGTCTGGGTGCGAAGGCGACGGGCGTCGACTTCTCCGACGCCGCGATCGACCTGGCGAGGTCGCTGAACGATGAGCTGGCACTGCACACGCGGTTCATCCGTTCCGACGTGTACGACCTGCCGGACGTGCTCGATGAGGAGTTCGACGTGGTGTTCACGTCATACGGTGTCCTGGTCTGGCTCCCTGATCTGGACAGGTGGGCGTCGGTGATTCACCGCATGCTCAAACCGGGCGGAATGTTCCATATCGTGGAGTTCCACCCGTTCCTGGATGCGTTCGAGGTCTCGGCAACTGGCGAACTGAAAGCAACATACGGCTACTTCCACGGGGAGGTGTCGACCCCGGGCAACCAACCGAGCTACGCGGGCAGGGAACTGATATCGAGCCCCCACCATGAGTGGCAGCACCCGCTGGGCGACGTGGCGACGGCGCTGATCGAAGCCGGTTTGACGATCGAGTTCCTGCACGAGTTCCCGTTCTGCAGCCAGCCGTACACGGGCACGAAGCGGTGCGAGGACGGGCGGTGGCGGTTCCCGCACCACGGCGAGTCGTTCCCGCACATGTACTCCATCAGAGCGACCAAGAAGCCGGCGGCCTGACGGCGGCGCCTATGAGTCGTCCGGCGGCGTCAGCAGCCACTCGTAGGCTGGCTGCGCCTCCACCCCGGAGGGCACCTCGTCAGGAATGCCATCGCGCGTAAGCGTCAACAGCCGCTTGCGGGCATCGGGAAACCGGGCCCCTGCCGCAGCGAGAGCGCGCAGTTCCCGGTTGGCGGTCTCCGGATCGGACAGGTCGGCGCACACCTGGAAGAGCTCCATCGAGCCGCCAGCTCGCCGGGCCAGGAAGTCGACCTCGTACCCTTCCTGGGTACGGACATAGGTTACATCGAACCTTCGGCGTTCCAGCTCCACGAGCACGGCGGTCTCCAGCGCGTGTCCAACATTCGTGCGCCCGGTGCGATCGAAAGGTGGGATCAGGCCGGGATCGACCGGATATGCCTTGCGCGGATTCACCATGCGCTGGCGCTCCGAACCGGACTCCATCCACACCAGCCGCACCAGGAAGCAATCCTCCAGGTGGGCGAGAAGCTGATGCAGGGTGTCTCTGCCGATCGCGATGCCCTGCGACCTGAGCCCCGCGTGGAACTTCTCCACGCTGAACGGCGAACCCGCGTTGCCCAGAAGGTGGCGAACCAGGGTGCGCAGCCCGGCCACGTTGCGCACCTCGTGGCGCTCGACGACGTCGCGCAGCACCGCCACGTCGACGTAGTCACGGAGAAGCTGAAACCTCGACGGCACGTCGAGCCCCTGCGCTTCGGGAAAACCGCCCTCCTGCAGCCAGTCGAGCATCGCGCGTTCCACGTGGGAGCGCTCCCGGCGGGTCAGGAACGCCGGTTCCTCCGAAATCGGCCTTCCTCGGTGCCGCAATGCCTCCTCCAATGAGAACGGATGCACCACCACCTGCCACGCGCGACCTCGGAGCGCGGTGGCGACCTCGCGCGACAGCAACGCGGCCGAAGACCCGGTGACGAACACTTCCACGCGCTCGGTGTCGAGCAGGCGGCGGACGAACCGTTCCCAGCCGGCGACCACCTGGATCTCGTCGAAGCACCACACCACTGCCTCGGCATCGCGCAGCCGCGGAAACCGCCGGTAGTACTCGTCCACGACCGACCCCAGATGACCGGCTTCGAGACCGGCAAGGCGCTCATCCTCGAACAGCAAGTACGGCAGCCGCTCACGGGGCATGCCCCGGTCGGCGTGCCGGCGGCGCATCTGGTGCAGGAACGTCGTCTTTCCCCCGCGGCGGATGCCGGTAACCGCCGTCGCCTTGCCAGCGAAGGAGACCCTGCCGAACAAGCGGCGCGGAGTGTGCTCAGGCAGCGGTCGACGCAGCGAATCGGTCAGTTGTTCGGACAGAACCTGGCGCAGTCGTACGGCATCCAATGCCAATCTCCCTATAGAAAGGAGAATATGGCGTATTTTTATCCTTGTGGAAAGGAGAATATTCGGCAGATCTCTGCCTGGACTACACTCCCAGCGCGTCGGCGAGGGCCGTGCAGTCGGCGACCGTCAGGTCGTGCGGCCCGGCCGGCACCTCGGCGCTGCCGTTCGGACCCCACTCGGTGGGTCGCGGCAGGTAAGCCGTGCGGAAGCCGACGGCCCGCGCTCCCCGGAGGTCGTCGTCGTGCGCGGCGACCATGAGGATTCGCTCGGGAGGCAGGTTCAGAAGCGACGCCGCCGTGGTGTAGACCGCGGGCATCGGCTTGTAGGTGCGCGCGTGCTCGGCCGACAGGATGTGGTCGAAGGCGAGGTCGTTGTAGCGCGCCAAATCTTCCAGCAGCGAGACGTTGCCGTTCGACAGCGCGCTGACCGTGAAGCGGCGCCGCAGCCGCGCCAGCCCGTCCTGCACGTCCGGCCAGGCCGGCAGCCGGTGCCAGGCGTGGATGAACCAGTGGCGGTCGTCCGCACTGAGCCCCAGTCCGCGCTCGGCCAGCAGGCGGTCCAGGATCTCCCCGTGCAGCACGTCGATCGGCTCCCAGGGACGCCGGCCGCTGCGTACGGGCTCCATCGCCGGCTCGTACCCGCCGCGCCACGTATCGGCCAGCCGGGCCCAGTCCGTGCCCTTGCCGATACGTCCGTGGATCTCGCGACCGGCGTCGATCACGCCGCTCCGCCAGTCGACGACCGTTCCGAAGATGTCGAAGGTGAGCGCGTCGATCGACTCGGGCGCCAGCGTGCCGCCTTCGTTGTCGCGCTGCGCCATGGCGCCGCATCATAGCGCTCTGGAGGAGACGATGCCGAATCCCCGTGACGCCGACCTGCCCGCCCGCATCGCCCGCGCCATGGCCTACGTCGCCCGCTGGTGCGAGAGCCGCCTGGCCGAGGGCGTGCTGGACCCGCACAACTACGGCCGGGCCGTGGACGCGCTGCTGAAGGGAGCCGCGGCGAGCGGCACTCCGGCGCCGGAAGCGGTCGTCGACGGCCTGCGCACCGTGCTGCTGGACCTGACCGAAAATCCGCTCGGATTCCCTCAGGTCGACGGGCAGACCAATCCGCACGACCTGCGCGAGATCGTGCAGGCATTCACGGAGCTGGCCACCGCCCGCGACGACGGCGCCGCCCGCGAGCGGCTGGGAAGCCTGCTCGACACCTGGATCCGCCTCACCAACCCGGACGGCAGGTGGCGGGCCGATCTGATCGCGGCCGAGCCCAGCCTGATGCATCCGGGGTTCACGGACGAGCGCGACGGCATCGAGTCCCCGGCGCCCCGGTCGCGGGCCCGGACCGTTATGGCGCTCACCCACCTCTTCCGCCTCACCGGCGACCAGCGCGCGCTGGAGCTGGCCGGCCGCTTCGTGCGGCTGGCGCGCACCACGTCGTTCACCGATGACGGCCAGCTCACCGCGCGGGCCGGGACTCACACCCACTCGATCACCGGGACCGTGCAGGGTCTGGCCGACTACGGGCTGCTGATCGGCGACCTGGACACGGTCGAGCACGCCCGCCGCATCTTCGACGTGGGGCTGGCGCCCACCCGCAGCAGCTTCGGATGGTCGATCGAGAGCCTGGGCAACGAGCGCGTGCCCGGCAGGGGCGAGATCAACAACACCGGCGACATGATCCAGACGGCGATCGCCCTGGGACTGGCCGGCCGTCCCGAGTACTTCGGCGTTGCCGAGCGCATGATCCGCAGCCACGTGCTGCCGAGCCAGTGGCTGGCCGGCCAGGAGATGCTGAGCCCGGAGGACGCCCCCGACTACGCGGTCACCGAGTTCCCTCCGGAAGCCGACGGCGGCTGGGGCTTCCCCAGCCCCTCGGATCGCCACGTCCCCGACCCGATGGGCGTTGCCACCAGCGTCCTGGACGTCGTCCAGGGCGGCATCCAGTGCCTGTGGGCGGCGCTCCGTCACGGATCGACGCGGCACGGTTCGGACACGCGGCTGAACCTGCTGTTCTCCACGGACCGCAGCGCCGCGCGCGTCAGCAGCCGGCTGCCCGCGGCCGGCGACGTGACCGTGACGCTGCCGGCGGCCGGCAGCCTGTGGGTGCGCAAGCCGGACTGGCTGCCCTGGGAGAAGCTCACCTTGGGCCTCGCCGGAAACGAAGGGAACGGGCCCGGTTTCCGGCGCATCGAACCGTGGGCGGTCACTGATCCGCTGCCGGCCGGAGCCGAGGTGCAATTGCGCTTTACGCCGGTGCGCCGCTTCGAGGAGGAGTGGGTGTACTGGCAGCGGCATCTGTTGGTGTTCGAGGGCGACACCCTGGTGGAGATGAGCCCCCGCGGCCGCTATTCGCCGATGTTCGCGGATCTTGCCTCCGAGGGCGTCGCGCCCGGATAGCGCGCCGCCTGTCGCACATCGTCAGCCGGGCGGCCGCTTCACGCAAACCACCGGTCCCTCGCGGCGCTTGCGGTGAGGATGGGAATGGAGAACCCGGATGCCAGCGAGAGCAGGTCGCCATCGCCGGTCACCAAAGCGTCGGCTTGGCCTACCAGCGCGAGCTCGAGGAACGGCCTGTCGGCAGGATCACGACAGCTCGGCACGTCCGGCGGATTCGACACGACCACCGACTCGCACCAAGGCAGGTAGTCGGCCAGCAGGTCGTCTCGCTCGGCATCGGTCAAGCGAAACTTCGGATATGACAGCACCCGGATCAGCTCCGTCGTGGTATCGCGGCTCGCCAGCGGCAGCATGGATGCGGACTGCCACGCTCGGCGCAGCCAGGACAACGCCCCGGCCGGAAACAGCAGGGCCGACAGCAGCACGTTGGTGTCGAGCACCACGCGCAAACGGATCACTCCGCCCGGCGAGCCCATGTGACGGCGTCGGCCACGTCGGCCTCGGAAATGCCGAGCTCAGCGAGCTTGGCGCGCACGGCATCAGCGCGGGCCAACCGCACGGGAGTCAATATGATGCGTCCATTTTCTTTGCTCACCTCAAAATAATCTGATTTCGGAAAGTCGGAGAGAACCGCCTTGGGCAACGTGAGCTGGTTCTTGGATGTCAGCTTGGCGAGCATGGATCACCTCCCGTGAAGACGATGGTAAGGAATACCGGGATTATTACTTCCTTTACGTCGAATGACAAGGACAGGCCCGTGGCGGCCGCGGATACGCCGATCACGGTCCTCCGTGGACCCTCAACGCCAGACCTTTTGGTAACCCGCCACGATGAGGTCACCGGCAAACGGCATGACGGCGGCCGCACGGTCGTCTCCGGCCTTCCCCAGGAGGCGCTCCCAGACCGGTTCGCCGACGGCGGTCAATCGCATCAATTGCACATCGTGCTTGCCGGCGCCGGCCGACCTGGTTGCGCCGCCGACTGCCAGGTGCCGCTCCGGCCAGACCGCCACGGCGGCAGCCTCGTCGTGCTCGGATCCGCCGTAGGTTCGATACCACACCAGCTTCAGCGTCGGATCCAGGCGCACGAGCAGCGCGTCCCTGTCCCCGGCGTTGCCAATGCACCAGCCGGCAGCCACCACGCCACCGTCATCGGCCACCGTGAGGTCGTCGAATGCGCTCGTACCACACGGGAGCGAAGGAGTCACGTCATGCCACGTGCCGGCCTCGTCCCGGAAATCCAGCCAGCCGCGTCCGCGATCCGCTCCGGTGACGATCACCCCATCCGGTCGCACGGCGATCGCGGCGGGGCCGATCCGTTCCGGCATTCGGTCTCGCGCAGCGACTCCCAGGGTCGCGTCCACCTGCGCAAGCCAACCGTGGGAACGTCCTCCAGGTTCACCCCGCACGCCAGCGACGAGCGCGCCGCCTTCCGCGGCGGCAAGAGCGGCGACGCTGTCGAAACCGCCTGATTCGAGGGACCGCTCGGCCAACACGGTGCCCGACGCGTCGACGACGAGCAGCCAGGCAACGGTTCCCCCGGCAGCCACCGTACGGAATCCGCCGAGCAGGAACCCGGACGGCACCACGGCGGCCGCCGTCAGCACCTCAGTCCCGCCCCGATCGTATGACACCTCCCACCGAGGTTTCCCGGACCCGTCGAGCATCGCTGCCCAACCGTCCAGACCGCGGTCAGGGTCCTCGTTCTGGCCCGCCGCCAGGACCACCCCGTCGGTCGTGGCGAGCGCCCGAACGGCGTCGGCACCCATGCCGCCGAAGCGCGCCGTCCACACGGTACGCCCGGCGCCGTCGATGCGGGCGATCCATCCGTCGTAGCTGCCTGGACGCTCGACGCGTGCCGGCATTCCGGGGACGGACTGCGCCCCCAGCCGCAACGCGCCCAGCGCCGCGAACAGAAGGATCAGGATGGTTCGTGCATGCCGGCAGAGCAGCGGCATTCGGAGGGATCTCCGCGCCGCTGCTCCGCCGTCCCGGTCGCTCAGGGGCCGGCTCTTATCCCTGCCTGCCCAGCGCGTCGTTGTAGATCTGGACCAGCTCGTCCACGCCGAGGTCGCGGAGCTGGCTCACGAACGCGTCCCAGTTGCTCATCGGCTCCTGGCCCGTGGTGAACTTCACGACCATCTCGTCCGAGAGCGTGTCGATCGCCGTCTCCAGCACCTTCCTGCGGTCCAGCTCCTCGCTCGTGAAGGTGAGCTGCGGCGCGGGATCGGCGATGACGCCGGCCGAGGACAGCCACTCACCGTCCGCGAACCTGACCGGCGCCGCCTCGTAGAAGGTCGGCACCGACGTGCTTTCCGGCCACACGAAGTTGTTGAAGTTGCGGAAGGCCCGCCAGATGTTCTTGAACTCCTTGCTCAGGATCACCCACGGCTCCGGAGCCTGGAAGTTCGCCGGATCATCGATCGTCATCTCCGCGGCAAAGTCCTTCGCCTCACCCGTTTCGGGATTGTACGCCCGCGTGCCGGTGAACAGGCCCGGAGCCGGCCAGATGCGCATGCCCTGGTCGTCTCTGACGTAGCTGTAGTTCTCCTTGCCCATGGCCATGGCGTAGATGCCCTCGTCGGAGAGCCCCCAGTCGATCATGCGCAGGACGTTGTCCAGGTACTCGGTCTTGGCCGAGACCAGCCAGAGCTGCCCCGTGTCGACGTTGTTGCCCGCCCGGCTGGCGTAATAGCGCTCGCCTTCGACCATCGGCGGCAGGATCGTCACGAACGGATGGTCTGTCATCTCAAGCTGGCCCTTCCCCTCGCGATCGCCCCAGAAGTAGCCGTTCCAGATGTTGTCGACCCAGAAGTGTACCCGCTCCTGCCGGCTGAGCCCTTCCATGACCTCGTCCGGCATCGACCAGACGTCCGGGTGAATGAGCCCGTCCTCGTATGCCTGGCGAACGAAGTCGACCATCAGCCGGAACCGCGGGCTCAGCGGTCCGTACTGGTACGCTCCCGCACGGTCGTCGTAGTACATGTTCTGCCTGACGCCCCACATCATGCCGATGGTGTCGACGAAACGGCCGGGATGCCTGGCGGTCCAGGGGAAGTTCTCCTCGCCCTTCATCTCCATGTCGTACTGCTTGATCACCGACAGCGCGTTGTGGAGGTCCTCCATGGTCTGGATGTCCTCGCGCGGATCGATCCCATTCTCCTCCAGGATGTAGCCGCGGATCGCCGGCGCACTGGAGAACGGCACGAAGTCGTAGATGTAGGCGACGCCGTACTGGTTTCCGTCGGGTGACGTCATCGCACTCTCGTACTGCGGGTACTTGTTCATGAATCCCACCAGGTTCGGCAGCGCGTCCAGGTGTTCGTTGATCGGTACCAGCAGTCCCTTGGGGCCGATGTTGTCCGCGATGTCCTTGGGGCGCTCGACCCGGTCATGCCAGATGTCCGGCAGGTTCCGGACGCGATCCATGCGTTGCGCTTCACGACGAAGTCCGCGCCGGGAATCGCCTGGTATTCGAAGATCACGCCGCCCGCGTCAGCCAACTGCTGCGACTGCCACAGGTCCGCGGACCAGTCGGTATCCGATTCGTCGTACACGACGATTCTGATCGTCGGCCGCTCGGTTCCGGCGCCTTCCTCTTCGCCGCTCGCCACGGCCCACGCCGCTCCAACGAGCAACGAAGCCACGATGAGCCAGAATGTCTTGTTCGTCATCACACCCTCCTATGGTGCCATTACGAGGCCGCGGCGCTCCGCGTCCGTCTCGCGCCACGGCTATTCCATCATCCCTTCAGTGATCCTATAAGCACTCCTTTCACGAAGTGTTTCTGTACGAACGGATAGACGACGAGGATCGGGCCAACGGCCACGATGATCGTCGCCATCTGGATCTTCTTGAACAGGCCGGGGTCGCGCAACTCGCCGACGTCCGCGGCGCCGGCGGCATCGACCCACCCCGACTGCACCTGCAGCGCGCCCTGGATGACGATCTTGCGCAGCACGATGGAGAGCGGATACTTCTCCTGGTCGCTCAGGTACAGCAGGGGAGAGAAGAAGTTGTTCCACATCCCGACGGCGGCGAACAGGCCGATCGTCGCCAGGATGGGCTTCGACAGCGGCAGGATGATGCTGAGGAGAATGCGCCAGTCGTTGGCACCGTCGATATAGGCGGACTCCACCAGGGCGTCCGGCAGGCTCCTGAAGTAGGTGCGCGTGATGATGATGTACCACATGACCGGCAGCACGGGCAGCACCAGGGCCCAGACGGTATTCATCAGTCCGAGGTTCTGGATGAGCAGGAACTGCGGGATCAGCCCGGCCGGCAGGAACATCGTGAGGACGAACACCACCGTGATGACTCCCTTTCCCTTCAGGCGCCGCTGAGCCAGCGGATACGCGGTCAGCGTGACGAAGACCAGCGTGCAGAAGGCCGTCAACGCCGTATAGTACACGGAGTTCAGGAACGCCCTCGGGATCTCGTCCGTACTGAACACAATGCGGTAAGCCAGCACGTCGAAGCCGCGGGGAAAGAGCATCACCTCCTGTGCGGAGACGCGATTCGGATCGCTCACGGAGATGGAGAAGACGTAGACGAACGGGTAGATCATCGCGAACATCAGCAGCACCGTGAACACCACGTTCGCGGCATCGAAGAGGTGTGACCCGGCGCTTTTCCGAAATGCCATGAGTTCCTATCTGAGCCGTACTACCAGAGGCTCGATTCGCTGGTCTTGCGGCTGATCCAGTTCGCCGCCACCAGCAGGATCAATGCTATGACGCCGTTGAACAGGCCGATCGCCTGCCCGTAGCTGAAGTCCAGGCCGACGATGCCGCGCCGATACACGTACGTCTGGATGACGTCCGCGGTCTCGTAGATGCCCGGGTGGTACATCAGAAACACCTTCTCGAAGCTGACGTCCACGATGTCGGCGACGGCGAAGATCAGCACGATCTGGATGACCGGCAGAATGCTCGGCAGCGTGATCGAAAGCGCCTGCTGCCAGCGGCTCGCGCCGTCGATCACCGCCGATTCGTACAGCTCCGGGTTGACCCCGGCCAGCGCCGCCAGGTAGACGATCGCCCCCCATCCCATCCCCTGCCAGACGCCGGAGCCGACGTAGAGCGGGCGAAACCATCCGGCATCGTTCATGAACTTGATGGGCTCGATGCCGAGGAACCCCAGCAGGGTGTTCACGATTCCCTGGAAGCCGAAGAAGTTGTAGATGATGCCGACGATCACGACCGTGGCGATGAAGTGGGGCAGGTAGCTGATGGTCTGCGCGACCCGCTTGAAGGCCGCCGAGCGCAGCTCGTTGAACAGCAGGGCGAGAATGATGGGAGCCGGGAATCCGAAAATCAGGGACAGCGCCCCCAGCAACAGGGTGTTGCGGATGATCCGTACGAAGAACGGATCCTCGAAGAACTGGCGAAACCACTTGAAGCCGACCCACGGGCTGGCCCACTGGCCGCCGACCAGGTCGTAATCGACGAACGGTATGATCAGCCCGTTGAAGATCGGCACGTAGCGGAAGATGAAGAAGATCGCCAGCGCCGGCAGCAGCATGAGATAGAGGTTGCGATCGCGCGCCGCGTACCAGAGCAGGCGCGCGCTCAGCGGCTTGCCCGTGACGCCGGCCTGGACGGCCCGCTGCCCCATCGCCTATGCCCCCGCCGCCAGCCGATAGGAGTACAGGCTGCCGGAGCGGAGCCGGAAACGAAGCCGGTACTCGCCGGACGGCAATCGCGGCAGCTCGCCGCCGCCCACCTCGGCGTCCACGCGGTCGCCGCGGAACGCTCCCCGTGCCAGCACGGTGTCTGATGCGTTCCCGTTGCCCGGCAGCACCTCGACCATGAGCGTGCCGCCGGGGCCGGCCGTGCGTGCGTTGACGAAGAGCCGCATCCCTCCCAGCCGTTCCGGCTTCGTCGTCAGTATCCCCTCGTCTTCCCCGGCATCCACGCTGATGAAGCCGTCCTGGCGGAGCCATGCGAGTCCGGTGCCGCATCCCAGGCGCCCCATCTCCAACAGCCCCGGGTCATTGGCACGCCGGTACGCCTTCGTCTCCCGGTGCTCTCCCGTCCATCCGTTGTAGTACAGCCAGATCCGTCCGTCGCGCTCGACCAGTCCGTTGTTGGGTCCCACCATCCCGGCGTCGAACTCCCCGCGGCTGCCGCGCGGGATCAGGGGCCGGTGCCCACCGATGCGCCGCCACGTGATGCCGTCCCGGCTGGCCGCGAGCTGGATGTCCATGAACCCCTTCTTGCGGATCTTGGGCTCATCAGGGTCGCCGTAGAGCACGTACAGCAGCCCCAGGTACCAGCCCTGGTAGATGAACACCGGCATGCTGTAGAGCTCCACCCCGTCGGGATCGTCCTCGTCCGGGACCATGACCGTGCCGGTCGGCGTCCACTGCACGAAGTCCGCGGAGGTCGCCCGCCCGATGAGCCGCATGTGGGGGAACCTGCGCATGCCTTCGTCGACGGGAGCGGGATGGCCTTCGTACCATCCGTGCAGCGACCCGATGGTCGCGTCGTAGGTATCGGGCTCCATCGCCCGCTGTCCCGGCTTCCAGGTGACGGGGCGCAGGTACGCTACGTACGCCTGTTCCGTCGGGTCATAGCCGAGAAAGGAACCGTCGTCCGCAGCCGCCAGGTAGATCGGGTTGTGCGGATGAGGCCGCCAGTCGAGTCCGTCCGGGCTGCTGGCCGCGCACCAGCCCCACGATCCCGCCGATCCCATCCAGCCACCGATTGCACCCGGCTTGGCTGCACCCGATCCCCAGTAGAGCATCTTGTAGCGCCTGTCAGGATCGCCGTCGTGATCGTCATGAACGATGTTGACACCGCCGACGTCGTACGCCACCACGTTGTTCTGCCGGTCGCCGTCGAGCGCGTGGCGCCCCAGCAGCGGCTTCTCCCACCGGATGCCGTCGGTGGACTCCGCGTACGCGCAGTGGAACGTCCCGGCCGCCTCCCGCGCGAAGGCGTAGGTCTGGTACCAGTAGCGGAAGCGTCCCCCTTCGAACAGCACCGTGCCGTGGTTGTGGCCCATCGCCCGCTCCCACGGCAGATCCGGCACCACCACCGGGTTGCCCGGGTATTTCTCCGCTTGGTGGAAGCTGCGGATCAGCCCCTGCCGGGACTCGACGTGTGCGTCGTCCAGGAACAGTCGCCGGCATCCGCACATCCCGCCCGATCCCTCAGTCGGAGGCCCAGATGCTGTAGAGCCGCGTCCGGCACATCCGCAGCTCGAGGTAGATCTTGCGGTCGATCAGCCGCGATGGCAGCGGCCCGGTGGTCCAGCTCAGCGGGACCGCACGATGGTCGCCGTTGATCGGCCGCGCCTCCTCGAAACCGAACCCTTCGACCGGCTCCCCGCGGTCGTCGAGCACGCGGGCGACCAGCCACCCGGACGGCTCGGTGGTGACGTTGAGATAGATGGTGGGGGCGCGCAGCATGAGCCCGGAGGTGGTCAGCTCGCCCCGCTCGGCCGCCCGCAGGGCGACCAGTCGTTCGTTCTCCCACAGTGCCCACTGCACGATGTGGCGCCACTGGGTCGTCCGCGGCCACTTGTGCGGGAAGTTGTCCCGCCGGACGATGATGCCCACGTGTTCCGCGTCGAACTGGACCAGGTCGTTGGTCGGGAAGACACAAGCCGACGGCGATTCGGCATCGGGGTCCCAGCCCGTGGCGTCGACGGCCACGACCGGATCGCCGGGAACGAACTCGAACGCCTCTCCGTCCAGGCTGACGGCCAGGTGCAGATCCGCACAATCGTCCTGCCCGCGCCGATAGCGGCTGACGAAGAACAGATGTACGTCCGGCGTCCCCGGATAGAGGCTGTGGCAGTTGGTGTAGTAGTCGACGCCGAGATCCTCCCGGTAGGACGGAAACAGGATGGGACGAGGCAGAGGCCAGCGGTGGAAATCCGTGGTGCTGGTGAAGCCGATGCTGCGGCGCTGGGCGCGTTGCCAGTACCGGCAGTAGGCGGCGTAGCGGTCGTGCTCGGCGTCCCAGTAGGGAGTCACCTCCTCGGCCATGAAGGTGAGCACCGGATGGGGAGCCGCCGTCCAGTGCAGGCCGTCGGGAGATTCGGCTCCGAAGAACGCCATGGCGGGGCCGTCGGGCAGGGCGTCGAGGTCTTCGGGCATGACGCCGCCGACGATCAGCTCGTAGTGGCCGCCGGCTTCGACCTGGTCCCTGGGCATCCGCGAGAGCTGGACCAGCATGGACATGGGATCGAACGGTTCGTTCGCCTTCCCGGCAATGGCGCACCAGGTCCGCGATCGGCATCCGGCCGCCGAACAGACCCTTGTAGCGCCCGGACGGAGTGGCTGACGGGTCGACGAAGAGCTTCATCCCCGAGAAGCCCCGCTCCGGTACCTGCAGGGTGCCGAAGACGATGTTGGTGCGCCGCCCGTCGATCTCGACCACGTCCAGGTCGGGTGCGCGCCAGTCGACGCCGTCATCCGACTCCAGGTAGCGGACCACCAGGGTGTGGCTGGTCAGGTCGAAGCCGGCGGCCTCCTCCCGGCTCTGGCGCCGCTGGGCCGCGGTCGCCTGGTCGCCCAGGCGCACCCGGCCGCCGGCCCACGCGCGGAAGCGGCCGCCGTCCTGCATGATCTGCGGATGCAGGTCCGCGAAGGCGTCCACCCGATCTCCGAGCGTGGCCGGCTGCGCCTCGAAGGCCAGGCCGCTCGGTATGTGGAACGGACGTCCGATCACCTCGTGCTTTCGGAAGGTCCTGGTCCCGTAGTAGTCCGCGGTGGCATGCAACGGGTGCGGTGTGCCGTCAGGCTCCGACAGATGATCTTGCCGGGAAAGATCAGCCCCGCGTCCAGGAACAGCAGGTGCCGCGCGCCGAGGTCGTAGACCATCTCGACCTCTTTCGTAGCGGGATATCGGCAGTAGACGTTGCGCGCGCCCTGGTACATCTGGGCCTCCCCTCGGCTAGGTCATGCGAATCCCGACGGCACACACTACCCAGCTATCGGGATTCTGTCAAAACACAGGTGCCGCAGGTGCCAATGTCGCGGCTGCTATGCGCCGGTGTTCGCGGCGAATTCCCATTCTCCCGGATAGGCTCGATCGAACACCAGATCCGAGTAATAGATGCCGTGCGCCCCCCGCTCGGCGGCATTCACGGCGACGCCTGCATGGGCCGGATCGGCCAGCGCGAAGGTGCGCAGCCGATGCACGACCGTCTGACGGTCTCCCCCGGCATGTGACAGCACCTTGGCCTGATCCACCACGGCATTCGCCTGATCGCGGATCGGCATCTTCCAGTCGACGGAGTCGAACACCACCTGCGGCTCGCCGACGGCGAAGCCCTGCTCGGGGTCGACCTCCCACTGATAGAGCGGGTTGCGCATCCCCGGCCAACCCGGCCGGACGCGCGAGTCGTTGCTGTAGATCCGTATCACGCCGTCGGCGCAGCGGAACGCGGTCTGCAGGCCGGGCGACGGCACGTCGACGTAGACCGGCTGCGGCAGCTCGGTGAGCGGATCGGCCGCGCGCAGCCACGCCACCCCTCCCTCGGGACGGCGAAAGGCCGGGCGGACCCGCGCGCTGATGGCCCAATCGCCGTCACCGAGCCGCATCGGGCACGGCTCCCAGAGCCCTTCGGCCGAAACCGGCCCGGTGCGGGTCCACTCGTACCGGCCGGCGTCCGGGTCATAGGAGAACTCCAGGCAGGCGACGCGCTCGGTAGATGGGCAGAAGACCGTCATGGGCGCCATCCAGCGGGTCGCGTCGCCGTCGATCGGCACCGGGTTGGCCATGCCGGTGATCAGGCGGCGTATCTCTACACGCTCGCAGCACGGGTATCCCGACCCATACCCCTTCTGCCGCAACGGCTGCACCGCCGCCACCGGCGCAAAGGCGTCCGTGGCGGGATCGAAACGCAATTGCGTCCATTCGACCAGCGCGGTCGCGTCAAGGCGGTTCTGTACCTCCTCCATCGTCTCGAGCGCCAGCCATCCGGTGTCGGGGTCGAGAGGACGAGCGACCCGCTTCCACATGAAGGTAAACAGTCCGGCGTGCGCCGGAACCTGCCCATCGATGAGTGCCCCGGCCGGCACGCCAAACCCCAGCGGGCCGATCGTCTGCCGGCTGTAGACGCGGCCATCCGTACATGCGTCCCAGTCGTCGGTGGTGGCGCGGAGCACTCCCTCGCATAGCAGCTCGCCGTCGTAGCCGCCCGCGCGGATCTGGTACAGGGTGCCGCGGTTGTCGTCCGAGCCGCGCCAGCCGCCGCTGGTCAGCAGCAACAGAAAGCGGTCGCGGCTGAGCTGCAGGCCGCCGACATGGCGCGGGAACACGCCATCGGTGCCGGACTCGCCGGCGGCACGGAACCGATGGACCAGCTTGCCCCGGTAATCCAGGGTCGCGGCCGGCGTGGTCACCCCGGCCTCGGCGAATCGGGCCAGATGCCGTCGGGGTATTCGTAGCGGATTTCCAGCTCGATGTCCTCGACGGTGATGTCGAACTCGTCGGCCAGCCGCTCGTTGCGCCTGGCCATCCGCAGCGTCACCTCGTTGCTGCCGCGGCGGGGCAGGTGGCCCGACAGGTCGTACTCGAACCAGTCCCGCCCGACCCAGCGCAGGTAGTAGGCGCCGGCCCGCATGGGCGTGTCGCACTCCAGCAGCTCGCCGTTCAGGGCGACCTCGACCTCGTCGTAGCCGGTCATGTTCGTCAGGTGGACGCGCAGGCGGCACGCGCTCAGGCGGTCCGCCTTGCCGCGGGCGTCGTCGGCCACCTCGATCGTGATCGGCAGCGGCTCGGAGCCGAGCACCGCCGGGATCTGGTGCCCGGTCTCCAGGCAGTTGGGGAACGAGTCATGCGAGCGCATGACCACGTAGGTCTTGTCCTTGAACTCCAGCCGCATCGGGTTGCCGATGTCGTCCAGCACGTCGCGGTTGTCGTAGTTGTAGGTGGGCGCGGTGCCGAAGTAGTTGAACACGTACAGGCCGGGACGCCCTGCGCCAGGTGGCGCGCGGCGATCGCGCGCGTCATCTCGTTGGTCATCCCCGTCATGATCGGCGTCTGGACGAACCAGCGCTTGTCGTCGGAGTCGCCGGCCAGATAGCCCTCCTCGATCGCCGGGTAGATCTGCGTGTCGGTCGAGGCGGCCAGCTCCACCCACTCGCCCATGTCCTCCTCCATGTCCTGGCCGAAGAAGCAGGAGGGAACGAGGATGTCGACCAGGTTGTCGCGCACCCAGGTGCGCACGTCCAGGCCGAGGCGCTCGCTGCCGGCGATGGTGTTCGGCACCCGCGCGGCGAAGCCGATCGGCCGGCCGCGCGCGTCGCCGATGCGGTCGATCCCGATGCGCATCTGCCGCATCATGTCGGTCATCAGCGCCATGCCGGCCTGCTCCTGGCCGCGCTTGAAGTAGCCGGGGCAGCGCATGTAGTCGCACAGGAAGCCGTCCAGGTCGTAGCGTTCGCACGATTCGAAGGCCAGGTCGCGCCGCAGGTCACGGACCTCCTGGTGGGCGTAGTCCTGGAAGAAGCGCAGCACGTTCCACAGCCGGTCCGGCCAGCCGTCGGCGCCGTCCTCGCCGATCAGGTACTCGGGGTGCTCGGCGAAGAACTCGCCCGACCAGAGGTTGGCGTCGTCGGCGTCGGCGCCCCAGTGGTGCCAGTCGTTCATGGCCAGGCGGAACCAGAAGTCGACGCCGATGCGCTTGGCTTCGCGGACCTTGACGCCCTCCGGGTCGATGCCGGCCTCGAAGGCGAGGCGCAGGTGCTCGGCGGCGCGCCACAGCTTGATGTCGCCGACGCGGGCGCCGCGCTGCATGCGGTCGACGATGAACTCCACGCCTTTCACCTCGGTCGGCCACCCCACGGTGAAACCGGCGTTGGAGCCCATCGCGCCGACGTAGGCGTCCACCGGGCGGCCCTGGAAGAAGCCGAAGTGCGCCTGCGCGATCCGCTCCGCCGAGATCGGCGGGTGGTAGTACATCTCCTGACCGGCGTTCTGGTCCCACATGACCCGGTACTGCCGTACGCGCCGGTCCTTCCTCCCATCAGCCACAGGTCACCCCCTTCGCGATGCGACCGGCTTAGCGCGCCCAGTGACGGCAGGTCAAGCCCTCGATCCTTTGGAAATGGGCGCGATTGGCCGTGATCAATCGCGCGACGGCGATCGCGGCGATGGCGACGTCGAAATCGAGGATGATCTGACCCGCACACTGTTCACAGCAACACCGCCCCTCGGGTACTGCGGTTCGCCCGAATAGCTCCCTCCATCTCGTCGACGGCTTCCTGGAGCTCGGCGATCGAGTCTCCTGGATCGAGGTCAAAGAACCCGGCCGGCCACTCACCCTCATCGTGGGCCGCCGCGGTTCTGCATGACTCCACGACGTATCTGTTGCCACGCCTCCCACTTCGAGTACCGTCACGATCGGACATGCCGGGATAGGATAGCCTCCCTTCCGTGAGTGACGCGCGCCTGCCCGGGAACTACGACCATCTCACGGCGCGCGCCAAGGCACCGCTGATCGCGCTGTTGTCGCTGTCGTCGATCGCGCTGGGCGGGTACGCATTGTCGCTCCTGCTGGAACTGCTGCGGTTGCTGCGCGATCTCTACACGGTCGCGCCGCGCGGCGGCGTCAGCCTGCTGCGGTTCGTGTTCGGATTCGGGCTGCCGGTCCTGGCCGGCGTTGGCTCGATCGCGGCCGTGGTGTTCACCGTCTATGCCTACAGCCGCTACGGGGTGCGCAGCCGCTGGCTCAAGCAGTCGGTGCACGATCTTCCCCCCGAAGCCATGCTGGCCGCGGGCGAAGGCTACCGGACCCTCTTCAGCCGGTTCCTGCTGGTTACCTCGCTGGAGCTCTTCCTGGCAGCCGCGGTCCGCGCGGGAGAGCTGGCCCTCTGGGGACTGGACGGCACGTGGCAAGGAGAGTTGGCGGTCGCAGCCGCCGTACCGGCAGCGCTGGGCGTCGCGGCCGCCGTAGCACGGGCCCTGGTCGTCCGCGGATCGGGGTAGCCCGCGTGCGGATACCGGCCGAAACACCTCACGGTGCCCGTACTCGGCGGCATGCTACATTCGTCGCGCACCTGCGCAGAGCAGAGTGCGCCCCGAGGGAGGGACGATGACCGCGACACAGAAGTATCTCTTCGACCTGCAAGGGTTTCTGATCGTCGAAGACGTGCTCTCGGACTCGGAGTGCGAGCTTGCCAAGCGCAAGATCCGCGAGCACATGGAGCCGATGGACAAGACCCCGGACGGTTACGACGCGAACGGCACTTGGCAGAAGGCCTACGGACTGGTGAACCTCGGCGAGCCGTTCACCACCCTGATCGACCATCCCAGGCTGATCTCCGTCCTGAAGGAGATCATCGGCCCCAAGCTTCGGCTGGAGGGCAACTACAGCTTCGTGCGCTCGAAGGGCTGTCCGCACTTCGAGATGCACGGCGGCCACCGCGGCGGCCGGGTGAACTTCCGCTACTACGTGCATGGCGACCAGATCTATACCGGGCTGACCGTCGTGTCGTTCACCCTGCAGGAGATCTCCGAGGAGGACGGAGGCTTCGCGTGCATTCCCGGCTCCCACAAGTGCGACTTCCACGTCCCGCCGGAGGACCACAAGCGCCTGTTCGCGATCGACGGCCCCTTGGTGCGCAACATCGCCGCGCCCAAGGGCTCGGCCATCATCTTCACCGAGACGCTCGCGCACGGGGCCGCGTCCTGGCAGGGAGACGAGCCCCGCTACGGCGTCTTCTTCAAGTACAACGACCGCGCGGCGACCTACGGATACCGGCCCTATCGCCTCCCCAGCAAGGAGACCTTGGCGAGGCTCCCACCGGAGAAGCGCATCTTCTTCAACGGCACCTGGGAGGCGTTCGGCCCGGAGGACAACCCGCACAACGAGCACGCGGAGGCCTGAACGTTCCGCTCACCTGCCTGGGACTCCGCGGACCAACACCACGTGCCGGCGTTCGATCTCGGCGTGAAAGCCCTCCGGCAGGCGTGCCCAGTCGTGCATCTCCACCCCGCGATCACGTCCGCCAGTCTGCGGGCGTCGACGAAGCGCGGCAGGAGCTTCAGCGTGGCTTCGGCGAAGCCTGCGCCGTAGTCATGAGCGGTGTCGTTGCGATTTTCGCGGTACTCCAGCCAACGCTCGCAGGCGTCGGCCCGAATCAGGCCGTGCTTGGCGGCATGCCGGAACACGTCCTTGAACGCCAACCGGTCGGCCTCTCGGTTGCTAGCAAGCCATGGTCGCAGGCGCTTCTTCAGCAGTCTGCCGCGATGCCGGCAAGGTCACGCGCGCGAGCACCATCATCTGATGCTCATCTATGGTGCCTTGTGCTGGTGCCTCCAGTCGTGGGACACTGCAGTCGCAATGACCCGTTTGACCGTCACGGTAGACGAAGAGTTGCTGAGTGAAGCCCAGGCCCTGGTGGCCTCGTCAACCAAGCGGGAGACCATTGCGATCGCACTCCGGGAGTTGGTGCGGGAACGCAAGCGTCAGGCCGCGTTGAGTCACGCAGGCAGCATAGAGCTCAATCTGGACCAGGAGATGCTCCGTCAGTACCGGGAGCAGCGATGATCCTCGTCGACAGCTCGGTATGGATCGAGTACTACCGGTCAGCGGGAGACCCGCGGTACAAGCGCTGGGTTGCCGACGCCATCCGCCAGGACCACGTCGCGGTAAACCCGATCATTGCGGCCGAGATCCTTACCTTCACCAGAGACCGCGACCAGTACGACGCGATCGCGGCGGATTTCACGGCGTTTCACTGGGCGGCTGTGGACCGGGCGGTCAGCCTTCGCGCGTCGGACCTCGGCTACCGGCTGCGGCGCACTGGTGTAACGGTGCCGGCTACCGATCTGCTTGTCTTCGCCAGCGCTCTTGAGGCGGGCGCCGAGCTCATGCATCACGATGCGCACTTCGCACGCATCGCGGCCGAGGCACCACTCCGGCTTCACTCGCATGTCGCGTGAATCCTCGCTTTACGTGCGAGTCTCCGGCACCTGAGACCGCGTCGCGACATTGAGGCCTACGTGATCACCGCACCTCGCACACGGCCGAATACCATCGTTGTTCTGGCTGCCGGTGCGCTCCTGTCGTTCGGTTCGGCTGCGTTCGCGACGGCGCACGAGATACCGAACGACGTTGAGCGGACTGCGGTGGTGTCCGCCTTCGCACCGGAGCTGTCGATCCTGAAGCAAGAGCTTGCCGACGAGTCGACGTACTCGGTAAACGGGGTCGAGTTCTCCGTCGGGAGTCTGCAGGGGCAGGACGTCGTGCTCTTCCTGAGCGGGATCAGCATCGTCAACGCGGCGATGACGACCCAGCTCGCGCTGGACCACTTCAATGTCGAACGGATCGTGTTCTCCGGCATTGCCGGGGGCGTCGATCCGTCGTTGAACATCGGGGACATCGTGATCGCCGATCGGTGGGGGCAGTACCTGGAGCTGGTCCTGGCCCGAGAGGTCGAGGACGAGTGGAGCACGCCGCCGTTCTTCGAATATCCCTATGCGAACTTCGGGATGATGTTTCCCCGCTCGGTCACCGTGCAGCGGGCCGGTTCGGACGCACCGGAGACCCGCTTCTGGTTCCCCGTGGACGACTCGCTGCTTGCCGCCGCCCGCGTCGCGGCAGCGGACGTCGAGCTGGATCACTGCACCGCGGACGACACCTGTCTGCGTCACGCCCCCAGGATCGTCGTCGGCGGTGCCGGCGTGTCCGGCGGCGCCTTCGTCGACAACGCGGCGTTCCGCGAGCACACCTTCGCCACCTTCGGTGCGCGGGTACTGGACATGGAAAGCGCCGCCGTCGCCCACGTGGCCTACGCGAACGACATGCCCTTCATCGCCGTCCGGAGCCTCTCCGACCTGGCGGGTGGCGGCGAAGGCGCAAACCAGATGGCAGTCTTCCTCGGTCTCGCGGCCGGCAACGCGGCCGCGGCCATCAAGGCGCTCCTGCGGGCGCTATCCGATCAGGATCAGGGGTGAACTGGTCGCGACCCTGGATCTCGCGTCGCACCTCTTTCAGGAGTGACTCCGCCGCGACGCCCAAGTCGGTCTCTGAACGCGTGGCGAAGCGCTCCGTCCATTCCCGTCGCTGAAGCTCGCGCTCGACGGCGGCGAGTACAACTGCGTCGATGGTCCGGTTGTGAACTCGAGCATGATGGCTCAGCCGCTCGTACAGAGCCGGCGACACGTTCCTTATGTGCAGGTTCATTGCGAACTCCATGTCATGCCATCGACATGGTACTCAAGCCCTACCGTTGCCACGACCTCACCGCGCCAGTTGCGCCGTACGAACTACCTTTGCGCGACGGAGAATCGTTTGAGCAAGCACTTCAATCCATCATGATGATTTGAAGTAGCATCTCAGCCAAGCGAGGCAGCCGGCGGGGTGCCGTCATTCTGACAGGGGCGGACACAAAGAACGCGCCAGAGCCGGCTCGTGCGAGTCGGCCCTGACGCCGTCGTCAGGCGTGTCCGGCGGGATCTCCCGCCACGGCCTCCTACTGGTCGCGGAACCAGACCTCCGGGCGGCCGAGGTCGCCGCAGTGCCAGCAGTTCTCGGGGTCGTCCTCGGGCACGTTGGCTAGGCTGTACGAGGTGATGACCGTGTTCACCCCGCCGACGATGCCGATCGCCCACAGGTTGTCGGCGTGCAGATCGGTGATCTGCTTCACGGTCGCGATCCGATCGTTCATGTCCGCCTGGGTCGCCAGCAGCCGGCGAAGCGCCGCGCCTTCCTTGATCACGTCCGGCGGCTCCTCGCCCTCGGCTCCGTCGGTGGCCACCCACTGCGTCCACTTGGGTGCGAAGTAGCCCTGGTCGTTGAACGGCGCTCCGAAGCTGGCGGTGGCCAGCTCGTCGGTCGCGTAGGTGGCCCATGCCGGGCCGATGTACGCCTGCATCTCGCCCGAGTTGCGCACCGACTGCAGCCCGCCCCAGCCGTCGGTCGAGCGGATGTTCATGTTGATGCCGACGTCGCCGAGGTTCTGCTTGACGATATCGGCCACCGCGGCGCTGTTGTACTGGATGCGGATGGTCGAGGTGAACTCGAACGCCTTGCCCTTCCACAGCCGGTTGCCGTCGTCGTCGCGCTCGCCCAGGCCGGCGGAGTCCAGCAGGCTGTTGGCCGCGTCCAGGTCGTACTCACCGCACATGGTGGCCGCGCGCTCGTTGTAGAACGGACTGCGCTCCGAGTAGGCCAGCGGGCCGTATGGCACCGCGCCGTAGTAGATCAGTGTGGCGATCGCCTCGCGGTTGATCGCGTGCGAGACGCCGCAGCGGAAGTCGCGATTCGAGGCCAGCTCACGCATGTCCGGATCGTTGGTGGTCTGGTTGAACTCGATGAGCTGCGCGCCGCCGACCAGGTGCACGTCGCTCCAGCTCCGGGCGCGGATGATCTGCTCGTTCGCCTCGGCCGTCTTGGCGGCCGGGAAGATGTCCAGCCCCAGGAAGAGTATCCAGTCGTACTCGCCGTTCAGGGCCCGCAGCTTGAGGACCGTCGGATCGGTGGTCGAATCCTGGCGCACCTCGTCGAAGTACGGGAGCTGCTGGCCGATCGCGTCGACGGCCAGGTAGTAGGGGTTCCGCTCGAACACGTAGGTGGTGGCCGGCGCGCCGACCTTGAGCACCCACGGCGCCATCGTCGGCAGATCCGGATTGGCGCGCGGGAAGCCCTGCCCCTCGTCAACCCTGTCCTTGAAGAATTCGGCGGCGCTGGCGAAACCGGCCTCCTTGGCCAGGGCGTCGACCTTGTCCTGCCCCGCGTACTCGGGGTGGAACTGGCTCAGGTAACCCTTGTGGAACCAGACGAAGTACCACTCGGCCAAGTATCCCACCAAGGCGATGTTGGGCTGCGGGAAGGTGAGGCTGAAGGTGTAGTCGTCGATGACCTCGAACTCCGCGTCCAGGAGGCGGCGTGAGTCGCCGACGATCGCCGTGCTGAACGGCTCGTACTGCGCGACGTCTTCCACGAAGAAGGCGACGTCCTCGGTGGTCATCGGACTGCCATCGGAGAACTTTGCGCCCTTGCGCAGAGTCATGGTCCAGGTGCGGCCGTCGTTGGACGACTGCATGTCCTGGCAGGTGCGCAGGAACTGGTTGACCTGGCCGCCGTACTCCGCGGAGCGGCACATGACCCGGCTCGAGTGGCTGACGAGCGCCTCCGGTCCGTTCCCCCGAATCCAGGCGAGATCCTGGTAGGTGCCGATCTTCTTGACCTGGCTGGTCGGCAGCAGCACCAGCGGCTCGTCCGGAAGCCGCTGCTCCACCGGCGGCAGGTCCATGGCGTCCAGCATCGGCGCCTGCGTGAAGGTCAGGGTCTGCCCGGTGACCTGCTGCCACTCCGAGAGATCCCAGGCGTTCTTGCCGTGGTTGTCGGCGATGATGGGAGCCGAGCCGGTGGCGGCCATGGCCTCCTCGCCTTCGCCGGCCGCCAGGGCCGTGATAGCGCCGGCGACGACAAGCAACGCCGCCATGGCGAAACGAACGGTCTTTTTCGTCATCGGTCCTTCCTTCTCGGATGATGTCAATTCGACATGCTATGCGCCGCGCGCTCCGGCGCACAAGCTCGGAACCTACACCCCCAACCTCCTGGCGAGACCATGCCGGGCGCAGCAACAGAAAAAGGCGCCAGAGCCGGCTCGTGCGAGTCGGCCCTGACGCCGTCGTCAGGCGTGTCCGGCGGGGTCACTCTTCGAGTGGGTTCGCTGCGCTCACCCGCCGCGGTCGCCTACTGGTCGCGGAACCAGACCTCCGGCCGGCCGCGGTCGCCGCAGTGCCAGCAGTTCTCGGGGTCGTCCCCGGGCACGTTGGCCATGTTGTAGGTGGTGACACGCGTATTCACCCCACCGACGATGCCGATCGCCCACAGGTTGTCGGCGTGCAGGTCGGTGATCTTCTTCATGGTCGCGATCCGGTCGTTCAGGTCGGCCTGCGTCGCCAGCAACTGGCGAAGCGCCACGCCTTCCTTGATCACGTCCGGCGGCTCCTCGCCCTCTTCCCCGTCGGTGGCTACCCACTGCGTCCACTTGGGCGCGAAGTAGGCATGGTTGGTGTACGGCGCTCCGAAGCTGGCGGTCTCCAACACGGCGGTCGAATAGGTGCTCCACGCCGGGCCGATGTACGCCTGCATCTCACCGCTGTTGCGAACCGACTGCAGTCCGCCCCAGCCGTCGGTCGAGCGGATGTTCATGTTGATGCCGACGTCGCCGAGGTTCTGCTTGACGATGTCGGCAACCTCGGCGCTGTTGTACTGAATGCGAATCGTGGCCGTGAATTCCAGGGGATTGCCCTTCCACAGCCGGTTGCCTTCATCGTCACGCTCGTTCAGGCCGGCGCCGTCCAGCAGGCCGTTGGCCGTGTCCAGGTCGTAGTCGCCGCATACGGTGGCTGCGCGCTCGTTGTAGTAGGGACTGCGCTCCGAGTAGGACAGCGGGCCGTAGGGCACCGCGCCGAAATAGATGAGCGTGGCAATCGCCTCACGGTTGATCGCGTGCGAAACGCCGCAGCGAAAGTCGCGATTCGAGACCAGCTCGCGCATGTCGGGATCGTTGGTGGTCTGGTTGAACTCCAGGAGCTGCGCGCCGCCGACCAGATGCGTACCGCCCCAGCTCGCCGCGCGAATGGTCTGCTCGTTCGCCTCCGTGGTCTTGGCGGCCGGGAAGATGTCCAGCCCCAGGAACAGTATGAAGTCGTACTCGGCGTTCAGCGCCCGCAGCTTGAGGACGGTCGGATCGGTGGTCGCATGCCGGCGCACTTCGTCGAAGTACGGGAGCTGCTGGCCGATCGCGTCCACCGCCAGGTAGTACGGGTTGCGCTCGAACACGTAGGTGGACGCCGGGGCGCCGACCTTCAGCGCCCACGGCGTCATGGTCGGGAGATCGGGGTTGGCGCGCGGGAAGCCCTGGCCTTCGTCGACCTTGTCCTTGAAGAACTCGGCGGCACTGGCGAAGCCGGCCTCCTTGGCCATTTCGTCGACCTTGTCCTGCCCGGCGTACTTCGGGTGAAACTGGCTCAGATACCCCTTGTGGAACCACGCCACGTAATGCTCGGCCAGGCGTCCCACCTCGGCTATGTTGGTCTGCGGATACGTGAAGCTGAAGGTGTAGTCGTCGATGACCTCGAACTCCGCGTCCGCGATGTGGCGTGAGCCGCTGGTCACCGCCGTGCCGAACGGCTCGTAGTGGGCGACGTCCTCCACGAAGAAGGCGACGTCCTCGGTCGTGAACTCGGTGCCGTCCGACCACCTGGCGCCCTTGCGCAGCGTCATGGTCCAGGTGCGGCCGTCGTTGGACGACTCCATCGCCTGGCAGGTGCGCAGGAACGGGTTGACCTGTCCGCCGTACTCGGCGGAGCGGCACATGACCCGCTCGTGGTGCCCGGGGCTGATGCCCTGCAGCCAGCCGACGTCCTGGTAGGTGCCGATCTTCTTCACGTCGCTGATCGGCAGCAGCACCAGCGGCTCATCGGGAAGCCGTTGCTCCAACGGCGGCAGGTCCATGGCATCCAGCATCGGCGCCTGCGTGAGGGTCAGCGTCTGCCCGGTGGCCTGCTCCCATGCGGACAGATCCCAGGCGTTCTTGCCGTGGTTGTCGGCGATGACGACCGCGCCTCCGGCGTCGGCCATAGCTTCTTCACCTGAGCCCTCGGCCAGCACGATGGCGGCGCCGGCGAAGACGAGCAACGCCAGCAGGCCGTAACGAACGATTTGTCTCGTCATCGGTCCTTCCTTTGGTACGGAGATTGCATGCTGCAGTCTATGGGCGGTGCCCGCGGCGCGCAACTCGGACGGCGGTGCGATCCGCGCCGAAGTCGACTTCCGGCGCTCCATGAAAAGGCGCCAGAGCCAACTCGTACGAGTCGGCCCTGGCGCCGTCAGGCGTATCGGGCGGGATCGTGTGCCCGCCACGATCGCTTACTCGTCGCGGAACCAGACCTCCGGGCGGCCGGTGTCGCCGCAGTGCATGCAGTTCTCGGGGTCGTCCTCGGGCACGTTGGCCATGTCGTACGACGTGATGACCGTGTTGATCCCGCCGACGATGCCGATCGCCCAGACGTTGTCGGCATGCAGGTCGGTGATCTTCTTCATGGTCGCGATCTGGTCATCCAGGTCGGACTGGGTCGCCAGCATCTGGCGAAGCGCGATGCCTTCCTGGACCACGGCCGGCGGCTCCTCGCCCTCCTCCCCGTCGGTGGCCACCCACTGCGACCACTTCGGCGCGAAATAGGCGTGGTTGGTGTAGGGCGCTCCGAAGCTGGCGGTCTCCAGCACGTCGGTCGCGTAGGTGCTCCATGCCGGGCCGATGTACGCCTGCATCTCGCCCGAGTTGCGCACCGACTGCAGTCCGCCCCAGCCGTCGGTCGAGCGGATGTTCATGTTGACGCCCACGTCGCTGAGGTTCTGCTTGACCACGTCGGCCACCTCGGCGCTGTTGTACTGGATGCGGATGGTCGCCGTGAACTCGAACGGCTTGCCCTTCCACAGCCGGTTGCCTTCGTCGTCGCGCTCGTTCAGGCCGGCTGCGTCCAGCAGGCTGTTGGCCATGTCCAGGTCGTAGTCGCCGCAGACGGTAGAGGCGCGCTCGTTGTAGAACGGGCTCCGCTCCGAGTAGGCCAGCGGGCCGTACGACACCGCCCCGTAGAAGATCAGCGTGGCGATCGCCTCGCGGTAGATCGCGTGCGAGATGCCGCAACGGAAGTCGCGGTTCGAGACCAGCTCACGCATGTCCGGGTCGTTGGTGGTCTGGTTGAACTCCAGGAGCTGTGCGCCGCCGACCAGATGGACTCCGCCCCAGCGCACGGCGCGGATGGTCTGCTCGGTAGCCTCGGTGGTCTTGGCGGCCGGGAAGATGTCCAGCCCCAGGGTGAACATCCAGTCGTACTCGCCGTTCAGCGCGCGCAGCTTGAGGACCGTCGGGTCCGTGGTCGAGTCCTGGCGCACCTCGTCGAAATACGGGAGCTGCTGGCCGATCGCGTCGACGGCCAGGTAGTAGGGGTTGCGCTCGAACACGTAGGTCGTGGCCGGGGCGCCGACCTTGAGCACCCACGGCGCCATGGTCGGAAGATCCGGATTCGCGCGCGGGAAACCCTGTCCCTCGTCGGCCTTGTCCTTGAAGAACTCGGCGGCGCTGGCGAAACCGGCCTCCTTGGCCATCTCATCGACCTTGTCCTGCCCCGCGTACTTGGGATGGAACTGGCTCAGGTACCCCTTGTGGAACCAGACGTAGTACCACTCGCCCAGACGGCCCGTCTGGCCGATGTTGGGCTGCGGCCACGTGAGGCTGAACGTGTAGTCGTCGATGACCTCGAACTCCGCATCGGCGACGAGGCGTGAGCCGCCGGTGATCGCCGTGCCGAACGGCTCGTACTGCGCGATGTCCTCCACGAAGAAGGAGACGTCCTCGGTGGTCATTGGACTGCCGTCGGAGAACTTGGCGCCCTTGCGCAGCGTCATGGTCCAGGTGCGGTTGTCGTTCGACGCCACCATGTCCTGGCACGTGCGCAGGAACCGGTTGACCTGGCCGCCGTACTCGGCGGAGCGGCACATGACCCGCGTGGTGTTGCTGGCGACCGCCTCCGGTCCGTTCCCCTGAATTCTGGCGAGATCCTGGTAGGTGCCGATCTTCTTCACCTGGCTGGTGGGAAGCAGGACCAGCGGGTCGTCGGGGAGCCGCTGCTCCAGCGGCGGCAGGCCCATGGCATCCAGCATCGGCGACTGCGTGAGGGTCAGCGTCTGCCCGGTGACCTGCTGCCACTCGGAGAGATTCCAGGCGTTCTTGCCGTGGTTGTCGGCGATCATGTCGGCCATGGCCACGGTGGCGCCGGCGCAGACAAGCAGCACCAGCAGGCCGTAGCGAGCGATCCTTTTCGTCATTCGGTCCTTCCTTGTCGGTTGATGTGGATGCGGGATGGTACGCGCCGCGCGGTTCGGCGCGCAAGCTCGGACCCTACGACTTGTAGGGATCGGCGGCGTCGCGCAGGCCGTCACCCATGAAGTTGAAAGCCAGGATGAAGAACACCACGGCCGCCACCGGCCACAGCAGCCAGGGAGCGAACAGGATGGTGCGGAGCTGCTGTGCGTCCTGCAGCATCACTCCCCAGCTTATCACCGGCTCGTGGAGTCCCAGCCCCAGGAAGCTCAGGGCGGTCTCGCCCAGGATCATGCCGGGGATCGACAGGGTGAGCGACGCGATCAGGTGGCTCATCACCCCGGGAATCACGTGCGCGAACATCACCCGGCTGGTGGAACCGTTGTCGAGCTGGGCGGCGATCGCGTAGTCGGCCTCCCGCAGCGCCAGCACCTTGCCGCGCACCGTCCGCGCCAGCCCCGGCCAGGAGAGCAGCGCCAGGATCAGGGTGATGGCGAAGAACACCCGCTCCAGGGGCCAGTTCAGCGGGATGGCCACGGTCAGCACCATCCACAGCGGCAGCGTCGGCACGCTGACGATCACCTCGATCACGCGCTGGATCAGCGTGTCGACCGCTCCCGAGTAGTACCCGGACACGGTGCCCAGGATGATCGCCAGGAAGAAGGTGACCAGCACCCCCAGCAGCCCGATGCTGAGCGAGATGCGCGTACCCCACAGCACCCGCGAGAACACGTCCCGCGCCTTCTGGTCGGTGCCCAGCAGGTTCAGGCGCGTGTCGCCGTCCACCCCCCACAGGTGCACGTCGGACCAGAACAGCCCCCACATCTTGTAAGGCTCGCCATTGACGAACAGGCGGATCGGATAGCTGACGCTGCGATCCTCCTCGTAGGTGACGCGCAGGGTCACCGGATCGCGCGCCTCCACGAGCGGATGCACGTACGGCCACGTGAGCACGCCTTCCGGGCTGAGGATGCGCGGCAGCCTGGGCGGAATGAGCTGGTTGGATTGCATCGGCGACACGTAGGCGCCGCGCGTCGGGTCATAGGGAGCCAGGAACTCGGCAAAAGCCAGAGTGAAATACCCCAGGGCCACGATCACCGCCCCGGCCACCGCCAGCCGGTGCTTGAAGAAGGCGATCCGCATCAGCTTCCACTGGCTGGCGTCGTAGACCTGGCGCTCGGGCGCGACGGGCGCCAGAGCGTCGGCCGGGGCGCTACTCATAGCGAATCCGCGGGTCGGCCACCGCAAGCAACAGGTCCGAGAGCAGCGTGCCGATGACGGTGAGGATCCCGAGGATCAGCATGTAGCTTGAGACCAACTGCATGTCCTCCGCGCGGATCGCGCGCAGGAAGACCGGCCCCATGGCCGGCAGGTCGAGCACGATCTCCGTGATCACGGCGCCCGAGATCAGCCCCGGCAGGATGCTGCCGGCGCCCGACAGGAACGGGTTGATGGCGATGCGCAGCGGGTACTTGACGATCAGGCGCCGCTCGGTCAGCCCCTTGGCGCGCGCCAGCTCGACGTAGGGCCGCTTCAGCTCGTCCAGCAGGTTGGCGCGCAGGATACGGATCAGCCCCGCGGTGCTGGCCGTGCCGATGACGATCACGGGGATCGCCAGGTTCTGCATCATGTTCACGACCTTCGGGATGCTCCAGGCGGCATCCTGGAACTCCTTCGAGAACAGGCCGCCGATGGCGCCGCCGAAGTACTTTGCCGAGTAGAACATCAACACCAGCGCCAGCAGGAAGTTGGGGATCGACAGCCCGATGAAGCCGACCACGCTCCAGAAGTAGTCGCCGAACGAGTATTGGCGCACCGCCGAATAGAGGCCGATCGGGAACGCCACCGCCCAGGTGAACAGCATCGATGCGATCGACAGCAGGATCGTGATGGGAAAGCGGTCCCGGAACACGTTCCTCACCGGCATGCGGTATTCGATCGAGTAGCCCATGTCGCCGGTCATGAAGCCGCCCAGCCAGGTGAAGAACCGCACGAACGTGGGGTCGTCCAGCCGATACAGCTCACGGATCGCCTGGATGTACTCCATGTCGACGTTTTCCCCGCGCTGCTCCATCGCCTCGGCCACCCGGCTGGCGTAGTCTCCAGGCGGAAGCTCCACCACGATGAAGGTGAGCACCGCGATCAGCGCCACCGTCGGAACCATGATCAACAGGCGGCGGATGATGTAGGACCCCATGTTCAGAGCGGATGATGGTCGGCGGTCGCGCCGCGGTCAAACCCGCGGCGGGCTCATCGTGTAGCGATCGAGCGCATCACGGGCCGCGGCGAACGATACCAGGGTGGCGGCGATCGTCGGATGCTCGGCGAACCGTGCCGGCTGCATCGCGTCCGGCTCGAACGCCAGCCGGAAGCTGCGGCTGCGCGCCAGCCGGTCCAGGACGTCGCTGCCGACCCGATCGTCGATGCCGGGGAGGAGCGGTCGGGGCTCCGCGTCATAGGCGCGCGCCCGGTCCGGGAAGCAGGAGAAGCACACCGGCTCCGGGCCGGCGGTGATCGCGGTGTCGATGTTCCACGGCCCGCGCATGGATGCGACCAGCAACGCGGAGCGGCGACAGCCGCGCTCACGGAGCAGCGCGTACGACCGGCGCGTGATCGCTGCGCTCGCGCAACACGCGACTGACTCCGGGTCAGGGTCCCCCGCCGCTTCAAGCTCGGCGGCGACCGTCTCGTCGAGCCGGCCGTTCATCATCACCAGCAGCCCCGCCGGCCCCGCGCCCGCCGCCGGTGCGCTCCGCTCCAGCGCTTCCGCGAACGCCAGGTGCTGCGCGACCGCGCAGCTCGCGGTGATCACCAGGCCGATCTCCCGTGCGGCCAGAACGGCGCAGGCATCCAGACTCGCCTCGGTCCCCGGCAGCTTGAAGCGCACGTTGGGCGTGGCGCCGAGCTCGGCCGACAGGCGGTCGTGCATGTACGCCGCCTCGTCGATCATCGACGCGGCATCGCCGGCAGCACGAGGGTCGACCTGATAGGTAACCCAGCCGTACGCGCCGCCGCTCGCGACGAAGATCGTCCGCAGCTCGCGGGCGACCTCGGCGACCACGCGCAAGGCAAGCTCGACAGGCCGGCGCGCAGGCTCGATCGCGGCGTCCTTGACGATCGTGTCCCGCATCGGGTCCCACCGTTCCGGAGCGGCGCGGCACGCGGCGTCGATCATGATCGGGTTGGTGGTCACCAACACCGCGCCCCGCCGCAGCGCCCAGTCGAGCTCCTGCGGCGAGTCGTTGCCCCAGGGGTTGGCGCGCTTCCCCGCAGCGGTCATCCGCGCCAGCCGCGCCAGGCTGCTCGCCTGGATCGACGCGGCTTCCGAGCGCACCACGTCT
Source organism: Spirochaetia bacterium (assembly GCA_964291595.2). Lineage (GTDB taxonomy): Bacteria > Spirochaetota > Spirochaetia > SZUA-6 > Bin103 > CATQHW01. The sequence continues at coordinate 1,273,412 of OZ219914.1, read as the reverse complement.
TTCAGGTCCGAGCGTCCGTTCCCGTCGAGCAGCCGGCACAGGTGGTCCGACGCGGCCGCCGCGGCCTCGCCCATCCCGTCTCGCGGATGGCGCGCCCACAGCAGCCACGCCGAGCGCAGATCGATGGCCAGCGCGGCGATCGCGGCAAGCACCGCGTCCTGCGTGGCGGGCGCGGATCGGGCGAGCGTGCGCTCAGCCTCGCCGGCATGGGCCTCGACCGCGGCCAGGACGCGTCCGGGGTCGGCGGCCAGCAACTCGGCGCGGATCCGGTGACGTTCCGCTTCGGTCACCCCGGCCGCCCGCGGATCACGGCAGGCGGTAGATGCGCTCGGCGTTCCCGTGCAGGAGCTTGTGCTGCAGCCGCTCCGGGCGCCGGCTGACGATCTCCCGCAGCGCGGTGACCCAGCCCGCCAGCGGGCTGGCGGGCACGCAGACCGGCCAATCGCTGCCGAACACGATGCGGTCCTCGCCGAAGCAGTCGATGCAGTGATCGACGGTCGGCGCCAGGTCCTCCGCCGTCCAGCCCGGCCCGCCGCGGGCCACTATGCCGGAGATCTTGCAGATCGCGTTGCCCTGGGCGCCCAGCGCGGCGATGTCGTCCAGCCACTGCTGCCGCTCGTGGCCGTACACCTCGTCGTCCGACGGCCCGGTCTTGCCTGCGACCACCAGGGGATCCGCGTTGCCGCAGTGGTCGACGACGAAGGTGTTGCGCGGACAGCGCCGTACGGCCTCCACGGCATCGCCAAGCTCGCGCGGCCGGATGCAGATGTCGAACAGCAGGCCCGCATCCGCGAGCAGCGCCAACCCGTCGGCGAACCGGTCCGAGAGCAGCGTGCCGGGCGCGGTGGTCGGAGGGTGCAGAAGGTGACGGATTCCGCGGCACGACTCCTGCTGGCGTATGGACGCCAGCTCGCTCGCGAAACCGGGGGAGTCGACCGAGCCGGAGAACACCGCGGCGGCGGTCGGCACCTCGGGCCGCAGGCACAGCCCGGCGACCAGCTCGCGCTCGAGCGGCCGGTCGGAAACGGCCACGTCGACTTCCATGTAGACCGCCCGCTCGATGCCGGTGCCCCGCGCCTCGCGCAGGTAGGTGTCGATGGTGTAGCTCTGCTGCATCACGGGCGGTGTCTGGCTCAGCCACGGCGGGTTCAGCCGCTCCAGGTCCCAGAGATGCTGGTGGGTGTCGACGATCGGAATCAGTCCGTCGGGCGTCCTCTTCATGGGCCGTGTCACCTCCGTCTGCCGGCAGCACGGCCGATGATGCAGGAGGCCCCGGATGAGGGCAACTCGACCGGCAAGCCGCCGTGCGGCTACGGTTGCACCGCAATACGGCCCGCAGGGGAGGAGAACGAATGAAGAAACCGGCCGGGCGGCTCGCGCGCCGCTACCGCATCATGTGGGACCAGAACCACCCCTACGAGTCCATGTACAACCCGCCGATGGCGCCGGAGATGCATGGGGCCGGCCACCTCGGCTATTTCGTGGGGACCCCGGTCGATGCCTGTACGGAGGGGATCGGCCCCGACGCCGGCTACGTCACCGCGTTCCCTTCGCAGAAGACGCGCATGGAGTACCTGGTGGAGCGCTACGAGCGCGGCGCCACGCTCGGCGACGTCCGCTACTGGCGCCACGCCGAGAACCTGAAGCGGACCTGGGCGGCCGGCCATGATCCGCTCGGCCTGCAGGTGGAGGAGGCAGAGCGCTTGGGCATCGACTTCTGGTTCCGCCTGAGCATGAACGACTGGCACCACGTCTCAGACGGAAAGGTCTACCGGCTCGGCGGCAGCCGCTTCTACGAGGAGCGCACCGACCTGTTGATCGGCAAGGAGGGCGCCGCCGGCTGGAAGGACCACCCGGCGACCCAGTCGGCCCTGACCTGGATGCAGGACTTCGCGCACGAGGAGGTGCGCGCCCTGCGGCGCGACATCGCCCTGGAGGTGTGCGAGCGCTACGACTGCACCGGCTTCGTCTTCGACTTCATCCGCATCCCCGGCTACTTCCGCTTCGGGGATGAGCAGCGCAACGCCCACCTGCTGACGCAGATGATGCGCGAGACGCGCGCCGGCCTGGACGAGATCGGGCGGACCAAGGGCCGGGAGATCGGCTTGGCCGTGCGCCTGCCCCCCACCGTTGACGGGACCCGGCGCCTGGGGATCGACATCGAGGACTGGATCGACGACCACCTGGTCGACATCGTGGTGACATCGCCGTTCTTCCCGCAGGACTTCGAGCACGACGCGGCCGAGTGGGTGGCGCTGGCCCGGAGCTCGCCCGTGTACCTGCTGGCCGCGATCGAGGAGGGCTACATGGCCGGCCACAACGACGGCCACAACCGCTGGTGGTACGACCCGCCGCTGATGACGCCGATGTCGCTCGACATGGTGCGCGGCATGGCAGCGCGCCACCACCGCGCGGGCGTCGACGGCCTGTACGTGTTCAACTGGTTCGGGACCCTGCCGACCTATGACCAGGACCTGGTGCCGGCGCTCGACGAGATCGCCGATCCCGAGCGGCTGCGCTACCTGGACAAGCGCTACCTGGTGATGCGCTCGACGACGTCGTTTCCCAACTGCCTGGACACCGAGCGGACTCTGCCCCTGACCATCACCGGCGATCCGGCGCCGCTGGCCTTCGACGTCGTCGAGGACGTGGCAGGATTGGGGGACGTGGTCCACTCGGTGCGCCTGCTCCTGCACGTGGCCAACCCGACGATCGCGGACGAGCTGGAGGTATGCATGGAAGGCCCGGACGGCCCCACGGCGCTGCCGCAGGCCAATCCGATGGAGCCGGGCGTACGGCAGGACCCGCGGACGGCCTGGTTCATCTACGATCTGCGCGCGACGCCGCCACGCGCGGGGGTGAACCGCTTCACGGTGCGCGCCAGCCGGCGCAACCAGCGCACCGCGGACGAGTTGCCGCTGACCGTCGAGGACGCGGAGCTGGAGATCGGCTATGAGGGCACCCGCATAGGCAGATTCCCGGCCCACGGCGCCACCGCCGACGTTCCGACGCTGGGATTGCCGGTCAGTTGAGACCGGCGCTCGAGCTTACGCGCGTCGATCCGTGCTCGGTAGATCAGAATCGATAGAGATCAGAACCGATAGAGGAGCGCTTCGTCGTCGACAGCGTCCCTGAGCCGCAGTTGCACAACGCCTGACTTCTGCCGGTAGGCTGCTCGCCACCGCGCCTTGATGTCGCTCAGATCGAACGAGTACTGCTCGGTTATCCATGCCAGACAGCGGTCTCCGTTGCCGTCATGGATGAGGGTAATCCTGAGTTGAACCGGGTCCGATTCCATGAAGCTGTCGGCCTTGTGAAGGTGGAAGTCGTGATCCCGGCAGCCACCGGCATACGACACGCTGACCGTGAGCATGTCGTCGGCTACAGCCGCGCTATTCAGGGTAAACGGATCCGACGCGGGGTTGCTTCTCCCCCCGATTACACACGCTCCAAGGAGCACGACCACGGCCGACATGCCGGTCACTCCAAGCAACCTCGAACGACTCAACCCCTCGCTCTCCAACCTACGGCTCGCCTTCCGGCCCATTCCCTTCCTCGGGCTCGGCGGACGACGGCGGCGCGACGGCTGCCGCGATCTCCGGCCAGCCGAGCTCCGCCCAGCGCTCGCGGACCTCGCGCAGCCGCTCCATCGCGAAGTCCCGCGTCTCCCCCTGCATGACCGTGCCGCGCTCCACCTGCGCGATCAGCCGGTCCAGCCGCTGCAGGACCAGCCGCTTCGCCGCTTCACCGCGGCGCGCGTCCGGGTGGCGCCGTACCGACCGCGCCACCTCGCGATGCCAGCGCTCCGGCAGCGCCTGGTCGTTGACGATGTCGGTGGTGTCGGCGATCGCGGTGTTGATCACGTTCTCGACGTGACGGATCCCCCTGGTGAGCATGAACTTCAACAGGAACGAGACGCCGCCGACCGCGGCGGCGGCAACCACGACTACGAGCAGGACCGACACGCGCGCAGATCAGGCGAGGTTGGCGATGACCGCCTCGGCCAGCGCCGCGATGCCCCGCCGGTCCACGGTGATCACCCGGTCGTCGCCCCTGCCCTCGAAGTGCTTGGAAACGCGGTGCTCAAGCGGTGTGCTGGCCCAGACCACGATGATGTCCTCCCATTCTACGTTGACTGCGGAGCGACCGTTCCTGCGGCGTCACATGCCCCAGACGGTGACCCGTATAGCGCCCGCGCCGGTCGCCTCACGGCGGAAGATCTTCTCGTCCCAGCTCCGCTCCGTCGACCGGTCGAATACGATCAGGTGACCCGCCTCCGCGGCGCACCGGTCCAGGTAGGCGCGCGTCTGCGCCAGTCCCTCCGCGATGGTGCGCTCCAGATCCCCGTGCCGCAGCTTGCACTCCACGACCCAGCGCCGCTCGCTCCCGCCCTGCGGCCACACGATCAGCAGGTCCGTGCGACCGCTCCCCAGCGCGTACTCCCGCTCGATCCGCCCGCCGCCGTTCACGATGCGCTGCAGGTGCGCCTGCAGCAGCAACTGCGGCCCGGCCTCCTGGTACCGTTCGAAGCGCTGCACCCAATGCTCGGAGTGCTCCCGGAAGAACGTCTGGAACGCCGCGATCAGCCCCGCCACGTCCAGGTCGCCGGCGGCGTCCACGTACCACGCCATCTCCTGCGGCAGCCCCGCCTGCACCGCGTAGTTCAGGTGGCGCGGCACCACCTCGGCGTAGATCGGATTGGCGATGCTCGGCCGGCCGCCCACGTCCTGCGTGACCAGGCCCAGGTCGCGGACGTAGGCGAGGTCTTCGTCCGACCACGCCTGCCGGCCGGCGCCGGCCAGGATCGGCTCGATCACGCGACGCACGCGCTCCTCGCGCAGCTTGTTCGCCAGGTCGTCGACGTGCGTGTCGCGGCGCAGGATCAGCCGCTCCTGCGCCTCCAGGACGGCGTCCGCCGTGATCGGCCGTGATCGGTCGCGGCCCGGCTTGTGGCGAAAGCAGGCATCGAAGCACAGCGCGTTCACCAACCACGGCTGGCCGACGGTACGCGCGCCGATCGACTCCAGCGCCCCCTCCGTGAACGCCTGCCCGGTCTCGGCCGTGTGCTGCGCGGTCAGCGCGCGTATCTCCTGCTCGGAGAAGTCGCCGAGCCGTAGCGACTCCGACTTGATGTTGAAGGCGCTGCCGCCGAGCACCAGCCGGTTCTCGACGTTGGAGTGGATGCGGTAGTCGCGCACGTCGCGCACCCCGCACAGGACAATGCTGTGCGGGAACGCGGACGGACGCTGGTCGTAGCCGGTGCGAAGCTGGCGCAGCACCGACAGCAGCGTGTCGCCGACCAGCGCGTCGATCTCGTCGATCAGCAGCACCAGCGGGCGCGCGTCGGCCATGCTCCAGCGCGCCAGCGCCTGGTGCAGCGCCTGCCCCGGTCCGACGCGCTCCAGCAGGTCAGGCCAGAGTCGCTCCAGCGTCTCGTCGCCCAGCGTCACGCTGGCGCGAAACGCCAGTTGGGCAAGGACGGTGCGCATGCCCTCCGCCACGTTCTCGCGCATCGCCTGGCCGGCTTCGACGTTGGCATACACGCAGCGGTAGTCGTCGCCGCCGTTCAGCAGGTCGCGCAGCGCCAGCAGCGCCGACGTCTTGCCGGTCTGCCGCGGCGCGTGCAGCACGAAGTACTTCTCATCGCCGATGAGGCCGAGCACGTCGTCGAGATCGATCCGCGTCAGCGGCGGAATGTGATAGTGCCGGTCCGCGCGGACGGGGCCTTCCGTATTGAACTTGCGCACGACCGAACTACGCGTCGGTGGCATCGTCAGCTCACTATAGCCCGCGCTGCTCCGTAGCATGGGTGGAGGCAGCGTTCGGGGCCGTTCGGGGCGCCTTTGCGATCGATCGCCGATCCCATACGCTGGGCCCCCATGATCGAACTGAGCGACGCGCACCTGGCCGCGGTCGGGCGGCGGCGGCGCATCCTCGACCAGATGGACGGGATGACCCCGATCGACCTGCTGGGCATCCCGATGCAGGAGTACGTGGACCTGCGCTTTCACCACGCCGACCTGGAAGGCAGCCAGATCGACGGCTTCATCTGGGACATCGGCGACGGCGAGGACGCCTACGCGCTCTACGAGAACGACAAGCTGCCGCTGCTCGACGATCCGGGCCTCAACCGGTGGCGGGAGCAGGGGGTGGACTTCGTCGGCACCCTGGTCGAGGAGACCCGCCGACGCGGGCTGGAGGTGTTCTGGAACAGCCGCGTGGCGCCCGTCGACCCGGCGCAGCCGGCGCTTGGCCAGCCGCTCACCGACCCGGCGCGACGGAACTGGCTGAAGGAGGAGCATCCCGACTGGGTGCAGCGCTGCTGGTGGTGGAACGGGCTGTACGACCTGTCCTCGCCCGGCCTGCGCGAGCACAAGGTAGAGGTGCTCCGCGAGCTGCTGGCCCGCTACGCCTTCGACGGCCTGCAGCTCGACTTTTCCCGCCATCAGCCCACCTTGCCGATCGGCCGCCAGTGGCAGCACCGCGAGGACGCCACCGCCTACATACGCGGCGTGCGGGAGATGACGCTGGAGATGGAGGAGCGGTCCGGCAGGCCGATCCTGCTGGCCGTCAAGGTGCCGGAGACGGTAGCCGGCTGCGCGATCGACGGCCTGGACGTCGCCACCTGGGCGCGCGAGCTGCTGGTCGACATCTTCGTGATCGGCGCGCGCACGCTCACCATCGACGTCGCGGGCTTCCGCAGCATCGCCGCCGGCACCCCGATCCGGATCGCCGCCACGCACGACGCCCACCACTCCACGGACGGCTACTGCAGCCCGTCCCTGGAGATCTTCCTGGGCGCCTTCTCCAACTTCTGGGCGCAGGGCGTGGACTTCGTGAACGTCTTCAATTGGCCCACGGCGCCCGAGGAGCACTACACCCGGCTGGGCTCCCAGGGCGACGTGATGGCCGGCACCTACGGCCAGCACACCGAGGCGATGTTCCTGATCGGCGAGCCGGCCGCCATGGCCGGCCGCGACGCCACCTACATAGTCGAGCGCCGCGGCGGCTTCCCCTGGACCGACGAGGGCTGCTTCTACTGCTGCAACCACGAGCGGCCGCTGCCGGCGGAGCTCCCCAACCACGGGCAGCCCGTGCACGTGCCGCTCTACGTCTGGCGCGACGTCCAGGCCGACACGGTCGCCGGCGCGCGCCTGCGCGTGATCCTCTGGGCCGCCGATCCGCAGGACCGGATCGACGTGTGGCTGGGAGGCCGGCGCCTGCGCGAGCTGGGCCGTGACGCCACGGTCAAGGACGCGCAGATCTACGGCGGCGGGCCGCAACCGCATGCCGGCAGCATCCCCTCCTACGTCGAGGATCCCGAGCAGCAGCTCCTGGAGGTCACCTTCGAGCTGCCGGCAGCCGACCTGATCGTCGGCGAGAACCGCGTCTCCATCGCCTCGGGCGAGCGCGCTCCCTACGGTCCCGCCGTGTACGGAAACGGCATCGTCGTGGAGAAGGTAGAGGCGGACATCCGCTATCATCGCGAATCGGACGCATGAGCGATTCCGGAGCGCGGGGTGCCGGTTCGGCGGGGAAGCCTCTCCTGGAGGTCTCCGGGCTGCGCACCTACTTCTTCACCAACCTGGGCGTGGTCCGCGCCGTGGACGGCCTGTCGTTCCAGGTGCCCGAGCAGCGCATCGTCGGCATCGTCGGCGAGAGCGGCTGCGGAAAGTCGGTCGCGGCGCGCTCCATCCTCGGCATCATCCCGCCGCCGGGACGCATCGTCTCAGGCAGCATCCGCTTTCACGGCGCGTCCACCACCGCTGCCAGCGACGCCGCGGGCGTCATGGACCTGGCTCAGCTCGACCCGCAGAGCGAGGAATTCCGGTCGATTCGCGGACGGGAGATCGCCATGATCTTCCAGGAGCCGATGAGCGCGCTCAGCCCCGTGCACACGGTCGGCAGCCAGATCGTCGAGGCGCTCTGCCTGTACGACGAGGACCTCACCAAGGAGGCCGGACGCGACCGCTGCGTGGACCTGCTGGCGGAGGTCGGCATCCCCTCCCCGCGCACCCTGATCGACTCCTACATCTTCGAGCTCTCCGGCGGCATGCGGCAGCGCGTGCTGGTCGCCATGGCGCTGGCCGGGAACCCGCGCCTGCTGATGGCGGACGAGCCGACCACGGCGATCGACGTCACCATCCAGGCCAAGGTGCTCGACCTGCTGCGCACGCTGCACGACGCCAACCGCATGTCGATGATCTTCATCACCCACAACATGGGCGTCATCGCCGAGCTCGCGGACGAGGTGGTGGTGATGTACCTGGGCACGGTCGTCGAGCAGGGCGAGGTCGTGGCCATCTTCGACGAGCCCAAGCATCCCTACACGCGGGCGCTGCTCGCCTCCATCCCCGGTATCGGCGTCGAGCCCAAGAGCCGCCTGGAGGCGATCGAGGGAACGGTCCCGGACCCGTACAGCCGGCCGCGCGGGTGTCCGTTCAGCAACCGCTGCGCGGAGTTCATCGCCGGCACCTGCGACGCGCAGCTCCCGCCGCTGTACCGCACCGACAGCGGCCACACGGTGCGCTGCTTCCTCTACGAGGGAAACGAGGTGGTCGAGCCCCCCGTCCCGGAAGCGGAGCTCGCCGGGGAGGCGACCCCTGGCTGAGCCCAACGGATCCGCCGAAGTCCCGGACGTGCTCACGGTCCGCGGCCTGAAGAAATACTTTCCGATCAAGCGCGGGATCCTCAAGCACACCGTGGGCTGGATCCGCGCGGTGGACGACGTGAGCTTCCAGGTTCAGCGCGGCGAGACGCTGGGCCTGGTCGGCGAGAGCGGGTCCGGCAAGACCACGGTGCTCCGGCTGCTGGTTCGTGCCGTGGAGCCCACCGACGGCCACATCGTGTTCCGTCCGCACGACGCCGAGCCGATCGACGTGGTGACGGCCGACCGCGATGCCCTCAAGGCCGTGCGGCGCAGGATCCGCGTGGTCTTCCAGGACCCGGAGTCGTCCCTCAATCCGCGCATGACCGTGCGGCGGATCATCGGCGAGCCGCTGATGGTGAACGACGGCGTGAAAGGCGGCGAGCTCGACGACGCGGTGAAGCGGCTCATGCGCATAGTGGGACTGCAGCCCGAGCAGCTCAACCGCTACCCGTACGCCTTCTCCGGCGGCCAGCGGCAGCGCATCGGCGTGGCGCGCGCGCTGGCGCTCGATCCGCAACTGCTGCTGGCCGACGAGCCGACCTCCGCGCTGGACGTCTCCGTGCAGGCGCAGATCCTCAACCTGCTCCTGGACCTGCAACGCGATCTGCACCTCACCGTGCTGTTCGTCACGCACGACCTCAGCGTGATCCGGCACATGACCGACCGCGTCGCGGTGATGTACCTCGGCCACTTCGTGGAGGTGGGCGAGCGCCGCGAGATCTTCCTGCGCCCCAAGCACCCCTACACGGAGGCGCTCTTCTCCGGCATCCCGCAGCCCAATCCGCACCGCCCGCTGGAGCGCATCATCCTGGAAGGCGAGATACCCGAGGTCGCGAAGGTGCCGAGCGGCTGCCCGTTCCATACGCGCTGCCCGTACCGCCAGCCGATCTGCGAGCGGGAGCTTCCGCCGCTCGCGCCGGTCGGCGGCGACGGACACCTGTCCGCCTGCCACTTCGCCGACGAGCTGAACCTGAAGGGCGAGCGGGAGTTGCTAGGCGAGGCGTAGTGCGGTCGGTACAAGCGTTTGACCGCTCGACGAGTCGCTCATGATACCTTACAGGTCCTGCGTCGGGTGGGCGATCGACCGCGAGTCGCCTGAAGGCTGTTGCGAGGGAGCGTCAAGATGGAAAGGATCGCTGTCGACTGCAAGGTGCACTTCGGAAAACCGTGCGTCGCCGGGACGCGTATCACGGTGCAGGATGTCCTGGAATTGGTCGATGCAGACCTCCCGTTCAGTCGAATCATCCGCGACTACTACCCTGACCTGACCGTCGCGGACATCCATGCGTGCATGCGGTATGCCATCGCCTTGGTGGGAGCCGAGGACATTTGTGTACGGGCGTCGCCGGCCTGAATGCGGTTCCTGCTCGACCAGGACGTGTATGCGGCCACGGCCCGGCACTTGGCCGACCGGGGGCATGACGTGGTCCGCGCCGCCCAACTCGGTTTGTCGAGAGCTGAGGACGAGAAGTTACTTGAAGCCGCTCGGGATCAGGGCAGGCTGTTCGTTACCCGGGACAGGGATTTTGGTCGCATCGTATTCCTGACCCGGCTGGCGGCAGGGGTCCTCTATCTACGGATGTCACCCTCGACGCAAGCCTCGGTGCATGGCGAGCTCGACGACGTATTGGGCACCTATGTCGAGGCGACGTTGTCACAGGCCTTCGTCGTCATCGAGCCAGGCGGCCATAGAATCCGAAGACTCATCGAACCCTCCTCACCGAGTTCGGCGCCCAGCTCCGGGGCCGGCCCGTGAGGGTTGGGGGCGTCAGGTGGCTCACCACCCGTACTCCTACGTGCGCGGTTTGAAGCCGGGGGGCGGGATCCAGGGGCCGTTCGGGTAGCGGTAGGAGACGTCGATCTCCACGTCGCTAAGCACCAGCGGCAGCTCCTTGGCCAGGCGCGGGTGGCGGTCCACCCGCACGCTGATCCGGTTGACGCCGACGCGAGGCGGGGCCGCCGTGAGGTCGAACACGGCCCACGCGCGCTCGAAAGCCGCGGCCCGGCCGGCCGCCATCGGGTTGGCGACCGGCAGCGGCTCGCCGCCGTTCAGGCGCACCTCCAGCCGGTCCTCGTGGCACGGCTCGACCAGCAGCAGCTTCAGGTGCACGGAGCGCAGCCGAGCGCCGGCGGCGGCGAAATCGTCCGCCACCTCGATGTCGATCTCGGTCGGTTCCGGCCCCAGTTCGGCCGGGATCTGCCGCTCCTGCGGGAAGCAGTTCGGGAACGAGCCGTTGCGGCGCATCACCACGTAGCGCTTGTCCTTGAAGCGCAGCCGCAGCGGCGAGGCCATGTCGTCGAGGGCCGGGCTGTTGTCGTACCCGTAGGTCGTCCAGGTACCCTGAAAGTTGAACAGGTACAGGCCGTCCACGCCGGCGGCGTGGTGGCGGGCCGCAAGTCCCCGGATCATCTCCACGGTCATCGCCTGCATCGGGTCGGACTTGATCTGGTAATAGGGGATGCCGTAGCCGGTGCGATTGCCGGTGATGAAGCCCTCCTCGATCGTGGGATGGATCAGCACCGGCGTGCCGGCCGCCAGCTTCACCCACTCGCGCATGTCCTCCTCCGTGTCCTGGGCGAAGAAGGTCGACGGCACGACGATGTCGACCAGGTGGTCGGCGATCCACTCCTGGACGTCCAGGCCGAGCATGGTGGCGCCGGCGATCGTGTTGGGCACCCGCACCGACAGGCCCAGCGTCTTGCCGCGCGCGCGGCCGACCTCGTCCAGCATCCGCCGCGTGTCGCGGATCAGCTCCGTGATCAGGTGGGCGTTGTCCCGCTCCGTGCCGTACTTGAACAGGCCGGGACAGCGCATGAAGTCGTACTCCCAGCCCTCGGTGTCGTAGCGCTCGATCGCTTCCGTGGCGGTGTCCAGGCGGATGCGGCGCACCTTCTCGTGGGCGAAGTCCTGGAACCACGCCAGCGACTCCTGCAGCGACTCTGGCCAGCCGGCCACGCCCTCCGCGCCGATCAGCAGCTCGGGGTGACTCTCGTAGTAGTCGCTGCCGATCAGCCGGTAGACCTTGCCCTCGCTGTCGACGTGATGCCAGTCGTTCATGCGGAGCTGCAGCCAGAAGTCCATGCCCAGCCGGTGCGCCTCGTCCATGACGATGCGCACGGGGTCGTGGCCGTCGGCCCACAGCCGGCGCAGGTTCTCCGCGCTCCGCCACTGCACGCCGCCGCCCAGCGCCGCGCCCGCGTTCAGGCGGTCGACCAGAAACTCCATGCCTTCCACCTTCGTCGGATAGGACAGCGTATAGCCCGCGCACTGGCCGACGGTGGCCACGAACGCGTCCACGGGAGTGCCGGCAAGCCCGCCCACCGTCAGGTGGGCCAGCCGCGCCGGGCTCACCGGGGGGTTGATCACGCTCGCCGTGAACCCGGAGTCGTCGACCCAGGTCAGCCGGTAGTTCCGCGCCAGCCGCCCGCGCGGCTTCTCTCCCGCCATCGTCACACTCCCTCGAAGAACCCGCGGCCGCGCTTGAACAGCTCGCGCACTTCCTCGCGCTGACGATCGCTGCCGTAGCGCAGCTTGTGGCTTACCCACTGGTCCAGCGCCACGTCGATGCCGTCGATGAAGTAGGCGGCGTCGGGCTTCGCCGCCGGGTTCGGACTCCCGCAGCGCAGGTAGATCGGGCTGGTGTGGGCGAAGATCTCCTGGTCGTAGCTGTCGCGGACGTGGCTGTAGCAGCGCGCCGCGATCCAGCCGTCGCCCGGCGGGGTGAACCGCTCGCGGATCGTCTCGGCGGCGACGCCGGCCGGCCGGTGCCAGCGCTTGACCACCGCGCCGTTGCACACCAGCTCGATGCGGTCCACCCGGTGATGGCTCTTGAGCTCGATCTCCACTTCCAGCTCCCGATCGCGCTGCACGTCCAGCGTGTCGCCGGGCGCGGCGCCGTCGGCGCGCAGGAACAGCGCCGGCCCGTTGGTGATGAAGGTGCGCCCGGCCTTCAGCCCGTCGATCCAGCGGTCGTAGTCGAATCCCTGCCCGCCCGTGTCGACGTAGACGCGGTTGTTGGAGCAGACGAACCAGTCCGAGCCGGTGCTGGCCGGCAGCGGGATGCCGCAGTTGAGCAGCCGGTACCAGATCTCGTACTCGGGGTCCATCCAGAACGGATCGAACAGGTTGAAGCCGTCCAGCTTGCCCAGGGCGGCCGCGACCGGCGCCTCCAGGCCGCGGCCGTTGTGGCACCAGAGCACGATGCCGTCCTGGTCGCGCGCGTCGTCGCAGGCGTGGCAGATCGGCGGATAGTCGGGGTCGAGGTTGTCGACCAGCATGCCGCGGCTGACCGGCTCCACCAGGTTGCGGATGCGCAGGAACATCACGTGGCCGTAGCCGATCTCCCCGCCGTGGAAGTTGTGGCGGTTCTCCTCGCCGATGTCGACGACGTGATGGGAGGTGCTCAGGTCGGTCATCACACCGATCGGAAAGTGGTTGCTGGCGTAGTCGAGGTCCCAGCGCCGCAGCACGCTGACCACCGTGACCGAGAAGTCGTGCACGTGACCCTCCAGCGCCAGGCGGTCGTCGCGCTGCTGCTCCTTCTCGTCGTAGTGGATGTGGGTGTTGCCGGGATACCAGCCTTGCTCGGTCAGATGGCTCCACCGCTGCAGCGGCAGCTCCAGGTCGACGGTCTGCGTCTCGGTGACGGTGAGGTTGCGTTCCAGCGGCACGTACTCGGTGCCTCGCTCGACCAGCACCCGCACGCCGCCGGTGGGCACCGTGACCTCGAAGCTGCCGTCGCAGTAGAACGCCGGGGTGCCGGGTCCCACCTTGAGGACCGCCCCGTCCGGGTGGATGAACGCCCCGTTCGATGACAGCACGTGGACCGTGCATGCGGCCGGCTGGCCGCTGGTCTGATCGGTGATCACCCCTTTGATCGTCGCCATCGGCTCCTCCTGCGAATCATCGTCGCATGCTATCGTCGGACGCATCGTAACGGGGGCCTGCGGCCCGTGCCACCGTGATGGGTTGCCGCCGGCTGCCGGACGCCCGACACCATGAGTCTGGACAACTTCGCGATCATCGAGTCGACCCTGCGCGAGGGCGAGCAGTTCGCCAACGCGTTCTTCACGACGGACGACAAGGTGGAGATCGCCACCCTCCTGGACGAGCTGGGCGTCGAGTACCTGGAGCTGACCTCGCCGGCGGCCAGCCCCGGCTCCCGGCGCGACTGCGAGCGCATCGCCGGACTCGGCCTGAAGGCGAAGGTGCTCACCCATACCCGCTGCCACATGGACGACGCCCGTCTCGCCGTGGAGACCGGCGTCGACGGCCTGGACGTCCTGTTCGGGACCTCCAGCCTGCTCCGCCAGTTCTCCCACGGCCGCGACATCGGCGAGATCATCGAGGCGGCCGTCGAGGTGATCGAGTTCATCAAGGGCCACGGCCTGGAGGTCAGGTTCTCCAGCGAGGACAGCTTCCGCAGCGACCTGGTCGACCTGCTCACCATCTATCGCGAGGTGGACAAGGTCGGCGTGTCGCGCGTCGGCATCGCCGACTCGGTGGGCGTGGCCGACCCGCTGCGCGTGCACGAGGTCGTGCGGACCCTGCGCGGCATCGTCACCTGCAACATCGAGTTCCACGGCCACAACGACACCGGCTGCGCGGTGGCCAACGCGTACGCGGCGCTGGCGGCCGGGGCGACGCACGTCGACGCCTCCGTGCTGGGCATCGGCGAGCGCAACGGGATCACGCCGCTCGGCGGGTTCCTGGCCCGGATGTACGCCCATGACGCGGACCTGGTGCGCACCCGCTACCGCCTGCCGGTGCTCCGGCGCGTGGAGAACCTCGTCGCCGACCTGGTCGGCATCGACGTGCCGTTCAACAACTACATCACCGGCTACGCGGCGTTCATGCACAAGGCCGGCATCCACGCCAAGGCGATGCTCAACAATCCGAGCACGTACGAGATCCTCGATCCCGGCGACTTCGGCATGGACCGGTACATCCACGTGGCGCACCGCCTCACCGGCTGGAACGCGATCAAGCACCGGGCGCAGCAGCTACAGCTCGATCTCGGCGACGACCAGATACGGAGCCTCACGTCGCGGATCAAGCGCATGGCGGACGACAAGCCGCTGAGCCTGGACGACGTCGATGCGCTTCTGCGGGCCGCTCAGGGCGTGGCGGACGGCGGGGAACCGTGAGCGGAGCTCTGGCATCCGCCCAGACGTTCGCGCAGAAGGCGCTCGCGCGCGCCGCCGGCACCGGCTCCGTGGAGGTCGGGCAGGTCGTGGACACGCGGCCGGACGTGGTGCTGAGCCACGACAACACGGCCGCCATCCGCAAGATCTGGATGGAGCTCGGCCAGGAGCGCGTGCTCATCCCGGAGCGGATGGCGATCACGCTGGACCACGCGGTGCCGGCGCCCAGCACCGCGCACGCCCGCAATCACGCGGAGGTCCGCCGGTTCGTCCGCGAGCAGGGCGTCCGGCACTTCTTCGAGGTAGGGCGCGGCATCTGCCACCAGGTGCTGAGCGAGGAGGCGATCGTATTGCCCGGCCAGCTCATCCTGGGCGCCGACAGCCACACGCCGCACTTCGGATGGATGGGCGCCTTCGGCGCGGGAGTCGGCCGCAGCGAGGTGGCCTGCCTGTGGGCCACGGGCGAGCTGTGGCTGCGCGTGCCGGAGTCGCTGCAGGTGACGATCGACGGCCCGGTGCCGCCCTCTGTCACCGGCAAGGACATCGCCCTGCACCTGCTGTCGCGGCTGGGAGCAGACGGCGGCCTCTACCGCAGCGTGGAGTTCGCCGGCGACGGACTCGCCACGTTGAGCCTGGAGTCGCGGATGAGCCTTGCCAACATGATGGCGGAGATGGGCGTCAAGTGTACGTACCTGCCGCCTGATCGACTGGTCTTCGACTTCCTGGCGGCGGCGAGCGGCCGGAGCACGGAGGATCTGGCACGGACGGCGCTGTATCCCGATCCCGGCGCCCCGTACGCGATGCGCGTGTCGGTCGACGCGTCGGAGTTGCGGCCGATGGTGGCGCGCCCGCACCGGGTGGACGACGTGGTGGCGGTCGACGAGCTCGGCGCCGTCCGGGTCGACCAGGCGTTCATCGGCACGTGCACCAACGGCAGGCTGGAGGATCTGCAGGCCGTGCACCGCGTCCTGCGCGGCCGCAGGATCGCCGACGGCACGCGGCTGCTCATCGTGCCGGCGTCGAGCCGCGTGCTGGAGGAGGCCGTGCGCACCGGCCTGGCCTCGGAGCTGATGGCCGCAGGCGCCGTCTTCGGGACGCCGGGCTGTGGGCCGTGCATGGGCAACCACCTCGGCGTCCTGGCCCCCGGCGAGGTGTGTATCTCAAGCGGCAACAGGAATTTCCGGGGAAGGATGGGCACCCCGGAGGCGGAGATCTACCTGGGCTCGCCGGCCGTGGTCGCCGCCAGCGCCGTGGCCGGCAGGATCTGCGCGCCCGAAGCGGTGGGCGCCGCCGACTGACGTGGCGGCGGGCCGGGTCTGGAAGTACGGCGATGACGTCAACACGGACGTCATCTTCCCGGGGAAGTACACGTACACGCTCAGGTTGGTCGAGGAGATCAAGGCTCACGCCCTGGAGGATCTCGACCCGGACTTCGCGCGAGAGGTCCGTCCCGGCGACGTGATCTTCGCCGGAAGGAACTTCGGCTGCGGCTCCAGCCGCGAGCAGGCGGTCACCTGCCTGGTCGCCAACGGCATCGCCGCGGTGGTGGCCGTGAGCTTTGCGCGGATCTTCTACCGCAACTGCATCAACAACGGGTTGCCCGCCGTCGTCTGCCCGGAGGCGGTGGCCGCGATCGCTGGCGGCGACAGCGCGGAGGTGCTGGTCGAGAAGTCGATTGTCCGCAGCGGGGCCTCGTGCTACCGGTTCCCCCCATTCAGCGAGGGCGTGCAGCGGATCCTGGACGTCGGCGGCCTCATTCCGTTCGTGCGCGCCCGGCTCGCCCGATGAGCGACCGCGGGCCCGCGCGGGTGGCGCTGCTGCCCGGCGACGGGATCGGGCCGGAGGTGACCGCCCAGGCCTCGCGTCTCCTGGAGGCCGCCGGCGGGATCGACCTGGTCGAGCTGGAGGTCGGCTGGTCGGCGTTCGAGCGGCATGGAGATGCGCTCCCGCACGCCACCCGGATCGCTCTGGCCGACTGTGCGGGCGCGCTGCTCGGCGCGGTCAGCTCCCCCCTGGAACGCGTCGACGGCTATCGCAGCCCGGTGGTTGCCCTGCGGCAGGAGCTCGACCTCTACGCCAACCTTCGGCCTTTGCTGTCGGCGCCGGTCGCCGGCAGCGTCGACGGAGTCGACATCCTGGTCGTTCGGGAGAACACCGAAGGGCTCTACGCCGGGCGCGAGCGCTGGGAGCAGCAGGAAACCGTCGCCGTTGCCGAGCGGGTGATCTCGCGCCGGGCGACCGAGCGCATCACCCGAGTCGCGTTCCGGCACGCCGCCGATCGCGCGCGGGCGCGGGGCGGGGCGGCGCGGGTGACGATCGTGCACAAGGCCAACGTGCTGCGGCTGACCGACGGCCTGTTCCGCGAGGCGGCCCTGGCGGTGGCGGGCGAGTTTCCGGAGATAGCCGTCGACGAACAGCTCGTCGACTCGCACCTCTACCGGCTGATCCGTGAGCCGGACTCGTACGACGTGATCCTGGCCCCCAACCTGTACGGGGACATCATCAGTGACGCCGGCGCCGCGCTGGTCGGCGGCCTGGGGCTGGTGGCCGGGGCGAACGCCGGCGGAGGCACTCTGATCGCCGAGCCCGTGCACGGCAGCGCCCCCGATCTGACCGGCACCGGCCGCGCCAACCCGATCGCGGCGTGCCGGGCCGCCGCCATGCTGCTGGACGCGCTGGGGCGTCCCCGCCCCGCCGCGGCCATCGAGCGCGCCGTGCAGGCGGTTCTGGGAGCGGGTCCCCATACGCCGGACCTGCAGGGACGCGCCACCACCACGGCGGTCGGCGATGCCGTGCTGCGCCACCTGGAGCAGGAGCTGGGGGCGGTGCCGAGTTGACCGAACCAGGTTCCCGCCACCGCCACCGGCCCTGGATCGGCGTCACGATCGTCGTCGGGCTGTGCGCTGTTCTCGTGGCCGCGCCGGCCGCGCTCGCCACGCCGCCGCTGCAGTTCAGCGAGGTGGGCGTGCGGGCCGGCCTGGGCCGGGAGCATCCGGGCGCGTTCTCCGCGCCGCCCCACGCGCCCGGCGGCGTGGCCGCCGACTTCGACGGCGACGGCGCCCAGGACCTGTTCTACGCGACCGGCGGCGGCGCCCCCGACCGCCTGTTCATCAACCGGCGCGACGGCACGTTCATCGATCGGGCCGTCCCCGCCGGGCTGGCGCGCGTGCACCGCGCCCACGGTGCGGCAGCCGCCGACTTCGACGGCGACGGCGCGCTGGACCTGTTCATCCCCTCGGCCGGCCCGGAGGAGCCGGGACTGCCGCCGCCCGGACACCTGCTGCTGTACCGCGGCAACGGCGACGGCACCTTCACCTGCTGCGCGCCGTACCGCGACCCGGAC
This sequence comes from Spirochaetia bacterium, assembly GCA_964291595.2. Lineage (GTDB taxonomy): Bacteria > Spirochaetota > Spirochaetia > SZUA-6 > Bin103 > CATQHW01. The sequence continues at coordinate 1,255,275 of OZ219914.1, read as the reverse complement.
GGCCGGCTGGACCGCGGCGCGGGCGGCATGGCCGCGGCGTTCGGGGACTACGACCTGGACGGCGACCTGGACCTGTTCGTGGGCAACTGGGCCTCCGGCATCCGCGGCAACGTCCTGTTCCGCAACGACGGCGACGGCGGCTTCACGGAGGTGGGCGCCCGCGCCGGTGTGGCCGACGACCTGGTGCTGGCCTTCGCCGCGCAGTTCGTGGACCTCAACGGCGACCGCTACCCGGAGCTGATCGTGGCCGCCGACTTCGGCACGAGCCGCTACTACCGCAACGAGGGCGACGGCACCTTCACCGACCGCACCATCTCCTCCCGGACCGGACGCGAAGCGAACGGCATGGGCTCGGCCGTGGCGGACCTGAACGGCGACGGCCGCCTGGACTGGTACGTCACCAGCGTCTCCACGCGCTGGCCGATCGACCGGACGCCCGGCACCGGCAACGCGCTCTATCTCAACACCGGCGGCGACCGCTTCGACGAGGTGGCCCGCCTCGCGCAGGTGCGCGACGCCGGTTGGGGCTGGGGCGTGGAGGCGGTCGACCTGGACCACGACGGTTTGCGCGACCTGGTCACCACCACCGGCTGGATCACGCCGAACGGAGCCGACCTCTACGAATGGGAGGACCAGCCCACGTTCCTGTTCCGGAACACCGGCCCCGACGCCGACGGCGTGCCGGCGTTCGATCCGGTCGACGCCGCCGCCGTGGGGCTGCGCCACCGCCTGCAGGGCCGCGCGCTGATCACGCTGGACTACGACGCGGACGGCGACCGCGACATCGTCATCTTCAACTTCGACGCGCGGCCGTCCCTGTTCCGCAACGACCTGGGCGGCCCGGACGGCCCGAGCGGCGCCGGGGATGCCGGCTGGCTGCGCGTGTTCCTGGATCCGCCGCGAGGCTCGGGGCTGGCGCCGCACGGCTGGGGCGCGGTGGTGACGGTGGTCGCCGGCGGCCGCATGCAAAGCGCACCGGTCGGAGCCGGCGGCTTCTTCGGCGCCTCCGAGCTGTCCGCGCACTTCGGCCTGGGCGCGGCGGCGAGCGTCGATGAGCTGACCGTCGACTGGCCCGACGGCACGCGCACCGTGCTGCGCGACGTGACGCCGAATCAGACCCTGATCGTCCGGCCCGGAGTGAGGCCGCCCGTCAGGTAATGAACTCGAAGACGGTCATCAGGACCCCGATCACGACGAACGCCCCGCCGACCAGCCACTGCATCGAATCGAAGCGCTTGTTCATGTCTTCGAAGCGCTTGTTCATGTCCTCGAATCGGACATGGACTGCTGCAAAACGATCGTCCGACCTCTTGCCCATCTCTGCGAAGCGCTCGTCGGACCTCTTGCCCATGTCCTCGAACCGCCGGTCCATCGCATCGAATCGCTCCGCGAAGCGTTCGTTCGTCTCCTCGAACCGACGATCCATCGCGTCGAACCGGACAGCCATCAACTCCCGCTGATCCTTGAGCTCCTGCTCGATCGTCGCGGTGCGCTCCAGGATCTGCGGTCCGATGACCAGGTGCGGCGCCACCTCGACGAACCAGCCGTAGAGGTTCCCCTTTACGTAGGTGCCGATTCGCTCCAGGTCGGTGTCTGCAAGAGCCATTGCCGTCTCACCCATACCTTACGCTCATGCACCAGCAATGGTCACCCCGGCGGCGGTGCTTCAAGTCAATCGGGACGACCACAGCCAGCGGATTCGCGCATGGCCTGCGTCAATGCCGCAACGACATGACCATAGCCATCCACCGCAGCCGAACGAGGCAGTTCATCCGCGGAGAACCAGCGAATCTCGCTGTGTTCGTCGGGAGAGGCGTTCACGGGTTCGCCGCTCCAGCGGGACACGACGTAGACGTTGACTTCAGCCGGTTCGACCGGGTCATGGATCGTCGCAAGTGGATGGAAGGACTCGATTGCTACCCGCAGCTCTTCGAACGCCTCACGGCGCAACGCGTCCTCCAGGGACTCGTCTCCCTCGACGTGCCCTCCCATCAGATCGGCATCAGCGCCACACGCCCGGGTAGTGACGCACACGAGGCGACCTCCTTACGAGCAACACCTTGCCGTCCCGTATCAACGCTCCCGCGACGCAGCGCGCAAGGGTCATATCCACACCGCAGCTCACCCGGCCGGGGGGAGCTCCTCCGAGCGCCAGCAGCGAACCTCGTGGCCCGGCGCGATCGGGCGCAACTCCTGCGGCTCCCGCCGGCAGCGTTCCTGGGCGAACGGGCAACGGCCGACCAGCCGGCATCCCTCCGGTGACCGCTCCGCGGGCTCGCCGTCGCCGCCCGGCGCCGTCGACGCGGCACGTGCACCGCGCCCGATCAGCGTCGCGGCCAGCAGCGCACGCGTGTACGGATGCTTCGGCCGGTCGAACACCGCCGCGCGGCTGCCCTGCTCGACGACCTGCCCCTGATACATCACGCAGATGCGGTCGGCCACGTAGCGGACCGCCCGCAGGTCGTGCGATACGAAGATGAGCGCCCGTTCGTGGCGGCGCTGCAGATCGCGGAGCAGATTGACGATCTGCCCCTTGATCGACATGTCCAGGGCGGCGGTCGGCTCGTCCAGGAACAGGAAGTCGGGGCCCGGCGCCAGTGCGCGCGCGATGGCGGCGCGCTGCAACTGACCGCCCGACAGCTCGTAGGGGTAGAGCCCCGCGAACCGCTGATCGAGCTGCACCTGCTCCAGCAACAGCCGCGCGTGGTTGCGCCGCGCCGCGGCCTCCATGTTGGTGGTGTGGCGCAGGGCGTCCTGCAGCGACTGCTCGATGGTCATCATCGGGTTGAACGAGGTCAGCGGGTTCTGAAACACCATCTGCAACTGCCGGCGCAACGGTCGCCAGTCGCGTTCGTGCAGCGCCTGGATCTCTCGACCCTGAAACACGATGCGGCCCGCATCCAGCGGCGTGAGGTTGAGCACGCAGCGGCCCAGCGTCGACTTGCCGGAGCCCGATTCGCCGACCAGGCCCACGCACTCGCCTCGCCGCACCGCGACCGACACGCCGTCCAGGGCCGCCACGTGCGAGCGGCGCAGGCCGCGCCGGCGCAGCGCGTAGCGCTTGACCGAGCGCTCGACACGAAGCAGCGGCTGATCGTCCACGCCGCGAGGAGTCTGGCGGATTGCCGCTCAAGCGGGAAGCCGACAGACTCCGAAGCGGAAGGCAGGGATGGGCCAAACGCGGAGCCGGAGGCGACGGGGTTGGGGCGCTACCGCTCCCCGGCGAAGTGGCACCGCGAGAGATGCCCGGCCGCGACCTCGACCACCGGCGCCGGGTTTCCGCGGCAGATGTCCTCGGCATGCGCGCAGCGCTCGGCGAATCCGCAACCCGGCATCGGCCGGCGCATGTCGGGGGCACGCCCCGGGATGGACGGCATGTCTCCGCCCTCTGCCTCGGCGAAGCACGCCAGCAATCCTTCCGTGTACGGATTGCCCGACGCTTCGAGCACCTGCGCGGTCGTGCCGCTCTCCATCACCTCGCCCGCGTACATCACCACCACGTGTTCGCAGAGCGCTCCGACGACCGCCAGGTCGTGCGAGATGAGCATCAGCGTCGCATCCAGCCGCTCCACCACCTCGGCTATCAGATCGAGCACCTGCACCTGGATGGTCAGGTCGAGCCCGGTGGTGGGCTCGTCGGCGATCAGCAGCTTCGGCGAGCAGACCAGCGCCATCGCGATCATCACCCGCTGCGCCATGCCGCCCGAGAACTGGTGCGGAAAGTCCCGCGCACGCGCGGCCGCGTCGGGAATGCCGGTGGCGGCCAGCACCTCGACCGCCTGCTGCCATGCCTGGCGCCGCGTCCCTCCCCGATGACGGCGGTAGACGTCCGCGATCTGGCGCCCGACCGGCCACAGCGGGTTGAGAGCCGCGGAGGCGTGCTGGAAGATCATCGCCACCTGCGAGCCGCGGATCTCGCCCAGATGAGCATCGTCCAGCGCCATGAGATCCTGGCCGCCGAATTGAATCCCCCCGGAGGTGACCCGCGCGGTGGGAGGCAGCAGCCGCAGCACGCTGAGGGCGGTCACGGTCTTGCCCGAACCGCTCTCGCCGACGACCGCCGTGCGCGAACCCTCTTCGAGGCCCATGGTCACGCCGCGCAGGGCGTGAATGGTCTCGCGGTCGACCAGGAATTCCACGGCCAAGTCGCGGATCGAGAGCAGCGCCACGACGCTACGCCCGCCGGACGACCAGCGAGCCGAGCAGGTCGCTGACGTTGTTCAACACCCAGACCGATCCGAACAGCGCCAGGCCGGGAAAGACCGACGCCCACCACTTGCCGAACACGAGCTGGTTGGCGCCCAACTGGATCATCGAGCCCCACTCCGGCGTCGGGATGGAGACGCCCAGCCCGATGAAGCTCAAGCCTGCGATCATCTGCACCGCGTAGGCGCAGCTCAGCGGAAGCTGTGAGAACACCGGCACCAGCGTGTTGGGTATGACGTGCCGGAACACCACCGACAGCGGCGAGTTGCCGAACACCCGCGCCGCCAGCACGAAGTCCGCCTCGCGCAGCGGCACGGCCGCGCTGCGCACCATCTTGCTGTACACGGGCACGTTGTAGAACGCGATGATCAGCACCAGGTTGACCAGCGTGTTGCCGGCGGCCGCCAGCACCGCCATGCCGAACAGGATCTGCGGAAAGCCCTGAAACACCTCCGTGACGCGGGTCACCACGGTGTCGAACCGCCCCCCGAAGTAGCCGGCCAGCGCACCGACCGGCACGCCGACCAGGATGCCGATGAGCACCGAGCTCAGCGCCAGCGCGAAGTCCACACGAATCGCGTGGATGGTCCGCGAGAATACGTCCATGCCGTTCGTATCGGTGCCGAACCAGTGCTCCCGCGACGGCGGCGCGAACCGCGAGAGCGGGTCGGGATCGACGGGGTCCTGCAGCGGCAGCAGCGGCGCGATCAGCCCCAGCACGATCAGCAGCGACAGCAGGGCGAGGTTGATCCGCACCCGCGCCGCGCCATTGGCGTTCTCCAGCCGCCGGTAGAAGCCCGCCCGCGGCGTGTCGTTCAAGGTCCCCGCGGCGGGCACGGTGTCGGCGGAAGCCACGCTCAGTCCCGGCTGCGCACGCGCGGATCGAGCATGGCGTTCACGACGTCCGCGGCGAGGTAGATGGACAGGTAGAAGGCGGCCGTCAGCAGCACGACCCCCATGATCGGCTCGTAGTCGGAGTGGTTCATGGCGTCGACCGCGTACAGCCCCAGCCCCGGCCAGGTGAACACCACCTCGACCAGCACGGTGCCGCTCAGCAGGTAGCCGTAGGTCATGGCGATCATGGTGATGACCGGTCCCAGGATGTTGCGCAGCGCGTAGCGGCGGACGGTCGAGGCCGGCATGCCGAACGCCCTGGCGGTGCGGATGTAGTCGCTCTGCATCACCTCCCGCATCTTGTTGCGCGTGATCTGCAGGGTGCTGGGGCTCGTGGTGAACGCGAGCGTCACCGCCGGCAGGATCAGGTGGCGGACGCTCGACAGGAACGCTCCCGTATCGCCGGCCAGCAGGGCGTCGATGGTGTACCACCCGGTGACGTACGGCGGCCGGGTGAAGTCCCGGTCCAGGCGGCCGAGCGGCGCGGGCAGCCAGCCCAGCTCCGCGAAGAACACGAAGATCAGCAGCAGCCCCAGCCAGAATCCCGGCATGGAGACGCCGCCGCGCGCGGCCACGTCCGCCAGCCGGGCGAACACGCCGCGGCGGCGGATGCCGGCGACCACCCCCGCCGGCACCGCCCACAGCACCCCCAGCAGCAGCGCGCAGGTGGACAGCTCCAGGGTGGCCGGCAGGCGAGCGCGGATGTCGGTGAGCACCGGGTTGTAGGAGTAGCGGGAGACGCCGAGGTTGCCGCGAGCCAGGTTGCCCAGGTAGTTCACGTAGCGCTCGTACAGCGGGCGGTCCAGTCCCAGCTCGCGCGTCATGTTGTCGAGCATCTCCTGGTTGTGCTTGGGGCCGACCAGCAGGTAGACCGGGTTGCCGATGGCGTGCGTGACCGCGAAGGTGATCATCGACACGCCCAGCAGCGATATGGCCAGGATGCCGATCCGCTTGAGCAGGAACAGCGCCCACTCGCGCGCGGACTCAAGCACGGGTCACGGCGCGGTCACCGAAAGGCGCCGAACGCGAAGCGGGGTGCCGGCGCCGAGCACCCGCACCCCGCAGACGGAACAAGACGGCGCCGGGATCAGCCGTCGCCGCGGTACAGCGGCCAGTACCACATCAGGTTGTCGGGCAACTGCACGTAGCCGTGAATGTCGTCGCGCATCGCGATCTCGAACGGCATCTCCGAGATGTAGAGCGCCGGAGCGGCCTCGATCAGGATCTCCTGGTAGCGCGTCGACAGCTCGGCCTTGCGGCCCGCGTCCAGCGTCACGGTCAGCTCGTCGATGACGGCGTCCAGCTCCTCGTCGCCGTAGCCCATCCAGTTGGCGACCGCGTTGGTGCGGAAGAACAGGTCGCCGGTGTAGCCGGCATCATCCACGTACCACAGGAGGTCGCGCATCCACGCGTGGTGCTCCAGCGTGCCGAGTTGCTCGGCGAAGACCGCCGAGGGCTGCAGGTTGATGTTCATCGTGACGCCGATGTCCTTGAACGCGTCCTGCAGGACGACCGCGATCTGCTCGGTGGTGGGGACGCCCGAGGCGATGTCCAGGGTGAACTCGAACCCGTCGCCGTAGCCGGCCTCCGCCAGCAGGGCGGACGCCTTGTCCAGGTCGAAGCCGTACGGCCACAGGCTGCCGTCGTGAAACTGTCCGCCGACCGGAATCGGACCCGCCGACACCAGGGCGTTGCCGCCGAAGATCCCCTGCGCGATCGCATCGTACGGAACCGCGTAGGACAGCGCCTGGCGGACGCGCACGTCGTCGAACGGCTCACGCTGCACGTTGAAGCCGAAGATCATCTGGTTGCGCGTCGGGATCGACAGCACCTTGACGCCGTCGGAGTCGCGCAGGGCGGAAAGCTCGTCCGTGGAGAGCCCGGTGGCGATGTCCACCTCTCCCTCGCGCAGCAGCAACGCGCGATCGGCCGAGTTGGGGACGATCTGCAGGATGATCTCTTCGAAGAACGCCGGCCCGGCCCAGTAGTCGGGGTTGGCGCGCAGCACCATCTGCACGCCGGCCTCCCAGCTCTCGACGTAGTACTCGCCGGAGCCGACGTCGTTCTTGGCCAGCCAGCGCGTGGCCCAGGGGTCGTCGGACTCGACGTGCGCCTGCGCCTCGACGTGGTCCATCGGCCCCTGCGACTGGTCGCGGAACAGGAAGAAGAACCACGGGCTGGGGTTCGAGAACTGCAGCGTCACCTGGTGGTCGCCGGTCTTCTCGTACGAGGTGATGCCGGCGGTGTTGACGTTCCAGGCGGTGCCGGACTCGGTCCCGTGCGCGCGGTCGAACCAGTAGATGAAGTCGTCGGCGGTCAGCTCCCGGCCGGTCTTGGGAAAGGTCACGCCCTGACGGATGTTCAGGACGATCGACGTTCCGTCGTCCGACCACTCCCACGACTCTACGGCGGCACCTTCGATCGTGCCGGTGTCGGCGATGCTGTAGCCCTGACCGGTGTCGCGGCTCCCGTAGCGGAAGAACTGGTCGTAGACGTTCAGGTTGGTCTCGTTCGAGCGCTGGAAGCGCGAGAACGGCGGGTCGAGCGTCTCGATGTCGCCGGAGATGGCGATCACCAGGACGTCGTCATGTGCCACGGCCGCGGTGCCGCCGAACACCAGCGCCAGCGCCAGCACGGACAGGAACACGGGCCTGATACGGTTGTTCACTTCTCTATCCTCCTCGTGAACAGGGGTTGGTGAGCGAAATCCGAGTGCGGAGGTCACGGCTGCCGGCCGAGCTCGTACACCGCGGCGCGCGCCTCCGGCGACGCGTACATGGCGCGGTCGTCCGGCTCCCACTCCACCGGGTCGGCCAGGGTCATCTGGTCCAGCCCGACGAGCTGGAAGCCCTGCGCCTGCAGGCCGTCGATGATCCTCGGCAGCGCCGCGATCAGCGGCAGCGGGCGCGCCAGGCGCAGCCCGTCGTCGTCCGTCTCGCCGCTGTCGTGCAGGTCGATGATCGACCCCCCGCCCAGCGACGGGTGCTTGAGCGTCGCGTCGACGATCTCCTGCGGGTCGGTCTTGGCGTAGTCCGCCGGGTTCACGTCGGAGTCGACGATTGCCATCGACTCCGACATGGCCAGCGGCGAGTACAGGCAGGTGAAGTAGTTGAAGTAGTGGGCGCGCAGGAACCGCGTGGGACGGCCCAGGATGTTGCCGATCACGGCCTCCGCGCGGTCGAAGTCGCCGACGTGCGCGTGGTGGACGTGGCTGTGGTTGCCGATGCAATGGCCGCGCCGGACGATGCGCTCGGCCGCCTGCGGCCAGCGCTCGACCCACTTGCCGAGCACGAAGAAGGTGCCGCGCGCTCCCTTCGCCTCCAGGATGTCCATGATCTCGTCGGTGCGCGGCGGGTTCGGGCCGTCGTCGAAGGTCAGCGCGACCTTGGGTTCGTCGCGGCGCGCGTGCGTGTAGTAGGTCAGCGGCATGGTCCAGCGGAGTGGACGCGATGGTACGACGCCGCCCGCGGCGGGCGTCAAGCGCACGTCGGTCGGAGTTCGACGCGCGCCCCGTTCATGCAGATCACAGGACCTTGAGCCGTTCGACGAGCTTACCCACGTCCGTAGCCGAGGCAGCGTGCCGGGTTACCGGGACGATCCTGGCACGCTCGATCGCGGTATCGAGGAAGTCACGGCAACGACGATAGATGGTGGGATCCGTCTTTCGATAGTCCGCGATATAGCCCCTGAGTTCACGCCTCACCTGCTTGCATGCCGACAGGTCCCCGGTCCCCCGATAGTGCTTGGTGGTAAGCGTGAAGTGGAGCAGGAGCCAGTATTCGAAGCAGGGCACCGACATGGCAGCGTAGATTCGGGTCGTCGTCCGTCTCGGTCGTCGCAACCAACGATTGAAGCGGTCGATTTCAACCACCCGTTCGTCATGATCGAGAACACACCATATCTCCTCCTGCGTGGGATCCTCCCGCACCTCTCTCTCCACGCGCTTCATCATGTCCGCTATGGTCCCGGCGCTTTGGACGCGTACACTCGTCCGCCCGAAGTCCGCTTTGAGTGCATTGAAGTAGCTGAGCTCGGGATCGGTCGCTTCGCATAGCACCAGAATCCTCGGCCTCCCCTCTGCGGAGGGCCGGCGTCTTCCCTTGTACCCCGGCTTCCTCATGTCCGCTCGAACCTTCAGGAATCGGATTCGATGATTACTGGCACGCCCCCGTAGCGACCGCCGAGATAGCCACGCATCAACGCCTCCTTGGGTCGGGGACGGAAGTCCGAAAGCGGCCTGAGCAGTGCGGCCTCACTGTGCCGATCCTTTTCCGTGAGCCAGATTTGTCCGCGGTCAAGCACGTCGTTGAGGAGCGATACATCGTGCAGCGTCGCGATGAGTTGTGCGCGCTTCTCACGGCCGCTGTCGGAGTCGCTGTTGATGCGTCTGATCAGTGAGGCAACCAGCAGTGGGTGCAGGCTCCGGTCGAGCTCGTCGATCACGACGATGCGATCGTTGTCCATGATATCCAGCCACGGCCCGGACAAGGAAAACAATCTCTGAGTACCGTCGGACTCCTCGGCCAATTTAAGGAAGTGACTCGCCTCGCCCTGCGGATCACCATGGCCCATACTGACGTCCACGACGTCGAGCGTTGTCGATCCATCGTCAGGTAGTCTTTCGGCCACTGCTGACGGGAGCATTGGGCGGAACTCCTCCAGGAGATGTCTCTCTTCGCGGATCGTGACGTCGGTGACAGGGATGTCCGCGTCTCGAAGCAGAGCCAGAATACGGGTCTTGAGCCCCTCGTTCTCCGTTATCTTTGCAATCGTGAAACCAGGTGGTATGTCGCCGGCGGTCAGGACGTTCAATCTCTGGCACCAGTTCACAACCGGTCGGAAAGGCTCGCTGTTCAGTTGTGCGGCGGCGGACACCAGCAGCGTGTTCGGGCGCGTGCTCGAACGCCACAGCTCCTTCGGACCGCGTACGGAAGGACCGAATGTCCATTGCTCCTGTTCGGCCTCCGGATCGTAGGTGCGCTCCAGCAGGTGCCGCAGACGCCCGCCCGGAGGCCAAGCCAGCAACCACTCCGCGTGCACGCGGCGGCGGTCGATGGCGAACCCGTACTCGTACGCGGTTCCCCCTTCGATGAAGGAGATCTCGAATGTCGTCGGCCGGCCACGTGTCTCGGTGTCGAACAGAAACGGCGAGTACGCAATCTCGTCTCCCGCCTGGCTCTCCTTCGACGACCCGACGACGAAGCGCGCCGCGAAGGCAAGTCCGTGGACGAAGCGAGATTTGCCGCTTCCGTTGGGGCCATAGATGGCGGACACCCGATTGAGCCGTGGGAAGCGCCGGACACCGGTGTCGAATGCCCAGGTGCCGTCGGCGCGGGCCACCGCCTCGGCGCTGAACTCCTGACGATCACGATAGCAGGTGTAGTTCGTGAGCGCGAAGGAAACGAGCATGATGAGACTCCCGGTGGGATAATCATCGATTCTTGCATGTTCCACGCACGAAACGCAAGTTAACGTGCTGCGGAATCGACTTAGAGATCAGGGGGAGACGCCCGGTACACCTCCCGCGCCCGCTCGGGGCTGATCAGGCCGGCGCGCACGTCGCGCTCCAGCCGGTCGGGCTCGCGTTCGGCCGGCGGTCCCCATCCGCCGCCGCCCGGCGTCTGGACGGTGAGCACGTCGCCGCGGTTCAACTCCATGAACGCCTTCGTCGGCATGACGCGGACGGTCCCGTCGGCGGCGGTCACGGTCAGCATCGAGCCGGTGGCGTTCTTCCCGCCGTCGAGCCCCCACGGCGTGAAACGGCGGCGGTCGGCGCCGACGGTGACCACGGTGCGCTCGCCCAGGCAGCGCAGCTCGCGCACCATGCCGCAGCCGCCGCGGCGGCGGCCGGCGCCCTCGGTGTCCGGCACCAGCCCGTAGCGCACCACCTCCAGCGGGTAGGTGCGCTCGATCACCTCCACCGGGGCGTTGCGGGTGTTGGTCAGGTGGGTGTGCACGCCGTCCTCGCCGTCCAGGTCGTGCATGGCGCCCTGCCCGCCGGCGTAGGTCTCCACGTAGTTGTAGTAGGAGTCGGGGGCGTCCGGCCGGTCGTCGGCACCGCCGATGTTGAGCAGGTTCATCTCGCCCGAGCAGGCGGCGCAGACCCGCTCCGGGACGCACTGCGCCAGCGCCCCATCAGCACGTCGACCACGCGCTGGTCGGTGAGGATGTTGGCGTTGCCGATGGCCGCCGGGAAAGTGGCGTTCATGACCGTCCCCTCCGGCGCGGTGACGTGGATCGGCCGGTAGGCCCCGGCCGAGGTGGGCAGGTCGGGGTCGATCACGGCCTTGCAGGTGTAGTAGACGGCGGCGCGCGCCGCGCTCAGCCGCGCGTTCAGCGGGCCTGCCACCTGGGCGCTGGTGCCGTCGAAGTCGACGGTCAGCTCGTCGCCGGCCACGCGGATCTCGACCTCGATCCGTACCGGGTCGTCGCTGAAGCCGTCGTCGTCCAGGTAGTCGTGGAACCGGTACACCCCGTCGGGCAGCCCGCGGATGCCGGCGCGCATGCACGCCTCCGCGTGGTCGAGGATGGCGGGGATGGCGTCGAGCGCCAGCCTGCCGTCGCCGGCGTCCAGCAGCTCCGCCACCCGCCGCTCCGCCGTGCGGGCGGTGGCGTACTGGGCCATCAGGTCGCCGCGCACCTCGATGCGGGTGCGGACGTTCTGCTCGATCAGCCGCAGGATCGGCTCCTGCAGCTCGCCGCCGCGCACCAGCGCGATGGGCGGGATCTGCAGCCCCTCCTGGTAGATCTCGGTCACCCCGAACGGCATGCTGCCCGGCGCGTAGCCGCCCATGTCCACGTGGTGGGCGGTGGACGCCGACAGGGCCACCAGCTCGCCACCGTGGAAGATGGGCGCCACCAGCGACAGGTCGGGCAGGTGGCCCGGCCCCTCGGGATAGGGAAGGTTGCTGGCGTACATGTCGCCGGGCTGCATGGAGTCCGGCGGGAACTCGGCCAGGATCGCTCCGAGCACGCCGGGCATGATGCCCAGGTGGAGGGGCGTGCCCACCTCCGCCTGCGCGACGATCGTGCCGTCGGGGTGGCCAGCGCCACCGAGCAGTCGCGCCGGTCCTTGATGTTCGTGGAGTAGCTGGCGCGCACCAAGGCGGCACAGCACTCCTCGGCGATCCCCAGCCAGCGGTTGCGCATGATCTCGAGCGTGATGGGATCGATCGCGGCCGCGTCAGCCATCGGTGCGTGATACCACCAGGTGGCCGAAGCGGTCCACCACAAGCCGGTGATCCGGGGGAACGACCGAGGTGGCGTCGAGCTGCTCGATGACGGCCGGTCCGCGCAGGGTGCAGCCTGCTCCAAGATCGTCGCGGGCGTACACCGGCACCTCCCGCTCGACGCCGGCGAAGCGAGCCTCCCGCATCCGGCGCGGCGCGGGCTCCCCGTCGGCCGCCGTCACCGTGGGCAGCTCCAGGGGATGCAGGTCGTGCTCGACCGCGACCCAGGCGCTGGCCACCTCCACCGGATGGTCGTCGCGCCGGTAGCCGTAGCGCTGGTCGTGCAGGTCGTGGAACCGGTCGCCGAGCTCCGCAAGCGGCGGCAGCTCGGCGCCCACCGGCACCGACAGCTCGTAGCGCTGGCCCAGGTAGCGCTGCCCGACCGCGCGGCTGACGGCCGGCTCGACGCCGTCGTGGGCGATCTGAGCGCGGCCTTCCGCCTCCAGATCGCCCAGCACGGCGGTCAGCTCCTCCATGGCCGCCGCGTCCAGCCGGCGCACCAGCGTGCGGGTGCGGTCCTCGCGCAGATTGGTCATCAGCAGCCCGAGCGCGGAGTGCACGCCGGGGGCGATCGGGATCACGGTCTCGGCGACGCCCAGCTCGGCGGCCAGCTCCGCGCCGTGCATGGGACCGGCGCCGCCGAACGGGCAGAGCGCGAACCGGCGCGGGTCGTGGCCGCGCTCGATGGTCAGCTTTCGGATGGCGGCGGTCATGGTGGCGTTGATCACGCGCACGATCCCCTCCGCCGCCTCGGCGACGCTCAGCCGGAGCGGCGCGGCGATGCGGTCGTGGATCGCGCGCTCGGCCGCCTCCCGGTCCAGGGTCATGCCGCCGCCGAGCAGGGTCCGGGTGCCCAGCCGGCCCAGCACCAGGTCGGCGTCGGTGACGGTGGGCTCGGTGCCGCCGGTCCCGTAGCAGGCCGGTCCGGGCACCGCTCCGGCCGAGCGCGGACCGACGCGCAGGGCGTTGCCGGCATCCAGCCAGGCGATGCTGCCGCCGCCGGCGCCCACGGTGTGCAGGTCCAGCATCGGCACGCCCAGGGCCAGGCCGCCCATCTCCGTGTCGCGCGCGAACGGGATGTCGCCGTCCTGGATGACGCCGACGTCGAAGCTGGTGCCGCCCATGTCGCAGGTGATCAGGTCGGCGGCCCGCGCGCCCGCGCCACCGCGGCGCCCGCGACCACGCCGCCGGCCGGCCCGGAGAGCACCGTCTCCACGCAGCGGCGCGCGGCCGACTCCGCGGTCATGACCCCGCCGTTGGACTTCATCACGTACAGCGGCGCCGTGAAGCCGGCCTCGCGCAGTCCCGCGTCGAGCCGGGTGACGTAGCGCTCGATCCCCGGCTGCACGAAGGCGTTCATCACGCAGGTGCTGAACCGCTCGTATTCGCCGTGCTCGCCCATCAGCTCGTGCGAGAGGCTGACGGCGACACCCGGCAGCCGGCGCGCCACCTCCTCGCCTATCTCCCGCTCATGACTGGGATTGGCGTAGCTGTGCAGCAGCCCCACGGCGACCGCCTGCACGCCTGCGCCGCCGATGGCGCCGATCACGGCGGCCAGGCCCGCGCGGTCCAGGGGCGTCTGCACCGTGCCGTCGAAGCGCATGCGCTCGCGCACCTCGAAGCGGAGCTCGCGCGGCACCAGCGGCGCGGTGCGGCGCGCGCGCAGGTCGTACATGCGCGGCCGCGACTGCCGCTGGATGTGCAGCACGTCCCGGAACCCGGCGGTGGTGATCAGCGCGACCCGCGCCCCGGAGCGCTGCAGCACCTGGTTGGTGGCGACCGTCGTGCCGTGGATGAGCATCGCCACGTCGGTTGGCTGCGCCGCGGCGCGCTCGGCGGCTCCCAGCGCGCCGCTGACGATGCCCGCCGCCGGGTCGTCCGGCGTCGAGGCGACCTTGTGGAACACCAGGCGGCCGCGTGCCGGGTCGAAGGCGACCACGTCCGTGAACGTGCCGCCGGAATCTACGCCGACGCGCATGCATCTTCCGCGAGCCGGAGGCTTGCCTCGATGACGTCCATCGCTTCGTCGATCTGCGCCTCGGTGACGGTGATCGGCGGCATGAAACGCAGGACGTGGGAGCCCGAGATCTCCATGAAACGCCGGCTCAGCGGGTTGTCGTCTTGCACCATCGGCACGATCGGCAGCCACAGGCCGTGCTCGTAGCAATAGTTGGTCGCCATGGCGGCAGCGGAAAAGTTGGGCTCGCGGCTCTTCTTGTCGGTCACCAGCTCCAGGCCCAGACACAGGCCGAGGCCGCGGGCTTCGCCGACGATGGCCAGTTCGCTCTCCAGCGCCTTGAGCTTTTCCATGAAGTAGGCGCCTACCCGCCGGGCGTTCTCCACGAGATCATCGCGGTCGACGATCTCGAGATTCGCCAGGCCGGTGGCGCAGAGCAGCGGATCCCCGGCGTGGGACGAGAACGGCATGAACCCCCGTTCCACTGCCGCGTCGGCGATCTCCGCGCTGGTGAGGACCGCGCACAGGGGCACGCCGCCGCCGAGCCCCTTGGAGCAGGTGACGAGGTCGGGCACGAAGTCGAAGTGCTCGAAGGCAAACCACCGGCCGGTCCGGCCGAAGCAGGTCAGCGCTTCGTCCGCCACCATCAGAATGTCCCGGCTCCGGCAGACCTCGACCATCCGCTGTATCCACTCCCTGGACGGCACGATCTGTCCGGCCGCGCTCATCAGCGGCTCGAAGAAGAACGCCGCCGGCCGGCCGGAGGTCGCCGTGTCGAGGACGTACTCGGCCGCATCGGCGCAGCCCAGGTTGCAGCAGCCTCATCGCGGCAGAACTGGCAGCGATACGCGTAGGGCGGGGGGACGAACGCGGCGCCGGTGGGCATGGGACCGTATCCCTCGCGCAGCATGCCGCCCCGGCCGGTGATGGATGCGCTCCCGTACGACTGCCCGTGGTAGCCGCGCATGAGCGCGATCACCTCGAAACGGCCCGTGTACTTCCTCACCAGGCGCAGCGCCATCTCGTTCGACTCGGAACCCGTGCACGCGAAGAAGGACTTCTGCAGCGGATCGGGTGCGATGTCGGCCATCTTCTTCGCCAACAGCACCTCTGACGGCGCTATGAAGGTGCTTCCGATCTGAACGATCTTCCGTGCCTGGTCGCACAGAGCCTGCACGTACTCCGGATGGGAGTGACCGAGCGTCACGCAGAGCTGGCCGGACTGGAAGTCGATGAAGCGCCGGCCCTCCACGTCCCACAGGTAGATTCCCTCGCCACGCTCGGGGACCAGGGGAGCGGTCCGCATGGGATGCCGCAGCAGATACCGATTGCCAAGCTCGAGCCAGCCCTTGTTGGTCGTGGGTAACGACGCCATGAAACCTCCTGCGTTGAATGCCGCTATCGCGCGTACGCGGGCGGCTCGTGGGTGTGCGCCTGGGCGGTGGCATCGTCCAGCTCGCCCCCGCGCATGAAATCGTCCTCGCGGCCCTGGTCGACCAGCAGCGCCTTCAGCCGTTCCTCCAGCTTTCGCGCCCGCGGGTCGTCGGCGTAGCGGTTGCGGGACTCGGCCGGGTCTTCCTGCAGGTCGTAGTACTCCTTCACGCCCATCCGGTAGTGCCAGATGAACTTCCCGGTGTGGTCGAGCAGGAAGTGGCCGTACTCCAGGTGCTCGCCGTGCAGGTGGCCGCGGTCGAGGCGGTCGGCCTCGCCCGAAATCAGCGGCATCAGCGACGCGCCGTCGCAGCGCTCCGGGATCGGCAGGCCGCACGCGTCCAGCACCGTGGGCATCAGGTCGGCCAGCCCGACCGTCGTGTCGGGATAGATGCGGTTGGTCGGCAGTGGCATCTCCTGGGGAAAGCTGAGGACGAACGGAACGCGGATGGAGCCCTCGTATCCTACCGATTTCGCCCACCAGTGGTGGTCGCCGAGCATCTCGCCATGGTCGGCGACGAACGCGAAGATGGTGTTGCGCACCATCAGCGATCGCCACAGGTGGTAGGCCAGGCGGGTGATCTGCGCGTCGACCTGGTCGATCAGCCCGTAGTAGGCGGCACGGGCGCGGCGCATGTCACGGGCCTTGAGCTGATGGACCTCGCCCTCGGGGAGCGGCCCGCGCGTGCCGGCCACGAACGGGCTGGGCGAGCGGACGTAGCCGGCGGCATCCCCGATCACGGGCATCGGCAGGTCGGGATCGCCGTAGTAGTGGTCGAAGAAGTGCGCCGGCGGGTCCCAGGGCGGGTGCGGCTTGCTGAAGGAGACATAGAGGAAGAACGGATGGTCCCGGCCGCAGGTCCTGACGTGGTCCTCCATCACCCGGATCGCCTCGGTGGCGGTCCAGGTGGTGACGTGCAGCTCCGGCGGCAGCACGCTGGCGCGCCCGTGGTAGCTGTTGTTGGTCACGCCCGCGCCGAACAGGCCGAAGTCGCCCCACCCCGCCTCGGCGAGCATGGACAGGTAGTCGTCGCGGTAGCCGGGGCTCAGGAAGCGGCCCTCCTCGTGGGTGCGCAGCAGGTCGAAGCCGTGGCGGGCGTCCTGCGGATAGACGTGCCGCTTGCCGATGCCGTAGGTGCGGTAGCCGTTGCGCTGAAAGACCCGGCACAGGGTGTCGGGCTCCGGCCACGGCTCCAGGTCGTCGAACCCGGTCATGCCGTGCGTCACCGGCCACTGTCCGCTGAACAGCGTGCGCCGTGCGCCCACGCACGAAGGCAGCTCGGTGACCGCGCGCGGGAAGTAGTGGCCGGTGGCGGCCATCGCGTCGATCCCCGGCGTGTGGATCACGGGGTCGCCGGCGACGCCCAGCACGTCGCCGCGCCACTGGTCGGCCGAGATCAGGACGAGGTTGGGACGGGCCGGAGCGTTCACTCCTGCTCCGGTTCCTCTTCCTGCTCGGCAGGCGGATCGGTGTAGCGGCTGGCCTGCAGGCGGAACATCTCGGCGTAGCGGCCGTTCCGCTCCATCAGGCTTGCGTGATCGCCATCCTCGACGATCTCCCCTTCATGCAGGACGAGAATACGGTCGGCGCTGCGCACTGTCGAGAAACGGTGGGAGATGATGATCGTCGTGCGGCCGCGGCTCTCCGCCAGGATGTGGTCGAACAGCTCGTGCTCGGCGCGCGCGTCGAGCGCGGCGGTCGGCTCGTCCAGGATCAGCACCGCCCCGTCGCGAAAGAACGCCCGCGCCAGCGCGAGTTTCTGCCACTGGCCGCCCGACAGGTCCGTGCCGTCGGCCAGCGTTCGGCCCAGCATCGTGTCGAGTCCGCTCGGCAACTGCTCGACCATCTCCTGCGCCGCCGCGCCGCGGACGGCTTCCATGATCGCCTCGGTGTCGTCCAGCCGCTCGATGTCGCCGAAGCCGACGTTCTCGCGGGCGGTGAGATGGAACTGTACGTAGTCCTGGAACGCCACCCCGAAGAGCTTCCGCAATCCGCCGACGTCGTAATCGCGGTAGTCGACGCCGTCCAGCTCGATGCTCCCGCCAGTCGGGTCATAGAGCCGTGTGAGCAGCTTGACCAGGGTGGTCTTGCCGGCCCCGTTCTCGCCCACGATCGCCACCCGCTCGCCGGCACGCAAACGAAGATCGAGGTTCTCCAGCACGGGCCGGTCGGTCCCCGGGTACTCGAAGGATACGCTGGACAGGTCGATGCCATCGGTCACGGAGGACGGCGCAGCCACCTGCCGCTCCGCCGGTCGCAGCGAACCGGCGTAATCCCCAGGTTCCAGGTCGATGAAGTCGAAGTAGCTCTGCGCGTACAGCCGGCTCTCGATCACCATGCCCGCGCCGCGGGCGGAATCCTGGAGCTGAGCCCGCGCTCTCTCCGCGGATTGGAACACCATCACCAGCGTGCCGATCGCCAGCGCGCCGCTCACGGCGTCGACCGCGGCCCAGGTCCAGATCGCCACCGTGCCCGCCACCGACAGCACGCCCAACAGGCCCAGGCCGCGGATCTCGACGCCCAGGATGCGCCGCTCCTGCCGGTACAAATCGACCTGAGCCCGGCCGAACCGCTTTTGCAGTAGGGCTCCCAGCCCGAACAGGCGGGTCTCCTTGGCCGGCTCGCGATCCGCGAGCAGCGACTCGAGGTACACGCACAGCCGACGTATCGGGGCTTGGTTATTCCACATCCTGTACATGCGACTGTTGACACGGCTCCGGAACAGAAGCTCCGGTACCACGGTAGCGCTCAAGATGAGCACGGCCCACGGCGTGAATGTTGCCAGCAGCCCCAACACCGAGACCAAGGTGATCCATGAACGCACCGAGAACACCAGAGCTATCGGCAGATCGCCGACACGACGGCAATCCCGTTTGGCTATCGACAGCTTGTCGTAGAAACGCTGATCGTCGAAGAGCGCCACGTCCAGCGCCGACGCCTTGCGGAGAAGCTGGCTCTGCACATGACGCTCGAGCTTCAACATGAAGAGCCGTCCGAGTGAGTCTCCGACTGGTCCCATCACTCCGCCCAGCAACCACAGCACCGCCATCGCGGCGACTGGAAACGCGAGCGCCTCCAGGCCCTCAACGGGCGACCCCGAACCGACCACGTCCGAGACCAGATCGACGGTCGTCGCCAGCAGCAGTATCTGCAGAGGCACCACCAACGCGGCTACGACCGACGACAACATGCTGCCAATGAACAGTACCTTCCCAGCGTGCCAGCACAGCGCGATCCCGCGCGCGACGAAGCGCGCGAACGCCACCACCTTCATCGTTCCCTCCACGGCCCTGTCAGGCTGAAGGTACGGCGCCTGCGCGAGCTGGACGAACGGACGCCTGAATGCCATGGAGATTCCGTTCAAGATCTCGAGTTTGGTCGTGGTATTCGCTCAGTTCTGAACTCTTGCTGGCTCCTGTCTGCGAAAGTAGTGGCCCGTGGCGGCCATCGCGTCGATTCCGGGCGTGTGGATCACCGGATCGCCGGTGACGCCGAGCACGTCGCCGCGCCACTGGTCCGCCGAGATCAGGACGAGGTTGGGGCGGGCCGCAGGTGCCCTCACCTCTCCTCCGACTCCTCTTCCGGATCGGTAGGAGGGTCGGTGTAGCGGCTGGCCTGCAGGCGGAACATCTCGGCGTAGCGGCCGTTCCGCTCCATCAGGCCGGCGTGATCGCCGTCCTCGACGATCTCCCCTTCATGCAGGACGAGAATACGGTCGGCGCTGCGCACTGTCGAGAAACGGTGCGAGATGATGATCGTCGTGCGGCCGCGGCTCTCCGCCAGGATGTGGTCGAACAGCTCGTGCTCGGCGCGCGCGTCGAGCGCGGCGGTCGGCTCGTCCAGGATCAGCACCGCCCCGTCGCGAAAGAACGCGCGCGCCAGCGCCAGCTTCTGCCACTGGCCGCCCGACAGGTCCGTGCCGTCGGCCAGCGTTCGGCCCAGCATCGTGTCGAGTCCGCTCGGCAACTGCTCGACCATCTCCTGCGCCGCCGCGCCGCGGACGGCGTCCATGATCGCTTCGGTGTCGTCCATCCGCTCGAGATCGCCGAAGCCCACGTTCTCGCGGGCGGTGAGCTGGAACTGTACGTAGTCCTGGAACGCCACCCCGAAGAGCTTCCGCAATCCGCCGACGTCGTAGTCGCGATAATCGAGGCCGTCCAGCTCGATGCTCCCGCCAGTCGGGTCATAGAGCCGTGTGAGCAGCTTGACCAGGGTGGTCTTGCCGGCCCCGTTCTCGCCCACGATCGCCACCCGCTCGCCGGCGCGCAACCGAAGGTCGAGGTTCCGCAGCACCGGCCGTTCGGTGCCGGGGTATTCGAACGACACGTCCGTCAGCTCGATTCCCCCGGTTACGGCGGAGGGCGCCGCCACCTGCCGCCCCGCCCGGCGCAGCGAGCCGGCGTAGTCCCCGGGGTCCAGGTCGATGAAGTCGAAGTAGCTCTGCGCGTGCAGCCGGCTCTGGACCAACATGCCTGCGCCTCGGGCGGCATCCTGGAGTTGAGCCCGTGCTCTTTCCGCGGATTGGAACACCAGCACCAGCGTGCCGATCGCCAGCGCGCCGGTCACGGCGTCGGCGGCGGCCCAGATCCAGATCGCGACCGTGCCCGCCACCGACAGCAGTCCCAGCATGCCCAGGCCGCGGACCTCGACACCGGCGATGCGCCGCTCCTGCCGGTACATGTCGACCTGAGCGCGACCAAAGCGCTCGAGCAGCGAAGCGCCGAGCCCGAACAGACGGGTCTCCTTGGCCGGTCCCCGTTCCGTGAGCAGCGTCGCGAGGTAATGGCACAGCCGGCGGATCGGCTCCTGGGCATTCCACATCGCGTAGATGCGGCCGGTCACCCGGCCGCGGAACAGCAACTCGGGGACCACGGTCGCGCCAAGAATGAGCACGGCCCACGGCGTGAACGTGGCCAGCAGTCCCAGCACCGACAGCAGCGTGATCCAGGAACGCAACGAGAACACCAGAGCGACAGGCATGTCCCCGGCGCGCTGGTAATCTCGATGGGCGATCGACAGCTTGTCATAGAAGCGTTGATCGTCGAAGAGCGCAAGGTCCAGTGCCGCCGCCTTGCGAAGAAGTTGGCCTCGGACATGCCTGCCCAGCTTCAACACGAAGAGCCGGGTGATCGACTCGCCGATCGGGGCCATCATTCCGCCTGTCAACCAGAGCACTGCCATCCCGGCGACGGGGAACGCGAGTGCGCGTAGCGCCCCCTCGGCCGACCCGGACCCGGCCACCTCGGAAATCAGATCGACCGTCGTGGCGAGCAGCAGGATCTGCAGCGGCACGATCAACGCAACCACCACCGACGACAACGTGCTGGCCAGGAACTCCACCCTTCCGGCGCGCCAGCACAGCGCGATCCCGCGCGCCAGGAACCGCACGAACGTCACCACCGGCACAGCTCCGCGGATGCCATCATGGTGTTCAAGCTACTGAGGTTCCGGGGGCCGGAACAGGAGCCGGGTTCCGGAGGATGACTGTTCAGGAGCGTCACCGCGGTGAACTGGAAGATGCCGTTGTTGGCTGAGACGAAATTCGGTCCGACGAGCATCGGGATCGGGACCCTGCCTGACTCGTGTCGTACACACTGATTTACAGGACCTCCGAGTGGGTGCACAAGCTGGATCGAGGAGGATCAATGACCACCGCATACCGTTGGAATCGTGTGAGCGCGGAGGTGCCATGGTCGCCTCGCGACGGGGCGCAGCTCTTCTCCTTCCGGGACAAGCTCTTTCTCCTGGGTGGCTGGAACCAGTACGCGGGCGAGGCCGATCTCGCCGGCGTTGGCGCCGGCTCGTTCGAGTCGGAGGTGTGCTCGGAGGTGTGGTGCTCGGATGACGATGGCGGAAGCTGGTCCCTGGTGGCCACCGCGCCATGGAGCGGCCGGCACATGCACGGGGCCGTCGTGCACGACGATCACATCTGGATTGTCGGGGCCGAGAGCGGGACCCCCGACGACGTGTGGAAGTCCAGAGATGGCGTGAATTGGGAGGTCGTCGCGTCAACCGTGCCCTGGCAGGAACGCAGCAACCAGATGGTCACCGTCTTCGACGGCTCGATCTGGGTCATGGGTGGCCAGGCCAGCGTACCCGCCCAGACCAACTTCGTGGCGGACTTGAAGGCTGGGAAACCCTTCCCGCCGGCGCCTCCACCGTTGCGCGACGTGTGGCGGACACAGGACGGTCTGAGTTGGGAGCTGGTGACGGACAGCGCGCCATGGGCGCCCAGGGGCATGATCACCGGCGCGAATGGCGGCGTGCCCGTCCTCCACGATCGAATGTGGATCCTGGGCGGGGGATACGTCGGGACGGGCGGGACCACCCTGAGCTCACTGCGATACGACCTGGAGCAGCAGCCAAGATTGAAGGCGCGCCTCTATCACAACGATGTGTGGTCGTCGGCAGACGGACGCGAATGGACCTGTCACCTGGCGGGGGAGAAACTCCCTGGCCGGCACGGTCCTATCACGATACCGCGGCGTGGGACGGCAAGCTCTGGGTCCTGGGAGGGCACCGGGGAGTGGCCGACCACCCGGCTGAGGTCTGGACCGAAGGCAGTCGCAATGATGTGGTATTCCAGCGACGGCGAACACTGGGAGGAACTGAGACACACGCCCTGGAGCAAGCGCCGCGCATGTGCCGTGCACGTCCACCGGGATGCCCTGTTTCTCGCAGCGGGAAGCGCGGTGACCATCTCGGCGGAGCAGGTGGAGCTGAGCAAGCACGATTTCACTCACCGCGTTGAGTGTGCCTGGCGTCCGGGGGACGTGTGGCGCCCGGACCGCACAGCCGCCTCTCGGCGGCTGTGATGGTGGCAGACTCCCAGTGAGAAGCCGAAACTCGATGTGAGCCTCTCTATGGGTGAGCCAGTCTTGATCATGCACGCCCCGGCCGCGGATACCCCGTGAGGAGTCTGAAAGTTCCCGGACATGTAGCCCGGATGACCGCCGCGAACGCGCGCATCGAAGGTACCAAGACCGGGCCGCGCCCGATCTGGCTCGGGCCGGAAGCCGTGAAGCTGATCGCGGCGCTTCCCGCGCGGAGGCACGGAGTGGTGTTTCCCAAAGACTTGCCGTCAAGACGGCTCTACACCTTCTGGTGCGGTGTCCGGGAGGAGGTTGGAATCCCGGCCTTCGCATCTTCGCATCCATGATTGTCGACACACGTGGGGCTCGCAGGGCATCATGACCGGCGTGCGCCTGCCGACCGTCGGGCGGTTGCTCGGACATCGGGGCTCGCCACCACCGAGATCTACGCCCAACTCGACGACAACGCCTTGCAGGCCGCCGCCGAGAGAGCGGCGGGCCGGATCGCTAAGACAATGGAGTTGATCAAGTACCGATGAGCAGATACGGCCGATCATCTGGCATCAACGCCACGCAGCGTATGCGCGCGCCGGTCGGAAAGTGAGCCAAAACGCCGATCGGTTTTTGACCCACCCAAGCAGTTCAGAAGGAATGTAGCAGAGGCGGCGGGAAAGGGGGAGGGGGTTGCGGGGGAGGGGGTGGAGACTCCTGTGGATATGTGGATAACTGCCAGTCTGCCGGCAAGGTGACGTGGCGGGGACCGCGACAGCGCGCCGCTCGATAATTGACCCACCGCAACGTGGCGCCGCCGCGAGGGTGACCCACCAGCGGAGGCGGGCAAGGAGTCCAATGGCAGTTCTTGGTCAGGTCGTGCTCGACCGCGGCCGGCGTAGGCGCCTCACCCGTGCCCCGAGTCTGAGTAGCGTTTTCGGCCTCAGCAGGGGGTATCCAGACACCACCCCCTTGCGCGCAAAGGCCGTGACGGGCCGCTATGAGCGTCGTTTCGGCGCCGAACCGCTCCGGGCGCCGGGGTAACGCCCTCATCGGCGTCCCAGCGGTCATGGTGCGGCCTGCGCTGAGTCGCTGACGGCGCCGTGGCGACGGGCGGCGGTGCGGTAGGAGGCTCCCTTGGTGGTGATGATGTGCGCGTGGTGAGCGAGCCGGTCCAGCAGTGCCGTGGTCAGTTTCTCGTCGGCGAACACGCTGACCCACTCCCCGAACGCCAGGTTGGTGGTGACCATCGTCGCGCGTCGTTCATAGCGATCGGCGATGAGGTTGAACAGCAACTCGCCGCCGGCACGGTCAAACGGGACGAATCCCAGCTCGTCGACGATCAAGAGGTTCACCCGCCGCAGCCGTAGCTGCAGACGCCCCAGTTCCCGATCATCGCGCGCCTCCAGCAGCTGCCGTACCAGATCGGCTGCCTTGACGAACAGCACGCGAAAGCGCCGCTTGGCCGCCTCGACGCCCAGCGCGATGGCAAGATGAGACTTGCCCGTGCCGATCGGACCGGCGATCACCACGTCCTCGGGCCGTTCGATGAACTGACAGCTCGCCAGTTCGAGGATCTGCTGCTTGGAGACCCCCTGCATGGCGTCCCAGTCGATCTGTCCCAGGGTCTTCACGTCCGGAAAGCGTGCCTCGCGCAGCCGCCGCGTGGTGGTGCTGGCTTCGCGGGCACGGATCTCGATGTCCAACAACTCCCGCAGGTACTCCTCGTAGGTCCACGAGTCAGCACGAGCCTGGCGCGCGATCTGACCGTACTCACGCCGCACCGCCGGCAGCTTGAGCGTCTTCAGGTGCTGCTGGATCACCGCGTCGCCCAGATCACTCATCAGTCAGCCCCCAGCAGCAACGCGTCGTAGGACGATGCGGGCGTGGACTCCACCTGATAGGCCCGCAGTGCCTCCGGCACCGGCACCGCGGCCGGCGGCCTGTTCGGACCACGCGGCGCCTGCGGCGATGCGGCCAGCACGTCGCTGAGGGCCTCGGCGAGCACCTGCTCGCCATGCTCGACGATGGCGCCGAGCAGCTTGGCCACCACCCGCGCGGCGTCCAGCTCGCTGTAGCGGGCGCACAGCAGCTTCCACAGCCGCACGTACGGATCGCCGAGTTCCGCCATCAGCTCCGGAGCCACCTGGCGCACCGCCTGCGGCTTCTTGGCCAACTCGTCCAGATAGTGCCGATACTGGACCGCCCGAGCGCCGCGCGGCTGCTTGGCGACCGTGATCCGTTCCTCGCGCCACTCCAGGACCACGTCGGCCACCCCCACGTAGGCGGTCGCCTGGCTGGCGCTCCAGTGACTGGGCACCGAGTACTGCGCGCCGTCGACCCGCACCAGCGCTTGCCGGCTGACGGCCACCGGTTCGACATGGCGCGCCTCGAACGGGCGCTGCGGCAGCGCCCGCAACTGCTCTCGCTCCTCGCTGAACCGCTGCGCCACGCTGCGTCCCTGCTGATCAACCCGCGTGTCGGCCGCCGCGTCCAGGTTCTGCACCAGCGCTGCGGCGATCTCGCCCAGCGACTGCCCGCTGGGAATCGGCGTCAGGTGCTGCAGGCGCATGTTCTTGCCGCTTGCCTCCACCCCTCCCTTGTCATGCCCCTCGCGCGGGCGCGCGAAGCACGGCTCGAACAGATAGTGCGCGCACAACGCCGCAAACCGTCCGCTGAGCTCCCGTTCGATCCCCAGCCTGCGTTTCACCGCCGCCCTCAGGTTGTCGTAGACACAGCGGGCCACCACGCCGCCGAAATGCTCGAAGGCGCGCACGTGGCCGTCCAGAAACGCGACCTGGTTGCAGCGGTCGTACACCCACGCGAAGTCCCGCCCCGAGTACATCAGGTGCACGACGAACAGCCACGCCTTGCGCCGCTCGCCGCCGACATCCACGGTCACGTCGAAGAAGTCCACCTGCGCCGCCTCGCCGGGGCGCCATATCAGCGGCAGGTACACTTCCTGACGCTGGCGCCGCTTCTCGGCCAAGTAGGCGCGCACCGTCGTGCTGCCAACCCGGTAGCCCTCCCCGACAAGCTGCCGATGCACCAGCGTCCCGGTGACGCGATGCTTGCCGGTCGTCCGCTTCTGCCACTCCTGCAGAATCTCGTCGATCCGTCCGCGCACGTCGTCCAGCACCGGTCGCGGCCGCGGCGCACGCCGACGCTGCGGCTCCTCGGCGTCCCCGACGTACTTGCGCACGGTGTTGCGGCTCACCCCCAGATCGCGGGCGATCTGGCGAATCGACAGCCCTTCGTGGTGCCACTTGTGTCTGATAACGTAGACCCGATCCATCCCCAGCATCCTTCTCTCCGGTCCAGTTCGATGTTGTCCAACACCAAACTACCAACCAGAGGTGGTACTGCCGGGGGTGGGTCATTTTCTGAGCGGCGAATGGCTCACTTTCTGAGCGGCGTGTGCAGCGTAGGAGGAGAACGCTACATGAGCGAGAATTCGAGGCTGCGCCGGCTTCTGCCGCTAGTCTTGACAGTACTGACCCTCAATGCAGGTTGCGCAACCGTAGACAGCTTCACATCAACGACGGAGGGAACAACTCCGGAGGAGGACACCAAGGCACGTATCGAACGGTGGAAGTGCGGTGACTACTTCGACGGATGCGGGCTATTCGATACGGACTGTGTAACGTTGACAGCGAACCTCCACGACGGCACAGGTGAAGTAGAATTCGGCGAAATAACAGAAAATACGCGATTCGAGATTCAGGGCATTGAACGCAGATGGGATTGGTGCCTGAGTGAAGATCTCTCCTATGAGTGCGCCTTTTTTATCTCTGTCGATGGAACGGGAAGCTACTACAACTTTCGTGGTTCGGACGACGGAACGGCAAAGCCGAAGGACCTTTTCAAATGCACGAAGCGCTGACTACGGACTGAACGATGAATTCACAGGAGAGCGGAAACGATCACGCTATCAGCGTCGCCTGCGCCGTTCCAGTTTCGCGCCGTCCGGCGCCGACCCCCGCCCTTTGTTCGACGTCCTCAGGTTTCTCGTGTAGTCGCACTCCGGGAAGTTCGAGCAACCGAGGAAGCGGCCGTACCTGCCCATTCTGGCGTTCAGCCAGCCGTCGCAGACGGGACATGCCTCGATGGATCCACCACAGTCGCGGCAGAGGTAATCCTCACCGGACCTGACCGGTAAGCCGTTTCCGCAGTGCGGGCAGGCACGCGCCGTGTGCTCACACAGTGGAAAGTTCGAGCAGCCGTAAAAGACGCTTTGGTCGCGGGCGTTTTCCCGGCGCTCCAGCCGTCCGCCGACGCATCGTGGACAACGCACGTCGCTCTCCGGCGGACGGCCGAACACGGCGACCTCGTATCCGCCGTCGATCAACTCGGTCACGAATTCGGACGGCGGGTCGCCGTCTGCAAGCAGGTAGACCTGCCGCCTCGCGCGGGTGACGGCAACATAAAGCAGGCGCCGTTCCTCGGCGTTCGGATGGGCTTCGGGCGCTGCCAGCACCAGATCGAGCAGCGGGTCGTCAACTATCTCGGCGGGAAATCCGTGCTTTCCCGAACTGAGACCGAGGATCACCGCATAGTCGGCTTCGAGTCCCTTCGACCGGTGCACGGTCATCCAGGTGAAGCGAAGTCCGGGATACTGTCTCGGCAGCGCGTTCAGATTGCGCGGCCGCAGATGGCGGTAGCGGCCCAGGAGCAGCACCTCCGACACGCCGTCGTGTGGGCGGGCGTCTTCGTCGATTCGGTCGAGAGCCTCCTTCAGAAGCGAGGTTTCGTGTTCGCCCGGAAGTCCGATGAGAACCGCAGGCCGGTCCGCCCTGCGCGTTGTTCGGACCGTCTTGCGGATTTGCGCCGGGTTGCGCAGCACGAAATCGGTGGCGACCGTCGCGATGCGGTCGACGCAGCGGAACGTCGTTGCGAGATCGATACGCTCGAACGCACCGAAATGATCCCCGAACTCGCGCATGACCGCGATGTCCGAGCCTCCGAACCGGTAGATCGCCTGCCAGTCGTCACCGACCGCGAACAACTGGGATCCCGGCGAGCTGTCGAGTAGCGCCTTCAACAGCCGCGCGCGGGACGGCGAGATGTCCTGGAACTCGTCGACCAGGATGTATCCGAACGGGCTGCGGTAGCGTCCTTCCTCCACGAGATCGGTCGCCCGGTTGATCATGTCGTGGAAGTCGATCTCGCCTACGCGCGCGAGCGCTTCCTGGTAGCGCTCGAAGATCGGCCGGAACACCGAGAGAAACGCCTTCGCCCGCTTTCGGTCACGGTGGGCGCCGGCACGTTCAGCGATGTCGTCCAGGGACAACCGACTACCCTTGAAGTGCTGCAGGAAGGTCGCCACCAAACGCGTGAACGGATCGATCCGCCCCTGTCGGTTGAGAGCGGCGAACACTTCCTCGCGGAGGATCGGGGAGAGAGTCACCCGGTGGGCCTCAAGTTTCCCCGTCAGGTTTCGGAGCAGCGCGCCGTCGGCTTGTTCGTGACTGAAGGTCTCGATCAGGACTGTGCCGTGCTCGGCATGGACACCGCGCTTCCACTCCATGTCCCGCCAGTATTGCCCCCGGTCGACGAAAGGCGCCGTGTTCCCTGCGGCGTCGATCCCGAAGTGTTCGATATAGATGCCGTGCTCGGGAAGATGGAAGTCGGGCTTGTACTGGACCTTCTCCGATGTCGCCAGGTCATGCTCATAGGGGGCTTCGTACTCGTAGGCGACGCCGTGGAGGTAGAGGAAGTTCGCGATCTCGCATTCCTCGAAGCTGCGGACCAGGTCGCCCTTCAGCGAGCGGATATCGAACTTTCGGATATAGTCGTGGTATTCGCCCCAGTTTCTGAACTCATGCTGGCTCCTGTACGGCGCGAACCCCTCCTGGAACCAGTCATCCAGTGTCGCCACGAGGTCGGGGGTGGCGAGCAGATCGGCCACGATTCCCTTGAGCAGGTCGAACAGGGCCCGGTCGTTCTCCGCCGTCGCGGCGAGTGCCGGGCGCTTACCTTCGGCTTCGCCGACGATCGCCATGCCGAGGCTGTGGAAGGTGCGCACCGTCAGGTCGCGCGCAATTGCGGTGCCGAGGCGCTTTTCCATCCGCTCTTCCATCTCCCTTCGCGCATCGCGCGCGAAAGCCAGAAGCAACAGTTCGGAGGGCTTGCGATACCCCTTTCGGACGAGCCAGCCGGTCTTGGCCACGATGACCGAGGTCTTGCCGCTACCGGCTGCGGCGACAATGAGGTTGCGGCTCTCGTCGATCACGACCGCCCTGCGTTGCTCTTCCGTGAGCGGGCGGGCCTCGATCCGGTCGAAGACCTCGCGCGAGCGAACGAGTTCTTCGACGACGAACGCCTCGTTTGCCTTCGCCCTGGCATCGGCCGGCGCTTCCAGAAACTCCAGAATATCCTGCAGCATTCGGACTTCGGGAGCATCCGACAGCGCTTCCGGCCACCGCGACGCGAACCCGCCAACAACTGTTCGCGCCTCGGCCGCAAGGTCGAGAAGTGCGTCGGCGGCAAGGTACGTGGGGGTATCGACCAATGCCGTCAGCCGGTCATGCACGGAGCGGAGCGTTTGCATTTGCGGCGCATGCGTACGGAGCCACCAGTCGCATCTTGCAGTTTCGAGCGCCTCGGC
This sequence comes from Spirochaetia bacterium, assembly GCA_964291595.2. Taxonomy (GTDB): domain Bacteria; phylum Spirochaetota; class Spirochaetia; order SZUA-6; family Bin103; genus CATQHW01. The sequence goes on along the minus strand of OZ219914.1, from coordinate 1,226,147 downwards.
GAGAGCGTTTGCATCCGCTCGGGGCAAGCCCGAAACATGCACGCTCCCTGTGGTATGACGGATCCAAACGCTGGAATAGGGCCGTCCGTCCGCGACATCGACCACTTCCACATCGCCCAGCGATATGGCGACGCGACGTGAACCGAACAGCAGCCGGACCGCATCAGCGTTCACCGATGCCGCTCTGGCATGGCGCGGGTGCAGGATCGCAAACAGGATCCTGGCGACGCCCGTCCGCTTGGCCTCAAACAAGGTGTCCGCCGATGCCAAACTCGGTCGACGCCTGGATCGCCCGGCGTGTAGCGACGCGGAACGCGTTACGGATCGCGGATGTCGAGTTCAGGAGGAGGACGGTGCGTCCGGATGCCACGCGATCACGCCCTGGTCGAGGCACAGGTGGTCGAACAGCGGCTTCACCGTGTCCGGCAGGGCCGCGAAGGCCGCCTCGTCGAGCGGGCGGATCTCCGCCGGCCGGTAGCCGAGCCCCTCGGCACGCGTCTCGTAGTCCGCCAGCCCGGGGATCATGCTGGTGACGTCCAGCCACCACGGCACGTACTGGATGTCGAGCCAGAGGCGCCGTTCGCCGTTCGCGTTGGCGGTCGTCCGGTGCCACAGGCGGCTGTCGAACGCCAGCACGCTGCCGGCAGGAACCTCCGGGAGCATCTGCGAAGCGATCTCCGCGTCGGCGGCGTAACCGGGCGCGACGGCCGGGTTGTCGTGCGTGCGGTGGCTGCCGGAGGCGATCAGGGTGGCGCCGGCATCCGCGGGAGCATCGGTGAGCATCCAGAGGGTGGTCACCGCCATGGCCAAGTCGCCGTACGGCACGGCTACCCGGTAGCTGTCGTCGCCGGAGAACGGCCAGTCGGCGTGCCAGCCGGTGCCCGCGGCGCCGGGCTCGACCGCGAAGGCGTCGGTCCTGGCGATGCGCGACTCGGGGCCGAACATCCCCATGGCGATCGCGGTGAGCCGCTCGTCGACGAGATAGGGGGCGAACGAACGGTCGCAGGCGATGACGCCACGCAGCTCGGTACGGCCGGCCAGGGTGGCTGAGACGCTGTCACGCACCGCGGCCAGCTCGGGCCGCGGGATCACGCCGTCGATCACGCACCAACCCTCGGTCCGCACGCGGCGGAGCGCCTCCTCGGCGCCGACGGTGTGGGCGCTGTCGCTGTCGCTCATGCCGCCCGGACCTTCTGGCCGACGACGATGTGGCGCAGCAGCGGCTTCACCGGATCGGGCAGCGACGCGTACTGCTCGGGAGTGATCGGGATCACGTCGTCGGCGCGCAACCCGCGCTCGGCCGCCGACTCCTCGTACTGGCGGATGCCGGCGGTCAGCACGTGGATGTTGTACCACCACGGCGCGTAACGGACCGCCATGCCGACGCGGGTGTGGTCGCTGATGTTGTCGCCGTTCGTGTGCCAGACGCGGCTGTCGATCATCAGCACGTCGCCCGGGGCCATGTGCGGCTGCAGCTCGGACGGAACCGGCGCGTGCTCGCGGTAGCCGTTGTCGCCCGAGGGGTTGTTCCCGAAGCGGTGGCTGCCCGGGACGATCGCGGTACCGCCGGTGGCGGCGCTGAACTCGGTGAGCGCCCAGAGGGTGGTGATGTGCATCGGCGCGTCGATCGGGTACGGGTGCAGGACCTTCTGGTCCTGCCGCAGGCTGAACGGCCAGTCGCCGTGCCAGTTGGCGCGGCCGTAGCCGGGCGCGGTGACGATGCCGTGCGTCATGGATATGCGTACCGGGTTGCCGAGCCGTGCATGGGCTACGCCGAGCAGCCGCTCCTCGGCGACGTAGGGCGCGAACGCCTGCGTCTTGGCGATCAGCCCGCCGATGCCGATGCGCGGCTTGTCCGCGTCCCGCTCCCGCCGTGACACCGCAAGCACTGCCTCTCGCACGCCGTCCACCTCGCCCGGCGGGATCACGGAATCCAGGACGCACCAGCCCTCGACGGCGACCCGCCGGACCGCCTCGTCAACACTCACTCGCGGCATGTTCTCCCCTCGTCTGTTCCGCCCATTGCGGGCGACGGCGCGCACGGTAGCACGGCCGGCCGGGTTAAGATGACCCGGTGACACGGCGCAGGCTACCCATCGGCGTGCAGACGTTCCGCACGATGCGCGAGCGGGACTGCTACTACGTGGACAAGACCGCCTTCGTCGAGAGGCTGCTCGACGAGGGTACGCGCTACTTCCTGTCGCGTCCGCGTCGGTTCGGCAAGAGCCTGTTCCTGGATACGCTGAAGGAGCTGTTCGAAGGCAACGAAGCGCTCTTCCAGGGCCTCCACATCCACGCCGGACATGACTGGTCACAGCGACACCCGGTGGTGCGGCTGGACTTCGCCGGCGGCCATTACGGGGAGCCCGGCTCGCTGCACGCCAGCGTGTCGGCCCAGTTGGACGGCATGGAGGTTCAGGCCGGCGTGAGTCCTCGCTACGACACGGCCCCGGAACGGTTCGGCTACCTGATGAGATCGCTGCATGAGCGCAGCGGGCGCGGTGTCGTGGTGCTGGTCGACGAGTACGACAAGCCGATCCTGGACGCGCTGGAGCAGCGCGAGATCGCACGCGCCAACCGCGACTATCTGCGTGGTCTGTACGGGGTGATCAAGGCGAGCGATGCACACGTGCGGTTCACGTTCCTCACCGGAGTGAGCAAGTTCACGAAGGTCAGCGTGTTCTCCGTGCTGAACAACCTCACCGACATCACCCTCGACCGGCGCTACTCGGCGATTTGCGGATACACGGAGCGTGATCTGGACACGGTGTTCGCGCCCGAGCTCGCCGGCCTGGACCGGGAGCAGGTACGCGAGTGGTACAACGGCTACCGCTGGCGCGGCGACGAGAAGATGTACAACCCCTACGACGTGCTGCTGCTGCTCGACAGCCGCGAATTCGAGGCGCACTGGTTCGAGACCGGTACGCCGTCGTTTCTGGTGGACACCTTGTTCAAGCGCCGCGTTTCAACGGTCTCTCTCGACCGGAAGGTAAGCCCGGCGGCGCTGCTGTCGGCGTTCGACGTCGACCACATCGGCACCGAGGCGCTGCTGTTCCAGACCGGCTACCTGACGATCACGGGAGAAGAGAAACTGGGCGGCATGCCCCTGTATCGGCTGGGCTATCCGAACCGGGAGGTCCGCCAGAGCCTGAACGAGCATCTGCTGCGCCATCTCGTACAGGACGCGGAGGGACAGACGGTCAACAGCATGCGCTTGGCGCATCTACTGGCGTCCGGCGACTGCGCCGGGCTGAAGGAGCTGTTCCACGCCTTTTTCGCGAGCATCCCGTACGAATGGCACACAAACAACGAAATCGCGAAGTACGAGGGCTATTACGCGAGCGTGTTCTACTCCTACTTTGCGGCACTGGGCTACGAGATCGTGGTCGAGGAATCGAGCAGCCACGGCCGGCTGGACATGGCTGTCCGCACCGGCGGGCACGTCTATCTGTTCGAGTTCAAGGTGGTGGAGCTGGCGCCGCCGGGCTCGGCGCTCGCGCAGCTACGGGAGCGCGGCTACGCGGACAAGTATCGCGGGCACGATGAGCCGATCCATCTGATCGGCGTGGAGCTCAGCCGCGAAACGCGCAACGTGACCGCGTTCGAGGCGGCCGACGCATGACATCGACCACGAGGCGCTTCCGATCTTCTACGCCAAGGCTCACGTCTACCTGAAGGCGCTCGGCAAGCGGGTGCCCGGCCCCTGGCAGTGGTGGATCGGCGACCGAGCGGACTACGAAACGGTGACCGAGTAACCCCCGCTGACTCCGCGGTCGCACGGAGAGCTCACGCGTCAGGCGCTTCGCGTACCTCGAGCGCCAGCACGCGTGCCGCGCCGCCGTGGCTGGCGATCGACAGATGGCCGCCGTTCCGTTCGTAGGTGCGCCCGACCATCGCAAGGCGGTCGTCGAGAAAGCACTCTATGACCGTGCCGAGCACGAATACCTGCAGCGTGATGACCGGCAGCGCGACATCGCCCCAGCTCCGGTGGTACGGGCCGAGCTCCAGCGAGCGGCGGCCGGCGTGGATCGTGAGGGGGACGCCGCCGCTGCCGTCGGTGTCGGCGCGCAGGCCGATGGTCAGGGCAGCGTCCTCTGCGAGCTCGACGTAGCATCGCACCAGGCAGTCCGCGGGCACCGGGCAGCGATAGCCAGTTGCCGGAAGGTCGAATCCGCCGGCCGCCGACTCGTGGACGACGTCGACGAAGGAGTCCACCACCTCCCGAACCGGACGAACGCGCAGATGGCCGTCGTCTCCCTGGAACAGCTCGCGCGGGAGGTTCATCACCGAATCGTCATGGTCGCCGGACAGCGGTCCGAAGTAGATCTGGCGCCGGCCGTCGAACAGGCGCTTGCCGGCCAGCAGCAGGGTGTTGTCGAGCTGGGACGGCACCCCGTGCGTGAACGGCCCCTCGACGTGCCGCGCGCGCCGGATGTTCTGACCCCGCCTCGTGTAGAGCAGATGCCAGTACTCGCCGATGCGGAACAGGTCCGGACACTCGGGCGCTCCGGTCTCGCCCTCCAGGAGCGGCGGGTCGAGAATCAACGGCTTCGCCGGCTTCCATGAGACCAGGTCGGTCGATACCAGCCGGCCGATGCCGGAGAAGTCCGAGCCGGCCAGTCCGGCGCACAGCAGCATCCACCACGCGCCGGATTCCTCGTGCCGGAACACGAACGGATCGCGGAAGTCTCGCGGATGGTAGACGGCCCCGTCCGGGCCAAAGCAGTGCTCGCGGTGCTTATGCCAAGTCACCAGGTCGCTGCTGGTGGCGTGGCAGATGATCTCGGCGCCGTCGGGGTTCTTCGGGTTGTGGCCGGTGTAGAAGACGTGGAACAGGCCGTCGTGCTCGACGACGCAGCCGGTGAACATGTCGCGCCCGTCCGGGCCGTGCGGGTCGTTCGGATCCCGCTCCAGGGCGGTGGGCAGCTCGTGCCAGTGCACGAGATCGCGGGAGACGATGTGGTCCCACGGCAGCCCGCCCTCGGCGTCACAGCGGATGTAGAAGATGTGGTATTCGCCGTCGTGAAAGAACGGGATGGTGTCGCATATCCTGCCGCACGCGGGACGGAAGTGCAGTGGCGAGCTGGGATTGGCCGGGACCGGGATGGCGCCCGGACGGTGCTTCATCAGGCTCCTTCGGCGGTCACCTTGACCGGCACCCCGGCGGCCAGCGTCAGGGTCAGGCGGTCCCCGTCCACCGCATGCTCGGGCGCCGGTCCCCGCCCTTCGGCGCTCAGGCTGTAGATCGCGAGCCTGCGACCGCGAAGCCCCGGCGGCAGCGTCCACTCGCGGCGTGCGCCGCGCAGGCTGTAGCAGTACACGCCATCGCCCAGCGGCACGAACCGGTCATCGCCGTCGGCAACCACCAGGTCGCCCCAGGTCACGCGCAGATGGTCCGGCCCGTCGATGCACACCTGCGCTTCCACGCCGCCGGCATAGCGGATCCGGGCGCCGTCGCCCTCTTCGTCCCACGACAGCATCTCGCGCTCCAGGTAGAACAGGTTGAGCAGCGATCCGAGGTAGATCCGATCCACGATGTCGTCCCAGTTGTCCAGGAACGACAAGGTCGCCCGCGTCTGCTCGTGCAGCCACGGAAAGTACTCCAGGAACTGCTCGTCGCCGAGCGAAGAGCGGCTGACCGGACGGTAGGTGATGTCCTGGTGGAAGGACTTGCAGATGCCGTAGTCCCTGGTCGTGGCACCGCCGTAGTGGTCGCCGCGGCCGCCGCCCATCACCTTGCGGTGGAAGATCTGCCGCGAGAGGTCGCTCGCGTCGTGGTGCCAGAACGCGGCGTTCAGCAGCGTCGGGTCGATCGGCAGGCCGTTGTACCCCTCGCCCGACACGCTGATGCCGCGGTCGCGCAGCCACTCGACGATCGGCAGCATGCCGCACACCAGCTCCTCGGTCACGCCGATGCCGTCCGGGTCCGCGCCCGGCACGCAGTTGGTCAGCCGGATGTTGTCCATGTGGATCGTCCGCTCCACCGGGATCACCCGCATCATCGCCTCCAGGCGGCGGAAGATCGCCCCGCTCTCCACGTCGCGGGTATGGGAGATGCCGGCGACGACCGACTCGTCCCAGGCCTCGCCGTCCTCGTCCCACACCGTGCCGTGCGGATCGTAGCGGCGGCCCAGGAGCGCCTCGTCGTAGTCCTTGCTGGTGCGGTGGGCATCGTCGATGTTCGTGTGGTAGCTGAGCAGTCCCCCCAGCTCCTTGCACGTCGCCGCCAGCGCGCGCAGCTCCTCCGGGGTGCCGATGTTGTGGTTGTACAGGTCGAGCGCCGGGTAGGCGGCTTCCGGCTGCTGGCTGTTCCAGCTGACGAGGAACACGGCCTGCGGGAGACCGTCGGTCACGTGATGGATCGAGCGGATGATCCGCTCGCACTCCTCGATGGTCGCGCTGACGCCCACCTCGGGATAGTCGGCGCTCATGTCGCAGAGGATCTTGTACCAGAGCGACGTGCGGTACACGGAATCGCCGTCGGGCAGGCGGCGGTTGAGCCACAGTCGGTAGTCGCTGGCGTCCACCCGGCCGTCCCGGTTGAGGTCGCCCAGGAAGACGACCTGCGCCTCCAGCGGAGACACCGTGCGGTCGCGCACGCGATGCCGGTACTCGCCCAGGTGAATCTCGCACCGCCCCCCGGTGATCCGGTGCGCCTGCGGAAACAGCGGGTAGTTGGAGTGCAGGAACGCGCAGACCGACTCCGGCTGGTAGAGCGCGCCGTAGATCAGCGGCACCGGCTCCGCCTCGTCCGGAGCGTCGCGGACGGCGCCGTCGGCGTCGCGCAGCCACATCTTTCCCATCGCCTTGTCGTCGGGCTCGGTCGTGAACATGCGGAAGAAGCGGAACGCCGGGTCGTCGCAAACCAGCAGGGGGCTGTCCACCCACTGCAGGCTGGTGAGCGGCGACCGGTCGTCCTCGATGTCCTGCATCCGCAGCGACAGCGTGGCGCCGGCAAGCGAGAACGCCAGCTCGAACGCGATTCCCTGCTCCGGGACCGAGACGCGGTAGCAGCGGCCGCCGGGGATGGCGCGCGGCTCGATCTCCAGATCGTTCATGCGGAGCTCGGCGCCGTTCACGCGCAGCGTCCCGTCCTGACTGCCGCCGAAGGCGCGGCCGGTGGGAAGGTGGCGATACCCCCGCACCAGGGGCAGGTTGGGATCCAGCTCCACCTGCAACTCCGGGCTCTCGAGCATCACCGATCCGCCGTTCCTGTCGTCCTGCACGATGTGCGACCTCCTTGCGCGGCCCCTGTGTATACGCGAATGCAGCGTCCGGCAACCCGTGCGTCCGCGAAGGAGCGTGCTTGACCCCACCGGCTAGGTGCTCCATCGTCCGGCCGGCGGCGACTGATGGCGGCATCCAGGGAGACGCGGAGCGACATCCTCATCGCAGACTTCGAGGGTGACGACTGGGGCGGGTGGACGATCGAAGGCAGCGCCTTCGGCCCCGGCCCGGCACGCGGCGCCCTGACCGGCCAGACGGAGGTCACCGGCTACCTCGGTGAGGGCTACGCCTCCAGCTTCCACGGCGGCGACCCCGCGCTCGGCCGGCTGATCTCACCGCCGTTCACGGTGCAGCGCCGCTACCTGAGCTTCCTGATCGGCGGCGGCCGGCGCACCTACTACGGCAACAACGACCCCGGCTACATCGCCGTCAACCTCGTTCACGAGGGGCACGTCGTGCGCACGGCGCCGCGCAGCCAGTGGGAGCCGGACGGGTCGGACCACCTCGCATGGGACTGGTTCGACCTTGCCGACCTGGAAGGCAGGCAGGTCCGGGTGGAGATCGTCGATCAGCACACCGGCCCCTGGGGCCACATTCTGGTCGACCAGATCGCGCAGACCGACACGCCGCCGGTCCCGCTGCCGGCCTTTGCGGAGCGGCGCTTCAGGGCCGAGCACCGCTTCCTGAACCTTCCCGTCGGCCTGCGGTCACCCTTTCGCGAGATACAGCTCACGGGCGGGGGGCGGACGCTCGCATCCAACACCGTGAGCCTGGCGACCGGCGATCCGGACTTCTGGGTGCCGGTCGACCTGTCGGCCTGGAAGGGAATGGATCTCACGCTTCGGATGGAGGAGCTGGACGATGCCGCCGCGCCGCCGGCCGCCGACCTGCTGGCGGCCGTGCGCATCGGCGACCGGGTGGTCGGCTGCGACGACCTGTACCGGGAGCCCGGCCGGCCGCTGCTCCACTACTCGCCGCGCCGCGGCGCGTCCTCCGACGCCAATGGCCTGGTCTGGTTCGACGGGGAATGGCACCTGCACTACCAGCACGTGCCGTGCAACGTCACGCCCGGCAACAGCAACTGCAACTGGGGCTGGGGCCACGCGGTCAGCCGCGACCTGGTGACGTGGGAGGAGCTCCCGACACCCTCTGGCCCGACGAGCGGGGCGTGGCCGTCTCCGGCTCGTGCGTGGTCGACCACCACGACTCGTCCGGGCTGGGCAGCGCCGGCCGCCCGCCGATGGTGATCTTCTACACCGCCTACGGCGGCTCCAACCGGCTGTCGCACGGCCGGTCGGTGGACGTCTGCATCGTCTACAGCACCGACCGGGGACGCACCTGGCGTCCGTATGACGGCAACCCGGTCATCCGCAACATCGATCGTGGCAACCGCGACGCGAAGGTGTTCTGGTACCAGCCCGGCGGGCACTGGGTCATGGTGCTCTACATCCACAACGACGTGCACTTCATACTGACCTCCACGGACCTGCTGCACTGGCGGTTCCGGAGCCAGGTGAACGGCATGCACGAGTGCCCGGAGCTCTTCGAGTTGCCCGTGCAGGGCGAGCCCGGCACCAGCAGGTGGGTGTTCTTCGGTGCGAGCTGCGACTACTACCTGGGCACTTTCGACGGCACGCGCTTCGTGCCGGAGACGGACATCATCGTTTCAAGTACACGGACGGCAGCCTGTACGCGTCACAGACCTTCAACGACGCGCCGGACGGCCGGCGCATCCTGGTGGCCAAGGGCCAGGTCAGCGGCCTGAACCCGATGCTGAACAGCCACATCACCTTCCCGATCGAGCTGACCCTGCGGCGCACGGACGAAGGCCTGCGGATCCATCAGAACCCGGTGGCCGAGCTGGACCGCTGCGCAGCGACACCGTGAGCGTGCCTGACGGCACCATGGTGAGCGACGACACGCCGCTTGAGGTGCGGCCCGCCGGCCGACTCCTGGACATCGAGCTGGAGCTGACGCCGGCCGGCGCCGGCGCCCTCACGCTGGAAATCCTGGGGAAGAAGATCCGGCTCGACCTGCGGGCGATGGAGCTGCAGTTCCACGAGGCACTGGAGGACAACGACGTACGGGCGCCGCTGGTTCTGGTGGACGGCCGGCTGGACCTGCGGCTGCTGGTCGACACGATCTTCCTGGAGATCTTCAGCGCGCGCGGCCGCTACTACACGCCGGTCCGGTGTGCATTTCCTGAGGCCGCCGGCGCCGTCCGTCTGCGGACCGCCGGCGGCGCCGTGCGCGTCGACCGCATGCGGGTCCACGAGATGCGGTCGATCTGGGAGCGGCCGGCCGAGCCGGGCCCTCAAACCTGATCTGCGAGCGTCACCTTGTAGGGCACGTACGGCGGCATCCAGTGGAAGTCGATGCGGTCGTGCTCGATCCGGTACTTCCATCGGGCGGGCAGCGCCTCGTCGTGCTCCTCGGCGCCGTCGCGGGTCAGCATGACGATCCGCAACGGCCTGCCGTGCCACTCGCTCGGCAGGACGAAGCTCTGCCGGTCGCCGACCGGTGAGTAGAGGTACAGCGCGTCTCCCAGCGGGATGCAGCGCGTGTCGTTGTCCCTGGCGATCACCATTTCGCCGCGCACCACGGTCATGGTGTGCGGAGACGTGACGTCCACGACGGTGCCGTCGTCGTACTCGATGTGGATGTCGTCCGGCCAGGTGCCGCGGGCCACCACCATCTCGCGCTCCAGGAAGTAGAGGTAGAGCAGCGTGCCCAGGTAGATCCGGTCGACGATGCCGCGCCAGTCCTCCAGGTAGCTGACCTCGAACTCGCGGCGCGCATACGAGAAGTCGACGTGGATGTTCGAGCCGATCCCGTAGTCGCGGGCGTACAGCTCCCCGAAGTGGCGGCCGGGGCCGCCGCCGACCATCTTGCGGTGCAGCATCTGCCGGCCGATGAGGCCGCAGTCGTAGTGGAACCACCCGGAGAACAGCAGCGGCCCGTCGATCGGCATGCCGTTCGTCCCCTCGGTGGTGAGACTGATGCCCTGCTCCCTGAACCACTCCGCCATCGGCAGCAGCCCACAGTAGAGCTCCTCCAGCTCGCCGATGCCGTCGAAGTCGCGGCCGGCCGTGTTGCAGATGCGGGTGTTGTCGACGTGCAGGGTCCGGGCCACGGGGACCGTGCGCATCATCGCTTCCATGCGCCGGCGAAAGTGGCCGAGCTCCCAGTCCAGCGTGTGCACGACGCCGCACGGGCGCCCGCCGTCCGACGGATCCCAGTCCATGGCGGTCATGTACGACGGGTCCCAGTCCGGGCTGTCGGGGTAGGCGTCGTCGATGTTGATGTGATAGCTGACGGTCGTGTCGTAGCGGCGCTCGCACTCGTCGATGGCTCGCAGCAGGCGGTGCCGGCCGCCGGCCCGCGGATTGACCTGGTCGACCGAAGGGTATCGGTCGTCGTGGCCCTGGTATTGCCAGCCGGCCATGTAGATGAGCTGGGGAATGCCGTCGGCAACATTGTGGATCGCGCGGACGATCTCGGCCATCTGCGGGAACGTGGTGAACACCTGGTCGTTCTTGACGGTCACGAAGACCTTGTAGGAGATCGTCGAGCGGTACAGGTCGTCGGCGTCCGGGAGGGTGCGGTTGACCCAGAGCGCCCAGTCGCTCCAGTCGACGGTCCCGTCGCCGTTGTAGTCCTGCAGGAAGACCACGTTCACGTCGAGCGGGAACATCGCCCGCGAGCGCACCCGGTAGCGGTAGTCGTTGAGGGCGATCGAGTAGCCGCCGGGGCCGTTGGCATGGCGCTCCGGTAGCAGCGGGAAGTTGCTGTGCACGAAGGCGCACAGCCGGTCGGGGTGATAGACGCAGCCGCGGATCACGTCGCACGCGGCATGGTCGCATTCGGCCTGGTCGCCGCCGACCGAGCCGAAGTGCTCGCGCCACCACTTCTTGCCGTTCTCGGCAGGGCTCGGAAGCCGAGATGCGGGCGTACCGCCAGTCCCGGTCACGCACCTGCAGCAGCGGCGAGCCGCCGAAGCCGAGGGTGTCGAGGGGGCCGGAAATGCCGTCGATCCGCAGCCGCAGGCCGTCCGCCTTCAGCTCGAACCGGTAATCGAACGAGATCTCGCCGTACGTGACGTGGAAGGCCGCCGACGCCGCCGTTGCCGATCGGTCGATGGTCAGCTCGCTCCACGCGACCGCGGCTCCGTTGATCACGAGCGGCGTCCGGTCCGGGTCCCCGAGCAGCGCCTGGCCGGTGGCGAGGTGGGTGTACGACGCGACGACGGGAATCCCGTCGTGGAACTGCACGCGCAGCGTCCCGTTCTCGAGCAGCATGCGTCAGTCCTGCCTGGGCTCGGCCGTCTGTTCCGCCAGCGTCACCTTGTACGGCACGTAGGTCGCCATCCAGTGGAAGTCGATGCGGTCGTGCATCACGTGGTAGTGGGCGTCGGCCGGCAATGCGAAATCGTGCTCCTCGACGCCGTCCCTGGACAGCATGACGATCCGCAGCGGCTTGCCGTGCCACTCCGGCGGCAGGCCGAAGCTCTGCCGGTCGCCGACCGGTGAATAGATGTACAGCGCGTCTCCCAGCGGGACGCAGCGCGTGTCGTTGTCCTTGGCGATCACCATGTCGCCGCGCTTGACGGTCATGGTGTACCGGGAGGTGATGTCCACGACGGTGCCGTCGTCGTACTCCATGTGGATGTCGTCCGGCCAGGTGCCGCGGCACACCACCATCTCGCGCTCCAGGAAGTAGAGGTAGAGCAGCGAGCCCAGGTAGATCCGGTCGACCATGCCGCGCCAGTCCTCCAGGTAGCTGACCACGACGTCCCGGCGCCCGTAGGCGAAATCGACGTGGATGTTGGAGCCGAGCGCGTAGTCGCGCGCGTACAGCTCGCCGAAGTGGCGGCCGGCGCCGCCGCCGACCATTTTGCGGTGCAGCATCTGCCGGCCGATGAGCCGGCAGTCGTAGTGGAACCACCCGGAGAACAGCAGCGTGCCGTCGATGGGCATGCCGTTCGTCCCTTCCGTGGTGAGGCTGATGCCCTTCTCCTTGAGCCACTCCGCCATGGGCTCAAGCCCGCAGTAGAGCTCCTCCAGCTCGCCGATGCCGTCGAAGTCGCGGCCGACCGTGTTGCAGATGCGGGTGTTGTCGACGTGCAGGGTCCGGGAAACGGGCACCATGCGCATCATCCCCTCCATGCGCCGGCGGAAGTGCCCGCGCTCCCAGTCCAGCGTGTGCACGACGCCGCAGGGCTTGCCGCTCTCGGCGGACATGTACGACGGGTCCCAGTCCGGGCTGTCGGGGTAGGCGTCGTCGATGTTGATGTGATAGCTGACGGTCGTGTCGTAGTCCCGCTCGCACTCGTCGATGGCCCGCAGCAGCCGGTGCCTGCCGCCGGGCCGCGGGTTGATCCGGTCCATGGTCGGATAGTTGTCGTCGTGGCCCTGGTTCTGCCATCCGACTAAGTAGATGAGCTGGGGGATGCCGTCGGCGACGTTGTGGATGGCGCGCACGATCTCCATCATCTGCGGGTAGGTGGTGAACACTTGGTCGTTCTTGAGCGTCAGGAAGATCTTGTAGGAGATGGTCGAGCGGTACAGCTCGTCGGCGTCCGGCAGGGTGCGGTTGACCCAGAGCGCCCAGTCGCTCCAGTCGGTGATGCCGTCGCCGTTGTAGTCCTGCAGGAACACCACCTTCACGTCGAGCGGCCACATCGTCCGTGAGCGCACCCGGTAGCGGTAGTCGTTGAGGGCGACCGAGTAGCCGCCGGGGCCGTTGGCATGGCGCTCCGGCAGCAGCGGGAAGTTGCTGTGCACGAAGGCGCACAGCTTGTCGGGGTGGTAGACGCAGCCGTGCATCACGTCGCACGCGTCGCTGTCGCCGCCGACCGCGCCGAAGTGCTCCCGCCACCACTTCTTGGCGATCTCCCTGTCCTCCTCGAACGAGATGCGCGCGTACCGGTATTCCGGGTCGCTCACCTGCAGCAGCGGCGCGCCGTCGAAGCCGAGCGTATCGAGCGGTCCTTCGACGCCGTCGATGCGCAACCGCAGGCAGTCGGCCTCCAGCTCGAGCCGGTAGTCGAACGAGATGTCGCCGTAGGTGACGTGGAACGCCGCGGAGGTCGCCGTAGCGGAGTGATCGATGGTCAGCTCACTCCATGCGACCGCGTCGCCGTTGACCGTCAGTGGCGTCGCGCTCGGGTCCCCGAGCAGCGTCTGGTCCGTGGGAAGGTGGGTGTACGACGCGACGACCGGGATCCCGTCGTGGAGCTGCACGCGCAGCGTGTCGTTCTCAAGCAGCATGCGTCAGGCTCCTGCCGCGCCGGAGTCGCGTGATGTTGTACTCATCGACGAATTGGAACACGATGGCTTGTCGATGGGCAACGCGGCGGCGACGGAGCGGCTGACGGCGTACCGCCGCACCGTGGATGCGTTGCGCCGCGAAGTGCGGGCCGACCCGTGGTACCCGCGCTACCACCTGGCGGCACCCTTCGGCGCCGCCGGGGACACCCACCCCATCCATGCGGGCGGCCGCTATCACGTGACCTACCAGCACAGCTACGCGCCGGACTTCCGGGCCATGCACGGCCCCTGCCAATGGGGCCACGTGGCCAGCGCCGACCTGGTCACCTGGACGCACTACCCTCCCGCGCTCACCTCCCCCGAGCACGGCATCGCCGCGGATCGCCATCTCTGGTCCGGCAACCTGATCGCGCACGAGGGCAAGGTGTACGCCTTCTACACGATCGAGAACCGGGACGTGTACCTGGCGGTCAGCGACGGGGAGGACCTGCAGGGCTTTCGGGCGCACCACGCCAATCCCGTCGCCACCCTGCCGCCCGACCACGAAGACCTGGGCATCCCCTACGACCCGGAGCTCTCCGACGAGCACCTGATGGGCATGCGCGATCCGTGGGTATGGCACGACCGCGACGGCTTCTTCATGTCCGTCGGTTCCGGGCGCCGGGACAAGGCCGGCTCCCTGGTGCTGCTGTTCGAGTCGTCCGACCTCTTCGAGTGGCGCTACCGCGGCATCCTGTGGTCGGCCGCCGACGCCGAGCGGGAGGGCATCTACTTCGAGTGCCCGTGCGTGTGGCCCCTCGACGACGGCCGGCACCTGCTCAGCAACCTCAGCCACCGCCAGTACATGGTCGGCACGATCCGGGACGGCCGCTTCATCGAGGAGCAACGCGGCTTCGCCGACCACGGCCACAACTTCCTGGTTTCGGTCCTGACCCGCGACGACGACGGGCGGCTGTTCATGTGGGGCTGGATCCCGGACAAGCAGCGGCGCACGCGGGACCCGGACATCCGCTGGTCCGGGGTGTTCACGGTGCCGCGGCAATTCATCCCCAACCGGAAGGGCACGTTCGACGTCGTGCCCGCCCGCGAGATCGCCGCGCTGCGCCGCAACCACCGCCGGTGGGCAGACCGCACGTTCGCCGTCGGCGAGGTCTGCGAGCTCGGCATCCTGGGCTCGTCCGTGGAGATCGACCTGGCCGTGGATCCGGGATCGCCGGACGATATCGAGTACCGCGACTTCTCGTGCGGCCTGCGCATCGCCGACGGACCGTTCGCCTGCGAGGTCACCTACTCCACCGCCGACGGGCAGCTCCGCATGCTCACGCCTGACAACGAGTACACCGCGCCGGTGGGCCTTGAGGCCGGCGCGGAGGTGCGGCTACGGGTGTTCGTGGACGCGTCGGTGCTGGAGGTGTTCGCCGGCGACGGCGTGCCGATGGCCAACCGCATCTACCCGCCGGTACCGGACCGGCTGGCATATCACTTCTTCGTGCGCGGCGCGCCGCTCGACTCCAAGCACGTGGTGACGCTGCGACACCTGGACGCGTGGGACCTGGACGGCATCGACAGCGGCGAGGATCACTTCACCGAACGGATCACGCCGACCGCCCCCTACGTGCGCAAGGGGCGTGACTGAGCCCATGGCGAACCGGACGGCAATCGACCGCGCGGCGCCGATCGTGCGCGTGCCGCTGACCCGGCGGTTCAGGGGGCAACTCCAGTTGCAACTCATGACCCTGCCGGGGGTGCTGTTCCTCCTCATCTTCGCCTACCTGCCGATGATCAGCCTGATCATCGCCTTCCAGGACTTCAAGATCCTCATGGGCTATTTCGCCAGCCCGTTCGTGGGACTCAAGCACTTCACCTGGGCGCTCACCGATCCGGAGTTCTATCCCGCGTTCCGGAACACCGTGCTGCTCAGCCTGTACGGGCTGGTGCTCGGCTTCCCGGTTCCCATCATGCTGGCCCTGCTGATCAACGAGATCCCCCGCACCGGATTCAAGCGGGTGGTGCAGACGACCAGCTACCTGCCGCACTTCATCTCCTACGTGGTCACCGCCTACCTGTTCATCCTGCTGCTCGACCGACGCGGCATCGTCAACGACGTGCTGGTGGCCGTGGGCCTGGTCGACGAACCGGTGCTGTTCTGGACGAAGCCCGAGTACTGGCGGCTGCTGGCGACGATGGTGAACGTCTGGAAGGGCATGGGCTGGAGCGCCATCCTCTACCTGGCGGCGATCGCCGGCATCGACGAGCAGCTCTACGAGGCGGCGATCATCGATGGCGCGGGACGGTTGCGGCGCGCGTGGCGGATCACCCTGCCGAACATGACCGGTCTCATCTCTGTGCTGCTGATTCTGAACATGGGAGGGCTGGTGCGCGCCGGCCTGGACACGTCGTACCTGCTCGGCAACCTCTTCACCCGCGAGACCTCGTACGTGCTGGAGTACTACATCCTGGAAATGGGCCTGGAGCTCGGGCGCTACTCGTTCGCCACCTCGGTCGGACTCATGCAGTCGCTGCTGGCGTTGATCCTGGTGGTCATCACCAACTGGCTGTCGGGCCGCCTCAGCGGCAGGAGCCTGTTCTGATGGCGCTCGCGCGCATGGCCCAGTCGACGGAGGATCGCGTCATCAACATGGTCGTGGTCGCGTTGGCGCTGGTCGTCCTCATGGTCACCCTCTACCCCTTCTACTACGTCATCCTGCGCTCGCTCAACGAAGGGATCGATTCGGCGAAGGGTGGCCTGTTCCTGTTCCCGCGCCGCCCTACGCTGACCAACTACCGCGTCGTGCTGGGCGATCCCCTCCTCGGCACCGCGTTCCTGGTGACCATCCTGCGCACGGCGGTGGGCACGGTGACCGCCGTGTTCTTCACGGCCATGGTCGCCTACGGGCTCTCCAAGAGGCACCTCGTCTTTCGCAAGACCTACTCGATGATCGGCCTGGTCACGCTCTTTTTCTCAGGTGGCCTGATCCCGACCTACTTGCTGTACCGCGCGATAGGCCTGCTCAACACGTTCTGGGTCTACATCGTCCCCGAGCTGTTCGCCTACTATCACGCGCTCCTGTTCATGGCCTTTTTCCGGGAGCTGCCCCAGTCGCTGGAGGACTCGGCGAAGGTCGACGGCGCCGGCGACTTCCGCATCTTCGTGAGCATCATGCTGCCGCTCTCCAGACCCGTGCTGGCGACGATCGCCCTGTTCGTGGGCGTGTTGCACTGGAACGACTGGTTCGCGTCCGCGTACTTCGTCTTCAACCAGAAGTGGTGGACGGTGCCGACGATCCTGATCAAGACCATGTCGAGCCTGGAGGCGTTCTACAAGGTGGCCTCGGCGGCGTCGCAGAGCATCCGGCCCGGCCAGGAGATGGTCACCTCCGAGATGCTGGTGACCATGGAGTCGATGAAGTACGCGACGATCGTGGTCACCGTGTTTCCGATCACCATCGCGTACCCGTTCCTGCAGCGCTACTTCGTGAAGGGACTGCTGGTCGGCCACATCAAGGCGTAACCCGCACAACACCGCGAGCCGCCGACTCCGTGCACGACCTCTGGTACGACGCTCCGGCGGCCCTCGACCGGCCGGTCTCCGACCGGGATCGTCCCGCGCGCGCCTGGAGCGCCGCCCTGCCGCTTGGCAACGGCCGCGTGGGCGCCATGATCTACGGCGGCGTCCCGCGCGATCAGGTGCTGCTCAACGAGAAGACGATCTGGGCCGGGCCTCCGGTGCCGGCCATGCAGCCGGACGCGCGGCGTCACGTCGCGGAGCTCCGGCGCCTGCTGTCCGCCGGCCGCCACTTCGATGCGGAACGCTACTGCCAGAGCCATCTCCTTGCCCCGCGCATCTCGCCGCGCAGCTACCAGCCGGCCGGCTACCTGTCGATGGAGCTCGGCCATGGGGAGGCAGCCGTGCGCGACTACCGCCGGCGGCTCGACCTGCGCACCGCGGTCGCCGCGGTGGAGTATCGGTGCGCGGGCGTCCGCCATCGCCGCGAGGCGTTCGTGTCGACCGCCGACGACGTCGTGGTCCTGCGCCTCGATGCCGATGAGCCGTGTGTCGGCGTCACCTTCGCGCTGCAGCACCCGGCCGGCGCGAGCGGCGTCACCGATCGCCGCTCCGGCGCCGAGCTGGTGATGACGGCCCGGGCCGGCCACGGCGGCGAGCACGCGGGAGTCCGCTTCGCGATCGTCGTCCGCCTGATCGCCGACGGTGAGGGTGCCCTCAGCGAGACGCCTGATTCGCTGCGGGTCGGGGGCGCTCGGACCGTGATCGTCCTGGCCGCCATCGCGACCGACTACCGGCTCGACGACCCTGCGCGCCCGCTGTCCGGCGACCTGGCCGGCGCGTGCCGGCGGCGGCTCGACGAGGCTGCCCGCCGGCCGTATGCCGAGCTGCGCGAGCGTCATGAATCGGACCACGGGAGCCTGTTCGGCCGAGTGGACCTGGAGCTCCCGGCCGACGCGAACAGCGGTCGGCCGATGGATGCGCGCGTGCGCGACGCGGCGGCCGGCGCACGCGACCCCGGTCTGCTGCTCTCCTACTTCCACTACTGCCGCTACCTGTTCATTTCAGCGTCCCGCCCGGGCACGCTTCCCGCCAACCTGCAGGGAGTGTGGAACCCGCTGCTCGAAGCTCCCTGGCACTCGGACTACCACCTCAACGTCAATCTCCAGGAGGCGTACTGGCTTGCCGAGCCGCTGGCTCTGCCGGAGTGTCACGAGCCGCTGTTCCACCTCACCGAACGCCTGGGATCGGCCGGCGGACGGGCGGCGCGCGAGCTGGGGTGCCGGGGCTTCTTCGCCGGCGTCGACACCGACGCGTGGGGCTACGCGGCGGTGTACGGGGAACCGCTCTGGGGGATGTGGCTGATGGGCGCCGCCTGGTGCGCGCAGCACATGATCGACCACTACCGCTATACGCAGGACCGGGCGTTCCTGTCGGAACGCGCCTATCCCGTGCTCAGGGAGTGCACGCTGTTCCTGCTCGATTGGCTGGCGGTCGACCCGGCGAACGGCACGCTGGTGTCCGGGCCCGGCGCATCTCCGGAGAATCGATTCCTGGACGCGAGCGGTCGCGCCTGCAGCCTGTCGATGGGCTGCGCGTGCGACCAGGAGACCATCTGGCACACCTTCGATGGCTTCATCGAGGCGGCCGAGGTCCTGGAGATCGACGACGGCCTGCTGCACCAGGCCCGTACGGCACGCGACCGGCTGGCGCTGCCGGCGGTCGGCAGCGACGGCCGGCTCCGCGAGTGGCGCCACGAACCGGCGGAGACGGAGCCCGGCCACCGCCACGTCTCCCACCTGTACGGGCTGATGCCCGGCTACCGGGTGCAGCCCGACCGCGATCCGGAGCTGGCGCGGGCGGCGCAGCGCTCCGTCGAGCACCGGCTGCGCCACGACTACGATGCGCAGGGATGGAGCCTCGGCTGGGTCGCCGCCATCCTGGCCCGGCTGCGCCTGGGTGATCGAGCGCTGGAGCTGATCGAGGGATCGTTCGCCCGCAAGCTCTACCCGAACCTGTTCGTGGACGCCCACGGGCAGGTCCAGGTCGGCGACATGATGGGCGTCGCCGCCGCGATCACGGAGATGCTGCTGCAGAGCCACGCCGGCGTCATCCACCTGCTGCCGGCGCTGCCTGCCGCGTGGCCCGACGGCTCCTTCCGCGGCTTTCGCGCACGCGGCGCCTGTTCGGTGGATGCCCGCTGGCGCGGCGGCGTGCTCACCGAAGCGGTCATCCGCGCGGACCGCGGCGGCCGGTGCCGGGTTCGTTACGGCAACACCGTGAAGGACCTGCAGACCACGGCGGGCGGCAGCCACACGCTGCGCTTCCCGGCCGGCGCCGCGGCGGAGATCAGTCGGTCGTCGTGACGCCGCTCGCGGTTGCGGGATCCCACTCCACCGTGCGCTCCGCCTGGTACGGCGACGGCTGCCAGTCGTTACCGGTAATGGTCACCCGGCTGGAAAGCTCCACCCAGATGGAGCCACGCTCGGGATTGTCGTGCGCACGCGGGGTCGGATTGCTGAACGTGTTGCCGCGAACCGTCACGTCCCACGCGGAGCTCACGATCATGGCCCTGCGCGGGTAGTCCACGAAGCGGTTGTTCTCGAAGAGAAGGTCCCGGAAGATCGGGTAGGCGGTGCGATAGAGGGAACCGGAGTCGCCGATGGTGCTGGTGGGGTTGGGCGAGCCCTGCGGTGTCACCGGCACCCCCGCCGGCAGGAACGCGCTGATGTACACCACCGCCTTGCCCCAGTCGTTGACGTCGCAGGTGTCGAACGTGTTGTCGCGGACGATCAGGTCCTCGACCCCCATTCCCTCCGACCACATGCCGAGGCTGGCGCCGGTCTCGATCTGCACCGCGGCGCCCTGGTTCCGGTAGAACCGGTTGCCTTCCACCAGTCCGTGGCACGCCTGCAGGAGGACGCCGCGTGCGCGGTTCTCGTGGAAATGGTTGCCGCGGATCAGGTAGTGGGAGCTGTCGTAGCGGCGGTTGAACAGGATGGTCTGCGGATCCAGGTTCGGCGGCAGCACGTCGGCGAAGGCCAGCTCGCACTCGTCGTCGGGCAGGTAGCGGACATCCGTGACGTGGCTCGCGAAACCGGCAGGCGACAGGTCGGGCCGGCGGAATTCGACCGGATCTCCCGCGTGCAGCGGCCGCGCGTCCTCCCGGACGTTGCGAGCGATCAGCGTCTGGCGCCGCACGTCGCGTACGCCCATCGAGATGTTGTCGTGGATGTTCAGGCAGTCGTCCCCGTGGAAGCTGAAGTCGCAGTCCTCGAGCCTGCAGAACCCCCGGCTCTGTGCGAGGTGCATGCCGTCCGAGGTGGTGGTGATGCGGCGGGTGGCGCCCGGCCGCAGGGCGATCCTGCAGCCCACCGCCTCCCAGTTGGCGGTGTCGCCGAGGACGATGAAACCGGCGCCGGGCGCCGAGTGGACGGTGATCCGCTGCAGCGACAGGTGCCGGCAATCGCTGATCGTGAACGCCGGCGAGTCGTGCAGGAAGTGCCGGACCAGGTACACGGATCCCGGCGTGAACAGAAGCTCGGACACGGCGTCCAGATCGAGGTGGCAGCGCAGCACGTTGGCGCCGGCCTTGCGCACCCGGCTGAAGCCGCGCCCGTGCTCCCTGCCCCCTTCGCACCCCGGCGTGAGCCGCTGCGGGTCCAGCGCGTTCATGGTGGCGAACGTCATGTCGGCGTCGACGTGGTCGTGCTCGGTGAACTCCAGCTCGACCCAGTCGCGGTCCGGGGCGGCGGCACGCACGTGCGCAACGCTGGCCAGCGGCGCCGTGCCCCAGTCCCAGTCGACCACCAGGTCGCGCACCACGACGCGCCGGCAGTCGGAGAGGTGGATGAAGTCCTCGTCCCTGCTGAAGATCAACTCGGCCCCGTGCCCCTCGAACGTGAAGTCCTCCAGACCGCGGAGGCAGAGGGGACGCGCCGTCGCAAAGCGGTAGACGCCCCGCGGGATGCTCAGCGTGGAGACCCCCCGGTCACGGCTGTAGTCGAGCGCCCTCTGGAAGGCGCTGTAGTTGTCGTCGGCGGCCGGATCGGCGCCGAAGTCCCGGACCGAAGCCCGCCTCGGCCGAAGCGGGACGGGCGCGGTCACGGGGATGGTCAGTTCCTCTGCTCGCATGCGTTTCTCACCCTTGGGCGTTGACCCGACGGCCCACTCAAAAAGGAGGGCACGCCGGCTGCTCGTGCCGGCGTGCCCTGGCGACGCTGAAGCGTCGCGCGACGGCAGGTCGTCACGCCCCCCGAGGGGGCGCGACGGTTTACATACCGAGGTTGGCGCGGTAGATGCTCGTTGCCTCGGCCTCGAACTGGGCGAGTCCCGCCTGCCCGGCCTTGTCCTGGAACTCGGCGATCAGGCTGACCGCCTCTTCCTCGCTGTCGGCGAAGACCATGCGGGCGAAGTAGTCCTCGAACAGCTTCTCCACCCGCTCGCGGATGATGCCGATGTCGCTGTCACCGCGGATCGGGACGTACAGCTCGGGACCGGCCGTGAAGTAGGGTGACATCATCTCGACGAAGGCGACATCGTTCGCGCTCGGCCCACTCTGCCAGCGGGGTGCGCCCAGCTTGATGCCGTCCAGGGTGATGATCGGCGGCAGATGGACCCCGGCCGTGATCATGTTGGTCCAATCGGCATTGACCATCTCCAGGAACTCCGGGAACCAGGTCGGCAGCCCGTCCGGGAAGAGCGGGGTGACGTAGTTGTCGGCATTGTACGAGAAGTGGGGGCCGTTCACCGGGTCACCGGTCCAGGCCTCGCCCTCGACACCGACGGACGTGTCCACGAACCCCTCGGGGCTGGCGTAATACTGGACGAAGCGGATGGCGCGATCCGACTTGTCCGACGCGGTCGGGAACAGGTCGGCCATCCACGGCGTGCGCCACAGGCTGTAGGCATAGCTGTCCCACGGGGGCAGCACGTAGCGCGTGGTGCCGGTCTCGCCTATGGGCATGGCCTGCCCGGGGGGACAGTCGTTGGTCATGATCACGATGACGTTGCCGGCCACCCATTCCTCATGGACCTCGGACGTCCAGATGAGCGCCTCCTCCGGATACAGGCCCTCACGCGCCAGCTTGTTCATGAACTTGATCGCCTCCGGGAACGCCGGGTGGCTGGTGTAGTACTTGATCTCCTTGGCGTCGGGGTCGGCGTAGTAGTTGCCCCACGTGTGGTTGGTACCGAAGTGGTAGGTGAACCACGCGTGCTTGGTGTTCTTGTCGCCCAGCACCGGAATCTTGTCCGGGTGGTTCGCTGCCATGGCCTTGACGGCTTCATAGAACTGGTCGGCGTTGCGGATGTCCGGCGCGCCGATCTCATCGAAGTAGTCCTGGCGCACGCCGAAACGCGGCAGCCAGCACGGAATCGCGAACCCGACCTCGGCCGCTATGGCGGAGTCCTTCGCCCCCAGGTTGCCGCCGAATGCCAGCCGATAGGTCTTGCCGTCGGTGTGTGCGTAGGTGCCGCCCAACAGCTCCGGGCCGATGGCGTCGTCCAGGTAGGTGCGGAAGCTCGGCGCATGTGCATCGATCAGCTCATTGATGTCATGGACCAGCCCGGCGTCCATCAACTGCGGCACGCCCGGATTGTTCCAGTCGACGACCATCAGGTCCGGCCAGTCGTTGCTGGCGATCATGAGGTTGATGTCCTGACCCGTGGAGTCGTCCTCGGGCGGCTTGCGGATTTCCAGGTTGACCCCGGTCTTCTCGGTGACGAGCTCGGCTCCCCGGCCCTCCCACGGCTGGAACCAGCCGCGGTCCGAGTAGACCTTCAGCGTCACGGACGACGTGTCCATCATCCAGTCGTCGGCGAAGACGGGCACGGCGGCGCACAGCATGGCCACCGTGACTGCGAGTACCACGGTTCTTCTCATCGCAAATCTCCTTCTGAGTGCGGTTTTTTGGAATCGGCGCCTCGCGAGACGCCCTTGTGGCCCGGACACGGTAGCGCACTACTGCGTGCGGGCACAACCCGCCGAAGGGTTTCGGCCTCGTTGGGCCATCTGCAAGGGGCTGCGGAGTCGAAGGCATCATCCGCGCCGGGGCGCGCCGTACACCACCGGGGCTCGGTGACGGTCTGCGGAGTGGGAGTGCGGTACCAAATATGGTACATTCCCGAGATGAAGCCACACGGAAAGGCTATTGTGGCTCGGTTCTATCGGTCACCCGGTGGTCGAGAGCCGGTTCGTGAGTGGCTCATGGACCAGTCGTTGGAGGACAGAACGCGTATCGGCGGGGATCTGATGAAAGTCGAGTTCGGTTGGCCGTGCGGTGCCCCGCTCTGCCGCTCGCTGTCCGCCTATCCGGGTCTCCACGAAGTACGCAGCCGTCTTGAAGGCCGGCGGATCGCCCGCGTGTTCTTCATCGTATCGGACCGGAATATGGTGCTGTTGCACGGCTTCATGAAGAAGAGCCAGGCAACACCGCAGAAGGAACTGAAACTCGCCGAGCGCCGGATGAAGGAGCATCATCGATATGCCTGATGAGAACCCGCACCTGGGATCGACACTTGAAAGCTTGCTGCGGAACGACGGCACCTACGAAGACGCCAAGAACGACGCCGTCAAGTCGGTCATCGCTTACAAGCTGGAGCAAGCGATGAAGGATCAGAACCTTTCCAAAGCGCGCATGGCCGAACGAATGGAAACCAGCCGCTCGCAACTCGACCGACTGCTCGATCCCGAGAACGAGGGAGTTACCCTGCACACACTCAAGCGCGCCGCGGCTGCCGTGGGAATGAGTCTGGAACTCGAACTCCGATAGTCCGCGCCGGAAGACCGACGAGGCTGCTGTTCGCTTCTCGCGCCGTCGACCAGACTCAAGAAGCCGGATGGCCACGACCTCAGGATGAATCAGGACCCGGTACCGGATGACGCGATGTCGAGTGTTCGATAGAAACCATGAAGTCGGAAGAGGAGGAACACCGGTGAACGACAACGAGGAAACAACGGTTCAGCCTCTCGATGAAGGTCTCAGATTGCGTGGGGGCCAACGTCCACCACCCCGATCACCTCGACCCGCGACCAATCCTGTCGGGCAAAAGCCCACCAACGGTGGTCCGTCGGCCCAGGAAGCTACTCCACCCGGTCCCACGGAAACGTGAACGTGGGCTGTTCCGTGTAGCGCGCCTGCTGGAACACGATCCGTTCGCCGCAGCCGGGCTCCAGGCGCACGCGTACGTGCGGGCGGTCGACGGTCGCCTGCGCCGCGCCGGCGGTCGCCTGGCCGAAGCGGTGCTCGCCGTAGGCGCCGGCCTGCACGACCACGGTGCGCGCCTCCGCCTGGTCCAGGTTGACCAGCGTCACGGCCACCTCGGTGTCCGACATCGAGTCGACCAGCGCCGCCACGTTCGGGGGGATGCCCGGCCGCCGGCGCTCGGGATCGAAGTAGCGCAGCCGGCTGTAGACGGGGAACCCGTAGTGCGAGGTCTCCAGGCCGCCCAGCATCTGCTGCGTCAGCGCGGTCACGACCGCCGGATTGGCGCCCATCGGATCGTCGGACATGCGCGTGTCCGGCGAGCTGGTGTCCCGGTGCATGCGCTCGACTCGAGTCCGCAGCTCCGAGAACTCGCGCTGCAGCGACTCCACCGGAAAGCCGGGATTGTCGCCGCCCAGGTAGCGCACCCAGTCGTCGCCAGCGATCAGCTTCTTGTCGGCGTCCTGCATCGACCAGAACCAGACCGGCATGGCGCCGTTCGTGTACGGCTCGGGCGCGTAGTTGTACCAGCCCGGCTCGCCTTCCTCCGTACCGTAGTTCTGCGGGTACATGGTCTGGCCGTCGATCACCTTGGCGTTGGCATTCACGCCGTCGATCACGCCGCGCCACGTGTCCACGTAGCCCTGGTCGCCGGTCACCATCAGCGCGTTGCCGAACCCGCGCGGCGCCCGCTCGATGAACAGGTGGCGGTGGAAGCGGCCGCCCGAGCCGGGGTTGAGGTAGTCGTCGATCGAGAAGCCCCAGCCGTAGGTGCTGCCCCACCAGCGGCCGCCGGCGGCGCCGCCCGGGGTGCCGTCCAGGCCCACGTTGGTGGGAATGATGCCGCCGTTGGCCTCGGTGCGCTCCTTCCAGGCGCCCACGTACTCGACGATCCAGTCCCGGTACTTGGCCTCGCCCGCGATCATGTAGGCGTTGATCGCCAAGGTGGTGGTGTTCAGGTTGAGCGGATGGTCGCCGACCACCTCGTTGTACTCGGCGAAGTGGGCGAGCATCTGCTCGTAGCTGGTTTCGCGGTGGCCGGGCTTGAAGCGGCCCTCGATCTCGATCCGGTCGCCGGTCCAGTCCAGCGCCGTCGCCTTGCGCATGAGCGGGCCGCGGCTGCCGTTGAACATGCTGCGGATCACCCGGTGGCGGGGGTCGTAGTTCTTGGCGATCGGGTCCTCGTCCATGTAGAAGCCGGCGTAGCGGCGCGTCCGGCTCTGGAACGCGCGGTCGTCCGGCGTGCAGAGGCCCTGCAGGTAGAAGGCGTTGAACCCTTCGCCGTTGTGGCCCCAGTCGAACATGACCGGGAACTCCTTGAAGTACATGCCGTCGCGGGCGAACTCGACCTCGACCGTCTTGGCCTCCGTGTACTGCCGCAGGTGGCCCTCCCAGGCGTTGAGATAGCGGTCCAGCACCGACCGGTCGGCGCCGAGCGCGTACAGCAGGGTCCAGCTCGTGAAGTTCTCCGCGGCGTCGTCGGCGCCGTCGTCCCCGCCCCAGCGGGGCACGCAGCGCAGGTAGCCGCGCTCGTCGAAGTACGTGGCGTGGAACGCCTCGATGGCCGCGGTCTGGCGCGCAGGAGCTCGCGCTGCATGACCGCCCACGCGGGCGGCGCCATCGGCGTGTCGATCGTCAGAAGCGAACGGGTAGCAGTCGACATGCCGCGGATCATACAGGAGAACACGCGTGCCGGCGGAAGCCGACTGCCGGCCCCCGTGTGGTACGCTCGCGCCCATGAACGGCTCGCCTGCCGCTACCCCCGCGGCCGCGATCGCCTCCCCGGCCGAGCGCGAGTGGAACCGGCACCGCCTGACTGAGACGGAGGAGGCGGCGTTCACGCGCGACGGCTTCCTGGTCCTGCCGGAGCGCTTGCCGGAGGCGGTGACCGACGGCCTGGAGGCGGCGTTCGACGCCGTCATTGCCGCCGAGCGGGTCGCGCTCGGCGCCAGCCAGCTCGACCGGCTCAACGTGTTCGACTTTCTGGGGCGCGACGAACGGTTCCTGGAGATGATCGACTGGCCGGCGACCTTCCCCAAGGTGCTCGACCTGCTGGGCTGGAACATCCAGATCTATCACTCGCACATGATCGTCACCCCCGGCGCCGGCCAGGGCGCGGACCCCGGCACGCGGCACTGGCACCAGGACAGCGATCGGCTCAACCACGAGCTGGAGACCACGCCGCAACCGCGCGTGTCGCTGAAGGTGGCCTTCTTCCTCACCGACTGCAGCGAGAGAGGCCGCGGCAACTTCGCCGCCGTGCCGGGCAGCCACCTGGACGAGTCGGCGATCGACCGCGAGCGGCGCGACGTCGATCCGCCGGGGGCGACCGAGGTCCTGGTGCCGCGCGGCGCGATCGTGCTGTTCGACCGCCGGGTCTGGCACACCGGCAGCCCGAACCATGCCGAAGTCCCGCGCAAGGCGCTCTTCTACGGCTACAGCTACCGCTGGCTGCGCCCGCGCGACGACATGACCGTCGACCACGTCATGGAGCGCTGCGATCCGATCCGGCGGCAGCTTCTGGGCGCCAGCCCGTCGGGCGGGCACGGTTACACCTCGCCCAAGCCGCAGGACGTGCCGTTGCGCGACTGGCTGGAGCAGAACCCGCGTCCATGATCCAGTTCGACCACTTCTATACGTACGAGGAGATCGGCGCCGTGGTGCGGGAGCTGGCCGACGCCCATCCCGCGCTCTGCCGGGCCGGCTCCATCGGCCGCACGGCCCAGGGCCGCGACCTGCACCTGCTGACGGTCACGGAGTTCGATTCGCAGGCGATCCGTCCGAGCGGCCGGCTGTCCTCATCCACGGCGGCATCCACGCGCACGAGCCGGCCTCCACGCACGGGCCCCTGTACACGGCACACCGCCTGCTGGAAGACCACGAGCGCGGCGGGTTGCTGTCGCGCGTGGTTCTCTACCTGGTGCCGCGGCTGTGCCCGGACGCCTCCGAGTTCTGCGTGGCCACGACGGCCCGCATCCGCAGCCGCACCGACTCGGTCAACCGCGCTCCCAACACCATCTACTCCGCCGACATCGACGGCGACGGGCTGATCCTGACGATCCGCCAGGAGCACCCGGACGGCACCTACGTCTGCGACCCGGAGGAGCCGCGGCTGCTGGTCGACCGGCGGCCCACCTCGCCCGGCCCCTGGTACCGCGTCTTCCCGGAAGGGATGATCAATGACTGGGACGGCACCGACGACGTCCGCATCGGCGGCCTGCACTCCTTCTATCCCGGCGCGCCGGAGCTGCACGCCGGGCGCAGCTTCGACTTCAACCGCAACTGGCCGCACGACTGGCGGCACGAAGGCGAGCAGCAGGGCGCCGGCGACTACCCGTTCAGCGAGCCGGAGATGCGATCGCTGGCCGAGTTCATCTTCAAGCAGCCCAAGCTGTGCGGGATCCTGGGCTACCACTGCGGGTCGGCGTCGGTCATCCGGCCGCCCGCGTGGGGCCCGCGCGCCGACCTGGATCCCGGCGACGACGCGCTCCTGGAGGAGCTGGCGCAGGAGGGAGCGGCGGCGATCGACAGCCCGGCCGTCGCCCTCAGCGATCCGACCGGACCCGACGGCCGCAGCGGGGGCAGGCGCGGCCACGCGCTCGGCTTCGCCTACCACCAGCTCGGCATCCCCGGCTTCGACGTGGAGCTGGGCACGATCGTCAACGCCGCCGGCGTGTCCGCCCGCGAGTGGCACGAACGCTCCCGCGACCGGGACGGGATCGACGCGATGTACCGGCAGCTCCTCCGCTGGTGGGACGGGGACGGCCGCCGGCACCCGCTGTTCGAGCCGTGGCGGCGATTCGACCACCCGCAACTCGGCCCGGTCGAGCTGGGCGGCCTGCTGTTCACGGCGATCGACAATCCGCTGGTGCCGGCGCTTGCGCCGATGGTGGACGGCGCCTACCGTTTCACCCGCTCGCTCGCCGAACGGCATCCGCGGGTACGGGCGGAGGAAGTCGAGGTCGCCCCGGTGGGCGGCGACGTGTACCGCATCCGCGCGCGCATCGCCAACCGCGGGCGGCTGCCGACCAACATCACCAACCAGGGGCTCGGGCTGCCCCGCCTGCAGCCGGTGCGGGCCAGCCTGATGCCGGCCGACGGCGTGGAGTTGCTGTCGGCGCGGGGCCACCTCGACCTCGGCCACCTGCGCGCGCTCACCGGCAGCCGCATCGTCGAGTGGTTCGTGCGCGCCCCCGGCGCCGAACCGGGCGCCGAGATCGGCGTGATCCGCCTGCTCGGCGGCACCGGCGGCGACGGGCGCGTCGTGCTGAGGCGTCCGTGACGCCGGAGCGGCTGGACCGGGAGCGGGACGCCAAGGCCGTCGTCCGCATGTGGCGGGAGGCCGGCTGGGTCGACGAGGACACGCACGAACGTGCGCTCGACGTCGGCATGCGCCGCATGGACGGCTGGGTCGCGCGCGTCGACGGTGATGCCGAGTGCTCGGTGTTCACCAGCCGCGGCTCGATGCGCTACGGGGACGCGGACCTCGACCTGTGCGGCGTGATGGCGGTGACCACCAGCCGCGTGGCGCGCCGCCAGGGGCTGGCCGGCCGGGTCACGGCCGCGGCGCTGGCGGATGCCGCCGGCAGCGGCGCGGCGGTCGCCGGGCTGGGGATGTTCGAGCAGGGGTTCTACAACCGGCTCGGCTTCGGCTGCATGCCCAACAACCTCGACCTGAGGTTCGACCCGGCCAAGCTCCGCGTGCCGATCGAGGCACGGCCTCCACGGCGGCTCTCCGTCGACCACGCCGCGCCGATGCACGCCAACCGCTGCGCCAGGATGCGCGCGCACGGCTCGGTCGTCTTCGACGACGCCGCGGCCACGGAGATGGACGTGCGCTGGGCCAAGAACGGCTTCGGGCTCGGCTACTTCGCAGGCGACCGGCTGACCCATCACCTCTACGCGGAAGCGGAGAACGAGAACGGTCCGTACTCGGTCTGGTGGATGGCCTACGAGGACGGTCACCAGTTGCTGGAGTTGCTGGCGCTGATCGCGTCCCTGTCGGACCAGGTCCACCAGGTGCGGATGCCCGAACCCGTGCACCTGCAGGTGCAGGACCTGCTCCACTGGCCGCTGCGCGGGCTGTCGAAGATGCGGAACGCCAGGCACGAGCAACGCTTCCAGTACGTGGCGTGGCAGCAGATCCGCATCCTGGACCTGCAGCGCTGCATCGCCGCCACCCGCACCGGCCGGCCCGTGCGCTTCAACCTGACGCTCACCGATCCGGTCGAGCGCTCCCTGGACGGGACGGCGCAGGGCGGCTGGCGAGGGATCGCCGGCGAGTATCGGGTCGCCTTGAGCGAGGCATCCGAGGTCGAGCCCGGCCACCGCGCCGGCCTCCCGGAGCTGCGCGCCTCGGCCGGCGCCTTCTCACGCCTCTGGGCCGGCGTGCGGCCGGCCAGCTCGCTGGCGCTTACCGACGACCTGTCCGGACCGGCGGAGCTCCTGGCCGACCTGGACCGCGCCGCGCCGCCCCAGGCGCAGTTCGACTGGCTGTTCTGACCCGGTCCGGGAGGACGCCGTGAGCCGCTACCTCGGCCTGGACCTGGGCTCCACCAGCATCACGGCGGTGGTGATCGATACCGCGGCTCGCGCCGTGACCGCGATCAGCTCCCGCGCCAACGACGCGGAGTTGACCTCGCCCGCCGACCGGGCTCGCGGGCGGTCCGAATGGGACTTCGAGCGCATGCTCGACCTGTCCCTGCTGTGTGCCGGGGAGGCATGCGAGGGGGCGGCCGTCGAGGCGATCGGCGTCACCGGGCAGCAGAAGGGGTGCCAGTTGCTGGCCGCAGACGAAACCCTGATCGGCCCGTACATCGGCTGGCAGGACCGCCGCACCGCCGAGCCCGCGGCAGGTCATGCCGGCGGCGGGACCTGGCTCGACCTGATGGCCGAGCGCGGCGGCGCCATCACCCCGTGCGGGCAGCGCCCGCGCTTTGCCGACTCCGGCTGCCCCGTGGCGCACGGGTTCACCGTCCCGTTGCTGTTCTGGCTGAAGCAGGCCGGTGAGCTGCCGGCAGGTGCGCACGCGGGCACCGCACCGGAACTCCTGGTCGCCCGGCTGACGGGAACGCGGGCGGTCACCGACCCCACCAACGCCGCCGGCTGGGGAGTCTTCGACGTGATCGGCGGAGCCTGGAACGAGGATCTGGTCCGGCGGCTCGGACTGGCCCCGTCGCTGCTGCCGGAGGTGGTGCGCTCCTGCCGGCCGGGCGGGCGGCTCCGGCCGGAGATGGCAGACGCGATGGGACTGCGGCGAGCCGTGCCGGTCTCCGTCGCTTCCGGTGACCTGCAGTGCTCGTACGCCGGTGCGGTCGCCGACCGCGACGCCTCGGTGGCCGTCAACGTCGGCACCGCCGGACAGTGCAGCGTGTTCGTGGGTGCCCTGGAGCCGCTGCGAACGCCCGGTCAGCCGTTCGACCACGGCTGGCTGGAGCTGCGGCCCTACATCGAGCGGGGCCATCTGCTGGCCGGCCTGGGCGTGGTCGGCGGCCGCACGCTGCGAGCGCTGCGCGACTTCGTGCTTACCGTCGCCGACGCGCTGGGGCATGGCGATCGCGATCCCGAGGGCGTCTACGACGACCTCGTTCGCTGTGCGCAAGCGGCACCGGCAGGGGCCGAAGGCGTGCTGTGGGATCCCTCCTTCACCGGCGGGCGTACCGACGCGTCGGCGCGCGCCGGCATGACCGGCCTGACTCCGCAGAACTTCATCATCGGCCACGTGGCGCGCGGGTTGCTGGAGGCGGTGGCACGCGAGTTGCACGGCGGCTACGAGACGGCGCGGCAGATGGGCGCCGGAACGCGCACGGTGCTGGTCGGCTCCGGGAACGGCCTGCGGCGCAACCCGGTGCTGTGCGCTGCGCTGGCGGAGCGTTTCGGCATGCCGCTCACGATGGCGCCCAACGCGGAGGCTGCGGCGGTCGGCGCGGCGCTGTGTGGCGCCGTGGCCGCCGGCGAGTACCCGGACATCGCGGCAGCCTCGAGGCTGTTCCTTTCGCCCGCATAGCAGGTCAGCCGCCGGCGACGGCACGCTCGAGGATGAACGCACGCAGTGCCGCAGAGCGTGGCTCCAGCGGCGTCGCCTGTTTGGGACGCGCCAGAAGCTCTTGCAGTGATGACGGGATCGGCGGCTCGACGCCGGTGGCCCGGCGCACGGTCTCCGGGAACTTGCCGGCGTCGGCGGTAGCCAGGACCACCAGCGGCGTGGCGGCGTCCACGCCGCTGGATGCGCGCAGCCGGCGGGCGGCGGCGATGCCCACGGCGGTGTGCGGGTCCACCAGCCGTCCGTCGCGGCGGTGCACGTCGCGCATGGTGGCCAGGGTGTCCGCGTCGCTGACCGCGCAGCCGCGCAGGTGGGCGCGCACGGCCGCGTGGTCGTGGTCCCAGCGCGCCAGGATGCGTTCGAGGTTCGAGGGATCGCCCACGTCCATGGCATTGGACAGGGTGGCGAAGCTGGGGTGCGGACTCAGCTCGCCGGAGTCGAGGTAGCGCGGTACCACGTCGTTGCGGTTGGTGGCCGCCAGGAAGCCGGCCACCGGCAATCCCCACCAGGCGGCGTACACGCCGGCGGTCAGGTTGCCGAAGTTGCCGCTGGGTACGCAGAACAGGGGCAGGCCGCGGGAGCGCAGGCGCAGGCCGGCGAAGATGTAGTAGAACGCCTGCGGCAGCAGGCGGCCCAGGCTGATGGAGTTGGCCGGGCACAGCCGCACCGAGGCTGCCAGCTCCCGATCGGCCAGCGCCGCCTTCACCAGCCGCTGGCAGTCGTCGAAGGAGCCTGCCACCTCCAGCGCGTGGACGTTGTCGCCCAGCGCCGTGAGCTGCTGCTCCTGCAGGCGGCTGATTCGGCCCGAGGGGTACAGCAGCACCACGTCGATGCCGCTGCGGCGCCAGAAGGCGCGGGCCACGGCGCCGCCGGTGTCGCCGGAGGTCGCGACCAGCACCACGACGCGCTGTCCGCGGGGACGCGCGCGGAGCTGTCGCTCCAGCAGCGTCGCCAGGAACGAGGCGCCGAAGTCCTTGAACGCGCAGGTGGGGCCGTGGAAGAGCTCCAGCAAGGCGATGCCGTCGTGCAGCCGGCTTAGCGCCGGGGCGAACGGAAAGGCGTCCTCGACCAGGGACTCCGCCGCGGCCGCCGGCCCGGCAGGCGACGATGCCAACTCCTCCGCGAAGAGCCGGGCCGTGACGGCTGCGGCCACCTCCCGGAACGAAGCCCGGTCCGGCAGGGCGGCGATCTCCGGCCGCAGGTCCGGGACCGGATCCGGTTGATAGAGGCCGCCTCCCGGCGGCAGTCCGGACAGCAGCGAGGCGCTGAACGACAGCCTCACGCCGGGGTCACGAGTGGAACGGACCTGCACCCCCGTCCTCTCCGATCCCGCCTCGATCAGTCTTCGTCCAGCACGCGCGGACCGGACGAACCGATCTCCGACACGTAGCAGACGGACCGCAGGCCGGCTGACGCGAATGCCTGCTTCATGGCCTCCCCCACCACGGCGGCCTGCGCCGCGGTCTCCGCCAGCGCGAACAGCGCGGGACCGGAACCGGAGATCGAACAGCCGATGGCGCCGCCGGCCAGAGCCGCCTCCTTCACGCGGTCGAACCCCGGAATGAGCGCCGCCCGCACCGGCTCGGCCACCACGTCATGCAGCGAACGGCCCATCAGCTCCAAATCCGCGGAGTGCAGCGAGGCCACCAAGGCTGCCAAGTTCCCCCACTGCGCCACGGCGTGGGTGAGCGGAATCTGCGTCGGTAGCATGCGCCGCGCCGCCTCGGTGCGGATCTCGACGTCGGGACTGAGCAGGGCCACGGCCAGGCCGGCCGGCACCGGCAGGCGTACCAAGTCCGGCGGGTCGCTGCTGCGGATCAGGACGACACCTCCCAGCAGGGCGGGCGCCGCGTTGTCGGCGTGGCCGGCGCCGGCCGCCGCCCGCTCCGCCGCCAGCGCACAAGGCAGCAGTTCCTCCGGCGGCACGGTGTCGCCGGCCAGCCGGTTCACGGCGACCAGCGCCGCGGCGGCGCTTGCCGCCGAGCCCCCCAGTCCCGAGGCCATGGGCATGCCCTTGTGCAGCGCCAACTCGACCCCGAACGGCTCGCCGAGCCGTTCCAGCAGGGCGCGCACGGCGATCACGGCGGTATTGCGCCCGTCGCGCGGCAGTCGGCCGCCATCCCCGGTGACCTCCCGCAGGGTCACCCCTCCGGCATCGGTCCGGCGCGCCTCCACGGTGTCGCCGGGATGCGACACGGCAAAGCCCAGCACGTCGAACCCCGACGCCACATTCGCGACGGTGGCCGGCGCGAATGCCTGCACCATCCTTGGTTTGCCGCTCATGACCGCGGAAACGCCGGATCGCTCACCGTGCCGGCATCATACTCCGAGCCGTCGGCGTTCGGTGCTGGCGCCGCTCCGCCGTCTCCGGGATACTCCGCCATGGCGTACTTCAGGAAACTGGTCGGCGAGCGGTGTTACCTGTCGCCCCTCGATCCGGACGACGCGGCCCGGTTCGCCGAGTGGGCCAACGATCCGGAGGTGGCGGCCGGCGTGACGCTTGCGCGCCAGGTAGTGGGCGTCGAGCGCATGCGGGACAAGATCGCCCGGCACGCCGCCCGGCAGGCGTACTTCGCCATCGTCGCCCTGGACGGCGACGAGCCGATCGGCAACTGCGGCATCGACGACATCAGCGCCGTCGACCGCACCGGCGAGCTGGTGATCATGATCGGCGACCGGCGCTTCTGGAACCGCGGCTTCGGCACCGACGCCGTGCGCCTGCTGCTGCGCTTCGGCTTCCTGACGCTCGGCCTGAACAACATCCGGCTGCACGTGCACGCGTTCAACGAGCGGGCCATCCGCTGCTACGAGAAGTGCGGCTTCAGGCAGTACGCATTCTGGCCCGACTCCTGGTACCACGACGGGGCGCTGCACGGCAGCGTCTTCATGAACCTGCTGCGCGCCGACTTCGCGGCCGCGGACGGGTAGCGGCGCCTGCCACGCTCCGGCATACTCCGCCATGGCGTACTTCAAGAAGCTGGTCGGCGATCTGTGCTACCTGTCGCCCATCGACCCGGACGACGCGCCGGTCTACACCGCGTGGCTGAACGACGCGGAAGTCGCCGCGGGCATCACCTTCACGCGCCGCATCGTCAACGTCGCCGGCGAGCGGGAGGCGCTCGCCAGCCTGGCCGGGGAGCCCTATCACTTCGCCATCGTCGCGCTTGACGGCGACGAGCTGATCGGCAATTGCGGCATCGGCGACGTGAGCGCCGTCGACCGCACCGGCGACCTCGGCATCCTGATCGGCGACAAGCGCTTCTGGAACCGCGGCTTCGGCTCCGACGCCGTGCGGCTGCTGCTGCGCTTCGCGTTCCACACCCTCAACCTGAACAACATCAGGCTCACCGCGCACTCGTTCAACACGCGCGCGATCCGCTGCTACGAGAAATGCGGATTCAAGCAGTGCGGCTACTGGCCGGACTCCTGGTACCACGACGGCGAGCTGCACGGCACCGTCATGATGTACGTGCTCCGCGCCGACTTCGACGGGGCGCAGCTTGCGTCTCCGGGGGACGTGCAGTAGGTTGGCCGAACGAGTTTGACCACGGCCCCTTCGGGGGACCGATTTTCTTGGGAGGCAGTTCATGAAGAACCGGGCATCTATCGTAACGGCCATCGCAGCGCTTCTGGCGCTGTGTCTGACGCCCCTGGGCTGGAGCGCCGCGGAATCCGAGGCCGCGGCGGACGAAACGGTGGCGATCAGCATGTTCATGGGGAACTCCGGCATCCCGCACCCGGCCGACGTCGACCCGAGCGACAACTGGGCGCTCGACATCGTCGAGCAACTGGCGAACGTGGACATTACCCTGGAGGTGCCGAACTACCAGGACTTCGCCACCAAGATCAATCTGCTGCTGGCTTCCGGCAACCTGCCCGACATCGTCCACGGCTGGCAGAAGGCCGATCTGGAGAACGCCGCCGACGCCGGCGCGTTCATCGATCACAAGCCGTACTACGACAATTCCCCGATCATGCAGGCGCGCGTCTCGCAGCTTGCGTTCGACCTTGCCGCGACGCCGAACGGACTCCACTTCGCCATTCCGATGGTGATGAGCGCCCGCGAGCCCGGCTGGGGCAACCTGGTACGCTACGACCTGCTCGAAGAATACAACGGCGGCGAATTCCCCGGTACGGTCGACGGATACATCGACTTCCTCCGGTGGGTCAGGGACAACAAGGAGAATTCCACGCCGCTCTCCTCCCGTCTCGCCTGGGGCGGACGGCTGTTCTGCAACGGTGACACCATTTTCCTCTGGCACGGCGTACCGGCCTACGGCACGCGCATCCAGGACGGCACCGTGCACCACAACTTCACGCTCCCCGCCATGAAGGAAGCCCTCAAGGTGTGGCGACAGGTGTTCGAGGAAGGCATCCTCGATCCGGAGTTCGCCACCAGCGATACCGCCGCCTGGGTGCAGAAGAGGCGTGAGCGATACGTCTCAATGTTCTCCAACGCCACCGACCAGGTGATCCCCGGGTACGACAACCTGCTGAACGCGGGCCAGGTATGGGTGTACACGCCGCCGCTCGAGGAATTCCCGGAAGCCTTGACCGATACCAAGTACATGATGGACACGAGCATCAGCTACGGCGTGGACATCTTCCCGATATCGAGCCATCGCACCGGCATCACGTCGGCCGCGAAGGACCCGGATCGGGCGTGGCGGGTCCTCGAAGCCTTCGCGTCGGATGAGCTGTGGGACATCATCGCGTGGGGCCGGGAAGGCAAGGAGTACACGGTGGAGGACGGCACGCGCATGGCGACCGATCGCCTCTACCTCCGCGATATCGATGACGCCGACTCCCACTACTGGACGCTGCACCTCGGCATCATCAGCGGATTCTGGCCCACGCAGGTCAAATACGCCGTCCAGGCCGGCCGACACCCGATGGAGTGGCAGCGCGCCTACGACAGCGCGCAGTGGCTGATCGCCAAGGACCGCGACGTGGCAGGGCTGAACTATGTGTCCTTCGTACCCACGAACCCGGAAGTCAGCAAGAAGGCCGGCGAAGTCAACCACTTCATCAGCGCGGCCATCGCCAAGACGATCTCCGGCCAGATCACCCTGGAGGAGTTCGACGACGAGGTGGCGAAGTTCCAGGAGGAGTTCGGCTTCATCTACGACTACCACACCCGCTACGTCCAGGAGAACAGGGACGATCTGCGCGCCAAGAACGTCAAGATGGTCGACTGGTAGGCCAACTGCGCAGCGCATCGGCGTAGCACCGAACCCGGGGGGCGCATGCTCAGGTATGCGCCCCCCGCTTTAGCAGGAGAGGGACGAGCAGATGGCAGACGCTCAGGCACCGGCGGCGGCCCGCCCGGCGTCACGGCGGAGGATCACGAAACGAGCGCTCTCGCTGTTCGCGCTGTTCCTGCCGGCGGCGGTGCTGCTGTTCCTGTTCAACTACCTGCCGATCTACGGCATCATCATCTCCTTCAAGGATTTCACGCCGTATCGCGGAATCCTGGGAAGCGCCTGGGCCGGACTCGAACACTTCCGCTTCTTCCTGTCCGATGCCCGCTTCTGGAACGTCGTCAAGAACACGATCTACATCAGCCTGCTCGACATCCTGATCGGGTTTCCCGCCCCCATCGTGTTCGCGCTGCTGGCCAACGAGATCGCCAGCAATTCGTTCAAGCGAGTCAGCCAGACCGTGTCGTACCTGCCCCACTTCGTGTCGTGGGTCGTGGTCTACGGCATCATGTATCAGCTCCTCTCGCCGCTGCACGGCATGCTGAACAAGCTCGTCGTCCTGTTCGGCGCCGATCCCGTCCACTTCATGGGGCGGGTGGGCCTGTTCCGGCCGATGGTCGTCACCCTGGAGATCTGGAAGAACATGGGATGGGGGGCGATCCTCTATTTCGCGGCGCTGACCAGCATCGACTCCGATCTCTACGAGGCGGCCTACATCGACGGCTCCAGCCGGCTGCGCATGGTCTTCTCGGTTACCCTGCCCGGCCTGCTGCCGGTGATCATGCTGTTGCTGATCTTCCGCATCTCGCGCCTGTTTCTGGTCGAGTTCGAGAGGATCTTCGTCTTCGCGAATCCGCTGAACTATGAAGTCTCCGACGTGCTCGCCGTGTACATCTACCGCCTCGGGCTGGAGCAGGCCCAGTACAGCCTGACCGCGGCCATCGGCCTGGTTCAGTCCGTCATCGCGTTCGGGCTGCTGTTCGCCGCGCACAAGGTCGCCCGCAAGCTCACCGGAATCGGTCTATGGTAGGAACGCTGCGCTATCGATCCCCGTCGCGGCGGGTCTTCGAGGTCTTCCTCTATCTCGGGTTCATCCTGCTCGGCCTCTGCATCGTCCTGCCTTTCCTGCACGTGGCGGCGGTGTCCCTGAGCAGCAAGAGCGCCATCCTGAAGAACCAGGTGACCATCGTGCCGGTCGAGCTCTACACCAGGGCCTACGACATCATCCTGAGCAGCCGGCTGTTCCTCACCAGTCTGATGAATACCCTGCTCCTGACGGTGGTCAATACGCTGGTGGCCATACTGATCGCGGTGAGCGCCGCGTACGCCCTGGCGAACAAGCACTTCATAGGCATGCGCACCGCGCTGATCTACACGCTGATCCCGCTGTACTTCTCCGGCGGACTCATCCCGTTCTACCTGATCGTGAACTCCTACGGGCTCAACAACTCCAGGCTCGCCCTCATGCTCCCGTACCTGGTGGAACCGTTTCTGATCATCGTCTTCCGCAACGCCATCGTGCGGCTGCCGCAGGAGATCATGGAGTCGGCCGAGGTGGACGGGGCGTCCGAGTTCACGATTCTGTTTCGGATCGTCTTCGCCCTCATCGTTCCCATGGTGGCCGCCTTCACCATCATCTCGGCGGTGTTCTACTGGAACATGTGGTTTCCGGTGCTCATCTTCATCCGCGACAAGTGGAAGTGGACGCTGCAGTACATGCTCCGCGACATCTATACCAATCCGTTGATCGGCGGCGGACAGCTCGACGTCGGCAACGTCGTCGAGGATCTCGGCAACATTCTCCCCCAGAACCTGATCAACGCGGCGATCATCTGCACCGTGCTGCCGGTGATCGTGATCTATCCGTTCCTGCAGCGCTATTTCATCCACGGGGTGATCGTCGGCGCCGTCAAGGGCTGACGGCTAGGAGCCGCTCGGCCTGATCCAGAGCAGCCGCCAGCCGAAGGGATCGAGGTCGCCGTCCAGACGAGCCGGCGACCGCTGCAACCCGTCGACGATCGATACCGCCGCCGGAACCAGGCCGAGAAGCTCCCAGTTCACGGTGAGCGCGAACGCCGTCCGCTGGCGGCCCAGGTTCGACACGACGGCGAGCACGCCCTTCGCAGGGTGCCGGTAGAGGCTCACGTGGATGCCGGCGGAGTCGGCGCGCACGTACTCCGCGTTGCTCCAGTACGGCACGAACTCGGCTTCTCCGCGGCCGAAGTCATCCATGATCCGCCAGACGCGCGAGGCCAACTCCAGGTCCTCCAGTCCGACCTGGCTCATCGGCCTGACCGGGACGTCGTGGATCAGCGTGACGGCCCACGCCTGCTCGAAGGTGAATCCCTGGCCGTAGCAGAGGAACTCGGCCGGCACGCCCCACTGGCGTCCCATGAACTCCGCGCGGAACGCGTCCAGCGGGAGTTGCGTCGCCGCGTCGTCGATGCCGCGGACGTCCTGGAACTGCTCCCCGTCCCAGTACGAGGTGCCGAACCCGAGCGTGGGCATGACCATGCAGGTCGAGTTGTGGACGTTGACCTGCCCCTCGGGCTTCCGTGACGTGACCGCGGTGTGGATGCGGCGCATGGCGCTGCGCACGCCGAAGATCGGGTACGACTTGGCGATCGATCCGTCGGGGCGCGTGCTGCCGCAGCCGTGCAGGGTGTTGATGCACCCGGCCGGGAACTCGGTGCCGTCGAGATAGACGCCGTCGATCCCGAACTCGTCCATGGCCCCGGCGATGGCGTCGGCGACGAAGTCCTGCCACGCGCTGTTGAGGCAGACCACCCACGCCGACTGGTCGGGCTGCGGCGGAGCGCGGTACAGCGGGTAGCCGTAGGCGGGCGTGGTGAGAGAGGTGGCGCCGAAGTCCCGCCACTCGGGCGCCGCGCTGGAGATCAGGAACCCGTAGTACAGCAGGATCCTGAGGCCCCGTTCGTGGCACGCCGCGACCCAATCGAGCAGCCGCTCGCGGTCCGAGGGAATCGTGTGTGCCTCGATGTCGGTCCAGAACTGGTGCAGCACGAGAGTCCTCACGCCCGCCTGCACGCAGCGATCCAGAAACGCGGGCGCCAGGGTCATCCCTTCCGTGAACGCGGGTGGAGCCGGTCTGACGTGGAGGCACCGGTAGTCCCATGCGCTCGGTCCGTTCGCCCTGACCGGCGTGGCCTGCAGGCCGAACGAGTAGCGCAGCGGCTCGTAGCGCTCTCCGCGCTCGCCCGTGACCGCCGCGTCCCGGATCACGGCGTTGGCAAGCTCCGGCGCGGTGTCCCACGCGAGCGGCCGCTGCGACTCCGGCGCCAGCCGCAGCGGCGCGGAGACCAGGTGCAGCGTGAGCACCACGCGGTCCCCGTCGCTGACGATCTCCGTGGCCGGCGCACCCGGCGCGACGTGCCAGTCGCGGTCCGACTCGCCGAACCAGGCCAGTCCGCGGTCCTCGTCTCCCAGCCAGACGTAGGGCCGGAATCCCATCTTCACCGCGCTGTCCGGGAGCGCGCCGGCGTTCCTGGCCGTCCCCCATGCCCCCGGAAAGTGATAGAGGTACCCGGCGTGCTCGGCGCGGATGGGAATCTCGATCGACAGGGCATCCAGGTCGACGGCGTCGGCCGCGGCGACTTCGACGTCGAAACGGATCATGCCGTCGAACTCGACCTGCGCCTGCACCCGCACGTCCAGGTTCGGTGCGCTCAGACGCTGATCGAGCACGACCTCGTCGGGAGCCGACGCCACCTCGGCGATCGTTTCCGCGGCGAAACGCAGGTCGCGCCCGCCGGCGACCGCCGTCAGCCGCACGGGCGCATGCAGGACGCGACTGCCTGCCGCGGTCACCGATTCGAGCAGGGAGCCGGGAGCGAACCGGTAGGTCCTTCCCGAACAGGAGACCGCAACCGCTCCGTCGGCTTGCGAGTCACATGCAAGCGGCGTCCAGGCCGCGGGCACTCCGGGATCGAGCCCGGCGCGCGAGCCCCACCAGTCCGGCTTGTCCGGCGGATCGGCGCTCTGGATGAGGTGCGTGACGCACTCGCGGCCCCACCGGTCGACGAGCACGGCCTGCAGCTCGGCCGTGCCTGCCGGCACTTGTGCCAGGTCGAGCACGACCGCCCGGCCCGACGGCTGGTCGAAGTCGTCGATCCTGGTCCGTACGAACTGCTCGCGCCGCGA
Source organism: Spirochaetia bacterium (assembly GCA_964291595.2). Taxonomy (GTDB): domain Bacteria; phylum Spirochaetota; class Spirochaetia; order SZUA-6; family Bin103; genus CATQHW01. The sequence continues at coordinate 1,185,537 of OZ219914.1, read as the reverse complement.
GCGGTGCCAGACCCAGAGCTCGACCGCCGACCCTCGCGCGATGAAGGCATCGCCGACCGGGACGACCGTGACGTGCATCTTGTCCGCTTCGAACCGGGCGTACGCGCAGAGCGTGATCTGGCGCGGCGAGGTGGCCTGCTTCATGACGTCCGCCTCCATGACGTCCGTATTGTGCATCGACACCGCCCACTTCCTCGACCACCATGACGCATGTCCCGCGTCAAGCTCGCCCTGATCGGCTGCGGCGGCATGTCCGCCGCGCACGTGCGGCGCTTCCATCTGCTCCGCGACCGGCTGCAGCTCGTGGCCGCCGTCGACGTCGACGAGGCGCGGGCACGCCAGGTCCACGAGCATCTCCCGGACGTACGGGTCGCCACCGACTACCGCTCCGTTCTCGACCAGGTGGACGCCGCACTGGTCGTGCTGCCGCACCACCTGCACCACCCGGTCGCCAGGGACTGCCTGGTAGCCGGCAAGCACGTGCTCCTGGAGAAGCCGATGGCGAACAGCGAAGAGGAGTGCCTGGACCTCATCGCCACCGCGGCGCGGGTCGACCGCGTCCTGATGATCGCCTACTGCATGCGCTTCCACCCGGTGGTCGCTGCCCTGAAGGACGAGCTGGACCGGCAGAGCTTCGGGGAGGTGTTCCAGGTGAGCATCTGGACCGAGCAGATGACCCGCTACCCTCCGGGTCACTGGGGAAGCCGGGCGGCAACGCTGGGCGGCGGCCAGCTCTTCAGCCACGGCTGCCACTACATCGACATCCTGCTCTGGTTCCTCGGAAAGCCGGTCAGCGGCACCCACCTGGGCACCAACACCGGCACGCCGTGGATGGAGCGCGAGGGCACCTCGAACGTGATCATGGAGTTCGACGGCGGCCGGCTGGGCTACCACTTCGGCACGTGGGGCGCGCGCGGCACCCGCCTGCGCTATTCCATCCACGCCCACTGCACCGAGGGCATGATCGAGGCCGACGTCAGCGGCCATCGCCTCCTGGCCCACGCCCGCGAAGAACGGAAGCTCCTCATGGAGAGCGAGGCCGGCGCCGGCAAGCACACCGAGAACGAGATGGCCCACTTCCTCGACTGCATAGAACACCGGAAGACGCCGATGACCGGCGGCGCGGCCAGCCTGCAGAGCCTGCGCGTCATCTGGAGGCTCTACGAGGCCGAGCAGCGCGGTGTGGTCGCCGACCTGCGCGGCCTCGGCCTGCCGGCACGCTGACGCTCCTGCCCGGCCCGCCGCCGGCGCGGGCATAAAGGCGTAAAGAGAGCCCCCGACACGGTGCCGGGGGCTCACGCGGTCCGCGAACGCTACTCCGCTACTCGTCGATCCACCACTGCTCCATGCGCAGCCAGCGGCGAATGCCCCAGGCGTTGTAGCCGACCGGATTGTTGCGGATCCGGTTGTGGACGTAGTGGAAGTCGCCGGCGCCGCCGAAGGTCAGCTCGGTGCCGTCCAGGTTGTTCAGCACCACCAGCTCCGTGGCCTGGATCGCCAGCTCCATCCGCTCGTCCGGATCGATCGACTGCGCCGATGCGTCGGCCAGCCGCTTCAGCTCCAGCAACCCCTCGCGGTACGGCTCCGGCGGCGCCACGCCATCCTGGCCGCCCGTCTCCAGCCAGTCGCGTATCTCGTACTGGTAGAGGGCATGCAGGTAGAGCGCGTCGGTGCCCCAGAACCACCAGCCGGAGCCCGACTCGATCAGCGGCAGCTCGCTGCCGATCCACCACGGGCGCACCCCTTCGCTCCAGGTCTTCTGGATGCAGAAGGTCTTGATCTTGAGATCCCGATCCCAGTTCTGGCACTGGACCGTGATCACCTCGGCGCGGGCGGAGTCGGAGAAGATGCCGATGTTCAGCTCGATGCGGCCGCCGTCGGCGTACTGGCGGTAGCCGTCATCCCCGATCGCCAGACCGAGGTCGTCCAGCATCCGGTTGGCCTCGGCCAGGTCGTAGCGCGTCCACTGCTCCAGGTGGTCCCACATCGCCTGCACGCGCGCGTCGGCGCTCTGGCCGATCGGCTTGTCGGGATCCAGCCGTGGCCGGCCCACCAGCCTGGCGCGGAAATCGTACAGCTCCGGCGTGGCGAACGCGCGCATGAGCTGCTCGTTGTCGATGCCGAGCTGCAGCGCCTGCAGGAAGTCGTCGTTCAGCAGCAACGCGGCGAGCTTGTCGTCGTTCTCGTTCTGCGGGTTCTCCAGCGCGTTGGTGATCCACGCCAGCTTGCGCTTGATGAACACCCAGTGGTTGTGCCACCCGGGCGGCTTGACCAGCCGGTAGTTGCCGTTCTCCTGCTGCTGGAACAGCACCGCGTCCACCGGCGGCCCCATGGCGTGCCAGTCATACTCGCCCGCGGCGAGCTGCAGCTTCTCCACCTCCTTGTCCTTGACGTAGGTCACGCGCAACTCGTCGGTGTAGGGGAGCTGCTTGCCCTCCTCGTCCACCTTCCAGTAGTACGGGTTGCGCACCATCACCATCAGCTCGCCTTCCTTCACCGTCTCGGGAATCCAGGGCCCGAGCGTGGGGCGCTCGGTGTTGGTGCCGGCGCGGTGCACGGTGTTGAAGTCCTGCCACGCCTCGGTCGGGTCGCCCAGTTCCTCGTTGTGCTTGGGATGGAACTGTTTCAGGTAGTGGGCCGGTTCCGGGTCCAGGTGGTTCCAGCCGATGTTCTTGTGGTAGTTGGCGAACGGGGCGGCGAACTTGACGACGATCGTGTAGTCATCGATGGCCGTGATCTCGGCCAGCTCACCCCCGATGATGAAGTCGGACGGTGCCACCGACAGCGCGGTGACCTCGGGATCCGGGGAGTAGAGCCTGATGTCCTCCCACTTGAACATCACGTCCGCTGCGGTGAACTCCTCACCGTCCGACCACTTCACGCCCTTGCGCAGCGTGATCGTGTAGGTAGTGAGATCGTCGCTGACGTCGACGCTCTGCGCGAGGTTCGGGTAACGGTGGGTGCCTTCGGGCACGCTGACGTCGATCAGCCCCTCGTTCATGTAACGGGTGATGCTTCCGAAGTTGGTGTACAGCGCTTCGACGTGGCGCAGCGTGCCGCCGTACTTGCCGATGGCTTCGAACGCCTGCTCCACGGGTGGCAAGTCGGGCAGCCGCTCCTCGACCGGGGGAAGCTCCCCGGCGGCGACCTTCGCGGCCAGCACCGGCGACTCGCTGTAGCTCGCCATCGGTGCGTCCGGCGTGATCACCGGGACGATGTCGGCGCCGGTCGCCGTCATGGCCGTTCCGCAGAGGAACAGACATGCCAGCAGTGCCAGGCAGTGCGGCGCGCCGAAGCGCTTTCGGTTCAGTAGGTTCATGACCGACCTCCTCGAATAATGCTGCCAGTGCACCACTTGTGGCCTGCGCTGTCAACGTCGACGGCGCCGGGGGCTTGCCATCGCGCGGTCCGTCTGGCCAGAGTGGCCCGTCTCCGGAGGTGGTGGAGCCATGGGAAAGCTGGAGCGGGACGGGCGCGTCATCGTCGCAGAAGGAGGAAGCTGTCCCTCCCTCGAACGCCTGAGCAACGGCGACCTGCTGGTGGCATACCGGGACGACACCCACAGCAAGTCCTGCGTCAGCCTGACCCGTTCCACCGACTCCGGCCGGACGTGGCGCAAGGAGCACACCTTCGCCTACGGTGCCTCGGCCGAGCGAACGGACGAACAGTTCTACGGCCACCACGGCATGGCGCTACTGGCCGACGGCACCATCCTGCTGCCCTACAACGTGTACGGAGCCAGCTACAGCGGGTCTACAACCGCACCGTGTGCGTGCGCAAGTCGGTGGATCAGGGGCACACCTGGTCGGAGCCGATCGTCGTGGTACCGGGGCCGGGTCCGGCATCGGGGTGGTCGTCGGCGATTTCCTACGGCAAGATCCGCACCCTGCACGACGGGACGGTCATCCTGCCGATCATCGGCCGCCGTGAAGGCGACCGCTTCGGCCGCCATGGATACCTCGCCTCGGGCGACGGCGGCGACACGTGGGAGCGCTACGTGACCGCCGCCTGCGACCGCTACTCCGGCGACGAGGCCGATTTCCTGCAACTGCCCTCAGGCCGCATCCTGTGCGTCAACCGCGATCCCTCCAACACCCACGGGCACGGCGTCGGGCCGCTGTACTGCAACTGGAGTGACGACAACGGCGCCACCTGGAGCAGCCACGAGATGGTGGGCTGGTCCGACCCGCGCTACGGCCACTCTCCGTCGCTGTTTCTCACCAGGACCGGCACCGTCATCTGCGGCTACCGTCACGTGGCCGAGATGGACCACCTGCACATCGGCAGCGTCGCCTTCTGCTACGTCAAGGAGGACGGGCTGGACTGGAGCGGCGAGACCCACATCTGGGGCGGCGCCATGTACCTGTCGTTCCTGATGCAGTTCCACGCCATGGGACAGGGCTATCCCAGCTTCGCGTACGCCGACGACGACCGCATCCTGGTCGTGCACCACAACCAGCCGTTGCCCGCGGTGGGCGAGCGCGACATCGAAGGTGTGTTCTACGTGGAGCAGGACTCGGAGCCCGCTTGGCGCGGCGACGTGGGCTGAGGTAGCATCCCCATCATGCGGGCCGCCGGCTCCGGGAACGCGGCGCGCGATGATCTGCTGATCGAAGTCCGCGACCTGCGGGTGGAGTTCCGGCTCACCGAAGGCCTGCTGCGCGCCGTGGACGGCGTCAGCTTTGAGGTGCGCAGTCACCAGACCCTGGGTGTGATGGGCGAGTCGGGGTGCGGCAAGAGCGTGACCGCACGCGCCATCATGGGCATCCTGCCGATCCCGCCGGCTCACATCACCGGCACGATCAACTACTACGAAGGGGGTCAGCCCACCGACCTGGTGAGCCTGGATCCCAAGGGCGACCGGTACCGCGACATCCGAGGCAACCGGATCAGCATGATCTTCCAGGAACCGATGACCGCCCTCAGCCCCGTGCACGCCGTCGGCAACCAGATCGGCGAGGTGCTGCGGGTGCACCGGGAGATGACCCGCGACGAGGCTCGGGCGCACACCATCGAGCTGCTGGACCGGGTCGGAATCAGCGACCCGCAGCGGCGCGTCAAACAGTACCCGTTCGAGCTGTCAGGCGGCATGAACCAGCGTGCCATGATCGCCATGGCGCTGGCATGCCGGCCCAGGCTGCTGATCGCCGACGAGCCCACCACCGGCCTGGACGTGACGATTCAGGCGCAGATCATGGACCTGATCCAGGGCCTGCAGGCGGAGTTCGGCATGGCGGTGCTGTTCATCACTCACGACCTGGGTTTGATCGCGGAGATGGCCGACACCGTGCTGACCATGTACATGGGGCAGATCGTGGAAGCCGGCAGTGCCGACCAGGTCTTCTACGGCCACACCCACCCCTACACCGAGGGCCTGCTGAAGTCGATTCCCATCGTCGCTGCCGAGCATCACCGCCTGGCGCCGATCCGCGGCAGCGTCCCCAACCCCTATGCCCGGCTCTCGGGCTGCCGCTTCCGCTACCGCTGCCACCGGTACATCGGCGACATCTGCGACCAGGATCCCCCGCACTTCGGTCCCGCTCCCGGCCACCTGTCCAAGTGCTGGCTCCACCAGGAAGCCGGGTTGCCCGAGGCGGCCGGAGCGTCCCGATGAGCCGGGACGGCGCGCCCGCCGCCGCACCACTGCTGCGGGTGGAGGACCTGTTCAAGTACTACCCGGTGACCGCCGGCCTGCTGAAGCGCAAGGTGGCCGAGGTGCGGGCGGTGGACGGCGTCAGCTTCGAGGTGGACAAGGAAGAAACCTTCGCGCTGGCCGGTGAGAGCGGCTGCGGCAAGACCACGGTGGTGCGCAGCATCGCCCGCCTGGTGGACCCGGACGGCGGCCGGGTGCTGCTCAAGACCGATCTCCTGGAAGAGTACCGCGACGCCGACGGCTGGCTCGACCTGGCCACGCTGCCGTCGCGCGAGACCAAGCCCGTGCGCCGCGACCTGCAGGTCGTCTTTCAGGATCCCGATTCGTCGCTGAACCCGCGCTTCACGATCAAGAACATCGTCGGCGAGCCGCTGGTCGTCCACGGCCTGGGCGGGCGCCGCGAGATAGCCGAACGGGTGAACGAGCTTCTGCGGCTGGTGGGCCTGGACTCCAGCCACCTGAACCGCTTCCCCCACGAGCTCTCCGGCGGCCAGAAGCAGCGCGTCGGCATCGCCCGCGCGCTGGCCCTGGACCCGAAGCTGATCCTGGCCGACGAGCCGGTCTCCGCCCTGGACATGTCGATCCAGGGGCAGATCCTCAACCTTATCGAGGACCTGCGCGACAGGCTCGGGCTGACCATGCTGTTCATCGCCCACGACCTGTCGGTGCTGTCGCACATCAGCGACCGCATGGGCGTGATGTACCTGGGCAACCTGGTCGAGGTCGGCGCCACCACCGATCTGTTCCGCACGCCCCGCCACCCCTACTCGGAGGCGCTGCTCACCGCGATTCCGCAACCCGATCCCAAGCGCAAGGTGGAGCGCGTCATCCTGGAAGGCCAGGTGCCCTCACCCCTCAACAAGCCGAGCGGATGCCCGTTCCATCCGCGCTGCCCCTACCGGCAGCAGCGCTGCGAGGCGGAGGTCCCCGAGCTGCGACCGCTCGGCGACAGGATGGTCGCCTGTCACCTCGCCGAGGAGCTCGACCTGCGCGGCTCGCTGCAAGGCGACGTGATGGGACGGCTCGGCCTGAGCTGACGGCGGCCCGGGAACGCGTCTCCTACCAGCCCTTCCAGCTCCCGTCGGCGTGGCGGTACTGGCGGTACGCGGTCGGCCGGTAGGGAAGGTCCGCGATGTCGGCTTCCTTGACGGTGACCCCCAGCCCCGGCTCGTCGGGGATGTTCATGTACCCGTCCGCGACCCGGAACGGATGCTCGGCGAAGCGATCGAACTGCTCGAAGAAGCTGGCCGTGGTCTCCTGGATCAGGAAGTTGGGCATCGCCGCGTCGGCGTGGATCACCGCGGCATGGCCCACCGGGCCGCAGACGTTGTGGGGGGCCATCAGCATCTGCTCCGCGTCCGCCAGCCGCGCGATCTCCATCACGCGGTGGATGCCGAAGCACTCGGTGATGTCGGGCTGCAGGATCGCGCACGCCCGCCGGTCGATCAGCTCCCGGAACTGCGCCACGGTGAACAGCTTCTCGCCGGTGGCGATCGGCACCGGGCTGCGCACGCTCACCTCGGCCAGCGCCGCGACCGAGCCAACCTTGACCGGCTCCTCGATGAACAGCGGGCGCACCGGCGCGACCGCGCGGGCGAAGGCGATGGCCAGCTCCGGCACCGGGCTGCCGTGGGTGTCGAGCAGGATCTCCAGCTCGGGGCCGGCCGCCTCGCGCATCGCCCGCGCGCAGGCCACCGAGTGCTCGACGGCGGCCCGATCCAGCGGCGTGGCGCGGGTCTCCAGCGGATTGCCCTTGATGCCGGCGTAGCCCTTCTCCTGAGCGGCGAGGGCGGTCGCGGCGGCTTCGTCCGGGCTCGCGAAGCTGCCGCCGTTCGAGTACACCCGCACCCGCTCGCGGCGCCGCCCGCCGATCACGGTGCTCACCGGCACGCCCCACGCCTTGCCGGCCAGGTCGTACAGCGCCATGTTCACCGCCGCCGCGGCGGTGCCGTACACCGCTCCCCCCTTCCAGGGCGCCCGGTCGGTGAGGTCCTCGGTGAGGGCGATCACCTGCAGCGGATCTGCGCCGATCAGCAGCTCGCGCCAGGCGTGGAGCTGCGCTTCCACCGGCTCGATCAGCCACTCCGCGGTCCCCTCGCCCCAGCCGCTCATGCCGGCATCGGTGTCCAGCTTCAGCAGCAGCCATCCCTTCTCGGAGCTGGCGATCGCCTCCCCCGTTCCCGGGTCGCGGACCTGCTGCCCGGTGGCGACGCTGAACTTGTACGTGCGTACCGCGGTGATCTTCATCGTCCTCCCTCCCCTGCGTGACCGGTACGGTAGCCGATGCGCGGCATCGTCGGCGCGCGGTATGATCGCGGCCCATGGGATCCGACACGCTCACCGTCGCCGTGATCGGCTGCGGCCGCCTGGGGCAGCACTACGCGGCCGTGTACGCCACCCGCCCGACACCACGCTGGTGGCCATCGCCGACGCCAACCCCGAGCGGCGCCGCGTGGTGGGGGAGCGCTTCGGCGTGACCCGCCTGTTCGCCGACGCGCGCTCGCTGTTCGCCGAGGTGGTGCCGGACGTCGCGGCCCTGGTGCTGCCGGTGCGCTACATCAAGGACGCGGTGCTGGCGGCCGTCGACGCCGGCGTGCGCGGGGTCACCACCGACAAGCCGATCGCCGCCACCCTGGCCGACGCCGACGCCATGGTGGACGCCTGCCGCTCAGCCGGCGTCGTGTTCGGCGGCGGCAACCTGCAGCGCGCCCGCGCCGACGTGCAGGAGGCGGCAGCCTGGCTCAACGCCGGCGAGTTCGGTCCGGTCACCGGAGCGGCCGTTCACCGCTGGGGAAGCGGCGGCGAGATCTCCGGCGGTGGCTGCCAGCACATTTCGGTGCTGCGGCTGCTCACGGGCGCGGAGGTCGCCGAGGTGGTGGCGTGGGGCACGCCGGAGCACAAGCTGGCCGACGGCGAGGACGAGGAAGGACTGATCATCAACGGCCGCTTCACGATGAGCGACGGCCTGGCGGTGCCGGTGTTCGGCGCGGAGACGCCGCAGAAAGGCGTGGACGTGTGGACCGAACGGGCGCTGATCCGCTGGGATTGGGAGGCCACCACGGTCTATGCCGGCCTCGACGCGGCCGGCCGCCGCCTGCCCCTGGACCGCCCCTTCGCGCCGGTCGCCTTTCCGCAGTTCGGCTACCTCGGCACCTCCATCGGCTCCTTCCTGGACGCGGTCCGCACCGGCAGCGGGCTGTGGATCTCCGGGCACGACCTGCGCCAGGCCCTGGAGGTCGCGATCGCCGCCAAGCAGTCCGCCGCATGCGGTTCCGTACCGGTCGCGCTGCCGCTGGCCGATCGCACCCTGGCCTTGCGCCCGCGCCCCTACCGGTGGCTCGGCGGCGACGTGACCGGGCGCAAGCAGAGCGCGGAGGAAGCCGCCGTGCCGTGGGCGGGCTACGACTGAGCCGCCCGAGCCCGGCGATCAGTTGCTGCTGAACGGGTCGGCGGCGTCGCGCAGGCCGTCGCCGACGAAGTTGAACGCCAGGATCGCCGCCACCACGAACAGCGCCGGGATCAGGTACCACGGGTTGTTGACCAGGTTGTTGACGTTCTGCGCTTCTTCCAACATGACTCCCCAGCTCGTCATGGGTGAACGGATGCCCAGTCCCAGGAAGCTCAGGCTGGTCTCGGCCAGGATCATGCCGGGGATGGCCAGGGTGAGGTTCACCAGCAGGTAGCTGGAGATGTTGGGCACCAGGTGCAGCGCCATGATGCGCCCGGTGCCGGCGCCGATGTTGCGCGCCGCCAGGATGTACTGGGTCTCGCGGTGCGAGAGGATCATGCCGCGCACCACCCGCGCCAGGCCGGTCCAGCCGATGAACGACAGGATCACGACCAGGCCGAAGTAGACCTGCAGCGGGGTCCACTCCTTGGGCAGCGCGGAGGCCAGCAGGATCCACAGCGGCAGCGACGGCACCGAGATCAGCACCTCGATCACGCGCTGCACCACCAGGTCCACCACCCCCGCGAAGTAGCCCGAGAGCGCGCCGATGAGGATACCCAGCACCAGGCTGATCATCACCCCGGCCCAGCCGATGGTCAGCGACACGCGCCCGCCGTAGAGGATGCGCGAAAGCATGTCGCGACCCCACTTGTCGGTCCCGAACAGGAAGATGCGCCCCTCCTTGACGCCGAAGAAGCGCACGTCGCTGCGGATCGGCAGGAACCCCAGGACCGGGTAGTCGCTCGCCCCGCGCACGAACAGGTGGATGGGGAACCGCTCGTCGGGGTTGGGCGTCCAGTGGGTCTTGAAGGTGGTCATGTCCAGGGTGCGGGTGGCGCCGTAGACGAATGGGTGCAGGTGGAATCGCCCGTCGAGGTCGAAGAAACGGATGCGCATGGGCGGGTGGTTCTCGAAGCCCTTGGCATTGTCGTCCAGGGTGTAGGGCGCGAAGAACTCGCACAGCATGGTGAGCGCGTACAGCACGATCAGCGTCCACAGGCCGATCATGGCCAGCCGGTTGCGGCGGTACTTGAGGCGCATGATGGAGCCGATGCTCCGCCCCTTGATCTGCGGGTCGCCGCGAGGCCCGGTGGCCACGCCCGCCTCTACTGCGCCCATCACTCGTACCTGATGCGCGGGTCCACCCACGCCAGCGTCAGGTCCGCCACCAGGTTGCCCACCACCAGCAGGGTGGAGAGCAGCATCACCATGGCGCCGGCCAGGAAGGCGTCGTGGTGCATCACCGCGTCGAACAGCAGCGGCCCGGTGGTCGGCAGGTTGAGCACGATCGACACGATCAGCTCGCCGCCGACCACGGCCGGAAACGCGAAGCCGATGCCGGTGATGAACGGGTTGAGGGCGATCCGCAGCGGGTACTTGAGCACCACGATGCGCTCGCGCAGCCCCTTGGCGCGGGCCGTGTCCACATAGGGGCGGCGCAACTGGTCCAGCAGGTTGCCGCGCAGCACGCGCATGGTGCTGGCCATCCCCGCGGTGCCGAGCACCACCACCGGCACCCACAGGTGCGCCAGCAGGTCGAGCACCTTGCCCAGGCTCCAGGGAGCGGCGGCGTACTCGGACGAGAACAACCCGCCCGGGATCTGACCGAACTGGAAGAAGCTGATCACGATCAGCACCAGGGCGAGCAGGAAATTGGGGATGCTCAGGCCTAGGAAGCTGATCACCGTGAAGACGTTGTCGCCCAAGGTGTACTGGCGCACCGCGGAGTAGATCCCGATCGGCAGCGCGACCAGGTAGGAGAACACGATGCTGCACAGGGAGAGGAGGACGGTGAGCACCATGCGCTCGGTGATGAGCTGCGCCACCGGCCGGTGGCCGTAGGCATAGGAGCGGCCGAAGTCCCCCTGCACGAAGCGGCTGAACCACTTCCACCAACGCACGTAGATCGGCTTGCCGATGCCGTACTGCCGCTCCAGCAGCCGGATCTGGCCCTCGCTCAATTCCGCCTCGCCCGTGTCCGCGATCTGCTGCGCGATCAGGATGTCGATGAAGGTGCCCGGCACCAGCTCGATCGCCCCGAACACCAGCATCGAGATCATGAGCAGGGTCGGGATGACCGTGGCAATTCTCCGGACGATGAAGGTGACCATCGGGATGTCCGCCTGCCGGTGCCGGCGTGCGTCAGTGTCGCCCAGCCGGGCGCGCTGTTCAAGTTGCCTCGCGGTGCCGGTACGCTCCGGTGATAGAATCGGGAGCGGCCGGCCTGCGCCGCTGCGGGCAATCCGGCCCGCGAGGAGGTTCGCATGAGCGACTCGGGATCCCAGGAGCAGCCGGGACGGCCGCAGTTCCGCAAGCCGGTGCCGGAGGGCGTGATCGAGGCGACCGGTGTCGCGGTCGGCGAGGCGAGCGCGCTGGTGTCGTTGAGCGACGGGGCGCTGGGGCTGCTGGCCGGCGGCCGGCTGCTGCGCTCCGCCGATGGCGGCGCCACGTGGGGAGAGCCGCTGGCGCTGGAGTTGCCGGACGCGGGCCGGCTGCAGGGGCTGGCGTGCATCAAGCTGCAGGCAGGACCGCTCGCACTCATGTACCGCGACCGGCAGGAGTGCTTCCGGCTGGTGGTGTCGGAGGACGACGGCCGTACGTGGCGGCAACGCTCCACCGTCGATCTGCTGGGCTCACCGTACTACGACGCGCTCATCGAGACCGGCGACGGCATGCTGGTGCTGCCGAGCCGCGAGTGCTACGGCAACGACGACCACCCCGGCCTGGAGTACCGCAAGGTCAGCACCTGGGGCACCTGGAAGGGACTCCGGCTGCAGGTCTCCGGCCATTACCACTACCCCGAGATCGACATCGCCGCGGTGAGCCGGTCACAGGACGGCGGACGCACGTGGCAGCGCGCGCAGCCGCTGATGGGATGGTTCGACGAGCACGGGATCGCCAACGGCTACGGCGGCGTCAGCGCCTGCGACGAGCCGAGCGTCGCCGAAACCGCCGACGGCCGCCTGCTGTTCTTCGCCCGGTCCACCGTGGGCCGCATCGTCGCCAGCTACTCGAGCGACGGCGGCGAGCGCTGGACGGCGGTGCGGCCCACGGAGCTGGCCGCCTCCTACTCGCCGCCGCGCCTGCGGCGCATTCCCGCCACCGGCGACCTGATCTGCGTCTGGAACCAGGTGTCGCGCGAGGAGATCCGCCGCGGCTACCGGCGCGGCCGGCTGTCGTCGGCGATCTCGCGCGACTCGGGCGAGTCCTGGGAGCAATTCAGGACCATCGAGGTGTCAGCCGGCCTGGCGGACGTGGACCGGATCGCCCGGAGCATCCGATCATCCCCGTGATCGGGCTGCCGGACGTCGGCGCGCTGCCGGACGACTTCGCCACCTTCGACTATCCCAACGTGTGCTTCGCCGGCGACCGGGTGTTCCTGATCTACCACCGCTCGTGGGTCGACTCGGCCCCCAAGGCGCGGCAGGCAAACACTCTGGGCGAACGCGGCAGGGACGAGGCCGGCAAGCCGCGGGAGTCGGTGATCCGCAGCTATCCGCTCGACTGGTTCTACGGCTGACGATCCCGGTGTGACCGGCCAGGGGCCAGGACCACGCGCCAGGCCATCGCCCCGGCAGACAGCGGCGCGGGCGGCCGCGGCGCTGCTCTCCATCGTGGTGTCCGGGGTGATCTTCCTGCAGTTCCTGGACCTGGCCGCCACCGGCGTCGAGCTGTGGACCGGCGCGCGAGCGCTGTTCGCGTCGGTGGCGAGCTACCTGCTGGGTCTCGGCGAGCTGATCGTCGTCCTCACCATCTGGTTCGCGTACGCCCGGGCGGCGCGGGAGGGCCGACTGCGCGCCGTCCTGCTCAGGGTGACGCTCTGGGAGGGACTGGCAGCCCTCGCCTACCTGCCGGCCCGCCTGCTGGTGTACCTCCCCCTGGTGCGCTCCCTCGGCGACCGCTTCGTCGATGCGTTCCGGCCCGTGGACCTGCTGCACGGGGTCCTGGGAGTGGTCCTGGTGGCGACCGCCATCGCGGTCCCCCGGCGCCGCCGGAGCGTGACCGGCACCTCCCGCTGACGCACGCGGCGGAAAACCCTCACGGGGCTACGGGGTATCGACGCACGTCCGATCAGCGCCATCCAGGCTCTGGGCAACCAATCCGTACCTCAACGGGCGGCCGATGGCAGACAGTTCCTGGCAGGAAGCGCGTTCATCTTTGCCGCTGACACACTTGTAGAGGCGCTCTCGGTGGCCGACACACATGGAATTCCGTTCGGTGCACCCGAGTGCGTGCGCCGCGGCGCCGCGGCGCCCCACGCCATTGCCGCACGGGGCTGCGACACGATAGTGTCGGAGATCAGGCTACGGTAATGAGCATGCCGCCCGCCTACCCCCGCATTCCCTACGGCGAGGCCGACTTCCGGCGCATCCGCCGCAACCGCTGGCTGTACGTCGACAAGACCCGCTTCCTGCGGCGCCTGGAGCAGGAGCGCTACGCCTTTCTGATCCGCCCGCGGCGCTTCGGCAAGTCGCTGTGGGCCTCGGTGCTGGAGAACTACTACGATCGGTTCTGGGCGGACGGTTTCGACGCCACCTTCGCCGGCACCGACGTGGGGATCGCGCCGACCGGGGAACAGAGCCGCTACGTCACCCTGCGGTTCGACTTTTCGAACGTCAACGACAAGCTCGAAACCCTGGAGCGGGAGTTCGAGACCTACTGCATGATAGAGCTCCGGGGAACATTGCGGCGCCATCCGGACCTGTTTCCCGAAGCGGCGGTGCGGGACATCCTGGCGCCGCCCTCCATCGCCAACAAGCTGGCCGAGCTGTTCCGGTACGTCGGCGACCATGACGTACCGCTGTACGTGATCATCGACGAGTACGACAACTTCGCCAACACGGTGCTGGCCTACCACGGCGCCGAGGCGTACCACTCCTTCACCCACGGCGGCGGCTTCTACCGCAGCTTCTTCGCCACTCTGAAGTCCGGCGCGGGACGCACCGGCGGCGGCATCGAACGCCTGTTCATCACCGGCGTGTCACCGGTGACCATGGACGATGTGACCTCGGGCTTCAACATCGGCAAGAACATCAGCCTGCACCCCGACTTCAACGAGATGGTCGGCTTCACCGCGGCGGAGGTGCGGCGCTTGGTGGAGACGTACCGGGACCACGGCGTGTTCAGTCAGGACCTCGACACCGCCATGGGCATCATGGGCGAGTGGTACAACGGCTACCGGTTCGCCAAGACCGCGGCAACCGATCTGTACAACACCGACATGGTGCTCTACTACCTGGATCAATCGATGCCGAACCGGGAGGTGCCGGATGAACTGATCGATACCAACGTGCGCATCGACTACGGCAAGCTGCGCCACCTGCTGGTGGTGGGCAAGCAGTTGAACGGCAACTTCGACCTGCTGCGGAACGTCATCGGCGAGGGGCGGGTGGACGTGCTGCGCATCCAGCCGAGCTTCCCGCAGAAGCAGCTCACCGACGAGGAGAACTTCCTGTCGTTGCTGCACTACTTCGGACTGCTGAGCATCCGTGAGGAGGCAGGAGGCGCGTTGCGGCTGGGTATTCCCAACCAGACGGTGAAGCGGCTGATGTACGGGTATCTGCGCGACGCCTACCGCGACGTGGAGGTGTTCCGGATCAGCCTGTTCCGCTTCGAGCAGTTGCTGATGCGGATGGCCAACGAGGGCGAGTGGCGGCCCGTGTTCGCGTTCCTGGGCGAGGCGATCGCGCGGCAGACGGGCATCCGCGACTACATCGCCGGCGAGAAGGTGATCCAGGGTTTTCTGGCCGCCTACCTGAGCTTGGCCGACTACTACGTGTTCCGCTCGGAGACGGAGCTGGGCAAGGGACACGCGGACATCGCACTGGAGCCGCTGATCGCGCGCTACCCGCACCTGCGGCGCGGCTATCTGATCGAGCTGAAGTACCTGAAGCGCTCCGAGCCCGTCCGGCGCGGCGAGCCGGCGGACGAGGCGGTGGCGGCTGCTGCCGAGGAGGCGGCGGCGCAGCTCCGGCGATATCTGGCGGACGAGCGGCTGGCGCGGCAGTTCCCGGGGGTGCGCTTCAACGGCCTGATCGTGGTATTCCACGGCTGGGAGCTGGCGTTCTGCGATGCCGTGCAGCGGTGACCGGGGCGCGGGCGCCTGCTGCGAGCGGCTTGATTGCGTCCGTTTGCAGGTACTTGTATTTCGCGGGTCCCTCGGTAGCGTCCGTTGATGAAGGCCGGCCCGTGACGGACTCCGCTCAGCCGGCCGGCCGCCAGCGGACCAGGGCGCCCGCGTTGCGGTAGTTGCCGTACGCGCTGAGGACCGAGCCGTCGCCCACCGAGACCGAGAACTGGTGGCCGCACGCCACCTCGTACCACTTCTCGGTGCCGAGGGCGGCGAAGTCGTCCACGACGTAGCGGTGCTCGACGTCCCAGGTGACCCCGTGATCGTGGCTGACGACGGCGTCGCAGCCGCGCCGGTAGGTGGCCAGGTCGCCGGCCCCGAAGTCGAGGCGGCGGATCACGGTGAGCACCAGGTCGTCGTTGGGCAGCCGCAGCAGCGTGACGTGGTGGCGGCCGGGGCCGAACACGAAGTCCAGCGGGCTCCAGGTCGCGCCTTCGTCGTTGCTGATCGACACCGCGGTGCCCTCGAAGTTGTCGTAGTGCAGCGGGATGTACTGCGCCGGCATGTCGCTGCGCACGGCGGCGACGACGGAGCCGTTGGCGGCGCGGACCAGGGCGCCCTCGCCTACCCCGCGCTCCACCCGCTCGCCGTCGCACTCGTCGTACCACACCCACTCCTGCGGCCAGCTCACCGGTCCCCAGGTGCGGCCGCCGTCGCGGGACCAGCGGATGCAGCCGCAGCAGGGGTTCTGCGGCAGCGGCCCCTTGGACATCGTCTGCCCGGTCTCCGCCACCACCGTGGCGTTGCCGGCGGCGTCGCGGTCGATCAGGGCGTTGCCCTCGCAGTCCATCTGCGTGCCGTCGGGGGCCTCCGGCAGCCGGTCGCCCCGCTCCCAGGTGGCGCCGTGGTCGTGGCTGTAGTAGCGGAAGTTGCCCTCGTCCGACCAGCTCGACATGAAGCTGAGGACGCCGGAGCCCAGGTTGGACAGCATCATCGGCCGGGTCGAGCAGCCGGGCACCTCGACGTAGTCCCAGCTCGCGCCCTGGTCGCCGCTCAGGCCGATCACGGTCTGGTTGGATTGGGCCAGCGTCATGGAGCCGGCCACGCCGGCCACCGCCCAGCCGCCCGAGTCCAGCACCGCCAGGCCCCACGGAAACACGGGGCGGTCACCGTGCCACGGCAGGAACCGGAACGCCGCCGGGTGGCCGATCTGGCCGCCTTCGCCGTCGTGCTGCATCACCCAGTGGTCGCGCCACGCCAAGTCCTCGCGCGACGGCGTGGCCGGAAGCTGATCACTGCTCAGGGGTCGATTCATCGCCGATCCTCCTCGGGCGCGGGCCGCCCGCGCGTGAGTCTGTCGGATCGGCGCCACGGCGGCAATCCGGCAGATCCGATCACCGCCGTCAGGAGCCGGCGCCGGCGCGCAGGCGGAACGAGTAAAGCTCCGCGTCTCGCAGCAGGAAGCGGATGCGCCGAAAGCGCGGCACCTCCACCTCCCCGGGCCCCGCCCCCGCGCCCGCTCCGCCGCGCAGTGCCGCGCTCCCGTTCCAGCGCAGCACGTGCTCCACGGCGTCGCCGCGGAACGGCTCGCAGTCCTCTGCGGCGTAGCCGGGGATCACCGCACCCGCCTCATCCAGGATCTCGGCCCGCAGGGAGCCGTGGCCGCCGCACGAGGCGTTGACGACCAGGGTGTCTCCCCAGGACAGCAGCGGCTGCGTCACCAGCACCCCCTCGCGCACCGGGTTGGCGCCCAGGGAGACGAAGCCGTCACGCCGCAGGCGCGCCAGGCCGAGGCCGTAGCCGACCGCGTTCCAGTCCCAGACCTCGGCCACGTCGCGCCATGCCTCCGGGTTGTCGGCCGCCTCGTTGCCGCCCGCGAACCACCAGTCGTGGTGGTTCTTGGAGCCGCCGTGGTACACCCACAGCTCGTCGCCCATGGCCACCGGCGGGCTCGGCACCGTGACCATGAACTCGTTCCACGAACCGGGTTCGCCTCGGTGCAGCCACGGCCGGCCGGGGGCGACGCGATGCCACGTGCGTCCGTCCCGGCTGTGCACGAGTTGCACGTCCATGGTGTTGCTCACCATGTGGAACACATTGAGAAAGCCCACCCACTGGCCGCCGAGGCGCAGCGGCGTCATGCCGTAGAACGCGTCGTCGATGTTGTCGAGCGCGGGATCGGGCGCCAGGATCGGCCGCGGCTCGCTCCAGCGCAGGAAGTCGCGGCTCTCGATCAGAAAGATCCGGCGCCTGCCCTGCCGGGTTGTGCTCCCCAGGGCGGCATCGAACCCCGGCTCGCCGCCCACGCCCGGGCGGGCGGAGCGCTGCGGCCGCAGCGAGTCGCGTCCCGGAACCGACCGGTAGAAGGGATGGCGCGTGGCGGCAATGTGAGTCTGCGAGTCCGGATCGAACGCCATGATGGTGACGTCGCCCCGCTCCCGGCCCAGGCGTCCGAACACCGGTCCCTCGTCGTGTGGGGTCAGGTGGATGCCGTCCTCCGAGTAGGCGGCGTGCACGGTGAACCGCGACTCGTTCTCGGCGACCGGCACGATCCGGGTGTAGAGGGTCTTGAAGCGGCGCCGCGGGTCGCGCTCCAGGGGATCGTCGACGATGAAGATGTCGTACACCGAGCCGTAGTCCTCGGTGCCGAAGACGATGTTGGTGTCGTGGCCGTCCTCGTGCTGGATGCCCATGGGCGGCTTGACCCACTCGATGCCGTCGTCGGAGCGGGCGTAGAGCTGGCGCAGGCGGGCGTTCTCCCAGCCATGGGAGCCGCCGCCGCGGCTCCACAGGCGCTCCCGGTCCATCTTGAAGTCGGTGTAGAAGCAGTGGAAGCGGCCGCTGTCGGCATCGCGCCGCAGGTTCCAGGAGTTGCACGAGAAGTAGGTCACGTGCTCCCACGGCCGGTCGCGGCTGATCAGCGGGCTGCGCTCATCGGGGACCGGATGGTGGACGGTTCGGGTCAGGTGGTCGGCGACCTCGACCACGGCGTCGTCGAAGAAGAACTGCGGCTGATCGCCGATGAACAGTACCGTGCTGTCGAGCCCCACGACGGTGCACTTAGCCACAGCGCTCGCAGTTGGTACAGTCGGTGTCACCGGAGGCGCCCATCGGAGGTGATGCCATGACCGACCTGCAGATCGTGACCGGTCCGAATCCCGAACGCCGCAAGATCGTCGAACCCATCACTGCATTCGCCGCCGCCGAGCTGGCGCGCTATGTCCGCGACCTGTTCGGCGTCGCCGCGGCGGTCAACGCCCGGCCGTCGGAAGCGGCGGCACGCGCCAGCGTGTGGCTGGACCCGGACGGGGCCGGCCTGGCGGCGCCGGACGACCCGCAGAGCTACACCCTGCGGCGCTTCGCGCGCCCGCCGGGGGGCGATCACCTGCTGGCCGCCGGCGGCAGCCCGGCCGCCACCCTGTGGGCGGTGTACGAGCTGGTGCGCGGCTGGGGCGTGCAGTTCCTGTTGAGCGGAGACCTGCTGCCCGACGATCCCGGTCCGTTGCGCCTGCCGGACGGCGACCGCACCCGCGTCCCGAACCTGGACACGCGCTGCTGGCGCCTGATCAACGACTTCGTCTGCGGCCCGGAGTCGTGGGGCCTCGCCGAGAACCGGCGCTTCATCGACCAGCTCGCCAAGAACGCCTTCAACGAGATCCTGCTGTCGCTGTGGCCGTGGCAGTCGTTCGTCCACTACGAGTTCCGCGGCGTGGCCAAGAGCACCGGGTGCTCCTGGTTCGGGTTCCGCTACCCGGTGGACGAGCACACCGTGGGCCGCGAGCTGTTCGGCGGGGAACACGAGTTCGAGAACCCCGACCTGGCCGGAATCGACGACTACCACGAACGCCACGCCGCCGCCCGCCGCCTGGCCACGGGGATGATCGAGCACGCAGCCGCCCGCGGCATCGGGAGCAGCATGTCGCTGTCCCTGATCGAGCATCCCCTGGAGTTCCTGCCGGTCATTCCGGGGGCGCACGTGGCGCGCCAGCTCGCCGAGAAGACCTGCGTCCCGGGCAGCGACCAGGCTCCCGACGACCCGCTGCTCGTCGACCTCGCGCGCACCAAGCTGCGCGCCTACGTGCACACCTATCCCGGCGTCGAGCGCCTGTTCCTGGGCTTTCCCGAGCACCGCGAGTGGCTGGACAGCGCCGAGGACGCGTGGCGCAGCCTGGACGACAAGTACGCCATCTCCGAGGTCCTGACGCTGGAGCAGGCCTTGGCGGCCGCGCGGCGCCGCACCGACGTGCACGGCGGACCCGGACGCCAGGAGTCACGGGTGCTCGGCGACATCGCCATGCTGCGGCTGATCGACTGCGTGCTGGAGGACCGCAGCGTGCTGGAACGCCCCGGTCACGCGACGCCTGCGCGCATCCTGTACGGCCAGCCGGCCGAGGAGTTGCTGCCGATCCTGCCGCGCATCGGGCCGCCCGGCGCCGGCGCGGTGGCGTTCATCGACTACACGGCGCGGCGCGCGGCCGACCACATCGAGGTGATGGACAACGCCGTGCCCGACGCGATGCCGAGCCGGTTCATCTTCACGCTGGCCGACGACAACGTGGGCGTGCTGCCGCAACTTGCCACCAGGCCGCTGCACACCCTCGCCACGCGCATGCGTTCCGACGGCTGGAGCGGGTTCAGCACCCGCCACTGGATGATCGGCGACCTGGACCCGACGATGCGCTACATGGCGCGCTCCTGCTGGGACGCCGACTGCACGCCGGTGGCGGCGTACCGGGAACTGGCCGCGGGCGTCTGCGGCGAGGCGGCGGCAGCGCCCCTGGTGACGGCCTGGCAGCAGGTCGATGCGATCACCGACGACCTGGACCGTCACGGCATGGGGTTCTCCTTCCCGGTGCCGGGGATGATGGAGAAGCACTGGCAGGCGGGCGAGCCGCTGTCGGCGGAGCTGCGCGACGTGCGCGAGCGCTATGCCGCTGCACTGGCGCGGGTCGGTGAAGCGATCACCGTGGCGCGGCCGGCGGGGGCGCCGTTCGCGCGCTACCACGCGGAGCGCCTGCGCTTCGCGGTGGGCTATCTGGATGCGGTGGCAGCCACCCGCGAGGCGGGCATCGCCGAAGCCGCGGGCCGCCATGACGACGCACTGGCCGGCGTGAGCGCCGCCCTCGCCCACCTCACCGCGGCGGTGCAGGCGTACGCCTCCGTCGCCGCCGACAACTCCGACCGCGGCGCCATCGCCAGCATCAACGAGTACTGCCTGCGCTTCCTGCGCGCCACCCGCGACCGCCTCGCGGAGTAGCCGCGCGCCCGCGCCTCAGAGGGCCGGATGGTTGAGCGGGAGGCCGCGCACGCCGACGCCGTCGAAGCGGTGGATCACCAGGTTGTCCAGGGAGGCGGCGAACAGGACGTCGCGTTCGGGGCCGGCGAAGGCGACGTCGGTCGGGCCGCGCAGCGCCTCTCCCATCCAGTCCTCGGCGAACAGCTCCAGGCGGCGGCTGTCCAGATCGAACACGTAGATGGCGTCCGGGCGGTGGCAGGCGATCCACAGCCGGCCATGCTCGTCGAAGGCGATGCCGTCCGGGACGTGGCGCGGCATGTGCAGCACGCGCTCGAAGCGGCCGGCGGACCCGTCGTCCGCGATCGCCACGCGGGCGATGCCGGCGCCGAAGGTCTCCACCAGGTACAGGTAGCGCTCATCGGCGTCCAGGGCGATCGCGTTGGGGGTGTCGACCGCGTCCGGATACCAAAGGCGCGCGGCGGCGCCGCCGGGCTCGATCTTGTAGAGCCGGCCGTTGACGGCGCCGGACCAGTCGCCGCTGTCGGACAGATACAGGGCGCCGCGGCGGTCGAACGCCGGGTAGTTGGCGCAGAGAAACGGGCGGCCCGACGGTCCGGTGGCATAGGTGGAGACCGACCCGTCCGGCGTGACCCTGACCACGGCGCCGAGGCCGGTCTCCGCGCAGTACAGGTTGCCGGCGGCATCGACCGCCTGGCCCAGACAGCGGTTGTCGGTGGCGGCGAACTGCTCGGCGTGGTTCGCCGCCACGTCGACCCGGTACACCTGGCAGCCGGTGCCGGTGGTGTACAGCTCCCCGCGCGGGCCGACGGACAGCGACTCGGGGTGGTCCACCCCGGGGATGTGGACTATCTCATCGTTGTCGAAGCGGGGCACGGCCGGCGTCGGGCTCATGGCTCTTTAGAGTAGCGGCGTGCCGCCGTCGGGCAACTCGTATCGCCCGGGGTCCAGCGGCGTGTGGCCGCCCATCGCGGCGAGCGCCTCCTCGTCCAGCTCCACCCCCAGTCCCGGCCGCCGCTCAAGCTCGTCCACGTCGATGTGGCCGGCGGTCACCGGCAGCGGATCGCGCTGCAGGCGGTCGAACCACGGCTGCAGGGGGCAGTGCTCGAGGATCAGGAAGTTCTGGATCGCGGCCGCCACCTGGGCGGAGGCGGCCAGCGCCACCGGCCCGTACGGATTGTGCGGCGCCATGAGGATGCCGTAGATCTCGGCGTAGCGGGCGATGCGCAACAGCTCGCTGATGCCGCCGGCGTGGGAGATGTCCGCCTGGCACACGTCGATCGCCTCCCGTTCGAACCAGGCGCGGAAGTCCCAGCGCGAGACCATGCGCTCGCCCAGGGCGATCCTCATCCCCGGGAAGCTGTGCTTGAGCCGCGCCGTGGGTGCCACCGTGTCCTGGTTGGTCGGCTCTTCCACGAACAGCGGGGCGAGCGGCTCCAGCCCCTGCAGCAGCCGGTGCGCCGCCGGGGGGTCGAACATGCCGGCCGCGTCGACCATCAGCGCCGTCCCGTCGCCCAGGATCTGCCGCAGCCGGCGTGCCTCGGCCACGGCCACATCCGCCTGGCGCTGCGCGTCATACGGCCGGGTGACGCTGCCGAAGCCGTGCTTGAAGGCGTCGAACCCCAGCTCCAGGGCGCGGCGGGCCGCATCCTCCAGCTCCACGCCGAAGAACTCGGGACCGAAGCGGATGTAGCACCGGACCCGCTCCCGCACCCGGCCGCCGAGCAGCCTGAACACCGGCAGCCCCGCCGCCTTGCCGGCGATGTCCCACAGCGCCTGATCGATGCCGCTCATGGCGCTGCCGTGGACGACCCCGCGGCGCCACCAGAACTCGCGGAAGCCGAGCTGCCAGATGCGCTCGACCTCGGTCGGGTCCATGCCCAGCAGGCGCGGCCGGAGCTCGCTCTCCACGTGCGCCTTGATCGCCAGCTCGTGGTGCTCGGTCGTCGCCTCGCCCACTCCCTGCAGGCCGGCATCGGTGTCGACGTGGACGAACACCAAGTTGCGGTGCGCGCCGCCGCCGGGACGCGGCACGGCCGCCACCGAGCAGCGCACGTCCGTGATCTTCATCCGGCCCATGCCCGGTCTCCCGGCCCGCGCGCGGCGGTCACGGCTCCAGCTCCGGGTGCAGCGGGAACTCGACCACGCGCCCTTCCTGCTGCGCCGAGCAGTAGGCGCCCTCCATCATCTCCACGCAGCGCAGCCCCTCCACCCAGGTGAGGCACGGCTCGGCGCCGGTGCCGATCCAGCGGAAGAAGTCGCCGATCTCGCGCCGGTAGGCATGGTCGAAGCCCAGGTCGTCGAACCGCTCGTGCTGCGCGGTCGGAGCGTCGAGGCGCTGCCAGTACAGGTCGATGTGATCGAGCGCCGGCACCAGCTTGAAGCCGCCGTGCCGGCACTCGCCCCACGGTCCCTGCGACTCGCGGAACTGGTGCAGCGGAAACGACAGGCCGCCGACGATCGTCGCCACGGCGCCGGAGTGGAACCGGTACGTCGCGTGAAAGATGTCCCGGAACCCGTAGCGGGGATCGTGCTGCGGCCCGTATACGGCATGCACGTCCCGGGCATCGCCGCACATGGCGCGGAACCAGTCGATCACGTGCACGCCGTGCATGTGGAAGAAGCCGCCGCCGAGTGCCGGGTCCGACCACCATGTGTCGAAGAACTCGTAGGGCCGGTTGTCCGTGTACTGCGCGACCGTGATCGACAGCGGCGCTCCGAGCAGGACGTCGGCGGTCAGCTCCACCATCCGCGCCCAGGGAGGCCGCAGCCGCCGCTTGTGCCCGACCATCAGCTTCACGCCGTGGCGCCGGCACGCCGCCACCATGTCCCAGCACTCCCGCGCCGTGCGCGCCATCGCCTTCTCGCAGAACACGTGCACGCCGGCCTCGGCGGCCGCCACGGCGATCTCCGCGTGCACGTGGTTGGCGGCGGTCACCAGCACCGCGTCGAGGCGCTCGCGCCGCAGCAACTCCCGGTAGTCGCCATAGCCGGGCACCTCGGCACCCAGCGCGGCGGCCGTGGCAACGACGTTGCCGGCATCGGGATCGCACAGCGCCGCCAGCTCGGCGTGCTCGACGGCGTAGCCCGCAAGGTGCTTGCCGAAGTCCCCGCACCCCACCAGCGCAAACCGCGGCCGCCCGGCTCCCGCGTCCGGTGTGGCGGCACGCATCGCTCCGCTCATGCCAAGCCATATCCTAACGCGGATGGCCTGTCGACACTGAACCGGCAACCGAGCATTTCCGCGCCACCACGAGGATCTGTGGGAGTCGATCAAGAGAGGAGCCGGCGCTCATGCCCTGTAACATGCGACCCATTCTGGACGCCATGGTCGATTCGTGCGTATATATGCACGCGGTGTGGAGACCAACAGAAGTCGCATTCGACGCCGACTGGAGGACGACGGGTGGCCACGACGGCACGATGACTGATGGCGGGGGTACAGCATGACGCGATATCCAGCATGGATCGACGGCGAGCAGGGCACCTATGGGGTCTCGTTCCCGGACCTGCCAGGGATTGTCGCGATGGGCGCAACGGTGGATGAGGCGCTGATGCACGCCGAAGAGGCGCTCCGCGACTACGCGATCGAAACGGAGCGCGCCGGTGAGGCGCTCACGCCGCCGTCAGCCATCGAACGGATCGAGACACCCCCCGGACATACCCTGGTCTCCATCCCACTGATTCGTCTGTCTGGCCGGAGCGTACGCGCCAATCTCACGCTCGACGAGGGAGTCGCAGCCTTCATCGACGGCGAAGCTCGGCGGCGAGGCATGACCCGTACTGCCTACGTGGAGTGGATGGCACGACGCATCGCCCAAGCTGGCGGATGACATCAAGACACATGACGGTGTTCCACACATCCGCGGAACTGGAAGCGAGCGGCACGGAACTTGCGATCCTGCCGGTCGGCGCCACGGAACAGCACGGCAGCTACCTGCCGCTGGCGACCGACTCGCTGGAGGCGGAGGCCGTGGCGCGCGGGGTGGCGGAACGGCTGGACGCGTTCCTGCTGCCGGTGCTGCCGTTCAGCAACTCGGAGGCGCACGCCGGCTTCCGCGGCTCGGTGTCGCTCAGTCCGAGCACCCTCCTGACCGTGGTGAAGGAGCTGGCCCTGGACCTGATCGGACAGGGGTTCCGCCACGTGGTGCTGCTCAACATGCACGGCGGCAACCTGGTCCTGCGGCCGGCGGTGCGCGAGATCAACCGCAGCACCGATGCCGGCCGCGCGCTGTTCGTGCAGCCGTTCACCCTGGCCGCCGCGGAGCTTGAGCGCATCTTCCCGAACTTCGCGAACGAGGCCCACGCCGGCGGCTTCGAGGCGTCCCTGATCATGGAGATCGCACCGGACACCATCAAGGGCACCGTCCCCGACACCGTGCCGGACAGCCCGGTCGAGGCGTTCGACTATCTGACCATGGCCCAGTTGAGCCCCAGTGGCGTGTGGGGCGAGCCGAGCCAGGCCGATCGCGAGCGCGGCCGGCGGGCGCTGGCCGTGATGGTCGAGCAGAGCGTCCGCCACATCAGCGAAGCGATCGCCCGCATCGAAGCCGCCGGTGCCGCGCCGTGAGCGGGCCTGCGATTCCGGAAGCCGACCTGGGCGACCTGCTGCGGCGGCTGATCCGCATCGACAGTTGCAACCCGCCGGGGCGAGAGGCGCCGGTCGCCGAGCTGCTCGGAGGGTGGCTGCGGGAGGCCGGGCTGGAGGTGGAGCTGGACCGCTTCGCCGCGGGCCGCGCCAACGTGGTAGCGCGCTGGCGCGGCAGCGGCGGCGCGCCCGCGCTCCTGTTCAACGGCCACCTCGACACCGTGCCGGTGGAGCGCGAGCAGTGGCGCCACGACCCGCACGCGGCGGTCGTGGAGGGCGACGTGCTGCACGGCCGCGGCACCGTCGACATGAAGGGAGGCGTCGCCGCACTGGCGATGGCCTGCGCCGCGCTGGCACGGGCCGGCGTACGCCTGCGGCGCGACCTGATCTTCGCCGGCACCGCGGGGGAGGAGGTGGACTGCTGCGGCTCGCAGCGGCTGGCCGCCGGCGACCTGGGTCCGGTCGGCGCCCTGGTCGTGGGCGAGCCCACCAGCCTGCAGGTGGTGACGGCGCACAAGGGAGCGCTGTGGCTCCGGATCGTCACCAGCGGCCGGGCCGCGCACGGATCGATGCCGGAACAGGGCAGCAACGCGATCGCCGGCATGTGCCGGATCATCGAGAAGCTGCAAGCGTATCGGCCCGCACACCGGCCGCATCCGCTGCTGGGGCCGCCGACGGTCAACCTGGGGACCATCGAGGGCGGAGCCAAGGTCAACATCGTGGCCGACCGGTGCGCGCTGGCAGTGGATCTCAGGAGCGTACCGGGGCAGGACCATGCCGACCTGCTGCGCGAGGTGAGCGCGCTGGCGGCCACCGCGGCAGCCGCCGAGAGCGGTGTCACGGCGCAGGTGGAAGTGCTCACCGACCGCCCCGCGATCGACACGCCCGTGCACGAGCCGCTGGTCGGCACCGCCCTGGAGGTGGCCGGACAGGTGCTCGGCGGAGCGCCCGCGCCGCGCGGCGTCAGCTACTTCTCCGATGCCTCGGTGCTCACGCCGGCGCTCGGCGTGCCGACGCTGATCTTCGGGCCGGGCGACGAGCGCCTTGCGCACCAGGTGGACGAGCACACCACCCTGAGCTCCGTGGCCGCGGCGGCGCGCTTCTACACCGCGCTGGCGCAGGCGCTGGGATAACGCCCCGACCCGTGGCGGCGCTCGCGATGACCGGTGAGGTGGTGGTGGCCGGCGGCGGCAGCAAGCGCCATCGCTCGCGCGCCGGGGCCGCCGTGCTGGCCGACGGCAGCCTGTTCGTGGCCTATCGCGTGGGGCGCACCATGTTCCAGGAGTCGCACGGCGCGGTGGTGGCCACCCGCTCGGCGGACGGCGGGGCGACCTGGGAGGAGCCGACACCGCTGCTGGCCGAGCCGGGCTGGGACTGGTTCGGCGCTCAGCGCCTGCTGCAGCTCGACGACGGCACGCTGCTGATGCTGGCCGGCAAGGCGCGCTGGGACAGCGGCCGGTTCCATACCTACGCCGTCAGATCCAGCGACGGCGGCCTCACCTGGGACCCGCCCGGCCCGGAGATCCGCGTGTTCTCCGCCTTCAGCGAGCCGTACGGCCGGGGCGTCGTGCACGGGCTGCCGGACGGGCGCCTGCTGGTGGGTTTTCAGGGAACCGACACGCCGGGAGACCCCAACCTGGCCGCCATCGCGTTCTCCCGCGACCGCGGCGATTCCTGGTCGGAACGGGTGCTGCTGAGCCACGACGCCACGCTGGAGCTGCGCGAGCCCGACACGCTGCCGCCTGGCGGACGGACGGCTGCTCACCGTGCTGCGCAGCGACGCACCGCCCTACGCCTCCTGCCAGAGCTGTTCCGAGGATGGCGGCCAGAGCTGGACGCCGCTGGCCGCCACCGGATTCCACGGCCACTGCCCGCGCCTGTTCGCCCTGCGGCGCGCCATCGTCTGCGTGTATCGCGACATGCACGAGCGGCGGCCGGGCATCGGCTTCAGCGCGAGCTGGGATGACGGCCAGTCGTGGCACTACCAAGGGATGCTGTATCGCTCGCCGGGGCCTTACCAGGGCTGGGCCACCGCCTGCGGCTACCCCAGCGTGCTGCGCCTCCCGGACGGCGACCTGCTGTGCGTGTTCCACACCGACTTCGTGGACGACGACTGCCAGATCCGTGCCGTGCGCCTGCGGGAAACTGACCGATGACCCCACGCAGCGACGGCCTGCGCGATTCGTTCCGCGACTGGAGCACGGTAGCCGCGCACCGCAACGTCGAGTTGGTGCGCCGCTTCCCACGCGTGCCGCGCCGGCCCGACGTGCGGGTCAGTCCCGCTGACCTGAACTACGACGTACCGCCGGGCGCCGACCTGCGCCAGCTCGCGTCAGCGCAGGGAATCGACGTCGAGGCTCCCTGGTTCCGCCTCCCCGAAGGACGACGCCTGCGCTGTGGCTTCTTTCCCCTGGTCACGCGCCTGCACAGCGGTGCGCTGCTGGCGGTGTGGCGCGAGGCGAGCGCCCACTCCTACTGCTCCTTCGGGCGCACCGTGGCCGCGCGCTCGCCGGACGGCGGGCGCAGTTGGAGCGCGCCCTGGGTGGTCGACTTCCGGCGGCCGGGAGCGTGGGATACCGGCGGGCCGGAGAACCTGGTGCAGACCGGCGACGGCACCCTCTGGCTGGGCGCGTGGGCCCGTATCCCGGAACCCGAGCCGGGCACCGTGGGCAGGCAGCGCCCCGAGATGTACGTGCTGCGCTCGCATGACGAGGGGCGAAGCTGGGAGCAGCTCCGCAGGCTCGGCGACGGCTGGCAGTTTCTCTGCACGCCGATGCTGGAGCTTTCCAACGGCGAGTTCCTGTGGCTGGGCAGCGTCCCGGATCCCGCCGACGAAGGGGTCACCTCCTACACCTCGCTGCGGCGTGCGGTCTTCATCCTGCGCCGGCCCGGCGAGCCGCTCACCCCCGGAGCCGACCTGGTGGAGCTGGGCGGGCTGCGTTTCGAGCGCTACGGCGCCTTGCAGCTCGGAGGGACCAACGAGTGTCACGTCACCGAGACCACCACTCCCGGCCACCTGGTGATGCTGACCCGCTCCGCGGTCAGCGAGCACTACGAGCAGTCCACCTCGACCGACTACGGGCGCACCTGGTCGCCGCCGCGCCGCTGTGACCTGTGGCACACGCCGATCGCCAGCCAGCCGCTGCTGATCACGCTGGCCGACGGCACCCTGGTAGCCGTGCACGACGAGCGCGGCAACGGCCGCAGTCTGGCCGTGCCGTCGTTCGACGGCGGCGCCACCTGGGACTTCGCCCACCACCAGGTGGTGCTGGACGATCCGGAGTTCTTCCTCAGGGACTTCTCCTATCCGGAGGTGGTGGACGTGGGCGCCGGCCGCCTGCTGGTGGTGTTCTACAACGCCGGCCATCCCGAGGCGGAGCACAACGGCATCTTCGCCACCTTCCTCGACCGCAACCTGTTCCGAACCACCTTCGGCGGCGTCCGGCTGGCGGACGTCGGGTCGGTCCGGCGCGCGGACACCGTTGCCTGGTGGCGCTTCGACGAAGGTACGGGCGAAACCGCGCACGACGACACCGGCCGCCACTACGGCGTGCTGCACGGACCGACCTGGAGCGACGGCCGCTTCGGCGCGGCACTGGCCTTCGACGGGGTGGACGATCATGTGCGCGTGACCAACTGCCCGAGCCTGTGGCTGGGGCAGGAGCTGACCATCGAGGCGTGGGTACGCACCCCGCACCCGGAGCGCGAGCAGACCATCGTCAGCCGGCTTCCCCATTTCTGGTTCGGGCTGAGCCGCCGGCGGGTCTGCCTGCGGCGCGGGGGTGAGGACGGCATCGCGGAGGCGAGCTGCCACGGCACGACGGAGCTTGCGGCCGACCGCTGGCAGCACGTTGCCGTGGTGGTGCGGGAGACCGCCGACTCGATGCGGCGGGCGCTGTTCTACGTGGACGGCGCCTTGGACGCGGCGGTGGACCTGCAACGGCCGGCGGCGGCGACCCAAGCACAGGCGCTCAGCGACTGGCGCCAGACCCACGGCCCCGCCTGGCAGGGGTGCTATACGGCGCCCGGGGCCGGGCCCAGCCGCTGGGCCGCCCGGGAACACCTGTTCATCGGCAGCCGGCACGACGGCAAGGCTCCCTTCCACGGGACGATCGACGAGTTGGCGCTGCACCGCGCCGGCCTGACAGCGCGCGAGCTCGCGGCCGGTGTGGCCCGCTGCCGGCACCGGGAGGGAGAGATCCGGTCGGCGGTGATCCGGCGCCCGTCCGGCGGCTCCTGGGGCCGCTTCACGGCGTGTGACCTGGTGCCGGAGGGCACCGCGATCAGCTACGCGGTGCTGGGCCCGGACGGCGAGGTGCTGCGCGATCAGGTCGCCTCGGGCAGCGACCTGGCGGATCTGCGGGAGTCCGCGATCAGGCTTCAGGCGCGCCTGCGCAGTGAGGTGCCCGGCCGCACCCCGACGCTGTGGTCCTGGACGCTGCACGCGGCGACCGCAGGATCGTAGGCGAGGAGCGCGCCCTGCCGGTCTATTCAGCTTCGGAGTGCAGTGACCAGGAGCGCAGCACCGGGGTGCGGCCGGGGTCGGAGCTGGTCAGGCGCGCGGCCAGCCGCAGCTCGGGGGCGTCCAGGTCGGCCAGCGAGTCGCCGGGGCTCACGCCGCTGCGGAGGACGGTCCCGTCAGGCGCGGTGACGGAGAACTCGACGCCGGTGCCGTCGGGGGTGTCCACTTCGGCGCCGAAGCGGCCCCAGCCGGAGGCGGGGCGCGGGATCACGCCCGAGGAGAGCTCGCCGTCGGCACGGCGGTGGACGGCGATGCTGGCCCGCACCTCGCCCGGCAGCAGGCCGCTGCCGTGCAGCGCCAACTCGTCGATCAGACCGGCGAACGGTGCGGTCTGACGGTCGTGCTGCAGGCCGATGTAGAGGTGGTCCTCGGCGGCGCGGATGGCGTCCGCCTGCTCGCCGATGTCCTCGTGGCGGCTGCGGCGCTGGTGGTGCGCCTGCCAGCGTGGACCGGCCGACTCGTGCCAGTCGCTGATGGCGGCGGCGTGCTCGGCGCTGCCCGGGAGCGCGAGGTTGTCGTTGGCGTCCACCTCCCCGTCGAGGTAGAACAGCACCCGCTCGTAGGAGTCCAGGGTGATGCGCACCGCCACCGCGACGTGGTACCAGCGGCCCCCCTCCAGGGTGGTCTCCGCCAGGTTCTCCAGCAGCGGGATGCCCGCGGTCCCACCGCGGCGCAGGCACAGCCGGCCGCGGTGCAGCCCGACCCAGTAGTGCGGCAGCTTGGAGACGATGGTCTGGGTACGCTCCGGCGCCTCGGTGGAGATCCACGCCTCCACCGTGAACTCGCGCGCGACGCGCAGCTCCGGGCACTCCAGCACGTAGCCGTAGTCGTCGCGGCCGTCGAACCGGAGCGCCGTGCCGCGCTTGCCGGGAACCCAGGCCGGCCCCGCCAGCTTGGCGTAGTGGGGCCCGCCGTCGTCGGCCGCCACGCTGCCTGCGCCCTCGTCGAAGCGCCAGTGCGCGACCGTGGAGTCGCGCCGCACCGCGCCCACCTCGACCAACTCCACGCCGCGGTAGGCGGGGCGGAAGAAGCGCGTCTCCAGGAAGGTCCCGAAGATCCCGCTGCGCTCGCCGGTCTCATCCTCGTGATCGTGGCTGTAGTAGATCGACAGCAGGCGCCCGCCGTCGACCTCGGTGAGCTGCGGGTAGGCGAAGTCGCCGCCCAGGAAGCGCTGGTCGTCCAGCACCACCTGCTGGTGGGCGACATCCCAGGTCGCGCCGTTGTCGAACGAGGCGGTGGCGACGATGCGGCAGTTCTGCCGCTGCCCGTTGACCGCCACCAGGGTGCCGTCGGTGAGCGTGATCAGGTAGGGCTGGCTCGGCACCGGCGAGTGCCACAGCGACGGCACCGCGGCGCTCCAGGTGCGTCCGTAGTCGGTGGAGGTGGTCTGGAAGTAGTGCTCGCCGTAGCCCTGCGAGCGCATCAGCATCACCAGGGTGCCGGGGATCAGGGTCTCGGCGACCTGTTCCTCGTCGGGGCCGCTGAGATGGGGATGGGCGAAGCGCTCGAAGCGCAGTCCGCCCAGCTCCACCACGTCGGCATCGCGCGGCAGCTCGGCATCCGCGTCGCGCTGCACCAGCGTGGCCCGCACGGACGCGGGAAAGGAGGTCAGCCCCTCCTCGGCCGGCGCCGGTACGCTGCCGCGCCACAGCAACTCGCCGTTGGACATGGCCAGCGCCGGTGACGCCGGGTAGAAATGATCGCCCAGCGGCGTCAGGGTGACCCAGGTGCGGCCGTCGTCCTTCGAGTAGAGTGCGTAAGCTGTGGCGACCTGTTGGCCCTGGGTGCCCGCCTGCTGCCCCGGGACGCGGCTCCAGGCCCCCATCCACAGGGTGCCGTCGGCGGCCTGCACCAGGTCCTCGGGACCGCCGGCGTCCACCGCGCCCGGCAGCGCGAAGATCACCCACGGATCGCTCCAGCTCTGCCCGCCGTCCGTGGAGCGCGCCGCGACGGTGCGGCCGAAGCAGCAGAAGGCATGGGAGCTGGCCTCGCGCCACACCGCCAGCAGGCTGCCGTCATGCAAAGCGCGCAACACCGGAAAGAAGCCGCTGCGGATGTTGCGCGTCGCCGGCTCCTGGAAGTGCGGGTTGGCCACGTCGATGCCCTCGCGGCGCGCGTGCTCGCGCAGGCTCACCCCTGCCGGTACCCCGTAGCTCGGGTCGGCGGGGCTCACCCGCACGTGCGGCGCGTTCGGCACCGGCGGAGCCTCCCGCAGCAGCGCCACGCCGCGGCGCCCGTAGACGCGGTCCCAGTCCCGGAACCGGTCGCTCCAGATCGCTCCTGTGTCCGCCATGGGTAGCCTCCCTGTCAGCGGTAAACGAACGGGTCGGCGGCTTCGCGCACGCCGTCGCCGATGAAGTTGTAGCAGAGCACCGCCACAATCACGAACGGACCCGCACCCGCAACGGCCCGGCATCGGTTACAGTGCGAGCTGATGGCTACCGGTGACATCGACCTGACCGGCTACGGCCTGCCCTTCTGGCTGGACATCGAGCGGCCGCGCTACCCGGCCCTGGCCGGCGACGTCCGCGCCGACGTGGCGATCGTGGGCGCCGGGATAGCCGGGTTGAAGGTGGCCGACGCCGCCGCAGAACACGGTCTGGACTGTGTCGTGCTGGAGGCGAAGCAGGTGGGCGAAGGCGCATCCTCGCGCAACCAGGGCTGCATCGTCACCGGGTTGCCGCTTTCCTACGGTGAGATGGCGGCGCAGGGCTCACGCGACGTGGCGCGCTCACTGGTCCAGCTCAGCCACTACAACCAGGAGTTGCTGGAAGAACAGATGGCCCGCCACGGCATCGCCTGCGACTACGAAGTGTCGGGCGAGTGCGTGCTGGTGCGCGGCGACCACGCCGACCTGGAAGCGGCGCTGGCGCCGCTGCGGCGCGACGCGGCACTGATGGCGGAGGACGGCTTCGCCGCCGAGTACCTCGACGCGGACGCGGCGCGCGCTGTCACCGGCAGCCCGCTGTTGGCCGGCGGGATCCGCTTCCATCGCGACGCGCAGTTCCATTCCGGCAAGTTCGTGGTGGGACTGGGCGCAGCCGTGGCGCGTTCCCCGCGGGTGCGGATCTTCGAAGAGTCGCCGGTCGTTGCATTGGAGTCCTCCGGCGCCGCTCACCAGGTACGCACCCCGCGCGGGAGCGTGAGCGCCTCCCACCTGTGCGTGGCCACCAACGCGCTGGTTCCCCAGCTCCTGCCGGCCCTCACCGGCACGCTGCGCGCCGAGCGCGGGCAGGTGCTTACGACCGCGCCCCTGACCGAGCGTCCCTGCCGCGGCTGCTTCGCCGCCGGCACCGCGTGGTGGCGCGAGGTCAACGAGGCCGATGGCCGCTTCCGGCTGTTGTTCGGCGGCGCCCGCAACCGCGACGAGCCGGACAGCCTGTTCCCGCAGTACGCGGCCGACGGCCGCCGCAACGCCCGCATCGGCAGCGCCGGGTTCCGGCCGACCCTTGCCCACCAGCGGCGACTGCAGGCGCTGCTGGCCGAGCTGTTTCCACACCTGTCCGGCGTGCCGATCACGCACCGCTGGGGCGGGCTGCAGGCGTTCACCTTCGACGGGTTGCCGGCGATCGGCCTGTTCGACGCCGAACGGCGCATCCACGGCCTGGCCGGCTTCTCCGGACTCGGCAACTCCTATTCCAACGTGGGCGCGGCGTACCTGGCGGCGCGCATCGCCGGCGCCGGCGACGGGCTCCCGCCACGGCTGGCGGAGACCCTGAAGCTGCTTCTGGCACCGACGCGCAGCGGCGCCCGCTGGCCCGGCGCGGAACCGACCCGGGCGCGCACGGCCCCCTACGGACTGGTACGCCGCGCCGCCGGGCGCAGCCGAAGGGGGTGAGCGACATGGCGACCGGCACATCGGCACGGACACTGCGCAGCGTCGACAGCGGACCGGCGGTCAAGGGCGTGGTCACGCTCCTGTTCACGCCGTTCACGGACGACGGCAAGCGGTTCGACGCCGCGAGCATGCGCCGGCAGCTCGACTTCGCCCTGGAGTCCGGGGTGTCGGCGGTCGTCGCCTGCGGCAAGGCCGGAGAGTTCGAGGGACAGAGCCTGGAAGAGATCGAGGAGGTGCTGACCATGGTCCTGGCGCACGTCCGCGGCCGCATCCCGGTGGGCATGGGCATCATCAGCGTGGAGGAGGACCGCGGCGTGCCCGCCGCCGAGCTGGCCGCCCGCTGCGGCGCCGACTTCGCGATGACCAAGAAGTTCGGCAAGCGCGACCTGCACGGCTTCTTCAGCCAGATCGCGGAGCGGATCCCGGTGATGCTCTACGACCAGACCAACGAAGGAAACCTCGACGTGGCGGGCGAGGTCCTGCCGCTGGTGGAGGCCATCGAGCGGATCATGACCGTGAAGGTGAGCGGCAACGTGTACGCCTTCGACCAGCTCAAGCAGGCCGCCCCCCAGGTCTCCTACATCTGCGGCTGGGACACCTTCTCCCTGCCGGCCTACGTCTCCGGGAGCGACGGCGTCGTGGCCGGCAGCGCGGCGTTCATGCCGGAGCGCGAGGTGGAGCTGCACCGCCTGGCGCAGGCGCAGGCGTGGGACGAGGCGCGGCGGCTGTTCTACCACCGCATGCTGCCGATGATCGCCTACTGCACCCCGGACCCCTATGCCTTCTCCGTGTGCAAGCACATCCTGCACTGGAAAGGGATGTTCGACTCGCCGGTCGTGCGGCCGCCCTACCTCAACGCACCACCGTGGCTGCAGCGCGAGCTCCGGGAGCTGGCGCAACAGCTCGGGCTGATCGACGGCTCCTGAGCGGCCGGTGTCTTACCCGCTCCCGCCTGTATCACTGCCGGGGTCCTGACGCAGCAACGCCTCCAGTTGAGCCACCCGTGCTTCCGCCGCTTCGCGGGCGGCAGCTTCCTGCGCAAGCCGCGTCTCCGCCGCCGCCCGCTCCTGCTCGGCTCGCTGCCGCGCCGCGTCCGTTTCCGCGAGATCCTGTAGGTCCTGCCCCGTGGCCGGATCGTGGAACCTCAGCCCGCGCTCCATCAGCCTCAACTCCAGCCCCAGCACCCGGCTCGCCAGCGCCAGCGTGCCATCCCGCAACGCTCTGCCCGGCAGCCCCCGATACTCCTCCCCGACCAACTCCAACCCCTGCAGCGGCGGCCGCAGATAGTCGTGCGTCGGGTCGTATTGCCAGTACTCCCGCACCCGCAGCGAACGGTACAGCTCCCGCTTGCGCCCCTGGTCCTCCCGGTACGTCCTCCGCGACGTGATCTCCAGCACGAAGTCCGGTCCTTTCGGTTCCTTCCACAGCAGGTAGCTCGAACGGTCCCGATTCGGCGCCCCCACCACCACGAACACGTCCGGCGCCACCCGCGCACCCACGTTCCCCTCCTCGTAGTAGATCAACAGGTTGCCCGACACGTACACGTCGTCACGGTCGCGAAAGTGGTGCCGCAACCGGTCCACCGCGTAGGTCAGCGGCGTGCGCTGGTGATCGCTTTCCGCCATCGGCCGGCCGTCGGAACTCGGATAGTCGACCTGGGCCGGTGCCAGCAGAGAGGTGGCCATTCCCTTTCCCCCGTACCGCTACAGATTACCACGGCACCCACGCTCGTCGTGCGCCCGCCACAGGTCGTGGGCCCCATCGACAGAGTAAGCGCACACGCGCGCGCTGGCGCTTCAACTCCCCGAGAGATTCCGCATCCGCTCGGAGCGGCGGTCGAGCTCGCTCTGGGTCAGACGAGAAGCGCTGCGCCTCCGGTCAGCCCGGCTTGCGCACCTCGGGCCGGTCCCAGAGATGGCGCTTCGGCGCGAGCACGGCCAGCGCGAACGCGACGATGATGCCGCCGGCCGCGAGCAGCGCCGCCGGCAGGCCGGCCACCTGGGCCACCGCGCCGGCCAGCGTGGAGCCGACCGGATTGAGCCCGAAGGTCTGCGCCAGCAGCCCCGTCGACTGGTCGCGCCGCGACGACGGCACTGTCACCTGCACCAGCGTGAAGAGCATCACGTCGTAGACCATCATCGCCACACCCAGCACCACCGCGATCCCCACCGAAACCAGGAACCAGCGCGACAGCGCGTAGCCGATCAGGGCCACGCCGCACAGCAGGCACGCCGACATGGCGACCGACCCCTTGCTGCGCAGCTCGCCCGCCGCTGTCATCACCATGCCGAACAGGATCGCGCCGAGCGAGCCGGCCGCGGTCAGCACCCCCAGGGCCCCGGCCCCCACGCCCAGCACGTCGCGCGCCAGCACCGGCATCATCGAGCTGACGGAGAACACGCAGAGCTCCATCAGCATGCTCATCGCGAACACCGCGCGCACGCGCGGCACCCGCAGGGTGTAGCGGAGCTGCCGCACCAGGTCCAGGAACACCGGCCGCGAGCCCGTCATCGGCGCGGGCCGGCCCAGCTCCGGCGACAGCCGCGCCAGCACCGCCGCGGCCCCGGCCCGGATCACCGCCAGGAGCAGGAATGCGGCGGCGAACCCGAGGGCGGAGATGGTCACGCCGACCAGAGCGGAGCCGGCCATTCGGCCGATGTTGAACGTCAACTGCTTGGCGCCCATCGCCCGCATCAACTGCCCCTGGCCGGCCGCCCGCTGCAGCAGGCCGGTCGACAGCGGGAGGTGCAGGCAGCGCGCCATGCCGGTCAGCACCGCGGCGGCCACCAGGTGCCAGAGGCGCAGCACCTCGAGCGCGCTCAGCGCGGCGATCGCGATGAGCACAAGTGCCAGCGCCCCTTGCACGGCCGCAAGCGTGCGCCGCCGCTCCACGCGCGCGGCCAGCACGCCGCCCAGGCCGCCGCACGACAGCAGCACCAGCCCCTCGATGCCGAACACGGCCCCCACCCAGAACGGCGAGTCGGTCACCTCCAGCACCAGCCAGCCGGTCGCGATGACGCGCGGCAGCATCGCGCCGGAATCGAGAAGCTGGTGGGCGAACAGGCGCCACAGGTCCGGGGTCAGGAACGACCCCCTGCCCCCGGGGACGCCCCGCTCAGCGCCGGTCAGGCGTCGGAACCGCTCGAAACGGAATAGATCAGCGCGGCCTGGAAGTAGAAGCGCAGGCGCAGCGGCCGGCCTTCGAGCTCGGCGCCGTCCGCCCGGCCCCAGCGCAGCGGAAAGACCTGTGCGTCCAGCGGCCCCTGCACGATGCAGCGCTCCTTCTCGTATCCGGGTAGCACCCGGTCCGCGCCGTCGACCAGCTCCGCCATCAGGTAGGCGCGGTTGTCGCCGTTGTCGACGCCGGGCGCCGGCACCGTCGCGTTCAGGCGCAGCGAGGCTCCGTCATGGGTGAAGGTGCGCGTCTCGAACACGCCGTTGGAGACGGTCTGCACGAACGTCAGCCGATCCTTGCCGATCCCCCAGACCTCGTCGCCCTGGTGGAAGCGCAGCATCCCGCCGGCTTCCATCGGGTTGTGCGAGATCACCACCGAGCCGGCATGCGTGCCGCGGAAGGGCCGCTCCCAGCGCAGGCCGTCACGGCTGATCCACCACTCGGTGGAAAGCATCCCGGGCCCGTGGCCGTCCGCCCGAATCGGCGCGATGCCCGGCGGCATGAAGCTGCCCACGTAGTTGAGCACCTGCATGAAGCAGGTCTCCCGGTACAGGAACGGCCGGGCCACGTAGAACTCCAGGTCGGGCGGGTCCAGCTCGTCGCGCGTTATGTGGTGCTCGCGCGGCAGCAGCGGCCCGCCCAAGCGCTTCATCGCCGCAACGCCTGAGAAGTCGAACCCCGGCTGCATGCCGTTTGCGAAGTCGTTGGGGTCGTCCGGCGTCCAGCGCAGCCCGTCCGGGCTGGTGCGCACCGACACGGTGCGCATGCCGTCGCGGATCAGCTCGTTGAGGGGCTTGTCCGGTTCGCGGACGACCCCCTTGTTGTAGCAGATGAAGCGGCGCGCCGCCGGGCTCCACATCGCCCCCCAGTTGTCGCCCTCGCGATACACGGGGTTGTGCGGGCTGGGCTCCCAGCGCTCGCCGTCGCCGGACACGAACGCGTGCGTGTCGAAGCTGCCGCCGTAGTCGCGGCTGTTCTTGAGGACCAGGTAGCGCTCCTGCTCCGGGCTGTAGCTGACGGTGGCCGTGTGCGCCCACTCCGAGTTGGGCGGCTTGGGCAGGTCCGCCCCGTCCAGCACCACGCGCACGTCGCGAAAGGCCGTGCCGTCGTCGGTGTCGGCGCGCAGCACCTGCCACGGGATGCCCTTGGCGCCGCGCACGCCGAACACGTCGAAGCCGCCTCCCGGATGCGGCCGGCAGAACGACACCCGGAACGGCGGCGGCTCGCAGTCGGCGAGCTTGCGCAGCCGGGAGGCGCCGATCGTGGTGTGGCCCCAGACGTTCTGCACGTCGTCGGCGTGGCAGAAGCGCAGGGTCATGCGCCGCCCTCGACGCCCTCGCGGAAGTCGACCGCCACCTTCAGCGCTCCGTCGCCGCAGGTGCGCGCCAGCTCGTAGGCGTCGGCCACTTGGGCCAGCGGCAGCCGGTGCGAGATCAGCCCCTCGACGTCGACGTCGCCGCGGGCGATCAGGTTGAGCGCCAGCTCGTACGGCGCGGAGCCGGTGCCGTCCCTGATCGAGGAGGACTGCGTGTGCGGCCGCTTGCGGAACCACGTCAGGTACGAGAACTCGAAGGCCGGCTGCTTGGGCACGCCGAACAGCAGGAGCTGCCCGAACGGGCGGACCAGCTCCACGGCCAGGTTGATCGAGGCCGGCTGCCCGCAGGCTTCGATGACGATGTGCGGCTCGTTCCCGCCGGTCGCCTCCGCCACCGCCGCCGGCACGTCGTCGCCCGCCGCGTCGATCACGTGATCGGCGCCGAAGCGCAGGCCGGCGGCGCGCCGCGCCTCGACCGGGTCCAGGCCGATCACGGTGCCGGCGCCCATGCGGCGCAGCATCCGGTCGAACAGCAGGCCGATGCCGCCCTGCCCGACCACGGCCACCGTGGCGCCGGCCACGTCGCGCAGCTTGTTGCAGCCGCAGATCACCGTGCCCAGCGGTTGCGCGATCGCCAGCCACTCGGCCGGCACCCCACCGGGAACCCGCACCAGCGCGTCCAGGCCGATCGCGAAGCGCTCGGCCATGCCCACGTGCGGTGACGGCGTCGCCAGCACACGCTCGCCCGGCTCGAACGGGAAGACGGTCTTGCCGCGGTACTCGACCGCCTCCACCACGCCGACCACCTCGTGGCCGCTCTGGCCGGGCTTCAGCGGGTAGGCGTCGTCCGGCTGGCCGTAGACCGCGAGCAGGTCGCTGCCGCAGATCGAGATCAGCTCCGGCCGGACGACGGCGTGGCCCGCCTCCGGCTCCGGATCGGCGAAGCTGTCGACCCGGACCGTGCCGGGTGCAGTGACGTGTGCCGCTTGCATCGTGGACTCCTTACTCGGTTGTGCTCATGCGGTGACCGCGAAGATCCGCGCGCCGCGGAAACAGAACCGCAGCCGCGCCCGCCGGCCGGCCAGCGGCGCGGAGGTGGCGCCCTGCCAGCGCAACTCAAGCCGGGTGGCGTCGATCGGCCCCTGCAGCAGGCAGGCGTTCCGGTCGTAGCCGGCGATCACGCGGTCGCGGTCGTCGACCAGCTCGGCCATCAGGTACGACTCGTTGTTGTCGTTCTCGAACCCGTCGCCCGGGAGCTGCAGGTTGAGCCGCAGCGGCCGGTCCGGGACCGTGAAGGTGCGCGTCTCGAACAGGCCGTTGGAGCGGGCGCTGACGTTGGTCAGCCGGTCCTCCGGCACGCCCCAGACCTGGTCGCGGATGTAGAATAGCAGCTTGCCGGCCGCCTGGATGGGGCCGGCCAGGATGCTCGTGCCCACGTCCTGGCCCCGGAACGGGCGCTCCCAGGTGAGCCCGTCGTCGCTCACCCACAGCTCGTGGCCCAGGGTGCCGGGCCCGTGGCCGTCCGGGCGCATGGGCGGCAGCCCGTTGGGCAGGAAGCTGCCGCAGTAGGTCAGCACGTTGAGGAAGTAGCGGCCCGCGTACGTGAACGGCCACGCGGCGTAGAACTCCAGGTCGGGCGGGTCGTCGGCGTCCGGGGCCACGTGGAACTCGCGCGGCACCAGCGGCCCGCCGACCTTGCGCATGCCGCGCGATGAGCGCATGCCGAGCTTGTAGGCGTTGGGCGCCGACGGGCTCCAGGTGAGGCCGTCGGGGCTGGAGCGGATGCAGACCGTGCGGTGCGCGTCCAGGAACAGCTCGTTGACCCGCTTGTGGTCGCAGCGCAGCCAGCCCTTGTTGTAGGTGACGTAGCGGCCGGCGGGGCTGCTCCAGATCGCCCCCCAGCGGTCCCCCTCGGTGTAAACCGGACGCTTGGGAGCTTCCTCCCACGACTCGCCGTCGCGGCTGAAGAAGGCGTAGGTGGCGAAGCCCTCCGGCACCTCCGCGTTCTTCAGGCACAGGAAGCGCTCCTGCTCCGGGCTGTAGCTCACGGTCGCCACGTGCTGCCAGTACGTGCCGTCGGGCAGCGAATAGTCGTTCGAGTCCAGGACGACCCGCGCGTCCTCGAAGGTGCTGCCGTCGGCGGTGCTCGCGCGCCAGAGCTGCCACGGCGTGCGCTTGCCGCAACGGTAGCCCAGCACGTCCCAGCGGCCGCCTTCGCCCTCGGTCGCCAGCGCCATCTGGAACGGCGGCGCGCCCAGGTCGGTCATGTGCCGCAGCGGCGTCGCCTCGATGCGCGTGTGGCCCCATACCACCGGAAGGTCACGCCGGTCGATGAACAGCAGTCTCACCATCCCCCTCCTTGGCCGGCCGCGGCGAGCTCCATCTCCGGTGCCAGCAGATCGAGCTGCGCGTCGCCGTAGCGCGCGGCCTCGGCCGCCAGGAGCTCGAAGGAGCGGCGCCGGGCCTCCTCGACGCGGCGGTCGCCGCTCTCGTAGAACCGGTTGTGGAGCTCGTCCGGGTCGGCGCGCAGGTCGTACAGCTCACAGCGGTCGGTCAGGTTCCACACCAGCTTCCACTCTCCGTCGGTCACCATGCGCGACGAGTAGTGACCGTACCAGTCGCCGTGATACTGCGCGAGGTGCACGGGGCGAGGCCACGGGGCGCGAGCGCGCACGAAGTCCACCAGCGACTCGCCGTGCAGCGGCCCGGAGCCGAAGGTGCCGACCGGCCGCCCGGCGACCAGGTGCGCGGCGGTGGCGGTCACGTCGGTCAGGTTCACCGGCTCGCGCTCCGCGCGCCGCGCCTCGGCACCGGGTACGCGCACGATCATCGGCACGCGGTAGATCTCGTCGTACATGTAGGCGCCCTTGCTGGCGAATCCGTGCGAGCCGGCCATGTCGCCGTGGTCAGCCGTGAACACGATCGCCGTGGAGTCGTAGAGGCCGAGCTCCCGCAGTCGGTCGAGCAGCCGCCCGACCAGGTGGTCGATCAGCTCGATGTAGGAGAAGTTGCAGGCGAGCGCGCGGCGCAGCTCGTCGTCCGTGCGCGGCTTGCCGGCCCCCTCCGGCCTCCTCTCCAGCGCGGCCAGCTTGCGCTGGTAGATCGGCTTGCCGGCGAAGTCGTCGAAGCGGTTGGGCCAGAGCGGGATGTCGTCCGGATCGTGGCGCAGCCCCCACTCCTCCGGCACCAGCCACGGGCCGTGCGGGCCGGGAAAGGCGCAGAACAGCAGGAACGGGCGGTCGGGGTCGCGGCTGCCCAGGAAGTCGCTCGCGTAGCGGGCGGCGAGTCCGTCCGGGAACTCGTCGACCGGCACGTCCACGGTCCCGGCGTGGCCGGACTCCACCGAGCGAACCATCGGCCAGTAGTCGGTCGACGGGTGCCACTGCGTGCTGTGCAGGAACGGCGGATCCCCGCCGGCCTGCGTGCCCGGCCGCTGCGTGTGCTCGAAGGCGCTGGCGAACAGGTCCTCCGCCGGCCCGATGTGCCACTTGCCGAAGTAGGCGGTCTGGCAGTCGGTCTCGGCTGCGGCCCAGTCCTGGATGGCGCGCACCGACGGCGGCAGGTGGCGGCAGTAGGAGTACTCGGGCGTGGAGTTGTTGAACAGGTGGTGGCCGTGCGGGTAGAGGCCGGTCATCAGGCTGGCGCGCGCCGGCGAGCAGATCGCCACCGGCGTGTAGCCGCGGTCGAAGACCACGGACTCGGCCGCCAGCGCGTCGAGGTGGGGCGTGCGCACCAGCGGGTTCCCGTAGCAGCCCAGCAGGTCGCGCCGGAGCTGGTCGCAGAACATCACCAGCACGTTGGTCGCGCTCATGGCGCGAGAGCATAGCGGACCGGCCGCCAGGCTGCCGGGCGTGCGCCCATCGGCCCCGGCCTGAC
This sequence comes from Spirochaetia bacterium, assembly GCA_964291595.2. GTDB lineage: Bacteria > Spirochaetota > Spirochaetia > SZUA-6 > Bin103 > CATQHW01. Next base: position 1,143,798 of record OZ219914.1, on the reverse strand, counting down.
GCCGGAGCCGTTCGGGGGGTAGCCTGCGCGCAGGAGAGGGAGACGGCATGAAACACGATCACCAGGGCAGGGTTGCGCTGGTCACCGGCGCGGCGCAGGGCATGGGCGCGGCGTGCGCGCGGCGGCTCGCGGCCGGCGGCGCCGCGGTGGCGGTGTTCGACCGGCAGGCGGAGCCCCTGCAGGAGCTGGCCGCCGAGCTGGACGGGATCGCCTGCGCGGGCGACGTGACCTGCGCGGCCGACGTCGAGCAAGCGGTGGCGGCCGCGCTCGACCGCCACGGGCGGCTGGACATCCTGGTCAACGCCGCCGGCATCATGCTGCGCACGCGCTTCTTCGACCTGGAGGAGGACGAGTTCGACCGCGTCGTGGCCGTCAGCATCAAGGGCTCGTTCCTGGCCAGCAAGGCGGTCGCGGGGCCGATGCGCGAAGGCGGCTACGGCCGCATCGTGCACTTCTCCTCCACCGCCGGCCGCACGGTCAGCACCCTGGGCGGCTGCCACTACACGGCCGCCAAGCACGGCGTGCTCGGCCTGACGCGCGCACTGGCCAAGGAGCTGGCCCCACACGGCATCACCGTCAACGCCGTCTGCCCGGGGCTCATCGACACGGAGATGGTGCGCGGCACGGTCACGCCGGAGCGGATCGCCGCCTACGAGGAGAGCTTCCCGGTCTCGCGCCTGGGCACGCCGGAGGAGGTCGCCGAGGCGGTGGCCTTCCTGACCAGCGAGCACGCCGGCTACATCACCGGCGCGCCCATCGACATCAACGGCGGCGGCTTCATGGGCTGAGCCGCCCCCGCGTATACTGCGGCGTCATGCTGAGCGAGGCACAGGTGCGGGAGTTCCGCGACCGGGGATTCGTCCTGGGAGAACGCGTGCTCGACGACGCCGAGGTCGACGAGTTGCGCGGCGAGCTGGAGCGCGTCCTCACCGCCACCGATTTCCCCGACGGCCGCCGCCCGGTGCGCTGCAGCGACCTGTCCAGGAACGAAGGCCGGCCGGTGTGGCAGATCGTCAACATCTGGCAGGCCAGCGACGCGTTCGCCCGTCTGAGCCGCAAGCCGTCGATCGTGGGCGACGTGGCCCGCATGACCGGCGCGAAGGAGCTCCGCATCTGGCACGACCAGGTGCAGTACAAGCCGAAGGACGTCGGCGGCACCACCTCCTGGCACCAGGACTCGCCCGCGTGGCCGGTGCTCACCCCGCACGTGCAGATGTCGGCATGGGTGGCGCTGGACGACGTGGACGAAGGCAACGGCTGCATGTGGATGGTGCCGGGCTCCCACCGCTGGGGATCGGCCCGGGAGCTCCTCCAGGACATCCAATACGACTCCGAGCTGCCGGCCGAGTACCGGGGCCACGAAGTCCGCCCGGTGCCGCGCCCGGTGGCCAAGGGCCACGTCCACTTCCATCACGGCCTGACCTGGCACGCCTCGTTCCCCAACCGGTCCGGCCGGCCGCGGCGCGCCATCGCCTTTCACTACATGCCGGAGACCACCCGCTACGTGGCGGCCAACGACCACATCATGAAGCAGTTCATCACCGTCGCCGATGGCGAGCAGGTGTCCGGCCCGGTCTTTCCGAGGGTCTACCCGCTCGACGCGGCCGAACCGGCCGCCGCCGCCGCGGCGGCCTCGCCTACCTGACCAAGGAACACCCGACCAGGGAATACCCGACAACGGAGCAACCGATGAAACGACGCATGAACGGCGGCCAGGCACTGGTACGCTCGCTGGCCGCTCAGGGGGTGGCCGTCACCTTCGGCGTGCCGGGCGCCGGCCAGTACGAGGCGGTCGACGCCTACTTCGACACCGACGGCATCCGCTACGTCTCCTGCCGCAACGAGCAGCCCACCACGCACATGGCCGACGGCTACGCGCGCGCCAGCAACCGGCCGGCCAGCGCGCTGGTGGTGCCGGGCGCGGGCCTGTTCAACGCCTCGGGGGGCGTCTCCACGGCGTTGCGCTCCTCCTCACCCGTCATCGTCATCTCGGGCTCGCCCGAGGACCGCCTCAAGGGCGCGTCATCGAGCCACTGGCTGGAGCCGATCACCAAGTGGTCGGCGAAAGCGACCAGCCCCGGCGACGTGGCGGCCAAGGTGCCGGAGGCGGTGCGGGCGGCCTGCTCCGGCCGCCCCCGGCCGGTCTACCTGGAAGTCGCAGCGACCGTGCTCGCGCAGGAGGAGGAGGTCGAGATCGCCCCGCCGGTCAGAAGCGAGCCGCCCGCCGGCGACCCCGCCGCGCTGGAACGGGCCGCCGCCATGCTCTCCGACGCCGAGCGGCCGCTGATCCTGGCCGGCACCGGCGTGCACCGCTCCGGCGCCGCCGCGGCGCTCGCCGCGCTGGCCGAGCGGCTGCCGGCGCCGGTCGCGACCACCACCGCCGGCAAGGGCGCCGTCTCCGACCGCAGCCCGCTGGCGCTCGGGCACTCCCTCCGCGCCTACGCACCGCTGGCCGAGTTCGCGCAGTCGCGCGACGTCGTCCTGGCGGTCGGCACGCAGTACGGGCCGGCCGGGCTGCTCGGCGTCGACCCCGCCCGCGTGATCCGCATCGACCTCGACGCCGACGCGCTGGCCGCCGACCAGGCGCTGACCATCGAGGCGGACGCCCGAGGGGCCCTGGAGACCCTCACCGGACTGGTCAACCCCGGCCGCGCCGACGATCCGACCGCGGCCATCGCCGCGCTCAACGGCGTGCGCTTCGGCGCGGGCGAGCAGCTCGAGCCGCAGCGCTCCTACATCGAGGCGCTGCGCGCGGCGATCCCCGACGACGGCATGTTCGCCTACGGCATGAACCAGATGGGCTACTACAGCCGCAACTACTACCGCGTCCACGCGCCCGACACCTACTTCGACCCGCGCGGCAACCTGGGCGCGGCGCTGCCGATCGCCATGGGCGCCAAGGTGGCGCGGCCCGACGCGCCCGTGGTCGCCTGCTGCGGCGACGGCGGCGTCATGTACCACATCCAGGAGCTGGCTACCGCGGTCCTGCACGACATCGCCGTGACCGTGGTCGTGTTCAACGACAACGCCTACGGCAACGTCAAGCGCTCCCAGCAGGAAGACTTCGGCGGCCGGCTGGTGGGCGTCGACCTGCGCAACCCGGACTTCGTCCGCCTGAGCGAGTCCTTCGGCGTCCGCGGCGCCCGCGTGCAGGACCCCGCGGCGCTGCGGCAGGAGCTGGAGCGTGCCTTCGCCGGCGACGAGCCGGTGCTGATCGAGGTGCCGGTCGGGGAGCTGGAGCGGGTCTATTGAGCCGTCCGACCACCTACGCCGACCTGGGCGTGCGCCCGTTCATCAACTGCCGCGGCACCGGCACCTCCGTCGGCGGCAGCATCATGCCGGAGCCGGTCGTGGAGGCGATGCGCCAGGCGGCCCGCAGCTTCGTCTCGGTCGAATCCCTGCAGGAGCGGATCGGCGAGCGGCTCGCCCGCCGCATCGGCGTCGAGGGCGCGCTGGTCACCTGCGGCGCGGCCAGCGGCGTGCAGCAGGCGGCGGCCGCCTGCCTGACCGGCACCGACGCCGAGCGCGTGCAGCGGCTGCCCTTCACCGACGGCTGGCGCAACCGCTTCGTGATCCCGCAGGTGGACGCGCACGACTACCTCTTCCAGGTGATCGCCTCGGTCGGCGGCGTGCTGGTCAAGGTCGGCAGCAAGGATTGCTGCCCGACCGCCGCCATCGAGGAGGCGCTCGACGACGACACCGCCGCGGTCCTCCACTACCTGGGCAAGCAGACACTGGAGCAGCTCGCGGAGGTGGTCGCCGTGGCCGAGCCGCGCGGCATTCCGGTCATCGTCGACGCGGCGGCCCAGCTTCCGCCGCGCTCCAACCTGACCGAGCCGGTCCGCGTGGGCGCCGGCCTGGTGGTGTTCTCGGGCGGCAAGGGCCTGCGCGGCCCGCAGTCCAGCGGCCTGGTGGTCGGCAAGGCGGAGCTGATCGAGGCGGCGCGCATGAACGGCTCGCCGGCCAGCTCCGTGGGCCGCGGCATGAAGGTCGGCAAGGAGGAGCTGATGGGCCTGCTGGCCGCCGTGGAGCTCTTCCTGGACGGCAGTGACCAGGAGGACTACCGCCGCTGGCGCGCCGACGCCGAGTTGATCGTCGCGGGGCTGGAGGGGATCGACGGCGTGCGCGCCACGGTCGACGACGGCGACCAGCTCTTCTTTCCCGGAGGTGTGCCGCGGGTCCGCATCGAGCTCCTGGGCGACCGCACCGCCGACGCCTACGCCGCCCCGCTCCGCGACGGCGAGCCCAGCATCTTCATGGGCGGCTGGGACGGCGGCATGTTCGCCGACCCCATGACCCTGCAGCCTGGCGAGGCCCAGCAGGTCGCCCGTCGACTGCGCGAAGTGCTACTAGCTCGGATGTGAAGCGCAGCCGGCTCGAACTCCAGACCGTCAGCGGCGACACGAGGCTCTCATGCGACCTGAAGTACAGGTACGGCTTTACCGAACACATGGGGTAGCCTCGACGCTGCACAGCTTGGTCAGTCGACGAGTGACCAAGTCCCATGGGGAGCCGAGGGCTTGGTCAGTGACCAACCCGGCAGTCCTGACGCCCACTTGGTCACTCCCGCACTGACCAACCTGACCGACGATCGGCGCGCGACCATCGCGCGGTACGAAGTGCCGTGAAAGCAAGCCGACCTCATGCGCGAGACCGGGCTCTCGCACCGTACGTTCTCTCGGCGTAAGCGCTTGGATCCCACGGCTCGGGCCGGCTGATCCGTATGACCCGCCCGGACGAGCCGAACCACCCCGACCAGCCGTACGTGGTGACCGAGGCAGGTCCCGCACTCCTGCACGAGTGGCGAACCGACGTTCGCCGCGAGGGAGATCCATGAGCCGCGGTTGCCACGCGCCGGAGTTGGTCACTGGTCATCCGGGGTTGGTCACTGAGCAAATCCCACTGGCGTGCGCCAACTTGGTCACTGCCTTCCCGTGACTCCGTCACGGTACGACTCGCCGGAGGCCATGCGCGACTGACGATCTCCGCGGACCCCGACGGCCTGCTGCTGGAAGAGGGGGTTCTCAAGGAGATCGCGGAGCGCGGCTTCGAGCTGATGGCGTTCGAGGATCGCGTCGCGTTCCGCTACTCCTACGAGTCGCGCCATCGGTCGCGTTGGGATCGAGGCGAACATGCGGATCTCGTCGTCGGAGTGCGGGCGCCGACGTCGGAGCTGCGCGCACTGCCGCACGATCTTCTGCAGGCAGGCCGGCAGGTATCGTTCACCCTGGGAGAGCTGTTCCCGAATCTGAGCTATCCCGTCATAGAAGCGCTGGAGCGGAGCCACCTCGACGCCTTGTACGAAGGCCAGCTCCGGAAGCCGCCGGCCCGTCCTCTCGGTGACGGCCCCGCTGCCGAGTTCGTCCTGCGTCACGTCTTCGGGATCGCGCCCGAGACGATCAGGCAGGAATCCGATCTGTTGCGTTTGTTGCTGCGCCGGCACTACCGGGATCTCCGTGTTCCCGCCATCCTCGACGTTCATCTCCTCCGGCTGCTGAGACACAACCCGCTGTTCGCAACGTGGCCGCTGATCGAGATCGTCACCGATCGCGACGCGTTTCGCGGCAAGCGTGCTTTGCCGCCTGCGCTCCGCTCTACTTCCCGGAGACCATCCACACGACGGACCGCGAGCCCGCCGCGTGGCAACGATTCTGGGTCGGCGAGGGGTTGTCTCCGGCTGCCGTGGGGTACGAGAAGAACCTGCGTGATCAGCCGGACCTCGCCCGAGTGGCGCAGCTTGTGTCGGATCCCCGGATGCGCGCGGTGGGGCTGGTCGTCGACGCGGTCGACAGGATCATGCACGGCATGGAGCTCGGACAATCGGGCATGCACAACCAGGTTCGCCAGTGGGCTGGCCAGGGATTTCTGGCAGCGCTGCTCGACTTGCTGATCGATCATGGCTTCGCCGTGTTCCTGACCTCCGACCACGGGAACATCGAGACAACCGGCTGCGGCCAGCCGCGGGAGGGCGTGGCCGCGGACCTGCGTGGCGAGCGAGTCCGCGTGTACCCCGATCCGGCGCTGCGCGGACGAGTCGAGGAGCGATTTCCCGGCGCAATCGCGTGGCCGCCGGTCGGGCTGCCGGATGACTACCTTGCGTTGATCGCGCCCGGTCGGTCTTCGTTCGTCCGCCGGTCGGAGCGGCCGGTGGCACACGGCGGGATCACGCTGGAAGAGGTGGTCGTCCCTCTGGTACGGATCGACAGGAAGTGAGCCGGGACATGACGCACAAGCTCGTCGGATTCGACCGCAAGATCCACTTGAGCTGGCTCGACGCCACGGCCGACTGGGCCTCACAGGGGCTGCCCGCAGCCGAGATACGGAAGCGGCTCGACCGCCTGCTCGACGGTCAGGTCGCCGGCATCGGCTCGCACAGCGCGCGCGGCAAGACAATGACCGTGTTGATGCACGTGTGGGTGCTGGTACCCGAGAGGCTCGTCCCGCTCCGTGACGACGGGCTCCTTCTGCTCGGCGACGGAAGAGAGGATAGCCGCCTGCCGCTCCACTGGGGCATGTGCCTGGCAGGCTACCCGTTCTTCCGCGACGTAGCGGCAACGACTGGACGGCTCCTGTCGCTGCAAGGCCGCGCCCCGCTGTCCCAGATCGTCCGGCGCATGACCGAGTCGTGGGGTGCACGGAGCACCGTGAGGCGTGCCGTACAGCGAGTCGTCCGTTCATTCGTCGCATGGGGAGTCGTCGTGGAGACCGGCGAACAGGGCATCTTCGCGCCGGCGCCACGGATCGCCGTGCATGATCCCGCAGTTGGCGCTTGGCTCCTCGAAGCCGGCATCGCGGACACCGCCCGCCAGGAGCACCCGCTCCATAGCCTTGTCGGTTCGGTCTCGTTCTATCCGTTCGACATCAAGCTATCTGCGCGCGACTTGACTCGGCGACCGGCGCTGGAGATCTACCACCAAGCGCTCGATGGATCTGTCGTAACATGGACATCGACACCGTAGTCGTCCCGCCGCACGTCTCCGGGGTCGCGTCTCGAGTGACGTCCCACACGCCACCCGCAACGCAGGCCGGCGTGTCCGGCCCCCTATACTGACCGCCATGTCCAGTCGCTTCTATCGAATCATCCGCATCGCAACGGTGCTACTCGCGGTCACGGCGGTGACCGCAGTGGGACAGACGGCTTCGAGATCCTGCGGCAGGGTTTACGACGTTACGGTCGCCGGTCTCCAGCACTACGCCGACGCCGAGATCGAGCGAATGACTCCCGCGTCGGTGATCAGGCATGTCGATGGTGACACCTTCTGGGTACACATCCCGTGCCCCCCTCCCGGGCCCGCGGCCGAGGAGAAGATTCGCCTGATGGGGCTCGACACGCCGGAAGCAGGCCAGCCCGGAGCGGCCGAGGCGACGGCGTTCGTGCAACGGCGGATCGGCCGCGACCCGGTGTACCTGGCCTTCGACTTCCGCCGCCGCGACCGCTTCGACCGGTTGCTCGCCTACGTGTACCTGGCCGACGGCACCCTGCTCAACGCCCGGCTCATCGAGTGCGGCTACGCCGCACCCTATCGGGACGAACTCAATCACTTTTCCGCACTGTTCGAGAAGCTCGCCGCCGGACCGCGCCCCTCCGACTGTTCACCGGATAGCATCCCAGACGCTATGCCATGCGGAGCAGCCGCGAAGGGCGTCGTCATCGCCGAGATCGCCAATCGCAGCCAGGGGCGCGAACACCTCCTGCTGATCAACCGCACCGGTGCGGCGGTCGACATCAGCGGATGGAGGATTCGAGACGACGACGGCACGCACCTGCAGATACCGGAGACCGAACCGCTGGCCGCCAATGGTGGCACCTTCGCGATCTGCAGTGGAAGCGGAGGATGCGTCGGCAATCCCCAGCCAAGCCTCACCATGACCCGAAAGAACATCTGGGGCAACGACGGCGACGCCGCCGTACTGTGCGATGCCTGCGGCACGGAAGTGGACAGCTACTGCTACAAGGACGGCTGTTCCAGCGCTAAACCCGCTCCACGATGCGCTTGAACGCTTGTAACGGCATACATCTATCTTCGTCGGCAAGGGCATGCGCGGCCCGCAATCCAGGAACCTGGTGCTAGGCGCACGAACGGCCGACGGCGCCGGGCTCCGCGACGGCGAGCCGAGCGTTTCATGGCGTCTGGGACGGCGGCATGTTCGCCGACTCCATGACCCTGCAGCCCGGCCAAGCCCAGCCGGTCGCCCGCCGCCTCCGCGAAGTGCTGACTCGGATCTGAAGCGTCAGCCGGCCTCGAAACTGATCTTGAGGCGCGTCCCGGTAGCCTGTGCGAACCGCATCAGCGTTGTCGTGGACGGGCACGTGCGTCCACCCTCCAGTCGAGCGATGACCGACTGGGTCGTGTTCATCCGCTTGGCGAGTTGCTCCTGCGTCAGTCCCGCTCCCTTGCGAGCCAGAATCACCGCACGAGCTATCTCGAACTCCGGACCGAGTTCTTCATAGGCGCTCAGGTACTCCGGATCGCTGCTCCACTTCCTGTGCAGATTCTCTACGTTACTTCCAACTTTCTCTCTGCTCAACGATGTCTCCTCTACGCGTAGCTTCGAACTTCGGGAGCTACGACATGTCCCCTTTATGAAATAAACGCCTGCTCTACTTCCTGTCTATTCCAAGTGACTCCTTCGCCCTGCGGAGAGTCAACTCAATCTCGCGTCGGGGTATGCACGAATCTCGCCCGCATGTCGACGGGTAAAGCTTCAAGCTCCCCATCCACGGCGCTACTCAGGGTGCCGACTGTCCAAGTCATGTACTCGCAAGCTATAGCATTTATGCTATAGCTTGCGAGTACGTCTCCGTGTCGTGCCCGACCCGGTAGCCCGGCGAGGCCCAACAGGTCCCCCCGCCTCCGCGAGGTGCTCGCCTGCTCACTTGATCCCTGCGGCGCGCATCGGGTGCGGCGATCCCGCAGGCGTGAGCCGCGATTGATCGGCTTCGGCTCGATGCACACCATGGGTCATGATGATTCGCAGGGTGAGTCATCCGAGGGGGGCAAGCGTTGTATCAACTGACGGTTCGAGGACTCGACGCCGAACTGGCCGACAGCATTCGCCGACTGGCGCGGCAGGAGCGAATGTCGGTGAATCAGGCGGTGCTGCGCCTCCTTCGCCGCGGAGCCGGTCTTGCGGACGATCAGGGCTCCGTCGACACCGTGGGCTCCTCGCTGGATGGCTTCATGGGTAGCTGGACGCGCCAGCAGGGGGATGAGATGGATCGCGCACTGCAGGACATCGAAGGCATTGACGAGTCCCTGTCGTCATGAGGATCATTGACCCCAGAAGTTCACGATCGAGAAAGAGCGGGAGCAGGACCAACGCTGGGTTGTTTGTAGCGCCGTAAGGGCATAGCGCGAAATAACCGATACACTATGAGTGGACGTCGAGACGTTGCGAACGAAGTACGAAGCGCTCGCGCCGGCGCTGAACGAGCGCACGCGTCGGCTGTGGGCGGCCGCCGAAGCCGAAGCGGTCGGCCGCGGCGGCATCGCCATGGTTGCGCGCGCGACCGGCATGTCACGCACGCGTATCGCGCGCGCATCGAGGAACTCAGATCCGACGATCGGTTGGAGCCAAGCCGTACGCGGCGCGCCGGCGGCGATCGCAAGCGTGTCGTGGACACCGACCCGACGCTGGTCTCGGACTTGAACGCGTTGCTGGAGCCCATCACCGCCGGTGAGCCGAACGACAGTCCCCTGCGCTGGACCTCCAAGAGCGTGAGCAAGCTCACCGCCGAGTTGCAGGCGCTGGGCCATGCGGTGGGTCGTCGCGTCGTCAACGAGCTGTTGCACCACCTCGGCTACACGCTGCAGGCGAATCGCAAGAGCACCGAAGGAACCCAGCACCCGGACCGCGACGCCCAATTCAACTACCTCAACGAGCAGGTGCGAGGCGCCCAGGAGCAGGGCCATCCGGTCATTCAGTAGACACCAAGAAGAAGGAACTGATCGGGGAGTTCAAGAACGGCGGCCGGGAGTGGCGCGCGAAGGGCGAACCGAAGCAGGTGAAGGTGCACGACTTCGTCATCCCGGAGCAGGGCAAGGCCATTCCCTATGGCGTCTACGATCTGAGCCGCGACGAAGGCTGGGTCAGCGTGGGTGTCGATCACGACGCCGCTCACTTCGCGGTGAACGCGATCCGCAGTTGGTGGAACCGCATGGGCCGCTCAGCGTACGGCGGTAGCGGCCACTTGCTGATCACCGCCGATGCCGGCGGCAGCAACCGTCCGACCCGGTTGTGGACGTGGGAGCTGCAGCGGTTCGCGAATCGCACCGGGCTGTCGATCACGGTCTGCCACTATCCGCCGGGCACCAGCAAATGAAACCGCATCGAGCACCGGCTGTTCTCGTACATCGCCATGAACTGGCGCGGCAAGCCGCTGGTCAGCTTGGCTACCGTGGTCAATCTGATCGGCGCCACGACGACACGCAGCGGCCTGCGGGTGCGCTCGGAGATCGATACGCGCTCGTACCTCCAAGGGGCGAAGGTGACCGACGAGCAAATGCAGCGCATCAATCTGTCACGGCATGAATTTCACGGCGACTGGAACTATACGATCGAGCCGACATCCGTCAGCTAAATCATATATGTATCATTTGTTTCGCGCTAAGCCCTAAGCGTTCTCTCACGATCATTACTCACCCCTCAGGGTTTCCAAGTACAATCTTGTAATCAGTATGGCGTAAAACGTCTCGGGTAGATCGTCAGGTATGTTAGCGGCCGCAATCTTGTCCTTCAATATCACCCTTTGCTGTTCTGACAACCGAACCCGTAATGGTTGATCATCTATTCCCGACTCTCGGTAATTCAAATTGTGCTTGTCGCACAGGTTCTCTACTCTCCTTCTTGCTTCATCGGAGTCACTCCGACGTATCCACACAGAATCTATCAGATCGGGGAGATTGGGAATGAGAACATCTGCACTTGTTCGTTCGCCCGGTCCTTCGAGTCGCGGTATGCGTGCCGCCCTGATTTCTTTCTCATAGCTATATTCCAATCGCTTGTGGTATATATGTGCGAAGTATGGATATGCACTGTCGTCGTCCGCCTTGAATCCGGGCGAGGAATTGTAGTCAATATAGTTTACACGACCTAGCACATAGTCATCTGGAAGCACATTCCTTAGTTCATTGTACGTTGAGCGGATTGCTACAGCAGTGCCACACCTTCCATAGATTTCCCAAAACGCGGCGTTCTCAGCAGGACCTTCGGTCCAGCAATTGACGTAACTCGATTTGCGCATGGTCTGAAATGCCTTGTCGTACAGGTCCACCCACGCCGCACTGCCCAATTTCACATTAGTTATTAAGTTGCCAACAAGCGTATTATGTCCCTCGTACCTATCGTCAAATTTATCGAGAGAAGTGAAAAGGAGCTTGTTCGACTCTACAAGTCCCTCGAACGTTCTCAAACTCATGTAGCGCCAGATAGTGACGAAGGTGTTGTCTGGCCGAAACTGTTCCAGTGCGTCTATGACATTTGCAGGCATGGTTCTTGTCCGATTGTAAAGATAGTCATTGAGAAGGGTTGATTTTCAGAGAGTACGGGACTTCTGTTTCAACTCCACCGTAGCCCATCATCGCCTATGACGGCATGTGTGGGCAAGGTGGTTCTTTGTGCCGCCACTTCCAGGGTGTGCCCTTCAGCGCTCCGTAGTAGAGATCGAAGCCGCCGGGCACATTATCTCCAAGCACAGCGCGGATCGGAGGGGCCAGCACGTAGTCGCAGGATTTTGTTCTATTCCCTTTTGACATGGGGCTGTCCACGCGTGAGGTCGCCCGCCGCCTCCGCGAGGTGTCTACCGCGTAAGCCTCGGCGCCCGAGGCCGTGTCAACGATCGCGGAATTCGCGAATGCGATCGATGCACGAGGCCTCGATCGCGCGCCTCGGCGATCAGGCGGCGCTTGTCGCCCGCGAAGGGAGTCTTGTCCGCAGCTCGGTTCAGGAGATCCGACACCGAACGGTACCGTGCGGCGAGCCCGCCCGCCGTTCCGCCAGCGAACGGCTCGGGCGCATCGTCCTCCGAAAGCGCCTGGAGATAGTCGGCGGCACGCGCCCGGCACTCCGCCCAGACCAGCGCGTTGATCCGCGAGATTGCCCGCTCGAACAGGCTGTCCTCACCACGGGCTGCAAGCGTGGCTCAGGTGGCGTCAGGATTGCCGTCGTCAGCGGCATCGAGCTGATGCTTGCGCCGGTCGAATGTCCGCTCGTCGATGCCGGTCGCCGCTTCGATGGTGGTCCACGCGACACCGGTTCGCACCAGTTTCTCGATGGTGCGCAATTGGCCTTCCTGGCGGCCCTGTTCGATCCCTTGCTCCAGGATTTCCGCTTCCCAGCGATCGATCTTCTCCAGCAACACGGCGCTTACCTCCTCGTACTCACGGATCGACGGCAACTCCACGCCCCACTTCCGGCCCAGGACGCCAAGCCACAGGTCGAAGCTCTTCGTCAGGCCCGGCTCGCCCGCTTCCGCAAGCCATTCCCCCAACTCCCGCACCCGCTCCGGCAACGCGCCCGTCTGCGCACCCTGCTCCACCTCCGCGACCCATCTCAGCAGGTTCGCTCGCGGCAGATCATCCGCCTTCACCGCCACCAGATCAACCACGTCGTAGCTCACGGCGAGCTGCGCAGGACCGTCCCGCTCCGTCCGCTCCACCAGCCCGGCGAGCGTCAGCGGCGCGTCCCATCGCTTGTCGCCGTTGTACACCACCACGTGCAGCACCGGATCGGCCCGATCGTCCTTGCTCCACGTGGTGCGGTCACGGTACAGTCGCTGGTAGAGCAGGCTCGTGTAGTTCAGGAACCGCAGCGGCATCGAGTGGTCCACGCTCGACTGATGCTCGATCACCACGTGCAGCGTCTGCACCCCGCCGTGGCCGTCGCTTTTCGCCGCCTGCTGGAGGCGCTGTGCGATCAGGCCGGGCAGCGGGTGGTGGTCCTCGTCGACGAGTACGACAAGCCGATCCTGGACGCGACGAAGACGCCGGAGACCGCCGAGGTGAACCGCGACGACCTGCGCGGCCTGTACGCGACGATCAAGGACGCCGACGCCTACGTGATGTTCGCCTTCCTCACCGGCGTGAGCAACTTCTCCAAGGTGAGCCTGTTCTCCGACCTCAACAACCTCACCGACCTGACCCTCGACGCGGCTTTTTCGACCATCTGCGGCTACACGGACTCGGACCTGGACACGACGTTCGCGCCGGAGCTTCGCGGACTGGACCGGGAGGAGATACGGCGCTGGTACAACGGCTACAACTGGCTCGGCGGGGAATGGATGTACAACCCGTTCGACATCCTCCAACTGCTCCGCAGCCGTCGGCTTCGCCCGTACTGGTTCGAGACCGGCACGCCGACATTCCTGATCGAGACGCTGCTGCGCCGGCAGGTGGACATCCCGTCCCTGGACGGTCTGCGGAGCGACGACGCACTGCTATCGAGGTTCGACGTGCGGGACATGGCGCCGGAGGCGCTGTTGTTCCAGACCGGTTACCTGACGATCCTCCGCGAGGAGCGCGCGTTCGACGGCACGCCCCTCTATCGCCTGGGATACCCGAACCACGAGGTGCGCCGGAGTCTGAACGCAAGCCTGCTGGCGGCGCTGACACCGCCGGAGGCGGCGCGGCGGAACCCGGGCCTGACGTTGGTGGAGCGGCTGCGGGAGCGCGACTTCACGGGGATCGAGGGGTTGGTGCGAGGGCTGTTTGCGAGCATTCCCTACGAGTGGCATGCCGGCCGACCGGGTCGGCGGACGCGGAACGAGATCGCGCGCTACGAAGGCTACTACGCCAGCGTGTTCTACGCCTGGCTGGCGGCGGTGGGACTGGACGTGACCGTCGAGGACAGCAGCAGCCGCGGGCGCGCGGACCTGGCGGTGCGCTTCGCCGGCGATGTGTTCCTGTTCGAGTTCAAGGTCGTGGAGCAGGCGGCCGAGGGCGCGGCGCTGGCGCAGTTGCAGGAGCGGGGCTACGCGGAGAAGTACCGGCCCGAGGCAGCGGACGTGTACCTGATCGGGGTGGAGTTCAGCCGCGAGCAGCGCAACGTGACCGCCTTCGAGGTAGCCGGCGGCTGACGGTCGCCTGAGAGCGGCCGCCCGGTTCAGGCGGTAACCGCGCGACGAGCAATCCGTTCGGTTTTGAGCGCCGCCGGGAGCGGGGTTAGGATGATGCGGTGACCAGGCGCCGGCTGCCGATCGGCATGCAGACCTTCCGCACGCTGCGCGAACGGGACTGCTACTACGTGGACAAGACCGCCTACATCGAGCGGCTGCTCGACGAGGGCACGCACTACTTCCTGTCGCGCCCCCGGCGGTTCGGCAAGAGCCTGTTCCTGGACACGCTGAAGGAGCTGTTCGAGGGCAACGAGGCGCTGTTCGCAGGGCTCCACATCCACGCCGGCCACGACTGGTCGGTTCACCATCCGGTGGTGCGGCTGGATTTCGCCGGCGGCAGCTTCAAGGAGACGGCTCTGCTGGAAGCCAACGTCATGGAGCAGCTCGCCGCCGCCGAGCGGCGGACGGGGGTGGTTTCCGAATACCTGACGGCTCCCGGCCGGTTCGCCTATCTGCTCGAAGCGCTGCACGGACAGACGGGCCGGCAGGTCGTGGTGCTGGTCGACGAGTACGACAAGCCGATCCTGGACGCGATGGAGGATCCACAGACCGCTCGCGCCAACCGGGATTACCTGCGCGGCTTGTATGGAGTGATCAAGGCAAGCGACGCACACGTGCGGTTCACGTTCCTCACCGGGGTGAGCAGGTTCTCCAAGGTGAGCCTGTTCTCCGAGCTGAACAACCTCACCGACCTCACCCTCGATCCGGTGTACTCGTCCATCTGCGGCTACACCGAGGACGATTTGGACACGGTGTTCGCCCCGGAGCTCGCCGGACTGGACCGGGAACGGGTACGCGAATCGTACAACGGCTATAGCTGGCTCGGCTCCGACAAGGTGTACAACCCGTACGACGTGCTGCTGCTGCTGCGCCGCCGCAAGTTCGCCGCCCACTGGTTCGAGACCGGCACGCCCGCGTTCCTGGTGGAGACGCTGTTCGAACGCCGTGTGTCCTCGGTATCACTGGGCGACACGGTGAGCACGGAGGACCTGCTTTCGGCGTTCGACGTCGGCCGCATCGGCACCGAGGCGCTGCTGTTCCAGACCGGCTATCTGACCATCACCGGAGAAGAGCGGCTGGGCGAGGAGGCGCTGTATCGGCTGGGCTACCCGAACCGGGAGGTCAGGCAGAGCCTGAACCGGGTGCTGCTGCGGCACCTGGTGCAAAACGCCGAGCGGCAGACGGACAACAGCATCCGCCTGGCGCGGCTGCTTGCCGCGCACGACTGCGCCGGCTTGGAGGAGCTGTTCCATTCCTTCTTCGCGAGCATCCCCTACCAATGGCACACGAGCAACGACATCGCGAACTACGAGGGCTACTACGCGAGCGTGTTCTACTCCTATTTCGCGGCGCTCGGCTACGAGATCGTGGTCGAGGAGTCGAGCAGCCACGGCCGCCTGGACATGGCGGTGCGGACCGGCGGGCACGCGTATCTGTTCGAGTTCAAGGTGGTGGAGATGACGCCCCCGGGCTCGGCGCTCGCACAGTTGCGGGAACGCGGATACGCGGACAAGTATCGCGGCCGGGGCGAGCCGATCCATCTGATCGGCGTAGAGTTCAGCCGCGAGACACGCAACGTGACCGCGTTCGAGGCAATCGACGCCTGACGACCCACGAAGGCGGCATTGCTCACCCGGCTTCCGCCAGCAGGACTTCCTGTATTTCGACGGTGAAGTTGCTGCCGAAGTCCTCGTCGTAGGAGAGGACGTGGAGGTAGAGCCACTCCCCGGAGAAGCTCTCGATCAGGGCCGACTTGTATTCGTTGCCGTTGATGTAGCCGGCCGAAGCCAGCTTCCTGCCGCGGATTTCGTCATCGTAGACGTAGAAGTGGAACCGCCACGTGCCGCGGATCTCCTGCTGCGTCACCTTGATCAGGTACATCCTGCCGGGCACCACCGGGATCCTGTAATAGCTGTCCCCCTCGGCCTGCATCTGTCCGGCATGGCTGGCGCCGGTGATCATCATCGGCTCCTGCTCCTCGCCTTCGTTGTCGAAGGTCTCCTCGATGACGTGCAGCTCGAAGTTGGCTCCCGATCCCTTGGTGTGACGGCCGTCCACGGAGAAATGGACGACATCGCTCTCGGCAGTCAACGACACGACCTCGTCCTCTCCCCGGAGATTGTCGGACATCTCCTGAACGTCGCCGAACCCGGCATCGCCGTGCACGTAGAGATCGGCATCCATCGTCGGTGACAGCAGCTTGATGGTGTAGGGGCGGCCGGGCGTCGCCGCGAAGAAGTAGTAGCTTCTGTCCGGCCCCACCTCGGACGCGACCTCCTCGCCTACCGGGATCTCCATGGGCTCCTCCGCGGAGCCCTGATCCAGCAGTCGGTCGCGCTCTTCGACGGTCAGCGTGAACGGAGTTCCCGAGCGGTGTTGTCCCCGCACCTCGACGTAGAGGACGTCGCTGCCGGTCGACACCGTGACGAAGTCGCCCTCGGTGTAGCGCTTGTTCGAGCGCCCCAGCTCGTCCCGGTACAGCGGGTCGGAGAAGACCAGCAGGTCGGCGTTCACCTGCAGGCCGTCGATGGCGATGCGGTAGGTCGATCCGGGGGTCAGGCCGCCCACCTCGTACAGGCTCGAACGGCTGCCCACCTGCCCCTGGTAGCTGACCTCGCCGTCCAGGCGGATCGGCGTCAGCGCCGCGACCTCATCGGCATAGGTCTCACTCCTGGTCAGCAGGAGCCTGAATTCCGACTCCTTGTAGTCGTAGTTGTGGAGCATGAAGTACGCCGCATCCTCCTTCGGCGTGAACTGGATGCGCTCGTCGTTGTCCTCGGCGTTGGTCGACCGGCCGACGGAGTCGCGCAGGAAGGTTTCGTCCGATCCCAGGTAGTAGATGTCCAGATCGACGGAGAGGCCGGTCATGTCGATCCGGTACTCGACGTCCGCTTCCACGTGCGCCATGAAGTACTTGCGCTCCTGGTCGGAGTCCGTCGTGCCGGAGTACTCCTGACCGACCGCAAGCACGATCGGATCGGTCTTGTCGTATCCCCGGTTCGCCTCCTGCGACTGGGCGAGGACGGGGACCAGAACGATGGCTTGAGCAGCGAGAACGGCGCGGAACTTCATGGTGCCTCCACGATCGTGACCGGACGATGACAGACCGGACGTTCCGGTCGTGCGCGTCAACCTACGGGACATCCGGCGCGCGGTCAAAACTCAGGGCGCGGCCCGCGGAAGCGGCTGGCGGGCGCCGTAGGTCAGGGTCCTCCACAGCCACTCGGCCGGGCCGAAGCGGAAGCGGCGCAGCCACCAGCCGCTGACCAGGAGCTGTCCGGCCAAGATGGCGAGGACGATCAGCAGCGCCAAGGAGGGCGATACGCGCCGCGCCAGGCCCAGGCCGTACCCGTAGAACAGCAGGGTCGCGACGACCGACTGCAGGAGGTAGTTGGTCAGCGCCATCCGGCCCATGGCCGCCAGCGGCCGCAGCAGGCGCCGCCATCCGGCGCGCTGCCAGAGCAGCGCGATGCCGGAGCCGTAGGCCATCGCCAGGAGCGGGCCCGCGACCGTTCCGTTCACCCACACGAACATCAGCGCGCTCAGCGTCGGCAGCAGACTGGCGCCCGCGGCCGACAGCACCGCCACCGGCAGCCCGATCGCCAGGCCCCAGACGAGCACGCGCCGGAGCAGCGCTCGGTGATCCGCGGTGTCCGGGGTGAGGCGGCGGCGGCCGGCGGCCAGACCCAACACGAACATGGCAAGCACGGTCGGCGCGAGGAAGAGCTGGATCCACGCGTTTTGGCCGTAGTTCTCGACCCGGGTCCCCGCCGAGCGTGCGAACGCCGGCCCCAGGTAGGCCGCCGTCGTGGTCCGGGCCTCGTTGCGGAACTCCTCCGCGGTCTCGCGATCGCCGGCGGCGATCTCCGCCGCGCCTTCGGGAGCCGCCCGCCCCAGCGCCAGCGCTCCGGACATCAGCAGCGCCGCCGCTGCCGGGACGATCAGCAGCCACTTCACCCAGCGGCGCAGGATCTCCGGCCGCGAGCGGCACAGGGGGAGCAGCAGCAGCCCGAGGACGGCGTAGAGGAGGAGGATGTCCCCTTCCGAGAGCAGCACGATGTGCACGACCCCGATCAAGCCCAGGATCGCGGACCGGCGCAGGTACCGCCGGGGGAAGCCGGCGGCGGCGCCACGCTCCTCGGCGCGCACGAACTGGGTGGCGAAGCCCCACCCGAACAGGAACGAGAACAGCGTGAAGAACTTCGCCTGCGCCAGCGCGAACACGCCCGCGGCGACCAGCCGATCGAGCGGCGGCCCCTCGTACCCGAAGCCGCCCAGGCTCCCCGGAGCCTTGAACCACATGATGTTGACGAACAGGATCCCGCACAGCGCAAACCCGCGCAGCACGTCGACGACCTCGATCCGCTCCGCCTCCCCGACCGGACCGAGCGAGCCGGATCGCTGGCTCACACCCGCCTCTTCGCGTGGCCGACCATACTGGCAACGATAGCAGAACCGGCTGCCATGGTTGGCTGCTGGAAGTTCCGCCCGCGGCGTCCGCATGCGCGACCGTCGCGGTACGCGGCGCGGATCGACATGGACGTCGACGGCTCCGACATTGCGATCCGGATCGCGGAAAGCTATGATCTCCTCCATTGATGGCGAGCCCTTCACCTTCCGGCATGCCGACGATCGAGCCAGTGACCGTCCCCCTTAGAGAGGATCCAGCGGGTGTCTTGCGGATAGCCGACACCCATGTATTGCTGGAGGTTGTAGTACAAGCTTTTCAGTCTGGGGCCACTCCCGAGACGATCGTCCAATCCTATGACACGCTGAGCCTTCCTGACGTATACGCCGTTCTGGCCTATTGCCTGACGCATCGAGAAGAGATCGACGAGTACATGCGCCGCTGTGACACCGAGGCCGCAGACGTACTCCGTCGCGTCCAAGCAACGCAAGAAGATCAGAGCGGCGTGCGCGAACGACTCATGCAGCGGGCGAGGGACGATCGGGTTGCTCCGGCTGCTGAGTGACGAGAACTTCGACAACCACATCGTGCGCGGCCTGGTCCGGCGACAGCCGGACAGGTTGACTCGATTACCTATTTCCCGCTCGCTTGATCCCGAAATCGCTTCAGTTCAGTCGATGCGGAACAGGCGGCAGGCGTTGCCGGCGTAGATGCGCTGCAGGTCCTCGGCGGGTAGCTCAAGCGCTTCCAGGGAGTCGATCAGGAGTTGGATCTCCACCCAGGGGTGGTCGCTGGCGAACACCAGGCGGTCGGCTCCGGCAAGCTCGTAGGCGACGCGCACGGCCGGCGGCCACGGCGAGGCGGTGTCCAGATGGACCCGGCGGTACAGCTCGGTCGGCGTCTGCGAGATGCGCTCGACGCCGCGCTTCATCACCTCGGTCTGGTTGCGGATGCGGCCCCACAGGTAGGGGAGCACGCCGCCGCAGTGCGGCTGCACCACCTGCAGTCCGGGATGGCGCTCCAGGATCCCGCCGAGCACCAGCCGTAGCGCCGCCAGGCTGTGGTCGACCATCAGGCCCACCATCGTGGTCATCGAGTGGTCGCTCGTCTCCGCGGCCCATGGCGGCACGCACGGGTGCAGGACCACCGGCACGCCGAGCTCTGCGATGCGGGCGTAGACGGGCTCCAGGGCGCCGTCGTCCACGGGCCCGGTGCCGACGTGCGAGTAGAGCATGACCCCGCGCAGGTCCAGCTCGCCGGTCGCGCGGTCCAGCTCCGCGATGGCCGCGTCCGGGCTCTGCCACGGCAGGCAGGCCAGCCCCACCAGGCGCTCCCGGTGGCGGGCGCACGCCTCGGCCAGCTCGTCGTTGCAGACGCGCGCGGCTTCCACCGCCAGCTCCGGTTCCAGCAGCTCCGGGCCGGGCATGTTCACGCTCACCACGCTGACGTCGATGCCGGCGGCGTCCATGTCGCGCAGCTTGCGCGCCACGCTGTAGTCCTCCAGGTCGAGCCGGAACGACTGCAGGTCGCCGTACGCGACGGTGTAGTTTCCGGCCGCGCCCGTGGTGGTGGGCGATCCGGGGTTGCGCGTCAGCGCCTCGGCATAGCCGGCGGGAAACAGGTGGCTCTGGCAGTCGACCTTCATGGCGGGCGCAGCCTGCGGTGCCGGCGGGCGGGCGTCAACGATCACCTACGCGATGCGGAACGAGTAGAGGCTCGTGTGGCGGCTGAAGAAGCGCAGCTTCGCGCCGCCGGCAAGCACCTCCGGCGGCAACTCCGTCCGTCCCGACCAGGAGAGGACGTGGGCGGTCTCATCGCCCCTGAACGTGTCGCACTCGCCGCGCCCGAAGCCCGGCACCACGTCGTCCTCGGCATCGGTCAGCTCCGCCTCCAGGTACCCGTTCGCGGCGCTCACCGCGTTGACCACCACTTGAGTGCCCTGGCTCACGAACGGCCGCGTGACCAGCACCCCGTCGCGAACGGTCGAGTCGATGGAGACGAACCCCTCCGGACGCAGGGTCGCCAGGCCGAGCGCGGTCTCGCCGCCCGCGAACCCGGCCTTGGCCTCGGGCACGTCCAGCCCTTCGATCTCGCCGTGCGTCCACCAGTCGTGGTGCACGTTGGCGCCGCCGTAGTAGATGCGGATCTCGTCGTCCAGGAACAGCGGCGTGTTGCAGATCTCGACCATGTAGCAGTCCCAGTTGCCCTCCGCGCTCCGCTCCAGGAACGGCGAGCCGCGGCTCACGTGGTTCCAGCGGTAGCCGTCGCGGCTGTAGACCAGGCGCACGTCCTTGGTGTTGTGCGTGCGCTGGAACACGTCCAGGAAGCCGACCCACAGCTCTCCCATGCGGAACCGGGTGAGGCCGTAGAACTCGTCGTCCAGGTTGTCGTCGAGGTCGTCCGGAACGATGGTCTGGTCCAGGGCGGGCCAGTCCAGGATGTCCCGGCTGTTGGTGCTGAAGATCCGCCGCTTGGTCATCCCGAAGCCGTCTCCGGGATAGTAGGGATCGCCCCATCCGCCGCCGGTGGGCAGCTTGGGGTTGCCTTCGCGGGTGCACATGGCGATCGAGCGGGTGTCCAGGTAGTACTGGCCGGTCACCGTGTCCGGGTAGAGGATGATCACGTCCCCCAGCGCCCGCCCCCTGATCTGGCCGAAGCTCACCGGCCGGTCGTAGGCCTGCCAGGAGCGGCCGTCCGCCGAGTGGACGGCGCGGATGCTGGAATCCTCGATGTTGGTCATCTCGTGCCAGAAGATGCTCTTGTAGCGCTGCGCCGGATCGGATTCCAGCGGATCGTCGATGATCGTGAAGGCGTGCACCTTGCCGAAGGTCTCGTCGCCCAGGCAGATGTTGGTCTTGCGGCCGTCCACCGTTCGGTAGTCGAGCTCCGGCTTGGTCCAGCTCACGCCGTCCTCGGACTCCGCGTACAGCATGCGGTGGCGGCTGGAATCGTGCACGCGCGAATCGATCGGGCCGAGCGTGTCCCGCCGCGCCTGCAGGGCACGCTGGTAGTCGAGCCCGGTGTCCTCGTACCAGCACTTGTAGCGCCCTTCGCGCGGGTCGTGGCGCACGTTCCAGCAGTTGGTGCGGAAGTGCGGCGTGATCTCCCACGGCTTGTCCTTGCGGATCAGCGGATTGCCCGGGTGCCGCCGGGGCCGGTGCATGGTCCGGGTCACGAAATTGACCATCTCGATCATGTGGTTGTCGAAGAAGTACTGCGGCTGTCGGCCGATGTTGATCGGTGATCGGGTCATTCGAGGGCCTCCTTTGCTTGGCTCCTTATTATTTGTAGGGATCGGCCGCGTCACGCAGGCCGTCGCCGAGGGCGTTGAACGCCAGCACGCTGACGATCACGAATGCTGCGGGAATCAGCAGCCAGGGAAACAGCGCCACCGCGGACACGTTCTGGGCGTCCTGCAGCAGCGTTCCCCAGCTCACCGCGGGCGGCCGCAGACCGAGCCCCAGGAAGCTCAGCGCGGTCTCGCCCAGGATCATGAAGGGAATCGACAGGGTCAGGTGCACGATCAGGTAGCTCATGAACGCGGGCAGCAGGTGCCTGGCGATGATCCCCGCGTCGCCGGTTCCCGCGATCCGTGCCGCCATGACGAAGTCCTCCTCGCGCAGCTCCAGGAGCTTGCCGCGCACGACGCGGGCCAGGCCGCACCAGCCGCGGATCGCGAGGATGATGGTGATGAAGAAATAGACCTGCACGACGCTCCACTCGCGCGGCAGCGACGCGGCCAGCGCCATCCACAGCGGTATGGTCGGTATGGAGAGCAGGAACTCGATGACCCGCTGGATGATCATGTCCGGCGCGCGGCCGAAGTACCCGGAGATCCCGCCCAGGATCGTGCCCAGAACGAAGCTCAGGATCACCCCGACCAGCCCCACGGACAGAGAGACGCGCGCGGCGTGGATGTTGCGCGAGAACAGGTCGCGGCCGAGCGCGTCGGTCCCGAACAGGAACAGGACGCCCGGCTCGTCGACGCCGAACAGGTGCACGTCGGTGTCGAACAGGCCCCAGAACCGGTACCGGTCACCGCGGGCGAGCAGCCGCAGCGGATAGCGCTGTGACGTGTCGGCGACGATCTCGCGCCGGAACGTTTCCCGATTCAGCACGGACGTGAGCCCGTACACGAACGGCCGCGCGTGAAAGCGGCCGTCCGCATCGATGAACCGCGGTCCCTGCGGCGGAGCGTTGATGAAGTCGCGGAATCGGTGGTGGGCGTCGTACGGCGCCAGGAAACCGGCGAAGGCCGCCGTCAGGTAGAACAGGGCCAGCACCGCGCCTCCCCCCAGGGCCAGCTTGTGCCGGCGGAACTTGCGCCCCATGAGCCGCCACTGCGAGGCGAGGTGATACGCCTCGGCGCGGTCGCTCGGCAGGGTGCGTTCACTCTTTGAATGAGGTTCGCTTCGCTCACGCATGGCGCACTCAGCCGGCCATCCTGATACGCGGATCGACCGCGACCAGCAGGATGTCGGAGAGGAAGGTGCCGACGAGCGTGAGCAGCGCCGTGACCATCACCAGCGATCCGGCCAGGAACATGTCCTGCGCTACCAGCGCGGCCAGCAGCAGCGGGCCGATGGTCGGCAGGCTCAGGACGATCGCCGTGATCACCTGCCCGGAGAAGATCTCCGGCAGCACCCAGCCGACCGTGCTGATGACCGGATTGAGGGCGACCCGCACCGGGTACCGGAACAGCAGCCGCGACTCGGTGAGGCCCTTGGCGCGCGCGGTGATGACGTACTGCCGGGACAGCTCGTCCAGGAGCGAGCTGCGCAGGACGCGAATGAGCTGCGCCGTGCCGGCCGTGCCGATGACGACGATCGGCACCGGCAGGTGCCCGAGCATGTCGAGCAGCTTCGCGGCCGACCACGGCTGGTCGATGTACTCGATCGAGAACAGGCCGCCGATGCTGAAGCCGAGGTAGCGGTTGGCCAGGAACATCAGGATCAGCGCCAGCAGGAAGTTCGGGGTGGCCAGGCCGACGAAACCGAGCGTCGTGACGGCGTAATCGGTCAGCGAGTACTGGTGGGTGGCCGAGTACACGCCGATCGGAATCGCCACCGCGTAGGTGAACAGCAGCGTGACGACGGCGATGATGACGGCGTAGGGCAGCCGGTCCGCCAGCAGCCTGGACACCGGCTGCCGCCACTGCAGCGACATCCCCAGGTCGCCGCTCGCGATGCGGCCCAGCCAGCGCAGGTACTGCCGGTACATCGGCAGGTCCAGGCCGTAGATCCGCCGCAGCTTCTCCGTCTGTTCCTGGTCGTAGAACACGCCCTGTGCTTCCAGCCGGGTCACGTAGTGGGTGAGGAAGTCTCCGGGCGGGAGTTGAATGATGACGAACACCGCGACGGTGAGCATCGCCAGCAGCAGGAGCATGAACAGGAAACGCCGAGCGATGTACGAGCCCATCGAGCCTCCGGTTGCAGACAGGGGAGCCCCGCCGCTCGGGCGGGGCTCCGCACGCACTCTCTATCGAGCGGTGTGCTTCAGTTGTTCCAGTACCACTCCTGCGGCCGCTGCTGGTTGCCGAAGCCGTAGGCCAGCACTCCGGAGTTGCTCCAGAACCGGTCGGCGATGTTGACCAGGTCATTGCTGATCAGCACCGGGCTGGCGACCATGCCGACCGTGCCGATGGACAACAGGTCGCTGGCGTTGCGGTCGAACACCTTGGTCAGCTCCCGGTCGAGGGTCGCCTGGTCCATGGTGGACGACGAGTTGATGATGTCGTTGTACTCCTTCACCCAGTCCGGCGGCTCCTCGCCCTTCTCGCCATCGGACACCAGCCAGTCGTGCCACAGGGGCGCCCACCACTGGGGCCGCCGCCACAGCGCCCGGTAGAGGATCTGCATCACCGGCAGACCGTGGTTGTCCGGGCGGATCGCGATCTGGCTGTCGTTGGCGTAGATGGTCTCGTAGAAGGCGTTCTTGGTGGTCATGTTGAGATCGGCGCGCACCCCGATCTCCTTCCAGTGCGCGACCACCAGCTCGACGATCGGTGCGCTCTGCATCTCGCCCGGGGTGACCACCTCGACGGCCAGCACCTCGCCGTCCGGCCGCAGCCGCCACTGGCGGTCGCCGTCCCATCCCAGGCCCATCTCGTCCAGGAGCCGGTTCGCCTCGTCGAGGTCGCGGGTCGCGTACGCGGTGGCCCACTCTTCCTTGTAGTAGGACACCGGCGGCGCCACCGTGTTCTGCCGCGGCACGGCTTCGCCGAAGTAGATCGTGTCGTTGATGTCGTCGCGGTCTATGGCCAGCGACAGGGCCCTGCGGAAGCGAACGTCCGACAGGATCTCGGCAAGCACCGGATCGGCGCGATAGGTCAGGTTGGTCCAGATGGTCGCTTCGGCCGCGTTCGCGCCGGCGGCCAGGCGGACCTGGTACGCGCCCTTCGCCTGCTCCTCCAGCAGCAGCGGGTAGTGCTCGAGCGTCAACTCGCCGTTGTCCCAGTCCACGTCGCCGGCGATGATCTTGAGCCTCACCGTCTCCGGATCCTGCAGCACCGTCGTGATCACGGAGTCGATGTAGGGGAGCTGATTCCCCGCGGTATCGATGTGGTGGTAGTAGGGATTGCGCTCCCAGACCACGGCGCCGGTCGGCGAGTCCTTGTACCGCCACGGGCCGGTCGACGCGATCTCGAGGTTCAGCTCGTGCGGGAACTGCTGGCTGGGCCGCCACGGGTCCCTGATCAGGCCGCTGACCAGCAGGGCCCAGCTATCGAACCCGTGCTCCTTGGCCAGCTCGTTGGCGTCCTCGTTGTAGTCGATGTGGTACTTCTTGATGGTCTCCGTGTCGATCAGCCCGGCGCGCCGGGTTCCGTAGAGGGAGAGGTGCACGTTCCAGAACGGCGCGGCGAAGCGGAACTGGACGGTATGGTCGTCGATCTTGTGCACGGTCATGGGCTCGCCCGCGACGGTGAAGTTGCCCATGAACTTCTCGATGTCGTCGTTCTGGGCGATGTCCTCCCACCAGAACAGCCAGTCGTCGGCGGTGTGCTCGACGCCATTGGAGAGCTTCAGGCCTTCTCTCAGCGTGAGGGTCAGCGCCATTCCGTCGCCGGCGTACTGGAAGTCCTGCACGACCCAGGGCTGGAGATCGGTGGTTCCGCGGTTCCACTCGATGGCACCGTGATGGACGATCGCGCCGAGCGGTCCGCCCTCGGTATCGCTCTTGATGAGCCGCAACGGCCGGTCGCTGTACGTGCCGATCGAGTGGTACGGCTTCTGCACGAGCGGTTCGGCGGGCAGCCGCTGCTCGATGGGCGGCAGGTCTCCCGCGGCCACCATCGCGCTCAGCATCGGCGACTCGTTGAACGACCTGATGCTGTTACCCGTCTCGCTCTGGTACTGGGACAACGTCGCCCATTCCTGCGAATCACCGAGCGTCGGCGCGACATCCATCGTCGGCATCTGGGCGAATCCGCTCGGGACGATGAGCACGGTCAGTCCCATCACCATTCCGAGCGCGTGAAGCGTTCGTCGAAGCATCAATGCCTCCTTGCGCCACATGGCGTCTTGACCGGCCAGCCTGCTCCCGTCCCGGTACGGTGTCAAGCGAAAACCGGCTACAGGGGCTCGTTCGCCCTATCGGTACCGGCGTGCTATGAGTGTGTCGGACATGGCGCGTGAGCGGCGCATCCGACACACTCATGGCGGACGGCCACGTGAGTGACCGCAGGTTCAGAGTCGGCGTCGGCGGGATGATCCAGGAGTCGCACTCCTTCTCGCCGGCCAGCTCGTCCCTGGAGCGGTTCCGCTCCGGGCTCTACCTGCGCGGGCGCGAGGTCTTCGACACGCTCGGAAGCTGCCGGCACGAGGTGGCGGGCGCGTTGGGCGAGTTGCGCGATGCGGCCGTGCCGCTGTTCTTCGCCTTCGCGGCCTCCTCGGGACGGCCGCTGGACGATCCCACCTACGGTTGCCTGCAGGACGAGCTGCTCGACGCCATCCGCGGCGCCGGCCCGCTCGACGGCCTGCTGCTGGTCACGCACGGCGCGATGGTGACCGAGGCGGACGACGACGGCACCGGCCGCCTGTACGCGGCGGTCCGCGACCTGGTCGGGCCGGACCTGCCGATCGTGGCCACCATCGACTGCCACGCCAACGTCACCCGGCGCATGGTCGACCTGACCGACGCGATGGTCTTCTACCACACGCAGCCGCACGTCGATCACGTCGAGACCGGCGCCCTCGGCGCGCGCATCCTCACGGGGATCCTGGAGGGCGGGCCGCGGCCCGCGAAGGCGTTCCGCTCCCTGCCAATGGTGCTGCCGGGCGAGAACGGCAACACCACCGGCGGAGCGTTCGAGCCGGTGATGCGCGAGGTGGTCGCCGCCGAGCGGCGGCCCGGCGTCCTGTCGGCCGGCGCGTGCGCGGTGCAGCCGTGGATGGACCTGGCCGAGTACGGCTGCACGGTGATCGTCTACGCGGAGGAGCAGCCGCTCGCCGACCGCGAGGCGGACCGGCTGGCCGGGATCTTCTGGGACGCCCGGCACGAGTTCATCCCGGACCTGACCGCCATCGACGACGCGATCGCGCACGCGGCCGCGCCGGGCGAAGGCACGTTCGTCTTCGGCGACAGCGCGGACGCGCCGGGCTCGGGCGCCACCGGCGACAGCACGGCGCTGCTGCGGGCGCTGCTCGACGCCGGCTTCCGGCGGCCGGCGCTCCTCAACATCGTCGACGCCGCGGCCGTCGATGCCGCCGAAGCGGCCGGCGTCGGCGCCGAGGTCAGCCTGTCGATCGGCGCCTCGCTCGACCGGACCTTCTACCAGCCGGTGCCGATCACGGCGCGGGTCGCCGGGCTCGCCCCCGGCCGCTTCCGGCACGAGACCGCCGCCAACACCGGGTTCCCGTTCGACATGGGCGGCGTCGCGGTCCTGGAGATCGGGGCGATCTCGGTGATGGCGATGCGGCGCGCCGTGGTGCAGTGGGACCCCGAGATGTACCGCTGCGCCGGGCTGGAGCCGACGGCGTTCCGGGTGGTGCAGGTCAAGTCGCCCGGCGGCTTCCGCAACGCCTACGGGCCGCTGGCCGCCGAGATCTTCATCGTCGACCTGCCCGGCCTGTGCAGCCCGGACTTCTCGCTGTTCCCGTGGAAGCGGGTGCGCCGGCCGATCTTCCCGCTCGACGACATCCGCGAGCCCGAGCCCTGGCGCTGGCCGGCTGACATGGCCGGCTGAACGTCACGGCATGTACTTCTCCTATTCGCGCGAGCACGCCTTCAAGGAGATCGGCCGACTCCCGCCAGCTCTTCATCGACGACGACGTCATCGCCAGCGTGCAGAACATCACGCGGCGCCGGCATTCCCCTCGCAAGCACCCGGCCAACCCGCTGATGCGGCGCGACCGGCCGTGGGAGGACACGCCGTACTTCCGCACCAGCGCGTTCGACGTCATCCGCGACCCCGCCGACGGCCTGTTCAAGTGCTGGTACGAGGACGTGCAGAACTACTTCGCGATCCGCCCCGGCATGGGACTGACCGACGCGCGCGTCTGCTACGCCCAGTCCGCCGACGGCATCCACTGGGAGAAGCCGCAACTCGGCATCCGCGCGATCGACGGCAGGGACACCAACGTCGTCCTGGACCTGTCGCCGGAGGCGCGCGCCCGGACGCAGACCATCATCCTCGATCCCGCGGAGGAGGACCCGTCGCGGCGCTTCAAGATGCTGTACGTCGAGTACCAGCGGCACGACCGCCCGCCGGCCGGGCTGAGGGCCGACGCGCACTCGTTCCCGGCGCAGAACCTGTACGGCGTCGGCCTGTCCATGCGGGTGTCGGAGGACGGGGTGCGCTGGCAACCGCATCCGGCCAACCCGATCATCCCCTACTGGGCCGGCGACGTGGAGATCCTCACCTACGACCCGGTCGACCGGCTGTACGTGCTGCACGGCCGGGCGCGCAAGTGGACGTCACCCCCGCGCGCCGGGTTCGCCGCCGGCGACATGCCGGTGTGGCCGGACAAGCCGGCCGGCATCTGGAACACGCGCCGCTGCGTGCACCGCCTGGAGAGCGACGACTGCCTGCACTGGTCGGAGCCGGTCATGGCGTTCGAGGCCGGCGCCGCCGACAACCTCGACGACGGGCTCTACGGCTTCGTCCCCTGGCGCGTGGACGAGATGCACCTGGGGCTGCTCAACGTCTTCCACCAGGTGGACAACGTCATGGAGGTCTACCTGCACCACGGCCGCGACGGCCGCACCTGGCACCGCCTGCAGGAGCACCGGCCGCTCATCCCGCGCGGCCCCGAGCCCTACGATCCGCTCGGCGCCGAGACCCCATCCACACCGATCGAGGTCGGTGACGAGGTGTGGATCTACTACGGAGGCATGAACGTCCACCACGACTGGTGGATCTCCGGCCAGGCCGCCGGCCTGGACCTTCCCGAGGTCCACGACCGCGATCTGTCCCGCGACGGCCATCACCTCTGCCTGGCGACCCTGCGGCTGGACGGATGGGTGTCGCTCACCGCCGGGGTCTACACCGGGATCGTGGAGACCAAGCCGGTGTTCTCGATGGCGCCGCACCTGTCGATCAACGCCTGCTGCCGGCCCGGCGGCTTCGTGGAGGTCGAGGTCACCGACACCGCCGGCCAGCCGCTCGACGGCTACGAGCGCGAGTCCTGCCGGCGGTTCACCGGCGACGCGGTCCGCCACCGCGTGCGCTGGGCGGAGCGGGACGCCGTGAACGTCGAGCCGCGCGGGATCAAGCTGCGCTTCCACCTGCGCGACGCCGACCTGTACGGGTTCCGCTTCGAGCCGGAGTAGGCCGGCTCCATGTACTTCTCGTATTCCCGCGAGCACGCCTTCAAGGAGATCGGAGAGACCCGGCAGCTCTTCATCGACGACGACGTGATCGCCAGCGTGCAGAACATCACGCGGCGGCGGCACTCCCCTCGCAAGCACCCCGCCAACCCCCTGCTTCGGCGCGACCAGCCGTGGGAGGACACGCCCTACTTCCGCACCAGCGGCTTCGACGTGATCAGGGACCCCGCGGACGGCCTGTTCAAGTGCTGGTACGAGGACGTGCAGAACTACTTCGCGATCCGTCCCGGCATGGGCCTGACCGACGCGCGGGTCTGCTACGCCCAGTCGGCCGACGGCGTGCACTGGGAGAAGCCGCGCTCGGCATCCGCGCGATCGACGGCATGGACACCAACGTCGTGCTCGACCTGTCGCCGGGGGCGCGCGCCCGGACGCAGACCATCATCCTGGATCCGGAGGAGGAGGATCCGGCGCGGCGGTTCAAGATGCTGCACACCCAGTACGAGCGGCACGACCGCCCGCCGGCCGGGCTGCGGGCCGACACGCACTCCTTTCCCGCTCAGAACCTGTACGGCGCCGGCCTGTGCATGCAGGTGTCGGAGGACGGCGTGCGCTGGCAGCCGCACCCGGCCAACCCGCTCATTCCTTCCTGGACCGGCGACGTGCAGATCCTCACCCACGACCCGGTCGACCGCAGGTACGTCCTGCACGGCCGGGCCCGCAGGTGGACCTCCCCCTCGCGCGCCGGGTTCGCCGCCGGCGACCTGCCGGTGTGGCCGGACAAGCCGGCCGGCGTGTGGAACACGCGCCGCTGCGTCTACCGCCTGGAGAGCGACGACTGCCTGCACTGGTCGGAGCCGGTCATGGCCTTCGAGGCCGGCGCCGCCGACAACCTCGACGACGGGCTCTACGGCTTCGTTCCCTGGCGCGCCGGCGAGATGCACCTGGGGCTGCTCAACGTCTACCACCAGGTGGACAACGTGATGGAGCCCTACCTGCACTACGGCCGTGACGGCCGCACCTGGCACCGTCTGCAGGAGCACCTTCCGCTCATCCCGCGCGGCCCCGAGCCGTACGACCCGCTGGGCGTGGAGACGCCTTCATCGCCGCTCGAGATCGGGGACGAGGTCTGGATCTACTACGGGGGCAAGAACGTCCACAACAACTGGTGGATCTTCGGCCACGCCGCCGGCCTCGATGCTCCGGAGGTCCACGACCGCGACCTGTCGCGCGACGGCCATCACCTCTGCCTGGCGACCCTGCGGCTGGACGGATGGGTGTCGCTCACCGCCGGGGTCTACACCGGGATCGTGGAGACCAAGCCGGTGTTCTCGATGGCACCGCACCTGTCGATCAACGCCTGCTGCCGGCCCGGCGGCTTCGTGGAGGTCGAGGTCACCGACACCGCCGGCCAGCCGCTCGACGGCTACGAGCGCGAGTCCTGCCGGCGGTTCACCGGCGACGCGGTCCGCCACCGGGTGCGCTGGGCGGAGCGGGACGCCGTGAACGTCGAGCCGCGCGGCATCAAGCTGCGCTTCCACCTGCGCGACGCCGACCTGTACGGGTTCCGCTTCGAGCCCGCCTGACCTGCCCTCGAATTGCCGGCCGCGCGCCAATCCTACAGACTCCTGAGCCGAGGCAGCGAGGAGGCGGACATGGGAACGAAGCAGATCGACGCGTTCGCGGCGCATGCAAAGGACGCGGACTGGATCAAGGACGGACTGCGGCCATACTTCCGCTACCGGGACCTGGGCATCAAGAACGCCACGCAGGGCCGCGTATTGGCGCAGGTGATCAAGGCGGCGGAGCCGTGCAAGGGCGCGATGGGCTACCACTCGCACGTCCTGGAGTTTCAGATGGCCTACATGCTGAAGGGCTGGGCCCGCATGTACTTCGAGGGGGTGGGCGAGATGCGCGTGGAGGCGGGCGACGCCTGGTACCAGCCTCCCGGCGTCAAGCACGAGCTTCTGGAATACTCGGACGACTGGGAGGTGATCGAGATCACCATGCCCGCCGAGTTCGAGACGAAGGACGAGGTCAGGTAGCGGCCGGGACACCGGCTGCCGGCGGCCGCAGGCCACCTGCGGATCACGGCACACGTCATGGATCTGAAGCTCGAAGGCAAGCGGGCCATCGTCACCGGCGGCAGCCGCGGCATCGGCCGTTGCTGCGCGCTGGCGCTGGCGCGTGAAGGCGCCTCCGTCTGCGTGGTGGCGCGCGACCGGGCCCGCCTGGACCGGGTGGTCGAGGAGATCGCCGACCGCGGCGCAGGCCGGGCACGCCGTGGCCGCCGACCTGGCGACCGCGGACGGCTGCCGGACGGCCGTCGAGCAGGGCGCCGCCGCGCTCGGCGGGGTGGACGTGCTGGTGAACTGCGCCGGAGCCGCCCAGGCGGCCGACGTGCTGGGCCTGCCGGTGGAAACGATCGAGGATGCGCTGGCGCTCAAGAGCTACGGCTACCTGCGCATGGCGCAACTCGCGATCCCGTACATGAGACGCGGCGGCTGGGGCCGCATCGTCAACATCGCCGGTGCCGCGGGAGCGAGCCCGGAACGCGGCAACCTGCCGGTCAGCCTGGCCAACGTGGCGGTGCTCAACACGACGCGGGCGCTCTCCGACGCGGTCGCCGGCGACGGCATCCTGGTCAACACGATCTGCCCCGGCCTCACCAACACCACGCGCGCCCGGCGGCTGCACGCGGCCCGCGCCGCGGAGGAGGGACGCGACGTGGACGAGCTGCTCGCCGAGGCCGGCCGCGGCCTGCCGGCCGGGCGGATCGCCGAGCCGGAGGAGGTCGCGGAGGTCGCCGCGTTCCTGGCGTCCGGGGCCTGCTCCTACGTGTTCGGCAGCTCCGTCTACATGGACGGCGGCTCCCGGCGCGGCACGCCGTGAGCGCCATGGACACCGGCATCCCGCCCGATCTGCGCGTAGTCGTGACCGCCGGCGCGCGCGGCATCGGCCGCGCCACGGTGGAGGGGCTCCTGGAGCACGGCGCGCGCGTGCACCTGTGCGACATCTCGGCGGAGGCGATCGCCGAGGCCCGCGCCTCCCTGCCGGACGCGACCGCGGCGGTGGTCGACGTGGCGGCGGTGGACCAGGTCGACGCCTTCTTCGACGCGGCGCTGGATGCCCTCGGCGGGCTCGACGTGCTGGTCAACAACGCCGGCATCGCCGGCCCCACCGCCGGCGTCGAGGACATCACCGTCGAGGACTGGGAACGCACCGTGGCGGTGAACCTCAACTCGCAGTTCTACTGCGCGCGGCGGGCGGTGCCGGCGCTGCGGGCGTCGGGGCGCGGCGCGATGATCAACCTGTCCTCGGTCGCCGGCCGGCTCGGCTACCCCTACCGGTCGGTGTACGCGGCGACCAAGTGGGCGGTCATCGGCTTCACCCGGAGCCTGGCCATGGAGCTCGGCCCCGACGGCATCCGCGTGAACGCCATCCTGCCCGGCGTGGTCGACGGCGAACGCTTCGAGAGCGTCGTGTCCGCGCGCGCGGCGGCGCTCGGACGCACGTTCGACGAGGTGGCCGAGGAGTACGTGAGCCACGTGTCGCTGCGCCGCAAGGTGAGCAATCGCGACGTCGCCAACATGATCCTGTTCCTCTGCTCGGAGGCCGGCCGCAACGTCTCCGGCCAGTCGCTCGGCGTGTGCGGCAACGTGGAGACGATATAGCCGTGGACGGGACGACGGTCCTGGTCACGGGCAGCACCGACGGCATCGGCCGAGCCACCGCCCGGCAGCTTGCCGAGCGCGGCTGCGCCGTGATCGTGCACGGCCGCGACGAGCAGCGCGCCGCCGAGGCGGCGCGCGCGCTGGCCGCCGCCACCGGCAGCCCGGACGTGACCTGGGTGGCCGGCGACTTCGGATCGCTGGCCGAGGTGCGGGCGATGGCCGAGCAGGTCCTCCGTACCTGCCCTCGGCTCGACGTGCTGATCAACAACGCCGGCATCGCCGTCCGCGACCGGCGCGTATCCGCCGACGGCTACGAGAGCACCCTCGCCGTCAACCACCTCGCGCCGTTCCTGCTCACCGGCCTGCTGCTCGACCGGCTGCGGGAGAGCGCTCCCGCGCGCATCGTCAACGTCAGCTCAGGCGTCCACGCAAGCGGCCGCATCGACCTCGACGACCTGCAGATGGAACGCCGCTTCGACGGCTGGCAGGCGTACTGCAACTCCAAGCTGGCCAACGCGCTGTTCACCTGCGAGCTGGCGCGCCGCGTGGACGCCGCCGAGGTGACCGCCAACTTCCTGCATCCCGGCGTGATCGACACCAAGCTGCTGCACGTCAACTTCGGCGGCGGCAGTCCGGTGGAGGCCGGCGCCCGCACCCCGTCTACCTCGCCCTGGACCCGGAGGTCGCGCACGTCACCGGCGCCTACTTCGTCGACCGGCGCCGCGCCCGAGCCTCGTCCCTCGCCGGCAACCGACGCATGGCCCGTGAGCTCTGGCGTGTCAGCGAGGCGCTCACCGGCCTGGCGAAGTAGATCCGACTCGCCGAGACCCCGAGGCTCAGGCGGACAGCGCGTCGAACAAGGCGTGCGCGATGACCAGGTGGCCCGCCCCGTTGGGATGGACCGGCTCCGGGCAGAACGTGTCCGAATCCCGGTACTTCAACTGCTCCCGGAAGACATCGTGCAGACGCACGAGCCGTGTGCCGAACTTTGCGCTCATGCGCTCGACGACCTCGATGTAGGCCGGGAGCAGGTCGAGCACCTGTCGGCGGAACGAGTCCGCCGTCGTCTCGACCGAGATGTAGAAGGGCGTGAGCAGAACGATCGGGCAGTCCAACGACCGGCGCGTGCGCTCCAGCACGGCGTCGTAGACCTCCTCGAATCGTTCGGGAGGCACGGCATCCGGGTCGTCGCGCAGGACGCTGTGCAGGTCGTTGATGCCGATCTTGACCGACAGCCTGTCCGGCTTGTGGTAGAGCACGTCGTCGGTCCATCGGTCCTGCAGGTCGGTGACGCGATTGCCGCCGATCCCCTTGTTGACGTACCGGATCTTCCGCTCCGGATGAGCTGCCGTGGTCAGCTCCGCGAACAAACGGACGTACCCGTCACCCAGCGGCGCCGCCTCCGCCCGCCGGCCACAGTCCGTGATGCTGTCCCCGATGAACAGCATCGTCTCGCCATCTTCGATCCAGAATCCCATGCCTGTCCTCACGTCGCGATGCTACACTGCCGCACGAGCACACCCCATGACATCACTCGCAACACAATACCTCGACGCCGTGCAGGCCGGGCTCACCCGCCTGGAGCGGCAGCTTCCTTCGATCGCGGCCGCGGCCACCCGCGCCGCCGAGCGCGCCTGCGCGGGCGGCCGGGTATGGGCGCTCAGCGACGAGGAGGGCTTCGTCTCGGAGCTCCAGCACCGCGCCGCCGGCCTGATGATGGTGCGCGGCATCCCCGGCGGCGAGACACTCGAGCTGGACGACGACGTCTCCCCGGAAGACGTCGTCATCGCCGCCACGCAGGACAACGCCACCGACCGCCAGGCGGCGCTCCTGGACGGCCTGGCCGACCGCGGCGTGGCGGTCACCCTGATCGGCTCCGCGGACTCGCCCCTGCGTCCGAGGGCGGCCGCCTTCATCGACACCGGCCTCCCGGCCGGAAGCGCGCCGGTCCTCCCCTACGGCGACGCCACCATCTGCCCCCTGGCCAGCGTCCTCACCATCTCCGCCGGGTGGCTCTGGTGCATCGAGTTGGCCAACGCCTGCGCGGCGCTCGGCAGGACGCCCGTGTTCCTGATGTCAGGCGGCCTCGCCACCGGCAGGGACCGCAACGCCCAGCACGAGGGCAAGGCATTTCACGACCCCGGCGAGTACACGATCGTCCCGTCGCCGGCCGGCCAGAAGGGAAGCGAGCTCCTCTCCGAGTGGCTCCGCTGCCTGATCGGCATCCGCGCGACCGAGCTGGGCAAGATCGCCGAGATCGGCGCCCTCGCCGCCGCCACCCGCGCCGCCGGGCACGCGGTGTGGTGCGCCTCGATCGGCCACAACCTGCATGCCCAGCGCGGTCTGGCGGGCGATCCCGGCTTCTTCCGGCTGATCTTCCCCGAGTGGAACGAGAAGGCGGATCTCGAGGGCGGCGACTTCTTCATCTTCAACGGCTACTACACCTTCCCGGACGACGAGCTGCCAGCAGCCCGCGCGACTGTCGAGCGGTCGGCATGGATCCTGGGCGGCAGGGAGATCGAGGCCATCTACCCCCATCCCGGCGAGATCCACGTCAACGCCTACTGGCGCTACGGCGACGCCAGCATCACCCTGCCGGGCTACGACGTGCGGGTGGTGCCGCCCTCGGGCGTGATCACCACGGCCATGCTCTGGCTCCTGCACGCGGCGGCCGCCGACCACATCCCCGCCTGAGCGCCCGGGCACGCCGATGGAGCCGATCCCGCACATCGACGTCGCCGAGGAGTCGCGGATCGAGGCGTTGCTGGCGGCGCCCGGCAACCATTCGTGGCCGGCGATCGACAGCGAGTCCATGGACGGCTGGGTCCCCGACCTGGGGCTGACCGGCTACGCCAACTACAGCATCTATCGTCCGCCCGCGGTGGCTGCCGCCGGCATCACCACCACCGTCCGCCACCGCTTCCGCGTGCCGCCCCGGAACCCGAAGCTGCCCGGCCCCTACTACCTGGCTGCCCTCATCTACGACAAGGCAGGCGAGGAGTTCCCGCTGGAGCTCAGCCTGGGCTCCGAAGACGTGGGACGGATCGAGCCGCGGCGCCACGACAACCGCCGCCACCTCATCGTCATCGACCGGCCGATCCTGTTCGACGACCGGGTCAAGTGGGTTCAGTTCGCGAGCGACGGGCGCGGCGAGTGCCGGATCGAGCGCTTCGTCCTGCTGGCGGAGGCCCCGGAGCCCAGCGCGTTCGCGCCGGCCATCGAGCGCCTGCACGTGGAGGTCGACGCCTCCGGCGATGCCGCTGCCGCGACCGCCACCGTCCACTGCCTGACCTTCCCGCCTTCGACGGTCGCCGTGTCCGTCCGGGATCACGCCGGGTCGACGGTCGCGGAGTCCGCTCCGGACGGCCCGTCGACCCTGCACGCGATCCCACTTGCCGGCCTGCCACTCGACCGGACCTTGACCGCGCGGCTGACGGCAACCGAGCAGGACGGCGATTGCACCGAGTCGGTCTGCGAGTTCAGCACGAGCCGGGCCAAGCCGCGCTCTCCGAACCCCGAGTCACCGGTCGAGGCCGACGTGGAGCTGTGCGACGCCGGCGCCGCCGCGTCGCTGGCCGGGCTGCCGCTCACCTTCGGCGTGCCGGTCTCCCGCGGCGCGCTCTTCTCGGCGGGCGACGCGCGGCTCGTATGGGGCGACGGCCCTGCCGACACGTCGAGCGCCCAGACCCGCATCCACAGCCGCTGGCCCGACGGCTCGGCCCGCTGGGTGCTGTTCGACGCCTCGGTGCCTCCCCCGCTCCAGCCAGGCGGCCGCGCGGACTGCCGCGTCCTGCTGAGCGCCGCCGAATCATCGCCCCCGCGGAGCGGGCTCAGCGTGGAGCGGCGTGACGGTGCCGTCGTCGTGGCCGGCCGGATGCTGCGGGTGTCCGTGCAGCCGCGCGCCGAGGAGTGGATCCTCATCGAGCCGACCGCCGGCGGCTCACCGCTCGCCGGCGGCCCCCTGAACCGGGCGCTGCGCGTGGAACTGGCCGACGGCACGCCGCTCGATGCCGCCGCCGACGCGGCGTCGGTGGAGCACGCCGGTCCACTGCGCACCACGGTACGCTGCGATGCCGTCCACCGGGACGCCGCCGGGCACGCCCGGCTACGCAGCGAGCTGCGCATCCACGTCTACGCCGAGCAGCCGTTCGTGAAGATCGACCACCGGTTGGTGGTGCTGTGCGCGGATCCGTCCGCCGATCCCGTGTTCGAGCCCGGCGTGGACGAGGAGCGCGCCCTGCTCGCCGTGCGCTCCTGCGTGCTGGAGGTCCCCTTCGCGGCCGCCGCCGTGGAGCTTGCCGGCGAGCAGTTCGAAATCCCGGACAACCACTCCTGGAGCCTGCGCCACGAGCACGACCTGACCCATGACATCGTCACCCCCGCCGGCCGGCAGCGCCGCGACGGGCGCACCTCCGGCTACCTCCGCGTGAGCTCGGCCACCGGCCACACGCTTGCCGCCGGAATCCGAAACTTCTGGCAGAGCTATCCCAAGGGCGTTGCCGTCAGCCGCGACGCCGTCCGCCTGGAGATCCTCCCAGAGCTCTCCGGCGAGGAGTTGCCCGGCGACGAAGAAGCATGGCAGCGCCTCTACCGCTGGCTGCAGGATGGGCGCTACCTGCTGCGCGAAGGCATGGCGCTCACCACGGAGTTGCTGCTCGCCCTGCCGCCGGCCGGGTCGGACCACGTCGCCGCCGCGCCGCTGTTCGACTGGCTGGAGTCACCGGTCACGGCCCGGCCCCGCCTCGCCTACGCCAACGCCACCGGTGCGCTGCCCCGGCTCGCCTCCAAGGAGGACTCACGGCAGCCGCGCTACGAGCGGTTCGCCGCCGATGCGCTGCGCCAGTTCCACGAGGACCAGGAGCACTGGCGCGCCTACGGCCACGTGAACTTCGGCGACTGGTACGGCGAGGGTGACTGGAGTTGGGGCAACAACGAGTACGACACCCCCTACTGCGCCTACTGGGAGTTTCTGCGCGGCGGCGAGCCCGGCTGGGCCACGTGGGGCGCGCAGTCGGCCCGCCACCTGGCCGACGTCGACACCGTCAACGCCTTCCACGATGCGCGCCACGTCGGGCTGCAGCCGATGCACATGCCCGCCCACCTGGGCGGCTACCTGCCGGCCTACTTCCGCAGCAAGGTCCCCGGCACCCGCGGCATCCCCTCGCACATGTGGGCGGAAGGCCCACTGCTGCACTTCCTGCTGACCGGCGACGAGGCGGTGCGCGACTCCCTGCTGCGATCCGCCGGCTGGCTCCTGCAGCCCGAGCGCCTGGACCACTACGAGTTCAGCGCCGTGCGCGAGGCCGGCTGGCACCTCATCCACCTGACCATGCTGGCGTCGGCCACCGGCGACCGCCGCGCCGCCAACGGCGCCGCCGTCGTCGTCCGCCGCATCCTGGAGAAACAGGACGCGTCAGGCGGATGGACGCGGATGCTGACCTCCGGCCACTGCTGGTGCGGCTATCCCCACTGCCGCGGCAACATCGCCTTCATGGTCACCGTCCTGCTGTCGGCCCTGAAGCGCTACTACGACCTGACCCACGAGCAGCAGGTGGCTGACGGCATCCTCGCCGGCGGCCGCTGGCTGGTCCGCGAGACCTTCGACGAGGGGACCGGCATGTTCATCGGCGGAAGCTGCACGACCATGCAGCGCCTCTCGAAGGGCGAGGTCTTCGGCACCCAGATCATCATCGAGGGCGTGGCCGACGCGTTTGCCGTCTCCGGCGATCCCGAGATCGGACGCTGCCTGCAGCGCGCCCTGCCGGCGATCGGCGTGATGCCCGACCTGGAGGGCCACCGCGACCTCGGCAAACAACTGTCCAGCCAGATGCGCTACGTCCCCACCGTCCTCGCCGCTCTCGAAGAGTCCCGCCCGGAGCACTCGTAGCGCTTCCAGGCGTCGTGGACCGTCAGCTCGGCGCAGCCCTCACGAGGACCGCTTGGCTCCGGAATCCTCCACGCTCTCAAGGCGCTCCAGCCAGCGTCGGAACCCGGGGCACGCGTTGCGCATGGCGCACAGGCCGATCTCCAGAGCAGCCAAGTTGCCGTGGAGCGTTGCGACGGCTCGCGTATGCCGGCAACTGCCCGACCCGGCCAAGCCGCCGGGCCTTCCTGTGGCATCCCGTAATAGTCGACCATGGTGCTCGCGACGCACCTTCGATCCTCCCGCAAGTGGTGGACAAGGTCCCGGCGCGCCGCCGGCCACGATTTGACTCCGCCACGCCGTTCCCGTCCGCGGGCGTTTCCCATCAGCCTTGCGGCAACCAGCGAGTACCCTCGTCCCAGAAGATGAGGAGCGAGAATCTCCTTGACGAAATCCTCTTCGGTCTGCCCCTCGACATGTACGAGTAGCCGCCTCACCCGGCGGTATCCTTCGAGAGCGCTTCACGAGCCGGACGGCCACCGATCTCGTTCTTCTCCCAGAGTTGTCCCAGGCTGTAGTCCTCCAGCCATGTGATCAACCTGTCCCGATCGAGGCGTTTGAGCTCCGTTCGGCCATCGACGCGATCGGCCACGAGCACCTCCTCGGCCTCGAACTGGTCCAGCAACGTCGGGGACTGCGTCGCGACGATGATCTGCCGCTTGAGGGAGCACTGTCTGACGAGGGAACCGAAGAGGGTGATCGCGTACGGATGCAACCCCAGTTCCGGCTCGTCCAGAAGAATGACGTGGGGCTGAAGCTCGATCGGCTGCAAGAGAAGCGTCGCCAATGCAATGAATCTCAGCGAGCCATCGGAGAGCGATGAGGCATCGAAATAGGCGTCCGATCCCCGGTGCCGCCACTCCCGACGGATCTTGTCCTCGTTCAGCGCCTGGGGTTTGAGTACGAAGTCCTCGAAGAAGGGGGCTACCAGCCGCACGGTGCGCACGATCATGCGGTACGCCGCCCCCTCCTTCTGCTGCAGCCGGTACAGAAAAGCGGCGAGATTGGACCCGTCTTCTCGAAGGTACCGGTTGTCATGAAGATCCGCGCTCCGCTTGATCGGCGCCGTCCGGCTCGTGTCGTGAAAGTGGTATACCCGGAAGCGCTCGAGTTGATCCCGCGCGAATTCCAGCAACCCGGTATGTCCCGGCCTGCCCATCACCATGCTCCCTAGGGCGCCTCCGATAGTAGTGACCATGAGACGATCATCTTCGGCTACCTCCAAGCGCACCTCGGAGCTCCCACCACCGTGAAACGCAACGGCTACCGATAGCTCTCGCGTGACCTTCGACCCGAAGTGGAGGATCCTGTCTGCGCCTCCGGACCGCTCGACATACGCATCCAACGTGTTGTCGCGGACGGCTTGCAGCAACGAGAACGCATCAATGAAGTTCGACTTCCCGGATCCATTCGCCCCGATCAGTACATTGATCGGATGCAGAGGCAGGTGATCGACTCGTTCGATGCTCTTGAAACCCTCAATGCTGATCGACCTGATCTCGGGCTCCAAGGGGCGTTCCTTCGTGGTCATCCGCTGCCTATCGTACAGGAGTTCGAGTACGCTTCCACACCGTCAACGCTTCACTGACAACTCCGGCCGTGCGGCGACCGGCACCGTCCGATGCAGGCCGCCGGCGTGCAGGTCCATCGCCAAGCAGCGGAAGTCGTGCACCCGGTGGATGGTGCACAGGTCGGCGTCGTGCTGGTCGCGCGAGTCGCGGCTGGTGCGGGACAGCAGCACCAGGTCGTCGCCGTCTACCACGGCGCTCGGGTACATGAAGCTGCGGTGCACGTCGTCCGGCCAGCGGGCCACGCAGCCGGCCGGGAACCAGCTCAGGCAGTCGATGCTGTAGTGCAGGAACAGCCAGCGCCGCTCGCCGGCCGCGCGGCGGTAGCGCGCCCGCTCCATCCGTTCGCCCCAGCCCAGGTAGTCTCGCGAGTTGGTGACCAGGTTGCCGAGCATCCAGTACATGCCGGAAGGCCGATCGCGGATGATGAAGAACTTGCACTGCCCACCCGGCCACGGCACGAACTGATCGAACCGCAGACGACCGGCCGCTGCGTCGTACTCCAGCGCGGCGGCCACGTGCGCCATGGCCTGCGACCGGATCGTGCAGCGGACGAACACGCGGACGCGATCCGCGACCTGCACGGTGTTGGGCTCAAGCCAGACGAACGGCCGCGTCCTGGCACCCGGCACGGCACCGGCCGCGGCTTCCTCCTGGAGCGCGCTGCCGATGAGCGCCTCCGGCATCGCGGGAGCCTCGAGCACATCAGACATGCTCCACCCGTCGGGGTCGAAGGGTGAGCGGCGGCGGTCGAACCGCACCATCACCTTGCCGGCGTACAGGCCGTCCGGCAGGCCGTAGTCCATCGCCCACAGCAGCTCCCCGTCCCGCTCCAGCATCGCGGTCGAGATGTTCCAGAGCGGTCCGCGCAGCACGCGCACGGGATCGCTCCAACTCCGGCCGCCGTCGTCGCTCCCGACCAGCAGGAAGTCGCGATGGGACTCTTCCTGCACGAACATCAGCAGCCGGCCATCCAGGACGAACGGACGCCCCTCCTGGAAAGGGAGCGCAGGAGCCTCGTCCCAGGAGGTGCCGCCGTCGTCGCTCACCAGGATGCGAAGGTGCCGGGTGCCTGCGTCCGGAGTCCCCGACCTCCCCCACTGCGGCGCGGTGATGACGAGCCTGCCGTCCGGCAGGCGGGTCAGGTTGGGATCGTGAAAGAAGAAGCGGGTGTGATCCGGCACCTGCGCGGCGACGACGTGCTCCTGGGCCAGCGGCTCGACGTTCGGATTGCCGCGGCTCCGGCGTTCGCTCGACGGTGGCATCCAAGCCTCCTCGGACCATTATGTCGACTCGCCGCCTGCGGGGCACCGCGCTACCCTGCCCGCGATGAGAGCCGATCGACCGAACATCCTCTTCCTGATGACCGACCAGATGCAGGGCCGGGTGCTGGATCCCGGCAATCCGTGCCAGACCCCGCACTTCGACCGACTGGCGGCTCGCGGGGTGCGGTTCCCGCGGGCATACACGCCCAACGCCGTCTGCTCGCCCGCGCGGGCCAGCCTGATGACCGGACTGCTCCCGCACTCGCACGGCGTGCTGGAGGTCACCCACTGCGTGGACGACGACCAGTGCAACCTCCGCACGGAACATCCGCACTGGGCGCAGCGGCTGCAGGCGGCCGGCTATCGTACCGGCTACTTCGGCAAGTGGCACGTGGAGCGCAGCGACGACCTGCGCCGATTCGGCTGGGAGGTGGACGGCGGCGCGAAGAGCCCGCTGTTCAAGGAGCGGCAGCATGCAGCGGGCGCCGCCGCCAAGGACGCAGGCTGCTTCAGCCTGCGCGGGACCAACGACGACCCGCCCGGCTATGAGCGGACGCTGCTCTACGGCGTCACCGACACTTCCGCGGAGCGGCGGGGCGTCGGCGTCACCACGGCGCTCGCCCGCGACTTCCTGCAGGACGCCGTTGCCGGCGACGATCCGTGGTGCTGCTTCGTGAGCGTGACCGAGCCGCACGACCCCTTCGTCACCGGCCAGGCCGCCTACGCCCGCTACGACGTGGACGCCATCCCCCTGCAGCCGAACGTGCACGACGACCTGGCGGATCGGCCGGGCATCTATCGCAAGGCGGGCAGGGCCTGGCGCGGCATGACCGGCCGCCAGCGGCGCGAGGCCGCCGCCTGCTACTACGCGTCGATCACGGAGATCGACGCCCTGTTCGGCAGCCTGATCGACCTGGTCGCCGCCGCCGGCCGGCAGCACGACACGATCGTCGTGCTGACCAGCGACCACGGCGAGCTGCTCGGCGCGCACGGGCTGTACTGCAAGAACGTCAGCGGGTTCGAGGAGGTCTACCAGATCCCTCTGGTGATCTCAGGGCCGGGCGCCGGCCAGGGAGTCGTGAGCGAGGCGCGGGTCGGCCTGCACGACCTGGCGCCGACCCTGCTGGAGCTGGCCGGGCTGGCGCCCGTCGGCGCGCCGGACTCGCGCTCGTTCCGCGCGGTGCTCGCCGACGAGCGCCACGCCGACGACTACGCCCACGGGTTCGCCGAGTACCACGGCGGACGCTACCGGCTGACGCAGCGGATCGTCTGGGACGGCCCGTGGAAGCTGGTCTGGAACGGCTTTGACTTCGACGAGCTCTACCACCTGGACGACGACCCCTACGAGATGCGCAACCTGATCGACGATCCCGGCCGCCAGGACCAGGTCGCAGCCCTCATGAGCTACGCGTGGCAGGTCGTGCGCGACACCGATGACCGCGCGCTCTTCAACTCGCACTATCCGATCCTGCGCCTGGCCCCGGTCGGCCCGGGGATACTCGACCAGCAGACGCGGCCGGGGAGGCAGCCATGAACGAGCGGCATCTGCGGTATCGCAGCGGCGGTCCGGTCGACCTGGGCTACGGACTCGGGACCGCTCCGCCGCTCATCCTGCGACGCGGCGACCGCCTGGACCTGATGGTCGGCACCGACATCTGGACGATGACCGGCCGGGACGACCGCGGTCTGCCGTGCTACGGGCCGCCCGCCAGCGCCGCGATCGACGAGAACCTGGGATGGTCGTCGGTGGAGCGGCGCGGGCAGAAGCGGGTGGCGGCGCTCAGGCCCGCGGACGACGGGACGCCGCTGGAGCTGTGGTCGTTCGGAAGCGGCGAACTGCGGCGCCATCGCCTGTCGTACGACGCCGGGTGGACCTTCCGGCCGGCCGGCAGCGCATCGTTCCCCGCTCCCGAGGCGAGCAAGGGACTCGGTACGGTGCAGCTTCTGTCCGAGCCCGGCAGCACCGAGGCTCCGCACCTGCTCCTCGGCGACAACGACTGGCGGCAGACACAACCCGTCCCACCGCAGTGGAACCCCGACCTGCCGTTCCCGGAGGACCTGCGCGTCCGCTATCTCGGCGGCGTCTGGCGCGGGAGAGACGTGACGGGCCGCGTCCACGTTGCCCGCAACCAGGGCGGGCCGGAGCCGCGCTACGAGCGGCTGCAGACCGTCCACGCCGGCGAACCGCCGTCGCCGGTGCTCGTGGACGGCCGCGCGTCCCCGCTGCTGGTGCGCCCCTTCGCCGATGGCGAAACGCACCTGCTCGTGGCCGACTTCCGCGGCGGTCTGTACGACTGGCTGCTCGACGCGGCGGCGGTGGCGGCCCAGGGGCCGGTGGCGGCACTGGAAGCGGGCAGCCTCGCCCCCTGCCCCATCGCGACGGCGGACGGGCACCCGTTGGGCTTCCCCGGCTGCATCGCCAGCATCGGCGCCCACGACCTGACCGGGAACGGGTATCCCGACCTGCTCTGCACGATGGAGGACGG
This sequence comes from Spirochaetia bacterium, assembly GCA_964291595.2. Classification (GTDB taxonomy): domain Bacteria; phylum Spirochaetota; class Spirochaetia; order SZUA-6; family Bin103; genus CATQHW01. Next base: position 1,099,594 of record OZ219914.1, on the reverse strand, counting down.
CTACCTCTACGTGGCCGTCAACGACGGCGCAGCGTTCGCCCAGCCGGTGCGGCTGCGGCAGGAGCGCGACGTCATCAAGGCCGGCGTTCTGGCCGTTCCCACGCCGGTGCGCTCGCCGACGGGCCGCCTGGACCTGTACTGCGGCAACGCCAGCGGTGAGATCCTCCACCTCTGCGACACCGCTGCGGACGGCGAGCCGGCGTTCGCGCCGCCCGCCGCCATCACGGCCGGAGGCAGGCCGTTCCGTATCGTGGCCGGCCCGTCAGGCTCGGTGCAGGGACCGGAGGAGCTGACCTGGGGCTACGTGGGGCCGGCGGCAGCCGAGTGGTCCGAGCCGGGGGTGACGGACCTGATCCTGGGCTGCATCACCGGGCAGTACTGGCTGATTCCGGGCAAGCGAGGCGAGGCCGGGCTGCGGTGGGGTGAACCGGTGCCGATGACCTGCGAGGGCCGTCCGTTCGTGGGCACGTGGCGCGTTCGTCCCAGCGTGGCGGATTGGAACGGCGACGGAGCGCCCGAGCTGCTCACCCTGGACCAGCACGGCTTCCTGGCGCTGTACGCGCGCGACGCGGACGCCGGACCACAGGCCGTGCGACCGCTCGGGCGGGTGCCCACGGAGTCCGGCGAGCCGCTGTACGTCGGCGGCCCCAACAGGTTCCCGGAGTTCACCTTCGTCGGCCGGTCGAAGCTGTTCGCCTACGACTGGGACGGCGACGGGCTGCTGGAGCTGCTGGTCGGCACGCACTGCAAGCTCCTCCCCACCCACCGCGAGCTCTACCGGCTCTCGCGGGAAACCAACATCGGCGCCGGCGTCGTCCTGATCGACAACGTCGGCACCCCTGAGGCACCCGTATGGGGAGCGTCCTCGGCGGTGATCGACCGGGACGGACGTCCGCTGCTCTTCGGATGCCACAGTTGCGCGCCGATCGTCATCGACTGGAACGGCACCCCGGCCATGATCGTGGGAACCGAGGACGGCTTCCTGCACCGCTACGACGTGGCGGAGCTGGGGCTGTCACGCGACGTCGTACCGCCGCTTGCGAGCAAGTCCTCGGCTCCGCCGTAAGCCCTGCGCCGGCGCGGCTACGGCGCTTCGGGCACCTCGGCGACGTACACCTGCGCGAAGCCGCCCCGGTCGCTGGTGAACACCACCTGCCGGCCGTCGGGCGAGAACGCCGGGTGCGGGTGAGTGTGCTGCGGGGCGTACACGGTGGTCGGGCCGTCGTCGTACGGGCAGTGGTCGGTGTCCCAGTGGGCGCCCTCGTTCGTGGCCTCGGATGCGCAGAGCGGCTGCGGCTCGCCCACCCCGTCGGTGGCGTCGAACAGCATCAGCCCGTTGTCCGGAAAGGTGGTGTCGCTCACCAGCCGCGATCCGTCGCGGCTGATGGCGGCGTGCCAGGCGTTGAAGGAACAGACCCGCCGCACGTCGCCGGTGTCCACGTCGATGCCGATCATGCCGTGCGGCCACTGGGTGGTGACGATCTCTCGCGTGCCCGGGCGCCACGTCTCGTGGACGATCCACTCCTTGGCGGCAGCGTCCCGCTCGTAGGCCAGCCGGTTCCGGCTGCCGTCGCGCCGCGCCACCCAGATGCGCGCGCGGTAGGAGCCGGCGTAGCGGAACCATTCCGAGTCGTCGGGATGGAACTCCGGGTGGCCGATGCCGTCCGCCTCCAGCACGTAGTCGGCCGCGCCGGTGGCGGTGTCCACCACCAGCATGCGAGAGCGATCGCCGAAGCTCACCGGCACCGCCCACCAGCGGTCGTCATGGCTGACCGTCGTCGTCCCCATTGCCGCTCCGACCTGGCCTTCGATCGCCGTGCGGCCGTCGTCGAACGAGAAGAGCTGCTCCTCCCGACGCGACCCCACCTCGACCCGCCAGCCGCCTCCCGTGTCCGTGAAGTACACGTGGCGCCCATCGTGGGAGGGATGGACGGACCACTCCGCCAGCCCCTCGTGATCGGTGAGCTGCACGAGCGTCCCGTCCTCCTGCAGCTCGGCGAAGATCTCCGGCCGACCGCTGCGGTGTGAGACGAACACCAGGTGCCGCATGGCGTCGTCCATCGCCGGCAGGTAGTAGAACGGGTGGTGGTTGATCGACGGGTGGTCGGTGACCTGGCGGACGCGCACGCCAGTGTTCGGATCGGTACGCGAGCCGCCCTCGGGCGGGTACTCCTTGCTGTTCACGCGGCGGAGTCTGTCGGATGTGCCCGACGAACGGCAAGTACCGCCAATCCCGGAGATGGCGGCTACGTGGTCCGTTGCACCGCGCGTTCGACCATTTCGGTCAACCAGGAGTTGAGGCTCTTCCCTTCCATTCGGGCCGCCGCAGTCGCCGCCCGGTGCACCTCCGGCGTTACCCGGAGTGGGATTCGACCGGAGAATGGCTTGTCGGGCGTGCGCCCTCGCTCGGAACAGACCGTCAGGTATTCATCAACAGAGTCAGCGAACGCCTTCCGCAGCTCCATGACGGACTCTCCCTGGAACGTGATCACATCGCTCGTGTCGATCACCTCCCCGTGGAAGATGCCCGCGTCGTCGTCGAAGGTCACTGCCGCCCGGTATCCGTGATGCTCCATCATGGCTCCTGCCCCTCCTGGTCTAGGCGGATCCTCACCAGCCCCCGTGCAACGCGCAGCCTGCCTCCTTCCCACGACAATCGGCCTTCGCTGACCCATCGTCGTCCCTCGAAGCGACCCACATCCACCACGACCGAGCGGCTTCCCTCGATACCGATAGAACCGCCACCGCTTCCGACGATCAGTCCCTCGCTGACCGGTATCACAAAGCCCGCCTGACTGGCCACGTTCAACTTTATTTCTCCAACCCTGACGTCGAGCGGCCCATCGCGTACCGTCCTTACCGTACCACGTTCGATCAACACCGTGCCCTTCTCGCGATAGGAAACCGGCTTCTCCAAGTCCACCCGGTTGCCGAAGATGTCGATCTCCGTCTCCATTTCCACGTTCGCGCTCTGCGAATACCAAACGATCAGCCGGTTGCTGTTTCGGGCTTCGATGAGAGGGATCATCGCGTGCTTGATCGGATACAGCGCACGTTGGAACCGCACGAACGCCCCTTTATCGTAAACCACCGTATCCGGTTCCGGCGCTTCCCACAGGAGGTTTCCCAGCCCATTCATCTTCAGCGCCGTGTAGTAGGGCAGCGTGGGGAGGTAGTGCTTCGTGGGAGGCGCCTCCGTCGGCGACTCCGCGGCGAACGGGAGATTCCTCCCCCGCTGGCCTACCGTGAGCTGATTCGGCTCGACCACGCTGTATACGCCGTCTATCCCGACGAAATCGAGATTCGGGCACAAAGTCAGAAATATGTCGATGATGTACGGTGCCCACCAAGGGCTGTTGACATAGATGGGCAGTGGATACACCGCCTTGAAGGCGTCCGTGAGCGTCCTGGTGTACTCCGCGAAGCTGGTGAACATGAACTCCTCGGCCGAGCGATATCTTCCCGCGTCGTACTTGGCCGTACAGAACCCGCACACACAGCGCACGTGCTTCTGGGTATTGTCCGCACACTCAGCCCATTGCTGATAGAAGTACTCGTTGTTGAATTGCACCATGATCACAGTTCGACTCCGGTCGTACTCCTTCAGGTGCATCGCGACGCGGCGCAGGTATCTCGCTTCGCGGTCCAGCGTCGCGGGATCATTCGGGCACAACGGAGGACCGCCCGGGTGGTACTCGATGTCCACGTTGTGAACGATGCGCGTGAATCGTTCCGGATCGTTCTTGATGTAGTCCGGCGTGTACTGCGGATACCGCTCCCCTTCCGTCAGCTCCTCGCACTTCCCGCAGACGTTGCTGTTGAAGAGATTCACGACCAGCTTGAGCCCGGCCGCTTCCGTGTGCTCGATGAACCAGTCGAGGAACGAGAAATCGTAGAGGTCTCTCTCCCGCTCCATCTTCGCCCACGGGATCCCGAAGCTGATCGCCGTAGCGTTCATCTCCCGATAGGCTTCGATGAACTCCAGGACCTTTCCGTCCTGCCTGGTACTGCGCCAGATGTCGCACTGCGCTCCCAGGATGACGAACGGTTCACCGTCGACCACCAGCGTACGCACACCACCGATGTCCTTGATCGCCGGGATCATCCCTATGCCTCCACGTATTCCATGACGATGTTGTCAGGTTCGCCAAAGAACAGATTGGCGGTCCCTTCCATTTCCTCTTCCGGCGGAGGCATGGGCCGGTATACATCGTTGCCCCCGACCTCGTTCCAGGGGGCGGACTGCGGAATCGCCCAGTGGTTGTTGAAGAAGTGATGAACGCCCAGTCCACCCGGAACCGGACTGAGCCGCACGCTCTCATCGCCCCGTCCCAAGCAACAGACCGTCCTCTCTCGGCGCGTGAGCTGCAGCTCCGAGTACAGGATGTTGTGTTTGCTGCCGCGGAAGTCGTTGGTTCCCCGCCCTGCCCCGGCGTCCATGCGGCCGTAGAGATGAAAGTCGATCTCATCCGATGCCCATGGCCACTCCGGCCGTTGGCCGTAGACACGTTGCCCCGGCGGGTATCTTGGCGCCGCCCCCTCGTCGCGACCGATGTGGTCGACCGGATGGCAGCTCCACCGTCCGGCTCGCGCGAACACGTGCCGGTCGGCGCTGTCGTCCACCCGATAGCCGATGCCCATCTCGCTGGCATCATCCGGACGGTCATCCACCTGGTAGCGCGTCCGTATCAGCCCGGCAGCGTATACCTCGACCTCGATCGTGCACGTCGGCACATACTCGTTCTCGAACCCGGCCTCGATTGTCACCACGACGAACCGGTCGCCTCCACTGGCAGTGACTCGATGCGTATGCAGTCGTGGCACACCCGCGATCCCCCAGTTGACGTAGGGACCGCCACACAGCACCCGTTCCCCCTTCCAGCATGCGGTCACCAGATCCCCCGTCGAGCGGTCGAAGCGACACAGCAGATCTTCCGAGGAAACGTCGATGGACACCGGAGTCGCCTGGACGTCCGGCGCAGCCGCGCGGTACACGGAGTCCCGGTATCGGTACCGCGGCTTGCCCAGCGAGAAACGAAACGCCTCGTCCACGGAGTCACCCTGAAAGTGCACCTCGATCCGGTCGCCCAATTCCCAGCTTCGGCCCGACATCGACAGGAAACCGACCCCGAACGGCCGGAGCTCCGACTTCAGCTCCTCACGCCTCCCGCCGTTGACCCTTCCGTGTATCGACAGCGACCCGAACCCGGTGTGCAGAAACCGGTTCTCGAACTCGATCTCGAGCGGTTCGCCATCTTCGGGGCATCTCAGATACTTGCTCGCCCGTGCGACGATCGGCGAGTACGCCTTCTTCATGTTGTAGTACTCCGGCTTCTCCCTGCCCCAGGAATCCAGGACTCCCCAGCCGCACCCGTTGCCGGAGAACCTCTGACACGCCTCCTGCTGTGTGTCCACGCCATTCCAGATGGCACCACCCAAAGCGCCTTCCGACCGACATATCTTGTCCCAGTACGCCTGCAACTGGATGCCGAAATGGTCCCGCACTCCCGGATCGAACTTTACCTGCTCAGGGTTGTCCCCCTTGCCGTCCAGCAGATGGCAGTACTCATCGTAGATCGTCGGCTTCTCCCTCCCGCCCATGTCCTGTCGAATGGACGGGTAGTGGACGCTGTACAGGTCCACGACATCGGTTCCCCAGCTTACCTTGACCGGCCGGGAGGGGTCCTCCTTCTCTACATACTCGTACATGCGCTGGAAATGATCGTCCCACTCGCACTCGTTGCCGATGGACCAGAAGACGATCGATGGGTGGCTCTTGTCGCGCTCGACCATCTCCCGCAGCGGGGCCAGGAAGCGGTGCTGCCGGCAGGCACTCCCTCCGTGGGCTCGAACGTGCCATACCGCGGAGTGCTCGGATTCCACATAGAACCCCAGACTGTCACAGAGGTCGTAGAAGTGCGTGGTCCGGGGAAAATGCGCCGTGCGCAGGTAATTCACATTCCCCGCCTTCAGGGCGCGCAGATACTCTTCTTCGACTTCCGGCGGAACATACAGACCACTCCGAGCGTGGTAGGCCAGGAAGTTGACGCCTCTCAACTTGACCCTCTGTCCGTTGACGTACAGCTCATTGCCCCGGATCTCCACCTGCCTGAACCCGACCCGTCTTTCGATCACCTCCACCTCAGTGCCGCCGACGAACAACGCCGCTCTCAGGACATAGAGAGATGGCGTCTCGGCGGTCCAGTGTCGTGGATTGTCGACCCACAGAGTCACCGTGCATCGCTCGCGGCCTCCGGTGAGCTCGATCCGACGGTCCTCCGACACCCGCGATCCGTCCACGTCGCTCACGGTGATCGATATGGCTCCTTCCTCTCGCGGGAACACTCCGGAGACGCAGATCGTGAGCCGCGCGTTTCGATAATCAGAATCGAACTCCGTCACGTAGTGGAGGGACGTGATGTAGACCTGGGGAAGTGCCAACAGGGCGACCTCGCCGATGAGGCCATAGTAGTTGATAAACTCGGTCTCACGCGCACCGCCCTCGTTCTCCAGGTGCAAAGCCAGATCATGCGTCTTTCCCGGCACTGCCCGGCTCGTCAACTCGCAGTCCCATTCGGTGTGCCCGCCGATATGAGTCTGTAGCAGTTCCCCGTCGAACCAGACTTCCGTCTTGGCCGCCGCCTTTTCCACCTTCAGGAAGATGCGCTTGCCCTCGAACGACTCCGGTATCGGGACGCTCCGGTGGTACGCACAGGGGACCGAACCGGACGCCCAGTCCTGGCTGTCGAACGCGCCACCGTACTGCTCGACCGGAACGATCACTCGCATCCCCTGCGAGTCCAGATTGCCCGGAACGATGGCCCGCTCGACGGCCCCCTGCGTCTTCCCGGTCCTGCACAGCTCCTCGGGCGCATCGCTGGTGAAGTTCCAGGTGCCGCCCAGGCTCATCCAGAAGTCCCGGCACCCGGCCACGCGCGCGGGCACCGGGATCACGGTGACCGAACCTTCCCCCTCGGCGGCGTCTCCGCCCACGTCAGGCACCACCGGGTACCGTCATCCCTTCACCGAACCCAGCACCAGCCCCTTGACGAAGTACCGCTGCAGAAAGGGATACACCATCACCATGGGAATCATCGACACGATGATCTTGGCGTTGTTCAGCGTCTTCGACGAAGTCTGCGAGATCCGCTTGATCTCTTCCACCGTGAGCCTGGTGAAATCGTGCTGCCCGAGCACGAGCGTCTGAATGTAGGTCTGCAGCGGATAGTCCCGCGGCGAGTTCATGTAGATCAGGCCGTCGAAGAACGCGTTCCAATGCGCCACCATCGAGAACAAGGTGACCGTCGCGACCGACGGCACCGACAACGGCAAGTAGACCTTCACCAGAATCGTGGCGTGCCGCGCCCCATCGACCGTCGCCGCCTCCTCGAGCTCCTTCGGCACCTGCCTGAAGAAGTTCATCATGATGATCACGTTGAACACCGGCACGGCCCCCGGCAGCACCAGAGCCCAGATCGTGTCCATGATTCCGACCGCGTTCACGACCATGTAGATGGGAATCAACCCGCCGCTGAACAGCATCGTCACGAGCAGCAGGTAGAGGTACACCTCGCGCGCCCGAAAGACCGACCTGTCCTTCGAAAGCGGGTATGCCATGAGCAGCGTGACCACGAAGTTGATGATCCCCCCCAGCACCACCCGCTCTATCGAGATCAGGAACGACCGAAAGAACTGCCGGTCCTCGAGGATGATGTCGTACGACGTCAGGTTGATCTTGCGCGGCACGAGAAACACGGACCCAGCCTCCACGATCGCCTTGTCGCTCAGCGACAGCGCCAGCGAGTTCAAGATCGGAATCAGGCACAGAATGCCCAACCCTCCCACGAGCACGACGATCATCGCGTCCGCTGCCTTGTCGGTCCGAGTCGACGATATGACCGCCATTGCAACCGGCCCGGATCAGAAGATGCGATAGTTCGCGTATCGGGAGGCCAGCCCGTACGACAGCCAGATCAGAAAGAAGCTGACGACGGACTTGAGCAGCCCGACAGCGGTACCGATACCGTATTGCCTGCCCACCAGGCCCACGCGATAGACGTACGTGTCGATGATGTCCCCGGTGGAGTACACCAGCGGGTTGTACAGGTTCAGGATCTGCTCGAATCCCGCGTTGAGAATGTTCCCCAGGCTGAGCGTCATCATGAGGATCACGGTCGCCACGACTCCCGGCAAGGTAATGAACAGCAACTGCTGGAACCGCTTCGCGCCGTCGATCGAGGCCGATTCGTAGAGGGCCGGATCGATTGCGGTCAGCGCGCCCAGGTAGATCACCGTGCCGAATCCGAAGGACTTCCACGCGTCGGTGAACACGATGACCGGCCTGAACCAGACATTGCTCGACAGAAACAGTATCGGTTCTACGTCGAATAACCGCAGAACGTTGTTGACGAATCCGTCGTACGAGAACGTGTTGCCGATCATCGCCGCGAACACGACCCAGGAGAGAAAGTGCGGAAGGTAGATGACGGTCTGCACGGCCCGCTTGTACCAGCGCAGCCTGACCTCATTCAGCAGCAGCGCCGCTACGAGCGGTATGACGAGGTTGACGACGATCTTCGCGACCGCGATGACGACAGTGTTGACGAACACCTGCCTGCTGTCCGGGATCTGGAACATGAACAGGATGTTGTCGAGTCCGACCCATCGCGATCCGAAGAACCCCTTCGCCGGCACGAACTTCTGGAACGCGATGACGATGCCGAACATCGGCACCACCGAGAACACCAGGAGGAGCAGCGTCCCCGGCAGGAGCATCAGGTGGTAATCGAGATTGCTGTGCTTGGCTCTCATCGGTGAGCCCGACCGAGAGACGGAGCGAAAGCCCTGCGCCGATTGCGCGCCGGCTCGTTCACACCGGGACTAACGGTTGACCGCTGCGACGACCTCCTCCGTTATCTGGTCTCCGCCGATGCTCTTCCACTGCGCGACGAACTCGTCGAAGGCGTCGATGTCGGCTTCGCCGGTGATGATTCGGAGCATCATCTCGTCCTCGATCTTCTCCAGGGATGCCCACCGCTGCTCCATCGTCGGCGTGATCCCGAAGAAGGCGACCTCCCTTCGGAGGATGTTGTCGCCGTAGGTCAGCGACTGGCCGTCATACCGTGCGGTCGCTTCGGCCCAGGTCGAGGTGTCCTGCCGCGGATTCGCCCTGTCCGCGACGATGGCATCGTACATGAGCTTGTCGAAGACCTTGAGCGAATCGGCGTTGCCGGTCCGCAGTGCCTCGTCGAGCCGTTCGTACGTCCGGTAGACGATGTCCTCGTAGTCGAGCTGCAGGGGCATCGACCACCAGCCCATCGTTCCCTGGTTCTCCTGCACGAGCTCCTCGATCTCGTGGGCAAGCGACGCGAACCGCGCCTCCGTTTCGACGTTGAGCACCTTGATGATGGCATCCGGGTACTCATAGCCCTTGCGGACCACGAGGTTGCCGTTGTTGGGATTCTGATTGTAGGCCCAGAACTCGCCGGCATCGTTCACCGGTGCGACGAACGGCTTCCAGATGGCGCTGCGGTCGTTTTCCACGGAGAGGTTGAGCGGCCAGTAGGGTGACCACCAGGGACCGAACATCATTCCGGCTTTCCCGCCCGCGATGACGGAGTTGGCGTCGTCACCACTGCCCACCCTCGTGACGAATTCCTTGTCGATCAGCCCATCCTGATACATCTGGCGGACGAATCCCAGTGCCTCCTTCGTCTCCTGGGTTATCGTGCCGTACACGATGTTGCCCGCCTCATCCCGGATCCAGAGACGCGGGAAGGCACCGAACGCTGCGAACACCGGATCGAGCCCGTGAAGGCTGTTGTACCGCATCGCGACCTTGGGCTCGATCGTGAAGCCCACCGTATCGTCGACACCGTTTCCATCGGGATCGTCCTGCACGAATGCCCTGGCGATCTCGATGACCTCATCGAGTGTCTCCGGGGGCTCCAGGCCGAGCTTGTCGAGCCAATCCATCCGGATCCACAGCATCTGCTGTGCGCCGCCGAGATTCGTTCCGGGTATGGCCATCATCCGTCCGTCGAACATCACGGTATCGAGCAGCCGATCTCCGTAGGAGGCGTGAATGCCCTTGATGTACGGCGAGACCAGCTTGTCATAGTATTCGGTGAGATCCGTGATCAGGTCCGCCTCGACGAGCGAGAGCAGCATCTGCTCGCTCACCATGAACGCGTCGGGAAGGTCTCCGCTTACCATGGCCAGGGAGATCTTGTCTTCGAAGCCGCCCGGGTCGACCTCCCAGAGAACCTCCAAATCGACGTTCAGCTTGTCGCTTACGTAATCGACGAAGGGATTGTCCTCGATGGTCATTCCCTCGGGAGCGTTCGCCCATCGGTGGACACCCAACCTGAAGGTTACGGTTTCGTCGAACGGTGCAAAGGGATCGCCACCGATCGCCCGTGCGGCGGTATCCGTGTGCGCCTCTTCGTCGCCCGCGGCCCATAGAGTAGCGACGGAAATGAGCATTGCGATTGCTATTGCCGTTACCTTTTTCATCGTCGACCCTCCGTGTTGACGGCTCGGATGTGATTCCGGGATCGTAGGCGCGCGTTCAGAGAACTGTCAAACGGGGTGAACACCGCGCGCCGGAGCCGATGGGAGTCACTCACCCGGCAGAAGGGCCGCATGGAGGTGTCGATGGCACGGGAACAGAGCAAAGGGCAGCGCAGCCACCGGCGGCTGGATGGCCGGGTGGCGCTGGTCGCCGGCGGGGCGGGCGGCATGGGCTCGGCGGTGGCGCGGCGGTTCGCGGCGGACGGGGCACGGGTGGCGGTGGCGGACTACCGGATCGAGGCAGCCGAGGCGGTGGCCTCGGAGATCACGGCTGCCGGCTCGGAGGCGATGCCGGTGCCGCTGGACGTCACGGAACCGGATGCGTGGCAGGCGGCCGTGGAGCAGGTGGAGTCCCGCTTCGGGAGCCTGACCACCATGTGCTACCTGGCCGGCGGCAACCACCGGGTGAGCTACGACGACATGACCGTGGCGCAGTTCCGGCGCATCCTGGAGCTGAACCTGACCGGCATCTTCATCGGCATCAAGGCGGTGGTGCCGGCCATGCGCCGGGCCGGGGGCGGCTGCATCATCAGCGTGGGCTCGCTGGCGTCGCTGCGTGCCGGCGGCGGCGCTCCCGCCTACGCCTGCAGCAAGGTCGGGGTCAGCGCCCTCACCGCGGCCACCGCTGGCTCCTACGCGAGCGAGGGAATCCGCTGCTGCCAGGTGAACCCCGGCCACGTCGACACGCCGTTCATCCGCGGCTCTGCCGAGCACAGTCCCAACGACTGGTCGACCTCGATCGAGAACCCGGCCAACTACGAGGCCCGCGTCCGAGGGACTCCGTGGGGACGCCTCCCCCGGCCGGAGGAGATCGCCGAAGCGTTCGCCTTCCTCGCCTCCGACGCCGCGGAGATGATCACCGGCTCCGCCATCACCGTGGACGGCGGCGGCGGCCTGATCTGAGCGGGAAGCGTGCCTCCCGAACCGCGAGGCTACAGCAACCGGTCTACGGAAACGGCGACGCCGGGAAGCGCCAGCGGGTGAATGACGCCGCTGTCCAGCGTCTGCTCGCTTCGGTACGTCCCCGCGCCCGGGTCGCGAAACACCAGCACGGTCGTGTCCCTGAGATTCACGACCCAATACTCCGGAATGCCCGCCTCGGCATACAGCCGCTTCTTCTCGTCGAGGTCCCTGCTCAGGCTCGTGTTGGCGTACTCGATGAGCCACAGCACGTTCTCCGGATACGGGTGATGGTCGCGATACGCGCGCCCCAACCGCTCCACGATCGCCAGGTCCGGTTCCGGCTCGGAGTCGACGGCAACAAGCGTGATCGGCTTGGCCTGCCGCACCTGGGCACGTTCACCCAACAGCAGCAGCAAGTACTCCCCGGCGTCGGTACTGATGGATGCGTGAGGTTCACCTTCGGGCGACATGACCACGATCTCCCCGCCGAGCAACTCCACGGGCTGACCATCCAGGACGCCCGTGTCGACCACCTGATGGTACTCGGCCAGCGTCCAGGTCTTGGTCATCAGGGCCATGTGCGCTCTCCACCGCCCATCATAGCCCAATGAAGAGCGGCTCCGGACCCCTCACGGGATCCGGAGCCGCTGGAACTGCAATCGGTCTCGTCAGTTCAGGAACTGCGACAGCGGCTGCAGGTGCGGGACACCCTCGACCAGGTTGTCCATCTTGAGCTGCTGATACTCCTCGAGCCCGGCCTTGTTCAGCTCGGCGAGGTATTCATCCCACTGGGAGTCCACGTCGGCCTGCCCGGTCGCGAACTTGCCCAGCCATTCGCTGATGACCGACCCGACCTGCGCGCGCAGGTCGTTGTGGCGCTGGCGGTCGCGGTCATCCGCGAACGCGATCACGTCGCGGGTTTCCAGGAATGCGCGGTCCCCCACGCGTCGATCCATGTCCCTCAGCGTGTGATACAGGGCGTTGGACGACAGGCGGCCGACGTCCGACATCATGCGGAATGCGGCTTCGCCGATGAAGCCGGGATCCTTGGTCGGCAGCGCGCGGCCGAAGCCGTCGGCATCGAAGTCCCAGCCGACTCCCTGCTTGCCCCAGCCGCCGGTATGGTGGCCGCTGGCGTCCGTCTGGTAGATCCAGTTGAGCAGCCGCATGGCGGCGTCCTCGTCCGCCACGGTGGTGCTCACCGACAGACCGCTGTCCGAGAAGCCACCGCGGGTGTTGGTGATGCACGCCGGGACCACGTTGTCGCCGGGATTGACCGTGATCGGATCCAGGAAGCCGATGACCTCATGGTAGCGCGCCGCATACGCCTTGGCGGCCGCTTCGGACGTGTTGGAGGCTTCGTGATCCGCGGCGGTGATACCGTGCTCGGCCATGAACGCGCCCTTGCGCCCCGGCATGGAGAACGCGCCGAAGCCGTACTCGAACGTCACCCGGCCGGCGTTGTACGCCTGCTTGAGCTGCTCCTCGGTGCCGGTGATCCATTCCTGGTCGATCAGCCCGTCCCGGTAGAGTCCGGCCAGATACCGGAGCATGTCGCGGTAGTTGTCGGTGGCCTCCTCGACCGCACCCATGGGCGCGAACTTGACGCCGAACATCTCCCGGAACCACATCAGGGTGGCCCACTGCGCGCGGGTCATGATCGGGATCATGTCCGGAAACTCCGCCTTGACCGCCATGGTGACCTCGCGCAGCTCTTCGGTGGTGGTCGGCGGATCGATGCCGACGGCCTCCAGCACGTCCACGCGATAGGTGGCGGCGTTGCAGATGCCGTTGTAGGCGAAGTTCGGCGCCATCCAGAACTCGCCCGTTCCGTCGCCGAACAGGCCGGAGTGCGCGGCGATGTCGAGGCCGCGGTCCGCGATGGCCTGCCACATGTTGGGCGCCTTCTCCATGGTGACGTCGCGGAGCGGCATCAGGAACCCGTCGTAGCCCAGCGGCCGCACGGTCGAGTCGATGATCCGTCCCATCATGTCGGGCATGTCGTCCGCGGCGGCCGCGAGCTGCAGCTTGTCGCCGTAGGACTCCTCCGGAATCCCGGTGACGTCGAGCTGGACCTGCGCCTCCTCCAGGACGATGGCGTAGACCGGTGAATCGGAGGTCAGGTTCGGGTTGTCCGTCCAGTAGACCAGCGTCGGCGCTGCCGCGGCACCCTCTTCCTCGCCGGTCGCGAAGGCTCCCGCTGAGACCAGCGCGAGCAACGTGGGGATGAGAATCAGTCTCTTCATCCTTCCTTCCTCTGCCTCGCCCTCTCGGGGGTGAAGCGTGATGTTGCGCCGCCCTTTGACAAAGGGCTGGCCGCCATCATAGCCCAATGAGGAGCGGCTCCGGACCCTCACGGGATCCGGAGCCGCTGGAACTGCAGTCGTTCTGGTCAGTTCAGGAACTGCGACAGCGGCTGCAGGTGCGGGACACCCTCGACCAGGTTGTCCATCTTGAGTTGCTGGTACTCGTCGAGCCCGGCCTTCTTCAGGTCGGCGAGGTACTCATCCCACTGGGAGTCCACGTCGGCCTGGCCGGTCGCGAACTTGCCCAGCCACTCGCTGATGACCGGCCCGACCTGCGCGCGCAGGTCGTTGTGGCGCTGGCGGTCGCGGTCGTCCGCGAACGCGATCACGTCGCGGGTCTCCAGGAAGGCGCGGTCCCCCACGCGGCGATCCATGGCCGCCAGCGTGTGGTAGAGGGCGTTGGACGATACGCGGCCGACGTCCGGCATCATCCGGAATGCGGCCTCGCCGATGAAGTCGGGGTCCTTGGTCGGCAGCGCGCGGCCGACGCCGTCGGCATCGAAGTCCCAGCCGACGCCCTGCTTGCCCCAGCCGCCGGTATGGTGGCCGCTGGCGTCCGTCTGGTACACCCAGTTGAGCAGCCGCATGGCGGCGTCGACGTCCGCCACGGTGGTGCTCACCGACAGGCCCGAGTCCTCGAAGCCGCCGCGGGTGTTGGTGATGCACGCGGGGACCACCTTGTCACCAGGCTGGACCGTGATCGGATCCAGGAAGCCGATGACCTCGTGGTAGCGCGCCGCATACGCCTTGGCGGCTGCTTCCGACTCGTTGGAGGCGGCGTGGTCCTCGGCGGTGATGCCGTTCTCGGCCATGAACGCGCCGATGCGCCCCGGCATGGAGAACGCGCCGAAGCCGTACTCGAACGCCACCCGGCCGGCGTTGTATGCCTGCTTGAGCTGCTCCTCGGTGCCGGTGATCCACTCCTGGTCGATCAGCCCGTTCACGTAGAGATCGGCCAGAAAGCGGAGCATGTCGCGGTAGGCATCGGTGGCCTCCTCGACCGTGCCCATGGGCGCGAACTTCACGCCGAACATCTCCCGGAACCACATCAGGGTGGCCCACTGCGCGCGGGTCATGATCGTGATCATCTCCGGGAACTCCGCCTTGATCGCCATGGTCACGTCCCGCAACTCGGCCGTGGTGGTCGGCGGCTCCATGCCGACGGCCTCCAGCAGGTCCACGCGATAGCTGGCGGCGTTGCAGATGCCGTTGTAGCCGAAGCGCGGCGCCATCCAGAACTCGCCCGTGCCGTCGCCGAACAGACCGGAATGCGCGGCGGTGTTCAGGCCGCGGCTCTCGATGGCCTGCCACAGGTTGGGGACCTTCTCCATGGTGATGTCGCGAAGCGGCATCAGGAACCCGTCGTAGCCCAGCGGGCGCACGGTGGAGTCGATGATCCGGCCCATGACGTCGGGCATGTCGTCCGCGGCGGCCGCGAGCTGCAGCTTGTCGCCGTAGGACTCCTCCGGAATCCCGGTGACGTCGAGCTGCACCTGCGCCTCCTCCAGGACGATGGCGTAGATCGCCGCGTCCGAGGTCAGGTTGGGGTTGTCCGTCCAGTAGACCAGCGTCGGCGCTGCCGCGGCACCCTCCTCCTCACCGGTTGCATAGGCTCCCGCTGCGACCAGCGCGAGTATCGTTGGGATGAGAATCAGTTTCTTCATCCTGCCTTCCTCTGCCTCACCCGCTGCGGGTGAAGCGTGGTGTTGCGCCTCCCTTTGACAAAGGGCTGGCCACGATGAGGCGGCCGCGGCGCCGTCATTCCTTGAGTGATCCGATCATCAGGCCCTGTACGAAGTACCGTTGCAGGAACGGATAGATGATCAACATGGGTATTATCGACACGAACACCGTCGCGTACCGGAAATTCTGCGTGTAGGCGGCGAACTTCATCTCCCGCTCCGCGTCGAACACGTCGCCGGCGAGCTCCTGGCGCTTGAGCACCACCTCCTGCAGCACGATCTCCCGCACGATCATCGTCAGCGGATACTTCTCCGCGTCGTTGAGGTAGATCAGCGCGTTGAAGTAGCTGTTCCAGTGGCCCAGGGCGTAGAACAGGCCGATCGCTGCCAGGCCCGCCTTGGAGAGGGGCAGGATGATGCTGGCCAGGATCCGCCACCGTCCGGCTCCGTCCAGGAATGCCGACTCCTCCAGGTCCTCGGGGATCGACTGGAAGAAGGTGCGCAGGATGATCATGTTGTAGGCCGCGATCGCGCCCGGGATGAGCAGCGCCCACATGGTGTTGACCATCCCCAGCGCCCGCACCAGCAGGTAGGTGGGAATCAGGCCACCGGAGAAGAACATCGTGAACACGATCAGGAGCATCACGAACTTGCGCCCCACCAGGCCCTTCTTGGACAGCGGGTAGGCGCACAGGCAGGTCATTGCCAGGTTGATGGCCGTCCCGATCGTCACGTAGATCAGGGAGTTGCGGTAGCCGACACCGATCATCGGGTGTTCGAGGATGAACTCGTAGGCGCTCAGGTCGAGGTGGCGCGGCAGCCAGGTGATGCCCCGCGCCACCTCGTTCGGGTGGCTCAGGGAAATGGAGAAGACGTTGACGACCGGGTACAGGGTCGCGGCGCCCACCAGGAGCAGCACCGCGACCACCACCAGGTCGAACCCCTCGACCCGGCGTACGCCTACCACCGTGTTCTTACCACAGGGACGTCTCCGACACCTTGGAGCTGACCTTGTTGACGGCCACCAGCAGGATCAGGCCGACCACCGCCTGGAACAGCCCCACCGCCGTCGCGTAGGAGTACTCCCGTCCGCGCAGCCCGACCCGGTACACGTAGGTCTGGATCACGTCGGAGACCCGGATGTTCAGGTCGTTCTGCATCAGGAACACCTTCTCGAATCCCACCGACAGGATGCTCCCGGTACGCAGGATCAGCAGGATGATCGCCACCGCCGCCAGGCTGGGCACCGACACGTGCCAGATGCGCTGCAGGCGGCTGGCGCCGTCGACGGTGGCCGCCTCGTAGAGCTCGGTGCTGGCGCGGCTGAGCGCGGCCAGGTAGATGATGGCCCCGAAGCCCACGTCCTGCCAGATGCCGGAGATGACGTAGACCGGGCGGAACCAGCTCGAGTCGGCCATGAAGTAGACCCGCTCCAGGCCGATCAGGGCGAGGATGTGATTGATCGATCCGTCGCGCGGCGACAGCAGCAGGTGGAGGATGCCGACGATGGCGACGATGGAGATGAAGTGCGGGAGGTAGGTGACCGTCTGCACCGTCTTCTTGAAGCGCGGCAGGCGGCATTCGTGCAGCAGCAGGGCCAGGATGATCGGCGCCGGGAAGCCCCACACGATCGACCAGAAGGAGAGCTGGAACGTGTTGTTGATGAGGCGGAAAGCGGCGTTGGAGGAGAAGAAGCGTATGAAGTGGTAGAAGCCGAAGTCGTCCGTCCATCGGCTGCCCAGGATGCCCGCGTTGATCTTGTAGTCCTTGAACGCGATCAACACCCCGTACATCGGCTGGTAGTGGAAGATCAGGAAGTACGCGACCGGCACCGCCAGCATCGCGTACAGCGCCGGGTCCCTGCGCACCCGCCTGATCAGCACAGGAATCCGGGCACGCAGCCCGGTGGGCGCCCGCGCCGCGTGGGTGTCGCCGGTCGGCTGGCTGGCCATGCTCAGCTCGGGCCTTCCACCGCGCCGTCGTTCAGCGCCTGCAGCAGCGTCGGGATGTAGCGCGCCTCCTGGGTGAGCGCCTTGCCGACCCGCGGGCGGCCGATCAGCTCCTCGCCGGTCAGCCCGATGTCGGCCAGGTTGCGGCGCAGGATGGCCGCGACCTCGGCGCCGGGGGCGATGCGGTTGCCGTCGGCCAGCCCTTCCAGCACCTGTATCGACCACTCGGGCGAGGGGTCGCCGCCGGCCTCCGGGCACGACGTGTAGCGGAAGTGCCCGGCCCCGCGGTCGTAGGTGTGCGCCACCAGCCAGCGCACTCCGCCCGTGATCGCCTCCGCCACTCTCTGATCGCCCGTCAGGTCATGATAGCGGCGCAGCGCCGACAGCAGTACCCCCACCATGAAGCCGGCCTCGCCGAGCGGGCGCGGCAGCCCGCGGCCGCCGTGGCTGGCGGTGAGGACCCGCTGCCAGCCGCCGCCGGGGCTCTGCGCGGCCAGCACGTGCTCGACGATGACGGCCGCCGCGTTGAGGTAGCGGGGATCGTCGCCCAGCCGGTCCAGGGCGCACAGGTGGGTGAGCTGCCAGCCGCACTCGCGGGCGTTGTCGAGCGAGAACCAGCGCAGGTTGGCGGTCATCCAGCGCGCGGTGTGCTCCAGGACCTCGCGGGCGAACGGGTCGCCGGTGAGCAGGAAATGGAGCGCCGGCCCCTGCACCCACATGTGCGACGGGACGGTCGTGGAGCCGGCCATCTTGTTGCGGAAGTACGGCGGCAGGTAGCCGCCGACGTGGCCGGCCATGTGCATGACCTGGGCGCCGACCTGCGACGGGTCGCGGGAGTGGTTGCAGGTGTCGATGTCGAGCATGTGACGCGCCGCCTCGCACCCCAGGGGCAGCCAGCGCGGATCGCCGCCGCGCAGGAACTCGACCAGGTGGCACCAGGCGGCGTCGTACTCGTTGTTCTCCCAGAAGCCGCCGGCCTCGGGCGAGCCCTTGAAGGTGTCGCCGTAGTTCATGAAGCCGACCTCGTGGCGGCTGGAGCGGTGCTCCAGCCACTCGGCGAGCGCCCGGTCGACCATGCGTTCGTAGGGCGGATGGGGCGAGTCGTGCTTGGCGGCCAGCGGCTCCAGGACGCCGGTGCTCCCCAGGTAGTCGAAGTCGGGACGCACCGCCAGGTGGCCCTGAAACCAGTCGGCCGCCGCGGTCTGCCGCTCGCCGTCGGCCGCGAAGCACAGCATCAGCTCCGTGGCGAGCGCGCTTCCCACCTTGAGCCGGTAGCAGCCGGACGGCCGGTCGAGCCAGAAGTAGAGGCGGTGCCACTCGCGCTCGAAGTCGGGCAGCTCGACCTGCTCGCCCAGCGCCGGCAGCAGCTCGACGGCGAGCGTGTCGGCGTCGCAGCGCACGGCCTTCGGGTAGCGCTCCCAGAAGTCGCGGACCGCCAGCAGGCACGGGCCGGCGTCGCTTTCGATGGCGAGGCGGCCCGATGCGTGGCCGTCGACGGTGCGGGACCGGCCCTCAGCCTCCACGAGGTACGCGCGGTCGTGCTCGTGAACCACCCGCACGGGCGCGCCGGGCGCCGGCGCAGCGGTGGTGCCGCCGGGCATGCCCGCCACCCGGATCGGCTGCCACGGCAGCCGCAGCTCCAGCGAGCGCACGCGCACCAGCGACGCCCGTTCGTGCTCGGCCCCGTCGACATCGGCTGCCGTCCGGACCGGACTCGTCAAGGTGGCTCAGGTCGCCGTGCATGGCCGCGCCGGCAAGCGGAGTGACCACCACCAGCCGCTGCGTGAGCGTCAGGAACGGCTGGCCGGCATGGAGCTGCGCCAGCACCGAGGCACGCAGGTGCGCGACGCCGTCCGGGTCGGCGACCGGCACCTCGGCGCGGATCGCCAGCCGGCGCGGCCCCGCTTCCTCGATGCGCACCTCCGCGACCGGCCCGGAGGTCAGCGGCACTCCGCTTCCCAGCGCTCCCTGCAGGCCGCCGCCGCGGCAGATGGTCGTCCACTCCCCGTCCCGGACCACCTCGATCCGCTCGAACAGGGCGCCGCCACGCCGCACGGTCACCCGCACGTGACCGTTGCCCGCGGTTACCACGCCGTCCTCCTGGCTCCAGGTCAGGTCGCTTGCGCCGGCCGAGGCCGCGGCGTCGGCACCATTGAGCCTGACCATGCCTCTGGCCGGCAGGGCGCCACCCGGGGATACGGCATCCAGCAGCGCCCAGCGGGCGCTGCCGTCGGGCCATCGCGCGTGCACGCGCACCTGCGCCTCCTCGCCGTCCGGGTCCGCGGCGCACGCGGCAAAGTTCACCCGCGCCGCCGGCTGCCGCAGCGCGCCGCGCGGCAGTGGCAGGGCGAAGGTCAGCGGCATTTCCGTCGCCGCGGACCCGCGCCGCGCCGCGCCGGTGCTGTCCTCGCGCCCGCAGTCGACCACCTCGATCGGGATCCGCAGCTCGGCCGCGTCCGCCCCGGGCGCCGGAGCGTCTGCCGGCAGGTCGACCGTTGCGCGGGTGACCTCGCCGCCGGGCTCGCGGGCCTGCACGTCGATCCGATAGGGCCGGCCGGGAGTCAGCCCCCGGAGCGTCACCGCCAGCAGCGGATACGGGTCGCCGCTGGTAGCGGTGACCGTGGCGCCGGCACCGTCCAACGGGATCGCCGTCGCGGTTACCGCCACCGGCTCGGAGGCGATGCCGTGCAGCTCGACCGTTCCGGGGCCGGTCACACGCGTGCTCAGTCGGTCCAGACGCGGCGCGAACGACGACGCCTTCGGGAGCTCGGTGAGAAACAGCAGTTTCTCCAGGTAGCAGGGGCCGGTGCCCTCCGCGCGGACCGTGAACGGCACGCCGGCCCCCAGGATCTCGATCGGCCGCTCCGCGACGATCAGGTGCCGGCGGTTGTCCAGGCGCTCCGGCCGCACCGTGCCCAGGAGCTCCGCGCCGGCGCGCAGGGTATAGCGGTAGTCATCGCGCTCCGAGGCGTACAGCAGCAGCCCGATGTACTTGCGGCCGCACACCTGCTCCTTCTCCGGGGGCAGCCAGAAGCGGTGGCGCAGCACCGCCGGCATGCCTGATTCAGCCACCGACGGCGTGCGGTAGACCCCGTAGCCGACCCGGAACGGCATGGCCTTCTGGCCGACGTTGATCTGCCAGCCGTCGAGCGTCTCCGCCTCGACGGCGTTCACCACGACGATGTCGTCGCGGGCGGCGATCGCGTCGATCCGGTCGTCGCCGGCGACGTCGACATGGCCGACGTCGACATGGCCGGCGAGCCGCTCGCTCACGGGCGCGCGTAGCTCACCGCGAGCATCGCGTCGACGTCCATCGGATCGCACCCGAACTCCTTGCGCAGCAAGGCGAGCTGCTCCTCCTCGGAGCGGAGCTCCAGGTCGTCCGCGAGCGGCAGGGCCAGCTCCTCGCCGCCGCGCAGCTCGGACTCGTCGCAGGCCTGGGACATCTCCATCGCCGCCAGCGCATCGCGGTCGGTGTACTCCCAGCCCCGGCTGGCCAACTCCGCGGCCGCCTCCTGCGAGCCGTTGTGCCGGTGCACGGCCAGCACGAAGTCGACGATGTGGCCGGCCACCGCGGCGCCGTAGTACGGGCGGCCGGTGCGGGTGGGGACGCGATACGGGTTGACGTACTCGATTTCCCGGCCCTCGAGTGCGACCGTGGAGCGGGTCCAGACGGCGTCGGCCTCCTCATGGACGACCGGACAGACGATGTCCGCCTTGCCGCCCGCGGCGAGCGACTCGTCGCTGCAGATGCGCACCTCGGCGACGCCGGTCCAGTTTTCGGCCGGCGTCTGCACGACCGTGCCGCGCGCCCCGGCGAGCTCCGTATAGCCCGGCCGCGGGTGCCGGCCCAGGTTGCCCTTGACGTTGCCCGCCAGGTCGACGACCAGGCGGTCCCCGGGGAACGTGAAGAAGTTGCAGTGGAACCGCTCGTCGACGTGGTGGCGGTGCGGCATCGAGTTGTAGGGAGCCACCGGCATCGCGTGGCTGATCGTGCGCGCCGTCAGCGGGTGCGACTCGTAGAAGACGATCCAGCGCGAGTTGTTGTGGTAGCCGGTGTGGTCGTACATGCACAGCACGCGCCGCACCTCGCCGATCGCTCCCGATGCGGCCACCGCCTTGCCGATCCGGTCGATCGGAAAGCGCCAGAAGTTCTCGCCGATGCGCAGGACGACGTTGCCGGCCCTGGCGCGCTCGGACATCTCCCGGCCTTGCTGGAGGGTCGCGGCCATGGAGGTCTCCACGTCGTGGTGGATGCCGTTCGCGGACAGAAAGGACGAGATGGAGTGATGCGAGGGCACCGGCGTGACCACCAGCGCCGCCTCGGCCACCTGCGAGTCCACCAGCTCGTGGATGGAGTAGAACGGCCGCGCGCCAAGCTGCGCGGCCAGCGCGTCGGAGTGCTCGGCCACGGGGTCGCACACCGCGACCAGGTCCAGCCACTCGCCGAGGTGGGGGAGAATCGGCGCGTAGACGGTGCTGGCCCGGTTGCCGGCGCCGATCAGTGCCACGCGCAGGGGTTTGTCATTGCTCATGACGGCAGTCTATCGCGAATGCCCGTTCCCTGCCGGGGCGCAGATATGAAGAGAGCCGGGCCAGCAGATCGCCGGCCCGGCTCTCGTCGACCTCGTTCGAGGTCTGATCAGGCTATATGCCTGACCGGTCTACTTGACGGTGTCGAACCACGCGTTGGCTTCCTGGGTCAGGATGTCGCCGCCGTTGCGGCGCCACTGCGCGACCACGTCGTCGTAGTCGTCGACGCTCTGCGTGCCCAGGACGACCTTGTAGAAGAACTCCTTGAGCACCTTGTCGACGTCCGCGTACTCGGCCTGTGAGGGCAGCGCCACCTTCAGCGGCTGCTCCACGGTGTTCTGGCTGGCGATGGTGTCGTACAGCGTCTGCCGCTGCACGCCGCTCGCCCCGCGGCTCACGTTGTACCACGGCGCGTAGACCCAGAACGGGTTGGTCGAGAAACCGCCGGCCAGGTTCTGGCCCAGCTCGCCCTGGCGGCGCGGGTCGGCCAGCCACTCCTCGGTCTGAGCGAATCGGTCGCCGTACTCGGAGCCGTCAAACGGCACCCATTCCCACGGCGTCGCTTCTTCGCACACCTTCGTCGTGTCGCCGACGAAACAGCCGAGCGCCGCCGCATAGTACAGCGCGCGGTCGGTGGCCATGGCGTTCAACACCTGCAGCAGGCGATGGAGCTTGTCCTCGTCCCGCTCGAGTTGCCGTCCGAACGTGACGTACAACGGCTGCAGGCCGCGTATCGACATGCCCGCGTCGCCGCGCGGTCCGATCGGCGGCTCGCCAGCCACGTACGGATGGTAGTCGGTCACCGACGCGTGGGCGGCAGGATCGATCTCCGTGAAGGCGATGATGCTGTAGTGCCCCTTGCCGGCGCAGTCGTCCGGCCAGCAGTCGGGATCGTCGTAGATGTAGGCGCGGTGCTCGGGATGGGCCAGATGCCACTTGCGGTTCAGGTGGCCGCCGCCGTCCCACTCGGAGTCGTCGGAGCCGAGCGAGGAGACGTAGCCGATCTTCTCGTTGGCGAACTTCCACGAGATGTCGTTGGCGCCGTCCTTGCGCCCGATCTCCGTGACCCACTCCGGATCGATGACCTCGTTGGCATACCAGTCGGCCAGCAGCGCCAGCGCCTCCTTGGTGCCGGGATCGGTGAAGCCGTACTGCAGCTTGCCGTCCTTCTCGATCCACTGGAACGCGAACGTCCCGTGGGCGCCGAAGATCTCCTGGAAGAAGCCGGCAGGGGCGGTCTCCTGGTCACCGGGGGCGGTGAACGCGTAGGTGTCCTTCGCGCCGCTCTGGTTGGGGTCGTCGTTGCGGAACTTGAGGTACGCCTCCTCGAACTCGTCCAGCGTCTCCGGAACCTTGTCGATGCCGACGTTGTGGAGCCACTGCGCGTTCCAGGCGATGCCGCGCCGGTAAATGTTCCACGGGCTGATGATCGGCAGGCCCATGTGCTTGCCGTCGATCTCGCCGTACTTCCATACCCGCGGGTCGCCGAACGACGCGACGTGAGCGTAGTACTCCGGCATCACCTCGCGGATGGTGTCCACCGACAGCTCGGCCAGGACGCCCTGATCGGCGTAGGTCGCCAACTGCACGGGATTCATCCGCATGGCGATCATGTCCGGGACCTCGCCGGCGGCCAGCAGCACGTTGAGCTTCTCGAACTGGTTCTCGGTGACCACCCAGTCGAACTGGACGTCGAAGTACTCGTCCAGCCAGCGCTTGGTCATGTTCAGTTCCGGGTCCCGGCGATGCATGTTGGTCGCCGCGCTGGTGTAGGTGTACTCCTGGGCCGCCAGCTCGAGGGCGAACCCGCCGAGCAGCACCAGGACCAGCAATATTGCGATTTTGCGCATGTTCTTCGATCCTTCCTTGTGTTTTGCTTCGCGCGCTTGGCGAATCACTCGCGTTCAAGCCGCGCGGTCCATGTTCGGCCCGCAGGGGGCCGGCGGGGCGATGTTACCCCTTGAGAGACCCGATTATCACCCCCTTCACGAAGTATTTCTGAATGAACGGATAGACGATGAGAATCGGCGCGATGGCGACGAAGATCGCCGCCGAGTTGAGGGTTGCCGGCCGCACGGGCCGCAGCGCCGCCTCGTCGAACGCCTGCTCCGCCTCGATGGTGAGCGTGTCGCTGGCGGTGATCACGATGCGCCGCAGCCAGATCTGCAGCACGTGCTTCTGTTGGTCTCTGATGTAGATGAGTGAGTCGAACCATGCGTTCCAGTGCCCGACGGCGCTCCAGAGTCCGATGGTCGCGATGACCGCCATGGACATGGGGGCGATGATACGGAACAGCGTGACGATCTCATTGGCGCCGTCGATGCGCGCCGAGTCCTCGATTTCCGTCGGGATGGTCATCAGGAAATTGCGCATGATGAGCAGCCAGAACGCCGGCGCCAGGTTGATCAGGATGAACACCAGCCGCGTGTCGATGAGGCCCAGGCTTCGAATCAGTATGTAGGTGGGGATCAGGCCGCCCGAGAAGAACAGCGTGAAGACGAAGATCGACGTGTAGACGTTGCGGTGAGGCAGGTACTTCTTCGACAGCGGATAGGCGGCGCACAGCAGCACCACGACCGTCGCGAAGGTGCCGGCCACGGTGCGCACGATGGTGTTGAGGTAGCCCCAGTAGAGGTCCCCGTCACCGAGAATCGCCTCATACGATTTCGTGGAGAAGGGGCGCGGCCAGAGCATCACGTTGCTCAGGTACTCGCTCGATCCATGCGTCAGGGACACCGCCAGCAGGTTGACGAACGGAAACAGGATGGTGACCGAGAACAGAGTCAGGAACAGGCCGTTGAACAGCCCGAAGACCTTCTCTCCGGTAGTGCGGACCGCCACGCCAGCCGCCTTCCTACCAGACCCCGTAGTCGCCGACCGCCTTGGCGATACGATTGACGATCACGACCAGGATCAGGCCGATCACGTTCTTGAACAGACCGGCGGCCGCGGCCAGGCTGAAGCTCAGCTCCTCCAGACCGACGCGGTAGACGTAGGTGTCGATGATGTCGGCCACCTCATACACCGCCGGGTTGTAGAGATTCAGGATCTGGTCGAATCCCGCTTCCAGGATGTCCCCTACCCGCAGGATGAAGAGGATGACGATCACGGGCATGATCGACGGGATCGTGATGCTCCACGCCTGCCTGAGCCTGCCGGCTCCATCGATGATCGCCGACTCGTGAAGCTGCGGGTCCACCCCGGCGATGGCGGCAAGGAAGATGATCGACCCCCATCCGACCTGCTGCCAGACGCCCGTGGTGATCAGGACCGTCACGAACCAGTCGGAGTCCGCAAGAAAATGAATCTTGTCGGCGCCCAGCAGAGTGACGATCGAATTGATGACCCCCGTCGACGGCGACAGGATCGCCGCGATGACGCCGGCGAGGACCACCCATGACAGGAAATGCGGCAGGTAACTGATCGTCTGCACGACGCGCTTGAAGTGGCGTTGAGCAACCTCGTTCAACAGCAGCGCCAGGATGATCGGCGCGGGGAAGCCCCAGAACATGCGGTACAGGCTGATGAGGAGGGTGTTGCGGAACACCCTGTCGAAATCGGTGGTCCCATTGAACAGCCGTATGAAGTAGTGAAGGCCGACCCACTCGCTGCCCCAGATGCCGTCAAAAAGCCGGTACTTCTTGAAGGCGATGATGATCCCGTACATGGGACCGTACCTGAAGATAATGGTCCAGACGAGCGCGGCTGCCAGCAGGGCGAACAGATAGCGGTGGCGGTAGTACTGCTTGAGGATCGACGGGCGATTGAGCGACACGAGGTCGGCCCGAGCGGCGGTGGCCGGAGCCGCCTTCAACAACGCCATTCGGAGCCGGACGCTACCACCTCAAGCGGCAGCGGTCAATGGTTCGGGCCCCCAAGGAGCCGGCGCCCTGCGGGGGCTCCTTGGGTCCTCAGCGGGTGAAGTCGCGGCTCAGGTCGAGCGCCAGGTCGCGGAAGCCGCCCACGCGATGGCAGGTGACCAGGTTCGTGTCGTGCTGGCTCGCTCCCCCCACCGAGGTCCGCGACAGCACGACCAGGTCGTCGCCGTCGATCAGGTTGGACGCGTAGCTGAACGACTCGGTCATCTTGCGGCTCATCGCCACGCAGCCGGCCTGGAACCAGTTCTGCGCGTCGGCGCTGTAGATCAACAGCAGGATGCGCCGCTCGTTGGCGACGATCCCGCGGAAGCCGATCTCGGCCAGCTTGTCGTTCACGGGCGTCAGCGTGTCGGAGACGGGGTTCACGCACGTCCAGAACAGGTCGGAGACCTCGTCGTGGACGACGTGGAACTTGCACTGCCCGCCCGGCATCGGACAGTACTGGCTGAACCCGTAGCTCATGGTGCGCCCATCGTCCTCCAGGTCGCAGATGGCCGCCAGGCCGACGGTCGCGCGCCCCAGCACGTGCAGGCGCAGCAGGTTGCGCAGCCTGCCGCGCACGGAGATGACGTTGCCCTCGATCCAGCAGTCCTCGGTGCCGGTCTCCGGCGGATAGGCGAAGGTGTTCATCGGCTGCGGCGCGCCGGGAAACCGCTCCATCGGCGACGCCCGCCACGCCGCGGGATCGAGCAGGTCACGGCTCAGGTCGCCCGCCATCACGAACGACTCCCAGGAGGAGCGCCCGCCTCCCGAGCGGCCGACCCGCGGGCAGGTCTCGAAGGCGCGGTACACCTGCCCGCCCTGGAACGTCACCGCCGTCGGCGCGCCGTGGCTGCGCCGGTCGCACACCTCGACCTCCGGCGTCCAGGTGTGGCCGCCGTCCTCCGAGCGGCTGATGATCACCTCCCGCGACTGGCGCCGGTTGCCGATCATGTACAGCGCGCCCGCGTGCATGAAGCAGCTCGGCCAGATGATGTCGGTCTTGCCGCGCAGCTCCCAGGTCCTGCCGCCGTCCGCGCTCACCCGCACCTCGGTCTGGTTGGGGAACGTCTCCGTGAACGGCTTCGGCTGGAACCACTCGTAGGAGGCGACCATCTCCCCGCCCGGCAGCCGGGTGATCCCCGGCGAGCCGGCGAAGTGCCGCTCCTTGTCCGGTGACTCCGCCACCACCACGTAGTCCTGCGCCAACGGCTGCATCTGCTGTTCCTCCTTCAGCCAGCGTCTTCCCGTACGCCCGCCATCTCGCCGAGCCAGTATGGCTTGCGGCCCGGCTTCGGCGCGACGTCCTTCGGAACCGGGGCCTGCACGCCGTGCTCGATGAGCACGTCCCAATAGGGATCCCTGCTCTCGGCCAGCAGCTCCAGCAGGCGTGCGCGCTGGCGGTCGCGCTCGGCCGGATGTGCGTCCGCCAGGTTGTGTTGCTCGAACGGGTCGTTCTCGAGATCGAAGAGCAACTCGATCCGGTGCTCGTTGAACGCGTACTTCCAGCGGTCGCTCACCAGTCCGCGCCAGTCCGGCATGCCCAGGTCCCAGCGCGGGCTGCCCACCATCTCCAGGAACACGTCCCGCGGGGCGTCGAAGCGCTCGCCCCGAAGCGCCGGCGAGAAGTCCGTGCCCTGGCTCCAGCCCGGCACCCCTGCGCCGATCAGCCCCAGCGTCGTCCCCATCAGATCGACCAGGCTGAACATGCCGTCCTTGAGCCCTGTCGCGGGTATCTGTCCCGGCCAGTGAAAGATCGCCGGAATCCGGACCGACTCTTCGTGACAGTGCTCCTTCTGGTTGTAGAGCCCGTGACAGCCCATGTAGTCCCCGTGATCGCTGACGTACACCGTCAGCACGTCCTCGAACCCCGCCAGCCCGCCCACGCACTCCATGAGCCGGCCGATGTTCCAGTCCAGGTTCTCGATCATGGCGTAGTAGTCGGCCAGGTGCGCGCGCATCTGTGGCGTGTCGGTGAAGTTCGGCCGCACCGCAAGCGCGCCGGGATCGAAGCGCTTCCACTCGTCCGGGACGATCAGCGGGAAGTGCGGCGGCGTCACCGACAGCACGAGAAACAGCGGCTGGTCGCCTTCATGGCCGCGCAGGTACTCCATCGCACGGTCGGTGAGGGCGTCGGTCTCGTAGCCGTCCAGAGGGGTCGGATCGGCGTTGTCGAGCTCGTAGATCGAGCTGTTGAAGTGGCGGTTCAGGCTCTCGAACCCGTACCAGTCCTCGAAGCCGGCGCGGAAGTACTCGGGCGTGCGGTTGCGCGATCCCCCCTCGAAGCGCCCCGTCGTATCCCCGGTCACCGACGCCGGAACCTGGTTGCGCACGATGCCGCAATGCCACTTGCCGAAGTAGGCGGTCCGGTAGCCCAGCTCGCGCAGCAGCGTGGCCGTGCTCGGCGCCGTGGGCTTGAAGACATCGAAGAACCCCGCCACCGGTCCGGCGTGCGCGTGACGCCCGGAGAAGATCGTCCCCCGCGACGGCGTGCAGATCGGGCAGTTGGCGTAGGCGCGTTCGAAGCTCGCCCCCTCGCCGGCCAGCCGATCCATCCACGGCGTTCGCACGTTGGGATCGCCGGCGTGGCTCATGGCCTGGCCGCGGTGTTCGTCGGAAAGGATGTAGATGATGTGGGGTCTCTTCACCGAATCGCTCCTTCTACAGGTTCATCTGCCAGGCTTCCAGCCCCTCGAAGACGGCGCTGCCCGACTCCACGATCAGGCCGATCCTGCCCGTGGGCTCGCGCGGCAGGCTGTAGCACTGGATGAGCAGCTCGTCGTGATAGAGCTCCACCAGACCGCGGCGGGCCAGCACGCGGAACCGGCACGTTCGTCCGGGCTCGACCGTCGCCTTCACGATGTCGTCCGGCTTGAACGTCGGATACGGTACCACCTTCGTGGAGCCGCTGGCCCGGAAGGGGCCCAGCTCGGCCCGGCCGCGCGTCTGCAGCACCATGCCCGTGCCCGCGAGGATCTCCGCGTCCTCCTCGAAGAACAGGCCGATGCCGCTCCACCGCTTCGGCGGCTCCTCGATGCGCATCGTGCCTTCCAGGACGATCCCCCGGTCCAGGTCGAACCGGTTGGCCAGCAGGGCCACCCCACCGCCGTCCGGCTCGTGCGCTTCCAGCCCGCCGGGCGACATGCGCCACCGGTGCCCGGCAGCGTTGCGATAGGTGGGCACCCCCACCACGGCGCAGCGGGTCAGGTCGATCCCGATCCTCTCGCCCTTCACCGCTTCGTTGCCCGGCCAGTAGCCCAGGCGCAGATGCCCGTCAGGGTTGACCACGGCTCTCTTCAGCGGCGGCATCCAGTGCCTGGACCCGCGTCCGCAGCGCGCCACCGACTTGTGATTGACCAGGGTCTCGCCGCCGGCGGCGTGGAACCGCATGAAGACGTTGTAGGTGGGCGGCAACCGGTAGCTCTCGGTGTCCGGCCGGAACGGCCCTTCGGGACGGTCGGCGACGAACACGTACATGCCTTCGTCGCGCACGAGGTGCTCGCGCACCTGCCGGTTCCCGAGCATGTGCTCGGCGTAGTGCTGGATGAGGTAGTAGCGGTCGCCGATCTTCTCCACGCCGGCCACTTCGCCGACGCTCATCGGCGGCCAGTCCCCCCAGTCGATGACGGCCGGCGGCCGCGCGCGCCAGCGGACCCCGTCGTCGGATTCCGCCAGCGCGAACGACTCGAAGGGGATGCCCTCGGTCCGGTTCCACGGCCTGGCCGTGAGGTAGCCCAGGAATCCCGGCCCGTCCTCCTTCGGCAGGACCCACAGGTCGTCCCACCGCCCCACCGGCGTATCGTCGTACCAGCGCGGGTCGGGACCGAAGCGATGCTCGTCTCCGAGCCTTCTCCACCGGATCAGATCGTCGGACTCGGCGAATTGGATGTACTGAACGCCGCCCTGCCGCTCGCTGAAGCCGAGCAGGTAGTGGTCGCCGGCTCTCCACGGTCGCGAAATGCCGCCCATGGCATCAGTCGCGGCGCTCTTGGTGATGATGGGGCCGACCTCGTCGAAATGGACGCCGTCGGCGGAGGTGGCCAGCGCCATGCCGTCGCACCCCGGTCCGGTGTGGCCGGGGCTCCGATACTGGATGAACAGATAGTGGATCCCGTTGCGGTAGTACAGGCTGGTGTCGTGCGATGCGACCGCCTCGATCGCCGGCTGGTAGAGCACGCGGCCTTGGCGGTCAGGCGCGTTCCACGTCGAACGCCACGATGTCGCGCCGCTCGGCGCTGACCTCCGCGCCGATCAGATGAACCGTGCGGCCTGGCGTCCGGTGCTTGTCCGCGTACCGCCGCGCCTTCAATTGAGCCAGCGCGGCGCCCGGTTCTGCCCGCTCCGCCACCTTGAACTCGAACACGCACGCCCTGCGGTCGGACAGCACGGCGAGGTCCAGCCGGCCGCTGCTGACGGCGTCCTCCACAGAAACGCCGTCTACGGACGCCTGGAAGAACGCGTAGAAGACGCTTGCCCAGTAGCCCTCGTAGCGGGCGATATCATTTCGGCGGTGCCAATCGTGCGGGATGCCCGCCAGCAACCTGCGAAACAGCGCCTCCAGACCCGGCCAATCGTCCTCCTGCAGCAGCCGCTGCAGCGCCCCGGCCTGCCCTGCACGCCGCCAGTTCGGCGCCAGCGCCTCCAGCAGACTCCCCGAGAGGCCGCGTCTCACCTCCCGGTTGGGATACCAAAGACGATACCGGCGCGGGCCGTCACCCCGCTCCACGTCCACGATCGTCAGGTAGCCGGTCTGGAACAGCAGTGCCTCCGGGGCGATGTGGTCCACGTCGAAGGACGACAGCAGGGCGGAGTCGGCATGCACGCTCTCCAGGTCCGGCGCCGTGAAGCCGCGCCGGATCAGCGTCTCCACCAGGAACCTCGGCGTGGCGGTCTCGAACCAGTGGTCCTCGAATTCGCGGCTGCGGAACAACTTGAGCAGGCCGTAGGGATTGTAGACCGGCTCCGCGCCGCGCCAGCGGTAGCCGTTGTACCAGGCGCGGATCTCGTCCCGGTCCAGGCCCGGCAGCTCGGCCGCGAACACCGCGTCCAGGTCGGCCTCCGTGTAGCCGCAGATCGCCGAGTAGCCCCGGTCCAAGGTGAGGTCGGTAAGGTTGTTCAAGTCCGAGAACAAGCTCACCTTGCTGAACTTGCTCACGCCGGTAATGAAGGTGAGCTCCACGTGGGCGTCGCACGCCTTGATCGTCCCGTACAGCCCGCGCAGGTCGTCGCGGTTGGTGCGCGCGATCTCGGGCTCGTCCAGCGCGTCCAGGATCGGCTTGTCGTACTCGTCCACCAGCACGACCACGCGCCGGCCGGCCCGCTCGCTCAGCGGCTCGAGCAGGCGGCGGAAGCGCACGGAGGGGCTGACGCCGGGCGCCTCGACGCCGGCCCTCCTGGCCGCGTCCTCGATTTGCACGGCCGCACTCTCCTCCAGGACCCCCGGCCGCTTGAAGTTGCCGTTTGCTGAAGTCGAGGCGCACGACCGGGTGGCGCTTCGACCAGTCCCATCCATCATGGGCGGCCAGACCGCGAAACAGCGGCTCGCTGCCCTCAAAAAACTCCTTGACGGTATCCACGAATAGGCTCTTGCCGAACCGGCGGGGGCGCGACAGAAAGAAGTGCTTACCGTCGTCATCCACAAGGCGGCGGATGTAGCCGGTCTTGTCCGCGTAGTAGAACCCTTC
Source organism: Spirochaetia bacterium (assembly GCA_964291595.2). GTDB lineage: Bacteria > Spirochaetota > Spirochaetia > SZUA-6 > Bin103 > CATQHW01. Next base: position 1,068,108 of record OZ219914.1, on the reverse strand, counting down.
CTCCCTGATCTGGCGGAAGGTCTGGATGCCGATGGGGAGCCTGAGCCTGCCCATGGCGGCATCCTACGACGTCCGGTCAGCGCTCGCAGTCCCCGGCGGCACGCCGACGGACGCCTGGAATCGGCATGGTACGCTTTTGAGGGTCCGGTGCCGGGCGTCACATCCCCCAGACGGTGATCGGCGCCCCATCTCCCGACGGCGCACGGCGGAAGATCTTCTCCTCCCAGCTCCGCTCCGGGGAGCGGTCAAACACGATCAGGTGGCCCGCTTCCGCCTCGCACCGGTCCATGTAGCGGCGAGTCTGCTCCACCCCCTCGGCGACAATCCGCTCCGAACCCCTGCGCAGCACCTTGCACTCCACCACGAAGCGCCGCTCGCGTCCGCCCTGCGGCCACACGATCAGCAGGTCGGTGTGCCCGCGCCCGAGCGCGTACTCCCGCTCGATCCGCCCGCCTCCGTTTACGATGCGCTGCAGGTGCGCCTGCAGCAGCAACTGCGGCCCGGCCTCGTGGTACCGCTCGAAGCGCTGCACCCAGTGCTCGGAGTGCTCGCGGAAGAACGCCTGGAACGCCGCGATCAGCCCCTCCACGTCCAGCCCGCCGTCGGCGTCCACGTACCACGCCATCCGTTGTGGCAGGCCCGCCTGCACCGCGTAGTTCAGATGCCGAGGCACGACCTCGGCATAGATCGGGTTGGCGATATGCGGTGTGCCGTCCGGCTCCTGCGCCACCAGTCCAAGGTCGCAGACGTAGGCGACGTCCTCGGTGGACCATGCCTGCTCGTCGGCGCCGGTCAGGATCGGCTCCACCACGCGCCGCACGCGCTCTTCGCGCAGCTTGTTCACCAGGTCGTCGATGTGGGTGTCGCGGCGCAGGATCAGCCGCTCCTGCGCCGCCAGGACGGCCTCCGCGGTGATCGGCCGCGAGCGGTCCCGGCCCGGCTGGTGGCGGAAGCAGGCATCGTAGCACAGCGCGTTCACCAGCCACGGTTGGCCGGCGGTGCGCGTGCCGATCAACGCCAACGCCTCTTCCGTGAACGCCTGCCCGGTCTCGGCCGTGTGCTGCGCGAGCAGCGCGCGTATCTCCTGCTCCGAGAAGTCGCCCAGCCGCAGTGACTCCGACTTGATGTTGAAAGCACTTCCGCCGAGCACCATCCGGTTCTCCGCGCTGGAGTGGATGCGGTAGTCGCGCACGTCACGCACCCCGCACAGGACGATGCTGTGCGGGAAGGCGTCGGGACGCTGGTCGTAGCCGCTGCGCAGTTGCCGCAGCACCGACAGCAGGGTGTCGCCCACCAGCGAGTCGACCTCGTCGATGAGCAGCACCAGCGGCGTGCGGTCGGCAGCGGCCCAGCGACTCAATGCCACGCTCAGAGCGGCACCCGGTCCGGCGCTGTCCATGGCATCGCGGCAGATGCGCTCCACCGAGTCGTCGCCCAGCGTCAGGCTTGCCCTGAGCGCGAACTGCGACAATACCGTCCGCATGCCTTCGGCCACGTTCTCGCGCATCGCCTGGCCGGCCTCGACGTTGGCGTACACGCAGCGGAAGTCGCCCTGGGCGCCGCCGTTCAGCAGATCGCGCAGCGCCAGCAGCGCCGATGTCTTGCCGGTCTGTCGCGGCGCGTGCAGCACGAAGTACTTCTTGTCGCGGACCAGGCCGAGCACGGCGTCGAGATCGATCCGTTCCAGTGGCGGGATGCAGTAGTGGTCCGCGGCCACCACGGGACCGGTGGTGTTGAACGCGCGCACGGTCAAACGGATCTTCCCGAGATCGCCGGCCACTCGGGAAACGCGAAGGTCGCCTCATCCACCGGGTCGGCGAGGGAGCGGCGCCGCGCGCCGCGCAGCCAGTGCCGGCGGCCCAGGAACAGGGGGCGGTAGCGCTCCGGCAGGTCCGCGACGAAGTCGTCCGAGAGCTCGCCGTCGTCCCAGCTCTGGTACATGGTGGGGGCGTAGCCGCAGATGACGATGGCGCGCTCCCGGTCGCTGCGCACCTGGCCGGTGGCGTGGATGAGGGTCTCGCCGAACAGCAGGGTCGACCCGGCGGGCGCCACCACCTGGTGGATCAGCGAGCGGTCGCGGTAGGCGCAGGCGATCAGCTCCTCCGGCGGCTGCGCGAGCTTGTGGCTGCCTGCGATGACGGTGGTGCCGCCGTCGTCCGGCCCCAGCTCGGTGAGGTTGGTCAGGGTCTTGACGAAGTTGCAGTGGAACAGGTCGCCGTCGCGGTGCGTTCCGAACGGCACGTCGGTGCCGCGGTGGAAACCGTAGGTGGCGGGCGCCGACAGGTCCATGTCCGGATCGCGGCGGTTGATGTGGGCGTTGACCTCGACGATGCGCGCCTCGCTCCCCATCAGCTCCTCGGCCATGCCCACCAGCCGCGGATGGATGGCGTATCCGGCGACGGCCGGATCGGACTCGACGATCGCGCCCATGTACACGTGGTGCGGCTCGTCCTTGAGCAGGTTCGCGCCGCGCACCCGCACCCTGGGGTCGCCGGTGCGGTCGCGGGCGGCGTGCAACTCGCGCTTGAGCCGCTGCAGCGCCTCCAGGATACGGCCGGTCTCCTCCCCCGACAGCGTTCCCGGCACGACGACGTAGCCGTAGATCTCCAGGTGCAGGCGCTGCTCGGGGGTCAGCGCCGGGAACGGCCGCGGGAAGTCGCCGGTGTTCGGCCCGGGCTCGGCCATCGCGGAGGCCCTACGCCGGCTGCGGCTGCTCCCGAGGCACCGGCGCCACCTGCGCCTCGGCCAGCGCCGCGCGCACCTGCGCCTTCTCCGCATCGTCGAGCGGCAGCACCGGCTCGCGCATCAGCGGCGACGAGAAGACGCCGCGCTGGTACAGCGCCTCGTTCATGCGGGCGTGCGCCTCGCCGGAGGGCTGGCCGATGCCGTAGATCGCCTCCGCCATCGGGAAGATGTGGTCCTGCAACTCGCGCGTGCGCGCGAAGTCGCCCGCCTTCATGGCCGTCCACGCCTCGCAGATCAGCTCCGGGATACAGCCGGCGAAGCCGATCAGCGCGCCGTCGACGCCCACGTACATCGACGACAGGAGCGTTTCGTCGTGGCAGGTCAGGAGCGTGAGGTCCGGCGCGTGGCGGCGGAACAGGCGGCAGTCGCGCTCGTACAGCGCCATGTGGCGGGTGCCGGTCTTGAGCGCCTTCACGTTCGGGATCTTCGCCATCTCGATGACGGTCTCGGCCGGGTAGAACGCCTTGGTGGCGAACGGGTACAGGTGGATGACGATGCCGATGTCGATCGCCTCGGCCACGCGCTGAAAGAACCGCACCGGCGTCTCCGGCTTCATGCCGAAGCGCAGCCAGTTGTGCGGCGGCATCAGCAGGATGCCGTCGGCGCCGGCGTCTTGGGCCGCCTGCGCGTGCTCGATCGCCTCCAGCGTTCCCTCGGCGGACACGCCGGAGACCACCAGCACGTCGCCTCCGACCTCGCTCGCGATCACCTCGGTGACGCGGCGGCGCTCCGCGGGCGACAGCGAGGTGATCTCGCCGGTGTGGCCGTTGCAGACCAGTCCGCGGATCTCATCGAAGCCGGCCAGCCAGCGCACGTAGCGGCGCAATTCGCCTTCGTTCACGGAGTAGTCGTCGTGCAGCGGCAGGCAGGTAGCCGGAAAGATGTCAGTCCATCGTTCGTCGTTCATGAGGCCCTACGATAGCAGGATCGGAGCCGACGTGGCGCCGTCTACTCGGCGATCACTCCGGCGCGTCCCTTGGTTACGCAGATGTAGCGGACCGGGACGTTCACGAACGACTCGACGCGCTCGATCAGCCGCCGCGCGCCGCTCGGCAGATCGGCGCGCCGGCGCACGCCGTCGAGCGGACCGCCCACGGGCTCCAACTCATCGTAGTGGGGCTGGACATCAGCGAGACGCCGCACATTGGCGGGCACCCGATCGACCCGCTCCGCGCCGATGGAGTAGCCGACGCACACGCGCAGCTTGGGGAGGGTCGACAGCACGCCCAGACCGGTCACGGCCAGCGCGGTGACCCCGGTCACCTGGGCGGTGTGGCGGAGGGCGACCAGGTCCAGCCAGCCCACGCGCCGCGGCCGTCCGGTCGAGGTGCCGTATTCGCTGCCGGCTTCCCTGATCCGATCCGCGGCCTTGCCCGGAATCTCGGTCGGGAACGGCCCCTCGCCCACCCGGCTCATGTACAGCTTGGCGACGCCGACCACCTCGTTCAGGGAGCCCGCCGCCAAACCGGTGCCGCTCAGCGCGCCGCCCGACGAGCAGACGCTCGACGTGCAGTAGGGATAGGTGCCGTGTTCCACGTCCAGCAGCGCCGCGTGCGCCCCCTCGAACAGGATGTTCTTGCCGCTCCGCCGGGCGTTCTCCAGCACGTGCGCGGTGTCAGTGACGTAGGGGCCGAGCCGGCTCCCCCACGCCTCGCACTGCTCCACGATCGGCTCGCAGGCGAGCGGTTGGAAGTCCCTGCCGGATTCACCGGCCAGCGCGCCGAGCAGGCTGTTCTTCAGTGACACCAGGCGAGGAAGCCGCGCGCTGAGATAGGGCTGGTCCTTGATGTCGGCCATGCGCACGGCGGTGACCCGGTGCGCCTTGTCCGCGTAGCACGGACCGATCCCGCGCCTCGTCGTGCCGATCTCGCCGTTCTCGCCGGACGCGAGTGCGCGGTCCATGAGCTCGTCCTCGACCTTGTGGTACGGCATCACCACGTGCGCGCGATCGCTGATCGCCAGCCGGTCCGGATCGACCCGATAGCCCTCCGACTGCAGCTCGTCCATCTCCTTGAGGAGCTGCGCGGGGTCCAGCGCCGTGCCGTTGCCGATCACGTTGAGCACGCCGTCGCGCAGGATCCCGGACGGCATGAGGTGAAACGCCTTGCGCCGGGCGCCGAGCCACACCGAGTGGCCGGCGTTGGCGCCGCCGTTGTAGCGCACCACCACGTCGAAGTCGCCGGCCAGGTAGTCGACGATCTGGCCCTTGCCCTCGTCCCCGAACTGCAGCCCGCAGATGCAGCAGCCGCCCGCTCCCCGATCGGTCCCGTTGTCGTTCACCCTCCTACTGTAGCGTCCGCGGCGCCGCGCGTCGCCACCACGCCTGCCCGGTACGGATCGCTGCTCCGCCGCCACGCTCACTTTGATCGGCATGGTGATGTGGTTGCGTATTGCAACTATATTGACTGCGTCATGGCGAGCATCACGATCCGAGGTGTGGACGAGCCGGTCCTTGAACGGATCCGGTCGCTCGCCCGCGCCGAGCGCCGCAGCATGAACGGCGAATTGCTGGTACTGATCGACCGTGCCCTCCAGGCTGAGGATCGCGCACGGAGCCAGCGGGCGGCCGTGCCCAAGGACACTCAGTTGAGGATCTGGCGCAGCATCTCCGGATGGTGGGAAGACGACCGTTCCACCGATCAGATCATCGCCGAAATCCATAAGCACCGGACCCTGGGCCGAGACATCAGCCTGTGATCATTCTGGACACCGATACGTGCGTGGAGCTGTTGCGCGGGAACGGGCGCGTGATCGAGCAGCGCGCCCTGACCGACGACGTGATCGGCGTGTCGTTCATGTCGGTGGCCGAGCTGTACTACGGCGTGGAGCGCTCGTCGCGGCCGGCCCAGGCCCGGCATGCGGTGGGCGCACTGCTGCTGTCCGTCCTGGTGGTCGAATCGGACCGCGCGATCGCGCAGCGGTTCGGCCAGCTCAAGACCGAGCTGTGGCGGGACTCGGTGCTGCTGCCGGACGCGGACCTGTTCATCGCCGCCACCACGCTCGTGCACGGCTCGCTCCTGGTAACCGGAAACACGCGGCACTTCGAGCGCATCGGGGGCCTGAGCCTGCAGCGCTGGACGTAACGCTCAGGCGAGCGTGTTCGGCCGGGAATCGAAGCCGAGCAGGCGCTTCAGGGTCGGGGTGGCGCGCGCGACCACCTCGTCGGAGACGATCCTGATCTGATCCTGCTGCGGCTTCAGGAACGCGCGGCAGAAGAAGCCGAGCAGGCATACGCGCTCGCGGCCGGTGCGGTTCGCCGACGACGCATGCCACAGCGCTCCGTTGATGATCATCACCGAGCCCTTGCGCCCGGTGACCTGGAGCTCGTCGTCGTATCGCTCGCCGGTCTCCGGCAGCACTTCGAGCCGGCGGTGACTGCCGGGAACGCAGCGCGTGGCGCCGTTTTCGGCCGTGAAGTCGTCGAGAAACCAGATGCTGTTCGCCGACAGCGGGAATGCCGGGCGGGGCGTCGGCAGCGTCGCGAGCGGATGGTCGATGTGCAGGCCTCCGTCCGGTGCGCCGGGGCCGATCACGTTGACCGTGAACGAGCTCAGCGTGCAGTCCGCGCCGAGCAGCCAGGTCATCGCGCCGAGCACGCGCGGGTGCTGAATCGCCCGCTCGAACACCTCGCCCTTGTCGACCAGGTTCCAGACCCGCTGCGCCTTCTCACCCAGGTACACGTGCTCGCCCGACGCGGCGCGCTCCTGCTGCGCCAGCGTCATGGAGCGGTCGCGCAGGGCCTCCGCCTGGTCGGCCGGGATCGCGTCCTCCAGGACCACGAAGCCGCGTTCGTCGAGGTGGGACCGCTCCGCTTCGCTCAGCATCGAACCTCCCGTGCCGCTGTCCCGCGCCGGATCCTCAGGGTCGATGGTCGACGCTCACCATCTCCTCGTCGTTTGCGAGAAAGCGCTCGATGGTGTTGTGGGTGGCCGGCCTGGTGCGGAAGTCGGCGATCCACGGCGGGCGGAAGTAGGCCTGCTTTTCCCGCGGCAGCGACGCCAGGACCTCCGCGGGAAGGGTGAGGCGGTGCCAGTGGGTGGCGAGGTGCGCGTAGGCGTTGAGCACGGCCACGCGCGGCGTGTCGCGGCGCCACTCCGGCCCGGCGTGACAGACGTTCTCGGTAAAGAAGATGGCGCTGCCGGCCGGGCACTCGTAGGTCGTCAGGAACGGGCTGCGCCTGCCCGGCTCCAGCGACAGGTGGTCCGGGTGCATGGGGAAGTTGCTCTTGTGGCTGCCGGCGATGAAGTGGGTGCCGCCGTCGGCCTTCGAGACGTCGGTGAGCTCGAACACGACGCGGACCATGCCGGCGTGGATGCGGCCGTTGTTGACCCGGTAGCCGAAGATCGGGTCCCCCTGCTGCGGTCCGCCGCCGTGCAGGTCGCCGTGCGCCTCTCCCTTCGAACGCCACACGCTGGAGCTCGACTCCAGGCGGATCTCGGGACCGATCACGTCGTGCAGGACATCGATCACCCGCGGGTGGTCGATGAGCACGCTCGACGGCCCGCCGGGCACCGCCCGATGCGCGGGGGGCAGCGACTCGGGTTCGTGCTTGATGCGGTCGATCTGGTCGACGATCGCCGCGATCTCGTCCGGGGCCAGGATCGCGGGCCGCACCATGAACCCGGCCAGGTCGAAGTGGAACCGTTCCGAGTCGGTCATCGCCATCGTCGTCTCCCCCTATTCGTCGCCCCGCTCGGCGAAGTGGCCGGCCGCGCGCAGCGCCTCCACACCCGAGCCGGCCATGGTGACCGGAAAGCTCACCGGGCGGTTGCCTTCGAGTTGCGACTGGTAGATCGCCATGATCACCTCCAGGGAGCGGCGCCCGACTCGGCCGTCGCTGCGGAGCGTCCCCGTGCCGTCCAGCGCGTCCAGCAGCTCGTCGAGGGCGGCGCAGTAGGTCGAGGCCGGGACCGGCCGCTCCACCGGAGCCTCGGTCAGCTCCCGCCACGCGAAGCCGCTGTCCGGCTCCACGTCGCCGGGGTTCGACCGTGAGAGGTGCACGCGCTCGCCCTGCATCCGGATCACGCCGGTGGAGCCGCTCAGGAGGAACGAGTGGTTCTCGTAGTCGGAGAGCTCCGCCCCGTGCACGATCCCGGTCACGCCGGAGGCGAACTTCACGAACGCGGCGCTGAAGTCCTCCACCGCCCACGGGCGGGAGCGCTGCTCGGCCATGCCGCACAGCCACTCCACCTCGCCGGCGAACACGTCCATCTGGTCGAAGTAGTGGCTGAAGTCGTGCAGCAACGGTCCCTCGTTCTCGCTGCGCCACGAAGGCGTCGGTTTGCCTCCGTCCATGGAGCAGTGGATGTAGTTCAGCTCGCCGATCGCGCCGCCTGAGACCAGCTCCTTCGCCATGATCCACTCCGGGTGCCAGCGCCGGTTGTGGTTGATCTGCAGCAGCACGCCCGCGCGCTCGCAGGCGGCGATCATGCGGTCGCACTCTTCCAGCGAGAGCGCCATCGGCTTCTCGCAGATGATCGCGCGCGTGGCCGGCGCAGCCGCGCAGTCCTCGACCATGGAGCAGTGCAGTTCGGGGTGAGTGGCGACGATGCAGATCTCCGGCGAGGTTTCGGCGAGCATCTGCCGGTAGTCGTGATACAGCGCCTCGACGCCGAAACGTTCGCCGAACTCCACGAGCTTGTCGCGCCCGCGGTTGACGCCCGCCACCAGCCGGCAGCGGTCGCTCGCCGCCACCGCGGCGGCGTGGTTGTCGGGCAGGTCGCTGAAGGTGAACTGGTAGCCGACGCGGCCGGTGCCGATCAGGGCGACGCCATACATGACTATATCCGCTCGAACTTCTGGAGGCGGTCGCGGTCGAACGGGACCTCGCAGACGTAGATGTCGCCGTGCGAGTCCTCCCAGATGCCGTGCGGGGCGCCCTTGAACCGGCCGGGCTCGTCCCCCTTCTGTCCCCAGCGGCCGATGATGCGGCCGTCCAGGTCGACCAGCGCCACCGTCGCGTCCGCCTCGGCAAGGTGAATGACGTCCCGGTCGTCGATCACCAGGTCGTTGGCGGCCTTCACGTCCGTCCACTCCTCGATGAAGTCGCCCTCGCGGTCGAACACCTGGATGCGGGCGTTGGTGCGGTCGATGACCAGCAGCCGCCCGCGCGGGTCGACCTTCACGCAGTGCGGGAGCTGGAACTCGCCGGGACCGGTGCCCTCCGCCCCCCAGGAGCGCACCAGCTCGCCCTCCGGCGTGAAGCGGTGCATGCGATCCTGGCCGTAGCCGTCGGAGACGTACAGGTCGCCCCACGGCGCCCGCACCGCCCAGGTCGGCCGGTTGAACGGCGCGCCGGGCTCGCCGGGCGTGCCGCGGGTGCCGATGGTCTGCACGACGGTGCCGTCCAGCCGGCAGATCTCCACGGTGTGGTGGATGATGTCGGTGATGTAGGCGAGCTGGTCGGGCCCGATCCAGATCGAGTGCGGCCGCTTCAGGAAGTCCCGGCCCCAGGTCTCCACGTAGGTGCCGTCGCGCTCGAACACGCGGATCACGTCGTTCGGCTCCCGGTCGGCGACGTACACGCGATCGTTCGCGTCGGTCGCGACCGCCGTGACGATGCCGATCTGCGCGCGGATCTCCTGGTCGCCCCAGTCGGGCACCAGCCGGTATCGGTAGTCGTCTACTCCCACGGTCATGCGTGCATCTCCTTGTCCGGTCGAAACAGGATCCACATGGGCGACTCCCCCACCTCGCTCACCGCCAGCGGAGTCAGCCGTCCGTCCGCCGGCCCGATCCGGTAGGCGGCGATGCGGCCCGAGTCCTGCCCGGCGGCCAGCAGCAACCGGCCCGACGGGTCGAGCTGGCAGGCACGCGGCACCGGTTCGGTGGGCACGATCTCCCGCAGCGACAGCGCGCCGGTCCGTGCGTCCAGCGCGAAGCTGGCGATGCTGTCGTGGCCGCGGTTCGGGGCGAACAGGCTGGTCCCGTCCGGGGTGATGCGGATCTGCGAGCAGGTGTTCTCACCGTCGTAGCGGGACGGCAGCGTGGAGACGGTGTGCCAGCGGGTCAAGGTGCCGCTCCCCGTGTCGTGGCGGTAGGCCGTGACGCTCCCGCCCTGCTCGTTGGACACGTACATGAGCGGCAGCCGCGGGTGGAAGCAGAAGTGACGCGGCCCGCAGCCGTTCTCGCCGATCAGGCGCGGCGGCGTGTTGGGCCGCAGCGTGCCGGTCCGCTCGTCGAACAGGAACTGGTGCACGGCGTTGGAGCCGACCGGCGCGGCGATGGTGCAGGAGAAGGCCCAGCGGTTCGTGCGGTCGGTTTCCAGGATGTGCGCGCCGACCCCGGTGTCGTGCCGGCAGAGCGGCGGGCCCGCGGCGACGCCGTCAGCGCCGATGCCGTGCACGGCCACGGCGCCGTCCGCGTAGTAGGCGGACAGCAGGAAGCGGCCGGTGCGGTCGGTGGACACGTAGCAGGCGCCCGATGGTGTCGCCAGCTCGCCGACGGGAGTCAGGCTCCCGTCGGGTTCGACCATCAGCGTGCTGATGCACTCGTCGCGCCGGCGGCTGACGTATACGAGCCGTCCCGCCGGGTCGAACGCCATCGGTGCGGGGCCGCCGGCCAGCGCGTACGAGCCGGCGGGCCGGAGCACCCCGTCGTCGGGGTCGAGCGCCAGCCGCGACACGCGGTCTTCTCCGCTGAGCGCAACGTACACGGTCAGGGGTGTGGCACTGATGCCGGTGCGGGCGATGGCGGGTGGAGGGTAGCAGCACCCACCGATCACCGTCCATGATGCGCCCCGACATGGCTGAACGACGCCTACGAGTTCTCTTTCTCCCGCAACCGGGCGTACCGGTTACCGAAGGGCGCACCTACCGCCACCTGGCGGCGGTCAGCGAACGGCACGACACCAGGGCGTTCGACGACACGACGCCGGCGGCGCCACAGTTCGACGGCATCGAGGTCGTGGTCGACATGGGCGGCAACGCGAGCAAGGAGAGGATCGACCTTGCCGCTGCGGCCGGCGTCCGCCACTTCCAGGTGCAGACCAACGGCCTGGACCACGTCGAGGTGGAGCACATCCTGGACAAGGGGATCACGCTCTCGCACTGCCCCGGCTACCTGAGCGCGGAAGCGCTGGCCCAGAACGCGATGATGTTCATCCTGCTGCTCGCCGCCCAGTACAAGACGGCGGTCGGCAACTTCGACGGCGGCACGTATTACCACCCGGAGGGCATCCGACTGGACGGCAAGAAGCTGGCGATCGTCGGCTACGGCGCCAGCGGCCAGCAGCTCGCCCTGCGCGCCCATCCGTTCGGGATCAAGGTCTCCGCCATCGACGTGCGCATGATTCCGACCGAGGTCCTCGACCAGGTGCCGCTGGAGTTCCTGGGATCGCCCGAGGACATGGACGAGGTGATCGCCGAGTGCGACATCCTGTCGGTGAACCTGCATCTGAATGCCAGCACCCGCCACATCATCGACAAGCGCCGCATCGGCCTGCTGAAGCCGACCGCCTGGGTCATCAACGTCGCCCGCGGGGCACTGATCGACGAGGCGGCGCTCTACAACGCACTGCTGGCCGGCAACCTGGGCGGCGCCGGGCTGGACGTCTTCGAGACCGAGCCTCCGGACAGCAGCCACCCGGTGTTCTCGCTCCCCAACGTGTACGCGACGCCGCACACGGCCGGCGGCACGGAGTCGACGACCGACAACCGTGCCCGCTTCGCCGCCGACAACCTGGACCGCATCGCCCGCGGCGAGGAGCCGCGCGGCCTGATCACCGGCCGCATCTCGTGAGCGAATTAATGAGCTGGTGAGGATCAGAGAGATGGCTGAACGGGACGAGGCGGCAGCGGCGGCACACGAGTGGCTGGCCCTGCTGGATGCGGGCCAGTACCAAGCGTGCTGGGAGGGCGGCTCGGCGCTGCTGCGCGGGGCGGTCAGCCCGGGCCAGCTTGCAAAGTCGTTGCGGTCGGCGCTGGAACCGCTGGGGGCTCCGCAGTCGCGCTCCCTCGACGGCGCCGACTCCCACGAGACGCTGCCCGGCGCGCCGGACGGCCGCTACTGGGTCATGCGCTTCGCCGCCTCCTACGAGCGCAAGCAGGAGGCGACGGAGACCGTCACGGCCTCGTGGGACGGCGACGCGTGGCGGGTGAGCGGCTACTTCATCCGATAGACGCGGCGGTTCGGCTTGCCGGCCGGCCCCGGCCGGCATAGAATCGCGCGGCTTCCAGCCTCCTCCCCACACATGGCGAACATCGCACCTCATACCGCGCCTCACCTGTCGACGACCGACTACAAGAGCGTCCTGCGCCGGCAGACCCGCGCCAGGGCGTGGCGCATGCGTTCGTTCTACGGCCTGCTGCTGATGGCGTTCGCGCTCCTGGCGGTGTTCAAGTACGCGCCGATGTGGGGCGTGTCGATCTCGTTCCTGGACTTCAACTTCTACGACGGCATCCTGGGCAGCACCTGGAACGACTTCGCACACTTCCGCCGCCTGTTCCGGGAGCCGTTCTTCGTGCGGGTGTTCCGCAACAACCTCATCCTCAGCGTGCTGCACTTGGCGATCACGTTTCCCGCGCCGATCGTCCTGGCACTGCTGCTCAACGAGGTGCGGCACACCGTCTACAAACGCACCGTGCAGTCGATCGGTTATCTCCCCCACTTCATGTCTTGGGTGGTGCTGTCCGGCATCCTGCGCGAGTTCCTGTCGCCGAGCACCGGCTTCGCCGGATGGCTGTTCACGCAGCTCGGCCTTGACCCGGTCAACTGGTTCACCAGCGTGGAGACGTTCCGGGGGCTGCTGGTAGGCACCGCGATCTGGCAGAGCGTCGGCTGGGGTTCGATCATCTACCTGGCCGCCCTGTCCGGGATCGACCCGCAGCTCTACGAGGCGGGCGCCATCGACGGCACCAGCCGCTGGCAGAGTGCCGTTCACATCACGCTGCCCTCTCTGGTGCCGGTGATCACCATCCTTTTCCTGCTGCGGCTGGGCAACCTCTTCGAACAGAGCTTCGAGCACGTGTTCATGATGTACAACGCTGCGGTGTACGAAGTCGGCGACATCATGGAGACCTACATCTACCGCGTCGGAATCCAGGGCGGCGACTTCGACTACACCACCGCGGTCGGGCTATTCCAGAACGTGCTGGGCCTGGTGCTGCTGGTGGTCGTCAATCAGATCACCCGCCGCTACAACGATTTCAGTGTCTGGTAGGGCCGGATGGCGATCGTAGCAATCCGCACCTCGGCTTCCGGCAAGCTGTTCGACGGCGTCAACTACCTGTTCCTGGCGCTGTTCGCCCTGTCGATCGCCTACCCGTTCTGGACGTTGATCCTGCAGTCGTTCTCTTCCATCGACGCGGTCAACAGCCTGCGGCTCCGGATCTGGCTGGACGCCTGGCACCTGGAAGCGTGGGGGTTCGTCCTGCAGGACGACACGATCGGGCTGGCCTACTTCAACACCATTTTCCGTACGGTGGTGGGCACGGCGGCGACCCTGCTGGTCACCTTCAGCGCCGCCTACGCGCTGTCCAAGAGGCTGCTGCCCGGCCGCGCGGTGCTGACGTTCCTGTTCGTGTTCACGCTGTTCTTCCAGGGCGGTCTGATCCCCCTCTACCTGGTCGTACGCCGGCTCGACCTGATCAACACCAGGCTCATCCTGTTGTTGCTGCCGGCGATGAGCGTCTTCTACATCATCATCTGCCGCAACTTCCTGATGACAATCGACGAATCGCTGGAGGAGTCCGCGGTCATCGACGGCGCGGGCTACTGGCGCGTGCTGTTCCGGATCATCATTCCGTTGTCGAAGCCGGTGCTGGCGACCGTCGCGCTGTTCGCGGCCGTCGGCCACTGGAACGACTTCATCCTGCCGCTGATCTTTGTCAACGACGACGACAAGCGGGTGCTGCAGGAGTTGATCCGCGACCTGATGATGGACCTCAGCCTGCTGCAGACCGACGAGTTCATCTCCGAGCTGACCGAGGAGTTGCGCCAGTCCGAGCAGTTCCGGGAGCTGATGCGCATCCCGCCGAAGGCGGCGCAGGCGGCCACCGTCCTGCTCACCATCGGGCCGATCGTCTTCGTCTACCCGTTCCTGCAGAAGTACTTCGTCAAGGGCGTGATGCTGGGTTCGCTGAAGGGCTGAAGCCGCCCGGGGCGCCGCCCGCGCTCAGCGCCAGACGGTCTCGAACAGCCGCAGCAGGTTCTCTCCCATGATGCCGCGGACCTCCGGCTCGCCGTAGCCGCGCCGAAGGAGTCCTTCGGTCAGGTTGGGCACCTCCTCCGGCCCTGCGATGCCGGCCGGAAAGATCCAGGGAGGCGGTGGGTACGCCGCCGGGCTGAAGCGCCCGGAGTCCCAGCTCTCCTGCGGGATCAAGCAGAAGTCCAGCCCGAAGCCGACGTGCTCGGCCCCTACCAGCGCGGCGACGTGGTCGAAGTGGTCGAGCATCCGCTCCAGCGTCGGTTCCTGCCAGCGGACCATGCTGGGAAAGGCGGTGACGCCGATTACGCCGCCGCGCTCCGCGATGGCGGCGATCGCCTCGTCGGTGAGGTTGCGCGGGTTGCGGCAGACCGCGTCCGCGTTGCAGTGGCTGGCGACCACCGGCTCGGACGATGCGGCGACGATGTCCAACGCGGTCCGGCGGCCGGCGTGCGAGACATCAAGCAGGATCCCCGCCTCGTTCGCCGCCCGCACCACGCGCGCGCCCAGGGCGCTCAAGCCGCCATCGGCGGCTTCCGTGCAGCCGTCGCCGAACGGGCTGTGATCGTTGTAGGTGAGCTGCAGCATGCGGATGCCGAGCCGATGCAGGTTCCATGCCTCGTCGGGATCGCCGGCCAGCTCCAGCGGCGGCTTTTGCGCATGGAAGAGGACGCCCAGCCGTCCGTCCGCCCTGGCTTCGCGGACGTGACGCGGCTCGGTCACGTGCAGGAGGGTGTCGTCGTCGCGGAACCGCCGGAACCACGCCGGAAGCTGTGCCCGGACCGTGGTCGCCGCGAATGCCGTGGTGCCGCCGGCCCGGATGCGCTGCCAGTACGCGCCGCGCTGGTCCGCCCGTGCCAGCACCTCGGCGCCGTTGATGACGATCAGCTCCTGGTGGTCCATTGCGTCCCCGTGCCGCGCACCACGCCGAGCAGGGTGTCGACGTAGTCGCGGATCCCGAACAGCCGGCAGCCGGCGTCGCCGACCAGCCCCCGGCGCAGGCGCCCGGTGCGATCCCACAGCGCCCCCAGGCGCGGCCGGTCCAGCCCCATGAACCGCGCCCGCGGGTCGGACTGCCGCCGCTCCTCCCACCACATCGCTTCCACCACGTGCACGTAGGTCGACGAGTGGTAGTCCACGCCCAGCATCAGGAGGCGCCCCTCCCGGTCGCGGGCGCGGATCATGGGCGAGTGCGTCCCGTAGGTCCGGCCCCACGGCGGACGGTCCCAGGGGGATGGCAGCCCCTCGTCACGGCGGTGGCCGTCCACGAAGCTCGCAGCCTCCCCGCCCCGCGCGGCGACCGAGTGGGAGTAGTGGTCCGACCGCACCGTCCCCGGCATCCGGCGGAAGAACTCGGTGAGCCACCCCACCGAGGACGGCGCGGTCTGAAGGTCCCAGCTCGCCGCGCGCCAGTCGCGCCCTCCGTCCAGGTTGAAGGACGGCATCAGCAGCAGCCCGTCGCCGATCGCGTCCATCAGCGCATCGACGACCGACTGCGCCCCGCCGGCCACCTCGCCCAGGCTCTTGAACGAGGAATGGACGAACAGCGTGTCGCCGTCGCGCACGCCGAGCGCGCGCAGATCCCGGGTCAGAGAGGTTCGCGTGTGCATGGCGCTCTCTACTACTTCCACAAGCGGGCCGGCAACGTCCCCGGACGAGCGGTGGCATAATCGGAGTCCCATGCAGCGACTCGACACCCAACACCTCTGGATCGGCGGCGAGAACGGCTACTTCCGCTACCGCATTCCCGCTCTCGCGGTGACCGCCGCCGGCACCGTGCTGGCATTCTGCGAGGCCCGCACGTACACCGGCGGGGACTCCGACCAGATCGACCTGCTGGTCCGGCGCTCAAGCGATCACGGCAGGACCTTCGCCCCGCCCCAGCTCGTGGCCACCGAGCCGGACTGGGTATGCGGCAATCCCGCGCCGGTGGTGGACCGCGATACCGGAAGCATCTGGCTGCCGTTCTGCAAGAACCGCCGCGACGGCGACGAGCGCATGATCTGCCACGGGCAGGCGCCGCGCACGGTCTGGGTCACCGCCAGCCACGACGACGGCGTCACCTGGGAGGAGCCGGTCGAGATCACGGCACAGGTCAAGCAGCCCGACTGGACCTGGTACGCCACCGGTCCCGGCCACGGCATTCAGCTCGCCTCCGGCCGCCTCCTGATCCCCTGCGACCACATCGTCGCCCGCCACCACGAGGCGCAGGATCCCTACCACTCCCACGTCATCTACTCCGACGACCACGGCGCGACCTGGACCATCGGCGGCAGCGCCGACGAGGGCACCAACGAGTCGATCGCGGTGCAGACCGAGGACGGCTGGCTGTGCCTCAACTGCCGCAACAAGAGCATCCTGCGCGATGCCGGGGGCGGCCATCACCGTGCCGTGGCGTGGAGCAACGACGGCGGCGAGACGTTCTCTCCGATCGTGCGCGACGTGGCGCTGCCCGAGCCGATCTGTCAGGCGAGCCTGTGCCGCTACCCCGGCACCGACGGACGCCAGCGGATCCTGTTCAGCAACCCCGCGGCGGCCACCCGGCGCCGCATGACCGTGCGCCTCAGCTACGACGGATGCCGGAGCTGGCCGCTGGGGCGGGTGCTGAACGAGGGCGCGGCGGCCTACTCCGATCTGTGCGTATCGGACGACGGGATGGTCTGCTGCCTGTACGAGAGCGGTTCCGGCAACGACCCCTACGATCGGCTGACCCTGGCACGCTTCAACCTGGAGTGGCTCACCCGCGGCGCGGACGTCGCCGGCAGCCGTTGACGCCCCCTGGCGGGTCTGAGAAGGTCCCGCAGAGGTATCCATGAAGACACTCCTGAAGAGACTGATTCTGGTCGCGGCAGCGCTGCCGCTGTTCGTCGCGCTGGCACATGCCGACGACTTCGCAGGGTCGGGCGTGCCGGTGCAGTACAACTCGCCCGCCGATTACGAGGCGGCCACCGGGCGCACGCTGACGTATGGCGAGGCGCCGATGCTGGCCGCGCTGGTGGCCTCGGGCGACCTGCCGCCGGTCGGCGAGCGCCTGCCGAACGATCCGATCGTCATCGCGCCGGCCCACCAGATCGGCGTCTACGGCGGCACGCTGGTGATTCCCGGCGATCCGGGCTGGATCAATGACGAGTACATGCGCCAGTGGGGCCTCACCATACCGGTGAACGGCGAAGCGCTGTTGCCCAACGTGTTCGCATCGTACGAGCCGAACGAGGACGCCTCGGTGTACACCATCCGCTTGCGGGACGGCCTGCGCTGGAGCGACGGCGAGACGTTCGACACCGAGGACATCCGCTTCTGGTTCGACCACGACGCCGCGGACAAGGATCTCAACCCGCACGGCGTCGGCAACCTCAAGGTCGGCGGCGTGATGGCCACCCTGAACGTGGTCGACGACGTCACCTTCCAGTTCCAGTTCGCCGGCCCCTACCCGAATCTGCCCAACAACATGATGCGCTGGTTCCCGGATTCGTTCCTGCCGGAACACTACATGGGGCAGTTCCATCCCGCCGTGGCGGGCGACAAGGCGGAGAGCGCGGCAAAAGAAGCCGGCTTCACCACCTGGATGGCGTATTGGAAGGAATACGTGATCTGGAGCAACTTCAACACCGAGCTGCCGGTCATCCACCCATGGAGGCTGGAAAGCAAGAGCGACACGCTGGGCGTGTACGGCCGCAACCCCTACTACTACAAGGTGGACGTGGCCGGGAATCAGCTCCCCTACATCGACGGCATCCGCGTTCCGCTGATGGGGATGGGCAGCGATGCCTATCTGCTGCAGGGCCTGGCCGGCGAGATCGACTTCGGCCTGCGCGGCGACTTCGGCGACATCTCGAACTTCAGCGTGCTGCGCAACGCGGAGGAGTCAGGCAACTTCAGGCTGCACGCGGCGATGTCGGCGATCATGTATCACGGCACCGTGTACTTCAACTTCGCGAGCGAGGACCAGGAGCGGCGAGAGCTGTTCAACGACATCGACTTCCGGCGCGCCGTAGCCCTGGCGATCGACGGACAGGAGATCAACGACCTGCTGTTCCGCGGCCAGTACACGCTGTCGCAGACGCCGGTGGCGGGTGACCTGGTGCACCCGGCCGACGAGCCCTACAAGGAGCACGACCTCGACGCGGCAAACCAGATGCTCGACGAGCTTGGATTGGCGTGGAACGCCAACCGCACCGCGCGCACCTTCCCGAGCGGCAAGCCGTTGGAGCTGTTCGGGCTCGTCGAGACCGACAAGAGCGCCGAAGTCTCGATGTCCGAGATCTACAAGGAGCAGTTCAAGAAGGTCGGCATCGAGTTCCTGATTCGACCCTACGCCGGCGACGCGTACGGTGAGAAACTGACCACCGGCGACTACGACATCCTGGTCGGCCCCGTCGATATCGGGCGCGGCATACCGACCGCCAGCATCGCGCGTTTTCCGCACGTGGTGCCGAGCAATCCGCAGGGCTACCACGTCACCACCCCGTGGGCGCGCTGGCTGCACTCGGGCGGCGCCGAGGGAGTGGAGCCGCCGGACGGGGTGAAGAGGCTGTACGAGTTGTCCGAGGAGTACCCGCGTGCCCGGACGTCGACGACAGGAAGCGGATCGAGCAGGAGGTGGTGAAGATCTTCAGCGAAGGGCTGTGGTCGATCTCGCCGCTGGAGTCGAAGGTCGACATCCCGCAGGTCTCCTTCTACTACTTCCACAACAGGGTCGGCAACGTGCCGGACGAGCCGCTGAGCTCCGAGGCCAGCTACCTGTTCTTCGACGTCTTGTTCCTGAACGAGTAGACCGCCGCCCGTCGCTGTCCGCCGCCATGCCTGACGTGCGTGGCGGCGGACGCGGCCCTTTCTGACCGATGGCCATCTACGTGCTGCGGCGCGTGCTGATGATGATCCCGGTGCTGTTGATCGGCAGCGTGATCGTGTTCGTCATCATCCAGCTTCCCCCCGGCACCGTGATCGAGGCCAAGATCGCCCTGATGCGCAACCGCGGCGTCGAGATCACCCCGGAGCTGGTCGCATCGCTGAACGCCCGGTACGACCTCGACAAGCCGATCATGGTGCAGTACTTCTTCTGGCTGGGAAACATCCTGCGCGGCGACTTCAGCTACTCGATGCTGTTCAACAAGCCGGTCAGCGCGATCCTGGCCGAGCGCCTGCCGCTGACCGCGCTGATGTCGTTCATCTCGTTCCTGCTGCTCAACGCGATGGCGATCCCGATCGGCATCGTGTCGGCGGTGCGGCAACGCTCCTGGCTCGACTACTGCATCACCTTCATCGGCTTCATCGGGCTGGCGGTGCCCAACTTCATCTTCGCCCTCGTGCTGTCGTGGCTGGTGTTCTCGCTCACCGGCAGCACCGCCACCATCGGCCTGATGTCGCAGCAGTACCTGGACGCGGCCTGGAGCCTGCCCAAGTTCCTCGATCTGCTGAACCACCTCTGGATCCCGGCCATCGTCATGGCCACCGCCGGCACCGCCGAGCAGGTGCGGATCATGCGCGCCAACCTGCTCGACGAGCTGGAGAAGCCCTATGTGATGGTGGCGCGCTCGAAGGGGGTGAGCGGCGCGCGGCTGCTGCTGAAGTACCCGTTCCGGGTGGCCCTGAACCCGTTCATCGTGCGCCTGGGATGGCTGCTGGCCAGTCTCATGTCGGGCGAGCTGATGGTGTCGGTCACCCTGGGCCTGCCCACGCTGGCGCCGATCATGCTGCAGGCCATCATGGCGCAGGACATGTTCCTGGCCGGCAGCATCCTGTTCATCGAGCTGGGCCTGACGGTGGTCGGGATTCTGCTCTCCGACATCCTGCTGGGGATCGTCGATCCACGCATCCGGGACGCGGTGTGAGCACCCCGGCGGCGACCGGTCAGCGCGCCTACGCCTCCCAGTGGCAGCTCATGCGCTGGCGCTTCATGCGCCACCGCGTCGCCGTGGTGGCGCTCGGCTTCATCGGCTTCCTCTATCTCGGCGTCATCTTCGCGGAGTTCATCGCCCCCTATGATCCCCACGCCTACGACGAGGGGTTCACCCTGGCGCCGCCGCAGCGGATCAGGTTCGTCGACGCCGACGGCCGCTTCCACCCGCGCCCGTTCGTGCACCCGATCGTCAAGACCGTGGATCCGGACACCTGGGAGTACCTCTACTCGGTGGACACCACCATCGTGCAGCCGCTGTACCTGTTCGTGCGCGGCGACCCCTACCGCATGTGGGGATTGTTTCCCGGCAACCTGCACCTGTTCGGCCTGCGCGACGGCCGCATCTTCAGCCTGATGGGCAAGGACTCGCTCGGGCGCGACCTGTTCTCCCGCATCGTGTACGGGTCGCGCATTTCGCTGACCGTGGGCTTCGTCGGCATCCTGATCGGCTTCTTCCCCAGCCTGTTCATCGGCGGCATGGCGGGGCTGCTTGGCGGGGCGGTGGACAAGGTGATCATGCGCATCACCGAGACCTTCATGAGCGTGCCCACGTTGCCGCTGTGGGTCGCGCTGGCGGCGGCGCTGCCGGTGCGGCTCTCGGTGGTGCAGCGCTACGTGCTGATCACGGTGATCCTGGCGTTGATCGGGGTCGTCACCGGCGGCAGCCGCACCGTGCGCGGCAAGTTCATGGCGCTCAAGCGGGAGGAGTACGTCCGCGCCGCCCGCCTCGACAACGTCGGCGACGGCAAGCTGATCTTCTCCTACCTGCTGCCCTCGTTCCTGAGCCACACCATCGCCGAGCTCACCCTGGCGATTCCCGGCATGATCCTGGGCGAGACCGCGCTCAGCTTCATCGGCCTCGGTTTGCAGCCCCCGGCGATAAGCTGGGGGGTGATGCTGCAGGAGTGCCGCCACCTGCGCAACCTGATCGCGGCGCAGTGGCTGTTCATCCCGGCATTCTTCGTGGTGGCCGCCATCCTGGCGTTCAACTTCATCGGCGACGGCATGCGGGACGCCGCCGATCCGTATTCCAAGGTGTAGTGTCGAGGCCCGATGGCAGAGGCGCTGCTCGAGGTGGACGACCTGCACGTGGTGTTCCCCTCCAAGGAGGGCACGGTGCGGGCGGTGAACGGCGTCAGCTTCGCCCTGCACCGCAACGAAGTGCTCGGCATCATCGGCGAGAGCGGCTGCGGCAAGAGCGTCACTTCGCTGGCAATCCTGGGCATCCTGCCGCCGGTCGCGCGGGTGACCGCAGGCGCCATCCGCTACCACGGCGCGGGCGGCACGGTGACCATCACCGGCGAAGCGCGCGAGAGCGAGACCATGAAGGCGCTGCGCCGCAACGACATCTCGATGATCTTCCAGGAGCCGATGACCTCGTTCAGCCCCGTGCACACCATCGGCAACCAGATCACCGAGGCGATCGCGATGATGGACGAGGCGCAGAGCATTCCCCGGCAGCGCCGGCAGCGCGAGTTGAACGAGCGCGCGCTCGACGTGCTCGGCCGTGTCGGCCTGAACGACCCCGACATCCTGGCCGCCTACCCGCACAACCTGAGCGGCGGCATGCGCCAGCGGGCGATGATCGCCATGGCCGTGGCCTGCGAGCCCCGCATCCTGATCGCCGACGAGCCCACCACCGCGCTCGACGTGACGCTGCAGGCGCAGGCGCTGAACCTGATGCTGGAGATGCAGCGCAGCATGCAGATGGCGGTGATCCTGGTGACCCACGACCTGGGGGTGATCGCCGAGATCACCGAGCGCGTCGTGGTGATGTATCTCGGGCGGGTGGTGGAGACGGCGCCGGTCGGCCCGCTGTTCGCGCGTCCCGAGCACCCCTACTCGCGCGCGCTGCTGGCGTCGATCCCGCGCCTCAGCGGCCCGATCGAGGCGCTGGCGCCGATCCGGGGCATGGTGCCGAGTCCGTACGAGATGCCGTCCGGGTGTCCGTTCCACACCCGCTGCGACGAGTTCGTGCCGGGACGCTGCGATCGCGACACGCCGGCCACGGTGGCCGCCGCGCCGGACCATGAAGTCGCATGCCTGATGCGTTGAGCCAACCCATCATCGCGGCCGAGCGGCTCAGCAAGAGCTACGCCAAGGAATCGGGCCTGCTGCGCCGCCGGCAGGGCGAGGTGCGCGCCGTCGACCGGATGTCGTTCACGCTGGCGCGCGGCGAGACGCTGGCGCTGGTGGGGGAGAGCGGCTGCGGCAAGACCACCACCGGGCTGTGCATCGTGCGCAGCGAGGAGCCGACCGGCGGCCGAATCTGGTACACGCCAAGCCCCGGCGCGCCGCCGCACGACATCGTACAGATGGAGGCCGCCGAGCTGCGTGAGCTGCGGCGCGCGGTGCGGGTGGTGTTCCAGGACCCCTTCGCCTCCCTCAACGCGCGCATGACCGTGCTGCGCATCGTCGGCGAGCCGCTGATCAACAACCGCCTGGCCCGAAACGGCGCCGAGCTCAAGGAACGGGTCGCGGCGATGTTGAGCCTGGTGCAACTCGACCCGGTCTACATGAACCGCTACCCGCACTCGTTCTCCGGCGGCCAGCGGCAGCGGCTGGCGTTCGCGCGCGCGTTCATCCTGCAGCCGCGGGTGGTGATCGCCGACGAGCCGGTCTCGGCGCTCGACGTGTCCGTGCAGGCACAGATCCTCAACCTGATGCGCAGCCTGCAGGCCCGGCACGCCATGAGCTACCTGTTCATCGCCCACAACCTGGCGGTGGTGCGCTACCTGAGCGACCGGGTGGCGATCATGTACCTGGGCCGCATCGTGGAGCTGGCCAGCCGCGCCGAGATCTTCGCGCGGCCGAAGCATCCCTACACCGAGCTGCTGCTCACCTCCTCACCCAATCCCGACCCGACCGCCCGCAAGCTGCACCTGGTCAAGGCGGGCGAGAGCCCGTCGTACGGCATGCTTCCGGCCGGCTGTCCGTTCCATCCGCGCTGCCCCTACCGCGAACCGCGGTGTACCGTTGAGCAGCCGGAGCTGGTGGAGACGGGCACGGACGGCGGCGCCTCGCACCAGGTGGCGTGCCACCTCCACGCGCAACTCTCGCTGCGCACCTTCAGCGACTGAAAGAGGAACCGCTGCCATGAGCACGACCGCTCCCGACGCCCTCGCCACGCAGGCGGCTCCGGTCGAGCACGACTGGGCCGCGAATCCGAAGATCCGGTGGTATCGGTCGCCGCTGCCCATCGCCGAGCTCCGCGCCCTGTCGCAACGCCGGACGTTGCGCCCGCTGCTGCACTGCCTGGGCTTCCTGGCCCTGCTGACCGTGACCGGCACGGCGGTAGTGCTCACCCACCGCCACCTGAGCTGGCCGTGGCTGATTCCCGTCCTGTTCGTGCACGGAACCCTGTTCCGGACGCTGCAGCACTCGCGGCACGAGCTGTCGCACCGCACCGTGTTCCGCTCCAAGGTGATGAACGAGGTGTTCCTGCGCCTCTTCTCCTTCCTGCACTGGTCGAGCCCCGACCACTTTCGCGCCAGCCACGTGCGCCACCACCAGTACACCGTGCACGACGACCTCGACCAGGAGGTGCGGCTGCCGCGCCCGTTGCGGCCGCTGCAGTGGGCGGGCCGCTTCGTGCTGGCGGTGCCCGGCATGATCGGGGAGATCAGGGCGCTGCTGCGCTGGAGCCTGGGCCGGCTGGCCGACGATCCGTGGGAGCAGCGCTGCTTCGCCGACCGCCCCCAGGGGCAGGGCGACGCCGCCAGGCGCGCGGAGCTGTTCGGCTGGGCGCGGGTCGTGCTGGCCGGCCACGTGCTGCTGGCGGCGGTGTTCATCGCGACCGGCCAGTGGATGCTGCTGCTGGTGGTGACCTTCGCCCGCTGGCTGGCGCCGTGGCTGAGCTTCATGTTCATCGAGACCCAGCACTCCGGCCTGTGCTCGGACGTGCCGGACTTCCGCCGCTGTTGCCGCACGGTCCTGCTGGGACCGGTGACGCGCTTCCTCTACTGGCACATGAACTACCACGTCGAGCACCACATGTACCCCAGCGTGCCGTTCTACAACCTGGGCAGGCTGCGGCAGGCCATCGCCGCCGACCTGCCGCCCGCCACGCGCGGCCTGTGGAGGTCCTGGGCGCAGATGCTCCCCATCCTGTGGCGCCAGCGCCGCGACCCCGACTACGTGTTCACCCCTCCGCTGCCGACAGTCCTACGCTGACGTCCGGCGTCCGAGTGATGCGACGAGGTGCCGCACGCTCGCGTCAACCTGCGCCGGCGCAACGGATGGTATGATCCACAACTGCTCCAAGGTACCAGGATGCTGAAGACACTCGCCTTGCAGGGATTCAGAGGCTTTGAGTCCTACCGCCTGACGGACTTGGCGACCGTAAACCTCATCGTCGGCAAGAACGACTGCGGCAAGACTACCGTCCTTGAAGCCGCATACCTCCTCGCTGCGGAAGGGGCTCCAGACGCCTTCTATGACATTGCCGAGCGTCGCAACGAACTGAACCACAGAATCGAGTCGATTTCCGTGCCGAGTCCCCTTCGTTACGAAGTTGGGATATCCCCCCTTTTCTACGGGCATTCTTGTCGGCCCGGGGTACGGTTTGCGCTGTCGTCAGACGACGGCATCCGAGGCTTGTCGGCGCTTATACTGTCGCTCGACGACGTAAACGAATCGCAGATACGGGAGTCCAGGAAGACATATGTCTTCGGAGGTGAACATCCCGAGTTCGGGCTACGGATTACGAACGGAGAGACCCAAGACCCCGACGTGGTTCTGGTAGACAGAAACGGGGCTGTCCTGCATCACCTTTGGCATAGCAACATCAGGAAAGTGACTCCTGAGTTGCCGTCGGTCCGCTTTCTCGGGCTGGAGTCGGGAGCCTTCGATCTCCTGCAACACGCATGGAACGAGGTGGTGGCCGAGGGCCGAGAAGACGAGATCGTGAGGGATATGAGGCTTCTCATGCCGGAGCTCGAGACCATCCATTTCCAGACCGGCTACGAACAGCGCGGCTTCGGGACTATTCTGGTCGGACGTAGTGACGGAAGTCGGCGCATGCCGCTCAGCGCGTATGGCGATGGCCTGCGCCGCCTGCTGTCGTGGAGGCTTGCCTTTGTCGGGCTGGACCATGGATTCCTGTTGATCGACGAAGTCGACGCCGGCATGCACTGGACCGTCATGGAAGACGTGTGGCGACTGATCGTTGAAGTAGCGAGGAGATCCGACACCCAGGTTTTCGTGACGACGCACAGCTATGACTGCATTCGCGGGCTCGGATCACTGATGGAATCGCGACCTGACTTGGCTGCCGAAGTCTCGATACAGAAGGTGCATCCGTCTCTGAAGCAAGCCGTAAGCTTCACGGGAGAGCAGATCGCGGTCGCCGTGGAACAGCAGATCGAGCTCCGCTGACTGACGATGCCCCATACCGAACCGTCGATTCTTCGCGTCGAAGGCAAGGACGACGTGCACGCCATCACGCATCTGCTGTTGAGACATGACGTTGACTGCATCCGTATCGCGGTCGACATCAGGAGCCCCGTCGATGACGGGGACGCGACTGCCGGCGGGCTGGATCCGCTGCTGGAAGGAATGCAAACCGAGGTCAGGAGTAGCACCGACCGATCGGTCGGATTCGTTCTGGATGCCGACGACGACCCCAAAGATCGATGGCAAGCTGTTTGCTACCGGCTCAAGGGAGTCGGTCTGACGCTACCGAACGAGATTCCGAAGGAGGGTTTTGTCGGAGAAGCCCGCGCGTTCCAGGCACGAGTTGGGGTCTGGTTGATGCCGGACAACCGGCGGTCGGGAGCACTCGAGGAGTTTCTTCAGGGCCTCGTGCGCAGCGGCGATTCGCTGCTACCGATCGCGGAGCAATCGACTCACCGTGCGAAGGAGCACGGCGCACGCTTCGCCGACAGCTCCCGGCGCAAAGCCGGCCTACACGCGTGGCTCGCGTGGCAGGAGAGACCGGGCTTGCCCTATGGTTCTGCCATACGCGCCCGCTACTTCGGTCACGACAGCGCCGCCGCCCTGGCGTTCGTCGAGTGGTTCAAGCGCGTCTTCACTGACCATCTGGCGGAAGCCGCATGATGCGCTTCAGGTAGGCGTCGAAGAGGGGTACGGTGAACGCCGTGTCGCCGTGGGCGGGGCTGTAGATCATGCCTTTGGCGATCAGCCTCGCTCGCACCGGAGCCACCGCGCGAACCGGCCGTGCGAGCGCCTCGGCGACTTCCCCCGAGCGGTGGGGGCCGTCGCCAAGCTCGGCCATGGCACGGAGGTAGCGTCTCTCGGACGGCGTCAGGCGGTCGAATCGGGCTCGGAAGAAGCTGGCATCCAGTTCGGCGGTCGCCTGCCGGCGCGCCGCCTCCACGTCGGCGGTCGTGACGGGAGAGGATGCTGCGCAATCCCAGCAGTGCTTGCCCCATTCCTGCAGGAAATAGGGGTAGCAGCTTGTCTGCTGCAGGACGGCGTCGAGCGCATCCGGATCGAAGCCCACGCCAAGCCGCTCGGCCGGCGCCTGGATGGCCTGCCTGGCGGACTCGCCGCCAAGGGCCCCGATCACGGGAAGGTTATCGTGATGAGCAAACATTCCGACGCGTCGGCCGGAACAGCAATTCAACCGATGTTATCAGAGGTTATCAAAAGACGGTAACCTTGCGCTGGCTGGGAGCTCACTCGTCCCCAACGGCCCCGAAGGCAGCCTGCGGCTCGGCGTGAACGGTGGCGGCGGCTCCCGCCTGGATCTCCCGGACCTCCGACTCGACGGCGCCCACGGCCTCCTCGCCGGAGGCGACCTCCAGCATCAAGGTGGCGTCGTACTCGCCACCCGCGGGGAGCTCCACCACCCGGCCGGCGTCGCGCTCGACGCTCTTGAGGTTGGGGAAGTTGGTGCCCGGCTCCAGGCCGGTCACGTAGCCGTCGCGCTCGCCGGCGGTGTTCTTCCACAGGCTGAAGCAGGGCAGCTCGCCGACGTCGAAGCGCATCACGGCCGCCACGGTCCGCGAGGCGTTGACCAGCGCGGCAAGGGTGGCCGTGTCGCCCGCCCGGGCGGCCGGACGGATCCAGTACGCCTGCTGGACGAAGCCGGGGGCCGGGCCGTGGTAGCGGTCGATCTCCGCCACGCCCTCGGCCGAACGGGCGTCGCGGGGCGCCGCCTCCGTGAACGGCAGCAGCACGCGGCTGCCGGCTTCCAGGAACGGCGGGCCGTAATTGCAATGGTACAGGAGCTGCAGCTCGGCCGGCGTATCCTGCAGGTTGCGCACCGTGTCGGCGATGGTGATCCGCGACGAGTCGGGACCCGCCGAGACCGAGGTCGACAGCCGCAGCGACGGCAGAAACAAGCCGGCCTCGTCCACCTGTCCGGTGACGGTGATCACCCGCGCGGCGGCGTCCGCGGTGACCTGCACGGTGTGTGCGGGCAGGTTGGCGATCATGCCGTGCAGCGTCAGATCGACCGCTTCCGCAAGGCCGCCGGCGTCCACCCTCGCGTCCGTCCCCGGCATGCCGTTCGAGTCCAGGCCGCAGCGCACGATCCACTCGTCGAAGCCGCGCAGCCAGCCGACGCCGCCGCGCTCGGCCGGATCGACGAACGCCGGATGCACCGGGCCGCGCACCGGCGACCGCCAGCCGAGAGCCTGCCCGCCGTAGCTCCCCCGCCACACGCCCATGCCGCGGGTCGGCACCACGCTGAAGGACAGCTCCCCGCAGGTCACCTCGACAAGATCGACGCCGTCGCGCAGTCCGCCGCGCAGGCGCCGCTTGCGCACCGAGCAGCCGGGAATGCCCAGCTCCTCCGGTCCCAGGTCCAGCGTTTCGACCCACAGCCCCGACGCCGCGTCGGTCAGTACCCAACTCCGTTCCATGACCGCCGACCATAGCGAGGGGCCGTGCCGGTGGCAACGCGGGGCGGGAGCCGCTGAGCGTGGCCATCGACCGCCGAGTCGTGCAACGCTCACGCGCATCATGCACGCCACCGGTCAGCAGCGTTGATCATCGCCGACCCCGCTACGCCCGGTGTTCTGGCGCTGGCCTCCCAGGCTGACGGTTTCGACATGCTGCGGCCGCACCACCGGGACCAGGCCGAGGCCGGCATCGACCGGCTGCGCGACCGGGCGGCCCGAGACGGCCGGGACGCGCTCGAAGCGGCGCTGGAGACACCCACGGGACGGACGTTCTTCTCGTTCCTCTGCGGCAACAGCCCGCACCTGAGCCTGCTGCTGCAGCGCGACCTGGAGCTCACCCAGGCGCTCGTCCAGGATGCGCCCGACGCCATCACCGGCCGCGTGCGCGGCGACCTGGCCGCCGCCGATCCCGGCATGGACCGCGACCAACTGATGACCTTCCTGCGCCGCCAGCGCAACCGCGTGGCCGTGCTGGCGGCCGTGTACGACTGTTTCGGCATCCGCGGCGTCATGGAGTGCGCGGAGCTGCTGTCCGACATGGCCGACCACGCCGTGCGCCTGACCGTCTCCCACCTGCTCCTGGACCGGGTCGAGCGCGGCGACCTGGAACCGCCGGACGGGGACCGGTGGGGCTACTTCGTCCTGGCGATGGGCAAGCACGGCTCCCGCGAGCTCAACTACTCGTCCGACATCGACCTGATAGTCCTCTTCGACCCGGAGTCGGTCCGCTACACGGGTTCCCGAACCCTCAGCGACTGCTACGTGCGGGTCACGCAGGACCTGGTCCGCATCCTGCAGACGCGCACCGCCGACGGCTACGTGTTCCGCACCGACCTCCGGCTGCGCCCCGACCCGTCATCCACGCCGGTCGCCATCACCGTCGACTTCGCCCTGAACTACTACGGGCGCTTCGGGCGCACCTGGGAACGGACGGCGCTGATCAAGGCGCGGCCCGTGGCCGGTGACCTGACGGCCGGCGCGGCCTACCTGGACCGGCTCTCCCCGTTCATCTGGGACGAGGCGCTGGACTTCACCTCCGTCGAGGAGATCCGTTCGGTGAGCCAGCAGATCCACGACTTCCACGGCCACGGCGCCGTCCGCGCGGCCGGCCACAACGTCAAGCTCGGCCGCGGCGGCATCCGCGAGATCGAGTTCTTCGTGCACATGCACCAGTTGGCGCACGGCGGCCGCAACCGCCGGCTGCGCGGGTCCCACCTGCTGGCGATGCTGGAGACGCTGGATGGCCAGCACCACATCATGCCGCGGGAGACGGCGGCCCTGCGCGACGCCTACCTGTTTCTGCGGCGCGTCGAGCACCGCCTGCAGATGGTCAACGACGCTCAGACGCAGGTGCTTCCGGACTCCGACGACGGACTGGAGCACATCGCCGCCTTCATGGGGCTCCCCTCGGCGCAGGAGCTGGTGCGCCGGATCGAGTCCGTGGCGGGCGAGGTCCACGACCTCTACCGCACGCGCTTCAACGTCCCCGAGAGCGAGCAGGACATCACCGCCGTCCTCCTGGACGGACCGGACGAGCACCCGGACGCCGTCGCCAAGCTGGAAGCGGCCGGGTTCACGCGGGCTCCCGAGGCCATCGCGGTCTTCCGGGGATGGGCGGAAGGACGGCATGAGTCGACCGGCTCGGAACGCGCCCGCACCATCATCCGCGAGATCCTCCACGAGATCGTCGACGCGCTGGGCAGGACGCCCGACCCCGACCGCGCCCTGGCTCGCCTGGACCGCTTCCTGGCGGCCCTGCCGGAAGACCTCTCGTTCTTCTCCATGCTCCGGGCCAACACCTGGCTCCTCAACCTCATCGCCGTCGTGATGGGCAGCGCCCCCCGCATGGCCGACGTCCTGGAGGGCAATCCACGGCTCCTGCAGGCCGTCCTGGACCCGTCGTTCTTTCTGCCGATCCCGGAGCGCGAGGAGCTGGCCCGCGAGCTCGATGAGCGCCTGGCCGGCCGGCGGGACGCCGCGGAGCGGGTCGAGCAGGTGGCCGGCTGGGCCGGCGACCGCCGGTTCCAGGTGGCCGTGCAGGCGCTGGAGAACCTGGTCACCGTGGACGAGGCGTCGGCGGCCCTGTGCGACGTGGCGGGGGCGGTCATCGAGCGCCTGCTCGCCGACGTGCTGGACGGGCTGCACGAACGCTACGGACCGGTGCCGGGCGGCGGCTGCGCGGTCGTCGCACGGGGCAGGCTGGGCGCCGGGGAGATGACCTTCGGCTCCGACCTGGACCTGCTGTTCGCGGCGGATTTCGAGGCCGGGGCGAGGACCGCGGGCCCGACGCCCATCGACGCTCCGACCTTCTATCGAGACGCAGCCAGCGAACTGACCTCCCGTCTCCGCAGTCCATCGACGTACGGCCGGCTCTACGAGCTGGACGAGCGCCTGCGGACGTCAGGGGAGATCGAGCTGCCGGTGTCGACGCTCGACGAGTTCAAGGACGATCACCTGGGAGCGGCGTCGACCTCGGAGCTCATGTCGCTGACCCGCGCCAACGTCGTCTGCGGCGACCCGGCCACGTCCGCGGCGGTCACCGCGGCGATCGAGAGAGCGCTTGCCAGCCCGCGCGACCCTGCGCGGCTGCGTGAAGACGTGGCGCGACGGCGCGAGGCGATCGCCGCCGGACATCCCTCCGAGGATCCGTTCGACGTCCAGCACGTGCGCGGGGGGCTGGTGGACCTCGAGTCCCTGGCCCAGTACCTGCGCCTGCGGCATGCGCACGAGTCGCCCGAGGTGCTCGTGGGAGCGACGGCGTCCTGCTTCGAGGCCCTGGGCGCCGCCGGCGTCATCGCGGAGGAAGAGGCCCGTTTCCTCGCCGGCGCGGTGCGGATGCAGCGGACGATGCAGGCGATGCTCCGCCTGACGTGGAGCCAGGGCGCTCCGGTGCGCGACGCCCCGGAACCGATGCGCCTGAAGCTGGCGACCGCCCTGGAGTGCGTCGGACTCGACGAGCTGGACGCGAAGCTCCGCGAGACGCAGGCGGCGGCGTTCGACATCTATCGGCGCCGCATCGGCCTGACTCCGTAGTACGCGCGTGGCCTGTGGCTGCTCGTCCGCAACCGGCCGCGAAGGCCCGGAGCGGCGTCGGCGCGGCGGCGCTTGCCCCGGAACCGATCCCTTCTTCACGCGCCAGGCCCCGCGCATCGCGCGCCGCTACCGCCGGCGCGGGCCGGAGCCGGTGCAGCGCAGGTTGCTGGCAGGGCTGACGGCGGCCGGCGTCACGGGCGCTTCGATACTGGAGATCGGCTGCGGAACCGGCGAGCTCCAGCGGCTCGTGCTGGCCACCGGAGCGGCCAGCGCGGTCGGCATCGACATCTCGGGCGGCATGATCGAACAGGCGCGAGCCACCGCGGAGCGCACCGGGGTGGCGCCGCGAACCACCTACCTGGTCGGCGACGCGGTGGAACGGGCCGAGGAGCTGTCGCCGGCGGCCGTGGTGCTGCTGGACAAGGTGCTGTGCTGCTACCCGGAGATCGACACGCTGCTGGCGGTGTCCTTGGAGCGCGCGCAGCGCCTGTACGCGGTGGTGGTTCCGCGGCCGCACTGGCTCGTAGCCGCCGCATGGCGGCTCGGCATCGCCCTGATCAAACTGCTGCGCAGCCCCTTCCACCCCTACTATCACGACTGGCAGCGAACCGCGGCCATCATCGCGGCCGCCGGCTTCCAGCGCATCTTCGCCGCCCGCACCCTGGCCTGGGAGGCATGGATCTTCCGCCGCCGAGCGCACCAGCCAAACCCATGAGGTTCAGGCAGCCGCCCGGCGCTCCATCTCCCAGCGGAGTTCCAGGACATCGGCGGGAACCTGCAACTCCACGGCGGCGCGCGCGACCGTCTCTCCGGCCGCGACCGGCCGCTTGAGGGTGGCACCGGCCGCCAGGCCGATCGGCAGGGCATCCGCTGACAGCGAGTCGGTGGCCGGCATCAGGCGTCCCCAGACGGTCGAGCCGCCCTCCCCGTCCAGCATCTCTCCTTCGCGGAGGTCGCGCTTCGCGACCGCCACCACGTCGGCGGCGAAGCGTTCGGGCGCGCCGGTCGGCTCGCCGCGCAGCGCCGCGGAGGCGATGCTGATGCCGAGCTCCAAACCGATCAGGTGCGCGGGCCGATACAGCGCCGCGTACCGCCCGCTCCGATCGGTGGGGACGCCGTACTCGCCGAAGCAGGCCACGGCATAGTCCGACGGGGCGGCGAACGTCACGTACACGCCCCAGCGCAGATCGCGCTCGACCGGACTGCCGTCACGCTGCAGTGACGAGACCACCTCCACGGTTCCCGCGTGCGGCAGCGTCCCGCCGTCGCTGGCCGGCTTCAGCGTCCCGGCCAGCTCGTCGCTCCCGCACGGCGGAAAGCACAGCCCGCCGGCCGCCGGCTGCAGCCCCGTCGCGTTCGCCACCGCGACCATCTCGATCGCGGACTTGGTGCCGTCCAGGAAGGAGTTGAACATCCGGGCGTTCATGCCGCCGCTCGCCGCGCGCTCCGGGCTGATCCCGTAGTGCTGCCAGACGGTGTCCGGCGTGGAGGCGTGGAAGGCCGGAAGGTACTTGGTGCCCTTGCCGGCGCATACCACCTGGAACCCGCAGGTGCGCGCCCAGTCGACCAGCTCCACGATCAGGGCCGGCTGATCGCCGTACGCCAGCGAGTAGACCGTCCCCGCCTCGGCCGCGCGGCGAGCCAGCAGGGGGCCGGCCAGCACGTCCGCTTCCACGTTGACCATGACCACGTGCCGGCCGGCGGCTATGCAGGCCAGCGCGTGACGCACCCCGGCGACCGGATCGCCGGTCGCCTCGACCACCACCTCGGGATCGCGATGGCCGATCACGCTGTCCGCGTCCGGGTACAAGCCGATCGCCGCGATCTCGTCATCGCTCCAGCCCGACCGCCGCAGCGTTGCCTCCGCCCGCTCCGGCGCCAGATCGCACACCCCCACGACGCGCATGCCCGGCGTGGTGCGCACCTGCGCCAGGAACATGGACGAGAATTTCCCTGCGCCGATCACGGCGACGCGCACGGGGTCGGACTCGCGTGCTCTCAGGAGTCGATACATGCCCAACTACGGGCCGAGCGGATGAAGAGTGTCAAGGCCGATTGCCGCTGCGCGAAGAAGCCGATCCTCCCCGCTCCAGGTCGAGCCACGCCGACCGGAATGCACTGTGCGCGGGATCATGGCGCCGAAAGCCCTCAACCACTCCGTCTCTCGCCCCGTCCTGAGACAAGCGGGAGGTATCGACCTCGATGTCGTACCGGCCCCAGGTGTGCACCCCATCCTCCAGATGCGAGCGGCCCTCGCCGACCCTTCGATCACCCCGGAGCCGCTCTCGTCGTTCCAACTCGCCGATCTCACAGTGCACGCCGACGAAGAACACCGAGTGATGACGAAGCAGCGTCACGAGATCGACGTACCAACTGCGAAACTCGATCACGTGCTCGATGATCATGTCGTTGCCGGCATCGGCGATCGCCGCGGCACAGCGGTGGAATCCGTCGAAGAAGCGTGGTCGGATCGTTCGCCACGACCACTGCCCGGTCTTCGCGTCGCGATCGACGGACGGCAGAACCCACGCATCGACGAGCTGATCGGAAGACCAGTAGAAGAACGGCGAGCCCAAGGCGGACTGAACGGCGCGCCCCAAAGTCGTCTTTCCGGAGCTGCTCGGTCCGTTCAGGAGGATGACTCGCGACGATCTCATGGCAACTTCCGCTCGTCGCGCGTCACGAGGCGACGGAGCTCATCACCGCAAGCGACGAGGTCAGCGTCTGTCCGCGAGGACAGTCCTGGCGATCGAGCCTCTCCGTATCCGAATCGGCGTGAACCCGACACCGTCCTTCAGCGTGGATTCGGAGCGAGGCTGAGAGCGATCCGACGACTCTCCGGTCCCCCGTCGAACCCGTGGATCGAGATTGGATTCGTCCGGCTTGGGTTCAAGCGACTCCGACTCAGCGTCAGGAATCATCGCGCCAATTGCATCCCATTTGGACTCTGCGGACAAGGCCCTCGGTCCCGGCGGACCCAGGCCACCGGCGACTCCCTTGACCGCCTGCCGCGCCTGGACGATGATCGTGCCTTGGTCGCGCGGGAGGGGGCGGCCTGCATCTCGATCGCAAGGAGACTGCCATGAAGCGAATCGCCGCCCTCATCGCGCTCGCCGCGCTGGTGCCCGGGCTCGTCCTGGCGCAAACGGCGAGGCTCAGCCGTGAGTACACGCCGCCCAACTACGTGCTGGACGTGGCCGACTACCCGACCTCGTTCAGCGAAGCGCCCGACCTGGCCGCCAAGGTGGCTGCCGGCGAGCTGCCGCCGGTCGAAGAGCGGTTGCCCGTCCGCGAGGATCTGCTCGTCGTCGAAGGCGCCTCCATCGGCACCTACGGCGGGTCGATCGTCATGTCCACGCTGGGATCGACCGAGGCGCTGAACCGCAACGCGTCGGCGTTCGACAAGTTCATCTTCTGGGATCCGACCGGCGGCAGGCTGGTGCCGGCGCTGGCCAAGGCCTGGGAGCAGAGCGACGACGCGCGGTCGGTGACCCTCTACCTGCGCGAAGGGCTGAAGTGGTCCGACGGCCACCCGCTGACCACCGAGGACGTGCGCTTCTGGTACGAGGACGTCTACCGCAACACGGAGATCCAGCCCGAGCCGGAGCCGGTCCTCACCCCCAACGGCGTGCCCGCCC
Organism: Spirochaetia bacterium; assembly: GCA_964291595.2. Classification (GTDB taxonomy): domain Bacteria; phylum Spirochaetota; class Spirochaetia; order SZUA-6; family Bin103; genus CATQHW01. Next base: position 1,033,782 of record OZ219914.1, on the reverse strand, counting down.
GCCTGGTCATCATCGACGACTACACGCTGCGCTGGGAGTTCGACGAGCCGTACTGGACCTTCCCCGAGCAGATGGCCTGTCCGTTCTGCCCGATCGGCCGCGGTTTCACCCTGGGTTTCTGGCTTCCCGGCGGCCCGGTGGCCCCGGCCCACTACATGAAGCAGTTCCATCCCGCGTACGCCGGCCAGGACGCCGTCGACAAGATGGCCGCGGACGCCGAGCTGGAGAGCTGGGTGAGCCTGTACGGCAACAAGATGAACTGGGGCCTGAACCCCGATCTGCCGGTGATCACCCCGTACAAGACCGTGGCGGGCAACCTCAACGCCAGCGCGCTGTGGAAGGTCGAGCGCAACCCGTACTTCTATGCGGTCGACGCGGCCGGCAACCAGCTCCCCTACATCGACACCTGGGAGCTGCCCAAGGTGGAGACACCGGACCTGGTCTACCTGCGGCTCGCGGGCCGGCAGGACGACTTCAACTGGCGGCTGCCGAAGCTCGACCAGGTGCCGTTCATGCTCGAGAACAAGGACCGCGGCAACTACGACGTCTACTTCGACTACGCCAACGCCGGCTCCGCGTCCATGATCTACGTCAACCGCACGTGGCGCGGCGATCCGGAGATCGAGGCGCTGCTGAACTCCGCGGACTTCCGGCGCGCCGTATCGCTCGGCATCGACCGCGAGCAGTACAACGAGGCGTGGATGCTCGGCCTGGCCGTGCCCGGCTCCCCGGTGGTGGCGGATCACCACCCGATGAACCCGGGTCCGGAGTACCGCACCCTGTGGCACACCTACGATCCCGATCGGGCCAACGAGCTGCTGGACGGGCTGGGGCTGACCGAGCGCGACTCGGACGGGTTCCGGCTGACCCCGGGCGGCAACCGCGTGACGATCAGCCTGGCCGTCGTGCAATCGCATCCGGACTGGGTCGGCCAGACCGAGATCTTCGTTGAGGAGATGAAGGATCTCGACCTGGACATCAAGCTGGACGTGCTCGCCGACGAGATGTCGGGTCAGTGGCGGGCGAACAACCAGTACCAGTTCTCCTGGGGCGCCAACTGGGGCTCCGAGGACTTCTGGGGCGGCGGCGCCCCGGCCGCCGGGCTTCCGGTGACCAACATCGCCACCAACGGGCAACTCTGGGGCGTCTACTACGAGACCCATGGCGAGAAGGGCGAGGCGCCGGATCCCGAGACCGCGGCCGACGTCCTGAAGGTGTGGGAGCTGTACGACAAGGGCCGCGAAGTCCCGGCCGAGGAGCGCTACGAGCTCGGCAAGGAGATCTGGAAGATCCTGGTCGAAGAGGTCTGGATGATCGGCGTCGCCGGGCAGGTGTGGTACCACCCGCGCGTGCTCAACAACCAGTTGGCCAACGCGGCCGGAAGCTGGTGCGTGGACGGCAAGTGCCGCTATCCCGGCTCCTCCCACCCGGAGCTGTGGTACTGGGAATCGCCCAAGGACATGTAGCGATCGACCGACTGGCGCCGGGGCGGGGTGTACCTGCCCCGGCGTTCTCGACGTGCCGTGAGTGACCGATGACGAGCTACGTCGTCCGCCGCCTGCTGATGGCGGTGGTGACCGTCGTGGTGATCTCGATGCTCACCTTCCTCATCATCCAGTTGCCGGAAGGCGACTTCGTGGACAGCTACGTCCGCGAGCTGGAGTCGTTCGGCGCCAACGTGAGCCTCAAGGAGGCCGAGCACCTGCGGGAGATCTGGGGCCTCAACCGGCCGCTGCCCGTGCGATACGTCAAGTGGGTCACCCAGTTGCTGCAGGGCAACCTGGGCACCTCGTTCTCGATGCAGCACCACCGGCCGGTCCGTGAGATCATCGCCGACCGCCTGGTGATGACGGTGGTGCTGGCCGGATGCTCGCTGGTCTTCACCTGGATCGTGGCGCTGCCGATCGGCATCTACTCGGCGGTCCGCCAGCGCACCCTCGGCGACTACACGGCGACGGTGGTCGGCTACTTCGGCTTGGCGACGCCCGACTTCCTGCTGGCGCTGGCGATCATGTACTGGGCGTTCCTGATCTTCGACACGAACCTGGGCGGGCTGTTCTCCGACCAGTACCTGGATGCGCCGTGGAGCCTGGCGCGCCTCTGGGACCTGCTCAAGCACCTGCCGATCCCGACGGCCATCGTCGGTCTGACCGGCACGGCCGGCCTGATCCGCATCATGCGCGCCAACCTGCTCGACGAGCTGCGCAAGCCGTACGTGGTGACCGCGCGCAGCAAGGGCATGACCGAAGGCCGGCTGATCGCCAAGTACCCGGTGCGGCTGGCGCTCAATCCGTTCGCCAGCACCGTCGGCTACATCCTGCCGCAGCTCGTGTCCGGCAGCATCTTCGTGGCGCTGGTGATGAGCCTGCCCACGCTGGCGCCGGTGCTCTACCAGGCGCTGCTCCGCCAGGACATGCTGCTGGCCGGCAACATCCTGCTGATGGTGAGCATCCTCACCGTGATCGGCACCTTCCTGTCCGACCTGGTGTTGCTGTGGATCGACCCCCGGATTCGGGTGGGGGCGCGATGACCGAGGCAGCAACGGAGGGCGAACGGCAGGAGGCGCTCTATTCGCAGTGGCGGCTCACGCGCATCCGTTTCCTCCGCCACAAGGCCGCGGTGGTGTCCGGCGTGCTGCTGTGCTGCTTCTACCTGGTGGCGATCTTCGCCGATTTCGTCGCCTACTCCGACCCGAACGACAACGAGGCGTTCCGGCAACTCATCCCGCCGCAGCGCATCCGCCTGTTCGACGAAGGCCGGCTCAGTCCGCACGTGCTGGAGCTCAAGCGCGGGCGCGACGCCACCTTCCAGACCGTGTTCACTCCCATTCCGGACCGCAAGGTCCGCGTGCGGCTGTTCGCCCGCGGCTACGAGTACCGGCTGCTCGGGATCTTCCCCACCGACGTGCATCTGCTCGGCACCGTGGAGAAACCGACCGAGGAGAGCCTGTTCCTGCTCGGCACCGACAACAACGGCCGCGACCTGTTCTCCCGCCTGGTGATCGCCAGCCGCGTGTCGCTGTCGATCGGGCTGATCGGCGTCGTCCTGGGCCTGATCCTGGGCATCGTGCTGGGCGGGATCTCCGGCTTCTACGGCGGCGTGGTGGACTCGGGCATCCAGCGCCTGATCGAGATCCTGCGCTCCATCCCCACCATTCCCCTGTGGATGACGCTGGCCGCGGCGCTCCCGCACGGCTGGAGCGTGGTGCAGCGCTACCTGGCGATCACGGTGATCCTGTCGTTCTTCGCCTGGACCACCCTGGCGCGGGAGGTGCGCGGCCGCTTCCTGGCGCTGCGCGAGGAGGACTTCGTGCTGGCTTCCGAGGTGCTGGGGGCGACCAGGAAGCGGGTCATCCTGCGGCACATGGTGCCGGCCATGACCAGCCACATCATCGCCACCGCCACGCTGGCCATCCCGGGGATGATCCTGGCGGAGACCGGCCTGAGCTTCCTGGGGCTGGGCCTGCGCCCGCCGGCCATAAGCTGGGGCGTGATGCTGCAGGACACGCAGAACCTGCGCGCGATCGCCCTGTCGCCGTGGCTGATGACCGCGGTCTGGCCGGTGATCGTGTCCGTGCTGGCCTTCAACTTCGTCGGCGACGGGCTGCGCGACGCCGCCGACCCGTACAGCACCTGAACCGATGGCTCCGGGACGGCTGAGCGCGCGACAACTCGCCTTCTACCGCACCTTCGGCTTTCTGCGCTTCCCCGGCCTGTTCGCGGCCGAGATCGACGCGATCACCGCCGCCTACGAGCGGATCTTCGCCGACAGCGGCCGTGTCCACGACCACCGGCAGGCGCTCTACGTCATTCCCTTCGCCGACCGCAGCGAGTACCTGTCCGGCCTGATCGACGATCCGCGCATCGCCGGACCGGTCGCCTCCATCCTGGGCGACGACTACAACTACGCCGCCAGCGACGGCAACTACTACGTGGGCGACACGAAGTGGCACTCCGACCACCACCTGGACGCGCCCTTCCACTCGGTGAAGATCGCCTTCTACCTGGACCCGGTCACCCGCGACACCGGCTGCCTGCGGCTGATTCCCGGCAGCTTCCGTCACGGCGACGCGTTCGCGGACGCCCTGCACGCGGTGGTGCCGATCTCGGCGGAGAACCGCAGCCGCGAGGTGTGGGGCATCCACGGCAGCGAGGTGCCGGCGCTGGCGATCGAGTCGCAGCCAGGCGACATGGTGCTGTTCAACCACAAGACCAAGCACTCGGCGTGGGGCGGCAGCAGCAAGCGAAGGATGTTCACCTACAACTTCGAGGAGCGGATGACAGGCGCCGCGCTGGCCTATCTGCGCACGTGGCTCACCGACATCCACGCCCGCCAGGGCGTGATCTATGGCGAGGCGATGCTGCGCACCGCCGGCCCCGAACGCAGGCGCCACCTGGAGCAGCGGCTGCAGGTCGCCGCGGAGCAGGGGCTTGGAGCAGCTTCATGAAGGCACACATCGACTGGAGCAGGGTGATCTGCCGCCAGCCGGCCCGCTACCTGGCCTGGCCCACGATCGCCCGCGGGGACGACGGGGAGTTGCTGGTCGTCTTCTCCGGCGGCCGGGAAGAGCACTCCTGCCCGCACGGCAAGACGCAGCTCATCCGCTCGGCCGACGGCGGCGAGACCTGGTCGGAGCCTGCGACCATTGCCGACACGCCGCTCGACGACCGCGACGCCGGAATCCTGGTGCTGCGCTCCGGCGTGATCGTGGTGAGCTCCTTCACCGTGCCGACCTGGTCCAGGCTGGACGGCTTCCGCACGGTCTACCCGGCGGGGCAGGTCGACGCCTGGGAACGCTCCCTGCACACGGTCTCCGATGAGCAGCGCGAGCGCTGGCTCGGCAACTGGACGCGGCGCTCCACCGACGGCGGACGCACCTGGGAGGAGCCGGTGGATTCGATCGCCTCCGCCCCGCACGGCCCCATTCAACTCCGCGACGGGCGGCTGCTGTTCCTGGGCGTCGACAAACCCGGGGATCCCCCCTACCGGCTGCTCGCCGTCGAGTCCGTGGACGAGGGGCGCTCCTGGCGGCAGATCGGCACCGTGCCGCTGTCGGCCGCCGACCACGCCGTGGCCGAGCCGCACCCCGCCGAGCTTCCCGGCGGCCGCCTGGTCTGCCTGTGGCGCTACCAGCCGGAGCAGCGTACCGAACACCGCTACCTGCGCCAGACCGAAAGCGACGACGGCGGCCGCACCTGGTCCGAGACGCACGCGACGGCCATCCTGGGGTACCCGGCGCACCTGCTGCCGCTCGAGGGCGGGGCACTGCTCGCCACCTACGGGCGGCGCGTGCCGCCGATGGGCCACCGCGCCTGCCTGAGCCTCGACGGCGGCGCGAGCTGGGATACCGGCAACGAGATCGTGCTGCGAGACGACGCCCCGGACATCGAGCTTCCCTGGCCGGCCACCTGGGACCTGGGCTACCCCGCCAGCGTCGAGCTGGCGCCGGGCGAGCTGCTGACCGTCTACTACCAGCTCGCCCCGCCCGACCGGCAGCCGAGCATTCAGGCGACCCGCTGGTCGCTCAACTGACCGGGTCGCTCAACTGACCGGGTCGCTCAGGCTGACAGGGTTGCTCAGCGGACCGGGGCCTCCGTGCCGGCGTAGTCCGGCAGCCGCCCGGCCAGCGCCTGGATGCGCGCGTTGCCGTGCCGGGCCAGCAGCTCGTTGGCGGCGCGCACGCGCGGCACGGCGCGCAACTCGGCCCGGTGCCGGTCGCTGCCGGGCATGCGCACGAACTTGAGGATGATCGACCGCCGCGGATGGACCTTGCCGTAGACGGAGTGGAACAGCCAGTTGTTGAAGAACACCACGTCTCCGGGATCAGTCTCGATCGCATACGCGGGAACGTCCTCGCCGCGCTGGCCGAAGTATCGCCGGTCGCCGCCGGCCCTGGTCTCGTCGTGGAACGGCAGCAGCGACTCGTGCAGCAGCGCCCGGTGCGACCCCGGGATGATGCGCAGCGCGCCGGTGTCCCGGCGCAGCGGGTCCAGGTAGAGCATCACCTTGAGCCGGTACGGCTCCATCTGCTCCGGGAGCCAGCCGCCGTCCGCGTGCCAGGGGTGGTCGTCAAGGTCGTCGAAGCCCCACATGCCCTCGGACCCCTCCCACAGCATGTCCTCGCCGAGCAGGTCACAGACCGCCTGGTAGATGCGGTCGTCGGCGACCAGTTCGGCCAGCGCGTCGCTCCGCTCCACGAACGGCGACTCCCAGACCGCGTCCCCGTCGCCCGCAGCGTGGCCCAGGACCTCCGCGCACACCGACTCCATCTCGCGGAGCACGGCGTCGACCTCGGCCGGGTCGAGGGCACCGCGGCGCACCACGACTCCCAGCGCGTCGAACTGCGCCACCTCGCCGGCCGAGAGATACCGCGGAGCTTGGGTCATCGCGCGGGCAGTTTCTCACACGGCCGGCGCGTGCGGAATGGCCGGCCGCGCCCGATCGGAGTAGGCTCGTCGCGCGCGGCCGTCGCGCGGCCTGCGCCCACGCCATGAACCACGCGACCGATCGATTCGAGGTGATCCCATCCGGCGGCGCCCTGGGCGCGGAGATCCGGGGGCTGGACCTCCGCGCAGCGCTCGACGCTGCGACCGTGGGCCGGCTCCGCCGCGCCATTCTCGACCACTGCGTTCTGGTATTCCCCGACCAGGTCATCAGCGAGGCGGACCAGGTCCGCTTCACCGGCTACTTCGGCAACCCCGTCGAGCACGTCCGCCGCCAGCCCGACCGCCCGGTCAAGGAGATCTTCCTGATCTCCAACATCGAGGAGAACGGCCAGCCGATCGGCGCCCTGGGCCACGGCGAGCTCAGCTTCCACTCCGACCTGTCCTACCTGCGCTGCCCCGGCACCCTGTCCCTGCTGTACGCGGTCGAGGTCCCTGACGAAGGCGGCAGCACCCAGTGGTGCAACGGCTACGCGGCGTACGATGCGCTGGACGACGACCTCAGGACGAGGGCGCACGGCCTCCGCGCCATCCATCGCCACCCGGTCGAGGACCAGAACCCGCCCGAGCCGGTGGACCACCCCGTGGTGCGCACCCACCCGGAGACCGGCCGCCGGACCCTGTACGTCGGACCGCACCTGACCCGCTCGATCGTCGGCATGGAGCCGGCGGAGAGCCGCGCCCTGCTCGACCGGCTGTTCGCGCACATGACCCAGCCCCGCTTCGTGTGGACCCACCACTGGCGCGTCGGCGACCTGGTCCTGTGGGACAACCGCGCCACCATGCACCGTCGCGAACCCTTTCCCGCCGACCAGCGCCGGCTGATGAAGCGCACCCAGGTTCTGGGCGAGGAAGTGCCGTCATGACGAGTCGACGCTGGGGCAACCCGCCTCAACACAGCGGTTGTCAACGAGATCGTTGACGGTCCCTCAAAGCAGGCCCCAGTCGAACACCACTCCCAGGTAGCCGTCCTTGCGGCTGGTGAGCCCCTCGTAGACCGCCTGACAATCGGCAGGAGAGGCGACGCGGTCGAGCAGCGGTTCGACCAGCAGCCGGCCGGCCGCGATCCACTCGACCAGGCGGCGGTAGTTGGTCTCCACGTCGCGCACCCGTTCGGCGGGATGCGCCGGCCAGCGCCACTCCAGCGCGCCGATCATCCGGATCGCCTCCAGGTGGATGCGCAGCAGCATCGGCGTGACGTCGAAGGTGGCCGGGGCGCGGGGGCTGCCGAGCAGGATCACCTCGCCGTGGCGCCGGGTGGCCGTCACCGCCTGCGCCACCACCTCGCTGATGCCGATCGCCTCCACGGCGACGTGCACGCCCTCGCCGCCCGTCCACTCCATCACCGCGTCCTGGAGGTCATCCACGCCGGGGTTCACCGTACGCTCGATGCCGCAGGCGCGCGCCTTGTCCAGGCGGTAGTCGGAGAGGTCGGCCGCCATCACGTCGGCGCCGGCCAGGCGGAAGAGCTGCGCGGCGAAGTTGCCGACCAGCCCCATGCCGGTCACCAGCACCGTATCGCCGGGCTGCACGCTGGAGGAGCGGAGCGCGGAGATGCTCACGCCGGCCATGCGGGCGAACACCAGGTGGCTGCCGGGAGCGTCCTCCGGCACCGGCAGCGCCATGCGGGCGGCGTCCGCCTTGACCAGCGACGCGTGCCGGGAGAAGGAGAGCACCCGGTCGCCGGCGCGGCACATCTCCACGGCCGATCCCACCTCCAGGACCCGGCCCAGGTGGCCGTAGCCGGTTGCCCGGGGGTACCTGCCCGGGTCGCCGAACGGCATCTCGCGCACCAGGCCGGTAAACCCGGCCCCCTCGGTGCCGGCGCTGACGATGGAGTACTCGGCCTCCACCAGCGCTTCGTGCGGCTCCAGCGCTGCGTTCAGGTCGAGCTCCTGAAGCTCGATGCGGCCAGGTTCGACGACGGTCAACTGACTGGTCTTCATGCGATCCCCGATTGCGACGGTAGTCGCCTGCTATCGTGCCGATGTCGGTCGTCGGACGCTATACCGAAGCCGGACGGCTCGATAGGCTCACCTCGGTCACCCTCCCATGTTCATGCCCGCTCCCTACCAGCCGATGGCGTTCGCGGACGACCTGCTCGACCGGCCGGCCGAGCTCCGGGACGCCTACGACCGGGACGGATACCTGTTCTTTCGCGGCGTCCTGGACCGCGCGGAGGTGGACCGGGTCGCAGGCGATCTGCTGGCGGCGTTGCGCGCGGAGGCCCTGGTGGAGCCGCCCGCGGACGGCCGCCAGCCGGCGCGGTGGAGCGGCCGGCAGCTCGACGCCATCGACGACCGCAGCTTCTACGAAGTCCCCTACTACCCCGAGCTGATCGACACGGGGACGACGCAGCGGTTCCTGCTTCGCGTGTTCGGGGAGCCGGTCTTCACGTTTCGATCCCTGACCGTCCGCTATGCCCTGCCGGCCGACGACCGCCACATCTCGCTGCCGCACCAGGATCACTTCTTCATCCGCCACACGGCGGCGTTCCGCACGCTGTGGGTGCCGCTGCTGCCGATCGAGCCGGCCGGCGGCGCCCTGGCCGTGGCCGCCGGCTCGCACCGCGCCGGACTCCGCCGGCACGAGGAGACCGACGTGCTCTCCTACGTGCTCAAGGGCCGGCGACAGCGCGGCCTGTCGCTGGACGACGTCCCGCAACCCTGGCACACCACCACCTACCTGCCGGGCGACGCGCTGCTCTTCCACAGCCACGCCCTGCACTGGGCGCTGCCCAACCAGTCCGAGTCCGTGCGGCTCTCCATGGACGTCCGCTGTCAGCCCGCTTCCGAGCCTCGTTCCTGGCAGTCGCGCACCACGCTTGCCGAGCAGCGCGAGTTGCGCGTCACGGCGCAGGCGATCGCGGCCGCCGAGGGCATGAGCGAGGAGCTGTTCGAGAAGGTGATCATCGAGATGATGGCGCGCGGCGTCCCCGCCGAACGCGACCGGATGAATGAGCTGGCGTCCTCCCTGCGTTGAGAGATGCAGCAATCGGTACGTCCGACGTGACCTTGCAGAACACGCTCTCTCCTGACACCGCCCCTCCTCCCCGACTCTCGCCCCAACTGCTGCGCGACGTGCGGCGCATGAATCCGTGGTGGGCAGGCGAGCCCATGCCTCCGCAACCGGCGACTCGCCGGCACCTGGTGACCTGGATTCGCCGCCGACTGGAGGCGGAGATCGCCCCGATCGTCGTGGTTCGAGGACCTCGTCAGGTCGGAAAGACCACAGCCCAGTTTCAGATCATCGCCGACGTGCTTGCCGAAGGCGTGCCTGCCCGGAATGTCCTCAGGGTCCAGTTCGACGAGCTCGCCTCGCTCCGCGGGATCGAGGAGCCGATCCTTGCCATCGCCGACTGGTTCGAACGGAACGTCACCACGGCCCGGTACAACGAACTGGCACACGAGGGCCGCAAGGCGTATCTGTTCTTCGACGAGGTGCAGAACCTCGACGGCTGGGATGCGCAGCTCAAGTCTCTCGTCGACAACGCCGCGCTGAAAGTCGTGGTGACGGGCAGCTCCGCGCTGCGGATCGAGCTGGGTCGTGACAGTCTTGCGGGCCGCGTCAGCACGGTCGAGGCCGGTGTGCTGTCGCTCACCGAGCTCGGCGAGCTTCGCGATCTGCCGACGCCGCCGCCGTTCCTGCCGGACAACGGGCTGAGCTCGCTCATCGAGAAGGAATTCTGGCTGCACCTGCGCGCGCACGGGCGAACGAACGCCCAGGTCAGAAACGAGGCGTTCCGCCATTTTTCGGATCGAGGGGGCTATCCGATCGTCCACAAGCAGGCGGACACCGACTGGGCCGTACTTGCGGACCAACTGAACGAGACGGTGATCAGGCGCGTCATTCAGCACGACCTCCGGCATGGAGCACGTGGACGGCGTCGGGACCCCGTGCTGCTGGAGGAGCTCTTCCGTCTTGCGTGTCGCTATGCCGGCCAGACGCCGACTGCTTCCACCCTTGCGGAGGAGGCTCGCATGGCACTTGCCGCGAATGTCGGCGGCCAGCGAGTGACACAGTACCTGAAATTCCTGGGCGACACCCTGTTGCTGCGTTTGATCCCGCCGTTGGAGATCCGCCTCAAGAAGAAGAGAGGGAGCGCCAAGCTCTGCCTGGTGGACCATGGGCTGCGGGCAAGCTGGCTTCAGGAGCAGGTTCCGCTGACGCCCGAGGACCTGGCGGATCGCCCTGAGCTCACCACCTTGGCCGGCCACCTCGCCGAGAGTGTTTTCGGCTCGGTCGCTTCCACGATACCGGGCCTCGACATTGCACACGTCCCGGAGCGGCGCATGGACCGTGAGGTGGATTTCGTCCTCACCGTCGGCGCCCAGCGCGTGCCGGTGGAGATCAAGTATCAGCGCCGGATCGATCCCCTGCGCGACACGCTGGGAGTACGGTCATTCATGGATAAGTCCGTCAACAATGCCGCGTTCGGTCTGCTTGTCACTCAGGACGACACCGCGACCGTCGACGACCCCCGCATCGTGACTCTCCCGCTCTCCACCGTCATGCTCCTCAGATAAGGTAAGCGGACATGGATACCCTGACATCCGGCCGACGGCCCAACCTGCTCTACATCCACTCCGACCAGCACAACCCGTTCGTGACCGGGTGCTACGGCGACCCCGTGGTACAGACGCCCCACCTGGACGGACTGGCACGCCGCGGCGTGACGTTCACCAACGCCTACTGCCCGTCACCGGTGTGCGTGCCGTCGCGCATGGCCATGCTCACCGGCAAGTACCCGCACGAGATCGACGTGTGGACCAACCACCACATCCTGGGCAGCGACCACCCCACCCTCGCGCACGCGATGGGCGCCGCCGGCTACCGGCCCGTGCTGATGGGGCGCATGCACTCGGTCGGCATCGACCAGCTCCACGGCTACGCCGAGCGGCCGATCGGCGACCACGGCTCCAACCATCCCGGGGACGGCGAGGTGCCCGGGGAGGCGCGCGCAGCGCTCGAGCACTCGGGCGCCGGACAGAGCAGCTACCAGGTTCACGACGAGGACGTGACCGCGGCGACCGTCGATTTCCTCAACCGGTTCGGGATTCGCCGCCGCGCCGGCGTGAACGACGAGCCGTTCTGCCTGTCGGTGGGGTTCATCCTCCCGCACGCCCCCTACGTCGCACGCCGCGCCGACTTCGACCGCTACCGCGACCGCGTCACCCTGCCCCGCGTACGCACGCCGTTCGACGGCCGCCTGCATCCGTTCGAGTCCTGGTGGCGAACCTTGTGCGGCGTCGAGGACGTCCCCGACCACCTCATCCTTCGGACCCGCGCGGCCTACTGGGCGCTGATCGACCGGATGGACGCGCTGATCGGCGACATCCTGGAGGCGCTGCGCCGGAACGGACTCGAGGAGAACACGCTCATCGTCTACCACTCCGACCACGGCGACATGGCCGGCGAGCACGACCTGTGGATGAAGCGCTGCCACTACGAGGCGTCGGCCCGCATCCCGGCGATCGTGTCGTGGCCGGGCAGGCTGCCTGAGGGCGTGGCGTGCGACCGCGTGGTCAGCGGGCTCGACCTCAACGCCACGATGCTTGCGGCGCTGGGCGCCGAGCCGCTGCCCGGATCTCACGGCCGCAGCCTGCTGGGCCTGCTGGGCGGCCGGCAGGCCGGCTGGGAGGACCAGACCTTCTGCGAATACTGCGTCTACGAGGGGTGGACGACGCGGATGATCCGCCGCGATGACTGGAAGCTCATCTACTACCACGGCCACCGGCCGCAGCTCTTCAACCTGCGCGAGGACCCGGACGAGGTGGCCGACCGGAGCGGCGACCCGGCGTGCGCGGCGCTCGTCCGGGAGCTGACCGCGGCCGTGCTGGCCGACTGGGACCCCGATGCCGTCGAGCGGAAGATGGGCGAACGGCGCCGGGCCACCGACCTGATCGCGCGCTGGTCGCAGCAGACCGGCGCCCCCGAGCAGTTCGTCTGGCGCAGAGACCCGGCCATGGACTACGTGGAGCCGGACTGAGCTACTTCCCCTTCCGGATGTACTCCAGCCACGTCTCCTTGGCGGACTCGAGCTCCTCCATCAGCACGCGCCGCGAGTGTTCGTCGGCGAACACGGGCGCGCGGGAGAAGTAGCGCAGCAGATCGTCGATGCCCTTGATCGAGCGGCGCTTCGCCTGCGCCTCCAACCGGGCGATGCGCCGCTCGCGCACCGCGGCATCCAGCTCCGCGTTGGCCTGCAGCTCGTCGATCCGCTCGAAGTAGGGCCGGGTCCATGCCTCCGGCACCTGGCCGGTGCTGGTGATGTACTCGGCATTGTGGTGCCGCTCGTGGACGACGCGCCCGAGCACCTTGCCGATGATCACCACCCCGAAGCGGACGCCGAGCGTGAACAGCGCGATGACGGCGGCGAAGGCGAGCAGGAGCGGCAGCATGACGAGAACCCCATCATAGCGTCTCGACACGGTCGTCTGCCGCTTCGCGGGGCGAACGCGGGGTTGACCCGGCGGGGGGCGACGGCGCAGACTCGGCACCTCTCGTGGATACCGCTACCCAGGCCCCCGTACTGGAGCTCCGGGACCTCAGGACCCACTTCTCGCTCGACGAAGGCACGCTCAAGGCCGTCGACGGGGTCAGCCTGACCGTCCACCAGGGGCAGACCCTGGGCATCATCGGTGAGAGCGGCTGCGGCAAGAGCGTGACCGCGCAGTCCATCCTGCGCATCGTTCCCACGCCGGGCCGCATCATCTCCGGCGACATCCTGCTGCACCGCGACGGCGACCCCGCCGTCGATCTGGCCGACATGGACCCGTTCGGCCATTCGGTGCGGGCCATCCGCGGCAAGGAGATCTCGATGATCTTCCAGGAGCCGATGACCAGCCTGTCGCCCGTGCACACGATCGGCAACCAGATCGAGGAAGCCATCCTCCTGCACAAGACCAGGGACAAGCAGGAGGCGCACTCGCTGGCCGTGGACATGCTGGACAAGGTCGGCATCCCCAATCCTTCGCAGCGCATCAACGAGTACCCGCACCAGCTCTCCGGCGGCCTGCGCCAGCGCGCCATGATCGCCATGGCGCTGTCCTGCAACCCCAAGCTGCTGATCGCCGACGAGCCGACCACGGCGCTCGACGTGACCGTGCAGGCGCAGATCCTGGACCTGATGGAACAGCTCCAGGAGGAGTTCGGCATGGCGATCCTGTACATCACCCACGACCTGGGGGTGATCGCCGAGATCGCCGACGAGGTCGCGGTGATGTACTTGGGCCGCGTGGTCGAGCACGCGGTGACCAAAGAGCTGTTCCGCAACCCGCTGCATCCCTACACGCGGCTGCTGCTGAAGTCGATACCGCGCATGGGCAAGGACGCCAAGCAGCGCCTGGAGGCGATCGAGGGCACCGTGCCGATCCCGCTCGACCCGCCGCGCATGTGCGGCTTCTACAGCCGCTGCCCGGACGCCATCGCCGGAACCTGTGACATGGAGGTGCCGGGACTGGTGGAGGTGGCCCCCGGCCACTCGGTGCGCTGCTACCTGCACAGCCCGCAGACCGAACCCATTCCGGAGACGCCGGAGCAACCCCGGCGAGCGTTAGGAGCGGCACGATGAGCGAATCCGACAGCCACGGAGGCACGCAGCAGTCCGCCGCCACGGGTGGAGCGCCCGCGGGAAACGGAGCGCGGACGCTCCTCCGAGTCGACGAGCTTCGCAAGTACTTCCCGATCGAGAAGGGGTTCCTGCGCCGCGTCACCGGTCACGTCAAGGCGGTCGACCGGATCAACCTCTTCATCAACGAGGGGGAGACGCTCGGCCTGGTGGGTGAGTCCGGCTGCGGAAAGACGACCCTGGGCCGCTGTATCCTGCGCGCCATCGAGCCCACCGACGGCTCCGTCAACTTCCAGTTCCAGGCTGCCGACGCGCCGATCGACATCACCAAGCTGGACAAGAACCGGTTGCGGCAGATCCGCCGCCACATGCAGATGGTCTTCCAGGACCCCTACTCGTCGCTGGATCCGCGCATGACGGTGCTGGACATCGTCGCCGAGCCGCTGGTTGCCAACAACCTGGCGCGCGGGCAGGAATTGGAAGATCGGGTCAAGGAACTGGTGAATATCGTCGGCCTGGAAGTCAAGCACCTCAAACGCTATCCGCACGCCTTCTCCGGCGGCCAGCGGCAGCGCATCGGCATCGCCCGGGCGCTCGCGCCGAAGCCGGAGTTCATCTGTTGTGACGAGGCGGTGTCCGCCCTCGACGTGTCCATCCAGGCGCAGATCCTCAACCTGCTGGAGGACCTGCAGGCCGAGTTCAACCTCACCTACCTGTTCATCGCCCACGACCTCAGCGTCATCGAGCACATCTCCGACCGTGTGGGCGTGATGTACGTCGGCAAGATGGTCGAGCTGGCCGAGACCGAGGAGCTGTTCGGCAATCCCAAGCACCCATACACGGAGGCGCTGCTGTCCGCGGTGCCCCAGCCCGACCCGGAAACGCACATGGACCGCATCATCCTGCCGGGCGAGGTGGCCAATCCGGCCAACCCGCCGTCAGGGTGCTACTTCCATCCGCGCTGCCTGTACGCCCAGGACCGGTGCCGCTCGGAGGAGCCGGCCTGGGAGGAGGTCGCGCCCAACCACTTCGCCGCCTGCCACTTCGCCAAGGAGCTGAGCCTCAAGGGCGTCCAGTAGGGGCGGCAGCGCCGGATCGTGAAGCCACTGGTCGCCGTCACCAACGCTCCGAGATAGTCGTAGTCCCCGAAGCCTGCCCGAACCGGTATTCTTGTCGAGTGCCAGGGCGTCGCTCATTGGGACTGCGGCCACCGTCCCGCGCAGCCGATAAGACGAAGGTAGGGACGACCTCAATGACCACTCACTCGGTGACCAAGTGGTGTCACCTCGCGATCGCAGCCGCCATGCCGCTGGTGCTCACGGTCTGCGCCACACGACCGGTCACCCTTCCCGTCGACCTGGGTCCTCACATCGCACCACCGTCGTTGACCGCGCTCCCGGCCGTCCGATTGGACGAGCCGCCGATGCCGCCGCCGCCGCTGATCGAATTCGCGGCCGTCCCGCCCGTGGCCCAGCCGGCGATCGATGCCCGCCTCTTCGGCGCTGGGGGGGGAGCCAACGTCACGCCGCACCTCGAGCCTGAACGGCCGCCATTTCCCGGACGATCCGCACGGCTGGCGTCGGGGCCGATGGAAGAGGTCGAGGTCCCCCGGCGGCCGGTCGGAACCGGAGCCGAGGGGACGCCGGGCCCCGGCGAGCACACCATGCCGGCTCGTCCGGAGCATCCGGTGCGGAAGGTGCCGCGCATCGCCATGCCGGATTCGATCGTGACGCCGACAGGGACCGGCTCCGGTGCGTTCC
This sequence comes from Spirochaetia bacterium, assembly GCA_964291595.2. Lineage (GTDB taxonomy): Bacteria > Spirochaetota > Spirochaetia > SZUA-6 > Bin103 > CATQHW01. The sequence goes on along the minus strand of OZ219914.1, from coordinate 1,018,009 downwards.
CCGCCGCACGCGCACAGGCGGAGCCACGGCGGCCGCCACATCCCGCCATGACCGCAGCACCGCCTGTCCTCCTGTCACATGCCGAGCCGGCGCGCGCCGCCGGGCCGACGATCATTCAGCCGCCCACGGACGCCGACCTCGACCGGGTGCGCGTGCTCATCGCGCGCGCCGAGGAAGTGGACGCACACTTCTACGACCCGCGGAACCTGGACGGGGCTCGCAAGGCCCTGCGCACCACCGAACGGCTCCGCGACATCGACCCGGGCGGATCTCGCACGATGCTGGGGGGCGCAGAAGCGTGGGCCGTCGAGGCATTCGAGAACTCGGTGCGGCTGGCGGCGGAGCGGCTGCGCAACCTGCTTCAGGCCCGGCTCGACGATCTGCGGGGAATCCAGGCCGATCTCTGGGTGCCGGGTTCCTTCCAGGAGCTGGTCGACGCCGTCCGAGATGCCGAGGATCGCTACCGGTCAGGCGACTACTTCGGAGCCTACCGGCTGGCCGTCGCCGCCGCCGACGACATGCTGTCCTTGCGCGATGGGCTCCTCGACCGGCTGGAGTTGCTGTACGGAGCACGGGTGGAGGCGGAGCGCTGCCTGGCCGCCGTCCAGCAACTCGACACGAGCGACTGGACCGCGACGAGGCTGCGAGAGCTGCGGACGCTCTACGGGCGGCTCAACGCGCTGTACCTGACCGGCCTGGAGGCCATCCAGTCCTACCGATTGGCCGACGCCGAGGAGGCGTTCGGCGCCGCGATCGAGGTGTGCCGCAACCTGATGTCCGTGGCCGACGAGGCGTACACGGAGCAGATGGAGCGGGCCGCCGCGCTGCTGCAGGCGGTGATGAAGGAGATCGAGGCGGCGTCTGAGCTCACGGTGGTGACCGAGCAGGGCGACGTCATCACGCCGCAGCCATGGTCGGGCCGGCCCGTGCTGGACGCGCTGCGCGCAGGCGGCGCGCGGCGCAGGGCGATCCTGGACGGGGTCGAGCGCCGGGTTGCCAACGATCTGCTCAAGGCGCGGGAGCTCTGGATCGATGGCGTGGTGGCGTTCGATGACCGGAAGTACGGTCAGTCCATCGAGCGCTTCGAGGACGCCCGCCTCTACCTGGAGCGCTACCGGCTCTACACGGTGCTCGGGATCCACACCGTGCAATTGATTCCGGACCGACGCGAGAGCCTGTGGCGCATCGCGGAGTACGACCGCTGGTACGCCGATCCGTTCCTGTGGCCGCGGATCTGGCGGCGCAACCGTGACCTGATCCAGAACCCCGACCTGATCTACCCCAACTGGAATCTGATCATCCCGGCGATCTGATGCGTGAAGGATCTGATGCGTGAAGATGGAAAGAGCCGGCGGAATTCCGCCGGCTCTTTCGCGATCCGATCGTGGCCGGTGAGGCGGGTTACTGCCCCAGGGCCTCCTCGACCGAGATCTTCCCGGACTTGAAGTCGGGAACGTTGAAGGTGAGCTTGCCGAGCTCATCCAGCAGGCGCCGCGCGCCGGCGTTCAGGTACTTCTCCACGTGGGCGTCCCACTCGGCGTCCACGTCGAAGTCGGCGTTGGTCATCGCCTTGAAGTAGAACTCGTCGCGGATCGTCCAGAGCGCGGCGGTCACCTCGCCGGCGATCGCCGTGTAGTCGGTCTGGTTGAAGACGTCTTCCTTGTACGGCGGCAGCGAGAACTGCTGGCCGGGGCCGGTGAAGTAGTGGTCGATCCACGCCTGGTGGTGTTCATTGCTCGCGCGCGCGACCGCGTACCGGGCCGGGAACGTCTGGTGCGTGAAGTAATGGCCGCCGACGTTCTCGAAGGTCCAGCCCTCCAGCGCCTTGCGGGGCGAGTTGGACAGCGCGATGTCACTGGAGCGATCGGGCTCTCCGTCCCAATCCCAATGCACGCCCTCCAGGCCGCCCGGGCTGCCCGCCATGATCCGGCCGAGCGGATCGAAGTTCACGTAGTCGTAGATCCGCAGCAGGCGCCGCAGCTTCTCGTCCGACACGCTGCGGTTGACGGTGTAGGCGACCACGCGGCTGCCGAACGGCAGCGCCTGGTTGTTGTACTTGGTGCGGTACGTGCCGTTGTGGCTGAGGCCGGTGAATGCCATCCACTTGGCGCCGTCCTCGCGCACCGCCGTCCATCCCTGTCCCTGGCCGGCACCGTCTTGTTGTTCCCAGCTCCAGCCGGTGACGCCGCAGGTGGTGCAGATGCCGTAGACGCCGGAGGCGATGCGGTCCTTCCACTGCTCGAAGCCGACGGCCGGCAGCTCAGGATCGATGTAGCCTTCCGAGTACCACTTCTGCAGGCGCTTGGTGGCGTCCCGGAAGCACGGGCAGTTGCCGTCCATGACCAGCTCGCCGCCGTACGGGGGCACCGTGTCGCCGTCGTAGTCGTAGCTGGGCTTGTTGTTCAGACCGTAGGCGTAGAGGACCAGCGAAGCGCGGAACATGAACGCCTGCGTCTGGTCGCCGGTGAACCCGTACGGGATACGCACCTTGTCGTCACCGAAGTCCAGCTTGTCGCGGAACGCCGCCAGGACGGACTCGAACTCGTCGATGTCGTGGACGGCGGGCTCCCAGTAGAAGGTGTCCGGCTTGCTCTCCGGGCTCTGGTCGACGGCGTCGAAGAAGTCGGTCATGCCGACCCGTTCCAGCCAGTCGTAGCGCAGGTAGTGCTGGGCTCCGTTGCCCTCTTTCCCGAACTGCTGCTGGAAGCGCGGAATCGCCCAGTACTCGTCGGTCTTGCCGGGAGCCAGGAAATAGGCCCAGCCGGCCGTGCCGATCTCGTTCATGGCGTCGACGTAGAACGGCATCTCCTCTTCGATCATGCTGCGCGGAATGGTGCGGTAGGCGCCTTCCATGAACTTCTGATCGTGGAAGTTCCAGACGTACCACGCATCGGGATGCTCGCCCGACGCCACCAGCAGGTTGTGCTTCTCGCGGTCGTTCTGGTGGTAGCGGATCGTGTCGATCTCGACGTTGAACTTCTCCTCCAGAAGTTGCTCGACCACCGTGTTCTCGCCGACCGCGGCGCCGCCCACACCGGCCCAGGTGATGGGCATCGGCGCATCGGCGGCCGCCATCTCCCCCTCGGCGGCTGCGAACAGGCCTGCGGTCGGCAGCAGCAGCAAACCGAGCATGACTATCGTTGGCTTTCTCATCGTCGCTCCTCGTATGGAATTGCCGAGCCGGGCAGCCGGATCGGCATGATGGGGGATGATATGCGACGGAGCCGCGCGCTGTCACCTGCCGGACGGCTGCCGTGGCGCTGGCTTACAGGCGGCCGATCGCGGCCAGCGTCCCCCACAGGTCGAGCTGGTCGACCGCGTGGTGCCGGTACACCCCGACGGCGTCCGCGCCGGCCGCCAGCGCACGGCGAGCGCCTTCCATCAGCAGCTCCGGCTCCTGGAAGCTGCCGGGGTGATAGCAGGAGAGCTCGGCGTACAGCGGGATGCGCCCCGCCACCACGCGGGCCGCGTGGCCGACGCGCCGCTCCACCGCGTCCGGGTCGCTCTCCGTGCGGAACCACAGGTACAGCTCGTCGAGCACGCCCCGCCGTGCCCACGACGCCCAGTCGTGCAACCCGTGCAGGGAGCGCTCCGGCTCGCGGGCGATGACGGTGGCGGAGAACACCGCCCGCTCGCAGATCGCCTTCACCCGACCGCGCGCCTCGAGGAGCATCTCGGTCACGTAGCCGGCCCGGAACGCCAGCCACTCGGGGTCGTCCGCGGGCAGCGCGCCGGCGTCGCGGCCGGATGCCTGTCGGTATTCATGGACCGCCCGCTCCTCGTATCCGGCCCGCACCAGCCCGCCGGCGTCCTCCATGCCGTTCACGAACTCGACCTGCACGCCGTCCCCGCCCGAGTCGGCCAGCGCCTGCGCGATCTCCGCCGCCTGCCGCTCGCGCACCTCGGGAAACGCGGGGCTGAGGCCCAGCCGGTCGCAGTAACTCAGCGTGTCGGCGCCGGCGGCGGTTCGAGACCAGTACTCGGGATGGGCGGCGGCGAACGGACCGATGCCCGGCTCGCCGCGGCTCGGGCCGACCAGGACCGGCCGGTGGCGGTCCAGGATCGCGCGCGCCTCCGGAGCCCGAGGGTCGCCGCCGTAGTTGAGCGACCACGTGTAGGAAACCGGCCGTTGGCCGTGCGTGGGCATCGGCGTGCAGGCCACGTAGGGGTGGACCTCCAGGCCGCGGCTGCGGGCCAGCTCGATCACGTCGGGCGCATGCGGACCGATCAGCCGGGTGACGCCGGCATCGGCCGCGCGATCGATGTAGTGCGCTGCGCCGTCGGACTCGATGATCCCCCACAGGGCCAGTGGCCGGCTCATCGCTCCTCCCTATCCGCAGACCGCGCGGAATACGCGCAGGTAGTTCAGGCCCAGCACGCCGCGGATTACCTGTTCGTCGTGTCCGCGGGCCGCCATTCCCGCGGTCAGGGCCGGATACTCGCCCGCGTGCGGGATCACCGTGCCGCCGCCGTCGAAGTCCGAGCCAAGCCCGACGTGCTCCGGCCCCGCGACCTTGATCGCGTGATCGACGTGGTCGAGCAGATGCTCCAGGTCGGGCTCGGTGTCGGAGACGAACTTGGGCACGAAGGTGATCGCCACCACCCCGCCGGTGGCGGCCACCGCCTCGACCTGCCGGTCGTCCAGGTTGCGCGGCTGGCTGCACAGGGCGCGGCAGTTGCTGTGCGAGGCGATCAACGGCTGATCGGTCTCCGCGACCACGTCCCAGAACCCCGCGTCGTTGAGGTGGGACACGTCGACCAGGATCCCGAGCCGGTTCAGTTCGTGCACGAGCGCCACGCCGTGGCTGGTCAATCCGCCCGAAGCGGGCTCGTGCGCGCCGGCGGCCGCCCAGGACACGGGGTTGTGCGTGATGCCGACCGATCGCAGGCCCAGTGCGTACAGGGCGGAGAGTATGTTGAGGCTGCGCTCCAGCCCGTCGGAGTCCTCCAGCGCCAGGATCGCCGCCACCGCGCCGTCCTCCTTCGCCTGCGTGAGGTCTGCGGCGGTGCGCGCGACCCGGAAGCGGTCATCCTCGGCCATCTCGGCCATCAGGATGCCGAAGCCGTCCAGGGCGTAGGCGGCGTGGTTGTTCCATGCCTTCGTGACACAGACGGCGAAGAACGCCGCGTCGATGCCGCCGTCGCGCATGCGCTGCAGGTCGAGCTGGGTGCGAGTCCCTGCGGGAGGCCCGTGGAGCGCGCCCCGGAGCTGCGCGATCGTGCCGCCCCCGGCATGGCGGGTCGGGGAACCGCCGAGCCCGATGCCGCTGGACACGCTGGCGACGATCGAGTCGTTGTGGCTGTCGATGACCAGCGCGTCACGGTGAAGTTCGAGCGGATCCATGCGGCGATGGTGCCGGCCGGCCGGGTTTTGTTCAAACGGTCCCCCAGCCGGATCGGGCGGGCCGCGCTTGCCTGACTGCCCGTGACGGACGATGCTCGGCGTGCATGGCTGCGGGGGTGACGAACGTGGACCTGGCACTGTGCGGCGGCGGCCTGCAGAGCGGGCTGATCGTCGCCGCCGTATGCGGATCGGGCTCGGTCGGCACCGTGGCGCTGGCCGAGCGCGGCCGGATCGGCGGCAACCACACCTGGTGCTTCCATGCCGGCGACCTGTCGCCGGCGATGCGGCGCCACGTCGAGCCGTTCGTCGCGTACCGCTGGAGCTCCTACGAAGTGCGCTTCCCGGGTTACCGGCGCGTCCTCGACACCCCATACGCGATGATCTCGAGCGAGCGCCTGCGGTCGGCGGTGCTGCGCATGCTGGAGAAGCGCGCCGGGTCGCTGGCGTGCGAGCGGATGCCTGCCGACGTGGCCGGCGGCGGCACCGTCAGGCTGGCGGACGGCCGGACGCTTGCCGCGCGGACCGTGGTCGACGCGCGCGGCGCCGGTGACACGGCCGTGCCGTGCGGCTGGCAGAAGTTCTACGGCGAGGAGGTCACCCTGCGTCACGGGCACGGCCTGACCCGCCCGATCGTGATGGACGCCACGGTCGCGCAGCGCGACGGGTACCGGTTCATGTACGTCCTGCCCCTCACGCCTGAGCGGGCGCTGGTCGAGGACACCTCCTTCTCCGACGGCCCGGAGCTGGACGAGGACGAACGCCGGTGGCGGATCGCCGAGTGGCTCCACGAGCACGGCTGGGAGGCGCTCCGGGTCGAGCGCACCGAGCGGGGTGTGCTGCCGATGCCGATGGCCGAGGCGCCGGAGGCTTCCCGATCGCCCTTCGCCAGCTCCTCCGTCGTGGCCGGCGGCTACCGCGGCGGCTGGTTCCACCCCGGCACCGGCTACTCCCTGCCGCTGGCCGCCGAGCTGGCCGAGCTGGTCGCGGCCACCCCTGCGGACGCCCTGACCGCGGCGGTGGCCTCCGCCGCGCGCGAGCGGCGGCGGCGCGCCCGGTTCTGCCACCTGCTCAACCGGCTGCTGTTCCGGTGGTACCCGCCGGAGGCACGGCGCGGGATCTTCGAGCGCTTCTACCGCCTCCCCGTGTCCACCATCGCCCGCTACTACGCGATGCGGCTGCGCCCCGCCGACAAGATGCGCATCCTGGGCGGCCGCCCCCCCGCGGGCCTCTCGATTCCGGCCCGGCACGGCGGCCGCCTCACGCAGGCATCGGGCAGCGGATGACCGATCGTGCGAACGCCGCGCCGGATCAGCCGGGCGGCCGGGTAGCCGCCGACTTCGACCGCGTCGCCGGCTCCTACGACCTGCTGGTCGGACTCAACCCCGGCTACCGCCGGCACCTGCGGCTGAGCGCCGAACGCCTGGAGCTTGCCGACGACGCCCGTATCCTGGACCTGTGCTGCGGCACCGGGCAGTCGACCCTGGCGCTGCGCGCCGCGTATCCGCGCGCCGCGCTGTGCGGCCTGGACGCCGCGGCCGAGATGCTGCAGGTGGCGCGCACGCGCCCGCAGCTCGCGGGTGTCGATTTCGTCCACGGCGACGCCATGGACCCGGCCGCCGCGGGCATCGACGGCCGATTCGACGGCATCCTGATGGCTTACGGCATCCGCAACGTGCCCGACGCCGACGCCTGCCTGCAGCGGGTGCGCGACCTGCTGGCGCCCGGCGCCCCGGTCTGCTTCCATGAGTACTCGGTGACCGGCTCGCCGCTGGCCACCGCCGTGTGGAAGGCGGTGACCGCGCTGATCATCATTCCCGCCGCGCGCGTGGTGACCGGCGACGACGGGCTGTTCCGCTACCTTCGCGACAGCGTCCTGGCCTTCGACAGCGTGAACGGATTCGAGCAGCGCCTGCGGGACGCCGGCTTCACCGCGGTGCGGACGCTGCCGGCCGGCGGCTGGCAGCGCGGCATCGTCCACTCGTTCCTGGCCCGGCGCCCGGAAGCCGACCGGTGACCGGCGGCGCCGCGCCGCGCGTCGCGGTGGTGGGCGGCGGCATCGCCGGCATGGCGGCGGCCGTCGTGCTGGCCGAGCGCGGCATCCGCGTCACCGTGCTGGAGCGCGAGACGGGCCTGGGCGGACGCGCCGGGGCGTTCCCGGTGCGGCTGGCCACCGGCGAGACGGTGCAGATGGACCGCGGCTTTCACGCGTTCTTCCGCCAGTACTACAACCTGCGCGCGTTGCTGCGGCGCATCTCGCCCGGCCTCGACCTGCTGCAACCGCTGGACGACTACCCCATCCTGGGTCCCGGCGGCACGCGGCAGTCGTTCGCCCGCCTGCCCAGGCGCGCCCCGTGGAACATCGTCTCTCTCACCCGGCGCACGCCGTCGCTGACCTTGGCCGCGCTGCGCCGCGTGCGGCTGCGCTCGGCGCTGTCGATGCTGGCCTTCGACGCCGAGCGCACCTACGAACGCCACGACCGCCGCTCCGCCACCGAGTACCTGGACTCGCTGCGCTTCCCTCCCGACGCCCGCCGGTTGTTGTTCGACGTGTTCGCGCATTCGTTCTTCAATCCGGAGGGCGGCATGTCCGCCGCCGAGTTGCTGATGATGTTCCACTTCTACTTCACCGGGAATCCGGAGGGCCTGCCGTTCGACGTCGCCCGGCAGCCGTTCTCCACCGGGATCTGGGAGCCGATGCGGCGCTACGTCGAGGAGCGCGGCGCTACCGTCCGCACCGGTACCGAGGTCCGCGCCATCCGGCGCGACGCCGGTTCCTGGGCGATCGAGACGGGCGGCGACACCGATCCGGTGGCGGCCGGCGCCGTGGTGCTGGCCCTGGACGTGGCCGGGCTGAAGCGGCTGCTGCCCGCCACGCCGTTCGACCGCGGCGACTGGGCGGAGCGCGTGCGCGCCCTGGAGACGACCCTGCCGTTCGCCGTGTGGCGCCTGTGGCTGGACCGCCCCACCGCCGCCGAGCGCGCGCCGTTCGCCGGCACGGCCGGCTTCCCGCTGCTGGACAACATCTCCCTGTTCCACCTGTTCGAGGACGAGAGCCGCGCCTGGGCCGCCGCGCACGGCGGCTCGGTGGTCGAGCTGCACGCCTACGCCGTCCCCGACGGGACCACCGAAAAGGAGCTGCGCGCGGCGATGCTGCGCGGCCTGCACCAACTGTATCCGGAGACCCGCGACGCCCGGCCGCTGGACGAGGTGTACCTGCTGCGGGACGACTGCCCGGCGTTCGCGCCCGGCTCGCGCGCCGGCCGGCCGGGTACCGCCACTCCGCACGCCGGCGTCTATCTGGCCGGCGACTTCGTGCGCATCGAGCAGCCGAGCGCGCTGATGGAGCGCGCGGCCGCCTCCGGGATCGCCGCCGCCAACGCCATCCTCACCCGACACGGGCTGCGCCCGGAGCCGCTGGCGTCGATCCGACCCGGCGGCATCCTGCCGGCGGCGGCGGCATGAGCGGCCACCGCCGCGAGCGCGGCTTCCTGTTCGGCCGGCAGCCCACCGGCGCCGAGTCCGCCGCCGAGCTGCAGCGGCTCCCCGACTGGCAGCAGTCGGATCCCAAGTGGATCAGGGGGGCGCTCCGCCGGGCGATGGCGCTGCCCTCAGGCGGCTGGCACGTCATCGACGCGGTTCGCGCCATCGAAGAGCGACCACGGCGCTACCGCGTCGCCGACCGGGAGCTGGTGGTGTGGCGGGGCGCCGGCGGGCTGCTGGTGGCGCCCAACGCCTGCCCCCACCTGGGCGCGTCGCTGGCCGACGGCCACGTCCGCGACGGCTGCCTGGTCTGCCCCTGGCACGGGCTGGTCCTGGACGGATCCGGCCACGCCGGCTGGCGCGTGCTGCCGAGCCACGACGACGGCGTGCTCCTCTGGGTGCGGCTGGACGGCACGGACGAGGAGCCCTCCGAGAAGCCCCACCTCTGCGTGCGCCCCGCCGGCGGCATCGACGCCGTGATCCGCATGGAGGCGGCATGCGAGCCCCAGGACGTGATCGCCAACCGCCTGGACCCCTGGCACGGCGCGCACTACCACCCCCACTCGTTCGGCCGCCTGCGCGTGATCGAGCAGCACCCCGACAGCATCGTCGTCCGGGTGACCTACCGCGCCACGCGCCGCATGGGCGTGGAGGTGGACGCGCGCTTCGACTGCCCCGACCCGCGCACCATCGTCATGACCATCATCGACGGCGAAGGCGCGGGCTCCGTGGTGGAGACCCACGCCACCCCGGTGGCCCCCGGCCGCTCCGCCATCGTCGAGGCGACCGTCGCCACCTCCGACCGGTTCGGCTTCCGCCTGGCGTCCCGCGCCGCAGGCCTGGTGCGCCGCGGCATGGAGCGCAGAGCCCACCGCCTCTGGGTCGAGGACGCCGCCTACGCCGAGCGCCGCTACGCCCTGCGCACCGGCAACGTCTGAACGCAGCCGGCGGCTGAAGCGCGCGCCAGCACGCGGTAGGCGGCAGGGGCGTCGCGGACTCGGGCCCGATGCCGCGTGCAAGCAGCAACTCATTCCACTCGCGCGCCTTGAGGCCGGCGCGCAGTTCAGCGTGCCAACTCGTCAGGCACGTTGGCGCCGCCGCGCACGTCTGCCAGTCTGGGTCGAGGACGCCGCCTACGCCTGAGCGCCGCTACGCCCTGCGCACGCGGACTCGAACGCCTGACCGCGGCGACGTCCAGTCCGGCGGCCGGCCTGAAGCCGAATCAGCGCGCCAGCAGCAGCGGTAGGCGAGACCCGCCGCCCCGGCTCGGGTGAGGGGACGTCCCAGTGGCAGGAATCGGACTCGGGCCCGTCCCGTTCGGCCCACCAGGCGCGCACGTGCCGTCGTTGTCGTGGCCAAACCCCAGCAGCAACTCGTTCCACTCGGCGCGTGTAACGCCTCGACCGGCCGGCGCGCAGTTCAGGACGCGGCGTGCCAACGTGCGTCGGGCACGTCGCTGGCGCCGCCGCGCACGTCTGCCAGTGCGTCGGCCCACAGCGCGGCTTCGGCCCGGTCCAGCGGCTCGGCCGGGCGCGCGTCGTACGACCCGAAGAAGCCGTGCGACGCCGAGCACCTGCAGGCGACCGTCCCGGCCTGGACCGCTGGATCGTGCTCGTCCTGCACCGCCGGCGCGCCCTCGGCGTCGCCCGGATTGCCGTCGTTCAGGAACGTGAGCATCGCCCCGGACTCGACCAGCGCGCGCTGCACCGCGGCGACGTCCACGTCGGCCACCGGGACCCTTCGGCGCGTCTACGATCTCGCCGCGCGCGGCCTGGCGCCTCGCCGCGCGCGCGGCCGATCGCCGTTGTAGGCCTGGATCGCAGCGTCCCCTTCGCCGGTGGAGCCCGGCGCAGATCTCGCCGGTGATGGCGCCGTAGGTCCGGCGCATCGATCATCGATCGCTGCGCCGACCTCGAGACTCGCGCCAATCGGCTCCCTGCCTATCAGGAAATCGACCGTTGAGCTGGGCTTGACTCCTTACAGACCGGCGGCGTGGGCGGTGTGGAAGGTGTCGGCCCCGCCGCGCAGGCCGTCGGGTCCGCGCGTGATGGCCAGCGGGCTGGCGAAGGGGCTCATGCCCTCGGTGGTGTAGCGCGGGTCGATCACCGCCACGCGGTGGCGGCGGGCGCGCAACTCCTCGACCACGTCCGGGTCCAGGCGGCCGTCGACGGCGGTCAGCGGCGTGCTGCAGTCCAGGCGCGGCGCGTCGATCGCGGCCTGCGGGCCCAGTCCGAAGTCGAGCATCTTGACCACCAGGCTGGTGACGCAGTTGGTGATCCGCCGGCCTCCGGAGGCGCCCACCGCCAGCCGCACGCCTCCCTCCCCCAGCACGAGCAGGGGCGACATGTTGTTCAACGGCTGCTTGCCCGGTGCGATCGAGTTGACGTGGCCGGGCACCGGGTCGACCCACATCATGCCGTTGTTGAGGATCACGCCGGTGCGTCCGGCCACCACGCCGGAGCCGAAGCCGGACCCCAGCGTGTTGGTCAGCGACACCGCGTTGCCGTCGCCGTCCATCACGCACAGGTGGGTGGTGCCGTCGTGGTAGGCCGGCGCGCTGCCGGGCGGGCGCTTCGGGGCCTTGCGGCCCTCCTCCCGCCACGGGTCGCCCGCCTTGAAGCGCGCCGGCGCCTTGTCGCCGATGCCGGCCTGGCGGCGGGCGGCGTAGGACGGTGAGGTCAGGCCGCGCCAGGGCACGTCCGCGGTCTCCGGGTCGGCCAGGTACGCGTAGCGGTCGGCATAGGCCAGGCGCGCGGCGCAGATGTAGCGGTGCAGCGCCTCGGCGTCGTTGTGCTCGCAGGCGCTCAGGTCGCTCCCGGACAGCAACTGCAGCGTCATGGCGCTGGTGATGCCGCCCGAGGCGAACGGCGCCACGCGCACGCCGTCGCCGCGGTACGCCACCTCCAGCGGCGCCGGGTCGGCGCCGGTCTGCCAGTGGAGCGGCCGGTAGTTCTCCAGGTCGGCATGGTCGAGGATGCCCCCCTCTTCGCGCACCGCGTCGACCAGGCGGCGGGCGATCTTGCCTCGGTAGAACGCGTCGGCGCCTTCCCGGCCGATCACGGCCAGCGTGTCGCCCAGGTCCGGCTGGCGGATCCTGACCGGCGCCGCGCGCAGCACGTCGCCACGCGTGTAGGGGCTGCCCGGGATCTCGATCCCGGACGGCAGCTCGCCCGCCGGCAGAAAGGTGCGGCGCAGCTCCCGGTAGCGCGTGAGCTTGCCCACCTGACTCGCGAAGGCCATCACGTCGTGGAACTCGGGCGCGAAGCCGTACTGCGCGAGCTCCACGGCCGGCGCCACCACCGCGTCGAGCGGCAGGCGCCCGAACTCCGCGTGCGCGGCCGCGAGGCCTGCCACCGCGCCGGGCGTGGCGATCGAGCGCGGGCCTTCCAGGTTGGCGTTGTCCTCCACGCCCGGCCAGCCGAACGCGCCCACCGCCGCCACGCCGGTAAGGCGATACATGTCGGGTGCGGCGGCGAGCGACGCGCGCATGGGGAAGGCGAACACGCCGCCGCGCTCCCCCATCTGGTAGACCAGGTAGCCGCCGCCGCCGATGCCGCTTGAGGAAGGCTCCACCACTCCCACGGCGAACGCGGCCGCCACGGCAGCGTCCATGACGTTGCCGCCGGCGCGCAGCGAGCGAAGCGCGGCGGCGGTGGCCAGCCGGTGCTTGGTGGCCACCATGGCGCGTTCCCCGCGCGCCTCGCTCTTGCTCGCGGTGAAGGTGCTCTCACTGACCATCCGTGCTCAGCCATCGCCGACCTCCTCCGTCTGCAATCTGAAGTCCAGCATCGTATCGCCGTCGAACAGCCCCCAGCCGCGGAACCGCTCGCCCGCCAGAAAACGGGGGAGCCACTCGCGGTCGTCGGCCCACATCCGCTCGTACGGGATCGCGTCGAGCGGCACCCACATGGGCTCGGCCTCCTCGGTCTCCACCGGCGTTCCGTGCGCGCCCATGGCGCGAAAGACGTGCATGTGCGTCGAGTAGCCGTCCAGGAACTGGAACGAGATGACGCCCCGGTGGCGGAGGCGGCCGGCGCGGAGGCGCACCTCCTCCCAGAGCTCCCGCGCGGCGCCCGCGGCCGGGGTCTCGCCCGCCTCGACCCGTCCGCCCGGCGCGTTCACCTTGCCGGCTCCCAGACCCCGCTTCTTGCGGATGAGCAGCGCGCGGTCGTCCTCGACGACGAACACCACCGTGGTGACGTCCACCGGCACCCAGGTGTCCCAGTCGATGTCGCGCAGCGAGCGCGCGTCCGCCAGCGCCGGCAACGGCGGCTAAGCCTTCTTCGCGTAGGGCGGCAGCGGCCAGCCCGACTCCGCGCCGATGCGCATGGCCCGCTCCCGCTCCTCCGCCGACAGCGGCGGCACGTCCACGGCGCCGGCGTTCTGCTCAAGCTGCGCCCGGTCCTTCGCGCCGGGGATGGCCGAGGTCACACCGGGCGTGTCCAGGACGAAGCGCAGCGCCGCCTGCACCATCGTGCGGCCTCGCCCGGTCAGGAAGCGCAGCTCTGCCAGCTTGGCGAGCGCCGCCCGCGCGCGCGGGTTGGTGAAGCGCTCGTGGCGCCGGTCCTCGCCGTCGAGCTGCTGCGTGTCGAAGTACGTGCCGGTCAGCGCGCCCTGGCCGAGCGGCACGCGGATCAGCGTTCCCAGGTTCGCTTCCAGCGCCAGCCCCAGCGCGTCGTCCGCGGTGGGGTTGACGATGCTCAGCCCCACCTGCGCCATCGCCAGGTCTCCCAGCCGCAGCAGCTCGCGCATGGCGTCGCCGTCGTTGGTGGAGATGCCCCAGCAGCGGATCTTGCCGGCCTGCCGCAGCTTCGAGAGCTCCTCGACGACGGCCGGCATCAGCTCGATCGGCGGCACGCCGTGCAACTGGTAGACGTCGATGTAGTCGGTGCCGAGGCGCTGCAGGCTGGCGGCGCAGGCGGTCTGCACGCGGGAGCGCGCGTCTGCTTCGCTGTCGCCGTCGACCGGCGGCGCCACCTTGGTCGCGATCACGTAGCGGCTGCGGCGTCCGATGAGCGCGCGGCCGATGATCCGCTCCGAGTGGCCGGCGCCGTAGCCCTCGGCCGTGTCCAGCAGGTTCACGCCAAGGGTTTCGGCGTGTTGGATGGTGCGCACCGACTCCTCGTCGTCCATGCCGGGCCATCCGCCGCCGCCGTGCGTGCCGCCCATCTGGTAGCAGCCCAGGCCGATGCGCGAGACCTCGATGCCGGTCTTGCCGAGCGTTCGGTATTCCATGGTCCGCCCCCTCAGCGCTCGACCGGCACGGTGCGGCCTTCGCCCATGCTGCGATGGACCGCCTCCGTGAACGCCATGTACTGCACGCCGATCTCGAAGGTGTTGCGCTCGATGGCTCCCTCGCCGCGGACGGCGGCGCAGAACTCCTCCTCGACCCGCCAGCCGGGCGGCATGAGCTCGCCCGGGCGGGGCTTGGCAGGGGGAACCGGCAAGGGGCCGAGCGCGTCGTCGTCCCGCCGCGCGCCGAGCAGGTGGCCGCCGGCGATGCGCAGCGTCCCCTCCGAGCCGTAGATCGTCGTCCCGGCCATCCCGTGGCCCATCACGCTGGAGAGCTGCAGGTGCAGCGTGGCACCGCACGCCATGTCCGCCAGGACTTCCAGGTGGTCGGGAAGCTGCATGGCCTGCGCGACGCCCGCGTCGTCGCGGCGGGTCGTCACGAAGGTCTTGCCGATGGCCGCCACGCGGGTGGCCGGTCCCACCCAGCGCATGATCGTCTCGTAGGTGATGCCCAGCGAGCCGATGTTCAGCCCGCTGTAGACGGCGCTGTCGCGCCACATCGCCGGCGCCTCGCGGTCGATGAAGCCGCCGCCGCCCAGGTGCTCGACCGCCAGCACGTCACCGACGTAGCCGTCGGCGATGTGCCGGCAGATGGTCGCGTCCATGCCCAGGGTCATCGCCGCCGGCACCACCTGCGTGACCAGTTCGGGACGCGCGCGCGATGCGGCCAGCATCTCCCGCGCCTCGGCCAGGTTCAGGGCCAGGCGCGCCTCGGTCAGCACGTGCTTGCCGGCCGCCAGCGCGGCGAGCGTGACCGGCCGGTGCAGGTAGGGCCAGGTGCCGATCAGGACGGCGTCGACGTCGTCGGCCTCGACCAGCTCTCGCCAGTGATCGTGGACGCGGCCGATGCCATGCTCGGCCGCCGCCCGCTCGGACGACTGCCGGGAGCGGTTCACGACGCTCACCAGCTCGACGTCGGCCTGCGCCTTCAGTCCGGGGATGTGGCGGTTGCGGGTGTTGTTGCCCGCGCCGACGATGCCGACGCGGATCGTGCCGTTGGTGGGTGACATGGGCGGGGATGATACCGCAGGCGGCGACGCCTGCTCCGGTCAGAGGTCGAACTCCACCTCCAGAGGGGCGTGATCGCTGAGTCCGCCTTCGGCGATCGTGCCCATCTTCCCCGTCCAGTACGTCGCGCGACGCACGCGGAGATCGCAACTCGCAAAGACGTGGTCGCTCCGCATTCCCGCGACGAAGCTGCACCCGGCTTCATCGTGGCCATGCAGATCGAGGTACACGTCACGCATCCCGAACTTCCGGAGCGCCAGAGGGTCGTCCGATTCATCCCCGCGGAGATCGCCGGCCAGGATGGTCGGGTGCTCGCCTCTTCGCGACATGGCCGAGTGGATCACTTCCCTCCGATCGGGAATCTCACCCCACAGACACGCGGTGTGAAGCCTGATTCCGTTGGCGAGCTGCACCGAGAGCGAAGCGTGCATGTTCGGCCATCGGCTTTCCGTATCCATCGCGCCGTCCGCGTGTGAGAGCAGGCGAAGGGGGGCTTTCGAGGCGATGAGCACCCCGCTGTAGGCACGCATCGGGTCCCTCACGGGGCTCATCCAATGGGAAAGGCCGATCTCCTTCAGCAGCGGCTTCCAGCGCCTGAGGGACGTTCGAATGACCTCCTGCAACGCGACGACGTCCGGTGACAGCCCCCGCAGAAACTCGGCCTGCGACCGCGTGTCGGCGCGGTGCGCTGTGTTCCACGTGACAAGACGCATGGACCCGATCCAACCACCCCGGCCGCCGCTACGAGCCGGCGAGCACCTCCGCGAACAACTCGCGATCGACGTTGCCGCCGGAGAGCACCAGGCCGACCCGGCTGCCGCGCATCCGCGACCGCTCCTGCAGCAGCGCTGCCAGCGGTCCCGCTCCCGCGCCCTCGGCGACGTTGTGCGTGTCGGTGTAGTAGGCGCGCATCGCCGAACGCAGCTCGGCCTCGGAGACGGCGACGACCCGGTCCACGCCGGCCAGGATCAAGGCGAGCGCCTCCTCGTCCGGGACGCGCACCGCCATGCCGTCGGCGATGGTCGGCGCGGGCCCGGTCGGGCGCGACTCGCCCGCGGCGAACGAGCGCTGGTAGGCAGGCAGCGCTGTCGAGACCACGCCGATGACGGCCGTCGCCGGCGACAGCGCGTTGCGGGCGGCCATCACGCCGCAGATCCCGGAGCCCAGGCCGATCGGCACGTAGACGGCGTCCAGATCCGTCACCGCGCGGAACAGCTCCATCCCGTAGCCGGCGACGCCCCTGACCAGCTCCGGACTGAAGGACGGCATCAGGTGCCTGCGTTCGCCGGAAGCCAGCACCGCGGCATGGGCATACGCTTCATCGAAGTCGGTGCCGTGCTCGACGAGCTGGGCGCCGAACGCGCGCATCGCGGCGTTCTTCTCGCGGCTGTTGCCGGCCGGCATCACCACGGTGGCGGCAAGCCCGGCGCGGCGGGCGGCGAACGCCACGCTCTGGCCGTAGTTGCCCCGCGTGGCCGCCACCACCTCGTTGACCCGCGGTCTGGCGCGCCGCAACCCGTCGACGGCCACCAGCGCACCGCGCAGCTTGAACGAGCCGATGGGGGTGTGATTCTCGTGCTTCACCCACACGGAGCAGCCGGTCCGCTCGCACAGCAGCGGCCAGCGGTACTGCGGGGTCGGCGGCATCGCGCGACAGACGATCTCTGCCGCGCTCTCGATCTCGTCGAGCGAGGGAAGCCGTGCGTCGGACACGCCTACAACGTACGCCTACCGCAGGGCCGGCGGGAACCCTCCTCCTGCCTCTCCATTAGTATTCGTACGGAGGCGTGCGGCTGCGTACCACCCTGCCGGATCGAGCGACCGCGCTGTTCTTCGAGCTGTTCAGTGGGCTGCCCCGGCAGGGACCGGGGACAGCAGCGAGCACGCGTCGTGCCCTCGGGCTCGTGCCGGACGTCGGGGCGCGGACCCGCGTGCTCGACATCGGCTGCGGGACCGGCGCCCAGACATTGGTTCTGGCCGACAGTTCGCCGTCGCGCATCGTCGCCGTCGACAACCACCCCCCGTTCATCGACACGCTGAGCCGCAAGGCGCATGAACTGGGCATCGCAGACCGACTGGAGGCCCGTGTGGCGGACATGCGGCGACTCGACTTCGCCGACGGTTCCTTCGACCTGATCTGGTGCGAAGGCGCCATCTACAACATGGGCGTCGAAGCGGCATTGAGCGATTGGCGCCGGTTGCTGCGACGTAACGGGCACGTCGCGCTGACGGAAGTGTGCTGGCGGAAGCCCGACCCGCCCGCCGCATGCGCGGCGTTCTGGAACCGGGAGTACCCGGCTATCCGCGACACCGGCGCGCTCCTGGAAGCCATGGAGGCATGCGGCTACGAGACGGTCGGACACTTTCCGCTCCCCGCCTCGGCATGGTGGGACGACTACTATCGGCCACTGCAGGACAACGTGACCGCATTCCGCACGCGTCACCACGACGCGGCGGATGCACTGGAGTTGGCGGAACAGTGCCAGCGGGAGATAGACATCTGGCATGCCTGCTCGGAGTTTTATGGCTACGAGTTCTTCGTGCTCCGTGCCCGATGGGACCGTTCACCCCTAGCGAACGTTCGTCGATTGCAAGAACCGCTTTCTCCATAGTGCACAGCGCTGCGCATCGCGGGCTTCATAGGCTTCCAAGGCCGACGCGACGCTGAGATCGAATCGGCTCTCGTCGTCTTCCCCAAGCGCGGCCAAGCGCATGGTATACCACGCGGTGACTCCTCCTCGGGGAGGCGCGTAAAATGCTGGGAATTCGGGATCGCCCCCGTCGTCGCTCAGCCACGCACGTGCGAGCATCGGGTTGAGCACCATCGCACGGGCGAGGCTCACGGCGTCGACACATCCCTTCTCGACCGCGTCTCTTGCCTGATCCCTTGTCGCGAATCCTCCGGTTGCCATGATCG
Organism: Spirochaetia bacterium; assembly: GCA_964291595.2. Lineage (GTDB taxonomy): Bacteria > Spirochaetota > Spirochaetia > SZUA-6 > Bin103 > CATQHW01. Next base: position 999,968 of record OZ219914.1, on the reverse strand, counting down.
GAATGGCCGTCACCTCCTTCGCGCGCTTTGCAAATTCGATGAAGTATGGCGCGGACGATGATCTGTCGTCGGAACTGGATGCGGCACCCGGAAAATAGGTGCCTCCGCTGATGTCGACAAGGTCGACGGAAGTCCGGTCGAGCATGCGAACCACGTGCAGCGCATCGTCTTCGGTAAGACCTCCCACCAGCCTGTCGGTCGAGTTGATCTTGATGCCGATCGGGAACGACACGCCGACAGTCTCCCTGACGGCGTCTATCACGTCGTGAATGATGCGGAACCGCCCTTCGATCGAACCGCCATGGGCATCCGTCCTTCGATTGAACAGAGGTGACAGGAATTGGCTCAACAGGAACCCGTGGGCCGCATGGATCTGGACGCCACCGAATCCTGCATGCTTCGCGAGCTTCGCAGCTCCGGCGTATGTGCCGGGCAATTCATGAATGTCATCACGTGACATTCCCTCGCACCGGAGCCCCTCGATATCCAGTGCGGACGGACCCCTGGGCCGACTGATCGGCGCATGTGACAGAGCCCCGGCATGACCGAGCTGTGGCCATATTTGAGCCCCGTCTCCAGAACCTCGTCGTGCCAGGACTTGCATGGCCTGAAGATCGGCATCCGGGGCAAGAACGAGATTGCCCGGTCTTTCGGGATAGCGAGGATCCCCCTGCACCTCGCCGATCAGCGAGAGCGCCGCACCACCTTCGGCCCATCGTTCGTAGAGCCTCATCTGCGCTTCGGTGGGATTCCCCTCGCCATCTCCAAGCGAGTCGGACATTGCGGACTTCACCAGCCGGTTCTTCAGTCTCACGCCACAAGACAACTCCAGGGGGCGTCCCAGCACGGTCATCGATTCGGGTATGTCGTGCGATCTCGAGCGGTTGTCAAGCCTGGCATGGGCACTTCATGGCGCCGGCAGAACCGAGTCCTCCGGACTCGCTTGCGCACTACACCCGAGGGTCCCATAGTCCCCGCCCATGAGCCATGCAGCGATCGAGCGCGCGATGAGCGTCTCCTGGGGACCGGGAGCCGCCGACGACGAGTCCTACTGGGAACGGATCCAGGCCCGGTTTCCGTTGGACCCGGACCTGGTCTACCTGAACAGCGCCGCGCTCGGCGTTCCGCCAGACCCGGTCGTCGCCGCCGTGCACGAAGGCTATCTCCGGCTGTCACAGGACCCGGACGCCGGCAAGATCGACTACCGGCGCTACAACGACGAGGTCGCCATCCCGGAGCTGGCGGCGCTGATGGGAGCGCGGCCCGAGGAGCTCGCCATCAACCGCAACGCCTCGGTGGGGCTGGCGCTGGTCGCAGACGGCGTCACGGGCCTGCGCGCCGGGGACGAGATCCTCACGACCAGCCACGAGCACCCGGTCGGCGTGGAGCCCTGGCGCGCCCGAGCCGCCCGCGACGGGCTGGTGGTGCGCGAGGTGGACCTGCCGAGTCCCGTCGAGGACGCGGCGCAGTTGATCGAGCCGCTGCGCGCCGCGATCACCGGCCGCACCCGGGTGCTGGCCTTCTGCCACGTCACCCGCGGCGGTGTCCGCTACCCGATCGAGGCGATGTGCCGCCTGGGACGCGAGCACGGCCTGATCATCGCCATCGACGGCGCGCAGGCGATCGGCCGAGTCCCGGTCGACGTGACCGCGTACGACTGCGACCTGTATGCCGCCAGCCTGCACAAGTGGCTCCTGGCGCCGTCCGGGACCGGCGTGCTCTACGTCCGGCAGGAGTTCCAGGAGCGCTTCGGCACGATCACCACGCCGCCCGGCCCCACCGCCTTGCGGTACGAGGAGGAAGGCACGTTCGACCTGCCGACGCGCGCCGGCATCGGCGTGGCGGTCGCATGGCTGCGCCAGATCGGCATGGGCGCGGTCGAGGCGCGCAACCACCTGCTGGCCGAGCGGCTCCGCGCCGGGCTGGCGGAGATTCCCGGCATGGACATCGTCAACTCACCCAAACGGGAGTTCGTGGCTCCGGGGACGACGCTGGTCGTGCCGCCCGGCGGCGGCGCCGCCGGATGGCGCGCGCGCCTGCAGCAAGGCTACAACCTGCGGGTCGACGACCACGTCCGGGACGGGCACGACGCACTGCGCATCTCCACCCACTACTTCGTCTCCCCCGCCCAGGTCGACCGCCTCATCGCCGCCATGGCCGCCGTGGCTGGATAGCGCGAGGTCCCCCTTTCGGCGGAAGATCGGCCTTGGCGTTATGGCTCAAGGGAACGTCGAAGGGCGCTCTGCGCCGCGCGTCAAGGCATTCTGCGTAGGCCAGGCCAAGTCCGGCACCGCCTCGCTCGCGGGGCTCCTGTCCGCCAACCACCGCGTTGCCCACGAACCCGAACGCGCGGAGACACTCAATCTCATCCTCCGCGAGGCTCGTGGCCAACTCCCGACCTCGGCCGTCAGGGCGTATCTCCGCGAGCGGGACGTCCGGCTCGACCTGGAGTACGACATCTCCTGGGCGAACCAGTTCATCATCGATCACCTTGTTGCGGTGTTTCCGGCCGCGCAGTTCATCGTGCTGGTGCGCGACTGTCATACATGGCTTCAGTCGATCGCCGGGCACCTCGTCGGACGTGGCGTGCCGGACGATACCGTGAAGTTCCTCCGGTGGTGGTTCCGGCCGGAACGGTACCCCCACGGCCCTCACGATCGCGCCCTTGAGGATCTCGGAGTGTTTTCCGTAGAGGCGTACCTGCATGCGTGGAACCGGCACGTCGACACCAGCATCGCCTCGATTCCCGCCGATCGCTGCGTCGTGCTTCGGACGCACGAGCTGAGCTCCTCGCATCAGCGCCTGGCCGAGTTCCTGCGGATCCCCGTGAGCTCGCTGAATGGTTCGTGCGGGATCCTGAATCGCGGCACCTGGACGGAACGGATCGAATCATTCGTGGACCCGGCGTACCTCGATGCCATGATCCACTCCATCTGTGGCTCCAACTTGGAGCGGTACTTTCCTGGCGTCCGTACCGCTGGCGATGCAGCCAGACTGTGGACGGACGACTCGCACTGACTCCGAACCCTACAGCGCTGCCAGCGCCTCCCGCTGCCGGGCGAGCCGCTGGTCGCGGTCGGCGGCGAAGCGGGTGATGCCGGCCGCGATCGACTGCTCGTCCAGGTGCGCCTCGGCGATCACGTCGGACTCCTTGCCGCCGGTCAGCCAGCGGTCGTGCCAGTCTGAGACGAGCGAGTACTCCGAGGTCAGCGGCCCCACGTCGCGCACCGGCCACATGCGCTGCGTGCCGGTGGTGACCACCATCAGGTCGTTCCTGGCCGCGGCCGGCAGGACCGCGTCGCGGTAGGCCTGCGGCTGGCGGTCGAAGAGCTCCTCGCTGATGGCCGCGACCACCTTGACGTTGATCCCCTGCTCCTCCAGGTGCGGCAGCGCCTGCAAGAGGTTGAAGGTCGAGCTCGATCCCTGGGCCAGCACGTAGCCGTGCCGGGGCTTGCCGGGATCGAAGTCGCGGATCACGTAGAACCCCTTGGCGGCCGCTTTGAGGTCGGTGTCGGCGAACGTCGAGCGGTCGGCGACCGGGAAGTCCGGGCGCGCCACCTCGATCACGATCACGCCGACCAGCGGATCGCGCGCGGCGATCTCGGCGGCGGCGAAGTAGCCGGGCGCCACGTCGTTGTAGTCCCAGAAGCTGAGCGTGATGACCTGGCCGCGCGGGAACAGCTTCCACACCTGCGGCGCGAAGATGCCGAAGTGCGTACGCGCGTCGGCCGCCGTCTCCGGGCCGGAATGGCCGGCCAGGATGTGCAGGACGCCGACCCGGAACGGACTGTCCTGGTTCTGCTGGCTCCACACGCGCGCCGGCAGGTACATGAACGGCGTGAATGCGCCGTAGCTGCCGCTCAGCGCCCACACGCCGGAGTGCACGTTCGGGTCGAGCGAGGCGCTCTGCCCCACCAGGCCGATGGCGGTCGAGGCGTTGCCCGCCTCCTGGATGGCCGCCTTGAAGCGCGTGCCGGCCTGGTTGGCGAGCGGGTCGTAGTGGCCGGTGAGCGATCCCTTCTCCACGTTGATCGAGCCCGACAGGTCGGCGGACACCGTCAGGAAGCGGTTGTCCGTGACGTGGTTGAGCCACTTGACCACCTCCGAGATCGCGCGGCGCGTGCCCTGCACCTCGCCCGGCTGCTTGAACAGCTCGATGCTCTCCTCGCCGGTGCCGGCGCTCACCGTCTGAGGCTCCACCGGGATGGCCGAGACGCGCAGGCGCTCGTCCTGGAACGGGTCCGTGCGGTGGTCGACGCGCAGCGTGACCTCGTCATCCACGTCGTCGCCGATGGCCACCAGCCGGTCGGCAAGCCATTCGCCGAGCCCGTCCTGCTCCAGCACCGACATGACCACGTCGATGTTGGTCTTGAACTGGCGGATGCGCTCCGCCTCGTCGTCGACCGGACCGTCGTGGATCCCCTCGAAGGTGACGCCGAAGCGCTGCTCGAAGGTGCCGGCCAGGGCGACGAAGTACGGGACGTTCATCTTCATCTCGTACGGATGGCTGTGATAGCCGACCAACTGCTCGCCGAACCCGGCGATGGCGCCGTTGGTCGCGGCCGGCCACCAGCCCTTGGTGGTGCGGCCGACCACGATCATCGGCCGCCGGTCGTCCGGATCCCACTCCTCCATGGTTGTGAGCGCCCCGACGACCTGGTCGTAGTCGTTGCCGTCGTCCAGGGTCAGGACGTTCCAGCCGTAGGCCGACCACTGCTCGGCGATCCGGTAGCCGTCGAACGACTCCGACACCACGCCGCCGATCAGCGAGTCGTCGATGCCGGCGTTGTTGTAGGACAGCAGGATGCGCAGCCGCTTGCCCACCTTCTGGGCGACCGCCTGCGTCTTCATCTCCTGCGAGTGGCCGGAGGTCATGGCGAACTCGCCTTCCAGGGCGACGATCTTCGGCGAGTCGCCGGCGCCCATGAAGTCCCAGAAGGCGGCCTTCCCCGCGGCGGTGGCGATGCCGATGCCCGAGGGGCCGCCGTTCACGTCGTTGATCAGGTCGGTGGTCTCCGAGTGGCCGGCCAGCGAGCGGATGCCGCGCAGCTTCGCCTGTGCGAACAACGGATCGTCGGCCAGTCCGTTGTCCTCGAGCAGTGTTTCCAGCGCCCCCGCCCCGCGCCGAAAGCCCAGGCAGTCGATCGGCAGCATGGCGATCTTCGGGTCGACCTGGTAGCGACCGTGCCCGGTCGCCGCGTAGCGGCGCGCCATCGCCTCGCCCATGACCATCCACAGCGCGTACAGGGTCGGGATGTTGTGGCCGCCGGCCAGCAGCAGCTTGTCCCCGAACGGGTGCTTGGGCCGGCGGTAGTCGTAGCGCAGGCCGCCGAGCTCGGGCCCCACCAGGTGCAGGGCGACGTTGTACGGCGTGTAGGCAAGCGGGCCGCCGAAGTGGCCGGTCTGCGCGTAGTTGCCGAGCAGGGTCAGCGTCATGGCGGTCAGGAAGCCGACGTCCTCCAGCCGCTGCCGGTCGTAGGCGGGGAGCTTCACGCTGTGCTCGGAGGCCTCGCCCGCGGGCGCTGCGGTGCGAACCAGAACTGATGTTCCGTCAGTACCCATTCTCATCTCTCTTGTCGGCACCGGCGGCGCCTGCGGCGGGCCGCGGTGCGTGATGGTCTACGGAGAGCGCCGCGGTGGTGGCGGCGCCATCGATTGAGCCTACCGCACGGCGCGCTTGGCGTCACCCATGCCGCGCTACCGCAGACCGGCGAATGCGCGCTCGAACCGGCCGCTGAGCTCGTCCATGCCGGCCCGCTTCTGAGAGCCGTCGAGGTCGGTGCGGCGGATCATCACGTGCGCCTGCTTCTCGAAGTCGTTGACCAGCCGGCATGCCTCGACGATGGCGGAGTGGTTGGGCTCCGGGATGACGATGCAGCCGCCCTCGTCGCCGTGGATGAGGTCGCCGGTCCGCACCGTGATGCCGCCGACCTGCACCGGCTGGCCGTAGTCCGACCAGCGCAGCGCCGCGTGCTGGATCACGCGGGCGATCGCGAACATGCCGAATCCCTGGTCGATGATGCCGGGAAGGTCGCGGACGCCGCCCGAGGTCACCATGCCGATGGCGCCGGCGGCCATGAAGCCCTTGGCCATGCCGTCGCCCATCACGCACTCCCGGTAGGGGTCGGGGCCGACCGTCTCCACCACGATCACGCGCGGCAGATCGCTCGCCTCGATCGCCTCCATCATCTCGAAGTAGGGCTCCGTCCGCGGGCCGCCTTCCGGGGTGCAGGTGTCGATCTTGATCGTGATCGCCTCTCCCACCAGCGGCGGCAGGTCCGGCGTCATGCACTGGATGCGCCCGTCCATGGCGTACGTGTGCGGCTCCGAGTGGCCGAGCGCCGAGAGGGCATTGCAGACCAGCGCGGTCTCCGAATCGCCGAGGCTTTCGATGAGTGCCTTGTCCATCAGGACGGCGAGCGTACCGGCCGTACCATCGGCCGGCAAGGCGCACTTGACCCCTCGCGGACATGCCCCGACACTGCGGCGTCATGCGCATCGTGGTAGTAGGCGGAGGGGTGATCGGGCTGAGCACGGCCTTCCACCTGGCCGACCGCAACGCCGGCCAGGTGATCCTGGTGGAGAAGGGGCCGATCGGCGACGGTTCCAGCTCGCGAGCCGGCGGCATCATCACCGGCCTGATGGGGACGGAGACCGCCGTCCGCGCCCGCAAGATCAGCCTGGAGCTGTTCCACCGGTTCAGCCGCGAGGTGGACGGATACACCTTCCACGACGTCGGCACCCTCAACCTGGCCGAAGACCAGGGCGCCGGCCGGGTAGAGATGCTGCCGCTCTACGACCGGCTGGACGCCCCCTACGAGATCCTGGATGCGGACGAGATGCGGCGCCGCTGGCCGCTGATGGCGGTCCCGGACGACGCCTGGGCGCTGTACGACCCGATCGCCGGCTACAGCGAGCCGGACGAGTACGTGGCCGCCATGGGCGCACACCTGCGCAATCTGGGCGTGGAGATCAGGGAGTTCGAGCCGGTGCTGGAGTTCCCGATGCAGGGCGACCGCGTGACCGGGGTCCGCACCACGGCTGCGACCATCGAGGCGGACGTGGTCGTCTGCGCCTCGCACGTCTGGTCGATCCGGTTGCTGGAGCAGTTCGGCTGGCGCATGCCGTCCAAGGTGTTCGTGCACCAGCGCTACGTCTCCACGCCGGTGCCGAAGCCGGTGATCCTGCCGGCGGTCAACGACCATCCGCGGCACGGCTACTACCGCCCAGCGTTCGGCAACCGCGTGCTGATCGGCATCGAGACGCCGGACCGCGAGGAGGTGCCGCCGCCCGAGCGCGACACACACTTGTCGAGCTTCTCCGTGGACCCGGAGATCCGGGAGCGGGAGCTGGGCCGCCTGCAGTACGTGGTGCCCGGCGTGGCGCCGCTGTCATGGGAGATCGAGAAGGTGGGCCTCCTGGCCTACTCCGCGGACGGCGAGCCGATCCTGGGCCCGGTGCCGGGCGTGCACGGCCTGATCTGCGCCGGCTGCTTCCACTCCGGCGGCTTCGCCTACAACCCGGCGGCCGGCCTGCTGGCAGCCGAGTGGGCCGTGGACGGCCGCACCAGCATCGATATCAGCGCCTTCGCGCCGGACCGGTTCGATCCGCGGCAGGCGCGCGCGTTCATCGACTCACACATTCGCCACGCCGACTACCAGCACGGGCTGCACGCGGGCGGCCGGCATTGACCGCACGGAGGACCACATGCCCGAACCGTTGAATCCGGGAAAGATCTCGGTCGCCGTCATCATCGGCGGTCACGCCTACGACGTGCCGGCGTTCAAGCGGCTGTTCGACTCGTTCCAGGACGTCGTCGCCTACCCGCAGGACATCAGCAACTTCTCGCGCGCGTGGGGCGTGCAGCCCGACGCATATGACGTGCTGCTGTTCTACAACGCCGGCGGCGACACGGCGGCCGACATGGACACCACCTGGGGGGATGGCACCGCGGCGGCGGTCGAGGCGGTCGGCCAGGCCGAGCAGGGCGTGGTGATGCTGCACCACGCCATCCGTTCCTACATGGCGTGGCCGAAGTGGTCGGCGCTGCTCGGCATCCCGCACGAGCAGCGGGAAGGCTCCGAGTTCACCGTCGAGTTCGGGCAGACCATGCGGGTCAGCGTCACCGAACCGGAGCATCCGATCGGCCGCGGCCTCGATCCGTGGGACGTGGTCAACGAGGCGTGGCCGACCATGGCATGGACGCCCGAGCCGGACGCGACGGTCCTCATGACCACGGACAACAAGGTGACCAGGACCAGGACGATGGCGTGGTGCCACCGCCTGGAGAACGCCAGGGTGTTCTGCCTGACCCCCGGCCACGACGACCAGGCGTACTCGCAGCCGAGCTATCGGACCACCCTGCACCGCGGCATCCGCTGGGCGGCCGGCCGGCTGTAGCCGCCCGCGCCGCGGCGCGGGTCAGCTCAGTCGTCCATCCTGGGCTTGGCGCCGTAGTGCTTGAACGAAGGCAGCAGCCGGCCGGCGCTGATGCCGCCGTCGACGTGCATCACCTGCCCGGTCACCCAGTCGGCGTCGCTCGACGCCAGGTAGACGGCGGCGCGGGCGATGTCCTCAGGCTTGCCCCAGCGGCCGAGCGGCGTGTAGCGCATCCACGCCTCGTGCAGCGCCGAGCCCTCCTCCGGAGGCGGGTCGTTGGGGACCGGCACCGCGCCGGGCGCGATCGCGTTGATCTGGATGCCGTGCTCGGCCAGGTCGAACGCGGCGCCGCGCGTGAAGCCGATGATCGCCGCCTTGCTCGCCTCGTACGGCGCCGCATAGTGGGTGCCGGAGACCCCGTGGATGGACGACATGGTGATGATCTTGCCGCCGCCGGTGCGGGCCATGAGCGCCGCCGCGTGCCGGACGGTGAGGTAGGTGCCGGTGACGTTGACTCGCGTCACGCGCTCGAACTCCTCCGCGCCGAACTCCAGCAACGGCTTCAGCGCGCCGCCGATGCCGGCGACCGCCGCGGCGATGTCCAGCCGGCCGAAACGCTCCTCGGCCTTCGCTACCGCCGCGGCGACTTCCGCCTCGCAGGCGACGTCCGCCCGCACGACCTCCGCGCGCCGGCCAGCGGCGCGCGCCGCCTTCGCGGTCCGTTCCGCTCCCTCGGCGTCGCCGCGATAGACGACGATGCAGTCGGCACCCTCGGCCGCGAACTCGCGGCAGATCGCGCCGCCGAGCCCGCCGGACGCCCCGGTGACCAGCGCCACCTTGTCCCTCAGCCTCATGACACGAGCATACTCCACCCGGCGCCGACCCGAGCCAATCCGGACCTGGCTTCGCCCCCCTTGTCACGCTCCAGCGAGATGGTGTATAAGGGCCGTTACTTCAATGGGTAGTGCCTGCGTCATCACGCCGATGGTCCATCCGGCGGTGGAGTGGGCGCTCATCCTGGAGGTGTCCATTCGGTAGGGTCAGCGTCGCCGATTCCCGGCTACGTGAAGGAGGCCCTGCCATTGGTGCAGGGCCTCTTTTCATTGGCCGGCGAGCGGCGGCGCCGTACCGGCGGAGCGGCGCTGATGATCATCCAGGCACACGGCTTGCGGAAACGCTTTCGGGTGCGGACCCGTGCGCCCGGGACCCTCGGCGCCCTTCGCGGCCTGGTCATGCCCCGCCGGCGGCGGATCACCGCGGTCGATGACATCGAGCTGGCCGTCGACCGGGGCGAGGTGATCGCCTTCATCGGGCCGAACGGCGCCGGCAAGTCGACGACCATCAAGCTGCTCACCGGCATCCTGCATCGCGACTCCGGCACCGTATCGGTCCTGGGCATGGATCCCCAGCGGCATCGCCGCCGCCTGGCGTACCGGATCGCCACCGTGTTCGGCCAGAAGTCGCAGCTCTGGTTCCACCTGCCGCCGATCGACACCTTCAGGCTGCTGGCCGACGTGTACGACGTCGAGCCCCGCCGCGCTCGGCAGCGCATCGCGTCGCTGACCGAGATCTTCGGCATCGAGAAGCACCTGACGACCCCGGTGCGCAAGCTGTCCCTGGGCGAGCGCATCCGCTGCGAGATCGCCGCATCGCTGATTCACGACCCGGAGATCCTGCTGCTCGACGAGCCCACCATCGGCCTGGACGTCGTGATCAGGCAGCGCATCCGCGACCTGATCGCGGAGGTGAACCGCGAGCGCGGCGTCACGGTGTTCCTCACCTCGCACGACACGGGTGACATCGAGAAGGTGTGCCGCCGCGCCATCGTGATCAATCACGGGCGGATCGTCTGGGACGGCGCCGTCGGCGAGCTGCGGGGCTCGCTGCTGGCCACCAAGATCATGGACCTCAAGCTGGAGGCGCCGCTCGTCTTCGATCAGCCGGACGTCACCATCCGCCACGCAGGGCGCTACACCGCCACGCTGGAGGTGGACACCCGGCGCACCCGCATCGAGGCCGTGGTGCGCGCGATTCTGAAGCGCAACACGGTGCTGGACATCACCATCTCCGACCCGCCCATGGAGGAGGTGATCGCCGCGCTATACGCCAGGTCCGGGGCGCATCCGTGATCGCCGCTGCGGTCGCCCGCTGCGGCCCGCGGGTGCGGCGGTATGCGCGCGCCGTCACGTATGCCGGGCGCGACCAGATCGCCTATCCGTTCGCGCTGCTCACCCGCGGCCTGATGCTGGTCGTCTTCGTGTACGTGTTCAACGCGCTGTGGCGGGCGATCGCCGGCGGCGACGGCCAGCTCCGCGGCCTCACCGTCGTGCAACTGACGTGGTACCTGGTGTTCACGGAGATGGTCGAGCTGGCGCGGCCCTCGGTGATGGGCGAGATCCAGGGGCAGGTGCAGGACGGCAGCATCGCCTACGGGCTGGTGCGGCCCTACTCCTATCCGCTGTTCGCGCTGGCCCGCGCCTTCGGCCAGGCGGTGACCAAGACGGTACCGATCGGCCTGGCGGGAGCGGTGGTGGCCCTGGCGCTGGTAGGACCGCTGCCGGGACTGGCGGCGGCGCTGCCGCGCGGGCTGGCCCTGCTCGCCGGCGCGCTGCTGCTCAACTGCCTGTGGATGCTCATCATCGGCCTGACCGCGTTCTGGTTCGAATCGGTGATGCCGTTCCAGTGGATCCACCAGAAGCTGGTGTTCATCCTTGGCGGGATGCTCTTTCCCCTGGACCTGCTGCCGCCCTGGCTGGGCTCGGTCGCCGCGCGCTGCCGTTCGCGTTTCAGGCCTACTGGCCGGCGCGCATGCTCGTCGATCCCGCCCCGGAGCGGTTCGGCGCTGCGCTGCTCGGCACCGGGCTGTACGCCGTGGCTCTGGGCGCGCTGGCGATCGCCCTGTTCCGGATCGGCATGCGCCGGGTGCAGGCACATGGCGGGTAATCCGTCCGGCGTGCACGCGCGGCGCCTCGCCCGGACGCTCCGCCTGATCGGCCGCTACGCCCGCGTCAACCTGGCCGCCAATGCCGCGTACCCTGGTCCCTTCGCGATCCAGGTGATCGCCATGGCCGCCAACAACGCCCTGTTCCTGGCCTTCTGGGTGATCCTGTTCGAGGCGATCGACGCGCCGATCCGCGGCTATTCGTTCACCGACGTGGCGTTTCTGTGGGCGGTGGCGGCGGCCGGATTCGGGCTCGGCGCCATCGTCTGCGGCAACGCCGGCCAGCTCTCGCGCATCATCTTCCAGGGCGACCTGGACGTGTACCTGACGCAGCCCAAGCCGGTGCTGCCCAACCTGCTGGCATCGCGCATGTCGGTGCCGAGCTGGGGCGACCTGCTGTACGGGCTGGGACTGTTCGCCTTCACGCAGCCGCTCACCGTGTCGAGCGTCGGCCTGTACCTGCTGTTCACGGTCCTGGCCGCCGGCGTGTTCACCGCCGTGCGCGTGCTCTACCACAGCCTGACGTTCCTGCTGGGCAACGCCGAGGACGTGGCAGGGGTCGGCTCGGAGCAGGTCATCACCTTCTCGCTGTACCCGGGGTCGATCTTCGACGGCCCGCTGGTCGCGGTCGTGCTGCACACCCTGATCCCGGCGGCGCTGGTCGCCCATCTGCCGGCGGAGCTGTTTCGCGCCGTGGCCCAGGGCGCGGACGTCGACTGGGGCCTGCTGGCGGCGATCGTCGGCGGTGACGCCGCGCTCATCGCAGCCGCCGGAGCCGCGTTCTACCTGGGGCTGCGCCGCTACGAGTCCGGCAACCGCATCGGCGCTCGTATCTGACAGGTTCCCGACGGCTCAGGTCGTGGCCAGCGACGACCGGGCGGTCCGGCGCTGAGCCTCCAGCCTGGCCGTCGCTGCGCGCACCTGCTCGCGTTCCTCCGTCTCACTCCATCCCAGCTCACCGGCCAGCAGCGCCGCCACGCGCGGGACGCTGGACAGCGCCGCGTCGCTGTCCAGGAACGCCAGGCGTGTCCGCCTGGAGACGATGTCGTCGACCGTGCAGGCCGCCTCGTGACGGGCGGCGTGCACGACCTCCGCCTCAAGGTACGGGTGGCGCGGTACCAGGCGGCCGCCAAGGCCGGTCCCGTCGGCCGCCAGCGTAGCGACTCTTCCAGCTCCGGTCCCGAACGCGCGATCCAGGTGGCGGGCGGTGTCCTCCTCCAGCCCGTATTCCCGTTGCAGGCGGCCGGTGTCCGGCCGGTATCCGTCGCCGCCCTCAAGTGGCGTGTGACGTGTCTGGGAGGCGCGCGGCGGCCCCAGATCAGCCGTTTCCACGGCACGGTTCACGGCCTGCACGGCCATGGCCCGATAGGTCGTCCACTTGCCGCCGGCTACGGTCAGCAGGCCTGAACGGCTCAACTCCAACAGGTAGTCCCGGGTCAGGGTGGCCGTGCCGCGGTTGCGTCCGCGGCCGGAGGTCACGCGACGCGTCGGCGCGGCGATCAGCGGTCGCAGCCCTGACCAGGCGGCCGCTACATCATCCGGCTGCACCTGCAGGTTGAGGTAGCTGCGCAGGTGGCTCACCAGGTACGCCAGCTCGCCCTCGCCGGGCGCAGGATCGTCGCACACGTCAGCTCCCACCTCGGTCGTGCCGGCCAGGGTCCTGCCTTGCCACGGCAGCACGAAGATCACCCGGCCATCCTCCGTGCGGGGTATGAGCAGCCCGGTGTCGGCGGCTGGAAACCGCGGCCCCAGCACCAGGTGGCTGCCGGCTGACACTCTGAGCAGCGCCGCTTCCTGCGGGGAGTCCAATAGCCGGACGGCATCCACGAACGGTCCCGCCGCGTTGATGACCAGGCGGGCGCGGATCTCCCAGTCAGCACCCGTCAGGCGGTCGCGTACCGCGACGCCCGTGATCCGGCCCGAGCGGCTCTTGAGCAGACGCTCGACCTCCACGTAGTTCCCCATCGCCGCCCCGTGAGCTGCCGCCGTCAGCGCCAGCGCCAAATTCATGCGGGCGTCGTCGAATTGTCCGTCGTAGTAGACGACGCCGCCCGAGATCTGCCGCGGCCGCGCCTGGCCGACGAACCGCTCGCGCAGATGCGGGTACCGGGCGATCGCCTCCTCTCGCGGGATGAACTCCGACCGGCGCAGGGCGTACTCGCCTGCCAGACGGTCGTACAGGGTGAGACCGATGCGGTAGTAGGGCAGATGACTGCGCTGATACAAGGGGACGAAGATCGCCAGCTCCCGGACCAGGTGCGGGGCAAGCTCCATGAGCGCCTTGCGCTCGCGCAGCGCCTCCCGGACCAGCCGAAACTGGGTCCGGTCCATGTTCTTGATCGCCTGCTGCAGGTAACGGACGCCGCCGTGCACGAGCTTGGTGCTGCGGCTGCTGGTGCCGCCGCCGAAGTCTCCGCGCTCGACCAGCGCCACGCGCAGCCCGCGCGTGGCGGCGTCGAGCGCGCAGCCGCATCCGGTTGCGCCTCCACCGATCACGAGCACGTCGAAGGACTCGTCGGCCAGGCGGCGCAGGTGTTCGGAGCGGTTCACGCGTGTAGAGCATGCACGTCGCGGCGGCGTCGGACCACTGCGGGCGCCTGGTAGTTGGGGCTGGCAATGGGCGCGCAGGTCGTGCGGACAGGCGCCGGCGCCAGCGCCTGTCAGGCGATGGGCTTCGCCCTGTCAGCGAATTTCAGGATGTCCCATGTCTCCGTCGGGCTGCCCCTGACCCGCGCCAGCCCCAGCGAGTACTTGGTGCAGTAGGCGCCGATCTTGTCTTCCCAGATCATGACGAAGCAGCCGTCGCCGGGCTCGATGGCATCGCCGCAGTCAACGCAGCGCATCGGCTCGTCCGAGCGAAACATGACGGTCGCAAAGGAACTCGCCGAATCATCTTCCTTCGGACGATATCGCTCCACGAGCGTCGACAAGCTCGCGCTCGGCTCCGGACCCTCCTCGACCCATGAGCGTCCAACCCCGCTCTTGGTGCAGTACGCTGCCCGCTTGCCGTCCACGATGCTGGTGAGGTAACCGTCACCGGGCTCGATGGCATCGCCGCAGTCAGCGCAGCGCATCGGCTCGTGCGAGCAGTACATGACGTTCGGCTGGTAGCCTCGAACGCCGTCGGTCTCCGTTCTGCGTTTCATCGCGCCGACCTCCCGGTCTCGGCCTCTCCGCGTGCCGCGGAGCGATGGGACCGACCCACACTACCCCTTGATGGCGCCCATCGCCATGCCCTTGATGAAGAAGCGCTGGAAGAACAGGAACACCAGCAGCGTCGGCAGGCTGGCCAGCAGCGACAGCGCCCCCTGGATGCCCCACGCCACGCTGTACTGGCCGCGCAGGGAGACGATTCCCAGCATGATCGTGCGCTTGTCGTCGCTGTTCACGAAGATCAGCGGCCACAGGAAGTCGTTCCAGATCCACGTGAACTGCAGCGTGCCGAGCACGGCCAGGGCCGGCAGGCTGATCGGAAGCGCGACCCGCAGCAGCACCTGGCCCTCGTGGGCGCCTTCCACGATCGCCGACTCCCGCAGCGCGTTGGGCACGGTGGCGAAGAAGTTGCGCATCAGCAGCGTGCAGATCGGGATGCCCATGGCGATGTGCACGATGATCATCGGCCACAGGGTGTCGAGCAGGCCAAGGTGATTGAACAGCCGGAACAGCGGGACGAGGATGACCTGCGGCGGGAAGAACATCCCCGACACGATCACCAGGAACAGCACCTCGCTGCCGCGGAACGGCAGCTTTGAGAACACGTAGCCGCCCAGGATCCCCATGGCGATCGACCCGGCCGTGGCAGGGGCCGTGACCAGGAAGGTATTGAGGAAGTAGATCCTCACCGACGGGTGGCTCAGCGCAACCGAGAAGTTGGACAGGTCGAGGGTGCGTGGAATCGCCCACAACGTGCCGAAGGCGATGTCGCGGTTGCTCTTCAGCGCGCTCAGGATCACCCCCACCGTCGGGGCCAGAAACAGCACGGCCAGCACTGCAAGACACGCGAACAGCACCGGGCGCCACGGGAACGGTCGCCGCGTCGGGGCAACGACGACGTCAGTCATACAGCTCGTCCAGCTTCCTGAGCTGCCGGAAGTAGACGGCGATCACGCTCAGCGTCATGAGGAAGAGCACGACCGATATCGAGCTGCCGTACCCCATCCGGTACTTCTTGAACGATTCGCTGTACATGTACATGGCCAGCGTGTCCGACGAGTGGAACGGCCCGCCTCCGGTCATGATGAACAGGATGTCGAACGCCTTCAGCGAGTTGATCACCGACAGCGCCACGGCCACCACGGTCGCCGGGCGCAGCAGCGCCAGCACGACGTGGCGGATCCGCTGCCTGCGGGTGGCCCCCTCGATCTCGGCCGCCTCGATCAGGTACGGCGGGATCGACGTCAGGCCGGCCAGGAAGATCACCATCGCCAGGCCCATCTGCTGCCAGGACCAAGCGACGATGACCGAATAGAGGGCGGTCTCCGGCTCCGCCAGCCAGGCGAAGATGGGACGCTCGCCGGTGAACAGGCCGATGGCCGAGTTCAGCAGCCCCCAGTCGGGCTGGTAGATCCAGATCCAGATCTGCCCCACCACCACCGCCGCCAGGCAGATCGGCAGATAGAAGATCGACTTGAACACGTTGGCGCCGGGAACGCGAACGTCCAGCATGAGCGCCAGGGTCAACCCGCCCAGGGTGGGCAGGACGATCGCCAGCAGCGTCCAGATCAGCGTGTTCAGGGTGGCGTTGGTGAACAGGCGGTCGGTCACCACGCCGGCGTAGTTGCGCAACCCCACGAACTGGAAGTTCGGATTGAATCCGTTCCAGTTCGTGAAGCTGTAGTAGAAGGTGTTGAGCAGCGGCCAGACGACGAAGACGCCGAACACCGACAACGGCAGGAACAGCAGCGCTACCCGCCAGAACAGAGCCCGTTGCTTCATCGTCCGGCCGCTCGGAGGAAGACGGCGTTCAACGCGTGAACGCCGTCACCCCGCCCGGTGAGCCCTGCTTAGCCGTCGAATACGGTCCTGACACCTGCTTCGGTGTCGGCCAGATGCTGGCTGTAGCTGGCCGGGTCGTCCATGAAGCGCGCGAACATGTCCAGGCCGTACTCCGCCGCCGGCGGCGTGGTCGCCAAGTCGTAGTTGAACGCGAACGTGTCGGCGTTGCCGACCGCTTCCAGCGCCCGCAGCATCACCGACGTGTACGTGCTGTCGTCGACGTTGACGTTCGGCGACAGCGCGCCCTGCACCTGCGCCCACTTGGCCTGGGATGCCGGGTCGCTGGCCAGGAAGGCCACGAGCGCTTCCGCGTTGGCGCGATTCTCGGAATTGGCCGAGATCAGCCACCCGTCGACCGGCCCGACCACGGCGTTCGGCACGCCGGCGTCGATCATCGGGAACTCGAAGAAGTCGTAGTCGTCGCCGGCCATCAGCCCGTTGCCGTTCCAGTAGCCGGTGATCCAGGTTCCCATCAGCGTCATGGCGGCGTCGCCGCGCGACACCTTATCCGAGGCCTGGGTCCAGTCGTCGGCGTTGGCGTTCGCCGCGAAGTACCCGGCGTCGACCAGGTCCTTCCAGAGCTGCATGGCCCGCTGCACCTCGTCGTCGGTGTAGGAGGCCTCGCCGGCCATCAGGCTGGCGCGGTACTCCGGACCGGCGGTGCGCAGCAGCAGGTAGTCGAACCAGAACTGCGCCGGCCAGCGGTTCATGGAGCCCAGCGCGATCGGCGTGATGCCCTGCGACTTGAGGTTCTCGCACAGGGCCAGGAATCCGTCCCAGTCGGTCGGGAACTCGGTCACCCCGGCATCGGCCATCACCTTGGTGTTGTAGAACATGCCGGCGTAGTGGTACCCGAACGGCACCAGGTAGCGGTCGCCGTTGTACATCGTCGCGCCGTCGGCACCGACTTTGCCACCACGTCATCCAGGCCGCGCTCGGCCCACATATCGTCGATCGTGCCCAGGCTGCCCGCGTCGACCACGAACTGCGTCCGCGCCCCCGCCCAGTAGCTGAACACGTCCGGCAGGTTGCCACCGGCGGCCCGTACCAGGATTCCGGCCTTGAAGTCCTCGTGCCCGATGGGACTGTCGACGACCGTGATGCCGGTCTCCGCCTTGAAGCTGCCGAAGATCTCCTCCAGTCCGGCCCGCCCCAGGTCGCCGCCGAAGTAGTGGGTGATGGTGACCTCGTCATCGGCCCAGCTCATCGTCGCGATCAGAAGGAAGGCGAGCGCCAGTCCCAGCGCCCTGAGCGCCGTTCTGCCCCGCTTCCAGACTCTCCGTTCTCTGTGGTGCATGGTGCTACCTCCTGCCGGCTGTTTATGGCGCATCTCCCGTTCGTGTCAACGCGACCGGAGACCCCGGCCCCTGCGCTACACTGCCGGCGCCCGGCCCATTCCCCATCCACGGAGGACCGACGTTGGACAGCATACGAGTCGGCTTCATCGGCACCGGCCGCATCTCCGACTTGCACGCCCTGGAGTACCTGCGCAACCCCCACACGCAGATCGTCGCCCTGTGCGACAGCGACCCCGGCCTGGCTTCCGACCGCGCCGCGGCGTGGGGGCTCGACCGGCCCGTGATCTGCAGCGACTACCACGAGTTGCTCGCGCTGGACGAGGTCGACCTGGTCGAGATCCTGCTCCCGCACCACCTGCACGCCGAGGCGGCGCTGGCCGCGTTCGCCGCCGGCAAGGCCGTCTTCCTGCAGAAGCCGATCGCGCTGAGCCTGGCCGACGCCGACCGCGTGATCGACGCCGCCGGGCAGGCGGGCGTGCCGTTCCGGGTGTACGAGAACTTCATCTTCTACCCTCCCGTGATGACGGCGAAGGATCTGGTCGACCAGGGAGCGATCGGCGAGCCGCTGACCATCCGCCTGAAGAGCAACGTCGGACGCAGCGAGACCGCGTGGCCGATACCGAAGGGCGCTCAGGAGTGGCGCCAGGATCCGCGCCGGTCGGGCGGCGGGCCGCTGCTGTTCGACGACGGCCAGCACAAGTTCGCGCTCGCCTGGCACTTCATGGGTCAGGCCGAGGAGGTGCACGCCTGGATCGGCAGCACCACGGCACCGGACGGGTACGTGTTCGACGCCCCCGCCATGGTCTCGTTCCTGTTCCCCGGCGGCCGGTGCGGCAACCTGGAGGTGGTCTACTCGCCCGAACTGGAGATCGACGCCCGCCTACTACGCCCAGGACGACCGGGTGGAGATCACGGGCACCCGCGGGGTGGTCTGGATCAACCGCGGGCACGGGCAGTTGGGCGAGGTCGCCCCGGTGCAGCTCTACCGCGACGGCGTGACCACCGACTACCGCTCGATGGAGACCGGCTGGGAGACCAGCTTCGTGCACGCAACGCGCCACGGCATCGAGGCGCTCCGCCGCGGCGAGCAGCCGCGCCTGTCCGGCCGCGACGCCCGCGAAATCCTGCGCTTCGCGCTCGCCGCGCAGGAGTCCGCCCGCACCGGCGGTGCCGTCCGCGTGTAGCCGGGCACGATAGAATTCGAGCGTGACTCCCGCGAACGATCCTTCCGTCGATTACCGCGCCCTGGTGAGGCGGGGATACGATACGTGCGCGCAGGCGTACGACCGATCCCGGAGAACCGAGCCCGGGACCGAGCTGGACGCGCTGACGAGCCGGCTGCAGGATGGAGACGCGGTGCTCGACATTGGCTGCGGAGCCGGCGTTCCGATCGCCCGTTCGCTGGCTCGGCGATGCCGCGTCACGGGGGTGGATCTCTCCCCTGAAATGGTGCGCCGGGCGCGGCGGAACGTGGACGGCGGGCGCTTCATGTGCGCGGACATCATGTCGGTCGACCTGCCGCCTGCCAGCTTCGATGGGGTCGTGGCGTTCTACACCGTGTTCCACCTGCCCCGCGAGATGCATGCCGAGCTGTTTCACCGCGTCCACCGCTGGCTGCGGCCGCGCGGCCTGTTTCTCTGCACGCTCAGCGCGTACTCCGAGGACGCTTACACAGAGGACGACTTCTTCGGCGTGACGATGTACTGGAGCAACTACGGCATCCACGAGTATCGCCAGCTCCTCAGCGGAATCGGATTCTCACTGCTGCACGTCACCACGACCGGTCACGGCTACCAGGAAGGGGAGCAGCCCCCGGAGCGTCACCCGCTCGTTCTCGCACGAAGAGACTGACCAGCCCGCTCCCCTGACAAGCAGGTCCGCTTCACGGTACAAGTTCCCATGTACGCGCCGCAGGCATTCCGCGAGCCCGATGTGGGCGCCAACCTCGACTTCGTGGAGAAACAAGGGTTCGGCGCGCTGATCAGCGTCGGCCCGACGGGGCCGGTGATCACGCATCTGCCGGTCCTCGTGGATCGCGATCAAGGGCAGCACTGCCTGCTGCGCGCCCATGTTGCGAAGGCGAACGACCACTGGCGCAGCCTCGACGACCGGCCCGCCACGATGGTGTTCAGCGGGCCGCACTGCTACATCTCGGCCGGCTGGTATCGCGAGCCGCGCGTCGTTCCTACCTGGAACTACGTCGCCGTGCACCTGCACGGCACGGCGCGATTGGTTTCAGGAGTCGATGAAACGCGCCAGATGGTCGCTGATTTCGTCGACCACTTCGAAGCTGGAAACCAGCGTCCCTGGACCATCCCGGAGAGTGAGCGGGACTTCATGGACGGCCTGTTGAGCGGCATCGTGGCGTTCACCATCGACGTCGAACGCGTCGACGCCTCCTGGAAGCTCAACCAGAATCACGCTCCCGCCCGCCGGAAGCGGGTGATCGATGCGCTTCGCGAGTCAGGGCGACCCGATGAGCTCCGGATCGCCGATCTCATGCAGCGACAGGCATAAGTCCATGGCAGTCGAGTACCTGAACGTCGACCTGGAGATCGAGGCGTCCCGGCCCGCTCTGCCACATCCTTCAGGAGTTCTCGGGGTCAGGTATCGACTGTCTGGGCTGCTTCGAGACCGAACGCCGCGGTCACTTCGCGAACTTCGAAGTCACGGCCCTGCCGTCCGATCCGAACAGCATCGTCGCCGAGTTCTGCGACGAGATCGAGCGGTTCGGCGAAGGCGCCGAGGCGACGTGGGCCGGTGCTCACCGCAGGACCTTCGACGTGGGTTTCGACAGCGACGGGTCTGCCGGCTGCCGCCGCTTCGAGCTCAAGGCGGACACGGTGCGACGAGTCGCCGATCTCGGAGCGTCCTTGGGCATCACCATCTACAATCTGTCCGATACGCCTGCCGAGTTCGGTGTTCCGGCGAATGAGGAGACCAGGAATGGCGGCACGCTTCATTGGCGTCCAGCTTGAGATCGAGAGCCCGCGGCCGCTCGGCCACCTCTTCCACGATTTCTCGGGCGCAGAGGTCGTATCGGTGGATTATCGCGAGTCGATGCGGGGCTTCGCGGTCGCGTTCGAACACGCCCGAAGCGGAATGAGCACCGACCCGGACGTCCAGATCGAGGAGTTCTGCAACACGATCCTGGGGTTCGGGGACGAAGCGCGGGCCGTGTGGAACGGCGCCTACCGGCGAACGTTCAACGTCGGGTACGAGATCGACGACTCCTCGGAGACCTTTCGCTCCGAGTTGGCGCCT
Source organism: Spirochaetia bacterium (assembly GCA_964291595.2). Taxonomy (GTDB): domain Bacteria; phylum Spirochaetota; class Spirochaetia; order SZUA-6; family Bin103; genus CATQHW01. Next base: position 979,091 of record OZ219914.1, on the reverse strand, counting down.
GAGACGATGGAGCGAATCGCACGGGTCAGTGCGTCCGTGATCGTGTCCATCTATCCGCGAGATTCGGGCGAACCGGCGAGCGAAGCCTGAGCCCGCCGCCCGCGGGGCGAGGCTACTCGGGCTCGACGACCACCGCCGTGCCGTAGGACAGGATCTCGGATGCGCCGCTCATGATCGCGGAGGTCGTGAAGCGGATGTCGGTCACCGCGTTGGCGCCGCGCTTCTGGGCGTCGGCGGCCAGGCGGTCCACGGCTTCGGAGCGGGCGTCGTCCATCATCTGGGTGTAGGAGACGATCTCGCCTCCGACCATGGTCTTGAAGCCGGCCATGATGTCCCGCCCCATGTGGCGGGAGCGGACCGTGTTGCCGCGCACCAAGCCGACCGTCTTGACGATGCGATGGCCGGCGATGCTCGCGGCCGTTGTCAGGATCATCGTTCGTCCTCCCTCTGCTGACCCGCGGTCTTCGGTGTCAGCGTACTATACGGGAGTGACCGCACAGCGAGTCGTCGATGCCTTGATGGGACGAGGTCACCACGAATCGCCCCCGGAGCACGAAGTTACCGCCGCCGTCTGCGTGGTGCTCGGCGGTCCCGACGCCGCACCGGCGCTCTGCTTCATCAAGCGCTCGGAGCGGCCGGACGATCCGTGGTCGGGCCAGATGGCGTTTCCCGGCGGCCGGGTCGCCCGGACCGATGCAGACCCGCGCGCGGCCGGAGTGCGGGAAACGGCCGAGGAGGTCGGGCTCGACCTGACGCGCTGCCGGTACGTGGGCGCCCTGCCGCCCATGCCGATCACCCGGCGGGGCCGGCCGCACCTGGGCTGGCTGCAGCCGTTCGTCCATCTCTGCTCCCCCGAGCTGCCGGCGCTGCGCCCGCAACCGTCGGAGGTCGCGGCTGCGCTGTGGATACCCCTCACGCACCTGACCGACCCGAACCAGCGCACATCCGTGGAGATCGCCGACGGCACACGCCGCCTGGTCTTTCCAGGGATCGCCTACGGCGGCGAGGTGATCTGGGGCCTCACCTACCGGGTGCTCGGCGCCCTGTTCGAGCTCGCCGGGCAGGAAAGCGGTCAGCCGCGCAGGTAGTCCTGGACGTCGATCGGCTCGCCCCCCCGCTTCGCCGACTCCCAGCCCGCCAGCAGCGGCGCCAGCGTGGACAGGCCGTCCCGGTAGTCGTTCAGCAGCCCGCTGCCGTCCCGGTTCCTGACCGCTTCGCAGAAACGGCGGTCCAGCTCCAACCACGGATTGAAGTCCTCCGCCTCGTACACCGTGCGGCCATTCATCTCGATGCGGTCGTAACCGTGCACGCCGAGGTAGCCGCCCTCGAAGCAGATCAGGAAGTACGGCTCGTTCGCCGGACCGCCGGGACCGGCGCAGACGAACGTCACGGTCATGGTCGCGCCGCCGGTCATGGCGAAGTTGAACGACGCCGACAGCGGCGTCAGGTACGGCGGGCGGTCGGTGAAGAACGCCTGCGCGGTGGTGATGTCCAGCCCGCTCAGGAACCGGCAGTAGTCCACGGCGTGCGGTCCCCAGTCGAAGAACGCGGCTCCGTAGCTGCGGAACTCGGCGTCGGCGGCGTCCTGCGCCGGAAGATCGCGGAAGCTCTGGAAGCGGACGTGGACGACCTTCTTGTCGGCGAGCAGGCGCTTCGCCTCCTGGAAGATCGGCCGGTAGCGCTCGCGGAAGCCGACGGTGGACAGCACCCCGCCCCGGCGGATCGCCGCGTCGATGCGGCAGGCGGTCCGCATCTCCGTGGCCTGCGGCTTCTCGCTGAACAGATGGATGCCCCGCTCCGCCGCGGCCACCTCCACGTCGCCGCGCGCGGCCGCCGGGACGATCGACCACAGCGCGTCGAGCCGCTCCGCGGCAAGCATCCGCATCCCGTCGGCGTACACGGCGGGGATGCCGAAGCGCGCGGCCGTCGCTCGCGCCGCCTGCTCGTCGACGTCGCAGACCGCGACCACGCGCACGCCGTCGATGCGTGCCAGGTTCGGCAGGTGCTCGCGGTTGGCGAAGTTGCCGGCGCCGTAGACGCCGACGCGAACCGGGCCGTCCACCCTACCGGTCTTCGTCGTTCACCGCCTGCAGCAGGGCGTGGATGTAGCCGTAGGTGTAGGCGAAGCCGACCTGGTGCGGCTCGGCGCCGGACAGCCCCGGAACGTGGTCGGGCATGATCATGTACCGGTAGCCGACCTCCTTGAGGGTCCGGAGCGCCTGCAGCATGTCGACGTCGCCCTCGTCCGGGAACACCTCGACGAAGTTGCCCAGGCCACCCTTGATGTTGCGGAAGTGGATGTTGAAGATCCTGTCGCGCTCTCCGAAGTAGCGGATCACCTCGCAGATGTCCGCCCGCGGATCTTCCAGCGACTCGGCCATGCAGCCGATGCAGAAGTTCAGGCCGTTGTAGGGGCTGTCGTAGAGCTCGATCAGCTTCTTGAAGCCGTTCACCATGCCGAGCACGCGGGCCACGCCGCGATACTCGACGCCGTAGCCGATGCCGGGATCGGACGGGTGGCAGGCCATCTGGATCTTGTACTCCTCGGCCACCGGCATGATGTTCCGGAGCCAGTGGTCGATGCGCTCCCACATCGTGTCCTCGTCGGCGGGGCCGCCCTCGAAGGTGCCGAGCGACCGGTCCAGCTTGTCGAGCTCGAACGACGACAGCTTCGCGCCGCCGCGGCCGTAGCGCGGCTCCGTGCGCAGGTGGCCGAGCAGCGTGACGTTGTAGTTGAGGCCGCGCAGCCCCGCCTCGGCGGCCATCCGCACCGTCTCGCACATGCGCTCGATCTGGCGGTCGCGCTCGTCGCTCGGCCCCAGGAAGATCGCGCCTGCCTCATTCACGAACGCGCTCCGCGACCCGAGCGGGACGTGCATCATCTCCAGCTCGATGCCGTAGCGGGCGAAGCGCTCGCGCAACGCCTTCAGCGTATCGGCCGTCCACTCCTCCCACGGCTCCGTCGGCGTCTGGTCCACGTGCATGACGCCGAGCTGGGCCAGCACCTCGATGTCGGTGTCGTGCCGGCAGCCGAACTGCGTTCCCACGTACACGAGCCGCCCCTCAGCCGCTGACGGTCTGCGCGAGCTGCGCGGGCGAGATCTGGTGGTGGCTCAGGACGGTCGTGGCGCTGCCCTGCTCGATCTTCAGGAGCTGCGGCGACTCGTGCCGCACGCCGTAGCGCTTCGCCACCTGGTTGGACAGCTTGCGCTGCTCGATCACGTTCACCCAGTAGACGGGCAGGTCGAACGCCGTGCTCTCCACGACCTGCGCCGCCGCCGCGGACACCGGGCAGGCGGTCGAGTGCTTGTAGATGTAACAGTCGGCCGGCAGCTCGGACTTCTTCTCCATCCTCGTGATCACCGTGGCCTCCTCACCGTGCGCTTCGCCACCACATGGCGGCCCTGCATCGTACCACGGAGGCCCGGTTCTTCATGGTTCCCTGGCGGAAGAACCGCCCGGTCTGTCGCGCAGCACGGCCAGTGCGTCCCACGCCGCGGGGAATCCTCCGAACGCGCTCATCTGCAGCATGACCTCCTCGATCTCCGTCTTCGTGCATCCGGAGCCCAGCGCCCGGTCGATGTGAACGCCGATCTGCTCCGGCCGGCCGAGCACCGTCAACGCCGCGATCGTGCACAGCAGGCGGATCCTGATGTCCAGCCCCGGACGGCCGTACAGGTCATGCATCACCTGCGTCATCACGAGTCGCTCGAACTCGGGATGAAGTGCGCGCATGTTCTTCGTGGAAGCCTCTGCAGCGGCTTCGCCGAGCATCTTCGAGAGCACTCTGCGGCCTGATTCGTAGCGGTCGCGATCTGTCATGCATCCTCCCTGCGCTGCCAGCGTCTGCTGATGGTAGGATGATCCGCACCCATGACGGCACGCGAACGCTATGCCCATGAGGGTTACCTGTGCCCGGTGACGGCGTTGTCGCCGGCGGAGGCGGCCGCATTCCGGTCGAAGCTGGAGGCGTTCGAGGAGGAGGAGCCGGAACGGGCACCCACGATCCTTCGCCACAAGGGCCACGTCGCGCTGGCATGGCTCTCCGAGCTGGTGCGCCATCCCGGGGTGCTGGACCCGGTAGCCGAGATCCTGGGCCCGGACCTGCTGTGCTGGACCAGCAACGCGTTCATCAAGAACCCCGGCGACGGCGCGTTCGTGTCCTGGCACCAGGACGCCACCTATTGGGGTCTGTCCTCGGACGAGGTCGTGACCGCCTGGATCGCCCTGTCGCCCAGCACCCCCGGCAACGGCTGCATGCGCGTGGTGCCCGGCTCTCACGCGGCGAATCAGATGCCGCACAGGGACACGGTCGACGACCGCAACCTTCTGACCCGGGGCCAGGAGGTCTCTGTCGACGTGGATGAGAGCGAGGCCGTCGACCTGATCCTGGAACCGGGGCAGATTTCCCTCCACCACGTCCTCATCGTGCACGGCTCGGCGCCGGCGGCGCGCGGCGACCGCCGCATCGGCATCGCGGTGCGCTACGTCCCGACCTCCATCCGCCAGACGTCCGGCATGCGCGACACCGCCACCCTGGTGCGGGGCGAGGACCGCTACGGCCACTTCGACCTGGAGCCGATCCCAGGGGCCGACCTGGACCCCGGCGCGCTGGCCGCCTACGACAAGGTCCTGGCCGCCAGCACCGCGCTCCTGTACCGGGAGACCGACGAACAGTCCTGAGCCGGGGCGGCCTCGGCGTCACCTCTTGCGCAGCACCTCGCCGCCCCGCTGCCCGGTCAGCGCGCCGTCTCGCAGGGTGACCGTGCCGTTTACCACCACATGGCGCATGCCGGTGGCCAGCCGGTTGGTGTCGAACGTCGTGGCGGTGTCGGCGAAGCGGCCGGAATCGAACACGGCGATGTCCGCCCGCATGCCGGGCGCCAGCACGCCCCGGTCGGACAGGCCCATGATGGCCGCCGGTCTGCCGGACAGCTTGTGGATCGCGACCTCCGGGGTCAGGCGCCCGGTCTCGCGGACCATGAAGCGCCAGAACCATGCCGCCCAGCTATAAGCGCCCATGAACGCGGAGCCCGCCAGCGGGCCATCGGGGGCCAGAGCGGTCGCGTCGGACCCCGGCACGCACAGGTCGTGCGCAAACACGGACTCCTGCATTTCCTGCGTGTAGCTGCGCATGATCACCATCGGCGCCTTGTCCGCGCCCGCGCTGTCCCGCAGCAGGTCGCAGGCAGCGTCGAACGGGCTCGTTCCGCGGCGGCGGCCGATCTCCTCGAAGTCCGCGCGAGCCAGCTCCGGCCAGACGTCGTTGTCCAGCAGGTACACACGGCCCCAGTCGCCGAGCCCGGTGATGATGGAGCGGTGGGCGCGGATGCGCTCACGGGACTCAGGCATGTCCAGGTGATGCGCCTGGCTCTCCGAGCTCTCGCCGAGCAGCCACTGCGGCAGCATCGCGTAAAGGAACGTCAGGCCGTAGAGGCGGGTGTGCATGTCGAAGGCGATGTCGTCGCCGGCGGCCTGTGCGTCATCGACCGCATCGATGCAGCGGGCCGTGTGCTCCGTGCCGCTGCGCGGCGCCAGGTGGGAGACCTGCAGCCGGGCGCCGGCCGCGCGGGCCGTGCGGATCGCCTCCTGCACCGCCTCGACTGCACCGTCGTCCCGGTCGCGGGTGTGGGTCGCGTACATGCCGCCGCGGCGGGCCGCGGTCGCCGCCAGCGCGGTAATCTCCGGCTCGCGGGCGCCCTGCTCGGTGGCGTACTCCAGGCCGGTCGAGTAGCCCCACGCGCCGGCTTCCATGCCTTCTTCCAGGAGGTGCGCCATGGCCGCCACCTCGCCATCGTCCGCCGGCCGGTCGTCCAGCCCCACGGTCGCCAGGCGCAGTTGCCCGTTCGGCACCAGGGTCATCACGTTGACCGCCGGGCGCGAGCGCTCCAGGCGCTCCAGGTAGGCGGCCGGCGTCGTCCAGTCGATCGGCACCTGCCCGTCGAAGCCGTAGATGATGCGCGACGACAGCCGCCGATCCCTGATCGGAAAGCAGCCGTGTCCGCAGTTGCCGACCACCTCGGTCGTCACTCCCTGGTGCACGGCGCTGACGGCCCGCGGATCGACCAGCAGCGTGTAGTCGGAGTGGCTGTGGATGTCGATGAAGCCCGGCGCCAGGTTGAGCCCGCGCGCGTCGATCTCCGCCCGCGCCCGGCCGGCGACCCGTCCCACCTCGGTGATCCGTCCGCCGCTCACCGCGACGTCCGCCTCCACGGGCGGAGCCCCGGTGCCGTCGAACACCAGCCCGCCGCGGACAATGAGGTCCGTGGAACTTGAGGAACGACTCAGGCCACCTGCTCCTGGTGTGCGCGCTTGATTCGCTTTCCATAGCGCTCACAGAAAAAACGCACGCACTCGGGAGCCAGATCGATGGCATGCTCGTCATACGCACCGCTCTCGGGATTGGGCCAGATTAACGCGTAGTCTCCGAGCACCTGCCGAAACCGTTCCTCGTCTCTCAACGACTCGAACACCCCACCCGGATTCTCGTCGACGAACAGCGGGCGGAAGTCCAACTGATAGATGGAAACGTCCAAGTCCTCCTCAAACCACACCCGCAAAACGAATTGCGTGAGGTGTTCGGCCTTCAGGACTCCCTTCTCTTGGTGGTGATCCCACCTGCTCTCATCGTCGGCCACGGCGTGCCACTCTCGCCAATTCATAACATCACTACCCCACGATAGATATCGGCCGTCCCCGGCGGACTCCATTCCACTGCTCAAGCAGCTCGGCTTCGTGAGCTTCGACCCAAGCCTCGATCATCCTTCGTAGTGGACGAGGCAACACGCTTCCCGGCCTGAGCCAATTCCTGCTTCTGATGTCGATCCGGTAGCTCCGGACATCGCCTTGATATTTCACGTGGACATGAGGAGGCGCGTGGTCATTATAGTTCATCAGAACGACCAAGGCGCCTTTCTTGAAGGGGTGCGATACAGGTGGCATCGTGGATCCGGGGCCTGCGTGCGCCGTCCCGGGCGGGCTTACACCATTCAGGGAGCCGGCGGTGGGAGTACGGACCAGCCGCCCGAGCCGGGCTGCTCGAAGGAGGCGCGCACGGTGATGGAGATGCCGCCGCGCACGCTGAAGGCGCCGGTCACCTCGCAGGCGATCGGCTGCAGCGCCGCGACCAGGTCGTCGAGGATGCGGTTGGTCACGTGCTCGTGGAAGGTGCCTTCGTTGCGGTAGGACCACAGGTACAGCTTCAGCGACTTCGACTCCACGACCCGCTGGTCGGGGATGTAGCGGATGGAGATGGTGGCGAAGTCCGGCTGGGCGGTCATCGGGCACACGCAGGTGAACTCCGGACACTCCAGGACGACCAGGTAGGGGCGGCCCGGATGGCGGTTCGGGAACGTCTCCAGCTTCCGGGACGGCTGGGCGACGCCCTCCGCGCCGAGCAGGGTCAGATCGTCGCCGGCCGGGGAATCCTCAGCCACGGGACGGCACGCCCATGCGAAGCGGCGTGAAGTCCGTCCCGGTGTCGAAATGGTCGACTCCCTCGCTCCGCTTCAGCCAGCCCACCACGGCGTAGGTCAGTGGCGTGGCGACCGTCTCGTAGGCGACCTTGAACAGCCACTGCGCCACGATCAGTTGCAGCACCTGGCCGGAAGGGAACACGCCGATGAAGGCGACGGTGATGAACACGCCTGAGTCGATCAATTGGCCGACCACCGTGCTGCCGATCGTACGCAGCCACAGCATCCTGCCCGACGTGGCCACCTTGAGCTTGGCAAGCACGAACGAGTTCACGAACTCGCCGGCGAGGTAGGCCAGGAACGATGCCGCCACGATGCGCGGGACCGAGCCCAGGGTGCGCAGGTAGGCGTCCTGGCCGTCCCAGAAGCCTGCCGGCCGCAGCCAGCCGCCGATCGCGATGGCGAGGACCGCCACGGCGTTGCAGAGAAAGCCGATCCAGATCACCCGGCGGCAGCGCTGGTAGCCGTACACCTCCGTGAGCACGTCCCCGAGGATGTAGGTCAGCGGGAACAGGATCACCGCGGCGGGCAGCACGATGGTCGCGGTGAAGGCGACCTGCTTGCCGGCGATGATGTTCGAAACCACCAGCGTGGTCACGAACAGCGCCGTGATGGCGTCGAGGTAGCGGGGTCGGGGGGACTGCGGCTTCATCGATCGAGCCTACCCGTGACGGCCGGCCCGCGCAAGAATGATCGATCGCGAAACAGCGGCTCGAAGACGTCCCCGCAGGCGTCCGTCACATGACTGCCATCGAGCGCTCGCGGTACCATGTGGCGGTAATCGACCAAGGAGAACGGCGGTGCCGACACCACATGATCTGACGCAACTGGGCCAGGCGGTCTGGCTCGACTTCATCCAGCGCAGCTTCCTGCGCGACGCCGGCCTTTCCGGGCTGGTGGCCGAGGGCGTGCGCGGGGTCACGTCCAACCCCACCATCTTCCAGAAGGCGATCGGCGAGAGCGACGACTACGACCAGCAACTCCGCGAGGTGCCGCGCGATGCCTCCACCGAAGAGGCGTACGAGGCGCTGGCGATCGCGGACATCGCGCGCGCCTGCGACGAGCTGCGCCCCACCTACGACCGCCTCGATGGACGCGACGGGTTCGTGAGCCTGGAGGTGAGCCCGGCGCTCGCCCACGACACGCGGGGAACGGTGGCGGCTGCCAAGCGCCTGGCCGCCGCGGTCGGCCGCCCGAACCTGATGATCAAGGTGCCGGGCACCCGGGCCGGAGTGCCCGCGATCGCCGAGCTGATCGGCTCCGGGATCAACATCAACGTCACGCTCCTGTTCTCCGTGGAGGGCTATCGCCGGGTGGCAGCCGCCTACCTGGACGGCCTGACCACGCTGGCCGCACACGGACCCACCGTGCCCGGCGGCCACGCCGTGAACCGCATCGGCTCCGTGGCGTCGTTCTTCGTGAGCCGCGTGGACACGGCGGTCGACGACGCCCTGCCGGACGGCTCGCCCCTGCTCGGCACGGCGGCGGTCGCCAACGCCAGGATCGCCTACGCGGCCTACCAGTCGATCTTCTCCGGAGAGCGCTGGGAGAACCTGGCAGCGGCCGGCGCCCGCGTGCAGCGCCTGCTCTGGGCAAGCACCAGCACCAAGAACCCGGCCTACCCGGCCACCAAGTACGTGGACGACCTGATCGGACCCGACACCGTCAACACGATGCCTCCGGAGACGCTGGACGCATTCCGCGCCGGCGGCACGGCCGCCGTCACGTTGACCGCGGGCGTGGACGAAGCGCGGCGCCATATCGACGGGCTTGCCGGCGCCGGCGTCGACCTGGACAGCGTGACGGCCGACCTGCAGCAGGCCGGCGTCGCCGCGTTCGCGGAGTCCTTCGACGCGCTGCTCGCGTCGGTCGAGCACAAACGGTCCGAGCTGGCCGCTTGACGTTCCACTGCGACCCATCCTCCCTCGCGGCGGAGGTTCGGGCGTGCCGGGAGCGCCTGGGCGCCGAACGGATCGGCGACCGGCTGCGGGCGCGCGACCACACGGTCTGGGGGCCCGACCCGACCGAGGTCGCCGACCGCTTGGGCTGGCTGACGCTGCCCGCGACGATGAGCGCCGAGCTGCCCTCGATCGAGCAGGTGGTCGCCGGCGCGCGGGCGGCCGGCCTGACCCGCGCCCTGCTGCTGGGCATGGGCGGCTCCAGCCTGGCCCCCGAGGTGTTCGGCCGTGTGCTGGGCGACCGGCCCGGCTACCTGAGCCTGCGGGTCCTGGACAGCACCCATCCCGACGCGGTGCGCGCCGCGGTCGCCGAGGCGCCGCCGGAGCGGACGCTGGTGCTGGTCGCCACCAAGTCGGGCGGCACGGTGGAGACCATCAGCCTGTTCCGGCACCTGTTCACGTGGCTGGACCGCGAGCTCGGCCGCGCGGCGGCGCAGGCGCGCGTGGTGGCGATCACCGATCCGGGCTCCGGCCTGGAGCGCGAAGCCCGCGATCTCGGGGCGGCGCACGTGATGTACGGGGACCCGGAGGTGGGCGGCCGCTACTCGGCGCTGTCCAACTTCGGCCTGGTGCCGGCAGCGCTCATGGGCGTGAACGTCGCGCGGCTGCTGGAGGCCGCCGCGGCGGAGGCCGTGCAGCCGATCGGGGACAGCGCCGGGGTCGCGCTGGGCGCGCTGCTGGGCGCCGCCGAGCGGTCCGGGCGGGACAAGCTGATGCTGCGTTCCTCGATGAGACTGGCGCCGCTCGGCGCCTGGATCGAGCAGCTCGTCGCGGAAAGCACCGGCAAGGACGGCCGTGGCATCCTGCCCGTGGACGGCGAGATGGAGCTCGCCGCCGCCCGCTATCCCGCGGACCGTGTGTTCGTGGGCCATCGCCTGAGCAGCGAGCCGGAGGGTGGCCTCGGTGCGCTGGCCGAGGCCGGGCACCCGGCGGCCGAGTGCGTCCTCGATTCCCCCGACGAACTGGGCGCGGTCATGTACCGGTGGGAGATCGCCACCGCCGTGGCCGGGGCCGTGATGGGCATCAACCCCTTCGACCAGCCGAACGTGGAGTCGGCCAAGGTGAGGGCGAGGAGCATGGTCGACGCCTACCGAGACACCGGCTCCCTGCCGGCCCTGACCCCGACGGCGGCCCAGGACGGCCTCACCGTGTACGGCGGTGTGGCGGCGGACGTGCCCGGCGCGCTCGCCGCGTTCCTGCGGCCGCCGGAGTCGTACGGACCGCCCGGGTACGTGGCGCTGCATGCCTACCTGGCGCCGACGCCCGCGACCGACGCGGCGCTGGACCGGCTGCGGCGGCGCATCCTGGAGCTCACCGGCGTTGCCACGACCTGCGGCTACGGCCCGCGCTTCCTGCACTCGACCGGCCAGTTGCACAAGGGCGACGCCGGCGCCGGCGCCTTCATGCAGCTCACGGCCGGCTGCGCGGACGACCTGCCGATTCCGGACCGGGCCGGCGCCGAGGCGAGCTCGCTGTCGTTCGGGGTGCTGATCGAGGCGCAGGCGCTCGGCGACCGGCAGGCCCTGCTCGATGCCGGCCGGCGCGTGCTCCGCGTCGACCTGGGTTCCGATCCGGCCGCTGGACTCGACACGCTCGTCTCGGCCATACCGTAAGGGAGCAGCCGATGCCGGATTTCGATCCCCGCGAGCAGCGACGCATCATGGGCATGTTCGCCACGGGCGTCTCCGTGGTGACGACCGGGCAGGGAGCCGCGGGGTGGGCGATGACCGCCAACTCGCTCCTGTCGCTGTCGCTCTCTCCTCCCCTGATCCTGTTCGCCGTCGACCTGCGCAACGCCATGCGCGAGCGGCTGACCGAGTCGGCCGCCTTCGCGGTCAGCATCCTGCGCCGCGACCAGGAAGACCTCTCCCAGCGCTTCGCCACCCCCGGCCCCAAGAGCCTGGAGGGCGTCGCGCTGCGCACCGCCGAAACCGGAGCCCCGGTGTTTCGCGACGCGCTGGCGTGGGTGGACTGCCGGCTCACCGACCGGCTGCCGGGCGGCGACCACGAGATCTTCATCGGCCGGATCGTCGCCGGAGACGCGGCCAGCACCGGTTCCGGAGGGGGCGATCCGCTGCTGTTCTTCGGCGGCTCCTACCGCAGCATCGCGCCGCAAAGCGAAGACTGAGCCGGCGGCCCTTCGCCGGCGCCCGCGTCGGGTATGGCGTCGGGTATGATTGCGCCCGTCATGCCTGCCATTCCCCAAGCCCTGCACGCCGCCGGCGAGGCGATCGACGGCTTCACCGTCCGCTCGGTCGACCCCGTACCGGAGGTGCGTGGACGCGCCTACCGGATCGAGCACCGCGCCAGCGGAGCCCGCATCCTGCACGTCCACTGCGACGACCCGGAGAACCTGTTCTCGATCAACTTCCCCACGCCGCCGCCGGACGACACCGGGCTGCCGCACATCCTGGAGCACGTGGTCCTGGCCGGCTCCCGCCGCTTCCCGGTGCGCGAGCCGTTCTTCGAGATGCTGAAGATGAGCATGGCCACCTTCATCAACGCCATGACCGCGCCGGACTGCACCTACTACCCGGTAGCCAGCAACACCCGCAAGGACCTGTTCAACCTGGCCGAGGTGTACTTCGACGCGGTGTTCCATCCCCTGCTCACCGAAGACTCCTTCAAGCGGGAAGGCCACCACCTGGCCCCGGCGGACCCGGAAGACCCGACCGGCGCGCTGTCGGTGACCGGCATCGTCTACAACGAGATGAAGGGCGCGTACTCCAGCCCGCTGGCGCGGCTGTACCGCGGCGCAATGCGCAAGCTGCTGCCGGACACCATCTACGGGCGCTCCTCCGGCGGCGAACCGGAAGCGATCCCGGACCTCACCTACGACGCGTTTCGCCGCTACCACGCCGATCACTACCAGCCCGGCAACGCCTATTTCTTCCTGTATGGCGACATCCCGACGCGGGACTACCTGGACTTCCTCAGCCCGCGGCTCACCGGCCTGACCAGCGCCACGCCCGCGATCGACTTGGGCCTGCAACCCCGCTGGTCGGCGCCGCGCCACTTCGACGACACTTATCCGATCGGCCCGGGCGAGGCGACGGACGGCAAGACCTACCTGTTCCTGGGATGGCTGACGGCCGACGCCACGGACGTCGATGCCGGGATCGAGTGGTACCTGCTTGACACGATCCTGCTCGGCCACGAGGCGGCACCGTTGCGCAAGGCGATCATCGACAGCGGCATCGGCGCCGACCTGGTCTCCTCGGGCGCGTTTCCGCTGGGGCGGGAGATCGCCTTCGCCGTGGGAATCAAGGACAGCGAGGCCGACCGCACGGAGCGGTTCACGGACCTGGTCGTATCCACCCTGGGCGACATCGCCGAGCGCGGGGTGACCGCCGAGCAGGTCGACACCGCCCTGCAGCAGGCCACCTACCACTACCAGGAGATCCAGCCCATGTACCCGCTGCACATGCTGGACCGGGTCCTGGACGCGTGGATCTACGGCATGGACCCCCTGACGTTCCTGCGGCTGGGCGAGCACCTGGAGGCGTTCCGGCAGCGCTACCGCGACGATCCGAAGCTCTTCGAGCGGATGATCCGCGAACGGCTGGTTGCCAATCCGCACCGCCTCCGCATCCGCCTGCGTCCCGATCCGGACATGCAGGAACGCACCGACACCGCCTTCACGGAGCGGATGCGCACGCTGCGCTCGAGCCTCTCCGACGCCGATACCGAACGGATCGCCGAGCAGGCGGCCGCGCTGCAGCGGAGCAACAGCCAGCCCAACAGCCCGGATGCGCTCGCGCGGCTGCCGCAGCTTGCCGCGGGCGACCTGCCGGGAGAGATCACGCACATCGACACCGCCGTGCACGACGTCGGCGGGGTGGACCTCCTGCGCAACGACGTGTACGCCAACGGCGTCAACTACCTGGCGCTGTCGTTCGACCTGGTCGGACTGCCGGCGGAGCTCTGGCCATTCGTGCCGCGCTACACGTCGGCGCTGCGCAAGCTCGGCGCCGCCGGACAGGACTACGCGGCGATCGCGCGGCGCAGCGCGGCCACCACCGGCGGCATCGCCGCCTCGACCGGCATCGGCTGGCATGCCGAGGAACCGGAGCGACGGGTCTGGCGGCTGACCGTTCGCCTCAAGGCGCTGGACGACCAGATGGAGGCGGCGCTGGAGCTGCTGCGCGACCTGTTGTTCGAGGTCGATCCCGGTGACCGCGAGCGGCTGCGCGAGGTCATGGTGCAGACGCGCTCACGCTTCCGCACCCAGCTTGTGCATCAGGGCCTGGGCACCGCCCAGACCTACGCGGCGCGCGGCATGAGCGAGGACGGCTACCTGCACGACCTGATGGGCGGGCTCCCGCAGCTCGACCAGTGCGAAGAGGTCGCGGGCGCGTTCGACGATCACGCCGACGCGCTGATCGGGCGGATCGAGTCGATCCGCGACTTCCTGCTGAACCGCGAGCGGCTGGCCGTGAGCTTCACCGGCGGCGACGCCGCCTTCGACCTTGCCTCCACGGCCCTGGCCTCCTGGATCGCGTCGATGCCGGCCGGCCCGGTCGTTTCCGCGCCGACCGGCTTCGCTCCGCTGCCGCCTGCGCACGCCGGTCTGGCCGGCCCGATCCAGGTGGCCCACTGCGCCAAGGTGATCCCGGCGCCGCACGCCTCCGACCCGGCCGAGGCGCCGCTGCGCGTGGGCGCCCACCTGATCCGCATGGACTACCTGCTGCCCGAGGTCCGCTTCAAGGGCAACGCCTACGGCGCGAGCTTCTCCTACGACTCGCGCTCCGCGCGGGCCGCCTTCGGCTCGTACCGCGACCCGCACGTGGCGCGCACGCTGGGCGTGTTCGAGGCCACGGACCGCTACGTCGCCGACTCCGAGTGGAGCCAGCTCGACATCGACCGCGCCATCATCGCCACCGCCAAGGGCGACTTCCGCCCGGTCCGTCCCGGGCAGGCGACCGGCGCGGCGCTGCAGCGCCACCTGAGCGGCACCACGGATGAGCTGCGGCAGCAGCGCTACGAGTCACTGCGCCGCGTCACGCCGCGGGACGTGAAGGACGCGCTCGGCGACCTGTTGGCGCCGTCCGAGCACGCCTCCGTCTGCGTGGTCTCCAGCCGACAGAAGCTGGAGCAGGCCAACCAGGAGCTGGAGCGGCCGCTGGAGGTTCGCGACATCCTGCACCCCGGCGCCGGCGGCCGCCCCTCACCGGCAGGCGCCGGGTAGCGACTCCGCGATGGGCTAGGTCGTGACGGCCGCGTGGTATCGTTTCTCCCGTGGTGACACGGAAGACCGCGTCATTGATACGCGACGCGGTCGTCGAGGCGGTCGACCCGGTCGAGATCATTCTGTTCGGCTCGGTCGCGCAGACAGCGTCGGGTAATGATCTCGACCTGCTGGTCGTGGCCCAGGACGACCGACACGGCACGCCAGGAAACGACAGCGCTCGCGAGCTGACGACAGCGCTGCGATCCTTCAAGCGCACGTTCGAAATCGACCACTACGTGCTCACCCGCTCCGAGTTCGCGCGAGAGTTCCGGCGCGGAAGCGTATTTCTGCGCAAGATCGTCAGCGAGGGAATCTGTATCTACATGAGAGAGGGCCTCAAGGCGTGGATCCAGCAAGCGGAGGAGGACCTCAGGACCGCCGAGTACCTGCGTTCCGGCGGTTTCTTCCGCGGCGCGTGCTATCACGCCCAGCAGTCTGTGGAGAAATCGATCAAGACCATGCTCCTGAACCGTGGCTGGGAACTGGAAAAGATCCACAGCATCCATCGTCTGCTGGCGATAGCCGACGAGTATCGGTTGCCTGCGACACTTCAGCCGACTGACATCGACTTCATGGACGAGATCTACCGCGGCAGATACCCGGCGGAGTCGGGTCTTCTGCCCCTGGGCACTCCTACCAAAGACGATGCCGACCGCGCGGTCTCTGTCGCGAAGCAGACCCTCGGTGCCTTGCGGCGATTGCTGACAGAAGGCGAGCCCGAGTCCCCGCGGTAGCGGACCTCCCGAGCCGGAGATGCTGCCTCAGCCCTTCACGCCACCGGCCGTAGCCCCGACGCTCTCCTCGATCTTCTTCCGCGCGACCAGAAAGAGCGCCAGCGGCACGATCATGCCGACGACGATCAGCGCGAAGATCGCGCCGAAGTCGCTCTCGTGGTCGTTTGTGAAGTTGTAGATGAGCAGCGTCAGCGGCTTCGTCTCCTGCTTGCGCAGGAACAGGAGCGGTATCAGGAACTCGTTCCACACTGCCGGGAGCTGCAGGACGGCGAGCGACAGCACCGGTGCCCTGATCAGGGGCGCGCTCACGTGGAAGATGCGCCCGAAGTAGCCGCACCCCTCCATCTTCGCCGCTTCCTCGAGCTCCAGGGGAACCGTCCTCAGGAAGCTGGTGAAGATCAGCACGCCGATCGGCAGCATGAACTGGGCTGCGTACAGCAGCGACACCGCGGACGTGTTGTTCACCAGCCGCAGCCTGGCCATCATGACGTACAGCGTCACGAAGCTGGCGATCGCGGGGACGATCATCGAGCTCAGAAAGATCGCGTAGAGCACGCCGAAGATCCGCTCCGTGCGCCGGGCGATCGGGACCGCCGCCAACAGGCACAGCACGCAGCCTACGATCAGCGAGAACAGGCAGATGTAGAACGAGTTGACGACCGCTCGCAGCACCCTCTGATCGCCGAGCACGCGCATCAGGTTGCCCAAGTACACGGACTCGGGCAGGAACCTGGAGAGGAGGACCTCGCTGTTCTGCTTGAACGCCCCCAGGAACCCATAGAGGATCGGGATGCCGATCACCATCAAGGCACCCACGGCGAGCGCATACCTGAAGATCGCCACACCGAGCGCATCGCCTGTTCGGTTGGGCAACGCCGCGACTCTTGAAGCGCTAATGCTGCACCTCCAGACGCCGCGTCGTCCGCACCTGAAGGAACGCCAGGACTCCTATGATGCAGGTAAGGAGAACGGCGGATGCGGCGGCGAATCCCACCCGGTCGAAGCGGAACGCCTCCTCGTAAATCGCCAGTGCGACCGTCCTGGTCGAACCGCGCGGCCCCCCTCTGGTCATGATGAAGATCAGATCGAACGTGCTCAGCGTGCGAATCCCCAGAAACAGGTCGATGGTCACCGAGTACATGATCAACGGCAGCGTGACGTGCCTGAATCCGCGGAAGCCGGAAGCCCCGTCGATCTGTGCCGCCTCCTCGATCTCCCGCGGGATGGACATGAGTCCGGCAAGGAAGATGATCAGGCCGTAGCCGAAGCCGGCCCACGTGTTCACGAAGATGACCGCTGCCATCGAGGTTCCGATCTCGCCGAGCCAGTCACGTATCAGCACCGCCAGGCCGATCGACTCCAGCAGCGTGTTCAGCAGCCCGTTGAAGCGCAGGATGCTGTTCCAGATCACCGACTGGATCACCCAACTGAACAGCAGGGGCAGGTAGAAGACGGTCTTGAAGAAGCCGACGCCGCGGATCCCCCGGTACAGGACCAGGGCCATCCCGAGCTGCGTGACCAGCCCGAGGATGGTGACGCTGATGGTGAACACGAAGGAGTTCACGATCGCGGAGGTCATCGGCTCGTAGGTGAAGAACTTCGCGTAGTTCGCCAGTCCCACGAAGCTGAAGCTGCTGCTGTAGCCGTTCCAGTCCGTGAAGCTGAGGAAGACGTTCATCAACTGCGGAAAGTAGACGAACGCGAAGAACACGACGAACGGGATGGCGATCGAGAGCAGGGCTGCTCTGAAGTCGCGTCGCTCCAGCTTGCCCCGCAGCCCGGGGGTCCGCTTCATGACGGTCTGGTTCCGGTCACCGCGGTGTGGGACGGCCGTTGGGGGAGACCGTCGCCGGTCTCCCCCACCCGGACGCCGGGCGCCCGACTATCGTTCGGGTACCGAGATCTGGCCTTTGTGCTCGACGTAGAACGCATCGAGATCGTCGAGAGCTTCGTCGACCGTCGCTCCGGCCAGCACCGCCTGGCTGAACTGTCCATAGTTGGTGTGCTCGTCGCCGGGCACGAACGGAAACACGGTCAGCAGCGTGACCGGCTCGAGCGACGTGAGGTATTCGTTCCACTCCGCGAAGACCGGCTGCGGCTCGATGCCTTCGACCGGCAGAATGAAGCCTCCTGCCTTGCGCGAATTGAGGTAGGAAGCGAGGTTCTCTTCCGAGCCGAGCCAGTTCAGAAGCACCCTGGCCGCTTCCAGTTTGTCGGACCTGGCGTTCACCATCAGCATCTTGTCCGTGAGGCCGGTGGCATAGTAGTTGCCGTCCACGCTGTCCTGGGGCATGTAGAAGGCGCCGATCTCGAACACCTCCGCGTCGGCCTGCAGCGTCTGGTCCATGCCCGGAACCCAGAACCCCTGCGGGAACACGGCGGCGTTGCCGGCCGCGAAATGAGCGAATGACTCCGGCCACGTCATGGACAGGCTGTTTTTCGAGATCCAGCCGCTGTCCTGCCAGCGCTTGAGCGTCTCGAAGGCGGCGCGCAGGGCGTCGGACGGCTTGGCGATGCCGCTGTAGTAGGCCTCGTTCGGTTCGATGGGGGTCCCGCCGTTCATCTCCGCGAGGACGCCGTACATGGCGGACTCGAAGTAGCGCAGCGCGAAGTACCCGGTGACCCAATGGTCCTTCGCGCCGAACAGCACCGGCTCGATGCCGGCTGCGGCGATCGTCTCCAGCACGGACTCCAGCTCCTCGATCGACGCCGGGGCGAACGGCACCGGCAGACCGAGCTCCCGGAAAATCACCTTGTTGTAGTACATGTGGCTGTAGCCGAGGGAAGCCTCGTGAGGCACGGAGTACACCTTTCCCTGGTACGTGAGAGCGTCTCGCACGGCGGGAGCCCGGTCGAGCAGATCGGTCGCGGGCTCATCCGTGATGTCCAGTGCCCATCCTTCCTTGAGCAGCATCTCGACGAAGTTCTGCTTGAGTGTGATCACGTCCGGCAGGTCGCCCGCGGTCATCCGCAGCCTGAGGATCTCGCCGTACTTGGCTCCGTCAACCGCCTCCACCTCGATCGTGATCCCGGGGTTTTCCTCCATGAAACGGTTCAGCAGTTCGTCTTCCTCGCCCTGCGTGTACCACGTCAGGTAGGTCAGCGTTACGTCTCCGCCCGCGCCTTCCTCCGTGCCGGCGGCGAAGAGCATGGCTCCGAGAACGACGAACATAAGCGAGAGAAACAGTTTCCTTTTCAAGAAGAACCTCCGATCGGCCGCTGCCGGCGGGCATGCCAGACCATGCCTGCCCGCGCACCAGTCATGTTGTGGGATTGTCCGGGACTGTCACACGCCCACTCCGAGCGTGTCAATGAGATTCACGGACGCCGTGAGGGGGTGAGCTGGCCGCTCAGCCGTCCTTGATCACGCGGCCGGAGCCCGTGGTGCGCACGTCCACCCGCGCGGGAGAGCCGCGGTAGCGCACCTCGCCGGAGCCGGAGATGCTGCCGGTGAGGTCGCCGCTGCCCAGCATCAGCGTGGCCGAGCCGGAGCCGGTGATGCCGACGATTGCAGAGGCGAACGCACATCCGCCGAGGTCGGCACTGCCGGAGCCGCTGATCTGCAGCGTCAGGGAGCCGGTGGGCTGCTCATCGGACGCTCCGCGCAGCGTCACGTCGCCGGAGCCCGTGATCGACACGCCGGCGGATTCGCTTGCGCAGCCTTCCAGCGTGATGTCGCCGGAGCCGGAGACACCGGCATCCAGGACGCCCACGGAGATCTCGGAGCCCTGCACGTCGCCGGAGCCCGTAACGCTGAGCCGCAGCGCCGGACTCTCGAAGTCCGAGAAGGTCGCATCTCCGCTGCCGCTGACCCCCACCGCATCGAGCGCCGGCATGGTCACCTGAGCGCGCAGCGTGACCCGTTGGAGTCTCAATTGCGGGCGCAGCCCGAAGTGCAGAGCATCGCCGCGAATCTCGACCCGCAGATCGTCGACCACGTTGTCGTCGACGGTGACCTGCACATCGTAGGGACCGGGCCGCACGGTGACCTCCCAGGAACCGCCAACCTCGATCCCGGTGAAACCCGAAAGGGCAAGGCGTTCCGTGACCAGGGTGCCCGACCCTTCCTCGCCCAGGCCGCTTGCGCCTGCCACGGATGCTCCGAACATCAATACCACTCCTGTCGCGATCGCACTCAACCGTCTCATGTCGTCTCCCGTTCGGCGTCAGTCGGCCGTCCCGCAGTCGGCGGCGCCGGCGCGCGGCGCCAGCCAGGTGAGCCGGCCGCCGCGGCCCAGGCGCTGCACGAGCACCGCCAGCTCCAGCAGGTGGTAGTCGCCCCACATGCACGCCTCGCCGTTGGGCACGGCGCTGCCGGCCGGCACGTGGTCCCACCCGTTGGGCCGGTGGTACACCGCGTGCAGCAGCAAGCCTTGGTGATTCGGGTCTTCCCCCAGGTAGGGAGCAGCGAACAGGGTGCGGGCCATGGTCAGGCCGGCCTGCGTGTAGCGCCGCGCCGCCTGGCCGTCGCTGCCGGCAAGCAGGGCGCCCAGGCGCAGCAACCCCTGCGCGCCGATCGCCGCCGCCGACGAGTCCACCGGCTCCGCCGGATTGTCGGGTTCGCCCGGGCGGCTGCGCCAGTCACCGAGCTGCGCAAGCCCCGGAGCCCCGGTGTCCCAGTACGGGATACCGTCACTGGCCGAGTTGTCGATCAGGAAGTCGGCAGTCGCCCGCGCCGCCTGCAGCAACCGCGCTCGCGCCGCATCGACCGACTCCATCGACGGGACGGCCAGCTCGGCCACCTCGTCCGCACCACACCACGCCAGCATCTCCAGCAACTCCGGGTAGCCCAGCACGGCCCACGCCAGTCCACGGGTCCAGGTGGAGAACGGCGAGTATCCCTGCTGGGTGCTCGGGCACCGGTAGCTGCCGTCGTTCGTGTTGAAGATCGACTCGTGCGCGACCCGGCCGGGTATGTCGTAAGCGTCGCGTCCGTTGCCGTAATACACGTTGTGCCGGGCCGTGGTCTCCGCGTGCCGGAGCGCACGGTCGAGCAGCGATATGCGGCGGTCGCGCTCGCCCATCAGGACGTGGCCCAGGTCGTGCGCGGCGGCCAGGACCCGCATCGACCGGATGGTGTCGATGAACAGCGAGTGCGGTCCGTTGAACGAGTAGACGTAGCCCAACCCGTCGGGGAGCCCGGTCCAGCGCGCCGCCTGCACGGCGCCGGAGACCTTGATCGCGACCCGGCACGCCTCGACGTCCCCGTCGCTCGCCTGCCAGCGGCCTTCGCGGGCCAGCCGGAGCAGGTTGCCGTACGTGCTCATGGTGTTGAAGCCGTGGTCGTGCACGCCGACGTGGCTCAGGTGCGGCGCCATATGATCCCAGGTCTGCCGCCGGCCCAGTTCCAGCAACTCCTCGTCGCCGGCACCGTCGAACGCCAGCAGGGCGCAGCCGTACTGAAAGCCCTCCGTCCACTCCGTCCAGCCCCGCTGCGTGTAGCGGCCGGCGACCGTGTACACCGGGGCGCCGCTGCTCGGATCCCTGGTCTGGTAGATGCTGCGGACCTTGCCGGCCGCGGCCTCGAATACCCCGTGCGCCGCGTCCGCCAGGTCAGCGGCGTTCACCGTCATGTCAATCTGCATGGTTCCTTCTCCCAACATACCCGACGTTCGATCAACCGGCGCGCCCGCACCCGCATCGCCTCGAACTACAGGCGCTTGAGACGGAAGCCGCCGTCGACGTCGATGACCGTGCCCTGCGAGAAGGGGAAGGCCCCCGACAGGAGCGAGGCCACCGCGGAGCCGACGTCCTCGGCCGTGCCCCAGCGCCGCTGCGGGACCAGGCCCTCGGCGATCAGAGCGTCGTACCTGGCGGTCACCGCCGCGGTCATGTCGGTGCGCATGATGCCGGGGCGCACCTCGTAGACGGCGATGTCCTCCTCGGCGAGGCGCGCCGCCCACAGCTCGCGCGACATCGACAGGCCCGCCTTGGAGATGCAGTACTCGCCGCGCGCGGTGGAGGCGTACTCGGCGGAGATCGAGGTCACGAACACGATGCTGCGCGGGTGCGCCGGGCGCGCTTCCGCGGCCAGCCAGCGGCGCGCCACCGCCTGGGTGAGGAAGTGCGGGCCGGCCAGGTTCACCCGCAGCACCTCGTCGAACGACTCCTCGGTGGCGTCGAGCAGATCGTCGCGTCGCCGCGGCGCGATGCCGGCGTTGTTGATCAGCGCGTCGATGTCGCCGTACTCGGAGTGCACCTCGTCGACCAGCCGCTGCCGGTCGGCGGCGCTGGCCACGTCCGCGCGATGCGCGGTGAACCGCTGCCCTGCCGGCGAGCCGGCCGCCATGCGCTCCTCGGCCTTCCGGCAGCAGACCGCCAGCGTCTCGCGCGCCGCGTCCTCGTCGCTGCGGTAGCAGATCGCCACCGAGAAGCCGTCGGCCGCCAGCGCGATCGCCACCCCGCGGCCCAGGCCCCGGCTGCCGCCGGTGACCAGCGCGGTACGGGCATGATCGCTCATCGCGATGACGCGTCCGCCGCCGGCTCGCCTTCCACCTGCAGGGCGGGCCGGTTCAGGCGCGGGTGGTAGGGCGGTTCCATGACCAGCCGCTGCTCGGGGCTCATCATCGCCAGCATCTCCTCCGGCCACGCGTGCGGCACGTAGGCCATGTTGCCGGGCGAGAACCGGAACAGCGCGGTGCGCCGCGGGTGATCGGCCGTCCACGGCAGCGTGCCGTGGGTGACCGCCTCGGTGAAGATCACGCAGTCCCCGGCCTTGCAGGTGATCTGCTTCACGAACTCGCCATGTGCCACGCCGTGGCGCATCGCTTCCGGACACGGGAAGTTGCCCTTGTGGCTGCCGGGCACCACGCACAGGCCGCCGTCGCCGGGGTTGACGTCGGTGAGCTGGTAGGCGACCACGGTCAGGCCGTTGTGCATCCGGCCTTCGCGCACGATGTAGTACTGGTGGCGGTCGAACGCGGGTCCGGACGAGCCGTGCAGCACGTGGCCCTCGGCGCCTTTGCTCATGGTCAGGATGCCGAGGTTGTGGTCGAGCCGGAAGCCGGTTCCGAGCAGCTCGTGCAGGTAGGGCACGACCGTGCGGTTGACCAGCATGTCCCGGAACGGGCGGCCGTACGGCTCCTCCCACGTCAGCGCGCCGTCCAGGTCGCCGCGGCCGGTGCTGCCCCGCAGCGCCTCCGAGCCGCCTGCGAGCGAGAGCTCGCCGAGCCGCACGCGGATGTCTTCCGTATGCCGGTCGATGGCGGCGTTGGCCAGCGCGATGTCGTCCGCCGAAAGCGCGTCGGGAACGACGATGTAGCCGTTGATGTCGAACAGGTACTTCTCGTCCTCGGTCATCGGCGGCCTCCGCCACAGGGTGCCGCAGTCGTCGCCGCGCACGCAACTGCCGGCGCCAGCGTTGCGAAGGTCGGCCGATCCTGGCCAGAGTGACGCCGTGGCACCTTCGTATCGTCGCGTCGCTTCGCTGAAGTCCGCGGAGCAGTTCGCCGAACACCTGGACCGGCTCGGCATCGCCGGGCAGCTTCCCTTCGCCGAGGGCGACACGGCCGGACCCCTGTCCCAACCCTTGGCCCTGCCGAGCGGTCGCACCGTGGGCAACCGGTTCTGTGTACAGCCCATGGAGGGATGGGACGGCACCGCCGACGGGCGGCCTACCGATCTTGTCAGGCGGCGCTGGCGCGCCTTCGGCAGGAGCGGCGCCAAGCTGGTCTGGGGATGCGAGGCGGTGGCCGTCGAGCACGCCGGCCGCGCCAACCCCAACCAGCTCCGCATCGGCGAGGACACCATCGACGAGCTGGCCGCCCTGCGCTGCACGCTGGTGGACGAGCACCGGCAGCGCTACGGCGCCGACGACGACCTGCTGGTCGGCCTGCAGCTCACCCACTCGGGACGCTTCTGCCGCCCCACGGACAAGGCGCGCTCCGAGCCGTGGATCCCGGCGCGGCATCCCGTCCTCGATCAGCGCTTCGGCATCGCCGGCGACCATCCGCTTGCCACCGACCAGGAGATCGAGGCGCTGGTGGAGCGCTTCATCGCCTCCGGCGTGCTGGCGCAACAGGCCGGCTTCGAATTCGTCGACGTCAAGCACTGCCACGGCTACTTCGGCCACGAGCTGTTGGGCTGCCGCGACCGCACCGGGCGGTTCGGCGGAGATTTCGCGAATCGCACGCGGTTCCTGCGCGACGTGGTCGCCGGTCTTCGCCGCCGCGCGCCGGGGCTGATGATCGGCGTGCGGCTCAGCGCCTTCGACACCGTGCCCTTCCAGCCGTCTGGCGAGGAGGGCACCGGCGAGCCGACGCCGGTCGCAATGCCCTACCGTTCGGGTTTCGGTGTCTCTGAGGACGATCCGACCGCGCCGGACCTCACGGAAACCTTCGCCTTCCTGGAGCTGCTGGAGCGGCTCGACATCCCGCTGGTCAACATCACCGCCGGCAGCCCCTACTACACGCCCCATCTCCAGCGCCCCGCGCTGTTCCCGCCGTCCGACGGCTACCAGCCGCCGGAGGACCCGCTGGTCGGTGTCGCGCGCCAGATCGACGTCGTACGCACGCTGAAGAGGCGCTTCCCGGCGCTGACCTTCGTGGGCTCGGCGTACAGCTACCTGCAGGAGTGGCTGCCCGCGGTCGCGGCCGACGTGGTGCGCCGCGGAGATGTCGACTCGGTCGGTCTCGGCCGCATGATGCTCTCCTACCCCGACCTCCCGCACGACGTGCTCGCCGGCCAGCCGCTCGCCCGCAAGCGCATCTGCCGCACCTTCAGCGACTGCACCACCGCCCCGCGCAAGGGGCTGATCTCCGGCTGCTTTCCGCTGGACCCCTTCTACAAGGACCATCCCGAGGCACAGCGCCTCCAGGAGTTGAAGGCCGCCTCCGCATCGTGATGCACGCTTCACGCGTCACAAGTGGCTTTCAAGGCGTATTCATTGCGTATACTGTGATCGCGGACACCCCATGATCGATGCCTTGCTGGACGCCGGCAACATCGCCTTCACGGGGTCGCTCGCCGTGATGCTGCTGATCGCGGCGGTCGAAGGCGTGGGCGCGCTGATCGGCGCGAGCGTCTCCGACCACCTCCAGTCCCTCCTGCCGGACACCGACGCAGGCGCCGACATCGACGTGTCGGAGGCCGCGCTCGGGCCGTTCACCAGGGCGCTCGGGTGGCTGCAGGTGGGCAAGGTCCCCCTGCTGATGCTGCTGGTCGCGTTCCTGACGATCTTCGGCCTGGGCGGCATCGTGCTGCAGAGTCTCGCCAAGGGCGCATTCGGCTCGTACCTGCCGTCGTGGATCGCGGTGCCCGTCGTCGGTGCGGGCTCGCTGTTGCTCCTGCGAGCGGCCGGTGGCGTCCTTTCACGCGTGATCCCGATGGAGGAGACCGACGCCGTGACGGAGGACTCGTTCGTCGGCCTGGTCGCCACCGTCACCCTGGGCACGGCGCGGCAGGGTGAGCCCGCGCAGGCGAAGCTGCGCGACACGCATGGCCATACCCACTACGTCATGGTGGAGCCGGACGACCCGGCGCGCGCGTTCGCCGCGTCCGAGGAGGTGCTGATCATCCGCCGCATGAACGACCGATTCGCGGTCGTCGGCTACGAGAGCGAAGTACTCAAGGGTGCCACCGGACGGCCCCCGAAGGAGAAGGAACTATGACCGACATCCTGATACCCGTCGTCGTCGTCGTCGTGGCCATCCTGGCCCTCGGCATGATCCTGGCCCGCCTGTACCGGCGCGCCTCCAAGGAGCTGTCGTTCGTGCGCACCGGCATGGGCGGCCAGAAAGTGATCATCAACGGGGGCGCCCTGGTGCTGCCGATCCTGCACGAGGTGATTCCCGTGAACATGAACACGCTGCGGCTGGAGGTGAGGCGAGCCAACGAGCAGGCGCTGATCACCCACGACCGCATGCGCGTCGACGTCACCGCGGAGTTCTACGTGCGCGCCAAGCCCACCGCCGACTCGATCGCCAACGCCGCGCAGACCCTCGGCCTGAAGACCACCAGGCCCGATGAGCTCAAGGTGCTGGTGGAAGGCAAGTTCGTCGATGCGTTGCGCGCCGTCGCCGCCGAGATGGCGATGGAGGAGCTCCATGAAAAACGGGTCGACTTCGTGCAGAAGGTGCAGCAGGTGGTGTCCGAAGACCTGCTCAAGAACGGCCTGGAGCTGGAGTCGGTATCGCTGACCGGCCTCGACCAGACGAGCGTCCAGCACTTCAATCCCAGGAACGCCTTCGACGCGGAAGGTCTCACCCGCCTGACGCAGGCCATCGAGTCCCGCCGCAAGACGCGCAACGACATCGAGCAGGACACCGAGGTCGAGGTGCGCACGAAGAACCTCGACGCCGAACGCCTGAAGCTCGACATCGCGCGCGACCAGGAGTACGCGCAGCTCTCCCAGGCACGCGAGGTCGCGGTCCGCAAGGCCGACCAGGCCGCGGAGATCGCCATCGAGGAGGCATCCAAGAACCGGGACGCCCAGGAGGCCGAGATCCAGGCGAAGCGGCAAGTGGAGATCGCCAACATCGACGCGGAGCGCACCGTCGAAGAGCAGCGCATCACCATGCAGCAGGCGGTCAACAACCGCGAGATCGAGCGCGACCGGCTGGTGGAGACCGCGCGGATCGAACAGAAGAAGACCATCGAGCTGGCCGACCAGGACCGCACCATCGCCGTGGCCGAGCGGTCCAAGGCGCAGTCCGAGGCCGAGCGCGCCGCGAACCAGGCACGTTCGGCGGCCGTGCGCGAGGAAGAGCGGGTGGCCACCGCCCGCGACGTGGAGGTCGCCGAGCGCACCAAGCAGGTGGAGCTCGTCGACGCCCGCAAGGCCGCCGAGCGGGACGCCATCGCCATCGAAGTGAAGGCGGAAGCGGAAAAGCGGGCCGCGACCGACCAATCGGAAGCCGTGCGCACCATCGCGCAGGCCGACGCCGACAAGCAGCGGATCGCCGCCCAGGGTCTGGCCGAAGCCGAGATCCTGCAGGCGAACGCGGCGGAGCGCCGCTACGCGGTCGACGCCGAGGGCAAGCGCCGGGCCCACGAGGCCGACAACCTGCTGTCCGACGAGCAGATCTCCATGAAGGTACGCCTGGCGCTGGTGGAGCACATGCCCGACATCATCCGCGAGAGCGTCAAGCCGATGGAACGGATCGACGGCATCAAGATCTTCCAGGTCGACGGCCTGGGCGGAAACGGCGGCGGCAACGGCGCCCCGTCAGCAGGCGGCGGCAACCTGGCCGATCAGATCGTCAACAGCGCGCTGCGCTACCGGGCGCAGGCGCCCCTGCTCGACACGCTGCTCGGCGAGCTCGGCCTGGACCCGTCGACCGTCGGCGGCCTCACGCAGTCACTCGCCTCCACCCCGGACGGCGACGCCAAGGCTGCCTCGGCCGAAGATGGGGCCAAGACGGACGAGGAGGACCCCGCGTAGCGCGGCGGACCGGTCAGCACACCTGCCGCTGCGCGACGGAACTCGGGCGTTTCCGTTACCGTAGCGGCAGGTTTCGATGTGAGCATCCCGAACACCGGCACCACGCGAGTCGGTCCCATCACCGACGATCTTCTCAACCACATGGTCCGTGCGATCGTCGACGAGGTCGATCCCGAGCAGGTGATTCTGTTCGGCTCCCGCGCGCGCGGTGACGCGCGAGACGATTCGGACGTCGACCTGATCGTCGTGGAGGCCGAGCCCTTCGGCCCGCAGCGACATCGCCACCGCGAGATGGTACGGCTCTACCATGCGGTCGCGGGCTTCCCCGTAGCCGCCGACCTCCTCGTCTACTCCACCGAGGACGTGGACTACTGGCGGGACTCCCTCAACCACGTCCTGGCACGTGCGCTGCGCGAAGGAACGGTGCTCTATGAGCGACGCTAAGTGTGCACGTGTGTTACTCGAAGCGGCCGAACGCGATGTCGGAGCGCTCCGCGTGATGCGCCGGTCCCACGAAATCTCCGACGAGGTCTTCGGTTTTCACGTGCAGCAGGCAGCCGAGAAGTCGCTCAAGGCCTGGCTCGCCCTGCTGGGCAAGGTCTACCCGCTCACGCACAATCTGGAGTCGTTGCTCGAACTCCTGTCCGAACGAAACGACGTCTCATGTCGTTTCCGAAAGCTGATCGATTACACCCCGTACGCGGTCGAGTTTCGCTACGAGGGAGTCGAATCAGGTACGGAACCGATCGACCGGAAGAGCGCTCTGACGCTCGTCGAGGCATTGCTGGCACAGGTGCGACGGCAGTTGCCGGAGACCGGAGACTCGTCGTGATTTGGCGGCGGATCGAACGGGTGAGTCGCAGAGAGTCATTCTCCAAGTTGATCAGCCGGCTGATCCACGACGCCGGTTCTTCCGCGAGCGGCGCGGCCATTCTCGACCACCTCGACACCGTCCCTTCCCTGTCGGATGAAGAAGCTCAGGCATTCCTTCAGGCAGTGAAGGAGAATCGTGCGCAGGAACGGTAGCGCTCGCATGATCTGCGTTGATACGGCTTCCTGATCGCCGGGGCGAGAGATTCAAAGGGCCGAGAGAATGCGTAAAGACTATTTCGCACGGAAGGCAACATGAGTGACGTGGAGAAATACATCCAGAAACGTGAAGCGAAGAGTCCCAACTTTCGGAAGAAGTTGGACGAGGAGCGACGCAATCTGAGAATCGGCATGCTCATCAGGGAGCTGCGGATCGAGAGAGGCATGACCCAGGAAGAGCTACGGACACCATGAAGGTGCACCCGGTCTCGGGCAGTCCAAGAACACGGGTGCGGTTTCGCGAACCGAGGTCGGTCCGTTTCGCTGCTGGCGGTTCTACCCGGACTTGAACTTTGCCGCTTCCTCCGAGCCGCCGGTGGCGTCGCCCTCGCTGTAGGAGTGGGCTCCCGTGCCGGCGAGCCCGCCGCCCTGCACGATCAGGTACTCGTCGCGGATCGGCGTGCCGTCGAACCAGCACTCCAGGATCTCGCGGACGCCGGCCGCGTAGCGGGCCTGGGCGGACAGGGACGTGCCCGACGTGTGCGGTGTCAGCGCGTGGTTGGGCATCGACCGCCACGGGTGGTCGTTGGGGGCCGGCTGCGGAAACCAGACGTCACCGGCATAGCCGGCGAGCTGGCCGCTCTCCAGAGCGCGCACGATGGCGTCGCGGTCGCAGATCTTGCCGCGCGCGGTGTTCACCAGGTACGAACCGCGCCGCATCTTGCCGATCAAGGTGTCGTCGAACATGTGCTCGGTTTCCGGATGCAGCGGGCAGTGGATGCTCACCACGTCGCAGGCGGCCACCAAGGAGTCGACGCTCTCGTGGTAGGTCGCGCCAAGCTCCTGCTCGACGTCGTCCGGCAGGCGGTGTCGGTCGGTGTAGTGGAGGTTGACGTCGAACGGCTTCATCCGCCTCAGCACCGCCAGGCCGATGCGGCCGGCGGCCACGACGCCCACGTCCATCCCCTCGATGTCGTAGGAGCGGGAGATGGCGTCGGCGATGTTCCAACCGCCCTTGACGACCCAGCCGTACTGGGGGATGTAGTCGCGCACCAGCGCCAGCATCTGCATGACCGCGTGCTCGGCGACGCTGATGCTGTTGCACCACGTCACCTCGCAGACGGTGATGTTCCGGTCGATGGCCGACTGCAGGTCGACGTGGTCGGAGCCGATGCCGGCGGTGATGGCCAGCTTGAGGTTGGGCGCCTTGGCGATCCGCTCGGCGGTCAGGTAGCCGGGCCAGAAGGGCTGAGAGATCACCACGTCTGCGTCGGTCAGCTCCTTCTCGAACTTCGAGTCGGGTCCGTCCTTGTCCGCGGTCACCACGAACTGGTGGCCGCGCTTGGCCAGGAACGGCCCCAGGCCCAGTCCGCCGGACACGGAGCCGAGCAGGTGGCCGGGCGTGAAGTCGATGCCGTCCGGCGTCGGCAGCGTCTGGCCGTCCGGATACTGCGGCAGGGTGGGAATGCTGTTGCGGGCGTAGTCCGGCGGGAATCCTCCCACCGGGTCGTCGTACAGGACGCAGAGCACTTTCTGAGCGGACATGGCGAATCCTCTGAAACGGAAATCTGGGGTCCGGGCACCATAGGCCGAATCGCCCCGCCCCGCAACGCGATGCAGTGGTGACGTGGCTACTATCGCCCGCCTTCACGGATCCGCGCGAGCCGGGCTGACGGCAGCTCGACGCCGGGTTCGGCCGCGAGGGGTGGAGGAGCATCTTCCATCGAGCCCTGCGCCTCCATCACTTCCCCCGCGGAACGGAGCCGCTCCAGCGGTGGTGCGTCGGGAGTCCGGCTCAGGATCGCCACCGGCCGGCCCCGAATGGTCACCTCGAAGGTCTCACCGGCCTCGACGCGACGAAGGTAATCGCCCACCCGCTGGCGAAGCTCGCGGACGCCTATGGAATCCACCAAGCTACGTGTAGCCCAACCTGCCGCGCATCAGCAACCTGCGAGGCACAACGCTTCCACGCCCACTCGCATCGCGGTGTACTCTCGGAGCCATGACTTCGGCGCTGGATCTGGACGAGGCCGCGCTCGCGGAGCACCTGAGCGCGCTGGGTGAACCCGCCTACCGAGCACGGCAGATCCGCACGCACCTGCTGCGCCGCGGCGTGCTCGACTACGGCGAGATGACCGACCTGCCGGCCGCCATGCGCGACCGGCTGGGCGACGAGTTGCCGGCCACGCCGCTGACCCTCAAGGCACAGCGCCCGACGCCGGACGGGCAGACGGCGAAGCTGCTGCTGCGCGCGCTCGACGGCGAGCTGATCGAAGCGGTGTCGATCCGCGACGGCGGCCGCCATACGGTCTGCGTCTCCAGCCAGGTGGGGTGCGGCATGGCGTGCGCGTTCTGCGCGTCCGGACTGGACGGGGTGGCCCGCAACCTCAGCGCCGCCGAGATGGTGGCACAGGTGCTATACGCCGCCGCGCACGGACCGGTGACCAACGTGGTCTTCATGGGCATGGGCGAGCCGCTGGCCAACTTTCCCCGCCTCATCGAGACGATCGGCGCCCTGACCGACCCCGGAGGGATCGCCCTGGGCGCGCGCCGGCTCACCGTCAGCACCGTCGGCCTGGTGCCGCGCATCCGCGACCTGGCGGCGACCGGGCTGCCGCTGGGGCTGGCGATCAGCCTGCACGCGAGCGACGACGAGACGCGGCGGAGCCTGGTCCCGATCGCCGAGCGCCACGGCATCGCTGAGCTCCTGGAGGCCGCCGACCACTACTTCGCCGCCACCGGACGGCGGGTCACCTACGAGTACACGCTGATCGCCGGGCGGAACGCCGAGCCGCACCATGCCGAGGCGCTGGGCCGGCTGCTGGCCGGGACCGGGTCGCAGGTCAACCTCATCCCCTACAACCCGGTCCCCGGACTTCCTTTCGCCGAGCCGGTGGCCGGCGCGGTGCGCCGCTTCGCCGCCATCGTCGCCGGCCACGGCGTGACGGTGACCACGCGCAAGGAGATGGGCCGCCGCGTGGACGCCGCCTGCGGCCAGCTTCGCCGCACGGTCCGGGAACCGGCGCCGTGATCGAAGACCGCAGCCCGGACGTCCTGATCGCGGGCGGCGGCGTGGTCGGCATGAGCTGCGCCTGGTACCTGGCTCGGTCCGGCGCCCGCGTGACGGTGGTCGATGCAGCCACCATCGGCAACCGGCTGGCCTGCTCCTACGGCAACCAGGGGCTGGTCTGTCCCAGTCACGCCATGCCGATCGCGGCGCCCGGCGTGGTCGCCCAGGGTCTGCGCTGGCTGTTCGATCCCACCAGCCCGCTGTATATCCGCAGCCCCTGGCGCCCCGAGATGCTCCGCTGGCTGTGGCGGTTCGCGCAGGCGTCGAAGCCGGCCCGTACCGAGGCGGGAACGGCCGCGATGGCGGAGTTCCTGCAGCACAGCGCCGGGCTGCACGCCGGGATCGCCGCCACCGCGGCGAGCATGAGCGCGGACGGCACCAATCCCTACGGATACACCGCCGAAGGCGTGCTGTACGCGTTCCTGACCGAGGAGGCGCTGCATCACCACCTCGAGGAGTCCCATCGGGTCGCCCGTCACGGCATCCCGTTCGAGCAGCTCACCGGCGAACAGGTGCGCCGGATGGAGCCGGCCCTGTCGCCGCGG
This sequence comes from Spirochaetia bacterium, assembly GCA_964291595.2. Classification (GTDB taxonomy): domain Bacteria; phylum Spirochaetota; class Spirochaetia; order SZUA-6; family Bin103; genus CATQHW01. The sequence continues at coordinate 947,670 of OZ219914.1, read as the reverse complement.
GTGATCGGCGGCGTGCTCTACCCCGGCGACGCCCACGTCGATTCCCGCTCCTTCGTGCGCTGGCTGCACGCGCAGGCGCAAGAGGCCGGCGCGCAGATGGTGGAGCAGACCGACGTGCTTCGCGTGCAGCCCGGAGGACGCGGCGGCCGCACGTCGGTGCTCACCTCGCGCGGCGAGATCGCCGCCGGCCAGGTCGTGATCGCCGCCGGCTCCTGGAGCCCGCGGGTGGCCGCCGGACTCGGCTTGCGCCTGCCGGTGCAGGCCGCCAAGGGCTACTCCGTCACGTTCTCCAACCCGCCGTGGCGGCCGAGCCGGCCGGTAAACCTGGGTGATGCCCGGGCGGTGGCCACGCCCCTGCCGCACGGGGTCAGGATCGGCGGGACACTGGAGCTGGCCGGCCTGGACCGTTCGATCAACCTGCGACGCGTGCAGGCGATCCTGGACGGCGCGGGCCGGGTCGTACCGGGCGCCCGGTTCGATGCCGCCGACCCCGGCGCGGAGGTCTGGCACGGACTCCGGCCGCTGGCCCCGGACACGCTGCCGATCGTCGGCCGTCCCCGCGGCCATGCGAACATCGTTCTGGCCACCGGGCACGGCACCCTGGGCCTGTCGCTGGGGCCGGCCACGGGCGAGGCGGTGGCAGCCCTGATCGCGGGCAGCGCGCCGGCGATCGATCTGCAGCCGTTCAGCCCGGACCGCTTCGCGTGAGGTGAGCGCTTCTACCCCTTCACCTGCCTCAGGATCTCGTCGAGCCTGGCCAGCTTCTCCGCGTCCGGTGCGAACACGCGCTGCACCCGTCCCGGTCTGCGGTCGTGGAGCGCCTTCACGATCGGCGATTCCTCGGCGATGTCCCGCGGCTCGTTCATGTCCGCGCGTACCTTCACCAGCACCTTGCTGAGGGCCGAGGCGTTGTCGTCGAAGTCGTACCACGTGTACGGCGTGATGGTGGACTGGTCGAACAGCAGGTCGCCCCGCCATTCGACGCGGCGCTCCTCCAGCTCGCGCCGGAAGCGCAGGTACAGGTTGCCCTGCGGCTCGTCCCAGGAGCCGATTTCCAGGCACTTGTAGAGACGGCGGTCGCGCAGGCGGCCGGCCAGTTCCGCCACCCGTGCGGTCCGGCAGTCGGCGTACTCCGACAGCGCCGCCCAGATCGCCGCGTCGTCGAGGCGAAGGTAGGCGTCGAGCGACGGCGCCTGCGACGTGAGATAGCGCAGCACCGGCTCGCGCCGCGCCAGGTTCGTATCCCGCAGCGCCGACGCGGCAGCCTCCAGCACCGCCTGCAGCATCTTCTCGGCCGCGCGCGTCGTCTTGTGCACGTATACCGTCCAATAGAGGCGGAAGCGCGCCTCCAGGTAGTCCTCCGCGACCGCGATCCCCTTGGGTCCGAGGTACAGGCACTGCACCGGCAGGTAGTCCCGCTCGCCGATGGTGACCGAACCCACCTCCAGGCAGTCGATCAGCCAGTCCGAGTCGACGTGGCCGAACTGCACCCCGGTCATCAGCCGGTCGCGCTGCACGTAGTCCAGCCGGTCAGCGTCGAATTGGCTGGAGACGACGGCCGCGTAGACGTCCTTGGGCTCCTCCTCCCTGAGCAGCGCTCCCACCCGCTCCGGCAGGCTCTCGTCCACGTCGCGCAGCACGCGGTTGATCTCGGTGTCGCCGCGCACGATCTCGGCGCCCCAGTCCTCGTGCCGCCGCCGCAGCCCGATCGCCTCCGAGGCGCTCTCGAAGGCGTGGCTGAACGGGCCATGGCCGATGTCGTGGAGCAGCGCGGCCAGCAGCGCCACTCGCGCCCGGTCGCGGTCGTGCTTCGCTCCCTGCTCGCGCGCGATCACGTCGAGCAGCCGGCGCGCCATGTGGTAGACGCCGATGCTGTGGGCGAAGCGGGTGTGCGTCGCCCCGGGATAGACGGTGTCGGAGAAGCCGAGCTGCCGGATGCGGCGCAGGCGCTGGAACTCCTTCGTGTTGAGCAGGCGCCACGCGATGCGGTCCGTCTCGTTCCCGCGCGGGTCGCGGCCTCCGAACATGATCAGACCGTGCACGGGGTCGCGGACCCGCTGCTTCCAGCCGTCGCCCATCGTCGTCCAGACAGATCATACGCGACCGCGGGCATGCCCGCGCGAGGTCCTCGCGACGTGTCGTACACTGCGAGCCGTACGCAGGAGGTACCCATGGCGCAGACGCTGCGCATCGGACAGATCGGCATCGCCCACACCCACGCCACCAAGGCCGTGCAGCCTGAGTCGCAGCCGGTGCTGCGCCGGCTCGACGCCGAGCTGGTCGGCATCCACGAGCCGGACCCGGAGATGCTGGCCGCGCGCGGCGGCCGCGAGGTCTGGCGCGGGGTGCGCTTCATCGACGACCCCGACGAGATCCTGGCCGACGACACGATCGCCGTCGTCTTCATCGAGACCTGGCCGTGGGAGTGCATCCCATGGGCGCGGCGCGCCATCGAAGCGGGCAAGCACATCCACCTGGACAAGCCGCCCGGCACCTCCGTGGAGGAGCTCCGCGAGCTCTACGAGCTGGCCGGCAGGTCCGGGCTCTGCATCCAGATGGGCTACCAGTGGCGCTACAACCCGGGCCTGGAGATGATCCAGGCGTGGGTGCGCGACGGCCTGCTGGGCCGTGTGAACTTCGCCCGCTTCCGCGCCGGCAGCGTGCCGGAGTACTACCACCGCAACCAGCTCCACCGCTACGAGGGCGGCATCATGATCGAGGAGAACTGTCACCTGTTCGACCAGGTCGCCTGGATGTTCGGCAAGGCGGACGCCATCCACCCCTTTCTCCGTTCGTCGGCACGCGGCTTCGAACGGATGCCGGAAGGCATCGACCTGGGCGTGATCGTCTTCGACTACGCGGCGCAGGGGGCGCTCGCGGTGATCGAAGGCACCTCGCTGGAGACCGACTCCGGGCCGCATCGCCGGGTGGAGGTGCACGGGCTGGGCGGCAGCGCCATCCTGGAGCCGATCGAGCCCCCGCACATCCAGCTCTGCCTGCGCGAGCCCAAGCCTCCCTTTCGGGAGGGCTGGCAGCACATCGAGGTCGAGGACCGCCCGCGCTACATCGGCGACCTGGAAGAGCTGATCCAGGTGGCCCGAGGCGAGCGCGCCCCGCGCTTCTCGCCCGAGCACGACCTGATCGTGCAGGAAATGCTGATCGACGCTTGTGGAGGCATGCGATGAATACCGACGCGACCGTGGACCTGCGCAGCGACACCCTCACCCACCCCACCGAGCGCATGCGGCAGGCCATGCACGCCGCCGAGGTGGGCGACGACACCTTCGGTGACGACCCGACCGTCAAGCGGCTGGAGGCGATGGCCGCCGAACGGCTCGGCAAGGAAGCGGCCGTGTACGTGCCGAGCGGCAGCATGGGCAACAGCACCGCCCTGATCACCTACCTGGAGATCGGCAGCCGTTCCGGGGCCGGCCGGCCGGCGCTGGCCGTGCACGAGACGCATGCGCACATGTTCTCGAGCGACCGCGACCGCTTCGCGCGGGCGCTGTTCGGCGTCGAGTCGGCCGCGGTGGAGACCGAGTGGGGCGTGCTCACCCCCGAGCACGTGCAGCAGGCGGTCGCCGCCCACCCGGAGGCCGAGCCGTTGCTGCTCTGCATCGAGAACACCCACAACTACACCGGCGGCGGCGCGGTGACGCCCGCGCAGGTGAACGCCGTGGCCGGGGCCGCGCACGCGGCCGGCATGCGCGTGCACTGCGACGGCGCACGGCTGTTCAACGCCGCGGTGGCCCTGGGAGTGCCCGCCGCCGAGCTGGTGGAGCAGGTCGACTCGGTGATGTTCTGCGTCTCCAAGGGGCTGTCCGCTCCGGTCGGCTCGATCCTGTGCGGAGAGGCGGCCTTCATCGACGCGGCCCGCGACACCCGCAAGATCCACGGCGGCTCGATGCGCCAGGCCGGCGTGATCGCCGCCGCCGGCATCCTCTCCCTGGAGGAAATGGTCGACCGGCTGGCCGAGGATCACGCGAACGCCGCGCGGCTGCGTGACGGGCTGCGAACCGTCGACGGCATCGAGGTGGTCGAGCCGCCGATCCCGACCAACTTCGCGATGGTGGACGTGCGCGGCCTGGGCTGGACCGCCGACGAGATGCTCGACCGCTACGGCGCCGAGGGCGTGCTGGGCGGCTCGCGCCCGCCGACCCGCATCCGCCTGGTGGTCAACCGGCACATCGGCCCCGCGCAGGTCGACCGGGTGATCGACGCCACCCGCCGCATCGTCGCCGGCGGCTCGGAAGCCGGCGGCTCGGAAGCCGGTAGCGTCGCCGTCGAGCGCCGCGCCCCGGTGCGATCCCCGCGCCGCGCTCTCGGCGATGCGCTGGCGCTCCATCGGCCCGTACCGCGGGGGCCGCGTGGTGGCCGTCGCCGGCGACCCCGTCGAGCCGCTGGTGTTCTACTTCGGCGCCTGCGCCGGCGGCGTCTGGAAGACCACCGACGCCGGGCGGTTCTGGCGCAACGTCTCCGACGGCTACTTCCGCACCGCGTCGGTCGGCGCCATCGCGGTCGCGCCGTCCGCGCACCGCACCGTGTACGCCGGCATGGGCGAGACGCAGATCCGGGTCGACGTCACCCACGGTGACGGCGTCTACCGCAGCGACGACGGCGGCGAGTCGTGGCGCCACCTGGGCCTGGAGGCCACCCGCCACATCAGCCGCATCCGGGTGCATCCGCGGGACCCCGACACCGTGTACGTGGCCGCGCTGGGCCGCGCCTTCGGCCGAAACCCGGAGCGCGGCGTGTACCGTTCCACCGACGGCGGCGCCACCTGGGAGCGGGTGCTGTACCGCAGCGAGGAGGCCGGCGCCGGCGACCTGAGCCTGGATCCCAACCGCCCGAACGTCCTGTTCGCGGCGCTCTGGCAGGCGATCCGCAAGCCCTGGACCGTAAGGAGCGGCGGGCCGGACTCCGGCATCTTCCGCTCCACCGACGGGGGCACCACGTGGCAGGAGCTGACCGCCCGGCCGGGACTGCCGCGCGGCATCCTGGGCCGCGTCGGCATCGCCGCCTCGCCGGCGCGGGCGGGCCGCGTCTGGGCGCTGATCGAGGCGGAGGAAGGCGGCCTGTACCGCAGCGACGACGACGGCGAGTCGTGGCAGATGGTCACGGACGACACGGAGCTGCGGGAGAAGCCCTTCTACTTCACCCACGTCTACGCCCACCCCACCGATCCCGAGCAGGTCTGGTCGCTCTGCAAGAAGGTGTACCGCTCCACCGACGGCGGCCACACCTTCGAGGTGATCTCCTCGCCCCACCACGACGACCACGACCTGTGGTTCGACCCCGCCAACCCGATGCGCATGATCGAGGGCAACGACGGCGGCGCCACCGTCAGCCTGGACGGCGGCGAGACCTGGAGCAGCATCTACAACCAGCCGACCGCGCAGTACTACCGGATGGAGGTGGACGACCGCTTCCCCTACCGGGTGTACGCCACGCAGCAGGATTCCAGCGCCGTCAGCGTCCCGTCGGACAGCACCTACGGCGCCATCCGCTGGGCGGACTGCTACACCACCGGCAGCGCCGAGAGCGGCCACATCGCCGTCAAGCGGGACGATTCCGACATCGTCTACGCCGGGGCCACCGGCAGCAGCCCCGGCGGACCGGGCAGCCTGATGCGCTACGACCACCGCAGCGGCCAGGTGCGGCTGATCTCGCCCGTGCCCGGGATGGACGGATCGAGTCCGCCGGCCGAGTGGCCGGCCCGCTTCAACTGGACCTTCCCCGTGCTGTCCTCCCGCCACGATCCGCAGGTGCTGCTGACCGCCGGCAACGTGGTGTTCCGCTCCACGGACGAAGGCGGAAGCTGGGAGCCGATCAGCCCCGACCTCACCCGCGACGACCCGGACCGGACGGTCGCCTCCGGCGGTCCCATCACCGGCGAAGGCGCCTCCGACGTGTACTGCACGATCATCGCGCTGGCCGAGTCGCTGGAGCGCCCGCGGGAGCTCTGGGCCGGCTCGGACGACGGCCGCGCGCACCGCACCCGCGACGGCGGCGCGAGTTGGCAGGACGTGACGCCCGGCGCCCTGCCCGAGTGGTCGTCCGTCCTCTGCCTGGAGCCCTCCCCGCACGATCCCGACCGCTGGTACCTGGCCGCCACGCGCTACCGGCTGGACGACACGCGGCCGATGCTGTACCGCACGGACGACGGCGGTGCGTCCTGGCAGTCGATCACCGGCGACCTGCCGGCCGACGACTTCACCCGCGTGATCCGCTGCGACCCGGAACGACCCGGCCTGCTGTACTGCGGCACGGAGACCGGCGCGTACGCATCGCTCGACGACGGCGGGACCTGGACCCGGATGAACGACGCGACCGAGCGCTGGAGCCGGCTGCCGGCGGTCCCGGTGTACGACCTGCGCGTCCACCGGGGCGACCTGGTGGCGGCCACGCACGGCCGCTCCTTCTGGATCCTCGACGACCTGACCCCCCTGCGGCGCGCGACCGCCTGGTCAGCGCCCGCGCTTGTCGCGCCACGCCCCACGGTGCGGACGCTGCCACAGGTCGGGTGGGATCCCTGGTCCGGCCCGCAGAAGACGTACCAGATCGGCTCGCTGGGGGTGGAGGCCACCTTCATCGAGCACGAGAGCGCCGGCGACGGCCGCCGCGAGTTCCTGGACTCGGGAAGCCCGCGCCCGCGCGGCGCGCTGATCTACTACTGGCTGCCGGAAGGCTGCCGCTCGGCCTTGATCCGCATCGTCGACCCGAGCGGACGCCCGGTCCGCCGGTTCGCGAGCGATGCCACGGACGCCGCCGCTGACGACCTTCCCTGCGACGCCGGCCTCAACCGCCTGATCTGGGACCTCACCTACAGCCCGTACGCGACCTCATCGGGCGCAGGGGATCCGGAAGACACCGGTGTGGCCCCGCTGGCCGCACCCGGCGAGTACCGCATCGAGTTGTCCGCGGACGGAAGTAGCGACACTACGAGCGTGCGCGTGACCGGCGACCCGCGAGTTGGCGCCGATCCCCGGGACCTCCGGGAACAGACGGAACTCCTGATCCAGCTCCGCTCTGCGGTCGCGGACGTGATGGGCGCCATTGCGATGATCGACCGCTGCCGCGAGCAGGAGACACCGCCTGCCGAAGCTCTGGACGAGATCGAGCGCATCCTGCACCGCGTGGTGCCGCCCGGCGACCTGGCACGCAACCACGTAGGCGGCGTGCTCGAAGGCATCGCCAGCCTGGCGCCGGTCATCGCAAGCGCCGACGCCGCTCCCACCCGGCAGGCGCGCGAAGCCTTCGACCGCTGGTACCGCCAAGCGCAGGCCACCCTTGAGCGATTGGGAGATCTCCTGTCGGCTTGAGGAGGACGAACGCTCTCGGGCTGCGTTCAGGCGGACGGCTCGGGCACGACAGAACAGCTCGCACGCTGCGGTCGCAACGACCCCGGTCAAGTACCTGAGGCCGCTCAGATCATCGATCGATCGCCTCCGAACCGGTCACACTGTCTCCGGAAGACTACCGCAGTCCAATGAGTGACCCCAAGTTACATCCGTGCAACAGAGACTCGAGGGAGTCGGGAATCAGCTCTTGTCCGTTGCGATAGAGGTTCACGTGGGCGGTTCGCTCGTTTCCCAGGGTTGCATTGTTGAAAACGAGAACGCCATTGATGTCTCGAAATAGATGAGCGAAATCCAAGCCGGCCACCGTCCCGCGGACGTCGTTGTAGATCACTCTCCCGACCTCCTCTTCCATCTCTTCGGAACCGAAGAGCCTATGACAGGCATCGACCGCGATGATAGCAACCTCATCCTTCCGCCCCAAGCTTCGCCAGTGCGACGCTTTCGTTTTCAAATTTCCCCTCATCGACACGTCGACAGCCACATCGTCTACCTCAATTGGCCCCCAGACGCGACCGACTGTTCCTGGCTCGACGGCACGCAGTTGTGCCGTCAGCGTCCAGGTTCCTTCCGATACGGTGGCAATCGGGACGCAAACTTGGCCTCCCGATATGCGAACACTCTCGCGGCGTAGCACTCTATCGGCGGGCCACTTGTTCAACAGATCGAGGATAGGACTCACGACACGCTCTCTCGAGAGGGTCGTCTCGTCTTGTCTGTCCCAGCAAGTGATGGCTCGATGTCGATTTCCAGACCCATACGCTCCACTCCTCTTCCATCCATTCTCGGATCTCTGAAGCCTCTTGACTGCCGCCGCGCGCAAGGAACTCGAACGTTGATTCGTCGAGATCGATCCCTCCCGACCGTTGTACGACATGCTCGAAGAGCCGGACTTGTCCTGTCATAAACCGCCCCAATTTTGATATGTTCCTTAGGCCTCAAGCGTAGGCTGCGAACATTCCTGCGCGGGTCAGATTCGCGCCGTTCCGGGTCGCGTCTCAGACTCGCCTGTCCAACTCGCTGCGTCAAGAACGGGTCGGGGATCTCGGCACGCGTCAGTTTCGCGCTCCCGGACCCGACCACCCCGGCCCCGCGCGCGGCATCGGAAGCCACTGAGGCCCGCCCGGCACGGCAGTTGCTCTTGACGATGTGCCGCTGGCCCGCCGACGATAGGTTCCGGCACATGGGTACCGCCTATCCGCTCGTTTTCACATACCGGGTCACGGTGCAAGGACCTCGCTACCTGGCGGGGGTCGAGCTCCGTGGCGGAGCGGTGGTTACTGTGGAGCCGGACGGCGCGTACCTCGCTCATGGCCTGCAACCCGGCGGGGTCGCCGGCCAGGGTGTGACCTTGCGGGAGGCATACCACGACCTGGAGCAGTCGATCGCACTCGTGCTCTACGACTTGGCTGACGCCGCTCCCGACCTCGACGCCTTCTCCGCATCGGTGCGACAGTTCTTCAACGATACCGATCCGTGGGCCGAGCGAACTTTCGCATCTGCGCGCGAGGACGTGGCCGCGGGGAGGATCGAGAGCGACTTGCCCAAGGTGCCCCAACCGACGTTCAGCGCGAAGGTCATCGAGTACGAGCAGCCATCGGCGCGGAATAACCCGGCTCCGACCGCCGTTGAGATCGCCGCCTGAGGCGGCTTCCCCGCGTGCCCGGCCATGGACAGATTCAGCTCCGCAAGGTCTTCGAGATGCTGAACGCATGCGCCGCCGGCTATACGGCGACTGAGACCCGGCATGGCTGCCCAAGGGAGAGCACAGCCGACAGGGCACCCTCCGAGCGGAGATCGACCTCGGCAAGGTCAAGTCGATCTGTCGCCGCTTCGACATCCTGGACTGCGCCAAGCGCACGCTCGCGCAACTTCGCTGAGGCAGACGTGAGCCGCATCTCCGCACGCCGTCGGGACGTTGCGCAGAGCTCGCCCTTCTAGCAGTATACGCACCCGCGCCGCGGGTCCCGAGCCGCACCATGTCCAAAGTCCCCTGCTACGTCACCACCCCCATCTACTACGTGAACGACCAGCCGCACGTCGGTCACGCCTATACCACCGTGACCACCGACTTCCTGGCGCGCTGGCACCGCTCGGACGGCCACGAGACCTGGTTCCTCACCGGCACCGACGAGCACGGCGAGAAGGTGAACAACGCCGCGGCCGAGGCCGGTGAGGAGACGCAGGCGTTCGTCGACCGGGTCAGCCAGCGCTTCCGCGACGCCTGGGAGGCGCTGGACATCTCGCAGGACGACTTCATCCGCACCACCGAGGAGCGCCACAAGCGGGTGGTGCGCGCGATCCTGCAGCGTGTCCACGACGAGGGGGACGTCTACTTCGGCGAGTACGAAGGGCTGTACTCGGTCGGCCAGGAACGCTACGTCGGCGAGGACGAGCTGGTCGACGGCAAGCTGCCGGAGGACCGCGACCCGCCGGTCCTGCGCCGCGAGGGCAACTGGTTCTTCCGCATGGAGAAGTACCGGGAGTGGCTGCGCGAGCACCTGGAAGCCAACCCCGGCTGGATCCACCCGGCCGGCTACCGCTCGGAGATGCTCGGCCTGCTGCGCGAGCCGGTCGGCGACCTGTCGATCTCCCGCCCGCGCGAGCGGCTGCCGTGGGGGATCGGGCTGCCGTGGGACGATTCGCACGTCACCTACGTCTGGTTCGATGCGCTGATCAACTACGTCTCGGCACTCGGCTACCCCGACGATCCCCGCTACCACACCTTCTGGCCGCGCACCTGGCACCTGATCGGCAAGGACATCCTCCGCCAGCACGCCATGTTCTGGCCGACCATGCTCAAGTCGGCCGGCCTGCCGCTGCCGGAGCGCATCCTGGTCGGCGGCTACCTGTCCGGGTCCGACGGCCGCAAGATGAGCAAGTCGCTCGGCAACGTGCTCGACCCGTTCGAGCTCGCCGACCGCTACGGCACCGACGCCGTCCGCTACTACCTGCTGCGCATCCTCCCGTACGGCAACGACGGCAACGCCGGCGAAAACGGCCTGGTGGAGCGCTACAACGCCGACCTGGCCAACGACCTGGGCAACCTGATGTCGCGCACCCTCACCCTGGTCAACCGCCACCTGGGCGGCACCATCGGCACGCCGCAGCCGGGACCCGCCGAGCGCGAGGTACAGGAGCACGCGGACGGACTGGCCGATACGGTGCGCGAGCTGATCGCCGGCATGAGGCTGAACGGCGCGCTGGAGGAGATCCTGCAGTTCGTGCGCCGGCTCAACCGCTACTTCAATGCCGAGCAGCCGTGGGCGCTTGCCAAGGATCCGGAGGCCCGTGAGCGGCTGAACACCGTGCTCTACACCGCAGTCGAGGGGCTGCGCCTCACCGCGGTGCTGCTGGCGCCCGCCATGCCGGCCAAGACGGCGACGCTGCTGGCCGCGCTGGGCGCAGAGGAACAGACGGTCCGCGACGGCGCGGGCTGGGGGCTCACGCCGCCCGGCACCACCGTCGACCCCGATCCGCCGGCGCTCTTTCCGCGCATCGACAGCGGCAAGTCGCGCCCGGCCGCGAAGCCGGCGGCAAAGCCCCGGAAGACCGCGAAACCGGCACCCCCCAAACCCACTGCCAAGGAGCCCGAGGTGAGCGACGAAACCCACACCACGGACAATCTGATCACGTTCGACGAGTTCGGCCGCGTCGACCTGCGCGTCGCGGAGGTCCTGACCGCCGAGCGCGTGCCCAAGACCGACCGCCTGCTGAAGCTCGGCGTCCGCATCGGCGGCGAGGAGCGCACCATCGTCGCCGGCATCGCCGCCTGGTACGAGGCGGAGCAGATGGTCGGCCGCAAGATCGTCGTGGTCGCCAACCTGAAGCCGGCCAAGCTGCGCGGCATCGAGTCGCAGGGCATGCTGCTGGCCGCCGAGGACGACGCCGGCAACCTGGCCCTGGTCGAGGTGCCGGGCGACACCGCCAGCGGCGCCAGGGTCAAGTAAGTCATGAGCCGCAAGATCCGCATGGGCATGGTCGGCGGCGGGCGCGACGCCTTCATCGGCGCCGTGCACCGCATGGCGGCCGCCCTCGACGGCCACATCGAGCTGGTGTGCGGGGCGTTCTCCAGCGACCCCGGCAAGTCGCGCGCGTCCGGCGCCGACCTCTACCTTCCGGCCGATCGCGTGTACGGCACCTACCCGGAGATGATGGAGCGGGAGGCCGCTCTGCCGGAGAGCGAGCGCATGGACTTCGTCTCCATCGTCACGCCCAACAGCGTCCACTTCCCGGCCGCCAGGGCCGCACTGGAGGCCGGCTTCCACGTCATGAGCGACAAGCCCATGACCTACGACCTGGACGAGGCGCTGGCGCTGCGCGAGCTGGTCCGGTCCACCGGGCTGCAGTACGGGCTCACCCACAACTACACCGGCTACCCCATGGTCAAGGAGGCGCGGCGGCTGGTCCGCGACGGCTCCATCGGCCGCATCCGCAAGGTCGTGGTCGAGTACCCGCAGGGGTGGCTGGCCAGGCTGGAGGAGGCGACCGGCATGAAGCAGGCCGCGTGGCGTACCGATCCCGCGCAGGCCGGCATCAGCTCCTGCATCGGCGACATCGGCACCCACGCCGAGAACCTGATGGAGCACATCACCGGGCTGTCGGTCACGGAGCTGTGCGCGGACCTGACCACGTTCGTGGAGGGCCGCAAGCTGGAGGACGACGGCAACGTGCTGGTGCGCCTGCAGCAGGGCGCGAGGGGCGTCCTGTACGCCAGCCAGGTCTCCGCGGGCGAGGAGAACGCGCTGGCCATCCGCGTCTACGGCGAGCAGGGCGGGCTGGAGTGGCACCAGATGGAGCCCAACACCCTGATCGTCAAGTGGGCGGACCGCCACCGAGAGGTGCGGCGCACCGGCGTGGGCGAGCTGTCCGACGCCGCCGGCGCCCACACCCGCCTGCCGCCCGGCCACCCCGAAGGCTATATCGAGGCGTTCGCCAACCTGTACCGCAACTACGCCCTGACCCTGCAGGCGCGTCTGGAAGGCACCGAGGCGCCCGACGGTCTCGATTTCCCCACGGTCGACGACGGGGTGCGCGGCATGGCGTTCATCACCGCCTGCGTCGCCAGCTCGCGGAGCGACCAGAAGTGGTATTCGCTGGAGGAGAAGTGACATGGGACGTCCCGTAACGCTGTTCACCGGCCAATGGGCCGACCTGCCGCTGGAGGACTTGGCCGCCAAGGCGGCGGCATGGGGCTTCGACGGCCTGGAGCTGGCCTGCTGGGGCGACCACTTCGAAGTGGACAAGGCGCTCGCGGACTCGGGCTACGTGGCCGCCAAGCGCGAGCAGCTCGACCGGCACGGTCTCACGTGCTTCGCCATCAGCAACCACCTGGTCGGCCAGTGCGTGTGCGACTTCCCCATCGACGCCCGCCACCAGGCCATGCTGCCGCCCGAGATCTGGGGCGACGGCGATCCCGAGGGAGTCAGGCAGCGCTCCGCCGAACGCATGAAGGAGACCGCCCGCGCCGCCGCCGCGTTCGGGGTGGACACGGTCGCCGGCTTCACGGGCTCCAAGACCTGGTACGCGCTCGCCGGCTTCCCGCCGGCGGTCGAGGGCATGATCGACGACGGCTACCAGGACTTCGCCGACCGCTGGAATCCGATCCTGGACGTCTATGACGCCGAGGGCGTGCGCTTCGCGCTGGAGGTGCACCCGTCGGAGATCGCCTACGACTACTGGACGACGCAGCGCACCCTGGAGGCGGTCGACCGGCGGCCCGCCTTCGGGATCAACTTCGATCCCAGCCACCTGGTATGGCAGATGGTCGACCCGGAGCAGTTCGTCCTGGACTTCGCCGACCGCATCTACCACGCCCACGTCAAGGAATCGAAGCTCAACCACAACGGCCGCAACGGCGCGCTGGCGTCGCACCTGCCGTTCGGCAACCTGCGCCGCGGCTGGGACTTCGTGTCGCCGGGGCGCGGCGACGTGCCGTTCGAGCGGGTGTTCCGAGCCCTGAACGCGATCGGCTACCAGGGCCCGCTGTCCATCGAATGGGAAGACTCCGGCATGGACCGCGAGCAGGGCGCGCCGGAGGCGCTCGCCTTCACGCGCCGCACCGACCTGTCCGCCTCCGCGATCGCCTTCGACGCGGCGTTCAGCCAGCAGGACTGAGGCGCGGCATGAAGCGCACACGCTACGCGCAGGTGGGCGTGGGCGGCCGCGCCCGCTCCTTCTACGAGTCGATCGCCTCCGACTACACCGACCGGGCGGAGCTGGTGGGGTTCTGCGACCTCAACCAGACCCGCATGAACTACGCCAACCGCGTGCTTGCCGAGCGGTTCGGCCACGCGCCGGTGCCCACCTACGGCGCGGACGCGTTCGACCGCATGGTGGCCGAGTGCACGCCCGACGTGGTCATCGTCACCTCCATCGACCGTACCCATCACCGCTACATCGTGCGCGCCCTGGAGCTCGGCTGCGACGCCATCACCGAGAAGCCGATGACCGTCGACGCCGGCAAGTGCCAGCAGATCCTGGACGCCGTGGAGCGCACCGGCAGGAACCTGCGGGTGACGTTCAACTACCGCTACTCCCCGCACGCCTCGCTGGTGCGCCGGCTCCTGATGGACGGCGTCATCGGCACCGTCACCGCCGTGCACTTCGAGTGGCTGCTCGACCTCGTGCACGGCGCCGACTACTTCCGGCGCTGGCACCGCGACAAGCGCAACTCGGGCGGCCTGCTGGTGCACAAGGCCACCCACCACTTCGACCTGATCAACTTCTGGCTGGCCAGCGCGCCGGAGCTGGTGATGGCCCTCGGCGACCTGCGCTTCTACGGGCACGAGAACGCCGAGGAGCGCGGCGTCACCAGCTTCTACACCCGCGCGCGCGGCTCGGAGGCGGCCAGGGACGACCCGTTCGCCCTGCACCTGGAGCAGAGCGAGGCGCTCACCGAGATGTACCTGAAGGCCGAGCACGAGGACGGCTACTTCCGCGATCAGAGCGTGTTCGGCGACGGCATCAGCATCGAGGACACCATGGCGCTGCTGGTCCGCTACGACTCCGGCGCGATGATGAGCTACTCGTTGACCGCCTACTCCCCGTGGGAAGGGCTGCGGATCGCGCTGACCGGCGACCGCGGGCGCCTGGAGCTGACGGTGCGGGAGTCGAGCTACGTGAACGCCCAGGGCTCCAAGTCGCAGGAGGGCGTCGCCAGGGAGCGGGAGCTGCGCATCTGCCCCCACTTCGCGGAGCCGTACGAGGTGGAGATCCCGGAACCCGAAGGCGGCCACGGCGGCGCCGACCCGCTGCTGGCGGCCGACCTGTTCGGGGAGCCCAGGCCGGACCCCCTGCGGCGCGCCGCTTCGCACGTCGACGGGGCGATGTCCATCCTCACCGGCATCGCCGGCAACATCTCCATCGACACCGGCAACCCCGTCCACCCGCAGCGGCTCGTGCGCTGGCCGGCCGGCAGCCGCGAGGCTACTTGATCCGGGCCGGAATGCCGGCCGTGACCGTCCAGACCGTGTCCGCGGCCGCCGCGATGCGCTGATTGGCGAGGCCGGCCAGCTCCTGAAAAAGCCGGCCGTCGGCGGTGGTCGGGAACAACCCGTGGCCGACCTCGTTGGAGACGACCAGCACCGTGCCGGACCCGCCGTCCGCGGCGCGCACGATCGCCTCCACCTCCACGGCCACCCGTTCCGATGCCGCCGCCCGGTCGACCACGCCGTCGCGGAGCATCAGGTTGGTCACCAGCATCGTCAGGCACTCCACCAGGATCACCGCCGGCGGCGCCGGCAGCCGGAGGCCGTCGCGGATCGCCGCCGCCACGCGATGGGGCTCCTCCACGGTCCGCCACTCCCGCGGACGGCGCGCGCGGTGCGCGGCGATGCGGCGGCGCACGTCCGGGTCGCCGTCGAGGGCGGTGGCGATCACCAGCACGCCGCCGGGCTCCCGTTCGGCGGCACGGCGGGCCCGCTCGCAGGCGAAGGCGCTCTTGCCGCTGAAGGTACCTCCCAGGATCAGTTCCACGTTCGACAACTCTCCGCGTCCTCTGTTATAGCTTGAGCGGATGATACCGACTCTACGCGTCGTCCAGTTCGGCTGCGGGCCGATCGGTTGCCGCATCGCCCGCCTGGCGGCCACCCGCCCCCACCTGCGGCTCGTCGCCGGCATCGACATCGATCCGGCGCTGCACGGGCGCGACGTCGGCGAAGTCTCAGGCGGCGCGCCGCTCGGCGCTGCCATCGTCGGCTCCTGGGAGCGGCTGCCGGACGACGCGGCGCCGGCGCTGGCGATCCACACCACCGGCTCCAGCCTGCAGGCGGTGGCGCCGCAGCTTCACGCGTTGCTGCGCGAGGGTGTCGACGTGGTGTCGACCTGCGAGGAGCTCGCCTTTCCCGCCGACGCCAACGCCGAGGTCGCCGCGGAGTTGCACGACCAGGCGGTCAAGGCCGGCGTGACGCTGCTCGGTACCGGCATCAACCCCGGCTACGTGATGGACGCCTGGCCGCTGTACATGACGGTCCCGTGCCAGGAGGTGCGCGCCATCCGCGCGACCCGCGTCCAGGACGCGAGCGACCGCCGCGGTCCGTTTCAGCGCAAGATCGGCGCCGGACTCGACGAGTCGGAGTTCCGCCGGCGCGCGGACGCCGGAGAGATCCGGCACGTCGGGCTCACCGAGTCGGCCCACATGATCGCCGCCGGCATGGGCTGGTCGCTGGACGAGCTTACCGAAACGATCGAGCCGATCATGGCGCCGCGCGCGCTTCAGACCGAGCACGTGTCGGTCGCCGCGGGTCAGGTGGCCGGCGTCCGGCAGGAAGGCGTCGGCATCGCCGGGGGGCGGCAAGTGGTCACCCTGGAATTCCGCGCCGCGGTGGGACTGGACGAGTCCTACGACGCGGTGTCGATCGACGGCGTGCCGCCGGTGGAGGCGCGCATCGACGGCGGCGTGCACGGCGACCTGGGGACGGCCGCGGTCGTGGTCAACGCCATCCCGCGCGTAGCAGCAGCGGCGCCCGGGCTTACGACCATGAAGGACCTGCCGCCGCCCGTGGCGACCGGCACATGATGACGGAACAGATGCGCGAGATCGGGCTTGATGAGCGGTAACGCGATGGATAAGCTCACGCCTTCCCCCGACATGCCAGCGCAAAACGGTCGTTCCATGGACACGCTCCGTCTGTTCTCCGGGCGCGCCAACCCGGAGCTGGCGATCGAGATCGCGCAGATCCTGGGGGTCGAGCTCGGCGAGATCAGCATCAAGTCGCTCAGCGACAGCGAGACCCACGTACAGATCGAGGAGAGCGTCCGCGGCGCGGAGATCTACCTGGTGCAGCCCACCTGCCGTCCGGTGAACGAGACGCTCATGGAGCTGCTGATCATCGTCGACGCCATGCGCCGCGCGTCGGCCGACCAGATCACCGCCGTCGTCCCCTACTACGGGTATGGCCGCCAGGACCACAAGTCGACCGGACGGGAGCCGCTCAGCGCCCGCCTGGTCGCCGACCTGCTGGCCAACGCCGGCGCCGACCGCATCGTCTCCGTCGATCTGCACGCGCCGCAGATCCAGGGGTTCTTCAACAAGGTGTCAGACCACCTGACGGCGGTCACCACGTTGGCCAACCACCTGCGGCAGCGCGATCTCTCCAACGCCGTGATCGTCGCCCCGGACGTCGGGCGCGCCAAGCTCGCGGAGAAGTACACGGACATCCTGGGTCTGCCGATGGTGCTGATGCACAAGCGCCGTCAAGGCGTCGGCGGCTCCAAGATGGAAGTGGAAGCCGTGGTCGGCGACGTCGAGGGCAGGAAGCCGATCATCATCGACGACCTGATCGCGTCGGGGTCGATCCACCAGCAGGCCGACACGCTCATGGAGCACGGCGCTGAGCCGGCGATCATCTCGGTCACCCACCCCGTGCTGATCGGACAGGCGCCGGAACTGCTCACCCGCCCGTCGATCGAGGAGGTGCTGGTCACCAACACGATCCCGGTGCCTCAGGACCGTCGTGCCGGCGGCCTGATCAAGGTGATCTCGATCGCGCCGCTGCTTGCCAGCGCCATTCTGCGCATCCACGAACGGCGCTCGGTCAGCGAGGTGTTCACTCAACAGAATCTGCTGTTTCCCGTGTGACGCGCGTGCGTCATGCGCTTGCCGCGGCGCGGGTCGCTGCGCCATATTGACACGGCGCCATTTCTTGGTGTGGAGGATACGTTGTCAGAAAACATGCCGAGCTCGGCCGTCGAGCCGATGCAGCGCGAACATGGAGATGGCCCTGGCGGAGGATTCGGCCCGCGTGAGGGTGGCGGCGAGCGCGGGGGTCCCGGCGGGCGCCGGCGCCCCTACTACCGGCGCAAGGTCGACCGGACCAAGAACCTGGACATCACCTATCGCAAGCCGGAGATCCTGGAACGGTTCATCACGCAGAGCGGCAAGATCCTGCCACGCCGCGTGACGGGAACGTCGGCCAAGAACCAGCGCCGCCTGGCACGCCAGATCAAGCTGGCGCGGGTGCTGGCGTTGCTACCCTACAAGCGGCACAGCAGGCCCGGAGAAGGCCATGGCAGGCCCGGAGAAGGCCATGGCCATGGCAGGCCCGGAGAGGGCCATGGCAGGCCCGGAGAGGGCCATGGCAGGCCCGGCGAGGGAACGTAGCGCCGGTACACCCGAAAGCACTCCTTGGTGCGCGGCCGGCAGCCCCGTAGACTCGCACCTGCCGTGCACCGCCTGAGCGTACATCGGCGCGCCGCCGGTGCCTTCATCCTGGTGGCCGTTCTGCTGGCCGGTTGCGCGGACAAGGCCGAGGTCGACGGCCAGCATGTCCGTGTCCGGCTCGTCAGCGAGCACACCACCATCACGCCGGGCCAGCCCTTCTGGGTCGGACTGCACCAGACCCTGGACGACGGCTGGCACACCTACTGGCGCAACCCGGGCGATTCGGGAGCGGCCGCACGCATCGAGTGGCACCTGCCCGAGGGGTGGGCGGCATCTCCCATCCACTGGCCGGTGCCCGAGCGGATGCCGTACGGCAACCTGATGAACTTCGGCTACTCCGGCGAAGTGCTGCTCCCGGTCATGATCACCCCTCCGGAGGACCTCGAGCGTGGCCGCGTCGAGCTGTCCGCGGAGGCGCTCTGGCTGGTGTGCGCCGACGTGTGCATCCCGGAAGAGGGACACCTGCGGCTGACCCTGCGGGTCCGTCCACGGGACCAGCCGGCCGATGCCGGGGAGGCGCCCCTGTTCGACCGATGGCGGACGCGCATCCCCGTGGCGATCGCCGGCGCCCGCGCACGGCGACTGGATGAGCGAGTCGCCATCACCGCGCCGCTGCCCGATGCGCGGGACGCGCGGCAGGTCTGGTTCTTTCCGCATGCCGGAGGCGTGGTGGTGCACGCCGGGGATCAGGAGCACCGGGTGAACTCCGACGGCACCGTCGACGTGCTGGTGGAGCCCGAAGCCGGCGCCGCCGACCGCCTCGACGGAGTGGTCGTGGTGACTGCCGCTGCCGGGACCCGCGGATTCGCGATCGACGTGCCGATCGAGGGCGGTACCGGCACCGGTGGGTGACGGTCTGCCGGCGCCCACCGATGGCGCAGCCGACCTCCGGCGCCTGGCGGCGCAGGGGCTGCCGGCCCTGCAGCGTCAGGTCGCTGCCCTGCTCCGGACCGATCGCGCCCGTCTCATCACGGCGCTCTACCGCCTCGATGTCGACGAGGCGCAGGCGCGGCGCTGGCTGGCGGCCGCGGCACGCGGCCGCGACGTCACCGCAGCCGCGGCCGGGCTGGCCGAGCTGATCGTCCGCCGGCTGGGCGCCAAGCTGCGCACCACCGCGGCCCACCGGGCACGGGCTCACCGAAGCTCCGCCGAGCCCCTCGACAAGCCGCGGTGCAACTGCGCGGTCGTCGGCATCTACGGCAATCGCAACGCTTCCGTGCTCGCCTACCAGGCGCTCTATGCCATGCAGCATCGCGGCGACGAGAGCACCGGCATCGTCACCAGCGACGGGACGCAGATGTACCGCCACGTCGGCATGGGCGAGGTGCGGTCCGTGTTCGCCGACCCGAGCATCCTGCGCGGCCTGCGCGGCAGCCTGGCGCTCGGCCACAACCGCTACTCCACCACGGGAGCCACGCTGCTGCACAACGCCCAGCCGTTCCTGGTCGAGTTCAAGGAAGGTCCCACGGCGATCTCGCACAACGGCAACTTCACCAACACCGCGGCCCTCCGCGAGAAGCTGGTCGACGACGGCGCGATCTTCCAGACCAGCTCCGACACCGAGGTGGTGCTGCACCTGATGGCGCGGTCGTCCGCGCCCGACCTGATCGGCAAGATCCGGGAAGCCTTCAGCCGCGTGCACGGCGCCTACGCGATCGCGATGATCACGCGCGACCGGGTGATCGGCCTGCGCGACCCTCACGGCTGGCGGCCGCTCTGCCTGGGCCGCAAGGGGAACACCCACTACCTGGTCTCGGAGACCTGCGCCCTGGACCTGGTCGGCGCGCGCTACGTCCGTGAGGTCGAGCGGGGAGAGATCGTCGTCCTGGGTCCCGCGGGCGTGGAAAGCCATCTGCTGGAAGCGCAGGCGCCCCAGGCTTCGTGCGTGGTGGAGTACGTCTACTTCGCCCGCCCCGACAGCCGCGTGTTCGACCAGTACGTGGACACCGCGCGCCGCCGGCTGGGCGAGACGCTGGCGGACGAGCATCCGGCCGAAGCGGACATCGTCATCGCCGTCCCCGACACTGCCAATACCGCCGCGCTCGGGTACGCGAACCAGTCCGGGATCCCCTACGAGCTCGGGATCATCCGCAACCACTACGTGGGACGGACCTTCATGGCACCGCGCCAGGACCAGCGCGAGTTCCGGGCACGGGTCAAGTTCAACACGGTCGACGGCCTGCTGAAGGGGAGGCGGGTGGTCGTGGTCGACGACTCCCTGGTCCGCGGCACCACGCTCCGGCAGCTCCTGATGGACATCCGCAAGGCCGGCGCAGCGGAGATCCACGTGCGCATCTGCTCGCCGCCGATCGTCTCGCCCTGCTTCTACGGGATGGACTTTCCGACCCGCGGCGAGCTGATCGCCTCCGGCCTGTCGGTCGATGAGATCCGCCGGTACCTCAAGGTCGACAGCCTGGGGTTCCTGTCCCTGGAGGGCATGCTGTCGGCCTGCTCCGGCAGCGCCGCACGCGGATTCTGCGACGCGTGCTTCACCGGGAACTATCCGCTGCCGCCACCCCACGCGGCAGCAGTCGCGACGGCGCGATGAGCGGTCCTCGCCGGCAGGCGAGGGCTGCCGCGGACACCCCCGGGAACCAGGCGCTCGACCGGTACCGCGCCAGGCGAGACTTTGCCCGGACGCCCGAGCCTGCCCCGGACGCCGCGGACACCGGGGTCGAGCTGCGGTTCGCCGTGCACCGTCACGAAGCCCGGCGCCTGCACTATGACCTGCGGCTGGAGATGGACGGGGTGTTGCTGTGCTTCGCCGTGCCGCGGGGCTTCTCCCATGACCCGGCGGACAAACGGCTTGCCGTCCACACCGAGGATCACCCGCTCGACTACCTGGCGTTCCGGGGGGTGATCCCGAAGGGCCAGTACGGCGGCGGCACCATGGAGATCTGGGACCACGGCACCTACCTGGTCCGGCGCGCGCCGACCACGGCGGCGGCGCTGGCGTCCGGAGAGATCAAGGTCGTGCTGCGCGGCCGGCGGCTGCGCGGCGAATGGCATCTGGTGCGCACGGCGGACGCAGGCGACGACTGGCTGCTGTTCAAGGCACGGGACCGGTACGCGCGCTCGGCCGATGATCCGCCCGCCGCCGTCGACCTGCGCGACGCCCGCGCCGCGCAGGTGCCCGAACGGCCGCGCCCCATGAGACCCGCGGGCGAACGGGCTGCGTTCTCCGATGCGGCGTGGCTGTTCGAGATGGAGTTCGCGGGCCGGCGGGCGATGGCCGTACTCCGCGACGGACAGGCCGCGCTGCACGTCGTGGATGGCGGAACCGGGGACAGCTTCGAGGCGATATGCACAACTCTCTGCACGCTGCGCGCGGAACACGCGGTGGTCGACGGCGTCCTGGTGGCGTTGGACGACCGCGGACGGCCATCGCGAGCCGAGCTCGACCGGCTTGCAGCGGACGGCGACACCACCGGGGTCGTCTTCTACGCCTTCGACCTCCTCCACTACGAGGAATGGGACGTGCGCGACCTCCCGCTGGCCGAGCGCAAGGCGCTGCTGAAGTCCGTCCTCCCATCGGGCGGCACGGTGCTGTACGTGGACCACGTGGCCGCCGAGGGCGAGTCACTGGCGGCAGCCGCATCGGCTGCCGGTCTGCAGGCGCTCGTGGCGAAGCGCATCGACTCCGCCTATCGGCCGGGCCGTCACGACACCTGGACGCGAGTGCCGCTTCCGGCCGACCGCGCCGCCGCCGGCCTGCCGATCGACGAAGCGCTGCGACGCCGTCCCGCGCCGGCCGCGGATGCCGTACGCGTGAAGCTCGGGAACCTGGACAAGGTCTACTGGCCGGCCAGCGGCCACACCAAGGGCGACCTGATCGACTACTACCTGGCGGTGGCCGAATGGCTGCTCCCGTACCTGCGCTCGCGTCCCATCCACCTGCTGCGCTACCCCGACGGTGTCGACGGCGAGGGGTTCTACCAGAAGCAGGTGCCGCACCTGCCCTCGTGGATTCCCACCGTGGACGTGTCCGCCGACGGCCAGGAGACGCGATACATCGTGTGCGGCGATCGCGACACGCTGCTGTACATGGTCAACCTCGGCAGCATCGACTTCCATCCGTGGCTGTCCAGGATCGACGACCTCGACGCCCCGGACTGGGCGGTGATCGACCTGGACGCCAAGGGATCGTCGTTCGCCAAGGTGGTACGAGTGGCGCGCACGCTCGCCAGGGTCCTGCACGGCATCGAGACCGCCGGCTATCCCAAGACCTCGGGCAAGTCGGGCATGCACGTCTACGTCCCGCTGGCCGGCGGGTACACCTACGACCAGGCGCGCATGTTCTGTGAAGGCCTGGCACGCGTCGTCGTCAGGGAGCACCGCGACATCGCCACCGTCGAGCGGTCGGCCGCCCGCCGCGAAGACCGGGTGTACGTGGACTTCCTGCAGAACCGCCGGGAACAGACGGTGGTGCCGCCCTACGCGGTGCGGCCGGTGGCCGGCGCGACGGTGTCCGCGCCGCTGTCCTGGGACGAGTTGGACGCCGGCCTGTCGCCCTCGCTCTTCACCATGGACACGGTTCCCGAGCGGCTCGCTCGCACGGGCGACCTCTTCCGCGACGCACTCGCGAACGGCCAGGATCTCGCCGTAGCCGCCGGCCGGCTGGAGCGCTACCTGAGCCTTTCCTCGCCCCGCCGGCGTTGACCGGGGGTTCGGATGAACCGACACCGGACCGCTCATCCGGGACTGGATTTCTACGATCCCGCGTTCCTTGCCGATCCGTATCCGGAGCTGGGCCGGGTCCGGGAGGCGACACCGATGTTTCTCGACGAGCAGACCGGCCAGTGGATGCTCACGCGCTTCGCCGACGTGTACCAGACGTTGCGCGACCGCCGGCTGGGCCGCGTGTACCACCACCGGTACGCCCACGCCGAGTTGGGGCAGCCGGCACCCGACACCCGCTGGGCCTCCTTCCGGCGGCACGAGCGGTGGTCGCTGTTGAGCCTCGAGCCACCGGATCACACCCGCATCCGGAAGCTGGTCTCCAAGGTGTTCACCTCCCGCTCGGTAGCCCGACTGGGACCGGTGATCGCCGGGCTCTCGCGGGCGCTCGTCGACCGTTGCCGGCAGATGCGGACCTTCGACCTGCTGGCCGACTACGCGCAGCCGTATTCCGTTGCCGTGATCGCCGAGGTGCTGGGCGTGCCGCGCGCGGACACGCAGCGTCTGCTGGACTGGTCGCACGCGATCGTCAAGATGTATGAGCTGTCTGCCTCCGACGAGCTCAAGGTGCGGGCCGACGCGGCGGCGGGGGAGTTCATCGACTACACGCGGGCGCTGATCGCCGACAAGCGCCGTTCGCCGGACGGCCGCCTGGTGTCGCAGCTCGCGCGGACGTCCGACGGAAGCGACCGCCTCAGCGACGACGAGATCGTCTCCACCACCATGGTGCTGCTGGAAGCCGGGCACGAGGCAACCGTCAACGCGCTCGGCAACGGGATGAAGGCGCTGCTGACCCACCGTGAACAGTGGCGGCGCCTCGTCGCCGGCGAGGTGGGCGCGGCCACGGCTGTCGAGGAGCTCCTGCGCTGGGACTCCCCCCTGCAGATGTTCGCGCGCTGGGTGCTCGAGCCGGGCGTCGAGATCGCCGGACGGCCGCTGGCGGTGGGCGAGCGGGTGGCCATGCTCTTCGGGGCCGCGCAGCGCGACCCTCGCAGGTTCGACCACCCCGACCGCTTCGACGTGGCGCGCGGCGACCCGGGCCACATCGGCTTCGGTGGCGGCATCCACTTCTGCGTGGGGGCTCCCCTGGCCCGCCACGAGCTGGCCGTCGCCCTGTCCGACCTGGCGGTCCACGTTCCGGGCGTGGAGATGGACGGCGAACCGGCCTACCACCCCACGTTCGTGATCCGTGGCCTCACCCGACTGTGCCTGACGATCTACGGCCGGGGCTGATGCGACGCGGAAGGTTCCCGGGCCGACTTGCCGAGGAGCCCGCTGATTCCACACACTTTCACAAGCCATGGAAGACCAGCGCAGCCTGATCAAGACGGGGTCGAACGGCCTGTTCCTGGCCGGCGCCGGGGCCGTGGTGCTGCTCGCGAAGGGTATCCTGTTCGCCGGCCCCATCGAATACCTGGTGGCGGGCGCGGCTGCCATCTGGGGCGGCTACATCCTGCTCACCGACCGCACGCGGCGTAACGCCGGATGGGCCAGCCTTGCGGGCGCCGGCGTGCTGGTGCTGCTCGGCGGCCTCCTGCAGGCCGGGGCGGCGATTACCGGCATCGGCCTGATCGCTGCCGGAGCGGTGTCCTTCTTCAGCGGCCTGTTCCGCCGGCGCGGCTCCTGACCCGGCGCGGCCGGCGACTCCACGACCGGCACGCCGACTCCTGACCTCCGGTCACTGCCGGTTCAGCCAGAACTCGACGCGTCGGTTCTTCCAGCGGTTGCGCTCGTCCCCGTGCGGGACCAGTGGCTCGGCGCCGCCCAGTCCGATGGTGGTCATCCGGCCGCCGTCGATGCCGCGCTCGATCAGCGCGGCGCGCACGGCATCCGCGCGGGCCGTGGAGAGCGGCAGCAGCACCTCCTCCTGCTCGCGGCGGGCCTTCTCCGCGTCGGCCCAGTGCACGGATACCGCGTGCCCCTCCAGCAGGATTCCGTAGGTGCCGTAGCGATGCAGGATTTCGGCGAGGCGGTCGAGCGTCCGCAGGTTCCTGCGCGTCTGCTCGGCGTCGCCCAGGCGCCGGTAGTCGGCGGTGTTCGGAGCAAAGTTGATGCTGGAAACGCGGATGCGCAGGCGGTCTCCCTCCCGCAACACCAGGATGTCGATCGGTACGACCGTCGATGCCGTCTTCCGGTTGCCGACGTGGTCGAAGACCTCGAGCCGCAACGTGTAGTCGACCGCCGCCTCGACCAGCTCACCGGTCTCGCTGGAGAAGCCGCCCCAATCGAAGGCCGGCGGCGGAGCGCTGCCGCTGCCGCTCGAAGAGTCGAAGAGCTGCCCCCGCGGGTCCAGGACCTGCAGCGTCCATGAGGCAATGCCGACTTCGTCGTAGGCGTCCAGCAGGATCCTCAGCTTGTCGTTCACGCCGTCGTCGTCCGGTGAAAACGGCAGCGAAGGCGTGTCGAGCTGCGTCTCGATCGTTGCCCGTGGCGGCTCCGAGTCCATCAGGAAGGGATCGGTGGCAGCTTCGTTGCGGTTCCCCTTCGCGTACTCGATACCCAGGGAAGCGCGGAAGAAACCGTCCGGCACCTTGTTGCCGCTGTCGCTGCGGCCGTCCCAGACGATCGCCTCCGGGAGCGGCGCGGCGCCCCGTCCTCCGCCGAAGACGCGTACCGGACTGGCGGTGCCGTCGTAGATCGTCACCGCCCAGCGGTCGATCTGCACGGAAGTGGTGGCGGATATGAAGATGTCGATCGTGTCCCGGTCGCCGTCGCCGTTCGGAGAGAAGGCATCGCCCCCGGCGGTGACCGCGGCGACGGTGGTGACCGTGTCGACCTGGATTCCCTCCAGGATCGCACTGACACTGTTTCCTCCGGCATCGACGCTGGCGATGCGATAGGTGTAGCTGCCGTCCGGCACGGCGACGCCGGCATCGGTGCGTCCGTCCCACACCACGTCCGGCAAGGGCCCTTCTTCCTGCAAGACCCGCCGCAGGACCACGGCGCCGTCCCGGTCGTCGGTGATGGTCGCCTCCCACCGGTCCCCGGGCGTCGCCTCGTGCGTCAGCGTGATCGTGTCCCGGCGACCGTCGCCGTCGGGGGAGAACAGGAGATACGGCGCTCCGACGCGAACCGCCGGCGGCTGCGTGTCCAGCATCACCGACGCGGCGTCAACCCGGCTCACGTCCCCCTTCGCGTACTCGACCGTGAACGCCGCAACGTACTCTCCGTCATCCACGCGACGCCCGGAGTCGTCACTGCCGTCCCAGGGCAGGCGCATCGGAAAGATCGTCTCCGAGACGCCGCTGTAGGTGCGCACCGCATCGCGGCCGGCTCTGGAGATGACGAGCTCCCACGCCTGCAGCGGGAGGCCCTCCGTGACCCGCAGTTCGAAGAACATCTCGTCGTCCACGCCGTCACCGTTCGGGGAGAAGCCGGTCGTGGACGGCTCCATCCACGCTTCGCCCGTACGGGTATCCACTCGGATCGGCGGCAGTTCCCCGGTCGTGACGTTGCCGGCGACGTCGGTGCCGCGCACGCGGTAGCGGTACTCGCCGTCCGCTACGAGCGCGCCCCGATCGTCCGTCCCGTCCCACACCAGGTCCGCGAGCGCGCCGTCCCGTACCGTGAGCTCGCGCACGACCGTGCCGTCGGCGGCCACCATCTCGGTGTGCCACTCGTGTTCGGCATCCGTGGCATGGGTGATCCGCAGCGCGTCGCGGTTGCCGTCCCCGTCCGGCGAGAACAGGAGGTAGTCGGCCTCGACCTGGAACGTCGGGTAGACCGTGTCCAGGGTGATGGGCACGTCCAGCCGGTCCTCGACGACGTCGCCCTTGCGGTACACGACCGTGAACACGGCGACGTACTCGCCGTCCTCCGCCGTGCCGCCGGTCGTGGTGCGGCCCAGCCAGCGAACCGTCTCCGGCAGTTCCCGCCCACCCCGGAAGATCCGCACCGGGGCCTCCGACGAGTCGAGGACCGCGAGCGTCCAGGTCTCCACCGGGACGTCCGGCGTCGCCGACAAGGTGAACAGCATCTCGTCACGTTCACCGTCGGCATTGGGCGAGAACGTGGCGGCGTCGCCGGTCCGGTTGGCTTCCGCGACGTCGACGCCGGCTTCGGTCTTGCGCGTGTCCAGCCGTATTCCCGGCAGAACCGCGGTGACGCTGTTGCCGGCCGCGTCCGTGGCCGTGACCTGGTACTGGTAGGTCCCGTCGGCCGCGGGCGTCCCCTGATCGCCCATGCCGTTCCAGCGGTAATCGGCCACCTCGCCCTGCCAGCTCGCCGTGGCGACCGACACACCCTCCCGGTCGACGAAGGAAGCCTCCCAGATCTCTTCACTGCTCGAGGCCTGCGTGATGAGCAGCTCGTCCTTGACGCCGTCGCCG
The DNA here is from genome assembly GCA_964291595.2 of Spirochaetia bacterium. Taxonomy (GTDB): domain Bacteria; phylum Spirochaetota; class Spirochaetia; order SZUA-6; family Bin103; genus CATQHW01. The sequence continues at coordinate 920,644 of OZ219914.1, read as the reverse complement.
TCCGGCGAGAACAGAAGGTCGTCCGTGCTCGCCTCGATCGTCGGAAACGTCGTGTCGAGCGCGATCGGTCCGCCTTCGGCGGCCGCGCTGGATCCGTTGTCGTAACGGACCGCGAGCCGGACCGAGTAATCGCCGTCCGGAAATGCGTTGCCGTCGCCGGCCAGGCCGGTCCACACGAAGGGCTCGACCGCTGTCTGACCGAGGTCGCGATACCAGACGGTGCCTCCCGCGTCCACGATCTCGAGTTGTGCCGACTCGATGCTGTCGGTGACCGAGAGCTCGGGAGTGATTTCCACCGTGTCCTGTACCCCGTCGCCGTTCGGGGAAAAGTGGGTCCCGCCGGTCCGCAGGGAAGCCGTCGCCTCACGGGTATCGACGGTGAAGGCGAGCGGTCCGGAGGAGAACTCGTTGCCCGCGCCGTCGCGCCCCGACAGCTCGTAGGTGAAGCGGCCGTCGGCAACCCTCCTGCCGAGGCTGTCGCGACCGTCCCACCGGAAGGTGACGCTGCCGATCGACGCGCGCTCCGACCACACCGGCTCACCGCGTTCATCCGTGATCGACACCAGCCACGACCCGTCTCCCGACGTCTCCTGAGTCACCAGCAAAACGTCGCGGACGCCGTCGCCGTCAGGCGAGATCGTTTCGTAGTGCAGCCGTGCGAACGCGTCCGGCGGCGTGACATCCAGTCTGAACGGCGGCGACGAGACGACGCGCGTGCTGCCGTTCGCGTACCGGGCCGAAAGCACCAGCGTGTAGTCCCCCTCGGCAATGACCGCTCCCTCATCGTTGCGCCCGTCGAAGCGCAACGGCTGCGGAACCGGCGCCGGTCCGGACAGCGTGCGCTTCACCCGTGCCTCCGCATCGCGCACCTCGGCGTTCCAGTCGACGAGGCTGCCGCCCACGTCGATCGCGACGGGAAAGACCATCTCGTCGAGCACGCCGTCGCCGTTCGGAGAGAACGCCGGCATCGCCAGATCGATCTCCAGCCGTCTCGTCACGGTGTCGATGACGATGCCGTCGACCGTGACGACGGTGTCGTTGCCGGCCAGGTCGAGAGCGCTCATCCGGTAGCGGTAGGTTCCGTCCGGGAGCTGCCGCCCGTCGTTGTCCCGGCCGTCCCAGAGGAAGTCCGCCGGCGGACCGTCGGTCCACAGGAACGTGCGCACCACCGCCCCGGCACTGTCGAAAAACCGCCCGTACCAACGTACCTCGCTCGAGCCGGACTGCAGGATCGGCAGGCTGTCCCTGCTCCCGTCGCCGTCAGGGGAGAAGATCAGGTACTCGGCCTCGACGGTGACCACCGGCGGCGTGTTGTCCACCAGGAGCTGCCGCGGCTCGGAGCGCCCGGCGTTGCCGAAGTCGTCGGTGACCTCCAGGACGAAGCGGTAGAGGCCTTCCGGAACCAAGGCACCCTGGTCGTCCCGGCCGTCCCAGGTGAAGGACTCCGGCAGCTCGATCGAGACGCGCTCCTGCAATCCCAGGTCGATCAGCAGGCGCGGCACCACGTCGGGGATGGGCTCCCCGCTGTCGCCATCCATGGTGCGCACCGGCCGGCCGTCCTCGTCGCTGATCACCAGTCGGTACGCCGTGACCACTGCGCCGACATGCTGAACGTCGACGGCGGTCACCAGCCTGGTCGTGTCGTTTTCGCCAGGCGAGTGAGCCGGTGAGAAATGCGGGGGATCGGCTTTGACCGCCACCGCCGGAGCAGGTTGTTCGTCACCGCCCAGTGCGGACAGCCAGCCTGTGGCGCCCACCAGCAAGGCGCCGACGACCAGGAGCCGGGCACGGCTCACCGGGCGGCGGCTGGCGCACCGTGCCATCGCGGCCCGGCGTCGAGTCAGCGTAGGTGCCGTTTCCGAAGGCATCCCGCGGGCGCTACCGCCGATACCGTTCAGGCAACGCGATGCTCGGCAAGCACATCGAAGTCGATCTCGATGCCCAGTCCCGGTGCATCCGGAACCACTACCTGACCGTCGTCATCCAGGGTGAGCTTCGGGTCGAACAGGCGCCCGCGGAGGGGATCTATCGTCTCCCGGTAGTACTCCAGGATCAGGCCACCCTGAACGGCCGCCACCAGGTGGACGTGGATCTCCTGCGCACCGTGCGGGGCGATCGCCAGGTCATGAGCGGCCGCCAGCGCGGCGACGTTCATGAATTCCGTTATGCCGCCGACGATCTGGGCGTCGACGTTGAGGATGGCCGCGCCGTCGTGCTCGATCAGGTCGCGAAATCCGTAGCGGGTGTACTCGTTCTCGCCGGTCGCGACCGGTATGCTGGTCGCCGCGGCCACGCGAGCGTGTCCCCGATAGTCGTCGGGCGCCACCGGCTCCTCGAACCAGAAGACGTCGAACTCCTCGATGCGCCGGGCGAAGTCGATCGCCTGGTAGGCGCTGTAGGCATTGTTGGCATCCACCAGCAGGGAGATGTCCGGGCCGATCGCGTCGCGCACGACGCGCACGCGCTCGACATCTTCCGGGATCGGCACGGCGCCAACCTTCATCTTCACCGCCCGGGCGCCAAGCTCGAGGTTCTCTTCCATCTCCCGGGCCAGCTCGGTGAGCCCCTTGCCTTCCTCGTAGTAGCCGCCGGCGATGTAGGCGGGGATGCGGTCGGTGTAGCCGCCGAGCAGATGGTGGACGGACCGGCCGGTCGCCTTGCCGATCAGGTCCCACATCGCCACGTCGAGCGCGCTGATGACCTGCGTCGACATGCCCCGGCGCCCGACGATCTTGGGTTCCCACATGTCGTCCCAGAGCCGGCGATAGGTAAACGGATCACGGCCCACGAGGGCTTGCCGGAAGTGCCCGACCAGCGCCTGGGCGATGGCGCCCGGACGTCCGGCGGCGGTACCGCCGGTCCAGCCGACGCCGGTGATGCCTTCGTCGGTGTGGATGAGGACCGGCGTGAAGGTCACGTCGGTGTAGGTGTACTTGCCGTTGCTGATCGGCACGGGGCGCGGCCACGCGTAGCAGCGCACCTCGACATCGGTGATTTTCATACGCTCTCGATCATAGGCGGGCGACGGTCACGGGCCAAGCTCGCGGGCCACTCCACACCTCTAATCTTCGGCAGGTCCGGCCATCTTCGGCACTGCCGGCTCGGGTCCGGCGAGCGAAATTGACAATCCGACCGGACGCTCGCTACCGTCCGCCCCTGTGGCGGCGGGTACTGCCGAGGATACGATTCCCAAGCTGTTCGCGCACGTCTGCCACGACCACGGCCTGGTAGCGGCCCAGCTCAGCAAGGACGCGCAGGGCCGGTTCCAGCCCACCTCGTACTCGGAGCTCTATGCCGAGGTCGGCGACTTTGCCGCCGGCCTGCAGGAACTGGGCGTACGGCGCGGTGACCGCGTCGGCCTCCTGGCCGACAACCGGCGGGAGTGGCTGGTCGCCGATCTGGCCATTCTGGGGCTGGGCGCCGCCGACGTGCCGCGCGGCGCGGACAGCACGGCGGAGGAGTTCCGCTTCATCCTGGCCCAGGTCGACGCACCGGTGTGCCTGGTGGAAGATGGCGCGCAGCTCGACAAGGTGCTGTCGGTGAGGCCCGAACTTCCGGCCTTGCGTACCATCGTGGTGCTGGATCCGGAGGTCTCGTCGCGCGAGGAGCGCGACGGGGTGCTGGTGATCCCGTACGCGCAGGTGCTTCGCGCCGGGCGCATCGTCACCGAGCTGGAGCCCGATTTCTATCGCCGGCACCTCGAGCACGGCTCGGCCGATGACGTCGCCACCATCATCTTCACCTCCGGGACCACCGGCGAGCCCAAGGGCGTGGTCCTGTCGCACCGGAACTTCGTGTACCAGACCGGGTGCATTCCCGAGTTCCTGACCACCGAACCCGGCCAGATCTGGCTCAGCGTCCTGCCGGTGTGGCACTCCTTCGAGCGGATCTTCGAGTACTGCACGATCGCCAGCGCCACCACCCTTGCCTATTCCAAGCCGATCGGCAGCGTGCTGATCGCGGACATGGCGGCCGTGCGCCCGCACTGGATGGCGTCGGTCCCGCGCATCTGGGACGCCGTCCGGTCGGCCGTGTACCGCAACGCCGAGCACGAAGGCGGCCTCAAGAAGGCACTGTTCGGTTTGTTCGTCGCGACCGGCAGCGCCCATACGCGCGCACGCTCCCGGGTGCGGGGACTGGTGGCACACCTCAATCCCCGCTCGCGGCGGGCCGAACAGGCAGGCGGCCTGGTCCCCCTGGTGCTCCTGTCTCCCCTGAAGGCGTTGGGCGCGGCGCTGGTGTTCTCGAAGATCAAGGCGCGGCTCGGCGGCCGCTTCCGCGGCGCCATCTCGGGCGGAGGCGCCCTTCCCGACTACGTGGACGAGTTCTTCGCGGCTGCCGGAGTGCTGCTGCTCAACGCCTACGGCCTGACGGAGACGGCCCCGGGCGTCGCGATCCGGCCGGAATCGGCGCCGGTGTCGGGGACGGTCGGCCGGCTGCTGCCCGGCACCGGGCTGCGCATCGTCGACGACGAAGGACGGCACCTGGGGCCCGGCGAGCTCGGCGTCGTGCACGTGCGCGGGCCACAGGTGATGCAGGGCTACTTCAAACGCCCCGACCTGACCGAGGCGGTCCTTCACGACGGCTGGCTGGACACCGGCGACCTGGGCATGACGACGGTCGACGGCGACCTGATCATCCGCGGCCGCGCCAAGGACACCATCGTGCTGATGGGTGGCGAGAACGTGGAGCCGGCGCCGATCGAGGAACGGATGCAGGAGTCCAAGTACGTGGACCGCGCCGTGGTGGTCGGCCAGGATGAGCGGTCGCTCGCGGCGCTGGTCGTGCTGAACGAGGAGTCGGTCACCGAGCACGCGGCCGGGGCCGGCATCGAGGGGGATCTGGCGGCGCTCAGCGAACATCCGCAGATCCGGAAGCTCATCCAGTCGGAGGTGGGAGCCCGCGTCTCGGCCGCCAACGGATTCAAGCCGTTCGAGCGGGTCTCGCGCACCCACCTGCTGCACCGCCCGTTCGAGGTTGGCCGGGAGCTGTCGCACAAGCAGGAAGTCAAGCGCGCCGCCGTGGCCGAGCTGTACGCCGAGCAGATCGCTCGGCTGTTCGCCTGACGCCGATGTCCTCGGTCCGTATCGCCGCCCGCGACCTGGAGCGGTTCGTCGCCGCGACGCTCCGGGCCGCCGGAGCCACGGACGAGGACGCCGCGTGCGTGGCACAGGCGCTGGTCGCGGCGGACGTCGCCGGACACGCGTCGCACGGGATCCTCCGCGCGCCCGCATACCTGGAGTCGATCGACCAGGGCTCCATCGACCTGCGCGCGAGGCCCGAGCTGACCGGGGAGGATGGCGCCACCGCTCGCGTCGACGGGCACGACGGCTTCGGGCAGATCGCGGGGCGGTACGCGATGGAGATCGCGATCCGCAAGGCGCGCGAGCACGGAGTGTCGAGCGTGGCGCTGGTCCGCACCACCCACGTCGGCCGGCTGGGCGACTACGTCGAGCTGGCCGCCGAGGCGGGGATGGTCGGGCTGGCCTTCTGCACGGCCACCAGCGCCAACGGGCGGGTCGCCCCGTTCGGCAGCGTGCAAGCCGTGTTCGGGACCAATCCGTTCGCCGCGGCCGTCCCGTCCGCGGACGGGCGGACGGTCCTCTGCGACTTCGCCACCAGCGCGGTTGCGGAGGGCAAGCTGCAGATCGCCAGGAACAAGGGACAGCCGGTCCCGGAAGGATGGCTGCTCTCACCGGACGGCCGGCCCACCACCGACCCGAGCGACCACTATGCCGGCGGGCCGCTGCTGGCGTTTGGCGGCTACAAGGGCTCGGGCCTTGCCATCATCACCGACCTCCTCGGCGGCGTCGTGGCCGGCAAGGGCACGCCCGCCCTTCCCGGCCTGGTGGCCGGCAACGGCGTCCTGTTCATCGTCATCGACATCCGCCGCCTGCACCCGCTGGACGAGGTGCTGGCCGGCGTCGCCGCACACAGCGGCATGATCAGGAACGCCACGCCCGCGCCCGGCGTGGACGCGGTCATGGTGCCGGGAGATCCGGAGCGGCGCGCCGCCGCCGAGCACGAGCGGCTCGGCATCCCGATCGACAAGGCCACCTGGCGGTCGCTGACGGAGGCCGCGGCCCAGCGGGGGGTCGCGGCCCCGCCGGTCAAGGCCGACCCGGACGATCCGTAGCGGCCAGCCCGAGCTCGATCGCGCGGAGTTGCAGCCGGATCGCCACGCGCGGATCCACCGCCTCGACGCCGAAACGCGCAAGGTCTGCCGTCACCGGGACGCCGCGCTGCGCCCGCATCGTCAGCTCGGGAAGCCGTGCCCGAAGCGCGGCGTATCCGCCCGCCTGCCTCGACACGCAAAACAGGGGCACCTCCGTGACCAGGCACAGCGGAGCCTCGGGCGCGGGTGCCGACCGGGCGACCTGCTCCATCGAGCTGTCGTGGAACAGCGCGGCGGTCTCGGGATCGCCGGCAGCCCGGAAGTGCGCACGCATTGCCGCGCCGGTCGGGGTTGTGGCGAATCCCGGTCCCAGGTAGTGGAATCCCTTGTCCCCGCGGCGATCCTGGTCGTGCAGTCCGACCCCGCAGGCAGCCGCCGCACGGCTGAACGCGTTCCGCAGCGGCACGGTGCGGGTGACCCAGCCGCGTTCGATGAGCAGCGCGGCCCCCTCGGCGAACGCCATCCCGTGCAGGCTCGCGTGCAGGCGAACCGGCCCCGCACCGGCCAGGAACGCCGTCACGGCTGCGTTCTCCAGCCGCATCCCCGGGAAACCGAACTCCACGTCTCGTCCCGGCGGCTCGCGCACCACGTGACCCAGGAACGCCTCGACCGACGGCCAACGCTCGATCCACGTGCGATTGGCCCGCTCACCATCGGGGTTCACGTGAGGAACCACCCACAGCCGCCACCGCCGCAGCACGGCCTTCAGGGCCGGCTCCGGCTGTGCGGCAGCGGCGACGAGCAGGCGCAGGGTCTCCGGACCCACCGGCTCGTCGGCGTGCGCGCCGCCGATCAGCGTCGCGTGACGGCTGCCGGTGCCGATCACCGCGCCCAGCACCGGTCGGCCCCCCTCGCTGACTCCGATGGCCCTGACGGCCGGATACCGGCCCACCGCCATCCCCCACTGCGCGCTGGTCCCGAACCGGCCGGGCCAGCGGGAGGCCAGGGACACAAGTGACGGCATCTCGCGCCGCGCCATGGACGCTCATGCTACGTTGCCCGCATGGCTCATGACGACGGCCGCGACGGCAAGGCGGTCACGCTCGGGCTCTCCGCCAGCTTCGGCTTCGGCGACCGGATCGGCCTGGCGACGCCCGGGCACGTGCAGGCCCTGCGCGCCGCGGGGGTGGCGATACAGCCGATCTTTCCGCAGCAGTCGATCCGCGAGATGCAGCGCACCGGGCGGACGCCGGACGACGTGATGGGCGACGCGGTGGCCGGCATGGCGCAGGCGGGCTGGGACGGTCCGACCGGCGCGGACGCCGATCACCTCAAGACCCCGGAGGACGTGGCGGTGACCACGGAGGCCGGTTTCCGCTTCTTCACGATCGACCCCTCGGACGCGGTCGACGAGCACGCCGACCGCTACGACGAGGCGACCCTGCGCGAGCGGTACGCGGGCGTGCGCGATGCCGTCGGCTGGGTCTCCGACTACCGCGGGCGCACGGTCACGCTGCCCGGCGACCTGACGCTGGACCTCACCGAGGAGGCGTGCCTGCGCTGTGCGGTCAAGTACGGCCCGGCCCTGAATCTGGCGGCCGACCTTGCCGGGGTGATCCGTTCCCGCAACGCCGGCCGCGACTACGAGATCGAGCTGTCGGTCGACGAGACCGAGCAGCCCACCACCCTGGCCGAGCACTACATCATCGCCGACCAGTGCCGGCGGCGCGGGGTCCCGCTGGTGGCGCTGGCGCCACGCTACATCGGCGACTTCGAGAAGGGCGTCGACTACAAGGGCGACGTACCGGCGCTGGAGCGGTCGCTGCGCGAGCACTTCGCCATCGCCCGCCACTTCGGCCCGTACAAGCTGTCCCTGCACTCCGGGTCGGACAAGCTGTCGATGTACCCGGCGCTCTCCCGAGCCACCGGGGGATGCTTCCACGTCAAGACCGCCGGCACCTCCTACCTGGAAGCCCTGCGCGTGGTCGCCCGGCATGACGAGGCGCTGTTCCGGCGGATCATCGCCTTCGCCCGCTCCCGCTACGACACCGACAAGGCCACCTACCACGTGTCGGCCTCGGTGGAGCGCGTGCCGCCGCCGGAGGACCTGCGCGCGCCGGAGCTCGAGACCGTCTACCTGGAACGCTGGCAGGACGTGGCCGCGGGCACGGGATTCAGCGAGCCGGGACGCCAGATCCTGCACTGCACCTTCGGCTCCACGCTGACCCATCCCGAATTGGGACCGGCCGTACGATCGGTGCTGGAGGCGCACCCCGGCACCTACACCGAGGTGCTGGCCGAGCACTTCGCGCACCACCTGCGCAGCCTTGCGGCCGGGCTGTAGCGCTCCGAAACCGTCGCCTGCGGCTCCGTCTTCGGCCCGTCCCCACCTTCACGACGCTCTTCACCCCATCGCCAGCAGCGCGCGAACCGCCAAGTTGCCCGCCGCCAGCACGGCCAGCCCCATGGCGGCGGCGCGGAAGGCGCGCTCGGGCAGGCGGCGGACGATCAGGACGCCGAGCGCCGCGCCGGCAAGCACCACCGGCGCCGCCACCGCGTTCAACGCCAGCGTGGCGCCGGTCATGGTCCCGATCGCCAGGTGAAACGGCACCTTCAACACGTTGAGGATGAAGTAGTACCAGGCACCGGTGCCCATGAACTCGTGCTTGGGCAACCGCATCGCCAGCAGGTAGGCGGTGAGGATCGATCCGGAGGCGTTGCTGATCATCGAGGTGGCGCCGGCCAGTATCCCGAGCGTGATGGCGACGGCGGCCGGGCTGCCAGTGACCTCCACCGGTTCCGAGGACGGATGCTCCGCGGCGCCGCGCAACCTGCGCAGCGGCCGCCACGTCGCCACGGCTCCCGCTATGACGGTCGTCACGACGATCAGCGCGATCAACAGACGGAGCTGCGTGTCGTCGACCACGCGCAGCAGCACCGTCCCGGCGACGATGCCGCCGAACGCGGCGGGCACCAGCTTCACCAGGTACGAGCGCACCACGTGGCGGCGGAAGTACACGATCGCGACCACGTCCGCGACGATCAACAGCGGCAACACGATCGCCACCGACGCACGGACCGGGAACGCCGTCGCCATGATGGGTGCAACGACCGTTCCCAACCCCGGCAAACCGGTCTTGGTGATCCCGACCAGCAGGGCTCCGCCGGCATCAGCGACCCCCACTGCAGCACCGTCAAGGGAAGCAGGGCGCGGTCCTTTCAGCGCAGGCCCACAGCCTGCGTGGCCGGGGACAACCGGGGTAGGATCGGCCCACCGCAATGTTGTTTCTGCTCGGAGAGGCGCTGCAGCAGGTCTACGGTCCGTTTCGCCTGATGAGCTCCCACTTCGTCGTGGCCGGCGCCGCGCTGGTCCTGTCCTCGCTGGCCACCTGGATACTCCTTCCCCGGACCAGCGGATTTCTGCCGCGCGATCGAGGTCGGGAGTTCGCGGTGGACAAGGAAGCGGCACTCGGCAAGCCGACCGGCGCGGGGCTGGTGTTCTGCCTCGTGTTCGCGGTCGTCGGCGTGCTCACCGCGCCGCTCGAGCTCGCCTATCTGGGAGTGCTGGCCTGCGTGACGCTGGCCATGGTCGCCGGCTACCTGGACGACCGCAGCGCGGGCGGCTGGCACGAATACCGCAAGGGACTCGTCGACCTGGGGATCTCGCTCGTGGCCGCCGTGCTGCTGTGCAACACCGAGCCGGCGAAGATCTGGCTCCCCTTCACCACCGCGATCATGACCGTGCCTCCCGCGGTCTGCATCGCCGTCAGCACCGTCCTGATCTGGGCGGCCATCAACGCCACCAACTGCACCGACGGCGTCGACGGTCTGTCCGGGACGCTGGCGATCCAGGCGCTGCTCAGCCTGGGCGGGTTGCTCTACTTCGTGCTCGGCAATGTCGACATCTCCGCGTATCTGCTGCTGCCGCACTACGCCGACGGCGCCAAGTGGGCGATCCTGTCGTTCGCGATGGTGGGCTGCCTGACCGGTTACCTGTGGTACAACGCCCACCCCAGCCAGCTCCTCATGGGCGATGCCGGATCACGGGCCGTGGGGCTGCTGCTCGGCGTCCTGGTCATCAAGTCGGGAAATCCGTTTCTGATCTTCATCGTGTCGGGCGTGCTGCTGGTCAACGGCGGCACGGGGTTGATCAAGGTAGCCCTGTTGCGCTTCCTGCGCATCTCCATCTTCTCGAAGCTGCGCTTTCCGCTGCACGACCACATGCGCAACAACCTGGGCTGGTCCAGCCCGCAGGTCATGGTCCGGTTCACGCTCGTGCAGATCATGTTCACGCTCGTCTCGCTGGTGGTCCTGATCAAGGTGCGCTGACGGCCTATTCCCGGTGCATCGCGGATCCGGCGCCCCCGTCGCGGCGCTCCAGGGGCGCACCGCAGTGCGGACAGACACCATCGGGCGGAGCCGCCCCGTCGTCGCCGTCCTTGCGGCGCTTGGCGAGCTCCTCGATGAAGCCGGAGCTGACGATCCCGGTCGGCACCGCCACCAGGCCGATGCCCATGACCGCCACCAGGCCGCTCAGCAGCCGGCCCCAGCCGGTGACCGGCACGACGTCGCCGTAGCCGATGGTGGTCAGGGTGACGACCGCCCACCACAGCGACGACAGGATGTTCGGGAACTTGTCCGACTGCGCCTCGCCTTCGATGTAGTACATGAGGATGGAGGCCACCAGCAGGACCAGGGCGGTCATCATGACCGTGATCAACAGCTCGTCGCGCCGCTCCCGCAGGACCTTGCCGAACAGCGACACGGACCGCAGGTAGCGCCCGAGCTTCAGCAGTCGGAGGAACCGCGCGATGCGCAGCACGCGCACGAAGCGCAGGTCGACCCCGATCAGCGGCAGGTAGAACGGGAGGATCGCCAGCAGGTCGATCAATCCGGCCGGCGAGACGGCGAAGCGCAGCGCGCCGGCCAAGCCCCCGTGCCCGGGACGCCGGTAGCGGGCGGTCCAGAGCCGCAGGACGTACTCGACCGTGAACAGGATCACCGAGACGACCTCCAGCACGTACAGCGCGCGTTTCAGCCCCGGAGTCACCCACGGCAGCGACTCGATGACGATGGCCAGCACGTTGACGCCGATCACGCAGATGATCGCGATGTCCACGACGGCGCTCAGCCGATCGTCGTCGCGCGCGCGCTCCAGCACCTCGTACAGGCGCCGCCGTACCGGCACAGCCATCGTTCGCGTTGCCCAGCTCCCGGTTGACTGTAAGTCCTGACGTGTTTAGCGTAAACACATCGTTATGCAGACGATCCTGGCTACGCTCACGCTGGTCGTCGAGAAGGTTCCCCACTTCGCGGTCGGCATGCTGCTGGTGTTCGTGGGCAAGCTTTTCTACAACCTGACCACCCGCTACCACATCGACCACGAGATCGCGGACAACGGCAACGACGCCATCGGCCTCAGCTTCGGCGGCTACCTGCTGGGCCTGGGATTCGTGATCGCGGCCGCCGCCCGCGGGTCCGGGGGAGAGATGCTCACGGACCTGGTCAACCTGGTGGTCGTGGGCGTCATCGCCATCCTCCTGCTGCGCCTGAGCGGCGTCATCAACGACCGGCTGGTGCTGCACGCGTTCTCGACCCAGCACGAGATGGTGGAGGAGCGCAGCGCCGGGACCGGCGTCGTGGTCGGCGGCATGACCGTGGCCACCGGCCTGATGATCTCCGGCGTGATGGAGGGGCAGAGCGCCAACTACCTGGCGCTGCTGCGCGACATCGCCGTCTACTGGCTGGTCGGCCAGGCGCTGCTGGTGCTGGACGGCCTGGTATTCCAGGCGATCACCAGCTACGACGTGCACGGCGTGATCGAGGACGACAAGAACGTCGCGGCGGGCGTGAGCTTCGCCGGATTCCTGGTCGCGCAGGGCGTCATCGTGCGCACCGCGGTCGCCGGCGCCGGCAGCGACCTGGGCACCGAGGTGCTGATCACGGCGGTGATCGCCATCTGCGGCCTGATCCTGCTGGTGATCGGCCGGGTGATCGCCGACCGGGTCTTCCTGCCGCGCGCCGCCCTGTCCGACGAGGTGCGGGCAAAGCGCAATACGGCCGCCGCCGCGATCGCCGCCGCCAGCTTCATCGTCGTCGCGCTCATCTACACCGGGGCCACCGACCCGAACGTGGCGCTGGCACCGCTCGCGGAGGGCGCTGCCGCACCGTGATCCGCCCCCGTCCGGCCGCCGGCAAGGTGGCCTGCGCCATCGCGCTGGCGAGCATCCTGCTGCTGGTTGCCGACGACGCCCTCGCACGCCGCATGGGCGGCTTCTCGGGCGGGCGCTCGTTCTCCAGCCTCGGCTCCTCGCGCTCCTTCTCGTCGCGGTCCACCCGTTCGGCATTCGGATCCAGCCGCCGCACGTCCACGACCCGCAGCACCCTGTCCGGCACGCGCGGCGTGTCGTCGCGGTCGAACACCTCAGGCGTCAGCCGCTCCCAGTACGAGCGCTCCCGCGCCGCCGGCACCACCTTCCAGAACCGCTCGCAGGCCGAGTCCGCCTTCCGGCAGCGCAACTCCGGCCAGTTTCCGTCGCGCTACGCCACGCAGCCGTCCACCCGGCCCAGCCACATCCCGCAGAGCACGCGGGTGGACGGCCGCAACGTCAACGTCACCTACAACGCCGGCCTCGGCGGCTACGGCTACCTGCACCCGACCCTGGGCACCTGGATCCTGTACGACGCGATGACCGACGCCGTGATGATGAGCGCCCTGATGAGCCGCGGCGGCTACTACTACGGCGGCGCCCCCGGCACCTACTACGGAGGAGGCGGCGGCTTCTTCACCGGCCTGATCCTGATCCTGCTGATCGCAGGCGTCATGTGGGTGCTGCTGCGTTCGGCCAGCCGCCGCTACTGAACAAGCGCCGCATGCGGAGACCCCGAGCATGAGCGGGCGCACCCCGCCCGGCGCCGGCAACCGGGGCCGCGGGCTGCTGGGTGGGCTGTTCGGACGCAGATCCCGGTCCGAGCCGGAAGGAAGGGCGACCTCGACCGCCGATCCGCGCTTCTGGCGGGAGTTGCGTGCCGGCGCGGTGACCCTGCGCGACTTTCAGGCCATGGCCGCGGCGGCCGAGCGCGGCCTGGACACCGACGGGCTCGACTTCCAGATCGCCCGCAAGCGCGCCATCGAGGTTCGCTCCGCCGCCGGCACCGTCATCGCCGAGTACCTGCTGTTCGATCTCACCAGCGCCGATGTCATCGAATTCCTGCTGGCGGTCATCCACGGCGACGCCCTGGAGTTGCGCGCCTGCTTCATCGCCGAGGGGCTGGCGCCGGGGTCGCGGGCGGCGGTGATCGACTCCGGAGGCGCCTGGCTCTTCGCCGAGCCCCCGGACCCGAACCGCTTCGTCCCTGCCGAGCTGGAGTTCGCGCGCTATCCGGCCGCGCCTCCTCTCGTGGACGCCGACGGCAATGAGGTCGAGGCGGAGTTCGTCGGCCATCACAGCGCCCTGTATGGCGACTACGCCGACCGCGACGGCATGCGCGTCCCCGTGATCCTGGCCGAGTACGAGACTCGCGCCGACGTCCCGAACCCGTTGCTGCTGATCGTGGAGGAGGGCGGCCTGGACGCCGAGGGAGACTCGATCCCGGAGGGCGGTTTCATGACGGTGCTCATGGGCAGCAGGATCGACCGCAGCGAGGTGGAGGTGTTCCCGGAGTGAGCGGCTCTCTTTCCTTCTACAGCGACAACAGCTCGGGGGCCCATCCGGAGGTGCTTCAGGCGATCGAGGCCGCCAACGGCGGTCACGCGCTGGGCTACGGGGAGGACGAGCACACGCGCCGCGCCGAAGCGGCGTTCGCTCGCCACTTCGGCGACGACGTGCAGGTGCTGTCGGTCGTCAACGGCAGCGCCGCCAACGTGGTGGCGGTGGCCGGCTGCTGCCAGCCGTACGAGGCCGTGATCGCCACCTCGGCCGCGCACCTGGCGTGGGCGGAATGCGGGGCGATCGAGCGCTTGGTCGGCTGCAAGGTGCTGGAGGTCCCGCACGTGCACGGCAAGATCGACCTGGACGCGGTGCGGCGCCTGGTGACGGCCGAGCCCGACGTGCACGCCAGCCGGCCGCGCCTGATCTCGATCACGCAGGCGACCGAGGTGGTCACCGTGTACACGCCGGCCGAGATCGAGGAGATCGCCGGGCTGGCCCACGCGCACGGCCTGCTGCTGCACGTCGACGGCGCGCGCATCGCCAACGCCGCCGTCAGCCTGGGCATGGGTCTGCGCGAGTGCACCCGCGACCTCGGCGTCGACCTGCTGTCCTTCGGCGGCACCAAGAACGGGCTGCTGATGGGCGAGGCCGTGGTCGCCTTCACGCCGCTGGCCCACCTGGACTACGTCCGCAAGCAGGGCCTGCAGCTCCTGTCCAAGATGCGCTTCGTGTCCGCGCAGTTCAGCGCGCTGCTCGAAGGCGATCTCTGGCGCCGCAGCGCCGCGCACGCCAACGCCATGGCAGCCCACCTCGCCGCGCGCCTGCGGGAGGAGACCGACGTGGAGATCCTGCATCCGGTCGAGGCCAACGGCGTCTTCGTGCGCCTGCGGCCGGAGGTCATCGAAGCGACCATCGGCCGCTTCCCCTACTACGTGTTCGACAAGGAACAGGGCGTCGCGCGCCTGATGACCACGTGGGACACGACCCGGGAGTTCATCGACGGCTTCGTGGACGCCGTCCGCTCGGTGCCGTAGATATCGTATGATGGGGGTTTGCGCCCCATGAAAACCGAGCTTCCCGATTCGATCGCGGAGCGGCTGTCCGCCGCCGGCGTTGGCGGCCGGGAGATCCTCCACGCGGTCAGCTCCGACCTGTGCCTGGACGGCCGCTACGGCGAGGACTGGGCCGTCGCCACGCCCGAGTCCCTGCACATCGTCACCGCCGGCGGCATCGACAGCTTCGCGCTCGACCGCATCGGCCCCGTGCAGGTGGAGAGCCTGGTCTCGGGAGGACTGCTCACCGCCGGCCCGGTCAGCCCTCCAGCGGACGGCGGCGGCCCGAACGGCGCGGACGCCGAAGTCTCCCCGGCGGAGACGGCCGAACGGCTGCTGCTGCGCTTCAGCAACAGCCGGGCACGACAGTTCGGCGCCTTCGCCGGCGCCGTCGCGGCGCTGCAGAAGGGTGACGAAGCGCCGGCCGCCGAGGCGCTGCGCGAGCAGACCTGCCCCACCTGCGGCCTGCGCTACCCGGATCAGGAGCGCGCCGTCTGCCCGCGCTGCATCGACAAGCGCGGGCTGTTCGTGCGCGTGCTCGGCTACCTGCGCCCGTACCGGCGCCTGGCGGCAGTCGTCGCCGTCTTCATGCTCGCCGCCACGGCGCTGAAGACCGTCACGCCACTGCTCTCGGGCCGCGTCCTGTTCGACGACGTGCTCGCCCCGGCGGGGCGCTTCCACGGGCGCGTCCTGGAGGTGGTGCTGCTGATCGTCGCCGTGCAGGCGGCCGGCGTCGGCGCCCAGATGATCTTCCAGCGGCTCAACGCACGGGTGTCCGTGCACATGGTCTACGACCTCAAGTCGCAGATCTTCACGGCCTTGCAGCGCCTGTCGCTCGGCTTCTTCGCGCGCAAGCAGACCGGCGGCCTGATGGTCAGGGTCAATCACGACTCGATGAACCTGAGCATGTTCTTCATCGACGGCCTGCCCTTCTTCGTGGTCAACCTGGTCCAGATCGTGGCGATCGTCGCCGTCATGGTCGCGCTGCAGCCGGGGCTGGCGCTGCTGTTGCTGCTGCCGGCGCCCGCCGTCGTCCTCATCGTCAAGCGCCTGTTCCCGAAGCTGTGGCGCCTGTTCGGCCGCCAGCACCGCTCGCTAGCGATCCTGAACGGCGTGGTCGACGACTCGCTCACCGGCGTGCGCGTGGTCAAGGCGTTCGGCCAGGAGCAGCAGGAGATCGAACGCTTCAGGCCTGCCAACGACGAGGTGCGCGGCGCCGAGCTGCGCACGCAGCGGACGCTCGCCACGCTGTTCCCGTCCGTCGCCTTCCTGACCCAGATCGGCGGCCTGATCGTCTGGGCGGCAGGCGGCTGGCAGGTGATCGGCGGATCCCTCACGCTTGGGGTGCTGATCACGTTCGCCACCTACTCGGCCCTGCTGTACGAGCCGATGCGCTTCATGACCATGGTGGTGGAGTGGTGGTCGATGGCCATGAACTCCGCGCACCGCATCTTCGAGGTGGTCGACGCGGTGCCGGAAGTCGCCGAGCGCACGGACCCGGTGGCGCTGCCGTACCTGCACGGCGCGGTCGAATTGCGCGGCGTCACCTTCGCGTACGAGCCCAACAAGCCGGTGCTGCACGATATCGATCTGACCGTCGACGCCGGCGAGGTGCTCGGCCTGGTCGGCCATACCGGCGCCGGCAAGTCGACGCTGATCAACCTGATCACCCGGCTGTACGACACCGACTCGGGCCGCGTGCTGATCGACGGCATCGACGTGCGCGACCTGCGCATCGCCGACCTGCGCCGCCAGGTGGGCATCATCCTGCAGGATCCCTACCTGTTCGACGGCACGGTCTCCGAGAACCTCGCCTACGGCCGTCCGGACGCCACCCACGCCCAGATCGTCGCCGCCGCCAAGGCCGCGTTCGCCCACGACTTCATCGCCCGGCTCCCCGACGGCTACGACACCCGGGTCGGGCCGCGCGGCCACGGCCTGTCGGGCGGGGAGCGGCAACGGCTGTCGATCGCCCGCGCCGTGCTGATCGATCCGCGCATCCTGATCCTGGACGAAGCCACCTCCTCGGTCGATTCCGAGACCGAGGAGATGATCCAGCTCGCCCTGGAACGGCTGATCCGGGGCCGCACGACGATCGCCATCGCTCACCGGCTGTCCACCCTGCGCATGGCGCACCGCCTGGCGGTCCTGGAAAAGGGACGGCTGGTCGAGCAAGGCACCCACGACGAGCTGGAAGCCGCCGGCGGGATCTACGCCACGCTGGTACGCAAGCAGCGCGATGCGCTCGAGGTCATCGCCATAGGGGCGCAGCGATGAACGACGACCGGCGCGACGGCGACGACAGGACGGAGGCAGCCGCCGAGAAGCGCCGCCGGTCCCACCGTACCCGACTGCTGAAACCCGCCGAGCTGAAGTTCGATCGCGCCTCCGGCGGCTTCGTCACGCTGACCGTGCGCGGGGAGGAGCCCGGGCGCTACGAGCGGATCAACGCCTTCCGCAGCTTTCCCTTGAGCGCGGCCGACCAGTACATCTCGCTGCGCGACCGCGAAGGAGACGAGATCGGCATCGTCGAGTCGCTCGATGACCTGGCGCCGGCGCAGGCGGCGCTCCTCCGAGACGAGCTCGACCGCCGCTACTTCACGCCGCTGATCGAACGGGTCGAGTCGCTCAAGGAGGAGTTCGGCTACTCCTACTGGACCGTGGACACCGGCGCCGGCCGGCGCCGCTTCACGGTGCAGAGCGGCAAGAACAACGTCACGATGGTCGGCACGGGGCGGCTGGTGATCGTCGACGTCGACGGCAACCGCTTCGAGGTGGCCGACTACACCCGCCTGGACCGCTCGGTCCTGCGCACGCTGGAAGGGCTCCTGTGAGGCTGCGCTACGACCTGCCGGCCGACGTCGCGGGCGAGGTGGCCGAGGTTCTGGCAGGCGAGGAGGTCCGCTACGCGGTGCCGGCCGACCTGACCGCGGACTCCCGGTACGGCGACGGCTGGACCGTGGTCGGCGCCACGCGGGTCGCCGTGCGGCCGGCAGGCGAATCCGGCTGGCGGACGGTCGCGTTCGCCGACGTGGAGCGATTCCAGGCCGACACCATGGTCGGCTGCGGCCGCCTGATCGCCGAGCCGGCGGCGGCCGGCGCGCACGACGGCAACGGCGCGCGCACGCTGGCGCGCTACTCGATGCGCCACGCGCCGCGCTACGCGACCGTCGCGCGCGCTCTCAACCAGTTGATCGAGGGAAAGGAGCCGCGCTACCGCGACGCGCCGGACGAAGGGATCTGTCCCACCTGCGGCCGGCGCCGAGAGGCGGGCACCCGCGTGTGCCGGGCGTGCACGAACAGGGCGGCCATGGTGCGCCGGCTGTGGGGGGTCGCGCGGCGCCAGCTCCGCTGGGTCATGGCGGCGACGGCGCTGTTCACCGGCCACACGCTGCTGGCGCTCCTGCCGCCGGAGCTCACCCGTATCCTCATCGACGACTACCTGACGCCACGCCGAGCCGAGCTGGGCGCCGTACTGGCGCTGATCGGTGCGCTGGCCCTGGCCTACGGTGGCCACGCGTTGCTGGCAGCCTTCAGCCGCCGGGCGACCGCGCGGGTCGCGACCGGTCTGTCCGGCGATTTGCGCCGGATGGTGTTCACGCACGTGCAGAAGCTGTCGCTGGCCTACCTGAGCACGCGCGACGCCGGCGACATCCTCAACCGGGTCAGCCGGGACACCCGCAAGATCCAGACGTTCATCAACTTCTGGCTCACCGACAGCCTCGCTCAGGTGCTCACGCTGATCGGCGTGGCCGTGATCCTCTTCCTGCGCGAGTGGCGCCTGGCGGTGCTGGTGCTGGTCCCGGTACCGGTGGTGGTGCTGCTGACGCACATCGTGTGGAAGCACGTGCGGACGCTGTTCCGCCGTGAGAACCGGATGCTCGACAAGGTCGACACGCTGCTGCAGGACATCCTGGCCGGCATCCGCGTGGTCAAGGCGTTCGGCCGCGAGCGTTCGGAGGTCGGCCGCTTCCGGCAGCGCTCCGCCGAGTTGCGCGACGTCATGCTGGAGAACGAGCGGACCTGGGCCGTCCTGATCCCGACCTGGACCTTCGTCATGCGCTTCGGGGAGTTCCTGGTCTTCCTGGCCGGCGGCTACCTGGTCCTGGGAGCGGAGATGAAGGTCGGCGAGCTGGTGCAGTTCGTCCAGTACGCGATGATCATCTACGGGCCGCTGGCCATGATCGCCGGCCTCCCCCGGCAGTTCGCCGAGTCGATGAGCGCCGCCGAACGCGTGTTCGAGATCATCGACGAGCCGCCCGAGGTCGCCGATTCGGCCAGCTCCAGGCGCCTGTCGATCGACGGGAGGGTCCGATTCGAGGAGGTGGTGTTCGGCTACCAGAGTCACGAGCCGGTGCTGGAGGACATCTCCCTGCAGGTGGAGCCGGGCGAGATGATCGGCGTCGTCGGCCACTCCGGCGCCGGCAAGACCACGCTCATCAACCTGCTGATGCGTCTCTACGACCCCGACGAGGGCCGGATCACGATCGACGCCGTCGACCTGCGCGACATCGAGCAGCGCGACCTGCACCGCCAGATCGGCGTGGTCCTGCAGGAGACGTTCCTGTTCGCCGGCACCATCGTGGAGAACATCGGCTACGCCAAGCCGGACGCGACCCGGCGGCAGATCATCGACGCCGCCAAGGTCGCCGGAGCCCACGACTTCATCTGCGCCTTCGCCGACGGCTACGACACCCTGGTGGGCGAGCGCGGGCAACGGCTCTCCGGCGGCGAGCGCCAGCGGGTCGCGATCGCGCGCGCCATCCTGCACGACCCCCGCATCCTGATCCTGGACGAGGCGACCGCGTCGGTGGACAGCGAGACCGAAGAGATGATCCAGGAGGGCCTGTTCGCCCTGATGCGCGGCCGCACCACCTTTGCGATCGCCCACCGGCTGGCCACCCTGCGCAACGCCGACCGCCTGGTGGTGCTGGACAAGGCCCGGCTCGCCGAGGTCGGCACCCACGCCGAGCTGATGGCCGCAGGCGGCATCTACCACGGCCTGGTGCAGTCGCAGCGCCGCATGAACCGATCGCAGACCTTGGCCGGATGAGCGCCGACCCGCGGCGGACGCTGTACGTCTCCGACCTGGACGGCACGCTCCTCCGCAGCGACGGATCGCTGTCGCCGTATACCGTCCGAACGCTGACCCGCCTGATCGGCGACGGCATGCCGTTCACGGTGGCGAGCGCCCGCGGCTGCGGTCCCATCCGCGCCGTCCTTGGAAGTCTGCGGCTGCGGCTGCCCGTCATCGCCACGGACGGCGCGTACGTCTCCGACCTGACGACCGGCCGGCACCTCGCCGTGCACGCGCTGCCGCCGTCGATCGCGCACGATCTGTGGACGCTGTTCGACGGACGAGGGTACAGCCCGTTCCTGTTCACCTACGACGGCACTGCCGACCGCTTCCATTACACCGCGGACAGCCTCCGGAACGACGGCATGCGCCGGTTTCACCGGAAACGGGAGATTCGCCAGGATCCCGTGCTGCGTCGACTCGACGACCTGCGCGAGGGCCTGGACGACCAAGTGGTACGTTTTACCCTTATCGACTCGCTGCCACGAATTCAGGACATGGAGTGTGAGGTCCAACGGCGCCACGGTGATTGCGTACAGATGCACTGTCACGAGCACTACGATGCGCTCTGGTACCACTTGACTGTTCAGGACGCCCGCGCCACCAAGGACCGGGGCGCAGCGGCCCTCAAGCGATTGTTGGACGCGGCGCCCTGTCGCCTCGTGGTGTTCGGCGACCACGTCAACGACATCGGCCTGTTCCGCATGGCCGACGAAGCCTACGCGGTTGCCGGCGCCGCTCCCGAGCTCGCCGAGTACGCGACCGCCATCATCGGCTCCAACGACGACGATGCCGTCGCGCGCTGGCTCGAACACCGGTGGCGCGCGGACTGATGACAGCCGACCTTCGTCAGACGCTCTATGTCTCTGACCTGGACGGGACGTTGCTCCGCAGCGACGGATCGCTCTCGGCCTACAGCCGGCGAACGCTCACCCGCCTGATTCGCGATGGCATGCTCTTCACGGTGGCGAGCGCACGAGGCTGCAACCTGATCCGCGCCGCGATCGGCGACCTGCCACTGCGGCTGCCGGTCATCAACCAGAACGGGGCATGCGTGTCGGAGCTCGATACAAGGCGCCACCTGGCGATCCACTCGATCGAGTCGCCGATCGCCCGTGACCTGTGGTCACTTCTGGAGGAGCACGGTTGCAGCCCGTTTTTGATGACCGTCGACGGTGCCTCGGATCGCGTGTACTACAACGAGACAGTCCTGCGCAACGACGGCATGCGGCGTTTTCTGGAGAACCGGGAACGCATCCTGGACCCGCGCCTGCGGAAGCTCAGGGACATGCGCGACGGCCTCGACGACCAGGTGGTGTGCCTTACCGTGATCGGCGCGCCGTCGAGAATGCGGGACATGGAGCGCGCGGTTCGAGCACGCCACGACCGTTCGGTCCAGACCCACCGCTACGAACCGTTCAACGAGGGGCTCGATTCAAGCTGGCACATGCTCACCATCCACGACTCCCGCGCCACCAAGGATCAGGGCGTGGCCAGTGTGAAGCGGCTGTTGAACATCGCGAGCTGTCACGTCGTCGTGTTCGGCGACCAGGTCAACGACATCGGCATGTTCCGCATGGCCGACGAAGCGTACGCGGTGGCGGGGGCCGCTCCCGAGCTCGCCGAGCACGCCACCGCCATGATCGGCTCCAACGACGACGACGCCGTCGCGCGGTGGCTGGAGGCCCGCTGGCGCTGGTAGGCTGGCGCCACACGGGACCGGGGGTGAAGCGCACATGACGGACCACGACCGATACCTGTTCGATCTGCAGGGCTACCTGACGATCCCGAACGCGCTCGATGCCGATCAGATCCAGGCGATGAACGCACTCCTGGACGAGCGTATCGCGGCCGAGATGGCCGCGGACGATCCGACGCATCGCTTCGGCGACATGCTGCGCTGGGGGCAGCCGTTCCTGGACGTCATCGACAACCCCAGGGTCGAGCCCTGCCTGCGCGAGATCCTGGGCGAGGGCTTCCGCCTCGATCACATCTATCTGGATGTCATCCGCAGCGGGCTCAGCCCGATCGGCGCGACGCTGCACGGCGGCGGCACGCCCTACAATCCGATCATGTCCTACGACTTCCGCAACGGCCGCATGTACAGCGGACTGTTCGTCGCCGCCTACAACCTGGCCGACGTCGGACCGGACGACGGCGGCTTCGGCTGCGTGCCGGGCAGCCACAAGAGCAACTACCCGTTCCCGGACGACTGGAAGGACCTGGCCCGCCGGCCGCCGTTCGTGAAGGCCGTGACCGGGCCGGCCGGCACCGCGGTGCTGTTCACGGAGGCGCTGACCCACGGCGCGCTGCCCTGGTCCGGCGCGGGTGAGCGGCGCACGCTGTTCTACAAGTACCACCACCACGGCGCATCCTGGGCGTCCAGCTATCCGGTCCCCGAGGACCTGCCGGTCACCGAGCGGCAGCGCCGCATCCTGGAGCCGCCCCACGCGCCCGGCTTGGGGAAGCCGCTCGCCCATGCCCGATGACAGAGTTCCTGGGGGAACGCCATGATCGATCGTGACGAAGTACGCGCCGGCCTGACCGGGCCGATCTCATCGCTCACCACCCCGTTCACCCGTGACGGCGCCGTGGATCACGATGGCCTGCGCACCCTGATCGACGCCAATCTGGCCGGCGGCAGCAGGACCGCGCTGCTCACCTGGGGGGACAGCCTGTTCTCGGTGCTGACCGATGACGAGGTCGCGGAGGTCACCGCGACCGTGGCCGACCACGCCCGTGGCCGTGCCCTGACGGTCGCCGCCGACAGCGACTGGTGGACGGGCAAGACCGTGGAGTTCGCCCGCTACTGCCGGGAGATCGGCATCGACGTGCTGATGGTCAAGCCGCCGGTGTGGAGCCCGCCGGGCAGGACGGAGTTCGTCGAGCACTACCGCGCGGTCGCGGCTGAGATCCCGGTCATGCTGGTGACCAACGTCTGGGGCGGCATGCCGGACGTCGCGCTGTCGGTCGTCGCCGAGCTCCTGGACCAGGTCGATGGCGTCATGGCGCTCAAGGACGACATGGGGGGCGAGGTGGCCCGCAAGATAACCGCCATGGCCGGGGAGCGCTGGGCGGTGTTCGCCGGCGGCCAGAAGCAGCAGCACCTCGATCTCGTCCATTACGGCGCCGTCGGCTACATGTCCACGTTCGTGAGCTTTCAGCCCGAGGTGAGCCGCCGCTACTGGAACGCGGTCTGCGCCGGCGACTGGGCCGCGGCGGCCCGTGTCGTCGAGCAGGACGACTGGCCGCTGTTCGATTACCTGATGCGCCTGCCGGGCGGTTTCGACGGAGGTTTCCACGCCCTGCTGGAGGTGTTCGACGTCGTGCCCCGCTGGCGCCGGCCGCCCATGGTCAACCTGGACGACGCGCACCTCGAGCGGCTGGAAGCCTTCTGCCGCGAGCGCGGCTGGAAGTAGCCCGCTCGGAGGCCATGGAGACAACCCGACACGAGATCCACTCCGCCGACTCACGGTCCATGTCCGCGGTCGGTGACGAAACGATCGACCTGGTGGTGACCTCGCCTCCGTATCCGATGATCGAGATGTGGGACGAGCAATTCGTTTCCGTCGACGCGGCAATCGGCACTGCGCTGAACGACGAGGACGGAGGTCGCGCGTTCGAGCTCATGCACGCCGCGCTCGATGGGGTCTGGAGCGAGTGTCACCGGACACTCCGGCCGGGAGGACTGGCGTGCATCAACATCGGCGACGCAACCCGAAAGATCGGCGGCGAGTTCCGCCTGTTCTCCAACCACAGCCGCATCCTGCAGAAGATGGCCAGCCTGGGCTTCTCCATCCTGCCCGACATCCTGTGGCGCAAGCCGACCAATGCGCCGACCAAGTTCCTGGGCTCCGGCATGCTGCCCGCGGGCGCCTACGTCACCTACGAGCACGAATACATCCTGATCGTGCGCAAGGGCGGACCCCGGCGGTTCTCGCCCGCCGACAGGGCACGGCGCCGTCGCAGTGCCTTCTTCTGGGAGGAACGCAATTCCTGGTTCTCCGACGTGTGGGTCGACCTGGTCGGAACCAGGCAGCTACTCGGCAACGGGAAGATCGATGACCGGGAGGCGCGCGCGCGGAGCGCGGCGTTTCCGTTCGAGCTGGCGTATCGGCTCATCCAGATGCACTCGCTGATCGGCGACACGGTGCTCGACCCGTTTCTCGGCACGGGAACGACGACCGCCGCCGCCATCGCCAGCGGCCGCTCCAGCATGGGTTTCGAGATCGAAGGCATGCTCGAACGCTCCATACGCAACGCCATCGAGACCGCCGTTCCTCTGGGCCGCGAGTACGCGCAGCGACGGCTGGCTGCCCATCTCGACTTCGTCCACTCTCGCGAAGAGGCGGGACGACCCTGCCGGCACGTCAACCGCCACTACGGATTCGCCGTGGTAACCGGTCAGGAGACCGACTTGCAGTTCGCTGTACCCTGCGCGGTGAAGGCGGAGTCGGCGAGAGCATTCTCCGCCCATCATGAACCTGCGCCGCTGCCGACTCGTTCTGCACAGATCGAGCTACCCATCGCGAGCAGTGCATGAAGATCGAACTCACACCAGAAGGACGAGGTTGAGCGATGAATCGGGACGGTCTGTCAGACCTGATCCGCTCCGGGGAGAGTTCCGGCGTCGAGTTCAAGCGGGACGACGTGCGTCCGGAACGGGTCGCCCGGGAGATCGCCGCCCTGCTCAATCTGGAGGGCGGCCACATCCTGCTTGGAGTGGAAGACGGCGGGTCGGTAACCGGCCTTGCCCGCGACAGGCGACAGGCCGAGGAGTGGGTCATGGAGGTGGCTCGCACCCATGTCCGCCCGGCCACGATTCCCTACTGGGAGACGGTGGAGTGGCGGGAGGGTGTGACTGTCGGCGCCGTGTCCCTCCCCGCGGACGCGCCGGACAAGCCGTACAAGGCGAAGCGCGGATCGGCATGGGTCACGCAGGTGCGTGCGGGAACGACCACGCGCGACGCGACCGACGAAGAGGAGGTGCGCCTCTACCAGCAGTCGGGACGGCTGCAGTACGACCGCAAGCCCGTACCGGGATCGTCGCTCGCCGACCTGGACCGGCGCCGCCTGATCAACTACTTCCGCGACCTGCGGCAGCAGGACTGCCCCGAGCCGGAGGACGATGAGGCCTGGACCCGGCTGCTCGTGAATACGGAGGTCATGATCGAAAGCCGCGGGCGCGCCATGGCGAGCGCGGCCGGCTTGCTCCTGTTCGGCGCGCAGCCCAACCGCTATCTGCCACAGGCGGGTGTCAGCGCGGCGGCTTACGCAGGAAGGGAGAAGGACTACGACGCCAAGGAGCGGGCGACGGTACGCGGGCCGGCGGTGTCACTCGCGTTTCAGCGGACGGAAGCCGACGGAACGCGCTATCCCAAGCAGGCGCGAAGCTTCTCCGAGAGCAGCGAATTCACCGAGGGAGGCGTCATCGAGCGAACCCTCGACTTCGTGCGCCGCAACACCTGCGTGGAAGCGTGGATCGACGCGGGCGGGCGCCGGCAGGAGCGCTGGGAGTACCCGCTGGAGGCGGTGCGGGAGGCGATCGTGAACGCGATCGCCCACCGGGACTACACGATAACCGTCAGCGACGTCGAGCTTTCGATCTACGCCGACCGCATGGAGATCGTCTCTCCCGGCCGATTGCCCAACACCGTCACCGTGGAGAAGATGCGCGCCGGCTACCGGGCCACGCGCAACGAGCTGGTCAAGGAGGTGCTGCGGGACTACCGGTATGTCGAAGCCACCGGTCTCGGCGTGCCGCGCAAGATCGTGCGCGGCATGCGCGAGCACAACGGCACCGAGCCGGACCTGATCGAGGAGGCCGACCGCTTCACGGTACGCCTCTGGAAGGAGCGCACTCAGGCGACGCGGTAGCGCTCGATCCGGGACTCGTCGATCTCGACTCCCAGGCCCGGGCCCGGCGGCACGCGCACCATGCCGTCCGCGTCGATGCCGATCGGCTCCGGGATGATGCCGTGGAGTTGCTGGTAGCTCTCCAGGGTCCGGTACGGCGGGTCGAGCATGTACTCCACGTACGGGCTGTTGGCCAGCGTCGCGGAGAGCTGCAGGTGCGCGGCCAGGCCGATGCCGCACGCGCCGTGGTGGGGGACGAAACGGCGGCCGGCGAGCTCCGCGGCCGCGGCGATCTTGCGCATCTGCGACAGCGGCGCGCTGGCCGCACAGTCGGGCTGCAGCACGTCGTAGGCGCCGGAACCGAGCAGCCGGGCGAAGGCGGCGGTGCCGCGGTCTCCCTCCCCGCCGGCGATCGCCAGCTCCGCCTCTCCGGTCAGGCGGGCGATGGCCGCGACGTCGCCGCGCGGCAGCGGCTCCTCCAGCCAGCCCACGCGGAGCTGATGCAGCTCGCGCGCCGTCTCCCGCGCCCGGGCGTAGTCCCAGGCCGGCCGCGGCGAGCCCGGTCCCACCCCGCCCGCGAGGTTGGCGTCGACCAGGATGTCCATCGATTCGCCGACCCGCTCGCGGACCGCCTGTACCATGGCAATGTCCTCGTCCATGGTCGGGCGCGCCGTGCGCAGCTTGATGGCCGTGAAGCCCTCCGCGCGGTAGCGCGCCGCTTCGTCGGCCAGCTCGGCGTCCGGCCTGTCCACCACGATCGAAACGTAGGCGCGGACCCGGTCGCGGCAGATCCCCCACAGGCGCGCGAGCGGCTGGACGGCCTCCTTGCCGAGCAGGTCGCACCGGGCCATGTCCACCGCCCAGGCAGCCGCCGTCTCGATCGCGGGCGCATGCGCCTGCACCCAGGCGCTGTCGGCGCCGAGCAGAGACGGCGCCACCGCGGCCACCGCGTCGCGGGCGTCGCCGCCCATCGCCCCGTAGCCGACCGCCCCCTCCGCCGTGCGAATCCGTACCAGCGTCATCGTCCGGGACCGCTCCAGCACCTGCGGCGGCGACCACGCCTTGCGGTAGGGTCGCGGATGCGGCAACTCGACGACGAACGGGTCGATGGCGGTGATCTTCATCGGGCCATGGTAGCCCAGCACACGTCGCCATGAGCCTGTCGGACTTGCCGCGCAAGCGGCGGGTCCGACAGACTCATGGCCCGCGGCGGGGACGGGCCGGAACCGGAGCCGAAGGCGACGATTCCGGGGCGATGCCGCCGCGCGAAGGCGCGGCAGCGACCCACGAAGGAGATACGACGATGGCCTCAACACAAGCGAGCGGCATGGACCACCGGCCGAAGGGCGAGTACCGGCGCGTGGTCGAGCCCGGCGAGTTCCCGATCGCCGCCATCCACATGGCCCACAACCACCTGCGCTCGATGTGCGCGGCCCTGGTCGGCTCCGGCGCCGAGGTGCGGGTCATCCACGACCCGAATCCCGACAAGCTGGCGCTGCTGCGGGAGGACTTCCCGGACGCGCGCGTCGCGGCCAGCGAACAGGAGGTGCTCGACGACCCGGAGGTCAAGCTCGTCGCCGCTGCGGCGGTGCCGTGCGACCGCGGTGCCGTCGGCGAGCGGGTGATGCGCGCCGGCAAGGACTACTTCACCGACAAGTGCCCGTTCACCACCCTGCCGCAACTCGCATCGGCCCGCGCGGTGGCTGCCGAGACCGGGCGCAAGTTCATGGTCTACTACGGGGAGCGGCTCCACAACGAGGCGATCATCCGCGCCGGCCAGCTCATCGACGACGGCGCCATCGGCCGCCTGGTGCACCTGGCCAGCTTCGGCCCGCACCGGCTGGAGGCGCACAACCGGCCCGACTGGTTCTTTCGCAAGGAGCAGTACGGCGGGATCATCTGCGACCTGGGCTCGCACCAGGCCGAGAAGTTCCTGCACTTCGCAGGCTCTGCCGGAGCGCGCGTGCTGTCGAGCTCGGTCGCCAACTACGGAAACCCGGAATACCCCGAACTGGAGGACTTCGGCCAGACCACCATCGCCGTCGACGGCGCCACCTGCTACTTCCGCGTCGACTGGTTCACCCCCGACGGCCTGCGTTCCTGGGGCGACGCCAGGACATTCGCGATGGGCACCGAGGGATACCTGGAGGTGCGCGCGCACGTGGACGTGGCGCGCGGCGAGGGGCCGGTGCTGAATCTGGTGGACGGCAAGGGCGAGCGCACCGTGGAGGTGGGCGCCAGCGGCTTTCCGTTCTTCGGCGACCTGATTCTGGACTGCCTGGAACGGACCGAGAACGCCATGACCCAGGAGCACGCGTTCCTGGCCGCCGAGCTGTCCCTGCAGGCGCAGGCGCAGGCCGTGGATCTCACGCCGCGCTGACGGCCGTCCGGCAGGCTGCGCTCAGGCCGGCCTGCGCGGATCGTTGATCGCCGCCTCGGGCGCCCCGCCCTCCAGGGCGGTGCGCACGCGCTCGGCCACCTTGGTCTTCAACTCGACCACCGACTCCTCCGTGTAGTAGGCGTGGTGGTCGGAGAGGATGACCGTGTCCAGATCGCGCAGCGGACTGTCGGCAGCAAGCGGCTCCGTGTCGAACACGTCGAGCGCGGCGTAGCCCAGGCGGCCGGCGCGCAGCGCGTCGGCCAGCGCGGACTCGTCGATGATCCCGCCGCGCGCGGTGTTGACGATGATCGCCGCCGGCTTCATCGCCGCGAGCCGCGCCTGGTCGATCATGCCCCGTGTCTCGGCCGTCAGCGGCGTATGGATCGACACGTAGTCCGACGCGGCAAGCAGATCCTCCACGCTCGCCGGCTCCGCGCCGGCGGCCCGCATCTCGGCAGCGTCCACGTACGGATCGTGCGCCAGCACCCGCGCCAGCCCGAGCCCGGACAGCTTGCGGTGCACCGCGCGCGCGATCAGCCCGTAGCCCAGCAGGCCGAAGGTCTTGCCGCGGATGCGGTAGGACGGGCGATTGCGCGGGAACCCCCAGCCGCCGTCGCGGATGCCGCGGTCGGTGTACGGGATCTTGCGGACGCACGCCAGGAACAGGGCCAGCGCGTGGTCGGACACGTCCTCGATGCCGTAATCCGGCACCCGCGCGACCCAGATGCCGCGCTCGGTGGCCGCGTCGATGTCCACGTTGTCGTAGCCCACGCCGTACCGGCAGATGATCCTGCAGCGCCGCATCCCCTCGATCATCCACCTCGGGATCGGCTCCAGGTTGACGATCACGGCGTCGGCGTCGCGGCAGGCCGCGGCGATGTCGGCGGGATCGGTGGAGCGCTCCACCTCCACGGTCGCGATCGGCGCCAGGACCGCCCGCTCCTGCTCGTGTGCCTCGAACCGATCGTCGATGATCGCGACGCGATAGCTCACCCGGATGCCTGCCGGCCCAAGCTAAGCATGGCCGGCGGGCGCCATCAACGGTATCTTGTGAGCATGCTGACGGAACGGATGAGCCTCGCCCTGAACGACCAGCTCAACGCGGAGCTCGCCTCCTCGTACACGTACCTGAGCCTCGCCGCTCACTTCGGCGCCCAGAGCCTGCCGGGGCTGTCGCACTGGTTTCGCACCCACGCCGAGGAAGAGCAGGCGCACGCGATGAAGATCTTCGACTACATCCTGGCACGCGGCGGCACGGTCACGCTGGCCGCGGTGCCCGCTCCGCCGGCCCCGGCCGCGTCGCCGCGCGAGGCGTTCGCGGACGCCTTCCGCGAGGAGTCCGAAGTGTCCGGCGCGATCGACGCGCTGGTGGAGGTGGCCGTGGCGGAGAAGGACCGCGCCACCCAGGTGTTCCTGGACTGGTTCGTGACCGAACAGGTCGAGGAGGAGGCGCTGTTCAGCGAGCTGCTCACGCAGATCAACCGCATCGGCGACTCGGAGGTGGGCCTGTTCGTGTTCGACCAGAAGCTCGCCGAGCGCACGCCCGACGCCTCCGGCACGGGGGCCTGATGCCCGTGTCCCGACCTCGGCCCGTGCCGCCGGCGGTCCTGACGGCCGTCGTGGCGCTGGCGTGCGCCCTCGCCGCCGCTCCGTCCGCCTTCGCGCAGACCGCCGCCTCGGCGGCGCCTCCGGAGTACGGATACGGCACCCTTCCGTTCGGCGCCACCGCCCGCGATGTGCTGCGGGACCTGAGCGGCGCCACGGTCGACGCGGAGGACGCCGGTACGGCCCAGTTCATCGGCCAGTACGAGGTGCTGAGTGACTTCTTCTCCGCGGGCCTGTATCCCAACTTTCTCGGCGTCCGGGAGCTCCACACCGAGGTCACGAAAATGTACCGGGTCAGCCACCGCGAGTGGGAGAACGTGGTCGCCCTGGAGCTGTACTTCTTTCGCTATCCCGACGCGCCCGACGTACCCGACTCGTACCGGCTGTTCCTGGCGCGCAAGACGCTGAACACCTCCGGCGCGGGAAGCCACCTTGCCGTATCCGAAGGCCTGGAAGAGACGATCAGCGGCGTCCTGGAGCTGACCGCCGACAGCTACGAGGTGGGGTACCAGCCGTTCGGCCAGCTCTTCGCCCTGGCGGCGCGCATCTCGATCTGGGAAGCGCCGGACATCGACGTGTTCCTCATGGTCTTCCAGAACCTGCTGGTGTCGAGCAATGCCGACATCGTGTACCGCGAGCGCGCGCTTTGGGACCGGTACGTCGATGCCGCCCTCCGGCAGCGCGAGTCCCAGGAAGAGCAGGACTCGGAGAAGGCTCGCTCGGTGGGCAGCAGTTTCTAGCGCCGCTGCGACGCACGCGCGGCGACGCGCCTGTCCTCACACGCCGCTCGAACCCGTATGATCGATCTCGCCGTCGTCCACTATCACCTGCTGCCGGGCGGCGTCACCAGCGTCATTCGCGACGGGCTGCGAGCGATCATCGAGCATCGTCCGGGGTTGCTGCGGTCGGTTCGACTTGTCGTCGGCCGCCCCGACGGGGTGGAAGGCCTGCGTTCGACGCTGCAGGCGGCGGCAGCGGCCGCAGGCGCCGATACGGTGGTGCAGGCCACGGTGGATCCCCTCCTGGACTACGGCGCGCGAGGTTCCGCAAACGCGGACGACTGGAGCCTTGCCGCGGTCAGCGGCCCGGATTCCGTCTGGTGGATCCACAACCATCACGTGGGAAAGAACATCCCGTTCACCCGCGCCTTGCTGCGCAGCGTCGCGCGGCGCGACGAGCGGATCCTGCTGCAGATTCACGACTTCCCGGAGTGCGGGCGTATCGACGCCTACCTCCGCATCCGCGACGCCCTTGGGACAGCGCTGTATCCGTTCGGACCCCGCCTGCACTACGCGGTCATCAACCGCCGCGACCATGCGGCGCTTGCGGCAGCAGGCATCCCGCAGGGGTGCCTGCACCTGCTGTGGAACCCGGTCGCACCCAGTCCGGCCGAACCCGGAGGCGAACCCGTCCGGCCGCTGATGCCGGGCGGCGAGCGGCTGTGGCTCTATCCCGTGCGCATCCGCCGGCGCAAGAACGTGCTGGAGGCGGGACTGCTGGCGCGGATGGCCGGCCGCACGACGGTGGGGGTCACCCTGCCGGCGAGCTCGGCGGCGGAGGCCGTCTACCACCGCCAGGCCGACGCCCTGTTTCGCGACGGCACGCTGCCCGGGCGGATCGGATTCGGCGGTCGGCCCCGCTTCCGCGACCGGTCGCTCGGCGCGCTCGCAGCCGGCGCCGACGCGGTCGTCTCCAGCTCCATCGAGGAGGGCTTCGGTTACCAGTTCCTGCATGCCCGCCAGTGGGGGCTGCCGCTGATCGCCCGCGACATCGACGCGATCGACGGGTTCCGGGATCTGCTGCACTCCCCGTCGACGGTCCTCTACGACCAGATCCGGTGTCCGCTGACGCGCGCCGAGCGCGAGCATCTGGCAAGCCGCTACCGCGCGCGCCTGCAGCGCCTGCGCCCGTTCGTGCCGCGGGCGACACTGGATGAGACCGCCGATCAGGTCGCTGCCGCGACCGCCGGGCCGCTCGTCGACTACTCGTACCTGAGCGTCGAACTGCAGCGCGCGGTCGCCGCCCGCTGCGGTTCCTCCTGCGAGGTGCGGCGTCACCGCGCCGCCAACGCTGACATGATCGAGCGGGTACGCTCGGTACGTCCCCCGCCGGCGCCCGACCGGCCGGACGACCTGCTGGAGCGGCGGTTCGGATCGGCCGCGTTCGCGACGCGGGCGGAACGGGCACTGTCGTGGCAGCCGGACGGCGACGGCCGCGGCAACGGCATGGCGGATGCCGCTGCGGTGGCCACCCACTTCGCCGCCGCACCGTATCAGCGCCTGCTGTTCGACCCGCTATGAGACGCGCACTTGGGGGTCCGCATCGCCTATCGCTATCTTCATGGTGACCTGATGGCTGCCCTACCGCCGTTCGAGCTCATCCTGGGCCGCCTGCCGGCGCTGCGAAAGCACATCGCCGCAGACCGCCACACCCTGCTTGCGGAGCTCGCCATGGTTTCCGAGATCCCCGCCCCCACCTTTGGCGAGCAGCAACGCGCGGACTTTCTGCAGGAGCGATTCGGTCAGTTCGGCCTGACCGACGTCGTCCAGGACGAGTTGGGCAACGTCGCCGCCATCCATCCCGGCACGGAGAGCGACGGCGGCGCCATCCTGCTGGTCGCCCATCTGGACACCCTGTTCACGGACGGCACCGAGCACCTCACCGAGGTGCGGCCCGACCGCGTGGTGGGCGCGTCGGTCGCCGACGACTCGCTCGGTCTGGCGGTGTTGACGACCCTGCCGCACCTGCTGGAGCGCCTGCGGCTCACCCTGCGCCGGGACGTCCTCCTCCTGGGCACGACCCGCTCGCTCGGCCGCGGCAACCTTGCCGGCCTGCGCCATTTCCTGGAGAACACCCGCATTCCCATCCGGCACGCGTTGTGCGTGGAGGGGGCTCCGCTCGGCCGCCTGAGCCACAGTTCGATCGGGATGGTCCGCGGCAACGTCGTCTGCCGCATCCCGGAGCAGTACGACTGGACCCGCTTCGGCGAGGCCAGCGCCATCGTCACGCTCAACGAAATGATCAACCGGGTGCTGGCTCTGCCGATGCCGCGCCGGCCGCGCTCGACGGTCGTCCTGGGTGAGGTCAGGGGCGGGACGGCAGCCCACACCGTCGCGACCCGGGCGACGCTCGGCTTCGAGGCGCGCAGCGAATCGGGACGCGTCGTCGCCGACCTGTTGCACGCCATCGGCAGGATCACGCAGCAGGTCGCCGCCCAGAGCGGCGAGCACGTCGAGCTGGAGCTCGTCGCCCGGCGCCACCCCGGCGGCATCGGCCTGGACCATCCGCTGGTCGATCGCTCGCACCGGATCATGAGCCGTCTGGGGCTCTCGCCCCGCATGACGCCGAGCACCTCGGAGCTGGCCGCGTTGATCGACCGGCGGACGCCGGCGATCACCATCGGCATCACCGAGAACGCTCATCCCGGCGAAGCCGACGAGACGGTTTTCATCGAGCCGATGGCAACCGGGGTCACGCAGCTCCTCGGCATCCTGTTGGCGATCGACGGAGGCTACTGTGACGAGTGAGCGTGCGCCCACCGTCGGCGGCGGCGAGTGGCTGCAGCGCAACACCTACCATCACTCCGATTTCGATGACCTGGGCGCGCTGGTGGCGGCCAAGGAGCGGCTGGGCACCTCCATCTCGCTGTGCATTCCGGCCCTGAACGAGGAGCTCACCATCGGCAAGGAGGTCGTCGTCTTTCGTTCCGAGCTCATGCAGCGCTATCCGCTGCTCGACGAGATCGCCGTGCTCGACTCCGGCTCCCGGGACGCCACCCGGGAGGTTGCCCGCGACTTCGGCGCCGACGTCTACCTGGCAGACGAGATCCTCCCGCACCTGCCGCGGCACCGCGGCAAGGGCGAGAACCTGTGGAAGGCGATCTACCAGCTCCGGGGCGACATCATCGTCTACATCGACGCCGACATCCGCAACATCCATCCCCGCTTCGTGTACGGCCTGGTCGGCCCCCTGCTGGCCCGCCCGGAAGTCGGCTACGTCAAGGCGTTCTACGACCGTCCGGTGGCGATGCCGAAGGCGATGCGGCCCACCGGCGGCGGCCGCGTCACCGAGATCCTGGTGCGGCCGCTGTTCTCGCTGTTCTTCCCGGAGCTGGCCACGATCATCCAGCCCCTGTCGGGCGAGTACGCGGCGCGGCGCGGGGTGCTCGAACAGCTCCCGTTCCCGGTCGGCTACGGCGTGGAGACCTCGCACCTGATCGACCTCTACCACCGGCACGGGCTCGACGCGATCGCCCAGACCGACCTGGACCGGCGCGTCCACTACAACCAGGACACGCAGGCGCTGGGCAAGATGGCGTTCCGGATCCTGCAGGCCTTCCTGCGGCGGGCGGCCGCGCACGGAACGATCGGGGCGACGCCGGACCTGGGCACGGCGCTGCACCAGTTCCGGTCTCGGGACC
Organism: Spirochaetia bacterium; assembly: GCA_964291595.2. Classification (GTDB taxonomy): domain Bacteria; phylum Spirochaetota; class Spirochaetia; order SZUA-6; family Bin103; genus CATQHW01. Next base: position 886,487 of record OZ219914.1, on the reverse strand, counting down.
GGGATTACGAGCACCTCGTGAGCGAGATAGAGGAGATCGAGCGGCCGCCGATGATCGAGCTGCCGGAGTACCGCCAACGGCGCGCCCAGCCCTAGCCTAGCGAGGATCGTCCTTCGGTCCCACCAGGCGGTAACGGCCGGCCGCCCAGTCGCCGACGCCGTGCCGGTAGTACTTCGACGACGGACGCCCGCTGGCGCCGCCGGGAAGCGCCGTGAAGGCGATCTCGTCGGCGAAGTCCACGATCAGCCGGTACGACGGGCCCGCCGCCTTGGCGCGGCGGCCGAACCGGTTTCCCTGCTGGACCGTGGAGCCGTCGCCACGCGCCTGAAAGGGCCCCGCCCGCAGAAAGCGCCCGACCGGCGTCTCTCCCAGAAGCACGTGGTTGACGACGATCGGATCCTCTCCCCAGGGCGGCTGTTCCGCCCCCACCGAATCCAGGACGGCCGGCACCATCGCGTCCCAGTCGACCGCCGCGAACGGCGGGCGGGCGGCGATCCACGCCTCCTCGATGAGCCGGAAGTTGAACGTGAAGAACGGACTGTCGTCGGCGGCTGCCAGCGTCCCGGCCGGGAACAGCACGTCCCGGCAGGTCGCCAGCAGAAGCCCGTGAACGAACCGCGAGAACGAGGTCGCCTCGCGGCTGTCGGCCTCCATGCAGCAGTCCCAGGACAGCAGCCGCCGGCCGAGCGGATGCAGGCGCAGGCGGCCGCGCAGAAAGCGCAGGATCCGCTCGGCGCGCAGCGAGTAGACGTCGGTCTGGATCCGCATCATGTCACGCTCGGTCAGGGGTCCGCCGGCGCCGTCGTGACCGGCCGCAAGCATCTGCCGGATCCGGTCCGCGCGATCCGCTGACGCGGTCATCGTCTGGGCCGAAGCGTCGTCGTCGAACCGTTGATTCGCCGCGACGAGGATGCCGGACGCGGGATCCCGCTCCGCCGGAAACCGGCCGGCGTCCCACAGCCCGTCCCAGCCCACGCCGTCCCGCCACGCGGGCATCGGCAGCAGGCCGCTCAGACCTCCGCGCCGACGAGGAACCGCAGCGTTCATGCGCCGGCCGATGCGGCCGCTCCGGTCGGACAGCACCCAGTGGAGACCCGGCACATGGATCGCATCGATCGCGGCCAGCCCCTCCTCCAGGTCGCGGGCGGCGTTCAGTCCGATGATCCCGGCCATGCTGCTCCCGGCCAGCGGCGCTTCGCCCGCCCAGCGGCGGGTGAGATAGCGCCCGGCCGTATGGGGGTTGCCGGCCAGCGCGCCGTTCTCGGTCTCGTGGAAGGCGGCGAGCTCCGACCGGCCGGACCGCGTGCGGATCTCCTCCTGCCGCACCGGGAACGGGTGCCAGCGGCCGCCGCGCAGAAAGCGGCCGTCGCGGCACTCCTCCACGAACAGGTCCTCGCTGTCCGCGTGCGCGTAGGTGACCCCCCACGCCAGGTTTCGGTTCCACCCGGACGCGAACACCGGTCCGCCGGCCACCGTGGCTCCCATGACCCACAGCTCCGGCGTCTCCATCACCGCTTCGTACCAGACGGCCGGCAGGCTGGTGATGTCCAGGTGCGGATCGTTGCAGAGCAGCGGCTTGCCGGATGCCGTCAGCCCGCCGGCGACCGCCCACGCGTTGCTGCCGCCCGGAGACGGCGGGGTCGCGATGCGCTCGCCATCCCGGCTCGCGGCCTCCGCGCCGGCCCCGTGGCCGTCGATCACCAGGCGCCGGTAGTCCCCCTGCCGATAGCCGGCGGCCGGCCGGCCGAACAGATGGCTCCACGCACGCAGCGTCCCCGGATCGGCGGCCAGCGCCCGCGCGATGGCAAGCTCCATGTGGCCCTGGCCGTCGTCGAGTCCTATGTAGGCGATCGCCCGCAGGCAGCAGAGGAGATCCGCGGGCGTGAACGGTTCGACGCGGTTACCGGTGAGCCGCAGCTCGAACGGCCGATGGCCACGGGCGATGACGTCGTTGAGGCCCGCGCAGTACGCGCGCACGACCGTCATGGCGTGCTCGCCAAGACCTGCCAGATCCTCGTCAGAGACCCGATGCAGGCGGAGCGCCCGCGAGCGACGGTCGCTGTCGACGAGCTTGGGGATGTCGCCGAACGCCTCGGCCAGCCGCCCCGCGCCGAGCGCGCGGGTGGCGAATACCTGGAACAGGCGATCCGTCGCGTGCATGAAGCCGAGACCGTAGTAGCCGTCGAGCAGCGACTGCGCGCGAATCCTCGGCGTCCCGGAGCTCTCGCGGGCGATCTGCACGTCCTGCGCGGGGATGCGCAGTCCGCCGGGCCGCGTACGAGGGGGAAGTCGCACGGCTTCAGGTTGGGGAAAAGCACCGGATCAGGCAACATGAGCCGAAAGAGCGTGGAGGCTGGCCGCCGGCCCGCCGTGCCGATAGGATTCCGGCTCCGATGATACGAGCCGCGGCCGCGCTGGCCGCCCTGATCGTCGCCTGCGCCGCCTGCCGGCAACCGCCCGCGGAACCGCAACGGCTTCCCGACGAGCAGCGCGCCCGTTCCAGCTACAGCGTCGGGCTGAAGATCGGCAGCGGCCTGGCGGAGCAGCCGCTCGACCTGGACCTGTACTGGGTGGAACGCGGCATCCGCGACGCCCTGGCGGGCACGGCCATGCTCGCGCCGGCGCAGGCGGACGAGGAACTGCGGGCTGCGCAGTCGATCATCCGCGCGGGCGACGCGAACGCCACGGCCGGCGAGGCGCTGCGGAGCGAAAACCGGGACGACCCGGACGTCACGGAGCTCGAAAGCGGCGTGCAGTACCGGGTGCTCACGTCGGGGACGGGACCGCCGCCACGCCTCGATCAGCGTGCGATTCTGCAGTACCGGGTGAGTGCCCCCGGCGGACAGGCGATCCTGGACCTGTTCGACGCTGGAGAGACCGAGACGGTGCGGGTCGGTGACCTCATCCCGGGGCTGATCGAGGTGCTGACGTTGATGAGTCCCGAATCTCGATGGGAGGTGGCCATCCCGCCCGGTCAGGCCTACGGGGAACGGGGCAGACCACCGTTCGTCGGTCCCAACGTCACGCTGGTATTCGATCTCCTGCTGCTGGGGATCGACGAGGGGCAGTCCTGATGCACGCAACGACCGGCACCCGGCGCGTCGCGGTCGAGACGCTGGGCTGCCGCCTCAACGCCTACGAGAGCGACGCCCTCAGGGCGGACTTCGCCGAGCGCGGCTATCGCGTGGTCGAACCGGGGGAGGCGGCCGACGTCGTGGTCGTCAACAGTTGCACCGTGACGGATCAGGCCGACCGCAAGTCGCGCAACGCGCTGTACCGAGCCGGACGCTCCGGCGGCCCGGAGGACGGCGCGCAGCCCCTGGTCGTGGCCACCGGCTGCATGGCCACCGGCCAGCGGGCGGCCGTCGCCGACCTGCCGGGCGTGGACTACGTGGTCGACAACGAGCACAAGGCCGGCATCGCTGCGCTGGTCGAAGCCCACCTTGCCGGCGAGATCGCCACGGCGCCCGCGCTCCCGGCCGGCCCGTTCGCGTACGGCGGCGGCGAGCACGCGGCGCGCGCGCGGCGCTTTCTCAAGGTCCAGGACGGCTGCGACAACCGCTGCAGCTTCTGCGTCATCCCGTTCGTGAGAGGCCGCGCGGTGAGCCGGCCGCTCGCGGCGATCCTCGACGAGGCGCGCGCCATCATCGACGACGGCTTCCACGAGATCGTCATCACCGGCGTGAACCTGGGCCGGTACCAGGACGGAGCCGCCAGCTTCGCGCGTATGCTCGAGGCGGTGCTGGCGTTGCCCGGCGACTTCCGCGTGCGGCTGTCGTCGCTCGAGCCCGACCTGCTCGTCGAGCCGGCGATCGACCTGCTTGCCGACGACCGGCTCTGCCCGCACCTGCACCTGTGCCTGCAGTCAGGCTCCGACCGCGTGCTGCTGGCCATGCGCCGGCTCTACGACCTGCGGACGTTCGAACGGCTGCTCGATCGCGCGCGCCGCATCCGTGGCGACCTGAACGCCACCACCGACATCCTGGTGGGTTTCCCGGGCGAGACCGACGAGGACTTCGAAGACACCTGCCGCGCCGTGCGGGACCTCGCCTTCACTCACTGCCACACCTTCCGGTACGCCAGGCGCGACGGCACGCGGGCCGCCCGCATGGCCGGCCAGGTGGACGAGCGCGTGAAGCAGCGTCGGAGCGCCGCGGTGCGCCGGCTGGCCGCCGCCAACCACGCCGCCTACCTGCGGAGCCTGGCCGGCGCCCGGCAGCGGCTGCTGGTCGAATCGGTCGAGGACGGGACCGCGCGCGGGTACGGGGAGTGCTACGTGCCGATCGAGGCGCCGTGCGGCGACCCCGGTCTGACGCGCGGCTTCCTGGACGTGCGCATCGGCGGCCCGCCCGTTCCCGGCAGCGGCGCGCTCCCGGCCACGGCCCCCGACGGCGCCGCCGTCACGAGCGCCGCCGGCCGAACAGCAGCCGCCCTCCCCACTTGAACAGCGCGAACAGGGCGGCGACCAGCACGAAGAACCAGATCATCGGCGCGCCGAAGAACAGCCACACGCGCAGGCGCTGCAACACGAACGCCACCACGAAGGCGACGACCAGCATGGTCATGAGCCCGGTCAGCCGGTTGAAGCCCGGCACGCTGTCGAAGTCGACGTTGCGCCGCATGACGCCCAGGGTCGCCACCATCGCCGCGATCGGCACCAGGTAGATGACCACGTTGACGTCGAGCAGATCCTCCCCGGAGAAGAACAGGGAGTAGAGAACCAGGACGGCGGCGAAGGTGCCCGGCACGCAGGCGGCATACACCAGCACGGCGTAGAGGTAGCGCCACGGCGCGCGTCCGCCCCGGCCCTTGCCGTGCAGCCCGCCGATCAGCGCCGTGATGATCACGACCGCGACGAACCCGATGAGCAGCGGCACGCGCAGCGAGTCGGCCGCGGCGATCAGCTCGCGCAGGGTCACGAGCGGACGATACCCCGATGCCGAGGTGTCCGTCAGATGCGACGCAGATTCGTATCGGAGGTCGACTGGCCTGATCCATCGGGCCAGAATGGTCAGATGAGACAGGTCAGCGTGACGGAAGCCAAGAACGGCCTGAGCGGCCTGCTCGCCGACGTGGGGCGCGGCGAGGTGGTGTTGATCATGCATCGAGGGACTCCGGTAGCTCGCATCGAGCCCTATCGCACCTCGGAGCTGGACGATGACGCGGCCGTGGCCGACCTCATCGGTCGAGGAATCGCGGATCCGCCGCAGTCGCCCTGCGAGCTCGACGAGCTCGCGGCGATGCCAAGCCCGCGCCTGCCCGACGGCGTGAGCGCGAGCCGCCTGATCGCCGCGGAGCGCGCAGACGAACGGTGAGGTACTGGGATTCGTCGGCTCTGAGTGTCGTCGACGCGCTCCTCACCGCTTCCCGGTCGCTGGCCATCGCGGGCGAGCAGGGCGCGTTCGGTCCCCCCGTCGCGTGCGTCTACAATCCGCTGCGATACGCGGGAGTGCCGCGCACCGGCGTTACATCGGTCCGCCTACGCGAAAGAGAATCGTCCGCGCCGTGTTCCTGGGCATGAATCCCGGCCCGTTCGGCATGGTGCAGACCGGGATTCCCTTCGGCGACGTGCGGACGGTGACCGACTGGCTCGGCATCGCCGACGGCGTGGAGCCGCCGGAACGCCAGCACCCGGCACGGCCGGTGCTCGGCTTCGCCTGCACGCGGCGCGAAGTCTCGGGCTCCCGGCTCTGGGGCCTGTTCGCCGATCGCTTCGGCACGCCCGACCGGTTCTTCGCCGAGCACTTCGTGCTCAACTACTGCCCGCTCGCCTTCCTGGGCGACACCGGCCGCAACCTCACTCCCGACAAGCTTGCTCGGGGCCGGCGATGCGAGCGCTGCTGGCCGCCTGCGACCGACCACCTGCGGGCGGCGGTGGCGGCGCTGCGGCCCGCGCTGGGTGGTCGCCCTCGGCGCCTACGCCGAGCGCAGAGCCCGCGGAGCCCTTTCCGACGAGCAGCGAGTGAGCGAAGCGAACCTCACTCCCGGAGTGATCCGCGTGCTCCATCCCAGCCCCGCCAGCCCGCGCGCCAATGCCGGCTGGGCCGAGCAGGCGACCGCCGAACTGATCGGCGCCGGCATCTGGGACGAGCGAACGGGATGCGGCGCGCCGCGGTAGAGTACGCGGCATGTACGACCATCTCGCCACGCTGACCGACGGGCGCACCGGCCGCTGCTCGTCGTGGGACACGACCGGCCGCAACCAGGATCGCTGGCTCATCGGTCCCGGGGAAACCCGGGTGCTGGCCGACATCGAAGGCCCCGGCGTGATCACGCACCTGTGGTTCACCCAGCGCAACCACTACCGCGAGTGCCTGCTGCGGATCACCTGGGACGACGCCCCGCACCCGAGCGTGGTCGCCCCGCTCGGCGATTTCTTCTGCCTGGGCCACGGCATCGTCGCGAACTTCCAGTCGGCGCTGTTCACGGCGTCGACCAATCACGACAACCGTTTCGACTCCGGCTGCGCGCTCAACTGCTACGTGCCGATGCCGTTCCGCAGGCGCGCCCTGGTGGAGCTGGTCAACGAGAGCTCCGAGGAGCACCTGCAGTACTTCTACGTCGACTACGAGCGGCTTCCCGAACCGCGCGGGGACGCCGGGTACTTCCATGCGGAGTTCCGGCGCGCCAATCCGTTCGGCGGCTGGGGCCACGAGATCACGGTCAACACGAAGGAGACCGACATCGTCAATCGTGGCCGCACCGCGTGGGAGAACAACTACGTCATCCTGGACACGCGTGGCCGCGGCCACTACCTGGGCTGCAACCTGTCGGTGACCAACTTTCAGGGCACGTGGTGGGGCGAGGGGGACGACATGATCTGGGTGGACGGCTACCGCTGGCCGCCCGACCTGCACGGCACCGGCAGCGAGGACTACCTGGGCCAGGCGTGGGGGATGCAGGACAACGCCTTCCTGCGCAACGGTTCATCGATGTCACGAAAGGAACACCGGCGGCTACCAGACCAGCTATGTTCTGCACTTGGAGAACCCGGTGCGCTTCCGCAAGGAGATCAAGGTCACGATCGAGCACGGGCACGGCAACCACCTGGCAAACGAAATGTCCTCCACCGCCTACTGGTACGCCTCCGAGCCATGTGCGGCGGCAACTCCGCCCCGCCTGGTGCTGCGCGACGCAGCGCCTGCCGGTGCTGCGCGACAACCAGGGCACGTGGCTGCATGACCCGGCACGCCGGCACCCCGGGCGCGACGTTCCCCTGAACGCCGAGATGCGCCGCATGAAGGAGCGTGCAGCCCGCCGGTCGCAGGCCTGAGCGTCCCGCCCGGCCCCTGCCCGGTCAGCGGCCCTCGCTGCCGCCCGCGTCGTCGTCGCTCCCCGCGCGGGGCAGCTCGACGATGAACCGTGCGCCGCTGTCGTGGCTCTCCGCCCGCACGCCGCCGCCGTGCGCCTCGACGTGCGCCCGCACGATGGCAAGCCCCAGCCCGCTGCCGCCCTCCGGAGCGTCCTCGCTGCGATAGAACCGCTCGAAGATGTGCGGCAGGTCCTCCTCGGAGATCCCCGGTCCGTGATCGGTCACGGACAGGTGCACCGTGTCGCCGCGCTCGTGGATGTCCACGGTCACCGTGGTGCCCAGGGCGGTCCAGTCGATCGCGTTCTGCACCAGGTTGCCGATCGCGGCCTCCAGCGAGCGCTGATCGCCTTCGATCGCGGTGCGTCCGCGCTCGACCAACTCCACCTGCACCGAGCGGGACTCCGCCCGGGCGCGCAGCAGCGCGATCGCGTTCCTGGCGGCATCGGTCACCTGCAGGGGGCGCCGCTCCAGACCGGCCACGCCGCCTTCCAGGCGGGCGATGTCGAGCACGTTGGTGGTGATCCACTCCATGCGCTCGATCTGCCGCAGGCACTCGGGCAGGAACTCGCTGCGCATCTGCTCGTCCTCGGGATGCTTCTTCATCAACTCGGTGAAGGTGCGCAGCGCGGTCAGCGGGGTGCGCAGCTCGTGAGAGGCGTCGCCGACGAAGCGGCGCAGCACGTCGCGCTCCCGACGCAACTCCTCGATGGTCGTGCCGAGCCGGGACGCCATGGCATTGAAGGCGACCGCCAGATCGCGCATCTCTCCCTTGCCGCGCTCCGGGGCACGGGCGCCGAGGTCGCCGTCGCCCATGCGGCGGGCGGACGAAGTCAGCGCGGAGATCGGCGCGGTCATGCGGCGGCCCACCACCAGTCCGATCAGGGCCGCCAGCACCGTGGTCGCCACGCCGGCCGCCACGAACGTGTCACGAAGGCCGCGCCGGACCTCCTGCAGCACGCCGCGGCCCGATCCGATCTGCACGTAGCCGACCGGCCGGCCGGGGTCGCCGATCGGAACGGTCACCACAGGCTGAATCTCGGCCTCGGGCTCCGCCAGCGCTGCACGGGTGGATGCCGCCTGCCGGTCGGCCGTCTGCCGGTCGAGAGTCAGGCGATTGCCCAGCAGATCGCGCCGCACGCGCATCCCCCGCGCATGGGACTCCAGACCGAAACGGCGATACATCTCTTCGCGCCATTGCTCCAGCGCCGACAGGCGCGAGCGCTCCATCAGCAGCAGCACGGCCGCGGACCCCAGACCGAGATCCCCGAACGCGGGAAAGGCCCAGACCAACTCGTAGTCGCTCATGCGGGCCGAGTCGGCCCACACGCGCCGCGAACGGTCCAGGATCCAGACCCGGACATCGCCCATCAGAGCCGAGGTCTCCGCCAGATGCTGCAGGCGTCGCTGGTCCAGGATGGGGGTGAAGTACGGCAGGCTCTGCGTCGCGATGACCGCCGCGGTCTCCTGCAGCATGTCACGCTCGCGACGCTCCACGAGCCTGCCGATGACCGCCATGGAGAGGCCCCCCATGACGGCGATCGCGACGATCGAGATGACGGCGAAGCTGAGTACCAGCCGCCACCTGATCGTCGCGAACACGCGGGTCACCGAATCGGTTCCCCCGGACCGGGTCTACCCAATCCGGGCTACAGGGCGCTGTCGGCGTCCATGTCGCCGCCGGTTTCCTTGTCAGCGTCCATGTCACCGTCCTGGTGATCGCCCTGGGACCTCCCGCGCCGTCCGAATCGCTGCCGCATGTCATCGAACATCTTGCGCATGTCCTCCAGGGCCGGGAATGCCTGGTAGCGGATGCCGAGCATGGCCGCCCCGCTCTCGGCGTCTGCCCCCAGGGTGACCATCGCCGTCAATTCCTCACCGTCGCGCTGGTAGTCGATGCTCACCTCTGCGCCGGCTTCGTGGCCGCCGATGATCTCCACGAGCTGACCCGGAGTTCCATCCAGCGTCTGGCCACCGACGGCGGTGATCCAGTCGCCGGGTTCCAGTCCCGCGTTCGCAGCCGCACTCTCGTCGACGACCTCCACCACGACCACTCCCGGCTTGTCGGACTCGATGCGGAATCGGTGCTCACGCCGGTCGGGAGCGATCGGCATGCGCAGCCCGCGTTGCGGCAGCAGGTCGACGCTGGTGCCCGCACCGCCGGTGATCGCCAGCCCGATGCGCGCCCGTCCCCAGATGCGCTCGATCGCCACGACCTGGTCGCGCGTCTCGTCGCCGTGCCGGATGCTCAGCGTCACCTCGGAGCCGTCCGCGTCGGCCAGCGCCTGCACCAGGTCGCGCGCGCTTGCCAGAGCCTGACCGTCGATGCCCAGGATCAGATCGCCGCGCTCGATGCCGGCGGCCGCCGCGGGTCCGTCGGGATCGACCTGGGTGACGATCACCCCCATGGGCACCTCGGCCTCGCCGCCCTCCTGCGCGGCCAGCGGCAGGCTGGCCGCCAGCAGCGCCGCCGTCGCGATCGCCAGTACCTTCGTCCGTCTCGATGTCATCGCAATTCCCTCCATGCGATTGAAGCTGGCATAACGATCGAAGCCGCGGATTGCGAGCCCGTTTCCGCAGAATTAAGTTTTCGTAACACTCGCGAAGCGGTAGCCGAAGCCGCGCACGGTCTGAATCCAACGGGGCGCGGCCGGATCGTCCTCGATCTTCTCCCGCAGCCGGCGCACGTGCACGTCGACGGTGCGATCGTAGCCGATGTCGGCGGTGTACCCCCACACCGCCTCGATGATCTGCGCGCGGCTGAGCAACCGCTCCGGCCGTTCCGCCAGGTAGCGCAGCAGCCGGAACTCGGTCGGTGTCAGGTTCACCGGGCGGCCGTCGCGCTCCACCGCCATGCGGTCGGGATCGATCACCAGGTCGCCGAAGCTGATGCGTTCGCTGCCGGCGGACGCGGCCAGCTCGCCGTAGGCGCGCCGCAACAGGGCGCGCACGCGCGAGACGAGCTCGCGGAGCTGGTACGGCTTGACCACGTAGTCGTCGGCGCCCAGCTCCAGCCCGAGCACCTTGTCCATCTCCTCGTCGCGCGCGGTAAGCATCAGGATCGGTTCGCGCCGGCCTTCGCCCCGGATCGTCCGGCACACGTCGAAGCCGCTCATGTCGGGCAGCCGGATATCCAGGATGAGAAGCCGCGGGTTCCACGTCCGGAACAACTCCAGGCCGCCGGCGCCGTCGCGGGCGCAGCGCACCGCGAAGTCCTCCTTGCCCAGTCCGTACTCCAGGCCGCGAGCCACGGAGGCGGAGTCCTCGATCACCAGGATGCGCTCGCCGCTCACCGCCGCCCATCCCGAGCCAGCGCCGCTTGCGCCAGCGCGGCGCGCAGCTCGTCGAACCCCTGCTTGTGCAGCGCGCTCAGGGGGATGGCCCGCGCCGGCTCGCCCGGCTCCATGACGTCGGGCAGCGGCATGCCGTCCTCCACCCGGTCGACCTTGTTGAGCACGGTCACCGTGGGGCGGTCGGCGGCGCCGAGCTCGCGCAGCACGCGCATCACCTCGGCCGCCTGCTCGCGCGCCATCGGGTGGCGTGCGTCGACCACGTGGATCAGCAGATCGGCCTCCACCACCTCCTCGAGCGTCGCGCGGAACGCGGCCACCAGGTTGGCGGGCAACTTCTGCACGAAACCCACCGTATCGGTCAGCAGCAGCGGCACGTCGTTCACCTGGACGCGGCGCGTGGTCGGATCCAGGGTCGCGAACAGGCGGTTCTCGGCCCGCACCCCGGCGCCGGTGAGCGCATTCATCAGCGTGCTCTTGCCGGCGTTGGCGTAGCCGACCAGGGCAGCCACCGGGACGCGGCTGCGCCGCCGTCGTTCACGGTGGCCGGAACGGGCGGCGGAGATGGTCTGCAGGTCCTTGCGCAGCCGGCTGATGCGGTGGCGCACGCGGCGTCGGTCCACCTCGAGCTGAGTCTCACCCGGGCCTCGCACCCCGACGCCGGCGTTGCCGGCCGAACGGCCGCCGGCCTGGCGCGCCAGGTGGGTCCACATGCGGGTCAGCCGCGGCAGGCGGTACTCGAGCTGCGCCAGCTCCACCTGGATCTTGCCTTCGTGGGATCGGGCGTGGGAGGCGAACACGTCCAGGATGAGCGCCGACCGGTCGAGCACCTTGACCTCTTCACCGAGGATCTGCTCCAGGTTGCGCTGCTGGTTCGGCGCCAGCTCGTCGTCGAAGAGCACCACGTCGACGCCAAGGCTGGAGGCGAGCTCCGCGATCTGCGCCGCCTTGCCGGAGCCGATGTAGGTCGCCGGGTTCGGCCGCGGCAACCGCTGACGTTCCCGGCCGGCGATCGCCAGCCCGGCCGTCCGCGCCAACTGCCCCAGCTCGGCGAGCGACGCGTCCAGCGGCCACCCGTCACCGTCGCGCGTCAGCTCGCAGCCGACCAGCAGCACCCGCTCGGCACCCATCAGGGGCCCTCCTCGCCGGCCTCGGTTCGTCCGGCATCCGTCAGCCGCTCCGCCGCCGGCCCGGCCAGCCGCACCAACGCTCGGGTCACGGCCGAACGGTCGGCGGCCACGGCGGCGCGCAGCGTCTTGAGCTCCCGGCGCGCGTCATCCAGGGCCAGGTTGCCGGGCGCGCCGGGATAATCCTTGGCGAGCGCGGCGGCCAGGGCCGCGCCGTCCGGCAGGGACGCGCCGTCGCCGGCCTCGCGGAGCTCGACTCCGACCTGCCGGTACGCGTCCCGGAACGCCATGCCCCGCGCGACCAGCTCATAGGCGCGGTCGGTCGCCATCAGCTCCGGCGTGCAGCCGTCCCGCAGCCGCCGCTCGTCGACCGCCAGCCGCGAAACGGCCAGCCGCATCACCGTGACGCAGCCCGCCGCCTCCTCCAGCGCGTCCAGGAACGGGCCCTTGGTCTGCTGCAGATCGCGGTGATAGCCGCTCGGCAGGTGCTGGGTGATCGCCCGGATGGTCGCCGCCTGGCCGTCGACGAACGCGGCCTTGGCCCGCACCAGCTCCAGCACGTCCGGGTTGCGCTTCTGCGGCATGATGCTGCTGCCCGTGGTCAGCTCCTCCGGAAGGCGGAAGTAGCCGAGCTCCGGCAGCGTGAACAGAAGCAGGTCCCAGGCGAGCCGCGCGAGCGTGGCGCAGACGCGGCCGGCTGCCTCCGCAACCTGCGCCTCCACCACGCCGCGGCTGGTGTTCACGTACAGCACGTTGTTCTGGACACCCGGGAAGCCCAGCGACGCGGCCACCTTCCGGCGGTCCAGCGGCAGCGGGACACCGTACCCGGCGGCCGCACCGAGCGGGTTGCGGTCGTTGCGGCGATACGCGCAGGCGACCAGGTCCGCGTCGTCGATCAGGGCCTCGGCGAACGCGGCCGCCCACAGCCCGACGGTTGACGGCATCGCCGGCTGCATGTGGGTACGGCCGGCCATCGGCGTCCGCGCGTGGGCGTCCGCGAAGTCAAGCAGCGTACCTGTCAGCCCGGCGACTTCCGCGCGGAAGTCGAGCAGCCATTCGCGCGTGTACAGGCGCAGGGCACCGATCACCTGGTCGTTGCGCGAACGTCCCGTGTGTATCTTCTTGCCGGCCTCCCCCACCCGCCCGGTCAGGAACCGCTCCAGGGCCGAGTGGCCGTCCTCCTCGTCATCCCGAATGCGGAACCGGCCGGCGTCGATTTCGGCAAGCGCCTCCCGCAGCGCCTCCCGCAGCGCGGCGAGCTCGGCCGCCTGAAGCATGCCGATCGCGCCGAGCATGCCGGCGTGCGCGAGGCTGGCGACCGCGTCGGCCTTCAGCAGCTTCCGGTCATGGATGCGGTCGTCGCCGACCGTGAAGCGCTCGACGGCCGGATCAAGATGACCGCCCTTGTCCCAGAGCTTGGCCCTGTCCGACAGCTTGGCCGCCCCCCGGCTCACGACGCGCCGTCGTCGCCGACGCGGGCGACCCACACGTTCAGCATCTTCTCGGTCGCATCCGCGGCGGCCAGCACCTGGTCCGAATTGACCCCTTTGGTCGTCAGCGTATCGCCGTCGCCCCGCCACGTGATCGTGCACTGCACGATCGCATCCGAGTGTCCTCCCGGAGGAATGGAAACCACGTAGTCGATCAGCTCCGGCAGCGTCAGGCCGATCTCGCCCGTGATCAGGCCGACGGCCTTCATGAACGCGTCGTACCCGCCGTCCCCCTGCGCCGAGTCCTCGTGGACCGCGGCGTCCTCACCACCGGGAGCGGTGTAACGGAGCTTGACGGTGGCCGTCGACCGCAGGCCGATCGCGGACACGATAACGACCGACTCCAGAACGAAGTGGCGCTCGTGCGGGCGCGCCAGCACGTCGTCGACGATGTAGGGCAGATCCTGCTGCGTGATCGTCGCCTTGCGGTCGGCCAGCTCCTTGATCCGCTCCAGCACGGCGTTGCGCTGCTTGCGGCTGAGCTCGATACCGAGCGCGTCCAGGTGATGCTCCAGGGTGGCCTTGCCGGCCAGCTTGCCGAGCGCGTAGGAACGCTCCCGCCCGAAGCGCTCGGGCAGCAGCCGACCCTGGTACAGGTCTCCCTTGCGATCCCCGTCGGCGTGGATGCCTGCGGTCTGGGTAAAGGCGTTGGCGCCGGAGATCGCCTTGTTCGGAGGCACGCGGCGTCCGGACACCACGTCCACGCGCTCGCTCACCTGCACCAGCTTGCTCTCCCGGACGCGGGTGGTCCGGCCCAGAAAGTCGTGCATGCCGACCACCACCTCGTCCAGCGGGGCGTTGCCCGCACGCTCGCCCATGCCGTTGACCGTGCAGTGGACCCCGGCAACCCCGGCCTCGATCGCGGCCAGCGTGTTGGCGGTAGCCAGGCCGTAGTCGTTGTGCGCGTGAAAGTCGAAGTGCCGATCGGGGAATCGGCTGACGATGGCCTCCACCATCTCGGTCACCATCGCCGGCGACAGCACGCCCAGCGTGTCCGGCAGCATGATGCGCACGATCGGCGTGTCGGCAAGGCCGCCGATGAGGTTCAGGACATAGTCGCGCGAGTCGATCATGCCGTTCGACCAGTCCTCCAGGTACAGGTTGCAGGCCACTCCGAGCCGGCGGGCCTTGCGTACCGTGTCGTCGATGTCCGCAACGTGCTGCGCGGGCGTCTTGCGGAGCTGCATGGTCAGGTGCTTGAGCGATCCCTTCGCCAGCACGTTCATCACCTTCCCGCCCAGATCCGCGATCCAGCGCGCGGATGCCTCTCCGTCGGTGTACCCCAGAATCTCGACCCGGTCGGCGGCGTCGTGCGAAACGGCCCACCGCAGGACCGTCTCCGCCCCCTCCCGCTCGCCGGCGCTTACTTGCGCGCTGGCGATCTCGATGCGGTCCACGCAGACCTCTTCCAGCACGAACTGCGCGATGGAGAGTTTCTCGTCCGGCGTATAGCTGACGTCACGCATCTGCTCGCCGTCCCGCAGCGTGGTGTCCATCACCTCGATCATCTTCGCGTCGTCTCCCCCTTCACGCTCGGTGAGGCACGTGCTCCTCCATACGAGAAAGGCCGTGAGCCTCCGGGAGCCCACGGCCTGCCTCGATCACGTCGTCGCGATCAGCTAGCGCACATGGGACCCTCGAAGGCCCTCGATAATCCCGATCGGAGTGCGCCTCGCCATCGCTTGCACGCTACCGGCGCGGATGCTGTCCGTCAAGACACCGGTGCCCCGTCAGGCCGGGTCCGGGGGTCCGTCCTGCGATGCCGCCGGCGTGCAGCACGCCTGCCCGGATGGGAAGCACCATGCTCCGGACCGCTTCCGCCATGCCCGGCTCCGAGCCTTCCTGCCCGTCCGCGGCGCTCAGGGCGGCGAGGGCCACCTCCACGGCGGCTGCCATGACCACCACGGCCAGCGTCATCGGCAGGTGCAGGTAGGTGAGGATCTGCCCGCCGCCCACCCGCTGCCGCAGCTCGGCCCGGTCGAGCACGCGGAAGTAGAACCACCAGATACCTGCCGGGAGCGAGAAGCCGATCGCGAACGCCAGCCGTGCCTCGGCCTGCACCCCGCCCAACACGACGCCGAGCACGGCCTCGCCGAGGACGATGATGGTGAACAGCCCCAGCCGTTCCGGAAGATGCTCGGGGTGCGCCGGCCAGCGACCGAGGCCGGACACCGCCAGCAGCGGCGCCAGCACCTCGACCCCGACCGCCGCCGCATAGAGCGGGCCATCCCACGAGGCCGCCGTCCACTCCTGCGCTCCCCAGGCGACCGCCGACAGCGCGAACCCGCTCATCAGGAACCACGTGAAGCGGCGCGCGGCCCTCCGTCACCCGCCGCCTTCGCCGGCGTGTCCGATCCGGGCGTTGCGCTCCCCCGCGCATCGCCTATACTGGGGGCACAGAGCAGCCGACCTCGATGAGGCGGCAAGCCCCAGCCGGCCCGATGCGAGCCGTCGCGCCGGCCGTACCCCGTGGGGACGGCACGGCAGATGCGAAAGAGGCTCCACATGGGTCCGCCTTGGGCGAAGGAGATGCCCATGGACCGGTCCCGCACCACGCTGACCGACATCACCCGCCCCGACCGGGAGCCGCTGGTGATGGTCACCGCCTACGACGCGGCGAGCGCCCGCCTGGCCGACGAGGCCGGGGTCGACCTGATCCTGGTCGGCGACACGCTGGCGGAGTTCGCGCTGGGCTACGACAGCACCGCGCCGGTCACCGTGGACGAGATGCTCCACCACTGCCGGGCGGTCACCCGCACCCGCCCTCGCGCGCTGGTGGTCGGCGACATGCCGCTCGGCTCCTACCAGGTCTCCGACGAGGAGGCGGTACGCAACGCCATCCGCTTCGTGAAGGAGGGCGGCGTCGACGCGGTCAAGATCGAAGGGGGCGCGGTGCGCGCGCAGACCGCGCGGGCCATCGTGGAGGCGGGCGTCACACTGATGGGCCACATCGGCTTCACCCCCCAGTCGGCGGTCAGCTTCGGATCGCAGATCGTCACCGGCCGTGACGCCGAGGCGGCCATCGCGCTCTACCGCGATGCGCTGGCGCTGGAGCGCGCCGGGTGCTTCTCGATCGTGCTGGAGGCGGTCGTGCGCGCGGTGGCGAGCCGCATCACGTCGGAGCTGACCGTTCCCACGATCGGCATCGGCGCAGGCGACGGCTGCTCCGGCCAGGTGCTGGTGTTCCACGAGCTGACCGGCATCCACTCCGGTCCGTCGCCCCGCTTCGTGCGCCGCTACGGCGAGGCGGGCGCGGAGATCAGCCGCGCCATCGCGGACTACGCCCGTGACGTGCGCACCCGCGCCTATCCGGACAAGGAGCACGCGTATCTCATGCCGGCCGATGAGATCGCCCGCTTCGACCATGCGCTGGCCGCCGAGCGGCGCGACGCGGGGCTGCGCACGAGGACGGCATGAGGGTGGTCGAACGGATCGACCAGGTGCGCTCGTTCGTGCGCGCCGTGGGTCGGTCGACGGTCGGCCTGGTCGCGACGCTGGGCGCCCTGCACGCCGGGCATCGGTCGCTGGTCGAGCATGCCCGCGCCGCCGGTGACACGGTGGTGGGGACGCTGTTCCTCAACCCCACGCAATTCTCCGAAGAGGCCGATCTGGAGTCCTATCCGCGCACCCGTGACGATGATCTGGCAATGTTCCGCGAGGCTGGCGCTTCGCTGGTGTTCGCCCCGCCCGCGCGGACGATGTATCCGCCCGGCTTCGACACGACGGTGGTGCCGGGGCGCGTGGCCGAGCGGCTGGAGGGAGCGTCGCGCCCCGGGCACTTCCGCGGGGTCTGCACGGTGGTGGCCAAGCTGCTGAACATCGTCACGCCTGCGCGCGCCTACTTCGGGCAGAAGGACGCCCAGCAGGTGGCGGTGATCCGCCGCCTGGTCGCCGACCTCGACATGGACGTCGAACTGGTCGTCTGTGCGACGGTCCGCGACCATGACGGCGTGGCGCTGAGCTCGCGGAATGCGTTGCTCACCCCGGAACAGCGCGCCCGCGCGGTCGCGATCCCGCGGGCCCTGGAGGCATGCCGGGCGCGGTTCGGCGCCGGCGAGCGGGATGCCGAGGCGCTGCGCGCGGTGCTCCGCGACCGGCTCCGCGGCAGCGTCGACATGGAGTACGCGAGCGTCGCAGATCCGGACACGATGGCGGAACTGGACACCGTCGCACGCCCGGCGGTGGCGTCGATCGCCGCCCGGGTAGGCGAGGTGCGGCTGATCGACAACGTGCCGCTGGAGCCGGTGAGCTGATGCTGCTCTGCATGGACATCGGCAACACCAACATCGTGCTCGGCACCTTTCCCCCCGACGCAGCCGAGCACGCCGCTCCCGCCGCCACGTGGCGGCTGTCGACCCGCGCCAACGCGCAGGCCGATGAGTACGCCGTGCTGCTCCGGCAGCTCCTGCAGTTGGAGGGGCTGACCGAGGAGGCGATCGACGCGGTCGCGATCGCCAGCTCCGTGCCGGCGGTGCAGGGAGTGTTCGCCACGCTGTGCCGCAGCCGGCTGGGACTGGAGCCGCTCATCGTCGGCGTCGGCGTCAGGACCGGCGTGCGCGTCCGCTACGACAGCCTGCGGGACGTGGGCGCCGACCGCATCGTCGACGCCGCGGCGGCGTTCGCCGAGCACGGCGGCCCGATCTGCGTGGTGGACTTCGGCACGGGAACCACCTTCGACGCGATCGACGCGTCCGGCCAGTACCTGGGCGGGGCCATCGCCCCCGGCATCGAGATCGCCGCGGACGCGCTCGCGGAGCGCGCCGCCAAGCTGGGGCGCATCGAGCTGGTGGCGCCGCCTCACGCGATCGGCACCAACACCACGCACGCGGTGCAGTCCGGGCTGATCTACGGCTACGTGGGCCTGGTGGAGGGCATGGTGGCGCGCTTCCGGGCCGAGCTCGGCGGCAGCGCCTACGTGCTGGCGACCGGCGGGCTGGCCGACACCATCGCGCCGCTGACACGGGTGATCGACGCGGTCGATCCGTGGATCACGCTGAAGGGGCTGCGCCTGACGTGGAATGCGAACATGGGCACCACCAGGACGGGCAACACCAGGACGGAGAGGAAGACGTGAGCGACGGCGAGGACGCCATGAACGACGGATTGCGAAATCCCTTCGCCGGCCGGTCGGTGCTGGTGTGCGTCACCGGCGGCATCGCGGCCTACAAGGCGGCTGCCCTGGCCAGCGAGTTGGTGCAGCTCGGCATCCGAGTGCG
Organism: Spirochaetia bacterium; assembly: GCA_964291595.2. GTDB lineage: Bacteria > Spirochaetota > Spirochaetia > SZUA-6 > Bin103 > CATQHW01. Next base: position 868,055 of record OZ219914.1, on the reverse strand, counting down.
CGTGGTCATGTCGGCGGGAGCGCGGAGGTTCATCCAGCCCCTCACCTTTCAGGCGATCACCGCCGAGTCGGTGGTCACCGACCTGTTCGATCCCGGGCACGCGGGCGTGCAGCACGTCGAGCTTGCGACCGCACACGATCTGGTGGTCGTGGCTCCGGCGTCCGCCAACACCATGGCGCGCCTGGCCGGCGGCGCGGCCGACGACGTGGTGGCGGCGACCGTGTTGGCCAGCCCGGCGCCGGTGCTGATCGCGCCGGCCATGGAGAGCACCATGTGGGAGAAGCCGCCCACTCGGCGCAACGTCGAGCAACTTGCCGCCGACGGGATGGTCATCGTTCCGCCTGAGACCGGGCGGCTGGCCTCCGGCGCGCACGGAGTCGGCCGGATGGCCGAACCCGCGTCGATCGCCCGGCACGTCCGCCACGCGTTGGGCGCACGCGGCGACCTGGCCGGCCGCTCCCTGTTGATCACCGCCGGCGGCACGCGCGAGGCGGTGGACCCGGTGCGGACGCTGACCAACCGCTCGTCCGGTCTGATGGGCCGCGCGCTGGCGGTGGCCGCCCGCGACCGCGGCGCCGAGATCACCCTGGTCACCACGGCCGCCGCCGAACCGGAGCCCGGCATCGTGCCGGTCGACGTCGAGAGCGCCGCCGGCATGGCGCGCGCCGTCAGGGAGTCGCTGCCGGGCCGGGATGCGCTGATCATGTCGGCAGCGGTCGCCGACTACCGTCCCGCGGCGCCCGCGGATGCCAAGATCAAGAAGGCGGGACGGCCGGGGTTGACGATCGAGCTGGAGCCGACCGACGACATACTGGCCGCGGTGGCGGCCGGCGGCGACGGCTGGCAGCGGCCTCCGGTGGTGGTCGGCTTCGCGGCCGAAACCGAGCGGCTGCTGGAGGGAGCACGCCGCAAGCTTGCGACGAAGCGGCTGGACCTGATTGCCGCCAACGCGGTCGGTTCCGACCGGCGGCCGTTCGGCGCGGCCCGCGTGGCGCTGACGCTGATCGATCGGACCGGCCGCGAGGAGCCTCTGCCGGAGTTGTCCAAGGAGCAGGCGGCGCACCGCCTGCTGGATCGGGTGGGGGCGCTGCTCGGCGCCTGAAGTCCGGCTACTTCGCCCTGCCGCTATTTCGCCCTGCCGCTACTTCGCACGGCCGTCGGACTCCGCCGTGTCCTGCAACGCCTTGCGGTCGCCTTCGGCGCCGTCGGCGTCCTTCTGCCCGGCGGTCAGGCCCTTCTCGAACTCCGCCTTGGCGCGGCCGATCGAGCGCGCGAACCGCGGGATCGCCGAGGCGCCGAACAGCACCAGGACGATCACGCCGACGATGAGTATCTCCGGATGACCAAGCATGCTTGCTACCTCTCTACCGCGTCCCCGGACGAGGCCTTGTCAATATACCCCTGTCCCGCGTCCGCGTCTTCCTCCGCCGGCCGGGTCTGCATGGGGTGTATCGCGTCATCCGGCGGCGTGCTATCGGTGCGCTCCCGGTCCGCCCGTTCCAGGGCCGCCCCGAGCTGGCGCATTTCCGCCTTGGCGCGCGCGGACGCGGTCTGGATCCGCCGCACGACTCGTCCGACGGTCCGCGCCGCGCGCGGCAGCTCGCTGGGCTTCACGAACAGCACGACCACCAGCGCGATGATGCCGATCTCCCAGAGCCCCAGGCCGAACATCAGTCCTCTCCCAAACGGAAGATACGGGCGATCAGGATGGTCAGGAAGAACATCGCCACCATCGGAAGCGCCAGACTGATCTGCGACACGATGTCCGGGGGTGTGACCAGGGCCGCGACCCCGAAGATCCCGACGATCGCGAACCTGCTCACGCGCAGCAGCGCGCGGCGGGTCACCACGCCGGCGCGCAGCAACAGCAGCAGCACCACCGGCATCTGGAACATGAGCGCGAACACCAGCAGGAGCTGCAGCAGGTAGAACACGTTGCGGTCGTAGCTCAGCACGAACCCCACCCGCTCGGGGACGAACCCCGGTCCGGTCAGGAATTCCACCGACAGCGGGACCACCTCGTAGTAGCCGTACAGGAACCCGGCGCAGACCAGCACCATGCTGGCCCAGAGCGCGCCCGCGATCACCCGCCGCTCCTTGCGCTGCAGGGCGGGGAACACGAATCTGATCCCATTGTAAGCGTGAACGGGCAGCGACGCGATCACTCCCGCCAGCAGCGCCACCTTCATCCGGACCAGAAAGCCCTCGAACAGCGAGGTCGCGAACAGGTGCTGCTCCCCGCCCAGCCGCTCCTGCACCGGCGCCAGCGGGGCGAGCAGCAGGTTCAGGATCCACTCGTAAAACCCGTAGCAGACTCCGGCAGCCACCAACGCGGCGATCACGGACACGAGCAGGCGGCGGCGCAGCTCGTCGGCGTGCTCCAGGAACGTCATGCGGCGTTCCGGCGAGCGCTCCCTGGTCGAAGTCCGGCTCATCCCCGCTGGACGGTCGGCGTCTCCGGCCTCCGGTCGGCCGCGCCGGACGGGCGCTGTTCCCTACGGCGCACCAGCAACGCGATCGCCGTCAGGAACACCACCTCGATCGCGCCATAGATGAGCAGGCCGGAGAGCACCCCCTCGGTGAACCCGTAGGAATGCAGGCCCACGCCGAGCTCGTTGATGCCGAACCAGGCGAGCATCACCACCATGATGCCGATCACGGACCCAACCGCCATGCCGTACTCGCCGATCATCTTGCCCAGCCGGGCGTGGAACAGGATCGCGCACCAGAGCACGATCATCAGCGCGCCGTTCTCCTTGGGGTCCCATCCCCAGAAACGCCCCCACGACTGGTCGGCCCAGATGCCGCCGAGCATGGTGCCCGCGAACGACAGGATCAGCCCGAACGCCAGCGCTCCGAACAGCAGCCGGTAGGTCTGGCGCAGGCGCGAGCGGTCGCCGCGCGCCTCGACGTACTGGAACAGGTAGACGTGGCCGACGAACCCCGCGAAGACGCAGGCGCAGTATCCGAGCGTGATCACCACCACGTGGGTGGACAGCCAGAAGTTGGTATCCAGCACCGCCTGGAGCTGCCGCAGCGTGTCGCCCTCGGCGGCGAACCTGCCGGAGATCCACAACAGCAGGAAGCCGATCGCCATCCCGCTGACGGCACCCACGCGATTGCCCCGGTAGCGCAGGAACAGACCCGCTCCGGCCGCTCCCCAGGACACGAACACGAACGTCTCGTACAACGTGGTGACCGGCGGCCTGCCGCTGATGATCATGCGCAGCAGGATGCCGCCGGTGTGGATGAGGAATCCCAGCGCCAGGGCACCGACGCTCGCCCGCTCCGCCATCGGGCGGGAGACCAACATGGCCAGGAGCGCCAGCGCCATGCCCAGCAGGTAGGCCCAGCGCGTGTAGGAGAGGGGATCCACCTTCCGGTAGAACAGCTCCAGTGCGGGCTGGGGCAGCACCATCGCGGTCCCGAGCCGCTCCTCCTGGACGCGTACGAAGGTCTGCGCCGCCAGGTCGAAGCGCGTCTGCCGCTCCTCGACATAGGCAACCTGCAGGTCCCTGAGCGCGGTGAGCTCCTCGGCGACGTGCGGCGTGGTCTGCGGCTGCCGGAGAGCCTGCCACGGGCTCAGCCAGCGTTCGCCCTCCGGCGTCATCATCGGGATCAGCGGCAGTGGCAACGTGCCGTACGCCTGGTCCCAGAGGCGGACGTTCTGCACCAGCCGCAACAGGGTCGCGTCGGTGGCGTCGAGCGTTCCGGAGCGGCCGTGCTGGTCGATGGCGGCAGCGGCGCGTTCCTCCAGAAGCGGCCGACGGAGCGCCAGGTCCAGGTAACTGTACGGGCCGGGGCCGGGCAACTGCAGGATTTCCGCCGCCTGGTCCGAATCGACGAAGAACGCCTGTTCGTCCGGATAGGTGAAGCCGAACGCGGCGAGCAGCCCGGAGAACTCGACCAGGTTGTTCCAGACGCGGATAAGCTCGCGCTGCACGGGGCTGCGCTCCTCGGCGGGCAATTCCGACGCCAGGGCGGCCAGATCCTCGAGCTCCAGCCCCCCGGCCCGCAGTTCCTCGAAGCTGTAGCGGGCGCGGCCACGCGACGTCACGCCGATCGCCTCCAGCACCTCCGGGTTGTCGACCAGGAACACCTCGTCGCGATAGGTCTCCTGTGGCGCGAGCAGCACGCGCGCCAACCAGTCGATCGCGGACTGGCCCGCGTAGCGCTCGCGGCCGGAGTATCGCAGCAGCGTGTTGCGCGCGTAGCTGTCGAGCGGCTTGGGACGCCCGTCCTCGATCACCAGCAGCGGCCGGAGCGCCTCTGCGCTGGCAAGCCAGGGCTCGGGAGGCACGTACCCGGTGGAGCGGTCGCCGCGCCCGAAGCGCCCGATCATCGATACCGCAAGCAGTCCGAGCACCGCCAGCAGGCAGAGCAGGAGAACGCGGGTCGAACGGGTCATGCCGGAGGCGGATCCGATCAGCGGGGCTGCGCCGGCGCTCATGACGACTCCGGTTCCGCGGTGCGGCGCCGGCGGCCGGGTCGCACCAGGGTCTGGACGAAGTGCACGATCAGGCCGATGCTGATCACGGCGGTGGCCACGTACGGCACGATGCGGCCGCGATTCTCCACCACCGCCAGGGTCGAGTAGGCGGCGCCGGTCGCGTCGAACTCGTAGGAAGCCTGATAGAACGTGAATCCGCCGAACCGGAGCGGCTTGTTCATCGAGATGAGCACCGGCCGTCGCGTGCCGGGTGCCTCGACGATCACGTCGCTCTCGAACGAACGCGGGGTGTCGGTGCCCGGATGGAATTCGGCCCGGAAGTCCTGCAGGCCGATGAGGGCCGGCAACTCGTAACGCGTGCGGCGCAGGGAAAACGAGTACCGCGTGCCGTCCAGCGTCACGCCGGTCGGCGCAGGGTCGAGAGCCCACAGCGCGAGCGAGGCGCGTTCCGAGCCTCTGCTGACGTGGAAGATGGCCCCCGGCTGGTTTTCCTCCGGTCGGACCGAGCGCCGCCGCGGCCGCAACTCGGCGATGCCGCGGGCGTTCAGGAACGGGCTGCTCTGCCCCTCCGCCGGCAGGTATGCATCCGCGCTCGCGTGGTTCTCCTCGACCAGCATGGTCAGGCCGAGCGCCGGCAGGGCCACCTGGTCCCCGGCTTCCAGCCGCCGCAGATCGACCGCGCTGACGTCCCGGCTCTCCGCCCCCTCGCGCCAGGCGGCCACCTCCCACTCGTGGTAGTCCTCGCTGGTGTTGCGCCACTCTCCCTCCTGCAGCCGCAGGAAGGACTCCTGCGCGAAGTAGGATGTGAAGAACATCCCGAAGAACATCACGAACATGCCGAGATGGGTGATCAGGATGCCCACGCGCGACCACCGGTAGACGAATCGGACGGCCGTCACCGCCACCAGGTTGACGAACAGGACCCACAACACGAGCTGAGCACCGGGCAGCGGCACGATGCCGCCGACCAGCGTGATCCAGGCTCCGAAATAGCGCTGCTGGGCGTCGTACAGGCCGTGCGACACCTGATGGAAGGTGCCGAGCAGGGTCAGCAGGAACAGCAGCGCCAGGGAGATCACGGTGACGCGGAGGTCTATCGCGGCCCTGAGCAGCGGACTGCGCCTGATCGCGTGAGCCAGCACCGCCGCTATCCTCCGTACCCGCTCGTGGAGGACTCCGGCCCGAGGGAGTTCAGCAACTCGATGAACGCTGCGCGCTGCGCGCCCAACACGCCTGCCGGCGCCTCGGCCTTGACGAACATCGTCTGCCCTCCCACGGGCGCGATCGCCGCGAGGAATGCCGTCGCGTCGCGGCCGGCGACCAGCGGCGTAAAGTCGAACAGCGTGAAGTCGAGGTCACCCCGCACGGAGGCCGCGTCGTCGAGGAGCGAGCGGACCCGCTCGGGAGGCAGGTCCAGGCCGAGTTGCGCAAGCCAGCGCCGGACGTTCGCTTCCGCGCCGCCGGCGTCACCTGCCAGCACCACCAGGGTACTCTCACCCCCGCCCGGCAGCCCGAAACGGGCCACTCGCAGCCCGTCCCCCGGCATCTCGTTCCAGCCGGCGGGAGTCACCCAGCGCCAGTTCCCGTTCCCGCTGCTGCTGCCCGGGACCGAGCCGCTCAGGCTACCGGTCGAATCGAACAGCGCGCCGACCGGCGTCGGCGCCAGCGTCACCTCCCGATAGGTTCGGATCTCCACCTCTCGGTCGCAGCCGGCGAGCGACACGAGCCCCGTGAGCGCGATCGCGAGGAAGACAGGCCTCCGTCGAGTGATCGAACCCATGAAACCGCACCCCAAGGTAGGGCCAGCCACGGATCGGTTCAAGCGAAGGCGCGGATGCGGGGGCCGGTCACGGTGTTGCGACGTCCGCCAGGGGACACACCGAAGTCACGCGGGATCGCGGCACGGACACGCTGGGGTACTGCTTCCAGACTCCGTACTCGGCCGCTCGGGACAGATAGGCGGCTTTCGTGACACCGCCGGCGCCTTCCTCGTGCGATGCCGCGTCCAACAGCAGCAGCGCACCGTCGCGTTCTTCGAAGAAGCGCCCCACGTACACCGGTCCATCGGTGTCGACCACGACGGTGATCCCGTGCAGCTCGCCGAGGTGCCGGTGCTCGGGTGCCGCGAACGACCGCCGCTCAGTCACCGGAGTGTCCTCTACGCCGTGCAGGAGGCTCGTACCGCTCAGTCACAATGACGGTCGAACACCTCCCTCAGATCGGAAGCGATGGACTGCGGGTCGCGTCCCTCGATGCGATGACGGGGAAACACGTGCACGAGCTCGCCGTCACGAAACAGCGCGAACGAAGGGCTCGAAGGCGGATAGTCGGCGAAGTAACTGCGCGCCCGCTCGGTCGCCTCCAGATCCTGTCCCGCGAACACGGTCGCGACACGCTGCGGCCTGGGATCCTGCTGCAGCGCCAGCGCCACCGCCGGCCGGGCGCTGCCGGCGGCGCATCCGCACACCGAGTTCACCACCAGGAACGCGGTTCCCTCCGTGTCGCCCATGAAACGGTCCACGTCCTCAGGGTCCGTCAGCTCGGTGACGCCGATGCTCGCGAGCTCGTCACGCATGGGCTGCACCAGCACGGGGTCGTATGGCATGGAATACCTCACTCTTGGGGCGGCTGGCTCGCGTCGGCGACCAGCTCACTCCCTTGATGCTCTGTTGGCTGCCACCGTAACGCTTGATCCGGGTTTCGTCGACCCGAGGGCGCGTGCCCCACACGGCCGATACCGCCGAATCGGCGCTCCCTCCTGCGAAATTCGTCCAGTGCCGCTGCCAGATCGGCCCGCGTGAAGTCCGGCCACAGCGTCTGCGTGAAGACCAGCTCCGCATATGCAGCTTCCCAGAGCAGAAAGTCGCTCAGCCGCTGCTCGCCGCCGGTCCGTACGATCAGGTCGACTTCGCCCAGTTCGCCGTCGCCACCGGTCAGCATGCGGGCGAAGTCCGGCCGTGTCGGCGTATCGCCGGCGGCGAGCGAGGCGGCCGCGGACAGGATTGCGTCTCGAGCCGAGTAGTCGGCAGCGATGCGCAGGAGCAGCCGGCCGCAGCCGCGCGTCGCGCTCTCGCTGCGCTCGATCTCGCGCTGCAGCGCCGCGGGGAAGCGATCGCGGCGACCGATGAAGGACACGCGCACTCCCTGCCGGACGCAGTTGCTGGTCTCTCGCTGCAGATACCACTGAAACAGGGACAACAGAAGCTGCACCTCGCCGGAGGGACGGCGCCAGTTGTCCGAGGAGAATGCGTACAGGGTCAGCGCGTCTATGCCCAGATCGGTAGCGGACTCCACGGTCTCGCGCACCGCATCGGTGCCTGCCCGGTACCCGTCGTAACGGGACAGGGATCGAGCCTGCGCCCAGCGCCCGTTCCCATCCATGATGATCCCCACGTGCCTTGGGCCACCCCCCCCGTCACCCCCGGCGCCGTTGGAGGCTAGCCCGTCGCCGTTGACATGCCCGAAACCGTTGTCCGTCCCGTTGTGGCGGCCCGGCATCACGATCGTCCCACCGCGCCGGCAGGCAACGGGTACCCGGCCGAGCCGCCTCCGGCGCCCGCGTCCGGCCCATCGGCGAGCCCAAGGCCGATCCGGCCGATCGCCGAGATCAGCGCCTCCATGTGCCGGACGTAACCCTCGAGCGCCTGGCGACCTTCCGGCGTCAACGCGAACGTGGTTCGAGGCTGGCGCCCGCGGAACCCCTTGCGAACTGCGATGTACCCGGCGTTCTCCAGTTTGCGAGCATGCACGCTGAGGTTGCCGTCGGTGACGCCGAGCAGTGACTTCAACTCCCGAAAGCTCATGGAGCCCACAGCGGACAGGGCGCTGAGGATCGCCAGCCGGGTACGTTCGTGCACCACGGTGTCGAACGTCCGCGCGGTTGCGGCCAGCCCCTGCGCAAGGTCAAGCGGCCGGGCGGCGTGGGCCGGCGCCGTGACGCTGCCGGGCGCCGTGACACGGTCAGCCGCCATGTCGAAGCGCGACGTGGGCGCCGAACGCCACGTGCAGCACGCCGAAGCCGCACACCATCAGCGCCGGACCGGCCGGCGGGTACAGAAGGCCGGCAGCGCCAAGCGCCAGAAAACCCGTCCCCATCACCGAAACGCTTCGCACGGAGAATGCTCCGCCGGTGATGGCGGCGATGCCGTACAGGCTGAGCCATAAGCCCGGCATCAGGTCCCGTGCGCCGGCCGCGTCGAGAGCCCCGGTGAGCAGCGCGCCGACGGCCAACGGCGGCATGAAGGTGAGGACGAACGACTGCGCCGGGCGCGACCAGAGCGACAGTCCGCCGCGGCGCGCCTTCAGCGCCATCGCCGTCACGCCGGTAACGAACGCCGCGATGGCGGTGGCAAGCCAGATCGCCAGCCACAGGTCCGGAGCGAGCCGGGTGGCGCCGTAGGCGACGACCGCGCCGGTCCCCATCAGGATCATCCCGACACCGGGAACCGCGTCGAAGCGGACCGCGCGCTCCATCGTCGTTCGGATGAAACGCAGCTCGTCCGCCGCGTGCCGTTCCATCTCAATCGGCGTTGTCATCACGACGCAGTGTGCCACCGATTGAGGCTTGTATCAAGTTCTTTGCCGTTCAAAGCCCCGGGCTCCCCGGCTCCTGTCTGTCGACCGGCTCCACCTCCGTCTCCCCGGGATCATCGCCCTGCGCCGCGGCGGGCTCATCGACCGGCGCCGCGGACGCTCCCCCCTCGACCGCAAGGCCGCGTCGCTGGACACGCCTGGCCCAGAGGCGGCGCGCCAACTCCTGCATGTCGGTCGCGCGATCGGTCTCATCCACGATCTCCAGTCCCAGCAGTGTCTCGACGATGTCTTCCGCGGTGGCGACACCGGCTGTCCCCCCGTATTGGTCCACGATCAGCGCGATGTGCTCATTGCCGCCGAGCATCTTGGAGAAGGCTTCGCGCAGGGACACCGTGTCCGGCAGCGGAAGAATGTCCCTGCGTAGGGACGCCAGGGTGTGATCACCCTCCCCCCGTGCGACGCCGAGCAGCAACTCGTAGCTGAGGACATACCCGGTGACGGAGTCGATGCTGTCCCGGTAGATCGGTATCCGCGACGGGCGCAGGTCGGCACTCGCTGCCTGTGCAAGCGTCTGAGACTCGTCCAGCGCGACGACGACCGGGCGCGGAGTCATGACGTCCTTGACCGCCAGAGTTGCGAACTTCATCACGCTCTCGATGATGCGCGACTCGTCCTCGTCGATAACGCCCTGCCTGTGGCCGAGGTTCGCGATGGCATGGATCTCGCTCCGGCTGATCTGGGCGGCGGACCGGCCGGGAGCGATCAGCGCGGCGATGCGGTTGGCCAACATCACCATCGGAAACATGGCGACGATCAACCCCTGGATCATCCACACCGCCGGCGTCGCCAAGCGACGCCAGTAGGTAGCGCCGAGCGTCTTGGGGATGATCTCCGAGAAGATCAGTACGAGGAAGACCAGCACTCCCGTAGTGATCCCGACCCGCGTGCTGTCGAAAACGGCCCGCGCCTGATTGCCGACGAGCGCTGCGCCCGCAGTGTTGGCGATGGTGTTCAATGTGAGAATCGCCGCGAGAGGCCGGTCGATGTCGTCCTTCAACCGATGGAGCAGGCGTCCAGTACGACGTCCGGCGCGCTGCAACACGGCCACGAAACTGGACGGCACACTCAGAATGACGGCTTCCAGCACCGAGCAGAGAAATGAGAAAACCAGCGTGAACGCCATGTAGATCGCGAGCAGGGTCATCTCAGCACGATCTACGGAACGAACGGCATGCGCCGGTCGCCGTGCCACAGGTAGCGGTCGGACAGCACGTTGAGCGGCTTCGCCGCCAGGTTGAAGTTGGAGCCGAGCTCCGCCAGGACGCTCTCCATCTGCAACTCGTGGGCGGTCTGGTGGCGGGATGCCAGACGATAGAAGCGCGATCCGTGCTCGATCCACTCGGCGCGTACCAACGCGGGGCTGCGGCCTCTCTGCGCCCGTATCCGCTCCGGAGCAATTCCGATCGTGAACAGGCACAGATCCGCGACGCGCTGGTACGCCGCGAACCGCTCCGGCTCGGCCGCCAGCGCCGCCGCCCGGATCATGCTGTCCAGGTCCAGCGTGTCGAAGCGCCGCATCCGCGCGCGGCCACGATCGTCGGCCACCGCAAGGGTGACCGTGCGCACCTGGACGAACGAAACGAGCAGGAGCACCAGGTAGTCGAACACGTGCGGTTTGCACAGCAGCGCGAGCGCGGCCCCGGCATCGAACACCACCGCCGCGTGCCGGCCCGACGCCTCGACCGTGAACCGATGTGTCCTCAAGTCGCGCCGGACCCGCGCAACCAGCACCGAGAAGAACAGCATCGGCGAGACCCGGAGCAGCGGCTCCTCCGTCTGCATGACCGCGTCCGCAAGCAGGTCGGACACCAGCATGCCTTCCCGGATCTCCCGATCGTCGCGGAACGCGTCCCCAAGGCGGCCCCGCACGGCGTGCGCAGGCGCAACCGCCTGCAGCACGAACGCCACATCCGCGTCGCCGTACAACGGGCCCAGATCTATCAAGCACGGTCATACTACACGCGAACCCACGGGGCGCGTCACCTCCCCGGACCGATGGGCACGTTCTGAGCGGATGAGAGGGCACAAAAAAGCCTGGCGACGACCTACTCTCCCGCCCTGATCGGACAGTACCATCGGCGCTGGAGGGCTTAACTTCCGTGTTCGGGATGGGAACGGGTGGGACCCCTCCGCTATGGTCACCAGGCACACACGTACGTAATCGGTGGGCCTGAGACCGCGCACCACACCGAGGGGCACGGTTCAGCAACGGACAGAGAAGGGTAGAAAGGTGATATGGACAAGCCTAACGGTAAATTAGTACTGGTCAGCTGAACACATTACTGTGCTTACACTTCCAGCCTATCGACCAGATCTTCTGTCTGGTACCTTCAGTTCTGCGCCGAAGCGCAGAACGGGTTGCCTCATCTCGAGGTGGGCTTCCCGCTTAGATGCTTTCAGCGGTTATCCCTTCCGAACATGGCTACCCAGCACTTACCCCTGGCGGGATAACTGGTACACCAGCGGTTCGTCCACTCCGGTCCTCTCGTACTAGGAGCAGCTCCTCTCAAGCAACCAACGCCCATGGAAGATAGGGACCGAACTGTCTCACGACGTTCTGAACCCAGCTCACGTACCGCTTTAATTGGCGAACAGCCAAACCCTTGGGACCTGCTTCAGCCCCAGGATGCGATGAGCCGACATCGAGGTGCCAAACAGTGCCGTCGCTGTGGACGCTTGGGCACTATTAGCCTGTTATCCCCGGAGTACCTTTTATCCGTTTAGTGACGGCGCTTCCACGCACAACCGCCAGATCACTAAGACCTGCTTTCGCACCTGCTCGACTTGTAGGTCTCGCAGTCAAGCCACCTTTTGCCTTTGCACTCGTACGCTGATTTCCAACCAGCGCGAGGTGACCTTTGCGCACCTCCGTTACTCTTTAGGAGGTAACCGCCCCAGTCAAACCGCCCACCAGACACGGTCCGCGCAACCGCTTCAGGTCCACGCGTTAGATACCTAATCGACGAAGGGTGGTATTTCAACAACGGCTCCATCCAGCCTGACGACCAGATTTCAAAGCCTCCCACCTATCCTACACGTCGCAGATCAAGTACCAATGTCAAGCTGCAGTCAAGGTTCCGGGGTCTTACCGTCTAACCATGGGTAATCGGCATCTTCACCGATACTACAATTTCACCGAGTCCCGCGTCGAGACAGCGCCCAGATCGTTACACCATTCGTGCAGGTCGGAACTTACCCGACAAGGAATTTCGCTACCTTAGGACCGTTATAGTTACGGCCGCCGTTTACTGGGGCTTCGATTCGGAGCTCTCACCCCTCCTCTTAACCTTCCAGCACCGGGCAGGTGTCAGTCCCTATACATCTCGTTACCGATTAGCAGAGACCTGTGTTTTTGGTAAACAGTCGCCTGGGCCATTTCTCTGCAACCTCACGTGAATCACCAATCCGAAGATCGACTCTCCACCCGAGGCCACACTTCTCCCGAAGTTACGTGTGCATTTTGCCGAGTTCCTTAACGCGGGTTCTCTCGAGCGCCTTAGAATACTCTTCCCGCCTACCTGTGTCGGTTTACGGTACGGTCCCTGGCAGGCACCCCTTAGAGACTATTTCTCGGCGCCAGCCTCTATGCACTTCACGTCAGCCCGAAGGCTTCAGCTCGCCTTGGCGGCTCGAACTCGGCGGGGGGATTTGCCTCCCCGCTTCATTGTCCTCACCGTTTGGACCGGGACTACCATCGCCCGGCTGCACGTCCTCCGACGCGTCATCCCTGTCGGCATCTCCTGCCAGAGGTACGGGAATATGAACCCGTTTCCCATCGGCTACGCCTCTCGGCCTCGCCTTAGGGGCCGACTAACCCTGGGCAGATTAACTTTACCCAGGAAACCTTAGGCTTTCGGCGGACGGGTTTTTCACCCGTCTTTTCGTTACTCATACCGGCATTCTCACTTCTGTCGCCTCCAGCGCTCCTCACGGAGCACCTTCATCAGCTGCCAGAACGCTCCCCTACCGCTCGCCGTATGCGCGCAAGCGCGCTTCGGCGAACCCGTGACTTCGGTGGCGAACTTGAGCCCCGTTACATTGTCGGCGCACAAGAACTTGACCAGTGAGCTGTTACGCACTCTTTCAAGGGATGGCTGCTTCTAAGCCAACCTCCTGGCTGTCTTCGCACCTGCACTTCCTTTACCACTTAGCTCGCGCTTGGGGACCTTAGTCAACGGTCTGGGCTGTTTCCCTCTCGACCACGAACCTTATCGCCCGCAGTCTCACTCCCGCCCATCATGTCACGGCATTCGGAGTTTGGTTGGGGTAGGTACCCGGTGAAGGGCCCGAATCCATCCAGTGCTCTACCTCCGCGACACTAAGGCGAGGCTAACCCTAAAGCTATTTCGGGGAGTACCAGCTATCTCCGAGCTTGTTTAGCCTTTCACTCCGATCCACAGCTCATCGGTGCCTTTTTCAACAGACTACCGTTCGGCCCTCCACGCTGTGTTACCAGCGCTTCAGCCTGGCCATGGATAGATCGCTCGGTTTCGGGTCTACAGCATGCAACTAATGCGCCCTTATCAGACTTGGTTTCCCTGCGGCTCCGGCACTCCAATGCCTTAACCTCGCTGCATACCATAACTCGCCGGTTCATTCTGCAAAAGGCACGCCATCACCCTGCATGAAGCAAGGCTCTGACCGCTTGTAGGTCTACGGTTTCAGGTTCTATTTCACTCCCCTCTCGGGGTTCTTTTCACCTTTCCCTCACGGTACTTGTTCGCTATCGGTAGCCACCTCGTATTTAGCCTTGGAAGGTGGTCCTCCCAGATTCCGGCAGGGTTTCACGTGTCCCGCCGTACTCAGGTGCGCCAACAACGACGCTCGATCGGATTTCGTGTACGGGGCTTTCACCCGCTCTGGCCGCCCTTCCCAGAAGCGTTCCACTATCCGATGATCACGTCGCAGGGTGGCCTTACAACCTCCCTCGCTGGCGTCCTGCAACCCCGTGCCGACAACGGTGTAAGCCTATCACGTCGGCACGGTTTGGGCTGTTCCCCGTTCGCTCGCCGCTACTAAGGGAATCTCGGTTGATGTCTTCTCCTCGGGGTACTTAGATGGTTCAGTTCCCCCGGTATCGCCTCGCGACCCCTACGGGCCGCAATGTAGAGCGTTTGACAGCTCTACGGGTTACCCCATTCGGCCATCCACGAATCTCAGGATGTTTGCTCCTACTCGTGGCTTATCGCAGCTTACCACGGCCTTCCTCGCCGAGTAGCTCCAAGGCATCCGCCGTAGACCCTTGCCCGCTTGCCATATCACCCATCTCCCCTTCCCTGTGTCCGATGCCGTCCGTAAAAGACCCCGTCAGATCGGTCGCGGCCTCGGAGGTGCGCAGGCGCGAAACCCGCGCACCGATGTCAAAGACCCGTCGTCACAAGGGCGTGAACGTAACGCCGCTCAACGCCTGTATCATTTCAGCACAATCAGCGGGCTGGCGTCGAGACGCCTGGCCGGGAACCCAGTCGGTGGGACGCCAGCCTGAGCCGGAACCGTCCGACCTGGCAACTGTGGAGGTATGGGGACTCGAACCCCAGACCTATGGCTTGCAAAGCCATCGCTCTAGCCACCTGAGCTATACCCCCGGCGATCGGAACGGGCGATCGACGCTCGGAAACGCCGCAGTCCTCTCGCAGGGTCCTGCGGCGCGCGTCGCCCTCCTGTCTCGACTCAAAGCCCGAGCGCTTCTGTGACAACGAAAGGGATTGGGAAGAGCGGGGCCGCGTGCAGGCGAAACGTCACCTGCTTGCCGGACCGGCCTGTCGCAGGCCGGAGCCGACAGAGAACTCTTGAAAAGGAGGTGATCCAGCCGCACCTTCCGGTACGGCTACCTTGTTACGACTTTACCCCCCTTACCAGGCATACCTTCGGCGCCGCCGTCCTTGCGGTTAGGCAAACGACTTCGGGTACCCCCAACTCGGGTGGTATGACGGGCGGTGTGTACAAGGCCCGGGAACGTATTCACCGCGCCATGCTGATGCGCGATTACTAGCGATTCCATCTTCATGGAGTCGAGTTTCAGACTCCAATCCGAACCAAGGCCGGCTTTCAGCGATTTGCTCAACGTCGCCGTATCGCTACGCTCTGTACCGACCATTGTAGCACGTGTGTAGCCCAGGACGTAAGGATCATGATGACCTGACCTCGTCCCCACCTTCCTCCGGTTTGTCACCGGCAGTTCCGTCCGAGTCCCCAGCATTACCTGATGGCAACAGACGGTAAGGGTTGCGCTCGTTGCGGGACTTAACCCAACATCTCACGACACGAGCTGACGACGGCCATGCAATACCTGTGTGCACGTCCCGAAGGACAACCCACTCTCATGGACCTCCGTGCACATGTCAAGCCCTGGTAAGGTTTCTCGCGTATCATCGAATTAAACCACATGCTCCACCGCTTGTGCGGGCCCCCGTCAATTCCTTTGAGTTTCACCCTTGCGGGCATACTCCCCAGGCGGTGCACTTAACGCGTTAGCTCCGGCACAGAGCACTCAACGCACCCTACGCCTAGTGCACATCGTTTACGGCGTGGACTACCAGGGTATCTAATCCTGTTCGCTCCCCACGCTTTCGCGCCTCAGCGTCAGTCTTTGGCCAGAAGCTCGCCTTCGCTACCGGTGTTCTTCCTGATATCTACAGATTTCACCCCTCCACCAGGAGTTCCAGCTTCCCCTCCAAGACTCTAGCGCAGCAGTTCCCAGCGCATTCCTCGGGTTGAGCCCGAGCCTTTTACACCAAGCTTGCTGCACCGCCTACGCGCCCTTTACGCCCAATAATTCCGAACAACGCTTGCCCCTTACGTGTTACCGCGGCTGCTGGCACGTAATTGGCCGGGGCTTCTTCCTCAACTAACGTCATCGATGAGGCGTTCCACTCCTCACCTTATTCTTCGCTGAGAAAAGGGCTTTACAACCGTCAGGCCTTCATCACCCACGCGGCGTCGCACCGTCAGGGTTTCCCCCATTGCGGACTATTCTTAGCTGCTGCCTCCCGTAGGAGTCTGGGCCGTGTCTCAGTCCCAGTGTGACCGTTCACCCTCTCAGGCCGGCTATCCATCATCGCCTTGGTGAGCTATTACCTCACCAACTAACTAATGGACCGCAGGCTCATCCCAAAGCGACACAATTGCGCCTTTCATCCGAGGCATCCAATCCTCGGATCACATGTGGTATTACCCTATGTTTCCATAGGCTATCCCGCACTTCGGGGCAGATCACCTACGTGTTACTCACCCGTTCGCCACTGTCCCCCGGCACTTCAGCAAGCTGAAGCACCATGGTTCTCGTTCGACTTGCATGCTTAAGACACGCCGCCAGCGTTCGTTCTGAGCCAGGATCAAACTCTCCGTGATATGAGTAGGACTTCCGCCCGAAGGCATCCGTCCTACGAATCGACATTCGAGGACCCCACTCTCCCCATCCCTATGATGTCAAAGAACCGTCGGGATCCGAACCGGATCCCCTCGCGGGCGAGCGTCGGGCCCGACCCGCAACACGGCGGCCGTCTATCGACGAGCACCGTGGAAAAGGAGTTTAAGCACCGTCCTTCGGCTCCGTCAAGGGGTCCGGAGCGGTTTTTTCACCTTTCTCCACGTCGGCCCCCGGTTCCCCGGCCACGCCCTGGGCAGCGAGCTGGTCCAGCGCCAGCCTCTTCGCCGCACACCGTTCGGCCAGATCATCGATTTGGGCCATCAGGTCCTTCACCCCGGGAGTCCCGTGCGACACGGTGGCCTGGCCATGGGTGCCCAGCCGTTCATGGATCAACGTTCCCAACTCTTCAAGCAACCGTGACCGCTGCCGTTCGAGCTGCAGCAGGTCGAGCCTCAGGGCACCCCGCTCGCCCAGCTCGCGCGCCTTCGATCGGGCGCGATCCAGGGCGTCCCGCGAACCCCTGAGCCCTTGATTGACAGCCCGTTCGACGCCGCGCCAGAGGCCGCTCCCAGCCATACCGGTGCACAGTTTACAATGAGTGCGGGGACCTCGGCCACATCGGTCGGAGATGCGCAGTCCCCGGATGACGGGTGACGGGCGGTCTGTCGACCGAATGCGGGCGAGCGGATAGACTGCCGCCGTGACCGCTGACAGTACCGCTTACAAGATCAAGGACCCGGCCCTCGCGGATCAAGGCTCACTGAAACTCCGCTGGGCGGAGTCCCGCATGCCCGTGCTTCAACACCTTCGCCGGCTCCATCGAGAATCGAAACCTCTGACCGGCATGCGCATCGCCGGCTGCCTGCACGTAACCAAGGAAACCGCGATCCTGATTCGCGCGCTGCGCGACGCGGGAGCCGACGTAGCCTGGTCGGGCTGCAATCCCCTGTCTACTCAGGATGACGTTGCGGCCGCGCTGGCGGCCGAGGGAGTCCCCATCTACGCTTGGCACGGCCTTTCCACGGAGGAGTTCTACTGGTGTATCGACCAGACTCTCGCGTCCGACCCGACGCTGACCCTCGACGACGGCGCAGACCTGATCTTTCGCGCACACGCTGCCGGGGACGGAGTGGCCGCCGGAATCATCGGCGGCACGGAGGAGACCACCACGGGGGTGCACAGGCTCCGCGCGATGGCCGACGATCACGCCCTCAAGTACCCGGTTATCGCCGTGAACGATGCCGCCACCAAGTGGGAGTTCGACAACGTGTACGGGACCGGCCAGTCGGCACTGGACGGGGTCCTGCGCGCCACCTCCATACTACTGGCCGGCAAGCAGCTCGTCGTCGCCGGCTTTGGTCATTGCGGCCGCGGCGTCGCCCAGCGTGCGCGCGGCCTCGGCGCGAACGTCGTGGTGACCGAAGTGGATCCGATCGCGGCCCTGAAGGCGACGCTCGAGGGATTCAACGTGTCGACCATGGACGCGGCCAGCGCCGTGGGCGACGTGTTCGTCACGACCACGGGCATCCGCGACGTGATCATCCGCCGCCACTTCGAGCGGATGAAGGATGGCGCGATCGTCTGCAACGCCGGCCACTACGACTGTGAGATCAACCTGAACGACCTGTCCGACCTGACCGTCCGTTCCGAGGAGGTGCGGAGCAACAATCGCGAGCACGTGCTCGGCGATGGCCGCCGACTATACGTTCTGGCGCAAGGCCGCCTGGTGAACCTGGCCGCCGCCGAGGGACATCCACCCGAAGTGATGGACATGTCGTTTGCCAACCAGTTCCTATCTCTGATCAGATTGGCCAAGGAGGGTAGCTCCCTGTCGCCGCTGGTATACCCGGTGCCCGAGGAGCAGGATCGAGAGATCGCCGCGGTCAAGCTGCAGACGATGGGCATCCAGACCGACGAGCTCACCGCAGAGCAGCAGGCGTACCGTACCGACTACGCTCAGGGCACCTGATCCCCGAAGCCCCGGCGACGTCGCTCGCTCCCCTGCCCCCGATCTCATGCAACTGGTTCTCCTCGGACCTCCCGGTGCCGGCAAGGGTACGGTCGCCAGCACGGTGGCGCGCCGCACCGGCATGCATCACATTTCCACCGGCGACCTGTTCCGCGCGGCGGTGAAGGCCCGGACCCCGCTCGGGCTCCGGGTGGCGAGCCTGTTGCAGTCCGGCAGCCTGGTCCCCGATTCACTCACCATCTCCCTGGTACGCGAGCACTTGGCGACTCTGCGCGGGGCCGAGGGATTCATCCTCGACGGCTTCCCGCGCACCGTCCCCCAGGCCGCGGCACTCGCCGGGCTCGCGCAGATCGACGCCGCCGTCGAATTGATCGTACCCGAACAGGAAGTCGTTCGCCGCCTGTCCGGACGCCGCACCTGCGCGCGGTGCGGGTCCACGTTCAACGTAGCGACGATGCCGGCCAATGCCACCACCTTCTGCGCACCCGTGCAGCGGGAGGACGACGATCCGGAGGCGATCCGGAGGCGGCTTCATGCCTATCGCGCTCAGACGACCCCGGTAGTCGAGTACTACCGATCGACGGGTCTGCTGCGCGGCATCGACGGCACGGCCACACCGAACGAGGTTGCCGATCGCCTGCAAGCGGTGCTGGCCGCCTGACCCGGTGTGCCACGACCGAGCATGAGCGGGACAGGGGAGCTCGACGCGGCGCGGCGAGTTCCCCTCCTGACCGGAAACCCGCGGCGGTGTACACGACGGCCCCGCGCTCCTATGATGGGGACGCACACCTGATGGCCGATATCGCCGTGGCCGGGATGGCCGTCATGGGCCGCAATCTGGCCCTCAACATGGAGAGCCGTGGATACACCGTCGCGGTCCACAACCGTACCGTCCGCACGCTGGAGGCGTTCGTCGATGGCGTGGGTGCGGGCAAACGACTCGTGCCGTGCCGTACGCTGCCGGAGTTGGTAGCGGCGCTCAGCCGTCCTCGGCGCGTCCTGCTGATGGTGCAGGCAGGCGCACCGGTCGACGCGGTGCTCCGCGAGCTTCAGCCGTTGCTGGAGCCCGGCGACGTCATCCTGGACGGCGGCAATTCTCATTTCGCGGACACGGCACGCCGCTGCCGGGCCGCGGAGGCCGCGGGCCTGCTGTACCTGGGTACCGGGGTGTCAGGAGGCGACGAAGGGGCACTCCTCGGGCCGAGCATCATGCCCGGCGGCAGCGAGGCGGCCTATCGGGAGGTGAGCCCGATACTGACCTCGATCGCGGCCATGGTGGACGGAAACCCGTGCTGCACGTACATCGGTTCCGGCGGTGCGGGCCATTACGTCAAGATGGTGCACAACGGCATCGAGTACGGCGACATGCAACTCATCGCCGAAGCGTATTCGCTGTTGCAGCAGCTCTGCGGCATGACGTTCCCGGAGATGGCGCAGCGCTTTGCGGAGTGGAACCGCGGCGATCTGGACTCGTACCTGATCGAGATCACGGCGCGGATTCTGGCCGCGACCGACCCGGAGACCGGCGCACCGATGGTGACCGTGATCCTCGACAAGGCGGGACAGAAGGGCACCGGAACGTGGACGGTACAGTCAGCGCTCGAGCTTGGCGCCCCTGCGCCCACCATTGCCGAGGCGGTGTTCGCACGCGCACTGTCGGCGGCAAAGCAGGAGCGGATGGCCGCCGCCCGCGTCCTCCGCGGTCCCGACGCCGCTTTCGGCGGCAACCGTGAGGACCTTGCCAACGCGATAGGGGCGGCACTCTACGCCGCGAAGATCTGCTCGTACGCTCAGGGCTTCGCGCTGATGCGGACCGCTGCCGCGGAGCACGGCTGGCGGCTCGACTACGGGGCGATCGCCATGATCTGGCGCGGCGGCTGCATCATCCGCGCCCGTTTCCTGCAGCGCATCAAGGAGGCCTATGACCGCGAACCGGAGCTGGCCAACCTCATGCTCGACCCGTACTTCGCCGACGTGCTGCACGGGGCCCAGCCCGCATGGCGCCAGGTCGTCGGGGCGGCGACCACCGCCGGAGTTCCAGTCCCGGCGTTCGCGTCCTCGCTGAGCTACTTCGACTCATACCGAACGGCCCGCCTGCCGGCCGACCTGATACAGGCGCAACGCGACTACTTCGGCGCCCACACCTACGAACGGGTCGACCGCGCGGGCACGTTCCATACAGACTGGTCGACGACATGATCTGGATGACGACATGATCTGGACGACGACATGACGACTCCTTCGCCGCTGTTCTCACTGAACGCCACGGTGGCCATCTCGGGCGGCGGTGCGACGCTGGCGATCGGGATGGCGCGCGGCCTGCTCGACGCCGGAGCACGCATCGCGGTCTGGAGCCGACGGGCCGAGACGGTCGACCGCGCCCTGACCACACTGAACGCTCCCGAGCGCACCACCGGCTTCGTGGCCGATGCCGGGTCGCCGGACGCGATCACGGATGCCCTGCTCCATACCGAAGCGCGGCTGGGTTGTCCGACGGTCCTGATCAACGCGGTCGGCGGCAACCTGAGCAAGGGCCCGTTTACCGAGATCGACATCGACGTATTCCGTCGGACAGTCGAGCTCAACCTGATCGCGGGCTGCGTAGTGCCGACCAGCGTCGTCGCCGGGCACTGGATCGATCGCGGGATAGCGGGATCGATCATCAACATCGCGTCCATGGCATCGTACAAGCCGTTGTCCGGCGTCTGGGCCTACGGAGCGGCGAAGGCCGGAGTCCTCAACCTCACGGAAGCGACCGCCAAGGAGTTCGCCCCGCATCATATCCGCGTGAACGCCATCGCCCCCGGGTTCTTCCTTGCGGAACAGAATCGACGGCTGCTCGTGGACGAGGCGACCGGCCAGCCCACCGAGCGTGGACGGCAAGTGCTCGGCCGGACGCCATTCGCACGATTCGGCGAGCCGGAGGAGCTGGCCGGAGCGGCGATTTTCCTTGCCAGTGAAGCCGCATCCGGGTTCGTCACGGGAGCGACGATACCGGTGGACGGCGGCTTCCTCGTGGACAGCATCTGAACGATTCCGGAACGTACGGGAGGCAGGACATGGCGGACCTGATGACGATGGAGCGTTCCGAGACGCTGACCCACGAGGCCATATGCAGCCGCATCGAAGCCGGCACGCCGCGGTCGCTGTTCGAGTCGCGGCGGGTTCTGGCGATTACACCTGACGCCACCCGCAGCGCACCGCTGCCCGATCTGGTACGGGCGGTGGACGAGGTTGTCGGCCCACACGCCCGGCAGCTCGACTACATGGTGGCGTTGGGCACGCACCCGATCATGTCGGACGATGCGATCGCCCGGCTCTACGGCGTCAGCCCCGCGGAGCGCGCCGACCGCTTCGCCGCCAGCCGATTCCTCAATCACCGGTGGGACGCGCCCGGGACGCTGCAGCGGATCGGATCGTTCACGGAACGCCAGATCTCCGCAGCCACCGACGGCCGGTTCGCCGAGGCCGTGGATGTCACGATCAACCGCGCGATCTTCGAGTATGACCTGCTGCTGATCGTCGGCCCCGTGTTCCCGCATGAGATCGTCGGCTTCTCGGGCGGTCACAAGTACCTGTTTCCCGGCATCTCCGGCGGCGAGTTCCTGGACTTCTTCCACTGGCTGAGCGCGGTCATCACCTGCATGAAGACGATCGGTCACAAGGACACGCCCGCACGGCGTGTGATCGAGCAGGCTGCCGACCTGGTACCCACGGCCTGCCACCTGGTCGCGATGGTCGTGCAGCCGGGCCAGGAGCCGCCGCAGCTCGCCGGGCTGTACGTTGGTGATCCGCGGAACGCGTGGAGCGATGCGGCCGACCACTCCGCCCGGATCCACATCACCCGCAAGCCTCGCCGGTACCACACGGTTCTCGGACACGCCCCCGCGATGTACGACGAACTGTGGGTGGGCGGGAAGGTGATGTACAAGCTCGAGTCGGTGGTCTCCGAAGGAGGACGCCTGATCATCTACGGCCCGCAGATCGACAAGCTGTCCGCCACCTGGGGCGAGCACCTGGAACGGGTCGGGTACCACGTCACCGACTACCTGGTGGCGGAGCGGCACCGATTCGCCGACGTCCCGCGCGGCGTGCTGGCTCACTCCGCCCTGGTCCGCGGCGTCGGCGAGTACCGCGACGGCATCGAGCGCCCCCGCATCGACGTGGAGCTGGCGACCGCCCTGCCGCGCGCGTTGTGTGAGCGCATCGGACTGGGGTACCGGGATCCCGCCGCCGTGAGACTGGATGACTACCGAAACCGGGAGAACGACGGCATCCTGTACGTCCCGCACGCCGGGGAGGTGCTGCACCTGCCGGCGGTCGACTGAGCCCGTCGCCGTTGCATGACGAATCCAGTGCAGCTGTTCATCGACTTCGATGGCGTGATCTGCGACTCCGCCGCCGAGTGCCTGTTCAGCTCGTGGGTTGCCTACGACCGCCTCGGCCTGTCCGCGCAGCCTGACGACCCGGCAGTGCCGCCATCGGACACGCCGGGCACGCCGCCATCGGTACCGGTCACGCTGCGCAAGCGCTTCCTCGGCCTCCGCCCTTTCATCCGCGCCGGCGACGACTACGTGCTGATCCAGCACCTGCTGGCCACGGGACGCACGCCCGCGCACCAGGAGGAGTTCGACCTGGAACGGCGCCGCGCGGGTCCGCAGATGCTGGCCCGATACGCGGATGAGCTCAACAGGGTCCGTCAGGATTTGATGGTTCACGACCGGGACCACTGGCTGCGCCTGAACCCGCTCTACCCGGGCATGGAGGGGCTCCTGCGCGCCGCCGACTGGGACCGCACCTGGATCCTGTCCACGAAGCGGCCGCGATACATCGAGGCAATCCTCGCCTTCCACGAGGTGCCGGTGCCGGCGCACGCGATCCTGCACGCGGCTGCGATTTCCAAGCTGGACATGGTTGCCGCCGTGCTCGACGAACGGCAGGCCGGACGAGCCGCGCTGATCGATGACCAGCTCGACCACCTGGTCGGCAACGAAGACCCGCGCATCGAGGTATTTCTCGCCACGTGGGGCTATGCCAAGCCCGAGTGGCAGGCGGATCCACGCGTCCCGTCGCTGGACCTGCCGGAGCTGCACGGCCTGCTGGCACGATCCACGAGCTGCGGGCACCCATGATCCGGGGACTGCTCTTTGTCGTCTACCTGCTGATCCGTTTCCTGGCCGGAGACGTGCGACTGAGCTACTGGAAAGTGTCGGGCGCCGCCCCGCGACCGGAACCTTCGACCGAACGGCCGAGCCGCGAACCGGATCGTGAACGGCGGCTGCGCGCTGCGGTGTCCCTGTTCATGCGCCGCGAGGGACGACGGCTGATCCGGCGCGCGGGAGCGCTGACCGGCTTCACGATGGTCACCGAGTCGGCGATCCCGAGTCTCCCGCACCGGTTTGTGCTGGTCAGCAATCACCAGAGCCTGCTGGACATCCCGGTGCTGATCACGGCGCTGCCCGGTCGGACCCTCAAGTTCGTCGCGAAGCGATCGCTGAAATACGGGGTGCCGCTGGTGTCGAAGTGCCTCCGCTATGGCGGCGACGCGTTGATCGTTCGGCCGCGCGGCCGCATCGACACGGCCCAGTTTCGCGCCCTGATCCGGGAGCTGCGCCGCTTCTCGGCGCTGACCGACGAGGGAGCCTGTCCCGTCATCTTCGCGGATGGAACGCGTTCACGGGACGGCGCGGTACATCGCTTCCACTCGGGCGGACTTGCCACCGTCCTGGAAGTACGGGAGTTGCCGATCGTGTCGGCCGCGCTCGACGGCGGGTACCGTCTGCGGGGACTCGCCGGACTTGCCCGGATGGGAACCACCCGCTACCGGGTGAAGTTCCTGTCGGTCTACCAGCCGCCGGAGAGCAAGGCAGAGCTGCGTTTGGCGGTGCAGCGCATGCACACGGAGATCGCGGCACAGGTCGAAACCTGGAGACACGCTTCCTCAGCTCCTACACGGGGCTGACCTCCCAGCGCCGGTTCGCCTCGTCGAACCGGAAATCCTCGAACCCGACTCCCAGCATTGCGCCGTCGGCGCCGCTGATGCGGGCCCGCTTGGTGAGCGCATTCAACTCGATCACGCGGAATCGGTCGCCCTGATAGTACACCGACTTGCCTTCCTTCGGCACCGAGCGACGCACCTCCTGGTAGTAGTCGTACTCGTAGGAAAGGCAACACAGCAGCCGACCGCACTGTCCCGAGATGCGCCGTGTATCCAGCGACAGTCCCTGGTCGCGCGCCATGCGGACCGTCACCCGCGGACGGCGGTCGGTGACCCCGTTGCAGCACAGGATCCGGCCGCAGATCCCTGCCCCGCCGACGATCCGCGTCTCGTCGCGCATGCCGACCTGCTGCAGATCGATGCGCAAGCCGACCTCCTCCGACAGCTCTCCGACCAGCCTGCGGAAGTCGACCCGCTTCTCTGCCGTGAAGTAGAGGATGAGCGTACCGCCACTGAACACGATGTGGGCGGCGGCCAGCTTCATCGCCAGATTCAGGCCTTCGAGACGCCGGCGGCATGATCGCAGCAAGTCGTCGGCGATCTCCCGGTTGCGTTCGTAGTCATCCAGATCATCGGCCTCCGCCTGGCGGATCACCTCGAACAGCTCGGCGCCTCGCATTTCGGCTTCGTCACGGACCGTCCCCAGCACCCGACCGATCTCGGATCCATGCCGAGTCGGGATGATGACGCTGACATCGGTATCCAGATCGACCGCCACGGATGTGGGCGGAACGCACAGACACGTCTCGCTGGAGTGAAGCAGCTTGACCCGAACGACCCGGCCGCTCACGGCTGCGGGGGCCTTCATGCCGGTTTCTTCAGGTAGGTCGACGCTGGCCGAGTTTCCGCCGTCCCGCCGCTTCCGTCGCCCGCACGGCACCGTCCACAGAACCGACCGCCGCCTTCGACGACCAGTCGCGGCGTGCAGATCGAGCCGGTCACGGTGGCGGTCGAGCGCAGTTCCACGAGTTCGGAGGCTACCACATCTCCGCGCACAGTTCCGGCCACAACGACCGTGCCGGCGTGTACCACGCACTCGGCCCGACCGGTACGGCCTACCAGGACCCGTCCCCGGGCACGAACCTCGCCGTGAAACTCGCCGTCGATGCGCAGCATTCCGTTGAGGTCGACCTGTCCGCTGATCCGCGTGCCCTGACCGACGATCGAGTCGACGGTGGTGTCGGCGGTGGCATGAATGCCGGGGTCCCGGTCGGCCGTCATCGCGATGCCGCCGCCGTGATCGCGGACACCGCAAGGAACTCTGCAGGGTCGCGGAGCTGCCCGCCGATGCTCACCTCGTAATGCACGTGGGGACCGGTCGACACGCCCGTGGAGCCCATGTAGCCGATCAGCTGCCCACGCTGAACCGTCTGCCCGGGTTCGACGAGCACCCCCTGCAGATGTCCGTATCGGGTAACGAACCCGTATCTGTGGGCGATTTCGATCACGTTGCCCAGATTGTAGCGCTCGTAGGCGACCCGTCTGACGGTCCCGTTGGCCGTGGCGACGATCTCGGCACCGTGATGCATGGCGATGTCGATGCCGCGGTGAATATAGAAGGCACCCGTGAACGGGTGCAGTTGGGGGCCGAACGCGAAGCTCACGTACCCGCCTCCGCGGACCGGCCACAGCGTAGGCACATCCGCCAGCAACGCCTGCTGAGCCGTCACCGTGTCGTTGAGCTCGGTCAGCGGCATGATCGCAGCGTCCAGCGTAGCGCTGAGTTGCCGGAGCGCGGCCACACCCGGCGACTCGGCCCGCGTCGCGGAGGGCTGGCTCACGAACGCCGCCAGATCACCATCCCCTCCGGCTCCGGACGCCGTGATGGCGGTGAGATTCCCGGAACTCAGAATCCTCTGAAGCTGGTCGAGCAACCCCCGAAACTCCTGCATCGTGCCCTGTAGTGCGATCACCTCGTCGCCGACCGCTTCCAGCGCCGACTCACTGGCGGCCAGCGAGCGGTTGACCGCGGCCATCCGCTCATTGGTAGTGGTGAAGTGGGTGGAGAGAATCAGAAACGCACACAGAACGACGACGAGCAGGGCGCAGAACGCCACCAGGGTGAAGACCGAAAGCTGCAGATTGTACGTGCGGCGTTCGCTGTGGGGGATCAGCATGACCGTGAATCGCTGATTCCCTCTGCGGACGAGCGAGCGCAACGCAAGCCGGAGACGGCGTGCGAGCGCGGATGCATGCGGCTCGCTCAGCCTCTCCACCAACACGTCGTTCCGACGACGAAAGCTTGATTGCACGGTAGTGTCTGAGATGGCTCGGGGACTCCGCTCCGGCACCATCTTGACCGGAGCCTGACCGGCACGGTAGCGTTCAGCCCGCTCTCCTGTCAAACCGGCGCGCTTGCCCGCCGGACCAATCCCCATCCACCGAAGAAGAAAGCATGCAACTGTTCGACACCCACGCCCATCTCGCTCTCATCGACGATGATCCCATCGAGCAGCTCCTGGCCGTGCAGGAAGCCAAGCATGCCGGCGTGCAGGCGTTCGTCTGCATAGCGAACGACCTCGCCGACTTCGCGGACACCTACCGGCAACTCGGACAGGATCACTCAATTTACTATAGTGTAGGTATTTCCCCGTCAGAGGTAGACCGTCTCCCGACCGGGTGGGAGACGCGGTTGGCCGACCTGGCCGGTCGCGAGCGGGTCGTGGCGATCGGCGAGACCGGGCTCGACTACTACCGCAAGTACGGCGACCGTGACTCGCAGATCAGCCTGTTCGTCCGCCAGCTCGAGATCGCCGATCACGTCGGTCTGCCGGTGGTGATCCACAACCGCGATGCCGGCTCCGATCTGCTGGCCGTGTTGCGGGACAAGCTGCCGGAGCGCGGCGGCGTGCTCCACTGCTACTCGGAAGACCTGGAATTC
Source organism: Spirochaetia bacterium (assembly GCA_964291595.2). Classification (GTDB taxonomy): domain Bacteria; phylum Spirochaetota; class Spirochaetia; order SZUA-6; family Bin103; genus CATQHW01. The sequence continues at coordinate 840,795 of OZ219914.1, read as the reverse complement.
GCGATGCGCGCGCTGGAGCTCAACCTGTTCATCTCCTTCGCCGGGAATGTCACCTACCGCAGCGCTCGCACGCTGCAGGAAGTGGCGGCAGCCATCCCGCTGGAACGATTGCTCCTTGAGACCGAGACTCCGTTCATGGTACCGGCGTCCCGCCGCGGTGAGCGCAATCGCCCCGCCTATCTCCAAGAGACCGCACGCTTCGTCGCAGAACTGCGCGACATGCCGCTGGAGGAGTTCGCGGACGCCGTGTTCGCCAACAGCCAGCGTTTCTTCCGGGTACACGGCGACGGGACCGACGTCCCTCCGTGACCGGCCGACCCATCCGTGCAATGGCGCCCGGATGAAAGCGCTGGTGATCGGCTCCGGAGCACGGGAGAGCGCCCTGGTGTGGGCCTTGTCTCGCAGCTCGAGGGTCAGTCACCTGTACGCCGGCCCCGGCAACGCCGGCACGGCAGAGGTCGCCGACAATCTTGCCTCACTGGACCCTCTTGACCCCCACGCCGTACTGGCGGCTTGCCGTGCGCACAAGATCGATCTGGCGGTGATCGGCCCCGAGGCGCCTCTGGCCGCCGGCGTCGTCGACCACCTGGACGCGGCCGGAGTCGCCGCACTCGGCGCGTCCCGCCAAGCCTCCCGGCTCGAGTCGAGCAAGTCCTTTGCCAAGAGGTTCATGGCCCGGCACGGGGTGCCGACCGCGCGTTCGCAGCACGTTCACGAGATCGGAACGGCAGAGCGGCTGTTGCGCAACTCGAAACGCCCGCTCGTGGTCAAGCGCGACGGTCTCGCGGACGGCAAGGGCGTGCTGGACTCGGGCGACGTGGACGCTCTGGTCGAATTCGCACGGGACGGGCTGCGGTCGGGCTCCATTCTTCTCGAGGAGCACCTGAGCGGCCCCGAGCTTTCCGCCTTCGTGCTGTTGCCAGGCCGCGGCCGTGGCGATTACCTCCTGTTGCCGTACTGCGCGGACTACAAGAAGGCGCACGAAGGCGAGGCCGGTCTCAATACCGGGGGCATGGGGTCGATCACCCCGGTGCCGTGGCTTACCGGGGAGCTGGACCGGCAGATTCGGTCCCGGATCATCGAGCCCACCGTTCGCGGCATGGCTGAGGAAGGCCTGAGTTACCGGGGCGTGCTCTACGTGGGGCTGATGGCCACCGACGACGGTCCCAAGGTGATCGAGTACAACGTTCGTTTCGGGGATCCGGAAGCGCAGGTGCTCATTCCCTCCCTGAACACGGATCTGGCCTCCCTGCTCGAAGCCGTTGCCGCCGGGCGACTGCCGGACCCTCCCCCGCAGGATCGGGCGGCCGTGTGCGTGGTGGTCGCTTCCGGCGGATACCCCGAGCGTTACGCAACCGGCGTTCCGGTGGACCTTCCGGGAGCGGCCCCTGACCGGGGGTTGCTATTCCACGCAAGCACGCGGGCTCGCGACGGCCGCGTGGTAACCGGCGGAGGCCGGTGCTTTTCCGCGGTGGGCCTTGGCCGCAACCTCGGCACGGCGGCCGCCCATGCCTACGAGCTGGCGGAGCGGATCCACTTCCACGGCGCCTGGTACCGCCGCGACATCGCCGGAGCCTACCGGGGTAGCCGATAGGGCCCTTCCGGCTACCCGCCGCGGCAGCGTCCGTCGATCGGGGGCGTGCGACCGGCCTCAGCATGGGATCGCGCCGCACGGTACAGCACGATCCCGGCAGCCACCCCCACATTGAGCGAGCCGACGCTACCGACCGTCTCCACGGTCACCAGCGCGTCGCACCGTGCGCGAACGCCCGGGCGGATCCCGGATCCCTCCGACCCCACGACGACGACGCTTCGCTCCGCGAACCGGAATTCCTCCAGAGGCTGTCCGTCGAGATCGGCCCCCACAACCCAGAAGCCGCCACGCTGAAGACACGAGAGCGCCCGTGCCAGGTTGGTGACCGTGACGATCGTCAGGTAAGCCGTAGCGCCGGCCGCCGCGCGGATCGCCGCCGGCGTGACAGCCGCAGCGCGATCCGCCTGCAGCACCACGATGTCGACGCCGAAGCACTCCGCGGAACGGAGGATTCCCCCCAAGTTGGCAGTATCGGTGACCCCGTCAACGGCAAGAACCAGAGCGTGGCGATCGGTTCGAGCTGCGATCTCTTCCAGTCGCCGGTCATCCGTTCGCGGAGGTCGTTCGCGGATCCGTAACAGCGCTCCACGATGCCGTTCCGGATCCGCGTGGCGGCTCAGCTCGCCGTCGGTCGTGCGTCGCACGGGAACTCCCGACGCGGCCGCCAACTGCGCCAGTCTCCGGTGCCGGGGACCCGCGCGGGCAAGCATGAGCACGCTGCCCGGCGATGGAGCCGACAGCAGTTCCTCGATCGCCCGGAGTCCGTGGACGTACCGATGACGGGCGTGGCTTACGCCCACCGGCCCCCCTCCCAGGTCCTTCCTCCCATATCAGTCTTCCTTGCGGAACACCAGGACGTTCTGATGGACCATGGACGGAATGTACGCGTACTGGTAGCCGTAGAGATGCAGTGCCTTGGCTACGTCGTACCAGACGAGATTGGCCTTCCACACCAGGCCGGGAATGGCGCTGAGGGTTTCGGCCAACTCAGCGGACAGGCAATGGTAGCGGCCCTGCAGGTACATGTCGCCGATGAACGTGACCAGGTAGCGACCGTGGTCCAGCAGCGAGGTCGCTTGGGTGAAGATCCTCCCCATGGCATCGAGCCACGCCTGCTTGCTCGGATACCGGACATCGCTGTGGCCACGCAGCCGCGTCGGCCTCCGGGGAGCGGCCGGCTGACCGACTCTCTTGAACGCGCCCTTCGACCGCGGAGCGCTCTCCATCTGCCAGTACGGAACGTCGGTGAGAATCATCTGGAAACGGCGACTCTGCAGCGTGGGGAGCACCTCGGCGGCATCGCCCGCATGTGTTTCCATCCCTCCCAGCCCCTCCAGGCCGCACACCTGTCGATACAGGCTGATCCAGCGCGGGTTGATCTCGATGCCTGTCGCATGGCGATCGGCGAGCTCCGCCCCGAGGAGCACGCCGCCCACGCCCATGAATGGATCGAGCACGGACTCCCCCGACTTGCTGAACACACGCACCAGGTCCGCGCACAGTGCCGGCGGCTTCTGACCGCCATGAGCTCGCCGGACACGGTGCTGGTGATCGACGGGGTAGGGGCGGCTGATCACCGAACGGGTCCAGTACAGCCACTCCTTGCCGGTGAGCTCGTTCAGCCGATTGCGCTCCGAGTAGAATCCGCGGGACCGGCCGTCGGGATGGAACAGCTCGTGTTTGCCCGTGCTCATCGCCGTGGCCCGATCATCACGAGGTATTCGGTCACCGACCGGCGCCGCGCCACGCCTGCCCCGCGTCCGAACACCGGATACGGACGCGAGAACGTGCGGACCGGTCCCTGGCAGCGCGCGAGTGCCACCAGTTCGCCGATGGAAACGATGCCCTCCGAACTGTACGAGACCGCGATCCACCGCGCCCGCAGCCGCGAGAGCAGCGCGGCGAGCGCCCGCGCCGCGTCGCGCCGGGTGCTGAACGGGCTCTTGAGCCTGCCTCGCGGGAACTTCCGCGTCTTCCCCGACAGCTCCGGCCGCTGCCAACGCGCGATGTTCTCCAGGACGTGGTAGTTGTCGATGTACTGCCGCGTGGTATAGGGAGGATCGAGGTACACGAAGTCGGCCTCGATGCGCGGTGCCATCTCGAGAAGGTCTCCGGTGAGCACTCTCGCTCCCGGTGCGTCGATCGTGCGCAGCGGAACGAGGCGCAGAGGCTCATAGACGCGCGCGTCGACCATGTGGCGGCCTCCCTCCATCGGTCTGCTGCCGAGGTGCTTGAGAAACGCGTCGTACTGGCCGACGGTATTCGCCGCCCGGTCGCATGCCAGCAGCAGGCTCGCAAGCAGTGACGACCGCTCGGCGGGGCCGATCCGGCCCGCCTCGAGGAGCCGCTCCACGCCTGGACGAATGGCGTCGATGCGCATGCAGTTGTCCCGCGTGAAGTAGGTGTCCGAGTACCACCGCGTCGCATAGCCGGTCCGCGGCCGCATCGCGTTGAGGTCTCGCAGCGCCGAGCGCAGCCGCTCCGGGTCCGGGCGTGACAACACGCCGTCGAGGATCAACGTGTTCGAGCGCAGATTGTCGACGCAGGTGAGGCTGTTCACCCCTCGGGACAGCATCTCCAGGCCGATCGCACCGGTCCCGCAGAAGCCGTCAAGAAAGACCGTCGGCCTCCCCGCGACGGCGAAGATGGAGTCCGCGATCCAGCGGGCCAGACGCCGCTTGCAGCCCAGGAACTTCCGGCTGGTCGTGCCCACGGCCGAGCAGCGTATGCCCGTGTCCGAGTCTCCGACCTCCGTAGCGTGCCGCATCATCGCCGGGAGCCGACCGGCCCTATGCCTCGGGAAGCTCGATCGCGAAGCGCGAGCCGCCCTCCACCGGATGCCACTTCAACTCACCACCCGCGCTCTCGACGAGCTTGCTGCTCAAGGGCAGACCCAGTCCCGTGCTCTCGTCTCCGGAGGTACCCAGTTCGAACGCGGCTGTTGCGGTCCTGGCGTCCATCCCGCCGGCGTCATCGATCACGTCGACGATCACCGTGCCGGCCGTCCCTCGTCGCGATGCGATGCGGATCGTGGTCGAAGGTGACCCCCTGCCGGCGCGGGCGGCGTTCTCTACCAGGCTGGAGACCACGATGGTCAGATCGCTCGGTCCGATAGCGGCCATGAGTCCCGGTTGCAGGTCGACCTGCAGGGTCGCCCGATGCGGACGCACGGCGATGCGCATGGACTCGGCGACCGCCTGGACTACCTCCGTGACGTCCGCGTCGCGCGCCTCGTCGTCCTTGATCTCGCGCAGCAGCCGTTCCAGGTCCTGGTGCGCAGCGCGGACGTTGCGCCGGATAAGCTGCAGGCTGCGCTGTGCGTCACCGTCCGAGCCGGCCGCCGTTCCCCAGTCGGCCGCCAGACCGATTGCGGACAGCGCGTTCTTGACCCCATGCACGGCCCCGGTCGCCAACTGGCCGACCGACGCGAGCCGGCTCTGCATCTGCAAACGCTCTTCGGACTCCGCAAGCTCGGCACGGGCGGCGTCCACGTACCGGGGACGGAACGGGCCCGTGTACAACTGGTTCGCCACCACCGCAGCAACCAGCAACGCAAGCTCACACCAGAGGCCGGGCGCGAGGCGCGGCAGCCCGAGATGGTCCGTCCAGCGTTCGTACAGCGCACCCGCCACGGCCAGAGCGGCAAACGCGACGACGACAACGCGAACGCGGGGCCGGGTGGCGATCGCGCCCGAGGCCAACAACTGAAGCGGCCCCGCAGCAGCGGACACGGCAAGCGTCAACGAAGACAGCGCCAAGGCGGGCACCGTCCCCTGCAGACCGAACGCCGCAATCAGGCCGTTCTGAACGACGAGCGAGACACAGAACGCGTGCCACACACGAGGCGAGACCCCTCGGTCCCGCACCGCCAACCATGCGCCGGAGAACCAGATCACCCCCTGGGCGCTGAGAATCTCCACGATCGCGCCGGCGGGAATCAGCCGGCCGATCGCCCGCGCCACCAGCGTCGCGAGCAACGCGACCTGCCACACGCCGGTCCATGTCCAGCGCCGCTGCCAGGCGGCCGCCATGCCCAGGGGTACCGCCAGGGTGATGAGTGCGATCGCCCCGATGGCGATGGGGTGTATCGTGGCCGGCTACTCCAACTCGGCGATCGGCACGGGTTCGGGGCTGGACTCCTCGCCGACTACCTCGGCCACCTCGCCCAGCAGCTTCCTGGCCTGCGACGAGAGTCTGTCCGGGACCGTCACCGCGACCTTGATGTACAGGTCGCCGCGCCGGCCGGGGTTGTCCAGGTGCGGCACGCCTTCGCCGCGCACGCGCAGCAGTCTGCCGGGCTGCGTGCCGGCCGGGACCTTCACCCGGATACGGCGATCGTCGAGCGTGCCGACCAGGATCGAGGTTCCCAGGGCGGCCTGTGTGAACGCCAATGGGATCACGCAATAGAGATCATCGGCATGACGCTGGTAACACGCGTGCGGCTCCACGTGCACGAAGACATACAGGTCGCCGGCCGGCGCCCGGCCGACGCCCGCGTCACCCTGTCCGGTGAGCTGGATGCGCTTGCCGTCCTCCATGCCGACCGGGATGGTCACCCGCAGTCTGCGCTCCTTCTGTTCACGCCCGGTTCCCCGGCACGCGCGGCATGGGTTCTCGATCACCTCCCCCTCCCCCCCGCACGAGGGACAGGACGTCGCGATCGAAAAGAACCCGGAGTTGCGGCGGACCTGCCCGGAGCCGCCACAGGTCGGGCAGATGCTGCGGCCGCTGCTGCCCTCGGTGCCGCTGCCGTCGCATCGGGAACACGCCTCCTGGCGGCGATAGGCGATCTCCGCCTTGGTGCCGAACACCGCCTGCTCGAACGGAATGCGCAGATCGTAGCGCAGGTCGTTCCCACGTCCGGCTCCTCCCCGCCGTCCCCCGCCACGCCGTCGATCGGCGCGCGTGAAGAACGAGTCGAAGATGCTGCCGACGTCGCCGAATATGTCCTCGAAGTCGCGGAAGACGTGTGAGAAGTCGTGGGCCTGACCGCCGGCCATGCCGTCCACCCCGGCAAAGCCGAACTGGTCGTAGGCCTGCCGTTTCTGCGGATTGGCCAGCACGTCGTAGGCTTCCGTAGCCTCCTTGAAGCGTTCCTCAGCCTGGCTGTCGCCGGTATTGCGGTCCGGATGGTAGCGCACCGCCAGCTTGCGATACGCCTTCTTGATCTCGTCGAGCTCCGCGGAGCGGTCTACCCCCAGGACCTCGTAGTAGTCGCGCTTGGCCATCGTGAGCTATCGTCCCGCGCCGCCGCCGGCGGTGGCGCCGCGACGGTCACCGCCACGGGTGGTCAGTCCATCCTCCCTGGAGAATCCGCCCGGATCGGCTCCGTGGGCCACCCGACAGATGCCTAGCCGCGCTTCTCGTCGTCGTCGACCACCTCGTAGTCGGCGTCCTGAACCGAACCGGACCCGGCCTCCTTGCCATTGGCTCCCGGGTCGGCATCACCCTGCGAGTCGCCGCCGGCACCGGCGTCCCGGGTGCCGTCCGTGGCGCCCTCCGCCTCGGCGGACGCCTTCTGCTGAGCGTCCTTGTACACCTCTTCGGCGAGCTTGTGGGACGCCTGCTTGAGCGCTTCCGTCTTCTCCTTGATCGCGGTGCTGTCGTTGCCCTCGACGGCCTGCTTCAGCTCCGCGATCGCGGCGGTGATCTTCTCCTTGTCGTCCGCGCTCACCTTGTCGCCGAAGTCGGCGAGCGACTTCTCGGTGGAATAGATCAGGCTGTCCGCCTCGTTCCTGGCCTCGGCGGCCTCCCGGGCGCTCTTGTCTTCGTCGGCGTGGATCTCCGCGTCCTTCACCATGCGATCGATCTCGTCCTCGGAGAGTCCGGAGGAAGACTCGATGCGGATCTTCTGTTCCTTGCCGGTACCGAGGTCCTTGGCGGAAACGTGCACGATCCCGTTGGCATCGATATCGAAGGCGACCTCGATCTGCGGGACGCCGCGGGGCGCCGCCGGAATCCCGATCAGATCGAACCTGCCAAGAGTGCGGTTCTGCGTAGCCATGCCGCGCTCGCCCTGCAGCACGTGAATGGAGACCGCGGTCTGGCTGTCGGCAGCGGTGGAGAAGATCTGGCTCTTGCGAGTGGGAATCGTCGTATTGCGCTCTATCAGCCGCGTGAAGACCTGCCCGAGCGTCTCGATGCCGAGCGACAGCGGGGTGACGTCCAGGAGCAGGACGTCCTTGACGTCTCCGCCCAGGATTCCGCCCTGGATGGCCGCTCCGACCGCGACCACCTCGTCCGGATTGACGCCGCGGTTCGGATCCTTTCCGAACAGCTCGGCAACCAACTGCTGGACTGCCGGAATGCGGGTCGATCCGCCCACCAGGATGACCTGATCGATCTCGTCCGCGCTCACGCCGGCATCCTTGATCGCCTGCTCGCAGGGGCGCCGCGTCTGTTGCACCAAATCCTCGATCATCTGCTCGAACCGGGCCCTCGTCAACGTGTACTGGAGGTGCTTGGGACCCGAGGAATCCGCAGTGATGAACGGCAGGTTGATCTCCGTGCTCTGCGTGCCGGAGAGCTCGATCTTGGCCTTCTCCGCCGCCTCCTTGAGACGCTGCAGCGCCATCCTGTCGCCCGACAGGTCGATGCTGCTGTCGTTCCTGAAACTGGCGATGAGCCAGTCGATGACCCGCTGGTCGAAATTGTCCCCCCCCAGATGCGTGTCGCCGTTGGTGGACTTGACTTCGAACACACCGTCGCCGAGTTCGAGGATGGAGATGTCGAAGGTACCTCCTCCAAGGTCGTAGACCGCGATCTTCTCCTCGGAGCCTTCCTTGTTGAGGCCGTAGGCGAGCGCTGCGGCCGTCGGCTCGTTGACGATCCGCTTGACGTCGAGGCCGGCGATACGCCCGGCGTCCTTGGTCGCCTGCCGCTGCGAGTCGTTGAAGTAGGCGGGGACGGTGATCACGGCCTCGGTCACCGTTTCGCCGAGATAGTTCTCCGCCGTCTCCTTCATCTTCTGCAGCACCGCGGCCGAGATCTCCGGCGGCGAGTACTGCTTGTCGTCGATGTGCACCCGGACGTCGTTGCCCGAGTCGGTCACCCGGTACGGCACCATCTTGATCTCTTCCGGAACCTCGGCAAAACGCCGGCCCATGAAGCGCTTGATCGAATACACCGTCCGTTCCGGGTTCGTGACCATCTGGTTCTTCGCAGGCTGCCCCACCAGACGCCCCTTGTCGGTGAACGCGACGATCGACGGCGTGGTTCGCTGCCCCTCGGAGTTCTGCACCACCGCCGGTTCGCCTCCCTCCATGACCGCAACACAGGAGTTGGTGGTTCCCAAGTCGATGCCGATGATCTTGCCCATGCTATTCGCCTTCCTTTGTGTCGGCAGCATCGTCCAGAGTGCCTGCCGGGTCGTCCAGAGTGCCTGCCGGATCGTCGTCCAGAGTGCCTGCCGGATCGTCGTTCGAGCCTGAGAGCGGTTGCGCGACCTTCACCCGCGCGGGACGCACCACCCGGTCATGCAACAGGTACCCGCGTTGGTAGTCCTCCACCACGGTGGCGACCTCATGGGATTCGGAATCCTCGGAGGCGATCGCCTGATGCCGTTCCGGGTCGAACGGCTCACCCTTGGAGACGAAGCGACAGAATCCCCACTTGCGCTCCAGCAGACCGGTGAGCTGCTTTTCGATCAGCGACACGCCGTCGCGCAGGGATGCGACATCGGCGTCCTCGCCGGTCTCGATGGCGCGTTCGAGGCCGTCGATGATGTCCGCAAGGTCGAGAAGAACCTCGGTGTTCGCGTAGCGAATGGCCTCATCCCTGTCGCGGTGCAGCCGTCTGCGGAAATTCTCGAAGTCCGCCTGCTTGCGCAGCAACTGGTCCTGCAGGGCGGCCACCTCGTCGGCCCGATCGTGGCCCGCGGCCGCCTGGCCGCCAACACTGCCCTTGTCGCCTGCACCTACTCCGTCGCCGGGTTCCTCGGCCGCAGGCGTATCGGCCGGCGGCTGTTCAGGCCGTTGCGAATCTCCCGGCGGAGTCATTGTGTCGTCCGCCGGTACCGGCTCCGTCCTGTCTTCCGGCCCCGTCCTGTTTCCGTTGTCGCTCATCTCTGCCCGCCGGCCCAGCACTTCCTGCCGGCTCTCTCCCCGACGGCACGGCCGGCACGCTCAACCCCGCCGAACGGCGAGACGGGCCGCAGGATCAACCCCGCGGGCCGACGCGGACTCACGTCCCGGTTGCCGCCACAGTGGATGACGGGAAGATAATAGGGCCCTGAAAGCACCGTCAACAACGGCTGCGGGCATGCGTGGCGTGGCGCTCCAGCGCGTCGATACGGTCCTGCAACTCGTCGAGGCGCTTGTCCAGGTCCGCTCGCCATCCGGACTGCCGTCCTTCGATCGAGGCTGCGGTCGAGTCCAGGCCGGCGATGCGTTCCTGGAGGGCCGAGCGTTGCTCGTCGATCCGGCGCAGGCGTTCGTCCTCACCGCGGAGCCGACGGAGATTGTCGTCCACCCGCTCGCTCATCTTGACCAGTTCGGCCAGCGCGGTGTCATACCCGTCGATGCGGCTGTGAATCGCCTCGATCTCCGCGGACCGCTCCTCAAGGTCGCGGCTGCGTGCGGCAAGATCCTCCTGGATCTCGCGAACGGAACGCAACAACTCCTTGCCCTGCTTGACACTGATCTGCACTTCGATGGCGAGATCCTTGATCTCGGAGCTTTTCTTCTCGACGAACGACGACAGAGTCTGCATGACCCGGTCTCCGTACCGCTTTACCTTTTCGAGCGAACGGTTGTTGCGGTCGAGCTGGCGAAACACAAGGACGACCGCCAGCACGACCAGAAGCGTGATGGCATCTCCCGGCCCGACGATAGGCATGATCCCCTCCCAGTGGGATACTCGATACTATGGCCGCCCGGCGAGCACTGTCAACGAATCAGGACGCCCGTTCCGACGGCAGCACGATGCCGGCGGCGTCCATCGCCTGCAGCAGCGAGTCGTAGCGTGGGAACGTGAGTCTCGCGCGGCTGTGCCGTTCGGCCCGACGCGCGAGATGTGCGGTCAGCATTCCCGCCGCGCCAGCGCCGAGGATATCGTACCGGTAGTCGTTCCCGACGTACAGCGTTCGCTCCGGGCGCACCTGCAGGAGGCCGGAGACGTACCCGAACGGCTCCGGATTGGGCTTGAGGTAGTTGGTCGCTTCCGACGTGACCGCACAGGAGAATCCTCCCAGCCCCATGTCACGCAGCTTGGCGGCCGGCGGCATGTCCGAAAGGACGCCGACCTTCGCGCCACGACCGCGCAGCGCGGTGAGCGCGCGCGACACGCCGGGATACGGACGCACACCCCGCAGCGCAGCCGGCAGCCGCGCGTACACGACGTCGTCGATCAGCGCGCGCGCGGCGGCCGCCGTGATCCCCAAGCGTTCGGCTACGAGGTCAGCCTGCAGGCGATGCAGGTCGGCGATCGGACGGATCGAACGAATCTCGATGCGTACCTCGCGGAAGGCCCGAAACAGAGCCGCGTTCCGCAACACCAGGCGCCACGATCGCGCCGCCGCCCGGCGGGTCGGATACAGGGTGCCGTCAAGGTCGAACACCACGGCCTCCGCGATCAGGTCGCGCGGCTGGCTCATTGCCCGCTGACGGCTACCTCGGTGGAGCGGTTACGGATCTGGATGGTCACCACTGCGTCGACCGGTTTCTCGTCGTTCCCCGGCTCAAAGAGCCACTTGCTTTCCAGCGTTTCCCGGATCTTGGCGTTGATCTCCGCGGACGCCGAGGCCCGCTCGAAGCCCTCGAAGCTCACCCTTCCCTGTGGGTGCACGCGGATATTCGCGACAACCCTCTCAAGAACGATCTCGTCCGGGTATCGCTCCAGCGCCGGAACCTCGGCGTCCAACAGCCGGCGCTGCCCCAGGGATCCCGACACGTCCCAGCCTTCGGGCAGCCGGACGTCAGAGACGGCCGAACCCGCGACCCCGTCGGCTGCCGTGCTGGCTCCTCGATCCTGGCCGGCGCTGGCGGTGCTGTCGCGACCGCTCGCGCGCAGCGCCTGGTCGAGGTCCGGGAGCCGCGAGCCGACGCCCGCGGTATCTTCCGACGGCGCTGCCGCCTCGCCTCCGGACACCGTGGCGTGCACGGGCACCGGCTTGGCCGCATCCCCCGGCGCGAAGTCGGCAAGCGGTACGGCCCGTTCGGCTGCTCCGGTACCGGTACCGGCAGCGTCCGCCCTCCTGGCCGCCGGGGTCCCGGTCGTGACTACCGGAGCGCGCTCCGCCGAAGCGTCCAGACTCCTTCCGCTCAGCCCGCGCCTGACCGGCACCGAGTCGTCGGAACTGATGCCTTGTGCTGCACTGTCGCCGGGCGTCCGGCTCGACGCGCTCCTCGCATACACCGAGTCGTCCACCGGCAACGCCAGCCCGTCCTTGAAGGTGGTGGGAAGATCACCCTGCGTGGCGGACGGGGCCGGAACCGAAGTCGCCGCGCCCGCACGCGGCTCGGCGGCCTGACGGTGTCGCCGGTCACGGCGTTCAAGCCCCCACCTCCGCGTACCGGCGCGGACTCCACCGACTGGCGGATCGCCGGCGTCCACGCCGCAACCGGGCCGGAAGACGCCTCGGCCGGCGCGGACTCCGTACGCGGCTGCGTCCTGACCGGAGCCGGCTCCTGCGCGGTTGCCCGTTCCGGCGCCGGTTGCGCCGGGGCAGCGGGCCGCGGGGTGGCGACCGGTTGCGGCGCGGGCTTGGGCACGGCCACCGCCGGGGCCGTTTCTTCCTGCTTCGGCGGCAGCGGCCGCTCCTCTCTGACGGGGGTGTCGCGGGCCTCCGGGGCGAGCAACTGAACCGTCAGGGGCCGCGTATAGTCCTCGAAGCGGAGATCGAACAGCCTGTGCATGGCGATCAGCAGCGCGCCGTGCAGCACGGCTGCCACCAGCACGCCGGCGAACATCCGCTCCGACTGCTCGCGAAAGGTCACGGCGCCGCGTTCCCGGTGGTCAGACGAGTTCGCAGCGCGACCGCGTGTATCCCGTTCATGCGCAACACGTCCATCACGTGGACCAGGATCTGCGACGAGGCTGCTTCATCCACCTCGACGATGATGCTCTCCACCGACTCGGGATCGATGCCATCCTTGCCGAACGCGTTTGCCAGGCCGTCCAGATCGAGCTTCCGCTCGTTGAGATAGATCACGTCGTGCGACTGTACGGTGATGATCAGGCGCGTCATCTCCGTCGGCACCGCCGTCGCGGATTCCGGCAGGGTCAACCCGATCGCGGGAGTGATCTTGAATGTCGAGGAGACCATGAAGAAGATGACGAGCTGAAACACGACATCGATCATGGGAACCATGTCGAGTCTCGTGCTGCGCTGCAGGCGCCGCCTGCGCAGTGTCATCATTCCCCCTGGACTCCCAACAGCAGCACGAGCTCGCTGACGCGGTTCTCCAGACGGACGATCGTGTTGTTCGCCTTGCTGACCAGGTAGTTGTAGAACATGATCACCGGAATACCCACGATCAGGCCGGCAGCGGTGGTGAGCAATGCCTCCGAGATGCCGAGCGCCAACTGCGAGGAGTCCGCCACCGCACCCGCCTCGCCGAGCACGCCAAAGGCGCTGATGTTTCCGGTGACCGTCCCCAGCAGACCCAGCAGCGGCGCCACGTGAGCGATCGTTCCCAGGGTGGGCAGAAAGCGCTCCTGCTTCGGGATCTCGACGTTGGCCGCGTCCATGATGATCTCCCGGACCACGCGGTTCGGCTGGTGGCGGTGCTGGATGCCGACGCTCACCAGGCTGGAGATCGGCGAAGGGTTCGCTTCGCAGATCGCCAGGGCTTCATCGAAGTGGCGCTCCTGCAGGCGGCTCTTCAGCCGGCTGAGCAGTTTCTCCTCATCCACCCGGTTGCGGCGAAAGTACAGCATCCGCTCGATGATCACGACCACTGCCACGATCGACAGAAAGATGATCACGACCATGATCGGACCGCCTTTCTGAATGATGTCCACGGCTTCCTCCCTTCCCTACAGGTTGACTTCGACGCCGAGCGACGCCTGGAATCCGGGCTCCTCGTACGGCGCCAGCTCGTACCGCGGCTCATCCGACAACGGCTGAAGCAGATCGGCGAGACCGGCGGTGATGGCGAAATGGTCCGAGACGTTATAGAAGCCGTTGGCGGAGACGATCGGCAGTCCTACGTCGCGCGCCTTGTGCCAGTCGGTATCGAGCTTGCTGGGGAACACCCAGTCGACGTTGTTCTCGACGCCGAATCGGCCGCCGTCCCACGTCGCGCGCATGCCCAGGCTGAGGACGTGCGGGGCCTGATGTAGCGGCACGTCGAAGAAGGTGCCGGACCAGTCGAAATTGAAGGCGGCCGTCGGGTTGATGTTCCAACGCAGCCCGAGGCCGGTTTTCAGCGTTCCGGCGGCCTCGTCCTTGTTCTGCACCACCTGGTGCAATCCGCCGGGTTTGCCCGTGATGTCGACCCGGTCGTAGCCATGTTCGCCGCGCACGGAGGCAACCAAGTGCAGATCCTCGCTGACGGCCGCACGCATCGACGCGTCGCCGAACCACTGGCGCGTGTCGCGCAGCTCCGACGGCTCCTCGATGAACGTGAGCGTTTCATACAGGCCGGCGAGGTCGCGGCCGATGATCTCGCGGCCTGCGGCCACGCGCAGGGTGACCAGGTCGCTCGGCGAGCCGTCCACGAACGCTTCGAACGGTATGCGCAACTCGTCGTCCGGGTATGCGTACCGCACGCCGGCGCGAGCGCCGAACCGGACCGCCGCAAGGTCGTAGGCAAGCAGAAGCCGCCCCAGCAGCCGATGCGCGGTCGGATCGCGCACGTGCCGGAATTCGTAGTCCGCCGCCGCGCCGATCTCCAACTGACGGAGCTGCGCCGTGACGCCCGCGGCGGCGCGTCCCTGCCACTCGGTCACCGCCGGCTCGTCGCTGCCCCTGAATGCGCGCGAGGCGCCCCTGCCGCCGATACTGCCGCTCACAGTGACGGCGTCGCTTGGCCGCGCCAGCAACATCAGGTTGCCGTCGACGAGTTGATCATTGAGCCCATGTCCGTCACGCACACCGCTCCTGCCCTGTAGCCCGTTCTCGACCCGCCGATAGCGGCCGGCCACGCCGAACTCCGCGCCGCCGATGTCGTTGCTGTAGGCGCCCTGCAGGTCGTCCGTACGATGGTATGCCTGATCGGGGCGGTATGCCTGACCGGACGCCTGCTGCCCGAAACCCTCCAGGAGCTGGTGATCCACCCCCAGATGAAAATCCGGTCCGTCACCGGCATGCTGGAGGGCGATGCTGCTCCTGAGCAGCCCGTTGTTGCCGGTGGCAACCGCTGCCTGCAACGCCAGATCCGGACCCAGCAGCCCGGTGCCGCCTTCGCCTGAGTCGGTCAGGACTTCCGGCAACCCGGGCGTGACCACCTGCAGCTCATCGGCCGCCGGCAGAGGCACGTCCAGCGCCGGCTTCGACAGCTCGGCCTCCGGCGGAAGGCCGGGCTCCACCTGGACCTCCGCCACGTCCTCGATGCTCAACGTGACGGCAGGCACTTCGAGCGGGCGGGCCGCCGGCTGCGAGTCGCTTGCCTGTCCGGAGGCGGTCACGGTCAAGGCCGCCAGTACGGTCGCGATCGGGTACCGGGCGACGCGCCGGGCCGCCCTCACTCTCGTGTTCATCATTCCTCACCTATCATTGCTTGCGCCTGTCCGGCCCACTTCGACTCCGGAAAGTTGTCCAGAACCCGCCGTGCAAGCGCTCTCGCGGCGTCGGTCCGCCCCGCGGCGGCCTCCGCCTTTGCCGATTCGAGGATTGCCTCTGCACGCAGCTCCTCCCCGGCGCCGTCGACCAGTGCGGCGTCGAGGAAGGCCTTGGCCGCCGCTGTCGGGTTCTCGCGCCGCAGGTAGTACTCCCCGAGCAACAACCGGGCGCGCGCGAGAACGGTCGGGTTGTCCGCGGCATCGACCACATCTTCCAGCAGTCGAAAGGCGCGGTCGGGCTGCGCC
The DNA here is from genome assembly GCA_964291595.2 of Spirochaetia bacterium. GTDB lineage: Bacteria > Spirochaetota > Spirochaetia > SZUA-6 > Bin103 > CATQHW01. Next base: position 825,233 of record OZ219914.1, on the reverse strand, counting down.
GACCCGTCGATCAGATAGAGGCCCGCCAGTTCCAGCATCGCCTTTCGCCCCGCCTCGGTCTCCTCGCGGCCGAGCCGCTCGACGGAAGCCGACAGCTCGGCCTCCCTGCCGGTAAGGCCGGTCATCAGCAACTTGACCTCGGCGATCCGTTGCTCCGTGCCCAGCGACCTGGCCTGATCCGGATGGGTTCTCAACAACTCATCAAGGCTTTCCAGCGCCGCGCGATGGTCCCCGTCATCCACGTAGGCCGTCGCCCGCAGGTTCAGGGCTTCAGGATGGAAGGAGCTGTCCGGATACCGATCGATCAGGTTCGACCACATGAACACCGCTTCGAACCGCTCTCCCGAACGCTCCGCCGCCAGTCCGCCCCAGTACAGCGCGGCGGGAACCGACTCGCCCGACGGGTACTCCTGTCGATACCGATGGAAGACATCCTTGGAGCGTGCGTAGTCACCCTCCTCGAACAGGACCTCGGCGCCCCGGAACAGCGCCTCCGCACGGAGCGAGCTGTCCGGGTACCGGTCGACGAGCGTTTCGAACGCTGTCACGGCAAGCTCCGCGTCGCCGGCCTCATCGGCAGTCTCCCCATACTCGAACAGCGCGTCGTCGGCCACCCCGTCGGCGGGATACCGCTCCCAAACCTCCCGGTACGAATGTTGCGCCCCTGCCACGCGGCCCAGATTCCGGAGGCTCTTGGCGTGCATGTACCGGGCTCTGCCGGCCAGCTCCGCCCCCGCGCGCCGCGCCAGGCTGTCGAAGCGGTGCGCTGCCTGCTCGAAACGTTCCTCGCTGTAGTAGGCCCAGGCCGCGAGGAACAGCGAGTCGTCGTCACCTTGCCGGCTCTCCAGGACGGAAGCCGCCTCGCGGAACTCTCCGAGCCGGTACAGCGCCCACCCGAGCCAGTAGTCCGCGTCCACGGCCAGATCGGCGAGACCTTCGGCCAAGGCCTGCTGGAGCCCCGGCCGGCGTATCAGATCGATCCCGTCGCGGTAGCGCTTGAGCGCGATCTCCGACACGCCCTGGAGGTAGGCGGCCACGGCATCAGCGCCGGGATCGTTGTCGGCGAGATCCGGGAACGCCTCTCGAAGCCGGTCCGCGTACTGCGTCACGGCCGCGTGGTCTTCGAGGTCGAACGCCAGCTTCATCCGGTCGATCTGCGCGGACACGTCCGTGGGGAGGAGTTGGATCAGCTCATCGATGCGCTGCAGCGCTTCCTCCAGCCTGCCTTCGCGCCGTGCAAGATTGGCTTGCAGGCGCAGCAGATCGGCGTGGTAGGTGCTTCCCCTGACGGCTTCCTCGGCGTCTGCGGCCGCCTCCTCCGCCTTCACCAGGTCGCCGGCCCGATAGAACGCGTAGGCAGCCAGATAGGCCGCCTCGGCGGTGCGCGGGCCGCCCTGCTGCCGCGTGCCGAGTTCCCGGTACAGATCGGCGGCTTCGGCGAACCGCTGCTCCTCCAGAGCGATGTCACCGAGGATCATCTGCACGGCTGCCCAGCGGCGGGGCGCCATCCGGATGACGCCGGCGAGGATCTCCTTCGCTTCCGACAGGCGGTCGTCCTCCGAGGAAGAGTCGGTGCGAAGCAGGTTCATCGCCAGATACAGCGGCGCGGTGCCGTCCGTCCTGCCGGCGGCGAGCTCGCGTTCCCATACCCTGCGAAGGAACAGCTCGGCAAGGTCGTCGGCGCCGCGCTCGTAGCTCTCGATGCCCAGGCGCAACCAGAAGTCGCTCAGGATCCCGGGCGATGAGGCGAATCGGTTCTCGGCGCTGTGCGTCCAGCGCTGCATCGCTTCGAGGTCGCCGGCCCGCCGGGCCGCAGCGAAGAGCCGACGGTGTGCGGCCGCTGCGATCTCCGGAGCGGCGGACACCAGTTCCTGGTAGAGCGCCGTGGCCGCCTCCACTCGCTCCAGCTCCCACAGCGCCTCCGCCTCGTAGAACCTGACCTGCTCCCGATACCGTGGGGGATACGATGCGGTCGGCAGGCCGGATGCGAAGGCGACCATCTCCTCATGTTGTTCGCTGGCCCGGTAGGTGTGCGCGAGCAGGACCGCGGCGTAGGCGATCGTTCCCTCAGCCATCCCCTCGCTCTCCCGCATCAGCTCGGCGAGCGACTCCTGGGCCGCGGCAACGCGCCCGGCCCCCAACTCGGCGAGGCCCTGGTACAGCATTGCCTGCGGCCGGCGGGCCGGCGCGGCGCCGGAGCTCACGAACTGCCTGAGGTCCAGCGCTGCGTCCTCGAAGTCACCGAGCTGATACCGGGTGATGCCGGTCCAATACGGAATCTCTTCGATGAACGAGGCGAGCCGGTAGCGGCTGCCGATCGTTGCGAAGATCTCGAGGGCTTCCGCGTAGCGGCCGAGGTGGTACAGCGAGACCCCTCTGCCGAAGTGAACGTCCGCAATCGCCTCGGAGTTCGGATAACGGGCGAGAAAGGTGTCGTACACCTGCATGGCGAGCTCGTAGTCGCCATCGGTGATTCGCCTCGCGGCCTCGCTCAGAAGCTCGCGCTCGTCGGCCCGCGCCGCAAGGGGCGCTGCGACGGCACCAGCCGCCAGGATCAGGCATGCGCCGACGCGGGAAGCCTTGCGTCCGGAGAGGCTCGACATCGAGAGCAGCACACGGGCACCCGCGGACACGTACCCTTTCATCCTACCTATTGAATGACGGTACGAACCGTCCCGCTCTTGACGTGGAACTACAAGATAGTTCTGTCCGTGCCGGTGCCTCCTCCGGAGCCCTCAGAGACGCCGGGAGTATCACCTCTGCCGTTTTCTGCCCTCTCCGCGAGGACGCGCCGCACCGATCTGCTGGCGACCAGCGCCGCCAGCAGATCGTCGCGGATCTCGGCAAGCTGGGCGCGCAACTCCGGATCGACCCGTTCGGTCTCCTGCCACAGGCGACGGCTCGCGCCGTCGACCGTGTAGCGAGCCTCCTGCAGCAGGTAGCGGACGCGAAACAGCAGGTTCACCTCATAGCTGCCGTACACCCTTCGTCCGTAGGCGTTCTTGCGGGGAGCGATCTGCGGAATGGAACGCTCCCAGTAGCGCAGGATATGCGGCTTGACGCCGAGCAGTTCGCTGATCTGACCGATCGAGTAGTACGTACCAGCCCCCTTCTCAGCGCCTGGCGGACCGGTCGCGGTTCGCAGGCCCGCGGACGTCGATGATGATGGGCACCCGGTCGAAACCCAGGTCCGCCCGCGCCCGGTTCTCGAGGAAGCGGCGGTAGTGGGCGGGAACTCGAACCCTGTTGACGAAGAACAGGAGGCGCACCGGACTGGTGCCGGTCTGCACCCCGTACTGGACGCGCAGCGGTTGGCGTCCCGGCGCCGTTCTTCTCCCCTTGTCCGCAGCGCTCGACGCCCGGTTCCAGTGTCGCACCGCGTCGTTGATCCGGCTGGTGGAGACCAGCCGGGCGCGCTGTCTGCCCACCGCCGCGCACGCTTCGGTCAGGCTCGATATACCGGTGCGCTCGAGGGCGGACAACGTGACCAGCGGTACGTACTTCAGTGCCGGGAGATGGTAGCGGGCCCGTGCCATGACCGCATCGCGCTGGTGTGGCTGGAACAGATCCCACTTGTTGAGCGCTACGATCAGGCCGTTGCCCTTGCGCACCGCCAACGACGCCAGGCGTTTGTCCTGCTCGGCGATCTCCTCCCGGGCATCCGCCAGCAGAACCACCACGTCGCTGTTCTCCAACGCGGCGACCGAGCGTTGCGTGGAGTAGTACTCTACCGGTTCCTGAACGCGCGTCCGCCGGCGCAGCCCCGCGGTGTCCACTACCTCGAACCGCACGCCATCCGCGACGAATCGGCCGCTCACCGGATCCCGGGTCGTACCGGGCTTGGCGTCCACCAATGCCAGCGGGCTGCCGGTGAGCGCATTGAGCAACGTCGACTTGCCGGTGTTGGGGCGCCCGAGCAGCGCAAGGCGTACCAGGCCGTCCTGTCCGCCCTCCTCGGCGATCGGGGCGTGAACGTGGCGATCACCGCGTCTCGCGGCGGCCAGACGGTCGCGGGCAAGCTCGGTCAGGACATCTATGCCGCGGCCGTGCGCCGCGGAGATCGCCACCACGTCGCGGAAGCCCAGCTCGTGGAACCGAACCGCCTCGACATCCCGGGCGCCATGGTCCGCCTTGTTGACCGCTACGATCGGATCCTTCCCGCAACGGCGCAGGTCTTCCGCCAGTGCATGGTCGTCGGCGGTCGGGCCGTCGAAATCGACGACCAGCAGCACCACGTCCGCCGCGGTGGCGGCGTCACGCGCGCGGGCCGAGACCTGCTCCGCAAGCGGTTCGTCGGGGGTCCGGGCACTTACGACACCGCCAGAGTCCACCACCGTGCTCGTCATCCCGGCGCCCAGGTCCCACGTCTCGTAGCCCAAGTCCCGGGTAACCCCGGGATCCGCGTGGGTGATCGCCCGGCGGAGGTTGCAGAGTCGGTTGAACAGGGTGGACTTGCCGACGTTGGGCCGCCCGATGATGGCGACAGTCATGATCTGACGGGAGCGTCAGCAGCCGCTCACTCCCTGGGATCACCGTACGTCCGTGGCTCCCCACTGTCAAACTCGTGGGCGCGGCCGGCGCCGCTGACCGCGTCAAATCGGTCGACCGGCGTGCCGATGATCTCAGTAGGAATGGCTCGCAAACGGTCGTGGGTAGGGTTCGTGTTCTGGCTGGGACTGGTTACCGCGGTGCTGGTCGTGTTCGTGTTCAGCCGTCCTACCATCGAGACGGTGCTGGAGTCGACCGACTTCTTCTCGGCGGTGAAGCCGGAGAGCGGCTCGTCCGTGGTGGTGATGCGACCGTCCGGTCAGCCGTCGAACAGGTACGTGAATCGGAGCCAGACGTCGGACCGCGCCGAAACGACCGGCCCGGCGATCGAGCCTGCGGCCCCGCGACCTGCCCGCGCGGGGGAGCCTGAACCACCTGTGCCGCAGCGCACGGCGCGGGTGTTCTTCGTGATGGTGGATGAGAACGGGGAGATTCGGCTCCACGGCGTTCAACGAACGGTCAGCGCCGATACCGCACCGCTCACGGCGACGCTGCACGAGCTCCTGGCCGGACCCACGGATGCGGAGCAGCGCCTCGACGTCATCAGCCTGCTCCCGGAGAGCGTGGAACTGCACCGGGTATCCGTCCAGGACCGGACCGCAGTCATCGATCTCGGCCAAGGATTCCGCTTCAGTTCGCTCGGACAGGAAGCGCTGCTCGGACGGCTGAAGCAGCTCGTGTACTCGGTCACCGACCTTCCCACCGTCGACGCGGTCCAGGTCCTCATCGATGGAACCAACGTCGACTACCTCGGGCCCGAAGGAATCTACATCGGCAAACCGCTTACCCGGGGCTCATTCGAGCGTTGAACATCCCGGCTTCCGCGGCCGGCGGCCCACCCTCCCGGCCAACGGAGCCGGGGAGCGCCATCAATCCGGGCCTATTCTCACGCGTTCGATCGCCAGCGCCCGGCCGCTGGCGGCGTCCACCTCGACGTGGACGGCGTTCAGCACGGCGGGACCCTCGGCAACCGTAAGCTTCAGGGGCATCTGCGACAGGCTGCGCCGCACCGACACCCGTTGATCGAAGCCGATCACCCCTCCGGCAGGGCCGGTCATGCCGACATCGGTCATGTAGGCGGTGCCGCCCGGAAGAATGCGTTCGTCGGCCGTGGTCACATGCGTGTGGGTGCCGACCACGGCCGACACGCGCCCGTCCAGGTGCAGTGCCAGCGCCTCCTTCTCTTCGGATGACTCGGCGTGCATGTCGACCACGATCACGGGTGTCCTCGCGCGCAGGGCAGCGACGGCGCTGTCCGCGGTCTGGAACGGACAACGCGGTGACGGGAGCGCATGGCGGCCCTGGACGTTGAGCACCCCCACGTCAGCGTCCGGCGTACGCACCACGCACCATCCGCTCCCCGGTGCGCCGGGCAGGTAGTTCTCCGGACGCAGCAACCGCTGTTCCCGGTCGAGCGTGTGATGCAACACCGGATGCTGCCAGATGTGGTTGCCTGACGTGATCACCTGGACTCCGAAGCCCAGGATGCGGTCCACCACCTCCGGTGTCAGCCCGTATCCATCGACGGCGTTCTCGCCGTTGGCCACGATCACCGCGGCCCCGGTTCGCCGCTGCAGGCCCCGCAACCCGGCGAATACGGCCCGCATGCCTGCGTCGCCGACGATGTCGCCGATCAGGACGACTCCGACCTTCGCCGACGACTCCTTGCGAGGGTTTTGGAACATCGCGGCGGCGGGTCCGGCTGGCTCCATGGGTTCAGGCTCGGCGTGAGCCGACAGCGGGCAAGCCGGCGGGCGGTTGCGCGAACGCTTACCGCGCGTACTCGGTGATTCGCGTTTCGCGAATCACCGTCACCTTGATGCGGCCGGGATAGGTGACTTCGTCCTCAATCCGACGCGCCACCGCGCGGCCCAGTTCGCCCGCGCTCTGGTCTGACACCGAGTCGGCGCTCACCAGTATGCGCAGTTCCCGTCCCGCCTGGATCGCGTAGGTCTTCTCCACACCTTCGTACTCGCCGGCGATCCGTTCAAGATCCTCCAACCTCTTGAGGTAGTTGTCCAGTGCTTCCCGGCGCGCTCCGGGCCGCGAGGACGAGACGGTGTCAGCGATCTGGACGATGATGGCCTCCACCGTCTCCGGCTCGATGTCGTTGTGGTGCGATCCGATCGCGTTGCACACGACATCGTTCTCACCGATCCGCCTGGCCAGATCCATGCCGAGCTCGGCGTGCCCGACCTCTCCGTCCGACACCATGCCCTTGCCCACGTCGTGCAGCAGAGCCGCCCGTTTTGCCGCCTTCGTGTCAGCCCCGATCTCGACGGCGATGAACCCGGCGAGCACGGCCGCTTCCTTGGAGTGCGCGAGCTGGTTCTGTCCGTAGCTGGTACGAAATCGCAGGCGACCGAGCGCAGCCACGCCGTCCGGATGCATGTCGTGGATGCCCAGCTCGAACAGCACCCGCTGCCCCTCTTCGAACAGCGTCTGCTCCAGCTCCCGCATCACCTTCCGTACCACTTCCTCGATCCGCGCCGGATGGATGCGGCCGTCGGATACCAGCCGGTGCAGAGCCAGCTTCGCGGTCTCCCGGCGGACCGGATCGAAGCAGGACAGAATCACCGCTTCAGGAGTGTCGTCGATGATGATGTCGACACCCGTCAGGGTTTCCAGGGCGCGTATGTTGCGGCCTTCGCGGCCTATGATCCGTCCCTTCATCTCGTCGGACGGAAGATCGACCGAGGTGACGCTGGTTTCGGCGGTGACCTCGGTGGCCAACCGCTGCATCGCCGAGATGATGACCGCGCGCGAACGCCGCTCGGCACCTTCCGTCGCCTCCGCCTCGATACGCCGCACCAGGTCGTGCGCCTCCCGGCGGGCTTCCGTTTCGATATTCGCGGTCAGTTGCCGCTTGGCCTCCGCAACCGTGAGTTGGGCGACCTTCTCCAGTTCGGCGTTCAACGCCGCTCCGGCCTGGTTGACGGCGTCCTCTCGCTGTTGTACTTGCTGCTCGCGCGTGGCGAGTGCTCGCTCCTGGCGGCCTACGGTCTCAAGTCGCTCCTGGAGGCTCTCTTCCCTCTGACGAATCTTCCGTTCATAGCGCTCGATCTCGCGCCGTTGATCACGGGCCTCCCGGTCCAGCTCCTCGCGCTCGGCGAGGAGCTGGTCCTTTGTCTCGATGAGGGCTTCACGTTTCTTCTCTTGCGCCTCTCGTATCGCGTCTTGGAGTACTCTTCTTGCCTTCTGCTCCGCAGAGGCAAGCTCGAATCTTGCGTAGGACCATCGGACGAGCCAGCCGATCAGCAAACCGGCGAGAGGAAGAATGAAGAACCATACCAGTCCCATTTCGTTCCTCCATGATGGCTGACACCCACGGTACGGACCGCGCAGGGCAAAGTCAAGGAGTCCGGCCGCCGCGCCCGGCCGCCCACACCAGCCCCAGCCGCCTCACGAGCGCGTGAACGTCCCAGTCGCCGGAACCCTTTGCGCCGGCGAGCATGAGGTAAGCAGGCTCTCCGTCCAACCGGGCGGGCAGGAATGCGAGGCGGGCGACGCGGTCGCGTGCCGAGGCAGGGACGGTGCGCATCAGTCCGGGGATCGTCCGGAACGGATCTTCCGCGACGAGCGCTACGCGCCGCGTCAGGTAACGGCGTGCCACCGGATCTTCATCCGCGAACGCGAGCTGCCCGGCCGCCGGGCTCAGGATGCCGGTGACCCGCCGCGACTCGAACCCCCGCGACTGACCGCGAACCAGGAGAGCCGCACCAACGGCATCCACCCGGCGTGCCAGGCGGTCCAGCGGCCCTCCATGCGTCCCGGTCCGCTCGCCGGTGCCTGCCGTGAACGCATCCAGCTCGATGCCGTGCTCGGTCACCAGCAGGGCGTCGCATTCGTCACGTCCCGCGGACAGTTCATCGGCGGCCGGATCGCCGGCATCCGCCGTGCCGCCGATCACCGCGGCCGCCAGCCGGCGCAGCCCGGGGTCCCGCCCCGGAACCACGCCGTAGGCGTCCGGCTGCACGCGGTAGACGCCGCCCTCCACGGCGACCGCCGGCCGATCGTTGGCCGCCAGTTCGAGCAGCTCCCGCATCGGATGGACGCTGACGCGGGCCGACGGCCGCCCATCGGCTGACCCTGCGAGACGGGCCGGCCACCGGGAGCCCTCGGCTTCGGTGGCCGGCGGCAACTCCTCCAGGTGCTCGTCGCCGGCCGGCGCGGTCACCGGCGCCGACGACACCGGTTTGCGCGGGCTCCCCACCGCCGGCAGTTCCTCCAGTCTCACGACGTCCGGCGTCCTCCCTCCACCGAGCTACCCCGCACCGCCCCGTTCGTCCCCAAGCTCAGTGTACATCAGAGACGTACATCAGAGGCCGAGCCGTCCGGGTCAGCCGCGCAGGCGGCCCCAGATGAGCGCACAACCGGATAGCGCCAGCAACGCGGCCACGCACGCCCCGCCCAGGAGCGTCGTCACGCCGGAGCCGCCTCCCGCCGGTGGGGCCTGACGAACGGCGTCCCGGCAGGACAGGAGGGCCTGGTCGAGGCCGCGGACCGGATGACGCAGGTCGAAGCGCACGCGGTCGTCCATGAGACGAGCAAGGAACGTCAGGGTCGAGGCGAGCAGATCTCCCGCGGCTCCCGGCAGTCGCAAGCGCGAATCGACCATGAGCCGGGAAATGAACAGCAGCCCGCCCAGGCTCGCAGCCTTCCCCGCGCCGACGATCAGCGCTCCTTCCGTGACCGCGAAGCCGCCGATCCGCAACAGGACGCGACCGGTCGGAGTGAGCAGATTGAACGCGACCGTCACGGCCAGGAACACCACGGTGCGACGCAGCCGGAGGCGCGGCTGCGACAGCCATGCCAGAGCGGTGTAGGAAAGCGACTGGACTGCGCGCAGGATCAGGTCGTCCTGTGCGACAAGCCCGGCCGCCAGCAGCAGGCCCGCTGCCAACCGCGTTGAGGCCGACAGGTTGCGGTCGAGCCAGCGAGCCGTGGCCGCTCTCAGCTCGAGCAACCCCAGACGCTGCGGCTTCGCATGTGCTTCATCGGCAAACCCGCCGGCGCGAACTCGTCCGATCGATGCCTACGCGACGCCCCCGTGACTGCTCAGGGAGCTTCTTCCGTTTCGGCGGGACGGTCGAGCAACTCCAGTATGACCATTTCGCTGGCGTCCCCGTACCTGGGACCGAGCTTCAGCACACGGGTATACCCGCCGGGCCGGCTCTGAAAGCGAGGTCCCAGGACATCGAACAGCTTCGCAAGCACCGACGGATCGTGCAGGCGCCGCGCGATGATCCTGCGGCTGTGAACACTGTCGTGCTTGGCGCGCGTAATCATCTTCTCCGCGCTGCGGCGCACGGCAAGCGCCTTGGCACGGGTGGTCCTGATGCGTTCGTGCCGGAACAGGGCGGCCACCATGTTGGAGTGGAGCGCCTTGCGGTGGCTCGGCGTGCGGCCGAGCGGATTGTAGCCGACGCGGTGTCTCATCTCGCTCCGCCCCCGGTGTGCCTTGACTTGACGTGCATGGTGGTCACTCCTTGGTCTCGTCGAGCGCGGAAACCTGGGCGTCCATAGGCGCGTCGCCGCTTCCCGCAACCGCCGTTTCCACCGCTGCCTCGGTGCTCCGCACTCCCTGCCTCGGTGCTGCTCACCGTTTCGTCGTCGATCACCTCATCCTGGGCGGAACCGACGGACTCTCCGCTGGCAAGTCGCTGCCGCACCGCGCTGTAATCGCTCATCCCCAGCTGCAACCCGCGCTCTTCCAGCCGCTTCTTGATCTCGTCCAGAGACTTGCGTCCGAAATTGCGCGTCTTGGCGATCTCTTCCTCGGTCCTCCGGGTCAGGTCGCCGATCGTCCGGATGTTCTCGTTTCGCAGGCAGTTGCTCGAGCGCACCGACAGCTCCAGTTCCTCCACCGGAGTGTCGAGCAGGCGTCGCAGCCGTTCATCCTCGAGGTCAAGCTCCTCGTGGTCGCCGACCTCCTCTTCTTCGAAGTTGATGAATATCGTGTAGTGGTCCTTGGCGATCTTGGCCGCCTCCGCGACCGCGTCCTCGGGCTTGAGCGTGCCGTCGGTCCACACCTCCAGCACCAGCTTGTCGTAGTCCGTCCGCTGGCCGACCCGGGTGTTCTCCACTGCGTATTTCACCCGTGTGATCGGCGAGAACAGAGCGTCGATCGGTATCGTGCCGACGACATCGACGAAGCGCTCGCTGTTCTCCGCCGGCAGATAGCCCCGCGAAAACTCGATCTGCACCTCGATCTCGAGATTCGCGTCTTCCATGAGGGTGGCGATCGCCAACTCCGGCGTGGTCACCACTATGCCCGTGTCCACCGCCAGATCGCCGGCGACCAGGGTCTTGGGGCCGGAGACTTCGACGTACACCGTCCGCTCCTCTACCCCTTCGTCCAGCGCCAGTCTGACCTGCTTCAAGGCGTTGATGATGTCGGGCGTATCTTCGACGACATGCGGGACGGGCTCGAACTCACTCGAAACCGTGTGCGCTGACCCGTCCTCCTCGCGGCTGGCGATGCGCACGGCCGTGATCGCGTACCCCTGGATTCCCGAAAGCAGGATGCGCCGCAAGCTGTTTCCGATGGTCGCACCGTAGCCACGCTCGAAAGGATACGCGATGAACTTCCCGTAGGAGGCGTCCACGTCGGTGTGCTCGAATACCATGCCGGTCGGGCGATTGAGCCCCTTCAGGAGGTTTTTTCTCGCCATCAGCCCCTCACTTGGAATACAGCTCGACGATCAGCTGCTCGTTGACGCCTTCGAGATCTGGTACGTCGGCCCTCCTCGGAAGAGCCAGAACCCGGCCGCGCACAGCATCCGGATCGACTTCCAGCCAGGGCAGCGTCCCGGATCGGGAATACTCCTTCAGGCTGTCCTTGACGGCCGTCATCATCTTGCCGCGCTCCCGCAGCTCGAGTACGTCGTCCTTCTGTACCATGTAGCTCGGAATCGTCACCCGCTTGTCGTTGACCATGACGTGTCCGTGCGACACCAACTGGCGTGCCTGCTTGCGTGAGCTCGCGAAGTGCATGCGGTACACGACGTTGTCGAGCCGCTGCTCCAACATGCGCACCAGGTTCTCGGCCGTGACGCCGCGCTGCCGGTTGGCGCGCTCGAAGAAGATGCGGAACTGTCTCTCGAGCATGCCGTACATGCGCTTCACACGCTGCTTCTCGCGAAGCTGCATGCCATAGTCCGAGAGTTTCTGCATGCGCGCCCGCGGCGCCTTGCCCGGCTTGCCGCGCCGCTTGGTGATCTGACACTTCTCGGAATGGCAGCGCGATCCCTTGAGGAACAGCTTTACCCCCTCCGCCCGGCACAGCCGGCAGGCGGGCCCGATGTAGCGAGCCATCGCTACACCCTCCGCTTCTTCTGCGGCCGGCAGCCGTTGTGCGGAATCGGCGTGATGTTCTGAATCGTCCGCACGCGGAGGCCGAGCGCGCCCAGCGACCGGACCGCGGATTCGCCGCCCCCTCCGGGACCCTTGACGAACACGTTGACCTCCATGAGCCCGTAGTCCATCGCCTTCCGCGCGGCGGTCTCCGCCGTTGTCTGCGCCGCGAACGGCGTGGACTTCTTTGCTCCGCGAAATCCCAGAGATCCCGCGGAAGCCCATGACACCGCGTTTCCCATCAAGTCCGTGATCGTCACGATCGTGTTGTTGAAGGTCGCCTGGATGTAGACGTTTCCTTCGCTGACCGCTCGGTCCCGTTTGCCTTTAGATTTTGCCATCTACGTTATTCGCAACCGTCCTTTTTACCAGTCTCTGCCTGTCACTTGGCCGTGGGCGCTTTCTTCCTGCCCGCGACCGTCTTCTTGCTGCCCTTCCGGGCGCGTGCGTTGGTTCGTGTACGCTGTCCCCGCACCGGCAGGCCGCGCCGGTGGCGAATGCCCCGGTAACAGCCGATGTCCATCAGTCGCTTGATGTTGAGCGATGCCTCCGTGCGCAGCGGCCCTTCCACCACGTAGTCGCTCTCGATCACGCGCCGCAGTTCGTTGACCTCCTCCGGTGCCAGGTCGTTCAGCATCCGGTCCCGGGCGATCCCGGTCTTGTCACAGATCGCAGCCGCCGAAGGCGCTCCGATTCCGTAGATGTAGGTCAAGCCTACGCTCACGTGCTTGTTCGGCAGGTCGACCCCCGCGATCCTTGCCATGTCGCTACCCCTGTCGCTGTTTGTGTTTCGGGTTCTCGCAGATAACGCGGACGACGCCGCGACGCCTGATGACCTTACACTTCGCGCACATCTTCTTCACACTGGCCCTGACCTTCATGGTGACCTCTACAGATTGCGGGCCCGTACGCGGCCCTTGCGAACGATCCCGTCGTGATGGTGCATCTTCAGATGCCCCTCGATCTGACTCATCGTATCCAGGTCAACGCCGACCATGATCAACAGTGACGTGCCGCCCATCAGGAATGCCACGCTGGATGGAAATCGGAACAACGCCTGAATGATGGACGGAATGATGGCGATGACCGCCAGGAACAGCGCTCCAGGCAGGATGATCCGGTTCAGAATCCGCGTCAGGTACTCCGTCATGTTGTCGGAGCTGATGCCGCGGATCGAGCCGCCGTTCTCGCGGATCTGCTTGCTGATCTCGACCGGGTTCAGTGTGACCTGTGTATAGAAGTAGGCGAAGAACACGATCAGAAGGGCATAGAACAACATGTACGGCACGCCGTTCGGCGTCAGCCATGCCGCGAAGCGCGAGAGCCACGGTACGCCGCCGCCCAGGTTCTGTGCGATCTGCAACGGGAAGATCAGCACCGATGATGCGAAGATCACCGGGATGACGCCCGAGGGATTGATCTTGAACGGAAGATAGGCGTTCTGCGCGCCATACACCTTGCGGCCTATCACCCGCTTGGCGTAGTTGACGGGGATCCTCCGCTGCCCCTGCTGTTCATAGATCACCAGCGAGATCACGCCGACGAACGCGCCGAGCACGAGGACGAAGAAGACGGGATTCAGGTCGCCGCGCTGCACCTGATTGATCATGAGGTAGATCGCGTCCGGGATGCGGGCGACGATCCCGGCGAATATCAAGAGCGATATTCCGTTGCCGATGCCGCGCTGCGTGATCTGCTCCCCCAGCCACATCAGGAAGATCGTGCCGGCCGTCACGGTCACCGTCGCCAGGATCGTGAACGGGATCCGGTCCATGATGATCGCGCCGGGGATCTGCCCCGCAAAGGTCGTGACCGTCAACGACTGGATGATGCAGACGCCGACCGTGGCGATCCGGGTGTACCGCTGAATGCGCTTCTTGCCGCCCTCTTCCTGGGAGATCTTCTTCAGCTTCGGGAACACCAGGACCAGGAGCTGCATCATGATCGACGTCGTGATGTACGGCACGATCCCCAACATGAAGACGGAGAAGTTGGTGAACGCACCCCCCGAGAAGAAGTCGAAGTAGTCCGTGATGCCGATGCCGCCCGACTGTTGCGCGGCGTAGAAGTTCTTCACGGTGCCGACATCGATCCCGGGGATCGGCAGAAAGGCGCCGATGCGGAAAATCACCAGTATCATCACCGTGAACAGGATCCGTTCCCGCAGATCACGGATTCGGAAGATATCGAGCAGCGGATTAGCCATCAGCCAGACTCGTCGACCGTGGGCTCATCGGCCAGTTGGATCGTCCCGCCGGCTGCCGTGACTTTCCGGCACGCGCCGGACGACGCCCGATCGACGTGCACGGTAAGCGCCCTTTCGAGGTTTCCGGAGCCCAGGAGCTTCACCGGTGTTCCGGCCGACCCGATCATGCCGGCTTCCACGAGGGCCTGCCGGTCGACGGTAGTCCCGTCCGAAAACCGATTGAGGTCGCGGACGTTCACTATCTCGAGGATGTTCCGGAACGGGTGATTGCTGAACCCCCGGCGCGCGATACGGCGGTAGAGCGGCATCTGCCCGCCTTCGAAGGCCGGGCGAACGCCGCTCCCGGCGCGGGCCCGCTGTCCCTTGGTCCCACGGCCCGAGGTGCCGCCACGCCGGCCCGCGGAGCCGCGGCCGACGACGCGCCGCTTGCGCGCGGCGCCGGACGGACGGCGTATCCGCGGTGCGTCCGCGGGACCGGCCGCTTCGGCGGGCTCAGGACCAACACCGGGCTCAGGACCAACGCGGTCAGGTGCGTCGCTCATGTGATCTCCTCGACCGCAAGCAGGTAGCGTACCTTGCGGATCATGCCCACGACCGGCGCGGAGGCAACGTGCTCGGCGGACGACCCGATGCCGCGCAGCCCGAGCGCCTCGACCGTTGCCCGATGCCTGGGATTTCGCCCGATGACGCTTCGGGTCAGCGTCACTCGCACGCGCGAGCCGTCGGGGATGCGCAGGGGGCCCTCGGTGCCGCTGCCCGCCACTATCGCCACAGCTCCGCCACGGTCTTGCCACGACGGGAGGCAACCTCGGGCGCCTCCATGATCTGATCGATACCCTGGAACACGGCCTTCACCAGGTTCATCGAGTTCTGCGAGCCCAGCGACTTGCTGAGCGCATCGCGCACGCCGGCCGCCTCGAGCACCGCCCGCACCGGACCGCCGGCGATCACGCCGGTCCCCGGAGCAGCAGGCTTCAGCAGCACCTTCGCCCCCTTGAACACGCCGTTCACCTGGTGCGGCAAGGTGCCGCCCCTCATCGGGACCTTCACCATGTTGCGCCGCGCCCGCTCGGAACCCTTGCGAATGGCATCGGCCACGTACGCAGCCTTGCCGAAACCGAAGCCGACATGGCCGTTGCGATCGCCAACCACCATCACCGCAGAAAACGAGAATCTGCGGCCTCCCTTCACTACCTTGGCAATTCGGTTGAGGCGAACGAGTTTCTCGAATCCCTCACCCCGGTCGCCGCGATCCCGGTCTCTGTCGCCCACCGTTACCCCTCGAAATCCTTACAGAGCGATGCCGGACTTGCGTGCGCCGTCCGCGATCGCCCTTATCTTGCCGTGATAAGGATAGCCGTTGCGGTCGAACACCACACTCTGTATCCCGTTCGCTCGCAATCGTTCGCCCGCGAGTTCACCGAGCCTGCCGAGATCCGACACCCGGTTGGGAACGTCGACCGCGGGTTCCCGATTCGAAACCGCCACCACGGTACGCTCCGCATCGTCGTCAATCACCTGAACGTAGGTGTACCGGTTGCTCTTGAACACCGTCATCCGCGGCCGCACGGCGGTTCCGTGCACCTTACCACGAATGCTCCGTTTGCGACGAAGACGACGTACCACCTTGGCCGGCGCACCCATCAGTCGCCACCTCCCACGGCCGACTTTCCTACCTTGCGGCGCACGTACTCATCCGCGTAGCGGATGCCCTTGCCCTTGTATGGCTCGGGCGGCCGGACCGCGCGGACATCCGATGCGAACTGGCCGACGCGCTGCTTGTCGACTCCGGAGACCAGGATACGATTGCCACCCTCCACCTGAACGACAAGGTCGGCCGGAATCGGCAACTGGACGGGCCGCGAGTAACGGGCGTCGACGACCAGGGTCTGTCCCTGCACCTCCGCCCGGTACCCCACCCCGTTGATGAGAAGCTCCCGCGTGAACCCCGTCGACACCCCGTCACCATGTTGGCGATCAAGTTGCGGGCCAGCCCGTGCATCGCCCGCGAAGACCGTTCATCGTCAGCTCGGTTGACGGCGACCGTTCCGTCCGCGACCTCGACCCGTACTACGTCGGGCACGGACGTGCTGAGCGTGCCCTTGGGACCGGCAACGTCCACCCGGCTGTCCTGCACCACCACTTCGACTCCTGTCGGCACCGGAATCGGCAGCACTCCTACACGTGACATGCGACTACCACACGCTGCAGATCAACTCGCCGCCGACCTGCTGCTGAGCGGCCTTGCGGCCGGTGATCACGCCCGACGAGGTGGAGACGATCAGCGTCCCGTATCCGTTCAGGATGCGAGGCATGGTGCGATAGCTCCGATACACCCGACGCCCCGGTTTCGAGAGCCGCTGCATGCCGCGGATGACCGGCCTGCGCTGGTCATCGTACTTCAGGAACACTCGCACCGGTCCCTGGCCGTCCTGACCGGCGCGCTTGAAATTCCGCACGTAGCCTTCGGTCTTCAGCGTCTTGACGATTTCCAGCTTGAATTTCGAAGGCACGATGTCCACGCTCTCATGGCCGGCCATGCCCGCGTTGCGGATCTTCGTCAGCATGTCCGCCACCGGATCGGTTACACCCATGGGACTACCAGCTCGATTTCGTCACGCCGGGTATGAGTCCCCGGCTGGCGAGATCTCTGAAGCAGATCCGACACATCTCGAAACGACGCATATACCCCCGTGGGCGCCCGCAACAGCGGCACCTGTTGACCTTGCGTGTCGAGAACTTGGGTTTGCGCTTCGCGCGCACGACCAGTGCCTTGCGTGCCACCTATGCCTCCATCGTCCGTGAGCGGGACCGGGTTCTCTCCCCGCCATGCCCGCCGGTCGCGGTCCGTACCATCGTAATCCTCTTCATCGCTTCCAGGCCCTTCATTCGCTGCGGAACGGCATTCCCAGTCCGGTGAGCAGGCTGCGTCCTTCCCGGTCGGAACGCGCCGACGTAACGATGGTGATGTTGAGTCCGTGAATCGAGTCAATCCGATCGTAGTCGATCTCGGAGAAGATGATCTGTTCGTCGACGCCCACCGAGTAGTTCCCTCTACCGTCGAACGAGTTTGGGGACAGACCCCGGAAGTCCTTGATGCGGGGCACCGCGACGTTCACGAAACGATCGAAGAACTCGAGCATGCGGTCCCCGCGCAGGGTCACCATCGCGCCGATCTCCATCCCGGCCCGGATCTTGAAAGCCGCGATCGAGCGCCGCGCGCGCGTGGTCACCGCCCGCTGACCGGCGATCAGCGTCAGCTCGGTGACCGCGGTGTCGAGGAGCTGACGATTGCTGGGGGCCATGCCGACGCCCATGCTCAGGAGTACCTTGGTCAGCCTGGGCACCTGCATGACGCTGTCGTAGCTGAACTCCTCGATCAGTGCGGGCACCACCGTATCGCGATAGAGGGCGCGCAAGCGCGGCGCGTACGCGGCGCCCGCGCCGCCGTTCCCGTTTGCGGTTCCGTTGCCGGCTTTGGATCCACTGCCGGATGTACTCTTGCTCACAGTTCCTGCCCCGTACGCACGGCGACACGGCGGGAATCCCCTCCGGAGGTGCCCGCACCACCGGTGGCCGCACCACCTTTCT
Source organism: Spirochaetia bacterium (assembly GCA_964291595.2). Taxonomy (GTDB): domain Bacteria; phylum Spirochaetota; class Spirochaetia; order SZUA-6; family Bin103; genus CATQHW01. The sequence goes on along the minus strand of OZ219914.1, from coordinate 807,532 downwards.
CATACCGGATCCTCGAACGCCCCTCCGACGTGCTCAGCATCACGTTCGACAGGTGGATCGGAGCTTCGATCTCGGAGATCCCTCCCTGTTGACGCTGCTGAGTGGGTCGAATGGCCTTCTTCACCAGATTGAGCCCTTCCACGACCACCTGCTGCCGGTCGATGTCGACGCGCAACACGCGGCCGGTCTTGCCCCGCTCCCTGCCGGCGATCACCACCACCTGGTCATCACGGCGCAGCCGTGTCCGGGGCTGCGGTCGACCGGCTCCACGCTTGCGCGCCATGTTACAGGACCTCCGGTGCCAGGGAGACGATCTTCATGTAGTCACGATCGCGCAACTCCCGGGCAACCGGCCCGAAAATACGCTTTCCGGACGGGTTGCCGGCCTCGTCGATCAGGACGCAGGCGTTGTCGTCAAAGCGGATGTACGTGCCGTCGACTCGACGCGTCTCCTTCCGGGTGCGGACGATCACCGCCCGCACGACCGTCCCCTTTCGCACCGTGGCGGAGGGTACCGCGGTCTTGACCGCAACCACGATCCGGTCGCCGACCCCGGCGCTGACGTGGCGCGTTCCGCCGAGCACCTTGATGCACTGCACGCGCTTGGCGCCGCTGTTGTCAGCGACGTTGAGAAAACTCATCGACTGTACCATCAGCTGCTCCGTTCCACGATCTCCAGCAACCGCCACCGCTTGTCGCGACTCAGTGGCCGCGACTCCACGACCCTGACGCGATCGCCGATATTGCACTCGTTGTCCGCATCGTGCGCCTTCACCCGCTTGGACCTGCGGATGTATTTCTCGTACATGGGATGGCGCTTCTGCGAACTGACCAGAACCACGATCGTCTTGTCCATGCGGTCCGAGACAACCGTTCCGGCCAGCACGCGGAGACGTTCCGTATTACTCATCCCGTCCTACTCTCATCCCGTCCTGCTCTCATCGTTGTCGGATCCCCAATTCGTACTCATTGATTATGGTCTTGGCGCGAGCCAGCCTTCGCCGCAACACGCGGACGCTGACCGGATTGTCCAGGTGGCCGACCACCGCGTCGAACCGGGCCTTGCGGTACTCCACCACCAGCTCATCGTGTTTGAGCAGCAACTCCGGATAGGCGAGCTCGCCATATTGTTCCTTCACTCGCCTGTCCTCATGTCGAAACCGGGCCTCGCCTGTGTTCCGAACAGGCTGCCGCGGGCGCAGATCGTCGTCTTGATCGGCAGCTTGCTGCCCGCAAGCGTGAGCGCTTCACGAGCCAGACCGGTCTCCACGCCGGCGAGCTCGAACATCACCGTACCGCGGCGGACAGGCGCGACGTGGTACTCCACGTTCCCCTTGCCTTTTCCCATGCGCGTTTCGGCAGGCTTCATCGTGTAGGGCATGTCAGGAAAGATCCGTATCCATACCTTGCCTCCCCGTTTCACGTGCCGGGTCATGGCCACCCGAGCGGCCTCGATCTGCCGGTTGGTGATCCACTTGTGCTCGAGAGCGACCAAGCCGAAGTCCCCGAATGCCAAGTCCTGCTGCCGCTCCCCGCCGCGCCGCAGCGGACCCCCGCGCTGGCGTTTGCGAAACTTCTCCCTCTTCGGAGCCAGCATCGGTTACGCTGCCTCCTCACGGCCGCGTTGCCGCTTCAGGAGCAGGCCCGCGTCGTCCTTCTTGTCGCGGCCGAACACCTCGCCGTGAAAGACCCACACCTTGATGCCCAGCGTGCCGACGGCCGTGACCGCCACGGAGAATCCGTACTCGATATCCGCGCGGAACGTATGCAGCGGAATGCGGCCCTCCTTGTACTGCTGGACCCGCGACATTTCCGCGCCGTTCAGCCGTCCGCCGGCCCGGATCTTGATGCCCTGCACGCCAGCCCGCATCGCGTTGTTGATCGCCATCTTCATGACCCGCCGGAACGACGCTCGCCCCCGCAGTTGCCGCGCGATGTTCATCGCGATCAGCTGAGCGTTGGTCTCGGGCCGCTGGATCTCCTTGATCTTGATCTGGATCTTCTTGCCGACCTGGCGCTGCAGCTTGGCACCCAGCCGTTCGATGTTCTGGCCCTTGGCTCCGATCACCACGCCGGGACGGCCGGTGTGGATGATCAGTGCGATGCGCTGAGGATGGCGGATGATCTCCACCTGGGCGATGTCGGCGCCGCGCGTCTCCGGCGCGGTGTCGATCGTCTTGCGCAACGCCAGATCCTCGTGCAGCGTCGCCGCGTATTCGCGCGGATCCACGTACCACTTGCTGCGCCATGACTGGTTGATCCCCATGCGCAGCCCGGTCGGGTTGACCTTTTGCCCCATCCTAACTCATCTCCTCCACCGCCACCGAAATATGGCAGAGGCGGCTCATCTGGCGATCTGCTCGCCCGCGCCCGCGCACCCAGATGCGCTTCAGCCTCGGGCCGTCGAGCACCTGTAGTTCCCGGACGTACAACGTCTCCTCGTCGAGATCCTCATTGTGGAACAGTGCGTTGTCGCCGGCTGACTTGATCGTCTTGCGCAGGAGCGCGGCGCCCTTGTGCGGCATCGTCTCCAGCAGCGCCAGCGCCTCGGCGTAAGGCTGGCGCCGGACCAGATCGGCGAGCGGGCGGACCTTGCTCGGCGAAATACGCAGAAACCTGCCGTGAGCCGTGTAGCCTCGCTTGCCCCTGACCATCAGCGCCGCACCGCCTTGCGATCGGACCCCGCATGACCGCGGAATACCCGCGTCGGAGCGAACTCGCCGAGCTTGTGCCCCACCAGGTTCTCCGTGACGTAGACCGGAATCCAGTTCTTGCCGTTGTAGACCGAGATGGTCATCCCGACCATCTGCGGAATTATGGTCGAGCACCGCGAATAGGTCTTTACCATCTGCTTGCCGGAGGACTTGGAGGCTTCGATCACCCGCTTGAACAGACTCGGCGACACGAACGGCCCCTTCTTGATCGATCGTGACATAATCCTACCTCGTCATCCTTCCGAGCTCGCGCACGGCCATCAACGCCTGCCGACGATGAAGTCGCCGGACCGCTTGCGCTTGTTCCGCGTCTTCATCCCCTTCGTCAACTTTCCCCACGGGGACACCGGATGGCGCCCTCCGGACGCCTTGCCCTCGCCGCCGCCGTGTGGATGGTCGACCGGGTTCATCGCCACTCCCCGAACCTTGGGCCGACGCCCCATCCAGCGCGCCCGGCCGGCCTTGCCCAGCGAAATGTTCATGTGGTCCTGGTTTCCTATCTCCCCGATGGAGGCCATGCAGCGCACATGGACCAGACGTGTCTCCCCGGAGGGCAATCGTACCGTGGCGTACTCACCCTCCCGGGCGACCAGGGTGGCGCTGTTGCCGGCGGCGCGCACCAACTGGCCGCCGCGTCCCGGCGTCATCTCGACGTTGTGGATGGCGATACCCAGCGGCAAGTCACCTATCGGCAGAGCGTTGCCGATCTCGATCGGTGAGCCGGGGCCGCTCTGCACGGTCGCGCCGACGCGCAGCCCACGGGGCGACAACAGATAGCGCTTGTCCCCGTCGGCGAACACCACCAGCGCCAGGTCCGCGCTGCGGTTCGGATCGTACTGGATCGAGTGAACCGTGCCCGGCACGCCGTGGTTGTCCCGCTTGAAATCCACGATGCGGTACTGACGTTTGTGCTGTCCGCCCTTGCGGCGAACGCTGATTCGCCCCTTGGAGCGGCCGGCGTGATAGGACCGCGCTTCGGTGAGCCGCTTCTCCGGCCTCTCGTCGCTCAACTCGGAGTGGTCACGAACGGTGGTATAGCGGGACGACGGTGTCGTCGGCTTGCGATTGCGTACCGGCATTAGACGCCCTCGAAGATTTCGATGGTCTGGTCACCCGACAGGGTCACGATCGCCTTCTTCCACGAGGCGGTGTAACCGCGGCGGTAGCGAACCCGCTTCGGCTTGCGGGGAACATTGATGATGTTGCAGCGGACCGGCTTGACGTCGAACAGCCGCTGCACCTCTGCGAGCACCTGCTGCTTGGTGGCGCGCGAATTGACCCGGAAGCTGTACTTGTGCGACCCGCGCAAGGAGTTGGACTTCTCGGTCACCAACGGCTCGATGATTATTTCACCCGGCATCGTCGGCCTCCTGACCTGCGGCGCCGCCATATCCGGCGTTCAACTGCGCGACAGCATCACGCTGCAGCAGCACCCGGTCACCATACAGCAGCTCGTGCACCCGCAGTCGCCGGCTGGAAAGAATGCGCAGCGAGGGAAGATTGCGACCTGCGCGTCGCGTCATCGGGTCGTCGGCGCCCAACACCAGCACGGTCTTGAGTCCCGGCGAAAGGGCATCCAGCGTCCCCGCGAGCTCACGGGTACGGCCCGACGCCGATTTCACGCCGTCGACGACCATCAACTGGTTCCCCCGACACTTGGAGGTGAGCACCGACCGTATCGCGAGTCGCTTCACCTTGCGCGGTATGCGATAGCTGTAGTCTCGGGGCTGCGGACCGAAGGTAATGCCGCCGCCCACCCACAGCGGCGATCGTCTCGATCCCGCGCGGGCCCGCCCCGTACCCTTCTGCCGGTGCGGCTTGCGGCCGCCACCGCGCACCTGACCGCGACGCTTGGTCGCCGCCGTGCCGACGCGCTGATTGGCCAGCTCGTTGCGCAGCGCCGCATGGACCGCGCCGTCCGAGACCTCGATGTCGAAAACCCGGTCGTCCAACTCGATCTCTCCGGCTGGACTACCGTCCGGGCCCACCACCGGAACCGTCATTCCGAACTCCCTGCCGGCACCGTGCCGCTTCCGTTACCGGCGCCCTGCTTCTTCTTCGCGCTCGCTACCAGCACATGTCCACCGCGGCGGCCCGGAATCGGTCCGGCGATCATCAGCAACCGCCGCTCCCGGTCGATCCGCAACAGCTCGAGGTTCTGCACCGTGGCGCGCCGGCCCCCCATCCGCCCCGCCATGCGCGTGCCCTTCAGCACGCGCGACGGCCACGCGGACTGTCCGGTGGATCCTCCGGCGCGATGGAACTTCGACCCATGCGTCGCGCGGCCGCCCCGAAACCCGTGACGCTTGATCACGCCCTGGAATCCCTTTCCGAGCGACACGCCCTGCACGTCCACGAAGCGTCGGCCGGAAAAGATGGAAAGGTCCAGCGACTTCCCGACCTCGAACTCCCCGTCGAACCCGCGCAGCTCCATGATCCGGCGCATCGGGTCTATGCCTTCCGGAAACTGACCGGCATACGGCTTCGTCACCCGCCGCTTGCGGGCCGTTCCCCAGCCGAGAACCACGGCATCATACCCGTCGCCTTCCGCGCCGCGAGTGCCGATCACGACGTTGGGCTCGACGCGCACCAGCGTCACGGGACGCACCGTGCCTTCGTCGTCGAACATCTGCGTCATGCCCACCTTGACGCCAACTACCGCTACCACGCCGCACGCTCCCTACTGCCTGATCTCGACGTCGACGCCAGCCGGCAGCTCGAGCTTCATCAGCGCATCCATGACGGCGCTGCTGGGCTCGAGAATGTCGATGAGACGCTTGTGGGTCCTCATCTCGAACTGCTCGCGCGACTTCTTGTATACGTGCGGGGAGCGGAGCACCGTGAATTTGTTGATCCGGGTCGGCAGCGGGATCGGACCCGCGACGCGCGCTCCCGCCTTCTGCACGGTCTGCACGATCGCCCGCGAACTCTGATCCACGAGCTCTATGTCGAACCCACGCAGCCGCACCCGAATCCGTTCCGTAGCCATCGCCCGGTACCAGCCAGCCTCTCCCGTCGCCTCAGTCCAGGATCTCGGTCACCGCACCCGCGCCGACGGTGCGCCCGCCTTCGCGAATGGCGAACCGCAGCCCGCGCTGGACCGCAATCGTGTTGATCAGGTCGATGCTGAGCTCGGTGCTGTCGCCCGGCATGACCATTTCCTTGCCCTCCGGGAGGGTAACGCTGCCGGTGATGTCGGTCGTTCGGAAGTAGAACTGCGGCCGATAACCGGCGAAGAACGGCGAATGGCGGCCACCCTCCTCCTTGTTGAGGGCGTACACCTGCGCCTTCACCTTGCGGTGCGGGGTGATGGAGCCGGGCTTGGCCAGCACCTGGCCGCGCTCGACGTCGCTGCGCTCGACGCCGCGCAACAGCGCGCCGATGTTGTCGCCGGCCTGCCCTTCGTCAAGCAGCTTGTTGAACATCTCGACGCCGGTCACCACGGTCTTCCCGGTGTCCCGAATGCCGACGATCTCCACCGTCTCACCCACCTTGATGCGACCGCTCTCCACGCGGCCCGTGACGACCGTGCCGCGACCGGCGATCGAGAAGACATCCTCGATCGGCATCAGGAAGTCCTGATCCACGTCACGCTCGGGCAACGGGAAGTAGGAGTCCATGGCGGCCAGCAACTCCTCGATGGGCTTGTTCGCCTCCGCGTCGCCCGGGTTCTCCATCGCGGCAAGGGCCGATCCCTTGATGATCGGCGTGTCGTCGCCCGGGAAGTCGTACTGGTTGAGGACATCCTTGATCTCCTCCTCGACCAGCTCCAACAGCTCCTCGTCGTCGACCATGTCGACCTTGTTGAGGAACACGATGATCGACGGGACCTCGACCTGGCGGGCAAGCAGGATGTGCTCGCGCGTCTGCGGCATGACCGAGTCAGGGGCCGACACGACCAGCACCGCCCCGTCCATCTGCGCGGCGCCCGTGATCATGTTCTTGATGTAGTCGGCATGGCCCGGGCAGTCGACGTGGGCGTAGTGACGGTCCTCGCTCTGATATTCGACGTGCCGGGTATTGATGGTGATGCCGCGCGCCTTCTCTTCGGGCGCGTTGTCGATCTGATCGTAGGTCATCACCTTGTCGCCGTACTTGTTGGCACAGTGCTGGGTGATCGCCGCAGTCAGCGTCGTCTTTCCATGGTCGACGTGACCGATGGTACCGACGTTCATGTGCGGTTTGGTGCGATCGAATTTCTCCTTTGCCATCCCTTGTGTCTCCTTGACCTGTTCTCCTCGACTAACCCTGGACTCCTCAAGCTACGGGAGTCTGGTTCCGTTCCGCAGCGCGCCCTGCGCGCTGAATGATCTCTTCCTGCACCGCGGCGGGTACGCGGCGGTAGGCGGCGAACTGCATCGTATGGTTGCCGCGCCCGCTGGTCAGCGAACGCAGCGCGGTAGCATATCCGAACATGCACCGCAGGGGCACGGCGGCCGTCACGACCTTGCCGCCGAAGCGGTCGTCCACGGCTCCGATCTGGCCGGAGCGCGCGCCGAGGTCCGCGATCACATCTCCCAGGTGCTCGTCGGGGGCGCACACCTCGACGTCCATGATCGGCTCCAGGATCGCGGGGCCGGCGCGGCGCACCGCTTCGTGGTACGCCATGGTGGCCGCCACGCTGAAGGCGACCTCGCTGGAGTCGACCTCGTGGTAGGAGCCGTCGAGCAGCACGGCTCGAAAGTCGACCATCGGATACCCGGCGATCGACCCGGTCTCCTTGGCCTGGGCCACTCCCTTCTGCACCGCGGGAATGTACTCCTTGGGCACGGTGCCGCCTATGATCTTGCTCTCGAACACGAACCCGGCACCCGGCGGCAACGGCTCGAACCGCATCACGACGTGACCGTACTGACCGCGGCCCCCGGTCTGGCGCACGAAACGACCTTCGGATTCGGTCGCCCTGGTGAGCGCTTCCCGGTAGGCCACTTCCGGACGTCCGACGTCGGCGTCGACCGAGTACTCGCGCAGCAGCCGCTGCACCAGCACGTCCAGGTGCAACTCGCCCATCCCGGAGATGATCGTCTGGCCGACCTCCGTGTCGTAGCGCACGTGAAAGGTCGGATCCTCCTCGGACAACGAGCGCAGGGCAAGGCCGAGCTTGTCGGACTCGGCCTTCGACTTCGGTTCGATGGCGATGGACACGACCGGATCCGGAAACACCATCGACTCGAGCAGCAACGGGGCACCGGCGTCGCACAGCGTGTCGCCGGTGGTCGTGCGCCGCGCGCCTACCAGGGCGCCGATGTCGCCGGTACGCAGGGCATCGACCTCCTCGCGGCGATTGGCGTGCATCCGCAGGATACGAGTGGCACGTTCGCGCACATCGGCGGTCGCGTTGAACACGTACGAGCCCGACGGCAGCACGCCGGAGTAGACGCGAACAAAGGTAAGCCGGCCCACGTACGGGTCCGTGGTGACCTTGAAGGCCATCGCCGAGAACGGCTCGTCATCGGAAGGCTTGCGATCGACGTACTCACCGTCGGCGGGCCTTATGCCCGACACCGGCTCCTTGTCCAGAGGCGAAGGCAGGTAATCGACGACCGCGTCCAGGAGCAACTGAACACCCTTGTTCTTGAATGCCGCGCCGCACAGCACCGGAAACAGCTCGCCGGCGCACGTGGCCTTCCTGATCACCTGCCGCACGCGGTCCGGAGCGATCTCCGCGCCGTCCAGATACTCCTCCATGAACGAGTCGTCGTGGTCGGCGAGCTTCTCGTGAAGTTCGATGCGGTGTCCCTCCGCAGTCGGAAGGAGATCGGCAGGAATTGGCCGGGCGCGGTACTCCGTCCCCTGACCGGTGTCCTCCCATTCGACGAGCTGCATGGAAACCAGGTCGATGAGACTTGAGAAGCCGGCGCCCTCCGTCACCGGTATCTGAACCGGGATCGCGTCGGCGCCGAGCTTGTCATGCAACTCGTCGACCACATCCGAGAACCGCGCGCCGGTCCGATCCATCTTGTTGACGAACACGATGCGCGGCACCCGGTAGCGGGTGGCCTGCTTCCACACCGTCTCGCTCTGCGGCTCCACGCCGCCGACCGCGCAGAACACCGCCACGGCCCCGTCCAGGATGCACAGCGAGCGCTCCACCTCCACCGTGAAGTCCACGTGACCGGGCGTGTCGATGATGTTGATGTCGTGGTCCCGCCACGGACAGGACGTGGCGGCGGCGGTGATGGTGATGCCGCGCTCCTTTTCCAACTCCATCCAGTCCATCTCGGCCTGGCCGTCGTGCACTTCTCCGAGCTTGTGCTTGCGCCCGGTGTAGTAGAGCATGCGCTCCGTCGTGGTGGTCTTCCCGGCATCGATGTGCGCCATGATGCCGATGTTCCGTGTCCGCTCCAGTGGATGGGACCGCACCGATCCACGCTTGTTCGTCCGCTCCGCCATCAGCTCTACCCGTGGTCTGCCGTCAACAAACGCAGCCGCTTACCAGCGGTAGTGGGCGAACGCCCGGTTGGCCTCCGCCATCCGGTGCGTGTCCTCTTTCTTCTTGGCGGCGGAGCCGGTGTTGTTGTAGGCGTCCAGAAGCTCCGCGCCCAGCCGCTCGGCCATGGAGCGCCCGCGACGGGCGCGTGCGAACTGCAGCAGCCAGCGGATCGCGAGCGCGATCTGCCGGTCTTCGCGAACCTCCACCGGCACCTGATAGGTGGACCCCCCCACGCGTCGCGATTTGACTTCCAGCATCGGCTTGATGTTGCCCAGCGCCTTGTGAAACATCTCGATCGGTTCGCCCTCTCCCTTGCCGTCCAGGAAGTCGAGCGCCTGGTAGAACGTGCGCGCCGCCAGCGACTTCTTGCCGCGAAGCAGCATGCTGTTGATGAACCGCCCGGCAAGCGGGTCGCGAAATCGCGCATCGCGCACGTCGCGCCGCTGCGTACTTACGCTACGTCTGGGCATTTCCGTGAACTCCCTGAATTATCCCGACTACGAGCTGTCCGGCTGCGGCCCTCAGGACCTCGGCCGCTTGGTGCCGTACTTCGATCGCGCGCGACGCCGATCGTCGACGCCGAGCGTATCCTTGGCCCCGCGCACCACGTGGTAGCGGACACCGGCCAGATCCTTGACGCGCCCGCCCCGGATCAGGACGACGGAGTGCTCCTGCAGATTGTGCCCGATTCCGGGGATGTAGGCGGTCACCTCGACACCCGAAACCAGGCGCACGCGCGCCACCTTGCGCAGCGCGGAGTTCGGCTTGCGCGGGGTGACGATCATCACCCGCGTGCACACCCCACGCTTCTGCGGGCACGATTGCAGCGCCGGGCTCTTGCTGCTCTTGGTGCTGCGCTTGCGTCCGTTCCGGACAAGCTGATTTATCGTCGGCACTCCTAACTCCTCACACGCAAACGAACCGCCCACTTCACCGATACAACCCGTCCTTCCAACGGAACTGCCTGCCGGCGGACCGCCGACATGCGACTCAGGCTGACCGCAGGTGCCTACGGCTTGCGAGAAACCGAGTCACTACCGTACGCGCCTTCGACGCAGACAGTCAAGTACCCCCGACCTTCCTTTCCTGCGGCGGCAACGGGCGCGATGCCGCGCCGCCTCCGCTTCGGGGCTTGCTCGCCCCAGAACGTACCGAACGACAACGCGACTCGTCAAGCGGGGTCGTCAAACGGGGTCGTCGAGCGGGCTCCGCGGATGCCGCCGATCGGCCGGGATCAGACGGTAGGCACCTCGCTCACCAGATCGCCCAACTCCTCGGACATCATCTCGGCGCGGATCTGCGCTTCCCTCTCCTCCTGCTCCTGGCGCTTCTGAGCGAGGATCCGCTCGACGGCGATGTCCAGATTCTCCATGTTCTCGTCGAACAGCTTGACGTCGCGATAGGCGCGGATGCCGGTGCCCGCCGGAATCTGGTTGCCGATGATCACGTTCTCCTTCAGACCGCGAAGATAGTCGGAGGAACCGGCGATCGCTGAGTTGGTCAGCACCCGGGTGGTCTCCTGAAAGGAAGCCGCGGATATGAACGAGTCGATGTTCAGCGACGCCCGTGTGATGCCGAGCAGCATCGGCTGCGCGACCGCCGGCTGACCGCCTTCCTGAATGACCTTCTCGTTCTCCGTGCGGAACCGGTGGCGATCGACCTGCTGGCCGAAGATGAACTCCGTGTCGCCGACCGAGACGATCTCGACCTTCTTCATCATCTGCCGAATGATCATGCCGATGTGCTTGTCGTTGATGCGCACGCCCTGCAGCCGGTAGACCTCCTGGATCTCGTTGACCAGATACGCCTGCAGCGCGTTCTCGCCGAGGATGGCCAGCACGTCGTGCGGATCGGTCTGCCCCTCGCAGAGCGGCTCGCCCGCCTCCACGGTGTCGCCGTCGCGGACCAGCAGATGCTTGCCCATGGGCACCGCGTGCTTGTGCTCGTCCCCGAAGGCATCCTCGACCGCGAGCACACGCTTGCCCTTGCTGATGCCGCGGAAGTGCACGATGCCGTCGATCTTGGCCAGGACCGCTGGATTGCGGGGCCGCCGCGCCTCGAACAGCTCGCCGACGCGAGGCAGACCGCCGGTGATGTCGCGGGTCTTGACGCTCTCCTTGAGCAGCTTGGCCAGCGTGCGGCCGGCCTTGACCTCATCGCCCTCCGAGACGTTCAGATAGGCGGAGCCCGGCAGATAGTAGACAGCCTCCCTGCCGTCCCCGGTCTCCACGACCAGCCGCGGCTGCAGGGTCTCCGCCGAGAACTCGGTGATCTTCTTCTCGATCTTGCCGGTGTCCTCGTTGATCTCCTCGCGCAGCGTCGTGCCCAGCACGATGTCGTCGAACCGCACCGTGCCGCTCACCTCCGCGATGATCGGCTCGGCGAACGGATCGAAGTAGGCCATGGTCTCGTCCTCCGGGACGATCTGCTCGGTCGCCACCATCAGCTCGGAGCCGTTGCGGATGTCGACGCGGCGCGGCTGGGCGGTGATCAGCACCTGGCTTCCGATGCGGTGCACGTAGCCGATCTCGGTGGCGTCGATGCGGTCGCCGTTGCGACCTACCAGCGGATCACCGGCCAGCACCTGCTGGCCTTCGGTCGCCATGAGCTCGTCGCCGGAGTCGAGCGTGATCTGCTGCAGCACGCGGTTGACGATCAGGTGTCCCTTGCGGGTGAACAGGCGGTTTCCGTTGTCCAGTTCCACGGCATTGCCGTGGATCTCCCGGATCACGCATGGATACGGGAGGTACACCCGGTTCTCCTCGCTGACCCGGGTCGCGGCGCCGCCGATGTGAAAGGTCTTCATGGTCAACTGCGTGCCCGGCTGCCCGATGGACTGAGCGGCGACGATGCCCACCGCCTCGCCAATCTCGACGGCACGGTTCGAGGCGAGGTTGCGCCCGTAGCACTTGCGGCAGACGCCGCGCTTTGACTCGCAGGTCAGCACCGTGCGGATGCGCACGGTCTCGATGCCGACCTGCTCGATGTGCTCCGCGAGATCGTCGGTGACTTCCTCGTTGAAGTCGACGATCACCGCGCCGGAGATCGGGTGCTTGACCCGGTCCAGGGTGAAGCGGCCGGCGATGCGGTCGCGCAACGGCTCGACGATGTCCTCGCCGTCCTTGATCGCCTGCCGGTCGATGCCGTTGATGGTCCCGCAGTCGTCCTCGCTCACCACCACGTCCTGGGCGATGTCGACCAGGCGGCGCGTCAGGTAGCCGGCGTCGGCCGTCTTGAGCGCCGTGTCCGCCAGTCCCTTGCGGGCGCCGTTGGTCGAGATGAAGAACTCGATCACCGACAGCCCTTCCTTGAAGTTGCTTCGGATCGGCAGCTCGATGATCTCGCCGGACGGGTTGGCCATCAGCCCGCGCATGCCGGCAAGCTGGCGAATCTGCTGCCGGCTGCCGCGGGCTCCGGACGCCTCCATCACGTGCATGGGATTGAAGCCCTGCCGATCCGACTCCAGCTCCGCCATCAACTCGTTGGTGATGTCGTCGTTGGTGGTGCTCCAGACCTCGATGACGCGGTTGTAGCGCTCCTCGTTGGTGATGTGACCCTGCAGGTACTGGTGGTGGATCTCCTCCACCTGATGGCTGGCACGGTCGATGAGCTCCGGCTTCGAGGCAGGCACCAGGATGTCCTCCATGCCGATGGTCGCCCCGAACTTCGTCGCGTAGTGGAACCCCAGCTCCTTGATGGTATCCAGCGCCTGCACGGTGACGTGCGGTCCATGGTCCCGGTAGCAGTCCGCGATCAGCTTGCGCAGCTTGCCGTCGTCGAGTTGCTCGTTGATGAACTCCATCTCGTCGGGAAGGTCCGCGTTCAGGAGAACGCGTCCGGCCGTGGTTTCGGTGTATTCATCGCCGATCTTGAGCTTGATCCGGGCGTGGTAGTCGACCGAGCGCGCGTCCACTGCCCGCAGGACCTGCGTGGCGGTGGAGAAGTGCTTTCCCTCGCCGGCGACGCCGTCACGTGAGCCGGTCAGGTAGGCGATGCCCAGGATCATGTCCTGGGTCGGCACCACGATCGGCGATCCGTTGGCCGGGTCGAGCAGGTTCTGGCTGGACAGCATCAGCGTCCAGCTCTCGATCTGCGCGTCGGGCGTGAGCGGCACGTGCACGGCCATCTGGTCGCCGTCGAAGTCGGCGTTGAAGGCCGCGCACACCAGCGGATGCAGCTTGATTGCCTTGCCTTCCACCAGCACCGGCTCGAAGGCCTGGATTCCCAGCCGGTGAAGGGTGGGCGCCCGGTTCAGGAGGACCGGATGCTCGCTGACCACCTCCTCCAGGACCGCCCACACCTCCGGAGTCTCCTCCTCCACCAGCGTCTTGGCCTTCTTGATGTTGTAGACGACGTCGTCCTCCACCAGCTTCTTCATGATGAAGGGCTTGAACAGCTCCAGCGCCATCTTGGTGGGCAGCCCGCACTGGTGCAGCTTGAGCTCCGGGCCCACCACGATCACCGACCTGCCCGAGTAGTCCACGCGCTTGCCCAGCAGGTTCTGCCGGAAGCGTCCCTGCTTGCCGCGCAGCATGTCGGACAGGGACTTCAGCGGCCGGTTCGCGGCGCCCTTGACGACCCGCTTCTTCTTCGAGTTGTCGAACAGCGCGTCCACCGCCTCCTGCAGCATGCGCTTTTCGTTGCGGATGATGATGTCGGGCGCATCCAGGGCCAGGAGGCGCTTGAGACGATTGTTGCGGTTGATCACGCGACGATAGAGATCGTTCAGGTCGGAGGTCGCGAAGCGGCCGCCGTCCAACTGAACCATCGGCCGCAACTCGGGCGGTATCACCGGAATGACGTCGAGCACCATCCACTCGGGGTCGTTTCCGGAGTCGCGGAAGTTCTCGGCGATCTCGATGCGCTTCAGGAGCCGCTTGTCGCTCTTGATCCCCTTCTCCATCATCTTGCGCCGCAGCTCGGCGGCCAACGCGTCGAGATCGAGCGACTCGAGCAGCGTGCGGATCGCCTCGGCACCGATGCCCGCCGTGAAGCTCATCGCATGCCGGTCGCGCGCCTCCAGGTACTCCTCCTCGGTGAGGAGCTGCATGCGCTTCAGGTCGGTGTCGCCGGAGTCGATGACGATGTACTTTTCGTAGTACAGGATCGAACGGAGCGCCGCGATCGGCAGATCCAGCAGCAGCCCCAGCCGCGAGGGGACGGAGCGATAGAACCAGATGTGCGATACCGGAGCCGCCAGCTCGATGTGCCCCATGCGCTCGCGGCGCACGCGCGGATGGGTCACCTCCACGCCGCAGCGATCGCAGATCACGCCGCGATAGCGGATCGACTTGAACTTCCCGCAGTAGCACTCCCACTCCTTGGTGGTGCCGAAGATGCGTTCGCAGAACAGGCCGTCCTTCTCCGGCCGCAGCGTGCGGTAGTTGATGGTCTCCGGCTTCTTCACCTCGCCGTACGACCAGTCCCGAATCTCCTCGGGCGCTGCGATGCGAATGGTGATCTTCTCGAAATCGTCATGCTCACGCATGAGCTCCTCCCCTCCTGTCGGATCTCTGCGACCGCGGACCGCCTAGCCTCAATCCGTCTTCCCGCACCGGCAGCGCGCCCATCAGAAGCGCGCTCCCTCGCGGGTGATCAGCTCCTCGTCCCGCTCGGTGAGCGGCACCGGCTTGCCCTTTCCGTCGAAGATGGTGATGTCCAGCGCCAGGCCGCGCAGCTCCTGCACCAGCACGTTGAACGACTCGGGGATGCCGCCGGACTCGAACGGCTCACCCTTGACGATGCTCTCGTACACCTTGGCGCGGCCGTTCATGTCATCCGACTTGACCGTGAGCAGTTCGCGCAGCGTGTTCGACGCGCCGTACGCCTCCAGCGCCCACACCTCCATCTCGCCGAGCCGCTGGCCGCCGTTCTGAGCCTTGCCGCCGAGCGGCTGCTGGGTGACCAGCGAGTACGGCCCCGTGGAACGGGAGTGCATCTTGTCGTCGACCAGGTGGCTGAGCTTCATCATGTAGATAACGCCGCAGGTGACCGGATTCTCGAACGGTTCGCCCGTCAGCCCGTCGTACAGGGTGATCTTGGAGCTGGACGGCAGGTCCGCCTGGGACAGCTTGTCTTCGATCATGTCGTTCGACGCCGACTGGAACACCGGGGTCGCGTACCACTCGTCCAGTCTCAGTCCCGCCCAGCCGAGCTGGGTCTCCATGATCTGGCCCAGGTTCATCCGCGACGGGACGCCGAGCGGGTTCAGCACCACGTCCACGGAGGTGCCGTCGGCCATGAACGGCATGTCCTCTTCCGGCAGCACGCGGGCGATCACTCCCTTGTTTCCGTGGCGGCCGGCCATCTTGTCGCCTTCCTGCAGCTTGCGCTTGGAGGCGACCAGCACCTTGACCACTTCCTCGACGCCCGGGCTCAGTTCATCGCCGGCCGAGCGGCGCATGCGCTGCACGTCTATCACCGTGCCTTCCACGCCGTGCTGGATGCGCAGCGAGGTGTCGCGCACCTCCTTGGCCTTCTCTCCGAAGATCGAGTTCAACAGCTTGAACTCCGGCGTGGAGTCGGTCTCGCTCTTGGGCGTGACCTTGCCGACCAGGATGGACCCGGACTTCACCTTGGCCCCGATGCGCACGATCCCCTCGGCGTCCAGGTGTTCGAAGGCGTCCTCGGCCGTGTTGGGGATGTCGCGGGTGATCTTCTCCGGGCCGAGCTTGGTCTCGCGCACCTCGACCGAGAACTCCTTGATGTGGATGGACGTGAACACGTCCTCCTTGACCACGCGCGAGGAGACCAGGATGGCGTCCTCGTAGTTGTAACCGTTCCACGGCATGAACGCGACGATCACGTTGCGGCCGAGCGCCAGCTCTCCGGCATAGGTGGACGGTCCGTCGGCCAGGACCTGGCCGGCATCCACCCGGTCGCCGACGCGGCACACCGGCTTCTGCAGGAAGCAGGTGTCCTGGTTGGTGCGCTGGTACTTGACCATCGGGTAGGTGTCGATCTCGTCGGCGGCGGCGCCGTCGGGACGGATCTCCACGCGCTGGGAGCTGACGTACTCGACCACGCCCGCCCGCCTGGTAAGCACCAGCACGCCGGAATCGTAGGCGGTCTTCTCCTCCATGCCGGTGCCCACCCGCGGCGGCTCCGGAATGATCAGCGGCACCGCCTGCCGCTGCATGTTCGACCCCATCAGCGCCCGGTTCGCGTCATCGTGCTCCAGGAACGGGATCAGCGAGGCGGATACCGAGATGATCTGCTTGGGCGACACGTCCATGTACTGGATGGAGTCGGGCTCGCGGGTGATGTAGTCACCGCCCCGCCGGACCGGCACCAGGGTTTCCGTGAACTGCCCGTCGTCGTCGATCGGCGCGCCCGCCTGGGCGATGAAGTACTTCTCCTCGTCGATGGCCGACAGGTACTCGATCTCGCGCGTGACGCGGCCGTCGACCACCTTGCGGTACGGGGTCTCCAGGAATCCGTACGAGTTGACACGCGTGTAGTTGGCCAGCGACACGATCAGCCCGATGTTCGGCCCCTCGGGGGTCTCGATCGGGCACATGCGGCCGTAGTGAGTGTAGTGGACGTCGCGCACCTCGAAGCCGGCGCGATCACGTGACAGCCCGCCGGGGCCGAGCGCGTTCAGCCGCCTCTTGTGGGTCAGTTCCGCCAGCGGGTTGACCTGCTCCATGAACTGCGAAAGCTGGCTGGATCCGAAGAACTCCTTGATGGTCGCCACGATCGGCTTGATCGACACCAGGTCCTGTGGGCGGATGGTGTCCGCCTCCTTCAGCGACATGCGCTCCTTGGCGATGCGCTCCATGCGGGAGAAGGCGATCTTCAGATGGTTGGTCAGGAGCTCTCCGACCGAGCGGATGCGGCGGTTGCCCAGGTGGTCGATGTCGTCGACGTTGCCTTCGCCGATGTAGACCTTGGTGAGCATGATCATCGTGTTGACGATGTCCTCCGGCACCAGCGTGTGCGTCTCCGGCGGCTCGGCGTAGTCGAACTTCTTGTTGAGCTTGTAGCGCCCCACCCGCCCCAGGTCGTAGCGGCGCGATGAGAAGAACATGCTGTGCAGGTCCTTCTCCGCGCTTTCGATCGTGACCGGCTCACCCGGCTTGATCGCCGAGTAGACGCGGATGACCGCGTCTTCCCTGGTCATCTCGTCGTCGTCGTCGCTGGGAACCAGCCTGGTCTCCTCGCGCTCGAAGCAGTTGACCACGATGGGCGAGTGCAGGCTGTCCGGATGGTCGAAGTCTATGACGTCGACCTCGGGAACCCGGAGGTTGACGAGCTCCTCGACGTCGTGGGACAGCAGCTTCTCGCCGGCCCGGTAGAGTCGGATGTCGTCGCGGTGCAACGGCCGTGCCAGGATCTTGCCCACAAGCTGCGACTTCGCCTCCGGCTCGTCCGATACCGGCATGGTCGTGCGCTGGTAAAACAGGTCGACGATCGCCTCGCGGCTGTCGAATCCCAGCGCGCGCAGGAACACCGTGGCCAGCAGGCGCTTCTTGCGGTCGATCTTGGCGTAGATCAACTCCTTCTTCTGGTCGATCTCGAACTCCAGCCACGAGCCGCGGTAGGGGATGATCCGCGAGGCGTAGACGCCTTTCTCATGCGAGAAGATCGCGCCGGGCGAGCGGTGGATCTGGCTGACCACCACGCGCTCGGCGCCATTGATGATGAAGGTTCCCCGGTCGGTCATGAGCGGGATGTCCCCCATGTAGATTTCCTTCTGCCGGATCTCACCCGTCTGCAGGAAGACCAGGTTGATCCTGGCCTTGATCGGGATCGCGTAGGTCAGTCCCTTGGTCTTGCAGGCGCTCTCGGAGAACTTGATGTTCGCCTCATCGAGCGAGTAGCCGGCGTACTCCAGGACCATGTCTCCGTTCGGACTCTCGATCGGAAACACGTCGCGGAACACCTCCTCGAGCCCCTGCCGGTCCGGCGCATCGCCTTCGCGCAACCGCTCGCGCTGCAGCAGGCGTTCGTAGGACGAGATCTGGATGTCCACGAGATAGGGCATGGCCATCACGTCGTCCGAGCCACGGCCCAGGAACTGGCGCGGGACCTTGGTAAGCGTACCGGGCATACATACTCCTCCTGTCAGACCGGCCTGGCAGGCCGGGGATGAGACGCGTCGGTTCGGTTGTCGGTCGGTGTTGGAGTGGGGCTACTTGAGCTCAACGGTGCCGCCAGCGGCTTCCAACTGCTCCTTGGCCTTGTCGGCCTCTTCCTTGCCGACCATCTCCTTGACCGGCTTGTCGCCGGCTTCCACCAGCTCCTTGGCCTCCTTGAGGCCGAGTCCGGTGAGGGCGCGGACCTCCTTGATGACCGGGATCTTCTTGCCGTCCGCGAAGCTCTTGAGGATGACGGTGAACTCCGTCTGCTCCTCTTCCTCCGCGTCCTCGCCCGCAGCCGGCGCCGCCGCCACCGCGGCCACGGGTGCCGCGGCGGTCACGCCGAACTTGTCCTCCATGGCCTTGACCAGTTCGGACACCTCCAGAACGGTCATCTCCGCGATCCCGTCCATGATCTGCTCTGCTGTCAGCTTGCCCATCGTCTGCTCCTAAATGTTCCCTTTTGCTTTTTCGGTCGGTCTTTGCTTTCTCGGTCGGTTCTGTCTCAACCGTCTGTTTCATCCGCGCCGGCCTGATCCGCGCCGGCCTGATCCGCGCCGGCCTGGTCCGCGCCGGCTTGCTTGTCCGCCACGGCCTGCACGGTTCCGATCAGCTTGCGGATCACCCCCTGCAGGACCCCGGCCACCGAGCGGACCGGCCCGTTCATGGCGGCGAGCAGCATCGCGTACAACTGTTCGCGCGGCGGAAGGGCGGCCAGCGCCTCCACCTGGGCAGCGTCCAGCATCTGCCCGTCGACCATCGCACCCTTGATCACC
The DNA here is from genome assembly GCA_964291595.2 of Spirochaetia bacterium. GTDB lineage: Bacteria > Spirochaetota > Spirochaetia > SZUA-6 > Bin103 > CATQHW01. Next base: position 788,529 of record OZ219914.1, on the reverse strand, counting down.
AGCGGTGAATCGCGGCGCGCGTCGACCAGCACCTTGCAGGCGGCGCCCGGATCCTCGCCCAGCGTCGCCACGGCGGTCGGGCCGGTCAGGCAATCGTCGGAGGACGGCAGCTTCAGCGAATCGAGGGCGATCCGCATGAACCGGTTCTTCACCACCCGCAGGGTGGAGTCCTGATCTCCCAGAGCCCGCCGCAGCGCGGTCATCGCGCTGACGTCCAGGCCGGTGTAGTCCGCGTACACGGCGTTCGGCGTCTGCTCCAGCAACTCCCGAAGGCTTGCCACCGCTTCATGCTTGTATTGCTGCGGCTCGCGCTCGGCGGTGCTGTCGGGGAGCGTGGCAACGGCGTCGCTCATACGGCCACCTTCACGCCGGGGCTCATCGTCGTGCACACCGCGACGCTCCGCAGGAACTCGCCCTTGGTGTCGGCGGGCCGTTTGCGTTCCACCTCCGCGACCACCGACCGGGCGTTCTCGGCCAGTGCCTGCCCGTCCATGCTGAGCTTGCCGATCGGCAGGTGGACGACGCCGGTCCGATCGGCGCGAAACTCCACCCGGCCGCGCTTGAGCTCGGCGATGGTGCCCGCCACGTCCTGGGTGACCGTGCGCGTCTTCGGATTGGGCATCAGGCCGCGCCGGCCCAGGATCGGGCCGAGCCTGCCGACGTTGCGCATCATGTCGGGCGTGGCAACCGTCACGTCGAACTCCAGCCAGCCGTCCTTGATCTTGTCGATCAGTTCCTGGCCGCCGACGTACGTGGCGCCGGCCTCCTCGGCCTCCCGTGCCTTGTCGCCCTCGGCGAACACCAGGATCCGCTGCTCCTGTTCGAAGCTGTGCGGGAGGACCATCGTGTCGCGCACCGTCTGGTTGCCCTTGAGGGTCACCCGTACCGCGATCTCCACGGTCTCGTCGAATTTCGCCGGCGGCAGACCCTTCAGCAGCTTCAAGCCATCCTCGACCGGATAGGTGTGCTGCCGATCGATGGTTTCCAAGGCGGCGCGATAGCGCTTGCCGTTTCGTGCCATTGCGTTCTCTCCTCTACGCGCCCGATCCGGTCAGGCTTCGACCGTGACGCCCATGCTGCGCGCCGTACCGGCGATGATGGCGATGGCCGCTTCATCGTCGACGGCGTTGAGGTCCGGGCGCTTGGTCTGGGCTATCTCCAGGAGCTGCGCGCGTGTGATCGCGGCCACTTTTTCCTTGTTCGGTTCGGCCGAGCCCTTCTCCAGTCCACACGCCTTGCGGATCAGCACCGCCGCGGGCGGCGTCTTGGTCACGAAGGTAAAGGTCTTGTCGGCGTAGATGGTGATCTCCACCGGGGTCGTGAGCCCGGGCTCCAGTCCCTTCGTGCGCTCATTGAACTGCTGGACGAACATCGGCGCGCTCACGCCGTGCGGGCCGAGCGCCGGCCCCACCGGCGGCGCCGGCGTCGCCTGTCCCGCCGGCACCTGTACCTTGACCACCGCAGCGATCCGTTTCTTGGCCACGCTTACGCTCCTTTAGATCTTCTCTACCTGCATGAAGTCGAGCTCCACGGGTGTCGAGCGGCCGAATATGCCGACCATCACCCGCAGCTTCGCCTTCTCCTCGTTGATCTCCTCCACCGCGCCCGTGAACGAGTCGAACGGGCCGTCGATGATGCGCACGCTCTCACCGATCACGAACGACTGCTTTGGCTTCAGCGTTCGATCGCTCTTGATCTCTCCCGCCTTCTGCAGCAGGTCGCGCGCCTCGTCGGAGGAGATGGGCTGCGGCTTGCGGTTCTTGGTGGTCCCCACGAAGCCGGTCACACCCTGTATCTCCCGGACGGCGGCGCAGACGTCCATCCACGCGTCGCCCTCCAGGTCCATCTCCACCAGGATGTAGCCGGGAAGGAACTTCCGGGAGGTCACCTTCTTCTTGCCGTCCTTGACCTCGACGACGTCTTCGGCCGGGACCTTGGCGTCGAACAGGTGGTTCTGCATGCGCGGCGACTCGATCAGGCGCACCAAGTGCTTGTGCACCTTGTTCTCGAACCCCGAGTAGGTGTGGACTACGTACCAACCCTTCGCCATTCCTCGAAAACCCGCTCCTCAGCCGTTTCCCGTGTCCGTGCTGCCGCTCAGAAGATCAGATCGATCGCCTGGAACAGCAGAAAGTCGATCAGCCCCAACGCGAGCGCGATGAGGGAAACCGACACGAGCACCACCTTCGTGGAGCTGGCGACCTCCTCGCGACTCGGCCACGCGACCTTGCGCAACTCCCCATAGCTCTCTCGAAAGAACTGTATGATCCGACCCACGATATCGCTTCCTCAACTCGCTTCCAGGCCAGGCAGGATTCGAACCTGCAACATCCGGTTTTGGAGACCGGCGCTCTAACCAGTTGGAGCTACTGGCCTTCTGATACGTTCGTGCCGCGCCCGCTCGCCTTCAACCCGACTCGTCTCGGCAGCTCACTCGGTCCCAAGCAGCCCGGAGGCTACCTGACCCGCGCCTCTCGATGCACCGTGTGCGTGCGGCAACGGGGGCAATACTTCCTGAGTTCAAGCTTGCCCTGCGTATTGCGACGATTCTTGGTCGTCGTGTAGTTGCGAAGCTCCAGGCCGTCGTGCTGCGTGCACGCCAGCGCCACCAACTCCACCACCTTGGTCTTGGCCATCGAGAGTACTCCCTTGCCGAAGGATCATGTTGCCGAAGGGTCATATAGGAATACGGGAACGCCGGGCACGTGTCAAGCGGGCACACGTCGCCCTTGCGCGGACGGCCCTCAACGAGCCTCCGACCGGATTTGAACCGGTGACCCCCTCCTTACCATGGAGGTGCTCTACCAGCTGAGCTACAGAGGCAGCCCCTCGTGCATGCGGCAGGTTCTACTACCGATCCGCCCGTCACCGCAACCCCCCTGTCGGCAGGGCAGATCACGGCCTGAAGAGCAACAGCGCCGACTGTCCGTAGCGCCGACGGTCGACGAGGGTGAGCGGCAGGACCGCGGGATCGATCGGATCCGCCGCGGGACAGTGCAGCGCGAGGCAGCCGGCAGCCTCCACGAGATCCGCCTGCGCCAGGGCGACCAGCAGGCCCTGCTTGTGACGGTACGCATAGGGGGGATCCACGCAGACGACGTCGAACCGCTGGTCGCGCCTGGCGGCCATGGCGATGAACCGTTCGGCCGGCGACGTGATCACCGTGGCCCGGGCGCCGACGACGGCGAGGTTCGCCTGGATCGTCCGCCGCTTGCGCGCGTCGCGCTCCACGGCGGTGATCGGCTGAGCCCCGCGGGAGGCCGCCTCGGCGGACAGCAGACCCGAGCCGGCGAACAGGTCGAGGAACGAGCGGCCGTTCACACCGCCGTGGAGCCCGCCCGGCACCTCGCCGAGCATGCCGCCGAGGATGACGAACAGCGCCTCGCGCATGCGTGCGGTCATCGGCCGAGCCCCCGGCGGCACGCGGAGCGTGCGGCCGCGAGCCGCGCCGCCGGTCACCCGCATGCCCGCCCCCCGATCGCTGCCATGGCGTCGCCACGGAGGTCGTGGCGGCGCGCGTCAGCCCGTGCCTGCCGCATCAGGTCCAGGTCATCGGCCAGGCGCGCGGCGCGCAACGGCGGCAGGCCCGTCTGGCGCGTGCCGGCCAGCTCGCCCGGCCCGCGCAGCGCCAGGTCCAGATCCGCCAGCGCGAAGCCGTCGGCGTGCTCCCTGACGGCGCGAAGCCGTTCGGCCGCCTGCGGGGTGAGGTCCTTGCCGTAGATGAAGAAGGCGTACGCCGGATCGGCGCCACGGCCGACCCGGCCGCGCAACTGGTGCAACGCCGCGAGCCCGAAGCGTTCCGCGTGCTCGACCACCATGCAGGTCGCGTTCGGAACGTCCAACCCCACCTCCACGACCGTGGTGGCCACCAGGGCGTCGACGGAGCCCGCGTGAAAGGCGCTCAAGGTTGCCCGTTGCTCGGCCGCCGGCATGCCGCCGTGTGCCAGACCGACGAGGAAACCGGCGAAGCGGTGCCGAAGCCGCGCGAACAGCGCGTTCGCCGAAGCGGCGGACCGTTCCGCGTCGGCCGCGGGCGTGGCCACGGGGCCGCCATCCGCGTCCGCGGCGAAGAGGTCTCCGCTGTCGTCCACCGCCGTGCCGTCGCCGCCGATCGAGGGGCAGACGAAGTAGGCCTGGCGACCGGCCGCCAATTCGGATTCGACATGCGAATAGACTCGCTCCCGGCGTTCCTCCCGCACCAGGTGGGTACGCAGCGGCGGGCGTCCCGGAGGCGGGCGGTCGATCGAGCTCAGCGTCAGGTCGCCGTAGAACGTGAGCGCCAGCGTCCGCGGGATCGGCGTCGCGGTCATCAGAATCAGGTCGCCGCCGGGCGCCTTGGCGGCGACGGCCGACCGCTGGGCGACCCCGAACTTGTGCTGCTCGTCGATGACCACCAGTCCCAGGTCGGCGAATCGGACCGGCTCGGAGAGCACGGCGTGGGTGCTCAGCAGCACGTCGATGCCGCCGGCGGCCAGGGCCGGGAGCAGGTGGGTTCGCGCCGCGCGGTCGGTGCTCCCGGACAGCAGCCCGAGGCGCACACCCAACGGCTCCAGCAGCCTCGACGCGGTCTCCGCATGCTGGTAGCAGAGCGCCTCCGATGGGACGACGATCGCCACCTGTTGGCCGGCGTCGACCACGCCCGCGGCCGCCAGCAGCGCCACAAGGGTCTTCCCGCAACCCACGTCTCCCTGCAGCAGCCGCGCGGAGGTGCGAGGTCCGTAGAGATCTTCCTCGATCTCGGCCAGGGCGGCGCGTTGCGCTCCGGTGAGCGTGAATGGAAGCCGCTCGAGCATCGCCGCCTGCAGTCTCCCGGGCCGCCGCCTGGGTGCCGGGCGCGGCCGTCCGGCCGGTGAGCGGCGCGCGAGCTCGAGCTGCAGCCGGAACAGCTCCTCGTAGGCCAGCGCGCGCCGCGCCCGTTCGGCCTCATCGGCGCCCGGCGGCCCATGGATACAACGCAAGGCCGCACCCTTGTCGGGCAACCGGCGGGCGGCGGGCACTTCCCGCGGGAGCAGGTAGCGGGCGGAGAGCACGGCCCGGGCAAGGGCGTCGTCGATCAGGCGGCGCAGCAGGCGTTGCGTGAGCCCGGCGGTGGCCGGATACACGGGCAGCAGCGTTCCGGCCGCCATCTCTTCCGGACTCATCAGCTCGAAGCTGCCGGCCTGGAGCCGGCCGTTGCGGCGGTCGAACCTGCCGTACACCAGCACGGGTTGCCCGATCGACAGCGTCCGCCCGAGTTGCGGCCGGCCGAACGCGTACAACGTGGCCCGGTCGCCGGCGTCGTCGGCAATCGTGATCGTCGGCGTGCGGCGGCCGCGGAACCGGAAGGAGCCGACGCGCAACACGGTGGCGCTCACGCAGGCATCGGTGCCGGGGGTGACCTGGGCCAGCGGCAGCAACCGGCGCCGGTCCTGGTATGCGCGCGGCAGATGCATCAGCAGGTCGCCGACGGTCCGCACGCCCAGCCGCGCCAGCCGTTCCCGCGTGGCGGCGCCGACACCGCGGAGCGCGGTCACATCATCGTCCCAACCGAGGGCCCCGCTACTGGGTCTGTCGGATTGGCGCGCCAGCGGCATGTCCGACGGACACCGTAGCGAAAAGGCCCGGAATGGCAAGCGCGGAGCCGCTCATCGCGGCCCAGGAGATCAGAACGGAGAGTTCAGGAACTGTGCGACGAGCCAGCGCACCACGATGTTGCCGATGATCAGCACCAGCAGGAGCAGCAGGGCGATCAGGCCCAGGTACGCGACCTTCTGCGCCGTCTGTCCGCGTTCCATGAGCCGTTCGCCCAGCGAGATCCGACGCGAGACGAAGGTGACCATCGGCTGCAGCGTGTGGTCCAGCATGTTCAGCAGTCCGCCGCCCTGCTCCCAGCGCATGGCGGCGATGAACGCACGCGCCACGGCCATGATCATGAACACCACGACCAGCACCGACGCCGCCGACCAGGTGACCAGGAGCACCTGCGCCAGGACGATGCCGACGGTCACGCGCTGGGCGGCCGCCAGCCGCTGCAGCACGTTGCCGGCGACGATGAGCACCAGGATCGCCGCCGCGGGCGAGAAGTCCAGGACGCCGACGCGCAGGAACCGCAGACGCTGAAACCAGCGCAGATACGGATCGGTCACGCGCGCCAGGATCTCGGTCGGCGCGTGGTGATCTGCGCCGCGGAACCACGTGATGATGATCCGGAGCGCGACCAGCACCAGGTACACCAGCACGACCGCCTGCAGGAACCGAAACAGGTCTGTCATTCCGCCCATGCTTCCACCACCAATGGAGACGCGGACAGCGCCTGCAGCATCTCGCCGTCGCTCGACACGGAGAGCTGCGGCCCCGCGCGGATGACCACCTCGCCGGCTGCTGCCGCCCCCTCGGCGCCGTTCCCGTCGCCGTCCGGCGGCGCGCCGTTGCCGTAGTGCAGAAAGAGCTGGCACTGCCCGGGGCGATCCATGCAGAGGTCGCGCAGTTTCGCCAGGTCGTGTTCGTCGCTCGTCTGCAGGCGCAGGTGCACGCTTCGATAGGGGCGGTCCGGCAGCCCCTCCGGAGCGGTGATCGCTTCGGCCAGGATCTTGCTGCCGCCACGGGAACGGTCCACCCGGCCGCTCACGGCGATTACGGCACCGGTCGTCAGCCGGTCGCGGGCGGCATCGAACGCGTCCGGGAACACCACCACCTCCACGGTGACGCCGTAGTCTTCCAACTGAGCGAACGCCATGCGCTGGCCGGACCGGGTGGCGATCTCCCGGATCTCACCGAGGATGCCGATCGCCGCCACGTCCGACCCGTCGGGGCGGGAGTCGAGCGTGGCCAGCTCGGCGACCCCCTTCAGCGGCCGCAGATCGGCGTAGTCGTCCAGCGGATGACCGGTGAAGTACATGCCCAGGTTGTCGCGCTCGTCCCGCAGCATCTCGGCCCGATCCCACTCCGGGTGCCCGTTCAGCTCCGGTCGCGCCGCCTGCACCTCCTCGTCGGCGGCGAACAGGTCCTGCTGGCCGTGAGCGGTGCGTTGCCGCTCCGCGTCGGCCGACTCCAGCAGCCGCTCCAAATTCTCCCACAGCGTGGCGCGATTGTGACCCAGACCGTCGAACGCGCCCACGCGGACCAGCGTCTCGACCACCTTGCGGTTGACCGCGCGCGGATCGGTGCGGGAGACGAAGTCGGCGAAGTCCTGGTACGGGCCGCCGTGCTCCCGTTCGGCGACGATCGAGTCGACCGCACCGGTGCCCACGTTCTTGATGCCGCGCAGGCCGAAGAGGATGCGTTCCTCGGCGACGCTGAAGTCGGCCGCCGACCGGTTGATGGAGGGCGGCAGCACCTCCAGCCCCAGGTCGCGCGCCTCGTTCACGTACTCCGCCAGCTTGTCGGTGTCGTGCATTTCGTTGGTGAGGTTCGCGGCCATGAACTCCGCCGGGTAGTTGGCCTTCAGGTACGCCGTGCGGTAGGCGACCACGGCATACGGGGCGGCGTGGGTCTTGGGGAAGCCGTACTCCGCGAACGGGACCAGCGACTCGAACAGCTCGGAGGCGACCTGGCGGTCGAAGCCGCCCGCGACCGCGCCGTCGACGAAGCGCGACCGCTGCTTCTCCATCTCCTCCATCTTCTTCTTGCCCATCGCCCGCCGCAGCAGGTCGGCCTGTCCCAGGCTGAAGCCGGCCACGGCGCGGGCGATCTCCATCACCTGCTCCTGGTACACGATCACCCCGTAGGTCTCCCGCAGGATCGGCTCCAGCTCCGCGACCTTGTGGCGGATCGGCCGCCGGCCCGACTTGGCGTCGACGAACTGATCGATGAACTGCATGGGCCCGGGCCGGTACAGCGCGTTGAGCGCGATCAAGTCCTCCACGCAGGTGGGCTTCACGCGCGTCAGGACGGCGCGCATGCCCGCGCTCTCGAACTGGAACACGCAGGCGCTCCGGCCCTCGCCCAGCATGCGGAAGGTCTTCTCGTCATCCTCCGGGATGGTCTGCATGTCGAGCTCGACGCCGCGCGCGCGCACCATCGGCAGCGTGCGCTCGATCAGGGTGAGGGTCTTCAGGCCCAGGATGTCGATCTTCACCAGGCCGCAGTCCTCCAGGTATTCGTGCGAGTACTGGGTGGAGATCGCCTCGGTGCGCGTGTCACGGTAGAGCGGCACGAAATCGGTCAGCGCGGAGGTGCCGATGACGATCGCCGCGGCGTGGGTGGAGGCGTGCCGGCTGAGTCCCTCCAGCTTCAGCGAAGTGTCGATCAGCGTGCGGTGCGTGTCGCTCTGTTCCCTCACCTCGCGCAGGCGCGCCTCCTGCTTGAGAGCCGTGCTCAGGTCGGAGTTCGGTCCGCCGGGAATGAGCTTGGCGATCTCGTCCGCCTCGCCGAAGGGGATCTCCAGCACGCGCGCCACGTCACGCACCACGGCCCGCGCCTTGAGGCTGCCGAAGGTGATCACCTGGGCCACGCGGTCGGCGCCGTACTTTCCCGTGATGTAGTCGATCACCTCTCCGCGCCGCTCGTAGCAGAAGTCGTTGTCGAAGTCGGGCAGGGTCACGCGCTCGGCGTTCAGGAAGCGCTCGAACAGCAGGTTGTACCGCAGCGGGTCGATGTCGGTGATGTGCAGGCAGTAGCCCACCAGCGACGCCGCCCCCGACCCGCGGCCCGGTCCGACCGGGATGCCGTGCTCGCGGGCGAAGCGGATGAAGTCCCAGACGATCAGGAAGTAGCCGGAGTAGCCCATCGAGGCGATCACGCCGAGCTCGTACTGCAGCCGTTCCTGCGCCTCCTCCGTGGGGCTGCCGTAGCGCTCCCGCAGGCCCTCCCGGGCGAGCGCGACCAGGTACGACTCCTGGGTGTGGCCTTCCGGCACCTCGTAGGCGGGCATCTGCGGGCCCGGCATCGGGATCTGCAGCGTGCACTGCTCGGCGATCGCCCGCGTGCTGGCCAGGGCCTGCGGCAGGTCGGCGAACAGGCCGGCCATCTCCTGCGGGCCCTTGAAGTACAGCTCGCTGTGCTCCTGCTTGAGCCGGTCGGCGTCCGAGCGCCGCTTGTTGGTGCCGATGCAGATCAGCACGTCCTGCGCATCGGCGTCGTCGCGGCCGCAGTAGTGGATGTCGTTGGTCGCCACCAGCGGCAGCCCCGTGCGCCCGGCCAGATCGAGCAGGCGTTCGTTCTGGACCTTCTGTGCCGCGGGGGCGCCGTGGTCCTGCAGTTCCAGGTAGAAACGGTCGGGACCGAAGATGTCGCGGTAGCGGCCGGCCAGCTCCTCCGCTTCCTGCATGCGGTCCTGCTGCAGCAGCATCGGGATCTTGCCGGACATGCAGCCGGAGAAGCCGATCAGGCCCTCGGCGTGCTCGGCGATCGCCTCGTCGTCGATGCGCGGCCTATAGTAGAAGCCCTCCGTGTAGCCGATCGTGGAAAGCGCCATGAGATTGCGGTACCCGACCTCGTCCGCGGCGACGAGCCCCATGTGGTGCGACCGCGAGTGGTCGCCGCCGCGGTCGTGGCGGGAACCGGGCGCCAGGTAGAACTCGCAGCCGATGATCGGGGTGACCCCTGCCGAGCGGCAGGCGCGATCGAAGCGCGCGACGCCGAACATGTTGCCGTGGTCGGTGAGCGCCAGGTGCGACATCTGGTGGCGCTGCGCGCACTCGGCCAGCCCTTCCACGGTGGCCGCCCCGTCGAGCAGCGAGTGGTCGGAATGGACGTGCAGATGGACGAACTCGGATGCCTGCGGCACGGCGCAACGGTATCCCGTTCGGCGGGAGTTTTCCACGTGATGCGGGGGAGGGCCGCAGACGGCCACGCGTGGCGCGCGGCGACCCGCGACCTGGCGATCCTGCGGCGCCTCACGCCCGCGGAGCGGGACCGGCTGCGGGGGTTGGGAGACCGATTCCTGGCCGGCAAGCGGTTCGAGGCGGCCCGCGGCGCCGAGCTCGACGCGGAGTTGCTCATCCGGGTCGCGGCGCAGGCGTGCCTGCCGGTGCTGGCGCTCGGCCTGGACTGGTACGCCGACTGGTCGACCGTGGTGATCGTCCCGGACCGGTTCACGGCGGACTTCGAGGAGGTGGACGAGGCCGGCGTCGTGCACGAGTGGACGGAGGATGCCGCCGGCGAGTTCTGGGACGAGGGGGGTCCCATCGTCCTGTCGGTGGCCGACATCGACGCGTCCGGCACGGGCGAGGGATTCAACGTGGTCATCCACGAGGTCGCCCACAAGCTCGACGCGCTCGACGGCAGCCTGAACGGCCGGCCGCCGCTGCACGACGGCATGGACCCGCGCGCGTGGGCCCGCGCGCTCACCGATGCGTTCACGGCGCTGTGCGAGGCGCCCGACGACTACACGCTCGACCCCTACGCCGCCGAGGCACCGGAGGAGTTCTTCGCGGTGGCCAGCGAGTACTTCTTCGAGCTGCCGGAGACGCTGGCCGACGAGCACCCCGCGGTCTACGCCCAGCTCGCCGCCTTCTACCGCCAGGACCCCTGCGCCAGGTCAGGCTGACTACGGCGAACCGGAGCCGTCAGCCCCGGTTGCGTCCAAGGAGCTCGCGCAGGCGGGATGCATAGCGCGCGCGGTCGCGATCGTCGGCGCGCACGCGCAACCCCTGATCCTTCCGGTCGCCCATGTATCGCGGGATCACGTGCGTGTGCAGATGCCAGACGTCCTGGTCGCCGGCCGGCTCGTTGTTCTGCAGCACCGTCACGCCGTCTGCGGGATACCCGGTGCGCATGGCGAGCGCCACGCGGCGCACCACGGCCGCGATGCGGCCGGCCAGCTCGTCGGGCAGCGTGTAGACGTTCTCGTGGTGCGCCAACGGAATCACCAGCGCCTTGCCGGGATGAACCGGGTTCCAGTGCAGCGAGATCTGCACCACTGCGTGATCGTTGCGCCACGCCGTGAACTCCGGTTCCGCGCCGGCCGCTATGGCGCAGAACGGACAGCGGTACCCGGCCGGCTCGTGCGAAGGGGGAATCACCCCTGGAGCCTCGGCTGGAGCCGATAGCGGAGTGTGAGACTGCGCCGGGCATCCAGCCATCCGCCGGCCGGCGCCTCGTCCGCGGAAACGACGTCGACATCGAACGACGTCAGAGACGGCCGCCCGTACTCCATCCACTCCTCCTGAGCCGCCCTGAGGTCATCGAACGCGCGGGATTCGCCCACGATCCGGACGCTCGGATCGTCCGGCATGAAGGTGATCCAGGAAGCGGTGTCCACGTGGTGAAGGATGTAGGGGATCTCTTCACCGCGCCGTACGGCGTAGCGGAACGCGTCACTCGTCGCGAACAGGAACCACAGGAAGCCGGCGTTGATCGACTCGGGCAGCGAAGCGGATGTGACGGGAAGCGCCTTCGGCAGGTCGTCGATGATGATCTGGTCGTGGGTGTCCGTGTGGTGGGCTCCCTGGAGGGTCATGAAGCCCGACGGCCCGCGGAACCCGCCGGTGAAGGCCGCTCCGTCCTTGCGAAGATGCAGCAGGGGCGCACCGAAGCCGCACAGGAGGAGCGGCACGAGGAGGACTCCCCCGTCCGTGAGCTGGTCCAGCCACGCCGGCGGGAGGTCCGGGCAGCCGACGGTGGCGATGATGCGATCGAAGGGCGCCGCCTGCGGCAATCCGGCAGCGCCGTCGCCGGCATGGAGCCGCACGCCGGGATGCCCGGCGTCCGTCAGGTGCGCGCGCGCCCGCTCGACCAAGTCGCGCTGGATGTCGACGGAGTGCACGAGGCCGTCGCTTCCCACGCCGCGCGCGATCAGCGCGGCGTTCCAGCCCGACCCCGTGCCGATCTCCAGGACCTTCATCCCCGGCTGCAGCCCCAGCTCGTGGAGCATCGTCAGCACCAGGGCCGGCTGCGAGGCGGCGCTGTGATCGGGCGGCGGCTTCATCATGAGTCCCCGGTCCGAGTAGATCGCCTCCAGCGCTTCCGGCGATGGATTCGGCCGGTCCACGGCCACCCACTCGGCCGGACCCCACGGGTCGTTGGCGGCGAACGCGGCGGCGTACCGCTCGATGAACAGGTGGCGCGGAACGGCGCGCACCGCCGCCTCCAGCCAGGGCGACTTCTCGATCGCCGGGCACTTTGGCCGCAGCTCCGCGATCAGCCGCTCGACGTGCTCAGCCACCATCGCCCGCCACCACGATCGAAGGTTGCCACATGCGTGGCCGGCCGGTATATGACATGCGCCGCGCGTGGCGCTGGGTCACTGCTGCACCGGGTCACCACTCGGTGGGAACCCCGGCTCGTGAACTCTGATCAGCTCGGCAAACCGCTTGAAGTCACCGACGTTGTAGGTCAACAGAAGACGAAGGTCATGAGCCAGCATCGTGGCTACGATATTGGCGTCGTGTATCTGCTTCCCACCGATCTCGAAGTCGCCCAGCAGCTTGACGAGATGTCCCGTTACGGCGCCGGTATCGTCGGCGACGTGAAAATGTTCTTCCAGATAGCGGACTCGCTCGATGACGACATCGGGTGGAGACGGCTTGGCGAAGGTCTGAGGGCGAGTCGTCGTGGCAACGAACTCGCGCAATACCTGCCGATTTATCCAGAGTGGATGCCCGGCTCGATGGGAACTCTTGAGCGCAGTCAGCGCCTGCTCATGCCGCGGGGCCTTGGCAACGTTGGCATGGACGAGGACGTTGGTATCGACAAATAGCGGCTCAGCGTCCTCCATCGGCGTACAAGTCTTCTCTGTGGAGGCTCAGGCCTCGGGGCCAAGGACCAAGATCGTCGACGGGAAAGTCGAGGAGGTCGCTACGGTCAGTCTCTTCCCTGCCGAGCCTCGCTCGCTCCCTCAGGAAATCCACGAAGTCTGCCACTTGTTCGATCCGGTCGGTTGGTAGACGCTGAATCTTCGCGACGAGTGTCTGCAGGTCTTGTTTCGGAGCGGTCACCGTCGTCACCTCTCTTGGAACGATGTGATGGCGTGAGAGTCACGCCCTCTCGGTCGCCGTGCTGATCTTGCGGTCGTCACTACGGACCGATACTGCCGCGCTCGCGAGGTTCCGGCAAGCGTCCCAGGGATCTCGCGGTCCCATCTGATCTCCAGACCCGTCGCGGCGCCCCGATCGAAGGTTGCCGCATCCACGGCCGCCCCGTATATAACTGTCGCGTGACCGAGCGCCAGGCTGCGGCCGAGATCGAGCGGCTGTCGGCGGAGATCCGGCGGCATGAGCACGCCTACCACGTGCTGGCCCGGCCCGAGATCTCCGACGCCGAGTTCGACGGCCTGTTCGACACCCTGGTGGAGCTGGAGCGGCGGCACCCGCAGTTGGCCAGGGCGGACTCGCCTACCCGCCGGGTCGGCTCCGACCTGACCCAGGAGCTCCCCGAGGTGGAGCACACGGTGCCGGTGCTGAGCCTGGACAAGGCGTACGACATGGCCGGCGTCGAGCGCTGGATGGACAAGGCCAGGGCCGCCGACCCCGGGACCGCCTTCGTGGTCGAGGAGAAGATCGACGGCAGCTCCATTCTGCTCCACTACCGCGACGGCGTGCTGGAGCGGGCCGTCACCCGCGGCAACGGCCGCTCGGGCAACGACGTGACCGCGAACGTGCGCACGATCCGCACGGTGCCGCTCCGGCTGCAGGCGCCGGAGACGCTGGTGGTGCGGGGCGAGATCTTCATCCGGCGCGCGGCCTTCGAAGCGCTCAACGCCGGCGTCGAGACCCCGTACGCCAACGCCCGCAACTTCGCCGCAGGCAGCCTTCGGCGCGTGAAGAGCGTCGACGTGGCCACCGTGCCGCTGGAGATCTTCGTGTACGAGGGGTTCATGGCCGAGCCGCCGCCCACGCACACCGAGTTGCTGTCGAACCTCCGCCGGCTCGGCTTCCGCATCAACCCCGCCACGGTGGTGATCCGGGACGACGAGGATGGCTCGCCTCCCGCAGATCAGGCCTCCGACTTCACGGTCATGGACACGGCTTCGGCGCCGAAGTACGTGGACGAGCGGGCCGCGGCGCGGCCGGATCTGCCCTACGACATCGACGGCCTGGTGCTGAAGGTCGATCGCCTGGCGGCGCGCGAGACGATGGGCGCCACCGATCACCATCCGCGCTGGGCGATCGCGGTCAAGTTCGACGCGCCCGAGGGGGTCAGCGTCGTGCGGTCGATCGAGATCCAGGTCGGCCGCACCGGCCGGGTGACGCCGGTCGCGCGCATCGATCCGGTGCCGATCGCGGGCTCCACGATCGCCAACGTCACGCTGCACAACCAGGACTACGTCGACAGCCTGGAGCTGGCGGTGGGCGACACCGTGGCCGTGTCGAAGCGGGGCGACGTCATCCCGGCGGTGGAGCGCGTCCTGGAGAAGGACCCCGCGGGCGAGCCGGTCTGGCGCATGCCGGCGGAGTGCCCGTCGTGCGGGAGCGCCCTCACCGTGCAGGGAGCGCACTCGTTCTGCCCCAACGCCGCGTGCCGGGACCAGGTGCGCGGACGCCTGCGCTTCTTCGTCGCCCGCGACCAGATGGACATCGCCGGGCTGGGGCCGGCGACCATCGACCTGCTGGTCGACCGGGGGTGGGTGCGCGACATCGCCGAGCTGTACCGCTTCGACCCGCAGCGGCTGCTGGGCGAGGAGGGGTTCGGCGAGAAGTCGGTGGCCGCGCTCGCCGCCGGCATCGAGGCCAGCAAGGCCAAGCCGTTCGCGATCGTGCTGCCGGCGCTGGGCCTGCCGGAGCTCGGGCCCAAGGTGAGCGATCTGCTTCTGCAGGCGGGGTTCCGGGACATCGACAGCCTGTACACGGCGGTCGACGCCGGCGACCCGGAGGTGTTCACCGGCATCGACGGCATCGGCGAGCGCACGGCACAGAGCATCATGCGGCAGCTCGGCCGGCCGGAGCCGCTGACCGGCTCGCGCATGGCGACCTGGCGGGCCACGCCGCGCGGGCTGATCGCGGCGCTGCGCGCCCGCGGCCTGCGGTTCGCCGTGGATCCGTCCGATCCGGCCGGCACGGACGGCGACGACGAGCAGCCATTCGCCGGCCAGACGTGGTGCATCACCGGCTCGTTCGAGGCGTTCAAGCCGCGGGCGCGGGCCGCGGACGAGATCCGCGCGCGCGGCGGCACCGTGACCGGCGCGGTATCCGGCGCCACCACCCACCTGCTCGCCGGCAGCCGCGGCGGCAGCAAGGTGACCAGGGCCGAGGAGGCAGGCCTCGAGATCGTCGACGAGCACACGTTCCTGCGCCTGCTGGGGCGCTCCCCGGACCCGCCGGCATGATCCTGGCGATCGACATCGGCACCACGGCGGTCAAGTGCGGCCTGTTCGCACACGACCGAGAGGCGGAAAACGATGCGACTCCCGGGTCATGCATCGCTGTCGGACGTGCGCCGGTGGCGGCCGAGGGGGTGCGGGAGGAGACCGACGCGCACGTCTGGTCGAATGCCGTGCAGGCGGCGATCGCGCGCCTGCCGCATGCGGCGCGAGCCGTGACTGCGTGCGTGGTCACCGGCAATGGGCCGACGCTGATCCCGTGCGACGCCGCCGGCGAGCCGGCCGGTCCGGCGCTCACCTGGCTTCATGCCCATGCCCGGCAGGAAGCGCGCGAGGTGGCCGCACGGACCGGCATCGCCGTCGACGCCTCCTTTCCCCTGCCCAAGGCGCTGTGGCTGGCGCGACGGCGGCCGGCGACGTTCGAGCGTTCGGCCTGGCTGCTGTCGTGTGCGGAGTGGGTGGTGTTCCTGCTCACCGGCTGCGCGCACACCGCGATCGGCGCGCACGGCGTCGACCGGTTCTACTGGTCGGACGAGGCGCTTGCCGCGCTCGGCCTGGACGCCAGCCGCTTCCCGCCGTTCGCCGTCGCCGGCGAGGAGATCGGGACGGTCACCGGTCAGGCGGCCAAGCGGTTCGGGATCGCCGCGGGCGCCCGCGTGTACGCCGGGGCCGCCGACTTCCAGATGGCGCTGATCGGGTCGGCCACGGTCCGTGCCGGCCGCACCCTGGACCGCAGCGGCAGCTCGGAGGGCATCAACCACGCCAGCCCCGCGCCGGTCGACGACCCGCGCCTGATCGTTCTGCCTCACCTGGTCGACGGGCTGCACAACCTCGGCGGCGTGACGTCGGCCAGCGGCCGGGCGCTGTCCTGGCTGGCGCGGTCGGCGTCGCCGAGTCCCGTGGCGGTGAGCGCCGCGGTGGAGCGCGGCGCCGCCGCGCCGGCCGGAGCGCGGCGCGCCCTGTTCCTGCCCTACCTTTCGGGCGAACGAACCCCGCACTGGAACGCGGAGGCATCCGCCGCCTTCCTGGGGCTGACCCTGCGGCACGGCTGGGACGAGATGGCGCGCGCGGTGCTGGAGTCGGTCGGGTTCGCGATCCGCCAGATCATCGCCATCCTGGCCGAGCACGGGCGCCGCGTGGAGGAGCTGACCGCCTGCGGCGGCCCCGCGCGCCACGACGCGTGGAACCGGATCAAGGCCGACGTCACCGGCGTGCCGGTGCGGACGCTCGCCAACCCGGAAGCCGACCTGGTCGGCTGCGCCTGCGTGGCGCTGACCGCCGAGGGCCATTTCGCCGACCTGGCGTCAGCGGCGGCGGCACTGGTGCGGCCCGGCCGCGAGTTCGAGCCGGACCGCTCGCTGGCCGGGCTGTACGCCGAGCTGTTCGACGCCTATCAGCGTGCCGGTGGAGCGCTGCAGCCCCTCTACCCGCACCTCGGCGGCGGCGCCGGATCGAAACCTCCGCGGTAAGCGCCGGATGCTACGGGGCCCAGCTCAGGTCGGGCTCGAAGGGGTACATCGGGCGGCGGCGGTGCCGGTATGCGAACGCGGTCATGTTCGCCGCCGTGCTGCCGGGCGTATCGACGCGAACGAAGGACGGGCAGACCTCGCGGTAGGCGGCGAGCGGCGCGTTGACCCCCTTGGCGACGATGAAGCGGAACGCCTTCGGGTCGATGCCGAAGTCCGTGAGCTGGTGCAGGCTGAACGGCACCATGCGCTTCGAGGTCAGCATGATGACCAGTCCCGTCCTGCTCTCGACGACCGCCGTGCGGCCCTGGTCGTAGTGGTGGACGCCGCCGTGCCGGACCTCCGGTTCGTGGAAGCGGCCGTCGAACACGTCGAGCACCCGTCCCTCGATCCCAAGGGTCTCGCCGTGCAGGCGGTCGGTCTTGCCGCCGATCCGGAACGTCCGGACCGCGCCGCGGCCCACGGCCTCGGCCGCGGCGACCGACTCGGGATCGTGGAGGCACACGAACGACGGGCCGGCACCGCGCCGGTGGAGCTCGCCAGCCAGGGTGGTGCCGTCGGCCGCCGAGCCGCCGCCGACGTTGTCACCGACGTCCAGCAGGCAGACCGGGGGCTCCATCCGCTCCGCGCGATCGACCGCGTCCGGGACTCCGGGCAGGTCCACCTGCAGCTCCGCGCGCATGTCCCACAGCGCCCGCGCGATCTCCGTGGCCGCCTGCTCGGCGGCCTGCGGATCGCCGTCCGAGACCACGGTCACGGCGGAGCCCATCTCGGCCACGTCGGCGTAGGGGAACCCCAGCCACAAGCTTGCGGTGAGTATCCCGGGCCGTTCGCGGACAGCCTCGATCCGTTCCACCAACCCGCTGAGCGGCGGCTCGTCCGTGCACTGCTTGTCGATGCTGATCGCCACCGGCGGAAACACGGCGGCCATGTGCGGCGTGACCGTCCCTCTCAATCGACCGGCGAGCAGCCGCGCCGCCTCCAGCCCGCGGTCCCACTGGTCGACGTGCGGATTCGTCCGATAGGCGACGATCGCTTCGACCGCCCCGGCCATCCGTGCCGAGAGGTTCGCGTGGGGATCCCCGGTGGCGACGATCGGGACGTCGGCTCCGACGAGCGCGCGGACCGCATCGAGCCAGTCGCCGTCCACGTCGCGCACGTCCTCGCTGACGGCGGCACCGTGCGGCGCGACCAGGAGCCCGTCGAGCGGAAGATGCGACCGGATCTCCGCAAGCAGGCGGTGCTTCAGCTCCGAATATGCGTCGGCGGAAATCAGCCCGTACGGCAGGGCGCGGGCGCCGAACAGCGGAACCGCCTCCACGGCCGCCTCCTCCAGTCCGGCCAGGAAACCGCCGAGCTCGTGCCGGGTGCCGGCGACCGCGTCCCGCAACGAGTCGCCCGCCGCCAGCAGGTTGCCGCGGAACGCGTCGATGCCGGTCGGCGCCCGGATGAAGGTGTTGGTTTCATGCTGCAAGGCGACGATCCCGACTCTCATGTGCCCGTCTCCCGTCCGTCGCCTGCCGTCACCGTCGTCTGCCGTCAGTTGCCGCTGCGCCACTCCGGCGGCAGGTGCTCGACCGACCCGACGCTGGCGAACTCGGTGTAGCGGGGCGCACCGCCGGTCATCCGCCCGCCCGGCCAGTGGATCAGCTCGCTGATGCTGGCGTTGGCGATCGGGAAGTCGTGCAGCACCGGGGTGCCGGGGCCGATGCCGATCGCCCACCGCATGGTGACGTCGATGGTGCCGGCATGGGAGACGATCACCACCCGCTCGCCGACGTGGCGGGCGACGATGTCGTCGCTCACTGCCATCACCCGCACCGCGAACTCCCGGATCGTCTCGCCGTCCGGGGCCAGCTTGCTGTCCGGATGCCACGCCAGGAGGTCGTCGCGTCGTTCGCGAAGCTGCTCCATGGTGAGCCCGGGGTCGGCGATGCTGCCGAACCGGTACTCCAGCAGGCGCTCATCGACGGTCACCGGCAGCCCGGCGGCGACACCGATCGGTGCCGCGGTCTCGCGCGCCCGTGTCGCCGGGCTGGCATACAGGGCGTCGGGAGGGCGTTCGGCGCAGGCCCGCGCCACCGCGGCCGCCTGCGTTCTGCCAGTCGCCGACAGCGACGCGTCCTCGTAGCTGGTGCCGGGGGCATTGCGCGCCTGCGCGTGGCGCACCAGGAACAGCCGCACGCTCGGGAAGTCACTCACTGGCCCGCGGACGATAGCAGAGCATCCTGCCGGCCCGCGACAGCCTGCCCCCGGTCCGGCCGATCCGTGGCAGATACGGAGACCGGCGCCGGCGTAAAAGGTGTTAGTCTCACCCGCCAGACGCACGACCATGTCGCCACGCAGACGCCCCAACGTCCTGCTCATCATGAGCGATCAGCACCACGCCGGGATCATGGGGTGCGCGGGAGACCGGGTGGCGCACACCCCGAATCTGGACCGTCTGGCCGAGGAAGGTACGCGCTTCCGCAACGCGTACTGCACCTATCCGCTGTGCGCCCCGAGCCGCATGTCGTTCATGACCGCTCGCCATCCCCATGAGCTGGGTCTCTTCGACAACGAAGGCCACCTGGGCAGCGATGTCCCGACGTTCGCGCACGCGTTCCTCTCCGCCGGATACGACACCGTCCTGTCGGGGCGCATGCACTTCGTGGGACCGGATCAGCGGCACGGGTATCGCGATCGGATCGTGGGCGAGGTGAGCGGGTCAGCGTACCTGGGTGCCGGCTGGCGACTGGAGAGAATCCTCGGCGACCTCGCCGACACGCCCGGCATGGGCCTGGCGGGCGTGATCAAGAGCGGGCCGGGGCGCACGGGTTATCACGCCTACGACGAGGCGGTCACCCGAGCGACCGTCCGCTGGCTCGGCGAGCGGGCGCGCGGCGAGCACGGCAGGCCGTTCCTGCTCACCGTCGGCTACGTCGCCCCGCACTGCCCGTTCGTTTCGCCCCCGGACGACTTCCGAGCCCATCGCGACAGGATCGGCTACCCGGACCTTCCGCCGCCGGACGACCACCTGCATCCGGTCAACGCGGCCAAACGCAGGCGCTGGCAGATCGACCCTCCGCCACCTCGCGACGCGCAGTGGCGATCACGCGTGGCCTACTACGGCCTCTGCACCTTCCTGGACCGCCAGGTCGGCACGATCCTCACCGCACTGGCGGAAAGCGGGCTGCGCGAGCACACCGCCATCGTCTACTGCTCCGACCACGGGGAGATGCTCGGAGAACACGGGATGTGGTGGAAGAGCACGTTCTACGACGGGGCCAGCCGCGTGCCGCTCATCGTGTCGTGGCCCGGCCGCGTCCCGGCCGGCCAGGTGCCGGCGGAGAACGTGAGCCTTCTGGATCTCGGACCGACGCTGCTGGACCTGTGCGGCGTCGATGCCCTTCCGGGGGCCTCGGGAAGCAGTTTCCGCCCGCTGCTGGCGGGAGACCGCGCCGCGTGGAAGGACACCGCGATCGCCGAGCACGCCGAACGGGGATCCGCTGCCGCGGGCCGCATGGTCCGCTCCGGCGGCTGGAAGCTCAACTACTACCACGGCCTGCAGCCGGAGCTGTTCCAGATGCAGGAGGACCCCGGCGAGACGAACGACCTGGCAGGCAGCACACGGCACCGGGACGTCGAGCGGCGGCTGACGGAGCTGGCCCTGACCGACTGGAACCCCGACAACATCGCCGCCCGCATGCAGCGGCGGTCCGACGAGCTATCCCTCATCGGCACGTGGGAGCGATCAGCACGGCCGCCGGAGCCCGATCCGCCGTGGTTCTCCGGGGAGCTGGAGAATCACGTCGACACCGGCGCGACCGGTCCCCTCCTTGACATCGCACACGACCCGGGAGACCATCGGTCGCCCTGACCGCAAGGATAGTGAACCTCCTACCGGGGACCGGACAACCGTGATCGCAGGGCGCGCGGGAACGGGCATGCGCGGCACGGCCGCTGCATCCGTCGCCCCCCCGGCCGTGCTCCGTCGCAGCTCCCGCGCGCGCACCGCTGCGAAACTGCGCAAGTACGCCGGCGTCTACGTCCTGCTGCTCATCCCGATCGCCTACCTGCTGGTCTATCGCTACTACCCGATCGTGCTGCAGGCGGTGATCGCGTTCAAGGACTACAAGCTGTCGGCGGGCGTGTTCGGCAGCGAGTGGATCGGCCTGGGGAACTTTCGCGAACTGTTCGACATCCGCGACATCGAGCGCGTCTTCGTGAACACCGTCTATATCAGCGTGCTGCGCCTGGTCGCGGGGTTCTTTCCGCCGATCGTGCTGTCGATCTTCCTCTACGACCTGCACTCCGGCACGCTGCGGCGCTTCAGTCAGACCATCCTCTACATCCCCCACTTCTTCTCGTGGGTGATCATCTACGCCATCGCCTTCGCGCTGTTCACGAAGACCGGCATCGTCAACAGCGTCATCGCCGCCCTGGGCGGGGAGCCCAGGGACTTCCTGGTGAGCACGGCCGCGTTCCGGCCGCTGCTGATCGGCTCCGGCGTCTGGAGGGAAGTCGGCTGGGGCACGATCATCTACCTGGCCGCCCTGTCGAACCTCGACCCGGGCCTGTTCGACGCGGCCAAGATCGACGGCACCGGCCCCCTGCAGAGAATCCGCTACATCACCCTGCCCGGCATCAGGCCGGTCGTCGTGTTCCTGCTCACCCTGTCCATCGGCCGCCTCTTCCAGTCCACGGGCGTGGAGCAGATCCTGCTGTTCTACTCGCCGGCGACCCTGGAGGTGGGTGACGTGATCGGCACCTGGGTATACCGCCAGGGACTCACCAGGCTGCAGTACAGCCTGGGCACCGCGCTGGCGTTCATCGAGTCGATCTTCGGCCTGGCCCTCATCCTGGGCGTCAATGAGTTCGCCAGGAGGCGGCTCAAGGTCGGCATCTGGTGACCGTCGGCACGGGGGCGGACCGGTGAAGCTGCAGGGCACGGAGCTGAGCTACCAGATCGGGGTCATCTCGGTCGTGGCGCTGGTATCGCTCACCTCCTTCTTTCCGCTGTTCTACGTCGTCGTCCTGTCATTCGTCAGCGAGGCGGAGTGGGTCAGCAAGGGCGGCATCCTCCTCTGGGTCGACCGCCCCATCCTCAACGGCTACCAGACGGTGCTGAAGAACCCGATTCTGTTCCACAGCTTCTTCGTCAGCGTGCTCCGTGCCCTGTCCGGAACGGCGCTGGGCGTGTTCTGGGCGATGGTGACCGGCTTCGCCGCCTCCAGGCGGGACATGATCGGCAGAAACGTGCTGATCACGCTCGTGCTGGTCACGTTTCTCTTCAGCGGCGGGCTCATACCCACCTACCTGGCCGTGTTCCACACGCGCATCTACAACACGTTTCTGGCCCTGATCGTGCCGGGCATGATCGGCGCGTGGAACGTGCTGGTCTTCAAGCAGTTCTTCCAGAACGTCCCGGGCGAGATCGAAGAGTCGGCCGACATCGACGGCGCCAGCCAGATCACCATCGCCTTCAGGATCTACGCGCCGATGAGCAAGCCCGTGATCGCGGCTCTCTCCCTGTTCACGGCCGTCGACCTGTGGAACGAGTGGTTCACGGCCCTCGTGTTCACCAAGGACCAGGAGCTGCGGCCGTTCATGCTGTACCTGCGCAACATCTTCAACATCGCGAGCAACCCGTTCGCCGGCGGACAGCTCCTGCTCGATCCCGCGATCCGCTCGACGCCGGTCAGCGTGAAGATGGCCGTGACGGTGGTCGGGATCGTGCCGATCATGTGCGTCTATCCGTTTCTGCAGAGATACTTCATCAAGGGGGTGTACACGGGATCAGTCAAGGAGTAGTGCCCGCCTGCAACCGAGTGAGCCGTTGTGCTCATCGCAACACACCATGAAGGAGAACAAGATGAAGACGATCAGATCCGCGGCCATCGCGGCCGCCGTGTTCCTGGCGCTCGCCGGCTTCGCCTGGGCTTCGGGCGAGGAGGAGGTAGCCGCCGACCAGGTGCCGGAGATCGAGCTGATGTTCGGCGGCTGGGTCAACCAGCCGACCGACGAGAACGACCCGTTCCGGGCCTATCTCAACGAGACCTTCGGCGTGGACATCCGCATGAACAACACGGCGGAGTTCAACAATGAGATCCTGACGCGGTTCGCCACCAACGATCCGCCGGACATCGTCAAGTTCAGTGCCGGCGCCATCGGCGAGGCCTTCCTGACCCAGCTCTACGACGAGGGCTTTCTACTGGAGGACTGGAACGAGCACGCGTCCAGCCTGCCGACGTGGATGGAGTACATGGACGACTACGCGGAGGACTACCTCACCAGGGACGGGAAGTTGACCGCTCTGTCGACCGCCGGGCCGCCGAACATCTGGGGCTTCCAGATCCGCAAGGACTGGCTGGCGAACCTCGGCCTGGAGGTGCCGGCGACGGCCGACGAGCTGATGGAGGTGGCGCGCGCCTTCACCTACGACGACCCGGACGGCAACGGCAAGGACGACACCTGGGGGCTGACGTCCGCCGGCAACGGCCAAGGGGTCGGCGAGATCAGGAACCTGAAGCTCATGTGGGGGCCGACCGACTTCTACATCGCGGACGGGCAAGCCTCTCACTACGTCGTCGACGGAACCGAGCATGCGTTCCTGGACTTCATGCGAGCCGCCGTCGCGGAGGGCGTCATCGAGCCGAACTGGTACACGATCGCGTGGAACGAGCGGAAGGCGCCGCTCTTCCAGGGCGTGCTGGGCACCGCCTGGTATCCCGGCGTGCTGGTCACCGAGTTCGTCAACGAGGGAGGCAGAACCGTCGAGGATTCGGTGAAGCTCTGGACGCATCTGCCCATGCCGAAGGGACGGCCCGAGGGAGGCAGGCTGGCCGCTCCACGGTTCTTCGACCGCATGTTCACCCTGTCCCGGCAGGCGACGGAGGATCCCGTCAAGCTGGAACGGATCCTGGCGCTCATCGACGGGGTCGCGTACCCGAATCCCGGCTACTACGCGATCCGCTGGGGCGTCGGCATAGACAAGGGGGTCAGGCACGAGCTGCCGGGCGGCTACACCGCCATCATCGCCGGGCCGGGCACGGAGCGCTACCGGTCGGCCGAGAACTTCCTGGGCGCCGCCGACTGGGGCAACTGGATGTCCACCCGCGCCGACTTCACCATCTTCACGCCCGCGACCAGCGCCGACGATCTGCCGGCGACGGTCTTCAGCGAGATCGAGCTGAACAATGGCGCACTGGCAGAGGAGACCTACGCGCCCGATGCCTACTTCCTGCACCTGGACCAGTCGGTCGTCGGGGAGTTGAACACCCTCTCTGCCGAGTTCGAGTACAAGTACATCATCGGCGAGACGGACGACTACGAGGGCTTCATGAACGAGTGGCTGGCGGCCGGCGGCCAGGACCTCCTGGACGAGGCGACGCGCCAGTTCAAGGCGCTGGGCATGATCCAGTAACCGACAACCGAAACGATCGGCGATTGGGGCACAATTTGCCGACGGTAGAACTCCCGAGAGCGCCGGCCGGACGTACGGCCGGCGCTCTCTTTCGGATGGTCGGTCAGACCGGGAAGGAGGGACTTGAGACGTGGGTTCCGCGGTGAGGCTCGCATGGGCGTTGGACAGACGCGGCTTCTCGGTGGCCGCGGAGCGCGGCGGCGCGATGGCCCTGCAGGGCGCCTGTGGCTCGGTGGAGGTCGACGGCAGCACGCTGCGCCTCACGGATGCCGAGGTCAGCGCGTCCGCCCCCGGCGCCGAGCGCGGTGCGATGACCGAGTTCCGGTTCACCGCACCGGATCTGGTGTGGCGGTGGGAGGCGGTCCCCGACGGAGCGGCGGTCGAGCTGACGGCATCGCTCCGCAACGCCGGCTCCCATCCGGTCGCGATCGGCGACTGGCACGTGCTGGACCTGCGCGCCGGCGTCGGCGCGGCCCTGCGTGTCGGCGCGGACCCCGGCAACGTGCGCTTCTTCGCGTGGCATCCGTGGGACATGCGCGTGGAGCTGCTGTCGTCCGTCCGGCACCACTCCGACAACCTCTGCCACCTCTTCGATCCGCGCACGGGAGAAGCGCTGGTCTGCGGATTCGTCACCGTCGACCGGATGGTCGGCAGACACGTTCTGGTCCGCGATGCCGGCGTCGGCGTCGCCGAATACCGGGCCACCTGCGAGGCCGGCGGAGTCGAGTTGCCGCCGGGCGACTCGATCACCTCCGAGCGGCTCCGCGTGGGCATCTTCGACGATCCGTACGACGCGCTCGTGGACTGGGCCGACGCCGTCCACCGCGTCTATCGACCGACCTACGCCGACGACCCGCCGGTCGGCTGGTGCGGCGGCGCCTGGATCGACGCCTTCAGCGCGGAGGAGGACTGCTGGGAGACCGTGGCCCTGGACAACGCCGACGCGCTGCGCCGGAAGCTGCGCGGTTTCGACGTCCGCTACCTGTGGACCAGTCAGACCAACTTCGTCGACGGGATCCCCGGCGACTGGCTGCGCGCGGACCAGCGGCAGATTCCGAGCGGCCTGGACGGGTTCTTCGCGAAGCTGGGGGAGCGGGGGTTCGTCCCCGGCCTGTGGGTCGCCCCATTCTGGTTCTTCGCCGAGGCGGAAGGAGCGCTCGAGGAGAACCGCGAGAACCTGCTGAGGGACGCGAGCGGAGCGCCGATCTGCGAGCGGCGAAGCTGGGAGTTCGACCTCCACTCCAACCCGGACGACGCGCCCCGGCTCCACCAGTACTTCCTGGACGGAACCCATCCGCAGACGGCCGCGAATGTCGGCCGCATCTTCGCCGCGTACCGGGAGCTGGGCGTCCGCTACTACATGCTCGACTTCCTGGCGGTGAAGAGGGATGCCCGGCTGCACGATCCGACCCGCACTCCCCTGCAGGCGGCGCGATCGATCCTCCAGGTGATCCGCGATGCGGCCGGCCCCGACACTCACCTGCAGACGGCGGTCTCTTCCACGCCGGGGTACGTGGGGCTGATCGACGCCGCCCGCGTCGGCCGCGACTTCGGCGAGGGGCGGCCGCTGTTCCCGCCCTACAACAACTGGCGCAACGCCGTCTACGCGCTGCACGACCGCCACTTCGGCAGCATCGAGTACCTGGTGCAGAACGCGGCGGCCAGCTTCTTCACCCACCGCCGCACCTATATCAACGATTTCAACCTCCTGACCGTCGACAAGCCGGTTCCGATCGAGCACGCGCGGGTCGCCGCCACCGTGTTCGGCCTGGGCGGCAGCCCCCTCATGCTCGGCGACGACTACCGCCGGATCGATCCCGAACGGCTCCGCCTGGTCAAGCTGTGCCTGCCCCGGACCCGGGGGGTGCCCGTTCCGGTCGACCTGTTCGAAGACGTCCATCCGGACGGGTACGCGCGGATGCTGAAGCTGGCGATCGATACGGGCTGGGATGAGTACACCCTCGTGGCGGTCTTCAACATGGACGACGAGGCGTATGCCGCCGACATCGCATTCGCCCGCCTGGGACTGGCGCCCGAGTCGGCATACCGGGTCTACGAGCTCTGGAACGAGGAGTACCGGGGGACGTTCAGGGATCGCTTTCGCGCGGTCGTGCCCCCGTCGGCGTGCCGGCTGTACCGGATAGCACGGGCGCGTCCGTTTCCCTGGCTGCTCGGCACCGACCTGCACGTCCAGCAGGGCGCTGCGGAGATCACCTCCCTGTCCTGGGACGAGGAGAGCATGACGCTCACAGGCATCGCCACCCGGCCGGCCGGCGAGCGCGGCAACCTGTTCTTCCTGATGCCGCGCGCCATGAGCTTGATCAATCACACCGAGTCGTTTCTGATGAAGGAGGTGCTGGACATGAACGTGGTGATTCGCAGACCCGTTCACTTCAGCGCGGAGCGCGAGGCGTTCGAGCTTCGCTTCAGGCCGCGCGGCACGCCGTACGTGTCGCGCAGGGGCTGGCTGCCGTACACGACGGAGCGGGAGTGGCTGGAGTACGCGGAGCGACACCGCGCACCCGACGACCCGCGCGTGTTCGAATGAGGAGCATGACATGCACCAGGTGACCGACGACGAGAAGTTCCTGTTCGACCTGCAGGGGTATCTGATCCTGCGCGGGGCGATCGATCGCGACCTGATCCGGTCCCTGGACAAGGCCGTGGTCGAGAACGAGGCGATCGACCACGACGAGAGCTGGGCGGAAGGACTGCCGGTGGTGACGGCCGCGCACTTCACCAAGGACACCTGGGTCGACCATCAGATCCGGTTGAACGGCCTGCCGCGGCTGGACCCGGTCTTCGACGAGCTCATCGCCCATCCGGCGCTCATGCCCTATCTCGACGAGTTCATGGGCGAGCCGCAGCTCGTCAACACGTGGTCGATATCGAAGTACGCGGGGCGCGAAGCCTCTGGCTGGCACCACGGGATACCGACCGAGCAGTACACGGTGCGCGACGGCGTCATCTCTTCGACCATGGTGAACGTCGCCATCATGCTGACCCCCAACCACCCGGGCGACGGGTGCTTCATCGTCATTCCCGGTTCGCACAAGAAGAACTTCGAGCTGGACAAACGCTGGCGGACGGCCGGGCTCGATACGCCCGGATCGGTCGAGATCACCGGCGATCCGGGTGACCTGATGATCTTCACGGAGGCGCTCACCCACGCCGGGGCGGCAAAGACGAGCTCACGTCGCCGAACGACGCTCCAGTACAACCACGTTCACCGCCAGCGCGGCGGCGGCATGTGGGACCATCACAACGTCCGCCACTACTGGATGCCGCCGTCGATCCGGGCGCGCTTCAACCCCGCCCAGGAGGCGCTCACCCACTGGATGGCGTACTCCATACCGGACCGGTCGGTCCCGGGAGCCGAGAAGAGCGACGACTGAGGTCAACCCACCGGCGGTGGCGCGGAGAGCGTGGCGATCATGTCGTAGTTGGCCTGCCTGGTGTGGAACGCGCCGACGGTCCTGAATCCCCACTTGCGGTAGAAGGCGATCGCCCGCTCGTTCCGCTGCTGAACGCCGCCGAGCAGGATCAGCCGCCGCCGGCCGAGCTGCCGCAGCCAGGGCACCAGGTCGCCCATCACCGCCGAGCCGACACCGGTGTTCTGATGCCCGTCGGAAACCGACGGCGCCAGGTAGGCGTCGGTGCGGTCGTCAAGCGGCGTGCCGCGTCCCGCATAGCGCTTCACATCGGCGTCCTGCATCCGGAAGCCGACGATGAAGTAGGCGATGACCCGCGCGCCGCCGCCGTCCGGCACGGTGACCACGAGCCGCACGGCCTCCGTGTCGGTTCGCGTCTCCCGGCAGAGCCGGCCGGCGGTCTCCCGGTCGAACGGGTGCGGTCCGTAGAAGTCCCGCGTCCGCGGTGACAGGCGCGCGAAGTAGGCGCCGAGCAGGTCGGCGTCGTCATCGCGCAGGCAGCGCAGCGTGGCGTCGGCCCCGGAGCGCAGGGCAAGGCTTGCCCGCAGACCGGGGGGTCGCTCGGAGTCCGCGGCCGTCACAGCGAGCTCGCGCGATACCAGTCGCGCTTCGAATCGAAGAACTCCTCGTTGACAGACGCGCCGAGCCCGGGCCGCCTCGGCAGGGCGACGTGGCCGTCGGCGACCTGCGGAACCTCGTCGATGAGCTTGGGGTACACGGTGTGGATGTGCGCCCGCACCGTCTCCTGCAGGACGCAGTTGGGCAGCGCGGCGTTGAGGTGGATGCCGGCGTACAGCGTGAGCGGTCCGGTGCAGTCATGCGTGCTCACCGGGAGATTGTAGGCCTGCGCCATGTCCGCGATGCGCTTGCCCTCGGAGATGCCGCCCACCCAGGTGGGGTCGATCATGATGTAGTCGGCGGCCCGCTGCTGCAGCACCTCCGCGAAGTCGGGCCGGGTCAGGAGCATCTCGCTGGCGCTGATCGGCATGCGGCTCTGCCGCCGGAACTCGGCCAGCATGCCGATGTTGTCCATCTTCAGGATGTCCTCCAGCCACAGCGGCTTGACCTCCCGCAGCGCCTCGGCGATGCGCATGGCGGCCGGGAACTGGAAGTGGGCGTGCCCGTCCACCAGCAGCTCCAGGTCCGGGCCGACCGCGTCGCGCATCGCGCGCAACGGCCCCATCGCCTCCTCGATGGCGGACGCGCCGATGAGCGCCGGTCCGCCTTCGATCGCCGCGCGGTCGAACGGCCACACCTTCAGCGCCGAGTACCCCAGCCCGGCCAGTTCTCCGGCAAGCGCGGCCGGCTCGTGCAGGGCCTGCCAGGTGTCGGCCAGCGGGCCGGGCTCGCCGACCGATCCCATGCCGGGCCAACCGTGCGCGCCCGCTCCGGCACCGTAGCTCGGGTGGCCGCAACTGTTGTAGACCCGCACCCGCTCGCGCACCGGTCCGCCCAGCAGGCGATGGATCGGCTGGCCGGTCGCCTGGCCCAGGAGGTCCCAGAGCGCCAGGTCGACGGCCGACAGGGCGCGCAGCTCGGCGCCGCGCACGCCGAAGTTGGCGGCCCGCTCGTACAGGAAGCGCCAGTGGCTCTCGATCGCCAGCGCATCGGCGCCCAGCAGGCGGTGGCGGAACCAGTCGTGGATCACCGCCTCCACCGCTTCGGGCAGGTAGTAGCTCTCGCCGCAGCCGACCAGCCCCTGATCGGTATGGATGCGGCAGAAGATCAGCCCCCGAAACAGGTCCGTCGGGCGATAGGTCTCGATCCGGGTGATGCGGAGCGCCGTGTCGGGCGCCGGCAGCGGCGGCAGGTAGCCGGGGTTCACCGCGCGCCGCGTGCCGGACCGCGGCGAGGCAAGGGACGCAGGCTTGCGGCGTTCATCACGAACGGGCCGCCGCCTGCGGAGGCCTCGTCGAGCCGTGCCTTCTGCTCCGGCGGCAGGCGCCAGCCGACCGCGCCCGCCGCCTCGTCGACGTGCTCCGGCAGGTCGGGGCCCAGGATCGGCGCGCTGAGCGCCGGGTTCGCCAGCAGCCAGGCGATCGCCACCTGCGCCGGCGTCTTGCCCAGCTCGCGGGCGACGTCGACCAGGGTGGCGATCACGGGCTCGGCGTAGTCCAGCACCCGGTCCGCGTCGGCGCTGTCGCGCCAGTGGCTTTCGGCCGGCAGCGGCCGGCCCCTGCGCACCAGGCCGGTCAGCAGGCCGATGGCGAGCGGGCTGTACGTCATGAGTCCCAGACCATGCCGCTCGCACAGCGGCGCCAGGTCGTACTCGGTATGCCACCGGTGCAGCAGGCTGTACTGGTACTGGAGCATCGCCGGCGCGGCCAGTCCCTCGCGTTCGGCCGTCCAGAGCATCTCCACGACCTCCGCCGCGTGGTGGTTGCTGACGCCCACGTGCCGGGCCTTGCCCTGCCGGACCACGTCGTCCATCGCCCGCAGCGACTCCTCCAGGGGCACGGTCTCATCAGGCTGGTGCATGAGGTAGATGTCCACGTAGTCCAAGTGCAACCGGCGCAGGCTGCGGTCGATCTGGCTCAGGATGTACTCGCGCGACAGCCCCCGCTCGGACGGCGCGTCGCCCATCGCCTGGCCCACCTTGGTGGTGATCACGAGCCGGTCGCGCCCGCCCAGGCGCTTGACCGTCCGCCCCAGGAGCTCCTCGCTCCATCCGCGGCCGTACACGTTGGCGCAGTCCATGAAGTTGATGCCGCGCTCGACCGCCCGCTCGATCGTGGCCATGCAGTCCGCATCCGAGAGCCCGCGGCGCTGGCGGCCACGAAACGCGACGCCGATGCAGAGCGCCGACGCCCGGATGCCGGTCTCGCCGAGTTGCCGGAATTCCATCGACCTCATCTTGACCGTCGCCGACTGTCGTGTCACGTGCTTTCAAGTCCGTCACAGGGAGTCATTGACTTCTGTTGCGATAAATGGACTCTTCTGTCAACTTATCGCCATGAGAATCGCCGAACTCGCAGCCCGGGTGCCGTCAAACGGGCTGTTCAGGACGGGGCAGGTTCTTGCCGGAGAGCGCTCTCCCGCCGATCTCAGGAGACAACTGCACCGGTGGACCCGAAGCGGCAGGGTCCTCCAACTGCGGCGCGGGGTCTACCTTCTCGGCGCGCCGTACGCGAAAGCGTCCGCCCATCCCTTCGCCGTCGCCGGAGCGCTCAAGAAAGCGTCCTACGTGAGCCTGCAGTCGGCGCTGGCACACCACGGGATGATTCCGGAATTCGTACCCGTCACCACCAGCGTCACGAGTGGCCGGCCGGAGGAGATCGAAACACCGTACGGACGCTTTCAGTTCCGGCACGTGGGCACGCGACTGCTGTTCGGTTTCTCGGAGGTCGAGATCGCTCCGGGACAGCAAGCGCTGCTCGCCAGCGCCGAGAAGGCGCTGGTGGACCTGTTGTACCTGACGCCGCACAGCGATCGGCCGGCCTATCTCCGGGAGCTGCGCGTGGAGCCCGCCGAGTCGTTTGACCGGGAGAATCTGCGCGAGACCGTCCAGCGCGCCGGTTCGCGCAAGGTCGAGCGCGCCGTGCGGCTGCTGCTCGAACGCTGGGACGACGAAGCGGTGGAAGCATGAAGTCCCTGCTCATGGACCTGCTGGCGGACGAGCCAGACGCCTTCCGGGGACGGAGCACCGCCCGCCAGTACCTGCAGGCCAGAATCCTGCTCGCCCTGCAGGACCACGGTGCATTCACCGACTGGGCGTTCGTCGGCGGTACGGCACTGCGGTTCCTGTACCGGCTCCCGCGGTACTCGGAGGATCTGGACTTCGCACTCCTCGCCGCGGGGCGGGACGCGCGGTTCGAATCGCTGATGCGATCGGTCCAACGCGATCTGACGGCCGAGGGATACGAGGTGGAAATCAAGTCCCGCGCCCGAGGGGCAGTCGCCATCGGCATGGTGAAGTTCCAGGGACTGCTGCATGAAGCGGGGCTGTCACCGCACGCGAGTCAGGTTCTCGCGATCCGGGTCGAGATCGACACCACTCCGCCGGCCGGCGCCGACACCGAGACGACTGTCGTCCGCAGGTTCGGCATGCTCAACCTGCTGCACCACGACCGCGCGTCGCTGTTCGCCGGCAAGCTGCATGCCGTGCTCGTCCGCGGCTACACGAAAGGACGCGATCTCTACGACCTGGCCTGGTACCTGTCCGATCCGGAATGGCCGGCGCCGAACCTGCGGCTGCTCGACAGTGCCCTTCGCCAGACCGGCTGGGCCGGCCCGCCGGCAACGCCTGCGACGTGGCGCGATCTCGTCGAACACAAATTGCAGTCGGTGGACTGGGGCGTCGCACGACGCGATGTCTCTCCGTTTCTGGAGCGGCGACAGGATGCGGATCTGGTCGATCGCGACGTCCTTCTGGGGCTTCTGAGACAGCGAAGAGGACCGTAGCGAACGGTGCCCGTGCTCAGGCGTTGGCCGCGTCGCGGCGGAACGCCCAGCCGGTGAGGCGCCGCTCCAGCCAGGCGAAGGCGGCATACATGCCGATGCCCTCCACGGCCAGCGCCCACAGGCCGGCGAACACCAGCGGCACCTCGAAATTGGCCTGTGCGATCAGCAGCATGTGGCCGATGCCGACGTTGGCGGCCACCGTCTCGGAGATAACAGAGCCGACGAATGCCAGCGTGATCGCCACCTTGAGGGAGCCGAAGAAGTACGGCAGCGCGCGCGGGATGCCGACCTTGAGCATGATGTCCCGCCGGTGCGCTCCGAGCGCGCGCAGCACGTCCTCCAGCTCCGGCTCCAGGGTCGCCAGCCCGGTGGCGACGTTGACGACGATGGGGAAGAAGGAGATCAGGAACGCGGTGAGGATGGCGGGAGGCGAGCCGATGCCGAACCACAGCACCAGGATCGGCACCACGGCCACCTTCGGGACGCAGTTGAAGCCGATCATGATCGGATACAGGCCGTTGTAGATGGTCTTCGACCAGCCGATGATCAGGCCGAGCAGCAGGCCGAATCCCACCGCGATGCCGAACCCGGCAAGCGTCGTCCACAGGGTCTGCAGGGAGTTGACGAGGAGCGCGCGGCGGAACTCGGAGAAGGTGGAGAGGATCAGGGTCGGCGGCGGCAACACGTAGGAGGGGATCCGGAACACCCGGCAGACCGCCTCCCAGAGCAGGAAGCCGGCCACGGTCATCACCCACGGCGACAGCTTCTCCCGCCAGCGCATGCGCACCGCGGTGGCCGGCTGCGCGGGCGCCTGCTGCGGCGTTTCGGCCGAGGTCGACATCAGATGACCCGGTGCCGCGCGATGTGGTCGCGCAGTTCCTGGACGATGGTGACGAACTCGGGCGTGTAGCAGTCCTCGGGCTCGCGCGGCCTGGGCAGGTCGATGGTCCGGGTGACATCGATCCGGCCCGGGCGTGCGCTCATCACGTGCACGGTGTCGGCCAGGAACACCGCTTCGCGCAGGTCGTGGGTGACCAGGATCACCGTGAACCGCTTGCGCTCCCACAGGTCGCGCAACACGCACCACAGCTCCTCGCGCGTGAACGCGTCCAGGGCGGCGAACGGCTCATCGAGCATCAGCAGGTCCGGCTCGTGAATCAGGGCGCGGCACAGCGACGCCCGCTGCTGCATGCCGCCCGAGAGCTGCCACGGGTAGTGATCGCCGTACCCGGACAGGCCCACCAGCCCCAGCAACTCCTCGGCCGCCGCCTCGTACTCCGCGCGCCGCGAGCGAAGCTGGCGCCGGTGCGGCTGCACGATCTCCATCGGCAGCAGGATGTTGTTCAGCGTGGTGCGCCACAGCAGGAGGGTCGGATTCTGGAACGCCATGCCGACGATCTTCAGCGGTCCGGTGACCGGCTCGCCGGCCACGACCGTGTCGCCGGCGCGGGCGGGGAGCAGGCCGGACACCAGCTTCATCAGCGTCGACTTGCCGCACCCGCTCGGCCCGACCACGGCGGCGAACTCGCCCCGGCCCACCTGCAGGTCCATGCCGTGCAGGACGAGCGGGGCGGCAGGGTCTCCGCCGTAGGTCAGGCTGATGTCGCGGAGCTCGACAAACGCGTCCCCGCGCGTGCGTTCGCTCCCGCCCGCCCCCACCGCGGCGCTACTGTAGCATCCGCTCCGAAGCGTCCGGCAGGTACTCGCTGGTGAACACGTCCTCCGGCGCCGGCGGCGCCATGGAGAACTCGTAGGTGACCCCGATCTGCTCGATGGACGAGGCAAACCGCGCCGGGTCGACGCCGCCGAACCCGTGCTCCTGCACGTACGCCGTGTTGACGTTGTCGGCGATGGACATCTCCAGGCGCTCCAGCTCGACCGGTTCCTTCGCCACCAGGTTGCGCTCCAGCACGTGCTTCACCGCGGCGGCCGGATCGGCCACCGTGTCCTGCCAGCCCCTGATGGTGGCGCGCACGAAGCCGGACACCGCGTCCGGGTTGGCGGCGGCGAACTCGGGATTGACGATGATCGTGTTGCCGTACAGGTCGAGCCCGTAGTCGGTCATCAGGAACACCCGGATCTCCTCGGGCGGCACGTCGTTGGCCTTGAGGTTGAGGAACGAGGAGAAGGAGTAGCCGGTGATGGCGTCGACCTGACCCGCCACCAGCATCGGCTCGCGCACCGGGAAGCCGACGTTCTCGATCGTCACCTTGCTGGCGTCGATGTCGTTCTCCTTCACGAACGCCTTCCACTGCGCGTACGCGCCGTCGGGAGCCGGTGCGCCGAGGATGCGCCCTCCAGGTCGCGCGGCTCCTCGATGCCGGTGCTGGCGAGCGTCACGATCGCGAACGGCGGCGCGTCGTAGACCATCAGGATGCCCTTGATCCCGACGTCCGGGTTCTGGTCGCGGAACTTGATCAGCGAGTTGATGTCGGCGAAGCCGAACTGGTAGACGCCGCTGGCCACGCGCGGGATCGCCTCCAGCGAGCCCTGGCCGGTGTCGATGGTGACGTCCAGCCCCTCCTCGGCGTAGTAGTCCTTGTCGAGGGCCAGCAGGTAGGCCGCGCTCGGCCCCTCGAACTTCCAGTCGAGCGAGAACTTGACGGCGAGCTGGTCGGCGCCGGCGGCGCCCGCTCCCAGCAGTGCGCACGCGACGGCGGCCAGCACCAGCGCCGCGCGATGAACGGTCTTCATGGAAACCTCCTGTTGTGGTTGGCACGGAGCGTACCACCCCTGCCACCGGCGGCTACACCCCTTCGGTGGACGCCAGCCGGCGCAGGCAGTCGATGCCGTAGATCAGCGCGCGCGGCAGGTGAAACGGGTCCTTGACGGCCAGCCCCTTGACCGCGACGGGGGCCGGCCGGCCGGCCCGATCCAGGTTCTGATGCCAGTCGCCGGCGACCGCCGGAAACCGGCTGAAGGCGTAGTCGTGCACCCGCCAGTACCACTCCATCAGCCACTCCTGACCGGTGAGCTCGAAGAAACGGAGCAGGGTCACGAACGCCTCGGTGTGCGGCCACCAGACCTTGGCATCGGGCGCGTGCCACCGGGGGGTGCCGCCGGTCAGGTGGCAGGCCAGAGAGAGCCCGCCCAGCTCGTCATCCCAGCCGCGCTGCAGGCTCCAGCGGATCACGTCCATGGCGGCGCGCAGGCGCTCGGAGCGCCGCGGGTGGCCGCGGTAGACCCGCTCCATGAACCACATGGACTCGATCGCGTGGCCGGGCACCAGCGTGTTGCCGACGGCATCATCCCGGTAACGCCCTCCCGGCAGGACGAACTCCAGCAGCGCTTCGAGCTCCGGGTGCACGTGCCAGGCGAACACGCGATCGGCCAGCTCCACCGCCCGCGCGCACAACGCATCGTCGCCGGCGATGCGGCCGACGTGGTCGAACACCATCGCGAACATCATCCAGACACCGTGCGCGGCGAACGGCGGAGGAATCGGGTGCGGCGCGGTCGGCAGCGCCTCGTGGCGCTCCAGCAGGGGATCGAGCCGGCGCAGCGTCTGCAGGGAGGCGTCCAGTGCGGCGCGGTCACCGGTAGCGCGCGCGTACTCGGCCAGCCCGTAGGCGGCGAAGCCGTCGACGTACACGCTGGCCGGCGGCTGCGACACGCTGCCGTCGCGGTGCAGCGCGAAGTGCCACGTTCCCTCGTCATCGCGACCGTGCCGGAGCAGGAACGCCGCGATGGGAGCGGCGATCTCCAGCCACGCCCGATCGCCGTCGAAGCGTTGTACAGGCTCGCGAAGGTGAACAGCGCCCGGCCCTGCGACCACAGGTACTTCTCGGTCGAGGTTACCCGCCCGTCGTCGGTGATGACGTTGGTCACCCCACCGTGCTCGCGGTCGATCGCGCGCTCGACCCAGAACGGCATCACGTGCCGGGTCAGGTGCTCGCGGTAGAAGCGCAGCAGGCCGGGAAAGCCGGCATCGCGCAGTCCGCGGTTGGGGGGATCATCCCGGCGGCTGCTCTCTCCGCCCGCGGACCGACCGGCTGTCTACTCGGTCTGGGTCAGGGCGAGCTGGATGGCGTCCGGCAGGCGCTGCACTTCCCGTGCGGAGATCAGGAACTCGCGGGCGCCCTGGACCTCGGCTGCGTAGAAATCCTGGTCGTAGGGGACGAGGCCCACGTCGATGCGTTCCGGCGGTCCGGGGTCCAGCACGTAGCCGATGCGGATCGTGGGGTCGCCCGCCGGGGCCTCGCCGGGCAACTCCAGGTCCGCGAGCAACCCGATGATCGCCTGGTACAGCTTCTTGGCGGGATCCTCCGGAATGGCGGCGCCGTTCAGCGTGAACGTATCATCCTCACCGTCCGCGCCGCCGGGAATCACGTCGAGCGTATGGGACTCTCCATCGATCTCGACGGTCACCAGGTCGATCGCGGTGATGTTGACCAGCGCCAGGAAGCGGCTGACCAGGTCGAATGGGGCCACGTCCATGAAACGCTGCACGTCGCGGGCGTCGATGCCGTAGATCTTCGGTTCCTGCGCCTGCTTCACGTACAGCCGATCGCGGCCGTAGCCCGAGCCGAACTGCAGGTGCAGGACCCCGCGCCCATGGTTGACCACGATCTCCAGGCTCGGCGGAGCCAGCCCGTAGGCGGCCGGATCGTCGGCCTGGTCGGCGATGAACTCGTCCACTCGGATGGCCGACGCGGCGTTGATCAGCTCCTCGACCTTCTCACCGTCCGCGCCGCGCGGCATGGCGTACGGCTGCATCAGGACGTCGCGCGACATCACGTGCGGCATCCCGTGCGGCTCGAAGTAGCGGACGATCTCCGTGGTGCCGTGCTCGTTGACCACCTTCAGCCGGTTCACGCTGGCGGTCTCCACGCGCGGCAGGCGGCGCACGCGCAGGTCCTCGATCGTCCACGCCATCTGGTTCTTGTTGTTCTGCCAGACCGTGAACACGCGCGGATCGCCGTCGATCATGATGTAGTCGGTGTTGCGGCTCGGCGTGCGGTCGCCGAACGTGACGGTGCGCTCGGTGCCGTCGGCCAGCTTGATGCGGCCGACGATGTCGCCGCGGTCCAGGCCGTAGATCGACAGGTCGTCCGGGTCCTCGGCGATCACGTCGCGCGCCCAGAGCCGGGCGAACATGGACACGATCGTCAGGATCCGGTTCGGGTCCAGGTCCGCGTCCTCGTGCCCGGGTACGAACCAGCTCGCGTCTTCGTTCCGGCGCAGCGACAGCTCCGTGTCGGGGGTGCGCAGGTCGATCTCCAGGATGTCCTCGTCCGGGACCTGGTGCACCTTGACGTTGTCGTCCGGGAGCGGCGGAAGAGGCGGCGGCGGACGGTTGATCAGAAATACGTACGCCCCCACCAGCGCCGCGACCGCGACGCCGAAGACGGCCAGCAGGATGCCGCGCTTCACCGTCGAACCCCTACAGGTGCCGGCGGCGCAGCCAGACCACCAGGCCGGCGCCGAGCACGATCAGCGGCACCACCACGACGACCGCGCCGGTGAAGATCCAGGTCGACAGGCTGTTGAGACGCAGCGGCAGCATCAGCGTGAACTTGGGGCGCACCGAGATCGTCTCCTCCCGTTCGAACACCCAGTTGATGCTGTTCACGATCAGGTCGACGTTGCCTGGAAAATTCTGCTGAAAGTCGCCGCGCAGGAAGAAGGCGGTGGACAGCACGACGATGCGGGTGTCGTCGCCCTCGACGGTCGGCGCGGGGTCGGTGACGGCGACCCCGAGGTTGAACGGCCCGCGCGGGTCGCCTTCCTGGGGCAGCAACTCGCCGCTCTCGGTGGTGATGATCTCGGCGCGCGCGAACGCCTCCGCCGAGCTCTGCAGCAGCGGCTGAATCTCCAGCGACCGGCGGCGCACCTCCAGCTCCTCGATCCACGCGGGTGCAGGCATCAGGACCAGCCGCCGGTCGAGCGAGATGGGCGAGGTGATCGGGTGGCTCACCACCTCCGGCACCAGCAGGTTGGGCTGGTTCGGCAGGTGGCGGCGCGCGTCCTGCTCGAACACCCAGTCGTCTCGAAACTGCACGCCGTAGCTGCGCAGCAGGTTGTTGAGATTGACCATGTCGACGTCCGTGACCTTGCTGAGCGCGAAGATCGCCTTGCCGCCGCCTTCCAGGTAGGCGCGCAGCTTGGCCACCTCATCCTCGGTGTAATCGGTGGTCGGCGCGGTGACCATCACGATCGTCGCGTCGTCGGGGATCGCTTCCACCTGCTGCAGATTCAGGTCCTCCAGCGCGAAGTTCTCGATCTCCAGGATCTGCCGCAGCCCCAGGGCGGTGACGTTCTGCTCGCGGTGGCCGATGATCGAATAGATCTTGGGGTCCTGGTCGGAGGTCACGAACAGCAGCGCGGAGGTGACCTGCTGCTCGACGTTGAGCCCGATCTGGCGGTTGTTCTGCGTGAGCCGCAGCGAGAAGACGCTGATCACGCGGTGCTTGTCCTCGGTCGCCACCACCAGGTCACCGGCCCGCAGGCCGCCTTCGTCGTCGAAGCGGTCCGCCTGCGTGGGACTCCGCTCCGGGTCCAGGGTCTTCACGGTGATGTTCTTGGACCGGTCGGCGTAGAGGTTGAGGATGTCGTCGATCTCCGGGTTCTCGTCGCCGAGCGCGTACACGCCGTAGATGGTGACCGGCTCCTCGATCCCGTCGGCCACCTGCCTGGACTGCTCGGACAGCGAGTAGATGCCGCTCTCGGTCAGGTCGAACTCGATGTCGAGCTGGTCCACCACCAAGTTGACCAGCACCAGCGCGGCCACCGCGATCAGGGAGACGAGCGTGGCATAGCCGCCGTAGCGGACCTTCTTCTGGTCCTTGAAGTCGAACGACATCAGATCCTTGGTTGCCATCGTTCCCTCCTCAGGCCCAGCGCCGCTTGTCGATCATCCGCACCGTCAACAGCAGGAAGAAGGCGCTGAAGGTGAGGTAGTAGACGATCGGACTGAGGTTCAAGAGGCCGCGGGCGAACGTGTCGTAGCGGTCCACGGGCGAGAACCAGACCAGGAACCGGTTGATGAAGGTGTCGTAGAAGGTGATGTCCACCAGCACGATCACGACCACCGCGGCCGCCGCGACGATCGCGGCGCCGGCCGTGACGATGATGTTGCGGGTGGCCAGGAAGGTGAGCCCGGCGACGCCCGCCCCCAGCACCGCGGTGAAGATGATGCCGGCCGACTGGTCGGCGGGGATCAGCCGCTGCAGGCCGGGCATCACCCACATCAGGAACAGGGCGACGAAGGTGACGATCGCCGCCACCACCAGGCTCTCCGTGGTCGAGGAGATGAAGCAGCCGACCGCCACGAACGCCGCCGCCAGCAGCAGGAAGCCGACGTACGCGGTGACGATCTCACCGGCCGGCAGGTCGCCGAAGAACGACAGCGCGACCGGATAGGTCACGGTGATCAGCAGCATGGTCACCAGCACGGTCATCGCGGCGCCGAACTTGCCCAGGACGATGTCGGTGAGCTGCAGCGGCACGGTCAGCAGCAACTGGTCGGTGCGCAACCGCCGCTCCTCCGTGAACAGCCGCATGGTGAGCACCGGGACGACGAAGATCAGCATGAAGCGCATCTGCGCCAGCACGCCGCCGAACAGCGGGCTGCGCGGAAACAGGATGCTGAAGGTGGCGGTGATGCCGAACAGCACCAGGAACAGGCCCATCGAGATGTAGCCGAACGGCGATTGGAAGTAGGCGCGCAGCTCGCGCCACCAGATGGCTGCCATCGCTCAAGCCTCCTGCTCGGAATCGTCTTCGGTGAGCTGCAGGAAGATCTCCTCCAGCGTCACCTCCAGCGACCGCATGCCGAACAGCGGCAGCTTCGCCTTGGCGAGGGCGTAGAAGATGGCCTCCCGCGGATCGGCCTGACCGGTGTCCACCTCCAGGTCGACGGTGCCGGTGGCTTCGCTCTGTCCGGTCACCCGCACCGACTCGACGCCGGCCACGGCCCCGAGCGCCGCCTGGGCGGCGTCCGCCGTGCCCTTGATGCGGACCGACAGCCGGCCGGTGCCGGCGAGCGCCTTGCCCAGGTTCTCGGCGGTGTCGCTGGCCACGATCTTGCCGTGACTGATGATGATGATGCGCTCGCAGACCGCCGAGACCTCCGGCAGGATGTGCGAGCTCAGGATGACGGTGCGCTGCTCGCCCAGCGTGCGCACCAGGTCGCGCATCTCGATGATCTGGTGCGGGTCGAGCCCGATGGTGGGCTCGTCCAGGATCAGCGCCTTGGGATTGCCGACCAGCGCCTGCCCCAGGCCGACACGCTGCCGGTAGCCCTTGGACAAGTTGCGGATCAGGCGATCGGCGACGTGCTCGATGCCGACCGACCGCATGATTTCATCGTTCGCGTCGTCGCGGGCCGCGCGGTCCACGCCCTTCACGCGGGCCACGAACCGCAGGTAGTCGCGCACGGTCATGTCGACGTACAGCGGCGGCAGCTCCGGGAGGTAGCCGAGCGTGCGCTTGGCGCCGATCGGATCCTCCAGGACGTCGATGCCGTCGACGGTCACCGTGCCGTCGGTGGCCGACAGGAAACCGGTGACGATGTTCATCGTGGTCGACTTGCCGGCACCGTTGGGGCCGAGAAAGCCGACGACCTCACCGGCTTCGACGCGGAAACTGACATCATCCACGGCAGTGTGCGTGCCGTAACGCTTGGTGACGTTGGTTACCTCAATCATCGCCTCAAACCGTATTCGGTGTGGTGTTGATGAGCGCCGGCAATACGGCACTCGTATGCCGCGCGCCGGCCGACCACCTAATATATAGGAAGATGGATAGCAAGGGGCAAGACCCTGCCGGCGACTCGCGCTGCCTGGTGTCCACGATCTGTCGCGGCAGCCGGCCCGGCGAGCCGTCCGGGTACCTGTACGTCGTCGATCCGGAACGCGGCGTGCAGGGCTCCTGCCCGGTGCCGCCCGCGCCCCACCTGCACCGGGAGCCGAACCCGCGCGGCGGCATCCGCGGCGGCCGCGGGCTCGCCACCGACGGAGACACCGTGTACGTCGCGAACGGATCGGGGATGCTGCACTTCGACAGCTCGTGGCGGCGGCTTGCCGACATCGAC
Source organism: Spirochaetia bacterium (assembly GCA_964291595.2). Lineage (GTDB taxonomy): Bacteria > Spirochaetota > Spirochaetia > SZUA-6 > Bin103 > CATQHW01. Next base: position 747,614 of record OZ219914.1, on the reverse strand, counting down.
CATCCGTGGTGCGGCAACGTGCACGACCTCGCCGTGCGCGACGACCGGCTGTGGGTGTGCTCGACCGCCAACGACGCGCTGGTGGTCTTCGATGCGGCCGGCCGTCTGACCGATCTGGTGGACCTGCGCCCGGCGGCGGGACTGGCCGGCGACCGCGCACGCTTCTCGGCAGCCGTCGACTATCGGGATCCGACGGGTTACGCCCCGGCTGCGAGCAACCTCCTGCATACCAACGGTGTCGCCTTCCACGCTGACGGCTCACCACTGGTTTCGCTCGGCCGGGTGGAGGCCGAGGGCGACGGGCACCGCGGGCTGATCGCGCGCGCCGACGGGCGTGGCGCCCCGCTCCCGGTCGCCGACGACGTCGCGGTGCCGATCCACAACGTCGTGCCGATGGCCGGCGGCACGTTCCTTACGCTCGACACGGGCGCCGGCGAACTCCGCGTGATGCGCGCCGACGGGACGGTGGCCGACTCCATGACGCTGGCGCCGCCGGCCCCGCACGGGTTCCTGCGCGGCCTCTGCCCCGCCGGCGGCGACCGCCTGCTGGCCGGCGAGCGCAACCAGCTCCTGGTTGTCGACCTGGAGAACCGGACGGCCCGCTCGCTCCCGCTGAGCCAGTCGCCGAGCGAAGCCGTGTACGCGATCGCGCCGCTGCCGCCCGTCTTCTCGCCGCTGCCGCCGCGACTGCCCGCAGGCTGACGACAGCGCCACTGCGGTGACATCACCGGTCGACGTCGCGGCGCTCCACGCCCGCTACGACCGCCATCCCGATGATGGTGTGCGGCGTTTCGCAGCCGTCGCCGCCGTGATGCCGAGGAGCGCCAAGGTCCTCTACCCCGCGAGCTTCATCGACATCAGTCCGTCCGTCTGGTTCGACGACGTAACGTACGTAGACACCGACCCGCGGGCCGCGCGCTTCTTCGCACAACGCCGCGACGTCGCTCAGCTCATCGACGCCAAACGCGCGTCCGTCGGCGCTGCGCATGCTCCCGAGGCGCGGTTCCATCGCCTCGACTACCGGCGGCGTCTGCCCGTCGAGGACCGCTCCGTCGATCTGCTGATCTCCCTGTACGCCGGCTTCGTCAGCGAGCACTGCACCCGCTACCTGCGCCCGGGCGGCATCCTGCTGGCCAACAACAGTCACGGAGACGCTTCGCTGGCGTCGCTGGATCCGTGCTACGCGCTGCTCGGCGTGATCACCGTCCGCGGCGGACGTTACCGCGTACGCACCGGGAGCCTTGACGACTACCTCGTACCGAAGAGAGGGGTCCCGCCGACCGCCGACGAGCTGCAGCGCATCAACCGCGGCATCGCCTACACGAAGACCCCGTTTGCCTATCTCTTTCGCAGGTCGACCATCGCAGCCCCGCACCCGTGATCGACGCACGGGCTGCCCTCCTGCTCCCGGCTACTGGTAGCGCAGCAGCCGCGGGCTGCGCAGCGCGATCCACGCCGACAGCAGGATCAGCAGCACTCCGAAGATCACCAGCGCCATGCGCACGCCGAGCAGCTCGGCCAACGCGCCCGCCGGCAGGGCGCCAGCCGGCGTGAGCCCGAAGTTCATCGCGTAGATGCTCACCACCCGGCCGCGGTACTCCGCGTTGGCCGACTCCAGCAGCAGCGCCTGGTTGAGCGCCCGCCGCAGCGCGTCACCGATCCCGACCAGGACCGTCAGCCCGACCGCCACCGCAAGCACCGGCACCGTCCCGACCAATGCCAGTCCCAGGCCGCTGGCCACCGCCCCGCCGATCAGCAGGGCTCCGCGCCAGCGGCGGCCGCTCCACGCCACGTAGGACGCGCCGACGATCGCGCCCAGGCCGATCATGCTGGACAACAACCCAAGGGTGCGCGGACCCTGATCGTACACGTCGACGACCAGCACCGGCAGCAGGAACCGGTACGGCATCGCCAGCACGGTGAAGGCGAGCGCCACGACGATGAGCGCCACCAGCAGGCCGTCGTTGCGCACGTACCGCAGCCCGGCGCCGATGTCGCGCAGAAACGACCGCTTCCCGGATGACGTCGACGCGCTCGGGCGAGCCGAATGGCGCACCAGGCTGGTGCAGAGGACGGCGAGCAGATCGGAGGCCAGGACCACGACATACACGCCGAACGGACCGATCGCGTCGTACAGGACCCCCGCGACCGCCGGACCCAGCAGGCCGGTGACGCTGAACGACACCGACACCAGCGCCACGGCGTTGCCGGCCAGCTCTTCGCCGACGATATCCGCGATCAGCGACTGGCGCGCGGGCACCACGAAGGCGAACGCCACCCCCTGGACCGCGGATGCGGCCAGCAGGTGACCCCAGACGACCACGTCGAGCTTGATCGCCACCGCCACCGAGGCCGCGCTCGCGGCGATCAGGAGCTGCCCGATCTGCAGGATGCGCTTTCGCGGAAACCGGTCTGCCAGCGCCCCGCCGAACAGTGACAGCGTCAGCATGGGCAGCGCGAAGCCCATGCTGACCAGCCCCAGGATGAACGCCGAGTCGGTCAGCTCATAGGCCAGGTAGCTCGCGGCGATGAAGGTCGCCTGGTTGCCCCCCATGACGATGGAGTTGCCCAGCCACAGGTAACGAAAGTCACGGTGGCGCATCGCGCTGAAGCGCGACGCCCACCCGGAGGCAAAGCGCATCGAGTCGCGGCCGCCCTCACCATCCCAGCCCGTAGCCGATGACGGCACGGGGCGAAACGCCGCCGCGGATCACACCGCGCTCGGCGTCGATGCGGACGGCCATCGGCTTGCCGTGCCCCCACGGGCCGGTCATCCGTACCTCGTGGCCGCGCCGGCGCAGCTCGTCCAGGACGTCGGCGTCGATGCGGCTCTCGGCGGAGACGCCCAGCCGATGGGCGCTGCGCGGATAGAACGACGACGGGAAATGGGTGGAGTGCACGGTCGGCGCCTCCAGCGCCTCCTGCAGCGGCATGCCGAACACGGCGTGGTTCAGGAACACCTGCAGCGTCCACTGATCCTGGCCGTCGCCGCCGGGCGTCCCGAACGCCATCTCCGGCCTGCCGTCGCGGGTGACCAGGCTGGGCGTGAGCGTGGCGCGCGGCCGCTTGCGCCCCGCGGCGGAGTTCGCCCGGTTCGGGTTGAGGTAGAACATCTGCGCGCGGGTGCCGATCGGGAAGCCCAGCCCCGGCACGACCGGGGAGGAGCCGATCCAGCCCCCCGACGGGGTGCAGGCGACCATGTTGCCGTCGGCGTCGATCGCGTCGCAGTGCGTGGTGTCGCCCATGTGCGCGTGGCCGGCGCCCTCGCCCGCCTCGCGGCCGGTGATGCCGAGCGCGGCGCGGTTGTCGGCCGGCACGTCGGCCAGCGGCAGCCCCTCGGCTCCCAGCGGTCCGGCGACCATCTCCGCGGAGGCGTCGGCGCCGATCGCCTGCCGCCGTTCATCGGCATAACCGGCCGACAGCAGCCGCTCCAGCGGCACATCATCGTGGTCCGGGTCACCGTAGTAGGCCTCGCGGTCGGCGAACGCGAGCTTCGCGCACTCGATGACGGTGTGCAGGTAGTCGGCCGTGTTGTGCCCGATGCCCTGCAGGTCGAAGCCGTCGAGCAGGCGAAGCTGCTGCAGAAAGACCGGTCCCTGCGTCCACGGCCCGCACTTGTGCACCTCGACGCCGCGGAAGTGGACACTGCACGGCGTCTCCGCCGCCGCGCGCCAGGCGGCCATGTCGTCCATGGTCAGCAGGCCGGCGTGCTCCTCACCGGTGGCGTCGAGCACCGGCTCGGCGATAAAGCGGACGATGCGCTCGGCGATCGGCCCCTGGTAGAAGGCGTCGCGCGCCGCCTCGATGCCGCGCTCCCGCCCGCCGCCGGAGGCCTCCTCGGCGGCCGCCATCGTGCGCAGCGTCGCCGCGAAGTCGGGGTTGCGGAACCGCTCCCCGGTCCGAGGGACACGGCCCCCGGGGCAGTAGATCGCCGCCGTCGAGGGATAGCGCTCCAGGAACAGCTTGGCCTTGTCCTCGGTGCTGCGGCTGAACGCCGGGTAGACCGGGAAGCCCTCTTCGGCCAACTCGATGGCGGGGGCCAGGATGTCCGCGAAGCGCAGGCGACCGAAGCGCGCCACCGCGCACGCCCACGTGTCCACGGTGGCCGGCACGCAGGCCGGCAGGAAGCCGTCGCCCGGAATCAGGTCGATGCCGTGCTCCCGGCAGTAGTCGATGGTCAGCGCCGCCGGCGAGCAGCCCATGCCGCTGATCGCGTACGGCTTGCCCTCCGCGGCCGAGTAGACCAGGGTCGGCGCCTCGCCGCCGATGCCGTTGGCGAACGGCTCCAGCAGGTTCAGGCAGATGCACATCGCCGCCGCCGCGTCGATGGCATTGCCGCCCCGTTCCATGACGTGCGCGCCGGCCGCCGTGGCCAGATAGTGCCCGGAGGTGACCACGTACTTGCGGCCCATGATCTCCGGGCGGGTCGTGAAGTCGCTCATGCTCCTACCTCGGTTGTCGTCAGAGTTGGCTCAGGAAGGTGGCCGCGGCGGTCGCAGCCGCCGCGATGTTCTCCTCGATGGTGACGCCCGACCGCTTGCGCGGCATGTAGCCGTGGTCGCCGTCGGTGATCCAGGCGATACGGAAGCGTTCAGGCAGCCCGAAGCCCGGCACCTCGTCTCGGTCGCCGAACGGATCGCGCTCGCCCTGCACGATCAGGGCCGGAGTGCGCAGTTCATCCAGGTGCGCGGTGCGCAGGCGCTCCGGTTTCCCGGGCGGGTGGAAGGGATAGGCAAAGCAGACCAGGGCGCGCACGCCGCAGTCGTCGGCCACCATGCTGGCGATGCGCCCCCCCATCGAGCGGCCGGCGATCGCCAGCCGGGACGGATCGCCCAGCGCGGCGATCACCGCACGCCACATGTCGATGAGCACCGGTTCGCGATCCGGCGCCTTGCGGCCGGCAGCCATGTACGGGAACGCAAAGCGGACCACGCGCAGCCCGTGGGATGCGAGCTCGCGCGCCAGGGTGACCATCGCGATGTGCTGCGGCCCCACCCCCGCGCCGTGCGCGAGCGCGATGGGCGGCCCGTCGGCAGGGCCGTCGAAGAGGAGCTCCGGAGTCGGGTCGGGCACGCGCGTTACGCCGCGAACTGACCGCTGGCCAGAAGCACCAGGGTGCAGGCGCGGATCACCGGGATGCCCCGCTCCTGCAGGCGCCGCTCGACCATGTCGGACTCCGTGCCCGGGTTGAGGATCACGCGTCCGGGAGCCAGGGCGATGATCTGTTCGATCAGCTCCTCCCCATGGCGCGGGCCAACGTAGACGGTCAGCGTATCGACCGCGCCGTCGATCGCGGCAAGATCGGGGGCGGCAGCGAGGCCTTCGATCTCGTCATGCGCTGGATGGACCGGAATCACGTGATGACCGTGCTGCCGGAGGCGGCGCACCGCCTGGTTGGAGGTCCGGTCGGGTTTCGGGCTGGCCCCCAGGACGGCGACGCGTTCGGTACCCATGACTCGCCCGCAGCGTAGCACGGCGGCGACCGGCGGTTGGCGCCGTCCCGTCGGTTAGAATGCGGGACAAGGAACTGCTGAACCGATGAAGATCGAACACATCGCGCTGAACGTCCCCGACCCCGCCGCGATCGCCGACTGGTACGTCGCCAACCTCGGCATGCAGGTCGTGCGCCAGACCGGGGCGCCCACGTACACAACCTTCCTGGCCGACAGCGACGGCGAAACCGTCCTGGAGCTGTACCGCTTCGAAGACGCACTCATGCCCGACTACGCCGCGCAGGACCCGATGGTGCTGCACCTGGCCTTCACCTCCACGAACGCGGTCGAGCAGGCCAGGGAGCTCGCCGCGGCCGGCGCGCAGCTCCACGGCGAGCCGCGCGCCACCGGCGGCGGCGACACGCTGATCTTCCTGCGCGACCCGTGGGGCATCGCCCTGCAGCTTGTGGAGAGAACGCAGCCGCTCCTCGGGTGAGCAGAGGGTGAGCGGAGCGACCCTCGCCCGAAGGCTGAGCGAAGCGACCCTCGGGTGACCGCGAGCCGACGTCCGATCGCGCTGGGCGCGGTCGGACACCTGCTGCTGGAGATCACCAACAACTTCCTGCCGATCACCTACCCGCTGCTGATCCCCCTGCTGGGACTCTCGTTCACGCAGGTGGGGCTGATCGCGCTGGTCCACTCCTTGTGCGGAACCCTGCCGCAGCCGTGGCTGGGCGCGCTGGCGCAGCGCTGGGGCCCGCAGCGGATCATCGTCATCAGTCTGGCGTGGTCGGGGCTGTTCATGGGGCTCATCGGTCTGAGCGGTTCGTACTGGCTGGCGCTGGTTCTTGCCGGGCTGGGCGGCTTCGGCGGCGGCGCGTTCCATCCTGCCGGTGCGATGAGCGTGGCGCGCCTTGCGGCCGGACCCGAGGGACGACAACGGCGCGGGGCTGCCATGTCGCTGTTCTCCGTGGGTGGCAATCTGGGCTCGGCGCTCAGCCCGGCCTTGATGGCCGTGGCGCTCGGCCTGTTCGGCCTGCCGGGCACCGGCGCCGCGGTGGTCGTCGGGCTGGGATCGGCCCTGCTGGTGTGGCGGCTGCTCGCTCCGGAAGCCCTGGCTCCCCGGACGTTCGCGGCCGGCGACTCGGCCGCGGGCGCCCTGCCACGCTCCGCGCCATCCCCGTCACCGCCGCGGCAGCCCGCGGCGCGCCGGATCCATCCCGTCCTGCCGCTGGCCCTGATCGTGGTGTTCGCGATGTCGCGGAGCTGGTTCCAATTGTCGATCACCAGCTTCCTGCCCACCTGGACCGCCCAGTCGCTGGGCTCCACGGCCTGGCCACTGGTGCTGTTCATGGGCTCCGTCGGCGCGGGAAGCCTTTCGGGCGGCCGGCTGTCCGACCGCATCGGCCGGACCCGTACGCTCCTGGGCGCAGCGCTCCTGACCATCCCCGCGCACCTGATCTTCATCCACGGGGTGCCGGCGGTGCAGCTCGCCGCCGTGGCCGTGCTCGGCGCCGCCCTCGGAGCCACGCTGCCGGTGGCCATCGTCATGGCGCAGGAGCGCCGGCCGCATGCGACCGGCGTCGCCGCCGGACTGGTGATCGGGTTGGGCGGGCTGCCGGCCGGCATCGGTGCGTCGGTCACGGGGCTGCTGGCGGACGCGTTCTCCCTCGACGCCGCGCTGCAGTGGACGGTGCTGGCCCTGGTGGCCGGCGCGCTGGCCGTTATCGCCCTGGCGTTCCTGGAGCGCGACCGGTACCGTCGAGCACCTCGGCGCACGCCTCGCGAAACACCGCAAGCGACTCCCGCAGCGCCTCCTCGGTAATCACCAGCGGCGGGGCGATCTTCACGCACTCGCCTGCCACCCCCACCGGCGCGAACATCAGCAGGCCCCGCTGGTAACAGGCCTGGACGATGGCCGCGGCCGTCGCGGCGTCGGGCTCCCGCGTGCCGGCCGGCCCAGAGCCGGCCAGCTCTGTGCCGGCCAGCTCTGTGCCGGGGCGCATCACCCGGATGCCGGCGACCAGCCCGCGGCCGGTCAGGCATGCCAGCGCGGGCGAGTGCGGCGTGACGATCCCGCCCAGCTCCTCCATCAGGATGCGGCCGAGCGTCTCGGCCCGCTCCACCAGGTGCTCGCGCTCGATGAGGTCCAGGTTGGCCAGTGCGGCCGCCACGCCGACCGGGTTGCCCGAGTGCGTGGAGGTCATCGAACCGGGCGGGTACAGGTCCATGATGTCGCGCCTGCCGATGACCGCGGCCAGCGGCAGGCTGGAGGTGATCCCCTTGCCGCACGTGATCAGGTCCGGCGTGACGCCGTAGTGCTCGAAGCAGAACATGCGCCCGGTGCGCCCGAAGCCGGACTGCACCTCGTCGAAGATGGTGACGATGTCGTGCTCGGCCGCGAAGTCGCACAGCGCCCGCGCGTAGTCGGCGGGGAGGAAGTCCGGACCGACCCCCTGGTACGACTCGGTGATGATGCCGGCGATCTCGGCGGGCTCGACGCCGGACTGGGCGACCGCTGCCAGGAACCCGTCGAAGGAGGTGTCCGGGTTCCTGAAACCGTCCGGAAACGGCACGCGCAGGAAGGTCGCTCCTTCGCCCCCAAGCCACTCGTGCTGCGCGGCCATGCCGCCGGCGAGCTGCGCGCCCATCGTGCGGCCGTGGAACGCGTTGCGGAAGGAGACGATCACGCGCCTGGCCGGCCCGTGCCGACGCAGGCCGTACGTCTTGGCCAGCTTGATGGCAGCCTCGTTGGCTTCGCTGCCCGTGGTGACCACGAACACGGTGTAGTTGTCCGGGTCGGGGGCGAGCGCCTGCAGGCGGGTGGCGAGTTGCGCGCGCCGTTCGTGCGGGAACACGTAGGCGGACAGCAGCGGGCGCGACACGGCCCCGGTCACGGCGTCCCGGATCTCCTGTCGCCCGTGGCCGGCGTTGGCGATCAGGACCCCCGACGACCAGTCGATCCAGGTGTTCCCCCAGCGGTCGGACACCTGGAACCCGTCGGCGCGATCCCAGACGATGGGAGGTTGCCCGGCCATGGCGCGCGGCTCGGCCGCACGCAGCCGCTCCAGCACGGGCAGCGACTCCGGCACCGGCAACGCCGTGCAGATGCGGCGGTGACTGGTGTGCACCGGCGGCACCGCTACCGGCTCCAGCGAGAACTCAGCAGCCATCGATGACCCCCGGCGTCCCTTCGTAGTTGATGTGGCGCGTGGCACCTGCGGATGCCAGCGACTGGCGGGCCGCCTCCACCACCAGCTCGTTGATGCCGCTGTTGAGCGGCGTGGCGATCAGGCCGTTCCCGTCGATCTCCCGCAGGCGCGCCTGCCGCTGGTCGAGCGGCAGCTCGCGGAGCGCGCGGGCGGCCTGCACGGCCGCGGCCATCGACTCGTAGCCGTAGCCGATCGTGTCCGCTCCTTCGCCCTCCCTCGGCGCCAGCCGGAAGAAGTCGGGACTGACGAAGTTGAACCGGCTGCCGCCCGGACCGGTCGCCGCGACGTAGGCGTACTCGACGCCGCGGTCCTGGTCGTCGTGGTCGATCAGCCCGGAGCAGCCGTCTCCCTCGCAATACAGCGTCATGCCCTGATCGTTGGAGCCGGCGCCGGCGTCCGGGTAGCCCAGCCCGGCGCTCACCGACAGGATCGCGCCGTTCTCCCAATGCACCCGTCCGTGCGCCCACAGGTAGCCGGTGTTGCCGTTCGGGAAGGCGCCGGTCGCGCCGGCGGCGCTGACCGCCACCGGACGCAGACCCGTAATGAAATGGACCAGGTCCACGTAGTGGCAGCCCACGTACGTGAACGGGTCGCTGTTGTCGCACGTGAACCAGTTCTGGAAGTTCGAGTGGCGGTAGAAATACGGCTCGAACAGCCGTGCCTCGCCGTAGGCGAACTCCCCGAAGTCGCCGCGCCCGTACTGGCGGCGGGCGACCAGCGACCGCCGGTCGAAGCGCTTGTGGTAGTCGATCCCCACGAACAGCCCGCGCTCGGCGGCAAGCTCGCCGATCTGCCGGCCCTGCTCGTACCGCTGCACCAGCGGCTTGACGCTGTAGACGTGCTGGTCGCGCTGCAGCGCGTCGAGGATGATCTCGTGATGCAGGTGATCGGGCACGGCCACGAAGACAAGCTGCTGCGGGGCCAGCGCGTCCAGGGCGCGCAGGTACGCGCGCGGGTCGCGGCCGGCGTCTCCGAGGCCGGGGTACGCCGTGAACCCCTGGCCGGGGAACGCCTCCGCAAGCTCCTCGTCGGAGGCCAACGGCGCCAGCCGGGCGGTGCTGGTGGCCGCAAGCGAGATGGAGCCCACCTCGCCGCTCCGCTGCAGGTGGTAGAGCGACGGCAGGATGACGTCACGGGTGAACATGCCGGCGCCCACCACCACGACGTCGAGCGGTGCGGGCGCACGGCCAGTGCTGTCCGATTGGGATCCGCTCATGGACGCCGTGCTATTTCTCGACGGAGAGAGGCTCCTCTTCCCGAGCCCCTTCCTGATCCCGCGTGATCGGGCCCCTGCCCTCCGATCCGGTCGCCGCTTCCTGACTGGGTTGCTCGGCCGCCGGTTCCGTCTCCGCCTCTTCGTCCTGCTCTTCCGATGGGGCGGCAGCCTCCTCCATGGACTCCGCGGCAGCTTCTTCGGTCACCTCCTCGGCCGCCTCCTCCGCGGCCGCGGGAGCTTCCGCGTCTGCGGGTTGCTCCGATTCCTGCTCCGGGGCAGGTTCGGCCGGCGCCGTCCCGCTGTCGCGTGTGGCGAGGTACACGATGATCGCAGTCACGACAACGACCACGACGACGAGCGCGACGATGCGTCCGGTGTTGCGTCCGGTGTTGGGTGGCTTCTGATTCATGTGTCAGCTTTAATCAACGGCAGACCCTGGCATCAAGCTGAGCGTTCGCATGCGAGTGTCCGTCTGACGACCGCTTGATTTTTGGATGGAAAACACTATATTTTGATGTTTCCAAATTGGCCATGATCGAGACAACCGGGCTGACCAAGTACTACGGGCGAACGCGCGGGATCGACGGGCTGGATCTGAGCGTTGAGGCCGGCGAGTTCTTCGGCTTCATCGGGCCCAACGGCGCCGGCAAGTCGACGACGATCCGCACCCTGCTCGGGCTGCTGCGGCCCACCGGCGGCAGCGCCACGGTGTTCGGGCTGGACGTGACCAGCCGCGGCCCCGACATCCGGCGCCGGCTCGGCTACATCCCCGCGGAGATCGGCTTCTACGGCGGCATGACCGGCGAGGCGATCCTCCGCCTGGCCGGCCGCATGCACGGGATGGACCCGGACCGGGGCCGCGAGGTGGCAGGCCGCCTGGACCTGGACCTGCAGCGCAAGGCGGACGAGCTGTCCACCGGCAACCGCAAGAAGCTGGCCGTCGTGCTGGCGCTGCAGCACCGCCCGGAGCTGGTGATCCTGGACGAGCCGAGCGCCGGCCTGGACCCGCTGATGCAGGGCGTGCTGTTCGACCTGCTGCGCGAGGAGCACCGGCGCGGCGCCACCGTCTTTTTCTCCTCACACGTCCTGGACGAGGTGCAGCGCATGTGCCGGCGCGTGGCGATCGTCCGCAGCGGGCGCATCGTCGAGGTGGCGGAGATCGAAACGCTCCGCCAGCGCCACCTCAAGCGGGTGCGCGCGGTCTTCCCCGGTGAGCCGCCCGCGCGGGCGTTGGCCATCGACGGCGTCGCGAACCTGAGCGTGGATGCCGACAGCGCGCGCTTCGACTTCACCGGACCGCCGCGCGCCCTGCTCGCCATGTTGGCCAGGCGCCGCGTGGTCGACGTGACGATCGAGGATCCGACGCTGGACGACGTGTTCCTGCATTACTACGGCAGTGACGCGGAGGATGGGGCCGCCGATGCGGCGGAGGACCCCGCATGAGTCCGGCCTGGCACCTGTTCACGCACGAGTTGCGCCGCAACCGCCGGCAGGCGATCGCCTGGACCGGCATCGTCGCCGGCCTGGTGGTGCTCTACTCGCTGTTCCTCCCGTCGATCGCCGAGTCCGGCGACACGTTTGCCGGCATGCTGGAAGCCTATCCGGAGGGGTTGCTCAAGGCGCTCAACATCGAGGACGCGGCGATGTTCGTGACGCCGCTGGGGTTCCACGTCACCGAGAGCGGCATCGTGATCACCATCCTGGGCGGCATCTTCGCCGCCTCGCTGGGCGCCAACCTGCTGCTCAAGGAAGAGCGCGACCGCACGGCCGAGTTCCTGCTGGCCCAGCCGCTGTCGCGCCTGCAGGTGTGGGCGGGCAAGGCCGCCGCCGCCTACGTCTACGTGATCGCCTTCAACGCCGTGACGTTCGCCGTATCGGCCGCCGCGGTCACCGGCTTCAGCCCGGACCCCGTCGATCTGCGCGCCCTGTTCATCTACGACGTGTACGTGCTGCTGCTGACCACGCTGCTGGCCGCCTTGGGCCTGCTGCTGTCGGCCGCGGTGCGGCGTGGCCGCAGCATGACCGGCGTCGCGGTCGCCATCGCGCTCGGCGGGTTCTTCGTGGACGCCATCTCGAAGACCACCGAGCAGGCGCGGCTGATCGGTTATCTGAGCCCCTACCGGTTCCTCGACGTGTCGGTCCTGGACCCGGACTACGGGATCACTCTCGGAAGGCTCGCCTACTTCCTGCTGGGCACGGCCGTGCTGCTGACCGCATCTGCGATCCGGTACCGGCGCAAGGACATCGTGGTCTAACACATCATGGGCTAACATCGCCCGCGGAGGGCGCCACGATGACCATCGCCGAGAGGATCGCCGACCGCGCGCGACAGGAGGGGCTGGAGCTCTACTTCGGCCTGCCCGGCTCGGGCGCGCTGATGGACCTGATGGAGGCCGGACGCCACGTCGGGCTGGACCTGGTGCTGATGGGCCACGAGTCGAGCGCGGCCATCACCGCCGCCTACTACGGCCACCTGCGCGGCGGCGCAGGGCTGGCGATCGGCATCAAGGGCGCCGGCGCCGGCAACCTGGCCGCCGGCGCGGTCAACGCCTTCTTCGAGCGCATGCCGGTGGTGTGCCTGTGCGAGCGCATCGGAAGCGGGGCACGCGCGGAGATGTCGCAGGTGTGCGAGCAGGAGCCGCTGTTCGCCGCGGTCTCGAACGCCACTCTCCAGATCGACGCGGCCGGCGATGCGGGCCGCACCATCGATGATGCCTTCGCCGCCGCCGCGGGCGGACGTCCCGGGCCGGCGCTGCTGCAGTTGCCGTCCGACCAGGCGCAGAACGACGCCGGCAGCGCGCCCACCGAGCGGACGGAGCCGCGGCTGGACGGACCGCCGCCCGACGACGCGGCGATCGCACGGGCGGCGCGGCTGGTCTCGGGCTGGCGGCGGCCGGTCGTCATCCTCGGCCCCGACGTCGCCCTGGCAGGCGCGTCCGGTGCGGTCTCCGCGCTGATCGACCGCACGCGGCCGGCGGTGCTGCACGGCTTCCACGCGCGCGGCATGATCCGCGAGGACGATCCCCGCTTCGCCGGCGTGTTCATGGCGTTCCCGGGGCCGAACATCCTGGCCAACCGCATCCTGGCAGAGGCGGACGGCGCGCTGCTGATCGGCGTCGACGGCCTGTCCGTGGAAGGCACGTGGGACACCGCACCGGGAATCCGCACCTGCGAGCTGGCGGCGCGGCCCGACTTCGAGACCGTGTCGCCGGCGGCGGTGCGCGTCGACGGCGACCTGGCCGTCTCGCTCCCCGCCCTGACCGCCGCCCTGCCTCCGCGCACCGACCAGGGGTACCCGACCGACCGCGTGGCCGCCATCCGCGCCGACGTCCTGGCGACCTGCTTCGCCCGGCCGCCGGAGGCCCGCCTGGCCGCCCAGGACGCGGTGGAGATCGCCCGCGAGCTGCTCCCCGAGGACGGGATCCTGGTCTCCGAGACCGGCGTCTTCATCGTCATGCTCGACCACCTGTGGCCGGTCACCCGGCCGGACACCTTCTTCGGCTCCGGCGGAGCGCGCACGATGGGCCTGACCGTGCCGGCGGCGCTGGGCGCCAAGCTGGCCCGGCCCGACACCCCGGTGCTCGGCATCGGCGGCGACGGCAGCCTGCTGATGCGCCTGGGCGAGCTTGAGACCTTCGCCCGCACCGGCGCGGCGGTGCCGCTGCTGATCATCAACGACCAGGCGCACGGCACCATCCGCTCGCGGCAGAAGACCCGCGGCCTCGACCCCTACTCGCTGCAGTTCGCGCCGGTCGACTACGCCGCGATCGCGCGCGCCAGCGGTCTGCGCGGCGCGACCGTCCACGACCCGGAGACGCTGCGCCGCGAGCTGTCCACGGCGCTGGCCGCCGACGTCGCCACGCTGATCGACGTGCGCGTCGACCCGCAGCCCTACCAGGACAGCTTCGGCCCCACGGTCGGCGTCCTGTCCTGAATTCCTGCCTGGCGGGGCAGGCAACAAGGGTAAGCATGCGGTAGGATCGGCGCATCTCTCCGATACCGCAGGAGGTTTCCGATGAAGATGACGAAGAGCATCCTGGCCATCCTGGTCGCAGGACTGGCCGTCACCGGCGCGTGGGCGTCTCCCGTTCAGGAGGAGGCGGTCATGGCCGAGGAGATGAGCCCGATCGACATGCTCGCCAAGGTCGATCACTCCGCGTGGGAGCGCGGCAGCCACGGCGGCCGGTTCGTGGTGACCAACATTTCCGACGCCAAGACCTTCAATCCCGTCGTGGCCAAGGAGACCTCGACGACGGACATCACCAATCAGATGTTCGCAAGCGTCGTGCGCCGCAGCCAGCTCACCCTGGAGTGGGAGCCGGGGCTGGCCGAGAGCTGGGAGATCTCCGAAGACCAGAAGACCATCACGCTCCATCTGCGCAGCGGCCTGGTCTGGTCCGACGGCGACCCGATCACGGCGGACGAGATCGTGTGGAGCGTCAACGAGATCTACAAGAACGAGGAGGTCGAGACCAGCACCCGCGACGCCCTGAACGTCGGCGGCGAGCTCGCGGAGTTCGAGCTGATCGACGACCTGACCTACCGCATCGTGCTGCCATCGGTGTACGCCGGCATCTTCGAGATCGCCTCGATCGGGCCGATGCCGCGCCACATCTTCGAGCCGCTGATCGAGGCCGAAGGCGCCGCCGCGGTCAACTCCTTCTGGGGGGTCGACACCGACGTGAGCACGATCGTCGGCAACGGCCCGTTCCTGATCAGCGAGTACCTGCCCAGCCAGCGGGTGGTGATGACGCCCAACCCCAACTACTACGAGAAGGACGAGTGGGGCCAGCAGCTCCCGTACCTGGACGAGTTCGTGATCGAGTTCGTCGAGGACCTCGACACCGGCCTGGCCCGCTTCATCGCCGGCGAGACCGACGCCTGGGGGCTGCGCGGCGAGGACTACGGCGTCCTGGCCGAGCGGCAGGAGTCCGACAACTTCCTGATCTACAACGTCGGTCCCGCATCCAGCACCCAGTTCATCACCTTCAACCAGAACCCGATCGAGGGCGAGGAGGACGGCGGCATCGAGCCGCCGGCGCTGACCTGGCTGTCCAACAAGAGCTTCCGGCAGGCGATGGCGCACCTGATCGACCGCCAGACCATCATCAACAACATCGCCTTCGGCTTCGGCTACCCGCAGTACTCGTTCGTCTGGACGGTCTCGCCCTACTACTGGGAAGGCGCGCCGGACGCCGCCCTCAAGTACGACCCGGAGCGCGCCAAGGAGCTGCTCGACTCGATCGGCTACACCGATCGCGACGGGGACGGCTTCCGCGAGGATCCGGACGGCAACAAGATCGAGCTGATCCTCAACACCAACTCCGGCAACACGGTGCGCGAGCAGATCGGCGAGCTGTTCACGCAGGAGGCGCAGGCCGCCGGCATCGACGTCACCTTCAAGCCGGAGGCGTTCAACGAGCTGGTCACCCGGCTGGTCTCCTCCTTCGACTGGCACATGATCCTGATCGGCCTGACCGGATCGGTCGACCCGGTGTCGGGCGCCAACGTCTACCCGTCGCGCGGCTCCCTGCACATGATCGAGCCCAACCAGGAGTCGCCGCGCCGCGACTGGGAGGCGGCAGTGGACGCCGCCTGGGACGAGGCCAACCTGACCACGGACGAGGAGCAGCGTATCCGCGGCTTCCGCACGCTGCAGGAGCTCTGGATCGACGAGGTCCCGTGGGCGTACACCTTCGCCCCGGCGACGATGCACGCCTTCCGCAACACGTTCGGCAACATCAAGACGCACCCGCTGAACGGCTACGGCATTCGTGGCACCGCCGACCGGCTCTTCGTGAAGTAGCCGGACGATCACAGACGAGCCCGGGACGGCGCGAACGTCCCGGGCTCTTCCTTTCGATCAGGGACCTGATTTCGATCACGGAGCACGCTCGCATGCATCCACGGTAGGGATCCGCGGCCCATGAGCCTGTCGCTGCTGCGGGTCGTCGGCCGGCGGCTGATGAACGCCGTGCCGATCCTGCTGATCACGCTGGCCGTCGCCTTCTGGCTGATCCAGCTCGCGCCCGGGGACGTCTACAGCGAGTACGCGCTCAACCCGGACATCCGCGCCGAGGACCTGGAGCGGTTCCGCGCCAACTTCGGCCTGGACCAGCCGTGGTACGTCCAGTTCGGGCGCTACCTGTGGAACGCTGCGCAAGGCGACTTCGGATTCTCGCAGACCTTCAAGGCGCCGGTGTTCGTGCTGGTCAAGCAGCGCGCGGCCAACACGCTGCTGCTGTCGGTGGTGTCGCTGCTGCTGGCATGGGGGTTCTCGATCCCTGCCGGCATCATCGCCGCCGCGCGCCAGTACCGGTGGCAGGACCAGTCGATCGCGGTGCTGGCCTTCTTCGGACTGTCGATCCCGAACTTCTTCCTGGCCGCCCTGCTGCTGTACGTGATCTCGGCCACCGGGAGCTGGCTGCCGATCGGGGGCATGACGTCGATCGACCACGACCAGCTCTCCACCTTGGGGAAGATGTGGGACCTGGCCAAGCACCTGGTGGTGCCGGCGCTGGTGATCTCCACGGCGATCACGGCGTCGCTGACCCGCATCATGCGCGCCAACATGCTGGAGGTGCTGGGCCAGCAGTACATCACCACCGCCCGCGCCAAGGGGCTGGCGGAGCGGGTGGTGATCCTCAAGCACGCGCTGCGCAACGCGGTCAATCCGATGATCACCCTGCTGGGCTTCAGCATCGGTGACATCCTGGGCGGCTCGGCGCTGGTGGAGATCGTCACCGGCTGGCCCGGCCTGGGCAAGCTGATCCTGTCGGCGCTGCTCAACCAGGACCCGTACCTGGTGTCCGGCAGCCTGATCTACGGCGTGATCCTGCTGATGATTGGCAACCTGGTGGCCGACATCCTGCTCGCGATCACCGATCCCCGGATCCGCGTGTCATGAGCGGCACGCTTACGACGGCCGCCGGCGGCGCCGTCGAAGAAGGCGCCGCGGACCGCGCGGTCGAGTCGCTGCTGCAGGGCTTCGCGAGAAAGTTCCGCAGGCACACGCTGGGCAAGATCGGCGCGGTGACGCTGATCGTCCTGTACGCGTTGGCGCTGCTGGCCGATCCGCTGTCACCGGCATCCATGCGCTGGACGGACAAGACCAAGTCGTACCAGCCGCCGACGCGGATCCACTTCAGCTACCTCGACGGCGGCGACGTGGTGGTACGGCCGTTCGTGTTCGAGATGCACATCGTCAACCAGGCACTGCGCACCTACGGCCGCGTGCCGCGCCACACCCTCCGCGTGATCTCGCAGGAGACGGTCGCCGGCCGCGGCGAGCTGCGCGCGGTCGCCATGCAGGACGCGGCGGCCGCGCGCGCGAGCACGACGGTCGCGGCGTTCCGGCGCCACTACGGGCTGCGGACGGACCACCCGGCCCTGGCCGAGCTCCGGTCGGTGATCGCGGAGGTCGATCGCGACCCGAGCCGCGACCTGCACCGGACCGTGCGCCTCGACCTGGGCCTGCCGGCCACGCCGGTCGCGGAATTGATCGTCGCCAAGGGCAACAAGAACTTCGTGGGCTTCTTCGCGCGCGGCGTGCCGTACCGGTTCGTGGGGACGTTCACGGCGCGCCGGCACCTGCTCACCGCTCCGACCGGCGGCTTCTTTCCGCTCGGCACCGACCACGCCGGCCGCGACCTCCTGTCGCGGCTGCTGCACGGCGCGCGCGTGTCGCTCACCGTCGGGCTGATCGGCGCGACCATCACGCTGGTGATCGGCCTGCTGATCGGCGGCGCCGCCGGCTACTTCGGCGGCGCGATCGACAACCTGCTGATGCGGTTCACGGAGGTGCTGCTGGCCTTCCCCTCGTTCTACCTGCTGCTGGCGCTGCGCGGCACCTTTCCGCCGACGCTGCACAGCGTGCAGGTCTACTTCCTGATCATCCTGATCGTCTCCTTCGTCATCTGGGGCGGCCTGGCGCGCATCGTGCGCGGCATGGTGCTGTCCCTGCGCTCGGAGGACTACGTGCTGGCCGCCCGCGCGCTCGGCCTGGGCCCGTTCAAGATCATCGTCCGGCATGTTCTGCCGAACACGCTGTCCTACGTGATCGTGCACGTCACGCTGACCATCCCCGGCTTCATCCTGGGCGAGTCGACCCTGAGCTTCCTGGGGCTGGGCATCACCGAGCCGCAGGCGAGCTGGGGGCTGATGCTGTCGGTGTCGCGCGGCTACCGGATCTTCCAGGACTTCCCGTGGATCCTGGTGCCGGGCATCTTCATCTTCCTCGCCATCATGGCGTGGAACTTCGTCGGCGACGGCCTGCGCGACGCGGTCGATCCGCGGAGCCGCTCGTGAGCGATACGCCGGGCGGCGGCGCCGCGGTTCTGGCTGTCGAGGATCTGCAGGTCAGCTTCCACCTGCACGACCACGTGGTGCGCGCCGTGGACGGCGTCGACCTGCACGTGGACGAGGGAGAGACCCTGGGTCTGGTCGGCGAGTCCGGCTGCGGCAAGTCGGTGACCTCGCTGGCGGTGATGCGGCTCATCCCGCAACCGCCCGGCCGCATCGAGCGCGGCTCGATCCGCCTGCGCGGGCGCGAGCTGACCGGCCTGAGCGACCGCGAGATTCGCGCCGTGCGCGGCAACGACATCTCCATGATCTTCCAGGAGCCGATGACTTCCCTGAACCCCGTCTACTCGATCGGCGACCAGATCGGCGAGGCCCTGACCCTGCACCGCGGGATGGACCGGGCCCAGGCGCGCCGGGAAGCGGTCCGGCTGCTGGGCCTGGTCGGCATGTCCGACCCGGACTCGCGGGTCCGCGACTACCCGTTCCAGCTCTCCGGCGGCCTCCGGCAGCGGGCGATGATCGCCATCGCGCTGGCGTGCGAGCCGGCGCTGCTGATCGCGGACGAGCCCACCACGGCGCTGGACGTCACCATCCAGGCGCAGATCCTCCGGCTGATGCGGTCGCTGAAGGAACGCGTGCACACCTCGATCATCTTCATCACCCACGACCTGGCGGTGGTGGCCGGCTTCGTCGACCGCGTGGTGGTGATGTACGCCGGCGTGGTGGTCGAGTCGGCGCCGGTGCGCACGATCTTCAAGCAGCCGCAGCACCCCTACACGCAGGGACTGCTGGCGTCGGTGCCCGTGCTGACCGGCCCGGCCTCGCGCGAGCCGCTGCGCGCCATCCCCGGGCACCTGCCCGATCCGCGCCGGCGGATCTCCGGCTGCCGCTTCGCGGAGCGCTGCCCGCACGCGATGGCGCGCTGCACCGAGGCGGAGCCGGCGCTGACCT
Source organism: Spirochaetia bacterium (assembly GCA_964291595.2). Taxonomy (GTDB): domain Bacteria; phylum Spirochaetota; class Spirochaetia; order SZUA-6; family Bin103; genus CATQHW01. The sequence goes on along the minus strand of OZ219914.1, from coordinate 728,502 downwards.
CGCTCGACGAAACCCACCAGGTGCGCTGCTTCCTGCACGGCGAGGCGGCGCGCCCGGTGGAGGAGCGTCTGCCGTGAGCGACGCACCGCTGGTGCAGGTCACGGACCTGCGCAAGGAGTTCGCGGTCAAGGCGGGCGGGTTCGCCCGCTCCCGCGGGACGCTCACCGCCGTGAACGACCTCACGCTGGCCATCCGCCACGGGGAGACGCTGGGCATGGTCGGCGAGTCCGGCTGCGGCAAGACCACGGTCGGGCGCTGCCTGCTGCGCCTCTACGAGCCGGAGCGCGGGCGCGTGTTCCTGGACGCCGATCCGGCGGTCGCCGAACAGGTGACGGCGCTGGACCGGGAAGCGCGCGCGCTGGACGGGTCACGCAAGGCGAAGCGGCGGGTCCGGGAGATCCGTGATCGCGCCGACTCGCTGGCGGCCGGCCTGGACCTGCTCAGCATGGACCGCGCGCAGGTCAAGCAGGCGCGGCGCAAGCTGCAGATCGTGTTCCAGGACCCGTGGGCGTCGCTCAACCCGCGCGTGCTGGTCGGCGACATCCTCACCGAGGGCCCGCGCGAGTTCGGCGTCGCCGGCGCGGCCGTGCTCGGCGACCTCACCGGCAAGCTGCTGGACATGGTCGGCATGCCCCGGCACGCCGCCGGCCGCTACCCGCACCAGTTCTCCGGCGGCCAGCGGCAGCGCATCGGCATCGCGCGGGCGCTGGCCCTGGAGCCGGAGCTGATCGTCGCCGACGAGCCGGTGTCGGCGCTGGACGTCTCCATCCAGGCGCAGATCGTCAACCTGCTGCTGGAGCTGCAGCGCGAGATGGGGCTGGCCTACCTGTTCATCGCCCACGACCTGAGCATCGTCCGCTACGTCTCCAACCGCATCGCGGTCATGTACCTCGGCCACCTGGTGGAGCTGGGCGAGGCGCAGGCGGTCTGCGAGCGCCCGCGCCACCCGTACACGATCAGTCTGATGTCCGCGGTTCCGGTCGCCGACCCCGACGCTCCGCCGGCCGACCGTCCGCTGGAAGGCGACGTGCCGAGCCCGGTGAACCCGCCCCCCGGCTGCCCGTTCCACCCGCGTTGCCCGCAGGCCATCGACGAGTGCCGCCGCTCGATGCCGGCGCTCACCACCACCGCCGACGGCCACACCTTCGCCTGCCACAACCCGCCGGCGGGCTGAAACGCCCGAGCCCGTCGGGAATCTCGTCGGCTCCAGCCGTTTGAGCCGCCGCGCGACCTGCCGGAAGCGAAATCCGGCAAGCTTGCCATCCGACCGGATCAGGTGCCGACGATCAGCGGGTAGTCCAGCGTGTCGCCCACGGTCGTCAACCTCGTTGATCCGGGAAGTTCCGGCCGCTTTTCGATCAGCTTCTTCGCGACGTCCCGCGCGATCTCCAGGGTTTCGGTCACCGTCCGGCCTTGCGCAACGAGCCCCGGTATCTCTTCGGTGGTCGCCAGGTACACGCCCTCAGGGAGCTTTTCGATGTGCAGGTTGACGATCTGCTCCATGGCCGTACCTCTTATCCGGGCGGACGGGTCGCCGCCGTCTCCGGGATGCAGGCGGCTTGTCCGTTGACGTCGTTCACCGGCACGGCATCCTCGATGGAGCGGCCGAACCGCTCCGGCGACAGGCCGAAGGCGCCGAGCACACCGCACACCCTGGGCGCCACGCCCTCCAGCGTCACGCACTCCGACGCGCTCAGCGCCTCGTTCAGCGACGCCGAAAGCAGGATCGCCCGGCCATCGATCCAGGTCGCCAGAACATCCTCGTCGGTCGCCGTCAACACCGCGTCGTAGGGATCGCCGCCGGCGTACTTGACCAGGATCAGGTCCGCACTCAGGCCGGGCTCGATCGCCCCGAACCGGTCTTCCAGTCCCAGCGCGTAGGCTCCGTTGGCGGTGGCCATGCGCCACAGCAACTCGCTCGACAGCGCCACCCCGGCTTCCTCTGCCACCCGCCGCGCGCAGGTGACCTCTTCGCGCATGGTGAACGATCCGCTCGGCGACCAGTCCGTCGACAGGGCGACCCGCACGCCCTCTTGCAGCGCGCCCGCGATGTCCACGGTCTGGCCGTACAGGGCGAGATTGGAACGCGGCGACCACACCAGCGTGACGTCGAACTCGCGCATCACCGCGTAGTCCTCGCGATCCGTGGCGACCCCGTGAATCAGCGAGTAGCGGCGGTCCCGCTGCTGCACGCGCTGCAGATAGCGCGCCACCTCGGCCCGCGCCGCGCAGCTATCGAGCCTGCCTTCGCCCACGTGGGGCACGTAGGCTATGAACGCCAGGTTGGGATCGTCCCTGGGCTCGAATCGGTAGGCCGGACCGCCGCGGCACTCGTCCGCGAGGTCCTCGACCACCCGATAGGAGAAGGGGAACGTCGCCATGACGGCTTCGGCGTCGTAGAGCGCCAGGTCGCCCGGCCGTCGCTGACGGTTGACGTTGCGGATGACGCCCGGAACGCCGCCGGACCCAGCGATAGCGGTCGCGCCGCCGACCAAGTGCCGCAACTCCATGGCGATGAGGACGGCGGCCGCCTTCGGGTCGTCCGGGTCGTAGTCGTAACGCGGCCGCGTCCGGGGCCGGATTCTCGGCGACCAGCCGGACCGCAAGGCCGGCCGCGGTGAGCTGCTGCGCGGCCAGCTCCAATCCCCGGAACACCGCCGTCGGCTCGGTCACGGCGGGGTCCGACAGCAGCACGCCGACCGGCACCTCGGTGTGCGGGCGCGGCGAGCAACATGGCCGCCGTGCGCCGCGAGCATCGGCACCGGCGCGATTCGAGGCGATTCCCGATGCGTGGGTCACCCACCATCCGCCGGAGGGTGCCAATCGGGGTCACCGGCGGGGTCACCGGGGCGACGGCAGTCATGATGCGGTGGTAGACCTCGACGGCACCGCGCTGAAGTTCGCTGCTCGGAAGTGAACTCTGAAGCATGGTTCGCGGCGTCGCTTCCGAGTTCATTGCCGTGCATAAGGTCGAGCAACATTCGCCTTCAGTCGCCACGCACCACCTGCTCACCGGCCGGTTCGCACGTAGCGTCGCTTGGGATCTCGCGGCCCGCTGCCCACTTCGCGGACCAGTCCGCGCGACACCAGCTTCGCGAGGCGCGTCCACGTGGCGCGCGGCGACCGTCCGATGGCCGCGGCGATGTCGCTCGTGCTGCTCCCGTCAGGCTGCTCCAGCAGATCGAGGATCGACCGATCGACCGCGTCGACCGACACGGACCCCGTCATCTCGGTCCGAATGGTGACGCGCAGCCGCAGGCCAATCTCTTCCCACGCCGGAGGGGCCAGGCCGGAATCGCGACACGAGGCGATCATGCGCTGGATGCCGCTTCCCCATTGCTCCACCAGCCCGAGCTCGTGGAAGACTCGTCCGATCGTGCGATTGCGCAACTTCGAGATACCCAGCGGCAGGTCGTCGAGAGTGATGCCGAACGGCAGCAGGCCCGGGTTCTCCACCTCCAGGCGATCGTCGAAGATCGCGACCCGGATCGGCGCACCCCGCTGCGAGTAGTCCGCGTGGGCGACGGCGTTGACGATCGCCTCGCGCACGGCGGCCGGCGGCAGGCTCCACTGCTCCTCACGCCGAACCGGACCGATGGATGCACTGTGCAGCGCGTGCTTGCGCACGAACTCGACCGCCTCTTCGATCGCCGTGATGAGCGGCATCTTGAGGTCCGCATGGTCGAGAATGGCCGCCTTGTCGGTTCCGGCGAAGCGGCCGGCCTGGATCCAGGCGTCGGGGAAGTGAGCGAGGCGATCGCCTCCGAAGAGCAGCACTCCGCCCGCGGTAGGCACCAGCCGACCCTGATGCCGGGTGACGATTCGGAGCGTTTCGAGGTTGCGGAGCGTCAGTTTCCGCGAAGGGGCAAAGAACTCGGAAGCGGATCGGAAGTCGACCGCTTCCGAGTCCAGTGCCGGAAGCGGCTGCTCATCGAACGAATCGCCGGCTGCGAAGCGAGGAGAGATCACGCTTGAACTCCAGATCCTTGCCCTCGGGCCTGCGCAGCATCTGCACCAGGTCCATAGCTCGGAAATCTACTCTGAAGCAGCGGTCGACGCCAAGCTTCCGAGCTCCGTACCGAGCTTGATGCCGGTCGTCGCTCGCGGCTCTCCCAGCGTCAGGCGTCGGCGTCCAGCATGATGCGGTGGTAGACCTCCACGGCCTGCAGCACCTGGGCGCACTCGATCCACTCCACGGCGGCGTGCGCCTGGTCGATGCTGCCGGGGCCGAGCACGATGGAGGGGATGCCGGCGGCGCTGAGCTTGGCGGCGTCGGTGCCGTACGGCTCGCCGTCGACGGACGCGTGACCGGTGACCGCGCGCACGGCGGCCGCGGCGCCGGCGACGATCGGCGCCGCGGCCGTGGTCTCCATCGGCTCGATCGACAGGTCTTCGGTGATGTCGATGGTCACGCCGGCGGCCGCGGCGACCCGCGCGGCGATGCGCCGGTACGGGTCCAGCACGGCGGCGAAGTCCTCGCTCGGCAGGACCCGGCGGTCGAGCTCCATCCGGCACTCCGCCGGCACGAAGTTGACCTGCAGGCCGCCGTGGATGGTGCCGACGTTGTGGGTCGGCACGCCGGTGATGCCGTCGTCGAGCGCGGCGAAGCCGGCGCCGACCTCCTCGTCGAACGCCGTGATCAGCCGCGCGGCAGCGCTGATCGCGCTGGCGCCCAGGTGCGGCTTGGAGCTGTGCGCGGCGGTGCCGTGCACGTCGATCACGGCGCGGATGATCCCCTTGTGGGCGCGGATGATGCGCAGCTCGGTGGGCTCGGCGACCACGGCCGCCACGACGCGCGTGCCGGACGCCGGCAGCGCGTCCGCCAGCGCGGCGGCGCCCCGCATGCGGTACTCCTCGTCCACCGCGCCGGCGTACATCACGCTGATCGGCGGCGGCTCGCCGGAGCGGGCGATGCGCAGCATGGCGTGCAGCATCGCCACGCCGCCGGCCTTGGTGTCGCTCGAACCGCGACCGAACACCTTGCCGTCCTTTACGACCGGCTGGAAGGGTTCTATCGTCATGCCCTCGGCGGTGGCGGTATCCATGTGGCACTCGAACAGGACGGCCCGGCTCGGGTCCCGCCCCGGCAGCGTGGCGACCACGTTCGGCCGTCCCGGCAGGGCGTCCCACTCTTCGCACGCGATCCCGGCATCCGCGAAGAAGCGGGTCAGGTAGTCGGCCATGCCGCGCTCCCCGTCGGTGCCGCCGGGTAGTCCGGGGTTGACGCTCGGGATCGCCACCACCTCCTGAAGCGTCGCGATGATCGGGTCCGTGCTGCGCTCGTGAGCCACCGTGCTACCTCCGGAGGGGCTGCCTCCCACGCCAATGATACGCAAGCTGCCGCGCTGAGCGAACATCCGCCCGCGAGCGCCCTTGCCTTCGTGGCCGTGCTGGCGCTGCTCTGGGGCGGCAACTCGGTCGGGTTGAAGATCGGGCTGGAGTCGCTGCCGCCGATCACCCTGTCCACGCTGCGGTTCGCGCTCGGCTGGGTGCTGGTCGGCGGCTGGGCGCTGCTGCGCGGCCACTCGCTGTCGGTGCCGCTGTCCGAGCTGGGATGGATCGCGGCGTTCGCGGCGCTGTTCGTCGTGCAGACGATCGCGCTGACGGTGGGCACCCATCACACCTCGGCCGCCCACTCGACGATCATCATGAGCGCGTTTCCGTTCTTCACCGCCCTGCTGGCCCACCTGCTGGTGCCCGGCGACCGGCTGACGCTGCCGGTGGTCGCCGGGATCGTCGTCGCCTTCGGCGGCGTGGCGGTGACCTTCTTCGGCCGCGACATCACCACCGGCGCCACGGCGCTCGGCGACCTGGTGCTGCTCGGCAGCTCGATCGGGCTGGCGCTGCGCACGGTGTGCGCCAAGCGGTTTGCCGGCCGGGTCGACGCGCTGCAGCTTCTGTTCTGGATGATGACGCTGAGCCTGCCGCCCTACGCGGTGCTGGCGCTGATCTTCGAGGAACCGTTCGCCGCGCCGCTGAGCGCGCGCTCGGCGGTTGCGCTGGGCTACGTGGGGCTGGTGGTGGCCGGGTTCTGCTTCCTGTCGTGGTTCTCGATGCTGCACCGCTACAGCCCGAGCAGGCTGTCGGTGCTGTTCTTCCTGCAGCCGCTGGCCGGGCTTGCCGGCAGCCGCCTGCTGGTCGGCGAACCGGTCGGCCCCGCGCTGATCGCCGGCGGCATCCTGGTCGCCGTGGGCATCGCCGTGGTCAACCGGCCGGAGCGGCGCGCCGCTGGTCGCCGCTGACCATTCCTGTAAGATCGCGCGCGATGAGATTCATTCAGGATCGGGTGGTGGCCGGCGAGGTCATCACCGGCTGCTTCTGCAACATGGGCTCGACGGTCTCCGTCGAGATAGCCGGCCACGCCGGCTTCGACTTTCTGGTGCTCGACATCGAGCACGGCGCCGGGGACCTGGAGACCCTGTACCGGCAGCTCCAGGTCGCCGCCGGCACCCCCGTGGCGGCGGTGGTGCGGGTCGCCTGGAACGAGGCGCCGCGTTTCAAGCGCGCGCTCGACGCCGGCGCCGACGGCATCATGGTGCCGTACGTGCAGACACCGGAGGAGGCCGCCGCGGCGGTCGCGGCCATGCGCTACCCGCCGGCCGGGATCCGCGGCGTCGCCTCGTCGGTGCGGGCCACCCGCTTCGGCGCCGACTTCGCCGCCTATCGCGCCGGCTCCGACGACGGGCTGCTCACCGTCCTGCAGATCGAGACCGCCGAGGGGGTGAATGCCGCGCGCGAGATCGCCGCGGTCGACGGCGCCGACGTGCTGTTCGTCGGCCCCAACGACCTGAGCTTCAGCCTAGGCATCCCGCAGCAGTTCGACCATCCCGACTTCACCGACGCGCTCGACCGGGTCGCGGACGGCGCCCGCGCGGCGGGCAAGGCGGCCGGCATCCTGCTGCAGACGCCCGACCAGGTCGCGCCGGCCATCGAGCGCGGCTATACCTTCATTGCGCTCGGCTCCGACAGCAGCTACGTGGCCGGCGCCGCGAAGGCTGCGTTCGCAGCTCTGGCGCCCTACCGCACGGCTGGAGAGGAATGACCATGCGCAGATTCATCGCCAGCGGCGAGGTTCCGGAGGTGACGCACCGGATCCTGGCACCGCACGGACCCATCGAGGTCACCGCCGACAACGAGCAGGCGACGCTGGACGCGGCGGTCGACGACGACGTCATCGGGCTCATCCTGCGCGGCTCCTCCGGCGCGCCCGGCGACCTGATCCGCCGCGCGTCCGGGCTGCGCGTGATCGGCCGCACCGGGGTCGGCTACGACTCCGTGGACGTCGACACCGCCACCGAGTGCGGCGTGGCGCTCATCACCACGCCCGGCGCCAACGCAGCTACCGTGGCCGAGGCCTCGGTGGCCTACCTGCTGGCGCTGAACAAGCGGATCCCCTACTGGGACGAGCAGATGAAGGCGCGCAACTGGGCGTCACGGGAGCAGTTCCTGGCCTGCGACATCGCCGGACTGACGGTCGGCATCGTCGGCTTCGGCAACATCGGCCAGGCGCTCGCCCGGCTGCTCGGGCCGTTCGGAGTGACGCTGCTGGCCCACGATCCGTACGCCGATCCGGCCGCCGCGGAGGGGCTTGGCGCGGAGTTGGTGGAGCTCGACGCGCTCCTCAAGCGTTCCGACACCGTCTGCCTGCACACGGCGCTCACCGAGCAGACCCGCGGCATGATCGACCGCACGCGGATCGCGGCCATGAAGCCGGGTTCCTTCCTGATCAACCTGGCGCGCGGCGGCGTCGTGGAGAGCCTGGACGCCGTGCTCTCCGGCGTCGAAGACGGGCCGCTGGCCGGCGCCGCGCTCGACGTGTTCGACCCCGAGCCGCCCGACTTCGATCACCCGATCTTCCGCCACCCGGCGGTGCTGACCGCGCCGCACGCCATGGCGATGACGCGCGGCGCGATGGACCGCATGGCCGAGGTGATGGCGCACGGCATGGCCGCGGTCCTGGACGGCGAGCGGCCGCCGCACGTGGTGGTCAACCCGGAGGCGCTCGACCGCGGTCGAGCGGCGGCCGCCCGTGGCTGACCGGGTGCGCGTCGATACGGTGCGCATCGTCTTCCTGGACGATGCGATGTACTCCCTCGACGGCGACGTCGACTTCGGCGGCATCTCTTCTCAGGGCGACTACGTGCGCTACGCCAACTCCACCCCGGAAGAAGCCGTCGAACGCGCACGCGGCGCTCAGGTGCTGGTCACCAACAAGGCACGGGTGACCGCCGCCGCGATCGAAGCCGGCAGCGACCTGCGCCTGGTGGCCGCGGCGGCCACCGGCTACGACAACGTCGACGTGCAGGCGGCGTCCGAGCGCGGCATCCCGGTCTGCAACGTCCCGGGCTACGCCGAGAACACCGTCCCGCAGCATGCCTTCGCGCTGGTCCTGAACCTGGCCACGCAGGCGTTCCGCTACGCCGCCGACGTGGCGGCCGGCGACTGGGAGGCCGCGGACGGCTTCACGCTGCTGCGTTACCCGACCTTCGAGCTGCACGGCAAGGCGATCGGCATCATCGGCTTCGGGACGATCGGACGCGGCGTGGCGCGCATCGCGGAGGGATTCGGCATGCGCGTGATCGCCCACGACGCCCTGGGCATTGCGGACGGGACCTACCCCAACACGCCGGTCGACGAGCTGCTGCGCGAAGCGGACGTCGTTACCGTCCACACCCCGCTCAACGACGCGACGCGCAACCTGATCGATGCCGACGCGATCGCGCTGATGAAGCCGTCGGCACTGCTGATCAACACCGCGCGCGGCGGCATCGTCGACGAGCACGCGCTGGCCGCAGCGCTGAACGAGGGCCGGCTGGCCGGCGCGGGGTTCGACGTGCTCACCGCGGAGCCGCCGCGGAACGGCAACCCGCTGCTCACCGCGCGCAACGCCCTGGTCACTCCGCACTCGGCCTGGTCCACGCGCGAGGCGCGGCAGAACCTGATCACCCGAACGGCGGAGAACATCCGCGCCTTTCTGGCCGGCGCGCCGCGCAACATCGTGAGCTGACCCGATCCCCGGGGGATGACGCTCCCCTGCGGGAGCAGCGCTCAGCGCCGGAACCAGCGCTTGCGAATGCGGGCGGCGCCCGCCTGCGGTTTGGCAAGGTCCTTGGCGGCAGCCACGATGACCCTTGACGCGGTCGACGACGGGACGATCTCGGTGTTGATCACCAGGTGGTAGAGCGACGCGTCGTCCCAGTCGGCGTGATAGTTGCGGGAGATGAACGCCGACCGCCGCCGGTCGCTGTCACGGACAAGCTGCAGCGCCTCGCGGGCGCCGAGTCCCTCCAGCGCCCCCGCCCGTTCCGCGCGCGACTGCTCGGAGGCGGTGATGCGCACCCGCAGCACGCCGGGCACGTCCTGCAGGACCATCATGCCGCCGCGGCCGACGATGATCACGTCGCCGCGCTCGGCGAGCTTCGTGATCGCCTGGCGCACGACCTCGTGATAGACCTCGCGGTCCAGCACGTGCGTGGTCTCGCCCAGCTCGTCGATCAGCGCCCCCGGCGGGATCGCCGCATCCCCGAAGCCAGACGCCCGATAGGCGCCCGTGGCGGCCGCCGCCTCGAACCAGCGCTCCAGGATGCCGCGCAGCCCGGTCTCATCCTGCTCGTCGACCTCGCTCACGCGCTCCTCGGGAACGCCGGTAGCGCGCGCCACCTCGCTGATGATCTGCTTGTCGACCACGTCGTAGCGGAGCTGTTCGGCCACCTGCTCGACGATGTCGGCAGCACCCGACCCGAGCTGCCGCGAAATCGTGATGACACCCATCGTTCTACCTCCGCTTCTCCTGGATCCGCTCCTTGTCCTTGATCGCCGCGGATTCCAGCTTGTCGATGAGAAGGTCGATCCCCTCGTGCTCGTCGTACGCCTCGATCTCCACGTGCAGGTCGCTGCCCCAGCGCAGGTGCAGGTTGGCTCCGAACAGGATCGAGCCGTGATCGGCGGTGAGCGTCACGCGCAGGTCCACGATCTGGTCGTCCACGTGATGAAGCCGGTGCAGCTTCTTCTCCAGGTACTCTCGGGTGTCCTTCGCCACCGGCATGTGCACGCCCTGGATGTCGAGATTCATCGCGCTCCTCCCGTCCGGCTGATGGAGAGACAATAGCAACATCCAAGCGTCTAGACATCATCCAGAGGCTGAGATCGCCCTTCGCAGTTGAGTGTTCCGGGTTTCGCATGGATGAGGCGGACGGAGATTTTGGCGTGTAGTGCAGCAGGCCCTCGATCTTCCAGGCCCCAACCGCGCACAATGATACTCATTGATTCACTATTTCAGGATTATGGATACTCATTAGATATAGACTTGAACAGGTATCCAACTACAATACGGACCCGTCATGTGTGCGGGCGTGGCCTCAGGTGTCAGCGAGTTGCTGATGCGTGCGTCGACGCCGCAACGGTGGCCGACGTGAGCCGGACGAACGCGGGCGCCCCGGGAGGCGAGCGACTCGCGCCGACGGTGGCTCGGGCGCCGGGACTCCGCCAACTGCTCATCGACATGGCTCAGGAGGGGATTGCCGTCGTCGACCCGAGGGGAGGCGTGGCGCTCTACAACGGCGGTATGGAACGGATCACCGGCTACCCGCAGTCGGAGGCACGCGACGCGTTTCCCGGCGCCTTGATCCGCGATCCCGGTTCCCGCAGGGAGGCGGTCGTCCAGCTCGCGCGCGCATTTCGCGGCCGCGCGCTCGAACCGCGGGAGTGGGAGATCACGCGCAAGGACGGCGCCGTGCGCACGGTGCTCGTCTCCGTTCGCGGCTTCACCAGCGAACGCCGCCGGCTGGCGGCCATTCTGGTCATGGACGTGACCGGGCAGCGCCGCGATCGGCGCCGGGCGGACGAGTACCTCGGCCGGCTGCGTCGCCTCTCGTCGGAGATGGTGCTGGCCGAGGAGCGGGAGCGCCGCCGGATCGCCGGCGACATTCACGACGGTCTGGGCGACGAACTGAGTCTGGCGCGGATCAAGGCCGCCGAGCTGGCCGCCGACCACCCGGCGGACCCGCACGTCGCGGAGTTGACGAGCATCCTGGACCGCTGCATCCGGGACGTGCGCGCGCTCACGTTCGCGCTGGCGCCGCCGGTGCTGCACGAGATCGGCCTCCACGCCGCCCTGGAGTGGCTGGTCGAGCGCCACAACGTACGGACCGGCGTGCAGATGAGCTACTTCGGGACGCCGGAGCCCGTCGGCCTGACGGAGGCCGAGCGCATCCTGTGCTACCGCTCCGTGCGAGAGCTGCTCCGCAATGTGGTCAAGCATTCGGGCGCCCGCTCGGCAGTGGTCAGCGCTCGCGTGCGGGCCGGCGTCTACGAGATCGAGGTGCTGGACGACGGCCGCGGCTTCGACGTGGAGAGCGCGCTTTCGCATACGGAGCGAACGGGTTTCGGGCTGTTCAGCGTCCGCGAGCGTCTGCGCCACTTGGGCGGGCAACTCCTGATCCGCTCCACCATCGGCTCCGGCAGCCGGCTGACCATGCGGTTGCCCCTTGCTCAGGAGGAACGTTGAGCAGTGCTCTATCGCTGCACCCCGCGACGCGCCTTCGTATGCGGGAAAGACAGCGGTGAGACTGAGAGGGAGGGGCTGTCTCACCGCTGTCTGCATGCGCCTGCAGGGAAGTGCGCCGTGCCGCCTTGCCCGCATCATCCCGCTACCGTCCGTCAATGCCTACCGCGTCGGCGCCCGACACGCACGGGGCCATTTCCTCGTGAGGCGTTGCAACCGCGATCCCCAGCGCACCGCTCCCAACTCCCAGCACGACGACGAGCACAGCGATGACGACCTTCTTCCTGACTCGCCGACGAGCTCCTGATGACCTCCACCCCCGGAGCGGTGAGACCACCGGCCCGTTAGAGGATCTTCGGCGGATCCGTTCCGCTGTCGGCACGCGTCTCTCCGCCTGCACCTGCACCTGCGACACCGACGAACGTGCGCGCCAGCGCGGCACCCACGAAGACCAAAAACTCATGAAAGACCAACGATTCATGATCGTGCTCCGTTGCATACGTTCCCGCGTACAGCGGGTACCAGCGGCGATGTGGTATTCCGAGCATCAGCGTCCGCGAGCTTCACCGATTGCCTGCCCGCGGCGACGATCTCGTGATTTCTCATGCTGGGCATCACCTCCCGTCCGGCCTCCTGATACACTCAACGGCGGATGTATCAGCCCCGGACATCGTCCATTTCCTGATTTCGCGCCTCCAAATGGCTGAGTCGGGCAATCGTGGGCTCGATGGTGCTTCCTGGCGCTGTCGCTGCTGCTGGTCGCCACGTTGTCCGGCTCTGTGACCGCGGCGCTCGGGCAGATCGTGCGGAACGCGCCGCCGACGATGACGGACTATGCGGGAAAGACAGCGGTGAGACTGAAAAAGGGTTGGGGGGCCTGTCTCACCGCTGTCTGCAGGCGCCTGCAGGTAAGTGCGCGTGCCGCCTTGCCCCGCATCATCCCGCTACCGTCCGTCGATCCCCATTGCGTCGGCGCCCGACACGCAAGAGGCCATTCCTCGTGAGGCGTTGCAACCGCGATCCCCAGCGCACCGCCCTCAACTCCCAGCACGACGACGAGCAGAGCGATGACAACCTTGTCCGCGAGCCAGATTGTCCGCGAGCCGGCGGCTTCACCGAGCGCTTACCCGGGATGATGATCTCGTGATCTCTCATGCTGGGCATCATCTCCCGTCCGGCCTCCTGATACATTCAACGGCGGATGCCCCGGCCCGTACATCATCCATTTCCTGGTTTCGCGTTTCCAAATGGCTGAGTGGCCGGGGCAGCCGCCGGTCACGAGGCCGACAGCATGCGGGAAGAAAAGACCGCGCGGATGGATCGCCTACGTGACCAAGTCAGGATGGCGATGAGGCTCTACATGGAGATGATCCGGCGCCGCCGGCTCGCGATGATCAAGCCCGTCGGTACCGAATCATCGGCGTTCGGCAGCCCAGCGGCACGGACGAGGACCATCAGACATTCACGCCGGGTGGGCGTCAGCGACAACTTCGCCGATCGAGAGCGCCCCGCCATCGCCATTGCCCCGACGCGACGAGCGAAGCCTGCGATTCACGGCGGTGGACGGGAGTCAGTGGAAGCGACGCGCCAGCAACTGATCCAGTACTTCGACGCGTTCTATGGCGAATATCTGCTGCACGTCAGCGACCCACGCGTGTGCGGCACCGCCGAAATGGTGGTGTCTCTCGGTTCGGAAACCTGGAAACCAGCGGCGCACACCATCGCGCTGCGCGTGACCGGCAGCCGCTTTCCGACCATCGAGAGTCAGGTGCAGATCGCGATGGTCCGGCAGTACGACGCGCCCGTAACCGTGTGGCAGGGTCGATAACGTCGGTCATCGAAGGGCTGGATCCCCACCGCGCGATGCGGACGCTTCGACGGTCGCCAACCTGCTCGCCGTGCTGATCCTCGTGACCGGCGGCGTCGGGCTTCTCAGCGTCATGATGGCGAAGGTGCTCAGCCGTTCCCGACAGATCGCGCTTTCCCGCGCTTTCGGAGCCGCGAGGGGAACGATCGCCCGGGAGTATCTGGCGCGAGCGCGCTCCATGGCGGCCGCGGCGTCGGCACACAGCGTCGCGTTGAGTCTGTTCCTGTCGGCGCCGCTCATGGCACTGGTGATCCCGATCTGACCGCACCCATCGCCGAAGGGTTCCGCGACTGACGACGCTGCCGCAGGGATCGCCCAACTCGTCCATGAGCGCACCGGGCGGGATCGCCGCATCCGAAACTCCGACGCGCAGTAGGCGCCGATGGCGGCCGTCGCGACAAACTATAGCTCCAGGATTCCGCGCAGGCCCGTCTCATCCTGCTCGTCGTACGACTCGAGCTCCACGGCAGGTCGTTGCCCAGCGCAGGTGCAAGTTGGCCCCGAACTGGATCGAGCCGTGATCGGCGGTCAGGGTCACCTCGACGATCAGATCGTGGATATGCACGTGGACGGAGCCGGTGCAGCTCTCGCGAAGCTGGGTGCGGGAGGCCAAGGCCGAGGGTAGAGCCGAAGGCAAGGCCAAGGGCAAGGCCGAGACGCTGAAGTACTGTCAGGTGGTAATCCTTCACCACCGGCATGTGTGCGCCCTGGATGTCGAGATTCATCGCGCTCCTCCCGTCTAGCACGATCAGGGGGCGGCCGGCGCAAATGCACCCATCTGCGCCGGCCAGTCCCAGTCCCTACCTTACTTGCTGTCGCCAGCAGGATTACGGCTCCCGCCAGCCATACGAACAACTAAGCCGCTGGATGGTCGTTTCTGTTCCGTTCAGCGTGCAAGATTCGCTGCACGTTTCCGGACCGTATTTGCCACAAACCGGCGGCAGAAGCCAGCATGTGGTACACCAACGACACCTTTCACATTCCTTCACACACGAATATTCGTATTCCGTCACTTCATACCAACAATACCCATCTTCCTCGTCAGGATAAAGATACTGATAGGTGAACGAAACTTTGTCGAACGTGTCGTATTCCGTCTGGTCACAGTCTTTCTGCGTAGTACATGCATTTGCCAGAGAGGAAGATTCTTCCTGGCAATCCACGACTTCGGAATCCGCCAAAGCACCTATAGCCGATGCCATTGGCCTGACTTGACCGGTTGTCGCAGACAACTCAAGATGCGGGAGAGGTTCGGTGTGGAGATGCTGAGGCGCCATCGGCAGGCCCGACCATGATCGGTCGCGAAGCCCTGCTGCTAAGCGTTCGCGCGCTCACCCGCCGGCCGGCCGAGTCGCTGCTGCTTACCCTCAGTGTCGCGCTGGTGACCGGAGCGACTGCGGCCGGCATGACGCTGACCGGCACCGCGGCAACGATCTCCGATCGTCTGCTGGCGTCGCCTCATTCCCTTGAGATCGTCGTCTCCACCAGGGTCGAGAGTTCGTCCATGAAGCTGCCAGCGCGGGCCAAGGTAACGAACAGCATGCATCCCAACAGCGTGCCGGTGCTTACTGCCGAAGATCTGCAGCAGGCACGTTCGGTAAGCCCTGCCGTGCGCTTCGCCTACATTGCCAACCCGGAGCACTGGATATTGGGCGAACACTCGCCTCCACGCCCACAGCGCAGGTCTCTGAGCGGATTCGAGGTCTCGCTGGAGTTCTTCCCCGCCAAGAACCTCGCTCCCGCCGCCGGCAGCCTGTTCACGGCGGTCGAGACGGAACGCGCCGAGCCGGTGATGGTGCTGGGCGCCGAGCTGGGCGGCACCCTGTTTAAGGACGGAACGGCGCTCGACCGGACGCTGGTGGTAGTGGACCACCTGGGAGCAGCCCGCCGGTACCGCATCGTCGGCGTGCTGGTGCGGAGCGACACCGATCTGGACCACCAAGCATTCACGCCGGTGGGCGTCAAAGGCAACTTCGCTCCCGAGCGAGACACTGTCGTCGTTTCTCCCCGCGACGAGCGCAGCCTGCGGTTCGCGGCCACCGACCATCAGTCAGCGGAAGCGGCGCGCGAGCAACTGACTCGGTATTTCGATGCGGTCTACGGTGAGGGTCTGATCCACGTCAGCGATCCACGCGCAGAAGCGCGCGTGATTGCCCACCGCTTCCGACGCTTGGTGAGGATCGTCCTGTTCCTGGCGCTGTCGCTGCTGCTGGTCGCCACGCTGTACCTGACCAACATCTATTCAGGCCGTGCCCTGCGCAGGCGACGCTCGGCCGGTATCCTCAAGGCGACGGGAGCCACTGCCACCGACGTGTTCACCGTCTTCCTCGCGGAAGCGGCGGTGATCGCCGTGGTAGGCGGAGCCGCCGGGATGACCTTGACGGCGGCGCTCGCCAGTGTGATCGAGAGCGCGGTCGGCGTCGACGGATGGCGCTTCGGCTTGGTTGTCGCCGGCTTGGCTATTGCATGGACGATCGTGTCCGCCTGCAGCCTGCTGCCGGCGTTCGCCGCGACGCGTGCGCCCGCGGCAGAGGCGATCCGCTACGAGTGACGCGTCGCGGGCAGATTGATGCGCACGCTGCGTTCGGTCCTGACCAGTCTGGGACGGGCTCCCCTCAAGTCGTCGGCGTTGCTGGCAACGGTCTCGCTGGGCGTCGCCGTGTTGATATTCGCGCTGTCGGTCAGCAGCGCGCTGGCGGGCCTGATATCAGAGCGACTGGAACGCGACGGCTTGGTAGTGACGGTCATCGACGCGCGGCCAAGCCCACACGGTCCGCCACATGATCTATTGGACCAACAGGGAGTCGAGGCGCTCATGAGTGACGTGCCTGGGGCGGTGGCGGCGAGCCTGATCGCGTCCACATGGTCGGACGAGTACATGGTGGACGGCACAGTCTACCAAGTCAGAAAGGCGGTGATTGCGTCCGATTCGTACGCGCGGGTGATGGGCCTCGAAGTGATCGCAGGCAACAACGTCGACGAAACACACCAGGCGCTGATCAGCGCGACGCTGGCCGAGGTGCTGTTCGGCTCCGCGACGGCGGCGCTCGGGCAGACCCTGCGCAATGCGCCGCCGACCACGACGATCTACAGCGAACGGCCGGAACGGCTGGAGGATCAGATGGCAGCCATACGCAGATCGCGCAGTCGCTCATACACCGTGCGCGGCGTGTTCGCGGACCCGGACGAGTTGCGGCGCCGCGTGTACGGCATCGCCGACATGGTGGTGTCTCGGGGCTCGGACACGCGGACATCGTCGTTGCATACCATCGCGTTGCGCGTGACCGGGAGCCGCTTTCCGATCGTCGAGAGTCACGTCCGAGCCGCGATGCTCCGGCAGTACGAGGCACCGGTAGACGTACTGCAGGGCTCGACCACGTCGGTCATCGAAGGTCTGGATCCTCGGCCCGCCGTGCGGGCTCTGTCGCTGGTCGTGAACCTGCTCGCCGTGCTGATCCTCGTCACGGGCGGCGTCGGGTTGCTCAGCGTCATGGTGGTGGAGGTGCTGAGCCGGTCGCGTCAGATCGCGCTGTCGCGCGTCTTCGGGGCCACGAAGGGCGCAATTGTCCGCGAGTACTTGGCGCGGTCGCTCATAATGGTATGTGCGGCGTCGCTGCTCGGCATCGTGCTGAGCCTGTTCTTGTCGAGACCGCTCACCGCGCTGGTCATGCCGATCTTCCAGGACGCGGCGGAGATCGACCTGACCGGTCCCGTGATTACGCCGGCGGCCGTCGCCGCAGGCGTTGCGGCGGCGCTAGGCGTTGGCGGGCTGCTGGGCCCACTGCCGGTGCTCTCCGCCTTGGCGACGCCGATCGCCGAGGGAATCCGCGACTGACCGCGCTGCCGTCATCCGGGACTCGGCAGAGCCGTGGCCCGATCTTACCGGCGAGACCTGACAACCCTGGCGCCCCATCGTTCCCCGGCCTACCATGGCGTTGCGAATGCCGATCCCGAAGACGCGAGCGAACGTGTTGCTGGTTGACGATCACCACATCCTGCGGGACGGACTGCGGGCGCTGCTGGAGCGGCGGGACGGCATCAGCGTCGTCGGCGAGGCCGCCGACGGACCGTCGGCGCTGGCGCTGGCGCGCAAGCTGCAGCCCGACGTGGTGATCCTGGACATCAGCCTGCCCGGCCTGAGCGGCATCGAGGTCGCCACGCGCATCGCCGCGGAGCTGCCGTACACGCGTACGGTGGCACTGTCCAAGCACGATGACCACCGTTTCGTGGCGCGCATGATCAAGGCCGGTGCCTCCGCATACCTGATCAAGGACTGTGCATTCGACGAGCTGACCGCCGCGATCGGTACGGTGATGCGCGGTCGCAAGTACCTGGGCTCGGGCATCGCCGGCACCGTCATCGACCTGCTGCAGGGCGTCGAGGAGCCCGAGTCGGCCCTGTCCGCACTGACCGACCGCGAGCGGGAGGTGTTCCAGCTCCTGGCCGAGGGCAGGACCGCCAAGGAGATCGCCGCCACGCTCTCGGTCAGCGTCAAGACGATCGACACCCACCGCCAGCACGTGATGGCCAAGCTGGAGGTGACAAGCGTCGCCGAGCTGACCCGTATCGCGATCCGCGAAGGCGTGGTGCCGCTGGACGACTGAACTACAACAGCTCGCCGACTTCGCGGCGCGCCCAGAGCCGTTCGCCCATCACCTCCTCGACGTCGGTCAGCGTGGTGCAGGCGAGCATCGCGTCCGCCTCCGCCTCCGCCTCCTGCAGCTCGATGCCGGCCACCAGCGCCCGCACCCGCGGCAGGTACGTCGGCTCCACGCTCAGCGTGCGCACGCCGATGCCGATCAGGAACGGGATGTACTCGGCCTGGTGCGCCATGTCGCCGCACACCGACAGTTCGGTGCCATGCTCGACGGCGCTCTCGGCCACCAGGTGCAGCGAGCGCAGCACCGCCGGGTGGTAGGGGCGGTAGAGATCGGCCACCTTCTCGTTGGTGCGGTCGACCGCGATCAGGTACTGGATCAGGTCGTTGCTGCCGATCGACAGGAAGTCGGCCTCCGCCGCGAAGGCGTCGATGATCGGCAGCACCGACGGAACCTCGACCATCATGCCGATGGCAGGCAGATCGCACTCGACGCCCTCGTCCTGCAGTTCCTGCACGCAGTCAAGGGTGATCCTGCGGCCGTGCAGGAACTCGTCCAGGGCCGACACCATCGGGAACATGATGCGGATGGTGCGGCCCACGCCGGCACGCAGCATCGCCCGCACCTGCTGCCGGAAGATGTCCGGGTTGCGCAGCGAGAAGCGGATCGAGCGCATGCCCAGGAACGGATTGGCTTCGCGGGTGTCGTCGGAGAAGTAGGACAGCACCTTGTCGCCGCCCATGTCGAGCGTCCGCAGGTTGACCTCGCGTCCCCGGAACCGCGCCAGCAACTGCGTGTACACCGCGAGCTGCTCCTCCTCCGTCGGAAAGTCGTTGCGCACGATGAAGGGGAACTCGCTGCGGTACAGGCCGATGCCGTCGGCACCCATCTCGGTGGCCAGCTCCACGTCGCTGAGCAGGTTCACGTTTGCCAGAACGCGGATGCCGGTGCCGTCGATCGTCCTGGTGACCGGCTGCCCCGGCGCCTGACGCTCCGAGCGCTCCAGGATCGCCCGCTGATCGTGAAAGATCTGCAGGTCGGCCTGGTCGGGATTGACCTGCACGAGACCGCCGTTCCCGTCCAGCAGCAGGGTGGTCCCCTCGGCGACGGTCATCATCCGTTCGTCGCGGACGATGATCAGCGGCAGGAGCAGCGACCGGGCCAGGATCGACAGGTGCGAGCTGGCGCCGCCGGTGACCAGCACGACGCCGGCGGCCCCCAGCGCGGACAGCTCCAGCAGGTCCGAGGGATAGAGCTCGCGCGCCACGACGATGCTGCCCGGCCGGGAGTCGATCGCCGAGCTCTCGCCGACGATGTTGCCGAGCAGGCGCACCACCACGTCCTTGACGTCCTGCACCTTGTCCTTGATGTAGACGCTCTCGCTGGCCGCGAAGCGCTGCAGGTAGGAGGAGGCCACCTGCAGCACGGCGCCGGGGGCGCTTTCGCCCCGTTCGATGCGGGACAGCACGCGGCCGGTGAACTCCTGGTCCTTCAGGATCAGCAGGTGGGCGGTGAAGATCAGCGACGCGACGTCGGACAGCTTGTCCTCCACCTTGGCCTGCAGCTCCTCGAGCTGGTGCTCGGTGGCGAGCACCGCCGATTCGAAGTCGGCGCGGCCGAACGTGCGGTCATACGTGCGCTGGGCGAACGACTCGTAGACCCCCTCGCGGTCGAACGGCGCCGCCGGGCCCACCGCCTGTCCTTCGGCCGCCGTCTGCCCGGCGAAACGCTCCCCGGAGCGGGCCTGGCGGCCGCGGGCGCCCCGCGCGGGGCGGCGGTGACCGTCGCTCCGCGCCGACTCGTCCGCTTCCCTGGCGTCCATGAGCAGCCGCGCGTTCTCCAGCGCGTTGGCGAGCTGGCTGGCGACCGCGCGCAGCGCCAGCGCGTCGTCCTCGTCGAACGGCGTGGCGGCTTCGCGCTGCACGGCCAGCACGCCGATGGGAGCGATGCCGCGCGTGATCGGCACCGCGAGGAACGCCTCGTAGCGCTCCTCGTCGATGTCCGGAACGGGCTTGAAGCTGGGATGCTCGGAGGCGATCCGCTGCACGATCGGCCGCCGGCCTTCGAGCGCGGCGCCGACGATCCCCTCGCCCGGCGCCAGGCGCACGCGGCCGACCGACGACGGCTCCAGGCCGATGGTCGCGCGCAGCACCAGCTCCTCGGACTCCTCCTCGAAGATGTAGATGCTGCACACCGCCGCCCGCATGCGGCGCGCGACCATCTGCACCGCGCGGTCCAGGAACGCCTTCAGGCTGAGCGAGCCCAGGAACAGCCCGCTCATCTCGCCGAAGTCGCAGATCAGCCGCAGGTGAGCGAAGCGAACCTCACTCGAGGAGCGATCCATCAAGGGGATACTACCAGCATTTGACCGGATGTCAGCACATGACCGGATGTCAGCATTTGACCCGAGGTCGTCCCCGCCGTACCATCGTCGCGCGCCATGGAGACCCTCGATCTGGGCCGCCGCGTCGAGTTGCTGTCGATGGATCCGCACTTCCACGACATCAGCATCGCCGTCTACCGCACCGACGACGGCGACGGCGCCACCTACCTGCTGCACAGCTACAGCAGGCGCGAGGGGACCGGCGACCGGCTGGCGTCGCTGGCCGGCGTGATGCAGGCGACGGGCGGGATGGTGGCTGCGCGCGGCAATCCCCTGGCGCTGCGCTTCGCCTGCGGCCACGCGCATGAGACGGCGCTCAAGCGCCTGTTCGTGGAGTCCTGCAAGGTTGCGCCCGGCACCGAGCCCGCACCGCGGGAGCTGTCGGTGCTCGACAAGAAGAACGCCCTGACCATCAGTGTCGAGGGGCTCGGAGACGGCTGCTACCGCTGCTCGGGCGACCGGGAGGGCGCGCGCGAGCAGCGGCGGGTGGCGGCGGTCGCCGCCGGTCTGGGCAAGCTGGCCGAGCTCGACGTGGACGGCGACCAGGTACGGTTCCCCTGCGGGAGCGACCACCACGAGCTGATCGGGCTGCTGATGGTGCGCGCGCTCAACGTGCGCGGCGCCCTGCGCGAGCAGGAGGCGGCCGCGGCGCGTGGCGTGCTCAGCGCACCGAGCCAGCAGCGGTAGCGGCAGCGCCGGCACGCCTGCCGACACGGTCGTATTTGACCATTTCGCACCCACGTGCGAAGTTGACGCGGTAGGGCAGGAGGGAACGCGGTGGCTACTGCTGACGAGCTTGTCGACAGCATCAAGAGGCTGACCGACACGGTCGTCACGCATGCGGAGCGCACGGACTCACGGATCGGTGCGCTGACCAACTTCGTCCTTGAGCATGCGAAGAGCACGGACGCACGGATCGATGCGCTGGCGACCGAGGTGCGCGACCTGGCGACGGAGGTGCGCGACCTGACGACCGAGACGCGCGACAGAGGACCGAGCTGCGCGACCTGACGACCGAGACGCGCGACGGGTTCAGAGAGCTCGACCGGCGGATCGGTCGCCTGGAAAACGGCACGGGGCCTGTCGCGTCGAACCGGTGAACCAGTGCCCGAAGCGGCCGCAGGACGCCGAGCGGGCGGCAGCGAGCGGGCAGGCGATGAACGGAGGCAACCGATGACAGGCAGGGAGCGGGTGCTGGCGGCGTTTCGCGGCGAGCCGGTGGACCGCCCGGCGGTGTGCAACCCGACCTCGGTGGCGACCGTGGAGTTGATGGACCTGGTGGATGCGCCGTTCCCGGATGCCAACCGCGACGGCGAGCTGATGGCCCGCCTGGCGGCCACCGGCCATACCGAGCTGGGCTTCGACACCATCATGCCCGTGTTCTCGATCATCCAGGACTCCTCCGCGCTCGGCTGCAAGATCCAGTGGGAGCAGAAGGACAACTGGCCGACCGTGAAGATGAGCGAGCCGATTTGGGAGACGCCGGACGATATCGTCATCCCGCGCGACTTCCTCACCCACCAGGACACCGCCTGCGTGCTCGACGCGATCCGCCGGCTCAAGGCGGACTACGGCGACGAGGTGGCCGTGATCGGCAAGACCATGGGGCCGTGGTCGCTGGCCTACCACTGCTTCGGCGTGGAGCGCTTCCTGCTGCTGTCCCTGGACGACCCGGACGAGACCAAGCTGATCCTGGACCGGCTCAAGGAGGCGACCGTCGACTTCGGCGTCGCCCAGATCGAGGCGGGCGCCGACGCGCTGACCCTGCCCGACCACGCCACCGGCGACCTGGTGTCGGGCGACTACTACCGGCGCTTCCTGCGCGACCTGCACATCGAGTTCGTGGAACGCATCCCGATCCCGCTCATCCTGCACATCTGCGGCAAGACCGTCGACCGCATGGGCTACATCGCCGAGACCGGCTTCGCCGCCTTCCACTACGACTCCAAGAACGACCCGGCCGAGTCCATCGAGGTGACCGGCGACCGCATCGCCCTGGTCGGCAACGTCAACAACCCGGAGACGCTGTTCGCCCGCGGCCCGGAGGAGGTGCAGGCGGAGGTGCGCAAGAACCTGGACGCCGGCATCAAGCTGGTCGGGCCCGAGTGCGCGATCCCGCTGCAGACCCCGCTCGACAACCTCAAGGCCATCCCCGCGGCGGTCGCCGACTGGTCTGGGCAGCACCCGAACTGACCGCCGGAATCAGCACGCACCACAGGAACGGACGGAACCACCCATGGCGCAGATCGAAGACATCGACAATGAGTTGATCCGAGAGGAGATCGAGGAGTTCATCGAGCGGCCGGACGAGCGCGAGCGCATGATCGAGATGTTCGCGCGCGCCCGGCCGGCGATGCAGGAGATCTCGGCGGCCCTCATCGAGGGCGAGGACGACGAGGTCGACGAGCTGACGAAACAGGCGCTCGACGGCGGCATCACCGCGGTCGAGATCATGGACGACGGCCTGATCGCGGGCATGGGCATCGTCGGCATCAAGTTCCGGGAGAACATCATCTTCGTGCCGGAGGTGCTGGCGTGCGCCCGCGCCATGAAGGCCGGCATGGCGCACATCGAGCCGATCCTGTCGGAGTCCGGCGTGCCGTCGCAGGGCACGGTGGTGATGGGCACGGTCAAGGGCGACCTGCACGACATCGGCAAGAACCTGTGCATCATGCTGCTGCGCGGCGCCGGCTTCGAGGTGATCGACCTGGGCGTCGACACCTCGCCCGACGAGTTCATCGACGCGGTGGAGGAGAACGAGGCGCCGCTGCTCGGCATGTCGGCGCTGCTGACCACGACCATGCCCAACATGGGCAAGACGATCGAGGCGTTCATCGACGCCGACCTGCGCGACGACGTGCAGATCATGGTGGGCGGCGCTCCGGTCACGCAGGAGTTTGCCGACGACATGGGCGCCGACGGCTACGGCAAGGACGCGGTCGCCTGCGTGGAGTTGGCCAAGCGGCTCATGGTCGAACGGGAGCAGGTCGACGACTGAGCGGGCGTCCGGCGCCGGGAACGGTGGAGGGTCCGTGGCGGCGGGGCTGGACGCGGAGGCATGGCAGCAGCGCCTTGACCGCCTCAGCGCGGTGCTGGCGCCGATCGCCGACCACGCCAACGTCCAGGCGACGTGGCGCTGTCCGTACAAGGACCGGCACGACCGTTGCACCGCCGCCTTCGGCTGCCGCAACCAGAGGCGCCCCGAAGCCGACGACCCGCGCTTCGCGTCGGGGGCGGACAAGCTCCGCTTCCTCTGTGCGGGCGACGACAAGCTCGACTATCGAAGTGCCTGGGAGGTCGACGCCGAGGCGGCGAGCTCCCAGGAATGGCCGGCTGGGCGCGCGTCGGAGCGCAAGCGAGCGACGACGCGACAGCGGCGAGTGCGGGCGGGCGCACGGGAGCGAGCGACGCCGTGCGGGCGCGGACCAGCCGCGTCTGACGATCACGGATCGGGGAGCGTGGCCTGCGGCGCCGAACGGCTGAGCCCGGAGGCAGGCGCCACGCTGTTCGACTACGCGGACCGCGCGTCGATGCGCGTCCCCAGCTCCTGCGCGCGCACCGGCATCTGCCACGAGTGCGTGGTGCGGGTCGACGCCGGACTGGCCGCGCTGAGCCCGCGCACGGAAGCGGAGCGCTTCCTGCAGGACCCGTTCCGGCTGGCGTGCCAGACCGAGGTCACCGACCGCTCCGCCGAGGTGGCGTTCCAGCCGCTGCGCCGCTCGCCGCGCATCCTCACCGACGGCAGCCGCGCCGGCCGCGAGCGCACCCTCGACGCGGAGCTTCGGACCGACGGCGGCCCCGGCTCCGCCTCCCCGCGGGACCGCTTCCCCGGACGCGAGCTCGGCCTCGCCATCGACCTGGGCACGACCACCGTGGTGATGAAGGTGATCGACCTGGAAGCCCAGGCGACCATCGTCACCGCGTCATTCGCCAACCCGCAGGGGTTCGCCGGCTCCGACATCATGCACCGCATCTCCTACGCGGCCGGCAGCTTCACCGGCGAGCTGCAGCACGCCATCGTCAGCGCCATCAACACCGAGATCCGCACGGTCGCCCGCTCCTGCGGCTTCCGCCGCACCTCGGTGACGCAGATGGTCGTGGCCGGCAACCCGACCATGCGCGACATCCTGTTCGGACTGGACGTGCAGGGGCTGGGCCAGCGTCCGTATCGCTCCGGCGTGGAGGCGGACTTCCGCGCCGGCCGCCGCGCCACGACGACGCTGCAGGCGCCCGCGCGGCAGCTCGGCCTGCACCTGAACCCGCGCGCCCGCGTGGTCGGCCTGCCCATCATCGGCAGCCACGTCGGCGCCGACACCGTCGCCTGCCTGCTGGCCATCGGCATGGCCGACACCGAGCGGCCGGTAATGCTTGTCGACGTGGGCACCAACACCGAGGTGGTGGTCGGCCACCGCGGCCGGCTGATCGCCGCCTCCTGCCCCGCCGGACCCGCGTTCGAGGGCGGGTTGATCGCCTACGGCATGCCCGCCTACGACGGCGCCATCGAGTCGCTGGCCTGGAAGGAGGGGGGCTTCTCCTTTCACACCATCGGCGACGCGCCTCCGGAAGGCATCTGCGGGTCCGGCCTGATCGACCTGGTCGCCGAGCTGCGCCGGCACGGCATGATCACGCCCAAGGGCGTGTTCACCGCCGACCGGCGCCTCAAGGAGATCGACGTGGTGCCGGAGCGCATCACCTTCTCCCGCGCCGACGCCAGCGCGCTGGCGCAGGCCAAGGCGGCCAACTACTGCGGCCAGGTGATCGCGATGCGCCACTTCGGCATCGAGCCCGCGGAGCTGCACCGGCTCTACCTGGCCGGCGGGTTCGCCACGTACGTGGACGCGCGCAACGCCATCGATATCGGCATGCTGGCGCCCGTGCCCGTCGAGCGGATCGAGAAGGTGGGCAACGCCGCAGTCGAGGGGGCGCGAATCGCGTTACTCTCCGAAGCGGAGCGCGAGCGCATCGACGCGCTGGCGCAGCGCATCGAGCACGTCGAGCTGGAGCTGGAGCCGGACTTCTTCGAGCTGTTCGTCGACGGCTGCCGCTTCGAGCCGATGCGTCTCGGCGCCGCGGCGCACTGAGGACCGAGCCATACCGGCCAAACCAGAGGAGTACAGGGAATTGGGCGACGGCAACGGACGATTCACGACGATCGGTGAGAACATCCACACCACCCGCGTGCTGCTGCGCCGGGGCAAGCGCATCGTGGAGGCGCCGGACGGGCGCGAGTCGGTGCGCTTCAGGGACCGCGGCCGCGAAAGCGGCTACCTGCCGATCCCGGACGACGTCAAGCGCGGGCAGGACTACGAGGAAGGCCGCGTCAAGCACGTCGGCATCGCGGTGCGCACGGCGATGGCCGGCGGCCCCGACGCCCCGATCGCGCTCGAGTACCTGGCCACGCTCGTGCAGCGCCAGGAGCACGCCGGCGCGGACTACCTGGACCTGAACGTCGACGAGGTGTCGCTCAAGCCGGACGAGCAGCAGCGCGCCATGGCGTGGCTGGCCGGCATGGTGCAGGACACCGGTTCGACGCCGCTTTCGATCGACTCCTCCAACAGCGACACGATCCGAACCGGGCTGGAGGTGGTCGACGCCGGCCGGGCGGGCCGGCCGCTGATGAACTCGGCGTCCCTGGAGCGGATCGACGTGCTGGAAGACGTGAAGCGCTTCGACACGCGCGTGGTGGTCACCGCGGCCGGCGAATCCGGCATGCCGGCCGGCGCCGGCGAGCGCGCTGACAACGCCACGCGCATCATCGAGGCAGCGCTCGGCAAGGGGATCGAGGCGGCCGACATCTTCGTCGACCCGCTGGTGTTCCCGATCTCCGTCGACATCGAGTTCGGCAACCACTGCCTGGACGCCGTCCGCACCATCCGCGACCGCTTCGGACCCGACATCCATATCACCGGCGGCTTCAGCAACGTGTCGTTCGGGATGCCGCAGCGGCGGCTGATCAACGACGTGTTCCTGCTGTTGGCGCTGCAGGCCGGCGCCGACTCCGGCATCGTCGATCCGGTGACCAGCCACCTGGAGGAGGTGCGCGGCATGGACCGCGAGTCGGTCCGCTACCGCATGGCGGAGGATCTGCTGCTCGGCCGCGACGACCGCTGCAAGGCGTTCCTGCGCGCGCACCGCCGGGGACACCTGGACGAGGGGGCATGAGCGATGGCAGGGATACCCAATGGCTGAGTACAAGGTGCTGTCCTGGCGCGGCATTCCCGCGCAGGTGAAGGTGTACGGCGAGGGGGGAACACAGTCGGCGACGATGCCCGACCGCTACCAGACCGAGATCGACCGGGTCGCCATGCGCGAGGGTCTGGCCGGCAGCGACGCCTACCTGGAGCAGTGGAAGTGGGGGCCGCGGACGGCCCGTGACGGCGGCACCCGGCAGGTGCTGGACGAGATCGTCGCCGAGATCACCGCGGAGTGGGATCCGAAGCTGACTTCCGTGCCGGGCAGCGCCGCCGGGGATCGATAACGCCGGCCGCATCGGGGTACGGTACGGCATGGCACCCCGCCCACGACTGACCTTCGACAAGACCGAGCTGGTGCTGATCGACACGGAAGCCAAGAAACCGGCCGTGCACAACCTGAGCCGCGACGACCTGGTCCGGTTCCGGCTGACCAGGAAGCGGGCGTTCGCCGTGTACCGGTTCGTGGACGACGACGTGCTGGAGCTTCACGTGCGTGGCACCGTGGATCCGCTGCTTATGCGCCGGCGCCGGAACCGGGAGCTGTTCGACGGCTACCTGGACGGCGCCAGGAAGTTCTGCGAAGCGAACCAGATTCCCTTCGTGGACGAGACCTGAGAGAAACGAGAGGAGCTCACCATGAGAGTCAGCAAGACCCTGGCCAAGCTGCGCGCCGGACGCGCCGTGCGCATCTGCGGGCTCGGCCACTACATCCCCGCGTTCATGCGCCACGCCGCGCACCTGGGCTTCGACTGCATCTGGCTGGACCTGGAGCATCGCGCGATGGAGCAGCGCGAGCTGCAGTCGCTGCTGGTGCTGTCGCACCTGGTCGACATCGACGTGATGGTGCGCGTGCCGCTGGTCGACGGCGCCCAGCTCTACCGCGTGCTGGAAGACGGGGCCACGGGCATGATGTTCCCGCTGGTCAACACCCCGGAGCGGGCGCACCAGATCGTGCAGGCGGTCAAGTTCCCGCCGACCGGCAGCCGCGGCATGGACGGCGCCGGCCTGGACGGCGACTACTACCTGGACGCCGGTGAGACCTACGCGGAGGACGTCAATCGCGAGACCTTCGTGGTGGTCCAGATCGAGACCCCGCAGGCGGTCGAGAACGCCGACGCGATCGCGGCGGTGGAGGGCGTCGACGGGCTGTTCATCGGCCCTGCCGACCTGACCCTGCGCATCCGGCACCACGAAGGCGACCTGGACATCGACGCCGCCACCGATCGGGTGGCCGCCGCCGCGGAGCGCCACGGCAAGGCGTGGGGACGGCCGGGCGACGTGGCGCTGACCGCGGACATCCACGCCAAGGGCGCGCGGCTTCTGGTGCAGGGCAGCGAGTTCATGGGCATGATCAACGAGCTGCAGCGCGGCCGGGACACGTTCGACGATCTGCTGGCCGCCGAGTCCTCCTGAGGCCGCCGTCCCCTCGCCCGCGCAGGCTGGAATGGCCTCCTCACGAGTGACCGCCGCCGGAACGAACGCCCCCGGAACGACCGCCCCCGCGGACCGGCCGGTCGCGCTGCCGGCGGTCGCGCGGCTCGCCGACCCGGTGGACAACGTCGCCATCGCGCTGTCCACCCTGAGCGCCGGCCGGCGGATCGACGGCGGGACGGTGCGAAACCCGAGGTTTGCGCTGCCGCACCCGGTGCTGGAAGGGCACCGCTTTGCGGTCACCCGCATCCGTCGCGGCGAGGAGTTGCTCTCCTGGGGCTATCCGTTCGGCCGGGCGCTGCGCGACATCGATCCCGGCGACTGGATCCGCAACGCCGGCATGATCGAGGCGCTGGCGCAGCGCGACCTGCCGCTGGCGCTGCCGGCCGACGCCAACTTCGAGGACCAGCCGCTTTCCCAGTCGGCGCGGCTGGACGAGGTCGCGCCGGCCGCCCCGCTTGCCACGACTCCACGGGACCTGCGGTTCGCCGGCTACGACCGCGGCGAGCGCGGCGTCGGCACCCGCAACTACGTGATCGTGCTGGCGGTCAACTCCCACGCGGGCGCCGCCGCGGTCGCGCTGGCCGCGCGGCTGGACGGCATCGCCCGCTCGCTGGGCGGCACGGATGGCGTGGTGCCGGTCGCGCACACGGAGGGCGGCGGCCCGGAGCCGCCCAACAACCGCGAGCTGCTGGAGCGCGCGCTGGTCGGCTTCCTGGTCCATCCCAACGTGGCCGGCGCCGTCGTGCTGGATCACCCGTCGGGCGCCGTGCGCTGGGCGGACGTGACCGCCTGCGCCGCGGCGCGGGAGCGCCGGCTGGACCGCGTGCCGATCGTCGCCGCGACCGCAGGCGACCCGGTGGACGACGATGCCGTGCTGCCGTTGCTGCGCGCCGCGGCCGGCGCCCGCCGGTGCGAGTTGCCGCTGTCGGCGCTCAACATCGCCCTGCAGTGCGGCGGCTCGGACGCTTTCTCCGGCATCTCCGGCAACCCGCTGGCCGGCGCGGTGGCGCGCGAGGTGATCGCCGCCGGCGGCGGCGCCATCCTGGCGGAGACGGACGAGCTGATCGGGGCCGAGCGCTACGTGCTGTCGTCGGTCAGGGACCGGGCCACCGCCGCCGCCTTCCTGGACCAGGTGGAGCGCTTCAAGGCGTGGACCGCCCGCCACGGGCAGTCGGCGGCCGGCAACCCGTCGGGCGGCAACAAGCTGCGCGGCCTGTACAACATCACGCTGAAGTCGATCGGCGCCGCCGCCAAGAAGGCCCCGGACGTGCCGCTGGCCGGCGTCGTCGAATACGCGGCTCCGGTCACGGAACCCGGGTTCCACTTCATGGACAGCCCCGGCAACGACCTGGAGAGCGTCGCCGGTCAGGTCGCCTCCGGTTCCAACGTGATCTTCTTCGTGACCGGCAACGGCTCGATCACCAACTTCCCGTTCGTGCCCACGGTCAAGTTCGTCACCACCACGCCGCGCCACGAGCTGCTCCCGCGCGAGATGGACGTGAACGCCGGCCGCTACCTGGACGGCGAGCCCATGGACGCCCTGACCGGCGAGGTGCTGGAGCAGACGCTGCGCGTCGCCTCCGGCGAGCGCACCAAGGGCGAGCTGGCCGGCCACAGCCAGGTCTCCATCTGGCGCGACTGGGCAGTCGGCGAAGGGCTTGCGGGCGGTGGCCCCGGCGCCCGCTCCGCACATGTCGCCGCGGCAACCGAACCGCTCGCGGAAGCGCCGGCGCTTGACCGGGCGGCGGCGCGCCGCGATCGCCACCATGGCCGGATTCCCGCGCCGGCGTGGCCACACGAGCGCCCGCGGGTCGGCCTGATCGCCCCCACCTCGCTCTGCTCCGGGCAGGTGGCCGGCCTGATCGCCGCCGGCATCGAGCGGCGCGGCACCGTCGCCGGAGCGCTGGCCGGGGTGGTCGCCCTCCCCCACACCGAGGGCTGCGGCTCCGGCGGCAGCGATGACCTGTACACCCGCACGCTGGTGGGCCACGTGCTGCACCCGGCGGTGGCGGCGGCGCTGCTGCTGGAGCACGGCTGCGAGCGCACGCACAACGACTACTTCCGCGCCGCACTGCTCGACGCTGGCCAGTCCGCCGACCGGTTCGGCTGGGCGAGCATCCAGCTCGACGGCGGCATCGCCGCGGTGACCGAACGGGTGGCCGGTCACTTCGCCGAAGCGTCGGCCGGCCGCCTCCCACCGCGGGCCGACGGACCACCGATGATCGGCCTGGTCGCGGCCGGCGAACCGCGCGGCCCGGCGACGGCCGACCTGCTGGCGAGCTTCGCGGTCGCGGTGGTCGCCTCCGGCGGATCGGTGATCGCGCCTGCCGCCGGCCCCACGCCGGCGGTCCTGGCCGGGGCCGGCATCGACGCCGACACACCGCGTCCCACGGTCCGCTTCGCAGAGCGCCCGTCCGCCGGCGGGCTCCACCTGATGGCCGCGCCCACCGGCCACGTCGACGAGATCGCCGGCGGCCTGGTCGCGGCCGGCGCCGAGCTGATCGTCGCCTTCAGTCCCACCCGGCCCATGCACGCCCACCCGTTCGTGCCGGTGCTGCAGGTCACCGACGCGGCGGACGCCGCCGGGTTCGACCTGGCGCTCGCGGAAGCGGGGTCGTCGGACAAGGCCGGCCGCCGCCTGGCGGAGCTGGCCGCCGCGGCGCTGGCCGGCGACTACACACCGACGCAACTGCGGAGCGGCGCCGTGGCCTTCCAGCTCACCCGCGGCACGGCCGGCGTCTCGCTCTGACGCCGCACCTCCCCACCGGCAGCGTTCAGAAGGGGATGTCCGGCTCCGGCAGCGTCTGCAGCGAGAACAGCTTCCGGCGGACCTGCTCGGCCCAGGTGCTGTGCGGATCCGCGCGCAGATACGCCTGCCAATGCTCCCGCGCCTCCTCGGTGCGGCCGAGCTGCGCGCACGCCTCGGCCAGGTTGCTGTGCGCGTCGGCGTAGTGCGGATCGAGGGCGAGCGCGCGACGATAGGCGTCCACCGCTTCGGCCGGGCTTCCGGTGTCGATCAGCGCGTTGCCGAGGTTGTTCCACGCCGCGACGTAGTCCGGCTCCCGTTCGACGGCGCGCAGATAGCTGGAAGCCGCTTCGGCGGCGCGGCCGAGCGCGTACCGGGAGTTGCCCAGGTTGTAGTGGACCTCGGCGGAGTCGGCACCGCGCTCGATCGCCTGTTCGTATGCGTCCACCGCCTGCTCGTGGGCGCCGGCCTCGTCCGCGTGCACGCCGGCGTCGAACCACGCCTCGGCGCCGTCCGGGTCCGGTAGCGCCTCCGTGCCCGGCCGCCCCCCGCTGCCCGACTGCGGGCGGAGCTCGACGATCCGCTCCTCGGCCGGCCGGGAGCCATCGACTTCGGCGGCGAAGTCCAGCAGGAGTTGCCCCGAAGGCTCGGCAGCCTCGCCGGAACGCAGGCGCACCCGCACCCCGCCGCCGTCCCCGGCTGCCTCCAGCCGCGGGAGCACATCGTCCGCGCCCGGAAGCCACTCGCCGATCTGGCGCATTGATCGCTTGAGCCGCCGCGTGCTGACGCCGGCGCGGGTCAGCGCGGCCACTGCGCGGGAGGTGGCGACGTCTCGGAAGTCGAAGGACGCCGACCGCCCTTCCCCCCGTGCCCGCCGCAGCAGCCCGGTCCGCACCCAGCGGCGGATCTCGCTCGGCGGCAGGTCGAGGATGCGGGCGAGCTGCGCCGTCGTGAACCGCGACACGACCGCATCGCCCATAGCTACGCCTCCTCGATCAGCCGCTCGAACACCGGCGCCCGCAGGACACCGGCGCGCGTCTGCTCCACGAAGCTGACCTCGCAGTAGAGGCCGGGCCGTACGGCCAGAGCGCCGGCCGGCATCTCGACCAGCGCATCATCGGTCACGCGCTCGCGCAGCAGGCGCGCAAGACGCAGCCGCTCGTCCTCGCCATAGCCGGTGCCGACCCGGCCGGCATAGGTCAGCACGCCGTCGCGGTCCATCGCCACCGCGATGCTCTGGATGTCTCCGGTCTCCTGCGGCAGGTAACCGACGATCGCGCACAGGGCGTGCAGCCGCCGCTTCACCTTGATCCACGCGTCCGAGCGCCTCCCGGGCCGGTACGGGCTGTCCAGGCGCTTGCCCATGATCCCTTCCATGCCCCTCGCGCACGCTCGCTCGTACAGCGTGCGCCCTTCCGTCGGGATCGCCTCCGAGACCACCATCGGCTCCGGGGCATCGAGCTGCAGCAGCCGCTCCCGGCGGACGCGCAGCGGGGCCGCCATGGCCGGCTGGAAGTCCCGGTAGAGCAGATCGAAGGCGATGAACCCGACCGGCTGCCGCGCCGCCAGTGCCTCGGCGCGCCGCGTACCGCGTGCCTGATCGCGCGGCTGCAGGGACTCGAAGTCGGGCACGCCGTCGGCGTCCAGGGCGACGATCTCGCCGTCGACCACGCTGCCGTCGGGCAGCGCGGCCAGGGGAGCGAGCTCCGGGTATTGGGCGGTCACGTCGCGGCCGCCGCGGCTGATCAGCCGCAGCGAGCCGTGCTCGACGTGCGCCATGGTGCGGAACCCGTCCCACTTGAGCTCGAACAGGTGATCCGCGGAATCGAACGGACTGCCGCTGGTGGCCAGCATCGGAGCGATGAGACGCGGCAGGTCCGGCAGATGCCTACACCGCCTTCTTCTTCGCCGCCGGGTGGCGCGCTCCCGCGCTCGGCGCCATCTTCTTCGGCGAAACTTCCCTCTTCGGCGACTCTGCGGCGGCCGGGGACTCGGCGGCGGCCGGGGACTCGGCGGTCGCGCCGGCCTTCTGCGCCTCGGCGACGCTCTTCTTGAGGGCGTCCATGAGGTTGATGATCTTCGGCTCCTCCGCGTCCTCGGCCTGGACCACCTCCTGCCCCTCCACCTTCATGCGGATCAGCTCGGTCAGCTTGGTGTGGTAGCGGTCGTCGTAGGAGGCCAGGTCGAAGTCCTGCATCCGGGAGGCGCCGATGAGGGTGTTGGCCAGCGTCAGCTCCTCGTCGGTGACCTCCACGTCGACCACCTCTTCGCGCAGCGACTCCGAGGACTGCACCTTGGCATGGTGATGGAGCACCGTCAGCCCGAGCAGGTCGCCGATCGGCCGCAGCAGCACGAGCTGCTCGCGCCCGCTGATCACCACCTGCGCCAGAGCGTGCACGCCGTTCTCCTGCATGCCGCGGTGCAGCAGCGCGTACGGCTTCTGCCCCGGCGTGCCGTCGGGGACCAGGTAGTAGGTGCGGCCCGCGTGATACACCGGGTCCACCGCGTCGGGCGGGATGAACCCCTCGATGTTGATCGAGTGGTCGCTCTGCGTGCGCAGCTTCTCCAGCTCGTCGTCCTCGATGATGACGTACTCGCCCTTGCTGTGCTCGTAGCCCTTGACGATCTGATCGGAAGCCAGCTCGCCGTGCTCGGGACAGACCTTCTGGTACTTGACGCGGGTGTTGCAATCCTTGTGCAACTGGTTCAGCCGGATGTCGCCGCCCGATTTGCTCGCCGTGAATCCGCGCACCGGCACGGACACCAAGCTCAGCTTCAGGAACGCTTTCCAGCTCGATCGTGGAGCCATCTCTTGTTACCTGCCTCTCTTCGTTTCTCGGCTCCGGGCCGGCTCGATTGTAGCTCTATTCATCGATGCGCGCGCGTCGTCCAACGTCGCGAGGTCGATTCGGTCTGCCCAGAGACCGGCTGCCGCCCCCAGCACGTCCCGTCTGCGCTCGTCTGCGCGGCGTCCACGGCACTCGTCCATCGTCTGGCGGACCACTTCATTCATCATCCAGCGACTCCAGGTGCCTGACCCATTCATCGAACCGAGGGCACTCGGCCCGAATTGCCGGTAGACCCATCTTGCCGGCCAGAACGGGACCGTCGACCCGCTTCTGGTAGCTCGGCATCAGTTCTTCGATGCGCCTGCCTGGATGGGTTTCCTTGCCATCATTGATGTCTTCGGGAGTCTCGAACTTCGACCTGATCGCGCTCAGCTTCACTACCAGGTCCGTCGGGGCGTCCACCAAGTCGCCGAACACCGCTACGTCGGAAAACAGCAGCCCCTCGAACTCGTAACGTTGCACATACGGAAACACCTGTGATTGATCGTAACTCCGGTTTATCTTGCGGTCGACTTCGTCGTGTACACGTCGTGCCAGGTCTTCCAGCGACGAGCGGTCCCTGTCGCGGAATCCGTAGAAATCGACCAGGGACGTCACGCGGTCGAAGCCCCAGAACAGACGAGCCATGTCCGCTGCAACACCCTCTACCGTAACGTTGCCGCCCCTGCCGCCGACCAGAACCGGCGTCGGCTCAACTCCATGTGTCCGCAGATGCGAGGCGAGCACGGTGTTCACGAACTCTTCTTCCGTCGGTCCTTCCACGACGATCGCCAAACGGATCACGGGCGGCCGCCGACGAGGTTCTTCTCCCACAGCTCCCCGGGCGCGAACTCGTCGAGCCAGACTTGGTACTCCTCAGGGTCGAGCTTGCGGCATACGGTTCGCCCATCGCGGAGATCCAGCACGATGATCTCGTCCACGTCGAACGAGTCCACGAACCGGGGTGACTGCGTCGCCACGATGATCTGCCGGTCCACCGACCGCTGCTTGACCATGCCGGCGATCAAGCCGATCGCCGCCGGATGCAGTCCCAGCTCGGGTTCGTCCAGCAGCAGCACGTCGGGCAGCATCTCCGCGTGAAGGCTCAGCAACGTGACGAGAGCGAAGAGCCGCAACGACCCATCGGAGGTGAGATGTGCTCCGTACGTCCGGTCGGTGCCCTTGGCTCTCCATCTCAGCAGGACCGTGCCGTTGGTCTCCTCGATCTCGAAGCGAGCGAAAACCGGCAGAACCCGGCCTATGTGAGTGCAGATCGTTTCGTAGCGCCGTATGTCTTCTCGTTCGAGTTTCAGCAGAACCGCAGCCAGATTCCCGCCGTGCGATCGTAGCTGAGCATTGTCAGCCGCATCCCATCTCTTCTTGAAGCGAGATTCGTGGGAGGTGTCGTGGAACTGATAGACGGCACAACTGCGCAACAGAGACACGATCACCCCCGCCGTCCGGCCGATCGGACCCTCGCGCTGGGCGGACTCCAGTATCCTCGCTTCGGTATGGCCGCTGCCGAGGTGAACCCAATCCTGCTCGCCGCCGATCATTTCTCGACTGAAACGGAACGCTTCATCGACGAACATGAGCCGGTCCGGGTGAGCATGCGCAAGTGCAAATCGATACTCGTTTCGACCCGCGGCCGTGCGCATCGTCAGCGCTGCTTCCATACGCGGGGTGATACCGCTGCCGCGAAACAACTGGTCGTCGGCTCCGCCCTGCCGCGTGATGAACTCCTCCATCGCGCGAGACTTCAGCATCCAGCTCACCATCTCGAAGAAGCGGATCAGGTTGGACTTGCCCGCGCCGTTAGCGCCGATCAGTACGGAGACGCCGGGCATGTCTCTGATCTCGATATCCGCGAGGGACCTGAAGCCTGCAATGTGAAGATGCTGGAGAGAGGTTCTGTTGGTCACCGCACAGCCTGCCTTGCTCCGATCATTGCGTACCGATCTCTACGCTCGTCAAGTCCGGAGACACTCGTTCTTGCAAGAGCGGCTGAGTCCGAACCAATCCCGTAGATCCTCCAAGGTGACAGCCGCGACTGTCACCGACGACGCCACCGCCCGATCGCCTCGGCGACGCCGCAGTGGCCGCCGGCGGCGACCACGTCGTGGCGGGCGCGCAACTCCGGCGGTGCGTTCGACACCACGTAGCTGGTCCCGGCCCACTCCAGCAGGTCGCGATCGTTGTAGTCGTTGCCGACCGCGCAGACGTCGCCGCGCCGGATGCCGTGCCTGGCTGCCAGCCACGTCGCCGCCTGGCTCTTCGACACCTCCCGCGGGAACACCTCGATCCAGGTCGAGCGATGATCCAACGGCGAGGTGGTCCTGATCACGGTGAGATCCGGCAGCAGGCGGGCGACGTCCTCCCACGACGGCTTCGATCGGTCGGCCGGCACGACGGCCAGCAACTGCGCGCTCGGCCCGAACTGCCCGTCGAGCGGCGTCGCGAACGCTCGATACCTCCCCATGCGCCCTACGAAGTCGACGTTCGGACGGCCCGACCACCGGTACTGGAAGTGATGGTTGTCCGGGATCGGCCGGTGCACCATGAAGTCGAGGTCGAGTGCGTCCAGAGCCCGGACCGCCGTCTCCGTCTCCGTGCGGGTAAGCGAGCGCGAACGGATCAGCCGGCCGTAGCGTGCGTCGTAGATCCCCGCCCCCGAAGAGACCACCACGTAGTCGACCGGGAAACGCTCCCCTGCCACCATCCCGAACGACTGCAGATGCCGCCCCGTGGCGATGGCCCGCAGGCACCCCTCTCGCCCCAGCCGGGCGAGCGCGGCCCGGTCGCAGTCGCGCAGCCGGCGGTCGCCGCCGAGCAGGGTGCCGTCCAGATCCGTGACCAGGAGTCCTCGGTGTCGTTTCACAAGAACGAGTCGAGCTGTCTCGATCGGCTCAGGAACCCGCGTCCGGGTGGGTGACCGGGAACACACGCAGCGACGTGATGCCTTCGTAGTCGGCGGGATTGATCGTGTACAGGGGCAGATCGTTGGCAATCGCGGTCGCTGCTATGAGCGCGTCGTACGCGCGAGCGGAAGGCTTCCGCCCGGCGGTCCGCAGGTCTGCCGCCACCTTGCCGAACGCTCTGGCGGCAGGGGCATCGAACGGGATCGCATCGAAGTCGGCCTCGGCCTGCTGAACCTGCGCCTGCCGGGCTACCCGGTCGCGGTCGGTCCGTGCCACCAGCGGGCCCACCGACAGTTCCGCGAGCGTGACGGCGCTGATGGCCGCCTCGCCTGGGAGCTGCCGCGCATCGCTCAGCCTGGGAAGCAGGATCACCGTGTTGGTGTCGAGCACGCCACGGCCGGGAGGCTCGCTCGGGCTCATAGTGACGGATCCAACACGGCGTCGAGGTCACGGCGGAAGTCGTCCACGTCGACACGCGGAACCCGTTTCCATCGGGCCAGCAACGTGGCGCCGTCCGGGCCGCGCCGACCGAGTGGCCGCAATTCGGCGACCGGCCGTCCTGAGCGGGTGATCGTGAGGCGTTCCCCCGCCAACACGCGGTCGATGACCGCTCGACCGTGGTTGCGAAGCTCTCTGACCGTAGCCTGTGCCATGCGCTACCGTATCACGCGTGATACCCCGATGGCAGAGTGGACACCGTCGCGCGCAGCGCCGATCCGCTGAGGTCGGGATGCGGAGAATCCGGGGTTTGGCGAGCCGGCGCGTGCGCGCTACATTGATCGAAGGGGGTGACTGATGGCGTTGAGCGAAGAGCGGCAGCAGGTGCTGCGGATGGTGGAGCAGGGCACGATCTCCGCGGACGAGGGCTCGAAGCTGATCATGGCGCTCGGCGGCGAAGAGCAGGAAGGGCAGCAGGATCAGCCGGAGCAGGAGGCGGCCGAAGAGCACCCGGAGACACCTGCGGAGACGGCCGCCACCGATGACGTGCAGGTGCGCATCGCGCTCGCCAGCGGGGACGGCCACGTGGTCACGCTGGTGCTGCCGCTGCAGCTTGCCCGATTCGCGCTTCCGCTGCTGGATCTTCCCCATGCGGCCGTGCTCGGCGAGCACGGCGTCGACATCAACCGCATCCGCGAGGCGCTGCGGTCGGGCGAGCCGTGCGACATCCTGGACTATCAGGACGAGGAGTCAGGGCACCGCATCCAGATCGTGATCGCCTGACTCAGCCGATCGCCCTCAACCGATCACCCGCAGGGCGGTCGGCGCGGTGCTGAGCGTGCGCGCGCCGGTTTCCGTCACCAGCACCAGGTCCTCGACGCGGATCCCGCCCCATCCCGCCCGGTAGGCGCCGGGCTCGATGGTCACCACGTCGCCGGCGGCAAGCTCATTCCCGGCCCCGGCGCGCAGGCTCGGCGCCTCGTGGATGTCGAGGCCGACGCCGTGGCCGACCCCGTGCCGCCACCAGTCGCCGATGCCCGCGGCCGCAAGCTCTTCGTGCGCGGCGTCGTTGAGGTCGTCGCTGACGACCCCGGGACCCACCAGGGCGAGCGCCCGGTCGTGCGCCCGCAGCACCGCGGCGTGCACGCGGCGTTGTTCGGCGTCGGGCTCGCCGACCACCCAGGCGCGGGTGAGGTCGCTGCGATAGCCGTCGACCGTGGCGCCGCAGTCGACGCACACCAGGTCGCCGGCGGCCAGCCGCCGCTCGGTCGGCTGCGCGTGTGGGAGCGCGCTGCGCGGGCCGGTGGCGACGATGGTCGGGAACGCCGGCTCCTCCGACCCGCGGCGCCGCATCTGCAAGTCGAGCTCCAGCGCGAGGTCGCGCTCGGTCGCCCCGGCGTGCGCCAGGCGGGCGGTCGCCTCCAGTGCGGCGTCGACGATCCGGGCGGCCGCCTCGATGGAGGCGATCTCCTCCGGC
This sequence comes from Spirochaetia bacterium, assembly GCA_964291595.2. Classification (GTDB taxonomy): domain Bacteria; phylum Spirochaetota; class Spirochaetia; order SZUA-6; family Bin103; genus CATQHW01. The sequence goes on along the minus strand of OZ219914.1, from coordinate 690,116 downwards.
CCCTTGCGCCGGCGCCGCCTCTCCACCAGCCCCTCGGCCGGCACGAAGCGGGCGCTCGCGGCATCCCGGAGCTTGTCCAGCATGCCCGCGGTGACGCCATCCGGCTCGTAGCCGATGCGGGAGAAGCCACGCGAACGACAGCACTCGCCGATCAGCTCGGCAAGGTGGCCCCCGGGCGGGAGTATTTCCGCCTCCCAGTCCGGGCACTCGGCGGCGGCCTGCTCCTCGTAGCGGCCGTCGGTGAGCAGCACGCGCCGGCCTGGTGCGACCAGCAACGCGGCCGTACTGCCGGTGAAGCCGCTCAGATAGCGGACGCCGGTCCGCGGCAGTCGCTCGCCGTGCAGGCAGAGCAACGCGTCGACGCCGGCATCGCCGAGATCCGCGGCGACCACGTCGGCTCGCTCGCGCACCTCAACTGCTGCGGAGGTCGGCGATGACCGAGCGAATGATGGTGATGTCGTCGCGGTTCGGGGGCACGCGGTTGCGGAGGAACTGGCGGCCGTTGATGAACAGCGTCGGCGTGCCGGTCAAGCCGGCTCTGTCCGCCTCGGCGATGTCTGCGTCGATCTTCGCGCGCACGGTGCGGTCTTCCAGGGCGGTGCGCGCGAGCTCCGGATCGCTCAGGCCCACCTGCCGGGCATAGTCGACCAGCCGGTTCGGCCCGTACCGCTGGAAGTTCGCGAACAGCGTGTCGTTGTACTCCCAGAACTTTCCTTCCTGATATGCGGCATAGGCCGCTGCCGCCGCGGCGCAGGAACTGCTGCGGCGGTCGCGCGGCATGGACCGGTTGCAGGTGCCGTCGAGCGGGTAGAACTTGTACACCAGCCGCACGTCGGCGAATGCGTTTGCCACCTCGACGATCTTGGGGTCGAACTCGTGACAGTGCGGGCAGTTGTAGTCGGCGAAGACCACCAGCGTGATGGGCGCCTCGGGATCGCCGAGCTGCGGGCTGTCGCTCGCCTCGAAGTCGAACGTCCTGAACCGCAGATACCGGTCGGCCAGGCGCTGCGAATCCCGCGCCTCGAAGATCTGCTGTTCCAGAAGCTTCTGTTCGGCTCCCGAGGACAGGCCCCAGGTCGCGACCACCGCCACGACGATGCCGATGCTGCCCGCCATCACGCCGGGTCCGATCGCGGGGCCGGCCATGGACCTCACCGCCCGCTTCAGGCGCTCGGCGCCGCCGTTCAGGCCGAACACCAGCGTTCCGGCAAGCGCCAGGTTCACGAGCTGCAGCGCCGTGCAGTACAGGCAGAGCGCCCTGATGACGAAAAAGGAGATCACCGCCAGGACCACCGACACCGCCGTCGCGGCCAGCGCCAGGACGGCCGCGCCGCCGACCAGTCCCTGGCGGACGCGCGTGCTGAAGTGCGCGGCCACCAGCGCGGCCAGCACCGCGGCGTGCATCCCCAGCCCGAAGGCGGAGATCGGCACGCGGCCGACGGCCGCGAATGGCGATGCGCTGATCCGGTCACAGTCCACGTAGGCGCTGATGGCGCAGCCGGACGCCGCACCCACGACCGTGTACTGGAAGTAGTTGCGGGTCAGGATGAAGCCGAGCACGACGCCGGCCAGCGCCAGGGCGATGGCGACGTACGGGATGGCGTTGCTGCGGAACAGCTCGGCCGGCGCTGCCGGCTGCTGCACGGCCTTGGCGGCGGCCGTCGGGGCGTTCTTTGCCACGTTCTACTCCTCCGAAGCGTGTGCTCGAGCCATGCCGTCACCGGCGGGGCGCGGCGACGGCACGCTCGCCTGAGAATATCGTCCGCATGGCCAGACGGTACAACCCCCGTTCCACACTGTGCGGGGGCGCGCGTGATCCGCGAGTGGCGCGATGGACATGAATACAGGAATGCCGTAGCTATGGCTCATGAAGACCACCATCGACGTTCGTGACGACGTACTGCGTCGAGCCAAGGCCAGGGCCGCGCTTCGAGGGGAGCCACTCAGTCGCTTCATCGAGATCTCGCTGGAGCGTGCCCTGAGAGAGGAAGAGCCGGACTGTTCGTCATGGGCGGATTGGGCGCTGGGTCTTCCGCCCGTCTCTTCGAAATCCATCGTGGAGCTGAACCAAGCGTTGCGCGGCCCCGACCTCCGGCCGATCGACCCCGAGATGTGGCGGTGACTCTGGACACGAATGCGCGGGAGGAGCACTTCGACGTGGTCGACCAGGTTCGCCGCATCGCCTGGTAGTCGCAGGATGGCGCGACTGGCCGTGCGGCGCACGCCCAGGGCGGCGCGGAATGCGATCGGCGGCCTCGATGACCCGGCTCAGTCCTTGGGCAGGACCACCGGGTGGAAGAACTCCCGGCGCTCGGGCGACAGGCCCGCGTAGAAGCTCGGCGGATAGGAGGTGGGCTCCGGGCTCGCCGCCATCCACGGGTGCTCGTAGGCGTAGTAGAGGATGACCCGCTCGCCGTCGGCGCGGCGCGAGGGACCGCGCGTGTGCCAGAGGGCGTTGTGGAACATCACGCAGGAGCCCTGCGGGCAGCAGAGCTGCACCGCCCCCGGCAGCGACTCGAACCCCTGCAGGTCGCGTTCGTCCGGCGCCACGCGCGCGCGGTGCGAGCCCGGCACCACGGTCAGGTTGCCCTGGTCGGGGGTGCTCATGTCCGACAGGAAGTAGGCGACCTTGAGCTGCAGCAGCGGGATGGAGGGGCCAAGCCCGCGGTAGCCGTTGTCGGCGCCGTCGATGTGCCAGCCGGCGCGGTGGCCGCTGGCGCCGTGCTCCCAGAACGCGTCCGAGGCGTGGAAGTGCGGCTTCTCGTTGAGCAGCCCGGTGACGTAGGGCATCACCGCCGGCAGGTCCATCATGTCCAGGAACAGGTCGTCCTCGGCCAGCAGGTAGAAGATGCGCGTGCCGTTCTCCAGATCCTGGTTGACGCGGAACACCTGTTTGCCGGCGCGCGCCAGCTCGCGGCGGCGCTCGACGGCCTCCTCCAGAGCGCTGCGCAGCCGGCCGACGTGATCGGCGTCGAGCACGCCCTCAAGCAGCAGGTAGCCGTTGGTATCGAAGAAGAACCGCTCGGAGGCGGTCGGCCGCTCGGAAGCGGTGGGCCGCTCTGCCATCATGCGGGCGGCGACGAGCGCTGCACGGCGCTCTTCGAGTCGGTGTGGCGAAAGCCGCGCACCATCAACCCGCGCTGATCGTTCGCACGGGTGGCCTCGGCGGCCTGTTTCTCCGCCTCGGCGCGCACCTCGGTGCGGGTGGCGCGGACGATCGTGTAGTCCTCGGGGTCGCGGTAGCGGATGATGAAGACCGGCCGCGGCTCATCGCCGTAGTTGGGCTTGGAGCCGTGCACGGTCTTGACGTTGAAGAAGATCGAGTCGCCGGCCGACCCCTCGATCGGGACCGCCTTCTCCCACGGCCATTCGTGCTCGTCCAGCCCCAGGTGGGAGAAGGTGTCGACGTGCCGGAGCTGTCCCAGGCGATGGCTGCCCGGCACCACGTGCAGGGCGCCGTTGCGCAGGTCGGTGTCGATCGTGTAGCTGAGGATCGCCACCGGCCCCCGGTAGCGGTGCTCGAAGTAGGCGGAGTCCTGGTGGAGGTGCTTGGGGTGGCCGCCGACCGGCTCCTTGACCAGCGACTGCCCCTGGCCGAACAGCTCGATGTTGGGGCCGACGATCGCCTCCACGACGTCGAGGGCGACGGGGTCGAGGGCGGCTGCCAGGAAGGCGGCGCTGGTGGTGTAGTCGATGCCGACCACCATGATCTGCTTGTCCCGGTCGTAGTGATCGGGCGCCGGCAGGAACAGGCTGCCGTTCGGAACCACCCAGCCCTCGGGCACCTGCCACGCCCGATCCAGGTCGGCGATCGCGTCGTCGACCGTGGCCATGATGTCGCGGTACATGGCGCCGGCGTGCGCGCGCATCAGGCCGCGCACCACCAGGCAGCCGTGCTCGTCGAAGATGGCGGCGGCGCGCTTCAGGTCGAGGTCGTCGACCGACACCTCCAGGTCCGCGGCCGCGACAGGGGGAGCGGCCGGCGTCATGGGTGCCGTTCCGCCGTGCGGGCGACGGCCGGGCCGAAGCGCTGCGCCGCGCGTTCGCGCGCCCTGGCGGCCTCGACCTCGCGGTTGCGCGGCGGCGCCGTGGTCACCAGCGCGTCGAGCAGCCGCCGCGTGGCGAGCGCGACCTCGCCGACCGCACGTTCGAAGGCGTCGGCGTTGGCCCGCGACGGCCTGGTCGTCCCGCTGATCTTGCGCACGTACTGCAGCGCCGCCGCGTGCATCTCCTCGGCGGTCGCCGGCGGGGCGAAGTTGTGGAGCGGACGAATGCTGCGACACATGCCTGCCGAGTCTATCAGGCCCGGCTGGGCGCCGCGTTGCGCGTCGTGACGAGGGCAGCGCACCATCGCGCCATGACGAGAGGAGAGATCGTCAACCGGTACGAGCGGGACGGCTACGTCGTGATCCCGGAGGTGATCGACCCGGAGCTGGTGGCGGAGGTGCAGGGCCACGTCGAGTGGCTGGAGCGCCGGCACCCCGACGTGCGGCCCGAGCAGTTCCACCACCGCCTGATCGTGGACGATCCGTTCTGGATCCGCCTCTGCACCGACCCCCGGCTGATCGACGTGATCGAGCCGTTCCTGGGCCCGGACATCGCGCTGTTCGCCGCCCACTACATCAGCAAGCCGCCGCGCAGCGGGCAGCCGGTGCTCTGGCACCAGGACGGCAACTACTGGCCGCTGGAGCCGATGGAGGTGATCACCATCTGGCTGGCCGGGGACGACTCGACGCCCGAGAACGGCTGCATGCGCGTCGTTCCCGGCTCGCACCGGACCCGGCGGCTCCACGAGCACCGTCGAAGCGAGGACGCGCCGAACGTCCTGAGCTCGACGCTGGACGGGACGTGGACGAAGCGGACGCGGTCGACGTGGTCGTGCCGGCCGGCGGCGTCTCCCTGCACGACCCCTACATCATCCACGGCTCGGAGGCCAACCGCTCGGACCGGCGCCGCATCGGCCTGACCCTGCGCTACATCCCCACCTCCACGCGCATCCTGCGCGAGGACCACCCGGCGTACCTGTGCCGCGGCAGCGCCGTCGAAGGCATCAACACCTACCCGCCCTGGCCCCGCTTCCGCCCCGGCGACCACTACCCCTTCCGCGGCTGCGACCAGCCGCCGTGGGCTTAACGAAGGCGGGACAGGATGGCACGCTGGGTCGGCGAGCGTCGCAACCACGAATACCTCGACGATATTCTCGCCGCCGCCGACACGTGGCGGCGACGGTGTTTCATGGCAGACGGCTCTGTGTTCGGGGACGAAGCGCTCTGGACGCTGGAGAACCTACGGGCGCTCGGTACATCGTGCCCGCACGATAAGAGCAAAACACCGACGGAAGACAAGAGTTGGCCGCTGCTCAAAGAACAACTCGAAGGCGAGCGGCCGGAGATACTCCGCTTGGCCGCGGAGGCAGTCTGGCTGATCGATCTGTACCCGACGACCACGGCGGTCGAGGCAACAACGTGGAAGCGCGGCCGCTTCAACGAACTCTGGAATATGTCGGGCAGCGAACCACCCGAAAACCCACATCTGAGCGACCGGGCGTTGCAGGGCATCGGCCGCGTCCACAACAGCCACTGGTGGGTCCATCTCCCCCTGGAGTTTCTTCTGCGGCTTCTTGAACGCTGGAAGACCACGCCTCATCGCCAGGATCTGGCGACCGATCCATGGAGATTCGTCGATTGGTTGGACGATACGATGAGCGGATATCCGAATCGTCCGATGCGGCACGCACTTCTCTATCTGCTTTTCCCAGATTCCTTGGAGCCGCTCGGTTCGTCGAGCAAGAAAAAGATCGTCAAATGCACTCAGGGACCGCATTCCGGGAGAGTTCAAGCAGCCCGACAGGACGATCTTCGAGATTCGCAGTGTACTCGAAAAGGAATACAGGCGATTCGACTTTCACGATAAGAACATCGAGCAACTGTGGATCGATGTTCCGACCAAGTCAGAGTCGCCGACGCCCCTGAACGCGATTCTCTACGGGCCGCCGGGCACCGGCAAGACCTATGCCACCGCGCGCCGCTGCGTAGCGCTTTGTGAAGGAGCAGGTGAACCGGAGCCCGAGTCTATCCGAGACCGTTACAAGGAATTAGTGAAGAACGGGCAGGTCGAGTTCATCACGTTTCACGAGTCGTACGGCTACGAAGAGTTCGTCGAGGGCCTGCGGCCCCGGACCGGTGGCGACGCCGGCTTCAGTCTCGTCCCGACCGCGGGTGTGCTCAAGCGCATCGCCGACCGCGCTCGCGCGAGCGAAGAGCCCCACGTGCTGGTCATCGACGAGATCAACCGCGCCAACGTCTCCAAGGTGATGGGTGAGCTCATCACGCTCCTGGAGGAAGACAAGCGCGCAGGCGCCGCGAACGAAATTGCGGTGACCCTGCCCCACTCCGGCGAGCCCTTCACCTTGCCCGCGAACCTCCACATCCTCGGCACCATGAACACCGCCGACCGCTCCATCGCACTCCTCGACACGGCGCTGCGCCGCCGCTTCCAGTTCGAGGAGTTGGCTCCCGACCCCGATCTGCTGCAGGACGCAGGTGAGGCGACCGGTGTCGACCTGCGGGGCGTGCTCCGCGCAATGAACGATCGCCTGGAGTGGCTCCTCGATCGCGACCACCTGATCGGACATGCGTGGTTCATGACCGCGCGTACCAAGGCTGACGTGGACGACGCGATGCGCCGCAAGATCATCCCGCTCCTGGCGGAGTATTTCCACGAGGATTGGGCGAAGGTACGCGCTGTATTGGGTGGCCGCGACGACTTCGTCGAGCGGCATCCGCTGAATCCGCCTCCAGGGTCTCGACGACGGTACCGACGAGGAGCGCTACCGCTGGACCGTCCGTGGCGACTTCCCGGAGGGAGCGTACGATCGTCTGATCCGGCGGCAAGCCTCCGAGTCGGCGTGACGCAGGGGCCAATCCGATCCATCCGCGAGTGGGAAGAGCTGCGCGTCAGCGACGACGGTTTCTCGGAGGGTGACGCCGAGCGGCTGCACCGCGTCGCCGAACGCGCAGCCCGACGGCTCCGGTTGCCGGAAGGGGCGGTCCTCACGCGTACGGCCGCCGGGGTCAGGGCCGGCCAGGTTGTGGGCGTTCTGGCAACGCCTACTAGCCCTACCCTGGAAATCCTGCCCAAGATCGAGGGGGACGACGGCGCCGTGCGGGCGGCGATGGTGCGCATGCTCGCCGTGGCGCTGGATCTGCGGGTGGCCGACGGCGAGCTCACCGCACTTCACACGCAGCGACACGATCTGCTGGAACTCCTCATCCGCCTGTTCGCCGGCCGACTGCTCGCCTCCGTGCGACGCGGACTGCCACGGCGCTACCGCACTCGGACCGAGGACCTGAGGCTGCTGCGCGGGCGGCTCGACGTCACCCGCCAACTCACTCGGCTTGCGGTCCGGTGCGACGTTCTCGCCTGCCGCTTCGACGAGCTGTCGGTGGACACACCCTTGAACCGCGTCCTCAAGGCGGCGGTGTCGAGGTTGACCGGGGTCACCCGCTCCTCAGCCACCGCTCGGCATCTGGCCGAGCTCGCTGCTCGGTTGGAGTTCGTGAACGACACCCGTGCCCCATCGCGCGAGCCGGTTCGCCTGGATCGGAGCAACACCGCGTATCACGACCTGTATCGTCTCGCCCGCATGTTCCTTGCCGGGGACTGGCAGAGCACCGCCAGCGGACGGGCGTCGGGCTTCGCGCTGGTGTTCGCCATGAACGACCTCTTCGAGGCATTCATCGGCCGGTGCGTGCGACGCGCCGTCGCACCGTGGCCGGTTCACCTCCAGCACTCAAGGCACTGCGCGATCGATACGCCGGACGGGCCGCTGTTCCGGCTCAAGCCGGACATCGTGGTCGAGACACCGGACGGCCCGACGGTGCTCGACACCAAGTGGAAGCGACTGGATCCTGCCGACAGAACGCTGAGCATCGATTCGGCCGACATCTATCAGATGCAGGCGTACGCGCACGCCTACGACGCCGCGCGTCTCATTCTGGTGTATCCGTGGCTCCAGGAAGTCGCCGAGTTGCAACGGCCGGGAGTTGCACGTCACTGGAGGATCTCCGGAACCCGACGCATCCTTGACGTTGCGACCGTCGACATCGGTTGCCCCGAAGGAGTCGCCGAGTCGCTGCGACAGGTCGTCGGCGGTCCGTCGTTGGATCGTCAACCAGACGGCCGTCACAGTCCTCGGGCGGGAGTCGGGCTTACCAAGTCACCACGTTCAAGCTGATCGGCCACGACCCTGAGGGCCAGCGCCTGAGCCGGTCACCCTGTGACTGAGCCATCATCCATCGGGTCGGGGCGGCTGAGCACCGGGAAGTCGCCGTCCCAGGTGAGCTCGGCGACGTACATGCCGGCCAGGTTGCGGCGCTCGTCGTCCACGTCGCCGTGGTGGCTGATGCCGCGCAGGCGGTCCTTGCGGCGCAGGTCTTCCTTGCGGGTGCTCGACAGCCACCAGCGGCCGGCGAAGCGGAAGACCTCGGCGGCGACGAACGGACCGACCAGGTAGATGCCGTTGGTGCCGGCGAACCGGTCCGGCCGGTCGCTGATCGTGTGCCAGGTGCCGGGGCCGTTGCAGAAGAACAGGTGGAAGACGCCGTCGCGCTCCAGCACGCACGGCGACTCGCAGCCGCCGGTGCCGCGCAGGCCGGCCGGGAACAGGAACACCGGCTCCGGCGCCAGCTCGAACCGGTCCCAGTCGGTGGTGGTCGCCAGGGCGATCGCCGAGTAGCCCAGCTTCGCGGTGACGATGTAGTAGATGTGGTAGGTGTCGCCGATGCGCAGGATGTGGCTGTCCTTGCAGGCGCCGTACGGCTCGGCCCATGGCGGGGGCGGCAGCACGGGATTGCGCTCGTGGTAGCGCCAGTCGAGCAGATCGGTGGAGAACGCGACGCCGCAGCGCGTCCCCTGCATTCCCACGCCCGTGGTGACGCAGGCGAAGCCGCCCGCGTACGGGTGGATGTTCACCGGCACGCCGGTGGCGACGCAGTCCCATTCCCCCTGGGGGGTGCTCAGGATCAGTCCGCGGTACTCCAGGTCGAACAGGCCGCTGCCGACCGCGTAGCCCGTGTACTCGTAGGCGAGCTTGCGGATGCGCGGATCGGCCTTCTCCAGGTCCTCGGGCGAGCCGGTGATGTGGAAGTTCCACAGGCGGCCTTCGTGCTCGACGAAGGTGTTGTCGATGAAGCTCAGGCCGGGACCGGGGCGGTAGGCCAGCTCCATCACCTCGTCGAAGACGAACGGCTCGCGGCCGTTGGCCTGCCGTTTCAGGCGAGCCAGCCGGCCCGCCAGGCTGCGTTCGTCCGCCGCCGGCGCCGGCGGAAACCGCTCCGCGATGCGGTCGCGCTGCTCCCTCGGCATGATCGGCGGCCGCCCCTCGATCGGAAACAGGCCGGTGTGTTCCCGTCCCGTGTCGTCCATCGCAGCTTCAGCGTAGCCCACCCCCGCGCCGCCGGCGACCACGCGGATGCCCGCACCGGGCGGCGAGGCCGCTGCCCCATCCGGCACGTGGTACCATCACTCCATGGCTGAGCGCAGCGCTGCCACGGTCACGAGGCCAGGCGCGCACCCGGCGCCTGCGTCATTGGAGTTTCCCGGCTGCCGGCCGCTACGCATCCCGCGAACGGAGATCGCCGATCACGAGGGCCGCATCGAGTACTGGGACGCCGCCACGGAGATCGCCATGGTGTGCGAGCCGATCAGCACCTACCACGAGATCCCGGGGCAGCGCCTCGCACGGCTGCTGACGACGATCGCCCACCTGCGCGGCTCGCCGATCGAGACCTTCGGTGCAGCGGACCTCCTGGTGCGCGACATCCACGGCGATCACCTGCGCATCCTGGAGGCCGACCAGACGGTGTACCTGCGCCCGCGCGCGACGCGGCCGTGGGGTGCCGCGATCGAGGTCGGCAGCGACGCGTTGCCGGACGTGGTGCTGGAGGTGGACAACACCACCGACGCGCGCCGCGGCAAGCTCGCCCTCTACGAGTCGTGGGGTTTTCCCGAGGTCTGGGTCGAGGTGCCCGACACGGCGTCGTCGAGCCGTCCGGCGGGCCTCCGACCCGGCCTGACGATTCACGCACTGGATGGCCGGCGCTTTCGTACCGAGCCGAGCAGCCGGGCGTTTCCGGGCTGGACGGCGCGAGAGATCCACCGGGCACTGAACGAGGCCGAGCTGTCGGACGCCACCATGGCGGCGCTGCGCCGGGTGGCGCGAACGCTGGGCGCGGCGGAGGGCACCGGGCCGGATGACGACCCCCTGCTGGCCGCGGAGCGCATGGAAGGCCGCAAGGAGACGCAGGCCGAGGCGGTGTTGCAGGTGTTCACGACCCGTGGCCTGCCGGTGTCCGCCGCGTTGCGCCGCTGCCTGGCCGAGCTGGAGGGCGTCTCTACCGCGGCACTGGTCCAGGCGGCCCTGGAGTGCCGCGACGCGTCGGACTTCCTGCATCTGGCTCACAAGCGGAGCTGATGTCGGCCGCCTTGTTCTGCTCGATGCCGTGCTCGGAGAGCCACCGCCTGAGATCGGGGACGTGCATGCCGAGCGCTTCCGCGAGCTTGCCGATGCTGATGTGGCCTCTTACGTACGCCGCCAGCGCGTGACGCTGTTGCACGTGCAGCGTCGCGTCCTGTGCCATCCGCATTCCTCCCCTCAAGCCATGAACTCATACCAGGATACAGAGTCATGTGTCTGTACTCCTGACCCCGGCACGGTACGATAGCTCTCATCGCACACCCCACCTTCATCGTAGGGCCGGCCGGCTCCGGGAAGACCGAGGCCCTGCTCCGGCGGGCGGCGGAGCGCTACCGGCTGAACCCGTTCGCGGCCACCCTGGTGGTGGTGCCGACCGTCCGGCACGGCGACCAGTTCCGGCGGCGGCTGCTGGCGACGTGCGGGGTGGCGCTCGATCTGCAGGTGGAGACTCCCCGCGGAGTGGCCCGCAGGCTCTCCACCGGGCGGGCCACGGCCTCCATCGGCGCCGCGCGCGAGCTGCTCGGCAGCATCACGCAGCGGCAGATTTCCTCCGGCGCCGCCGCGCACTTCGCGCCGCTCGGCGCAGCGGCCGCGGTTCCGTTCCTGTGGGCGGCGGTGGAGGAGTTGCTGGCCGAGGACGTCTCCGCTGATCGATTCACGGCGGCGGCGACTGCCGCCGGCGACCCGCAGCTCGTGGCGATCGCGGCCGTCTACGGCGCCTACCGCGGCGCCCTGGAGCGGCACCGATGGCTTGCGCCGGCGGCGCTGCCCGCCGCGGCCGCGGCTTCCGGGGATGCGCCCGGACTGCCGTTCGTGGTGATCGTCGACGGCTTCCGGTTCTTTCACGGCGGCGAGTTCCGCCTGCTGGCCGCGATCGCCCGCGACCGAGACCTGCTGCTGGCGTTCGACCCCGACGCGGGCGAACGCGCCCGTCACTCGTACGACCGCCTGCGCGGGCTGTTCCCTGATGCCGCGATAGAACGGGTCGCCGCGCACCCTTCGGCCCCGTCGATGCACGGGGCCGTTGCCGCCGATCGCGAGACGGAGTTGCGCGCCATGGCGCGCGCCATCAAGCGCCGGCTCACCGACGACCGCCGCCTGCGGCCGTCGGACTGCGGCGTGACGTTCCGCCGGCTCGGTCCCGTACTCGGCCTGGCGCGGCGGGTGTTCGCCGAGTACGACCTGCCGCTCGATCCCGTGGCCGGCGAGCCTCTCGCCAATCGCCCGCTCGGCGTCTGGGTGCGGCGGCTGCTGCGCCTCCCGGCCGAGGGGTGGCGGCTCCGCGACCTGATCACCGTGCTCGGAAGCGGCTTCATCGACCGGCGCCGCTTCGGACTCGACCCATGGGAAATCACCCGCATCGCTCGCCGCGGGCGGCAGCATCATCTCTGGGCCGGGCGCGACGCGCTGGACCGGCTGGCGGTGCTCGCGCTGAAGCAGGAACAGGAATCGCCTGACCGGACCGGCAGCAAGCGCGAGCAGGGACCTGTGCTCCCCGGCCTGGAGGCACGCGGCCTCTCTGCCGTGCTCTCGTACCTCTACGCATTCCTGGAACCGCCGCCTGCACCCGCCGGCGCGCACGCGCGGCAGGTGAAGGCCGCGCTGTTCGGCCAGCCGCCGCTCATCCGCGCCGGCGTCCGCACCGAACCGGGGCTCATCGCCGAGATCGATGCGCTCCGCGGGCACCTGGACGACATCGCCGCCGCGGACGACGCCATCCAGGAGGGGCCGGTGCCGTTCGCGGCGTTCGTGGACCGTCTCCTGGCGCGCATGGAGGCGCCGGCGGCGATCCTGCGCGAAGCGGGCGGAGTGCTCCTGGCGCCGATGAGCGCGCTGTCGGGTCTGCGGCTGGCCCACCTGGAAGCGGGCGGCCTGGTGGAAGGCGAGTTCCCCGCGTCACGCTCGGCGCCGCTGCTCCTGTCCCGGGATGCGCGGCAGGCGCTGGCGGCGGCCGGGCTGGAGCTGCCGCCGCCTCCCGAACCGACCGAGGACGAGCTGTGGCTGTCCGTGCGCAGTCGCGCCGACACGGCGCTCACCGCCTGGCGGACGCGGCTGGACGAGCGCGGCCGGCAGGTGGCGGCCTCGCTCTATTTCGACGACGCCGCGGGCGACCGGGCGGACGAGACCGGCGCGCCCGAGCCGGCCGAGGCCGCCTCGCGGCGGGAGCTGGCGATCGCCTGCACCAGCGGGTGGAGCCGCGGCAGCCGAGCGCGGCCGGATGCCGGTCCCGCGTGGGCGGTCGTGCGCGTCGCCGCGCAGATGGAACAGCGGCGGCGCTCGTTCGTCCATGCCGGCGAGTTCGAGGGTGCGGTCGGCGCCGGTCTGCGTCCCGAGCTGACCGACGCGCGAGCCGTGTGGAGCGCGACACGACTCGAGAGTTACCGGACCTGTGCCTTCCAGTTCTTCGGGCACTACGCGCTCCGGCTCCGCGAGCTGGACGAAGAGCAGGACTCCGCCGACGCGGCGACGCGCGGCACGGTCATGCACGCAATGCTGCAGGACGCCCTCGCGGATCTGAACGCCACCGGCACGCCGCTCACGCCGGATACGGTCGACCGCGCCGTCGCACGCCTCCATACCAGCGGCAAGGGGATCTGGGAGCGGGCCCCGGACGAGCACGGGTTCGGCCGGGTCGGGTTGTGGCGGATCGAACGCGAGCCGGCGCTGGAGCGGCTGGAGGACCTGTTGCGGGCCGAAGCCGAGCGGTGCGCCGCGGACGGGGTCACCGCGCTGCTCGGCACCGAGACCGCGATCGAGTCCGCGCTGCCGCTGGAACCGCCGCTCGCGGTTGGAGCCAAGATCGACCGCCTGGACACGGCCTCCGGGCTGGCGGTGGTCGTGGACTACAAGACCGGCGGCTCCATCAGCCGCAAGGAGCTGGACGGCGACATCAGGGTGCAGCTTCCCCTGTACGCGTACCTGGCGCGAGAGCGGGAGCAGGCCGGGCGGGTGATCGCCCGCTACGCCTGGTTGCGCGCGCGCCACGCGCAGTGGCAACTCGACTCGGACGATCCCGCCGATCGCGAGCTCATCGACGGCGTCGTGACGCGCGCCGGCGAGGTCCGCGCGGCGGTGGAGTCCGGCGACTTCCGGGTCAGCCCGAACGTGCAGCCCTGTCCCTGGTACTGCGCCTTCCAGCACGTCTGCCGCGTCAACCAGTTCAGCCGATGGAAGAGCTGACCCGCGAACAGGCGGCGGTGGTCGCCGACCGCAACGCCGACATCCTGGTCTCCGCCGGCGCCGGCTCAGGCAAGACCCGGGTGCTGGTCGAGCGCTACGTCGCGCTGCTCGCCGACTGCCGCATCCCCGAGATCGCCGCGGTCACCTTCACCGACGCCGCCGCGACCGAGATGCGCGAGCGGGTGCGCCGCGAGGTGCGCGGCCGGCCGGAGTTGGCCGGCCATCTCCGGGACGTCGATCAGGCCGTGATCGGCACCATTCATTCGCTGTGCCTGCAGGTGCTGCGCGAGCATCCGGTGGCCGCCGGGGCGATCGCCGCGGCGCGCATCCTGCCCGACGACGAGGCGGAATACGAACGGATCGGCGCAGCCCTCGACGCCCTGGAGGACGCGGCGCAGGCCGACGACGGCCGCGCCCTGGCGATACGGGAGCTGGACGTGTTCCCGCTGAGCGAGCAGCTCCCGCGGATGATCGAGCGTCGCGACGAGGTCGGGACCGCGTTCGGCAGGCTGGCCGGCTCGACCGTCGATGACTGGTCCCGCCACGTCCGCCGCGTGCTCGACGCCTCGCTGCGCGCCGCGGTCGACGCGGAGCGGCCCGAGCTGGAACGCCTGGTCGCCGACCTGCGCCGCGCCCACGCGGAAGCCGCGCCTGCCGACAAGCTGGCGCAGCAGGTCGGTGGCCTCCTCGACGCGCTGGGCGATCCGCTTCCCGCGGACCCCGGCCGGCTCGCCGAGACGCTCGCCGCACAGCGGCCCCTGATCAAGGTCAACGTGGGCAGTCAGAAGAACTGGGAGGACGTGCAGCTCGTCAAGGACAACCTGAAGCTGCTCCGCGAAGCCGCCAAGCGCCTGGAAGAGGCGCCCCGCTGGGAGCCGTTCGAAGCGGACGCACTGCGGGTGGCCGCCGCGCTGCAGGCCGTGTTCCACGACGCCTGCCGCCGCTACCGGACGCGCAAGGCCGAGCTGTCCGGATGCGACTACCTGGACCTGGAGCTGGAGGCGATCCGCCTCCTTGAGCGCCACCCGGAGATCGCCGCCCGCTACCGCGTGAGGCTCCGGCACGTCATGGTGGACGAGGCGCAGGACCTGAACGAGACGCAGGTCCGCCTGCTGCGCCTGCTTGCGGGCGGCAACGGCGGCGGGCCGCAGCGGTTCCTGGTCGGCGACGCCAAGCAGTCCATCTACCGGTTCCGCGGCAGCGACGTCGCCCACTTCAGTCGCTACGAGGCGGAGATCGGCCGCGCCGGCGGCTCGGTCCGCGCCCTGACGCAGTCCTTTCGGACCCATGACGAGTTGGTGTCGGTGTGCAATGCGCTCTTCGAACGCGTGTTCGTAGCCGGCGCTGGTCCGGGCAGCGTCCGCATGCAGCCCATGTCCGGCCGCGGGCCGGCCGGGGGCGCCGGCCCCCACCTCACCGTGATCCCGGTCGCCAGGGCGCCCGCCGGCAGCGACGGCAGCGCGGACGCGAACCGCCGGCGCGTCGAGGCCGACGTGGTGGCGCGCGAGATCGCCGCGCTGCTCGACGGCGGCGCCACCGTGTGGGACGGAAGCCGGGGCTGCGAGCGGCCGGCGACCCCGCGTGACGTGGCGGTCCTGATGCGCCGGCTGGCCAACGTGCACGTCTTCGAGCAGGCGCTGGAGGGCCACGGCGTGCCGTACGTCACGCCCGCGGGCGCCGGGTTCTTCACCCGGCAGGAGGTCCGCGACCTGACCAACCTGCTGGCATGGCTCTCGGAGCCGGACGACCACATCGCCCTGGTCGGCGCGCTGCGCTCGCCCCTGTTCATGATCGACGACCGTACGCTTGAGGCCTGCCACGCCGCGGATCGGAGCTGGACGCACGTGCTCGCCCATCCACCCGACGGGGTGGCCGGCGCCGCCCGGCGGCGCTGCACGCACGCCGCCGCGGTGCTCAAGGAGCTGCGTGATGCCGCGGCGCTGGAGCCGCCGGATGCGATCGTCGAGCGCGCGCTGGCCCTGACCGGCTTCGAGGCCGCGTGGGCGCCGCTGCGCGGCGGCGAGCAGGCGCTGGCCAACATCCGCAAGCTGGTGACGATCCTGCGCACGCTGGCCGGCCGCTCGATCGACGAGGCGGTTACCTATCTGCGCCGGCGGCGCGACGAGCTGGTCGACCGCGAAGGGCTGGCGGTGGTCGACCGGACCGACGCGGTGCGGCTGCTGACCATCCACGGCGCCAAGGGGCTGGAGTTCCCGATCGTCTTCGTGCCCGAAGCGCACGTCCGCGCTCCGGAAACCCACGACAGCATCCGCTGGCGCGTCGGCGACGGCATCTCCGTCACCCTGAAAGCGGACGCCGCCTCGGCCGACGAACGCCGCCGGCGTCCCGGGCTGTATCGCCATCTGCGCGAGCTCGATCGGCGCGAGGAGGACGCCGAGTACCGCCGGCTGCTCTACGTCGCGGCCACGCGCGCCGCCGATCGGTTGTACCTGAGCGGTGACGAGGGCGGCCGGGACGGGAGCTGGCTGCCGGTGTGCCAGGAGGCCCTGCGCGGCATGGACCCGGCTCTGGTGCAGATCCGCGAGCCGGTGCCGGTCGACCTGGAAGCCATCGCGCGCACGGGTCCGCCCGCGGAGGTCGCGATCCCGCCGGCCTCCGGCGAGCGGACGGTGGACGCGCCGCTGGTCGACCGCCCGGCGGTGATCCCGCTGCGCGCAAGCACCCCGGTGACGTCGCTGCGCCCGCCGTCCGCGCCCGCCGGATCCGCCGGACCCGCTGGATCCGCCGGCCACGGGGACGGGCTGGCACTGGTGCGGGGCACCCTCGCGCACGAGGCGATCCGGGTCTGGTTCACCACCGGGACCCGCCCGGACCTGAGGCCCCTGGTCGGGCGCCTGCACGCCACCGCGGGCGACCCGGCCGCGCTGCGCGCGACAGCCGAGGTGGACGAGATGCTCGACCGCTTCGACGGCAGCGAGCTGGCGCAGGCCCTGCGCAGCCCCGGCACGCGCGCCCATTTCGAGCTTCCCTTCGGCTGGTACTGGGACGGCGCGCCCGTGCACGGCACCATCGACCTGGCCTACGAGCACTCCGGCCGCTGGCACCTCGTCGACTTCAAGACCGACGACGTGACGCCCGGCCGGCTCAAGCGGGCGGCGGTCCCCTACCTGGGCCAGGTCGCCCTCTACGCCGCCGCCCTGCAGCAGGCGGTCGGCCACGCGCCGGCCGCCGCGCTGTACTTCCTGCGCCCCGGCGTCAGCTACCTTCCCGAGCCGGACGAGCTCCGCCGTGCGCTGGCCGCCACCCGCTCCCGCATCGACGCAGGCGAGCTCCTCGCCGAGCCCGAGCCGTAGACGTAAGCTCCGCATTGAGGTGCCATGATGAAGATGCGCATCGCTCTGATCGTCGCAGCGGCTGCCGTGATGCCGTTCTCGGCGTTCGCGTCCCCGCAACAGCTCGTCGAAGACCTGACCACCGAACTGCGCTTCCAACAGAACGTCGATGACACCCGTTATTACCCGAGTCATCCGCTCCTGCGTCCCAACGACCTTGGCACCCGCTACTTCCTGATTCATCCACTCCTGCGTCACGACATCCACCCGGACCGGATGCTGTGGCTCGGCTCCGAAGACCCGCGCCGACTCCCGGATGACTCGACCACCGACCTTCTCCTCGTTCCCGGTATCCGAACCGACGGCAACGACCTTGAAACGGTGCTGTGCGGTTCGGCACACGCGCCGACCCTGGACGATCTCCGCGACCTGCTGGAGTTCTGCGAGCGGTTCTTCGAACCCGGATTCACCACCCCCGGTCGCTACTCGAAGGCGGCGACCTCTCCTTCACGGACGAATCGAGCCCAACCGGGCGGTGAGTTGGTCCGCCAGAAAGGCTTCGTTCACGACGCGTCACGTCACCCGGTCACGCTCTTCTAGCGCTTTCCAGATCCAACCGTTCAAGCTCATGCCGCTCTCTGCGCCGAGCGCGCCAGCCGCTGGTGCAACTCCGGGCCAAGGCGCACGTTGAGCTTGCCCGAAAAAGGCTTCCGTGGTTCGACACCGTCTTCGGCGCAGGACGCCAGGACTCGTCGATGAGCGGCGATGTCACGCACCGTTGCTCGCCCCACTTCCGGCTCCGGATGCGGTCGATGCACCACGATCCGTTCTGGGTCAGAACCTCCCTGAGCCGAGGGTGGCGGTGAGGGAGGCGCCGACGCGGCTGCCGAACGGGGTCATCTCGGCGCCGTCCTCGCCGTAGGTGACCGAGGCGGCGGCGCGCAGAGTAAGCCGGTCGACCGGCCGGAAGGTCACCGACGGCGACACGCGACCTGAGCCGTCGCTCAGGTTGGAGAGCCAGAACGCGCCCATCGACCAGTCCGCGGTGCGGCCGAGCCCGACGCTGGCTGACGCCGCCGCGTAGTGCCGGCCGGGGTAGATCAGGTCGCCGAAGCTCAGGTCGCCCGCATCCAGCAGCTTCATGACGCCGCGGCGGTTGTCGCGCAGGACCGACGCGTCCTCGTAGCCTTCGCCGTTCCACAGGTACTGGCCGGCGAAGGTCGCCGACCAGTCGCCTTCCTCCGGCCGGTAGGTGTACCGCAGGCCGCCGGTCGCGGCCGCGAACGGATCGTCCGTGTTGCGCACCGCGCGCAGCCCGTGCGGGGTGTCGGGGCCGCGGTCGGCCGGCTCCACGAAGCGCCGGTCCGAGCCCAGGCTGGCCTCCAGCTCCCCGAACAGGTCGAAGTCCAGCAGGCTGGTGCTCACCGTGAGCATGGCGCGCGGCACCCGGTCGGGGTGGTAGAAGGCGCCGATGCCGACCTCGGTGCCGCCGACGACGAACTCCGCCTTGGGCGCGGCGGCGAGCCGCATGCCGTCGTCGCCGGGGTCGGCGATCGCGTAGAGGTAGAGGTTGTGGAAGTCGATCGGCAGGTTGGCGCGCAGCGACACCGGGCCCTCGCGTTCCGCTTCCGGGTCCTCCGGGTCGATGGACGTGAGGTTCAGGACGTCGGCCGGGCTGAAGAAGTAGCCCACGCCCCAGGCGATCGTGTGCTTGCCGCCGCGCAGGAACAGCGCGTCGCCGACCGTGAAGTCCGAGAACAGCTCCCGGACGCTGACGATGTCGTCGAAGCCGCGGGGCGGCTGCGCGTCCTGGTCCGTCGTGAACGGATAGCTCAGGTCGACCTTGCCGAACACGCGGAAGTCGTCCGCCGGCCGGGCGTCCAGGAACACGGTCGCGCCCAGGTCGACGCCGACGCCCCGCGACTCCGGCTCCAGCGGCGCTTCGGTCAGCTCCTCCAACGACGACCAGGCCACGCCTCCGGTCAGCGAGAACCGGTACGAGCCGCCGATCTCGACCGGCGGGGGGCCGGACGCGAGGGCGCCGCGTGCTGAGGCCACGTCCTCCGTGACCAGCACGTCGCCGCCGAACAGGTCGGAGGTGTCGATCGGACTCTCCTCCTCGCCTTGTTCCTCCCCATCGGACGATCCGAACAGCGAGCCCTCGTCGGTGTCGATCGTCTGCGCGCCCGCCGCGCCTGCGACCAGGATCAGAGCGAGCAGGAGTGCGCTCACCGGTTGGCCCGCTCCACGTACGCCTTGGTGAACACCGTGTCCGGGATCGCCGCGTCGGACAGGTCGCTCATGCTGATCCGGGTCTTCTTCCCCTCGACCAGCTCGTCGACGAAGATCATCTCGGTCGGCACCACCGAGTCACCGACCCGCGCGTAGCGCGGGTAGTAGGAGGTGCGCATCAGCCGCTCGGTCAGGCTGTAGTCCTCGGTCTTGAGCACCAGGCTGCCCTCCCGCGTGACCCACGCCTTCAGGAAGGGGTAGGTCACCTCGTCGCTGGTCGCCTGCAGGTCGAGCACCCAGACCGCGTACTTGCCCAGCGTCCCCTCCTCGAGGGTGCGCACCGTGTAGTCCTCGGCGAAGCTGACCTCGCCGAAGTCGGAGTTGCGCGCGTCGGTGCCCTGGAACGCCTCCTTCAGCGACGTGTGCGAGAACTTGCGGCTCTCCGGATCGTAGAACCACAGGTTGTCGCCCTGTCGCAGGTAGCCCTGGCCGCGCTGCACGGCCGGGTCGCGGAACAGGATCAGGAACGCGTCGTCGGCGTCCCGCCGGAACTGCTGCACCACCATGCGCTCGACGCCGTCCTCGGGGTCTTCGGAGATCATCGTCATGACCGCCGTGAAGTCCTGGTCGCCGAAGGTGCGCTGCCGGTCGATCTCGGCAAGCAGCGCCGGCACGTCGACGTCGGCGGCCCAGAGGCCGGGGCCGGCGAGCAGCCCGGCAGCGAACAGGAACGCTATCGCGAAACGTCGGATGGACATGGTGTTACCTCCAGGGAAGTCGGTCGTTGCCACGGAATCGTCCCGCCGCAGCCTCAGGCCGAGCTGCGCAGTGCCGCCGCCGGCTCCATGCGGGCCGCGCGGCGCGCGGGAATGAAGGCGGCGAGCAGGCTCAGGACCAGCAGGATCGCCACGTTGGTGACCACCGACAGGGGCGGCACCGCGAAGGTGATCCGGCCGTCGTTCAGAAAGAACTGCAGCGGCGAATCGGTGTCCAGGGTGACCTGGCCCAGGACCAGCATGGCGATGCCGGCCAGCACCAGCCCGATGAGCGCGCCGATCAGGCCGATGAAGCCGGCCTCCATGAGGAAGATGCCGCGCACGGAGCGGCCCTGCATGCCCACGGCGCGCATGGTGCCGATCTCCCGGATGCGCTCCAGCAGCACCATCCGGAAGGTGTTGACGACCCCGACCATCGTGATCGTCAGCAGGATCAGGAACACCACCAGGCTGACGATGTCGAGCACCCCGAACAGGTCCGAGACCTGATCCAGGATGTCGTCCAGGGTCGTGATCTCGAAGCGCGTGCCCTCCCACGGCTCCTCGTCGTCGGCCAGCCGGTTGACGCCCGCGCCGAGCGCCCCGGGGGTCCCCGGCGGCTGTCCGCTGGCCTCTTCCTGCTCCTCCTCCGGAGCGGTGGGCAGCCGCGCGCGCAGCACCTCGGCCACGCGGTTCGCCTGCCGGGGGTCGCGCAGGTACAGGTTCAGGACCTGGAACTCGCCGGCGCCGGTGCCGATCAGCTCGCCCATGTAGTCCAGGCGGACGAAGGCCGAGGAGAAGGCCGTGATCCCGGAGTCCTCGATGGTGGCGGCCAGCACCAGCTCGCCGACGTTCTGCTGGCCGGTGACCGTGGCGACGCGCACCAGGACCTGGTCGCCGACCTCGACGCGCAGCCGCTCGGCCGCCGCTTCCGGCAGGATCAGCGCGTTGCGGTCGTCCGGGCCCGGCAGCGATCCGGCCGTCAGCGACAGGCTGGGAAAGAAGCTCGCCTCGCCGTGCCAGTCCACGCCGTCGAGGAACTGGTTGGTCTGCTTGGAGCCGAAGATCAGCGTCCCGAGCGTGCGGCTGCGCCGGTTCAGGTCGGCGATCTGCCCCTCCACCCCGGCGACCGCGTCGGCGAGCGACGAGTCCCCGCCCTCCCAGTCGCGGATGACGTTGATGATCAGCCGCGATTCGGTGAGCTCCGTGCCGCTGACGTACACGTGGCCGCCGATCAGGTCGGTGAGCACCCGCTCGATGTTGCGCGACGCGCCGCCGGTGAACCCGTTGAGCAGGGTCACCACGACCACGCCGAACGCGATCGCGCCGGCCAGCAGCAGGGTGCGCTTCTTCTGGCGGCCGGTGTTGCGGAAGGCGATGCGGAGCAGGCTGCGCATCACTCGACGCCCATCGCCTGCCGCGGCGAGATGCGCAGCGCGACCGCGAGCGGATACAGGCTGGAGACCACGGCGATCGCCGCCACCATGACCAGCGAGAACGCCACCGAGCCGGGCGAGACCTCGGGCCTGAGCACCTCGCCCCCGAACAGGATGCGCAGGAACAGGTTGGAGGCGGGGATGCCGGTGGCGCCCAGGATGAACAGCAGCACCAGCCCGAGCAGGACGCCGGCGGCGCCGAAGACGAATGCCACCGTCACGGTCTCCGCGCCGATCATGCGCCGCACGAACCCCTTGCGCGCGCCGATCGCGCGCATGGTGCCGATCTCGCTGATGCGCTCGGTCACCGAGATCACCAGCGTGTTCATGATGATGATCACGGCGACCACGGCGATGACGATGATCACCACGTTGAAGACGACCTTGAACCCGTCGGAGAGCTGCGACACCGGCGCGCCGGCGTCGCGCCAGTCCAGCACCTGCGCGTTGAGGTCGCCCTCGGCGATGAGCCGCTCCAGGTCCCCGGTCACGCGCTCGGCCGCGCCCGGACGGCGCAGCTTGAGCAGCAGGAAGTGCCAGGCGCCGGAGTCGACCACGGTCTCCTCGCGTCCGCCCAGGTCCAGCAGCACCGGCGCGGCCGAGCCGGTGGAGGCCTCCTCCACCAGGCTGCCTGCGTCACCGCCGCCGAACAGGTCGTCCTCGTCCACGGAGCCGAGCTGCGCGACCTGCTCCTCGGTCAGGATCTGCTCCGCCGGCGCCGACACGGTCATGCCGGTCAGCGTGCGCAGCGTCGTGATGTCCACGAACGACACGAAGTTGAGCTGCGGCAGGGCGTTGCGGAACCGGAAGATGCCGGTCACCGGGACCTCGCGCACCTTGATGCCGGCGTCCGTGGTGGCGGTCAGGAGCAGGCGGTCGCCGGGGCGGATCTCCCGCTCGGCCGATTCGCCGAGGTCGGTGGCGACCTCCTCCGACAGGACCAGCCCCACCTGGTCAGGTTCCAGGAACGACCCCGCGATCAGCTCGGCGGCGTCCGGGAACGCCTCCCGGTAGCGCGCCGGCTCGATGCCCCAGAGCTGCGTGAACGACTCCCCGAGCGACGTCCCGTCTGCGCCGGCCAGGTTCACCGTGGCCGCGTCGCTCGCCTGCGGACTCCAGGCGGTGACGTCCGGGTGGTCGGCGACCGCCTGCAGGAGCTCCTCGTAGCCGTCCAGGCGCGGGGTGCGGTTGTTGAGGAAGTCGGTGCTGCGGACGCCGAACAGGCTGACCGGCGCGTCCGCGACGCCGGCCAGCACCAGGTGGCCGGTGAAGTTGTCGATGAACGACCGCCGGATGCCGGCGGCGGCCGAGTCCATCAGCGAGTTGCCCACCACCAGCACGAAGGTGCCGATCAGGATGATCGTGCCGACGATCAGGCTCTTGGCGCGGTGCTCCTGCAGGTTGCGGACCGCGATGCGCCAGACGACGCTCACGCCGCCGGCTCCGCTTCCGTCCTGAAATCCGCGGTGATCACGCCGTCGCGCAGACGGATGACGTGGTCGGCGATGTCGACGATCGCCGGCTCGTGGGTGGAGAAGATGAACGTCGTGCCGAGCTCCGCGTTCATGCGCTTCATCAGCTCGATGATCTGCTCGCTGGTCTCCGAGTCGAGGTTGGCGGTCGGCTCGTCGGCCAGCACGATGCGCGGCTTGTTGGCCAGGGCGCGGGCGATCGCCACCCGCTGGCGCTGGCCGCCGGACAGCTCGGCGGGGCGGTGGTCGCGGTGCTCGTCCAGTCCCACGGCGTCGATCAGGTAGCCGACCCAGTCGGCCCGCTGCGCCTTCGGCACCCGCGCCTGGCCGATCAGCAGCGGGAACTCCACGTTCTCGGTCACGTCCAGCACCGGGACCAGGTTGAACGACTGGAAGATGAAGCCCAGCACCTGGTGGCGGAGGTCGGTCACGGCGCGGTCGTTCAGGCCGGCGGTATCGGTTTCCATGACGCGCACGGTCCCCGAGGTGGGGGTGTCGATGCAGCCGATCATGTTCAGGATCGTGGTCTTGCCGGACCCGGACGGTCCGGCGATGGAGACGAAGTCCCCCTCATCGATCTCGAAGCTCACGCCGTTGACGGCGTGCACCTCCGTCTTGCCGAGCGGATAGATCTTGCGTACGTCGGCGAGCGATACGGCGGTCATGACCCGAATGTAGCGCCGGCCCCGAGCGACAGGCTACCTGGCGCGGGCGTTGTTCATGCGGGGTTCACCGCCCGTTCATCCCCGCGGCCGGCGCCCTCGATCGGCCCATCTACCTCAATCGACCGACACTACCCGCACGGAACCCGGCCCGAAGGCCAGGTCCAGGCCGCCCGCGGTCACCGCCAGCTCCGCGTCCCGCTCGGCCAGCACGTCCGCGGCGCGCGTGATCGGCCACGACGGCGTGACCCGCGCGGCGGCGTGCCGCAGGGACGGATTGAGCAGGAACAGAAGGTCGCGGCCCGTGCGCGAACGCCGTCGCAGCGGCACGATGCGATCGCCTGTGACTGCGACCGGCGGGCGCACCCCGCGGCCGGCGAGCAGCGGCAGCACGAGGGATGCCGGCGCCGTTCCGCCGAACGCGGTCGCCGGCGACAGGGCGAGCCACGCCAGGCGGCGGTCCGCGCGCTCCACGCCGACGACCGCGCCGTCCAGCCTGGCCAGCACGCGGCTGTCCCCGGCCGGCTCCACGACCGCGTGGCCGACCGGCTCCGGGACGGCCAGGTGCCCGAACGCGCCCGTCAGGACGCCGCTGCCGGCGCGTCCCGGCGTGAATCGGTCGTAGTCGGCGACGCGCACGCCCAGCAGCTCGGCCAGTCCCTCCGGCGGCGCGTAGCTGAAGCGGCCGTTCTCGGCGTAGGAGCCCAGGTTGCCGTCCGCCATCACGCACGGACCCGACTGGTCCGTCACGGCTCCGGCGACCCGGTCGACCGTCGCCGCGTCCAGCAGCGCCGTGTTCGGCAGCCAGACCACGCGGTACGGCGACCAGTCGTGCCCGCTGGTGATCACGTCGGCCGGGATGCCGTGCGCCCACAGCGTGCGGTACAGACCCAGCAGACCGTCGAGGTAGCTCTGCTGCTCGCCGTTGTAGAGGAAGATCTCCGAGCTCGCACCGCTGTAGAGGATCGCCACTTCCGGCCGCGGAACCTGCAGCGGCAGGTGATCGGCGATGCGGTCGATGTCCGCGAGCGCACGGCGCACGGCCCGCAGGCGTCCGGTCGGCGCCCGGTCCGGCGCGGTCAGGCAGTAGCCCGGCGCCTCGAAGCTCAGGTACTCCGGCGTGTACTGCCAGAACATCGCCCCGGCGGCGCCGTGGATGAGGCTCAGCCACAGGAGCGAGGTCACCTCCGCGGGGTGCGACTGCGGCTTCCAGGTGACGCCGGCCGGGCTCATGCCGGCGTAGATCTCCTCGTTCCACCAGCGGCCGCCGCGGCCGATGGCGCGCGACCAGTCGAAGCTGAAGCAGCGGTCGGCGATCCGCAGGGGATCGGGGCCGGTGAGCAACTCGTTGGAGGGCATGGACATGCCCCAACTGTCCACCTCGGCCGCGCAGGCCTGGTCGAAGGGCCGCGGCATGTTCGCGCCGTGCGCGCGCAGCTCGTGGCGGTCGTCCAGCTCACGGATCACCTGCACCTGCCAGCGCAGCGCCTCGGCCAGGTTCTCGACGTGGAACTGCCGGTAGAGCAGCATCTCCACCACGTTGCGGGAGCTGCGCGGCGGCGCCACGTCCTCCCAGCAGCGGTAGCGGCGGTGCAGCCGCTCGTTGAGCTGCCCCAGCGTGTAGCGGCGCCTCAGCCACGCGGCGTAGCGGGCCAGCGTGCTCGCGCAGTAGCACGGACAGACCGGTCCGTCGGTCGTCGGAAACGACGCGCCGTCCCAGACGCCCCAGATCAGCAGGTTCTCACGGTCGCGGTAGCGTCCCACCACCGTGCGCAGCAGCCGCTCGCCGTACTCCCGCCACTTCGGATGGTCGTAGCAGTGGATCATCCTCCCCTGCGGCATGGCGTTGGTGGAGTCGGGATGCAGGGGCGTCCCGTCGGGCCGCACCTGGCGGATGTCGGGATGCTCGCGCAGCAGCCAGTCCGGGCACGCCCCGTGCGTGGCCAGCGTCAGGTCGAACCAGACCAGCAGGTCGTGGCGGGCGGCCAGCTCGAAGAAGCGGTCGAAGTCGTCCAGCTCGAAGCGGCCGGGCGCCGGCTCCATCCAGTTCCAGTAGGAGAAGGTGCGCACGATGCGCAGACCGGCGGCGCGGATCGCCGCGAAGTCCCGGTCCCAGAACTCCTGCGGCGGCATCGGCGCGCGGTAATACTCGGTGCCCACCGGAAAGGGGACCGGCGCGGTCCGGAACGGAAGTGCATCGGCCATGACGCCTACGATAGCGCACCCGATTTACTGTTCATTCTGCGGTGGCCGCGATGCTCCCCCGCGATTACGGTTGGCTCATGGCTCCCACGACTCCGCCGTACCAGGAGATGCTCGCGGCGTTTGCCGGCCGGGACGGCAGCTACGACGGTGCCTTCGTCGCCGCCGTGCGGACGACCGGCATCTTCTGCCGCGCCTCCTGTCCGGCCCGCAGGCCACGTCCGGACAACGTCGAGTTCTTCGCGTCCGCCGACGAGGCGCTCGCCTCCGGATACCGGCCCTGTCTGCGCTGCCGGCCGCTCGAGACCAACGGGACCGCGCCGGTCTGGCTGGACCAGTTGCTGGCCGAGCTGGAGCGCGACCCCCGCCGCCGCTGGACCGACGCCGATCTGGCTGCCGCCGGATTCCGTCCGGAGGCGGTGCGGCGGTGGTTTCGGCGGCGCTTCGGGAAGACGTTCCATGAGTACGCGCGCGACCGGCGGCTGGCGGCAGCCGTCGGCACCCTGCAGCGGGGAGCACCCGTGACCGACACGGCCTTCGACCACGGCTACGAATCGCTCAGCGGCTTCAACGATGCCGTCCGCAACCTGATCGGCGCGTCGCCCGGCACGGCCGGAGACGCCAGGCTGCTGGCGGTGGCGCCGATGGAGACTCCGCTCGGCGCGATGCTGCTCGGCGCCGCGGACGGCACGCTGTGCCTGGCCGAGTTCAGCGATCCGGCCCGCCTGGAGGCGCAACTGCGCCGGACGCGCCGGCGCATGCAGGCGACGCTCGTCCCCGGAAGGCCGGCTCCCATCGCGGACGCCGAGGCCCAGCTCCGGGAGTACTTCGCCGGCCGCAGGCGGCGCTTCGACCTGCCCCTGTTGCCGGCCGGCACCGACATGCAGCGGCAGGTCTGGGAGACGCTGCTGCGCATCCCCTATGGAGAGACGTGGAGCTACGGCCAGGTAGCGGCGGCGATCGGCCGGCCGCGGGCCGCCCGGCCGGTTGGCCAGGCGGTCGGCGCCAACCCCATCTCCATCATCGTCCCCTGCCACCGGGTGATCGGCGCCGGCGGCACCCTCACCGGCTACGGCGGCGGCCTGTGGCGCAAGCGACGTCTCCTGGCCCTGGAACGGGATTGAGTACTGCCACCGTCCGAGTGGACGGCGCGCGGAGCGCGTCGGACGCTCATCCCTTCGACCAGGCACCGCAGGGAATCAGCGCCCGGTTCTCCGTTGACAAGCGGTTCATGCACTCCTGCCTCGATTGATTCGCTCTTCCTGGCTTCGAGTGGCCAAGAGGGCCATGAGATCGGTGGCGGCGAGGTCGACCGGTCCCTCAGGCTGCCGGCATCGGCCCGGCAGCGGGCGCGTCGCGAAAAAAGAATCGAGGATTCTTGCTCCAGGGTCTTGACGGGTTTGGGCGCCTGCGAGGTGGCACATCACCGCATGTTCAGGCCCCTTCCGGCCTCCCGGAAGCTCGGATGCTCGTTCGGCCGCCCCGCACCCCTTTCAGCGCCCGCTGAGCGCGAATCCGTTGCCGGTCGCGGACTCGACCAAAGGGTTTATATCAAATCCAGTATTACATTAACTCCATGAGTACCACCGCTCCTGCCACCGCCGCCGGCCTCGTCGTCACCTCCACCATCGGTGTCCTGTCCGACCGCGCGCTGCTGCGTCAGACCAGCACACTGGTCCGCCACGAACGCCACCTGCAGGGCGCCATCATCGACCACCTGGCCGAGATCGAGGCCCGCGGGCTCTTTCTGCGGCGCGGCTGCTCCAGCCTGTTCGACTACGCGGTGCGCGAGCTCGGCTACAGCGACGCTGCCGCCGGGCGGCGTATTGGCGCCGTGCGGCTGTGCGCCGATCAGCCGGGCGCGCGCGAGCGGCTGCGCGACGGCTCGCTGACGCTGAGCGCCGCCGCGGAGCTGCAGTGGGCGTTCGACCGACAGCGGCGGCGCGGGTCGATCGCCGGCATCGCGTCGAGCGCACAGTCGGGTCCTCCGGCGCCGGGGGCAGCGGCCGGGGCTGACGTGCCGGGCTCAGCGCCGACGGAGGCGCTGGCGCTGGGGGGCGGTGCGCTCGGATCAGCGCCGGCTGAGGTCGCGTCGGCTGACGATCCGGTGGCGGATGCCGCGCCGCCGCTGATGCTCGATGCCGCAGGAAGGCGTAAGCTGGTCGAGGACGCCGCCGGCAAGAGCGCCCGGCAGGTCCGCCGGATGCTCGCCGACCTGGATCCGGAGCTGACTCCGCCGGCCGACCGCGTGCGCCCGCTCGGCGACGGTCGCTACGAGCTGAAGGCGGTCATCGACGCCGACTGCCAGCAGGGACTGGAGCACCTGCGCGGGTTGCTCTCCCACGTGGACCCCGTATGACCGTGGGGCAGCTCGTCGGCCGCATCGTGCGGGAGGCGCTCGACCGCCACGACCCGAGCCGGCCGCCGCGCCGCGCGCGCACCGTCAGCCGGGCGGCACAGGACGAATCCCGGCCCGCTCCGGCAGCGAAGGAGCGGGCCGCCCCGGAACCCGGTCACGCCGTTACCGTGCAGAGTGCGGCGATCCCCGCCGACGCCCCTCCGACGCCGGAGGGGACGCCGCACCCGACGCCGACCTCCACGCCCTCGCCGACCCGGAAGAAAACGACCGACCGCCCAGCCGCTGCAAGAACGAAGCCGGCCGGCACCGCCACTCCGGCGCCGAAGCCGTGCGCTGCGGGCCGCGCGATTCCGGCGGCGGTGAAACGACAGGTGTGGCGGCGGGACGGGGGCCGCTGCAGCTACCTCGACCGGCAGATCGGACGCCGCTGCAACTCACGGTACATGATCGAGATAGACCACATCATGCCCTTTGCGCAGGGCGGCGGCGCCGATCCCGGAAATCTCCGATTGTTATGTGGAGCCCATCACCGTCATCGGCACGCGCCGCACGGCTGAACGGTACCGCCCCGGAGGATCGAACGCGAGGCCCCCGCGGTCGCACCTGCCTCAGCCTCGACCACACGAAATCCTGAAGACCCGTTCAATAGCTCGTGCTCGTGCCGCTCCGCCGCAAGGATGGGGACGTCGTTCGCCATCGGGCCGTAGGCCCAGTGTTCTCCCGAGTCAGAGCGCCTTGACCGCGTCCTCGATGGCCTGCGTGGCGTCGATGTACGAGGTGCCCGGCGGAAAGGTCAGCGGAGCGCCGAAGCGCACCGACACGCGCGCGCGCCACGATCCGGGCAGGACCCCGCGTGAGCGCTCCCTGACGATGTGCACGGGGACGACCGGGGTGCGCGACTCGACGCCGAGCATGCCGGTGCCGCTCTGGAACGGCAGCATCGGCTGGCCGAGCCGCTGCTCGCCCTCGGGAAAGAGCACGACGCTCCAGCCTTCGTCCATCAGCCGGCCCATGTGCTCCAGGCTGGCGCGGACGGCGCTCTCCCGCGAGAGCGGAAAGGCGTTGGCGACCAGCGCGGCCAGGATCCCGCGCCAGCGGTTGCCGAAGGTGATCTCCGCGGCGGCGGCAAAGGCGAGCTGGCGCCGCCAGCGCCGCGGCGTGGCCTTGATCAGCACCAGGCTGTCCATGCGGATGGCGTTGTGGTTGGCCGCGAACAGCACGGCGCCGGACAGGTCGCGCAGGTGCTCGCGGCCCTGTACCCGGACCCGGTAGACGAAGCTGAGCACGGGCGTGAGCACCAGCCGGAACACCACCTCGCGCACGGCCGCGAACCAGATCGACAGCGGCCACGTGTAGAACGGCGGCAGCGCCGCCTTCGCTTCCTCCTGCGAGCGCAACAGCCGGAGCAGCTCCCCGAAGGTGGTATTGGAGCCCACCAGCGACTCGTCGATGTAGACCCCCAGCTCCTGCTCGATCACGGACAGCAACTCGACGCGCTTGAGGGAGTCGAGGTCGAGGTCGCCCCCCAGGCTCTTCTCCGGCAGGAGCTGCTCCTGCGGGACGCCGCTCACCTCGGACACCAGCCGCACCAGCCGCTCGCCGGGATCCCCGTCCGCGGCGGCCTTGGACCGCTCTCCCGGCGGCCCCTCGGCGTCGCCCGCGCCCCCGCTCAGCGCCTCGATGACCACCGCCTTCTTGACCTTGAGCGTGTGCGTGCGCGGGAAGTCCGCCTCCGGCCACACCGTGAAGCCGCGGATCCGCTGATGCTCGCCCAACCGCTCGTTGGCGCGCCTGACGATGGCGGCGGCCTCCTCCGGCTCCTCCAGCAGGAAGACGGCGTGCACCTGCGGTCCGCTGTCGGCGTCCAGCCCGACCACGGTCGCGTCGGTGACCGCCGGGTCGGCCTTCAGCACCTCCTCGACGTCCTCGGGATAGACGTTGCGGCCGTCGGCCAGGACGATCATGTCCTTCTTGCGGCCCTTGATGTGGAGGTAGCCCTCCGCGTCCAGGAAGCCCTGGTCGCCGGTCTTGTACCACTCCCCCTCGAAGGCGCGCGCCGTCTGCTCCGGCGCCTGCCAGTAGCCCTGCGTGACGTTCGGCCCGCGCACCAGGATCTCGCCGTCGTCGGCGATGCGCACGTCGACCCCCGGCACCGGCCTGCCCACCGAGTCGAAGCGGGGATCGTCCAGCGGGTGGGTGCTGATCACCGGCGACGCCTCGGTGGCGCCGTAGCCCTGCAGGACGTTGATGCCGATCAGGTTCCACTTCTCGCCCAGCGTCCGGTCCAGGGCGGCGCCGCCGGAGACGATGGTCCGCAGGCTGCCGCCGAAGCGGGCGTGGATCTGGCCGAACACGCGGCGGCGCAGCCCCACCGGCAGGTTGCGGGCCAGCTTCTGCGACAGCTCCCACACCCGCTCCTTGCCGCGGTTGACGACCTCCCGCTCGATGCCCTTCATGAACAGGTCGAGCGCCTGCGGCACCAGCAGCATCATCGTGATCCTGCGCTCCTGCATGAGCTTCAGCAGCACCGACGGCTGCCGGCTGGTGGCGAAGGTGATGTTCGCCCCGAAGCTGAACGCCGAGAACAGCGAGCCCATCTGCTCGAACATGTGGCTGAGCGGCAGCAGCGACAGCAGGCGCAGCGACGGATCGCCGGGGATGACCTTGAGGACCGACTCCAGGTTCGACAGCAGGTTGCGGTGGGTGAGCATCACCCCCTTGGCGTCGCCGGTGGTGCCGGAGGTGAACATGATCTCGGCCAGGTCCTCGCCGGCGAGCTCGACCGGCCGCGGCTCGCCCAAGGGGTAGCTCTGCTCCTCCAGCTCCTCGAAGTAGATCGCGGGCAGCCCCATCGCCTCGTGCTCCGGCGGCGTGAGGCGCGACACGAAGGCGGCCACGGGATCGGTCTTGGCGCGCACCTGCTCGGCGAACTCCGCGGTGGAGCGCATGTCCAGCGGCACGACGATGGCGCCGGCGCGGATCATGCCGAAGTAGGCCAGCACCCAGTGCGGCGAGTTCGGCCCCCAGATGATCACGCGGTCGCCCTTGGCGACGCCGCGCCGCTGCAGCAGCGACGCGACGCGGCCCGCTCCCTCCCAGACGTCGCGGTAGCTCCAGTGCAGGTAGCGGAAGCCCGGCTTGAACGACAGCGCCGGCCGCTCTTCGAAGCGGCGCGCCGCGTCCTCCAGGAAACGATCGATCGTCTGCACCATCCGGTCCCTCCTCTATGCGTCGCTCCGCAACAGCGCCACGACGGAAGCGAACGCGTACGTGTCGTCGTGGGTGATGCTCACGTCCAGGCTGGCGATCCGGGACGCGTCGTACTCGGGTGCGAAGCGCAGGCACGGCCGGCCGTCGGGCCGGTGGGCGACCTCGACCACGTGCCAATGGCCGGCCGGCAGCTCCAGCGCCTTGAAGGCCGCCTCCTTGGCCGCGAAAATGCCAGCGAGGCGCCGGAGCGACGCGTTCTCGGCCTCCGTGGGATGGAACAGCCGCCGGCGGAACGGATCGCCGCCGTGGCGCAGCGAGCGCTCGAACGACGCGATCGCCACCAGGTCGACGCCGGTCCGCACCTGCGCGCTCATCGCCGCCGGCAGGACGGTGCGGGATCTCCGGGCGAGGCGAGGCTGCGGCCGATCACGGCGCGGTCGCGCTCGCGGCCAGCGCCCGCACCTCGTCCACCATGGCCCGCCAGGCGTCGTCCCCGTAGTCGGGGCCGGGCGCGAACGGCGGGGTCTCGATGCACATGGCCAGCGGATCCAGGCCGCGCGCCTGCGCGAACACGCGCGGGAAGTCGACCGCACCGTGGCCGGGCGCCAGGTGCAGGTCGCGGTCGCCGGGGGTGTCCGACAGGTGGAAGGCGCGCAGCCTGTCGCCCATCGCCTCCATCAGCTCGATGGTCCCGTCGTGGCCGTTGGCCATCAGGGCATGGCCGGTGTCCAGGCAGAAGCAGAGATGAGAGTGGCCGAACTCGCGGGCGAAGCGGCGGAAGTGATCGGGGACCGAGCCGTAGCGCCGGCCGGGCACGGGCGGCAGGTTCTCCACGGCGAGCGCCAAGTCCACCCGCTCCGCCTCGCGCAGCAGCTCGCGCATGCTCACCGCCATCTGCGTGAAGTAGCGCTCGAACCCATTCGCGTCCACCGGCTCGCGCGAGGTGGTGGGATGGAGGATCCCCGCCTGCGCGCCGGCCGCCGCGGCGCGCTCCATGGCGTGGCGGATGCGCGCGACCGCCTTGCGCCGGCGGCTCTCGTAGAAGTCGGCGATGTCGAACGCCGGACCCTCGTACGGCAGGTGCACGGTCTCCACCGGCACCCCGGCGGCGCGGTACTCGGAGCCCAGCCCCTCCGCCTGCTCGACGGTGAGCGGCCGGAGCATGCCGTGCATGACCTCCACGGCGTCGAACCCGGCCTGCGCGAACAGGCGCTGCAACTCGGCGTGCGGAACGTCGTCCATCCCCGCCGTGCACGCGGCAAACCGAAACTCCATCGCTACCTCCTGCGCGGCCCGACCCGTTGCGGCCGCTGTCAACGGCAGGATACCACCGCTGGCGCCGTCACGCGATTCTTGCGCATGGCCGACCGATCTGCACTCCAGCGGTACTCCCGTTCAGCCGGCTCCAAGCTGCTCCAATCGGCAGAGCCATCGGTCGAAGTGAGGGCACTTCGACCTGATAGCCGGCAGACCGATGGTCGCTGCCATCTGCGGGCCTACCAATGTTTTCAGACTATCGTAGGTCGGGAATTGCGCCATTATCCTCTTGGATGGCGCGGTGTGCTGCCCATCGTCGATGAACTCCGGAGAGTCGACGCTGTCGGCAACCTGCTGCAACTCGGCGATTCTGCGCTCCGGGTAGTCGAAGAACTCGGCGAACTTCGACACATCGACAAAACAGGCATGCTTCATACTCATGCAACTGTATGAAAGGAATAAAGCGATGGTCAGCGGTCTCTTCGGCCCATGACCCCTGCATTGAACGGAAGCGCCTTCCGCCGCCACGATGGATACGCCCCTTCTTTCTTGCGTGTGCGACCAACACCGGCTTGTGCAGATACACGTCGCGGTTGGCCAAGTGAGGCTTCAGGACGGTGTCGGCAAAAACCTGTTCCGTAGTTCCTTCCACGAACATGTGAAGCCGAGGCATCAGTGCGGTCCGCCACCGATGACGTTCTTCTCCCAGACCTCGCCGAGCGAATAGTCCTCCAACCACTCGCGGAGCTTTTCGGCATCCGGTCGCGCGAATGTCGTGGCTTCGCCGGCTCGTTCGACGACCACGATGTCCTCGGGCTCGAAGGCATCGACAAACGTGCTGGACTGTGTGCTGATGAGCACTTGTGCATGGTCGCTCACGGCGTGAAACAGCGAAGCGACCAATCCCAGGGCGTCCGGGTGCAAGCCGAGTTCCGGTTCGTCGACCACGATCACGAGTGGCAGATCGTCCTGCGGTTGCTGCAAGAGCGAGATGAGGCAGATCGCGCGCAGGGTCCCATCGGACAGTTGATGTGGGCCGAACACCAGGTCGGATTCCCGGTGGCGCCAGTTGAGTATGATATCCGTTCTGTTCTGCCCCGCAGGTTCCAGATCGAAGTCCACGAAGAACGGTGCCACCTGTGTGACGTTTCTTACGATTCGGCGATAGACAACCTCATGTTCGGTTTTCAGGCGATAGAGAACCGCAGCAAGATTCGCGGCGTCGGGCATGAGCCACCGGTTGTTTTCTACATAACAGTATTGACGGATGCGCGCGGTCAGTGACGTATCGTGAAAGTGGTACACGCGGCAGTGATTCAGGAAGTAGCGAAGCGTTCTTGCCATGGGATCTTCCGTTTCGACGATCTTCCCTTCCTGATGCCCTGCTCCGAGTGCTATCCGCTTGGGCGTGACGTACCCTGTCTGATGGAACGAAAGGACCTCGTCGGCGAAGATCAAGGAATCGCTTGCGGCGTGGAACGGATCCGATAGACGGCGGTTCCCTTGTCAGCCGCGAACTCCATCTGAGCTTCGAGCTGGGGCGTGAGCTTGGGTCCGAAGTACAGATTTCCCGTCGCCCTTCCTGTCGTTGCGATGTACTGCTGCAGGCGCCCGCCTATCAGTTCGTTCATCATCTTGAAGAACGCGATCAGATTGCTCTTCCCCGCTCCGTTGGCGCCAATGCAGACGTTGATCGGCCGGAGTTCCAGTTCCATCTTCTTGATGGAACGGAATCCCTCGATCCTGACGCTCCTCAGTTGCGGCATGACCGACGCTCCTTTCGTCCGGTTGGGCTTCAATCTATCATGTGGCCGCCAGCAAACCGCCGTGGGGCCGGCGTCATCGACTTGCACCGATGCGGGCCCCGATCGCCCACGTCATCCACTTCGGACGCGGAGGAGAGCGAAACATGATCGACCTGACACGATCCACGGACCCGGTGCCGGCGGTGCACGCCGCGGAGCGCGACCCCGGCACGACCTGGCGGAAGAGCCCGGAACCTGCGATCGACGCGCCGCCGGACGACGACCTCCGCCCCGCTCCCAACGCCGGCTGGCCGCGGCAGGCGGCGCGGACCGGCCTGTGCGGATCGGTCAGCCCGCGGGTCGTGCGGCTGGCCGACGGGACCTGGCGGATGTACTACACGCAGATCCTGCCGCGTGAGGGCAATCCCACGGGCGCCAACGACTACGACAACGCCACCACCCGCATCCTGAGCGCGCACTCGGCCGACGGGGTGACCTGGACCCCGGAGCCGGGCGTGCGCCTGTCGCCGGCCGAAGGCGGCGCGGGCGACTTCCGGGTCGTGTCGAGCGAGGTCGCCCCGGCGGCCGACGGCAGTGGACGGCTTCGCATGTACTACGAGTGCTGCCCGGGCTCGCAGGGCGTGCAGAACTCCATCCGCAGCGCGGTCAGCGACGACGGACTCGACTGGGAACCGGAGCCGGGCGCCCGGCTGCAGGTGGCGGGCGCCAACATCATGGCGCCGCGCGTCCTCTTCCTGGGCGACGGCCGCCTGCGCCTGTACGTGACGCAGCGCGACGTCGGCATCGTCAGCGCGATCTCGACGGACGGGATGGCGTTCGAGCTTGAGCCGGGGCCGCGCTTCCCAGAGGATCCGAGCACCTTCGCGCCCGACCTGGTCGTGCTCCCGGACGGCCGCTACCGGACTTACTTCGTCGCCAACGCGAACGACCGGCCGGCGCGGCAGGGCGGCGGGCAGCGCCTGATGACCGCCCTGTCCGACGACGGTCTCACCTGGGAGCGCGATGCGGAGCCGGTGCTCTCGCCCGGGGGAATCTGGGACCGGGCCAAGTCCTCCGAGATGTGCGTGTTCCCGCTACCGTCCGACGGTCGGGAGCGGGACTATGGCATGGCCTACGAGGGTTGCGATGGGACCACCCCCAACGCCCGCGGCGTCTGGCGCGTCGCCGTCGCAACCAGCGTCGAGAGCCCGTAGTCCGCGGCAGACGTGATCTCCCCCCGCCGTCGCCCCGCTTCGGCGTCGAAGTCGAGAGTCCCGGCAAAGCCGCAGGCTCCCTGCCGCCGATCAGCCCCGCCGAAGCAGTGCCGGCAGCTCGCTCAGGCTGGTCATCTCGGCGTCCGGCGTCACGTCCAGCTCGCGCTCCCGGGCATCGCGGTTGAGCCAGAACGCTCGCATGCCGGCCTGCTGCGCGCCCTGGACATCGCGACGCAGATTGTCGCCGACCATGACCGTCTGGGCGGGCGTCGCGCCGGCCGCTTCCAGGGCAGCCGCGAACGCGCGGCCGTCCGGCTTGCCGACTCCCACCTCGCCGGCGACCGTGATCGCGTCGAAGTAGTGCGCCAGACCCGACCCCGCGATCTTCTCGCGCTGAAGGCCGGGGGTCCCATTGGTAAGGATGGACAGCCGCCGCGTGCCGCGCAGCGCCGCCAGCGTGCCCTCGACGTCCGGGAACACGACGTGGCGCGCCCGCCGCTCGGCCGGGAAGATGGCTGCCAGCCGTTCGGCGAACGCCGCATCGCGCACGCCGAAGTCTTCGAGGGCGCGCGACCATGCCTCGTGCCGGTAGGCAGGTGCCCAGCGCCGGAGCGCCTCCAGGTTCGGGTCTTCTCCGGTAAGCCGCGCCCAGAGTCCTTCCCGGGAGGCGAAGCCGATGGCTTGGCAATAGGCGTTCGTCGGGGCCGCAAACCACGCCTCGCGAGCCCGCTCCCGCACGGCCCGGTGGAGCGCGTGCGGATCGACGCCGTAGCGCTCGCGGGCATGCTCGCAGGTCGCCAGGAACGCCGCCTCCGCCGAAGACTCCTCGGCGACCAGCGTGTCGTCGAGATCGAACAGGACGTGCGTTATCGCCACCGAGCGCACCCCTTCTTGATCATGCACGGTCCTTACCGCCGGCACATTGCAACCTTAACTTGCAATCAGCCACTTCCTGATCGACGCGTGCGCCGGTTCAGTCCCGGGAACTCGGAGTACCGGTAGCGCTGCGCCCGCGGCTGCAAGCGTTTACACTGGCCCACCATGCTCGACAAACCGTTCCTGACCACCGTGGTCGGCTCCATGCCGCGGCCCAAGTTCTTTCGCGAGCGGGTCGACCGCCACCTCGTGGAGGGCACCGGCGAGGGCGACCTGCTCGATCTGATGGACCGCTCCATCCCCTACGTCGCCGCGCTGCAGGAAGCCGCCGGCGTCGACGTCATCTCCGACGGCGAGTGGCGGCGCAAGTCCTACGTCGGCGTGATCGCCGAGATGCTCACCGGCGTCGAGCAGTTCAAGGTGCCGCTCGACTCGTTCCGGCACGACGCGCGCGTCGGCTACGCGGTCATCGGCCCGGTCGCCCCGACCCGCGAGGGGCTGTTCGCGGAGGAGGCCACCAAGCTGCGCGGCCACACCAGCAAGGCGGTGCGCGTGGCCCTGCCCACGCCGCACCTGACCGCCGGCTTCCTGTGGGACCCGGTCAAGTCCCCGGAGCACTACTCCGAGCGCGAGT
This sequence comes from Spirochaetia bacterium, assembly GCA_964291595.2. Classification (GTDB taxonomy): domain Bacteria; phylum Spirochaetota; class Spirochaetia; order SZUA-6; family Bin103; genus CATQHW01. The sequence goes on along the minus strand of OZ219914.1, from coordinate 653,112 downwards.
TCATCGAGGTCATGGTGCCGATCATCCGGCGCGAGGTGGAACTGCTGCGCGACGCGGGCGTCCGCTACGTGCAGTTCGACGACACCGGCATCGGCGGGGTGCACGCCGAGGAGCCAGACTCGCAGGCGTATCGCGACGCGCTGTTCGACTCCGTGGACACGCTCAACCGCGTGGTCGACGGCATCGACGGCATCTACACCTCCCTGCACCTGTGCGGGAAGCGCCACATCGGGCCGGACCAGGTGCCGCGCTACGACACGATGCTGCCGGGCTTCGAGCGCCTGCACATCGACATGCCGATGTTCGAGATGCTGCAGTTCGACGACTACGACCGCGAGCTCCTGCGCGGCCTGCCCGAGCGCATGGACGTGGGCTGCGGCTGCGTGGCGTCGAAGACCTTCGAGGTGGACACCCCGGAGGAGATCGCCGCCCGCGCGCGGGAGACCGCGAAGATCGTCGGCCCGGAGCGCACGGCGCTGCATCCCGACTGCGGGTTCTCGCCCGGCACCTATTTCGACATCCCGCTCGACGAGATCTACCAGAAGCTCGGCAACATGACGCGCGCGGCAGAGATGCTGCGCGCGGAAATGTAGGCGCGCCGGCCATCGGCCAGACGACAACCGCCGATGCGACGCGACGGAAGAACGATATTCGTGGGCGACGTGCACGGCTGCTGCGCGGAGCTCGACGCGCTATTGGCCAAGGTCGAGTACGTCCCCGGCCGGGACCGCCTGCTCCTGACCGGAGACGCCTTCACGCGCGGGCCCGACCCGCTCGGCGTCTGGCAGCGGATCCGCGGCAGCGGCGCGGAGATGGTGATGGGCAACCACGATGACGAACTGGTCGGCGAGCTCCGCGCGATCGCCGCAGGCGGCGATCCCAGGCCGGCCTACCGCGACCGCAACCAGACGCTGATCGCGCTGGCAACGCAGGGCCAGGAGCTGATCTCCTGGCTGGCGGCGCTGCCGCTCTACATCGAGGAGCCCGGATTCCTCCTCGTGCACGCCGGCATCGACCCCGAGCGCGGGCTCTCCGGCACCACGCGCGACCAGTTCCTGACCATCCGCACCTGGCCGCCCGATGGCGGCATCACCGGCCCGCGCTGGCACGAGCATCTGGACGAGCGCCACGTCATCCCCGGCAGGCCGATCGTGTACGGCCACGACGCTCCGCAGGGACTGCTCATCAAGCGATTCCCGAGGGCCGGGAACGGCTCCCGCCCCGGGCTGGTAGCGCTCGACTCGGGCTGCGTCTTCGGCAACGCATTGAGCGCCTACCTGCTCGAAGAGGACCGCATCGTCCAGGTTCCCGCCCAACGCCGCTGGATCAAGAGCGGATCGTTCTCCTACGTCCGGTGACGGGTAAGGGCCGCGACCAGCCGTAGCGCGCCTAGCGTCCTGCCACTAAGATCGAGCGACCGTGGACGAAACAAAGCTCCTTGAGAGAATCGCCGCCAACCCGCGGATTTACGGCGGCAAACCGATTGTTCGAGGCCGTCGTCTAGCCGTCGAGCACGTATTGGGAATGCTGGCGGCGGGCGATGATCACCAGACCATACTTCAGGGCTATCCGTGGCTGGAGCCTGAAGACATCCTCGCCTGCTTGGCGTACGCCCGTCGCGTCGTCGGTCGCGAGCGGGTAGAACCTCTCCTCGTCTCCGGGGATGGATGAGGCTCCTCCTGGATTCGTGTGTTTGGGGTGGTGCCGTCGTTGAGCTCAGGGCGGCTGGCCATGACGCCGAGTGGGCTGGCGATTGGCCGCAGGACCCCGGCGATGACGAGATTCTCAACAGAGCCGATAACGAGGGTCGCGTCCTCGTGACGCTGGACAAGGACTTCGGCGAACTGGCGGTCATGCACGAACGACCGCACCATGGAATTCTGCGCTTGGTCGGCATTTCGGCTCGCCAGCAGGCGACCGTATGCGGCCGAGTCCTCGAGGCTCATGGACCCGAGCTTGAAGCGGGAGCGATCGTCACGGCTGAACCCGGACGGCTCAGAGTCCGCCAGTAGCAGCGCTGCGTGCGCCGCAGCCAGGGCAGTCGAGTCAGCGGCTTGGCGGCGGGCTCTCCCTCTTCAACAGGGCGATCTGGCCGGCGTGGTAGACGCCGTGCTGGATGGTGCCGTGCAGGGTGACGTAGAGCGGGCCGCTGACCACGGGCGGCTGGCGCTCGAGGACGTCGTCTTCGAGCCCCTCGATCCGGCGCACCAGCGCCCGATTGGCTCGCCGCAGCTCCGCCAGCGCCGTTCGCCATGCCGCGGGGGAGGTGTCGGTGACCGCCGGCCACGTGGTTTCCCCAGCGGCCCACGCCTCCGGTGACCCGCCGATGACGCTGAGCGCATAGTCCAGCTCCGCGGTCAGGTGGGCGACGATCTCCCAGATGCTGTGCGCTCCCGACGCCGGCCTGCGCGCCGCGGTCGCGGCGTCGACGCCTGCCAGGGCGCCCAGCACCGACGGCCCGTAGTAGGCCGACCCCTCGAAGGTCTGCTCCAGGAGGCGTGCGATGCGACCGGTCTCCCTCACGGCGGCGCCTATCGTAACGCAAGGACCCGTGGTGCCCGCCGGCGGTACGACGCGCTATAGTGCCGCCCGGCATGAAACCCGTCCAGATCACGTACCAGCCGGAGCGAAGCGTCACCTTCCTGGGGAGCCCCAGCATCGTCCGGCTTCCCGACGGCGCCCTCCTGGTCACCCACGACCACTTCGGCCCCGGCTGCCCGCGCAACCACGAGGATGAGGAGAGCCTGACCAGCGTCCACCGGTCCGAGGACGACGGCGCCACCTGGAGCAACATCACCCACGTGATGAACGCCTACTGGAGCAGCCTGTTCGTGCACGGCGGCTCGGTCTACCTGCTGGGCACCTCCCAGCAGTACGGCTCCATCGTCATCCGCCGCAGCGACGACGGCGGCTTCCGCTGGACGCATCCGAAGGACGCCGGCAGCGGGCTGCTGTTCCCCGGCGGGCCGTTCAAGGTGGCTCCCAACTACCACTGCGCCCCGGTTGCCGTCCTGGAGCACGAAGGCCGCATCTACAAGGCGTTCGAGGACTGCGACCCCTGCGTGTGGGGCACGGGCTTCCGCGCCTGCGTCATCTCCGCCCCGGCCGACGCCGACCTCCTGGACGCCGCCAACTGGCGGATGAGCAACAAGCTGCCGTTCACGCCCGATTGGACCCCGGCGGCCTGGGGGCCGGTCACCCAGCCCGGCTGGCGCGAGGGCAACGTGGTGGCCGCTCCGGACGGGCAGCTCTGGGACGTGCTGACCTTCGAGGCGCGCCCGCTGGCGCAGGACACGGCGGCGATGGTGCGGATCGACGGCGAGGGCGAGCGGATCAGCTTCGATCCCGGCGCCAATCCCGACCCCGCGGAACCCGCCGGGCCGGGCGGCTTCGTCGCCTTCCCCGGCGCCAAGGCCAAGTTCACGCTGCGCCGCGACCCGGTGACCGGCACCTACCTGACCCTGGCCAATGCCGTGACCGACCCGGACTGGCTGATCGCCACCTGGCAGGCGACGCAGCCGCCGGGCGAGGGGCTGAACAAGCATCCGCGGCAGCGCAACGAGGTGTGGCTGTGCGCCTCCGACGACCTGGTGCGGTGGCGGACGGTGAAGCGGCTCATGGTCGACGAGAGCGGCCTGCGGCCGGCGGACTCGCTGCGCCTGACCGGCTTCCAGTACGTGGACTGGCGGTTCGACGGCGACGACCTGATCTACGTCGTGCGCACCGCCTACCGCGGCGCGCGCAACTTTCACGACTCCAACCGCATCCTGTTCAGCCGCGAGCCGGGGTTCCGCCCCACGGTTGCGGCGCCTCCGGCGCCGTAACCGTGGCCCAGCCCCTCCTTTGGCGCGGACCACATCGTTCCGATGCGCTCCGCGCCGGACACGGGTAGCCCCGGCGCCTCCGGCGCCGGTTATGCAGCCGCCGACGGGCAGGCGGCGTTGACGGCTCCGGCCGGGCCGCCGATCATGACACCTCCGTGAGTACGGCCCCGGCGATTCCCACGCGCGCGCACCGCCTGTCGCCCGTCGCGCGCGCGGCGCGATCGTGGCAGCTCTACCTGCTGCTGGTGCCCACCGTGCTGCTGGTGCTCCTGTTCCAGTACGTGCCGATGTACGGGGTCACGATCGCGTTCAAGAACTTCAAGCCCCACCTGGGCGTGCTGGGCAGCGAGTGGATCGGCCTGCGCCACTTCATCCGCTTCTTCGAGTCTCCGAGCTTCTGGCGGCTGATCCGGAACACGGCCCTGCTCTCGGGCTACGAGCTGCTGGTCGGGTTCCCGATCCCGATCATCCTGGCGCTGATGATGAACGTGGTCACCGGACGGCGCTTCAAGCGCACGGTGCAGATGGTCACCTACGCCCCCCACTTCATCTCCACGGTGGTGATCGTCGGCATGCTGGGCGTCTTCCTCTCCAAGAACTTCGGGCTGGCCAACCACCTGCTCGACACGCTCGGCGGGGAGCGGGTGTTCTTCCTGGGACGGCGGGAGTGGTTCCGCACGCTGTACGTGTTCTCCGGCGTGTGGCAGAACGCCGGCTGGGGCACCATCATCTACCTGGCGGCGCTCTCGAGCATCGACCCGGAGCAGCACGAGGCGGCGGTCGTCGACGGCGCCAGCCTCTTGCAGCGGGTGTGGCACATCGACATCCCCGGCATCCTGCCGACCATCGTCATCCTCCTCATCCTCAACGTCGGCCAGATCATGAGCGTCGGCTTCGAGAAGGCGTTCCTGATGCAGAACGCACTGAACCTGGAGGTGTCCGAGATCATCCCCACCTACGTCTACAAGGTGGGGCTGCTCGACGCGCGCTACAGCTTCTCCGCAGCGGTCGACCTGTTCAGAACGGTGATCAACTTCGTGCTGCTGATCTCCGTCAACCGTGTCGCCAAGCTCCTGGGCCAATCGGGGCTCTGGTAGGCCGGGGCGGATCCGGATGATCGCGCTGGGGCGCCAGGACCGCATCCTCAACGGTGCCGTCTACGCCCTGCTGTCGCTGGTGCTGCTGGCGGTCGCCTACCCGCTGTTCTTCGTCGTCGTCGCCTCCATCAGCGACCCGTTCATGGTCAACCGGGGCGAGGTGTGGCTGTTCCCGCGCGGCATCACCCTGGACGGCTACGCGCGCATCGTTCAGCACGAGGACCTGCTGCGCGGCTACCGCAACAGCCTGGTCTACGCGACCGTCGGGACGGCCCTCAACCTGAGCCTGACCCTGACCGCCGCCTACGCCCTGTCGCGCCGCGACCTGTGGGGCCGCAACGCGTTCATGATCTACCTCACCTTCACCATGTTCTTCTCCGGCGGCCTGATCCCCACCTTCCTCTTGATCCGCAACCTCGGCCTCTACAACTCGTTCTGGATCATGATCCTGCCGGCCGGCGGCAGCGCCCTGCACCTGACGGTCTCGGTGTTCAACATCATCATCGCCCGCACCTTCTTCATGAACACCATCCCGCAGGAGCTGCTGGACGCCGCCGTGATCGACGGCTGCAGCGACCTGCGCTTCTTCCGCTCCGTGGTGCTGCCGCTGTCCGGGGCGATCGTCGCCGTGCTGATGGTGTTCTACGCGGTCGGCCACTGGAACGGGTTCTTCCACGGACTGATCTACCTGCGCGAGCGCGAGCGGTTCCCGCTGCAGTTGATCCTGCGTGATATATTGATCCAGAACACGTTCACCGAAGAGCTGGAGATCGACGACGAGAACGCGATGGCGGCGATGATGCTGGCCGAGTCGATCAAGTACGGGATGATCATCGTCGCCAGCGTGCCGGTCCTGCTGCTCTATCCCTTCGTGCAGAAGCACTACGTGCGCGGCGTGATGATCGGAGCGATCAAGGGCTGACGGGGACGCGAACGCGAGGAAACAGTGCACGCCGGCATGCGCCGGCGAAGAGAAACCACTTTCCCAAGGAGTTGTTCATGTTGAACAAACGCTGGGCTGCCGTGGCGGCAGCCATCGTGATCGCTGCCGGGGCCGCGTGGGCCGAAGGCACCGAAGAGACCGCTTCCGCGGAAGGGCGGCTTGAGGCCGTCGGCTTCAACGAGGGCGGCTACCCGATCGTCGACCAGACGGTGACCGTGCACGCGCTGATCCAGCGGCCCGGCCACGTGACGTCGGCGTTCGACGAGCAGACCCTGCTCGTGGAGATGCAGGAGCGCACCAACGTCGACATCGTCTTCGAAGAGGTGCCGCAGGCGCAGGTCCGGGAGAAGACCAACCTGCTGTTCGCCAGCCGCGAGTTTCCCGACGTGATCTTCGTGGCCGGCGTGCTGGACCGGCTGCTGTGGGACGCCGCCCAGGCCGGCGACGTGTGGCCGCTGAACGACCTGATCGAGGAGTACGCGCCCAACTGGCAGAAGGGCTTCGAGGAACGGCCGGTGATCCGCAACGCCATCACCATGCCGGACGGCAAGTTCTACAGCCTCCCGTACTACCGCGAGATCCTCAACGACTTCGGCATCCGCGACATCCAGGCCATCAACGTCGACTGGCTGAACACGATGGGACTGGAGATGCCGCAGACGACCGAGGAGCTGTACGAGACGCTGAAGGCGTTCCGCACCGGCATCGACTCCGGCACGCTGCCCAAGGACGGCATCCCCTGGTACTTCCGCTTCCACTCGTGGGTGGGCGGCGAGTTCGAGATCTACAACGCCTTCGGCCTGTGGATGAAGGGCCAGGGCTCCGGCGCGCAGCGCTACCTGTCCGTGAACGACGGAGTGGTGGAGTTCGGCGCCGCCGATCCCAAGCTCAAGGACGTGGTCAACTACATGCACCGCCTGTTCGCCGAGGACCTGATCCCGGAAGAGGTGTTCACCGACGCCTGGGACGACTACCTGGCGAAGTCTCGCTCCGTGCCGCCGATCACGGGCATGTGGGGCTCCTACTTCATCGTGTCGCCGGTCGAGGAGTGGTACGACCCGCTGCCGCCGGTGGCAGGCCCCGACGGGACGCAGCGCTTCCGCTCGCAGCCGGTGCGCCTGCAGAAGAACGCGATGACGATCTTCACCAAGTTCGAGCTGCCGGAAGTGATGGTGCGCTTCATCGACGCGTGGGCGGACGATGACTTCAGCATCCAGGCTTCCTACGGCGGTCCGATGATCGAGCAGAACTCCGACGGCTCCCGCACGGTGGTGGGGCGCGGCACCGAGTGGTACATGCACGGCCCGCACAACCACTTCCCGTCCTACATCTCCAAGCGGGCGTCGGACAACGTGCGCTGGACCGGCGAGCAGGGGGCGCGCGACGATTACGTCAACAACGTGTTCGCTCCCTACCTGTGGCCCCAGGACCGGCACTACGCCTACATCACCTTCACCGACGACGAGCAGGAGGAACTGTCGATCCAGGAGACGGAGATCGGCGACTACGTGAAGTCCACGATCGCCCGCTGGATCGTCGAAGGCACCGCCGACGCCGAGTGGGACGACTACCTGAAGCAGCTCGACCGACTGGGCCTGCCGCAGGCGATGGCGATCTACCAGACCGCCTACGACCGCTTCTCCGGCAACTAGCCCCGTGAGCGGCGCCGCTGGCGCCGCTCACGGCCCAGCCCCTCCTCTGGCACGGAGCGCATCGTCCCGATGCGTTCCGTGCCGGACACGGGTAGCCCCGGCGCCGCCGGCGCCGTTCGCGTAGCCTCGTCTTGGCCGTCTGCAGCGCAGCCGGCCCCGCTTTCGTCGAGGTGCCGAACCCGCCGAGCCACGGCAGCGACCCGGTAGCCGCCCGGCACCCCCGGCCCTATAATCCGTTCAGCCATGTTCGCTCGCCTGCGCCGATGTGGCCGGCTCCTTGCCATCTGCGCCGGTCTCGCCCTGACGGCAGCCGCCGTGACCGCCGAGCCCGAGCACTCGGTGGCGCGCCGCTGGAACGAGGCGACGCTGCACGCGATCCGCAACGACTTCGCCCGGCCGCCCGTGCACGCGCGCAACCTCTACCACGTCACGGTCGCCATGTGGGACGCCTGGGCCGCCTACGACGACACGGCCCGGCAGGTCCTGACCGACGAAAAAGCGCCGGTCGACGAGCGCGCCGCGGCCGACGACATCGCCGCCGCCCGCCACGAGGCGATCAGCTACGCCGCCTACCGCGTGCTGTACAACCGCTACCGCGACTCCCCCGGCGCCTACGAGTCGCTGACCAGCTTCGACAACCTCATGAAGGAGCTGGGCTACGACCCCGACTACAGCGGCCGGGAAGGGCCGAGCCCGGCGGCGCTCGGCAACCGCATCGGCAACCGCATCGTCGACCTGGGCTACGACGACGGCGCCGACGAGCTGGGCTCCTACGCCTTCGAGTGGGAGTACCGTCCCGCCAACCGGCCGATGGTGGTGGCGAACTCCGGGTCCGGCGTCGTGCACGACCCCAACCGCTGGCAGCCGCTGGCCCTGCGCATGTTCATCGACCAGGCCGGCCGCCAGCAGGCGGGCGGCGTGCAGCGCTTCATCGGCTCCCACTGGGGCGCGGTCACCCCGTTCGCGCTGGCCGACGACGGCATGGCCGACGAAGGCGTCTACCTCGACCCGGGCCCGCCGCCGTACCTGGGAGGCGACCGCAGCATCGAGTACCAGATGGCCTTCGCCCAGGTCGCGCACTACAGCGCCACGCTATCCCCGGACGACGGCGTGCTGATGGACATCTCGCCCGGCGCGTTCGGCAACAACAGCCTGGGCGCCAACGACGGCCGCGGGCACCCCGTGAATCCGGTCACCGGCGAGCCGTACGCCCCCAACGTCGTCAAGCGCGGCGACTGGACGCGGGTGATCGCCGAGTTCTGGGCCGACGGCCCCGACTCGGAGACGCCGCCCGGCCACTGGAACACGCTGGCCAACTACGTCACCGACCACCCGCTTCTGGAGCGCCGCCTGGGCGGCGAGGGCCGGGAGCTCGGCCCGCTGGAGTGGGACCTCAAGCTGTACCTGGCCCTGAACGGCGCCACCCACGACGCGGCCGTCTGCGCCTGGGGCCTGAAGGGCCACTACGACTACGTGCGGCCGATCACGGCCATCCGCTACATGGCCGGGCTCGGCCAGTCCTCCGACCCGGACCTGCCCTCCTACCACGAGCACGGCCTGCCGCTGCACCCGGGGCTGGTCGAGGTGGTCACCGGGGAGTCGGCCGCCGCCGGCGAGCGCCACGCCCACCTGGCCGAGCACGTCGGCATGGTCGCGATCTACGGCTGGCTGGGCATTCCCGAGGACCCGGAAACCCAGTACAGCGGCGTGGGCTGGGTCCTGGCCGCCGACTGGGTCCCCTACCAGCGCGACACCTTCGTCACGCCGCCGTTCGCCGGCTACGTCTCCGGCCACAGCACCTTCAGCCGCGCCGCCGCCGAGGTGATGGCGCTGTTCACGGGCAGCGAGTACTTCCCCGGCGGGCTGGGCGAGTTCGTGGCGCCAGAGCACGACTTCCTGGTGTTCGAGTCCGGGCCGACCGAGACGCTCACCCTGCAGTGGGCCACCTACTACGACGCCTCCGACGAGGCCGGCATCTCGCGGCTGTACGGCGGCATCCACCCCTGGGTGGACGACCTGCCGGGCCGCATCATCGGTTCGAAGATCGGCATCGCCGCCTTCGAGCAGGCCCTGGCCTACTTCGGCGACTCCTCGTAGCGGCCGGCCCTTACCCGACGGTACGGCGCAGCGGCGTCGCCAGGTTGCCGCGCCTGCCGACGATCACCTCTCCCAGCTCAAGCCACGCGGCCATCGCCTGCAGGTTCGCGGCCAGCTCGCCGGCGACCGCGCCGGCGTCGCAACCATCCTCCAGGTACGCGCCGCGCACCAGCAGCGCTCCGCGCGCCCGGTCCGCCTTGAGGTCCACGCGCGCCGCCAGCGTGTCGCCGGTCAGGAACGGGAACACGTAGTAGCCGTACTGCCGCTCCGGCTCCGGGACGTAGATCTCGATGCGGTATCGGAAGCCGAACAGGCGCTCGGTGCGCTCCCGGCGCCAGATCAGCGAGTCGAACGGGCTGAGCAGCGCGCTCGCCCCGACTCGCCGGGGAGCGCGGGCGTCGCGGTGCAGGAAGGCGGGCCGGCTCCATCCTTCGACGCTCGCCTCCAGCAACTCGCCGTCCTCCACCAGCTCCCGCAGGAGCGGCCGCGCCTGCGGCACGCGGATGCGGTAGTAGTCAGCGAGGTCCGCGGCGTCGCCGATGCCGTGCGCACGGGCGGCCAGGCGCAGGAGCTCCCGCTGCGCGTCGCGCGCCACGGGCGCCGGCGCGGCCAATACCTCGGGCGGGATCACCCGCTCGGACAGGTCGTAGACGCGCGTGAAGTTGCCGCGCCGGGATGCCGCCAGCCGGCCGGTGGCGAACAGCCACTCCAGTGCGAGCTTGCCGTCGCTCCTCCCCCACCACGGCCCGCCGCCACCGCGGCCCTGGTCGCGCAGGTCCGAAGCCGCGAGCGGTCCCCGTTCGGCCACCTCCCGGCGGATAGCCTCCACGTAGGCGCGACGCTCCCGGCCGAAGGAGCGGGACTGCGCGTCCTCCATGCGGTGACGCAGCAGCGGAAAGTGCTCGACCGGCAGCAGCGACGCGACGTGCCCCCACGCTTCGAAGAGCCGCCGCCTGCGGTAGGCGTAGGCGTCGAAGCGCTCCCGCGGGTACGGTCCGAGGCGGGAGAACGCCGGCATGTAGTGGGTGCGCACCGCCACGTTGACCGAGTCGAGCTGCACGACTTTGACCCGGTCGAACAGCCGGTCGAAGTGGCGGCTGTCGACACGGCCAGCCGGCGGCCGGTCCGCGAACCCCTGGGCCGCCAGCGCGATGCGCCGCGCGTCCCGGTTGGACAGCTCGGTCTTCAGAGTCAACGCCCTCCCCGAATCGTAATCGTTTTTGAATGGCGATAGCTTCTTCTAATCTAATCGCTATTGAACGGTTGTAACCGATTCTGCATGGCATCGGGTCGCCGACAACCTGCTCCTCGATACCGTTCCGGGCTCCCGGCCTGTAAGGTCGCACCATGCCGAAGGAACTGGTCGGGGTCGCGCCGGGTCGACTGGAGTGGCGGGAGTACGAGGACGCCCCGGTGGAAGCCGGGGACGTGCGCGTGGCGAGCGAGCACGCGGTGGCCAAGCACGGCACCGAGATGTCGTTCTTCAAGGGCTACGCGAATCCGCGCGGATCGTACGACCGCGATCTGAGGCTGTTCACGGGCGAGGGTCGCGCCGATGCCGGGTACGGCGTCGGCAACATGTTCGCGGGCACCGTGGTGGAGGCGGGAACGGCGGTGAGCGGCCTCCGCATCGGCGACCGGGTCTTCGCGTACGGGAGCTTCCGGGAGTCGCACGTCCTGGCAGCCGACCGCTGCTTCCGCCTGCAGCCGGGCGTGAGCTGGAAGTCGGCCCTGTGCCTGGACCCGGCCGTGTTCGCGATGGGGGCCGTGCGCGACGGCCACGTCCGCCTGGGCGACCGCGTCGCGGTGTTCGGCCTGGGCGCGATCGGACTGGTCGCCGTGCAGATGGCCCGCCTGGCCGGCGCCTTGGAAGTGATCGCCGTCGATCCGATCGCGTTGCGCCGCGACGTGGCATCCCGCACCGGCGCCACGGGGACGCTCGATCCGTCGGCGTGCGACGCCGGCCGCGAGATCAAGCTGGCCACCGGCGGCGCGGGCGCGGACGTCGCGATCGAGTACTCGGGCTCCGTGCCGGCGCTGCAACAGGCGTTTCGCGCCGTGGCGTTCGGCGGCACGGTGGTGTGCGGGTCCTACCCCGGCCCCTACCCGGCCGGCCTGGACCTGGGCGCGGAAGCGCACTTCAACCGCCCTGACGTGGTGTTCTCCCGCGTCAACAGCGATCCCTCGCGCGACCATCCGCGCTGGGACGAGCAGCGCGTCTACCGCGCGTGCCTGCGGCTGATCGACGACCGCCGGCTCGCAGGAGACGAGATCGTGCAGCCGGTCGTCCCCTTCGCCGACCTGGCCGAGGAGTATCCGAAGATCGCGGATGAGCCGGAGGCGCTCGTGAAGCTCGGCGTCGACTACTGACCGTCCGCGTCGGGATCGCCGAGATCGATGCCGAAGATGTCGCCGAGCCGATCCTCGGCCAGGGTGTCGGCGCCGTCCGCCGCGCCGTCGGGCAGCACCGTTTCGGCGTTGATCAGCTCCGCCGGATCGACCCCGCGCAGGCGGAACAGCAGCTCCGGGCTGTCGTCGAGCCGATGGCCCACGCCATAGAGCACGGCGGCGACGTGCTTGCACATGGTCGCCCAGTCGGGGCAACTGCACGCAAGCTCGATCTGCCGCGGCTTCGGGAACAGGCCGCGCTCGGGATCGGACACGACCTCCATCACATGGTCGGAGAGCGATCCCCGGAGCAGCTCCAGCATCGAGCCGATCTGCCCGGAGCATGCCTCCCGGATCGCCTTCCAGGTCGCGGCCGGAAGCCGCTTCACGCGGATGTCGACCTGATACGGCCTGGCCCGTGATCCCTTGACCGTGGCCTCGATGCGCCCGGCGCGGATCTGCAGGTGCCGGATGGCGCCGCTGCGCGCGTAGGTGCGCCCGCGCGGCAACCGGTTGGCGTAGTCCGAGAACGACTCCAGGTGCGCGCACCAGCGCTTGCCCCAGAAGCTGCGGGCTATGGTGCGGCCTTCGATCGTGACGGGGCGCTCGGTCCTCTTGGCCATGGGCGCCACCAGAACCTATAGCGCGGCGCTGTTCACGTCGAGCCGGACCAGGTCGAGCAGCTCGTCGTCGGACAGCTCGGTGACGTTCACCTCCTGGTCGCCCCCCAGCACGTCGTCGGCAAGCTGCCGCTTGTCCGCGATCATGGCGTCGATCCGTTCCTCGACGGTGCCGCGGGTGATGAACTTGTGGACCAGCACGTTGCGCCGCTGGCCGATGCGGAAGGCGCGGTCGGTGGCCTGATTCTCGACCGCCGGATTCCACCAGCGGTCGAAGTGAATGACGTGCGACGCGCCGGTCAGGTTGAGGCCGGTGCCGCCGGCCTTGAGCGACAGGATCAGGAACGGCGGGCCGTCATCCGCCTGGAATCGCTCCACGACGTCGCGCCGCTCCCCGACTCCCGTGCCGCCGTGCAGCACCAGCCCGGCGCGGCCGAACAGGGTCGCCGCGTACTCGGAGAGGGGATCGATGATCTCGCGATACTGGGTGAAGACCAGCACCCGCTCCTGGCGTGCGGCCAACTCCTCGCAGAGCTCCGCCAGCCGCAGGAACTTGCCGCTGGCGGCGGGGGCGTACTCGCCGTCGCCGGCGAGCTGGCTGGGATGGTTGCACACCTGCTTGAGGCGCAGCAGCGAGCCGAGCACCAGGCCGCGGCGCTCGATCCCCTCGCTCGTCTCCAGGGAGCGCTGCAACGTCTGCACCACGTGCTGGTAGAGCCTGACCTGCGCGCGCGTCAGGTGGCAGTAGCGGTTGGTCTCGGTCTTGTCCGGCAGATCGGCGATGATGCGGCGGTCGGTCTTCAGACGGCGCAGGATGTACGGGCTCACCAGCCGCCGCAACGGCGCGAACGCCTGCTCGGGCCGCGCCTGCAGCGCCTTGACGAAGGTCCCGAACGCCGTGCGCGAGCCGAGCAGGCCGGGGTTGAGGAAGTCGAACAGCGCCCACAGGTCGCCCAGCCGGTTCTCCACCGGCGTGCCGGTCAGGGCGATGCGGGCGCCGGCCGCCAGCTTCCTGGCTGCGCGGCTCTGGCGCGTCGCCGGGTTCCTGATCGCCTGCGCCTCGTCCAGGATCACCAGCCGCCAGCGGAGCTCCGCGAGCCAGGTCTGGCGCACCAGCATGGTGTAGGTGGTGATCGCCAGGTCGGCGTCGGCCAGGCGTTCCTCCGGCGCGGCCGCGATTTCGTCCAGGGTCTGCCGGTCGGTCTCGGCCGGATGCAGGAAGCAGAGCTGCAGCGACGGCGCGAACCGCTCCGCCTCCGCGCGCCAGTTGCCGAGCAGCGACGCCGGCACCACCAGCAGCGCCGGCTTGCGCGGCCGGCCGTCGCCGCCGGCAGGAGCGCACAGCAGCAGCGCCAGCACCTGGATGGTCTTGCCCAGCCCCATGTCGTCGGCCAGGCAGGCGCCGAGCCCCAACCGGGTGACGAAGTGCAGCCACGCCAGGCCCTCGCGCTGATAGGGCCGCAGCGTGCCCTGCAGGGCTGCGGCGACCGCCGAGTCGCGCCGCTGCAGGCTGCCTGGCCGGCGCAGCCCGTCCAGCAGCGCGCGCAGGGCGGCGCCGGCCGTCACCTGCACCCAGGGGCGCTCGGCCTCCGTCAGGTCCTCCTGCCGCAGGTCCGCCGAGGCGCCCGCCAGCAGGCGCATGCCCTCGATGAACGAGATTTCGTCGCCGCCGGCATGGCGCTGCAGCGCCTCCCAGTGCGCGAGCGCCTGCCCCAGCCGCTCGCGGTCCACCTCCACCCACTGGTTGCGGATCAGCACCAGACCGTCGCCGGCGCCGCGCAGCGCCTCCAGCTCCCCGGCCGACAACGGGCTGTCGCCCAGGGCGACCTCGACGCTGAAGTCCAGCACCGCGTCGGCGCCCACCCGCGGCGGCGTCGCGTTGCCGATCGTGACCGACACCTGCGGCCGCTGCCGCTTGCGCCACCAGTTGGGGACCCGTACCGAGAGGCCGCTGCGCTCCAGCTCCGGCACGCTCTGCAGGAAGCGATAGGCATGCTCGGGCGCCCAGGCCAGCGGGCGGTAGAGATCGCCGGAGTCGGCCAGTCCCCGCACCCAGTCGCATGCCCTGGCCGCCTCCTCCACCGGCGACAGCAGGTTGATCAGCGCCGCCCGGTTCTTCGCCCCGGCGTACTGCTGCAGGGCGCTGCGCAACGGCAGGTGCTTGAGGCGTCCCCCAGGGCCGAAGCCTGCGGCGTAGGTGGCCAGGAACGCGAACGGCCGCTCCTCGTCGTTCCGGTTCTCGGCCAGGTGGAAGCAGACCCGTCCCACCTGCCGCCAGCGCGGCGCCCGCGCGCGCAGCAGGCCGGCCACGCCGCCCGCGGACGCGGCGGCGTCCTGCACCCACGCGTCGAGCTGCTCCCACAGGCGCCGCAGGAGGTCCGCCGAGAGATACTCGCCTCCCTCCATCGGCGGAGCGTTCAGGACCCAGGTGGACAGGAGCGCGTCGCCGGGCGGCTCGACCGCCACCTGCTCGGCGTCCGCCGGCAGGTGGCAGAGCCCGGTCAGGTAGTGTTCCGCAAGCTGCTGCCAGTAGCGCAGGCCGGGGACCTCCTGGGCCGGCAGCTTCTCCGCCGCCAGGGTGAAGAGCGCGCCGCGCCAATCGCTCCGAAAGGCGTCCAGCACGGGACCCAGAGCGGCCGCGGGTTCCTCCGCTGCGGGATCCGGCTCCCAGCGCAGATGGCCGGCCGGCGTCAGTCGCATGGACATGTGACTCTCACGAAGGCGAGCTGGAAAGTCGTGACCCGGCCTATCAGCGCGTCGAATTGCCAGACGCTGCACGAACGTCCGAGCCGATCCGCCGCGTGTCCCGGTCGCTCAGCGCGATCTTCACCGCAGAGTCCCCCCGCCTTGTAATGGAGTCTCAGTAAAGATAGCCTCTCCCATGCTCTCGAATGAGCATAACCGACTCTGAATGGCGCATCCCGTGAGAAACGAACAACTCAGGTCGCGCGAGCAAGGCGACCCACGGCCGTGACGTTCGATCACGTGCGGCGTTGGCCCTACCCCGGAGCACGATGGTGGAAGTTTGATCTTCACACCCACACCCCATGCTCACGCGACACGTACTGGCATAGACAGCAAGCCGGTCCCCACCGTCTGACGCCGGAGCAGTGGCTGCAACGCTTCATGGATGCAGACATCGACTGCGTGGCGATTACCGATCATAACAGCGGCGCATGGATTGACGAGCTGCGCGACACCTATGAAGGAATGCGGAGCTCCAACTCTCCCAGCTTCCGAGAACTTCATCTATTCCCGGGAGTCGAGCTCTCCGTCAACGCAGGCTTTCACCTGTTGGCGATTTTCGATGTCCACAGGACGACCGCTGACATCGACACGCTGCTTGGCGCCGTGGCGTTTTCCGGCACCAAGGGTGACAGCAACGATGTAACACAGAAGTCTCCCGTCCATGTAGTGGAGGCGGTGCTGGCGGCCGGTGGCATCCCCGTTCCCGCCCACACGGACCGTGACAAGGGGTTGCTGAAACTCGAGGACGGCTCAGCGAAGACCGAACTCGACGCTAACACCGTTCGACAAGTAATTTCATGCAAGGAAATTATCGCGATGGAGGTCATTGACCGCTCCCGCGCGAAGCCTCGCCTGTATGACGAGAGCGGCGCAACGTGGACAGAGGTGGTCGGCTCCGACTGCCACAGCTTCCGCGACGCAAACGCCCCCGGATCCCGGTATACGTGGGTGAAGATGGAAGTGCCGTCTCTTGAGGGGTTACTGCTGGCGCTGATGGATGGAACGAGATTCTCGATCCGCCACTGCGACGATCCGTCGCCGACCACCCTGCCAACTCACTTCGTTGAATCTGTCGAACTCGCAGACCTGGAGTACATGGGCCGGGGAGAGCCGGAGCGGGTCGCATTCAATCCAAGACTGAACGCGCTGGTAGGCGGACGCGGGACCGGAAAATCTACCGTCGTGCATGCACTGAGGCTTGCCGCGCGACGCGAGAGCGAGCTGGAACATCTGGCGAACCAGAGCGAGCCGCGATTGGCTTTCGAGCGCTTCAACCGAGTTCCTGCGAACCGCCGAGACGCGGGAGCACTGAGGAGCACGACGCGGATTACTTGCACCGTAATGCGCGACCGGATCCGCCATCGGGTACATTGGCCGGGCGACGATGAGGAGTCGATCGTCGAGGAACAGACGGACGACGGCAAATGGCGTGCCTCATCGATACAGGCCGTTACCCCCGCAAGGTTCCCGATACGAATCTTCAGCCAAGGGCAAATCGCGGCTCTTGCCGGCGAGGATCAGCAGGCGCTGTTGCAGGTGATCGACGACGCGGCCGGCGGCAGCGACCTTCGTCGAGGCCTGGAAGAGGCACATGCGGAGTTTCGTACGGCAAGAGACCGAATTCGGGAACTGGACGAAAAACTCAAGAGGCGCGTGACCTGCCTCATCGAACGCCAGGACGTAGAGCGGAAGCTGCAGCGATTCGAGGAAGCGGGACATGCGGAAGTGTTGAAGTGTTACCGACGCCGCAGCCGACAGCGCAGAGAGGTTGACCGGCAATTCGAGCTGGCGGAATCCGCAGCCACAGGCCTTGAACGTCAAGCCGATTCTCTCCTGCCTGAAGACCTGCCTGCCGAGATGTTCGATGCCGGTGCGGAAGAGGACCAGCAAGCGGTCGCCGTCATCACTCAGCTGGCCGACGCGATGCGAACGGCCGCCCAGGGGCTGCGTGATGCCGCCCGAGGTCTCATCGGGGCCACGGCGGAGCTGCGCACGGCACTGACGGCGGGCGCATGGCAGGAGGCCGTCGAGCAGGCCAAACAACGCTACGCGGAACTGGTTTCCATGTTGCAAACCGAAGGAGTCCGTGATCCAAGCGAATACGGCCGTCTCGTGCAGGACCGCCAACGGCTTGATGGCGAGCTGGCGCGCCTGGACTCGATGCAGGAGGAACGGACGCGGCTCACGGCTGATGCGAGTGCGCGTCTGGAGCGAGTCCTGGAGACCAGGCGCGCCGTGAGCAAGGCTCGTGAGGAGTTCCTGACAACTGCCCTGAGGCACAATGAATTCGTGTCCATCCAGATTCGGACCTACGGCGATGATCCGCAGGCTGTCGAACGATCCCTGCGTCTGGCTCTGAACGTTCCAGATGACAGATTCCGAGATGACATCCTCGTCACCGGCGATGGCCGTGCGCCGACTGGTGTCGTAGCTCGGCTGTTTGCCAACGTGCCCACGGAACCTGCCGCGAGGTGCGCGGAGATCGAAGCCCGGATTTCGCATCTCAAGAAACGCATCGTTGATACGTGCGCCGGTGCTGAGCACTTCGGCGGGCACTTCAACAACTATCTCAAGCGAGAGTCCGAGCGCACTCCAGAGTTGATCGACCGGGTGCTGGCATGGTTCCCTGAGGATGGACTGAACGTCGAATACAGCCGCTCAGGGGACGGCGACAACTTTCAACCCATCGGTCAGGCGTCCGCCGGCCAGCGATCGGCGGCGATGCTCGCCTTCCTGTTGGCACACGGCGAGGAACCGCTGGTGCTGGATCAGCCGGAGGACGACCTGGACAATCAGCTCATCTACGACCTGATCGTGCGCCAGATTCGGGAGCAGAAACTCAAGCGTCAGATCATCATCGTGACCCACAACGCGAACGTGGTCGTAAACGGCGATGCCGAGATGCTGCACGTGCTCGACTTTCGGAATCAGTGCTTCATCAGGCAGAAAGGATCGCTGCAGCACGACGCGATGCGGGCGGAAGTCTGCCGGGTGATGGAGGGCGGTCGCGAGGCTTTCGATCTTCGCTACCGACGGCTCGGACTGGAGCCGGCTGATGTTCGATAGCCAGAAGGAATTGCTGGACAAGATACGGCTGGGCGAAGACACGTTTCTGGAGTACAAGGAGGCTCGCTTTTCGGGAACGCACGTCACCGAACCTCGGCGGGAATCACTTGCGAACGAGATCGCCGCGTTTGCCAACAGCCGCGGAGGCGTCTTTGTGCTGGGCGTGGAGGACAGGACCCGTGAAGTCGTCGGCATTGCCCTTGATCGGCTCGATACGGCGGAGCGCTTCGCCCACGAGTTGTGCCAGGACTCCATCGACCCACCGGTGGCTCCCATCATCGAGCGCCTCTGGCTGCCCGCTACGACCGGCGAGGATGTGGCTGTCATCAAGATCGACGTACCTCGCAGCTTGTTTGTGCATCGAAGCCCCGGAGGGTACCTGCATCGCGTCGGCAGCACCAAACGCCCCATGTCACCAGAGTACCTCGCCCGGTTGTTCCAGCAGCGAAGCCAAGCGCGGCTCATTCGATTCGATGAACAGCGGGTCGAGGCTGCCTCATTCGCGGATCTGGATACCGCCCTGATCAGACGTTTCCACTTACCCGAGGTTGAGGAGGATCTGGAGATTCTTGCGCGCAAGCTGGGTATGGTAGCGCCCACCGGCGACGATCTACGTCCGACGGTCACGGGCGTGCTCCTTGGCGCGCCGCAACCGGAGCGCTGGATTCCTCACGCCTACATCCAGGCGGTGGCCTACCGTGGCCGCACGGTGCCGGAAGCCTTGGAATCGCCTTGGTACCAGATCGATGCCGCTGACATCACCGGACCTCTCGATGTGCAGGTGACCGCCGCGTGTCGCTTCGTGGCCCGCAACCAGCAAGTACGCGCCAGAAAGGTCCTCGGCCGCGTGGATCACCCGCAGTACGACATGACCGCCGTGTTCGAGGCTGTCGTCAATGCCGTCGCTCATCGCGACTATGCGATGTACGGGAGCCGAATACGTCTACACCTGTTCTCCGACCGAATAGAGTTGTCCTCGCCGGGCGCGCTGGCAAACACCCTCACGGTCGAGGACTTGGCTTACCGGCAGGCAAGTCGCAACGAAACGCTGGCAAGTCTACTGGCCAGATGCCCTGTTCCTTCGGGGATCGCCGGCCTCGAAACCCTTCGAACGACATTGATGGATCGCCGAGGTAACGGCGTGCCGGTCATTCTGGCGCGGAGCCTGCGACTCTCCGGAAAGGGACCGGAATACCGCTTGTTCGGCGACGAGTTGCGCCTGACGATCCACGCGGCGGACCCTGTCGTGTCGGAGTGACCGGAGTGGCTCCCGGCCGCCGGATGAACGGGGCGACGGCCTCACTCCGTGGACTCGCGTCCGAGTTGCGAGCCGACCTTCGTGTCGGGGAATGCCGTTCCCGCCGCGTCGGCGGGCGTCACCTCGGGCTGTACGACATGTCAGGCAACGTCCGTGAGTGGATGGAGGACTGCTGGCAGTCGACCTACGTCGGTGCCCCTTCGGACGGGAGCGCCTGGCATCGGGGCGACTGCGGCAATCGCGCGATGCGCAGCGGCTCCTGGTACGGCAAGCCGAGCTACGTCCGCACGGCCAACCGCTTCTGGTACGCCACCTACTTCCGCAACAACAACCTCGGCTTCCGCCTGGCCCGGCCCCTCTCCGAGTAGCCCGGCTACGAGGCGGCGGCGCCGTATCGGACACCGGTGGGGACCACGTCGGTCTGGCGGCCGGCGCGGATGGCCAGCGCCGCGTCCAGTGTGTTCCAGAAGTCGTGGTCGGGGGCGTAGCCCAGGAGCTCGCGCACCTTGGTGTGGTCGAACTCGAAGTAGTTCGGGGACGGCATGCGTACGTCGGCATAGCCGGTGCCCAGTCGTTCGGCCAGCGCCGGAACCAGTTCCTCCCACACGGTGAGCAGGCCGCCCAGGGTGAACGCCTCGCCCACCGCGGCCTCGGCATCCAGCGCCAGCGCCAGCCCCTTGGCGATGTCGCGCACGTCCGCCCACTCCTGCTTGAACGAGCGCCCGTCGGGACAGCGGCTGACCATCAGGCGCGTGCCTTCCCGCCACGCCGCGTCGAGCTGCCGCAGGGCCTCCCGCGCCGCCGGCGACGGATCGGACAGCCCCTGCAGCTCCCGGCGGGCGTTGGCCACGCTCCAGTTCCGGGGCATGCCCTCCGCGTCGAGCAGCTCGCTCGGCTCCAGCACCGTGGTGAAACGGCACACGACGGCCGGCACCCCGTACTGGTGGTGGTAGTTCATGCACAGCTCCTCGCCGATCCACTTGGTCAGGAAGTAGGGCATCTTGATGCGGGGGCTGACCTCGTCCTCCCGGATCGGGCGCTCGAACAGGCGGCCGTCATCCTCCGTGCGCCAGTACACCGCCTCCGTGCAGGCGTACACCAGGCGATGCAGCCCCGGCGCGTGGGCACGGATCGCCTCCAGCACGTGCAGGGTCCCCAGCCCGTTGATCTGCAGGTACTCGACGTGGTCGTGCGGCGAGGCGAAGGCGGCGGCGATGTGGTACACGGCGTCGACGCCCCGCACCGCCCGCTCCACGGCGGCGTAGTCGCGCAGGTCGCCCTCCACCAGCTCGACGTCCGCGATGCCGTCCAGCTTGTGCGCCCGGCTGGCGTCCACGGGAAACACGAAGCCGCGTATCCGGTGGCCTTGTTGCAGCAGCCGCCGCACCAAGTTGGCGCCGATGCGCCCGTTGGAGCCCGTGACCAGGATCTTCATGCCCGGACCTCCACGCGGTACCCGTCGTCGGCGCGCACGCCGCGCTCGATCAGCTCCGGCTCCAGGTCGAAGCCGGTGCCGGGCGTGTCCGGCACCAGCAGCTTCCCGTCGCGCTGCACCCAGCCGTCCAGCAGCAGCCCCTGGGTGTCGGCGGGCGCCGCCTCCAGCAGGGCGAAGTTGGGCACCGACGCCGCGAAGTGGGCGTGCGCGTAGCGTTCGACGATCGATCCCCAGCAGTGCGGAGCGCAGCGCGCCCCCCACGGCTCGATGCGCGCGGCGGTCGCTTTCCACCAGGAGAGCCCCTCGGCCCGGAAGTCGTGCTGCACCACGTCGATGTCTCCCGCCTCCACCATGGCGAAGAAGCTCGGCGGCGGCGGGCCGGACTCGCCGTCGGCCACCAGGGTCGGGTAGCCGCGCTCGCGGATGAACCGGCGCAGGTCGGCGTTGAGCTCGGGATCCTCCGCGAACGGCTCCTCGAACCAGTAGATGCCGGCATCGGCGCACGCGTCCAGGGTGTCCTTGGTGCTGTTGAGGGTGCCGCCGTTGTTGGCGTCCACCATGATCTTCGCGTCGGGCCCGGCCGCCTCGCGCACCGTGTGTATCACCAGCAGGTCGCGCTCCAGCCCGGCCGCGGTCGGCATCCAGCGCGCGCCGCGCCCGACCTTGATCTTGAAGTTCCGGTACCCGTAGCGATGCCCGGTGCGCACCTCTTCGCGAAAGATCCCCTGCGCCTGCGCATCGTCGGCGCCCAGGTCGTCGATGTAGATGGAGCCGTCGTAGAGCTCGACCGCGCGGCTGCCGCGGGCACCCAGCAGCCCGTACAGCGGCACTCCCTGCAGCTTGGCGGCGAGGTCCCACAGCGGCAGGTCGATCACCGCGCCATCCGCCAGAGAGCCGTCCGGCAGCCGGAACAGCTCCCCAGAACGGCGTCCCACCAGAGACTCGGCCTCCGCCCGCTCCAGCCGCGACCAGCCGACGCCCACCGCGCCGCTCGCGGTGTGCACTCGCACCACCGGGTCGTCCACGACCATCCCGTGCGCACCCTTGCGCGAATTGAAGCCGACGTCGCGCGGCCGCGGGCTGTGCACCCCGACCCGCTCGATCCGCGTGATCCGCTCGCCCGAGATGTCGCTCATCACTGCTCCGGCTTGCCGGCCAGGAGCCTCACAAGGATCGAAGGATCAATCCCGAAGCGCGGGGTCATGCGGCTGATTCCTGAAATCCTCCAGGTCGAACGGACCGGGATCGCGCCGGATCTCGTCCCGCAACGGCGCCAGGCTTATCGAAGTCGACGCGCCGCGGCCCGAGCAGCAAGCCCTCGGGGCCTTCCTGCTCGGGCCGGTCGCCCGGCCCCACACCCAGCGCGTCCAACACTGCCGCAGGAAAGGTCACCTGTCGCTTCGTTGTGATCTTCACTACCAATCGTACTTGCGCCTCAGCCACCTTACTATGAATGCGACTCTGGGAGGAGGTGAGCAACCACCATGACAACTGACGACCGCGCCGAGCTCCACTCGGATCTGGCCATCCCGCCGGGAGAGACGCTGGCCGACGAGATCGCCGCCCGTGGTATGAGCCAGACGGAGCTGGCTGCGCGTCTCGGACGACCCGTGCAGGTGGTAGACGAGATCATCCACGGGAGCAAGGCGATCACCGATGGCACGGCTTTCCGCCTGGAGAAAGTTCTCGGAATCCCGGCAGCGTTCTGGCTCAATCTAGAGCAGAACTACCGAACGACCCGAGCCGGACTCGACGAGCAGGAGCGCCTCCAGGTCGAGCAGGGTAGCTCAACTCAAGGAGCTGCCGGTCAGAGAGATAGTCACGCCGACCCCAGTGGCTGACGCGGCGGTGGCTCAAGCGGCTTAGAAGCCCGGTCGGAAAGCAGTGTCTGTCGAGCGCCGTACGGCGATGATCGAAAGCCGAGGTTGGCGGCGGGCGATGGCCGGCACTGGCGACAGCGGGAATTGATGGCCAATATCCCTGGCTGTACGAAGGCAGAGAAACCCGGGCCGCAGGTCTGGAACTGTTCCGTCGGTCGCGGACGTCGCAGCCGAAGCAGGCGGCGGTGATCTCCTTCACCTCCGGATGACTGAGTTGGGTTTACCGATTGTAAATCGGGTCGCGGAAGTCGATCTGCTCCGACCTGGGGAGTTCCTGAGAACCATATCGCAATTCATGCACAGCAAGCACCGAACGCGTTAGGTGCGAAAGCAGCTGTCTGAAGAACACATAGAACACGCCTTGCGGCGTCTGAGAGGAGAACCTAAGTCCAATTGGCTTGTGTCGATCCCACATAAATGTAGCTTCTCCACAGCTGCCATCGAGCGGAGAGTACCACGCGACACCCTCGTCTAGTACGTAGAGTGCCGTTATCATATGATCGCGGCCCAAACGAGCGTTGATTTCCCCGAAGCGATAGACGATTTCTCGAAACTGGATGCCACATTTCATCTTGGTTGCAAGGATGGTGGTAAAGAGTGGATTCAAAATGTGCTTATCCCGATCCAGTCCAGGAAAGCCCTGATTCTCTGTGATGTGACCATACTTCTGTTCAGGCCGCGTAAGGCGTGACGCTTTCACGAGTTTCTCCATGGCTTGGTCCAGTTCCTCAATCCCCATAGTTCTCTTTATTTCGACTATCGAATACACCGCTTCTATTGGAAAGTGCACACGGCGCGACTCGGCAGTTGCGCCAAGCTTGACAACGGGTGCCCAGATGCGGTTCGTAATCAGCACGTCGCAATCCCCAGTAGTCCTGCCCTCACTATCGTTTACTACTCCCTTGTCTACAGAGTATCTGTCCGGAAGGAGCTTTCCGAGTTCTTGACGCACTATGTCTTCGAGCGCGGGGCCGGCGTCGAAGTTCCTTATGTTGAATCCTTCCTCTATCGTGGCCTCGTTTATGATACGGCGTTGAATAGCTTGACACGTCATCTCTAATCCGACACTAAGGACATCATTTTTATCGATCAGAGGTTGCCATGTCGCCACATCAGGAAGACTCTTTCTCCAATTCAATATGAACGCTCCAAGAGGCTCAGGATTGGGCGGCCCAGCCGTCGGAGAGGACCTCGGCTTGTTCCAGTACCGTTTGCGTCGCCTTCTCCTGCTTGTCGGGCGGGTAGCCGTGCTTGCGGAGGACGCGCTTGACCAGACGGCGCAGGTTGGCGCGGACATTCTCGCGCAGGGTCCAGTCGATGGTGACGTTGCCGCGGACGGTGTCGACCAGTTCGCGGGCGATGTCCCGTAGCGTGTCGTCGCCAAGCACATGAACCGCACTGTCGTTGGTTTCGAGCGCGTCGTAGAAGGCGATCTCGTCCTCTGACAGCCCGAGCTCGTCGCCGCGGGCGTTGGCCTCACGCATCTCGCGGGCAAGCTCGATCAGCTCCTCGATCACCTGCGCGGCCTCGACGGCCCTGTTCTGGTAGCGGCGCAGGGTCTCCTCCAGCATCTCGGCGAACGACCGTGCCTGCACGACGTTCTTGCGCCGGCGGGCGGCCAGCTCTCCCTTGAGCAGCTTCTGCAGCAGCTCGACGGCCAGGTTGCGCCGCTTCATGCTGCGCACCTCGACCAGGAACTCGTCCGACAGGATCGAGATGTCCGGCTTCTCCAGGCCGGCGGCGGCGAAGATGTCGATCACGCCCTCCGAAGCCACCGCCCGCGACACGATCTGGCGTACGGCATGCTCCAGCTCTTCTTCGGGCCGCGCCTCGGCGGTGGCTCGCTTGCTGAGCACGGACTGGACGGCCTGGAAGAACGCCACGTCGTCTCGGATGCGCATCGCGTCGTCGTGCGGTACGGCGAGCGCGAAGGCTCGCGACAGGTCCCGCACGGCCTGCACGCATCGCTCCTTGCCGTTCTCCTGAGCCAGGATGTGCTCCTGCGCAGCCGGCAGCAGCCCCAGGCGCTCCTGCGGGGTTCCGGCCGTCCACTTGGAGCGGTCGAAGCCGTGGAACAAGCCGCAGCAGATCTCGTACTTCTCCAGCATCACGGCCACCGCCTCGGCCTGATTCAGCGCGGTCTGCCCGGTGCCGCCGCTCTCGGTATAGGTGGCGAGCGCGCGCTTGAGCTCGTGCGCGAGCCCGAGGTAGTCGACGACCAGGCCGCCCGGCTTGTCCCGGAACACCCGGTTGACGCGCGCGATCGCCTGCATCAGGCCGTGGCCTCGCATCGGCTTGTCGACGTACATCGTGTGGAGGCTCGGCGCATCGAACCCGGTGAGCCACATGTCGCGGACCAGCACGACCTGCAGCGGGTCCGACGGGTCGCGGAACCGCTTCGCCAGCGCCTCCCGGCGGGGCTTGTTGCGGATGTGCGGCTGCCAGTCGAGCGGATCGGAGGCGGAGCCGGTCATGACCACCTTCAGCCGTCCCTTGGCGTCGTCCTCGTCATGCCACTCCGGGCGCAGGCGCGTGAGCTCGCGATAGAGATCGATGCAGATGCGCCGGCTCATGCAGACGACCATCGCCTTGCCGTCCATGGCTTCGAGGCGTTGGGCGAAGTGAGCGACGAGGTCTCCGGCGACGAGCTTCAGGCGCTTCTCGGCGCCGACGACCGCTTCGAGCTGCGCCCACTTGGTCTTGAGCTTCTCCTTGCGGTCGACCTCCTCTCCCTCGGTCGCTTCCTCGAAGCCCGGGTCGATCTGAGGCCGCTCGCGCTCGTCGAGCGTCAGCTTTGCGAGCCGGCTCTCGTAGTAGATCGGCACCGTCGCCCGGTCCTCGACCGCGCGCTGGATGTCGTAGACGCTGATGTAGTCCCCGAACACGGCGCGGGTGTTGGCGTCCTGAAGCTCGATCGGCGTGCCGGTGAAGCCGATGAACGAGGCGTTGGGCAGCGCGTCGCGCATGTGGCGCGCATAGCCGTCCAGGAAGTCGTACTGGCTGCGGTGCGCCTCGTCGGCGATGACGACGATGTTGCGCCGGTCCGAGAGCAGCGGGTGGCGGTCGCCCTTCTCCTCCGGAAAGAACTTCTGGATGGTGGTGAACACGACGCCGCCCACGTCGACGGCGAGCTTGGCGCGCAGGTCCGCCCGGCTTGCCGCCTGCACCGGCGGCTGACGCAACAGATCGTGGCAGCGCGCGAAGGTGCCGAAGAGCTGGTCGTCGAGGTCGTTGCGGTCGGTCAGCACCACCACCGTCGGGTTGGCCATCGCCCGCTCGCGGATGATCCGCCCGGCGTAGAAGGCCATGGTCAGGCTCTTCCCCGAGCCCTGCGTGTGCCAGACGACGCCGATCCGCCGGTCGCCGGGATCGCCGCCCGGCTGTCTGCCCGCCTCGTACCGTCCGCCCGTCTCGGCGACCCGCTGCGCTTGCTCCTGCAGCGCCGCCGCGCGCAGGGTCTCGCCGACCGCCGCCTCCACTGCGTGGAACTGGTGATAGCCGGCCATCTTCTTGACGAGCGCGCCGCCGCCGTCCTCGAATACGATGAAGTCGCGCAGCAGCGACAGGAAGCGGCGCTTCTCGAAGACGCCCTCGATCGCCACCTGCAACTCCGTGTAGAAGGCCGGCGCCAGCTCCTGGCCACCGATGGTCCGCCACGGCTTGAACCACTCCCGGCCGGCGGAGAGCGTGCCGAGCCGCGCCTGAATGCCGTCCGACACTGCGAGCACCGCATTGCAGGCGAACAGCGACGGCAACTCCGCCTTGTAGGTCTGCAACTGATGGAACGCCGACCACACGGTCGCGTTCTGGTCGGCCGGGTTCTTGAGCTCGATCACGGCCAGCGGCAGCCCGTTGACGAACACCACGATGTCGGGACGGCGCGTGTTGCCGTTCTCTGAGACCGTGAACTGGTTGATAGCCGACCACGTGTTGGCGTCCGGGTCATCGAAGTCGACCACGCTCGCCTGGGCGCCGCGCACGGCGCCGTCCGCGTCCCGGTACTCGACGTTCACCCCGTCCACCACCATGCGGTGGAAGGAGCGATTGCGCGCCTCCAGCGTCGCACCCTCCGGGCGCGTCAGCCTGCGCACTGCATCGTCCAGCGCCTCCTCGGGCAGATCGGAGTTGAGCCGGCGCAGTGAGCCACGCACGGCGCTCGTCAGCACCGCGTCCGCGTGGCTCTCGCGCAGTGGGTAGTAGAGCGAATCCGGTCCCGGCGACATGTCCGGGCCGCCCTGGACGTGGTAGCCGAGCGCCCGAAACCAATCGAGCGCCGCATCCTCCACCATCGACTCCGTCACGATCGGCATCGACTACTCCAGCACCGGCAGGGATTCCAGGCGGGTGAGCCACTCGCCGAAATGGGCACACTCCCTGCGAATGCGGTCCAACCCTATGCGCTCTGCAACGGCCGTACCGTCGCGGACCTTGTGGTAGCCGCGGAGTTGCCTCAGCCGCGCCGACGGATGGGTGTCCGGGCCATCGTTGATGTGTTCCGGGCTGGCGGCTGCACGCCGGGCCGCGGCAAGCTCCTCGGCCGGTTGTTCCCACTCCGGCCGCTCCCGCGCGAAGTGCGAGGTATCCGAGAACAGCAGCGCCTCGAACTCGTACGGCTGAATGTGCGGCAGGAACCGATCGGGGCGGCATCTCGCCGCGCACACCACTTCCGCATGCAGTGCCGTCTCGATGGCCGCTGCATGCTCCAGGGGATCAGCCGGGGAGACCGCGGGTCCGGGAAAGTCCGACGGCAGTCCATACAGGTCGAAGAACGTCGTCACGTAGGTATCTCGTTGTTGACGCAGCGTATCACGCAGCAACCGCACTATCCGTTGCATGCTCAGCGCACCTCCGCGACCGCCGGCTGATGTAGGAACAAGCCGAGGAGTGAAGTACAAGGCTTGCTCCGCAAGAGTATGACCTAGAACCTGCGTTACGAACGCCTGCTCGGTCTGCCCCTCGCATGCAATGATCACGCGCCTCACCGATCCGGGCCGCCGCCGACCACGTTGGCCTTCCACAAGTCTCCGACGGTATAGTTCTCCAACCAGTCTGTGAGTTGACCCGAGTCCAGCCGCTCGAACACCGACTCGCCATTCCTGCGATTGACCACGACGACCTCGTCCGGATCGAACTCGCTGACAAGGTCGGCCGATTGAGTGGAGAGAATTACCCTCCGCGCCTGGCTGGCGCCTCGAACCATCTCGGCGAGCAGTGTGAGCGCCGACGGATGCAAGCCCAGCTCGGGTTCGTCGATCATGATCGGATCCGGCTGCAATTCGGGCGGCTGGAGGAGCACCGTCGCCACACAGACGAATCGGAGCAACCCGTCCGAAATTTGCCGCGGCCCCAACGGTGTGTCCGGATCATCCCGGTGGTACCACTCCAGCTCGACACGCTCCTCGACGTTCGTGCGGTACACGAAGTCTCCAAAGAACGGCGCGGCGATCCGCACCGTCTTCACGATGTCCTGAAGTCTGCGCGGATGACGCTCACGCAGGAACCGCAGAAATGGGGCCAAGTTGGTCCCGTCCGCCTTCAGGCGGAGATTGTCGCGCACCTCCTGCGGACAACGCATCCCGCTCACACGGCTCGTGTCACCAAAGTGGTATACCCGCCAGTCCCGGATGGCGGATAGCGCATACGTCGAGAGCCGGTAGATAGCCAAGTCATTGAGATTATCGCTCACGGCCTCCGTCGACCACCGGGATGACCGACCAGACAACAGCCTTCGCGCAGTCATAGGTTCTGCCGCCTGTGCCGCGCCGGGAGACAGCCACTCCCTGCCCAGAACGAGATCGTCACCCGCAGCCTCCGCTGAGAAGCTGTAGTAGTAGTGTCCCCGGTCGAATGACAGGGCTATCTCCAGACTTGGAGTCTTCCTTCGCCCTCCGTACAGCAGCGCATCCGCTCCCCCCTCCTGCTTGACATGGACCTGCCATCGGCCGCCCGCCAACTCGGACACCGAACGGAACACGTCAAGCAGATTGCTCTTGCCCGCACCATTCGCCCCGATGAGCACGTTGACTCCGCGGACCTCGAACTCTTCCAGCGAGCGGATCGACTTGAAGCCGCGAACGGTGAGTCGGTGTAGAGTCGCCACGGTCTACACTCCTCGGACCCGACTCCAGCCAAGCGACGACTTCATTCCCTCTAACACACCGACTCGAACATCCAGAGTGGCGCCCAAAGCGCTAGCGACGCTCACTCGACTTGCCAGCTCGTCCCGCCCTCCCAAGAACACCCGATCACTCACGCCGCCAGCCTCCCAGTCGAACAAGGCATTGGACGCGGGCGCCAATTGCGCAACGCATCTTGCCGGCGCCACGATCTCGGTCGTTCGCTGTCGCTCAACTTGCACACGCTCGAACCCCAAGGGCCCCATTTGTCACCGCACCCTTTTCGTCACTCCTCGTCCTGACGCGCGGCGCCGCGAGAGTCAACACCCTTCCCGCCTCACCTGTCGTGTGTGCTCTTCGCACACCAAGCCCATCTGCCCCGCCCTCCTGCTTGACGCCAATCCGAAACTTCCCGTTGGCAAGCCGCGACATCGACCGGAACAAGTCCACCAGGTTGCTCTTCCAGCTCCACTTGCCGCAATGTGCACGTTCACTCGGCGCGACGCGATCTCCGTTGAAGACGAATAGACCTTTAGCTGCGTCGATATATCGTCTCCGGTTCGCTACTCGTCCGTTAGCCATCCGACCGAACCCTCACCCCTGAGTCAATCCCCATAGAATTGCGCAGGTTCCTGATTCCATGTGCTAAAAAACTCTCGGTCTTCGTCAATATCAGAGAACCTGAAGGCGGAGCTTCCCGGGAGTTTCCTTACCCTCCTCACAGTGTTCACTTTACGAAGCACCTTCCGTTCGTCCGCGAGGTCTGGCACTTCGGTACCCGCTTGCTTCGACCCGTCGTGCTGAACGATTCGCTTCGGCAAATCGATTACCAGCCCTGATCCGACCGACTCCCTCAACACGAGACAGAACTTGTTATAGCGCATTGTGTGTCCACATCCCGCATGGATTACTCGTCTTGGGTCTCGTCTCGCTTGGTTGACCGCTCTCACTATCTCATCGCTTGTCGTTATACGCGCGCAGTCCTCGATGATCCCAGCGCTTGCGTTGTTGCTCCAATTCCGCACATCGTCAGAAACATACAGATCCATTTTCACGTTATCTCTCGCAGCGAACCGCCTAGCCACCGGCTCATAATCAGATGTCGTGATGAACATACTCCCGTGAGCACGAAAAGCCTTCTCCGCTCCGTACAGCGCTTGGACAGCCTGAAGTTCGATTCGCCTGTCCGCTCGGTTCTTCTTCACCTGTACGAGCGTCATCATGTTGCCGATGGGGTCCCGCTGTACCAGCCTTATATCGACTCCGTCGTCTCCTGATCCCGGTCCAAGCTCGGCTTGGAAGCCCCGAGCTTGCAGCAACTCCGCTACGAGCATCTCGAACTCCCGCCACGTAAGCCGGGTAAGATGATCTGGGTTCTTACTGAAATACTCATACATCTCCGCGTTCAAGGCGTCGAAATCGCCTTGGATCAAGCTGCAGATCCACTTCCACCTCATGTACTCTTTGAATTGCGAAAAAGTACCAGGATCGTGATTCTCCAGTGGAACGATGTTGAGACGGACTTCGTCGAACGGCTCTCCATAGAAGCCGTGACTCCTTACTATCTGCTCGCACTCATCCGAAAGCCGTTGGTCTTCCTCCGTGGCATGCACGGCACCCATCCCGGGCCAGATGACCAAGTCGGCAAAGCGTCCACCACCCGTCAGAGTCGCCACCGTGGGTGCGCCGGTCTCCATATCGAAGCTCTTGACAACTCGGTCGAAATACACATCCTTCCATAGGGTGTTTTGGTTTGCCCACTCCTCAATTGCAGCATGTAGGTCGTCGATACGTTCTTCAAGATGCCGATCTGGGTAATCTCTCACCATCTGACTCTTCACTTCTGTTCGTGCCTGTTGAACTATCTCGCGTCCCCACTCGTATGTGGCCGGAGATCAGCTTCGGAAGCAGCGCGTCGCGCATGCTGCCGAGTTGACGACACTCGTTGGCTGCCCTGCTCGCTTGCTCAAGCAAGGATTGAACTACGCGGCCAAACTCTGAGGCGACGGCATCAGACGGCCGAGGAATCGAAAACCCGGACAGAGCCGCAGCCTGCACGCGCTGCCGACCGCTCGTCCCGCTCATTCTCTGGATCGCGAACTCTCGAAATGTCTGGCTACGCGCAAGACAGTATGCGAACTCCTTCGGCAATGGCGGCAACGGAGTCATTACGACGTACTCCGTCGAGCCCCATCCAACCTCGTTGTCCCTCAGGAAGTCCACGAATGCCGTCTTTCCATTTTCCAGACATGGGGTGATTCGTGCAACTAGAGTGTCCCCATTCGCAAACCTCATCCCCGATCCGAACGGTCGCTCGACTACCGACTCGGGCACATGCCCGCTGGTCGGCATATTCGCCATTTCTAGATATGGCGCAACTTGGCTCTTTTTCAGGGGCCTTGATGGGTTGAATTCCATCAGCTCGGACAAAAGCGTCAGAGGCCAACCGTCAGGAATGTCACCCAGGTCGGAATCTACCATGCGGTCGGGAAATAGGTCGCAAGTTTGCTTCGGGAGCCCAGTGGCGCTACCTTCCATCTTTGCGCGTACGGGGTCGAAGTCGACGAACCACGATTTGAACAGCGCTCGCGCCATTGCGTCCAGCGTCGTGTTTATCCGTCGATTCAGCTCAATCTTGTCGTCGAGAGTGCCGAGGACATGGGCGATGGCGCGCTGTTCGGTAAGCGCATGATTCGGAATCGGGAGATTCTCCAGAAGAGGAATCCGCAGATTGCTGACGGTTGAACCCGTGCCATCGTGGAGCAGAATACTCTGTTGCACAGGGTTCGACTGGAGGGCGTAGAGAAGGTACCGGGGATCGGTGGTGCCATTGCGAGGTCGAAGCAATACCATGCGTTGGCCCAAGCAGCAACGCAAGCCATCCGGGATCATGCAGACTTCTCCCATCGGAGCTTCCCGCGTGATCACGAGATCACCAGTGCGAGGAGTCGCGCGCTTCGTGCGCTGAGCATAGTCTCTCTCGGACGTGTAGCTCGGCTCGGAAAGGTCCAGGCGTCCGTTCCGGATGTTCTTGCTTCGAAGAACGACGACGCCATCGGGCGTCCAAGCGGGTGTGGAATGGGGACAATCTACAATTGCTTCGCACAGACTCCGCAAGGGGACGTCATTTACCCGAATCGGGCGTGCGTACCAGTCGATGCCGCTCCGGCGGATATGTTCCCGAAGCGTCGGGGCTTGTATCGAGTCGTACAGCAGCAGATCCAGCGACTGCGCCATGGGAATCTCATCCAGTGCGGCGGCGATGCGGGCTTGATCCGTATGCGTAAGGCGATCGCCGAACAAGGCGATGTCCACATCCGACGACACGGTGTTCGTTCCGGTTGCGCGGGATCCGAACAGGACGGCCCGTTCCACGCGGTCATTGGCCGCGATTGCGGCGATGATCGCCTCGCGATGCTCGTCCTTGAGACCGTCCGTCATGGTTTCCGCTTCCCGTCCAGAGTTCGGTGGAGGCGCAGGAGGACCGGGTGGTAGCGCTCCTTGATCAGGGTCTCCGCATCCCGTGCCACCTCGCTCCGGTAGGTGTGGCTCAACAGGTTGCGCTTATCCAACGCGTCGAGCAGGGTCTCACAGTCGGTCTCATCAAGGTAGTCGACCTCGAAGCCCTTGCGGATCGCCGCGCGCGGCAACTTCTCGTCGTAGCCCTCGTAGAAGAGCAAGTCCTTGAGGACGTTCCACGACAGCTCGAAGCAGAACTCGAACGTCTTGATCAGGCCGGCGCGTTCCAGGTCGTCGTAGCGCTCGCGCTCGCAGGCGGCCGTCAGTTGCCCGAGCGCCGTCCCGAAGTTGTCGAGCCGCTGTTGCCAGCGCCGCTCGTCGGAGCTGCTCATGCTCGTGTACGCGTTGTCGCGATCGCGACGTGCTGCGCCTCGATGTGCGCCTTGAACGACTCCGGCACCTCGTCCCACACGAACAGATCGACTCGGAACGGGAGGTTGCTTTCCTCGAACGCCTCCCGCAAGTCGCCGACCTGCCGCCGCTGCTCCGGCGTGGCGAACACCACCAGGTCGAGATCAGAGCGCGGGTTGGAGGTCAACTTTGCCCGGGAGCCGTAGACCCAGGCAGCTGTGCCGGGCAGGTGCTGTTCGAGCAAGGCAAGAACAATACTGCGCTGGGCCGGCGTGATGTCGACGGCTACTTCTACACGCATCTCGCTCCGATCATCGTATCGGTAGTCGTAGACGGGTTTCATCGTCGGTCACCGTCAGACACGCCCTGGCTGTCCGACAGGGCGAACCCGAGCATCTTCAGATTTTCGGCGATGGCGGCGTCGAGCCGTGCTCCCTCGGCACGCTGGACTTCCAGCTCGGCGACCAGCCTCCGCATCTTCTGCTCGAACGGCTCGCCGTCGTCTTCCGGTGCCTCCACTCCCACGTAACGGCCAGGGGTGAGCACGTGGCTGTGCGTGCGCACCTCCTCCAACGCTGTGCTCTTGCAGAAGCCCGGTTTGTCGGCGTACGCGCCGGTCACTTCTTCTCCGCGCCATGCATGGTACGTGTCGGCGATGCGGGCGATGTCGTCGTCCGTCAGCTCTCGGTGGGTGCGGTCGACCATGCGGCCGAGCTTGCGAGCGTCGATGAACAGCACCTCACTGAGACGGTCGCGGAACGTACCGCTGTGACGATCCCGGGCGAGGAACCAGAGGCAGGCGGGGATCTGCGTCGAGTAGAATAGCTGCCCCGGCAACGCGACCATGCAGTCCACCAGATCGGCCTCGATCAGGTTCTTGCGGATTTCTCCCTCGCCTGACTGGTTCGAGGACATGGAACCGTTGGCGAGTACGAAGCCGGCCGTGCCATCGGGAGCCAAGTGGTGGACGATGTGCTGCACCCAGGCGAAGTTGGCGTTTCTTGACGGCGGGACGCCATAGCGCCAGCGCCTGTCGTCCGTAAGCCGGTCACCGCCCCAGTCGGAGACGTTGAACGGGGGATTGGCCAGAACGAAGTCCGCCTTGAGATCGGGATGCCGGTCGTTGTGGAAGGTGTCGCCGTGGGCGATCTGGCCCTCGATGCCGCGGATGGCGAGGTTCATCTTGGCGAGGCGCCACGTCGTGTAGTTCGACTCCTGGCCCCAGACGGAGATGTCGCCGCGCGCCCTGCCGCCGTTGCCGTTGCCGGTGGTGTGCGCGCGGATGAACTCGACGGACTGGACGAACATGCCGGAGGAGCCGCAGCAGGGGTCGTAGACGCGGCCCCGGTACGGCTCCAGCATCTCGACAAGCAGCTTGACCACGCAACGCGGGGTGTAGAACTCGCCTCCCTTCTTGCCCTCGGCGCTCGCGAACTGGGACAGGAAGTACTCGTACACCCGTCCGATCACGTCCTTCGAGCGGGCGTCCTGGTCGCCCACCTTGAGGTTGCTGATCGTGTCGATGAGCCGGCCGAGTCGCTGCTTGTCGAGCGCCCGACGCGCGTAGTCCTTGGGCAGCACGTCCTTGAGGGCCGTGTTGTCGCGTTCGATCGCGGCCATTGCGGCGTCGACGAGCTGGCCGATGGTGGGCTGCCTGGCCTGGGCCTTGAGATGGCCCCAGCGCGCCTCGCGCGGGACCCAGAAGATGCTCTCCGCCCGGTACTCGTCCGGGTCCTCCGGGTCGGCGCCCTCGGACTGCTCGCGTTCGAGTTGGGCATGCCGCTCCTCGAAGGCGTCGGAGATGTACTTGAGGAAGATCAGGCCCAGGACGACGTGCTTGTACTCCGCCGCGTCCATGGAGCCCCGTAGCGCGTCGGCCATGCGCCACAGCTCGGCCTCGTATCCGGTCGTGGCGGCTTGGGCAGTGCCCGCTCCTCCTCCCTCGGCTGTCTGCGCTCTCGGTCGTCCCCGTGCCATGACGCTGGTTTACACCGCTCCTGTCGCGCGCACTGACGGCGCGTCGAGTACACTGTACCCGGTCGGCTTGGCGTCAGAAACAAGCTCAGCACCGCCCGTAGCGGCTTCTGCAGCGCCCCGTTGGAGAACTCGGCAGGTCGCGCCCGCGATCCGTTGCCGTGGCTTCGATGTAGGCGAGGAACCAGATGGAGCCGCTGTGGGCGCAGGTCACGTTCACGTCCCGAACCCTTGACCAAGTGCCCGGACTCCATCAGAGTTCGGCATGGAACCATTTGACATAGCCACCGCGTCTCATGCCGTGGTCAAGGCGCCTACGCAGGATGGCTGCCCACCACAAGGGCCCTCTACCGGGGGGAGAAAGCAGGGCTCGCATGAACGAGCATCATGGGGGCTGTGAGTGGCTGTAGTTCTTGACGAGACATCGCGAACGTTCAGCGAGTTCCTGCTGCTGCCCAACCTCACGAGCAAGGAGAACATCCCGGCCAACGTGAGGTTGCGCACGCCGCTGGTCAGCCACTCGGTCGGCGCAGAGGCGCCGATCTGCCTGAACATCCCGTTCGCCTCGGCGATCATGCAGACGGTTTCCGACGACCGCATGGCGGTGGCCCTCGCCCGCTTGGGTGGCATCTCCTTCATCTTCGGCTCGCAGGCGATTGACCGCCAGGCGGAAATGATACGTCGCGTCACGAAATTCAAGGCCGGTTTCGTGGTCTCCGACTCCAACGTCAAGCCCGACGCCACCCTGCGCGACGTGGTCGCTCTGGCAGGACGTACCGGGCACACCACCATGGCGGTGACCGAAGACGGTGGCCCCGACGGGCCTCTGCTCGGCATCCTGACCAGCCGGGACTACCGGGTGCACCGCCAAGATCCCGACACCCGCGCCGACACGCTGATGACCCCGTTCGACCGCTTGGTGGTGGGCCATGACGGCATCACGCTCACCGCCGCCAACGACCTGATCTGGGAGCACGGCCTGAGCTGTCTGCCGATCATCGACGACCGGCGGCACCTGCGCCATCTGGTGTTTCGCCGGGACTACGACGACCACCGCGAGAACCCGGATGAGCTGATCGACGACGAGAAGCGGCTGCTGGTCGGTGCCGGGATCAACTCGCACGACTACCGCGATCGGGTACCGCCTCTTGTCGAAGCGGGGGCGTCGGTGCTGTGCATCGACTCTTCCGAGGGGTTCAACGAGTGGCAGGCAGACTGCCTGGCGTTCGTTCGCGAACGGTACGGGGACGGCGTGAAGATCGGCGCCGGCAACGTGCTTGAGCCGGATGGTTTCCGCTACCTGGCAGACGCCGGCGCCGACTTCGTGAAAGTGGGCATCGGCGGCGGCGCGATCTGCATCACCCGCGAGCAGAAGGGGATCGGCAGGGGGCAGGCCACGGCAGTGCTGGATGTGGCCACGGCGCGGGACCGCTACGCGGAGCAAACCGGTCGCTACGTACCGGTCTGCTCGGACGGCGGAATCGTCTTCGACTATCACATCGTCCTGGCTCTGGCGATGGGAGCCGACTTCGTCATGATGGGGCGCTACTTCGCGCGCTTTGACGAGAGCCCTGGACGGCAGATCCGCCTTGGTACGAACGTCGTCAAGGAGTACTGGGGGGAAGGCACCAACCGGGCGCAGAACTGGGCCCGCTACGGGGTCGGTGGTCAGTTGCTCTTCGAGGAAGGAGTGGACGGCTACGTGCCGTACGCCGGCTCGCTCAGCTCGAACCTCAAGCAGACGCTGGCCAAGATCAGAGCCACGATGTGCAATTGCGGAGCGATCGATATCCCCGAGTTGCGCAGCAAGGCCCGCTTGACCGTGGTTTCCGCCACCAGCCTGCGGGAAGGTGGCATACACGACGTCGTGCAAAAGGAGCGGGAACTGGTCACGGAACTGTAACACTGGGATTGGCGATTTCATTCACTACCTGAGAGCCCATTGCCAGGTCAGTGGATCATCTCGGCCCAGGCCGGCCACGTGGCGTGAACGACGACAGTACGAGGAGAGCCATGAGACAGGAGTATGACTTTTCGAAGGGTGAGCGTGGGAAGTTCTATCAAGAAAACACCAGACTCATTCTGCCGGTTTATCTGGAGGAAGACGTTCAGCGCTATCTCGATGAGCGGGCAGAATCAAACGGCATGGAAGTCTCTCAGCTTGTCAACGAAATGCTGCGCCGGGACATAGCGTTGATCGAAACGGTGAAGTAGAAGCGCGTTTCTTCACAACGATGCGATCGTGGGGATCTCGGCGATCTCCGCGGCTTCTATCGTTGCGTTGTCGGGAAAGTCACACGTTCCGGAGAATTGCACCAGACGGGCCATCCGGTGTCTTCGGTTGAGCTCCCGCAATGCCGTGACTACCGCCTCGCGCTTGGATGTCGCGTTCAAGAACCGCATTGCATCAGCAAGCTCGTTGTCAGGAATATCTATCGTCGTCTTCACGCATCCATTTTACTCCATGTGAGGCATATCATCACGTCCATCAGGAGCCCTGCAGCAGCCGGATGATACGGCTTCAATTCCGATCTCCCTGAGCATAACGCTCTCATGGTGACGCCGCGGGAGAGGCGGCGAAGATGGTGAGGCGTAGCTCGTCGCCGAACAGATCGTAGATGGGGCGCTTGCCGGACAGCTTCGTGCTGCGGGCGAGGATGGCCGGGACGCCTTCGCCGCGCCGGTCCATCAGGGTCAGGCGGGGCGTGTCGAGTCCTTCGGGGATCGGGCAGCGATCGAGCAGGTTGGTGATTGCGGGGTTCCTGGCCTGCTGCCGGTAGGGGAGGTCGGCGACGGTCATGCCGTTCATCAGCATGCCGGGCGAGCTCAGTTCGATGCGGTCGGAGAACATGCGCAAGCGTATCTTGGCTCCTCGGATCGAGTAGTCGCGGTGCGCGACGGCGTTGACCACCGCCTCGAAGATGGCCGCCGGATCGTATTGCGGCCAGTCGCACCGGCCAACCGTCTTGGAAGCTTCGACACGCTGGTTCCGTGAAACGAACCGGCAGGCGTAGGCGATCTGGTCGTCGAGCGGACCGTCCAGATCCTTCGCATCGAGTTGGTAGCGTGGCTCGTCGAGGGCCTCGGCGATGCTGGTGCCGCGGTACGCAACCGCCTGGATGAACGCCTGTGGCAGCCAGCGCTGCGGGAGACGGCTGCCCAGCAGCACGCCCGCCACGGTCGGGCGCCGTGCTCCGGACTCGTCCTCGGCAACCATGTCCAGCTTCAGCAACGCCGTGGCCCGGTCGTCGTCGCTGATCTCTCCCCGAAACCGGTCCACCAGGCGAGGGTCGAGATGATCGACGGAGGCTCCCGCGATCGCCTGGGTACCGAATTCGCGCACGCGTGACCGGCTGCGCAACTCGAACAGCCGCGCCAGGTATTCGGGCTCCATCTGCCCCTTCGAGCTGCCGATCCGGCGCAAGTACCCGCCCGGACTCTTGTGGACGGATAGACCCCGGCGCACGTCGACGCGCAGCACGGCAACCGGCGCGTCCTGCGGATCCGGCAGCTCCAGCTTGCGGATATCGGCATCCAGTGGTGGTGTGATCGAGTCCTGCACCGTGTCGGCGACGAGGCGCTCCGCGGCGTCCAGATGCGTGGGAGGTATGCCGGTGACACGGCGTGCCCGGTCTTCGACGCCCAGCACCAGCGTCCCGCCGTTGGCGTTGGCAAATGCGGCCAGCTCGTCGGCCAGTTGGTCGCGCCGCGGCCCCGTCAAGCGACCGCCGGCAATGGTGACTTCCTTGATCTCCAGCGCGCTGTCCTCGCCCAAACGGATTCGTCTCGCGAGTTGTTCCGGAGTCTCTTCCATTCCGTCGCCGGGTGGGGATCCGGCACCGCCAGCCTATCCCGACCGGCGCCGCCATGCGAGTGCCCGTGCCCATGACGGCCGCGGCTCAGAACATGCTGAGGACCAGGCGGAGGCGCTCCTCCAGGGTCTCGTAGGAGTAGTAGGTCCTGGCGATACGGTAGTTGTGCTCGGCGGCCTCGGCGCGCAGGGCGGGATCGGTCAGGTAGCGGCGGGCCTCGCGCACGGTGTCGTCGCTGACGAACTCGTCCATCCCGATGGTGCGGAAGCCGAGCGGCTCGATGTCGTGGGTGTACACGGAGTAGCGGTTCACGACCAGCGGCTTGCGGAAGTAGATGGCCTCCAGGAAGGCGTTGCCGAATCCCTCGAACAGCGACGGGTAGGTGACCAGGTCCGCGTGCGGATAGACGTCCGCCAGGGCGTATACCTTGCGGCCGCCGGCAGTGGTGCCGCGGCGCACGTCGATGATGTCGCTGACGAACAGGGCGTTGACGCCGAGCAGGCGCGCGTACTCGCGGATGCGCACCTCGTACTCGCGTCCCTCGTCACCGGCGGCGTGCGAGATCACCAGCTTCGCCGGCAGGTCGAGCCGCCGCACCAGCTCGATGGCGTGCTCGATGCCCTTGCGCTGCAGCACCCGCGTGGGCTGGAGAATCAGGAGTTCCTGGTCGCCGAGCCCGAGCGCGGCGCGCACGTCGGCGGCATACGCGTCGGGCGGCGGCGCTTCGGTGGCGAAATCCATGACGTTCGGGATGAGCGTAGCGGTGGCGCCGGTCCGCAGCGCCAACTGGTGGCGGCCCGCGGAGTTGATCACCACGTGCTGGATCGACGGCAGGGTCGGCGGGTACGCCCCCTGCAGGAAGTCGGCGATGCAGTGGCGCGCGAACCGCTTGCGCTCCCAGTGGAAGTCGTGGTGGTGGGCGATGGTGGGGATGCCGGTCTCGGCGATCGCCTCGGTCACCGCCAGGGCGAGCGGCACGTTGAGCGGGATCGTCAGCACGTTCTCCACCACCAGCAGGTCGATCCGCGACTGCTCCAGGAAGCCGTGGACGCTGCGCTTGAGGCCGCCGCGCAGCTCGTGGATCCGGTCGGTGACCCGTCGGTCGCGGACGTCGCAGCCGAAGCAGGCGGCGGTGATCTCCTCCACCTCCGGATGGCGGAAGTGGGCCAGCGGGCATGGGAACGACCGCGCAGGCGGCGTCTGCAGTTCGCCGCCGAAGTAGTGGCTCTCGTAAC
Source organism: Spirochaetia bacterium (assembly GCA_964291595.2). GTDB lineage: Bacteria > Spirochaetota > Spirochaetia > SZUA-6 > Bin103 > CATQHW01. Next base: position 613,097 of record OZ219914.1, on the reverse strand, counting down.
CCAGGCGGCCGAGCACCTCCGCCCACTTGAACGCCTCCAGTGACACGCCGTCGGTGCCGGCCAGACGAAACGAGAGGATCCCCGCCCGCTTGTTCACCTCCATCACATCCTGCCCGGACCGGCGCAAGCCTCGCATGATTCCGGATCCGGCCGCGAGACGGTGCGGTGGTTCCGTTGCGTTCCCTCAGGGTGTGGCGACGAGCCACGAAGCAACGAGCCCAGGGGCAGCGCCCGCTGATTGACCACGCGCGAACGGGCCGCCACCATCGCGCGTCATGGGCAACACCTTCGGGCACCTGTTCCGGGTCACCACCTTCGGCGAGTCGCACGGGCCCGCCGTGGGAGCGGTGGTCGACGGCTGCCCGCCCCTGCTGGAGCTGGCCGAGGCCGACCTGCAGGCGGAGCTGGACCGCAGGCGCCCGGGTCAGAGCTCGCTGACCACGCAGCGGCGCGAGGCTGACCGGGCGGAGATCCTCTCCGGGGTGTTCGAGGGCCGCACGCTGGGCACGCCGATCGCGGTGCTGGTGCGCAACACCGACGCCAAGCCGCAGGACTACGAGGACGTGCGCCGCGCCTACCGCCCCTCGCACGCCGACTATACCTACGAGCGCAAGTACGGGATCCGCGCCTGGATCGGCGGCGGGCGCGCCAGCGCGCGCGAGACCGTGGGCCGCGTGGCCGCCGGCGCCATCGCCCAGAAGCTGCTGCGCGAGCGCTGCGGCACCGAGGTGCTGTCCTACGTCGCCCGCGTGCAGTCGATCGAGGCCGAGGTCGACCACGAACGGCTCGACCGCGCCGCCATCGAGGCGACACCCACCCGCTGCCCGGATCCGGAAGCGGCCGAGCGGATGGTCGAGCGCATCGGCGCCGCCCGCAAGGACGGCGACTCGCTCGGCGGCGTGGTGGAGACCGTCGTGCGCGGCGTCCCGCCCGGCCTGGGCGAGCCCGTGTTCGACAAGCTGGAGGCCGAGCTGGGCCGCGCGCTGCTGTCGCTGCCGGCCTGCAAGGGGTTCGAGATCGGCTCCGGCTTCGCCGGCACGCTGCTGACCGGCTCGACGCACAACGACCCGTTCTACGCCGAGGCCGGCCGCGTCCGCACCCGCACCAACCACTCCGGCGGGGTGCAGGGCGGCATCACCAATGGCGAGGACATCGTCGTCCGCGCCGCCTTCAAGCCGACCGCCACCATCCTGCGCGAGCAGGAGACCGTGGACGTGGACGGCAATCCCACGACGATCAAGGGCCGCGGCCGCCACGACCCGTGCGTGTTGCCGCGCGCCGTGCCGCTGGTGGACGCCATGGTGGCGCTGGTGCTGGCCGATCACTATCTGCTGCACGGGCCGACATCTGCGGCCGTGCTACAATCTGCCGAGGAGACCGAAACGTGAGTGAAAGCGAGCCGCAGGCAGGTACTGCGGGTTGGATGTCGTACCGCCCGGAGATCAAGGTGCTCGACTGCACCATCCGCGACGGCGGACTGATGAACGACCATCAGTTCACGGACGAGACCGTGCGCGGCGTGTACCAGGCGTGCGTCGAGAGCGGCATCGACTACATGGAGATCGGCTACATCAACTCCCGCAAGCAGTTCCCGCCCGGCGAGTTCGGGCCGTGGAAGCACTGCCAGGAGAGCGACGTGCGCCGCATCGTCGGCGACAACGACACGGCGCTGAAGATCGCGGCGATGGCCGACGCCGAGAAGAGCGACTACCGGGAGGACATCCTCCCCAAGTCGGAGAGCGTGATCGACATGATCCGCATCGCCACCTACATCCACCAGATTCCGCTGGCGCTGGACATGATCAAGGACGCCCACGACAAGGGCTACGAGACCAGCCTCAACCTGATGGCGCTGTCCACCGTGAACGACCGGGAGCTGCACGAGGCGCTGGCGCTGGTGGCCCGCTCCGAAGTCGAGGTGATCTGCATCGTCGACAGCTTCGGCGCGCTGTACACGGAGCACATCGACGACTACATGAAGATCTTTCAGCCGTACTGCGACCAGGGCGGCAAGCTGGTGGGCATGCACGCGCACAACAACCGGCAACTCGCCTTCGCCAACACCATCCAGGCGACCGTCCGCGGCGCCAACCGGCTGGACGCGAGCATGGCCGGCCTGGGTCGCGGCGCCGGCAACTGCCCGATGGAGCTGCTGCTCAGCTTCCTGCACAATCCCAAGTTCCGCCTGCGCCCGGCGCTGCACTGCATCCAGCACCACATCGAGCCGCTGCGCGACAAGCTCAAGTGGGGCTTCGACTACCCGTACATGATGACCGGCGTGCTCAACCAGCACCCGCGCGCCGGCATGGCGTTCAACGAGTCCGAGCACCGCGGCGACATCATCCGCTTCTACGACTCGTTGGAGAATCCGGACTGAGCCGATGGACGCGCTGGTGCAACCGACGCCCGGGCACGTTCTGGACGAGGAGACCCGCGCCGCGCTCCGGCTGATCAACTCGACCGCCGTGGTCGACACGCTGGCCCACGCCGGCTACGCGGCGCGCTACACGTTCATGCCGAACCTGAACAGCATGAACCCCGGCGCGCGGCTGGTCGCGCGGGCGGTGACCGTCCGCTTCGTCCCGGCCCGGCCGGACGGCGTGGCCGACAAGCCACCCGGTGAGCAATCGGCGGAGTACGTGGCCTTCGAGCAGGCCGGTCCGGGCGACGTGATCGTCATGGAGGCGATGCGCAGCACGCTGATGTCCGTCGGTGGCGACATCAAGTTCCTGCGCCTCAAGCAGCGCGGGGCGGACGGACTGATCTGCGACGGCGGCATCCGCGACATGGACACCGTCAAGGACTACGGCGTCTCGCTCTGGGGCCTGGGCAGGACCGCGGCCCTGGGCACGCAGTTCGGCTACCCCTACACCGCCAACGACGCGATCTCCGTGGACGGCGTGCTGGTCCGCCCCGGCGACTACCTGGTCGCCGACGACGACGGCGTCGTGGTCATCCCGCGCTCGATCGCGCCGGAGATCGCGCAGTCGACCATCGAACGCGACGACCTGGAGGAGTGGATCCGCCGCCGTCTGGACGAGGAGAACCTCTCCCCCGGCAAGTACTACCCGCCGGACGAGGAGACCTTCGCCCAGTACCGCGCGTGGAAAGCCGGGCAGGGATGAAAGGCAGGCTACTCGGACGACGACCGTCGACAGGTTCTCGCGCACTCCAGAACGGTGGCAGGGGATCTCAGTGATGTCTGCGAAACTGAACACACGAGCTCTCGGTGTTGACTTCGGTAAAGCCTTAGGTTAACTATGAAGTGAGCCATGGGGTTGGCGAGAGAGGTCGTCAGATGTGTATTCACGCTGGTTAAGGACCTTAGTTATTGCCACTGAAGCAGTTATACGATGGTTCCACCTATGAGGTGCTCGCGTATGCACGGAGCGATCGTACCTGCCAAGTCGCGGCACATCTGGAGGCTCTTGTACTACGAGACCAGAAACGAGTCGCTGCTTTGCTCTCCGTATCGGCAGACCTTGGACCGCCACGGAACCAAGAGAAGTGCCGCAAGCTCAAAGGTGAGAGTTTCTGGGAGTTCAAGGCTGGCCACCAGCGTATCTTCTGGTGCTACGACCCCGCGGGAGCAAGACGAATCATACTGCTGCATGGATTCACCAAGAAGACGTCGAGTCGAGCGCTACATGCCGGACGCGAGGCATACCGAGAAGTGATTGCCGAGGCTCAACAGAGGATGGAGGGAAAGAGTGATCGATAATTGGATTCGGAGCTTTGAAGGCGATCCCGAGTTCGAGTTTGATCTTCTATCTATCGATATCGGGGAGCGTATCGTTGAACGGATGGAAGAACTAGGTTTGACTCGGACCGCTCTGGCAGCCGCCATCGGGGTGAGCAAGGCCCGCATCAGCCAGATCCTCAGCGGCAATGACAATCTTACATTGAAGAGTCTCGTTGCGGTCGCCATCGGGCTTGAAAGCCGGATCGAAGTGCGTCTGAAGAGCGCCGCTGCACACTCGGATTCCGCCCGCTCACGTATCGAGGCCATCACGAAGTCGGACCTCAGTAGGCTGCGTGAGAGCGTCGAGATGTCCATTGGACCCGAGACGGTTCCCACGGAACTGGCGTTTGCCGCGTAGCTGATGGCTAACGGGACTCCTCTGCATGAGGTCGGCCGAGCCGGCCTGAACCTCCTCCATTTCTGCGTCGAACGTCTTGAGTACCAGGAGACGCACGAGAGCCCCGATGAACTCGGAGAACCCATATTGTCGCTTTCCCGACCCGTGGTACATGAAGCTGAGATAGACGGTGAAACCACCTACATGGTGACTTTGACGATTCGGACCGCGCAAGGCAGCATCCGGACATTCGAGCTAACGATCAGTGGAGTATTCCGCCTCCAGTCCGACGATGATGGCAACAAAGGCACTCCTATGATGCTACTCCACAACGGCTCCGTGATGCTGCTGGGTGCGGCGCGAGGGATCATCGAGTCGGTAACGGGACTGAGTAGATTTGGACGACTCCGAGTGCCGTCAGCCAATCTCGTCAACGTCCTGAAGCCGGAGCCACTTGGTGAGTCAGGAACGGAGACCTCGGAACAGAGCCCGTAGCTGCCCCCATAGTTTGGCGGCAGGCTCAGGGAACGATAGCGGTGAGATCGGAGCCGAGCCGGATGTCGAGTCGGGCGCCGCCGAGCATCTACCGCGGGGGGTGCGCGCACACATCAGCGGCTGGTGGGCCGAAGGGACACCGCACTCACGCCGCGTGTCCCGGACTGATCTGTTGGACCAATCGGGGTGCCGCGAGTAGCATGGCCGCAGGGCATCGCGAGGTGGAAGGGACCGTCATCGAGGCTGCAGTGAAGCGGACGCTGCGCGGGTGTGTCCCGGCCCTCGTACTCCTGCTGGCAGCGGCAACGACCCTCCCGGCGACCGCCCAGACCTGGAGTCAGTCCGTCGCGGCCTATGAGCGCGGGGACTACGAGACGGCGTTCCGGGGATTCAGGGGTCGTGCGCTGCAGGGTGACGCCCGAGCCCAGTACCGGGTCGGGGTCATGCACTACCTGGGGCTCGGCGTACCCCGGGACCTTGCGGAAGCGGCGACATGGTACTCGCGCGCGGCCGAGCAGGGCGACGTGGAAGCTCAGGCCAGCCTTGGACTCATGTACGCCGAGGGCCACGGGGTCGCCCAGAGTGACGCCGAGGCGTTGCGGTGGTACCGCCGGGCGGCCGAGCAGGGCGACCCATACGCCCAGTACTACCTCGGCGTCTCGTACCACATCGGGCGGGGCGTTCCCGAGAACCAGGCGACGGCCGCCGCCTGGTACCTCCGGGCGGCCGAACAGGACTACATCTACGCCCAGTTCTACCTGGGACTCATGTATCTGGATGGAACAGGCGTCTCCCGGAACACGGCCCGGGCAGCCACATGGTTCGGCCGCGCGGCTGCGCAGGGCCACGTACGCGCTCAGACCCTGCTTGGCTTCATGTATCGCGATGGCCACGGCGTGGACCAGGACCTGGCAAGGGCCGTAACGTGGTTCCGCCGGGCGGCCGAGCAGGGCGACGGGGACGCTCAGTCCGGCCTGGGGGCCAGCTACTACCTCGGTCAGGGCGTAACTCAGGACTACGACGAGGCCGCGAAGTGGTTCCTTGCAGCCGCCGAGCAGGGCGACGCCTACGCCCAGTCCCGGCTCGCGACCATGTACCTCGACGGTCAGGGCGTCCCTCAGGACTTTGCCGAAGCCGCGAAGTGGCTGCTCCGCATCGCGGACGAAGGCCACGCCGACGCTCAGTTCCGGGTCGGGATCATGTACGGTGTCGGCGTCGGCGTTGCCCAGGACTATGCCGCCGCCATGGACTGGTTCCGGCGCGCCGCAGAACAGGGACACGACGAAGCCCGGTACATCGTCAACAACACGACGGGCGAGGACATCCCGCCAGCCCTGACCAGGGAAGTCGCGAAGTGGTTCCGGCGCGCCGCCGAACAGGGAGATGTCGTGGCTCAGTACACCATCGGGAACATGTACTTCGCCGGGCAGGGCGTCGCCGAGGACCATGCGGCAGCGGCCCACTGGTACCGGCGTGCCGCCGAACGGGGCGCCGCCGACGCGCAGTTCTCGATCGGGTACATGTACGACAAGGGACTGGGCGTGGAGCAGGACAACACGGAGGCATACCTGTGGTACGAGCTCGCCGCCTCGCGGTTCCAGTCACCGGAGCGGCGGGAAGCGGCCGAGCGGTTCCGGGATCAGGTTGCCGCCCGTCTCTCCCCGGCCCCCCTGGCGGAGGCCCGGCGCCTGGCGCGGGAGTGGCGGCCCACGGCTGACGCCATCACGGGTCCCAGACGCCTCTCAGTGAGCGGCTGAGCGGAGTTCAGTGGGCGACTGAGCAAGCTCAGTGGGCGACTGAGCAAGCTCAGTGGGCGCTCAGCCAGTCGGAGCCGACGCCGATCTCGACCTCGATCGGGGCGGCCAGGGGCAGCGCGTCGCGCATCAGGTCGTGCACCAGCGGCACCACCTCCTCGCGCTCGTCGCGGTGCAGGTCGAACACCAGCTCGTCGTGCACCTGCAGGATCATCTGCGTGCGCAGGCGGCGCCGCTTCAGCTCGCGGGCGATGTCGATCATGGCGATCTTGATCATGTCGGCCGCGGTGCCCTGGATCGGGGCGTTGATGGCGATGCGCTCCGCGGCCGCGCGTGCGGTGCGGTTGCGGGAGTTGATGTCGCGCAGGAAGCGGCGCCGGCCCTTCAGGGTCTGCACGTACTCGGCGGCGTGCGCGAACGCGATCGCCTCGTCCATGTAGCCGCGGATCTTCGGGTACTGGGTGAAGTAGCGCTCGATGATCTCGCCCGCCTCCTTGCGGGCGATGCGCAGCCGTTGCGCCAGTCCGAATGAGGACATGCCGTAGGCGATGCCGTAGTTGACCATCTTGGACTTGCTGCGCATCTCCAGGGTGACCTGGTCGAGCGACACGCCGTACACGCGCGACGCGGTCGCGGCATGGATGTCGACGTCGCTGCTCAGGTCCTCCAGCATCGACTCCTCGCCCGCGATCGATGCCAGGATGCGCAGCTCGATCTGCGAGTAGTCGGCCGACAGCAGCAGGTAGTCGGGGCCGCCGGGCACGAACGCCCGCCGGATCTCCCGCCCCTTTTCCGTGCGGATCGGGATGTTCTGCAGGTTCGGGCCTTCCGAGTTCAACCGCCCGGTGGCCGCCACCAACTGGTTGAAGGTGGTGTGGATGCGGCCGGTGCGCTCGAACACCGCCGCCGGCAGCGTGTCGACGTACGTGGACTTGAGCTTCTGCACGACGCGGTAGTCGAGGAGCATCGGGATCATCGGATGGCGGTCGGCGTAGCGGGAGAGCTGCTGCTCGTTGGTCATGTACTGGCCGGTGCGGGTCTTCTTCGGGTTGGGGTCGATCTGCAGCCGGTCGAACAGGATCTCGCCGAGCTGCTTGGGCGAGTTGAGATTGAACTCGCCTTCCGCCGCCTCGTAGATCCCCTGCTCCAGCGCGGCGATCTCGGCGCCGAGCTGGTCCGCATATTCATGCAGCACGTCGACGTCGACGGTTACGCCGGTATGCTCCATCTCCACCAGCACCGCGATCAGCGGGCTCTCGATGTCGTGGCAGACGCCCTCGTACTCCGCGTCCGCCAGTTCCTCGGCGAGCGCGGCTTGAAGCCGCAGGGCCACGTCCGCCCGCTCGGCAGCGTAGTCCGCCAAGCGCTCGGGGTCGGCCTCCAGCAGCGGCAACTGATCCTTGCCGTCCTCGCCCACCAGCGAGGAGAGCGGGATCGGCGAGTAGTCCAGGTAGCGCTCGGCGAGCTGCTCCAGGCGATGGCGCCCTTCCTGGTCGATGAGGCTGTGGGTGACGTGCGTGTCGCGCACGGTGCCGGCCAGCCTCACGCCGTGCCAGGCCAGAACGCTCATGGCGTCCTTGAGGTAGTGGCCGACCTTGGTCACGTCCGCCGACTCGAACACCGGCCGCAGATCGTCGAGCGCCTGTCCGTAACCGGCCTCGTCAGCCGGGAACGGCACGTAGGCGGCCGTGTGCGGGGCGGCGGAAAAGGCGACGCCGGCGATGCGGGCGCGCTTGGGATCCCCCGTCGTGCTCTGCAGATCGATTGCCACCGCCTCCCCGGCGAGCAACTCGGCGGCCAGCGCCAGCCGCTCCGCCGCGGTGGCGGCGACCCGGTAGTCGTGCTCCGTGTCTTCGATGGTGGCCATGCCGCGTGCTGCCGGAGAGTCGTCTCCGGCGTCGCCGAACAGCCGTTCCTTGAGGAGCCGGAACTCCAGCCGGTCGAAGATGGCGATGGTGGTTTCCGGGTCGGGATCGCGCCGGGCGAAGCTGTCCAGGTCGACCTCCACCGGCAGGTCGACGTCGATGGTCGCCAGGCGCTTGGAGAGCAGCGCCTGCTCCGCGTACTGCTCGATCCGCTCGCGCTGTTTGCCCTTGAGGTCGCCGGCGCGCCCGATCAGCTCCTCGACCGTCCCGAACTGCGCCAGGAGCTTCTGCGCGGTCTTGTCTCCGATGCCGGGCACGCCGGGGATGTTGTCGACCGAGTCGCCCACCAGCGCCAGCACGTCGACCACCTGCGAGACGTCGGCGACGCCCCAGCGCTCGCGCACCTCCGCCGGCCCGAAGATCGACGCGGGGCTGCCGGGCGTGCGGCTGACCCGGTAGAGCGTGGTCCGATCGGTGACGAGCTGCGCCAGGTCCTTGTCCGGCGTCACCAGCCACGTGTGGAAACCTGCCGCCTCGGCCTGCGCGGCGATGGTGCCGATGATGTCGTCGGCCTCCGCGCCGGACCAGGTGATCTCCGGAATGCGCAGCGCCGCGGTGATGGCGTGGACGTCGTCGAGCGAGTCCAGCATCTCCTCCGGAGCCTTCTCCCGCTGCGCCTTGTACTCGCCGTACTCGTCGTGGCGCCGGTTGCGGCCCGGGGCGTCGAACACCACCGCCATGTGCGTGGGCTGCTCCTCCTCGATGATCTTGACCAGCGAGTTGGTGTAGCCGAACGCGGCCGAGGTGTTGACCCCGCGCGAGGTAAGGCGGGGGTTGGACAGGAAGACGAAGTAGGCCTGATAGACGATCGGCATGCCGTCGATCAGGAACAGCCGCCGGCTTCCGTCGCCGGCGGCCCTATCGCCGGCGGCCTTGTCGCCGCTCACGCCGTCAGGTTACTTCCCCGCCCCGTGCCATCACAACTTTGCCGGTGCGAATCATCTCGACGATCCCGAACTTGCCGAGCATGCCGAGCAGCGCGTCGACCTTCTCCGACGACCCCGTGCACTTGAGGATCATCGACTGCTCGGTGAGGTCCTCGGTGGTGCAGTCGAAGTGGTCGCAGATCTGCAGCGCCTCGGTGCGCTGATCCGACCGGCAGGAGATCTTCACCAGCGCCAGCTCCTGCACCACGGCGCGGTCGAAGGTGTGGTCGAAGCAGTGGATGACGTCCACCAGCTTGTTGACGCCCTTGATGATCTGGTCGAGCCCCTGCGGGTCGCCGGAGGCGCCGATCGTCATCCGCGAGTAGGCGCCGTTGTGGGCCGGCGAGACCACCAGCGACTCGATGTTGTAGGCGCGCCGGGCGAACACCTGCGCGATGCGGGCCAGCACGCCCGGCTTGTTGGCGACCAGGGCGCTCAACGTGTTGACCGGGCGTTCCTCCATCAGGCTGCCAACGTGCCCGTTTCCGGACGCCATCAGGTGGATCCCACCGGCTTGGCCAGCTTGGTGGTCGGCCGGTCGATGATCATGGTCTCCAGCGGCTGGCCGGAGGGGACCATCGGGTAGACGTTGTCCGCCTTCTCCACCTCGGCGTTGACGAGCACGGGGCCGTCGTTGTACTCCAGCGCACGGGTCAGGACCTTGCGCACGTCGCCGGGGCGCCGCAGGTTGAGGCCCATGGCCCCGAACGACTGCGCCAGCTTGGCGAAGTCCGGGTTGCCCTCCAGGTCGACCCCGCTCTCCCGCTCGTCGTAGAACAGCTCCTGCCACTGCCGGACCATGCCCAGGTAGTGGTTGTTGAGGACGATCACCTTGAGCGGCAGCTTGTGGATGCAGGCGGTGGCCAGCTCGCACATGGTCATCTGGAAGCCGCCGTCGCCGACGATCGCCAGCACCAGGTCGTCCGGGCGGCCGAACTGCGCGCCGATCGCGGCCGGGAAGCCGAAGCCCATGCTGCCGGCGCCGCCGGATGAGAGCCAGTTGTCGGGGTGGTCGGTCAGGTAGAACTGCGCCGCCCACATCTGGTGCTGGCCGACGTCGCTGGAGACGATCGCACGCCCGCCGGTCAAGTGGTAGAGCTCGTCGATCACGTGCTGCATCTTCAGACCGCCCTGCTTGCGGTACTTCAGCGGATAGCGCTTCTTGTATCCGTCCAGCCTGGCCAGCCACTCCTCGGTCTCCAGCCGTCCGACATGCCTGGTCAGCTCCTCCAGCGCCACGCGTGCATCGGCCACGCAGTGCAGGTCGGGCTTGATCATCTTGCCGATCTCACCCTCGTCGATGTCGATGTGGATCTTGGTCGCGGTCTGGCAGAACTTGGTCGGGTCGCCGACGATGCGGTCGTCGAACCGGGAGCCGACCGACATGATCAGGTCGCACTCCATGACCGCCTTGTTGGCGTACGCCGTGCCGTGCATGCCCAGCATGCCCAGCGACAGCGGATGGGTTTCCGGGAACGCGCCCTTGCCCAGCAGCGTGGTGGTCACCGGCGCGTGCAGCTTCTCGGCCAGCGCGCGCACCGCCTCGTGGGCGCCTGCGATCAGGGCGCCGTGCCCGATCAGCAGCACCGGCCGTCGCGCGTTGCCCAGCGCCTCCGCGATGTCGTGGATGGACTCCCGGTCGGTCAGCTCCGGCACGTGGTAGCCGGGCAACTCCAGGCCGGGCTCCATGGAGCCCACGAACGGCCCTTGGCTGACGTTCTTGGGAACGTCGATGAGCACCGGGCCGGGACGGCCGCTGGTGGCGATGTGCACGGCCTCCCGCACGGTGCGGGGGATGTCGGCCGTTTCCTTGACCAGGTAGCTGTGCTTCACGATCGGCATGGTCACGCCGAAGATGTCCGCCTCCTGAAAGGCATCCTTGCCCAGCATCCAGGTCACCTGCTGCCCGGAGACGACGATCATCGGCACCGAGTCCATGTGCGCGGTCATGATCCCGGTCAGGGTGTTGGTGGCACCCGGGCCGCTGGTCACCAGCACGCAGGCCGGCTTTCCCGTGGCGCGCGCGTAGCCGTCGGCCATGTGCGCGGCGCCCTGCTCGTGGCGGACCAGGATGAACTCCATGTCGGTCCCGGTCGCGACCAGCGCGTCGAAGATCGGCAGCGCCGCGCCGCCCGACAGGCCGAACACGTGCTTGATCCCGGCCTGCTCCAGGCACTTGATCAGGACGTGTCCGCCTTCCATGCCGTTGTCCGTCATTGCCATCGCTTCACTCCTGTGAGTCAGGGAACATACGAGCCATCATCGGAGACTGTCAAGTCCTCATGCCCGAGATTCTGCGAATCGATGACCGGTTCCTGAATGGCGAAGCCGCAACGATTCACGAAACAGGGGATTGTTTTGTCTGTCAGTATTGAACCTGTTCATGAATGAACGGAAACATTCGTGATATTGCCACTTTCATCCATCAAGACGATCAGAAACGGCCTTTGATCCTTCAAACAGGTCGCTTTCGCCATTCGTGTCAAGATCAACTCTTCGCTTTCTGATCGCATCTGCCATCTCCGCATCGCGGAGGAACGGAAGATTGACGTCGACCGTCAACAGTGCCGACTTCAGCGCCGCATGCGCCAGATGCAACGCGACGCCCGCGTCGCTGATGGCGTGCACGGCGCCGATCGGCGCGAGCTGCCGGGCCAGCCCCAACACCTCGGCGCAGTGCTCGGCGGTGGCCAGCGGAGCGCGCGTCATGCGCACCACGGCGGCGGCGACCTCCGCTTCGCGCCGTTCACGCGCGTCGGCACCGTCCCTGGGCAGGGCCGACGCCCGCAGGTACGCCCCATAGGCGTCCGCGTCCTCGACGGCCGCCTCCTGCAGCGAACGCATGACGGCGACCGCCCGGTCGCGGAGCGCCGTGACCTCCACCTGCACGTCCCGGTAGCGCTTCCGGCCGATGGTCAGCTCCCCCACCATGGATACCAGCGCAGCGGCGCCGGCGCCGGTCACCGCGGCCACCGCGCCGCCGCCCGGGGCCGGCGAACGGGACGCGGCCTGCACCAGGAACTCCGTCACCGGCAACGCCAGCATGCTCACCCCGCGATCCCCCGCAAGGAGGCAGCGCGCATGACGTTGGCCATGATCATGGCCGTGGTGACCGTGCCCACGCCGCCCGGCACCGGCGTCAGCGCGCCGGCGACCGCGGCGACCGACTCCGGCTCCACGTCGCCGACCAGCGCGTCTCCCACCTGGTTGGTGCCGGCGTCGATCACCGCCGCGCCCGGCCGGATCATCGCTCCGGTGACCAGGCCGGGCACGCCGGCGGCGGCCACCACCACCTCCGCTTCGGCGAGCACCGCGCCCAGGTCGCGCGTGCGGCTATGGCACACCGTGACCGTGGCGTGGCGGTTGATCAGCGCCGCGGCCACGGGCCGGCCCACGGTCGGCCCGCGGCCGACGACGGCGACCGCAGCGCCGTGGATGGTCGTGCCGCAGCGCTCGATCATGCGGACACAGGCCAGCGCCGTGGCCGGCACCAGCGCCCCCTCCTCGTGCCCGTCGAAGAGCGCCGCCCGGTTGGCGGGGGTGATGCCGTCGACATCCTTCATCGGGTCCAGGCGGTCACGGAGCCCGGCCAGCGGGATCCCCGACGGCAGCGGCAGCTCGATGATCACCCCGTCCACGAGCGGGTCGCCGCTCGCGCGGCCGACCGCGTCCGCGGCGTCCGCTACGGGAGTGTCGGCGGCCAGCTCGATGACGCGCACCTCGATGCCCAGGCGGCGGCCGAGCTTGCGCTTCGCGCCGGCGTACCACGCGGAGGCAGGATCGTCGCCGACCAGCAGCACGTCCAGCCGCGGCGGACGGCCGGCGGCGGCCGTCAGGTTGCCGGCGGCCGCGCTCACTTCCTTGCGCAGCGCGGCCGCGACTCCGGCGCCGGCGACGATGGTTGCGCCGGCCGGGCTCACGCGTCCTCGGGCTTACCGGTCAACCGCCCCAGGAGGCGCTTCAGCAGCGAACGCTTCGCGGGCGCCGCTGGAAGAGCGGGCGCGGCCGCAGGCTTCTTCTGCGCCGGCGGTGCCGCCGGCCTCGGCGCGGGCCGGGGCCTCGCCCCGTTGGCGGCCACGGGCGCCTTCGGATGACCGCCGCGCGATCCGTCCCGGTCACCGGCACGGGCGGCGGCGGGGACGGCAGCCGGGGTGCGGGCCGGCCTCGGTCGCGAGGGAGCACCCCGCTCCCGATGATCGGGCCGGTCCGGACGGGGGGGCCGGTCGCGGCGGTCCTGGGCTCCGACCGGGCGCCGGTCGGCGGGCCGCTGCTGCCTGCGCCGGCCATCGCCGGACGACGGGCGGCCGGAGGGCCGTCGGTCCCGCGGGCGGTCGCCGGGGCGATGGCGCGGGCCGTGCGGGATCCGCACGCCGGCGGACCGGTCGTTGACGTACAGCTCGGGAGTCGCCTTCTCGACCGGGATGGCCGTGCGGGTGAACTCCTCGATGGCGTTCAGGCCGTAGACGAACTCCTCGCATACCAGGGAGACCGCCTTGCCGCGCTTGCCGGCGCGCGCGGTGCGGCCGATGCGGTGAACGTAGTTCTCGGTGTGCTCCGGCAGGTCGTAGTTGACCACCAGGTCCAGGTCGTCGATGTGCAGCCCACGCGCGGCCACGTCGGTGGCCACCAGGATCGGCAGGTTGCCCTCCTTGAGCTGGTCGATCAGCTTCTGGCGCTTCTTCTGCGGCAGGTCGCCCATGATGAACTCGGCCTCGCGGCCGTTCATGGACAGCCGCCGCGCCACCTGCTCGCAGGCGTGCTTGGTGTTGGTGAAGATCAGCGCGCTCTCGGGGTTCTCCCGCTCCAGCAGGCCGAGCAACAGGCTGAGCTTCTGCTGCTTGGTGACGTGGTAGAGGCTCTGCGTGACGGTGTCCACCGTCACCCGCTCCGGCTCGATGGCGATCTCCGCCGGCTTGCTCATGTCCCGCCACGCCAGGTTGCGCACCCGGCCGTCGAGGGTGGCGCTGGACAGCATGGTCCAGCGCTCCCTGGCGGGCGGCACGCGCCGCAGGATCTTGCGCACGTCCGGCATGAAGCCCATGTCGAACAGGCGGTCCGCCTCGTCGATCACCAGGGCGCCGACGTCCGGCAGCGGCACCTTGCCGGAGCGGTCGAAGTCGAGCAGCCGGCCCGGCGTGGCGATGAGGATGTCCACGCCCTCGCGCAGGGCTCGTTCCTGTTCCTCGTAGCCAACGCCTCCGTACACGCAGGCCATCTTGAAGTCGAGGTGCGTGCCGAGCAGTCGCGCCTCCTGCTCGATCTGCACCGCAAGCTCGCGGGTGGGGACGATGATGAGCGCGAATCGGTCGTCGAAGTATTCCTCCTTGAGGAACAGCTCGAAGATCGAGATCAGGAACGCGGCGGTCTTGCCGGTTCCGGTCTGGGACTGCACGGTCACGTCGATGCCTTCCAGGGAATACTCGAAGGTACGCTCCTGGACTTTCGTGCATTCGACGAATCCGGCGTCGCGGATTCCGTCCTGGATCCTCGGATCCAGGTTGAGGTCGGTGAACTTCATCGGTTGTGTCTGATTACTCCATGAGTCGATCGAAGGCGCCGGCCGGATCCGGGGCGGCGGTCACCGCCCGGCCGACGACCACGTAATCGGCTCCCGCGGCGAGTGCCGCCGCCGGTGTGACGATTCGTTTCTGGTCGTGCGCGGCCGCCCAGACCGGTCGCACCCCGGGGGTGACGATCCTTGCGTCCGGACCAACGGCAGCGCGCAGCGCCCGGGCGTCGCTGCCGGCGGCGATCAGGCCGCCGCAGCCGGAGTCGACCGCCATACGGCCAAGGTCGACCACCACGTCGTTCACCGGACGCCCGGGTGCAAGCCCGACCGCGTCCAGATCGACGCGATCGAGGCTCGTAAGTATAGTAACGCCCAGAAGCGTCGGCGCATAGCCCGCGCCGTCCGCGCCCACGCGGGCCGCCGCGGTGGCCGCCTGGAGCATGGCCGGACCGCCGGCGGCGTGCACGGTCAAGAGGTCCACGCCCAGCCGTGCGACCGCCCGCGTGGCCCGCGCCACGGTCTCGGGTATGTCGTGCAGCTTGAGGTCCAGGAACAGGCGGTGACCGCGGTCGCGCACCGCCCGCACCGCCGCCGGACCCTCCGCCGCGAACAGCTCCAGGCCCACCTTGTAGTAGCCGGGCCGGTCGCCGAGCGCGTCCATGAGGCGCTCCGCCTGTGCCAGGTCGGGCGTGTCCAGGGCGATGATCACTCTTCGAGTGAGGTTCGCTTCATCCCGCGGCGGCACTCGTCTCCTCCCCGAGCGGCATCTTGCCGCCGCTCTCGCGAATCGAGCCGATCAGGTCGCGCAGGCGCCCGCCCTCGCGGCGGACGTATTCCGCGATGCCGTCGCGCACCGCGCCGGCGGTGCCGGGATCGACGAACGACGCGGTGCCGACCTGCACGGCGGCGGCGCCGGCGATGATCATCTGCAGGGCGTCCTCGGCCGAGCGGATGCCGCCCACGCCGATCACGGGGATGGAGACCGCGCGCGCGGCCTGGAACACCTGCCGGACCGCGATCGGCAGGATGGCCGGCCCCGACAGGCCGCCGGTACCGTTGGCCAGCACCGGCCGGCGCGTGCGCACGTCGATCACCATGCCGGTGATGGTGTTCATCACGGTCACCGCGTCGGCGCCGGCCCGCTCGGCCGCCAGCGCGTAGCCGGCCACCTCCGGCACTTCCGGGCTGAGCTTGGCGGCCACCGGCCGGTCGGTGACCTGCCGCACCGCCGCCACGGCCGCGGCGACCAGCTCCGGGTCGTGCGCGAACATGCGCGCGTCGGCGTAGGCGACGTTCGGGCACGACAGGTTGAGCTCGAAGCCGATCCGGCGGTCCAGCCCGTCTTCGCGGCAGACGCGTTCCACGACCGCGCACAGCTCCTCCACCGTGTGCCCCATCACGCTCACCAGCAGCGGGATCCCCAGCTCGGCCAGGTACGGCAGCCTGTCACGGCAGAAGGCGTCGACCCCGACGTTCTGCAGGCCGATCGCGTTGAGCATCCCGGACGGCGTCTCGGTGATGCGCGGCGGCGGGTTGCCGGCCCGAGGGCGCAGGGTGACGGTCTTCGTGACGATTCCGCCCAGGTCGCGGAGCGGCAGGAACGCCGCAAGCTCCCGGCCGTAGCCGCAGGTGCCGGAGGCAAGCAGCACCGGATTCGGCGCCGGCAGGCCGCGGGCGATCGTGGTGGAGAGGTCGATCACGCGGACGCCTCCGCCCGGCCGGGCCACATCAGCCGCTCCGCGTCGAAGGCCGGCCCGTCGCGGCACACCAGGTCGTAGCCGCCGGCGGCGGTGCGCACCGCGCACCCCTGGCAGGCGCCGAACCCGCACGCCATGTGCTCCTCCACGGCGACCTGGCATGGCGTGCCGCTCCGCCGGCAGAGGTCGGCCACCGCGGCCAGCATCGGCTCGGGGCCGCAGGCGTAGACCCGGCACCCGGTGGCGGCCGTCCCCAGCAGCTCACGCAGGCGGTCCGCCGCCGTGCCGCGGCCACCGGCGCTGCCGTCGTCGGTCATCACGTGCACCTCGGCTCCAAGCGCGGCCAGCTCATCCCGCAGCAGCACCTGCTCGGCGGTGCGCGCGCCGACGATCACGCGGGGCGACGTCCCCTTCCCTGCCAGCCGCTCGGCCAGCGCGTAGATCGGTGGCAGACCCACGCCGCCGCCCACCAGGATCGAGGACGCGGAGCGGTCGGAGCGGAAGCCGCGGCCCAGCGGCCCCAGCACCCACACCCGCTGCCCCTGCGCGCAGGCGAACAGCGCGCGAGTGCCCAACCCCACCGCCTTGGAAAGAACCTCCAGGCGGCGTCCGTCGGCGCGGAGGATGCTGAACGGCCGCGGCAGGTACGCCGGCTCCACGCCGAGTTGCACGAACTGCCCGGGCTCGAAGCCGGCCCCGAGGCCGCATGCCAGGGTCAGCACGTGGTGCTGCGGCGCCACGACCCGGTTGGCGACCACGTCGCAGAGCTGCCGGGTCACCGTCGGCGCGCCGCCGCGCCCGGCGGGAGGTCGCGTCACCCCTGCTGCCCGCCTCCGTTGGCGGCGGCTTGCGCGTACTGCTCCTGAAGCGACATCACCTGCAACTGGCCCGATGCCATGGCGCGCATGCCGGAGATGGACGCGAAGGCGCCGGGCACGGTGGTGATGCACGGCACTCCGCGCGCCACCGCCAACGAGCGGATGATCACCCCGTCGCTGCGCGGCTTCTTGCCGCCGGGCGTGTTGATGACCAGCGCCACCTCGCCCCGTTCCAGCATCTCGACGACGTTGGGACTGCCTTCGCTCACCCGCGAGAGCGCGGAGACGGCGACCCCGGCCCGCTCCAGCTCCGCGGCGGTGCCGCGCGTGGCGAAGAGCCGGAAGCCGAGCTCCTCGAGCGAGCGGCCGATGCGGCCGGCGTGGCGCTTGTCCTCGTCCCGCACGCTCAGGAACACGTTGCCGCCGACCGGAAGCGGCGATCCGGCGCCCATCTGCGCCTTCGCGAACGCCTTGCCGAAGCGGTCGTCGGATCCCATCACCTCGCCGGTCGACTTCATCTCCGGCCCCAGCACCACGTCGATGCCGTGGAAGCGGCTGAACGGCAGCACCGCCTCCTTGACCGCGTAGCGCTCGGGCCGCTCGGGGATCCGCACGTCGATGTCCGCCAGCGGGACCCCGACCATGACCTTGGCGGCGATTCGCGCCAGCGGCACGCCGATCGCCTTGGACACGAAGGGGACCGTGCGCGAGGCGCGCGGGTTGACCTCCAGCACGAAGACCTGACCGTCCTTGACCGCGAACTGCACGTTCATCAGCCCGACGATATGCAGCTCGCGCGCGATCGCCACGGTCTGCCGCCTGATCTCGCCGACGACGGCGTCCGGCAACGAGTGCGGGGGCAGGCAGCAGGCGCTGTCCCCGGAGTGCACGCCGGCCTCCTCGATGTGCTCCATCACGCCGCCCACCAGGTAGGTGGCGCCGTCGCCGATCAGGTCGACGTCCACCTCGGTGGCGCCCTCCAGGAAGCTGTCGATGAGCACCGGCCGGTCGCCGGAGACCTCCACCGCGCGCGCCATGTAGTCGCGCAGCGACTCCGCGTCGTAGACGATCTCCATGGCCCGCCCGCCCAGCACGTACGACGGCCGCAGCAGCACCGGGTAGCCGATCCGCTCCGCCTCGCGCTCGGCTTCCGCGACGGAGACGGCCGTGCCGTTCGGAGGCTGCACCAGCCCCAGCCCGGACAGCAGCTTCGCGAACCGGGAGCGGTCCTCGGCGCGGTCTATCGCGTCGCAGGCGGTGCCGGCGATCGGCACGCCGGCCGCCTCCAGGGCGCCCGCCAGGTTCAGCGGCGTCTGCCCGCCGAATTGGACGATGACGCCGTCGGGCCGCTCCTTGTCGACGATGTTGAGCACGTCCTCACACGTGAGCGGCTCGAAGTAGAGGCGGGTCGAGGTGTCGTAGTCGGTGGAGACGGTCTCCGGGTTGCAGTTG
Organism: Spirochaetia bacterium; assembly: GCA_964291595.2. GTDB lineage: Bacteria > Spirochaetota > Spirochaetia > SZUA-6 > Bin103 > CATQHW01. The sequence continues at coordinate 594,442 of OZ219914.1, read as the reverse complement.
ACCATGATCGACTCGTAGCCGGCGTCGTCCAGCCCGAAGGCGGCCTGGCAGCAGCAGTAGTCGAACTCGATCCCCTGTCCGATGCGGTTCGGGCCGCCGCCCAGGATGACGACCCGCTTGTGGTCGGACGGGGGAACCTCGTCTTCCTCCTCGTAGGTCGAGTAGTAGTAGGGGGTGTAGGCCTCGAACTCGGCCGCGCAGGTGTCCACCGGCTTGTAGGTGGGAAGCACCGCCTGCTCCTTGCGGCGCGCGCGCACCTGGCTTTCGCTTGCGCCGAGCGCGGCGCCGATCTGGGCGTCGGAGAAGCCGAAGCGCTTGGCCGCGAGGAGCGCTCCGGCAGCGTCCGCGCCGTTGCCTGCGCCAGGGGCGGCGCCCAGGGCTCCGGTGAGTTGCCGCTCCTGCTCGACGATCCGGGCGAGCGAGGCCAGGAACCAGGGGTCGATGGCGGTGGCGTCGTACAGCTCCTCCACGGTGGCGCCCAGCTCGAAGGCGTGCCGGATCTGGAACAGCCGCTCGGCGTTGGGCGTGCGCAGCGCCGCGATGAGCGCCGCCTTGTCCAGGCCCCGGTAGGCGTCGCGGAGCTGGAAGCCGTCGGCCTTGATCTCCAGGCCGCGCATGCCCTTCTGCAGCGCCTCGGTGAAGGTGCGGCCGATCGCCATCACCTCGCCCACCGACTTCATCTGCGTGGTGAGCGTGGGGTCGGCCTCCGGGAACTTCTCGAAGGCGAAGCGCGGGATCTTGACCACGCAGTAGTCGATGGTGGGCTCGAAGCTGGCCGGGGTCTCGCGGGTGATGTCGTTGGGGATCTCGTCGAGCGTGTAGCCGACCGCCAGCTTGGCTGCGAACTTCGCGATCGGGAAGCCGGTCGCCTTGGAGGCGAGCGCGGACGAGCGCGACAGGCGAGGGTTCATCTCGATGACCACCATGTCGCCGGTCTCCGGATCGAGAGCGAACTGGATGTTGGAGCCGCCGGTCTCCACGCCCACCTTGCGGATGCAGGCGATGGCGGCGTCGCGCATGACCTGGTACTCGCGGTCGGTCAGGGTCTGGGCCGGCGCCACCGTGATCGAGTCGCCGGTGTGCACGCCCATGGGATCGACGTTCTCGATCGAGCAGATGATGACGACGTTGTCCTTCTTGTCGCGCATCACCTCCAGCTCGAACTCCTTCCAGCCGATCACGGACTGCTCGATCAGCACCTCGTGCGTGAGGGAGAGCTGCAGCCCGAGCTGGACGATCCGGTCGAACTCCTCCGGGGTGCGCGCCACGCCGCCGCCGGTGCCGCCCAGCGTGAAGCTGGGGCGCACGATGCTCGGATAGCCGGTCTCCACGACCGCCGCGCGCGCCTCCTCCAGGCTGCCGGCGATGGTCGAGCGCGGCACGGCCAGGCCGATCTCTTCCATGGCGCGGCGAAAGTCCTGGCGCGCCTCGGCCATGTGGATGGCCTGAAGGTCGGCGCCGATCATCTCCACGCCGAAGCGGTCGAACAAGCCGGCCTCCGACGCCTCCACCGCCAGGTTGAGCGCGGTCTGCCCGCCCAGCGTGGTGAGCACGGCGTCGGGGCGCTCGCGATCCAGGATGCGCTCCAGCGCCCACAGGTTGATCGGCTCGACGTAGGTGCGGTCGGCCAGCTCCGGGTCGGTCATGATGGTGGCGGGATTGGAGTTGAGCAGCACCACCTCGAACCCCTCCTCCTTGAGCGCCTTGCACGCCTGCGTGCCGGAGTAGTCGAACTCGCACGCCTGGCCGATCACGATGGGGCCGGCGCCGAGCACCATCACCCGCTGGAGGTCGTCGCGGCGCGGCATCAGCGGGCCTTCGCCATGTCGGCGATGAAGCGGTCGAACAGGGGGCGGGCGTCGTGCGGGCCGGGCGCGGCCTCCGGGTGGTACTGGATGGCGTACACCGGCAGCTCGCGGTGCTCGATGCCCTCCACGGTGTCGTCGTTGAGGTTGACCTGGGTCAGCCGGTAGTCGTCGGGCAGCGAGTCCAGACGCACGCAGAAGCCGTGGTTCTGGGAGGTGATCGCCACCGCGCCGGTGTCCAGGTCCTTGACCGGATGGTTGCCGCCGTGGTGGCCGAACTTGAGCTTGTAGCACTCGCCGCCGGCCGCCAGCGCAGTGATCTGCTGACCCAGGCAGATGCCGAACACGGGCAGGGCGCCGATCAGCTCTCGCACCGCCTGGATCAGGTAGACCGGGCCGTCCGGGTCGCCGGGGCCGTTGGACAGGAACAGCCCGTCCGGGCCGAGCGCCAGGATGTCGGCGGCCGGCGTCGAGGCCGGCACCACGGTCACCCGGCAGCCGCGCGCGGCGAGCAGGCGCAGGATGTTGGTCTTGATCCCGCAGTCGATGGCGACCACGTGGTATGCGCCCTCGGTGCTGTACGCGTACGGCTCCGCGCACGTGACCGCCGCCACCAGGTCGCGGCCGACCAGCCCCGGCGAGCGGTCGGCCAGCGCCACGGCGTCGGCCTCGGACAGGTCCTCGGTGGTGAGAATGGCCTTCAGCGCCCCGGCGCGCCGGATGTGGCGGGTGAGCGCGCGTGTGTCGATGCCCTCGATGCCGATCACGCCGGCAGCCTCCAGGTAGGCGGACAGGTCGCCGGTGGCGCGCCAGTTGGAGACGATCGGCGACAGCTCCTTGATGATGAAGCCCTCCGCCTGCGGGCCGGCCGACTCGGGATCCTCGTCGTTGATGCCGTAGTTGCCGATCAGCGGGTAGGTCATGCAGACGAGCTGCCCCTTGTAGGAAGGGTCGGTGATGATCTCCTGGTAGCCGGTCATGCTGGTGTTGAAGACCACCTCGCCGTCGCGGGTGCCTTCGGCGCCGAAGCGGGTGCCGTGGAAGACCCGGCCGTCCTCCAGCGCCAGCATCGCCCTGCGGCCCGCAGCGGTCACGCTGCCCACGGCGCTCACGCCGCTCACAGCGTTCACGCTACCGCCTCCATGCTGCCCCGCTCCATCCGCACGCGGCCGCCGACGATGCAGGCGGTCGCCCGCCCGGTCATGGTGGCGCCCAGGAAGGGCGTGTTGATCGACTTGGAGCGGATCGTGCCGCGCTCGACCACCCAGGACTCCTTGGGGTCGATCACCGTAACGTCGGCGGCGGCGCCGGGCGACAGGTGCCCGCCGTCCACGCCGATCAGGGCCGCCGGGTTGACCGACAGGTAGCGCACGAATTGCTGCCAGTCGATCACGCCGTCGCGCACCAGGGTCAGCGCCAGCGGCACCGTGGTCTCCAGGCCGATGATGCCGTTCGGGGCGCTTACGAACTCCAGTGCCTTTTCATACGGGGCGTGCGGGGCGTGGTCGCTGCCTATCGTGTCGATGACGCCGTCGGCCAGCGCCGCGCGGATCGCCGCGCGGTCGGACTCCGCGCGCAGCGGCGGGTACATCTTGGCGTCGGTGTTGTAACCGTCCACCGCCTCGTCGGTGAGCTCCCAGTAATGCGGGCAGGTCTCGGCGGTGACGGCGATGCCCTCGGCCTTGGCCATGCGGATCAACTCCACGGAGCGGGCGCAGGAGACGTGCAGGAAGTGCACGCGCCCGCCGGTCAGCGCGGCGATCTGGATGTCGCGCGCGACCATCGCGCTCTCGGCCGCGCACGGCGTGCCGGACAGCCCCATGCGGGTGGCGGCCAGCCCCTCGTTCATGGCCCCGCCGGCGGACAGGCCCGGATCCTCGGCATGGACCAGAATGGGGAGCTCGAACTTCAGAGCGTATTCCAGGCTGCGGCGCATCACCATCGAGTCGGCGATCGGCTGGCCGTCGTCGGAGAGCGCCACCGCGCCGCCCTTGCGGAGCTGGCCGAACTCGGTGAGCTGCTTCCCCTCCTGGCCCAGGGTGACCGCGCCCACCGGCCACAGCCGGGCCAGTCCGATGCGGCGCGACTCGCGGATCAGGAACTCCATGTCGGGACGGCTGTCGGAGACCGGCCGCGTGTTCGGCATCGGGCAGACGCCGGTGAAGCCGGCCGCGACCGCGGCGGTCAGCCCGCTCTGCAGGTCCTCCTTGTACTCGAACCCCGGTTCCCGCAGGTGCACGTGCAGGTCGATCAGGCCGGGCGTCACGACCTGCCCGGTGCAGTCGATGGTCCGGTCGGCCGCCGTTCCGGGATCGGCGCCGACGGTGTCGACCACCCCGTCGCGCATGAGCAGGTCGCAGACGCGGTCGACGCCGTTCTGCGGGTCGATCACGCGCCCGCCGCGCAGCAGCAGCGTCATCGGGCCGTCCTCATGGGGCAAGGCCTCATCGGGCAAGGCCTCATCGGGCAAGGCACGTGTGGAACAGGACGGCCATGCGCACGGCCACGCCGTTGGTCACCTGGTCCAGGATGAGGGAGTGCGGGCCGTCGGCCACGTCGGCGGCGATCTCCACGCCGCGGTGCATGGGCATCGGGTGCAGCACCAGCACGTCCGGGTCGGCGGCCTCCAACCGCTCGCGGGTGATGCCGTACTCGACCGCGTACTCGTGGATCGACGGGAAGTAGCCACCGTGCTGGCGCTCGAACTGGATGCGCAGGATGTTCAGCACGTCCTGCTCGCCGATCACGGCGTCCAGGTCGTAACTGACCGTCACGCCCAGTTCCTCGATGTCCGCCGGGATCAGTGTCGGCGGCCCGCAGACGGTCACCGACGCGCCCAGCTTGCTCAGGCCCCAGATGTTGGAGCGGGCCACGCGCGAGTGCAGGATGTCGCCGATCAGGCAGACGCGCAGTCCCTCGATCGGCCGCCGCTCGCGGATCGTGTAGATGTCGAGCAGCCCCTGCGTCGGGTGCTCGTGCACGCCGTCGCCGGCGTTGACCACGCCGGCATCGAGCACCCGCGCCAGCAGGTCGGCGGCGCCGGAGGCCTGGTGCCGGACCACCACGGTGTCGATCTGCATCGCCTCGATGGCGCGGGCGGTGTCGGTCAGGCTCTCCCCCTTCTCGGTGCTGGAGGTGGAGCCGGTCAGGTTGACGGTGTCGGCCGACAGCCGCTTGGCGGCCAGCTCGAAGCTGGAGCGGGTGCGGGTGGACGCCTCGAAGAACAGGTTGGCGATGGTCTTGCCCTGCAGGGCCGGGACCTTCTTGACCTCGCGCGAGGAGACCTCCTTGAAGGAGTCGGTGGAGTCGAGGAGGAGCTCGATCTCCTCCCGCGACAGGTCCTGCAGCGCGAGCAGGTCCTTGCGCGACCAGCGGACCTTCTCCGCGGCCTGTTCCCGGGCGGCCAGGGTGGCGGTGGGAGCCGGGCCGTTCCGGGTCAAGCCGAGTCCTCCTTGCGGTCGATCAGCACGTCGTCGACGCCGTCGGTCTCCGCGAAGCGGACGCGGATCTTCTCGTCGCCGGCGGTGGGGATGTTCCGCCCCACGTAGTCGGCGCGGATCGGCAACTCCCGGTGGCCGCGGTCGATGAGCACGGCCAGCTTGATCTTGCGGGGGCGGCCCAGGTCGGCCAGCGCGTCCATGGCGGCGCGCGTGGTGCGGCCGGTGTAGAGGACGTCGTCGACCAGGATCACCACGGTGTCGCCGATCGGAAAGCCCAGCTCGGTGGGCCGTACGACCGGCTGCGCGGCGACCTGGGTCAGGTCGTCACGGTAGAGGTTGATGTCCAGGGACCCAACCGGGACATCGTCGCCGGTGGCCTCCCGCACGGCATCCGCCAGCCGCCGGGCCATCGGCACGCCGCGGGTGCGCACGCCGACCAGGCGCACGTCTTCCTCGGCCGACTCGATGATCTCGTGGGCGATGCGGGTGATCGCGCGGCGGATCTGGTCGGCGTCGAGTACGCGCCGACTCACGGGGCCCGCCAGAGCGCGGGAAAGCGAAGGAGCAGCATGAGCAATCCCTTTCGGGCCTCACAGGACCCGACTTAAAGGTATGCGCCGAGGCTACCCGGCCGGCCGGCCGGCGTCAACCGGCGCTCGGTTACCGGGCTACAGCCCAAGCTTCTCGAAGGTCCCGAGTCGCTGAGAGCGCCTCCGGCGTGGACCATGAGTCGGCAGAGCCCTCGGCTTGAACCGGGAAAGAGAGGCAGGAGGCGCGGAGTCGTGATGCTCTGTCGCTGCGGAGCTGTGCTTGCTCTGCCGCTGCGGGGCGCCTAAGGACTGCTCCGGACCGCCACCGGCAGCGAGCGGAGGAATGTAGTCAAGGGACACCATGGGTGACAAGTGTTTGGTGGTCATCGCTGCTTCGGCCGGTTGACAGGCGCGGCGCTTGGGGGACACTCACGGGAGGATGCGCTTCTTCAACACCTCGGGTCCGGTCGTCGCCGCCGACCACTACTGCGTGCCGCCGCTCGAACGGATCGATCTGAGCACGATCCTCTCCCTGATCGGCGACAAGCGCTATTTCGTGCTGCACGCGCCCCGCCAGACCGGCAAGACCTCGGCGCTGCTGGCGCTCCGCGATCTGCTGAACGTCGGCGCCCACGGCCGGTACCGCTGCGTCTACGTGAACGTGGAGGCCGGCCAGGCGGCACGCGAGAACCGAACCGAAGCGATGCGCGCCATCCTCAGCGAGCTGGAGATCGAGTCGGAGGCGACGCTCGACGATCCGTTGCCCGCCAACCTGTGGCCGGGACTGCTGGACCGAGTCGGCCCGGCGGGCGTGCTCCGGCAGGTGCTGACGCGGTGGTCGCAGGCAGACCCCGTGCCACTGGTGCTGCTGATCGACGAGATCGACACGCTCATCGGCGACACGCTGATCGCCGTGCTGAGACAGTTGCGCGCCGGCTATCCGCACCGCCCGCTCCGTTTTCCGCAAAGCGTCATTCTGTGCGGGGTGCGCGACGTCCGCGACTACCGTATCCACTCCTCCACCGAGAACGCCATCGTCACCGGCGGCAGCGCCTTCAACATCAAGGCCGAGTCCCTGCGCATCGGGGACTTCTCCGAGGCCGATGTGCGCGCTCTGCTCGGCCAGCACTCCGCCGACACCGGGCAACGGTTCTCCGAGGACGCGCTGCAGGCGGTTTGGGAGCTGACCGCCGGCCAGCCGTGGCTGGCGAACGCCCTTGGCCAGCAAGCCTGTTTCCGGGACGAGGCCGGGCGAGACCGCCTCCAGGAAATCACCCGCGACGCGATCCATGCCGCCCGCGAGCAGCTCATCCTGCGCCGCGAGACCCATATCGAGCAGCTCACCGACAAGCTCTCGGAAGAGCGGGTACGACGGGTGATGGGACCGGTGCTGAGCGGCGGCCAGGCGAACCCGGAGATGCGCCCCGACGACCTGCAATACGTGCGCGACCTGGGGCTGGTGGCGCGTGACGACCCGATCCGCATCGCCAATCCGATCTACCGCGAGGTCATTCCGCGCGATCTCACGTGGACGACCCAGGCCGGCTTCACACACGATCCCGCCTGGTATGTGGACGCGGACGGCACCTTGAAGCTCGCCGAGCTGCTGGCCGAGTTCCAGGGATTCTTTCGGGAGCACTCCGAGCACTGGATCGAGCGGTTCCAGTATCGGGAGGCCGGTCCGCAGTTGCTGCTGCAGGCTTTCCTGCACCGCGTCGTCAACTCCGGCGGCCGTGTGGAGCGCGAGTACGGGCTGGGGCGGATGCGGACCGACCTGCTGATTCTCTGGCCGGCCGGCGTGCCGCCGGACCGCACGCGGCGGATGGTGATCGAGTGCAAGCTGTTGCGCGGCAGCCTGGAGGAGACCATCCGCAGCGGGCTGGAACAGACACGCTCCTACATGGACCGCTGCGCCGCCGCTGAAGGCCACCTGGTGATCTTCGACCGCACGGCCGACAAGCCGTGGAGCGACAAGCTCTTCCGCCGTACCGAAAGCGCCGGGGGCACACCGATCACGGTATGGGGGATGTAGAGAGAGGCCATCAGCTCTCGGTGCAGCCCGCGTCCCCCATCAGGCTCCGGAGAGCCCGAGCCGCCCGCTTCATGCCTTCCGCCCCGTTGCCGATGTGCGGCTCCAGGGCGAGAAATCCCCGGTATCCGGTGTCACGGAGCGTGCCGAACAGCTCCAATGCCTGCCCGTCACCGTCACCGGCCACCGTCATCGCGCGGTCCGCGAGCCGCGTGTCCTTCACCTGCACGTGCGCCACGTACCGGCCGAGAAGCGGCCAGCCCCGCTCCACCGCGCGATCCACGCCGCGATGGGGAAAGTTGCCGATGTCCCAGACGAACCTGAGGCTCGGGCTGTCGACCCCCTGGAGCAGCGTGCGGCACCGCTCCGGGATGTCGCCGACCATGCCGGTCTCGTTCTCCATCACCAGAACCACGCCACGCGCGCCGGCGGTCTCCGCAAGCACCTTCAGCCGCGAGAGCGACTCGTCGACGTGATCGGCCTCCCGGCCGAGCGGGGGCCGGAACGAGAAGATCCGCACCAGCGTCGTGTCCAGACGCTCGGCCAGATCCAGGATGCGCCCCAGCTCGGCCAGAGTCGCCTCCAACGGCTCCGTGATCGGCGACTTGCCGATACGGCTGCCGATGCAGCTCACCCGTATCGAGCGCTTCCGGCAGGCCGCCGCCAGGCGCTCGACCTCCCGGTCACCGAGGTCGGCAGCCTTCTTGCCCCACGCGGTCCGCATCTCCAGGTAGCGGATGCCGAGCCCGTCCAGGACGTCGAGCTGCGTATCGACGTCGTCGTCTATCTCGTCGCCAAACGCGCTCAGCGCGAAGGATGCGCGATCAGCCGCCTGCGCGGACAACGTCTACTCGGGCGTCGCCTCCACGTCCACGGATACCCCGTTGCGTAGTCCGCGCAGCTCCTGCTTGATGCCCTCGATCCGGTCGAAGCCTTCCTGGATCTTGTCGAGCAGGTCGGCAGAGACCGAGATGCCCTGCTTGACCAGGTACGCGACGGCCGCGCTGCGATCGGGGACGACCTCCGCGCGGACCATCTCGTCGACGCACTTGAGGCTGTCGTTGTCGAGCCGGACGGTCACCGTGTGAGCGCGCGAGTCCATGGCGCCGGAGACGGCGTCGCGCGCGTTGGTGACGGCGGCGCTGGCGCCGGAAACCACTTTCTCTACCTTGTTTTCCACTTTTCTGAGCATGGTCAACCTCCTGGGATGGGTCCCCTCCCCCGGCCCACTGCCGGGAGTGCAACATACCGCCCCACCGGCCGATGGGACAAGCACAACCCCTGCGGGACTAGCCGGCCAGGTGGTCCTCGGCGCGGTCGGCCGGCTCGAAGCCGAGCACCTCGCGGGTGTGATCGGCGTCCAGCCACCGATAGCGGCTGGTCGACAGCGCGTAGAAGATGTCGAAGCGCAACTCCGCCGGCGCGTTGACGGCCAGCTCGGCGACGGTGGCCACGTCGCGGTGGCTGCACCACAGCGCACCGCCGTCCGCCCCCTCCGGCACGTCGCGATGGTTCACCCCGCCGATGCGCAGGCACAGGCAGGACAGGCCGTGGCCGTCGGCGTACGCCCGGCACATGCCTTCGCCCCACACCTTGCTGGCCGAGTAGGGCTCGGTCGGCCGCACCGGGTCCCGGTGCGTGACCCGCCGGAAGCCGTCGGGCACGTCCTCGAAGCGGCCCTCGCTGATCGCCTTGTACGGCTCGTCGAACCGGTAGCCCCAGTTGGTCATGACCGTGCTGGCGTAGACGACGCGGCGCACGCCCTGGCGCCGGCACGCCTCCAGCACGTTGTAACCGCCGACCACGTTGCTGGGGACGATGACCTCGATCGGCGCCGACGGATCGGGGATGGCGCCCATGTGGACGACCACCTCCGCCCCTTCGAAGGCCCGCTCCACCGCTTCCAGGTCGGCGAGATCCGCCAGCCTGAAGCGATCCCGCGGACAGCTCAGCGGGCGCCCCTGCGCCACCCGCGACGACGACTCATACCGACGGCCGCTCCCCGTCACGGTGTAGCGATCCGGCTGCGCCGCCAGGTGCGCGTACACCACGTCGCCGATCAGCCCGCTGACTCCGGTTACGTGTACATTCAATGCCATGGTGCGCGGAGTATCACCCCGGCCGGACGGATCGACAAACGACACGAGCGCCATCAAGGTCGTGCTGACCGACTTCGACGGAGTGGTCCGTCACTGGCCCGCGTCCGACGCGGCATCGATCGAGGACCGGCATGGATTGAGGCGAGGCAGCCTGGCGCGGACAGCCTTCTCGCCCTTCATCCTGGACGGCGCGATCACCGGGCGCCTGACGGACGCGGAGTGGCGGAGCGAGGTCGCGCGCCGGCTCGCAACGGAGACCGATGTGGACACGGCCCGTTCCGCGGTCGCGGCATGGTCGACCAGTCGCGGAGTCGTGGACCAGACCGCTCTGCGCGTCCTGCAGGCGGCGCGGTCCGTCGCCGCGCTTGGTCTGGCCACGAACGCCACGACCCGGCTGGACGACGACCTCGCCCGCCTGGGCCTGAGTGACGCGTTCGACTTCGTCGTCAACTCCTCCGCCGTCGGCTGCGCGAAGCCCTCGCGCTGTTTCTACGAGCACGCGGCGCGACGCTGCGGGTACGAGCCTGGAGCGGTCCTGTTCGTGGACGACCGGCCCGAGAACGTGGACGCCGCGATCGACTTCGGCTTCCGCGGCCACCTGCACCGCGACCCGCGAACGCTCAAACGGCAGTTGCACGCATGGAGACTGATCGGTGACCTCCGCGCTGCGGGCGACCCGGAGGAAGCACCGTCTCCGCTGGACGATCTCCCTGATCCGGTCGATCTCGCTCCTGGAGCGGAGACACCTCCCATGACCCGGACGCGGCAGACTCGACGCGTGTCAGAAAGTTAGTTCCGGCTCCAGTCCACGACGGCCAAGCCTTCTATCGATCTGAAATCGCGAAGGTTGCGCGTGACAAGAACCGCATCGTACGTCATCGCAACGGCCCCGATGCGGAGGTCCATGCGGCTCCGGCGTGGCCACGCTCTGCGCAGCTCTTCGTATGTGCCCGCCGCTGCTTCGGTAAACGGTAATATCGGGAGGGAGCTCAGAAACCGAATCGTGTCCTGCATGCGCTGGTAGACGGGGACCAGTTGCCGCGCCGTCTTGGCCCGCCTCAGCAAGGCGTACCAACCCGAGAGCTGTTCCTCTACGCTCACGATCGTCGTTGCCACCTCGTCGGCATGGTAACGCCTGACGTGAGCACCCACGACGGGGTTGCCGCGTTGGAGCAGTGACAGCGTGTCGGTATCGAGTACGTAGCCGGTCATGCTCCTTCGGCCGTGTCGTCCGTGATGCGCCTGTTGTCGCTGATCGCTTCCTGCCAATCATCATAAAGCGGATCGTCGCAGAACATGCCGAAGCCTTCTTGCCATGGATTCGAGCCGTCCGGCACATCCACGACCTCAATACGGCCACCTCGTTCGACGCGGGCGATTATCCAGTTTTTCATTTCGTCCAGCGCTGCCTTCGGCGTATCGGCTTCCACGGAGCTGGCGAACGGCCCCCCCCCTGTGGCCCGAAATCGCTGGTCCTCAGTAGCCTCGATCAGTATCGGAATCTTCATGTGCGTTCTCCAAGGCTCAGTGCGTGATCGCCCCCAGGCTGGCTGAAGAGACCAGCCGCGCGTACTTGGCGAGCACGCCGCGCTGGTAGGGGATGGGCCGCTCGGCCGGCTTGATCTCGCGCAGCCGCGCCTCGATCTCCTGGTCCGTCAGGGCCACGTCGATCGTGTTGGCGTCCAGGTCGAGCGTGATCGTGTCCCCCTCCCGCACCGCGGCGATCGGGCCGCCGGCCTGCGCCTCGGGGGCGACGTGGCCGACGACGATGCCGTGGCTGCCGCCGGAGAAGCGGCCGTCGGTGATCAGCGCCACGTCCGCGATCAGCCCGGCGCCGGCGATCGCGGAGGTGGGCGCCAGCATCTCGCGCATGCCCGGGCCGCCGCGCGGCCCCTCGTAGCGGATCACGACGACGTCGCCGGCGACGATCTTGCCGTCCAGAATCGCGCGCAGGGCGCTCTCCTCCTCGTCGAACACGCGCGCCGGCCCGGTGTGGCGGCGCACCGTCACGCCCGAGCTCTTCAGCACCGCCCCCTCCGGGGCCAGGTTGCCCTTGATCACGCTGATCGGCCCGGTCGGCTTGACGGGAGCCGACAGCGGATACAGCACGTCCTGCCCGTCGAGCTCCACGCGCACGCCGGCCAGGTTCTCCGCCACCGTGCGGCCGTTCACGGTCAGGCAGTCGCCGTGCAGGAGGCCGGCGTCGAGCAGCAGCTTCATCGCCGCCTGCACGCCGCCCACCCGATCCAGGTCGCGCATCACGTAGCGGCCGGCCGGCTTGAGGTCGGCGATCGTCGGCGTGGTGTCGCAGAACGCGTTGAACTCGTCGATCGACAGCGGCACCTCCGCCTCGTGCGCGAGCGCCAGCAGGTGCAGCACGGCGTTGGTGGAGCCGCCGAGCGCCATCACCACGCGGATCGCGTTCTCGAACGCGTCGTGGGTCATGATCTGCCGCGGCGTGCGCCCGGCGCGCACCGCGTCCATCAGCGCCCGGCCGGCGCGGTCCATCTCGGCCGCCTTGCGCTCGTCGACGGCGGGGATGGAGGCGTTGCCCGGCAGCGTCATGCCGATCGCCTCCATCGCGGACGCCATCGTGTTGGCCGTGTACATGCCGCCGCAGGCGCCGGGGCCCGGGCACGCCGTGCACTCGATGCCGTGGCGCTCCTCCTCGTCGATGCGGCCGGCGCTGAAGGCGCCCACCGACTCGAACGCGGACACGATGTCCACGTCGCGCCCGCGGAAGTTGCCCGGCAGGATGGTGCCGCCGTAGACGAAGATGCTCGGCACGTCCAGGCGGGCCATGGGCATCACCGTGCCGGGGATGGTCTTGTCGCAGCCGGCCACCCCCAGGATGGCGTCGAGCTGATGGCCGCGGGTGACCAGCTCGATCGTGTCGGCGATCGCCTCGCGGCTGACCAGCGAGCACTTCATGCCCTCGTGGCCCATGGCCTCGCCGTCGGTGACCACGAAGGTGTTGTAGCGCACCGGCACGCCGCCGGAGTCGCGCACGCCCGCCCGCGCCCGGTCGGCCAGGTCGTCCAGGTGCACGTTGCACGGCGTCACGTCGCTGCCGGCTGAGGCGATGCCGACGATCGGCTTGTCGAAGTCCTCGTCGGTGAAGCCGACGGCGCGCAGCATCGCCCGGTTGGGCGTGCGCTCCACGCCGGCGGTCATCGCCCGGCTGCGGATGTTCAGGTCGCTCATGCGCTCGTTCTCCATTGCAGGTAGGGGATCCGCGCCGCGGTGGCGCCGATCGCCTGGTCGCCGGCGAGCAGCGCCGCGGTCGAGTCCCAGGTGCCTGCGACCAGCGAGCGGCGCGCCGCCTCCGGCATCTCGACCGGCCAGGTGTCGCCGCCGAGCGTGATCGTGCACGCCTCCAGGTCGACCCGCACCGGCGTGTCGGGGGCCGCCTCGATGCGGTCCTGCCACTCCGCGACCCGGTCCGAGGTCAGCAGCGGCAGGCCCATCACCAGGCAGTTGCCGGCGAAGATCTCCGCGAAGGAGCCGCCGACGATGGCGCGGATCCCGGAGCGGTAGAGCGCCTGCGGCGCGTGCTCCCGCGACGATCCGCAGCCGAAGTTGCCGTTCACGAACAGGACCTGCGCGCCGGCGTAGCGCGGGTCGTCGAATGGATGACCCTTGCGCGAGCCGTCGGCGGCGACCCGCTCGTCCTGGAAGGCGTGATCGCCCAGGCCGTCGAAGGTGACCGCCTTCAGGTAGCGCGCGGGGATGATGCGGTCGGTGTCGATGTCGTCGCCGCGCACCGGCACGCCGGTGCCGGCGACGGCGGTGATGCGGGCGTCGGTGCTCATCAGTTGGCCCCCAGCAACTCGCGCACGTCGGTGACCCGGCCTGCGACCGCCGCCGCCGCCACCATGGCCGGGCTCATCAGCAGCGTGCGCCCGTCCGGCGACCCCTGCCGGCCGACGAAGTTGCGGTTCGACGAGGAGGCCGAGATCTGCGACCCCGAAAGCTTGTCCGGGTTCATCGCCAGGCACATCGAGCAGCCGGCGCCGCGCCACTCGAAACCGGCCGCCTCGAACACCTCGCGCAGGCCCTCGGAGTCGGCCTGATCGGCGATGCGGCGCGATCCCGGCACCACCAGCGCCTTGACCCCGGAGGAGACGCGCCGGCCCTGCACCACCCGCGCGGCTTCGCGCAGGTCGGTCAGCCGGCTGTTCGTGCACGAGCCGATGAAGGCGACGTCGATCGGCGTGCCGGCCAGCGGCGCGCCCGGACGCAGCTTCATGTGGCCGAGCGCCGCGGCCATCCCGTCGCGCAGCTCGCCGGGCGCGCGCTCCGGGTCCGGGATCGCGTCGGTGACCGCCGCGGACTGTCCGGGGTTGGTGCCCCAGGTGACCACCGGCTCGATGTCCTCGGCCTTGAGCACCACCTCGTCGTCGTAGGCGGTGTCCGGGTCCGAGGCGCTGTCGCGCCAGAACTCGACCGCCCGCTCCCAGTCGCCGCCGGCCGGAGCCTCCGGCCGCCCGCGCAGGAAGTCGAAGGTGGTCCGGTCGGGATTGACGTAGCCGACGCGGGCGCCGCCCTCGATGCTCATGTTGCAGATCGACATGCGCCCTTCCATGTCCAGCGCGTCGATGGTGGAGCCTCCGTACTCGTAGGCGTAGCCGATGCCGCCCTTCACCCCGAGCGTGGCGATGATCGACAGGATCACGTCCTTGGCGTAGACGCCGGGGCCGAGGTCGCCCTCCACCGTGATGCGGCGCAGCTTCGGCTTGCGCATGGCCAGCGTCTGCGTGGCCAGCACGTCGCGCACCTGCGAGGTGCCGATGCCGAAGGCGATCGCTCCGAACGCGCCGTGCGTGGAGGTGTGCGAGTCGCCGCAGGCGATCGTCATGCCGGGCTGGGTGAGGCCGAGCTGCGGGCCGATCACGTGCACGATGCCCTGCTCGGCATGGCCGAGCCCGTAGTAGCGGATGCCGTGCTCGGCGACGTTGCGCTCCAGGTGGTCGAGCATCTGCTCGGCCATCGGATCCGCGAACGGGCGCTGCACGTCGTCGGTCGGCACGATGTGGTCGACCGTGGCGACGGTGAGCTCCGGGTGGCGGACGGCCAGGCCGCGCTCGCGCAGCATGGCGAACGCCTGCGGCGAGGTGACCTCGTGCACGAGGTGCAGTCCCACGAAGAGCTGGGTCTCACCGGACGGCAGCTCCGCCACGCGGTGCAGATCCCAGACCTTGTCCAGAAGGCTCTTTCCCATAGATGTGCTCCTTTGCTGCATGGCCCGTCTCCGCGCGAGGAGTTTGTCGGATTTGCCGCGTGAGCGGCAAGTTCGACGGACTCGGAGCCAAAGGCGGGGCTGGGCCAGGTCGGTCGCCCCAGGCGACCGACCTGGGGCGCTCAGTAGCTGGGCTGGTCCGGGTCGATCTCCTCGACCCAGGCGTCGATGCCGCCGGCCAGGTTGACCACGTCGGAGAACCCTTCCGAGCGCATCAGCTCGACCGCCTTGGCGCTGCGCCCGCCCATCTTGCAGTGGACGACGTACGAGTCGCTCTGCGACAGCTCGGCGAGCCGGTCCGGCAGCTCGCCGAGCGGGATGAGCTGCGCCTGCTCGATGCTGTTGATCTCGTGCTCGAACGGCTCCCTGACGTCGATCAGGACCGTCTCCGAACCGTTGTCCAGGCGCTTGGCCAGCTCGTGCACGTCGATCTCCGGCACGCCCTCTTCCTCGGCGCCGCCGGTGGGAATGCCGCAGAACTGCTCGTAGTCGATCAGCTCGGTCACCGTCGGCGATTCGCCGCAGACCGGGCAGCCGGGGTTGCGGCGCAGCCGCAGCTCCCGGAACGACAGCTTGAGCGCGTCGAACAGCAGGTAGCGGCCACTGGCGACGTCGCCGACGCCGAGCAGCAGCTTGATCACCTCGTTGGCCTGCATGGCGCCGACGATGCCGGGCAGCACGCCGAACACGCCGCCTTCGGCGCAGGACGGGACCAGCCCCGGCGGCGGCGGCTCCGCGTACAGGCAGCGGTAGCAGGGCCCGCCGTCGTGGTTGAACACGGAGACCTGGCCCTCGAAGCGGAAGATCGATCCGTACACGTTGGGCTTGCCGGTGAGCACGCACGCGTCGTTGACCAGGTAGCGGGTCGGGAAGTTGTCGGTGCCGTCGGCGACCACGTCGTAGTCGCGGAAGATCGACAGGGCGTTCTGCGAGGAGAGCTGCTGCGGGATGCGCTCGATCTGCACGTGCGGGTTGAGGTCGGACAGGCGCTCGGCGGCGGCGTCGAGCTTGGGCACGCCCACCGAGGACTCGCCGTACAGGATCTGACGCTGCAGGTTGGTGCGGTCGACCACGTCGAACTCGACGATGCCGATGCGGCCGACGCCGGCGGCGGTAAGGTAGAGCGCCAGCGGCGATCCCAGGCCGCCCGCGCCGATGAGCAGCGCGGAGCCGTCCTTGAGCCGCTGCTGCCCGTCCTGCCCCACTTCCGGCATGACGATGTGGCGGCTGTAGCGCGCCAGCTCGTCCGTGTTCAGCGCGGCCGCCCCGCCCGCGATGGAAGGCACGATGGAGATCTCGTCCCCGTCGGCGACCGGCGTCGCCTCCCCGTCGCGGTCGCGGATGCTGTCGTCGTTGACGTACACGTTGACGTAGCCGGGCACGGTGCCGTCCGCGTTCAGCAGGTGCTTCTTGAGGTCGGCGCTGAGCGCGGTGAGCTGGCCGAGCAGGTCGGCCACGTCGGTGGCGGCGTCGATGGTGACGGTCGACTGGCCGTCCAGAAACTGCCGCAGCGGCGTCGGAATGTTGACGTTAATCGGCATGGATCAATCCTCGAGGACGCGTATCGGCTCGCGGCGAAAGGAACTGCCGTCGTCGTTCAGCACGAAGCATCCCGTCTGGCCGCGGTATTCCGCCCTCTGTATAGAGATAATGATATACAAGAACAGCGGCATCGCATAGCTCAGGTCGGTGCCTGAGGGCTCGGCGGGATGGTCGGGGTGCGAGTGGTAGAAGCCGAGCAGCTCCAGGCCGGCCCTGGTGGCATGGCGCTCGCACGCCAGGTAGTCGCGGTCGGACACATGGAAGCGGCGGCGCCGGTCCTCCTCGGAGTCGTTGTCGAGCGGCCGTACCTCGGTGATGACCGGTCCGGACGGCGGACGCGTGCCGAACAGCGCACCGACGCATTCGTACGGATAGGCGCGCTCGCCAGCGCGCTCCATCTCACGCGAAAGGGTCTTCGAAATCGTCGTCATGCTGCCCCCAGAAGTCGTCGGCCAGGTACTTGAGCGAGTTGTCCGGGAACACCGTCACCACCACCGCGCCCGGGCCCGCTCCGCGCGCGGTGCGCAGGGCCGCCGCCAGGTTGGCGGCCGACGAGGGGCTGAGCGGGAGGCCCAGGTAGCGCCCGGCCGCGACCGCCATGCGGTACGCCTCCGGCGTGGGGACCTCGATCGGGTCGGAGCACAGATCGGCGTCGTAGATGGCCGGCACGTGCGCGACGGTGGGCATGTGCTTCCAGCCCTCCAGGCCGTGCAGCGGCGTGTCGGGCTGCACGGCGATGCAGCGCACCCCCTTGTCCTGCAGGAAGCGGGAGGTGCCGATGAAGGTGCCGGAGGTGCCGAGCCCGGCGACGAAGTGGGTGACGCGCCTGCGGGTCTGCTCCCAGATCTCCGGGCCCGTGCCGCGGTAATGCGCCTGCCAGTTGGCGGGGTTGGCGTACTGGTCGGGGTAGTAGTAGCGCTCCGGTTCGGCCGCCACCCGCCGCCGCGCCTCCGCCTGCGCGCCGTCCGTTCCCTCCAGCGGGTCGGTGTAGGTGACCGCCGCGCCCAGGGTCGCCAGCAGCCGCTTGCGCTCGGGCGAGGCGTTGGCCGGCATGAGGATGTGCACGCCGAGCCGCAGCGCCGCGCCGATGGCGGCCAGGGCGATGCCGGTGTTGCCGCTGGTCGCCTCGATCAGGGTGCGGCCGGCCAGCCGGCCGTCGGCGAGCGCCTGCTCGATCATCCCCTTGACCGCGCGGTCCTTCACGGACCCGGTGGGGTTGTAGTACTCGAGCTTGGCGTACACCTCCACGCCGGGAATGCCGTGGCGGATGGGAGCCAGCGGCGTGTTTCCGATCAGTGAGAGAATCGCCTGACCGCCATTCAAGGGCCGGGACTCACACGGCCGGGACTCACAGGGCTAGCAGCACGTCCAGCTCGGCGATGCGGGCGCACAGGGTCTGCAGGAACCGCGCCGCCGGAGCGCCGTCGATCAGCCGGTGGTCGATCGTCAGCGACAGCGCGATCTGCTGCCGGACCTCCTGCTCCCCGACCGGCCGCCAGGTCACCGCGCCGACGCCCAGGATGGCGGCCTGCGGCGGATTCAGGATCGGCGTGAACGACTCCACGCCGAAGCTGCCCAGGTTGCTCACGGTGAAGGTGCCGCCTGCGAGCTCCGCGGGCGTGATCGACCCTTCGCGGCAGCGCTCGGCAAGGTCGGCGGCACGGGAGGAAAGCTCGCGCACGCGCAGGCCTTCGGCCTCGCGGATCACCGGCACCATCAGCACCCGCGGCGTGTCGACCGCGAATGCCAGGTGGACGGCGGCGGAGCGCACGATCTCCAGTCCGCCTTCGCCGTCGCGGCAGGTCGCGTTGATCTCCGGGTGCTCGGTCAGGGTCCTGGCCACCGCGAACAGCAGCAGGTCGTTGAGTGTGACGTCGCTCATCTCGAACTGCGGATCGGCGGTCTTGAAGGCGGCGCGGAGCTGCAGGAGCCGGGTGGCGTCCGCATAGGAGGTCATGGTGAGCTGCGCGGTGTCGCGCAGCGAGGCGTGCATGCGCTCGGCGACCAGGCGGCGCGCGCCGCGCACCGGGATCACCCGGTCGCCGGCAACCCGGTCGCCAGCAACCTGGTCGGCCGTCGACGGTTCGGGCGCCGCCACGGGGGCCGGCGCCGCGGAGGCCGCACTGGCTGCGAGCACGTCGCGCTCGATGATGCGTCCGCCGGGACCGGTGCCGGTCAGGCCGGCCAGCGTCACCGACAATTCGGCGGCCCGCTTGCGCGCCCGCGGCGAGATCGCCAGGCGGCGCGGCGCGGCCGGCTGCGGCGGTGGCGCCCCCGGTGGCGGGGCTGTTGGCGCGGGCGGTGCGGCCGGTGCGGGCGGCTCGCCGTGGCGGCGTGCTCGGCGTCCGCATCGGCAGTGCCGGCGCCCGCGGCGCCGATCTCGGCGGCGTCGCCGACCATCGCGATCGGGCCGTCCTCCGGGATCTCCGCGCCGACGTCGAACAGCTTCGCGACCAGCACGCCGTCGGCCTGCGACTCGATCTCGACGGTGGCCTTGTCGGTCTCCACCTCGCAGATGGTCTCGCCGGCGCTCACCGGGTCGCCGATCTCCTTGGCCCAGGCGATGATCGTGCGGGTCTCGCCGGGCTGCGCCAGGGGCGGGCGTACCGGGACGGCCATCAGGCGCGCTCCAGGGAGCCCTTGCTGAAGGCAAGGTCGATCGCAAGGATCGCCGCGTCCGCATGGGAGTCGAGGTCGCCGGTGATCTCTTCGATGCCGGCGATCAGCCGGTCGAACTCGCCGGCCGGTACCACGGCCATGATGGTCCTGCTCATGTCGCTCTTCTCGCCCAGGAAATTCAGAAAGTCGCCGAAGATCGGCACGCTGGTAAGGTGCCCGCGGATGCCCTTGGTGTCGAATACCGCGGCGCCGCGGATGCCGCGCTCCAGGAACAGCGTGACGATGTCATCGAAGTAGCGCTGCTCGTATACCACCACGAACAGCAGCCGGTCGCCAATGCGTGAGCTGCCGGCGGCAGCTCGGGTCACGGCAGGCTCCAGGTGAGCCGCGAACGCGTCGGCGAGCTGCTGGCGGGTCGGCGCGGCCAGCAGCTCCTCGTGTAGCCGCCGGCTGAGGCCGGTCCGCGAGATCTGCGCCAGGAGCTGCAGGTACTGCTGCGGATCCTCGTCCGGTCCGACCAGCACGAAGAACAGCCGCGTGCGCTTGCCGTCCACGCTGTCGTAGTCGATGCCGCGCTTGGACACGGCGATGCCGAACACGAACTGCGACACCTGCGGCAGCCGCGCATGCGGCATGGCGACGCCGTCCTCGAAGCCGGTCGACCCCGCATCCTCGCGCTCCATCAGCGCCCGATGCAGCTCGTCCGGGGTGACTTCCTCCAGGCCGGCGCTCATCAGCTCCGCCAGCTCGCGCACGCACTGCTCCTTGGCGGTCGCGCTGAGCGCCACGGTGCAGGCGCGCGCGTCGATGATCTCGCGTAACTCCACGATCTCCCTCTCCCCCATCGTTACCACTCCTAGCGCTGCGCTGCAACGCCGCGGGTCACGCCGTAGCGTGAGATCAGCGGGCCGACCAGCTCGTTGATGAACACGCTGAGGAGCACGATGTTGACCAGTTGCGTGACCAGATGCTGGATGTCCTCCGCCGCCGTGGCCACCACGCCCGCGCCCTGCAGGAACAGCGCCAGACCGATCGCCACGCCCGCCTGCGGAAACAGGCAGAAGCCCAGGTAGCGGCGCACCCCGGCCGGCGCCCTCATCACGCGCGCGCCGAGATACGATCCGGCCATCTTGCCGGCGAAGCGGGCCGCCAGGTAGGCGAAGCCGTAGCCGACGATGATCAGCTCCGCGAACACCGAGAGCTGCAGCTCGGCGCCGGCCAGGATGAAGAACAGGGCGAAGATCGGCGGCGTCACCGGCTCCAGCACCATGAAGAGCTGCCGGTTGGACGGGCTCAGGTTGATCAGCACGGCGCCGAACATCATGTTCGCGAGCAGCGGCGACAGGTGCAGGGCGAGGGCACCCGCGGTGACGATGAACACCACCGCCACGGTGATCACCATGCGGGCGCCGTCGGCCCCCGCGCTGCGGGCGATCGCGTGCAGGATCACGGCCCCCACGGCGCCGAGCAGCAGCGACAGCCCGATCTCCGACCCGGCATCCGCGACGGCGTGCAGGGCGCCGCCGTGGTCCGCGCCGGCCGCGCCGAGGAGCGGCGTGACCATCGCCAGGATGATGCTGAACAGCAGGACGGCGATGGCGTCGTCGAAGGCGACGACGCCGTACAGGTAGTCGACGAACTCGCCGTGCACCTTCAGCTCGCGGACGATGACGACCGTCGCCGCCGGCGCCGTGGCTGCCGCGATGCCGCCGAGCAGCAGGGTGAACCAGGGCTCCAACCCCAGAAACCTGAGCACGGTGCTGACCACCAGGAACGCCAGGAACGCCTCCAGCACGGTGATCACCAGGATCTTGGCGCCCGATCTGCGCAGCTTGGGGAGCTGGAACTCGCCGCCGATCGTGATGGCGATGAAGGCCAGGGCCACCTCCGTGACCGGCTGCAGCCGTTCGGTCGCATGATGGGTGACAAGGCCGGTGACCGAGTCTCCGAGCGCCAGGCCGGCGACGATGTAGCCGGTGATGGCCGGCAACCCGATCAGGCCGGCCAGCCGGCCGGCGAAGTACCCGCACAACAGGAGCATGCCCAGGCTGAGGATCGGGCTGGCATCCGCGACATCCGCGACTCGCCCGATCAGCGCTGCGAGCCCCTGCACGGGCTGAGCGTAGGTCTGGCCGGACGCGGCGTCAATTCGACCGGGTAGTCTGGCATGCCGGCCGGCGGCGGTGTAGCCTGCTTTCGCCGTGATGAAGCCGATGTCCTTTCTGCGCGCCGCGCTGATCGTGCTCGGGGGTGCGCTGGTCCTGACCGGCTGCTTCCCGCGCTTTCCCAACCCCCAGACCGCCGCCCAGCAGCCGCAGGGATCCTTCGATCCCTCGTTTTCTCCGGACGGATCGAAAGTCCTGTTCGCCGACGATCGCGACGGCGACCTGGAGATCTACGTGGTCAACGCCGACGGCACCGGCATGCGTGCCCTCACCGACAACGACACGCGGGACTTCTTCCCGAGCTGGTCGCCGGACGGCTCCACGATCGTGTTCACCTCGAACCGTGACGGTGCGATGGCGCTCTACGTAATGGACGCCGACGGCGCCAACCAGCGGCGCCTCGTCGTCGAAGACGCCAGTCCCTGAAGACGCCAGTCCCGAGCG
This sequence comes from Spirochaetia bacterium, assembly GCA_964291595.2. Lineage (GTDB taxonomy): Bacteria > Spirochaetota > Spirochaetia > SZUA-6 > Bin103 > CATQHW01. The sequence goes on along the minus strand of OZ219914.1, from coordinate 572,530 downwards.
CGCTACGCCTTATCCGCCGCGGCTCTTGCCTCTGCCCCAGCCGTCGGCCGACATGCGGTCAGGACCGTTCATGGCGACCACCAGCGTGGCGATCATCACCCCGAAATCCCGGATCGCGATCGCCGGTCCCGCGAGCAGGTAGACGGTGACGACGATCACCGCGAGCTGCAAGGCCAGCAGCAACGCCGCCGCCCGTGTGAACAGTCCGACGATCAGCGCGCTGGCGAGCGCTACCTCGACGGCGCCATGGACGACCGTGAACAGGCGGTCGAAGTCGATGATGCCGAGCCGCTCGCCGATCGTGTAGACGAACTCCGGAAGGTAGGCCGCGCCGAAGTCGGGATCGCGGAGCTGGGCGACTCCGAACCAGAGGAACACCACGCCGGTGCCGAGCCGCAATAACACCATGCCGGCGTTGTGCGCCCTGCCCCCGCGTGGCATCCGGCAAGGCTAGGCGCGGGCCAGCCCCGCGTCAAGGACATGGCCGAGGAGCCGCCAGCATCTCCAGAATCATGAGTCTTGAATGAGGATCGGGCCTGCACGGTGCCGCCATGGGGGATTCAGTCCGGGACGAGCCGCACGCGTCGCGTGAACGGCGCGGGCCACCGGCGCTCGGCAAGCAACGTGGCTCCGCTGGCGTCCAGCCCCAGCAGTGCCGCGCTTCCCGTGCCGGCCGGAAGCCGGGCGGATACCGCATCCAGTACCGAGAGCCCGGTCGCCCGATCGGGGACGAACGCCACGAACGCGCCGCCTCCCCCGCCTCCGGAGATCTTGCCACCGGTGGCGCCCGCGAGCCGGGCGGCCGCCAGCAGCTCGGCCACCACGGGCGAACCCACGCCGATGCCGGTCAACAGCGCATCGGCCTCATCGGCCAGGCCGCCCAGGCGGGTCACCCGATCGGGGGCCGCCGAAGCCAGCAGCCGGCACGCCGGCTCGACGATCGCACCGAGGCGGTCGATCGCCGACCGGACCCCGGCATCGCCCGCCTCCATCCGCTGCCGGACGGACGCCACGTGGGCGGCGGTGTCACCGCGGCGGGGCACGAGTCCGGCGACCACGTGGATCGGCTGCGCGGCGATCGGCTGCGCGGACGGCACGCCGCCCGGACATCTGGGCGTGAAGCGGTGCACGCCGCCGAGCAGCGCCAGGCCGGTGTCGATGCCGGACGGCGATCCGTGGAACGCATGCTCCGCGCGGTGCGCGGCATCCCACAGTCCGCGCCAGGCCGCCGCCGCATCGCCGACGGCGCGGGCCAGCGCCACGCAGAGCGCCGCCGACGAGCCCAGGCCCACGCCGAGCGGGATCTGCGAGTGGACCTCCAGAGCGCCCGCGGGCGGCGCATCGACCCCGATCCGGCGGCAGGCGTCTCGCAGATGCTCCGACGCCGGCCCCGCCCGGTCGCCTTCGCGCGCCGGCACGAACCGCAGCCGCAGCTTCCACGGGACGCCAAGACCCGCCGCCGGCCGTCCGTACACGGCGGCATGTTCGCCGAACAGCAGCAGCTTGCCTCCCGCTTCGCCGGTCACGGCCCGCCGACTCCGGCCTCGACTCCGGCCGGACTGATGGTGAGCGGCCGCACCCACGGTCGTTCGGACACCGCAACGCGCGGCGCCGCGATGCAGACCGCCAACTCGCCACCGGCGCCGGCCGGTTTGCCGGCATGACCGGCGGCGGCCATCCGGTCCAGCCGCTCGCGGAGCTCCGCCGGCTCGACCGGGACGCCGATCTGCTCCCCCAGCCATTGCGTCACCCGCCGCCCGGCGTGCAGCGCGCCGGCCCATCCCCCGGTCCGAAGCGCGTGTCGGACGACGGCGTCCGAGACGCGCCGGTGCCGCCGGCACTCGCCGGAGTCCGCATCGGCCCACGCCAGGTAGCGCGACACCGCCGGCGCGGTCGCCAGCGGACGATCGCCGAGAACCAGGAACAGCGGCGCCGGCGCGGCCGGCAGTCGCTCGAAGCGGGGCTCCTCTCCGCCGTGGAACACCCCCGTCCCGCCATAGGTGGAGGCCGCCACGTCGTAGCCGCTGCCGCGCCCCCCCTGCGCCGTGCGGTGCGCGCGCAGGGCCGTTTGGAACACCACGTCGAGCCTCACCCCGCCGCGGTCGCCGCCGAGCAGCGCCCAGGTCACCGCGACCGCCACCGCGGCGCTCGACCCCAGCCCCAGCTTGCGGCCGCCTTCGCTCAGCGCGCTGGAATCGACCTCCACCAGCGCCGGATCAGGCGCCCGGCCGAGCGTCCCCGCGCACGCGTCGACCACCGCTCCCAGCAGGCCGCCGGCGCCGACACGCCATCTGAACCGCTCGATGCCGTCCGTTCCCTCGATGTGCAGGGCGGCCGCGGGAGAAGGGCGCACGCGCACCCGGACCCGCGGCTCCACCGCAGCCGCCACTCCCAGTCCGCCCGGCTGCAGTACCGCGTACTCTCCCAGCAGCAGGACGCTGCCGGGCGCGCTGCACTCCCGGACCTCAGCCGCCACGGCTCACGCCCTCCCCCACCGCCGACACGATCGGCGGCGGCCCCGGGCACGAGGCGGCCAGCGCCGACGCCACCCGCTCCGCATCGCGCGCCGTGCACAGCACCTTGACCTGCGGACCCGCGTCCATCGTCTCCCACGCGGACACGCCCCGGTCGCGCAACTCCTCCACCGCTGCGAGCAGCCGAAGCGTCTCGGGCAGCCAGTAGCGGATCGGAGGGTCGGAGGCGAGCATGGTCGCGAACATGCGGGAGTAGCTCTTGCGCATCGCGCTGCCCAGCCGGTCCAGGTCGCGCTCCCGCACCGCGGCGGACGCCTCTTCGTGAAGCCGCGGGCTGTCGCGCACCCATCCTTCGTACGCCGGCGAGGTCAGTCGCACGCGCTCCATCGCATCGCGCGAACCGATCGGCTTGGCCGCGCTGCTGACCACCGCGATCACCACCCGCAGCTCCGGCCACGCGTCGGCGGGTGCCAGCGGCCTCGCCTCTTCCGCTCCGGCCGGGAACGTCACGAAGCCGCCGAAGACGGCACGCGCCGCCGACGCCGACCCCACCCGCGCGAGCGCGGAGAGCTCCCCCCTGCCGAGGTCGGCCCCGCAGGCCGCGCTGCACGCCGCGGCAAGCGCCGCGAACCCGGAAGAGGAGCTGGCCAGGCCGGCCGCGCTCGGAAAGTCATTGTGCGCCCGGATCCGGAAACCGCTCTGCGCCCCGCACTTCCCGCGCACCTCGTCCAGGAACGCCCGGTAGCGCCCCGGGTCGGCGCGACGTCCGTCCAGCTCGACGTCATCGCCGGACTCGTCGAGCCGCACCTGAACGTGACTGCGCAGCGCCGCGAGCGAGATGCCGAGACTGGGAGTGGCCGGCAGGTTCCGCCCCACGTCCGCCTTGCCCCAGTACTTGACCAGCGCCAGGTTCGGGTGCGCGACCGCGGAGGCGCTCCCCGGCGCTGCATCCGCGTTCACGATCGCGCCCGGCGCAACTCGTCGAGCGCCGCGGCCGCGGACGCGCCGTCGACGGTGCCGGCGCCGGCGATGCGGTCGGCGACCCGCTCCATCTCCGGGCCGCGCGCGCCGGCCTGGAACGCCAGGCGCCTCGCGTGCAGGCGCAGGTGGCCGCGCTGGATCCCCTCGCCCACCAGCGCCATCAGCGCCGCCAGATTCTGGGCCAGCCCCACCGAGCATGCGATGCGGGCGAGCGTCCGCGCTCCCGGGTTGCCCAGCACCTGCAGGGCGAACCGCGCGCCGGGGTGCACGCTCGCCGCGCCTCCCACCGAGCCCAGCGGGATGGGCACGGCGAGCTCGCCGACAAGCTCGCCGTCCTCACGGCGGAAGCTCGACAGCGGCCCGTACCGGCCCGAGCGGCAGGCGTGCAGGTGGGCGGCAGCTTCCACGGCCCGCGTGTCGTTGCCGGTGGCCAGCGCCACCGCGGAGACGCCGTTCATGATTCCCTTGTTGTGGGTGACGGCGCGGTCGGGGTCGCCGGCCGCCACCGCGGTCGCCCGCACCACCCGCTCGGCCATGTCGGCGCCGCTGCGCCCGGAGCGGGCCAGGCGCCATTCCGGGCAGGAAAACCGCGCGGTGCAGACGTTGTGCCGCGAGGCGTTGGTGACGATCGACATCAGCACCGTCCCGCCGGCGGTGCGCTCCAGCAGGGGGCGGAGCGCCTCGCCCGCGGTGTTGACCTTGTTGGCGCCCATCGCGTCGCGGGCGTCCAGGTCGACCTCGATCTTGAGCACGCGGTCCTCCGCAAGGGGACTCACGCGAAGGCCGCGATAGCCGCCGCCACGCGCCACCAGCGTCGGCACCGCGGCGTCCACCTGCTCGCGAATCTCGGGCTCGGCGGCCCGTACGCCGTCAGCGCCGTCCGCCGCGGCGTCGACGAACACCTGCACGGTCGCCAGCGGCAGCCCGCCGCTCGTGGCGAACCCGCCGCCGCTGCGCACCAGCCTGGCGGCGTGGGTGGCGGCGGCGATCACCGACGGCTCCTCGGTGGCCATCGGCACCGCCAGTTCGCGGCCGTCGATCACGAACCCGGCCGCGATCCCGACCGGGACCGGCAGCACGCCGACCGCGGATTCGACCATCAGGTCGGCCAGGTCCAGCGCGTCCGCGGGGGCGCCGGTGGCGGCGTGCTCGGCATCGCCCAGCGGATGGCCGGCGGCCGTTGCTGCTGCTCGCAACATGGCGCGCCGCTCCGCCACGGATGCGTGGCGGAAGCGCTCGGGAAGGGTCACGGTGTGCCGTTCATGCCGCGCCGGCCGGTGCCATCGGTCATCGCGCCCGCCCGCCGCGATCCGCTACGGGCGCGCGTCTCTCTGGAAATCGTAGAGGCGGTAGCCGTCCTCGCGGATGCCGCTCAGGTAGAACCGTTCGTCCGGCACGACCCCGTCGTCCGGAACGTCGCCATCCGGCGCGGTTCCGTTTGCCGGGGCCGGCCCGGCGGGACGGCCCATCCAACGATCGTACTGCCCGAAGGTCGCCGGGACCGCGTGGTCGAGCTCCTCGTCGAGCGCCCAGGACCGGATCACCTCCGGCGCTCCCGCAGCCACCCGGCCGGCGACCACCACCGCGGTGTTGCCGGAGCCGTAGGAGAACAGCAGCACCTGCCGGCCGACGATGTCGTCGCCCAGCCGCCGGTAGCGCTTCCAGAGCACCGACGCCAGCCCCAGGAACAGCGCCCCGGAGTAGATGTTGCCGATGACGCCTACCGGTTCGACCGCCGCGTCCAGGTCGCGTTCGGCCAGGAACGCTCGGCTGGCCGCCTGGTCGAGGCCGAGATGACGGCCGATCAACTCGCTCATCGCCTCCATCGGCAGCGTCATGAACGGGCTGTGCAGGGCGAACGCGTCGGTAGCGGCCAGCACCTCGCGCGGTTCCCGGCCGGCGCGCGCGCAATGGTCGAGCAACGCCTGACTGACCGCCTGCTTGTAGCACTTCAGGGAGTAGCCGCCCTTCACGCGCGCGGTTTCGGAGCCGAGGGGCCGAAAGAAGTCGTCGACGTCGCTCGACGAGTAGCCGGCGGTGGCCACGTCGATCTCCAGCAGCTTGGGGTCGACGCAGGCGCTCATGGCGACGGCGCCGGCGCCCTGGGTGAGCTCCGCGGTCGAGGCGGGATCGTAGCGAGCGACGTCCGAGCAGACCACCACGCCGCTCTCGGCGGGCCGGTTGGTCAGCGCCAGCAGCGCCAGCACGGCCAGCAGCGAGATCATGCCGCCCGCACAGGCATGCTGGATCTGAAACGTGGAGATGCCTTCCGGCACCGGACACCCGGCGTCCTGCAGCATTCCCTCCACGTAGGCGGCGACCGGCTTGCTGTGGTCGACGGTGGTCTCCGTGCCCACGGCCAGGTAGCGCAGGTCGGCCAGCGACAGGGTCCCGCGCGTCAGAAGCCGCAGGGCGGCTTGCGCGGCCATGGTCGCGCAGTCCTCCCACCACGCCGGGAAGCGCACCTTCTTCTGCTGCGTGTACTCGAATGCCCGCTTGAGCGCCATGCGCAGCAGCGGGTTCTCTTCGATCCGGCGGCGGATCAGCGCGCCGATGTCGATCTGCAGGGAGGGCAGGTAGAGGGCGATGTCGCCGATGCCGACGGCCGTCCTGGCGGCGGCGCTCATGAGGCGAGCTCCTCGGCCGGCGCGTCCGCTTCGGTGGGCGTGGTTGCGACCTCCCCTGCCACGGAGAGCGGCGCGGCGCCCGTGATCCGCACCGGCACGATGTGGCCGGGCAGCACGCCGGCCCGCTCGGGGAAGCGGACGATCACCCGTCCCTCGGTACGGCCCGTCAGATGACCGGCGCGGCGGGCCGGCCCCTCGACCAGGACCGGCAGCGTGCTGCCGACCAGGGCGGCGTTGTAGGCGCCGGCCGAACGCTGCAGCTCGTCGGAGAGGATCTGCACCCGCTCCTTCTTCACCGCGGCCGGCACGTCGTCCGCCCAGCGGGAGCTGGCGGCGCCGGGGCGCGGCGAGTAGGCGGCGATGTAGGCCATGTTGAACCGGAACTCGCGCATCGCGCGGCGGGTCTCTTCGAACTGCTCGCCGGTCTCACCGGTAAAGCCGACGATGATGTCCGTGGACAGCGTCGCCTGCGGCAGGATGCGCCGGATGTCGTCGACGATGCGGCGGTAGCGATCAAGCCGGTAGTTGCGGTTCATGCGGATCAGGACCTTGTCGTCCCCGGACTGGAGCGGCAGGTGCACCTGCTTGGCGATCGACGGGTGGGCGGCCATGGTCTCCAGCACCTCGGTCGACATGTCCTGCGGGTGCGGCGAGGTGTAGTAGACCCAGACCGTGCGACCGGCCTTCTCGCACAGACAGGCGACGCGGTGCAGCAGCTCGGCGAAGCTGCATTCGCCCGACGCGTCCGTCCCGTAGGAGTTGACGTTCTGGCCGAGCAGGGTGATCGAGTTGTAGCCGCGGCCGACCAGGCGCCCCACCTCGTCCAGGATCCCGCCGGACGGCCGCGACACCTCGCGCCCACGGGTATAGGGCACGGCGCAGAAGGTGCAGAGCTTGTCGCAGCCGTTCTGGATCGGCACGAAGGCGGCGTGGTCGGAGGAGTAGCGGGGGATGATCTTCCAGAAGGCGTCGTCGGTGCCCAGGTAGCCGGCGCCGGAGGCGGGGGTCACCACCCCATCCTGGCGGATCAGGTCGGGGAGCGACGGCACGTCGGCGGTGCGCACCAGGAAGTCGAACTTTCCGGCAAGCCGCGGCTCGTCGTGCGGCAATACGCAGCCGGAGACGAAGGTGAGCAGGGGGCGCTGCGCCTTCCAGGCATTCCAGCGCTCGATGCGGGCATCCACCCGGTCGATCGCCCGCTGCCGGACCGAGCAGGCGATCGCGCCGATCAGGTCCGCATCTTCCTCTCGATCGGTCCTCACGAACCCCGCGGAGTCCAGCACCGTGGCGATCCGTTCGGTGTCGGAGAGGTTCATCTGGCAGCCGAACGACACCAGATGGTATGTCATGCCGCTGCCGAGCATAATAGCTCGCCCCCGCGATCGACAACCGACGGAGCGTCCGGCTGGCGTCCGGGATCGGCGCAGCGGAAACGGCCGGTCTCGAGAGTCGCCGCCATTCATCCAAAGATTTTACAATCTTTCCGACCAAATCGGAGATCGTCGGCTGCCCGCTGTCGCAGAATACCCAGGACCGGATCACTCGGATCGCCTCCGAGTGCGGCGTCGACGTACAGGTCCGCACCGTGGTCGTCGGACAGCACGAACTGACGATCACCGCCGTGCCGGAGGTGCGCGGGCGGATCGTCACCACCCCCGACGGCCGGCTGCTCCGACGCGTCGGCGGCGACTCGCAGCCGATTCGCGGCGACGCCATGGGCCGATTCGTCCGCGAGCGAGAGCACCGCTCGGCCGAAGACGAGCCGCTCGCAACCGTCGACGAACGAGCATTCAGCCTGGACGCGATACACCAGGCGCTGGCGGCAGAAGGGCGATCTCCGGCAGGACGCACTCAACTGTCTCGCGCCGGCCACGGTCGACTGCTGCCTGCGCTTCATCGCCGACCACACGCGGCACGTGGAAGCGGTCACGGGTTCGCGACGGGAAGTGCTGCCCGCATACCCGCGGGCAGTCCTGCGGGAAGCCATCGTCAACGCACTCGCACACCGCGACTCTCCACCACGGAGGGCGCCAAGGTCCTCGGAGCTTCGGCTGCTGCCGTGCGCAACACGCTCAGAAAGCTCGAACAGGCGGGGCTGGTGCGTGCCGAGGGCAATACGCGGGCGCGACGGTACTTTCTTCGATAGAACGATGTCCCGTCCGAAAGAACGTTGCCGGTGGATCTCCGCAACCGCAGTGATCGCGTGAATTCCGGCATCTCTACTTCAAAATTGCATGCGAAACGCAATCATGCGATTCGATATGATCGCCGTTCATGGCCACGCCCACCCATGCCGACGTCGCCTCCAACATCGAGCTGCTGAGCGCCTGGATCGAAGCCCAGATGGCGTACCGGGCCGAGCCGGGGCTCTCCATCAGTATCGTCCACGACCAGGAGCTCGTGTGGGCACGCGGATTCGGCCACGCCGACCTGGACAACCGGGTCGCGGCGACTGCCGACACCCGGTACCGGATCGCGTCGGTCACCAAGCTGTTCACCGCCACCGCCATCCTGATCCTGCGCGACGCCGGGATGCTCCAGCTCGACGATCCCGTCGACCGGCACCTGCCCTGGTTCGACATCCGGCAGCGCCATCCCGATGCGCCGCCGATCACCATCCGCCACCTGTTGACCCACACCGCCGGGCTGCCGCGCGAGGCGGCGTTTCCCTACTGGACGGACGACGTCTTCCCCACCCGCGATCAGGTCAGGGAGGCGCTCCCACGCCTGGAGACGGCCTACCCCACCGAGAGCCGCTGGAAGTACTCCAACCTCGCGCTCGCCCTGGCGGGCGAGATCGTTGCCGCGGTGTCCGGTCAGAGCTACGAGGACTTCGTACAGCAACGCATCCTGGACCCCCTTGGCATGAGCGACACGCTGGTGCGGGCGCCACATCCCGAAGATCCCAAGCTGGCCGTCGGGTACGGACGGCGGCTGCCCGGTTCGGGCCGCGCGGTGCTCGGCTCTGCCGCCGACTCAAGGGGATCACCCCCGCGGCCAACATGACGTCCACCGTTGGCGATCTGGCGAAGTTCGCGATGGTGCAGTTCCGGGACCGGCCGGCCGGGGGCGACCAGGTACTGCGAGGCAGCACGCTGCGGGAGATGCAGCGCGTGCACTGGCTGGATCCGGACTGGAAGCAGGGCTGGGGCCTGGGCTTCCAGGTGAAGCGCGAGCGCGACGCTACCTGGGTCGGACACGGCGGCTGGGCGCCGGGGTATCGCGCGCAGATGCTGCTTTGCCCAGCCGACAGGACCGGCGTGATTGTCCTGAGCAACGCCCATGACTGCGACCCCGTGCGCTACTGCGACCGCGCCTTCCGGTGGGTGCTGCCGGCGGTGCTGGCACGCAACGCGCCGGAGCCTCGACCGGCGACGCCCGATCCCGGCTGGCAGCGCTACGTCGGCCGGTACCGGGACGCCTGGAGCGACACGCAGGTTCTGGTCCACAACGGAGAGCTGGTGATCGTCGATCCTTCTGCGGACGACCCGCTCGACACACGCGCCACGCTGACCCCGGTTGCCGAGCACACCTTCCGGTACGAGTCCGACAACGGCTTCCGTTCCCGAGGCGAGCGGGCGGAATTCGAAGTCGACGACGCCGGCCGCGTGCTGCGGCTGAAGCTGGACGAGAACTACACCTACCCGGTCACCGACTGGCGTACTTAGAAATACACCTCCGCGAACAGGTGCGCGCTCGGCACACCCTGCCTCTTGAGGAGGTCGAAGGTGGCGAAGATCATGGCGCTGTTGCCGCACAGGAAGCAGGGAGTGGACCCGGCGATCGGGTGCTCGCGCAGGTAGTCGGTCACGCGGCCCTGGAACCCGCCGGGGCCGCGGCTCACGCACGGGACGTACCGATCGGCCGCATACGCCTCAGACTCGTAGCAGTCGTCGAGCGTGCGCACCCCGTGCAGCAGCAGGTAGTCCAACCCGGGATCGCTGCGCAGCATCGCGCGGAACGGGGCGATGCCGGTGCCGGACGCCACGAACAGGAGGGGGCCGCGCGCGTGCTCGGCAGCGACGGTGAAGAAGCCGAACGGCCCTTCCACGGCCAGCGGGCTGCCGGGCGGCAGGCGCCGCAGTTGGCGGGAGACGGAGCCGCCGGACACCTCCTTGATCAGGACCTCCAGGTACGGATCCTCGGCGCCGGAGTACACGGAGTACTCCCGCGACTCGACGTCGCCGGCCGCGCCCACGGTGATGTACTGCCCGGGAGTGAACTGCATCTCCCCGCGCTCGATGCGCAGCACGTAAGCGCTCGGCGAAAGGTCGCGGCGGGCAATCAGCCCATGGTTCGGCACGATGGGGACGACTGCGTTATCGGCGGAGCGCGACGCTCAGCACGTTGAGGTCGGCCGGGGTGACGCCGGCGACGCGCGATGCCTGGCCGATGCTGACCGGCCGGATACGGTCCAGCGTCTCGGCCGCCTCCGCCGACAGCGCCCGCACGGCCGCGTAGTCGAACGATTCGGGTATGCGGACCGCCTCGTGCTTCGCCTGCCGCGCGATGAGCTTGAGCTCGCGCCGGATGTAGCCGGCGTAGCGCACTTCCGCGGCCACCTGATCGCGGAGCGGCGCGTCGGTCAGCAGGGCGCGCAGATCCGGGATGTCCGCCGCTCCGCCGGCTGCCAGCAGGTCCGGGAACCGCACCTCCGGACGGCGCGCCAGGCTGGCGAGCGAGGCGGGCGCGCCGATCGGAGCGGTGCCGGCGGAGCGCAGCAGCGCTTCCACCGCCGCGGGCGCCGCGCGGACCGCATCGAGGGCGGCCAGCGCGCGCTCCACGGCCCGCGTGCGCTCGGTCACCCGCCGGAAGTGGGCGTCCTCCACCAGCCCGAGCCTGTGGCCGTGGTGGGCAAGGCGCCGCTCCGCGTTGTCCTGGCGCAGCACCAGCCGGTGCTCGGCGCGCGAGGTGAACATGCGGTAGGGCTCGCGCCATTCGCGGGTGGTCAGGTCGTCGATCATCACGCCGATGTACGCCTCGCTGCGTCCCAGCGTGAACGGAGGCCGGCCCTGCACCCGGCAGGCGGCGTTGATGCCGGCCATCAGCCCCAGCGCCGCCGCCTCCTCGTAGCCGGAGGTCCCGCACACCTGGCCGGCCAGGAACAGGCCCGGCACGAGGCGCGTCTCGAGCGTCGGCCCGAGCTGGTACGCCGGCACGCTTTCGTACTCGACCGCGTAGCCCGGCCGCGCCGCGCGTGCGCGCTCCAGGCCGGGAATGGTGGCCAGCGCCGCCGCCTGCACCTCGCGGGGCAGCGACGTGGAGAAGCCGTTGAGGTAGATCAGGTCGCTGTCCAGGCCGTCCGGCTCGATGAAGAGCTGATGCCCGTCGCGGTCGGCGAAGCGCACCAGCTTGTCCTCGATCGACGGGCAGTAGCGCGGGCCGCGGCCGGCGATCGCGCCGGTGAAGATCGGCGAGCGGTCGAAGCCGGTGCGCAGCACCTCGTGGGTGGCGGCGGTGGTGTGGGTGATGTGGCAGCTCACCTGCGGCATGGCGGGAAAGGCGGCGCGATCGGTGCGCCCCGAGAACGGCTGCGGATCGGGGTCGCCGGGCTGCTCGTCGCAGGCGGGGAAGTCGATCGAATCGCGGTACAGGCGCGGCGGCGTGCCGGTCTTGAGGCGATGGGTCACGAGGCCGGCGTTGGCCAGCCAGCCGCCCAGGCCGACCGCCGCCGCCTCGCCGGCACGGCCGCCCGCGGCAGGCTCCAGGCCGGTGTACATGACCGCGTCGAGGAACGTGCCGGAGGCGATCACCAGCGCCCGGCAGGCGATCCGCCGGCCGTCGTCGAGCACCACGGCGGACACGCCCCCGCCGGCCGCCTCGCGCTCCGCGGCGACGATGGTGCCGGCGACGATGAGCACCGCCTCGAGCGACTCCACGTGCTCGCGCGCGCAACGCGCATAGGAGTCGCGGTCCGACTGGCAGCGGGTCGACCAGACGGCCGGCCCCTTGGAGCGGTTGAGGGTCCGGAACTGGATGCCGGTGCGGTCGGCCAGCTCGCCCATCACGCCGCCGAGGGCGTCCACCTCGTGCACGAGGTGCGCCTTGGCGGTGCCGCCGATCGCGGGGTTGCACGACATGCGGCCGATCGCGGCGGGGTCCATGGTGACCAGCGCCACCGAGCAGCCCATGCGCGCCGCGGCGCTGGACGCCTCGATGCCGGCGTGGCCGCCGCCGAGCACGACCACGTCGACCGCCGGCCGAAGGCCGTTCACTTGCCGATGCAGAACCGCGAGAAGATGCGGTTCAGGATGTCGTCGGTGGTCACCGCGCCCAGGATCTCGTCCAGGCAGAGGGTCGCGTTGCGCACGTGCACGGCGACCAGCTCCGCGTCGGTGCCGGCGGTGAGCAGGCGGTCGGCGGCTTCGACCTCCGCCAAGGCGTCGCGCAGGGCGCGGCGATGGCGGGCTCCGGCGACCATGGCGCCGCGCTCGGTGTAGTCGACGCCGGCCGCCCGGTCGCGCAGGGCCAACGCCAGCTCCCGGATGCCGGCGCCGGTCCGGGCCGATACCAGCAGCGCGCCGTCGGGCACCTGCGCGGACGGCGTCCCGTTCAGCAGGTCCGCCTTGTTGAGCACCGGGATCAGGCGCTCGGCGGGGACCAGCGCCTCCACCTCCGCGTTCACCTCCGGCGAGAAGCCGATGCGAGCGTCGCCGACCAGGATCGCCACGTCCGCCTGCGCCGCCGCCTCTCGCGTGCGCTCGATACCGGTCCGCTCCACGGTACTGGTCCCCGAGCGGATGCCGGCGGTGTCGACCAGCCGCACGTGCATGCCGGCGATCGACAGGTCTTCGCGGACCACGTCGCGCGTGGTGCCGGGGGCGGCGTCGACGATCGCCCGCTCGCGGCCGGCCAGCCGGTTGAGGAGCGACGACTTGCCCACGTTGGGCGGTCCGAGAATGGCGGCGTTGACGCCGTCGTACGGCAACTCGGCGTGCAGCGGGTCCTCTGCCGCACGCGCCAGCAGCTCGGCCACCGTCTCCAGATGGGCGCTGACGGCGTTCCGGTCGGCCAGATCGCCCTCCTCCTCGGCGAAGTCCAGCTCCACCTCCAGCTCGCTCAGCGCATCGAGCAGCCCTTCCCGGATCGGCTCGACCACGGCGGCCACCGCGCCGTCCAGGCGGGCGCGCGCGCCGCGCAAGGCGGTGTCGGCCGAGCCGCGGATCAGGTCGGCCACGGCCTCCGCCTGCGAGAGGTCGAGCCTGCCTGCGAGAAAGGCGCGCCTGGTGAACTCGCCAGGACCGGCGGCGGCGACCGGCGGGGCACCGGCCAGCAGCGTGTCGACGATGCGCGCGGCCAGCAGCGGGTTGCCGTGACACGTGACCTCCACGCAGTCCTCGCCGGTGTAGGAGCGCGGCGCGCGGAACACGGTGACCACCACGTCGTCGACCGGCTCGGAGCCTGCGACGATGTAGCCGTGGTGAGCGGTGTGCGAGGCGACCCGCCGGAGGTTCGCGCCGCGGAAGCAGGCGGCCACCGCCTCGATCGCCTGCGGGCCCGACAACCGCACGATCGCCAGCGCCCCGGTGCCGGGCGGGGTGGCGACCGCCACCACGGTGTCCCTGGCGGGCTCGGCGGTGCTCATGAGGGCGCCCCCGCGGCCGCCGGAGCCGCGCGCAGGCGGTCGCACGCCCAGCGTGCGTGCTCGGCCACCACCGGGTCGTCGTCCCGGGTCAGTCCCTGCAGCGTGCCCAGCAGGTGGTGCGCGCCGACGTTGGCGGCGACCACGCAGGCGTTGCGCACCAGGCCGCGCCGGCCGGCGCGCATCAGCGGGGTGCCGGCGAAGCGGGCGGCGAGCTGTTCGTGATCCTCGATCGCCAGCACCTCGGCCACGTCGACCGCCGGCCCGGCGCGGTCGGCGATGAAGTCCGGCTCCCCGGTCTGTGCGGCGCGCACGTTCCACGGACACGCCTCCTGGCAGAGGTCGCAGCCGAACAGCCAGTCCCCAATCAGCGGCCGCAGCTCGACCGGGATCGAGCCCTGGTGCTCGATGGTCAGATAGGAGATGCAGCGGCGCGCGTCGATCCGCCATTCGTCGTCCAGCGCGCCGGTCGGACAGACGTCACGGCAGTGGTTGCACGCGGTGCCGCAGCGCGACTGCCTGCCGGCGGTGGGCTCCGGGGCCGTTGGCGACAGCGACGCCGTCGTGAGCACCTCGCCGATCACGAACCAGCTCCCGAGCCGGCGGTGGATCAGCAGCGTGTGCTTGCCCTGGAATCCCAGGCCGGCGCGGGCGGCGTAGTGGGTCTCCAGCAGCGGTGTGGCGTCGGCGCCCCACAGGAACCGCTCGCGCGGCATCGCCTCCTGCAGCGTGCGGATCAGCTCGCGCAGCTTGCCGCGCAGCACGCGATGGTAGTCGCGCCCCCACGCATACATCCCGACCCGGCCGGCGGCGGCGCGCGGCCGGCCGCCCGGCGCTGACGCGACTGTCGGCTCCATCGCGGCCAGCGCCTCCGGGTGCGACGCGCTCGACCGCCGGCGGTTGTAGCTGAGCCCCACTACGACCACGGAGGCGCAGTCGGCGAGCAGCGCCGTGGCGTCGGTCTTGGCCGGCGCGTGGCGCTCCAGGTAGCGCATCTCGCCGTGCCGGTCCAGCTCAATCCAGCGCTCGAAGCGGCGCTGGGCCGCCTTCGAGCCGCGCGGCTCGGTGATCCCGAGCAGGTCGACCCCGACCCGCCCCGCGGCGTCTCGAATCAGGTCCAGGTCGCCCATGGCGACGCGGTCGCTGAAATTACAGCGAGCAGCGGCAGCCGCCGCAGGAGCTGATCTGCTCCGCGATGATGTTGATCGCGATCTCGCCGGCGAGCCGGGTCCCATCAGCGTCATGTTCCAGCTCGTGCAGCTCGAACGCCTGCGGATGGCCGTTCTCGGGCAGGCCGTACAGGACCTCGATCGCCCCCTGCAGCGCGAAGAGCTGCTTGGTCAGCATGAACGCCTGCACGTCATCCACCCGCGGATCGATCAGGTCGTCGGCTGGCGCGGAGAGCAGCGCGCGGGCCGGCATGTCGCGGATGACCGGCAGCAACGCGGCGCCGCCGACCGGCTGGTGGCAGGTGCGCTTGTCGAGCACGAAGCTGCGGATGCGATCCTGGCTGTCGAGCTCCAGGGTCAGCAGTTCGGTCTGGTCGCTGCACGGCATGGCCGCTCTACCGACGACGCGGGCTCAGCCCGCGTCCGGCGCGTACTCCGGGCGCATGGGCGAGAAGCACTCCACCGCCTCGGTGTCCTCCAGCACCTCGCAGCCGTGGAACTCCTCGGATGCGAAGAAATAGCTGGAGCCGGCCTCCGCGATGAAGGTGTTGCCCTCCTGCCCCTTGTGGAACTTCAGCTTGCCGCGGATGACGAAGCCGTTCTGCACCGCCACGTGGTTGTGCAGCGGAATGCGCGATCCCTTGGTCATCTTGAAGTGGCAGAGCATCGACTCGTCCCCGAACGACAGGGTGGTTCGGAAAATGCCCTCGGGGTTCTCGACCGTCTGTGCCTTGCTCAGGTCTGCGTTGCTGATCATCGGTCCCTCACGGTGATTGGTTGCGCACGGTGCCCCCAGATCATACGCATGCGCGCGGCCGATGAGAAGCCGAACCTTTACCTACGGGGAGACACCAAGCGCAGGAAGTCTTCCTGGTCGCGGCACGCCAACGCCGCATCGACCAGACGCTCGCCGGCTCCTTCCATCTGCGCCAACCGCTCGGCCAGTGATGCCGACACCGAAACGCCACGCGCCCCCAGCACCTTCAGCGCACTCGCGCGCTGCGCTTCCATGCGGCCTTGTGACCAACCCGCTGCGTGGCTCTCCCTGCGCTCTTCACGCAGGAACGGATCGTCATCCGGGCCGGTACCCTCCGTCGCGCCCAGAGACCGGCCCACGCGGCGCAGCGCCGCGGTCGTCTCCTCGGACAGCTCCGGCTCGTTCAGCGCGCGGTGTATCTCGTCCGCGGTCCAGCCCGGAAACGAACGGCTCACGAGCGCCGGGCGAAGGCGTCCGGCTTCCCGCAGGTGGATCGTCAAGCCCGGTCGCGCCGAAGCCGGACGGCTCTCATCCGGTTCGTCCGGGACCTCGACCCACACTTCGGGAAAGCCCCAGGACTCGTACAGGGCGAGCTTGCCGCGGCGCACGTCCGTGGTGTTGTCCACCTCCAGCACCACGTCCGGCAACGAGTCGTCGCCCACCTCGATCACCTTCCCCCGCGGTATCGCCTGCGCGGGACGCAGGAACAGAATCTGGTCGGCCTGCATGATGCGTTGCCGCTCGCCGCGCGCGTTGCGCACCAGCAGGTCGGTATGCCCGACGGCCTCGATCGGCGCGCCCCGCGCCGACGCGATCCGGTCGGCCAGCCGGGCGAGGCGCGATGCGGGGCGTTCGTGGTAGTAGCTGACCGGCTCGCAGATCATCGCGATCTCCGTGTCCGCGTCCCAGTACTCGAAGCGGACGTCGCAATCGGCGATCCGGTCGCGCGGTATGCGCATCGGACGGCAGCCCGGGAACTCCGGCGCCGGCGGCTCGCGCCGCTCGGTGGCCGGCCTCGGCATGGTGGTCGTGATCGGCTCGGCCATGGGCCTCAAGAGTACGAGAGGGACGGACGTCCGGCAATTGAGCTGCGCGTTGCGGTCGCGGCCACGGGGGTGGACAGCGCGCGTTGATCTTCTCCGCACGCGGGCGTACCCTGAGACACGATGAGTGACGCTACGGCCACCGCGCCCTATTCGGTCTCCATCAGCGAACGGGCCAGGGAAGAGATTCGCAGGCTCGCGTCGGACAACGGGTTCCTGCGCCTCTGGGTCACCGAGGGCGGCTGCTCCGGCATGACCTATCAGGCGTCCATGGACGAGACCCGCACGCCGTTCGACGTCGTGGTCTACGACCAGGACGGGGTCACCCTCCTGGCGGACCGCACCAGCGCCGGGTACCTGCACCATCTCGACGTCGACTACTCCGACGACCTGGTGAGCATGGGCTTCCGCTTCAGCAATCCGAACGCCACCAAGGCGTGCGGTTGCGGGGCCAGCTTCGCCCTGTAGCGGCTGACGCGGGGATCGGCACGGCATGGCAGTGCAGCCGGTCGACCTGACCGGCGGCGAGTCGGTCTACTGCATCAACCAGGCGCAGCTCGAGCAGGCGTTCCAGTTGGCCGACGCCGACCCCGACAGCGGGCCGCGGATCCGGGCTGCCCTGCAGGGACTGGAACAGGATCTGTCACGCAACGAGCGCGCCGCGCTCGCCTTCGTCCTCGATCGACCGGCTGCTGAAGTCGTCCCCAAGGAGTTGAGCGTCTGAGGAGGCGATGTGAGCAAAGAGACCTACACCCCTTGGGACAGCGCAGAGGTCCTCGACGATGACACGGTGATCATCGAGTACTTGCAGGCAGCACTCGAAGAGGACGATCCGGAGCTGTTCGTCAAGGCAGTTGGGAACGTCGCACGCGCCATGGGCATGACCACGGTCGCACAGGAAACCGAGCTGGGTCGTACAAGCCTGTACAAGGCACTGTCCGGTGAGCGTGATCCGCGCATCGGCACCGTGATAAAGGTTCTCGGCGCACTTGGTGTCCGGCTCACCGTTGCGCCGAAAGTCGCTTGAGATCACGGCGGCGGACGCGGAAGCCGTCGGCGATCATGGTGCCCTCGTCGATCACGAAGCCGGCACCGCCGCTCCCGTAGCGGTCGTCACGCGTTTCAAGCAGCGGGACGCCGTCCACGGCGAGCGACAGGCGGTCGCCGGTGGCGGCGAAGCGCAGTTCGTATAGTCTTTCCATCTCGTAGGGAAAGGCGGTCTGCACGAGCGTGTGCACGACACCGTCCTGCCGGGCGACGATGGCGATCCGGTCGCCGCCCGAGAAGAGGGCGGCGTAGTAGCGCCGCAGGCCTCGGGCGCGCAGCACCAGGCCGCCCGATCGGTGCAGGCTGAAGCGGAGCCCTGTCTCCACGGCGTAGTCGCGCCACGCGCGTGTGCCGAGGGTCACCACGCCATTCCCGGCGCTGTGCGAGATGCAGTAGGTGAGCTCGAAGTCGGGCGCGAACTCGCGCGCCGCGCTCACCCACGCGCGCATCCAGTGGGGCCGCAGGTTCCAGATCGAGGACATCAGCATGCCGGTCTGACGGAAGTCCTCCGGTGCGTCGTCCCAGTCCACGCTCAGCAACCTCAGCGACCCGGCCAACGGGCTCCGCGTCCCGGACGGCGCCGCCAGCTCCACGCCGAGACGAAAGAGAGGCATGCCGCCGTTCGCGGGCACCCGCCAGCACAGTGTGTTGACACCGGGGTGCAGCGGCTGCGTCCGCGACCGCAGCTCCTGCACGCGGTCGGCTGCGTCGTAGGAGAGCGCGTACAGGGCCGCGCTCGGAAGCGCCTCGCCGGCCGCGTCCGGGGCCTGCACGCAGGCGAACACCTCCTGCGTGGCGTACAGCGTGGGGCTGGCATGGGTCGAGAAGTTGTCCGCCACCTCGTCGAAGTCCAGGAAGACCGGCGTGGACACGCGGCCCGCGGCCGATTCGGCGAGATCGCGGTAGTGCAGCAGGACGCCGGCCTCATCGCTGCCGGACACGCGGATCGGGGCGGCGCCCGGGGGCGCGTGCGGGCAGGATACGAAGCCTTGCCGGGCGCCGGGCAACTCGAACGCGAAACGGGGCTGCGGCGAAGCGCCCCCTCGGCCGGTGGCGCCGGCGCGCAGGATGCGGCGCGTCTCCAGCACGGCGTCGCTCACGCAGCGTCCGCCCTCGGCGGTCACCACCAGCAGGCGGTCGGCGACCGGCTCGCGCAGGTCGGCGGGGATCGCCGCCAGTCCCAGCCGCACGCCGTTCAGGCAGCCGACGCTGCCGGCGTTGCAGTCGGTGTCGTAGCCGGCGGAGGCGGCGATGGTCACGGCGCGGCGGAAGTCGTCGCCGCCGAGCAGCAGGGCGGCCAGCACCATCGCGTGGTTGGTCTGGATCGGGCACGGCCCGGCGAAGACGCCGTAGCCGTAGCGGGGGTCCAGCCACTCCCGGACCCGGCGCCAGTCGTCCTGGCGGGCGCAGACCCCGCGCACGTCGTCCAGCAGGCGGCGAGCTGGTCGCCCGCCGCGAACGGCTCCGCCGCTCCCAGCAGCGCGTCCAGCGAACGGTGCTCGAAGGCCAGCGCCTGCAGCGCCCCCAGGTAGGCGGCGCAGTCGAGCGCCATCCCGTCGTGGCTGACCGATGCCGCCTTGCGGATCAGCGCGGCGGCCTGTTCGGGATCGCCGGGCGACATCAGCGCCAGCGGGTCGGTGAAGATCTGCGCGCCGATCTGGGTGGAGAGCATCGCCCCGTTGAGGGCACAGCTCCCGCTCTGCGGGGCGCGGTAGCCCGCCTTCAGGCGCAGATAGGCCGTGTGCTCGGTGGAGCGGCCGAGTCCGCCCCACCAGAGGATGGTCCGGTCCTCGATGATGGTGTTGAGCCACGTGTCGCCGAACTCCGCCGCCGTGACCTGGCCTGCGTCGCCAACCTCCTCCATCGCCCGGAAGAAGCCGAAGCTGCCGGACAGGTCGTCGTCGGCGACCACCAGCGGCTGCCCCAGCGGCTCGTGCACGTAGCGGTCGACCTCGCCGAAGCGCTCGCGGATCGCGTCGTACGCCCATCCTTCGACCGGCCGGCCCAGGTAGACGCCGATCATCTTGCCGAGCACGCCGGCGTAGGTCGCCTCGGCGACCCGTCGCCCATCGGCGCTCACGGACTCTCACCGCCGTCACGCGCCGCGCGCTCCACCGTGAATCCGCGCGCCAGGTAGCCGCCCTCTTCCACCAGGAACCCGGCGCCGCCGCTCGCGTACTCGCCGTCCCGCGCGGTCAGCAGCGCGCGGCCGGCGACCGCGAAGCGCAGCTCGTCGCCCGCCACGGTCAGGGCCACCGCCAGGGGCCGGTCGTGGGGCGCGTCGCACGGACAGCGCGCCAGCACTTCCACCATCCCGTCGCGGCGTTTCACCAGTCGCGCCTCGCCGCCGCGCGCCGTGCCGGCGCCCAGCACGCCGGCGTAGTAGCGCCGATGGCCGCGCGCCCGCGCCACCAGCCCCGCCGTGCGCTGATGAACGAGGGTCAGCTCCGAGCTCACGGTGTAGTCGTCCCAGTCGCGCGTGCCGATGGTGAGGACGCCGTTGTCGTCCGGATGCGAGATCGAGAAGGTCGTCGTGTAGTCCGGGGCCAGGTTGCGCGCCGAAGTGAGGAACGCCTTCAGCCACGGCGTGTTGGTCGTCCAGGGCGTGAGCTCCGGGGACAGCTCGTCGGCCCTGCCCATCACCAGGCGCTCCGGCGCGCCGTGCCAGTCGAGGTGGCGGAGGATCACCTCGCCGTCCAGCCGCTGCGCCGCGGTCAGCTCGATGCCCAGCTCGTAGATCGGCAGCCCGCCGCAGCCCGGCACCTTCCAGGACAGCCCGTTGGCGCCCGGCTGCAACGCGATCGGCTCGCCGTAGCAGGTCTCCAGCGAGCCGTCCCCGCGATAGTGCCGGCCGCCACTGTAGTGGCGGACGAAGAACCGCCAGGTCGGCTGCGGCCCCGTACCGCACTCCACCAGCGCCTTCACCGTCTGCGTGCCGTACAGGGTCGGGCTGGCCAGCACCTCGAAGTAGCTGGTGTCGCGCACGCCGCTCGGCTCGGGAGCGAAGCAGGTCTGCACGCGCAGCCGCCCGCAGCGGCCCGGCGCCAGCCGCCGGTAGGAGATGCGAAGCCCGTCACCGGCGTTGCGCAACCCGGTGACCGCCTGCAGGTGGTGCGGCTCGCGGTCGACCTGGAAGCCCTGCACGGCGCCGGGATACTCGAAGCCGAAGCGCGGCTGCCGCGCGGGCGGATCCTCACCGCGCAGGACTGCCGCCGCGCGCAGGATCCGCCGCGTCTCCAGCACGGCGTCGGTGACGCACTCGCCGCCGTCGGCGCTGACCGCGTACAGCCGGTCGGCGACCGGAGCGCGCAGGTCCACCCCCGCCGACAGCGCGGCCAGCCCCAGACGGACGCCGTTCAGGCAGCCGACGTTGCCCGCGTTGCAGTCCGTGTCCCAGCCCGCGCTCGCCGCGATGGTCAGGCTGCGCTGGAAATCCTCCCCTCCTGTCAGCAGCGCCATCAGCACCGACAGGTGGTTGGTCACCATCGGACAGTTGCCGGGGTAGCGGTGGTAGCCGTGCTCGCGCTCGATCCAGTCGCGCACCTCGCGCCAGTCGCCGGCCGCCGCGCAGCGGTCGCGCACCGCCGTCACCAGATCGCGCAGCGTCGCGTTCCCGACGAATCCCAATCCCTGCTCCAGCAGGCGCCCGGCGTCCGCCTCCTCGAACGCCAGCGCCTCCAGCGCCGCCAGGAACTCGGCGCAGTCGACGGCGATGCCGTCGTGGCTGACCGAGGCGGCGGCGCGCGCCAGCCGCGCGGCGCGTTCCGGCGCCCCCGGGTTGGCCAGCGCCCACCCGTCGGCGAAGATCTGCGCGCCGATCTGCTCCGCCATCGCGCGGCCGTTCAGGGCGATCGAGCCGCTGGCCGGCGCCGCGTGCCCCTGCCGCAGCCGCAGCCAGGCGGTGTGCTCGGTGGAGCGGCTCATGCCGCCCCACCACAGGATGGTCTTGTCCTCGATGATGTAGTTGAGCCAGGTCTCGCCGATCTGACGCGCGCTCAGGCCCGCGTCGTAGCCGTGGTCCTCCAGGGCCCGGAAGAACACGAACGTGCCGGACAGGTCGTCGTCGGGCACGATCAGCGGCATGCCCACCTCGTGGTGGACGTAGTTGGCGATCTCGCCGAAGCGCTCCCGGATCGCCCGGTAGCTCCAGCCCTCCACGGCGCGCCCCAGGTAGACGCCGATCAGCTTGCCGAGCACGCCGGCGTAGACGCGCTCGCGGACCTCCCCGCTCAACCCAGCCATGACGGAATGCCCTACCCCTTGAGGGCGCCCGAGATCAGCCCCTCGATGAAGTAGCGCTGCACCAGCGCGAAGAACACCAGGGGCGGGCCGATCATCAGCAGGGTGCCGGCCATCATCACGCTCATGTTGTCCGTGAACGTGCCGTTCATGGACAGCAGACCCAGGGTGGCGGTGATGCTCTCCTGGCCCAGGAAGGTGCGCGTGATCAGGAACTCGTTCCACGCCTGCAGGCCGACGATCACGGCCACCGTGATCAGGCCGGGGCGCACCGGCGGTATCAGCACCGACCACAGCACGCGCGCCGTGTTGGCGCCGTCGATGCGCGCCGCCTCCTCGAGCTGCTCGGGCACCGCCAGGAAGAAGGAGCGCATCAGGAACACCGCCAGCGGCATGTTCAGCGCCGCCAGCACCACGCCGACCCCGTACAGGCTGCCGAGCAGCCCCAGCACGCGCGCGAAGAAGTAGTAGAGCGGGAACAGGAACAACTGGATGGGGACGGTCATCGCCACCATGAAGTAGACGGTCACCATCCGCCACTGCCGGATCCGCCGCCGGGCCAGCACGTAGCCGGCCAGCGTCGCGCAGGTGAGGACGGTCACCACCGCGGTGCCGCTCAGCAGGATGCTGTTGACGAACCCGCGCGAGAACTGCCCGTAGCGCCAGGCCTGCTCGAAGTTCTCCCAGTGCAGGGTGGTGGGCATGGCCAGGGGACTGCGCACCACCTCGCGGTGGGTCTTGAGGCTGTTGATCGCCACCAGCGCCAGCGGCGCAAGGGCCGTGAACGCGAACAGGATCAGGACCAGGTGGGAGCCCGCCGACCCGATCAGCCGCCGCGAGCGCGGCGAGCGCCAGGATGCGACCGACGTCCTGGACGCGGGTGCCGTCACCGAGCGCACGCTCATGAGCCCACCTCGCGCTTGCTCATCCACACGTAGAACACCGATGCCGCCAGGCCGAAGAAGCTCATCACCAGCCCGGTGGCCGCCGCCTTGCCGTACTGCAGAGCGTTGAACGCCAGCGTGTAGGCGTAGGTGCTGAGCATCTCCGAACCGTGCGCCGGCCCACCGCCGGTCATGATGTACACGTACTCGAAGGTCAGGAACGAGAAGATGGTGATGATCACGAACATCAGCAGCATGGTCGGCAGGATCGTCGGCAGGTAGAGGAAGCGGAAGAGCTGCAGCGCGCCCGCCCCTTCGACGGTGGCGGCCTCGACCAGCTCCTGCGGCGTCTGGCGCAGGGCCGCCAGGTAGACGACCGTCAGGAACCCCCAGTAGTGCCAGATGTCGACCATCGCCACGAAGTAGAGCGCCGTGTCCGGGCTTCCCAGCGGCGACCGCAGCGGCGCCAGCGGCGAGTTGCGCGGAAACAGGTGGCGGACGTGGCGCAGCAGGCCGGAGACCGGGTTGAGGATGATGTTCAGCCAGAGGATGGCGTTGGTGACCGGCGCCAGCACGTAGGGGCCGAGATAGATCATCTGGTAGAGGGTGCGCGTGCGGCCGCGCTTGAGCAGCAGCATCGCGGTCAGCAGCCCGATGCCGACCGGCACGGTCAGGAACAGCAGGGTCCAGCGGACGTTGTTGCCCAGCGCCTTCCAGAACACCCGGTCGGCGAAGATCTTCTCGAAGTTGACCGTGCCGATCCAGTTCATGCTGAGCGACACGCCGTTCCAGTCGGTGAAGGCGACGTAGGCGGTCATCAGACCGGGCGCGAGCACCACCGTCACGCTCAGCAGCACGGCGGGCGCGAGCAGCAGGTAGTACTGAAAGGACCGGCTGTGCATCAGCGGTCGGGGTGGGGCGCCGCGGCGGGCCGCGCCGGCCCGGGCATCGCCGTGCGAGGCCCGGGCGGCGCGGTCGGCGGCGCGAGGGTCGGGGGCGCGATCAGCCGCCCATGCCGGGCGCCGGCACCGGCGCCACCAGTCCGGCCGCCTTGTCCTCCTCGTAGGCGGTCTGCACGTTGGCCAGGAACTCGTCCACGGTCAGCTCGCCCAGCCAGACCGAGTCGATGTCGAAGAAGGCGGTCTGCGTGGCCGGCGGGAAGAAGGTCGAGGGCGAGTAGCCGAAGTTGCCGGCGTTCACGGCCGAGATGGCGTCCTGGATGGCGCTCAGGAAGCCGTGCGAGAGCCCGCTGAAGTCGTCCAGGTCGATGTCGAGCTGGCTGATCGGGACGCCCCAGTAGCCGGGCCATCCCTCGGTCATGCCGACCAGGAACTCCTGGGTCATCATGCGGTCGATGATCTCGCCCACGGCGTCCTGCACCTCGGGCGGGGAGTAGGCGTTGATCGACAGCGACGCGGTGGTGCCGAGCAGGAATATCGGCGACGGCAGCCCCTCTCGGCTCGGCAGCGGGAAGAAGCCCAGCTCGTCCAGGTTGCCGTCCTCCTCGGAATAGAAGCTGGTCGCGAACTGGAATACCAGCGACGGGCCGAAGAAGAACGGCGCGTCGTTCGAGGACAGCAGCGACACCGCGTCCAGGAAGTTGAGGTTGAAGTAGTCCTCGCCGGCCAGGTAGTCGGCCTGGAACCACTCCGCGCTCTTCGCCATCGCCTCGGCGATCGCCGGGTCCGTCCAGGGAATGGCGCCGGTGATCGCGTCGTAGGTGGCCTGCGGCCCCGCCCAGTGGGTGAGGAAGAGCTGCGTGTAGTTCTCGTTGACCGGGCGCCAGCCCTTGTTGCCGGTCACCGAGGCGTAGAGGCCCTGGTCCAGCGCGTCATCCATGATCGCTTCCAGCTCCTCGAAGGTGGTGGGGATCTCCCAGCCGTTCTCCTCGAACAGCACCTTGTTGTAGAAGACGCCCATGGTGTTCAGGGAGTTGGGCAGCGCGTACAGGTCGCCGTCGACCGTGCCCGATTCGTAGATCGGCGTGAGGATGCGGTCGCGCCACCCGTACTTCTCGGAGTAGGGCTCCATCGAGGCCAGGTGCCCGGCGGCGGCGAACGGGCGGACGAACGCCGGACCGGAGCCGTAGACGAGGTCCGGACCGCCCCCGGCGGGCAGCACCGATGCGATGACCGAGTCCACGTCGTTGCGGAACTCCATGACCAGCTCGAACTGGTCCTGCGACTCGTTGTAGGGATCGACCAGCACGGCCTTGATCACGTCCTGCAGGTGCGGGCCGGCGCCCCACATCCAGAACTGGATCTGCGTCCGTTCCTGCGCCGCGAGCGGCGCGACGGCCAGCAGACCGATCGCGAGCACGAGCATCAGACTTCTTGCGATAGGAGAGCGTTTCACCATTACCTCCTGGGTATTGCTCATGGGCTAACGTCTACACGACGCACCGTCCGGGCGCAACCCGGCATGCAGCCCCGCGCGCGTCCGCGGGAGCCTCCGCTCAGCCGGCCCGGAGCGTCTCGACGATGAAGCGGCGCAGACCGGGAAAATCCGCGTCGCGGGCCGCCTGCACCTGCGGCAGGTGCTGCCAGCGGAAGTTCTGCCGGACGTCGACCACGGTCTGCCCGCGCGTCAGCCCGTCGCGCGTCTCCACGTCGCAGTGCAGGGCCACGGTGTCGATGAGCTCCGGCCGCGCCGCCGCGGCGATCGCGCACGAATCGATCAGCACGCAGTAGCTGCCGAAGCCGCGCCCGGTGACGAAGTCCAGCATGCCGGCGGCGAGGCGCGCCTCGGCGCGCCCGGAGGCGCGCAGCGCCTGACCGTCCGCGTCGGTGAGCCGCAGATCCCGGTGCGTGGCCACGTCCAGCCCGACCGCGACCAGGTCGAAGCCGCCGTGCAGGACCAGCCGCGCCGCCTCCGGATCGACGTAGAAGTTCCACTCGCTCATCGGGTTGTCGCCGGTCGCGTTGAGGGCCGCCTCGCGCTGCAGCCCGAACGCGCCGCCCAGCACGACCAGGCGGTCGATCAGCTCCGGCAGCCGCGGCTCCATGTGCAGCGCCAGCGCGACGTTGGTCAGCGGCCCGAGCGTCACCACGGTGAGCGGGTCGCCGTCCGCCGCGTGCCGGCGGGCCTGCTCGACGAGCAAGCTGGGAGCATAGGCCGGCTCGGACGGGACCGCGGCCGGCGGCAGTCCGGTCTCTCCGAGGCCGTCCGCGCCGTGCGAGAATGGGTCATGCGCGAGCTCCCGCACCAGGGCCCGAGGCCCGCCCCGGCCCGTGGGGATGCCCGGTCCGCCGGCCTCCGGCACGCCCATCAGGCTCAGGACCGTGTGGATGTTCCGGTAACAGCGGTCGGCCGGCAGGTTGCCGGAGACGCTGGTGATGCCGCACACGCGCACGGCCGTGCTCTTCAGCGCGACGATGAGCGCCAGCGCATCGTCCATGCCCGGGTCGCAGTCGATGAAAACGGGCGTGGCGCCCGCACCTCCTCTCTCACCCTTGGGCGCTGAACCGCTAGCGATGGCTGACTCCTCGTTGCACCGGTGCGCAACGCTACCGGCTCATCCGGCGCCGGGCAAACAGGCGGGCCGGTGAGCGCCATCGACTACGTCGTGCTGTCGCACGTGATCATCGACGACCTGCGCTTCCCGTCGGGCGCCGAGCGGCGCGGCGTGCTCGGCGGCGCCGGCAGCTACGCCGCGGCCGGCCTGCGGCTGGCGGCCGACCGCGTCGGCATCGCCTGCGGCGTGGGCCGGGACTTCGCCGCCTCGGAGCACGCGGCATGGTTCCGCGCCAACGGCATCGACACCGCGGGACTGCAGCCGCGCGGTCCCCACACGCCGCGCAGCGCCGTGGTCTACCACGCCGAGGACGCGCGCACGGAGACGCCGCGGCTCGGCCCCGCGCACTTCGCGCGGATGGCGCCCGCGATCGACCGGATGCCCGCGGCCTACCGCAACGCGAGGGGCTACTACCTCTTCCGCGACCACGACGCGGCGTTCTGGGATGAAGCCGCCGCGCTGCGCGCAGCCTCCGGCGCCGTGGTGCTCTGGGAGCTTCACGCCGCGTCCACGGAGCCGGCCTGCTGGCCGGAGGTCGCCGCCCGGCTGGCGGGCGTGGACGTGGTCTCGCTCAACCTCGCGGAGGGCCGCCGGCTGTGCGGCCTTCACACCGCGCGCGAGATCGTCCGGCGCCTGCTGGACACCGGCGCCGGCGGCGTCGCGCTCAGGCTCGGGGCGGACGGCGCCCTGCTCGGCCGCCCGCCGGGGGAGTGCTGCCACGTCCCCGCCTGGCCCGCCGCGGTGGTCGACGTGACCGGCGCCGGCAACGCCTTCGGCGGCGCGCTGCTGGCCGGACTCGGAGCGGGACAGGACTGGCTGCGCTCCGGCTGCGGCGCCGCGGCCGCCGCATCGCTGATGCTGGAGCAGCACGGCCCGCCGGACCGGCTGGATCGGGGCGAGTGGCGCCGGCGGCGCGACCTGCTGCTTGCCGGCGTCCGTTCGGCGGCCCCGGCCGGAGCGACCGCGTGAGCGCGCCGGCGCCCCCCGCGGACAACCCGATGCGCGCGCAGGTGTTCAGCCTGCCGGAGCTCCTGGCGACACAACACGACGCGCTGGAGGCGGCCACGCGCGCGCTGCTGCCCACGCCCACCATCTTCGCCGCGCGGGAGGTCATCCTCACCGGCTGCGGCGACTCGCAGGTTGCCGGCGAGCTGGCCGCCGAGCCCTGGGTCCGGCTGACCGGGCTCCCGTGCCGGTCGCTGCCCGCCATGCAGGCGGCCCGCTACGAGACCGAACTCCCCCGGCGGAGCCACCCTCACGACCCGCTGGTGGTCGCCGTCAGCTCCTCCGGCACGGTCGCGCGCACGCTGGAGGCGGTCGAACAGTGGCGGCGGCGCGGCGCGCTGACGGTCGCGGTCACCGCCGACCCGCAGAGCCGCCTGGCGCGGGCCGCCGGGCACTGCCTGGCGCTCACGCTGCCCCCGTTCGCCGCCGCCCCGGGCGTGCGCTCGTTCTTTCTTTCCGCGCAGGCGCTGTACCTGCTCGCCATCCGCATCGGCGAGGTGCGCGGCCGTCTGACGCAGCAGGAGGCGGAGCGGCTGCGGACACGGCTTTCCGCGACCGCGGAGGAACTCGGACGGATGCTGCCGGCGCTCGACCAGGAGCTGGCCGCGCTGGCGCGGGAGTGGCGCGGGCACGCACGGTACGAATTGCTGGCCTCGGGCCCGGCCCGGGCGGCGGCCGCCTACGGCAGGGCCAAGGTGCTGGAAGCCGCGGGGGTGCCGGCGGTGGACCAGGACGTCGAGGAGTGGGTGCACCTGGACTACTTCGCGCGCGACCCGGACACCTGCGCCACCTGGGTGCTGTGCCCGGCGAGCTCCCGCGACCGGAGCCGCGTGCGCGAGATCGAGCCCTTCCTGCAGCGCCTGGGGCGGCCCTATCGCATCCTCACCGACGCCCCGCGACCCGCGGAACCCGGCCGGACGATCGCGCTTCCGGAGCCGCCCGACCCCCTGTTCGCGCCGCTCCTCCACGCCGCGGCGCTTGCGCTGTTCGCCGCCCGGCTGAGCGCCGAGCTTGGCGCCGAGTACGGCCGCGGCGCGCGCGGGCGCTGGCAGGATTGCCGCGACGGCGCCACGACCCGCAACTCCCAGCGACTGCCGCTCCCAGGAGATTGAAACGAGACCATGCACGTCCATCGATTTCGCACACCCGGCAACGGTCCGCACGAAGTCACCGGCGCGCTGCACGCCGCGGTCGCGCAGAGCGGCATGCGAGCTGGTGCGCTGGTCGCCACTATCCCGCACACCACCGCCGGACTCGCCGTGCTGTCGTTCCCCGACCCGCTGGGGCTGGAGGACGTCGCCGACGAGCTGTCGCGGCTGGTGCCGACGCGGATCGACTTCAAGCACCAGCACGACACCCCGCAGGATGCGGCCGGCCACATCAAGTCCGCCCTGGTCGGCGTGTCGCTCAGCCTGATCGTCGAGGACGGCACGCTCGTGCTCGGCCA
The DNA here is from genome assembly GCA_964291595.2 of Spirochaetia bacterium. Lineage (GTDB taxonomy): Bacteria > Spirochaetota > Spirochaetia > SZUA-6 > Bin103 > CATQHW01. The sequence continues at coordinate 543,761 of OZ219914.1, read as the reverse complement.
CTCCCAGGCGGTCTACTTCATGGAGTTCGACGGACCGCGCGACCGCCAGCTCCACGTGCAGCTCCTGCCGGCCGCGGCCGTGCCCGACGAGGTGAGAGATGAGTGACGCAGTCGACAAGCTGTACCGGCGCTACGAGTACGCCGCCAACGTGCCGCGCCGCGGCCTTCTGATCGACGGCAAGCCGGCGCTGACCGGCATCGACCCCGAGCGCATCGGCGACTACGTCATCATCACCGTGCGCGACCCCCTGTGCGCCTACGAGGAGGATCCCGCGCAGCAGGTCGCCCGCCACCTGGACGACAGCGAGCTGGTCGCCCGCACCGGCATGTTCACCACCTACAGCGGCCACTACGAGGACGCCCACGTGACCGTGGTCTCCGGCGGCAGCGGCTCACCGGAGGCCGAGCTGGTCCTGCACGAGTTCCTGGAGAACACCGCCGCCACCGCCTACCTGCGCCTGGGCGGCTCGGGCGGCATGCACGAGTCGGTCCGGCCCGGTGACGTCGTGATCAGCCACGGCGTGGTCAGGGACGAGGGCATGACGCAAGCCTACGTGCGCCCCTCCTTCCCCGCCGCCGCCAGTCCCGAGATCGTGATGGCCCTGGCGCAGGCCGGCGAGGACCTGGGCACCCGCTACCACATCGGCATCACCCGCTCCAGCGACAGCGACTTCTGCGGCGTCGGGCGTCCCTCGGTCGGCGGCTACATGCAGCCCGAGCACCTGGACGTGATCGACTACTACCGGCGCGCCGGGGTCCTCAACGGCGACCGCGAGTCGGCCGCCCTGGTGACCCTGCCCCTGCTGTTCGGCAAGCGCGGCGGCTCGATCTGCTCGGTGGCCGACAACCTCGTGACCGGCGAGACGTTCACCGCCGGCGCCGGCCACGAGAACGCACGGCGGATGGCCCTGCGCGGCCTGGCCATCCTGGCCCGCATGGACCGCGAGAAGGCGGAGGCCGGCCAGGCGCACTGGACGCCGTCGCTGCGCAGGTAATTCCGCCGCGGACTCCTCAGGCGGGGCAGGCAGCCGCTACGGCCTGTTCCTCGGCGTGGTAGCTGGAGCGGACGAACGGCCCCGCGTCGCAGTGGCGGAAACCGCGGTCCAGGGCGATGCGTTTCAGCCGGTCGAACTCGTCCGGACGCCAGAAGCGCTTGACGCGAAGCTGCGTGCGCCCCGGCTGCAGGTACTGGCCCAGGTTGAGGATGTCCACGCCGTTCGCGCGCAGGTCGTCCATGGCCTCGACCACCTCGCCTTCCTCCTCGCCTAGCCCCAGCATCAGGCTGGACTTGGTGACCGCCTCCGGGGACAGCTCCTTGACTGCGCGCAGGAAGCCGAGCGAGCGGTCGTAGTCGGAGTGCGAGCGCACCGCCGGGGTCAGCCGCCGGATCGTCTCCAGGTTGTGGGCGACGATGTCCGGGCCGCTGTCGACCAGGGTCTCCACCGAGGCGGGATCGACGACGAGGTCCGGGCCGGCCAGGTCGGAGGGCAGCACCTCCACCCGGCAGCCGGGAGCGGCGAAGCGGATCGCCCGCACCGTGTCGGCCATCGCTTCGGCGCCGCCGTCGCTCAGGTCGTCGCGCGCCACCATGGTGACCACCACGTGGCGGAGCCCCATCTGCACCACCGACTCGGCGACGCGGCGCGGCTCGTCGGCGTCCACGCTGCCGGGCAGGCCGGTCTCCACCGAGCAGAAGCGGCAGCGCCGCGTGCACACGTTGCCCAGTATCATGAAGGTGGCGGTGCCATGCGTGCCCCAGCACTCGTGGATGTTGGGGCAGCGCGCCTCCTCGCATACGGTATGGAGCTTCTGTGAACGGACGATTTCGCGGACCTGGAAATAGCGCGGGTCGGATGACAGCCGCACCCGCAGCCACTCCGGCTTCGGCGTCATGAGCGGGACCATACTACACGCGGGCGGCCCGCCGGCCGGACGCGCGCGCTCATTCTGGGACGACCTGCCGCGGCCGTTCTTCCTGGTGGCGCCGATGGCCAACGCCACCGACACCGCCTTCCGCCGCATCATCACCGAGTGCAGCAGTCCGCACGCCGTCTACACGGAGTTCACGTCGGTGGCCGGCCTGTGCTCGCGCGGCGCGCCGCGGCTGATGGTCGACCTGGAGTTCGCCGAGTGCGAGCGGCCGGTGATCGCGCAGTTCTTCGGCTCGGTCCCGGAGCAGTTCCGGCGCTGCGCGGAGCTGGCCGTCGAGCTCGGCTTCGACGGGGTGGACATCAACATGGGGTGCCCCGACCGCGCCGTGCTGCGCCAGAAGGCGGGCGCCGCACTGATCCGCGATCCCGACCTGGCGGTGGAGATCATCGACGCGACGCGCGATGGGGCCGGCGACCTGCCGGTTTCGGTGAAGACCCGCATCGGGGACGCCTCCGACATCGTCGAGGAGTGGATCGGCCGGCTGCTCACCGCACGCCCGGCGGCCATCGCCATCCACGCCCGCACGATCAAGGAACGTTCCGAAGTGCCCGCCCACTGGGACGCCGTGCGGCGGGCGTGCGAGCTGGCGCGCGACACCGGCGTCCCGATCGTCGGCAACGGCGACGTGCGCTCGCTGGATCAGGGCCGCGCGCTGGCCGCCGAGACCGGCGCCGACGGGGTGATGATCGGCCGCGGCATCTTCGGAAACCCCTGGCTGTTCTCGGAGGCCGGCGGTCCGGGCGACCTGCGCGTGGCGGTGGAGACGATGCTCGCGCACGCGCTGCTCTACGACCTGCTGTTCGCGGGCCGCAAGAACTTCGTCGACATGCGGCGCCACTTCAAGGCGTACGTCGGCGGCTTCCCCGGCGCCAGGCGGCTGCGCATGGAGCTGATGGAGACCCGCTCGGTGGCCGACGTGGAGCGGATCGTCGGCCCCGTGATCGGCGCGGAGTCGGTGCGGCGGGCGCGCGATCGGGCGCACACGCTGGCCTCGGCCGAGGCCTGGGCGACCCGCCGAAACGGCGCCGCCGAGTTGACGGTGAAAACGGCCGGTTAGTATTCTCACGGCCAAATCCAGACCCGAAACAGGAGTCTATCCATGGCCTTCTCGGTCCCACCCCTCACCTACGCATACGACGCCCTCGAGCCGCACATCGACGAGCAGACGATGCGGATTCACCACGACAAGCATCACGACGCCTACGTCGGCAAGCTGAACGACGCGGTCGCCGGCACCGACCTGGAGAACCAGTCGATCGAGTCCATCCTCAGCAACCTTGGCTCGGTACCCGACGGCAAGCGCGCCGCGGTGCAGAACCAGGGCGGCGGGCACGCCAACCACACGCTGTTCTGGACCGTGATCGGCCCCAACGGCGGCGGCGCCCCCTCGGGCGACCTGGCCGGCGCGATCGACGCGGCCTTCGGCAGCTTCGACGCCTTCAAGGAGGCGTTCACCGACGCGGCCACCACCCGCTTCGGCTCCGGCTGGGCATGGCTGGTGGTCAAGAGCGGCGGCGGCCTGGCGGTCTACAGCACCGGCAACCAGGACAGCCCCCTGTCCCAGGGCGACACCCCGATCCTGGGCATCGACGTGTGGGAGCACGCCTACTACCTGAACTACCAGAACCGGCGCCCCGACTACATCACCGCGTTCTACAACGTGATCGACTGGGCGGCGGTCGCGGAGCGCTACGCCGCGGCGAGCTGAGGCAACCCCTGAGCAAGTCCGACAACGCGGCCGGGAACGGCGCCTCCGGGAACGGCCGCACGGAAAACGTCGTCATCGTCGGCTCGGGTCCGGCCGGGCACACGGCGGCCATCTACGCCGGCCGCGCCCTGCTGGACCCGTTGCTGTACGAGGGCTTCATGGCCGGCGGCGTGGCGGCCGGCGGCCAGCTCACCACCACCACGGACGTCGAGAACTACCCCGGCTTCCCGACCGGCGTCGGCGGCATCGAGCTGACCGAGCTCTACCGCCAGCAGTCCGTGAACTGCGGCGCCCGCATCGAGACGGTCACCGTCGACCGCGTGGACCTGAGCCGGCGCCCGTTCACGGTGGTCGCCGGCGACGAGAGCGTGCGGGCGCGCACGCTCATCATCGCCACCGGCGCCACCGCCAAGCGGCTGGAGGTGCCGGGCACCGAGCGGCTGTGGCAGAAGGGCATCTCCGCGTGCGCGGTCTGTGACGGCGCGCTGCCGGTGTTCCGCGACAAGCCGCTGGTCGTGATCGGCGGCGGCGACACCGCCTGCGAGGAGTCGCTGTTCCTGACCCGCTACGGCTCCTCGGTCACCATCCTGGTACGGCGCGACGTGATGCGCGCCTCCAAGACCATGCAGCAGCGGGTGCTGGAAAACGACAAGATCAGCATCTCCTGGGAGACGGAGCTGGTCGAGGTGCTCGGCGACCAGTTGCTCTCCGGGGTGCGCGTGCACGACAAGGCCGCGGGCAAGGAGCGGGAGATCGAGGCCGGCGGCCTGTTCTTCGCCATCGGCCACCAGCCCAACACCGAGTTCCTGGAAGGCCAGCTCGACACCGACGACACCGGCTACGTGCTCACCGCCGCCGACAGCACCGCCACCAGCGTGGCCGGCGTATTCGCCTGCGGGGATGTCCAGGACAAGGTCTACCGCCAGGCGGTCACCGCCGCCGGCACCGGCTGCATGGCCGCCCTGGAGGCGGAACGCTTCCTGGACGCACACGGCTGACCCGACGGCGGCCTTCTTACGGCTGCCGGCACGGCGACCGATAGTAGTGACATGAAGCGGTTCCGGCAGACGGTCACCGGGGCGCTGGTCACGGGAGTGCTGGTCACCGGAGTGCTGGCGGCCTGCACCACCATGGGCGACGCCGATCGGCAGGTCATCGACACCAGGACGGGCGAGCCGCCTGTCTGCAAGGGCTTCGCGGGCGTCGTCGAGGACACCGTGCGCGAGGACCGCGACGAAGTCACGAAGGGTCTGCAGAACCTCGCGCGCGATCTTCAGGCGTTGGCGGAGGGGCGGAGCCCGGAGGCGCCCAACGACCAGTTCGACGGACGCGCTCCGCGCATCTACGTCAAGCTGACCGACTTCGAGCGGGCGTTTCACGGCGCCCATGACCCTCTCTACGTGCACGAACGCTTGCGCGACGACATCCGGGACGTGTTCGCCGAGTACGGCTTCGAGTGGGTCCTCGACGAAGAGGTGCGCGGGCGCGAGAACGACGCGGCGCGTGGCGTGCTGCGCTACGTCGACGCCCCCCTGGGACCGAACAACCTGGGAGCGCTGCTGTTGACGTACGGCGGGCACAGCTACTGGACCGGTTTTTCGGACGACAGCGACGTCTCTGCGCGAGTGGTCCTCTCCGCCGCCTACGGGGGGCGCATGAGCGGACGCGTCGAGTGGGAACACACGCTGGAGACCCACCTGCTGGAGGACAAGCGGTACTGCGCGCAGTACTACTTCTACCGGGACCTGCTCGGCCGAGAGGACAACAGCATCGAGGCGATCTATGCGCTCATCATGCTGACCGTCCGGGACCGGATCCTCCCGGAGATCGTCGAGCAGGCGCACCGGCAAGGCTTCTGAGAAAGCCCGGTGCGGCGGCAACTCCTGCAGGAGGTTGCCGATCGCGCTCCGGAACGTGCAGACTCGGCGCACCCGAGCATGGCATTGCAGATCGTGGGAGGAGCCCTGTCGTGGAGCGGCGAGCACTGGATCTGCATGCTGCGCGAGCCGGGCTCGGACGACACGGCGGTGGTCAGCCACTACCACCTGCGCGTCTCCCCGGCCGGGCCGGGGAACGTGGCCGTCATCCACGTCCCGGGCACGGACGGCGCCCACGTCGTCGCCACCGACAACGACGATGCGGCCACGTTCGCCAGGGAGCGGTTCTTCTCCGGGCGTTCGGACTACTTTCACGGTGACCTGCCGGTGCGGCAGGCCACCTTCGAGCGCACCGGTGGGGGACAACCCGGGTCCGGCTGGCGTTACCGGTTCGCCGGTACCGAGGTCTCCGCGCGCTGGTTCGTGGCGGAGCCGCCGGTCGTCGCGCACGGCCACCTGCGCCCCGGCGACTGGTGCTTCACCGTGCTGTACTTCGCCGAAGAGGCGGAGATCCACCTGAACGGCCGCCGCGTGCCGGGCGCCCCGTTCACCCGCGACATCTGGCGCAGCTCCATCGGCGGAGACCGCAGCTCCTGCGTCTACGCCCTGGCCGAGACCTTCCTGGATACGGAGTAGTAGCGGGCAGGTGGCGCCAGCATGCCGGGTCGGCGTCGACATCGGCGGGACCTTCACCGACATCGTCGCACTGACCGAAAGCGGCCCGGCGGCCGTGGTCAAGGTGGCGAGCACGCCGGACGACTACGGCCGTGGGGTGCTGCGCGGCCTTGCGGACGCGCTGGCCGAGCTGGACCTGCCCGCCGCCGGCGTGGCGGAGATCGTGCACGGCTTCACGGTCGCCACCAACGCCATCCTGGAAGGCAAGGGCGCGCCGATGGCGCTGATCACCACCGAGGGGTTCCGCGACGTGCTGGAGATCGCCCGCCTGCGCACGCCCCGGCTCTACGACCTCTACTACCGCAAGCCGCCGCCGCTGGTGGAGCGGCGCCTGCGCCTGGAGGTGCGCGAGCGCGTCGATGCGCGCGGCCGGGTGCTCGCGCCGCTCGACGCGGGCGACGTGGAGCGAGCAGTGGCCGCGGTACGCGACTCGGGCGTCTCCTCCGTGGCGGTCTGCCTGCTGCACTCCTACGCCAATCCCGAGCACGAGCAGCACGTAGGCGAGGCGCTCCGCGCCGCCCTGCCCACGGTGGACGTCTCCCTGTCCAGCGAGCTGCTGCCGGAAGCGCGCGAGTACGAGCGCACCAGCACGACGGTCATCAACGGCTACATCCGGCCGGTGGTGGAGCGTTACCTGCAGCGGCTGGTCGCCGAGCTGCGCCGCGCCGGCACCCACGCGCCGGTGACGGTGATGCAGTCCAACGGCGGGCTGATGCCGGTCGAGCTGGCCGCGCGCAAGCCCATGTACTGCATCGAGTCGGGGCCGGCCGCCGGCGTGATCGGCGCGGCAGAGATGGGCGCCCGGCTCGGCCAGGCCGACCTGATCTCCTTCGACATGGGCGGCACCACCGCCAAGGCGTCGATCGTCGAGGGCAACCAGGTACTGCTGGCGCCCGAGTACGAGGTGGGCGGCGGCATGAACGCCGGCCACCGCCTGCTGCGCGGCGCCGGCTACGTGCTTCGGGTGCCGACCATCGACATCGCCGAGGTGTCAGCCGGCGGCGGCAGCATCGCCTGGGTGGACCGCGCGGGCGGCCTGCAGATCGGCCCCCACTCCGCAGGCGCCGTGCCCGGCCCGGTCTGTTACGGCGCCGGCGGCACCGAGCCGACCGTCTCCGACGCCGACGTGGCGCTGGGCTTCCTGAATCCCGAGCACCTGCTCGGGGGCACCTTTCCGATCGATGCCGCGGCGGCGCGCGCGGCACTGCGCGAGCGGCTGGCGGAGCCGGCCGGCCTCACCGAGACCGAGGCGGCCTGGGGCGTGCACACCCTGGCCAACGTGAAGATGGGCGGCGCCCTGCGCGCGGTCTCCAGCGAGCGCGGGCGCGACCCGCGCCGCTTCGCGATGATCGCCTTCGGCGGCAGCGGCCCCGTGCACGCGGCCGGCCTGGCGGCCAGCCTGGGCATCGCCCGCATGATCGTCCCGCGGTCGCCCGGCGTGTTCAGCGCGTTCGGCCTGCTGTTCGCGGAGGTCGAGCACCACTTCGTGCAGACTCTCAACCAGCCGCTGGCGGCGATCGACATGGAGCGGGCCAACGCGATCCTGGACCGCATCGGCGGGGAGTGCCGGGCGCTGCTGGCCCGCGAAGGGTTCGACGATGCCCGGCAGCAGTTGCAGATCCAGATGGACGCCAAGTACGAGGGCCAGACCTCGGAGCTGACCGTCGACCTGCCGGTCGAGCGCTTCAGCACCGACGCGCTGCCGGCGATCGAGGCGGCATTCACGCGCGAGCACCGGCGCACCTACGGCTACAGCGTCCCGGAGCCGGTGCAGGTCGCGAGCCTGCGGGTGATCGGCCGCGGCGTCGCGGACCGGGACCGCTCGCCGGCCGCCACTGACCCGAGTGGCGACTTACCCGCCACGGGATCGGCGCACTCCCCGGCCGACCGCCGCGTCTACTTCGGCCCCGGCCAAGGCTGGCTGTCCACGCCCGTGGTCGACCGTCCCGCCCTGCGCTCCGGCGCCATCGCCGGCCCGCTGATCGTCGAGGAGTACGACTCGACCACGGTGGTGCCACCGGGCTGGCGCGCGGCAGCCGCCGATCACGGCTGCATGACCCTGGAGGCCGACTGATGGCTGAGCAATCCGCCCCCCGCGACCCGGTCACCCGAGAAGTCATCCGTAGCTCGCTGGTGTCCGCCGCCGACAGCATGGCGGTGACCGTGGTGCGCACCGCCCGCTCGGCCGTCGTCAAGGACGGCATGGACTTCTCCACCGCCGTGTTCAACGGCGCCGGCGAGCAGGTGGCCCAGGGGCTGACCCTGCCGTTCCACATGGGCGCCATGCAGCCCGCCCTGGACGGCGTCCTCGCCGTATTCGAGGGGGACGTCGAGCCGGGCGACATCCTCGCCAGCAACGACCCCTACTCCGGCGCCAGCCACCTGCCCGACATCTTCCTGTTCAAGCCCGTGTTCGCCGAACGCACCCTCATCGCGTGGCTGTGCGTGATCGCCCACCACACCGACATCGGCGGCCGCGTGGCCGGCGGCAACGCCTGCGACAACACCGAGATCTACCAGGAGGGGCTGCGGCTGCCGCCGCTCAAGCTCATCGCCGCCGGTCAGCGCAACGACGCCGTGTGGCGGATCATCGGCAGCAACGTGCGCGTGCCGTCGCTCGTGCACGGCGACCTGCTGGCGCAGGTGGCGGCCCTGGAGCAGGGCGAGCAGGACCTGCTGGCGCTCGCCGCCGACCACGGCATCGACCGGCTCGACGGTTACATGCGCGACATCATCGAGCACACCGAGCGGCGCACCCGCGCGGAGATCGCCGCCCTGCCGGACGGCTCCTGGAGCTTCTCGGACTTCATCGACGGCGACGGCATCCGCCCGGAGCCGATTGAGATCCGGGTGCGGGTGACCGTCGCCGGCGACGAGCTCACCGCCGACTTCACCGGCACCTCGCCGCAGGCGGCCGGCTCCATCAACCCCAACCTGCCCTACACCACCTCGGCCGTGTACGCCGTGCTCAAGACCCTCACCGACCCCGCGATCGACGCCAACGCCGGCTTCTTCCGCCCGATCACGGTGAGCGCGCCGCCGGGCTGCTTCGTCAATCCGCAGCATCCCGCCGCGGTCGCCGCGCGCGGACTGGGCGGCTTCCGCATCGCGCAGGCCGTGTTCGGAGCCCTGGCCAAGGCACTGCCCGACCGGGTGCCGGCCGCCTGGGGCGGCGGCGAGTTCGGGGTCAGCTTCGGCGGCTACTACCCGGACGGCCGCGCCTTCGTGTTCCTGGAGTTCAACAACGACGGCCCGCGCGGCGGCGGCCCATACGCCGACGGCGCCGACGGCCTGACCGCGCCCGTGCACAACATGGCCAACACCCCGATCGAGACCATCGAAGCCGCGCAGCCGCTGCTCATCCGCCGCTACGGCTTCGTGCCGGACACCGGCGGCCCCGGCCACTTCCGCGGCGGCCTGGGGCTGGTGCGCGAGTACGAAGTCACGCACGACGAGGCGATCCTGCAGATCCGCTCCGACCGCGCCCGCTTCCTGCCCTGGGGCACCCAGGGCGGCTCATCGGGAACGGCCGGCGCCAACCTGCTCAACCCGGACCGCTCAGGTGGCGGCGAGCGGTTGCCGGGCAAGTTCCTGCGCACCCTCGAGCGCGGCGACGTCTACCGGCTGGTCCAGCCGGGCGGCGGCGGCTACGGCGACCCTCTGGACCGCGACCCCGAGGCCGTGCGGGAGGACGCCGCGCAGGGCAAGATCACCGGCGCTCACGCGCGCGACGCCTATGGCGTGGTGCTGGACGAAGCCGGCGGCGTCGACGCGATTGCGACTACCGCGCTACGGGAGCGCCTCACGCATGAGCGGGGACCGCTCGTCACCGAGCCGCGCGTCGTGCGCGCCATGGAAGGACCCTCCGTCCATGGAGACGGACCAGGGGGATAGCAGCGACGCCCGCGCCGCGCCGTGCCGGGCGAACCGACACTCGACCGCGAGTCAACTGCCGGCCCACTCCTCATACAGACGGTCTATGTGACGGACTACGCGGTGCAGGCGAGCGGTGTGGCGCCGTTCGGCGGTACGGTCGCCCGCCTGCAGGGCGTGGGAGACGTGGCGCTCCAGCTCCTGCTTCTCGCGTTCCAGACGCTCGATGCGGGCCTCCATCGGTGGCTCGGCCGGCTGCCGTTCACGCCCGGCGCGGGCCGGCACCACCGGGCTCTCGCGCCGTTTGCGCCACGCCCAGTACTCGGAGAACCCGCCGGCGAAGCGGTGCAGCCCGTGATCGCGCACCTCGACCACGGCGGTGGCGACCTTGTCCAGGAGGTAGCGGTCGTGGCTGACCACAAGGACCGTGCCGGAATAGTCGACCAGCGCGTCCTCGATCGCCTCGCACGAGGGGATGTCCATGTGGTTGGTCGGCTCGTCCAGGATGAGGAAGCTGGCCTTTCGCTGGACCGCCGCGGCGAACTGGAGGCGGTTGCGCTCTCCGCCGGACAAGGCGCCCACCGGTTTGTCCAGGTCGTCCCAGGTGAACAGGTAGCCGGTCAGGGCAGCCAGGACCGCCTGCCGGTTCCCCAGCCCCATGGCGAGGAAGGCCTCCAGGATCGTCTGATCCTCCTCCAGCGTCTCCTGGTGCTGGGCGCAGTAGCCGATCGTCAGGCTCGGCCCGACCCGCAGCACCGGGTGCTCCCAGTCCCCGTGCGCGACGATGTCGCGCAGCAGGGTGCTCTTGCCGCACCCGTTCGGTCCGACCAGCGCGAGGCGCTCGCCGCAGGCGATCTCCAGGTGGGCGTCCCGGAACAGCACGCGGTCGCCGAAGCTCCGCCGGTAGCCGATCACCTGCAGCGCGACGTTCGCCCGGCTCTCGGCCTCCGGCAGGACCACGGAGACGGCCGCGTCCTTCACGTCGGGCCGCGCCACGGCCCGGTTCTCTTCCCGCGCGAGCTGAGTGCGCCGCGCCCGCAGGCGCTTGCCGTGCGCCTTGTCGGTCCGCACGGCCGCGATGGCCGCCAGGCGGGCCACCAGCGCCTCGAGCTGGGCGATCCGCTTCTGCGATGCGACATAGTCGGCTCGCTGGGCCACCAGTGCCTGCAGCCTGGTCAACTGGTAGGCCGAATAGTTGCCCGCGTACTCCCGGACGCGGCCTCCCTTGAGCTCCAGGATGCGGGTGACGGTCCGGTCGAGCAGGCGGCGGTTGTGGGACACCAGCAACACGGCTCCCGCAAAGGTGACGAGCGCCTCCTCCAGCCACTCCAGGCCGGCGTAGTCCAGGTGGTTGCCCGGCTCGTCCAGGACCAGCAGACCCGGGTCCATCATCAGCGCGCGGGCGAGCGCCAGCAGGTTCCGTTCGCCGCCGGAGAGCTGCCCCACGGTCGCCGCGCCGGCGTGGGTCAGCCCGACGTGCTGCAGGACGCGATCGGCCTGCCAGCCGGCCTGGTCGCCGCCGGCCGCGTCATGGCGGTCCCGCGCCGACTGGTAGCGCTGCAGGGCATCGGCCATCTGCCGGTCGCCGGCCTCGGCAAGGGCGCGCTCGGCAGCACGCAACGCCTCCTCCACGGGCGCGATCTCGCCCAGCAGGAAGTCCCGCACCTCGATCGCCGGCGACGCTTCCAACTGCTGCGGAACGTGCCCGATCCCGAGGTCGGGGCCCACCACGACACTCCCCGCGCTGGGCCGCTGCGCGCCCAGCAGCAGGTGCAGGACCGTGGACTTGCCGGCGCCGTTCGCCCCGATCAGCCCGACCCTGTCACCGGGATTGACCTGGAACGAGACGTCGGTCAGGACATCGTGGCCCCCGTAGTGCTTGGATACGTGGTGGAAGCTCACCACCGGATCGCCCTCCCCGAGCGCACAGGTACTACCCGATGATCCTCGCCGCCCGCAAGCACCTGAAGACCGCCGCCATGGTCGCGGTCCGCACCCTGGACGACCGGGGCTGGGCGATCGCCGTGGACTTCGGCCTGCGCCTGCTGAGGGTCGCGTTCCTGCTCTCGCTCTGGCGGATGCTGCTGCCGGAGACGGGCGAGGTGTCCGGCATGACGCGCGCCGCCGTCCTCACCTACACGCTGGTCGCCGAGGCCTTCTCCGGCCTGCTGGCGTCCCGCTCGGGCCTGGACGGGGCGCTCTGGCGCGGCGACATCGCCAACCGCTTCCTGCGGCCAGCCGGCATCTACGGGCAGTTCATGGCCGAGATGACAGGCGGCAGCGTCACCGGCTTGGTGCTGTTCGCGCTGCCGCTGTACGCCGTCGCGCCACTGCTGGGGGTCGATCCGCTGCCGGCGGGCGCCGCCGCGGCGGCGCTGTTCGTGGCCAGCCTGATCCTGGCCGTCTGCATCGGCGCCGCGCTCGACTTCATCTTCGCCGGCCTGATGGTCGTGCTGGAGCAGAACGTCCATGCCCTGATGCAGATCAGGAGCGCCGTCAGCGCCCTGCTGTCCGGGGCGGTCATCCCGCTGGCGCTGATGCCGTGGGGCATCGGCGAGGTGCTGGGCTACCTGCCGTTCGCGTCGCTGGCGTCCGCGCCCCTGCGCATCTACACGGGCACCGGCGATCCCGCGTTGCTGATCGGCCTGCAGGCGTTCTGGGTGGCCGTGCTCTGGCCGCTCGCGCACCTGACCTGGACCGTCAATCGCGAGCGGCTGGTCTCGCACGGAGGGTGAGCGCGATGCGTACGCTGACGACGCTCTTCGCCCGCTGGCGGGCCCAGGCGCGGCTGGACTTCATGTGGATGACCCGCGACTTCCGCTTCTTCGTCATCAACGTGGTCTCCGACGTCATCCTCAACCTGGCCGGGGTCACCGCCGTCTTCCTGCTGGCCGAGCGGTTCGGCGGCATCGGCCAGTGGTCGCGCGACCAGATCCTCTTCATGCTCGGTTACGCGGCCCTGGTGCGCGGCATCCTGGAGGTGGGCTTCGGCTACAACGTCCTTGCCATCAGCCGACGCATCGGCCGCGGCCAGCTCGACCACGTGCTCGTGCAGCCGCAGCCGCTCTGGATGGCGCTCGCGACCGAGGGGTTCATGCCGTTCTCCGGGCTGTGGCAACTGCTCGCCGGCATCGGCATCACGGCCTGGGCGATCCTGAACCTCGGCACGGCGCCGCACCCGGGCTGGTGGGTGATGCTCGCCTGCAGCCTCGCCGCGTCGTGCGCGGTGGTGCTCGCCTTCTCCTGGCTGTGGGGGAGCCTGGCCTTCTGGGCGCCGGTCGCGGCCGAGGAGATCTCGAGCCGGGCGTTCGGCTTCCTGTATCAGCTCAAGTCCTTTCCGCTCGACGGCTTGAGCTCCTTCCTGCTGGCCGGCATGCTCACCGTCCTGCCGGTCGGCTTCGTCGCGTGGTATCCGAGCCGGCAGCTTCTGGGCATCGCACCGCCCGACTTCTGGCACACGCCGCTGGCGGCGCTCGCCCTGTCGCTGGTCGCGGCGTTCGTCTTCAGGAGAGGACTGAAGCACTATGCAGGAACCGGATCGCAGCGCTACGTCGGCTGGGGACATCGCGGTTAGGCTGACCGGCGTCGACAAGACCTTCCACCAGCGGCAGCGCTCGGAGCAGGTTCGCGACGTGTTCCGGAACCTGTTCCGCCCGGTCGTCCGCGAGATCCACGCGCTGCGGGGGGTCGACCTCGCCATCCGCCACGGCGAGATCGTCGCCTACGCCGGCCCCAACGGCGCGGGCAAGTCGACGACGGTCAAGCTCCTCTCCAGCGTGCTGGCGCCGACCGCCGGCACCGTCCGCTGCCTGGGCATGGACCCCATGAAGGACCGGGTCCGCTACGTGGGACGCATCGGCGTGGTCTTCGGGCAGCGGACGGAACTCTGGTGGGACCAGCCGGTCGCGGCCAGCTTCGAGTGGAAGCGGGTGGTCTGGAACATCCCGCGCGACCGCTACGAGTCCATGCTCGCCTTCGTCACGGAGCTGCTGGGCATCGGCGAGTTCTTCCACACCCTGGCACGGCAGCTCAGCCTGGGCCAGAAGATGCGCGCCGACCTGGCGCTCATGCTCATGCACGAGCCGGAGATCCTGTTCCTGGACGAGCCGACCATCGGCGTCGACGTGCTGGCGAAGCGCAACATCCTGCAGTTCGTCAAGGACCTCAACCACGAGAAAGGGGTCACCGTGATGATCACCAGCCACGACATGGACGAGCTGGAGCAACTCGCCGGCCGCATCGTCATGATCGACAGGGGCCGCATCGCCTTCGACGGCGACTTCGGGTCGCTGCGCCGCGAGTACGGCGACCGCCGCCACCTGGTGCTGGAAACCGCGGACGTGGCGCCCCCGCGGCTCGCCGGCGTGCGCCACGTCCACAGCGAGGGCAACCGTCACCACTTCACGTTCGACGCCGCGCGGACGCCGATCCCGGCGCTCCTGCAGCAGGCGGCCGAACACACCGCCATCCGCGACGTGGAGACGCACCGCTCGCGCATCGATGACGTGATCGCCGATATCTATGAACGTTGGGACAGCAGGTAACGCTGCTAACCGGCGCAGGTCGGCCTCACACTATCTTGAAATCATCCAGAACCGTCGTGCCTGGTGCAGCGCTGCGTACCGGTGAGTGAACGCAGCGGTATCGGCAGATCGGCAGGTATCATTCGGGCCACGTTCCGAGGCCTTCAGCGGCAGCCGCTTGGCTCAGATCGCTGTCGAAACAGGCGAACACGACCTCGTCTTCGGTACCTTCGGTTGCCTCGCGCCATGCGATGGCTGCGATCAACTGCGCGGCGTCGTAGCCTCGCAAGTCGTGTTTCCACGCGAGGTCGCCTGCGCGAGCTGCGAGCCGTTCCGTCAATCCGATTCTCGTGAAATCGTTCCAGTCGTCGAGGAACTCCCGTTCGGCATCGCGCGCTTCCGCAAACTCCATGCGGTCGTCGCGTACGGCCTTTGCCAGCGCCGCCGCTACCTCGACCCGTGTGATCAGCGCTGTTCCGACAGCCGGGGCCGTCGTCGATCCGAGCGAGTACCGCTTTCGAGTCGTCTTCCTCAACGTAGCGCTTGAACAGGGCGCTCGTATCCAGGTAGAGAAATGTCACCGTCGGTTCTCTTTGACGATGTCCGCCATACTGCCTCCGCCCCGCAGGCGGGCCTTGGGTCTGGTTTTCTTCAACTTGCGTCCACTCCAGGCGATCGGGTAGCCGTCCTTCGATTCGCCGGACACGGGCTCCGGGACGAGGCGTGCTACCCGATGCCCACGATCCGTAAGAAGCAGTGTCGTGCCGCTCCGGACCTCTTCGAGGCAACTGCTCAGGTTCTCGTGTAGTTCCTGGATCCCGATGTATCGCTCTTGCATTCTGTCCTCCCTGTGACGATGAAGAGCTCTCGGCCCTTGGAGTCAGTGGTCATGACGTTCTGGTGCGCTGCGGAGTGTAGCCGCGGATGGCGCCGTGTTGCAGCGTGACGTGATCACGGATTTCTACCAACATCAGAACTCCGAACAGAGGAGGGAGCGGCGATGGCGGAGACGATGTGGCGAGCGGCGAAGGGTGAGGGCGTAGGCAACGTCTTCCTGGAGCAGGTGCCGGTGCCCGAGCCCGGACCGGAGGAGGTGCTGACGCGGACCCGTGTCAGCCTGATCAGCCGCGGCTCGGAACTGTGGCGGCGCTACGTGATGGAGGGGCCGGTGAGCCCGAGCGCCATGGGGTACTCCACCACCGGCATCGTCGAGGCGGCCGGCGACCGCGTGAGGGGATTCGCGGCTGGCGACCGGGTCGTGGCCACCGCCCCGCACGCCGAGTACTCCCTGTGCTCGCTGGCAGCCGATGCGCGCGCCGACCGCCTGCACCGATTGCATCCGGAGCTCTCCTTCGAGCAGGGGACGTTCCATCCGCTCGCGAGCAGCAGCGCCGGATGGGCGCAGGCGCTCGAGATCACCGCGCACGACCGCGTCGCCGTGCTCGGCCAGGGGCTGGTTGGCAGCCTAGTCATGCAGTTCGCCCGGCGCTTCCGGCCGGCCCAGCTCATCGCCGTCGATACGCTGGAGATCCGCTGCCGAATCGCCCGCGAGGTGGGCGCGCCCGACGTCGTGAACGCAAGCGAGGAGGATCCGGTGGAGGCGGTGCGGCGACTCACCGGCGGCGAGGGTGCGAGCATCGTCGTCGACTGCGTCGGCGGCCCGCCCGGCATCGCCTCCTTCGAGCAGGCGCAGAAGATGCTCTCTCCCGGGGGGCTCATCCAGGTGAACGCCAAGTACCAGAACGCGCCCCTGCCGCTCGACGTCGACAGCTTCCAGGGCAAGCGCGTGCTGGTAAGCTACCCGCCCTCAGCCGACCGCGCCGCGATGGCCAGCACCGCGATGGCGGCCATGGCCGCCGGCGAGGTGCAAGTGCAGCCGCTGGTCACCCACCGCCTCCCCGGCCGGGAGCTGAAGGCCGGCTACGACCTGCTCTACGAACACCCGGAGCAGGCGCTGGGCGTGCTGTTTTCCTGGGAGTGACCGCTGCGGAGCTGTGAGTATGAGGACGGCGCCCGGTCGGTCGGTTACGAACGCGTGCGGTACGACGCCTGCCGGCTGCGGAGGTCAGCAATGATGACTACCGTCTCCTCTTCGTCGATCGTGTAGAACAAGCGGTAGTCGCCCAGCCGGTATCGATAGAAGTCGCTGAACTCCCCTTGCAGTCGCTTGATGTTGGGGCCGAAGTGCGGCTCTCGGCGGAGCATCGGATATACCACGTCCCGTATGCGCGGGTAGCGGCGGGCAAGGGCCGTGTTCTTGCGCAGCGACCTGCGGAACGACTCGGTCTCCGCAACGGCGTAGCTACTCGACAACCCGATACTTCTTGCCGCTCACCTCGGAACGCGCACGCCGCAGGGTGGAGACCAGTTCGGCGTCGGACAGGATCTCGGTCATCTCCTCATCGGAAACGGAGGCCTCTTCCGCGAGATACGAGAGGGTGGCGTACTCGATGAAGTTGGCGATGCTGCGAAGCTGGCCGCGGGCGGCCTGCCGGATCAGTCGATAGGCTTCGTCGTCGAGGCGGATCGTGACCGTCTTGGACATGTGCGTTCAATAGTATTCGTTTGCATTCACTTCGTCGATCATGGCACACGGCAGCGATGGACCGCGCGTAGCGTAGGCGGCCGGCCGGGAGCGGGGCTATGCTCCTGGCCGTGAGCTCAGTCCGATGACGGCCGGAGCCGGCGGCGCGCCGGTGCTGGAGGTGCGCAACCTCTCCAAGCGCTTCGACATGACGCAGGCGCTCGCCGACGTGTCCCTGTCGCTGCACGCGGGCGAGATCCACGCGCTGGTCGGCGAGAACGGCGCCGGCAAGTCGACCCTGATCAAGATCCTGACCGGCGTCGTGCAGGGCGACGCGGGGGAGGTCTTCGTGGAGGGGGAGGCGGTCCACCTCCACAACGCACAGGAGGCGCAGGCGGCCGGGCTGGCCGCCGTCTACCAGGAGCCGCTGCTGTTCCCGGACCTGGACGTGGCCGAGAACATCTTCATCACCCACCGCGAGCAGGGAGTCCTGACCAACTGGCGGCGCATGTACGCGGAGGCCGAGGAGATCCTGGCGAGCCTGGGCGTGCGGCTCGACGTCCGGGCGCCGGCGCGGGGGCTGACCCTGGCCGCGCAGCAGGCGGTGGAGATCGCGAAGGCGATCTCGCTGGAGGTGAAGGTCCTGATCATGGACGAGCCCACCGCGTCGCTCTCCGAGCACGAGGTCGGCCAGCTCTTCCGGGCGGCCCGCCAGTTGCGCGACCGGGGGGTCACCGTGCTGTTCATCACCCACCGGCTGGAGGAGGTGTTCCAGATCGCGGACCGGATCACGGTGCTGCGCGACGGCGAGCACGTCTCCACCCGCCTGGCTCCGGCGGTGACCCGCGAGCTCCTGATACGCGACATGGTCGGCCGGGAGGTGGACCAGTTCTATGGGGTCGATCATGGGCGGAGCGTCGGCGAGCGGGTGTGCCGCGTGCGCGGCCTGGGCAGGGAGGGCGTGTTCGCCGGAATCGACTTCGACCTGCATTCAGGCGAGGTGCTGGGCTTCGCCGGGCTGGTGGGCTCGCGCCGGACGGACGTGGGCCTGGCCCTGTTCGGCATGCAGCATGCCGACCACGGCACCATCGAGATCGGCGGCCGGGAACGGCGCATCGCCTCGCCGCGAGCCGCCCAGCAGGCCGGCGTGGCCTACATGACCGAGGACCGCCGCAAGTTCGGGCTGGCCATGCCGCTGTCGATCACGGCGAACATCACGCTGCCGGTGCTGCGCCGCTATCTGTCGCGGTTCGGCCTCATCCGCCGCGCCGCCGAAGAGGAGGCGTCAGAAGGATTCATGCAGCGGCTGCAGATCAAGGCGCCATCCACCATGCACGTGGTCGCCAAGCTGTCCGGCGGCAACCAGCAGAAGGTGATGTTCGGCAAGTGGCTGAACACACGGCCGCGCATCCTCGTCCTCGACGAGCCGACCCGCGGGATCGACGTCGGCGCCAAGGCCGAGGTGCACGCCATGGTGCGGGAGCTGGCCGAGCAGGGGATGGCCATCCTCTTCATCTCCTCCGACCTGCCGGAGGTGCTGGCGATGAGCGACCGCATCCTGGTCATGCGCGAGGGGCGGCAGATGGGCATCCTGGAGCGGGAGGAAGCCACCCAGGAGGCGGTCATGTCCCTGGCGACCGGCGCGCGGGAGCGGACGGCGGACGCCGCCGCGGGGGGCGTGACGCCGTGAGATTCCGCGCCGGCCGCCTGCGCGCCGAGACCCGGCGCGAGGGCGTGCTGGTACTGCTCATCGTGCTGGCGCTGGTCGGCTTCTCGCTGATCATCCAGAATTACCTGAGCGCCCGCCTGTTCAACCGGGTGTCGGCGAGCGTCACGATCCTGGCGATCCTGGCCATCGGCCAGACGCTGGTGGTGCTGACCCGCAACATCGACCTCTCCGTCGGCTCGGTCGTCGGCTTCACCGCCTATTTCGTCGGCCAGCAACTCTCGCTCGCCAACGACATTCCCCCGCTGGTGGCGGTGCTGATGTGCGTCGGCATCGGCGCCGCGCTCGGCGCCTGCAACGGCGCCATCGTCGCCTGGTGCCGGGTGCCCGCGATCATCGTCACGCTCGGCACCCTCGCCCTCTTCCGCACCGTGCTGGTCGAGTACTCCGACGCGCAGACCATCCTGACCGTCAACCTGCCGCAGTGGCTGGTCGATCTCCCCCGCCTCAACGTGGTCAGCTTCGGACGCCTGCACCTGCGGGTGGTGGTGGTCGTCATGCTGGGGGTGGCGGTGTTCTTCCAACTCCTTCTCAAGTACTCGTCGTTCGGGCGCCGGCTGTACGCCATCGGCTCGAACCCGGAGGCCGCCCACCACGCCGGTTTTCCGACCCGGGGCTTGGTGTTCACCGCCTTTACGCTGTGCGGGGCGCTGGCGGGGCTGGCCGGATTCCTGTTCCTGGCCCGCTTCGGCAACATCACCGTGGTCGCCGGCCTCGGCCTGGAGCTCAAGTCGGTGGCCGCGGTCGTAGTGGGCGGCGTCAACATCTTCGGCGGCGCGGGCAGCGTGCTCGGCGCCGTGCTGGGAGCGATCCTGATCGATTTGCTGGAGAACAGCCTGATCCGCTCGCTGCAGGTGAGCGAGTTCCTGCGCGACGCGCTGCTCGGCCTGCTGATCCTGGTCTCGGTGGCCGTCGACAGCCTGCTCATGAAGCGGAGGCGGAGCTCGTGAGCGGCGGGGAACAGGCACCCGCCGGCATCGCGGCCAGGATCGGCGCCCGCTTCAAGACCTGGGAGGGATTCCTGGCCGGGCTGCTGCTCGGCATCGTGGCGATGAACGCCCTCACCTCGCCTTCCTTCCTGACCATGGGCAATCAGATCAACCTGTTCGCCCTCTCGATCGAGAAGGTGATCGTCGTCCTCATCATGGCCTTCATCATCCTCAACGGTGAGATCGACCTGTCGGTCTCGTCGATGATGGGGCTGTCCGCCTGCGCCCTCGGCTGGCTGATCCAGCAGGGCGTCCCCATGCCGGCGGCGCTGGCCATCTGCCTCCTGATCGGGGTCGCCGGCGGCGCGTTCAACGGGTTCTGGATCACCGTGGTGCGCCTGCCGTCCCTGGTGGTGACCCTGGCGATGCTGATCGGCTTCCGGGGGTTGGCCCGCGTGCTGGTCGAAGACCGCTCCATCAAGGAGTTTCCGGCGTGGTTCGAGGCGCTCGGACAGCAGCCGCTGCTCGGCCCGTTCCCGCTCTCGCTGCTGGTTTTCTTCGGGCTCCTGGTGGTCGCGGTGGTGGTCCTGCGGTACAGCGGGTTCGGCCGGCAGGTGCAGGTCATCGGCATCAACCAGGAGGTGGCCCGCTACTCCGGCATCAACGTCGCGCGGGTCAAGATGCTGCTGTTCACGACCTCCGGCCTGCTCTCCGCGCTGGCCGGGGTCCTGTTCGCGGCGCGCCTCGGCACCGTACGGGGGGACATGGGGCTGGGCTTCGAGCTCGACATCATCACCATCGTGCTGCTGGGCGGGGTGAGCATCTTCGGCGGCGCCGGCTCCATCTACGGCGTGCTGCTGTCGATCCTGATCGTGCTCTACCTGCGCAACGGCATGTCGCTCAGCAACATCACCGGGCACCTGCAGGCCGGCGTCATCGGCGTCCTGCTGATCCTTTCCGCGATGATCCCGAACGTGCGCAGCTTCCTGGCCCGCGTCGCGGGCGCTCCCGGCGGCCGTCAATCTTGACTTCCGATCGGAGCCGTACGAGGCTCGCGCCATGAAATTCACACGACTGATTACCGCATCGGCCCTCGCCCTGATCCTGGGTGCGGGCGCCGCCCAGGCCCAGGTCATGGCCACCAAGGGCATGGAGGCCGACCTCGTGCTGCTGCCGAAGTTCATCGGCATCCTGGTCTTCGACCAGGCGCACAACGGCGCGCGCGAGGCGCACGAGGAGCTCGGCAACCCGGGCACCCTGGAGTTCATCGGCCCGACCCCGGAGAACAGCGTTGCGGGCCAGATCGAGATCGTGACCACCGCCACCACGCAGGGGCAGGACGGCATCATGATCTCCAACAATGCCGGCGACCAGATCGCCCCCGCCGCCGTCGCGGCCCGTGAAGCCGGGCTGACGGTGGTGACCTGGGACTCGCAGATCCCGTCCGCGGAAGGCGAGCAGGTGTTCGTCGCGCAGGTCGACTTCGACGAGACCGGCGTGGTGATGGCCGACATGGCGCTCAACATCCTGGGCTCCGACGGCGGCGACTTCGCCGTGCTCTCGGCGACCCCGGATGCCGCCAACCAGAACTCCTGGATCGCCGCCATGCAGAACGCCCTGGAGGACGACAAGTACGCGGCGCTCAACCTAGTGGACATCGTCTACGGCGACGACCAGTCGGAGAAGAGCTACAACCAGGCGCTGGCGCTCATCGACAAGTATCCCGACCTGAAGCTGCTCATGGCGCCGACCACGGTGGGCATCGCCGCCGCCTCCAAGGCGCTGCAGGACGAGGACCTCTGCGACGAGATCAAGGTGAGCGGCCTGGGCCTGCCGGCGGAGATGGTGAGCTTCACGCTGAACGGCTGCGCGCCGGAGTTCGCGCTCTGGAGCTTCGTCGACCTGGGCTACCTGACCTACTACGTGACCTACCTGATCGCCACCGGGCAGATCGAGGGCGTCGAGGGCGAGTCCTTCGAGGCCGGCCGCATGGGCACGTACACCATCCACAAGGATCCCACCAGGGACCAGGGCCTGCGCGTCCTGATGGGACCGTTCACGGTCTACGACAAGGACAACGTGGAGGCGGCCGCCCGCTGACCCGTTGCCGATCGCGCCGCGCTGAGCGCGCGCTACAGACGCCCCACCCCCTGCCGGGTGGGGCGTTTCCTTTGTATTGGACGCCACCGGGGCGCGGTAAGAAACCCGAGCATTCGGTAGACTGGACGTTATGAAGAACGACCAGTCGACCACCGTACGCGACCGCGTGCTGCTGCCGCTCGTCGCCGCCATGCTCGCCCTGCTGGCGACGACGGCCGGCGCCCGGGCGGTCGAGGAAGAGATGACCGAGGGCGAGGCGATGTCGGAGCGCGAGAAGGCGCGCGCCGAGATCCTGGCCAAGACCGTCACGCGCCCCGGCGGCCAGGAGTGGGCCCTGGGCACCGTGGGCGGCACGTGGCTGACCGCGATCAACAACGACCCCAAGACCTTCAACACCATGTCCGCTCGCGACGGCGACACCGGCGCGGTGGTCGGCGTGCTGTTCGACTCCCTGGCCGACTACGATCCCTACACGCGCGAGTTCCTCCCCAACCTGGCCAGCTTCGAGGTGGAGGTGGACGAGGAGGCCGACACGCTCACCGTCATCTACACCCTGCGCGACGACCTGTACTGGACCACGCTGGCCGATCCCGACACCCGCGTGCAGGTGACCGCCGACGACATCGTCTTCTGGTACGACGAGATCGAAGGCGATCAGGGGCTGCAGCAGCCGGGCTACGCCGGCCAGTTCATCGAGATGCCGGACGGCTCGGAGGCGCGCATCGAGGTGGAGAAGCTCGACGAGCTCACGGTGGCCTTCCACTACCCGCGCATCGTCGCCAACCCGATCCTGTCCACGAACATGGACTTCGGCCCGCGCTACGTCTACGAACCGGCCAAGCAGGAGGGCGGCGCCGAGGGCGTGCTCAACCTGTTCAGCGTCGACACCGACCCGACGACCATTCCCTCGATCGGCGAGTACTACCTCACCGAGTACGAGCCCGGCGTGCGCGTGGTAGCCGAGCGCAACCCCAACTACTGGAAGAAGGACGCGGCCGGCGTCACCCTGCCCTACATCGAGAAGCTGGTGTTCCAGATCGTGCCGGACTGGAACACGGAGCTGCTGCTGTTCAAGGAGGGCAAGAAGGACTCCTTCACGCTGCGGCCCGAGGACATGGACGAGCTGCTCAACGCCGAGGACCCCGACTACACCGTCTACAACGGCGGCCCGACCCTGGGCTCGTCCTTCATCGCCTTCAACCAGAACCCCGACACCATGGACGAGCTGGTGTATAGCTGGTTCAGCCAGACGAAGTTCCGGCAGGCCATGAGCTCGGTGCTGAACCGCGACCGCATCGCCAGCCAGGTGTACCGCGGCCTGGCCGAGCCGGCGCTGCACTTCTTCGCGCGCGCCAACCCCTACTTCGACGAGTCGATCCGCCAGGAGTTCGACTACGATCCGGACCGGGCGCGCGACCTGCTGGCCGAGATCGGCATCCGCCCCAACGCGGACGGGCTGATGGAGGACGCCGACGGCAACCACATCGAGTTCGACATCCACGTCGGCGCGGAGAACAACGTCGGGGTCGACATCATGAACATCTTCTCCGACGAGCTGAAGGCGATCGGCATCACCGGCAACGTGCGGCCGATCGACTTCCAGAAGCTGGTGGAGATGCTGATCAGCACCTACGACTGGCACGTGGCCACCGCCTCGCTGGGCTCCAACTACTGGCCGGAGGGCGGCAGCAACGTGTGGCAGTCCAAGGGCAACTTCCACCTGTGGCATCCGCTGCAGGAGGAGCCGTACACGGAGTGGGAGGCGCGCGTCGACTATCTCTACAACGAGGGCCGCTTCACGATCGACAAGGAGGCGGCGAAGGCGATCTACGACGAGTACCAGCGCATCCTGCTCGACCAGGTGCCGAAGATGTACATCGTCTACCCGTTCCGCTTCGTGGCGGTGCGCAACAAGTGGGGCAACGTGTTCTACGACACCCTGAACGGACTGGACTCGACGTACCTGTACCTGCTCGACGGCGAATAGCGAGCATGCCGCGCCGCGACCGCGCCGTTGCGGATGGCCGAGCCCGACCGTAGTCCCGAGCCGGACGCGCAGGCGCAGCCGGCGCCTGCGCGGCGGCCGGGCGCCCGCGGCCGCCGCCCGCTGCTCCGGTTCCTGGCCACCCGCCTGGCGTCGATGGTGGTCCTCCTGCTGCTCCTCGGCCTGGCGGTGTTCGCTCTGATGAAGCTGGCGCCGGGCGACATGGTCGAGAACTACGTCCGGAGCCAGATGCTGATCTCCTCCGACCGGCAGGCGGACAACGTCTACACCGACGAGCAGATCGCCGCGGCCAAGGCCCGCCTGGGCCTGGACCTGCCGTTCTATGCCCAGTACGCGCGCTGGCTCTACCAGGTGGTGGTGGAGCGCGACCTGGGGCGGTCGCTGATCTCGCGTGCGCCGATCCTGTTCCTGGTCCGCTCGCGGCTGATCAACTCGTTGATCCTCAACCTGATCGAGCTGGTCTTCATCACCGTGCTGTCGTTCGCGGCGGCCCTCTACTTCTCCTCCAAGACCGGCACCCGCACGGACCTGGCGGCGACCTTCGCGGCGCTGGTGCTGCACGCCTTCCCCGCCATCCTGCTCCTCATCCTGCTACAGCTCTTCGCGTTCGTGAGCGGCTGGTTCCCGATCACGGCCTACCCCGACTTCCCGTTCCGGGAGGCGCCCCTGCGCTTCTCCTTCAGCTACCTGCACCACATCGCCATGCCGCTGCTGGCAGCGTTCCTGGGCGGCGTCGGCGGCACCATGCGCTACGTCCGCGCCACCATGCTGGACCAGCTCGGCCAGCCGTACGTGACCGCGCTGCGCTCGCGCGGCGTCAACGAGCGGCGCGTGTTCGTCGTGCACGCGTTCCGCAACACCCTCAACCCCTACATCACCAGCAGCGCCGACCTGTTCGCGTCGCTGATCTCGGGATCGCTGATCCTGGAGATCATCTTCTCCTACCCCGGCATCGGCCGGTTGCTGTACGAGGCGGTGCGCCAGGAGGACATCAACCTGGTATTGGCCGTGATCATGTTCACCAGCTTCCTGATCCTGCTGGGGATGATCGCCGCCGACGTGCTGCTGGCGGTGGTCGATCCGCGCATCCGCTTCTCGGGCAGCCAGGATGACTGAGCCCGTGCAGGCGCAGCGGCGGCGCAGCGTCTTCCTGCAACGGCTGCGCGCGCGCCCGGTGGCCGCCGCCGCGGTGGCGGTGCTGATCCTGCTGTACGGAGCGATGCTGTTCGCGGAGTTCCTGGCGCCCTACGAACCGACCACGACGTTCCGGTTCCACACCCACCACCGGCCCTCGATCGACTGGTACTCGCCCGAGGTGGGCTTCGGCCCGCAGGTCCAGCGCCGCGCCCTGGTGGACGACGTGTCCCGCCGCTACGCGCGCATCCGCGGCGAGCACTACCGCGTGCGGCTGCTGGTGCGGGGACCGGAGTACCGGCTGTGGGGACTGCTGCCGATGCGGGTGCACCTGTTCGGCACCGTCGCGCCGTACGTGGATGACGAACGCGGCGGCGAGCTGTGGCGGCACGGCCGGCAGGCCTACCCCGTGTTCCTGCTGGGCTCCGACCACCTGGGCCGCGACATCCTGTCGCGCATCCTCTACGGCTCCCGCATCTCGCTCACCATCGGCTTCATCGGCATCTCCATCTCGCTGACGCTGGCGATCGTCCTGGGCGGGCTGGCCGGCTTCTACGGCGGCGCCACCGACTGGACCATCATGCGCCTCTCCGAGTTCTTCATCCTCATCCCCGGCCTCTACATGATCCTCTTCCTGCGCTCGGTCCTGTCCTACCAGATGGACTCCGGGCAGTCGTTCGTCGTCATGACCGCGATCCTGGCGTTCGTGGGCTGGCCCGGCACCGCGCGGCTGATCCGCGGCATGGTGCACAGCATCAAGACCGAGGACTTCGTGGCCGCGGCGCGGCTGCAGGGCATCCCGCCGCTGGTGATCATCGTCAAGCAGATCATCCCGCAGATGGCGTCGATCCTGATCGTCAGCGTCGCCCTGGGCATCCCGGCCTTCATCCTGGGGGAGACGACGCTCTCCTACCTGGGGCTGGGGATCACCGACCCAGCCGTGAGCTGGGGCTCCATGCTGGACCGCAACGTCACCTCCCTGGGCAACCTGCGCAGCTTCCCGTGGTTCCTCTACCCGGGCCTGGCGCTGCTGATCACCACGCTGGCGTTCAGCTTCCTGGGCGACCTGCTGCGCGACGTGCTGGACCCCTACCACCGGGAGCCGGCGCGTGGATGACCGCGCCGGACCTCCGTCGTCCGGGCCGCCGCTCTGCGAGGTAGCGGGGCTGACCGTGACCTTCGCCACCGACCACGGTCCGCTGCAGGCGGTACGCGGCGTCGACCTGGAGGTCCATGCCGGCGCCGTACTCGGTGTGGTCGGCGAGAGCGGCTCGGGCAAGAGCGTCACGGCGCTGGCCCTGGTGCGCCTGCTGCCGCCGCACGCCCGCGCCAGGGCCGGCCGGCTGCGCTTCCGCGGCGAGGACGTGGCCGCCATGCGCCCGGCGGACCTGCGGCGCCTGCGCGGCGGGCACGTGGGGATGGTCTTCCAGGAGCCGGCGCGCTCCTTCGATCCGATCTACTCCATTGAGCGCTCGCTGGCCGAGACGCTGCGCGCGCACGCCCCGGACCTGCAGGACGAGGCGGTGCGCGACCACTCGGTGCGGCTCCTGGACGAGGTGGGGATCGCGGAGGCGGCGCGCCGGCTCGGCAGCTTCCCGCACCAGTTCTCGGGCGGCATGCTGCAGCGGGTGATGATCGCGCACGCGCTGGCGGCCGGCCCCGAGCTGCTGATCGCCGACGAGCCGACCACCGCCCTGGACGTGACCGTGCAGGCGCAGGTGATCGACCTCCTGCTGCGGCTGCGCGCCGCGCGCGGGCTTGCCATCCTGTTCATCAGCCACGACCTGGCGCTGGTCAGCCAAGTCGCCGACCGCATCCTGGTGATGTACGGCGGCCTGGTGATGGAACAGGGTCCGGCGGCGCTGGTGATGAGCGAGCCGCGCCATCCCTACACGCGCGCGCTGCTGGAGGCCCACCTGGAGCTGGGCGTGCACTACACCGACCGGCCGCTGCGCACCATTCCCGGCACCGTGCCCGATCCGCTGAACCCGGAGCCGGGCTGTCCGTTCGCGCCGCGCTGCGACCTGGCCGAGGAGCGCTGCGCCCGCGCCGTACCGCCGCTGGTCGACGAACGGGCGGAAGGGCCGGACAGCTCCGTCGATTTCACGCTCCGCCACCGCTGCCTGCTGCCGGGCGTCAAGCCGGGCTCCGCGGCTGCGGGGCCGCTGGAGGACGCCCGATGCTGACGCTGGAGACCGTCAGCAAGCGGTTCGCCCTGAAGGCCGGCTACTTCGCCGCCGCCCGGCGGCACGTGCAGGCGGTGCGGGAGGTGAGCTTCCGCATCGACGACGGCGAGACCTACGGCCTGGTCGGCGAATCGGGCAGCGGCAAGACCACCACCGCCCGCCTGGCGGTGGGCATGTACCGGCCCGACGGCGGTTCCATCACCTACCGCGACCGCGCCGGGGTCGTGCACGAGGTCGGCAGGTCGACGGCCCGTGCCCGGCGCGAGCTGCGCACGCGGCTGGCGTACGTGTTCCAGGACCCCGCCCGCTCCCTCAACCCGCGCATGCGGGTGGAGTCGATCCTGCTCGCCGGGCTGCGCTACACCGCCGGCTGGCGCGGCGCCGACGACGGACGCGAGCGCGCCCTGGCCGCCCTGGAGGCCGTGGGGCTGGCCGCCCGCCACCTGAGCCGCCGCCCGCCGGACTTCTCCGGCGGCCAGCGCCAGCGCGTCGCCATCGCCCGCGCGCTGATCGTCCGGCCGGAGACGCTCATCTGCGACGAGATCGTCTCCGCCCTGGACGTGTCGGTGCGCAGCCAGATCCTGGACCTGCTGCAGACGCTGCGCCGCGAGCTGGGCCTGACCCTGCTGTTCATCTCCCACGACCTGGCGGTCGTCACCTACTTCTGCGACCGCGTCGGCGTGATGCAGGGCGGACGCCTGGTGGAGGAAGCGACGGCGCAGGAGCTGGCGGCCGGCCCGCGGCACGCGTATACCCGGCAGCTCTACGCGGCCGTGCCCAGGCTGGCCGGCTCCGGTTGAACGGCGGCCGATCCGTCACCGCGCCGGCGGCGATGACGCGGCGGCCGGATGCGTACGAGTATCGGCCTGCCGCATCGAGGAGGTATCCCATGACGCTCGCCGAAGTCCACGACGACCGCTCGCTGCAACGGTTCATGACCGAGCCGTCGCCGGCGTTGACCGAAGCGGCAGCGCGGATCGACGGGCCGGTGCTGATCCTGGGGGGCAGCGGCAAGATGGGACCGGAGCTGGCCGCGACGCTGCGGCGCGCCGACCGGGCGGCGGGCGTCGAGCGCGATGTGGTCGTCGCGTCGACCTTCAGCGACGATGCCACCCGCGCGGCGCTGGAGGCCGACGGGATCCGTTGCATCCGCGGCGACCTGACCGACCCCGACTTCATTGGCGCGCTGCCGGAGTCCCGCCAGGTCGTCTACATGCTGGGCTTCAAGTTCGGCAGCGGCGCCGACTGGCGGCGCGCGTTCCACGTCAACTCGATCGTCCCCTACCTCGTGGGCGAACGGTTCTGCTACGCGAACATCGTCGTGTTCTCGTCGACCAACCCGTACGCCGGGGTCGACTACGTGGCGCCCGCGCCGGCCGGCGAGGAACGAACGGCCGTCGTCGGACCGCCCGTGGGGGGCGGCAGCCGAGAATCCGACGCGCTGCAGCCGGAGGGCGTCTACGGCTGGTCGATCGCCGCGCGCGAAGCCTCCTTCGCCACCACCGCCAGCCGGCACGCCGGGCAGCGCGTGTGCAACTATCGTCTGGCCTACGCGCAGCACCTCTGCTACGGCGTGCTGCGCGACCTGGCCGACATGGTCCACAGGGGCGAGCCGATCTCACAGGCGGTGCCGGCGGTCAACCTCATCTCGCAGCGCGACGCCATCGACGTGGCGCTGCGCTGCCTGGAGCACTGCGCCAACCCGCCGTGGACGGTCAACGTGTCAGGGCCCGGCCACCGGGTAGCCGGGATCGTGTCGGCCCTGGGAACCGAGTTGGGTCGCGACCCGAAGCTGGCCGGCGCCGAAGGCGACACGCTGCCGCTGACCGACGACAGCCTGTGCCGGGCGACGTTCGGCGAGCCGCGGGACGGCGTCGGCGAGCTGATCTCCGCGGTCGCCGGCTGGGTGGAGCGCGACGGCGCGAGCTGGGAGAAGCCGACGCTGTTCGGCAGCGTCGATCACCGCTACTGAGCGGGGCTCACACCCGCAATGCCCTCACACCCGCATGCGCAGCATCGGGCGCGCGAACGAGACCGTGAGGTGCTCGCCGGTGCGGCGTGAGGTGGTGCCGGGCGTCATGAAGTGGATGATGAAGGCGCGCCGTTCGCGCGCGGTGTTGTTGGGCGCGGTGTAGTGGAAGGTCTGGCAGTGGTGCAGCATGGCGCCGCCGGCGGGCAGCTCGATCGCCACCGCCTGTGAGGCGTCCACCTGGTCGGCGCTGTCCAGCAGCGCGTTGCTGGACGCCGAGCGGTCGTGCTGCAGCGCCTGCACGTGGGAGCCGGGGATCACCTGCATCGCGCCGTTGTCGACGGTGACGTCGTCCAGCGTCATCCAGCAGCTCACCAGGTTGGCCGGCACGCACTGCCAGTAGGCGTTGTCCTGGTGCCAGAACACCGGTCCGCCGTGGCGCGCCGGCTTGTACAGCGCCTGGTCGTGGAAGAGCTGGATGTTGGGGCCGATCAGGTCCTCGATGCAGTCCAGGATCGGCTCGTGGTAGAGCATGCGGCGGAAGTGCAGGTTGCGCTCGCACATCTGCATGATCTGCAGCATCTGCTCCTCCGCCTCGTTCTTGGCCTCCACGTCCTCGGTGTCGTCGATGGCCAGGTTGCGGAACGAGCCGGCGCCGGAACGGGCCAGCGCGAACTCGCGGTCGTACTCGCGGCGCAGCAGCTCGACCGTGGCGTCATCCAGCAGCGGTCCCAGCCTGACGTAGCCGTGGGTGTGAAAGGCGTTCACCTGCTCGGCGGTCAGTCTTCGGTAGCCGTCGGTCATCACGTTTCCTCGCCCGACCTTATCCGAGCCGCGGCGCGCCGTCAGCCCGCGGGCAAGCCGGCAGGCTTGACCTCGCCTGACCCCGCGGGCATCGTCGCCGCGGAATCCACGACTCACTACGGAGGTCACTGAAGACATGCATCGAACGAAGAACCGCGCCGCGGTCACGCTGATCGCCGCGCTGGCGGCCCTGCTGGCGGCGCCAACCGCCTTCGCGAGCGCCGAGGGAGAGACGGCGGCGGCCGAAGAGATCAAGATCCCGATGCTGTTCCGGGAAGGCGGCAACGACGCCAACACCGTGATGTACCGCGGCTTCATCGACGCGTTCAACGAGAAGTACGACGGCCGCTACGAGCTGGACATCGAGTGGGTGCCCGGCATGGCGGTCGAGATCCGGCAGAAGCTGAAGGCGCTCAACTCCGCGCGCAACCTGCCGGCGGTGGTCACCCAACTCGGACCGGAGGCGGCCTTCGCCGAGGCGCTTATGCGCGACGGCCGGCTGATGGACCAGCGGCCCTACTTCGACGCCGACCCCGAGTGGCAGAAGGTGGCGTTCCCGGAGAGCGTCGCGTTCAACACCGACGCCGAGGGTCGGATGTTCACCTCCCCCTCCACCGGCGCACCCTACATCGGCATCTACTACAACAAGGAGATGTTCGCCGAGGCCGGCATCGACGCCTTCCCCACGACCTGGGACGACTTCTTCGCGGCGTGCGAGACGCTCCAGGCGGCCGGCTTCACGCCCCTGTCGATGCACACCACGGAGACCGGCTGGATCACCAACCTGCTGCTCACCACCTACCTGGGCCGCACCCAGGAGGGTCGGGACTTCATGGACATCCGCTACCCGACCGACGAGTTCACCTCGGAGATCTACGTCGACGCGGTGCGCATGGTCGAACGCCTGTACGAGTACACCACCGCGGACGCGATCGGCGGCACCTATGCGCTGGCGGCCAACCATTTCTCGGCCTCCGACACGGCGATGATCGCCAACGGACCGTGGATGATCGCCAGCTTCGGCGACACGCAGTACTCGCCGGAGGGCTTCGAGGACAAGGTGGGCTACGCCCGCTTCCCGAACGACATGATGATCTCCAACCTGGGCCGCGAGTACGGACGCGGCGTGTCGATGGACCACGACCTGCCGGTGCGCGAGGGCGCGGTGGAGTGGATCAAGTTCCTGGCCACCCGCGACAACATCGCCCAGCAGGCGATCGCGCTCGGCCACATGACCCACCTGGTGTCGCTGAACGAGGACGAGAAGTCCGGGCTCGGGCCGGTAAACCTGGAGTATTTCAACGCGGTCGAAGGGGTCGAGCTGACCATTCCCTGGTTCCAGGCGCAGTGGGATCCGATCAACCAGAACGAGACGATCGTCAATCAGCTCCCCGCGCTGCTGTACGGCGAGATCTCGGCGGAGGAGTACGCGGCCATGCTCGCCGCATCGGCCAAGGAGTACCTGGAATCGCTGTAGACTCCCGCGGCGTGGGGTGACGGCGCCCGGTACCGCCTCAAGGTACCGGGCGCGCCTGCCCGCCCGCCCATGAGCAATCGATGATCAAGCCCGGACGCCTGTGGATCGTCCTGTTCCTGCTGCCGGCGCTGGCGATGTTCCTGCTGGTCTACCTGGGCCCGCTGGTGACGGCGGTGACGACCAGCTTCACCAAGTGGAACGGGGTGCAGGCGCCGCAGTTCATCGGTCTCGACAACTACCTGCGCCTGGCGGCCAGCGCCAAGTTCCAGGCGGCGTTCGTCAACAGCATCAAGTGGGTGCTGGCCGCGGCGTTCATCCACGTGCCGTTCGGCGTGCTGGTGGCGCTGGTGCTGTTCAAGCGGCCGCGCGGCTGGCGCTTCACCCGCGCCGTCTTCATGATCCCGAACGTCCTGGGATGGACCGCGCTGTCCATGCTGTTCATCTTCATCTACCTGCCCGACGCCGGCATCCTCAACGGGTTCATCCAGCTTCTCGGATTCCGGGACTTCAACCGCAACTGGCTGTACGAGCCCGGCAGCGCGTTCACGGCGGTGACCATGATCTGGCTGTTCTTCGCCGCCGTGATCACCCTGATCACGATGTCGGAGCTGATGGCGATCCCGGACTCGCTGGGCGACTCGGCGCGCATCGACGGCGCGAGCCCGCTGCAGGTCGACCTCTACATCCACCTGCCGCTCATCCGGCCGATCATCGGCACCGGCATCGTGATCGCCGTCACCGCGGTGCTGAAGGCGTTCGAGATCATCTTCCTCACCACCGGCGGCGGTCCCGGCAACCGCACCCAGAACATCTCCGTGATCATGGTGAACCGGCTGCTCAACAGCCAGGAGTACGGCTACGCCAACGCGCTGGCGGTGGTGCTGCTGGTCATGGGCATGGTGGCGGTCCTGGTGGTGCAGTGGCTGTTCCGCATAGGCAGGAGCTACCGTGAGTGACCGGGCAACTGCTGATCACCGACATGGCGGCGATCCGCTGGTGCAGTGGCTGTTCCGCCTGGGCAGGAGCTACCGTGAGTAGCCGGGCGGCCGAGCAGGTCGGCCTGCGCACGCCGCACGAGCGGTTTGCCGCCGGGGCGGCGGCGCTGTTCCGCTACGCGGTCATGGGCTTCGTGATCGCCATCTCCGTGCTGCCGCTGGTGTGGGTGGTGATCTCGTCCCTGGAGACCAACGCCGAGATCCTGTCGTCGGCGCTCAACCTGCCGGCGCAGCCGTCGCTGAAGGGCTACGCCACCGCGTTCCGCTTCGCGCGCCTCGACCTCAAGTTCGTCACCTCGCTGATCGTGGCCGTCTCCACCACCACCATCTCGCTGCTGATCTACTCGCTTGCGGCCTATGCGCTGTCCCGCTTCCGCTTCCGAGCGCGCACCCTGGTCTTCACGCTGCTGATCTCCTCGATCCTGATCCCGGTCAACACGATGGTGCAGCCGGTGTACGAGGTGGTGCTCAGGCTCGGGCTCTACGACACCAAGGCGGCGCTGATCCTGGTGTACACGGGATTCTCCATGCCGCTCTGCCTGTTCGTGCTGCGCAGCTACATGATGCACCTGCCCTACGAGATGGAGGAGTCCGCCTACCTGGAGGGGGCCAGCGTGCCGCGCGCCTTCTGGCGGATCATGCTTCCCCTGACCCAGCCGGCCCTGGTCAGCTCGGCGGTGCTCACCTTCCTGGGGTCGTGGAACGAGCTGCTGTACGCGCTCCTGCTGACCTCCTCCGAGCACAACCGCACCCTGCCCCTGGCGATGCGCTACTTCATGCAGCAGTTCACGTTCGACTTCTCGGCGATGTTCGCCGCCCTGGTGATCTACGTGGTGCCGTCGATCATCCTCTACATCCTCCTGCAGGAGAAGATCATGTCCGGCATCGCCGCCGGCGCCATCAAGGAGTGACCGGATGCCTGAACTGCCCGTGTTCCGCCGCCACACCGTCTACCAGGGTGGTCCCGCCGAGCGCATGTCGTGCATCGTCGGCGATCTGGACGGCGACGGTATGCAGGAGTTCATCGTCTCGAGCCGGCATCCGGAACGGCTCCACTGGTTCGGTCGAACGGGCGGCGGCGCCTGGGAACCGCACCTGATCGACGACACCTTTCCCAGCATCAGCGTCGGCGGCGCGCTGGTCGACCTGACCGGCAACGGCCGGCTGGACCTGATCGGCGCGACCAGCGATCGGGGCAGCAGCGTCTACTGGTGGGAGTGCCCGCCCGACCCGACCCGGCGGTGGGTGCGCCGGGAGGCGTTCCCGCTGCCCGCGCCCCGCACCCACGACCTGTTGCTGGCCGACATCGACGGCGACGGGCGGCAGGAGCTCTACGTCTGGAACCAGGACGCGGAGACGCTCTTCGGTGTCCCGTTGCCGGACGATCCGTACGCGACTCCGTGGCCGGAGGTGCGGCCCGTCGTCACCGGCGTGGACGAGCAGGCGCTCGCGGCCGCCGATGTCGACGGCGACGGCAGACTGGAGCTCATCGCCGGCTGTTCCTGGTATCGCCTGCTGCCGAACGGCGAGTGGGAGCAGCACATCTACACCCGAGACTACGGCGGCGTGCGGGTCGTGGCCGCCGATTTCGACGGCGACGGTCGGCCGGAGATCGCGGTCGCCGAGGTGGCGCTGGACATCGGGCGAACCTACGGGCGGCTGGCGCTGTTCCGGCCGGGTGCGGATGTCGAGGACCTGTGGGAAGACGAGGTGCTGCACGACCGGTTGCTGGACGCGCACACGCTGCAGGTGGCCGACTTCGACGGTGACGGGCGGCAGGATCTGTACGTGGGCGAGATGGGGCGGGGAGACTGGACGCTGCCGCACCCGCCGGCGCAGATGCTCTATCTGAGCCGCGGGGACCGGATGGAGCAGGTCGTGATCGACTCCGGCATCGGCACCCACGAGGCACAGGCCATCGAGCTGGACGGCCGCTTCAGCATCGTGAGCAAGCCGTACCGGGCGCTGGCGGACAGCGCGACGCGACCCTCGGAAGTCGACGCCCTCTACCTGTATTTACCCGAGTGAGGCCTAGCGCTACCCAGCCTGCCGTCGCGCGCGCACGTAGCTCTCCAGCACCTGATTCATCCGCGTCTGGTAGCCCTTGCCCGGCGCCTTGAAGTAATCCAACACCGAACGCTTCACGCGTATCGTCACCTGCTCGGTCCGATCGGGTTCGACGAGTTCGGCACGCCTCCAGAACTCTTCGTCCAACTCCGGGATGTCGCTGAAGTCGATGTTTTCGTCCTCTACGGCATCGATCTCATCCGGTGTAAGAGGTCTATCGTATCGTTTCATCAAATGCCTTCCTTTCCTTCCTGGAGGCTGGTCGCGCCGAAATCATTCGGGTCCGGCCGTCCCGTTCGGTGTGTACGATCACGAGCAACGCCCCGCCCACTCTTCCGACGCTGATGTAGCGTTCCTCCCCGTATGCTCTGCGGTCGTCGCGCCAAGTCAGTACCGGTCCCTCGAAGATGCGCTTGGCTGTGTCGAACGCCACCCCGTGCTTGCCGATGTTCGCCTGGTTCTTGGCCGGGTCCCACTCGAACGTCACGGACTCTGCATTGTTACTACAATGTGCAGTGTCAGTCGAGCAGTGCGACCGCTGAGTTCCTGGACCTGGCGCGCGCTGTCAGCCGCAAGCGGGCCCGTTGCCGTGCCGCCAGCCGTCCGGACGATTGTAGACGATGGCAGCCTGGAACGAGTTGAGCAGCGGGTGCGTCCTGCGCGCCTGTCGCAGCGCGTCCACGTCGATCGTCCCGGTTACGGCCCCCTCCCCGTTGCCGGCTCCCTCCAGCACGGTTCCGGCGGTCCCGTCGCTGTCCACGATCATGGCGCCGCCGCAGAAGCGTTGCGCCCGCTCGTCACCGGCGTCGTCGACCGGAGGCAGCCCCGGTGCCGGCCGGCCCGCACAGCTCACCCCGGCGATCGTCACCGCGCAGTCGCGGGCGAACAGCGGCCACCGTTCCCGGCGCCAGCGGAGCCAGCCGTCGCGGTTGCCGCCGTAGGAGGCGAGCGAATTGGCGTGCGGCGCCAGGATGAGCTCGGCCCCGCGCAGCGACAGCAGATGGATGATCTCGAAGCGCGTGGCGTCCGCGCAGATGGCGACTCCCAGCCGCAGGCCGGCCAGCCTGCCGGCAGATACCTCGATGACC
The DNA here is from genome assembly GCA_964291595.2 of Spirochaetia bacterium. Taxonomy (GTDB): domain Bacteria; phylum Spirochaetota; class Spirochaetia; order SZUA-6; family Bin103; genus CATQHW01. The sequence continues at coordinate 508,169 of OZ219914.1, read as the reverse complement.
GGCAGCTCGCGGCCGGGGCTGAAGTACGGGAGCTCGGCCGGGGTCAGGTTGATCTTGCGCATCACGCCGGCGATGCCGTCCGGGGCCGCGATCACGAAGCTGTTGCAGCGCACGCCGCCACGCCGCTCGACCAGGCCGAAGCCGACCGCGGTGGCGAACTCCGACGCCAGACCGACCGCACGGCCGACCAACGAGGAGTCCAGATCGAGTGCCGCGTCAGGATCGTAGGTCCAGCCGGTCAGCGAGAACTCCGGAAAGAGAACGAGATCGGGCTTGGTGTCAGCGCTCCTTGCGAGTCTCTCCAGCCACGCGCCGTGCCGGTTCAAGTTGATCGCCGTATCGGCGCCAAACCGGAAGCTGACCAAGCTGACGGTGATCTCCGCGCTCATCTCACGGAGCGTACCGCAGGCCGGCGTCGTGCGTGGCCCGGCGGCCGGCTCTTCCGGGTTTCGTGGGCACCCACGACTGGAGGCGGCGAGGGAGCGAGTCATCGCGACGGCCATGCCGGTGCCGGTCTGCGGCCGACATTCGGTCGAAGAAAATGGAGGAATTTCGCGCTTGGGGCTTGACGCCCTTTTCGGCGCTCCAGGTCGCCCGCCACGGGACTTTCCGGGACCTCACCGCCTCCGCGAAGCTCAAGCCGTCCGTTGGCCGCACAGTACCCCGCTCAGCGCGCCGTGCGCGCTGATTCGATGCCCCTCCAGGACTCGAAGAAAATCCCTATCAGGAAACCGGTGTTATATTTATGCCATGCAGACGACCACCGACACCGGCCCTGTCCTCACTTCAACCGTCAGCGCCCTCTCCGACCGCGAGTTGCTGCGGCAGACCCGCGACATGGCCCGCCTCGAACGCCACCTGCAGGCCACCATCATCGACCACCTGACCGAGATCGACGCCCGCGGCCTGTACCTGCACCGCGGCTACTCCAGCCTGTTCGACTACACCGTGCGCGATTTGGGCTACAGCGACGGGGCTGCCGGGCGGCGCATCGCCGCCATGCGCCTGTGCGCCGAGCACGCAGGGACGCGCGAGCGGCTGCGCGACGGCTCGCTGTCGCTGAGCGCGGCGGCCGAGCTGCAGTGGGCGTTCGACCGTCAACGCCGCCGGTCGATCGGCGGGCCGCCGGCCGGCACGCCGGCACAGACGGCGGAGTCATCGGCAGGGGCGCCGTCGCCTGCGGCGCCGGGTGCGACCACGGCGTCGCCGCAGCCCACGGAGTTGCCCGCGCCGCCGGTGGTGCTCGATGCTGCAGGAAGGCAGAAGCTGGTCGATGAGGCGGCCGGCAAGAGCGCGCGGCAGGTGCGCCAGATGCTGGCCGACGTGGCCCCGGAGATGGCGCTCCCGGCCGACCGCATCCGCCCGCTGGGCAACGGTCGCTACGAGCTGAAGGCCATCATCGACGCGGACTGCCAGCAGGGGCTGGAGCAGCTTCGCGGGCTGCTGTCGCACGTGGACCCGCGCATGACGATCGGGCAGCTCGTCGGCCGCATCGTGCAGGAGGCGCTGGACCGCCACGACCCGAGCCGGCCGCCACGCCGCCGGGGCAGCGGCCGCGGGCCGGCGGGGGCGGACGGGGAGGCCGAGCGTACTTCGACGGCGAAGCAGCAGGCCGCCCCGGAACGCGGCGGCGCTTCGACGGCGAAGGGTGACGCAAGGCGCCCCGCCCCTACCGACTCGCTCCCCAAGGCCGCGGCTGCCAGCGGCCGACAGGCCGCTTCGACAGCGGAGGAACCCGTGCGGCAGGCGCCGCAGGCCGCTTCGTCGAAGCAGACCCGGGCCACTGCGACGGCGAAGCCGCGCGCGGGGCGCGCCATCCCGGCCGCCACCCGACGCGAGATCTGGCAGCGTGACGGAGGGCGCTGCCGCTACGTCGATCCGCAGACCGGGCGGCGCTGCACCTCGCGCCATCTGATCGAGATAGACCACATCCGCCCGTGTGCGCTTGGCGGCGGCGCCGAACCGGCCAATTTGCGCCTTCTCTGCGGAGCCCACCACGGCCTCCGGCACCGGCACCGGCCGCGTGAGCCTGCCGAGTGAGATCACCCACCAGGAATCCTGAAGACCCCGTCAGCCTTTGATGAGCCAAGCGGCGGCCAGGATAATGGCAGGGGTGAAGGCGGTGGCGAGGGCGATCGAAGGGCACGGGGAGACACCCGGGGAATGAGCCGACTGGCGGGCAAGCGCGCGGTGATCACCGGAGCGGGACGAGGGCTCGGCCTGGCGGTGGCCGAGCTGTTCGTGAACGAGGGAGCGGCGGTCGTCCTGGCCGACCTGGACGAGGACGCCGTCACGGCAGCGGCGAACCGGCTGGAGGCCGCCGGCGGCACGGCGATCGGGGTGCGGGCGGACGTGGCCGCGGCCGCGGACGTGCAGGCGCTGATGGACGCGGCGGACGAGCGCCTGGGCGGCCTGGACGTGCTGGTGAACAACGCCGGGATCGCCAGCGCCGGAACGGTGACCGAGGTGGACGAAGCGCACTGGAACCGGGTGCTGCGGGTCAACCTCACCGGTGCCTACCTGTGCTCCCGCTACGCGATCCCGCACCTGGAGCGGGCCGGCGGCGGCTCGATCGTCTGCATCTCTTCGTCGGCAGGGGTGGTCGGCAAGAGGGATCAGGTCGCCTACAACGTGTCCAAGCACGGTCTTGTCGGCCTGGTGCGCTGCATGGCGCTGGACCACGCCGGCGCCGGCATCCGCGTCAACGCGGTGTGTCCGGGGGCGATGGACACGCCGGCGCTTCAGGAGCTCAGCGCCGGGCAACGCGCGGATTTGGCCGCGCGCAATCCGCTCGGTCGCGTGGCGGATCCGGCGGAAGTGGCGCAGACCGTGCTGCACCTGGCGTCCGACGAATCGTCGTTCACCACCGGCGCGCTGTCCCTGGTCGACGGTGGCCTTACCGCGATGCTGCGAACGTTCCGGGCAGGTTCCGGGGAGAACGCGCACTCCGCTTCTCGCCCTCGATGACAGCTCGGCATTCGCTCAGCCGCCGAGGCACACCATCGACAAGCCGGCGACTCGCTCGAAGTGAGCGTCGTACGTGAGCAGCGACGCGCCCGTCTGCAAAGCGTGAGCGGCGACCCAGACGTCGTTGACGGGGATCGGCGTTCCCGCCCGTCTCAACTCGGCGGCTACCGAACCGAATCGACTGCAGGTTTCGAACGTGACCGGGACGAACGTCACGAGCGGCTTGGCAAGAAAGCGTTCGAGCTGATCGAGGTTCCTCCGGTACCGCGTGCCGTGCCGGAAGCCGTAGATCAACTCGCCCGCGACCGCCGCCGGCAGAAGGATGCGTGCCGCCGAGTCGACCCTGTCCGTGACCGCGGGCTCGGAGCGCAGATACCCGGTATAGGCGTTCGTGTCGAGCATGAGCCTCATCGCCAGACCTGGTCGTCCATCCGGTCGAGGTCCGCCACCGCGTCGAGCACGGATCGCTCGTCCTCCTCGGACCATGTCCCACGGAACTCGCTGAGGGAGTCGCCGACGGTGGGCTGCTCCCCGCCGGCGCCGCCCAGGCCGGCGCCTCTGCGCATCAGGTAGACGGCAGCCTTGTTCAACGACGTGTCGCGGCGCATCGCGACCTCGCGAAGCCGTCGCTCGAGCTCCGGTCCGAGATTGCGAACGGTCAACTGCTTCATGATCGCCAGCTTACGGAGCCCGATGACTCCTGGCAAGTCGTTTCGACTCATAATGACTCGCGATGGCTCCTCACGTCTGATACGTTCACGCCGTGCAGTACGACGAGGAGGCGTACCGGCGGGCCATTCGCGGCGACCAGGGCTGGAACTTCTGGGTCAACGTCGGCGACCTGGCATTCGTCAACCTGGCCGGCAGCTTCGTCTTCATCTCCACGATCCTGCCGCTGTACGCCAGCTACCTGACCGACTCGCGGGTCCTGATCGGGCTCATCCCGGCAGCCTACCTGCTCGCGTCGCACGGCCCGCAGCTTTTCATGGCCGCGCGAGCGGAGGCGCTGGGCCGCAAGAAGCCGTGGGTGGTGAAGGTCAGCGTGTTCGAACGGGTGCCGTGGCTGATCCTCGGGCTCGGCATCCTGCTGTGGCCGGAGGCGCCGGCGTGGTTCTCCTACGCCTTCCTGGTCGCCATGCTGCTGGCGGCCCAGGGCGCCGTGGGCGTGGCCAGCCCGGCGTGGCGCGCCATGCTGGCCAACGTCATCCACGCCGACCGCAAGGGGCTGATGTTCGGGCTCGGCAGCTCATTCGGCGGGCTGATGGGCGCCGCCGGCGCGCTGCTGGCCCGGTACATCCTGGATACCGTCGCGTTTCCCCGTTCGTTCGGGTTGTGCTTCCTGCTGGCGTTCGCCAGCCAGGCGGTCTCATGGACGTTCCTGACCCTCAACCGCGAGCCGGAACGCCCGCCCGACCGCCCGCGAGCGCGCCTGGGATCCTATCTCCGGGAGCTTCCGGCGGTACTGCGGCACGATGCCAACTTCGCCCGCTTCCTGGTCAGTCAGGTCCTGGTGATCCTGGGGACCCTGGGGGTCACCTTCTACATCGTGTACGGGCGCGAGGCGTTCGGTGTCAGCGACGCCTTCGCGGCGACGCTCACCATGGTCGCGCTGGTCAGCCAGGCCGTGGGCACGCCCCTGATCGGCTGGTGGGGGGACCGCTTCGGCCACCGTTCCGCCGTCGAGGCGGCAGCCCTGCTGTGCGCGGCTGCGGGAGCGGTCATGGTCGCCGCTCCCGGCGCCGGGTGGATGTACGCGGCATTCGCCCTGCTGACGGTCTCCGACGCCGGGCTCCGGGTGGCCCGGCCCAGCCTTGCTATGGACCTGGGCGCCGGCGGCCGGGTGCCGACCTACGTGGCGCTCGCAACCACCCTGCTCGCCGGCCCCGCTCTCGCCGCTCCGATTCTGGGCGGCTGGCTGATCGACCTGGCGGGCTTCCGCCCGGTGTTCGCGGCCGGCGCGGTGCTCGCCGTGCTCGGCTGGCTGCTGCTGCGCACGGGCGTGGCCGACCCGCGCGTGAACCGCCAGCGGACAGCCTCCTAGTGCTCGTATTCCTCCATCAGCTCGACGTGGTTGCCGTCGGGATCGGTGCAGAAGCAGACGCTGACCGAGCCCTCGGTGAGCTCGAAGTTGACGGGTCCGGAGATGAAGTGGACGCCCTTCGCCCTGAGCTCCTCGACCGCCCCCGGCAGGTCGTCGACCACCAGTGCGAAGTGGCAGGAGCCGACCGCCCCGATCGGCGGCTGGCGGGGCTCGATCGGCGGCGTGTAGTACTCAAGCAGGTCGATCAGGACGTCCGGGCTGTCGGGCGCGGCCAGCCGCGTTGACTGGGCGCGCGCGCCCCGGAGGCCGTTCGCCTCGTCGATCTTGTCGCCTTCGAGCTGGTGGTTCTCCACCAGCCGCAGCCCGAGCTTGTCGACGTAGAACTCCAGCGCCCGCTTCGTGTCGCTGACCGTCACCGCGACATGGTCGAATGTCCGTACCTTCATGCGCCGATCCTACCCGATCGGCCCTACATCGCGGTCAGACCGCCGTCCACCAGGAACAGCGCGCCGGTGGTGAACGACGACTCGTCGGACACCAGGTGCAGCACCGTGCGGGCCACCTCCGCCGGCTCGGCAATGCGGCCGAGCGGGTGCCACCCCGCCAGCTTCGCGCGGTGCTCGGCTGAGAGCGAGTCGGTCATCGGCGTGTCGATCACGCCGGGGCACACCGCGTTGACGCGGATGCCCGCCTCGGCATGGTCCAGCGCCATGCAGCGGACCAGGCCGATGACGCCGTGCTTGGACACGTTGTAGGCGACCTGACCCTTCTGCCCGGTCACGCCGGAGGCCGAAGAGATGCACACGATCGCGCCGCCGCCGGACCGTTCCAGGTGCGGGACCGCGTAGCGGCAGCACAGGTAGGCGGCGGTGAGGTTGACCGCCAGCACTCGCTCCCAGTGCGCTTCGTCCACCTCGGTGACCGTACCGGCGCTGGAGATCCCGGCGTTGTTCACCAGCACGTCCAGGCCGCCCATGCGCTCGGCCGCGGCGTCCATCAGCCCCTGCACGTCGCGCGTCGAGGTGACGTCCGCGCGCACGGCGACCGCCTCGCCACCGGCGGCCGAGAGCCGCTCCGCCGCCGCCGTGGCCGAGCCCTCGTCCCGGTCGGCAAGCACGACCGCGGCCCCCTCGCGCACGAACAGCTCGGCCACCGCCAGCCCCAGCCCGCGGCCGGCTCCGGTGACCACCGCGCGCCTGCCCTCCAGCCGCTTCATGGCCTGCTCATGCCGCCTGACCGCGGTCGTATCGCAGCGGCATCAGGGGAGGCCGGTGCCGCGATCCGGGTCGAGCGAGTCCTGCCATAGCGCGGTGAGGAAGTGTACGAGCGGCCATATCTCGATGTCATGCGAGGGGCCGGGCTCGATGCGCGGCCGCTCCTCGCGGCAGACAACGATGGAGCGGTCGACCAGCCCCTCTTCCGCCAGTGCCCGCAGCCCTCGCAAGTGCTTGTCGTGCACCCGCCGTGCGGCCTTGGTTTCGATCGCCACACGCCGGTCCAGAACGAAGTCGACTTCGTAACCTGACCGCGACCGCCAGTAGGTGATCCGAGTCCGGGGCCGGCGATAGTCGATCCAGGTGCAGAGTTCGTGAAACACATAGTGCTCGAAGAACTCGCCGAAGTCGGCCGACGCATCGTTCACCCGGGGAAGCCGCCGCAGCGCCCGCACCACCCCGGTATCGAAGAAGTAGAACTTGGCGGTCTCGATGGCCTTGCGCTTGGCGGTGCCCGTGAGCGGAGGCAATTCGGTCGCGATGAGCGTGTCCGTCAGTACCTTGTACCACTGCACCACGGTCTGGCGCGGCACCTGCGCGTCGCGCGCGACGTTCGAGTAGTTCAGAAGCTGAGCGTTCGTCGTGGCAGCAGTCTCCAGGAACCGGGCGAAGCCGGGAAGGCTGCGCGCCAACCCCTCGGCCGCGATCTCCTCGGTCAGGTAGCGGTCGACGTAGGAAGCCAGCTCCTCGTCGGGATCGTCGGACAGGTAGTGTGGCGGCAGCAACCCATGGTTGATCGCACGTTCCAGGGAAAAGCCGGTGTCCCGCAGCTCACACCACGAGAACGGTCGCATCACACGGTCGCTGCTGCGGCCCCCGAGCAGGTTGGCGCCCTTGCGCCGCAGCGCGCGAGCGCTCGATCCGGTCAGCAGAAACCGGATCCCGAGCGTTTCGATCATGAGCTGCACTTCATCCATCAGCTCCGGACACTTCTGAATCTCGTCGATACAGATCACGGTGTCGCGCAACCCGCGTGCCTGCACCTCCCGGCGGATGCGCGAAGGATCGGCAAGCACCGAGGTCAGCAGCCCCCGGTCGAGCAGCGTGAACGTGAGCGCGATGCGGTCTTCGAGCTGCCTGCTGACATAGGTCGTCTTCCCTGTCTGGCGCGGCCCGAACAGAAACACCGACCGCCGGGCCAGGAGCCGCTCCAACTGGAGCCGACGCGGGATCCATTCGTCCTCCGAATGAATGCCTGTAGACATGGCGATTATCATGATAATCGCCATCAGTGACGGCGACCAGTGTGCCTACCGTGGTCGCTGCCGTGGGAGGGCGTGTTACGCAGAGCGATCGACCCTCGCCTGAAGGCGAGTACTTGACAACCTGACCATCCTGACTACATTTACTTCCTGATGAAGGTCGAGGAGATCGGCACGCTGGAAGCCAAGACCAACCTCTCGGCGCTGCTGAGTCAGGTGCTCGAGGGCAAGAGTTTCTACCTGACCCGCCGTGGCAAGCGGATCGCGGAACTCAGGCCCGTCGCGCCACCTGCTCGTACCCGGCGTGCCGGCTTCGCCAAGGGCACCTTCACCTACATCGCTACGGACTTCGACGCGCCACTGGACGACTTCGCCGACTACCGGTAGTGACGCTGCTGCTCGATACGCACACCGTCCTCTGGTTCGTCGAGAACGCGCCGGACCTCTCCCCTCGCGCCCAGGCCGCCATCGAGGACACCGACAATGCCGTTATGTGCAGCGTCGCGTCCGTGTGGGAGATGGCAATCAAGCTCGGTCTGGGCAAGCTCGCCATGTCGCGTCCGCTCTATCCCGAATTCGCCGACCTGCTGCAGGAGCATGGCATTCAGCAACTGGCCATCTCGTACCGCCATGCCAGCGAAGTCGCGGCGCTGCCGTTGCACCACCGCGATCCCTTCGATCGTCTGCTCATCGCCCAGGCGATCGTCGAGAACCTCCCGATCGTCAGTGTCGACCAGGCATTCGACCCCTACCCCATCACCCGAATCTGGTAACGGTCGTCATACGGGCACACCGCGATGAGGATGGCGATGACGGCTCCGATCACACCGCCGAATCCGTTCTACGTGCCGCTCGACCGCGAGGTCACGCGTCCGCTGGACGGCATGTGGCGGTTCGCGCCGGACCCCGAGAACCGCGGCGAAGTCGAAGGCTCGCATCGTGCAGGCATCCAGGGGCGACCCTGTCCGGTGCCGGCCGCCTGGCAATTTCTTTTCGACGACCTGCGTGACTACCGGGGGCCGGTGTGGTACGAGCGGGAGCTCACCGTCTCCGCCGAGCACGCGGGCCGGAGGATCGCCGTGGTCTTCGCCGGGGTCGACTACCACGCCACGGTGTGGGTGAACGGACGGCTGGCCGGCACGCACGAGGACGGCTATCTGCCGTTCGCGGTGGACGTCTCCCACCTCGTCTGCTTCGATCGGCCCGACCGGATCACGGTCCGAGCCTCGGTGCCGGAGGATCAACTGGAGATCCCGGGGGACGAGACCTCCGGTTCGCACCGCAGCGGCATCTGGCGGCCCGTGTGGATGGAGGTGACCGGGACCACGCACTTCTGCGACCTGTTCGTCGCCCCCGACCTGGACGCCGGGCGTGCCGACCTGCTCATCGCCATCACCGCGCCGGCGCATGGAGCGCCGAGGACCGTGCGGCTGCACCTGCGGGCGGACGGCCCGGAGGGCGGGGCGCACACCGCGGAGCAGGAGGTCGTGCTGCCAGCCACCGGGGAGCCGTTCTCGATCGAGGTCACGGCCGCCCTCACCATCGACGACCCGCGGCCGTGGACGGTCGAGCACCCGCAGCTCTACCGGCTGCACGCCGTTCTCACCGAGGGCGAGCGCACCCTCGACGCCGCCTCCCGCGAGTTCGGCATGCGCTCGGTCGACATCGACGGCATCCACCTCCGCCTCAACGGCCAGCCGATCTACCTGATGGGCGCGATGGACCCGCAGGACATCCCCGACAAGAACATCTACCTCCCCGAGTACCACGCCCCGACCGAGGCGGAGATCAGGAACGAGGTGGTGCTGGCCAAGCGGATGGGCTTCAACTGCATCCGCAAGCACCACCAGATCGACGATCACCGCTACCTGCGCTGGGCCGACCGGCTGGGGCTGCTGGTGTACGGGCAGCCGCCCTGCTACCGGCGGATCACCGACGCGTCGGTCCGGCGCTGGCGCCGGATGGTCGAGGGGTGGGTGCGCCGGGACCGCACCCATCCGTCCATGCTCATGTGGACGCTGTTCAACGCCGCGCAGGGCCTTCAGCCGATGCCCACGGCCTACGACAAGCGGGCCGAGCACGAGAGCGCGGCGACCACCCCCGAGCAGCGCGCCGAGATCGTCCGCGCCGCCCACGACCTGGTGAAGCGGCTGGACCCCACGCGGCCGGTCATGGACACCGCGGGCGGCGAGTTCTACCGGAGCGAGGTGCGCTCGCTGATGCGCTACGGCTTCTCCGGGCCGCAATACTACCGGCGCGCGCGCGAGCACTACCCCGCCCTGCGCGCCGACCGGGTCAGCCGCATCCCCGGCGCACGGAGCGCGCAGCCGGACCCCGATCCCAGGCCGCTCCTGGTCGGTGAGCTGGGCGGCTACATCTACTTCCCGGACCTGGACAAGTTCCGGCGGCAGTGGGGCGGGCGCACGCCGTGGCCGATCCTGCGCTCGGCCGGACTGGGCTGGGGCGCCCTCGGCGAGCGGATGGCCGCGGGCTACGAGGAACGGTTCCGCTCCTGGGGTCTGGACCAGGTGTACGGCGACTTCGCCGGACTGGCCGAGGCGCACGACTGGTCGGCGTTCGCGGACATCAAGGACGAGGTCGAGCAGATCAGGAAGGGACCGGACGTGACCGGCTACGTGTTCACGATGTTCTCCAACATGGGGCCGTACGTGCACGGGCTGCTGGACCACGACCTGAGCCTGCGGCCCTTCCACGGCGAGCTGGCCAAGCTCAACAACCCCGACCTGCTGATCGTCGACTGGGAGGAACTGAACTACTGGCCGGGCCGGACGGTGCGCGCGAAGCTGCTGCTGTCGCACTACGGAACCCGCCCGATCGCCGGCTGCACGGTGCGCTGGCGGCTCGACGGCTTCGACCCGCACGGCGAAGTGACCGGCGTGTCGATGGAGGCGGTGGGCGTCCGCACCATCGGCAGCATCGCCTTCCCGGCGCCGGCGGTGGAGCGGGGAACGCGGGCACGCCTGGTCGCAGAGTTGCTCGACGCGGACGAAGTGCGGTCGGCCAACTACCTCGACCTCTACCTGTATCCTGAGAGCGGCAGGCGAGCGCCGCGCCGGCACCGGATCAACGTGTACCGCGCCGACCGGCAGACGCTGCAGGACGCGGGCTACGAGACTCGTGACGGCATCGATCCCGAAATCCCGGTCACGGTCGCCGGCGCCTTCGACGCGCGGATCGACGAGTACCTGAGCGCCAGCGGCACGGTGCTGCTGTTCGCCGGGGACGGCACCCGAGTCGACCCCGGTCTGGGCATCGCGATCGGGACCGTCGGCTACGCGCTGGGCACGATGCCCGGCTGCAACTTCTGGGCGTACATCAACCCCGACCACGGCCTGTTCGGCGCCATCCCGTACCGGAACCCGCTGGGCTGGACCTTTCTGAAGGTCCTGGCCGCGCCGCCCGGCCAGGAGACCCTCCCCGGCGGGTCGGGCTCCTCCCCGCGGCTCGCCACGATGATCGGCGACCTGGAACCGTCCGCTAAGGGCGACATCCTGATCGGCTGCTACTCCGAGTGGCTGCGCTCCCGCTCGCCCGGACGGCTGCAGGGCGAGGCCGTCCCGCGGGAAGTGGCGGCGCTGGCCGCGCGCTTCCGGTTCAAGGCCGGCCGCATCGTGGTGGTCACGCTCGACCTGCTGTCAGCGGCCGACACCGACCCGGTCGCCGCCCTCATGCTGCACGACTTGGTCGCATACTCGTTCACTGACTTTACTCCTGCGACCGTGCTTTGCCCCAGGCTACCGAATCCGTAAACTCATCCGTTCTCTCTACCCACGAACCAACTCTTTGATCATAATCCGAGAGTGCCTCAGATATCTTTCCAGCACAACCGGGATGCCCCACGTTCTTGTCAACAGTAACACACCCGGGCTCACTCCTTGTCTGAGCCCTCCATAGTAACTGCGAACCACCTTCCGAAAATTCGCTCTCGTGGAGCGGTTGTTGTGCGCCACATGATTTCGCACATATCGCATCTCTGTGAGCAGACCACCGTAATTGGATACCGCACGAAAAACCTGATCTTGGGAATCCATGGTGTATCTTAGGTTCTCTCGAATAGCCCGAGAGCTGCCCCAAGACACGTTCGCCCTTGGCTTCCTCCGTCCGAATTGTCTAATCAGCCCGCCCGCCACAGCCTTCGAACTCGCACTCACGAGACTCTTCGGCACGGTCCCGTCGAGATACTCAGCCCCACAAACCAATTTCAGACATATCGATTCCACCGTGTTCTCCGCGAGCAGAAACAGCCGAATCAAGACGATTTCCGCTACAATTTTTCGATGGGTTGCGCTCAAGAGTTCAACTGATGCGATCAAGTCCTCTAGCCTTCGCGTCTCCTTCCGAAAGTTGTTCCAGTCAGAAACCAGATTGGCGCGCGCCATGTCAACTTAGGTACGCCCTAATTTCCCCATCTCTCAAACGTCGCGCCCTAATTCTGTGCAGGTTGCCGCCCCTAAACGCTCCGAACATCTGAGGATCGAGCGCTGTCTGGTTCTCTCCAATTCGCATCGCCTCAACCCTTGCATCAAGCTCTATGACGCAGCCATGAATCTTCCTTGTGGTTACATTCCTGCTTGCGTCGATCACTACAATGAGACTGAATAGCAAGTCATGAGCTGAGAATATCGTTCGTTTCAGAAGACCGTCAGGGACATCCAAGAGAAGGGAGAAAACCCGATCCAACCTCCTTGCCATCTCTGCAGCCATCGGGAACTCCTCGTCGTATTTATCATAGTAATCATTCAGCCTCCTCGCTGAGAAGTCTTGGAGACCATCTGCCATGTTCATCACAACGTCCGAAACAAACTGAACTTCGTTCATTCGTGAAATCTGAACGTCCGTGAATATCCCATTTGAACGCCAAAATGGCAATCTCTTTGCAGACTCCGTAAGGCAAAATTGCTTGTATTCGCCGCTGTAATTTGCATTCCTCTTCTCTTGCGGATTCAAGGTCTTCGACACTGTATTGATTCGCGCGAATATCTCTATGACATCCATGTCGGAGGCCCCAACCATATAGCCCACTGATAAAGCGGACTGCAGAAAGCGCACCCGCTCATCCCTCGTCAGCTCCGAGTACAGCACGAGGTTCTTGTGATGTGGATGTTTGGCTGCGAACTCATTATTTCGATACTCGATCACGCTTCGGATTCGTTGTTGGCCGTCAACGATCTCTTTGATGCTCTTCTCCGACTCTAGATCAACGGCATGGCGAATGTAGATAGACGGCACAGGCTTATTCTCGTGGATCGTGTTAATCAGATATGCTTTTTGAGGACGAGACCAGACTGATCGCCGCTGGTACCAAGGAGCGATGTCCAGTTCGTTGCGGTCATGATATCCAATGAGATCCTGGATGAAAAGCGACTCGTATTCGACTCGTTCCATAACCTACTCCTCCCCGTTCTCGAAGACCTCGGGTGTTCATCCATCGAGAGGGCCCGTAGTCATCGGCGGCTACGTCGGTGCCGAGTGTCTCGGCTCGGACTTGATTGATGGGCCAATAGTGTGCGCTGCGGGAGGTGCGATTCAAGTGCAGTCCGGGCGACTTGGGAGCACATCGGCCAGGGTGGGTTGGGGGTGGCTTCAGACGCGTCGGCAGCGTCTCCCCCGGTACCGTCTCCAGAACGCGCGAGCCATACCGGTTCACCGCGGACTGGCACCGGCGCAGGGGCTCACATATGGGGGCCTGCATCAACGTTGCGCAGCAGGCGGGCCTCTCCCGAGCGGTGGCGAGCGCTCTTGGTTCCCTACCCCTTGAGCGCGCCGATCATCACGCCCTTGATGAAGTAGCGCTGCAGGAACGGGTAGATGGCGACGATGGGCGCGATCGTCACGACGATGGCGACGTACTTCATCTGCTCGGCCACGCCGGAGTTCCGGGTGAGCATGCCCGGCGCGCGCCCCAGGCCGAGTTCCGCTCCCTGCCCCTGGATCAGGAGCTTCACCAGGAAGATCTGGATCGGCTGCTTGTCCGCGTCGAAGATGAACACCAGCGCCCAGAAGTAGGTGTTCCAGAAGCCGACGGCCGTCCACAAACAGATCACGGCCATCACCGGCTTGGCCAGCGGCACGACGATGCTCACCAGGATGCGGGTCCTGCTGGCGCCGTCGATCAGCGCCGACTCGTGCAGGCTGTCCGGGATCGCCGACTGGAAGTAGGTGCGGGTGATGATGATGTGCCACGCCGCCACCGCGAACGGGATGATCAGCGCCCAGCGCGTGTTCACCAGGCCCAGGCTGCGCACCACGATGAAGAAGGGGATGATGCCGCCGTGGAAGAACATCGTGAACACGATGAAGCCCATGAACAGGTGGCGGAACCGGAAGTCCCGACGCGACAGCGGATAGGCGGCTAGGCACGTCATCACCAGGTTGATCGCCGTGCCGATGGCGACGATGAACACGGTATTGAAGTAGAACGTCCCGATCGCCGCCCGCTCGAAGATGTCCGCGTACGACTGCAGGTAGATGCGGTCCGGCAGGAACAGCACCTGGTTGAAGAACACGGCCTCCGGCGTGGAGACCGACAGGAACAGCACGTACAGGAACGGCATCCCCGTGACCAGCAGCGCCAGCACGGCGATGCTCCAGACGACGACGTCGAGGCCCGGCTCCCGGTGTCTGATGGCCATCGCTGCGCAGCCCTATCCCGTTCCCTTCACCACAGGCTGGTGTCTCCGATCCGCCGCGCGAGCTGGTTGGCCCCCACCAGCAGCGCGAAATTGATCACCGAATTGAACAGCCCGACCGCGGCCGAGAAGCTGTACTCGAGCTCGATCAGGCCCTGCCGATAGACGTAGGTCTGGATCACGTCCGCCACGTCGTAGGTGGCGGGGGTGTACATCAGGATGATCTTCTCGAAGCCGATGTTCATCATGTTGCCGACGGTGAAGATCAGTATGATCACGATCGTCGGCATGATCCCGGGGATGGTGATGAACCGCATCTGCTGCACGCGGGTGGCGCCGTCGATGACCGCCGCCTCGTAGAGCTCGGAGTCGATCGAGGCGATGGTGGCGATGAAGATGATCGAGCCCCAGCCGAACCCCTGCCAGATGCCGGAACCGACGAACAGGGTGCGGAAATAGCGGGACTCCAGGAAGAAGTTGATCTTCTCCAGGCCCAGCTCCACGAACACGGTGTTGACCCAACCGTGGCTGACGCTCAGGAAGTTGTACATCATGCCGACCACGACCACGGTCGACACGAAGTGCGGCAGATAGCTCACCGTCTGCAGCGGCCGCTTGAACCAGCGCACGCGCAGCTCGTTGATGACCAGCGCGAACAGGATCGGCGCCGGGAAACCGAACACCAGCATCAGGACGTTGAGCAGCAGCGTGTTGCGGATGAGCCGCCAGAAATAGAAGGACTGGAAGAACTCCACGAACCACTTGACGCCCACCCACGGCGCCGAACCGATCGTGTCGCCGATGCCGAAGTCCTTGAAGGCGATAACCGATCCCCACATCGGCAGGTAGGCGAAGACGACGTAGTAGGCGACCACCGGCGAGATGATCAGCAGGTACTCGCCTTGCGAGGCGACCAGCCGGCGCACGCGCACGCCCAAGGTGGGAGCGGCGGCCGATTCCGTCACCGGTGTCATGTTGCTCCTATGAACGGCAAGAGGGAGGAAGCGCGTCCCCGCTCCCTCCCTCCTTGGATCGAGCCGGGTCGATCCGGCCGTTACCTGCCCTTCAGGAACTCGTCGTAGTAGCCCTGGTACACGGCCAGCGCCGCGTCGATCTCGTCACCGGCGATGCGGTTCACGGTATCGACGTAGGCGTCCCAGCCGGAGAACGACTCCTGGCCGGAGATGAACTTGGCCACCATCTCGTCGACGTAGTCGTCGAACGCCTTCCGCGACTCCTGCACGACCTCCGACTCGTCGCCGGTGAGCTTCCAGAAGATGAACGCGCCGGCCCAGGGGCTGATCAGCTCCTCGAAGTCGCGCACGTCCCGCCACAGCGGCTCGACCGCGGAGGCGCGGTTGTTCTCGTACAGCACGTACTCGCGGGCGATGCGGCCCACCGCCGATCCCATCGGGTAGAAGCGGCTCGGCAGCTCCGCCCACTTGCCGATGAACGTGACCTCGCCATCCTCCATGACGTGATGCTCGCCCTCGATGCCGATCTCGCCCTTCAGCGGGAACTCGGTGTCGCCGAGCGTGTAGTCGACCACGCGCACCGCGGCGTCCGTGTTGGGGCCGGCCTTGGCCAGGAAGTTGGACCAGATCGTCGCCGAGTCGCGCGGATAGAAGCGGTCGCTGCCGTCCCAGACGGCGCTGGTCGGCTCCAGGATCGGGATCACATGCGCGTCCGGGGACTGCTCGTCGCGCAGCGTGCCGGTGATGCTGGCCGCGACGTGCAGCCACAGGTGGAAGGAGACCATCTGCTGGTACTGCGAATTGAACTTGGGCGAGTCGAGCTGGAAGATGTCCTGGTCGATCAGCCCGGCTTCGAACATCCCGTTCAGCCACTCCAGCATCGCCCTGAATCGGTCGCTGGCGGGCACGAAGTAGACCTGGTCGTCCTCGACCGAGTAGTGGTCGTCCCCGGACGGCTGCCCGGAGAGGTAGCCGATGCCGAACGACGGATACCACTTCACGACCCAGTCGGAGCCGCCGTAGTAGCTGGACCAGCCGATCTCGTCGGCCTGGCCGTTGCCGTTGGCGTCACCGGCGACCAGCGCGCTCAGGGCGTCCTGGTAGTCGTCGACGGTCTCCGGAACGGCGAGGCCGGTGTTGCTCAGCCAGTCCTGCCGGATCAGCAGGGCCCAGTAGTTGAAGCGGTTGGGCAGGATCGAGGGCAGCCCCAGGATGCGTCCGTCACGCTCCGAGACCGCGCCCTTGTAGGCCTGGTAGGCGGGCTGCGCCAGCTTCGCTGACAGCTTCGGCATCTCGCCGGCGTCGAGCTTGTCGCTCCACGGGATGATCACGCCCTTGTCGGCCATCTCGCTCGGGGTCAAGCCTTCCGGGTGGGCGGTGAAGATGTCGGGCATCTCGCTTCCGGAGGCGATCAGCAGGGCGAGCTGCTTGCCCAGCTCCGCGATCGGCACGACGCGCCAGTCGAACTCGATGTTCAGCTCCTGCTCGACCAGGTCGATGATCGGCTGCTCCCCGGTCAGCGGGTAGGAAGCGTCGTCGTTCTCCCAGGTCATGACGGTCACCACGTCCGGTCCCATCTCCGCGCCCTCGTCCTGCGCGGCGGCGAACACCAGCGTGGCGCTCAGACACAGCCCGGCAAGGACCATGCAGCGTCTCTTCAGGTGAGTCATCCGTGCGGCCTCCTCGTGTAGCGGTACCTGCGCACCGGTATCGAGCTACGGTCGAAGAACCGCCGCTCCGTGTCAATCGCCAGGAGGGGCGATCAGGCGAGGCCGGCTCGGCCGGCCGGGCGGCGCCATCGGGCCGGTTACGCATCCCTCCGCGGGAACGCCCGGCGCAGGAAGTCCTCCGCATCCCGGCATCGCATCGCCGCGCGCACCAGCGCCTCGACGGAGACCCCCGCCGACGCCGCCAGCCGCTGCTGCAGCGAGGCGGAGAGGGGGATCCCGCGCACCGCAAGGACCTCGAGCACCGCCGCGTGCGCACCCTCGGCGAGCCCGTGCGCATGGCTCTCCCCGCGCTCCTCGCGCAGGAACGGATCGTCGTCCGGCCCGGTGCCGTCCGTCGCGCCCAGCGCACGCCCCACCCGGCGGAGCGCCGCGGTCGTCGCGGCGGACAGCTCGGGCTCGTTCAGCGCACGGTGGATCTCCTCAGCGGTCCAGTCCGGAAAGGCGCGGCTCGCCGCCGCCGGGCGCAGGCTGCCGCCCTCCCGCACGTGGATCGTCAAGCCGGGACGCAACGACGCCGGCCGGCTCGGCGCCGGTTCGTCCGGCACCTCGACCCATACCTCGGGGAAGCCCCACGACTCGTACAGCATGAGCTTGTTGCGCCGCACGTCCGTGGTGTTGTCCACCTCCAGCACCACGTCGGGCAACGCGTCGGTGCCCACCTCGACCGCACTACCGGCCGGCATGGTCTGAGCGGGGCTCAGGAACAGGATCTGGTCGGCCTGCATGATGCGCTGCCGCTCGCCGCGGGCGTTGCGCACCAGCAGGTCGGTGTGGCCGACCGCCTCGATCGGCGCGCCGCGCGTGGCCGCGATCCGGTCGGCCAGCCGCGCGAGGCGCGAAGCCGGCCGTTCGTGGTAGTAGCTGACGGGTTCGCAGATCATGGCGATCTCGGTGTCGGCGTCCCAGTACTCGATGCGGAAGTCGCCGACGTCGAGCTCATCGCGGGGGATGCGCACCGGACGGCACCCCGGAAACTCCAGCGCCTCATCGGTGCGGCGCTCCGCCGCCAGGGAAGGAGACGTCGCAACGATCGATTCAGCCATCCCACATTGTAGCGCACGGGAGGAGTTCAGGCCGCGGTTGAATCCGCCCAAGCCCGCCCAGGCAGTCCTCAATAGGGAAGCCGGCCTCCGGAGACGTTCAGCGTCTGCCCGGCGATGTAGTCCGCCTCGTCACCGGCCAGGTAGACCGCGACGTTGGCCATGTCCTCGGGCCGCTGAATCCGCCCGATCGGCACCGATGCCACCGCCTCCGCCTTGAAGGAGCCCGACTCCGCGCCGCTGCGGCCGGTGACGCCGCGATCGATCACGTTCCACATCTCGGTGTCGACGATGCCGCCGCAGATGCAGTTGACCAGGATCCCGTCGGCGGCCAGCTCCACGCCCAACTGGCGGGTCAGGCCCACCACCGCGTGCTTGCTCATGGCGTACACCCCGAGCGGCGCCTCCTTGCCCGGCGCCATCTTCCCGGCGCCGCTGGCATTGACGATGATGCGGCCGCCCTGCCCCTGGCGGAGCATCTGCCGGGCGGCGGCCGTGGCGGTGAGGAACGCGCCCTTGGCGTTGACCGCCATCTGCCGGTCGAAGCTCCCCTCGCTCGCCTCCACCAGGGGGGCCACCTCGCAGATGCCGGCGTTGCAGACCATGCAGTCCAGGCGGCCGAACAGCTCCACGGCGCGGGCAATGCCCTGCTCCACCTGCTCCAGGTCCGTCACGTCCATCGGCCGGTAGGCGGCGCGCGTGCCGCGCTGCTCGGCCAGGGCAAGCACTTCGGCGCTGTCGCCTTCCGCGAGGTCGGTCAGCAGCACCCGCGCGCCCTCGGTCACGAACCGCCGTGCGATCGCCAGACCGATGCCGCGGCCGGCGCCCGTCACGACGACGGCCTTGTCGATCAACTCGGGGTAGGTAGCCATCGTGCCGTAACCATCGACGGAAAGCGGGACGCTGGCAAGGAGACTGAAGTCCGGCGCCGCGGCTCGACCGGCAGACGGTCGCCGACTATGCTCTGGCGGCCGGCGCCGCCGGCGTCTTGCCCATGAGAACCAACCACGTCCGAGAGAAACTCAAGGCCGGCGAGCCCGTGCTCGGCTCGTTCCTCGGCCTCGGCAGCCCGACCGTTGCCGAGCAGATGGCCCGGATCGGATTCGACTACATCGTCATCGAGACCGAGCACAACGGCCTGGACATGGCCGAGGTCCAGCACATGCTGATGGCGATCAACGGATCCGACGCGATCCCGATCGTGCGCATCCCCAACTCCGACCAGGTGTTCATCCAGCGCTCCCTGGATATCGGCGCCCTCGGCATCCTGGTGCCGTTGCTGCGCAGCGCCGAACAGGCGCGGACCGTCGTGGAGGCCACGCGCTATCCGCCGGAGGGGAACCGCGGCTTCGGCCCGTTGCGGGCGTCGCAGTACACGCAGGACTACCCCGACTACCTCGGCCGCGCCAACGACAACATCCTGGTCTCCTTTCTGCTCGAGACGCGCGAAGCGATGGAGAATCTGGAGGAGATCACCTCGGTCCCGGGAGTCGACGCGCTCTACCTGGGGCTGTGGGACCTGTACCTCGACCACGGGGTGAGCCCGTTCGAGATGCCGCACCCGGAGATGGACAAGGTGGTGGAGCGCGCGATTCAGGTGTGCGCCGCCGGCGGAGTCGCCCTGGGCATCGGGTCCTCGACGCCGCGAGACGTCCGTCACTGGCGCGACCGCGGGCTCACCTTCCTGGGATACGGGCCGGAGTACATGCTTCTCGACTCGGCGGCGCGCGCCGGCATCGAGGCGTTTCGCGCCAAACCGGGTACCTGATGGTCGATCCGGGTTCGTCCATGATCGACGCCACGGCGGCGGCCGGCGACCCGGCCCGCCTCAGGGCGTTGCTCGACGAGCACGGCTACCTGCTGCTGCGCGGCGCGCTCGACCGTGACCTGGTGCGGCGCGTGCGCGACGACCTCATCGCCATCCTGCACGACTGCCACATCCTGGAGAGCCCCACGGCGCCGCCGCTCTGGAGCGGCGGACCGCCGCCCACCGAAGAGGAGTACATGGTCTACTACCAGCGGGCCGTGCGGCTCGACTCCTTCAACCGGCTGGCGGAATCGCCGGAGGTGCGCGCCGTGCTGGAGGCGATCTACGGCGGTCCGGTGCAGGTGTGGAAGCAGCGGCTGCTGCGCATCATTCCGCCCGACCCGGACGGCGCGGCGCCACTCGGCGTCGGCGCCCACCAGGACGGAAGCCCGCAGCTCGGCTACCTGACGCAGGAATTCTGCACGGCCTGGATCCCGCTCACCGCCATCGACGAGCGGCTCGGCGGGCTGGCCGTGGTGCCGGGCTCCCATCGCGGCGGCGTGCGCGCGCAGACCGGGTCGGCGTCGAGCTCCCTGAAGAACGCCAAGGACCAGGTGTTCGAGCTGCCCTCGGCGGACGAGCGGTGGGTCACCACCACCTACCGCCCCGGCGACCTGGTCGTCTTCGCCAGCATGACCCTGCACAAGGGCCAGCCCAACGTCTCGGACCGGCTGCGGCTCTCCTGCGACTTCCGCTACCAGCCGCAGGGCGCCTACGCCAACTGGCTGGCGCACACCAGCGGCCCGGAGGTGCGGCGCACGGCCCAGCAGATCGACGCGGTCGTCACAAGCCGCGCGCTGTACGTGACCACCCACGCCGACGCGGACCTGCGCGACGCGGTGCGGCGGCGCATGCTGGAGGAGCGCAGCACCACCCTGGAGCGGGCGCGCGAGCTGGCCGCCGAGCTGGCCGGAGGCTGACATGCCGATGAGCGGCACGGCCGAGGAGTTCCTGCCCCGCCCGGCGCCTGCCGCCCGGCAGACGCGGCTGTTCCACGATTCCGCCTCCTACTCGGCCTTCCCGCACGTCATCCGCATGGAGGGGGACGAGCTGCTGGTGGCGTTCCGGCAGGCGCCGCGGGTGGAGGGCATCAGGCACACCCATCCGCGCTCGATCATCACGCTGATCCGCTCGTACGATCTGGGCGAGACTTGGGAGCTGGACGCCGCGTCGCAGATGGGGGCGGGAGGCGGACAGGAGCTGGGGCTCATCTACCTGGGGGACGGCAGGGTGGGCGGCGCGCTGGCCGCGCACGAGGTCGTCCACTGGCACGAGACCGGACGGATCAGCTTCCGCGACCCGCCGCGCAAGGAGTACCCGTACGTCGGCGGCAGCCCCGACACCGGCGTGCCGCCGTTCGCGTACAGCAACGTCGGAGCGCTGTGGTGCTGGAGCGACAACTACGGGCTCACCTGGCGCCTGGAGCACGCCATCCTGGTCGGCGACACGGCGCAGGCCTGCGCGCCTCCGGTGCGCACCGCCGACGGCACGCTGGTGATCCCGGCCTACGTCTCGCTCGGCGGCGACCCCAACTCGTCGGTGCTGTACCGCTCCCACGACGGCGGCGCGACCTGGTCGGAGGGGACGGTGATGGCGCGCGGCAGCGCCGGCACGCGCGACTACAACGAGCCGGCGGTGATCGAGATCGAGCCCGGGCACCTGCTCGGCCTGCACCGCACGACGACCGGCGACCGCGATGCGCGCAGCCTGTTCTGGCAGAACGAGTCCCGCGACGCCGGCGCCACCTGGAGCCGTCCCGTGCCCACCGCCATCCGGTCGGGCGCCTGTCCGCGGCTGCTGAAGCTGCGCGACGGCCGGCTGCTGTTGACCTACGGCCGCCGTCTGCCGCCGTACGGGATCTACGCGTCGATCAGCGACGACGGCGGCCGGAGCTGGGGCCGAACCAGTTGGCTGATGCGCAAGACGCCGGAGGCCGCCCGCGCCGATCAGGGCTACACCTCGTCGGTCCAGCTCGACGACACGCGCATCTTCACCACCAGCTACGCGCAGTGGCGGGGCGTCACCGGCATCACCGGGACGTTCTGGGAGCTGCCGTGACGGTCCCCGCTCAGTCAGGCAGAGCGGCCAGCTCCGCCATCAGGTCCGGCGGACTCCACCATCGCCTGGCGCCGAGGTCCGCGGCGATCACGGAGGCGGCGTTGTAGCCGCACAGCCCGGTCACGTTTCCCCCCGGATGGGTGGAACCACCGCACAGGTACAGACCCTCCAACGCCGTGCGATAGCAGCCGGCTCCCGGAAACGGACGGTTGTAGCCGACCTGGTCGTTGGCGAACGAGCCGACCAGCAGGTCGCCCTGCGACATGTTCGGCAGCCGGTCGACCGTATCCACGGGACTGAGCGCAAATCGGTCCAGGATCGCGTCGTCACGGAGGTTCGGCGCGAAGCGCCGCCAGAACTGCAACAGCCGATCGGCGTGCTCGCCACGGTGCGCTTCCCAGTTGGACGCGTCCCCGCCCAGGTGGTACGGGACCTTCTCCCACAGAAACGCCCCGTGGGCTCCCGGTCCGGCCTGGGTGGGGTCGAACCGCGTGTGGCACGACCCCCAGGCCACGGTCGGCGGAATCCGGCCATGCTCGTGCGCGTCGACGATGTCGTGAAACTGGTCGAACCGTTCCAGGCCGAGGATGACCATGAACGCGTTCCGCAGTTCGGGGTCCTCCTCCGCGGCGGTGTAGGCGGGCGGTTCAGACAGGGCCAGGTGCAGGCCGAACAGCGGCGCGATCACGTTGTAGCGGAAGCCCCGCGCGCTCTTTCTCAGGGCAGGACCGGCATCCGATTCCGCAAGAAGCTGCAGAAACGTCTGCTGAGGATTGAGGCCGGAGGCCACGAAGCGGGTCGCCTGCAGCCGCTCGCCGCCCTCCAGCTCCACCTCGCCGACCCGGCCATGCCTGACGTGCAGCCGCCGGATATGCACCCCGCATCGAACCTCGCCCCCGTGAGCCTCTACATCGGCCACCAGTCCCCGAGCCAGCCGGGCCGATCCGCCGACGCACATCTGGGCCTTGCCGGCGGACGCCAGCAGCGCCGGAATCGAATGGCCGAAGCCCTTCATGCGCAGATCGACCTCCCGCAGTCCGTTGAAGAACAGCAAACCTGCCCGGATCACGTCATGAGAGAAATTCCGGGTGACGAATTCGAGCGGCGAAAGAGCCGACACCTCCAGCAGCCGGCGGCCGAGCCGCGACCCGTTCAGCAGGCGCCGCCGCAGCGACGGTTCCAGGGGTGGCGAGCGCGACTCCGGCACCAGGATGTGCTCGACGATCGGCCGGAACTCCTCCACCAGCCTGACGAGCGCGTCCGCATCCGCGGGCGACCACTCATGGAATGACGCGCGGGTCTTCTCGAAGTCCGTCCACCACTGCAGGCTGCGCCCCTCGCCGGTGAGCAGCGCGACGTTCAGCTCCGGCTCGATGTAGCGGACGCCATGGGCGACCAGATCCAGGTCCTCGTACCACGGCATCCGGTTCAGGGCGCGGTGATAGAACGAGTGCGGATTGTGCATCACGCCCGCGACGCGCGGGTTCTCGATCGTCGCCAGACCGCCGCCGGGCGCGTCCCATCGTTCGAGCGACAGCGTCCTGAGCCCGCACCGCGAGAGGTACGCCTGCAGCACCAGGGCGTTGTGCCCGGTGCCCAGGATGATGCCGTCGTACGCCGTGCTCATCGCGAGTCAGCCGATTTCCGGCGCAGCGATCGCCCATTGGGCCGACGGACTGCCGGGACGGGCGTTCCGGCCGAGATACATCCGCGTAAGCGTACGCTGGCGGCTCATGCCGTAGCGTCGTGCGACACGGACCGCGGCGCGATTGGCTTCGGGGATGTCCCAATACACGGGGCGGCCGGGAGTGCCTCCCAGGAGGCTGTCCGCGATCGCCGTCCCCGCCGACTCATCCGCGGCCACGACGGGTCCCAGGTAGCTCGCACGCCGGCCGGGCCGCAGCATGCCGTACCCGGTGACCTGACCGGCCCCGTCCGTGCGGACATGCGTGTCCGATTGTGCAGCCAACATCGACAGCATCCGGCCGCGCGCGACGCCGAACGCGGCAGCATCGAGATCCGCGACGCGGCCGATGCGACCGCTGTCCAGCCGCCGCGGCCCCCGATCGGCTGCTGTCTCGAACCTGTCCCGACGGGTCGGGAGCTCCGCCGTCTCCCAGCGCGCAAGGCTCCATTCCGCAACGAAGCCGAGCGTTTCGTAGACCTGCCTCCCCAACGGGGTGGCGTCCAGCTTGATGCAGCGCACCCCGGACTGCCGCAGATGCTCGATGCAGCGCGCGAGCAGCGCCGTGCCGATTCCCTGCCGGCGCACGTCGGGATCGACCAGCACCATGCCCACCCACGCCAGGTCCTTCGAATAGGTCGTCGTCGTCGCGGTACCGGCCGGCCGGCCGCTCCACTCGGCGACGAAACACCCCTCCGGGTCGTGTCGCAGCAGCCGACTCCAGTCCTGCGGTGTCTGGTTCCAGCCGGCCAGATCGCGCAGGCGGTCCGCGAACGCCAGGTCTGCATCGACCATCCGTCGCAGTGCGATGGAACCGTTGATGGGCAAGCTCCGCTAGTACCCCATCAAACTGTAGTGTGCGGGTGCGTGCTGCGGGACTCGACTTCGTGCGCGCTGTTCCAGCGCGCACGAAGCCCGTATAGCCACCCAATGTCACCCGTCGACATCAGTTTGATGGGGTACTATACCTCCGGACCGACCGCGGCGATGCGCATCGGAGCGTAGTGGGTGTCGAGGATGCTCCGGTCGCCGGTCGCCCGGGCGCGCCGCCAGATCTCCGCCATCATGTCGCGGCGGCGCTGCGCGTGACGGGGATCGGCGCCGAGATTGACCAGCTCGTCGGGATCGTTCTCGAGGTCGTAGAGCTCGTCGTAGTCGAAGCCGTTGAAGACGAACTTCCACGTTCCCTGCCAGAGAATGCGCTGGGTCATCAGGAAGCGGTTGCCGCAGGATTCCGCGTAGGCGCTGTCGTGGTGCGCGGCCGCACCCACCGGGTCGCGCAGCAGGTCGGCGAAGGACCGGGAGTCGGGCGCATCGATCGGGGCCGCGCCGGTGAGCTCCAGCAGCGTCGGCGCCACGTCCACCAGCGAGACGACCGCATCGACGTCGGAGTCGGCCACGACGCCGGGTCGACGCCGGGTCCGGCGACGACCAGCGGAATCCGGTAGGCCTCCTCGAAGGGGCCGAAGTTGTGGGCGTCGAACCCGTGCGCGCCGACGTAGCGGCCGTGATCGCTCATGAACACCACGATCGTGTCATCCAGCACCCCCAGCCGCTCGAGCTGGTCCAGGAGCGCCCCCACCTGCGCGTCGATCTCGCCGATGAGGGCGTAGTACACCGCGCGCGCCTGGCGCCACTCGCGCTCGCCGACGGCGCCGAACACCTCGCGCTGGCGGCGGTAGAACGCCGGGCTGCCGGCGAAGGTGTCGCCAAGGCTGGCGGGCAGGTCGATGGCGTCCAGGTCGTAGGCGCGGTAGGCGTCGCGGTTGGCGACGAGGGGGACGTTGGGCTCGGCGAAGCTGACGCAGCAGGCCCAGGGGCCGCTGCCTGCGACCGCGGACTCCACGAACGCCTGCGCCGCGCGGGTGGTCGCCGCGAAGGCGCGCCGCCCGGTCGGTACGGGCGTCGCCGCGTAGTGCAGGACCGGGCGGTAGCCCTCCGGTCCCTCGTCGTAGCGCACCGGGTCGGCGCCGTCGAGGAGGTCGGCGGTGGCGGTGACGCCCGCCCCCAGCGCCCGCTGCGCGGCGGCGTGATCGCTGCCGCCCTCCTGCCACCCGAAGCGGCGCAGGTCGTTGCTGCGCTCGATGTGCCACTTGCCGAAGTAGGCGGTGCGGTAGCCGTTGTCGCCCAGGCGTTGTGCCCAGTGCGGGTATTCGGTCCGCAGCACGCACTGATCGTCGTCCACGGTGTGCTCCACCTGCAGGACGCCGTGGTTGTGCGGAAGGACCCCCGTCATCAGGCTGGCGCGGGCCGGCGAGCAGGTGGGCTGTACGGTGTAGGCGCGGCGGAAGCGCAGGCCGCGCTCCGCGATCCGGTCGACGTTGGGCGTCCGGCACGGCGACTCGGGAAAGGTGGTCTGCGCCTGCATGCCGTCCGGCACCACCAGGAGCAGGTTGGGCCGCTTCACCCCACTTCCCGCATGGCCGTGGTGATCGCCCAGGCAACGTCGTGTGCGTCCCGCTCGCTCCAGTCCAGGGACAGGGTGTACTCCCCGACCCGCGGCAGCAGCTCCTCGGCCAGCGGGCAGGTGCGCGGCGCGTAGCTGACCTCCCCGCGGTAGACCCTCGGATCCCAGGGACCGGGGCCGCCATGCCACAGCCGCCGCTGCTGGAACACGTCCCGCAGGTAGATCGGCCGGCCGCCATACGGCGTCGACAGCGGTGCGCCCGCCGCAGCAAGCGCCTCCTTTGCGGCGGATGCCAGCTCGGCCGTGTCGAAGATCAGGATCGCGTAGGCGCCTACGTCCGCGTCGCTGCCGGCGCGCCGGCGCACGCGCACTCCGGGGCAGTCGTCCACGGCTCTGCCGATGATGCCGCACACCGCCCGCAGTCGCTGGCGTACCTGTTCGAGCTTGCCGAGTTGCACCCGGAGGATGGCGGCGGCGACCTCGGTCAGGCGGTAATTCTCGCCGAACAGCTCGGTGGTCTCCGGGACGGTGCCGTTCCCCTTGCGGGAGGAGCCGTTGTCGTGCAGCGCGATCGCCCGCGCGGCCAGACCCGGATCGTCGGTGGCGACCACCCCGCCCTCGCCGGCGGTGAGCACCTTGTTCATCTGGAAGCTGAAGGCGTTGATCCGGCCGCGGGCACCGACCTCGAAGCCGCCGTCGCGGGCGCCAAGGGACTGGGCGCAGTCCTCGATCACCGGTATTCCGTGAGCGTTCGCGACGTCCAGGATGGGCTGCAGCGGCACCGCGAGCCCGCGCCAGTGCACGGCCATGATCGCCCTGGTGCGTGGCGTGATGCAGGCTTCGATGCCGGCGGGGCTGATCTGCAGGTCGTCGTCGACGTCGGCGAACACCGGAACGGCCCCCGCGGCCACCACCGCGTTGGCGCAGCCCACGAACGTCGCCGGCGGCAGGATCACCTCGTCGCCCGGCCCCACTCCGAGCGCCCGCAGGGCGACGATGAGGGCGGCCGTCCCCGAGCTGACCCCGAGGGCGCGAGCCACGCCCAGGCGGGCGGCAAACGCCCGTTCCAGCGACTCGGCGGCCCCGGCTACCCGTGGCCCGTAGTACCGGAAGGGAGAGCGCCGCTCCAGCACCTCGCGCACGGCGGCCAACTCGTCGCCGTCGATGGCGGTCGCGCCCGGATAGCCGCCCGGCAGCGGCGCGGAGCGAACCTGAACCTGCACGGCGCCCGTGACAGGCGTCAGCGCACGCAGCCGGGGAAGCTGCGGCCGGCGATGCTCAGGTACTCCGGCCCGGGGCCTTCTCCGGTGTAGCGCGAGCGCGCGCTCATGTAGGACAGCGCGATGGCGCGGCGCCAGTGGTCGGACGAGTTCGGCGCCGTGTAGTGCGGCAGCAGGGCATGGAAGAACAGGCCGCCGCCGGCCTTGACCGGCGCAAGCACCAGGTCGTCCATCGAGTAGCGGTCCTCCTCGATGACGTAATCGTCCGTCACGTGCGTGTGCGGCTGCGCGCCCCGCTTGTGGGCGCCGGGCAGCACGCCCATGCAGCCGTTCTCCGGGGTGGCGTCATCCAGGGCGAACCAGCAGGAGCACTCGCTCTGCGGCTCGATCGGCCAGTAGGGCGCGTCCTGGTGCATGCCCTTGGAGGAGCCCACGTGCGGGGGCTTCATCAGCAGCGCGTTGCGGAACATCTTCACGTCCGGTCCCAGGATCCGGGTGATGACGGCGACGATCGACGGATCGGTGCCGAGCGCCCGGAACAGATCGTCGTGCTCGACCAGGCCGTCGATCTTGCGGATGCCGTCGCCGGGGTGGTCGACCCGCTCCTCTCCCCGCGTCACCCGAGGCTCGATCTGCACGCGCAACGCGCCGGCGTCGCGCCCGCCGTGCGTGTACTCCCGGACCCGCGCGCCGAGCGCCTCGACCCGTTCCTGATCGACCAGGTTCTCCACCACCAGATAGCCGTCCCGGTCGAAGCGGGCCACCTGCTCGTCCGTCAGGCGGACCGGCGTCGTCGTCACACCCATGGTCCGGTGATGGTAGGCACCGGCACGGCCATCGTCGAGCGGGCTTCGATCCGATGTCTCGGAAACGCGTTGACATGCGCCTGACCAGCTGTATGCTTGTGAAACATACAACTTGAGAAACATACGCTGTGAGAGTTGCCTTCCACGACCGTGACGATGAAACACGACGGCTCCACCGTTTCCTGCGGAACGCAACCGCGGAGCTTGCCGTCGTGTACGGTCGTCGCCGGTGCGGAAAGTCTACCCTGCTCCAGCGCGTACTCAAGCCGCAGCAGTTCTACTTCCAGGCGGACCAACGCGAAACGCCGCTGCAACTGGAGTCGCTCGCCGCCGAACTGTCCCGCCGGCTGACGGATTTCGACAAGGTCCGGTACCGGACCTGGGATGAGCTCCTGGCGTCTCTGTACGCGCGTGCGGACCGGCTCCTTCACGTGTGCGTCGACGAGTTTCCCTATCTGGTGCAGGCCGACCCTGCCCTCCCGAGCATCCTGCAGCGATACATCGACCGTCAGGCCGGGAGAGTCGCATGGATTCTGTGCGGATCGTCGCAGCGGATGATGCAGGGCATGGTCATGGATCGCAGGGCCCCCCTCTATGGACGGGCGAGGGAAGTCCTCAAGATCGAGCCTCTGTCCGCCGGCTGGGTGATGCATGCGCTGGCCCTCGATGCCACCGCTGCGGTCCGAGCGTACGCGACCTGGGGCGGCGTTCCTCGCTATTGGGAACTGGCTTCGGAGTACGGCGACCAGGACGAAGCACTGGAGGATCTCGTGTGGAACCCGCGCGGCGTCCTGCACGAGGAGCCGGGAAGGCTGCTGCTCGACGACCTGCGCAGCGCGGTGCAGCCGTATTCGATTCTCTCGCTCATCGGCAGCGGGTGCCATCGTCCCGCGGAGATCTCGGCCAGGATGGCCAAGCCGCTCTCCAGCCTGGCGCGGCCCCTGGCACAGCTCTGTGAGCTCGGGTACGTCCGCCGCGACGTGCCGTTCGGCGAAGACCCGAAGAAGACCCGGCGCGCCCTGTATCGCCTCAACGACCCGTTCCTGCGCTTCTACTTCAGATTCGTGCTGCCATACGAGTCATCACTGGCACGGGGCATTACGCGTGAAGCCGTCCATGATTGGCAGCGGGACCGCCAGGGCTTCTTCGGGGCATGCTGGGAGGAGCTCTGCCGCGCATCGGTGCCATGGATTCCGGGATTCGACCCACCCTATGGCGCCGCGTCGGCCTGGTCCCCGACCGGCGGCCAGCAGGCCGACGTCGTCGCACTCTCGCTCGACCGGAAGTCGCTTCTGCTCGGCGAGTGCAAGTGGTCCGACCGGAAGAGACGGTTCGACCTGGACGCCATCGATCGACAACTGCGAGAGAAGGGAGCGGGAATCCCTGCGGCCCGAGGCAAACGCATCGTCACGAGTTGCTGGCTGGGCGGAACCGCACAGACGACCGGACGCATCGACCGGCTGCTCACGCCTGACGACGTGATGGCCGCGCTTACCCGTTGACGGCGTCGTGTGCGGTACAGGCCCTGCGGACCGCGAGCAGGTTCTCGGTCGGCGTGCCGTAGGGAACGACCGCGGTGCCGACGATGAAGCCCGGCAGGTCCGCCCCTTCCGCCACCACCTGCTGCGCGGTCTCGAACACCTCGTCCGGAGTGGCCGACGCCACGAACTGCGGCGACATGTTGCGCCGCACCGAGCGGCCGGCCTCGCGACAGCGCGACGACCAGGTCGGCCAGTCGGCGGTGAAGTCGCAGAGCAGGTTGTTGGCGCCCGTCGCAAGCAGCTCGTCGATGATGCGCGTGGTGTTGCCGCCGATGATGAGCGGCACGTCTCTCACGCCGAGCTCCTGGAAGTGCTCGACGATCGACCGCGTGAACGGCAGAACGTACTCCCGGTACATCTTCGGAGACAGCAGGTCCGGTGATGCCTGCGAATCGAACAGGATCACCTCGGCGCCGGCGTCGATGTAGGCGGCTCCGAACTCCTTGATGATGGCCGTGCAGTACTCCAGCAGCCGCTTGGAGGCGTCGGGGTTGTCCCAGCAGCACAGGAAGAAGTCCTCCGCCCCCATCAGGCTGATCGCCAGCGAGAACGGTCCCGACAGGGCGCCGCGGATCCAGACGTCCTCGCCCAGCTCCGCGACCACCCGGCGCGTCGCCTCGATGTTGACCGGCATGCGTCCGTCGCGCAGCGGGTTGGGGACGGGGCGGCTCGCGAAGTCCGTGGAGGCGTCCACGACGTGGTCGCCGGGGCGGATGCCGGGGATGCTGGTGTCGTCGCCCTCGTAGAAGGTGACCCGGCAGCCGGCGGCTTCCGCCTCCAGGTTGTACACGTCCAGCCCGATGGTGAGCGCGTCCGGCTGCAGGGCGGCGTACTCGGAC
Source organism: Spirochaetia bacterium (assembly GCA_964291595.2). Classification (GTDB taxonomy): domain Bacteria; phylum Spirochaetota; class Spirochaetia; order SZUA-6; family Bin103; genus CATQHW01. The sequence continues at coordinate 477,929 of OZ219914.1, read as the reverse complement.
AGCACGGCGCGAGCCAGCAGGTCCGCGTCCCGTGACACCCGCGACGGCGTGTCGTCCAGGAAGAACGCCTTGTGCTCGTAGACGGCCGGCAGAAACAGCGGCCGCCGGCCGCCGACGGGAGCCGGTTCGCAGCGGAGCACGCTTCGCACCTCGTCTCGCGTCGCCATCGCCTGTTCCTTCGGCAGCTTAGCGCCGCCCCATGCCGCAATCAAACCGGCTTCATCGACACCGTACCCGGCCTCCGCTACCCTCCGTCCGTGACACCCCCGGTCGGTCAGGCGCTGCCCCGCGAGTACCGGTGCGGCACGGATCCGGTCACCGGGACCACCATCCACCAGCTTACCGCCGCCGCCTGCATCAACCACGCGCCGTTCTTTCTGACCAGCGCGTTCACGCCCGACGAGCGGCACGTGCTGTTCACCTCCTATCGCGGAGGCGCGCCGCAGCTCTACGAGGTGGAGTTGCTGGACGGACCGATCCGCCGGCTCACCGACGTCGAGGGCCTGCACCCCTACTCCGCGGTCATCGCCGCGGATGGGAGCGAGGTGCTCTACACCCGCGGCGAAGGAGGCGCCGAGCCGGCCGGCGTCATCGAGGCGGTGAGCCGCCGCGACCTCTCGCGCCGCGTCATCCACCGGCTGCCGGGCGCGCAGCTCGCCGAGTGCAGCGTATCCGCGGACGGCCAGTGGGTGGTGACGGCCATGAAGCGCGACGGGCGCAACGGGCTCCTGGTCGCCGCCACGTCGGGGGCGGGCGGGCAGGTTGCCCTGGAGTTCCCACGCACGGTGATCCATCCGCAGTTCCACCCGGCCGACGCCGACTGGATCGAGTTCGCCGGCGACCCGGCGCCGCGCATGTTCCGGGTCCGCCGCGACGGCACCGGGCTCGAATGCCTGTACGAGCACGGCAACGAGGAGTTCGTCGTGCACGAGACCTTCCTCGGCAACTCGCAGGACCTGGTGTTCGTGGAATGGCCGCGGGCGCTGCGCCGCCTGTGCTGGGACTCGGGACAGGTCGACACGATCGCGGAGCTCAACGCGTGGCACATCGCCCCCAACCGGACCGGGACACGCATCGTCTGCGACACCAACCATCCCGACCGGGGGCTGCTGGTCGTGGAGGTGGCCACCGGCCGGTGGCGAGTGCTCTGCCACCCGCACAGCTCCAACGGCGGCACGCAGTGGGCGACCTCGCGCTACGCGTTGGCAGAGGACTTCGCGCGGGCGACTCGCGAAGCGGGCGAGCACGTGGACGCGGACGGGCCGCTGAGCTGGATGGAGTCGCCCACGGACACCGTCTACGGTCCGCAGTGGTCGCACCCGCACCCGGCCTTCAGTCCCTCCGAACGCTACGTGAGCTACACCTCCGACGCCGGCGGCTTCCCGCAGGTCTACCTGGCCGAGCTCTAGTCGACGACAGTCTTTTTTTGGTACGGTTATCGTACTGGAGGTGTCCGATGAACCTGGAGACATCCATTCGGCCGATATCTCACGTCAAGAGTCACGCGGCGGAGATGCTCCGACAGATCAACGAGACCCACAATCCGATCGTCATCACTCAGTGAGGCGAGGCGACGGGCGTGCTCGTGGACCCGCGCAGCTACCAGGAGATGGTGGACGCCCTGGGCATTCTGAAGCTGCTCTCCCAGAGCGAACGGTCCGTAGAGCTCGATGATGTGAAACCCCACTCCGATCTGATGTCCGAGCTACGCAATCGCCTGAACTCGACGTGAGTCGCGTCACGTGGGCGAGCCCCGCGGCGGGTGACGTCCACGACATCGTCGACCGTCTTGCGACGGACTCCCGCACCCGTGCAGGCCGGTTCCTCGATCGTGTCGATCAGGCGTTCAGCAGACTTGCGGTGTCACCCGGCCTCGGGAGGGTGGTGCCCGAGCTCGAAAGACACGGCGTGTACCGGTATCGGGAGATGATTCTCAGTCCCTGGCGCCTGATCTGTCGTTCCGACCGGGACTACCTGTACGTGCTGGCCGTGATCGACGGGAGGCGCAATGTCGAGGACATCCTCTTGCGGCGACTGATGAAGGACTGAGCGCCACCATCCCACCACGATGAGTCATGCTCCGTACGCAGATCCCTTGAACCGCTCTTCGGACCTGCGGGCCTGCTTTGCCGCCTCGTCGGCGTTGCGCGCCGAGCTGTCGGCGTGGCTGGCGCAGAGCGTGCGCAACGACGGTCCCGGCCCCAACGGCGGCGGGGAGGACGAGGCCAACTACGCCCTGGCGTGGTTCGCGCACTACCTGGTCACCCGCGAGCCGGCGATCGCCGACCGGTTTCGCGAGCTGCTGGCCGCGCTCGCCGCGTGGGTCGAAACGAGTTGCTTCCACGGCTACGAGCCGGAGGCGGAGGCCCACCACGGCACCGAGCCGTTCATCCTGTTCCTGCCGCGCTACCTGGCTCTGTTCCCGCAGGACGGGATCGCCGCGCGGCTGCTGCTGGACGCCGCCGAGCACGTCGGGAATTGGTGCGCGGACGTGCCGGACTGGTTCGACGACCGGCGCGGCTGCTTCCGGTCCTTCCACATCGGTTCGCGGGTGGTGGGGGACGATCCCCGCTTCGCCTTCGAGCTGGCCGAGCACTGCCGCTTCCTGCATCTCGCGCTCGCCGCCTGGCGCGTGTCCGGCGAGTCCCGCTACCTGGAGTGGGCCGACCGCTACGGCACCGTGTGGGCGCGCCGCATCGCTGCAGTGGGGGACCGCTTCCCGTTGTTGTGGACCCAGGACGGCAAGCCCGTCCACGAAGCAGAGGTCGCCGGCCAGCCGATCGCGTCCGCGGCGGGGGCGAGCCACCACGTGGCCGGAGACCCACTGGCCGGGTTGGAGAACCTGCTCGCCTCCGGCGCGATCTACGCGCTGGGAGACCTCTACCAGGCATCCCGCGCCGACCGGTACCGCGCCGCCGCCCGCCGCCTGGCGGAGCCGCTGGTTGCCGAGCTGGCCGACCCGTACGCCGACCCCGCAGCCGCCGCGCTGTCCTACTACCGCCAGACCTTCGGCGACCGTTCCCTGGACGGCGCCATCCGCACGCAGTTCGAGCGCTTCGCCCCACCGTCGCCACGCCCGTTGGCGATGGTCTTCCCCGAGGAGCAGCGCCGAAGCGTACCGGGCGTCGGCCGGCGCAAGGACATGCTCCACTGGGCGGAGTGGCACGAAGACGGCATCACCCGTCCCACCCGCGAGCCGTGTACCGCCGCCCTGACGCTGGCCTACCAGGTGACCGGAGACGCCGGCTACGCGGCGCGCGCCCTCGACACCGCGGCGCGCAAGCTGGCGATGGCCCGCCGGGTGCTGCGCGGCGGCCGCGAGCACGCCGACATGGGCGGCGCCGTCTGTTCGGTCGCCGCCGGCCACGGCCGCAACTGGGGCACCGGCGCCGTGACCGGCTGCTACGGCCCGCTGCTGCTGGGAACCTGCGACCGGATGGGCGCCCTGACGCCCCGCATCGAGCTGGCCGATGCGCCGGCCGGCCTGCTCTCCCTGGTGTCCGACGACGCGGTGCGCTTCTACAACGGTGCCGCGGACTCCCTCGCCTGCCGCTGGCGCCAGGCGGGGAGCCGCCGGTGGCACGAGCTCAGCCTCTCCGCCGGCTCGGAAACGACCGCCCCGCTCTCCTGACCGCGCCGTCCCGACTCCTCGGCCATCGTTGGCAGCCGCGACCGTTATCGGCTGATATCGCCTATCGCCTCATCGAGCAACGGCAGCAGGTCCGACTGCCCGAGAGCGCGCTCCAACTGCTCCAGCAGATCCCTGGCCTGATCCAGGTCGACATCGCCGCTCGCGAGCAGCGAACGAAGATCTTCCAGGTCCTTGCCGCGACCGGCCAGCACCTTCATGACGACCAGGTCGGTGGCATGCGCGACGGGCACGGCGACGCCATCGATCGCTTCGCGCGTCGCGCGGCCGAGCGCCAGCGCCTCCAGTCCGGATCCGGAGAGCACGAGGTCGACCTCCATTCCCGATGGGTGCACGAGGGGGATGACCGCGCCCTCGGCCAGGAGCTTTCCGGCGATATCCGGAAAGCGATGGCGCAAACCCTCCGATTCGAGCACGCGGATGAGATCCGGAAGGCGGGGGCGCTCCACGTCAACCGTGACGTCGACGTCCTGCGTCGCCCGAGGCGCGCCTCGCACGCTCACGGCCTGAGCCCCGAACACGAACCACGGCACGCCCTGCCCGTCGAGCACGCGAGCCAGCGCACGCAACGTGTCAGCGAGCGCCGACATGTGCCGCACGGTCGAGGAGCGCGCGGACGCGCCGATGGGCGGCCAGATCGTCGCGGCGAGTCGCTTCGTCCGGCCAGCCGGGCCTGGTACCCCGAGCCGCTTCGTAGAGGGCGATGGCGAGCCGGACCTTGCGGTCCACCGGCAGGGTGGCCCGGTGTTTTCGAGCCAGCCGTTCGGCGGCCCCCCAATCGCGAGCGGCGTAGCCCCGGAGGTCCTCGGGGTCGAGGACCGGAATCGTCACAATTCCCGTCCCATGGTGCCGATGGATGGTACCATGACGGCCCGTCTCGAACCATGTTCTCACTGCCCGGACACACCATCGGCGATTGCTGGTTCGTGGTTCACGACGGGACAGCTCACTGCTTTTTCTGCACGTCGCCGGAGCCGCAACCGAGTTGGCACTGGGACATCGGCCACGCGGTAAGCGAGGACCTGCGGAGCTGGCGCTATGTCGGCCTGGCCCTGCGTCGAGGACGCTCCGGCGCCTGGGACAGCCAGACGCTGTCGACCGGCTGCGTAGTCGAGCATCACGGCCGGTTCTGGATGGCCTACAGCGCCATCCGCCGGGGCGAGAACCCGCCGACCCGCAAGGTGCACCGCGTCGGCATCGCCGTCTCCGATGACCTGTTCCGGTGGCACAAGCACGGCACCGGGCCGGTCAACCAGCGCGACCCGCGTTACTACGAGCGGCTGGGCCCCGCGCGATCCGCCTTCGGCCAGTGGCGCGACCCGTATCTCTTCGTCGAGGGCGACCGCATCTACCAGTACGTCTGCGCGCGCAGCAAGGCCCGGGACCGGAGCCGCCGCGGCACGGTCGGCCTGGCGGTCAGTGACGACATGCTGAGTTGGGAGGTGCGGCCGCCTCTGCAGGTGGAGCCGATCGCCTCCGAGATCGAGGTCCCGCAGGTCTACCGGATCGGCGGCCGCTATTACCTGGTCTGCTGCGCGCCCGCCGGCTGGCTGCTGCCGGCGTTCAAGCGAAGGTTCCCCGGCCACCGCTTCCGCGACGCCGACTACGCGATGGTCGGCTCGTCCCCGACCGGACCGTTCACCCTGCATGGCACCGGCGAGATTCTGCCGGCGAGGGAGAGCGGAAGGCCGTACGCCAGCCGTCTGGTACGCTGGCAGGGCGGCTGGTATCTGCTCGGTACCGTGCGTGACGGCCGGAACGGACAGGTTTCCGACCCGATACCGGTCGTCGCGGACGCCACGGGCATCCATGCCGGCTGACGTCAATCAGAATTGTTACCCCAATCAGGAGTGATACATGGCCATCGTGACCGACGACCTGGCGCTCAACTACCATCTCATGCACCCGGGGGACGAAAGCGCCCCGGGGGATCCCAACCCCGCCTACCACCTGGACGGCACCTACCACCTGCACTACATCCTGCGCCACCCCTGGCACGGCGCGCCGGCGCGCCCGTGTCACGGCCAGGCGTCGTTCTCGTTCATCCACGTCACCAGCCCGGACCTGCTGCACTGGACGTGGCAGACCACGAAGCTGCAGCCCTCCTTCACCGGGCACGGGATGTTCAGCGGCACGGGGTTCATCACCAGGGAGGGGAGGCCGGCGGCCATCTACTGCGGCGTGTGCGAGCCGGGCAACACGTTCATCGCGGTCGCGGACGACAACGACCTGAGCTCGTGGCAGACACCGTACGCCGTCGTGCCGCGGGGCGTCCCCGCCGGCAAGGACGTGCGGCTGCTCGGCGACCCGGACCTGTTCCAGGTCGACGGCACCTACTACGTCTACTCGGCCGGCGACAACCTGGAGCTGTGCAAGTCCACGGACCTGACCGACTGGACCTACGTGGGCCCGCTCATGCAGCGCGAGCTGCCGGACGTCGCCCTGGGAGAGGACACCTCCTGCGCCAACCTGTTCCCGCTCGGCGACCGGTGGATGCTGCTCTGCATCAGCCACCAGCTCGGCTGCCGGTACTACCTCGGTGACTGGGACGCCGATGCCGAGCAGTTCGTGCCGGAGCGGCACGGGCGCATGAACTGGCGGCGCGCCGGCCAGTCGCTGGCCGATCCGGTCTACCGCGACTTCTTCGCGCCGGAGAGCGTGCTGACGGCGGACGGCAGGCGGGTGATGTGGGCGTGGCTGGCGACCGCCGACCCCGCGATCAACCTCCGCACGGTGCAGTCCCTGCCCCGCGAGCTCAGCCTGCACGACGACGGCAGCCTGCGCATCGAGCCGCTCACGGAGCTTCACTCGCTGCGCCACGACCCGGTCACGATCCGCGGCGTCACCATCACCCCGCCCGGCCGGGACGCTCCGGACCACGCGAGCGAGCGCATCGCCGACCTGGACGGCGACGCGTTCGAGATCCGCATCACCGTCGACCGCGCGCAGTCGGAGCGGAAGCGCTTCGGGGTCCGTCTGTTCGCCGACGACGGCGACTCCGGCCTCCTGATCCTGCTGCGGCCGGAAACCGGCACGCTGTGCGTCGGCGACACGGAGGCGCCCTTCGCCGTCGCCGACCTGCCGGCGGGCGAGGACCTGGAGCTGAGCATCTTCGTGGACAAGTACCTGGTGGAAGTGTTCGCCAACGGCCGCCAGGCCGCGCTGAGCGTTTTCATGGGGTACCGCGAAGCCGGCAACCAGTTGCGCGGATACGTCTTCGGCCGCAACCACAAGGTGGCTCCGACGACATTCCGCAGCGTGGAGATCTGGAAGCTGAAGCCGACCAACCACGGGTTCTTCGAGGCGCGCGCGAACCCGATCTGGCAGCCCGACACCCGATGAGCCCGCACCCGATGAGGAGGTTCCACCGATGATCGAACTCGCAAGCGATCAGACCGCGCACTACCGCCGGCACGGCTTCCTGGTCGTCCCCGACCTGCTTACACCCACCAGGCGGCCTCCCCCGAGCACCGAAGCTGGCGGAAGAACTACGAGATGCGCGACCGCGACGGCAGGGAATGGATCCAGGAGATGTACTCGTTCGAGGTCGACGACGTCGACTCGCTGGACATCCGCCGCCTGACGGTCCCGCGCGGATCGGGGGTGTTCTTCACGGGCATGACCGTCCATGGCTCCTACGCCAACACGTCGGCCGACCGCGACCGGCTGGCGTTCGCCGTCCACTACGTGAGCGAGGGCACCTGGGTGTTCCGCTGCGACGTCCAGGACACGGTCTCGGCTGGCGAGTACTCGAAACCCCTTGGTTGACTGCAGTAGAGATGGACCGCAGCCCGCGCTTCAACCAACCGTTAGTGACTTCTCCAACTCCGCTGACACAGCGATGCCTACGAATCGGTCCGCCGAATAAAGATAGTCCTCGCCACTCTCGTCGACGATCCGAATGTCCCCATCAGCCCGTGCTGCAGCGTCGTGAATGGTGCGATAGATCTTGTGTTTCTCGAGCGAAGCCACGTAGTCGGTATTGTCGATGCAGACGACGTATGAACTGCGGCGTCCAGCGTTAGATCGCGTCATGGGGCAAGATCCAGATAGCGTTGGCGGTAGCCGAAGCCGCCGTCAGACGGGTCTGATCTGATCTATGGTGAACCGAGGAGCGCAGCGCTCGCCTCGCTGACCGTGGCGTGCTCGCCCGTGGCTACCGCGGCGCACAGGGCCGCGCCGACCGCCGCCTCTTCGGTGAGGGTGCCGATGACCGGCGGGTGACCGAACAGGCGAGCCAACTCCCCGCGGAGCACGGGGTTGAGGCGCAGGCCGTTCCCGGAGCCGACCAGGACGGTCCTCTCTCCGGCGCCGAGCGCCAGCGCCTCGCGGTGGGCGTCATGCAGCTCGCGGGCCATCCCGTTCAGCAGTGCTCGTGCCAGGTTGCCCGGCGTGAAGTTGGTGGCGGTGAGGCCGTCGAAGTGGGCGCGTTCGCCGGTGTCCGCCGGCGTCCCGTCGAACAGCGGAACGCAGCGCACGCCGCCGGCGTCCTCGCCGGCCGCCTCGGCCGCGGCCACCAGGCGCTCGTACACGGTGTCCGGGTCGGCGCCCGCTCCCGACGCGCCGACGGTCGCGGCCTGGGACATGAACTCCCGCAGGTAGCGGAAGTTGCGGCCGCCCACCCGGCCCACCGAGGCCAGCAGGTAGCCCGTCTGCATGAACGGGCGAAGCTCCAGCCAGCCCGGCTCGACCGGCTCGCCGACGAATACGCTCATCTGACCGCCGGTGCCGACGTTCACCGCCACCGATTCGGCGTGGCGGGCGACCGACCCGGCGAACGAGCACTGGTGATCGCCCGACGCGACGGCGACCGGCGTGCCGGACGGAAGGCCGATCCGGGACGCGACCGGCGCCGCCAGTGGACCCGCGATCCGCGCCGCACCGGCAAGCGGCGGCAACAGCGACTCCGCGAGCCCGAGCGCGGCGACCAGCTCGCGGTCCCAGTCGCCGGCGAACACGTCGTAGACGCCCCACCCGTGGGCGATGGTGGGGTCCAGGGCATGCGCGCCGCCGGTGAGGCAGCGGACCAGGTAGTCCGGGGCCGTCGCGGCACGCGCCCCGTCCGCGAGGGCGCCGTCGGCGCACAGCCGGAACAGCAGGGCGGCGGTGTGTTTCGGGTCAAGCGGGCAACCGGTCTGCTCGAAGCGCGGCAGGCTCCTGCCCTCCCGGCGCGCCCCGCCGCGCTCGGCAACCAGATCGATGTACGTGGGGGCATCGGCGGCGGCGCTCGACGGCTCGCCCGCCCGCCGGTCCTGCCAATTGATGTGCGGACCCGCCGGCCGCCCGCCGGCGCCGAGCACCTGGCAGCCGTGCTGCTGGCCGGTCACGCCGATGGCGTCGAAGCCCGCTCCGTCGCCGGCCCGCTCGACCACGCGACGCGCCAGGCCGACGGCGTCGGCGACCATGCCGTCCAGGTCCCACTCCGAGCGTCCTCTGCGGCGGTCGGCGGCGGAGGTCGTCTCGCGCCCGTTCGCGGCCGACTCGACCGCCACCGGTGCCCGCCGCCCGGTGTCCAGCGCCAGCGCGGTCAGGCTGGTGGAGCCAAGATCGATGGCGAGGTATCGGCCCACACCGCATGGGGCTCCATTCGACGGCCGTTGTCAATCGGACGCCATTGTCAATCGGACTCGGGCACGCTCCCGGTCTGCCAGGCGGCCAGGGCGTCGCGGCAGTAGCCCGGCACGAAGCGATCCGCGTCGGTCAGGGCGCGCCGGAACGCGTCGGCCGCGGTCCGGCGCAGCCGGCCGTCGATGCCCTGGCTCGCGGGGCCGAGCATGCGCAGTGCCAGCGCGGCGTTCTGCCGAGACATGAGACCACGACCCAGCGTCGAGTCTTCCTCATAGTCGGGGTTGCCCCCGCCCGGTTCCGGCGCATCCAGGCACGCCACGCAGCGCGCGATGATCGCGCCAAGGACGGCGTGACTGCCCGGCTTCGCGGCGGCGCGCTGACCCATCAACCCGAGCGCCTGGACACAGGTGGCGTGCAGCAGTTTCGGCGTCCACGCCTGGCGCTCCTTCGGGTTCGGCGAGAAACGGCCGAATCCGCTGGCGGGCGGGTGGCCTCCGCCGCCGGCCGGCCACCCGTCCAAGCCTCGGACCGCGTTGGCGATCTCGCCGGCGACCCGATCCATGACCGTCCCGACCGCGTCCACCAGCGCCAGCGACGGCTCCCCGGCTGCCTCGCCGAGCGCGTGGACCGCGCAGCACGCCACGTGATCATCGACGCCGGGCTCGGCCAGAGTAGCGACGAGCGGCTCGACCGCAGCGTCTCCTGCGGCGGTCAGTCCGTGCATGGCGGCGCGCTGGGACGCCTCGCCGTGGCGCAGCGCCCGGATGAGCCCGGCTACCGACTCCGTGCTTCCCCCGCGCGCCGCCTGCGCCAGCTCGTAGGCTGCGGCCATGCGCGCGGCTTCCCTCCGGCCGCCAAGCAGTGCGTCGATCGTCCTGCTGACCGGCGCCGAGGGGGCGGAGCTGCCGGCGTTGGGCGGGCTTGTCGGAGGTTCGCTCTCGCCCAGCATGAACGACCAGATCGACCTGGTCAGCGCGTGAGGAACGGCGTCGTGTCCGTTCGCCCACGGCGTGACGCCATTGCGGTGATCCCACGAGGGGCTGGTCCGGGCCTGCCCGGCCGTGTAGAGGAACTTGAACATGACCCGCGGCGCTCCGGCGCCTCCCGCAGCGCGGCGCATCCGCCGGTGGTAGATGTCGTAGTGAAAGAAGGCGACGCTGCCGGCTTCCACCGTCATAGGCACCTCGCGCATCGCCGGGTCGATCGACTCGATGGCCGCTCGCAGCAGCCGGTCGCGGGCGGCAAGATCATCGCCCTGCATGAGACGCTGCGGATCGTCGATCAGGTCGTGGCGGACCGGTGGCTCCGTCGGGCGGGCGCTGCCGTCGCCGTCCGCGGGAAGCGAGTAGTACTGCGATCCGGGTGCGATCGCGGTCGGCCCCATCGCCAGCTCGATGGCGGTCGGGTAGTACATGCACAGCAACCAGCGGGGCCGGTGGTGACGGACGCGCTGGACGCCCCAGTAACTGTCGCGGTGCCAGCCCTGATCGAACGGCGGTGACGCGGGCGGCTCCTCCCGGTCGACCGTTGCCCCGGCATGGGGATGCCGCAGGTAGCCCGGTCCCAGGATGCTCTGCAGCGCCCCGTGTACGGTGGGGCCGTTCAGCACCGCACGGAGCTCCGGCATGCGGGCGTCGACCTGGTCGCTCAGCAGGCTGCCCGGCCTGCGCTCGCGCGCACGACGATAGAGCTCCTGGTGAAAGCTGGGGTCGAGCTCATCCACCTGCCGCACCAGATACCCGTCGACGATGAACCGCCGCACCTGGTCGTCCGTGAGGAACCTGGGTTCGCTGTCCTTCGGGGAGCTCACGGGCGACACGGCGCGTGAGGGATCATGGCTGAGACGATAGGATGGGCGCGGTGATCCTGTCCCCTGCTGACGCCCTGGCCAAGCGAGAAGAGCTGGTGCAGCGCGGCTACACTTCAGTTCCGAACGTGATGCCGGCGGAGCTGGTGGAAGAGTTGCGCGCGTGGTCGGACGGCATCTTCGCCCGCACGCACATGCGCTACGAGATCCGCTACCAGGGCAGCGACCTGTTCGCGTACACCGAACGCGGCTGGTCGGCCATGGCGCCGGAGCGGCGGCAGGAGGCGGAGGACGACCCTCAGCGCTTCCCGGACCCGATGGCCGCGCGGACGATCGACCTGCCGGCGCAGCGGGCGGTGTGCCGGCAGATCGGGCTGGAGAACCTCCGATCGGACGAGGTGGTCATCATCCTCTCCAAGCCTGCCCACGGGCCGCCGCTCTACTGGCACCAGGACTTCATGCAGTGGCACAGCCCGCGGGCCGCCACTCCCTGGCCGACGCGGGTCTTCCTCTCCTACTACTTGGTCGACACCACGCGGGAGAACGGCTGCCTTCGCGTCATCCCCGGCAGTCACCGCGCCCGCCACCGGCTGCACGACATCCTGCCCGATGCCCACGGCGAGGAGCTGCAGGCCCTGGAGGACCTGTCCCATCCCGCCTTCGCCGACTACCCCGATGCCGTGGACGTCCCGCTGGGGGCGGGCGACCTGCTGATCGCCGACGCCCGCCTGCTGCATGCCGCGTGGCCCAACCGGAGCGACCGCCGCCGCACCCTGCTGCTGGCCTGGCACGACGTGCTCTCGTTCCCGGAGCCGCCGAGTTGGTGGACGGGGGCGATCCCCGACGCCGTCAGGAACGCCGACCCGACCGCGCAGTACGAGTCCACCAGGACCCCCAGCCACTACATCCGCGGGAACCAGCCCTTGAACGAGAGCATCGGTCGCGGTCTGGATGACGGCAAGGAGAGACGTGGCAGATACGTCTGAGTACCGGCTGTTCGAGACAGCCGATCAGGCGAGCTTGCGTTCCTTCATGGCCGTCTGCAGCTCGTAGATGACGTCCGACCGGAGCGCTTCCGGCAGGGGCATGCGGACCGGCACGGGTTCGACGCGCGGCACGTTCGTCGGCTCTCCGCGGATGACGGTCCCGTTGAATGCATCCCAGTCCGTGAAGTGGATCAGCGGCCAGGCGTCGATCGCGCAGTATTGGAACAAAAGCAGGCGGCGCGGCTTCCCGGACCGGTTCGGCGTTGAGCCGTGGACGGTCCGCACGTGGTGAATGGAGATGCCGCCGGCCGCGAGCTCGACGGGGACGGCGTCCTCGTCCGAAAAGGCCGGATCGGTGATGGCGCCGCAGAAACCGGCTTCGATGTGGTGGTCGTACACCGGACCCCGGTGCGATCCGGGAAGCACCAGGAGTGCTCCGTTCTCGACCGTCATGTCGTCGATGCAGATGCCGACGGCCAGCAGGTCGTCGTTGGTGTGCGGATAGAACGCCCAGTCCTGGTGCCACTCGACCGGGCTCCCGACCTCCGGGAGCTTCAGGTTGAGCTTGTCACCGTTGCACCGCAGGCCGTGGCCGATGAGCTGCGAGACCATGGTGAGGATGTCGTCGTTGTGGAGCGCTTCACGGTAGATCTCGTGCTGGACGATCGGGCGCTTCAGGCGGCGAAGCTTCGGGTGGTCGCGGGAGTGTCCCGGTTCCAGGTCGAAGACATCGGTATGCTCGGTCACCTCGCGCGACCGTTCGACGAACTCGTCGGTGACGCGCTGGAGATCCGCGACCACCCGCGAAGGAATGACGCCTTCGATCCCGAGGTAGCCGTTGGCCTGGTAGGAGTCGATCTGTTCCTGAGTCAACACCATCGGGCCTCCCCTAGAAGAGCAGCGTTTCGTCGCCGCGGCGCTCGCGGTAGCCGGACACCATGAGGCCGGGCTTGCCGGCCGAACCGTCGCTCACCGCGTTATGCGGGTGCCGGTAGCCGACGCGGACCATGCGCCGCGACCGGTCCGTCCCGTTGATGTAGGAGCCGTGGATGGTGTAGTAGCTGAACACGACGATGTCGCCCCGCCGGGCCGGCACCGCGACCGAGTCCGCCAGCCGGTACTCGCCGGTCGGCAGGTGCGGCGCCGAGGGCTCGTCCTCCGTGCCGCGGATGTGCTCCAGCGGGCCCAGCTTGTGCGAGCCGGCCAGGAAGCGGATCTCCCCGTTCTCGTGACAGGTGTCGTCCAGGTGGACCAGCACGTCCAGGTAGCGCCCGTCGTCGTGCGGGTAGAACGGATGGTCCTGGTGCATGGGAAACACCTGCCCGCCGGGCGGCTTGGTGTGCATGACCGAGTGGTGCAGCTCGATGTCCGGACCGAGGAGCGGCACCAGGGATGCGATCAGCCTGGGACTGGTCACCGCGTCCAGCCACGCCCGGGAGTAGAAGTGCAGCTCGTGCATGGCTTCGAGCTTGGCCTCCTTCTCCTCCTCGTCGTCCATGTAGACCTTGCGCCAGGGCCCCGGCCAGCGCCGGTCGACGGTCGCCCAGTCGTGGGCCAGGCGGTCCAGATCGTCCGCCTGCGCCTGGCTCTCCTCGGGCGTGAACACGGACGGTATGCGCAGAAAGCCGTTCTCGTGAAAGAAGTCGACGTCGGCCTGAGCGAGCGGAGCCGGGCCGACGGCGGAGCCGTTCGGCGCCGCGCTGACCAGTGTTTCCGTTGCCATGCCGCGACGGTGCCCGGTTCGCGGCGCTTCGTCAATCAGACCGTATCGGCAGGTCCGTCGAAGCCCGGTCCGCCGGCGGCGACGTAGCCCGAGCTTTCGCCCCGAAGGCTCCCGGACACCCAGAAGGCGGACAGTGCTCCCCGGCACAGATGAAACCGGAAGCTCACTGGCCGGCCGGCGAGCCGCGCCAGACTCGCGTCACCCCGCCACGCCATCCGGTGTCGGGTCGAGTCGCCGGCCAGCGGCACGCAGTCGGCGGCCGAGTGTCCGGGCACCGCGGCTCCTCTCTCGTCCAAAGCCTCGACCCGCAACTCCCCGTCCGCACAGGCGGCGTTGACGAACAGGTGCGCGCCGCTGAACGAGAGCGGACGGGTGGTCAGCGATCCCGGCTCGTCGCCGGCCGTCATCGCCGCGAAGCCGTCGCGGCGCAACGTGGCCAGCCCGGTGGAAGCCCCGGAGTACATGCGGTACCGGTTGATGCCGCGGTCGCCCGCCTGCCCCGGTCCGAGGGTCGGCGATGAGCCCGAGAAGCCGGCGAAGTAGAAGCGCAGCTCGTCGCCGACCACCACGCAGAGCCCGCCCGCGGCGTGCAGGTAGGCGCGGTTCCAGTCCCCGGTCCGGCGTGACGAGGCCAGGAACGGGGTGCGGTCCGGCCGGCTGAAGTGGAACCCGTCGCGGCTGTAGCCCAGCTCCAGGTCCATCAGCTTCGGGACGCCTTCCGCCATGCAGATGTCGTTCTCCGGACCGCGGAAGATGGCAAAGAGGCCGAGCAGGAGGCTCTCGTACGGGGTCACGTTCAGGTCGTAGAGGGCCACGGGATGGTCCGGCCGCGTGGGATCCGGCAGGTCGGCGCGATCCGCGCGCTGCCACAAGACCTCGTCGCGGTCGCGGTTCCAGACCGCTCCGTCGAGGAAGTCGTCGGACTCGGTGTAGGCCCGCATGCGGTGGTAGTACGTGCGCCCGTCGGCGCCGACCGCCTCGAAGCCGCGGCGCACGCTCATGCACCACTTCGTGCGAAACGGATTGTGGAAGAACGAGGTGTTGTCGCCGACGTGCGTGGTGACCACCGGCTTCGACCAGTGCACGCCGTCCGGCGAGGTCTGCAGCCAACCCTCCTCGCCGCGGCGCGCACGGGGGTCGCCGCCGCGATAGAACTGGAACATCTTGTAGCGCTGCCCCGGATCGGCGGCGTGCAGATCCAGCCAGACGGCGCAGCCGTCCCGCTCGTAGGTCGGACTGGTGGGCCAGACGAGGTTGGTGCCGCGTACCACGTCCAGCTCCGGACGCTCCCACTCGAATCCGTCGGCGCTCGTCGCCAGGGCCGGCGTCGACATCCAGCCCGACAGGTACCACAGCTTGTACAGCCGGTCGGCGGGGTCGTACCACAAGCCGTCGTTGAAGGGGGCCGCCGTCGGACACTGCCCGCCGTCCAGCTCGTGCGGGGTCGCCGGCACCAGGACCGGGCTGCTCGGGTGGATCTCGGGCCGGCCGAACCGGCGCTTCAGCGTCGTCTCCGAGATCAGGAAGTCGTCGACGAAGAGCTGCCGGCCCAGGTCGATCGGTATCACCGCGGGCGGGTGCTCCAGGTACGGAACCGGCAGCGGATGCCGCGAGCCCGGATCGACGTGGCGCGGCGGCCACGTCCGCGGCAGGACGATGCCGTTGTAGAGCGTCTCGCTCATGGCCGGACGAACGGATTGACCACCGTCACCCCGTCGAACGCCTGACCGGCATTCAGATCCTCGGTCAGCAGCTCGTCACAGTCGAGCATCCTCGCCGCTTCGATGATCGCGGCATCCCAGTAGGACACCCGCCACCGCCTGGTCGCCGCGAGCGCCGCCCTCATCAGCGCAACCGACATGTCCTGCACCCGGAACCGCTGCCATGTCTCGATGAACGCGACCGCGTCATCGTGGGAAAGGGGATCGGAACGAGTCACCCGCGTGGACTGGACGTAGAACTCCTGCAGCACCTGCACCGACAGGCAGAGGTCCTCGGAGCCCAGCACGTCGACCGCGGCGGCGGCCTTGTTCGTTTCCGCCGGATGCGTGCTCACGCTGTAGAGCAGAACGTTGGTGTCAACGAAGCGCATGGCGATCGTGCAGGGCATCGCGAGACAGCCGGTCGGATGCCGCGAACCGGACTCCGCGGCTCCTGAGGCGATTTCGCAGCTCGCGCTCCTCGCGGCGCAGCCGCTCGAACGGAGTCTCCTCTTCCGCGATGTCTGCCAGCATCTGCCGCACCATCGCCGAAACCGAGGTCCGTCGCTCCGCAGCCCACATCCGCGCCCTGTGATAGACCTCTTCTTCCACAGAAACTGTGATGTTCTTCATTCGCTCACAGTGACGGTCCGGCTCTCCGCCGTCAACTCCCACGGATGTCGATCGAGTGCGATGCTATCCTTGCATGCGAGCGGAGGAGGCCCCATGCAAGCGCTGGTGCTGGAGCGGAGACGACAACTCGCCCTGCGCGAGATCGACCTCGACGAGCCGCTGGCGGCCGACGACGTGCGCATCGCCATCGACACCGTCGGGATCTGCGGCAGCGACGTGCACTACTACCAGCACGGGCGTATCGGGCCGTTCGTGGTGGACGCGCCGATGGTGCTCGGGCACGAGGCCGCCGGCGTCGTGGTCGAAGTAGGCTCCGCAGTGCGCCACCTGCAGGCGGGCGACCGCGTGACCATGGAGCCGGGCATCCCCGACCCCGCGAGCCGGGCCTCCCGCCTCGGATTCTACAACCTCGATCCCGCGGTGCGCTTCTGGGCGACGCCGCCCGTGCACGGCGTGCTCCGCCCCACGGTCGTCCACCCGGCGGCGTTCACCTTCCGGATTCCCGACAACGTCGGCTTCGGCGAGGCGGCGATGGTCGAGCCGCTGGCGGTCGGCATGCACGCCGCCAACAAGGCCCGCATCCAGCCGGGCGACGTCGCGGTGGTGATCGGCGCCGGGCCGATCGGGATGGTCACGGCGCTGGCGGCGCTGGCCGGCGGGTGCAGCCGCATCGTCATCGCCGATCCCGTGCAGCCCAAGCGGGAGCTGGCCGCCTCGCTCGGTCCGGTCACCACGGTCGACCCCGCGCACGAGAACCTGGCGGAGGTGACCGCCGGCCTCACCGACGGCTGGGGCGCCGACATCGTGTTCGAGTGCTCGGGAAGCCCGGCGGCGGCCGCGAGCATGCTCGAGCCGCTGGCTCCGGGCGGCCGGGTGGTCCTGATCGGCATGCCGGGAGCGCCGGTCGCCTTCGACGTGGTGGCGGCGCAGGTCAAGGAGGCGCGCATCGAGACCGTCTTCCGCTACGCCCACGTCTACCCGCGGGCGCTGGCGCTGATGGCGGGCGGCCGCATCGACGTGAAGCCGCTGCTCACCGACACCTTCTCGTTCGCGGAGAGCGTGCGCGCGTTCGACTACGCGTGCGCCATGCCGCCCACCAGCGTCAAGGTGCAGATCGACCTGGACGCGGGATGACGGCCGGGAAGATGAGCCCCATGAATATCGACTTCCGCGGCAAGCGCGCGCTGGTGACCGGCGCCGGCAAGGGAATCGGGCGGGAGATCGCCGCGCTGCTCGGCCATCTCGGGGCGCAGGTCACGGCGCTCAGCCGCACCGCGGAGGATCTGGAGATCCTCCAGGCGGAGACGGGCTGCAGCACGATCGTCGCCGACCTGACCGATGCGCGGGAGGCCCGGCGGGCCGCCGAGCAGGCCGGGGATGCCGATCTGCTGGTCAACAACGCCGGCATCTCCATTCCGCAGCCGTTCCTGGAGACGACCGTCGAGGCCTTCGATGCGACGATGGCGGTCAACGTTCGCGCCGTCCTGATCGTCACCCAGGTGATCGCACGCGGCATGGTCGCGCGCGGCGGAGGAGCGATCGTCAACCTGTCGAGCCAGGCGTCGATGCGGGGGCTGGCCGATCACGCGTCCTACGGCGCCTCCAAGGGAGCCCTGGACCAGCTCACCCGCGTGATGGCGCTGGAGCTGGGACCGCACGACATCCGGGTCAACGCCGTCAATCCCACCGTCACGTTGACGCCGATGGCGGACCTGGCGTGGAGCGACCCGGCCAGACGGGACCCGATGATGGCCCGCATTCCGCGCGGCCGGTTCGCGCGGCCGCTGGACGTGGCGCACGCCGTGGCCTGGCTGCTCAGCGACTTGGCCGACATGGTGCACGGCGCCGTCGTTCCCGTGGACGGAGGGTTCCTCGCCGTCTGAGCCGGGCACCGGCGCCCGCGTCGTTGACAGCCTGGCGCATGCGGACCATCGTGTGCCGATGGCTGACACCGTTCAGGTTCGGGCGCCGGAAGAGGCAAGCGCCCGCGTCGACGACGGCGCGGCGACGCGGGACTCCAGAGGCGAGTGGGTCCCCAGGGTGCTGCAGGCGGGCCAGCCCTTCGTCTGGCCGCCGAAGCCTGCGAAACTGCTGCGCTTCCTGATCGGGTTTCCGGGATTCCTGTGGCCGTTCGGCGCGGCCTTCTACTACGGGCTGGCCTGGGTCACTTGGCGATTCCTGCAGCCGGGCGCTCCCGACCTGGCGACCTTCACGCAGTTGCGCGCCGACTGGATCCTGCCGATGTACGCGCGCAACGTGGTGATGCTGCTGGTGCTCGCCGGCGTCTGGCACGTGGTCCTGTACTGGCGGCGCTCGCAGGGCACGCGCTTCAAGTACAACAAGCGCTGGCCGAGCACGAAGAGCAAGGCGTTCCTGTTCAACAACCAGACGTGGGACAACATGTTCTGGAGCATCGCCAGCGGCGCGACCATCTGGACGCTGTACGAGGTGCTGCTGTTGTGGGCGTACGGCCACGGCCTGTTGCCGTTCGCCGAACTGCGCGCCAATCCCGTGTGGCACTTCGCGTTCTTCCTGGTGCTGCCCTTCTGGCAGGACTTCCACTTCTACGTCGTCCACCGCATCACGCACTGGAAGCCGCTCTACAAGGCCGCCCACTACCTGCACCATCGCAACACCAACGTCGGCCCCTGGTCGGGGCTGTCCATGCACCCGATCGAGCACCTGCTCTACTTCACGCGCTGGATCATCCTGCTGGTGGTGCCGTCCCACCCGATCCACATGCTGTACCTGATGCAGCGCCCCGCCATCGGTCCTGCGGTGGGGCACGCCGGGTTCGACCAGCTCGTGCTCAAGAAGGACTCGGACACGCGGCTCTCGATCGACAACTACTTCCACTACCTGCACCACCGCCACTTCGAGTGCAACTACGGCACCACGGGCGTCCCGTTCGACCGGTGGTTCGGCTCGTTCCACGACGGCACGCCGGAGTCCTACGAGCGCATGCGGCGCAAGCGGCGGCTGCCTCCCGACGGCGCGACCTCCGGCGGACGGTAGGCAGGGCCTCCGCAGTGCCTAGAGCCGGTGGCTCAGGAGGCGCACGCGCATGGCGGCTGAACGGATCACGAACTACACCAAGGCGAGGCAGAACCTCCAGTCGTTGATGGACAGCGTGACCGAGGATCGCGTGCCCGTGGTCATCACACGGACGACGGGCGCCCCGGTAGTCATGCTGTCCAAGGCCGAGTACGACGCGACGATGGAGACATTCCACCTGCTGCGCTCACCGCGGAACGCGGAGCGCCTGCGCGCCGCCATCGCCGACGTTGAAGCGGGCAACGTCGTGCACGCCGACCTCGACGGGGAGATCGCGGAGCAGCGGTGAGCCGGCAAGACCCGGCAGCCATCGCGTTCTCCCCGCAAGCATGGGCGGACTACCACTACTGAACCTTCCTGCGCGTCAGATCGCTTATTTCGCGCGCTGAGGCGGTGCCCGTGCGGTGCAGCTTGGTGACGGTCACGCCGGCCGCCAGTCCCGCGAACGCGGCCGCCACGCCAGGGTCACGGCCGGCCGCCAGAGCGGCGGTAAGGCCGGCCAGGAACGCGTCGCCCGCGCCGACCGGGTCGACGTCGGTCGGCATCTTCGGCGCCGGCAGCTCGACCACTCCGCCGCCGTCGCACGCCAGGCAGCCACGCTCCCCGCGCGTCACGAACACCGGCGTTCCCCACCGCCGGAACAGCTCTCGCGCGGCCGCCGGAGCAGACCGGAGCCGGTCGCCGGAGTCGAGCGCACCCCCTGCCGCGGCCAGGGCCTCGGCTTCGTTGAGCTTCCGTACCGTGCCCGCGAAGTCGTCCGCGAAGTGCCGGCTGTCGGTCACCCATGGGGGGTCCGGGTGCCGGCGGATCACGTCCCGCAGGCTGCGCCGCAGGCGATCGCCGTGCACGCCGTGACGCACCTGCTGATTGACGATCACGGCATCGACATGCCCGTCCGCGAGTGCGCCGGCGAGCCGCGCGACGAGCCGGTCCGCGGTATCCGGCCGCAGCCGGTTGAAGGTGCCGTAGTCGATGCGGTTGGACTCGCGCTGCCCCGCTTTGCCCGACTCCAGCACCTTGGTGTAGGCACAGGTGTCCCATTCCGCGCCCTGGGTCAGGACGCCGTCAGTATCGATCCCGGTGCGCCGCAGGATCCGTCCCACCTCCGCACCGAACGGATCGTCGCCGATCACGCCGAAGGCGCGCACCTCCGCACAGCCGAGTGCGGCGAGATTGGCCGCCACGTTGCCGGCACCGCCGAGCGAGTAGCGCTGCTCGGCAACCGGCCGGGTCGGCAGGCCGGTCTCGACGGAAATCTCGGCGGCGGCCGGGTCGAGCACCAGGTACACGTCGAGGCAGAAGTCGCCGATCACCGCCACGCGCAACGGGCGAATGTCGGTCAGCAACTCGTCGACCTCGTCGATGCCGATCGGCCACGGAGACACGCGCTGCATGGGCGCTCCGCGAGGATCTCCGCCCGCTATGCCGGTCACCGCTGTGTACAGGGTAGTCTATCGGGCATGGACACGGCGTTTCTGGAGCAGGACCTGGATCAACTGAGGGCGGCAGCCGTGGAGCGGCTCACCGCGGCGAACGACGGCTTCGTGCGCTGGGCCGACCGGGTGCGCGACCCGCAGGCGCCGTTCCGGATGCGCTGGGCGGTCGACTCGGTCCGCGGCGCGAACGTGGCCGCCACCAACTACATCCTGGGACAGCTCAAGGAGGCCGGCCTCCTGGACCGCGTGCTCGACGCCGAGCAGCAGCGGCTGGGACGGGAGTGGATCGAGTCGCTGCAGGTGGCGCCGGGCAGCTACGAGGACCCGGCGCTGCTCGCCTACAAGCCGCCGAACTGGGACGACGCGGCCGAGCCGTGGCCGCCGACCGCCGCCCACAAGGAGGCGTTGAACCAGTACTCGCACGGCTGCCTGCGCGGCTACGGCGTGGACGGCGTCGACCAGTTGCAGATCCCGCCGCCGCCCGACTGGCCGCAGCAGGACGAGCCGGAGCGGGTCCTGCCCTGGATCAAGAGCGTCGAGCCGAACTGGAGTTGGGTCGGCCGCATGGTCAAGCGCCTCGCGGACTGGCACCTGGCCGGCACCACGCCGATCGACCCGCTGCTGGAGTGCCTGCGCTGGGTGTACTCCCGGCAGGATCCGCGCACCGGCTTCTGGGGACGGGGCATCCAGACGACCTTCAAGATCATCATCGCCGTGCTCGAGCCGCTGGCACTGCCGGTCCCGCGCGCCGACACGCTCATCGACTCGGTCCTGGCCAGGATGTATCACCCCAGGTACGACGACAACCTGTTCCCGTGCGAGGAGTTCGACGCCTTCTACGACCTGGCGGCGGCGAACGACCACGCGCCCGGCTACCGCCGGGAGGAGATCCTGAAGCTCGCCGCGCACCGGATCGCGTTCATCCTCGACACGCACCTGCAGGCGGACGAGGGGCTGGCGAGCTACCCCGACCACTGCATCCCGACGTGGCTGATGTGGGACATGGCCCCGGCCGTCGCCCAGGGCGACGCGTTCGGGCTGGCCATCTACGGTGCGGGCTTCACGATCTGCGTCGACCTGCTGGACATTCGGCAGGACACCGGCTGGCGGGGCGCGTGGCGCTACGGGCACGCGCACGACGACACCGCCTACAAGCGGCTCGGCGCAGAGGTGCGCGCGGCGCTGGCGTAGCCCCGTGCTGCTGGCGCTGAGCGGGTTCCTCTTCGAGGAGCGCTACCGGACGCAGTCGGTGTCGTTCGCCCGGTTCTGCCGGATCGCGCGCTCGGCCGGGTACGGCGGCGTGGAGCTGCGCCGGACCCAGATCACGCCGGATGCCCCGCCGGCCCGCCGCCGGGAGCTGGCGGACATCGTCCGTGGCGAGGGGCTGACCGTGACCTGCCTGACCGCGCGCGGACTGCCTGCCGGCGGCGCCGAACGGGACGCGTTCTTCGACCGCTACCTGGAGCTCTGCGCCGACCTCGAATGCCGGCTGCTGAAGATCAGCTCGGATTCCGCTTGGCTGCGCGAGGCCGCGGAGCGCGCTCAGGCCCATGGCGTCGCGCTGGCCGGCAACAACCACGTCGGCACCGACTTGCAGACGGTGGCCGGCACGCGCCGCCTGCTCTCGGAGGTCGGCCACCGCAACTACGGCCTGCTCTACGACTCCGCGCACCTCTACATGGCGGGCGAAGACTACCTGGGCTGCATTCCGTCGCTGCTGCCGCACACGCGCAACGTGCTCGTGCACTCCTTCCGGCATGCCGCGGGCGGCGAGCCGCCGTTCCTCGTGCATGACGGGCAGGGCTGGATCAACGCGCTGCCGGACGCGCGCGGCGTGCAGGACTGGCCGGCGATCCTGTCCGCCTGCAGGCGGCACGGTTACGACGGGCCGATCACCGTGATCGAGAGCGGATGGAGCGCCGGACGGCGCGAGGAGGTGGCCCGGCGCAACGCCTATTGCATCCGCCGCTGGTGGGGCCAAGCATCGGCGGCTTCCCGGTGTGGACAATGGATTCCCTCTCCCCCGGCGGGGGTATAATGGTGCCGCCGCATGAGTAGCCGCATCGCCTGGTACCGTTGCCCGGTCCCCCGTGACGAGCTTGCGAAGCTGAATCAGCGGAGCGACCTGCTGGGGTTCGCGCAGACCCTGGGCTTCCTGGCCGTGCTGGCGGCGGCGTCGGGGGCGGCGATCTACTCCTCCCTTCACTGGCCCTGGTACGTCACGGCGGTGCTGGTGCTCGTCAACGGCCACTTCTGGCACTTTCTGGTCAACGGTTTCCACGAGCTGATCCACGACTCGGTGTTCCGGACGCGATGGCTGAACCGGGCGTTTCTGCGGATCTACGCGTTCCTCGGCTGGTACAACCATCACGTGTTCTGGGCCAGCCACACCGCGCACCACAAGTACACGCTGCACCCTCCCGCCGACCGCGAGGTGGAGTTCCCGCGCAGCTTCGACCTCAAGGGCATCTGGAAGTGGGGGATCGTCGACCTGCGCTACATACCCACGGTCCTGCACGGCTACGCGCGCACCGCGCTGGGCTACGTCGGCCCGGAAGGCTCCTGGATCGCGGACCTGTTCCCGCCGAGCGAGCCCGAGCTGCGCCGGCTGCGGCGCAACTGGGACCGCATCGTGCTGCTCGGGCACCTGGCCATCGCCGTCGCGGCACTCGCGAACGGCCTGTGGGTCGTGCCGCTGGTGATCACCTTCCCGCGCGCGTTCGGCGGCTGGCTGCAGCGGCTCTGCAACGAGGCACAGCACATCGGCCTCACGGACGAGGTCACGGACTTCCGGGTGTGCTGCCGCACGATGTACCTGAGCCCGGTGCTGCAGTTCCTCTACTGGCACATGAACTACCACACCGAGCACCACATGTACGCCGCCGTGCCGTGCTACCGGCTCGGCCGGCTGCACCGGCTGATCCGGCACGACATGCCGCGCTGCACCCGCGGCCTGCGTGAGACGTGGACGCAGATCGACGGGATCCTCGAGCGGCAGAAACGCGAGCCCGACTACCAGTTCGCCCCGGAGGTACCCGCGGCGGCCACGCGCGAACGAGCGGCGGCGGCCGGGGCCGCCTGACTCCCCGCCGTCCCCGCAGAATCGATCGCTCGTGAACGGAGAGAACATCCTTCTCATCCTCACCGACCAGCAGCGGGCGGACACGCTCTCCTGCTACGACCCGGACGGCCTCTGCCGGACGCCGCACCTCGACCGCTTCGCCCGCGACGCCATCGTGTTCGAGAACGGCTACACCAACTGTGCGGTGTGCTCCCCGGCCCGGGCGAGCCTGATGACCGGGCTGCAGCCCTCGCACCACGGCATCCAGACGAACACGCGCGGCTACGGATGCCGCGTCCACGATCTGCCCGACACCCCGGAGCTCCTGAGCCGCCGCCTGGCCGCGGCCGGCTACCGCTGCGGGTACACCGGCAAGTGGCATCTCGGCTTCGACCGGACCGAGCCCGGGACCGATACGGCCCCGTTCCCGGACTGGTACTTCACCGGCGGCAACGCCCTCCCCACGACCCGCGGCTTCGTCGGCGACGACTTCCCCGGACACGGCGGCGGCGGGTACGACTACCCGCTGTTCCGGGAGTACCTGCGATCCAACGGGCTGGAATTCGTCGTCGAGCAGAAGCCCCGGGAGCATACGCACCCGAATCACACGCACTGGGGCGAGGTCACCTCTCCCGTGGAGTCGACCAACGAGTTCTTCCTCGTCGAGCGCGCCATCGGCCACCTCGAACGACTCCGATCAGGCGACCGGCCGTTCTACTTCCAGCTCAATTTCTGGGGCCCGCACGAGCCGTTCCATGCGCCCACCCTGCACCTCGACGCGTATCGGGACCTGGCCATTCCGCCCTGGCCGAACTTCGCCGATCCCCTCATCGACAAGCCCGCCATCCACGACGTGTGGCGCCGCTTCGACAAGCCGTGGGAGTTCTTCGCGGCCGCGCTCAGGCACTACTACGGATTCATGTCGAGCATCGACGAGCAGATAGGCCGGCTCCTGGCCTACCTCCAAGGCAACGGCCTGTACGACGAGACGACCATCATCTTCGCCGCCGATCACGGCGATTCGCACGGATGTCACGCCGGGCTGGAGAACAAGGCGATCCACATGTACGAGGAGATCATGCGGATCCCGTACCTGATCAAGCCGGCCGGCCACACCGGCGGCGGCAGGCGCTCCAACCTCGTCTCCCTGTGCGACCTCCATGCGACGGTGCTGGAAACAGCCGGCGTGAGCCGCGCGACCGCCGAGCGTGACGGCCGCTCGCTGGTGCCGGTGATGGCGTCGCCCGGCGCTCCCTGGCGGGATTATCTGCTCGCGGAAGGCTGTGGAACCGGGCAGGACGTGCTCCTGGACCAGCGCATGCTGCGCTTCGACGACAGCAAGTACGTCTTCAACGCCGGCATGCAGGACGAGCTCTACGACCTGGCGGCCGATCCGCACGAGCTGACCAATCTCGCGGCGCGTCCGGCCGAGGCACCCCGGGTCCGTCACGCACGTGAGCGCATGCACGCGGCCATGCTGGAGATGGATGATCCGCTCGCGCCCGTGTTCCGACACCTGGCGCTGCGTGACGCGCCGGCAGCCGGGGGAGTCTCGTGAAGTCGCGCAGCATCCGCGGCAACGCGGATCTCTACCTGATGCTGGCGCCGGTCTTCCTGTTCTACCTGATATTCTGGCTCTGGCCGCTGTACGGCATCCAGATCGGCTTTCGCGACTTCACCGTCTCCGGAGGATTCTGGGGCAGCCCCTGGGTCGGGCTGAAGCACTTCGCCCGCTATTTCGGGTCGTTCTACCTGTTCCGGACCCTCAAGAACACGATCGGCATCAATCTCTACGAGCTCGTGGTGGGCTTCCCGGCATCGATCGTGCTGGCGCTCATGTTCAACGAGCTGCGCTCGCTCCGGTTGAGAAACATCGCGCAGATCACCTCGTACGCGCCGACCTTCCTCTCCGTGATGGTCGTCGCCGGCATGATCGTGAACTTTCTCTCGCCCAGTGCCGGCATCGTCAACGCACTGCTCGGGGCGCTGGGGCTGGAGCCCCGCCACTACCTGGCCGAGCCCGAGTACTTCTGGCACGTCTACGTGTGGTCTTCGATCTGGCAGCGGGTCGGGTTCTCGACGATCATCTACACGGCGGCGATGGCCACCATCCCCGATTCCTACTACGAGGCTGCCGTGATCGACGGCGCGCGCAAGGTGCGCAGGATGTGGCACATCACGCTGCCGTCCATCTCGCCGATCATCGTCATGCTGCTGATTCTGCAGATCGGCAACATCATGACGCTGGCCTTCGAGAAGGTGCTCCTGCTGCAGAACGATCTCAACCTGGAGGCTTCGGAGGTGATCTCGACGTACGTGTACAAGGCCGGGCTGCTGCAGGCCCAGTTCAGCTATTCCACGGCGATCTCGATCTTCAACATGGCAATCAACATGCTGTTCCTGGTCGCTGCGAACACCGTCTCCAAGCGCGTCCGCGGCGTGAGTCTCTGGGGATGACGCCTCAAAACCGCCTGCACGCCTTTGCCCGCACACGGTCCGAGCGGCTCTTCGACGTCGTCAACGTCGCCCTGATCGGCCTGTTTCTGCTCGTCATCATCTACCCGCTGTGGTACGTCTTCGTCGCCTCCTTCAGCGACATCAAGGAGCTGCTGAGAGAGCCGATGGTGCTGTGGCCGAAGGGCCTGACGTTCGACGCTTACGACCGGATCCTGACCACCCCGGTGATCTGGAGCGGCTTCCGCAACAGCCTGATCTACATGATCGGCGGCGTCACGCTGAACGTGCTCCTGACCGTGCTCGCCGCCTACCCGCTGTCGCGCAAGGACCTGCGCGGCCGCAAGACCATCCTGAAGATCCTGGTCGTCACCCTGTACCTGTCCGGCGGACTGATTCCGACCTACCTGGTGGTGCGCCGCCTGGGGATGCTGGACACGTTCTGGGCGATGGTCGCTCCCAACGCCGTGAACGCGTTCATGATCATCATCGCGCGCTCCTTCTTCGAGACCGCCGTCCCGAACGAGATGCAGGAGGCCGGACGCATCGACGGGTGCAGCAACTTCCAGCTTCTGCTCAGGGTCGTCCTGCCGGTATCGACGCCGCTGGTGACGTTTCTGGCGCTGAGCTACGGGATCGGGCACTGGAACTCGTACGTCCAGGCGTTGATCTTTCTCACCTCGCGGGATAAGTTCCCTCTGCAACTGAT
Organism: Spirochaetia bacterium; assembly: GCA_964291595.2. GTDB lineage: Bacteria > Spirochaetota > Spirochaetia > SZUA-6 > Bin103 > CATQHW01. The sequence continues at coordinate 451,149 of OZ219914.1, read as the reverse complement.
ACTCCGGGAAATTCTCATCGCCGCCGACTCGGTGACGGTCGCCACCATGCTGTCGGACCGCATCGACTACGACCTGCAGATCAGGATCCGCGAGGGGATCAAGTACGTATCGATGGTCGTAACCTCGGCGCCGCTCCTGATCATCTTTCCGTTCATGCGGAAGGCGTTCGAACGCGGCATCACCCTGGGGGCCGTCAAGGGCTGAACACTCAGGCTCGCGTTGCGAGCACCGACACACATCCATTCGGAGGACAGCATTGAAGAAGCTGTTGAGCATTCTGTTGCTTGCCGCGCTCGCGGCGGGCACGACATTCGCGGACGACTTGGAGCGCGACGCCATGGGGCTGCCGCTCTCCAAGGAGCCCATCACCCTGGACATGGTGCGCCTGAGCTGGCCGGGAGTCCGCGGCCCCGCCAGTGAGACCTGGACCTGGAAGCGGTTCGCGGAGTTGTCGAACATCACCGTCAACTTCGAGGAGTGGCCGATCTCGGGCTTCGCCGAGACCCTGCAGGTCCGGCTGGCGGCCGAGCAGCTCCCCGACGCGTTCTACCAGATGATCTTCAACCAGGACCAGCTCGTGAGCCAGTCGCTGGCGGGCAACCTGATCGCCCTGGACGACCTGATCGCCGAGCACGGCCCCAACGTCCAGGCGGCCTTCGCCGCGGACCCGTCGATCGAGCAGGCGCTGCTCATGCCGGACGGCAAGATCCACTCGCTGCCGTTTGTGGCGTACAAGAAGAACAGCGCGATGGTCCGCTTCTACGTGAACCAGACCTACCTGGACAACCTGGGGCTGGAGGTTCCGCGGACGATCGACGAGCTCGGCGCCGTGCTGGCCGCGTTCAAGAACGACGACGCCAACGGCAACGGCGACGCCGACGACGAGTACCCCATTCACCAGAGCGGCAACGCGACGCTCATCCAGCGGCAGGCGTTCTTCGGCGCCTACGGCCTCGGCAACCGCGGTCTGCCCGGACTGGGCGCCCACATCGACCAGGGCCCGGACGGCACGGTCAGGTTCATCCCGACCGACGAGCGCTATCGGGAGATGCTGGGGCAGCTCAACGAGTGGTGGGAAGCCGGCTACTACCATCCGGAGTTCTTCTCCGGTGTCGACGTCGCGCGCTGGCAGGCCGACGCGGCCGACAACCGGATCGGCCTGTTCACGTGGGTCACCCCGGGTTACGTCGGCGTCGAGCCGCAGAAGCACTTCACCGGCGTCTCGCAGTTCGTCGGCCCTCACGGTGACCACGTCATTAGCTGGGTGGACCACAACGTGCGCGGCAACTGGTCGTTCATGATCACGAAGGAGAACGAGCACCCGGTCGAGACCATGCGCTGGGTCGACTACTGGTACGGCGAGCCCGGCCACCTGTTCACGGCCGTCGGCCTGGAGGGCGAGACCTTCCAGATGGGCGCGGACGGGACGTACGAGTTCATCGGCGACGTCGCCGCATCCATTGAGGAGCACGGCCTGCAGGTGGGGGCGTTCCAGCACCTGGAGCGCTGGTACGGCGGGTTCGAGCCGCAGGTAAACGGCCTGACGCTGTCCATGGAAGGCCAGAAGATCCTCGACGACCTCACCGCTTCCACCCCGGAGGAGGAGGTCTACCGGATGGATCCGACCGACTACCTGAACCACATGCCGGAAGAGATCTGGCCGAACTTCATGCCCACGGCCGAGGAGGCCTCGGAGCTCGGCGCGCTGCTGACCGACATCAACACCTACGTCGGCGAGATGATGACCAAGTTCATCACCGGCGACGCCGATCTCGGCGCCGAGTGGGATGACTACGTCAGCACCCTGAAGTCGATGGGCTCCGAACGCTACGTCGAGATCAAGCAGGCGCAGCACGACCGCATCATCGGGATGTAGGCCCGCTTCGCCTTCATCGAACTCCGGCGCCGCCGCGGCTTCTCCCGCGGCGGCGCCTTCTTTGTTTGTGGAAGGACGCATACACGCCTACCATCGCCGCAATGACCTACGGGACGCCGATGACGGACGAGCAGCGGTTCTTCTACGACCTGCGCGGCTGGATCCTGCTGCCCGCCGTGCTCTCCGAAGAGGAGATCGCGCCCTTGAAGGCGCAGTGCTACGGCGGCATCGCGCACGGTTACACGGGCGCCGTGCAGGAGCTGCTCGACCACCCCGCCATCACCGGCATCCTGGCCGAGCTCCTGTCCGAGCCGCATTACGACCGCGAGGACTCCTATCCCTTCCGCTGCGAGGGCTCGTTCGTGACGGTCCGGCACGCCGGCTGGAAGAAGGAGGACCTTGGCGGCACGGAGATGCCGCACGTGGTGCGCCCGCCGCAGCACGCCAACCCGATGCGCTACCAGGTCGCCGGCAACCGGATCTTCTCGGGCCTGACCCGGGTCGTCTGGGAGCTGGAGGAGGTGAAGGCCGGAACCGGAGGCACCTCGTTTCTGTCCGGCTCCCACAAGGCGAACTTCCCCTACGGCGGCCCCGACCCGTACCAGCCGGACACCGGCGGCTCGCCATGGGAACCGAGGTTGCGCGCGATGATGGACACCTACGGTTGTCCCGCCGGCTCCGCGCTGATATTCACCGAGAGCCTGCTGCATGCCTCCGAGGACTGGACCAACCAGGACAACCCGCGCTGCGCGATCTTCAACTGCTACAACTCGGTGTGGGCGCAGTGGCACCTGATGGCCACCGGCGACGAGCTGGCCTGGTCACCGGAGTTCGCGGAGACGATGCCGCCCCGTCGCCGCAGCCTGTTCCGCGGCGTATGGCAGCTCGGCACCCTGCACGGCATCGAAGGCAACGTCGCCTACGCCGAAGACAACCGCGCCGTGTGATCCGGCCGCCTGCTCGACCCTGCTACTCGACCGTGGCGATGTGGTCCCGTTTCACCAGGTCCCAGTCGATCGGATAACCGAGTCCGGGCTCGTCCGGCGCGTGCACCATGCCGGCGGAGTCGACCTCGATGTCCCTGACGAGGCCATACCTGTTCGCCCCGGTGCAGGGGAAGAACTCGTAGAACTCGCAGTTGGGAACGGCCATGGTCACGTGCAGGTTGGCCACGTTGTTGAGGCTGTTGCCGCCGTGGTGGATCTCGCAGCGCATGGCGAAGCCCTCGGCCAGGTGGCACTGGCGAACGAGCGGCGTGATGCCGCCGGTGACGGCGACATCGCCGCGAAGGATGTCGGTGGCCCGCTGCGTGATCCAGGCGTTCATGGCGGGAAACCGGCCGGGAGCGTACTCCGTGCACATGATCGGGATGTCGAGCTTCTGCCCCAGGTCCACGTAGTTGTAGACGTCCTCCTCGGCGAGCGGATCCTCGTACCAGTAGTAGCCGAGCTCCTCGATGGCGCGCCCGACGCGCAGCGCGTCGGCATACTGAAAGGCCCACATCGCGTCGAGCATCAGGATGAAGTCGTCTCCGAGCGCCTCGCGCACGGCGCGGCAGATCTCGACGTCGGCGGCAGGCTCCCCGTGCGGATGGATCTTGTGCGCCGTCCAGCCCATCCCCTTGAAGCGCAGCGCCTCCTCGACGTATTCGTCCACGGTCTCGTGGAAGGCGGTGCTGGAGTAGGCGGGAACGGCGTCCTTGCAGGTGCCGAGCAGGCGGTGAATGGGAAGGCCCGCGGCCTTGCCGTTGATGTCCCACAGGCAGACGTCGATCGCGCCGATCGACTGGATCGACACCTGGCGGTTCTTCTTCCAGAGCCTCTGCCACAGCCGGCCGATGTCCTGCGGATCCTGGCCCATGACGGCCGGCTTGAGGTAATCGACGAGCGGGCCGGCCAGGTGATGCCCGCTCAGGTGGGAGCTGCCCAGAAACGCGTTGCCGGTGATGCCGGCGTCGGTCTCCACGCTCACCACGCCGAGTTGCGTCGCGCCGCCGAACGTGGCGCCCCCGGTCGTCCACACCTCGCTGTTCCACGCGAACAGATCGACCTTGACGTTGGTGATTCGCATCGCCGGCAGGGTACCATGGAGCCGAGCACCCGGCGCGGTATGCTCCGGCAGCACCTATGAGCCACACCGTCGCGCTCATCGGCCTGGGGGCCATTGCGCGAGCCCACCTCCCGGCCATCGCCGCGCAGGACGGGCTGCGGCTGGCGGCGGTGTGCGACCGGGACGAGCACGCCCTGACAAGCCGCGCCGCCGAGCACGGCGTGGCCGCGTACCTGGACTACCGCGACCTGCTGGCGGACGGGGCGGACGTGGCCGTGGTGGCGCTGCCCCACCACCTGCACTGCGAGGTGGCGATGGCTGCCTTTCAGGCCGGCTGCCACGTGCTGGTGGAGAAGCCGCTGGCGGTATCGGTGGAGCAGTGCCGGGCCATGCTGCAGGCGGCGCGGCGCGTCGGGCGCATCCTGGCGGTGACCGATACCGCCGCCTACCACCCGGGAGCGCTGCTCACCGGGGAGCGGTTCCGGGACGGGACGCTGGGCGGCTTCCTCAGCGGGGTCCATCACAATGCGCGCTTCTACTTCCACGAGGGACGCCCCGACTGGTTCCTCGATCCGGCCACCAGCGGCGGCGGCATGTTCGCCAACGTCGGCCTGCACCGGCTGGCGCAGACGCGCGCCTGCCTGCCGGGGCTCGAGCCCGCGACGGTGAGCGCATCAGTGTCCCGCGTGGCCGAGCACCCGGTGGAAGCGTGCACCTCGGCACTGGTCCGCTACCGGGCGGGCGGCGCCATGCACTACGAGGAGCTCGGCTACGTGCCGCGCCCGGCGTGGTGGCACCTGGACGCCCACTACGTGTTCGAAGAAGGGATGGTGACCTTCGACGACGAGCGCTGGCGGCTGGTGACGCGGCGCGGAGCCGAGCACGAGGAGCCGCTGGCCGGCGCCGGGAATCCCTACGAGCCGGTCTACCGCGACCTCCTGCGCCGCCTGCAGGGCGAGACGCCGCTGGGCCCGGCCGCCTGGGAGTCGGCCGCCGACGTGGCGGTCGTGCAGGGGGCCTATGCCAGTGCCCGCACGGAGCGCGAGGTGGACCTGAACGCGCCGGAGTGGCAGATCTTCCCCTAGTGAGAGCGTGCATCCGGAGCGAGTTCTTGAAGCGGCAGCGACAATCGCTCCGTTGTCATGGGCAAGACGGCGTCCGTCACGCCAACCTCGCGGGACACCAAGCCGGTCGACCGGTAGGATACTCGCGGGAAAACGAGGGCGCCCAAAGAGGTGTACGTGAGCACGGAACTGATCGGAATCATCGCAGCGTCGATCGCCCTCGGCACCGCCCTGCTCGCGTCGATGCGCGGGCTCCGCCAGGAGATGCGCGACATGCGTACCGAGCTCCGCGAGGAGATCAGGGCAACTGACCGTTCCCTCCGAGAGGAGATCAGCGCGGGTGACCATTCCCTCCGGGAGGAGATCAAGGCAAGCAACCGCTCCCTCCGGGAGGAGATCAAGGCGAGCAACCATGCCCTCCGAGAGGAGATGAAGGCAAGCAACCATGCCCTCCGCGCAGGAGATGAAGGCAGGCGACCACGCCCTCCGAGAAGAGATGAAGGCAGGCGACCATGCCCTCCGAGAGGAGATGAACGCCACCGATGCCACTATCAGGGAGGAGATGAGGGCCGGATTCAAGGAACTGTCGGCGCGCATGGTCGACATCGGGGACCGGCTGTCAAAGATGGAGGGGATCATCGAAGGCATGTTCTGGAGCAGCCGCAACCAGCCCCCGGACAAGCCGCAGGAGGGCGTCGCTTAGGCTCGGGAGTCTGCGCCTGCCACCTCGGTAGTCGGCTACTAGCAGGCGACCTCGGACCACCAGACGGGCGCATCCCGGTTCGCCGTGTACCACTCACCGGGAGATCGCTGGTACGTCGCGTGCCAGTCGCGGGCGGCGCGGCGAGCCTCCTCGATCTGCTCGCTGGGCATCAGTTGGGCGAGTCGGTCGCGCTCATCGTGCGCCGGGCAGAGACGGCGCATCGTGACACCCGACGGCAGGGCGATGTCCGACGGCTCGCAACTGTCGAGCGCCGCAAGATGGATCCATCGGTACGCGGCAACGTAGTCCTGCGGCACGCCCTTGCCGTCCCGGTACAACTGACCGAGCCGCAACTGCGCCCCCGTGTGCCCTTGTTCGGCCGCCCGCCGATACCACCACGCGGCCCCGGTGGAGTCCTGCAGAGCACCGTCAGTCGCGTACAACTCGCCAAGCCGGTGCTGGGCCAGACGGTCCCCCTGCACCGCAGCCCGGTGGTACCACCTGGCGGACTCGCAGACGTTCTGCTCAACGCCGTTGCCGCGGAGATACAGCCTGCCGAGAGCGCGTTGGGCGCCCGGCTCGCCCTGACTGGCCGCAAGCCGATACCATTTCGCGGCTTCCGCATAGGCTTCAGGATCGGCATCTCCGGATGCGGGCGGACCGGAAGTGAGGGCGCCGATGATCAATCCGGGCTCGATCAGCGAGCCAAGCCGATATTGAGCGAGCGCATTCCCCTGCTCGGCAGCCAGGCGAAGCTTGGCGGTGTCCGCGTCGTCCGCCAGTCCGGTGCCCGCCGCCAATACCAGGAGCGCGGCTGCACCGAAGCACAGCGTTCTCGTACTTCGTCTCATCGCTCCTCCCTCCGACGGAGAATCGACTCAGGATAGCAGCGCCGGTCCCCGAAGTGAATCCGGGGGCAGCATATCGCTGTCGAGCTTGCCGGGCGCCGGCTCAGCCCTTGAGGGAGCCGATCATCAGGCCGCGCACGAAGTAGCGCTGGATGAATGGGTAGATGATCAGCATCGGCACGATGGAGGCGAACAGGGTGGCGAACTTGATGCGGTCCACCGACGCGATGAGCTGGTCGCTCTGCTCCTGCTCATCCATGGCCCGAGCCGCCGCCATCTCGCCGCGCTCCAGCAGCGCCTCGGTCATCTGGTTCTCGATCACGATCTGGCGCAGGATCACCTGCAGCGGATAGCGCTCCGCCTTGCTGAAATAGACCACCGCCGGAAACCAGGAGTTCCAGTGGCCGACCGCGTAGAACAGGGTGATGGTCGCCACCACAGCCTTCGAGATCGGCAGCATGATCCTGACGAACACCGTGATGTCGTTGGCGCCGTCCACGACCGCCGAGTCCTCCAGCTCCTGCGGCAGGGTTTGGAAGAAGGTGCGCATGACGATCAGGTTCCAGGTAGCGATGGCGGCCGGCACGCTCAGCGCCCAGATGGTGTTGTACATGCCCAAGCCGCGAACCAGCAGGAACTCGGGAATCAGGCCTCCGCTGAAGAAGAAGGTAATGATCACCGCGGTGGTGACCAGGCCGCGGAATGCGAGCCGCCGCTTGGAGAGGGCGTAGGCCATCGGGGTGGTCAGCAGCATGTTCACGACTGTGCCCACCACGGTGTAAATCACGGAGTTCCTGTACGCGTTGGGAATCAGCGGCGAGGAGAAGATGAGCTGGTAGGCGCGTAAGTTGAAGTTCACGGGAAAGAAGGTCACCCGGTTGCCCATCACCGACACGTCGTCGCTGAACGATACGCTGGCGATGTGCAGCACGGGATAGAGGGTGGTCAGGAGCACGAACAGCACCATGAGGTGCACCACCACCCAGCTCGTGCGGCCGGAGATCGAAACGTCGCGGATCATGCTACCAGAGCCGGTACTCGCTGAACCGTTTGGCGGCCGTGTTGGCAAGCACCACCAGGACCAGGGTGATCACGGAGTTGAACAGCCCCACGGCCGCGCCGTAGCTGAACTCCTGGCGCAGCAGGCCGCGCCGGTAGACGTACGTCCAGATCACGTCGGCGGTCTCCAGCGTGAGGTCGTTGTACATCAGGAGCACCTTCTCCCCGCCGACCGAGAGCAGCCCGCCGATGCGCAGGATGAGCAGGATCGAGATGACCGGCGTCAGCGCCGGCAGGCTGATGTGCCACATCTTGCGCAGGCGCGACGCGCCGTCCACGGTCGCCGCCTCGTACAACTCCGGATCGACCCGCGAGAGCTGCGCCAGGTAGAGGATCGCCCCCCAGCCCACGTTCTGCCAGATATCGGAGATCACGTAGATCGGGCGGAACCAGCGCGGCTTGATCATGAAGTAGATCGGCTCGATCCCGAACGCGACCAGGATCGTGTTCACGAAGCCTGTCGAAGGCGACAGCGCCAGGACCAGCATGCCCACCACCGCCGGCATGGCGATGAAGTGGGGCAGGAAGCTGACCGTCTGCACCGTGCGCTGGTACGTGCGGTTGGCCACCTCGTTCAACGCCAGCGCGAAGATGATCGGCGCCGGGAAGCCGAATACCATCGTGTAGAAACTGAGCAGGAACGTGTTGCGGATGAGCCCCCAGAAATGGGGGTAGTTGAAGAACCGTATGAAGCTGTCGAACCCGATCCACGGGCTGCCCAGGACGCCCTGGCGAAGGCTGAAGTCCTTGAAGGCGATGGTGACCCCGTACATGGGGATGTACTGGAAGATCACGTACCAGACGAACCCCGGCAGCACGAGCAGCAGCAGATACTTGGACGCGCGGATCTTGCGCGCCTGACGCTCCCAGACGCTCTGCGATCCCGCGCCCTGCACGGGGACTTCGGTGGGCGCTACCGCGCTGCGCATCTCGCCATCACCTCATGACCAGGACGGGCATCTCCAGTTGGAGATGCCCGTCGAAGAGTCGTTCAAGCCCAAGGCCGCTCAATAGTTGCGGTCGTAGGCTCCCTGGTAGAGCTGCAGCAGGCGGTCGACGCCGGCGTTGTCCAGAGCGTCCAGGTACTCCTGCCAGTGGGCGTCGTCAGACGCGTCCAGCTCGCCCAGCACGAACTTGGCTCGGTACTGCTTCCAGGTGTCGTCCACCACCGTCTGCACGTCGGCGCGATCCTTCTCCTCGGTCTCGTTGAAGCCCCAGGCGATCTTCCTGATGAACGGCTTGCCCACCGCCCACTCGGTCATCTCGGCATAGATCCGGTCGCCTTCGCTCTGGGGGCGGTCGGGGTGGAAGATCGGATAGTTCTCCAGCCCGATCTCCCAGCCCTGGACGCCATCCGGGTTGTCCGGCGTGCGCATGTGCGGCAGGTAGACGGGCTTGCCGTCCTGGTACTCGAAGTCGACGCCTTCCTCACCGAAGTAGCGCGCGACCATGCCCTCGCCGTCCATGATCCAGTTCAGGTAGGCGATCAGCCGGTCGAGCTTCTCACCCTCCGAATTGGTGGTCAGGAACGGACCCCAGGGGTAGTACACGGTCTCCGGGTTGATGATCGCCTCCGCACCCGGCGCCGAGAGCAGCGGAATGAAGGAGTGGGTCCAGGTGACGTCCGGGTTGGCCTTGCGCGACGTGTTGTTCATGTACGGGACGTTGCCGGTCCAGTTCGGGGTGGTGATGGCGGTGTTGGCCACGTACAGGATCTCGTTCTCCCGCTCGCGGGTGTTGGTCAGGAACTCCGCATCCATCAGGCCCTCGGCGTAGATCCCGGTGAAGTACTTGATCAACTCCCGCATCTTGTCGGTGGCAGCGCCATAGACCAGCTCACCCGAGTCGATGTCGAAGTGCACGCCCGCCGTGGTCCGCCACGTGTTGTAGAAGACGTCGGTGAAGATGCCGCCCTGGCCGCGCGTGAACAGCGGATAGTGGTCGGGGTTGTTGGCCTTCAGCGCCCTGAGCAGCTCCGTGTACTCGTCGATGGTCGTCGGGAACTCCAGGCCGGCGTCCTCGACCAGGTCCTTGCGGTAGACGAAGCCGCGGCTGATGGTGCGCGGGTTCTTGGACAGCAGCATGTAGATCTTGCCGTCGGGAGCCGCGTTGAATGCCTCGACCGTCTCCCAGTCGTCATCGGACCACCACTTCCGGTAGTTGGGCAGGTCCTCCCAGTGATCTGAGAGCGGCACGATGTGGCCGTCCATGGCCCAGCGGTTGACCTCCCAGACGCGCAGGCCGTACGGATGCATGTCGTAGTAGTCGCCCGCCGCGAACAGCAGGTCCGTCTTCTCGACGGTGGAACCGCCGGCCACGAAGTCGTACTCGAAGCGCAGCCCGAACTTGTCCAGCGCGACCTCGGCGTGGTACGGGTACTCCTGCGGCAGGCGATCCTTGGAGAATTCGTAGAACACCTTCGCGTCGTAGATCGTTTCCGATGCCGCTCCCTCCGCTTCGGCGGCGGCGAAGGCGCCTGTCGCGGCCAGAGCCAGCGCTCCGGCCACCAGAATCAATCGTTTCATCGTTGCCTCCTCAACTCGGCACGGTCGTTGATTGGTGCGGCGAATCGTCGCACAAACGGCGCGAACGGGTAAAGACGGATGCCTCCCGCCTCATGCCTGAAGTTCTGCCAGAAGCTCCGCGATCAGCTCCATGCCGGCGCTCCAGCCCCGGTCCAGGCTGTCCATCGCGGCGGCGAAGGCGGCGATTTCCGCCTTGCTCGCTTCGTGCGGCGTCCAGGTCAGGCGCAGCCGCGTGCGGCCGCCGTCCTCGTCGAACGTCACGGTGGTCAGAAGCACCCGCGGCCAGTCCGGCATCATCGGGCCGGCGGTGACGTTCCAGTCCGCGTCGCAGACGGAGTGCATCCAGACCAGCCGCTCCGGCGGCGTGACCTCGGTATACTCGATCCGCTCATAGCGCGAGCCGCCCCCCATGCGCATCTCGTCCAGCCACAGCCCGCCGGGCTTCACCTCCAGGTGATGGACGATCGTCTCCACCCCCGGCCCGTACCAGCGGGGCAGCAGCTCCGCGTCGGTCCAGACTCTCCACACCAGCTCGCGCGGCGCATCGAACTCCCGCTCCAGCACGTACATCGGCACGTCACTCACACTCCGTCTCCTTCTCCGGTCAGTCGCCGCGCAGACTAACGAGCTGATCGTCACCGGGGAACCCGACGCCCGCGGCGGCGGGCGACCGTTTGCAGGTCGGATCATCCTGCCGGCAGGATGCTCGACCATGGACGTGCACCAGCCTGGGACGGCCGGAAGTCATCTGCTCGTCCCGGCGAGCGCGTGGCCGCGCGGAAGGGTGTACCGCTACTGCCCGCGCTGTACTGCGGTACACGCCGTGGCCGCGGCGGCGCCGGCGATCTGCCCTGGGTGCGGGCGGCACCCGCTGCGCGACATCTTCGCCGAGATGGCTTCTCGCCTGGAGCGCGCGTTCGGGTTCTTCGACGCGACCCGCAGCGCCGGGCACCCGTGGCTGCTCACCGCCGCGCCGGGTGAGAAGGCGCACGCGCTGTTCATCTCCAGCATGGCCCTCGGCGCCTTCGGCGAGCTGCGTTCGCTGGGTTTCACGCCGCCTTCGCACCCGCCGTGGGACTCCGACGGGGCCGTGCTGGTCGCCTGGACGGACGCCGTCCTGGAGCACCTCGACCCCGCCACCCAACTCCTGCGGGTCCCGGAAGGGGAAGGCACCATCGGCGGTGCGGTCGCCGCGCCGGAACGCTACGTCTCTTCCGGCTTCGAGTGGCAGCTCCGCAACCGCGTGTTCATGGCCGACCGCTACCGCCTGCCGGCCGGCGCCCAGTCCAACCGCGACTACCTGGCGACCGTCGAGCAGGCACGCGGCTGGCTGGAAGAGACCTGGGCTGCACACGCTCCGTGGACGGCCGGAAGCTGGACTACCCGAGCGGTGGAAACCCACCTGGCCCTGCAGGCCGATCCGGCGGTCATCGACTTCGTCCAGCAGTGGCTTGATGCGCGGCAGGACCGGGCGACCGGCGCGTGGTATGCGGGGGTGGACGCCCCGCGCCACAACGTCGTCAACGGCATCTTCAAGCTCTTCGTGACCTACGAGCGGCTCGGCTGGGAGATCCCGCGCCAGCGCGCCATCGTCGACTTCGTCCTCGGCGGGGCCGACCGCGAGCGCGGCTTCGGCGGCCGGGGGTGCAGCGTGTTCGACCCGATGCAGGTGCTGTACGTGCTGCGCTGCCGCGGCAACGCCTACCGCGCGGCGGAGGTGGACGCCGTTACCGCCGCCACGTTCCTGACGTTCCTGGACAACTGGGACGAGGCGGCCGGATGGTTCCGGGAGGGCACGTGGCACGGCAAGCACAACCTCGGCATCCCGCTGTACATGGCGTCGCTGTTGCTCGACCACCCCTACATGCGCATCAACACCATCTACAACTGGCGCGAGGGACCGATCATCCTGCGTTCACCCGACGGCAGCGTGCGGCTGCGTCCGGGCATCATCCACCACACCCGCGGACACCCGTTCACCGGCTGATCCGACCCGCACTTCCGTTGGGCGCGGCTCAGCCCCTGAGGGGAGCCGATCATCAGCAGCGCCCAAACGCATAGCCGATTGCAAGCCCAGACGGTCTTACCAGTAGGATTGCCTTCATGGGCGAGATCACAACCACGAGACTCTCGAAGGGTCACGTCGTCATCCCGGCAGCGATCCGTAAGCGATTAGGCTAACGGCGGCCTGCCCAGTACGTTGGTCTTCGTCTCAAGTGCATGATCGCAAGGACGCGAACGCGATCGCCGTGCGTCTTGTAGATAATCGCGTACGGGAACCCCCTCACGAGCCGACGACGAATCCGACTCCTCATCACCCGACCCGAGTTGGGGAACGCAAGGATTGACGCTGCGCAACCCTCCACGGAATCGACGAACCTCGACCCCAGTCCGGTACTTCGGCTCTCGTAGTAGTGGGCAGCCTCTTCCAGCTCGCACACTGCGAGACCGTGAAACGAGAGCCTCTTCATCTACGTGAGCTGTTCGCGCAACTCCTTGAACACCTCATCCGCTGGCCGGTCGGTCGCGTGTGGCTCCGAGTCCCGTCGGTCAGCCTCTTCTGCCCAGATTTCCTCGTTCTGCTCCGGGGTGAGCTCGTCGAGGCTCTCCAGTAGGGTTCCTGCCAACTGCGCTCGCGAACGCGGATGGAGCTTGAGCGCCTCCGCGACTATCTCGTCCAGTTGCATGGAACAATTGTACCGTCCGGGCCGGCACTATTCATCATCCGGCCCCCGAGGCGGCTTGACGAGCGCGGGATGTGGCGTCGTGGTCGACGGCGAAGGTCTCGGGATCGAGCACCACGCCGTAGTCGTCGCGGGCGGAGGCGAGCGACACCTTGTCGTTGCGGACGTCCTGCGCGACCAGCTTCGGGTCCCGTTCCAGGGGATCGCCCCAGCCGCCGCCGCCGGCCTGCCGGTGATAGAGCCGCTCGCCGGCCTCCATGGTCGTGGAGACCATCGTGATGAGCGTCTCCTCCTCGCCCGACTCCCGGCTCAGCACGTTGATCGAGCCGGTGCCCGGCCGGCCGCCGGACAGCCCGTACGGCAGGTGGTCGCGCCGGTCCGACCGGATCGCCAGGTGGGCGCTCCCGTCCAGGAGCCGCCATTCCCGCTCCACGGCCATGCCGCCGCGGAACCTGCCCGGCCCGCCCGAGTCGCGGACCAGGCCGTAGCGCTCGATCCGCAGCGGGTAGTTGCTCTCGGCCTCCTCCACCGGGATGTTGCTGGCGACGTTGGCCGGATTGCACAGCCCGTCGTTGGCGTCGCGGTCCGGGCGGCCGCCCCACGTGCCGGTCATCAGCTCGTAGTAGACATAGGGCGACCGGTCCGGGCGCAGGCCGCCGAGCACCACCAGCGAGTTGCCGCCCTCGCCCGCCGCCTGGATGCGGTGCGGGACGAACTGCGCGAGCACCCCGAACATCAGGTCGGCCAGCCGGAAGCCGGTGATGCCGCGCATCGACGAGGCGCCCGGCATCACGACGTTCAGCACCGTCCCCTCCGGGGCGATGACCGAGATCGGCCGGAAGATGCCGGCGGTGTTGGGCAGGTCCAGGCGCAGCGCGGCGCGCACGCAGAGCGCGGCCACCGAGAAGGTGAAGGAGTAGGTGTTGTTGATCGCCCCCGGCACCTGCGCCGCGCTGCCGGTGAAGTCCGCGGTCAGGCTGTCGCCTTCGACCGTCAGCGCCACGTGCAGCTTCACCGGCGGGCCGCCCACCCCGTCGGAGTCCATGTAGTCCGTGAACGTGTGCGTGCCGTCCGGCCAGCGCGCGATCTCGGCGCGCACCAGCCGCTCGGTGTAGTCGATCAGGTCCGCCGTGCAGGCGCGGAAGGTGTCCGGTCCGTAGCGGCGCACCAGCTCGTGCACGGCGCGCTCGCCGGTGTGGCAGGCCGCCACCTGCGCGCGCAGGTCACCGAGCGTCATCTCCGGGACGCGCACGTTGACCCGTATCATCGCCAGCAGCGCCTCGTCCGGCTCGCCGCGCCGGTGCAGCTTCAGCCACGGGATGCGCAGCCCGTCCTGGAAGATCTCGGTGTTGTCGCACGCCGAGCTGCCCGGCAGCCGCCCGCCCAGGTCGAGGTGGTGGGCGGTGGACACGGAGTAGGCGATACGGGCTCCCTCCCAGTAGATGGGCTTGACGATGAAGATGTCGGGGATGTGCATCCCGCCCTCGAAGGGGTCGTTGAGGATGAAGACGTCGCCGGGCTCCATGTCGTCGCCGTACCTGGCGAGCAGCGTCTCCATCGCGAACGGCACCGAGCCCAGGTGCAGGGGGATGGTCACCCCCTGCGCGATCATCCGGCCTTCGCCGTCGCAGAGCGAGGTGGAGTAGTCCAGGCAGTCGCGCACGATCGTCGAGTAGGCGGTGCGGTAGAGGGCGATCGCCATCTCGTCTGCGGCGGCGGCCAGCGCGTTCTTGACGATCTCGCGCGTGACCGGGTCCACGCCGTGGTCCATCACGGGCGAGCCTCCCTATCCGGCGGTGTGCCGAACGCCTTCAGGTACAGGCGCGTTCGGTCGTTCAACACCCCGTAGAAGGCTCGCGTCTCGGCGTCGGGAGCGTCGCGCCAGAAGGTGGCCGGAATCGCCGAGTCGTTCGCCAGCGGGGCACGGTGCCGGTGGCCGTAGTAGATCTGCGCCGTCTTGCGGATCTGCTGCGTCGGCCGGGTGGTCGCCGTGTGCAGCACCGACACATTGAACAGCGCACAGGTGCCCGCCGGACCATGCAGATCATGGACGCCGCCTCGGGCAAGCTGCGCCGCCCGGTCGTCCAGCACCGGGTCGGCAACGGACTCCGGCGACAGCGACAGGCAGTGGGTGCCCGCATTCACGTCGCGGAAGTAGACCACGAGTTGCAGGTAGTCCATGCGGAGCGGATGGTCATGCCAGTGCGGGCGGTCCCGGTGCCAGTCCCGATGCAGCGCGCCGTCGTACGGTCCCATGGAACGCAACCCGATCTCGCCGAAGCAGACCGGTCCACCCATCAATTCCTCTATCGCCGGCAGCACACGCGGATGCCGGATCAGTTCGTCGAACCGCGGCGAGGTCACCAGAGCGTCATAGTTGGCGTGCTGATGATAGCCGGAGGCGTGCCAGAAGTAGGGATGCCTCCTGCGATCGTCGTCGAACATCGCTTCGAAGCAGGCGGTCTCATCCCGGTCCAGAACCGGTCCCAGATTGAGAAACCCGTTGGCCGCAAAGAAGTCCCGCTGCTGCGTCGTCATGACGACCTCTCGGGTTCGATGTGGACGTTGAGCCGGTCGTCGACCCGCGCGCTCATGCCCGGCGGCACGACGATCGTGGTGTCGTACTCGTCGATCAGCAGCGGGCCGCGCTCGCCGTGTCCCAGGTCCTCCCGGCGGCACACCGGCGTGTCGATGCTGCCCCACGACGGGCCGAACCAGGCGCTGCGGTCGCGCGACTCCCCCGCCGCGGAGGCGCCCGGCCGCAGGCGGTCGGTCATGTCCGCAACCTCGGCCCGGCCGACCGCGCGCACGGCGATCACCTCGACCGGATTGTCGGGATCGGAGCGGTGGCCGTACAGGCGCTCGTGCTCGTCCGCGAAGGCTTCCTGCATGGCCGCAAGCTCCGCCGCCCCCAGCGTCCCGGACGCCCCCCACGAACCGGAGGCCAGCGGCACGTTGATCTCCGAGGTCTGGCCGCGGAAGCGCACGTCCGCGCTGTAGCGCACGGCGACCTCGTCCGCGGCGTGCCCCTCCTCGGCAAACGTGTGCAGCACGTCGGCGCGCAGCTCGGCGCGAACGGCCTCCAGGGCCTCCGCCGAAAGCTCGTGCCGCGACAGCATGCAGCTTCGCACCGCGTGGTGCTCGATGCCGGAGAACAGCAGCCCCATGGCGCTGAACAGCCCGGGCAGCGGCGGGATCACCACGCGGCGGATCGCCAGCTCGCCGGCCAGGCCCGCGGCGTGGATGGGGCCGGCGCCGCCGAAGGCCACCAGCGTGAACTCGCGCGGGTCTCGCCCGCGCTCGGTGGACACCTGGCGCAGCGCGCGCATGGTGGTGGCATTGGCGATCTGGTGGATCCCGAACGCGGCGGCCGGCAGGTCCAGGCCGAGGGGGCCGGCGATGCGGTCGGCCACGCTGCGCCGGGCGAGCTCGGCGTCGACCACGACGTCGCCGTCCGCCAGCGGACCGGGGCGGATGTAGCCCAGCACGACGTTGGCGTCGGTGAGCGTGGGCTCCTCGCCGCCCCGGCGGTAGCAGGCGGGGCCCGGCCGCGCTCCTGCCGAGCGCGGGCCGACGCGCAGGCCGCCGGCCGTGTCCACGTACGCCACGCTGCCGCCGCCGGCGCCGACCTCGGCGATGTCGATGGTCGGGGCGCGGATCAGCTCGCCGCCGCCTCCGACCAGACGGCTGCCCGAGGAGAGCGATGCGCCCACCTCGTACTCGGCGGAGTAGTTCACGCGCCCGGCCTCGACCAGCGACGCCTTGGCGGTGGTGCCGCCCATGTCCAGGGTGACGATGTTGTCCACCCCGAGCCTCCCGGCGGTCAGGTTGGCGGCCAGGACGCCCGCGGCGGGGCCGGACTCCAGCATGAAGACCGGCCGCCGGGCGGTGTGCGCCTCGGAGGCCAGGCCTCCGGACGACTGCATGATGAGGAGAGGGGCGGCGATGCCCAGCTCGTCCAGGCCGCGCCGCATGGCCAGCAGGTACGCGGCCATCGTCGGGCGCACGTAGGCGTTGACCGCCGTGGTCGCCGTGCGCTCGTACTCGCGCCGCTCCGGCAGGATGTCGCAGGACAGCGAGATCTGCAGATCCGGCAGCTTCCGGCGCAGGAAGGCACCGACCTGGCGCTCGTGGTCGGGATGGGCGTACGCGTGCAGCAGGCAGACGGCGACCGACTCCACGCGTTCCCGCACCAGCTCCGCGGCGATGCGCTCGAGCTCGTCTTCTCGTACGCCGCGCAGGATCTCGCCGGCGACGGTGACCCGCTCGTCCAGCTCGAAGCGCAGGCGGCGCTCGATGAGGGCCGGCGGCTTTTCGAAGAACAGGTCGTAGAGCTGCGGGGCGCGCAGGCGGCGCAGCTCCAGCACGTCGCGGAACCCGGTCGTGGTGATCAGCGCCGTGCGCGCGCCGCGGCCTTCCAGCACGGCGTTGGTCGCCACCGTCGTGCCGTGGGAGACGAGTCCGACGGCGCCGCCGCCCACGCCGGCCATGCTCAGCGTGCGCCGGATGCCCTCCAGGGCCGCCTGCTCGAAGTCCGGCGGCGTCGAGGGCAGCTTGTGGGTCCAGATCCTGCCGGCCCCATCGGTCAGCACGACGTCGGTGAAGGTCCCGCCGACGTCGGCGCCGATGCGCACCGGTCCCTGCTCTTGGCGCGCCACGGTGGGGCCGACACTGCCACGCACGCGCCATGCATGGACAGCCGGCCGGGATTCCGCCTCTGATACGGGGTGGCCGCCCGCCGCCCGCAACGTCCTCCTGATCACCTCCGACCAGCAGCACTGGAACACTCTGGGCTGCCTGAACGGGGAGCTCCGCACGCCCAACCTGGACCGGCTGGCCGCGCGCGGCACGCTGTTCACCCGCGCCTACTGCCCCAACCCGACCTGCACGCCGACGCGCGCGTCGATCATCACCGGCCGCTATCCCAGCCAGCACGGCGCCTGGTCGCTCGGCACCAAGCTGCTTGAGTCCGAGCACACGGTCGGCGAGGACTTCCAGGGTGCCGGCGTGCGCACCGCGCTGGTGGGCAAGGCGCACTTCCAGCCGACGGCCGGGCACCTGCGAGCACCCGTCGCTGGAAGCGTATCCCACGCTCCAGGACCTGGAGTTCTGGCGAGGATTCCACGGCCCGTTCTACGGGTTCGAGCACGTCGAGCTGGCGCGCAACCACACCGACGAGGCTTACGTCGGCCAGCACTACGCGCTCTGGATGGAGCGCAAGGGGCTGGCCGACTGGCGCGGCTACTTCCGCCCGCCGACCGGCACCAACGACCGGCAGCGGCGGACCTGGGAGATCCCGGAGGCGTTCCACTACGGCACCTGGATCGCCGAGCGCATCTGCGACCTGCTTGACGGGTACGCGGAGCGCGGTGAGCGCTTCTTTCTCTGGGCAAGCTTCCTCGACCCGCACCCCACGTACCTGGTCCCGGAGCCGTGGGACTCGATGTACGATCCCGCCGCGCTCACCGTGCCGGCGGTGCAGCCCGGCGAGCACGATGCCAACCCGCCGCACTTTCGCCTCAAGCAGAGGGCGAATCCCGTTTTCGGCGTGGACGGTCAGGGCGTGCACGGCTTCAGCTCGCACGACGACCGGGACGAGCTTGCCAGGGACATCGCCTGCTACTACGGGATGATCAGCCTGATGGACGCGCAGATCGGCAGGATCCTGGACCGGCTGGAGGCGCTGGGGCTGGCCGCCGACACGCTGGTGGTGTTCACCTCCGACCACGGCCACCTGTTCGGCCAGCACGGAATGACCGGCAAGGGGGCGTTCCACTACGAGGACCTGATCCGCGTGCCGCTGATCGTCGCGCAGCCGGGCGTCGTGCCGGCCGGCCGGCGCTCGGACTCCCTGCAGTCGCTGGTGGACTTCGCGCCGTCGTTCCTGGCGGCGGCCGGCATCGACGTCCCGGCACCGATGACCGGCATCGACCAGACCGACGTGTGGTACGGGCGCCGCCGTCGCGCCGCGACCACGTGGTGGTCGAGAACCGGCACGAGCCGACCACCGTGCACCTCAAGACCTACGTCGAGGACCGCTACAAGCTGACCGTCTACTACCGGCGAGACTACGGCGAGCTGTTCGACCTGGCGACCGACCCGGGCGAGGTCGACAACCTCTGGGACGTCCCGGAGGCCCAGGGGCTCAAGAACGAGCTGATCCGCAAGCTGCTGTTCGCGGAGATGGGCAAGGAGCCGCTGCCGATGCCGCGCATCGCCGACGCGTAACGTCCGGCACCGATTGCCGACGGCCCCTCGCCGCGCTAACGTTCAGAGACTATGGCGTCTGCCGACCTTGGTGTTCGCGACGCGCGCGGCGAGTGGAAGCCCACCGAGCGGATCGAGTTCCCGCCGCCCTTCCGGTGGCCGCCCAGGCCGCTGGCGTTTCTCAAGTGGATGTTCGGGTTCCCGGGCTACCTGTGGCCGCTGAACGCGTTCTGGTTCGGGACCACGGCGCTCACCTGGTTCCTGCTCACCCCGCCCCTGGAGTCGATGGCCACGTTCCGGCCCGGCTGGATGGCGCTGATCCTGGCCCGCAACGCCGCGCTGATGTTCGTGTGGTTCGGCCTCTGGCACATGCGGCTGTACGTCCAGCGGGCACAGGGGATGCGCTACAAGTTCAGCAACCGCTGGCTGAGCACCAGGCACCGCGGGTTCACCTTCAATCACCAGACCCGTGACAACGTCTTCTGGAGCATGGTGTCAGGCGGCGGCATCTGGTCGGCGTACGAGATCCTGACGCTGTGGGCCTATGCCAACGGGTATCTGCCCTTCGTCGAGTTGCGCACCAACCCCGTCTACTTCGTCGCCCTGCTGGTCCTGATCCCGCTGATCCGGGACATCCACTTCTACTGGGTGCACCGCCTCCTGCACTGGAAGCCGATCTACAAGGCGGCGCACTACCTCCATCACCGCAACATCAACGTCGGTCCGTGGTCCGGGCTGTCCATGCACCCGATCGAGCACCTGCTCTACTTCACCGGCGTGTTCCTGCACTGGATCCTGCCGTCCCACCCCCTGCACGCCATCTACCACCTCCAGCACGCCGCCCTCTCGCCCGCGACCGGCCACACCGGGTACGAGAAGGCGGAGCTGGGCGACGAGTCGCTGGCGCTCAAGCACGGCAGCTACTACCACTACCTCCACCACCGCTACTTCGAGTGCAACTACGCCGGCGACAACGGGATGATGTTCGACCGCCTGTTCGGCAGCTTCCACGACGGTACCGAGGAAGCGCACGCCAGGATGCGCGCCCGCACCCACGCCCGCATGCGGAAACGCCGGACGTAGCTCCTGACACGATCGAGGCGCTATCGTCCGTGACGAACTCAAGCCGCCACAAGGTCTCGGCTTCTGGTCAGCAGAACAAGCCGGAGTGGGTTCCGGTACGTATCAGCGTGACGGTGCTTCCGTCGTCATCCCAGATCAGCAGCCAGTCCGGTTCGATGTGACACTCCCAGTACGGTCACAGGTCACGCATCCTTCATCAAGTCCGCGCGCATCTGCTCGACACTGGAGTAGGCGCTCAGGCCCTCTCCGGCGCGAACCTGTCGAACGGCTGCGAGCGTCTCTTCGTTCGGTATCCTCAACTCGAACGGGAGTCCATTGTTCAAGGCCGTCTGCTTGTAGAACAGCGTTATCGCGTCGGTAGGTGAGAGCCCCAACGTGGTGAACACCTTTTCCGCCTCTTGTTTCAGCTCCGGCTCCACCCGAGCTCGTATCATCGCCGTCTTGGCCATGGTCGCCTCCGTGTATCCGAAATGTACCACAGATGGGGAACATCGCGGCACGAACAGAGTCGCCTTGATGAGGAAGCCGTTGAACCCTTTCGGCGTCGTCGCCTTGGCGCTGGCCGTCGCTGCCCTGCTGCGACCGGCGCCGCTCGCGGCCGTGGACTACGAGTTCGACCTGACCTACGACCCCGCGGAGTCGGTGGTCGCCGGCACGCAGGTGGTCTCCTTCAGCCGCTCCGAGATGGCCGACCTCGCGGGCGGCAAGGTGGCGGTGCTGGCACTGCTCAACAACGCCGGCGCCATCCCCAACCCCCATGCCAACCCGTTGATCGAGGACGCAAGCTACCAGGACGGCTTCGAGGCCGGCTACACGCGCATCACCGGCATCGTCGACGCGCACGGCGCCGAGGTGCCGTTCGAGGCGCTCCCGCTGGCGGGCCGCCGCCGGTTCACCTATCCCATACCCGGCCTGGCCGTGCGGCTGCGGCTGCCGCCGCGCGACCGCTACCGGCTCACTGTCACGTTCCGCACTCGCCTGCCTGCGCTGCGCGCCGGAGACCTCACCAGCCTGGACGGCGTGTTCGTGCAGCGCTTCGCCTGGTATCCGCGCCTCTACCCCGATCCGGACCGGTACACGCTGCCGCCGATCGACGGCTACCGCGTGCGCATCGTCGTCCCGCACGGCTTCCGGGTGATCTCGCACGACGAGCGTTCCTCGCCCGTGGAGGACGGCACCGCCTACGTGATCGAGAGCTCCCTGCCGGTCGCCACCATCCCCCTGACCATCTTCCCCGAGGACCGCTTCCGGCTCGTCGAGACCGCATCCGCGAACGCGGAGGTGCGCCTGCTCCATCGCCCCGGCCACGAGCGCCAGGCGAGCAAGCTCGCCCGGTACGCGGCCGAGGCGCTGGACCACTACGCCAGTACGCTGGGTCCGCTGGACTATCGCCGCATCACCATCGTGGAGGGGGTGCGGCCCGGTGCGTGGGGCATGGCGGCGGACGCTTTCGTGATGCTGGGCAGCGGCGCGTTCAACGCCGACGTGCCGTTCCCGGAGCTCTGGAACCGCGTGCTGGAGTTCCTGGTCGCGCACGAGATCGGCCACTTCTACTTCGGCATCGGCACGCCCGTGGACTTCATCAGCGACAACTGGCTCAGCGAGTCGCTCACCCAGAACGTGACGCTGGACTACCTGGAACGGAAGTACGGCGCGGACGACAACCTGTTCCCCGACGACGCCGGCGTGGCGGGTGCGATCGCCCGTCGCCTGCTGGACGACCACAGCTTCCGCGAGCGGCTGATGACCCGGTTCCACGCGCTGCGCAAGGCCGGGTTCGACTTCCCGGTGGCAAGCGACGTGGACGCCCAGAACCAGAACGGCCTGACCGCCGTGATCTACGACAAGGGCGCCCTGGCCGTGCGCCAGCTCGCCATCGAAATGGGCAAGGACGCTTTCGACGAGGCCCTGGGCGAGTACGCCCGCCGGTACCGCCACCGGCTGGTCGACACCGATCTGTTCCTCGCCCACCTGGAAGAACGCCGGCCGGGCATGCGGAGCGCCGGCGAGCAGGTGCTGGCCAACGACCGCTATCCCGACTACGCCGTGGCCGGGGTGGCATACGACGGGGACGTGGCCAGGATCACGATCCGGGACCTCCTCGACAGCGGCCTGGCCGCCCCGGTGCGGGTTGTCGTGGAGGGCGGCGGCGAAGGCGAGCGAACCCTCGACTTCACGGTGCGCGGCACGGAGGTGCTGGAGGTGGCCGGCCGCGTGCGCAGCGTGGAGATCGACCCGG
The DNA here is from genome assembly GCA_964291595.2 of Spirochaetia bacterium. Classification (GTDB taxonomy): domain Bacteria; phylum Spirochaetota; class Spirochaetia; order SZUA-6; family Bin103; genus CATQHW01. The sequence continues at coordinate 428,811 of OZ219914.1, read as the reverse complement.
CGTGGCACACGCTGGACGTCGACCGCAAGAACAACCACCACCCGCGCAGGCTGAGCTGGGTGGTCCGGCAGCACAGCCGGCACGAAGCCGACTTGGTCGGCATCGACCTGCGCCTGTTCGAGCTGTCTCCGGACACGCTGCGCCTGGGGGGCGGCATCGGCTACTGGTCGACGGGGATGGTGTCGTACGGGCTGAACGCGGGGGCGGCCGCCCGGATCGCGCCCGGTGATCCCGTCAGGTGGCTCACCACGGCGCCGGCAGTGGTGCCGGGGGCCTATGCCGCTGCGGAACTGTCGCTGCCGCGTGGCGCGCGTGCCGGCGGGCTCTTCACGTGGTACGGCTCGGACGACTGGAACGGCTCGCTCGCCTTCCGGCAACCGCTGCGCATGCCGCTGGAGGTGGGCACCCGCCCCACCTACTACGACAGCGGCCTGTCACTGGGGGCCGGGCTGAACGTCGACCAGCGCCCGGCGCTGGAGCCATGGATCGGGCTGGACTCGGTACGGCTGCCGGGAGCCGTGCCGCATTTCGCATCGCTTCGGCAGCGGTTCACGGTCCTGCCGGGCGACGGCACCTGGTCGCTGCAATCGAGCCTGTCGGGGGCAGTGCCGCTACGAATCGTACCGCGCGTGTACCTGGTCCCGAGCGTGGACCTGGGCGCCGACTGGCGGCTGTTCGGCATCGGCACCGCGCCGGCCGAAGGGGTAGAGAGCCGGCTGCGCGCCGGCAGCGGCAGCGGCAGCGGATCCGGGGAGCCGGCGGCGACCGGGCGCGCGTACGGCGGGCTGGACCTGCTGGTCCCGCTGGTCGGCGGGCGCGAGGATCGGATCCTGGACCTGGTGGTGTTCCGCAGCCTCACCGCCGCGCTCTACATCGAGGCCGAGAACCGCTTCACGGCGTTCCCGGCGCTCGGCGAAGGCCGCGAGTGGAGCCCGCACGCGGGGATCGAGCTGAGCGCCGGCCTCACCTCGCTGATCGACCTGCCGCTGGCGATCGCCGGCGGTCTGGACGTCCCCCTGCGCACGGCCGGCGACCCGGCGACGTGGCGTGCGTTCCTGTCGGCGAACCTCCCGCTCCGCCTCTACACCCTGCTGCTGGCCGACTGACCGCGTTGACACCGCGCTCGACCTAGTATGAGCCTGAATCGAGCGTGAGAGGCATGACGACGGACGCCGCACCGACTCCGCCGACCTCGCAGGACGCGCTGGCCGCACTCCTGTGCGACGTCCTGCCGCGTCAAGGTGCCTGGAGCGACGAGGCGTACCTGTGGCTCACCGACCACACCAACCGCCTGATAGAGCTGTCCGACGGCTGCGTCCAGGAGTTGCCGATGCCGACCTCCATCCACCAGCTCGTCCTCGCGTTCCTCTTCCGCCTGTTCGACGATCACATCACGCCGCGAGGCGGCGTCGTGGCGTTCTCCGCCTTGCGCCTGCGGATACGCCCGGGCAACTTCCGCGAGCCCGACCTGCTGCTGCTCCTGAGCCGCAAGGATCCCCGCTTCCAGAACCGTTTCTGGATGGGTGCCGACCTGGTGGTCGAGGTCGTCAGCCCTGATGATCCGGACCGGGACCTGGTCGAGAAACGCGCCGACTACGCAGAAGCGGGCATCTCGGAATATTGGATCGCGGACCCACGCGATGCGACCATCACCGTGCTCTCGCTCCGGGGAGATGCGTACGTCGAGCATGGCTCGTTCGCCCGCGGCAGCTCCGCTACGTCGCCGCTCCTCGAAGGACTCTCGGTCGACGTGGCGGCGGTGTTCGACGCGCCGCAGTTGGGCGCGTGAGCGTCCACGGGTTTCAGAGTCTCGGCACTCCACTGACGCCGCGCGCCACCGTCAGTTGCCGCTGCGATGCTCGGACGGCACGTGGTCGACCGATCCAACGCTGGCGAACTCGGTGTAACGGGGGCCACCTCCGGTTTTGCGCCCGGCCGGCCAGTGGATCAGCTCGCTGATGCTGGCGTTGGCAATCAGGAAGCCGTGCAGCACCGGGGTGTCGGGGCCGAGGCCGGTCGCCCATCGCATGATCATGTGGATGGCTCCGGCATGGGAGACGATCACCACGCGATCGCCGATGTGACGGGCGACGATCTCGTCGGTCACGGCCTTGACCCGCGCCGCGAACTCGCGTGTCGTCTCGCCGTCGGGAGCCAGCTTGCTGTTCGGGTGCCACGCCAAGAGGTCGCCACGTCGCCGGAGAATCTGCTCCACCGTGAGCCCGGGGTCGGTGATGGTGCCGGAGCGGTACTCCAACAAGCGTTCATCGACCGTGACCGAAAGCCCGGCGGCAACACCGATCAGGTCCGCGGTCTCGCGCGACCGTGGTGCCGGGCTGCTATACAGGACGTCGGGCTGGCGATCGGCGCAGGCGCGCGCAACCGCGGCCGCCTGCGTTCGGCCAAGCGCCGACAGCGAGGCGTCCTCGTAGCTGGTGCCCGGCGCATGACGCGCCTGTGCGTGACGGACCAGGAACAGCCGGAGGCTCGGGAAGTCTCTCACTGGCCGGCGGATGGTAGCAGCCGGTCATCGTACTGGCGACTTCTCATTCGTGGCGGAGGACGTGGTCGACGCTCATGCGGGCGGTGCGCACGACGGAAACCAGGGCGGCGCCCGCGGTCATCGGCAGGGTGATGGCGGCCGGGATCAGGAAGTAGCGCGGTTCCAGGTCGATGTAGAACGGCACCGCGAGGTCGCTGCCGATCGGGACGAACGTGATGCCCAGGGCACTGATGACGGTGCCCCCAGCCAGACCGTACCCCTCCGTACGGCCGGCGACCCGTCGACCTGGCGTGCGTTCCTGTTGGCGAACCTTCCGCTCCGCCTCTACACCTTGCTGCTGGCCGTTTGACCGGTGGCCGCCGCGGTCTCTACCGGTGTGGGCCATTGGCCTATGATCTCCGGAGATGGAGTTCGAGTGGGACGAGGCCAAGAGCGGCGCCTGTTTCGATCGTCGCGGCTTCGACTTCGCCTACGCCGTCCGTGCGTTCCTCGATCCGCACCGGATCGTCGCGCAGGATCGCCGACGGGACTATGGCGAGGACCGCTACCGGCTTCTCGGCACCATCGACGGGCGGACCTACGTCGTCGTCTACACGATACGGGGCTCGGCCGTTCGCATCATTTCGGCCCGCAAGGGCAACCCGAAGGAGGTCGCGGAATATGAGTACAACGCGCGTCAGGATTGATCCCGACGATCCGTCCACGCTGCCCGAGGGGCGGATCGACCCCGTGAGGGTGGACGCTACCACCGAGGCAGAGATTGCGGCGCAGCAGCGGGAGGACGAGGCCGAGGCCATGCAGGACATGGCGCGATACGCCCGCCGGGTGCGCCGGCGGCTCGGTCTCTCCCAGACCGAGTTGGCGCGGCGCATCGACGTGCCGCACGAGACGATCCGCAACTGGGAACAGGGGAAACGCTGCCCGACCGGCGCGGCGCGCGCCCTGCTGCGGATACTCGACAAGGCTCCCGAGACCGCGCTCCGCGTCCTGACCTGAAATTATCCTACTCGTGGCGGAGGACGTGGGCGACGCTCATGCGGGCGGTGCGCACCACGGGAACCAGGGCGGCGCCCACGGTCATCAGCAGGGTGATGGCGGCCGGGACCAGGAAGTAGCGCGGTTCCAGGTCGATGTAGAACGGAACCGCGAGGTTGCTGCCGATCGGGACGAAGGTGATGCCCAGGGCATTTATGATGGCGCCCGCGGCCAGACCGAGGCCCAGCGCCGCCGCGGCGCCGACCAGATAGGTCGCCAGCGCCTCGACCAGCAACAGCGACAGCAGCTCCGCCCGCGTGGTGCCGATCGCACGCAGCGATCCCAGCTCCCGCAGCCGCTCCAGGAAACTGACCGAGATGATCGCGAAGATGGCGACCATCGACAGCACCGTCACGACCGCGATCACGAAGGTGAACAGGACATCGTAGAAGGACTTGAGCTGGTCGTAGAACTCCTGCACCTCGCGCCAGCTCGACACGGCCAGCGGAAGATCGTGATCTGCAATCAGCGCGCTCAGGCGCTCATGCACGGTGGCAAGCTGTCGTTCCTGGCGCAGGAACAGCAGGACTCGGTGGACGCCGTCGGTGCCCGTCAAACGCTGCGCGAACGGCAGCGGCACGTAGATGAAGTAGGCGTCGGCGAAGCTGCTGCCGGTACGGATGACGCCCTTGACCTGCACCTCCAGCCGGCGCTCCTGCCCGGAGTCGGTGTAGACCTGCACGGTCGCGCTGCCGCCCGGCTCCGCGTCGACCTGCTTGGCCACGCCCTCGCCCAGCATCGTGTGGGCGTCGTCGCCATACTTCAGGTCGGTGCCCGCCACCAGCAGGCGCCGGCTGGCGGACCCGCGATGCAGGCGATCGGTCTCCAGGCCGACGCCGGACACGCCCTGGCTCTGCACGCCGGCCTCGAACAGCCCGCCGAACAGCAGCTCCCGGCTGACCGTCCGCACCTCGGGGAAGTCACCGGAAAGGATCTGCTCCATCCGGGTCAACACGTCGCCCGGGATGATCGGCTGCGCCGTCATGCTCGCGTGGTCGTAATCGGCGTGATGGATCTGCAGGTCGCCGGCCTGGTTGCGGATGCCGAAGCTGAGAATGCTGTAGAGCCCCTGCAGATAGGCGTGGCTCAGAAACAGCAACCCGGTCCCGAGCGCGATGATCACCACCGCGGCCAGGGTCCGCCGCAGGTTGTGAACGACGTTGAGCAGTGCGTGGACGACCAGAAGCATGCGGTTACGCTCCTTGTTCTCGCAGCGTTCCGTCGCGCAACCGGAACAGCCGGTCTGTGGGTTCCACCAGCGAGCTGTCATGCGTGACCATCACGAAGGTGCGCCCGCCGGTCCGCTGCTGCTCCCGCAGCAGCGCGTAGATCCGCCGCGACGACCGCGAGTCGAGGCTGCCGGTGATCTCGTCTCCCAGCACCACCTCCGGCTCCGCGACCAGCGCGCGGGCGATGGCCACCCGCTGCCGCTGTCCCACGGAGACGGCGTTGACCCGCCGCCCGAGCACGTGCCCGATTTCCAGACGATCGGCAATCTGCTGCACGCGGCGCCGGCGCTGAGCCCTCGGGACCCGTGCCAGCAGCAGGGAGTACTCGATGTTGCGGTAGCAGCTCATGAGCGAAACGAGCTCGAAGCTCTGGAACACCACGGTGATGGAGCGCCGGCGCAGGTGGGTGCGTCGCGCGTCCGAGTAGCTGCTCAGCGCCCGGCCGTGGTAGAGGATCTCGCCCTCGTCGACGGTATCGATTCCGGAGAGCACGTTGAGCAGCGTGCTCTTGCCGCTTCCCGATGGACCGAGGATGACGGCGAAGTCGCCCTCTCCGATGCTCAGGTCCGCCTCTCGCAGGGCCACGACCTCCCCGGCCTTGCTGGCGTAGCGCCGGGTGGCGCGCCGTGCCTGCAGGATGGGCGGCGCCCCCACGTCACTCCGCACGGTCTTGCAGCCGTTGCATGTACACGACCGGGTCGGCACCGTCGGACAGGGCGCGAGCCGTTGCCTGGGCCTGCGGAAAGCCGGGGGCGAGCTCCAGCACCTGCTCGATCACCTCCACGGCACGGGCGGCATCGCCAAGCTGATCGTAGGTCACGCTGAGCCACGTGCCGGCCACCGCGCGCAGCGGCAGCGCACCGCCGGCGAACGCCCTGCGAAAGTGCTCGACGGCCAGCTTGCGGTCGCCGCCGAATGCCTCCGGGGCGTTCGCGAAGGTGAAGGCCAGGTTGAGGTGCGCCAACTGGTTGTCCGGATCCAAGTCCAAGGCCGTCGTGGTGGCCCGCTTGGCCGCGCGCGCATGCAGCAACGCGCTCGCCGGGCTGGCGGCGATCATCCGTCCCAGGATGGCGCCGTGCAGCGCGTGGCCATCGGCGAACGCGACCTTCTCATCCGCAAAGATGCGGATCTGTCCGAGCGCGCGATCCAGGTAGCCGCCACTCTCGGCACGCGCCGTGTCTGCCAACTGGTTGTAGGCGTCGTACTCGATCCTGGCGCGCAGGTAGTGGTAGGCCGCCGGATCGTCCCGCAGCGCTTCGCTGCGGTCGAGCCACTGCCGCATGCGCTCGACCACGGCTTCCGGGTCGGGAGCGCCCTCCATGTTCATGAACCCGTCGTGGTTCATCCGCTCGTATTCGCCGAACAGCCGTGCCGCGGCCACCGAGAGGTCGTAGTCGTGCAGCTCTCCGCCGCCGCCCGCGACGGCTATGGTCGCGGACGCCAGCAGCCAGCCGAGTACGCTCACGCCAATCCTCATCCGGTTGCCTCCTGTCTGCCTTGCTGCCCGCTCCCACGTACCGCGTTGGCGGTCACCGGTTCCGGGCGCGCCCGAGCAGACGCATGAGATTCGCGGTGTGCTGCTCAAGCCGAGTCCGACCGTCGGCGGTAAGCTGGTACCACGTCACCGGCCGCCGGCCGCGGTAGGTCTTTTCGATCGCCAGGTATCCGCTGTCCTCCAACTTGCGGAGGTGCGTGCCCAGGCTCCCATCCGTCTCTTCCAGCACCTGCTTGAGGCGACTGAACGACATCGCGTCGTACTTCGACAGCAGCACGCAGATCGCCAGACGGACCCGATGGTCGAGCAGGCCGTTCAGCGACTGCAGCTCGTCGAGACTGCCGATCTCCGGATCGGTGGGATCAGGACTGGTGGGCGGCATTCCGCGTTCGCGCTCCCAGCAGCCCCTGCCAGATCAGCGCGGCGGCCATCAGGACGCCGGCCAGGGTCCACTGGTATTCGGGGACAAACAGCGTGACCACGTAGCTGGCCGCGGCAACCCCGCTGATCGGCAGCATTCGGCGGTCCAGATGCAGACCCGAATGGAAGTACGTCAGGCTCATCAACAGCATCATGAATGAGCCAAACCCGGCCCACTCCAGGTGCCCGGCGACGACGAGTGCGGACCCAAGCGCTCCGGCCACCAGGAACGCCAGCCAGTGCAGACCCGACCGAACGCCGGTGCGCTGATCGGCCTGTCCGGCGTGGCGCTGAGCGCGGTAGCCGAGCCACAGGGAGAGGCACAGACCGCCGGGGCCCGCCACAGACCAATATCTCCCGATCCACCGGTAGTCGCCGACGAAATCGGACAGCACGCAGCCGCACAACACGATGGCGGCCCACAGCAGATTGATCGACGGGATCGTCGTGGCATTCGATCGGTCCGCGGCAGCGCGTACGTACGCGATGTCCTCCCTGAGCTTGTCCGTGTCGGTCACCGTGCTCCTCCCATCCTCGCTCTCATTCCGAGTGTACTCTGAAATATAGAGTATGTTTCCCGGGCCGTCAAGCCGTACCGGCCATGAGCTCGACGGGACGCTGGGCATCGGCTTGACCCCCCGGTGTTGCGTGGTGCTTGTTGTCCAACATGACGCAGGTGACCGTGCGGGAACTGAAGCGGCACCTCGACCGCTATCTCAACGCGGTGGAGGCGGGAGAGATCCTGGAGGTGCGCCGACGCCGCCGCGTGATCGCGCGGGTCGTCCCCTATGAGGCCGCGGAGCCCGCCGAGCCTTGGCCGGATCTGATGGAACGACTGGCCGGAATCTACCCGGACGGACCGATCGCGGAGTCTGCCGCGGAGCAGCTGTATCGCGACCGGGACCGCAGCGACAGCGACACATCCATGAGCGTGACCTGAGATGACGCACGAGACCACCTACACCAACGCGCGTGCCAACCTGGCGGCGCTCATGGATCGAGTGACCGATACCCGTGAACCGATCGTGATTCGTCGCCGCGGCGCGGAGCCGGTCGCGCTGGTCGCGGCCGACGAGCTCGCCGGCTGGATGGAGACCGCCTATCTGCTCCGTTCGCCGAAGAATGCCTGGCGCCTGCTGGAAGCCAGCGACCGCCCAGAGGGAGAAGTCACCTCGCTGGACATCGATCAACTCCGCGAACTCGTCGGCATCGAAGGCACGTGTGAGGCACAGCGGCCGACAAAGGATCGCTACGACCCGGACAACCGCTCCAGATAGCTCGTCGCTTCCGCGATGATGCTTTGCGCCTCCTCGACCGCGAGACGCGCGGTGTCCGCATCCTCGTACGAGAACAACTCGTAGTCAGCGCTCTCTCGATCGTCTTTCAAGTTGGCGAGGAAGCGGCCCGCTCGCTTGCTCATCTTCCCGGTCTTCACGAACAGCAGATTGAATAGCGTGACCGCACCGTGATGGGTTCGCGGCTGTTCGCCCGCGCTGGTCAGCAGTGCTTTGACGGCATGAAACGCCGCGTAATAGGCGCGGGAAACCGCATCTTCGTGATCCCCGGAGTCACGCAGACGCTCGGCGACTCCCAGCTTCTGCCTGGCCTTCTCCAAGTAGGCCGCAATGAGCTCTCTGCTAGTGGAGTGCAAGCGGCACTCCATCGTGCAAGACGTTGGCAACGAACGGATTGCCCGCAGCCATCGACTTCTCGAAGCTCTCTTGGGAAACGATCTTCAACGAGACGAGCGAGCCGGTTTCGCACACGACATCGACCACGGCGTCGTACAACGCATCGACGGTGGGTCGGCTGCGCTCGCGCAGTACCACGAATACGTCGTAGTCCGAATCGGGACGATGATCGCCGCGCGACCGCGATCCGTACAAGTACAACTCGACTACTTCCGCGCGCACCGACGTGATCCGCCGAAGAAACGAATCGAGCACGGCATCGACCTCGTGCGTCGCGCTGGTCTGAACCATCATGATCAGTGTAGCTAGGCGAAGGACACGCCCGCGACCGACGGCCATTCGTCCATCGGGGGCGGGATCGGCTGGCGGCCGGCGCCGAACACGGACTGGTCGTAGTCGATCAGGGCCCCGGTCATCACGCCTGACTCCTCGGAGGCCAGATAGGCGATGGTGCGGGCGACCTCGGCCGGCTTGATCAGCCGCCCGAACGGCTGGGCGGCCTCGGCTTCGGCCAGCCAGTCGCCGCCGTCGGAGTGATAGCGGCGCTGGATCACGTCCTCGCCCGGCGTGTCCATCCAGCCGAGGTTGAGGGCATTCACGCGGATGCGATGGCGCATCACGGAGTAGGCGACGTTCTTGGTCATCGCGTTCAGCGCCGCCTTGGAGATCGAGTACGGGCAGAGCATGGGCTCGCCGCCGTGTGCGGCCACGCTCGACACGTTGACGATCGATCCGGCCACGCCGTCGCGCTGCATCACCTTGACCGCCGCCTGCGTCAGGAAGAAGGGCGCGCGCACGTTGATGTCCATCACCCGCTCGTAGAACTCCGGGGTCGTGTCCCAGATCGTGGCGCGCTCGGTGAAGGCGGCGGCGTTGACCAGCACGTGCAGCGTACCGAAGGCGCGGTCGGCGGCCGCCACCAGGTTCCGGCAGTCGTCCAGGCAGGCGAGGTCGCCCGCCACGAACCGCGCGTCGCAGCCCAGACCGGCAAGCTCGCCCGCGACCGCCCTGCCGCGCCCGGCGTCGCGGCCGGTCACCACCACGCCCGCCGCGCCGCGCTCCGCGAACGCCCGCGCGGTGGCCGCGCCCAGCCCCTGCGTGCTGCCGGTGACCAGCGCGTACATGCCGGCCAGCGAACCCGCCCCGCCGGCGGGCCGGCCGTCGCGCTCCGCGGCCGCCATCCGTCCTACCGCTGCTCGGGAGCGGTTCGCAGCCCCTGCGGCGCCAGCTCGCCTATGGAGGCTTCCAGGTCGTCCGGCCGGTCGGCACGGCCGTTCCGTTCATCCGCCGCGGCGGGCGCCTCGTCAGGCAGCGGGGTGTCGAACTGGTAGCCGGGGTCGGTCTGCTGCCGCTTCCAGACCTCGCGCATCTCCCGCCACGCCCCCCACAGGGTGCGCGGCTCCGGCATGTCGTGCGCGATTTCCCGCGCCAGTTTCCTGAGGTTGTAGCACGGCACCCCGGCGTACATGTGGTGCTCGGCATGCCAGTTCATCCGCCAGTAGAGGAAGGTCGAGAGCGGATCGAGCTTCATCGAGCGCGTCGACTTGCGGAAGTCGGCCACGTTGTCGCGCAGGCCGCAGTGCTGGGGCAGGCCGCACAGGTACACCAGCCAGTTGCCGATGTGCGGCGCCACGCCGACCAGGATCGGCAGGATCCAGTACCCGGAGACGATCCCGTAGACCGCCACCGCGCCGTGGAAGGCGAGCTGCACGCGCGAGAACCACATCGACTTGCGCGCTTCGGCCGGCTGATCGGAGTGCAGGGCGTTGACCCACTCGCCGGCCGGCGACTGGACGTAGCCGACCCTGCCGATCGCGGACATGAAGGTGACCACGAGCGTGGAGATCAGCCCGCCCTTGCCGAACGTGCGGCCGGGACGCCCGGTCACGTTCACGGTGAAGATCTGGATCAGGAACCACGGTCCGCCGACCTTGGGGTTGAGCGGCAGCAGGTTCTCCCGGTCACCCTCCGGGTACAGCGTGTAGCGGTGGTGGTACGTGTGGCTGGTGCCGTAGTCGAACGGGTCCCACCAGCTCAGCACGCTGTAGATGTAGAGGAACACGTGGTTCAGCCACTTGGTGCGGAACACCGTGCCGTGCGCGAGCTCGTGCGGGGCCACCCCGCGGATGAAGCTCGCCACCGTGCCGTGGGCGAACAGCGCGAAGGCGAAGGCCACCCACGCCTGAGCGGCCCACAGCCGGAACGCCAGGGCGCCGAGCGCCAGGTACAGCAGCAGGTGGCCGCCGGACTGCAGCCACCCCTGCAGGTCGCTGCGCCGCATCAGCCGCCTGAGCGTCGCCGGCTCGATCGGGCTGCGGTACCACGCCACCCTGAGGTTGCGGCGGACATCCGACAGAGGTTCGTAAGCGGTAGCCATCTTGACCGGTTGTCGTACCACGCCACTCACGGCGCGGCAAGAAGGCGGGCGTCCGGGATCCGGGTGCTCTCCCCGGGTTCCACGGGCCCTTCGTACCAGGCGAGCACGCCGCGCAGCGCGCGCCAGCCGGCGTCGCTCCAGCCCGCGGGCTTCCCTTCCCGGGCATTGTTGCTGCCGTAGAACGCCTGCAGGTGCTCGGGCAGGTCCGGCCAGGTCGGCAGGAACCACAGCGTGATGACGGTGCGGCGCTGTCCCGAGACGTTCGGGTGAGCGGAGTGCAGCAGGCGCGCGTCGCCGATCACGACGTCGCCCGCGCGGACCGGCACGTCCACCTCGTCCGGGTCGGGCTGCAGCGCGGGATGATGCTCCTCGGCACGTGCCAGGTCCTCGCCATGGGCCGGGGGCAGGCCGTGCAGCCGATGGCGGCGGCGATGCGAGCCCGGGATGACCCGCAGGCAGCCGTTCCGGCGGCTGGTGTCGATCAGGTAGTACATCAGGAACACCTGCACCGGCTGGTCGGTGTAGCTGGTCGGGTCGTCCCAGACGATGCCGTCCTGGTGCCAGAACAGCGGCGGAGCGACCAGCGGCGGCTTGCTGATGATGTACCCGGACATGAAGCGCGCGCCGGGATAGCCCATCCCGGCCAGCACCGCGCGCGCCGCCGGCAGCACGATCAGCGGCAGCATCTCCTCGTGTTCCTTCACCTGGATCATCGAGCCCTGGAAGCGGGTCCGCGCCTTCTGCGCGTCGGACAGGCGGTCGGCGGCGCCGTCGGCGAACGCCCGCACCCGCTCGATCAGGTCGGACGGCGCCACGCCGGGGACGTGGCAGTAGCCGTCACGGACGAGCCGCCGGTTCAGCTCGGCACCGCGTTCGGTCGTCGGATCCATGTCCCGGCATCCTGCCTGCCGGGCGCGGGCGCCCGCAATCGACGCACCGCGGAGTCGGCTGTGCTACGCTACGGCGCGTACCCGCGATGGCTCAGCACCCGACGGACGGCGAGCGACGCTTCTGGGAGGAGAACGGCTACCTGTTCCTGGAGGGCGCCATGGCCGGCTCGGAGCTGACTCGCCTGCAGCGGGCATTCGACCGCTGCGTGCGCGAGGAGAAGGCGCAGTGGCTGAAAGGCATCGCGCAGGGCACGCGGCCGGCCGGCTTCTTCGACATCCCGGATCCGTTCGAGAAGGACGACGCCTTCATCGACCTGATCGACCACCCCTCCTGGTATCCCTACCTGATGGACTTCGCCGACGACGAGCTGCTGCTGCTCGCGCCGCAGGTGCGGACCCTGCCCGCGCAGCCGGTCAGCTACCTCCGCTGGCACGCGGACGTCCCGCACTCCTACCCGCTGCACATGAAGGTGCAGATCTACGTCGACGACGTGCCCGCCGACGGCGGCGCCTTCGGCTATGTGCCGGGAAGCCACAAGCCGGACGCCGGCGAGTGCCCCAATCCCCGGCCGCTGGATACCATGCCCGGCCACCGGGCGTTCGCCGGCAAGGCCGGCGACGCGGTGCTGTTCAATTCCTACGGATGGCACACCTCGATGGTCAACAGGACCGGCCAGGCGCGGAAGTCGATCATCCTCATCTACGAGAAGTGGAGCGAGAAGAACGCGAACAGGGACGACTACGCGAGCATCGCGGACCGGTGCACGACCTCCGCGCGGCGCAAGCTGCTCAGCCTGGAGCCGATCAGAAGCGCTGCCACCGGCTGACCCGCTTCAGGCACGCATCTCCAGGGCAGCGCACAGGCGCGCCGCGACGATCCGCTCGTCGCCCGGCTCCAGCGTCATCGGGTCGACGACCACGCCGCCTGCGCTCTGCCGCATGGCGATGCACGGATCGCCGTTCCACAGCTCCTCCACGACGGCGGCCGCCCGCTCGGGATCGAGCTCGACGTGAAGGCGCGGCGCCACGTCCGGAAACGCGCGCTGCCCGCGGCCCGTGATCGACACCGCCGCTTCCGGCGCCGCGGACGCCGCGACGAGCGTGTCGGCGATGTGCGCTGCCTGCGCCCGCCAGCGCGCCACGTCCTCCGCGTCGCTGGAGGCCAGGAACCGATCCACCGCCGCCAGCAGCCCCATGATCTCTTCCTTTCCCACCTTCATCGCCCGGCCGATGCCGCTCTCGGGACTGGAGTTCAGCCGCACGGCGGCGACCAGCTCGGGCGTGCCGACCACCAGGCCCGTGCACTGCGGACCCCGCAGCCCCTTGCCGCCGCTGAACACGGCCAGCGACGCGCCGTTGGCGACGAGCTCGGTCAGGTTGGAGCGCGGCGGCAACTGCGCGGCGGCGTCGACGATGACCGGAACGCCGCGCTCGGCCGCTCCGCTCGCCACCTCGGCGAGCTGTTCGATGGGCTGGCTGCCCAGGAAGAAGACGACGGCGGCGGTGCGGCTGCCGATGGCGCCGACCATTTCCTCGGTACTGAGGGCGGCGCTGGTGCCCACGCGAACCAGCGTGCCGCCGCACGCCTCGATGCCCTGATGGATGTAGAAGTGCGGATCGACGCTGCCGATCACGAACTCGTTGGCCCATCCGGCCGTGTTGGGCAGTGCCCGCACCCGCTCGACGTCGGTGCCGGTCAGACAGCCCGCGGCGGCGAGCTGCATGCCGCTCGCCGCACCGCAGGAGACGAACGCCGCCGGCACCCCGATGCGCCGCGCCAGGTACTCGCCGGACTTGACCAGCAGATCCGGCAGGTCGACGTACGCGCCGGCCGCCGCACGCATCGCCTCCAGCACCTCCGCCGGCATCAGGCTGCCGCCGAGCGTGGTGATGGTGCCGCTGGCGTTGATCAGGGTACGCGCTCCAAGCTCTCGATAGTCGATCATGGCAACTCCCGATTGTAGTCGAGCCGGCCGGCGGCTGCTTGAGCGTCCCCTGTTTTGACGGCCCGCCCGGCGCGACCTATGGTGCCGGGCCAGGATCCCGATGGGCACCGATACATGCCTGCTCGCGCACTGGCCGCTGGCCGGCGACTGCCGCGACCGCTCCGGAAACGGCCACCACGGCCGGAACCGGGGCGCGCACCTCGCGGCCGGCGGCGCCGTCTTCGACGGCCGCGGCGCCCACGTCCTCGTTCCCCCGTCGGCCGGCCTGAACCTGGGGACCGGCGACTTCACGCTTGCCGTTCAGATCCACACGGACGCCGTCCTCGACGACGTGCCGGGCGACATCGTCAGCCGCTACGCCCCCGGCACCCGGACCGGCTTCCAGCTCAGCCTGCTCAACAACGCCGGCGTGACCGCCGCCCAGGCCAACTACCGCCACCTGCACTTCGGCATCGACGCCGGCAGCGAGTGCGCATGGGCCGATTGCGGCCGCCCCGGCAACAACCTGCGCGTCTATTCCCTGTGCGTCTTTCGGGGCGACCTCTACGCCGGCACCTTCGAGAGCGGCGCCGACGAGGCCGGCGGCGTCTACCGCTACGACGGCAAGGCCGGCTGGGAGCCGTGCGGGAGCCCGGACGCCGCCAACACCGTGGCCTCCCTGTGCGTCTTCGACGGCGAGCTTTACGCCGGCACGTCGTGCTACCGGGCCGGCGGATCGGCGCTGCCGGAGTCGGAGAACCGAACCCCCGGCGGCGCCCTGTACCGCTACGCGGGCGGTTCGGAGTGGGAGAGCGTCGGCCGCATGGAAGGCGCCGACTCGTGCGCCGGCATGGCCGTCTACCGGGGCGAGCTCTACGCCATTCCGCTCTACAGCCAGGGAGTCTTCCGTTACCAGGGGGGCGACCGCTGGGAGCACTGCGGCACCCCCGGCCGCCGCATGATGTCGCTCGGGGTCTTCAACGGCCACCTCTACGGAGCGGGCAACGAGGGCGGCGAGTCGGGTGGCGTGTTCCGCTACGCCGGCGGCAGCGACTGGGTGCACGCCGGCGGCCAGCAGGGCGTCTCCCAGGTCTACTCGTTCGCCGCCCACCACGGGAGACTGCACGCCGGCACCTGGCCGGAGGGCAAGGTCTTCCGCGACGATGGCGACGACCCGTGGACCTGCGTCGGCCGCCTGGGCGAAGAGCTGGAGGTCATGGCCATGGCCGTCTTCAACGGCAAGCTCTACGCCGGCACCCTGCCGCTGGGACAGGTCTACCGCTACGACGGCGGCGACACCTGGACGCTCACGGGACAGCTCGACACCACCCCTGACGTGAAGTACCGCCGGGTCTGGTCGATGGCCGTCTACCGCGGCCGGCTGTTCGCCGGCACCCTCCCCTCGGGACTCGTCCACGCCCTGGAGGCGGGCGCCAACGTCACCCACGACCATGAACTGGAGCCCGGCTGGCGCCGACTGGCCGCCGTCCGCAGGGAAGGGCGGCTCGATCTTCACGTCGACGGCGTCCGCGTCGCGACCTCGGCGGCCCCCGACGCCTCGGCCTTCGACCTCTCCACGGACCAGCCCCTGCGAATCGGCGCCGGCGCCATCGACACCTTCAACGGCAGGATTCGCGACCTGCGGCTGTACCGCCGCGCCCTCACGGAGGACGAGATCGGGAGGCTCGCTTCGTGATCGACGCCCACGTCCACGTCCTCGCCCAGGCATCGCGCGAGTTCCCGCGCGAAGTGAACGACGCTCTGCCCGCCGGCCGGGAAGAGAGCGCCGAGAAGCTCCTGGGCTTGATGGAGGCGCATGGCGTCGAGCGGGCCACGCTGGTGCAGATCGGCGGCACCTCGCTCGAAACCCACGCCTACCTCCGCCACTGCCTGAAGCGCTACCCGGACCGGTTCAAGGGGATCGGCCTGGTGCCGGACCCGCGGAGCCCGGAAGACCACATGGACCGTCTGGCCGACGACGGCGGCATCGTCGGCTTCCGCCTGCACGAGATCGGCGGCCCGCTCGATCCGACGGCGCCGATGGACGTGCGCACCTTCACGACCTACCCGTTCTGGAAGCACGCCGCGGAGAAGGACTACATCGTCTGGCTCTATCCCCGCGCCGCCGAGGCGCACCTGACGCCGTGGCTGCTGGACGCGTTCCCGGAGCTCACGGTGGTCTTCAACCACCTGATGATCTGCCCGGCCGAGGGGTCCATGACGACCGACGAGCAGGGCCGGCCGCGGATGATCCGGCCGACGTTCACGAACGACCAGCCGCTGACCCGCCACAACACGCTCGGCCTCGCGCAGTTCCCGAACGTGTGCGTCAAGCTGTCCGGCCAGTACGCCTTCAGCCAGGAGCCCTACCCGTACCTGGACCTGCGGCGCTGGCACAGCGAACTGGTGATAGAGATGGGCGCCGACCGCTGCATGTGGGCCACCGACTTCCCCTGGATCCAGGAGGATCCCGGCTACGGCAAGCTCACCCGCGTGCTCGACGATCTGCTGCCCGACCTGGACGACGCCGACCGCGACCTGGTCATGGACGGCACCGCGCGCCGCATGGTCTGGCGCGAGTCCGGGAGCGATGACGATGAGATCGGGAGGCCCGCTTCGTGATCGACGCCCACGTCCACGTCTTCGCCAAGGCATCGCGCGAGTTTCCGCGCGAGGTGAGCGATACCATTCCGGCCGATCGGGAGGAGAGCGCCGAGAAGCTCCTGGACCTGATGGAGGAGCACGCCGTCGAGCGGGCCACGCTGGTGCAAATCGGCGGCACCTCGCTCGAAACCCACGCCTACCTCCGCCACTGCCTGACGCGATACCCGGACCGATTCAAGGGGATCGGCCTAGTGCCGGACCCCCGGCGGCCGGAAGACCACATGGACCGGCTGGCCGAGGACGGCGGCATCGTCGGCTTCCGGCTGCACGAGATCGGCGGCCCGCTCGATCCGACCGCGCCGATGGACGTGCGCACCTTCACGACCTACCCGTTCTGGAAGCACGCCGCGGCGAGGGACTACATCGTCTGGCTCTATCCCCGCGCCGCCGAGGCGCACCTGACCCCGTGGCTGCTGGACGCGTTCCCGGAGCTCACGGTGGTCTTCAACCACCTGATGATCTGCCCGGCCCCAGGGTCCATGGCGACCGACGAGCAGGGCCGGCCGCGGATGGTCCGGCGCACCTTCTCCTTCGACATGCCGCTGACCCGCCACAACACGCTCGGCCTCGCGCAGTTCCCGAACGTGTGCGTCAAGCTGTCCGGCCAGTACGCCTTCAGCCAGGAGCCCTACCCGTACCTGGACCTGCGGCGCTGGCACGAGCAGCTCGTGAAGGACATGGGCGCCGACCACTGCATGTGGGCCACCGACTTCCCCTGGATCCAGGAGGATCCCGGCTACGGCAAGCTCACCCGCGTGCTCGACGATCTCCTGCCCGATATAGGCGAGGAGGACCGCGCGCTGATCATGGACCGGACCGCACGCCGCATGGTCTGGCGCGAGTCGAGGAGCGACGCCCCGCGCCGCTGAGGTGACGACCCCGGGAGTCCGTCCCCAGCGGAAAGCCCCCTCTACCATCGCATCCGCACAACCCTCCGCTTCCGGCTATCGACTCATCCGAGAAGCGCCACGGCGACACCGTCTGGCGCCTGCCCCTGGGCGAGCGCTGGGTGTATCTGCTGATCCTGCTGGAGTTCCAGTCCGAGGACGATCCGTGGATGGCGCTGCGCATCCACACCTACACCGGCCTGCTCTACCAGGGAACTGGTCCGCAACGAGGCGCCGGGAATCGCCGAGGGGCAACTGCCGCCGGTGCTGCCGGTCGTGCTGTACAACGGCACCGAGCCGTGGACGGCAGCGCGGGAGATGCGGGAGCTGATCGGTCCGGCCAAACCGTGGCTGGCGCGGTATCAGCCCGCCCAGGGCTACTTCCTGCTTGACGTGCGGCGTGTCGCAGCCGACGATTTGCCGCGTCGCAACCTGCTTCGTGCGGTTGCCGGACTGGAGCAGAGCCGGTCGAACGCGGACCTGCTGCGGGTGTGGGAGGCACTGCAGCTCTGGATACGCGATCCGCGCGCGGCCGAGTTGCGGCGCGCGTTCGTGGATTGGATTCGACAGATGGCCGAGCGGCTGGCGCCGGCGGGCGCGGCAATGCCGCCGCTCCGGACGTGGGAGGAGGTCAGGATGACGCTGGTCGAACGAGTAGCCGAATGGCCCAAGCAGTGGCTCCGGGAAGGACGCGAACAGGGCCTTGAACACGGTCTTGAGCAGCAACGGGCGCTGCTGAGCCGGATGGCCGCGGCCCGCTTCGACGACGACACCGCCACCCGCCTGGCCGAAGCGGTGGGGCCGATCACCGAACCCGAACGCCTGGCCGAGATCGGCGAGTGGCTGGTCCGTTGCGACACCGCCGCCGAGTTTCTCGCCCGCGTCGATCCCGCCTCGTCATCCTGACCCATAGAGCTGGCGCGCGTACGCACCGCGTCCGGGAACCGATCGCCGCTTGAGCAGGGTGGCATGCAGTACGAGCTGACGCCCGAGCAGAAATACGAGTTCGACCTGCGCGGTTACCTCGTGCTCCGGCAGCACTTCGACGCCGAAGCGGTCGCCGAGTTCCACGCCGGCATCGACGAGCTGCAGGCGATCCCGATCGACTACGCGACCTACACGCGGCTGGGTGTCGCCAGCTACTTCCTGCACAACGCCATGGCCGACCCCGAGCATCCGTTCTGGAAGGGCGAGCACCGCGCCGACCGCGCCCCCAATCCCGCCACCGGCGGCATCGGCCGCGTCGACCACGCGATCTGCGGCACCGCCGGGTTCGACCGCATCGTGCGCGACCCCGTCCTCAACGCCATCCACACCGAGCTGGCCGGCGGCCCCGTCTACCTCTCCGCCACCTACTACATCGAGAAGGTCGGCCCCGCCCCCGGCGGCGGCCTCCACAACGGCGGCTTCCCGGTCGACCGCGACATCCACTACGGCTACGACCACACGAACGGGCGCTTCGCCTGCAAGAGCACCAAGAGCGTGATCATCCTCTCCGACATGACGCGCGTGGAGAACGGGCCGTTCGCGGCCATCCCCGGCAGCCACAAGGCCAACTTCCGCTGCCCCTTCGACATGGAGGACGCCAGCCGCAACCCGATGGCCGTCCCCGTGCTCGCCGCCCCCGGCGACGTGGTGATCTTCTCCGAGGGCATGACCCACAACGCCTACCCGGTCACCAGCCGCTCGATCCGCCGCTCCGTGTTCTTCAACTACATGCCGGCCATCGGACGCGACAACCTCCCCTTCCAGCGCATGTCCATCTACCCCGACCACGTCCTGGACCGCCTCTCCGACCAAGCGGACCTGCTCAGCTCGCCTGGCTACATCTGAGCACTGTTTGGCGGGTGCGCCGTCGCCACCAGTGGAAGGGCTCGATACCTCGTATGATGGTGCGAACGGAGGGGACGAGATGACCACACTCGACGAGTACAGGCTTCACACGAGCGCCCGGTCTGCCACGATCGACCGGTCGGGTTTCCTTGGCGACGAGCTCACGATTCGCATCTCATGCGAGGACTTGCGTCCGCAGAGCGTCGAACAGATCGGTCTGGATGTGATCAAGTCCATCCACGTACGCGAGGAGGTCGACGAGTCGCGCGTGGACGTCTACCGAGGTCACCCTCGGGAGCTCGCCAAGACGGTAACGATTCGCAGGCGACCCCCGGGATCAGCAGCCGACTATGACTACGAGGAAGCCTCTTAGTCCTCCTCATTTCGGCCTATAGCCCACGTGGCGGCGACCGGAACACCTCCTTGGTGTGCCACGCGACGAAGTCGTCCCGCGGCTCGCCGGCGCCCCTCTGAGGCGGGCGGACAGGCTGGCCATGGTAGTCCAGCAGCCAGCGCACCGCGCCGCTCGTGCCGTTCACATCGCCCGACACCAGCATCCGATAGCCCGCGCCGCCGGCTGCTTTCGCAAGACCGATCGCCCCACGATCGAACGCGCCGTGGTGGAAGGAACACAACGCCAGCCCGTTGTGGACCCGATCCGGGCCACCGTGGGAGTGCCACCGAATGTGTGCCGCTTCGAGCCCCAGCAGGTCGTCATTCAGACGCAGGTCGAAGCCGCAAACCGCGCATCGACGCTCGTATGCGGTCAGAACGAGCTCCCGAAAACGCGGATCACGTTTCGCTCGCTTGCCCGCCGTTCGTTCCTCTTTCGACGGGCCGTCCAACCCTACCGCCTCCAGGATGTGCCGGTGCATCGATACGGGAAAATGCTCATCGAGAATCCACTGTGCCGCATCCCGGGCGCCCAGGTGATCGGCGGCCAGCAACCGGTACAAGGGCTCGGGCAAGCCGCCTGTGATGCCGCGGGTCCTCAACTCTGCCGTGGACAGGTCGCCACTCCGCGTGCGCCGCAGCGAATCGCCGTCAGGGATCTCCCACAGCCCGTCCGTGACCAGTCGGCCGAAGGGAAATTCCGGATGGAACGCCTTACTGGGAGGACCGAAGTGTCGGAGAAGACCGGTAAGCGTCTTCTCGATCTCGATGAACGGTGCGAGACGTTCTTCCTCTCGCACGGCCTTGCCCATCGCCAGCAGCAGTAGCAGCGGCTTATGAGGAGCACGCTTGCCGCCCCGCTTCCAGACGTTGAGTCCGGTCAGCTTCTGACGAAACTCGTCAGACGTCATGCACCAGGTACCGGAACACCAGATCGTGGATCGGGTTGGCGACGTCCACGCCGGCATTGAACCTGCGGTCCGCGCGTCCGGTCAATCGCGTGGTCGTGTTGCGAACGTCCTGCCTTCTCATGGCCACACTCTTGACCACCGCGGCCGACACTCGATCTGATCATGAAACCTGCGGAGAATGATGCCATGTCTCGCGCTGACGGGTGCGAGATGCCTATCGGGGGCACGCGGACAAGATGAACAAGCGTGAGGTGATTTCGAGGATCAAGGCCGAACGGGCTCGCTGGAACGCACTCGTGGCGCAAGTCGACGACGACCGCATGCTGCAACCTGGCGCCGGCGGGGGCTGGTCCGGGAAGGACATCGTTGCCCACGTGATCTGGTACGAGCGGGAGATGGTGGGAATGTTGAAGTCCCGCGTGCTGGGCGGCTCCAACCTGTGGGCGCATCCCGTTCACGAGCGTAACGCGGCCGTGCACGAGGCGATCAAGGACCTCTCACTGCAAGAAGTGCGTGCGTGGGGTGACCGGACATTCCCGGCATTGATCGAACAGTTGGAACGGCTCCCGGAGGAGGCGTATGTCGACGCCTCGTACTTCGAGCGTATGCCCGGCGAGTGGGTTCCGTGGCAGGTGATCGCCGGAAACACATTCGAACATTATCCCGAGCACCTGCCCGCGATCCGGGCAATCGCGGAGTCAGACTGATCTCGCCGGTCCTCGCCTGCCGGCTCCCGGTCACCGACCGGCGATCATGGGTAGGGCCGATCCCTGGGGCACTTCTTCGGCCGGAGCTACCCGGCGCGCCATTGTAGAAGGGCGGTCTCGAGCCCTTCGGCGAATGGTTGCAGGTCGCTTTCGGGACGCTCGGCTTCCAGGCGGGCGACGACGCGACAGATGTCGGCAGCATCGCGGTGCAGGACCTCACCCAGGCCGCGAAGCTTCGACTTGGCGATCTCCGCAGGCCGATCGGAGGCCGTATCGTACACCGCGTCGAGCCGGTGCAACTGGTTGGCGAGCTCGCCAGGATCGACGGTCAGCCCCGCAGCCAGGTACTCGGCGGCCTGCTGCAGACGTTCCCAGATCCAGACCTCGGGCGCATCGCGGCCAGGGAGAAACAGGGCAGGCACCTCGCGTCCGGCTCTGGCCTGTATTCGCTCATCGATGCCGCTGTCGCGCTGGTCTCCGTCGAGGATGAACACGAAGTTGTCGATCTGACCGAACTTGCGGAACGCACCGGCGTGGGCGGGAAACTCCTCGGCTCCCGTGTCCCGCCCGATGCGCACCGAGTCCCCTCTGATGCGCCGTTTGGGCACGACGTGATCGAGCACCCCCTGCACGATGGCCTCGGCCGTTTCGTCTTCGCACAGCAGGTTGAGGGCATCTCGCGACCGGCCGTACAGTGCGTTCTGCACCACGTCGACGTGCGCCGGCTGTACTGTCACCCGACCGCTCTCGTCGCGATCCAGGAAGATCCGGCCGTTGGCGGGCACCGAGTCCAATACCACCGGGCTGTGGGTGGTGACGATGATCTGCAGATCGTTGCGGAGCGCGAGTTGCTGCAACTGCAGCATCAGCAGTTGCTGGACCCAGGGGTGCAGCCCCGCCTCGACCTCGTCGATCAGTACCAGCGCCCCGTTTCGCTGGGCAATCTCCTGCGCCAGCCGCAGGATGGCGCGCTCCCCGGCGGCCATGTGCAGCTCGGAATAGGCCGCTCCGCGCTCCTGGGCGGCGAACAGCAGGTTCTTGGTGCCGCTCGACAGATCCACCACCTCGGCATATCGGAACGGCAGCATCTGCTGCGCGAACTCGATCTGTGAGGCGGTCAGCGGCGTCTCATGCGGCGGCGTGCCCAACCGCGACATGCTGAGCACGCCGCGCACCTCGGACGGGCTGCTGAGGTTGCTGAGCGTCCGCAGATAGACCGGCCGCTCCGGTTGCCGCGCGTTCTTGCGCCCCAGATAGCTGCGGTTCCATCCCTTGGCACGCCGCCAGCGCATGGAGCGACGACCGTCCGGCGTGGTGTAGTCGATCTCGATGATCACCTCGCGCTTCTCGTCCTCGCGTACGCCGTGTCGGGGGCGATAGTCGGGAAACAGCGTCGACGGCACGAAGTCCTTGACCCCGGCGCCCGGCACCCGGTAGGCGCACGCCGCCGCGAACAGGACGGTCGACTTGCCGCTGGCGTTGCCGCCCGCAATCACGCTCACCGGATAGTCGAGCACCACGCGCAGATCATCGATCCCGCGGATTCCCCGCAGGTGAATCTCGGCAAGGAAGTGGGGCAGATGCGGCTTCTTGCCCTGCAACTGCTGCCAGAGGTCACCGAAGCGGCGTTCGATCACGGGTTGACCTCGCCAATGCTCGGGATGGCCGACACGCGGCCAGTCTATGCCACCCGGCCGCACGCGTGTACCGCTCTTGCAGACACGAGCCAAGTGGCTGACGCGGATGGCGCCGCAACGATGGCACGGGGCTCAGATCGACTCTCCGTCCCATGCCGGCCGGCAATCCCTGCTTGACGACCCCTTCGGAGTCCGCCATGTTCATCCTACATCCGCCCAATGGCAGTACGCCCTGCTCCCAGTTCCGACTGGCGACCATGAGCACGGCCGATCCCAAGGGGCTTTTTCTTGGCCGTCCGGCCCCATTCGTGCGGCTTCCGTCAGCTCGACGCCACCAGCAATTCGGCAATCTGCCTGCCAGTCGTCGGTGGCGGCAGCGCCCAGTTTTCCCGAGAGGCGATCTCCAACCACTCATCGACGATCTGACAGAGTTGCCGATACACCTCCACCTCGTCATCGCCGTGGCAACAAGGACCGACAATCCCGGGACAATAGCCGACGAAACACCGGTCTTTATCGGACCACTCGACGATCTTGATGTACCTTGCGCTATCAGTCACGTTGAGACTCCTCCTCATGGCCACGTGCTTGACCACCGTCGCCGACACTCGACCTAATCATGGAACCTTGCCATGGCTCGACCTGACGTCTCGATTGTCCCGGATCGGCTGAACCCCGAGCTCACACCCGAGCTGGAGCAGGAGGTGCGCTTCTTTCAGAAGTGGGGGTACCTGGTCCTCGATGACGCCATCACCCCGGAGCAGGTCGAGGTCCTGCGCGAAGCCATGGACGACGCGGACGCGCGCGACACCTTCGGGTGGAACGGGGAGCCCAACCCGGGGCCGACCGGCAGCCTCTTCAGAGAGCTGCTGGAGGAGGACGACCGCTTCGCCTTCCTGCTCGACCATCCGCCGGTCCTCACCCGGATGAAGGCCATCCTCGGCAACGCGGTCCAACTCCACAGCGCCACCGGCCGCGTCACCCCGCCCGGAACGCCGGAGCAGAACTGGCACCGCGACGGGCCGTGGCCGCAGGATCCGGACGGCACGCCGTTCGGGTCGATTCCGGGGCAGGTCAACTGCGGTTACTACCTGGACGAGCTGACCAGGGACAACGGCCCCATCGTCATCCTCCCCGGCAGCCACCGGGCGATCTTCAGGCCGCCGAAGGACAGTCCGGTGGAGTTCCCGGACGAGCTGTACGTGCTCGCCAGGCCGGGGCAGGCGGTGCTGTTCAGCGGCTGGCTCTACCACCGAGGCGCGGCCAACAACTCGGACGCAAAGCGGCGGGTGTGCCTGATGTGCTACCAGAACGCCTGGATGAAGTCGCGCGAGACGTTCGACGGGCCGAAGATGACGGCCCTGCGCGAGAACGGCACGCCGGAGCAGAAGCTGCTGCTCGGCGGGATCCCGCGGTGGTGATCAGGCTTCGGCCAGGATCATCGAAACGGGAATGATGGCGGCCTGGAGGTCGATGCCGGTTCTGATGAAGCGTTTCCAGTCCCGGTCCTCGACCTGCAGGTAGGTCACCACCGCGTTGCCGGCGCTCGTGAAGGTGCAGCCGATGTTGGTCAGCTCGTACTCGCCGCCGGCGATGTCGCCGATGCGCTTCCAGCTCCGGCACTCGTCGGTGGAGACGGCCATCGACAGCGGGCGCCTGCGGCCGAAGTGGTGGTGCGCGGGCTCGTAGATGCTGTCGTTCCAGATGAGGAGCAGCGTGTCCGTGCCCGGGATCCGGCTCAGGCAGGTGCCCGACTCCGGGGCCTTCAAGCCGGTGGTCTGCGGCAGGGACCAGGTGTCGCCGCCGTCGTCGGAGTACGACAGGAACACCGCCCCCAACTGGGTGCGGAGCGACATGAAGATCCGGCCGCTGTCGACCTCGGCCAGGGATGCCTCCATGGCGCCGCGCAGCGGCAGGTCCACGGTGCCCTGCGAGCGCCGCCAGCTCCTGCCGTCATCCTCGCTGAGCCAGCACCACGCGCTGTTGTGCTGGCTGAACTGACCGCCCGTGCCGCCGTGGCAGGGCACGAGCAGCCGGCCGGAGGAGAGGACGACGATGTCGACCGCTCCGCCCTGCAGCCACTGGCCCGGCGAGCGCTCCCACACGGTGCCGATCTGCGTGAAGGTCTGCCCTTCATCCTCGGACCGGTACGTGCACATGGTCGTGCTGCTCTCCGAGTGGGCGCGCAGGCAGATCATGAGGAGCTCGCCCGTCGGCAGCCGCGCGATCGCCGGCGAGTGCACGTTCATGTCGCCCGGCGGGATGTCGACGACCAGGCGCTCGCCGCCCCAGGTGAGCCCCTGGTCGGCGGAGGTCTTGGCGTGGATCCGGCAGGGGGCGAGGTCGGCGCCCCCGTCGGCGGACGCCTCGTACTTGTGCCAGAGCACCAGCAGCTCGCCGTCGTGCAGCTCGACCACGGTCGCGGTATCGTTGCGCGGGTTCGCCGGCCCGGACTTCGCGATCGTCGAGTAGCGGATTTCCTGACGGTTCATGTCCCATGCCTACCAGAAACGGGCGCGGGACTCCAATCCCGCTCGGGACCGGCGCCAGCAAGGAGCGTGAAGGTGGCAGAGACCGAGGCGGCGATCTTCGTCGGCGTGGGCAGGGCGGCATTCCAGCGGATCGAGGTGAGCGATCCCGGGCCGGGGCACGTGCGGGTCCGCACCCGCTTCTCCACCATCAGCGCCGGCACCGAGGGGTGGATCCTGCACGACCGCTTCACCTGGAACCCCACCTGCTACCCCTGCGTGCCCGGCTACCAGCGGGTCGGCACGGTCGAGGCGCTGGGGCCGGGCGTCGGCGGCTGGGAGGTCGGGGATCGGGTGATGGCGACCCGCAGCGACTGGCCCGGCAGCCCCGCGGCGCGATCCGGGGCGCACGCCGCCGTCGGGAACACGCCTGCCTCCGAGCTGTTCGCGCTGCCCGGCGGGGTCGGTGACGTCGATGCCTCCGGGCTGGTGGTGGCGCAGGTCGGCTACAACGCCGCCAGCCGCGCCCGCATCGAGCCGGCCGACCCGTTGGTCGTGTACGGAGACGGCCTGATCGGGCAGTGCGCGGCGCAGGCCGCCCGCGCCCGCGGCGCCCGCGTGATCATGATCGGCCACCGCGCCGAGCGGCTGGACCTGGCCGCCGCGCACAGCGCGGATGCGGTCGTGAACGGCCACGATGGCGAGGTGGTGGAGGCGGTCCGCCGACACGCGGGGAGCGAGCACGTCACCGCAGTCCTGGACTCCGTGCAGAGCGAGGATGCGCAGCGGCAGTACACGCCCCTGCTGGCGCGCGGCGAGGGGCAGATCGTGTACTGCGGCTTCACGCCGGGGACGGTGTGGGCGGACATGGCGCTGCTGCAGCAGCGCGAACTGACGGCGCACTTCGTCTCCGGCTGGACGCGTCCGCGGATGGAGGCGACGCTGGACCTGATGGCGCGCGGGCTCATCACGCTGGAGCCCCTGGTCACCCACCTGGTCCCCGCATCGCGGGCGCCGGAGATGTACCGCATGATCGCCGCCAGGGCGGAGCCGTTCCTGGGCATCACCCTGGACTGGGGGCGCACCGGATGAAGGTCCTGATCACCGGCGCGACCGGCTTCATCGGCCGCAACCTGGTCCGCGAGCTGGAGCCGGCCCACGAGCTGCGCCTGCTCGACCGGGCCCGGCCCGAGGAGGCGACGATGTTCGCCGGCCCCACCCGGCTGGTGGCGCCGTTCGCGACCGACTGGCCCTTCGTGCAGGCCGACATCACCGACGAGGCGGCGATGCTCGCCGCCATGGACGGCATGGACGCGGTCATCCACCTGGCGGGGGAGCCGCGGGGACTGCCGGAGATCGGTGTGGCGACCTTCCGCGACAACGCGCTGGGCACGTTCGTGGCCATCGACACGGCGCGGCGGGCGGGCGCCGGGCGCTTCTTCTGCGCGTCGAGCATCAACGCCTTCGGCACCTTCCACTGGCGCCTCGGCGGCCGGCCGCCCGGCTACACGAAGCTGCCGCTGGACGAGGACTTCGATCCCGTTCCGGAGGACCCGTACAGCCTGAGCAAGCTGGTCAACGAGCAGACCTGCGCGGCCTTCCACCGCGCCTACGGCATGACCACCGCGGCCTTCCGCTTCGCCGGCGTCTGGTCGGAGGAGCGCTACGGGGAGAAGCTGGCCGAGGGCCCGCCGCCCACGGAGGCGTGGTCGGACCTGCTCTACCAATGGGTGCACGTGGACGACGTCGTGCGCGGCATGCGGCTGGCGCTGGAGGCCCCGGAGCTGCCCGGTTTCGGCGTCTACACGCTCGCCGCCGGAGACACCCAGTGCCCGGAGCCGACCATGGAGCTGCTGGCCCGCTTCCGCCCGGACCTGGCCGCGACGGTCGATCCTCCGCTGGAAGGCCGCGCCGCGCTGCTCTCCATCGAACGGGCGCGGCGCGCCTTCGGCTACGACCCGGTCCGCCGCCTGGGTCCGTAGCGAAACGTGAAACAGCGATTCACCGTGAGCCCCAGGTAGCGCTGGAGGAGCGAACGTGCCACTATCTGAGCGAGGGCCGTGACAACCATACGGGAGCTGCGACTCGATGGCTTTCTGTCGTTCCCGCCCGATTCCCCAGCGTTTGAGCTACGTGCGCTGAACGTGCTGATCGGACCAAACGGGTCCGGAAAGTCGAACCTGATCGAGGCGCTGGAGCTCCTGTCCTCTACGCCACGCGACCTTGCAGCGACGGTGCGGGATGGCGGAGGTCCTGCGGAATGGCTGTGGAAGGGCGGATCCCGGCCGGAGTCAGCGCAGATTGAGGCGGTGCTGTCGGGAGGCACCCCGACAGGCCGTCCATTGAGATACAGGCTTGTGTTCAGCCCGGTTCAGAGCCGCCTGGAGATCGTCGACGAATCCATAGAGGAGCTGGAGCCAGAGCCGGGCAAGCCCGACGTGTACTTCTATTACCGCTTTCAGCGCGGGTACCCGGTCCTCAATATCAAGGATTCCGTGGGCGAAGTTTTCCAGAGACGCCTTCAGCGCCAGGACTTGCTTCCAGACCAGTCGGTATTGGCGCAGCGAAAGGACCCCGATGAGTACCCTGAAGTCACGTGGGCAGGGAAGACGTTCGGGGCCATCCGCACCTTTCGCGAATGGACGTTCGGTCGCTACGTTCCGCTTCGCGAGCCACAACCAGCCGACCTTCCGGAAGACGGATTGCTCCCGGATAACCGCAACTTGGCCTTGGTTCTGAATCAGATTCAACATCTGGGTGACACACGGATGGACGATCTGCTAAGGCAATTCTTCCCACGTTTCGAGAGAATGTCGACCAAGGTGTCCGGCGGTACGGTGCAATTCTACCTACATGAATCAGGCTTCAGTACGCCGATCCCGGCAACTCGACTGTCCGACGGGACCATCCGATTCGTCGCGCTGCTCGCGACACTACTATCCCCGTCGCCGCCACCGCTTGTGTGCATCGAGGAGCCGGAGCTTGGATTGCATCCTGACGCGGTGGCGCTGCTCGCCGACCTGCTCGTGGAAGCGTCCGAGAGGATGCAGCTCGTGGTCACGACGCACTCCGACGCCCTGGTGTCCGCACTGACCAGTCATCCGGATGCCGTCGTGGCCTGCGAACGCATCGGACCGGGCACCGTGTTGCGCCGTCTGGAACCCGAGAACCTGGGGGAGTCGTTGGACGAATATCGTCTGGGCGATCTGTGGCGAATGGGCGAGCTCGGGGCCAACCCGTGAGCGGCGTTGCCATCTACATGGAAGGCGGTGGCGACGGAGCGTCCGCCAAACCAGCCCTCCGTCAGGGAATGGACACATTCCTTGAGCCGCTCAAACAGGCTGCCCGCGACAGATCCTGGCGCTGGAAGCTGATCTGCTGCGGATCGCGCAACGAGGCCCATCGTGGCTTTCGGAATGCCCTTGATCACGGCGACAGCGGCGTTTGCATACTGCTGGTAGACGCCGAAGGATCGGTGAAACAACCCGCCCGCGATCACCTGCAGAGTCGCGACGGATGGGACTTGCGTGCGACGCCCGAGGACCGGATCCATCTCATGGTGCAGGCGATGGAGGCGTGGATCGTCGCGGACCCGCCGGCGCTTGCAAAGTACTACGGCCAGGGCTTTCGGCCCGCCGCGCTGCCGAAGACGCAGAACCTCGAAGATGTGTCCAAGCAAGATCTGGAGCGTGGCTTGCGCCAAGCGACCGACGCCACCAGCAAGGGCCGGTACCACAAGATCAAGCACGCGAGCGACTTATTGAAGCGGATCGACGTTTCGGCGGTGACGTCTCGATGCGGGCACTGCAAGCGACTGTTCGATGTGCTTGGGACGATCCTCGCAACTTCGTAATCCAAGCGCTCCACCCTGACGGACACCGAGCCAGGACCTCGTCGTGCGGCTCTTCCCGATTCAGGCCTCGCAGTCGACCAGCACGTGGATGGCGTCGTTGGCCTGATCGTCGCGCAGTGCGAGGGCTTCGTCGATGCGGCTCAGCGGCACCTCGTGCGTGAGGATCCCGGCCGTGTTGACCAGGCCGTCCATCACGAGCTGCACGCCCTCCTGGAAGAAGCGGCGCATGTCGATGTCGCGCCGCGGCTCCGTGGTGTGGATGGTCAGGCGCTTGTAGTGGACCTTGTAGAAGTCGAACGGCTTGCTGCAGGTCTCGATGCAGCCGTACATGACGATGCGGCCGCAGACCGCGGCGGCGTCCACGGCGTCGATCATGCCGTGCCCGACCGTCAGGCACGGGATGACCACGTCGAACCCTGACGGGAAGTCCTCGCCTGCCACCTCCATCGTGGGCGTCTGCGGCGTCGGCAGCCGGTACGCGTGCGTCGCCCCGTACCTTCGCGCGAGCTCCAGGTTGCGCTCCTTGAGATCGGTCACGGCGAGGCTCCCGGGGCTGTACAGGGAGATCACCTGGGTCAGGGTCAGGCCGCTGACGCCCTGGCCCATGATCAGCACGTTCGTGCCCGGGTCGATGCGCGACAGCTCGGCCGCGTGCAGGATGCCGGGCAGGATCTCGATCAGGCTGGCCTCCTTGAGCGGGAAGCCCGGCGGCAGCTTCATCACGTTGAACGGCCGGCAGACCACGTACTCGGCGAATCCGCCCCAGATGTAGCGGCAAATCACCTGGTCGCCGACGGCCAGGCCGCGCACGTGCGCGCCCAGCTTGTCGATCACGCCCGCCACCTCGTGGCCGAGCCGCGCGGGCAGGGACAGCCACTCCGGCCTGCGGGTGCCGCGGTACACCTCGACGTCGGAGCCGCACACGCCGACCCACCTGACCTTGACCCGCACCTCGTCGTCGCCCGGTTCGGGGATCCGCGCGCGGGCCGTGGTGATCCGGTACGGCGCCTCCAGCACGGCGACCCGCTGGGAGTCGGGGGCGCTCTCGTCCACCAGGTCCAGGCCGGCCGGCTGCATGCGCGTCGCCATCAGATGCCTCGTCAGAGCAGGTCGTCGAGCTCGACGTGCAGCGTGTCGGCTATTGCCCGCAGGGTGGCGACGGATCCGGTGCGGGTGCCGCGCTCTATCTGCGAGAGATACAGAGGCGTGATGCCGACAGCTTCCGCCAACTGCTTTTGGGTCAACCCCCGATAGCTCCGGAAGACGGCGATCGGATGCTCCCCGGCGAGCATGCGGTCGAGAACCCCAACGGGAAACGCCTCCTGCTCTCTTGCGCGGTCGCACGCTGCGGCGTCCTCGGCGTCCTCCTGGAGTGCGACGAGGCGTTCGTATTCGCTCCAGGGAATCACCGCAAACGTCGGGCGACCAGCGTCATCGACGATCATCTGTGGTCCGTTCATGTCATCATCCTACGTTGTAGATGTCGCCTCGGCTCCCGGTGTGCAGCACGGCGATCACGCGGAGAGTGTCATCGCGCTCGTACAGTACCCGCGCGGCGCGTCCGGGTATCGGCCCAGCGGTGCTAAGCTGGCTTCGAATGCAGATGCGGAAAGGCCGGGCGGGCGACATCCCCGTCGCATGGATCGAGCCTCCGCCGGCCGAGCGGCGGACGCTGGTCATCTGGCTGCCGGGTTTCAGCGGCACCAAGGAGAAGATGGAGCCCTACCTGAGGGACCTGGCCGCGGCGGGGTTCGTGGCGCTCGCCTACGACCCTTACCAGCACGGCGAGCGCATGGTGGAGACGCTCGACGAGCTGCGCGAGCGCATCAAGGGCAACATCCGGCGCCACTTCTGGCCGATCCTGGCCCGCACCGCCGAGGACGTCACGCAGGTGATCGACTGGGCCGTGGACCGGCTCGGCGTCGGCGAGCGCGTCGGCATGGGCGGCATCTCGGCCGGCGGCGACGCCTCGGTGGCGGCCGCGGCCCTCGATCACCGCATCGAGGCGGTGGCGGCCGGCATCGCCACGCCCGACTGGCTGCGCCCCGGCTCCTTCGAGCCGCCGGGCGAGCCCGACGCTGCGGCCCGGCAGGACTACCGGCGGCGCAACCCGCTCACCAACCTGGACGCCTACCGGCACACGCCGGCGATCAGCTTCCAGAACGGGGCGCTCGACCGGCAGGTGCCCCCCGACGGCTCGGTGCGCTTCGTGGACGCGTTGCGCCGGGAGATCTACGCCGGCTGCCCGGAGCGGATCGAGGCGGTGCTGCACGACGGCGTCGCCCACGCGTTCGAGGACGCGCAGTGGCGGCGCAGCCTGGCATGGTTCCGCCGGCACCTCGAGGAGAGCCCGACGTCATGAAGTTTCACGTTGGCGTGATCGGGGCGACCGGCTACATCGGCACCCCGTACCGGGAAGAGATGCGCGGCGCACCCGACGCCGCGCGCATCGTCGCGCTCTGCGCGCGCCGGCGCGACCGGCTGCAGGCGGCGGCGGCGGCCGACGGGTGCAGCTTCATCACCGACGACTGGCGGCAGGTGGTGGACCATCCGGAGGTCGACCTGGTGGTGGTGACGACGCCCGACCGCCTGCACCGCGAGCCGGCGCTGGCCGCGGCCGCCGCGGGCAAGCACCTGTTCTGCGACAAGCCGGTCGGCGCCGACGTCGGCGAGGCGTACGAGGTCTGGCGCGCCTACCGCGACAGCGGGCTGGCTCACTACGTCCCGTTCTGGACCCGCTACGAGCCGACGTTCCGCCGCGTCAAGGAGCTGCTCGACGCCGGCACGCTCGGAGAACCGAAGGTGATCGTGTACCGCTGGCACAACACGCGCCCGGCGGCGATCCCCTTCACCTGGCGCGACGACGCCAGCCTGTCCACCGCCGGCAGCGTCGCCGACGTCGGCTCGCACGCCTACGACGCGGTGCGCTGGCTGATCGGCTGCGAGGCGCGGCGGGTGGTCACCCAGGCACGGGTGTTGACACCGCCCAAGCCCGACCTGGGGCCGATCGACCTGGCCGAGGCGCTCGACTGGGGAGCGGCCAACCCCGCCACCGCGGCCACGCAGACCCGCGCCGGCACTGCCTACGACTACGCGGCGATCATCTGGGAGTTCCACAACGGCGCCGTGGGCTGTCTGCTGCTGTCGCACGCACCCGTGCTGCGCAAGGGGTTGGCGCCGGAAGTGGAGCTCCACGGCAGCGAGGCATCGGTGTCGATCGACCGCATCCGCCATACCGTCAGCCTGGCCGGAGCGGACGGCGAGATCGGCGTCGAGGAGATCCCGGAGGATCCGGTCAACCGCTGGGCCAGCTTCGTGCTGCCGGCGCTGGCCGAGCGTGCCGCGGGCGCCGATTGCGATCATCCGGGGCTGTACGACGGCTGGCGCACGCAGGTGTTCACCGAGGCGGCCGTCGCATCGGCGAAGCGCGGCACCTGGGTGGAGCTGGCGGAGATGGACGCGGAGGCATAGCGAGCGTATGAGCGATCACCGCATCAACCGAGCCATCGAGCTCCTGGCCGCCGACCAGCCGGTCTACTACATCGGAGGCCACACCGGCGCGGTGTTGACCCGCGAACAGGGCAGGCAGGACGCGCACACCTGGGCCGACTACTTCAACGTCGGCATGGAGCACGGCTGCTTCGACCTCACCGGCCTGGCCCACTACATGCAGGGACTGGTCGCTGGCGGGCCGACCGCGAGCGGGCACCGTACGCCCACCGTCATCGTCGAGCCGCCGGTCGACGGCACCAGCGAGCCGGTGGTCCGCTACAACGCTTGGCAGTTCCGGCAGATCCTGGCGCGCGGCGTGCACGGCATCCTGCTGTGCCAGGCGGAGACGCCGGACGCGGTGCGCGCGTTCGTGGAGTCGTGCCGCTACCCGCGCAACATGGCAGGCGTGGGCGCCGGGCTGGAGCGCGGCACCCGCGGCGTCGGCTCCGAGCCGGAGGCGGCGTCCATCTGGGGCGTCGAGATGGACGAGTACGTCGCCAGGTGCGACCCGTGGCCGCTCAATCCCGACGGCGAGTTGCTGCTGGGCATCAAGGTGGAGTCGGTGCGCGGAGTGGCCCACATCGAGCAGATGGTGGCCGTGCCCGGCCTGGGGTTCGCCGAGTGCGGTCCCGGCGACCTGCACATGTCCTACGGCGTGGAACGCGTCGAGGGGCAGCACGACCCGCGGGTGATCGAAGCGAACGAACGGGTGCGCGCCGCCTGCGCCGCCCACGGCGTGGCGTTCCTGGGGGGTGGCACGGCGGACAACATCACCAGCCAGATCGACCGCGGCGTACGCGTCGTGTCCAGCGGGCGCGAAGAGGTCGCCCGCATCGGCCGCGCCCACACCCGGCGCACCCTGCCGGTCGGCTGACGCCCGGCGTAGAATCGACCGATGCCATCCCCGAACATCCCATCCCCGAACATCCTGGTCCTGTTCACGGACGATCAGCGTTTCGACACGATCGGCGCCCTGGGCGCGGGCGAGGTCCACACCCCGAACCTCGACCGCCTGGTGGAGCGCGGCACGGCCTTCACCCACGCGCACATCCCCGGCGGCACCACCGGCGCGATCTGCATGCCGAGCCGGGCGATGCTGCACACCGGCCGTGATCTGTTCCGGATCGAAGGCACGGGCGAGGAGATCCCGGCCGAGCACGTGCTGCTCGGCGAGCACCTGGCCCGCCACGGCTACCGCACCTGGGGCACCGGCAAGTGGCACAACGGCTCGGCGAGCTTCAACCGCAGCTTCCGCGACGGCGCCGAGATCTTCCTCGGCGGCATGGAGGACCACTGGAACGTGCCGGCCTTCCGCTACGACCCGACCGGACGCTACGCCGGCACGCTGCCGCAGGTGCCGGACTGGCTCTCCTCCAACGAGGTGCGCGTGCGGCGCGGCGACGGTATCCGAACCGGCGTGCACTCCAGCCGGCTGTTCTGCGACGCGGCCATCGAGCGGCTCCGGCAGACCGATCCCGCGACCCCGTTCTTCATGTACGTGTCGTTCATGGCGCCGCACGACCCACGCACGATGCCGGCGGAGCACCTGCGCCGCTACGACCCCGAACGGCTGACGCTGCCGCCCAACTTCCTGCCGCGCCACCCGTTCGACAACGGCGCGATCGACATCCGCGACGAGCTGCTGGCCGCGCACCCCCGCGACGAGGCGGAGATACGGCGCCACATCGCCGAGTACTACGCGATGATCACCCACCTGGACGCGGAGACCGGCCGGCTGCTGGACGTGCTGGAGGAGCGCGGCCTGGCCGACGACACGATCATCGTCATGGCCGGCGACAACGGGCTGGCGGTCGGCCAGCACGGCCTGATGGGCAAGCAGAACCTCTACGAGCACTCGGTGCGGGTGCCGCTGATCTTCTCCGGGCCCGGCGTGCCGCGGGGCCAGACGCGCGACGGCTACGCCTACCTGCTGGACATCTTCCCGACGCTCTGCGATCTGGCCGGCGTGCCCGTCCCCGACAGCGTCACCGGCCGCTCGCTGGCCCCGGCGCTGGCCGATCCGGCCCACCACGCACGCGAGCAAGTCTACCTGGCCTACTGGGACAGCCAGCGCGCGATCAAGGACCGCCGCTACAAGCTCATCGAGTACCGCGCCGGCGACGGGCCGGTGACGCAGTTGTTCGACCTGGAGACCGATCCCTGGGAGATGAGCGACCTGTCCGGGCATCCGGAGCAGCGGCAGCGCCTGGCGGCGATGCGATCGGATCTCGCGGCGGCGAGCGACGCCTCGGGCGAGATGGCGACACCCTACGGCCCGGCTTTCTGGGACTGACCGAAGCCGCGTGATACCCTCAACTCAGGAACGCTCGCAGATGACGGCCCACTATATCCTTACGGAGTATCTCCAGCAGTCACTCGCGGGAGCGGAATACGACAAGCTGGACGACGGCACCTTTGCGGGGCGAATACCTGAGTGCAAGGGTGTGGTTTCCTTTGGAGCGACGTTGATGGAGTGCGAGCGATCGTTGCGCTCGACGCTTGAGGACTGGGTATTCGTCGGCCTGAAGTTGGGGCACAGGCTCCCAGTTCTATCCGGGATCGACCTGAACCGAAGGCTCTGTGTCCGGATCGCGACATCAGTTCATGGTCCTGAGGAACCACCGACTCGCGCTTCCTTCCAACGACGAGAATTCGGGCCTTGGACGTAACAGACCCTTGCTCGGCGAATCGCTACGGCTCTATCGTCCTTCTGAGCTGTTGGCCAGCTTCGTCCGAAATCCCAAGAAAGTCACTAATGAGACTATGCCGATTTCTTTGTAGTGTTTCTTCGTCGACGCCAGCTTTGCGGTAGGCTTCTTCTTCGCGCAGGTAATTCTTACCTAGAGCCAGCCACCTATCTTCGGAGACTGGATTACCTTCCTCAAGGTCTCTGCGTATCCACGTCAACTGTAGGTTCACCTGTAGCATGTCACCTTGCTCGTCCAGGTCATCCGCCATCCTGAGCAGATGGGTACGCATGACAGGTTCCTTTACGTTCTCCGCATGGGAACGGACACGTCTTGCGTCGTCACGCCTCTCTGCTACAGCCTTCTCGACTACATCCATTCTCACGGGGCCTCCCGACGGCACACACCCTAGAGGCTTGTCAGAACATCGCCCATCCGTCAAGCCCGGTCTTGATTCTTCGTTCTCATTACCCCCCATATGCGAATGCCGCACTGGCAAGGATTCGAGATAGTCCCGCTTCGGACGATGGTCCGCGAAGTGGAAGGATCATCGACCGTGGGATTCTCTCGACTGTTGCTTGGAGTCGCATGACTTCCGGGCCGAGAGGTCAGTCGGTGCGGTGGCCCTGACCCTCGCGGGGGTTCTCCAGCGCGTCGGCCCAAAGCCGGCTCCAGGTGTCGTAGCTGGACATGACGCTGGACGGGTCGGTGCGGCTGCGCACCACGAAGTCCGGGTGCGCCGGCCGGCCGGTGTGTTGCCCGGTGGGCTGATAGCGCAGGTCGAGCGACCACCGGCACCGGTCGGAGACGTTCGGCACCGAGCAATGCGGCGTGAAGCGCGTGAGCAGGATCACGTCGCCCCGCACGCACTCCAGCAGCACGGGCTCCGCCGCCGGCATCAGGTCGGGGACGATCATCGTGCCGCCCTCCTTCTGGTGGCGCAGGTAGCCCAGCTTCGACACTCCGGGGAGGACCTGCAGGCAGCCCATCTCGACGGTGCTGTCGCCGAGCGGCAGCCAGCACGTGACCACGTTGGAGCCCTCCGCCTCCTTCATCATGACCCCGGCGTCCTGATGCCACGGCACGCCATGCGACCAACTGCTGTCACCGAACTCGGACGGCGGCTTGGCGCGCACGTGCTGGATGGGGTTGCAGGTGATCTCGGAGCCGACCAGCGGCTCGACCAGGTCCAGCAGGCTTTCGTTGGACAGGAACGCGAACATCGCCGGGGTCCGCATCTGCATGATGTCCATGCCGTCGCCGATCTCGCCGGTCTGCCTGAGCAGCAGGCCGTAGCGGGTGTCGAACGAAGCGCCCGCGCACCGGTCGGTGAGCTTGCCCTCGCCATACAGCTCGCCCGCCCGCCGGTCGATGAACGCCTCCAGCTCGTCGATCACCGGCTGCGTCTCGGCGTCGGACAGGACACCGGGCACGAGCAGATACCCGGTCTCCTCGAACGAACTCACCCGTTCAGCGGTAAGGCGTGCCATGTCGGCTCCATACTGCCACAGTCTCCCTGGTGTATCCTCGGCCTCCGGAGGCTGGTCACGATGTCCCTCGGCGAGCAGGAACTGACCGCAATGCTGCCCGACTTGACGGCGCCTCTCTCGACGTCGCGCGGCCTTCCGAACGCCGCCTACATGGACCCCGATCTGTTCGAGCTCGAACGCCGCTCCCTGCTCGGCGGCACGTGGGCGGCAATCGCCTACGAGAGCGAACTGCCGGGTCCCGGCGCGGTGAAACCGGTCGACTTCATGGGGGCGCCCCTGCTGTTGGCGTGCGACCGCGACGGCAGCCTCCGTGTCTTCCACAACGTGTGCAGTCATCGCGGCATGAAACTGGTCGAGGACTCATGCCGAGTCCGCACGGCAATCCGCTGCCCCTACCACTCCTGGTCCTACAGCCTGCAGGGTGAACTGCTCAACACGCCGCTGATCGGCGGTGACCGGCGCAACACGTGCCCGGGCTTCGACAAGGCGCATCACGGCCTCGAGCGGGTCCGTTGCGTCGTGTGGATGGGGATCGTCTTCGTGGACCTGTCAGGCGGGGCGTTGCCGTTCGGACAGTTCATCATGCCGCTGGAGGAGCGCTGGAACCCTTACCTGGGAGCCGACGGCTATCGCCAGTTCCGTTCCGGAACCACCGGCAGCTACCTCGAACTGGAGCTGGCCTGCAACTGGAAGCTCGCGATCGAGAATTACTGCGAGGCCTATCACCTGCCCTGGGTGCATCGCTCGCTGAGCAAGTACTCGCCCCTCGAAGCGCACTTCAGCATCACCCATGGGGAGGGCATGGCGGGACAGGGCTCCAGGCAATACGATCTTGCCACGACGGCCGGCATCGACATGCCCCGAATTGCCGGCTGGCCCGATGCGAAGCTCAAGCATGCCGAGTACATCGCACTCTACCCGAACACCTTGCTCGGCCTGCAGGCCGACCACTTTTTCTCCGTGATCGTGCTGCCGGAGGCGGCCGACCGGACGCTCGAAAAGATACACATCGCCTACGTGGGCGACGCGGCCAGCGACGACACCTACGCGGCCTGCCGGCAGACGGTGCTGGAAAGCTGGGAATCCGTGTTTCGCGAGGACATCTTTGCCGTCGAAGGCATGCAGGCCGGCCGCCGATCACCGGGATTCGCCGGTGGCGTGCTGACACCGGTACAGGACGTGCCGACCCATCACTTCCATCGCTGGGTCGCACGAGCGTACGCGGACGCCATCGGTCCCAAGGCGTCCGCAGACGGTACGGTCCGCTAGTAGTAGCTCAGCTCCAGGGAAAGGGGCTGTTCGACACCGGGTGCAGCTTTCCGGCCGCGTAGCGCGAGAAGCGGAAGGGTTCGAGGAGCGCCGCCGGCCGGCCGCTGCAGATCTCGTCGGCCACCAGGGCGCCGACGCCGATCATCTTGTAACCATGGTTCGAATCGGCGATCAGGTAACAGTTGTCGCGAAAGGTGTCGAACACGGGAAAACTGTCCGGCGTGAAGGCGCCGATGCCGCCGGACGGCTCGCGCTTGTACTGGCGCAGTGTCCCGGAAAACCGCGCCTGGCAATGCGCCAGCGCCGACACCCACAGGTGCGCGAAGTCGTCGCCCACGATGAACTCGCGCGACGCCGGGCCGTAGGGGTCCACCTGCACCGCGCCCGCCGGCTTGTCCACGGCCTTCGGTGCCGCACCACCCTGGACGCCGCCGAAACAGAAGTCCGGCTTGTAGTAGATGCCCCACATCTCCTCGGTGATCAGCGAACCGTCGACATCGGAGCGCAGCGGCGCATCGGTGTCGACGTGGATCACGGGGGGCATCTCGCCGGCGTTGGTTCTCTGCAATGCCGGATCGACGCCGAGGGTTCCCTCCTGCAGCGACCAATAGGTCCACATCGGCACCCGCGCCATTTGGTCCGGGTGGTCGGGGTTGCGGACTTCTATGACCTCC
Organism: Spirochaetia bacterium; assembly: GCA_964291595.2. Taxonomy (GTDB): domain Bacteria; phylum Spirochaetota; class Spirochaetia; order SZUA-6; family Bin103; genus CATQHW01. The sequence continues at coordinate 390,281 of OZ219914.1, read as the reverse complement.
GGGAGCTCGAGCATGCGCCAGAAGTTCCGGGCCCAGGGGCCCGCCCCCAGCACGACGTAGTCACAGGCGATCGCGCCATGGTCGGTGACCACGCGCGTGATCGCTCCCGACGCGTCGGCCGCCAGCTCCCGCACCTCGACACCGGCAAGAATCGTCACGCCCTGCGCTCGCGCCTTTGCCGACAGACCCTCCAGTGACTTCCTGTTGTTCGCGTAGCCGCCGGGTTTTTCGTGCAGGACGGAGGTGATGCCCTCGGCCCGCCAGTCGTGGAACAGGTCGCGCATATGACGCCTGCTGTCCCGTTCCCCCTCGATGAATGCCGACTCGTAGCCGATCTCGGCCTGCTGACGGCTGATGGAGGCGACGTCGTCATGCATGCGCTCGCAACTGATCTGCAGGTAGCCGACGGGATGGTAGCTGTATGCCTCCGCATCGCTCTCCCAGACGCTTACGCTGTGGGCCATCAGTTCCCGCATCGCGGGCTGGAAGTAGTTGTTGCGTATGACCCCGCAGGCGATCCCGGAGGCACCGGCGCCGATGCCGGACTTGTCGATGACGACGATGTCGTCGCCCGAGCCGCGGCCCCGAGCCCGCAACGCGACCGCGAGGTGGTAGGCGGTGCTGAGCCCGTGAATTCCGGCGCCAACGATGACGTAGGGCGACTGTGAGGGCACGCTCATGTCCGCGTTCCATGAGTCAACGTGCGCATCCTTGTGTCTCTCCCAAGTACGACTCCAAGTGTAGAAGCCTGCGTGCAGTGTGGGAAAGCCGGCAGCGATGTGGAAACGGGCGCGCTTGCCCTGTAGCCATGCTCATAGCTATTTTCATAGCTATGCCGACCGTACAGATGATGATGGATTCCGAGTTGCTTGCCAAGGTCGACCAGGTCGCCCGGAAGCTCCGTACCACCAGGTCCTCGTTCACCCGCGACGCTCTCCGCTCGGCACTGCAGCGGCACGAGGAAGCAGAGCTCGAGGCGCGTCATGTCGCCGGCTACCGGCAGCACCCGACGTCCGCCGGGGAATTCGACGTTCCTGAAGGGGATCGGGCGTGGGGTGACAATCCCTGGAACGACAGCGAATGACCGGCTGCGCCGAAGGTCACCGATGAAACGCGCGGAGGTCCGTTGGTATCGATTCGCGTCACCGGACAAGCGGAGACCTGTTCTGATCCTGACGCGTGACTCGATCATTCCGTTCCTGGGGGAGGTGACCGTGGCACCCATCACCACGCGGATCCGCGACATCCCGAGCGAAGTGGCCCTCTCCGTGGAGGAAGGATTGCCGCGCGAGTGCGCCGTGAACTGCGACCACGTCCAGACCGTGCAGCGGGGCAGGCTCGGTGCCCTGATCACGACGATCCCGCCGCGGGTGATGGATCAGGTCGCGGCCGCGGTTCGGTTCGCGCTTGACTTGGGCTGACTGACGAGCACGCTGCCACCCGGAACCCGTATGTCGCTGAACGTCGATACGATCTCCTTTCGCACGCGATGGATGCGCACCCGCTTTCCGTTCCGGTACGGGATCGCTTCCATGACCGAGCTGCCGCACCTGTTCGTGCTGCTGCGCGGTTCGGTCGACGGAACGGCGTGCGCCGGTCTCGCCGCCGAGGGATTGCCGCCGAAGTGGTTCACCAAGGACCCGGAGACGCGCTTCGAGGAGGACCTTCCGGCGATGGTGCGGGTGATCCGGCACGCCGCCGACCTGGTCACCGGTTGCAGCCACGACTCGGTGTTCGCACTCTGGGAGCGGCTGCACTCGGAGCAGGCGGATTGGGCCGGCAGCCAGGGGATCCCTCCGCTGCTGGCCCACCTGGGGACCAGCCTGGTGGAGCGGGCGGCGATCGACGCTTCTGCCGCGGGCGCGGGGATCACCTTCGCGCGCGCCGTGCACGACAACCGGCTCGGCGTCGAGCTCGGCGCGATCCATCCCGAGCTGGCGGGGAGCCGGCCGGCCGACTGGCTGCCCGCGCCGCTCCCCTCGGTCGTCGCCCGCCACACCGTCGGCCTGGGAGACCCTCTGCTGCGCGAGCAGATCCCAGGCGAGGAGCGCGTCGCCGACGGGCTGCCCCATGCCCTCGCCGACGCGGCGGCGGCGTACGGGCTGACGCACTTCAAGATCAAGGTGTCCGGGCGGCTGGAGACCGACGTTGCGCGGCTGCACGCGGTGGCCGAGGTGCTGGAAGCCGCCTCTCCCGGCTTCCGCTTTACCCTGGACGGCAACGAACAGTACGGGGACGTCGCGACCTTCCGCGAGCACTGGGAGGCGTACCGGGACGAGCCGGCGCTGCGGTCGCTGTTCGACGGCGACCGGCTGCTGTTCGTGGAGCAGCCGCTGCACCGCGACATGGCACTGAGCGGCGGTGTCGGCCAGGCGCTGGCGTCGTGGCCGGAGGCTCCGCCGATGATCATCGACGAGTCGGACGGCGAGCCGGGCTCGCTGCGCCGTGCGCTGGAGCTGGGATACCGGGGGACGAGCCACAAGAACTGCAAGGGCGTGATCAAGGGCCTGGCGAACCGCTGCCTGATCGAGTGGCACCGGCGCAACCGGCCGGAGTCCGGGCCGTGGCTCATGAGCGGCGAGGACCTCGCCAACGTCGGGCCGGTGGCGCTGCTCAACGACCTGGCGGCGATGGCCGTCCTGGGCATCCGCGACGTTGAGCGCAACGGACACCACTACCTGGCAGGGCTCGGCATGTTCCCGGGAGCACTGCAGGCCACCGTGTGCCGGGCGCATCCGGACCTCTATGCCATGCGGCCGGAGGGATACGCGTCGCTGCGGATCGCCGCAGGCCGCCTGTCGACCAGCAGCGTGCTCGCCTCCCCGTTCGGGCACGGCCTGGACCTCACGGACGAGACCCTCGCCCGCCTGGGGAAAGAAGGACTGCCCGAGATGACGACGGATGCGCGGAGAATCGTGATCTCGCCGGCGGACTCGCATTCCGAGGCAGAGTTCCGCGCGTCCCTGGATCGCATCAATGAGAAGTCCGCATCAACGCTGAAGCGGCTTGCCGAATGAGGTGGAGACTCCCCGGTTCCTTACCGTCGCGGAGGTGCTGTCGAATCTGCAGTGAGCGGATTCACCCAGCGGACACCTGAGAAGCGACTGAAGTCCGCATCGTTGGAATAGACCTCGCCGCCGTACTCCGCCGCGTGGGCGGCGATCTGAACATCCGTCGACCCTTTCGACGTCAACGTCGCGAAACCGGCGTACTATGCTTGAGCAACGCACCATGAATTCCAGGCAAGGCGAGGCGGCGCGGTTCCTGGATCTGGCCTGCCTGACCTACGGCAACGACTCGACGGACAGGGTCGAGCGCGCCAGGCGGATGCTGGCCGACCGGCCGTCGCTGGCAGCGATCGATGCGCACACCGCCGCCGCGACGGCCAACTTGGAGGCACTGCGACGGATCCTGGGCGAGGACGCCCGCCGAGCATCCGCGAGCGGGGGGCCGCGCAGGTGGCCGCCGCTGCTCTACCTCTGCTACTCGCGCGTGACCGAGCAGCTTCCCGGAGCCGACACCATCGCCACCGCCCGGCTGCTGCTCGCGCAGGGCGCCGACCCGAACGCCCACTTCATGTGGGGGCGGACGTACCGGTTCACGGCCCTCACCGGCGCGATGGGCGAAGGCGAGGGCGGCGTGGCCAGCCAGCCGCCACATCCGCATGCGCGGGAGCTGGCCGAGATGCTGCTGGACGCGGGGGCGGATCCCAACGACGCCCAGGGGCTCTACAACACCATGTTCCGGCCCGACAACCGCTGGCTGCACCTGCTCCTGGACCGCGGGCTCACCGCCCGCGACAGGATCAACTGGAAAACCGGCAAACGGGTCGGAACGCTCGACTTCCTGCTCGGTCACGCGGCGCCCAGAGGCTTCGCCGACCGGGTCGAGCTGTTGCTCCGGCACGGCGCCGATCCGCGCGGCCGCAGCTACTACGACGGGCGGACCCACTACGAGAACGCGCTGTTGAACGGCTTCGGAGACGTCGCCGCGATGCTGCAGCGCGCCGGAGCCGTGCCGGCGGAGATGGGCCCGGAGGACCGCTTTCGGGCCGCCTGCATGAGCGGCGACGAGGCTGCGGCGCGCGCCGCGCTCGAGGCGGCGCCGCAGAGCCTGAAGCGACCACGAGCCACTGCGCAGGGCCGCCACACTGGGCAACGTGGCCGCCGTACGGTGCCTGCTGCGCCTGGGCGTGGATCCGAACGCCACGGCGAAGGACGGCACGGCCGCACTGCACCACGCCGCGTGGAACGATCAACGGGAAGTGGCCGAGGTGCTGGTCGCGCACGGAGCGCGTCCGCTGCGCGACACCAGCCACGGGTCGACGCCGGCAGGGTGGGCCAACCACGCCGGCCACGCCGCCATGCGGGACTACCTGCTCGACCACTGCAGCGACGGCCTCGACCTGGTCTCCTTCGGCAGGGTCGCGGCGTTGCGCCGCTACCTGTCGGAGCATCCCGACTTCGCGACCAGCGTCACGCCGGGCGGGGGCTCGCCCCTCCATCACCTCCGCGACGACATCGACGACCTCGAACCGGTGATGGATACGCTCCTGGAGGCCGGCGCCGACCCCGGCGCCCGGGACTCCCGGAAGGAGACCGCACACGAGAGCGCAGTCCGGCGAGGTGAGCTCACCGTGGCGGCTCTGCTGTCGCGGTGAGGACGCCGGCTCAATACCGCCGCACGCCCGAGATGCGGATCTCCCCGATCTGGCCGAAGAAGTTGCCCCAGCCCAGGTAGTTGAACCCGCCCCCGTACTTGGCGTAGCCCGTCAGGCGGGTGAACACGCTGAACTGGCAATCATGCTCGCGGTCGTTGACCAGCGCGCGCCCGTCCACGTTCCGCATGCGCCAGATCGGCGTGCCGTCCAGGAACAGCTCGTGCACGTCCTCGGCATAGCTGTATTGCCACGCCACGTGGTGCCACTCCGTGTCCTTGATCCCGACTTCCTCCCGCTCGGCCACGATGCCCTGCGGGCGCATCCACGGATGCAGGTTCTTCCAGGTGTGGTCATGGCTCTGAAAGTGCACACCCGGCGCCATGCCGGCGTCGGGCGAGTTGAGATCGGACAGGTACAGCTCCCAGACCCCCTGCTCCCGGCTGTCGTAGGTCCCGCAGATGTGGCCGTAGTCGAACCGCTTCAAGGGACGGTCCCCGAACCCCTGCCACGGACCACCCCGTCGCACCCACGCTTCCACCGTCCACTCCCCGGTGCACGTCTTCAGGTCCAGCTCCGGAACCGATTCGTAGACGGCCCTGGCCTCCGGCAGCGAGCCCCACTCCCTGCCGATGTTCACGTAGCCGTGCTCGCCGTGTCCGGTCTCCTGCGGGAACCTTCCTTCACGGCCCGGCCAGCGCAGCCTCCGGTCGCCGCCGATGTTCGTGTAGGTCAGCGTCATCGTCCGGTCTCGCCCGGCGCGCTCCTCGAACAGCCGCCCGTCCGGCCCCTGCCAGTCGTAGAGCGCCACCGTGTGCTCGTCGGGCGCCCATGACCCGCAGGTGCTCGGGAAGCACCCGGAGAAGCAGCTCGCCGCGATCGCTCAAGCCGTTCGCGTCCGTCACCTGGACCGACAGCCGGGAGCGGCCCGCTTCGACGGGCGTCCCCGAGAGGCATCCCGCCGTGCCGTCGAAGCTCAGGCCTGCGGGAACGGCCCCCGCAACCTGCCACGTCAGCGGGTCGGCCATGTGCTCGGTGGTCAGCGCGGCCTGGTAAGCCGTACCGACGTAGGCAGTGGGCAGCGATTCGGTGAGCAGCCGCCCGCGCCGCACCGTGAACGAAAAGGTGTGATCGTCGGTCGCTCCGTCTTCGTCCCGCGCACCGATGGTCACCCGGCGGGACTCCACCGTCTCTGCGGGCGTCCCGCGAATCACGCCGGCGCCGGCGTCGAACGCCAGCCCTGCCGGCAGGCTGCCACTCTTCACATCCCATGAGACGGTGCCGGCAGCCGCGTCCGTGCCCAGCCGAACCTCGTAGGGGATACGGAGTCCCGCTTCGGGCGGCTTCTGGCGGATGACGGCCATCCGGTCCGTCACGGGATAGCGCATGACGCTCGAGATCCGGAGCTCGTCGATCTCGCCGTCCATGTTGCCCATCTCCAGGCCCGCCCTGACGACCGGATCCCGCGAGTGAGAAACGCCTCCCACGCAGAAGGGGATGTCGCATCGCTCGGCATCGTTGACGATGAGGCGATTCGAAGCGTGTCCGGGGGCCGGTAGCTGCACCTGGCGGACGAGCCTGCCGTCCACCAGCAGGTAGTTCATCTGGTCGCGGTGGCGGAACTGCCAGGCCACGTGGTGCCAGCCGGTGTCGTGGAACCGGCCCCGGTCCTCATCCAGCCAGCCGAACGGGGCTGAGGGCCCGAGGCTGCTGCTGGTGTCGTGGTTCGGATCTCGGCCCACCCAGCCCATGAATCGCGCTCCGGCTATGAGTCCGTCCTCGCGGGTGCCACGGGTGGCGCCGTTGCGGAGGATGAAGCTCCATCCGCCGCGCATCCCGCGGGGAAGGCTGAAGCCTTCCTCGTCCGTGCCGCAGATGAAGGCGTAGGTGTTTCCTTCTTCCTCGGGATCCCTCCTCCCCTCCATGCGGCTCCACTGGCCCCGGTCCTTGCCGCCGGGCCCGGTGTAACGAACCCACGCTTCGACCGTCCACTCCTCCGTGCAGGTCCGCAACCGCAGCTTGTCGTGGTTCGCGGGACCGATCCGGAGATTCGCGTCGCTACGCTCGAAGCGCGCCGTGGACCCGAACCCCGGCCGGCTGCCCCACAGCGCCCGCCCGCCGGACCGCAGCGTCAGCTCCGGATCGCCGCAGGCGTCATGGGCTTCGTCGCCTGAGCCTTCGTCGAAGTGGTAGAGCGCCACCGTGTGCGCGTCCGGCTCGAACGGCCGGGTCCATTCGGAGCTCATGTCCATCTCCATCCGGTCAGTACCGCCGGATGCTCGACAGGCGTATCTCGCCGATCTGGCCAAAGAAATTGCCCCATCCGCTGTAGTTGAAGCCGCCGCCGTACTTCGCGTAGCCGGTCAGGCGGGTGATCACGCTGAATTGGCAACCGTGCTCCCGGTCGTTGACCAGCGGGCGGCCGTCGGCGTTCCGCATGCGCCAGATCAACGTCCCGTCCAGGAACAGCTCGTGCACGTCCTCCGCGTAGCCGTACTGCCACGCCACGTGGTGCCACTCGGTGTCGCTGATCCCGACTTCGTCCCGCTCGGCGACGATGCCCCGCGGGCGCATCCACGGATGCAGGTTCTTCCAGGTGTGGTCACGGCTCTGAAAGTGCACGCCGGGGGCCATGCCGGCATCGGGCGAGTTGAGATCGGACAGATACAGTTCCCAGATCCCCTGCTCCCGGCTGTCGTACGTTCCGCAGATGTGGCCGTAGTCGAACCGCTTCAGGGGAAGATCGCCGAACCCCTGCCACGGACCGCCACGGCGCACCCACGCTTCCACCGTCCATTCCCGGGTGCACGTCTTCAGGTCCAGCTCCGGAACCGATTCGTATTCGGCTCTGGCTTTCGGCAGCGAGCCCCACTCCGCGCCGATGTTCGCGTAGCCGTGCTCGCCGTGTCCGGTGTCCAGCGGGAACCGCCCCTCGCGGCCGGGCCAGCAGTGCCGGTGGTCGCCGCCCGTGTTCGTGTAGGTCAGCGTCATCGTCCGGTCGCGGCTGACGCGATCCTGGAACAGCCGGCCGCCCGGCCCCTGCCAGTCGTAGAGGGCCACCGTGTGCTCGTCGGGACCCATCACCCGCAGGTGCTCCGGAAGCACCCGCAGGAGCATCGCGCCGCGATCTCCCACGCCGTTCGCGTCCGTCACCTGCACCACGAGCCGGGAGCGTCCCGACTCGACCGGAGTTCCCGCCACGCGTCCCGCCTCGCGGTCGAAGCTCATGCCCGCGGGGAGGGCCCCCGACACCACCTCCCACTCCAGCGGTTCGGCCATGCGCTCCGTGCTCAGCACGGCCTGATAGGGCGCACCGACGTAGGCAGTCGGCAGCGACTCGGTGACCAGCCGGCCGCGCCGCACCGTGAGTGAGAATGCATGATCGTCGGTCGCCCCGGCTTCGTCCCGCGCAGCGATGGTCACCTGACGGGACTCCGCCGTCTCCGCGGGCGTCCCTCGAATCGCACCGGTGCCGGCGTCGAACGCCAGCCCCGCGGGCAGGGCGCCCTCCGTCATCGCCCAGGAGACCCTGCCGGCAGCCGCGTCCGTGCCCAGCCGAGCCTCGTACGGGATCCACAGCCCCGCTTCCGGAAGCTTGTCGCGGATGACGGCCATCCGGTCCGTCACCGGGTAGCGCATGACGCTCGAGATGCGCAGCTCGTCGATCTCGCCGTCCATGTTGCCCATTTCCAGGCCCGATGTGACGACCGGATCCCGGGAATGAGGGATGCCGCCCACGTAGAAGGGAATGTCGCATCGGTCGGCGTCATTGACGAGGATGCGATTCGAGGACTGGCCGGGGGCGGGAAGCCACACCTGCCGGACGACCTTGCCGTCCACCAGCAGGCAGTTCATCTGATCGCGGTAGCGGAACTGCCAGGCCACGTGGTGCCAGCCGGTGTCGCGGAACCGTCCCCGGTCCTCCTCCAGCCAGCCGAACGAGGACGTGGGCGTGATCAGGATGCCGTGAATGGGCATCCGGCCCGACCAACCCAGGAGCCGGGAGCCCGGCATGAGGCCGTCTTCCAGGGTGCCCGGCACGCCGGAGCAGTTGAGGTAGAAGCTCCAGCCGCCGCGCATGCCGCTGGGAAGGCTGAAGCCTTCCTCGTCGGTGCCGCACAGGAACGCGTAGGTGTAGCGGCCCAGCAGGGCGTCATCCCCGCCGAACCGGGCCCACTCGACCCGGTCCCTGCCGCCGGGGCCGGTGTAGCGAACCCACGCTTCCACCGTCCACTCCGCGGTGCAGGTCCGCAACTGCAGCTTGTCGTGGTTCGCGGGACCCATGCGGATGTTGCTGTCGCTGCGCTCGAACCGCGCCGTGGACCCGAAGCCCGGCCGGTTGCCCCACAACGCCCGCCCGCGGGAACGCAACGTCAGGTCGGGATCGCCGCAGGCGTCGCGGGCTTCGTCGCCCTCACCTTCGTCGAAGTGATAGAGCGCCACCGTGTGCTCGTCCGGCTCGAACGGCCTGGTCCAATCGGAATTCATGTCCTCATCTCCTCACCGGTCAGTACCGCCGGATGCTCGACAGCCGCATCTCGCCGATCTGCCCGAAGAAATTGCCCCACCCCAGCCAGTTGAACGCTCCCCCATAGCGGGAGTAGCCCTTCAGCCTGGACGAGATGCTGAACTGGGCGTCGTGCCGGCGGTCGTTGACCAGCCGCCGCCCGTCCGGACGGTACATCTGCCAGATCCGGATTCCGTCCAGAAAGAGCTGATGGACTTCGTCGGCATGCGAGTACTGCCAGGCGACGTGGTGCCACTCCGTGTCGCGTATGCCGACCGCTTCCCGTTCCGCGACGATGCCGTCCGGACGCGACCACGGATGCAGGTTCAGCAGCGCGTGCTCCGGTTCGGCACCCTGGAAGTGGACGCCGGGGGCCATGCTCCCGTCCGGCGCGTCGTGGTCGGACAGGTACAATTCCCACACACCGCGCTCGGTGTTGTCGTAGGTCCCGAAGACGTGCCCGAAGTGGAACTCGCGCCCATAGCCGTCCACCGGTCCACCGCGCCGCAGCCAGGTTTCCACCGTCCACTCGGCCGTACAGGTCCGCAGATCGACCTTGTCGTTGTGCTGCGGTCCGACGAACCCCCCTTCCCCGCCGCCGATGAAGGAGGGGTAGCGCCCCCAGCCTTGCCGCGGCAGCCGGGTGTCTCCCTTCACGTTGGTCCAGGTGAGGGTCAGCTCCTCGTCGCCGGCGAGATCCGGTATCAGCTTGCCGCTGGCCCCCTGCCAGTCCCAGAGCGCCACCGTGTGCCGATCCAGCTCGATGTGGCGCAGCCCGCCCGGCAGGACCGCGAGCACCAGGTCCCGGCAATCGGTCTGACCGCCGGCGTCCCTGGCTTCCACGCGCACGCTCGCTCTTCGAGCGAGGTTCGCTTCGCTCACGCGGCCCGTCGCACCGGGGATGCCGCCGAGCTCTCCCGTCGTGGGGTCGAATGAGATCCCCGCAGGCAGGGCACCGTCCCGTATCTCCCACCGCACGGGCTCGACCATGTGCCGGACCGTCAATCGTTCGCGATAGGCCTGACCCGCGAAGGCGACCGGCAACGACTTCCTCGACGATCCGTCCGGGGCGCACGCACAGCCTGAACGTGTGCTCATCGGTGTGCCCGGCGAAGTCAGCCGCTCGAACCGTGATCTCCGCTTCTTCCGAGGCTTCCGTGGGAGTGCCCTCGATCGTGCCGCCGGCCTCGTCGAGCCGCAGTCCCGCCGGCAGCCGGCCCGCGGCTACCTTCCAGGTCACCGCTCCCTGCGCCGCGTCCGCCGACAGCGACTCCGCATAGGGCACGTTCACGCCCGCGTCGGGCAGCTCCCGGCGAACGACCGCCAACCGGTCGGCCGCGGGGTAGCGCATGACGTCGGAGATGCGCAACTCGTCGATCTCCCCCTCGAAGTTGCACGCTCCCCGGCCCAGGTAGACCCCGAAGTTGTCCTTGCCCAGAGCCTCGGCCGAAGGGTCGTGCTGTGAGTGCAGGAACCCTCCGACGACGAACGGCAGGTCGCACCGCGAAGCGTCGTTTGCCACCGCCCGCCCTCCGGGCATGCTCTCCCGGTAGATCAGCTTCCCGTCGAGGAACATGAAGTGCATCTGGTCTTCGTAGCGGAACTGCCAGGCGACGTGGTGCCAGCGGTCGTCGGCGATCGCCGGCGCCGTGGCGAACGCGCCGACCTGGTTCACGTCGTTGTGGGGAGCCCGCGCATATGACCCGATGTAGCGGCCCTGCGGGGCGAGCCCGTTGCCGTTGATCCACAGGTCGTGATGGCGCAGCTTCTTGAGGATGGGCCAATGCGGCCAGAGCAGGTAGAAGTTCCAGCCCGCGCGCACGCCTTCGGGCATGCCGAATCCCTCGTCGTCGGTGCCACAGATGTTCAGGTAGCCGGAGGCTCCCGCCCATGCCTCGTCCCGCCGCTCTCCGGGCCGCGCGGCCAGTCGCAGCCAGGCCTCGATCGTCCATTCCCTGGTGCAGCCGCGCAGCTCCAGCTTGTCGTTGTCAACGGGACCGACCAGCAGGTCGGCATCGTCGTCGCTCCCGGTGAAGCGAGCGGTGGCGCCGAAGCCGGGGCGGCTGCCCCACAGCGCCTTCCCGTGCGCGCGCAGCGTCAGGTTGCGATCGCCGCAGGCGTCGTGGGCCAGGTCGCCCTCCCCCGCGTCGAAGTGATAGAGCGCCACGGTGTGCTCGTCCGGCTCGAACGGCCGCGTCCAGTCGGAGCTCATGCCGATGCCTCCTGTGTGGCTTCCCGTGTGATCAGTACCGCCTGATGCCGGACACGCGTATCTCGCCGATCTGACCGAAGAAGTTGCCCCAGCCCAGATAGTTGGGATGGTGGTGACCGCCGTTCTCGTCCGTGCACCAGTAGGCGTAGCGGCCGATCCGGGTCGCGACGCTGAACTGCGCCCTGTGCCGGCGCTCGTTGACCAGCCGGATGCCGTCCGGCGCTCGCATCTGCCAGATCAACGCACCGTCGAGGAACAACTGGTGCAGGTCTTCCGAGCGAGCGTACTGCCAGGCCACGTGGTGCCACTGAGCGTCCCGGATTCCCACGTCTTCGCGATCGCCCACGATGCCAGCCGGCCGTTTCCAGGGATGCAGGTCCTTCAGAACGCGGTCCGGCCCGCAAGCGAAGTGCACGCCGGGCGCCCAGCTCCCGTCCGGCGAGTCGAGGTTGGAGAGGTAGAGCTCCCACACGCCGCTCTCCGACGTGTCATACGTGCCGCAGACATGTCCGAAGTCGAACGGCCTGGAAGAGCCGAACGCCTGCACCGGGCCGCCGGGGCGGATCCATGCCTCGACGGTCCACTCTTCGCGACACGTCCGCAGATTGTGCTTGTCGTCGTCGGTCTGCAGGCTCACCCAGCCGTGCTCGCCGTGACCGGTATCCTGCGGGAACCGTCCCTCCCGGCCGGGCCAGGCAACCCTTCGGTCCGCCGCACGGCCGGCACAGGTCAGCGTCAACCCCTCGTCCCCCAGGGCGTCCCTGGCGTACAGCAGGTCTTCGTCCTGCCAGCCGTACAGGAACACGGTGTCCGCGTCGGCCTCGATGCGGTGCAGCTCCGCGGGCAGCACCCGAATCGACAGGGCTCGTGTCGCCCCGGCGCCCGCGGAGTCCGTGGCCGCCACCCGGAACTCGCCGATGCCGCGGTCGGCCGGCGCACCCCTCAACTCGCCCGAGGCTTCCTCCAGCACGATGCCGGGTGGCGGTCCTCCCGCACTCACCTCCCACCTGACGGGCTCTACCGCGTAGCGGCTCTCCAACCGGTGCCGGTACTCCGTCCCCACGAATGCAGGCGGCAGCGCTTCGGTCGTGATCGTGCCGCTGCGGATGCCGATGACGAAGCCGTGGCTGTCGCGGTGACCGGACTCGTCGGTGGCGCTGACCGTGAAACGGGCGTTTCGGTTGACCTGCCCCCGTACCGTGCCCTCGACGATGCCGTCTTCCCGCAACTCCAGCCCGTTCGGAAGGCGGCCGTCGGAGAGCTCCCACCTGACGCTCCCATCCGCGCCGTCCGCGGCGAGCTCCACGCGGTACGGAACGTCCGGGACGGCGAACGGGAGCGCTTCGGCGCCGAACCGGAAGCCGGCGCGCAGCCACTCGTCGTCGTAGACGTCACAGGGCGAGAACCCGGGCCCACCGACGATGGCGAGCCGGTCCGCGACCGGGTAGCGCATGACGTCGGAGATGCGCAGGTCGTACATCTCCCCGACGAAGTTGCCCCTCCCGTCCCACGGCGGATCGCTCCAGCACAGGAAGCCGCCCACGGTGAAGGGCACGCCGGCGTGCTGGTCGGTATCGTTCAGGATCTTGCGATATGGCTGGATGCGCCGCACCGGCATGCCGTCCACGAACAGGACGTGCACCTGGTCGCGGAAGCGGAACTGCCAGGCCACGTGATGCCACCGCTCATCGCGTATCCCGTCCACAGCCGCTCCCGCAAGGGCCGGGTCGCTGCCGACGCCATAGTGCACGTCATGGTTGGGGTCCTTCCCGGCGAAGTTCCCCTCGTAGCGAGAGGTGGGCAGCAATCCGTGCCCGGCGTCGGGAGCGCTCCCCCCTTCCAGCAGAAGCTGAAAGCCAGCGCGGACCCCGATGTGCGAAAGATGGTAGCCCTCCTCGGAGGACCCGCAGAGGTGCGCGTACGTGGTGTTCCGGGCGAATCCTCCCCATGGTCCGGTGTAGCGAATCCAGGCTTCCACCGTCCATTCCCGCGTACAGGGCTTCAGCATCAGCTTGGGATGGTTGAGCGGGCCGACGAACACGTTGGCGTCATCGTCGACGGAGTCGAAGCGAGCCGCGGCGCCGCCATCGGGCGCGCGGCCCCAGAGCGCCCGCCTGGCCGTCAGCGTCAACGCAGCGTCACCGCAGGCGTCGTGCGCCTCGGCGCCATCCCCTTCGTCGAAACGGTACAGCGCCACCGTGTGCCGATCCGGCTCGAAGCGCCCGGTCCAGTCCGAGCTCATTCCCTTACCTCCCACCGTACCGCCGCACGTCGGAAATGCGGATCTCACCGATCTGACCGAAGAAGTTGCCCCAGCCCACGTAGTTGAAGCCGCCCCCGTATCGGGTGTAACCGGTCAGGCGGCTGAACACGCTGAACTGGCAGTCGTGCTCGCGGTCGTTGACCAGAGCGCGGCCGTCGGGATTGTCCATCTCCCAGATCGGCCTGCCGTCCAGGAAGAGCTGGTGCCGATCCTCGGCGTAGCTGTACTGCCACGCCACGTGGTGCCACTCCGTGTCGCCGATCCCGACTTCCTCCCGCCCGGCCACGATGCCACCCGGGCGCATCCACGGGTGCAGACTCTTCCAGGCGTGGTCACGGCTCTGGAAGTGCACGCCCGGCGCCATGCCGGCATCGGGCGAGTTCAGCTCGGACAGATACAGCTCCCAGACGCCCTGCTCCCTGCTGTCGTACGTGCCGCAGACGTGGCCGTAGTCGAACCGCTTCAGGGGAGGGTCGACGAACCCCTGCCACGGACCGCCGCGGCGCACCCAGGCTTCCACCGTCCATTCCCCGGCGCAGGTCTTCAGATCGAGCCGGGGATCCGGCCGGTGGCGGCCTTCGAACCGGGGATAGCTCTCCTTCTCCTGGCCCATGACGGCGTAGCCGTGCTCGCCGTGCCCGGTCTCCTGCGGGAACCTCCCGTCCCGGCCCGGCCAGGAGACCCGCCGATCCGCGCCCATGTTGGTGTACGTGAGCGCCAGCTCGGGATCGCCGCTCACCCGTTCCGGGATCAGCCGGCCGCCCGGTCCCTGCCAGTCGTACAGCGCCACGGCGTGCTCGTCGACGTCGAGCACGCGCAGCGCCGCGGGCAGCACCTTCAGCGTGAGCTCCACGCGATCCTGCAGCCCATTCGCGTCGGTCACTCGAACCGACAGTCTCGACCACCCTTCCTCGATCGCGGTCCCGGCCAGGCACCCGGTCCTGTCGTCCAGGCTCATGCCCTCCGGAAGGATCCCGGAGACGATCTCCCACTCGATCGGCCGGGCCATGTGCTCGGCCGTCAGGCCGGCCCGGTAGGGAGCGCCCGCGAAGGCCGGGGGCAGCGACTCCGTGACCATCCGGCCGCGCTCCACCGCAAGGCTGAAGGTGTGCTCGTCTGTGGCTCCCGCCTCATCGTGTGCCCGGACCGTGAGCTCCTGCTCCGCCACCGTCTGCTCCGGCGTGCCCCGAATCACCCCCTCGGACGGCTCCAGGCTCAATCCCGCGGGCAGGCTGCCCGCCGCCGGCTCCCACGAGACCCTGCCGGCGGCCGCATCCGTTCCCAGCCGAACCTGATAGGGCATGTTCAGGCTCGCTTCGGGCAGCTTCTGGCGGATGATGATCAGTCGGTCCGCCACCGGGTAGCGCATGACGTCCGAGATGCGCAGCTCGTCGATCTCGCCTTCCAGGTTGAACATGGTCATGCCGAAGTCCCCGGCGACCCAGCCGTCCCGATGCTCCGGCCGGAGGAAGCCGCCCACCTGAAACGGGATGTCGCAGCGCTCGGCATCGGCCGCAATGATCCGGGTCGAAGCGCATCCCGGCGCCGGGAGTTGCGCTCTCCTGACGAGCCTTCCGTCGACGAAGAGGAAGTTCGTCTGATCGCGGTAGCGGAACTGCCACGCCACGTGATGCCACTCCGTGTCGCAGAAGCGTCCCCGGTCCTCGTGCAGCCAGCCGAACGGGGTCTCGGGCATGAGGGCGTTGCTCGTGTCATGGTTCGGGTCTCTTCCGCGGAGCGATCCAATGAATCTGGCTCCGGGAATGAGCCCGTCCTCGCGGGTCCACTTCAACCCCTCGGCCTTCGTCTGGTGCAGGTGGAACGACCAGCCCTGCCGATACCCATCCGCCAGCGCACATCCTTCCTCGTCGGTGGCGCAGATGAAGCCGCAGGTATATGCCTTGCCGGGGGGCCAGCTCCGGGCGCGGTCCTTGCCGCCGGGGCCCGTGTAGCGAACCCAGGCTTCGATCGTCCATTCGCGCGTGCAGGTCCGCAGCTCCAGCTTGTCGTTGTTCGCCGGGCCGACCAGCAGGTGGGCGTTCTGCCGGTCGAACCGCGCCGTGGACCCAAAGCCCGGCCGGCTGCCCCACAGTGCCTTCCGGTACGCCCGCAGGGTCAATTCCGGATCGCCGCAGGCATCATGCGCCTGGTCGCCCTCCCCCTCGTCGAAGTGGTAGAGCGCCACCGTGTGCTCGTCCGGCTCGAACGGCCGCGTCCAGTCGGAGCTCATGCCAATCCCTCCTGCCTGACTTCCCGTGTGATCAGTACCGCCTGATACCGGACACCCGTATCTCGCCGATCTGGCCGAAGAAGTTGCCCCAGCCCAGGTAGTTCGGATGGTGGTGGCGGCCATCCGCGTCCGTGCACCAGTAGGCGTAGCGGTCGATTCGGGTGCCGACGCTGAACTGCGCCCCGTGCCGGCGCTCATTGACCAGCCTGATGCCGTCCGGCGCTCGCATCTCCCAGATCAACGCACCGTCGAGGAACAACTGGTGCAGGTCTTCCGAGCGACCGTACTGCCAGGCCACGTGATGCCACTGATCGTCCCGTATTCCCGCATCTTCGTGGTTGCCCACGACGCCCGCCGGCCGTTTCCACGGATGCAGGTCCTTCAGAACGCGGTCCGGCCCGCATGCGAAGTGCACGCCTGGCGCCCAGCTCCCGTCCGGCGAGTCGAGGTTGGAGATGTACAGCTCCCACACGCCGCTCTCGGAGGTGTCATACGTGCCGCAGACATGTCCGAAGTCGAACGGCCGCGAGGCGCCGAATCCCTGCACCGGGCCACCCGGCCGGATCCATGCCTCGACCGTCCACTCCTCGCGACACGTCCGCAGATTGTGCTTGTCGTCGTCGGTCTTGAAGCTCACCCAGCCGTGCTCGCCATGACCGGTATCCTGCGGAAACCGTCCCTCCCGGCCGGGCCACGCAACCCGCCTGTCCGAGTGCCGGCCGACACAGGTCAGGGTCAGCTCCTCGTCTCCCAGGGAGTCCCTGGCGTACAGCAGGTCCTCGTCCTGCCAGCCGTACAGGAACACGGTGTCCGCATCGGCCTCGATGCGATGCAGCTCCCTGGGAAGCACCCGCATCCGCAGAGCTCGTGTCGCCCTGGCACCCGCGGAGTCGGCGACCGCCACCCGGAACTGGCAGGTGCCGCGGTCCACCGGCACGCCCTTCAGTGCTCCGGAAGCCTCCTCCAGGACGATCCCATCGGGAGGCATTCCCGAGGTCACCTCCCACGTGACGGGCTTCACCGTGTACCTGCTCTCCAGCAGGTGTCGGTATTCCGTCCCGACGAAGGCGGGCGGCAGGACTGCGGTGGTGATCGCGCCCGTGCGGATGCCGATGGCGAAGGTGTGGCTGTCGCACTGCCCTCCCTGGTCGGTGGCGTTGACCGTGAAATGGGTGTCTCGGTCGACGTACCCGCGTACCGTGCCTTCGACGATGCCGTCTTCCCGCAGCTCCAGCCCGTTCGGAAGACGGCCGTCGGAGAGCTCCCACCTCACGCCCCCATCCGCGCCGTCCGCAGCGAGCTCGACGCGATACGGTACGCCCGGTACGGCGAAAGGCAGCGCTTCGGTGCCGAAGCGGTAGCCGGCGCGCAGGGATTCGTCGTCGTAGACGTCACAGGGCGAGAACCCGGGCCCACCGACGATGGAGAGCCGGTCCGCGACCGGATAGCGCATGACGTCGGAGATCCGCAGGTCGTACATCTCCCCTACGAAGTTGCCCCGTCCGGGCCACGGCGGATCGCTCCAGCACAGGATCCCACCCACCATGAAGGGCACGCCGACGTGCTCGTCGGTGTCGTTGAAGATCTTCCGATAGGGCTGGATGCGCCGCACCGGCGTGCCATCGACGAACAGGACGTGCACCTGGTCGCGGAAGCGGAACTGCCAGGCCACGTGATGCCACCGGTCGTCGCGTATCCCGTCCGCGTCCTGTGCCGCAAGGGCCGGCTCGAGGTCGGCCATGTAGTGCACGTCGTAGTTGGGGTCCTTCCCCGCGAAGTTCCCCTCGTAGCGGGAGGTCGGCAGCAATCCATGCCCGGCGTCCGGTGCGTTGCCACCTTCCAGCAGAAACTGGAAGCCGGCGCGGACTCCGATGTGCGAGAGATGGTAGCCCTCCTCGGAGGATCCGCAGAGGTGCGCATAGGTGGCGTCGTACCTGCCGAATCCGCCCCATGGCCCCGTGTAGCGAATCCAGGCCTCCACGGTCCATTCCCGCGTGCAGGGCTTCAACATCAGCTTGGGGTGGTTGAGCGGCCCGACGAACACGTTGGCGTCATCGTCGACGGATGCGAAGCGAGCCGCGGCGCCGCCATCCGGTGCCCGGCCCCAGAGCGCCTGCCTGGCCTTGAGCGTCAGCGCAGCGTCACCGCAGGCGTCATGCGCCTCGCGGCCGTCCCCCTCGTCGAACCGGTAGAGCGCCACGGTGTGGCGATCCGGCTCGAAGCGCCCGGTCCAGTCCGAGCTCACTCGGTCAGTACCGCCGGACATCGGAAATGCGGATCTCACCGACCTGACCGAAGAAGTTGCCCCAGCCCAGGTAGTTGAATCCGCCTCCGTATCGGGTGTACCCGGTCAGGCGGCTGAACACGCTGAACTGCGCTTCGTGCTCCCGATCGTTGACCAGCCGGCGGCCGTCGGGACTGCGCATCTCCCAGATCGGCCGGCCGTCCAGGAAGAGCTGATGCAGATCCTCGGCGTAGCCGTACTGCCATGCCACGTGGTGCCATTCCGTATCGTCGATCCCCGCCTCCTCCGGCGGGGCCACCATGCCCTTCGGCCGCATCCAGGGATGCAGGTACTTCCAGGTGTGGTCGCGGCTCTGGAAGTGCACGCCCGGCGCCATCGCGCCGCCGGGAGCGTTGAGATCCGACAGGTACAGCTCCCACACGCCACTCTCGGTGGTGTCGTAGGTCCCGCAGACGTGGCCGTAGTCGAACCGCTTCAGGGGCACGTCGTCGAACGCCTGCCACGGACCGCCGCGGCGCACCCAGGCTTCCACCGTCCATTCCCCGGCGCAGGTCTTCAGGTCGAGCCTGGGATCCGGCCGGTGGCTGCCGTCGAACCTCGGAAAGCTCTCCTTGCCCTGGCCCACGACCGCATAGCCGTGCTCGCCGTGCCCGGTCTCCTGCGGGAACCTGCCTTCGCGGCCCGGCCAGCACACCCGCCGGTCCCCGCCCATGTTGGTGTAGGTGAGCGCCAGCTCCTCTTCGCCGCTCACCCGTTCCGGGATCAGCCGGCCGCTCGGGCCCTGCCAGTCGTACAGCACCACGGTGTGCTCGTCGGCATCGACCACACGCAGCGCCGCCGGCAGCACCTTGAGCGTGAGCTCCGCCCGATCCTGCAGCCCATTCGCGTCGGTCACCCGCACCGCCAGAGTCGACCACCCTTCCTCCACCGCGGTCCCGGCCAGATGACCCGTCTGCCCGTCCAGGCTCACGCCATCGGGAAGCGTCCCGGAGACGATCTCCCACGCCAGCGGCCCGGCCATGTGCTCGGCGGTCAACCTGGCGCGGTAGCCTGCACCCGCGCAGGCCGGGGGCAGCGACTCCGTGACCAGCCGCCCGCGCACCACCGCAAGGCTGAAGGCGTGCTCGTCCGTGGCGTCCTCCTCGTCGCGAGCCCGAATGGCGATCTCCTGCCCTGCAACCGTCTGCTCCGGCGTGCCGCGAATCACCCCCTCGGACGGGTCCAGGCTCATTCCCGCGGGCAGGGTGCCCGCCGCCAGCTCCCACGAGACCCTGCCGGCGGCCGCATCCGTTCCCAGCCGGACCTGATACGGCAGGTTCAGGCCGGCTTCGGGCAGCTTCTGGCGGATGATGCTCAGCCGGTCCGCTACCGGGTAGCGCATGACGTCCGAGATGCGCAGCTCGTCGATCTCTCCTTCCAGGTTGTACATGGTCATGCCGAAGTCCCCGGGGACCCAGCCGTCCCGCTGCTCCGGACGGAGAAAGCCGCCCACCTGAAAGGGGATGTCGCACCGGTCGGCGTCGTTGGCGACGATCCGCGTCGAAGCGCGTCCGGGAGCCGGAAGCTGCACCTTCCGGATCATCCTGCCGTCGACGTAGAGGAAACCGGTCTGGTCCCGGTAGCGGAACTGCCAGGCGACGTGATGCCAGCCGCTGTCGCGGAAGCGTCCCCGATCCTCCTGCAGCCAGCCGTGCGCGGTCCCGGGCCAGAACGCGGTGCCCACGTCGTTGTTCGGATCCCTGCCCCGGTGCGCGCCGAGGAATCGGGCCCCAGGCAGGAGCCCGTCCGCACGCGTCGAGTGGGGACCCGTCTCGGCCGTCCGCAGGTAGAAGATCCAGCCTTGGCGGTATCCGTCCGCCAGGGCGCATCCCTCCTCGTCGGAGCCGCAGATGTTGGCGAAGACATATCCCTGTCCCGGCGGCCAGTTCCGGGCCCGGTCCTTGCCGCCGGGCCCGGTGTAGCGAACCCAGGCTTCGATCGTCCACTCCCGCGTGCAGGTCCGCAGTTCCAGCTTGTCGTTGTTCGCCGGTCCGACCAGCAGGTGAGCGTTCTGCCGGTCGAAGCGCGCGGTCGCGCCGAAGCCCGGCCGGCTGCCCCACAGCGCCTCCTTGTAGGCGCGCAGGGTCAACGCCGGATCGCCGCAGGCGTCGTGGGCCTCGTCGCCGGAGCCTTCGTCGAAGTGGTAGAGCGCCACCGTGTGCTCGTCCGGCTCGAACGGCTCCCTCCAGTCGTCGTTCACTTTGCCTCCCTGAGCCCGTACGGCACGGAGCGCGTCAGCGGAACCTGATCGAGTACAGGTCGGCGTCCTTCATCACGAACCGCAACCGGACCGGCCGGCCGCTCAGGCGGACCAGGTCCGATCCCCCCTTCCATGCGACCGCGTGCTCGATCTCGTCCCCGTAGATCTCCGCCGAGTCCGCAAGCGTATACCCCGGTACGGGTTGACCGTCACCGTCCCGAATCTCGGCCCGCACGCTGCCGACCGCGGAGGTCGCGTAGTTCAGGATCAGGGCGCCGCCTCGAAAGACGATGGGCCTGGTCACGAGCTCGCCTCCCCGATAGTCCGCATGCACGGACACGAACCCGTCGGTCCGCAGCCTGGCGCGGCGCATACGGCCGGTCGGATGGTCGTAGTTCTCGCTGAAGTAGATGGAGATCTCGTCGGGACCGGTCGGGACGACGCCCCACGCCGGCATGTTGCTGCGCTGCGTCCAGTTCAGCCGGTCGCGACCGGGACGAATGAAGGCCTCCATGAACCGTCGATCGAAGTTCATGCCGTCGCGGCTGCTCAGGAACACGGCGTCGGAGACACCGTCCTTGTCGTGCTCGGACACCTTCTTGCGTTCCGGGGCGAACCGCTTCGGGAACGCCAGGTACACGTGCGGAGCGCGGAAGTAGGGGGTGACCGCGTTCGTGTAGAAGTGCTCCGGCGGAGTGCCGCCGAAGTTGATGAACTCCGGTTCCGTCCACTCGATGAAGTCCGTCGAGGTACAGCGCAGCACCTGGCGGTACGTGTCGGGCACGTGGCAGAGCGGATAGAGCGTGCCGTCGTGCTCGGCCGGCAACTCGTGCTGGAACCGTATCGGGTCCGACCCGCGCCACCCGCGGACGTAGGCCACGTAGTGCTCCTGCCCGGCATCCCAGAAGGCCTGGCCGATCCAGTCACCGTCCCCGACGCACTTGGCGAACGGGTCGATGATCTTCTCGTCGCGGATCTTCTTCCAGTGGATGCCGTCGGGCGAGACGAAGCCGTGGTAACCGCCGCCGATCGCCTTGTAGCGCTCCGCCTCGGACGCCCGCGGGTTGGCATCCCGGAAGGGCATGAAATTGTGGGATCCCGCTTCGGTCCAGACGATGTTGTTGTCGCGCGACCCGTCGAACTCGCAGGCGCCGAACGAGGGCCGGTGCCAGTGGATGCCGTCATCGCTCTCCGCGCAGCAGGTGACCTCCCGCCGCGCACCGTCGGCGGACGAGCCGCGGTAGTACATCCGATAGCGCCCGCCGTCCTTGAACACCGTCACGTAGGCGCTTCCCGACCCCTCCCACGGCGCGTCGAACGCGAGCGCCGTCTCGCACCGCTCGGGCGGATGGAGCCTGAGATCCATGCCCTGCATCGACTCGATCAGCCAATCGTCGACGAACGGCTCGAGCCTCGAGCCGATGTCCACAGCGCCCGTTCCGTCCCGTTCCGCCACACTCACATCCGACCTCCCATCCGTCACGTCCGAGTTCGCGCCTCCCGGCAGATCCACAAGGGGAGCACGGCAACCTCCTGCCGTGCTCCCCACACAACACCGTCCCTCGGCACGGATCGCTCCATGCTTGTTCAGTTGGGCTCAGTTCAGGTGGGCGTTGTGGATGTCCACCACGCGCTGGTAGTCCGCGGTGTCCTTGACTCCCTGGATGTAGGCATCCCAGTCGTCGAAGCTCATCTGCCCGGTGATCAGCTTGGTCATGCCCTCTTCCACCGCGGTGTCCACGGCACCCCGTATCTCTCTCACGGTGGCCAGTTCGTCCTGGGTCAGATTGATGGGCGGCGCGTACTCGTGCGCCCTGGGAGCGCCGTCGAACTCGTCGCTCCACGCGAAGACGCTCGCCGGCTTGAAGAACTCCCCGCCGCCGTACGCCACGGGCGTCTCCCAGAGCTGCCCGCGCGGTTCCCAGTCGAGAATGGTCGGCAGCGACAGCATGGGATAGCCGAATCCCGAGCCGATGGCTCCCCACTCCGCCAGCTTGATGGAGCGGTCCGCTCCCGTCAGGTCCATGATCACCGGCGCCCAGCTCTTCTTGCCGTTGCTGTCCACCGTGTACGTCTCACCTTCGATGCCCCAATTGGCATAGTCGATCACTTCCTGCGAGAACGCGAAGTCCAGCAACTTCACCAGCAGCGCCGGATGCTCGAAGTCGGCGTTGATGTGGGCGTTCACCCTGATGAAGTTGTTGCCCTTCTTGTTGATGTTGGGCTTCCAGCCCGGCTGTCCGTCGAATCCCCTGGGCCTCGGCATCACGCCCCACACGACCTCGGGGTATTCCGGATTGTTGTGCCGGTTGGACACGTTGAGGGCGAACTGGTTGGGGATCATGAAGGTCCGGTCCTGCAGCGACTTGGCCGGCAGGTCGTCCGGGTTCTGCGTGAAGAACTCCGGCTGCAGGAGCCCCTCTTCGTAGAGCCTGGCCACGTACTCGATGCTCTGCCTGAACCGCTCTTCCTGGTCGATAGGACCGTAGATGTACTTGCTGCCGTCGTAGTAGACCCCGAAGTCCACCCGGTTGATCAGCATGATCACCCGCGGGATGCCGTACCACTGCGGCGCGACGTAGGACTCCATCGGATACGAGTCCGGATACAATCCCTTCAACGCCGCGAGCACGTCGTACAGCTCATCGAGCGTCTCCGGCACCTGCAGATCGTGCGTCTCGTAGGTGTCCATCCGGGCCGCCCATACCCATTGCGATCCTTCGTCCGGGGAAGCCTGCCCGTAGGCGAACCCCCACACCTTGCCGGTGTCGAACCCGGCCCGCTCCAGGTTGTAGTTCTCCGTTCCCAGCCACTGCTTGTAGTAGAGCAGTTCGTCTTCGTAGTCCAGGATGTTGATGATCTGGCCCAGCTCGCCGAGGTTGTTTATGGTCTCCACATTCCCGCCCGCGCTGAAGACGTCATGCAGATCACCGCTGGCAAGGTAGACGGCCTGCCGGTCACGGTGATCTCCCGGCGGCAGCAACACCCACTCGATCTCGATCGGCATGCCCAGGTATTTCTCCGCGGCCGCTACGATCGCCATCTGCGACGGCCACTCCGAGATATGGGCTTCCGCCCCCGGCTCTCCCATGTAGCTGGAGAATTGCAACACCTCGGGCATGCCTGCCGCCATCTCCTCGCTCGCGCTCGCGCCCGCGATCAGGGCGGAGAGGCACAGGAATGTCACTCCCAGCACCATGTGCTTGTTCAGCTTCGTCACGTTTACACCTCGCTTCGTGTGTGTCTCGCGGACGCGTATGCCGTCCGCTCCGGTCTCCTGATGTGATACAACATTCGTTCAGTTTCCTTCCATCGCACCTCCCTGCCGCCACACGCCGTTCAACCCTTCAGCGATCCCACGATCAGCCCTTTCATGAAGTACCGCTGCGCGTAGGGAAACATGATCACGATCGGCACCAGGACGATGACGACCGCCGCGAACTGTATGTTCTTCGGATGAATGACCCCTTCCATCATGGCCAGTATGCGCGGATCCTCGGCGTCGAACAGGTGGTGCAGCGTGTCCTCCAACACCACCAGCCGCCGCAGGATCATCTGCAACGGGTGCCGTTCCGGATCGGTCAGGTAGATCAGCGCCTCGAACCACCGATTCCAGTGCCCGACGATCGTGAACAGGGCGAACGTCGCCAGCAGCGCCGTCGATATCGGCAGCACGATGCGGAAGAGGATCGTGACGTCGTTCGCCCCGTCGATGTACGCCGATTCCCGCAGCGACTCCGGGTGGTTCTGAAAGAACGTTCTGAAGACGATGACCGTAAACGCTGCGACCGAGCCCGGTATCACCATCACCCAGAAGGTGTCCATCCCGCCCAGGGTCTTGATCAACAGGAAGGTCGGTATCAAGCCGCCCGAGAAGAACATGGTGATCGCCAGGTAGACCGTCAGGAACTTCCGCAACACGAACGTCTTGATCGACAGCGAGTACGCGATCATCGACGTCAGCGTCAGGGTGACGAAGGTGCCGACGCCGGCATACAGCACGGTATTGGCATAGGCCCGCCACAGCAGGCGATAGCTGAGGATGTAGGAATACCCCTTCAGGGTCGGCCTCTTCGGATACCAATCGACCTCCCCGAGCAGGATCGCCGTAGGATCGCTCAGCGAAAGGGCGATGACCCTGGCCATGGGATACAGCCACACGACGCTCATCACGACCAGGAAGGCGTAGTTGACCACGTTGAAGAGCACCGAACCCCAGGTGCGGTCCTCGATCATCGCCATTCCGTTACCACAGGCTGGTGTCCGATATCCGTCTGCTCACCAGGTTGGTGACGTAGAGAAATACGAACGACACGACGCTCATCAGCAGCCCCACGGCGGCCGCGTAACTGAAGTTCGCGCCCAGTATGCCTTGTCGATAGACGTAGGTGCCGATGATGTCCGCGGTCTCGTAGGTCTGCGGGTTGTACATGAGCAACACCTTCTCGGTGTCCGCGTTGCGGATCATCTGACCGACGGCGAGGATCATGAGGATGATCACCGTGGGAGCGATGCCCGGTATGGTGACGTGCCGGATCTTCTGCAGCCGATTGGCGCCGTCGATGACCGACGCCTCGTACAGCTCGGGATTGAGCTGGGTCAGCGCGGCCAGGTAGATGATGGTGCCGACACCCATGCTCTGCCACATGTCGGAACCGATATAGAGACTGCGAAACCACTCCGGCATGGCGAAGAAGTGCAGGGGCTCGATGCCGAGCCGGACCATCAGCGCGTTGATCGGACCTTCCAACCCGGCGAG
Source organism: Spirochaetia bacterium (assembly GCA_964291595.2). Taxonomy (GTDB): domain Bacteria; phylum Spirochaetota; class Spirochaetia; order SZUA-6; family Bin103; genus CATQHW01. The sequence goes on along the minus strand of OZ219914.1, from coordinate 365,169 downwards.
CTCCTTCAGCATGCCGACGATGATCACCGCCGAGATGAAGCTCGGGAAGTACGACAGCGTCTGTATGGAGCGCTTGAACCCTGCCGATCGGAGCTCGTTCAGCAACAGCGCGAGCAGGATCGGCGCCGGGAAGCCGATCGCGAAGGTGAGGAACCCCAACAGAAATGTGTTTCTGATGATCCGGAATGCGAACGGACTGGCGAAGAACGACTCGAACCACCGCAGCCCTACCCAGGGGCTGCCGAAGACGCCGCGCACGAAGTGGAAGTTCTGAAACGAGACGACCACCCCGTACATGGGGAGGTAGGTGAAGACGAACACGACCAGAAACGCCGGCGCGGCGAGGTACAGCAAGTGTCGCTGGCGGACGCACGTGCGGAAGAAGGTGCCCAGTCTGCCGTCGGCAGTAGCGTCCGCAAGGGCGGATGATACTTCGCCGGGCTCTGTGTTCTTCACGCCGTGTTCCTCGAGAGGATCCTCCTGTCGTGTCGCATCGGGCGGCGGCAGCCGGTCACGGGTGCCGGCCGGGACCGTGCCCTTGTCGTCGCGCTATCTTCCGGTTTCTTCGGCTATTTGATCTCCCTGGCCATGCTCACCGTCCCGTGAGCACAGGTGACCCGCACCATGGCTGACGGTAGCGTTCGGCCGGATTCGGTGTCAAGCATTGCCGGCGTCAGGCCGGGCGGATCGTCACGTAGTAGGGGGCGATCGTGCGCTCCTGGCCGTCATGAAACGATGCGTACAGCTCGTCCGGTCCGGCATCCAGCTCCACTTCGAACGCCGCCAGCGAGTCCCCGGCAGGGATCTCGACCTGGTGGTTCCTTCCTCCCACGGTGAGCTGCGCCCAGCCGATGTCCAGGGCGACGCCGCCGGTGTAGTGCGGTGCGTCGTCCTGGCGGATGGCGTCCCTGCGCCACGCCACGTCGTCGCCGTCGATGCCGGCGTCCAGCGCGTGGCCGGCGTCTTCCGGCCAGCGCCGCAGCTCCACCCGGTAGCGGCCGGCGCGGCGCACGTCGATCGCCCAGAAGCCGCTGACGGCCAGTCCGGCGCGCACCTGCCGCTGGTTCCACGCGGTGTGGCACGCCTCGTTGCGCAGGTCATGGGTGGTGAGCCGCACGGGCTCCGCGTCGGCCCCGACGGCGATGGCGGCGTCGCGGTCGAACTGCCCGGAGACCCGCTCCCACCAGCGGTCGTAGCCGGCGCGCAGCTCGGCCACCAGCGTGGGGTTGGCCGCGGCGACGTCGGTCCGCTGGCCGGGGTCGCGCTCCAGGTCGTACAGCTCGGTGCCGTTCACCAGCCGCCACCGGCCGCGCATCACCGCGCTCTTGCGCCACTTCATGGGGCGGGCGATCCGCTGGGTGTCGCTCACCACGATGCGCTCCGCCCCTGCGGCGTCCGCCTCGCCACGGATCAGGGGGACGAGGCTGCGGCCGTTGAAGGAGCGGCCGACCGGCGCGTCCAGCCCACACAGGTCGAGGATCGTCGGCATGAAGTCGACGTAGCTGGTGAGCGCGTCGACGTCGCGTCCGCCGGCCGCGCCCCCGGCGGGGTAGCGCAGCAGGAACGGCACGCGGTGGCCGCCCTCGTAGGGTGAGCCCTTCCTGCCGCGCATGCCGGCGTTGAAGCTGCCCGGCCCCTCGCGCGGGTGCTCGTCCGCGTCGAGCTCCACGCCGCCGGCGGTGCCGTTGTCGGTCATGAACACGACGATGGTGTCCTCGGCCAGTCCGAGCTCCTGCAGAGCGCGCGTCAGCGTGCCGAAGTTCTCGTCGATGTTGGTGACCATGCCGTAGAACCGCGCCCGGTCCTCGTGCGGAACGGCGTCGCGGTACAGATCCACGTAGCGGGGCTCCACGTTGAGCGGGGTGCGGGGCGTTGGTGGCGATGTAGCAGAAGAACGGCTCGTCGCGGTGCTCCTCGATGAAGCGCAGCCCCTCGCGGAAGAACACGTCCGTGCAGTAGCCGGCGAACCGCTCCGGCCGGCCGTTCACGTAGTAGGTGTCGTCGAAGTAGTCGTTCCCCCACGGATCGCCGGTGTTCCCGATGCCGCCGCCGGCGTGGTAGACCGACCGCTCGAAGCCGCGCTCATGCGGCCGGAACGGCTGGCTGTCGCCCAGGTGCCACTTGCCGAAGTGGCCGGTGCGGTAGCCGGCCTCGCGCAGCGCGTCCGCCAGCGTCCACTCGTCCTCCCGCAGCAGCGAGCGGCCGCCGATCGTGTGCCAGACGCCCGCGCTGTTGCAGTAGTGCCCGGTGAGGAGGCCCGCCCGGGTCGGCGCGCAGGTGGTGCCGACGTGGAAGTCCGTGAATCGAACCGCGTCCGCGTGGTGAAGGTCGACGTTGGGGGTGCGGATCACGTCGTTCCCGTGGCACCCCAGGTCGCCATAACCCTGGTCGTCGGTGAGGACGAAGACGACGTTGGGACGCTTCCTGCCCATGGTCCGGGACATTTGTCGATCAGCGTCTCCGCACCGCCCAGCCGTCACCGTTTACATCGATGGCCTGGCCGACGACTTCGTCACCCATGCTGCGGACTCCGTGTCGTTTCGCCGATAGACGCAACCGCCGTCCGCCCCTTGGCCGTTATGCCGTACCGCTGCGCCGGGCTCCTCGGCCGATCCGGAATGGTCATCTCCAGCAGCTCTTCGCTCAGGAGGCGATTGAGATCCCGCTCGAAGCTCCGCGTTCGTCCCGCATATCCGGCAGCCGTCTGCAAGTCCTTGCTCTTAGCCTCCACACCGACACAGGCTCGCAGCATGGCGACCTCTCTATCGCTCAGTCCAGCTTGCACCCCGGCTTGCCCCCCCGCTTGCACCCCCGCTTGCACCTCGACCCTCGGTTGCCGACCGGAGACCGTTCGTGCGCCGTGCGACGCCACTGGCGCTCGCCAGATCGTCGTCACAAATCCATCGGTAACCGCGAACTGAGGCTCGGGCAGCCCTGCATCCATGCAGTGACCGATCATGTCCAATGTTCCCGTCCCCATGCGTTCGATGTACTCGGTCAAGTACAGAGACTCCGCCAGCAACGGGTTGCCCGGCACAGAGCGGTGCGCTTCGCGCAGCTTTTCCAGAGTCAGCGCCGGCGGAAGCCTGCCGGGATTCCATACCTCCAGCCGGTCTGCGAACAGCATCACCTGCACGCTGCCGTTGTCCGTGTAGTCGCGGTGAGCCACGGCGTTGACGATGGCTTCGGTCACTACCTCCACCGGAATCTCATACGTTCGGGCAGCCCGCGCACTCTCTGCCCGCGTTCCGATCGACCGGTTGATCTTGCTGAGCACGAAATCCACTGCGTCATCGACCAGATCGAACGCCGTGCCCTTGTACACCTGATAGGACGGAATCGGCTTGGCTACCGTGGTCCCGTGGAAATGAGCGCACCGGATTTCGGAGCAGATCAGGAATCGCTGCGGCTGCTTCCCGAACAACAACACCGCCGCATTCGTCAGCCGTCCCTCGTTCAGCAGGTTCAGATGCTCCAGCAGTTGCCGGGGCGGCGTCCCTTCCGAGAGTGGGAACTGCCTCACTTGGCGCGCCGTGCGGATGAACTGCATCATCCGTTCCAAGTCGAGATCATCCAGCGTTGCCTTGGCGCACGGTGCGGCGTCGAACGGCTCCCACCGGATAAGTTCCTTGATTGCCAGGTACTCCACCAGGGACGCGTACAGACCGGCGATCAGCTCTGCGGTGGTGTTGAATCGCTTTCTGATCAGGCCAGACTGTGCCTTGGAGATCAGAGAATCCATTTTTGGATGCCGTACGTCCTCACCCACCCCTTTCACGAAGACGAGTCGGTGTGAACCGACGATGGTCGCGTGGTCGAATTCCCGTTCCGTGGGAGACAGTCCTTCACCGTCCTCGCTACCATACTCGCGCCCGAACAGTCCCAGATAAATGTCCGACCCTGCAACTTCGTCCAGATAGAGTTGATCGGGCCTCCGGTCAGCCGCCGGCGCGTCCTCGAACAGGAACACGTCGAAGAACCGTCGCACAAGAACGTCGTCATGCACATAATCGCGCAGCGCCCTCCGCTCCTCATGGAACTCGCTCTGTACGCTGCTGACGAAAATTCGGATCGGGATTCTGGTCACCGCTAGGTTCTTGATGCTCGCGTCGGAACGCCCCGATAACGACCGGCGATAACAGGCAGGTCGTCATCCGGGATGTTCCCGACCATCGCTGACGGTTCGCCTGACTCCAACACTCCCTTCGCTCGTTGCCGGCATCTTACACCGCATGAGACCACGCTCTGATCTACCCACCCCGTACGCGTGAGGGAGTCGAGCGATGCATCAGGACGGGCGTTCGATGGTCACGATGCGGCCGGGTGCGAGCCGAGCGTCGCCGTGGAGGTGCGAGGTGAGTCCGTCCGGCCAGACGATGGACAGCGCATCGATGCGGGCGCCGGCCGGCAGGCCGAAGTGGAGGCGCGGCGGCTCGCCGGACAGGTAACCGGCGGTGCTCCGCATCTGCCGTACGTAGGTGCCCGCCGAGGTGACCAGCGACACGCGTGCCCCGAGCGCGTAGCTGTTGCCGGACCCCGGCCGGCGCAGCGCCACCTGCAGGCTGCTTCCGCCGCACAGCCGGTTCTCGAACACCACCGCCGGTGACAACAGGTTGTTGACGGCGATGTCCAGGTCGCCGTCGCCGTTCCAGGTCGACCGCCACCACCGACCCGCCTCACCCGCGCGGCGGCGGCGCGCCCGCGGTGCGGTCGACCAGCTCCGCGCCGATGAATTCGGCCAGCTCGCGGCCCACCGTGACCATGCGGTCGGCGGTGGCGCCGCCCGAGTGGTCGATGCGGATGGTCCGCTCGTCGGCGTCGATCAGGCTCAGGGTCACGAAGCTGCGCGGCTTGCTGCGGCCGAGCGGCAGCCGGCTGGGCGCGTACCGCGACGGGTCCAGCGGCGCGCTGTCGACCGGGCCTCCCCGCAGATACTCGCTGACCTCGACGCAACGGATCGACGACAGCGCGATGCCGGTGCGCTTGAACAGGAACGCCAGGCCGATCTGCCGCTCGCAGGTGCCGGCGGCCGGTTTGAAGATCCAGCAGTCGCGGTACGCCGCGCCGAACAGGCACAGCGCGATGATCCCCAGCGGAACCGCGTCCGCCGGCAGCGTGACCGGACGGCCGCCGTCGGCGGTGGCCACCACCATGCCGACGATCAGCATCACGCCGATCCCGGCCATCATCACCCGGTAGCCGATCGACATCCCCAGCACCATCTCCTCCGACACCGTCCCATCGGGGCGGCGGCGCTGCCGACTGCGGAGGGTGAGGCGTGACGCGGAGAGCAACATGGCTCAGCGTACCTGTTTCTGCGCTCACTCCGCCTGTTGCCAACGCTGCCGCAGGCGTTCGCCCCAGCGGTCCAGCAGGTCGCGCGGCGCGCCGGGGCCGAGCGGCCGGCGCTGCAGGGAGCGCTCGGTCTGCGCCAGCCGCTGCCGGCAGTCGGCGATCGCGCCGGCCAGCGCGGCATCGCCCGCCAGGTTGCGGGTCTCGCCCGGGTCCCGCTCCAGGTCGAAGAGCTGCTCCACTCCCCGTTCCGCGCCGGGTCCGGGCGGCAGGTAGTCCTCGACCTCGGCCGGGCGGTACTCGGTGACGTACTTGTAGCGGTGCGTGACGATGGCGCGCGCCCAGTAGTTGCTCTCGATGAAGGCGTGCTGGCGCCAGTCAGCCCCGGCGCCCTCCAGCAGAGGACGGATGCTGCGGCCCGGCAGCCCCGGCGGCGGCGCGACGCCGGCGTAGCCGCACACGGTGGGAAACACGTCCACGCCGGAGATGAAGTGCTCCCGGTCGTAGCGGCCCTTGGGCAGCGTCACGCCGGAGCCGAGGCAGGCGGCGATGAACGGCACCCGGATGCTCTCCTCGTAGAGGGTGAACTTCTGGAACATCTGATGCCGGCCGGCCGCCTCGCCGTGGTCGGCCGTGAACAGGATCAGGGTGTCGTCGGCGCGGCCGGTGGCCTCCAGCGCGGCCAGCACCATGCCGATCTCCGCGTCCACCTTCTCCACGAAGCGGTACAGGTTCCACGCCAGCGAGCGCCACTGCAGTTCCGACCAACAGCGCGTACGGCGCAGGATCGGCCAGTGGATGAGGCAATCGTCGTCGCGGCGGACCACGCGGTGGGTCATGGTTTCCGGCTGGTCGTACTGGAAGTTCGCCGGCAGCGGCGGCAGCTCGCCGGCCCTCAGGATCCCCTGCGCCACCGGATCGGGTATCGGCGTCTCCTCGAAGCCGTGCCCGTACTCGCACACGTCGTGCGGATTGACCATGCCGATCTGCAGGAAGAAGGGCTCCCGAGTGCCGCGCCTGGTAAGGAAATCCACCACCGAGCGGGTGGTCGCCCCGTCGTAGTACTCGCCGCCGCCGGCGCCGATCCGGCGCTTGCCGACGTAGAGGGTGCGGAAGCTCTCCGTGACGTCGCGGCCGGCGATGTGCCACTTGCCGGCGTGGTAGGCGGGGACGCCGTGGGCGTTCAGATGCCGGCCCAGGTCGGGGAGGTCGTCGTGCAGCACGCCCCGGTTGTGCGGTACGCCGGTCTCGGAGGAGTACCGCCCGGTCATCCAGCTCGCGCGCGCCGGCGCGCAGACCGGGTCCGTGCAATAGGCACGCATGAAGGACAGGCCGTTGCGCTGCAGGCGGTCGATGTTGGGCGTGGCGAGATCGCGGTTGCCGTACGCGGAGACGGCATCCCACGTGTGTTGATCGGTGTGCAGGAAGATGATGTTCGGAGGCGAGCTCACGCCGCATCCCCTTTCGATGGTGCGCTCACCACCCAGGTCTGGAACAGCGTCGATGCCACGGCTACGGTGCCGCCGCCGTCCAACCAGTAGTAGGTGGGCGGCAGTCCGCGGCCGTGCGCGCACCACCCGGTGAAAGCGCCCAGGTCCGCGTCGGGGGGCGGCCACTGCCAGATCCCGATCGGGGTCAGCCGCACCGGCTCGCGTAGCCGGTCCAGCTCCTCCAGCAGGGCCAGCTCGCAGCCCTCCTGCAACTCCGGGAGGATGTCGAGCAGCGCCCACGGCGTAGTCAGCGGCCGGGCGCCGCTCCAGGTTCCCGCCGGCAGGGTGACGCCGTTCACGGTCAGCCGGATCGGCCGCGCGGCGCCCCGACCGGGCGCCCCCAGCGCTCCCGTGGCACGGTGACGGCGATAGGTGCCGCCGGCGTCGTTGCGTATCTCGATCTGCCAGTCTCCGGTGAGGCTGCGCCAGCGATCCGCCGCGGCGCGGAACGCATAGGTAGCGTGCTCGCCGCTGGTGCTGTTGCGAGCGGTCACGCGATATTCGGTCTCACGCGTGGCGGATATCCGGGCGCGGTTCACCTCGACGCTGCCGATCGCCAGCCGGGTCGCCGGCACGGGCTGGTACCCGCTCCAGAAGTTGGGCAGCACTCGGTAGACGGTCGCGTCCTGCGGCGCCGAAACCTTCCGGTAGTAGTCCCGCAGGGTGGCCACCAGCTCGGCACCGAAGCCGGGTTGCTGCTGCGAGTGATTCTGATCGAACGACCAGTGCAGGACCGGCTCCGCCGCGCCGGTTGCGGTAGTGCCCCTCATCCCCATTGCCACCGTACATTAGCGAACTTGGGCTCTGTGCCTCCGGGACCGTGCTCAGGGAGCACGCGTCGCCATGCGCCGTCTTGACTTCAGTCTGCAAACGTCATGAACGTAGGACATGCTCACGGTGCGGCTCCCTGAAGAGATCGAGGCACGACTGCAGGCGTTGGCGAAGGCTACCGGCAGGAGCAAGAGCTACTACGCCCGACAGGCCATCCTCGAGAAGCTCGAAGAGATGGAAGACGCCTACCTCGGTGCGGCGGTCCTGGAACGCGTCCGCAGTGGGGAGGAACGGGTCCTAAGCTCCGCAGACACATGGCATGGTCTGCCTTGAGCACGCCTGCTTGACGGCGGCAGCGAATTCTTCGCGAGCCGCCGAGAGGTTGCGAACCCGACGGCTCACCGGCCAAGAATGTCGCGCTCGATCCGTCCCACGGCGTCATCCCAAGACTCAAGCTCCGCGGAGCCTGACTCGAGAGCCGCTACGCGCCGTCTGATCTCATCGGCCCACGCGGATGCAGCATCTGGATCCGCCGGGCCGTCAAGACTCGCAAGGAGCTCCCTGGCTAACTCAGCACGGCCCTGAAGATCCAAGCGAAGCGCGTCCGCAAGGACGGTCTCCGCAGGCTTCCTCATGCGGATACGGTACGCCGCAGGCGGCCACTCCACAAGCCAGCCGTTGTCGGCACTGTCGTAGCGGTGCTCCAACGATGCACCGTCTCGCGAACGGAAACGTGCTCGAACACGGGATGCCGGGCGGCGCGTGGTAGCGTTGCGTCCCAGGAAGACATGAGACCCCACGCTGCGGTACCCATCCGGGTGATCACCTCAGGTCCGGGCCGGCACTGGTTCGGCTACTACGACAAGCTGCAGTTCGACGCGACCAGCCGCTACGTGCTGGGCATGCGGGTGGACTTCGAGGGCCGCCAGCCGCGGCCGGACGACAGCATCGCGGTGGGCGTCATCGACCTGCAGGCAGGCGACGCATGGCGAGAGGTTGGCCGCACACGGGCGTGGTGCTGGCAGCAGGGCTGCATGCTGCAATGGATACCCGGCTCGAACCGCAGGATCATCTGGAACGACCGGGAAGGAGACCGGTTCGTCTCCCGCATCCTGGACCTGGAGTCGGGCGAATCGCGCACGCTGCCGGCGGCGATCTACGCGGTCGCCCCCGACGGCCGCACCGCCATCGGCACCGACTTCCGCCGGCTGGACGACATGCGGCCCGGCTACGGCTACACCGGCATCCCCGACCCTAATCGCGAGGTGCTGGCGCCCGAGGACGCCGGCATCTACACGCTCGACCTGACTGCGCCCGGCGCGGAGCCGGAGTTCGTCATCCCTATTGCCGAAGTGGCCGCCCTGCCGTATCCGCACGGCGACATCGGCTCGACCAAGCATTACTTCAACCACCTGCTGTTCAACACCGACGGATCGCGCTTCATCTTCCTGCACCGCTGGCGGTGGGGCGACGGCAGAAGGACGAGAATGCTCACCGCGGCCCGGGATGGCTCCGACCTGCACGTCGTCGACGACTACGGCAGGATGTCGCACTTCATCTGGCGCGATCGAGAGACCATCCTGGGCTGGTCCTGGCGACCGGGCGCCGGAGCGGCGTTCTACCTCCACCGGGACCAGAGCGACGAGGTGAGCGTCATCGGCCCGGGCGCGATGACCAGCGACGGGCATTGCACCTACCTCGCCGATACCGACTGGATCCTCAACGACTGCTACCCCCAGGGCGGCGGCCGCATGCAGAACCTGTACCTCTTTCACGTCCCGACTGGCCGGCGGGTCGACCTCGGCTCCTTCCACGCGCCTCCGGAGTACACGGGGGATCTGCGGTGCGACCTGCACCCCCGCTCCGATCCCTCCGGCCGCTACGTCACCATCGACTCCGCGCACGCAGGCGGCGGCCGGCAGATCTACCTGCTGGACATCGGCGAGGTGGCGAACCGGTAACCGGGCCGGCGACTCACGCTTCGGCCGCCGCCAGCTCGTCGCTCCAGGAGCGATAGCGGTCGTAGGCGTCCTGCAGCGTGCCCTCATGCACGAACAGGATCCCCTGCCGCCGGACCTGGCGCTGCGGCTCGACCGCGCCGAGCTCCGGGTCGGAGTGCAGACAGCGGGCGCGTCCGGCGCCCAGAAAGAGCCGCCGTGCGTGCCGCCACGCGTAGCCGAGCACGTAGCGCCCGTCGAGCGAGACCGCGAACAGCGGCGGCTCGGTCAGCCGCCTCCGGGCGCCGCTCTTCATCGGCAGCTCCTCGCCGACCCAGCCGTAGAGGGAGTCGCGGCGCGGCGGAAAGGCCAGCTCGGCCGCGGACACGAACCCCTGGTCGGTGCAGAGCCACGTGCGAGTGTCATCCGCGTCCAGGTAGTCGCGGGCCGCCGGGCGCTGCAGGCAGGTGCTGGTGACCAGGCGCGCCCATGGCATCGGCCCGGTGTTCGTGATCGTGAGGTCGAGATCGATGTCCACGCCCCGCCAGCGGACGGTGCAATCGATCAGCGCCAGTCCGTCGACCGTCTCGACGCTCCGCAGGGCCTTGCGGACCGCGCGGCCGCCCTTCATGTCGCCCATCGACTCGTTGACGTAGCGCCAGGAGGGGTGGGATTCGAACGTGTGCTCCCACAGCAGGTTGTCTCCGGCGTCGTAGGCCTGGAGCGATTCCGGAAACCACAGGCGCAGGAGGTTGGCCGGCGCCGTGCGCTCGGGCGCGATCCGGGGCTCGTTCACGTAGATGTCGAGAACGGTGGGGGGATAGACGTTGAGTTGCTGGCGAGGGGGTTGTGCCGGCAGCGCGCCGCTCTCGTCAGCCATGGCTCCGGGGCTGTAATGATACCCGGCGGAGCCCATCGCGCGAACCTTGCCGGTGCCGGGACGCGGCGCTAACGTCGGCAGCCATGCCCGACTACCGGTCCTCCGTTCCGCGATTCACCTTCGCCGACACGCTTGCCGCTCAGGAACGCGAGCTGGCCGCCAACCCGCTGCTGGAGCGCTTTCGCGCCTCCCGCCGGGAGCTCGCCCGCGACCGGCACGTGCCCCGGTACCACTTCGTCAGCCCGGAGCACCGGCTGAACGATCCCAACGGCCTGTGCCGCTGGCAGGACCGCTGGCACCTGTTCTACCAGGGCTACCCGCCGGAGGACCCGCGGCAGCACTGGGGCCACGCGGTGAGCGACGACCTCATCCACTGGCGCGACCTCCCCTACGCGATCTTTCCCGACCCCGAACGGTGCTGCTTCTCCGGCGCGACACTGGTGGAAGAGGATCGGGTCATCGCCTGCTACCACGGCACCGAGGCCGGCACCATGGTGGCCACCTCGAGCGATCCGCTGTTGCTCAACTGGGAGAAGCTCACCGGCAAGCCGGTGATTCCCATAAAGAGCCCGGACGGCTCGCCGCTTCCCTACCGCGTCTTCGATCCGTGCATCTGGAAGCAGGGCGGCCGGTACTACTCGCTGAGCGGCGGGACGCTGCCCCATCCGCCGGCCGGCAAGGTGAGCCGCGCCGACTTCCTGTTCCGTTCCGACGACCTGGCGAACTGGGAGTACCTGCATCCGTTCGACGAGAACGACCGCTTCTCGCTGGCCGGCGATGACGGCGCCTGTCCCTACTTCTGGCCGATCGGCTCCGGCCCCGATCGCCGCCACATGCTGCTCTACTTCAGCCACATGAGCGGGGGCAAGTACCTGGTCGGCGACTACGACACCGAGCGCGACAAGCTCGCGGTGACGGCGGGCGGCCGCTTCAACTTCGGCTCCGCGCAGCCGGGCGGCGTGCACGCGCCGTCGGCCACGCCGGACGGCGACGGCCTCATCGTCATCTTCAACATGAACCCCGCCAGGCCCACGCGGGGCTGGGACCAGGTCATGAGCCTGCCGCGCCGCCTCACCCTGGCTGAGCACGACGGGATCGAGATGGAGCCGGCCGGCGACATCGCATCGCTGCGCGGCCGGCACGTCCGGGTGGGGCCGACGAAGCTGCCGGCGAACCATGACGTGGTGCTGGACGATGTGAGCGGCACCTCCCTTGAGATCGCCGCCGTGATCGATCCGCAGGATGCGCCAACCGTGGAGATCGACGTGCTGCGCTCCCCGCGGAGCGAGGAGTACACCCGCATCAGCTTCTACCGGCGCCGCGGCTTCCGGAATCGCGAGCGCTACGACGGAGGCGATCGCGACAAGGCCGCCGCGGCGGCGGACAGCCTGATCACGCTGGACAACGCGCGCTCGTCCGAGCTGCCGGACGTGCTGTCGCGGGCGCCGGAGACGGCGCCGGTGTACGTCGCGCCGGACGAGCCGCTGGCGCTCCGCATCTTCATCGACCGCAGCGTCGTGGAGGTGTTCGCAAACGGCCGCCAGTGCGTGGCGCTGCGCGTCTATCCCGGACGCGAGGACTCGGCCGGCGTGGCGCTCCGCGCCTGCGGGAGCGAAGCAACGCTCCGCTCCCTGGACGCCTGGCAGATGAAGAGCATCTACGAGTAACGAGCGTATCCGCGGCGGCGAGCGGCGTGCCGGAGCGCTACGCGAGCAGGGCGAACACCGTCGTCAGCGACGTGACGACCACGAAGCCGACGCCGATCATCCACGTGAGCGTGTTGAAGCGCTTGTCCACCGTCTCGAACCGCTTGTCGGTGTGGGCGATCAAGTCCTCGAAACGCTTGTCACTTGCTTCGAAGCGTTTGTCGACAGCTTCGAAGCGCTTGTCGACCGCGTCGAAGCGCTTGTCGAGGTGCGCGAACAGATCCTCGAACCGCTTGTCGACGGCCTCGAAGCGTCTGTCTACCGCCTCGAACCGCTGCTCCATGAACCCGAAGCGCTCATCCATCAACTCCCGCTGCGCCCTGAGCTCTTCCTCTACCCGCACCATGCGCTCCAGCAACGCGGTGTCCGGGCCGGCCACTTCCGTCCGCGGCACCATCTTGTCCACCACCTCCCGGAGCCACGGCTTGACGTACTCGCCGATGCGGCCTACGTCCTCTTCCCTCAGCACCACCGGCTCTGCCACCAGCACCTCCCACTATAGCCAATGAGCGTGTCCGACGGCGGCGCCGCTTCAATGCGTCGGCGGTAGCAGGGGCGGCAGCGTCCCGATACCATGGGGGGATGCCGCGCTCCCTCAGCCGGGACGAGCTGGCCCGGTACGCCGACCAGGGGTTCCTGATCGTCGAGGACGTGCTTGGGGACGCCGACTTCGCGCCGGTCCAGGCCGCCTACGAGCGGCTCGTCGACACCATCGCCCGCCAGCACCTGGCCGAGGGGCGGATCGCCTCCGCCGCCGAGGACGAGGGCTTCACCACGCGCCTGGCGCGCATCGAGGAGCAGCTCTCCGACAGCGAAGCGACGGTCCACAAGCGGGTGCTGGACATCATGGAGGCGCGGCTCCCGGAGATGTTCGCGTTCTGCTTCAACCCCAACCTGCTGGCGCCGGTGGAGAGCATCGTCGGGCCGGAGATCACCCTGAGCCCCATCCAGCATCTTCGCCCCTATACGCCGAGGCGGGGCGAGCGCCAGCCGATGCAGGTTCCCTGGCACCAGGACCAGGGCGTCACCCGCGAGGAGGCGGACGCCTCGCAGATCCTGACGGTGTGGATTCCGCTGGTCGACGTGGACCCGGCAACGGCTGCCTGCAGGTGCTCCCGGGGGTCAACAAGCTCGGCCTGCTGGAGCATGAAAGAGGCGGAGGGACGCACATCAAGCCCTCCTTGATGCCCGACGTGGAGCCGTACGACTGCGTCATGCGCCGCGGCGACCTGCTGATGATGAGCGCCTACACGCCGCACCACGGCCATCAGAACCGCAGCGACCGGGTGCGCTGGAGCATCGACCTGCGGTTCCAGAAGACCGGCACGCCCACCGGCCGCCCGGACTTCCCGGAGGTGGTGGTGCAGAGCCGGAGCGATCCCGCCTCGGTGCAGGACGACTACGACGAGTGGTGCGGCCGCTGGATCGCAGCGCTCGCGGCCCCTCCGAAGAAGCACCACCGCGTCTGAGGACGCGGTGACCCGGGCGGAGGCACCGCTTCAGCCCGCCGGCCGCGGCAGCCGCTACGGCGGGGCGTCGGGCCGCTTCGAGGAGTCGTCCAGCTCCCGCTCCTGCCGGATCAGGTCCAGCAGGTTCTCCGCCAGACGGGGTGACTCCTCGAAGAGGTTGCGCTGCTCGCCCGGGTCGGCGGCAAGGTCGAACAGCTCGGTCTTCTCCGGCCGCAACTCGCTGTCGGTGCAAAGCTTCAGGTCGCCGATGCGGGCGCCGAACTCGCTTCCGCGGAAGTTCCAGAACAGGGTGCGATCCAGGTCCGTGGCCTCGCCGGTGATCAGCGGCCAGACGTCCCGCCCGTCCCAGCGCGGATCCTCGGTGGTGGTCGCGCCGACCAGATTGGCGAACGTCGGCATCCAGTCGACGACCTGGATCGGCCGCGACACCGTGGCCGGCCGCAGCGCTCCCGGCCAGCGGATCACCGCTGGTGTGCGAACTCCGCCCTCGTAGAGCTGCGCCTTCTGCCCGCGCAGCGGCAGATTGCATCCCAGTCGCGGCATATCCTCCTGCCGGCCGGGATACAGGTCGGTGCCATGCAACGGGCAATCGGGAATCGCGCCGTTGTCGGATGCGAACACCACGATCGTGTCGTCGAGCTGCAGCGTCCGGTGCAGCGACTCGATCATGCGTCCGATCGCGTGATCCATGTGGCTGAGGTAGGCGGCGTACATCTTGAACGAGCGGTCGCGGGCGGGATCGGCGTCGTAGATCCGATCGTGGTAGGTGTCGACCCAGTGCTGCGGAGCCTTGACCGGCACGTGCACGGCCGTGAACGGCACGTAGCAGAACCACGGCTGCGCCTGCGCCTCCATCCACTGGAGCGCCTCCTCCACGATCAGGTCGGTCACGTGTCCGCGCGCCTCGATCAGCTCGCCGTTGCGGTGCCACGTCCAGGAATACTCCCCTTCCTTGTAGCGGTGGCTGTAGGGATCGACGCCGCCGGCGAGGCTGCCGTACGCGTAATCGAAACCGTATCGGTTCGGACCGAAGCGCGGGTCCGAGCCCAGGTGCCACTTGCCGAACAGCCCGGTGGCGTAACCGGCGTTTCGCAGTGCGGTCGCCAGCGTCTCGTAGCCGTCCGGGAGCACCGGTGGATTCGACGGCACGGTGGCGTGCCTCCCGAAGCGCCCGGGGTGCCGCCCGGTCAACAGCGACACGCGCGTGGGCGTGCACATCGGGCAGACGTAGTGCTGGTCGAGCTCGACGCCGTCCCGCGCCAGCCGGTCGAGGTTGGGCGTGCGGATCTCCGAGCCGTGATAGCCCACGTCTCCCCACCCCAGGTCGTCGGCGAGGATGTACAGGATATTGGGCGTGCGGAAAGGCTCCGGCGCGGTCACACCTCGACCCAGGCTCCGGTGTCCGAGGAGCGGTACACGGCGTCGAACAGCGCCACCGAGCGGCGCGCCTCGCGACCGTCGCACTGCAGCGCGGAGCCGGTGCGGATGGCGCCCACCATGTCCGCGAAGATGTTGTCCGGCAGATCCGGCGGGATCGCGTAGGCGCCCAGGTCGCCGGCGACCACCTCCGGGCTGCCCTCGACCCGGAACGCGTCGGCGGCCGAGCGGTCCCCCTCCGGTACGTGGTCGAGCGTCATCTCCTCGGCGTTGGCCCAGGTGAGGGTGCCCCACGTGCCGCTCAGGGTCACCTCGTGCCCGCGGTTGGGGACCGCGCAGGTGGTGGTGACGATCGACCCCACCGCCCCTTCCCGGAACTGCACGACGGCGGTGGTGCCGTCCTCGGTCTCGATGTCGTGGCCGTAGGTGCCGCGGCAGCCCACCACCCGTTCGGGGGTGCCGGCCCACCACAGCAGCAGGTCCACGAAGTGGACGGCCTGGTTGGCCAGCGAGCCTCCCTCGGTGTCCAGGCGGCTGCGCCACGCCTGCGGCATGCCGGCGTCGTAGTAGGCCTGCCCGCGGAACCAGTGCATGCGCAGGTCCGCCCGCAGCAGCCGGCCGACGGCGCCGGAGTCGACCGCGCTCTTGACCCGGTGGTTCGCGGGGAGGTAGCGCTCCTGGAAGTCGATGCCCAGCAGCAGCCCGCGGCTGTCGGCCTCGTGGATGGCGCGGTCGCAGGCGGCGGCGGTGATGTCCATCGGCTTGGTCATGCACACGTGCTTGCCCGCCTGCAGGGCCTGCACCGCCATCGCACCGTGCGTGCCGCTCGGCGTCCACAGCCCGATCACGTCCACGTCGTCGCGCGCCAGCAGATCGTCGTAGCTCTGCACCCACGGCACGCCCAGCTCCCCGGAGGCGGCCGTGCCGCGCTCTTCCGACAGGTCGCAGATCGCGACCAGCTCGGCCCCCTCGGTCTCCATGCATCGGTCTGCCCGCCCGCGGCCCATGCCCAGGCCGACGATCGCGAACCTGACGGCGTCTGCCATTCGTATCTCCCTTCCGCCGGACAGCCTCCGGCTCGCCGGTTACGATGACCGGGCCGGCACGATGTGGCAATGGGAATGACTGAATCGCGGATCGTCGACACCAATCCGGTCGTGGAGGCCCTGGGGCGCCGGTTGCGGCTGGCCGTGATCGGCGGCGGTCCCGGCTCCTTCATCGGCGAGATGCACCGCGCGGCATCGCGGCTCGACGACCGCTACCGGATCGTCGCCGCCGCGCTGTCGTCGGCCGCGGAGCGCGGGCGCGCCGCGGCCCGGCGGATCGGCGTGCCGGCCGAGCGCGCGTACGGCTCCGGGGCGGAGCTGATCGACCGCGAGGCCGCCCGCGCCGACGGCGCCGACGTGGTCGCCATCATGACCCCGAACGAGACGCACCGGGAGTACAGCGTCGCCGCGCTGGAGCACGGCTTCGACGTCATCTGCGACAAGCCGCTGGCCAACTCGCTCGACGACGCCTTGGCGGTGGTGCGGGCGGTACGGGCCTGCCGCAGGGTCTTCGCCCTCACCCACAACTACACCGGCTATCCCATGGTGCGGCAGGCGCGCGCCATGGTCGCGGCCGGCCAGCTCGGCGCGATCCGGCTGGTGCAGGTCGAGTACGTGCAGGGAGGCAACGCCGTCGAGCCCGACCCTCCCGCGCGGTGGCGCTTCGATCCCGCGCGCAGCGGGCCGTCGCTGATCCTGGGCGACATCGGCACCCACGCCCATCACCTGGTCTGCTACGTCGCCGGCGTGGAGCTGGAGGCGGTCGCGGCCGACGTCGGCGCCATCGTGCCGGGGCGCACCGTGCATGACTACGCCGGCGTGCTGCTGCGGTTCGCGGGCGGTGCGCGCGGCTGCCTGTGGGCGACGCAGGCGGCCGCCGGCATGGAGAGCAGCCTGGGGTTCCGGATCTCCGGCGCCGACGGCACCGTCGAGTGGCACCAGGACCGCGCCAACGAGCTCCGCTTCCTGCCGCTCGACGGGCCGGCGCAGGTGCGGACCCGCAACGGTCCGGGCACGCTGCCGCTCTCCGCCCGCGGCAGCCGCGTCGGCAAGGGCCACCCGGAGGGGTTCCACGAGGCTTTCGCCAACATTTACGCGGACGCCGCCGAGGTGATCGCCGCCCGCCGCTCCGGGCGCGTACCCGATCCGCTGGCTTTGCACTTCCCGACCGTCGCGGACGGAGCGCGGGGGCTCGCCTTCGTGGAGGCCGCGCTCGCCTCCTCGGCCGCCGGCGGCGGATGGGTGGACTGCCGGCTGACCCTCGACTGACGGCGACGTAGAATGCCCATCTCCGTGCACGGAGGCTGAAGGAGGTGGGAGCGGCGTGAAGGTATACGTGACCGGTGGCACCGGATTCGTCGGCAGCAACATCGTCAAGGTCGCCGCCGAGGAGCACGGCGCGACGGTGTTCACGACCGTGTACCGCTGGCAGCCGGAGGGCCCGGTCCCCTACGAGTACGGCCGCGTCGACATGACCGACCGCGACCAGGTGCTGGCAAGCGTGCGCGCCTTCCGGCCCGACGCCATCATCCACTCGGCGATCCTCAAGGGGTTCGACCAGATGTACCGCGACCGCGCCCTGGCGTGGCGCGCCTACGTCGACTCGACGCGCCATCTGACCCAGGCCGCCAACGAGGTCGGCGCCAAGATGATCCTGATCTCGTCCGACTGGGTGTTCGACGGCACCCAGAGCGGCGCGAACGAGGCGACGCCTCCCAATCCCGTCAACCTGTACGGCCTGCTCAAGGTGGTGGGCGAGACGGTGGTGCTGGAGGCGGCCGACAACGGCGCGGTGGCGCGCATCTCCGGCGTGAACGGCGTGCACTGGGCGCGCCCCGAGGAGCCGCAGACCCAGAACGTCGGCTACGGCAGCCTGATTGGCGCCCTCCTGGAGACCGCCGGCCGCGGCCGGCCCTTCGTCATGTGGCATGGCGAGATCAACATGCACGCCACCCTCAGCCTGGCCAGCGAGAGCGCCCGCATGATGATGCGCATCATCGAACGCGACGCGCGCGGGATCTTCCACTGCTGCTCCGGGGCCAGCCTGTCGCGCATGGAGGCGATCCGGACCGCCGCCGAGGTATTCGAGCTGGACGCCGGCCTGATCTCGACCGGGCCGCCGAGCTGGGTGGGGATGGCCGGGGCGCAGGTCCCGCACGACACCAGCATGTCGGCGGCGGCCACCGCGGAGCGCCTCGACTACCGGCTGCCGTCCGCGGAGGAGCTGCTGCGGATCTACCGCCGGGAATGGGAGACCGGCGCGCTGAGCCCGCCGTAGCCGAGAGCAAGGTCAGTCAAGCGACGATCGAGACCATGCGCTCGTTCAACACCGCCGGTCCGGTCAAGCCCGATGCACACTATTGCATCCCGCCGCTGTCGAGGATCGATCTGGACGGGACGCTCGGCCTGGTACGGGACGAGAAGTACTTCGTGCTGCACGCGCCGCGGCAGACCGGCAAGACGTCGGCGCTGTTGGCCCTGGCCGACGTGCTGAACGAGCGGGACTACCACTGCGTATACGTCACCGTCGAAACCGCCCGCACCGCCCGCGACGACGTAGAGCGGGCGATGCGCACGGTGCTCTTCAGGCTGGCATCGGAGGCGCGGGAGACGCTGGACGACGGCTTCCTGGACGACATCTGGCAGGACGCGCTGGCGCGCGCCGGTGCGGACGAGGCGCTGGGCGAGGCGCTGTCGCGCTGGGCGCAGGCGTCCCCGCGGCCGCTGGTGCTGCTGATCGACGAGATCGACACGCTGACCGGCGATTCGCTGTTGTCCGTGCTGCAGCAACTCCGCGCCGGCTACCCCAAGCGCCCGGCGCGCTTCCCGCAGAGCGTGGTCCTGTGCGGCATGCGCGACGTGCGCGACTACCGCATGGGCGCCACCGGCAGCCCCTTCAACATCGCCGCGAAGTCGCTGCGGCTCGGCGACTTCTCCCGCGGAGAGACGCTGGCGCTGCTGGGCCAGCACACCGAGGAGACCGGCCAGGCGTTCGCGCCGGAGGCGCTGGAGGCCGTATGGACGCAGACGCGCGGCCAGCCGTGGCTGGTGAACGCGCTGGCGTACGGTACGTGCTTCGAGAACCGGGCGTTGCGCGAGGATCGTTCCCGCACGGTGACCGCGGACGACATCGCAGCGGTGCGCGAGGACCTCATCGTCAACCGGGTGACGCACCTGGACTACCTGGCGGACAAGCTGCGCGAGGAACGCGTGCGGCGGGTGATCGAGCCGATGCTGAGCGGCGGCGAGCGCCGCGCCTCCGGGCGCGACGTCGAGTACGCGCGCGACCTGGGGCTGGTGGCGCAGGGCGCGCCGGTGCGCATCGCCAACGCGATCTACGCGGAGGTGATACCGCGCGAGCTGGCGTGGGTGGTGCAGGAAGAGCTGGAGCAGGAGCCGGCGCCGTTCGTGCAGGCGGACGGCAGTCTGGATGCGGCGCTGCTGATGGAGGAGTTCCAGGGCTTCTTCCGCCGCCACTCCGAGCACTGGAGGAACCGCTTCGCGTACGAGGAGGCGTGGCCTCAGTTGCTGCTGCAGGCGTACCTGCAACGGGTGGTGAACGGGGGCGGGCGCATCGAGCGTGAGTACGCGCTGGGGAGCGGGCGGGTGGACCTGCTGATCGTGTGGCCGTTGGCAGAGCGGGTGCAGGAGTTCGCGGTCGAGTGCAAGGTGGTGCGCGAACGCGACGGGCTGGAGAGCGTGATCGACGAGGGTGTGAAGCAGACGGCGGGGTACGTGGAGCGCTGCGCGGCCGAGGCGGGACACCTGGTCGTGATCGATCAACGGGAGAACCGGAGCTGGAAGGAGAAGATGTTCCACGAGCAGCGCGCCGCCGGCGAGCTGCACGTGGACGTATGGGGCATGTGACGACGGTCACGCGCTGAGCGCGCCGTAGCCCGCCGCCGCCCGTAGCCCGCCGCCGCGCCGAACGTCCTCAGCCGGGCGGCCAGCTCGCCACGAAGTCGTCGACCTCGAAGTCCCGCGGCATCTCGTACTGCTCGTATCCGGTGGGCTCGGTCGAACCGACGGCCTGCGGGACGGGGCCGGCGGGGCGCAGCCTGCGGTCGAGGTCGGCGAAGCCGTCCCGCAGACGGTTCACCTCCGCGCCGGTGAAGCGCTCCAGGAGCGCGGCGGTGCGCCACCGGTTGCCGGCGTGGTCCAGCGTCGCGGCCTGGTAGTCGGCGTCGGACAGCGCCTCCGCGCCGGATCTCGGCGAGCTTCCAGAGCGCGTGCGCGATCTTGTGGAGCTGCACCACGCAGACCATGCGGCCCACCCGCCCGGGGTGCAGGCGCGCCAGGTGCTCCCGGAACTCCGCCCCGTCCCGTTCGATGACGGCCCGGAAGGCCGCCTCGATCACATCGCGCTCGTCGCGCAGCGACCGTTCGAAGCCCTCGAACCGCGGCGCCGTCTCCGGAGTCAGCGATTCAAACAGATCCGGCTTCCAGCAGGTGGCGCGGCTGTGTGCGAGCACCGGACCGCCGAACTCCCGGTAGGCGACGTTGAACGTGCGCCGGCGGCGGTCCGCGTCGGCGCTGCCGGAGTGGACCATCGCCGCGTCGAACACCACGGCATCGCCGGCGGCCAGCTCGCAGCGGCGCGCCCCCGGCAGCGGTTCGTCGGCGAGCTGCGCCGGGCGGTCGAACACCTCCTGCTCGGCCGCGGTGTTGCCGCGCCGGTTGCTTCCCGGAACCACCCACAGCGAGTCGTCGTCGTGCAGGGCGATGTTCCACGAGAGGACGCCGGGCGTTGGCCTGGCAGTCCGCCTGCAGGCCGCGCAGCGGCAGCGGGGACGACGGCCGCAGCACCGAGTCCCGGTGCCACTGGAAGATCTTGCTCAGCGGCTTGGCCGGCTCCGTGAACAGGGACGCGGTGTTGAGCCCCACCTCCGGCGCCGCCATGAGCCGGCGGTTCACCTCCAGCACGCGGTCGGACACCAGCGGATCGAACAGCGCCGCGGTGTCCGGGTCGATGAAGTCGTAGAGGCCGGGATGCGGTACGCGGTGCGCGTCCCAGCCCACGTTCGGGTCGCCGCGCGAGCGCTCCCGCGCCCGGTCCAGGAACCGCTCGGCGGTGGCGCGGAGCGGCTCCAGCCGCTCGGCTCGATCGCGCCGCGCACGATCAGGTAACCCCGATCCAGAATCGTCTTCGGCTCGTCGGTCTGCTCGGTCATCACTCGCGCGGCCCCGGCGATCTCCGCGACCCACCATGCCCGCCTCGCGTCCAGCAGGCAAGCGGGCGTGCATGTGGACCAGGGCGATGTCCCGCGCGTACACCTTCATCGTCGATGCCGCTCGAAACCGTGTAGCATCGGCTTCATGGCTACCCTTGACGACGCGGTGCGGTTGATCGAGGCCGGCGACTGGCAGGCGGCTCACACCATCGTCCAGAAAGACTCTTCGCAGCTCGCGAGCTGGGCGCACGGCATCGTGCACCTGATGGAGGGCGATCGCTCCAACGCCGGCTACTGGTACCGGCGCGCGGACCGCGACCTGCCGGACGACGTGGAGATCGACAGCGAGATAGCCGCGCTCAAGGCCGAGATCGCCCGCACCTGACGGCCTGCAGAGGCCCCAGTCCAGACGACCGGCCGACGTACGCTGTTGCGTCACTGAGACGGTGCATCGATTTCGCGGAGCACGGCCGCATAGAGTTCGACTCCAATCCGGAAGGAGTGGGAACCGATCAGGTCATCGAGGATCCTGCGCACTTCCTGACCGTTCAGCCGCCCCTGGCGCCGCGCCCGCAGCAGGACACCGACGGATCCAATCGGTCGAACACCCTGCACCATCGCTATCCGGCGGACGATACGGTCGTCGGCAAGCAGCGTATCGGCACTCGTCCGAACGGCCAGCGTCATCGCCGCATTGTCCGCCCGGCTCATCCCTGCGGCAAAGTACCGAGGGGTTTCAATCGCCTCTATCCGGACGCCGGAGAGAAACCGCTGAAGCTCCTTGGCCTCTGCCAAGTCGAGCGGCTGCGCCAGTACTTCATCACGGACGGCATCAGGGACGAATACCTCTCCCAGGACGGTGGGAATCAGTGGAAGCAGCCTGACTTTGCAGAGGAATATCAGCGGGCTTGCATCTGCAACGGTCGTCAAGGCGGCTGGAGGTCCATCGCCAAGTCGTCCAGGCCGTAGTTCAACTCCACACCTTGATCGTGCAACTTGAGGATCATGTCTCGTACGCTGAGACCGGCCATCTCAGCTGATCGAGAGAGGGTCACCTCCCCTTTGCGGTAGGCGTCACAGGCGCGCTCGAGCATGAGTGCCTGCGCACCACGTTCGACCGCCCACCTCAGAAAGGTGGAGCGGTCGAGGCCCATTCCCGCTGCCGCCCTTTGCAGCCGATCCGCATCGGCTTCCGGGAGTCGCACGGATACGGTGACCGTCTTCATGTTTACAATACCATCTTCTGTATACAGCCTGTCATCTGATGGAACGAAGCGTCAATCCCGGATCCTGAGCCCACACGCTCATCGGCTTTCGCCCGGCGTCTCGCTCTTGTCTTCGGTGGCGCCGGAGATGCGTCTCTGCACCTCTTCCGGGGACAGGCGCGGGGCTTCCTCCACCGTGATCTCCGCCGACCCTTCGACGAACACGCCGATCACCTTGCCCACCGAGGTGTCGGCCACCCGGATCGTGTCGACGCCGGGCGGCTTGAAGCGGCTGACGGCGTAGACGGCGTACTCGACCTCGGCCGCGCCGTCGAGGTCGGTCTTGACCCGCTGCCGCGTCATCTGTCCGAAGCCGTCCACGTACAGGACCAGCACGTGATCGGCAAGCGGCGCCCCGTCGGTATCGCTGACGCGGATGTGCACCTGCGCGCGGTCGAAGCCGTTGCCCGGCAGCCGGTCAGGAGAGACCGAGATGTCGATGTTCACGACGCGGTTCGAGTCGATGTACCAGAACACGGCCAGCACCGCGGCCGGCACCGCCAGCCACAGCAGCTTGATCAGGAACCTGGCGACCGCTCCGCTGCGAACTTCCAGATGAATCGCCACGATCACCACGCAGGGTGACCCTGCGGTAGTAACCACCAGGGAGCGGCAGCCGAACATCGCAGATGGTGATGCGGTGCGCGTGCACCCAGTTGGAAACGTCGTAGCGGCGCGGCGGGAGCCTTCGTTCGCGAATGGCGAACAGCTCGTCGATCTCGGCGATCGACGATGCGCCATTCAGGCAACGGGCCATGATGATGCTCTTGACCAGCCCTTCATGACCCTTGACGACGCGGTGCGGTTGATCGAACGAACGTCGGTCTTCGAGCTGCATCGCAGGTGTGAGGAAACTGATGTCGATTGACCGAGCGCTCAACCGATCGCCCGCATGACGCCTGCAGAGGGTCCAGTTCGGTCGCGCGAAGGTTCCTCCAATCGGCTGATCGTCCGTCTGCGCCGGCCTTGACCGAGATCGATTCGCCGTACCAGCCGCGCCGTGCAATTGGCCCGGCCGCTCGCAGCGTCTCCGCCGCGGATCGCCTGCGCGTGAGCCAACACGCCACTGCCGATGGCGCGGCGCCGGGGATCCTCATGGACGGACGGGCCCCAAGTAGTATGCCCGGGCCATTCAGCGGCCAAGGCGGCTGGAGGTCATGTCGTCCAGACGCCGCGAACACCGGCCATTCGAGAGAGGGTGATGCGTCGGCGGTAGCAACCGACGTTCGCGCCCACGAATGTCGCAGCCGCGACATTGAGTTCCAGTAAGACCGTCATCTGAGGAACGATCCAATCCCGGATCGGCTGATCGATTGGTCGAGCGGCCCGACGGATGTCACAACCTTCCGGTGACAGGCCCTCCACGCTCCGCGGATCTCCTTGCGGAACGGGGTGCGGGCGTTTGATGTACTCGCGCCAACTGAGGCGCCCCGTCGGTGCCGTCGCGGTCGAAGCCGTTTGACCGCCGGATCCGCGATGTACCAGAACACGGAACAGCAGCTCGAACTTCCAGATGAACAGATCACCAGCCGGCAGAGCAGATCGGTAGTAGTAGCCGCGCACCGGTCTCGGCGATGCTCAAGGCTCCGCGGCGATAGGCTTCGCTGCGGCCCGCCTGCGTCCGGTGCGCCTTCGATTCGCCGTACCCGATCGCTTCCGAGCAGGAATGGGCGGCGCCGGGGATCTGACCGCCGGCGATGTCGGCCAATTCGGATCAGGATCGCCGATCCCGGACGTCCGAGCGGGGCAGCGTTTGAGCTCGCATAGGCCATTGACCGGGCAGCATCTGGACCGAAGCTCCGTGAGCTCCTTCCGGCAACGATGCAGCGCTCTATCGAATGTGCGGCGCGGACCGCCTCGGCATCGGTCCAGCAGGGCCTGTCGAGGTCGTAGTTGCCGTCCCAGTCGGAACGACCGCAGCCGCCTGTGGCATCAGGATCGAACCGAACCACGTGACACAGATCTTCGATCATGGACGCGACCGGCCCCAATGTAGTCGTCGCACCCCGGGCCGCCGTTGAACATCAGGAACGGAGTACCACGGCCACCTGAACGCGCACGACCGTTTGCGGCGCCTGATCGTGGGCAGAGCCGCGCGTTCCCCGACGCCACGAAGCGCTCGACCTCTTGGTGTGCGTCGACGGTAGCGCGTCCCGAACGAGGATGAGGACCGAGCGCGTCAGCCATCGGCCCATGGCGCCATTCCGGGCGCGCTCACGACCCGCATTACGTTACCACCATGCTCCAGACCGCGATCAGATCGCCGTAGCCGCCCAGTTCCATAAGAACCGTTTCATGACTTCCAGGACGAGTGCTCCCCGCTGCTCCTCGGCTGATCGATTGGTCGGCGGCGACGGATGTCACGTCACCGTCAAGCCGGTGATCCTGCAGCCACTGGAACCAGAACGCGGGATCCGACGCTGCGCGGTCAAGCCGAGCGCCAGCACGGGGCTCCTGCTACGCTTCCGATCCAGATCGTCGTCGGATGTCGAGACACGGAGTAGCCAATGAAGGCAATGATCGGCTGGATCGGGCCCTGGTCCCTCCTCGCCCGCCGGCACGCCGGCGCCTGAACCGTTTCATGACTTCCTCCTCGGCTGATCGATTGCTCGCAAACGTCGCCGGGCTTCAAGTCGACCCGGTCCTGGCTTCGATCCGGATCGGCGAGCCGAAATCGATCCGGTTAGCCATCGCTGGCAGGCTTGCCGGTCTTCGCGTTGGACATGATTTCGCAGCGACATGGACGGGCGACACCGGCGGTGAGACGGTGACCAGTCAGGCTGAGCTGCGGCAGATGCGCGCTCGACTCGACCGCCGCGCCGAGGAGCGCCGGGCCCTGCTGGCGCGGCGGCTCCGGCAGGCTCGCGCCGACTTCGAGCACATCGTCGATCACGTCTGGGAAACCTACCGCCCCACACGGATCTGGCAGTGGGGATCGCTGATCGACGGCGCCCACTTCTCGGAACGATCGGACATCGACATCGCACTGGAGGGGATCTCGTCGCCTGCCGAGTACTTCGCGGTGATCGCCGATGCCGAAGCGCGCACGCGCCTGCCCGTGCACGTCGTCGAGCTGGAGAAGCTGCATCCGGCGTTCGCCGACTCGATCCGGATTCGCGGCAGAGTCGTCCGTGGCGACTGAGGCCGAGCTCCTTCCGGCGCAGATCGATCGCATCGCCGGCGTGGTCGATGGGATGGCAGAGAAGCTGGAGTCGTTCCTGAGCGCCACGCTGCCCGAGATCGGCCGCTCGGAGGTCTCCGCAGCCTATGTCGCCCAGACGCTGGAGAACACCTACACGGCCCTGGAGACCCTGTTTCTCCGCATCTCCCAGCACTTCGAGAACGCGCTGGCCGACGAGCGGTGGCACGCCGACCTGCTGGACAAGATGACACTGCACATCGACGGCGTCCGCGAGCCCGTGATCGCCGATGAGACCCTGCGGCTCCTGCACGAGCTCCGGCGATTCCGCCACTTCAAGCGCTACTACTACGAGATGGACTACGACTGGGCGCGGCTCGACTATCTGTGCGACGTCTACCGGAGGGTCATGCCCCTGGTCCGGCGCGATCTGGACGGGTTTCGAGGATTCCTGCAGCGGGCCCTGGAATGCTGATCTACAACAGGCCGGTGACGGAGCTCATCGCTGAACGGCTGCCGTGGAGCGTTACCATCTCGTTTGCGGCCCTGATCGTGGGCACGGCCGGCACGGCGTTTCTGATTCGCACGATTCGCGCGAACCTGCTCGACGAGCTCAACAAGCAGGACGCGGTGGTGGCACGCTCCAAGGGCCTGTCGGAGCAGAAGATAGTATACAAGTACCCGTTCCGCATTGCGATCAACCCGGCGATCAGCACGCTCGGCTGGACGCGCCGGCATCGGCGCTGCTGACGACCCTGGCCGTCGTCGCCAACCCCCGGCTCGCGAGGCTTGCTCCAGCCGCTGCACGCTTCGCGGGCTCCCTGACACTGAGAGGTCCCTTCGATCTCCTGAAAACAGCTCCCGGATTAGCCAGCCGAGCCATGGACGCCTCGATCATCAGCCACAGCACCATCGCGCCGTTGAAGAGAAGGAAGAACCCCTTCGTGAGCCAGCCGAGCACGTTCACCTCGCGCCAGTCGCGTCCACACTCGGGCAGCGGAGGGGCGCGGCCGCTCACTTCTCTTCGGTCTTGCAGTCCGGGCACCTTGGTCGAGACCGCGTCGTGCCGCATCCCGCTGAATGCTGCGAAGCGCGTCAGGAGCCCGGTGCCGCCGGATCTCGGCAAGCGAGCGTTCCAACGGATCCGGGATCAGTAGCGCACCTGGCCCTGCAGCTCCACGCCGTACTCGGCCGCGCCGGCGCGCTCGCGACGCTCGCCCTCCACGCTCAGGCTGACCGCCTGAGTCATCTCGAAGCGCCCGCCCACCCGGTAGCTGGGCGCGTCCGCCTCGCTCAGCGTGAGCCCTCCGTACGGCGTCATCAGGCCCGCTCCGCCGAGCGCCGCGAGTCCGTAGCCCAGCTCGGCCGTCAGCCGGCCCGTGCCGGTCGCGGCAGCGCTTCCCGCCACCGCGGCGCCCTGCTGCCACAGCCGCTCGGTGCCGCTCGCCGTCTCGCCCCACGAGGGCAGCACGCTCACCGACAGCCCGCGCCCGTCGGCCGGCGCCAGGCGCAGGAGCCCGCCGACGCCCCACTCATGCTCGTCCCGAGACGGCACCGTCAGCAGCATACGCCCGCGTCCCTCGATCGCCAGCCCCAGTGACGCCAGCGCGTACCTCAGCCCGCCGCCCAGCTCGACGCCGGTACCGACCGCCGCGCCGCCGCCGTCGTACCGCATCCCGACCTCGACCTTCGGCGTCAGCATGCCGCCGCCCAGCGGCTGCTCGTGGCTGCCCTCCAGGATCAGGCGCAGCCGGTGCACGTCCGCCGCCTGCTCCTCGATCAGGCCGTCCTCACCGCCGCCGTCGACCGCCGACCGCACCGCCGAGCCCTCGCCTCTCAGCCGCAGCGTCGTGGTGCCTCCGGCGATCACTCCGTCGACCGTCAGCAGCAGACCGTGGCCGCCGACCGTCGCCGTCAGCAGCGTGGCGCCGCTCTCCTGCCGCCGCGGCGCCTGCTCGTCGTCGATCGTCACCACGCCGAGGCCGTAGCCTGCGGTGGCCCACAGCCCCATCCCGCCGGGCGTCCAGCTCACGTATGGATGCAGGCTCAGCGTCCAGCTCTCGTGCGTGCCCTTCCCGGCGGCGCCCGCGGGCCCGGACCGGTCCTCGTAGTCGAGCTCGCCGCGCGCCCACGACAGCGCCAGACCCGCCAGCAGATCCGCCGCCAACCCGGTGTCGATGCCGACGTGCGCGCCGAGCACGCCGCCGTCCCAGGCCACGCCGCCGTTGGAACCCGTCAGGCTGCGATAGTCGCCGCCGCCCCACAGCGTGAGCCCGGCCGAGGGGGCCGCCGGCTGACCGTCCGCCGGACCCGCGGCCGCGCCGGCGGCGTGCAGCGGCAGCACGAAGGAGCTGCCGTGCACCACCTGCTCGACGCCCAGGGTGCCCGCCCGTATCGCGTCCGCGTTGGCGACCAGCATGCCGTAGAGCGAATCGTGACCGGCCGGCCGCAGCGCCGCCACGCCCCCGGCTGCCGCCGCGTCGATCCGGCTGGTGACCGCGTCGCGCGTGCTTGCCGTCATCGCCTGCGCCGTGCGCGGCAGCACCTCCCGGTTGACCCGCTGCAGCCGCTCCTGCACCCGCTTCTGCACCACGGCGCCATCGTCGTCGGCCGGGGCCGTGCTCGCTGCCGTCGCGCTGGCCGTCTGCAGCCTCATAGCACCGGCCTCGTCGTCCATCACGATCACGGTGATGCTGCCCGCGGCCGTCACCCCGTCGTAGCCGCTGACCGCGTGCGTGATGGTCGCCACCGCGCCGGCCGCGTCGCTGTCCTGCTCGCCGCGCACCGTCACGTTCTGAGCCCGGTTCCAGTTCCCCGGGCCGAACGTGAGCGCGGACGACACCGTTACCGCCGCCTCGTCATCGCTCGCCGGCCTCACCGTCACGACGCCGGCCGGCGCGGTGTTCAGCCGCACCGTGTATGCCGTCGCGCCGCCCTCGCCCAGCGTCACCGCTGCCGTCGAAACCGTGACCCCGGCCACGGCGGTCGACCCGTCCACCTTCTGGCCGGTCACGACCGTGTTGTGGGTCAGGTCCGCGTCGTTGCCCTCCGCGTCCTGTATGGCGCCGCCGTTCAGGTGCAGCGCATTCGCGTCCCCGCCGATTCCGTCAGGGGCTCGATCCGTCGGCGTCACGACGTATTCGAACACCAGCGCCGTCGTCCCCGAACCCGAAACGTACGGCGCGTTCCTGGTTGCGCGCCCGAACGCGAGCGTGAAGCGCGGGATGGCGCGCACCGTCACCGGCTCCGTGAACGTGACCGTCACCTGGATCGTTTCTCCGGCGCCGTAGGTATCGCCGCGCGCCGGGCGCGAGGTCACGGCGACGGCGTGAACGCCCGGATCATCGTCGTCGTCGGTGACGGTGACGTGCAGCCCGGCGACCGTCACCGAGCCGTAGTTCGCGCCGCTCACCGCGTGCGACAGCACGACCGACTCGTGAGACCGATCGTCGTCCTGCAACCCGGTTACCTGGACCACCTGCGGCGTGCTCCAGTTGGCTCTCGTAAAGGTCAGCGCCGCCGGGACCACCGACACCGCGCCCGCGTCACCGCTCGTCGGCGCCAACGTCACGTCACCGGCCGGCTGCGTGTCCAGGACCGCCGTGTAGGCCGCCGCGCTCCCCTCGGCAACGACCATCGCCGCCGCCGACAGCGTTACCCCGCCCGCGGTCGAGGTCGTCCCCGCCGGGCCCGGTACCGTGACCGTGAGCGGGCTCTGAAGCCGCCGCCCGTCCGAAGTGCAGACGGCGCCCGCCGCCGCACAGTCCGTCGTCGCCGGCAGCGTCACCGTCACCGCCCCGCGCGAGGCGGGCTTCACCGTGAGCGCCCACAGGTCGGCGCGCCGGCTCACCCGCCGGACGCGCTCCAGCGTCCCGCCGGTCACCTGTATCGCCGCCGCATCGGCGCTGCCCGCGACCGGGGCCGAGAACGCGACGCGCAGCGTGAACTTCCCCCTGCCCCGGTGCTCGGACGGCACCGCCTCGAAGCGCGCCGTCAGCGGCGCCGGCGCCGGCGTCGCGTTGGTCGCCGCCCGGCCCGAGAACCGCACCACGTCCGGGCCGCCCCCGGCGGCGCGCAGCCTGCCCGCCCCCGAAGGCGGCATGTAGTCCACCGTCACCGCATCGCCGGCCGCGACCGCCCGGCTCAGCGTCAGCGTCACCTCGCGCCCGCTCACCGCCACCGCCGCGACCGCGTGCTCGGCCTGCGACGACTTCACCGAGAAGGCGCTGCCCGGCGGCGACGACGACTCGTCCAGGTCCGCGTCGAACGCCAGCGTCAGCGCCGTCCCGTCGACCCGCGCCGACCCGAGTGCCGGCGGCCCCAGCACCTCCGTCGTCGGGCCCTGCTGCCCCATCCCCGGCGCCTCGCCCGTCGTCTTCACCGTCGTCGAGTACGCCTCAAGG
Organism: Spirochaetia bacterium; assembly: GCA_964291595.2. Lineage (GTDB taxonomy): Bacteria > Spirochaetota > Spirochaetia > SZUA-6 > Bin103 > CATQHW01. Next base: position 335,223 of record OZ219914.1, on the reverse strand, counting down.
TCCGGCTCGCCCGGCGGCCCGAGCACCGACACCCGCACGTCGTACACCGTGCCGGGCTGCAGGTAGCCGATCGTGACGCTCAACCGGCTCCGGTAGGTGAAATGCTTCACGCTCCGCCACTTGCTGTCGCCCTTCCTGCGCGACTCGATCAGGTAGCCGCAGCGGACCGCCGACGTCGTGTTCTGGCCGTTCCACGACAGCGTCACCGCCTCGTCGCTGACACCGCTCACCTGGAAGTCCCAGACCCTCACGCCGTGGAAGATGTCTCCCCTCGTCTCCGTGCCGTGGATGCCGAGCTTCAGCGAATGGGGGCTGGAGAGCCACGTGTTGGAGTTGTAGGCGCGATGCAGGCGTCCGTCCCCGATGCTCCATCCCGTCGCGCCGCCGCCGTCCTCCGCGTCCACGGACGTGAGCGGTCTTGCCACCGTGCCGGTCCCGGGGCTGCTGACGTCAACCACCACCCAATAGGTCGTGTTGGCGGCCAGGTGGATGCCCCTGCCGCGGGCCGTGTACGGGACGAGCTCGACGGTCGTGGCGGGCAGGCTGGACGGGGTCCTCAGCATGCCCTGGACGCTGCCCGGACGGCCCGACGAGTCGGCGTGGATGCTGACGGCGTAGACCGGCGCCGTCGTGGACGCGTGCCGGAAAAAGAGGTCCACGCGGGTCAGCTCGTAGCCTCTCGCGTGGCTGCCGGTGGTGAACGCCTGGGCGACGTCGCCGAATGCCGTGTCGTCCACCGACTTCGTCTGCGCGGTGTTGCTGACCAGCTTGATCCCGGTCTGCGCCAACGGCGGCGTGACGGTGCTCGCCGCCCCGATCGCCGTCGTCCACAGGGAGCTGCCGCTGTTGCCCGCCGCGTCCTCGGCGTAGACGCACACCTTCTTGCCCGCCGCGTCCGACGGCGGCGTGTAGCGCACGTTCGCCGAGGTCGCCGGCGTGGTCAGCGTGGCCAGCGCGCTGCCGATCTCCGACGCCGCGTCGCAGTCGGTCGCCGCGCCCGTCGAGCCGTCCACCGCGATCGCCCCGTACTTCTTCACCTTCGCGATGGCGTCGGTCAGCGTGATCGTCGATTCCGCCCCCACGCGCGGAGCGGTGGAGGGGAACGCGATCCCCGGCGCCGCCGTGTCCACCAGCACGCCGCTCTGCGCGGCCAGGGCGCTGTACGTCACCGGGGCGGCGGCGGCGTTGCCGGCGTAGTCCTTGATGGACGCGCCCGCGGGCAGCATCAGGCTGCCCGCGTCGATGCTGACGCCGTCCGCGTCGTTGTCGCCGGACTGAATGGTGTAGTTGAACGGCTTCTTGGCCGCTTCCTGACCCCCCGAGGTGAAGGAGGCGGTACGCGTCCGGGTCCCGATCTTCACCGCCAGCGTCGGCGTGCCCGTCACGTCCACGGCCTCGCTGAAGACGACGCGGACGCTCATGACGGCTCCAGCCTTGTAGATGGCGTCGTTGATCTCGAACCCCGTGATCGTCGGCCTGACCCCGTCGATCTTGTGGCCGCTGCTGTCCGTGATGGCGGTGTAGGTCCGCGTCGCCGCGTTTCTCGCGCCGTCCCTGATCGTGCCCGAGAGCTTGCCCGCCTCGACCGCGATCCCGTCCGTGTCCGCGTCGCCCACCGCCACCGTGTAGGTGCACACCAGCTTCTTCGCGTCGTCGCCGGTCGTGCCCTTCAGCGCGCAACTCGCCGTCTTCTCGACCGTCCCCACCTTGATCTTCAGCGTCGGCTTCCTCGTGGCCAGCTCGATCGCCTCGCTGAACGTCGCCGTCACCTTGACCGCGTCGCCGATCTTGTAGTGGCCGTTCTGCCCGGCAGGCGGGCTCGAGCTGATCGCCAGCGTCGAGACGGTCGGCTTCACGCCGTCCACCTTGTGGCCGCTGCTGTCCGTGATGGCGGTGTAGGTCAGCGTCGCCGCGTTGTTCGCGCCGTCCTTGATCGTGCCCGCGAGCTTGCCCGCCTCGACCGCGACGCCGTTCGCGTCCGCGTCGCCCTCGGCCACCGCGTACGAGCACACCAGCTTCTTCGCGTCATCCCCGGTCGTGCCCTTCAGCGCGCAGCTCGCCGTCTTCTCGACCGTCCCCACCTTGATCTTCAGCGTCGGCGCGCCGGTCAGCACCAGCGCCTCGCTGAACGTCGCCGTCACCTTGATCGCGTCGCCGATCTTGTAGTGGCCGTTCTGGTTCGAGGGCGGGCTCGAGCTGATCGCCAGCGTCGAGATGGTCGGCGCCTTCGCGTCCACCTTGTGCCCGCTCTGCGCGGCCAGCGCGTTGTGCGTCAGCGTCGCATCGACGTCCGAGCCATCCTTGATCGAGGCGCCCGAAGGCAGCGACAGCTTGTTCGCCTCCACGCTCACCCCGTCGCTGTCCTCGTCGCCGGACGCCACCGTGTACGAGCACACCAGCTTCTTCGCGTCGTCGCCCGTGCTGCCCTTGCGCGCGCACGTCGCCGTCTTGTCTGCCGTGCCCACCTTGATCGTCAACCGCGGCGTTCCGGTCACCACGATCGACTTGTCGAACGTCACCGTCACCTCCAGGACGTCGCCCGTGGTGTAGGTGCCCGCGGTGCTGGTGATCGCCAGCGCGCCCGTCACCGCCGGGCCGACCGGAACCGCCGGCGTCACCGGGCCCGCGGTGCCCGCCGCGCCCTCGTTCGCCGCCGTGTCCATCGCGCGCACCTGGAACGTGTAGGCCGTGCCGTTCGCGAGGTTCGTCACCGTGTGCGACCGCGCCGCAGCGCCGCCCGAGACGTCCTGCCAGTTGCCGTAGTTGCCGCTGGACTTCTGCCGGACCTGCCACTTCGCGATGCTCGCGTCCGCCGGCGAGGGGTCGCTCCACGTGAGCCGCACCTGGGCATTGCCCGCGGCGGCGCTGAGGTCGACCGGCGCCGCCGGCGCCGTGGTGTCCAGCGTGAGCGCCGTCGCGTGTGTGTAGGCGGTGGCCAGCCCGTTGCTCGCCTCGTCCGCGCTGTTCGTGCCCACCTTCACCTTGAACGCCCCGCTGTCCGACCCGCCCACCGTGTAGCGGCACACGTAGACGTCGGTGTCGCTCGCGTCGTTCGGCTTGCAGTCCCCGCTCGCCAGCGTGTCGCCGTGGTTCAGGATGTCGTACTGCGTGTCGGTGGACCCGATGCGGTGGAAGAGCTCCGGCCGCGCCGCCGCCCCGTCGCCCTTCACGTGCGTCATGTCCTCCGAGAACGTCACCTTCGTGTAGATGTCCACCCCGGCCTTGACCGGCCCCGTCAGCGCCGTCGTGGCCGCCGCGTTGCTGTAGTACCCGGTCGAGCCCGCCGTCACCGTCGGCGCCGTCGTGTCCAGCGTCAGCGTCGTCGCGTGGGTGTAGGCGGTGGCCAGCGCGTTGCTCGCCTCGTCCGCGCTGTTCGTGCCCACCTTCACCTTGAACGCCCCGCTGTCCGACCCGCCCACCGTGTAGAGACACACATACTCGTCGGTGTCGCTCGCGTCGTTCGGCTTGCAGTCCCCGCTCGCCAGCGTGTCGCCGTGGTTCAGGATGTCGTACTGCGTGTCGGTGGACCCGATGCGGCGGAAGAGCTCCGGCCGCGCGGTCGCCGTATTGCTCGCCGTGTGCAGCATGTCCTCGGAGAACGTCACCTTCGTGTAGATGTCCACCCCGGCCTTGACCGGCCCCGTCAGCGCCGTCGTGGCCGCCGCGTTGCTGTAGTACCCGGTCGAGCCGGCCGTCACCGTCGGCGCCGTGGTGTCCAGCGTGAGCGCGGTCGCGTGGGTGTAGGCGGTGGCCAGCCCGTTGCTCGCCTCGTCCGCGCTGTTCGTGCCCACCTTCACCTTGAACGCCCCGCTGTCCGACCCGCCCACCGTGTAGAGACACACGTACTCGTCGGTCTCGCTCGCGTCGTTCGGCTTGCAGTCCCCGCTCGCCAGCGTGTCGCCGTGGTTCAGGATGTCGTACTGCGTGTCGGTGGACCCGATGCGGTGGAAGAGCTCCGGCCGCGCGGTCGCCGTGTCGCTCTTCACGTGCGTCATGTCCTCCGAGAACGTCACCTTCGTGTAGATGTCCACCCCGGCCTTGACCGGCCCCGTCAGCGCCGTCGTGGCCGCCGCGTCGCTGTAGTACCCCGTCGCGCCCGCCGTCACCGTCGGCGCCGTCGTGTCCAGCGTGAGCGTCGTCGCGTGGGTGTAGGCGGTGGCCAGCCCGTTGCTCGCCTCGTCCGCGCTGTTCGTGCCCACCTTCACCGTGAACGCCCCGCTGTCCGACCCGTCCACCGTGTAGCGGCACACGTAGACGTCGGTGTCGCTCGCGTGGCTCGGCTTGCAGTCCCCGCTCGCCAGCGTGTCGCCGTGGTTCAGGATGTCGTACTGCGTGTCCGCCGTCCCGATGCGCCGGAAGAGCTCCGGCCGCGCGGTCGCCGTGTCGCTCTTCACGTGCGTCATGTCCTCCGAGAACGTCACCTTCGTGTAGATGTCCACCCCGGCCTTGACCGGCCCCGTCAGCGCCGTCGTGGCCGCCGCGTTGCTGTAGTACCCCGTCGAGCCGGCCGTCACCGTCGGCGGCGTCGTGTCCAGCGTCAGCGTCGTCGCGTGGGTGTAGGCGGCGGCCAGCCCGTTGCTCGCCTCGTCCGCGCTGTTCGTGCCCACCTTCACCGTGAACGCCCCGCTGTCCGACCCGCCCACCGTGTAGCGGCACACGTAGACGTCGGTGTCGCTCGCGTCGTTCGGCTTGCAGTCCCCGCTCGCCAGCGTGTCGCCGTGGTTCAGGATGTCGTACTGCGTGTCGGTGGACCCGATGCGGTGGAAGAGCTCCGGCCGCGCGGTCGCCCCGTCGCCCTTCACGTGCCCCATGTCCTCCGAGAACGTCACCTTCGTGTAGATGTCCACCCCGGCCTTGACCGGCCCCGTGAGCGCCGTCGTGGCCGCCGCGTTGCTGTAGTACCCCGTCGCGCCGGCCGTCACCGTCGGCTTCACGCCGTCCACCTTGTGCCCGCTGCTGTCGGAGACGGCCGTGTAGGTCAGCGTGGCGTCGTTGTCCGCGCCGTCCTTGATCGTGCCCGCAAGCTTGCCCGTCTCGACCGCGACGCCGTCCGTGTCCGCGTCGCCCTCGGCCACCGTGTACGAGCACACCAGCTTCTTCGCGTCGTCGCCCGTGCTGCCCTTCAGCGCACAGTCCGCCGACTTCTCGACCGTCCCCACCTTGATCTTCAGCGTCGGCGTCCCGGTCAGCACGATCGCCTCGCTGAACGTCGCCGTCACCGCGACCGCGTCGCCGATCTTGTAGTGGCCGTTCTGCCCGGCAGGCGGGCTCGAACTGATCGCCAGCGTCGAGATCGTCGGCGGCGTGGTGTCCGCCGCCTGCGGCGTCGCCGGCCCCGCCGTGCCCGCCGCGCCCTCGTTGTCCGCCGTGTCCACCGCGCGCACCTGGAACGTGTAGGCCGTGCCGTTCGCGAGGTTCGTCACCGTGTGCGACCGCGCCGCAGCGCCGCCCGAGACGTCCTGCCAGTTGCCGTAGCTGCCCGTGCTCTTCTGCCGGACCTGCCACTTCGCGATGCTCGCGTCCGCCGGCGAGGGGTCGCTCCACGTGAGCTCCACCTGGGCGTCGCCCGCGGCAGCGCCGAGGCTCACCGGCGCCGCCGGCGCCGTCGTGTCGAGCGTCAGCGCCGTCGCGTGGGTGTAGGCCGCCGCCAGCGCGTTGCTCGCCTCGTCCACGCTGTTCGTGCCCACCTTCACCTTGAACGCCCCGCTGTCCGACCCGCCCACCGTGTAGAGACACACGTACTCGTCGGTCTCGCTCGCGTCGTTCGGCTTGCAGTCCCCGCTCGCCAGCGTGTCGCCGTGGTTCAGGATGTCGTACTGCGTGTCCGCCGTCCCGATGCGCCGGAAGAGCTCCGGCCGCGCGGTCGCCGTGTCGCTCTTCACGTGCGTCATGTCCTCCGAGAACGTCACCTTCGTGTAGATGTCCACCCCGGCCTTGACCGGCCCCGTCAGCGCCGTCGTGGCCGCCGCGTCGCTGTAGTACCCGGTCGAGCCCGCCGTCACCGTCGGCGCCGTGGTGTCCAGCGTCAGCGTCGTCGCGTGGGTGTAGGCCGCCGCCAGCGCGTTGCTCGCCTCGTCCGCGCTGTTCGTGCCCACCTTCACCGTGAACGCCCCGCTGTCCGACCCGCCCACCGTGTAGCGGCACACGTAGACGTCGGTGTCGCTCGCGTGGCTCGGCTTGCAGTCCCCGCTCGCCAGCGTGTCGCCGTTGTCGACGATGTCGTACTGCGTGTCGGTGGACCCGATGCGGTGGAAGAGCTCCGGCCGCGCGGTCGCCGTGTCGCTCTTCACGTGCCCCATGTCCTCCGAGAACGTCACCTTCGTGTAGATGTCCACCCCGGCCTTGACCGACCCCGTGAGCGCCGTCGTGGCCGCCGCGTCGCTGTAGTACCCCGTCGCGCCCACCGTCACCGTCGGCGCCTTCGCGTCCACCTTGTGCCCGCTCTGCGCGGCCAGCGCGTTGTGCGTCAGCGTCGCATCGACGTCCGAGCCATCCTTGATCAAGGCGCCCGAAGGCAGCGACAGCTTGTTCGCCTCCACGCTCACCCCGTCGCTGTCCTCGTCGCCGGACGCCACCGTGTACGAGCACACCAGCTTCTTCGCGTCGTCGCCCGTGCTGCCCTTGCGCGCGCACGTCGCCGTCTTGTCCGCCGTGCCCACCTTGATCGTCAACTGCGGCGTTCCGGTCACCACGATCGCCTTGTCGAACGTCACCGTCACCTCCAGGACGTCGCCCGTGGTGTAGGTGCCCGCGGTGCTGGTGATCGCCAGCGCGCCCGTCACCGCCGGGCCGACCGGAACCGCCGGCGTCACCGGCTCCGCGGTGCCCGCCGCGCCCTCGTTGTCCGCCGTGTCCACCGCGCGCACCTGGAACGTGTAGGCGGTGCCGTTCTCAAGGCTCGTCACCGTGTGCGCCCGCGCCGTAGCGCCGCCCGAGACGTCCTGCCAGTTGCCGTAGTTGCCGGAGCTCTTCTGCCGGACCTGCCACTTGGCGATGCTCGCGTCCTCAGGCGAGGGGTCGCTCCACGTGAGCCACACCTGGGCATTGCCCGCGGTGGCGCTGAGGTCGACCGGCGCCGCCGGCGCCGTGGTGTCGAGCGTCAGCGTCGTCGCGTGGGTGTAGGCCGCCGCCAGCGCGTTGCTCGCCTCGTCCGCGCTGTTCGTGCCCACCTTCACCTTGAACGCCCCGTTGTCCGACCCGCCCACCGTGTAGAGACACACGTACTCGTCGGTCTCGCTCGCGTCGTTCGGCTTGCAGTCCCCGCTCGCCAGCGTGTCGCCGTGGTTCAGGATGTCGTACTGCGTGTCCGCCGTCCCGATGCGCCGGAAGAGCTCCGGCCGCGCGGTCGCCGTGTCGCTCTTCACGTGCGTCATGTCCTCCGAGAACGTCACCTTCGTGTAGATGTCCACCCCGGCCTTGACCGGCCCCGTCAGCGCCGTCGTGGCCGCCGCGTTGCTGTAGTACCCGGTCGAGCCCGCCGTCACCGTCGGCGCCGTCGTGTCCAGCGTCAGCGTCGTCGCGTGGGTGTAGGCGGTGGCCAGCGCGTTGCTCGCCTCGTCCGCGCTGTTCGTGCCCACCTTCACCGTGAACGCCCCGCTGTCCGACCCGCCCACCGTGTAGCGGCACACGTAGACGTCGGTGTCGCTCGCGTGGCTCGGCTTGCAGTCCCCGCTCGCCAGCGTGTCGCCGTTGTCGACGATGTCGTACTGCGTGTCGGTGGACCCGATGCGGTGGAAGAGCTCCGGCCGCGCGGTCGCCGTGTCGCTCTTCACGTGCCCCATGTCCTCCGAGAACGTCACCTTCGTGTAGATGTCCACCCCGGCCTTGACCGACCCCGTCAGCGCCGTCGTGGCCGCCGCGTCGCTGTAGTACCCCGTCGCGCCCGCCGTCACCGTCGGCGGCGTCGTGTCCAGCGTCAGCGTCGTCGCGTGGGTGTAGGCCGCCGCCAGCGCGTTGCTCGCCTCGTCCGCGCTGTTCGTGCCCACCTTCACCGTGAACGCCCCGCTGTCCGACCCGCCCACCGTGTAGCGGCACACGTAGACGTCGGTGTCGCTCGCGTCGTTCGGCTTGCAGTCCCCGCTCGCCAGCGTGTCGCCGTTGTCGACGATGTCGTACTGCGTGTCCGCCGCCCCGATGCGCCGGAAGAGCTCCGGCCGCGCCGCCGCCCCGTCCCCCTTCACGTGCGTCATGTCCTCGGAGAACGTCACCTTCGTGTAGATGTCCACCCCGGCCTTGACCGACCCCGTCAGCGCCGTCGTGGCCGCCGCGTCGCTGTAGTACCCCGTCGCGCCCACCGTCACCGTCGGCGCCTTCGCGTCCACCTTGTGCCCGCTCTGCGCGGCCAGCGCGTTGTGCGTCAGCGTCGCATCGACGTCCGAGCCATCCTTGATCAAGGCGCCCGAAGGCAGCGACAGCTTGTTCGCCTCCACGCTCACCCCGTCGCTGTCCTCGTCGCCGGACACCACCGTGTACGAGCACACCAGCTTCTTCGCGTCGTCGCCCATGCTGCCCTTGCGCGCGCACGTCGCCGTCTTGTCCGCCGTGCCCACCTTGATCGTCAACTGCGGCGTCCCGGTCACCACGATCGACTTGTCGAACGTCACCGTCACCTCCAGGACGTCGCCCGTGGTGTAGGTGCCCGCGGTGCTGGTGATCGCCAGCGCGCCCGTCACCGCCGGGCCGACCGGAACCGCCGGCGTCACCGGCCCCGCGGTGCCCGCCGCGCCCTCGTTGTCCGCCGTGTCCACCGCGCGCACCTGGAACGTGTAGGCGGTGCCGTTCTCAAGGCTCGTCACGGTGTGCGCCCGCGCCGCAGCGCCGCCCGAGACGTCCTGCCAGTTGCCGTAGTTGCCGGAGCTCTTCTGCCGGACCTGCCACTTGGCGATGCTCGCGTCCTCAGGCGACGGGTCGCTCCACGTGAGCCACACTTGGGCATTGCCCGCGGTGGCGCTGAGGTCGACCGGCGCCGCCGGCGCCGTGGTGTCGAGCGTCAGCGTCGTCGCGTGGGTGTAGGCCGCCGCCAGCGCGTTGCTCGCCTCGTCCACGCTGTTCGTGCCCGCCTTCACCGTGAACGCCCCGTTGTCCGACCCGCCCACCGTGTAGCGGCACACGTACTCGTCGGTGTCGCTCGCGTCGTTCGGCTTGCAGTCCCCGCTCGCCAGCGTGTCGCCGTTGTCGAGGATGTCGTACTGCGTGTCGTTCGTCCCGATGCGGTAGAAGAGCTCCGGACGCGCCGCCGCCTCGTCGCCCTTCACGTGCTTCATGTCCTCCGAGAACGTCACCTTCGTGTAGATGTCCGCCCCCGACTTCTGCGGCCCTGTCAGCGCCGTCGTGGCCGCCGCGTCGCTGTAGTACCCCGTCGAGCCCGCCGTCACCGTCGGCCGCACCCCGTCCACCTTGTGCCCGCTCTGCGCGCCCAGCGCCAGCGACGAGGCGTACGTCAGCGTCGCGTCGTTCGTCGCCGCGTCCCTGATGCTCGCGCTCGACGGCAGCGTCAGCTTGTTCTGCCCCACCGAGATGCCGTCGCCGTCCGCGTCGTTCAACGCCACCGTGTAGCTGCACTCCAGCTTCTTCGCGTCCTCCCCGCTGGTGCCCTTCCTCGCGCAGCTCGCCGACTTGCCCGTCGTCCCCACCGTGATCTCCAGCGCCGGCGTCCCGCTCACCACGATCGCCTCGCTGAACGTCACCGTCACCTCGATCGCGTCGCCGATCGCGTAGGTCTGGTCACTGCCCGGAGCCGAGGTGACGGCAACCGTGCTCACGCTCGGCGCCGAGGTGTCCAGCGTCAGCGTCGCCGCGTGGGTGTACACGGCCGCCAGCGCGTTGTCCGCCTCGTCCACGCTGTTCGTCCCCGCCTTCACCCTGAACGCCCCGTTGTCCGACGACCCCACCGTGTAGCGGCACACGTAGACGTTGGTGTTGCTCGCGTGGTTCGGCTTGCAGTCGCCCGTCGCCAGCGTGTCGCCGTTGTTGAGAACGTCGTACCGCGTGTCGTTCGTCCCGATGCGGTAGAAGAGCTCCGGACGCGCCGCCGCCTCGTCGCCCTTCACGTGCTTCATGTCCTCCGAGAACGTCACCTTCGTGTAGATGTCCGCCGCGGCCTTCAGCGGCCCCGTCAGCGCATTCGTGGCCGCCGCGTCGCTGTAGTACCCCGTCGAGCCCGCCGTCACCGTCGGCGCCGTCATGTCCGCCGTCGGCGTCGCCGGCCCCGCCTCCTCGGACTGCGGACTGTTGCCGGCCGCGTTCACCGCCCGGATGCGGAACCGGTACGCCGTCCCGTTCTCGAGGCTCGTCACCGTGTACGAGGTCGCGTTCGCCTCCCCCGGTGCGCTATTCGGGATGTCCGTCCAACTGCCGTAGCTCTCGTTGCCCGCTTTCTGCTGGTACTGGTACTCGGTAATGCTCGCGTCGTTCGGATCCGTCCAGGTCAGTTCCACCCGAGCGTTCCCCGCCGTCGCCATAAGGCCCGTCGGCTTGGCGGGTTTGCTGGCGCTCGACTTCGCGTAGCCGTAGATGGCAACTAACCGGGTGAATTGGTGAACGGTCCACCCGTCGCTGCTGCTCCAGTCCCGGAACAAGGCATTGTCTGCAATGCTCCATCCCGCCGCGCCGCCCGTATCCTCTGAGGACAAGCTTGTCGTTCGCAGCCGGGTGTTGCTGCGGCTCTCGCCGGAGTCGACCACCACGAAATACGTCGTGTTGGCCGCCAGGTCGATACCGCCGCCGGACGCCGTGAACTGGGCGCTCTGAAAAGATCCAGTGGGCAGACTGCTCGGTTTCGTCAGCGTGCCGAGGCTAGTGTCCGGGCTGCCGGACGAGTTCGACGAGTAGATCTTCACGCTGTAGGAGGGTGCCGTACCCTGATGGCGGATCCAGAGATCCAAGCGGGTCAGCTTGTAGCCCTGCGCGTTGCTGCCAGTGGTGAACGCCTGGGCCTGATCGGCCGTAAAGGCAAAATGACTGATCACGCCCGCGATGGTTTGCCCGCTGTTGCCGACCAAAAGGCCTGCCGGCTTCGTGGGCACGGGCGCAGGCGCCCCGATTGCAGTCGTCCACAGCGAGCTTCCGCTGTTACCCGCCGCGTCCTCGGCGTAGACGCACACCTTCTTGCCTCCGGAGCCCGCGGGTGGGGTGTAGTCGAAGTCCTGCGCGGCCACGGTGGTGGTCAGCGTGGTCAGACTGGTGTTGCCGATCTCCGCCGCCGTGTCGCAGTTGGCCGCCGTCCCGGTGCTGCCGTCCACCGCGATGGCGCCGTACTTCTTCACCTTCGCGACGGCGTCGGTGAGCTTGATCGTCGACGCCGTACCCACGCGTGGCCCCGTGGACGGGAACTCGATGCCCGGCGCCGCCGTGTCCACCTTGTGCCCGCTCTGCGCCGCGAGCACGTTGTGGGTGAGCGTCGCGTCGACGTCCGAGGCGTCCTTGATCGACGCGTCCGAGGGCAGCGACAGCCGGTTCGCCTCCACGCTCACCCCGTCGGTGTCCTCGTCCCCGTCGGCCACCGTGTAGGTGCACACCAGCTTCTTGGTGTCGGTTGCGTGCGCGGCGCAGGACGCCGTCTTGTTCTTGCCGCCCACACTGATCGTCAGCTTCGGCGTGCCGCTCACCACGATCGCCTTGTCGAAGGTCACCGTGACCTCCAGGACGTCGTCGGTGCTGTAGACGTCGTCGTTGCCCGGGTCGGAAGTGATCGCCAGCTTCGGGCGCAGGTCGCTCACCGCGTTCGCCGACTCCCCGGCCGCGCTCTTGCCCGAGCCCTCCCCGTCGGTGTAGCCCGCGCTCGCCCGCAGCCACTTGCCCGTGTCGTCCCCCACCGGCGTGTACGACGCCGACGTCGCCCCCGTGAGGTCCGCGTACGTCCCGCCCTGCGTGTCCGAACGCGCCCACTGCCAGCTCACCGCGCTCACCTCGCCGTCGGGGTCCTCCACGCTCGCGGTGAACGCCACGCCCACCGCCGGCGTCTCCGCCCCGAACGTCACCGTCCCCGCCTCCTCCTCGTTCGTCACCGTCACCGTCACCGCAAGCGTCACCGCGTTGCCGTGCTGGTCGGACGCCTTCACCGTCACCGCGTAGCCGTTGTCCTCACCGTCGTCGCCCGGCGCCTCGTAGTCCGGCGCCGCCTTGAACTTCAGCACCCCGTCGCTCGCACCGATCGCGAACAGCGCCGCGTCCGTCCCCTCCAGCGCGTAGCTCACCGTGTCGCCGGCGTCCGCGTCGCTCGCCGCGAACGCCGCCCCGATGGCGGTCGCCGCCGGCGTGTTCTCCACCACCGACCGGCTCGTCGCCGGGCTGCCGGTGAACACCGGGCTCGCGTCGTCGTCGGCGATCGTCAGCGTCACGTCCGCCGGACCCGCCACCGCCGTGTTCGTCACCGACCCCGAGATGGCGACCTCGGCGTCGGCCGCGTCCACGTCGTTGTCCACCGCGGTGATGGTCACCGTGCCCGTGCTCGCGGTCGCGTTCGCCGCGATGGTCAGCACCTTGTTCGCGCTCAGGCTGAAGGCGCCGTCCTCCGCGGGCGCCACCGCCGACGCTGACACCGTCACCACCGTCTCCGAGCCCGCCGCCTTGTCCAGCCGCGCCGTCACCTCCGTCGCGTTGTCCGTGCCGCTCTCCTGGATGGTCGACGACCCCAGCTCCAGCGTCACCTTCGGGCGCGGGTCGCTCACCGCGTTCGACGCCTGCGCCGCCGCGCTCTTGCCCGAGCCGTGCCCGTCGGTGTAGCTCGCGCTCGCACGCAGCCACTTGCCCGCATCGTCCCCCACCGGCGTGTACGACGCCGACGTCGCCCCGGAGAGGTCCGTATACGTCCCGTCCTCCGTGTCCGACCGCGCCCACTGCCAACTCACCGCGCTCACGCTGCCGTCGGGGTCGGCGAGGGTGGCCGTGAACGCCACCCCCACCGCCGGCGTCTCGGCCCCGAACGTCACCGACCCCGCCTCCTCCACGTTCGTCACCGTCACCGTCACCGCGAGCGTCACCGCGTTGCCGTGCTGGTCGGACGCCTTCACCGTCACTTCGTAGCCGTTGTCCGAACCGTCGTCGCCCGGGTTCTCGTAGTCCGGCGACGCCTTGAACTTCAGCACCCCGTCGCTCGCACCGATCGCGAACAGCCCCGCGTCGGTCCCCTCCAGCGCGTAGCTCACCGTGTCCCCGGCGTCCGCGTCGGTCGCCGCGAACGCCGCCCCGACCGCAGCCGTCGCCGCCGTGTTCTCCGCCACCGACCGCGCCGTCACCGTGCCCGCCGCGAACACCGGGCTCGCGTCGTCGGCGGCGATCGTCAGCGTCACGTCCGCCGGACCCGCCACCGCCGTGCCGCTCACCGCACCCGACACCGTCACCGCCGCGTCGGCCGCGTCCACGTCGTTGTCCACCGCCGTCACCGTCACCGTCGGGCTCTCGGTGCCGTTGGCCGGAATGGTGAGCGTCGGCGCGCCGAACACCACCGTGCCCGCCGGCGCAGCGGACAGCATCACCACCGTCGCCGAGGAGACCGCGCTCGACAGCGTCGCCTTCACCGTCGTCGCGTTGCCCGCGCCGCTCTCCTGGATGGTCGACGACCCCAGCTCCAGCGTCACCTTCGGGCGCGGGTCGCTCACCGCGTTCGCCGCCTGCGCCGCCGCGCTCTTGCCCGAGCCGTGCCCGTCGGTGTAGCTCGCGCTCGCACGCAGCCACTTGCCCGCGTCGTCCCCCACCGGCGTGTACGACGCCGACGTCGCCCCGGAGAGGTCCGTATACGTCCCGTCCTCCGTGTCCGACCGCGCCCACTGCCAACTCACCGCGCTCACGCTGCCGTCGGGGTCGGCGAGGGTGGCCGTGAACGCCACCCCCACCGCCGGCGTCTCGGCCCCGAACGTCACCGACCCCGCCTCCTCCACGTTCGTCACCGTCACCGTCACCGCGAGCGTCACCGCGTTGCCGTGCTGGTCGGACGCCTTCACCGTCACTTCGTAGCCGTTGTCCGAACCGTCGTCGCCCGGGTTCTCGTAGTCCGGCGACGCCTTGAACTTCAGCACCCCGTCGCTCGCACCGATCGCGAACAGCCCCGCGTCGGTCCCCTCCAGCGCGTAGCTCACCGTGTCCCCGGCGTCCGCGTCGGTCGCCGCGAACGCCGCCCCGACCGCAGCCGTCGCCGCCGTGTTCTCCGCCACCGACCGCGCCGTCACCGTGCCCGCCGCGAACACCGGGCTCGCGTCGTCGGCGGCGATCGTCAGCGTCACGTCCGCCGGACCCGCCACCGCCGTGCCGCTCACCGCACCCGACACCGTCACCGCCGCGTCGGCCGCGTCCACGTCGTTGTCCACCGCCGTCACCGTCACCGTCGGGCTCTCGGTGCCGTTGGCCGGAATGGTGAGCGTCGGCGCGCCGAACACCACCGTGCCCGCCGGCGCAGCGGACAGCATCACCACCGTCGCCGAGGAGACCGCGCTCGACAGCGTCGCCTTCACCGTCGTCGCGTTGCCCGCGCCGCTCTCCTGGATGGTCGACGACCCCAGCTCCAGCGTCACCTTCGGGCGCGGGTCGCTCACCGCGTTCGCCGCCTGCGCCGCCGCGCTCTTGCCCGAGCCGTGCCCGTCGGTGTAGCTCGCGCTCGCACGCAGCCACTTGCCCGCATCGTCCCCCACCGGCGTGTACGACGCCGACGTCGCCCCGGAGAGGTCCGTATACGTCCCGTCCTCCGTGTCCGACCGCGCCCACTGCCAACTCACCGCGCTCACGCTGCCGTCGGGGTCGGCGAGGGTGGCCGTGAACGCCACCCCCACCGCCGGCGTCTCGGCCCCGAACGTCACCGACCCCGCCTCCTCCACGTTCGTCACCGTCACCGTCACCGCGAGCGTCACCGCGTTGCCGTGCTGGTCGGACGCCTTCACCGTCACTTCGTAGCCGTTGTCCGAACCGTCGTCGCCCGGGTTCTCGTAGTCCGGCGACGCCTTGAACTTCAGCACCCCGTCGCTCGCACCGATCGCGAACAGCCCCGCGTCGGTCCCCTCCAGCGCGTAGCTCACCGTGTCCCCGGCGTCCGCGTCGGTCGCCGCGAACGCCGCCCCGACCGCAGCCGTCGCCGCCGTGTTCTCCGCCACCGACCGCGCTCGTCACCGTGCCCGCCGCGAACACCGGGCTCGCATCGTCGTCGGCGATCGTCAGCGTCACGTCCGCCGGACCCGCCACCGCCGTGTTCGTCACCGACCCCGAGATGGTCGACCTCGCGTCGGCCGCGTCCACGTCGTTGTCCACCGCCGTCACCGTCGCCGTCGGGCTCTCGGTGCCGTTGGCCGGAATGGTGACCGTCGGCGCGCCGAACACGCCGTGCCCGCGGGCGCCAGCGGACAGCACCGTCACCACCGTCTCCGAGGAGACCGCGCTCGACAGCGTCGCCTTCACCGTCGTCGCGTTGTCCGTGCCGCTCTCCTGGATGGTCGACGACCCCAGCTCCAGCGTCACCTTCGGGCGCGGGTCGCTCACCGCGTTCGCCGACTCCGCCGCCGCGCTCTTGCCCGAGCCGTGCCCGTCGGTGTAGCTCGCGCTCGCACGCAGCCACTTGCCCGCGTCGTCCCCCACCGGCGTGTACGACGCCGACGTCGCCCCGGAGAGGTTCGCATACGTCCCGTCCTCCGTGTCCGACCGCGCCCACTGCCAACTCACCGCGCTCACGCTGCCGTCGGGGTCGGCGAGGGTGGCCGTGAACGCCACCCCCACCGCCGGCGTCTCGGCCCCGAACGTCACCGACCCCGCCTCCTCCACGTTCGTCACCGTCACCGTCACCGCGAGCGTCACCGCGTTGCCGTGCTGGTCGGACGCCTTCACCGTCACTTCGTAGTCGTTGTCCCCGTCGTCGTCGCCCGGGTTCTCGTAGTCCGGCGACGCCTTGAACTTCAGCACCCCGTCGCTCGCACCGATCGCGAACAGCCCCGCGTCGGTCCCCTCCAGCGCGTAGCTCACCGTGTCCCCGGCGTCCGCATCGGTCGCCGCGAACGCCGCCCCGACCGCAGCCGTCGCCGCCGTGTTCTCCGCCACCGACCGGCTCGTCTCGGGACTACCGGTGAACACCGGGCTCGCATCGTCGTCGGCGATCGTCAGCGTCACGTCCGCCGGACCCGCCACCGCCGTGCCGCTCACCGCACCCGACACCGTCACCGCCGCGTCGGCCGCGTCCACGTCGTTGTCCACCGCGGTGATGGTCACCGTGCCCGTGCTCGCCGTCGCGTTCGCCGCGATGGTCAGCACCTTGTTCGCGCTCAGGCTGAAGGCGCCGTCCTCCGCGGGCGCCACCGCCGACGCTGACACCGTCACCACCGTCGCCGAGGAGACCGCGCTCGACAGCGTCGCCTTCACCGTCGTCGCGTTGTCCGTACCGCTCTCCTGGATGGTCGACGACCCCAGCTCCAGCGTCACCTTCGGGCGCGGGTCGCTCACCGCGTTCGCCGACTCCGCCGCCGCGCTCTTGCCCGAGCCGTGCCCGTCGGTGTAGCTCGCGCTCGCACGCAGCCACTTGCCCGCGTCGTCCCCCACCGGCGTGTACGACGCCGACGTCGCCCCGGAGAGGTCCGCATACGTCCCGTCCTCCGTGTCCGACCGCGCCCACTGCCAACTCACCGCGCTCACGCTGCCGTCGGGATCATCCACGCTCGCCGTGAACGCCACCCCCACCGCCGGCGTCTCGGCCCCGAACGTCACCGACCCCGCCTCCTCCACGTTCGTCACCGTCACCGTCACCGCGAGCGTCACCGCGTTGCCGTGCTGGTCGGACGCCTTCACCGTCACTTCGTAGCCGTTGTCCGAACCGTCGTCGCCCGGCGCCTCGTAGTCCGGCGACGCCTTGAACTTCAGCACCCCGTCGCTCGCACCGATCGCGAACAGCCCCGCGTCGGTCCCTTCCAGCGCGTAGCTCACCGTGTCCCCGGCGTCCGCGTCGGTCGCCGCGAACGCCGCCCCGACCGCAGCCGTCGCCGCCGTGTTCTCCGCCACCGACCGGCTCGTCTCGGGACTACCGGTGAACACCGGGCTCGCATCGTCGTCGGCGATCGTCAGCGTCACGTCCGCCGGACCCGCCGCCCCGGAGAGGTCCACCGCCGTGCCGCTCACCGCACCCCGACACCGTCACCGCCGCGTCGGCCGCGTCCACGTCGTTGTCCACCGCGGTGATGGTCACCGTGCCCGTGCTCGCGGTCGCGTTCGCCGCGATGGTCAGCACCTTGTTCGCGCTCAGGCTGAAGGCGCCGTCCTCCGCGGGCGCCACCGCCGACGCTGACACCGTCACCACCGTCTCCGAGCCCGCCGCCTTGTCCAGCCGCGCCGTCACCTCCGTCGCGTTGTCCGTGCCGCTCTCCTGAATGGTCGACGACCCCAGCTCCAGCGTCACCTTCGGGCGCGGGTCGCTCACCGCGTTCGACGCCTGCGCCGCCGCGCTCTTGCCCGAGCCGTGCCCGTCGGTGTAGCTCGCGCTCGCACGCAGCCACTTGCCCGCGTCGTCCCCCACCGGCGTGTACGACGCCGACGTCGCCCCGGAGAGGTCCGCATACGTCCCGTCCTCCGTGTCCGACCGCGCCCACTGCCAACTCACCGCGCTCACGCTGCCGTCGGGATCATCCACGCTCGCCGTGAACGCCACCCCCACCGCCGGCGTCTCGGCCCCGAACGTCACCGACCCCGCCTCCTCCACGTTCGTCACCGTCACCGTCACCGCGAGCGTCACCGCGTTGCCGTGCTGGTCGGACGCCTTCACCGTCACTTCGTAGTCGTTGTCCCCGTCGTCGTCGCCCGGCGCCTCGTAGTCCGGCGACGCCTTGAACTTCAGCACCCCGTCGCTCGCACCGATCGCGAACAGCCCCGCGTCGGTCCCCTCCAGCGCGTAGCTCACCGTGTCCCCGGCGTCCGCGTCGGTCGCCGCAAACGCCGCCCCGACCGCAGCCGTCGCCGCCGTGTTCTCCGCCACCGACCGCGCCGTCACCGTGCCCGCCGCGAACACCGGGCTCGCGTCGTCGTCGGCGATCGTCAGCGTCACGTCGGCCGGACCGGCCACCGCCGTGTTCGTCACCGACCCCGAGATGGCGACCTCGGCGTCGGCCGCGTCCACGTCGTTGTCCACCGCCGTCACCGTCGCCGTCGGGCTCTCGGTGCCGTTGGCCGGAATGGTGACCGTCGGCGCGCCGAACACCACCGTGCCCGCCGGCGCAGCGGACAGCATCACCACCGTCTCCGAGGAGACCGCGCTCGGCAGCGTCGCCTTCACCGTCGTCGCGTTGCCCGCGCCGCTCTCCTGGATGGTCGACGACCCCAGCTCCAGCGTCACCTTCGGGCGCGGGTCGCTCACCGCGTTCGCCGACTCCGCCGCCGCGCTCTTGCCCGAGCCGTGCCCGTCGGTGTAGCTCGCGCTCGCACGCAGCCACTTGCCCGCGTCGTCCCCCACCGGCGTGTACGACGCCGACGTCGCCCCGGAGAGGTTCGCATACGTCCCGTCCTCCGTGTCCGACCGCGCCCACTGCCAACTCACCGCGCTCACGCTGCCGTCGGGGTCGGCGAGGGTGGCCGTGAACGCCACCCCCACCGCCGGCGTCTCGGCCCCGAACGTCACCGACCCCGCCTCCTCCACGTTCGTCACCGTCACCGTCACCGCGAGCGTCACCGCGTTGCCGTGCTGGTCGGACGCCTTCACCGTCACTTCGTAGCCGTTGTCCGAACCGTCGTCGCCCGGGTTCTCGTAGTCCGGCGACGCCTTGAACTTCAGCACCCCGTCGCTCGCACCGATCGCGAACAGCCCCGCGTCGGTCCCCTCCAGCGCGTAGCTCACCGTGTCCCCGGCGTCCGCGTCGGTCGCCGCAAACGCCGCCCCGACCGCAGCCGTCGCCGCCGTGTTCTCCGCCACCGACCGGCTCGTCTCGGGACTACCGGTGAACACCGGGCTCGCATCGTCGTCGGCGATCGTCAGCGTCACGTCCGCCGGACCCGCCACCGCCGTGTTCGTCACCGACCCCGACACCGTCACCGCCGCGTCGGCCGCGTCCACGTCGTTGTCCACCGCGGTGATGGTCACCGTGCCCGTGCTCGCCGTCGCGTTCGCCGCGATGGTCAGCACCTTGTTCGCGCTCAGGCTGAAGGCGCCGTCCTCCGCGGGCGCCACCGCCGACGCTGACACCGTCACCACCGTCTCCGAGCCCGCCGCCTTGTCCAGCGTCGCCGTCACCGTCGTCGCGTTGTCCGTACCGCTCTCCTGAATGGTCGACGATCCCAGCTCCAGCGTCACCTTCGGGCGCGGGTCGCTCACCGCGTTCGACGCCTGCGCCGCCGCGCTCTTGCCCGAGCCGTGCCCGTCGGTGTAGCTCGCGCTCGCACGCAGCCACTTGCCCGCGTCGTCCCCCACCGGCGTGTACGACGCCGACGTCGCCCCGGAGAGGTTCGCATACGTCCCGTCCTCCGTGTCCGACCGCGCCCACTGCCAACTCACCGCGCTCACGCTGCCGTCGGGGTCGGCGAGGGTGGCCGTGAACGCCACCCCCACCGCCGGCGTCTCGGCCCCGAACGTCACCGACCCCGCCTCCTCCACGTTCGTCACCGTCACCGTCACCGCGAGCGTCACCGCGTTGCCGTGCTGGTCGGACGCCTTCACCGTCACTTCGTAGTCGTTGTCCGAACCGTCGTCGCCCGGGTTCTCGTAGTCCGGCGACGCCTTGAACTTCAGCACCCCGTCGCTCGCACCGATCGCGAACAGCCCCGCGTCGGTCCCCTCCAGCGCGTAGCTCACCGTGTCCCCGGCGTCCGCGTCGGTCGCCGCGAACGCCGCCCCGACCGCAGCCGTCGCCGCCGTGTTCTCCGCCACCGACCGGCTCGTCTCGGGACTACCGGTGAACACCGGGCTCGCATCGTCGTCGGCGATCGTCAGCGTCACGTCCGCCGGACCCGCCACCGCCGTGCCGCTCACCGACCCCGACACCGTCACCGCCGCGTCGGCCGCGTCCACGTCGTTGTCCACCGCGGTGATGGTCACCGTGCCCGTGCTCGCCGTCGCGTTCGCCGCGATGGTCAGCACCTTGTTCGCGCTCAGGCTGAAGGCGCCGTCCTCCGCGGGCGCCACCGCCGACGCTGACACCGTCACCACCGTCTCCGAGCCCGCCGCCTTGTCCAGCCGCGCCGTCACCTCCGTCGCGTTGTCCGTACCGCTCTCGGCGATGGTCGACGACCCCAGCTCCAGCGTCACCACCGGCTTGGCCGCGATTGTCGCCGACGGCGGCCAGGCGTCGCTGGTCCGTGACTCGGCGTTGCCCGCGTCGTCCTTGAAGCTGACCCTGACCTTGACCTTCTTGCCCACGTCGGCCGCCGCCAGCGTGTAGGTGCTCGACGTCGCCCCCGAAATGTCCGCAGCGTTGCTGCTGCCGTCGCTGTCCACCCGGATCCACTGGTAGGTATATGCGAAGCCCGTATCGGCGGCGTCCGCCTTGGTCACGCCGTTGGCGTCGGCGATGGTGCCCTTGGCGGCCGTCACCGTCTGCCCGGCCGTCGCCGTGCCGGTGATCGACGGCTTGCCCGTCGCCGCGCTGTTGGTCGTGGTTCCCTTCTGAAGGGTAAACGTCGCGCTCAGCGATGCGGGGCAGAGGGTGGGGTCGTAGCTGGGCCTGCGACCTTGGCGGTTGCCGGTGCCCTCGATGTCCGAACACGTGGCGCCGCTGTCCTCCCATGACAGGACGTTGTGATTGACCGTAAGGGTGACGGTATAGCTGGACTGGGAAAGCGTTCCGCTCAGCGACAGCGTTACGTACGCCGGTCGCGAACCTGAGGTGGTTGTCATTCGAACTTTGGTGATGGTGAGCCCGCTGGGCCCGCCGCTCAGCGTGAAGTACCCGAGACCCTTGGTTGTGGCAAAAAAATCTCCCCTCATCCCATCTCTCTGGAACACGCCCCTCGCGTTCAGGCCACCATCTGGATCAGCACCCGCCCAGACTAGTGAATCTTCCGCGTCGTTCTCCCCCGACAGGGTGAGCGTGACTTCCTTGGTCCCGGGGCTGCCGGTGAAGTCGGTGTCCTTGAGGGTGGTGGGCGAGACGCTCAGGCCGACGCCCCACGAGGACGGCACAGTCGGCGCGCCCACCTTGTGGCCGCTCTGCGCCGCGAGCGCGTCGTGCGTCAGCGTCGCGGCGACGTCCGAGGCGTCCTTGATCGAGGCGCCCGCCGGCAGCGAGAGCTGGTTCGCCGCCACGCTCACCCCGTCGGTGTCCGCGTCGCCGGCCGCCACCGTGTAGGTGCACACCAGCTTCTTGGTGTCGGTCGCATGCGCCGCGCAGGACGCCGTCCTGTCCGCGCTGCCCACCCGGATCGTCAACTGCGGCGTCCCGGTCACCACGATCGCCTTGTCGAAGGTCACCGTGACCTTCAGCGCCTCGCCGGTGCTGTAGACGTCGTCGTCGCCCGGGTCGGAAGTGATCGCCAGCGCCCCCGTCACCTTCGGGCGCGGGTCGCTCACCGCGTTCGACGCCTGCGCCGCCGCGCTCTTGCCCGAGCCGTGCCCGTCGGTGTAGCCCGCGCTCGCACGCAGCCACTTGCCCACGTCGCTCGCGACCGGCGTGTACGAGGACTCCACGCCGCTGCTGCTCACCGTGCCGGTGGCCGCAGCCCAGGTACTCCGGTCCGCCGAGCTCTCCCACGTCCACGTCAGGGCGTCGATGCCGCCGTCGGGGTCGGCGAGGGTGGCCGTGAACGCCACCCCCACCGCCGGCGTCTCGGCCCCGAACGTCACCGACCCCGCCTCCTCCACGTTCGTCACCGTCACCGTCACCGCGAGCGTCACCGCGTTGCCGTGCTGGTCGGACGCCTTCACCGTCACTTCGTAGCCGTTGTCCGAACCGTCGTCGCCCGGGTTCTCGTAGTCCGGCGACGCCTTGAACTTCAGCACCCCGTCGCTCGCACCGATCGCGAACAGCCCCGCGTCGGTCCCCTCCAGCGCGTAGCTCACCGTGTCCCCGGCGTCCGCGTCGGTCGCCGCGAACGCCGCCCCGACCGCAGCCGTCGCCGCCGTGTTCTCCGCCACCGACCGCGCCGTCACCGTGCCCGCCGCGAACACCGGGCTCGCGTCGTCGTCGGCGATCGTCAGCGTCACGTCCGCCGGACCCGCCACCGCCGTGCCGCTCACCGACCCCGACACCGTCACCGCCGCGTCGGCCGCGTCCACGTCGTTGTCCACCGCGGTGATGGTCACCGTGCCCGTGCTCGCCGTCGCGTTCGCCGCGATGGTCAGCATCTTGTTCGCGCTCAGGCTGAAGGCGCCGTCCTCCGCGGGCGCCACCGCCGACGCTGACACCGTCACCACCGTCTCCGAGCCCGCCGCCTTGTCCAGCGTCGCCGTCACCGTCGTCGCGTTGTCCGTACCGCTCTCCTGAATGGTCGACGATCCCAGCTCCAGCGTCACCTTCGGGCGCGGGTCGCTCACCGCGTTCGACGCCTGCGCCGCCGCGCTCTTGCCCGAGCCGTGCCCGTCGGTGTAGCTCGCGCTCGCACGCAGCCACTTGCCCGCGTCGTCCCCCACCGGCGTGTACGACGCCGACGTCGCCCCGGAGAGGTCCGTATACGTCCCGTCCTCCGTGTCCGACCGCGCCCACTGCCAACTCACTGCGCTCACGCTGCCGTCGGGGTCGGCGAGGGTGGCCGTGAACGCCACCCCCACCGCCGGCGTCTCGGCCCCGAACGTCACCGACCCCGCCTCCTCCACGTTCGTCACCGTCACCGTCACCGCGAGCGTCACCGCGTTGCCGTGCTGGTCGGACGCCTTCACCGTCACCGCGTAGTCGTTGTCCCCGTCGTCGTCGCCCGGCGCCTCGTAGTCCGGCGGCGCCTTGAACTTCAGCACCCCGTCGCTCGCACCGATCGCGAACAGCCCCGCGTCGGTCCCCTCCAGCGCGTAGCTCACCGTGTCCCCGCTGTCCGCGTCGGTCGCCGCGAACGCCGCCCCGACCGCAGCCGTCGCCGCCGTGTTCTCCGCCACCGACCGCGCCGTCACCGTGCCCGCCGCGAACACCGGGCTCGCGTCGTCGTCGGCGATCGTCAGCGTCACGTCCGCGGGACCCACCACCGCCGTGCCGCTCACCGACCCCGACACCGTCACCGCCGCGTCGGCCGCGTCCACGTCGTTGTCCACCGCGGTGATGGTCACCGTGCCCGTGCTCGCCGTCGCGTTCGCCGCGATGGTCAGCACCTTGTTCGCGCTCAGGCTGAAGGCGCCGTCCTCCGCGGGCGCCACCGCCGACGCTGACACCGTCACCACCGTCTCCGAGCCCGCCGCCTTGTCCAGCCGCGCCGTCACCTCCGTCGCGTTGTCCGTACCGCTCTCCTGAATGGTCGACGACCCCAGCTCCAGCGTCACCTTCGGGCGCGGGTCGCTCACCGCGTTCGACGCCTGCGCCGCCGCGCTCTTGCCCGAGCCGTGCCCGTCGGTGTAGCTCGCGCTCGCACGCAGCCACTTGCCCGCGTCGTCCCCCACCGGCGTGTACGACGCCGACGTCGCCCCGGAGAGGTTCGCATACGTCCCGTCCTCCGTGTCCGACCGCGCCCACTGCCAACTCACCGCGCTCACGCTGCCGTCGGGGTCGGCGAGGGTGGCCGTGAACGCCACCCCCACTGCCGGCGTCTCCGCCCCGAACGTCACCGACCCCGCCTCCTCCACGTTCGTCACCGTCACCGTCACCGCGAGCGTCACCGCGTTGCCGTGCTGGTCGGACGCCTTCACCGTCACCGCGTAGTCGTTGTCCCCGTCGTCGTCGCCCGGCGCCTCGTAGTCCGGCGGCGCCTTGAACTTCAGCACCCCGTCGCTCGCACCGATCGCGAACAGCCCCGCGTCGGTCCCCTCCAGCGCGTAGCTCACCGTGTCCCCGCTGTCCGCGTCGGTCGCCGCGAACGCCGCCCCGACCGCAGCCGTCGCCGCCGTGTTCTCCGCCACCGACCGCGCCGTCTCGGGACTACCGGTGAACACCGGGCTCGCATCGTCGTCGGCGATCGTCAGCGTCACGTCCGCCGGACCCGCCACCGCCGTGTTCGTCACCGACCCCGACACCGTCACCGCCGCGTCGGCCGCGTCCACGTCGTTGTCCACCGCGGTGATGGTCACCGTGCCCGTGCTCGCCGTCGCGTTCGCCGCGATGGTCAGCACCTTGTTCGCGCTCAGGCTGAAGGCGCCGTCCTCCGCGGGCGCCACCGCCGACGCTGACACCGTCACCACCGTCTCCGAGCCCGCCGCCTTGTCCAGCCGCGCCGTCACCTCCGTCGCGTTGCCCGCGCCGCTCTCCTGGATGGTCGACGACCCCAGCTCCAGCGTCACCTTCGGGCGCGGGTCGCTCACCGCGTTCGACGCCTGCGCCGCCGCGCTCTTGCCCGAGCCGTGCCCGTCGGTGTAGCTCGCGCTCGCACGCAGCCACTTGCCCGCGTCATCCCCCACCGGCGTGTACGACGCCGACGTCGCCCCGGAGAGGTCCGCATACGTCCCGTCCTCCGTGTCCGACCGCGACCACTGCCAACTCACCGCGCTCACGCTGCCGTCGGGATCATCCACGCTCGCCGTGAACGCCACCCCCACCGCCGGCGTCTCGGCCCCGAACGTCACCGACCCCGCCTCCTCCACGTTCGTCACCGTCACCGTCACCGCGAGCGTCACCGCGTTGCCGTGCTGGTCGGACGCCTTCACCGTCACTTCGTAGCCGTTGTCCGAACCGTCGTCGCCCGGGTTCTCGTAGTCCGGCGACGCCTTGAACTTCAGCACCCCGTCGCTCGCACCGATCGCGAACAGCCCCGCGTCGACTCCCTCCAGCGCGTAGCTCACCGTGTCCCCGCTGTCCGCGTCGGTCGCCGCGAACGCCGCCCCGACCGCAGCCGTCGCCGCCGTGTTCTCCGCCACCGACCGGCTCGTCTCGGGACTACCGGTGAACACCGGGCTCGCGTCGTCGTCGGTCACCGTCAGCGTCACGTCCGCCGGACCCGCCACCGCCGTGCCGCTCACCGCACCCGACACCGTCACCGCCGCGTCCGCCGCGTCCACGTCGTTGTCCACCGCCGTCACCGTCACCGTCGGGCTCTCGGTGCCGTTGGCCGGAATGGTGAGCGTCGCCGCGCCGAACACCACCGTGCCCGCCGGCGCAGCGGACAGCGTCACCACCGTCTCCGACCCCGCCGCCTTGTCCAGCCGCGCCTTCACCTCCGTCGCGTTGCCCGCGCCGCTCTCCTGAATGGTCGACGACCCCAGCTCCAGCGTCACCACCGGCTTCGCCGCGATCGCCGTCGTCCACAGCTCGCTGTCGCTGTTGCCCGCCGCGTCCTCGGCGTAGACGCAGATCTTCTTGCCCGCCGTGACCGGCTCGTAGGACACCGTCTCCGGCGAAGCGGCCGGAGAGACCGCGGTGGTGGAGAAGTCGTCGCCGCCCGAACTCGGGTCGTCGCAGCCGGTCGCGTCCGTCTCCGTGCCCGCTACCTCCACCACGGCGTACTTCGCCACTTTCGCGCCGCCGTCCGTCAGCGTGATCGTCGACGCCGTCCCCACCGTCGGCGTCACGCCCGACGGAAACTCGATGCCGGGAGCCGTGGTGTCGAGGATGAGCGTGTCGGAGTGGGTGTAGGCGGCGGCCAGCGCGTTGTTCGCCTCGTCCACGCTGTTCGTGCCCGCCTTCACCGTGAACGCCCCGTTGTCCGACCCGCCCACCGTGTAGCGGCACACGTACACGTCGGTGTCGCTCGCCTCGTTCGGCTTGCAGTCCCCGCTCGCCAGCGTGTCGCCGTGGTTCAGGATGTCGTACTGCGTGTCCGTCGTCCCGAGGCGCCGGAAGAGCTCGGGCCGCGCCGCCTCCTCGTCGCCCTTCACGTGCTTCATGTCTTCCGAGAACGTCACCTTCGTGTAGACGTCCGTTCCCGACTTGAGCGGCCCCGAAAGGGCGGTGCCCAGCGCCGCGTCGCCGTAGTACCCGGTCGAGCCGGCCGTCACCGTCGGCGCCGTGGTGTCCAGCGTGAGCGCCGTCGCGTGGGTGTAGGCGGCGGCCAGCGCGTTGTCCGCCTTGTCCGCGCTGTTCGTGCCCACCTTCACCGTGAACGCCCCGCTGTCCGACCCGCCCACCGTGTAGCGGCACACGTACTCGTCGGTCTCGCTCGCGTGGCTCGGCTTGCAGTCCCCGCTCGCCAGCGTGTCGCCGTGGTCCAGGATGTCGTACTGCGTGTCCGTCGTCCCGATGCGGTAGAAGAGCTCGGGCCGCGCCGCCGCATCGTCGCCCTTCACGTGCTTCATGTCCTCCGAGAACGTCACCTTCGTGTAGATGTCCACCCCGGCCTTGACCGGCCCCGTCAGCGCCGTCGTGGCCGCCGCGTCGCCGTAGTAGCCCGTCGCGCCTGCCGTCACCGTCGGCGCCGTGGCGTCCGCCTCGATCGCCGTCGTCCACAGCGAGCCGCCGCCGTTGCCCGCCGCGTCCTCGGCGTAGACGCACACCTTCTGCCCCGCCGAGCCCGCGGCCGGCGTGTAGCTGAAGTCCCGCGCGGCGGCGGGCGTCTCCAGCGTCGTCAGGTCGTCCGTCGCGATCTCCGAGGCGGCGTCGCACCCCGTCGCGTCGGTCGCCGTCCCTTCCACCGCCACCGCGCCGTACTTCTTCACCTTCGCCACGGCGTCGGTGAGCTTGATGGTCGACGCCGTCCCCTCCCGCGGCGCGGTGGTCGGGAACTCCACGCCCGGCGCCGCGGTGTCCACCTTGTGCCCGCTCTGCGCGGCCAGGCCGCCGTGGCTCAGCACCGCCGCGTGGCCCAGCAGGTCCTGCACGGCGGCGTTGCCGCCCAGCGTCAGCGAGCCGGCGTCGACGCTCACCCCGCCGGCGTCCGCGTCGCCCGACGCCACCGTGTACGAGCACGCCAGCTTCGTGTCGTCGCTCCCGTGCGCCGCACACGTCGCCGTCCTGTCCGCGCTGCCCACCTTCAGCGCCAGCGAGATCGAGTCGCCCGAATGAATCGCCACGTCCAGCGCCTCGCTGAACGTGACCTCCACCCGGATCGTCTCCCCGGCCGCGTAGGCGCCCGCCGCCGCCGGCGTCGACGCCACCGACAGCCCCGTCACCGTCGGCGCCCTCGCGTCCACCTTGTACGTGCTCTGGGCGGCCAGCGCCTCGTGCGTCAGCGTCGCGTCGAGGTCCGAGACGTCCCTGATCGAGGCGCCCGACGGCAGCGACAGCTTGTTCGCCTCCACGCTCACCCCGTCGGTGTCCTCGTCGCCGGCCGCCACCGCGTACGAGCACACCAGCTTCCTGTTGTCGCTCTCGTGCGCCGCGCACGAGGCCGTCCTGTCCGCCGTGCCCACCTTGATCGTCAGCCGCGGCGTCCCGGTCACCACGATCGCCTTGTCGAACGTCACCGTCACCTCCAGGACGTCGCCCGTGGTGTATGCCTGTGGGTACGCCTGGCTGGTGATCGCCGGCGCGCCGGTCACCCTCGGACCGACCGCCGACGGCGTCACCGGACCCGCCGTGCCCGCCGCGCCCTCGTTCGCCGCCGTGTCCACCGCGCGCACCTGGAAGGTGTAGGCGGTGCCGTTGTCGAGGCTCGTCACGGCGTGCGCCCGCGCCGCGGCGCCGCCCGAGACGTCCTGCCAGTTGCCGTAGCTGCCCGTGCTCTTCTGCCGGACCTGCCACGTGGCGATGCCCGCGTCCGCCGGCGAGGGGTCGCCCCACGTGAGCCGCACCTCGGCATTGCCGGCCGCGGCGGCCAGGTCGACCGGCGCGGCCGGCGCGGTGGTGTCCAGCGTCAGCGTCGTCGCGTGGGTGTAGGCGGCGGCCAGCGCGTTGTCCGCCTCGTCCACGCTGTTCGTGCCCGCCTTCACCGTGAACGCCCCGCTGTCCGACGGGCCCACCGTGTAGAGACACACGTACTCGTCGGTCTCGGTCGTGTCGGTCGGCTTGCAGTCCCCGCTCGCCAGCGTGTCGCCGTTGTCGACGATGTCGTACTGCGTGTCCGTCGTCCCGATGCGGTAGAAGAGCTCCGGCCGCGCCGCCGCATCATCGCCCTTCACGTGCTTCATGTCCTCCGAGAACGTCACCTTCGTGTAGATGTCCGCCCCGGCCTTCAGCGGCCCCGTGAGTGCGTTCTGGAGCGCCGTGTCGCCGAAGTAGCCGGTCGAGTCGGCCGTCACGGTCGGCACCGTGGCGTACTGGTATGTGGCGTTCGCGGTGGAACAGTCGCTCCAGTTGCCCACCGTGTCGGCGTGCCGCGCGTAGAACCCGTAGGTGGTCTCGCTGGTGAGCTCGCCGGCGGTCACCGTGACCGTGAACGGGGCCTCCGTGTCCGTCACGTCCGTCTCCGCGCTCGCCGGGAAATCGGCGAGGCAATCGCTCTCGTAGTACAGCCTGACCTTGCCGCCCTGCTCGGTCACCGTGACCTCGATCTCGGGCGTGGCGTCGGTGCCCGGGCTGGTCGTGCCCGTGGCGAGCGCGAGCGCGGACGGTTTGGCCGGCTTCACGCCGTCCACCTTGTGCCCGCTCTGCGCGGCGAGGGCGCCGTGGGCGGTATTGGCGTTGTGTCCATGGCCATCCGCGATGGTGACGGACGGCGCCAGCGAGATCGCGTCCTCCCCGATGGCGATGCCGTCGGTGTCCTCGTCGCCCGCCGCCACGGTGTAGGAGAAGATCAGCGCGGCCGTGCCGGAACCGCTCTGGTATGCCGCCCGCGGCGTGCCGTCGCCGACCGCCAGCGTCAGCCGGGGGGTGCCCGTGACGGTCACCGGCTCGCTGAACGTGACGGTGATCTCGATCTCGTCTCCCGCCGCGTAGGTGTCGTCGTCGCCCGGGTCGGACGTGATGGAGGGCGCGGCGGGGATGGTGGGGACCGTCGTGTCCACCTTGTGGCCGCTCTGCGCGGCGAGCGCGTCGTGGATCAGCGTCGCGTCGACGTCCGAGGCGTCCTTGATCGAGGCGCCCGACGGCAGCGAGAGCTGGTTCGCCGCCACGCTCACCCCGTCGGCGTCCTCGTCGCCCGCCGCCACGGTGTAGGTGCACACCAGCTTCGTGTCGTCGCTCCCGTGCGCCGCGCACGAGGCCGTCCGGTCCGCGCTGCCCACCTTGATCGTCAACTGCGGCGTCCCGGTCACCACGATCGCCTTGTCGAAGGTCACCGTGACCGCCAGCGAATCGCCCCTGATGTAGGTGTCGTCGCTGCCCGGGTCGGACGTGACCTCCAGCGCGCCCGTCACCACGGGCCCGGTGGCGGGCCCGGTCAGGCTCAACGACACCCTCAGTCCGTCGGTCCAGTCCGTCGTCGGATCGAACAGCCAGGAGATTTCCTTGGTACCGGCCTGATGCGTGGAGTCGCTGAAGGCAAGCGCGTCGCCGTCCACGTTCAGCGTCAGCGCGCCGAGCGCAGCCCGTGCAGCGCGGGTCTCTTGGACGGAAAGGCCAAAATCGAGCAACAAGAGATCAATGTCTTCTTGCCAATACAGACCGTTTACCGAATAGGTCGTGCCCCCGTACGTGAAGTCATCATCGGAAAGGACGGCCGAATCCGAGCAGTCGTCCTGATCTTGATCCGTGTTGTCGCAGCCGTAGAACTCTCCAGATTCGCTCACCGTCAGCGTGGCCGACCAGACGGTGGGACCCATGGGGGGCGCGGCCGGCGTCGCCGGACCCGCGGCGCCCGCCTCGCCCTCGTTGGCCGCCGTGTCCACCGCGCGGACCTCGAACGTGTAGGCGGTGCCGTTCCGGAGGCTCGTCACGGTGTGCGCCCGCGCCTTGGCGCCGCCCGAGACGTCCTGCCACTTGCCGTAGCTGCCCGTGCTCTTCTGCCGGACCTGCCACTTCGCGATGCTCGCGTCCTCAGGCGAGGGGTCGCTCCACGTGAGCCGCACCTGGGCATTGCCCGCGGTGGCGGCCAGGTCGACCGGCGCCGCCGGCGCCGTGGTGTCGAGCGTGAGCGTCGTCGCGTGGGTGTAGGCGGCGGCCAGCGCGTTGTCCGCCTTGTCCGCGCTGTTCGTGCCCGCCTTCACCGTGAACGCCCCGTTGTCCGACCCGCCCACCGTGTAGCGGCACACGTACTCGTCGGTCTCGCTCGCGTCGTTCGGCTTGCAGTCCCCGCTCGCCAGCGTGTCGCCGTGGTCCAGGACGTGGTACCGGGCGTCCGTCCCCCCGATGCGGTAGAAGAGCTCCGGCCGCGCGGTCGCCCTGTCGCTCTTCACGTGCTTCATGTCCTCCGAGAACGTCACCTTCGTGTAGACGTCCGCCCCGGCCTTGAGCGGCCCCGTGAGTGCGTTCTGGAGCGCCGCGTCGCCGTAGTACCCGGTCGAGCCGGCCGTCACCGTCGGCGCCGTGGTGTCGGCCCTGGTCGCGGGCATCCTCAGCCGCACCGTCACCTTGTCCCCGTCGCTCCAGGCCGGGCTTGGGTTGAAGTTCCAAACGAGCGCGGTGCTGCTTGCCGAGGCGGCGCTCACGGCCAGCGAATGACTGCCAAGGTGCAGCGTCAGCGAACCGAGGGCGGCCTTGGCCGCGGCGCCGGTCTTGCCGTCGAAGGCGAGAACGAGCTCCTGATCAACCTCGGACCAATAGAAGCGGCCGACGGTATAGGTGGTGCCGTCATGCACGAACTCATCGTTCGAGAGGACGCTCGAATCTGAGCAATCGGCCTGATCTTCGTCTTCGTTGTCGCAGCCGTAGTATTCGTTAGCTTCGTCCACGGTCAGCGTCGCGGACCAGAACGTCGTGGCGGCGCTGCTCGTCGGCGTCGCCGGCCCCGCCTCGTCCGACGGCGGGCCGTTGCCCGCGGCGTTCACCGCCCGGATGCGGAAGGTGTACGCCGTCCCGTTCTTCAGCCTCTTCACCGTGTACGAGGTCGCGTTCGCCTCCCCCGCCGCGCTGTCCGGGATGTCCGTCCAGGCGCCGTAGTTCCCGCCGCCGGCCTTCTGCCGGTACTGGTACCCGGTGATGGTGGCGTCGTTCGGGTCGGCCCAGGCAAGCCGTACCTGCTCGTTCTCCGCCGTCGCCGTGAGGCCCGTCGGCTTCGCCGGCGCCCGTGCCGTCGTCGCGTTCTCCGACTCCGCGCTCGCGCTCTTGCCCGAGCCGTGCCCGTCGGTGTAGCTCGCGGTCGCCACCAGCCACGTGCCCACGTCGCTCGCGACCGGCGTGTACGACGCCGACGTCGCCCCGGAGATCTCCGCAGTGACGCCCCGCGAGTCCGTCCGCGACCACTGCCAGGTCACCGCGCTCACGCTGCCGTCGGGGTCCTCCACGCTCGCCGTGAACGCCACCCCCAGCTCCGGCGTCTCCGCCCCGAACGTCACCGACCCCGCCTCATCGACGTTGGTCACCGTGATGGTGACCTCGATGCTGTCGTCGACGCTCGGCGTGCCCTCGACGGCGTTCGCGTCGTCCTTGCCGTCGTGAACGGCGGCGGTCAGCGTGTAGCTCGATACGGTCTCGTAATCCAGCGTCGCGCCGGAGGCGACCGTGATCTGGCCGCTGCCGTCGATGGCGAAGTTCTCGTGGCCGGTCCCCGACAGCGCGTAGGTCAACGTCTCGCCCTCGCTGTCGGCGGCCGTGACCGCCAGCCCGACGTCGTCGCCGGCCGCGGCGTCCTCGGCCACCTCGCGGCGGGCGGTCTCGCCCTCCAGGAAGGCGGGGACGAGATTCGACACCGGCACGCCTTCGACCTCCGCCGACGGCTCGGCGTCGTCGGCACCCGACTTCGTGGCCGTGACCCGCACGGCGTAGCGCGTGCCTGCGGACAGGCTTTCGATCAGGTAGGTCGTCTCGGGCGCGTCGATCTCGTGTCGGCGCTCGCTCGTGCTCCATGCCTGCGTCCCCGACTTCCACTGCACCCGGTACTTGTCCGCCCCGGCGATCTCGTCCCACGACGCCCGCAACGCCTCCACGTCGGTCGCCACTCGCAGGTCGTACACCGGGGCGACGTACGTCGCGGTCACGGCAGCGTCGGTCTCGGGACCGGTGTTGCCGTGGCCGTCGGCGACCGCGTCCGCGGCCACCTCCACCGTCAGGTCGCCCGTGCCGTCCGGCTTCACCGTCGCCGTCCACACCGTGTCCGCCGCCGCGCCGGCGTCGTTCGCGAACCCGGAGAGCGTCCCGTTGGTCACCGTCACGTCGGCGGCGGCGAAGCCGGTCACCGCCTCGTCGAACGTGAACGTCATCGACAGTGCGGCCGGGAAGGTGAACGACTCCGGATGCCCGGCGATGGTCACCTTGGGCCGGGTCGCGTCCCAGGTCGCCGTCTCGCTCGCCGACTGCGCCGGTCCGGCGTTGCCGTAGGCGTCGGCGACCGCGTCCGCGGCCACCTCCACCGTCAGGTCGCCCGTGCCGTCCGGCGTCACCGTCGCCGTCCACACCGTGTCCGCCGCCGCGTCGGCGTCGCTCGCGAACCCGGAGAGCGTCCCGTTGGTCACCGTCACGTCGGCGGCGGTGAAGCCGGTCACCGCCTCGTCTGAAGGTGAAGGTGACCGACAGCGCGGCGGTGGTGTTGATTCGCTCCGGCACCCCGCCGATGGTCACCGTCGGCACCGTGTCGTCGAATTCCGAGCGGGCGCGCACCGGCGCTTTCGGCCCGGTGAGGTCGAAGAAGTCGGCGACCGAGTGCGCCTTCACCGTCACTTCCAGATTGCCGCTCCCGTCGGGCGTGACGGGCGCCACGAACTGGGTGCTCGCGAACACCACCTCGCCGGTGCTCGCCGACACGACCGTCCCGACCGAACCGCCGGTCACCTCGACGTCGGATTTATCGAAGCCCTTCACGAACTCCGTGAACAGGAACTCCGCCTGCACCTCCGTCGTGGCGGCGCCGATCTTCTCCGGAAGCTGGATGGTGAGCCCGGGCCGCGTCGCGTCGAATCTCACCCTCCGCATGACTGCCGCCTCCGGGCCGCGGTTGCCCTGCCGGTCGACGGCCGCGCCGGCGCGGGCTCCCACCGTCACGTCGCCGCCTCCGTCCGGCGTCACCGTCGCCGTCCACTTCGTGCCGGCGACGGCCGCGGCGAAGCCCGAAAGCTCGCCGTTTTCCACCGTGAGGTCGTTGGCGCGGAAGTCCGTCACCGGCTCGTCGAACGTGAACGACGCCGTCAGCGGAGCCGTGCTCGTGATCCGCGGAGGCACCCCGCCGATCTCCAGTTCCGGCGCGTCGCCGTCATAGACCGCGGTGGCGCTCACCGCCGCCGCCGGGCCGGCGGTACCGCCGCCGTCGGTAACCGCGTCCTTGGCCACCGTGACCGTGAGGTCCCCGGAACCGTCGGGGGTGACCGTCGCCTTCCAGGCCCTGCCCCGCGCCGTGACGGCGAGCGCGCCGAGCGCGCCGTTGGCGACCGTCACGTCGCCGGCCGCGAAGCCGCTCACCGCCTCGTCGAAGGTGAAGGTGACCGCCAGCGCGGCGGTGGTGTTGATCCGCTCCGGCACCCCGCCGATGGTCAGCAGCGGCGCGTCGGCGTCGTGGACCGTGGAGGCGCTCACCTTGGCGGGCGGCCCGAGGTTGCCGTTGCGGTCAGTCACGGTGTTGGCTTCCAACGTCAGAGTGAAGTCCCCGCGCGGGCTGCACGTGGCTGCAGTACGTCCACGCCGTGTTCGCCGGCCTCGTCGTGTCCGGGTCGAGGCTGGCCAGAGAGGCGCCGGATAGCGAGAAGTCATCGTGTTCAAGCCCGGTCACCGGCTCGGAGAAGACGACGGTCGCACACACCTGTTCCGTCTGGCTGCTGATCTTGATCACCGCCGGCATCCCCGTGATGACGGCCGTGGGCGGCGTCGGGCGCGAAGCCGCGACGGCGCGTACCGCGGCGGGGGGTCCGAGGTTGCCGTGGCCGTCCGCGACCGAGTCCTTGGCCACCGATACGGCGAGGTCACCCTTGCCATCGGAGGTCACCGTCGCGGTCCATACCCGCTTCGCCGCGTCCGCTGCGAGCCCCGACAGCGCCCCGTTGGTCACCGTGACGTCGGCGGCGGTGAAGCCGGTCACCGGCTCGGAGAAGGCGAACGACACGGCCAGCGCCCGGCGGCCGTCGATGCTCGCCGGCACGCCCGCCACGGTGAGCGTCGGCGCGGCGTCGTCGTAGGCCGACGGTCCGCGTGACCGCCGCCACCGGCCCGGCGTTGCCGTCGCCGTCGGTCGCCGCCCCTGCGGCCACCGTCACCACGAGGTCGCCGTAGCCGTCCGGGGTGACGGTCGCCGTCCACACCGTACCCGCGGTCTTCTCGGTGAAGCCCGACAGCGTCCCGCGGGTCACCGTCACGTCGCCGGCCGTGAATCCGCTCACCGCCTCGTCGAAGGTGAACGTCACCGTCAGGCCGGTGGTGGCCGAAATCCGGCTCGGGACGCCGGTCACGGTCAGCTTCGGCGGGATCGCGCTGAGCGCCGGCAGCGTGGCCGTGGCCTCGGCCGACGGCGGCCCGTCGGGCACCTGCGTCTTCGTCGCGATGACCCGGACCGTGTACGCGGCGGTCGGCGTCAGGGCGGGGATGACGTCGCGCGTGGTCGTCCCCTCCGCGACCGTGCGCCGGCGCGTGCCGCCGTAGCTCTCGCCGCCCGACTTCCACTCCACCTTGTAGCCGCCCGCCCCGGCCACCGCGTCCCACGTCACCACCAGCTCCCCGGCCCCCGGCTCCAGGCTCACGCCGGCGACGCGGCCGAGCGCTGTCGGCGTGCCCGTGGCCTCGGCCGACGGCGGCCCGTCGGGCGCGTCCGCCTTGGTGGCGATGACCCGCACGGTGTACGCGGTGCCGGGGGTCAGGCCGGGGACGACGTCGCGCGTGGTCGTCCCCTCCGCGACGGTGCGCCGGCGCGTGTCGCCGTAGCTCTCGCCGCCCGACTTCCACTCCACCTTGTAGCCGCCCGCCCCGGCCACCGCGTCCCACGTCACCACCAGCTCGCCCACCCCCGGCGTCGCGCGCACGTTCGCCACCCTGGCCGGCGGCGGCTCCGTCGGCGTGCCGGACGCCCCCCTCGGCCGGCTGTCGGGGTAGTCCGCCGCGGTCGCGAACACCCGCACCTGGTACGTGGTGCCCGCGGCCAGGCCGGGGATGGTGTAGTTCGTCGCGGTGATGCCGGAGGCCTGGCGCTCGGGGCCGTAGCCGTCCCCGCCCGACTTCCACTGCACCTTGTAGCCGGTCGCCGAGGAGACCGCGTCCCACGTCACCGTGAGCGACCCGGGGCCCGGCGCCGCCTTCACGTTCAGCGGCCAGCCGAGCTGCAGGACAGGGTTCCCGACGGTGAGCACCGGCGAGATGCCGAGCAGCGCGTTCGTGCGGCGGGCCTCACTCGAGGAGGCACGCGCGTGTGCGAGTATCGAAGTCCCGGCCTTCAGCTCGGTGACCGTGGGCCGCCGCGCTCCGGCCCAGAAATTCGCCTGCTTCGTTCCGTCGGCGCCCGATCCCGTCCATATCCTCCGGGTTGCGGCGACCGCGTTGCCGGACTCGTCGCGGCCCGCGCGCGAGCCGGCGGTGCCGTACAGCGCGGACGCGCCGTCGGCGGCCTTCTCCCCGTTCATCCAGTACACCGGCACGCCCGTTCCGGTGGTGGCCGAATTGTCGCGGGCGTCGACGGTCTCGGTGGAGATGAGGGCGCGGAACTCGCCGCTGAAGCTCGACAGCGCATCGGTGCGCGCCGCCGCCGCCTGCACGAAGCGGTTGTAGTCGCGGACGTGCGGCGAGTCCGCCGAACGACCGGTGGAGGTGACGAACAGCAGCCGGAATTTGCTGCCGGCGGCGAGCGCCATGTTGTTCTCGCGGGGAACGAAGGTCTCGCTGGCGCGCACGGTATGCGCTGCCGGGGACGCCCCCACCGGGGTCGCCTTCACCTGCCTCGGCGGGCCGGGCCCGACCGCGTTCACGGCGCGCACGTTGAGCCGGTACTGCACGCCGTTGGTCAGCCGGTCCACGCGGTGCGAGCGGGTGCCGGCGCCGCTTCCCGGCACGTCCGTCCACGCGCCCGCGTCGCGCCGGACCTGCCACTTCGTGACGGTGTCGTCGGCGGGGCCGGTCCAGCGCAGCGTGACCGATCCGTTTCCCGGCGTCGCGGCGAGGCCGGCCGGCGCCTTCGGCGGGTGCATGTCGTCGTCGGCGATGGTGCCGGTGCCGTCGGCGGCGGCGATGCTGGCGTTGACCGCGTTCGACAGCCGCATCGTGACGGTCTCGTCCGGCTCCGGCACCGTGTCGCCGTTCACCTGCACGGCGAACGTCTTGACCGTGTCGCCGGCGGCGAAGGTCAGGACGCCGGTCGCCTCCGCGTAGTCCGTCCCCTCGGTCGCGGTGCCGGTCCCGGCGTCCGCGTACCGCACCTGGACCTCGTGCAGGCTCGCCGGCCTCAGACGCACCGTCCAGGTCAGCGGCACGGTGCCGCTGTCGCCTTCGTCCACGCGCGGGGAGGTGATCGACAGCGCCGGCGCCAGCGGTGCGCCGGTCGCCGTGTCCGACGGCGGGCCGTCGGACGCGCCCGCCTTGGTGGCGATCACCCGCACCGTGTAGGTGACCAGTCCCCGCAGGCGCGGAATCGTGTAGCGCGTCGCCGCCTCGCCGGAGAGCGTGTGCTCGCGCGCGGCGGCGAACGCCTCGCCGCCCGATTTCCACTGCACCGTGTAGCCGCTCGCCCCCGCCACCCGCTCCCACGTCAGCGAGAGCCGCTCGAGCTGCGGCACGACCTTCACGCCCCGCACCTGGTCCGCCGGCAGAGGCGCCGCCTCGACCGGGTCCGAGGGGTCCCCGGTGCCGAGCCGGGTGCTCAGCGCCCGGAGCTCGAACGCGTACCGCGTGTGGTTGACGAGCCCGCTCACCGTGTGCCCGGTGGTGGACGCGTTGCTCGACGCAATCGCCGTCCAGTCCCCCCACTCCTCCTCGGCCGCCTCCCTGCGGCGGACTTCGTAGCCGCTGATGTTTCCGTTCCGGGGGTTGCTCCAGGTGAGTCGAATCTCGCCGTCGCCGGGCACGGCCTTCACCCCGGAGGGTTTCGCGGGGCGCGGCGGCAGCACCCGGTCGCCGCCGCCCTGCCCCTCCCGGCGGTGCCCGGTCGCACGCTTGTTCGGGCCGTGCTCGTCGGTGTAGTCCACCCGCGCCTCCACGAACCAGTTCTGGGAGTGGCGGTCGGGCGTGTACGGGTTGGTATTGGCGCCCGGAATGCCGCGCCACCAGGTCCCGTGGTACGACCGCACCCAGTGCCACGACACCGTGCTGTCGATGATGCCGTCGGGGTCGGTGAGCACCGCCTCCAGGGGCTCTCCCACCTGCGGCACCCGCGCCAGGACGACCTTCCCCGGCTCGTCGACGTTCGTGATTCTGACGCTGACGTCCAGCTCGTCGTCGGCCTTGCTGTCCTCGCTGCCGTCCGCCCCCGTGCCGTCGCTCACGGTGATCTTGACCTGGTACTGCCTCTCCCCGTCTGTCAGCGGCGCCGTCTCGTAGTCGGGCGCCGGCTTGAGGGTGAGCCGCCGGGTCGCGGGGTCGAAGGTGAACGAAGCGGCGTCGCGTGCGCCTTTCGCCACGGCGTAGGTCAGCGTGTCGCGGGGGACCTCAACGAGGAAGAAGCTGCCGCCGCCGGCGTCGTCGTAGCGAAACACCCTGTCCGCGTCGCTGGCGGCGGGCAGGGTGGCGACGAGCGTGTTCGCCGGCCGGCCCTCGGGCACCGAGTAGGTGACGGTGTCCTGCGGGAACGCGGGCTGGGCATTGCGGAGACGGGCGGTCACCGTCACTTTGTTCGATACCTCGTTCAGGTTCCCGCTCGGGTCGCGGTACCGGTCCTTCAGCACGAGGACCGTCACCGGCCCGCTGTGCAGCGGCCGGATCGTGAATTCCACGAGGTTCTCTTCATCGTTTTGCGATCGGAAGACGACCCGGCCATTGGTGGGGAAGAGAGCGCGGGCCGTGATGCCGGCCAGATCCGCTTCGGACTCGTCGACCGCTACCGCGAAATCCCCATTGACGATGCCGTTCTGAACGGCGCTTATGTTGATGCCATCCCGCTGGTAGAGGACCCGGAGTTTCGGCTTGGGCGGCGTGTTGTCGGGCTCTATCTTGGTCTGGTGAGTGCCGCTGCCGAAGTTGACGGCCGGGTCCTGGATGCGGGACAGGTCGAGAGTGACGGTGATCGAGTCGGGGTCGACGCCCCCCGACGCTTTCGGCCAGACGTGCCACGTGGTTGCCGAAACCTTGGTGGGACTCTGCGACATGAGGCACCTGACCGACGTACTGCCCATGAGCGCCGTGCACGACCAGGCGTCGCTCTTCGGCTTCGTGATCTCCTCGCTGAATTCGTACGTGACCCGGGGGACCGGGTGCGCCAGGCTCCATCGAGACGTGACCTTGGTGACGGTCGGGCCAACGCGGTCGATGCGGACCGTGATCTCGTTGGACGCCAGGGCGAAACGCCGGTTGAGGCCGATCAGTCCTGAGAACGGGTGCTTGACCCTTACCTCTTCGGCATCCTTATCGAGAGAAATGTAGACGTAGAACAGCTTGTTGGTCCGGCTGTCGAAAATCGTGGCTGTCCCGCCCTTGACGGCTATCCTTCGCTCGGCCCAAAGCTCGGGCCAGTTCCACTGGACGGGCTGGTCGGCGGTGATGGTGACCCAGAAGCCGACGCTGGTCACGGCGGGGCCACTGATCGTGATCTTGGGGCTCGACTGCGCCGCCGCCGGAGTCTGGACGGCCGCTGCGAATGCGGCCGCCAGCGCGAGGAGCGCCGCCGCGCGGCGCCATGGTGGTCGCCGGCTCACGTCAGGGGCTCCGGGGTACGGGCCGGTAGATCCACTTTGCATGATGACTATGACTGCGCCTGCGCTTGTCGCGCGTGGGTCCGCGGACCGAGGACTTACCTGCCGCGCTGCCCCGGTGTCAACCATCTATTCCCACCAATTTTCCAAAAAGGAGAACGACTATTTGCGGTTGGTTCTATCTGGTATATTCTACGAATAGTCGGTTTTTCCAAGGCGCTAAACTAATAGTCTGTGCTGCCCCATAGATCCCATGACTAACAATTTGTGGTTGGCTCAGCGGTCGCGGGAGCCGAGCGCCGCGAAGGCCGGGATCACGCGGTACGGCTCCACCGTCGCGGTGCGTGGCTGTTACGCGGCGGTCTGTTGCGGTTGACAGTCCCGCACAGGTACACGTACGGTCCGGAATCGTGAGGCGAACCGAGCGACCGCCGCGGCCACGTGACGTGAACGAGCTCGCTCGGTTCGTTCCGGATGTCGCTGCGGGGGAGATGCCGAACGACAAGGACCAGGTGCCCGTCGTCCGGCATCCGGAACGGTCGCCGGCACGGAAGCCCGACGCGACGCGGAGGGGACCATGAGCGACGCAACACCGGGCATCATCGCTATCGAACTGCAGAAGCTGCGCGACGATATGGGCCGGCGGTTCGACGCCATCGACGGGCGACTCGACGGCATGGACCGGCGGTTCGACGCCACCGACGAGCGACTCGACGGCATGGACCGGAGGTTCGACGCCATCGACGGGCGACTCGACGGCATGGGCCGGCGGTTCGACGCCATCGACGGGCGACTCGACGGCGTGGACCGGCGACTCGACGCCATCGACGGGCGACTCGACGGCATGGACCAGAGGTTCGACGCCATCGACGGGCGACTCGACGGCATGGACCAGAGGTTCGACGCCATCGACGGGCGACTCGACGGCGTGGACCGGCGACTCGACGCCATCGACGGGCGACTCGACGGCGTGGACCGGCGATTCGACGGCGTGGAGAGCCGGCTCGACGCTGTTGACCGGAACGTCCTGTCGCTGGCGCGGTCCGTTGAAACCGTCGTCAAGCGACAGGACGAAACGGCCCAGGTGCTCCGGTCTCTGGCCGATCACCTCGGCGTGAACGATCGCCCGCCGCTGCGGCGGGCATGAGGACGACACGGAAAGAGGTTGCACCCACGAACTCGCCCACGTCGGTCCGTACATCGTCACGCCGAGGATGCGGGAGCTCGCACTCTGCCAGTTGACCGAGGCGCCAGTTGGCCGAGGCGCCAGTTGGCCGAGGCGTGCGACGACGAGGGCGCGCGCAGCCGTGCAGCGCTACGTCGTCCGCAACGGGGTCGTCCGCAACGGGCTCGGGTAATGCGTCTGGTTGAATCTGCACCGTCGGAGCTCCAGGCCGGCCGCACGGACTGAGATTCGAAGCGACCCACTACCTCGGCGTCGCCGGCGATGCGCGGTCAGGTCGAGGGACGGCGCCGTGAGTCCCGGACGTGGTCCAGGAACTCGCGTGGGAGCAACACGCGCATACCCGGAAGCTGCTCGGCCGGAAAGTGCCTCCGGTTGCCGGTCACCAGACAGTCGGCGCCGGCAGCGGTCGCCACCTCGACGAACATCGCGTCCGCGGCGTCCGGTAGCGCGATTCCGAGGTCCTCCGCCAACACGGGCTCGCCGGTCGCTTCGACGAGGTCCAGCACCTCGGCCACGCGGTCTCCGTCGAAGGCGAAGCTGCTCCGTGTCAACACGTCCCGATACTCCGCCAGGATGCGCTCATCGAAGCAGACCGTGACCCTGCCGGCCAGAATGGACCGAAGAATCGCGCCGGGCGGACCGCTCGGTGAGATGAATCCCGCCACCAGGACGTTGGTGTCGAGTACGATCCTCAAGCCGAGTCCCGGCGTCTGCGCGTGGCCTGGATCTCAGCGTCGATCTCCTCGATCGACAGCCGGTCGAGACCGCGTCGTGCCGCATCCCGCTGAATCCGGCTCAGCGCGTCGCGAGCCCGGTGCCGCCGGATCTCGGCAAGCGAGCGCTCCAACGTGTCCTCATCCGTGGCGCTCAGGATCGCGATCGGCTTGCCATGATTCGTCACGACCAGATCCCGTTCCTGCGCAAGGTCTCGCCAGAGCTGCGACGTACGGCTGCGAAGCTCACGGACCGAAACGAACTTCATCGCATCTTCCTCTCTGCATCACAATTGCGTCCCATATCATGGGCACAATTGCGCACGCAGATCAACTCCTGCAATGCCGAGAGCCGCGCGTCCGTTGACAGTGAGTTGCTGCCCCGAAACCATGGTCGAGGATGCTGGTTTACGTCCTGCGGCGCGTCCTGATCATCATTCCCACGCTGCTGGCGGTGTCCATCGTCGCCTTCCTCGTCATCCAGGCGCCGCCGGGCGACTTCCTGACCGTCTACATCGGCCAGCTCGAATCCCGCGGCGAACAGGTGGCCGACGACCAGGCGCAGGCGTTGCGGGTGCGCTGGGGCCTGGATCAGCCGCTCTCCGTGCAGTACCTCAAGTGGCTGCGCAGCATGCTCCGCGGCAACATGGGATTCTCCATGGTCTACAACCGGCCGGTGACGGAGCTCATCCTCGAACGTCTGCCGTGGAGCGTTACCATCTCGTTTGCGGCCCTGATCATCGTCTACCTGATCGGGCTTCCGGTGGGGATGATCTCGGCCATTCACCAGTACTCGGTGCGCGACTACGTCTTCACCGTCATCGGTTTCCTGGGGCTTGCCATACCCAACTTCCTGTTCGCCCTGGTGCTCCTCTGGGGCTACTATCAGCTCTCCGGAAACGTGGCCGTGGGCTTGTTCTCGTCGGAGTATCAACTCGCTCCGTGGAGCTTGGCGAAGCTGCTGGATCTGCTCAAGCACGTCTGGATGCCGGCCCTGATCGTGGGCACGGCCGGCACGGCGTTTCTGATTCGCACGATTCGGGCGAACCTGCTCGACGAGCTCAACAAGCAGTACGTGATGGTGGCACGCTCCAAGGGCCTGTCGGAGCAGAGGATGGTATACAAGTACCCGTTCCGCATCGCGATCAACCCGGCGATCAGCACGCTCGGCTGGACGCTGCCGACGCTGGTGAGCGGCGAGCTGCTCACTTCGATGGTGCTGGGGATTCCGACGCTGGCCCCCATATTCCTCACATCCCTGCGGTTCCAGGACATGTTCCTGGCGGGAAGCATCGTCTTCGTGCTCAGCGTCCTGACCGTGATCGGCACGCTGCTCTCGGACATCCTGCTGGCGTTTCTGGATCCGAGAGTGCGCGGAGCCGTGTAAATCGGGATGGTCATGGAAGCACGGCAAGGCCGTCGAAAGACGCGGCAGACGCGCGATCAGCGCTACGTCGTCGCGTCCCAGTGGCAGCTCACTATCTGGCGCTTCATGCGCCACAGGATGGCCGTCGTCGCCCTGGTGATTCTGGGAATTTTCTACCTGGTGGTGCTCTTCGCCGAGTTCGTGGCGCCGTACGAGCCCTACCACAACGACGCGAAATATCTGCACGCTCCTCCGCAGCGGCTGCGCTTCATCGACGAGCAGGGTCGCCTGCACCTGCGGCCCTTCGTGTACGGCTTGAAGTCCGAGGTCGATCCGATACGCATGGCGCTGGTGTTCGAGGTCGATACCTCGGCCAGGCATCCGCTGGCACTGTTCGTGAGAGGCGATCGGTACCGGATGTGGGGCCTGTTCGAATCGCACCTTCATCTGTTCGGGGTAAAGGAAGGAACCCTGTTCCTGCTCGGCGCCGACAGGATGGGGCGCGACCTGCTGACCCGCGTCATCTATGGCGGCAGAATCTCACTCACCATCGGGCTGGTCGGCATCGCCATCAGCTTCGTGCTGGGCATCCTGATCGGCGGCGTCTCCGGCTACTTCGGAGGCTTGGCGGACATGACCATCCAGCGAGTCATCGAGTTCATTCGCTCGATCCCGACGCTGCCGCTGTGGATGGCGCTGAGCCTGGCGCTGCCGCCGTACTGGTCGATCATCAAGGTCTACTTCGGCATCGTGATCATCCTTTCGCTGGTCGGCTGGACGGACCTTGCGCGCGTGGTGCGGGGGCGCTTCCTGTCGCTGAAGGAAGAAGACTTCGTGCAGGCGGCGCGGCTGAACGGCTGCAGCAGAGGACGCATCATCGCGCGCCATCTGCTGCCGTCGTTCTACAGCTACGTCATCGCCTCGCTCACCCTGTCGATCCCGGGCATGATCATCGGCGAGACCGCGCTCAGCTTCATCGGGCTGGGGCTGCAGCCGCCGGCGATCAGCTGGGGCGTGCTGCTCAAGGAAGCGCAGCACATCCGGGTGCTGGCCAACGCCCCGTGGCTGCTGACGCCGAGCATCTTCGTGATCGTCGCGATCCTGGCGTTCAACTTCGTGGGCGACGGCCTGCGGGACGCGGCGGATCCCTATACGGCCGTGTAGACACAGGAGGGAAGAACATGCCGAGACCCGAAGCGACCGACATCCTGCACGTGGGCGAGGTGTCGCAGCTCTTCGTGGACGACCACGTGGTCGCCGCGACCGAGCGGCTCACCCGGCGCCTGCACGCGGTGGAGAAGGACCCGGCCAACCCGGTGCTGCGCCCCGAGCTGCCCTGCGAGGGGACCTCGATCGAGTACACCAGCGTGCTCTGGGACGAGGCGGAGCAACGCTTCAAGACCTGGTACCTGTGCGGCGA
This sequence comes from Spirochaetia bacterium, assembly GCA_964291595.2. GTDB lineage: Bacteria > Spirochaetota > Spirochaetia > SZUA-6 > Bin103 > CATQHW01. Next base: position 291,873 of record OZ219914.1, on the reverse strand, counting down.
CAACCAGGACGCCCGCGCCAGCCCGGGAATGAAATCCCGGTTCGAGATCCGCTCCTGCTACGCCACCTCCCCCGACGGGGTCAACTGGGACAAGCCCGATCTCGGGCTGATCGAATGCGGCGGGTCGCAGCCCAGCAACGCGATCGACAGCGGGCGCTGGCTGCAGGGCGTGGTGCACACCGGCCCCGACCAGGAGCCGGACGAGCGGCGGCGCTACAAGATGCTGGCCTGGGTCACCGGCGGCTACCAGGCCGCCTTCTCGCCCGACGGAATCCACTGGACCGATGCGCCCGGCAACCCGGTGTGGCCCATCACCGGCGACGTGGCGCCCACCATCTACGACGAGCGCGCGCGACAGTACGTCAGCTTCGCCAAGGTTCACGACGAGTACGAGGGCCACCGCCGCCGGCTGGTCGGCCGCGGCACCAGCCCCGACTTCATCCATTGGAGCGACCCGCAACTGATCCTGGCCCCTGACGAGGCGGACGAGGGCTGGACCCTGGGCCGGCCCGGGCACCACACCGAGTTCTACGGACTGTGCGGGTTCCCCTACGCCGGGATGTACCTGGGCGTGCTGTGGGTGTTCCGGGTCACCGGCAAGGTGCCCGGCGGCACCAACTACGGCGGCATCCACGGGCAACTGGTGCACAGCCGCGACGGCGTCGCCTGGGAGCGCGCCTTCAGCCGCATGCCGCTGATCCCGATCGGCCCCCAGGAGAGCTTCGACTGCGGCTACATCCACGCCGCCGGCCGGCCGCTCGTGGTCGGCGACGAGGTGTGGATCTACTACGACGGGCACGACGGAGACCACGGTTCCTACTGGTACAAGGAGGTGTGGGGCAGCGACGAGCCGCGACGGGGTGGGGCGCTGGGCCTGGGCCGGCTGCGCCTGGACGGGTTCGTCTCGCTCGATGCCGGCGCCGATGGCGGAACGCTCACCACCAGGCCACTGGTCGTCGCCGGCGACGATCTGGTGGCGAACGCCGGTACCCGCGGCGGCCTTGTGAAGGTGGAGGTGCTGGACCTCGACGGCGCGGCCGTGGCCGGGTTCGGCAGCAGCGAGTGCGTCCCGATCAGCACGGACAGCGTGCGCCACGTCGTGCGCTGGCGCGGCGGCAGGTCGCTGGGGGCGCTGCGGGACACGCCCGTGTCGTTGCGCTTCCATCTCCGGGACGCGGAGCTGTACAGCTTCCGCTTCGCGGCTGCGCACTGACCGGTCCGGCCGGCCTGCGCGCTTCAGGTTCCGGCCGTGTCCTGTCCGACCGTGTACCGGGTGCGGCGCTGCGCCCGCTTGATGCCGGCGAGCGACAGGCTGTCGGCGAAGTGGCAGGCGACGAAGTGCGGGCGTTCCGCCTGGTCGCCGCGGTTCACGAGTGGCGGCTCCTCGCGCCTGCAGATCTCCTCGGCGTACGGGCAGCGCGGATGGAAGTAGCAGCCCGCGGGCGGGTTGGCCGGATCGGCGACATCGCCCGTGAGCACGATGCGCCGTCTCTCGTGGCGCGATTCGGGCTCGGTCTTGGGCACCGCGGAGAGCAGCGCCTCGGTGTAGGGGTGCTGGGGGCGGAAGAAGATCTCGTCGGTGTCGCCGAGCTCCACGATCTTCCCCACGTACATCACGGCGACGCGCTGGCTCACGTATTCCACCACCGCCAGGTTGTGGGCGATGAACAGGTAGGTGAGGTGGAAGCGCTGCTTCAGCTCCTGCATCAATTTGAGGATCTGCGCCTGCACCGAGACGTCGAGGGCTGACACCGGTTCATCGGCGACGATGAACCGGGGGCTCAGCGCCAGTGCCCGCGCTATCGCGATCCTCTGCCGCTGGCCGCCCGAGAAGGCGTGCGGATAGCGCCGCATGTACTCGGGGTCGAGGCTGACGTCCCGCAGCAACCCCGCCACCCGCTCCTCGAGCTCGTTCCTGCGGCGCACGATGCCGTGCGTGAGCAGCGGCTCTCCCACCGTCTCCAGGATGTTCATGCGCGGATTGAGCGACGAATAGGGGTCCTGGAAGATCATGCTCATGTGGCGCCATACGCTCTTGAGCTGCGCCTCCTGGAGGCCGGCGACGTCGATCGGTTCGCTGCCGTCGACGCTGAAGCGGACCGATCCGGACGTGGGATCCAGGGCGCGGATGATGCATCTGCCGGTGGTGGTCTTGCCGCAGCCGCTCTCTCCGACCAGGGCCAGGACCTCGCCGCGGCGCACGAAGAAGCTGACCCCGTCCACGGCGCGTACCACGTTGACGGTGCTGCGCAGCAGGCCCCGAGTCACCGGGAAGTGCTTCACCAGGGCGGTGACTTCGAGGAGCTTCTCTCTCGCCATGCGCGCCTTCAGCCGTACAGGTAGCAGCTCGTGGTGTGCCCGGCTCCCACCTCCGCGGAGGCCGGGAACGCCTGCGCGCACCGGTCCTGGATGACATGGGCACAACGGGGGTGAAACGGGCATCCGCCCGGCATCTCGTAGGGGCTGGGGACGCTGCCGCCGATCGCCTCGATCTCGTGGGCCGAGCCCTCGCCCAGGCGCGGGATCGAGTTCAGCAGGCCGACGGTGTAGGGATGCTTCGGAGCGCGGAAGATCGTCTCCACCGGCGCCGACTCCACGTCGCGTCCCAGGTACATGACCATCACCCGGTCGCACAGCTCGGCGATCACGGCCAGGTCGTGGGTGATGATGATCAGCGACATGTTGAGCTCCCGCTGCAGGTCCTTCATCAGCTCCAGCACCTGGGCCTGGATCGTCACGTCCACCGCGGTGGTGGGCTCGTCGGCGATCAGCAGGCTGGGATGACAGGAGAGCGCCATGGCGATCATCGCCCGCTGCCGCATGCCGCCGCTGATCGCGAAGGGATAGGCGTCGATGGTCTGCTCCGGGTTCGGCATGCCGGCGCGCCGCAGCATCTCGACGGCGCGCTCCCGCGCGGTGCGCCGGTCGCACTCCTGGTGCAGGCGGATCGCCTCCATGATCTGGTTGCCGATGGTGTAGACCAGGCTGAAGGCGGTCATCGGCTCCTGGAACACCATCGACACCTCGGCACCGCGGATGCTCCGGACCCGCCTGCCCTTCCAGTCGAGCTTGGCGAGATCCACCACGCCGGCTTCCGTGCGCAGCAGGATCTCGCCGCTCACGATGCGGCCGTTGCGCGGCACGATGCGCAGGATCGACTGCGCCGTGACGCTCTTGCCGCAGCCGCTCTCCCCGGCGATGCCGAGCGTCTCTCCGCGACGCAGGTCGAACGACACCCCGTCGACGGCCTTCAGCGTTCCCTCGCGCGAGAAGAACCAGGTCTTGAGGTCGCGCACGCTGAGCAGCGCGTCGTCCTTTGCCACCGCGCCATCATGCATCGAAGCCGGGGCTCCGGTCAGTGGAGAGGGAGGTGGAGCGTGCATCCCCGGCGAGCGGGGATGCACGCCTCAGCGCCTATTCGTCGATGTAGATCGGCGCCAGCATCTCGTAACAGATGTTGTAGTTGCTGTTCCTGGGCCAGTTCCTGATCCGGTTGTTGACCACCCAGTACTGCGCCTGCATCGGCATGTTGAAGCCGCCGACCATCCACAGGTTGTCGTCCCAGATCTCGGCGATCTCGATGGTCTTGGCGATTCTCACCTGCTCGTCGCCGGAGGCGAGCGCCTCCTCGCGCAGGCGCATGATCGTCTTCACGTCCTCGGGCGGCTCCGATCCCTTCTCACCGCCGCTCACGATCCAGGAACCCCACTGCGGCGCGGTTCCCCAGCGTTCGGAGATCGGCACCAGGGAGGCGCGGAACAGCGGATTCATCGGCCTGCCGCCGTGCTGTCCGGTGGCGGTGAAGATGTCGTACTGGCCGGACTCGATCGTGGCGGACGCCATGCCCTGCTCGATCGGCTTGCTGACCACCTCGATGCCGAGCTCCTTCCAGTAGTTCCGGTACAGTTCGGCCAACTCCACGGTCTCCGGCCACAGCACGTTGATGGTGTTCACCAGGCGCAGGCGCTCTCCGTCGGAGCGCAGCCGGAAGCCGTCGCCGTCGCGGTCCGAGATCGTGCCGATCTCGTCGAGCAGCGCGTTTGCCTGGCCCGGATCGAAGTCCAGGTGGCTCTTGAACAGGTCCTCGCCGTGAAACGGAGGACCCTCCGGGAGCCCGGTGTGGGTCGGCGTGGCGAGTCCCTTGAACACCAGGCTGTTCGCCTCCCCGCGGTCGATGGCGAGCGAGAGGGCGACGCGGAACCGCTTGTCGTTGAGCAGCGCGTTCAGCACCGGGTCCTCGTGGTGGAAGTTGAAGCGCACGTTGCCCTGGTTGTCCGGCGGCCACCAGTGCTGCTCGATGCGGTAACCGCCGCGATCCATGCTGTCGACCACGAGCTGATGGTTGGGGAAGCAGCCCCAGTCGAAGCAACTGTTGTAGTCGAAATCGCCGGCGATGGTCTTGAGCAGCAGCGCCTCCTTGTCCTCGGTGAGCACCCGCTCCATGCGGTCGATGTAGGGGAGCTGATTGCCGGCGGTGTCAATCATGAAGTAGTAGGGATTGCGCTCCATGACCTGCACCGGTTCGGTGACCGAGTTCTGTGGAATCCACGCCAGCAGGACCGGGCGGTCGGGCATCCCCCAGGCATCCAGGTGGCCGCCCATCTTGGAGTTGAAGAGGTTGACCCAAGTGTCGTAGCCCTCCTCCTTCATGGTCGCCTCGATCGTGGCCATCTCGGTGTAGGTCGGGTGGAACTGCTCAAGGTAGTGCTTGGGCAGATAGTTGTTGGGCCGCCACCGGGCCAGGTTCTCGATGAACACCCCGAACGGCTTGTGGAACGTCATCTGGAAGGTGTAGTCGTCGATCTTCGCGGGTACGCCGGGAACCCCGTCGACCAGCATGCGGGAAGAGGGGCTCGGCGACAGGTCGGTGTTCAGCGCCACGTCCTCGAAGTAGAACATCAGGTCGTCGGCGGTGAACGGCGTGCCGTCGCTCCACTTCATGCCCTCGCGCAGGTGCAGGGTGAAGGTCATGCCGTCCGCGCTGACGTCCCAGCCCTGGATGAGCCGGGGGAACAGCCGCGCCATGTCCGGGGTGTACGAGACCAGGAACTCGTAGCCCCAGTCCATCATGTAGTTGGTGGCGGCCTTGCCGGTGTTGGGCAGGCGCAGCGTGCCGCCGTACGTGCCGATCCCGTCGACCGGCTGCACCACCAGCGGCTCCAGGGGCAGCCGCTCGGCGATGGGGGGAAGGCTGCCCTGGGCGACGAGCGCGGCCACCGCCGGCGCCTCGTTGAAGGTGAGCGTGGTCCCCGTCATCCCTTCGTACTCGCTGAGGTTGTAGGGGATTGCGTGGTCGATCTGCTCCTGGCTGACGGCCGGAAAGGAGGTCAGCAGCAGCAGCAGTAGTAGTAGAACGGTCACGGGCACGAACTTCTTCATCATCATTCTCCTTGCGATGACATCGATTCTTCGGCGGCTCCGTTGACGATCTCTGGAATGTTCCATTTTCCCTTCCCCGGCAGGGATGTCAAACCGTCGTCGATGCGAGGTGGTACCCTTGAGGCGGATGGAACGCTTCGACGGGATCCGATCCGTGCACTATCAGGCGCGCGACCCCGGACTGGTCTGGACGAAGGACCCGGAGCCGTGCATCGGCCCCGACTCGCCGCTGGACGCCCTGAGCATCCTGACCCCGAACGTGGTGCGCCTGCCCACCGGCGGCTACCGGCTGTACTACACCGGCTGGGGGCCGGGCGGCGCGGTGCCCGACGCCAACGGCTACATCCTCAGCGCCGTGTCCGACGATGGCGCATCGTGGCGCAAGGAGCCGGGCGTGCGCCTGGACGTCCACGAGCCCGACGCGACGCAGCGGGTGCTCTGCCCGGACGTCGTGCCGCTGCCGGACGGCCGCTGGCGCATGTACTTCGAGGCCGCCACCCCCGACCGTCCGAACGTGATCAAGAGCGCCGTCTCCCCGGACGGGCTGGCCTGGGAACCCGAGCCAGGCGTACGCGCCGCCGCTCCGGACGCGTCGTTCGGCTCGCCGCGCTGCGTCTACGTCGAGTCGCCGTCGGACCCCGCCCGGCTCTGCTGCCGGCTCTACTTCCACAGCTATGCCCATCCGCGGCGCACCGGGCTCGACGCGCCCAACCACATCATCACCGCCATCTCCGATGACGGGCTGTCGTTCCGGATCGAACCGGGCGTGCGCATCGCCCAGGAGGACGAGCGGCGCGACACGCTGGCGGTCTACGCGCCGGAGGTGATCCGCCTGGGCGACCCTGCCGATTCCCGCTACCGCATGTACTTCGCCGCCTGGGCGACCGACATCCGCGGCGGCATCTTCGCCGCCTCCTCCCGGGACGGCCTGACCTGGACCAGGGACCCAGGGCCACTGCTCGACCTGGACCGGCCGCTGGACGTGAACATGGTCTCCGAGCCGTGCGTGATCGACCTCGACGACGGCCGCTTCCGGCTCTTCTACGAGGCGCAGGACGAACAGAACCGGCGGCGGATTCTGAGCGCCACCTCGGGGTAGGCTCACGCCGTGAGTGCCGAAGGCCCGGCTCCGCAACCGCGCGGGGAGCGCCGCATCGTCTTCAACAGCGATCCGTCCACCATCGCCACGTGGATGCTGCCGGATCCGGTCGCCGCCGGCGACCTGCGCCGCTGGGTCGACCTGCTGGCCGGTGCCGGGGTCGATACCATGGTGCAGGACTGCTACAACCAGGGCTTCACCCCCTGGTGGCGGACCGACCGCTTCCCGTACGACACGCGGCCCCAGCACCGGCGGTTCCTGCCGCTGCTGGACGCGGGAATCCAGCCGCTGCAGGTGCTGGCCGACCGCTGCCACGACCGCGGCATGACCTTCCTGGGCGGCCTGCGCATGAACGACACCCACGACTTTCCGAAGTTCGCGGAGTTCGTGGAGGGGCATCCGGAGTTCCAGCTTCCCAAGCGCTGGGAGGTGCTGGGCATCGAGCGGCCGCCGGAAGCCGCGATCGACCGGGGCGGCAAGCCGCTCGACTTCACCTTCGAGCCGGTGCGCGCACTCCTGCACGCCGTCGCCGCCACCCTGCTGGACACCATCGACGTCGACGGCGTGGAGCTGGTGATGCGCGATCCCGGCTACTTCCCGGTGCCGGACGCCCGCGACCGGGCGCACCTGATGACCGACCTGATACGGCGCATCCGCCGGACGCTCGACGACCACGGCCGCGCGCACGGCCGGCGGCTGCTGCTGGGGGCGCGCGTGCTCTCCACCGTGGACGAGTGCCTGGTCATGGGCCTGGACGTGCCGGGCTGGATCGCCGAGGGGCTGATCGACTACTGCGCGCCGATGGACACGATGTTCTGCGACTTCAGCGCGGGATACGCGGAGTTCGGCGCCCTGGCGCGCGCGCCGGGAAGCGCGTGCCTGCTGTATCCGGGGCTGCATCCCTGGGTCAGCCACCGCCGGCGCCGCAGGAAGGAGGTGATGAGCCCGTCGATGAGCCGGGCGCTGGCGCACACCTTCTACGGCAGCGGCGCCGACGGCGTGTCGGTCTTCAACCACTTCGTCGGCCACCTGTTCACGCCGCCCTACTATCCGCAGGCGCTGCAGGTGTTCCACGACCTGCGCGACCCGCGGCGGGTCGCCGCCGGCGAGCGGCACTATGTCTTCGACCCCACCTGGGGCGGCGTGCCGTGGATGGGCGTGGACCGCACCGCCTCCGGCGTGGTCAAGGCGCAGCGGCTGACGCTCGACCGGGCCGCCGAGCGGCCGGCCGGCACGTACCGTTTCCGCCTCTACGAACGGATGGATCGGGTGCGGTGCGCGACGCTGGCGCTGCGCGGTGCCGACCTCACCGAGCGGGACGAGCTTGCGGTGGCGCTCAACGGCGTGCCGCTCGCCGACGGTCCCCTGGGCCGGACGGACACGCGGTCGCGCGAGCGCCCGGACGGCCCGCTGAACCCCGCCGTGCCGGTGCGGCCGGTGTGCCCGGACACGCGCTGGTTCGTGCTGCCCGGCGACGCCCCGGCATACGGAGAGAACGATCTGGCGATCACGCTGGACCAGGCCGACCCGCAACGGTCGAGCCCGGTGGTGATCGACGAGGTGGAGGTGTGGATACAGCCATGCTGAGCGAAGACGACGTACGCTCGTTCGGGGAACGGGGATTCGTGACCGCCGGGCGCGTGCTCGACGCGGACGCCGTCGACGAGTTGCGCGCGGAGCTGGCCCGCGTATCGGCCGAGCGCGATGCCGGGCACGGCGCGAAGCCGGTGCTGGACCGCGACATCGGCCAGGAGCGGGCGCCGGTACAGCAGGTGGTCAACATCTGGCAGGCCAGCCCGGCGTTCCGCCGTCTGCTGGAGCATCCGCGGATCGTCGCCGAGGTGGTCCAGCTCACCGGCGCACGCGAGCTGCGCGTCTGGCACGACCAGCTCCAGTACAAGCCGCCGCGCACCGGCGGCACCACGCACTGGCACCAGGACGCACCGGCGTGGCCGGTCATCGCGCCGGATGTGCAGGTCACGGCGTGGGTGGCCATGGACGACGTCGACCTCGACAACGGCTGCATGTGGATGGTGCCGGGCTCCCATCGCTGGGGCACGGTGTCCCTGCCCGATCCGGGCAAGGATCTGCCAACCACCCACGCCGGACACGCGGTGCATGCCGAGCCGCGTCCCGTGCGTGCCGGGCACGTCCACTACCACCACTGCCTGACGTGGCACGCCTCGTTCCCGAACCGCAGCGATGGACCGCGCCGCGCCATCGCCATCCACTACATGCCGGAGCAGACCCGCTACGTGCAGGCGGGGGAGCACCCGATGAAACCGTTCGTGCGCGTGACCGACGGCGCGCAACTCGACGGCGACGCGTTCCCGCAGGTTTACCCGCCGCCGTCCTGACAGCACTGCCGTCCTGAGGGGCCGCCCGAATGCGACCGGGGATCAGAAGAAGCCGCCCGCTCCGCTGTCCTGCGCTTCCTCCGAACGCTCGGTCAGCCACTGGTCGAACTCGGCCTGCTCCATCAGGGTGATGAAGCCGCGCATCTGCGCGTGGCCGATGCCGCAGAGCTGCGCGCACGCGATCTCGTACTTGCCGGTGGCCGTGGCGGTGAAGGTCAGGGGGATCACCAGTCCCGGGACCGCGTCCTGCTTCACCCGCAGCACCGGAACGAAGAAGCTGTGCACGACGTCCAGGCTGGACAGCTCGATCACGATCGGCTGGTCGATCGGGACGTTGAGCTGATTGTTGGTCATCACGTCGTCCTTGCCGAACAGGTCGTCGCGGTCCAGGCCGATGTGATTGTTCTCCTGCGGGCGCACCAGCGCCGGGTCGATGCGGCCGAACACGCCGTCGGGGCCGGCGTAGTGGATGTTCCACTGGAACTGCTGCGCGACGACGCGTATCCGCATCGCCTCCGAGGGCTCCGGCACCTTGGCCACGAAGCCGGCCCAGAACGGGATCGACAGTGCGAACAGCAGCACGAGCTCGATCACCACGATCACGGCTTCCAGGTAGCTGGTCGCGTGCGTGCGGACGCCCTGCGGGTCCGCGACGGGGTTCCTCCGCCGCCGGAAGCGGATCATGGCGTAGATGAAGAACGCGCCCCAGCCGACGAACAGCACGAACATGACCAGGTGCACCCAGCCGATGATCGCGTCGATCCGGTAGCCGTGAGCGGAGATGTCGAGCGGCAGGCCGAGTGCCTGCGCGAATTCAACCATCGGTTCCCCCAGTCAGGCTATCTCCGGGCAGGGCGGCGCCGTGCGCGCCGTGCTCATGCTGCCGCTCGTTGCGCCGCAGCATGGAGACCGCGAACAGCGCCACCCCGGCCAGCACGGCGACGATGACCCCCACCAGGAACAGCACCGCGACGGTCAGCCCCCTGGACGCCGGTGAGTCCGGGTCACCGAAGCAGACCGCACAGGCTCCGGCCAGCCGCGGCGCCAGCAGCAGCGTCGCAGCCACCAGCGCCGGGTGCAGCCGCGCGGCATGGCGGCGCATCATCGCGGCCTCCGCGGCAGGCTTGCCAGCACGCGCCGCTCGGTGAGGACCAGCGCCACCAGTCCGGCCGCCGCCGAGATGCCCAGCGCGACGGCGGGGCCGCGGTCGAGTCCGGGAGCGAACAGGAACGCCCAGCCCGAGAACAGTGCCAGGAACAGCCCGGCGATGGAGACGAAGACGACGTGGAACACCTTGAGAGACATGCCGCCTACCTTGAGTCCGGGTCTCCGAGGTCGAGCGTGTCCCCGTAGCTCAGGGCGGTGAGCAGAAACAGCACCAGCAGGAAGATGCCGGTGTAGATCAGCACCGTGTAGACGATCTTGCGCTTGTCGCTGAACAGGTGCATGAACACGCCGGCCACCAGCGTGCCTTTCACGCTTGCGATGATCAGGGCGAGAACGATGCCGCCGGCCATGCCGATGTCGATGCGGCTGGCCAGCACCGTGACGATCGTCAGCACCAGCAGTGCTGCGAACACGATCAGATACTGTCGGACGTGCTTCTCGACGTGTTGGTCGGCCATCATCGACTCCTCGCTACATCCTGGAACAGGGCATCCATCGTCAGATCAGGTACAGGACCGGAAACAGGAAGATCCACACCAGGTCGACGAAGTGCCAGTAGAGCCCGGCGATCTCGATGCGGTTCGCCAGCCGTTCCTTGTCGTCGCGGTACCAGCGGCGCGCGGTCGCCAAGTGATAGAGGTTGACCACCACGCCGGCCAGGATGTGCACGCCGTGCAGGCCGGTCATCGTGAAGTAGATCGCCAGGAAGGTGTTGGTCTTGGGATAGCGGTGATGGGCGAACTCGGCCCCGTACTCGAACCCCTTGATGACCAGGAACGCCAGCGCCAGCGCGATGGTGGCGCCGAAGTAGAGCTGGAAGCGGCCGAACCGCTCCAGCTTCAGCGACGCCCACGCCATCACCATGGTCACGCTGGACGTGATCAGGATGACGGTGTTGACCGTGGCCAGCGGGATGTTGAGCAGCTCCGCCTGCACCGGCCAGTTTCCGGCGGCGCCGACCCGCAGCAGGATGTAGGTCGAGAAGAACGCCCCGAACAGCAGCACCTCGGAGGCCAGGAAGAGCCAGATGCCGAGCTTGCCGTTGTAGAGGCGTGTCTCCGGGTGTTCGGCCGAAGTGTAGGGAATATCCATCGGGGGGTTGGCTCAGTGTCCGGCGCCGGCCGGCTCCGGCCCGGTGCCGGCGGGAGTGTTCTGCGGCAGGAAACCGGCCTTGGTGCCGGCCGGACTGTAGTCGTAGGGTGGCCGGGAAACCGCCACCGGCTCCCGGAAATTCACGTGCGGCAGTGGCGGTGAGGGTGCTGCCCACTCCAGGGTGGTCGCCTCCCACGGGTTGTCCTCCGCTTCCTTGGGCTTCCGCAGGCTGACGATGAAATTGACGATGAAGAAGATCTGCGCCAGTCCCAGCCCCCACGCGGAGAACGACATCACCTCGTTGAGCCAGAGCACGTCCTGCGCGTGCGCGTACGTGGCGCCGCCGTCGTACAGGCGCCGGGACACGCCGGCCATGCCCTGGATGAACATCGGGAAGAACACGCCGTTCATGAAGATCAGCGACGGCCAGAAGTGCCAGCTCGCCAGCCGTTCGCTCATGCGCCGGCCGGTCACCTTGGGATACCAGTAGTAGATCCCGGCGAACAGCCCGAACAGCGATCCGGGAGCCACGACGTAGTGGAAGTGGCCGATCACGTAGTAGGTGTCGTGCAGGTAGATGTCGGCGCTCGCCAGGCCGAGCGGCAGGCCGGTCAGGCCGCCGATGCCGAACATGGGGATGAAGGCCAGCGCGAACTTCATCGGCGCGGTGAAGCGGATGGAGCCGCCCCACAGCGACAGGATCAGCGCCGTCAGGATGATGATCGACGGCACCGAGATGATCATGGTGGTCAACTGGAAGAAGGAGCTGACCACCGTGCCCATGCCGGTCAGGAACATGTGGTGCGCCCACACGATGAACGACATGAAGCCCATGAACAGCGCCGCGTAGACCAGCGACTTGTAGCCCCACAGCGGCTTGCGCGTGTTGTTGGCGATCACTTCGGCGATGACCCCGAACGCCGGCAGGATCAGGACGTACACCTCCGGGTGGGCCAGGAACCAGAACAGGTGCTGCCACAGCAGCGCGCTGCCGCCGCCGGACACCTCCAGGGGTTCGCCCGAGATCACCAGGCCGGTGGGCAGGAAGAAGCTGGTGCCCGCGACCCGGTCCAGGAGCTGCAGCACGCCGGCCGCCTCCAGCGGCGGGAACGCCAGCAGCAGCAGGAACGAGGTGATGAGCTGCGCCCAGACGAAGAAGGGCATGCGCATGTAGGCCAGCCCCGGCGCGCGGAGCTGCACGATGGTCGTGATGATGTTGATCGAGCCGAGCAGCGACGAGGTGATCAGGAAGATCATGCCGATCAGCCACCACGTCTGCCCCACCGTCTCGATCACGGACAGCGGCGCGTAGGAGGTCCAGCCCGACTTGGCGGCGCCGCCCGGCACGAAGAAGCTGATCAGCATGACCACGCCGCCGATGAAGTACATCCAGTAGCTGGTCATGTTGAGCTTCGGGAACGCCATGTCCGGGGCGCCCACCTGCAGCGGCACGAAGTAGTTTCCGAAGGCGCCGACCGCCAGCGGCACGACGCCCAGGAAGACCATGATCGTGCCGTGCATGGCGCCGAGCTGGTTGTAGTACTCCGGCGGGATGGCGCCCGGCTCCGGCAGGTTGAGCAGACCGCCCAGCAGCGGCAGCGGGCTGCCGGGGTAGGCGATGCTGTAGCGCATGATCATCACCAGGCAGAACCCGAAGAACAGGAACACCAGGGCGGTGAGGCCGTACTGGATGCCGATGGTCTTGTGATCGGTGGAGAAGAGGTACTTCCGCCAGAACGGCTCCGGCGGGTGGTCGCCGTGCGAGTGCGCGGCGTGGTCTGCGGTGCCGGCGTGCGCCACTGCGTCAGCCCGTCGGGTCAGCTCGGGGGCTGCAGCGCCAGGTCGAGCGTCGCGGTCCCGCCCTCCGCGACCGTCACCTCATGGGTCGACGCGCCCAGCAACTCGTGCCAGACCTCCACCTGGTAGGTGCCGGCCGGCAGGTTCGGGATGCTGAACGTGCCGTCCGGGGCGGTGACCGCCGCGTACGGGTGATCGAGCACGACGCCGAAGGCGTTCATCCAGGGGTGCACGTCGCACTTGATGGCGAACGGCTCGGCCTCCACCTTGTCGAACACCTGGTCCAGCTCGGTCTGGAACTTCGGCATCGCCTGGTTGAACTCCTGGTTGACCTTGCCGAACACGTGCACGTTGTGGAGCGTGCCGTCGGGATTGAGGATCTTGACCGTCTGGCCGACCCGCGCGATCAGGATGTGCGGATCGTAGATGCAGCCCGACTGGGTGAAGACCACCTCCGACTCGGGAGCGTCGAACTCCATGTCCGGAAGCCCGGACTTGACCTGGATCAGGACGTTGGCCAGCCCCTTCGACTCGTCGAGCAGGAACGCCTGCTCGGTCTTGGGATCTTCCGTGTTCTTTTCGGCGCAGACCGGGTCGGCCTCCATGTTGAGCACGGCCGGCTCGCGCCTGGCTTCGGCGCCGAAGGTGATGGTGCCGGAGATGGTCGCGTTCATCGCGCTCGGCGCGCTCGCGGGTTCCTTCGGCTGCTCAGTCTCGGTTGGCGTCTCGGTCCCACCGTCGTCGTCACCGCCGCCGCAGGCGGCCAGCGTCAAGGCCAGGAGCGCCGCCAGCGTCGGCAGCAGGGCGGTCGGGAGCAACGACCGGCGGCGCGCGCCTGCCGATCCCGCAGTCAGAGAAGAGTCTTCACGTAGGTGCACGTAGGGTCCTCCGGAGGAAGTGGAAGCCGTGACAGGCTCGCCGTTAACGGTCGCAGGTTGCGGCCGATCTGTCAACTTGAGTGATGGGCGGTGATCCTGCTTCTGACCCGGTTGCCATCCAGGCCGCCCGGAGAACGGCTCACCGGACATCGTCGCATAGCAGTGTGCTACGATTCGTGTACACAACGAGGACAATCCATGGAAGTTGACGTCTTCAGTATGCGTGATCTGAGGCAGCGTTCCGGTGAGCTCATCAAGGAAGCCGAAGATGGACACCTGGCGCTCATCACGAAACACGGACGGCCCGCGATACTGGCGGTGCCATTCGATGACCGCCTGCTCGAGCTCGGTGTCCACCGTACGCTCGCGCTCCGCCTCTTCGAGCAGCGCCACCTGACGCTCGTGCAAGCCGCGCGGCTTGCCGCATGACGGCATGACGGCAGAGGAGTTCATGAGCCTGCTCGGCGAGGCCGGGGTGCCCGCGGTCGACTATCCGCCGGAGGAACTGAAGGACGAGATCAGCGCGGTTCTGTGACGATGATCGTCTCGGACACCGGCCCGCTCATCGCGCTGGCACGCGTCGAGCGACTCGATCTTCTGACGCGACTCTTCACACGTGTCGCGATCCCGCCGGCGGTACGGACCGAGCTCGCGATCGAGTCCGGACATCCAGGCACGGCCGCGCTCGCTGCCGCACTCGCGAACCGAATCCTGGTGCAGTTTCCTACCGAGCAGGAACTGATCGCAGAGCTGTCGCGGATTCTGGACCCGGGCGAGGCAGAAGCGATCGCGCTCGCCGAGCAGCAGTCGCCCCGGTTTCTGCTCATCGACGACTCGTCGCCAGCGTGCTGGCAGAGGCCCACGAGTGATGCCTTCGCGGACCGGGTGTGTCGGCATCCGAGCCTCCCCGTCTTCAAGATCCGGCTGGCATAGGCTTTGCCGGAGAGACTATTCTGCGACCACCGGCATGGAACTGTACCTCATCAGGCACGGGCAGTCGGCCAACAACCTGAGAGAGCAGGTACTGGCCGAGCATCCGGGCGCGACGGTCGCGCCACGGATGGCTGACCCGCCGCTGACGGACCTCGGCGAGCTGCAGGCGCGCCTGGCCGGCGAGTCGCTCAGGGAGGAGGGGATCACCAGGCTCTACTGCGGGCCGATGCTGCGAACGCTGCAGACGGCACAGATCGTCGGCGCGGCGCTCGATCTCTCCCCCCACGTGTTCGTCGGACTTCACGAGTGGGGCGGCGTGTGGGAACCGCGCGACGACGGCACCAGCGTTCAGCTCCCCGGACTGACCCGGAAGGATATGAGCGTGATGTTTCCCGGCGTCGTGCTACCGGCCGACGTCACCGACCGCGGATGGTGGTTCCACGACCGGGAGGGAGACCGGGCGATGCTGCAACTCGCCCATCGCAACGCGGTGTCTTTCGTTGCTCACCTGGAAGCACACCACGTCGGCACGGAGCAACGGATCGGCGCCGTACTGCATGGCGGGTCGGGATCCAGTCTTGTCGGCGCGCTGGTGGGCGTCCCCCAGGATGTGAGGTACGCGCGCTTCAGCCATGAGAACACCGGCATCAGCCGGATCTCGATCACGCCCCAACGTCGGCAGATCCGCTATCTCAACCGCACTGATCATCTGGATCAGGCAGCACTTCAGAGGCTGTAGGGGACGGCTCCGCGCTCATCGACGGTGAATCCATACCGCTCGACGTAGTGCGCGGCGGGCAGGAACCGGTCGCCGCGCTCGGCGAGGAGTTGCTGCATGGCGTCCTCCAGGTGCCGCTGCAGGGCAGCGCATGCGGGGCTGCCGTAGCGGTTGTCGAGCTGGTCGGGATCGGCCGCGGTGTCGTACATGACGCCCCGGCCGTCCAGCCAGCGCGCATAGCTGTAGCGCGCGGAGCGGACGCCGCGCCAGGGAGCGCCGACGTACTCCGCGAACGGGGCGATGCACATGGTGAGGGCGTGCTCCGGCGCCGCGAACGGTTCGCCGCGGATTGCCGGCGACACGTCGCACCCCTCGACGGAGTCCGGGATCGGCACGCCGGCCAGGCCGAGCAGCGTCGGCAGGATGTCCACCACGCCGAACGGAAACGGGAGGTGGCGGCCGCGGCCGGCCTGGTCCGGGCAGCGCAGGAGAAACGGCACGCGGATCGACTCGTCCCAGGGATGCTGCTTGCGGGTCACGCCCTGCGAGCCCAGCATGTCGCCGTGGTCGGAGGTGTAGACCACGATGGTGTCCTCGCGCAGGCCGGCCGCGTCGATGGCGGCGACGATGCGGGCGAGCTGCTCGTCCAGCGCCGTGACGTGCGCGCAGTAGCCGGCCAGGTCCTCACGGACCGGATCCGGGCAGTTCGCCGGAACCTCGACGTCCGCTATGGGATAGCGGTCCAGGTACCCCTGCGGCAGGTCGCGGTAGGGGTTGTGCGGCGGCCCCCAGGAGAGCACCAGGGCGAACGGGACATCCGCTGGCCGCGAGGCGATGTAGTCGACGGCCATGTCGGTCTGCGCGGCAGCGTCGTAGCCGTCCCACCACAGCCGCTCGGGCGTGTCCCGGTAGTAGAAGGACCGCAGGTAGTCGTGCGTGCAGTTGGCGGCGGCCCAGAACTCGAATCCCTGCCGGCGCGGGCCCGGCGGCGTGAACGCGCCCCGGCGGTTGCCGTCCAGGTGCCACTTGCCGATGTACGCGGTGTCGTAGCCGGCGTCGCGGAGGATGGTGCCGAGGGTCGGCCGGTCGGTGGGAAGCCGCACGTCGTTGAGGAACACGCCGTTGGTGAGCGGGTACTGGCCGGTGAGCAGCGCGGCGCGCCACGGGGTGCAGACCGGGATGCTGGAGACCGCCGTGTCGAACACCACGCCCTCCGCCGCCAGGCGGTCCATCGCCGGCGTCCGCACCGCTGCGCCCTCGTAGCCGGTCGTCCGCGCACGATGCTGGTCGGAAAAGACGAAGACGATGTTGGGGCGCGTGGGCATGGGCCTAACCGCCCTCGGAGCGCTGGCCGGTCTGCTCCAGCCACCGCTCGCGCCGCTTCTCGTAGCCGGCGGCCAGGTGGTGGCGGAACGGCAGGATGCGCTTCGGCACCTCGATGCCCCGGTACTCGGCGCGGCAGAGGTAGCAGACGGCCATCTCCGCCACGCGCCGATACAGGATCAGGTCGATCAGGAACACCACCGGCAGGCTGATCCCGTAGGTGAACGGCACCAGCACCGCGCCCACCACCACCACGGCGATGCCCAGGAAGCGGTTGAAGTCGCGCTGGCGGTAGAGCCGCGTCGAGGAGCACACCGCGCACTGGCGGAGCTGGCGGTGCGGCTCGGCCACCGCCACGGCCGTCCCGCACGCGTCGCAGGCGACGCCGTCGCCGGCCGGGCGCGACGCGTTCGCCTGGCCACAGGCTGCGCAGCTCCACGACAGCGCCAGCTCGCCTCCGCCCCCCTCGCCGCTCACAGCGCCAGGCCGTAGGACAGCAGGTCGAAGCGGTAGCTGGCCTCGCCGATGATGGCGGCGCTCACCGCCACGTACAGCAGTCCGGTGGCCGCCTGCGTGGACTTGGCGCGGACCGCCGCCCCTGCCAGGAAGCAGATCGCAAGCGGCACCACCGTCCCGAAGAACAGCGCGATCCAGACGAACATGCCGTCCAGGCTCAGCGCGAAATCCAGCACCCGGCGCTCGAATCCGCCGACGGTCACCCTGCCCGCGGCGATCACCACCGCGTCCCAGATCAGGCGGACCGACAGGACGGCCGCGTACGCGGCGATCGCCTTGCCCAGGAAGCGGGTCGGCATCTTCTCGGCGTTCAGGTAGTGGTGGCCCAGCACCATCGTGTACATGGAGCCGGCCAGCGCCAGCCCGCCGATCAGCGTGGTCGCGGCCGCGGCCGCCAAGCCCCCGGAGGCCGCGGCCGGCGTGCCGGCAAGGCCGTCGACCAGCACGAAGACGCCGACCGCCGGCGGCACCGCGCACGCCGCCATCGCCCACGGACGCCGCTGCCACGCGTAGGCGGTCGCGGCCATGGCGACGCCCAGCCAGACCAGCGCCAGCCACGGCCGTGCCATGCCGCCGCCGGGGGTGCCCTGCCCCGGGACCAGGGTGATCAGCAGCACGCCCAGGCCCAGCACGACCGCGGCCATGCCCAGGTTGAAGCGCGTGAAGCCGTGGTCGATCCCGTCGCGCCGGTTGACCCACAGCCACAGCGGGTACAGGCCTCCGAACGACAGGAAGACGGAGGCGGACAGGCGAAGCAGCACGCGCCGCCCGTCCGCTATGAGGCCGTCGGGCTGGCCGCGTCAGCGGCAAGCCCGGCGGCGTCGTGGGGATCGGTGGGATGGGCCAAGAGCGGAGCCGTAGGCGACGGTCTTGGGGCGCTATTCCGCGGCAGCCAGGCCGATGGTCAGGATGTAGTCGCGCAGGACCCGGATCTGGTGGTCGGCGTCGCCGCCCAGAATGTCGCGAGGCGTGGCCTGCGGATAGAAGGTCGGCATCCTGGTGCCGGGCAGCAGCGTCTGCGGATCGGCGATCCAGTCGATGATCCACTGCGGCTTGAGCCGTCCCGCGGCCAGCGCGAAGTCGGGCGCCCAGCGGTCCGGGGTGCCCGCCGGCGTGCGGCCCGCCTGGATGTGGCAGGTGGTGCAGTTGAAGTAGTCGGTGGACCACAGCTTCTCCGCCGCCTGAAGCTCATCCGCCGTGAGCGCCGGCTCCACCTGCTCCACGAACGGGAACTCCTCCCCGTCGAGGGCGCTGAAGTAGCGCGCCAAGTCGTTGATCTCGCTCGCGCTGAAGCCGAAGGTGGGCATGCGGGCCGCGAGCCACGGGCGGATCTCCGACGGCTGGTGCAGGAACTCGAACAGCCAGTCGGTCTGCACCTTGGCGCCCTCGCCGACCAGGTTGGGCGGCGCGAAGCCGACGGTGGCCGCCTCTGCCGCCGCGGCCCCCTGGTTGCGGAAGCGCACCAGCCAATCGGTGACGGTGGGCGCGATGGAGCCCCCTTCGCCTTCGATGATGTGGCACGCCTGGCAGTTGTTGGTCCGCACGAGCTGCTGGCCGCGCTCGATCGCCAGCCTCTCCGGCGTGCGCGGCACGATCTTGGTCAGATCCTCGTCCGGCTCCACGAAGCCGGCCAGCACGGTGACCACCGCCTCCACCTGCTGGTCGGTGAAGCCGTAGTTCGGCATGCGCAGCAGCAGGTCGGGCTCCAGCTCCTTGTGCTCGTCGAAGGAGCGCGGGTCCTTCATCTTCTGCGTCCACCAGTCGTAGCGGGTGTGCTCGATGTGCAGGAAGCCGAAGTCGAACTGGTGCAGCGGCTTGTGGCCGATCTCGGTCAGCTCCGTGCCGATCGGCTTGGCCGCCTCGAACCCGGGGATCTCGTGGCAGCCGAAGCAGCCGTACTGGCGGATCAGCCGCTCGCCTGCGTAGTTGAGCTTCTCGCCCAGGCCCATGGCAGCCGCCTGATCGCGGGCCACGCTGGGCGGCGCGGTCTTGCCCAGGAAGCCGACCACGATCTCGCCGACCAGATCCTCGTTCACGGCGGGCGGCGGCTCGTATGCGTCGTTGCGGAAGGTGACCAGGTAGGCGGTGATGTCGGTCGCCTCCTGCTCCGTCAGGCGCATGTCGGGCATGCGCGTCTCCGCGTGGTAGCTCTCGGGATCGCGCAGCCAGTTGTAGATCCACCGCGGCGTGGTCTTGGAGCCGATGCCGGCGAAGTTGGGTCCGAACTGGCGCCGGAGCGCATCGGTGTCGGCGGCCGGCTCCTGGCTGTCGGGGAGCTGGTGGCAGGCCATGCAACCCACCGACGCGACCAGCTCCTCGCCGCGCGCCGCGTCGCCGCCGGCCGGCAGCGGCTCCATCTCGTAGCCGTCGGCGCGGTCCCACAGGTAGGTGACCATGGCGTGGATTTCCTGCTCGGTGCGCGCGGTCAGCTCGGGAGTGCTGTTGTTGGGCTGTCCGAAGAACGCCGGCATCCACGCGTTGGCGCGGAACGCCTTGGGATCCTGGATCCAGCGGAACGCCCAGTCCGGGGTCAGCTTGTCCTTGACGCGCGCCAGCGACGGGCCGCGCGCGCTCAGTCCCTCGTAGGAGTCGATCTCGTGGCAGCCGTAGCAGCCGGCGCGCTCGACCAGGGAAAGCCCGAAGCTGAGCTTCTCCGCGCCCTTCACCGTGGTCTGGCCGGCGTGGCACTGGAAGCAGCCCGCCTCCGCGTAGCGCGCGGGGTGCATGGGCTCCTCCCACAGGTGGAACTCGCGCCAGCCCAGGTCGGACACCCACATGGCCTTCTGATCGGAGCCGTCCGGGGTGTGCACGCTGCCGTAGAAGTCGGTGGCGCGCCCGCGCCCGCCGTGACAGCTCGTGCAGCCGAACTCCTCAAGCGGATGCGGGGAGTCGCTGGCCAGGAACAGGTCGAGACTGGGGTGGGTGCGGTGCGGGTTGGGAGCCTCCGCCAGGTCCTCGCGGGATACGCCCTGGTGGCAGGTCACGCAGCGGTCCACGCGCGGCACCATCTCGAAGTTGAGATCCTCCCGGATGTCGCTCAGCACGATCTGCTCGATCTTCAGGGACGGCTGCGCCAGATCGATGATCGGCAGGTCGCGGACGCCGGCGCCCAGCCGGTTCCAGAAGTCCATCGCCTGCGGGTCGATGCGCTCCAGCTTGCCGAGCAGGAGGTCCGCGTCGCGCTGCAGGCCGGTGGCGGCGCGCTCGGCCTGACGCAGATCCTCCCGGTAGGAAGCGAGCTGCGCCTGCACGCCGTCCAGCTTCAGCGTCGCCGCCTCGTGCTCGACGCCCGACTCTTCGTACTGCACGAGCAACCGCTCCTTGCGAGCGCGCTCGCGGTCGACGTTGCCGCCTATGCCCGCCTGCGCCTGCTCGAACTTGTACAGCGCCTCTTCGTAGCGGGCCTTGTCGGTGAGGTAGCGCTGGTTGATGCCCTGGAACTCGGTATCGGCCCGCCGCACCTCGCGCTCGGCGGCGCGGATGTCGCCCTGCAACTCGTCCTGCCGCGTCTGCGCGGCGTCCACCGCGGCCAGCGCCTGCTGGTACTGCGATTCGCCCTCCAGCCGCGCGAGCTCCGTCTCCCAGGCGCCGCGCGTGATCTGCCGGTCGATGTCGCGGAACTCGCGCTGGTAGCGCTTCCACTCGCGGTTGAAGTCCTCCAGGAAGACGCCGACGATCGCGGCCAGCAACAGAATGGAGCTGATCGCGAACCACCGGTTCAAACCCGCCGGCTTGTAGTGTCTCTCTTGGTCTCTATCAGCCACGGTCTCTACCAGCCCTGGTCCCGATCAGCCATCCACAAACGCCTTCGCCTCGTACCTAACACTGCCGCACCTATATGTTGAAGAAGACCTCGGGGATCGAGATCACGTACTTGAGGTTGAACAGCCACCGCGTATACATCTTCAGCGGCAGCGACAGCATGGAGAGGAACAGGATGATCAGCACCCCGTACTTGGCGCGGCCGAGCCGCTCGTGCAGGTCCTTGAAAACCGTCTTCGCCAGCAGTCCGGGCAGGATCAGGAAGTAGCCGAGGACGATCACGAACCCGAACGCCTCGCGGACGATCGGCGCGCGCGGCAGGCCGGTGCCCAGCAGCCGAACCCAGATGATCTCCGACAGGTTGATGTTGTTGAGCACCACCCGCTTGTTGACGTCCCAGGTCTCGAACGGGCCGAAGAAGTTCCAGTTGGGGCCGCGCAGGAACGTTCCCGTGTAGATCAGGAACACCCAGAGTGCCAGCCAGCCGAACATGAACAGGCTCATGATGCGGCCGCGCTCGGCGTAGCTGTAGTAGCCCTGCCCGCCTTGCCGCTCGTCCAGGTAGGGGATGGCCATCAGCCCGACGATGATCAGCGTCGGGAACACCACGCCGGCGATCCAGGGGTCGAAGTAGACCAGCATCTCCTGCAGACCCAGGAAGTACCACGGCGCCTTGGAAGGATTGGGCGAGACGGTGGGGTTGGCCGGCTCCTCCAGCGGCGCCTTCAGCCCGATCGACCAGACGATCAGCAGCACGCTGATCAGGATCAGCGAGATGAACTCGATGTAGACCAGGTCCGGCCACACCAGCACCTTGCCGCCTTCCGCCTCCGCCGGTTTCTTGCCGGCGGCGATGCGCTCGTCGTTGGCGCGCGCCTGCTTCATGGCGAACCAGAGGAAGAACACCACCACGAACATCAGCGCCGTGATCGGGATGTTGTCCGGCTTGGTGGCGATCAGGCGGAAGTCGCGATCGAAGAGCCCCAGGCCGAAGAACGCCAACAGGATCAGCAGCATCACCACGCCGCCGCCGTTGGTCCAGAGGCGGTCGACGCGGAGCGCGTCGTGCACCTTCCGCAGCCCCTTGGTGGGCGGAAACACCACCATGGTCAGCACGAGGGTGATGGTGAACAGGATTGCCGGATCGGAGATCCGGTCGATGATCGCGCGCACGTTCTGCCTTACCTACCGTGTTCCCTGCAGGTCCTACGTGGGACCCGAGATGCCGCCGTCCTTACGGACGCGCCAGAAGTGCACGATCATGAAGATCATCGCGATGAACGGCACGCCTATGCAGTGCAGGACGTAGAAGCGCAGCAGCGTCGCCTCACCCACGAAGCGTCCGCCGGCCAGCGCGAACTTGGCGTCCGCCCCGGCGTGCACGAAGTTGATGTCGCCCAGGTGCAGCAGTGCGGCGCCGGGTCCTTCGTGGCCGAGGAATGGTGCCGCGCGGGCCATGTTCAGGCCGACGGTGACCGCCCAGATGGCGAGCTGGTCCCACGGCAGCAGGTAGCCGGTGTAGCTGAGGAACATGGTGATGGTCAGCAGCAGCACGCCGATCGCCCAGTTGAACTCGCGCGGCGGCTTGTAGGAGCCGGTCATGAACACCCGGAACATGTGCAGCCACACCGTGATCACCATCAGGTGGGCGCCCCACCGGTGAATCTCCCGCATGATGCCGAGCGGCACCTGCGAGCCCAGGTCGATGATGTCGCCGTAGGCATGCTGGGAGGTCGGCCGGTAGTAGAACATCAGCAGGATGCCGGTGACGGTCAGCACCAGGAAGACGAAGAACGTCAGCCCGCCCATGCACCACGTGTACTTGACCTTGACCGCGTGCTTGGGAAGGCGCACCGGATGCAGGTGCAGGAACACGTTGTTGAGCACCGACATCATGCGCTGGCGCCGCGAGACCGGGACGCCGGTGCGGAAGATGGACTTCCATACCTGGGTCTCGCCGACCGCCTTCACGGCGTCTGCCGGGCTCTTGCGGCCCCCTCCGTTCGAACCCTTGCCGTTGCTACTCTTGGCCATTCAGGTGACTCCGTGCCTCGTCAGACGGCGAGGAACGACGATGGGTCGCTCCACTCGCCCTTCTCCCACTGGTACTTCTTCGTCTTGTCGACCACGATCTGGCCGTCGTCGCCCAGCGAGATGCTGTACCGCTCCAGTGGGCGCGGGGCCGGCCCCTCGAAGTTGATGCCGGTGATGCGGAAGCCGCTGCCGTGGCACGGGCACTTGAACTTGCGGTCCGCCTCCAGCCAGTTCGGCGTGCAGCCCAGGTGCGTGCACACGGTCGACAGCGCGTACACCTGCTCCTCTTCGCGGATGATCCAGACGCCGAACTGATCCTTCCAGCGCGTGGAAACCTCGCCCACCGTGTACTCGTCCACGAAGCCGGCGCGAAAGGACTGCGGCGGCTCGAACAGCACGTTCGGGAACAGGAAGCGCACCAGGCCGAGCACCGAGCCCAGCACGATCGCGGTGAAGGAGATCCACGCCACGGCGAGCGTGGACAGGAACGAACGCCGCGTCATCTCGCCCCCGGACTCCCCCCGGGAGCCGGGCGAGGCTGCGGCGGCGTCTCCGGTCTTTGCCATCAGCGTTTTCTCATCCCTGTATCGTCGTGCACGGCCGGATTCTTCACGTCTGTCGGTTCGCTGTAAACCCTGTGGCTGCCCACTAGCGGAGCGCCTCCGTCGCTGCCCGGCGGACCCGTGGGTCGATGTCACCGGTCGACAGGCCGCGCACCTGCTCGGTCAACTCCGGCCGGCCGAGACCGACTGCGACGTTCACGGCGACCTCCATTATGTCGCTTTGCTCGTCCGCGTCAACATTCGGGTATTCGGCCCAGTACTCCCGGTCCAGGATCTGCATGAGCACCTCCGCGCCGGCGTCGCTGCCGAGCGCCGCCAGGGCGATCGCCGCGAACCAGCTCACGTTGGGCTCATCGTCGTACAGCAGCGGCTCCAGGGCCGGAGCGGTGGACGGGTCGCCGATGGCGCCGATCGTGCGCACGGCCGACGTCCGGATGCGGTCAGAGTCGTGCTGCAGGTACGGCAGCAGCACCGGCAACTCCTCCGGGCCGGCCAGGAAGCCGAGAGCCTGCAGGTAGAAGGAGGCCGAGTTCTCGCTGTCCTCGGTCGCCAGCGCGTCGAGAAGGGTGGGAACGAAGCGGCGGTCGCCGGTCAGCGCCATCGCCTGCGACAGGTATTGCCGCACGCGCCGGTCGTCGCCCTCCGCTTCGGCGAAGGCGAGGTTCATCCCGTTCACGAAGCGCTCGTCGCGGGGCACCTGGTCCTTGCGGGCCAGGTCGAACAGCAGCGTGCTCAGGTCGAACGCCGCCTGCCAGCGGCGCGTCTGGCCTCCCGTGCGCACGTCGTTCAGGTAGTCCAGCGCGTCGGCCGGCTCCGACGACAGGATGGAGACGCCGGCGATCACCAGCACTGCCAGCACCGCGATCAGCAACGGGACGACGAAGAACGAGTGGACGATGACGCCCAGACCGGAGCGCTTGGGCTCCCCGGCGCCGTTCTGCCCGGCAGCGCCCTGCCCGGCGTCGCCATTGCTTCCGGGCCGGGTGCTCGCTGCGTCGGTCTCCGACATGCCTTCCGGGCCGGCCACGGCCGCAGTGTACGGACCCCGTCCGCACGCGGTCAACGTCCCTGGCACCTCCACCGAGGGTCTGTTGGTAACGTGTGCCAGGATGACTGACGGCTCGGTGCTCGTCGCGGTGGTCGGCCTGCTGGCGGTGCTGGTACCCCTGCTGCTGACACTGGCAGCCGGTATTCGGGGCGAGCTTGACCATGTCCGTGGCGAGGTGGGTAGCCCACGTCCAGCACCAGCCGTTCCGCCAGATAGCGTCCTGTGTGGCTGGTGGCGTGGTGGGCGGCGACCGTCTCCGGCGTGCCCTCGGCGACGATGGCGCCGCCGTCCTTCCCCCCTTCCGGTCCCAGGTCGACGAGCCAGTCGGCGGCGGCGATGACGTCGAGGTTGTGCTCGATGACGACCACCGTGTTGTCGCCCGCGATGAGGCGCTCGATGATGCCGAGCAGGCGATCGATGTCGGCCGCGTGGAGGCCGGTCGTCGGCTCATCCATGACGTAGACGTTGCCGGTCCGGGTCAGCTCGGAGGCGAGCTTGAGGCGCTGCGCTTCGCCGCCCGAGAGGGTTGAGAGCGACTGGCCGAGGCGCAGATAGCCGACGCCTACGTCGACCAGAAGTTGCAGGCCACGCCCGATGTCGGCGCTGCGTTTCCGCGAATCCTCTGTTGACGCGAAGAAACGGAGCGCGTCGACGACGGTCATCTCCAGCACGTCATGGATGGAATGGCCGTGGTAGGTCATCTGCAGCACGTCGTCTCGGTACCGCCTGCCTTCGCAGATCTTGCACTCCAGTCGCACGTCGTCGAGGAACGACAGCTCGACCTCCAGGAAGCCCCGGCCCTTGCACTTCGGGCAGGAGCCCTTGGCGTTGAAGCTGAAGAGCGCGGGCGACACCTGGTTGGCGGCGGCGAACGCCCGCCGGATGGAGTCGAACACGCCGACGTAGGTCGCGGGATTGGACCGGGAAGAACGCCCCGCGGGGCGTTGATCGACCACGACCACCTCGCCGCCGCGCCCGGCACCGGCCGGCCGGTGCCGGAGGGACTCTATGAACTCCGCCACGAGCGAACTCTTGCCCGACCCGGCGACGCCGGTGACGCACGTCAGCACGCCCTTCGGTATCCGGACCGAGAGGTTGCGCAGGTTGTTGGAGGTGGCGTTCTCGATGCGGAACGCGTCGTCGAACGTCCGGCGGCTGCGACCCTGCGCGGCGACCGGGTCGTTCAGCGCGCGCGAGGTCGCGGTGTCGGTGCGCAACAGATCGTCGAGACGACCGCTGAAGACCAGCTCGCCGCCGCCCTCGCCGGCGCGCGGGCCGATGTCGACGATCCAGTCCGCCGCGCGGACGACCGCCGGGTCGTGCTCGACGACGAGCACCGAGTTGCCCCGGTCACGCAGGCGCCGGAGCATGACGATGAGGTGGTCGATGTCCCGCGGATGGAGCCCCACGGTCGGCTCGTCCAGGATGTAGATGAGATCGACGAGGTCGCAGTCGAGCTGCCGGGCCATCTTCACCCGCTGGCTCTCACCCCCCGACAGCGTCGGCACGCCGCGGTTGAGTGACAGATAGCCGACGCCGATTCCTATCAGGTGCCGGAGCGTCCTGCGCATCCGGGAGACCAGCGTGGCGACAACATCACGGATCGGTTCGTAGTCGTCCAGCCCGACCAGCTCCTCGAGCACCCGGTCCAACTCCGTCAACTCGCACTCGACAAGCCGGCCGACGGTCCAGCCGCCGGCCAGCTCCACCGCGCGCGCCTCGGCGTTGAGCCGAACGCCGCCGCAGTCAGGACACGCTCGCTCGGCGAACAGCCGCCGGTATGCTTCCTTGCCGGCGCGCGAGATCTGGTCCTCGTCCTTGTCGACGTGCAACTGCTCAAGCTTGCGGGCGACGCCGTAGAACGTGCCCTCGTAGGTCGCGCCCTCGTGGGACTTCTGGATCCGTACGCCGTCCGCCCACAGCAGGCGCTCCCGCTCGGCTTCCGAGAAGCGATGCAACGGCTTGCGGACCGGGACCACTTCAGACTGGACGATCTCCCGCCAGTACCACTTGCCGATGTCGTAGGCGGGATGGCGGATGGCACCCTCCTCGATGCTCCGATCGAGGTCGAGCAACTTGTCGATGTCGACCGCGATGCGTTTTCCGAGGCCCTTGCAGGCGGGGCACATGCCCTCAGGATGGTTGAACGAGAATCGGTGCGACCAACCGATGAACGGCCGGCCGCATCGCGAGAAGAGCAACCGCAGGTAGGTGTAGATCTCGGTGACGGTCCCCACGGTGCTGCGGCTGCTCGCCCCGAGGCTCTTCTGGTCGATCACGATGCAGGGGGAGATGTTCCGGATGGCATCGACGGGCGGCCGTGTGAGCTGCGGCAGCCGGCGGCGGGCATACGTGCTGAACGTCTCGACGAGCTGGCGCTGCGCCTCGGTGCAGATGGTGTCGAACACGAGCGACGACTTGCCGCTGCCGCTCACGCCCGTGAACGCGACGAGCCGGTGCTTCGGAACGTCGACGTCGATGCCCTTGAGATTGTGCGTGCGTGCGCCTCGGATCTCGATGGGAGTCACCTGCGACCGTCCTGAAACCGTCACTGTCCCCTCGCCTGAGCCGTCTCGGTGACCCGGGAACAAATCATCGCCGAGCCGCTCGGGAAATCGCTGCGCCGTCACCCCTTCGGGGCCTCCCGCAACGGCAGGCACACGTCGGTCAGGAGTTCGTCGGGCGCGGTATCGGACGGGTTGTTGCGATAGATCTCCATGCACGGGCGGTCGTCCACGTCTTCACCGCTCTGCGGGAGCCACGACTCGAAGAGGAGCTTGTACGCCTCGGCCAGGCTGTCATAGGGGCCGCGATGCGTGTATACGGCGTACCGGCCAGCCCCCAGCTTGTCGATCGAGATGCCGGGCGGCGGCGAAGCGTCGGTGTGAACCTCGACACACGCGTCGGAGCGCAGACTCTCCAGCGCGACAACATCGGGGTCATCGTGCGAGAGCACCAAGACACGCCCCGGCTGGGCGCCGATGGCTGCCACCCACTCGAACAGCCTCTCGAAGCACTGACTCACCTCGTCGTAGCGGCCGACATGACGAACGCGCGCCACTTCGATTTCGTCAAGGGTCTCGATGCGGACTTCCATGCTGATGCCTCCTGTTGGGATGTCAATTGCCACACGTGCTTCCCCGGGGGAGTACCTGAATCGCACGGTCGGTCTACCGAACGCCGGGGGCGGCGAGGCCGTGCGGTATTGGCTCGGACTGAGCCCGCAGCCGCGACGGAAGGCCCGCGAGAACGCTTCCTCCGAACCATAGCCGGCCTCGAGCGCGACCTCCATCACGTTGACCGACTCGTGGCGCAGGCGGTAGCCGGCCCGCTCAAGTCGAAACCGCCGTACCAACTCGGCGATCGACTCGCCGGTCATAGCCCGGAACATGCGCTGGCAGTGAAAGCGCGAAAACCCTGCCTCGGCCGCCACCTCCTCGATCGAGAAGGGACGATCGAGATGGCGGGCGACGAAGTCCAGGGCGCGGTTGAGCCGGCGGTAGTAATCCTCCACCGTGGCGGCACGCATCGGCACACGATGGCACGTCGGCGGAGTTTCGACCTGACCGTGCGTGCGCTTTTGCCACCAGTGTGCGGTCAGGCGCCGAGAGGCGGACGCGCCGGCCCGGTCA
Organism: Spirochaetia bacterium; assembly: GCA_964291595.2. Taxonomy (GTDB): domain Bacteria; phylum Spirochaetota; class Spirochaetia; order SZUA-6; family Bin103; genus CATQHW01. The sequence goes on along the minus strand of OZ219914.1, from coordinate 263,575 downwards.
GTCGAGGACGGCGAGCATCTCCTCGATGCGGGTGAACTTCTCCCGCGGCTTGCCGGCGGCGGCGCCGCGCGCGACCTCGGCGGCGTCGATGGCGCGCCAGTCCTCGTAGCTGATCGGCCGCACGCCGCCGTCGCGGAGCTGCGCGAGCAGCGCGCCGGTGTCGGGCACGGCGCACGCGGCAAGTCCGTCGAGGTCGGCCAGCAGGTTCCTGGCGGTCTCGGTGCTGTCGGGCTTGTTGGTGCCGATGACGCCGGAGGGGCCGCGCTTGATCCAGCCGGCGGCGTACAGGCCCGGCGCCACCGCGCCGTCGGCGGTGATGCGCCCGCCCTGGTTGGGGAACACGCCGCGCCGGTCGTCGAACGGAAGCCCCTCGATCGGCACGCCGCGGTAGCCGACGCTGCGGAAGAACAGCCCGCAGTGCATCTCCACCGTCTCGCCCGTGCCCTCCGCCCACTGGTCGCCGGCATCGCCGGCCAGACGGTTCTTCTCCAGGGTCAGGCGCTGCACCCGGCCGTTGCCGGACAGCTCCTTGGGGCTGCGGAAGAAGTGGACGACGATCCGCTTCGAGCAGCCGCTCGCGGGGCCTTCCTCGCGCAGCTCGCCCAGCGCCTTCCAGTTGCGCTGCGCGTCGGTGTTGCCGGCCTGTTCGAGCTCCTCCTGGCAGCAGGGGCCGAGTTCGAAGTCGGCCTGGTCGTTGAAGTGCAGCGCGCAGTCGCCCAGCTCGCCGAGCTCGCGGATCTCCTTGCTGGTGAAGGCCGCCTGCACCGGGCCGCGGCGGCCGACCATGTGCACCTCGCGCACCTTGCTCTCCGCCAGCGCCTCCAGGGCGTGGGCGGCGATGTCGGTGCCGGCCAGCTCGTCGACGGTCTTGGCCAGGATGCGGGTCACGTCGACGGCGACGTTGCCCTGGCCGATGACGACGGCCGCCTCGGCCGACAGGTCGAAGCTCAGGTCGCGGTAGTCGGGGTGGCCGTTGTACCAGCCCACGAACGCGGTGGCGGTGTGGCTGCCGGAGAGGTCGATGCCGGGGATGTTGAGGGTGCGGTCGGTCTCCGCACCGCAGGTGAACACCACCGCGTCGTAGAAGCGCTGCAGGTCGGCGACGCTCACGTCGCGGCCGACCATCACGTTGCCGATGAAGCTGCAGCGGTCGTTGCCGGCGGTCCGCTCGTAGATGCGGATCACGTTCTTGATCTTCTGATGGTCCGGTGCCACGCCGCCGCGCACCAGCCCGAAGGGGGTCGGCAGGCGGTCGATGATGTCCACCTGCAGGTCCCGTTCGTCCTTCAGCAGCACCTCCGCTGCATAGAAGCCGCTGGGGCCGGAGCCCACGATCGCTACGCGCCGTCCTGTGTCGCTCATCCGTTCCTCCGTATCATAATGGGCCGATGCTCATCGTCGCCAAGATCGTGCAGGGGCTCGGCCTGAGCTTTCTTGCCCTCAGCTTCGTGCTGACCCTGCCCGAGCCGCTGCGGGGCCGCGACGTGGCGATCGGCGCGGCCATCTTCATGGCCGGCTGGCTCATGCAGCGGCTCAAGCGATGACCGGGGTCCAAGCATGACCGACCGCCGCACCGTGCTCAAGTTCGACGCCGGGGCGAGCGGCTTTCGCCGCATCGTGCTGGTCACGGCAGCCTTCGCGCTACTGCTGCTCGGCTCCGGCGCCGTCGTCGTCATCTCCGTCCTCAGCCTCTGAATCCTCATCCTCTTGTGACCGCACCAGGTCGGCCATCTGCACGACGATGGCGGTCTGCGTGCGGAAGGCGCGGTGCTGCATCGCCACCAGCATCACGAAGTGCGCGTAGGTGACCGCCGCCACCGCCAGGTGCAGCCAGCGCGGTATCGCCGCGGCGGCCGCCGCACCGCCTGAAATGGCGGTGGCCATCACCAGCAGCAGGCTGAGCGTCGCCTGCCCGGACACCGGTCCGTGGGCGCGGCGAGAGCGCTGGATCAGGTCCGGGCCAAGCCCCCGCTCGCGGACGAAGTCGCGCACGCTCACCCCGGTGGTCACGAAGAAGAAGATGACCGCCGTCTGCGTCAGCAGGAACACGATCGTGGTGAAGAACCCGAACGCCGGATGGGCGGCGCCCAGCACCTGGATGCCGGCGAACCCCTGCACCACGGCGGCGGTGAGCAGCACTCCGGTGACGGTGATCAGAGCGTAGCACGTGTAGAGGAAGAGCCACATCGGCGGCTGCGATGCGGCGGATCAACCGGCGGTCTGGCCGATCTCGATCTGGTAGGTCTTCTCGAACTCCGCGGTCGGCAGCATGTCGATCGCGTCCCAGGTGAGCTGCGTGCACACGCGGGCGCAGATCTGGCAGCCGATGCACTCCTGGAAGCGGATCTGCACCGGCGGGATCGGGATGTCGTACTTGTCGTCCGGCACCGCTTCTATGCAGTCGACGGGGCAGAACGGCACGCACACCTGGCAGCCCGTGCAGTTGTCCTCATCGACCACCGCCATGAGCTTGGGCTTGCGCTTCTTGGTCTGCATGGCCTTGGGAAGCTCCGGGATCGACTTGTAGAACTCCGCCCGGCGTCGCTTGGCCATGATGGGTTGCCTTCCGATCTCCTCAGCCGGCTACTTGAAGTAGTCCGCGTTGATCTCGATGTACTTCTGCCACTCGTCGGGCACTTCGCTCTCTTCGAAGATGGCGTCGACCGGGCACTCGGGCACGCAGGCGGCGCAGTCGATGCACTCGTCGGGGTCGATGTACAGCATCTTGCCTTCCGGATCGTCGTACCCCTCCGAGGGGTGGATGCAGTCGACCGGGCAGACTTCGACGCAGGAGGTATCGCAGGTGCCGATGCAGGGTTCGGTGATGATGTAGGCCATGAACTTTCCTTGCGCTTCTTGGCGGCAAGATAGGCAGCCGCCCGCGGGCACGTCAAGATGAGCGCGTGGCGGGGCTGCTGGTGCTCACCGACCCGCGCTGCGCCCTGCACGACGCGGGCGCCGGCCACCCCGAGCGCCCGGAGCGGCTGCGCTTCGCCATGGACGCCGTCGCCGCCGCGCAGGCCGCGGGAGCGCCGGAACTGCGGGTCGTCGATCGGCTCGAACCTGTCGAGGAGTCCCGGCTCGCCCTCGCGCACACGCCCCGCTACGTCGAGCGCCTGCTGGGGATGGCCGGCCGCAGCGCCGTGCTGGACCCGGACACCCGCATCGGCCCGCATAGCATCGAGGCGGCGCGGCTCGCGGCTCAGGCTGCGCTGGATGCGGTGCGCGCCGTGCTCGCCGGCGACGCGTCGGGCGCCGTCTGCCTGACCCGGCCGCCCGGCCATCACGTCGAGTCCGCGCGCGCCATGGGCTTCTGCGTGTTCAACCACGCCGCCGTGGCGGCCGCGGCGGCGGTCGCCGACCTGGGCTGCCGCCGGGTGCTGATCTTCGACCCGGACGTCCACCACGGCAACGGCACGCAGGAGATCTTCTACGCGCGCTCCGACGTGCTCTACCTGTCGCTGCACCAGTACCCGTGGTACCCGTGGATCAGCGGCGCCGCGGACGAGACCGGCAGCGGCGCCGGTCGCGGGTACACCGTCAACGTGCCGCTGCCGGCCGGCTGCGGCGACGCCGAGTATGCGCTGGCGATAGAAGAGGTGGTGCTGCCGCTGGTGCGCGCCTGGCGGCCCGACCTGGTGATCGTGTCGGCGGGCTTCGACGCGCACGCGGCCGATCCGCTGGCCGGCATGCAGATCAGCGCCGCCGGGCTGCGGGACCTGTTCGGCCGCCTGTTCGCCCTCCTCGGCGAGCTCGGCACCCCGTGGGCAGCGACCCTGGAGGGAGGTTACGCGCGATCGGGGATACGCGACGGCGTAACCGCCATGCTTGCGCCCGCTGTGCCGAACCCGAAGCTGCCGCGCGCGGCGCACCCGGAGGCGGTGGCTGCGATCGCCGCGACGCGGGAGCACTGCCCCCTGCTGACCCCGTAGCGAGAAGATCCCGCAGACGCCCACTCTACCCGACAGGCATCACTATTCCGGCGAGCCAGCGTCCATCTCCGCGAAGAACTCGCCCGCTTCGCGGCCGCCTTCGCCCTCCCACTCTCGGCGCGCCTCTTCCAGCTCGCCTCGGAGCTCCGCGTCCTCCTTGGCCTCCAACCACTCACGGACAGCCTGCGCGACGATTTCCTGTGCGGGCTGACCGTTGCGGACGGCCGCGACCTTGAGGGATGTGTAGAGCCCTTCGTCGAAGATGACGGTCATACGCTTGGGCACGCTGCCTCCTGACTTGTATGGCGGACACGCTGATCAACGGTCAGAACACCCGCTCGGGGAATATGGCCGAAGCCAGTCCCAGCGAGCGGGGAGCAGATGGCCCATAGCGTAATCACTGGCACGTATCCCCGTCAAAGTAGAGCACTGTCTGGCAGTGCGTTAGTTTACTTTCTTGGCCCGCTGACAAGCGCATGAGCCCCCGGACTGTACGGCCCCCACCTCTCCTTGGTATATTGTGTGCATGGGCCAGGGAGCAAGGCGGCCCCTTCGCAGGGGTTCTGACCCGGACGGAGAGAGCAGGATTCGAACCCGCGACGGTCGAGTGCGTGTCGACCGAGCCTGTGAGTCACACCTCCAGCGCATCTGCCGCTCTGCTACCTCTCCCCGGCCCGTGCGTAGTATATTGTCTGCGAGGATCAAGCCATGGCAAAGTTGATAATCGAGGCCGGAACGACGACCATCACCGTAGAAGGAGACTTCAGGGTAGAACCCGACGGCACCGACTCGGCGGAGTTGGAAGCGAATAGGAGGACCTTCAATCAGTTGTTCAGCAAAGCGACGACGCTCCGTATTACTGCCTACGCCGGCCATCCTGTGACGACAGTTAGATCCGTCGTCGCAAAGAACCCGTTAGCCGAATGATCACGGGACCAAACGGCGAGAAACGCCCGGCGGACGTGCTGGCGAACGCCCTGCACGTCGCCAAGATCGCCACCGGCGAGATCGAAGAGACCTACGTGGACGAGAGCAAGCGCCCCGGCGGCCAAAAGGGCGGGCGCGTCCGCGCCGACGCCTTGACGCCGGAGCGCCGCCGGCAGATCGCCGAGGAGGCCGCCAAGGCGCGGTGGGGGGACTGAACCGATGTCGCCAGGGATCATAGCCTTGGGACTTGGTCTCTGGGCCATCGTTTCGTTTTTCGTTTCTGTCGCCTCCGTTTCCGGCATGATGATCATGCTACTGATCAACTCCGTGCTCTTGAGCGTATACATCGCTTATCGATGCACTCGAAGATGAGAGACGGCACGTAAGACGCGCGGGCAGCAAAGAGTAACGAAGGGGAGTTGAGACGCGGCGCTTTCCTTGCCTCGCCTCGCCCAGGAAGGGAGAGGTCTGCTAAAGCAGCAGCCGCGCCCAGCTCCCCATTTTCACTATTGGAGCGGCAGGCCCGTCTACTGCGCCATGGTCACTTTGACGGCACTGCCGGCCGTTTCGCCGATCGCGAACAGGACGTAATCATCGGAGTAGGGGTAGTCCTCGTCATCGTCGTAGAACAGGGAAAGCGATACCTGCTCGTGCCCGCCGATGTCAGTCCAGAGGTCCACCAGCTCCTTGACGATCAGGTAGGCCAGCATCCGCTGGCGGCCCATGAGCAGGGCGATGTCCTTCGATACGTCAATCTCGACGAACCCTTCGTCCACTCGCACGGTCTCGGCCATGAACCGCGTTGTGTCCAGCGCGTACGGCGGAAGCAGGCTAAGCAGTTCGACCATCGCGGTTGCGTCGGCTCACGTGGCAGCGGACACCTGATCTGATTGCGCATATATCTGAATCGGTCCGTGTCGTACCTCGCGGCGTAGGGTTCCTCGCCGATCGCGAGCACGGAAGCGGTCGTGACGAGGGCCGCAGTAGCAGCACCTCGGATTAACGCACTACTCACTGTTTTCATCAGGAATCTAACCCTCACTCACGTCAGGCGAACCTGAAACCGGGTCATGTCCTCGCCACATACGCTTACGAACAGCTTGCTTCTCTTGATGAGCACATCGACGTTCCGGTCCGTAATGAGCCACATGCCGTTCGACAATTGATGTGACTTGTTCCGTTGTCTGTCCGGGGGATGGATGCAACGATCAAGGCGGCTGTCGATGCGTCCGTCAGCAAAGTGACCTTTCTGCACAAGCCACTCGACGACGGCAACGTAGAATGGCTGACCGCCGCTGATCTTGCTCTGCTTGCCGTCAGGAAATCGAAGCTCTTTCGGCGGATTTCGCCCGCTTACCGGAGTCCTCCCGCCACGTCCAAGTTCAGAAAGCGGATACCAAGTGCCGGCCAGATCCGACGGCTCATCCGATACGACAGGTGATCCATCTGCGTCAGGACGATCGTAAGCCGCTGCCGGCAGCAGGTCGGCATCCCGTGCGCTGCGACGCAGCAGATGCAGAGCCTTGTCCCGCGCGCTGCCGTAGATCAGGCGCTTGTCGACTGACCGGTCTTCCAGGGCGGCGAGCTCGGCTTTCCAGCCGGTCAGCTCGCTCTCGAAAGCGCCCCGCCACCTGCTCGCTTCGATGCCGGTCGCTACTACTCCCATGGGCTTCCGCTCCTCGGGCAGCTCCTCCAGATACTCGGCGAACAGTTTGTCCTGTTCGGCGTCGTTCTGCATCTGCGCTTCTCGCCGCGCTATATGCGACCGCAGTTCACGCCGTCTCTCGTCGTCAGCGCCGGCGACGGCGTGACGTTCCGATTCGAGCAACTCGGCCAGCACCGCAGCAAGGCGGCCGGCCAGTTCATTATGAATCACCAGTTCTCTATCGTGCGACATTCCCTCGTACTCCGTAGTCTCGAAAAGGATCAGCTCGTTCAGCGGCGCAGAAACAGGTAGACCATCCAATATGTGGGTGTCGACGTGACACAGGTCGCACACGAAATCGTGAGCGTCACCACAGTGTTCTTCGTACTGCCAGCGCGCCCATGGTCGCCACTTCCCGCAACGAACGCATTTCTTGCCGAAATCGTGTTCGCATTCCTTACAACAGTGGCTCGAAGCCGGTGACACCGTTCCACATTTGCTGCACCTGACGACGGGCTTTCGCCCGTTGCCGACGGCGGGCGTACCGCGCGGCGCAAGCGTCCACTTCCGACGATCCTCCGGCAGGCCGTGCGTGAAGGCATTGGCCGCCAGGTCGAGGATCACGCAATCACCGGCGTCGCGCTTGTCGCGCTTCTTTCTCAATCCGCGGCCCACCATCTGCAAGTACAGCGCGAGGCTCTCCGTGGGACGGGCGATGATCACGCAGGATGCGTCCGGCAGGTCGAAGCCCTCGGTGGCGACGGCCACGTTGACCAGGACCCTGATCTTGCGAACCCGGAAGTCTTCGATCGCCTGCTGCCGTGACCGGCGGTCGGTGTCGCCCAGAAGGATGGCGGCCGGCACTCCGGCGGTGTTGAAGACCCTCACCAGATTCTCCGCGTGACCGCGCGACACGGCGTAGGCGACAGTCTGGCGGTCGGCGGCGTGCTCCCGCCAGAGTCCAAGGATGCCGTCTGTCATGACGGCGGGGCGATCCTGGTTGGCGTCCTCGATACCGCTCTCGGTGTAGTCCCCCGTTGCGCCGATCTTGCCGCCCTGTATGCGTCGCTCCGGATCCGGCCACACCACGCGCGACCTGCATAGGTAACTCTCGTTCTGCAAGTCTTCGGTCTGCAAGTCTTCGGTCTGCGGACCGCAGATCAGTTCACTGAACAGATGGTCGAATCCCTCGGTCCTGGACAGACGCCAGGGAGTGGCGGTCACGCCAAGTACCGGTCCGGGCCATTGCTCGATCGCCCGTTCCCAACCGGGAGCGGTCGCGTGGTGCGCCTCGTCGATCACCATCAGGTCGCGGGCGTCGTATCGTGCCCAGACGTCGCGCCGTGCGGTCCGGCGCCCAACGGTCTGCGCCATCAGAATCATGACGCCGCTCGGCATCGCCGGCGCATCGCTTCCGGAGGTCCAGGCGACGTTGGTCATCGCCGAAACCCCATCATCGATGAGACTGTCGCGGGTTTGCTCGGAGAGCTCCTTGCGGTGCGTCAGCCACACCGCCTTGCTCCCGTTGACGAGCCAGTCGGAGAGCAGGGCGCCGGCGATCCGGGTCTTGCCGCCGCCGGTGGGTAGCTGCATCATCACTCGCTTCCGGCTGTCACCGGAAGCCAGCGCACGTTGCACCTTGCGGACAAGGTCCTGCTGGTACTGGTAAAGAACACGGGCCCCGTGGTCATGCTGCGCCTGCGGCCCGGTACACTCGGCGAACCCGAGCTTCCGGTCGTACGCGCTCCGTTTCTTCGCGTCGCCAAGGACGGCGTACGCCTCCGCAACCTCCTTGAATCGACGTTCGGTCCGGCTGGCGTCCGCGCTGTGGTCGGGATGGAGACGGATCGCCAGCCTGCGGTACGCCTTCTTGATCTCGTCGAGGTCCGCCGACCGAGGCACATGCAGAATCTCGTAGTAGTCGCGCTCAGCCATCGTCGCCACTCTCGATCGGACTCTGAAGCCTCGCACTACGACCTGCCACTCAGCCGGAACAGGACGTACATCCCGCCGGGTGCCGCAGCGGCGCGCTTACTCCTGCTCGGGCTCGATTCCCGAACGGCGCAGCAACGCCGCCAGGCGTTCCGCGCGCTGGCGCTCCTTGGCGAGTACCTGCTCCGCGTGCTCGGCGCGCCGGTGTTCCTCGTCGGCGCGCTCCCGGCCCGTCGGAGTCATCGTGCCGTGCTCGTCCGTCCAGCGCAGCCACGTGCTCCAGACGGTCTCGAACACCCCTTGCCACAGCACCAGCCCCAACCGCAACTCGGGAAACCACGGCGACGCCAGCCGCTCGTAGCTTCCGTCGCTCAGACGGTAGGTGCGCAGGTCGTCGTCCATCACCTGATGCAACGGATCGTGGATCACGTAGTACCCGACGCCCATCCGCGCGTACCGCTGCCGCTTGCGCCCTACTTCGTTGCCCTTCTGATTCGATACGATCTCCACCATCAGGTCCGGCGGCTTGCCGAATTCCCACACGAAGTAGGAACGGTGCGCCTTGTCCCTCCAGTTCCGGTGCGGCTGCACGTCCAGGCTCAGGAACATGTCCGGCACGATCGCCGGGTTGCGCGGCTCCGGGAACACCCCGACGTTGGCCGCCGCCAGAAACGTGCGCCCGCCGCCCGGCCCGGACCATGAGCTGTACAGCGGCTCGGTAAGCAGACGCTGCTGCTTCTCGGTGGGCATGTTGTCCACCGGCGTATCATCCTCGGTCACCAGGGTCTCGATGTCGACGTCGAGCGCCGCCGCAGACGGCGCCGCGGCATCCGGCGCACGCAAGACCGGGTTCGCAAGCGCCCTTGCCGGAGTCTGGTCATCACCAGGAATCGAGGCCGGGGCAGAATTGACTGCGCGGGCACCGGCTTGGGGGTCCGGCCCGGATTGACCGACGGGAGGCGAGTCCATCCGTTCACGGAGCATACGCGTAGCGGCGACGCGGTGACAGCCAAGCTCGCGCCGAAGGCGCCCGCGCCGATCGCCCAGAGCCCCGGCTACCCGCTCAGACCGAGCCGGGCGAGCAGCGCGCGCATCTTCCGCGGGTCCATGTCGGTGTAGACCACGCCGTCGTAGACGACGTTCGGCCCCTCGTCGCAGTGACCGAGGCAGCCGCAGCGCCTGACCGGAACCGAGCGGGCGGCATGCTCTTCGCCGGCCTCCAGCACGTCCTCGCAGAACGCCATGGAGCAGCTCGAGCCGTGGCAGACGCCGACGCTGGCCGCGCCGGTGAGCGCCTCCTGCAGGGGATTCACGCCGCCCGGTCAGGCCGCCTCCGCCGCCAGCGACCTGATGGTCCGGTACGGGTAGAGGCCGGTGGAGTGGCCGTCGCTCCAGGTCACCGCCAGCGCGTAGTTGCCGACCACCCGCACCTCGTCGGCGCGGATGTCGGCCGGGATGCGCCCGAGGTCGAGGAGTTGCTCCCCCGAGAACTCGTCAACGCAGCGCGCGCAGCGGCAGTTGGCGCGCAGCTCGCGGTTGGCGACGCGGTCGACCGAGCCGTCCTCCCAGCTCACCGTGATGGCGCTTTCGTCGAACGACACCTCCGGCCTGGCCTGCGAGCCCGCCTTGCTGCGTCCCAGCGCACGCACGACGGTATCGGCCGCGTGCGCGATCCCCTCGTCGCCGGCATAGGCGTCGAAGGTGCCGCCGTACGCGGCCGGATCGAGGGGAAGCTGGCAGAGCAACGGCACGCCGAAGCGCTCGGCCAGCGCCTCGCCCCCGCCTTCGCCGAACACGTGGTGGCGCCGGCCTTCGCCGTCGGCGAACCAGGCCATGTTCTCGATCACGCCCAGCACCGGCACCTCGACCTTGTCGAACATCACGATGCCCTTGCCGACGTCGGCGAGCGCCAGGGCCTGCGGCGTGGTGACGATCAGCGCACCGTCGAGCTGGATGGCCTGCGTGATGGTGAGCTGAATGTCGCCCGTGCCGGGCGGCAGGTCGATCAGCAGGTAGTCCAGGCCTTCCCAGGCCACGCCGTGCAGGAACTGCTGCACGTAGTTGGTGACCATCGGCCCGCGCATCACCGCCGGCGCATCGCCGAGCCAGAACCCGAACGACATCACCTGCAGGGGGCCGACCGCAACCGGCGCCAGCAGGTTGCCCCGCCCGGCGGTGAGCGGCTGGTCGTGCCGGTTGAACAGGGTGGGCACCGACGGGCCGAAGATGTCGGCGTCCAGCAGGCCGACGCGGTGGCCGCGCTGCGCCAGCTCGCAGGCGATGCCGGCGGCGACCGTCGATTTGCCGACACCGCCCTTGCACGAGGCCACGGCGATGATCGAGGAGACCTCCTCCAGGCCGGACTCCTTGACCGGAGAGGTGCGCCGCTGCTCCGGCGCGGTGATCCGCACCGTCACCGACTTGACCCCTGGCAGGTCGCCGATCAGCCGCTCGGCCTGCGTCTTGAACTCGTCGCGCACCGGGCACGCGGGCGTGGTGATGCGGATCTCGGCCAGCACGTGCCCGTCCTCGATTTCCACCTCCTGCACGAACCCCAGGCTGACGATGTCCTGGTGCAGGTCGGGGTCGACGATCGCGCGCAGGGCGTCGGTGACGTCTGCCTTGGAAGCCATGCCCTATGATACTGCCGCGACGCTGCCGGGGGCAGCGCGCACCCCGGATTCCAACCCGCAACACGAGAGATGAGCATGTCTTCTTCCCCTGCCGAATCAGCCGCCGACTCGGCCGCAGCGGTCGGATGGGACCTTGCCGACCTGTACGCCGCCACCGACGACCCGGCGCTCGACCGCGACCTGGACGCCGCGGACCGGGAGGCCGCGGAGCTGGCCGCCGACCACCGCGGCCGCCTGGAGCGCCTCGACGCCGCCGGGCTGGCCGGCCTGGTCGAGCGCTACGAGGCATGCCTGGAGCGGGCCGGCAGGGCCGGCACCTACGCCCACCTGGCGTGGTCGACCGACACCGGCGACGCGCAGCGCGGCGCGCTGCTGCAGAAGCTCACCGAGCGCTCCGCTCGCCTGCACCAGACCCTGCTGTTCTTCGAGCTGGAGTGGGCGGGCCTGGCCGACGAGCAGGCCGACGCGCTGCTGGGCGACGAGCGGCTCGCCCACTACCGCCACTTCCTGCGCGTCACCCGCCGCACCAGGCCGCACCTCCTGACCGAGCCCGAGGAGCGCGTCCTCAGCGAGAAGTCGGTCACGGGCCGGCGCGCGTGGGTCCGCTACTTCGACGAGGTGCACGGCGCGGCGAAGTTCCGGCTCGACGGCGCGGAGATTCAGCGCGAGGAGCTCTTGAACAAGCTCCACCAGGCCGACCGGCCGCTCCGGCAGCGGGCCGCGGCCTCGATCACCGAGGGGCTGCGGGCGCTGCTTCCCACCTCGACCTTCGTGTTCAACACCCTGCTGGCCGACAAGGCGTCGGAGGACCGGCTGCGCAGCTTCCCCTCCTGGATCAGCGACCGCAACCTGGACAACCAGGTCGACGACGCCATCGTCGACGCGCTGGTCGCCGCGGTGGTCGGCCGCTACGACATCGTCGAGCGCTACTACCGGTTGAAGCGCCGGCTGCTCGACGTCGGCGAGCTGTTCGACTACGACCGCTACGCGCCGCTCGCCGCCGAGACGCGGCGCTACCACTGGGACGATGCCGTGGAGACGGTGCTGTCGGCCTACCGGCGCTTCAGCGGCCGGTTGGGCGAGGCGGCGGCGCGCTTCTTCGACAACCCCTGGATCGACGCGCCGATCCGGCCGCGCAAACGCGGCGGCGCCTTCTGCCACTCCTGCGTGCCCTCCGTACACCCCTACCTGCTGCTCAACTACCAGGGGCAGCCGCGCGACGTGATGACCCTCGCGCACGAGCTCGGCCACGGCGTGCACGGGCTGCTGGCCGCGCCGCGCGGGTACCTGCAGTTCCACACCCCGCTGACCACCGCGGAGACCGCGTCCGTGTTCGGAGAGGCGCTGGTCTTCCAGGACCTGCTGGAACGTGAAGACGACCGTCGCGAGCGTCTGGCCATGCTGGTCCGCCGCATCGAGGACACCTTCGCGACCGTCTTCCGCCAGACCGCCATGAACCGCTTCGAAGAGGCCATCCACGGGGCGCGCCGCAGCGACGGCGAGCTGACGCAGGAGCGCTTCGCGGAGCTGTGGCTGTGCACGCAGCGGGCGATGTTCGGCGACAGTGTCACGCTGAGCGAGGATTACGGCCTGTGGTGGAGCTACATCCCCCACTTCGTGCACACGCCCGGCTACGTATACGCCTACTCGTTCGGCGAGCTGCTGGTGCTGGCGCTCTACGCCCGCTACCAGGAGGCAGGCGAGTCCTTCGCGGACTCCTACGTGGAGATGCTGGCGGCCGGCGGCTCCGACTGGCCGCACCGGATCATGCAGCCGCTCGGCGTCGACCTGACCGACCCCGGCTTCTGGGACCGCGGCCTGGCGATGGTCGAGCAGATGGTAGAAGAGGCCGAGGAGTTGGCCGGACTGCCGCGCTAGCGGCACATCCGGACGAGTCCTCGGCAAAGGAGGGGATGGGCCAACAGCGGCGCCTCGGCGCCGCTGTTGGGGCGGTAGCGCGATAGGTCGGTCATCCCGTACAGTCGGCGCGCGTGATTCGGTGGTGCTTCGAGGTGCTGACCTCCTCGGTCGGCAAGAAGGCGTTGATGGGCGCCACCGGGCTGTTCCTGTGCTCGTTCCTGGTGGTGCACCTGTACGGCAACCTGCTGCTCTACACCGGCGCCGCGCACTTCGAGGAGCACGCGCACGCGTTCGCCAAGAACATCATCATCCGCATCATCGAGGTGTTCCTGTTCCTGTCGATCGTCCTGCACGCGGCCAGCGGGATCTGGCTCACCGCCCAGAACCGCAAGGCACGCCCGGTCCGCTACGCCAGGAACCGCTCGGCGGGGAAGAGCACGCTGGCCTCGCGCACGATGGTGATCACCGGCAGCGCGATCTTCGTCTACCTGGTGATCCATCTCCGCAACTTCTTCTACGAGTCCCGTCTCGGGCCACGGGCAGACGATGTGTCGCTGTATGAGCTGGTGGTCACGACCTTCCGCATGCCGGGGTACGCGGTGCTGTACGTCGTGGCGATGGTCCTGCTCGCCGCGCACCTGCTGCACGGCTTTCAGTCCGGCTTCAAGTCGCTCGGGCTGCACCAGGTGCGGTACGCGCGCCTGATCCGCGCCGTGGGCATCGTCTTCTCCATCGCCGTGCCGGCCGGCTTCGCATCGCTGCCGATCTATTTCGTCGCCGGCGGAGGCAATGGATGAGGCGCGACGGAGCCGCTCGGCCGAAACGGTCCCGGGCCGGTCGGACGGGGCGCGGCGCGAAGCCGCAGGAGACGCTCGACGGCCGCGCACCTTCCGGCGAGCTTGCCGAGCGCTGGACGAAGCACCGCTTCGACCTGAATCTGGTCAACCCCGCCAACCGGCGCCGCTACTCCGTGATCGTGGTGGGCTCCGGGCTGGCCGGCGCGTCGGCCGCCGCCTCGCTCGCGGAGATGGGCTACCAGGTGACCTGCCTGTGCCTGCAGGACAGCGCGCGGCGCGCGCACAGCATCGCCGCGCAGGGCGGCATCAACGCCGCCAAGAACTACCCCAACGACGGCGACAGCGTCTTCCGGCTGTTCTACGACACCATCAAGGGCGGCGACTACCGCGCGCGCGAGTCCAACGTCCACCGGCTGGCGGAGATCTCCAACCTGATCATCGACCAGTGCGTGGCGCAGGGGGTGCCGTTCGCGCGCGAGTACGGCGGGTTGCTGGCCAACCGCTCGTTCGGCGGCGCGCAGGTGTCGCGCACCTTCTACGCGCGCGGCCAGACCGGGCAGCAACTCCTGCTCGGCGCCTACGGAGCGCTCAGCCGGCAGGTCGCCGCCGGCCAGGTACAGATGCTCACGCGGCGGGAGATGCTGGACGTGGTCGTCGTGGACGGCACCGCGCGCGGCATCGTCGCCCGCAACCTGCTCGACGGCAGCCTGGAGACGCACGCCGCGCACGCGGTGCTGCTGGCAACCGGCGGCTACGGCAACGCCTACTACCTGTCCACCAACGCCATGGCCAGCAACGTCACCGCCACCTGGCGCGCCCACAAGCGCGGGGCGCTGTTCGCCAACCCCTGCTTCGTGCAGATCCACCCCACCTGCATCCCGGTCTCGGGCGAGCACCAGTCCAAGCTCACCCTGATGAGCGAGAGCCTGCGCAACGACGGCCGCGTCTGGGTGCCGCGCGCGACCGACGACGCCCGCCCGCCCGCGGAGATCCCGGAAGCGGACCGCTCCTACTTCCTGGAGGACGCTACCCGGCATTCGGCAACCTGGTGCCGCGCGACGTGGCCTCGCGCGCCGCCAAGGAGGTGTGCGACGCCGGCCGCGGCGTGGGCGCCACCGGCCAGGCCGTCTACCTGGACCTGCGCGACGCCATCGAGCGGCTCGGCGTGGACACCATCCGCGAGCGCTACGGCAACCTCTTCCAGATGTACCAGATGATCACGGGCGAGGACGCCTACACCGGCCCGATGCGGATCTACCCGGCCGTCCATTACACGATGGGCGGCCTCTGGGTGGACTACGACCTCCAGACCACCATCCCCGGCCTGTTCGCGCTGGGCGAGGCGAACTTCTCCGACCACGGCGCCAACCGCCTGGGCGCCAGCGCCCTGATGCAGGGGCTGGCCGACGGCTACTTCATCATCCCCTACACGCTGGGCGGCTACCTGGCCACCGCGCCGCTGCCCGACGTCGACACCGGCCACGCGGCGTTCGCGGACGCCGAGCGGCAGGCGGCCGGGCAGCTCGGGCGCCTGGCCGCCCTGGACGGCGGCACGCCGGTGGAGGAGTTCCACCGCCGCCTGGGCCGCGTGCTGTGGGACAAGGCGGGCATGGCGCGCAGCGCCGAGGGGCTCACGGAGGCCAGAGGCGAGATCGCCGAGCTGCGCGACCGCTTCTGGGCGGAAGCGTCGGTGCCGGGCAGCTGCCTCCGACCTCAACAACGTGCTGGAGCGCGCCGGCCGCGTCGCCGACTTCCTGGAGTTCGGGGACCTGATCGTGCAGGACGCCCTGCACCGCGAGGAGTCGTGCGGATCGCACTTCCGCGTCGAGCACCAGACCCCGGACAACGAGGCGCTGCGCGACGACGAGCGCTTCTCCTACGTCGCCGCCTGGGACCACCAGGGCGTCGGCACGGACGCGCGGCTGCACCGCGAGGACCTCACCTTCGACGTCGCCCACCCCACCGCCAGGAGCTACAAGTGAGGATATCCGGTTGCGCGTCTGGCGTCAGGGACGCGATGAGCCCAAGGGCCGGCTGGTCGACTACGAGGTGCCCGACGTCTCCCCCGACATGTCGTTCCTGGAGATGCTGGACGTGCTCAACGACTCCCTGGAGCGGCGCGGCGAGGAGCCGATCGCCTTCGAGCACGACTGCCGCGAGGGCATCTGCGGCTCCTGCGGCTTCATGATCGACGGCCGCGCGCACGGACCGCTTGCGGGCACCACCGTCTGCCAACTGCACATGCGCCACTTCTCCGACGGCGACACGCTGGTGGTCGAGCCGTGGCGGGCGCGCGCCTTCCCGGTGATCAAGGACCTGGTCGTGGACCGCGGCGCCTTCGACCGGATCATCCAGGCCGGCGGCTACATCTCGGTGAACACCGGCAGCGCCCCCGAGGCGAACGCCGTGCCGGTCGCCAAGGTGGACGCGGAGGCGTCCCTGGACGCCGCGGCCTGCATCGGCTGCGGGGCGTGCGTGGCCGCCTGCAAGAACGCGTCGGCGATGCTGTTCACCAGCGCCAAGCTCACCCACCTGGGCCGGCTCCCGCAGGGTCAGCCGGAGCGCCGCCGCCGCGTGCGCGCCATGGTGCGCACCATGGACGCCGAGGGATTCGGCAACTGCACGAACGAGGCGGAGTGCGAAGCGGAGTGCCCGAAGGGCATCTCCTTCGACACCATCGCCCGCCTCAACCGCGAGTTCCTGGCCGCCGAGCTCGGCGATCCCGCCGGGGAGTGAGCCCGCGGTGACCCAGCGCTGGCGGAAGCTCGGCGTCATCTTCCCGCAGCGGGATGAGTTCGTCTGGAACCAGCGCCCGTCGGCGCCCTGCGTCTTCCGCACCGACGACCGCTACCTGATGTACCTGCACGGGCTGCAGTTCTACAGCGAGCAGCGCAAGCTCACCCGGATCGGGCTGGCGGAGGCGCCGCTCGACGATCCGCTCGACTGGCGCATGGTGAGCGAGGAGCCGCTGATCGACCTGGGCGGCGAGGGGGCGATCGACTCCCACATGGCCGCCTACCCGTGGGTAACGCGGATCACCGACAGCCACTGGCACCTGTACTACGCGGCGTGGGACGGCTCGTTCCTCCCGCACGCCCCGCACCAGAAGCGCTACCAGACCTGCATGGCACAGAGCGACGACGCCGGCGCCACGTGGCGGCGCGACGGCCGGCCGCTGCTGGCGCTGGGACGGAGCGGCGCCCCCGACGAGAACGGCACCGGCTCGTGCGCAGTGATCCCGGTCGGCGACGAGTACTGGATGTACTACACGGCGCTGTCCGTGCCGACCGCCGACTGGGGGCAGGTCTCCACCGCGCTCGCCGTCTCCCGCGACGGCGGCCACACCTTCGTCCCGCACGACGCCGGCGCGCTGCTGAATCTGCCGCCGCGCATCGGCCACCTCTCCTCCACCTGCTCCAAGCCGTTCGTGGAGCGCTCCGGTGACCGCTTCCGCATGTGGTTCAGTTGCGCCGTCGACGGCGAGCACTACCGCGTCCACCATGCGGAGAGCGCCGACGGCATCCACTTCAAGTGGCTCCCGGACCCGGTGGTCGACGTGAGCGAATCCGGCTGGGACTCCGAGATGACCTGCTACCCGTCGGTGATCCGCCACGAAGGCCCCGCCGGAACCCGCACCCTCATGTTCTACGCCGGCAACGACTACGCCGGCATCGGAGCCGCCGAGCTGCTCTGAACCGCGCGATTTGACCACGACGGCCGGGATTACGCACACCACCCGCGTGTCACATATACCGCGGCCAGTGGTGTCGTCTGCGACACTTGTCTCGTTCGCGGCGTTCAACCCTTACGATGTGGGACACTGACCGCGCTTGAGAGCCTCGGTCGCGTCAAGCCGGTCATGACTCTCCGTCTTGAGCAGTGGCCGCTATGGGCTCCACTCCATGCGGTCCTGGAATCGGATGAGGTCCTGCGCCTCATAGAATCGGCGAGCGTCGTTATTGTCGCTATACACGTTCAGTTCCACGCGCTGAACTCCTCGCTCGGCGGCCTCGGCCCGGATGCGGTCCATCAGCAGAGTTCCGATTCCCTGCCTGCGGTGCGTGTGGGACACCGCCATCTGGTCGACCACGAGCGACCGGCTCGCGTAACGGAACGCGTTCTCCTCACGAACCCGCTCGCACACCAACGCGTACCCCAGGCAGACGCCATCGACACGCGCCACGAACATCTGAGCGCCGTCGCGGGACAGGAGGAAGCGCTGGCCCTCCAGCGCGGCCGTCCGGTCGAACGGTTTGAACCACTGCGGGCGCCGTTGGCGGTGCTCCTCGTGCACTTGCCTGAGCAACTCGACGATCTCGGCGGCATCACCCGAAGTCTCGACAATCACGCTCACTCTCGCCGCTCATCGATCATGCTGATCCGCTACTAGCCAGCCGAGCTCGCGAACGCCTGGACTCCAGTTCAACGATCTCTCGATCGCTTTCCTGCTGCCGTCGCTTCGACTCCTCGTACAATGTGCGAATGTCGTAGCCTCTCTCCGCTGCCAATCGTTCCCGAATAGCACGGACTTCGCCGATGATCTGGTCGTGGTTCATCTTATTCCTCCCGCGTAGGAATGCCGCATCTCGCCCGAACAGGGGATCGCCTGCTCGGCGGCTGTCGTCGAGTTCACGTCAAATGGAAGTCGGACCCGAACAGCACGAGTCCGAGCTTTCCGGCGACCGCCTGCGAGGCGGTATTCTCCCATGAAGTGCTGTAGAAAGGCTCGGCTCCCATCATGCGAACGGCTCGCGCCCACGCGGCCACCACGTCGGCGGCAAAGCCGCACCCGCGAAAGGAGAGCAAGGTCTCCACGCCGGCCTCATGCGCCGCAGGCGTGATCCGCACGCTCGCGCAGAGCGAGACGGCTCTCCCCTCGTGTAGGAGGGCGACCATAGGATCGCAACGACCGGTGTCCGGCAGCCAGGCCGCGAAGTCGGGGACGAGCAGATGGGTATTCACGGGAGTGATGGCCCACGATTGCCCCCGCGGGTGCGGCGATGGGGAGCGTAAATCGGTACGCCGGGCCGATCCACTCCCGTTCGATCGGCATGTCGGCCTCCAAGAGCGCTCGGTAGCACCCGGCGTGCCGTGGCGGCTCCCGCAGGTCCGCGCAGATGGGTTCCTCGCGACACAGCTCCTCGATCCGGTCGGCGATCGCCGCCGGCAGATCATCGCGAAAGCGCCAACATGCCGCCGCTGGCGTCCGCGTGAGGAAGAAACGAGGAGCGCGAACACCGGCACGTTCGTTTGTGAACGTGATGCGGCCTTCCTGGTCGTGGCGAAACAGGCAGCGCACGCGGGAGCCCACGAACTCCGACGAGCCGGCCGAGGTCACGTCGATTCGGTGCCGGTCATCTCCTCGGGGCGCACCCATTGGTCGTACTGCTCGGCGGTCAGGTGGCCGCTCGCGACCGCGGCCTCGCGCAGGGTGATGCCGTCGCGGTGGGCGGTCTTGGCGATGGTGGCCGCGTTGTCGTAGCCGATGTGCGGGTTGAGGGCGGTCACGAGCATGAGCGAACGCTGCACCAGCTCGTCGATCCGTTCGGCGTCCGCTTCGATGCCGGTGACGCAGTGCTCGGTGAAGCTGGCCATGCCGTCGGCGAGCAGGCGGATGGACTGCAGCAGGCTGTCGATCAGGACCGGCTTGAAGACATTGAGCTCGAAGGTGCCGGAGGCGCCGGCCACGGTGATGGCGGTGTCGTTGCCGAACACGCGGGCGCACACCATGGTCAGCGCCTCGCACTGGGTGGGGTTGACCTTGCCGGGCATGATCGAGCTGCCCGGCTCGTTCTCCGGAAGCCGCAGCTCGCCGAGTCCGGAGCGCGGTCCCGAGCCGAGCCAGCGGATGTCGTTGGCGATCTTCATCAGCGTCGCCGCCAGCGTCTTCAGGGCGCCGGACGCCTCCACCACCGCGTCGTGGGCGGCCAGCGCCTCGAACTTGTTGGGCGCGCTGACGAACGGATGGCCGGTGAGGCGGGCGACCCTGGCCGCGACGCGCTCGGCGAAGCCCGGCGGCGCGTTCAGCCCGGTTCCGACCGCGGTGCCGCCCAGCGCCAGCTCGTGCAGGTCCGGCAGCGCGCGCTCGACCCGCTCGCGGCCCCGCCTGACTTGCTCGACGTAGCCCGAGAACTCCTGGCCCAGGGTCAGCGGCACCGCGTCCATGAGGTGCGTGCGGCCGATCTTGACGATCTGCGCGAACGCGTCGCCCTTGGCCTCCAGCTCCTCCTGCAGCGCCGCCGCGGCCGGCAACAGGCGCTCGCGCAGCGCCGTGACGGCGGCGATGTGCATGGCGGTCGGGAAGGTGTCGTTGGAGGATTGCGAGCGGTTGACGTCGTCGTTGGGGTGGATGGGTGTCTTGCTGCCGATCACGCCGCCGGCCAGCTCGATGGCGCGGTTGGAGATCACCTCGTTGACGTTCATGTTCGACTGCGTGCCGGAGCCGGTCTGCCAGACGACCAGCGGGAAGTGGTCGTCCAGGTCGCCGGCGATGATCTGGTCGCAGGCGGCCACGATCAGGTCGCGCTTGCCGTCCTCCAGCACGCCGAGCTCGGCGTTGGCCAGCGCCGCCGCCTTCTTGAGGATGCCGAACGCGCGCACCACCTCCAGCGGCATGCGCTCGCCGCCGATGCGGAAATTGTTGCGCGACCGCTCGGTCTGCGCCCCCCAGTAGCGGTCGGCCGGAACCAGAACCGGGCCGAGCGAGTCGGTCTCCCCGCGGAAGCCCGCGCCTGCGTCTGCCACCTCAGGCGAGCTCCGGGAACAGCGTGCGCACCACGTCCACCAGCTCGCGCACGTGGCCGGCCGAGGCCGCGAACGCCGCGCGCTCGCCGTCGTCGAGATTCACCTCGATGATCCGCTCGACGCCGCCGGCGCCGAGCACGCACGGCACGCCGACGAAGATGCCGTCGGCGCCGTACTCGCCCCGGCAGAGGGCCGCGCACGGCAGGATGCGCTTCTTGTCGCGGACGATCGCCTCCACCATCTGCAGGATGGCCGCCGCCGCCGCGTAGTAGGAGCTGGTGCCCATCAGCTCGACGATCTCGCCGCCGCCGGTCTTGGTGCGCTCCACCAGCTCGTCCAGCCGCTCGGCGCTCATCAGCTCGGTCACCGGGATGCCGCCGACGTTGGTGAAGCGCGGCAGCGGCACCATGTCGTCGCCGTGGCCGCCGAGCAGCAGCGCATTGATGTCCTCCACGCTGTAGCCGGTCTCCTCGGCGATGAAGGTCTTGAAGCGCGCCACGTCCAGGCAGCCGGCCTGGCCGACGATGCGCTCGGGCGGAAAGCCGCTGGCCTTCCAGGCGGCGTACACCATGGCGTCGAGCGGGTTGGTCATGACGATCAGGATGCAGTCGGGCACGCGCTCGCGGACCTCGGCGGAGACGCTGGCGACGATGCCGGCGTTGACCTTGATCAGGTCGTCGCGGCTCATGCCGGGCCGGCGCGGCAAGCCCGCGGTCAGCACGACGATGTCGGAGCCGGCGAGCTCCGCGTAGTCGTCGGTGCCGGTCACGCGGCAGTCCAGCCGCTCGATGGGCGTGGCCTCGTACAGGTCGAGCGCCCTGCCGCGGGTCTGGTCGGCGACCTTTGGGATGTCGATAAGCACGACGTCGCCCAGCTCCTGGGCGACCAGCCAGTGGGCGCAGGTGGCGCCGACGTTGCCGGCGCCGATCACGGCGATCTTCGGACGTTTGAGCATGCGGACTCATACCACGCCCCGCGCGCGGTTGTCCGCCATCGCCGGGATCTGTCGTGGCCGGGATGGCATCGGACAGGTCGCCTGACGCCAGCCTTGATCAGAAACGACGTTCGGCCTATCAACAGCGTGGTCCCCCATGCGCGTGTCCCCGATCCCATGTGCTGCCGCTGATCGCGATCCTGTCTCTCGGCGCCTGCGGAACGACGGGCACCCAGGTCGAGCCGGCCTCGGAGCCGGGGGACGCCACCGGTCCGGGGACCATGCAACCTCCGCCGGAACCCGAGCCACCGCCACCCTGCATCCCGATTCACGAGAGCTGCGTGTCGGCAGAGGACTTCCAGGCCGAGACCGAGTCGCTCGCGGCGGAGTACCGCGAGCACGTGAACTTCGAGAACCAGTGGGGGCTCGGCCACGTCAAGGCTGACTACGCCTACGGCCACCTCAGCCAGATCATGGGCGAGGACGTCGCGCCGGGCGCCGGCGTGACCATCGGTTTCATCGACAACGGCATCGACCAGGGCCACCCCGACTTCGACGGCAAAACGATCACCGAGCACCTGTACGGTGCACGCGATGAGACAGGTCACCGATTCTCACACGGCACAGCCGTGGCGAGCGTGGCCGCGGCCATACGATCACCGCATGAGTATTCCGGCACGGCGTGGCATGGGGCACCGACATCGCCATGTTCGCCATTCCCACCGTCCCGGCGGGGGATCGACCCTATACCCCCATATCGCTGGAGAGACTTGCCGAACAAGGCCGGTTTGGCTCGGCCTGTTCAACTACGTGCTGGTGCCCCGGCCCGTGGTGCCGCACGTCGACATCCTGAACCTGAGCGTCGGCCGTAGCGGAATCATCGAGAGCTACAGCGAGCAGGACCTGCGCGCGAACCTCGGACGGGCGATCGCCACGATGGCGCAGGCCGACGCCGAGGAGAAGACCATCCTGGTCTGGGCCGCGGGCAACGCTCATGGGCGCAGGTGCGTCGCAACCACGGCGCATTGTGAGAACGATGGTGAGAAGGATGCGATCAACGCGGTGTCGGTCGAAGTGATGCCCGGGCTCGTCGCACGGATCGAAGAGCTGCAGGGCCACTCCATCGCCGTCGTGGCGTTGCGTCCTGACGGAGAGATCGCGGACTTCTCCAACCGCTGCGGCATCGCCGCCGACTTCTGCATCGCGGCGCCCGGAGAAGGCATGCGCGTGGCGTACTTCGGACCTCACGAGGTCACCGGAGCTCCGGCTCGCGGGTACGGCATCAACCACCGCGGCACATCCCTCGCAGCGCCCATGGTCGCCGGCGGGCTGGCGGTGATGAAGCAGCTCTTCCGCGAGCTCTCCAACACCGAGCTGGTCACCCGGCTCTTCGAGACCGCCGAAGACGAGGGCGTCTACGCCGACCGGGCGGTCTACGGCCACGGCGCCATGGATCTCCGCGCCGCGACGTGGCCCGTCGGCGTGCTGGACGTGCCGGTCGAGAGCGAACGCGCCGACGGCGCGGGCGCAGCCCTGCTCGGGACCAGGCTGCAGGCCGGAGCGGCGTTCGGCGACGGGCTCGAACGCTCCCTGGCCGGCACGGAGATCGCGGCGTTCGACGATCTGGGCGCGCCGTTCTGGTTCGACCTGGGCGACTTCGCGGCCGGCGCGGCGGCCCGGTCGATGGCGGCGGATGTCCACGAACCGCCGGCGCCCGCCTGGTCGCGTACCGGGGAAGCCGTGCGGTGGCGGCTCGGGTACCGGGAGCCGCCGGGCGATGGCGGGGACGGCCACCTGGCCCTCGCGGATCGTGCGGTGACGCTGACGCTCAGTGACCGTCACGCGGTGAGCGGCACGGCTTTCACGACGGAAGGGGAAGCCGGGCAGCCGCCTGCCTCGGGCGCGGTGGTCACGTGGCGGCCGGCGGAATCTCCGCTCGGCCTGCATGCGGGCTGGATGCACGAGCGTGAGACGCTGCTCGGCAGCTCGGCAGACGGCGCCTTCGGTGCTCTGTCCGCCGACGCCGCCTTCGTCGGCATCGGGGCGGACGCCGAGCTTGGCGGCTGGCGCCTCGGCGCCGACGCGGAAGTCGGTGTCGTCCACTCGACGCCGAGCGGCGGGATCGTCACCGGAGTCTCCCCACTGACCACCACCGCCTTCACGCTGCACGCGAGCACGGCGTTCGCCGGCGACGGCTCGCTCCGGCTGTCGGTCTCGCAGCCCCTTCGTGTCGAACGGGGCAGCGCGGCGCTCAGCGTGCCGGCCGGACGCACCAAGGCCGGCACGGTGGTGCGCAGCCCGCTCGCGGCCGGCCTCGCCCCGAGCGGGCGACAGATCGACGTCTCAGCGCAGTGGCAGCAGCCGCTGAGCGTCGGCGAAGTGAGCGTCGGCGCCGTCGTGACGCACCAGCCCGGACACCGCTCGGCAGCCGATCCCGAGCTCCATTTCCTGTCCGGCTGGCGCTGGGCATACTGACCTCCGTGGACCTCACGCGCGCACGGATCGAGCTGGACGGCGGCAGCGGGCCGCGGTGTCGGCAGGCACGAACGGTGCTGGCCGAGGAGGTGCTGGCCGAGGAGGTGGGCCGCCGCGCCCAGCAGGTCTGGCCGTCGGCCGGCGGGAACGGTCCGGTGATCGTGCTGCGGGACGCGGCGACCGCGGTGCGTGGCGGCTCGCGCTGGTCTGCGGCGGAGGCTCGGTCGTTTCGGAGCGAGGAGTTCGCGACGCGCCCGGAGGGCTTCCGCATCGAACGCGACGGCGACTCGCTGACCGTCACCGGCAACGACGCGCGCGGCGTGCTGTACGGGGTGGGCTGGCTGCTGCGTCACCTGGAGGTACGCCGCTGCTCCGTGCTGCTTCCGGACGCCCTGCTCGACGGCGGGCCGGTGCGGTCCGCGCCGCACTACCCGCTGCGCGGCCACCAGATCGGCTACCGGCCGAAGACCAACTCCTACTGCGGCTGGACGGTCGCCGAGTGGGAGCGGTACATCCGCGAGCTGGCGATCTTCGGCGCCAATGCCGTGGAGGTGATCCCGCCGGTGTCCGACGACGCGGCCGACTCCGACCACTTCCCGCTGCCGCAGATCGACACGATGCGGGAGGTGTCCGCGATCGCCGACCGGTACGACGTGGACCTGTGGGTCTGGTTCCCCGCTCTGGAGTCCGACTACGGCGACGAGGAGGCGGTGCGGCGCGCCCTGGCCGACTGGAAGGAGGTGTTCGCCGCGCTGCCCCGCGTCGACGCCGTGTTCATACCCGGCGGCGATCCCGGATCCACGCCGGCGCGTCTGCTGCTGGCGCTCGCGGAGCGGCAGAAGGCGTCGCTCCGCGACCTGCACCCGCGGGCGCAGGTCTGGGTCGCCCCCCAGGGGTTCCACGGCGCCGACGAGGATCACTTCTACGCGGCGCTGGAACACGGACTCGACTGGCTGGACGGGGTGATCTTCGGACCCTGGATCCACATGACCGCGGAGGCGTTCCGCGCGCGCGTGCCGGCGCGCTACCCGGTCCGCCTCTATCCGGACATCACCCACTGCTGGTCCTGCCAGTACCCGGTCCCGGACTGGGATCCGGCGCTGGCGGCCAGCCAGGGGCGCGAGCCGATCAATCCCCGCCCCACCGACCAGGCGCGGATCTTCGCGCTGACCGCCCCGCACTCGATCGGGGCACTGACCTACTGCGAAGGCAACAACGACGACCTCAACAAGATGGTGTGGAGCGCCCTGCTGTGGGATCCCGCTGCCGACGTGTCCGCGGTGCTGCGCGAGTACGGCCGCCTGTTCGCGCATCCCGACCTGGCCGACGGCGTTGCGTCCGCGATCCTCGGCCTGGAAGCCAACTGGCGCGGCCCGCTGCTGGCCAACGGCACCGTGACGACCACGTTGCTGCGCGCGCAGGCGCTGGAACGAGCCGCGCCGCCGCGGGTGCTGAAGAGCTGGCGACTCCTGCAGCTCCTCTACCGCGCCTACTCCGACGCCTACATCCGCGAGCGGCTGCTTGCCGAGACCGCGGCGCAGAGCCGCGCATACGGCGAGTTGCGGCGTGCCGGCGACCTCGGCGCGCGGGCGGCGTGCCGGCGCGCGCTGGCGATCCTGGACGAGGCGGCGGCAGCGGCGCGCCAGGGCGAGGTGCGCGCCCGCGTTTACGCCCTTGCCGAGGCGCTGTTTCAGAGCGTGCACGCGCAGCTCTCGGTGCCGCGCTACGGCGCGCAGGCGGTGCGCCGCGGGGCCAGCCTGGACGGCCTGGAGTATCCGCTGAACGACCGCCTGTGGCTGCACGAACGCTGTGCCGAGATCGACGAGCTGACCACCGAGCCTGCGCGCCTCACCGCGATCGAGGAGGTGCTGACGCGCACCGATCCCGGCCCCGGCGGCCGCTACGACAACCTTGGCGCCCCGGCCGAGCAGGCTCACCTGGTGTCCGGCCACGGGTTCTCGAACGACCCCTCGTTCCTGGATTCCGCGCTGCGCGGCTTCGCCATTCCCTACCCCGCCGAAGCGATCCCCTATGCCTGGCTCAGCCAGGCGGAGTCGATCGGCCACGGTCCCCTGAGCCTGCGCTACGGCGGACTCGACGCGGCGGCGTCCTACCGGGTCGTGGTGGTGTACGGCGGCGAGCGGCGCGCCGGCGGCAGCCAGCCGCGCGTGCGCATGGAGGCGGAGGGGGCGGACGGCGCCGTGCACGCCGTGCACGGCTGGCTGGCCAAGCCCGATCCCCGCGGACCGATGACCTTCCAGGTTCCCGCCGGCGCGACGGCGGAGGGCTCGGTCACGCTGCGCATTCTCCACGAATCCGGAGGCGGGGCTGGACGGGGCGCCCAGGTGAGCGAAGTGTGGCTGCAACGCACGGATCGCGAGCTCCTCGAGACGCCGCCCCCGGAGCGGCGGCGGTAGGCGCAGTGCGTACCGGCGATCGGCCTGCCGCGGTTGCCGCCCCGCTCGGCACGCTCTAGAGTCCTCCCGCATGCGGGAGCGTCTGGAGCGGGCGTACGGCGAGCTGGTTTCCGCGAGCGGTGACGATCCGGCCAGGGACGGCCTGCGGATCACTCCGGCGCGCGCCGCGGAGGCTTTCTCATTCCTGACGTCCGGCTACCGCTTCGATCTTGACGCGGAGCTGGTGGACGCGGTCTTTCCGTCCGAGTCGGACGAGATGGTCGCCATGAAGGACATCGAGCTGTACTCGCTGTGCGAGCACCACCTGCTGCCGTTCTTCGGCCATGCGCACGTCGCCTACGTCCCCGGCGAGACGATCGTCGGCTACTCCAAGATCGCGCGCATCGTCGATGGATTCGCGCACCGGCTGCAGGTCCAGGAACGCCTCACCGCGCAGATCGCCGGCACGATCATGGAAGCCCTGAGCGCACGCGGCGTGGGCGTGGTGATCGCCGCACGTCATCTGTGCGTCACGATGCGCGGCGTGCGCAAGCAGAACCCGGTGATGCGCACCTCGTGCATGCTCGGCACGTTCCGGACCGACAGCGCCACGCGGGCGGAGTTCCTCGACCTGATCCGGTGACCGGCGACAGGGTCGAGACCGGCGACAGGGTCGAGATCGGCGACAGGGTCGAGATCGACGACCTGCGGGTGAGCTGCATCATCGGCGTCCATCCGTGGGAACGCCGGTCACCCCAGGAGGTGCGGATCACGCTGTCCATGGCAGCCGATCTCTCGCCGGCGGCGTCGAGTGGCAGGCTCGCCGACACCATCGACTATTCCGCCCTGGCCGCCGCGGCGGAGGCGGAAGCGCGGCGCGGCCGCTACCGGCTGCTGGAGTCGCTGGCCGAAGCGCTGGCCGGCCTGTGCCTGCAGCGCCCCGGCGTGCGGGAGGCACGGGTGCTGGTGCGCAAGCCGGCGGCGATCCGCGCCGCGCGGGCAGCGGTCGTGGAGGTGGTGCGGCGCCGGCCGCGGCCGGAACCGCGGCTGCTGGGGGTACTGAATCTTTCGCCGGAGTCCCGCGTCACGCCGTCGGTCGCGGCCGACGACAGAAGCATCGGTGAACGGGCCCGTCTGTTGCGCGATGGGGGATGCGAGGTGATCGAGCTGGGCGCCCGTTCCACCAACCCGGCGCCGGGCGCCGCCGACCTGGACGCCGCGCAGGAGATCGAGCGGCTGCGGCCGGCGCTCCGGTCGCTTGCCGCGGACGGCTTCAGCGTGGCGGTCGAGACCTGGAGCCCGGACACGGCGCTCTGGGCTCTCGACGCGGGGGCGGTGATGGTCGACTTCACCAGCGAGGACCTCCCGGGCGAGGTGTGCCGCCGGGCCGGCGAGCGCGGCGCTTCGCTGGTGCTGGTGAACCTTCCGTACGGCGACCCCGAGCGGATGCGCCGCGCCGCCCCGATCGAGCACGGCGCGGATCGCATGGTCGCCAGCCTGTCGGCACGCGCCGACGCCGCGCGCGCGGCCGGCGCCCGCGACGTGTACGTGGACCCGAACACCGGCATCGTCCACCCGGAGTTGGACGACTATCGCAAGATCGAGCTGCAGATGCAGGCGATCGAGGCCGCCCGCCGCCTGGAGGAGCGCGGCTGTCCCGTGCTGATCAACTGTCCCCGCAAGGAGAGCCTGACCAGCCGCATCATCCTGTCGCACCTGCTGCTGCAGATCCGCCCGACCTGGATCCGCACGCACGACCCGCAGATCATCGCCACGCTGCGCGACGTGAGGAATCGATGACTTCCGGGAACGCCTTCATCGCCTGCGGTTCGAACATCGATCCGCGTGCGAACCTCCCCCGCGCCCTGGCGCGGCTGGACGGAGTCGTCGAGCGCCTGCGGACCTCGCCCACCTATCTCACACGCCCGTGGGGCATCGCGGAACAGCAGCCGTACCTGAACCTGGTGGTCGCCATTCGCACCGCCGCCGGTCCGCACGCGCTGCTCGATCAACTCAAGGCGATCGAGCGCTCGCTCGGCCGCACCCGCGGGGTGCGCTACGGCCCCCGCCCGATCGATCTGGACATCCTCCTGTACGACGACCTGGTGGTCGACGACCCTCGCCTGACGATCCCGCACCCGGGGCTGGCCGAGCGCGACTTCATGCTCGTGCCGCTGCTCGACATCGCACCGCATCTCACCCATCCCGCCGACGGCGCGCCGCTCGCGCATCGCCGGCACGGGATCAGGTACCGGCAGATCGTCTGCCGGGTGCTGCCGTGACCGCCGGCGGACCGCCGGCCGCGGACCGTCCCTTCGCCGGCCGGGTGGCGCTGGTCACCGGAGCCGCCCGCCGCACCGGCGCCGCCATCGCCGCCCACCTGGCCGCCCGCGGAGCGGCCGTAATGCCGTCCACTACCACACGAGCGCGACGGCGGCGCGAGAGCTGGTCGAACGGCTGGGGGGCGACGGGGCCGATTGCTACGCGGAGGCCGCCGATCTCACCGACCCGGCCAGCGTGGAGGCGATGGTCGGGCGGATCGTCGAGCGCAGCGGCCGTGTCGACCTGGTGGTGAACAACGTCGGCTCCTTTCAGGTGAAGCCGGTCGAGCAGGTGGATGCGGCGGAATGGGACCGCGCGATCCGGACGACCGTCACCGCCGCCTTCCTGGTTTGCAGGGGCGTACTGCCGCACATGCGCCGCAACGGTTTCGGACGCATCGTCAACATTGCGGACTCCGCGGCCGACAAGCTGTCGCCGCAGCCCACGCTGGCGCCGTACATGGTCGGGAAGACCGGTATCCTGATCCTGACCAGAAGCTTGGCCGCGGCGACCGCCGGTTGCGACATCACCGTGAACGCCGTATCGCCGGGGATCATGGAGAACTCGGTGACCAAGCCGCCCGGCGGGCGCGCGGCGATCCCCAAGGGCCGCTACGGGACCTACGCCGACCTGAACGCCGCGATCGAGTTCTTCCTGCTGCCGGAAACTTCGTACATCACGGGCGAGAATCTCAAGGTCTCGGGCGGTTGGCATAGCTGACCGGGCCGCCGGCCCGCCGTCGCCAAGGCGTCGTGACGTCGTGACGGAGGTGGTTGACGGCGCGCCGGACATGCGCGAATATGGGCACGTCGGTCGTACGGCGACCGGCTCGCCTCAAGAGGGGGAGGCCACAGAACAGTGCGGTGTGCTGCGTTGGCAGGGCACCAGGAAGGAGCACTCAGATGGCCGTCGACGCCCTCGGACCGATCGATCCGGTCGCCAGTCTCAGAAACATCGACCGGACGACCACCCCACAACGCGGCGACCCGCACCTCGGCGACATACGATTTGGCGACCCTGCCGAATCGGTCAGCCTGTCATCGGAAGCCCGCGTGGTCGCGGAGCTGGACGCCACCCTGGAGACCGTCAACCGCAGCCCGGACGTGCGCGAGGACCTGGTGGCAGACGTCAAGGCCAGGTCGCAGGATCCGCACTACCTCAACGCCAAGGTCATCGACCGGATCGCAGAACGGATTCAGGAGCGGTTCGGAACCTGAGCCCGGTTACCGGCCGGGGAGCGAATTCGGCTCCTTCCTCCCGCGTCACCCAGTCGGTAGCGCCGGCATGGGAGGCCACGGTCTCGCCGCTTCACCCGCTCCGGACCTATACTGCGTTCCCTTGCTGATCAGCGACTTCGACGCGTTCGTCCGTGACGCACTCATCACGCCGATGGCGCAAGCCGACGCCGCCGACTCGGCGCCGAACGGCCTGCAGGCAGGCGCCGCCGACGCGACCGTCTCACGCGTGGCCTTCGCGGTCGACTGCGGGCTGGAGGTGCTGCGGCGCGCCGCCGACCAGGAGGCCCAGGTTCTCTTCGTCCATCACGGCCTGTTCTGGGGCCGGCAGGTGACGCTCACCGGCGGCCTTTTTCAGCGCATCCGGGTGCTCGTGCAGCACGACCTGGCACTCTACGCCGTGCACCTGCCCCTGGACGCCCATCCGCGTCTCGGCAACAACGCCGGCATGGCCGCCGCCCTCGGACTCACCGATTGCCGGCCGTTCGGGAGCTACCACGGAGTCGAAATCGGGGTGGCCGGACGCGTCCCGGACGCGCGGTACCCGCAGGGCGCCACGCTGGACGAGCTGCTCACCGCGACGTTCGGCGGGCGCGAGCGGTGCTCGGCGGTGCTGCCGTTCGGGGCGGAGCGCATCCGCACCGTAGGACTGGTGTCGGGCGGCGGCACCCGCATCGTCAGCCAGGCGATCGCCGCGGGACTCGACCTGTACATAACCGGCGATGCCTCGCACGAGGTGTATCACGAGGCGCTGGAGGCCGGCATCAACGTCGTCTTCGCCGGCCACTACGCGACCGAGACCTGGGGCGTGCGCAACATGATGGCGCACACCGCCGCTCACACCGGGTTGGCGACCACCTTCATCGACCTGCCGACCGGCCTGTGAGCCCACCGAGCGCCAGGGAGCGCTACCTGCCGCTGCTCCTCACGCTGGCGGTGGTGGCCTGCGATCAGATCGTGAAGGCGATCGTGGTTGCCAACCTGCCCCTGGGCCGGCCCGTTCCCGTGATCGGCGACTTCCTGCGGTTCACCTACGTGCACAACACCGCGATAGCCTTCAGCATCGGGCGCGGCATCCCGGCGGATCTGCGCCGCGTGCTGCTGCTCATCCTGCCGCTGGTGGCGATCGGCCTGATCTCGGCGTACTACCTCACCTCCGACCAGCTCACGCGCGGGCAGCGATGGCTGCTGGCGGCGATCATGGGCGGCGGCATCGGCAACTACGTGGACCGGGTTGCCCGGCCGGAAGGGGTGGTCGACTTCGTGGACGTCAAGTTTTACGGCATCCTGGGCTTCAGCCGGTTTCCCACCTTCAACGTGGCCGATTCGTCGGTGGTAGTCGCCGGCATCCTGCTGCTGGCAAGCTCGTGGTTGGTGTCGCGGCCGAGGCATGATGCCATGGACCCGGAGAACGGCGTCCGGGAGCAGTGCGTGCCTGAAAACGGCGTACCTGAAAACGACGAGGAGGACAGATGAACAAGGCGATGAACACGGCCGTCTTCATGGTGGCCGCCACCGCGTTCTCGCTGGCCATGATGGTGGTGGTGATCCTGATCTCCATCGTGCTGGTCGGCTGGCTGACGCAGATGGGGCTCGCGCAAGGGGTGGCGTCGGTGCTGCTGGTGGTGTTCACCCTCGCCGGG
Source organism: Spirochaetia bacterium (assembly GCA_964291595.2). Lineage (GTDB taxonomy): Bacteria > Spirochaetota > Spirochaetia > SZUA-6 > Bin103 > CATQHW01. The sequence continues at coordinate 232,100 of OZ219914.1, read as the reverse complement.
CTGGCGGGATCCTTCTTCGCCTACGGGCGGGTGATAAAGCTGGTCGACCGCAAGATCGACCTGTCGTCGAAGATCTACCCGTTGTTCCAGCGCAGGCGGCGGTAGACGCTACCCTCCGCGAGCCTGGGCCAGCGCCGCGCGCGCCGCGCTGTCGGTGAAGCGCAGGTCGCTGGCGATGTCGATGAACTGGAATCCTTCGCGCAGTCGGCGCGGCACGTCCGCGGGGTTCGGTACGGGCATCCCACACGGAACGCCGGCGCGCGCGCATCCTTCGCGGAAGCGCTGCAGCGCATCTTCGTGCCGCGGGTCGCCGGCGGTCGCCCCCATCGACAGCGCCAGGTCGCCCGGACCCAGGAAGCCGATGTCGACCCCGTCGACGCGGGCAATCGCCTCGGCGTTGTCGATCCCTTCCAGATCCTCGATTTGCGGGATACACAGCAGCCAGTCGTTGGCTGTCTGCCGGTAGTCGTCGGCCAGCGTCACACAGCGGCCCGTCCCCTGCGAGCGCGTGCCGGCCGGCGGATAGCGCATGGCGGACACGACGGCGGCGGCCTGCTCCGGCGTCGACACGTGCGGGATCACCAGACCGCAGGCACCCGCGTCCAGCACGCGGCCGATGGTGACCGGGTCGTGGTCCCAGATACGCGCCAGGGGGACGGCGCCGCGCGCCTCGGTCGCGCGGAAGGTGTGGGCGATGAGGCCCAGGTCGAACGCGGTGTGCTCGGCATCGACCACCAGCCACGAGTAGCCGGCGGACGCCATGACCTCCGCCGCCAGCGGAGAGCCGAGGTTGAGCCAGGAACCCAGCGACGGCTCACCCGCCGCCAGTGCCTGCTTGATGGAGTCTGTCATGCCTTGTCCTTTCATACCGTCGCTGCTGGTGAAGCCATCGGCGGCGTGGCGAAGTCGTGGAGCCAAAGGCTACGCATCAACGAAAGAACCTGCAACCTCGGACTGCGCGGCTACCCAATCGTCACCCTGAAGGAGGCGCGGCGAGATCGAGCAGTCATGTCCGGCCGTCCCTTACCGGTCGCTGACGATGCCGCGGGGCGAAGCCCACCCGCTACTGGTATCACGTAGGCGATGTAGATTGCTATGCTATACTGAAGGTCGATGTGATCTGCCGCCGTCGGGTCGCGAGCGCAATGGTGCCGGCCGGCGTAGCGCTGGTTCTGCTCGCCTGGGCAGGGCATGCCCAGGATCCCGAGCCGTCACCGACGGCCGCCACGTCGGTCACGCGGGAGGTGTTCGTCGAAGAGTCCGCGTGTCCGCCAACGCGGTTCGATCGCGCGCGCTGCGCCCACTCCGAATCGCTGATGCAGTTGCATCAGCAGTTCCTACGCGAGGAACGCTGGTTGACGAACAACGTGAAGGCCGTGGTGTCAGTGGTCGCAACGTCGACGGCTTTGACGATCCACCTGTGGGCACTTGTCGTGTGGGTCTGGCTGCCCCACTTCGTCGCTTCCACCGCAGCCGGCACACGACGCTGCCCTCGGCCCGGCCGCGGGCGATCGCTGCCGCAGTCATCGCGGTCAGTGTCGGCTTTTCTGGTCGGTATCTGCAGCAGTCGAAGCTCGGTCTGCGTTGGCCGCGATCCTCATGATCCTCCTTTATCTCTTGCATCTACCACTGTGGGACGTCTCGGGGCGGCTCATCGAGGTGTCTTCCGTGCTGATCCCACCCGATGAGCTGCGATTCTTCTATCCGCGGCCGCTGTTCATCATCGCGTACCTCGCCGCCGGCGCGACGCTGTACGTCCTGTATCTGGCGTTCCGATCATGGCGGAAGCAGTGGTGGACCTCCTTGGGGTGTGTGCACTATAGCGTCGTGGCGATCGCGCTGGCCTGGTATCCGCTTCATCTTCTGGTGTACTGGCGCTTCATCCCGTAGTCCTTCTCCGCACCCAAGATCAGTACCATCTCGGGATTCTCCGAGGGTCCCCGGCTCCGGCCTTCGTTGCTTGGCACCATATGTCTCGGCGTCAGTCCGGGACGCGCGTCTCGCCGCGGCTTCGTGGCGATGTGGGCTGGCCGCTTTCGGGCCGAGCGATTGGCCGGACTGTACTGCCGGCACCGTGGTCAGAAGCCGTTTCGCTGCACGCCGAGCGTGGAGGCGAAGATCCTCAACGCCACGCGCAAGCCGCCGACCGATGGCTTCACGCAGTGGAGCACGCGCCGGCTGATCGCGTACACCGCCGGGGAACATCACGGCTCGCTGACCGTCACCGAGGAGCGCTACGTCGCCGATCATGCGGTGGAGGCAACCGTGGTGATCGCCGTCCACGGCGGCGCTGTACGTGCACGCCGCCCGCCGGGCATAACCACGCACGAGGATTAGCCCTGAGGCGTTTTCGACGCTGCCTCAAGGGTTTGGGGGTACCCCGCTGGAAGTGTGGTAACGCCGGCGTCGCCACGAGTGCGGAAGCGGTTGCGAACATCGCCGTGCTCTGGCTTGCCGCCGGGGCCGGCCGGGCTTTGAAGTCCGCAAATTGTCAGTTGACAGGCGACATCTTAGAATCGGCTGGTGATCGCATCGTTCCGCCACCGGGGGCTGAAGGCGCTCTACGAGGGAAGGACAGCGCGGCGAGTCGTGCCGGAGCACGTCGATAGGCTGCGGGACATCCTGGTGTCGCCTCTCACGGAGAAGTAGCGGGATCAGGCCGGTTTTCTCACGGTCGTCCACAGTGGAGACCGAGATTGTCATGGTAGCCTGAAGCGAAAAGAAGCGGGGCAGCCGAGCATGGTTTGCGGCCACTCAGCTGCCCCGACACGAGAACGCCTTCTGGTACTCCAAGTCGACGTAGATTTCAAGACCCTGCTGCGCGAGCAGAAGTCCTACCCTTGGCAACGGCCGTGGCGCTGCCAGCGCTGCGGCGGTGCGCGGCAATGGGGCCACGGGTACGTCACGCGGTTCTTCGACGCGGTGCCGGAGCCGGTGTGGCTGAAGCGCTACCGGTGTCCGGAGTGCGGAGCGGTCCACCTGATGCGGGCTCGGGTGTGCTGGCGGGGGTTCTGGGCGTCACGGGCGACGATCGTGAAGTGCCTGAGGGACAAGGCCGACGGCCGGCGATGGAACCGGTCGGTGTCGCGCCAGCGTCAACAGTACTGGTGGCGGGGGATGCTGAAGCAGCGAGCGCTGGCCGGGTTGCTGGATCTGTCCCCGCGGGAGGCGCTCGACCGCATGCTGTCCACGGGGCTGATCGTGGCCACCCACTCGACCACTCATCGTGAGCGGCGCCTGGTGCGAGACGGACCCTACCGGATCTTTGCGGTGACCGCGCCGGGGTAGGCCTCTACCGTGCCGACCGTCGCCCCGCCAGGGCGACAGGAGGTACGTGATGGATCAAGACCGGCGGCAACGGATCGCGTTGTTCCGCTTCGGGGTGATCGCCGAGTTGGTCGACTGCCCGCTTGGCGCCGGCGAGCGCGAGCAGCGGGTGCGCCGCATCGCCGAGAAGGACTGGCAGGTGCCGTTCAGCGGCCGCCAGCGGGTCAGCCGCTCGACGGTGCTGGCCTGGCTGGCACGCTACGAGGCCTCGGGGCGGCGCATCGAGAGCCTGATGCCCCGTGAACGCCGCGACCGCGGCCGCTCCAAGAGCATCAGCGTCGAGGACGAGCAGGCGTTGGTGGTGCTGCGCCGCGAGATGCTGGCGGTCAGCGTGCCGGTACTGCTGCGCGAAGCTCGCAGGCGCCGGGTGCTCTCCGAGCAGTTCCGCGCCTCACCGCAGAGCGTCTACCGGATGCTCAAGCGCCACGGGCTGCAACGCGAACGCGCCGCCGTGCAGGACCGCCGGCGCTTCGAGGCCGAGTTGCCCAACGACCAGTGGCAGGCCGATTGCCTGCACGGCCCGCGCGTGCTGGACAGCGGCAAGCAGCGCAAGACCTACCTGTTCGCCTGCATCGACGACCACTCCCGGCTGATCACCCACGCCGAGTTCTATCTCAACGAGTCGGTCGACAGCTTCTGCGACTGCCTGTTGACGGCGCTGCAGCGCCGCGGGCTGCCGCGGACCCTGTACGTCGACAACGGCCCAGCGTTCCGCTCCCACCAACTGCGCTACGGCTGCGCCAGCCTCGGCATCGCCGTGCTGCATTCGCGCCCCTACCAGCCCGAAGGCCGCGGCAAGATCGAGCGCTTCTTTCGCACCCTGCGCCAGCAGGTGCTGGCCCTCGTGGCTGACGAGGTCAACCTGGCGGAGCTGAACCTCGTGTTGGAGACGTGGCTGGAGCGCGACTATCACCGCCGCGCCCACTCCTCGACCGGCCAGCCGCCCCTGCAACGCTACCTGGATCACGTGAGCGTGCTGCGAAGCGCGCCCAAGGACGTGCGCGAGCATTTCCGCATCGCCGTGCGGCGCCGCGTCGACAAGGACCGCACCGTGTCCCTGCACGGCAAGCTGTTCGAGGCGCCCACCGGGCTAATCGGCCAGACGGTGACGCTGCTGTACCACCGCGCCGACCCGCAGCGCATCGAGGTGATCTTCGACGAGCGCTCATGGGGCTTCCTGGTCCCCCTGGACGTCACCGTCAACAGCCGCGTGCGCCGCGCCACCGGACACGAAACCGAACTGCTCTCAGATCCGCTCGCCGATCCGGCCAGCTACCGCGGCGGTGAGCTGTTCGACCGCCGGCCACGCTCATGATCGACCTCCGCCACGCCTTCGGGTTCTCCCGCGAGCCGTTCCCCCAGGACGTCGCCCTCGACCAGTTGTTCGGCCGCCCCGGACTGGATTCCCTGCTGGATCGTTTCCACTACACCATCGAGCTCGGCATGGTCGGCGTGATCACCGGTCAGGTCGGCTCCGGCAAGTCCACCTCCCTGCGTTGCGCGGCCAGCCGCCTGCATCCCTCCGCGTTCCGGGTGCTGCCGGTGCTCGCTTCCGCCGGCACCTACATGGAGTTGCTGCGCGGCATCGCCGCCACCGCCGGCCTGCAACACCGGGTGACCTCAACCGTCACGCTGACCACCACCATTCGCGACCACCTCACCGACATCCGCGCCAAGAAGCAGACGCCGCTGCTGATCATCGACGAAGCCCACCTGATGCGCCTCGACGTGTTCGCCCAACGTAAGCGACCGGCGAAACCAGCCCCTATGAGGCCGGCGGCGGAGGACGTGCGGTCGGCAGGAGCGTGAGGTAGTCGGCGCGGGTGCGCGCGTGCGGCAGCTTCTCGAACAGTTCACGCAGATACCCGTACGGCTCGCGCCGGTTGGCCTTGGCGGTCTCGATCAGGCTGTACAGGATCGCGCTCGCCTCGGCTCCGCGCGGGCTTCCAGAAAACAGCCAGTTCTTGCGGCCGACCACGAACGGCCGGATCGCCTGTTCGCAGGCGTTGTTGTCCGGCCTCAGCTGCGGGTGGTCCAGGTAGCGGATCAGCTTCGGCCACTCGCTCAGCGCGAAGGCGACCGCCTTGCCGAGCGCCGTGCCGGGCAGCACTTGGTCGCGTTTGTCCTGCAGCCAAGCGTGGAACTTGGCCAGCACCGGCTGCACCCGTGCGCGCCGCGCGGCCACGAACCGCTCGGGGTCCTCATCGCGGTACTTGGACAGTTCCGATTCGGCGCGGTACAGCTTGGCGATGAACCCCAGCGCTACCAGCGCCGAGCCGGCCCGGCTCGATACCTTGCCCAGCGCGTCGGCGGCCTCCTTGAACGCGCGCCGCACGTGCGCCCAACAGCCTACGTGCACGATGCCGGGCTGCGCACACGGGCGCGCGTAGCCGTCATACCCGTCGGTCTGCACGTAGCCCTGGTAGTCGCCGATGATCTGGGCTGCCACCCGCGCGGCGCGGCTGGGCTCATAGCGGTACACCACCACCGGCTCATCAGGCGGACCGCCGCGCGCCACCCACACGTAGCTGGTGTCGGTGTTGGCGCGCTCGTGCTCCTTGAGCACCTGCACGGTGGTCTCGTCGATCGCAAGGATCGGGCCTGAGCGCAGCTTGTCGAGCAACGCCTCCATCAGCGCCTGGCAGGCTGTGGCGGCAGCGATCATCCAGTCCGACATCGTGCGCCGCGACAGCTCGACTCCAAGCCGCGCGAACTGCCGCTCCTGCCGGTACAGCGGCAGCGCGTCGCAGAACTTCGCCGTGGCGATGAACGCCAGCAGCCCCTCGGAGGCCAGCCCCCTCGGGATCAGCGCCGCCGGCGGCGGCGCGACCCGCACCGCCGGATGCTCTTCGTCGCCGGAGCCTTCGCAGTGATGGCAGGCATACTTGGGCCGCACCGTGCGGATCACCCGCACCTGCGGCGGGATCACGTCGAGCTTCTCGGAGGTGTCCTCGCCGATGCGCACCAACGGGTGGCCGCACTCACACTGCTTGTCCTGCTCGGGCAGGTCGATGAGCCTCTCGACCCGCGGCAGCGCCTGCGGCAGCGGTTTACGCCGCGGGCGGCTGCCAGTACGCGTAAGCACCTCGGCGGCCGCCTGATCCGGGGGCGGCTCATCCTCGGGCGCTTGGTCCTCTGGCGGGTCGTTGTCGGCGGCTTGTTCGATCTCATCGAACAGCCGGATCTGCAGCCGCTCGGCGTCGGTGAGCTGTTCGGTGCCGCGTCCATACAGCTTGTTCTTGAACCAGGAAAGCTGTTCTTCGTAGAGATCCAGTTTCTTGTTCAGCTCCCGAAGTTTCGTGTCCAGTTCGCCGTTTTTCGCCGTCAGCTCTTGCTTTTCCAGGATCAGGCGCCGATTGTCTTCACGCAACGACTCGCGTTCTTCGGCGACCGCTGACGCTCCGGACATGTCGATACAGTAGCACGAAATACGCTGATCTTGTCAAGCCCGATCAGGCGATTTCTCGGTACCGGAGCTCCTCGTGCGTGTGCCAGAAATCGATCCCGATCAGCAGCATCCGAAGCTCCTCGGCGCCGATCTCCCGGCGCGCCTCGGCCGCCGTGCGCGGCCACGGAAATCGCCCCTTCTCCAGCCGCTTCATCCACAGACAGAACCCCGTGCGGTCCCAGTACACCGCCTTCAGAACACGCCGCTGCGCGTTGCAGAACACGAACAGCGCCGTCTCGAACGGGCTGAGCTGCATCTGCTCCTGCACCACCAGCACCAGCCCGTTGATCTGCTTGCGCATATCGGTCGCTCCCGGCCGCACGAAGATCCGCGCCGCCCCCAGTTCCAGACGGATCACCGCTCGCCCTCCAGCGCCGCCAGCACCTCACGCAGATGCCCGGCGCGCACCGACGGCCTCAGCCTCAGCACGTACCGCTCGCCCACTACCAACTCGATCGCCGCTCGCGGCTCCGCACCGCCGCCAAGCTGTCCCAATTCGACCAGCGGCTGACTCGCCTGCGCCGACCTCAACTTGCCCGCCCACCGGCACAGCGACGAGTACGGCAGGCCATGCCGCTCGCTGTACGCCCTCTTCGACAGGCCGCTGCCCCGCCACCCTTCCACCTGACGGTTCCAATACTCGCGTCCGCGGTTCTTGTTCATGTTCGTCCCCCCTACACAGGGACGATGGTCCGTTACTTCAGCCTTCGTAAGGTGGGGTTCGGCGGACGCTTACCGCCCAACTGCACACCCTCTCGCAGTTCCAGTTCGACTCCCAGAGTCTCATGCCGGTCGTCCTCTGCGGTCAGGACGCGTTGATCGACAAGATCCTGTACCACACCTCGCGGCCGTTCGCTTCGCGCGTGGTCGCCCGTTCCCACCTCGAGCCGCTGCAGCTCAGCGACATGTCTGACTACCTGCGCCACCACGTGCGGATCGCTGGCGGTCGTCCCGAGCTGTTCGACGAACAGGCGCTCACCGCCATCCATCAGTCTTCCGGCGGCGCGCTGCGTCGCGCGAACAACATCGCCCGCGGCGCCCTCATGGCCGCTGCCGCAGAGCAGGCCGCCGTCGTCACCGCCGAGCACACACGACTCGCCGTCACCGAGATCCTGTAGCCCAAGGTCTCCGACTTATCGTGAGAATCTCGTCCAGATTATCGTGAGACGTTACACCTGGCGGCGCTCGACCACAGCACGGGGCCGCAGGGCATGGACCTGCCAGGGTTCCGGCTGCACGCGCTCAAGGGGCCGCTCAAAGGCCACTTCGCGGTCTCGGTATCCGCCAACTGGCGCGTGACGTTCCGGTTCGAGGACGGGGCGCCGGTCGATTTGGACTACGTTGACTATCACTGAGGAGGAGACAAACCATGACCATGCACAATCCGCCGCATCCCGGCGGCATCGTAAAGCGGCAGTGCCTCGAACCTCTGGGGTTGACGGTGACCCGGGCCGCCCAGGGGCTGGGCGTCACCAGACAGGCGCTGTCCGAGCTGTTGAACGAACGGACGGGGATCTCAGTGGAGATGGCGATCCGGCTATCGAAAGCCTTCGGCTCGACGCCGGAGGTGTGGCTGGGGATGCAGATGGCCTACGATCTGTGGCTGGCGCGCGGCCGGGCCGGGGAGATTGCGGTGGAATGCTTTGTGGCGGCCTGATCGGATGCCCGTCCAGTAGAGGCGTGTCGCTTTCGTCGCCTCGGACGTAGAGGTAGGTTCCCGAGACACGGGGTTGGAAGCGATGGCAGCATCTGCAACCGACCCGTCCCCGACTGCCATGTGATCGAATCGAACACACCCGACCACCGTCGTGTGAGCCATGACTGGTGCCGCGGCCAAGACCGCGAGCACGCCGAGTACACCAAGGTTCCTCATGCTCCCGAACCTCCTGCGTTCCGTCATCGACGTTGCGCTCGAAGTCCACCGGGGATGTCCGGCACGCAGGGCCGCAGTATCGCGCTGTCTGGCGATGCAGCCGTCGCCGACGTCATTTGGACCGAACACAGAATACGGCCGCCGGCTACAGGTGCGAACCCAAGACTACGCGGCCGACGGCCGGGCGGAAGTAGCACCGGAAGTGATAACCATCCCCAAGCCACACTTTAAATCATTACTCAGAAATGATATATTACTAACGTCTCTTGGAGGCGACGGGAATCGAACCCACGACCTCGTGAATGCCATTCACGCGCTCTAGCCAACTGAGCTACGCCCCCGGAAATTCGACGCGCGTCAGACGATGGCGCGCGTTCCGTATGGTACCCGCGCAGCGCCCGCCAAGGCAAGCCGAGCGGCCGTGGGGGTGGGAACGCCGAAACCGGCAGCCATTTGACTCCAGGGACGAAAGAGGCCTACCTGCCCCAGCAAGTCACTACAGAAGGCAGGTAGGCCATGAAGAGTCAGGAACTTGTACCGACCGCGCAACGAATCGTCAAGGAGCTGTCGAGGCGGCTGAACGCAGGCCAGATCGGCCTGCAGGACGCCGAGCAGAGGATCGTGGAGTTCGTGAACTGGATCGGCGATCTGATGGTCCAGGAGGTGATCGAAGGCCTCCAGGAGCCCACGCGGGCGAACCGGATCATCGTGGACGGCGAGGTGGCGGTGTTCGAACAGGTGCGCAACCTGCGGTTCATCAACCGCTTCGGGGAACCGGTGGTACGAGCGCGGCGGTGCTACAAGTTCCTCGACCAGCCCGGCAGCTTCGCGCCGCTGGACGCTCAGCTTGGCATTGAGGGGTGCTTCGGGTTCTCGCCGCTGATGACGCTGCTGATCTGCCTGCTGGGAGCCGACGAGTCCTACGAGCGCTCGGCGACCAAGCTGGAGGCGTTGCTGGGGTATGCGGTGAGCTCCACGGCCGTGCAGCGCACCACCGAGAAGACCGGCGAGCGCATCCCTGAGGATCCAGCCGAACTGATCGATGCGGCTCAGCATGGGCAGCCATGTCCGTTGATGGTGGTCGAGGTGGACGGCACCACGAGCCCGCAAATCTCACCGCTGCCGGGAGTAACGGGCCGCAAGAGCCTGCGCGCCGAGACCTGCTGGAAGGAGTGCAACCTGGTGGTGATCGAGAAGCGGGACGGCAAGAAGGTCACCGATCGCTGGACCGGAGCGCGCTACGGACCGCGCAAGGACTTCGAGCCGTACGCGGCGCAGGCGGGGATGCAGATGGGGTTCATGGGTGCCGAGCAGACGCTGTTCATCGCCGACGGGGCGCGCCACAACTGGGAGCTTGCGATGACGCACTTTCCGGGGGCGGTGCAGATTCTGGACTACTACCACGCGGCCGGCCACGTGGCCGAGTTCTGCGACCTGCTGCCGGCCTCGATGCGCGAGGAACATCTGCGACGGTACTCGATGCTGCTCTACAACGGCGAGCCGTTACAGTTGATCGTCGAAATGAAGGGCGTGGTGGCCAAGCTCACCGACGCCGACCGCGGGTGGAAGCACATCAATTACTTCCACAACAACCAGCAGCGCATGGACTACGGTCGCTACCGAGCCTGCGGCTGGCCGATCGGCAGCGGCTCGGTCGAAGGGCAGTGCAAGTTCGTGGTGGGCCGGCGCTTCAAGGGCAACGGGATGCGCTGGCGGCCGCACGACAACGAATGCGTGCTGCGCACCCGCCTCGCCGTGCTCAACGGTGAACTGGACCGCTACTTTCAGCCGCGTCCGGAGGTCTGGAACGAGGCCGCATGATCATGTCAACCCCTACTGCCGGTTTCGGCATTGCCACCCGGCCGTGGTAGCCGGCCGTACGGCCGGCTACCTGGGCTGCGGGACGATGCGGATGTACGGCAATGGGGACTCCCATCCGTCCGGATAGGTCTCTTTCGCCGCGTCGTCCGAAACGGACGGCAAGATGATCACGTCGTCGCCCTGGTTCCAGTTCGCCGGGGTCGCGACCTGCTTGGCCGCGGTGAGCTGGCACGAGTCGAGCAGGCGCAGGATCTCCGCGAAGTTGCGGCCCGTGCTCATCGGGTAGGTAAGGGTCGCCTTGATCTTCTTGTCCGGCCCGATCACGAATACCGAGCGCGCCGTGGCGTTGTCCATGGGGGTGCGGCCTTCGGAGGTCGCCCCGGCGTCCCCCGGCAACATGTCATACGTCTTCACGATGGACAGGTCCGGATCGCCGATCAGCGGGTAGGTCACCGCATGCCCCTGCGACGCCTCGATGTCCTTCGACCACGCTTCGTGGTCGCTGACGCCGTCCACGCTGATACCGAGCACCTTGCAGTTACGCCTGGCGAACTCGTCCTGGAGACCCGCCACGGCGCCCAGCTCGGTGGTGCACACCGGCGTGAAGTCCTTGGGGTGAGAGAAGAGAACCGCCCATCCGTCGCCGATCCACTCGTGGAAGTCGATCGGGCCCTGAGTGGTCTCCGCGGAAAAATCGGGAGCTTCGTCGTTGATCCTGAGCGCCACTGATGTCCTCCTGGCGGCTGGCCCCCGTCCGGGGCCGGATAATCAGCCGAACGGTGCCACGCCGGGCGCCTGCCTTCAAGGTCGCCGGGGGGCGCCGATGCCGTCGTCCCACGGCAGCACCGTGAGATCCGGCCAAAACCTGCGCCATCGAGCCACCTTTCCCCGGTAGATCGCCGGCGTGATCTGCACCCGATTGGCGCGCACCACGAGCCCGAACAGGTCGGCCAGGCCGAACGGCGCGAACACGATCGGGCCCGCGCGCGTCAGCCGCACGCCGACCGCGGTCGCCGTGGTGGGCCACGTGCGGATGGCGTCCTCGGTGGAGCCGTAGGGCTCGATGCCGTACCCGAAGCGTCGCCGGTACCAGAGGTGGACCCTGGCCTGGTTCTTGACGTCCAGACGGACCGGCAGGCCGCCCACCGCCTCCTGTGCCCCGGTCACGACGACGTCCTCGGCTTCCTCGCCGAGGTCGCCGGCATCGAAGTAGACGAGGTCGTGGTCGTCGACGTCCTCCCCCGGCGGCTTGCCGTGGGCGGCGTTCCAGACGGTCTGGGTCACGCAGCCTGCCCCCAGGTACCAGCCGGGCAGATCCAGCGCGGCCACCCGCTCCAGGCACTCCCAGAGCACGGCGTTGCCGCGGAGCAGGGCGAGCAGACGGTGGCGATGGCCGTCGGCCGGGGACGGGCTCATGCGGCCGCGGCCTGCCGCACGCCGTTCTCAAGCAGCAGCAGGCCGTCTGCCCGCGCCGGCATGCTGCGCGTCCAGCGCGGGTGGTTGACAGGATCGAGGAACGCCTCCGGGTGCGGCATCAGCCCGAACACCCGGCCGCTCGCGTCGCACAGCCCGGCCGCCGCCGCGGTCGAGCCGTTGGGGTTCTCCGGATAGGCCGGCGTCCCGCCGGTGGCGCTTCGATAGCGGACGCACACGTGGCCGGCATCCTCCAGCCGGCGACGCGCCTTCGTACCGGCGAACACCAGCCTGCCCTCGCCGTGCCGCACCGGCAGCTCCAGGTCGCTCAGTCCGCGCGTCCACACGCACGGCGAACGGTCCTCGAACCCTACCCGCACCCACCGGTCCTCGAACCGGCCCGACTCATTGTGGATCAGCGACGCCTCGCACGCCCAGCGCCGGCCGGCCGCCGGCAGCAGCCCTGTCCGGACCAGGATCTGGAAGCCGTTGCAGATCCCCACGACCAGCCTGCCGGAGTCCAGGAAGCGGTCGATCTCCGACCGCAGCCGGCGGCGCAGCAGCGCCGCCATCGCCGTCGCGGAGCCCAAGTGATCACCGTAGGTGAACCCGCCGGGGAACGCCAGGATCCCGAACGCCGCCAGCGGCGTGCGCCCCAGCGTCAGCTCGGTGACGTGCACGCGGTCGGCACCCGCGCCGACCGCTGCGAAGGCCGCGGCCAGCTCCTCGTCCGCGTTGATGCCGAAGCCGCCGAGCACGCACACCCGCACGGGCTTCACTGTTCGGCACCGCCTCCGGCCGGACCGGTGCTCCAGGCCGCGGCCAGCCGCGAGACTTCGACGCGGAGGATAGGCCGTCCGTGCCGGGACACATGCAGCCGCGCGTCGCCTGACACCTCGCCGATCTCCGCACCGTCCAGGCCGTCGATCAGGGCCAGGAAGCGCTCCCGACGCTGACGCGGCACCGACACCAGCAGCCGCGATGGGCTCTCCCCGAACAGCAGGCCCGTCGTGGGGGTCCGCCGGGGCGCTGCCAAGCGCTCCAATCGGACGCGGGCGCCCAGCCGGCCCCCGATCGCGGACTCGGCCAGGGCGACTGCGAGCCCGCCGTCGCTGTGGTCGTGGCAGGACGCGATGCACCCCTCGCGGGCCGCCGCATGCAGCGCGCGATACGCGTCTCGCGCGGTTTCCGGCAGCACGTGCGGTCCGTGCCGGCCGCCGCCGTACAACCGGTCGTAGGCGCTGGCCCGGAGCTCGTCGCGGGTCGCCCCTACCACGAACAGCAGGTCCCCGGGCCGCTTGAAGTCGGTGGTCAGTGCTCTGCGCACGTCCGGGATGATGCCGATCAGCGACACGAGCAGCGTCGGCAGCACCGAGATCTTGCGGCCGCCCGCGAACGCGTCGTTCTTCATCGAGTCCTTGCCGGAGATCAGCGGCAACCGGTAGGCAAGACAGGCGCGGCGCAAGCCCCTGGCGGCGCGAACGAGCTGCCCGAGCTTGAACCGACCGTCGGGCGTCTGCCCCGACTCGACCGGGTCGGGCCAGCAAAAGTTGTCCAGCGCCGCCATCTGGTCCGGGTCGCCGCCGCACGCCACGTGCGCGCGCACCGCCTCGTCCACCGCGCACATCGCCATCGCGTACGGGTCGACCTGCGACAGCCACGGGCAGATGCCGTGCGTGACGGTCACCCCACGGTAGCTGTCGTAGCGCGGGCGGACCACCGCTCCGTCGGTGGGCCCGTCGGCCGCGACCCCGCAGAACGGCTTGACCACCGATCCGGCCCGCACCTCGTGATCGTACTGCCGGACCAGGCTCTCCTTGGAGGTGACGTTGGGCTCCGCCAACAGCGCCAGCAGGGCTTCCTCCGGGGCCGGCGCGTCACGCAGCCGATCGGCCGTCACGCGAACGGCGGGCGGCGGCTCCCACGCCGAGCGCAGGCGCATGCGCGGCACTCCATCGTGGAGAAACCCCAGGTCGAGCGATGCGACCAGCTCGCCGCCGGCACGCACCGTGACCAGGCCGTCATCGGTGAAACGGCCCACCACGGAGAGCTCCACGCCCCGATCGGCCGCCAGATGGCGCAGGGCCTCCAGCCTGCCGGGCGGCACCGCCAGGCTCATGCGCTCCTGCGACTCGGACAGCAGGATCTCCCATGGTGCGAGACCCGGATACTTCAAGGGCGCCGCGTCCAGGTCGATGCTCACCCCGCCCGACTCGCGCGCCATCTCTCCGAGCGACGATGAAAGGCCGCCGGCGCCGTTGTCGGTAATGCCGTGGAACAGGCCGGCGTCACGCGCCTCCAGCAGCAGATCGAGCACCCGGCGCTGCACGATCGGATCGCCGATCTGGACCGCGGAGGTGGGCGAGCCGTCGTCGAGGGCCAGTGAAGAGAAGGTCGCACCGTGGATGCCGTCCTTGCCGATGCGGCCGCCCACCATGACCGCCAGATCGCCGGGCAGCACCCGTCCCTGCCAGGCAGGCTCGCCGGCCACCTCGGCCGGCAGCACGCCGCCGGTTCCGCAGAACACCAGCGGCTTGCCGATGAAGCTCGGGTCGAACAGGAAGGCGCCGGCCACCACCGGAATCCCCGATTGATTGCCTCCATCGACGATGCCGCGATGGACGCCGGCCAGCATCCGCCGCGGATGCATGAGCTCGGCGGGCACCTCTCGCTCCGGAGTGTCCGGCGGCGCGAAACAGAGGACGTCGGTGTTGAAGATCGGCTTGGCGCCGCGGCCGGTGCCGATGATGTCGCGGTTCACCCCGACGATGCCGGTGATCGCCCCGCCGTAGGGATCCAGCGCGGACGGCGCGTTGTGCGTCTCCGCCTTGAAGCACAGCAGCGTCCGCTCATCGAACCGGATCACCCCGGAATCGTCGCTGAATACCGACTTCAGGAACCCGGAACCGTCGTCCAGCTCCGCGGTCGTGCGACGGATATAGGTGTCGAACAGGGACACGATACGCTCGGTCCGGCCGTCCTCGCGGTGATCGATGACGGCGTTGAAGATCTTGTGCTTGCAGTGCTCGGACCAGGTCTGTGCCAGCATCTCGAGCTCCACGTCGGTGAGGGGCTCGCCGATCCCGCCTTCGCGCCGGCGCGACCGAAGCTCGGGATCGGCCGCGTAGGAGCGGATGGCGGCAAGCTCCGCCGCCGACAGCGCCAGCAGCCGGCGGTCCGAGAGCCGCGCCAGCGCGTCGTCGTCCATCACCGCCACGTCGATCCGCTCGACGGCAGGAGCCGGTTCGGCGGCCACCGGCGAGTAGCGCGCCGGCGGCCGCTCACCCCGTTGCCACGCGCGCGCGGCGATCGACGTAACCTGCTGCACCAGCGGGTTGTGCAGCGCTTCGGCCAGCCGCCCGGCCGGCGGTTCCGCGCCCTCCTCGAACCGGAACCGGTACTGGCGGGCCGTCTGCAGCGTCGCCGCGGGAGGCAGGTCATCGGCGACGAGCCCCACCACTTCGCGGAGCGTCCCGCTGGCGGGGTCGTGCACGCCCGGCCGGTAGGTCACCTCGATCACCAGGTCGGCGCCTTCCAGGGGCGCCTCGTCGACGGCGATACCGGCCACGCCATCCGCCAGGAGGGCCACCAACGCCTCGGGCTCCACCGGCACGCCCTCGACGATGTGGATATCGACGATCCGGATCGCCGCGATTCCGCCGATGCCCTCGGCAGCCAGCGTCGCGGCCAGCGCCGCTGCCCTGCCATCCGTAATGCCGGGCCGATAGGCGACCGCTATGCGCACGGGGCAGCGTAACACGGCCGCGTACGGCCGCATCGGCCACGGCGACCGGCGTTGTCGCGCCGCCGATTCGCGTGTAACGTGGGTCGAGGTGCAGGACTGCGTCTCTTCCGTTGCGGTTGTTCCGGATCTATCCAGTCGCGATAAGTGGGCCGCAATCCACGAAGTGATCAGCCGCTGGCCGGCGTTGAGCGACGCCAATCGCGATGCAATCGAGCACGCGGTGGTCGCGCGCGAGCGCATCCACTCGACGGCAGTCGGACGCGGCATTGCGCTCTCGCACGGCGAGTTGCGGGGATTGTCGTCGCTGCTGGTCGCGGTCGGCGTCTCCCGGATCGGCATCGAGTTCGCGGCCGTCGACCGGCAACCGGTCCATCTGCTGTTCGTATTCGCCACGCCGCCCGCACAGCGCACGGAGTACCTGCAGGTGCTGGCGGCGATATGCCGCCTGGGCCGTCAGGGCCGTCTGACCGGGCTCTGGGAGGGCGCGGTCGACACCGGCACCATCGAGCGCACGCTGAATCAGGCGTTCGACCCGCTGCACTGAGGCCGCGGTGCTCATCGTACCCGCCATCGACCTGCTCGGCGGCGGCTGTGTCCAGTTGCAGCAGGGGGACTTCGAACGCGCACGCCGCTACGGCGGCGACGCCGCGGCGGTCGCCGACGGGTTCGTGCAGCAGGGAGCGCTCTGGATCCACGTGGTCGACCTGGATGCCGCGCGCGGCGGCGGAGGCAATCGCGGGGCGATCGGCAGGATTCGCAGGGCGGTCGACGTACGCGTGCAGGTCGGCGGCGGGGTACGGACGGCCGAGGATGCCGAGGCGCTGCTCGACCTGGGAGCGGACGCGGTGGTGGTGGGCACGACGCTCGCCACCCGCACGGCAGAGGTCCTGTCCTGGGCCGAGCGGTGGCCCGGCCGGGTGATCGGCGGCATCGACGCCCGCATGGGCCAGGTGCAGGTCGAAGGCTGGGCGGAGTCCGCGGGCGGCGAGCGGGCGCTGACCGATGCTGTGCGCGGATCCAAGCTCGCCGGACTGATCTACACGGCCGTCGATCGCGACGGCATGCTGGAGGGCCCGGACCTGGCGGGCGGCACCGCGGCCGCCGAGGCCTCCGGGCTTCCGGTGCTGTTCTCCGGCGGCGTGAGCTCGCAGGCCGACCTGACGGCGATCGCCTCGACGGGCGCCGCCGCCGGTGCGATCGTCGGCACCGCGATCTATGAGCGGCGGGTCGATCTGCGGGACGCGGTCGCCACGCTGCAGCGCCCGGGGGATACCGCGCGGTGGGCGGCGTGACGGCCTCTCCAGGTACCGGCGTGCGCCCGCTGGTGGTGATCTCCGGCGGCGCGGTGGTAGACGTGCTGGCGATGAACGAACGCGCCTACGTCAAGACGCGAGAATCGGGATCGCTGTGGGTGACCGATGCGGACGGCGCGCGCGAGCTGCCCTACCGCCCTCCGCAGGGCCACACTTCCCGGGTCGCCGAAGTGCGCCGCGGGGACTCATGGTACGCGGCGGCGCTGGCCGGAGCGACGGTGGAGCCGCAGGCCGCTGGCTCCGCCGCGACGACCCGGGAGCGGCCGCCGGCGCGGGCACCGGAGCGGGCGCCGGACGTCCTCGACGCACTGGCGGCGGCCATCCGCGAACGCAAGGGAGCCGATCCGGAACGCTCCTACACCGCGTATCTGTTCGAGCAGGGTGCCGGCAAGATCCGCAAGAAGGTGGGCGAAGAGGCGATCGAGGTGATCACCGCCGGCACGGCCGAGGAGCTGGTCACCGAGTCGGCCGACCTGCTCTACCACCTGCTGGCGCTGCTGGAAGCGCAGGGTGTCCGGCTCGACCAGGTGTACGCGGAGCTCGAGCGCCGGCGGCGCTGACAAGCGCCCGTCACTCCTGCGGGGCGGATTCCCACAGCGAACCGACGTCGACCGCCTGCGCCTTGGTGTTCAGCAGCTCGATGAGCCGCGCCGCCCCGGCTTCCTTCAGCTCGTCCAGGAACGCGTCGTACTCGTGCAAGGGGCGGTGCCCGAGGATGAACTTCATCGTCTCGCCGGCGACGATGCCGGCCACCGCGGCACTGATCGACCCCACCTCGAAGCGGAGCTCCTCGGACAGGAACGGCCACGGGGCGGTACGCAACGCCGGCCGGTTGTACGCGATCGCCCTGCTCCACCAGTCTCCCGGGTCCGCGGCCGCCCGGCCGTCATCTGTTTCGGATGCGGCAGCGGCAAGCATCAGATCCAACGCCGCGACGGCCTCGGAGGCGCGGGGAGAGCCGCTCCAGACAGCCCAGCGCGCCCGGGCCGGGCTCCACGGACGCGGTTGCATGAGCGGGCTCGCCGGGCCGTTGCGCGGCAGCGGCATGGGCGTCAGCGTGATGCCGGCGCCACCGGCCGACCCGGCGAAGTCGCGCGAGTAGGCAAGTGCGACGTGCACGGCTCCAGCCGCTATCTCGCGGGTGAAGTCGGAATGGGCAGCGCCCATCTTCATCAGCAGCAAGCCGTCGCGGAATGCCGACGCGAACCAGCGAACGTACTCCCGGTATTCCTGGTCCAGGGGCCCCAGTCGAAAACTGCCCTGCTCGGGATGGAAGTAGGCGACGAGCCTGCGGTCGTGCCCGCTGCCGAACCACGAAGGGGCGCGATAGAGCAGGTCGTCCTGGGTGATCCCGAACGGCAGGCTCTCCGGAAATGCGGCCTTCAGGCGCCGCAGGGACGAGTCGAGCTGATCCCACGTTTCGGCGATCAGGCCCCGCGGCCGGAAGAGGTCGTCGCGGAATGCCAGCGTTGCCACGAACGGCTCCACGCCCGGGAAGTACTCCGGAACTCCGTGCAACTCGCCGGGCGCGGTGAGCGACTGCAGCAGGCCGTCCGCGAACAACGGATCGGAGCGCGCCAGTGCGACCAGGTTCGGCGTCGCCTGCGGGTGATCGAGCAGGTTCACGAAGAGTCCTCTGAACGCCGTGCCGTCCCGCGAAACCGCCCGCAGATCGATGATGTCGGGTGCCGTCCCATCCCTGGAGGTCTCACCAAGGACGAGCAGGCGCAGCATGCCGTTGGTCCCCTCCAGGGTCAGGTACTCGAAGGTCACGTTCGCGGCATCCTCGACCCTGCGGAATCGCGCGAGGTCGAACGCGCCCGGCGGACCGGCGACGCCGACGCGGAGGGCCGTCCGCTCCTGAAGCGGCAACGACACGGCCCGGATCTCCGCCGTGTCCGGGTCCGAGTCCGAGTCGCTGCCGCACGCGCCAAGCAGGGCGCACGCCGCGAGGACGGGAACCACCCCCGAACGCCGGAGGCGGTTGCGACGTGCCGGCAGGTGGCGCATCACGTAGGCTGGCGCATCCGTTCCAGGATGGCGGCCGCGATCGCGCCGACCGGCTTGCGCGTGGTGTGGATGCGGATGCCGAGACTCTGGTAGATCGGCTCGCGCCGTTGATACAGAGCGCGCAACTGGGCAGGCGGCAGGTCCATCAGCGGCCGGGCGCCCGGCCGGCCGGCCCGCTCTCGAAGCTCCGCGAGCGGCGCGGCCAGATAGAAGGTCATCCAATCGCGGAAGAACGCCCGGTTCTCCGGCTGCACCGGCGCTCCGCCGCCGACCGCCAGGACCGTCTGCTCCGCGCCCGTCAGCCGATGCAGGGCGGCGCTCTCCGCTGCCCGGAAGCCCGACTCGCCGGCCGCGGCGAAGATCTCCCGGATCGTCCGTCCCTGCTGCTGTTCGATCGTCCGGTCCAGGTCGACGAACCGCCAGCGCAGCGCCACCGCCAGCGCCATCCCGACCGAGGACTTGCCGGCGCCCATGAAGCCGATGAGCGCCACGCGCGTGACTCCGCCCGTGGCGATCGGAGCGCTCCCCTGTCCGGTGCCGGAGTCCACGGGTACAGCGTACTGCATAGTTATCCCATCAAACCGATGTCCACGGAACCAGGGAGCGACCACCCGCTGGTGTCGGTGATCATTCCCACGCACGACCGCCGCGCCCTGGTGATGGAGGCGATCGACTCCGTGCGCGCGCAGAGCCATGAGCCGATCGAGCTGATCGTCGTGGACGACGGGTCCACCGACGGCACCCCGGAGCGGCTGCGCGCGGAGCCCGGCATACGCCTGCTCCGCATCGACCACACCGGCCGCCCCGGCGCCGTGCGCAACGCGGGCGTGGCCATCGCGACCGGAGAGTACCTCGCCTTTCTCGACTCCGACGACCTGTG
Organism: Spirochaetia bacterium; assembly: GCA_964291595.2. Taxonomy (GTDB): domain Bacteria; phylum Spirochaetota; class Spirochaetia; order SZUA-6; family Bin103; genus CATQHW01. Next base: position 212,270 of record OZ219914.1, on the reverse strand, counting down.
GATGCCCGACAAGCTCACCCTGCAGATGGAGCTGCTGCGCGCGAGTCGCGGGGTTCCGATCGTCCACAGCCGGGAGCTCTGGCTGCGCGACGGCCGCCCGGTGTCCCAGTCCGGCCAGCGCCACCGGCGCGCCGGATGGCTGTTCGCGGACGCCGTGCGCAAGTGCATCATCGGGCCGTCCACGGTGGTCCTGCACCGTGACGTGCTGGGCGCGGTCGGCGGGTTCCGCGAAGACCTGGAGATCGCCGAGGACTACGAGCTGTGGCTGCGCGTGACCGCCCGCTTCCCGGTGGCATACTGCGACCGGCCGCTGGTCACCAAGCGGGCCGGCCACGGCGACCAGCTCTCGGAGCGGTACGGGCAGATCGAACGCTTCCGCATCGACGCCCTGGCGCCACTGGTGGCGGCCGACCGCTGGACCGAGCCGGAGCGGTCCATCGCGCGCCGCGAGCTGGCGCGCAAGTGCCGGATTCACGCCGCCGGCGCCCGCAAGCGGGGGCGTGATGCGGAGGCCGCGCGCTACGAGGCGCTGGCAGCCGACGTGGAGCGGTCAGCGCGGAATGAATCGATCTCGGCCGCCAGCTCCGGGTCGCGCGCCGCGTACTCCAGGATCGACCGCAGGTAGCCCGCCGGCGCGCCGATGTCGAGCCGGCGGCCGATCATGCGCTGGATGACCACCCGCCCCTGCCGGGCCAGTTCCTCCACGCCTTCGGTGTAGTTGAACTCGCCGCCGCGATGGCGTTCCCAGCGGCCCCTCAAGGCCGGGTAGATCTCCGGCGTATACAGGTAGCGGCCGATGGAGATGTCGCGGCTCGGCTCGGTGCCGGGCGCCGGCTTCTCGACGATGCCGGTCACGTGCAGGCCGTCGTCGGCCAGCGCCACCACCCCGTACCGCTCCAGGTGGGGCGGATCGTGCTCGACCGCCAGCACGCTGCAGCCGGTGCGCTCGTAGGTATCGATCAACTGGCGCGTGAGCGGCGGCTCGCCGACGTGCAGGTCGTCGGGAAACACGACCACGAACGGGTCATCACCGGTGAACGGCTCGGCCAGCAGGATCGCCTGGCCCGTGCCCAGCATCCTCTGCTGCCGCAGGAAGACGTAGCGACCCGGCGGCACGGCGATCGTGCGCTGCTTGTCGGCCGCGCCCTCGGACTCGAACACCTGCTCCAGCTCCACCTCGCGATCGACATAGTCTTCCAGCGCGCGCTTGCGGCGCGACGTGATGAACAGGACGTCCTCGACCCCGGAATCCCGCAACTCCTGTAGTATGAAGTCGATCGCGGGTCGGTCGATGACCGGAAACAGCTCCTTGGGTACCGTCTTCGAAGCCGGCAGGAACCTGCTGCCGTACCCGGCCGCGACGATCACCGCTTTCATGCGTGCCTCCTGGAGTGAACGATGACGCCCGTCCTGCGGGGTGTCCTGGCGCTGGCGACCGGCGCGGCGCTGGGCGCCGTGCTCCACCAGCCGCCGGTCGCCGCCGTCCTGCACACCGCCGCGGAGCTGGCGGTGCGGGCCGTGCAGGTGTTCGTGTTTCCGATGGTGTTCTTCGGCCTGGTCGCGGGAGCGCGCGAGCTGGGAAGCCGCGGCGCGCTGCGCGTCCACGCCATGTTGCTCGCGGGGCAGGCTGCCGCCACGGTGTCCCTGGCTTCCCTGGGCGTGCTGTCCGTGCTGGCCGCGTCTCCCGATCGGATTCCCATCATCGTCGTACGCGGCGCCGCCGTCTCGGTGCCAGGCTTCGTCCAGCACCTGCAGCAGGCGCTGCCGACCAATCTGTTCGCCGCACTGGCCGGTGACGGCGCGCTCCTGCTGCCAGTATATCTGATCGCGCTGGTGCTCGGCCTGAGCATACCGGAGGACCGGTCGAGCCGCGTGATCGCCGAGCTGGTCGAGGCGCTCTCGCGGCTGTTCTACCGGATCAACGCCTTCATCGCCAGGCATCTCTGGGCCGCGCTGCTGCTCGGCGGGGCGTCGCTGACCGCCGCCCTGAGAGGAGCCGGCGCCGGCCCGTACGGCCAACTGGTGCTGGTGCTGGCGATAGACCTGGGTCTGGTCCTCGCGGTCCTGCTGCTCGGGTGGCGCCTGCTGCGCCGCAGGCACCCCGACGTGCCGTCGCTGTCCGGCCTGGCCGTGCCGGCGCTGACGGGGATCGGCACCGCACACCATCACGCGGCGCTGGCGGCGCTGACCCGGCACGGGGCCACGGACCTGCGGCTGTCGACCCCTCTGGGGAGCGCGGCCTTTCCCCTGTTCGCGATGTTCGGCCGCGCCGGCAGCGCCATGGTCGCCGCCGCCACCTTTACCCTGGTCGTGCGCTCGTACTCGACCATGCCGCTTGCCGGAGGCCAGGTGCTGTGGATCATCGGCGCCGCCTCGGTGATAGCCTTCGCCTTGCCGGCGGCTCCGGGCGGCGCGGCAACCTCCGCCCTGGCGTTGCTTGCCGCTCGCTGGGGACGCGGGCTGGACGAGAGCTACCTGGTGGTGGCCCCCGTGCTGCCGCTGCTGACCGCGATGGGAGTGGCCGCCGACGTCGCGATCGGCGGCGCGATCGCCGTCCTGACCGGGACGCGCGAGCGCCAGCCGGACGAGCCGAAGCCGGACCGCCGTCAGAGGTAGCGCGGCTCGGGTGCGTCGAGCTGACGGAACTCGGGTGCGTAGCGCCGCGGACGGCGGCCGAAGCAAACCCCCATCTCCTCGTACAGGCTGATGATCGCCGGATCGACGTGGTGCTGCGTGATGGCCGTCCGCGTGGGCAGGTAGGAGACGGAGTCACCATCGACCCAGCTCACGGTGACCCCCGACACGCCGCCCAGCAACAACAGCACCGCCCCCGCGCCGACCTGCTTTCCGAATCCGACGTCGAAGGCGGAGGTGGTTCCGGAACGCACCAGGTGCGCGGGCGCGACATCGCGGGCTTCAAGCGCCTCGTGAAGACCCGGAACGGCGATGCCCAGCTCTCGCATCGCCTGGCGGATCTCCTCGTCGCCGTCGAGTCGCGCCTGGATCTGGTCGCGGACGTAACGTCCGGCGCCGGCGAGCTTGCGATGGCCGAAGGCATCCGCGGCGACGCTGTCGTCGACAATCGCGCCGCCGTCCGCGGTCGTCATCCCTTCGGCCACCACCACCGTGTAGGTCGCGGCGAAACCGCCAGCGGAGCGCAGGCGGCCGATCAGTCTCTGCTTCAGGTGTTCGTGGACGACGTCGAAGTCGACCGGGACCTCCGGCAGCAGGATGCAATCGGCGTCCGCCGCGATGCCGCCGCGCAGCGCCACGTGGCCGGCGTAGCGCCCGAACGCCTCGGTGATCATCACCCGGTTGTGGCTGCGGCCGGTCGACTTGAGATCGTCGACGACGCGCGCGATCCGGTTGACCGCGGTATCCCCACCGACCGAGTAGGTCTGCAGGTCCAGGTCGATCGTCTTCGGCGCATGCACGACCGGGATGCCCCGCTCCGCAAGGTCGACGACCACCGAGCCGGTATCGTCGCCCCCGGCGATCACCAGGCCGTCGATCGAGAAGCGCCGCAGCCCGGCGACGATCCGTGCGTAGCGGTTCTCGTCGGGAATCGCGGCGATCTTGATGCGGGAATGTCCGGCTGAGGACCCGGCTTCCGTGCAGTCGATCGCGTCGCGCCGGTCTGCGTCCAGCGCCACCAGCTCCGTGATCCGCTCCAGGTTGTAGAGGCCGGCGTAGCCGTTGGGGATGATCCAGGCACGCGCGCCACGCGCTTCCGCCATGGCGGCGGCGCCGTGCAGCACGGCGTTCAGCCCGGGTGCGTCACCCCCGCTGGTAAGCAGGCCGATGTTGCGCATATCCGCCCGCGCAGGCTACGGCAGCGCCCTGACCGCCTGCACGACCATCCCGACACCGACGGGAACCAGCAGGTTGTCCAGATCGCGTCCCGACAGCGCCTCGACCGACATGGCGGCGACGGCCACGGCGATCGACAGGCGCAGGTCCGCCGTGAGAGTCATGGTGACCAGGAACACCGCCGCAAAGCAGGCCGCGCTCCCGGCCACGGTCTTGTGCCGGTTCAGCGGCATGGGCCGCCCCCCGAACGCCATGCCGATCACGCTGGCCGCCGAGTCACCGAACGCCAGCGCGTAGATGGCGATCGCCGACGCCGGCAGCGGATACAGCAGCAGCGCCAACATGGCGCCCAGCCCCAGCGTCACGGGTCCGAGGACGAAGCCGGTGTCGCACGGCCGCGCCGCGGCCACGGTAAGCCCCGACACGACCGCCACGCGGACTCCTGCCAACCGCAGCGCCTCGGCCGCCGTGTAGAACAGGGTACCCGCCATCAGCAGGCCCATGGTTACGGGGAGATTCACTGACGCCAGCGGCGGAACCAGCGCCACCAGCAAGTGGATGGCCTTCCGGATCAACTCGCGATCGAGCCCCTCCGCCAAGCCCGCACTGGCCGCCAGGCCCGCACGGACCGGCATCCGCAGCGCGGGCTGCGCGGGTGCCGGAAGCAGCTCCACGGTGCGTGATGTTTGCGACGCTATGCGGTACACTGTTCGTCCATGGGCGATTAACTCAGCGGGAGAGTGCTACCTTCACACGGTAGAAGTCACTGGTTCAAATCCAGTATCGCCCATCGTGCGCCGGTCGGCAAGCCGCAACCCCTTGCCGATGCGGCCCTTACGTTCGTTCACCGCTATCCGCGGAGCGAGCGCTTGGCGGCGCGGCGCCTCCGCCTCGACTCGCCCGACCGGGGCCGAGCGCCTGGGGCGCCCGCCGAGTTGCCCATTGCCGGGGCGTCGGCCGCTCCGCTTCCTCGCAGCCAGCGCCCCCGGAGCAGGAAGAAAGACGTCAGCCCGGCGGCGATCATGATCGCGGACAGGATCTGGCCGGTGGTGAAGTTGAGCAGCGACGTCTGCGACGGATTCGCCACCTGCACCAGCATGATCGGGAAGTCCAGGCCCGGGTCCGGCTGCCGGAGGTATTCGACCGCGAAGCGGACCACCCCGTAACCGATCAGATACGCCGAGAACAGGAAGCCCGGGAACGGCGCGCGCTTGCGCAGCAACCACAGCACCGCGAACAGCAGCAGACCTTCCAGGGCAGCCTCGTAGAGCTGGGAAGGATGGCGCGCCAGGTTCACCAGCGCCTGTTCGGGGCCGATCTCGATCCCGGACCGCTCCGCCATCTCCCGTACCCACGGCTGCTCCGCGGGGAATCCGGGGGCGTCGGGGAAGACCACCGCCCACGGCACGGTGGTCACGCGGCCGAACAGCTCGCCGTTGATGAAGTTCCCGACCCGTCCGAACGTGTAGCCCAGCGGCGTGCAGGTCGCGATCATGTCCATCCACTCCGCGACCGGCAGCCGCTTGGCCCGGCAATAGAGGGCAACCGCGACGATCGCCCCGAGCAGGCCGCCGTGGTACGCCATCCCCTGCAGACCGACGAAACGCAGCTTGCCCGCCTCGCGGGCGAACGGAACGATGATCTGCAGCGGGTTGCGCAGGTAGTGGCCGGTCGGATCGTAGACGAGGACGGAAACGAGGCGCCCGCCGATGAGCACGCCGATGATCCCCCAGAAGAACAGGTTGAGCACCTTCTCGTTGTCGACGGCCAGGTCCCGCTCGGCGATCCGCACGCGCAGCAGCCGATAGGTAAGGTAGAACGCCACCAGGTACATCAGGCCGTACCAGCGCAACGGCAGTCCCGGTACGATCTCCGGATTCAACCAGGTGGGAAACGGGATGTAGCCTCCGTCCATCAGACACGCATGATAGATCGCATCGCACGCGTTGACACACGCTCCAGGACGCTTCGAGAATCGGAGGCGACCATGAAAGGCACCGAGCCGGCCCGGAACAGGCTCGGCGTACGTCGGACGTTCTGGATGACCGCGTCCGCCACCGCGGTGCTCGCCGGCACGCTGCTGGTCGTTGCGCCTCAGGTGCTGGCACAGAACCGTACCCGAGACTCGGACCGGGCCATCGCCATACTGCGCGACGTGTTCAACTTCGTCCGGCAGAACTACGTGAACGCCGCCGCCGCCGACACCGACCGGTTGCTGACCGGGGCGCTGAAGGGGATGTTGCAGGCGGTAGGCGATGACCACACGAAGTTCCTCGATGAAGACGAAATCGACGAGCTGAACGACATGACCATCGGCGAGTTCGGCGGCGTGGGCCTGTATCTCAGCCGCGCCGACGACGGCGTGCTGGTCATCGAGCCGTTCGTCGGCTCACCGGCGCATTCGGCCGGGATCATGGCCGGCGACCTGATCGTTGCCATCGACGGCACGGAGGCCGGTACGCTGGACGAGAAAGGCGTGGTATCCCGGCTGCGCGGATCTCCCGGCACGGACGTCCGCGTCTCGCTGGTGCGGGCCGGCGTCGAGACCCTGGAGGTCACCGTCACCCGCCAGCTCATCGAGGTCCCCACCGTCCGCCACGCCGTGATCGAGCCCGGAATCGGGTACCTGCGGGTCAGTCCCCAATTCACCAGCAAGACCCCGGACCGGATCCGGGATGCGCTGCGCGACCTGGAGGGCCGCTCGGGATCCCTGATCCTCGACCTGCGCGGCAATCGCGGCGGTCTGTTCTCTGCCGTCGTCGAGATTGCCGACCTGTTTCTGGACGCGGGAACGATCGTGCAGACCCGCTCGCGTGCCGCGAGCGAGAACCAGCAGTACACCGCCACGCGGCGCGCCACGCTGGTCGACCACGATACCCCCATCGTCGTGCTGATCGACAGCCTGTCGGCATCGGCCGCGGAGATACTGGCCGGCGCGCTCAAGGACCACGAGCGAGCCTACCTGGTCGGCCAGCAGAGCTACGGGAAGGGATCCGTGCAGCAGGTCATGCGCATCGAGGACGATCGCGCCGTCAAGGTGACCACCTCCCGGTACCTTACGCCCGACGGCACGAGGATCGATGGCGTAGGTGTCATGCCCCACCGCGTCACCGAGCCGAAGCTGAGCGAGGACGAACAGGAAGCGCTGGGCGAGTTCGGCCGATCGAGACTGCTGATCCTGTTCGCGCTCGAGCACCCGGAGCCGACCGAAGCGGACATCGGCACGTTCCTGGTCCAGCTCGGACAGAGCGAATTCGACCTTGAGGAGCGGCTGGTGCGGCGGCAGCTTGCGCGGACCATCGCGCGGATCCACCGGCGGACGCCGATCTACGACCTGACCAACGACGCCTCACTGATCGAAGCGGTGAGGCTGCTGCGCACGGGCGCGGTCAGCGCGGATTCCTTTCCCGATGATGCTCAGCCCAGCGTCCCTGACAGCGCCGCCGCCGAGCTCCCGCTTGGAGGCTGGTCGGGATGAACATGCCGGCCGGCCGCAGACCCGTCCCCTGAGTGCAGCAGTACCTCGTCCCCGAGTGCGCGCTCGTGGCCGCCCTTCCGGGCGACTCGGCCGCGTACACGGCCGTCCTGACCGGGAAGGACTTCCACTACCTGGCGCATGTCCGCCGGCTCGGGCGCGGCGACAGCATCACCGCGGGTACGGCGGACGGCTCTCGTTTCGCGATGACCGTGCGCGAGCGCTACCGCGACCGGCTGTCCGTCGCGCTGGTCCCGCTGGCCGATGAAGACCGGAACTCGACGCCGCTCCCAGCCCTGACCCTGGCCCCGGCGGTGGTCAAGCCGGCCGCGATGGATACCATCGTCAGGCAGGCGACCGAGCTCGGCGTGGCAGGCATCGTCCCGGTGCTGACCGAGCGTTCGGTCCCCGCCGCCCACGCGCGGCCGCGCCGGCCACGCTGGGAGCGGATCGCGCGCAGCGCCAGCCAGCAGAGCGGACTGTGGCCGCTGCCGTCGATCGAGGCTCCGCGCAGCCTGCCCGAACTGCTGCGGGCGGTGCCGGACGCCGCCGGGAAGCTGGCCTTCCAGCCTCCGCTCCACGGCGATGCGGATGTCGAGTTGCCGGCGACGCTCGACCCCGCCAGGCCGGTCTGGCTGCTTCTGGGGCCGGAGGGAGGGTTCTCCGCGGCGGAGCTCGATCGCATCGACGGCGCCGGCTTTCGCCGCTGCGCGCTCGGAGCAACGGTGCTGCGGGCGGAGACCGCGGCGGTGGCGGCGATCATGGCCGTCCGCGTGGTCGGACATCGAGCGCCGCGGCCGGCCTCCGACGCACGCGAGTCGCTGCGGTGATCACCATCCTGCTGGTGGACGACGATCCGCTGATGCACGACACGCTGGCCGCGATCCTTCCGGCCGAGTACCGCGTGATCGGCGCGCGCACGGCGCCGGAGTTCCACCAACGGCTCGACGCCGAGCCGGCAGACGTGGTCCTGATGGACGTCGCCCTCGGGACGGATGACGGCATCGAGCTTGTGCGTCAGGTGAACACCCGGCCCGATGGGCCGCCGACGGTGATGATCAGCGCCCACGACGACGTCGAGCTGGTGGTGGAGGCCATGCGGGCCGGCGCGGCCGACTACCTGATCAAGCCGCTCGCGCTCGAGAAGCTGCGCGCCACGGTCCGCCAGGCGGTGGCGATGCGCCGGCGGCCGACCGCCACGGCCACGGAGGGTCTGATCGGCTCCAGCCCACAGATGCAGCGCATCCGCGAAGAGGTCGCCATCTACGCGCCGGCCAACTCACCCGTCGTGGTTTCCGGCGAGAGCGGTGTCGGCAAGGAAGTGGTGGCGCGCAGCCTGCACGCCAGCTCGCCGCGAGCCGGCCGGCCCTGGGTCGCGATCAACTGCGGCGCGATCGCTCCCACGATCGTCGAGGCGGAGCTCTTCGGGTCCGAACGCGGCGCCTACACCGATGCCGTCAGCCGCCCCGGGTGCTTCGAGCGCGCCGACAACGGAACCCTGTTCCTGGACGAGATCGGCGAGATGGGAACCGATCTCCAGGTGAAGCTCCTGCGCGTGCTGGAAGCGCAGGAGGTCACCCGCATCGGCGGAACGCGCACGACGCCGGTCGACGTGCGCACGATCGCAGCGACCAACACCGTGCTGTCCGATCTCATGGCGGCCGGCCGCTTCCGCGACGACCTGTACTACCGGTTGGGAGTGTTGCTCATCCACGTACCGCCGCTGCGTGAGCGGCTCCAGGACATCGCCGAGCTTGCGTATCACTTCCTGCCGCCGCACCTCCGTCTGACTCCGCGGGCAGTCGCGAAGCTCGAGGAGCACCACTGGCCCGGCAACGTCCGCGAGCTGCGCAACGTCATGGAGCGAGCCAATCTGCTGGCGAGCGTGCAGCCGGGCGACCGGCGCACGGTGGACGCACACGCGATCAGATTCCAGTAGGCACCCCTTCCTTCCGCGCCGGCCCACCGTCGAAATTGACCACTCTCCGGGGCCGCCGCTATACTTTCGTGGCCGTGCCGAGCGACAACCCTGGACATCCGGACCTTCGGGACGAGGGCTTCCGGCTCGAGCTTCACGCGCTCGACGACGTTGACGGCGGCGGGGTCGACGGCGGCGCGGTAATCGATCTCGGCGGCCCGATCGATCCCACCACCGTCGGCCGGTTCCGGGATCGCATCGACGCCGTGGTGGAGGCCGGCTACGTTCGTCTGATCGTGGACTGCACGGCGCTGGGCAGGTTGTCCGGCACGGCGGTCGGCGCGTTCGCGGCCCTGCAGCGGCGCCTGCGACGGCGCGGCGGTGACCTGGTGCTGCTCAATCTGCCGGAACCGGCGCACGAGTTCTTCCGGCTGCTCGGCTTCGCCGACCTGATTCCCGTCGCCCTGGACGTGGAGGAAGCGGTTTCACACCTCGCCTCGCCCGGGCAGACCGCGCCCGCGGTTCTCTTTCCGCACGTGCTCGAGTGCCCGACGTGCACGACCAGGCTTCGCGCCGTCAAGCCCGGTCGCTTCCGCTGCTCGAGCTGCCAGTCGGTCCTGGCAATCAACCACGGCGCACAGGTATTCGCAGCATGACCCGACAACGAATCGAGAGCTTTCTCCGCACGCTCGGCCTGTCATTCGACGAGCTGGACGCCGACACCTGGATCATCAATGACGAGGAGCGCGGCGTCGAGAACGTGATCGTCGTGCACGAGGAACCGGTGATCATCTTCCGGCTCAAGGTCGCCGACCTGCCGCCGGGCGACCACTGCGCCCTCTACGAGGAGTTGCTGCGCCTGAACGGCACCGACCTCTTGCATGGCGCCTACGCACTGGAAGGCGACGACCTGGGAGGTGCCTCGGTCGTGTTGATGAACACGCTGCTCAGCGAGACCATCGACATCGAGGAGTTTCAGGCAACGCTCGACGCGATCAGCCTGTCGGTCGCCGAGCACTATGAGCGGCTCGTGCCGCTGGTCAAAACGGAGGGCGGCTGAAATGGGCCTGTTCGATCGGTTCCGCAGGGTCGTCAAGTCGAACGTGAACGACATGATCAGCAAGGCTGAGAATCCCGAGAAGATGCTCACGCAGTTGATCGAGGACATGAGCGGCCAGCTCATCGAATCCAAGAAGGCGGTAGCCTCAGCGATCGCCGACGAGAAGCAGCTCGAACGCCAGCTCCTGCAGCAGCGCACCCAGGCCGACGACTGGGAGAAGCGGGCCGTGCTCGCGGTGCAGGAGGGACAGGACGAGCTGGCCAAGCGCGCCCTGGTCCGCAAGCAGGAGCTCGACGAGTACGTCTCCAGCTACCAGGACCAGTGGCAGGCGCAGCGCGATTCGGTCGAGCAGCTCAAGGGATCGCTGCGCGACCTGACGCAGAAGATCGAGGAAGCGCAACGCAAGAAGAACATCCTGATCGCCCGCGCCAAGCGGGCGGAGGCGCAGCAGCGCATCCAGGCGACCCTGAGCACCTCTCGCGACACGTCGGCGTTCGAGGCGTTCGACCGCATGGCCAAGAAGGTCGACCAGATCGAAGCGCAGGCGGACGCCGAACAGGAAATCGACCAGCTCGACGCCGGCGACAAGGCGCTCGAACGGGAGTTCCGGCAGCTCGAAGGACGTGACACGTCCGGGGACAGGCTGCTGGAAGACCTCAAGAAGAAGATGGGGCAGATCGAGGACAAGTCCCAGGAGAGCACGAGCCAGGGGACGTCGCCGGGCGGCTGACGGTAACAGGCGGCCGCCAGCTCCCCTGCGCTGGACCAGGCGACCGCCCCCGGCGTCACCGACCACGAGCGCCTCACCGAGGAGGGTCCAGCCCCCGGCGATGGCGTAGTCGCCGCCGGCCGACGGACAACTCGCCGATCCGGCGGCAGCGTAGCGGGCAGGCCGTCAGCTCCCTGCAAGTGCGCCGACGATGCGGTCGACGTTGGTACGGATGAAGTCCGGGTAGGTCGCCGCCGGACCGTCCGGCTCGCTCAACGATCCGGTGTACACCGAGACCACCTCGATCCCCAGGTCGTCGGCGATCACCTGCGCCACCTGCGGGCTCACCGTCAGGCCTACGAAGATCGCCGGCACCCCGTGCTCGGCGATCGCTTCGCGCAGCCCCGCCAAGTGGCGCGCGGACGGCTCGGACACCGTCGAGAACCCGCGAATGATGGTGTCGAGGACGGTGAACCCGTAGCGGTCGGCGAAGTAGCCGAACACGTCGTGGTCGGTGACCAGGATCCGCCGCTCCCGCGGAATGGCGGCCACCCGTTCCCGTACCCACGCGTCCAGCGCATGCAGCTCGCCGGCAAGCGCGTCCGCGCGCTCCGCGTAGTCGGCGCCGTGGTCGGGATCGACCTCGGCGAGGGCTTCCGCGATCTCCTCGGCCCAGGCCGTGACCAGGGTCGGGTCCATCCACACGTGCGGGTCGAACTCGCCATGTTCGTGCCCGTGCTCGTCGTGCCCGTGCTCGTGCTCTTCGTCCTCGTCGTGTTCCTCTTCCTCTTCGTGGTGTTCTTCTTCGTCCTCGTCGTGCTCGTGCTCGTCGTGCTCGTGCTCTTCGTGTCCGTCTTCTTCGTGCTCGTCTTCGTCCTCATGCTCGTCCTCCATGCGCCGAAGGCTCAGATGGGCGGTAAGATCGACGACCCGGCGCGGCTCCGCGCTGGCGATCAGGTCTCCGATGAAGCCCGCTTCCAGCCCCGCGCCGTTGATGAACACGACGACCGCATCCGCTGTCAGGCGGGCGTCACGAGCGGTTGCCCGAAACGCGTGCGGGTCGGCCCCGGGCGGCAGCATCACGTACAGGGACAGGCGGTCACCGCCGACCCGGGCGACGATGTCGCCGACGATGTTGGTGGTCGCCACGACCGGCAGCAGATCCACCGCCGGCTTCTCCGTCTGATCCTCGGCAAGGGCCGGCGTGCCGGCCAGCACCATGACGGCAACGACGAACGTCCATATCTTCCGATGTCTCATATCTACATGATAACGCGAATACATTATCATATCAACAGTGCCCACGTGCCTGATCCGTACTTCTCCCTCCTTGCACTCGCGGACGGATTCGGGCCCACTCCTCCTCAAACCGCTTCACTTGGCCGGATGGAGATACATCATAGAAACACGTATATCGTGCAAATTGATGTGATATTTATTGACAGCCAGTCCATCCAGGTCTAAGGTGCGTGGTAACGCGACCGGCACATCCGTCAAGGATCGCGTCGCCGTGATGAGGCACGTCACGCGTCTGACCGTGACCGAGGCGTGCTCTGTCGGGCGTCCGTGGACATGGCATGGTTGGGGGATCCGCCGCGAGTCTGCCTGATGGCACCGTCCGGCGCGCTCGCTGCGCGCATGGATGCCTACTCCCGGCGTATCACGGGTTTCGCTCTCGACCTTGTCGCCGAGCCCCCCACGCCGCGCGACGCCCGCTATGTAGCCGCGGTGATGCCGGCCGAGGCCGCAGAGCCCCTGCTCACGGGGCCGATTCAGCCCGCTTGGCCGCTGATCGCCTTCGGCCCTGACACCGAGCTGCCGCGCCTGTTCCTGGCCGGCTGTGCCGACTACCTGCGCGATCCGTGGACGCCGGAGGAGCTGGAGCTGCGCGCGCTGCGCACCATCAACGCCGCGCAGGAGGCCGCCCGGTTCGGCGACGGCCGCGCCCTGCGTCTGCTGGGGCGCACGCTGTCGGGACCCGCGGGCACGGTCTGGCTGGGCGCGCAGCAAGCGGAGATCCTGCGCATGCTGCTTGCCAATCGCGGGTCGACGGTAACGCGCGACGCCCTGTTCTACGCGATCTGGGGGCGCCCGCCGGTTCGGCGCAGCCGCGCGGTGGACATGCACGTCACCGCGCTGCGGCGCCACTTGGCGGCGGTCGTCGCGGCACCGGCGGACACCGCCCGGCCCCTGGCCGGGCGGCTGATCGTCACCGTTCGCGGCCGCGGTTACCGCCTCGAATGAGCGCGTGCGGCGCTACGAGAAGATCCGAATGAACAGGTCGTTCAGCGCGATCACCGTGGTCACGAACACGATCGACACCATCGACATCAGCTTCAGGAGGATGTTGATCGACGGCCCGGAGGTGTCCTTGAACGGATCGCCCACCGTGTCGCCCACGACGGCCGCCTTGTGCGCCTCGGAACCCTTGCCGCCGTGCGCGCCGCCCTCGATGAACTTCTTGGCGTTGTCCCAGGCACCGCCGGCGTTGGCCATCATGATGGCCAGCACGAAGCCGGAGGTCAGCGCCCCGGCAAGCAGCGCGATCACCGTGAACGGTCCGAAGATGATGCCGGTCAGGACCGGGGCTATCACCGCCAGAAGCGACGGCACCACCATCTCGCGCTGCGCGCCCTGGGTGGAGATGGCCACGCAGCCGGCGTAGTCCGGGCGGTCCTTGCCTTCCAGCAGGCCCGGCTTCTCCCGGAACTGCCGGCGCACCTCCTTGACCATGTCGCCGGCGGCGCGGCCCACCGCGCGCATCGACAGGGACGAGAACACGAACGGCAGCATGGCGCCGATGAACAGCCCGATCAGGATCTTCGGGTCCAGCAGGTTGATGTTCATGACCACGTCGGTGATGTGGCCGTCGGCCCCGCGCACGATCTCCACCAGGCCGGAGTAGAACTCCTCGAACAGCGGCGACACGTCGAGCTGCTCGAACGCTTCCTTGATCTTGTTGCCGTACTCGGCCAGCAGGGCCAGCGCGGTGAGCGCCGCGGACCCGATCGCGAAGCCCTTGCCGGTGGCGGCCGTGGTGTTGCCCAGCGAGTCGAGCGCGTCGGTGCGCTCGCGCACGTGCGGCTCCATCTTGGCCATCTCGGCGATGCCGCCGGCGTTGTCCGCCACCGGCCCGTAGGCGTCGGTGGCCAGGGTGATGCCCAGCGTCGACAGCATGCCGACCGCCGACAGCCCGATCCCGTACAGCCCGAGGCCGGGATGAGCGGCGCCGCCGGACAGGAAGAATGCCGCCAGAGTCGCGCCGACCACCGTGAGCACCGGGATCAGCGTGGAGAGCATGCCCAGGCCGACGCCGCCGATGATGGTGGTCGCCGGACCGGTGATCGCCTCGTTGGACAGGAGCTGCGTGGGCTTGTAGTGGTCGGAGGTGTAGTACTCGGTGAAGTAGCCGATGACGTTGCCGGCGATCAGCCCGACGATCATGGCAGCCCAGATTCCCAGGAACTCGCTGCCGAGCGTGAACATCACCAGCAGGAAGGAACCGATCGCGATCAGCGCGGTCGACCCGTAGGTGCCGCGCCGCAGCGCGCCGAGCAGCACCGCCTGGCTGGCGTCGCCCTTGGCGCGCACCACGAAGGTGCCCAGGATCGAGCACAGCACGCCGATGGTCGCGATCGACACCGGCACCTGGATCGCCTGCAGTGTCGAGATCGAGTCCAGGCTGAGCGAGGCAACTGCTCCCAATGCCATGGTGGCGATGATCGAGCCCACGTACGACTCGTACAGGTCGGCGCCCATGCCGGCCACGTCGCCGACGTTGTCGCCGACGTTGTCGGCGATCGACGCCGGGTTGCGGGGATCGTCCTCCGGGATGCCCGCCTCCACCTTGCCGACCAGGTCTGCGCCGACGTCGGCGGCCTTGGTGAAGATGCCCCCGCCCAGGCGGGCGAACAGCGCCATCGCCGATGCGCCCATGCCGAAGGTGATCATGATCGGCGGGATCTCCTCCGGCGAGACGTCGAACACCGCGCGCAGCAGCCACCACCAGATCGAGATGTCCAGCAGTCCCAGGCCGACGACGGTCATGCCCATCACCGTCCCCGAGGAGAAGGCCACGCGCAGCCCGGCGTTGAGGCTCTCGCGGGCGCCCCAGGCGGTGCGCGCGTTGGCGCGGGTCGCCACGGTCATGCCGATGTATCCGGCCAGCGCCGAGAAGAAGCCGCCGGTGATGAACGCGAACGGCACGAAGCCGGACAGCAGGCCCAGCCCCCAGGAGATCACCCCCAGGATCGCGAACAGCACCACGAAGAAGATCGCCACCACCTTGTACTGTTGCTTCAGGTAGGCGATCGCCCCCTCCTGCACGGCGCGGCTGAGTTCCTTCATGCGGTCGTTGCCGGGCTCCTTGCGCAGCACGGCGAGCGCCAGGATCAGGGAGAAACCGAGTGCGGCCACGGAGCCGATCCAGGTGACCCACATCATGTCGGGGCCCTCTTCGGCCGCCTGCCCGGCAGCCGTCTCGTCGGCAAAACCGAGTGCGGCCGGAAGCACGGCTAGGGCCAGAATGAGCGATACGGAGCAGAAGCGTCTCATCGAATGTCCTTGCAGAGGGGTTTGGCAGCGCCGCGCCGCGGCAGCGCTACTTCAAGTATAGCACTATCATAGCGAGACGGCACCCATCCCGGATATCCGCCTGACCTTCCCTCGGCGCTCCGCTCGCCTCTAAGATGTGCCCCGTGCCCGCGAACGAGACCGCGCTCCTGCGGTCGCGCATCACGCTTCGCTCCAATCCACGCGCCCTCGTGCCGCTGCTGCTGACTCCGGGCCTGATCGCCGTCCTGGTGGCGGTCGCGCTGATGGCCGATGCCTGGCCGGTGCTGATCGGTGTCGTGCCGGTCGGCCTGATCGGTTACCGCGTGCTCCGCTACCTGCTGAAGCAGTTCCGCAACCGGCTGACCCTGTTCGAGGACCGGATCGAGCTGGACTTCATGGGCGAGGAGCAGGCCATCGTGCGCTGGACGGAACTGACCCGGGCCGGGCTGGCCACCCGTGGCACGCGCCGCAGCATCTTCCTGTACCGTGCCTGCGAGGACCAGCTCGTCGAGCTCTCCGACGAGTTCGAGTCGTTCGAGGCGATCCTCGACGCCGTCCGCGCGCGCACCGATTTCGAGGAGCTCGATCTGCGCGGCCACCGCAACGTGACCGACCTCCTGCGCGCGGAAGCCGCCGCCGAAACGGCCGAAGAGGAAGCCGACGATTCCGCGTCCGGCCGCGAGCGCCAAAGCTCCTAGCTAGACGGTCGCCAGCTCCCGCTCGCACGCGTTGGCGACCGCAAGACCGCCGGCAATGCTCCGGTAGTAGTCGAAGTCCTCCACCCGGCCGGGAAACGTCTGCGCCAGCCAGCGCTGCACCGGCACGAGCTGCGAGGATCCGCCCGTGCACACCACTTGGTCGACGTCGTCGGCATCGATGCCGGCGTCGTCCAGCAGCGCCCGGGCGGTCGCGTCGATCCGCTCCATGGTGGGCTCCAGCACCTGCTCCAGGCGCGTGCGGTCGAACGGCATGCGGAGCTCGATCTCGTCCAGGCGGATCTCCGTCGCCGCCCGCTCCGACAGCTCGGCCTTGGCCGCCTCGGTGGCGCTCAGCAGGGCGTACACGGCGTTGCCGCGGATCAACTTCCAGAGCCGGGTCAGCCTGCGGCGCGCGTCGGGGCCGGACTGGATGCCGGCAAAGATGCTCTCCATGAGCTCCGGGCGGTTCGACATGTAGGAGGTCTGCCAGTTCAGCAGGTAGTCCTGGTAGCGGTAGAACGGGAACACCGCGTCCGGCTCCGGGCGCGATAGCGAGCTCTTCACCGCGCACCCTTCGCCCAGCTCCGGAAAGATGACGTCGCGCATGATCTGCTGGTCGATGTGGTTGCCGCCGATGGGCAGCCCCCGGGTGGCCACCACCTCGAAGCCGCCCCCGCGCGTCGACAGCAGACACAGGTCGAGGGTGCCGCCGCCGAAGTCGAACGTGAGCAGGTGCCCGGGCTGCGCGGAAGACGTCCGCAGGTAGCTCAAGCCCGCCGCAACCGGTTCCGGGTAGAACACGACGTCATCGAAGCCGGCGTTCTGGCAGGCGGTGGTCATCCGCTTCACGGCGACATCGTTGGCGCCGTTGCCGCCCACGTAGCGCACCGGACGGCCGATGTGGATGCCGCGGCCGACGTCGTACCCGGCCCGCTCCAGGATCGCGCGGATCTCGGCCAGGATGAGCGTGATCAGCGCCACGATGTGGAAGCTGCGGTGAAACACCTTGAAGCGGCTCTGCTCGGCCACCCCCAGGAAGCTCTTCAGCCCCCGGAACAGCCGCCCGGGCAGCTCGGTGTCGTCATAGCCGGAGACCTGATGGACGCGCGTGGTGTCGCCGCGCCCGTGGCCCGCGCGCTGCGAGTCGGTGGTGCTGAAGGTCATGGCGATCTGTCCCACCTTGACCCGCTTCAGGCGCACGATCCGCCCCCGGTTGTCGCCGAGGTAGCGGTCGATCGCCGCGGTACCCACCGAGCGTCCCATGGCGCGGTCCAGATACAGCGCCGAAGGCATGATCTTGGGGTTTGCCGCCGCCGGGTCCAGATCGATGTAGGTGATGCGGTCCGCCTCCCAGACGGCGAGCGTGCTGTTGGTGGTGCCAAAATCGAGGCCAATACCGATCATGCTGCTCCCGATCATGCTGCTCCCTTGCGAGGTATGTCCCTGCGACTGCTGTATCTGGATTTGGCCGACGCATCGTCCGGCGGAGCCGGCCTCGGCGCCGTCGAGCCACGGAGGCTACCGCAGGCCGGCGTTCGGCGTCGAGTCGCCGTGACGGCCCGCGCACCGTTGACACCGAGGCGGTTCACTTCCTACCCTGCCGTCCCGGCCCGGATGGTGAAATTGGTAGACACGCTAGGTTCAGGGTCTAGTGGCCGCAAGGCTGTGGAGGTTCGAGTCCTCTTCCGGGCAACGTAGAACACGGGTCCACAAGATCGTCACTCCCGCACCGTCAGGCAAGCCTCCGCCGGTGCGGCGAGCGACGCCGGGCGGCCTTCGCTGACCCCCGCGGGGCGCGCCCATCAGCGACGTCAGGCGATGGTGACTGATCGCCGGTCGCAGCCGCTGCCGATCTCTACCGCCGCGGCGGCGCCGACGCCTGCACCGGCCGGGAAGTCATTCCCTTCGATACGGACGTTGCGGCAGTTGTGCAGGGCGATGGCCGGGCTGGTCCCTGCGATGCGGTTGTCGCGGACCACCACGTCCTCCGCGGAGCAGAGACTGATGGCCACGCCGTCGCCGGACATGGTGTTGCCTTCGATCAGGATGTTGCGGTGGAAGCCCGCCGGACCGAAGTCGTCCTGGTGGCCGTACAGGCGGAAGCCGGTGGCGTCGACCGCGATGGCGTGGCTCCCCATGTTGCCCGCCGCCTTGCCGCAGTCGTGGTAGGTGTTGTTGCGGATCGTGATGTTGCGCCGGCCCCGGCTCACCTCCCAGTACAGCTCGGTGGAGACATAGGTGGCGGTGCCGCCGGACCGGTCGAAGCGGCAGTTCTCGACCAGGACGTCGCTGGTCGAGGTGATGGCGCCCCGGCTGCGATTGGGACCGAAGTGGCACGCATCGTAGTGCAGCCGGTAGTAGTACCTGGTGTTGTTGAAGACGTGGTTCGGCGCCACCGCGCCGGGGATGCGTTCGTCGAGGGTGATCCGCATCGTTCCGGTGCCCGGGTCCAGGGAGGCGGCCTGCACCGTCCCGGTCCAGTAGTCGAGGTCCATCCCCTCCAGGTCGCTGAACAGCAACTCCTCGCCCGGCAGCGGACAGTGGGAGTTCCCTGACACCTGCACGTGGTGGTAGTTCCTGAAGTACGCCACCAGCGTGTGCCCGTCGAGCACCTCCCGCACGTAGGCATGGCGCCCGGAGTCGCCCGACGCGCCGGCGCAGTCGTCGCCCATTCCCTCGAACGCGCAGTTCCGGTAGGTGACGGTGCCGCGGCCGGCGCTGAAGCTCATGCCGTCGTGGTTGCTGGACATCATCCGCCTGGTTCCGGGCCTCGGGACGATGCGCACGCGCGTGGCGGTGACGTCGCGGTTGTGGCTGCCGCCGAAGGCGAAGCCGCCGCTGCCGTGGACGGTGACGTCGGTGAGGACGATCTCTTCGTTGTGGGAGAAGTCGAAGTTGTTGAAGCAGTAGTGGGGATGCCGCAGACAGGCCGCGTTGCCCGCATCCACCTGGAATGGCCGCTTCATGTTGAGGCGCAGGGTCTGCGGAGCGACGAGCTCGCATGACTCCAGTCCCATGAACTCGCGCCGCATGGGCCGCAGGGTGCCGGGCTCGTACTCCTGGAAGATGTGCACGGGCTCGCCCCCGGACACCGGGAACTCGTCGAACACGCGCACGTCGAGGTGGCCGCCCTCCTCGCCGGCGGCCGCCGGCCGCGCATCCCGGATCTCGCCGATCGAGTAGAACGGACGGTCCCAGTCGATCGTCAGGTTGCGCACCGTCAGCACCCCGGTGCAGTTGACGAAGCGGGCGGGCCGGGTGAAGCCGCGCATCACCAGGACGGCCCCCTCGCCGTCGACGGTGAGGTTGCGGCAGGAGTCGAAGCGCATCGCCGTGCCGAACGGATACGAGGCATAGTCGGGCGGGTCGGCCCAGTTCATGCCGGGCAGCGCCGAGTGCATGAAGCGCTCGAACTCGTCCATACCGCCCGCGTCTCCCAGCAGGTAGCAGGTGCCGCCCCCGAACAGGACGGTCACGTCCTCGCGTCCGGGCGGCGAGGCGCCGGAACGCCTCGATGCTGTTGACGCCGCCATCCGGCGTGGCGCCGTACCGGCGCAGGCGCAACTCCGTGACCAACCGGGCTACTCCACCAGTACCTCCACTATAGCCGGGTTGGAGCGGTCGCTGGATAGAGCCGCGCGCACGGGGCCAACAAGCAGATTTGACCGAGAAACCGATTGTACTGTATCTTTTAGTCATCTTAGTTTTCGTCCGCTACAAGGAGATCGCCAGGCGGTGTGCTCGGGTTGGTGCCTCCCCGGCCATGAGAACGCCGCTGC
Source organism: Spirochaetia bacterium (assembly GCA_964291595.2). Lineage (GTDB taxonomy): Bacteria > Spirochaetota > Spirochaetia > SZUA-6 > Bin103 > CATQHW01. Next base: position 192,267 of record OZ219914.1, on the reverse strand, counting down.
ACCGCATCGCGGGCGGCATGTTCGGGTTGATCGTCGTCCTTGGGCTGGCCGCCTGCACCACGGGCGGCGAGTTGCCCCGCGTTTCCGACACGGGAGCCGAACGTGCCGTGGCTGCCGGCCACGACGACGGTGGCGCGGCTTCGGCCGACGTGGAGCCGCATTGCGTGGAGCAGGCGTCGGACGTCGGGCTGGTGCACATCAATCGCTACGGTCCCGTGGTCGCCGAGTCGGACATGGGCATGATCATGCAGCGCAACCTCGGGCAGGGCGCGGCGGTGGGCGACTATGACGACGATGGCGATCTGGACGTCTACCTGCTGGCCCAGGCCGGCCGCCGGAATCGGCTGTTCCGCAACGAACTGGACAAGGGAACGCTGCGCTTCAGCGACGTGACGCTGCACGCCGGTGTCGGCGACACCGGCCTCGGCCGCACGGCCCAGTTCGCGGATCTCGACGACGACGGCGATCTCGACCTGCTGGTGGTCAACGACCACGACCCCGCGGGCCGCCTCAGCCCATCGCGGCTGTTCGCCAACAACGGCGACGGCACCTTCAGCGACGCGACGGCCGGCTCCGGCTTCCACCCGGTCGGCTACGTCGTCGGTGGCGCCGCCCTGGCCGACGTCAACGGCGACGGCGACCTGGACATCTACCTCGCCTACTGGACGCGGGAGCTCGGCGCTTCGCCCCACGGTGGCGCAATCCAGGGGGTCTTTCCCGGCAGCAATCGACTGTACGAGAACACCGGCACGCTGACCTTCGAGGACATCACTGCCGCCGCCGGGCTGGGAGGCCTGGCGGTGGACAGCTTCACCCCCATCCTGTTCGACTTCGACAGCGACGGTGACGCCGACCTCTATCAGACGGTCGATCATCGCCCGGATCTGTACTTCGACAACGTCGGCGGCGGCAGCTTCGTCGATCAGTCGCAGCCGCGGGGCGTGCTGCACCGCGGCAACGACATGGGGGTGGCGCTGGCGGACGTGGACGAGAACGGCAGCGTCGACCTGTTCGTGTCCAACATCCTCGATCCGCAGCAGTCGTTCGGGTTGGCGCCACCCGGCAACACGCTGCTGCTACAACGAGACGGCGCCGGCGGCCACGGGTTCGTGGATGCCGCCAGGCAACGGGGGGTGTACGCCAGTGGCTGGGGCTGGGGCGCCGCGTTCGTGGACTTCGACGGCGATGGCGACGAAGACCTCTACACCGCTCAGGGCTTCGACGAGTTCATCGGCCCTGGCTGGGACCTCTACGACGCACGCTCCACCATGTTCGAGAATGACGGTGCCGGGCACTTCGCGCCCAGTTTCTGGGAGGGTTGCGCGTTACCCGGTGATCAACGCGCCGTGGTGGTGTTCGACGCCAACCGCGATGGCGCGCCGGACCTGCTGATGACGCAGGTCGCGCTGCCCGTGCAGCTCTTGATGAATCAGTCGCGCAGCAACTGGTTGACGGTGCAGCTCCGCGGCCACGCTGCCCTGATCGCGGGCGCCATGGTGGAGGCGCGCGTGGGTGAACGGGTAATGCGCCGCGCCGTCGTCGCCGGCGGCAGCTATCTGAGCGGCCCGCCGCGAGAGACGTACTTCGGTCTGGGCAGCGCAGATGGGGCCGAGGTCGCCGTCGTGTGGGCGGACGGCACGCGGCAGGAGGCTGGCTGGGTGGCCGCGGGGAGCGTGTTGCCAGTCAACTCGCGGCGGGCGGTCGATGGCTGACTCAGGGGCGCCGATCTTGAACTGAGGTAGTGATTGCCGCAAGATCCAGGATAGGGGTACGCCATGTTTCCACCGGAAGAATATGCCGATCGCCGGAGGCGGGTGCGTGCTCTCATGTCTCGGAACGGCATCGACACGCTGCTGGTCACCACGCCCGAGAACATCTACTACCTCTCTGGCCTGGATCACATGGGCTACTTCGCCTTTCAGCTTCTGGTGCTGCCGCCACGGGGCAAACCGCTCCTGGTGACGCGTGCCATGGAGAAAGCAGTGGTGGCCGATCAGGTGCCCGACGCCATCCACTTCGGTTATGTCGACGGGAGCAAGCCGCCACCGCCGGTGGAAGACGACGACGGCGAAGGCCCTGACCCGCAGCAGGTCGATCTGACCGAAGAGTTGCACGGGCGCGTTGCGGTGGAGCCGTCATTGCGCGGGAAAGGTCGATCAGTGCCACCGGACGCGGCCGTGGAGACGGCCTGCCGGGCCTTGGCCGAGGCCGGTCTGGGAAGCGGGCATCTGGCGCTCGAGGAGGGCGGCAGCTTCCTCAGCTACCGCATCGCCAACGGCATCAAGGTGGGGATGGCCGATGCGGAATGGACCGACGGGACCGGCATCGTCGATCAGTGCCGCCACGTGCAATCGCCCCTCGAGATCAGCTGCACCCGGCGGGCGGCCGTGATCTCCGATGCCATGATGCAAGCCGGCGTTGCCGCCGCCGGCAGCCACGTCAACAAGCGCGACGTGATGGCGGCGATCTACGATGCCATGTTCCGCCGGGGCGGCACCTACCCGGGGTTCGTCCCGCTGGTGCGCTCCAGCTCCAGCCTGATCCACGAGCACGGCACCTGGGACGACGCCGAGCTGACGGAAGACGACATCCTGTTTCTCGAGCTGTCGGGCTGCCAGCGCCGCTACCACGCTCCCATGGGGCGGCTGGTGTTCATCAACCGAGCACCCGCCAGCGCCTACAACGCGCACGACATCTGCCTGGAGGCTCTGAACGAGACCGCCGATGCCATCGCGCCGGGCGTCAGTGCCGGCGACGTCTACGAGCGCTGGCAATCGGTGCTGGACCGCCATGGCTTGTCAGGCTATCGCCGCCACCACTGCGGCTACAGTACCGGTATCGGCTATCCGCCGAGCTGGTCGGGCGGTGGCGTGCCGCTGGGGCTCCGCGCCGGTTCTGACCTGCGGCTCGAGGTGGGGATGGTGTTTCACGTGCTGTCGTGGTTGCTGCGCTCGGACTATGGCGACTCGTTCCTGTCGGACACCGTGGTGGTGACAGACGACGGCTGCGACTTGATCACCACGGCGAACCGCGAGGTACTGGTGCGCCGCTGACGGAGGGCAGGGCCACACCTCCACGCACGAAGCGCTCGCGCCAGCCGGCTACTCGGCCCCTCTACGCAGCACGCGCCCCGGGCGGGCCCGGGTGTGGGTGCCGTCGCGGATCACCGACTCGCCGTTCACCAGCACGTGGCCGATCCCGTCCGGGTACCGGTGCGGGTCCTCCCAGGTCGCGTTGTCGATGACGGTGTCGGCGTCGAACACGACCAGGTCGGCGGCCTTTCCGGCGGCGATCCGCCCGCGGCTTGCCATCTGCAGCCGGTCGGCCACCGCGCCGGTCATCTTGTGCACGGCGTCCTCCAGCGCGAGCACCCCGAGCTCGCGCACGTAGCGCCCGAGCACCCGCGGGTAGCAGCCGTAGACGCGCGGATGCGGAGAGCCGGTTCCCCACACGCCGTCGGGGGACACCGCCCTGCCGTCGGAGCCGATCATCGCCAGCGGATGGCCCAGGAAGTAGCGCACGTCGTGCTCCGAGCGGATGTGCACCACGCCCTCCAGCCAGGGATCCTCGCGGGCCACCGACAGGATCGCCTCCACCGGCGACTCGCCACGCCGGGCGGCGATCTCCGTCCAGGCCTTGCCGACCATCCAGCGCGTCGAGTCCCTGTTCGCCTTGGTGATCACGTACTTGTCCCAGGGCAGCGGCACGCCCCCCCAGAACCCGCGGGCGACCTCCTGCGCCATCCGGGCGCAGGTGTCGGGGTCGGCCAGCCGGCGCTGGACCGCCGCCGGTCCGTCCTCCTGTGCCCAGAGCGGCAGCACCCCGGTGATTCCGCACGCTCCGGCGGTATAGGGATAGACGTCGTAGCGCACGTCCACGCCCCGCTCCCGCGCCGCCTCCATGCGCCGCACCATCTCGCCGCCTTCGCCGTGGTGCCGGCTGTCGATCAGCGCGATGTGGGAGTACTGCACGGGAATCCCGGTGCGCTCACCGATCTCGATCGCCTCGTCCACGGCGTTGAAGTGATTGCCCGAGTGGAGCCGGGCGTGCGTGGCGTAGAAGGCGCCGGGGAACCGGTGCGCTTCCGCCGCGAGCGCCGCGACCTCGCCTGCCGGCGCCGCCGAGGCCGGCGGACCGGTGAGCTGGGTGGTGAGCGCGACCGCCCCCTGCTCCACCGCCTCGGCCACCAGCCGCTTCATCAACGCCAGCTCCTGGTCGTTCGCCGGCCGGGTCTCGGTGGCCTTCGCCGCCTGCCGGAGGGTGCTGTGGCCGATCTGCGCCACCACGTTCAGGCTGACGCCGCTGCCTTCGAGCGCCTCCGCCCAGCCGTCGAAGTCCCTCCACGCGTAGCGCACGGCGCTGCCTTCGACGACCTGCACGGGGGCGACCTCCTGCAGCTCCACCGGGGTCAGCAGCCCGGCCGGAAACGCCGACGACCCGCAGTTGCCGACCACCTCGGTGGTGACGCCCTGGTACGCCTTGGACTCGCCGCCGGGATCGTCGAGCATGGACACGTCCGAGTGGGCGTGCATGTCGATGAAGCCCGGGCACACCACCTGGCCGGTGGCGTCGATCGTCTCGCCGCGCTCGGCTGCCGCCAGGTCGCCGACCGCCTCAATTCGACCCTCCGCGATCGCCACGTCAGCCCGGTACGCCGCCGCACCGGTACCGTCGATCACCGATCCGCCCGCCACCACCTTCTCGAATGCCATCGTGACCTCCACAGCCCTCGAAGCCATCGGTGCGGCGACGATACACCATTCGTTGCGGCGGTCCTTCAACGGCTCCGGCTCGGGGCGTGTGGTACGGTCGAGGGGTGAGCAGAATCGAACAGGTTCCGTTGGGGCGCACGGCGCTGCGCATCGGCCGGATTGGACTGGGTTCGGGGACATTCGGCCGGGAGATCGACGAGGAGACCTCCCGCGCGGTCCTGGACCATGCGTTCGAGCGCGGGGTGACGTGCATCGACTCGGCCGAGGGGTATGGCGGCAGCGGATCGGGGGCGTTCGTCCCGTCGGAGCGCATCCTGGGCACGTGGATGGCCGACCGCGGCGTCCAGGATCGCGTCGTGGTGATGAGCAAGGTGGGGTCGGGCAACAGCCCGACGAACATCGAGCAGGTCGTCGCCCAGAGCCTGGAGCGCCTGCAGCTCGACCGGGTGGCGGTGTACATGGTCCATCACTGGGACGACGAGGTGCCGCTCGACGAGACGCTGCACGCGCTGCACGAGGTGGTCGCGTCCGGCCGGGCGCAGGCGATCGGGTGCAGCAACTTCACCGGCGAGCAGCTCTCGGAGGCGCTCGACATCAGCCGGCGCAACGGCTGGGCGCGGATCGAGATCGTCGAGAACATCTACAACCTGGCGCGGCCGGAAGAGGAGCGGAGCTCGATGCCGGTGTGCGACCGGGACCAGGTGACGTTCCTGGCCTTCAGCCCCCTGGGCGCCGGCTTCCTGACCGGGAAGTACACCGGCGATCGCGGCAGGCTGCCCGCCGGGACGCGCTTCGACGTCGCTCCCGCCCACTGCGACGTCTATTTCTCGGAGCGCAACTTCCGGGTCGTGGAACGGTTGCGGGCAAAGGCGGCCGAGCTCGGCGAGTCCATGGCGTACCTGGCCGGGGCGTGGACGGTGTCGAACCCGTCGGTGGGCGCCACGCTGTTCGGGGCGCGCAGCACCGCACAGGTCGACAACGCGCTGCGCTGCCTGCGCGACGGCATCGACGCCGGGCTCCGCGCCGAGATGGCGAGCTGGAGCTAGCGCCGGCTGTGGCACACCCGTTCCGGCTCGACCGCCGGCAGCTTGCCCGCTTACCGACCTTCGGGTTTCTGCAGACCCACGACGGCCTCTACCACGGCAACGCCGCTGCCGAGCGTCCTTGACCCCTCTCCAGGTCGAGGATACGCTCTACAGTTACATCATCCCGGAGGCAGCACACTACCGGCAACCAACTCGTTCGCACCCTCTCTCACGCCGGCGGCGTATTGTCTTCATCAACGCTCAGGAGGAGACATCCCAGGCAACGTTCAAGGAACACATTGACATTCCGGACGACCGAGGTAAACCGTAAGCATTGCGACGTAACACTTGACGTAACACCTACGGTTTTTTAGCCACCTTCAAGAAACACGAGGGAGCAGAATGAAGCGAACACACGCCCGCAAATTAGCGCTGGCGCTGGCCATCATGATGGCGGCGCTGCCGGGCTGGGCACAGCAGTACAGCGAAGCGCCCATGCTCGCCGAGATGGTCGCCGCCGGCGACCTTCCACCGGTCGAAGAACGACTGCCGGCGAACCCGTTCGTCCGCCAGGTCCAATCCGAGATCGGCACCTACGGCGGCACCCTGAACAAGTGGGACACCAACCTGAGGAACGCCTTCTTTACCCTGTATGGCTACGTGTTCAACACGGAAATGGGCGGCTACGGCTTCGACACACCGTTCGACATCAACGCGTACCTGGAGAACGGCATGTTCTTCACCGGACACGAGCCGTACCACTTCGAGCGCTACGAGTACAACGACGACTACACCGAGGTCACCTGCTGGCTGCGCGAAGGGCTGAAGTGGTCGGACGGCCATCCGTTCACGGTCGACGACATCGTCTGGAGCTGGAACGAGATCTCCATCAATCCCAACGTCTGGAATCCTCCCGGACACTGGGCCACGATCCACGGCGGCGCCAACATGACCGCCGAGAAGGTCGGCGAGAACGCGGTCAAGTACACCAGCAACTCTCCCAACCCGCGCATGCACACGCTCGTGACGATCTACGAAATGGTGCATGCCAAGCACTACTTCGAGCAGTTCCATCCCGACCACAACGCCGACGCGACGTGGGAGGACCTGATCGACCGGCTGCTGCTCGGCGGCAGCTCGGGTGGAACCCACACCACCGGCTTCATCAAGTATCCCGACGAGCTCCCCCAGCTCGGCGCGTGGGTCTACACCAGCACCGATGAGGTGGACGGCGTCCTTGCCACCCGCAACCCCTACTACCCGGTCGTCGATCCGGCGGGCAACCAGCTTCCCTACATCGACCACATCCGCATCAGGCTGTTCTCCAGCGTGGAGGCCGGCGTGCTCAGCACGTTCCGCGGCGAGGTCGACGTCCAGTCCACGCACTACACCGACCTCTCCGGCTACCAGGTCCTCAAGGAGAACGAGGAGCGGGGCGACTACAAGGTGAGCATCTGGAAGGGCGGAGCGGCGCAGGGCTACTACCTGTTGAACATCGAGCCCGAGGGAGATCCGCAGCTCGCGAAGTACGTCCGCGAGGTCGACTTCCGGCGGGCGATGTCGCTGGCGATCAACCGCGACGAAGTAAACGACACCCTGTACTTCGGACTCGCCGAAGCATCCGGTACGACCCTGAGCTCCGAGTCGTTCTTCCACGATCCGGCGATGGAGATGTGGGCCGGGTATGAGCCCGACCGCGCACGCGAGCTGCTGGCAGGCCTGGGACTGACGGACACCGACGGCGACGGGTTCGTCGAGTATCCGGAGGGCGGCAAGGTCACGATCATCCTCAACAACGCGAGCAACCTGCGGCCCAACCTGCCGCTGGGCGAGATGGCCGTGAAGTACTGGCAGGACATCGGGCTCGACGTGAGGATGGAGGTGGTTCAGGCCTCGGTCATCTTCGAGAACCGAACGTCCGGCGAGGTGCAGATGTACTCGAACTGGGGTCCCTCCATGCAGGTGTTCCTGCCGTACGTGTTCCTGGGCAACGCCTTCAACCCGGAGACGCACCTGGGCAGCCGGCTGGACGATCCGCCGCCCGAGTACCTGAAGGCCTGGGAGATGGAGCAGGAGTTCCTGGGCCAGCAGGATCCCGAGAGCTACACGCAGAAGCTCAAGGAGTTCCTGACGTACGTCGCCACCGAGGTCACGCCGGAAATCGCCGTCACGTCAGGCTTTCCCGTGCCGTTCGTCGTCCACAACAGGATGGGGAACGTGCCGTCGACCGGGGTCAATCTCAAGGGCGAGTCGTCAGCTCATCCGGAGCAGTTCTACATCAAGTCCTGACGTTATCGAACGGCGTCACCTGCACGTCATCGCTTGGGGAGAGACCGGCGCGTCTCTCCCCAGGCTCCAGCCTGGCCGCGCTCTGACATGACCGTCTTCCTCATCCGGCGGCTGTTCACGATGGTCATCTCCTTCCTGCTGATGTCGCTGGTGATCTTCATCATCATTCAGCTCGCGCCCGGGGACTTCATCACCCATCTCATGGCGCAGATGTCCGGCGGAGGGATGCGGGACGAATACGCACGGGAGTTCGCCGAGAACTTCCGGCGGCTGCACGGTCTGGACCAGCCGAAGTGGATTCAGTACTTCATATGGATTCGGAACTTCCTCACCGGCGACATGGGCCACTCTCTGCTTCACGGACGGCCCGTCGCGACGCTGCTCGGCGACCGCCTGGCCCTCAGCTTCGGAATCTCGTTCGGCAGCCTGGTGTTCACCTGGCTGATCGGCATTCCCATCGGGATCTACGGCGCGACGCACAAGAACACGATCGGCGACCATGCTGCGACCTTCGTCGGCTTCCTGGGCCTGTCGATTCCGAACTTCTTCCTGGCTCTGGTGCTGATGATCTTCGCCGTGTTCGCTCTCAATTGGCCCGTCGGCGTGCTCTTCTCGATGGAGTACGAGGACGCGCCGTGGAGCTTCGGGAAGGCTCTCGACTTGGCGAGGAATCTGTGGATTCCCATCATCGTCATCGGCACGGCCGGAACGGCGGCCACCATCCGCGTCATGCGCGGCAACCTCCTCGACATGCTCGGCCAACCCTTCGTTACGACGGCCAGATCGAAAGGACTGAAGGAGCGGATCGTCGTCCGCCGCCATGCCGTGAGGATCGCCTTCAACCCGTTCGTCAGCGGCCTGGGCATGTCGTTGCCGACACTGCTTTCCGGCGAGACCATCACCTCCATCGTGCTCAACCTGCCTACCGCGGGGCCCCTCCTGTTCGAAGCGCTGCTCGCCGAGGACATCTACCTGTCCGCGAGCATCCTGCAGTTCTACGCCATCTTCCTGCTCCTCGGAAACCTGATGGCCGACATCGCCCTGACGTGGCTGGATCCCCGCATCCGGCTGGAGTGAGCGGCTGTCGCGGCCCGGAGTTGATGCAGAGCCCATGAGCCAGGAAGAAGGAGCGGCCCAGAGTCCAGCCTCGCAGCCCGCAGTCGACCTCGACGTCGGGCTCGCATCGGGGTTCTGGCTGCCCATCTGGCGCCGCTTTCGCAAGAACCGCCTGGGCGTGATCAGCGGCATCATCCTGATCGTCCTCTACACGCTGGCCGTCTTCGCGCCGTTCTTCAGTCCCTACCCGTTCGACGAGTTTCACGGCAAGCTCAAGTTCGCTCCGCCGCAACGCGTTCGGGTGTTCGACGAAGAGGGCAGGCTCACCGCCCCGTTTACCTACGCGTACCGGCGGCAGATGGACCCGGAGACCCTGGCGCTCAACTACCAGGAGGACCGGTCGACCAGGTACCGCGTCCGTTTCTTCGTTCGCGGCGAGCCGTACCGGATCCTGTTCGTGATCCCGGCCAGGCTGCGGTTCATCGGCGTCGAGGAGGGCGGGACCGTCTTCCTGCTGGGAACCGACGTGCTCGGCAGAGATCTGCTGTCGCGCATCCTCAAGGCAGCTCAGGTCAGCCTCTCGGTTCCGTTGGTCGGCACCTTCATAACCGTGGTGCTGGGGCTGATTCTGGGCGTGGCGTCGGGCTACTTCGGCGGAGTGATCGACGACGTCATCCAGCGCTTCATCGAGCTGCTGCTGTCGTTCCCGCACATTCCTCTGTGGCTGGCGCTGTCAGCGGCGATTCCTCCCACGTGGCCGTCCAACTACGTCTATCTCACGATCGTGGCGATCCTCTCCTTCATCGGCTGGGGAGGGCTGGCCCGGGTCGTACGGGGAAAGGTCCTGGCGTACCGGGGCGAGGAGTACGTCCTTGCCGCCCGCGCGGCGGGCGCCCGCAACTGGCGCATCATCACCAGGCACCTGGTGCCCGGCTGTATCAGCCACACGATCGTCATCGCCACGCTGTCGATACCGGGCATCATTCTGGGCGAGAGCGCCCTGAGCTATCTGGGCGTCGGGGTGACGCCCCCCATGACGAGCTGGGGCGTGTTGATCAAGGACGCGACCAGCATTCACGCCATCGTCCGGCATGTCTGGCTGACGATTCCGGGACTGATGATCACCGTCACCGTGCTCTGCTTCAACTTCCTCGGGGATGCGATCCGCGATGCGGTCGATCCGTTCGCCACGTAGCCGCGGGGAGCAGAACGCATGAGCGAAGCGGCCGGTGACACGCGGCGCCTGTTGTCCGTCGACGGATTGAAGAAGCACTTCCCGATCGAGAAGGGGCTGTTTCGCAGGACCGTCGGCCACGTCCGGGCGGTGGACGGCGTGAGCTTCGCCGTACGCAAGGGCGAGACGGTCGGCCTGGTGGGCGAGAGCGGATGCGGCAAGACCACGACCGGGCGGATGATCGCCGGACTGTACGAGCCGACGGCAGGGCGGGTGGTTTTCCATGCGGACGGGGAAGACATGGACGTCTGGAAACTGACGCATCTGGAGATGCTGGAGTTTCGGCGGGGTGTCCAGATCGTCTTCCAGGACCCCTTCTCGTCCCTGAATCCCTGGATGCGGGTCACGGAGATCGTCGGGGAGCCGCTCATCGTGCAGCGCGGCATGAAGGGGAAGGAGTTGCGCCGCGAGGTCGGCCGACTGCTGGAGGTCGTCGGCCTGCGCTCCCAGCATGGGGACCGGTTCCCCCACGAATTCAGTGGAGGGCAGAGACAGCGGATCGGGATTGCCCGGGCGCTGGCTCCGGGGCCGCGACTCGTCGTCGCGGACGAGCCGGTCTCGGCCCTGGACGTGTCGGTGCAGGCGCAGATCCTGAACCTGCTGATCGATCTTCAGGTCCGGTTCGGCTTGAGCTACCTGTTCATCGCGCACGACCTGAGCGTGGTGCGGTACCTCAGCGACCGGGTCGCCGTCATGTACCTGGGCAAGATCGTGGAGACCGGCGACGCGGAAGACGTGTTCCGCCACCCCCGCCATCCGTACACGGAGGCGCTGCTGTCAGCGCTCCCGGAGACCGATCCCACGGCGACGGATGATCGCATCGTCCTGCGCGGCGACGTGCCGAGCCCGGCCAATCCGCCGCCGGGATGTCCGTTCCACCCGCGCTGCCTGTACGCCGAGGATCGTTGCAAGGCCGATCCGCCTGAGCTGGTCGAGCTCAACCCCGGCCACGCCACGGCGTGCATCCGGGCACGGGAGCTGGAATTGCAGGGAAGACCGTTCGCCGCGACCGAACGCTGACGAGGAGGCGGATCATGCCGACACGGAATCCGAACATCGTCGTCTTTTTTGTCGATGACATGGGATACGGGGATGCATCTTGTCTCAATCCCGAGGGGCGGATCGCGACTCCCAACTTCGATCGTCTCGCGGCGGAGGGGATGATCTTCACGGACGCGCACTCGAGCTCGGCGGTCTGTTCTCCGTCGCGGTACGGGCTGCTGACCGGCCGATACAACTGGCGGTCGCCACTGCAGGCCGGCATCGTCAACCCGTATGGCGACCCGCTGATCGCCCGCGATCGACTGACCGTGGGCGGGTTGCTGCAGCGGCACGGATATCGGACCGGCTGCATCGGCAAGTGGCACCTGGGCATGGGCTGGGACTTCGACAGGACCGACGCGTTTCTGCCGGATCGCGACACCTACCGATCCGAGGTGTTTCCGCACGACCGCGAAGCGACCGATGAGGAGCGCCGGCTTTGGTGCGAGGCGTTCGCCAAGCCGACCACCGGCGGTCCGACGACCCGCGGCTTCGACTACTACTTCGGCGTGGACGTTCCCAACTGGCCGCCGTTCTGCTACATCGAGAACGACCGGACCCTCGGCACTCCTTCGGAGTTCCTGCCGGCCCGCATGCTCGAACACCACCAGGCGAGCATTCCGGGGCCGGCGATGCCCTACTGGCATTTCGAGCAGCTTCTGCCGACGTGGGCCAGGAAGGCGGACGCGTTCATCGCACGGAGCGCCGGCTGCGGGGAGCCGTTCTTCCTCTACCTGCCGATGACCTCACCCCACACCCCGCTGGCCGTCAATCCGGAGTGGATCGGCAGGAGCGGGCTCGACAACCTCTATGCCGACCTGGTCATGGAGACCGACGACCTGTTCGGCCGCGTGCTCGACTCGCTGGACCGGTACGGGGTGGCGGACGACACGCTGGTCCTGTTCACGAGCGACAACGGGTGCGCCCCCTACATCGGCGTCCGGCAGATGGAGGCGCAGGGCCACTACCCCAGCGGCCGCTACCGCGGCTACAAGTCGGATGCGTGGGACGGCGGTCATCGCATACCGTGCATCGTCCGCTGGCCGGGCGTCGTGAGCCCGGGTTCGGCGACCGATCACGTCGTGTGCCTGACCGATCTCATGGCGACGGTCGCCGCCATCGTCGGGGCTGATCTCCCCGATTCGGCCGCCGAGGACAGCGCCAGCCTCTTGCCGCTCCTTCGCGGCGAGGACCGGGCGGTCCGGGAGAACGTCATCCATCACTCGATCAGCGGCAAGTTCGCGATCCGCGATCAACAGTGGAAGCTGGTGCTCTGTCCCGGATCCGGGGGATGGACCAAGCGGGACGACGAGGCCGCCGCGGAGGGTCTGCCGCTCGTGCAGCTCTACGACATGGCGTCGGATCCCGAAGAACGGCACAACCTGGAATCGGATCGGCGCGATGTCGTCCGCACCATGCTCGCGGAACTGGAGCGGATCGTCGCCGCCGGTCGCAGCACCCCGGGTGAGACGCAGTCGAACGATGTCGAGGTCGACATCTGGAAACTGCACACCATGCCGGGAGTCGAGCCGGCGATGCTCGACGATTACTGAGAACGTCCGTCAGGAGGAGCGCGCGATGGCCGAACTACGACAGCGGTTGATGATTCTCTATCAGTACACATCCGATCTCGCGTCGCGTGTCGGCGCGTGGTCGATCTACGACGGCGCCGGCGCACGGGAACACTGCTCCGGAGACGCCGAGCAGCCGCCGTATGCCTCGGCCCTTGCGGCCATGCAGGACGGATGGCGCGTCATCCAGATGCCGCAACAGTTCCCGGCGCTCCCGGGAACGGAGTACCATACCTCGCACCTGAAGTTTCAGGTCGTCCTCGAACGCCTCGTGGAGATTGAATGATGAACGGATCCATCTTTGCTCAACCCGTCGATCGAGAATACCTGCTGACGACCAGGCACGTGGCACAGTTCGCGGCCGACGGGTTTCTGCTGTTCGAGCAGCTCGTGCCCGACCGGATCAACCGGCCGGCCGTCGCGGAGCTGCATGAGGGCCGGATCCCGCGGGGGCGCGGATATCAGCCCACGACGCCGATGGCGGAGTTCGTCGACGATCACCTCGCGGACGCGCCGGCAATTCAGTCCGTGCTGCGCATGCCCGAGGTCCGCGGGATCATCCAGAGCTTGGTCGGCTGCGAGCCGCTCTATGACCACCACGCCGTCCACACGGTCGAGGGCGGGAAGGAGAAGGCCCAGCACTGGCACGCCGACGCCATCATCGACACGCGGATGCATTTCGACGTCCAGCTCTTCTATTACCCCCACGACACCCCGCGAGAAATGGGCGGCACGATGTTTCTCCCCGGATCGCAGTTTCGACGCATCAACGAGTCCGACATCGCCGTCCACCAGAACTTCCTCAACCAGAAGCCCATCGTCTGCAAGGCGGGCACCGTCGTCGTCGGCCACCACGGCATCTGGCACTGCGCCCAGCCCAATATCACAGGGCGTACCCGTTACATGCTCAAGGTCCGCATGAACCCCATCGTCCGCCAGCTCAAGCTGTGGAACACCGACGACCTCGGCGATCCCGACGTCATCAGCCCGCTCGGCACGAACCACGAGTGGTATGGCAACGAGCACCGCATCGAGTACGTCAACCGCATCAGGTTCTGGCGCTTCATCGTCGGCGACGAGGGCTTCGACATGAACCGTTGGCTGACCCGCCTGGAAAACATGCCCGAGACCCTGGCCACTACCGTCGCGTGAATTGACCTGCGGCGTGGTGCGTGCGCTGATCGACACCTCGACTGCCTCATCGCCTCCGTCGCCATCCGTGCCGCCGCCCCCATCCTGCACCACGACGGCGACTTCGCCGTGCTCGCGCGCCATGCGGGTCTTCCCGTCGACTCATAGCCCTCGGTGGCAACCATGACCGCAATCCCATGCGTTGCCAAAGAGCACACATTGTGAGCATGCTTGTGTAGTGCCTCTGTTCGATTGGAGTGACCAGAAGAACAAGTGGCTGAGGCAGGAGCGGGGCATCGCGTTCGAGGACATCGTCTACCACATGGGTCATGGCGACTTGCTCGACACGATCGAGCATCCGAATCAGGCCCGGTACTCCGGGCAGCGCATCTTCGTCGTCAACGTGGAGGGATATGCCTGCCTCGTCCCGTTCGTGGAGGATGACGACATCATCTTCCTCAAGACGATCATCCCGAGTCGCAAGATGACACGACTGTACTTGGAGGGTGAATTGGAATGAATCTGACCGAAGAAGAGCAGGGGTTGCTCGATTCAGTCGAACAGGGAGAGTGGAAGACCATTCCCGACTTCGAGCAGGAAGCCAAGCGCTACCGCGCCGCCGCTCGTGCAACCCTGCGTAAGGACAAACGCGTCAACATCAGGATGTCGGAACGCGACCTGATCCACTTTCGGAAAGCGGCCTTGCGGGAGGGGTTGCCTTACCAGACGCTCATCTCCAGCGTCCTGCACAAGTACATCAACGGGCTCCTCGTGGACGCGGGAGGCAACTCGAAATAGTCGGCGAATCCACGACTCTGATTCGAGGCTGAACGCGGGAAAGCCGGCGGCAAGCACCGCTACGTGCTCACGCGCCGGGGAAACGACGTGGTCGACATCGATCCACCGGGCCGCTACTGCCCCCTCTACCAGCGACCGGCAAGTTGGTGAGGGGACGCCATACCGTCTTGGCGAGAAAGCTTCCGAAGTAGATCTGTACCTCCGGCAACGTGCCGAGCGCGTTCAGATAGGCTTGTTGACGTGCTGGAGCTCGGCGGTCCGAAACGCCCGAGACCCGAGCAGTAAAGTACTTGAGCGAGGGGTTCGTCTTCGGCTTCGAGGTACCCGAGCGATGGCAGCCGGCCGGCGACCGAGACGACGCCCTCGGATACACCGCCGAGAGCCGTCCGCTGGGGCCGGACTTCGACCGGGCGTGCTTCGCCGGCCCCGACCACCTGATCGAGCGGCCGCTCGCCGAAGCGCTGGTCGAGCTCGACTCCCGGATCGCTCACGGGACCGCCGCGGACTGAGGGTTCGCTCAGGCGCGTGGTACCATCGCGGGACCATGCGCCCGAAGCCCGCTGGCGGCGCTCCCGACCCGGCCCCCGCTGGCGACGTCGGGCTCCTGCGAGTGGAGGAGCTCAGCACCCACTTCAGGACGCGGGACGGGGTGATCCGGGCCGTGGACGGGGTCAGCTTCTCCCTGGACGAAGGCGAGGTGCTCGGCGTCGTCGGCGAGAGCGGGTGCGGCAAGAGCGTCATGGCGCAGTCGGTGCTGCGCATCCTGCCGGAGCCGCTCGGCAGGATCACGGGCGGTCACATCCACTACCGCCGCGCGGCCGGCGACACGGTCGACCTGGCGCGCTACCGCGCCGACGACGAGGAGTTGCGCGCGCTGCGCGGCAGCGAGATCTCGATGGTCTTTCAGGAGCCGATGAACTCCCTGCACCCCATCAAGACCGTGGGCGCGCAGATCATCGAAGCGATCCTGCTGCACCAGGACACGGACAAGAGAGCCGCCCGCGAACGGGCGGTCGAGCTCATCGACCGGGTCGGCATCGCCGCGCCCGCCCGGCGGGTCGACGACTATCCCGGTCAGATGAGCGGCGGCATGCGCCAGCGGGTGATGATCGCGATGGCGCTGAGCTGCAACCCGCGCCTGCTGTTCGCCGACGAGCCGACCACCGCCCTGGACGTCACCATCCAGGCGCAGATCGTCGATCTGATGCTGGAGCTGCACGAGGCGTACGGCATGTCGCTGGTGGTCATCACCCACAACATGGGCCTGGTCGCCCGCATGGCGCAGCGGGTGGCGGTCATGTACCTGGGCCGGATCGTCGAGCTCACCGACGTCCACTCGGTGTTCAAGCGCCCCCTGCACCCCTACACCCAGGGGTTGCTGCGCTCGATGCCGCTGCGCGGAGTGACCAAGAGCACGGCCCTGGAGGCGATCGAGGGCGCAGTGCCGTCGCCGTACGGACAGCGGCGCGGGTGCAGCTTCGCGCCCCGCTGCCCGCATGCGCAGCCTCGCTGCTTCACCGACGAGCCGCCGGTGACGGCCACCGACGAAGGCCACCGGGTGGCCTGCTGGCTCTACGAGTGAGCGTTCTGGAGGTCGACGGGCTCAGCAAGCTCTTCCCCATCCATCGCGGCCTGCTGCGGCGCCGGGTGGGCGACATCCGCGCCGTGGACGACGTGAGCTTCTCGGTGGCCGCCCGCGAGACGCTCGGCATCGTCGGCGAGTCAGGCTCCGGCAAGACGACCGTGGCACGCTGCCTCATGCGGCTGGTCGAGCCGACCTCCGGCAGCATCCGCCTGGCCGTCGACGGCGCGAGCTGGGACGTGGTGGCGCTGCGGCGGGACGAGCTCAAGGCGATCAAGCGCCACATGCAGATCGTCTTCCAGGACCCGGTGTCGTCGCTGGATCCGCGCATGTCCGTAGGCGACGTCATCGCCGAGGGGCTGGTGCTGCACGGCATGAAGCGCCGCAGGGAGCGCGAGGCGCGCGTCGCCGATCTGCTCGACCTGGTCGGCATGGACCCGGCCGTGATGCGGCGCTACCCGCACGAGTTCTCCGGCGGCCAGCGGCAACGGATCGGCATCGCCCGCGCGCTGGCGCTCGGCCCGCGGGTGCTGCTCTGCGACGAGCCGGTGTCGGCCCTGGACGTCTCCATCCAGGCGCAGGTGCTCAACCTGTTCAACCGGCTGCAGCGCGAGCTCGGCCTCAGCTACCTCTTCATCGCCCACGACCTGACCGTCGTGCAGTACGTCAGCGACCGCATCGCGGTGATGTACCTGGGCAGGATCGTCGAGGTGGCGCCGGCCGGCGTCCTCGGCGAGCAGCCGCTGCACCCGTACACGGAGGCGCTGCTCGCGGCGATCCCGCTCCCCGACCCGGACCAGGACGCGCAGCCGGCGGTCAAGGGTGACATCCCCGACCCGTCGGCCCCGCCGGCCGGCTGCCACTTCCACACCCGCTGTCCGTACGCGGTGGAGGAGTGCCGCCGGCGCGAGCCGGAGCTCCGCGAGTTGCGCGCGGGAGGCCGGCACGAGGTGGCGTGCCACCGCGCACACGAGTTGAGCTTGGCGGGACTCCACCTTGCGAGCACCTGACGCCCGGCTGCCGGCTTCAGAACCGGAAGAAGACGGTCTCGACCTCCTCGATGCCTTCGTCCGGGGTGAAGCGCCATACGCCGATGTAGCCTTCGCGCAGGTCGCCCTTCCCGTCCCAGTCCAGCGTGGTGGCGACCCCCTCGTAGTCGATCTGCCGGCCGTCGGCCAGCAATCGAAGGGCGTCGGCCACGCCGCCGGGGGTGCCCGGAACGACCTGCCCCGGCGGGCTGCCGATGTCACGCAGATGGTCGCGAATGGCGGCGCCGTCCAGGCTCCCGGCGGCCTGCGCGGCGAGGGCCACGGCGATCGTCGCGTCGTAGGTCTCCTTGACGTAGGTGAGTGCGGGGGGCTCACCGTACTCGGCCACGAACGATTCCTCCCAATCGCCGGCGGCGACGCTGTCGGGAGTCGGCGCTCCCGCGGTCCCGTACATGCCGCCCAGCGCGGCGCCTCCAAGCTCCCTGATCAGTCGGACTCTCTTGGCGGCGTCGGCGAATATGAAGTGCTCGTAAATTCCCTCGTCGATCGCTTCCCGGACGACTGCCAGAGCCTGGTCCTCGAAGGTGACGACCACCAACGCCTGAGCCCCGGCGCCGGCGCTCCGCCGCAGCTCGGCAGCGTACGTCGGCCGGTCATCGCCGACCGGGACAGCCCGCAGCGTCCCGTCCCATGCGTCCGCGAAGATGTCCGCCAGTCCCTGCCCGTAGGGGTCGTCCCGGTAGATCAGGCCCACGTTGTCGAAGCCTCGCTCCCGCGTCACGCGCGCAAGCACGGGACCCTGAGCCGTGTCGGCGAGGGTCGTGCGAAAGAAGAAATCGTCGTCGTTCGCATCCGTCAGCCGAGGTGAGGTCGCGGACGGGCTGATCGTCGGGATGCCGGCCGGCCCCGTGACGATCTCCACCACCGGCAACGCCGCCGCGCTTGCGTTGGGGCCGACGACGGCATGCACTCCTTCCTGCTCCACCAGGTGCCGGGCGGCGCGTACCGCCGGATCCGGGTGGCGGGTGGCATCGCCCGCCACGCCGTGCACGGGCCGGCCCAACACTCCCCCGCCGCCGTTCAGGTGGCGGATGGCCAGGTCGAAGGCGCGTTTCCTGTCCGCCGATGTGTCGGGAGCACCGGAGAAATCGAGCAGCAGACCGATTCTCATCGGCTCGGAGGTGTCCGCCCAAGCCCGCCCGGGGCCCAGGACGGACGCGAGCAGTGCGCAAACGACTAAAAGATGAGCGCATGCGCTGCCTGGTCTGCCTCTCGATCCGGACCTCCGGACCCATTCCATCGGACACACGCTCACCGCAGGGTATCACGTGGAGTCGGCACCTCCGGGCAGTCGGTTGACGACCCATGCCGGCGATTGGATATGCTCCGGAGCATGGCGATAATCCGAATCCGGTCCGTTCAGGGTCCGTTCCACGATCCCGTGGTCGCCCACCTCTCGGTTGCGGTTCTGACGCGTGCGGAGGCAATGGGGCTGCTCCCCGGGAAGGAAACGATCGAACGGCTGGACATGACCGTGTTCCGGCGGCTGACCGAAGGCATTGCCCAGGCGGGTATCGGCAATGGTCTTCTCCCCGACCTCGCGGCGTCTTCGAGTCCGAACCCAAGGCAGCTCGCGGTCACGCTCCAGAAGCTCAACGAAGCCCTCGATGCGTCGCCGACCCCGGCCTGCGAATGGGGC
The DNA here is from genome assembly GCA_964291595.2 of Spirochaetia bacterium. Classification (GTDB taxonomy): domain Bacteria; phylum Spirochaetota; class Spirochaetia; order SZUA-6; family Bin103; genus CATQHW01. The sequence continues at coordinate 173,140 of OZ219914.1, read as the reverse complement.
GGCGTCAACCGTGTCCTGGGCAGCGACGCGCTCGCCCCGCTCCTCGGAATCTCCCCTTCCAGCGTGCGCCGCTATCTGTCCGGGAGCCGCGCGACTCCCGATGGGATCGCGGCTCGCCTCCACTTCCTGGCACTGGTCATCGGCGACCTTGCGGGGGCCTACAATGACTTCGGCGTCCGCCGGTGGTTCCAACGCCCGCGGAAACTGCTTGGCAGCCGCTCACCGGCCCAGCTCCTGGATAACACATGGCAACCCGAGGACCCCGGCCCGCAACGGGTGCGCGACCTCGCCGCCGCCCTGGTCTCCTCGCCGGCAACGTGATCGCGTTCCGCCACACCGATCCCCGCTATCCGTTTCTGTGGGAGAGTCGTTCGCAACCGGCCGGGCGCTGGCACGCGCAGGGCGAAGGACCGGCTCACTACTTCAGTGACACACCGGACGGAGCGTGGGCCGAGTTCCTGCGCCACGAGGAGATCACCGAGCCCGAGGACCTGTCCGGTATCCGGCGTGCGCTGTGGGCAGTAGACGTGGGACACGAGCCGCCGGTACGGCCGGAAGTTCCCTTGGAAATGATCACCGGTGGTCTTCCAACGTATGAGAGGTGCCAGTCGGAGGCCCGTCGTCTGCGAGCGCAGGGAGCTGACGCGATCACCGCTCCTTCGGCGGCTCTGCTGGCGGGCGCGGCGAGAGGATGGCGGGTTGACGGTGGCCTTCGCCCCGGCACCGCGCGGGACGGCAAGGTGTTCGTCCTCTACGGTTCGCGGCCGGACCTGACCGGGTGGGCCGCAACCGTTGCCGGCCGCCCGGGCAGCGAGCTTCTTCCCCATGTGCGTCATCTATGACGCCCGGCAATCCTGACGCCCGGCAATCCTGACGCCGGATCAGACGGTGGTTCGAGCTTCCGATCAGCCGAAGTGCTTCAACGGCTTGGCGTGCAGTCGGCGCAGGACTCTCGTAATCGGATCGACGGTGACTCCCATGTTCTCGAGCGCCACCACTCCGAGGATCGGCTCGGCGTCGTCGGGACCGAAGATGATCTGCACGACCGTCTCCTGGCCGATCAGGGCGACGCGAGCGAATCCATACTCGTATTCCACCGGCTCACCGTTCGCCAACTCGTACACGGCCTTGCCTTCCGCCCGGATCCCCGCAGCACGAAGGCGGTCGCTGGGACCCAGGCAATCCACCGCCCCCGTATCGACCAGGAACTCTGCCTCGTAGGGGGTTCCCGCACCGGAAAGGTTGGTCACTCGCGTCGTGACGTGGGTCGGGCCCATGCGCAGAGTCTGGGAGACAGCCCGATCACGGTCAACGGAACCACGCCCGTCCGGAGAAAGGGCGCGTGCACGCCGAAGCGTCCACGCGCCCTGAACGCTGGTCTATCCGAGCCGTCCTACTCCAGCCACCAGCCTTCCGGAAAGTACTTCCAGGCCACCCACGAGTCGGGCTGGAAGTGCCCCAGCGGCATGTTGACCAGGGTGTCCCTGACGAACGTGAACTGCTGCGCGCCGGCGCCGACGCCCAGCCACAGCGCCTTCTCGTAGGCCATGATGTTGGCGTCGCGCGCCATCTGCTGCGCCTTGTCCTCGTCGGTCTCCGCGGCCCAGCCGATGGCCAGGTCCAGGTACTCCTTGAACTCGGGCGGAGGCTCCTCGCCTGATGCCCCTTGCGTGGCGTACCACTGCTCCCACAGCGGCGCCCACCAGCTCACCTGGATGAACTGCCGCGGGCTGAGCAGGTACTGCAGGTACGGGATGGTCATGGCCCACATCGTGCCTTCGTGCTCGTTGCCGGCCGCCATCTCCGTGAGCAGGCTGCGCTCGACCAGGTTGAAGTTCAGCTCGACGCCGATCTCCTTCCACTGCTGGGCGATGATCTGCGTCTGGTCGGAGGATCGCCACTGGTTCTCGACGATGGTGTCCATCGTGAAGTTGATGGTCAGCCGCCGGCCGTCCGGCATCAGGCGGAACCCGTCCGAGTCGCGCTCGGTCAGGCCCATGTCGTCGAGCAGCCGGTTGGCCTCGTCGGCGTCGTAGGCCAGCACGTCGGCCTCCGCCGCTTCCACCTCCGCGTCCCGCCACGGCAGCGCGTGCAGGTAGCCCATGCCGGCCACGCCCTGCGGGCCGAAGACGATGTCCAGGATCGGCTGGCGGTTGATCCCCTTGGACAGCGCGCGGCGGAACCGGGTGTCCTGGAAGATCTCGCGCTTGACCGGGTCGTCCACCGTCAGGTTCAGGTGGATGACCATCTCCGTGCCGCCGAGGTTGCGCGGGATGTTGCGCTGCTCCAGCCCCACGCGCGAGATGTCCCCGAACTGCGGCCGCTCCGTGAACGGATACCAGCCGCCGACGAACAGCTCGCCGGCGATGTCGCGCGCGCGCCAGGTCTCGCCGCCGTTGGTCATGAACTCGGCGTTCATGGCGTCGATGTAGGGGAGCTGCTTGCCCTCCTCGTCGACCTTCCAGTAGTAGGGGTTGCGCTCCCAGCGCACGAGCTGCGGCGACGCCTCGACCGGCATCCACGCCGCCACCGTCGGCACCTCCGGGTAGTGCTGCCCCAGCCAGTAGCGCTGCCGCTGCTTGCTGAAGTGCTCCTTCCAGTCGGAGGAGCCGTTGTCCTTGGCGACCTTGTCGGCGTCCTCGTTGTAGTCGATGTGGAACTGCTTGTAGTGGTGCGCCGGCAGGTAGATGGAGTCGCCGCCCTGGTGGCCGATCTGGGCGAGCTGCGACAGGAACAGCAGGGCCAGCGGGTTCGGCGCGCCGAAGTCCAGCCGCAGCGTGTGGTCGTCGATCACGTGCATCTGCCACGGCTCACCGTTCACCAGGTACTTGCCGTTCGGAGTCGGCGTGAGGTCGGTGTTCATCACCACGTCCTCGTAGGTGAAGCGGAGGTCCTCGGTGGTGAACTCGGCCTGGCCGTCCGACCACTTGATGCCCTTGACGAAGTGCAGGGTCAGCGAGCTCTTGTCCTCGTTCCACTCCCAGGAGCGGGCCAGGTTCGGATGGATCTTGCTCTCGGTGTCAGCGCGGACGATGCCCTCGATCGCGAACTGCACCGCCGGCCACCAGAAGCCCTGGCCCATGAAGTTCGTCTCGATGGCGCTGCCGTCCTTGTACTGGCCGATCTGGAACTCCGGGGGTCCCATCGACACCACCAGCGGTTCCGGCGGCAGCCGCTCCGCGAGGGGCGGGATCTCACCGGCCGCGGCCGCGCGGGCCAGCACCGGCGCCTCCTGAAACTGCGCGGACACCATCCCGGCACTCAGCAGCAGTGCCAGCGCCAGGAACAGGTACTTTCTCATCACGTTTCTCCTTGATTGAATTACGAGGCGCTCGACTACGCGCCGGTAGCTCCTGCGGTCTCCTGTCAGCGCACCTCCTGAACTGTCGTTTCGCTCATTTCTCGAACGGGTCGGCCGCGTCGCGCAGCCCGTCTCCCACGAAGTTGAATGCCAGCACCACGATGATGACCAGAATCGCCGGGATGAAGAACCACGGATGGAAGGCGATGGCCATGAACGTCTCGGCCTCCTTGAGGAGCACCCCCCAGCTTATCGCCGGCGGCAGCAGCCCCAGGCCCAGGAAGCTCAACGCCGTCTCGCCGATGATCATGCCCGGCACGCCCAGGCTCAGGGAGACGATCAGGTAGCCGATGAAGTTCGGGATCAGGTGGCGGGTGATCACCCAGCCGCCGCCGGCCCCCAGCGCCCGCGATGCCATGACGTACTCCTCCTCGCGCAGCGCCAGGAACTTGCCGCGCACCACGCGCGCCAGGTCCGTCCAGCCGATCAGCGACAGGATCACGACGATGGAGAAGTAGCGCTGCACGGCGCTCCACTCCTTGGGGATGGCGGCCGAGAGCGCCAGCCACAGCGGGATGTGCGGGATGCTGCGCAGGAGCTCGATGAGCCGCTGGATGACGTTGTCCACGGCGCCGCCGAAGTAGCCGGAGATGCCGCCCAGCAGCGTCCCCAGCACCAGGCTGGCCAGCACGCCGATCATCCCCACCGACATGGACAGCCGGCCGCCGTAGATCGTCCGCGACAAGAGGTCGCGGCCGATGTCGTCGGTGCCGAACAGGTTGATCGGCTCCGGGTCGTCGGTGCCGAAGAAGTGTAGCCGGGACGGGAACAGGCCCCAGAGCTTGTACTCCTCGCCCTGCACGAAGAAGCGCATCTCCTTCTTGCGGCTGCGGTCGTCCTGGTACACCAGCGCGCCGGTGTCCATGTCGTAGCCCTCCGTGAACTTGTGGTAGACGAAGGGGCGGAGCTGGAAGCGGCCCTGGTCGAAGAAGCGGATGAGCTCCGGCGGACTGTTGACCTTGACGCTGGTGCTGATGACCCGCGGGTCGTACGGGGCGAAGAACTCGGCGAAGATGGCGACGAAGTAGAGCACGGCCAGCAGCCACAGGGAGACCAGCGCGACGCGGTGCTCCTTGAACTTCAGCCACATCAACTGCCCGTGCGAGCGTCCGACCGGGGCCAGCGCCGCGTCGGACATCAGTCGTACCGGATCCTGTGGTCCACCGCCGCCAGGATGATGTCGGACAACAGGGTGCCGACCACGGTCAGCACGCTGAGGATGAACACCAGGCTGGCCGCCAGGAACATGTCCTGCGTCGTCAGCGCGATGAACAGCAGCGGGCCGACGGTGGGCAGGTTGAGGACGATGGCGACGATCGCCTCGCCGGAGAAGATGGCCGGCAGCAGCCAACCGATGGTCGACAGGATCGGGTTGATGGCGACCTTGAAGACGTGGCGGGTGATCACGCGCATGCCCGGCGCACCCTTGGCGCGGGCGGTCACCACGTACTGCTTTCCCAGCTCGTCGAGGGTGGTGGCGCGCATGACCCGCATGGTGCCGGCGGTTCCGGCGGTCCCCAGGACGACGATCGGCACCCAGATGTGCGTGAGCAGGTCCCACAGCCTGGCCCAGCTCCACTCGGCGTACAGGAACTCGCGGGAGAACAGGCCGCCCATGGTGATGCCGAACCAGGACCAGCCCAGCCACATCAGCACCAGCGCCAGCAGGAAGTTCGGGATCGACAGTCCCAGGAAGCCCAGGGCCGTGAACAGGTAGTCGGAGACCGAATAGTGGTGGACGGCGCTGTAGATGCCGATCACGACGCCGATCACGAGCGTGAAGGTGACCGACAGGACCGCGATCAGCGCGGTGAGGCCCACCCGGCCCCAGATGAGCTCCGAGACCGGCTGGTTGTTGATGAAGGACCAGCCGAAGTCGCCGCGCAGGACGATGCCGCCGATCCAGCGGAGGTACCGGTGGTACCACGGCTTGTCCAGGCCGAACTGGGCGCGCAGGTTGCTGACCTGCTCCGGCGCCATCTCGAAGCCGGCCGCCTTGAGCGTGAGCACGTGGTAGCTGACGAAGTCCCCGCGCGGCAACTCGATGATGACGAACGACACCACCGAGATGCCGAACACCAGCAGGACCATCGTCACGAAGCGCCGCGCGAGGAACCGGCCCATCAGCTACGAGCTCCGCATGCCACCGAGTCTGTCGGATTGCCCCCGCAGCGGCAAGGTCGGACGGAGTCTGCGGATGGTGTCCGGCCTCAGTGAGTACCTGCGGGACCTGATCCGCCGCGACCAGGAGACGAATGCACAGTTCCGGGCACTGAAACACGCGATTCAAGAGGGGTTGGCAAGCGGCGAGACCGACAAGACCGTGAAGGAGATCTGGGCCGAAGCCGAGCGGCGGTATCGCGCGCGGCAGCATGGCTGAGATCCGCCTCACCTCGCGCGCTTAGCGTCCCCGCAGGTCGACGATCACCGACCGCGGGCAACGCAGCGACAGGTTGTCCCACCACTCGACCGGCGTGATGAGCTCCATGCGCGGGAACGCGTCGAAGAGCGCCCACAGCGCGATGGACGCCTCGACTCGGGCCAGCGGCGCACCGAGGCAGAAGTGGATGCCCCAGCCGAAGCCGAGATGGCGGTTCTCGGTGCGGGCCAGGTCGAGCTGCTCGGGCCCGTCGAACTGAAGAGGATCGCGGTTGGCGGCGGCACGCCCCAGGATCGCCGTCTGGCCGCGTTCGAGCCGGCGGCCGCGGACGGTCACGTCCTCGGTCAGCAGCCGCGTGTCCTGCTGAATCGGCGGTTCGTACCGCACCAGCTCCTCGACGGCGGACGACATCAGGGCTTCCTTCGCGCGAAGCCGCCGGAGCTGATCGGGATGGCCGAGCAGGGTGACGATGCCCGACGCGATCAGTCCGACGGTGGTCTCGTGGCCGGCGGCGAACAGGAACACGCACAGCCCGAGCAGCTCGGTCTCGCTGAGGTGCCCCCGAGCCTGCGCATCGGCGAGCGTGGTCAGCAGATCGTCCCGCGGGCGCGCCCGGCGCAAGCGGACCATCTCGCGGAACAGCTCGCCCAATTCCCGGCGGCTGCGGTCGGCGCGCTCGGCCAGTCCCAGCAGGTACGGGCCGGCGCCGCCCACGAACGCGGCGATGTCCTCCACCCAGCGACGGAACTGCGAGCGGAGCGCCTCCGGAATGCCGAGGATCTCGCAGATCACGGTGGCCGGCAGCGGATAGGCGAACGATGCGAGAAGATCGGCGTCCTCCCCATCGGGCAGCGCTTCGAGCAGCTCCGCCACGATGCGGGCGATACGCGGCCGCAGTCGTTCAGCCAGGTCGGAGGTGACCGTGCCCGCGACCAGGTTCCGCATGCGCGTGTGCTTCGGCGGATCGGTGAAGCCCAGCCAGTTGCCGACGTGCTCTCCCAGGTCGCGGTAGCGATCGCGCTCGGCCGGCGGCAACGCGCCCATATTGACGCTCGACCGGCCGCTGGAGAACCGCGCATCCCGGTTCGCCGCCAGCACGTCGTCGTAGCGGGTCAGGACCCAGGCGCGCAGCCCTTCGCACCAGTGCACGGGCTCGCTCTCCCGCATGGCCCGGTAGAGCGGATACGGGTCGGGCGAGAGCCGCCCGCGGTTGAACGCGCGGTAGGCGGCCGTCGCCTCGAACCCGGCAGGGCTCACGTCAGAATGGCGACCACTTGGCAGTGCCGGCGGCGTTCTCGACCACGCGCTCCATGAACCGCACCCCGCGGGCGCCGTCGGCGACGCCCGGGAAGTCCAGCTCCAGCTCGGTCGGCTCGCGCCCGGCCCGCCTGGCGCGCATGGTGTCGGCCGCGTTGGCGTAGATGTTCGCGAACGCGCCCAGGAACCCCTCCGGCGCGCCGGGGAACAGGTGGGTGGCGCGCTCGGCCGCCGCGCACAGCCCGGGGTCGCCGGCGCGGGCGACGGTGGCGTCGCCGCCGGGGTCCAGGAACAGCAGTCGGTCCGGATCCTCCTGGTCCCACAGCAGCCCGCCTTCGGTGCCGTAGACGCGCAGGGTCAGGCGGTTCTTCGCTCCGGCGGCCACCTGCGACACCCAGAGCACGCCGCGCGGGTCCTCGCCGGCGGCGCTCGCATCGCCCGGCGCGAAGCGCAACAGCACGCTGACGTCGTCGTCCAGGCGGCGCCCCGGCACGAAGGTGGCCAGGTCGGCGCTCAGCTCGCGTATCTCCAGCCCGGTGACGTAGCTGACCAGGCTCTCGCAATGGGTGCCGATGTCGCCCAGGGCGCCGGCGATTCCCGCGCGGGCGGGATCGGTCCGCCACTCGGCCTGCTTGTGGCCCTCGGCGTCGATCGGCTGCGACAGCCAGCCCTGCGCGTACTCGACCACGACCCGGCGGATCGTCCCGATGCGGCCCTGCGCGACCTGGTGCCGAGCCTCCTTGACCATCGGGTAGCCGGTGTAGTTGTAGGTGACGGCGAACACGACGCCGTGGGCCACGGCGCGGGCCAGTCGCTCTGCCTGCGTGCCGTCGCGCACCATGGGCTTATCGATGACGACGTGGAAGCCCGCCTCGACGCAGGCCAGGTAGCCGGCTGAAGTGCATGTGGTTGGGCGTGACGATCGACACGAAGTCGATCCGACCGCCGGCCGGGCGTGCCCTCGACCAGCCTGCCAGCTCCCGTAGCGCTCGGGCCAGCAGCAGGTCTTGTCGGCCGTGCGACAACGCGCCGGCCGTCAACTCCAGTCGCGCCGCCGCGCGCCGATGCGCCGATGAACGAGTCGCGGCCTCCGCCGATCTGGGCGTAGCGCAACCTGTCGACGCTGACGCTACGGTTTCGTGCGGGACGTGTGTCGCGGCATCTCGAAGCCCGCCTCAGCCCACACAGGTCAGAGCCGGCGCGAAGTGCGCGTGGTTGGGCGTGACGATCGACACGAAGTCGATCCGCTCTTCCGCCGGCCGGGCGCGCTCGCCCTCGACCAGATCCTAAGGCTCAGATGGAGACGAAGAAGAATCCGCGAGGTCTCGAAGGCAACCCAGTGGGTCCCGGAGCCGTAGCCCAAGCTTGGAGAATCGCCCGCCGCCTGGTCGCCAAGCACAACACAGCCCTCCTGCTCAACGGGCTCGAACGGCTTCGGGTGGTCAGCATCGGACTTGGCGACAGAGAGGATCCTCAGCAGATCTTCGAGAGCCTAAACGCTAGCCGCCCGCTGACTGTCAAGCCTGATGGGACTACGACAGTGCGCCGGCCGTCAACTCCAGGAACCCTTCGTCCAGCGCCGCCGCGCGCCGGTGGATGGCGCCGATGAACGAGTCGCGACCGCCGCCGAACGCGAGATCTGGGCGTAGCCCCTGCGCTGCGGCTATTGAATGACGCATCCGATCGAAACCGTAAAACGGCGACCAGTGTTGACTTGGCCAAAGTTCTAGCCGGGATTGGAACATGGACAACCCGGCTATGGTTGGCGGACCGTGCTACTGCCGGACTAAACAGGGCTGTCGTGGACTTGGCTAACGGGCCTGGCCCAGGTGATGATGTCGACTTTTCCGAACATTGGCTTGGTCGGATCCGCAGGCTGAGGAACACACGCGTGGGCGTTCCGAGTGACGAAGAGGTTGGCGACGGAATCCGGAGTCGGAAGGCCTATGGAGGGGGCGCCACCCGGTCGTCGTTCGCGGTTCTGTGCGCGTTGATGGAAGCTGAGCATAAGGAGGAGGCACCCGACCGTAGCCGGCTGACGATCGAACATGTGATGCCACAGAAGCTCACGGAAGATTGGAAACGTGCCTTGGGAGACGACCCAGAGGAGAAGCACGGCCGGTATCGCGACCGACTGGCGAACCTGACATTGAGCGGCGACGCGACTAACTCGAGTATGTCCGCCGGCACGTTCGCCGCGAAGCGCGAAGTGTATCGGAACAGCTCGATTGGGATGACTCGACGCCTCGCGGTGGAGAACGATTGGAACGAAGAAGCCCTTGAACGCCACGCGGAAGAGCTGACTCGTCGCGTACTGGATCGTTGGCCGTGGCCCGAACAAGCAGCTGCTCCCCAACCCGACGCGACGTTCAGGTGGCGTATCGAGGCTGAACCCTGGCATACGGAGAACGTCGCGAGTCAGATGGTGTTGAATGTCGCAGGCGCGCTACTGAGTCGGGATCCCGTCAATGTTGGAAGACTCTCTGGAGAGGCGATCAGGCCGAACGTGCACTCGGCTAAACGTTACCCTCCAGGGACCACGGCCGGAACGCTCACCATGCGCGCCGTACCGGGCCATCATCAGTACGTACTGTACCCATATGAGCGTGATTACCCCACGAGTGCAGAGCGATGCAGGAAGATGGGCGACCGATGCGGCGTTAGGGTCGGAGTCGAGCTCGACGGAACCAGCCGGACCCAGACATTTTGGAAATTCTTCAAGAAACAATCGGGTGGGCTGCCGGGACAGAACGACAGTTGGCGGGGAGCAACCCAGTGGACAAGTCCACTGAACGATTTTGGTGACCGGATCGGAATATACGTGGGCAATCCTGATCTCATCTGGCTTTATATCCGAGCGGGAGAAGCTCAGGCATCGAATGATAGGACGGCACGAATGCGGCAGTACTCTTGGACAATTCGCGAGCAGATGGGCGATCAAACACTTGGACCGAACGTGGAGAAGAACAGTATCGATGGCACGACGGTGACTGTCCAGAAGGCATGGACGCGCGATGACGAGGCCGAATGGCCAGAAGCCGCGCGATGGATCGCGGAGCAACACGAAAGACTTCGGGCGATTCTGGAGGATCCCTCCATGAGTCGAGGGAGTCTGGAGCCGTAGGTGGATCGAACGACGCTCGTCAAGCGCGTGGATCGGGAGCCCTTCACCGGCCGCGGCCCAGGTCGCAGTGCGGTGATCGCCATGATCGGCCGATGCGTACACAGACCGAGCTGAGGCCGGTTGGTCGAAAGGGATCGGATGACGATGTCTCCGCGGTCTCGCTCACGCCAAGTGGTTGTGATGAGGTCGGGCTCGCCACGGAAGACCAAACGCAGACCCTATGAAGAACCATTATTGGACTGGAACACCGGGATCTACGGGGGAGGGCTGGTGAGCATCCCGAATACCGGCATCAGACGAGTTCGGCCCATTCACCCCGGGGAGATGCTGAGAGAGGACTTCCTTCCCGACTACGCACTCACGGTTTCGGGCCTAGCCGACGCGATAGGAGTCTCGCGCCAGACAATCAACGAGGTTCTCCGAGAACGCCGGGCGGTGAGCCCACAAATGGCTCTCCGCCTCGGGCGCTTGTTCGGCAATTCGCCCGCGTTCTGGCTCAATGCACAGCGCGAGGTGGACCTTTGGGACGCGGCCAAGGCGATTGGAGCCGAAGTAGACCGTATCAGGCCAGTGGCAATCGCGTAGGATGGTATCGAGAATGTCGAGTCGGCGCTCCCGGAGCGCTCGCCGTTCGCCTCTGTGAACGCCCGGGCAGCCGCGCCCAGGACGCCGGTCTCTTTGCCGAGCCGGCCAGACCCGCGTAGCGGCCCGGCCCGCCGTAGGGCGGACATGATCAACTCCCGGCCTGCGTTGCCAAGTCGTCCGCAGTGAACCCGGATGCGATCAGGTACCGTCGAATGCGCTCGACGAACGCTCGCGCCTGGCGGCATTCGCGTCGAGCCTCCATAGCGGAGAAGAACGTCGCGGAGTCGTAGTCGGCAGCCAACCGGTCGTCCAGGCTGCCGCCGAGCTGTTTCGACCACTCTCGCTCTATCGCGCCGGTCAGAATGAGATGCTTCCCGAACATCCCGCGCACGGCCGAATGGCTTTCAGCGACGACATCGTGTACCGAGAGCGCCCCATTCGCCGAGCACCACGTCCCGGTTCACAGTACCGCCACCGCATCGCGCTCCACCGCCCGCTGAAACGGGAATCCCTTCTCCTTCCTGTGCTGCCACTCGTCCTGCGTGTAGGCCAGAATCGATGGTACGGCCCAGGATGTTGCCGCCAAGTCGTAGCCAATATCGCGCAGCGTTCGTTTGAGGGCGTCGGAGTCGTTCCTGGCGATGATGAGCACGTCCAGGTCGCTGTCCGCATGCGCATCGCCACGTGCCTTTGAGCCGTAGATGACCATGCGCACGACCACGCCGGCATGCCGTTCATTGAGCGCCCGCCGGTATTCGTCAAGCCACGTCTGTTCTCGGAACTGAGGGTGAGCATGGTTACCCCACCTCCAGGTCCTCGTTACGCGACGAACGCCCGGGCGGCCGCGCCCAGGACGCCGATCTCCTCGCCGAGCCGGGACATCTCCACGCGCACCGAGTCTACCATCTGCTCCTGGACCAGCTCCCGCATGGTGGCCAGAGCGGGATCGAGAAGGACGGCACCCAACCGGGTGAGTCCACCGCCGATGACCAGCAGCTCGGGGTCCAGGATCTGCACTGCCGCTGCCAGAGCCAGGCCGGCGTAGCGGCCGGCCCGCTGCAGGATCTCGCCAGCGGCAGCATCGCCGCGCGCGGCGGCATCGGCCACGGTTTCCGCCGCGATACGCTGCCGGCCGGATGGGAGCAGCGCGGCGAGGATCGGCGCGTCGTCTCGGTCGACAGCCTCGTAGGCCATGCGTGAGATGCCGATGCCGCTCGCGTACGCCATGACGCACCCGCGCTTGCCGCAGGTGCACCGCGGGCCGTCCCAGTCGACGCTGAGGTGGCCGAGCTCGGCGGCGGTGCCGTGGGCTCCCGAGTACACCTTCCCGTCGGCCACGACGCCCAGGCCCAGGCCGGTGCTCAGGGTGACGTAGCACAGGTGGCTGACGCCGCGCCCGGCGCCGTAGCGATGCTCGCCCAGGGCGGCCATGTTGGCGTCGTTGTCGAGCGCGACAGGGAGCCGCAGACGGCCGGCGAGCGTCTCTCGCAGCGGATAGTGGTCCCAGGCCGGCAGGTTGGAGCTCACCAGGACCTCGCCCCGCTCCTGGTTGATGTTGCCGGGGAAGCCCACGCCGACGCCGACGACCCGCTCCCCCTGTGACGGCTCCATCAGCGCGGCGCAGCTCTCCTCGATGGCGGCGATGACCTCCGCCGGCGGCCGTTCCGCGTGGGCGGTGGTGACGTGGCGGCGCCGGGTCTCGCCGGTGTCGTCCACCAGGCCGGCGGCGATCTTGGTGCCGCCGACGTCGATCCCGATCGCCAGCCGGGACGTCACGTGCCTCCCGCGCGCTCGCGTGCGAGATACCGGCCGATCCCCTCGCGCCACGCGGGCAGCTCCGCGCCGGTGAGCAGGCGATACAGCCGGCAGTCCAGCACCGGCCGCGCCGGCCGGCGGGCGTAGCGCCCGGCGCTGCGCGGCTCCACCACCTCCACCGGCTCGGTGCGCCTGGCCTGGCGCAGCACCTCGGCCGCGAACTCGGCGCGGGTGCAGGCGCCGCGGCTGGTCACGTGCACGACGCCCGATGCCCGGCACGCGACCAGCCGGGCGATAGCGGCAGCCAGATCGCCGGTATAGGTAGGCGACTCGACCTGGTCGTCCGGCATCCGCACGGCGCCGTCGCGGTTCGCGGAATCCAGCACGCGCGCCACGTAGTTGCCGGGCGCGTGCCCGAACAGCCATGCCGTGCGCACCGCGCAGGTGCGCCGGCACGAGGATAGGCTCAGCCGCTCGCCGGCCAGCTTCGAGCGGCCGTAGTGGTTCAGCGGGTTGGGAGGCGCGACCTCGTCGTAGTCGCTCTCGGCCCGGCCGTCGAAGACGTAGTCGGTGGAGATGTAGATCAGGGAGGCCTCCGCCGCCTCCGCCCCCAGCGCCACGTGGCCGGCGCCGACGGCGTTGACCAGCCACGCGCGGTCGGGATCCGTCTCGCACGCCTCCAGGTCGACGAACGCGGCCGTGTTGACCACGACCTCGGGCCGGGCCGCGGCGATCTGATCGACCGTGCGCGAGCGGTCGGTGATGTCGATCTCGTCGATGTCCCAGGCGAGGACCCGGTGGGTGGCGGCCAGGGCGGAGGCGATGTCGCGGCCGAGCATGCCGCGTGCCCCGATCACCAGTGCGCTGCCCATGGCCTACGCCCCGGCGTCGGCCGACACGGTCACCCAGCGCCCCTCGGTGGAGGAGCGCTCGGCGGCGGCCATCACCTCCTGCACGCGGAGCGCGTCCTGGAAGTCGGGTTGCGGCGGCGTGTCGTCCCAGATGGCGCGCAGCAACCGGTACTGGCACTCGACGTGCGTGCGGGTGAAGCCGGCGGCCTGCGACCAGTCCGGGATCTTCTGGCCCGCGTGGTGCTGGACGGTCTCCAGCCGCCGGAACCCGCGCATGCCGCCGAGCGGCTCGCCCGGATCGGTCGCGTCGTAGACCTCCAGCCAGCTCGGCTCCTCGGCGCGGAAGCGGATCGCGCCGCGGTCGCCGAACACCTCGACCTGCAGGTCGTTCACGGCGCCGGTGCCCATGCGGCTCACCTCGACCAGCCCCGGCACGCCGCCGGCCATGCGCAGGTGCAGGAAGCAGCAGTCGTCCACCTCCACGGGCGCCAGCTCGTCGCTGCCGGCCGAGACCGGACGGCGGTCGATCAGGGTCTCCAGGGTGGCGTTGACCGATTCGCAGCGGCCGAGCAGGTAGCCGATCAGGTCCAGCACGTGGCTGCCCAGGTCGTGCATGGCCCCGCCGCCGGACGCCTCCCGGTCCAGCCGCCAGGACATCGGCTTGGCCGCGTCGATGTAGCTGGAGCGGTAGTAGCGGCCCCGGAAGGAGAAGATCCGCCCCAGGAAGCCGTCGTCCACGAGCTGCCTGGCACGCGTGATGGCGGGAAAGAAGCGGAAGTTGAACGTCGGCTGCGCCTTCACGCCGGCGCGGCGCACGGCGGCGGCCATGCGGCTGCCCTCGGCGACCGTGCGCGCCAGCGGCTTCTCGCAGTAGACGTGCTTGCCGGCCGCCGCGGCTGCCGTCACCACCGGCTCGTGCAGGGCGTTGGGCACCGAGCAGTCGACGAGGTCGACGTCGTCCCGTTCGACGATGCGCCGGTAGTCGTCGCTCCAGGCAGGACAGCCGATCTCCCGCGCCGCCCGTTCGGCGGAGCCGGGAGACGAGGTCGCCACGGCGGCGATCCGCACCGCGTCCGCCGGCAGGCCGTAGTGGAAGGGGATCGACCGGTAGGCCAGCGCGTGCACCGTGCCGATGCCGCCGTAGCCGATCAGCGCCACCCGGATCGGGCGGGCGTCCTCCGCTGCCACGTCAGCGGATGAGGCCGCGCTCGTCCCGGTGCCGTTCCGCCGCCGCGTCCAGCACTTCGCGCAGCTTCTCCACCGCCGCCGGGATCTCCCCCGTGCCGGGCTGCAGCTTGCCCGCAGGCCCCTTGAGGAGCGGCGAGGAGAACTCGCCCACCGTCATCCCGGCGGCGACGAACTCGTCGACATTCCCGGTGTTGAGCCCGCCGTCCTCCATCAGCTCGATCCGGTCCTCCAGCCCCGCCGCGCGGATCATCTCGTGCAGGCGGCGGATGTTGCTCACCATGATCGGGTCCATAGTATGGGGGCTCTTGCCGGTCTCCTGCGCCCAGAAGTAGGCGCGGCTCTCGTACTCGATGGCGCGCACGTAGGGCTGCACGTACTGCTCGAACGCCGCGATCGGCGTTCCCTGCCACGCCCAGACCCCGGCCTTCAGCCCCAGCACGTCGGTGATGTAGGAGATCGCCTGCATGGTCAGCTCGCCCATGGTCTCCAGCGGGAGGGTGATCAGGTTCACGCCGAGGTCGGCCATCTGCTTGAAGACGTCGAAGCCGGGGCGCACCATCTGGAGCTGGGCCTCGATCTCCAGGTCCGTGCTCTTGCGGGTCGCCTCGATGACGTCGAAGCCGCCGCGCGGCATGCCGAAGTCCATGTACTTGCCGTCGCGCACCTCGATGTGGAACCAGTCGACGCCGGCGCCCTCCAGCTCCGCGATCTGGGCGCCGAGGACGGCGTAGTCCGCCCAGAACAGCCCGGCGGAGATCTTCACCTTCTTCCCCACCGTGCCGATCGTGTCGCACGCCGCAGCCCCCTCGTCCCGTCCGCCCATTGCCATCGTCACTCCCCGGCCTTTGATGACACATCCTACGCCACGGACTGACGACGACCCATCCCCCGCGTCTGCACGGAGCCTGCCCGGATGCCGGCTCCCCTCCACCAAGCCTTGCCGGGCGGGTCGTTGACGGCGGTGGAAGGGCTCGGGAAGATGGCTCCCCGAGAGACCATCACTGAGACGGAACGATTGTCCGCATGATGGGTGGGCTACGAGTGAACCAGCTTCTGCAAAGTGCTTTCGATAAAGCGGCGGAGCTCCCGCAAGAGGAACAGGACAGATTCGCGCGTTTCCTGCTGGCAGAACTGGAATCGGAGCAGCAGTGGGCCCGACTGTTCGCTCGTCCCGAGTCGGAGGAGCTGCTTGAGCGGCTGGCCGACGAGGCCCTGTTGGAGCACCGCTCTGGGCGGACGCAACGGCTCACGATGGATGATCTCTAGGTGTGCGTTCGTTTGCGCGAACGAGCTTCTGGCAGGCATATCGACGCCTCCCAAACCACGTGCGAAGGCAGGCCAAGGAATCCTACCGTTTCTTTGTGTCCGATCCCGGCCACCCAAGCTTGGACTTCAAACGCGTGAGTCAGAGGCGTCCGGTGTACTCGGTGCGCGTGAGCATCGACTACCGCGCTCTCGGCGTATTGGACCAGGGCGACATCGTGTGGTTCTGGATTGGCGCACACCACGAGTACGACAGGCTTCTTGCGCGCAGGTAGCTATAGCCGGTGGGTTTTGGCCGCAGGGCGGCTGCTATGAGTCGACGTACGTCGCGGTGGCTTCCCGATACTCCGTCATCGCGCCCACGGGCGGCGTGCCGGCCGGATTGTGGCGCCACCGGTCGCCGCCGCGCACCCAGTACGCCCGGAACTGCGGCCAGACGGACGTGTCGCACTTCACCTCGCCGGCCGAGTAGCGGATGGTCAGGCCGCAGCGCAACCGGTCCGAGCGGTTCGGCTCGGAGCCGTGCACGATGCGGTCGTCGTGCATGCTCATCTGGCCGGCCGCCATCTCCAGATGGCAGGCGGTCTGCGGGTCGACCAGCCCGTCGGCCAGCCGGAGCGGCAGCACCGCCTTGCGGTCGTCCAGGTCTTCGTGCCGCAGCGGACCGAGCAGGTGCGATCCGGGGATGACTTGCATGGCGCCGTTCTCGCGGTCGCTGTCGGCGAAGGCCAGCCAGACGGTGACCGAGCGCTGCGGGTGCAGCGGCCAGTAGAACGCGTCCTGGTGCCAGGGGGTGATCCTGCCGTCGCCGGGATCCTTGGCGAAGAACTGGGTCCCCCACAGGTAGAAGTCGGGACCGAGCAGGGACTCGACCCGGTCCAGGATCGCGCCGGCACGGCAGAGCTCGTACAGCTCGCGGTCGAAGGCGTGCCACCAGTCCATCTGCTGGGTGGAGACTCCGGTGGGGAGCAGGCGGCGGAGCCGCTCGAACAGCGCCCGCAGGCGCGGCACCTCGCCGGCGGCGACGGCCGGCAGGGGGCACAGCCAGCCCAGCTCCCGGAAGTTCCGCACCTGCGCCGGGGTCAGCCCCGCATTACGCCCCATACTCGACGCTCACCATCTCGAACGTCTCGACGACCGGCGCCTCGAAGCCGACCACGCCCTCCTGTTGCTGCCACACCAACGGCCGCTCGTCCGGGAGCCTGACCACCCGGCGAACCCGCTCGGGGACGCGCAGCCGCACCCGGATGCCGGCGGCTGGGACGTTGGGCAGACGCTCCTGGAAGTTCAGCAGGTTGACCCGGTAGCGGCTGCCGGCCCGGTCGTCGAACAGCGTCGCCTCGATCGCGGGCGGGGCGTCCACCTCCATGGTCGGGTGCGGGAGCAGCCGGCCGATCAGGCCGGCGAACAGGTCGCGGTTCTCCTCGTAGCGCTCCAGCGCGCCGCCCGCATAGATGCAGCGGCCGGAGCCGAAGCGCCGCTCCACCAGCGCCGGCGAGCGCGGCGACAGGTCCTTGTCCGGCGGGTCGTTGTGGACGGACGAGAAGCGGCGCAGCTCGGCGTGCAGGGTGTAGGGCAGCCCCAGGGTGGCGAGCGTCGTCGTCCCGCTGCCGTCGCGCAGGCGCAGCCGCCACTGCGGCTCCGGCAGGAAGGATGGATGCTCCTTCGTCCACGCGGCCATGAGCTCCTGCCCTTCGTCCTCGGGCACGAAGTAGGTGACCTCGTGCCCGGTCTCCCCGTCGCACGCGACGCCGAACACGTCGCCGAGCATGAAGTCCTGCTGCTGCACGCCGTCGGCTCGCAGGAGCGAGGCGCCGGCGCTGGCGTAGAGCGCGCCGCCGCCGGCGACATAGTCCCGGATCGCGGCGGCCTCCTCCTCGTCCATCATGGTCACGTCGGCCAGGATCACCACGCGGTACCTCGAGAGGTCCGCAAGACTGCGCCTGGTGATGACCCCGAACGGGATGTGCGCGTCCAGCAGCGAGCGGGTGGCGGCCAGCACCGCCGAAAGGTGGGGGATCTCCGGCCAGTAGCCGGTGAGCTCCAGCACGTCGCGCCCGTTGTCGCGGAGATCGACCTTCGATGCGGTGCTGAAATAGACGGCCACGTCCTGCACCATCTCGCCGCCCAAGTGGGGCTCGTAGCGCGCCAGCTCGCGGTAGATGGGTGCGATGCGCGGGTAGGGCCGGGGGTTGACCGTGCCGTCGGGGTCGATCTGGTCGATGAAGACGAACGCCCCGCCGTTGGCCACCGCGGCGAACGCCCGCGCGCGGATCAGCTCGGCGGACTTCAGCCCGGTGTGGTCGCGAAGCTGCGGGCTGGAGCTGGTCTCGAAGCCGAACGGCCGATTGGGCGTGAGCGAGTAGAGCAGCTTGTTGACGAAGCTCCCCTGCAGCACGCCGCCGTAGAAGTCCCCCTGCAGGAAGTCCATGCGGTCGGCCATCTGCCAGCCGACCCCGCCCACGAAGCCTATCGGCATGGTCGAGCTCTGGTGCTCGACGCTGATGTCGGGGTTGATCCCCTTCACCGTGGCGGTCAGCAGCGATGCGTACTCCAGCAGCCACTCCTCGCGCTTGCGCTGGAACTTCACCCACACCGGGTCGCGCCAGTCCACGGTCCGCGGCGGCTCGCCGCCCACCTCGTCCGCGTAGCGGCGGCGGCAGTGGCGGCAGTAGCAGACGTTGTACCAGAAGGTCATGTCGATGCGGACACCGTCGACGTCGTAGCGGGTGCAGAGCTCCGTCAGCAGGTCGCGGGCGTAGTCGCGGTAGGGGGAGTTCGGGCAGCACTGCCCGTTGCGCGTGTCGGCCGACCCGCGCGAGCCGTCCGCCTTGACGATGCGCACGTCCGGCAGGTTCTCGTCCGCCCACAGGTCCCAGAGGAAGCAGACGATGGCGACCACGGCGATGCCGGCTTCGTGGCAGCGTTCCAGCACCTCCCCGAACAGGTCCCGGCCCTGCAGCCCGGCGTGAGTGTGGCCGACCTCCGACGGGTACATGCAGATCCCGACTGCCGAGTAGGCGTTGACCACCGCCGACTGGGCGCCTACCTCGCGCAGGAGCCCGACGTAGGCTTCGGGATCGAACCGGGCCATGAAGCGTTGGTCCCAGTCCTGGATGTGCGTGTCGACGACGTTCCGCCGCCATGCGGTCCGGTACCACCCCGGCTGCATCGGCGGCGACCCTACTACGGCCCCCAACCGTCGGCAACGCGAGGGAGGGTGATCGGCGAGATCCTCAGATAATTTGCGCACAGGTTACGTTTTTCGTAATCTGTGAGCACGATGCAGTCACTGACCGAAGCCGTCATGAAGCTTGCTCCGCCGGGCGGGCTGTTCAACGAGACGGTGGTGGGCAACCTCTTTCCCAACGGTTCCGCCGGTGCTCGCAAGCAGTTGGTGCATCGAGCCGTGGCGAGCGGCGAGATCATTCGCCTCAAACCCGGGCTCTTCGCGTTGCGCCCGGAATACCGCAGAACGGAGCTTCACCCGTATGCGGTCGCCGCGTTTCTGCATGCGCCGTCACATGTCAGCCTGGAGTCCGCGCTTGCCCATCATGGACTCATTCCGGAGGCGGTTCAGCAGACCAGCAGCGTAACCGCTCGGAGGAGTCGCTCGTTCACCACCGACCTGGGACTGTTCTCGTTTCAACGGGTTCCCGCACGGCAACCACGGGCCGGAGTCGAGGCGGTCAAACTCGGCTCCACCTCGTGGGCGTTCGTGGCCACGCCGTTGCGCGCTCTGGCCGACATGCTCTACCTCGACAAGTCGGTGTCCTGGCAGAACGACGGTCTCGCGTACGTTCTGGAGTCGCTGCGCATCGAGCCGAACGATCTGAACGGCGTGTCGATCGCGGCGCTGCCCGACATCAGCGACAGCATCCGCAACCGACGAGTCGTCGCCTATCTGGAGCATCTGGCGAAGGAGGCATCTCTTGCTGAGTGATGTAGTGCAGGCGCGAATCCGGGAGTATGCCCCGGCGAACGCCATCGAGCAGGAGAACATGCTCGCGGAGCTGATGCAGCACTACGTGCTGGCGAGCCTGTCGAGGTCAGGCCTGTTTTCCGCTGCCATGTTCCATGGCGGCACCTGTCTGCGGATCTGTCACAGCATGAACCGCTTTTCGGAAGACCTCGACTTTCTGCTGAAGCAGCCCGATCAGCAGTTCGCGTGGGAGCCGCACCTGCAGCGCATAGCAGCGGACTGCGAAGCGGAGGGACTGCGGATCGAGATTCAGGACAAGAGCCGTGCCGTGGGCGCCGTACGCAAGGCGTTCGTCAAGACGGATTCCATCGGCAGCATCGTGACGCTGGACCTCCCGTTCGAACGCGTCAGCACCAAGAAGATTCGCATCAGGCTGGAGATCGACATCAACCCACCGCGGGGATCGTCTTTCGAGACCTCGTATCTGTCCTTCCCGACCACGGCGCCGCTCACGACGCAAACGCTGTCCTCCGGGTTTGGAATGAAGACCCACGCCCTGCTGTGCCGCCGCTATGTCAAGGGGCGCGACTGGTACGACCTCCTCTGGTACGTAGCGCGCCGGACCGCTCCCGACCTCGCGCTGCTCGGCAACGCCCTGTTGCAACAGGGTCCGTGGCAAGGGCGATCCTTCGAGGTCTCGAACGAGTGGTTGCTCCAGGCACTGCGAGAGAAGATCGAGAGCGTCGACTGGAGACGCGCGGCAGACGATGTTCGACGGTTTCTTCCGCGGCTACCTCACGCCCGACGCTCCGGCGGTAGATCTGCCGAAGTACGGGGGCGAACGCTACGAAGCGCTGGTCCCGGACACGCTCGACATCGCCGAGCGGGCGCGGCTGGTCACCAACGCCCTCCACCGGGCGACGGATCCCGAGGCCGACTACGAGCCCTACTGGATCGTCGTGTTCCGCTCGGAGCCGGCGCACATGTTCCACAACTGCTGGCAGAGCACCGGCTGGGCCAAGTGGATCATGGCCACCTCCATGGCCCGCATCGTCAGCGGCGCGGAGGACGGCCGCGAGGTGGAGCAGACCCAGCTCCACGCCGCCATGAAGTGCAGGGCCGACGACGGCCTGTTCTACAACCCGATCGAGGGGCGGCCGTGGGCGTTCGAGTGGTCGCCGGTGTCGGCCGAGGAGATGCGCCGCCGCTCCCCGCGGCCGGGGCAGATCCTGTCGCCGATGGGCAACGGCACGCTGATGACCTGCCTCTCCCACTACGCGCTGCTCGACGACAACCCGCTCTGGAAGGAGGCCCTGCACGCCCAGCTCGCGGGCATGCTGCGCATGACGGTCGACTCGGGCGATCAGTCAGCGTTCTGGCCCTCGTTCTGCTACGGCGTCGCCGAGCCGCCGAGTGACGCCACGGCTGCCGCAGGTTCCGTTCGAGGCGGAGACCTCGATCGCCGCGCACGCCATGGTGCACGCCTACCGCGCGCTGCAGGACGACTCCGCCCTGGACGGGGGCAGGCGCATCATCAACTACCTGCGCCGCACCTTCTACGAGGAGGACGGCACCTTCCTGGCCTGCCCGGGCGAGCGGCACCGGGCGCACTTCCACGCGCATGCGCGCGGCCTCCTGGCCATGCAGGAGTACGTCGAGCAGACCGGCGACGCGGACGTCCGCGACTTCGTGCACCGCGGCTTCCGGCGGGCGAAGCAGCACCTGGCCAACCACGAGATCGACACGATGGGAGGCGGCCTCGCCATCACCGAGCTGCCCGGCGCGAACCTGGTCGGCTTCTTCCCGGAGTGGGCCAACAGCTCGATGGGCGAGAAGGGCGAGACCTGCCAGCTCACCGACATGATCGCCCTGGCGCTGCGGCTGGGGCAGAGCGGCCTGGAGGAAGCCTGGGACGACGCCGACCGCTGGATCCGCAACCAGCTCGCCGAGGACCAGCTCACCGACGTGGGGACTGGATCGACCGCCTCCCCAAGGACGTGCCGATTCAGCCGCACGCCTCGACCGAGGACGTGGCCGGTCGCAACCTGGGCAGCTTCACCGGCGGCCCCGACCCCAACGACTGGGCCGCCGGGCTGCACATGCACGTGCTCGGCCACTGCTGCACGGTCAACGGCGCCAAGGTGCTGTACTGGATCTGGGACCGGATCGTCACGCACGAGGCCGGCCGGCTGGACGTGAACCTGCTGCTGAACCGCGCCTCGCCCTGGGCGGACGTCGACAGCTACGTCCCCTACGCCGGGCAGGTCGACATCCGCGTCAAGCAGCCGGTGACGCTGCGGGTGCGGCTGCCGGAGTGGGCGCGGCCCGGCGACCTGGTCACCCGCGTGGACGGGACCGTGCGCGAGACCGCTCAGCAGGGGCGTTACGCCGTGGTCGGCGCGGTCGCGCCCGGCCAGACGGTCAGCGTGAGGCTTCCCGCTCCCGAACCGCACCGACCACGTCCACATCGAGAAGCGCCCGTACACGCTGAGGCGGCGCGGCAACGACATCGTCGCCATCGACCCGCCGGGGCGCCATCTGCCCCTCTACCAGCGCCAGCACTACGCCTCCGGGAGCCCGCGCTTCCGGCGCGTCGAGCGCTTCATCCCGGAGCGGATCGTGCACTGGTAGCGGCGGGCGCAGTTTCAGGACCTCTGGTGACCGGTTACGATCATCCGGTGGCCCGCCCGCAGACTGCCCATCGGCATGCAGACCTTTCGCAAACTGCGCGAGCAGGACTGCTACTACGTGGACAAGACGGCCTACATCGAACGCCTGCTCGCCGAGGGCACGCACTACTTCCTGTTCGCGCCCGCGGCGGTTCGGCAAGAGCCTGTTCCTGGACACGCTGAAGGAGCTGTTCGAGGGCAACGAGGCGCTGTTCGAAGGGTTGCACATCCACGACGGCTGGGAGTGGTCGGTGCGCCGGCCGGTGGTACGGCTCGACTTCGCCGGCGGCAGCTTCAAGGAGCCCGACCACCTGCACGAGGACGTGATGCTCCAGTTGGAGTACCTGGAGGAGCAGGGGGGGATCGCACCCCGGCAGGTGAGCGCCCCGGCCCGATTCCGCCGTCTGCTGCAGGAACTGCATCGCACGACCGGCCAGCCGGTCGCGGTCTTGGTCGACGAGTACGACAAGCCCGATCCTGGACGCGCTGGGGACCCCGGAGGTGGCGCGCGCCAACCGCGACTTTCTGCGCGGGCTCTACGGGATGATCAAGTCCAGCGACGCGCACGTCCACTTCACCTTCGTGACCGGCGTGAGCAAGTTCACGAAGGTCAGCCTGTTCTCCGACCTGAACAACCTCACGCGACATCACCCTGGACCCGGTCTTTTCGTCGATCTGCGGGTACACGGAAGAAGACCTGGACACGGTGTTCGCCCCCGAGCTGGCCGGCATGGACCGCCAGCGCATCCGCGACTGGTACAACGGATATGGCTGGCTGGGCTCCGAGAAGGTCTACAACCCGTCGACGTGTTGCTGCTGCTGCGCCGCCGCACGTTCGCCGCCCACTGGTTCGAGACCGGGACGCCGGCATTCCTGGTGCAGACCCTGTTCGAGCGGCGCGGTCGCCTCGGTGTCACTCGATGGGATGGTCGGCACCGAGGAACTGCTTTCCACCTTCGACGTGGGCAACATCGGCACCGAGGCGCTGCTGTTCCAGACCGGCTATCTGACGATCAGCGGCGAAGAGGAGCTGGGCGGCTTGCCGCTGTACCGGCTGGGCTATCCCAACCGGGAGGTGCGCCAGAGCCTGAACCGGGTGCTCCTGCGCCAACTGGTGCAGGACGCCGAGCAGCAGACGGCGAACAGCATGCGCCTGGCACGCCTGCTTGCGGCGCACGACTGCGCCGGCCTGAAAGAGCTGTTCCACGCCTTTTTCGCGAGCATCCCGTATCAATGGTATACGAACAACCACATCGCGGACTACGAGGGGTACTACGCAAGCGTTTTCTACTCTATTTTGCGGCCCTCGGCTACGAAATAGCGGTGGAAGAGTCGAGCGGCCAACGGGCGGCTGGACATGGCGGTGCGCGCGGGCGGGGACGTGTATCTGTTCGAGTTCAAGGTCGTCGAGCTGGCGCCGCCGGGATCGGCGCTGGCGCAGTTGCGGGAGCGGAACTACGCGGCAAAGTACCGGGGCAAGGGCGAGTCCATCCACCTGATCGGAGTCGAGTTCAGCCGCAAGACACGCAACGTGACGGCGTTCGAGGTGGCCGGTGGCTGACGCCGGGTGCCGGCTGATACCGTGCCGAGCGAGTCGGAGGATATGCGAATGATCAGTTCACGGCCGTTTCTACCAGGAGCTCACCCTCGATCCGGAGATTACGGGCGGGTCCGTGCCCGGCGTGGCACGCATGCCGAACGGCGACATCGTCGCGGTGTGGATCGACGGCGAGAACATGATGGGCTCGCGATCGTCCGATGCCGGTGCCTCCTGGAGCGGGGCCGAGGTGATGGCGCCGGGCGTGGAAGGAGATCCGGCCCTGCTCGCCGCGCGGCGGGGTACGGCCCTGCACTTCAACGCGTACGAGTCCGTCACGGAAGGCGACGATGCGCCGCGCTACCGGCACTCGTCCCTCTACCGGATGCCGAGCGGCGACGGCGGACGCACCTTCGGACCGGCGACCCGTATCGACACCGGCAAGCGCTACAACGGTCACGCCAACGAAGGGCTGGAGCTGCGCGACGGCACCCTGGTGCTGCCCTACTACTACGTCCGCAACCTGGAGGACGGCGGCGAGGTCTACGAACGCGACATGGTCTGCGTGTCCGGCGTCCTCACGTCGACCGACGGCGGCGAGAGTTGGCAGTCCGGCGCAGACGTGCAGCTTCCCGACGATCCCAACGGGGCCGACGAACCGGCCGTGGTGGAGCTCCGTAACGGCGACCTGCTCATGATCGTCCGCTCCACGAGGGGCCGCCACTACCAGTCGCGGTCGAGCGATCGCGGCGCCACCTGGAGCGATCCGGTGCCGACGGTGCTGGTGGCCTCGAATACGCCGGCCGCGCTGCACCGCCTGTCGTTCGAGCCGAGCGCCGTGGTCGTGGTCTGGACCAGCACTCCCTACATCGGCGCGATGAACCGCTACCCGCTGAGCGTCGCCATCTCCTACGACGACTGCGTGAGCTGGGCACACCACCGCATCCTCACCAATCCCGGCTGCCAGGTCTCCTACCCCGGCGTCACCAGTGCCGAGGACGGCACGATAGTAGTCGTCTGGCAGCAGTGGCTGGCCAAGACCTACCACTTTCCGCCCTATGACTCGATCAAGAGCCGCCTGAAGTGCGCCCGGTTCAACGAGGAGTGGCTGCGGGAAGGCGCGTCCCTGTAACCGCGGCGCCTCACAGATAGAACACCTGCTCCTCGTCCAGCAGCGTGCGCAAGCCGGCCAGCGTGGCCTTGCCGTCGGCGCCGGGCGGCTGATGGGGCCACGTGTTGCCGTAGCGCGTGGTGAGCTGCGTCCAGTCGAACAGCGACCGCCGCAGGCGCTCACGGATCTCCCGGCATCCGGGGTCGGCGTAGCGGTTGTCCATCTCCCAGGGATCCTGAGCGACGTGGTACAGCTCGCCCGCGTCTTCGACGCCGGCGAACGCGCCGCGCGGCCGGTGACAGAGCTTCCAGTCCTTGGTGCGGATCGTCCTGCTCAAGGGACACTCGGTCACGGCGAACTCCCGCACGGCGCCGGCACCGCCACGCAGCAACGGCCCCAAGTCATGGCCGTCGACGGTATCGGGTGCGCCGATGCCGGCCAGGGCGCAGAGCGTCGGGAACACGTCGACGCTCTCGACCAGCTCCTCGACCGTCAGGTTCTCCGCGATGCCCCCGCCGGGCCAGCTCCAGATGAACGGCACGCGCGTGATCGCGTCGTAGCTGATCCCGGGCGCCTTCTCCAGAAAGCCGTGCTCCAGGGCGAAGTCGCCGTGGTCGCTGCAGTACACGACGATGGTGTCGCGGGCGCGACCGATCTGCTCCAGCCGCTGCAGCGCCAGTCCCACCATGTGATCGACCTGTGAGATGCACCCGTAGTAGCCCTGCAGCTTGCGCAGCCGGCCGGCCCGGTAGGTGCGCGGCTCGAACACCCAGTCGTAGGCGTGATGGCGCGCGATCATCCGCTGCTGGTGCGTCGGCTTGGCCGACAGGTCCTCGTCCGCGCTCGGCGGCAGCTCCAGCTCCACGCCGTCGTACCGCTCCCAGAACTCGCGCGCCGGGATGTAGTCCTGGTGGGGATGCAGCGGGTCGAGCTGGAACAGGAACGGCTGGCCGTCGGCCGTTCCCTCCAGAAGGTCGAAGAAGCTCTGCAGGCAGTACCCTTCGTTGGTGTCCTCGAAGGCGAGCTCGGAGGGGCAGGCATCGAGGATCTGGCTGCGGCCCCGATACGCCTCGTCGTCGCGCAAATGCTTCCGGCCCTTGGCGTCCAGATAGCGGTCGTAGGGCGTGTCTCCGGGCCGCGCCTCGTCGTGCAGGTCGCGGTACAGGTCGCAGTGCGGACGCAGCCAGGACCCGTCCACGTGTATGTGGCCGACGATGCCGGTGCGGTATCCGGCCGCCTTGAAGGTGGAGAACAGCGAAGGCAATCCGTTCGGCACGCGCTCGTTGCCCGACAGGCCGAAGATGCCGTGGTTGTGCGCATACTGGCCGGTCAGGTAGCACATCCGGCTGGGCGTGCAGATCGGGTTCTGCACGAACGCGCGCGTGAAGTTGACGCCGCGGCCCGCGAGGGCGTCGAGGTGCGGCGTGCGCACCTGGCGATGCACGTTGACGCCAAGGCAGCGCGCGTTGTGCTGGTCGCTCTTGATGATGAGGACGTTGGGACGGGTCACGACGACGAGTTCTGCCGGTGCTGCCGCTCCGCCATGCCCCTGGTCATGTCCAGGAACGGCTGGCCGGACGGGTGCAGCCACGGCAGGTCGCCGGGCGGAAACATGATGATGTCCTCGCGCTGCACGCGGTAGCTGCGGATGTGGGCACGCGGCGCGTCGTCGTGGCAGTAGTCGACGACGTACAGGTCGCCGTTCGCGAGCTCGACCCAGCCGGAGTACCCGCAGTCGCGGTGCACGCTGCGGTCCTGGTCCAGGATGACCGTGAACCCCGGGTAGTACTCGCGCATGTACCACGGCTCGCTCGGGTCGTGCACGCCGGCGCGGTCCTCGGGCATCGGCCGGCGCTCCACCATCGGCTGCACGTCCTCCCTGAGCGCCGCCTCCTGGGTCATGAGGTGCAACGCCAGCATCTCGTTCGGAAGGCCGATGCGATAGGTCACGGCCACCTCCCCGGACGACAGCAGGCCCAGGCCGGGCCGGCCCTCCAGGCCGATCATCGGCGTCGCGTACGGTCCCTGCCACGTCCGGCCGCCGTCGTGGGAGAGGACCTTGTAACCCTGGCCGAGGCTGTCGGCGCGCAATATGCCGAGGATGGTGCCGTCGTCCAGCTCCTGGAAGGCGCCCTCCCCGAAGCCCAGCCACTGCCGATACCCGGGCATGACGCGCTGCTCGCCGGGCGGCAGCCCCGGAATCGCCACCGGCTCCGACCAGCTCCTGCCCTGGTCTTCGGAGAAGTAGACGTACTGGGTCTCCACGTTCTGGTCGCCCACCGTGCCGGTCACCTCGGCGCCGCCGAACACCACGCGGCCGTCGCGCAACTGGGTGAGAGACGGCACGACCGGCCCGTGGATGCCCGGCCCTTCCGGTCCCTGCCAGCTCACCCCGCCGTCGGTGCTGCGGTAGAACAGGTTGACCCAGCGGTGCTCGCCGCGCGGCGCGCCGAACCGGTAGTCCACGACCAGCAGGAGCTGCCCGTCATGCAGGCGGATGAGGCGCGGACAGTTCATCGACGCACCCACGCGCGTCGGATCGGTGATGCGCGCCCGCGACTCCTCGTAGCCGGCGACCGCCGCCTCGCTCAGCCACGAGCGCGACTCCTCGAACAGGTCCGGCGCCACCACGCACTCGTCGATGATGCTGCGCGGCAGCCAGCTCATGCCGCCGTCGCGGCTCAGCCGGCAGACGATCCGGGAGAACGGGAACGGCGCATGGAACATGCACTCCCGGTACACGCAGACGAGCGTGCCGTCGTCACACTGAGCCAGATCCGGAAAGCACTCGTAGACGTCGTCGTTGCGGGACACGATCGAGCGAGTCATGGGGCCGGATTATCGATGTCCCCTTCCGGATTGGACCGTCTACCGGCGGGGTCCGACGTCGCCGAGGTCGATCGGCCGGAACCCGAGCGCCAGCGCCGGCGAGCCCGGCGGCAGACTGAAGTCGTTCCGCTCCAGGTTCGCACACAGCGGGTCGGCGACGATGCTGTGCGTGTCGTTGCCGCCGGCCCGCCACGCGTCCAGATCGTCGCGGCTCCGCTCCACCCAGTTGGCGTCCGCGTCGTAGGTGCCGACGGCGGCCACGATCGGTTCACCGCCGCGCCCCGCGGCTGCGCCGGCCACGTCCCAGAGCAGGTTGAGGTTGCTGCGGAACCCGCGCGCGCCGGTGATGCCGCGCGGGCGCTGGGCGAACACCGGCCGGTCGCCGGTGAGCAGCAGGTTCTGCTCCAGCGTGAACGTCGTGTGGTCCTCGACGCGCCCCAGCGAGATCACGCTGTGGCCGCCACGGGCGAACACGTTGTTGCGCACGATGTTCTCGCGGCCGTAGTGCTGATTGAAGACCTGCGTTCCGGCGTTGTAGCAGACGTTGTTCTCCACCAGGAGATGCGAGCTGCCCTCGTCCAGGTAGATGCACCAGCCGCCGTAGTTGGCCTGACGAATGTCGTGGATGAGGTTCCCCCGCAGCACGGTCCCCGGCTGGACGCCGAGCGTGTAGATGCCGCCCATGTCGCTGAGCACGCCATGGCCCAGGTCGTGGATGTGGTTGCGCTCGATGCGGTTGCCCTTCGCGACGGTGTCGCCGTAGCCCCAGATCCAGCCGCAGGAGATGCCCGAGTAGTACAGGTCGTGGATGTGGTTGTGCGCCACGACGTTGTCGAAGCTGTGCATGATGAGGATGCCGACCGCGCTCGGGAACACGCGCCCGCCCGCGTGGATGGTGTTGTCGGTGATGACGTTGCGGCCCGTGCGGTCACGCGAGGCGGAGTCGGCGTTCCCGCCGTTGATGCGCACGCCGCCGGCGCCCAGGTCGGCGATCTCGTTGCCGACGACGCGGATGTCGGCGCACCCCTTGCGGAGCACGACCCCATACAGACCCAGGTTACGGAGCGTGCAGCCTTCCATCGCGCAGCCCCGCGCGTACTGCAGGTCGATGACGCCGGCCAGGTTGCACGCCGCCTGCGCGGTCGCGCCGTAGCTGTCGTCGGGGTTCATGTGGTCACCGATCTCGAACCCCTCCAGCGATCCGGGGCCGGGCTGGCTCCAGTCGCAGCACTCGAAGGTCAGGTCGACGAAGCGCACTCCCTCGACCGGGCGTTCCGGCGTGCCGCGCAGCAGCAGGAGCTGCTCGCACGCGGGAGCGTAGATCTCCACGTCGTCCGGGGTTTCTCCCGGCAAGGGCAGGTAGAACAGCCGGCCGCGCGACCGGTCCAGGTACCACTCCCCCGGCTCCGACAGCGCCTCGAAGACGTTCTCGATGAAGTACTTGGCGTAGCGCTGTCCCACGTCGTCGCGCAGCACGAAGATGCTGCGCCGACTGCTCGTAACCACGCGAGTGTCCTCGTCGAAGCTCGCGATCGGCAGCCGCTCCTCCACCCAGTAGTGGTGGACGACCACGTCGACGTCGCTCAGGTTGCGCCAGCGCGCCACGTCGCCCGCAGCGGGCCACGAAGCGGTCGTGGCCGTGGATGAACTCGTCGTTCTGGCTCGCGCGCAGGTCGAAGCCGGGAACGTCCTCGATCCAGAAGTAGCCCTCCCTGGGCAGGCGCGCCCGCGGGCGCCGCTCGCCGTTCACGAAGAGCTGCCGGAAATGCCAGGAGCCGGCCGCCACGGCGTCGAGATCGGCCACCCAGACCTCGCGCTCGCTCGGGCCGTACGAGGCACTGTCGGCACCGATGCCAACCTCGCCCGCCGTGGTCACGCGCCACCCGGTCACGCGGCGGCCGCCGGTGAAGATCGCCTTCTCGCCGGGATAGCCGCGGTAGGTCGTCGATCCCGAGTCTCGCCCGTTGAACCACACCGGCTGGCCCAGATGGTAGCGGCCACCGCGCACCCAGACGGTGATGGGGCCGTGCGCGTCCCCGCTCTCGCGCAGGCGCCGCACCATTTCCCGCGCCCATTCGAGCGTCGCCAGCGGGCCGTCGTTGCCCGCGGGGTCGGGCTCCGGCAGGCGCCCGCTCCAGTTGTCGTTTCCGTCGGGCGACAAGTACAGCGCCAACCCGTCCACCGTGGTCGTGTCTCTCATGTCATCGGTCTCCGATCGGTCTACAATGACGACATCATGGTGGCTTCGTCATGAGCGACGCCGAGGCGTGGCGCGTCGCGGTGCTCGACGAGCACACGGCCGGCACCGGGCTGTTCCAGGGCGTGCGCTGCGCCTTCGCCGTCGCGAACTACTGGACCTACGGCTACTTCGAGCCGCGCGACCACTGCGAGCTTCCCGGGCTGCTGCTGCGAACCCGCGCATCCGCGGACGCGCCGCACGCGTTCTTCGCGCCGGGGTTCGAGGGTCAGCCGTACCGCTACCGCCCCGACGAGCTTCCCGCGTACGTGAGCTGGACCGTCGAGCTGCCTGCGCCGCGCGGAGAACCCGGGCGGCCCGCGCTGGTGATGCCTCGCCCGGGACCATGGGAGGTCTGGGCCGAGCCGCATCCTGACCGGGTCGACTGGCACGTGCGGGCGCAGCACCGCGGCAGGCAGATCCGCCGCATGCTCCGCGGCCCGCTCGGCGACAAGCACACCGTGCACGTCGAGGCGCGGCCGGCCGCGCTGCGGGTGACGGTCCCGGGCGGCGCGACCGTCGAGGTCGAGCACGACGCCTGCGCCGAGCCGTTCATGGTCACCTTCGGCAGCGGCGCCGCCGCGGGCGGCCCGCCGGTCCAGACCGTCTACCGGGAAGTCGTGATCGAGGAGGTGCCCTACCCGGTTGGCACTTCACCAGCGCCGCGCAGTGCAGGGACCACACGCTCGACGGCGCTGTACCCGAGCGCCGACTCACCCCTGCCCGACGGTCCGGAGGACCTGCGCGCGACGGACGGCGGGTGGTGCTTCATGGTCAACGAGGCGACGCCCGAACATCCGCGCCACAGCGAGGGCGACCTGGTCGTGCTGTCCGACGGTTCCCTGCTGCTGGTCTGGAGCGACTACCATGCCGGCAAGGGCTGGGACGCATCGCCGGCCCGGCTGAGCGCGCGCCGGTCGACCGACGGCGGGCGCACGTGGAGCCGCACGTGGACGGTGGTGGAGGACGAGCACGGCACCAACGTCATGTCCGCCAGCCTGCTGAACCTCGGGGACGAGCTGCTGCTCGTCTACTGCGACCATCTTCCGGGCATGCCCGTGAAGGGCATGGTCGCGCGCCGCTCCGGCGACGGCGGACGCAGGTGGAGCGACGCCGCGGCGATCACGCCGGCCAACGGCAACCGGCACTCGGCCAACAACGCCAGCCTCAGGCGTCTGGCGGACGGCCGCATCCTGCTCGCCGCGCGCGAGTACGTGGACGGGGTGCGCTGGCCGTACTGCCTGCTCTCCGACGACGGCGGCAGCACCTGGCACGCCGGCGCACATGTCCCCGACCCCGGCCTGCCCGAGCGCGAGCGGCTCGCCCAGAACGTCAACGAGCCGAGCGTCGCGCAGCTCGCCGACGGCCGCCTGCTGATGACCATGCGCTCGGTGTCGGGCGGCCAGTTCTTCTCCTACTCCGAGGACGGCGGGCAGAGCTGGTCGCGGCCGTTCCTGTCACCGCTGCGCGGCGCCTGCTCGCCGGCGGCGATGCAGCGCGTGCCCGGCAGCGACGACGTGCTCTGCCTGTGGACGTACGGTCTCTCAGGCCGCACCCCGCTGGTTTCGGCGCTGTCGAGCGACGCGGGCCGCACCTGGCGGCCGCTGAAGCTGGTGGAGCGCTCCCGCCACCACGGCTACTGCTATACCAGCATCACCTTCCACGGCGAGCACGTGCTGCTCACCTACAGCCACGCCCCCGAGCTGGACGGGGTGCGGCGCTTCGAGGTCGAGCCCGGCTACATCGACCTGCGCCTCACGGCCCTGCCGGTCCAGTGGTTCTACCGTGCGGTGACGTAGGGCCGGCCCGGCTTGCGGCTCCTGTTGGGAAGTGGCATGGTGACCGGCGACAACAATCCCCTACGAGGACAATCCCCTACGAGGACAATTCCCTACGAGGACAATTCCCTATGAGGAGGGTGCCATGAAGTGGCTCAGGCTCGGCGTGATTACCGCGATCGGTTTGCTCGTGACCGGAGGGTTGGCGGCCCAGACGGGCGCCGGCGAGATGACACTGCACGAGGTGTGGGCCACGCCGTCGGCGTACACGGCCGACACCGGCGCGAGCCTCCCCGCCTTCAGCCAGTCCCCGACCCTGGACGCCGCGGTTGCCGCAGGCGACCTGCCGCCGGTCGAAGACCGGCTTCCCATCGAGCCCCTGGTGGTCCTGGGCGTCGACGGGCCCGGACTCTATGGCGGCACCTTCTTCAACGCCACCTACGACGTCGGTCTGGCGACGGCGCTGCGCGACGAGACGGCCATCATCCTGAACAAGCACAGCTTCACGGCCGACCCGTATCCCAACGTGGCGAAGAGCTACACAGCCGTCGACGACACCTCGTCGGTCTGGGAATTGAGGCTGCGCGAAGGGTTGCGCTGGTCTGACGGAACGCCGTTCACCACCGCCGACTTCACCTTCTGGTGGGACGACGTCATCCTCAATGAGGACATAACCCCGCAGCTTCGGCCGCAGTACCGGGGGGTTGCCATCACGGCGATCGATGACTACACCGTTCAGTTCGACTTCGGTGTCCCCGCGGATTTCGTCGCCAGGGGCGGCGGGTTCAACCCCATCACGCGCTTCCCCCGCCACTACCTCGAGCAGTTTCATGCCGAGTATGCCGGCGAGTCGGATCTGGCCGACATGGTGAAGAAGTCCGGGTTCGAGTCGTGGACTCAGTTCTTCCTGGACCGCGCCGACTACAACGAGTACGGCAACGTGGACAAGCCCACGCTGGAGCCCTGGGAGCTCACCGATGCGCCGCCCGCCGACCCGGTGATCTGGACGCGCAACCCCTACTTCTGGGTGGTCGATACCGAAGGTCAGCAGCTTCCGTACTTCGAGGATCGCCGCACGTCCGTCCTCGGCGATCAGGAAGTCGTCAAGCTGAAGGCCCTGAACGGGGAAGTCGACTACTCGTTCCTGGACATCGACGTCTACACGCTGGCGAAGAAGGCCGAGCAGGACGGCATCGTCCGGGTCTACGTCCAGGACAACCCCGCGCTCGTCGCGTCCCAGTTGGACTTCAACCTGAACCACCCGGATCCGGTGATGCGGGAGGTCTTCTGGAACCCGCAGTTCAAGCGCGCGATCTCGCACGCGATCGACCGCGAGCTCATCAACCAGATCCTCTACGAGGGGCTCAGCTATCCGTCTCAGGTCGCGCCGCTGCCGTCCAGCCCGTACTTCAGCGAGGCGGTTCAGAACGAGGCGACGGAGCACGACGTCGAGCTTGCCAACAGCATCCTCGACGAGCTGGGACACGCGCGCAATGACGCCGGGGTGCGGACGTTCCCGAACGGGGAACCGATGGCGCTCACCTTCCTGTCGTTCGATACCGGCGGGCTGCCGACGCACGCCGAGATCATCACCGACGGGCTCAAGGAGATCGGCGTCGAGCTGACGGTGCGCTTCGTCGACTGGGGCGTGCTGACCCAGGCGCGCAACGCCGGCGACTACGACGGCGTGCTGATCTGGGAGAGCTGGGGCACCAACGAGGGTCTCCTGGTGAACGACCAGGCCGCCCACTTCGTGCCGAACCAGCCGCTCAACTTCTGGACGCCGAAGTACCGCGACTACACGATGTCCGGTGGCGAGCAGGGCGAAGAGCCGAACGCGATCGTGCAGGAAGCGCTCGACTACTATCTGCGCGCCCAGGCGACGCTGGATCTGGAAGAGCGCAAGGAACTGTTCGGCCACGTCCTGGAGATCTCGCGTCAGAACCTCTGGAGCATCGGCACCGTGCGCCATCCCGGCTTCGTGATCATGGTGACGCCGGAGATGCGCGGCATTCCGGGCGGGCGGCAGCCGATGTTCCGCGGCGATCACGGCCGGCGGGACGCATTCTGGAAGGCTCAGTAACGGGCGGCTGCAGCCGCTTTGTGATAGTACGAGCCGAGACGCATGACGCAATCCCGGTGTGGGTCGACCACACCGGGATTGCGGAGTCCGCTCCGCGTTTCTTTTCCCGTCCCGGTGAGGAGGGCCCGTGGCTGAGTACGTGGTCCGCCGCGCCCTGATCATGGTGATCACGCTGGCGGCGATCTCGCTCATCGCCTACGTCGTGATCGAGTTGCCGCCCGGCGACTACGTCAGCTACCAGATCCAGATCATGGTCGAGCAGGGCACGTTCTCCGACGAGGAGGTGGAGAACCTGCGCAAGCGCTACGGCCTGGACCGCCCGATCACCGTGCGCTACTTCCGCTGGATCACCAACTTCGTCCAGGGCGACTTCGGATACTCCCTCTCCTGGCACAAACCCGTACGGGAGCTGATCGGCGGGCGCTTCGCCATGACGGCGCTCCTCTCGACGCTCTCGCTGCTGTTCACGTGGGTGGTCTCGTTCCCGATCGGGGTGCTGTCGGCCGTGCGGCAGTACTCGTTCTGGGACATCTTCTGGACCTTCATCGGCTTCCTCGGCCTGGCGATCCCCAATTTCCTGCTGGCGCTCATCCTGATGTACCTGAGCCCCAAGATCTTTCCGGGGGTCGAAATCGGCGGGCTGTTCTCCCGCGAGTACCAGACCGCCGCGTGGAGCTGGGGCAAGTTCTGGGACCTGCTCGGGCACCTGTGGATTCCCGTGATCGTGATCGGCACCGCCGGCACCGCCGGCACGATCCGCATCCTGCGCGCCAACCTGATCGATGAGCTGCGCAAGCCCTACGTGGACATGGCGCGCGCCAAGGGCATCAGCGAAGTGCGCGCGATCCTGCGCTACCCGGTGCGCATCGCCCTCAATCCGTTCTTCTCCACGGTCGGCTGGATGCTGCCGACGCTGGTAGCCGGAGAAACGATCACGGCCGTCGTGCTGGGCATCCCGACGGGCGGTCCGATGTTTCTCTCCGCGCTGCAGCGGCAGGACATGCAGCTTGCAGCGTCGTTCGTCATGTTGATCTCGGTCTTCACGGTGGTCGGAACCCTCGTGTCCGACCTGCTGCTGGCCGCGATCGACCCGCGCATCCGGTTCGACTGATGGCGACGGAGGCGGTCGCGCCCGCGCACGGGACGGAGACCGCGGACGAGCTGCTCACGGCCGGCCAGTGGCGGCTGATCCTGCTCCGGTTCCTGCGCCACCGCATGGCCGTGGCGGCCGGGATCGTGGTGCTGCTGCTCTACCTCGCGGCCACGTTCGCCGAGTTCGTCGCACCGTACGACCCCCGCGTGCGCGACACCTCCCACATTTCGGCGCCGCCGATGCGGCTCCGGGTGTGGGACGTGGAGGAGCGGCGGCTGCACGCGCGGCCCTTCGTGTACGCCACCACCCTGCGCCGCGATCCCGTGACGCTGCAGCGCATCTACGTTGCGGACACGGGCATCCGGCTGCCGTTGCGCCTGCTGGTGCGGGGGGACGAGGTTCGCCTGCTCGGATTCATCCCGGCACGCGTGCACCTGTTCGGCTTCGACGGCGATGAACGCGGCACGCTGCTCGGCACCGACACGCAGGGGCGGGACCTGCTGTCACGAATCATCTACGGCACCCGCATCTCGCTCACCATCGGCTTCGTGGGGGTAGCCCTGAGCTTCGGGCTCGGCATCGCGCTCGGCGCGATCTCGGGCTACTTCGGCGGCCTGGCCGACATGGTGATCCAGCGCATCATCGAGGTCCTCATCGCGATCCCGTCGCTGCCGCTGTGGATGGCGCTGAGCGCCGCGATCCCGCACGACTGGCCGCAGACGCGTACGTTCTTTCTGATCACGGTCATCCTCTCCCTCACCGGCTGGACCGGCATGGCGCGGGTGGTGCGCGGCAAGCTGCTGTCGCTGCGCGACGAGGACTTCGTGCTGGCCGCCCGCATCGACGGCGCCCGCGGCCCGCGCGTCATGTTCCGCCACCTGATCCCGTCCTTTCTCAGCCACATCATCGCCTCGGCGACGCTGGCGATCCCGGGCATGATCCTGGGCGAGACGGCGCTCAGCTTCCTGGGGATCGGCCTGCGGTCGCCGGCGATCAGTTGGGGCGTGCTGCTCAAGGAGGCGCAGAACATCCAGGCGGTGGCCCTGATGCCCTGGCTGCTGCTGCCCGGCGCTGCCGTGGTGGTCGCGGTGCTGGCGTTCAACTTCCTGGGCGACGGCCTGCGGGACGCCGCGGATCCCTATGCCTGACCACGACATGCCTGGCGCCGCCGGCCGCGCGGACCTGCTGTCCATCGAGGACCTGCACGTCCACTTCCACACCACGCTGGGCACGGTGCGCGCCGTCAACGGGGTCTCGCTGCAGGTACCGACAAACCACGTCATGGGGCTGGTCGGCGAGAGCGGCTGCGGCAAGTCCGTGACCGCCCGCGCGGTGCTGCGCATCATCCCGCCGCCGGGGAAGATCGAGAGCGGGCGCGTGCTCTACCACCCCCCGGACGGGGAAGCGGTCGACCTGGCGTTGCTGTCTCCGACCGGGCGCGCGCTGCGCGCGATCCGCGGGCGGCGCGTGGCGATGATCTTCCAGGAGCCGATGACCTGCCTGAGCCCCGTCCACCGCATCGGCCTGCAGATCACGGAGGCGATTCGCGCGCACGAGCCGGTGAGCCGGGCCGATGCGCGGGAGCGGGCGGTCGCCCTGCTGGACGACGTGGGGATGCCGAGGCCCGAGCGCCAGCTCGACGCCTACACGTTCGAGCTGTCGGGCGGCATGCGCCAGCGGGCCATGATCGCCGTGGCGCTGGCCGCCAGTCCCGAGCTGCTGATCGCCGACGAACCGACCACGGCGGTCGACGTCACCATCCAGGCGCGGATCATGGAGCTGTTGCGGTCGCTGCAGCAGTCGCACGCCATGTCGGTGCTGTTCATCTCGCACGATCTCGGCCTGGTGGCGGATATGAGCGGGCAGATCGCGGTCATGTACCTGGGCAAGATCGTCGAGCGCGGCGAGGCAGGCGAGGTGTACCGGCGGCCCAGGCATCCCTACACCAAGGTGCTCATGGCGTGCGTGCCGCACCAGTCGAGCGCGCGCAAGACCCCGCTACAGACCATCGAAGGGACGGTTCCCGACGCGCGGCGCCTGCCGCCGGGCTGCCCGTTCAGCGCGCGCTGCTCGGAGTTCATGCCGGGTGTCTGCGACCGCAAGATGCCCGCGCTCACCTCCGTCGGGGCCTCCGGGGGAGAGGGCCACGACGTCGCCTGCTTTCTCCACTCCGACCGGACAGAGGACGGCTGAATGGCGCGGCCACGCGACGATGGCCTCCTGCTGGAGGCGCGGGAGCTGGTGAAGCGGTTCCCAATCCGCCGCGGCCTGATGCGGCGCGTGATCGGGCACGTCCCCGCCGTGGACGGCGTGTCGCTGGAGGTGTTGCGCGGACGCACGCTCGGCCTGGTCGGCGAGAGCGGCTGCGGCAAGACGACGCTGCTGCGCATGCTGATGCGCATTCTCGAGCCCGACAGCGGCGTGCTCCGCTTCCGCGTGCATGACGAGCTCCAGGACATCACGCACGTACAGGGACCGGAGCAGCGGCAGATCTGGCAGCGCATGCGCATGATCTTCCAGGACCCCGACTCGTCGCTGAACCCGCGCCTGCCGGTGCGCGACATCGTCGCCGAGCCGCTGACCCTGAGCGGCACGGCGCGCGGCCGGCGGCAGGTCGACGAGCGCGTGCGCGCCCTGCTCGCCGTGGTCGGCCTGAATCCCGACCACATCAACCGCTACCCGCACGCGTTCAGTGGCGGCCAGCGCCAGCGCATCGGCCTGGCGCGCGCGCTGGCCCTGGACCCCAAGCTGATCCTCGCCGACGAGCCGACCTCGGCGCTCGACGTGTCGGTGCAGGCGCAGATCCTCAACCTGATGCTGCGCATCCAGGCCGAGCGCGACCTGGCGTACGTCTTCGTCTCGCACGACCTGCACGTCGTGCGCCACATGAGCGATCACATGATCGTCATGTACCTGGGCACGGTGGGAGAGACCGGCCCCACCGAGGAGCTGTTCACGCGGGCGCTGCACCCGTACACGGAGGCGCTGCTCTCGGCGGTGCCCGACCCCGATCGGGCCGGCAACCGCGTCACGCTGGAGGGAGAGATCCCCGACCCGGCGCACCGCCCGCCGGGCTGTTCGTTCCATCCGCGCTGCCCCTACCGGGAGGACGTCTGCCGGACGGACGAACCCGTGCTCACGCCGATGGGCGGCGACCGCTTCGCCGCCTGCCACGTGGCGGCGCGTACGCGGACGGAACACTGACAAGCCATTCAGTTTGAGCGGCCACCGGCCGACCGGCTACGATCAGCCGGTGGACAGGCGCAGGCTTCCGATCGGGATGCAGACCTTCCGCGAGTTGCGGGAGCGGGACTGCTACTACGTGGACAAGACCGCCTACATCGAGCGGCTGCTCGACGAAGGCAAGCACTACTTCCTGTCGCGCCCTCGACGGTTTGGCAAGAGCCTGTTGGTGGATACGCTGAAGGAGCTGTTCGAGGGCAGCGAGGAACTGTTCGAGGGGCTGCACATCCACGGCGGACGGGATTGGGTGCGCCATCCGGTGGTGCGGCTCGACTTCAGCGGCGGCGACTACCTGGATCCGGAAGGGTTGCGCCGCAACGTGACGGCGCAACTGGCTCGCATCGAACGCCGGGAACAGGTGGCGACCGACACCACCGGACCGGAGCGGCTGGGGTTTCTGCTGGAAGCGCTCCATCGCAAGGCGGGACAGCGGGTGGCGGTGCTGATAGACGAGTACGACAAGCCGATCCTGGACGCACTGGGAGATCCGGAGATCGCCGACGCCAACCGCCGATTCCTGCGCAGCCTGTACTCGAACGTCAAATTCGCGGAAGCGCACGTTCACTTCACCTTTCTGACCGGCGTGAGCAAGTTCACCAAGGTCAGTGTGTTCTCCGACCTGAACAACCTCACCGACATCACGCTGGATCGGCGCTACTCGGCGATCTGCGGCTATACGGAAGGTGACCTGGACACGGTGTTCACGCCGGAGCTGGACGGCCTGGATCGGGAGCAGGTCCGCGAGTGGTACAATGGCTATCGCTGGCGCGGTGCGGAGAAAGTGTACAACCCGTACGACGTGCTGCTGCTGTTCGACAGCCGCGAGTTCAAGGCGCACTGGTTCGAGACCGGGACGCCGGCGTTTCTGATGGAGACGCTCCTTGAGCGGCGCGTCTCGTCGGTGTCACTGGACGACATGGTGGGCACGGAAGACCTGCTTTCCGCGTTCGACGTGGGACACATCGGCACCGAGGCGCTGCTGTTCCAGACCGGCTATCTGACGATCACGGCGGAAGAGGAGTTGGGGGGGCAGGCGCTGTACCGGCTGGGCTATCCCAACCGGGAGGTGCGCCAGAGCCTGAACCGGGTGCTGCTGCGCCGCCTGGTGAATGACGCCGGGCAGCAGACGGTGAACAGCATGCGGCTGGCACGCCTGCTTGCCGCGCACGACTGTGCGGGGCTGCAGGAGCTGTTTCACGCCTTCTTCGCGAGCATTCCCTATCAGTGGTACACGAATAACGCCATCGCCGATTACGAGGGCTACTACGCGAGCGTGTTCTACTCCTACTTTGCGGCGCTCGGCTACGACATCGTGGTGGAGGAGTCGAGCAGCCACGGCCGGCTGGACATGGCGGTGCGCACCGGCGGGCACCTGTATCTGTTCGAGTTCAAGGTCGCGGAGCTCGCGCCGCCGGGGTCGGCGCTGGCGCAGTTGCGTGAGCGTGGGTACGCTGACAAGTACCGGGGCCGCGGCGAACCGATCCACCTGATCGGGGTCGAGTTCAGCCGCAAGACGCGCAACGTGACCGCGTTCGAGGTGGCCGGCGGCTGACACCAGGTACCGGCTGAGCCTGCTCACTCCCCCTTGGCGCCGGGCACGTCCCTGCGCTGGAAGATCCAGAGCGCCGCGCCAAGCAGGACCGCCGTGTAAGCCAGCATGACGAAGAACGCCCGGGCGCCGTCCGTCGGGAACGCCGCGCTCATCCACGCGGAAACATTGGAGCCCAGGAGCGCTACGTCCAGGACGTTCCCCACCCATCCGGCTATCCCGGCGAGCGCGGGAGCGATCAACAGCTCGCAAAGGAAGTAGCCCATCGACAGCGCCATGCCCTGGGCGTTGGACCCGGTCGCCACCGTCAGCAGGACGGCCAACGCGAGGTACGGCGCCAGGGCGTACACCGCCTTGCCCAGCGTTGTTGCCACCGCCTTCCATGCCGCCGGGTCGCCGGCCACCAGCGGTCCCTCCGCGGCGGACGGCAGGAATCCCGCGACCATGCTGGCAATGCCGACGAGCGCGGCCATGACGATGATTCCGGCGCTACCGGCACCCATGAGCATGACGACCTTCGCGCCGAGCAACTGCCAGCGTCCGGCCCCTCGGGTCAACGTCGCCCTCAGCGTGCCCAGACCGTACTCCGTCCCGATGACCGTGGCCGCAAGGATCATGATGGGGATGACGAAGATCATGGGGAGCTGCTCGGCCAGGCGACCGATGCTGAACGGCAGGGTGAACCCACCCGCTCCTGCGCCGCCTGCGGCCAGACCGACGCTTACCGAGAGACCTTCGCCGCTCGGGGGAGCCGCGGCGCCGGTCCCCGCGGCCGCTACGGAGTCGGCGCCAAGGTGGTAGCTGACGTAGCCCATCCAGAAGCCGCCCTGCGTAATGACGGCGATGATGCCCAGCAGTATCCAGGGTATCCGCCGCCGGCGCAGCTTGAACCACTCTCCTCTCGTCAGTCTCAGAACGTGGGTCGTCATCGGTGTCCTCTCCATCAGTCGCTGCCCGTTACTTCCAGGAAATACTGTTCGAGGGACCTCCCGACGGGCGCCATCTCGGTGACGTAGACCTCGGAGCGGCTCATGGCCGCCACCAACTCCCCCGACCTGTCGACAGGCGCCGCCACGGAAAGCGCGCCATCCTGCGTCGTTCCCACCTCCCCGACCCAGTCCAGCGCCGACAGTATCGAGCGCGCCTTCCCGTCGTCGGTGGTCTTCACGCGGACCAGTTCGTCCCTGTCCACACGGACCAGTTCGGCGACCTCGCCCTGGACCACCAACTTTCCCTTCGAGATGATGGTGACGCGGTCGCAGACCTGTTCGACCTCGTGCAGCAGGTGGCTCGACAGCAGCACGGTCCTGCTGCCGTCGCCGAGGCTCCGTATCAACTCGCGCACCTGGATCATGCCCTCCGGGTCCAGGCCGTTCGTGGGCTCGTCCAGGCACACCAGCTCCGGGTCGCCCAGCAGGGCATAGCCGATCCCCAGCCGCTGCTTCATCCCGAGCGAGTAGGTGTGGAAGCGGTCGTCGCCCCGGCCCGCCAGTCCCACCTGCTCGAGCACGCCGTCGACGTCGGCCGACGAACCGCGTCCGGAGATGAGACGGAAGTACTCCAGATTCTCCCGCCCCGACAGGTACGGATAGAAGGCCGGGCTCTCGATGACGGCCCCGATGCGGCGCAGCGCCTCCCGGTGTGGCACGGTCGAGCCAAACAGTCGAAAGCTGCCCGACGTCGGCCTCAGCACGCCGAGCAGCATCCCCATCGTCGTGGTCTTGCCGGACCCGTTCGGTCCCAGCAATCCGTAGATATGGCCGCGCCGAACCTCCATCGAGAGGTCGTCCACCGCCGTGATGTCTCCGAAGCGCTTGGTCAGACCGTCAGTCTGAATGACCGGTTCATCCATCATGTTCCCAGCTCCCTTGGCCAGCTCCGACCGCTACCTGGGGCGAACCCTCACGATCCCGTCGACATCGACGTTCACGCTGCTCGTCTCACCGGAGTAGCGCACGTTGCCGACGCCTTCGACGCGGCCGGTCAGCGATCCGCCGTCCATGGTGATCCGGAGCTGGTTGGCGCCCGCCAGGCTGAGCACGGCGTTCTCGACCAGCGACTCTTCCAGGTCGACGTTGGCGGCGCCCGCGGTCTGCAGCGTCAGGTCACCGATGGTGCTGTCCTCGAAGACCAAGTTGCTCGCTCCGTCCAGACGCACCGTGAGCTCTGACGCATCGAGGCCGACGACCGTGCCGTTCACGGCCCCGGCGAGGCTCAGCGCCTCGATCGCCGGCGCGGTGATCGTGATCCGGACCGTCCGGGCCTCATCGACATCTTCATGCAGGTAGATGCTGAGCCGATCGCCGGCGGTCGACACCTCGGCAGTGTCGAGCAACTCCGGGTCACCGGTCAGCACCGCGCTATACTCGTCGGCCTGCGTAAGCTGCAGGTCCCATCCGCCGCTCAGCTCCAGGACGGCGAACCCCTCTACCTCGATCCGCCGATCCGGGTCAGGCCCATCGACGGCGTCCCGGGCCGGCGCCGCGAACACGCGGATCGCCACCATGGCACCTGCCGTAAGCAGGACCAGCACGACTCCCGAGGTCGCCAATATTCGATTCGTATACATCAGATGAC
Organism: Spirochaetia bacterium; assembly: GCA_964291595.2. Classification (GTDB taxonomy): domain Bacteria; phylum Spirochaetota; class Spirochaetia; order SZUA-6; family Bin103; genus CATQHW01. The sequence goes on along the minus strand of OZ219914.1, from coordinate 130,749 downwards.
TCCTTTTTCAGTCCGCGCCGAAGAGCGGCTTCGGTCACGGTAGTGTGGTTCCAGATCGCTCAGCTCCAGGCCGAGCAGATCCATGGTCTTGAACAGGTGCGGCAGGTCGCGGTCGATGAAGCTGCGGCGCTTCAGCTCGCGGGCCTCGTGGTACGCGCGCTCGGCCACGAAGTAGCCGATGCCGCGGCGGTTGAAGATGATTCCCTGATCCTGCAGGTAGGCGTAGGTACGGGTGACCGTGTTCGGGTTCACCTGCACGTCCATCGCCAGCTCGCGGATGGAGGGGATGCGGTCCCCGCCGTGCCAGACACGCCGCAGGATGTTCTCGCACATGTAGTCGCCGATCTGCAGATAGATGGCCTGCGGTTGGGTGAATTCCATGCTCAGACTTCCGTCTCGCTCAGGCGGAGCCAGGTCAGGAACCAGAACAGCGGACCCATAATCCCCCAGAAGAAGACCTTCGCGCCCGCTTCGATCGCCTCCCCGATCCGCGGCGCAGTTTCCACTATGAGGTCCACGTCGCCGCGAAACTCGGAAAACAGCAAGTGCGCGAGTCCAACGGCGATCAGCACCAACCCCAGCGCTAGCCCAGCGAGGGACAGGACCACCTTCAGCGCGTTCCAGCGGCGGAAATACACCGCCCCGAACAGGAACAGCGAACTGGTCACCAGGTACCCCAACACGATACGCCAATCGTCCATCGACGGTGCGAAGACGGGGTGCGACCATCCGCGGATGAGCTGGCTGAGGCCGGCCCCGAGCAGGGTCACCAGGAAATAGCCGGCCAAGGCGACGGCCACGTAGCCGACGGTGGACAGCAGAACCCGCACGGCCCAGCGCTCAACTGTCGAGATCGGCAGCGTCAGGTAGGCGTGCGCCCGTGGCTTGTCCGGGAGCTCCGAGAACAGCGTGCTGGTGAACAGGAAACCACCGGCGACGAGCGCCAGCGGAAAGAACGCCGCGTGGAAGTCGGAGCCCGTGGGCTCCGGCGAGAACACGTTGGCGATCAGGATCACGGCCGCCGCCGCACCCGTCCCGACCAGGACCGCCCGGCTCTGCTGATGGAGATCGGCGCGCAACGCGTGCCACGCCCGCGCCATCGAGAATAGTTTGCTCTGGTACATCAATCGCTCCTTTCGTTTCCGCCAGCACTGGCGAATGCCGATTCCACGCGCCGGTGATCGGCGCACACCGAGTTGAACAGCAGCTCCAGGTCGACGGCAGACTCGACCATCGGTCCCCCGCGCTCCGCGGGCACCAGGGCCCGGCCGGCGTGCGCGCCGGCCGCGCTGGTGCTGAGCTCCACGTAGATGGCGTGACCGTTGCCCGGGGCCCCCACGGGACCCGCCTCGCGCACCGCCAGCGCGGCCGAAATCTCCTCCACCGTGTGCTGAAAGACGATCGACCCTTGTTCCAGGATCAGGATCGGGTCGATCAGGTGCTCCAGGTCCCGGACCTGGTGAGTCGAGACGACGATCACGCGGTCGTCGGCCGCCGCGCCGGCAAGCAGGCGCCGAAACTGGCTCTTGGCCGGAATGTCGAGCCCGTTGGTCGGCTCGTCGAGCAGCAGCAGCCGGCACCCGCTGGCCACAGCGAAGGCGAGCAGCACCTTTTTCTTCTGCCCGTAGGACATGGCGGTCATGCGCTGCTCCGGATCGATCTCCAGCTCGGCCAGATGGCGCTCCATGGCGGCGTGATCGAAGCGCGGATAGAACACGCCGTAGAGCCTGACCAGCGCGCGCGCCGACAGCGCCGGCGTGTGGAACTCCTCCGGCACGAAGTACAGCTCGCGCAGGAACGCCGGCGTGCGGCGACGCACCTCCTCGCCGGCGACGCGGGCGCTGCCCGCCTTCGGGAACAGCAGTCCCGACATCAGATTCAACAGGGTGGTCTTGCCGGCGCCGTTGCGGCCCAGCAGCCCGTAGACGTTGCCGGGCGCAAGCGTCAGGTCCAGCCCGTCGAACAGGCGGCCCCTCCTGCCGTACCCGAACGCGACTCCTTCAAGTTCAACCATTCCGTCCTCCTCCGTGACTGATACGCCCAGTGTACTACTGCACTGGTACACTGTCAATCTATGGTCATGGGCGATCGGTGTCAAGCCCACGGCGCGAGCGCCGGGCGCTCAGGTGCTGGCGGGCAGTCCCGCTCGCGACTCCAGAGGCGAGGCAGCGGCGGTATGCGAGCGGTTCACGGTGCTGATAGGGTTCGAGCGAGCAGTGCCGCGTTACGCACGAGGGAAACACCATGAAGATCAAGCAGTCCATCGCGTTCCCGATCTTCGGGACGGCCGTCCTCCCGCTCGGCGACCTGTGCCGGCACGCGGCCGGGATCGGCTACGCCGCGATCGAGATGTGGGGACGCCGCGGCGGCGGAGCGTCCGGTGAGGAGGACTTCGACGAGGTCGTGGCCACGGCCCGCGAGCACGGGCTGCGCATGGTGAGCACGTGCGGCCACGGGACGCTCGAGAACGGGAGCAACAACCCCGCCAACCACGACCGCATCGTCAGCGAGCTGCGGGAGACGATCGATCTGGCCGCGGCCAACGACGTCCCCAACGTGATCGCCTTCGCCGGCAACCGGCTGCACGGCCAGAGCGACCTGGAAGGCATGGTCGAGTGCGCCCGCGTGCTGCGCCGCGTCGCCCCCATCGCCGAGGACGCCGGCGTCAACGTCAACGTCGAGCTGCTCAACTCACGGGTCAATCATCCCGGCTACCTGTGCGACCACACCGACTGGGGCATCGCGCTGTGCGAGATGGTGAGCTCTCCGCGCATCAAGCTGCTGTTCGACATCTACCACATGCAGATCATGGAAGGCGACGTGATCCGCTCCCTCCGGCGCGCCCTCCCCCACATCGGACACTTCCACACGGCCGGCAACCCGGGCCGCCAGGACCTCGACGACACCCAGGAGCTGAACTATCGCGGCATCTGCCGGGCGATCGCCGCCACCGACTACGACGGCTACGTCGGCCACGAGTTCGTCCCCGCGGGCGACATCGTCCCGGCCCTGAAGCACGCCTTCGACATCTGCAACGTCGGGGCATAGGCCCGGCTCAGACGGAACGCGGCTTCGCGTTCTCTGTCGCCGAGCGGGCCAAGGTTCGGGGTCCGGAGAACGTTTACGGTCGCAGGGCCTGTTCGATTGCTTCAGGATTCTCGGAAGCGACCTTCAGTAGCACTCGAGCCGGTCCGTCGGGAGTGCGGCGGCCCTGCTCCCAATTCCGAAGCGTGGATACGCTTACTCCGATCATGAGCGCGAACTCGGACTGAGTGCGCCGAAGCTTACGTCGGACCGCCTTGATATCAACCGGTCTGATCTCGAACATGCGCGACGGCTTCCGGATCCCACGCTTGATTTCGCCTGCTTCATGGATGCTCGTCACCAACTCGTTGAAATCCTGTTCTCTCATGTAAGCTCCTCGCGGATCACCTGTCGGACAACAGCCGGGTAACTTGGCGGGTGAAGACCGAAGTCTCAACAAACCGCACAGTCGAGAGTACGCCACTGGCGTACTCTCGTCAAGGTCCACGGCAATGCGCTTGTAGACGACTCAGGCTGCGCCTACATTGGCGCCATGGCGCGCATCGATCCCGCTCTGTTGGCGGAGTTCGAGGCCACCGCACGCCGGCCGCTGGCCGTGCGGTGGCGTTACTCCTTCATCCGAACCTACAAGCCCTGTGTTGGACGATGCGGAGTACCGATCGTTCGATTCCATGGACGAGTACCGTCAGTGGTGCGATCCGCTGGGTCGACGTGTTCGGCGTAAGACACCACTCCATCGACTTCTGGAGGCCAACCTAAAATGTTCCGGGTAGATCTGTCAGAAAACCGGATCCTCAAGCTCGATCAGAAGCGATTCGCCGACTTCGGCCTGCGTGAGCGCACGCACCTCCAGCAGTGGATGGCCGACACCCCGGATGCCCTCGGCGAGGAGTTGCTCATCATCCAGCAGGAATTCGACGGGTTTGCCGACACGCGCGAGCGGCTTGACCTGCTGGCGCTCGACAAGAGTGGCCAGTTGGTGATCATCGAGAACAAGCTCGACGACACCGGCCGTGACGTCGTGTGGCAGGCGCTGAAGTATGCCGCCTACTGCTCGACGCTCAAGAAGGCGCAAGTGCTCGACATCTTCCAACGGTATCTCGACCGCCACGGCGACGGCGGCGACGGCGGCGACGCGGGGACGAAGATCAGCGAATTCCTCGACGAGGACTCATTGGACGAGGTTGTACTGAATGCCGGCACCGACCAGCGCCTCATCTTCATCGCTGCCAACTTTCGCAGGGAAGTGACCGCCGCAGTCCTCTGGCTGCTCGATCATCGCGTTCGCGCACAGTGCTTCCGCGTGGTTCCGTACGGTTACGGCGAAGAGCTGTTCATCGACGTGCAGCAGATCATTCCTACGCCGGAAGCCCAGGACTTCATGATCAGCATGGCGGCGAAAGAGCACGAGAAGGAGTCCGTCGGAGGCGCACAGCGACGAAGCCACGAGATGCGCCGCGCCTTCTGGGAGCGGGCATTGGAAGCGCTCAGCGAGCAGGGAGTCTCCCTATATCAGAATATCAGTCCTTCGAAGGACCACTGGCTCAGCGCCGGTACCGGAGTCGCCGAATGTGCCTATAGTCTGCACTTCCTGAGAACCGAGGCCCGGGTAGTGTTGGACCTGCAACGGGGAAGCAAAGAAGAGAACAAGTGGCTGTTCGACCGGCTGGAAGAACAAAGGGAGCAACTGGAGCGCGACTTTGGGGGTACGCTTGAGTGGCGGCGGATGGATGACAAGAAGTCGAGCCGCATTGACATGTCGCGGTCATTTGACTCGTACAACAAGGACGTGTGGCCGGAAATCACGAAGTGGTTGGCGGAGCATGTCAGTCGGCTCGAAAGCGCGTTCAAGCCACACCTCCAGCGTTTGAACCGTGAGCTGAAAGCGCGCGCAGGTCAGCCGCGCGACGCTACTTGATCGAACAGACACGGCAGTGCCCCAACCGATCCCGCCTGAGCGTCGAACTGTGCGCTTGTAGTCGAGTCCCGCTGCGCCTACATTGGTGTTATGGAGCGCATCGATCCGGCTCTCTTCGCGGAGTTCGAGGCCGCCGCACGCCGGCCGCTGGCCGTGCGATGGCGTTACTCCTTTATCCGAACCTACAAGCCCGTGTTGGACGATGCGGAATACCGATCGTTCGACACAATGGAGGAGTACCGTCAGTGGTGCGAGCGGGAACTGCCTGACTGGCTGGGCTATGGCCGCGTTCGAGTACCGTCAGGCTGAAGAGATACGGGACGCCCTACTTGATCGCGACCAAGCAGGGCAGGTGTCTCAGGTGGTACGTGCTGGTTGAGTCCAGGCCGTAGCCGCCGATCCAGGGACTCTCGCCGTCGATCACGGGAATCTCGAAGCCGACGAACTCGGGACTCGCCGCGCGGCGCTTTTCCAGCACCTCCTCGTCCGGATCCTTCGGCAGCTTGTTGAACATGACGCACGCCCTGACGTCCTTGGCTCCCCATTCCTGCAGCTTGGCTCGCAGCGTGGCCATAGTGGTGCCCCGGTCCAGCACGTCATCGAGCAGCAGGACGCTCTTGCCGCGGACGCCGACCGGCTCCAGTTGAATCCGTATCTCCTGCTGTGTCTTGCTCTCGTAGGAAGAGGCCTTGGTCAGGTCGTACTTGATGTTCAGCGAGCTTCGCCTGGCCAGGGCCCTGCCGATGTCGGTGGCCACGAAGACGGCTCCGGTCAGGATCGGCAGCAGGATGAGCTCCTCCCCCTCCCCGTAGATCCTGCCGATCTCCTCCGCAAGCTCGTCCACCCTGCGCTGAATCTCGTCCTCCGAAAGCAGCACGTACGCTATCAGCTCCCGTACCACGGCAGGCAGGACGATGCCGTAGTCCTCCAGCGTGACGCCGTTCTTGGGCTGCGCGACCGGGATCTCGATCATGATGACTCCTTACACAACTCTTTCATCGAGAGCACGACGTCCGCCTGACTCGGTCACCCCGACGCCTCAAGCCAACACGGCGGACGCATCGAGCTTCCTAACAGCACCAAGCGCCGTCTTCAGCGACACGTGAGGCTTCAATCCGTGAATGCGTTCCGCGCGCTTCTCTGCGGTATCACCTCTTTGTGACACGGTCACGTAGAGTGCTGTCGACAGCACTTCCAACTCCGCTACCCCGCGGTCCCCGAAAAACTGCGCGACCTGTTGGATCGCTGCCGAGTGTTCCCCAACCTTGCCGGCATATCGACTGCGATGCGTCTCCATCACATCCGTACCTACCAGACGGGGGCCGTACGGAGGCGATGAGAACTCTTGCCTCAACAGTCCCCGTCCGATCAGTCCCGCCATCTCCGATTTGAGCTCGAATGAGTACGGGCCATGTTTATAGAGAATGTAATCATACCTCAGAGGCACATGCAGACCAACCTGAAGAACGTAGATGCTCTTCTGCACGTGTGTCTCTCCGCACCAGCTCCCAGCGGCTCTCAGCCCGGCGATCAACTCACCCATCACCGCGGTCCTGAACTCAGCATTCATCTTTCTTCCCCTCCATAGATGCATGTTTTTCAAGGATAGTACTGACATTTACGCCCAAGTAATTCCGCGCGTGTTCCGCCATTTCCGGCTTCACATACACTACGTCAAATCCCATCGGGAGTTGCAGTTGTAGAACCTGAGAAACCGAAAGAGCAGACGCGGTTTCGCCTCCCTCCAGCCCGACCGGGAAGTCAGAACCGATCCCTCCAACATCGTGGCTGACGTCGCGTTTGACATTCTCCGCACCGAGCTCGGAACATAGCGCTTCGTGTACTGCCAACCCCGGATCTGACGTGACACGCATGTCGGCCGGCCGTGGTTCGTACACTCGTCGATAGTGGCGCCTGGTCAACATCCTGTGGGCAGCATCATGACCGGGCAACTCAGCATCCGCAGCGGCATCCTGAATCGCGGAGATCACCTTGGGATCCGATAGCGCCAGATGCGAGGCTATATCCGTCGCGAACCGACCTCCAGGGAGCCAAGCCTTCAGGAAGTCCATCAGGTGCAGATCATAGATGCGTCTGACGCGATGATAATATACCTGCTTGAACATGAAATACCTTGCGAGCAGGAGTGACTCCGCGGTCTGCAGCCCACCAGCCTCCACTCCCAACGTCAGCTCGGACGACCGACTCTGACGATCGTCGGCTGGCGGAGCCGGGAGGATTCGGATCGTGTCAATCAGACGGTGTTGATCGAATCGTCCGTACTCGACCCCCGTATGGTGGGAATCTCTGAGGAGATAGTCCATTCTATCAGCTCCGAACACCGAGCCTGAAAGAATCTCTGACACAATCGCTTCCCAATCCGTAATCGTTTCGGCTTCTTCCGGGCTGAGTTTGTCAGGGCTGAGCGCCACCTTTGCTACATCTATCAGGTCCACGGGCGGGCTCATCGTCTGGATTTCATCGGCCAGAGGTCCCTCGTATATGAGTGCGCTCGTGAGTCGCTCGTGATTCCAGCCGGACGGTAGGAGATCGTACTCGGCCGCATGCGAGAATGGCAAGTGCCCGGTATCATGGCACAGCGCTGCGATACGGAGAACCCTGCGCCAATAGTCGATCGCTTCTCTGTCCATGCCAAGGCGATCCTGGACTGGGCGCAGATTGTCTTCGCGGACGACCACATCGAAAATCCGTGTAGCAAGATCGGCAACACCCAACGAGTGCTCGAAGCGGGAATGCGTGGCACCCGGATATACCATGAATGTCGTGGCGAGCTGATGCACGTGTCTCAATCGCTGGATCGCGGGGGAGTCGATCAGTCGTCTCTCACGGGTCGTTAGCCGAACGAAGCCATGAATGGCATCGCGGATCTCGTGAGACTCCTTCACGACGAATCCAACGGTCAGTCCGGCTCGACGGCCACGCGGATGCAATTGCGGGCGCGGGTGTGCGCGGTGTCGTACGCCTGTGCCACCTCCGCCAGCGGGAAGCGGTGGGTGATGATGCCGTCCACGGGGACGTCGCCACGCGCGATCAGGTTGATCGCCAGCTCGAACAGCGGCCTGCCGCCCGCGCCGGAGAAACGGGTCTCCGGCTGCCTGCCGTGGAACGAGAAGAAGTCGAACGTGAACGTCCTCTGCTTCAGGCCGCCGAAGAACAGGATCTCGCCCCGGCTGCGCACCACCCGCGCGCACAGGTTGATCGCCGCAGGCTCGCCCGTTGCGTCGATCACGGTGTCGGCCAGCCCGCCGTCGAGGGCATCCACGATCCGGTCGGCCACGTCGCCGGCCGCGCCGTCGACGACGTGGGTGGCGCCGAAGCGCTCGGCTACCTGACGGCGCGCCGGCATCAGCTCGACGCCGACCACGCGCCGCGCACCCATGCGGCGCAGCAGGGTGTCGAACATCAGGCCGATGCCGCCCTGGCCGATCACCACCACGTCGCCGGCGATCACGTTGGTGAGCTTCTGCGCGCCGCTGATCACGGTGGCCAGCGGCTGCGCCATCACCATCTCCTGAATCGGATGCTCCGGGATCCGGAACACGCGATCGACCGGCGCCAGGAAGCGCTCCGCCATTCCGGCCTGGCCGGCCGGCAGGGCAAGCACACGCTCGCCCGCCTCGAACGGGAACACCACCTTGGAGCCGTGGGAAACGTCCTCGATGACGCCGATCACCTCGTGCCCGCTGCGCCCCGGCACCAGGGGGTACTCGTCCGCCGGCAGGCTGTACACCGCCTTCAGGTCGCTGCCGCAGATGGAGACGATCTCTGCCCTCACCACGGCATGGTCGGCCTGTGGCTGCGGCTCCTCCGCGTCGACGACCGACACCCGGCCGGGAGCGGTGATGTGCGACGCTTTCATGCGGCGATCATGGCAGGCGAGCCCGCCGGTGGCGACACCTCGACGATCGGCCTGCCCCCGCCCATGCTGACTCAGATGGTTCGCTCCGGGGCGTTGGATCGATGAGGGGCACCCACCCGCCAGCTCCCGGGCTCCCGAGGGGCGAGACGTCGAGCAGCCGTAGTCGCGAGGCAGCCAGAGTCAGCGCAGACCGTGTTTCCGTACTGCCTGCTCCACCGCTTCGCACCAAGCCAGAAGAGCACTCATCTGGGTCTCCGTCAAAGCACGATCGGTCGGGCACTTGAGCTGCTGCCCCGCAGCAGTGAACAGTCCGGTCGCGAACGCCTGCTCGTGAAGCGCTTGAAGTTCAGATTCCGGCACCGCGGTCTTGTCTCCGGCTCCCCCTTTGTCACGTAAAGCAGTGCGGAGAGTCTGCCCCTTGCCTACCGCGTCGGGTGGGTAACCAGTGCAGACAACGACTTTCTCGCCCCCGACGTCTACATTCAGGGAGAAACCCTTCACTCCCCATTCGACGGGCATCGACTTCCTCTTCGCGAGCTCCAGGAGTCGAGAATAGAACGCCCTCCCGTGGTCGTCGACTGAGGCGAGAAACGTCTCTTCGGACGCTTTGGACGATGCGCTGGACGCGGCGCCGGGCGGACGGTCGGACTCCCTGCCGACGACGATCTCCTGAGACAACAGACGGCTGCCGTCCTCGGCCTGGAAGTAGGCGAACTCCACGCACGTGACCGCGATGCCTTTCCCGCGCAGAAACGCCGCCGTCTGCCGGATCTCTGCCGTCACGTTCTGACCCGCGACGACGATGTGTTGATTCTTGTTGAACGCCACTGCATCCGTCGCCACAAGTCGAAAGGACTCGCGGTGAAACTCGGCAAGGTCCATCGTCTCGTCGCTCTGATACGAACGCAGGATGTCCTGCAAGTGGTCGACATCCAGGCGCGCGACGGAGGACGCGTACTCGAGGGCTTGAGCGATGGTGTCGCGTGGCGTCCGGTCGCGCTTCAGTTCGATCACCACGACATTCCCGGCGCGGTCCAGGCCGATCAGATCGATCCTGCCGCCGAGGTTTGTCGGTACCTGCCGGCCGATGATCGCCACGCCGCCGTCCTCCAGGATCGTCTGCGAGTTGGATTCGAGCCAGCGCTCGATCACTTCCTCTTCGTGATCGGCCTGAAACGGCGTTTGGCTGTACTCGCGGAACGTCTCGTCCGGCTGGATGCGGAAGATCCTCACGGCGGTCCATGATACACCTCGCCAGCGTGCTGCCGCGCTTCACGCAGACACCCACGCCCAGGTCCGACGGCCGGCGCATGGACCTGCGGCGAGGGCTTGGATACCCTGACCGCCATGTCTGCATCAGGTGCCAACGGCCTGCCGCGCCTCGCCGAGGGCGGCGTCTACCAGAAGCTCGGCGTCGTGCCGATTCTCAACGCGCGCAGCAACTCGACCGCGTTCGGCGGCTCCTCGCCGTCGGCGGTGGTCCGCGCCGCGATGGACGAGGCCGGCCGGGGCTGGACGGACATGGCCGACCTCATGAGCAAGACCGGCGACTACATCGCCGCCCTGCTCGGCTGCGAGACCGCGCACCCCACCTCCGGCTGCGCGGCCGCGATCATCCTGAGCTCCGCGATCGCCATGACCCGCGACGACGGCGTCAAGATGGCGCGCCTGCCGAACACCACCGGCAGGAATGACCAGGTCCTGATCCAGCGCCAGCACCGCTACTGGGTGCAGCCCTGCTTCACCTTCGCCGGCGGCCGGCTGGTGCCGGTCGGCCGCGACGACGGCTGCACCGCCGAGGAGCTGGAGGCGGCCATCGGCGAGGACACCGTCGCCATCGCCCACCCCTTCTCGCAACCGGCCGGCTACCTGTTCCCGCCGCGCACCGGCGACCTTCCCCTGGAGGACGTGGTCGCCATCGGCCGGCGCCACGACGTGCCGGTGATCGTCGACGCCGCCGCCCAGATCTACCCGCTGGAGCACTTCCGCTGGATCGCGCAGGCGGCCGACTTGGTCTGCTTCGGCGGCAAGTACTTCGGCAGCTCGCACTCGACCGGCATGGTCACCGGCCGCAGGAAGTACATCGATCCGCTGCGCAAGCTGGACTTCTCCGGCAGCATCGCCAACGACGAGGTCCCGGTCGGCAGCGGCTACGCCTTCGGGCGCGGCATGAAGCTGGACCGGCAGCAGGTGGTGGCCCTGGCGGTCGCGCTGGACGTCTGGTTCAACACCGACCACGAGGCTCGCCTGGCCGAGTACCACCGCCGCATGGGGGTCATCCAGGAGCAGCTTGCCGACATCCCGCACGTCTCGTCGGAGCCGGTCCCGTACGGCAACTACCAGTTGGTGCGGCTGTTCATCACCCTGGGCGAGGAGTTCCCGGCCACCGCCGAACAGATCGTCGAAGACCTCGACAAGGGCTCGCCGCGCATCCTGGTGGGATCGGAGGGCGAGCGCGAGGTGTTCGTCGGCCCGCACGTGCTGTCCGAGGGCGAGGAACGGATCGTCGCCGGCCAGCTCCGCAGCGTCCTGCTCGCACGCCTGCGCGGCTGAGCGCCCCACGACCGTCGCCTTCGGCTCCGCTCGTGGCCCATCCCCACCTTCCCCCCTCGGAGGCTGCCGGCCTTCCCGCTTCCGCGGCACATCCGGAAGCCTCCTCGCGCACGGGCGTGGTGCAGCTCCGGGCCACGATTGCCCGGACCCTGCCGATCGGCGGCTCCGGCGGCCCCAACGGGCTGACGTGGGACGGATCGCACCTCTGGAGCTGTGACTGCGACAGCTTCGTCATCGACCGCATCGAGCCCGCGACGGGGAAGTCGGTGCGCTCCTTCCGTCCGGTCGACAGCATTCCGGCCGGCCTGGCGTGGGACGGCTCCCTGCTCTGGGTGTCCGTCCCGTACCACCTGAAGCTGTACGCGCTGGACCCCGCCGGCGGCGCGGTGCGCCGCTCGATCCCGGCTCCGGCGCCGAAGTGCCACGGCGTCACCTGGGACGGGTCGCACCTCTGGACGAGCTGCCCGGTCACCGACCGCTTCTACCGGGTGGACCCGGCAGACGGCCGCGTCACCGGCGGCTTCCCATCGCCCGGCACCCGCCCGCACGGGCTGGAGTGGCGGGCCGGCGAGCTGTGGAGCGCCGATACCGACAGCCGCACCATCCACCGGATCGACGCCGACACGGGCGAGGTGCTCGCTGCCGCGCCGTCCCCGGACGGCACCGAGCCGCACGGACTCACCTGGGCCGACGGCCACCTGTGGTTCGGTGACGAGCGCGCCAGGAACCTGCACCGCATCGCGCTCGCCGAGGCGGCGGCCTGATGGCCGACCGGTTGCGCATCGGCGTGATCGGCGCCAACCCCACGCAGAGCTGGGCCAAGCGCGGCCACCTGCCGGCGATCCTGGCCATGCCGGAGGAGCTGGAGCTGGTGGCCGTCTGCACCACCCGCTCCGAGACCGCGCGCGAGTCGGCGCGGATCTACGGCGCCCGCCACCACTTCGCCGACTACCGCGAGCTGGTCGCCTGCGAGGACGTGGAGGTGGTCGTGGTGTCGGTGCGCGCTCCCCGCCACCACGGGCCGACCATGGCGGCGCTGGCAGCCGGCAAGCACGTCTACACCGAGTGGCCGCTGGGCGCCAACTTGGCCGAGGCGGAAGAAATGGCGGCCGCCGCGCGCACGGCGCCGGGCACGTCGATCATCGGCCTGCAGGGGCGGCACACCCCCATCTACCGCCGGCTCAAGGAACTGGCCGACGACGGTTTCTTCGGCGAGGTGCTGGCCATCCAGATCGGCTCCTGCGGCGGCGGCCTGCTCGACAAGGAGTCGCCGGCGAGCTGGCGCGCCGATGCCAGGAACGGCGCGCACAACGGCACCATCGGCTTCGGCCACCTGATCGAGCCCGTCTACCACTGCTTCGGACCGATCCGCGAAGTGTCGGGCGTGTGGCGCACGCAGGCGCCGCGGTGGCTGGAGCAGGACACCGGCCGGACGATCGACGCCACCGCGCCGGACACGGTGTTCATGCAGGGCTCGACCGAAGCCGGCGCGGCCGTGCTGGCCTACGAGCACAGCGTTCCATGGCACCCCAGTGGCTACCGGTTCGAGATCTACGGCCGCGAGAAGACAGCGTTGATCCACGCCGACGAACGCTTCGCGGATCTGAAGCTCATGGTCGGCGGCCGCGGTGACGAGCGGCTGACCGAGATGCCGATCCCGGACCGGCTCACCCGCGTGCTGCACAGGCGCGAGCGCGACCGCCCGTTCGGCGTGGCGCAGATCTGGAGCCACTACGCCGAGGCGATCCGTTCGGGCACCCCCGCGGAGCCCGACTTCGACTTCGCCCTCGACCTGCACCGCCTGATCGACGCGCTGGAGCGCGCCTCCGACACCGGCACCCGGCAGGTCGTGGCGCGGTAACCGCGATGAAGCGCTTCTACCATCCGCTCACCCTGTACGACCTGGAGCGGCTGGCCGAGGAGCGCCTGGCGACCGACTACCGGGACATCGTCGCCGGCGGCGTGGGCGACGAGATCACCATGCGCCGCAACCGGGACGCCTTCGACGCGATCGCCATCCGCCCCCGCCTGCTGACCGACGTCAGCAGCCGCGACCTGTCCACCGCCGTGCTCGGCCACCGCATCTCCTTCCCCGTAATGGTGCCGCCGGCCGGCACGCAGGTGTGGGCGCATCCCGACGGCGACGTGGCCACCGCGCGCGCCTGCAGCGCTCACCGGACGGTGATGACCCTGCGCGCCGGCGCCGGCAAGACGGTCGCCGAGGTGCGCAAGGCGACCACCGGCCCGCTCTGGTACGGCATCAAGCACTACCCGGACGAGGTCACCGAATACCTGATCGGCCGCGCCATGGAGGCCGGCGTGGACGCGGTCTGCATCACCATCGCCGGACCCGGCATGGGCGACCGGGAGCCGGACGTGCGCGGCTTCTCCCCCAGCCACGACGCGCCCATCCAGAGCTACGTGGGCAAGTGGGCGGACTTGGCCGACCGGCCCGACCTGGCCGACATGATGGAGAACCTGGACGGCGTCTCCTACCCGCCGCTGGACGGCACGCGGCTGGAGTGGCTGAAGGGGCTCACCGGGCTGCCGCTGATCGTCAAGGAGGTGATGACCGGCGAGGACGCGCTGCTCGCCGTCCATCACGGCGCCGACGCCGTGGTCGTCTCCAACCACGGCGGGCGCACCTTCGACGGCATGCAGGCGTCGATCGAGGTGCTGCCCGAGATCGTCGCCGCGGTGGGCGACCGCGCCGAGGTCTACCTGGACTCCGGCGTGCGCCGCGGCACCGACGTGCTCAAGGCGCTGGCGCTCGGCGCCCGCGCGGTCATGGTCGGCCGGCCGGTCTTCTGGGGGCTGGCGATCGACGGCGAGGCCGGCGTGCGCACCATGCTCCAGATTCTCAAGTCCGAGTTCGACAAGGCGATGGCGATGTGCGGCTGCACGAGCGTCGCCGACATCGACGAGCGGCGGGTCGTCCTGCCGCGATGACACGGAGGTTCACATGGCGATCGCGATGACCGGCCAGCAGAAGGACGACCTCGAGCGCAAGGGGTACTTCGTCGTCGAGAATCTGCTCAGCGCCGACGAGACGGCCGCCGTGTCCGCGGCGATGGACCAGGTCGCCGCCGAGGTGCGCGCGGAGCGCGGCCTGGGTCCCGGCGACAAGGTGGCGCTGCGCAACGGCATGATCCGCCATCCGAAGCTCCTCGACCTCATGGACCACCCGGCGATCCTGGAGCTGGTGGTCGACGCCTACGGCTGGAACATCCACAACCGCGACAGCGTCACGCAGTGCGAGCCGCCCAGGCCGGACGGAAGCGATCCCGACGTCCTGTCCCTGGGCTGGCACTTCGATTACGAGGAGGAGTTCTGCGGGACCACCGTGGACGGCACGCTGCCGCTGTTGGACTTCAAGGTCGGCTGGTACATCTCCGACCACACCGAGCCCGGCCACAGCACCATCCTGGTGGTGCCCGGCAGCTACCGCTGGTCGCGCGAGCAGCGCGCGACCTTCGAGGAGTGGCTGGACCCGGCCGACATCGTCGCCGTCAAGGTGCCGGCCGGCAGCGTGATGCTGTGGCGGCCGACCCTGCTGCACAGCGTGACGCCCAACCTGTCGCAGACCGAGCGCAAGGCCATCTACGTGAGCTACACGCCGCGCTGGGTCCGGCCGAGCGGCCACCTGGAGCAGGACGCCGGGCTCATCGCGCGCAGCTCACCGGTGCGCCGGCAGCTCCTGGGGGCGATGGGCAACCTGGGCCACCCGCTCGGCAGCGACCCGGTCAACAATCCCAGCTCCCAGTACTGGTTCTCCGACGACTGGGACACCGTGCCGCTCAAGGCGTGGGCGGAGGCACGCGCCGGCGGCCCTCCCTATGACTGGGGCACCGGCCTGGGCGTCAGCCACACCAAGGGTCCGGATTTCGCGTTCACGCAGGTCACCATCCCGGACGGCCCGTCCGAAGGATCGTCGTAAGGTGGCCGGTCAGCCGATCGTCACCGACATCGGCCAGGGCGTCGGCCTGACCACGCCGGCGCCGGCCGTCCGCACCGTCAAGGTGCTGCTCTCGCCGCTGCTCCAGGACGGCCTGGAGGACTTCTCGGTCGGCATCACCGAGGTGCCGCCGCACGGCGAGGGCACCCGCCACAACCATCCGACCGCGGCCGAGGTGTGGCTGTTCTTCGCCGGCCGCGGCCGCGCCATCGTCGGCGACCGCGAGTACCCCACCGGCCCGGGCACCGTGGTCTACACCCCGCCCGGCACCTTCCACCAGTTCGTCAACACCGGCGACGAACCGGTCAAGCTCTACTTCCTCTACGTCCCCGCCGGCGAGGCGCAAGCCATCCTGGACGCCGAGTTCCGCTGAGACTCCGACCCTGGAACAGGAGGAACGAAAATGAACGCAGC
This sequence comes from Spirochaetia bacterium, assembly GCA_964291595.2. Classification (GTDB taxonomy): domain Bacteria; phylum Spirochaetota; class Spirochaetia; order SZUA-6; family Bin103; genus CATQHW01. The sequence continues at coordinate 114,984 of OZ219914.1, read as the reverse complement.
ACGATCACCAGCGGCGGGCACCTATCGGGCCACGGCGTTTGCCGACGCGAAGCCCGAGCTTGCCGCACCTGGAGCCACACCCGAGCGCCTGGAACACCTGCGGGAGCACGGATTCGTCATCGTCACCGACTTCGTCGACAGCCCCTGGATCCCGATCCTGCGCGAGGCAGGCCGCCGGGTCACCGAGGCGTGTGCGCCCGCCAACGGCTACCGCACGATCGATTGCTCGAAGGGCTACGTGCACCGTACCGGCGACGATGAGCCGTGGGCGATCCGGGGCATCATCCATCCCGCGTTCGGGGAGCCCGGCTTTGCCGAGTTCCTCGGTTCCGACGAGTTCCTGGACTTCGTCGCCGCCTGGTGTGACGGGCTCGGCCCCGAGGACATGGTGATGAGCCCGATGCTGCTGTGGTGCAATCCCCGCGTGCGGGAAAACGGGCCCAGTTGGCACCGGGACGTGACCTGGTGGGGCACCGGGGAAAGCTACTTCGCCCAGCGCGAGGTCCGCGGCGAGGGGCCCGAGGCGTATTCCGAGGCGATCGAGAGAATCCGCTGGAAGGAGATCCAGGAGAAGAACGAGAAGTCGATCACGGAACGGAGCGGCGTGAGCATCTTCCTGGCGCTGGTGGACGACGAATGCCACGAGTTGATACCGGGCAGCCACCGGCGATGGCGCACGCCGTTCGAGCATGACGTGCTCCTGCCACGCGAGATGAAGGAGCAGGGTGTGCCGCACACGCCCAGTTGGAACGGGGTGGATCCGTTGCCCGGGCAGGTCGCGATCCGGCTCAAGCCGGGGGAGGCGCTCGTCCGCAACGGAGCCACGATCCACACCGGGCACACCGTCCCCGAGCGTGAACGGAACACCCTTGCGATCGGGTGGTCGAGGTGGCCGGGCCCGTTCACCGGCGATCCGTCGGTGGCGGACGTGCGCAATGCCTGGCAACTCGATCCCGCCGTGCGTGAGGCACTGCCGCACGAGTGGATGAAGACCACCTGGGACCGCTGGGCGGAAACCCAGAAGCTGGGCGACACGCTCGAGGACCGTTATACGGCGTTCGACATCGGTCGGATCAAGGCGGGAGCCAACGCAGGAGCCAACGCGTGAGACTGCAGAACCAGACCGCCATCGTCACCGGCGCCGGCCGCGGCATCGGCCGTGCGACCGCGCTGGCGCTGGCCCGCGAAGGGGCCGCCGTAACGCTGGCGGCGCGGACCGCCGCGGAGATCGAGGCCGTGGCCGAGGAGATTCGCGCGCTCGGCCGCCAGGCGCTCGCCGTCCCCACGGACGTCGCCGACCAGGCGGCGGTGCAGGCGATGGTGGCGCAGACCATCGACCGCTTCGGCACGGTCGACATCCTGGTCAACAACGCCGGCGTGGCCGGCACCTCACCGATACCGAACATCACCGAGGAGCTCTGGGACCGCAACATCGCCGTCAACCTCAAGGCGGTGTTCCTGTGCACCCAGGCGGTGTTCGGTCACATGTGCGAGCGCGGCCGCGGCCACATCGTCAACGTCTCCTCGCTTGCCGGCAGGTACCCGGTAGCCAAGTACGGCGCCTACGGCGCTGCCAAGTTCGGCGTGCGGGGATTCACCGGCATCACCGGGCTGGAGGGGCGCCCGCACGGCGTGAAGGCCACCCTCGTGGAGCCGGGTCCGATGGACACGAAGATGCGCCGCGACCACCATCGGGACGAGCTGTCGCAGCTCGGGCAACCGGAAGACGTGGCCGACCTGATCCTGTTTGCCGTCACCCAGTCGTCCAAGGTGCACACTCCGGAGCTTCCGCTCTACACCACCTCGAGTCCGGAGATCGAGATGATCCGGCACTGGGAGTAGACGTCCCCGGGGGCGGCTACTCGAACGAGAAGTGGTGCGGGATGGGCTCGAAGGTGCAGGGGTACTCGGGTCCCGGGCGCGTGACCCAGAAGTAGTACTCCCCGGTGCGGGGCACCAGGAGGAAGCTGTACAGCGTGGCCAGCGGATAGTCCTCCGGCATCTGGTCGAGGTGCTTGCACACCGGCGACGGCGGCGTGTGGTCGCGCATGATGCGGCGCATCGCCTCCACGCTCGGGTTGGACTCGTGCTCGCGCAGCAGCCGCTCGATCAGGCGGTGGCGGGCGACGTGGAACTCGTGCAGCGGCGTCTGTCCCTGGATGGCCGCGGTCTTCTCCTCCACGGCCACGCCGTCGGTGGTGAAGATCCACGGCGTGTCGGTGCGCCGCACCGCGTAGGTGTTCTTGCTCTTCTCCACCGCGGCCCCGTCGCCTGCGCCGTCGATCATCACCAGGTTGCTCGGTCCCGTCATCGTGCTGTAGCGGTCGATCAGGTCCAGCGCCTCCGCCGTGGTGCTGCAGCAGCGCAGCACCAGCGGGCCGATGTCGACCCAGAAGCCGGCGTCGGTCGGCTCATGGGCGTAGGCGATGCTCGATCCCTGGATCGTCAGGCCGTGCTCGTTCACGGCCAGCGCCGTGCCCATGTAGCTGTGGCCCATCTCCTCCGGAAAGCGGAACATCACCGGATCGCCGAAGCCCTGCAGGCCCGCGACCGAACCGATCCCGGAGTCCATGTTGCGGCCCACGATCGGGCCCACGGGGCTCTCCTTGAAGATGACGCTGGTGCAGCTTCCGGCGTCCGCCGGGGCGGACTCGGCTTCGCCCGAGACGCGCAGGTAGACCAGCCGCCGGTACTGGTCCTGGCACAACAGGATGCGCCGGAAGTCGGTGCCGAAGACGTCGGCGATCCCCTTCGCCTCGCGGTCCTGGAACTGCGCCAGTCCCTGCATCTCCGGATAGCGGTGCGGGTCGAACGGCTCCGCCAGACGCTCGCGGTGGATGTCGCCCACGGCATCGAGCAGCCGCGGCTCCGTCCACTCCCGAACCCGTTCAACGTCCCGCTCGCGGCCCGCGAGGCGCGCGTGCCTGGCGAACGGTTCCAGCAGGTTCAGCTCCGGACCCTGCATGCCCTCCTCGTCGCCGAGCCGCTCCACCGCCTCCTTGTCGACCAGGCGGTAGAACTCGAACACCTCGCCGTGCGGCGCCGGGATCAGGCCGTCCTCCTGCCACGCCCGGGCCAGGGCGGCGCCGTTCTCGTAGCCGTCGCGTCTGATCACTCGGGTCTTCACCGGGAGCCTCCGCGGGCGCGCCACCGCGGCGCCGGGACGCGAACGGCCCCGGCACCCGCAGCGCGCGTGTCTACATCTGGTGCGACTGCAGCGGATGCTGCAGGTAGAACAACTCGGGATGGGCCGGGAACGTGTACAGCATGTCCCAGCCGTACAGGAAGGTCTCCGGCACGTTCATCAGGTTGTCCTTGATGATGAACACGGTCGGGAAGTATCCGACCGTGCCGATCACCGGCAGGTTCTCCGACACCCAGGTCAGGATCTCCCTGCCCAGGCGGATGCTCTCCGCTTCGTCGACCGTGGCCTTGAGCTGCTGCCAGTTGTCGTACATCTGCACGACGTCCGCGGGCGGCTCCTCGCCCTGCTCGCCGCCGGAGGCCAGCCACTTGGCCCACAACTGGCTCCACGCGTTGCCGGTGCTCGGCGTGGGGATGAGGTTGTAGGGATCGTTGAAGATCAGGAAGTCCGAGGACCCGTCGTGTCCCCAGGCGCCCATCTGCAGGTCGTTGGCGCGCACCCGCTCGCGATACAGCTCGATGTTCAGCACGTTGATCGACAGGTCCACCCCGATGGCGGCCCAGTACTCCTTGATCAGCTCCTCGAGCGCGGGCTGAATCGACGCGGTGAGGAACGTCCACGCCAGCCGCTCGCCGTCCGGGCGCAGGCGGAATTCGTTGTTCCGGTCCCACTCCAGGCCGAGCTCGTCCAGCATCTGGTTGGCCAGGTCCGGATCGTACTGCGCCCACGAGTCGTCGTAGTCCGGGTTGTAGTACTTGGAGGTGGACAGCGCGTTGATCTGGGTCGGCTTGGCGCGGCCGAAGTACAGCACCTCGTTGATCTCGTGGCGGTCGATCGCCAGCGACAGCGCGCGGCGGAAGTTCACCTCGCGGAACAGGTCACGCAGCACGTCGTCCCCTTCCAGGGTCTGGTTGACCATCAGCGTGGGCGAGCTCTGGTTGGTGTACTGCCACAGGAACACCCGGTACTGGCCGCCCGCCTCGTTCTCCTTGAACATCGGGAACTGCTGGAAGTTGACGGTGTGTCCCTCGGCGGCGGCGAAGTCGGCTTCACCGCTGATGATCTTGCCGTAGTACACCTCCAGGTCCTCCAGCCGCCGGCTCACGATGCGGTCGATGTAGGGGAGCTGATTGCCTGCGCTGTCGACCTTCCAGTAGTACGGGTTCCGCTCGTAGACCAGCAGGTCGGTCTCCTTGCGGGTCTGGGTGTACGGGTTGAGCGTGGGCAGATCGGGCTTCATCGGGAAGCCGATGAAGTGATGGTTGCGGTCGTTGAAGTACTGGTGCCAGGCGTCGAAGCCGGCCTCCTTGGCCACGTCGTCGGCATCGCTGTTGTGGGCGATGTGGAACTGCTTCAGGTAGTGGCTCGGCGGCGTCAGCACGCCTCCCCACCAGCCGACGAGCTGGGTCGTGAACAGCGGGTGCGGGGCGCTGAAGTGAAACCGCGCCGTCGTGTCGTCCACCGCCTCGAAGCGCAGTACCTCGCCGCCGGGAGCGAACCCCCCCGGAACGCTGGGGGTGAGGCTCTCGTTCTGCAGGATGTCGGTGTGCCAGAACTCGATGTCGTGCAGCCCCATCGGCTCGCCGTCCGACCACTTCATCCCCGCGCGCAGCTTGAAGGTGAAGGTCATGCCGTCGGCGGACAGCTCGTACGACTCGGGCATGTTGGTGACGATGGTGCTCTCGTCGAAGTCGATGCGCAGGAACGGATCGGTGCCGGCCATGTACCAGCCGTCTCGGGTCAGGTCGGGCCGCAGATGCAGGACGTTGGCGGTGCCGCCGTACTCGCCGATGGTCTGTCCCAGGCTGGCCTGCGGTTCCACCACCTGCGGCACCTCCGGCAGCCGGTCGTCGACCGGGGGCAGGCTGCCCTCGGAAACCAGTGCGGCGAGCATCGGGGCCTCGTGGTACGTGTCGGCGTAGGCGGCGAACGACGCGATCAGCATCACTCCCGACAACAGGGCGAGCGTCTTCCTCATCTCGGACCTCCAGAGCGCAGGGTTAGACGGCCATCTTTGAGCGCACATTGCGGGCTGTCAAGCTCGGCGCTACCGTTGCGCCATGGAGAGCCGCGTCAATACCGAGGTCTATCGCCACCGCCGCGAGCGTCCCGACCTGCTCGGCGAGCGCTCCCCGAAAGGGCTGCGGGTCACGCAGATCAGCGCCGACGCCGAGCGCCCGCACAGCCACATCTACATGGAGGCGCGGGTGTTCACGCCCGACTCCCGGCGCTTCGTGTTCCAGCGCTTCCTCGATCCGGCCGACGTCGATACCCGCAGCAGCCGGCGCGAGTACCTGCTGTGCGACATCGAGGACGGCTACTCGTTCGTCCAGCTCACCGACGAGGAGGGCGCCATCGGCCCCAGCGTGTCCCCGGACGGGCGCTACATGTACTACTTCATCGACCGCACCCGCGCGGGCGGCGGCTGGTGGGCGATCAAGCGCGTGGACCTCGACTCCTTCCAGCGCGAGACCCTGGCCAGGTTCGACGGCCCGCTGCCGGAAGCCGGCCGCCACCTGAGCCTGCTCTACGGCACCAGCAGCATCTCCTCCGACGGCGAGCGCCTGTGCATGGCCGGCTACCTCGGTGACGGCCGCACCCACAACGCCCCGTGGGGACTGGTGGTGTTCGACGTCGAGCGCGCCGCCGTCTCGCTCATCTTCGAAGGCCAGAGCTTCTGCAACATCCACCACCAGTACTCCCGCTCGAAGGACCCGGAGGAGAGCCACGACATCCTCCTGCAGGACAACCACGGCTGCGACGTGGACGAGCTGGGCGACATCGTCACCCTGGCCGGCGGCAAGGGCGCCGACGTGCACGTGATCCGCGACGACGGCAGCGACTTCCGCTGCTACGCGTTCGGCCGTGACGGCGTCGAGACGTGCCAGGGGCACCAGGCGTGGCGTGGCGAGCAGATGTCGGTGGTGGCGAGCATGGCCGTCGAGAGCGAGGAACGGTATCCGCTGCTGGAGGCCACGGCGGTCCGCGCCGAGCCCGGCACCATGCACCACGGACGCCTGATTCCGGGAGCCACGCGCAACCGCATCAGCCGCTCGATGGAGCGCGAGGACTCCTGCCACTTCGCGTTCGACCCGACGGGGACGAAGTTCGTCTCCGACACCTTCGGCTACCGCGGCCGCCACGCGGACTGCGTGATCTACGTCGGCGTGCTGCCGGACGAGCCCGACGCGGTGCTGCGGACCAGCTACCTGCTCCACCCGCGCTCGTCGTTCGGGCAGTCGCAGCACACCCACCCGCATCCGTTCCAGTCGCCGGACGGCAGCGTGGTGCTGTTCAACTCGGACGAGTCGGGGCTGCCGCAGATCTACGCCATCGAAGACTTCGAGTATCCCTGAGCCGGCCGGCGGGCCGGGTCAGGCGCCCGCCTGCGCCTCGAAGCGGATGCGCGGGTCGAGCCAGGCCAGCAGCAGGTCGGACAGCAGCGTGCCGATGACCGTCAGCACGGTCAGGAAGATCACGATGGTGGCCGCCAGGTACATGTCCTGAGCTTGCAGCGCGCGCAGCAGCAGCGGCCCGGTGGTCGGCAGGCTCAGCACCAGCGCGGTGATCACCTCGCCGGACACGATCACCGGCAGCAGCCATCCCACGGTGCTCACGATCGGATTCACGGCGATGCGCACCGGGTACTTGAACAGCAGGGAGCCTTCGCCGACGCCCTTGGCGCGGGCGGTGATCACGTACTGCTTGCGCAGCTCGTCGAGCAGCGAGGCGCGCATCACCCGGATCAGCCAGGCGGTGCCGGCGGTGCCGATGACGACGACCGGAGCTATCAGGTGACCGAGCATGTCGAGCAGCTTGGCGAGGCTCCACTCGGCGCGCGCGTACTCCAGTGAGAACAGTCCGCCGATGGAGATCCCGAACAGCTTGAACAGCAGGTACATGAGGATCAGGGCGAGCAGGAAGTTGGGGGTCGCCAGGCCGATGAACCCCAGCGCGGTGAAGGTGTAGTCACCGAGCGAGTACTGGTGCGTGGCGGAGTAGATGCCGATCGGTATCGCCACCAGGTAGGTGAAGATCAGCGTCGCCCCCGTCAGCAGGATGGTGAGCGGCAGCCGTTCCAGGATCAGCTCCAAGACCGGCCGGTTCCAGTCCAGCGACATGCCCGGGCTGCCGCTCACCAGCCGCCGCATCCAGGTCAGGTAGCGCAGGTATACCGGCTTGTCGAGCCCGTACTGCAGGCGCAGCGCATCCACCATCTCCTGGTTGACGCGCTGGCCGGTCGCCTCGAGCTGCGCCACCTTGGTGGACACGAAGTCCCCCGGCGGCAGCTCGATGATGATGAAGCCGAAGATCGAGACCGCGATCAGCACGGTGACCGTGTAGGCGACGCGGCGAATGATGTACCCGCTCATTCCTTGCGTTCCTCACTCGTGTAGGGGTCCGCCGCGTCGCGCAGCCCGTCGCCCAGGAAGTTGAACATCAGCACCGTCACGATGACGAAGATGCCCGGAATGAGCAGCCACGGATGGATCGCCACGGTACGGAAGTTCTGGGCGTCCTTGAGCAGCACGCCCCAGCTCACCACCGGCGGCCGCAGCCCCAGCCCCAGAAAGCTCAGCGCCGTCTCCCCCAGGATCATGCCGGGGATCGCCAGCGTGATGTTCACGATCAGGTAGCTCATGAACGACGGCAGCAGGTGGCGGCGGATGATGTCGCCGGCGCCCTGCCCGGCGATGCGCGCCGCCATCACGAAGTCCTCCTCGCGCAACTCCAGCAGCTTGCCGCGCACCACCCGCGCCAGGCCGGCCCAGCCCTGCAGCGCCAGGATCACGGTGATGGCGAAGTAGACGCGCAGCGCCGGCCAGTCGGCGGGCAGCGCCGCCGACAGCGCCATCCACAGGGGAATGGTGGGTATGGAGATGATGAACTCGATGGCGCGCTGCACGACCAGGTCGGGCGTGCCGCCGTAATACCCGGAGATGCCGCCCAGGATGCACCCCAGGACGAAGCTGATGAACACGCCCACCAGCCCGATCGACAGCGAGATGCGGGCGCCGAGGATCACGCGGGAGAGCATGTCGCGGCCGAGCCGGTCGGTGCCCAGCAGGAACGCCTCGCCGCCCTGGGTGCCGAAGAAGTGCACGTCCGTGCGGAAGATCCCCCACAGCTTGTAGGGATCGCCCCGCACGAACAGGACCAGCGGCAGCCGTCGCGTCGTGTCGGCGGTGTACTCCCGCCGCAGGGTCACCTCGTTGCGGGTCTGGACCAACGGATACACGAACGGCAGCCGCACGCTCCCCTCGTCGAAGACCCGCACGAGCTGCGGCGGAGCGTTGATGTAGTCGTTGTGGCGCTGGAAGATGTCGTGCGGCGCGAAGAACTCGGCGAAGATCGCCACCAGGTACAGCAGCGCCAGCACCGTGGCCCCGGCCAGAGCCAGCCGGTGGCGGCGCAGCTTGCGCCACATCAACTGCCACTGCGAGGCCAGGAAGTACTGCTCCTGCAGCTCCTGGCGGGCCTCGCCGCGTGCCGACTCCGCCACCGGTCGCGCTCCTACGCGGAGTCACTGTCGCGGGCGGACAGTGCGATGCTCACGGGTCGGTCGACCTCCTCGCCTTGGCGGAGTGTATATCGGGGATCAGCGACGTTGCACGGCTCGGGGCGCGGTCACACCAAGTCCCGGGCACGGGCCGGAACCTCGTCCGTTCCGTACACGCTGTTGGAATAGTTCCAGTGGTTGTCCGAGCCGCCCAGCGCGTTGGCGGCGTCGATCGGGAACACGGACTCCAGGTTCGACTCACGAAGGAACCTGCTGGCCAGGCGGGCGTTCCCCCACAGCGGCACGAGCCACCGGTAGTGGTTGGCGGCGGCGAAGATCTCCGATTCGTAGATCTCGATGCCGTCCACGCCGGCCGCGATCAGGCCGATCGCCCTGCGCACGGCGGCCGCCGGGCTGCCGGCGACTCCGTCGATGTCGAGCACGCCCGTGCTGCCGTTGACGCCGCCGAGCACGCGCAGCCCGTGCTGGCGGCCGAGTTCGATGTAGGGCCGGATGTCCTGGCTCCCATGCGCGAAGGCGTCGTGCAGGGGATCCATCTGCAGCTCGTCGACCAGGCCCTCGGCTACCCAGCGCTCCACGTCCATGCCCTCGGCCACGTTGAAGAACAGCCCCTCACACGGCACCCGCGCCGCGACCGGCGGCCCGCCGCCCGGCCGGCCGCCGAGCTCGCGGCGGAGCTCGCGCAGCAGCTCGGTCAGCCCCCGGCAGCGCCAGCGCAGCCATCTCTCGTACGGCTCGCCGTCCGTGTAGTCCAGCGTCCGCGGGTCCACGCCGGCGACCCGCCGGTACTCCGCCACCATCGCCGGGTTGTAGCCGGCCATCGGCGGTTGGCGGCAGCAGCCGATCGTCAGGCCGTCGGAACCCAGGCCGGCCGCCTCCACCAGAATGTCCAGCCGCTCGCGGCGCGCCTCGGGGAAGAAGAACTCGACGCGGCTTGGGTCCGGATCGTCCGTGTGCTTCGGGTAGCGTTTGACCTCCGGATGCTGCCGGGCCCATGACGAGGTCAGCGCTCCGCCGTAGGAGGTCGGCGAGTAGTGGCGGTTCATCGTCAGCCACGCGTCGATCCGCAGCCCGTGGTGCTGCCGCCGCGACAGCACGTACCCGAACGTGTCGTGATCGCGGACCATGCGGCTCCACGCCGCGAAGTGCGGGCAGTCGGCAAGGATCTCGTCCGTCAGCGGCACCCCCGGGAACAGGTCCGCCTGCGGCAGGCGCGAGTGGTAGAGCAGGCACGAGCGGCCGATCGCCCAGCTCAGGCTGGTCATGCCAACCTCGCGCTGCCCGGCGAGGATCGTCTCGATCTGATCGAGCTCCGTTCTGGAATGCTCGTCGAAGTAGTCCCACCAGTCGGCGATGCCGCGCAGCTCGATCGGGAGGCGCGTGGTCTGGTCGAGGAAGGAGCGCATCGACGCCACGGTGACCGGGATCGCGCGCAGCGCTCGGATACCGGCGCGCGGCAGGTTCTCCGCGCGCAACTCGATCGCCTCCCCCGAGAAGTCCCGCACGCACACGAACACGGGCCCGAACTCCGGGCCCAGAGCCAGCATGCTGGAGGCGGGGGCGCTGCCGTCGCGCTCGCCCTGCATGAGGCGGATCAGTCCGTCGCCCGCCTGCACGTAGAGTCGGCCCACCGGCTGCACGAACACCGCGTAGCAGCCCCGCAGCTCCGGCTGCAGCGTGACCGAGCTCCCCTTCTCTCCGCTGACCAGGCACGAATCCGGCCCCGCGCCCTCGACGCGCCAAGAGCTTCCCGCGGCCACCTGCTCCCAGTCGTCGATCTCCACCGGGTCGCGGCTCCGGTCCCGCTGCAACCGAAACGGGGCCAGCGGTGACACCGGCACGCCGTCAGGGTCGGCCGGCGGGCGCCGGTAGCGCAGCCTCGGCCCCTGCGCGTAGCGCCGGCCGTCCAGCTCCGGCAGCAGCTCGAACCAGTACGTCCCCGGCTCCCACGCCGACACGTCGACCTTGCGAGCCGCCCACTGCGGGCCGATGGCCAGCGTGCCGGGCTCCACGCTGCGCGGCGCCCCGCGGCGACGCACGGCAAGCCGTGCACGCAGCTCATCCGCGCCGGCCAGCCCCGGCCGCAGCCGAAACCGCAACTCGACGCTGTTCCTGTCCAGCAGCACGCGTGGCCCCAGACGCAGGTCGATCGCCGGTTGCATCGACCGGCTCATCTCCGAGAACGGAATCCAGTGCCTGCCCGGCGGCACCCACCCCGTGTCGTGCACGACCCGTTCGTGGTCTCCGAAACGAAGCCATTCGGCGTGCTCGTCGCCGGTGCAGCACTGGTACAGGTCGCAGCGGGCGAGCGGCGTGCCGCTGTCGGGATCGCGGATGGTGATCGTGAACCGGTAGCCCCTGCGGTAGCAGACCCCCGCCTCGAACTCGTAGGCGGCGGGCACCAGCAACGGCCCCAGATCGAGCTCCACCCTGGCACCGCTCGGCAGGTGCCCGCTCCGCGTGAACGCGCGCCGGTCGGCGGTCGTTACCTTCATCCGCACCTGCGCGTCCGGCGCCTCGCGCGTGGACCTCACCTCCAGCGTGTTGCGCCGTCCCGGATAGAACGGCAGCGGCGCGTCGGGCCGCTCCGGCGCAGTCCCGTTGAGCCTGACGCTGAACGGCCCGTCATCCATGGAAGAGCCCGCTTCGGCTATCACGCAAGCGCTCCCGGAAGCTCGACGACGTGCAGTCCCGACATGCGTGCCGCCGCGAGCTGGCGCCGGTCGAACGACACCAATCCGGTGGCCATCTGCGTGAGCGCTGCTGCAATGTGGATCACGTCGATCGTGCGGACGCCCACCGTGGCGGCCGTGGCGGCCGACAAGCGCTCGGCTTCGTCGTGGATCGTCCCCCAGTCGACGTCATGCCGGACAAGCCGGCGGGCGGCGAAGTCCGCGGCAATCATGCCCAGCGATGCCGCCAACTGCGCGTCGTCGATCTCGTCGCGAAACCGCTTCAGACGCAGCGCGTTGCGGATTTCAAGCTCATGCAGGCGGTTGACCGCCACGGACTGGCGCCGGCGTGCGACGAAGCGCGTGACCTGATCGCTTCGATCCTCACGGACGTAGAGCTTCACGAGCACGCCGGAGTCGTAGTAGAGACTCACCGTTCTCCGCGACCCTCCGCGATGATCCGTGCCGCGGAGGTCCCAGCGACCAGCGCCGGATACGCCGACTGCAGACGCCGCGCCGCGTCACTCCAGTCGCACGGCTGACTCTCCGACGGGAGCGGCACGATGCGCGCGACCGGCCGGCCGCGCCGGAGCACCTCGATCTCCTCGCCCCGCTCCACCTCCGCAAGCACGGCGGCAAGGTGATGTTGCACGTGGCGGACACTGTGTGACCTCATGTTAGACATGATGCCTAACTTGCTCCGGCCTCATCAAGGGCACCGCCGGGGTCGGCGGACGATCGGCGAGTCCTCTGATCAATTCGAGGGTGAGCCCCGGCAGGGGGCTTCGCCTCGACCCGGATCGTCCGAAGCGTTCGCGTTCCGGCCCGGTACTCCTTCACTTCACGGAGTCCCTGAAGCACCTCTGCGGCGATGTCTCGTTCAGCCATGCTTGATCTCCCCCACGATATCCCGGCCGCTCCGGTGAGCGAACTGGTTTCGGAGCCGTGGTACCGTGCCCCGGCCGATGATGGTCGTGACCACCGCCAACGGGGCAGTCGGTATCCGGGATGCCATGGAGGTCCTGCGGGACGGCGGATCGGCGCTCGACGCCGTGGAGGCCGGCACGCGGCGGGTCGAGCTGAACGCGCGCGACCACACCGTCGGGCTCGGCGGCCTGCCGAACATCACCGGCGAGGTGCGCCTGGACGCCAGCATCATGGACGGCCGCACCCTGCGCGCCGGGGCGGTCGGCTCGGTGCGCGGAATCCTGCACGCCATCACCCTGGCGCGCCGCGTCATGGAGCGGAGCCCGCACGTGCTGCTGGTCGCGGACGGCGCCGAGCGCTTCGCGCGCGAGATCGGCATGGACGAGCACGATCTGCTGACCGAGGAGGCCGCATCGCGCTGGCGGGAGGGACTGGCGCACCGGCACCCGGACGTCGATCCCGACCGCATCGCCGGCCGTGACCGCCTGCTGGAGCTGGTCGGCGGCGCGCGCGACTCCATGCGCGGCTGGGATCCGCCGGGCCCGAAGGACCCGCACGGTTCGAAGGACCCGGCCGGCACGGTCAACTTCCTGGCCCTGGACCGCGACGGCAATCTGGCCAGCGCGGTCAGCACCAGCGGCTACCCCTGGGGATACCCCGGCCGGCTGGGCGACTCGCCGATCATCGGCGCGGGCGGCTACGCGGACAACCGCTGGGGCGCCGCCGCCTCGACCGGGACCGGCGAGGTCGTGCTGCGGACGCTGACCACCCGCAGCGTGGTGCTCTATCTGCGCACCGGCATGACGCTCGCCGACGCCATGACGACCGCGCTGGACGACCTCCGCGACCTGCACGATCCGCTGGCCGGGCACATCGCCGTCATCGCGCTGAGTCCCTCAGGCCAGCATGCCGGATACGCGTACCGCAGCGGCGAGCACTACGTGTACCTCGATGACGCCATGGCGGAACCGAACGCCGCCGACATGGTGCGGATGCGGCTCTGACTCGTCCGCCATCGCCGTCGAGGATGTCCGCGGCGACGGATCACGGTAGCATCGAGCATGAGCAAGGCTTGGGGCGCACGCAACCTGACCGGTCTCTTCTTCCTGCTGGCACTCACAGCCCTGCTGGCGTTCACGGCGGCAGCAGCGTTTGCTGAGCCCGTACGCGAGTCTCCCACAGTCTCCTCGATCGCCATCGTCTCCTCCCCGGCCAGGGGCGACACTTACGAACTCGGGGAGAGAATCGAAGTAGCAGTCGAGTTCGACATCGCGGTGACGGCAACCGGCAGGCCTCAGATGGCGCTGACCATCGGAACGGAGTCGCGGCTCGCGACCCTCTCCCGGCTGGATGACCAGTCCCTGTACTTCGCCTACGACGTGCACGAAGAGGACCGTGATGAGGACGGTATCAGCATCGCGGCCGACGCCCTGACCCTCGACGGCGGAACCATCACGGCCGACGACGGCACCGTCGACGCCGATCTGGCGCACGAGGCGGTGTCCGCCGACGGAGGCAGCAAGGTAAATGGCAGCCTGTTCTCGCCGCCGACGGTGAAGATCATCTCCTTCCATTCCTCCCCGGCGAAAGGGGACACCTACGAGCTCGGGGAGACGATTGCGTTGCTCGTCGAGTTCGACAGAGTCGTGACCGCAACGGGCGAGGCCCAGATGCCGCTGACCATCGGAACGGAGACGCGGCTCGCGACGGCCTACGGATGGGGAGGCCACAGTCACCCTTCTCTGCACTTCAGCTACACCGTGCAGGAAGCGGACCGTGACGAGGACGGGATCAGCATCCCGGCCAACGCGCTGTCCCTCGACGGCGGAACCATCAAGGGTCCCGACGGCACCACCGACGCCGATCTGACCCACGACGCGATAGCCGCGGAGAGCAACAGCAAGGTGAACGGCAGCCGGTTCTCACCGCCCGCGGTACAGCGGATCTTCTTCGGTTCCTCCCCAGCGAGAGATGACACCTTCGAACTCGGAGAGACGATTGGCGTGATGGTCATATTCGACCGGGAAGTGACCGCAACCGGCGGCGTCCAGTTGGCGCTGACCATCGGATCGGAGACGCGGCGGGTGACCACCTCGGGATGGGGCAGCCAGTCTGCTCTGTACTTCGAGTACACCGTGCAAGAGGCGGACCGCGACGAGGACGGCATCAGCATCGCGGCCAACGCGCTGGCTCTCGACGGCGGAACCATCAAGGGTCCCGACGGCACCACCGACGCCGATCTGACCCACGACGCGATAGCCGCGGAGAGCAACAGCAAGGTGAACGGCAGCCTGACCTCGCCGCCGGCAGTGGCACATGTCTCCTTGATGTCCTCGCGCGGCGGGGATGGCACCTACGAGCTCGGAGAAACCGTTGAGGTCTTTGTCCAGTTCAACAAGACGGTGACCGTGACCGGCAGCCCCAAGGTTGCGTTGACCATCGGCGACGAGACGCGGTACGCGGCCTACTCCAGGTCGTGGCGTGAAGACCGGTCCGTGCACTTCAGCTACACGGTGCAGGAGGGGGACCGGGACGACGACGGCATCAGCATCCCGGCCAACGGGCTGATCCTCAACGGCGGATCAATCACCGCCGACGACGGCACGACCGACGCTGACCTGACGCATGCGCCGGTCGGGCCAGACCGTCGCATGAAGGTGGACGGCACCAGCGATGTCGCGCCACCGCGGGTAGAGCGTATCTACATCGACTCCTCCCCGGAGCGAGGTGACACGTACCAACTGGGCGAGACGATCAGGGTCGTAGTCGAGTTCGACAGAGCGGTGAAGACAACAAGGGAGGCCCGGTTAGCGCTGACCATCGGGACCCAAACGCGGCACGCGACCGCGTTCGGATGGGGCAGCCACACTCTGGACTTTCAATACACCGTGCGGGCCGGGGACCGGGACGAGGACGGCGTCAGCCTCCCGGCCAACGCCCTGTCGCTCGACGGCGGAACCATCACGGCCGCCGACGGCATGACCAATGCCCTGCTGACGCATGAGGCGATGGCCACCGACGGCGACAGCAAGGTGAACGGTAGCGATGTCACGCCACCGCGGGTGAGGGCCATTCGCTTCGACTACTCTCCGGCGCGGGGCGCCACCTACGAACTTGGCGAGACGATCGAGGTGGCTGTCGAGTTCGACAGAGCGGTGACGGCAACCGGCACGCCCCAAGTGGCGCTGACCATCGGGACGGAGACCCGGTACGCGGCTTTCCGCGGCTGGGGAACAGACACTTTGTACTTCGAATACACCGTGCAGGAGGGGGACCGGGATGAGGACGGGATCAGTGTCCCGGCCAGCGCGCTGGTGCTGAGCGGTGGAACCATCACCGCCGCCGACGGCACCACGAACGCCGATCTCACGCACGGGTCGGTAGCCGCCGGGGGCCGCCGCAAGGTGAACGGCGGCCTGGCATCTCCTCCTCGAGTGACACAGATCTACTTCAGTTCCTTCCCGGCCAGAGGAAGCACCTACGAACTGGGGGAGGAAGTGCGGGTGGTAGTCGATTTCGACAAGGTAGTGACCGTGACCGGAAGGCCCCACGTGGCGCTGACCATCGGGGCCGAGACGCGGTATGCGACCCTCTCCACGAGGTGGGGAGACGACCGCCACATGGACTTCCGCTACGTGGTGCAGGAGGGGGACCAGGATGAAGATGGGATCGGCATCCCCGGCAACGCACTGGCACTCAACGGCGGATCGATCACGACCGCCGACGGCACGACCGACGCTGACCTGACGCACGCGGCAGTCGGCCCGGAACGCGTTAGGAAGGTTGACGGCAGCAGCGATGTTACCCCACCGCGGGTGACGGCTATCCACTTCGACTCCTCCCCGGCGCGAGGTGACACCTACGAACTCGGAGAGACGGTTGAGGTGGTCGTCAAGTTCGACGGCGGGGTGGCGGCAACCGGCGAGCCCCGAGTTGCGCTGACCATCGGGACCGAGACTCGGTACGCGACCCATTTCGGATGGGGCAGCGACACTCTGTACTTCCAGTACACCGTACAGGAGGGCGACCGGGATGAGGACGGGATCAGCATCCCGGCCAACGCGCTGGAGCTGAACGGCGGAACCATCACGGCCCCAGACGGCGCGACGCACGCCGATCTGACTCACGCGGAGGTGGCCGCCGAGGGCGGCAGCAAGGTGAACGGCAGCCTGGTCGCGCCTCCGCGCGTGAGCAACCTCTTCCTCACCTCCCGCCCCGGACGGGGCGACACCTACGCACGGGGGGAGACGATCGAGGTGGGGGTCGTGTTCAACAGGACGGTGGCGGTGACCGGAACCCCCCGAGTGGCGCTGACCATCGGGGCGCGGACGCGCCACGCGGCCTACTCAGGATCGTGGGGGGAGTATGCGGACTTCAGCTACGTAGTGCAGGAGGATGACCGTGATGACGACGGGATTAGCATCCCGGCCAACGCGCTCGAGCTGAACGGCGGAACCATCACGGCGGCGGACGGCACGACCGACGCGGACCTGACGCACACGTCGGCAGGCCCGGACCGTGACATGAAGGTGGACGGCAGCCGCGCTGTCACGCCGCCGCAGGTGAGGGCCATCTACTACGACTCCTCCGCAACTCGGGGCGACACTTACGAACTTGGAGAAACGGTCGAGGTGGTCGTCGAGTTCGACAGCGGGGTGGAGGCGACCGGCGACCCCCAGGTTGCGCTGATCATCGGGACCGAGACCCGGTACGCGACGTTTTCCGGATGGAGTAGCGACAATACCCTGAGATTCCGCTACACCGTTCAGCCAGGAGACAGCGATGAGGACGGGATCATCGTCCCGGCCAACGCACTGCTTCTCAACGGCGGAAGCATCACAGGCCGCGACGGCATGACCGAGGCCGTTCTGGCGCACTCGGCGATGGCGGCCGAACCCGGGCCCACGGTGAACGGCAACGATGTCACGGCACCATCTGTGACGGGCATCTACCTCATCTCCTCCCCAGCGAGGGGTGACACGTACGAACTCGGAGAGACGATCAAGGTGGTCGTCGAGTTCGACAGAGCGGTGACGGAGACCGGCGATCCCCAACTGGCATTGACGATCGGCAGGGAGATGCGGCACGCAACCTCTGCCGGATGGGGTGGCGAATCCCTGTTCTTCACCTACACCGTGCAGGGGGGCGACCGCGACGAGGACGGGATCAGCATCGCGGCCAACTCACTGCTCCGTGGCAGCGCAACCATCACGGCCGCCGACGGCACGACCGAGGCCGTTCTGACGCACCCGGACGTAGCCGCCCAACCCGGCGCCAAGGTGAACGGCAGCTTGATTACGCCACCGGCGGTGACCCAGATCTACTTCCTCTCCTCCCTCGGGAGGGATACCCCCTACCGTTTGAGCGAGACGATTGAAGTGCTGGTCGAGTTCGACAGAGCAGTGAAGGCGACCGGAACGCCTCAAGTCGCGCTGACCGTCGGAACCAAGACCCGGCACGCGGTCTACTCCGATTCGTGGGACGACCGACACATGCATTTCAGCTACGCGGTGCAGGAGGATGACCGCGATGAGGACGGGATCGGCATCCAGGCCAACTCCCTGCTCCTCAACGACGGAACGATCACGCTCGCCGTCGACAGCACGATCGACGCTGATCTGAGCCATGCGGCGGTGGCCCCGGACCCCGCTTTCAAAGTGAACGGCACCCGGGGCACGCCGTGAACGTTCGGGCGATGCGGGGTTTCCGGCGCGGCCGCAACCTGATCGGTCTCGCCTGCCTGCTGGCGCTCGCGGCATGTGCGACGACGCCGCCGACCCCGACGACATCGGATGCAGCGGCGTCTACAGTCGATCACGCAACCGCGCCCGCAGTCTCGTCCATCGCGTTCCATGGATCCCCGGCACGCGGCGACACGTATGGACTCGGGGAGACGGTCGAATTGAACGTTCGGTTCGACAGAGCGGTGGCGACAACCGGCAAGCCCCAGGTGGCGCTGACCATCGGGACGCAGACGCGGCACGCGACGTTATCGGCATGGAGCCGAGAATCCCTGTACTTCGCCTACACCGTGCAGGAGGACGACCGTGATGAAGACGGCATCAGCATCGCCACCGACGCGCTGCTCCTCAACGGCGGGACCATCAAGTCCGCCGACGGCGCGATCGATGCTGATCTGACTCACGAGGCCGTAGCCGCCCTGCGCGGCAGCAAGGTAAACGGCAGCGCGACCGCGCAACCGGGAGTGACGGATATCTCTCTCAGCTCCTCCCCCGCAAGGGGTGACACGTATGAACTCGGGGAGACGATTGAGGTGCGGGTCCAGTTCGACCGGGCCGTGACGGCAACCGGCAAACCCCAGGTGGCGCTGACCATCGGGGCCAAGACGCGACACGCGACCTTGTTCGGATGGGGCCGTCAGCATCTGACTTTCACCTACACCGTGCAGGAGGAGGATCGGGATGAAGACGGCGTCAGCATCGCGGCCAACGCGCTGGCCCTCAACGGCGGTACCATCAGGACCACCGTCGGCGCCATCGATGTGGATCTGACGCACGGGCCGGTCGCCGTCGAGCGCGGCAACAAGGTGAACGGCAGTAGCAGCACGCCGCCGGGAGTGCGGGAGATCGCCTTCAACTCCTTCCCGGCGAGGGGCGGAACGTACGAACTGGGCGAGACGATCGAGTTGCGAGTCGAGTTCGACAGAACGGTGACGATACGCGGCGAGCCCCGGGTGGCTCTGACCATCGGCACACAGACGCGGCACGCGACGCTGTCCGCATGGACCACACAGTTCCTGCACTTCGAGTACACCGTGCAGCGGGAAGACCGCGACGAGGACGGGATCAGCATCCCGGCCAACGCCCTGATCCTCAACGGCGGGACCATCAAGTCCGCCGACGGCACGACCGAGGCCGATCTGACGCACGGACCGGTAGCCGACAGAAGCGGCAGCAAGGTGAACGGCACCGATAGCACGCCACCGCGAGTGAGGAGAATCGCCCTTCTCACATCTCCGGCGAAAGGTGACACCTACGGAGCGGGAGAGACGGTCGAGGTGGTAGTCGAGTTCGACAGAGCGGTGAGGGCGACCGGCAGTCCCCAGGTGGCGCTGACCATCGGAACGCAGACGCGACATGCGACCTTCTTCTCATGGAGCACGCAGTCTCTGTTCTTCGAGTACACCGTGCACGGGGCGGACCGTGATGAAGACGGGATCAGCATCGCCGCCAACGCGCTGGCTCTCAACAACGGAACCATCAGGCACGCCGCCGACGGCAGGACCGACGCCGGACTCACTCATGACGCGGTCGCCGACGACTCCACCCGCAAGGTAAACGGCAGTCAGGCCACGCCACGAACATCCGCCCTGTTCGAGGCTGACCACGAGCGAACGATCGCGATAACGTGAGGCGCGTGCGATCCTCACTGCCCCCCGGAAGGCGTAACTACCAGCCCGACAAGACGAGCATCCGCGGGATGGTCAGTGTGTGGCAGGCACTCAACCTGATCGGTGTTTCCTGCTTGCTGGTATTCACAACGGCAGCATCGTGCGTTCAGGTCAGAGGAGTCGAGCCCGCAGTTTCCTCCATCGCCCTCATTTCCTTCCCGGCAGGGGGCGACACCTACGGACTGGGAGAGGAGGTCAGGGTAAGAGTCGAGTTCGACAAAGCCGTCATCGCAACAGGCAGTCCCCGGATTGCGCTGACCATCGGCACGGAAACTCGGCAGGCGACCTTCGTCGGATCGGCCACAAGGTCACTGTACTTCTACTACATCGTGCAGGCGGCGGACCGTGACGAGAACGGCATCAGCATCGCCGCCAACGCACTGATCCTCAACGGCGGGGCCATCGCGGCAGCCGACGGCACGACGGACGCTGAGCTGACGCACGGGGCGGTAGCCGCGAAGCGCCGCAGCAAGGTAGACGGCAGCCGGGTCGCTCCACCGCGAGTGAAAAGGATCGCCCTGGTCTCCTCCCCGGCAAGGGGCGACGCCTACGCGGCGGAGGAGAAGGTTGAGGTAGCGGTCGAGTTTGACAGAGCGGTCACGGCAACAGGCAATCCCCAGGTGGCGCTGACGATCGGGACGGAAACTCGGCACGCGACCTATTCCGGGTGGAGCAGAAAGTCTCTGTACTTCTACTACATCGTGCAGGCGGCGGACCGTGATGGGAACGGCATCAGCATCGCCGCCAACGCGCTGGCCCTCAACGGCGGGACAATCAAGGCCGCCGACGGCACGACCGACGCTGAGCTGACGCACGGGGCGGTAGCCGCCAGGGGGCGCAGCAAGGTAGACGGCAGCCTGGTCGCTCCACCGAAGGTGACGTACATCGCCCTGGTCTCCTCCCCGGCAAGGGGAGACACCTACAAAATGGGGGAGGAGGTTGAGGTAGCAGTCGAGTTCGACAAGGCAGTCACGCCAGCCGGCAGCCCCCAGGTAGGGCTTACGATCGGGACGCAGACACGGCACGCGGAATACTCGGGATGGGGACGCCGGGCTCTGTTCTTCTCCTACTCCGTACAGGCCTCAGACCGTGATGACGACGGCATCAGCATCGCCGCCAACGCGCTACTCCTCAACGGCGGAACCGTCATGGCCGCCGAAGGCGCCGCTGCCGCTGATCTGACGCACGAGGCGGTAGCCGCCGAGCCCGGCAGCAAGGTGAACGGCAGCCTGGTCGGGCCGCGGCCGACGGTGAAGGACATCTCCTTCGTCTCCTCGCCGGCGGAGGGCGACACATACGGACTCGGGGAAACGGTCAAGGTGGGCGTCGAGTTCGACAGAGCGGTGACGGCGACCGGCAGTCCGCAGGTGGCGCTGAACATCGGGACACAGACCCGGTACGCGACTCTCTCCGGATGGGGCAGGGAGTCTCTGTTCTTCAACTACACCGTTCAGAAGGAGGATGTCGATGGGGACGGCATCAGCATCGCCACCAACGCGTTCCTCCTCGACGGCGGGACCATCAAGGCCGCCGCCAGCACGATCGACGCTGATCTGACGCACGAGGCGCTTGCCACTCAGCCCGGCAGCAAGGTGAACGGCAGCCTGAGCACGCGACCGGGCGTGAAGCGTGTTGCCCTCGTCTCGTTCCCGGCAGGGGGCGACACGTATGGACTCGGAGAGACGGTCAGGGTGATCGTCGCATTCGACAGAGCGGTGACGGCGACCGGCAGTCCGCAGGTGGCGCTGAACGTCGGGACGCAGACCCGGTATGCGACGTTCGACGGATGGAGCAGGGAGTCTCTGTACTTCAGGTACAACGTCCAGGAGGAGGATGTCGATGAAGACGGCATCAGCATCGCCGCCAACGCGTTTCACCTCAACGGCGGAACCATCGCGGCCACCGTCGGCACGACCGATGTCGACCTGACGCATCGGGCCGTAGTTGCCGAACCGCGCAGCAAGGTGAACGGCAGCCTCGTCGCGACACCGCGGGTGAGGGATATCCGCTTCTACTCCTCCCCCGCGCGGGGTGACACCTACGCACGAGGGGAGACGATACAGGTGGGAGTCGAGTTCGACAGGACGGTGACAGTGAGCGGAACCCCACGGATGGCGCTCACCGTCGGGGCGCAGACGCGGCGCGCGGCCTACTCCGCCTCGTGGGAAGAGTATGTGCACTTGAGCTACACCGTTCAGGAAGATGATCGTGATGAGGACGGGATCAGCATCCAGGCCAACGTCCTGATCGTCATCGGCGGAGCCATCACGGCCGCCGACGGGACGACCGAAGCCGACCTTGGCCACGACGCGGTGGCCGCCGACCCCGGACGCAAGGTAGACGGCAGTCAGCCCACGCCCTGAGGGCCCCGCCCTATGGGTGCGACAGCATGCCGGTGTCGATCCCGGCGTCCGAGTCCTCCAGGGTGTCGCCGGGGTAGCCGGCGGCGTGCGTTGGCTTGGCGACCGGGTAAACGGCGCTGCGGAGCTCGCCGCCGGCCACCTGTATGCCGTTCGGCTCCGCGTAGGGCGAGCGGTTGTAGTACGGCGTCGCCACCGTGACCTCGTGGCCGAGGTTCTCCAGGCCGGCCCGCACTTCGCCGCCGAAGCGGCCGTCCAGCAGCACCTGGTCCGACTCCACGTGCAGCCGCGGCGCCTGCACGGCCTGCTGCAGGTCCATGCCGAACTCGGCGTGGTTCACGCACGCCTGCACCAGCGCCGACCAGATGCGGCGGCCCCCGGACGCGCCGAGCACGGCGTGCAGCCGGCCGTCGCGGACCAGGATCAGCGGCGTCATGTTGTTCAGTCCGCGGCCGCCCGGAACGATCGAGTTCACCGTGCCCGGCCCCGGATAGAACCAGGTCATCGCGTTGTTCATCATCACGCCGACGCTGGGGACGATCACCCCGGACCACGACATGTTGGTCTGCGTCAGACACACGGCGTTGCGATCCGCGTCCACCACCGAGATGTGGGTGGTGCCGCCGTCCGCCGAAACACCCGCGGGAGCTGGAAAGTCCGCGGGCCGCGGGACCCCTCGCCATGCCCACGGGTCCCCGGCGGAGGCGGGACCGGCGCCGTCCGGGCTGATCGTCCGCGCCCGCGTCGCGGCGTAGCCCGGCTCCGGCAGGATGTCGAACGGCGCCGCCGGGTGGTCGCCCAGGTACGAGTAGCGGTCCACGGCCGCGCACCGGATCGCCTCGATCACCAGATGCAGCGCCTCCACCGAGCCCCAGCCGTGGCCGGCCAGGTCGAAGTGGTCGAGGATGTGGAGCGCCTCGGCGACGGCCGTGCCGCCGTTCGGACCGGGGACGCCCAGCACCCCGTACCCCCGGAAGCCGGCCTCCAGCACCGTGTCGTGCAGGAACGGCCGGTAGCCGGCCAGATCCTTCTGCCGGATCGTACCGCCGTGCGCGGCCATCTCGGAGGCGATGCGCTCGGCCACCTCGCCCTGGTAGAAGCCGTCCGGTCCGTGGCGGGCGATGAGCTCCAGCGTGCGCGCGTGATCGCGCTGCACCAGCGTCTCGCCCACGGCCAGCGGATGGCCGCCGGGGAAGTACGTCTGCCACGTGGCCGGGTAGCGCTCCATGACCTCCCGGCCGCCGACCAGCATCAGGACGAAGTGGTGCCCGACCGGGAATCCGTCGCGGGCCAGCCGGATCGCCGGCAGCAGCGCCTGCTCCAGGCTCATCGTGCCCCAGCGCTCCAGGGCCGCCGCCAACCCCGCGGCCGTCCCCGGCACCGCGATCGCCGCGTGGCCGTGCACGTTGGCACGCTCCTTCACCAGCGGCCACGCGTAGCCGCGCGAGAACCGCAGCCCGCCCGCCTCCGGACGGTCGGTTCCGCCCTCCAGCTCGTACATGTCCGGGCGGGCCGCGGCGGCCGCGCGCATGCCGAAGTCCACCGAGCCGGCCTCGCCCGAGGCGAAGCGGGCGACCAGCATCCCGCCGCCGCCCACCCCGTTCATGAGCGGCTGCAGCACGCCCATCGCGAACGCCGTGGTCACCGCCGCGTCCACGGCGTTGCCGCCCCGCTGCAGGACCTCCACGCCGATGCGCGCGCCCAGCCGATCCTGGGCGACCACTATACCGCCGGTCACGCTCAGCACCTCGTGGGCGAGCACCGGCCGACTGATCTTCATGGCGGCGCACTCTACGCATGGCGCGGGGGCGCGTCGACGCGGAACGGGAGTTCGCCTAATCCAGCGTGATCCAGGCTCGGAACTGGTCCTCGTCGACGTTGCGGCCGCTGAGGATCACCACCACATCTCCCTCGCCATCGAGGCTGACGCGCTCACTCAGCAGCGCCGCCGTCGTGATCGCGCCGGAAGGCTCGGTGCGCACGCCATGCTGGTCGTAGAGCCATGCCATCGCTTCCCGCGTCTCCCGGTCCGGCACGGCGACGGCCTGGCGGACGTGTCGACGGAGGATCGGCCAGTTGTGCTCCCCGACATCGTAGGACAGCAGGCCGTCGCAGATGCTCGCCGGGCGATCGATACGCACGCGCCGCCCCGCATCGAGGGACTCCCCGAAGTCCGCGGCGCCTTCCGGCTCGACGCCGACGATCCCGGCCTGCGGAAAGCCGTCCGCGAACGCCAGCGCGTGCCCGGCCATGAGGCCGCCGCCCGAGACCTGGCAGAGCAGGTGGGAAGCCGTGCGCCCCTGAGCCCGCAACTCGCGCACGATCTCCAGGCCGCCCACGCCGTTGCCGGCGATCACGTCCGCATCGTCGTACGGCGAGGCCTGGACCGCTCCCTCACGGTCGGCGATCTCGCGCGTCAGCCGGTCCCGCTCTCCCGTCTCGTGGTCGCGGGCGATGTCGTACGTGCGGATCTCCGCGCCGAACGACCGCGTCAGCTCGACCTTCATGCGCGCCGCCGTATCGGGCATGACCACGATCACCCGCTTGCCGAGCCGCATGCCGGCGAAGGCGATGCCGGACGCGAAGTTCCCGGAGGAATGGGCGACCACCGGCCGGTCGCCGATGCGCGCCAGATTGCGCGCCATCCAGTGCAGCGCGCCGAGCAGCTTGAACGAGCCGACGGGGGTCCACCCGTAGTCCTTCAGCCACACCCGCCGCGCGGCCGGCATGCCGAGCTCGCGCTCCAGCGCGTGCGAACGGATCAGCGGCGCCGCCGACACGTGCCGGCGTATGCCGCGTTCGGCCTCGCGAACGTCGTCGACCGTCGCGATCCGGATGGCCGGCGCGTCCCGGTCAGCCCGCCGGGGCATCGTCGACGACCGCCCGCAGGCGCTCGGTGATTCGTGTCATACCCCATGATACCGTTGCGCGTGACACCCGCGACCGAACCACCTGTCATCGACGCCCACGGCCACACGCTGGACCAGGCGTTCGACACAGGTCGGCACCTGCACGAGGCGCTGGGCGGGCTCACCGACGTGCCGATGATGCGCGCCGGCGGCGTGGCCGCGCAGCTCACCGCCTGCTGGGTGCCGGACGCGGCGATCGGCGGGCCGCATGCCAGCCGGCAGCCGCTGCGGAAGCTGTTGCAGATGGTCGACTACCTGCATCAGGAGCTGAACGGTCCGGCAGGCGATCATGTCACGCTGGCGGCTTGCGCCGGCGACATCGAAGCGGCGCGGGCGGACGGCAAGGTCGCGCTCATCCTCGGGCTGGAGGGCGGTGATGCGCTCAAGGGCGACGTCAGCCTCCTGCGCACGCTGCACCGGATCGGCATGCGGCACGTCGGCCTGGTGCACGAAGGGCGCAATGCCCTGGGGACGGCAACACAGGTTTGGGACGGTCCGGAGATGCGCGTTTATGACAGCGACATCGACGGCCCCGGCGGCCTCACGCCGGCAGGGCAGGCGATCGTAGGCGAGATGAACCGGCTCGGCATGCTGGTCGACGTGACGCACATGGAAGCGGCGACGTTCCGGGACACGCTGGCGATCACCACGGCCCCCGTCGTCGCGACTCACGGCAACGCGCGGGCGCTGCGCGACACGCCCCGCTACTTCGACGACGATCAGCTCCGCGCCATCGCCGCGACCGGCGGCCTCATCTGTCCCAGTCCGACCCCGCTCGGGCCAACCCCCGAAGCGGCCGCGCTCGAGCTGCTGCTCGACCACATCGATCACATGGTGGCGCTGGTGGGGCCGGATCATGTCGGATTCGGCACCGACTTTCTCGGTCAGGTCGACGCGCGGCCGGCCGGCGTCGGTGACATCAGTGAGACAGGCCACCTCATGGCGGGGTTGCGGGCCCGCGGTTACGAGCACGGGACCATCGAGAAGATCGCAGGCGGCAATTTCATGCGCGTCTTCGAGGCGGTGGCCGGATGAACGATGGGCCAAGAAAGCCGGCACAGGGCTCTTGGCCCCATGCCGGCCGTTCGGTCTGAGTGGCGCGTCGGCGTTACCTGCTGGCGCGGAACTGCCGGGTGATCTCTTCCAGCAGCTCGTCACCGCCGGCCCGGTGCCATTCGGCGAGGTAGCCGTCCCATTCGGCGTCGATGTCGATCGCGCCGGCGATCGCCTTGTAGAAGAACTCGTCTTCTACCGTCTTGACCTCAGCTCGGATCGTGCGGTGCTCCTCACTCAGGGTCGGAAGGAACCCGAAGTCGAGGGCCACCTGATTCTCGACAAGGTAGTTGTTGACCGGGTACCGCCACGTGTTGCCGCCCATGTAGAGGAACTCGATGCTCGAAGGCACCGCGGTCAACCGGAAATAGCGTCCCCCCGACTCCATGAACTTCGCGGGGGCCTCCCACTCGGGGAACATGATCGGGTCGCCCGCCTCGCTGTAGTCCCAGTGCGTTCCCTGGATGCCGTAGAAGGAAGTCGCGAAGACATCCGTGTCGTTGTACATCACCTCGAAGATCTGCAGGATCTTGGCGAGTTTCTCGTCGGATACGTCGGCGCCGACCGAGGAGCCGTTCCACACGGCGCTCCGCGAGTACGTACCGCGGATGCCGGTGGGTCCTGCCGGCGACGTGACGATCACCGGCTCGATGTCGGGATTGTTGGACTTCAGCATGCCCCAGGCATGGCTGGTCGACGGGTTGGTCAACTGCGCCGACCAGGACTCGAAGGCGCCGACGAAGCCGTTGGCGAACTTCTCGAGCAGCTCGGCTCCGGCGGTGACCACGAACTCCGGATGGATGAGCCCGCGCTCGTACCAATCGCTCAGGAACTTCAGCGCGTCGCGATACTCGGGGCGCGTCTGAGAGAAGACGATGTCATCGCCATGCTTCTCCCAGGTGTCCAGGCGCACGCCGAACGCCCCGATGATGTTGGGGAAGAGTTGCGCCTGGCTGCCGATGGTGCCGCCTCCGGTGTAAGGCATGAGGCCGAACGTGTCGCGCTGGCCGTTGCCGTTCGGGTCTTCGTCGCGGAAGGCCTCGAACAGTCGCTCCAGCTCGGCGACGGAGTCCGGTCCTTTCCAGACCCGGGAATAGCCCGATACCTCGGGATCGAACATGCCGGGCGCGGGCGTGGTCTCGAAGCCGACGTGGTCCATCCAGTCCTTGCGGATGACCATGCCGGGACCGGCAGCGGCGATCGAGAGAACGGCCGGGATACCCATGTTCTTGCCGTCCACCATGGTCTTGGAATAGAGGATGTCGCCGCCCAGCGCGAATGCCTGCTGCATGTACCGGGGCATGTGCTCCAGCAGCATCTCCTCCGGCACCTCCCGGTTGGCGCCCACCCGCACGAGGTCCTCGCGCCAGCGGACGTTGAAGTCTGGGATGTCGCCGGAGGCGATCCTCACCCGCCACGCCTCCTCCGGGCTGTGGGTGATCTCGTAGCCCCACGGGTCCAGGTCGACATCGAACATCTCCTCCAGGTAGAGCTCCACCGGGGTGTCACGCTCCAGCAGCTCACCCCCGATGTTCGTGCCGAGCCAGCTTATCGCCATCCGCTCGCCCGTGGCTGTCGATTCCTGCGTTGGCGCCGCCAGGACGGGTTGCGTTGCCACCACCGCAACCAGCAGGACGAAAAGAATCCACCGTACCTTCATGGTACACCTCCGTATGGTCTCACCCGTCTCCTGACGGGTGGATTCAACCCTTGAGCGATCCGACCATTATCCCCTTTACGAAGTACTTCTGGATGAAGGGGTAGGCGATGATGATCGGTCCGACGCTGACGAACATGGTCGCCGCCTTGATGGTGTCTTCGGTCGGGGCCGCGATCGCCGACTCTTCCGACGCGAGCTCCAGCCACTCGGCCGTCTGGTTCTCGATGAGGATGCGCCGCAGCAGGAGCTGCAGGACTATCAGGTCGCGGCGCGCCGCGAAGATCATCGCGTTGAACCACTCGTTCCAGTGGAACACGACCGACCAGAGACCGACGGTTGCGATCACCGGGAGTGACAGGGGGGCGACGATTCTCGTCAGCAACGTGAAGATCCCCGCGCCGTCGAGCACCGCGGACTCCTCCAGCTCGGCCGGAATCTCCTGGAAGAAGTTGCGCATGATGATGATGTAGAAGGCGCTGGCAATGTGCGGCAGGATCAGGATGAACCGCGTGTTGAGGAGCCCGAGGCTGCGGAACCACAGGTAGGTCGGAATCAGTCCGCCACCGAAGAACATGGTGAACAACACGAACACGGTCAGCGACTTGCGGAAGGGAAGCCTGGGCCGCGCCAGTCCGTAGGCGGCCAGCAGGCAGACGACCAGGGTCAGCGCCGTGCCGACGACTGCCCGGAAGACGGTGTTCACGTAGCCGACAAGCACGCTGTTCTTGGAGAACACGTCGCCGTATGCGTCGAGGGTGAACTCCGTGGGGTACAGCTTCAGCCCCATCTTGATCGAGGCCGCAGGGGTCGAGATCGAGTCGACCATCATGCGCCAGAACGGGTAGACGATCGACAGTGATGCGATCACCATCACCACCAGGACGGTGGTGTCGATGACCACGTCCTCGGTCGTCCGTCGCATCGTCACAGGACGGTACCGCGGGCGCCGAAGCGCTTGATGACGCTGTTCATGACCAGCAGCAGGATCAGTCCCAGGACGTTCTTGCTCAGACCGACCGCCGTGGTGTAGCTGAACTCCAGATTCACCAGCCCCTGCCGGTAGACGTAGGTGTCGATGATGTCACCGACGGAGTAGACGATCGGGCTGTAGAGATTGATGATCTGGTCGAACCCGGCCTCGAAGATGTCGCCGATGCGCAGCAGGAACAGCACCACGATCACCGGCAGGATCGACGGCAGGGTGATGTACCAGATTCGCTGCATGCGTCCCGCGCCATCGATCTCGGCCGCGTCGTAGAGCTGCTGGTCGATTCCCGTGATCGCCGCCAGGTAGATGATCGATCCCCATCCAACGGTCTTCCATACGCCCGATGCGACGACGACCGACAGGAAGAAGAACGGATCCTTCATGAAGACGACCGGCTCGCCGCCGAACGAAGCGATCAGGTAGTTGACCGGACCCTCGAACGAAAAGAACGCTCGGAACAGGCCGGCCGCCAGCACCCACGAGATGAAGTGGGGCAGATAACTGATCGTCTGGAACACGCGTTTGAGGCGCACGTTGAGCACCTCGTTCAGCATCAGTGCGAACACGATCGGCGCGGGGAAGACGGTGAAGAGCTTCAGCAGGCTGATCAGCAACGTGTTGCGGAAGACCTGCAGGAAGTCCGGACTGCGGGCCATGCGCTCGAAGTACTTCAGCCCGACCCACTCGCTTCCCCAGATGCCGCCGGTGATCGTGTAGTCATGGAAGGCCAGCACGACACCCGCCATCGGGATGTACTTGATGACGATGAAGGTGACGATGGCGGGAAGGATGATGAGGTAGTACGGCAGGTGACGGCGCACCTCGCGGGCAAGGCTCCGCGTGCGCACCGGCAGTGCTGCCTGGGCGCGCTCGTCCGTGGGGGCCACCGGATCGGCGCTCACATCCGTCGTCCCTCGCCGAAGCGAAACGCGTAGAGGTCGGCGTCGAAGAGCTGGACGAGGAGTCGAACGGGCCGTCCGGCCAGGGACGCCAATGCCGGGTTGCCCCGCCACTGAACCGGCACGTCGATGCCGTTGCCGGACACCACCGCGGCGTCCTCCAGGCCGAACCCCGGGATCGAGCGAGCTTCCGAGTCCAGCAGCGCGACCCGCGCCCAGCCGCCGCCGCCGGTGTCGACGTTCAACTCGAGCCGCCGTTCGCGGCGATCCCCCTCCCCGGCGAACCGAAGCGGCTCGGTGACCAGCGTACCCGGCACGCGAACCGCATGCGCGCTCGCGAAACCGTCGAGCCTCATCACTGCCCTGCCGATCCCGGAGCGCACGGCTCCGGCAGCCGGATCGACGCGATGGTCGTGACTGCGATTCAGGCCGTGGTAGTAGACCCACAGCTCGTCACCGACGACGACGGGAAACGGGAGCACCCACACCATCCGGGAGTCGAAGCGCCCCGAGCGGCCGGGGCGGAGAAACGCACGCCGGTCGGCCGGCCGGGAGAAGCGCACACCGTCCCGGCTGTAGCCCAGGCGCACGTCGAAGGTCTGCGGCGAGAGCTGTTCCACCGCCGTGCGGCGGTCCTCGGGATCGCCGGAGACGCCGACCGCACCGCCTTCCGGCCGGCGGAACCAGTGCCAGAACGCGGTGGCGAACAGCACGTAGAAGTCACCCGCGCCCGGATAGCGGTAGGCGGTCGCCCCGTAGGAGTCGACACCCGGATGGCCGTCCGGCGCCTGGTGGCATGCGAGGTCGAGGCCGTCGACCTCCCAGACGATCCGCTCGCTGTCCCAGCGGACCAGGTCGTCAGACTCCAGGCGACGGACCTGGCGGTAGCGCGGGCCGGCAGGATCGGGATCGCGCACCCACTTGCGCGTGTAGAGCACGTAGCGCTGGGCGAGCTCGTCCCAGAACGCCAGGTTCTGGGTGTCGCAGTCGCCGAGCTCCGCGGCGTGGGTCGGCTGCCAGCGAAGGCCGTCCGGTGAAGCGTGGAACTCGACCCTGCGGACTCCGGGGATCACCAGCGCCTGCTTGCCCTGGTGGCGGTAGCGGCGCTCCGGCGGGGCGTTCGGATCGATCCACACGCTGCCCCCGCGGCTGGCCGGGATCAGGATGTTGGTCCGCGACGATCCCCTCATCGGGTGCCATGCGAACAACGGCTTTTCGAAGTGCACGCCGTCGGCCGATTCGGCGTAGGCCATGCAGCGCCCCTTGTCTCCCGGCTGCTCGACGTGCTGCGTGCCGTAGATGTAGTCGTACCAGAGTCGGAACCGGCCGTCCTCCTCGCGCATGATGGAACCGACGTGGCCGATGAAGGCGTCGGCGGCGGTTTCCCAGGGCTGGTCGGGGACGAGCACGGGCTCCGCCGTGTTCTGCAACGGGTGGACGACGACGTCGATCTCATCCGCCTCGCCGAGGAGTCCCCGATCCAGGAAGAGCTGGCGGTCGGTGCCGACGAATCGCCCCGTCGGCATCAGCGCTGGTGGCTGCGCCCGCACCGGTACGTGTCGCAGCCGCCGGCCTCCGGATGGTTGATGTTCGGACGGTCCATCACCGCTCCTCGAATCCTGGGCCCAGACTATCGCATGGCTTCTTGAGCGGCGCACGCCGCCCCTCCCCGGCGTAGCGCAGCTCGTGCCGCCAGCCCCGTTGGCCCCGCAGCGCCGCGCCAGGTTGACAATGAAGGCTGGCCTGTCATGGTCGGCCGCAGACTATGGGCACGCTGCGACAAGAGGGCGGTGCCGGCAGTCTTTCGCGGCTGTTCGCCGCCCCGTCCGGTCCGGCGCCGTCGTTCGAGACGGTGCGCTGGGAGCTCATCGGCGGACAGGGAACCGCCGGGAGTTGGGGACGTTCGGACCGGCAGAACCGCGCGCGTGCTCTGACCTCGTTCCGCGGCGCGCTCTACGCCGGGATCGGTGCCGCACAGGCCGAGGTCTGGCGGCTCGCCGGCGGGTCCTGGGAGCGGGTCGGCGGCAGCGGGGTGTTCGGTTCGTGGCCCGCGCGGGATCCGGCTGACTCAGGTGGCGTCGGTCTGCGGCCCGGCGCCGTGTGGGTCAACGCCCTCTTGCCCGACCCAACCGGCGCCTGCCTCTACGCGGGCGTCAAGGACGGGCAGCGGGGGGCCCAGCTCTGGCGCTTCGACGGTGGGGGCTGGCAACAGGCTGGCGGTCTCGGTGGGCCGGGAGACTGGGCGTCGGAGGACCACGATCACGTCTACTCCCTCTGCTGGCACGGCGGCGACCTGTACGTCGGGCTGCAGGGGCATTTCAGCGGCTTCAAGGGGGACCGGCGCGAGTCGCGGGATGGGGTCGAACGCCTCGACCCTGCCCCTGACGTCCACGGTGACGGCGCCGTCTATCGGCTGGCCGGTGAGACCTGGTCGCGGGTGGCCGGCAACGGGATCGCCGGAAGCTGGGAGCCGGACCATGCCGTCGTGTGGGTGTACGACCTCTGTTCCCTCGGCGGCGCGCTGTACGCCGCGGTCGGGCGCCACGCGGTACGCGGGATGCGGTGGCTCGGCGAGGTGTGGCGCCTCGCCGGCGGCGGCTGGCGACGCATCGGCGGCCAGGGTGTCCTGGGGAGCTGGCTGCTCGATTCGAGCAACCTGGTGACCAGCCTCATCGACTACCAGGGCAAGCTTCTCGTCGGCTACAACTGTCAGGGACGCTCGCCGACCCGCGAACGCTTTGGAAACGTCTGGGCCTGGGATTCGGAAGAAGAGTCCTGGCACGACCTGGAGCTCCCGGCGACGGCGCCGGACGCGGAGGTGTTCGCGGCCCAGAGCAGCTTCAATGCGTCCACGATCTGGGACGGACACCTGATCGTCACCGGCGGCCGTGCCGAGCCGGTCGGCGACGCCGCCTGCTGGGCTCTGGACGTCGCCGAGAGCCGGTGGCGGTGTATCCGCCGTCCGTCCCGCAAGGACCCGGATGCTCCCGAGGCGCTCGACGGCTACGGCTACACGGCGACGGTATTCGACCGCGACCTGGTCGTGGGCTGCCGCGGCGAAGACGGCACGGCCCATATCTGGCGTGGCCGGCGGGTCGACGCCGGCGGCTGACCGGTGTCGCTGCGGCGACGCCCTCAGCCGGCGGACGGCTTCAGCCCGCGGTCACCGGCAGCCACTCGAGCGCAACCCCTTGATCCCGCAGCAGCCGCTGAAAGTCCGACAGGAGATCCGCGCGCTCGGACACCTGTCGGGGGATGACGGACCGCCGCAGGCAGAACCCGGCAAGCAGCCCCACCGCCTCGCCGATGTTCCACTCCACGGGATGCAGCCGATAGCAGCCGTTGGTGATGTGGGTGGTGCCGATGTTCTTGCACGCCGGCAGCAGGTTCTCGACCCGGCGCGGAAGCAGCGCCCCGAGCGGGATCTGGAACGGCAGACAGGAGATGTCGATGTAGTTGTCGCCGCCGGTGCTCGGGTGCAGGTCGATGCGGTAGTAGCCGATCCCGACGGAGTCCGCGAAGGTCTCCGCGCGTGGCTGCGCCCCGCGCCGGCCGGGGTCCTCGGGCGGCCGGGCCGGATCCCAGCCCCCGCGCATCACGGTGCCGACGTGCGCTTCCGTGACCGTCCGCAGTGCCCTGATGCGTCGGGACTCGCGGATGTATGGCGCCTTGGCGAGCCCGCCGGCCGCGCCGGAGACGTCGGGGCGCGGGTACAGGCCGGGATACCCGCAGCCCCCGTCGGGCCGGGGCCGTTCGGTCTGCAGCCAGTAGAGCAGGCTGAGCGAGAGCTGACGAGCCGCGTCGAAGTGGCGCCCGACCTCCTCCGCGGCCCGATCGATGACGCTGGCCACCATGTAGTCGTTGTGCGGCCAGTTGAGGATCGTCGCCTCATCGATGCGGCGGCTGCTCGCAAGATGACCGGGATAGATGACCCGCCGATAGCTCCACCAGCCGGTGAACTGCCTGTTCGGGTCGACCTCGTCCTCGTCCTCGTACTCGTCCTCGAAGAACGGGGCGTTCCGCGGTCTCAGCGTCGCCGGTGCCACCTCGACGGGACTCAGCAGCGGGCCCGGCCACGGCGGGGTGGTCGGAGGCGTGTAGGACCGCCAGGCATCGTAGTCGGCAGGCAGGTCGATGGTGTGGTCCGCGCCGGGCCTGGGGTCGTGGCCGACCGCCAGACACCAGGTGAGCGGTTGCACGTTGTCCGGTTGCGCCGGCCCGTCCACGGCGTGCTCCTCACCCGTTTCGCGTCTCGATTCGGCGCCGGTGACGTACTCGACGCCGGCCAGCGGCAGGAGGTCGCCGAGCTCGGTCGCATCGATGACGACGTCGGCGCTGATCGTCTCCCGCCGACCCGAGTGCAACTCGACGACGGTGACCGACTGCACCCGGTCTCCGTTGGTGGAGGCCGCCACCGGCACGCGCCGCAGGCGCAGGTCCAGGAGCCCGGCGGTGCGCGCATACGCAAGCGACCCTTCGAGCACGGCAACGCCGATCCGCGGTTCATGGCACAACCGTGAAACGGTGCCCTGGCCGGGATTGAGAAACGGATCCGCCCGCGCCGTCGGCGTCAGCGGGTAGTGGTCGCGATAGTACTGCCTGACAGCATCCCGATAGCGGCGATAGCGCGCCGTGCAGCCGTGCCCCTCGATCCACGGGCTCTCATCCGGGGGCACCATCTGCGAGGTGAGCTGACCGCCGATCCAGTCGGTCTCCTCGGTCATGACCACCCGCAGGCCGAGGCTGGTCGCTGCCAGGGCCGCCGCGCACCCGCCCGCGCCCCCACCGACGATCAGCAGGTCGGCATGTGCCTCTGCGGCTGCCCCTCCCCGACTTCGGGAACCTCTGGCGGACTGCATGACGTGCTCCGAACCTTAGCGCGGACGCAACCCGCGCCCAAACCCGGACACACCGGCGCCGGGGCACCTAATCCCCGGTATGCTGCCGGCGTGATACGGTCCGGGAATGAGCACCGCCACCGACCTCCCCCTGGATTTCCGGCGCTCCTTCATGCGCTGGGACAAGCCGCGCAACCCCAACGACCCGCGACCCCACGCGCGCCACAACACCCCACTCGGCAACCGCGTGCGCATCGAGCTTGACTCGGTCCTGACGGTCCTCCGGCCGCAGGGCACGCCCGAGCGCTACTTCCTCATCGCGCCATGTCGGGCCGAATGGGTCTACGCCGAGCGGGAGATCTTCCAGATCCCGAGCCGTGAGTTCCGCTGCGTCTATTCGGTGGACCACGAGCGGGGCATGGGCAGGAGCCTGCTCTGGGACGGTACGACCGAGCGGGCGGGCGCCGCCGACGGCTGGGAGCTCGAGATCGACCTGCATACCTTCGGCAGATCATCGGTCCACGACACGATCGCGGCGGTCACGGCCGCGTCGGAAGGCACGGACCCACTGGTCGGCCGCACGACCATCTCGCATCCCGGCGGCAGCTATGAGTGTACGTTGGAGTATCCCATCAAGACCATGAACTTCCGGCCGGAGACGCCGTCGTTTCAGGTCGACACCGGGCCGCTGGTGCTTCCCGACTTCTCGCCGAGCGAGGAGCCCATGATCGATCGGCTGGTCATGGCCCACGTCGCGTTCAACCGGTTCGATCGCGCGGAGTTCATCATTCGCCGGCCGACACCGATCGACGAGTCCCGGCCGGACGGGCCAAGGACCCTGCACTACGCGGAGGTGCGCGAGTACCCGGCAACCAACCAGATCCTCACCGGCACGGATTGATGCAGCGCAGCAGTGCCTCGGCATCCCCCGACTCGCGGTAGGCGAGCGGGTCGATGAGCCGCCACGTCTTCGTCGATGACGAGGCGATCGCCCGGAAGTCCGGGGTCGGGCGCAGAGCCCACGCCGCCGCCAAGCTCGACCGGCCGGTGATCGTCGGAGATCAGCCGTGGGAGCGCGAGGACGGCGACCGCCGCGTCTACGTGTACGGCACGGTGCTCGGTGACGACGCCGGCGGTTACCGGATGTGGTACAACCACGCACCGGGTCACGTCCTCCACGCCACCTCCGGAGACGGGCTCCACTGGGAGAAGCCGCACCTCGGTCTGGTCGAGCATGACGGCTCCCGGGACAACAACATCCTGCCCGTCCGGCTGCACAGTCCGAGCGTGATCCACGACCCGGCCGACCCTGATCCCGACGCCAGGTACAAGATGCTCGGATGCGGACTCGACGGTGCGAGGGGCTATCGCGTGGCCCACTCCGGCGACGGCAAGAGCTGGCGGTTCTACGACAGGAATCCGGTCCTGGCCGGCTCGGATACCTGCACCCTGGCGCACGACGCGAAGACCGCCAGCCAGCTCGCCTTCCACAAGCTGACCCATGAATACCGCGGACATCGTCGCCGCCTCGTCTACCTCGCTGCCAGCGCCGACATGCAACGGTGGACCGAACCCGTGCTCGTGATGGCTCCCGACGAGATCGACGACGAGGCGGTTCGCGCCGAGGGAGGCATCTGCTCGCAGTTCTACAACATGTCCGCATTCGCGTACGCCGATCAGTGGCTGGGGCTGGTAACGCACTTCCGGTACGCCCGACCCACGGACGGCTCGGGGTGGAAGCAGAGTCCTCACGACGGTCCCATCGACGTGCAGCTCGTGCACAGCCGCGATGGGCGGAAGTGGAACCGCTGCGAGGATCGCTTCCCCGTCATCGCCAACGGGCCCCATCCGTACGACGCCGGCTGCATCCTTGGGGTGGCCAATACCCCGGTGATCTCGGGTGACGAGATGTGGATCTACTACACGGCGATCACCACCACCCATGGCGGCTCTCTACCCGTCAAGGAGGTCACGATCGCCCGCGCCTCATGGCGCATCGACGGGTGGGTGTCCCTGGAGGCGGGCTCCGCCGGCGGCGTCGTCGAGACAGTGCCGGTGCATCCGGATGGCGAGATGCTGTGGCTCAACGCGGATGCCGCCGGCGGTGACGTGCGGGTCGAGGTGCTCGACGGCAACGGCGCCGGGATCCCGGGGTACGGCGCGAGTGACTGCCGGTCCGTCCACGGCGATCATCCGCGGACGGCCGTCCGCTGGCGAGACCACGAAACCCTGCCGCCGGCGCCCATCGCGCTCCGGTTCCACCTGCAGAACGCCAGGATCTTCAGTTGGTGGGCCTCATGATCTCCAGAGGTATGATCTCCAGAGGTATGATCTCCAGCGGTATGATCTCCAGCGGTCGGTGCGGCAGGTCACCGATTTGATCCCGCCGGCGGGCGCCGCCTACGATTCCCGGCCGTGAGCAACCCCCTCGACGTAACCAGCGGCGTTCCGCAGCTCTTCGTCGATGACGTGATGGTCGCTGCCTCCGGCGGCCTGTGGCGAACCCTGCACCACGGGCGCAAGCTCGACCGGCCGGTGCTGGTCCCCGATCGACCCTGGGAGGGCAGGCGGGTCTACGTGTACGGAACGATATACCGGGACCGGGAGTCCGGGCTGTTCCGCATGTGGTACCTGACGCGGATTGGCCGCGGCAACGACCACCGCTCGCCGGAGATGCACGAGCCGCAGGGCGACATGGTCCTGTACGCGACCTCGGAGGACGGTCTGCACTGGCAGAAGCCGGACCTGGGTCGCCACCGGTTCGACGGAGCCACGAACAACAACATCGTGCTCTTCGACAAGCACAGCCCCACGCTGATCATCGACCCGGAGGAGCCCAGGGAAGACGAGCGCTACCGGATGATGGCCTGGCAGTGGCGGCGCGAGCAGCAGGGCTACTGGATCGCCCATTCGGCCGACGGCCTGGAATGGCACGAGTACCCGGTCAACCCGGTGCTGGATGCCGGTGATGAGATCCTGGAGACCGTGACCCTCGCGCGCCACGAGGCAAGCGGCGAGTACTTCGCGTTCCACCGCAGGTGGGACAAGGATCGGTTCGGAAAGCGGCTGATCGCGGTGGCAACCAGCACCGACTTTCGACACTGGTCGCCCCCGGCGACGATCCTGGTTCCCGACGAACGGGACGACCGGTGGGTGATGGACGACGGCCAGCGAACCGAGTTCTACGGCATGGCCGGGTTCCGCTACGGCGGCCAGTTCCTCGGCTTCCTGCCGGTCTTCGACATCGTGCTGCACTCGAAGTCGGAAATGGACACGCCCGCGGCGCTCCGCACCGAACAGAGCCCGTGGGAAGGACCGATCGCGGCGCAGCTTGTCCACAGTCGCGACGGCCGGCAGTGGCACCGTTTCGGCGACCGGTCGCCGATCATCGCGCGCGGTGAGCGTGGCAGCTTCGACGCCGGGTGCATCCTGTGCTCCGCCGACCGTCCGGTGGTCGTCGGCGACGAGGTGTGGCACTACTACACCGGCATCAACACCATGCACGGCGGTCCGATTCCTCCGAAGACGTGCGTCATCGGCCGCGCGTGCTGGCGGCTCGACGGCTTCGTGTCACTGGATGCCGGCGCGGTCGACGGCTGGGTCCGGACCCCGGCGATCGACGCGGCGGGCCGCACGCTGCAGGTCAACGCGAACGCCGCGGCCGGCAACCTGACCGTCGAGGCCGTGCTGGAGGATGGCCGGCCGTTGCCGGGCTACGCTGCCGACGACTGTGTCCCGCTGCGGGCAGACGAGGTGCGCCACGCCGTTCGCTGGGGCGAGCGGGACCGTCTCCCTGCCGAGCGCCCGATCTCCCTGCGGTTCCGGCTGCGGGACACCGAGCTCTACAGCTTCCGTCTCCAAGATTGACCCCGGCGCCACCATCGGATCTCAATTGCGCAGCAGCTCACATACTTTACAAACTGAACAATCATGTTGTACTGTCCTCCGCGGCGGACGGAGGTGCGCACCGGATGGCCAGAGCAGACAGATCAGTGAGCGAAGTCATGGGATTCCTCGCGCAGGAACTCCCGGCCCTGTCGAGCGGCGCGAAGGACTTTCTGCGCCGGCGCCCCCGCGACGCGCGCATGGCCGTTGCGGTTGCCCTTGAGGCGGCTGCCGCGCGATACAACGCCGAAGACTCGGTTCCGGGGAACGTCCCCGAGAGGCTCGCGCCGTTCATCGTTACCCGGCCCGCGGGCCGGGACATGCTCGGGGTAACCGGAGCCGCCACGCGGTTGCAGGTGTCACGAACGACGGTCTATGACTGGGTCGACAGGAGAACGCTCCTCGCCTGGAAGTCGACGCGGCGCGGCCTGACGATTCCCGCCGACCAGATTCTCGGCCCAGGCAAGGTCGTCGACGGTCTGGCGGGCGTCCTCGATGTCATCGACGATCCGGAGTTGGCCTGGGCGTTTCTCACGCAGGAGTGGCCCTTTGATGACGACGCCGCGTTCCCGCTGGAGATGTTGAAGGCCGGCCGGATCCAGGAGGTGATGGACGCTGCGCCCGGATTCGGCGCGGCCTTTTCGTGAGTCGGGCCGCGTATCCGCGAAGCCGGGTTCTGACCGCACGGCTGACAGCCGAGTTGCCCTCCTGCTTCCGGATCGTGCCGCGACGCTATGCTCCTTGCGGGTAGTCACGGAACGGGCCTATGTACGAATCGACTCGCGGCCGGGGACGGCGCTCGTCCTGCTTTCTTCGTGGGACGGCTGCACGCGAATCGGCGCACCGACCGTTGCGGTGCATGCCATGAGGTCGACGGCGGCGAGGTCGACCGGTTCCTGATGCTACCGGTATCGGACCGGCAACCGGTGCTCCGCCAAAAAAAAATCGAGGATTCTTTCCGTAGGGTCTTGACGGTCTTTCGCGCCTGCGAGGTGGCACGCCACCGCACGTACCCGCCCCTTCCGGCCTCCCGCAAGCTCGGATGCCCCTTCGGCCGCCCCGAACCCCCTTCAGCGCCCGCTGATCGCGGATCGCGCGCGGGTCCCGGACTGCCCGAAGAGATCTATCTGGCAACCGTTATTACATTTACCCCATGAAGACCGCCACTCCTGCAACCGCCGTTCGCCCCGCCATCACCTCCACCGTCGGCGTGCTCTCCGACCGCGCGTTGCTGCGTCAGACCACCACCCTGGTCCGCCACGAACGCCACCTGCAGGGCGCCATTATCGACCACCTGGCCGAGATCGAGGCCCGCAGGCTGTACCTGCGGCGTGGCTGCTCCAGCCTGTTCGACTACGCGGTGCGCGAGCTCGGCTACAGCGACGCCGCCGCCGGCCGGCGCATTGGCGCCGTGCGGCTGTGCGCCGACCAGCCGGATGCGCGTGAGCGGTTGCGCGACGGCTCGCTGACGCTGAGCGCCGCCGCCGAGCTGCAGTGGGCGTTCGACCGCCGGCGGCGGCGCGGGTCGATCGCCGGCATCGCGTCGACCGCGCCGGCGGGGGCTGCGGCGCCGGGGGCAGCGGCGGCCGGGGCTGATCTGCCAGACTCGGCGCCGACGCTGGTAAGCGGTGCTGTGGAGGCGATGCCGTCAGCGCCGACGGACGATCCGGTGGCGGGTGAGCCTGCCCCGCCGCTGGTACTCGATGCGGCAGGAAGACAGAAGCTGGTCGAGGAGGCGACCGGGAAGAGCACGCGGCAGGTCCGCCGCATGCTGGTCGATCTGGACCCGGAGCTGGCGCCGCCGGCCGACCGCGTGCGCCCGCTCG
Organism: Spirochaetia bacterium; assembly: GCA_964291595.2. GTDB lineage: Bacteria > Spirochaetota > Spirochaetia > SZUA-6 > Bin103 > CATQHW01. Next base: position 74,890 of record OZ219914.1, on the reverse strand, counting down.
GCGACGGGCGCTACGAGCTGAAGGCCGTCATCGACGCCGACTGCCAGCAGGGACTGGAGCACCTTCGCGGGCTGCTCTCGCACGTGGACCCGTGCATGACCATCGGGCAACTCGTCGGCCGCATCGTACAGGAGGCGCTCGACCGCCACGACCCGAGCCGACCGCCGCGCCGGACGCGCACCGGCAACCGAGCGGCACAGGGGGAATCCGAGCCCGCTTCGGCGTCGAAGGAGCAGGCCGCGCGGGAACGCGACCACGCTGCGGCGGTGCAGGACGTCGCGATCCACATCCACGCGACTCCGACAGCGGAGGGCACCGAGGGGGCGACGCGGAAACCGGCACCCGCCTCCCCGCTATCGCCCGTGCAGGACACGGCGTCTGCCGCCGGCACCACTCCGACAGCGGAGTGGGCGGAAGAGCGGACGCCGCAACCGAGCTGTCAGAGTGCGAGGGACCACCGGGCCACTGGCGGACGGAAGCCGCCCGGCGCCGTCACTTCGACGGCGAAGCCGCGCGCTTCGGGCCGTGCGATTCCTGCGGCAGTGAGGGACTACGCTTCACACTGCACCTCTTGCCGTGTAGTCGACGTGACCTCGGGGAAACGTCGACGTGTTGAGAGCTTGCGGCCCCGTATCTTGACAGGTGGATCGTCGCCGGGATGCTCGTAGAGGAAGTCGTTGTTGTCGTTGCAGGCATAGGCACGAAGCAGGCCGTGGCGGCGCCAGATGTTGGCCGTTTGCACGTGGATGCCGAGCAGATCGGCGATCTGGCGCGACGTCAGCAGGCCGGCCTCACGAAGCCGATCGTAGCGGCTCGTAAGCCCATAGGCACGCGCCAGATCGGACACCCTGTGACCATGAAAGCGCTTGCCGTCTCCTGAGAGGTGCCCTCGCTCGTTGAGGATGTCGGCGATCTGCGCGTCGGTATGGTGATCACGCAACGCGTCGATCTGTGCCACCACTTCAGGCGGTGTCTGACGAATCCGCCACACCGGCGGCGCCAGCGGCAGGCTCAGCGACCGGGTCGCACCGCCGCGGAAGCGGATGCCCACCATGATCTGTTCCCCCCTGGTCAGGGTGACGTCCTCGATCAGCAGCCGCACCATGCGCTTGCGCTCGCGGTGCGGGGTCTTGGGATCGTTCCACAGCCGCGGAACGTCGGCCGCCAGGGCGAGGATCCGCTCTCGTTGCTCAGCGCCGAGCTGCCGATGATCCTCCTGTCGGCGTCGTTGGAGTTCTTCCTGCGCGTGCTGCAGGCCACGCAGCTTCTCGTTCCACTCCGCTTCCAGCACATCTGCCACCAAGCGGTTGCCGGGATCGACGTGCATGAACCGGCGTCGCGCCACCTCGGCTTCGTAGCGCGCCCGCTCGACCTGTTGTTGGCGCAGCACGTCGGCTTCGTGAATGCGTGCGTCCAGCTCGGCCTGGACCTGGAGGGCCACCTCGAGGCTCACCGGCGACACCGTCTGCAGCAGCAACTCTCCGATCGCCCGATCGATCCCGGTGCCCGTGATGATCTGACATCTGCGGCTGGCGGTATCGTTGCCCTCGTACTGGCAGACGTATTCGGTGCTCTGCCGGCCGCTGCCGCTGCGATAGCGCACCGTCATCCGCCGACCACATACCCCGCAGATCACCAAGCCCTGCAGCAACGCCGCTCCCTCCCGCGGCGGGCTCTGGCGGCGTTCGGCGCCATGGGCTTGGGCGTTGTCACGCAATTGCCTCAGGTTCGCCTCGTACTGCTCGGCGGTGATGTAGCCCGGATGCGCGTCGGGCAACCGCACCGTCCACTGCTCGCGCGGCAGCTTGCGGAACTCCATGGCTCCGCCGACCAGTTTGCGACGCCGGGTGCGCCCGAAGCAGTAGATGCCGGCGTAGCGGGGGTTGTGCAGCACGCGCAGCACCCGCCACAGCCGTAGCGGCTCCCAGACCACCTCCCCTTGATGGGGTCCGCTGCGGGGGCGGCGCGGGAAGCGCAGATCCTGCTCGCGGAAGTGCTTGACCGTCGCCGAAGCCGACCCCGTGCGGCGAAAGGTGGCAAACAGATGCTCCAAGCTGCCCCGCACCTGCACATCGGGATCCAGCGCCACGACGCCGCCCTCCTCGTAGACCAGTCCCACCGGCAGCGGTAGGCGCAGCGCGCCCCGGCGCGCGGCATTCAGCACGCCGCCGCGCAACCGCGCGCGCAGCACGTGCAACTCCGCCTCGCTCATCGTGCCTTTCAGCCCGAGCAGCAGACGGTCGTTGAAATCGGCCGGGTTGTACAGCCCGTCCTCGTCCAGGATCAGCGTGTCGGTGAGCGCACAGATCTCCAACAACCGGTGCCAGTCACTGGAGTTGCGCGCCAGCCGCGAGACCTCCAGCCCCAGCACGATGCCGGCTTTGCCGGTGCCGACCTCGCCCACCAGCCTCTGGAACCCGGCGCGCTCGGCACCCGAAGCCCCCGACTGCCCCAGATCAGAGTCGATGACGATCACCCGATCGGACGGCCAGCCCAGCGCCACCGCCCGATCGCGCAACGCGTACTGCCGCATCGTGCTCTCGGTGTTCTCGAACACCTGGCGCACCGTCGATTGACGGATGTACAGATACGCGTCGCGGCGCAGGTGGCCGTCGTTGACCTTCTGATGGGCCAGCGCATTCACGCCGATGCCTCCTGGAGGTGGCCCAGCGCCATGGCGCTGAGCACCTGCACGACCGGTACGCAGGCCGCCTCCGGCAGCGCGATCGCGCTCGCCGGCGGCTGCCAGCGCAGCGGCGCTGGGGCCGGCAGCTTCGCGCACAGCTCCATCCACGCGGCCAGCCCGTGCTGGACCACCACCGCCATGCCGTCCCGACTGGCCATCACCTGACGATTCGTACCGGCTTCGCGCAGCTGCTCGTAGCGCGCCTCGTGCGCGGCGGCCTGCTGCGGGAGCGCGACGGTACTCATGACCGCCCCCCTTTTTCCTGTCGCGCCAAGGCGCGCTGGACGCTGCGCGGATGCACCGAGATGCCGAATCGCTGCCGCACCAATTCGGCCAAGGCGTCCGCGTTCATCCGCGGCTGCTGCGCCAGGGTCTGCTGCACGACCTCCATGACCGCCTCCGAGAGTTTGTGGGCGTGGCGTGGTCCACGTTTCTTGGGTACCAGTGCGGCCAAGCCACCGGCCTCGTAGGCGGCCCGCGCCTGGTAGAACGAGGGGCGTGAGAGCCCGAAGCTGGCCGCGCTGCGGCTGACGGTGTAGCCGTCCACGCGCACGCGGCGCAGCATCTCGTACTTGACCTGCAGCAGGTCGCGGGGATCGAAGAAGGCGCTGTCGATGAACCGTTCGTCGGCGACCTGATGCGGGCGCGGATGCAGGCAGCCGCTACGGCGCAGGGCGATGGCTTTGGCATCGTTTGGGTGATGTGGCATGAAAGGATCCTCCCAGAGTGTTAGATCAACTATGCCGCATCTCGGACAAGGGTCAAACCGGTCGTCAGAGCGTTCTGGAGACTTCAAGGTGATCGTGGATGACAAGTTGCGCAGAAGATCTGGCGCAAGTGGCAAAATGGTCTTTACACCCGCGGCGGAATTGTCTTTACACACAACCCTCATCTCTCTCCTGCTGACGCCGTTCATCGAACGCCCCCACCAGTGCCGCAAGCCTTAGCAGATCATCCACCCGAAACGGCGATCGACCCGCCGAGATCGCCACATACGGATCGTCAGCCGCCGCGTTCGTCCAGCGTGCCGGCAGCGATCGCGACTCCTGGTCACCATCGCGGTAGAACACCCGATCCTCGGCCCAACACCGGCTGGACTCCAGGAGCTCGAACTCACGTCCGAACAGGGGGTGGAACGGATGGGTTACCCGGAACGTTCGTCGCTCAGCCGGGGTATCATGTGCATTTGACGACCGACTCCAGACGACAGGTGTGGCATCGGGATGGGGGCCGCTGCAGCTACGTCGATCGGCAGACCGGACGGCGCTGCAACTCACGGCATATGATCGAGATGGACCACATCCTGCCGTATGCACTGGGCGGCGGTGCCGATCCGCAGAATCTGAGACTCGTCTGCCGAGCTCATCACCGTCATCGGCATGCACCGCCGGCTGAACGGTGCCTTCCGGAGGATCAGTCCCGAGGACACCTCGGTCGCACCTCCCGCGGCCTCGCCCACGCGAAATCCTGAAGATCTGCATGGGCCGCGGCTGACCGGCGCCGACGTCTACGCCGTGTTCGCCACTCCTACTCCTCCGCGGCACACGAATGATACCGTGGCCGTCATGACCGACCGTTGCGACCTCCAGGTGACCGACTACCGGGTCCTGTTCGACGACGACCGCTATCCCGCCAGCGGGTGCGCCGTCGTCAAGAGCGGCGACCGGCTGACGATGACCGTGCAGCGGGCGAGCGACGCCGAGCGCGGCATCTCCTCGCTGCTCACGCAGAGCGACGACCAGGGCGCCACCTGGACCGAGCCGCGCCCGTTCGGGCCACCGCTCGCCAACCCGGAGACCGAGTTCCAGGGGGTCGCCCCCGCGCACGTGCTGGACGACGGGACCGTGGTCGCCTGCGGCATCTACCTGCCCAAGGGCTTCGACCGCTCCCTCGGCGGGCGCGGACTGTATCGGCCCAGCGACATCCTCATCGGGCACCGCGCGCCGAATGCGAACGAGTTCTCCTGGAACCGGACCCCGGCCGGCACGTTCCTCACCGAGCAGTTCATCGCTCCCGGCATCTCCCTGACGGACGGCCGGCTGGTGTTCACCATGTGGGGATCGGCCGTGCGTGGCGACAACTGGCAGTGCGGCGTGCTGCTCTCGGACGACGGCGGCCGCACGCTCCGCTACCGCCGGGTCGGTTACGAGCCCGATCCGGCGATCCGCAAGGACCCGGAAGTGATGGCCGGCTTCAACGAGCAGACCCTGTTCTCCGCCACGGACGGCACGCTGGTCTCGGTGATCCGCGGCCGCGACCATCTGGGCGGAATCCCCGGCACCAATCCGCGCTCCAGCGACTGCCTGTTCTTCCGCGCGGAGTCCGGCGACCGCGGCGAGACGTGGTCGTCTCCGGAGCCGACCAACCTGTCCGGAACCGGAGCGCCGGCGGACGGCCTGGCGCTTCCTGACGGATCCCTCGTCCTGCCGGCCCGCCTGCCGTCTCTTTGGAGCCGACACCGCGGCCATTCGTTCTGCGGGATGCACATGGCGCGCAGCTTCGACCGGGGCCGGACTTGGAGCACGGACCTCCTGTTCGACCGCACTCCTGACGGCGAGCCGTTCGACAACTACTACAACGCCATGAACGGCACCTTCGTCCCCGTCGGCGACGCGGAGGTAATGTACGTGTTCGGCCACTTCCGGCCCGGCTCCCCGACCGGCCACCGAGCCTACGCCGTCCACCTGCGCTGGAACTGAGGCGCGCAACGCTTCAGATTTCGCACGCGTCTCCGTTGCAGCCCGGCTTGCCTCGCCCGGTGATCGATCGGAGCGGGGGTAGGAAGAGAGCGAGGCCGTACGGAAACAGCAGGGGAACCTGCATGCACACCTTGCGCGTCGCATAGATGCCGGTGAACGCGCGGGAGCTCCGCTCCTCCACCACGACGATCTCCCCTACCGGGACCTCTCCCATGGGTGACTCGTCTGTCCTTAGCTCGACTCGACGCAACCAGTCCAGCCGAGCCGTGCGCTCCGCCTGACGCGCGCAGTCAGGGCAGTTCGGGTTGTAGTACAGGGAGATGGTCACGTCTGCCAGAGTTTCGGCCATACCAGAGCCTGCAGCGCGTCCAGCGATCGTGCCGGGCGGGTGGCGCCGCTGGTGTCGAACAGCTCGGCGATGGCATCGGTGCCGAAGTCGTGCAGCAGCGTCCAGGCGGCGACCCGGCGCCCCAGTGCGTCATCGGCAAGCATACGGGGATCGTACGCCTCGAGGAACGCACGCAATACCGCAACGTCGCGATTGCACAGCCCGAGCCAGAGCGGCATCCACTCGTAGTCTGGCACGCAGATGCGGGCATCGCCGAAGTCGATCAACGCCGATACGTTCCATCGTCCGTCGCGCTCTTCGATCAGCAGGTGCTCGGCGTTCAGATCGCCGTGGAGGACGACCCGCCCGGCCGTTCGCGAAGCAGCCACCGCCTCGTCCAACAGCGTCTCCAACTCGGGGACGATGCCTGGCACGATCAGCCCGCGCTCGATCAACTCCGGAAGGACTTCACGCCGGCGGCGGTCGACCAAGGCGTCCCAGCCCTCACTCTTGTCGATGGCGGCCAGCGGCTCCGGGTCCACGGCGTGCAGCCGCCGGATCACGCGGCCCGTCTGTGCGGCGAGCTCCATCAGGGCCGCCTTCGACATCTCCGCCTGCAGCTCATCCAGTGGGCGTCCGGCGCAGAACTCCATCGCGAGGTAGCTCCAGTCTCTCCGATCCCGAAGCTCACCCGCCGCCCGGATGGCCGGGACCGGAACCGCCGCGTCGTGCTGCAGCAGTTCCAGCAGCCGGCGCTCGAAGGCGTACTCCTCCCAGAACGGGCTGTAGATCTTGAGCACCACGCGCCGGTCGAGGATGAACACCGCGTTGGTATTCGACCCGGGAGCCTCGATCGCGTCGTAGACGATGCCTTCCCGCTCACAGATCGCATCGACGACGGGACGCCACACGCGCGCGTCGTCGAACGATGCCGCCCAGTGCTCCCAGGTGGCGATCGGCGGCAGAAGATAGGACACCGGCGCCTACCGGAACCGGCTCCGGTTATGGATACTCGTAGTCCGGCGTGCCGTAGACCTCCGGCATGTCCAGGAGCTCCAGGGTGAGCCCGAGTTGCGCATCGGACTCGAAGTAGTCGAAGCGGCCGTTGCGGTCGATGCCCAGGATCGGCCCGCCCTGAATCTGCGCGTACCCCAGGCCCTCCAGGTAGCGGTAGGCGGCGTCGTACTGGTCCGCGGCCAGGTACGCGCCGATGTGGTGGAGGCCGCCGGCCGGCTGCTGTTCCAGGTACTCGCTGTAGATCGTTCTGCCGCCGCCGGGGATGGGCACGATGATCTCCACGTCCCAGGTCCCGCTGGCCATGCAGACCTCGAGCGCGTACCGCTCGGCGGGGGCGCCGCGGTAGTTGACCCCCTCCCAGTCGCCGCTGTCGACGCGGTAGACCTTGAACGGTCCGAAGCCGACGGCGCTCAGGCGATCCATCATCGCCTTCGCGTCGGGAGCGACGAAGCCGAGCTGCTTCCAGTTGCCGAGCGACGCGATGCCGACGTCGAGCGGGACCATCCGTTTCCTCCTCGGGATCAGGTCATGCCCGGCAGCAGCGCGCCGACGCACGGGCAGGAGATCAGGTTGGCCGAGGGGAACTTGCTGAGCTGCCGCACGCCGTCGGCGGTGATCACGAACTGCTCCTCGATGCGGGCGGCGTCGTTGCCGCGGCCGCAGTAGGTCTCGAACGCCATCACCATGTTCTCCTCGATCACCTCCGGATGATCGAAAGAAAAGAAGCGGCTGATCACCGGCTTGCCCCAGTGGGTGATGCCGATGCCGTGCGCGACCTGCAGGGCGAACGCCTCGGCCTCGCTCGACAGCCCCAGCTCCTCGTAGGAGGGCCACACCTCGGCGATCTCCGCGGTGCTGACGCCGGGTTTCACCCTGGCGACCGCGTCGAACAGCCAGTCGTAGGTCCTCTGGTAGACGTCAAGCTGCACCGCGGACGGCTTGCCGACCACGAAGGTCTGGTAGTAGCAGGTCTTGTAGCCGTTGAACACGCTCACGACGTCGATGTAGAGCATGTCGCCCATGCGCAGCATGCGGTCGGAGAAGTCGTGCGGATGCGGGTAGGCCCGGTCGCCGGAGATCACGTTGATGTTCTGGATCTCCTCGGCGCCCAGCCGATACATGGTCTCGCGCATGAATCCGGCGATGTCGCTCTCGCGCACCCCCGGCCGCGTGCGGTTGACCACCTCCCAGAAGGCCGCCTCGACGATCGAGATGGAGGTCTCGATGAGGTCGACCTCCTCGTCTGTCTTGATCTTGGAGGCGTCCAGCAGGGTCTGCTGGCCGTCGACCACGTGTATGCCTTCCGCTTCCAGCGCGCGGATCATCAGCACCTCGGCAAGGTCGATCCCCACCGGCTCGTCCTGCACGCCGAACTCCGTCAGGTGGTCCTTGACCATCTTCGCGAACTTCTTCGCGTTCTCGATGCCGACCGCGGTGGGAAACGCGCCCCGCCACGTGCCGATGGAAGGCACCATCCGATCGGCGATCCAGGGGCAGAGCTTCTTCTTGGCGGCGATGGCGCTGCCGAGCTCGTACAGGACCGGCTGCTGCCCGGCCACCATCAGGGCGCTGCGCAGCAGCTTGTTGTTGGCCCAGTCGTTGACCCGCGTGCTGGTGATGTAGCGGATCCAGTCCGGATCGAACACCAGCAGCGTCGCGATGCCGTCCTGCTGCATCTGTTCGTTGGTCTTGCGGACCCGGTCCGCGCGCAGCTTGTCGTAGTCGACGCGGATCTCGCAGTCCTTGGCCATCAAGCCCAGGGTCATGCCACGGCCTCCTCCAGGATGCGCACGTTCAGGCGAAGTAGAGGCCGCCGTTGAGGTTCAACAACTGGCCGGTGACGTAGGAGCCGGCGCCGGAGGCCAGCCACATGATCGTGCCGGCCATGTCACGGCCTTCCGCGTAGCGGCCCAGGGGTATGCTTTCGAGCTCCTCCGTCTTCAACTCGTCGAAGGTCATGTCGCGGCTGGCCGCCTCGGCCCGCATGAAGCTCCAGTGCATCTCCGTGGCGGCCAGCCCCGGACAGAGCGCGTTGACGGTGACGTGGTAGGGCGCCATCTCGCGCGCCAGGGAGATGGACAGGGTGTGCACCGCCCCCTTCGACGAGCAGTACGCGGCGTACTCCGGGAATCCGAGCTTGCCGCCGTAGGACCCCAGGTTGACGATCGTCCCGCCCTTCTGCTCCCGCATCCGGCGCGCGGCGTGCTTGCAGCCGAAGAAGATGCCCTTGAAGTTGACCGCGAAGATGCGGTCGATGATCTCGGCATCCATGTCGGCGACAGGGCCTTCCGAGAGGTGCATGCCCGCGTTGTTCACCATGATGTCCAGGCGGCCGAGCTCCTTGACGGCGCCTTCCACCAGGTCGCGGACCGCCCCCTCGTCGGACACGTCCGTTTCCTGTGAGTAGCCCCGGTTGTCGGGGTGCGCGGCGCGAATGCCGTCCATGGTCTCGTGCACGGCGGGTAGGATGTCGGCCGCCACCACGTGCACGCCGTGCGCGGCGAGCGTCTCGGCCGTGCCCTGCCCCAGTCCTCGGGCGGCCCCGGTCACCACGGCGATCTTGCCGGCTACTTCGCTGAACGGTTGTCTGTCGGCCACGTGCGGTTCCTCCTGGCGGTCGTTCAGGCGGCGTCCGGGATGTGCTCCCGGAGCGCGATCAGGTGGTCCAGCCGGCGGGCGGGCGCCCCCGTCAGCAGCGGGCCGGGCGGATCGCCGAAGACGTCCCCCTTGCGGTAGCCGTGGCTGGCGATCACCTCGCGGTACCGCCCGAGGACCCCGGGCGTTATCGCGCGCGTGTAGTTGATCGTGAACATCCGGCGGCGCGTGCCGCCGCCCCATGCGCCGTGCTTCAGGGCCTGGGTGAACAGCACCAGGTCGCCGGGCCGGCTGGCCAGGGCGACGGCCGGGATCCGGTCGCCCGGCAATCCGCCCCAGAACCGCTCGCCCCGGATCTGCTCGTCGATCATCTCCGCATACGGCTCGCCCTCGCGATGGCTCCCCGGTATCACCCGCAGGGCGCCGCTCTCCGCATCCACCGGGTCCAGATACAGCGCCAGCTTCACGAAGCCCACCGGGTTGGACAGCGTCCCGTCGGAGTGCCAGCGGGTGTCGCCCACGTAGTAGTTGCCGTCGCTGTTCCAGTACTGGTAGTCGTCGCCGCACACCGCGCGGGCTATGCCGTGCAGGCGCTCGTCGTCGAGCAGGCTGCACAGGTACTCGCTGTGGTTCAGGAACGGCGCCACCGAGAGCCGCTCGCGGCCCTCATGGCCGTCGCCGCCGTGCCGCCGTATGAGCTCCTCGAAGGCGTCCTCGATTCGCGGGAACTCGTCCGCGAACAGCCCCGGCAGGTGCAGGAAGCCGAACGTGGCGAAGAACTCGCGCTGCGCCCCGGTCAACTCGAAGGTGGACATCGCCGCAGCCTATCACGCCTCAGCGCACGCGCAGCCGGGCCCACCGGGTATGGGTCACCCCCTCGGTCGTGCACCAGTAGCAGGTCATCAGGTCGCCGTCCGGGAACAGCGTGCCGCCCGGTCGGCCGAAGGCGATCAGCATGTGCTCGGCCAGGAAGTTGTCGCTGTCGGGGGTGCCGAGCGTGGCCTCGGCGCCGGCGTCGAACACGACGATCTCCGTGTCCGCGTCGTAGTTGGCCAGGTCGGCGGTGAGGGCGACGCGGATGCCCTGCGGCTCGTGCCGGTGGTTGTAGATGGTGGCGACGCGCCCGTCGGGCAGTGCGATGGGCGTGCTCACCTGCCCGCGCAGCGTGGTGGGGCGCGGCTCGGACCACGTGCGGCCCTGGTCCTCGGAGATCGCCCAGTGGGTGTTGAGGTCCTCCGAGGTGCCGTACACGTGCGTCCAGAACAGCGTGTAGATGCGGCCGTCGGGCAGGACGCAGGATCGCTGATCCCACCACAGCAGCTCGCCGCGCGGGTCGTCGGCGATGATGGTCAGCTCGCCCCACGTGCGGCCCTGGTCGGCCGAGAACACCGCGCCCGCCTTCTGATCGGGCGGGCCCTCGTAGCCGCTCGGCTTCCACGTCTCGAACGGGTACATCCAGCGGTCGGGCGCCAACTGGAACATGCCGCCCGCGCCGTTGCAGGTGTAGCGGTCCGGCGGGAAGTCCACGGGCACGACTTGCGGCTCCGACCAGGTGCGGCCCAGGTCGGAGGACCAGAACAGGATCATCGCCGGACGCTGCAGCGACTCGGTGTCCGCGTCGAAGAGGTCGTCCCCCGAGGCCTCGAAGCGGCCGGCGGTCATCACCAGCCTGCCGTCCGGCACGGTGTGGATGTGCGGCCCGCGGTAGGTGTACCCGTCGCGCGGCGGGTTGCGGGGATGGATGCCGCCCTGGTTGATCCACGTGCGCCCGCCGTCCGCGGAGCGCAGCACCTCGATGTGGTTGTCGGAGGAGCCCAGCGACTCCCCCACGTGCTGGGCGGCGATCAGCGTGCCGTCCGGGAGCGGCGTGATCACGGGCATGAACGCGCCGTGCTTGGCACTGCGGGAGATGATGCCCGCGCCGATGATCTCGATTCCTGGGGCCATACCCGCATGGTAGCGTACGCCCGAACCATCGGTTTGACCGATTCGGGAGCCCCCGCTACCCTCCGCGGAGGCCCTCCGTCGGAGGGCACGACCTCACCCAAGGAGTTCGTACGATGAGAAACAGAATCGTACTGCTGGCCCTCTGCGCCGGTCTGGTCTCGGGCGGCCTCGCTTTTGCCCAGGACGGCGACAAGACCATCACGTTCTGGCATCACACCTACACGGTTGCCACCGACTGGATGCGCGAGCAGGCAGCCAAGTACCTGGAGGACCATCCGGGCCTGCAGATCGACATCATCGAGTACCCGCACGGCGACTACGAGGTGCGCCTGCGCGCGGCCATCGCGGCCGGAGATCCGCCGGACATCCTCAATGTGCTCGATTACCTGTTTCCGGAGTTCTACGAGAAGGGCTGGCTGGCCCCGGTCGATCCGGGCGCGTTCGGCGTGAGCACCCAGCAGGACGTCGTCGACCTGTTCGTGCATCCGGCCCTGGAGGGCATGGTGTTCGACGGGCAGGTGTACGGCGTACCGGCCGAGTTCAACACGTTCGTGCTGTTCCTCAACCAGGAGATGTTCGCGGAGGCCGGCCTGGACGCTTCCGCCCTGTCGGCACAGTGGCAGGAGCGCGCGGCCACCTGGGACGAGTTCTTCGATCTGCTGAGCTCGGTCGAGATGAGGAACGCGGACGGCGCCGTCGAGCGGATCGGCTTCAACTGGGTCTGGGGGCTGGACTCGTTCTGGTACGCCCAGCAGTTCTGGAACGTCACCACCCAGTACGGCTGCGACGTCATCGACGACGACAACCTGGTCGCGATCGACTCGGAGGCTTGTGTCCAGGCGTTCGAGGATACGTGGAACCGGCTGATCACCGAGGGGCGCGGCGGTCCCGACATCGCCACCGCCAGTCCGGTCTACGCCTTCCAGGACTTCATGGAAGAGCGCCAGGCGGTCGTCATGGGCGGCCCGTGGGCGCCCGCGGCGTGGCGGGAGAACTCGCCCAACGTGTTCGAGAACTTCGTGGTGGCGCCGATTCCTCAGCGCGACCCCGACAACCCGCACACCTTCATCCACACCTACGCGCTGGCGGTGAGCGCCGGTTCCGATGCCGCGACCGAATCGTGGGATTTCCTGGACGTGCTGCTCTCCACGCCGGGAGAGATGTACGAGGTCGCCGGGTACATCAACGGACGCAGCGGCATGTTCCAACTGCCGCAGGTGCGCAGCGCGCTGCGCGGGGTCGAGGTGTACGAGCAGAGCTACGCCACCGGCAGCTTCGTCTGGCGCAGTCCCACCTGGGCGCAGGAGGGCGAGCTGATCAAGAACGCGATCGAGGAGTTCGCCGAGAGCGGGGACGTCGCCGGCGCGCTCCGCAAGGCGGCCGACGAGATGCGCCGGCTTCGCCGCGAGTAGAGCGCACTCGACCATCCCCGAACGGCGCGCGGGGTGCCGGTCCATCGGGCCGGCGCTCTCCGCGCCGTTCGTGTGTCAACCGACACGACGTACCGTCGAGATGAGCACGCGGAGCCGCTGAACGATGCAGAGCGAGTCCCGGCGACAGGCCATGTGGGGCCTGCTGTTCGCACTTCCCGCCATCGCGCTGCTCGCCGCATTCAGCCTCTATCCGATGGCGCGCGCGTTCTACTTCAGCCTCACCGACTACGATCTGCGCCCGAATCCTGCCTTCGTCGGGATCGACAACTACCTGCGCGTGCTCGGCAGCAGCGCCTTTCTCAACTCGCTGCGGGTGAGCGTCGTGTACGTGTTCGGCACCGTCATCCCGGTCTGGCTGGTCAGCTTCGGGCTGGCATCGCTGCTGTTCAACACGCGCCGCGGATCGGGCGCGTGGCGGACGGTGCTGTTCCTGCCCACCGTGGTGCCGCTGTTGACGGTGACGCTGGTGTGGAAGCTGTTCTTCAACTACCGCGGCGTGGTCAACGCGCTGCTCGATCCCTTCCTGGCCGGCGAGCCGATCGCGTGGCTGACCAAGTCCGCGTACGCGCCGCTGGCGCTGATCATGACAAGCTGGTGGCACGCCGCCAGCTACTACATGATCCTGTTCCTGGCCGGCCGCCAGGCGGTGCCGGCGGCCCACGAGGAGGCGGCGCAGATCGAAGGCGCGGGCGCGTGGCAGCGCCTGCGGTGGGTGGTCCTGCCGCACATGCGCCCGACGATCGCGCTGGTCATGGTGATCTCGGTCATCAATGGCTTTCGCACCTTCGCCCTGCAGCACGTGATGACCGGCGGCGGTCCCGGCACCGCGACCGAGATCATGACCCTGCTGATCTACAAGACGGCGTTCAACTTCGGCCTGTACGGCGAGGCGGCGGCGATCTCCATCCTCTATCTGGCGATGATCCTGGTCTTCAGCGTGCTGCAGTTCCGGGTGCTGCGGGGGGCGGAGCATGGCTAGCCGTCCGGCCGATGCGCCTCGATCGGCGGCCGCACGTGGAACGCGGCCCCAACCGCGCGCACTGCGGTTTCAGGGCAGTCGGACCACCTCCCGGACCGCCGCCCGCGTGGCGGTCCTGGTGCTGCTCGTCGTCGCCACGGTGGTGACCGTGCTGCCGCTGGTGTGGATGGTGAGCACCTCCTTCAAGGCGCCGGATGCGGTGTTCACCCTGCCGATCCGCTGGCTGCCCGATGCCCTGCGCTGGGAGAATTACACCGAGGCGCTGACGTCACGGCCGTTCGGGCGCTACGCCGTGAACTCCATCGGCGTGTCGCTCGCCAGCGTCGCCATCACCGTGCTGCTCAGCGCCGCGGCGGGGTACAGCTTCGCCCGCTTCCATTATCCCGGACGCGACCTGCTGTTCGTCCTGGTGCTGGCCACCATCGTGATACCGTTCGAGGCGATCGCGCTGCCGCTCTACCTGCAGATCCACCGCTGGCACTGGCTGAACACCTACCTGGGGCTGACGCTGCCAACGGCGCTGTCGCCGATCGGCATCTTCATCATGCGCCAGTACATCCTGGGCATCCCGCAGGACTTCCTGGACAGCGCCCGCAGCGAGGGCGCGTCCGAGCCCCGCATCCTTGCGACCATCATCTGGCCGCTCTCCCTGCCCGCGCTGGCGGCGGTCGCGATCTTCACCTTCGTCTGGAACTGGAACAACTACCTGTGGCCACTGCTGGTGGTGTCCCGCGACTGGCTGCGCACGCTGCCGCTGGGCATGGCGCTGTTCGAGAACCAGCTCAACGTCAACTACAACCAGGTGATGGCGGTGGCGGTGTTCGGCGCCCTGCCGCTCGTGCTGATGTTCATCCTGCTGCAGCGCAACTTCGTTCGCGGCGTGGCCCTGACCGGGCTGCGCGAAGGCTGAGCGAGCCAACCCGACCCATGGCGGTATTGGCGGTAGACATCGGCGGGTCGCGCACGCGCGCGCTGCTGCTGCGGGAGCGGCCGGGCGCAGACACCCATGAGACGATGCCGCAGCCGGTGGAGATGGCCGCCCGCGCTGCCGGGCAGGCGCTGCACCTGGACGACCTGCTGGCCTTCCTCGGCGGGCACTGCGACCGGTCGGCAGAGCCGATCGAAGCGGTCGGCGTGTCGGTCGCCGGGGTTCTCGGGGACGACCGCCGCACGGTCCGCCAGGCGCTCAACGTCGGCTGGCGCGACGTGCCGCTGGCTGCCGTTCTCGGCTCCCGCTTCCGCTGCCCGGTGGTGCTGGACACCGATGCCTTCGCTGCCGCCCGCGCGGAGCTCCGGCTGGGCGCCGGGCGCCGCCTCTCCACCTTTCTCTACGTCACCATCGGCACCGGCATCGGCCATGCCCTGATCCTCGATCACCGCCTGTGGCGGGGCGTGCATGGCGCGGCCAGCACCTTCGGCCACCTCAAGACGCACGCCGACGCCGGCGTCGCCTGTGTCTGCGGCGGTCGCGGATGCCTGTGCCAGTACGCTTCCGGCCGCGGCATGGCCGGGTTGGCCCGGCGCCCCGGAGACACCCGCCGCCCGCATGACGGCGCCGCCGTGGTCGCGGCAGCGGCGCACGGCGAACCGTGGGCTCAGGAGGTCATCGACACGGCGCACCACGCCCTTGCCCTGGCGATCAGCCACGCGCTGACCCTGGTGGACTGCGGCACGGTCGTCATCGGCGGTGGCGCCGTCTCCACGCGGTGGCCGGACCCCGCGCACCTCCGCGAACGGGTGGGGAAGCTCGTCCATCCGCAGGTCGGGATCAGGGAGATCGCCATCTCGAACCTGCCGCACACGGCGCTGCTGGGGGCTGCCCTGCAGGCGTTCGACTACGGCCGGCCGCGGCGGCGATAATCCATGAGCGAGGAGCTTCCATGAGCAAGCAGGCTGCGGTGGCCGAGCTGATCCACCGGGCGCGGCGCGAGGGCTGGGCGGTCGGCCAGTTCAACATGAGCAGCCTGGACACCCTGCACGGCATCGTCGACGCCGCCAACGAGACGCATGTCCCCTGCCTGGTGGGCGTGTCGATGGGCACGCTTCGCTATGCCGGCATGCAGTACGTCGCCGGGCTGATGCGGGCAGCGCGCGTCCACGCTGCGGTGCCGCTGTACTTCCATCTCGATCACGGGTCGGACCTGGAGGTCGTGCGGCGTGCGATCGACGCCGGGTTCGACTCGGTCATGATCGACACCTCGATGCTGCCGTACGCCGAGAACGTCGCCCGGGTGCGTGAGACGGCCGAGATCACCCGCGCCCACGGTGTCGCCCTGGAGGCGCAGCTCGGCGAGACGCTGGACGAGGAGACGGGAGCGGGCGCGCAGATCGAGACCGACCCTGCCGCCGTGCGGACTTTCGTCACCGAGACCGGCATCGACTACCTGGCGTGCTCGTTCGGCAACGCGCCCGGCACCGGGGTCGGCACCAGCGACCCGGACCGCGCCCTGATCGAACGCATCGGCCTCGCCTCGCCGGTGCCGCTGGTCGTGCACGGCGGTACCAGCCTGTCGGACGACATGACGCGCTTCGCGATCCGCTGCGGGGCGGCCAAGATCAACATCGACACCTGGATCCGGCGCGCTGTCAGCCGCACGCTTGCCCGCTGCTACGCGAACGGCGCGTCCGTTTCCGATCCGCGGATCCCTTTCAAGCAGGTCAGGGCCGCGGTCGCCGCGGCGGTCACCGAGAAGCTGCGCCTGTTCGGCTCTGCGACGTGATCTCTACCCTCGCACCGGAGCGCTCGCCGAGAATCCCAGAAGATACCGCAACTCCGGCGAGAACGTTTGCGCGACCTCCGGGGCTATCGTTGTGTAATCCGTAAAGGGCTTGATCCACGAGCGGGAGTAGTAGCAGAGAATCGCCCGCCGGGGATCGTCGGTCGCGTTCGGTCCCGATCGGTGCCAGGTATTCGAGAGCCAGATCGCGACCGAACCGGCCGGTCCGGTCAACATCGCTCCGTTCTCGTGCTGTCCTCCCCATTTCGGCTTTCTGCGCGTGCGATGGCTGCCGGGAACGACCTGCGTCGCCCCGTTGGTGGACGTGAACGCATCGAGCATCCAGGCATTCTGAATGGTCAGCGGAAAATCCGGCAGAGGCTCCGGCAACTGGCCGAGCGGCACGTCCACGTGCCATGCTCCGCCTTCGTCGGTGTGAGGACCGATACTTGTCGCGCTACAGTCGGCGAGCACGCAATCGTCGCCTAGAATCTCCCGCGCCAACGATAGCACGACCGGGTGTTCGATCAGTTTTCCGAATTCCGGGGCCTTGTTGAGCAGGTTCCAGATACGCTGGGACCGATCATGATCGAACAGGGTCGGCAGGTGAAGGAAGTTCTTGACTACGGCACCAGGTGCGACGGGCCATGGTGTGTCCTGGTTCTCTGAGCGTGTATGGCGGATTCGTCGCATGAGGCGAGCCTGCTCCGCTTGACTGATCTGGTAGCTTTCTTTCAGAAACGCTTCGAGTTCGTCATCTCCCGGCAACTCCGTCCCGTCTTCGGGATCGAAAGGCGCTCGTCGTTCGCGTTCAAAAAGCTCCTCCGCAAGACTCCGGTAATGGCGAACGTCACCCTCACTCAGCACACCTTCGAGTACGGCGTATCCATGTTCGGAAAGCTGGGTGAGCACCGTCTTCAGCTCGTCACTTGAAATCCCACGAGTTCCCATGACCTTCCTCCGATGAATAGCATCTGGATTGTATAGTGACTGACATGAGCGACGAAGCACGCTATCCGGCCGAGCGGCCCGACGGCCGCCATGCGACCACCATGGGTTTCTGCCAGCACCTGTTGCGCACCACTGCCGGCCGGCTGGCCTACCGCCCGGGGCTGAGCGATGCCGGGTTCGCGGAGTGGCGGCAACGGGTGCGCAGGAAGCTCGCCGAGCTGCTGGCGCTGCCGTCAGAGCTGATCGCCCCGGACGCGGCACCGACCGTTCCCCCACCGATCCGCCTGTGGTCCGAGCGGCGTGACGGCTACCGCCTGGAGAAGTGGGAGGCGTACCCGGAGCCGGGGTCGGTGGTGCCGCTGCTCATGCTGGTGCCGGACACGGTCGACGATGCCCGGCCCGGCGGCGCGGTCATGTGCTTTCCCGGTTCGGCCTCCAGCAAGGAGCTGCTGGCCGGCGAGCCCGAGCTGAGGCCGGAGCAGCCTCCCAACAAGCATCCCGTGGCCAACCGCATGGCGTGGTACTACGCCAGGGCGGGACTGGTGGCCGTGACGCTGGACAACCCCGGCATCGGCGAGCTGGATCTGCTGCCTGCCGGGGTTCCGCCGAACAGCGGTCGGGTGAAGCTCACCGCGCAACTCATCCGGCTGGGACGGAGCTACGTGGAGCTGACCGTGTCGCAGAAGCTGCACGTGCTGGCGTGGCTTCGCTCGCTGCCGTTCGTCGATGCCGGGCGGGTGGCGGTGAGCGGGCACTCCCTCGGCACGGAGCCGGCGATGTGCATGGCCGTGCTCGACCCGAGTCTGGCCGCGCTGGTGTTCAACGACTTTCTCTGCCACGTCCGCCAGCGGCACGTGGTGCTCGGGCTGCCGCGCGACGGGCAGTGGCGCGACGTCGATCCGCTGTGGCACGTGGTGCCCGGAATGTTCCGGTGGTTCGACTTCCCGGACCTGCTGAGCTCGCTGGCCGGACGGCCGCTGATCATGACCGAGGGCGGTGCCAGGCAGCACCTGGACCAGGTCCGCGGGGCGTACCGGGAACGCGGGTCGAGTCACCTGCTGGAGATTCACCACTATCCGCGCTACGCCGACGACGCCGCCCGGATCCACGACGGCGACGAGATCCCGGAGGGCCTGACCATGGAGGAGTACTTCACCTACGCCAACGTGGACGTGCCCAATCACAACTTCAAGCACGCGGTGGCCGTGCCGTGGCTGGCGCGGACGCTGAACGGGAGGTAGATTCCTCCACCCGGCCGTGAAGCACCGGCGCGGATAGGACCGTTATCCGTAGTGCAGGGAACCAGCCATGTTCTACGACTGTTGAAATACAGTTGCCGGATCTGGGAACGGGATCGGACGCAACATCCGAATGAGAAGCAACTTCGACCGATCGTGCCGCTGGTGTGGTATCAGGGCGAACACGGATGGCGCCACGCCCGCGAGTTCTCGGAGCTCTTCGCCGAGGACGTTCGGGGTTGGCCGGGAGTGCCGCGCTATGCGCACCTGCTGATCGACCAGTCGGCAGTAGAGCCGGAACACGTACACGGCGCGCTGCACGGTCGCGTCGCACAGCTTGCGATGATGGCCGCGTACCGGGCGAGCTGGCCGGTGTTGCGACGGCTGGTGCCGTTGCTGGCACAGTTGGAGCGCGTCGGACGCATCGAGGACCTGCGCCAGATCGTCGTGTACATTGCCGCAACGACGCGCGACGCGGGCGATTGGCGCAGATTCGCTGCCGCGGTACGGCGGGAGGTGCCGACGATGGGGGGAGAACTGATGAATCAGGCGGAAGAGATGATGGAAGTCGCCGTGAAGTACCTCGCGCACAGGGCACGACAAGAGGCCCGGGAGGAGGGCCTGCAGGAGGGCCGACAGGAAGGCCGACAGGAAGGCCGACAGGAGGCTCAGGCCGAGATCGTCGGGAACTTCCTGGAAGCGGGCGTTCCCTGGTCGACGATCGAGGCCGCTACCGGCATAGACCAGGACAAGCTCCGCACCCTCCAGAAACGCATGAAGGACGCCACCAACGGCGCTACCAGGACCGACTGACACATGGCACCCATCTGCGAGGTCGAACGCGAACGGTACGCGACCTCGGGCCAGGAACGAGTGGCGGTGAGTTGCGCCGTGTCCTACATCGGCCGGGGCCTGCGCCTGGAGGAGACGCGCGCGCTGGTCAATTCCTCCGACTGGAACTACCGGGCGCGCAGCCGTGAGTCGCAGGACAACGGCAGGACGTGGAGCGACTGGGAGCTCCTGTACGAGGAGCGGCCGCGCCAGGGCGACGTGACGCAGTCCGGTGGCGCCAGCCAGCGCGGCACCGGGCCGTACGACCCGGTGTCGGCCATGCTGATCAAGCCGGTGTTCCAGCGCCTGCTGCGCGGCGACCCGCGCGAGGCGCTGCACATGCTCTGGACCGGCGAGCGGCGCTTCGCCGATCACGGCTACTACCAGTTGTCCGCTGACGACGGCCGCACCTGGGGCGACGCCCGCATGCTCAAGTACGAGTCAGGGCCGGACTTCGACCCCGAGACCTGGGGTAACGAGACCTTCTTCCGGCGCAACGAGATGTACATCGGCCGCCCGCTTGCCGCGAGCGACGGAACCGTCGTGATCAGCGCCACGGTTCCGGTGCCGTACCGCGACGCGGAGGACGAGAAGGTCCCGGTCGTGTTCCCCAACACCTACCGGGAAGGCTGCGTCGCGGGCGTCATCTGCTTCGTCGGCCGCTGGGACGCGGCGGCCGGCGACTACCGCTGGCAGACCTCGCAGCCGATCTTCCTCCCCCGCCGCACCTCCACCCGCGGTCTGGTCGAGCTCGATCTGAGCGAGCTGTCCGACGGCCGGCTGCTGTTGATCATGCGCGGCTCCAACGCCGGACTCGACCCCCTGGAATGCCCCGGCCGCAAGTGGTGCTCGACCTCCTCCGACGGCGGCCTGACCTGGACCCCGATCACCGACCTGCGCTACGACGACGGCGGGCAGTTCTCCTCGCCTGCCACCTTCGTCAAGACCATCCGGGCCACCAGGACCGGCAAGCTGTACTGTGTGCTCAACATCGCCGAGCGGCCGGCCGAGGCCAACGGGCCGCGCCACCCGCTGCAGATCGCCGAGGTCGACGAGCAGCAGGTCGCGCTCAAGCGCGACACCGTCACCGTGATCGACCGGCGCGACCCGGAGCACGATGCCGACAGCCTGCAGCTCACCAACTTCAGCCTGCTGGAGAACCGCGAGACCCGTGACCTGGAGCTCTACCTGACACGCCTGGGCGCCAGGGGCGGCGGTCGCGACGTTTGGAACGCCGACGCCTGGCACTACCGGCTGCTCCTGTAGCCAGGGAGGGCGCACATGACCGTCAGCGAACGGACCTCGAGCTATCGCGGCAGCGACGTCGCCGCCGCCTACGAGATCGTCGGCTACCGCTCCGCGCGCGAGCCCAAGCTGCTCAGGCAACGCTTCAGCGAGATCGGCAACGACATTTACGACCTGGTGCTCTTGAGCTACTCGGACGACGACGGCGCGTCCTGGTCGGAGGATCAGCCCTACCAGACGAGCTTCGTGACCCCGTCAGGCATGGTGCGCACCGGCTACGGCACGCTGGTGACCGATCCGGGCAGCGGGCTGCTGGTGGCGCTCAACGGCACCTCGGTGATGCCGACCGACCACATGCTGGAGGCCCTCACCTACACCTTCCCCACGTACCGGGTCTCCGACGACGACGGCCTTACCTGGCTGTTCGAGGACCGGATTATCCAGGAGGGCAAGGAATACGATGCCTCCCACCCGCTGCAGGCGGTGTGGACGGGCAGGAACGCCGTCCACTGCGCCAACGTGCCGTTCTTCGATCGAGCCGGGCGCCTGGTCTTCCCCGTGCAGATCACCCGCCTGCAACCCGACGGCACGCTGTTCTGTCCGCCGGGCGCGCTCTCCTTCCACGAGATCATGGTGATGATCGGTACCTGGCAGCCCGGCAATCGGCTGCGCTGGGAAGTCGGCGAGCGCGTCGTCCTGGAGCCCGACGTCTCCACCCGCGGGGTCAGCGAGGGGGCGGTCGTCGAGATGCCCGACGGGCGCTTCCTGATGGTGATGCGCGGCAGCAACGCCGGCAATCCGTCACTGCCCGGCCACAAGTGGTACTGCACCTCCGACGACGGCTGCCTCACCTGGAGCCGCATCGAGCCCTGGACCTGGACCGACGGCACGCCGTTCCACTCGCCCGCCTCCTACTCCACGATCGTGCCGCACTCCAGCGGGCGCTATTTCTGGATCGGCAACCTCTGCGACGAGAATCCCGACGGGAACGGCCCTGACTATCCGCTGGTCGCAGGCGAGGTGGACCCGGACAGCTTCCTGCTGATCCGCGACAGCGTCACCGAGATCGACACGTGGCGCGACGACGACCCCGCGCCCGTGCACCTGCGCAACTTCGAGGTGCACCAGGAGCGCACGGGCGACGACCTGATCCTGCGCATGACGCGGCTCTGGGTGGACGCCGACCGGCACATGCGCGGCGACGCGTACCGGTACCGGCTCAGCCCTTGAGCGAGCCGACGAAGATGCCCTTGATGAAGTAGCGCTGCAGGACCGGGTACAGCAGGATGATCGGCCCGATCGTGATCAGGGTCGTGGCCGCCTTCAGCGCCTCCGGAGGCAGGCGTTGCTGGTTGGTGAAGTCCCCCGGGTCGCCGAACTCGATGACCTGCTCCAGCAGCTCGCGCTCCTTGATCAGCAGCCGCCGCAGGATCATCTGCAGCACCAGCTTGGAGTCGCTCTTCATGTAGATCAGCCAGTGGAACCACTCGTTCCAGTGATAGACCGCCGCCCACAGGAAGATCACGGCCATCACCGGCTTCGACAGGGGCATGATCACCCGGAACAGAATCTCCAGGTAGTTGGCGCCGTCGATCAGGGCCGACTCCTCGTAGGCGATGTCGACGGTCATCAGGAAGTTGCGGACGATGATGATGTAGAAGCCGATCGCCAGCACCGGAATGATGAGGACGATGAACCTGTCCAGCAGGCCCAGCGATCGGACCAGCAGGTAGGTCGGGATCAGCCCGCCGGAGAAGAACATCGTGATCAGGATGTAGATGGTGATCCCGGTGCGCCCCGGCAGGTTCTTCTTGGACAGCGGATAGGCGGCCATCAACGTGACCACGACGGTGAGCGCGCCGCCCACGGCCGTACGGTAGATCGAGTTGAAATACGCGACCGCGATCACGTTCTCGGTGAACACGAACTCGTAGGCTTCCATTTTCCATTCGCTCGGCCAGATGTGCAGGCCGAGCGTCAGCGCGTCGTTGAAGCCGGAAAAGGACAGGATGATCGTGAACCAGAACGGGTAGAGAAAGGTCAGGGCGAGCAGGAACAGCACCACCGACGCCGCCGCCTTGAACGCGATCTCCCCCGCCGTCTGGCGCTGGTACCCGAACACGCGGCGCAGGCGCGCGCCGCCGATGTCGACCTCGACCAGCCCCTGGTCGATCATCTGCTTGGCCATCTCAGACCGTCCCGAACCGGCGGGCCGCCATCACCAGATTCCGTGATCGCTGAAACGCCTGATCACGGCGTTGACCAGCACGATCAGCGCGACCCCGACGACGTTCTTGAACAGGCCGGCGGCGGTGGCGAACTCGAACTCCTGCGACAGGATGCCGACCCGGTACATGTAGGTGTCGATGATGTCCGCGACCTCGTACACCAACTGGTTGTAGAGGTTGAAGATCTGGTCGAAGCCGGCGTTGAGGATGCCGCTCAGGCGCAGGATGAACAGGATGGTGATCACCGGAAGCAGCGACGGCAGGGTGATGGAGGTGGCTTGCCGTATCCGCCCGGCGCCGTCGATCCGCGCCACGTCGTACATGGTCGGATCGATGGAGGAGATCGCCGCCAGGTAGATCACCGAGCCCCACCCCACCTCCTTCCAGACCTCGGTGGCGATCAGAATCGGCCGGAAGACGTCCCGGTTGGTGAGCAGCAGCGGCGCGTCCCTGCCGAGCACCGTGTACAGGTGCCCGATGATGCCGCGCTGCGGTGAGAGTATCTCCACCAGGATGCCGGCCAGCACGACCCACGAGATGAAGTGCGGAAGGTACGTGATCGACTGGATCCCCTTCTTCCACCACGAGTTGGCGAACTCGTTGATGATCAGGGCCAGCAGGATCGGCGCCGGAAAGCCGAACACGATGCGCTGCAGGCTGATGATGATGGTGTTGCGCATGACCCGCTGGAACTGGAAGCTGCCGAACAGCACCTCGAAGTTCTCGAAGTTGTTCCAGGGGCTGCCCAGGATGCCGCGGCTGGCCTGGAAGTTCTTGAACGCGATGACGATCCCGTAGATCGGGACGTAGTTGAACACGAGCAGCAGCAGCAGCGCGGGCAGCAGCGACAGGTAGAGCAGCCGCATCCGCCGCACGCGGCTCCATCGCTCGCGCCGCAGGTTGTCGCGTATCTGGATGTCGACCGCGGATGCGGGCATCGGCCTCAACCTCCGGACTCAGAGCGGAAGGGGATGGACCGGCGGTCCATCCCCTTCATGTCCATCGACGACAGGGATCAGTATTCGATGCGGCCCTCGTGCAGCGCCTCGATGATGATCGAGTTCTGCATCGCCTCGTACACTTGGTCGCCGCCTTCGGCCATCCAGCGCGCCACGTAGGCGTCCCACTCGGCGTCCAGGTCGACCTGCCCGGTCACCACCCGCATGAAGAACTCGTTGGCGAGCGTGTTCAGCCCCTCGCCCTGGCGATCGGCGATCGCCTTCATCTCGGTCTCCGTGAACAGGTCCCACTTGTAGGGTCGCGTGTGGTAGTACTCGGAGTGTCCGGGGGCGAACCAGTTGTCCCAGATCTGCACGAACTGCGGCGAGTAGATCCAGCGGATCATGTCCATGTGATACCCGTACGGATAGTGGAAGAACCGGCCGAGCTTGGGCTCGTCCGGGTGGTTCGCCACGACGTCTTCCTCCGTCACGCGGTTCGGCTTCGAGTTGCCGGGCTCGCCGGACCAGGTGAAGTGCACGCCTTCCTTGCCGAACTGGCTGATCATCCAGCCCTCCGGGTCATGCTGGCGCCAGTCCCAGATCTGCAGGATCTTGGCCAGCTTCTCGTCGCTCACGTCGTGGCGGATCTTGAGCGAGGCCCAGTTGCTGATCGGTGAGTGCGCCTGGTAGACCTGCACGCCCTGATAGCCCTCGGGACCGATCGGCGGCGGCATCATCGCCACGCTGGCGCCGGCCGCGACCTCTTCCAGGGTCGCGTGGTTGGGCGGCCGCTCCAGCGTCGGGTTCACGTAGGTGGAGTTGCTCATGAACTGCACCCCGACTATGCCGGCCATGTCCTTCTGCCACTGGTCCTGGCGGCTCATGGTCGGGAACTCCTTGTCGATGAGGTCCTTGGCGTACCAGTCGGCCAGGTGGGCCAGGAACTTCTTGTAGCGCGGCGAGACCGGCTGCAGCACCAGGTCGCCGTTCTCGTCCTGGTAGTTGGCCACGCCGCCGGTGCCCACCGTGATCGAGTACATCGGCAGGCCGAACGCGCCAAACAGGGTGGTGAAGCTCCAGGAGATGACGTTGGACGCGCTCGCCGGAATGGTGTCGATCTTGCCGTTGCCGTCGGGATCGCCGTCGCGATAGAGGACCATCAGCTCCTCCATCCAGTCGAGCGTGAGGTTGGCCGGCACGAACCAGGTGCGGTCGGTCTCGGTGCTGACCTTCCAGCGCGTCTCGTAGTAATCTGGAATCGGGTGCCCGACGTTCTCGGCCCAGTCGGCGCGGGTCGACCAGAAGCCGATCAGCGGCACGTTGGTCGACATCGTCACCCCGACCAGGGCGACGTAGGCATCGTCGCTGTCCGGGCTCTTGCTGATGTTGAGCGCGATGGGATGATCGAGCATCCACTGGTAGTGCAGCGGCGCGTGCTCCTGGATCATCGCCAGCGGGATCTCGCGGGTCAGCCCGTCGCGGTAGTGGAACTGGTCGTCACCGGCCGAGAAGACCTCGGGCGCCTCGCCGGCGGCGAACATCAGGTCGATCTTCTCCCGGTCGTTGTTCCAGATGCCGTTGCCGAGGATGCGGACGTTGAAGATCTCCTCGGCCACCTGGGCCGCGTAGGAGGTCTCCTCCCGCAACTGCCAGGTGATCTCCATCGGAGCGTCTGCGGCCCCCTCCGCCTGCCCTTCGGCAAGCGCCACCGACGGCACCAGCCAGAGCGCCAACAAGGCCATCACGGCCGCGACATTGGTTGATCGCTTGTGCATGCTCATCCTCCGTGTGCGAAGCGTCTGCCCGCGCCGGGGAGAGCATTCCACGCGGTCGGTGGCGGCCTCCTCACCTCGCGGGCGAGGCCTGAGCCTACCCCGGTGCCGCGGCGCGGGTCCAGTCGACGGGCGCCAGCGCCCTTGTGCCGGCCACGGGGCAGGTCTATCGTCGCCCGATGGAGGTCGACCGGACCGCCGTGCATGACCGGTACGACCGCGCGCTCGGCCGGGCGGGCGCGTTCCTGCGCCGAATGCAACGGCGCGACGGGTCCACCGCCGGGGCCGGCTCGATCTGGGGCTACTACTCGCAACCGCTGGCACTGCTGAGCGGCGGGTCGCCCGAGGACTGGAGCTGCGCCAATCGCTGCCTGGACTTCGTCCGGCGCGAGCACGTGACCGCCGACGGGATGGTCGGCGTCGAGCCGCTGCCGTACGTCGGCGATCTCTACGTCTATCCCTACCTGATACGCGGTGCCGTGACGTGGGGACGGACCGACCTGTCCGTGCCGCTGGCCGGGTCGCTCACTCGCTTCCAGGACCCGTGCGGGGGCATCCGCTACCGCATCGGGGCGCCCGGCCTGATCGACCCGGCGACGACCGCGCACGGCGGCATCGCCCTGCTTGCCGCCGGCCACCTGCAGCACGCGCAGCGGGCCGGGCGGTTCCTGCTCCGGCTGCACCGGATGCAACGGGACCCGGCCGACCGCTACCTGACGGTCTGGGACACGCGGCGCGACGCGCTTGTCGCCGACTGCGACAGCGGCGCGGACCTGCCGTGGGGAAGCGGATCGGCGCTGCGGCGCGACAACCCGGAAGGCGGCAACGCGTACTGGGACATCGGCTACATCATCGCCTTCCTGACCGCCCTGAGCCGGGCCACCGGCTCGCACGAATACCTGGACGCCGCCCGCGAGATGTTCGACCTGTTCGACGGCTATGCAGGGTTCGCCGACCACGTGTGGAAGACACCCTGGGCCTGCGCCGCGCTGCACCAGGCGACCGGCGAACCGCGCTACCTGGCTGCCGCCGTGATCCTGATATCTTCATCGACACCGCCGCGCAGATGGCTCACTACCTGGCGCAGGTACGGGCCGTCATCCGGGGCTGACCTGGAGGCCACGTGCGTCTGTCGGAGCTCAAGAACAGCGTCCTCTCCCGCCGCGTCTCGGTCGGCACCTGGATCTCCATCGGTCACCCCGACGTGACCGAGATGCTGGCGCACCAGGGATTCGACTGGCTCCTGTTCGACCTGGAGCACGGACCGCTGACCATCGAGTCGCTGCAGCGTCTGCTGCAGTCCATGAACGGCAGCCGCGCCGCCGCGCTGGTGCGCACGCCGCCGGGTGAGCCGAGCCTGGCCGGACGCGTGCTGGATTGCGGCGCCGACGGGGTGGTGTTTCCGATGATCGACGACAGGTCGCAGGCGCAGGCCGCGGTCGACGCCTGCAGGTATCCCCCGCTCGGCAGCCGCGGCATGGGTCCCAGGCGCGCCGCCGGATACGGCAGGATCGAGGCGGAGTACCTGCGGTCCGCGAACGACCGGACCGTGGCAGCCATCCAGATCGAGACCGGCGGAGCCGTCGAGCGCATCGACGAGATCCTGTCGGTGCCGGGCATCGACGCCGCCCTGCTCGGTCTCGGAGACCTGTCCGCCAGCCTCGGTTGCCACCTGGACTTCGCCGCCCCGCGCGTGGTCGAGGCCGTGGAGACGGTGCTCGCAGCGTGCCGGCGGCACCGTGTCCTTCCCGGCATGGCCTACGCGCACGATGCGGCCACCGCCCGCGGGTATGTCGAGCAGGGATTCCGGCTGGTCGGCGTGGGCAGCGACGACGCGTTTCTGATGGACGGATCGCGCCGCGCCCTCGACGCACTGCGGTCGCTGCCATGACCGTCGCGGCGGCGTCGGCAGACCACCCCCGCAACTCCGAGGGCGCCGTCTTCGAGCGCAGCGACGGGTCGCTTCTGCTGATCTACCAAGAGTACCTGGCGAGCGAGCGCGGCGGCGGTGACGATGCTCCGAACCGCCTGGTGGCCGTGGTGTCGAACGACAGCGGGCGCTCCTGGGCCGACAAGCGGATCGTGGCGGAGCCGGCCGCGGACCAGGTCAACGTCTACAGCCCGTCCCTGCTGCCTTCGCAGCGCCGCGAGCTGCTGCTCTTCTACTACGCCTACCAGGCGATCGGCGCCGGCCAGACGGTGGACAGCACCGGCTACCTGGCACGCTCGGCCGACGAAGGGGAGCACTTCAGCGACCGGAGGGTCGTCTGGGAGCACCGGCCGTTCGGCGCCGCGAGCTCGGCGGTCAAGCGGCTTCCGTCGGGCCGGCTGCTGTTCCCGGTCGAGCACCACGTGGGCGCGCTCTGGACCCCGGAGGCGAGCATCCAGGCGCGCTGCGTGATCAGCGACGACGATGGCCGGACCTGGCGGGAAGGCGCTGCCGTGCGGCTGCCGCTCCGCGGTTGCATGGAGCCGCACGTCGAGGCGCTGGCCGACGGCTCGGTGCTGATGGTGCTGCGCACCCAGCTCGGCAGCGTCTTCTCCTGCCGCTCGCACGACGAGGGCACGACCTGGTCGCCGCCGCAGGCGACGGAGTTGCGCGCGCCGGAGTCGTGCCCGGAGCTGGCCCGCCACCCGCGGAGCGGCGAGCTCTGGCTGCTGTGGAACGACGGCGAGTACGACCCGGGGTTCGGGAGCCACTTCGGCAAGCGCAGCCCGCTCAGCCTTGCCGTCTCCCGCGATGAAGGGCGCACGTGGCAGCGACGGAGCGTGATCGAATCGGACCCGGATCGCGCGTTCACCAACCCCGGCGTCCGCTTCCTGCGGGACGGCAACGCGATCGTCAACTACTGGACCTGCCGTTATCGACCCGACCGGCGCATGGCGGTCGACCGCATCGACCTGCGGGTGGCCCTGCTCGACGGCAGCGGGTCGCCGCTCCCTCCTCGATGACGGCCGGCTCGGCGCGGGTCACGGACGTTCGCGTCCGAGGCGGCACCCGAGGCGCCCTGAGCCTGGTGGAGGTCACCACCGGCGCAGGGGTCACCGGGATCGGCGCCACCGGCTCACCGGTGGCGGCCATCGAGGCGATCGTCCGCGGATGCGGATTGGCCGAGATGGTGATCGGCGAGGATCCTCTGGAGCCGCGGCGCCTGTGGCGGAGGATGTTCCGCGGGTGGCAAGCGCAGCGCGGGCGCGGCTCGGAAGGCGGGCTTGCGGTCAACGCCATGGGGGCGATCGACATGGCGCTCTGGGACCTGAAGGGCAAGCTCCTCGACCTGCCGCTGCATCGGATGCTCGGCGGAGCAGACGCGAATGCTGTTGGAGCCGCATCCACCGCCCC
Source organism: Spirochaetia bacterium (assembly GCA_964291595.2). Taxonomy (GTDB): domain Bacteria; phylum Spirochaetota; class Spirochaetia; order SZUA-6; family Bin103; genus CATQHW01. Next base: position 45,940 of record OZ219914.1, on the reverse strand, counting down.
TCCATACTCCCAACCCGGATCCGGGGGCGAGGACGTGCCCGCCTACGCCAGCGGCACGGCATTTCAGGACGCCGCCACGCTCAAGAGCCCGGATCGGTTGGCGGCCGAGAGCGATGCCATCGTCCGGCGCGGCTTCCACGCGCTGAAGTTCGGCTGGGGCGCGTACTTCGGGGACGAAGACCGCGACCGGCTGGCGGCGGTACGGGACGCCATCGGACCCGAGGTCCGCCTGATGCTCGACGTGGGCTGCCCGGCGTACTGGTCGGACGGCTGGAGCGCATCCGCGGCGCTGCGTGCAGCCCGCGTGGCGGAGCAGTTCCACTGCCGCTTCCTGGAGGAGCCATTGCCGCCGCACGAGGTGGCAGGCCACAAGGAAGTCACCGACCGGACGACGATCGACATCGCAACCGGCGAGAGCCTGTCGACGGTGTACCAGTTCCAGCCGTTCATCGAGCAGCGCGCCGTGGACGTAGTGCAGCCGGATGCCGCCCAGATGGGCGTGACGCAGGCGTTCGAGGTGGCCGTGAGTGCCCGCGAGCACGGCATGCGATGCGTCCCGCACGGCCCGTGGTCGGCGCTGACGGTCGCCGCGCATCTGCACATCCTGGCCTCGGTCGGCGCCGGCGGCATGGTCGAGTACCCGGGCTTCGACGCGCTGCCCGAGAGCACCGCGGTGCCGGCGCACATCGCCCAGTTCGAGATCGTCGAGCACCCGCCCGAACTGGTCGACGGGCGCCTGCGGCTGCCGAGCCGGCCGGGGCTCGGTCTGGGCAATTTCGTCGAGCAGGGCGTGCGCGGACTGGAGGCCGACGGCCGGTGCTGACGCCGATCCATCTTGCCGGCAACTGCGCGGTGGACGTGATGGTCCCGGCCGCGATCGGGTCGGACGGTGCGAAGGAGGAGCGCGGGCGCGCCGCCACGCTCCGGATCCTCACGGAAGGGCCGGCCGTCACGCTGGCGGGGGGAGCGGGATGGCCGGCCTACCTGCTGGCCCGGCTCGGTCACCCGGTGCAGCTCAACACGCGGCTGGGGCGCGACCTGTTCGGCACCGTGCTCCGCGACCGCCTGGCAGGGGCAGGAGTGGAGGTGGTCGGTCCGGACGCGGCGGCAACGGCGGTCAGCGTGATCTCGGCAGCGGAGGGCGGTTTGAGATCGGGCTTCGTCTTTCCGGGCGAACCGATCGACTGGTCGGCCTCCGCGCAGCGGCTTCGCTCAGCGCCGGCCACGCGATGGTTCTTTGCCAGCGGCTACTCGGGAGTGGGCAAGGCTGACTTCCAGGGTCTGAGCGGGTTGTTCCGCGAGCTGCAGGACCGGGGTATCAGGGTCGTGTTCGATCCCAGCCCCTGGTTTGCGGAGCGGGTCGAGCGAACCGCCATGCTCGATCTTGTCTCCAGGGTCTACTGCCTGAGCGCCACGCAGTCCGAGCTGGGCGCGTGGTTCCCGGCGGAGGATCCGGAGGCGCTCGCGCGGCACGTCCTGGAGTGCGGCCCGGCCTGCGCCGTCGTGAAGCAGGGGCCGGACGGCGCCACGGTCGCCGCCGCGGACGGCACGGTCCGGCGCGTGCCGACCACTCCGGTCGCCGGCGCGAACACCGTGGGTGCGGGCGATACGTTCAGTGCCGGCCTTCTGCACGGACTCAGCACGGATCTGCCGGCGCCGGAGGCGGTGGCGATGGCGGTGCGGATGGCGACCGAAGTCGTGCGCGTCGGGCGTCCTGCGTTCACGCTGGCCGCCTTCCGCGACAGAGACGGAGGCGATCCATGACCGACCGCGAACCGATCGATGTGCTGTCGATGCTTGTGCTGCCGGAGGTCGGCGAACGGGTCCGGCGCATGAACGGCATCAGGCTGACCATGACCGAGGACCGCGCCGAGATACGGCGGCACCTCGCCACGGCCCGCGTGCTGATCGCGCGCCGCCTGGATGCGGAGTTGCTGCGCGACGCCCCCAGGCTGGAGCTGATTCACGCGTGCACGGGCGGCGTGGAGGACGTGCTGATCCCGGAGCTTGTCGCGAGCCCCATCCCGGTCGCCTGCGTCAAGGGGATCTTCGACGTGACCGGAGCCGAGCACGCCATGGCGTCGATGCTGGCGTTCTCCTATCGGCTGCCGGCCTACCTGCGGCAGCAACGCGAGCGGCGCCACGACTGGGTCGCCCCACAGGAGCTGCGTGGCAAGACGGTCGGCATCGTCGGCCTGGGCGGCATCGGCATGGAGCTGGCGCGGCTGGCGTCATGCTTCGGCGCCCGCGTCATCGGCTGCTCGCGGAGCGAAAAGGCGTCCCCGCACCTGGCGGCCTGGATCGCCCCCGACCGGCTGGAGGAGTTGCTGGCGGTCTCGGACTTCGTGGTCGTCTGCGTGCCGCGCACGCCGCTCACCGAGGGCCTGTTCGGCGCGCGGCAGTTCCGGGCGATGAAGCGCACCGCCTACCTGATCGACATCACCGGGCGGAGCGTGCTCTTCGACCTGGACGCGCTGGTCCGCGCGCTGCGCGAGGGGTGGATCGCCGGGGCGGATCTGCAGATCCAGCACGGCCTTCCGCCCACGGACTCGGCGCTGTGGGAGTTGGACAACCTCATCCTCTCCAACCACGCCGCCAACTCGGTCGAGACGCAGCGGCGGTTCGCAGACCACATCGTCGAGAACCTGCACCGCTTCCGGGAAGGCCGGCCCCTTCTGGGGCTGGTGGACAAGGCCGCGGGTTACTGAGTGAATCTCGACGGGTTCAACCGCTGGCTGATGAATGCGCCGAAGATGGCGCGGCCAAGCTGATCAGCGTATCCTGAGATGGTGGAGTTCCCCCGTATCGCAGTCGATCCCGATGTCTGCGAAGGAAAGGCGACCGTAAAGGGCACACGCATGACCGTCGAGTTCGTGCTCAAGCTGCTGGGGGCCGGATACACCGCGAAGGATGTGGTCCGCGAGTACCCACTGTTGGAGATCAAAGACGTCTACGAGTGCGCGACGTATGGGGCTTGGCTGGCAAGCGATATCACTGTCTCGGTGGGATGAGACTGATCGCGGACATCCATATCTCTCCTCGTACTGTTCGACTCCTCAACTCGATCGGTCATGACGTGCTCCCCGTGCAGTCGGTGCTGCCGCCGGACGCTCCTGACCCAGAGATAGTCCGAATGGCCTCCCGGCTCGGTCGGGTGGTCTTGACGCAAGACCTCGGGTTCTCCGGAATTCTGGCGAAGGCCGGCTTGGCGAAGCCGTCTCTCGTATCGCTCCGGCTATCCGACCCTCGTGTGGCCAATGTGAATCGGCGACTCCGTCAGGTGCTTGCAACTCTGGAGGACGATGTCGCTGATGGCATCATCGCGACCGTGGAGAACGATCGGGTGAGGATCCGAAGGCTGCCCGTATAGGACGACAGAGTGCAGAGGGGATCGGGCAATCTCGTCTCCAAAACGCTCCGCCAACTCGGTCGAGACGAGGCCATCAGCCCGCCGAGGGCTCGCGCGAGGGCATGCCCAGCTCCCACCGCAAGGAGCCGTCCAGCGTCGGCTCCAGCCAACGGAACCCCAGCTCGGTGAGCCGCGCCGGGCCCACCGCCTGTCCCTTGAGGATGAGCTGGTCGCCCATCTCCCCGAACAGGGCGCGGATGGCAAGAGCGGGGACCGGCGCGAATGCCGGCCGCCGCAGCACGGCGGCCAGCGCCTGCGTGAACTCCCGGTTGGTGGCAGGGCGCGGTGCCACCACGTTGAAGGCGCCCTGCGCCCGATCGCTGCTCATCAGGAAGTGCAGCGCGCCTATCGCGTCATCCAGCCCGATCCAACTGATCGGCTGCCGGCCGCTGCCGACCACGCCGCCCGCGCCTGCGCGGAACACCGGCAGCAGCCGCTTGAGCATCCCAGCCCCGGGACTGAGTACCGGGCCGAGACGGGCATGCGCAACCCGGATGCCTGCCGCCCGCGCAGGTTCGGCCGCCTGCTCCCAGGCGGCCGTCACCTCGGCCAGGAAGCCGTCTCCGGCCGGCGCGGACTCGTCCACCGTGCCGTCGACGTCGCCGTAGTAACCGACGGCCGACGCCGATACCAGCACCGCGGGTGGCCGCTGCAGACCGCCGAGCGCGTGGCAGAGCAGTTCGGTTGACGAAACGCGGCTGTCGCGGATGCGCCGTCTCCGCGCCGCGGTCCAGCGGCCGGCGCCGATGTTCTCGCCCGCGAGATGGATCACCGCGTCGAAACCTTCCAGCGCGCCCGCGTCGATCCGGCCTGCCGCCGGATCCCACAGGATCTCGGCGCCGGACGCCGGTGGATGCCGGACCAGCCGGACAACCTCATGGCCGCCGCTCTCCAGGAACGCGGTGAGCGCGCGTCCGATCAGCCCGGATGAGCCGGTGACCAGCACCCGCAGTGGTTCCTCGGGGCCGGCCGCATGGCGTTCCAGGTCGCGGCGGACGCGCTCCTGGTGGAACTCCAGCGTGCGCTCCATCGTGCGCCGGAGCCACGCGCGGCCCAGCGTCGACAGGGTGAGACGCGGCTCGCAGTGAATCCGTTCGGTGAGCTCGCAGCTCGCCTCCCCGGTCGAGCGGAAGAGATGGCGGTGCCGCAACGAACGGTGGGGGCCGCCGACGTGGCGGTTCCCGAACTCCGCGAGCGTCCGGTAGCCCTCGTATTCCACCGTGCCGCGGAAGCCGAGCGGACCGACCCCTACGCGAAAGGTCGCGCGGTCGCCGTCGCGAATCGTCCCGGTGCGCTCAAGCATCTCCATCGGCGGCGAGGGAGGCAGCAAGCGCTCGAACGAGCCCGCGGTCTCGTACCAGGCGAATACGCGCTCCACGGAGTGAGGGAGAACCGTGGAACGCTCGTACGTCTGCACACCCACAGGTTATCCCGGCGTGGCGTACGAGAGGTCCCACCCGTCCAGGCTGGTCAACGGCCGGCGCGCGACGCTGAGGTCCGGCCGGCCGCCGTCCGCCCAAGCCAGCACCTCCTCCTTGTGTCCCAGGCGACGCAGGGCGCTCCACGACTCGGTGTAGTTGCCGCGGCCGGGCGTGCAGTCCCAGAAGAAGAAGCTCTCCACGCCGGCCCGGTACAGCCCGGCGGCGCGTTCGCGATACAGACCGGGCGGCATCATGCGGGGCAGCAGGCTCATCGACAGCGTGCAGGAGGTGTCGCGCGTCAGCTCGACGAACCAGTCGGCCCCGCGCGGGTCTTCCCACGAGTCGGCGGCGCTGTCCAGGAACACCGCGGACGTGTAGGGGATGAGGGTGTCCACCAGCCCGTCGCGGACCCAGGTCTGCAGGTCCATGCCGTAGTAGAGGTTCTCCGCGGCGTCGCGCATGACGATCGCCGTGACCGGAATGCGCGGCCGCTTCCGGGCGCGCGCAACCTCGTCCATCGCCGCGCGCACCTCGCGCATGAAGCTGGTGAGCACGCCGCAGCGGTGCCACAGCCACGTCTCGTCGTCGTCCGCCAGCGTGCGCGGGTCGCGGCCGTGCTCCGCCTGGAAGCTGTCGATCAGCGGCGGCTCGAACTCGCTGAACGGGGGCCGCCGGTTGTAGGCAAGGCAGATGCCGTCGACGCCGTAGTCGGTGGCCACCTCGGTCAGCAGCGACACCGCGTAGCGCCGGCTCTCCGCGTAGGCGTAGGAGATGCGAGGGGTCTCGTGCCCGTCGCGGTCACGCCCTCGCAGCTCCGGATGGCGCCCGTAGAAGGAGTCGCCGTGGTCGAAGTGGTCGTGGTCGGGCGGAAACCGGAACCCGGCCGGCCGGTAGGTCGCGTGGAACTCCAGTCCCATGTCGCGGGCGTGCTCGCGGGCGACCCGGAACGGGTCGATCCCATGCTCGCGCAGAACCTGCCAGCTCTCGCGGTGCAGGCGGTCGCCGCTCCGCGCGAAGTCGTCCAGGCCGTCGTGCGTCGGCAGCCGGCCGGCGGTGCCCAGGTAGTAGAGCAGGTCCCCCATGCCGCACTCCCAGTACAGCCGCGAGAAGTCGGTGTTGCGGAACATCTCGATGCGGCGCCGGATGTGGCCGGCGGCCGTCGGCCGCGTGGCGTAGTGCAGGCCGTGGGCGTCGTTGTGCCCGAACAGTCGCCTGGTTTCCCGGCGCTCCGCGTCGGCCCGGCAGGTGGCGACCTCCGCATCGGTGAGCGGGATCAGCTTCACGTACGCCAGGCGCACGGGGCTGCCCACCACGCAGCCCGGCGCGTCGCCGGCGGCGATCCGCCGGTTCTGCTGGCCGATCACCAGGTCCCGGCCGCTCAGGTCCGCGACCTTCCAGAACAGCTCCCGGATCCGGTGCCGTCCGGCGCGGTCGGTCATCGGGCAGGTGAGCACGGTGGAGCTGGCATCCCCGCTCAGGCGGGCCAGCACCACCACGTCCTCCGAGGACTCGGCCATCAGGCCCAGCGACACCGCGTGGTACCCGGAGGCACGCAGGGGGAGGGTGAGCTCGGGAGCGTCCGTCTCCTCGTCGGCCCGCAGCATCGTGCCGGTCAGCCCCTCCAGCTCGTACGACAGCAGCCGCCAGTGGCGGGCGCGCGAGCCCGGGTACAGCGCCGCCGCCGGCCGGCAGGCGTCCAGGTCGGTGCGAAAGATCGCCGGCTCCGAGAGCCAGCCGTCGCCGATCAGATCTCTGCTCGTGTCAGCCATGCGCGCAATTGTAGATGCCGCAGCCCGGCGGACGCACGGCCCCGGCGCGTGCTACGACGACGAGCCACAGAGAACCGAAAAGGCCCCGGCCGGCCGGGGCCGGTGGGGCCTTCGCGTGGCGAGGTTCGGTTATCCGGCCTTGATCGGGATCTCCCGTGCCTTGCTCGCCTGGTTCTTGGGGACGTGCAGGGTCAGCAGCCCGTCCTTGAAGGATGCGCCCACCGCCCCATGGTCGGCGTCGCCCGGCAGCACGAAGCTGCGGGTGAACGACGCCCGGCGGCGCTCCCGGACCAGGTAGCCCCCGGACTTCTGCTCGTCCTTCTCGTCGGCGCCTGCGGAGATGGTCAGCACGTTGTCGTCGATGCTGACCTTCAGGTCCTTCTCCGCAACGCCGGGCAACTCCGCCTGCAGCACGTACGCCTTGTCCTCCTCGCGGATGTCCACGGCGGGCGTGCGGCTGCGCGCGGCCGGCGGCTGCTCGGTGAAGAAGGAGTCGAAGATGTGGTCGATACCGTCGAAGATGCTGCGCGAATGTCCCGTTCGATGTGGCACCAGGGTTCTCATGGTGTGCCTCCTGTAACGTGGTCTTGAGGTCGTAGGCCTCGTAACAACCACTAAGCAGGCTCCATGCCAACTATCCAGGACATTCCCAAAGAGAGATACAAATATCTATATGAAAAAGAACTACAAGAAACGATATGCGGAATGACTCTGCCTTCAAATACCCTCATCCCTCGTTCGGGCGAAAGATTGGCGAGCCGATATGACTCTATCCGGGTCTATATGGACGATGCTGGGTCATTTTGTTACTATCGGACGAAGGCAGGGACTTGACACGACCCGCCACGGACCCCACGGTGCTCGCTGTCCCATGCGCAACGGGTATACGGCTGTCATCAAGAAGACCACGGATTGGTGGATCGGCTGGATCGAGGAAGTACCGGGAGTCAATTGCCAGGAACGGACCAGGGAAGCGCTGCTGGAAACGCTCAAGGTCACCTTGCAGGAAGCGCTGGAACTCAATCGACGCGATGCGCTTGATGCCGCCGGGAGGGACTTCGAGGAAGCGACCATCGTCGTCGCATGAAGCGCAGGGAACTCCTGCGCCACCTGCGGAGCAACGGATGCGCACTGCTTCGAGAAGGCGGACGGCACTCGTGGTGGCACAATCCATCCGGCAATAGGCGCACAGCGGTTCCTCGTCACACCGAGATCGACGATCGCCTTGCGCTCAAGATCTGCAAGGACCTCGGCGTTGCTGCGATAGGCCGGGTGCCCAAGAACGATCCGTAGCCCAGGCTATCGCGATCAGGCGCGGCCTGTCCTATGCTGCCGGCCATGAGCACATCCGACGACCCCGTCACGAATTACCTGCAGACCTTCGAGGCGTTGCGCGCGCGCAAGCGCTGGTCGACGCAGTCGGTGACGTTCCGCTTCGTCGCCCTGAGCCTGGGCGCGGCCTCCACGATCGGCTACGACCGCCTGGAGCAGGCGGCCACCGATCTGCGCAAGCGCGCCCGCTGGTCCAGTCCGCTGAAGTCCGAGATCCGCTACGTGGTGGCCGCCATGATCCTGCGGCGCGGGCTGGACACGGACCCGATCCACGAGTGCGTGTTCGCGACGCGCGACGCCTTCAAGGAGCACAAGGTCCCGAGCCGCGGCACCGGCCCGACGTTGGCGGCGCTGCTGATGGCCCTGCACGGCGAGGGTGCCCCGGTGCCGGACGAGCACGTGGAACGGCTGGCGCTCATCTACCGCCGGTGGCGCACCGAGCATCGGTGGCTGACCAACGCCAGCGACTTGCCGGCCGCGGCGCTGCATGCCTCCCGAAACGTGCCGGTCGACGTTCTGGCCGCGGACATCGAACGGGCCTACACGCGCCTGCATGACGCCGACTTCACTCGCGGCCAGCAACTCCAACTCGTCTCGCAGCTTCTTGCCGTCGACCCGCGCGGCACCGACGCCGGAGTGGATCGGTTCTGCGACGTTGCCGAGCGGCTGAGGAGCCGTGAGGAACGGGTCAGGCCGAGCCGCTACGACGAGGTGGCGCTGCTGGCACTCACGCAGAGCCCCGCCGCCGACGTGGTCGACCGCGTGCTCGACAACCGCGACCGGCTCCGGGAGACCAAGTCACGACCGGACACATCGGTGGCCTTCACGCTGGCCGCCGGCATCGAGCTGTCCGCCGACACCGAGCGGGCCGGCGAACGCAGCGCCGGCGACCTGGCGGCCGTGCAGTCGATCCAGGCGATCCTGGATGCCCAGCAGGCGGCGACGATCGCCGCCATTTCGGCCGGCGGGGCGGCGGGCGCGGCGCGCGGGCGGCCACTGACGAAGCCGCCCGTGGGATGAAGCTGATCGACCATGTCACAACCGGAGTTGACAGCCATTCTATAGTTCGATAATTATAGAAACATGGCTGATGAGGGACCGGCGACGCTGGCGGTCGAGGACGCGGCGTCTACGTTCGCGGCCCTGGGTTCGGAACAGCGGCTCACGGTCCTGCACGCCCTGGTGCGCGCCGGGCCGGAGGGCCTGCCGATCGGGACGCTGGGTGAGCGGAGCGGGGTCACCGGCTCCACGCTGACCCACCACGTGCGCATCCTCACCCAGGCCGGGCTGGTCCACCGCGTCAAGCGCGGCCGCTCCGTCATCTGCGCCGCGGTCGCCTATCCGCGGGTGCAGGCGCTGTCGGATTACCTCCTGTGCGAGTGCTGCACCGACAGCGCGCACCCTCATCCCGGAACCTACCATGAGTGAGCAGGCGGTATCGCTCCCCGAGACCAGGGACGGCGGGGCGTGCTGCGCAAGCGCGCCGTCGGCCGCGGCTTCCCCGTCGCGGGTCGGGCAACCGCTGCTCGGCCTGTGGCGGCGGGTCGACAAGGCGTGGCTGGCGATCGGGCTGATCCCGGCGCTGCTCGCGCTGATCGATCCCGCGCAGGTGATCCCCACCGTGCGGTTCGCCGGGGAAGAGTTCCTGCGGACCGGCGTCTTCATCTCCTTCGCGGTGCTGGCCGTGGCGTTTCTCCGGGCCACCGGCGCGGAGGCGCTGCTGAGCCGGGCGTTCACCGGGCCCGAGGTGCGGATGATCGCGCTCGGCGCGGTGGTGGGCGGGATGGCGCCGTTCTGCTCCTGCGAGGTCATCCCGTTCATCGCCGCGCTGCTGGCGCTCGGCGCGCCGCTGTCGGCCGTGATGGCGTTCTGGCTCGCGTCGCCGCTGATGGACCCGGCGATGTTCCTGGTCACCGCCGGCACGCTCGGCGCGGGATTCGCCGCCGCGAAGACGGTAGCGGCGGTGGCGCTGGGCGTGGGCGGTGGCCTGGTCGTGAAGGCGATGGCGGGGAGCCGGGTGTTCGCCGATCCGCTCAAAGCGAGCTCCGCCGTTGGCGCCTGTGCGACGAGCTGCGGAACCGGAAGCGGCACCGGCCCGCTCACGGGTCGACCGCAATGGGTCTTCTGGCGGGCGCCGGAGCGCCGCCGGGCGTTTCTCGACACCGCGGTCCGGAACGCGCTGTTCCTGGGGAAGTGGCTGCTGCTCGCCTACCTGGTGGAGGCGCTGATGCTGCGGTACGTGCCCCCTGAGGTCATCGCGACGGTGCTGGGCGGCGACGGGCTGTGGCCGATCCTGCTGGGCGCGGTCGTCGGGGCACCGGCCTACCTGAACGGCTACGCCACCGTGCCGCTGGTGGACGCGCTGCTGACGCAGGGCATGTCCAACGGGGCCGCCATGTCGTTCGTCATCGCCGGCGGCGTGAGCTGCATTCCGGCGGCGATCGCGGTGTGGGCGCTGGTGAAGACGCGGGTCTTCGCCTCCTACCTGGGCATCGCCCTGGTCGGCTCCGTGGTCGCCGGCCTGGTCTGGAACGTGGTCGCCTGACGCGGTCGTAGTCCATGGGCAGTGCCGCCGCTTGCGCCGCGCCCGCGGATCATCTATCACGGAGACCGGTATGATCGTCCACAACGGCGGCGTGATGGCGCCGCTCTCCGAGGCCGTCCTGTTCCCGTATGACGACCGGAGCATCCCCTTCCGCTACCGCCTGCGGATCGGCCTGGTCGAAGGGATGAATCCCTACAAGGGTCACTTGGTCGCGATGGAACGCGGCGCCGCGGACGCGCCGGACGGCGAGTCGGTCAAGTACTACGGGTCGGTGTGCGAGGTCGACGGCGAGCTGCGGCTGTGGTACCTGGGACACGGCACGCTGGACGGACGCCGCTCGCCGGCCCGCGTCTGCTACGCGACCAGCTCCGACGGCGTCACCTGGACGAAGCCGGACCTCGGGCTCGTCGAGTTCGCAGGCTCCAGGCACAACAACATCGTCGCGTTCGAGAGTGAGCGGGAGCCCACCTCCTGCTCCGTCCTCCACGATCCCGAAGATCCCGATCCGTCGCGGCGCTTCAAGATGATCAACGAGACGCATCCGTACTACATCATGGCGTCGTTCAGCCCGGACGGCCTGCACTGGACCGAGGGCCCGAACAACCCGATCCTCAAGCACAACGCGGTCGAGCCGACCGGCCTGATCAGGCACGGCGGCCGGTACCTGCTGAACGGCCAGGGCGGCAACGTCGGCACGAAACGCGCGCTGGTCACCTTCGTCTCCTACGACTTCGACCACTGGAGCGACGCGGTCGCCCTGGGCTTCCGCCGCGACCAGCCGCCTCACCGGCAGATCGCGGGCTGCCACGCCGGCGAGCAGGTGCACCTGGGCGCCGGGCTGTGGGACCGCGGCAACGTGATCCTCGGCGTGTACGGCATGTGGCACGGAGAATCCAACGACCGCCGCTTCGTCAGCATGGACCTGGGCCTGCTGGTGAGCAACGACGGCCTGCACTTCTCGGAGCCGATCCCGGACTTCCGCTTCATCCCCGGCTACGAGATCGACCGCTCCGACGACTTCGCCTTCCCGTGCCTGGAGCAGGGCCAGGGGTTCGCGAACGTCGGCGACGAGTCGCTGGTCTGGTACGCCAACTGGCGCGGCGGCGACCTGAACGTGGCGCGCTTCCCGCGCGACCGGATGGGCTACTTCGAGGTGGTGCCGGATCCGCGACCCAACCTGCAGCCGAGCGAGGACACCCACCAGCTCTACTGGCGCGAGCACATCGGCGACATGGTGCCGGAATACGGGGCGCCGCACTTTATCTCCTGTCCCATCGACCTGCGGGGAGCCACGGCCCGGATCAGCATCAACGCGGAGGGGCTCTCGCCCCGCAACCGGCTGCGGGCCACGCTGCTGGACGAGCGCATGCGGCCGATCCCGGGGTACACGGCGGAGGATTGCATCCCGCTGGAGAGCGAGGGGCTGTGCGTGCCGGTGCGCTGGCGCGGCAAGGATCTGGTGGAAGGACTCGACGCTCCCTTCATGCTGCGCGTCGACTGGGACGCCGAGCGGCTCGACGACGTCTTCCTGTACGCGGCGTACGTCACCGAGTAGCGCGCGCTACTCGCATCCCTCGAACGGAGGAATGCCGGCCCCGCGCTCGGCGCTGAGCTCGGCGGCCTGAATGACGCCGATCACCCGCCGCGCCTGCTCCGGCGTGACGGGATTGGGCTCGCCGAGCAGCAGGTGGTCGGCGAGTTGCCGGTAGTAGCTGACCCACGATTCCATGCGCGATGACACCGGCACGACGCCCTCGTGGCGGACGCCTGACGCGTAGCTCACCAGCCGCAGCTCCTCCCTCGTCGCGCCCTCTTCCAGCGCACCGAGCGTGCCCAGGATCCGCCACTTCGGTTGCGGCAGCGCGCTGATCTGGGACGAGACGAACTCGGCCGTCACTCCGTTCTCGAATCGCAGTGCCACCTTCATGTAGTCCTCGTTCGTGACCCCGTGCCAGACGAGGTCGTGGCGGGTGCCGGTCACGTGGGCGATCCTCGCCGGCACCAGGTTGAGGATCCAGTCCAGGAAGTGGGCGCCAAAGTCGTAGAGGACGCCTCCCGAGACGGCCTTGTCGGCGCGCCACGTGTGCCCCGGGTGCCCGTAGCCGCCGTGACCGCACTCGATGTGAAAGACCTCGCCGATGAGCCCGCGCTCGATCACGTCCCGGATGGTCAGGTAGTCCGCGTCCCACCGCCGGTTGTGAAACACGCTGACCGACAGGCCCGACTCGCGCGCTCGGCCAACGATGCGGTCCGCCTCCTCCACGGTGAGGCAGAACGGCTTCTCGATGACCACGTGCGCGCCGGCATCCAGGCACTGCAGGGCGGCCTGTTCATGGAGCGAGTGCGGCAGGATCACGACGACCAGGTCGAGGTCCCCGTGGGCCAGCATCTCCTCGCTGCTGGTGGTGTAGAGCTCCAGGTCGGGACACTCCTGCCGGGCCACCTCGACGCGCGCGCGGTCGATGTCGCACATCGCCACCGGCCGCAGGCCGGGAACCTCGTTCAGCCAGCCGTAGTGGTTGCGGCCCATGTTGTGGTTCGGCCCGTACCCCAGCAGGCCGCATCGGAGCGTCTTCTCCTCCACGTCGGCCCCCGCGGTCCATGCGATGGCGCGGGTGACCAGCTTGCGAAACGCCCGCGTCCGCCATGCCTGCGTGGTGTGTCCATTTGCCAGATAGGCCACCCGCCCGCGCCCGTGCTCGCGCACGTGGACGACCGGATGGCGCTCGTTCCGGAAGCCGGCGTCCGCGAGCACCGTACACCGCTCCGGGTCGAAGCCCTGCAGCCGGTACAGCTCATCGAAGACCGGGAAGTCCCGGATGCGCCGCGTGATGTAGTGGTCGCCGTCCAGGATGCGGACCGCGAACTCATGGTGAGCGGGATGGCTCAGGAACTCCCCGCCCAGCATCTCCAGGTACTCGCGGCTGCCGCGGAAGCTGTCGGCGGCCGAATGCAGGCCGACGAAGCCGCCGCCGGCCTCTATGAACTGCAGCAGTCCGGCCTCCCGCGCACCGTTCAGCTCGTCGCGACAGCCGGTCGTATAGACGACGACCGCCGCGTAGTCGCCGCCGGGCAGCGCCGAGAACGCGTCGAGATCGGTCGTCATCTCCAGCTCGTAGCGGCCATCGGCGGCCAGGTCTTCGCCGATCAGCCGTCCGGCCGACTCGCTGATGTGAAAGTCGCCCTCGTTGTAGACGTACAGGATCCGTTTCATCCCGTCGATGTCAGAACCCGGGCCAGCCGGGCAGGGCCGCCGACTGCCGGAACCACGCCGCCATCTGCTCTTCGTCGAGCTCGCCCTCGTGGATGTCGATCCAGCGCGAATCCGGATCCTTGCCAGAGCCGGGCGGAAGGGGCCGAAGCGATGCTCCGTTGAGGAAGGTCACCTTCACGTAACGGGTAAAGACGTGGTAGCTGGCGAACCATCCCTGGCCCTCGACTCCATAGAAGGGCGAGTTCCACCTCACGGCCTTGCGCACGTCGGGCACGGAACGAACGACGAGCTCGTCCAGGCGACGCCCGAGGTCGCTCTTCCAGCCAGGCATGGCCTCGATGTAGGCCTGCACCGGGGCGTCTCCGTCGGCCTTCGCAATCTGTGGGTTGCCGCCCGAGAGCAGCACTACTCTTGCGCCGGCCCGCTTGTCGTCTGCGTCCTTTGCCGCTTTCGCTGAGTTTCTCGATGTCTTGCCGGCCATCATGTTCACTGCCGCAGCGCGGCGAGCGACGCTTCCACGGTCGATGCCGTCGTAGCCGAGAGAACCGCGATGGGCTTGCCGTTCGAGGTGCCGACCACGTCCTTCTCCCGGGCGAGGGAACGCCAGTCGGCCGCCGACCGACTGCGCAACTCCCGAACACTGACGAATTCCACGAGTCCTGCCTCCCCGATCGTATGCTCGATCGTGTGCCCCACCGTGTCCGTTGTCAACGCGCGCGGCTCGACCGTCATTCGCCGCAAGCCGACGCCGAACAGAGCCCGCCGTCACCGAGCTTGAATTCGATCATGTCGATGCCGCCATGAAGTGCGCAGGTTATGAGTGCTGATCGGAGTCGGATTGCCTCTGCAGATACTGATTAGCCACATTCGCAAAACTGGCTCGTGCTCCGATCGAGGAGACATCCAGAAAAGCGGCGGCCAGTTCGCCATGGGAAACGCCTTCGTTGAGTTCGCCGTCCAAGAACTCGATGAGCTCTGACCGATCGGCAATGAGTTCGGGATGATTGAGATTCAGGACGCCTACCATTCTCTCCGCATCGGGAGAACCGTCCCCCCGAATCCCTCCACCAGAGGTAAACCCAAAACGCCGTTGGCACGCTTCCTCCGGGCGTCTTTGCTCAGATCACCGTATCGGGGCTCAATGCGAGCGGCCCGCTGACCGGCCTTCCAGGCCCGCAGCACTTCCGGTTCTTCTCCCTTCGCAGAGCCTCTCATCCCGGCGCCATTCGCAGGCGCCTGCACTTCGCCCGGCGAAGCGCCACCCTGGCTGACTTGCCTTCGACGAGATTGTCCAGTTCGTCAAGAACCTGATCAGCTTCGTCGAATGCGCCTTCATCGATCAAATGATCGAACTTGGCGAACAGGCCGTCGACGCGGGGATCTTGCTCCGGCGTGCCCATGACCCCCTCAAGCACATAGTTGGTGTCACGGCCCTTGGACGCGATTGGCGTCCGTAACTGCTCCGAGTAGAGCTTCGATCGCTGACGTCTTGCCAACACCGTTGACACCAGCAAGCAGCGTCAATGAATCGTCGAGCGCAAGGTCCAGCTCGGCTATGCCCTTGAAGTTTTGAACCTTCAGCGATCGGACATGTGGGTACGGTGGCATGACAGATTCAGCCCTTGACCGCGCCCACGGTGAATCCCTGGATCAGCCGGTCCAGGAACACGTTGTACACCAGGGCTACCGGGATGGCGATGATCAGGGCCGAGGCGAGCAGCGGCTGCCAGAAGAACACGTCGCCCAGGATCAGCTCCGACGGCACGCCGACGCTCAGCGTCCGCCACTCCGAGCGGGTGATGAACACCAGCGCGTAGATGAACTCGTGCAGCGTCAGGGTGAAGCTGAACACGATCACGGAGATGATGCCCGGCCGCGCCAGCGGCAGCGCCACGCGCAGGAACGCGCCGTAGGGGTGGTAGCCGTCGACCAGCGCCGCCTCCTCCGTCTCCGGCGGGATCGACTTGAAGAAGCCCATCAGGAGCCAGGCGCTGAACGGCACCGTGATCGTCGGGTAGACCAGAATCAGCGAGAACAGGGAGTTGCTCAATCCCAACGCCACGATGATCCGGAACAGCGGGATGAACAGCAGCGTCGGCGGCACCAGGTAGACGATGAACATCAGGATGCCGGCGCGCTCCCCCCAGCGCCCGGTCAGGCGGGCCAGCGAATAGGCCGCCGGCAGCGCCAGGATGAGGGTGATCACCACCACCGCCGCGCCCACCACGGCGGAGTTGCGCACGAACACCAGGTAGTTGGTGTCGTTGAACAGCCTGTCCAGGTGCTTCAGGGTGGGCGCCTCGGCGTAGTCGAACGGACTGGCGTCACGGGTGTAGAGGTCGCCGTCGGTCTGGAACGTGGTGATGCCCATCACCAGGAAGGGCGCTGCGGCAAGGAGGCAGAAGCAGAGCACGGACACCGTGTAGAGGGTGCCCTTGACCACGCGCCGCGGACTGACCCGCGCGGGCGGGCTCGCCATCAGCTCGGGCGGTATCTTCAGGTCGACCATACGGATGCGGCCTTCAGCGGACCTGCGCGCGGCTGGCCGTGCGCAGCAGCACGATCGCCACCGCCAGCAGCACGGGGAAGATGAACAGCGCGATCGCCGCGCCCTGCGACAGGTTGCCGCCCTCGATGCCGACCGCGAAGCTGTACATCGGCAGCGTCAGCGTGTGGTTGATCGGCGCACCGCGGGTCAGCACATACACGACGGTCAGGTCGCCGAAGGTGAAGATGAAGGAAAACAGGAGCGAGTTGAGCATGATCGGCAGGATCAGCGGCAGCTTCACCTGGAACAGCGAGCGGAAGTAGCGGGCGCCGTCCGCCCTGGCCTGGTCCACCACGTCGGTCGGGATGCTGGACAGGCCGGCCATCAGGATCACCGTCGCCAGCGGCGTCATGCGCCAGATGTGGACGAAGATCACCGAAGCCTTGGCCAGGTACGTCTTGCCCAGCCAGGTCAGGTTGCGTGTTGGACCCCAGACCGTACCCGGTCCCAGCAGGCCGAGCTGCTCCAGCAGGTAGTCGATCGGGCTGTACTTGGAGTCGAACATCCACAGCCAGCCGATCACGGAGAGCGACAACGGCGTCGCCCACGGCATGATCAAGAGCAGCCGTGCCGTCCACATCCCTCCGCGCACCAGGCGGCTGTCCGGCAACGGCGCGGTGAGGATCAGGGCCAGCATGTTGGCCAGGATCAGGACGAAGAACTGGGCGACGAGAGTGAAGACGAAGGTGTTGCGCAGCGCGGCGCGGAAGTCGGGCGCGTGGACGATCTCGAAGTTGCGCAGGCCGGCGTAGCGGAAGTCGGTGTTGCCCACCGTCGCGTCGCTGAGGCTGTAGGTGAACGCCGTGAAGAACGGCACGCCGATCAGCAGGACGATGTAGATCACGGCCGGCGCCAGGAAGGCGAAGCCCATGAGGCGACGGCTGTCCAGCAGGCTTTCGCGCTCGGCGCCGGCGTCGGTCACCGATACGCTCCCGCGCCGTCCCGCCGCTCGCCGCTGCCGCGCGCGAAGCGGTGCGAATCGGTGACGGCGAAGGAGTACGACTCCCCCACCTGCAGGGGCATCGTCACGTTGCTCGGCAGGCGCGCCAGCGTCAGGTGCGGCTCGCCGCGGAAGTCCTCGACCTGGCCGTAGAGCAGGCGATCGGCCCCCAGGTACTCGATGCGCGTGATGCGGAACTCGAACTCGTGCCGGTCTCCTCTCGCCGCCGGCTGCAGGTGCTCGGGACGGAAGCCGAGCAGCTCGTCCTCCGCGACCGGCAGCAGGTTCATCCCCGGCGAGCCCAGGAAGGTGGCGACGAAGGTGTTGGCCGGCCGGTCGTAGATCGCCTGCGGCGGGCCGACCTGCTGCACCAGCCCCTGCTCCATCACGACGATGCGGTCGCCGAGGCCCATCGCCTCGATCTGGTCGTGGGTGACGAAGATGGTCGTGATCCCCAGCTCGCGCTGGAAGAACTTCAGCTCGTCGCGGGCGTAGGCGCGCAGCTTGGCGTCCAGGTTGCTGAGCGGCTCATCGAGCAGCAGCACCTCCGGCTCGGTGACGATCGCGCGGGCGATCGCCACCCGCTGCCGCTCGCCGCCGGAGAGCTGGCGCGGCCGGCGGTCGAGCAGGTGATCGATGCTGACCTTGCGCGCCGCCTGCAGGACGCGCTCCTCGCGCTCGGCCCTGCTGCGGGTGCGTCCCTGTGCCTTCAGCGGGAAGGCGATGTTGCCCGCCACGGTCATGTGCGGGTAGAGCGCATAGGACTGGAAGACCATGGCGATGCCGCGCTTGCGCGGCGGCAGCGCCGTGACATCGCGCGCGCCGATGTACACGCGCCCGGCGTTGGGCTTCTCCAGCCCGGCCACGGTGCGCATCAGGGTGGTCTTGCCGCATCCCGACGGCCCGAGCACGACCAGGAACTCACCGGACTCGATCTCCAGGTCCACCCCGGCCACGGCGGTCACGTCGCCGAAGCGCTTGACGATCCCGGACAGGCGCACCGCGCTCATGCTCGCTCCTCAGCTCCTTGGGCAGCCTCAGCTCGGAGCATCCTGAGGCTCCCGTTCCATCCGTTCTTTTGGGCGCAGCCGACCCGAAGGCAGATTAGAGTGCATCCTCTTGGTTGGCAACAACTGCGCGCTCAGCCGGGTGCCGTCTCGAAGGTCACGATGGTGCGCGTTTTCGGCGCTGATCTCCACGCCGATCAGGTGGACGGCGCGGCCGGCCGCGCGGTGCTTGTCGGCGTAGCGGCGCGCCTGCAACCGGGCCAGCGCGGAGCGTGGGTCACGAGCCGGCGGCGCCCACCCGGGCGTGCCGGCTCGTGCCGGTTCGGCTCAGCGCAAGTAGCCGCGAGCGCGCCAGTCGGCGAAGATCTCCTCCGCGCGCGCGTGCGCCTCCGCCACCGACTCCTCGGCGGTCTGCTCGCCCTTGGCGACCCTGGCGACCATGTTGACGACCAGGTTCTCGCCGAATGCCTGCATCACGGCCGGATTGGCGACGCCCGGGTAGCCGATGTACACCGACCAGTCGTTCACGGTCGCAAGCACCGTGAGCTTGTCCGCGGGCTGCGAGTCGAACGGATCGTCCTCCAGCCAGCCGGCGAGCTCGGGCACCGTGCTGGGGTAGCACGGGAAGTTGTACAGCTCCGAGTTGTAGACGGCGTCATTGTAGACGGCGGTGTGGTCCAGGATGAACTTCTTGGCCGCTTCGAGCTGCGCCCCCTGCACGTAGGTGGGAATCACGTAGATCTGCCACACGTGGCTGGATGCGAAGGCGCCGGCCGGGCCCTCCAGGGCCTGCACGAAGCCGATGTCCGCCGCTGACTCCTCGTCGATCTTCTGCAGCGAGCGGTAGGCCGAGATCGAGTTGAGGATGTAGCTCAGCTCGCCGGCGATCAGCCCCTGGTTGTTGGAGGATGGGGTCCAACCGAACACCTCTTCGGTCATCGCGTCGTTCTGCAGCTTCGCGTAGTACTTGACCGCGGCGACGGTCTCCGGGGAGTTCAGCACCACGTTGTCGTTCTCGTCCTGCACGCTGCCGCCGTGTGACCAGATGGCGGCACGGGTGGCCATGCGGCTGTCAAGCTCCGGGCTCAGGCCGATGCCGACCGGGACGCCGTGCTTCTGCATGATGGCGACGCCGCCTTCGTACAGCTCGTCCCAGGTGGAGGGGCCGTTCGGCAGGCCGACGTCGGCCCACAGGCTGATCTGGTAGTCGCCGGGGTCGGGGATGTAGCCGTGCGTGAAGCCGAAGTAGGTATCGGTGACCGGCAGGTAGCTGGTGGCCTGGCAGTTGGAGGTGCGCTCGCCGTGGGCGGCGGCGGCCGCTTCGTTGACGTCGTTCAGCGGATGCAGCCCCTCGATGAACGCGGTCGGCGGGAACGCCATCTCGATGAGGGTGTGGCCCTCGCCGGCTTCGATGGCCGCGGTGAGGGCCGCGGGCAGTTCTCCGACGTTGACGTGATCGACGCTCACGTCGGCGCCGTTCGCCTTGCCCCAGTCCTCGGCGTAGGCGTCGAACCACTCGTCGTAGCGCGGGACGAAGTGGCTCCACTGCAGGATGGACAGCTCCACGTTCTGCGCCAGCGCCAGCGGCGCGCCGAGGACCACGAAGGCCATCAGCAACAGGAACGTTCGGGTGCGTTTCATACCTCTCTCCTTGTGAACCGATCGGTCTGCGGCGTCACGGAGGCCCGTCGGGCCCCCGTCTTTCAGCCATTCCGTACGCTACCGCATGCGCGGGTGACTGCCAATGGTCGGACGGGCTGCGGGCGCGCTCAGCCGGTGAACAGCGAGCGCGGCAGCAGGGCCAGCTTGAGGGACAGGCAGGTGCGGTTGAACGCCCCCGGCTCCTCGCCGATGCCGGCCAGGTAGGCGAGCGCGGCGCGGCCGTCCGACAGGAAGCGGCAGGTCAGGTTGGTGTACTCGCCGGCCGGGTGCGACTCGATGTCGGTCACGTGACGGAAGGTGCGCCCGCGGTCGTCGGACACGGCGACCGACAGCGGCGTGCGCTCGCCGAAGTGGTGGTGGTCGTGGACGTACGTTCCGCCGTTCCAGAACAGCACCAGCCGCTCGGTGCCGGGCAGGAGCGTCAGGCAGGTGCAGGACTCCGGGCTGATGGGGCCGCTCGGCTGCGGCAGCTCCCAGGTCCGGCCGCAGTCGCGGGAGCGGGTGATGAACACGCGGCCGAGCTGGGTGCGCAGCGAGCACACCAGCTCGCCGTCCGGCATCTGCGCCACCGCCGGCTCCATCGCGCCGCGCATGGGCAGGTCGATGCGGCCGCCCTGCAGGGTCCAGGTGTGGCCGTCGTCGTCGCTGACGTAGCTGTCCACCCACTGCTTCTCGCCCGGCTCCCAGATCAGCGCCGAGCTCTGCATCATGACCAGCAGGCGGCCGTCCTGCAGCTTGCGGAAGCAGTCGTACATGGTGAAGCGGTGCTCTCCGCAACGCTGCCAGATGAAGGCCGGCGGGCCGAGGGTGTGCCCGCCGTCCGCCGAGCGGCGCAGCTCCAGCGAGGAGTCGGTGCGGGTGTGGTTGCGCGTGACCGCCAGCAGCAGCTCGTCGCCGAGCAGCGCCAGCGACGGGTTCATGACGTTCACGTCGCCGGGGTCGACGTCGAGCAGCAACGGCGCTCGTCGCTCCAGGTGGCGCCGCCGTCGGCCGACTCGCGGATGAAGACCGCGGCGTCGCCGAAGTCGCCGCCCCCCTCCGGGCCGGCGCGGTAGCCGTGGTAGACGATCAGCAGGCGGCCGTCGGCAAGCTCGACCAGCGAGGAGCTGTCGCTCCGCGGCCTTGAGTCGCTGCACGGGCTGACGGTCACGATTTGGGCCATACCGAATCCAGGATACTACGGAATCTGCCGGATGTGGCGCGTCAGCGGCATATCCGACAGACTCCGTAGCGAAGGTGGGGATGGGCCAGGAAGCGGAGCCGCAGGCGACGGTTCTTGGGGCGGCGCTCAGCGTCGTGGACCAGTCGCCGCTCCGCAAGGGCGGCACCGGCGCCGACGCGCTCACCGAGTCGGTGCGCCTGGCGCAGCGCTGCGAGCGGCTCGGCTATGCCCGCTACTGGGTGGCCGAGCACCACGCCTCCACCTCGTGGACGGGCGCCAGTCCCGAGATCCTGATCGGCCAGATCGCGGCCGGCACCTCGACCATCCGCGTCGGCTCCGGCGGGGTGATGCTGTCCCACTACTCGGCGCTCAAGGTGGCCGAGCAGTTCCGCGCGCTGGACGCCTTCCACCCGGGCCGCATCGACCTGGGCGTGGGCCGCGCCCCCGGCAGCGACCAGCGCACCGCCTTCGCCCTGGCCCATCCGCGGCAGCCCGCGGACGTGCGCACCTTTCCGCGCCAGGTCCACGACCTGCTGGCGTTCCTGTCCGGGAAGATGGCCGCCGATCACCCGTTCGCCGGGATCAGCCCGCTGGCCGGGCCGCAGCCTGGCACCGGGCCGGAGGTCTGGCTGCTCGGCTCCAGCGACTTCAGCGCCCGGCTGGCCGCCATGCTGGGCCTGCCGTTCGCGTTCGCGGACTTCTTCGGCAACCTCGAGCACGGACCGCTAGTGGCGGACCTGTACCGCCGGGAGTTCCAGCCCTCGGCGTACCTGGACGCGCCCCGGCTCAACGTCACCGTGCAGGTGATGTGCGCGCCGACCGAGGAGGAGGCGCGCTACCTGGCCTCCAGCAGGAACCTCAACAAGCTCCGCCAGCTCCACCTGGAGCGCCCGGCCGAGCCGCCGTCCGCGGGCGGCGACATCCGCTCCGGCCTGCTGCCGCCCGAGGAGGCGGCCGAGTACCCGCTCCGCGAGACCGAGCGCGCGGCGCTCTCGCAGCTTTCGACGCACTACATCGACGGCGACCCCGACACCGTCCGCGACGGCATCCTCGACGCGGCCGCCCGCTACGGCACCACCGACATCGGCATCGTCACCAACTGCTTCGCTTTCGAGGACCGCGCCCGCTCCTACGAGCTGGTGGCCAGCGCGTTCGGCCTGCCCGGGAACGGGTGACGCAGTCCTGCGCTTCCGCACACGGGGAGTCAAGAGAACACATCAGGGCCTGAGAAGGCGCCGTCCCGACCGCAAGAACACGACGCTGCGTCGAGACGCCCGGGGGGGGGTGGCACCTCTTCCGAGACATCTCGTCCGAGGGATCGGGTCACGAACAACGGACGTGATGTTGCCCGAACAACCATAGCCACGTACCCTACTCCACTTCATGAGCTACCGAGAGCAGCTGCCGGAGGGCTGCCCACCCGACGACTCGGTGGAGATTTCATACCCATGCGAGGTCTTCCGCTTGGTGCGGACCAGACCGCCGACGGCTGACGACTTCAGATCGCAACGCGCCGAGAGGCCGAACCACGTATTCACTGGAGCCAACGAGTGCGAGGCGCGCGGGCTATCTGTGCATACCGACCGAAAGGATAGCGAACGAGCCCTGAAGCTCCCGAGTCTCCGCGGACGCTTCATCTGTCGGTTGCGGCTGGAATCAGGAGCCGGTCGGATTATGAAGACACGAACCCGTTCGCATCACACTTGGTGGCCGCTGTCCGACTACGATATTCTCAGTCACTGCACCGTGGAAGCGACATGAAGACCGTCCAGCCTGCCAGTACGCTCTACTACTACGATGGTCCCCAGGTGCTTGAAGCTCGCGACGCGATCGGCGGCCACTACATCGCGGTGATGGTCGACCAACTGGAGGACCATGGCCGCTACCTCGTTGCGGGTGTGGCCCCGGAGCGACTGCGTCAATTCCGATCCGGCAATCTTGACTTGCGCACGCTGTTGGTGGATGCCGACGCAGGCGAGTGGTATCTCGCCTCCGCCCCGATGGGACCAGAACAGCTCATGCCACTTGAGCCTCAGGACACATCGCTCCTCGAAAGCGGGTTTCTTCCCGACGAGGGATTTGTGCTGCACGACCGTCCCGCCGACGAGCTCGCGCTCAATGAGGCGCGGATGCGCAACAACATCGTGATGGAGATCATTGCTGACCCGCCGGAGGCCGTCGATGAGCACCGGATTCGCATAGGTACGTTTACCGGGTTGTTGAATCACGTCCAAACCGTAGTCAGGCATGCCTACAGGGCTGCATTGCGAGAGGTATCTGCTGGTAGGAGAAGCAGATTATATACAGACGATGCTCACCTTTTGGACGTAGTAGTACCGGCTGCTGCCGGGTCTTTCCGCGTAGTTCTTGAAGGATCACAGACACCAGGTTTGTTCGGCCTTGCAGAACTGACCCGCGCGTTACGGCGATTGGACAGCATCTTCGAGCATGCACATAGTCCGGAACAGACACTGACTATGCTGAAGGAACATCGCGGTCACTTGGCTGGGTCCTATCTGCGGCTCCTGAACTTCCTCATCGAACGCAGGACTGGTCTCCAATACTCTTGGGCAGAACCGATCTCAGCCAAGGCGAACCACGGCTCGGTATCCGAATCAGAGGCAACTTCCCTGGTCGAAACTCTCTCCGGTGTGTCGAATCTGGGCAGCGAGCCCGTCACGCTTGTCGGAGAGTTTGAAAGAGGAAACCGCGGCATCGGATCCTGGGGACTGCTCACCGAAGACGGAATATTCTCAGGGAAGATCAGAGAAGGTGGGCCCAGCTTGAATGGTCTGAAGTTCGGAGGGCACTACAAGTTTTCTTGTGTCGAGGAAATCGAGGAAATCGAGGCCACTGGTCGCGAGTCTCGGACGCTCTACTTGAACGCATACGAACCAATCTGAACTCGCGTATGGCCGCCGACTTCGATCGCCCGCCCAATATCCTGTTCATCCTGGCCGATCAGCTCCGTGCGGACTTCGTGAGCTGCTACGGCGCCGGCTTCATCGACACGCCGCACATCGACGGCATCGCCGCGGACGGCATCCGCTACGGGCGGGCGTACTCCGCCTCACCGCTGTGCGTGCCGGCGCGCACCGCGCTGCTGACCGGCATGAGCGCCGCGCGCACCGGGGTGGCCGACAACCTGCACGCGCTCCGGCCCGACTACCGCGAGGCCGGCATCCGCACGTGGCCGGAGCTGCTGGCCCGGGCCGGCTACCACACGGCGGCGATCGGCAAGATGCACTTCTATCCGTGGGACGCCGCGCACGGCTTCCACGAGCGCGTGGCCTGCGAGGACAAGCTCTGGCCGCTGATCCGCGACGACTACGCGCGCTACCTGGAAGCCCACGGCCTGGCCAAGCTGCGCTGGTCGGAGTACGGCGACTACCTGCGCACGCGCGGGACGGCGACCACGGACATCCCGTGGGAGCACTCCTGCGACCGCTTCACGGGGCGGGAGGCGTGCCGGTTCATCGAGCGGAATGCAGGCGAGGAGGCCCCCTGGGCGCTGATGGTCGGCTTCCCCGGCCCGCACGACCCGTACGATCCGGCGCGCGACTTCCCGGTGCGGTACCGCGACTCGGACATGCCGCCGCCGGTCCCCGCCGCCGACGGTGACCCCGGCGGGCTGCGGGAGGCGCACGAGCGCCAGCGCGCCGGCATGGGCATGCCGGACGGCCCGCTTCGCCCCGAGGAGTGCGCCGCGCTGCGCTCGCACTACGCCGGGCTGGTGAAGGGGATCGACCACGAGGTCGGCGCCATGCTGGCGGCGCTGCGCGACAGCGGCCAGCTCGACGACACCGTCGTCATCTTCACCAGCGATCACGGCGACCTGCTCGGCGATCACGGCATGCAGGGAAAGGGCAACTTCTACGAGGGCTCGATGCGCATCCCGCTGGCAGCGCAGGGTCCGGGGATCGCACCCGGCACCGATCATCCGGAGCTGGTGGAGCTCCGCGACGTCACGGCCGGCATGCTGCGCATCGCCGGCGCCGAGCAGCCGCCGCACATGGACGCCCGTCCCCTGCCCGGTCTCGGAGCCGAGGGCGCCGGCCGAACGGAGATCCTGGGCGTGCTCGCCGGCGCCTGGGTCGCCTTCGACGGCACCTGGAAGCTCTGCAAGTACCACGGGCACGCGCCGCTGCTGTTCAACCTGGCCGACGATCCGGACGAGCTGGTGGACCGCGCGGGTGACCCGGCCGCGGCGCGCCATCTCCTGCGGCTCGATACCGTGCTCACCGCCGAGGTGATGGCCGGCGCCGACCTGGCCATGCACGACCGCCTGGTCTCCCCGTACTCGCTGGCGACCGACGAAGCCTTCGGCCGCCCCGGCTGGAGCTGGCGCTACCCGGCGCCGATCGCTGCCGCGACGCTGCACACCACCGGCGGCGGTCCCGGCGAGGAGTCGCAGTATGACAATCGGTAGAGGAGCGTTTCGCTATCGGGTCGACGAAGAGTGGG
Source organism: Spirochaetia bacterium (assembly GCA_964291595.2). GTDB lineage: Bacteria > Spirochaetota > Spirochaetia > SZUA-6 > Bin103 > CATQHW01. The sequence continues at coordinate 20,467 of OZ219914.1, read as the reverse complement.
CGAACCGGGACGCCGCCGCGCGCGGGGTCCTCTGCAGCGTGGCCTGCGACCGCCGCGGGCGCGTCTACCTGTGCAGCCGCGAGCCGGACCCGAAGATCCTGGTGTACGACGCGGACGGCGCGCGGCTGGACTGCTGGACGCACGCGGCGTTCCGGCATCCCGGCGGCATCCACGGCATCAGCGTGACGGCCGACGACACCCTCTACGTCACCGACGTCCTGGACCACGTCGTGCACCGGTTCACGCTCGACGGCACGCTGCTCGACACCTTGGGCACGGCCGGCCGGCCGGGAGCGCCGGGGCAGCCGTTCAACAGCCCGACGCAGGCGTTCCAGGCCCCGTCGGGAGACCTCTACGTGGCCGACGGCTACGGGCAGTCGCGCATCCACCGGTTCGGCGCGGACGGGACGCTGCTCGCCTCCTGGGGCGAGCCCGGCACAAAGCCCGGCCAGTTCGACACGCCGCACTCGATCGGCGTCGACCGCCGCGGCCAGGTCTGGGTCGCCGACCGCGAGAACTGCCGGGTGCAGGTGTTCGACGCGGACGGCGTCTTCATCCGCGAGCGCCGGCTGGAGCGGGCCAACAACATCGCCCTGGACGGCCGCGGCCACGTCTTCGCCGGCTCGGGCATCATGGACCTGGACGGCACCCTGCTGGCCGAGAGCATCGACTACTGGGGCCACTGCGTCTGCGTCGCCCCGACCGGCGACCTCTACTGGACGCACGTGGCCGAGCCCAATCAGCTCGCCAGGTACGTCCGGGTGGCGGAACGGCCGTAGCGGCGTCGCCTCGACTACTTGCGGTCGTACGGGTCGGCGGCGTCGCGCAGGCCGTCGCCCATGAAGTTGAACGCCAGCACGGAGATGATCACCGGGATGGCCGGCAGCATCAGCCACGGCAGCGACGCGACCGTGCGGGCATTCGACGCCGCCTTGAGCAGCACTCCCCAGCTTATCGCCGGCGCCTGCAGGCCCAGCCCCAGGAAGCTCAGCGAGGTCTCGCTCACGATCATGAACGGGATCGCCAGCGACGCGGCCGCGATCAGGTGGCTGGCGAAGTTGGGGACCATGTGGCGGACGATGATGGTCAGGTCGCGGGTGCCGGACAGCCGCGCGGCGGTGATGAAGTCCTCCTCGCGCATGGCCAGGAACCGCCCGCGCACGACCCGCGCGATCTCCGTCCACGCGTACAGCGACAGGAGGACGGTGATCGCGAGATACCTCTGCTGGACGGTGAACTCCCGCGGCAGGGCCGCTGCCAGCCCGATCCAGAGCGGTATCGTCGGGATGGAGCGCAGTATCTCGATGAGGCGCTGGATGGCCGTATCGACCTTTCCGCCGTAGTACCCGGAGGCACCGCCGATCAGGATGCCCAGTATCAGGCTGAGCACCACGCCGATCAGGCCGATCGACAGCGACAGGCGCGTGCCGTGCAGGATGCGCGCGACGATATCGCGGCCCTGCTCGTCCGTGCCGAACAGGAACGGCGCCGTCCTCCGTTCGTGACCCTCCACGACCAGGAAGTGCTTGGTGCTCCGAAACAGGCCCAGCAGCTTGTACTCGTAACCGTCGCCGATCAGCCGCACGCGCAGGGGCGTTTCCGGGTCGGGCTCGTACACCTTGCGGAACGTCTTCAGATCGCGCTTGCCGACCAGGTCGTACACGTGCAGGCGCAGCGCCCCGTCGTCGAAGAAGCGCAGGCGCTGTGGCGGCACCGTCGGGAACTGTTCGTCCGATGTCGCGGGATCGGAGCTCGACAGCGTGTCGGCGAAGATCGCCACCAGGTAGAACAGGGCGACCACGATCGCCGAGGCGATCGCGGCCTTGTGGCGGCGGAAGCGCCACCACATGAGCTTCCACTGGCCGGCCAGGTAGCGCCGCTCGTCCTCTGCCGGAGAACGGGTGGCTACCACGGCTTCGTCGGATTCCGAGGGCATCGCGTCAACTCAACCGGATGCGCGGGTCGGTCACGGCCAGCAGCAGGTCGGAGATCAGCGTGCCGATCACGGTCAGCATGCCAAGCCAGAGAAAGATGGTGGAGGCCAGGTACAAGTCCTCGCTGAGGATCGCCTGCAGCAGCACCGGCCCCACCGTCGGCAGGCTCAGGACCGTGGAGACGATCACGTCGCCGGACAGCAGGAACGGCAGCAGGTAGCCCATCGTGGAGATGAACGGATTGAACGCCAGGCGCACGGGATACTTGACGATGAGCTTCCACTCGGCCACGCCCTTGGCGCGAGCCGACATCACGTATTGCTTGCCCAGCTCGTCAAGCAGGTTGTTGCGCATGACGCGGATCAGCGCCGCCGTGCCGGCGGTCCCCAGCACGATCGCGGGGGCGATCAGGTGGCGCAGCATGTTCGTGAACTTGGCCCACGTCCACGGCTGGTTGAGGTATTCAGGCGAGTACAGGCCGCCGATCTCCCAGCCGAACACGAGCGCCCCCAACCACAGCAATATCAGGCCCAGGAGGAAGTTCGGCACCGCCAGCCCCAGGAACCCGATGAACGTGACCGCGTAGTCCTGCGGCGTGTTGTGGCGCACGGCGGAGTAGATGCCGATCGGTATCGCCAGGATCCAGGTAAACAGAATGGTGCCGACGGCCAGGATGAGGGTGTTGGCGAGCCGGTCGGCGATCACCTCGGCGATCGGCCGGCCGAACGCGAAGGACATCCCCCAGTCGCCGGTGACGATACGCTGCATCCACTTGAGGTACTGAATGGGCACCGGCCGGTCCAGCCCGAAATCGGTGCGCAACTGCGCCTCCAGGGCCGGGTCGCCCAGGATGTTCCCGGACGCGCCGGCTCCCTGCCCGGCACCCAGCAGGGACTGCACGTAGAAGGTGGCGAAGTCACCCGGGGGGAGCTGGACGATCAGGAACGCGATCAGGGAGATGGCCAGCGACGTGAGAACCGCGTAGCCAAGACGGCGGGCGAGATAGGCACCCATGGGGTCAGGACGGAGTCAACGAGCGGCCCGCCCCTGCAACGGAGCGGGCCGCCCGAGTGAATCCACGTAGCTCGACGTTAGAAGCCTGCGTCGTTCAGGCCACCCTCGAAGAAGAACTGCACCGTCCGCCCGCTGCCCGGATTCTGCAGCGCCGAGACGTTCGGCGCGCGCTCCGGCACGTTGCGGAAGTTGTTCTTGACGACGATGACGCCGTTGGAGGCGGCCGAATCGCCGATCAGGCCGATGTAGTACAGGTTGTTCACGGCGATCTCCTGCGTCTCCAGGTAGTTCTCCGTGCGGTCGGCGTAGCGCAGCAACTGCGATTCGTCGCTGAGCTCGACCAGCCGCCAGAATTCGGTGTCGGACTCCGGAGGCTCGGCCACGACCGCGCCGAGCGTGTAGGAGCCCGCGCGCTGCGCGTACCAGTTCGAGTAGGCCGGGAAGGCGCTGCGGCCGGAGATCAGGCTGGTCGGCTCGCGCGCGTTGACGTCGCCGTCCAGGTAGAGCTGCTGCAGGTTGCCGCCACGCTCGTCGGTGGCCGCCTGGCCCTGCACGAGGCGCAGGTTGACGTTCACGCCGACCGCCGCCCAGTCCTCCTTGAGGAGCTCGCCGATGCCCGCGGTGGTGAACCAGCCCAGGCTGAGGGAGAAGTCCAGGGTCAATCTCTTGCTGCCGTCGCTGGTCAGGCGGAAGCCGTCCGAATCCCGTGCCGACAGACCGATCTCGTCCAGGATCTGGTTGGCCTTGGCCGGGTCGTGATCGGCGTAGCGGTACGCGATCTCATCGCCCGGATAATGGGCGTGCCAGTGCGGGAACACCGCCTGACGGCCGGTGGCCGTGCCGAAGTAGATCAGCTCGTTGATCTTGTCGCGGTTGATGGCGTGCGACATGGCGATCTTGAAGTCGCGGTTGGTGATCCACTTGCGGATCTCCGGATCCGCCTCCTCGGTGACCTCGCCCAGGCCGTACGTGTAGTTGAAGGCGACCGCCACGGTGGCGTCGCCCGGCCACAGCATCAGCCGGTAGTTCTCCTTCTCCGCGTTCTCGATGAAGGAGGGCACGTTGTTGAAGGCGATGCCGCGGTGGTTGAAGTCGTACTCGCCGTTGAGGGCGCGCAGGTTGTGGACCTCGGAGTCCGCGTACAGCCGCATCTGGATGTAGTCGATGTACGGGAGCTGGTTTCCGACCGGATCGACCCCGTAGTAGTAGGGATTGCGCTCGAACGCCCACAGGTCGGTGTTGTTGGGGCTGGTGACGACCCACGGGGCGACCGTCGGCGCCTCGACCGTCTTGTGCACGTCGATCTTGTTCCGGAAGAAGGTCTCCCAGTTCTCGAAGCCCTCTTCGGACACCATCTCGTTGATGTCGGCCTCGTCGCCGAAGTCCTTGTGGAACTGCTCCAGGAAGTGGGCGGGTGCGAACGAGGGCGAGCCGACGCGGCCGTTGAGCGTCCAGCCGGCGACGCGGTAGGTGGCCACGTCGTCGATGAAGCCGGCCTGCGGGGTCTCGAAGTACCACTGGATGGTGCTGTCGTCGATCTTGCGCACTCCCGGGTTGAAGGACGAGAAGCCCAGCCGGCACTGCTTCTCCGGGTTCAGCGACTCGTGACAGACGATGTGCTCGTTGGCCCACAGGAAGTCGTCGGCCGTGAACGGCTCGCCGTCCGACCACTTCATCTCGCGCCGCAGATGGAACGTGTAGGTGAGGCCGTCGTCCTCCAGCGTCCAGTCCCTGACGTTGTTGGGCACGATGTTGGTGCCGTCGATGTCGTACAGCAGCAGGTGGTCCATCATGATGCGGTCGGCGTTCTGGCCGTCGCCGGGGCCGGCGAAGCCGCGCCGCCACGTGCCGCCGTACTCGCCGATTTGCTCCACCACCGGGACGACCAGGACGTCCGAGGCGATCGGCAGCCGCTCATCGACCGGGGGCAGCTCGCCCGCCGCCACACGTTCGGCCAGCATCGGCGCCTCGTTGAACGAGGTCGGCATCGGGCCGTCGTAGGCAAAGGTCGTCAGTTCGGCGGATGCCGACATCGACAGGGCCAGACCCAGGGTCAATGCCAACACCCCTACTTTCGTATGCGTGCGCATGATTCCTCCAAGCGCTCGAGCGCGGTCGCGCCGAGCGTGCCGCATGATCCCTTCCCGCGGGCGAGCTGTCAAGGATAGGGAGCCGTTGCTGCCCGTTGCTGGAGGTACTCCGGCGAGTACAGGCCGCCGATCTCCCAGCCGAACCGGATCGCCCCCGAGCCACAGCAATATCAGCCCGAGCAGGAAGTTCGGCACCGCCAGCCCCAGGACGCCGATGAACGTGACCGCGTAGTCCTGCGGCGTGTAGGTCGCCATGGGCGGTCAGAGCGGAGTCATCGAGCGGCCCGCTTCGTTGCGGAAGCGGACCGCTCGGTTGCGTGGACGTACGTGTCGCTACCCGATACCCGGCCTAGAAGCCGGCGTCGTTCAGGCCGCCCTCGAAGAAGAACTGGACGGTCCGCCCGCTGCCCGGGTTCTGCAGCGCCGAGACGTTCGGCGCACGCTCCGGCACATTGCGGAAGTTGTTCTTGACCACGATGACGCCGTTGGAGGCGGCCGAGTCGCCGATGAGGCCGATGTAGTACAGGTTGTTCACGGCGATCTCCTGCGTCTCGATGTAGTTCTCCGTGCGGTCGGCGTAGCGCATCAACTGCGATTCGTCGCTGAGTTCGACCAGCCGCCAGAAGTCGGTGTCGGACTCCGGAGGCTCGGCCACGACGGCGCCGAGCGTGTAGGAGCCCGAGCGCTGCGCATACCAGTTCGAATACGCGGGGAAGGCGCTGCGGCCGGAGATCAGGCTGGTCGGCTCGCGCGCGTTGACGTCGCCATCCAGGAAGAGCTGCTGCAGGTTGCCGCCGCGCTCGTCGGTGGCCGCGGAGCCCTGTACGAGCCGCAGGTTGACGTTGACGCCCACCGCCGCCCAGTCCTCCTTGAGCAGCTCGCCGATGTCGGCGGTGGTGAACCACCCCGAGCTGAGGGAGAAGTCCAGGGTCAACCTGCCGCCGCCGTCGCTGCGCAGGCGGAAGCCGTCCGAGTCCCGTTCCGACAGGCCGATGTCGTCCAGGATCTGGTTGGCTCGGGCCGGGTCGTATTCGGAGTAGCGGAACGCGATCTCATCGCCCGGGTAGTGGGCGTGCCAGTGCGGGAACACCGCCTGCCGTCCCGTGGCCGTGCCGAAGTAGACCAGCTCGTTGATCTTGTCGCGGTTGATGGCGTGCGACATGGCGATCTTGAAGTCGCGGTTGGTGATCCACTTGCGGATCTCCGGGTCCGGCTCCTCGGTGACCTCGCCCAGGCCGTAGGTGTAGTTGAAGGCGACCGCCACGGTGGCGTCGCCCGGCCACAGCATCAGCCGGTAGTTCCCCTTCTCCCCGTTCTCGATGAAGGTGGGCACGTTGTTGAAGGCGATGGAGCCGTGTTGGAAGTCGTACTCGCCATTGGCGGCGCGCAGGTTGTGCACCTCGGAGTCCGCGTACAGCCGCATCTGGATGTAGTCGATGTACGGGAGTTGGTTCCCCTCCGGATCGACCGCGTAGTAGTAGGGATTGCGCTCGAACGCCCACAGGTCGGTGTTGTTGGGGCTGGTGACGATCCACGGGGCGACCGTCGGAGCCTCGACCGTCTTGTGCACGTCGATCTTTCTCTTGAAGAACGTCTCCCAGTTCTCGAAGCCCGACTCGGACACCATCTCGGTGATGTCGCCCTCGCTGGCGAAGTCCTTGTGGAACTGCTCCAGGAAGTGACCGGGCGCGAACGCCGGCGCGCCGACACGGCCGTTGAGCGTCCAGCCGGCGATGCGGTAGGTGGCGACGTCGTCGATGAAGCCGGCCTGCGGGGACGGGAAGTACCACTGGATCGTGCTGTCGTCGATCTTGCGCAGCATCGGGTTGAAGGATGAGAAGCCCAGCCGGCCCTCTTTCTGCGGGTTGAGCGCCTCATGGCGGACGATGTGCTCGTTGGCCCACAGGAAGTCGTCCGCAGTGAACGGCGTGCCGTCCGACCACTCCATCTCGCGCCGGAGATGGAACGTGTAGGTGACGCCGTCTTCCTCAAGCGTCCAGTCCCTGATGAGGTTGGGCACGATGTTGGTGCCGTCGATGTCGTACAGCAGCATGTGGTCCATCATGATGCGGTCGGCGTTCTGACCGTTGCCGGGGCCGCGAAAGCCGCGCCGCCACGTGCCGCCGTAGTCACCGATCCGTTCGACCACCGGGATGACCAGTACGTCCGAGGCGATCGGCAGCCGCTCGTCGACCGGGGGCAACTCGCCCGCCGCCACCTTGGCGGCCAGCATCGGCGCTTCGTTGAACGAAGTCGGCAGCGGGCCGTCGTAGGCGAAAGTCGTCAGTTCGGCGGATGCCGACATCGACAGGGCCAACCCCAGCGTCAATGCCAACACCAGTACTTTCGTATGCGTTCGCATGGTTCCTCCAGATGCTCGAGCCCGGTCGCGCTGAGCGGAAAAAACGGTGGCCTCCCGCGCGTGTCGTGTCAACCGACCGTGGCTCGGGCCATCCTGTGCTGTGCTAAGCTGAAGCCGGGAGACGTGAGCTTCGTGACACGGCAAGCCGAGCACGCCGGAGGCGGCCGTCTGGAGAAATTGCGGGACATGTACAGCCAGGCCTACGCATGGGAGCCCCGCCCGCGAAGCACGACATGTTGGACGGCGTAGCGGACCGGGCCCGTATGCGCTACAAGGTCCGGGCGGCCATCAGCCAGTGGGACATCCTGCGTCTGTACCCGAGCGCCCGTCCCGACACGGTGAGCGCCGAGTTCCACCACGAATACCAGGAAGACTCCGACCTGGAGCAGGAATTCAAAGACGACGGCGACGCTCTCGGCGCGGAGTAAGGCAAGCCCGGGCAGCCGCGTTCCCGTGGACACTTCAGCTCGCCCCGCAGTTGTAGCCAAGGCATTTCGGGTTGCCAGATGGGCTCCGCTTGCGGCCGCCCTGCTGATCGCGGCGGCTGGCGGATGGGCGGATGACGAACCGCCGGCTCCCGCGCCTCCGCTGCACGCTTCCGCGCGCATCCACGCCGGCAACGCGCTGATCGCCGTGGTGGAAGGCGAGCTGGCCGCGCCCGGCAGCGTGGTGGTCGACTATTGGCCCGCAGACGGCGAAGTGCTGCGCTCGGCGCCCGCGGAAAGCCGGGGCACCTCGTTCACCGTGCATCTGTTCCGCCTGCGGGCCGCGACCGAGTATCGGTACCAGGTGCGCGCGCTCGGCGCCGGCGGCCGTCTGTCGGCGCCCACGGCTGCCGCCGCCTTCACCACCGGCCCGTTGCCCGAGGGCCTGCGCGACGCCGTATTCGACGTGTGGCGAGGCGCGCCCACCCTGCCCGTCACGTTCCTGGAGTTCCGGCAGAGCGAGTTCTTCGGCCTGGCGGCTTTCGACGGCGAAGGGCATGTCGTCTGGTACTTCCAGGCGCCGGAGGGCGAGCAGCCCTACGTCATGGCCCGCCGCCCGAACGGCAACATCGTCTACTTGGCAGGCTTCAAGGGCGGCACCACCGCCGCCGGCCTGGTCGAGATCGACCCCACCGGCCGCGAGCTGCACCGCCTGACCGACGAGTGCGCGCCGTTCGGCCCCATGCACCACGAGGTGCAGGTGCTGCCGGACGGGCGCGTGCTGTACCTGTCGCGCGACGTGCTGTGGGACGGCTACGGCGACCCGGCCGTGCCGCAGGAGGGCGACACGCTGGGCATCTGGGATGCGGCGGCGGGCACCACCGAGATCGTCTGGAACATCTTCGACCACCTCTCCCCCGCCGACCGGGTGGCGCCGGCCTCCAACCGGACCCTGCCGGGACACCCCATGTGGGGCGGCTGCGAGCGCGACCCGCGGGTGCAGGACTGGAGCCACGGCAACTCTGCCGTGATGGCCGAAGACGGCAGCGTGCTGGTGTCGCTCGGCCACCTGAACCAGGTGATCTCGATCGCCCCCGACCTGGCCTCCGTGCGCTGGCGCCTGGGCGGCCCCGGCAGCGACTTCACGATCGAGGATCCGCGCGACCGCTTCTACGCGCAGCACACGGCGGTGCCGCTTGCCTCGGGCAACGTGCTGCTGTTCGACAACGGCACCGGCCGGCCCTACGACGAGGGCGCCCAGTTCTCCCGCGCGGTGGAGCTGGAGCTCGACCTGGAGCGGATGACCGCGCGCCGGGTGTGGGAGTACTGGCACCGCCCGCCGCTGTACGCCGCGTGCTGCTCCAGCGTGCAGCGCCTGCCGGGCGGCAACACCCTGATCCTGTACGGATCGAGCCGCGCCGAGCGCTGCTGCCGGGTGTTCATCATCGCCGAGGTCACCCCCGACGGCCAGACCGTCTGGGAAGTCGGCCACCGCTCGCCCGGCAAGCCCAACCAGTACCGCGTCTACGCCGCCGAGTCGATCATGGGCGAGTCCGCCCTGCCGTGACGAGCCCGAGTGTCCCTGTCGCCGAACGAGTGGATGTCACCGAAGACACACTAACCGCGGATCTGAGCGATGGACGCACGATCTCCGTGCCGCTGGCCTGGTATCCTCGGCTGGTACATGCCACGCCGCAGGAGAGACGAAACTTGCGCCTCATCGGCGGGGGGGCAGGAATCCATTGGCCCGAACTGGACGAGGATCTGAGCGTCGAGGGCCTACTCGCAGGGCGGGCATCCGGCGAGAGTCAGCGGTCGTTCAAGCGCTGGCTGCAAGCGAAAGAGAGTGGGACGCGGCGTGACCCTCGATGACCTTCGCGCCGCCGAGGGAAGATCGCCGTCTGAGGCGCCATAGCTCCAGCCCGTTGCTGGCGGGGGTTTCGCCCTGACCCAGGCCCCTTCGGGAGGGCCATACCGTCTGAGGAGATGGATCACGCTCGCCCGACAAGCGGAACCAGTGCCTCACACCCAATCGCGGGGTTCCGCGGGGGGCTCCGCGCTGCGCGCCAGCAGACAGGCGGCGGCATGCCGCCACAGCGCCGCGAACCCGGCCGGTGCCGCAGCACCGCGGGGCCGGTGGTGTTCCGTCAACTCCGCCGACCTGGTCATGGAAGTGGTGAGTCCTGACGATCCCGACCGTGACATGGTCGAGAAGCGCGTCGACTATGCCGAGGCGGGCATCCCTGAGTACTGGATCGTCAATCCTGTCGACGAGACCGTTACCGTGCTCGTCCTTGGCGACGGCGCAGCATACCGCGAGCACGGGGTGTTCCGTCCGGGAGCACATGCCGATTCGCCTGGTCTGCCAGGCTTCTCGATTCCCGTACGCGATGCGTTTGCGTCGCAGTGGCCGTCAACGTGACGCACCATCACGACGGACCAGCGACGGAATAGCCGAGGCTTTCGAACCCCTTGATGCGCTTGACGCTCATGCGGGCCAACATCGGCACGTCACCGTCGACGTAGTCGTAGACGACCACCTCGCGCTTGGCGGGGTGGATGCGGTGCAGCCGGCCGGCATACTGGGCGAGCGTCCCCCGCCAAGAGATCGGCATGGTCAGGAAGAGCGTGTCGAGCCGGGCGTCGTCGAACCCTTCGCCGATGTAGCGGCCGGTGGCAATCAGCACCCGGTCCTGAGCATCGCCGATCGTCTCCAGGCGGTCCGTCAACTCCCTGCGCGCTTTCTGGCCCATGCCGCCGTGCAGCACCAGCACGTTGGGCGCATGACACGACAGCCGCTCCGCCAGCAGCAATGCGTGTGCTTTGCGCTCCGTCAGAACGATGGGCGATCGTTCCTCGGCCACGGCGCTCAGCACGTCGTCAAGGATCATCCGGTTGCGCTCTTCGTCCTCGGCCAGCGCCCTGTAGATGCTCTGGATGGGCGGACGCTCAGGGTCCAGGTCCGCGGGCAGACCGAAGCTCGTGGCGCTGGTCGGGTGTGAGCTCGCCTGCGAAGGTCGTCTCGATCGGACGCCCGGCGTTGCGTTCATCCCGACAGCGCACGCGGATGCCGAGAGCGGTGATCAGCTCCACCGCCGCGTCTGCGCATCCGCGCGGCAGCGCCACGTGGTGCGACAGCAGCTCGGCGCAGCCGATGACGCGCGGGACGCCGAATGTCGGCAGACGCATCGCCTGGTTGCTGTAGAACTCGGGATTCTGAAACGCGGCCAGGCGGGCGAGCCGGTTGACCAAGGAGGCCGGGATGCCCTGCCGGTCGACGTACACCTGATCTCCCAGCACGACGTCGATGGTCTCAGGCAACGGGCCGGTGACGGGCATGTCCGATCGTCTTCGGGACGGCGGCGCCAGCCAGGGCGCCTCGTCCTCGTCCATCGCCGGCAGGCGTACGCCGAGCATGCGCCCTTGGCGGCCCGCTTCCTCGGTTCTGTCGCTTACCTCGGCGGGTGTCATGCGCCCGACCGAGGACAGGTACTCCCACTGGTCGGCATGCGGCTGCAAGTCGTCGTCCAGGAACACGCTGTTGCCCGATTGGCGCGGACCGTGCTGGAGCGGCAGCGCGATGAGGTTGCCGAACCCGCCGGCCGGCATGGTGTCCTGACTGGGGAACAGGCGGTCGTAGGACTCGAAGCCCATGTCCGGGTTCCGTTCCATCGATTCGGTGAGGCGTCGGCCAGTGCCGCCAGTCTCTTCCTGATCGCCGCCGCTTCGTCCCGATCCGAAGGTGCGGACGACAGCTCCATCGGCTTGTCAGCGCTGCCGCTTCTTTGCTTCCCTTTTGCGCGCCTTTTTCTCGGCATCACGGCATGCGATCTCCTCGATCGAACGAACGACCTCCGGGGCCGCTCTGCCGAACCGCTCGAGGTACAGATGCTCGATGAACCGGCGCAGCGGCATCTTCCACGGCTCCTGATCGTGGTTGTCCAATCCGCCCAGTTTGCGGGGGTTCATTCCCAGCTCGCGCGCCATCTGCACCTGGGCGTGCGACAGGCGGTGCCGCTTGCGCGCATCGATCCACTCCTGCAGCTTCCGGCTGGGCTTCCTGTTCCCGGTCACGGGCTCAATGTCACCACTCGGCGTCCTCATCCAGCTCGCCCTCGACGACGACCGCGGCCATCCTCGCGGCCTGCTCGGCGGCGGCGGCAATATCGGCGTCGTCGGAATCGCTCAATGCGAGCAGCAGCGGTTGAGCTTCGTGCGGATGGATGATGCCTCCCGCTTCGATGGCGGCGAGCAGAAGCTCCCTTTCGGTGTCCGGCGCTGAGAGCACGGCGGAAACGTGCGGCCATGCCGCTTCCAGATCCCACGTGCCGACGGCGGACACCGCTGCGCGCCGAATCTCGGCATCGGGGTCGTCCAGCGCGGCGAGGATCTCGTCGTCGAAACCATCCACGTGGCACATTGCGCAGACGGCGGTCAGCCGCCACTCCCGGTTCTCACGGGCGTAGGCGGCACGGATCGCGTCCCCGTGCCAGTCGGCCGGAGCTCGTGCCGAGGCCTCCAGGATGTGGCGTCGCACGTTCGGCGGCACGTCATCTTCCAGGTACCGAACGCGCAACGTGTCCTGAATCCTGCGGAAGGTGTGCCCGGATATCGGCGGGGGACCCAAGGCGTCTTGGTCGAGGAGCAGGAAGTTATGGTCGCTGTCCAGATCCATCTGCTCCAGGACCGGTCCGAGAGACTGCGCGGCGCGGCAGCGCAGCGGCTCGGATGCGGCGGCGTCGCCGACGAGGGACAGCAGGATGCCGGCGAGATCGTCGTCGATGATCGCGACCTCGCCAGCCAGCTCCGCGGCCATGAGGCGGTCCGATTCACCCGCTTGCCGGTCGTCGAGAACCGCATGCAGCACGTTCCCGCCGTTCGGAGGCCACTCCCCGACTGGGGTGCGTGCAAGCTGCATCAGGTCCATTCGTTCATCCCCTTCCACTCTCGGCAGAACCCATGGAGGGTCAAGCGGATCGGTCGCCGCGCCGGCGCAGCCACTCCACGGTGGCCATGAACAGCAGGGCGAAGGCCAGCAGGACGGTGGCGACGGCCAGGATCGCGGGGCTGATCTCCTCGCGGATGCCGGACCACATCTGGCGCGGGATGGTGCGCTGCTCCAGGCCGCCGATGAACAGCACGGTGACCACCTCGTCGAACGAGGTCGCGAAGGCGAACAGGGCGCCGGACACGACGCCCGGAGCGATCAGCGGGAGCTGGATGCGGCGGAAGCCGGTCAGCGGGCCGGCGCCCAGGCTGGCGGAGGCGCGCAGCAGGTTCCGGTCGAAGCCGGACAGGGTCGCGGTGACGGTGATGACCACGAACGGCGCACCCAGCGTGGTGTGCGCCAGGATCAGCCCCAGGTGGGTCTGCGCCAGTCCGATCTCGGAGTAGAAGAAGAACATGCCGACCGCAGAGATGATCAGCGGCGTCACGATCGGGGAGAGCAGCAGCCCCATGATCGCGGTGCGGCCCGGCATCGCCGGGCTCGACAGGCCGAGCGCGGCCACGGTGCCCAGCACGGTCGCCAGCGCCGTGGCCGCCGCGCCGACCACCAGGCTGTTGACCAGCGCGCGCAGCCACTCCTCGTCGCCCGCCACGCTCGTGTACCAGCGCAGGGAGTAGGCGTCGGCGTCGAGGCGCAGCATCCCTTCGGTGAAGGTGAAGTAGGGCTCCGCGTTGAAGCTCAAGGGGACGAACACCAGCAACGGCGCGATCAGGAACAGCAGCACCGCCGTGCAGAACCCCAGGTACACGGCCCGGCCGGCGCGTTCCGGAAGGGTGCGAGCCGGTGCGTTGCGAGCCGCCATCTCAGCCCAGCCGCAGGCGGTTGATGCCCACCACCCGGTCGTAGATCACGTAGAAGATGAGCACGCAGGTCAGCAGGATGCCGCCCAGCGCCGCCGCCAGCCCCCAGTTGAGCGACTCCTGCATGTGGTAGGCGATCAGGTTGGAGATGAGCTGGCCGGTGCGGCCCCCCACCAGCGCCGGCGTGATGTAGTAGCCGAGGGCGACGATGAACACCAGCAGCGTCCCGGCGCCCACGCCGGGCAGGGACTGCGGCCAGTACACGCGGACGAACGCCTGCACCGGCCCCGCGCCCAGCGATGCGGCGGCGCGCAGATACTCCGGCCGGATGGTGCGCATGACCGAGTAGAGCGGCAGCACCATGAACGGCAGCAGCACGTGCGTCATGGCGATCAGCGTGCCGGCCATGTTGTAGATCATGGCGAGCCGCTGCTCGTCGCCGATCACGCCGATCGCCACCAGCAGGTCGTTGATCACCCCCTGCGACTGAAGAAGCACGATCCAGGACGTGGTGCGCACCAGCAGCGACGTCCAGAACGGCAGCAGCACCCCGACCAGGAGCAGCGCGGCGCGGCGCGGCGGCGCATGCGCGATTGCGTAGGCCAGCGGGTAGCCGAAGACCAGGCACAGCGCCGTGACCGCCAGGCTGACCAGGAAGGTCCGGCCGAAGAGCCGCAGGTAGATCCGCTGCTCCTCCGGCTGGCGGACGATGCGGCCGTCGGGGCCGCGGTCCCGGTCGACGGCGTTCAGGTAGTGGCGGACCGTCCAGCGCTCGCCGGCGCGCCCCAGCGCCCGCCACGTGCGCGCCTCTCCCCAGGCCGGGTCGGCTTCCACCATGGCGGTGCGCCAGTCGTCGGTCTCCACGCCCTGCAGCCGGCGCATGCTGCGGGTGAAGACGCTGCGGAGCCCGGCTTCCACGCGGTTGACGCGAGTGGCGATCTGGCCGAGCGTCCGCTCTTCCCGCGCGGCCAGCAGCTCGCGGGCGGCCGCCGCGAACACCGCCGCCGGCGGCGCCTCGCTGCCGTCCCAGCCGCGCAGCAATGCCAGCGTCTCCGGCACCGCATCTGCGACCACGGGGTCGTGGACGCTGCGCACCAGCATCGTCCCCAGCGGCGCCAGGAACGCCACGCCGACGAACCCTGCCAGCGGCAGGACCAGCAGCGCGGCGCGGAGGCGGGCGCCGCCGGTTCCGGACATGCGCGGCCGGGGCCGGCTCAGCGGGCCAGCCACGCTCCGAAGCGGTCGTTGATCTCGTCGCCGTAGTCCGCCCACCACGACCAGTCGTTGAACACCGAGCGCTCCAGGCGCGCAGGCGTGACCGGCATGTGCGGCTCCATCTCCACGCCGATCTCGACGTGGGTGCCGACCAACGGCAGCGCCGAGTGCCGGGTCGGGCTGTAGGAGATGAAGCCGCTCATGGCTGCCATCGACTCCGGCCGGGCCGTGAACGCCAGGAACTCCAGCGCCGCCTCCAGGTTGGGCGCCCCGGCCACGATGGCGAGCTGCGAGTGGTCCAGCACCTGGCCGTCCCAGACGATCTCGAACGGCTGGTTCTCGGCCACCTGGGCGTTGAAGATGCGGCCGTTGTAGGCGGTGCTCATCACCACCTCGCCGTCGGCCAGCATCTGCGGCGGCTGCGCGCCGGCCTCCCACCACACCACGTGCTCCTTGATCTCATCCAGCTTCCGGAACGCCCGGTCCACGCCCTCGGGCGTGCTCAGCGTCTCGTACACCTGGTCGGCCGGCACGCCGTCGGCCACCAGCGCGAACTCCATGGTGCCGTACGGCGAGCGCCGCATGCCGCGGCGTCCGGGGAACGTCTCCAGGTCGAAGAAATCGGCCATGGTGGACGGCTTCTCGCCGGTGAGCAGGTCCGTGCGGTAGGCGTAGATCGTCGAGTACACGATCAGGCCGACGCCGCATTCGGAGATCATGCCGGGCAGAAAGTCCTGCACCGCGGCATCCGCATCCTGTCCCGGGAACAGGTCTTCGGGCGCCAGGACCTCCAGCAGCCCTTCGTCGCAGCCGCGCACCGCGTCCGCGGCCTCCAGGTCCACCACGTCCCAATGCACGTTGCCGGTCTCCACCTGGGCGCGGATCTCGGCGAGGCCGCCGTTGAAGTCCTCCATGCGCATGTCGTAGCCGGTGTCGGCGCCGAACGGGTCGAGCAGCGCCTTCTGCGTCGCCCGGCCGTACGCTCCGCCCCAGGACACCATGGTCATCTCCTCGGCGGCGGCCGGCAGGCTCCCCGCCAGCGCGGCCAGCGTCAGGGTCAGCGCAAGCCTGTTCATCCTCATGCCTCTTCCTCCTCGTGGTCGACGTCCAATGCCCGGCAGTCCGCTGCCGCCCATCCGATGGTGATCGTATCGCCCTCCAGCATCGCGCCATGTCCGACGATGTTGGGGATCTTCAGTGCGAAGTCCGTGCGCCCGCCGGCCCGGACGTGGACGATCAGGTGGTCGCCCAGGAAGGTGATCGCCTCGACCTGCGCCTCGAACTGGTTGCTGTACTGGTGCGCCCCGGTCGCCAGGGCGACCCGTTCCGGGCGGATGGCCAGCGTCACGTCGTCGCCGGCCTTGCACTCCGCGACCCGGAAGGCGGTGATCGTCTGATCCCCCACCGCCACCCGGCAGTAGTCGCCGTCGACGGCGGCCACCTGCCCGCGCAGCAGGTTGTTGCCGCCGATGAAGCGGGCCACGAACGGCCGTTCGGGCTCCTCGTAGAGGATCTCCGGCGTCGCCACCTGCTCGATGCGGCCGCGGTTGAACACGGCGATGCGGTCCGACATCACCATCGCTTCCTGCTGGTCGTGGGTGACGTACACCACCGTGACGCCCAGCGAGCGGTGGATGCGCCGGATCTCGTACTGCATCTCCTCGCGCAGGCTGCGGTCCAGGGCGCCGAGCGGCTCGTCCATCAGCACCAAGCTGGGCTCGAACACCAGCGCACGGCCGATGGCGACGCGCTGCTGCTGGCCGCCGGAGAGCTGGTCGGGCCGCCGGTCCTCGAACCCCTCCAGCCGCACGAGCCGCAACGCCCGCCGCACGCGCTCCCGGCGCTCTCCGGGATCGAGCCGGCGCACCTCCAGCGGAAAGGACAGGTTCTGTCCCACCGTGAGGTGCGGGAACAGCGCGTAGTTCTGGAAGACGACGCCGATGTTGCGCTGCCGCGGCGGCAGGTCGTGCACGGAGCGGCCGGCGATGCGGATCGTGCCGGCCGACGGGGTCTCGAACCCGGCCAGCATCATCAGGCAGGTGGTCTTGCCGGAGCCCGACGGCCCGAGCAGGGTCAGGAACTCCCCTTCGCGAACGCTGAGGTTCAGGTCCCTGACGACCAGCGTGCGCCCGTCGTAGCTCTTGTCGATCGAGGCGAACTCGACGTACGGCGGGACGCCTTCCGGGGCGGCATCCCGCGCCGTCGCGGACTCATCCGGCTGCGCCGATACGCCTCCGGACGTGGCCGTCGTCATGGACTGCGCATTCTACCATGAGCGGGCTACCATGAGCCGGCTACCAGGGTAGCGCGGAGTTCCGGCCCAGCCCGGTGAGCGCCTCTTCGATCGCTCCCTTGACGACGCCGAGCACCTGCACGGACTCGGTGTAGTCGCCGAGCATGAACTTGCCGGCCGCCCTGACCTTGGCCTCCGCACGCTCGTACTGCTCGGCCACGCGCGGGTCGGCGTGCCCGCCGGGGATGCCCAGCGACTGCGCCATGTCCTCAGGCCCGCCGCCGAAGAAGTCGATGCCGTCCACCTGCAGGATCTCGTCCAGGTTCTCCACCGAGGTGACGCTCTCGAGCTGCGGGACCAGCAGCGTGTTGCGGTTGGCGGCCTCGAACAGCGAGATGCGCTCCGGGCCGTCCTGGCGCAGCACCATCGGATAGCTGGTCGAGCTGCGCAGTCCGAGCGGCGCGAAGAACGTGTACTTGACCAGCGCCTCCGCCTCCGCGCGCGTCTGCAGGTTGGGGACCACGATGAGCTGCACGCCGCGGTCCAGGTAGGACAGGATGGTCGACTCCGCACCGTCGGGGATGCGCATGGTGGTGCTCATCCCGAACCCCTCGGCGATGCGGCAGATGGTGCCCACCTCCTGCGGGCTCACCGGCGCGTGCTGTCCGTCCAGGTTGACGAAGTCCAGGCCCATGCGGCCGGCCAGCTCCACCACCTCCTCCGAGGGCTCGTTCATCGACACGCCCAGCGCCTTTTCGCCGCGCGCCTTACGCCATAGGATCCGGTTCTCTATCATGAATGCCGTTACCTCCCTTCGCCGTCTGCTGGCGGCCACGTTCGTCCTGGCCGCCCTCCTCGCCTCCGCCGAGGACTCCAACCCGCCGCGCGTCGTGTCGGCGACCGCGGCGCTGCACCCCGACAACAGCCTTATAGCAGAGATCGCCGTGGAGCTCGACGCGCCGGGCCGCGTGTACGTGGAATACGCGGGTCCCGCCGGTGCGCTGCGCTCCGCGACCACCCCCGCGCCCGCCCGCGCCCACCGCGTGCCGGTGGTGCGCCTGCTCCCCGACACCGCCTACCGCTACTCGGTCGTGCCCGTCGCCGGAGACGGCACCGCCGGCGAACCCGCCGCCGAGGGCACCTTCCGGACGCGCGCGCTGCCGCCCGCCCTGGCTCGCCTGCGGATCGACGTGACCGGCGAGTCGACCGCGGAGCTGGTGCTGCTCGACCTGCAGGACAGCCCGGACAGCTTCTTCCTGTTCCTGGACAGCCTTGGCCGCATCGTCTGGTACCACCGCAACCGGCCGGTCGTCGCCGACCCGCCCACGCCGATCCGGGCGGTGCGCCAGAAGCCCAACCACAACCTCGTCTACTGGGAGGGCGGCCCCACCGGCCGCTTCGTGAACTGCTGCCTGCGCGAGATCGACCCGCTCGGGCGCGTCGTGACGCGGCTGGTCAACAACGACATCGACAAGTGGGCTCACCACGACCTGCTGATCCTGCCGGACGAGCAGGTCCTCTACATCGCCCACGAGATCGTCACCATCGACGACACCGGGCAGGGAGGCGAGGCGGAGACCCGCGTGCTGGTCGACTCGCTGCGCCTGTGGGACCAGGCCACGCACACTACCGAGGAGGTCTGGGACGCGCGAGACCACCTGTCCCTGGCCAACCGCGTCCGCTGGGCCGGCGACATCAAGAACTGGCTGAACGTCAACTCGCTGGCCTTCGGCGTGCGCGGCAACGTGATCCTGTCGCTCTCCAGCCGCAACGAGATCATCTCCATCGCGCCGGACTTCAGGAGCATCGAGTGGCGGCTCGGCGGCCCGGAGTCGAGCTACGAGTTCGCCGACCCCACCGACCGGTTCTACTTCCAGCACACCGCCGCCGAGCTCCCGAACGGCAACATCCTGCTGTTCGACAACGGCCGCGACCGGCCGGAGGAGGAAGGAGGCCAGTATTCGCGCGCCCTGGAGCTGGCCCTCAACACCTACGATCTCATCGCGGTGAAGGTGTGGGAGTACCGCCACACGCCGGACCTGTATTCGCTGTCCCGGTCGAGCGCCTACCGGCTGCCGTCCGGCACCACGCTGATCAACTTCGAGACCAACGACTCCGACCCGCAGCGCGTGATCGTCGAGGCGGACGCCGGCGGCGCCGTGGTGTGGCAGGCCGACCTGCGCAGCCCGACCATCCGCAACAGCTACCGCGCCTATCCCGCCGACACCATCATGGGCGAACGACGAATCGAGGAAAGATGATGCAGCAACTGACCGCCGCCCTGATCGGGCTCCGCCACCCGCACTCGGCGGGCCACATCCGCACGCTGGACTGCCTGCCCGAGGTCGGCCGCATCGTCGTCTGGGACGAGGACGCCTCGGCCCTGGAGGATCTGCGTGGCGAGGTGCGCGACACGCCGGTCGAGCAGGCCGGCAGCCTGGCGGAGCTCCTGGGGCGCCGCGACGTGGCCTTCGTGGTCGCCGCCGAGCGCAACGACCGCAACCCGGACCTGTTCGCGGGCATCCTGGAAGCCGGCCACCACCTCCTGGCCGAGAAGCCGCTGGGCCGCACCGCCGCCGACGCGCGGCGCGTGGTGGCCGCCGCCGAGCGGGCCGGCCGGCAACTCTCCGTGTTCTACACCAACCGTTTCAATCCGCTGATCGCCGAGGCGCGCCGGCTGGTGCGCGACGGCGCGCTGGGCACGCTGTTCTCGGTGGAGATCAGGATGCTCACCACGCAGGTCCGTTTCCGCGGACCCGACCACTGGCTGTTCGACCGCGGGGCTGCCGGCGGCGGGATCCTCTCCTGGCTGGGCTGCCACTCGCTGGATCTCATGCGGTTCCTCACCGGCGATCCCATCGTCTCGGTGGCGGCGGAGGTCGCCACCCGCGGCGACGACGGCTTCGACGTGGAGGACACGGCGACCCTGTCGATGCGCCTGCGCTCCGGGGCGCTGGCCTCGCTGCACGCCGGCTACATGCTGGCCGTCGCGGGCGGCGGCTTCTACAACCCCGCCGGCTACGACCAGCACGTCGGCGTCAACGGCCGCGAGGGGCGACTGTGGTGGAACGACCGCGGCCCGCCGGAGCTGCACCTGGAGAGCGGCGTGCCGGAGTTCGCGGCCGCACCGCAGCGCACCTTCACCTTCACGCCCGCCGAGTCGCGCGCCTACGGGGGCGGCTACGGCGAGCGGTTCGTGCGGGACTTCATCGCCGCCACGCGCGGCGAGGGACCGGTGCCGGTGCCGGGCGAGGCGGCGGTCCGGGTGGGCCTGATCGTCGACGCCGCCTACGAGTCGGCGCGCACCGGCCGGCGGGTGGAGCTTCCGGCGGAGTAGCCCGAGCCGGCCGCTACATGAGCCGGCTGATGCGCTCCACGCGGCCCTC